>NZ_CP109418.1:0-4800000 GCF_045040325.1 Kribbella sp. NBC_01510 | reverse complement strand
AGGGCGACTTGTCCAGCTGGCGAACGGACTGCCGAGCCCAATCCGCTCACTCAGCTGATGAGCCTCCAGCCTGGCGAGGGCGGGACGGACGGCAGCCACGGTCTCGAGCCACTCACCATCGATTCGACCAGTGCCGTCGGCCGGCGGTCCCGCGGCCGGTTCGGCAGTGACCGAGGTGGGGAATGCAGCCAGGGCCATCCGGGCCAGCACAGGCAATCTGCCTTCGGGTGACACCAGCTCGGACATCGCCCTGGCAATGCCGGCCGGGGCGAGTTCGGCGACGGCCTCCGGTAGCGGGGCTTTCTGGATCCGCTCTGCCAGTGCAGCAGCCGCCCTGCTCACCAGAGTCCCCAGCGGTGCATCGTCTGCCGTCAGAGGGGTGATCCCCCAGCGCAGAGCGTCCCGAAGCGCCACCGCCTGCTCGGACGCCGTACCGGAGACCGCGAGTCCGATCGTCGCCTGCGCGTCCTGAGCCAGAGCGTGCACTGCCGAGTACCGGTCGGCCAACTCCGCCTGTACGTCCGTCGCCGAAGGCGGTTCACCGGCGATCGCGACGTCCGCGGGCAACGCCGGCCGGCTGCCGAGCAAATCGGCCAACCGCTGCGCCGTTCCCTGCGCCGGTAGCTCCACTGGGCCATCCGCTACACCGCCAACGGGTCCCGCCCATGCAGCACCGGGCACCTGGGTCAGTACTTGGGCGGACAGGTCGGCGGCAGACAACGAGAGTGTATCGATCGGCAGTAACTCCAAGTCGGCAAGCGTCATCGTGTCGAGCATCAGCCCGTCCGCATCCCGGGCTTGCCAGGTCCAGTCTGAACTGTCAGGTGCGCCGGTCACGGCTTCGAGGAACGCCGCGACCGCGGGCTCGGCCAGCAGACCAGGGCTGGTTCGGCTGTCGGGAGCAGCCGGGCCGGGAACGTCTGGGATGGCCACGGCCACCGTAGTGCGAGCTGTCCGCCCGCCACGAGGTGTTCGGATCACGTCCAGTGTGGGCGGGGCAGCGAGGCCGGCAGCCGCCTCCATCGCCGCCGCAGCCTGATCGGTCCGACCGGAGACGACGTCGTACACGGCGTCGGACACCAGCAGGTCGCCGTAGACGTCGACCGCGACAGATAGCTTTCCGATCTCCACCAGCGTTTCAGGGCTCAGGCCCAGTCCAAGCAGCGCGGCCGGATTGTCGGTGGAGTCAGCGATCACCCGCAGGCCGTCGCAAGTACGCCGTCCGCCGTGTTCGCTCCGGATCGGATAAGCCCTTCTCAAGGCGTCGACTGTGGCTCGGGTTCCGACCAAGTGTTCGACCGACCGGCCGGTGACCTCACTGAGGTGCCTACCGAGCCGGACCTCGGCAGCGAGCTCTGCGGCGAGCCGGACACGGTCGGACTCGAGCTCGATCTTCCATCGAGACACGTCCTGGTCCGATAGCGCACGGTCTCGCAGGATCGCAGCCGTCAACGCCTGCTCATGCGACGGCGCGTGCAGGTACTCGGGTGTGAAGGTTGACGAAGTCCGCGGCTTCGGCGAGTCCACCCAACCGTAGGCACCCAACCAGAAGACCGTCTCCGGATCGGTGTCAACCAGCGTTTGCAGCCGCCGCCACGCCACGCCGGTCAACCAGGGATCGATCCGGTACGACGCAGTGTCGAGCGCTCCCCGGAACGCTCGCTCCAGCTCGGTCAAATCAGGCCCGAGCCGGCTGATCTCGTCCAGGAGTTCGATGATGGCCTTTCGACCGAGTTCGTACAGCTGGCTGGGCGCATCGCCGGTCAGCAGATGCTCGTCGAACTGCCGACCCCAACTGGACAGCGCCGTCGGGATGATGCTCGAGGCCTGGATCGGTTCGAGCAGCGGCCCGGCGTCGCGAGCGCTCGCTCTGACCACCTCGGCGGCGTCCACCAGCCGGGCATGAAGCAACAGCCTGAACAGCAGGCTGTTCGGGATCGGCCGAAACCACTCCGCCAGGGTGCCCGGCGTAGCCAGATACTGAGCGGGAGCCTGGTGCAGGCGCTTCAACATCTCGTAGAGGTCGTGATCCACGCCGAGATTCGTAGGCACGACGAGGGGAAGCCGAAGGTCCTGCGGGAAGCCTATGGTGGCATAGCGCCGGGCCGGCGGGCCGCCTAGATCGAGCGCCGCTTGCGCAAGCTTGTTCCACCAGGTGACCAGGTCTGCGAACGAGATGCCTTGTCCGAAAGCCCATTTCAATTGGTACATCAGGTCCAGTGAGAGTTGCCAGCGCCAGGCGTACCCGCGGGAGTTCGGCAACTGGCCGACCAGGTCCAGCAAGCGATCGGTGTCGGCGCCCACAGTGGTCCCGGCTCGGTCGGCCGCTTCAGCCGCGGCATCGCGCAGGCCGGTGCCGATCTTGAGAATCGACATCTCGACCCGCGGGTCCTTCGGATCGGCGACCCAGCGAGCTGCACTGGTCACGGGCAGCACCCCGTACGGCTGATCACCAACCCGGATCGGCGGCACCGGACCGTCCGGGATCAGGTTGCCGGCCGCCCAGATTCCCAACTCGAAGGGCAGGTCGCCGGAGTTGCCCGCGCCCCAAATGTCCTTGATCGCATGCCCGTACAGCGCCGACCACAGCCCCGCGACCAGCGCGTGGTTCAGTTGACGATAGTCGGTGTCTCCGCCTGGCAGCGGCAGTAAGGCCGAGCGGTCACCGGCGAGGGCATGGCCAAGAGCCCGTGCTCCGGTCTGCGGACCTTGATTGGTCAGCAGATCCAGCCACGCCTGCGGGTCGCGAGCCAGGTCTGCAGCGGGCTCGCCATCCACTGTGTTCGTCGGCGCGCCCAGCGCGAGGACGCCCAGGGTGCCCGCATCCCTGTGGTTCTGGAACAACTGATCGGGCCTCTCCTCGCCGATTCCGACGACATAGAGAACGTCGATGTCGTCCGGAGTGACCGGACCGATATCCAGCTCGATGCCCAGCCCGACCTCCTGCGCATGTTTGAACGAGGACCACCATCGAGTTTCTTCGCTCGCGGGGTCCGGCAGATCCAGGCCCAGCTTGGTGTGATCGATCTCGAGCTGGGCGATCCGAGCAGGGGCCGCGCCGGACCGGCCCATCCAAAGCTCAAGGCTCTTCGGCAGCCCACCGACCCGGCCTGCCGCCAGTCCGTCTCGAATGCCTCCCACCTCCGGTCGGTTGATCGTCCAGCCAGCGTCAGGTGCCTCGACCGCCGGAAACGCTCTGGCCAGCCAGGCACCTCGGGCGGCGCCAACTTGGGCGGCGAACCGTCGCCACTGCGTCTGGGAGTGGGCAGTACCAAGATCACCATCGGCGAATTGCCACAGCCGCTCCACCGCGTCCAGCTCGACCACCGTCGGCAACGGATCGTGGCGATCGAGCGAGGCAGCATCCGGAACCACCCGGACTTTCAACAGCCAGCCATGTCCTGCATCTGGCGTGGTGAACCGAGTCTCCAGCCGCAACGGAAGCATGACGCCAATCGTCCGCGGGCTCATGTCGTTGCTCCGATCAACGCCGAGCCGCGGATGAGCACCCGGTACGGATCGGCGAACGCCGCGTCGGCGAACGCCGCGCCATCCGGGAAAGTGTCGGGATGCAGCAACACGGCTTGGTGATGCTGACTCATCCCCGGCTCCGGACCACTGCGGAACTGAACACCGTGCGGCGGCTCCTCGAGCACTGCCCAGAACCGCCGGCCTTGCGATGGATCGAGGTCGAACCCGAAGAACACGATCTCTGGCGTCAGCGCGCCTTGGAACGATGGCTGGATCCGATTGGCGAGGTCGGCCGGCGCATCCCAGTCCGGCTCGCCGCCGACCTGCGGTGCCGGCGCCAGATAGACCACTGTCTGCGGATAGCGACGGAAGAGGGTCGTCCGGAGGACAAGCACCAGATCGGCGCCAGCAGCTGCCGGGGTCTGATGTGATGCATCGCCCACCGCCGAGGCATCCGGCCACAGATGTACGCCGACGATGTCGTCGAGGAACGTTTCGGCGGCCGGATCGGCCCGGGACCAGAACTGCCGCATCGGCGTACAACCCGTCCGCACCGGAATATTCCGGAACCGAAGCTCACCGATGGTCTGGGTGTTCAAGCCGAGCAGATACGAGTCGACGAAGACCGGATTGGTCTGCATTGCGACGACAGAGTCCATCGCCATCGTGCCCGCTCCGGGCATCAGCCAGTCCGGGTCGTGGTCCCGCAACAACTGCCATGCCGGGATATCCAAGTCGGGGCACAGCTCCGGCGGGGTCAGCGGCTGGTCATCGATGCCGCCGATGGTGCCAAGCACGCGATCGATCACGAACGGCCGCGGCAGGGTGGGGTCGATCGCGTCCTTCACAGCTGTCGCCAGTCTGCCTAGATCGACCGGGCGGCAGGGACGGTCAGGCTTGTCGGTGATCAGGTCGTGGGCCAGGCCGATCAATGTGTCTCGATCGAGATCGGCCTCGTCGGCCTTGAGCCGGCGCAGTGCGCGGAGCAGCTCGACGTCCGAGAGTCGTTTGCCCTCGGCTGGGTCGAGAATGGCCAAGATCTCGGCGAGTGGGATCCGCTGTCCGCTCTCAGCGCGGTCGATCCAACCTGCCATCGACCGGTCGAACTCCTGGACCGTCGACTGGCTGTAGGGGGTTCGATCGAACCGCTCGACGAGCTCGCGGAGGTTTGCGTACGGCACTCGGCCAGTGTCCAGGGCTTTCCGGAGCTCGTCGTCCAGTGAGTTGAGGCCGAGACTCCTCAGCCTGTCCGCGTGCGGAAGCGATCCGGGGGCGCGGGGCGGTGCCGGCGGGCAGGTATTCGCCGAGACGAAGACAGCAGCCGGATCGTTCGCGCCCGGCCTGGCCAGGGCGGTGCGCGCCGGGCCTCGCCGTAACATGCGGCGAGCCGCGGTGGAGAAAAGCGCGGCCGGAAGAGGGCGATCCGAACCGGAGATGGCGGTCAACGCCGTACCGGTCGGAATCATCATCCGGCGAAGCGTCGGACCGAACACCGCCAGTGCGCGCAGCGGATCCGCGGGCAGTCGCCGGAGCCACAGCGACCGAGCAGCACTCAGCCCCGCCGTCAGGTGCCTGATCCGGGCAGCGGCCTCGCCGAGCGCTCCGGCCTGCACTGTGGCGACGTCCGAGATGAGATCCTGCGCGTCGATCCCGTTCTTGGATCCCAGACCAGCGGCGGATCGCTGCCGAGGGTCGGATCGGAACGTGACTCCCCACCCGGTCGCCGTGGGATCCTCCACCCACGCTGTTCCGTACTGCGGCAGCGACACCACCGGCCTCCGGGGATCTAAGAGGGGGGCGGTGAGCACGGTCATGTCAGCGGCAACAACTGCCGGAACCGCGTCGTCCTCGCTGCCGATGGCCGTCAAAGCGCCCCGCGCGAGCTCGGGCGGCGCGAGCGGCAGCGGACCGTAGGTCAGCGGCGCGCGGCCCAGTTGGGTGGTGACGATGCCGGGCCGCAGGCGGGCAGCCAGGGTTGGGAAGTCGCCGGCCTCGCCGGTCGCGAACGTCCAGTAGTGCATCAGCGGGAGCGTGACGGTCGTGTCGCCCTCGTTCCAAGCAGCTAGGCCTTGCGGGGTGAACGCCGGCACCAAGACCGCAACGTACTCGGTGGACTTGTCCAAGTTGCGGGGCGACAGCAACCTCGCGACTTCTCGCTCGCCGGGATGGTCGACATCGTCCTGCCCGTGCGCCCACCGACTGGAGTCCTTCAACGGGTGTGTGTCCAACGCGGCGCCGGACAATGTCACCATCCCGCCAGGCTGGATCGACACCTCGGTCGGCGTTCCGGTGACGAGTACCAACCAGGGCCGTAGCGCCCGCGATTCCGGTCCGAACGGTAGTTGCGGGGTGTAACGCCATTGGAGGTCGCCGGCCGCCAGTTCGACGTACGCGCAGGCGGTCTCCTCGAAGTCGAGCGTGCCGGGCGGCGGCACCATGTGCAGGACCGCGCCAGACTGGGTTCGGTCGACGTCACCAGGCCCCAGCAGGTCGAACTTCACTACCGCCGCGGCGGAAGAGTCGTGCGGTGGCTCGGAGTTGCGCAGGGTCAGACCCACTTCGCCGGTGAGTCTGCCGCTCGGCGTCAGAGTCGGGCCGCTGACGGCACTGAACGTGCCAGGCCGCCGCCAACCGAGGAAGTCCAACCGGACGGCGGCCACTCAGATCACCCCCAGATCGACGAGGTCGTTGACGTGCAACGCAGTCTGCTTGCGAACCCGCGCTTGCTGGTGAGCCTCGCTGACGCTCAGCCCGCCCGCCACGACGGCTCCGTTCGCGTCCCGGACCGCGAACTGTTCCTCCACCACCGTCAGATAGGGCGTAGTCGTTTTCGCCTGCGCGGCGCCGGTGCGGGCGCGGATTCCAGCCAGCACGACCGCGGCCATCGGCAAGGCTTCGGAGACGAACTGATCCCGGCTCGGCAAGCGGATCTCGATGACTGTGACATCATGCCGTACGGCGGTCGAAGAAGTGGACGCGCCCATCGAGATCCGTGCCCCGGCATCGAGCTTCTCGAATCCTGGCCGGTTCAACGCCTCGGACTGGCTGAGGTTCGCGAATGTGCCCGGCGCGAACCAATCCTGTGCCGAACCTCCACCGCTCGACACCGTCAATTCGACCCGCTGGCGCTCGGCCAGTGGGGAGCCCTCGAACCGGTCGAGCAACAGGTTCAGCGGAACCCTCTTCTGTGCCCAGCACAGCGAGCCGAGCGGAGAGACCAGAGGGTTGTCACCCGGCACCGACGGACGCGGTTTCTGAACTACGTGGGGATCTGTGCCTCCCTCGGGACTGAGATTCGCAGGATCCGACAGGTCCGGCCCAAGAGCCTGGGCGACACTGCTGACCGCGGGCGGGGCCGGTTCCGAACTGCCGCCAAGGGTGATGGTCGCGTCCGCGCAGATGTCGAACCACAAGATCTCGAAGCACGCTTTCCCGGTGAGTGTCACCGGACCTGGCCCGGTGATCGTGCCCTCCAGCCGGACCCCGGCCAAGGTCGTACTGTTCCAGCGCAGGCGAACGCCGGCACTGATCGAGACTTCGAAGTGGAACGGGGAGAACTGGAATAGCGCGTCCAGAGCGAGGAAGCCGACGAGGTTCACAGGCCCCGCGGCGTATCCAAGCTCGACCCGTCCGCCGAACTGCACGGTGTTCGAGGTCAGTGCGAAGTACGCCTCGGCCCGAAAGAACACCCCAAGCGACAGGAAGCCGGGTTTCACCGTCAGCGCGAGGCGGGTCATCTCCGGGAACTGCGCCGGAAGCGGCTTGAAGTTGGGGTGGAACCCACCGAAACTCAGCAACAGGTACGGGTGATCCCCCCAGGCGATCCGCAGCGCCAGATCGCCGGTGAGGTTCAGCACCTGCATGACCATCGAGTTGATCAGGGTGGCGTCGAACTCGATGATGCGTTGGGGGAAGTCGACGAATCCGACGATGTCGAAGCGGATGTCCAACAGGTGCGGGATGCCCTTGACCGGAGGGACCTGTGCGCGGGCAGACCCAAGCAGGATGATTCGGCTCGGACCGGGGAACTCGAAGAACAGCCCGAGATCGAGGGTGAAGATCTTGAACCCGGCGATGTTGAGCCAGCTCAGTTGGACGGTCGGCCCGAAGACATGCGTCCCTGCGTGCGCGGGGAAGAGCGCGCCAAGGTCCGCCAGGATGCGGGGCGCGTTACGGATCGGGTCCTCGGCGAACAGGACGTTCCCTGCAGCGCCGGAAGTCAGTCGCTCCCGCAGGGCATCGGTGTCGGCTCGGCGATTGATGCCGACCAGGCCGCCGAACCCCGAGATCTCTAGGAAGAACCCGAGCTGGATCCCGGGGGCGAACCTGACACCCAGGACCATCACGAGCGAGGTACTGCGATTGCTGTCACCCGGCTTGCCGGTCAATTCGTGCAGGCCGAAGGCGGTGATCTCGAAGCTGCCGACCCGAACGTAGACGACACCGCCGTACCGCTCGTTCGGGCCGCCGGTGAAGTCGAGGTAGCCACCGCCGGTGAACGGACCGGCGGTGATCTGCAGACCCGCGCCGGTAGGCGGCAGGAAGCCGACGTAGCTCCTCGAGCCATCGACAGTCCAGTATCCGACCCAGCCTCCGAGACCATCGGCGACCAGGATCACCGGCCCGAGTCGGACAGAGATGTGGAACCGGACCTCGGCCCGGACATTGAAGTCGTCCTGTGTCGCCTCGATCGGCACATGCAGCCGAATGCTGTGCAGGGTAAAGCTCACCGGCAGCTTCTTGCCGAACTCCTTGTCGATCCCGAAAGTGACGTCGAGACCGCTGCTCAAGTTGAGCCTGACTCCCAGGCTCTCGATGTAGGCGATGTCCAGCTCGAGCGCAAACCGAAGACCGTCCCGGAAGACGGTGTCGCTGATACCGAACGTGCGGAACCACCGGTTCGTCAGTACTGCCGAGAAGCCGTGCACGAAGCCGCCGATCTCGAAGATCGGGTGGTCCTCACGCAGTTTCAGGTAGAGACCGAGGTCCTGCACGATCAACCGGGTGTCGTACGGCGGACCGAAAGAGATGTCGGGCCGGCCCAGACCCAGATCTCGACCCAGGCTGACGACGACCGGATCACCCGGTCCGGGCTGTTTCGACGGGTCGAGAACGAATTGCCGGAACGCGCCGTGCCACTGGCCGTCGTACCCGAACCCAGCGTCGACACCTGGCTCCACCCGGACGTACCAGTCCGAACCTAGGTCGTACTGCCAGACGTCACCCTCGATCGCGACCGCAAGCCACATCTCGAAGACGGTCCGCGCACCGCCGCCCGGCTTCGGCAACCGCTGCGATCGGATCGCCAGCGTGCCGGTCAGGTCCGGCAGAATGTCCGCGGTGTAGTCGTAGATGTCGGCTGGGTACGGAGTGGGCTGCGCCGGATCTCCGAGTGGCACGGTCACCGAGATCCAGCCTTCGGTCGCCGCCCGATAGTCGCGCCACGGTCCCGGTGCATCGGCGACCGGGGCAGGCAGCGGGGTCACCTTCAGCTGGTCGCGAGCCAGCGCGAGGACAGTCTGCGGGGCGAGGAGCAAGAGGCCCATCAGTACGGCGGGCAACCGACCGGTCCCCGGCAGCCCGGCATCGCCGAGCAGCGCGTCCCAGAACGGCTCGTTGACGAGCGTCCCGGGATCCTGCAGCAGCTGCTGGAACTTCAGCCGGTTCAGCCTGTCAGGCTGCCCCGGCTGATGCACGACAACGCCGACCAGGCTCAGAAACGCCGCGGTACGGGGCGAATCCAGCTCGAGGAAACGGATAAGTGCGGCATCCTCGGCGTCCGCCGGATTCCCGCCGAAGGCCTTGCCTGCCACGTCCTGCAACTTGGCATGCCAGTGATCCATCGCCTGCGCCCAACTAACCGGATCTCCTGCAGCGGACACAGCCGCCGCCCGATCTGTCAGCTCCGCCAGCGCGGTTCGGGCGCCGGGCAGGTCGGGACCAGTGAGCGGTGGCAGGGTGGACTGGTCTCCGTCCAACGCCGAGCGCATGGCATCGCAGAAAGCGTCGGTCAGGGCCTCGATCATCGGCCGCTCGGACATCAGCTCATCACCACCGAAACGTCCGCGTGATGGCGCCCGGTGTCACTGGAGGCGTCTCCGACCGGGGCGATCAGATGGTGATGCACGGTCAGCGGGCCATTGCTGAACTCCAGCATGGAGAACTGCGGCAGACCGACGAACATTCGCCCGACGCGATGCAGGTCACCCGCGCGAAGCGCCTTGACCATTTGATAGGACTTCACCGGATCCCAGGTCGGCCAGGCCGGTGCCGGTGCAGTGGCCATGTCGTTCGCCAATGGGCCAGCCGGGGGCAATGTCTGGTCGTCGACGGGTACGACGGTGTACGTCCAGTCCCCCGCCGGCAGCCCGTACGCCGCGGCCACGTCCTCCGCGATGACGGCGGGAGTCTCCTGTCCCGCTCGGAACACCCGTCCGAGAAGCACATCGGTCAGGTCGTCGTACGGCAACGAAGCGCCCGCCGGTGGTGCAGCCGCCAACTTGGAACGGTCAGCCGCGCTCAGTGCCAGGTAGCCACGCTGAGTGCGCGGCCGCTCGATCCCGAGCCGCATAGCCAGATCGCCCAGGAGATGCAGCACCATGGTCTTCGCGTCGGCATTGTGAGCGGAGCTGGACGTGACCATGGCGGCCGTCGACGTAATCCCCAGACGCGTGTACGACGAACGCGCAGTACCGCCGAAATGTACGTCGCCTCCGAGCAACAGCACCGGACCATACGCACCCACGCGGCGCAGCAACTCCTGGTGGTTTGCCGTAGCACCCGACCACGACTCGAAGTCGGTGTAGATAGCGCCGCCCGGTAGCAGCCCGGATGCCGGCTGGACGTCGTGCTCGATGACGTGGGTACCCAACGCAGGCGATGGGGTGACGATGACGGTCAGGTCAGCCGGCCCGAGTCCAGCCGGGCCGGGCAGCATCATTCCGAGAGCGGCGACGCTCGTCCGCCCCGGCGGATGGTCGACTCGATGGAACTCCCGTACGGTTCGCTCGTCCAGACCGATCAGACGTACCGGCCAACCGTCTCCGGGTCCGAGCTCGAAGTCGTAGCGCAGCGCTCCGGGAACAGTGAGGTCCCGCAGTACGGACGGCGGCGCCGGGGGTGCCGCGATCGGGAGTCCGAGCAATGCCCGGGTCGCCGGCGAGTCCGGACTGCTACCCGTCCAGACCGCCGCTGCGAGCGCGGCAGCCTCCGGAGTGCCGGCGGCGGCGAACCGTTCCGGCACGTTCCCCCAGTGCTGACACACGAGGTACGCGAGCAGCCCGTTGCTGACCACGCGAGTACCAGCGGGATCCGGGTAGACAGCTGCGGTCCACGCATAGTCGAGGTTCCAGTCGTCCGTTACCTCGTGGTCATCGAGGACCATCATTGACGGCACGGTCGCGAGCACCTTGCGAACCGAAGCCAGTCCAGCACGGAATGTCGACACGACGTCGCGCTGCTCGTTCCAGCTTCCCTCGTCCAGTTGCGCGGCCGGATCCAGATCGGTCCCCGGGATCACATCAGTCCACGCAGGCAGCACCGCCGGCCAAAGGACATCGGACCAATAGAGCAGATAAGTCGCCAGAAACTCGCCGAGAAGCCACAAATGGTTGTCCGCGGCTGATGAGGTGAGCTTGTGCGCCTCCGACGGCTGTTGCCTGCCACCGATCCTCGGCAGCGGCAGGAACGGTGCGGCATCGTCCACGTCGACGAGATCCTGACTGATCCGCCGGATCCGAGGTACCAGCACCGACGGCACCTCGTCGGCATAGATCTGATCGCCTGACATCACGAGCAAATGCGGCCGCGCACTCGGTTGCGCCGTAGCGATGCGCTCCTGGATCACCGCGTGCGCCTCGGCGAGTCCGTCTCTCCCATTGCCGTGCACCTTGCGGCAGGACGTATGGATCAAGACAAGTTCTTCGATGGTCGCAGGCGGACCCGGGAACGCGGGTCGCAGCGAGCCGATCGCCACCTCCGCCCAGTTCGGCTCCGGCCAACCAACTGAGGTGAGTCGATACTCGTACAGGACACCAGCAGCGAATGTTCCGCCGACGGGCGATCCACCTGTCAGCACTGCCAACCACAGCACCCGTCCGACCCGGGTCGGCGTAACCGTCGCAGCCGCGATCTCCGTCTCCGGCTGATTCGCGATCCGCAGGAGCAAGGTCACCGGATCCGGGCGACTGACCGCGATCCAGACAGAAGCTTTCGTCCGGGTGACGCGGCGCAGCACCGGCCCGGCCACGATCCCGGGCAAGGCCGCAGGCACCAGCGGTACGTCGTCCATCAATCCCCCCGACCGCCAAGCCGACCGGAGATCCAGCCCCTCCGCCCGGTGGGTCACCCTCATCGTGACCCACCGGCCCGCCCAGTTCAACGGTTCGGCGAGAACCCAACCTCAATGAAGCACTTGTTGGGCCGGTGACATAGCAGGGCATTGCTAAGGGCAACCTTTGGGAACTCGCTGCACCATTCGCTCAGGTCAAATGTTTCGAATCACGAACTGTCGCAACGCGAGCGGCGACGGCGTACGTTGAAGCTGGCGGCTCGGTCCGCCGGGGGCAAGGGGAACTTTCATGTCGCACACGGACGAGCACGTCTACGATCCACAGAACGACGATGAACTGCGGTACTGCGCGCTTCCGCAGCAACCCGAACCGGTGATTCCACCCGGTCTCGGAGCCGACCGTCTCGAAGCCATCCGACCTGCCCGGAGCAAGTGGGTGAACGGGACGGTATTGCATTACTACTTCTTCGACCGACAGACCGACGGATCGCAGATCCAGTTCCCCGACGGCACAACGAGATTCGTCTCGTGGGTCGGGGCCAAACCACAACTCGACGTCGTCCGAGGCGCGTTCGAGACCTGGACTAACCTCGGCATCGGCCTGGAGTTCCGCGAGGTCAACGACCGCTCGGAGGCAGAGGTCCGGATCGGGTTCCTCTTCGACTACGACGGATCCTGGTCCGCCGTTGGCCGCGACGTACTGATGGCGGGGATGAACACGCGCACCATGAATCTCGGCTGGGATCTCACCTCGTCGCCGTACGGCATGTCGACCGCGCTCCACGAGATCGGGCACAGCGTCGGCCTGTCGCACGAGCACCAGAACCCGTTCGCCGGCATCGTGTGGGATGAGGAGAAGGTCTACCAGTCCTTCGCCGGGCCGCCGAACGAGTGGGACCGCGACAAGACGTTCTACAACGTGCTGCGCAAGCTCGAGCCCGCCGACGTCGAAGGCTCGACCTGGGATCCGGCCTCGATCATGGAGTACGCGTTCAAGGCCGGCCTGATCATCGAGCCTGCGCAGTACAACGTCGCTGGCGTCCACCCACCGGGCACCATCTCCGCCGCCGACAAGCAGTACGTCCTGAGCTGGTACCCAACGATCAACAATGCGCCACCACCACTGGAGCCCTTCCAGTCCGTCCCGCTGTCGCTCAAGCCCCGCGGGCAGGCCGACTTCGAGCTGACGCCACCGGACACCCGCCAGTACGACCTCGCCACCTTCGGCGCCAGCGACACCGTGATGGTCCTCTTCGAAGACGTCAACGGCGAGCTCCGCTACGTAGCCGGCGACGACGACAGCGGCGAAGACCGCAACTCCCACCTCACCGCCAAACTCTTCCAAGGCCGCCGCTACGTTCTCCGCATCCGCCTCTACTACGCCTGGTCCTCCGGCCAGACCGCAGTCATGTACTGGTGAGTCAACGCCATGAGATCGGTATGGATCGCGTACGGCGCCACCTTGGTCATGACGCTCCTCGCGGCAGGCGCCGGGCGCAAACGCAGCGGATCGTTCTTCGGGATCTTCATCGACGCCCGTGACACCTGGAGTCTGACCAGTTCCAGCTCGTGCTGTGGTCGTTCATCGTCGTTCCGGTCCTGGTCGCCATCATGAGGGGAGCGCAACCAAGGACCCGGCCACCGCCTGGGACCTCAAGATCTCAGGAGAAATTTGGGCCTACTGGGGATCACGCTGGGCAGCACAACTGGCCACCGCCATCAAATCACAGAAGGACGACCCTCCGGGTAACCCGCTGAGTGCAGGCGACCGAGTCCTGGCCCGCGCGTCAGCAGGAAAGGCTCGGATGTCCGACATGTTCGCGTATGACGAAGGCACTGGCGCACTGACCCGCCTGGACGTCACAAAGGTCCAGAACTTCCTCTTCACTGGAGCGCTGGCAGTCACTTACCCATGGAACTGCCTCTGGCTCTTCCACAACGCTGCAGACCCATCGGCGCTCACCGCTCTTCCCACCCTCAGCGCAGCCGCCCTAGCACGACAGCCGTAGTTCGTGATTTGGCGGTGTGGCGGTCCCGGACGTGAGGCGGCCACCGGTCGATGATCTCGGGTTGTGTGGACTCAAGAAGATCTCGCGGTGGCCGCGGGCCAAAGCATAGACCCTGGTCGTTGGCGGGTGGAGTTCGATGGGTTGATGGCGCGGATCGCGTCTCGGTTCGCCCGATTGGAGTCGCGGCGGCTGGCGCGGGATGCGGTCGCTGGGTTGATGTCGGGGTTGGCGGTGAAGAACTGCTGGACGCTGGCCGAGCACGCCGGTCACGACTCGCCTGACGGCCTGCAGCACCTGCTGCGGAAGGCGAAATGGGATACCGACGGCGTGCGTGACGACCTGCGCCGGTATGTCGTGGAGCGGCTCGGCACGGTGGATGCCGTGCTGGTGGTGGACGAGACGGGCGACCTCAAGAAGGGCGCTCACACCGTTGGGGTGCAGCGCCAATACACCGGGACCGCCGGGCGGATCGAGAACGCCCAGGTCGCGGTCTATCTGACCTATGCCGGCACTGCCGGGCACGCGTTGATCGACCGGAGCTGTATCTGCCGCGGGTCTGGGCCGACGACACCGACCGGCGCGAGCAGGCCGGTGTCCCGGCGACGGTGAAGGTTCGCGACCAAACCGGCACTGGCCACCGAGATGATCACCCGCGCCCTGGACGCCGGCGTGAGCGCGCGCTGGGTCGCCGGTGACGAGGTCTACGGCGCCGACCCGAAACTGCGTAAGACCTTGGAGGACCGCGGTGTCGGGTATGTGCTCGCGGTCGCGTGCAGCCACCCGGTCCGCACCGGCGTCGGCAAGGTCCGCGCCGACGAACTCGCTGGCCGCCTGCCCCGCAAGGCATGGCAGCGGCTGTCGGCCGGTAACGGCTCCAAGGGGCCACGGTTCTACGACTGGGCCTGGATCAGCATCGAACCCGAACCGGGGGCAGTGCCCAGTGGCACTCTGGGGCAGCGGTGGCTGCTGATTCGCCGCAACAACGCCACCGGCGAGCTCGCCTATTATCGCTGCTGGTCACCGGCACCGGTCCCGCTGCGCGAACTGGTCCGCGTCGCCGGCCGCCGCTGGACGATCGAAGTGTCCTTGTGCGCCACGAGGCGCCTTGTCATATTCCCCATCCAGTGGGGAGGAACTCGGAGGGAGGTTCTTGGGTCTGATGACTTACCTGGCGCCGAAAGGTTAAGGGGACAACAGCATGTCAGCGAACCAGTGGCCGGGTCCAGGCGTATGGGACGGTGCGCTGGGAAGACCCGCGCGATATGGCGAAAGCTGGATTGCCTGAAGCCTAATCTCCAGACGATGAAACTTCACATCCACCGGAAAGACGTCTGAAACCGGTGTTACGCCCTGCCTCGGCGTTGAACGATAGCCGAGGCAACCTCCGGGGCGGGAAGCGATGTCCAATGAGGACATTCAAGGAGATGAGTGGGCCGCCTACGTCGCGCTGCACCGTATGACAGGGACGAACGTGGGATCGCCTACGGGGCGCGAGTCCTACGGCGACGCAGTTCCCGTAGTAGTCGCAGGAGTCACGACCTGCCAAGGAGGACGGGAAAGCCGTCTGCATGGGCGAAGGGGAACAGGTGATCGGGCACCATCAGATCGGGAGGTATGCGAAATGCAGAGCGCCGAAGCGGTGCTGGGTGTCCTCCGTGAACGCGGCAGGCGTGGCCTGCCATGTGATGAGCTGTATCGGCAATTGTTCAACCCGCAGTTGTATCTGTTGGCCTACGGACGTATCTACTCCAACCACGGGGCGATGACGGCCGGGGCCACGAAGGAAACCGTGGACGGCATGTCGCTGGGCAAGATCGGCCGCATCATCGATGCGATGCGCAACGAGCGCTACCGATTCAAGCCCGTGAAGCGGGTCTACATCCCGAAACGCAACGGGAAGTTACGCCCGCTGGGGATGCCAACCTGGTCGGACAAGCTGGTCGGCGAGGTAGTGCGCCTGCTGCTGGAGGCCTACTACGAGCCGCAGTTCTCCGACCGTTCCCACGGGTTCCGTCCCGGCCGGGGCTGCCATACCGCGCTCCGCGAGGTGGCCAACACCTGGACCGGGACGAACTGGTTCATCGAGGGAGACATCTCCGACTGCTTCGGATCTCTTGACCACGAGGTCATGGTCACGACGCTGGCGGACAAGATCCACGACAACCGTTTCCTGCGGCTGGTGCGCAACATGCTGACAGCCGGATACCTGGAGGACTGGGTCTACAACGCCACACTGTCCGGAGCGCCGCAAGGCGGCGTGGCGTCTCCGGTCCTGTCCAACATCTACCTGCACCGATTGGACGCCTTCGTCGAGACAGTCCTCATCCCGGAATACACCCGAAAGGCACGCAGGGCCCGCAACCCTGCCTACCTGGAGGTCGCGGCCGCGCTCGCACGCGCCCGCAGGCGCGGCGACCGTGTCGAAGCCCGAAGGCTGCGCAATCGCATGCGAAGCCTGCCAAGTCAGGACCCTCACGATCCCGACTACCGACGGCTGCGATACATCCGCTACGCCGATGACCACCTGCTCGGGTTCACCGGACCCAAGGCTGAGGCCGAGGAGATCAAACAGCGCCTGGCGGCGTTCCTGCGCGATGATCTCGCGCTGGAACTTGCCCAGGACAAGACGCTGATCACGCACGCCAGAAGCGGCGCGGCACGATTCCTCGGCTACGACATCACCGTCGGACACGACGATCGGCAGTTCACCCGCGGCAAACGCGCGGTCAACGGCCAGATCCAGTTACGCGTGCCCCCGGCGGTGATCAAAGCCAAGAGCGCCCCGTATCTCATGCGCGGCAATCCCGCGCGGCGGCCCCGCCTGATCAGCCGTGGCGACTACGACATCGTCAGGATCTATGGGGCGGAGTATCGGGGCATCGTCCAATACTTCTTGTTAGCCGGCAACGTTCGCCTACTGCACCGGCTGCGCTGGGTCATGCTGACCTCGATGCTGAAGACGCTGGCCTCCAAGCACCGCTCGACGGTGTCGAAGATCGCGGCCAAACACACGGCCAAGATCCAGACCCCACACGGGCCACGCACGTGCTTCGAGGCCATCGTCGGACGCGGCAAAGACAAGAAGCCACTGGTCGCACGGTTCGGTGGTATTCCACTCACACGGCAGAAGACGGCCGTCCTCGACGACCGTCTTCCGGAACGGGTCATCTACCCCCGCAAAGAGCTGGTCACCCGGCTCCTACGGGGCAGATGCGAGCTCTGCGACCAACCCGGCGAGATGCAAGTCCATCACGTCCGCACCCTCGCCGAGCTCGCCCCACCCAGACCAGCCCAACCCGGATGGAACAACCTCATGGCCAAACGGCGACGCAAAACCCTCGTGGTCTGCGCCGCCTGCCATGACTACATCCACACCGGGACCCCAGTCGCAACACTCACGGAATAGTCACTGGAGAGCCGGATGCCCGGAAACAGGCACGTCCGGTTCGGCGGGAGGCCGCGCGGAAAAGGACCTGCACACCACAGGCACCTCGCCGCGCGGCCCACCCAACCCAAGCGAGCAAGACCCTCACCGGGCTCGATCAGCACCAGGTCCGCCGCTGGACGAGTTGGCGCCGCTGGACCATCGTCGCGATGCTCGCCTACGCCTTCCTGGCCGTCCTCACCGCGACCGAACGAGCCGAAACCTCACCCTCACCAGGCCTGATCGCGTTGACCTGCAACGAGATCCACCGCCTGTTCAACACCCTCATCGTCGAGCCGATACGAGACCTGCGACACCGGCTGCGCTGGTCGACCTGGAGACGCCGACACCAACACCGCGCCCGAACCAGCCACGACCAACGCCGAGAAGCCTTCCTGGAATGAACGTCACGAATTCCGGCTGTCGTACTAGTGTCGTGAGTCGGTAATTCGCTGGCAGTAGGCGGCGAGGGTGTCGAGGATCTGGTCGGCGGTCTTGGTCCAGACGAAGGGTTTGGGGTCGGCGTTCCATTCGTTGATCCAGCCGCGGACGTCGGCTTCGACTTCGGTGATGCTGCGGTGGGCGGAGCGGCGGAGTTTGCGGTTGGTGAGTTCGGCGAACCAGCGCTCGACCAGGTTCAGCCACGACGAGCTGGTGGGGGTGAAGTGCAGGTGGAACCGGGGGTGGCGGATCAGCCACTCCTTCACCTTGGGGGTCTCGTGGGTGGCGTAGTTGTCCAGCACCAGGTGCAGTTCCAGGTCGTTCGGCACCGCGGCGATCAGCTTCAGGAAGCGCAGAACTCCTGCTGACGATGCCGGCGGTAGTGCTGGGCGATCACCGAACCGCTGCCGAGGTCGAAGGCCGCGAAACAGGCTGGTCGTGCCGTGCCGGACGTAGTCGTGGGTCATCCGCGCCGGCGTGGTCGGCATCACCGGCAGGATCGGCGCGGTCCGGTCGATCGCCTGCATCTGGCTCTTCGTGCGCCGCCAGCACCAACGCGTTCTCTGGCGGGCTCATGTACAGCCCGACGACGTCGCGGACCTTGTCCACGAACAACGGATCGGTCGACAGCTTCCAGGTCTCGATCGCGTGCGGCTTCAGCCCGAACGCCCGCCAGATCCGCGACACCGCGCTCTGCGACATGCCGGTCCTCGTAGCCATCGACCGGGTCGACCAGTGCGTGTCCTCACCAGCCGTGGACTCCAGCGTCTTGGTGATCACCTGCTCGATCTGATCGTCGGTGATCGTCCGCGGCCGGCCCGGACGCGGCTCATCCGACAACCCGTCCAGCCGATCGGCCAAGAACCGCGAACGCTACTTCGACACCATGTTCCGCGACACCCCCACCTCGCGAGCAACCTCGCCGATCGTGCCGCCGTCCGCACTCCGCCACACGATCCGGGCCCGCAACGCCAACGCCAACGACGTTTTCCGCCGCCGCGCCCACCCAGCCAGGACCGACCGCTCCTCGTCGGACAACACCACCGGATCAACCTTCGGGCTTGGCATCACCACAGTCTACCGACTAGCGCCGAATTATTGACTCAGGACACTAGATGTTGACTGATACCTGTCGCGCGTTCATTCATCCCCGCCTCGACACAAAGGACCACTCGCGGCGACCACCTACCGCCCCCTGAACTCGGTCGCTGTCTCGGCCACACGTCCCGCCAACGCACCTCCTTACGCACCTCAATCAGCGAGAGAGGATGGTTGCCAATGAGAACTTACGCGCAACAAGCGGCCGCCGGAATCCGTTACCTGTAAGGGATCCCGAGCATCATTGACAAATGATGATCAGCCTCAGAAATCAGCGGCTTCGGGTTCGAATCGGCCGGTCTCCCGGCTCATACGTTGAGCGTCAGCCGTGTGGTTAATGTGCGTGTCCCCTCGGACACCGACACTATCCACACGCGGGGCAGGCGTGATGGAGACTTCAGCCACCCGCGTGCGATGGTCGTAATCGATCGCCAGTCGAGGTGCGTCGTACAACTCAGCGAGGTCTCGCCGGTTCGCCTGATCCGACGCCCGTGCAATGTCGCCTAACTGATCAGCCATCGCCCGAATCTCCTTCGGCGTCAGCCGCTCTGGGTACTCGATCGTCGCCAGGCCAGCCTCGGCGACTCGCATCTCAGCAACCGCAGCGTGGTACTGCGAGGTCAACTCGGCGGGATCCCAGCCTGCCTCCAATGCCCGCGAAGCCTCAACATCTTCGCCTCGGCCGCCTCGATCCTCCACTTGAAATCCGCCTCAGCGCGTTCGGCCGGCGTGTCCTCCTCGACCACAGCCGCCAGCCCCTCGACCGTGGCGTCCGATACTCGGGACTGAAGAGCTTCGCAATCCAATCGTTGACCTTCGTACTGAGCTGATCCACGCGGAGTTACAAAGTCGGCTGATGCTCCAAGGCGGCACTGGATCCAGGGGCGGGGGTACGTGCCGCGCACCGACAGAACTCAGTGTTCCGGCGCATGGCCCCTTCCATCTTCCTCGTGCAGATGCTGCACCGAACCCGGCACCTGAACAGGTAGGTGTGCGGTGTCCGAACGCGAATCCGCTCGCGAGATGTCTGGTCGCGCCGGCCACCCCCTCGGCTAGCGCGGATCTCGAGCTGGACTCGCGTGAAGTCCTCTACGGAAACGATCGCGGAGTGCGCGGGCTCACGGAGCGGACGATCTTCGACGTCGGCGACTTCCGGAACCTCACCAAGTGGCCGGCCGCAACGTCTTCGGGGTCGAGTAACTCCTCGACCCTCTGCCACCGGCCATAGATCGGGAAGCCCGTGTACCGAGGGTTGTCCAGGATCGCCTTGACCGTCGACGACTGCCACCATCTCCACGCCGATGCCGCTTCTGTTGCGGAGAGTGCGCCGACGGGCAGGCCACACCTTCGGCGTTGAGTGTCTCAGCGATCGCCCTGAACCCGAGTCCAGCCGAGTACAGGGCAAAGATCCGCTCCACGATCGGTGCAGAGGATCGGCCCAGGCCGAGTCTGGCTACTGTGGATGGGTCGCAACGAGCCAAACGTCGCCCACCAACCGAAGCCACTACGACAATGCCAAGGGGACTGTCCCGACGTGTTCGCCCAGCCAGCGAGCGCGAGGCACCGCGCTCAGTTGCTGGATTGTACGGGCGCACCGGGTTGCGCCGTCCGTCGTTGCTGTGGAATACATAGCCTTGGCCGTCGGGTTGGTCAATGAGAGTGTCGATGTTGCACTGGACCCGGCGAGCCATCTCGAAGCATACGGCCTGCGCATCCGCCCAGAGTCCCGGTTCTCGGATACGGTCGCCGAACTGGCGTCGCTCATGCCACACGAGCGCC
Organism: Kribbella sp. NBC_01510; assembly: GCF_045040325.1. Lineage (NCBI taxonomy): Bacteria > Bacillati > Actinomycetota > Actinomycetes > Propionibacteriales > Kribbellaceae > Kribbella > Kribbella sp. NBC_01510. The sequence goes on along the minus strand of NZ_CP109418.1, from coordinate 4,779,488 downwards.
CGGTCGCCGGCAAGATAGTGCTCATGCATGGTGGCGATTCCCAGATCTTCCGCCGGCAGAAGCAGCCAAGCGTCCCCCGCGCCCTGTGCTCAGCGCTGGCGCCGGCACCGCCCTTCGTCTCGTAGTTGCGCTGGTCGTCCTCGTCATCGAAGCCCAGCAGGAGGACCGGCTCGGAATACTCCTCGACATCAGTCGGGACACCATGGATCGACTCCGGGGTCAGCTCGCCGGCTGCAACGTCCGCCGACGGCAGCTTCTTACGCACCGAAACGACGTAAACCGCTTCGTCCTCGACCCGGCCGTCCCGTCGGCGCAACCCGACGCCGATCTCGATGACGCCCGGACTTCCGAGCAGCTCGTCGCGCACCTCGTCGTACGAGGCCGTCAGGCGGTCCTGAACAGCCGCCCATTCCTCCCTGGCCACGCATCCTCCCCCTTGAGAATGCGACTCCGCCGAACAAATTCCCGCGGATACGCGATTTTCATCGTGGCGCACCGCCAGACATCCAGCAAGCCCTCGCAACGGAACACACGGTCGCTGAAACAAGTATTTGTACTGCGGGTTGTTCTCGCCGTGGCCTGGACTCGGCGTCGAACTGGTGTCATTCTTCGGCACAAGGGGCGGATGTGATGGCAGACTTCGTGGTGGACGTGCATTGTCACGTGTTCAATGCCGATGACCTTCCGGTGCGGGGCTTCGTGCAGCGATTGCATCTGAACACGCCCGCGCTGGGTCCGTTGCTGGCGACTTTGATCGATCGTGTCGTGCAGGGAGCCGCACCCGGCTACGAAGAAGACATGGCGCGAATCCGGCGTCTGCTCGCGACCGGCGGGGAGACCGTTGCCGACGTACTCGGTCCAGGGATCTTCGGAACCGCCGCCGCACTGGAATCGGTCGGCGGACTCGAAAGTCAGACCGACGTTGCCTTCGACGACCTGCTGGCCCAAGACCCCATCTTCGTCCGGCGCCTGAACAGCGCTCTGGCAACAGAGGAACATCGCACCGGGACCGGCGCCGGTGCCGCGGTGGCATCAGCCGAAGGGTGGACCGATCGGCTGGCCGACGCCCGCCGCGCGGTCCGATGGGCCAAGCTGTTCGGCCTTTCGCGATTCGACCTCGCCGCCGAACTCGTCCGCAACTCTTCAGCTCAGGTCGACCTGTTCTGCCCGTTGCTCGTCGATCTCGGCACCGGGCTGGGGGATCGGCCGAAGACCACGCTCCGCCAGCAGGTCGAGCTGTTCGAGGGCATCAGCAGATTGAGCATGGCCGGCCGGCTGCCGGGTGTCGAGAACGCGAGACTGCATCCTTTCATCGGCTTCGACCCGCGCCGTCAAGTCAACGCGGTGCTCGCGGGGCTGGCCGAGACGCCGTTCGACGTGGTCAAGTCAGCGATCTTGGAGCACGGATTCATCGGCGTGAAGGTCTATCCACCGATGGGGTGGGTACCGCTGGGCAACAAGGCGACCATCGACATGACCCCCACTGAAGCCGAGCTCGTGGACGGGGAACTGCGGAAGTTCTACGACTGGTGTCAGACCGAGCAAGTTCCCATCACCGCGCATGCGAACCGGTCGAACTATGCCGACGACTCCTTCAAGGAGTTCGCGGGGCCTGTCGGCTGGGCCCAGGCCCTGCGCGAGTTCCCCCACCTGCGGGTCAACCTCGGACACTTCGGTGGAGCCCGCGCGAACGAGCCTGCTACGGGTTGGCCCTGGCGGATGGCCAAGCTCGCAGTGGCCAACGACCACGTCTACGCCGATGTCGGCAACCATCGCATCGACGATGACGGCATCGCGCGCGCCTACTTCGCGATGCTCGGCGAAATGATGGCCGCTGACGCACCGACCGCGCCAATGACCGACCGGTTGATGTTCGGCTCCGACTGGTTCATGCAGGCTCTGCTGCCGGCGCACGACCAGTTCCTCGACAGCTATCGCTCGCACTATCGCAAAGCATTCGGCGTCGCCGCGACAAAGCGATTCCTCGGCCGGAATGCACTGCGTTTTCTAGGCTTCGACAATCCCGGGAACCGCAACGCACTGCGGCTGCGGCGACGCTACCAACTGCTCGCACCAGATCGGATTCCCGACTGGCTCGCATGATCTGCACAACACGCTGGGGGAAACATGGCAACCGCACAAGAGCGGCGCGCCGCCGTCGCCGACGCACGCGCGACAGTCCGCACGCTCTATGGCAGCGACCTCGAATCGAAGTCCACCGACGACTTCTGCCTCACCGTTAGTCTGCGTCGCCCCTCAGTCGCGCCTGGCATCGGCCTAGAGGCCGTCGCTGGCCCGGCGCCGGCCGGCCTACCAGCCATTCCGACCGTGGTCGAGTTCGCCGCACCGACCTCGTCCCCGCGCCTCCCGATTCCCCGGGACCTGTCGAACTGGTCGGCCATCGGCACAGAGACCCACGCGGACAGCTCGGTGGACTACCCGAACACGACGATGCTCCGCAGCGCACTGGTCCACACAGCCCGGACGTCGGCGTACCAGTTCGTCGGCGATGTCTACAACGAGATCGAACGACTCTCCGGTTCGTCGCTGGGCCCAGCGCCCGAGGTGGTCGGGGCTCCGCAGATCCCGACCCTCGTCACCCAGATCTGCTGGCTGAACCACACCTTGCGCACCTGGGCCGGCCCCGAGGTTCTTGCGGACGTATGTGCTGACCACAGCGTCACCTCGCTCGACGTTCCGCGGCGGCTCGCAGCTGAAGCCAACACGCGCAACCACACTGCGATCGGCTACCCAGCGTTCTTCGAGTCCGAGCATCTGACCGGCAAAGGCATCACCGTCGCGGTCATCGATACCGAGGTGGCGCTGAGGCATCCCGCACTCCGCGGCCGGATTGTCCAGCGTCGGAACTTCACCGCCGAGCCGTGGGGCAACCCCAGCAGCCACGGTACGGCGGTCGCCGGGATCATCGCAGCGGACGACATCGACAACGGTGGCATCGCGCCCGGCGCGACCATCTACAACTACAAGGTGCTCGCCACGAGCCACCTGCTCAATGGCGACAACTTCAGTGGCGGTCTCGCGATCCAGCAGGCGCTGGAGGATGGCGCGGCGATCGCGAACTGCTCGTGGGGTGCCGGACCTGTCACCAGCACCAAGAGCCCGGAGGCCGTCGCGGCTGAGGCTGCGTGGGCGCTGGGAATGGTAGTGGTCAAGAGCGCGGGCAACAGCGGTCCGGGGCGGGCGACGATGACCCGTCCTGCCGAGGCCGACGGCATCATCGTGGTCGGCGCTACAGATCTCGACGGCACGGCCGTCGAGGACTACAGCAGCCGTGGTCCGGCGGGGCGGCGGACCGAACCGGATGTCGTCGCTCCCGGCGGCGGCGCGAGTGGCAACATCGCTGCGTGCCTGGTTGCCGGCGGCTTCGGAGACGCAGGCGCCGGCACCAGTTACGCGGCTCCGCACGTGTCCGGGATGCTGGCTCTCTGGCTCGAGAAGGATCCGGCACTCGATCCAGGCCAACTCCGCGACAAGCTCGTCAGCGAAGCCAAGCGGATCCGCGGCACGGTCTCGGCGAAGGGCAAGGGACTCGCTCACTTCGCTTAGTCCTCGGCCTCCAGCTTCGTCGGGAGGTCCATAGTTACGACGTGCTCATCCGCGGCCAGATCGTCGACCTGCTCGGCCCGAAGCCGGGTATGAATCGTCGAGTTGATCCACGCGGCATCGATGATCTCACCACCTGCGGAGGCGATCCGTTCACTCACCGAGGCGACCTCACGCTCGAACCGCTGCTTCGCGGCAGCGATCTTCTGACCCCGGCTGCCCTCGTCGGGCAACACCGGAGGCGCCAGGGCGACCACGACCTCAACGGCCTGCCCAGAATCGGCGTCATCCAACTTGGCCCGCAACCGCGGGCTGACCTTCTCCTGCGGCTTATCACTCACTCGAACTGCCTCCGGTCTCCCACTTCCCCGACAATACCTCGCCATCGGCAAGCAGCCGCCGGATCGTCGGCGTCGCACACGACCAGTATTCCGCCCTCATCATCGCAGGGGTGAGCCGCATCGTAGGGGGTTGCTGGCAGGCCCGCGTGGGGGGGATGCTGGGGTGCATCTTCCCGGGGGGACACAGTGGTAAGCCGAGACGCATTCGATGAGGCGTACGAGCGTGGTGTGTCACGCGCTGTTCGGCGACCGGCCCGATCAACAGCGCCGCGGCGGCGGGATGTCCCACTGGATGCTGGCGCTGCCGAGGCTGTTTCGGCACAGCCGACGGCTCTTGGCGGTTCGGTCCTGAAGAGCGATGGATCGATCGCTCGTGGCTGGGTGGTGGTGGACGGTGGGCAGATCGTGTCGGTGCGCACGACCAAGCCGCGCGATGTCCAGCACGCGATCAACACCGGGGGTGTCATCGTGCCGGGTCTGATCGATCTGCATGGGCATCCAGAGTACAACGTGTTCGCAGCGTGGGAGCCACCGAACATCTACATCAACCGCGGCCGGTGGCGTGACAGCGACGAGTACGACCGGCTCATCAAGCAGCCCTGGCACGTATTGACCACGGGCGGAAAATCGCTGTCGGTAAAGACCGCGATGACCCGCTATGCGGAAGTCCGCGCGGCGGTCGGCGGCGTGACGGCCATCCAGGGCGCCTCCCAGGACTACCCGAACAAGGTTGAGGCTCTGGTGCGAAACGTCGACCTGGTGATCTTCGGCTCCCAGGTCGCTCGCAGCACGGTGGATTTCGACCGCCTCAACGACGACGACATCGAAAGCATTCGCAAGGGGATCTTCGACACCCAAACGGTCAAGGCGCATTACGTCCATCTCGCCGAAGGACAGAAGACCAACCAAACATCGGTGAACGAGTTCCTCCAGTTCACCGCCTCACCTCTGTTCAGCCCCGCGACGGTGGTGATCCATGGGACCGCTCTGACCCGTGTGCACTTCGACCAGCTCGCCGCGGCGGGTGGGAAGCTAGTGTGGTCGCCGCAGTCCAACCTGCGTCTGTACAACGAGACCACCGACATCGGCGCAGCACTGGCCGCCGGTGTACCGGTCGCGTTGGGCGCGGACTGGATGCCCTCCGGCAGCCCGAGCTTGCTGCACGAGATGAAGGTGGCCTGGCAAGTCCTCCGGCAAACCCCCGGCAACACGGTGAAGGCACCAGATCTGGTACAGATGGTCACCAGCGGCGCCGCCAAGATCGCCGGCCTCGCGGACAAGATCGGAACCCTCGAGGCGGGACGCGCAGCGGACCTGACAATCCTCCAAAAGCACCTCGACGACCCGTACGACAACGTGGTCTCGGCGTACCCGTCCTGGGTCGACATGGTGATGATCGGCGGGGACATTATCTACGGCCGCCCCGATTGGGTCGCCAAACTCTCCACACCTGCCGACTACGAACCGGTCACCGCCTGGGGACGGCCCATGCTGCTCGACACCCGATTCGGCTCCCCTGAGGACGCCGGCATCGACGGACCTCCACGACGGCTAGCGGAGATGCGCGCCAAGCTCATCGCGCGATACCCCGCCGTCGGCCCGATCTTCGCCTAAAGAACTGCGGCCGCCCGACGGCGTCCAGCAGCTCGGTGGGGTTTCACCACTCGACATCTTGCCCACCGCAGGAGCAGCCTGGAACCTTTCTGCCGTACGGACGAAGGGGGTCGACGATGATCGACTTCGACCCGGACTGCACCGAGCATCGAGTTCGGCAAGGGCCCACCCATTGGGATCGCGCGACACTTCGCTGCGCTGCCACCCGCTGCCCCCGAACACCGCGACCTGTTCTGGTACGACCAGGGACCGGTGTTCCACCGCGGCCGACTCGACGGCAGCGCCGATGTCCTCGGTTTCGCCTCGGACCCAGAACCCATCGAACGACCTCATCGCCGGTTGCAGGCTGGGGGCCAGCATCGCCTCCGGCGGCAACACCCAAGCCGCCTTCACGCTCTGGGAAAGCACACCTGACGTTCCCGCCGTCGAGATCCCCGAGGAGTTAGCCATGTCGCACCCCGATACCGTCGTCCTCACAGCAGACCACGACCTAGGCACCGTCCGCACCATGCCGCAATTCCGCAGCCACATAGCGCAAGGCCCGCTCACCAAAGCCCAGCGCCGCGTCGTCCTCGATCAGGCCGAGATCCTGATCGGAGAGGTCTACGCCCACCTGCCCCTCAAGCGCGCCATGCACGCCATCGACCCCCTCCAGGCGCTGCGCTACCTGCGGCACCGACTGGCCGATCTCACCGAGACAGAGTTCCACGAGCAACTGCAGCGGATCTTCCTCGGCCTGCACGACCTACACACCAACTACATCCTGCCCTCGCGTTACGCCGGCTTTGCATTCCTCGGCATCTTCCTCGAACGCTGCGTCGACAAAGGACGCACGGCCTACCTCGTGACCACGACATTCGACCACATCACCGGCGACCCGCAGCTCAAGGCGGGAGTCGAAGTAACGCACTGGAACGGCACTCCGATCCAGCTCGCCGTCGAGGCCAACGCCGCACGCGAGGCCAGCAGCAAACAAGGCGGCCCAGCTCGCGCAGGGCCTCCAGAACATGACCCTCCGTTCGATCAACATGTCGCTGCCACCGGACGAGGACTGGGTCGACGTCACCTACAAGGTTGAAGGGGCGACCCACGAGACCCGAGCGCCGTGGCGGGTCTTCGAGTCCGCCGCGGAAGTGACAATCCCCGGGGACCCTGCCGTCTTGCCAACCAGCGTCAGGGCCGCGGCACATCACCTGGTGGGCATGGACCTCCGCACGGAGCTGGCGCGGCCGGTCAAGCGCCGACTGTTCGCGCCGGCCTGCCTGAAGGACGCGCCCGTCGCCAATAACGAAGGGACGCGTCCGCAAACCTTGCGCCGCAGCGCTCGCGGCCGGCCCGGTCCCGAGCAGCCGTCCCGACGAGCTCAAGGGCCGGATCGTCGACACCCCGAGCGGCACCTTCGGGCACCTTCGGATCTTCACCTTCCACATGCAGGACCAGGACATCGAAGCCTTCCTCAACGAGGTCGCCCGGCTGCTCTCCGTTCTCCCGTCGGGAGGGCCTGGTGCTCGACGTCCGTGGCAACGGCGGTGGCTACGTGATCGCGGCGGAGTACCTGTTGCAGTTCCTCAGCCCGCGCCGAATCACGCCGGTGCCATTCCAGTTCGTGAGCACGCCCAGCACCACCGGCCTGGCCACGACGGTCTCCGATTACCAGGACTGGAAGGCGTCGCTCGAGGAAGCGGTGAGCACCGGCTCGGCGTACTCCACCGCCTTGCCGCTCTACCCGATCAACGCGGTCAACAGCGTTGGGCACCAGTACCAAGGCCCCGTCGTGCTGGTGACCGACGCGCTGTGTTACAGCGCGTGCGACAACTTCGCCGCCGGCTTCCAGGACCACGACATCGGGCCGGTGCTCGGCGTCGAGGCCAACACCGGCGCGGGCGGTGCCAACGTCGTCACGCACGAGGAACTGCGCACTGAATGGACCGGCAGCCAAGTCAGGCAACTGCCCAAGGGAGTGCAGATGCGCGTCGCGCTGCGCCGCTCCCTACGGGTCGGTACCCGGATGGGCCAGCCAGTGGAGGACCTCGGCGTGGTGCCCGACGTGCTCTGCGAACTCACCAAACGTGACCTCCTCGAGGAAAACGCCGACCTCATGGCCACCGCTGGCGCCCTTCTCGCCCGACGCCAACCGCGACTGCTGCGCTTCACTTCAACCGCATCCGGCACCAAGAAGCGCAAACTCACCGTCACCACCGGATCAGTTGCCAGCATCGACGTGTACGTCGACGGCCGACCCAACGAATCCCACCATCGACGGCACCACCCAGATCACAATCCCCGCCGACGCTGGCGACGTTGTCCGGATCGAAGGCTACGACGCCGCCGGGACGCTCGTCGCGAGTAGCCAGCAGAAAGTGTGACCAGTGGCTGCCGGCGATCGGGCGGCACGCGTTGGGCCTGGGAAAGAGGACCGGATCCAGGTTTCTGAGCGGTCGGCGGTGTGTTCGCGGCGCTTCAGCCTGCTCGTCTCCGGGTGACGCGGGCGGCCAGGCCGGCTTCGCGGGAGGCTTTGCGCAGGGATTCACCCCAGCAGGCGACTGAGCCCGGCCATGAAGGACGACGTGCGCGGACCTGAGCGCAGATCTGGGCTATCCGACCCAGATCCGTGACCGCCTGCGCTACCCGAGGTCCTGATCGCAGCCAAGCCCGGGGAGCGGACATGCTGAGGGGACATCCCGCGTTCTCCTCAAGTCCCCTGCACCCGCGTCCGTTCCGCCGCTCGACGATGGATGGGAATTCCTGCACAGCGCTCAGCTGTAGGCGTTCTACGCCTACTCCGCCCATGAGGTGGACAGTGAGATAGCGGCGCTGAAGCCCGAGAGCGCGTCGAAACTCGGCGGCTCGAGAACCACCGCCGCCGCAGCGAACGTCGCCATTGTCGAAGCGGAGCTCCACAGGACCGTGGCGCCCAAGGTAGAGCCGCCGCCGGATCGATCCAGTCGTCTTGGCAGACGGGCCGGCGTCGGCGGCGGCTTATGCCGCGCTGATCACGGTACGGCGACTGCTGGACGAGCACTCGCACAACACCTACCTCCGGTTGCGATTGATCGGGCAGCGGCTCCTCCTGGCAACGGTTCGGATGGCGGCTTCCTTCATCGGGCTGGGCTTTGCCGTTGCTGCCGACGTGCTCGGCCCAACGCAGTTCGCCAGCATCACTATCCTGCATGACTTCGGGACCTACTTGATGATCGGGTGTCTCGGCATCCTCGGCGCGCTGCTGAGCTTCGCGCTCGGCGCGTTGCCGTCGGGAACCAGCCGGCGGATCTATGAGTTGGCGTCCGGCCGGTACTCAGCAACCATCGCCCGGGTTCTCGCCGCCGCGATGGCTGCCATCGTGGTGGCCATCGCGATCCAGGCACGCGTCGTCCCGCTGGAGGCGAAGTGGTTGCTGATGTTCGCCATCGCGGCGGGTTTCAGTGAGCGGCTGGTGCGGCGCATCGTCGAGTCGCTGAGCGCCGACGCCGAGAAGCCCCGGAGCTCGGCTCCTACGCCAGACAAACCAGCCTGACCGCCTTCGAGGAAGTCCCGCTGGTTGTCAAGGACAACGAGCTCGATTGGGCCATCCCACCTCGCCGAGGGCGAACGGCTGCAGGTTAGTCAACGGGTGCCTGCGAGGTACGCGTTGGGCTGCTTCTACATTTCGGCCTGCACTTTGGCGAGCCCCCCGGACGACACCGCCTTCTTGAGCTTGTCCAGGCTGTAGTCGGCATCGACCGCACCGAAGAAGAACAGCGGGTTGCCGTACTGTGTGAAGGCCTGCGAGATCTGCGAGTCCTCGCGCTTCACCGGCGTGACGTCCGGGATGAAACCGGCGAACGTGTCGACGGTGAAGTTGTCATAGTTCAGCGCCCAGGTGAAGCACCCGGATTCGGACTCGGTCATCTGCGCCGAACGCCGTTCCAAGGAGGTCCGCCAGCACAGCGCTGACCTGGGAAACGCGTAGGTGCTCAGCTACTCGAACTTGTCGTCGCCGACCGGCCTCCAGTCCTTGCCCCGATTCCGTACGAGATCAGGTCGTGGTTATCCTTGATCGACAAGCAGTCCTCGAGCTGCATGGCGTTCTCGTTGCTCGCGCCCTTGGCGATCAGCACGGTGAAGTTGTTGGACTGGAACGTCTGGTTGGGCTTCGTCGGCTTGCCGCCCTTGAGCGGCATCCCGTTCGCCATATTCCCGGTCTTCACAGCCTTGAGCGGGCCAGGCAGCAAGGTGGTTGTCGACAGTCCGTCGGTGGTCGCCCAGGCGCTCGCGGTCTGGCCGTTGGTGAACAGGTCCTTGGTCATCGCAGCGTCGGCGTTCAGCGCGGCCCGGTTGATGACGCCGTCCTGCAGTACTTCCGGATCGTGCGCCGCGTCTCGACCACGCCGGGCTCCTCCCAGAACCGGATCGGCCGCGAGCTACCGGTGGACTTGACGTCGGCGGCGAGGAAGAACGGCATCGACTCGCCGCTGAAGCACCGACCGATTCGGTGGCTAGCTGCACTTCAGCCGATGACGGTGAGGAGCTGCTCGCAGGAATTGTCGTCGGTCAGGGGTGCCCTCCTGCCCGGTGACCTTGAGGTAGGCCGGCTCCGGACGGACTCGTCGTCCGTGGGCGTTCGACTGCCACCTCGAGAACGTGGAGACGAATCTGCCGCGGGCGTTCTCGGTCCTCGCTGAAGGCGGGCCACAACGTTCCAGCTAGACGGCTCCGGCTGTCGCGGCCGCGAAGAGCAATTGGCGCGACGAACCGTTGGGCGCCGGCCGGCAAGACCAGCTCGTCGTGATCAATGGTGAGCCGGAACAGCGGAGCATCTCGAGCGTGCAACCGGAGTCGGCAGCGATGAAGGTCAATCTGTCGCGCTCCAAAGGAGTGGCCGATGCCCTCGGCGAGGTGACACTTTCGGCACCTCAAGCTCCGCCCGTAGCTGGACCGCTGCCGCCTTCTCACCGCTTGGCTCGCTCATTGGGTGGACCGAACTGCCAAGGAACGCGACCAGGGATGACATCATCGAACGCAGCCTTCGCGTCGCTTCGACCGCGTTCGATGGCGGCCTCCATGAACTCCGGTTCGAAGAACAGGTAACTCAGCAGGTCACCGCGCCGGCTGCCATCTCCGTGCAGGAGCCGGCCCAACAGCCGCATGTCCGGGTCCGCAGCGAGCCGCCGTAGGCCGCCCAAACCGCCAGGCCGACGGTCGAAGACCTCGGCGGCCAGCAGACCGAGCGTGCCACGATCTGGCGGTCCAATCGCCAGGAACGGCACCACCGCGTGATTCGCCACGGACTGGCCGGAACTGCCCAGCTGTTCCGCGGCACCGACCTGGACGTTGATCTTCGCCAACGTGTTGACGTCCTCGATCATCCTGTCCACCAGGGCCGCGTCAATGACGCGTACCAGTGTGTCGTCGACGTCGGGAGGTGTCCCTGGCTGCGTGTGCTCGATACCGGACGCCGCGTCGAAGGCAGGGTGATTTGCGACGATCACGACGGCGTCAGCCTCCAGCGCCAGCGCCGGCTTCAGCGGCGTGTTCAGCCGCACGCCGCCGTCGATGTACCAGCCGCTGGGCGTGCCATCCTCAGCTGGCACCCTCACCGGTGGGAAGACGACCGGGATTGCCGCAGAGGCCAAGACATGGTCGGGCCCGATCTTGGCGCGCCGGTAGTCGATGGGGCGACTGTCATCCGAGGGTGGCAAGTCCGCACCGCCCCGGTCCACGAACACGACAGTGCGATTGTCGGCCCCGGAGGTGGTCACCACCGCCAGCGCGATCCGCCCGTCGTCCAGGTTCGTCCGCAGCTGGTCCCACTTCACGACGGTCCGCGCCAACTGCCGCAGAGGGCTGGTGTCGAGCAGGCTGGTCAACGTCAGTCCACGGATCCGCAGGAGCTGTCCCACCCATTTGCCGGTGCTGCCAATCCCGGTCTTCATCGGAGACCGGAACACGTGGTGGGTGCGGATGTTTCGCCACACCTCGAGCACTGCCTCCCCCTGCTCGACCGCTGGCAAGTGCGCCGCTGCCGCGTACAGAGTCGCGTTGATCGCCCCGGCACTGGTACCGACGAACAACGTCGGGACCACTCCGGCCGCCTCCAGGCACGGCAGTAGGACAGACAGCACCCCGGCCTCGTACCCCCCTCGTGCCCCCGCACCGGCAACGACCACCGCGACTCGACGGGGCCTGAAGTCCGGGAACCAGAGCGGCTCCGCGGAGGCCATCGGCGTGCCCATCACCGCGCTCCGTGCCAAGTCTTGTCGTGGGCCAGGTGCGCCTCGGTCAGTCCGCCACGGAAGTACTTGTGGTAGTAGCCCTCTTCCACATGGTGTGCCTGCATCCAGGCACCGGGAACGTGAATGGCCTCGGTATGTGCCGGAAACCGTCCGTGGGTTTCGTAGATGTAGTTGCACACGTCGCGAGTGCAGGCGATCACGTCCGCTGCGTAGTTGCTGGCCTCCTTCAGATACCGCGTGCCGAACTCACCGTTGTAGATCCGCTGGAAGAGAGCCTCGTCGGAGTAGATGCCGCGTGGGCCGAATTTGTCGGCGACCACCACATCGACGGCTTCACTCATAGTCGGGTAGTTCGGCGGGCACATCGCCTTGATCAGCGGCTCGCCCAGGCGCCGCAGCCCGACTGGGTGGGCCCGCACCTTTGCTGCGATCGGCAACGGAATCCCCCAGCGCCAGATGTCTGCCGGCTTCCACCTCGGAACCACCCAGTCGAAGCCGAGCATGGACCCGTAGCGGGCCTTGAACTTCGGATCACCGAGCAGGACAGCGGGGGAGATCGAGGCGTGGATCCAGGCGCCGAGTCCCATGGAATCCGCGGTCAGCATCAGGTTCTGCAGCAGCAGATCGGCCTCGATCTGGGTGCGCATCGCCCCGAGGTTTCCGAGCGGAAGCTTGATGTCCTTGTTCAGGAACCCGTTCTTCACCCACTTCCGCACACCCGCCAGCCGGTAGAAGTTGCGGTCGTCGACGATCGTGGGTCTCGCCCCGGTGGGCTGGGTGAGCAAGTACATGATCGCGTTGATGTACTGCCGGGACAGATCGACCACCGGGAAGAGGATGGTGGTGCCAGAGAGGTTCGACAGGAACCGGTTCGAGTCCAGGTAAGCCGGAAAGTCCCGGTTGCCGTCCGGTACGTCGATGCGGCGGTCAAGCAGCTTCACCTTGGCCTGCGCAGCCCTCCTGAGCAGGGCGTCAGGGTCGAGCGCAGACGCGCCTGAATCGTCGGGGGGCAGCTTGCGCAGGTAGTACGTGCCTGTGTCGTTGATCAGGAGGAAGTGGGTGCCCTGAGCGTTGTCTGGGCTTCCGGCGGTCCGGCCGGCCATGTTCAGGTTCGGCTTGGCCATGATCGGCTGGTGGTTGCGAGGGTCGTTGAACGGCCGGTCGGGCATCGTCAGTCCGGTGCAGCCGGTGACCGCGACTAGCACCGCCTCCTCGAGTTCGGTCAACGGAGCCCGCGGCTCGGTCGAGGTATAGCTCATCGAACCGGCCTCGACCGAGGAGCCCCGGCTGACCCGGTGGGTGCGACGATGCCACAGCGCGGTGACCAGCGGCCGGTCCGCAAGCGAGTCTAGGCCGGGGTGGCTTCGGACCTGTTCTGCGGTCATCACGAGCCTCCGTCCGAAAGGGCTGTAGTAGTTGCCGATGCGCCGCTCGAGCTACCGTGAGCTGGTCGCGCCGCGGGGCGCCATGGCGCGAACGCACTTCGGCCACGCGGCAAGAGTGCCGCGGCGCCTGGGCAGTGCCGCAGAATGACGCTGGTCATAGTGCTCTGCGCGATCCAGTCCATCCCGAACGGTGAGTAGATCTCCGGACGGAAGTCGACGGTGAGGAACCGATCGCTTTGCAGACGTCGTGACGCCATCAAGATGAACACGCGGAACGCGGTGTCGGAGAACCCGAAGCCATCGGGCGGGGTCTCGGCGAATAGGCCGATCATGGTGTCCACGTCGTCGACGCTGCGGTAGATCTCACGCATCCGGCGCACCGATTCAGGGCTGGCCGAAAGCTCCTCGAAGTCGCGGAGTCGCGGCTTGTGCAGCCCTTCCCGGAAGTCGTTGTACCGCGGGACCCCTCGCCGCCGAGTGCGGATCAGATCGACCACCGAGAGGTCGATGTGCTCGCCATCTCGGGTGAAGTCTCGCAACGCGTCCGGGAAATTGTGCAACGTGATCGCCCCCGGGTGGGCGCAGCCGAACGAGTAGAGCATGTTCTCCAAGCCGAGCGTGCGCAGCTGCTCATCGGCGTCGGCCCCAGAGATACCTGCGAATCTGGAAGTGCCGATCAAGTGCCCATCGGAATGATCAAGGAAGCTGTAGTCGTCGGGAATCAGCGGATGCAGCCGATAGACGGTGACGAAGTCCTCGGTGAGAGAGTACGGAACGCCGTGATGGTCCGGTGTGGTGGACGGGATGCCGACGCTGGCGTGGGTGTCCAGCAGCCAGATACCGAGCTTGGTCACCCAGTCCTTGCTCGGCGGGCCGCTCCAGTTGGTCTTGAGGCCAAGGTCGATCGCCTCGGTCGCAAGGATTGCCGGCGTCCACTCGACGGTGTGGATCTTCGCAATCAGGGCTGCGACGATCAGCCGCGCGGTCTGGTAAACCCGCTCGTCGCTCCACCCGCGGTAGTGCCTCCGGAGCTCGTCACAGATGACGTTGTGCTCACGGGCAAAGAGGGTGTGCAACCCGGACAGGCCCAGCCACCAGCTCTCGTTGAAGCCTGTGATCTCCATCCCTGAGGTGTCCTCCGGCAGATATCCGTCGCCGGTGAGCCGGATCTTCGCTCCCTCGCGCACAGCAGCGCTTCTCGTCTCGTCCGACCCATACACCTCCGAGGCGTCCCACCAGTGCGAGGCGGCATCGGCGAACAGTTGCTGGGTGCCGTCCGAGCCGACCCTGAGCGCCTTGTTCCCCGCGATCCGCATCAGGTTCTCGGGCCGGCCGTCAGGGGTGTTCTTCCAGGTGCGGCCGCTAGGCATCGGCACTTTCACGTCATCCTCGCCGAGCGGCACGCGGGCGTGGTTGACCCAGTCGTGGACCTGGAACTGAATCCAGGCCGCAGCCAGCAGGTTCAGCGACGTCGCCGGCAGGAATCGCTCCCTCGCCAGCAGCCGAGCGCTGACGATGACAGGGTTCGGGTGGTCGAAAGACTGCGTGTAATCCGGTTTCAGGTTCCGGCCGAACGCGGCACCGACCGCACCCATCGACGGGACGGACAGATCGTTGTAGCGGCCATCGGGCCGCCGCGCCCACCGAGCCTGCTCCGGGGGGAGAGCGGGCACCGCCCGAGGTGCCGGCGGCGCCTCGGGCGGCTCGGTGTCGATGAGATTCTGCCGCCGCAGAACGTGCCGGTATGCCTCGAGGTTCAACACCGACAGCCGCACCGGCAGCCGGTACCACGGCAGCCACCGGTTGAGCACCGAGAACACCGCGCGTGCGGCGGCGCCGGCTACCAGATTGCGGGCTGGGACCGCTGTGCGCCAGCGGGTTCCCGTGCGCACCGCCGCGCTCGCCTCGTAGGACGCTTTCCGGGCACGGTTGAGGTTTCCCAAGGGCCGGAACTCATCCGTGGTGTTCCACGGATTGAAGGCCAGCGCGTCCACGTCCTCTGCAACACGCTGCGCCTCAGGGCTTCTGGTGTCACACGGGCCAAGCGTCAGCACCGCAACCGGTTCGGCCGGCGCGGCCTTCTCGGTCCACTCCACAGACGTATCTTCAATCGGGGTTGAGATCGGATCCCGGTACCTCTGGATGCACAGCTCCATCCGCGCCGGCCCGCCAGCCAGACGTCGGGCGGCATCGGTGGACAGGTAGGCAGGGTCGGTCAGCGACGGGGCCGACTGCCGAGTCCCGCTGGCCGGCCGCAGTAGGTAGCGCACCGCGACGTCAGGGCCCCAGCGCAGCGCGCCGCGGCTCCAATAGGTCTCGGTCAGAACACTTCCGGGCTGCCGGCGGCGAGCCACGAAGACCTTGCGCAGCATGCGGACGGTCTCGCGGGCACCGAACAGGTAGACCAAGCGGGCGATTCCCATCAGTCGCGACGCGGTGCCGCCGGCCGAGGCACGTGCGAACTCGACGAACTGACGGGCGTCGCGGGCGTGGGAGACAGGAAAGTTCGTCATCAGCAGGTCATGAACGGTGTCGTCATCGACATGCACTCGTAGTGCTACGCCGCGCAGGTCGGGTTTGAAGTCCGGCGCCCCGGTGCTTGAGGCGTTGGAGAACCGGATGGTGGTCCGGTACACCGCACCAGGCTCCGCGAACCCGTGCCGTAGGTCCTCGGGAAGCTCATCCATGAACGCCAGTTCGGCGTTCGTCAGCGCCAGCGTCGCTTTCGCGTGCAGCGTCCGCGCCATGTCGTGCGGAACGCCGTGGGCGCTGGCCTTCTTCTGTGCCATCGCCTGGGCAGACATGATCGTTGCGGCGAGCACGGCGAACTCAGCGCCCTCTGTCTCCGCGCTACCGCCGCGATACATCTCGGTCCACCCCTTACCGGTCGGCTTCACGCCGCGCACGCCCGGAGCGGCCGCAGTCCGGGTGGCTGAACGGAACCTCCTGGTCAAGGTACCTCTGGACATCACGACCGGAACCTTTCTTCGAACATCTTCACCAGACCTGGGATGACGCCGTCCGGCGAGGGACTGTAGTGGGGTATTGCCCACCGAGTGATGTGGGCGTCGATCACCGACGGCCGTCCGGAGGCGAGCGCTTGGGCGAAGCAGGTTTCGAACTCCTCCAACGTCTCTGCGGTGTAGCCTTCGGCGCCGCAAGCCTCGGCGTACGCGGCGTAGTTGGGGTTGCGGAACTCCACCAACCCGGTCTTGTGATACGTCGCGAACTGGAACATCTTGATGAGCTTGAACTCACGATCGTCGAAGATCACCCAGATCACCGGGAGGTCATGCTCGACCGCCGTCATGAGCTCGAACCCCGACAGGTTGTAGCAGCCGTCGCCGCAGCCGACGACGACCGTTCGGTGCGGATTCGCGGCCTTGACGCCGATCGCACCATTGGTGTGCCCGGCCATCGGACCGAACTCGCCGACCTTCCGGAAGTTCTGGCCCTCCTCGAGGTCGATGTAATAGGCCAGCCAGGCCAGGTGAGCGCCGGCGTCGGCCAGGACGATGCCGCCTGGCGGGAGCATCCGCCCGATGGCCTGAGCCAGCTCGCCCGGGTGCAGTGAGTCGGTGAGGTGAAGGATGTGCCGCTTCTCCCAGTCCTGCCCGTCGACGGCGACCGGCGAGACGCTCGCGATCTTGGTGTCCAGCGCGGCGTACAAAGAGGCCATCGCGGTACGAGCGTCCGAGACGAGCGCGTGATCTGCCTTGTAGGCCTTGTCGATCTCGTCCTCGGAGATATTGACGTGGATGAGGGTCTTGCCCACGAACAGCCCTTCGTCGTAGTTGAACGTCGCGTGCTGGTTGAAGGCGTTGCCGACCGCGAGGATCACGTCAGCTTCCCGGAACACCTTCCATGCGCTGGCGTGGCCGCTGTCGCAGAACACTCCAACGCAGAGCGGGTGACCTTCGGGGACGATCCCCTTGCCATCTTGGGTGGTGACCAACGGGATCTGGAACCGCTCGATGAACCGCTTGACCTCTGCTTCGGCATGAGCACGGATCGCCCCGAAGCCGATGAGGGCGACGACCTTCTTCCCGAGCCTCAATGCGTCGGCCAAGAGTTCCGCGGCAGCATCCACGTGTGCCTGATCTGCCACGACAGGTTTCACATCGAGCCTGATGCTGTGGTAGTTCTCGACGCTCTGCCCCTGGTGAGTGAGGTTCTCCGGGACCGTGATGTGCACTGGGCCGGGACGGCCTTCGAACGCAACGTTGACGGCCTCCTCGAGAATGTCGCAGGTGTCCTCGATCCGAGTGACCAGGAACGACTTCTTCGTGGTCGCGGCGAACATCTTGAGAGAATCCGGTGTCCGGTTCCATCCCGACGTCTCGTTCAGCGAACCCCTTCCTTTCCACTCCATCGACGCGTATCCAGAGATCGCCAGCACGGGATAGGAGTCACTCATCGCGACCGCGAGACCGGAGAACAGGTTGAACGCCCCGGGACCGGCCGTGGCGAAGCAGACACCGAGCTTGTCGGTGTACATCGAGTATCCGCAGGCCATGAAGGAGGCCGCCTGCTCGTGGCGGGTGATGATCCCCTGGATCTTCGTGGACTGACTCAGCGCAAGCATCAGCCCAGCGGCATTCTCCCCCGCACCTCCGAACGCCACTCCTACTCCGATGTCCTCCAAGCCCTTCACGATCGCTTCATAGACACGCATCTGGATTCCTCCGTCTGGCCCTCAGTCCCGGGAGCCGGATCGACACGACTGCCAACGGCCACCAAACAGGCCCGATAGTCTCTTGTACGTACAGATGTGTCACTTCCTAGATCGCCCGGAATGTCCCCACAGCAAAAGACCTTTCAGTCATTGCCAACGCGCTTGAGACATGCGCGGGGCTCAGCGACCCCGCAGGCGCTCCTCGAGCGTCTCCCACGCCCCGTGCAGCGTTCCCTTCGGCGAACTGCTGTAGTGCGGCAGAGCCCAGCGGGTGATCTTTGCGTCGATGACCGTCGGCCGCCCTGAGGACAACGCAGCGGCATAGGCATCCCTGAATGTCCCGATCGATTCGACGGCGTACCCATCGGCTCCACAGGCGCGGGCGTATGCGGCGAAGTCGGGCGCTGCTAGCTCCACCAGCCCTGTCCTGCCGTAATTGACCAACTGATAGAGCTTGACCAGCTTGAACTCGGCGTCGTTGAAGATCACCCAGATCACAGGCAAGTCGTTTTCCAGCGCTGTCATCAACTCAAAGCCAGCCATCGCGTAACAGCCGTCTCCGCAGCCGACCACGACAGTCCGGTGTGGCTGGGCGGCCTTCAGACCGATGGCCGCGTTGGTGTGCGCGGCCATCGGACCGAACGTGCCGCACTTGCGGAAGTTCTGTCCCTCCTCCAACTCCAGGTAGTAGCCAAGCCAAGCCAGGTGTGCGCCGGCGTCGGCCAAGATCACCCCGCCGGGCGGCAACATGCGGCCCATCGTCTGGGCCAACTGTCCGGGGTGGATGTGGCCCGTGACGTGCGGGATACGCCGGGCCTGATAGTCCTGCCCATCGACCTTCGCCGCGGCGACCTCGCCGATCTTGCGCGCGAGCGACTCAGTGACCGCAGCGAGGGCAGGTCTGGCGTCCGACACCAGTTCGTGTTGGGCACGATAGTGCTTTCCGATCTCCTCCGCGCTGATATTGATCTGGATTAGCGTCTTGTTGTCGAACAGGTCATCCCGCAGCCCAAATGTCGCGTGTTGGTTCAGGGAGTTCCCGACTGCCAGCACCACGTCAGCCTCCCGGAACGCCTTCCAGGCGCTCGAGTGACCGCTTTCAGAGAACACACCCACGTTCAGCGGGTGGTTCTCGGCGATGACTCCTTTGCCGTCCAGTGTCGTCAATACCGGTACCTGGAACCGTTCGGCGAAGCGCCTCACCTCGGACTGCGCGCCACCATGCACCGCTCCGAAGCCGACCAGTAGGACGACCCTGCGGCGCTCGCCGAACGCTTGCGCCAGAACGTTGGTGATGTTCTCGACGCCCTGAAGATCGGGCTGCGGGGGGGTCACGCGCAGCCGCGGGGCTCTGTAATCGGGTACTTGGGCGTCGCGATGGGTGAGGTTCTGCGCGATTGCGATGTGGACCGGTCCGGGGCGTCCTTCGAAGGCGATGTTGACCGCTTCCTCGAGCACGTCACAGACATCGGCGGTATCGGTGACCTTGAAGGACCGCTTGGTGATGGCGGAGAACAATGCCTGGGAGTCCGGGGTCCGCCTGATGCCGGAGGTGTCGTTGACCGCTCCGTGGCCTTCCCATCGGGTCTCGATGTAGCCAGTCAGCGCCAGCACGGGATATGAGTCGCTCATGGCGACCGCGAGCCCGGTGACCAGGTTGAATGCGCCTGGTCCGACGGTCGCGAAGCAGACCCCGAGATTGTTCGTGTACATGGCATATCCGCAGGCCATGTAGGCGGCCGCCTGTTCGTGGCGAGTGAGAATGGGGCGAATCTTCGATCGTGCCAGGGCGACGGTCAGGCTGGCGATGTTCTCTCCGTTGCCTCCGAAGGCGGTCTGCACCCCGAGGCTCTCCAACCCCCGAACCATCGCTTCGTACACCTGCATGACGCAGTCCCATCCCCGAGCCTGCCCGCTCCCCTAATAATCAGGATCCTCGCTACCGCGGGAAAGTCAACTGGCTATGCGCAATGGCCTGCCGACTCAGCAACGCGCTCCCGATTGTGATGATTAGCGACCGCACGCCCAAGCTTATTTCGAAGCAACATGAAACAATCACGACTCGATCGACCGATTCAATCGAGTGATGGCTCGAGCAGAGCATGTGTCGACTATTCTTGGGCACTCCGTACCGCAGGATGAATAGATCAGGAGGCAATCGAAATCCTGGTGCGTGGGATTGCCTACCCGACGAAGGACCGCGGTCTACTCTTTGCCTCGAGGCACTGTCGTGGCCATCACAGGATCGGCGGATCCAGCGGCGCCAGGTTCTCGGGCTCTCTCCACCCTCGGTCGTCGCTGAGTGGTGCACAGGTGAACCTTCGCTCGATTCCTGTACGGCGGACTCCGTCCAGCCAGGTCAGCGCTTCTGAATCGCTGAGTCCAGCGATAATGAGCGCATCGAAGAGCAATTGGTACTCCATCGGCAGGGTGGAGTTGAACACCAGCGGATCGTCCGATCCCACCGTGACAGCCAGGCGCGATGCTGTACTCCCCGGCATCGGAGAGTTCAGCCGCCACAATGGGTGACCGGTCAGGTCTCCAAGATCGCCAATGAGGAGATTCGACGTAGGGTTGATCTCTACGGCGAGCCCTCGGCGACCGATCTCCGCGCACAGTGATGCCGCGATCCGCTGGATGGCATCGACCTCTCCAGCCGGGTCTACCCAGACGGTACGCCGTCCGGCTCGGAAGATCGTCTGGTCTGTCAGATAGCGCCACAGACGAATCATCCGGTCGTCGAGCGGGCCCGCCAGGCGGCCGTCGGGAAAGCCGGCCACCCGGAGCCGGTCGACATTCCTCAGATCGTTGGCAAGCTGTTCGATCATCCAGGGATTCAGCGGCTCGCCGAACCATTCGTTGGTCAGATTCATCGCCTCACGGGCGAGGTAGGACAGGCGTCCAGTGTCCGCGCCATGGCCTCTCTGCGACCACCAACTCCATTCCCAGGCAACGTCGAAGACCCGCTCCTCCAGCGGCATCGCGATCCGTCCTACCCGCTCGGCCCATCGAGCCGGGTCGACCCCAAGGGCCAGCCCGTGCCCGATCCGGTCTCCTTCCCGAAGGTCGAGTACTTCGACTGCTTCGTCGACGTGCCGCAGTCCAGTGAGCAGGTGGGCGAAATCCTCGCCGGCATGCACTGTGGTTCGCAGCGGACCAGGTTGTCTGCCCGGCGAGTTCGACAGCCAACGCGCACCGGACTCTGCTCCCTGACGGACATAGGTCAGAAGAGGGCGAAAGACCCAGGCCGGGACGGCCAGTTCGTCCGCGCAGATGTCCAATCCACGAATCAGGTGCAGCGTCCGTGGCCAGCGGTGCAGAATCCGCGCGAGGGTGATGGCACGCGCTCGCTGCGCAGCGAAGTAGGCACTGAAGCGGTACCCACACGCGTTGGCAGCAGGGTCCCCGGTCGTGCCGCTGCCATTCACCTGCGGTACGCCGGGCGACACCTCGCCGCCGCGTTCCTTGACGAAATGGAAGACCATGCCGAGTTCGGTAGTTCCCGTGCGCGAGCGGTCGTCCGCCGCGCGTACCCAGGCCAGGAGTTCTTCGATGTCCGCATCCGGCCGGGTCCGCATCTCCAGTGACGACAATCCTTGCTCGAGGCCGCTGCGCATCGCCGCGGCCTCGAAGAGCAGCGATGCACGGACGTCGCCACGGGCCTGGATCAGACGCCCGTAGAACCGGATGAACCAGGGCAGGCCCGGAGTGAGTGGCCTTTGGGTCAGGTGCCGGTAAAGGATCGTCCGCACCCTGACGGTCTGCCAGAAGAGCTGAGCGGCCATCCGGTCGGCGTCCTGCGCCCGCTCCCGTTCTTCCAGATAGACACACGCTCGGGAACCCAGACGCTGCTCCGGTGATCCAGAGCCGGGGCCGAGAATGGGATGGATCGGGTCGAGCGCCCACACGGCCGGGATGTCCGTTGCGTTGGTATAGGTCTGAGTTCCGGCCAGCGCGGCGTACGCAGCTTGCAGAATCGCGTGCGGCAGGTCCGTCGATAGCTTGCCAGCCAGCAGATCCGTCACCGCAAGGAGCACGACGGAGAAGGTCGTGACGCCTGCCTCGGCGATCACCCGGCTGCGCAGCAGCGGGCCCTGAAGGTACGCGGCCAGGCCGGCTTCGGTATCCGATGCCAGAAAGCCGGCGAGAACCGTGCGCGCGATCGCACACCGCAGCAGCCACGCGGGCAGGTCCAATCCCTCCTGCAACGCGGCGCCAGGGGCGGCGAGCTGGGTGACCGAAAGCCCGGGCGATGCCAGCCGGGTGAGGAGAAGCGACCAGACGCTGCGAAAGTCGAGCGATGCCCCCACGTGAAGGTGGGCCTCGGCAAATCCACGAGCCAGCAGTTCCCGGACCGCTGGGGTGAGCATGTCCAGGTTGGGGACCCGCCCATCGCGGGCAGCCATGGTGAGCAGGAGGTCCTCAGGCAGGGCGAACGTCAGCCATAGCCACGACTGGCGGGCCTGTGCATGGGCCGGACGAGCAGCGATGGGTCCGCCCAGCGGTGGCGGTCTGCCGGGACCAACGCCGGCGCCGAGGTACTCGAGGTGGCGCAGGGCGACACCGCGCAGAAACGCCTGCAACGAGCGTGAATGGCCGGGGTCGTCCGCGAACCAGCATCCGTCCCGCAGGGCGGTGAGATCGTCAAGGGACAACCCCGGCGCGGCCGCAAGAAGGTCACGCTCGGCCGCGCGCCACAATCGCGCGGTCGGTCCGCTCATCGCGGGGTCCAGGTGCGTGACGGGATTGGTCAGCGCAGCCTCGGAGGCGATGGGGTACGCCGCGAGCTCGGCGAACAGGTGATCGAACGGCATGTGCGCCGACCGGATCGCGCCACTCACTTGTCCGCCTTCGAAGGTAACGTCGCCCTCTTGGTTGGACGGGAGGATCTGCTCGCGCGGGTGGACTGAGGTTCAACCAGCTTCCGCAGGGACGGTGGCAACGCTTGGGCGCGCTGCCTGCGGAGCGACGCGACATGCTCCAGTCGCTCAGCCGGGAGAATCTCGGGGTGCGTCGTCATGCCCATCTCAGGGGTGCATAACAGCCCAACCGCGTCCAGCCAGGTGTTCGCGCGCGGAGTCTCACCGAGGTCGCGCAATCGGCGCGCGAGGCTCCCCCAGTTCTTCGCGAGCGCCTGCCTCGGCCGGTCGAACGCGTGCCGCTCATCAGGCACATCGAACAGTTGCGCCGTCATGACGGCGACCCACGACCCGAACGCCCCGTCTAGTTGCTTCGCCCATCCCTTGTCGGCCTCGTCCAGCCAGTTCATCGCTCGTTCATAGGCCCAGAAGGTCGAATGCGTCACCCAAGGCCAGGGAACTCGACGTGGATCGGACGGAGCGGTCTGGGACCAGATGGTCGCGCGGGGAGCCTGGACGGTGGGGACCTCGGGGGGATGCGCAAACACAGTTCGCAACCGCGAGCCGACGATCTCGATGCTGCCAACTAGTGTCGCCGACTCGACCAGACTGAGCGACCCCGACTGCACCTCCGCTTTCCACCCCCGCCAGGACCACACATCGACGAACGGAGTCTCTTCCGGCGGTGAGGATGATTGGCCAAACCATGGCCGGATGTCGAACCGGGCATCGTCATCCAGAGACTCGCCAAGCCGCTGGTCCAACATCGCCAACGCGTGCTGGACCAGCGGAGAATCCGGGACGTCGCGCCCAGCCCCCGCGCGCTTCGGGTTGCGCTGGGCCCACACCTGGTAGTCCAAGTAGAGGTCGACGAGCCGGCGCATCGGCTGTCGCAGGACCAGCGGCCAGGAAAACGGTGCCAGCCGCCGGGCCAGCGGACCGGCCTCCGGCCTGGTCTCTGCCGGCCAGAACCCACCACTCACGACAGGGGTCAGTGCTACCTCCTCCAGTGGTAGCCCGAAGTCGCCGGGCGCCCACAGTGCTGCCTGATCGGAAGGCAGCTCGATGTGGCCAATAGCTGTGCCCAGGCTGTCCGCCCCAGGTTCCAGCGGAGTAAGTGCGAATGCGTGCCAAGGCTCGACGAGGCCGAGGATCACCCGCTGAGCCGGAGGTAGGTGCTTACGCAGCGCGCTGGCAGCGAGGTCGACCGCAACCCGCTCGTCCCGTGAGGTGGTCGAACCAGGCCAGCCGATGCGGGCCAGGTCACCCCGGAAACTCAGGCTCAGGATGGTGCCGAGCAGAGCGATGTCCGCGGCCAGAACGATGACGAGATGTGGAGACGACACGGCGCGGAGGAGCCGCAGCAGCGGCACGCACCCCCTGACGTTCAGGTCGACATCGTCAACCGGTAGCACGAATACCGGGTCGGTCAGCTCCAGGGTCTTGCTCAGGGCCTCGCTGAGGCGGGCCAGCACGGTGGCGAACCGGCGGTCGAGGCCGAGCCGCTCGCGTTCGGTGCGACGCGACTCGATGGCGAAGGTGTCCGGGTCGAGACTTCCGGCACGAGCGAGGAGATTGCCGTCGATGGTCAACGCGACCCCGGTCTGGAGCCGGGCGAGTTCGTGCGAGACATCATGGAAGCTCTCCCCCGGGTACAGCAACGAGGTCTTCCCGGGAGAGACATCCATGCCGGGGAAGCGGGCGCCGAAGGCATCTTCGACCCGAGCGAGCACGGCGCCGAGAAGGTTGACGTTCTCGGCGAGGGGCTCCATATCGAGGGTTTCCAGCCACACCAGCCGCCGGCGCAGCTCGCGGGCCTGACTGGCGATCGGTTCCGGAAGAGTGTTATCCAGAGAAGGTTCGCGTCCGGATTCGAGACGGGTGGTGGCGAGGATACTGGCCAGCGACAACAGCATCGTCGTCTTTCCCGTGCCTCGTTCGCCACCGACCAGAATGTTGCGACCGGACTGGGCCGTCGACAGCTGCGGCCTTGGCTGAGCCGGGGAGTCGGTCGAGGGGCCGGCTGCCCGGTCTTGGCTCGAGACAGGCCGCTTCTCCTTCGCGGCCTCCGTCGCGGCCGTCAAGAGATTCACGATGCGCGCCAGGGCGATCTTCTGCTGTTCGTCGAGCCGGTTGTACGGCAATGGACCCGCCTCGGGCCGAAGCGTCTCAGGGTTCCGGTCATCCGTCCGGGCTGTCATCGTGAATCTCCTGGCGTGTTTCCTGGTGCCGAGGCCGGCGGTGGATCCGATCGCACCGCCGTCGAGCCGCGTGTCTGTTGTCCCCGATCTCTCTCAACGGCTTCCTTGGCGCCGACCGCGATGTCGAAGATGTCCTTCAGCTTGGCAAGTGCATGCCGCGAGAACAGACCGCTCAAGGTGGCGACCGCCGCGACGCCGTACAGACCTCCCGCCGACGTGGCGACCTGGCCACCGAGGCCTCCTTGCAGGACGAACAAGAAGGCCGTTGCCAGAGATGCTCCAACGACCGGGTTGGCGAGGTACCACATCGTCCAGACGGCATCGAAGCTTCTGTCACAGACATGACTGGTGAGCGAAGCGATACCGTGCAGAGCACCCCCAAGCGCGCCCCCGACCGCTGACACCATGACGAACACCATCGGCTGGGTCGGCGCTCCACTCCACCACAGGTAGGAGACATCGGTCGCTTTGCTGCGCTCGAGCGCGTTGGTCGCGCCGATCAACGGGACCAGGGCACCCAGTAGCAACAGGAGTTCGGCAACGGTGATTACCCCGAGAGCCCAGGCCCTTCGCGGGGCGTTCGGGGCCGGCTCGCCGTCTCGGGAAGTCCTGCCTTGGTCAGACGATTCCGACTGCATCGCATGCTGCTTCCACTACCGCGATCCTGCGGGAGCGTCGCCCCGGCGTGAGCAAGCGGGACAGGCTCCGCGCAGCTGCCTTGCCCAGGCTGGCGACGATGTCAGAGATCTACCCAAGCAACGCGCGTAGCTGGAAGGCGTACTCCAGCCGGCCGGTTTGGTCTGTGACACGTCGAACATCTCGTGCGCCACCCCCCACCGCGCCGGCACGTCCTGGCGAATGTAGACGGGAAGCCAGTGGCTGTCCCCGACCTCGCAGTAATAGTGAGCGGCGATGTCGTGCAGCACGTGCCGGAATTTCACCGTGCGGGTTGGAGTCACCTTGTTCATCGTTGCCGAGGTTTCGTTGCCGGTGTTCGGAATCAGGCTAGTTGCGACCGGCGGTGCGTCGCTCCCCGCCCGAAGTGTGGCCAGCACCTCCGGTCCGCACGGGTACACAGTTGGACGGGAAAGGTCCGGCTTCTCGGCCACGGCACTCGCCAACGGGTCACCGGTGCCGAAAAGGACTGCCAGTTTCTTGCTCATCCGACCTCCCGCGCCGGCTACTACGGCGAAGTGCCATAGCGGTCTCCAGATCATCCGGAATCCTGCTGCGAATGCTTCGAGCGTCGACAGGCACCTCCCCGCGACTGCCGGCAGATCCCCGTCGGCTCGATCGAGCCAAGACTGTCCCCCTCACGACGCACAGCGTCAAATTGAGCGTCCCACTCGTGGTGAATACGCGCAAGGCTGAACACGCAGAGGGACCAATTCAACTGTTTGAGCGAGAATCAACGGCGGAAAGCACGGATTCGGGAATTCGCCGGCGCCGACGCTAGCGATCAGCCATTCGGTGGTGCCGGGGCCTTGGCCCGCTCCCCGCCAACCGGTCGCAAGGGCCTGCAGATGTCAAACATTTGCAGCCTTGACGGTGGTTGGGAGGGAGAGGAGTGTGAAATTTGACGTGCGGTCGGTGGAGCTGGGGAGCGGGTCCGGCCGGCGTTCTCATTGGGGGGTGTCGAGGTGCGTCCAGAATCGGTGGAAATCAAGATCACGCTTGCCGGCGCGCACATCGAGGAGGCGGTCGACCGACTCGGGCTGACCGGCGGCGACGCCTGGACGGTGGCTTTCTGCGAGGACGTCACCGACGCCGCGGCGTCGACGGCACTGCTCGACATCGGAGTCGTTCTGCGCGTGCGCGGCAAGACCGCGACGACCGGCGACTCGACGATCAAGCTCCGGCCCAGTCGCTGGTCCCAGCTCGCCCCGCAGTACTTCGAGAACCGGGAGGCCGGCGACGAAGAGCTGAAGATCGAGGCGGACTGGGCGGGCGACAAGCGGTCGCTCGCCACGGCGATGACCGTGCAATGGACGGACTCGCGGCTGGCGGCCGCGCAGGCCGATGCCGGGCTGGTCCCCGAACTGTTCAGCAAGGAGCAACTCGACTTCCTCGGCAAGTGCGGCCAGGGCCGGGTCAACCTCGCGGCCGTCAGCATGCTGCCGCCGATCGCCGCTACCCGGTACGAGAAGTTCACCCTCGACGGCCTGACGTCGGACGTGCGGGCCGAACGCTGGCAGGTCGACGCCGGGCTCGACTTCCTCGAGCTGTCGATCGTCGCCAAGCCGAAGAAGGCCGTCGCCGCTCAGGCCGCGCTGACCGACTTCGTGCAGCAGCAGCAGCTACCGGTCGACGACAGCCAGGTCAGCAAGACCCAACGGGTCCTCGACCACCTGATCGCCAAGTCAACCGTCTGACGCGCGCAGATGAGCGACAACGGGCAGGACCCGGGGCCGGTCTTCCAGGCCTTCACCATCAAGACCACCAGCCGCGCCGCGCAACAGAAGGTGGATCGCGCGATCAGCGACGTACTCGGCGCCGGCTGGAACGCCACGAACTACGGAGACCGCAAGAACCAGTTCGAAGTGATCTCCCAGGAGGATGCGCTGACACCCAGACAAGCATGGGATCGGACCTACCAGCTTCGCGCGCACAGAGGCATCGCGAGCGCCGAGCCGTTGTTCAAGGCCTGGGTCACCGACCGTCCGGAATGGGGCTTCGACGGCGACGAACAAACGGCCGCCGCGTTCGGTCTGCCCAGCTTCGGCTGTGCAAGCGGTCCGGATTTCGCCAAGGCGAAGCCGCATGAGTGGAGCATCGAGCTGGCCAACGTTCCCCTGGCCTGGCAGAACCACTTCGCCGGCGCCGAGCCCGGAGAAGGAGTGGTCATCGGCCACCCGGACACCGGCTACCGGCGCCACCCCGAGATCGCGGCCAACCTGCTGACCGGCGCCGGCCGCGATCTCGTCGACAACGACGACGACCCGCAGGACGAACTGAAGAAGACCCTGCCCTGGCAGAACGGCGGGCATGGCACGGGGACGGCAAGCGTCATCGTCAGCCCGCGAGGCGCCGCCGACGCGAAACCGGAGCACGTAGTCAGCGGTACGGCGCCACACGCCATGCTGGTCCCGTTCCGGGTCTCCGACAGCGTGGTCGTCCTCGACACCCTCAACCTCGCCCGAGCCATCGAGCTCGCCACGGACCGAGGTGTCCACGTCATCTCCATCAGCATGGGCGGCCTCAGCAGCGATCGCCTGCATGACGCCGTGGTCTACGCAACCAGCAGAGGCGTCATCGTGCTCGCCGCCGCCGGCAACTGCGTGCGCTTCGTGGTGTTCCCCGCGGCCTACGACGAGGTCGTAGCCGTCGCCGCGTGTGATGCCGAGCGGGGCATCTGGAAGGGGTCGTCACGAGGACGCGCGGTCGACATCACCGCACCCGGCGACCGGGTGTGGCACGCCACCGCGAACGCCAATGATTCCCTCAACAACGTGAGCCAGGGCTCGGGAACGTCGTACGCCGTTGCCACCGTCGCGGGGATCGCTGCCCTGTGGCTCGCCAAACACGGGCGGAACACGATCATCAGCGCGTGCGGCGGTAAGGAGCGGATCGCGTCGACGTTCTCGCAACTGGTGCGAGACACCGCAACCTCGGTCCCGGGCTGGCCGTCCGGGGAGTTCGGCGGCGGACTCGTGAACGCCGACGCTCTGCTCTCTGCACAGCTGCCGAACGGCCGGACCGTACCGACCCTCGCGCCGACCGCCACCCAACACGTTCCGTTAGGACGCGGCGGCCTCACCACCTTCGGCCATCTCTTCGAGAGCACCGTCCGCAGCGCCCAACCACTTCTCGCCGCTGCACCAGGTCCGGCGAACGGCCTCGACGACGGGTTGGCGGACCTCTTGCGGACCACCGCCGACAAGGTACCGGCCGACCTCGGCCAGGTCGGCCAAGAACTCGCCTTCTACCTGGCGACCGACCCCGAGCTCTACCGGCGGTTCGAAGACGCCGTCTCCCCCGAACAAGACGAAGACGCCGTCGACGACGTTCGCAAGCAGCTCCTCGAGAGAGGCGTCTCGGACGCCCTACAGGTCAAGCTGTCGCGCCAGGCCCCCGATCGTCAGAAGGCCTCGACGCCAGCTGAACCGCACCACATCGCCATCACGCCGGTGATGCCGGCATCCGATGTTATGGAAGGACCGTTACCTGTACGTCGTACCGGGCGGCAGGCGGACCTGAGGCGAAGGACCGGCGGAGGGTCAGGTGGCAGTAGGCCTCCTCGAGCCGAGCCTGCGCAGCATTGCCTCGGAGAGCATGCCCGTGAGCCCGTACCGCGGGGTGATCCCACGTTCAGCCTGGCGAACCGCGAGGCAAGGGTTCGGCGACATCCCGAGTGACGCCAGGTCGAGGTCCGCGACGTCCGCTGTCGATACAACACTCTCCGGATCGGCGCCGAGGCCGTGCCGCCGCACCTCCGCGTCATCGCCACGATCGCGCGGTGGCAGCCAGCCCAGCCGCTGGTCCGCGATCATCGACCGTAATCGACCGAACGTGAATTCACCCTCGTTTGCCGGCATGAGATTCTCCCCCATGAAATCGTTCGTAGGCTGCCGCCGAGCAGATAGCTCACAAAAGCAAACGATTCAAAGAATATGAGTCGAGATTCAATTACCAGACGGCTACGCAGTCCACATCCTTTCCTGCCACCGTGCTCCACTACTCTGTCAACTCCACGTATTGTGCTATGCAAAGACCCCGATCGCTCATTCGGCCAGCCAGGAGCAGAAATGAACGGTATCCGCGTCAGCCTCGCACCGTCGGTCCGAGCCGGACTGGGCGCCACCGTGTACGAGGGAGGGGCGACATTCCGCGTGTGGGCGCCCCACGCGACCGATGTCGCCGTGGTTTGCCGGCTTGCGGCAGACGAACCCGAAACGATCCTCCCGCTTGCTGCCGAGCCGGCCGGCCTCTGGTCAGCCGACACGAGGGTGTCACCACAGGAGCCCTCTACAAGTTTCAGCTGGGTGGCGCGGATCCCCAGCAACGCAACGATCCCTACGCCCGCGAACTCACGCACTCGTCGGGCACTTCCGTGGTGTGCTCGACCGGCTTCGACTGGGGACAGGACGACTACCAGACGCCGTCATGGGACGACTTGGTGATCTATGAATTGCATGTCGGAACCTACAACGACACCGTCGGTGGCCCACCGGGGAGCTTTGCCAGCGTCGAGGCCAAGCTCGTGGTGGAGTCGGTCCAGATCCTGCCCGCAACCACCGTGGTCGGGCAGTTCCGCGACCAGGTCGCTGCCCGCCGCGGCCACAACATCGGTGTCGTCGCGGCCGCCCGCCGCCAGCTGGAATACGTCTTCTGTGCCCTGCGCGACCACCACGTGCGGGCCCTGAACAAGCAGCCGGATAAACA
This sequence comes from Kribbella sp. NBC_01510, assembly GCF_045040325.1. NCBI lineage: Bacteria > Bacillati > Actinomycetota > Actinomycetes > Propionibacteriales > Kribbellaceae > Kribbella > Kribbella sp. NBC_01510. The sequence continues at coordinate 4,749,255 of NZ_CP109418.1, read as the reverse complement.
CGCGAGCGCGGCATGAGCCGCGCTTTGCCGAACTGGCCGGTCGCGGGTCGTCCAGGTCAAGACCCCCCAACCATGGCGTGGTCGCGCCTCTGATTGACTCCGACCGACCAGCACCACTGCGAACCCCATCATGCCGCCTACCGCGCGGCGAAGGGATGACGGCAGCCCACACCGCGTCTGCCACTCACCGGGACACCCGGCCTTGACGAGCGCCCAGCCAATACCCCTACAAACCCCAGGGAGCACCGCAAGCTCTGTCTCCGCTGCCCATAGCGTGCGCCGAACGGCGCCAGCGTCAAGGCCCTCCGGCCGCTACGCGGTCGGGCTACGCCCGAGCCTTGACCCCGACGCCTCATGCCGGCGCGCCCAGACCATCACCGAAGAAGCAGAACGACGGTCACAAACACCTCTTGACCGTCCCCGCTCCTTCAGGGATGACCTGGAAATTGACTCGTTCACTGAGTGCCACCGGTTTCATTCGGCTTCTGTCGTCCCCCGGCGACACCTGATCAGATGCATGACCATAGAGGACTGAGCCCAATCAACGAATAGTTCCGTCCAACCCCGGCAGTTCTCGGCACACCTGGGCAGGACGAAGACCTACGGAGAACTTCGAGCTGCTTGGCGTCGGAGCAAAGCCACCGTCAGTACGACTGCGGGCCATGGTCAGCACACCGATCCCGACCGCTGGACCCGCTTTCGCGGGCAAGATGACCTGCGGGAGGCACAGAGTCGTCGCCATCTTCACGCTTGCCGTCGACATCGCGCGTACGCACCTCTGAACCACGTCGTCATTCAATGAGAAACGCTTCCGGGAAGGTCGCGGCTAGATCTGACGCACCACGACGCTTCGAGGTTCCTACGCCTCATCTTCCGCGGCCGCCAGGTTCGCCGGTGCCTTGGCCGCCGAGACCGGAGTCTTCGGAGGCAGGGCACCAAGCGCCACCCTGTCGAGCGCACTGTGCAGAGTGCCGCGCACGGCTCTCGGTCACCTCGTTCACGGCTTGAAGTACGCAAGCTGCGCGGCCGCACCTCCGGCCGCGCCGGCCCTGGCGTACCCGCCCCAGACCTCGAGCTGTTCGTAGGTCTCGCTCTTCAAACGAAGCACCCAGAACGTCCGGCCGTGTTTCCGGACCGTCCAGTAGGTGCCGTCTGCTGTGTAGTTGCGAAATCCGTTCGTCTTCTTCGTGGCCATTTAGCTTCCCCCGGCAGGAATCGGTGATCCGGCGAGCATCAGGGCCGCCAACTATCCAGGCCCTATGCACTGATCACCCTGCGTTGCCAAGATGTTGTTAGCAGAGCTTGCGTGAGGTGGGCGACGTAGACGGCTGGGATGAGGTCGTCGGAGACTTCCGTGCCGTGGCGGGCCGCAGAAGATGTGGACTACCAAGATCAGGAAGGGCGGCCACAGGCAGGTCTCCCGGGTCTCGATGCAGCGACGAGGGGACGGGTTGCGCCGTTGGGCCAGCAAAGATTGACCATCCACCTGGCAGGCCTCGAGCCGCGCCGATCCATTGTTCTTCACGTTGTTCACGGCTTCGAGACGGCGCATGTCTCCAGGCTTCGATCTCGCCGACGGCGTCATCAGGCCGCCGGGTTGGGGCGATGTCGTGGTTGCGGGGATCCGGCCGACGCTGTCGGACGTGGTGGTGATGATCGCGTCCGTCTAGACGATCCGGAACGAGCCATCAAGAGCTGCACGGATCCTCTGCAGCACAGGAACCGTTCGGTCCCTGAGACCACGGTGGGTTCAGCCACCTCGAACGGAGCGTCTTCGCGGACGGCCCGCAATACGGAGGCGTAGCGCTGATCAGCAGTCAAGAAGCGTCGCAGTCCACGCTCTTCCGGCTCTTCGCAGTTGAGGGTGTAGCGGTGGGCGGGGCGGGGCGGTGGCTGCGTAGGGGTCGAGGTCTCCCGATGCGGGGGTTCCTCCGGCGTCCATCCGGAAGACCTCGACGTGGTTCACGCTGCCTTCACCGGCCCTGACCTGACCACGTTCTGACGTCTTGACGAGCTCGGCCTCGAGGTCACCGGGCAGCGGCTCGAGCCGGACCGTGCCGTGCTGGCCTGCCAGGTCGTCGACACCGACGAGGCTGATGGATGGTGCCGGCGCTGCGGATGCGAAGGCCTATCCCGCGACACCGTCGTCCGGCGGCTGGCGCACGAGCCGCTGGGCTGGCGCCCCACCACGCTGCTGGTGACGATCCGCCGCTACCGGTGCACGGCTGCGGGCACGTTTGGCGCCCGAGACACCAGCAAGGCCGCCGAACCACGGGCGAAGCTGTCACGCCGTGGGCTGCGGTGGGCGCTGGAAGGGATCGTGTGTCAGCACTTGACCGTCGCTCGTGTCGCCGAAGGCCTCGCGGTGGCGTGGAACACTGCCAACGACGCGGTCCTTGCCGAAGGCAAGCGCGTCCTGATCGACGATCCCAGCCGGTTCGACGGCGTGAACGTCATCGGCGTGGACGAGCACGTGGGGCGTCATACCCGTCGTGGCGACAAGTACGTCACCGTCATCATCGACCTGACCGTGATTCGCGACGGGACCGGGCCGGCACGGCTGCTGGACCTGGTCGAGGGCCGCTCCAAGCAGGTCTTCAAGACCTGGCTCGCTGAACGAGCCGAGTCCTGGCGCGAGCGGGTCGAGGTGGTCGCGATGGACGGCTTCACCGGCTTCAAGACCGCGGCTGCCGACGAGTTGCCGGACGCGGTCGCGGTCATGGATCCGTTCTGCGTGGTGCGAATGGCCGGCGACGCTCTCGACGAGTGCCGACGACGAGTCCAGCAGGCCATCCACGGGCTGCGCTACGGACGCCAGTACCTCCGCCCACTCGACATCGGCGGAACGCTGACCCCACCACCCAGCGGCGGCATCCTCGGCTGGTCCCGCATCCTGGGCCCTGAGGAAGCACTCGTCGTCGCGAACACGAACGGCGTTCAGCCCGCGCCCAGGGCACGAGTATTAGTCGACGCCAACCTCAACCAGGCAGACGGCACGATGACTGTGGTCGCCAGCACTGTTCACTCAGCCGACCCGGCCGCCCTTGTGCCCCACGCGGTCGGCACCTCTGTGCCGATCGAGAAGGACCCGACGGCACTACGTTTGTCACGATCGAGTTCCTCGGTCCGTCTGAAGTGATTGTGCTGCTGAACCACCCCGATCCCGTGGCTGGGGCTGGGGCTGTCCATTAGCGCAAGCGAGGAGCCACAAATACAGGGACGGATCTCCTGATGCGATACTCCATCACGCCACTCCCACGCCACTATTGTGACGGCTCACCATGGCCAGTTCCGATATCCCCGCAAGCGCTGTCGCAGCTCTATGTGCGCTACCTCGAGTTGATGCTGCCGCGGCGACTGTCACCGGGCATGACGTTCGAGAAGTATTTTTGGGTCTGGCGGTCAGGACGGCGGGCGAGTTTTCGTCGGCCTCGGCGACGGCGCCCTGGATCGAGGGCCTAGCACCGACAAGCAGCTCATCAGTCGGCCGGATCATGAGCTTCGCGGCGTGATCCGAACGATGGTCCCCGGAGGTGGCCGAGTTCCGCCGTATTCTGCCGCTGCATTCCTGGCTGCCGATGGACGGCGCAGCTGGTGCGGCTCGGGATCGAGTCTGTCCATGGCCGCCGACCGGTGTCGTGAGGGCAGTGCCCCCGCTCCGTTCGCACCGGCGGTGACCTTTCGGAGTATCTTGGGCCCGTGGCTGAGGGCTCGCAGGCGAGGGAGCTGGGACAAGGGTGCGCTGGAGTACGTTGGGTTTGTCCCGGGTACGGCTCGACGCTCTCTTGCAGAAGCTTCGCCCAGAGCCGATCCGCATGCACGACCTCGCCCTCGCCGAGCACCCCCGATCCCAGGGCTTCCCGACGAACCACCCGCCGATGAAGAGCTTCTCGGGCGTACCGATCCGGACAGGCGAGCACGCTTGCCGATCACCGAGTCCCAACTCGGCGCGACGTACGTCGGCGAAGTCGTTGCCTTACCGCCTTCGCCAGTGCGTGGCTGTTCTCTGGCAAGGACCTGAAGCCGTTCGGCAGGATTGGCAATGTTCTCGGCAGCGCGGTCACGAACGTCGCTAAGGTCCACGTCTCCGCCGCACGATGTGACCCAGCCTGAGGCGACGGCCGTCGATCTCGTACACATCTCGACCGTCCGGCTACCAAGCTCTCGCGCTATCTGCGGCGATAGTCACTATTCGACGGAACCCATGGCTGCGAGGCGGAAAGGGTTCATGAGGAGGCGGTCATGCTGCAACGGCTGAGACCTGCGATAGGGCAATTCACACCCCCGCTACTCGGACTTGCGTTCGGCGTGGCGCTCGTCCGGTCGTCGAGTGGCCGGGGTGATTCGCTGTGGTGGCTCTGGGCACCGTTGGCACTCTCCGCATGTGCCACCTCCGGCCTCGTCTTCGTCTACGGCGTGCGTCGCTGGGCTGAATTGACTAAGGCGGACCAGGTCCGGGTACGCGATGTGGCAATGCCCGTGGCGGCAGTCGTAGTCGCCGGGACTCTCGCCATCAACGTGCCTGCAATCCTAACCGGCACCGACGACGGCAGTGTGCGCAGTGGCGTGCTTCTGACACTTCCCCTCCTGGCCGGAATCCCTGCCGGGGGCGCCATGTACGGTGTTCGCTATGTGGCATCAAACTTGCCAGCAAACCTCATAGCCGGTGCCTGGCTCGCATCGCTGATTGACATGCGACGACTGTTGCGGCGGCTGCTTGCCGCGGTCGGCTCCTTGGTCGCGTTGACCACCCTTCAGGCAGCAGCGCTGATGGCGCTGGAGCGAAGCACGAACTCGCCCGGCACCCGGCCGCCGCAGTACGTGTTGGTCATCGGAGGCTTCGGTTCGTTGTTGGTCGCGCTGGCTTACGTGCCCGGCTGGGCAGCCCTCCAGCATCAGGGACAACGGCTGTGCGATCATCTTCTGCCCTTGCAGCCCCTTGGAGACGCGTCAGCGATCGTGAGCACGGCCGAAGATCGGCAGAAACTGGAGCGAGTCCTTGGCGCGGATCGCGGCATCATCGCGGACTTGCAAGCTGACTTGATCATCTTTGCCCCACTCCTGGCGAGCGCGGCAGCTGCTCTGCTTCCTCGTTAGCCCACAGCGCCTGTACGCCGTACGTCGACTGCCTCAGAACTGCGGATACGCAGATCACGGGTGTGGTAGGTGGCCGGGCAGTCCTGCGCCTCGCGCACTCCCTCCGGTGGGCGGGGCGCAGGAGGCTAGTGATCCTCGTGATCCTGCGTTCTCGCTGGCCTCGCGGTGAGACATGTCATTCACGAATGATCCCCCGACCGTGTCGTCGCTCAGGCGTCGGTCGTAGCGGCTGGTCCGTCGCCTGAGGCTGCCGCGACGACCAGCGTGGGATCAAGGCCGCCTTGGTCGAGGCGGAAGGGCGGATAGACGTCGGTCATCAGGGCCGCATAACCCGCGACCCGCAGGGCCCACCGGTTCATCCCGAGGATGAAGTCGTACAACGACCGTGGGTAGGCGCCGGTGAACGCGAGGATCACGGCGGAGACGGCCACCAGGATGCCGACCAGACCGCCGCCACCGCTGAGGGTCCACTGCCAGTTGTCGGACCGGTTCACGGCCCATGCGCCACCGCCGACGAAGATCCCGACGATGATGTAGTGCGGGATGGCCAGCAGCCACCACTTCACCAGGACCAGGCCGCGGGACAGGTGTCCCGGGTAGTCGACCGCCAGGTGCGCGGGATAGTCCTCGACCTCCTTCAGGGTGAACGGCGGGTACCGGTCGGTCCCGAGCGCACCGTAGGCGCAGTACGTCACTCGCCACGTTCGCGACGACCCGCGCGGCTTCCCCTCGCTTCGGACACTGTGCACGAGCAGCGATGGGTCGGCCGAGACTGACGGCAAATCGCTGGCGTCTCTCGCAACCGGCTTGTGACTGGCGCACGTTGGTGGACTGATTCGCCCTCGCCTGCCGACATTCGCACCGAAGGAGCCCGGCCGCGAGCACACTCCTGCCGAGTGGGCGCGGCTCGGTCCTGTCGGGAGGCGTCGCCACCTTGTCCCTAGTGGGCCAGAGCCGTTGGGTCAGCGTGGTGGCGATCCAGTCTCTAAGAACGAGACGGACGTCGCTGAGTCGCTTGAGCACAGAGCCCCACCGCGATGCTGGTCATGAGTGCGGCGATGCCGATGCCGGCGAGAAGCATGACCCACCAGGATTCGTCGGCTGCGGAGGATCGCGATCATCAGTGTCGCAACGCCGGCAGCCGCCAGTAGGAACCAGACGAGCGGCCGCAACGCGACGAGCGGCAATGCTGATGTGCTGTCGCTCTTGGTGTGGTCGCCAGTAAGCATGCTCCAGAGGAAGCTGCGGGTCGGTTCGGCGAACCGCCACGCGATTCGCTCGGATGTCCTCTCGCACTCGTCCTGGCGGCCAGTCGCGACCTTGAGCCACCGTCCCAGTCCGAGCGAGCGACACGTGAACGAGTCGATCGCCGATGCCTGTGGTCGTGGACGCCGGTACCCCTCGGTCCTTGTCGGCGTCGTTCAGCCCGTCGATCATGCTTCCCAGGCCGGCCAGCCCTACCCCAAGCGGGAAGCGTTTCACGAGCGCATTGACGAACTCCGTCGCATCCCAGCCCTCTGCCTGGAGTACGGCCTGCTGAGTGGAACGCACCCAGGCGGTCGCCACTTCGGTGTCGGTGCCGTGCATCAACGTTCCGATGTGTGCGACCGCATGCAACCTGCCCAGGAGCCAGTCCCAACGGCGCCGGGATTCCGGTCCAAATGCACCAAAGTGGCTGACCTGGGTTCCGCAGAGGATGCCGTCGCCAAGTTCAGCGGCCAGCTTCCGATGCTTCGGATCGGTGAGCAGAGGCAGTCCGATGTCAGGCCCGAGCCGCACGAACCTGAACGGCGCACTGCGTTGGTCTGGCGACCGAGACGACGTGCAGCGGGCAACGATCTCGACTGTCAAGGCGATGGCTATCAACTCCTGGTCTTCGAAGAGGCTGGTTTTCAGAACGCCGATCTGCTGGCCGAGGGCTTGCGGTACGTGGTGGGCGGCGAATATGCCGTTGAGCGCAGTGGTGATGTTGGTGACCGAGCTCTCCGGGGTGAAGCTCGCTGCCTTGATCGCTAAGGTGAGTGATTCTCGAACGGCGAGGATTGCGCAACACCTCGCTGGCGGCGGACACCTCCGCCATCAGTTCGGACACCGACCGCGTTTGGCGTTCAGTGTCTTGAGCCTCCGCCCGGCAGCTGGCAGCAAGGTCGTCCCGCAGCTTGCGCAGAATCAGCCGGGCTACCCGCTCGGCCGGGCCGAGACCCCATGGCCATCCAACATTCCCATCAGCGTCGCGAACGCCGGGGCTGATTGGCGCGCCCTCGGCCGGCGTCCACAGCGGATGCAGAACCACGATCCTGCCGACGTCCTCCCCGGACACTGCGGCGGACTTGTCGAGCACCGTCGTACGGCCCTGGAGACGGTCACGGCTTCCACACTGCGCCAGGACGCGCTTGGCCTATCGATACCGACCGCGCTGCCGCCTCGATGTCACGAAGCCAGTTCTCGACACCTTCTGGTTGCGGGTCGTCAGACAGTTGGACATGAACTCGGGTATCCGTGCGCGTCTCGATCGCAGTCACCCTTTCCCAGAGTGCATGCTGGTAGCGCTCTCGTCGGAGATCACACGAAGCGTGTGACAGGCTGGTTGTCTCGACGAGGAATGTTCTGAGCTCTCTCGCAATGAGCACATCCGCGCGACGCTCGGTGCCGGCGATCGCTGGCTCGAACCCGATGGATGCGCCCTGACCTTGCCATGCACGACCGACCGACCCGACCGTCCACCCGCGCAATCTCACCCGACAACACCAGCAGCTCAACCGGCAGGATCGAGTCCCAGAACGTCGGCTGATCATTTACAGTTCTGAGCACGATGGCCTCGATCCCTTCTAGCCAAGGTTCGAGGCCATCCTCTCCACCAACAGCACACATCTCAGGCACCGCCACGCGGCGACTTTTGGGACTGCTGCACGGATAGGTGACAGTTTCGGTCACGCAGCCTGACTGGCTGGCGTGGTCATGATTGCTTCGTACTCGATGGGGGTCAACCGGCCGAGAGTGCGTTGGCGTCTGCGGCGGTGGTAGGTCCGTTCGATCCAGGTCACGATCGCGATCCGGAGCTCCTCGCGGGTACTCCAGGTGCGTCGGTTGAGGACGTTCTTCTGCAGCAGGGCGAAGAAGCTTTCCATGGCGGCGTTGTCACCGGCAGCGCCGACCCGGCCCATCGAGCCGACGACGTCGTGACGACCGAGTGCACGCACGAACTTCCTGGACCGAAACTGACGATCCGCGGTCGGTGTGCAGGACACAGCCGGCGACCTCGGTGCGTCTGGCGACGGCGTTGTTGAGCGCGGCTACCGCGAGCCGGGACTTCATCCGCGAGTCGATGGAGTAGCCCACGATCCGGTTCGAGTAGACGTCCTTGATCGCGCACAGGTAGAGCTTGCCCTCGGCAGTGCGGTGTTCGGTGATGTCGGCCAGCCACAGCTGGTTCGGTGCGGTGGCGGTGAAGTCACGGCGGACGAGGTCGTCGTGGACCGGCGGACCAGGCCGCTTGCCGTTCTTACCGCGTTTCTTGCCGAACGCGCTCCACCAACCCATGCCAGAACAGATCCACCACGCGGTCCGATCCGCCATCGGCTCACCGGCATCGCGCGCCTCGTCGACCAGGAACCGGTACCCGAACTCCGGATCATCGGCGTGGGCATCGAACAACGCGTTCGCGCGGTAGGCCTGCTCGAGCTCGGCAGCAGTGACCGGCCGAACCAGCCAGCGGTAGTACGGCTGGCGAGCAATCTTCAGCACCCGGCACGCCACCGCCACCGGAACCCCGGCAGCAGCCAGCTCGCTCACGAGCGGGTAGAGCCTTTTCCCGGAAGGCTGGCCTGGGACAGGTACGCCGCCGCGCGGCGCAACACCTCGTTCTCCTGCTCCAGCAGCTTGATCCGCCGCCGAGCCTCACGCAGCTCGGCCGACTCACCCCGGGACACACCCGGCTTGGCGCCCTCGTGGACCTCGGCCTGGCGCAGCCACTTGAACAGCGTCATCGGATGAACCCCGAAGTCCTTGGCGACCTGCTCGACCGACACACCAGGCCCTCGGTCACGGCAACACGAACCACTTCGTCACGGAACTCACGCGGATAAGGCTTGGGCACAGCAACATCCTTCCAGGCAGGCCTCTTGGCAAGCCAACTCAGATGTCACCTACTCGTGCAGCAGACCCTTTCGGGTCGAAGTAGCTAGCGCTGAATGTCCCGTGCGCGTGCTCCAGATGTTCCTCAGGATGTCCGATTGGGTCAATGTATCCAGCAAGTAGAGCAGGCTCTTATAGCGAGCGTCCACATCGCGGAGCAGGGCGTAAGTCAGGTCCGCGCTGGGCACCGGGGCAACCGCCGCAGGTTGTTTGATCGAGTGCGATCGCCACGACTGCGAAGGTAGCTGAGGCCGCGCAGGTGGCTCACCACGACTCGCGGACCGGAATCACTCCCAGCGGTGAAGGTATGCCCGTAGCGTTGAATCCATTCGATGGCCTCTGTTAGCGTCACCTGCCACGGTGAGCCGTCGGGATGGACGCCCCCGACTCGATCGATCCTCCCTCCGGCTCGGGTTGCGCAAAGGATGCTGCGTTCCGGGTAGACGATCGGTCGTTCGCGGCCCCACAGCGTCACTGTTACGACGAACAGCCCGGAGCCATTGCCGGGCTGATTGTCGTTGATACGTAGGTGCATCGGCAACGACAGCTGGCTTAGGAACCGTCGGCGTTTCATGTGCTCACCGACCAGGAACCAGCCGCCGACGCGGGCCAGCAACGCGAACGGGTGTGCGCCGACCGGATCGAGTCCCGTGTGCAATGGCCAGCGGGCGTCGTCGACCAACTGGTCGGTCCATCCGGCCGGGCCATTGCTGCCCGCGAGTGCCAGCCCCGCCCGGATCTCACCGGTTGCTGCAATCTCGTACTCGTCGCCCCACTCAAGGGTTATGCCCGTGAAGACATCGCGCGCCGACTCTGCCACGGCATAAGTGAACGTGCCGACTAGTTGACGAGCACTGGACAGCACTGGTGGTGGAGTCGATGCCTTGCGGCTCTGTACGGTCGGCGAGAAGACATCGACATCCGTTGCCGGCAGGGGCCGATCGCCGAGTACGACGCGGCGCACCTCGGGCAGTCGCTCCAGCACGACCCGGGGAACGGCGGGGGCGGGCCACGCCGTGAAGCTGGGCAGCACGGGAAAGCCGGACGTCGCCACGGGTATACCCGCGGCTGCGCGCCGACTGACGTGTAGCCATGCCAGCGCCATGGCAGAGAGATAGTCCACCGCAAGGCGGATGTTCTGCTGATCGTTGCTGATCTCCGCGTCCTGCCCTGCCGCGTCGAGGAGGTCGTAGCGCTCGTTCAGTTGACGTAGCAGCAGGCCCTCAAACTCCGTGGCGCCGAGAATGACGGCTACCGCCGTCGCGTGCGCAGAGTCGAGAAGTCCCGGCTCGGGAGGTGAGGTCGGGGCAACGCGGGTGCGTTCGGCACGGAAAAGGCCGAGGTACGCATCACGCACTGTCGTGTCGGGATCGTCTAGAGCGCTGATCGCGAGGTGGGGCGGGAACCCGCGGGCATTGCCACCACCTAGGCGCATACCGGCCATCCAAGCTTCGACGCGCATCTTCGGCTCAAATTCCTTGAGCAAGTAGGCGAGTGCCACTTCTCGGGCGCTCGCATCGTTTGAGACGTCGAAGCAGTCACGGTGCCGAAAGAGCGCTGCCGCGGTTCCGATTTGAACGGGTCCGATGCTCCGCGCGGCTGCCTCCAGTGCGGTACCGGCCAGAGTGCCGATGGGTGCGCCAACTAGAGGAGCCAGTGAGCCCAACCCAATCGCAAGGCCCGCGATTATCGGAGGGAGGATGGCTGCTCCGGCGAGCGCCGCTGCAACCAACTCTCGGATGCGGCCGTCGAGGTTGCGGGAGTAGCCGGCGCGCTCCAGGGCCGGATGGAAGTCCAATCTGGAGGCGAAGTCGCTGCCGGCGATCGATCCAAGTGCGCGTGCGATCGGCAGTTCCATTGCCGGCATCCCACCGGTCGCCCCTCGTCCATTGAAGCCGCCACACGGCCGAATCAGCAGATAACCGTTGGCAGCAAGGTACTCACCAAGCAGCCGCACGGGGGGCACCAAGGCTCGCCGTACGGCCCCTGAGCCGCGCCGACCGACCAGTCTGTCGGCGATAGTCAGGCCACCTACTACTCCCACGATTTCGTCGCCCGAGGCCTCCCAGACCTGGTAGCGGTAATGGTAGTCGGGATGGTAACCGGTGAAATGATCTGGATCCTCACCAAGTTGGTAGGCATCGGCCTCTGGCCGCGGCAGCAGGGTTCGCAACGTGCTCAGGGTCCGCCAAGGGACCCGCTGCGGATCTGTCGCCGGGACACAAAAGCGATACGCGCCATCGTCGTCGACGAGGAAGTCAGTACAGACGTCCGAGCCATTTGGCTGCTGCTCCCAGTGGTCGGATGTGGCCGGATCCCAGCGGACCAGCCATCCTGCGTCGCCAGTACGAACAGGAAACAGCGAGCCTACGGTCTCGATCCCACGAAGGAGTGGCACGGACGACTGGCTGTAGCCGAGGCTGACCTCCACCGCCAGGGCGGTGAGAAGCTTTCCGCCCTCGAGCAGTGGGTTCTCACGCCCGTGATCCACAACGTTCCAACGCTGCACAAGTGCGACATCCGAAGGGGACAGCCCTTGTACAGCCTCGGCTGCCGGCTCCTGGAGCACGTTCCACAGCGAGAGAAGATTGGCGCGACGCCAACGCCCAATCGCAAAATGTCGCGCCAGCACCTTGGCTCCGAGAGCCGAATAGAGGCATTCATGTTGCTTGGGAGTTGCCACGCTGGCCTTCCTTCATTGAAGGACCGAACGACGGATTGCGGGACTCGGACGCTGCAGTTGACGAGCATCGCGGGCTCAGGTGTCGAGCACACGCGGTGCGGTTCCGGTCGCAATGCACCGCTGAATGGTTTTCGATCCTTAGCCCATCCGCCACCACCCGTGCCACCAATCTGTGAAGCCGGGCTCCCACGCGGCGGTGTAGACCTTGGAATCCGTTCCGACGACAAAGGCGTCAAGCTTGTCGGCGCTTCGAGAGACGGCCGTTACCGGCGCACCCGGAGCAGCGACGCCACCGTTGAGCGCCCACCAGCCGTGCCACCCGTCGGCATTGCCCGGCTCCCAGGCTGCGGTGCGGATGGCGCCGGCCACGTCGGTGACAAAGATGTCGAGTTTGTCGGTACTGCGCGAGACTGCGCCGACAGGTGCGCCTTGGGGTGCGACCGCGTCGCCGATGCGCCACCACCCGTGCCACCAGTCGGCGAAGTCCGGCTCCCAGGCCGCGGTGTAGATACCTCCGTCTGTGCCGGTGACGAAGACATCGAGCTTGTCAGGCCCCCGCGAGACGGCCGTCACCGCTGCACCGGGGGCGGCACGACCGCCGTTCAGCGGCCACCAGCCGTGCCACCCGTCGGCATTGCCCGGCTCCCAGGCTGCGGTCTGGATCGCTCCGTTGATGTCGGTGACGAAGATGTCCAACTTGTCTGCACTACGCGACACTGCGCCGATCTGGGCGCCTTGAGGCGCGATCAGACCGCCGATACGCCACCATCCATGCCACCAGTCGGTGAAACCGGGCTCCCAAGCTGCCGTATAGATGCCGCCGTCTGTGCCGACGACGAAGACGTCGAGCTTGTCCGTGTTCCGGCTCACCGCCGTGATGTGTGCTCCAGGCGCCGCGACGCCACCGTTGAGCCCCCACCAGCCGTGCCACCAGTCGGGGAACGAGGGTTCCCACGCCGCGGTGTAGACCAGCGAATCGGTTCCGCTCACGAAGGTGTCGAGCTTGTCCGCGCTACGGGATACCGCTCCCACCGGCGCACCGGGAGCGGCGCGACCGCCATTGAGCGACCACCATCCATGCCACCAATCGGTGAACCCCGGTTCCCAGGCAGCCGTCAGGATCGCGCCGGCGGTGTCGGTGACAAAGACGTCGAGGTGATTAGCGCTGCGAGACACCGCAGTGATCTGTGCGTGGCCCGGCACGATCGGACTGGCCAGACCACTCGCCCGGTAACAGATATCGACATCGCCGCCGGGGTTGCTGTTGCTCGCGACGACCGTGTGCTGACCGGTGTCCGTGACCGAGTCAACGGCTGTCCAGCTGATCGTCGGGTGCGATGACCCTGCGCTGATGTCGATGCCGGACATCGAGGTCCTGAACGTGTTGGGGTAGTCGGTCGCCGCTTTGATCGTGTACGCCTCGAGAGTCTGGATCGCCCAAGTCAGCTCGTCGACATTGGTCACCGACAGTGTGGTGTTCGCGATCCCGGTGAATTCACAGCTGTACGAGTGCTGGGTTCCATTGGTACCCGTCTGCGTCATCACCCCGGTGAGCACATCACCCGCGTTGACCCGGACCGGCGTCGTGTAGAACGACTGCCCACTTTGACCGTCGGCGTACCAGCTGGCCACCGCCCAGTAAGTGCCGCCGCCCGCTGCCGACGGTCCCCACTGGAGCACCGGCTGGTAGATCATGGTCGAGTTCTGAATACCGTTGAACAGGAAGATCGTCTGGCCGTTCGACGTGGACGGATCCGGCGGAACCGTCCAGGTGGTTGAGAAGCTGGAGATCGGTGTTCCGGTGCTGTTCGTCCACCACGCATACGTGATCCAGCCTGTGCCGAAGACCGGAGTGGGGCCTCCGGCTGCGGCTAACGCACCTCGGTTGACATTCAGGGGGTGAAGCGGTCGGCCGGCAGCGCGTTGCAAGTGCGGGCCGTAGTCGTCGAGCAGTCGGCCGTCTTCGGCAAACCGGCGAAGGCGACCCTCGCCGCTGTCCAGAACTGACCCGGATTCGACGTGGTGGACGAGGTCGGCAGACTTGTAGCCGCCGGGTGTCAATACGAGCTGGGGCATGTGATGGTCCCTCGGGTTGATCGTGACTTCTGACGAATCAGGCGGATTCACGACAAACGATCCGTCTTCTAGTAGCGTGTCGCTGCTTAGTTCTGGGGGTGTGGTTGGGAGGTTTGGGTCCGGCAGATCTTCCTTCCCCTCTGCCAGACAGGACTGTTGTCGTGCCTTCGCTGATGAAGCGTCCGGTGGTGTTGACCGAGGCGGATCGTGACTGGCTGGTTCGGGTGACCACGACGGGTGTGCATCCGGCCGCGGTGATCAGGCGGGCGCGGGTGCTGCTCGCGCTGGATACCTCGGTGGGCGAGGTCGATACCCAGGAGGTGCTCGCGGCCCGGGTCGGTGTCTCGGCCGAGATGCTGCGGCTGGTCGCCAAGCGGTTCGCTGAGACCGGCGGTGATGCGGACGCCACGATCTCGCGCAAGCAACGCGAGCATCCGCCGGTGCCCTCGCCGGTGACCGGCGAGGTCGAGGCGAGGCTGATCGCGCTGGCGTGCTCGCAGCCACCGCAGGGCTATGCCCGGTGGTCGCTGCGGTTGCTGGAAAGGCACGTCGCGCTGGTCGAGGACATTCCGGACCTGGATCACTCCACGATCGGGCGGGTGTTAAAAAAACGAGGCTGCGTCCTCATCTGAAGAAGTGCTGGACCATCCCACCCACGGCGAACGCGCAGTTCGCTGCCGCGATGGAAGACGTTCTCGCGGTCTACGCCCGCCGCTTCGACCCGGCGCGTCCGGTGGTGTGCATGGACGAGAAGCCCTACCAGCTGCTGGGTCACGCCCGCGACCCGATCCCCGCCGCACCGGGACAGGACCTGAAGGAAGACAGCGAGTACGTCCGCCGCGGCACCTGCTCGATCTTCTGCTGGGTCGAGCCGCTGGCCGGCTGGCGGCGCGTCGACGCCCAGCCACAGCGAACCAGGACCGACTGGGCCCACCAGACCGAACGGCTACTCACCCTCGACTACCCCGACGCCGAGAAGGTGGTGCTGGTGATGGACAACCTCAACACCCACACCATCGGATCGCTCTATGAGGCGTTCGATCCGGCCAAGGCGTTCGCGTTGGCGCAGCGCCTCGAGATCCACCACACCCCCAAACACGGCTCGTGGCTCAACATCGCCGAGATCGAACTGTCCGCGCTCACCCGCCAATGCCTGGACCGCCGGCTCGACGACCTCACCCTCCTGAACACCGAACTCGCCGCCTGGCAACAAGCCACCAACACCACCCAGCGTCAGGTCGACTGGCAATTCACCACCCACGACGCACGCACCAAACTCCGCCACCTATACCCAAACAATTAGCTGCGACGATCTACTAGTTGCTCCACGACCGAGCCTTGGGGCACACGGGTCATGGAACTTCGAGGCCGGGGTCCTCCGGGGGCGACGACGATTTCATCCGGATCATTCATTCTCGAATCCCGTCGCAATGCCTGTCGCGCTAATCTTGTGCGTCCGGATTGACCGAGCCGCCCATGCTGATCCCTTGTCGATCAGCCATCTGACGAGCTCCGCCATGCTCTGAGAACCCGGTCCACCTGCACCTTGCGCAGGTCTCATCGGCGGCCAGCTGGCGACGAGGGCTCCCCCGATCTCGACCTTAGGCCCATGCGATCGCAAACACCACACGCGATCGGACTTCACCCGATCTGTTCCACCGACCACTGCCCGCCGTAACCGCGCAGCGACAACTCCGGTTCAAATTGCCGGCATCCGGATAAACTCGTTCGTTTCATTCAAGCGCATCAGTCGCCAACCATCGGACCAAGCGCATTGCAGGCTGCTTGAAATGGTCTCCGGATGATTGTCTCAACGCTTGAGTCGTCTGGTGTTCCGGCGCAAGCTGAACTGAAGCGTCCGACGGTAGGGGTGCCGTGTGGGGCGCAGGGACCTGGGCCGGGCGATGCCGGCACTGGGCGAGGGGGCCACGATGCCTGGGCATTTCAGTCACATTTATGCGGCGCGGCGCGTCTCGGACTTGTTGCTCAGCGGTGAGTTCGACGACTGGCCGGATCTTGGCGAAGGTGGTGTGGCGGTCGGTTACTACACGCCCGAGTTCTGCGGGCAGGTGATGCGGCATTGGGAGAAGTTCACCGCGATCGGGGCGATCGGGCCGGACCTGTTCTTCTTCAGCCAGGACTGGAGCAACGACGTACTCGGTCCGCGGTCCGATCAGATCATGCTCGCGCTGGCGACCTTCTACTACTTCGACATGGCGGCCGAGAACGACTGGGAGCCGCTGCTGGTCATCCTCGACAAGGTGTCCTCGACGATGGCGGGGATCCTCCGGCTGCTGATCAGGCTGAACAACATCTGGCAGGACTTCGTGGAGGCCTGGAACCGGACGATCGGCCCGTTGGTGGACGCGGCGTCCGCGGTGCTGGACGACCTGACCGGCGGTCTGCTCGGTGAGCTCAAGGTAGCGCTGGAGGACCTCAAGCTCGCGCTGGTGAACATCGGCGAGATGGAGCTGACGACGTACGTCGACATCTGGGGAAAGATGAACACCTGCGTCCAGAAGGGGTGGACCGAGGAGTCGTTCCTGTGGAGCGACATGGGCCACTACCGGCGGACGTCCGCGACCTGTCAGGCACTCGTCGCGCAGGCTGAGGCGATGCACGACGGGTCCGAGTACGGCGGCGATCGGTTCCAGCAGATGCTGGCCTTCGCGCTAGGCTGGATCGTGCACGTCGGTACCGACACGATCGCGCATTCGTTCGTCAACGAGCAATGCGGTGGTCCCTACCGCGACCACCCGACCCGGCACCACCTGATCGAGAACCACCTCGACGCCTGGAACTACAGCCAGAGCGGCCAAGGTGGCTCAATTCCCGACGACCCGTGGGGGAAGACCGACGACTACCCCGACCTGTCGATGTCGGCATTGTGGTTCGCTGTGCAGCTGACTCCGGACAAACCGCAGGGCGAGCTGCGGCCGCCGCCGCTGCCCACGGACCCCGACGAACGGGCCGAGGCGCTCGACGTCGACGGTGAGATGCCACTGTGGCTGGCCGAGGCCGTGGTGAAGGCGCTGAAGCACACGTTCAAGGACCATCCCCATCCACAGATCTATTTGGGCGACGCGTTTCCAGCAGCAGATCGATCAGGGCATGCTCACCAACGTGGTCCGCGACGTCACCGGCCACGGCCTGGACCGGCCGTTCCAGGAGATCCTCGACGGGATCGCGCCACCGCCGCCGTGCGACGTACCGCGTGGGTTCCCATTGCCCTGGGAGGTGCGTACGGCGTACCGGCTGATGATCACGTTGTACAAGCTCAACTTCAACGGCTCGTGGGAGCTGCAGAAGCCCCGCAAACCCGACTTCGTGATCATGCCGCAGGCCTCGGACTTCACCAACCTGCTGCAGCCGCCGGACTTCTCCGGGGTGTCCGGCGACAATCCGATCGAGGACGCCTGCGCGGTGTTCATCGCCCTGGTGGAGTGGGCGATCAAGGAGCTGGGCGCGGCGATCGAACTCGCCGGCGACCTGATCAAGATGGCGGTGAGTCCACTCACCTACCCGCTCCGGCTCGGTCTCTACGAGCTGGCGATGATGATCTGGGACGTCGCGATGAAGACCCACAACGTGATGACCCACACCGGTTTCCTGATTCCGCATTCGCAGCAACGCTACGACGACGGCGAGTTGCGGCTTCCCAACGAGATCGACCTGCCGCTGATCACGCTCGGCGGAACCATCGACGGTGCCTTCGCGCAGGCGCTGGCGGACGCGCTCGACCCGTTCGCTCATCTAGACTCCCAGACGGGCGTGATCGTCAGCCATTTCGTTCGCGACGATCGGATGCCGTACTACCCGGTGCTGCAGTACCACGCCGACGGTTCGAAGCCCGACGACTGGGAGTTCCGGCGTCCCTGGGCCTACCCGTCGATCTCCGAATTCGAGAGTGGTGGTCACAACTTCGCCGTACCGACTCCGACCGAGACCTACGACCCATCGAAGTCCGACCCATCAGTCAAGTCGCAGGCGTTCCGGCCGATGCGGCCCGGCCCTACCCGGAGGGATCCACCCCGGACCAGGTCTTCTTCCGCACCGACGCCGGCCACGATCCGGACGGGCGGCACAACTACGAGCACGCACAGACTCCGTGGCAGACGGACCTGCTGAACGAAGAGCACATCGGCAAGGCCCGGGAACGCCGAAGTCCGCTCGGCGACCCGATCCCGTTCTCGGCGTACCTGATCGGCAGACTGGCGAATCCGACCGGGGTACGACACCCAGTTCAACCTGGACTCCGACCGGGCGTACGCATATCTGACCTGGGACTGGATCCGTGGGGAGGAGATCGGCAGCACCGACATGGGATTCCAGTACCGCAAGCCCGTCGTGCCTCCGCAGGGCGACCGCGGGCCGGTCTCGCCTCCGCCGACCGGCATCAGGCACTGGGACGGTGGGATGACTCCGATGCAGCTGCAGTACGTCGACCCGCCCGATCCGCCGATCATCATCGGCCGACCTGCCGAGACGGACGGAGAGCCCGGATGAGCAAGCACAAGCGTTGCGACTGCGGCCACCACGAGCACCATCACGACCGCGATCACTGCTGCTGCGACCACCACGACTGCCGGCAGTGCCACCCGGACCACAGCAAACCTGACCGCCCCAACCACGGCGACCACGGTCACGGTCACGGTCACGGCGGCAAGGACGGCACCGACATCGGCTGGAAGAACCCGAACCGGCCAGGCAGGCATTGCGGTACGTCGACCGGTCAGGTGCCGGGCGGCTACCTCGAGCCCGGGAACTTCGATGACAAGCCACCCAACCAGTGGCCGGGTCAGCGCGGAGATCTCTACCTGCCGTTCCTGTTCATGCGAGCAAACCCTGGCGATCTCGGCGCTCGTCCTGTAGTCGGGCCGTTCTGGGAGAGCCCGGACATCCTGCTGCTGGCCGGCGTCGACCCCGGACAGGCTCCCCCGGTGCCGCCCCAGCTGGGGCAGACCGCCCTGGCGGGTCAACCGAACACCCTGTACGCCCACGTGTGGAATTTCGGAATCAGTCAGGCGCCGTGCGTCGTGGTGGAGTTCTACTGGTGCGATCCAACGCTCGGGATTGGACCGGGAAGTGCCCATCTGATCGGCCAGACGACCGTCGCGCTGGGTGCCCGCGGCAGCGCCCGATCTCATGCGGTGGTGCGGTGCCCGGACGCCTGGGTGCCGACCTTCGTCAACGGCGGACACGAGTGCCTGGTAGTCCGAGTATGGGACGAGACCTCGGACGGGATCGGCACGCCGGAATGGGATTCCGCACTCAACCGACATGTTGCCCAGCGCAACATTCACGTCATCGCCGCAGGACAGCAGAAT
Source organism: Kribbella sp. NBC_01510 (assembly GCF_045040325.1). Taxonomy (NCBI): domain Bacteria; kingdom Bacillati; phylum Actinomycetota; class Actinomycetes; order Propionibacteriales; family Kribbellaceae; genus Kribbella; species Kribbella sp. NBC_01510. The sequence continues at coordinate 4,729,938 of NZ_CP109418.1, read as the reverse complement.
CGGGCCTTACCGGGAACTCTGATCCTGCCCGCCCCACTGACACTCGAGGTCGGACCACTGTACGGCGAGCCGGCCAACGTATCCGTCCAACGCGCGGCACCCCACGAGATGGCGTGGTTGCAGCTCCGTACAGGCGTCAGAGGGCAGTTCCCGGGCCAGGCCGCGCCGACCGGCGTGGCATTACTCGGCGCTCCGCGGCCAATCGGAACCGGCACAGGCCTCGACGGCGGAGCAACCCAGCATCAAGTGACCGACGAGCACCAGCAGGTCGCCTTTCACACCACCGACGATCCACCCGCCCCCGGCGAAGCACACGTCTACCGCGTAACAGCCAGCCAGCAGGGCCAAGTCTTCGGCGGCTACACAATCGTCATGCTCGGATAACGGTCCCGCCGAGCAAACTCCTCCGCAACGGCGACATGGAGGGCATCGGATGAAGTTCCCGGCAAACCACTTTCTCGGCGCGCAACGCAACGGCGTGAACCATGTGTCCATGAACGTGGGCACATTCGGCCCCAATGGGCCGGTCCGTGGGACGAACTACCCCGTCTACTCTGACGCCCTTCTGGACTGGTACCAGACCAAGGGGATGGGTTCGGTTCGTCTCATGTTCAGTTGGGAGGCCGTGCAGTCAACGCTCGGCGGTCCGGTACCCGCACCCGGGGCAAATTACGCCGTGTACTGGGCTGACCTCATCGATGTGCTGATCCGGCTTCTCGCGCGCGGATTGATGGTTACGCTCGCTCCCTGGCAGTACAACAGCATTTCCGGCGACACCGACATCGTCTATGCCAACGCGCCGATCAGCCCCCCGAGCTTCGCTGACTTCTGGCGCAGCTTCGCTGCAGCGGTCAACACGGTGACCGGAAACGACCAGCGTGTGGCGTTCGACCTCATCAACGAGCCACACACACACGAGGAATCCGGCAACAAGCCCGGGGACCTGGGAATCAGCCTGCCCCAATGGTTCTTGTGCGCTCAAGCGGCCATTACCGAAATCCGGAAACCTGCTCCTATCTATACCAACACGATCTTCGTGCCCGGTGTGGGGTATGCCGCCGCGAGCAAGTTCGTCGACAATGGCAGCGCTGCCGGATGGCTCGCTCTGACGGATCCCACGGCCAACCTCGCCGTCACCGTCCACTGCTACTCCGGCCTTGGCTCGTCCAAACCGACTGCGCTTCGCGACGCGTGCGCGGGGGTGGTCGGTTGGGCGAGAACCTACGGCGTCAAGGTCCAGATTGGCGAGATCGCGCTCGATGCCGGCCCTAACGGGACCGCTACATACGGCAGCACGTTCGCGACCGCACAGGCACAGTGGGCCGATTGGCAGCAATTCTGTCTCCAGAACGACGACGTCCTCATCGGCTGGAACTGGTGGGGGAACTCGGCGCCAGGATGGTGGAACCAGGGCGACTCATACGATCCCGCTGGTTACCACTGGGGCCTTACCCTGAATGACGGCGCCACTCAGACCGTCTACGCCGACCTCATCGATGCAAGTTTCGTCACGCCTCGTCTGGCCGTTCTCGACAACTCGGCCGATTCCGGAATGGGACCCAACGCCACCACGCCGGTTGGCTGGGAGAGTCCCGACATCTGGGTACGGCAGACCGCGGACGGGGGGCTCGTTGGTGAGCCGATTCTGGGCGGACGCCCTTGTGTGGTCTACGTCAGAATCCACAACCGCGGGAACGCCCCTTACCCGATCTCCGGGACCGATGTCCTCCAGCTGTACTGGGCCAAGGCGAACGCCGGGCTGTCCTGGCCCAATCCCTGGAGCGGCTCGAACCCCTCCCAGGGCGACATAGTAGCGCCAGCGCAACACATTGGCGCGACGGGCTCCGCGCAAGCCACCGTCCTTTCGTTCAATTGGGTCAACACCCCCAATCCCGCGGGCTACCCGGGCAACGACGGACACTTCTGCCTTCTGGCTGTGGTGACGAAGGCAGATGCCTCCCCATTCGACGGCTTCAAGGATTCCGACCTCAACCAGAACGTCCTGGACCTGAGCCACGTGGCGTGGCGCAACATCCACATCATTCCCGTCGCGATGCGGTTGCTCGGGGAGCTCGTCGTCGCCAATCACACCACCCACGCCATGAACACGCAGGTCACGTTCGAGCTGCTCGACGCTCGCGGGCGCCCCGCTGGTGAGGGGGCCGAGCAGTTCATCCTTCTGCCCCACGACGCTGCACTCGCACGGATCCGAGACCTCGACGACCCGAACGGCAACATTGAGGACCTGGGCGAAGGAGCCTATCGCCTGCTGGATCCTACGGCCGGCATCGACGGCCTCGCGTTGCGCTCCGGTGAGCACCTTCGATTCGGCCTGGAGTGGGCACCGGACGACGGCGCACCAGGGCACGCTGTTCGAGCCACGCAGTACGCGCTCGAAGCCGGCGAACGCATTCCGATCGGCGGACAAACATTCGTCATCGGACAAGTAGACGGTTGGTCAAGCGGCACAGCGGAATAAGGCGGGGGGCGACCGCGGCTCGAGTGACCCGCAATGCCCCTCCGGGTGCCCAAAAAGCGCTGCTCGCGCCACAGGGTCCCAAGCAGAGCGCCGTGAGGGCTGCCTGGATGGCCGGCTGCCTGCAGGGTCTCGGCATAGCGCAGGTGGACATCGCCGGGAGGCGCGGTCTCGTCGTCGAGCAGCGATCGACTCCGAGGCCTGCGCCTCGTCACCGCTGGCGGCGTCGAGCGTGCGTAGTCGCACAGGGCACGAGGTCCGTCGCAGCTCGCCCGATGGCTTGGTCGAGATCGCCGAATGTGCGACATTCGAGTTCCGGCCCGCCCTGCCTGTCCTCGAAGTGCGAAGCGGTTCCCGAGGGTGAAGGCGCTGTACTCCGCTGTCGGGGCGATCAGGCCTGGATGGCGTCTGGAACACGCGTTTGACTGCTGCGCTGAGAGTCATACATGGTCGGCGCACCGGCGGCGGATCCGACGTCTTGAACTGAGGGCACGGTGTCAGCCCGTCAGTGTCGTTTTGTCCGCGTGTCCCGCTGCCCAGGCTGCGATCGAGCCTAGTACCACGGCGCCGCCGATAGCGATCATCGTCCTGACCAGAGGGGATGGATTCCAACCGAGTGCGTCGAAAGCAGAGGTAGGCTGGATCATCGTCCAAAGTACGAAAGCTGTCGACGCGACCAGCGCCCGAATGAACTCAAGAACTCCGAGTCGCTTGGCGCCGACAAGACACAACAGACCCGCGATGGCCATCATGAACCAGAAGACCCAAGCCATTTCCGTCGGCTTGGTGATGACTGTCGATGTGCTCGCTCCCTCCGCTGTCGTCGTGGTCCCCAAAGTCATTGCCAGGGTGTGGATCGCCAGGGCCTCGGCCGGCACCAACGCCACGAGAACGTCAGTCCAGTGCCCGACCGGGTCTTTGGTCCCACCCGGCTCCGCAACCCTCGCGTCGAAGCTGAGAGGTGCGCCCGGTGCGGCTGACAGTCGCCGGCTCGAAAGATTGCCGTACAAGTAGGAACTCATGGTGCGGTGCCTTTGCTCATCAGAGCCTCCTGAATACACCGGTGAGGCCGGCAATCAGCATCGCGGCCAGCGCCCAGCCCGCAAGTGTGTAACCGGCCGTCCACCAGGCGATGTCGGGGAGTGCCGTGAAGCGGGTGCGTTCTCCTAGGCTGGCTCCGGGGATCAGTAAATCTGCCGTGTAGAGGGCGCTGTTGAAGCCCTTGCTCGGCACGATTTTGCCGTGGTCGGAGGCTCGGTCGAACCACCACCACCCGAAGAGGAACAAGGCACCGATCGGGCCGAGGATCAGCCATGGGCGGTATCCGTACCCTACGGTGATCAGCAGCAGGGTGCTCCAGAAGACGCGAATGGGACGAACTACCCAGTCCGACCAGAGCGACCTGACCGACTGGCGTCCGCTACTGCTGAGCTTGTCACTCCGTGCGAGACGACGTCGCCATTGCCCCGCAATCTGAACTTTGCGGGCCTTGCCTGCATTGCCTTCTCCCCGGTACACCCTCGCCAGTTGCTCGTAGGGCTGCGGTATGAAGCCTTCGGAGTCCCGGACGATCCAGTCGAGCCGATCCTTCACACTGATCCGGGGGTCAGCCTCGATTGCCCGGTAGGTGAGTCCGTGCAGATGCAAGGCTCTCGCCGCCGGCCAGGTGGTGGCGGAGTCGTACCAGCCACCGGTCCGAGCGAAGCGAAGGTCCAAGTCGCCGATCAGCCGCACTGGGCGCATGATGACGTCTTTCCCGATCTCCGCTTGCACCAGATCGCTCGCCGTCCCCCCTGCCTGGCCGATGAAGGTGCCGCCGGAGCAGTCCAGGTCCCCGCTGATCTGCGCGTGCACCAGGTTGACTTCGCCGCTCGCAGCGAACTCCCGGAACAGAACATGTCCCCACCGATGACGACCCTGCGGGCGTTGAGGGCGCCATGCTGTACATCGGAGAGTTTCGCGCCGGCGCAGTTCAGGTCACCGCCGATCTCGGTACCGATGAGTTGCAGTGCGCCTCGAGCGGTCGAGCCGTTACTGCGGGCCTTGGACGTGCTGCCGGCGCTGCTGTCGAGGTTCGCCAAGCTGGCGGCGCAGAGGTTCAAGTTGCCACTGATACGTGCGCCGGTCAGCTCTACGGTGCCGACCGCCTCAAAGCCGTCCTGGCAGGACATGGAACCCTCGACGGCCAGGCCCGCGGCGCCCAGCGCAGTCCCATCCGGATTCGTGAACTTCGCCTCGTTGCACTTGAGGCTGCAGCCGATGTGTGCGCCAGTCAGCTCAACCATGCCAGCGGCTTCGAACCCGTTGCTGCAGGACATCGGGCCGTCCACCGAGAGATCCGTGGCGTAGATCGCCTTTCCGCGCGGATTCGTGAAACTGCCACCACTGCAATTCAGACCGCCACCAATGTGCGCGATCGGCAGGCGGACCGTACCCCGTGCGGCGAAACCCGTCATACAGAACATGTCCCCGTCGACGACCAGGCTGTCAGCCGTCAACGCGTCTCCGCCCCAGTGCGTGAAAGTCGCACCATCACAGACGAGCTGGCCACTGATGTGAGCGTCGAGCAGGAGCACTTCGCCCATGAACGTTGCCCACTCGGCCCACATGCTCTCCTTGACGACTATGCTGCCGCAGTCCAGCGACAGCCCCTGCGGGTTGCTGAAATGGCCGCCGTCGCAGTCTAGGGTTCCGCCGACGGTCGCACCGTGCAGATTGACAACGTCGGTCGCGGTGAAGCCATCACATAGGCTCAGGTCGCCGCGGGTATTCAGGCCGCTGGCCTCGACGCGTGGTACGAAACAGCCGGTCAGACTGATTGTCACGGCTTCGACATCGGTGAGCTCGATCGATTGCTCGATGAAGCAGTCCTCAAAGTGCAAGGGCCGGCCAAGTGTCGCCCCGACCAGGTCGATTGACCCCGTGATCCGAGCCCCTGCAAGCCAGAGGGGACGATGTGTCCAGCCCTTTGCGCCGGGCCTGACCGACAGCAACTCCACGAGGACTGAGGTGTCTACTGTCCGTTTCGCGAGCCAGTTCTGACCGATCGAGGCTTTCACACGTTCCCCTGGCGTATCGCGAAGGTCCACCTGATCCCCGCGGGCCAGCCGCTTGCGATGCTGCGACGCCGCCAGGTTGAGCCTGTGCTCCTCTCGCCCCATCACCAAGACCACCCGGGTTCAGGCGATGCCGACTGCGGCGAAGGCCGCGTCTACCGCGGCGATCTTGCGATCGCGCTCGTCCGGCGGCAGCTGACGGAATAGGCTTCGTGCGCTGGAGACCGTGAAGCGGCGGCTGTCGGCGAACTGGGAGGTGCGCGACAGGCGCTGCGTCAACGCGATGTAGAACACCGCGGCCACTTCGTCCGGGCCGAGCACCAGGTCGCCGGCGCCGTCTACCGCCGTGAACATGTTGAAGGCCGCCTTGTTGTGGATCCCGGAGTTGACGTGTACGCCGCCCCAGTCGCCTCTTCGGGTGTAGGGCAGGTCCTTGAAATCCCTCATGTGATCGGGCTGCCCGAAGCGTGGCGGATCCGACAGATCACGGAACGGCTTGTTCCCATCCAGAAGGTTCTCGCCCAGTTCCCAGTCCCACTTCCGCGGATCAGCCTTGCCGAGGTTGGAGACGTACACGCCGTAGATGTCGGAGATCGACTCGTTCATCGCCCCTGACTGGAAGGCATACTCCAGTCGGGCGGTGTGCTCGGTGATGCCGTGAAACATCTCGTGGGCGACCACGTCGACGTTGGCCGACAGCGACCGAAGCCCGTCGGTGCGCAGCACCTGGCCGTACACCATCTGCTCGCCGTTCCAGAACGCGTTCTCCCACTGTTCGGGACCCGGGCTGTCTTCTTGAACGACACAGTTGATCGTCGACCTCATGGTCCCGCCGCTACCGTCGATGTTGTCCCGTCGCAGCACCATGCGAAGGAAGTCCGAAACCGCAATCGCGTTCACATGAGCGCTCACGCCAGCCGGTGTCCAGGCCGGCGGGTCGCTGATCATGCGGCCGGGCAACGTGTCGACCGTCGGATCCTGGAACGTGAAGTCGTAGGTTTCGACCTTGTGATCGGGGTCGATCATCACCAGTAGGTCGGCTTGAGGCGACACGAGGAATGTCTGCTCGACGCCGAAGGTGTCGACTGCCGTCTGCTCCACTGGCGCCATGCTCGGCGTCCTCGGCAGGATCGTGACGACCTCGCCGTCCTGTGCGTCCACCACATAGTCGACGAAGTGCGGCGGATCGAGTGTGGTGTCACGGTCTTCCGACGCCTCAGCATGCCGATCCAGCCGGATCGGCACGTCCTCGAGGATGTAGACGAGCCTCCAGCGGGCGATCTTGATGTCGTAGAAGTAATTCAGTCGCGGGACAACGCTGGTGAGCGTGGGCTGATAGCCGTCCTGCGCACTCGCGGCCGCGTCCAACGCAGCCGCTGGCGACACGCTCGCAACTGGGTTGATGCCTCGTGGCTCGCCGAGTGCGGCGTCGATGCCGATCAGTCTGTTCGTGTCGTCGACCTCGACCGTCACGAGTGAACCGTAGATCGGGATGTCGTCCAACACTTGCCGGAACTTCACGGTACGGGTTCCCGTGAGCGGCACGGTCTCCGTGCCAATCGTCCTGAACTGACGACCGCCACCGCTCCCTGATGGCGCCGTGAACGCCGGAACCGAATCGCTGGCAACGGCCTGGTCCAGGAATCGGCGCGCCGCGGTTTCTGGATCGACCTCGCCCGCTGTGTCGGCACCCTCCGGTCGCAGGCCAGGACGCACTGCCTGTTCTTGTTCGAGTTCTTCGATCACACCGGACGACGACTCATCCGAGCTGTGCAACGAGAAAGAATTCAGTCCATTACTGTTACCGACCACGGTTGGCATTCCGGATCTTCCTTCCGATCGAACTCACGGATGTACGGCGAAATCGACTGCGACCAGATGCAGCGCATGCAGCGGATGCGGTGACACCCGGAAGCCGACGGACGCGGCTATACCTCGTTCTTTGGCGTCCTCACCGACGAACACGCAACGAGTCGCCGGCAACGCCGCACGCTCGCGGGCGCGCTCAAATAAAGCGGCCTGGGATTTGTCGATACCCTCGATCGAACTGAACAGGCACAGCTCGGCATCGACGAGAGGCAGGAGCCCCGCGGCACGCAGCACCTTGTTCATCGTCGCCGCGGATTCGTCACCGGTGTCCGAAATGAGTCCGACCGAGGCTGGGGGCGCGACGTCTCCAGACCGCAGTCTGACCAAAACCTCCGGCACGAACGGGTACGTGTCGAGACGAGACAGGTGCGTCCCTTCCACCACCGCGCTCGCCAAGGTGTCCCCGACATCGAAGAAAACCGCCAGTCCCTGGCTCATCAGCCCTCCCCCGACCTGCCACAAATGAAGGCGGCACCGGCTCCAAGATCGGACGAGGTCGTGCTGTGATACCTCGAGCGCCGACAGACCGCCTCCCCTGCGGCCGACGACGATTCCCCCTGGCTCCGCCGAGCCGAATGATGCCCCGCGACGCAAAGCGTCGATATCAGCGTCCCACTCGCCCTGAAAACACGCAAGGCTGTGCGCCAAAGCAGACAATCGCTTGATCACCGGAGCAATCGTTCATCTGACTGAGCAAAGTCAACTTTGTCAGAACCGAGACAGCCTTGCTATCCACCCCTAGCATCGCGTTGGAGGATGGTGCGTCGGAGGGGCGAATGCACAGTGACGAGAATGGCAAGGAGGCCCGAGGCGGGCCACGACGGTCCGCTTTGCCAGGCGCTCCGCGCCAACGTACCGGGTTCGCGCACATCGGAAGGTGGAACAAGCGGTCAGCGATAACCGGCTCTTCACGATCGAGGGTGTAGTTGCGGCCTGAAGCCGCCGGTCTCGAGCAGGGATCTGGCGATGTAGTTGGTCAGGTTGCGGAACCCGAGTGCGGAGCCGCGGAGGTGTTCGAGGCGGCCGTTGATGGCCTCAGTCGGTCCGTTGGATGTGCCGGGACGGTCGAATAGGCCAGCACGTCAGCGGCGCGCTTGTTCAGGGTCCGGCCCAGCGTGACAACCTCGACGAGCGCAGCGGGTACGCCGTGGTTGACTGAGTTGATGAGCTGCTGCATCAGCTTCCGGCCGTGGCTGCGGTCGGGTTCGCGGTATGCCCGGCGATCATCTGCTGGTAGATCCCCCAGGTCGCTTCGATCTCGACGTGCTCGTCGGTCGCGAACAGGTCGGTGAGTCGCCGCGGCAGCTTGTCGGTGAGGAGATCGGCGCCGGTGTGCAGCGTCCGGCGACGAGCTGGTGGGGGTGAAGTGCAGGTGGAACCGGGGGTGGCGGATCAGCCACTCCTTCACCTTGGGGGTCTTGTGGGTGGCGTAGTTGTCCAGCACCAGGTGCAGTTCCAGGTCGTTCGGCACCGCGGCGATCAGCTTCAGGAAGCGCAGGAACTCCTGCTGACGATGCCGGCGGTAGTGCTGGGCGATCACCGAACCGCTGCCGAGGTCGAAGGCCGCGAAACAGGCTGGTCGTGCCGTGCCGGACGTAGTCGTGGGTCATCCGCGCCGGCGTGGTCGGCATCACCGGCAGGATCGGCGCGGTCCGGTCGATCGCCTGCATCTGGCTCTTCGTGCGCCACGAGGCGCTGCATGACCGGATGGAGGTGGAAGGACTCCATCGCTGGTCTGTCGCAGCGGGCCGGTGAAGCTGAGGGCAGCCTGGTCCGGGATACGCCGGGGAGGGTGGGAGCAGCCCTGACAACGACAGGACGGGTCGGTACTGCCAGACGGCCTGGGTCTGCCTAGCGAGACGGGAAGGTGTACGTGAGAAACCAGCGTCTAAAGCCTCTTAAGAGATACACCGGCTCCAACCTGGCGGATGTGGGCCGGAGTGCGGTGCACGCCCGACGCTGCTTTCGGGGCGGTCGGGCGACTCCTGAGCCGGGTGAAGTCGCCGGCAGGGAGGCCACGAGGAAGGTCTGCGGCGTACTCGTGGCGATGCCGCAGGGGCAAAGCTGGGCACCGACCCCGTCGACCGGTGTGTGGTGAACGTGGGAAGCGTCCCGGGCTGGACCCGTGTCTCGACCGGCCAGGTCGGGTACGGGCAGGTTCGTCGTCGGCCGATCGGGCCGGGGCGTGGCGGAGCCGTCGTAGTAGTCCGAGGCCGGGAAAGCCGGTCACATGGCGAAGGGCGGCAGCGAGTTGGCAGCGCAGGGACTGGGATGGCGGGAGATCGCCGGTGAATACTGGCGTGCTGTGGCCCGAGGCCGAATGGGCCGAGACGCAGGTACTGCGGATCCAGACCAAGCTGCACCAGTGGGCGACCGATGATCCCGGTCGCCGGTTCGATGATCTGTTCAACCTTGTCTGTGACCCGGCCGTCCTCGTTGTGGCGTGGGCCCGGGTCCGGGCCAACCGAGGGAAGCGGTCGGCGGGGGTGGACGGTGTCCGGCCGGATGCCGTGTTCTCCGCCGAGGAGGGGTTTCTGCCGAGGCTGCGGGCCGATCTCAAGGCCCGGCAGTTCGCCCCGTTGCCCGTGCGGGAGCGGATGATCCCCAAGCCTGGCAGCAATAAACGCCGCAGGCTTGGCATCCCGACTGCTCGGGACCGCACCGTGCAGGCGGCCCTCAAGCTGGTGCTCGAGCCGATCTTCGAGGCGGACTTCAAGCCATGCTCGTATGGCTTCCGTCCGAGGCGCCGAGCCCATGACGCGATCGCCGAGATTCACCAGTTCGCGTCCCGCTCCTATGAGTGGGTGCTCGAAGGTGACATCGAGGCGTGCTTCGACATGATCGACCACCCGGCCCTGATGGACCGGGTGCGGCATCGTGTCGGAGACAAACGCGTTCTGGCCTTGGTGAAGGCGTTCCTCAAGGCGGGCATCCTCGGTGAGGACGGCCAGTTGCGGAACACGACCACCGGTACGCCCCAAGGCGGAATCCTTTCTCCGCTGCTCGCCAACATCGCCTTGTCAGTCCTGGACGAGCACTTCGACCAGGCCTGGCAGACGATCAGCGGCACTACCTACCAACGGACCAAGCGACGCCGAAGCGGGCTCGCCAACTACCGGATCGTCCGCTATGCAGACGACTTCGTGGTGTTGGTCGCCGGAACCGAGGCGCACGCACAGGCCCTACGGGAGGAGGTAGCGGCGGTCTTGTCCCCGATCGGTTTGCGCCTGTCGGAGGTCAAGACGAAGGTCTGCCCCATCGACGAGGGCTTCGACTTCCTAGGATTCCGCATCCAGCGGAAACGGAAACGAGGCACCAACAAGCGCGTGGTTTACACCTACCCGTCGAAGAAGGCACTCGCCTCCATCGTCGGCCGGGTCCGCGCGCTGACCCGCAGATCGTCACATCCGACGCTTGCGGCCCTGCTACGCCAACTGAATCCGGTGTTGCGGGGCTGGTGCGCCTACTTCCGCTACGGCGTGTCGAAAGCGACCTTCGGCTACCTCGACCAGTACGCCTGGCACCGGGTGGTCCGCTGGATCCGCAAACGGCACAACCGCACGAAGTGGGTCGTTCTCATGCGCCGCTACCTTCCCCGGTGGCGACCGACCGAGGACGAAGTGGTGCTGTTTCAGCCCCAGCAGGTGACGGTCAGCCGTTACCGCTACCGGGCCAACAACATCCCCGCACCCTGGGCGAGCACACCGAGATCAGCAACATAGTCCAACCCGGACTCGTGGAGAGCCGGATGCGTGGAGACACGCACGTCCGGTTCGGCGGGCGGGCTGGGGAAACGTAACGCCTGCAAAGGCGTCAACGCGCCCCAGCCCGACCCGACTCGTCCACCGCCAGCACCAACGCGTTCTCTGGCGGGCTCATGTACAGCCCGACGACGTCGCGGACCTTGTCCACGAACAACGGATCGGTCGACAGCTTCCAGGTCTCGATCGCGTGCGGCTTCAGCCCGAACGCCCGCCAGATCCGCGACACCGCGCTCTGCGACATGCCGGTCCTCGTAGCCATCGACCGGGTCGACCAGTGCGTGTCCTCACCAGCCGTGGACTCCAGCGTCTTGGTGATCACCTGCTCGATCTGATCGTCGGTGATCGTCCGCGGCCGGCCCGGACGCGGCTCATCCGACAACCCGTCCAGCCGATCGGCCAAGAACCGCGAACGCTACTTCGACACCATGTTCCGCGACACCCCCACCTCGCGAGCAACCTCGCCGATCGTGCCGCCGTCCGCACTCCGCCACACGATCCGGGCCCGCAACGCCAACGCCAGCGACGTTTTCCGCCGCCGCGCCCACCCAGCCAGCACTGAACGCTCGCCTTCAACGCCCCAGACCTCCTTGCCTAGACCACAAGACTAGAACATGCGTTCGAAATGGCGCTAATCTGAAGGCATGCTTGGGCGGTTCACGGTGCCACCTTCCGACGACGGATCGAACAGATTCGGCGTCTGGGACGGCACGGTCAACGGGTGGCGGGCAACAGACATCGACGACGAGACGGAGGCACACCGGATAGCCAGCGACCTTGACGTCCAGTACGACGCGCACGGCCCCGCTCCGCCGACGCCATCCGCAAGGTGGACCCGCCGCAGCCGGTCCAGCGCGCCCAGTGGGCCAACGGCGAGCTCGACATCTGGATCCGCGACAACGGCGAGTGGCTCGGCCGCGTCCGCGACAAGTCCGGCCGGGTCACCTACCAGGCACCAACCTCAGACCGATCTAAGCGCCTCGACCAGGTGTCCCAAGGCATGGAGGAGCTTCGTCTGCTGCAACCTGGGCAGCGTCGACCGAATTGGCAAGACGATCATGACAAGCAGTTGCTTCGCCCGTCGACGTCGGCCAGCAGCACGGCGCGTGGGTCGACCTGCAGCGCAAAACTGACCTTCGACGTCGGGGGATCGGCTGCACCTAACAGCCTTCTGGATAGGTGCAGACGGCAGTTGGAGCACGTCCATCTAGGCGATCGCCGCAGTCGATGTCAGCGCGCTTGCTTGAGGACATCGCCGACCGGTCCGGTCAAGTCCCGGGTTGTGGTGTAGCGCTGCGTGCTCCTTGGTGGTGGTTCAGGCGGTGAGTGCGGGCAGGTCGTCAACTCCGATCTCGGGTTCGGTGGTGGGCACGAGGTTCACGCGGCAGCGGGCCAGGAGGTCGAGGCCGAGGTAGCGGCGGTCTTCGGCCCATTCGTCGGTCTGCTCGGCCAGGACGGCGCCAGCGAGGCGGGCGCGATGGCGTCGCGGTTGGGGAAGATACCGACGGCGTCGGTGCGGCGCCGGATTTCCTTGTCCAGCCGCTCGGCGGGGTTGTTGGACCAGATCTGGGTCCACACGTCCTTGGGGAAACTCATGAACGCGAGGATGTCCTCGCGCGCCGATGCGAGGTGCTCGGCGACCGCGGGGAGCTTGTCGGCGACGTAGTCGATGAGCCGGTCGAACTGGGCGTGCACGGCGGGTGCGTCGGGCTGGTCGTAGACCGAGTGCAGCATGCCTTGACCGCCGGCCACATGCTCTTCGGGGTCACGCTCGTCGGGTTCGCGGCGTAGTGCGTTCTGCAGCGCTGCCAACTGGTGCCGGGGTAGGTTGGCCGCGATCGCCTCGCGCGGGCCGGCATGCGCGTCGCTGGTGACGAGCCGGACCCCGGACAGGCCACGGGCGACGAGGTCGGCGAAGAACTCGTTCCACGCCGGCCCGGTTTCGCTGGTGGCCACGCGCATGCCGAGCACTTCGCGGTGTCCGCCGCCGTTGACGCCGGTTGCCAGCAGTACGACGGCGTTGATGACGCGGCCGCCTTCGCGGACCTTCATCGTGAGCGCATCGGCGGCCACGAACGTGAACGGGCCAGCCTCACCGAGCCCGCGATGCGGGAAGTCGTCCACGATCGCGTCCAGCTAGGTCGCCATCCTGGAGACCTGGGACTTCGACAGCGAGTCGATCCCCAGCTGCTTGACGAGCTTGTCCAGCCGGCGGTGGACACCCCGGCGAGGTAGCAGTCCGCGACCACGGTGATCAGGGCCGCCTCGGCGCACTTGCAGCGCTCCAGCAGCCACTCGGGAGAGTAGGTGCCCTTGCGCAACTTCGGGATCGCGACGTCGACGGTGCCGGTGTCCAGGTCGCGGTGCGCAGCCCAGCACCGCTACCGGCGCACCCCTTTACGCACCTCAATCAGCGCGAGAGGATGGTGAGCGATGAGAACCGATGTGCACCAGAACACCCACGAATCCCTTGCCAGTAAGAGCTTTCGATCATCATCGACAAACGGTGATCAGTCTCAGCTGGAATTCAGCGGGTTCGGGGTTCGAGTCCCTGGCGGCGCACCATGAGCCCAGGTCGCAGCGTTGGCCTGGGTTTCTTCATGTCGCCGACGGACCACTTCGGACCACCTTGGCGGATACTCGCGTCTCAGTGAGACCCTGGCGGTCGCGACCGGCGCCACCTTGGTCCTCGCCATCAAGCAATCGGTCCACCGTTCCGACATCCATCTGCTCGTGACTGTGCGTCACATCACACGGCCGCATCGTTGCGATCTTCTCGGATTCTCCGCCTTGCCGGGTATTGAGCCGCCACCGACCACAGATGTTGGAGGCCTGAGATGCCGAGGCACCCACTGACGACGGTCGGACGTCGGACGACATGCGTCGCTGCGCCTAGGCGTATGCAGTGCGGATCTTGTCGGCTAGTTCGGGGAACTGCTGCTCGAGACTCCTGAACGCCGTTCCGAACATGTTCCAGATCGTGACGTGCGATGTTGCCTTGACAGTCGCCGTACGGCGGCCGTCGCCGATTATCGACAGCTCGCCAAAGCAGTCCCCCCGACCCTAACTCCCGGATCTCCTGGTTGCCTTGAATCACCGCGGCCGTGCCATCCCTGAGGACATAGAACGCGTACCCGGAAGCGCCTTCCCGCAGAAGGGTGGCGCCGCTGTCTCGTTCCTCGACGTCGAACCACGAAGCCAGTTGTTCCAGTTCCAGTGGTTCCAACTCCGCGAACAGCGACATCGACCGCAGTTCTTCAGGCGTCGGTCTCACGATGTCTCACCCCACCAATCCCGAGTGGCGACGCGGTGCCACGTCAATCCTCGCACCCGCCGAGATCCGAGGAGGTGAACATCGCATGAACTGGGAGCAGATACGCCACGCTCGGGTCCACGCATCAACCTGGTAGAGGTGCGCCCAGCCGCGGTACCGGGCTGCGGGCGAGGAGGCGTTCGACTGCGCAGCCCGGTTCGAGCACTCAGCCGCTGTCTGGTCGGTCGGTGCCGTCCAGCGGGTCGGCGGCCAGCCGCTCGGTGATGACGGCGTCGGCGGCGGCGATGCTCAGGGCGTTCCCCGAGATGGCCGTGAGGAACTCGGTCCGTCCGAGGGCGAGGGTATGGAGGGGATCCGTGGCCGTGATCGTCGCCGTGCGCGGTACGTCGCGCAGCAGCGCGATCTCCCCGAAGCAATCACCGCGGGCCAGGGGTGGCCTCGGTGTTCCGCGCACGCTGACGGCAGCGGCGCCGCTCAGGATGATATGGAAGTCGTCCCCCCAATCGCCCTCACGGAGGACGACCGTGCCGCTGTCGAACCGGCGCGGACGGAACTCGGAGGCGACGAGCTCGGTGACCGCCAGCGACAGGTGGCGGAACATCGGCAGACCGCGGACCAGCTCGAGCTCCGGTCCGGGCTCGGGCATCGCCCGGTCAAGCCTGGTGAACCGGCGTAGATGGGCCAGTGCGAGCGCGGCCAGTCCGCCGCCGAGGAGTGCCAGCGTGCCGGGTACGCCGATCGTTGCTATCAGCAACGGGGTGATGAGAGACCCGAGGCCGATCCCCAGCAGCGCCAGCAGCTCGGTCGCGGCCAGCACTCGTCCCAGGACGCGCGGACTGGCGAGCCGCGCGATCAATGTGAAGGCGCCGACGTCTTCAAAGGCGTTGCCGACCCCGACCAGAACCAGCGCGATGTACGCGACGGCCGGCGTCGGGAACAGCGCGAGCCCGGCGAGCGGTACACCCCACAGCAGCAGGCCTGCGACAAAGGTGCGACCGAGCCGGGTGGCGCGGACGACCGACGCCGCGGCAGCGCCACCGATCAAGCCGCCGATGCCGAGGGCCGCGGTGAGCCAGCCGATGGCTGCGTCGCCGAGGGCCAGTACGTCAACCGCGAGTACGGCGATCAGCACGGTGATGGCACCACGGACCAGCGTCTGCGCTAGCACGAGGATCGCTACGCCACCCGGCGGGGCCAGCCGGACAAAGGCACTCATCCCCTCGGCGATCTCCCGTACGACGTGCGCGTGGCCGGCTCCGGCGGCCGTCGGCCGGCCCGGCACTCGGAGCCCTCGTAGGGCGAGCATTGCGAGGCAGAGGAACCCGGCGGCTACGCCGATGGCCGTCTGTGCGTCGGCAATGGCTACGAGAGTGCCGGCGAGCACCGGACCGACCAGCGCCCCCGCGCTCTCCATGACCGCGGCCGTGACGTTCGTTGCGGTCAGCTCGGCCGGTGTGCGGACCAGCCATGGCAAGATCGCCGCCTGCAGCGGACGGTAGACCCCAGCGAAGGCCGAACTGACGGCTGCGACCGCGACGACCGCCGCCGGCGGGCCCGACAGCACGACGACGAGCGCGGCCAGCGCGAGCAGCGCCGTCGTGACGCCGGTGAACCAGCGCAGCAGTCGGTCGCGGCGCACCCGGTCGCCGACAGTAGCGACGAACATGCCGACGCCGATGGCCGCCACTTCGCGTGCGACGACGTACGCCGCGACGAGCGTCGCGCCACCTTCTTCGTACGCGTAGACGACGAGTGCGACGTTGCCCGCGAGCTTGCCCACGACGAGCAGGCCCCAGCCAAGCTCGATCCTGCGTACGTCGGGAACCCGGAGCACCTCACGAATCACTCCCATGGGCTGCCTCCTCCGGTCAGCTGCTCGCCGTCAGACCACCGGCGCGGCCGCTAGCGTGTCCGCCGACACCACGTCTCCCTTGGACCGGTACGCCGCGGCTGCTGCCGCGGCCTCGACCGCCGCGTCGCTCGCCTCGCCCCGGGTCGTCAGCACAGCTGCGAGTCCGGCATGGGCGAAGCCAAGTAGCTCGAGATCGTCGGTGCTCCTGGCCAGGTCGAGAGCAGCTCGGGCCAGAACCTCGGCGCCCGCGATGTCACCCGCCGCGAGCCGGCACGGCACGCGCGTGCCGCGCCACGCGATCTGTGAGGCGAGGTCGCCTTCGGCCGCGGTCCGCTCCGACTCGACGGTGAGCCTCTCGGCCTCGGCGAACCGTCCTTGCGCGACGAGCGTCCGTGCCAGGTACGCCGCGACGGTGGACATCCCAGCACGCTCGCCCATGTCTCGCAGCGTCTGATATCCCCAGCGGAGCTCTGCCTCAGCCTCCCGGACGTCGCCGACAAGGAGCAGCGCCATACCGGACAGCACCGTCCAGTGCGCCCGGCTGAAGGTGAGGCCGAGTTCCTCATGCCGCTGCCGTCCTCGCTGCACATAGGACCGGGCAATCTCGGCGCGCCCCGCTATCGCAGACAGGTAGGCCAGGACTACATAGACCGCGGCCTCCACCCGCCGCGAACCCTGCAGCAGTAGGTCCTGGCAGCGCACGATGGCCTCTGGCGCCGGCGTCGGTCCGAGCGCCAGGCAGGAGGCGAACCACACCGAGATCGCGGTCTCCTCCCTCGTCTCACCAGCACTGCGTGCGTGCATGAGAGCGCGGTCGAGCGCCTGCGACGTCGCGCCGTACGAGCAGGCCATCCAGTCCAGCTCGGCGCGCAGCCGCCAGACCCGGGCGAGGCCGCTGTCGTTCGCCTGATCGCTGAACACGCGGTACGCCTGGTCGGTGACCTGGGTGAGCGAGCCGGCCGCGGCGTCGGGCTGGGTCTGCAGGCGGATCACCTCCCGGTCCAGCCGGGCCAGCTCGGCGAGCCCGATGTCGCCGGCCGCGCCGGCGTACTCGATCGACTCCGACAGCGCCCGCTCGGCGTCGTCGAAACGGCCCCGGGCCACCAGCGCCGCACCGAGGTCGCGGAGCAGCCCGGGCCGCTCGGGATCGGCAGCTGGCAGCAGCCGCACTGACCGCTCGAGCAGGCTCGAGGCGGCCGACATGTCGTCCCGGGCCAGTGACCGGCGACCGGCCACCGACAACCATTGGCCTGCGCGGGCACCGAGAGCCCGGCCCCGTACATCGACCCAGCCGAGCTCGCGCAACTGCCGCACGGCCTGTTCCAGGTGGTAGCCGATGATCTCCTCGTACTCGGCGGACCGGGCGCCGACCCGGGTCTCGAGCCAGCCGGCGAACCTCTCGTGGAGCCGGGCGCGGATCTCCTTCGGCACACTCGCGTACGCCGCGTCGCGGGTCAGGATGTGGAAGAACCGGAAGGTATCCGAGCCGGCGAAGCCCGGACCCACCGGGCGGACCAACTGTTTGGCGACCAGCGAGCGCAGATGCTGGTCCATCAGTGACGGAAGCTCGCTGGATACGTGCTCGAGTGCCTCCCGGTAGAACTCGCGGCCCATCACTGCCGCACGCTGGATCAGCGTCCGTTCGGCCGGGTCGAGGCGTTCGAGCCGGCTTGCGAGGATCGCGGTCACGGTCGCAGGCACCACCAGCTCACCGAGGTCGGCGGTGGCCAGCCAGCCCGCCTCGGTGCGTACGATCGCGCCTTCGTCGACCAGCATCCGGACGAGCTCCTCGACGAACAGCGGGTTCCCGTCGGCGGCTGTCACGATCCGCGCCGCGACCGGCTCAGGCAGCCGCAGACCGTCCAACAGGTGCACGAGGAGCACATCGATGTCGGCGGGGGCCAGCGGCCCGGGCGTGAGCCTGAGGGCGTCGTACACCGCTCCGCACCACCCCGGGACGATCTCGTCCAGCTCCGGGCGGGCAGTACAGACGAGGAGCAACGGCACGCCGGCCGCCAGCGTCGCGATGTGCTCGACGAGGTCGAGCAGCGCGGGCTCGGCCCAGTGGATGTCGTCGAGCAGCACCACGAGCGGGCGGCCGGACCGCGCGACCGCTTCCAGTAGGCGCCGGACCGCCCAGGCGATCTCTGTCGTGTCGGCGAGACCTGACGACAGCCCGATGGCACCGGCGACCACATCGGCGACATGCTGCGCATCGGCGTCGATCCGATCACCGGCGTCAGAATCCGCCGTAACCCCCAGCAGCGCGAGGATCCGGGATCGGGCGAACTCCGGATCATCGGTCGTCGAGATGCCTGCCAGGTCCCGGACGATCTCCGCGATCGGCCAGTAGGTCGCGCCGTCGCCGTAGGACAGACAGCGTCCATGGGTCACCCGGGCACGATCGGAGATCCGGTGCACGAACTCGCGCGTGATCCGGGACTTCCCCAGCCCGGCCGGCGCGACGATCGACACCAGTCGGCAGGCCGAGCTCAGGCATTGCGCGAACGACCGCTCGAGCATGATCAGGTCCTGCTCGCGGCCGACGATCGGCGAGTCGAGATGCCGCTGCAGCCAGGGGGCGTCCGGTGTGACGTCGAGCAAGTACCAGGCCGGCAGGGGCCGCGCCTTGCCCTTCGCGGCGAACGGCTCCACGGGTTCCGCGGAGACCGCGTCGCGCACCAGTCGGTAGGTCGTCTCGCCGAGGAGGATGTCGCCTGCGGCGGCGTGCTGCTCGAGCCGCGCCGCGACGTTGATCGCGTCACCGGTCACGAGCCGCTGGTCGGCCACAGCCTCGCCGGCGACCACCTCGCCGGTGTTGACGCCGATGCGGTTGGCGATCGTGACACCCCAGCCGGCACTGAGTTCCTCGTTCAGGCCGCGCAGTGCCGAACGCATCTCGTGGGCCGCCCGTACGGCGCGCAGGGCGTCGTCCTCGTGCAGCCTCGGTACGCCGAAGACCGCCATCACCGCGTCACCGATGAACTTCTCCACGGTGCCGTCGTGACGGTCCACGACCCGGCGCATCTCGTCGAAATACAACGCCATCACGCGTCGAACCGATTCGGGGTCGAGCCGCTCGCCCAGCGCGGTGGAGTCGACCACGTCGCAGAAGATCACCGTGACGGTCTTGCGCACCTCCCCTGACGACGCCGCGAGACCCTCGGACATCGGGGCACCACATTGCGGGCAGAATCGCGCCGTCGCCTCGGTCTCCCGCTGGCAACTGCCACACCGTGCTGTAGGGGCAGGGTCTGCCTCAGGACCTGAGCGTGACCACGATGTCGTCATCGGTGGCCGTCACGCCGTTCGTGGTGTCGGTGATCGTGTTCTGCGCGAAGGTCGCCGACAGTGCGACCAGCGACTGTCCAGGCGGGCAGGAGAAGCCGCCGGGGTTCGCTGCCCCGGTGTCCAGCACGACGGTTCCGGTGATCTTCCCGTTGCGGTCGGCGGTGAGCGTGGCCGGTGTCGAGACCGGAGCGGTCACCGTCGTCTTGTTCCCGGCGGGCGGGCGATTCGACCCATTGTTGACGCAGCCGAACGTCGCTGTGACGACGGACTGCAGTCGGTAGGTGACGTCGGGTGTGCCCACCCCGAGCTCCGTCCAACTGAACAGCAGGTCGGGCAGGTCGGCCGAACCAGCGGTCCCGGCGGCTGCCAGGCCCGGGGCCGTGTTAGTTGTGGTTGTGACGGTGAACGTCTTGAAGTGCGGGAAGTTCGCAAACGCCGTGCCGGTGGTGCCGATCATGCCCACGGTGATCGCGATCGCGAGTGCGCCAACCCACCGCAACGTGCGAGCGAAGCGATCCGGCACGTTCTTGTTCATCGTCCCGCCCTTCGGCCGCGCCGTCATGATCAAGCCCCTTCCGGGTGATAAGCGTCCCGCGTCTATCGCAGCAGATTCCGCTTGACCGGGGCGTGACCGCTTCACCCGTCTGCGTGGGTGGATCGGTGGTCCGTACCAGGTGTCATCGCACGTCCACCGGGTCGGTGCCACTCTGCTATTAAATGCGACGGAGATGGAATATGCGATGGTGAGGTACCAGAACGCCGAACTACGGGGCGCCCGCATGCGGCCGCCGGCGAGCTGATGACGCGCGTCGAGGAGGCCGTGCGGGAGGCGAGCGCGCGCTTCCACCCGACTGTGGAACACCACCAAGCGCGCATCGTCAGCGTCGAGACGGGCGTTCGTGGGCCTGAAAGTCATTGAGCAGCACGCAGCCTGGGCGACGCGTATGCTCGCCGGGATCCCGCTCGGTACCGTCGCGAGCAACCGCCGCGTACTGATCTACAGGTGATGCGGATTAGGGATCCAGCGACGGCGGACGGCTCGTACGCGTTGACCACCGGTTCCCAGGTCTGGTCGGCGCCCTGCGGTGTGATCGGCGGGCGACGTGGTCGTGCGTTCGGCGGCCGTGCCCGGTGTCTCGAGCAATTGGTAGAGCGCCGGTACCCACCACCCACGCGGATAAAGCAACACTCCGCAGATTCAAGTCCACCAAGGGCCGACCCGCCAGTTCTCATGTAACAGCTGCGCAGGTGAGCCCAATTCCCTTCAGGCAGGAGTGGATCCGTGACGTGACATTCCCGAAGCTGACCCAGCGAGCCAGATCCGTACGCCGCGGACTAGGCCCGTCAGCCTGCGCCGCGATCAGCCAGGCGATCTCGACCTGACGCGCTCAATCGGACGACACGGCTTTCAGCCAGTCCGTGTAGCGGATCCTCGGGCCTGATTCACGGCTCGAGTTCCCACAGTGCGCTGATCGGCATGGCGCGCAGCTTGGGGCCGAACGGGAGAGTGTGCTGACCCGTGTGCAGAACCACACCAGCGATAAAGTCATCCCCCAGTCGATCCTGGAGATGCCGCAGGCCGCGGAAGTCGTCGGAGCGCGGTGTCGATGACGCCTTGACCTCGATACCCACCACTTGCCCGCGTCGGTTCTCCAGCACGGCGTCGACCTCAACCTGATCGCGGGTGCGGTAGTGGTACAGATCAACACGCATCTCGTTCCAGCTCTGCTGCCTGGCGAGTTCCATCAACACAAAGCCTTCGAGCAGCGGCCCGAACGAGCTCCCTGGTCGCTTGAACTGAGCTGTGTCGGCTCCCACCAGATTCGCCGCGATCCCCGAGTCGGTCACGGCGACCTTCGGGGTACCGGTGACCCTCGTGCTCAGGTTGCGAGACCAGGCAGGGATCAGCTTGATCAAGAAGATCTCCTGCAGCAAGCTCACGTACCGCGCGACCGTGTGATTCGCCAACCCCGCCTTGCCGGCGAGTTCGTTGATCACCAACTGTCCGCCGGAACGTGCGGCGATCAACCGGATCAGCTTCTCCATCTCGCCGGCCTTCTCGATCTCGCCGACCTGGCTGACATCGCGGGTGATGAGATTGCTGATATAGGAGTCGAAGAATCGTTGCCGCCGGCGCGGCTGGTCACGCGCAACCGCCTCGGGGAAGCCACCCCGCACGACACGATCGGCGTAATCGGCGCGGTCAAGAGTGGACACGTGCCGCAGATCAGGCCCATGGCTGAAGACCGCGTCGATGAAACGATCGGGTCTTCCGTCGATCTCACCTTGCGCGAACGGCCACAGCTCGATCGTCTCCATGCGCCCCGGAAGCGCATCCGGCAACGTACGCAGACCCAGAACCCGCGCCGACCCCGTCAGCAGGAACTGGCCGGGCAGCGGTCGCTCATCGACCCGGGCCTTGATCGAGAGGAGAAGCTCCGGGAGCCGCTGGATCTCGTCGATGATCATCGGCTTCGTCCCGGCGACGAACTCCCTGGGGTCCTCGCGGGCCGCCTCACGGATGTCGGTGTCGTCGAAGGTGTACCACTCCGCGTCCACGGCAGCCCCGACCAGACGCACCAGGGTGCTCTTGCCGCTCTGCCGCGCACCGTTCACAAGAACAACCCGGGTATCGGCCATCGCCTCGTCGACCAGCGCACGCGCATGCCGTGGCAGCACACGTCCCAACGGCGACTCGCGCTCAGCTCGAGGTTCCGATTCATCGCTCACCCTGCGAGTATGCACCAGACTGCAAATCTGCCGCCACCTAGGCTGCAAATCTGCCGGTCCGTGACTGCAAATATGCCGACCTGGTGGCTGCAGACCTGCCGCTCATGGTGTGCCTACAACAGCTGTGCGCATCGCCCCGTTCTCGGGCAGGCCCTGCCGGGCGCCGCAGCCAGCCACTCAACTGACGACGACACGACCGAACTCAGGGCAATGTTCAACCTGGAGAGCCCACCTCGCGGTCCCTGCAGGGCCGCTTGCTCACCTCTTTACACATCTCAATCAGCGCGAAAGGTCCACTAACAACGACAACTCATGAGCCTGTCACGACCGCTGAATCCGTTACGTACAAGAGATTCTGCGCACCGACGGCAACCCACGGGCAACCTCAGGTGGAAATCAGCGGGTTCGGGGTTCGAGTCCCTGGCGGCGCACAGTAGCCCAGGTCACGCAAGTGCCTTGGGCTTAGTCATGCCAGGCACGGGCCCTTTACGTGCCTCTTTGCCAGAACTTCCCCTCGCAGCGAGCTCTCACCGTCTTCATCAGATCGGTTTGCACCCCTTGGCCTGATCATTACTGTGCGTCACATCACGTCGGTTCGCAACGCTGCGGACTTCTCGCACTCTCCGCCGCGCCCAGCGTTGAGCAGGGCCAACCATCACCCCGGTTGGCGGCATGACATGTCGAGACCACCGATGTCGATCGGAAGCTGTCAGCCCCGGTGGAGACTGGTCGATCAACCAGCGCTCGAGGCTGGCGACGAGATGACTCTCGATCTGAGGTCGGCCGGCAGGGACCTCAGAGTCATCCGGTTTCGCCAGAATCTGGCCGCGATTTGCGTGCGGCGCTGGCTGGACGGGTCTCGGCTCCTCGAGACGGAACGCCTTCGCCGGCAGGCCACACCTGATCCGGGGACGCAGTCGACCGCCATAGTCGGCTCGGGGCGCGGGTGTGTGGGCGTCCACGAGCCAACGTTGGTTAGGTTGTCATTCGGTGTGCCGGGAAGCCTGGTCGGCTGTGGGTGACATTTGCCGACCTAGGGAGCATCCGATGGTGTTTCAGATTCTGCTCGCCGTAGTGGGCTTGGTTGACCTTCGCGGCGGATCATCTTGTGCTTGGCTCGTCGCGGTTGGCGGAACGGATTCGGATCAGTCCGGTCGTTGTCGGTGTTGTTGTCATCGGCTTGGGCACATCCGCACCTGAGTTCTTGGCCTCCGGAGTAGCCGCAGCACGTGGGGACACCGGACTGGCGGTGGGCAACATCGCCGGGTCCAACATCTTGAACCTGACTCTCGTCCTCGGCATCGCCGCATTGGCTGGGTCAGTGGTGGTGACCTCGCACGTGATCCGCCGCGAAGTGCCGCTGACCGTAGGAGCCGTGGTTCTGTTCTCGTTCCTGGCTTGGGCGGGCCTGAGTCCCATCACCGGCGCGCTGCTGGCCGTCGCCGGTGTATGCGCACTGTTCGTTCTCCTGCGATGGGCCGGCCAAGCGCGCAACAACGAGGAGGTCGCCGATGAGGCGGCCGAGTTCACGCAAGGGAGGGCGACTGTACATGTGCCGGTTGCACCGTCGACACTGCTGGCGTGGTTCGAGCCGGTGCGCGTGGTCCTGGGTCTGGCTGGGGCTCAGTTGCTGGTCGCCAACGCATCGGCGATCGCGGCTCATCTCGGCGTACCTCAGGTCATCATCGGGGTTTACCTTGGTCGCGCTTGGTACGTCGCTGCCGGAGCTGGTCACCGCGGTCCAGGCCCAGCGCCGTGGCCAGTCCGACCTCGTTGTTGGAAACCTCTTCGGCAGCAATCTGTTCAACAGTCTCATCGGAGACGCGGTCGTGGGGTTCGCGTCTGGCTCGGCCACGCCCGGAAAGGCGGCGGTTGCGCTGAGCGTCACGATGATCCTCACCGCCGGGCTGGCCTGGGTCCTGCTTCGCCGGGGTCTGACCTTGACCCGCGTCGAAGCCCTAGTCCTCATGGCCGCCTACGCACTGACCATGCCGCTGCTGCTGTCGACGTGAGACCCGGCCGGATTCCGAAGTGCGGAACCGGTCCACGTGTGCTGGTCTTCCCGAGTGGCCTCTGCTCGGCCACCAGCAGGTGCGGTTGTGAGCTCTGGACAAGCCTCGGTCACGCGAGCGTGGCCCTCTTGTCGACGGCAGCTGAAAACTGATCGGTGGGCGGCAGCAAATCGGGCACCTGATGCTCACCGGTGCCGCTGCGCGCCGGCGATGCGGAAAATACCAAGTCTGACGTGGGTCTGATGTCGCATCGCCGGACCCGACATCAGGATCGCGCAGCTGGGCGTGAATGCCTGGTCAGCTTGGAGGTGTGGGTGGGTGAAGGTCGATCGAGATGTCCGGTGGGGTGGTGATCGAGTTGTGTACCGTGCAGTGTCGTGCGACGGCCAGGAGCGCGTCGCGCCGTACGGGCGGTAGGTCGTCGGCCAGCCGGATGGTGATGTCGATTCGGTCGACCCTGGCGGGCTTGTTCGCGAGCTGGAACGAGGCGTCGACGACCAGGCCGGTGGTGTCGAAGTGGTGCCGGTGCAGGTAGCGGCGGGCGTAGAAGGCGACGCACGAGGTCAGCGATGCGACGAAGAGCTCAGTCGGTGTCGGCGCGGTGTCCTCGCCGCCGGCGTCGATCGGTTGATCGACCGACAGGACGTGGTTGCGGATTCTGATGCCGAACCTGTCACCCGATCGGTGGTCAACCCGGATCATCGCCGTGGAGTCCTTGACCTCCCCCGCGGTTACCGTGACGGCTTGGCGCCGAAGCCAGCGTAGGTGCTCTTCATCGCCCAGCAGATCGAGACGGTGCCACAAGACAGTCGTGGGGACGGCTTGGGAGGCGTGCGCGAGACTCGCTATCCGCTGATGTTGCCGGTCAACGCGAAGTACCAGGTCGATGTCGGTGGGGTCGTGGCCGATGAAGCTGGTTCCGAACTCGCCGTTCAACCGGTCCGCCACTGTACGCGGTACTGTCCACCCGAGCACCGGCAGGTCAACGCAGCGCGCAGCTGCGAGCGCGGCCGCAGTGGCCGCGGCGTGATCGGGATGTCCGCTCACGCCGGAAGGATCGAAGACGAGCAGGCCATCGGCACCTGCCGCCTTGATCTGGGCGAGTACATCGCCCGTCAGCGTCGTCCGGCCGACGTCGGCCAGTGCGCCATCGGGATGGTCGAGCAGGACGGCCGAGTCGACGCCGAGCTCCTTGGCCGCGTTCTTCAGTTCGGCGGCGCGCAGTATGGCGAGGTCTCCGGCCGGCCCGAGCGTGGAAGCCTCGCCGTGGGTCAGACACAACACGGAGACCTGACTGCCGGCTCGTCCGAAGCTGTCGAGGATCGCACCCAGCCCGAACGACTCGTCGTCGGGATGGGCGACCACGGCGAGAACCGAGGACCAACCAGGCAATGTGCGGGTCGGGTGGTTGGCAGGTGCGGCACCAGTCATCGTGTACCTCCGTCAGGGCAGCTGCACGTAGCCGTGCCGCATCTTCCACAGGAAGTACTTCTCGAAGCCGAGCTTCATCAGGTGCGCCTGCGGGCCAGGGATCAGCACACCGTGCTTGCGCGGCGGCAGCATCTTGTCGGCGAGGATGATCACGCCGTTGTTGCCGGCGTCCATCACGCAGATCGCCTTGATGTCACCGAACGCCTTGGTGTTGGTCGGCTTCTCGCCTCGGATCTGCGCGGCGATGTTGGCCGCGGCGGTGTGTGCCATCACCTCGGTCGGGAAGCCGGTCTTGGGGATCCCGACGGGTGTCGGGGTCTGCCAGGGAGCGTCGACTGCGGCGGCCACACCGACTGCGTAGACGTCGTCGTACTTCTCGCTCTGGTAGGTGTCCCGCACGACGACGTAGCCCTTCTCGTCGACCAGCCCGTTCGACTCGTTGAGGAATTGCTGCCCGAGGAAGGGTGGGATGACCATTCCGAAGGTGAAGGGCAGGTTCTCGCCGTCGGCCAGCACCAGAGCACCCTGGTCGATGTGGTCGATGCCGACCGAGATGCGCGTGTCGATGCCCTCTTTCTTGAGGAACATGCCGAGGAGTTGCTCGCCGTGTGGCAGGCCGCCGATGCCGAAGTGTCCGAGGAAGGGTTCTGCCGTGACGTAGGTGAGTTTGACCTGCTTGTGCAACCCTGCCTTCCGCAGCTGGTGTGCGGTGTTGAACAGGAACTCGTAGGCGGCGCCGAAGCAACCCGCACCCTGGGTGGCCGCGACGACGACGTCACCCGGGTGATCCAGGAACCGGCGCCAGGCGACCCCCGTCCGCTGGGCCTCGGGGAGCGTGGTGATGGTGTTGGCGTTCTCCTTGAACCCGGGAACGACGTCGTCCTTGTTGCGGTAGCCGGTGGCGATGACCAGGTAGTCGTAGCCGAGCTCCCGGCCGGCGTCGGCCGTGACCTTCCTCGCGACCGGGTCGACTTTCGTGGCCGCCGCGTGGATGAACTCGATGCCGTGGGCCTCCAGGGTCGGTGCGACCGGGAAGGTGATGTCGGCGCTGTCCCGCTTACCGAACGGTAGCCAGATCAGGCTGGGATTGAACAGGAACTGGTCGCTGGCCGACACCACCGTCACGTCGACATCGCCGTCCAGCTCGTGCCGGACGGCCAACGCGGCGGTCAGCCCTCCGAAGTTGGCGCCCAGTACCAGGACCTTCTTGCGCATCTCCAGCCTCCTCGATCGAACTCTCTTGAGGCAGGTATACCCGGGGAGGTATCGGGGCCATCAGGGTCCTGTGGCCCTTCATCGCGGGCCAGAGGTCATGCCCAGCGGTCGGCTGGGGCGCGGCCGTCCGATGACCGTCGGCGGTGCGCTGGTCTGGCGGCGACGAGCCCTGAGTCTGGGCCTTGACCACCTCACGCCAGGGAGAGGAAGAGCTTCTCCATCTTCTTCGTGTCGATACTGTCCGGTCCGTCACCCTCCACGATGCATTGGCGCAGGCCGCTGGCCACGATCGCGAATCCGGCGCGGTCGAGTGCGCGGGAGACGGCGGCGAGCTGGGTGACCACGTCCTCACAGTCGCGGCCTGCCTCGAGCATCCGCAGCACACCGGCGAGCTGGCCTTGGGCGCGCTTGATCCGGTTGACGACGGGAGTCATCTCGGTCGGGTCGAGTGCTGTCATCTGTGCTCCTCGGTGAGGGCCGCAAGCGCGGCGGTGAGGCGGTCCTTAGCGTCTCGGGCGACGCTGTGCAGCTGCGGGGCGTCGGACAGCCCCATCATCGCGTCAGGGTCGAGAGCTTCGACGACGGTGGTCTCCTCGTCCACGGATCGGACCACGACGTTGCAGGGCAGCAGCGCGGCGATCGACGGCTCCACTTGCAGCGCCTGGTAAGCCAGCGGCGGCCGGCAGGCGCCGAGGATTACCTGCGGGGGTACGTCGACGTCGAGCTTGGCCGCGAGTGTGGCCTTGAGGTCGATCTCGGTGAGGATGCCGAATCCCTGGTCGGCGAGGGCCGCACGGACCGCTTCGACGGTCTCGTCGTACGGCCGCTCGACGGTCGTCGCGAGCGTATAGCCGGGCATCAGGCGCTCCTCGCGCCCTGCTCGTCCGCCGCATCCGCCCGCGCCTTCTCGATGTCCAGGTCACGCACCGCCGCGATGACCTGCTCCAGCGCCTGGGCCGGCAGCGCGCCAGGCTGGGAGAAGACCAGCGAGCCGTCCTTGAAGGCCATCAGGGTGGGGATCGAGGTGATCCCGGCGGCCGAGGCCAGCGCCTGCTCCGCCTCGGTGTCGACCTTGCCGAACACGATGTCGTCGTGCGCGGCGGCGGCCTTCTCATAGATGGGCGCGAACATGCGGCACGGGCCGCACCAGGATGCCCAGAAGTCCACCAGGACGATCTCGTTGTCGAGGATCGTCTGCTCGAAGTCGGCTCTGCTGAGGTTCACGGTGGTCACGGGTACTCCTTCTGCGACGGCGAAAACCGTCTGACTTGACGATACCCCGGAGGGTGTTACCCACATTAGCGCACATACCCCCACCCGTATTCCCGGCAGCGATGTGACCGCGGCCGGTTTCAGCGGGAAAGAGGCCGACACCAAAGGGTCGGGCGCGATCGACCCCGTCCTTGACTACCGCATCCACGGCGACGCGTACGCACGGACCGCTCTGGCCAAGCTACACGGTTCAGTGCCACGCCGACGGCAGTCAGACCATGTTTGCGAATACCCCAGGGGGTGTTATCGTCAGGTTCATTAGATACCCCATGGGGTATCGACCTGATCACTTGGACAACGAGCGAAAGGACCTGCCCGATGCGGGTGACCATCCCCGAGATCGATGTCGACCAGCTCTCCGAAGCCGTCAGAGCCGGCGCTGCGCTAATCGACGTCCGCGAGCCGAGCGAGTACGTCGTCGGCCACGTCCCGGGAGCTGTTCTCATCCCGATGGGCGAGCTGCCCAGCCGCCTGGCCGAACTCGATCGGTACGCCGCGGTGTATGTCGTGTGCGCGTCGGGCAACCGCAGCCGCACCATGACCGACTTCCTCCGCCGGGCCGGCTTCGAGGCCTACTCGGTGACCGGCGGCACGGGCGGCTGGATCCGTTCGCGTCGCGCCGTCGTCACCGGCAACGAACCCCGCGCCTAAACCCAAACCCTGACACACCCCTTGGAACAGACATGACTGAAGCCATCGACCGGACACATCCGGCCAACTCTGCCGGCATCACGGTGATCTCCCTCGAGACACCGACACTGGGCGACCGCAGCTATCTGGTGCACGACGGCGAACAGGCCTTCGTGGTGGACCCCCAGCGTGACATCGACCGGGTGATCGCGTTGCTCGAACGGCACCGCCTGCGGCTGACCCACGTGTTCGAGTCCCACATCCACAACGACTACGTCACCGGGGGGCTGGCATTGGCTCGGCGAACCGGTGCGGCGTACCTGGTCAACGCCAGGGACAAGGTGTCCTTCGAGCGCACGCCGATCCGGGACGGTGAGGTCGTCGAGATCGGTGCACGGATGCGAGTCACCGCGATCGCCACACCGGGACACACCTTCACCCACCTGTCGTACACACTCACCGACGCGGCCAGCAACGCGCAACTGGCCGTCTTCTCCGGCGGATCCTTGCTGTACGGCGCCACAGGTCGCCCCGACCTGCTCGGTCCGGACCACACCGACGACCTGGTCCGTGCACAGCACGCCTCGGCCCACAAGCTCGCCGCTCTGTTGCCCGACACAGCCGAGGTGTTCCCGACCCATGGCTTCGGATCGTTCTGCTCCGCGACCCAGTCCGAGGCGTCGTCGTCGACGATCGGCCAGGAGAGGCAGACCAATCCGGTACTGATCCAGGACGAGGAGACCTACGTCCGCGAGTTGCTCGCCGGCCTCAGCGCCTACCCCGCCTACTACGCACACATGGCGCCGGCCAACACCGCCGGCCCGGCCGAGCCGGACCTCTCGACGCCGACCAAGGCAGACCCCGCCGAGCTGCGGCGACGGATCGATGCCGGGGAATGGGTCGTGGACCTGCGCACCCGCACCCTGTTCGCAGCCGGGCACGTGCCCGGCTCGCTGAACTTCGGGCTCGACGGCGCCTTCGCCACCTACCTGGGCTGGCTGATCGAGTGGGGCACCCCCCTCACCCTGCTCGGCGAGTCGGCCGAGGACGTGGCCGAGGCCCAGCGTGAGCTGGTCCGGATCGGCATCGACCGGCCGGCAGCGCACGCCACCGGCAAGCCCGAGGACTGGGTTGCCGGCACCGGACGCCGCGTCGCGGCGTTCCCGATCGCGACCTTCGCCGACCTTGCTCAGGTCCGCCACCATCGAGACGTCACCGTGCTGGACGTGCGCCGCAGCGACGAATTCGCCGCCTCCCGGATCGAGGGGGCGCTCAACATCCCGATCCACGAGTTGCCCGGGCGGCTGTCCGAGATCCCCAGTGGGGAGGTCTGGGTGCACTGCGCCGGCGGCTACCGCGCATCGGTCGCCGCATCGCTGCTCGACGCCTTCGGGCACCCCGTGGTCGCGATCGACGACTCCTTCGACAACGCGAAGCAGACAGGTCTGCCGCTGGCAGGCGCGGAAGCGTGATTCTCGCGATCGCAGCCGTAGCGGGCGCGCTCATCGGGCTCAGCCTGGGCGCGCTCGGCGGCGGCGGGTCCGTCCTCGCCGTCCCGGTCCTCGTCTACGTCCTCGGGCAGTCCCCGGCACAGGCGACAACGGGGTCGCTCGTCATCGTCGGCCTCACCGCCATGGTCGCAGCCGTCACCGCCTACCGCTCCGGCGCCGCCCTACTCGCAAGGGGCCTGACGTTCGGCGTGGCTGCCATCGGCGGCGCCGCAGCCGGCGCGAAAGCCTCCAGCCTGGTCCCAGAGCCCGTACTTCTGGCCGCCTTCGCCGCGTTGCTCCTCGTGATCGCCGCAGTGCTGGTCGTCCGCCAGATCCGCACTCGTCATGGCCTGCCAGCAGAACGCCGGCCAGCCCATGTCGACAACCCGATCATCACCTTCTCGCCCAGGTTCGCGTGCCAATGCCCACAAGCACTCAAGGTGCTCGTCACTGCCACCGCCGTCGGCGTGCTCACAGGCTTCCTCGGCGTCGGCGGCGGCTTCCTGGTGGTGCCTGCTCTGATGCTCGCGCTCAAGCTGCCGATGGAGTATGCCGCCGGAACCTCGCTAGTCGTCATCACCATCACCTCGGCGTCGGCGCTGGCGGTCCGAGCCGGCGCCGGCACCCAACCGAACCGGAGCCTGGTTGCGGTGCTCACCGCTGCGGCAGTCCTGGGCGGCTGGACCGGCGCCCGGCTGACGGCGCGCCTCGACACCACCAAACTCCAGACAGCGTTCACGGTGCTGCTCGTGCTGGTCGCCGGCTACACCGCCTGGCAGGCCGTGCCCGCACTCATCTGACCCCCCACCCACTGTCCAGCACAACCCGACGATCCGAGGGAGAACCACCATGTGCAGAACAGTCACCTGCAAAACGTGCGGCAAGACGACCTGGGCCGGATGCGGCCAACACGTCAAGCAGGTCATGGCAGGCGTCCCCGCCTCCCAACGATGCTCCGGCCACACCGCAGAGCCGACCGGCCGAACCGGCTGGTTCGACAAGCTGATCGGCCGCGCCTGAGCCGGCGGGCTGCGGTGTGTCCACCGTCGCCAGCCTGCGCCGGCACACCCGCCGGGATCACGTGTCCGACCTGCTCGACGGGTATGGCGCCTGGCTCCCGCTCACCGGAGGCCGGCGCCCAGCGCTGACGTCATGCCCAACTCCTCAATCCCACCTCTTCATGCGAGGCAGTCATTTCCACCACCGAACCGTCATCGAGACAGACCGAAAAGCTGACTCCCGCCGTCCTGCGCGAGCTACTGCGCGGCGAGGGCGCCCCGCGGCTGCTGGACGTGCGGACCCCGGGCGAGTTCCATACCGCGCACATCCCGGGTTCGTACAACGTCCCGCTCGACACCCTGCGCGAGCACCGCACGGAGTTGCGGCAGCACCTCGACGAACAGGTCGTGCTGATCTGCCGCTCCGGCAACCGGGCCGGCCAGGCCCAGCAGGCCCTCGCCGAAGCGGGCCTGCCGAACCTACGCGTACTCGCCGGCGGCATGCTCGCCTGGGAAGCCGCGCAATGCCCGGTGATGCACGGCAAGCCCCGCTGGGACCTCGAACGCCAAGTGCGCCTGGCGGCCGGGACCACCGTGCTGGTCAGCGGGCTGGCCGGTCTTGTGGTTCCCGGCGCGCACCTGGTCGGCACCGCCCTCGGTGCCGGGCTCGCCTTCGCCGCAGTCACCAACACCTGCGCATTGGGCATGCTGCTGTCCAAACTCCCCTACAACACAGGCCCGAAAGCGGACATCAAAGCCGTGATCGGCACCTTACCGCTGACCGGGCCTGAACCCGTGTGATCGCTTGGCGATCACACGGGCTGCGCAGAGTGCCTCAAATGAATGCTGACCAAAGTAGGAGGCCGCCTGCAGAAGAAACGCTCGACGCCTCGACGAGGACGCATACGCAGACGGATCGCACTGACCGTGAGAACAGGCGCGGCCCGTTGACACCTTGACACCCACTCCGGCCACGATCTCGTGAGCGGTGTGGAGATCGTGCCACCTGCAGGTACCGCAGCACATAGGTGCAGGGGTAGCCGCGGTTCATCGGCATCCACTCGCCCGGCCCGTCATCGTTCTTGGACGCGTTCGCCGGCCCGTCAACGGCCAGCAGGTTCGCGGCTTGGTCGTTAGCGAAGTCGACCCGCCGCTGTTTCGGCCAGCGGGCCGCGCCCATGTCCCAGGCCAGCGCGAGCTGGTAGATGTGGTCGATGTGCACCTTGGCCGGATGGCTTTTCGGAACTCGATCCTGCGACCGGTGTACGGGTCGGTCGCGAGTGTGCCGGCGACCACGACGCAACGGGATTTGCCGCAGCACCGGACCGCGGCCAGTTGTGCCGCGAGGACATCGTTGCGGGTTATCCGCACCTCCTTCCACCACGGAAGCGACGAGCGTTGGGTGAGCGACACGTTCTCGTCGCTCTCGCTTATCCCACAGTGCGAAAGGGACGGGACGTCTGACGGCCCTCCCGAACGACGTCCCGTATCCCTTCACGAGCGACGTCAGCGCCGATCAATGGCCTGGGGACTACCTGTGGATGTACCCGGCCATGCTGCTGATGCTCCTCTTCGTCGCATTCACCGCGTCGGTGCACGAGTACGCCCCTCCGACGCGCAGAATCTTCAGCCTGCTCGGGCTCTGTCTCGCGGTCGTCGCGGCCGCAGTCCTGCTCATCGACTACTTCATCCAGGTCACTGTGATGCAGCCGAGTCTCAAGAAGGGCCAACTCGCCGGCTGCGCGATTCTCACGCAGTACAACCCGAACGGTGTCTTCATCGCTCTCGAGGAGCTCGGATGCCTACTGATGACCCTCGCCCTCGCCTGCCTCGCCCCGGTGTTCACACAACCGACAAAGGTCGAGCGGACGATCCGGTGGCTCTTCGTGCTCAGCCTCGCAACTGCGGTGGCGGCGCGCGGGATCGATCCGGGAGATCTCTTCGAGGTCATTGTGATATCGACCGTCTGGTTGACGCTCATCGTCGCCGGGCCGCTCGTCGCTGTCGTCCTCCGACGCGCCGCCACCCGTTCTCGCCGGGCGTGACGCGCGCCGGCAAGACCGGGAGGTCAGGCACGTCGACTAGGCACGGCGAGCGCCCCGCAGCGGCGCGGACCGGAACGTGTGAGGTCACGCTCAGCGCCGTCCGTGACGAAGCCGGCGCACCCGCCAGTTCCTGCGCCACAGAGTGCGCTGCAATGGGGTCCCGTTTGGTCGCCCTGGACGGTCACGATCCCACGCTGACCGATCTGGGGATCGTGATCCAGGTGAGCTCGCCGAGCGATCCCGAGCGGGTCGCCGCGATGCAGCGCGCGTGGGAGGAACGCTGCCCGATTTATCTCGCGCTGCTGAACCCCAACTCCGTAAGTCTGTCCTTCCGCTGACCAGCTCACAGATCACTGAGCAGCGCCGGGGCCGGCAATGTTCGAGGCCTACTCCTCCTCGGAAGCGGTCCTGAGCGGGGCGATGTCGCAGACGCTTGCGCGTAGGGGGGAGCTGCCGCTGATCGGGTCGCTGGGTGTCTGGCGCAGGACGAGATTGAGGTTCGCACTCTCCGGGCCGTAGGGCGGGTAGCCCGGCAGCCCCAGTTCGTCGCAGGACTCCCACCAGCCGTGCTCGGCGAAGACGACGTCCGGGTCGAGGTTGGCGTTGAGTTTCGCGCGCGCCCGGACGCTGCCGCACGGGGTGTTGATGGAGACCCAGTCCCCCTTCGAGATGCCGCGGGCCGCGGCCGTGGAGGGGTGCATCTCGGCCTGCGGGTCCGGTGCACTCTTGCGCAGGGCAGCGACCTGTCGGTGCTGGGTCTCGCAGAAGAACAGCGATTTCGCACAGCTGAGGACGAGCGGGTACCGCTCGGCGAGGTCCGGCCTGGAGCGAGGGCTGGTGAGCGGCTCCTCGAACGTGGGGAGCGGTGAATACCCGTGGCCGGCCAGCGTGGCCGAATACAACTCCACCTTCCCTGACGGCGTGGCGAACCCGGTGTCGGCGTACTTGCGGTACCGCGTCGTCAACGGCACCCGCACCCCTTCCGGATGAGCCCGCAGCTCCTCCAACGTGATTCCGCTCGGCGCGAGCTGATGCCGCAACGCCGCCTCGATGTCGCCGTCCCAGAAGTGCGCGCCGAGGCCGAGCCGCGTGGCGAGGTCGAACACGATCTGCAGATCGGAGCGGGCCTCGCCGCGCGGCGCGACCAGTGGCTGTCGCAACTGGACCAGCGACTGCGCCTCCTGGCTGTACTCGAAACCGATCTTCAGGGCCTCGGACTCGAACGGGGACGTCACCGGCAGCACGATGTCGGCGAGCTCGGCCGTGGGAGTCAGGAACAAGTCGGCCTGGACGAAGAAGTCCAGGCGGCGCAGTGCTTCGCGACCACGGAGGCTGTCGGCGTGGGCCATCACCAGGTTGCCGCCGAAACCAACAAGCGCCTTGATCCGCCGGTCGAGGACAGCGGTGTAGAAGTCCTCGCCGGTGACGAACCCGAACCGCGCCGGCCCTAGCGGCCGCTCAGCGGCGCCCACCGCAGGCGGGCACGATTCGGAGAGGAACTCCTTGCCATCGATCGGGTTTGATGGCACCGCTTCGAACAGCACGTTCCCGCCCGGGACGTCCAGGCTGCCAGTCAGGGCGTAGAGGACGTCGATCGCCCGGATGGTCTGCGTGGCGCCGCTGTGCTGCTCGAGCCCGCTCCAGGTGTAGAACGCGACCGGTCGGGCCTCCCACAGCGTCCGGGCTGCGGCCACGATCTCCGCAGCCGGCACGCCCGTTATCTCCGCTGCCACCTCGGGTGGGAACTCGGCACAACGCGCTGCGAGACGCTCCCACACGGGACGACCCCGGACCTCGTCGGCGGCGTTGGTCCAGTCGCGGACGAAGTCGGCGTCGTACCAGCCGTTCTCGATCATCACGTGCGCCAGGGACAGAGCGAGCGCCGCGTCGGTGCCCGGCCTCACCCGAAGCCAGTGATGGGCCTTGGCTGCCAGGCCCGCCTTGCGAGGGTCGACGACGACCAGCTTCGCGCCGCGTGCCACTGCCGCTGCGGCGCTCGTGGCGTGGGCGAGGCGGGCGACGGACGGGTTGTACCCCCAGAAGAGGATGCAGCCAGCATTCTCGAGATCCGGAAGATAGACGCCAGGCACGGACGAGCCAAACGTGTAGAGCGGTGCGAGGTACCGGCCCCACCCGCACAACTCCATGTAGTTGCAGTAGTTCGGGCTGCCGAAGGCACGGATCAGCCGCTGGACCCAGTCAACGGCATCGCTGACCGCCGACGTGGACGGCGAGCTCGAGGCGAAGCCCACCGACTCCGGCCCATCCGAGGCAGCGACGGCCAAGAGCCGTTCGGCAACTGTGTCCAGGGCCTCGTCCCAGGAGATCGGCTCCCACCCCGGGTCCACGGAATCCTTGGGCTTGGTTCGCCTCCAGGGGTGGAGGAGCCGCGACTGGTGGTAGAGGATCGCCGGCGCAGCCTTGCCCTTCAAACAGATTGCCTTGCCGGTCGGATGGGACGGGTCGGGGTGCAGTGCGACGAACTTCCCGTCCTCAACTTCGGCGCGCGCCCCGCATCGCGACACGCACAGCGGACAGAACGTCGGGACCGGGTTCCCACCCATTACAGGATGATCGCTCGCGTCGCGGGCGTAGGCAACAACCCCGGCCGGTCCGTGTTGTGGCCCGCGGGTGGGCCCTCGCCGGGCCATGCTGATCGCCAGCGGCGACGGCGGGGTTGTCTACGAGGTGATGGGTTTCGTCGCGATCCAGAGTTGGGACGGGTGGCTCCGTCCCGCGACGTGAGTCAGGTCCGCTGCTGAGGTCACTCGGTTCCCAGTCGAGCACGCACTACCGCTCCGGCGCGGTCGCAGGCGGTGTCGTCTTCATGTAGGACCGCGAGCAGGCTGGCTCCGGCCAGCAGCGCACCGATCTCGAAGGCGAGTTGCGCCGGGTCGCCGTCGATCTTCCCACGTTCGTAGGCGCTTCTCGGCCTGGTCGAGCAGCAGGTCGCGCCAGTCGCGCTGGTAGGCGGCGATCTTGTCGTGCACCAGGCCCGGGCTGCCGCCGGCTCCGCGGCGGCCCGGACGAAAAGGCACCCACCGGGGAAAACGCGGCGTTTGACGTAGTCCAGGAAGCCCTAGGCCAGGCGTTGCAGCCGGGCCTGCCCGTCCTCACCGCTGACCAGCACCGGCATCACCACCTCCGCGACAAAGACTCCCGGGCGCCGTCGATGGTGTCGAGCTGGAGCTGCTCCTTGGCCCAGAAGTCCCGAAGCTGGGCGCCCCCAGCCCAGCGAGCTGCGAGCGGTTTCACAGGCGACCACCTGTGAAACAGCGAACCCGCGCCGCAGCGACCGCGAACCTCACAGCTCGGCTGACACTCGGCGCGCGGGGTCCATCAGCCGCTCCCGACGAACCACCCGCCGATGAAGAGCTTCCTGGGCGCACCGATCCGACCCGCGATCATGTCTTCGGCAACCTGTACCTGACCGAGAAGACCGGTGGCGCCGATTTCACAGAGGACGACGACGCACGGTGACCGTGCTCGCCGCTGCCGCCGGGGTGGTGATCGACAACGCCCGGCTGTACGCCGACACCGAGCAGCGCCGGCGCTGGCACGAGGTGACCGCCGAGATCACCCAGTTGATGCCCGGCGAGTTCGATCCCGAGCAGGCGCTCCAGCTGATCGCCCAGCGATCCCGCGAACTCGCCGAAGCGCGGGTCGCGGCAGTGCTGCTCGCCGAGGGCACCGACCTGGTCATGCGCGCCGTCGACGGACCACCGGAGTTCAACCGCTTCCTCGGCCGCCAGGTCCCGGCGGACTTTCCCATCCTCGGCCGCGCGACCGCCAGGGACGAGCAGGTCGTCATCGAGGACCTGGCTCAGTTCCTGAAGGACGCCGGCGGGACGGCAGACTTCCCTGAGGCGGCGAATCTCGGCCGTACGATGATGGCGCCGCTGCCGTCCGGCAGCACCGGCACCGGCGGCCTGCTGATCGTGGCCTCGGAACAAGGAGCGAACACCCGGATCTCCGAGGGCGCCGATCTGGTCCGGATGTTCGCCGGCCAGGCCACCCTGGCGCTGGAACGCGCCCAGGCGCAGCACGACCCCGACATGCTCGCAGTGCTCGAGAACCGCGACCGGATCGCCCGGGACCTACACGACGTGGTGATCCAGCGCCTGTTCGCCACCGGTCTGCAGCTCCAGGGCATGCACCGACTGACCCGCCCGGAGCATCAGCAGCGCGGTCGACGACATGGACACCACCATCCACGACCTCCGCGCCGCGATCCTCGAACTCCAACAACCCCCCGACGCCAGCTCACTGTGCGGTGACATACAGGCCCTAGTCGCCGAATACGCCGAACCACTCGGCTGCCGCCCCCAACTGATCTGCACCGGCCCGATCGACACCGTCGTACCGGCGACCGTCCGACCACAGATCCTGGCCACCATCCGGGAGTCGCTGTCCAACATCGTCCGCCACGCCCAGGCGACCCAGACAAAAGTCGAGGTCACGGTCGGTTCCGGGCAGGTCATCGCCCGCATCTGGGACGACGGCATCGGCATCGGTTCCAGCACACGCAGCAGCGGTCTGCGCAACCTGACCGAACGGGCCCAAGCTCTCGGCGGAACGGTACGGCTCACCGACAACGAGCCCCACGGCACCGTGGTCGAGCTCACCGCACCGACCGACTGACCAACCGCCGAACGGCCTCGCGAATCGGGACTCCTGCCCGCAGCGCCACCCGCCTCCAAGTGGCCACACTGAAGTAGGAGCACCAGTGGGAGGAGCGCCCAAGTGTCCAATCTGCAACTGCCGACGGAGCACCTCGACATCCTGCTCGCGGCGGCCATCGCCGCGCCGAGCATGCACAACACACAGCCCTGGCGGTTCGAGTACAGGGTCATGTCGTTGATGTCTTCCTGGACGGTTTACGCACCTTGCCCGCCGAGGATCTCACCGGCCGGGCGATGCGGATTGCGGCCGGGGCCGCCACCTTCAACCTCCGGTGCGCGGCCGAGTCCCTCGGTTACGGCACCTGGTTCGGCCTCGCGCCGTACCCCGAAGAGCCCGACCTGCTGGCGCGCATCGTCGTTGAGCCCACCGGCGCCCGGAACGAGGAACTGCGCGCCCTCGCGGTCCAGATCCCGCACCGCCACACCGATCGTCAGCCGTCCGACGACGGACCGTTGGCCGAGGATGTCCGGGTCGCCCTGATGCATGCGGCGTACGCCGAAGGTGCCGAGCTGACCCGGCTCGGCGAGCCCGAGATCCACACCGTGCTCGAGATGGTGCTCGACACCGACCTCCGCGAGATCAGGGACTGGCATCGCCGTGCCGAACGCGCCCACTGGGTCGGCGGAGAACGCACCACCGAAGGCATCCCCAGCTCAGCCCTCGGACCACGCTCGACCAGCTACCCGGCGACAGTCCGCGACCTGGCCGCCCAGCCGCTGGATCGGATGCGCCAGGAGACGACTTTCGAGGCCCACCCGGATGTCGCCGTACTGTCCACCGTTTACGACGAGCCCGCAGACCAGGTCACCGCCGGAGTCGCACTCGAACGCGTCCTGCTCACCGCGACCCGCATGGGTGTCAGCGCGTCGTTCCTCAACCAGCCGCTCGAGTTCGAGGACCTGCGCCGCAAGGTCCAGCACCTCACCCAGCGGCCTGGACACGCCCACATGATCATCCGCTTCGGCCGCAGCCGGCCCGGGCCGCACACGGCCCGCCTGCCGGTCGCCGACTTCCTTCCCACCAAGGAGCAGTCATGACCACCACCTTGCAGCAGGAGATCGAGCGTTGGGAGGCCGATCTCGCTCACCTGGCGGAGAACAGCGCCTCGGACGACTGGATCCTCGAGGACGCGCGATGACGAGCCTCACCTTCCTCGGCGCCGCCGGTACGGTGACCGGAAGCAAGTTCCTGATCGAGCGGGACCGACAACGGATCCTGGTCGACTGCGGCCTGTTCCAGGGCGACGCCCGGTGGCGCCGGCGCAACTGGGATCCCTTCCCGGTCGATCCGGCATCGGTCTCCGCCGTCGTGCTCACCCACGCCCACCTCGACCACTGCGGCTACCTGCCCGGGCTGGTCCGGCAGGGCTTCACCGGTCCGGTGATCTGCACCCCTGGTACGGCGGAGGTCGCGTCGATCGTGCTCCGTGACGCGGCGCATCTCCAGGTGGAGGATGCACAGCACGCCCGGGCTGAGGGGTACTCGAGACACGATCCGCCGCTGCCGTTGTTCGACACCGCCGACGCCGAGCGAGCCATCCGGCTCTTCGCGCCGTCCGCCGGCCGGGTCGAAGTGCCCGGCGGCGCCACGGTCGATCTCCACCGAGCCGGCCACATCCTCGGCTCCGCGTTCGCCGTCCTCGAATTCGACAGCAGCCGCCTGCTCGTCAGCGGCGATCTCGGCCGCCAGGAGCATCCACTGCTCCTCCCACCCGAGCTTCCGCCGGCTGTCGACACCATCCTGGTCGAGGCAACGTACGGCGATCGCCGCCACCAGCCGCTCGACCACGCGCGGCTTGCCCGGCTGATCCGTGCGACGACCGCCCGCGGCGGTGTCGTCCTGATGCCCGCCTTCGCCATCGACCGGACGGCGGTACTGCTGCACGAACTCACTGGACTGGCCCGCGACGGCCTCATCCCGCGGCTCCCCGTCTACGTGAACAGCCCATGTTGGCAGCGTTGAACGTCTACCGCGCAGCCGTCTCCGCCAAGTCACCCGAGCTGCGGCCCGAGATCGTCGGCGGCCCGGATCCGTTCGATCCCGGCGACCTGCGCCTGATCCATTCGGTGGAGGAGTCCATCCGGATCAGCGATCCCGGACGACCGTCCATCGTCATCTCGGCGTCCGGCATGGCGACCGGCGGCCGAGTACTGCATCACTTGGCCAGACTGCTGCCGGGTGCGCGGAACACCGTCGTACTCCCGGGCTTCCAGGTGCCGGGAACCCGTGGCCGGGCTCTGCTCGAGGGCGCTCGCTCGGTCAAGATCCACGGCCGGTACATTCCGGTCCGCGCCAAGGTCGTCGGACTGTCCGAGTTCTCCGCCCATGCCGACGCCGACGAGCTGATCAGCTGGCTCTCCTCCATGCCTCGGACTCCTGAGGTCGTCCATATCGTTCACGGTGAGGACCACGCCCGCGCCGAGCTCGCCCGGAGGATCCAGGACGAGCTCGGCTGGACCGCGGTGATGCCGAGCCACCTCGAGCGCATCAAGCTCTGATCAGGCCTGATCGCCGCGCGTACCAGTCGGGCTCGGGCGTCGCCGGCGTGAGGCGCATCCGGACATCGACCGCGAATGCGCCGGACGGCGACGCCGTCAGGGGGTTGATGTCGAGTTCGGCCAGCTCAGGAACCATCTCCGCAAGCCAGGCGACGCGATGGATGACCTCTAGCACGGCGTCCTGGTCAGCGGCCTGCGCGCCGCGATAGCCGGCCAGCAACGGTGCGCAGCGCAGCGAGCGCACCATCTCGGCCGCGTCCAGGTCCGTGAGTGGCAGTCCTCGCCATTGACGGTCGGCCAGCAGGTCGGTGAGGATCCCGCCGCTGCCGGCCATCAGCAGCGGGCCGAACAGCCTGTCCCGCACGACCCCGATCACCAGCTCGGTTCCACTCGGCGCCATCGCCTGGACCACGACCTGCGGATCTCCGGCTGCTGCGGCGATCTCGTCGTACGCCGTGGCCAGTTGGACCGCGTTGGCCAGTCCCACGCGGACGCCGCCGATCTCGGTCTTGTGCAGTACGCCCGGAGCAGCCGTCTTCAGCGCGACCGGATAGCCGGCCGTCTCAGCCGCCCGGATCGCCTCCGAGCGACTCGACGCGGCAACGACCGGGATTGTCGGAACTCCGGCGCACTGCAGGAGCTGGCCGGCCTCCTGCGGATCCAGCCAACCGCCGTCCAGGGTGTGCGCCAGGGATCGCCGGACCATAACTCGGGCACCGGCGGCATCGACCCGAGATAGCTCCGGTACGGCGCCCTGCGGCCTCGACCGCCATTCGGCGTACTGAACGGCGTGGGCCAAGGCACGCACGGCGCTCTCCGGGAACGGGAA
The DNA here is from genome assembly GCF_045040325.1 of Kribbella sp. NBC_01510. Classification (NCBI taxonomy): domain Bacteria; kingdom Bacillati; phylum Actinomycetota; class Actinomycetes; order Propionibacteriales; family Kribbellaceae; genus Kribbella; species Kribbella sp. NBC_01510. The sequence continues at coordinate 4,688,526 of NZ_CP109418.1, read as the reverse complement.
CACGGGCAAGCGGCGGCCATCCGCCAGCACGACTTCCGGCGCGGCGTGGGTCGCACCGACACAGTTCACCACGATCGGCACATCGGCTTGGACTGCGGAGGTGGCGACCGCATGGTAGATGTCGTCCACCCGGCCGGCGCGAGTCGCGGCGTAGCAGACCAGGACGGTGTCGACCTCGGCGCTGTCGACGACGACCTTCAACGCCTGTGCCAGGCACCTCGGTGACGCGGCTGCGCCGAGGTCGACGGGATTCCCGCTTCCAACTGCACCGAGCGGTTCGAGCTCACGCTGCACGGCCTGGCTCAGCTCCGGCAACTCCAGCCCGAGCCGTCCGGCCGCATCCGCCGCGAGTACCCCGGCGCCACCCGCGTTGCCAATGACGGCGACGCGGCGGCCACGCGGCAGCGGCTCGGCCGCGAGCACCCGGGCCGTCTCCACGAGTTCCTCGACGGTGTCCATCCGCAGTACTCCGGACTGCGCGAACAGCGCGTCGACAGCAGTCTCCGGCGTCGCCACTGCGGCAGTGTGCGACACGCCTGCGCGCCGGCCGCCCGCCGAGCGACCCCCCTTCACGACCAGGATCGGCTTCGTCCGGCCGACCAGGCGGGCGAGTCCGCCGAACTTGCGGGGGTTGCCGAAGGACTCCAAGTAGAGCCCGATCACCATGGTCCGCGGGTCGCCCCACCAGTGCAGCAGCAGATCGTTGCCGCTGACATCGACTTTGTTGCCGAGGGAGACGAATTCGGAGATGCCTAGTCCGCTCCGGCCGGCTTGATCGAGGACGGCGATACCGACCGCACCCGACTGGGCCGCGATCGCCAACGATCCGGGTGTCGGTGCCACTTCGGCGAAAGTCGCGTTGAGACTGACCTCGGGCGCCGTGTTGATCAGGCCGAGACAGTTCGGCCCGATCAGCCGGATGCTGTGCCGACGCGCGATCTCGAGGATCTCCTGCTGGACCTCGCGCCCGGCGGCCCCGAGCTCCGAGAAGCCAGACGTCAGGACGACCGCGCCCGCGACACCCCGCTCGCCACACTCCGTCAACACCCCTCGCACCTGCTCGACCGGAACGGCGATCACCGCGAGATCGATCTCGTGGGGGACAGCCGAGATCGACGGATACGCCGGAAGCTCCGCGATCCGGTCCGCGTGCGGATTGACCGCGAAGACCGCGCCGGTGAAGTTGCCATTCACGATGTTCAGGAGCACCTCATGGCCGACACCGCCGGGCTTGCGACCGGCCCCAACGACCGCGACCGCCCGCGGAGCGAACACGCGGTGCAGCGAGCGGCTCTCGGCTGCACGCTCGCGGTCGGCCATCCGCTCCAGCGTCGACGGCCGGTATGCCGTGTCCAGCACCAGCTCGACGACACCACTCTCGAGCCTGCGGACCTGTTCGAAGCCGGAGTTGGCGAAGACACGCAGCATCCCGGCGTTCTCGGCGAGTGTGTCGGCGCGCAGCCGCTGGACGCCCTTCTCGCGTGCCATCGCCGCGAGCTGCTCCAGCAGCAGCGTCCCGATCCCACGGCCGTGGACCGAATCCTCGAGCAGGAAGGCCATCTCGGCTTCGCCGGCGCGCAGCGGTTCGTAACTCGCTACGCCCACCAGCTGATCGCCCTACTCGGCCACCAGCACGACGTGCCCGTCGTGCGCGGTCGCCAGATGGTGCGTGTGCTCGTCGGCCAGCCTCCTGCTCATCCCGAAGAAGCGAAGGTAGATCGACCGGTCGGACACCCGTTGGTTCATCGCGTCCAACGCCTGCTCGTCCTCCTCCCGGAGCGGACGGATCCGCACGACCGACCCATCCGAGGCGAGGACATCCCAGCCCGCGCCGGGCCGTCCCTCTGCCTGCTCGATCGCCGTCATGACGTATCCTCTCGACACCCCACCAGCCCATCGCAACCGGCCGTACGGCAGACAGAGCCGTTGGCACCGCACCCTGGGGACCTTCGCCTCTGCGAGCGAGACGGTCCACCCGGCATCGTGACCGTGACAACACCCGCCCGGAGGAGATCGGCATGGCGGAGAAGAGAGTGGTCATAGGTATCGACGGCGCGCCCGACTGCGAGAACGCGATCCGCTGGGGAGCCGCCGAGGCGGCCGCGCGGGGTGTCGGGCTGCATCTGGTCCACGCCTTCGTCTGGGCCGAGTTCAAGGTGCCGCTCGGGGCGAGCGACGTCGCACCGGGACTGTGGGCGTATGCCGACGGGATCGTCGCTGATGCTCTCGAGCTGGCGCGGAAGTTCGAGCCCGGCCTGCCAGTGACAGCGAGCCGGGCCGATGGTTTTCCCGCCGCTGTCCTGCTCGCGGAGTCCCGGTGCGCCGAGCTGATCGTGCTCGGCAGCCGGGTTTCCGGCCGGCTCGTCGGTCTCCTCGTCAGCTCCACCGGCATGGAGCTCGCCACCCATGCTCACTGCCCGGTAGTCGTCGTACGACCCGGCGTGGACCTGGCCGTCGGCAGCCGGGTGGTGATCGGGTACGACGGCTCGCCGGCCGCGGACGCTGCGATCGACTTCGGGCTCGGGTACGCGCGACGGCACGGGCTCGTCGCCCGGATCGTTACGGTCCTGGCTGAGGACGAGGACGACGACCACGACCTCACGGCCGCGCTCCGGGCCCACCAGGACGCGCGAGCCGCTGAGTTCATCGAGGTGACCGGTCACCCTGCCGAGCTGCTGCTCGAGTGGTCTGCCGACGCCCAGCTCCTGGTCGTCGGGTCGCGTGGCCGGGGCGGCTTCTCCGGGCTCCTCCTCGGCTCGGTGAGCCAGACGGTGCTGCACCAGGCGCCCTGCCCGGTCGCCGTCATTCCACGCTCGGCGGTCGAAGTCCCTGATGCCCACTGACCAAGGTCGTTCGGCGCTGCCCGCGATCGGGTTATGACTGGTGTGCTGGAACTGACCAGAAGGGGTCACGATGTCCAGGAAGTTACTGGTTGCCTATGCCAGCAAGATGGGCGCGACCGCCGACATCGCTGGACCGATCGGCGACGAGCTCCGTACGCACGGGCACGACGTCGCCGAGTCAAGACCGTCGAGCCGTAGGACGCTGTCGTGCTAGGCAGTGCGATCTACGGCCGCCTCGCGGCTGGCGACCTGTCCGTCGTCGGAGCCCTGCACCGTCACGAGGACTGACTGCCGGCCTGGCGGCGTTCAGTACGTCGTAATCACGATACCGAGACGGCGACGCTCCCGGAGCAGGCTCAGTCGAGCAGTACGTCGGCGATCGGGCGGCGCGGCGTCAGCGGGACGGGCGGACCGTAGCCGACGCGGATGATGGCCTGCGGGCGCCGCCACGGGCCGAGTGGATCGTTGACGAGCCACCGCAGCGCGTCGTGCTCGATCGCCTGGTTCAGCAGGGAGGTCGACAATCCCCGGGCGGTCGCCTCGAGGAGAACTCGCTCCAGCGCCTGCCCGGCCCGAAGCCAGTGGGGCCGACTGTCGTGACGGGTCGAGAGCACGGCCAATTGCGGCTTCGGCTCGAAGCTCGCGAGCTCCCGGTTCTCGTCCGTGGGAGTGGCGGCCAGGTCCCGGACCGGCGACGTACCCCGGGGGCCCCGCGGCCCCAGCGCACTGCGCGGAACGCCGTCACCGACCCGGACGCCCCCGACCCAGCGACGCCGCTCGGCGGTCCGGTCCGGGTCCTCGTCGTCGAGAGCGCCCGCATCGTCGCTTGCCAGCTGCAACCATTCGCGCCGAGTCGCCGCGGTCGGCCACTCGAGCTCGGCCCCTTCCAGCCGGGCGGTCAGCACCAGCAACTCACGGACGTCCACCGGGACCCGGCGGCCGGAATACGGCTGCCGGTTGGTCCTGCGCAGGGCCAGGTACGGCGCCAGCAGCCGCAACTGTTCGGCCTCCGGGCCAGGCGTCAGCAACTCGACCTCGGCGACGAGCCCAGGACGAGCACGATCGAGCACGTACCTGATGTCGGTGCCGTGGCCGTGCCGGGCGGCGGCGACCCGGAGGTTGAACGCCGCGGCGCCGAGAGACAGGTACAGCATCCGCCGATCGGGATCCTCGGCCGGCAGCTCGCGCGCCGGGTCGCGGTGCACCTCGACCACCCGGTCGCGGAAGCGGAACTTCCAGGGCTGGGTGTTGTGGACCGAGGGCGCCGCGACGGCCGCCCGGAGCAGTTCGTCGCGAACGCCGGCCGGCAGGAATGTCGTCATCGCGTTCCTCGGCTCTGGAGTCGGTGCATCATCGGCGGGCCTGGTTCATCCGCCCCTCCCGGCCGCTGTGCCGAGGCGCCGGTTCGGACGCCCGCCGAAGTACGGCGAGGGACACGGTCGTGGTCTGCTGGATCCGGACAGTCAGCTCAGGGTCTGCGCCGGGCCGGCAGCCCGTATCCCTCACGAGTCCATTCGATCGCCCGCGTGGCAGGGCTCCCAGGGCCGAAAGGCCCCGGCCGGACAGGGTGTCCGACCGACACGAAGGCCGTTCGCCCCAGCACGGTGCTGTCATCCGGCACTCCTCGGCTCCGCGGCGACGGGGTTCCCTGGAAACACACCGCCCATCGAGGGAAAGGTGACGGTCATGTCCGCAGACGCTCGCCCGACGATCGTGGTCGGGATCGACGGATCACGCGACGGCCTCCTCGCCCTGGACTGGGCCGTCGACCTGGCCATGCGGCGAAGCTGGGGAATCCGCGCCGTACATGTCGCCGACGACGACCAACCGGCCCATCCCCTCGGTGCCACTCCGGACATCGACGACGGCGCCGAGGTCCTCGAGGATGCCGCCGACGAACTTGCCGAACTCGGCTTCACCGACGCGACCCTCGAGGTCCGGAACGGTCATCCCGCCGAGGTGCTGCTGGACGTCGCCCGGTCCGCCGCCCTGCTGGTGATCGGCCGGCGTGGGCGTGGTGGATTCGCCGAGCTGAGTCTCGGTTCGATCTCACAGGTCTGTACGGCGCTCTCCCGGACATCCCTGGTCGTCGTACCGGACAACTGGACGCACGACGAGGGCGACCTCGGCGTGGTCGTCGTCGGAGTCGACGGTTCGCAGGCGTGTCAGGCCGCGCTGGGGTTCGCGTTCGAGGTCGCGGCCGAACGGCGGGCGGAGCTGACTATCGTCCACGTGCCACGAGTGCCCGAGGACTCCCCGCCCCCAAGTGTCTGGGTCGACCCCGACAATGCTCCCTGGCGGCAGGACGCCCGCGCACTGGTCACTCACGCGCTCGCCGGTTGGCCGGACAAGTACGCCGACGTGGTGTTCCGCACCCACTACCAGCCGGGTCACCCCGTCCAGGTGCTGGCACAGTACTCCAAAGCCGTCGACCTGGTCGTCGTCGGCGGTGTCGGCCGCTCGGAATTCACCCCGCTGCGGCTCGGATCGGTGTCCCGCGGCCTGCTCCACCACACTCACTGTCCGGTGGCGATCATCCACACCGAGGCGACAATCGGACCCGGCCGGCCGGCCTGACGACCACACCCGCGGTGACCGCGGAGACCGGCGGACTTCACCGACGGCGCCGTCACCGTGACCGGCCCCGCCGACCCGCACGAACGCAAGCTCGCCGAGGTGCTGACCGGCACTGTCCGCGGTGTCGTCGCCGTCCGCATCCGCTGACCGCACCGGACGGACGGGGAGCCGCCCGACCGGCGTGACCGTGACGCGGGTCCGCGGTCGGGACCTTCGACTCTGGGCCGGTCGGCGCCGCCTCGCGAGAGTCGGATCATGAGACCGCTGCATGCATCCCCCGGGACGCCGCTGCGAGTGTCCGCGCGGCCGGGGAATCGCCGTACCCCGGTGATGATCGAGGCACTTGCCTATCTGGGCGGTGCGGTGGTGCTGGTCGGCGCGCAGTACTGGCCGGACCTCGGCACCGGCACGCGGCTGCTCGTCGTGGCAGCGACCACGGTGGTTCTGCTTGCCGCCGGCTTCGAGGTTCCGGCACGGGCCGGCACCGTCACCCGGCGCCTGCGGGCGATTCTGTGGTTGCTCTCGACGGCCGCAGCCTCGACCTTCTGGGCCCTGCTGGCGGCCGGCGCCAATCTCGTGGTCAGCGGTCTCGACGAGATCGCAGTCCCCACCGAACAGGTGACCGTGCGATGACCGACCTTCTTCAACTGCCGCTGAGCCACGGCCTGACCGACGTGGAGGCCGCCAGGAAACTCGTCGAGCACGGCCCCAACACCACCCCGTCTCCCAAGCCTCCGTCGGCGCTCTTCCGGGTCGCGGCACAACTGCGGGACCCGATGATCCTGCTGTTGCTGGCCGCTGCCGTCCTCACCGCGACGCTGCACGACCTCACCGACCTCGCGGTGATCCTGATCGTCATCGTGCTCAACACCACGGTCGGCGTGCTCCAGGAACTCCGGGCCGAACACGCACTGGCCGCACTGGACCGTTTGGCCGCACCGCACGCGACAGTACTGCGTTCCGGCCGGGCGACGGTCATCGGCGCAGCGGATGTCGTTCCCGGCGACCTGGTTCTGCTCGAAGCCGGCGACATCGTCCCGGCGGACCTCGAACTGACCGCAGCGGTCCGCCTGCAGACCGACGAGTCCGCGCTCACCGGTGAATCCCTGCCAGTCGAGAAAGACCCGGGCCACCAGGTGTTCGCCGGCACCGTGGTGACGCGCGGCCGCGCGTCCGGCGTGGCGTCACGGACCGGCGTGGACAGCGCCCTGGGCAAGATCGCCGGCCTGCTCTCCAACCAGCGACCCCGCCCCACCCCGCTGCAACTCCGCCTCAGATCACTCAGCCGCATCCTCAGCCTGGCCGCACTGCTGCTGTCCGGTGTCGTCGCGGTGGCCGGCCTGCTCCGCGGGCTCCCGGTCGCCGACATGATCGTGACCGCGGTGAGCCTGACCGTGGCCGCCGTACCCGAGTCCCTGCCCGCGGTCGTCACCCTCGCGCTCGCCATCGGCGCTCACCGGATGGCCCGGCGCTCGGCCGTCGTACGCCGGCTGCCGGCCGTCGAGACCCTCGGCTCTGTCACTGTCGTCGCGGCGGACAAGACCGGCACCCTGACCGAAGGCGTGATGCTGGCCGAGCGCCTGTGGACCGAGCACGGCGAGTTCATTGCCAGCGGCAACGGTTACGACCCGGCCGGCGGCCTGGACCCACTCGGTGACGCCGAACCACCCACGCGGCTGCTCCGGGACACCGTGCTGTGCAACGACGCGGAGCTGCGGCCGCCCGGCCCGGACCAGCCGGTCTGGCTGCCGCTGGGTGACCCTACCGAGGCGGCCCTGCTCACGCTGGCCCGTCGCGGCGGGACCGATCCCGAACCGCTGCGGGCGGCCCACCCGAGGATCGCCGAACTGCCCTTCGACAGCATCCGCAAGCGGATGACCACCTTCCACCGGATCCCCGGCGACGACGGCACCCTGGTCGTGGGCAAGGGTGCGCCCGAGGTGATCCTCGATCCGGCGGTCACGTCGTCCGGCGACATCGCAACGGCCCGGGCGATCGCGGCCGAGCTCGCGGCCGACGGGTACCGGGTACTGGCGGTTGCCGATCGAGTCCTGCCACCGGGTGCGCGCCGTACCGAGGACGGTCTGCAGCTCGTCGGCCTGGTGGCCCTCACCGATCCGGTCCGGCACAACGCCGCCGAGGTGACAACCGCCCTCGGTCGAGCCGGCGTCGACCTGGTCCTGATCACCGGCGACGCACCCGGCACAGCACGTGCGGTGGCCGAACGCGTCGGCCTGCACACGGATCGCGTCCTCACCGGAGCCGACATCGACGACGGCGCCGACCCGTCCGAGGGCCGGGTTTTCGCCCGGATCCGGCCCGAGCAGAAGCTCGACATCGTGCGCGCCTGGCAGCAGGCCGGACACGTGGTCGCGATGACCGGTGACGGCGTCAACGACGCCCCGGCGTTGCGGCGCGCCGACATCGGCGTCGCGATGGGCAAGGACGGTACCGAGGTGGCCCGGCAGGCCGCCGATCTGATCCTCACCGACGACGACCTCGGCACGGTGGTGGCCGCGATCGAGGAGGGCCGCCGGATCTACACAAACGTGCGGACGTTCCTGCGCTACGCACTCAGCGGCGGCCTGGCCGAAATCCTCGTGATGCTGATCGGCCCCCTGCTCGGACTCGCCACGCCACTGCTGCCCGCACAGATCCTCTGGATCAACATGCTCACCCACGGCCTGCCCGGCGTCGCGATCGGCGCCGAACCCGCCGACCCGCAAGCGATGCAGCGCCGGCCGCGATCCCCGGACGAGCAGGTCCTCGGTGCGGGCCTTTGGCAACGAATCGCCTGGACCGGCACACTCATCGCCGCCGTCACCCTCGCCGCGGCACTCTGGGCCCGCTCCATCGGAGCTCCTTGGCAGACGATGACGTACGTCGTACTCGGCCTGGCCCAACTCGGCGTCGCCATCGCCCTGCGCCGACCACGTCCCCGTGGTGAACGCCGGCTCCGCTTCCTCGACGTCGCTGTCGCGGGAGCCCTGGTGTCACAGGTCGGCCCACTGTTCATTCCACCCCTGCGCGAGCTGCTCGGCCTGCATGCGCTGTCGGCTGCCGAACTCGTCGTGGCCGCCGCCTTCGCGATCCTCCCTGGCCTGGTCGTCGCCGCCCGGCGCGTCTGGAAGGCACGGAAGGAGCAGCCATGATCGAGACAGCGGCCGCGGACATCCGCCGCCCGGATCCGGCGGCCTGGCGGGCGATGGAACACCGCGAACCCTTCACCGCGGTCACCACCCTGGTAACGCGTTGACGGAAGGAGTACGGCGATGAGCGATTGGCAGGCGGATGTCCTGCGACGCTATGCGGATCGATTCGGTCGTGACCTCGGCGCAATCCGATCCCGGTTGCTGACCGGTGACAAGACGCCGCCCACGCAGATCGCGACGGACAACGGCCTGCCGGCTGCCGCGGGCAGCGGGCCGGCCGCCTTCGTTGCCGACTTCACCGCGCCCCATGGGGCGCGGCATGTCCGCGTCTGCGGTGCCGCCGCCTGTACGGGCTCCGGCCGGGCCGTGCTGCCGGTCCGCATCACCGGCGAACTCGTCCCCGGGCAGGTGTTCTCCGGGTTCCACTTCCCCACCGCGGGCGTCAACGAACTCACCTCACCCCTCGGTGACGAGGTGACCGGATGCCCCGAGTACAAGGTGACCGCCGTACGGCTGAGAGCTCTCCCCCGTCCGACCACCAACTGAGAGCGAAAGGAGACACGACATGGCGGCCACGCAGAAGGATGTTCCCATCCAGCTGACGCTTCGGGGTCCCGTACCACCCGGCCCGGTCCGGACCAAGCACCGCCGAGCCGGTGGCCCAGTCGTCACGCGTAAGACCTACGCCCTCGAGCCGAACCCTCCTGAGCGATCGGCAGGTCCGATCGACTTTCGCCCTTTGGCCGACGGCGAACTGGTTGCTCGACGCGGCCGCCCTGTGGGTGTTGCTGGCCGCCTACGGACATGCGATGAACCCGGTCGCTCTGCTGCTCGCCTACTGCATCGCCTGCCTGCTGGCGATCCTGCCGTTCACGCCGGGCGGCCTCGGCGTCGTTGAGGGGGTCCTGATCCCCAGCCTGCTCGAATTCGGCGTCCCGGCCAGTGTCGCCGTACTGGGAGTCGTGTCCTGGCGACTGCTGCAGTTCTGGGCACCGATCCCGATCGCCGGAATCTGCTACCTGTCCCTGCCGACACCGGGTTGGCGCAACCGCCTCCCATCCCGGATCTCCCGCCCTCGGTAACTGCCGCGCGAGTCTGGCCGTCCCGAGTTTTCCGGGACCTTCGCCCCTGCAGACCACCACGGAACCGGCGCACCGTGAAGATGACACCGAGGAGGCGGCGATGACACGCAGACCGGTGACACCGGAGATCGGCTCGGCCACCTCCGGCCGCGCCGTACAGTCCGCCCTGGCATCGAATCTGGCGGACTACGCCGACTCCCGACGGAACTTCTCCTGGGCCGCCGCGCAACAACTCCTCAGCGGTCTGCCGGACGGCGACGGGCTGAACATCGCCTACGAGGCCGTCGATCGGCACATCGCGACCGGCCGGGGCGGCCACGTCGCGATCCGGTCGATCGGACGGTCCGGTACTCGCGAACTGACCTACCGGGAACTGAGCCTGCTCAGCAACCGCTTCGCGAACCTGTTGCGGTCACTGGGCGTTGGCCCGCGGGCCCGCGTGTTCACACTGCTCGGCCGGCAACCCGAGCTCTACGTCACCGCGCTGGGCTGCTGGAAGAACACCAGCGTGCTGTCACCGCTGTTCGCCGCGTTCGGCCCGCAGCCGATCCTCAATCGCCTGCTGCTCGGTGACGGCGAGGTGCTGGTGACCACGACCTCTCTGTACCGGCGCAAGATCGCGCCGCAACGTGACCAACTCCCTGGGCTGCGTCACATCCTGTTGATCGACGCACCGGACGAACCACAGGCGGGCACCATCGACCTCCGGAGCGCGCTGGCCGATCAGCCAGACGACTGGACGATCCCGCCCACCAGCCCCGAAGCAATGGCGCTGCTGCACTTCACCAGCGGAACGACCGGCACGCCCAAGGGCGCGATCCACGTCCACGAGGCCGTAGTCGCCCACCACATCACGTCCGCGTTCGCCCTGGACCTGCGGTCCGACGACGTGTTCTGGTGTACGGCGGACCCGGGCTGGGTGACCGGGACGTCGTACGGGATCATCGCGCCGCTCACCCATGGCGTCACCCTGCTGGCCGATGACGGTGACTTCGACGCCGCCCGCTGGTACCAGGTGCTGGCGGACAACCGCGTGACCGTTTGGTACACGGCACCCACGGCGCTGCGGATGCTGATGCGGGCGGGAGCCGATATGGCCGCGCGCTACGATCTGTCGGCTCTGCGGCACATCGCCAGTGTCGGCGAGCCGCTCAATCCCGAGGTCGTGCTGTGGGCGCAGGAGGCGTACGGGCTGCCGGTCCATGACAACTGGTGGCAGACCGAGACCGGCGCGATCATGATCAGCAACTACCCGTCGATGCCGATCCGGCCGGGTTCGATGGGGCGCCCGATGCCGGGCATCGAGGCCGGGGTCCTGCGCTGCGGCGAGGACGGCCGCGCCGCGGTGACCGACGGTCAGGTCGACGTCCTCGGTACCGACCAGGTCGGCGAACTGGCGCTACGGCCCGGCTGGCCGTCGATGTTCCGCGGCTACCTGCACGACGAGGCCCGGTACCACGCCGCGTTCGCCGGCGGGTGGTACCTGACCGGTGACCTCGCCCGGATCGATGCCGACGGCTACTTCTGGTTCGTCGGGCGGGCCGACGACGTGATCAAGTCGTCCGGCCATCTGGTCGGCCCGTTCGAGGTCGAGAGCGCGATGCTCGAGCACCCAGCGGTCACCGAAGCCGGCGTGATCGGCGTCCCCGACCCGGTCGCGGGCGAGATCGTGAAGGCGTTCGTCACGCTGCGGCCCGGCTACCAGCCCGACGAGGCCTTGCGCGGTGAGCTGATCGCCTTCGGCCGCCGCCGGCTCGGTGCCGTCGCCCCCCGCGAGGTCGCCTTCGATCAGAACCTGCCGCACACGAGTAGCGGCAAAGTCATGCGTCGCTTGCTCAAGGCCCGTGAGCTGGGCCTGCCGGAAGGCGACCTGTCCACCCTGGAGCGGCCACGATGAAGTCGTCCAAGACCAGCGCCGAAACCCCCTCGGCCAAGCACCACACCGATCTGCTGCGCCAGATGCTCCGGATCCGGCGGTTCGAAGACGTGTGCGCCGAGCTCTACAGCACCACGAGAATCCGCGGCTTCTTGCATCTGTACGTCGGCGAGGAAGCCGTCGCGGTCGGGTGTGTCACCTGCCTGACGCCGACCGACTCGCTCGTCACCACCTACCGCGAACACGGCCACGCACTGGCCCGCGGTATCCCGATGGAGTCGGTGCTGGCGGAGATGTTCGGCCGCACCACCGGCTGCAGCCACGGGCGCGGCGGCTCGATGCACCTGTTCGACAGCAAGCGGCGATTCTACGGCGGCAACGCGATCGTCGGCGGCGGTCTGCCGCTCGCGACCGGGGTCGCACTCGCCGCTCGGTTCCGGGGCGAGGCGACTGTGACCGCGTGCTTCTTCGGCGATGGCGCCGTCGCCGAAGGCGAGTTCCACGAGTGCATGAACCTCGCGGCGCTGTGGAAGCTCCCGGTCCTGTTCTGCTGCGAGAACAACCTCTACGCCATGGGTACGGCGCTCGCCCGGGCCCAGGCCCAGACCGACCTGGCGCTGCGCGCGTCGTCGTACGGGATGCCGTCCTGGGCGGTCGACGGGATGGACGTGCTCGCGGTCGAGGAAGCGACCCAGCGGGCGATCGAGACGATCCGGGGACACGGTGGCCCGTGCTTCCTGGAGTTGCGCACCTACCGCTTCCGGGCGCACTCGATGTACGACTCCGATCGCTACCGGGACAAGGCCGAGATCGCCGGCTGGAAGGAACGCGACCCGATCGAGCTGCTGACCCGGCGGATGCTGGCCGACGGCGAGCTGACCAAGGACGCTCTGAAGGCCTTGCACCGCGAGGTCGACGACGGGATCCAGCGCGCGGTGGCCGGCGCCGAAGCCGGGCCACTGGAGCCGGTCGAGGACCTGACCCGATTCGTCTACGCGGAGCAATCATGACCACCACCAGCCCCGCCGTCACGACCACGACGTACCGCGACGCGCTCCGGGACGCGATCCGCGACGCATTGCGGCGCGACGAGCGGGTGTTCCTGATGGGCGAGGACGTCGGCGCCTACGGCGGCTGCTTCGGCGTCAGCCTGGGCCTGCTCGAAGAGTTCGGTCCGGACCGGATCCGGGACACACCGCTGTCGGAGTCTGCCTTCGTCGGTGCCGGGATCGGCGCGGCCGTCGCCGGGATGCGCCCGATCGTCGAGATCATGACGGTCAACTTCAGCCTGCTCGCCCTCGACCAGATCCTGAACAACGCCGCAACCCTGCGGCACATGTCCGGCGGGCAACTCGGCGTTCCGCTGGTGATCCGGATGACCACCGGAGCCGGCCGGCAACTGGCTGCCCAGCACTCGCACAGCCTCGAAGGCTGGTTTGCGCACATCCCGGGATTGCGCGTGATCGCCCCGGCGACACTCGAGGACGCCCGTGGCATGCTCTGGACCGCGCTGCTCGACCCCGACCCCGTGCTGCTCTTCGAGCACGGCGCGCTCTACAACATGTCCGGTGAGCTGTCGGTGAGCGCAGGCCCGGTCGACATCGACCGCGCCGTCATCCGCAGGCCCGGCACGGACGCGACGCTGGTGACGTACGGCGGAAGCCTCGGCAAGAGCTTGGACGCGGCCGAACAACTCGCGGCGGAAGGCATCTCGACCGAGGTGATCGACCTGCGTACGCTGCGACCGCTCGACGACGCGACCTTCATCGGATCGGTCCGGCGGACCCATCGCGCCGTGGTCGTGGACGAAGGCTGGCGCAGCGGCAGTCTGTCGGCCGAGGTGAGCGCGCGGATCACCGAGCAGGCGTTCGAGGATCTCGATGCCCCGGTCGAGCGGGTCTGCAGCGCCGAGGTGCCGATGCCCTACGCCAAACACCTGGAGGAGGCCGCGCTGCCACAACCGGCCGGCATCGTCGCGGCGGTGCGGAAGGTGGTGGGTGGCCGTGGCTGAGTTCCGGATGCCCTCGCTGGGTGCGGACCTGGACGAAGGCACCGTGATCGAATGGCTGGTGAAGCCGGGCGACACGGTCCACAAGGGTGATCCGGTCGCGGTCGTGGACACCGCGAAGGCCGCCATCGAGGTGGAGACCTTCGCCGGCGGCACGATCGAGGAGATCCTGGTCCCGGTCGGTGAGCGCGTCGAGGTCGGTACGCCGCTGGCCACCATCAACGGTGGTGAGCCGTCCTCGTTCCGCCCGACGGAACCAGAACCGATCGAGGCACAACGCGAATCGGTCCGAGAGCCCGAGCCAACGCCTGACCGAGCTGCACCCGAACCACCCACGCCGCCACGGCCCGAACCCGCCGCGCCACGGCCGCCGCTCGTCCAGGCGGACGGCGAGCGGGTCAAGGCCTCGCCGTACGCGCGCAAGCTGGCCCGTGCTCTCGGGCTGGATCTCAAGGCCGTGCCCGCCACCGGTCAGCATGGCCTGATCACGTCCGGCGACGTCCGCCGCTTCGCCGACCGGCTTGGCACCGAACTTGAACCAGCCGTAGCACCGCACACCGTCGTACCGCCCGTCACCACGGCACCCGCGGCGCCACGGCACGTCGTACAGCAGGCCGGCCAGCGGGAGGCGATCGCGCGGCTGATGACGCGATCGAAGCAGGAGATCCCGCACTACTACCTGACCGCCACGGTCGACCTCGGCGCCGCACTCGACTGGCTGACCGAGCAGAACCGGTCGCTGCCGGTCGCCGACCGGCTGGTCCCGGCCGCTCTGTTGCTTAAGGCAACAGCATTGTCGGCACAGCGGCATCCGGAGCTGAACGGCTATTGGACCGGCGGCGCGTTCCAGCCGGCCGCTCAGGTGCATCTCGGTGTCGCCATCTCCTTGCGCGGCGGCGGCCTGGTGGCACCGGCCATCCATGACGCCGCCACCCTGCCGGTCCGGGAACTCATGACGCGGCTGCGCGATCTGGTCTCCCGGGCCCGCTCCGGGCGGCTTCGCCGTACCGAACTGACGGACGCGACGATCACCGTCACCAACCTCGGTGACCAGGGCGTGGAGAGCGTGTACGGGGTGATCTATCCGCCGCAGGTCGCGCTGGTCGGCACCGGCCGGGTGGTGCAGCGTCCGTGGGCCGTGGACGGCCTGCTCGGCGTCCGGCCGTGCGTGACACTCACGCTGGCCGCCGATCACCGTGCGACCGACGGCTTCACCGGCGGCCGTTTCCTCGCCACCATCGACCGCCTGCTGCAGACACCGGAGGAGCTATGACACTGACCCTGCAGGACGCCCGCACGCTGGTCGGCAATTCGCTGTTGCGCATCGTTCCCGATGCCGACCTGGACACACTGCCCGACGACGCGCCGTTCCGCGACGAGCTCGAGCTGGACTCGCTGGACTTCCTCAGCTTCGTCGAGCTGCTCACCACCGGCTCCGGCCGGCGGATCGACGAGGACGACTATCCCCGGCTGCGGACCATGGCCGACTGTGTGACCTTCCTCAGCAGCTGACCCAGTCAGGCCCTCGGAGTGGTGACTTTCGGCCCTGCTTCGCGCCGGGCGCCGGAGCTGGAATAGAAGTGGGCGAGGGAAGCCATGCGAAAGGGTACGGAGAAGCGGCCTACAGCCGTGCACCGTACATCTCGGCCCGCTGCCGGAGCGGCGGTGGGCTTCCCTCGCTCCACAGCGCGGAGACTCGGGAGGCGGAGCGATGACGAACACAGGCCCTGACAGCCCTCCGGGCGGTGAGCCGGAACCGCTGCGCCGGGCAACCCGGCGGATGCGGATCGCCATCGCGGTCGCGGCGGTCACCAGCATCGCGTTGATTTCCGTCCTGACCGTCGTGCTTCTGCGTGACTCGGGATCGGAGCCGGGCAGCGCTCCGCGACCATCGGCGAGCGCGACACCGACGCCATCGGTCAATACGCCACCGACGCCGTCCGCCACCACACCGACGACACCCTCGACGCCCAGTCCGACCACTACGGTCCGCCCGTTCGCCTACCAGGCACTCTGGCCGTTCAGTTCGGCGTCCGACGCGGCCGCGTGGCAACAGAACTACCGCAGCGGCGGACAGCAACCCTGGCACCTCGATCCGGAGCAAACGGCATTGTCGTTCACGACCGGGTACCTCGGCTTCACCGAGGTCAACCGGGTCGTATCTCGTTCGGTCAGCCGTGACGAAGCGCGGATCGGCGTCGGCTACCAGGCCGAAGGCCGACTCGGCCACGCCGCGACACTGCACCTGGCCCGGATCGGTCAGGGACCGGACGCGCCGTGGGAGGTCGTCGGCAGCATCGACACCACCCTCACTCTGGACCGCCCTCGGTACGGCGCGACGGTCACCTCACCAATGACGGTGGGTGGGCGGATCACCGGTGTGGACGAATCCATCCGCGTCGACGTGCGGCAACTGTCTTCTGAGCAGCCGATCGGCACGTTCTGCTGCCTCCCCGCCGGAGGTGAACGGCAACCGTGGTCGGCCCGCGTCGGCTTCACCGGCGCGACCGGTTCCGCCTTGACTGTGGTCGCCTCGACCGGCGGCCACCTGCAAGGCGTCGAAAGCTTCGCGATCACCGGAGTACGTCCGGCACCGGCCAACTGACAGCCCCGGCCGACTGACCGCAGGTTTGCAGCCCGGGTTCTCGACGGGCAGATTCGCTATAGTTGCTTCAGGCAACGTTGACCTCTTGTGAGGATCTACCTAACGTGCGTATCTCGATCCGGTCGTCGTCCACAACCCGGCTCGGCTGTGGACAACCTCTTGTTTACCCCTGAAAGTGGTCGTCACCGCGATCCGCGGCCAGGACAACGCCAAGCTGCCGGGCTCGTAGTACTGCCTGGGCCGCCCTGGCTCAGCGAGACTCCGCGCATGTGCCTCGATGTTGGAACGCTCGTAGCGTGCGCCCAGCGCCCGAGCCAGCCCCACTGCCGATCTGGGCAACCAGCCCGACAACACCCGCAACTGCCGCAACTCCGCCGCCGCGACCAGCCGTTCCGCCGCCGGCAAGGATGTGCCCGGCGCCGAGGCCTTCGCGTACGCCGTACCAGCGAGCAGACCGAGCGCATCCGGCAGGCTGGGCGCGAGCGCGATCCGCCGGGCCGCACCGGCCCCGAGACGCCGGCGCGCCATCGCCTTCGCGCGTACCGTAGCGGCCACCCAGCCTCCACCCATCACACCGCTCCGGCTCGGCCGGTGCCGTCACGAACCCGGTCCAGGATCAGGGCGACCAGCTCGTCCATCCGCTGCCGGCCGCGCTGGGTCAGCAGTTCGGCCTCGGCTCACGCGGCGGTCCGGGTGCGCTCGGCCACGGCCTCCCCACCGACCGTGATCCTGGCCGCCGCCTCCGCGCGCTCGGCCGGTCCGCGGGCGGCAGCGGAGGCAACCAGGCCGGCCGCCTCGCGTTGCGCCGTACCGATCAGCTCGGCGGCCTCGTCCTCGGCACGCGTCCGGATCTCGCGGCACTCTGCGATCACACCGTCCAGGGCGTCGAAGACCGCGACCAGTTCGACGGGCACACCGCAGTGGCGGTCCTCGGGGACGCCGACCGGACCGGCACCTCCCGGAGCCCCGACCGGACGGAAGCGACGCAACCGGTCCAGCATCAGGCTCATCGCACTCCCTGTTCGGTTGTCACGGGTCCGGGGCATCTCACGCCGGGACTATCAGCATCCTGGCCGCGCGGCGCCGGCCCTCCCAAGGGCCCAAGGTCCCGACCACGCCGGACAAGGGACCTCCGGCCGGGCGAAGGCCTTTCGGTCCCAGCCCGCGGGAACTTGGCCCCTGCCGCCGCGCCCGGGGCAGGTGTCAGCTGAGGGTAGGCGCACCGCCGAACGGCCGGCAGCCACGCAGCGGGAGGAGCACGACCATGAAAGCGGCACCTGGCGACTGGTTGATGATCGAAGGCACCCATCTCGACGAGCCGAAACGTCACGGTCTGATCCTGGAGGTCCACGGCCCCGAAGGCTCGCCGCCGTACCTCGTCCGCTGGGACGACACAGAGACCGAGACGCTGGTCATCCCGAGCACGGGCGCCCACATCTTGACCGCCGAACAGATGAGGCAGGCCCACGGCTCCTGAACGGCGGACCAGCACGTGGAGAAACAGCGAGGTTCTCGAGTGGAGGCACCGCAGGTGAGCGCGAACGAGCAGCTGGACAGCGGTGGAGATCTGTCCCGGCGGGTGCGCAGACGCCGCAGCGTCCTGGGGCTGACCCGCGAGGAGGTGGCCGCTCGGGCCCGAATGGACTCCGGATATCTGGCCCGGGTCGAGCATGCGCCCGCCGCCCTGACCACGGGTACGCTGATCCGCCTCGCCGACGCCCTCGACACCACCGTCGACGACCTTCTCGGCGCGATCCCCGAACACCCCCCGGGTCACGGTCAGGCCACCCTGCACCCCGTCCTGGGGGAGCTGAGCGAGCCGGAATGCCTGCGGCTGATCGAGCCCGGTGGCATCGGCCGGGTCGCCTTCGAGTTGGCCGGCCGACTGACCGTCGTAGCGGTGAACTTCGTCGTGCACAACGGCGCCATCGTGTTCCGGACCGCAGCGACGACAGCGATCGGCCAGTACGGCCAGGGACCGGTCGCCTTCGAGGTGGACCGCTTCAACGAGGGCATGCGCCAAGGCTGGAGCGTCCTGATCTCCGGCACCGCGCGGCACGCCGACTCCGAGCGGACCGCGCTGCTCAGTACGACGGTCGACCCCTGGGCCGGTGGTGAGCGCGAGGTCTACGTCGTGATCACCCCGACCTGCATCACCGGTCGCCAGGTCCGTGCCGGGCACAATGCGAGGACGGGAGGAAGTCGCCCATGATCACCACGGTCGTCGCCGGGTACGACGGGTCTCCAGCCAGCGAGACCGCGGTTTGGTGGGCCGCCGCCGAGGCCGACCGCCGGTCGGCGAGCCTGCGCCTGACCTACGCCCTGCCGTTGCCGTTCTTCAGCAGCCCACTGGGGATCCCCTCGGTTCCGCCACCCACCGACATGTTGCGGGTCACGGCCGAACACCTGCTGGCCGAAGCCGCCCAGCAGATCCGGGAGACCTTCCCGCGCCTGCTGGTCGACACCGTCGTCACCTTTGGCGGCGCCGCACCAGCTCTGTTGCAGGAGGCAACCACTGCCGAGCTGCTCGTCGTCGGCTCACGCGGCCTCGGCGAGTTCCGGGACCTGGCGATGGGATCGGTGTCGGCCCACGTGGCGACGCACGCGCCGTGTCCGGTCGTCGTCGTACCGCCGCACTGGCAGTCCGGCCAGGCCGGCGGGATCGTCGTCGGAGTCGACGGCTCCAAGTGCTCACTCCAAGCGATCGAGTTCGCCTTCGAGCAGGCCGAGTCCAGGCAGACAACGCTCACGGCGGTGATGGCCTGGCATGACCCGATCAGCACCGGACCGAACGACCCGCTACCTCTCGTCTACGACCGCGACACCCTCGAACAGGAGAGCGCGGCACTGCTGGCCGAGTCGATGGCCGGCCACCGGGACAAATACCTGGACGTCCCCGTGGACGAGAAACTCGTCCACGGCACCGCCCACCACGCGCTGCTCGCCGCCGGTCGGTCCGCCGAACTGCTCGTCGTCGGATCCCGAGGCCGCGGCGCGTTCCGCGGTCTGCTGCTCGGCTCGACCAGCCGGGCGCTCGCGCACAACCCGCCCTGCCCTGTCGCGGTTGTGCGCTGACTCGGGAGGAACGATGACCGCGATAACCCACTCCCCCCGACCGACACCGAGGTGGTCTGGCGAGCGATCCACTGGGGATTCACAGATCTGTTCGGAGGCGGGGTCCTCGTCCACGCAGCCTGGCGCTGTGGAGCCCGGACTCGTACCGCCCGGTCGCCGGGCGCCGGCGTTCGCCGTACCGGCGACGATCCACGCGTTCCGCAGCAGGCGCTGACCGAGCGAGAGTCCCGGCTGGTTCGGGACTGTCGGCTCTGCTGACCGCACGCCGGTTGCGGTGTGCTCGAAGTGACCGAAGAAGGGAGCAGAACAATGCGCACAGCTCTGATCGAGGCCCGGGTCCTGGCTGAACAACCCACCGTGGTCCAGCGCGGGACGATGACCGCCACGCACATGGCCGCGTGGTTCCCCAAGGCGTACGGCGAAGTCGCCGAGTTCCTGCGGCTCCGTGGCATCGCTCCGACCGGCTACCCCTTCGCGCGGTACCACCTGAAGCCCGGCGGCCACTTCGACGTCGAGGCGGGCTTTCCGGTGGCCGAACCGGTGAGCCCCGACGGGATCACGCAGCCATCGAGCCTCCCCGGCGGCCCGGCAGCCGTGACCGTACACGTCGGCCCGTACGACCGGCTCGGCTCCACCTACGAGGCGCTGACCGAGTGGCTCAGGTTGCGCGGCGCCACACCCGCTGGTGACCCCTGGGAGATCTATGAGGACCCGCCGGAAGGCGACGCCGCCACCTGGCGCACCGAGGTCGTCCAGCCGTATCACCCGGCACTGGACCTCTCGTAGTACAGCGGTCATCGGTCGTAGGAGGGCCTCCGTGAACACCACCCAGGCACTGACCGGCGACGAGGTGGGCATCCTGCTTGCCGCCGCGGTCGACGCTCCGTCGATGGACAACACACAGCCCTGGCGATTCGAGGTCGCCGGGCCGGTGATCGACGTCAAGCTCGACGAAGACCTGGTCCTGCCCGCCGCCGACCCGGCCAGCCGCGCAGTCCGGATCGGTCTGGGCGCAGCGGCGTTCAACCTCCGGGTTGCCGCCGCCATGCTCGGGCACGAATCGACGTTCGCCGTCACGCCCGACCGAGCCGAACCGGATGTGGTCGCCCGGATCTTCCTGACCGATCGCAGCAGCCCCATAACCGAGCTGTCCTGCCTGTACGGCGAGATCTCGCGCCGGCACACCTATCGCGGCCCGATGCTCGACCACGCCATCCCGCCGATGGTGATCAGCGCGCTGACCGGTGCCGCCGAGGTCGAGGGCGCCGAACTGCATTGGCTGGACGACGATGCCACCCGGAAGCTCGGACAGCTCCTGCACCAGGCCGACGACCTCGACCTGCACGACGAGGACCGCCTGCGGGAGCGCAGCCGGTGGGTCGGCTGCGAGCGGCCGCACGACGGCGTACCGGACACGGCGCTCGGGCCGATGCCGACCGGACCGGCCATGATCCGCGATCTGGCAGCCGGGTTCGGCCCACCAGACCGGGATTCCGCGGTCTTCGGACCGCAGCCTCGGATCGCCGTGCTCAGCACGGAGATCGAGGATGAACGTGCCTGGGTTCGCGCCGGTCTGGCGCTGCAGCGTGTGTTGCTGACAGCAACTTCCTCGGTACTGGCCGCCTCCTTCCTCAACCAGGCCCTGGAGCACCCGGGCCTGCGGGCACAGGTCCGGGACCTGATCGGCAGACGGAGCTGGCCGCAGATGATCCTCCGGATCGGATATCCGGCCCAGGCCGAGGCACGCACCGGCCGCCGGCCGTGGCGGGACTCCGTCGACCGGATCGGCGTCGAGCCATGAACGATTGTAAGCAGAAGCAGAAACCGCGCGGCAAAGACCGTGCGCCGGCGCGTGCGTGATCAGCGGTCCAGTTGGTGCTCGCGCAGGCGGGCGCGGGCTTCGTCGAAATCCTCGCGGGTGATCTCCCCCGCGGCGAAGCGACGTTCGAGAATGTCCAGCGGCGACGGCAGGCTGGTGGGCCTCGGACGCGACTGGTGGATCAGCCGGACCCCAGCCCAGAATGCTCCGCCGGCAACAAGCGCCCACAGTGTCACCACGAGGAGGATCCAGCCCACCCCGTCACCTGTCGAATGCATCATCGCTACTCCTCAGCGCCTCAGGTCGCCGTCGTGGATCCAGTGAGCAGCCGGCCGAGCTCGTCGCCCCAACGACGGGCACGCTCGATCTCGACCTCGCGGATCGGACAAGTCGACTCGTCCACGAAAAAGCTCGCCGACGTCCGCAGCCGGAAGCCCATCCCCCGCAGCCGCTTCGCGGCCGACCGTGCGGCCGAACCCGGCAACCGGCGAACCTTGGCGATGCGTGTGTCGAAGGTCGCCGCCTCGAGGGGCGTCCGGCGTCCGGCACTGGACTTCGTGTCGGTCGCCAGCGCTTTGAGCCATTCGCGGATCCCGACCTCGATCGGCATCACCACATCGTGCTGCTTTCGCGCCTCCTGCCGGCTGGACAGCCGGCTCATCGAGAACGCGTGGGTCGGGCCGCCGACGACCAGCAACCGCACGTCGGCGGGGATGACAGTCGGGGCTCGGTGGGCCGGCACGATCTCGGTCGGGACACTCTGCCGCAGCCCGTCGCGGATCGCCCGCGCGAGCCGCTCGGTGTTTCCGAACATCGACTCGTACACGACGAGCGCACGAACAGTCTCGGACATGATCAAACCCTCCGATCAGCATCAGTACCTCGGGACGATCAATTCGCCGCGCCGGGCGTCACGCGGCTTCTGCACCTTCTGCTGCACCGCCGCGGTCAAGTGATGCGGCACGATCGCGACCGGGCACGCCATCGCGGCCGCCGAACGACGCGCCACCGGATCGATCGGCAATGGACCAACATGCGAACCGACGACGACCAACCCGACCTCGCCACTTTCGTGCACCAGCGCGGCGGCCGCCTCGCGGCTGCTCAGGAACCGCGTCACCTGCACGTCCGGGAACCGGCTCGTCCACGGAGCGAGCGTCTCC
Organism: Kribbella sp. NBC_01510; assembly: GCF_045040325.1. Classification (NCBI taxonomy): domain Bacteria; kingdom Bacillati; phylum Actinomycetota; class Actinomycetes; order Propionibacteriales; family Kribbellaceae; genus Kribbella; species Kribbella sp. NBC_01510. Next base: position 4,666,326 of record NZ_CP109418.1, on the reverse strand, counting down.
GACAGCAGATGATCCGCCCGGCTGATCCACGAGTGGTCCGGATCCTCGTCGTTCCAGGCGTGCTCCGCGGGCAAACCCGCGTGCACGACCACCAGCTCGGCCTCCCGGCCGGCCGCCGTGCCGAAGGCGAACTCCAGTGCCTCCGACGACAGCGCCGTACCATCGATGCCGACGGCAATCTTGCGGTCGACCAGCGACGGCTTCCACGACGCGGGGACGACGACCACCGGGCAACCGGCGCGACTCGCCAGGGTCAGATCGGTCTGCGTGTTCACCAGCCGCTGCGGATCACGACTGCGCGACCGGCCGACCACCAGCATCCGCGCCTTCCGGGCCGCGTGCGCGAGGACCCGCATCCGCGAGCCCTCACCGGCGACCGCGGCCAGCTCGATCGGATACCCGTCCCGATACCGCACATGCGCCACAGCCGCCCGCAATGCGTCATCCGCGAGCTCCGTCGGCGCCTTCGGCGAATAGCCGGGCATCATCGGCGAGAACGAACCGTGCACCGAGTACGGCGCCACGAGTACCAGCTCGGCCCCACACCGGAGAGCCTCGGCGGACGCGTAGTCGACAACCCGCAGATTCTCCGCACGTCCATCAACCTCGACCACAACCGGCCCGGTCCGCGTCCAGGTACTCATCTGTCCCACCTCTCTGTTACTTCTACTTCGAGCCTGCTGCGACCTCCGCGGCTTCGGCAGGGCCACGCAGGTCCCCTGCACTCGCCGGATGGACCCGGGTGCGGAGGACCTTCGACCAACTGGCCCACCTCGTCACCGCTCGCGCGGCGGCGGTACGACGGCCAGCGGGCAGGTCGCGTGATGAAGAACGCCCCGGGCGACGGATCCGAGCAGGAACGACGTCATCCTGGTGTGGTGGTGAGTCCTGATCACCAGGAACTGCGCGTCGGCCTGCTCGGCAGCAGTGACGATGCCGTCGACCGGATGCCCACGCCGCACGTCGATCTGGATGGTCAGTCCCGGGTTCTTCGCCCGGCACTCGGCGGCGACGTTCTCGAAATGCCGCTCGGCGTTCTCGGCCCATTCGGTGGCCACGTTCGCGGAGTTCATCGCGTCCCAGCTGTACATGGCCGGCAGGTCCCACCCATGGACCAGGTGGATGGGCAGGTTGCGTTCAGCGGCCTCGATGCCGGCAAACTCGATCACCGCGGCGTTGTCGTTGGCATCGTCGAGGGCCACCAGGACGGGCCCGGCGTGGTCCGCCGGTCTCCAATGCTCGGGCACGATCACCACCGGCACGGTCGTCTGGCTCGCGACAGCCTCCGAGGTGGAGCCGATGAGCAATCGCTTGAACGTCGCCATCCCGCGACGGCCGACGACCAGAATCCGGCTCTCGGCAGCCACATCGACCAGTCTGCCTGGGCCGGTGGCCCGACCACGAGGTCAGCCTCGTGGTCGAGCGTGCCCGAGCTTTCGTCCAGGTACTTCTGAACCTCGTTGACCAGTTGCATCGACGCGTCGTCGACAGCGTTCCGCTTCCAGCCGGGCGTAGGCCGGACCTTGTCCTCCAGGACATGCACCACGTGGAGGGGCTCGTGCCGGAGCAGCGACTCCTGCAGGGCGCGCTCCAGGGCACCGATGTCACCCCAGGAGCCGTCGACTCCCACGTGGATGACCGGCTTGACAGTCATGGTGCTCACTGCAGCCAGGGGTACTTACGGACGAAGTCGAGACTGCTCCACCACTTGCCGAGGCCCCACACGTTGCCGGCTGCGACCAGCGCGAGGACGACCAAGGTGATGGCGCCGAGGATGTGTTCGTCGATCACCGGGTTGGTCTCCGGCGGCAGATTCGCCGACCACATCAGCAGGTACAGCAGCGCGCCGCTGACGGCCGCGATCCGCATCCCGATCCCCGACATCAGCGCCAGACCGATGCCGGCCAGGCCAATCATGAACAGCGGAGTGACCCACCAGTCACCAACCAGCGACTGGTAGAAGTCGGCCATCGGGCCGCTGGTGCCCTTGCCCAGGAACCCGGCGGTCGGGTCGCCACCGTCGATCCAGCCCTTGCCGGACGGGGTGGCGTAGCCGAGACCGAACAACTTGTCGACGAAGGCCCACAAGAACGTGAACCCGAACGCGATCCGCAGTACGGCGAGCGCACGCCCGGCGGCAGTAGTGATGATCTGGTGCCGATCGCCATCGGGCTCCATCGCGGGAGCCGGGAACTGGTGCCGGCGCGGTGTCGTGGTCATGGCTTCTTCCTTCCAATCGATTCCGACACCTTGATCCTGCGATCTCCGGCGTCCGCCGGTCAGAGCCCTTCTCACCTCACCACCACGAGCCGAACGGCCTGTCAGCTCGGGACTGTTGCCGCTGGGTGCCGCCCGGCCCCGGGCGGACGCTGAGAACGGAGGAAGGTCCCAGGCCGAGGAGGTGCCGATGCTGACCGACCAGCTGTCGACCGAGGCACTCGGCGTCCTGCTCCACGCAGCAGGCGCAGTGTCCGGCGTCGTGGACACCCCGCCTTGCCGGTTCGAGGTGAACGGGCACCTGATCGACGTCTACATCGACGGTGCACATCTCCTGCCGGCGAACGATCCGACCGCCCGAACACGGCGGATCGCGACCGGCGGAGCGATCTTCAACCTGCGCTGCGCCGCAGCCTCGCTGAGCTTCGACAGCTGGGTCAGCATCTGCCCGTACCCGTACGATCCCGACCTCGCCGCACGGATCGTCGTCGAACCCACGGGCCTGCCCGATCAGGAGCTACGGCGGTTGTACGGCGCGATCCTGTCGCGTCACCTGCCCAGGCCTCCTGGCTTTCCCGACCGGACGGTCCGGACCGCCCTGACCCGGGCAGCCGAGATCGAGACCGCGAAGCTGACCTGGCTTCCCCGCTCGCTCGCTGACCTGGCCACGCTGTCCACCGATCGCGACGAGCCCGCCGACCAGGTTGTGCTGGGCATCGCCCGCCAACGCGTCCTACTCACGTCACTCGCGCACGACGTGCAGGCGATGTGCCTCCACCAGACTTTGATGCGCTTCGGCCGCGAGCCTGGCGAGGCGGCGAGGACGGATGACAGATGAACGCCGTACTGACCCAGGCCGTCTACGAGACGCATCCGGCCATCGCCGTACTCAGCACGCCGGAAGAGGACACCGCCGCCTGGATGCGAGCGGGCCCGGCGCTGCAGCGGGTCCTGCCGGTGGCCACGTCGTACGACCTGGCCGCGTCGTTCCTCAACCGGGTGCTCGAGCGCACCGCTCCGCGTTACCGGGTCCGCGACCTGATCGGTGGCCACTCCTGGCCGCAGATGGTGATCCGGATCGGCTACCCCGCGCAGTCGGCCGGCCGCACGTCCCGCCGGGACTGGCGCCATTCCTTCGATCAGTGCTTCTGAGCACACAGGAGGCTCATCATGTCGACGCAACCCAGTCCGATCGTGGTCGGATACGACGGCTCACCAGGCAGCCAGAACGCACTGCACTGGGCCACCGCCGAAGCCGTCCGGCAGCTGGCTCCGCTCCGCATCGTCGAAGCGTTCGAGCTCATCACCTTGATGCGCCCCTCACCAGGACACGTCGTATCGCTCGAAGACTTGCGGACCACCCGGCAGAAAATGCTCGACGCGGTTGCCGAGAGCGTCCGCTTGCACCACCCCGGACTGCAGGTCGAAACGAGCCTGGTGGGCGGAGCTGCCGTTGCGGCAGTGCTCGAAGAGGCCGAGCACGCCCGGCTCGTCGTCCTCGGATCACGTGGTCTCGGTGGGTGGAGCGGGCTCATAGTCGGATCCGTCGCCGTCCAGGTGACCACCAACACGCACTGCCCGGTGGTCGTGATCCCGAACGACCCACGGCCGCACGCTCATGAAGGTCCTACGGTCGTCGTCGGTGTCGATGGATCCAAAGCGTCGGCGAAGGCGATCGACTTCGCGTTCGACCAGGCCGAGGAGCTGCATGCCCGGGTCGTCGCGATCCACGCTTGGAGCTCGCCGTTCCTCACCTACGCCGATGGCGCGTCGATGCTCCAGTTCGACGAGCACAAGATCCAGGAAGAGGCGCGGCTGCTCGTCGCCGAGTCCGTCGCCGGCGCGGCCGCGGACCACCCCGACGTGCAGTGGACGACAGAGCTGGTCAGCGGTTCCGCGGCCCAGACTCTTGTCCGCCGCTCGGAGTCCGCCGATCTGATGGTCGTCGGCTCCCGCGGCCGCGGCGGCTTCACCGGCCTCCTCCTCGGCTCGGTCAGCCAAAGCGTCCTGCACCACGCGCAGTGCCCCGTCGCCATCGTGCGCTGATCTGCTGTAGGAGCAACCGTGCTGCACACAAGGGCACTCACCGAACAACCAACCGCTATCCGGCCTACCACCTAGGTGCCCGATCAGCTGGCCGACTGGGTCCCGTCGGCATGCGCGGTGGTCGCCGAGCACCTGCGACACCGCGGCATTGCTCGCGACGGATCACCGCGGTCTCAGCGGGGATGACGAGCCCGAGAAATGTCGAGGCCTCGAGCGCGGGCAAGAGCACAACTGCCGCGATCACCAGCCGCGGCGGCAGTACGGCGAGCCAGTCGAAGATCGCGCTCATGGCCGCCTCACCCCCGCTGGGTGTGCCATACGGCGCCTGCGGGCCAGGCGCCAGCTCATCCGCACCCCAGACGAGGACGGGGAAGGCGAGCAGCGCGAGCAGTTCGTGCCGCTGAAGGCGAGATCACCCGCGTCCAGGAGGTTGCCTGAGACATCGGTCAGGTCGGCCGAGCGGATCACCGGCACCGCCTCGCCGGTCAGCGTCGAGTTGTCGATCTCGACCGTACCCGCCACCAGTCGGACGTCGGCCGAGATCCGATTGCCCTCGGCAATGACAACAACATCGCCGGGCATCGGGGTGCGCTCCGCTACGCTCGTGGCGACCCCGTCGCGGACAACCGTCGTCTGCTTCGGTAGGTAGGCGGCCAGCGCCTCGATCGCGCGCTCGGCCTGGCGTTCCTGCACGAACGCCAGGCCGGCGTTGAGCAGGATCACAACCACGATCGCCACCGCGAGGAGGCCGGTACCACCGACGGCCGCGAGAACGCCGGCGAGCCACAGCAACAGAGCCAACGGGTGGGTGAGCTGCCGGACCAGCTCACCCATCCAGCCATTCCCCCGTCGCCGGGTCAGTTCGTTCGGCCCGTACACCTCCAACCGGCGCCGTGCCTCCTGATCCGTCAGGCCATTCGGCGTTGTTCGCAGATCGCGAAACAGCCGATCGGTGGGCTCCTGGGGATCGCTCGTCCTCAGATCCTTGGCACGGACTTCGGTCGCTGTCACCGGGCTGTTTCCTAGTAGAACGGCCCGGCCGTGCCGGCTGCGGGCGCGGTGTCGTCGAATGCCCAGGTCAGCTCGTTGCGCACGCCGGCGACACCGGCGACACCGGCGACGAGCTCATCATCGCTCCCCGTGCCGGCGGACGATCGCGACGGGCGAGTCCGCGTGGTGCAGGAGGCTCTGACTGACCGAGCCCAGCAGCAGGCCGGCGACACCGCCTCGACCGCGGGAACCGACGACGACCAGGGACGCGCTCTCCGACAGGATCACCAGCCGGGCACTTGGTCGGCCTTCGATCACCGACGCGCGCACCCGCACGGCCGGATACTTCTCCCGGTATGCCTGGAGGCTGTCGGCCAGCCAGCCCTTGAGCAGCTCGTGGGTGCTCTCGATCGAGGCGACGTGCTGCTCATGAGGATGCCAGCAGTGCACGACCGTCAGCGGCAGACCGGTCCGGTCGGCCTCGTCGAAGGCGAACCGCACAGCCTCGTCCGACTCCGCCGAACCGTCGGTGCCCACGATCACCGGTCCAGTCCGACGCTCACCGCGGACCACGACCACCGGGCACGGGGCCTTCGCCGCGACCGATGTCGCCACCGAGCCCAGCATGGCCGCCGACACCCTGGTCCGGGACCGGGTACCCAGGACGACCATCTCGGCCCCCGCCGCCTCGATGAGGATCGCGTTGGCCGGATCCGACTGCGCCAGCCACCCGGACCCGCCGTCGTACCCGAGCCGCTCCCGCGCGTACCGCACCGCGGCGTCGAGCTCGGCCTCGAACCTGTCGAGCGGCATCGGCGGGGGAACGTAACCCTCGACACCCAGCCCCGGCCAGCGACCGAGCTCGTCCAGGTAAGCCCGGACGACCCGGACAGCCGAACCCCGCCCCTCCGCCGCCTCGACCGCCCAGCGCAAGGCAAGCCGGCTCTCCGGCGTCGCGTCGATACCGACCAGGATGTACTTCTTCATCGTTCTGGTTCCCTTCACTGACTCGGGTGCTGGACGAGGATCTCCTTCAGCCCGTCGACGAAGCCCAGCGATTCGTCGTAGCCGCGCTGCCAGATGTTCCGGCCGAAGATCAGCCCCAGGCCGCCGGCATCCATCGCGTGCTCGGCCTTGCGGTACATCGCGTCATCGCCGGCCCTCGATCCGCCGGACACGAGCACGAGCGTGCGGTTCGCGGACCGCACTACACCGTCGATCGCCTGCTGCGGGGTGAAGATCTCCTCGTACGGCGGTTTCACATTGTCCCGTTTGTCCGGGTGCGGGAAGTTCACCTTCACCACGTCGGCACCGAGCTCACTGGCGACCCGGGCCGCGTAGTCGACCGCGTAGAACGAGTCCTTGCCGCCCTTCGCCTCGATCGCCGCGCCGCGCGGGTAGGCCCACACGATCAATGGCATCCCGAACCGCTCGGCATCGGCCCGGATCTGCCGGTACTGCGCGAAATCCGTCTCCTGCGCGGGCGATCCGACGTACAGGGTGTAGCCGACCGCGTCGGCACCGAGCCGCACCGCGTCCTCGACACTCGCGTGCACCGGGGACAGCGCGGCCGCGTCCGTCGGGATGTCGGTCTTGCCGTTCAGCTTCAGGATCAGCGGGATCTCACCGGCGTAGTCCCAGAAGAACTTCTCCGCCAGCCCGATCTGGAGCGCGATCCCGTTGAACTCGCCGGCGATCGCCAGCTTCACGATGTACGCCGGGTCCGACGCCTGCGGGTTCGCGAAGAAGTCTCGCGGCCCGTGCTCGAATCCTTGGTCGTACGGCAGGAACAACGCTGTTCCGTTCCGCAACCCGTGATCGAACAGGATCCGCCGCAGCCGCGTCTTCTTGCCGGCATTCAACCCGAGCTCACCCAACGGTGGTCGAGTCTGCATGATGGTCACCTCCCGATCGAGCCTCCCCGGGCCTTCTGGCCCCCGGCTCACTTCCAATCTCGCGCGGTCCGCACCGCCACGGCAGAGCCGTCGGACCCGATCCGCCAGGACCTACGACGACCTCAATCGGCCGCGCGTTCTTGTCAGCTCGGGTAGCCCACCGACACCAACGTCTCGTCCCCATGCACCGACCGCGATACGACCAGAATCCGCAGCGGCGCCGGAGCCGGCCATGACGACGATGTCGTCGGCATGCAACTCCAGAACAAGGTCGGCGAGCAGGCCGGCAGCGACCAGAACGATCACACCACCGAGATCTGCGAGTGCCTCGATCACCAGCGAGGTACGTTCGCGCGTCTCTGCGGCAGCATGAGCCGGGGCCGAGCCCGCAGGAGTTTCCGGTGTCTCGGCCAGACCGAGGTCCGCACGCATCCGCGCGGCCTGTGAGGGCCTGATCAGCCCCTCTCACATACCCAGCGGTCGATCAGCACCGGTAGCTCCGTTCGGTGCTCAGCCGAAGATCGCGTCATACCTCACTCTCGATCCGTACGCGCAAGCCGGACAGGGCCGACGTCACCTCCGCGCGGACCCGACGGCGGAGCGTCGACAGCCTCACCCCGTAGCAGGGGCACAACGCCCCCAATTAGGGGTCCAACGGACCTGCACCACAGCGCTCACGGCGTGCCAGGCTGCGGATATGGCCGGTGCGGAGAAGCGCTCCGTGCCGAGACATGGGGGAACGATGCTCATCTCAGCTCCGACCGCGATGCCGACCAGATCGATCGCGCCACTCAGCGTCGTGATAATGGGCAGCTTGCCGACAGACGTCACGGAGGCCGTGAACGAGCATCTCGTTCCGATCCTCGGCTCATGGGCCGTACACAGCCGGGTGCGGCTGACCCGGCTGAGCCGGCCGGGGCTTACCCGGCCGATTGTCGCGCAACTCGACGTACGACTGACTCGGCATCGAGTCCGGGCCCAGGTCGCCGCTACCACGACATCCGAGGTCGTCAGCGCGTTGGCGACACGCACCATCGAACAACTGACCTGATCCCAAGGGCACTGGCACAGCGCTTGCAGGACCGCGTCACCACCTCGCCGCCACCGTCGCCACCGGAGTTGCTCCCGCCGTCCGCTCGCCGGCTGGCGCGTCAGAAGACCGCCCAGTTGACGGCGATGAAGGTAGCTGAAGCCATCTCCACACTCGAGGCGATGGACCAGCGGTTCCACTTGTTCCAGGAGAGATACAGCCGCCAGGACAGCGTCGTGATCCGTACCGGGCCGGGCGTTACCAGATCCTTCAGCCGACACCGAACCCGATCGGTATCGACGTCGCGTCCCCGCCCATTGCCCTGGCTGCGGCCGATCGGCTGACCGTCGCAGAGGCGACAACGCGGCTGGACCTCACCGGCGCACCGTTCGAGATCTTCGCCGACAAGGACACTGGCCGCGCTTGCTCGCTCTACGCGAGGTACGACGGCCACTACGGACTTCTCACCTGCTCTCCGGTCAGAGGTGGTCACGGATCATGGTGATGGCTCCGCTAGGGCATTCGGTGGCGTAGAGGCTGCAGCCCTTGCAGAAGTCCAGGTCGATCTCGTAGCCCTTGCCGGGGCGCCCCGGTCGCGGACGCGCCGATCGCGACGGACATCGCGGCGAACTCCGACTCCACGTTAACGAATTCGCACGGAGACAGTTCACCGGAGGCGACCAGCACGCTGAGCGCCTCGACGATGTGTGTCTGCGGGGAGATCGGATACGCACAGATCACCTCCGGCCAGCAGCGGGCGACCGCCTCCGCGACACCGCGGACCTTCAATCTGCGTGAGCATGCGACGCCTCCTCGAGTTGCCGCCGGGCCAGGTCGTACGCGTCGCGTACGGCCGCGATGTTGCCAGCGGCAACTGGACCGGAGAACCGCGCCCCGATCGCCGCGGTGACCGATTCGAGCCGGAACTGCCCGCTGAGCGCGGCGAAAGCGCCCAGCAACACGGCGCCCGGCAATGGACGGCCCAGGTGCGTCAACGCCAACTCGGTCGCTGGGATCGTCATCACCCGCTCCGGACGGAGCCGCTGAACATACGAGTCCAGGCCGAGCTCGGCCAGTGATCGGGAGGTGTTGACGAGCAGGTAGCCGTCAGTCCGCAGTCGGTCCGCCGCGGATTCGCCAGCAGAGCCGAGGGTCCCGACCAGGAGAGGTGTAGGTGATGCTGGCGTGGTCGAGGTGTCCGTGGAATGCCCGCGCCGGACCGAACCTGATGCTGTACATCGACTCGCCCGCGAACCCTCGGGTGGCGTCAGTTCCCCAGCCAGTGCGGCCGAAGACGTAGCCGGCCGAGTAGATCCCGACGCGCCACGGCGGCGCCGTACCCTTCGTCCCCAGGGAGCCGGCGTACTCCATCGGCGTACCCGGCACGGGTACGTCGCCTGGAGCTCGGAGTCACCGAGTTGGTGCAGTTTGCCGAGCGAGTTCGTCGCCAGGGTCAGCCACTTGGCCAGCAACGCTCGCCGGGTCGCGATCGTCGTACCGGGATCGACACCGCAGTTCTACACGGTCATGGCCCGGCCCCAGAGCGAGCAGTTGAACGCCGCGAACCCGGCTGTTCGTTCGTCGACCCCTGCGCATCGATCGACGTGGTGATGCCTTGGCCCAACCGCTTCTGAGCGTGAAACCACCTGTACCAACTGGCGTTCTTGTACGGATTCGCGGCCCAGTTGATGTTGCCGCCGCCATTCCCGACCTGGTACGGCGCATACGGCCCCCATGTAAAGAAGACGTCACGGTACAGATTCGCCAACGGATCCTGGGCGTCGAGGCCGCTGAACCCGAGACACGCGTAGAGGCCAGGCGCCGAGACAAGCGCCTGGCTCGGCCTGATGTCCGTCGCCGCAGGCGCGGTCGCCGGCACGACCATGCCCGCACCGGGTACGAATTGCGCCTCGTCCGGCCCGGCCGGCGCTGGCACGATCGTGATGCCTGGTGTCGCCGCGGGCGTTCGATTCACTCCGGTCGCCGCTCCCGCCCCAGCACCAGAACGGCGATTCCCACGGCCAACGCAGCCGTCCTCCTGAATTTCATCAGCCTGTCCGCTCCCCCACACCGCCGTCGGACGCCGGCGGTGATTTCGATGGTCGGGTGGACCGCGATCGCTCCCCAGAGACGAAGGTCCCGATCCCGGTGGGACCTGTCCGGGCAGGCTCTCAGCTGTGAAGGCGGGTGTGTTCGTGGGTCAGCTGTTCGATGTCCGACGCAGCCGCGTGCAGCAACTCGTGCGCCAGCGCGGACAGCGCCCGCGCCGCTGCGAGCTCGTCGCCGATCTCGGCGATGTCGGAGTCCTTCGGGTTCCGGCGCGCAGTGCCCCGGCCGACCAGGTGCGTCTCGTCGTTCGTGTGCAGCCGGGCCTCCGCGTGGGTGGTCCGCTCGTCCTCGTGCTCGTCGATGAAGATCTCGACGCTCCACTGCCTGCTCGCGATCATCGTCTCGCCCTTCCACTCGGAAATCCGGCGTCGCGGCCATCGTCGGCTTCGGGGCGGCTGCGGACCAGGGCCGTTCGATCCCCTCGACGCGGGAACTTCTGCCCTGCCGCGCGCTCGCGCGCCGGCGTGTGCTGGAACTGAGAGAAGGGAGCCGGCCATGAGTGACCTCGACAAGAGCCGTACGCAGCACGACGCACAGCGCACTGTGGCCAGCCGGCGGCGCACCGGGTCGTCCCGCTCCGAGCAGGCCATCCTGCGCCACCTTGGCGTCGAGCTCTACAAGGAGAGCCACAGGAGGAACAACACATCCGGCCAACCGGATGCAGAAGACGCGACCGACGCATCCCCTGATCGGTGACCTTCGACCATGCTCCGGGACGAGGGCCGACAGTGCACTGGAGGTAGGCGAGAGAAAGCCAGGCGAGGGTACGCAGCGACGGACCCCTCCCCGCGAATTGTATTCGACCGTGCCGCCCGGCCTGGTGGCGGCAGGCTTCTCTCGCCGCTGACCGTTCGGCCCACCAGCGGTCGTCGCCGTTCAGCCTGTTCGCCTGTTGAATCGGGCAGCGCGATCCACCAGGGCGGCTGGCGCCCCGAAGAGGTCCGCTTCCTCCGCGACCACCAGCGGCCCCTGCGTAACCGTCAGGTCTGGCTCTTCCACAGCGGCCCGATCGGCCCCAGCAAGGACGAGGATCAACCCGTCCCGCCCGACGTCGCCCGCCTGGCCGCCCAGCTCGAGGCCGCACCCGTGAAGACCTTCGCCGGCGAGCTCCAGCCCGACGCGATCCCCGAACGCGTCGCCCGCCGAGGCGACCTCGACCAGCTGACCGGCGACTCCAGAGACTGGCCCGCGATCCGCTCCTGGTCCGGCGAAATCGCCATTGCCCTCAAGACGGCGTGATTCAGACAGGACGATCCGCACCCACTCAAGTGCCTCGGCGGTCCGGTCATGCTGGTCACATCATCCGATATGGCGCGCCGCCGGCCGACCGCCGTACCGGGCTGAGAGTCTTCGGACTGGTCGACCTGGACCGGTGGCCCTGCTCACGCAACGCCCAGGCGCAAATTCGAAGCAGAGCGGCCCTGTCGGGCCGGCTGGCTCGAGGAGGGACATGATCTCGTCGTGGATCGTCCTGGCCGTACTCGCCCCGCTGCTGTTGCCCTGCACCAGGATTGTCACGCACTAGCCCTGTTTGCGGTCGACGAGCACGTCGAGGTCGAGGCGACCTAGAGGATCTACCAGCAGGTGGTCGCCGCCTACCGCGAACCCGACCAGAAGAAGGGACACAAGCTAATGCCGCAACTGATCGAGTCGGTCAGCCACGGCGCCCCCGGCCGCGCTGGCCGAAGTGATTACTCTCGGCCGCGCGCTGAACAAGCGCGCCGCCGACGTCCTGGCCTACTTCGACCGGCCCGGCACGTCCACCGGCCAACCGAAGCCATCAACGGACGACTCGAACACCTCCGCGGCTCCGCCCTCGGCTTCCGCAACCTCACCAACTACATCGCCAGATCACTGCTGGAACCGGCGGATACAGACGACGGCTACACCCTCGATTGCGATGAGCCACTTATTCCCGGTTTGTCGTATTCGGTGGCGCAGTGAGCGCGGCGTCTGATCTCCAATGGAGTGCCGCCGGCGCCACGACGGTGAATCTGTGTCACAGATCGACGATCAGAGACGGCGTGATCAGCTGATGAGCGTGCGATCACCGACTGGGTGGCCATCGAGCTGGGCGTGGGCTGACGGGCCTGAGCTGAGGGTCGTAGCCGTCCTCGTGCAGCGGGTCGCTCGCCATCTCCCAGCCGAAGGCATAGCCCTGCACGTGTTCCTGGTCCGTGGCTTTCGGGCTGTACTCGTTTTCCACCCACCAGTCCCTGACGGCGTCGTCCTTGCCGTGCCGAAACCGTGCGGTGCGGATCGACGAGCGGGCCCTCGGTGGGCGGTAGGTCAGTCACGGTGGCTCCTGGTTCTCCTCTCGCTGTCAGATGACCGCAGCTCCAGGGTGCGTCCGCGCCATTCGGGTCAACCAGAGCCGAAGGTCCTTGCGGACTTCCATGTATAGGCGCTATTGGCGCCGCAAGTCGGGAGGCGGCGGGTGCCCGAGCCGTCGGTCGTTCTGGGGTGGTCGCCGTCGCTGTCAGAACCCCCAGGCGATCAGGTGCCAGGACGCGAGCTGGGCCGCGAGGGTGGTCAAGGCGAACGCGAGGGCCGCGTCGCGCGGTCGGATCCGCGCGGTCCACCAGTGCCGGAGGGCGCCGGCTGCCAGGAGCACGGCAAGGCCCACGGCCAGGAGCGTCACCGCCAGCGGGAGGTGGAACGCGAGGCGCACCGGCAGCGGGACCTCCTGCCAACCGAGGAACCCCACATCCACCAGCCCGGGCATCGCCCGGATCACGGCCACGGTCACGAGCGCGGCAAGAGCTCCGGCGGCGGCGACCGTGGTGGTGAGGCGGCGCCAGGTACGGCCGCCGGGCGGCGGCGCACCGACCGTCGACGACCGGCCAGCTCCGCGGCGACGGCGTAACGTCTCGACGCGCCCCGGCCACGAGCCACCCGGCCGCCACGACCACCACGACGGCGAGCAGCGCCCACTGCCAAGCGAGCGGACCATCCGTGACCGGATTGAGGTCCACTCCGCGCCACCGCTGCGACGGTCCGCACAGATCGAGGGTTTCTCCATTGCCCGCCAGGAACAGGCCAGGCTGGAACTCAGTCAACCGATACCGCACCAGGGTTCCGTCCTCGGCGGCGTCGAAGTACGGCACGCCGGACTCGACGTAGAACCGCGACGGCGGGTAGTCAGGGTTCATCGCGCCCATCTGCCCGGTGCGATACAGCTCGTGGTACCCGGCCCAGCGGGCGGACTGCTCGCTGGACGTCGGCATCGCGACGGCCGCGATCCGGGCGGCCAGGTCCGGCGGTGGGAGGTAGTGGCTGTCGGGCTCCACGACATCGGACTGGGTCGGCAAGCCGAGCATGCGGTCGTGGTACCGGCCGCCCGGCTCGGTGACAAATCACGGAGGATTCCGAGGGCCAGGGACATCTGCAGATCGTGGTTGTCCGAGTTGGTGAGCACGGCGATACCGAGCTGCAGCTGCGGGAGCCACCACAGGTCGGACAGGAAGCCATCCCCGCCGCCGTTGTGGTTGAACAGGTCGGGGTCCCGGCCAGCCAGCCAGTGCATGCGCGCGACACCGAGCGCATAGCCCGCTGGCGCGCCTGCGTGCGGTGCCGGGACGGTGCGCATCTCCTGCATCAACGCCGCATCAAGCACGGTGCGACCGTCGACGGTGCCGTCGCCCAGCTGGAACTCGAGGAACTTGGCGAGGTCAGTAGCAGTCGCCCACAGCCCGCCGGCCGCCATCATCGGGCAGTCCACGCGCGGCCGCACCAGGTCGCCGGTGTGACCCACGGCCCGGCCTGCCGTGGCGTGCACCCGGGCCCGGTCGAAGGTGCTGTGGTCCATGCCCAACGGCGCCAGCAGCGAGTCGCGCATCACGACCGGGAAGGGCTTGTTCGAGACCTGCTCGAGGATGTAGCCGGCCAGATCGATCCCCAGGTTCGAGTAGGCGTAGCCGGTGCCGACAGGGAACCGAAGCCAGGTGTCGGAGATGCTCCGCACGTGCGCGTCGAAGTCGCCCGGCCCTGGCTCGTAGCTGTTGCCGAGCGGCGCTTCGTGGGTGAAGCCCGCGGTGTGACTGAGCAGCATCCGCAGGGTGATCTTCCGCTCCGGGTGCGACTCGAACGCGCTGTGCACCGTGAAGTCCGGGAGGTAGGTCGTGATCGGCACGTCCAGGTCGAGGAGTCCGGACTGCACGGCCCGCATCACGGCCGTGGCGGTGCAGGCCTTCGACATCGACTGGACACTGAAGATGGTGTCGACGGTGACCGGCGTACCCCCGTCGCTGTCCAGGGAGCCGAACCCCTGCTGCCACACCACCCCGTCGCCGTCGACCAACGCCAGGGCAAGTCCGGGAATCTGTTTCTGGGCCATCAGCTCGGGGATCCTGGTCTGATAGCTCGCGATCACCGCGGCGACGCCGTCGCTCTGGGCGGTCGGCGCCGCGACCGTGGGCGTGCCGCCAGATACCGTCGTCAGGAGCACCACGACCACGGCAGCAACCGCTGCACGAACCGCTCTGCGCGTGGCCATGGCCACCTCCGGACCAGCTGAGGCCGCCCACGGAGGGGCGGAGATCCCACACCGAGGGGCGCCCGCTGACCACCACGCTCGCACCCCGATCGGCGCATCACCAGAGCCCTTTGGCCTCGCCCCGACATGCCAACGGGCCACCCTTCCGGGCACCCTGTGATGAGGCTCGCGGAAACGAAGCACTCCGGTCCATCCTCCTGATCCGGCCCGCGGCGGACGTTCTGGCATGTCTACCCACTCGGCGCGGAACGAGAGAGTCGTGAGGGTTTTCGTCGCCGCGCATCGTGTTGATGGACCCTCCAGGCCGGGCACTTCGCCTCTGTCTAGGGCGAGGGCGCCAACCGACGATGGAATGAGACGGACCAGAAGGGAGGCACCGTCATGCAGTGGGATTTGGGACTTCAGGGACTAGCTGTGCTCGGTGCCATGTCGCTCGGCTTTGGTGTAATCGCCGGGTTGGTCGTAGGCAAGGGTGTGGCATACCGGCTGTTGGCGACCGCGATCACGACCGTCGCCTGCTTCGGCGTCGGGTTGGTCACCAGCGAGGTGCTGTTCGGCTGGGCTACCGAGGAGGAATTGCAGCCGAACATCGACGGGTTGTCACGCGACGAGGTGCTCCTATCCGGCGTGCTCACCACCGGCGTGGTCGTGCTAGTGATGCGGTATCTCGCGCACCGGGCGGGCGACCAGAAATCGCCCCGCGACTGGCATCTGATCGGCCGGCATGGACGCCCGACCGGCCACGCGTGAGTCAGGGGGCTGGGATGCCACGGTCGGTCATCGCAACGTCTGCGCCACCGGGCACGGCGCCGATCCGCAAGCTGATCGTGCGTGTCACGATCGGCTCCTTTTCCCTCGCTGCCCTCCTGGGCATCATCGCGCTGCTGCGCGGCGGGGAGTTCGGCCAGACCCAGTTCCGCGTGCTGCTGACCACGCTGCTCGTCGGAGTAGTCAGCATCGCCGTGCTGTGCTACCTCGCCACCGCCGGCCGGCCGTCTCAACCGGTGGGGGTGGCAGGCGGGGTCATCGTGCTGGTCCCCCTGGTCACCGCTCTCCTGATGATCTGGGGCGACGTGGAGCACGGCCCGTCCGAGGGAATCCGCAAGACCTTCGGGATAGGCACTGCCGTCGCGGCCACACTCGCCCAGGCCAGCCTCCTGCTGACCCTCGGCGAGCGGGCACGACCAGGGGTGCGCCGCATCCTCGACGGCACGCTCGCCCTCGCCGCTGTCCTCGCCGCCATGACCAGCGCACTCATTGCGGGGTTCACCCCGGCCGAGGGCGGCTACTACCACCGGATCCTCGGGGTCGTGGCCATCCTCGACGTGCTGGGCACCGTGGTCGTGGCGGCCCTCATGAAGTTCGGCAGTGGGGATCTCGAGCGCGCCCGCGCCGACGTCCGCCTCCCCAAAGACCTGGCCGAGAGCGTGGCTGAGCTCGCCACGAAGTCGGGTCAGAGCAGCGACGAGGTCGTCGCCGCCGCAGTCCGGCTCTACCTCCGGGATGCTCGATAGGTCGCCTCAAAGGTGGTCCCGGCGGGAACAGTACGCCAAGGGAACGCACTGGACTCGGCTGATCCGGGCAGTTGGAGCGACGTGCGTCAGCGCACCCGCGCCTCGGACTGTCGCGGTGATCAAGCCGGCTTCCGTCATGTCGATCGTTCCAGCAGAGATGCGTAGCGACTGAGAGGTGCAGCAGTGTGGATCCCGACAGCGCCTGCTGCGCTCCGCGACGCTTCACCACCGTGCCCGCCGAGGTCATGGACACCGTGACCGCCGACAAGACCCACCGCGGACACGCGAGCATCGAACAAGTCAACGCCGACCTGAAGCACTCAGCCCTCGCGCACCTGCCGTCCGGGGTATTCACCGCGAACGCCGCCTGGCTCGTGCTTGCGGTGATCGCGTTCAACCTCACCCGCGCCGCCGCCACCCTCACCGCCCGGCGAACTAGCCAAGGCCACCACCGGCACGATCCGACGCAAACTCATCAACAACGCCACCCGGCTTGCATCGTCTGCCCGCCGGATCACCTCCACCTCCCCGCCGGCTGGCCCTGGCAACGCCAGTGGACCGCACTGTTCGACAGCGTCTGCGGGCCACCCGCCACCACGTCCTGACCACCACGCCGAACCCCGGCCCAACCCAACAACCACCAGTGGAACACCCCCGCAGCGAGGCGGAACCACTCACCACGCCCCGCACAGCCCAGCACCAGGCCGATCCAGAATCAACGATTCAGCTCAAGCCGATCGGTGGATCGAGGTTAAGTAGTTCCCAGCGTTCGTCACTCATGGACTCGAAGATCGCAGCGTCGTCGTACTCGACCGGCAGCAGTTCTGGATCGAGATCATCAGGGCCCGACCCTAGGGGCTCTGACAGACTCACGAGCGTCAGTAGCCAGTCTCTGGCAGCGGCCATCAGCTCGCGATCTTCCGTCCACATGCCCATCTCGACGCTTGAGCGAGAGCTTTGGTGAAGTTGGCGGATCCGATCCACAGCTTCTCAGGGACGAAGAACAGCTGATCGACCACATCTCCCGAGGGATGCTCATCGGTCCAGCCCATACGCCCCAGCAGCATGATCTTCGCGTGCACGATCGGGACCAGCCGGTTGCCGACTCTGCGGAAGCCGATCTCACGCACTCCACCAATGTCGACCTTGTCGACCCAAGAGGATGAACCTGGCCCGACAACCAGGGGCCGTCCGTTATGGCGTGGGGCCAGTTCAGCCAGCTCGGAATAGGCAGCCTGCGCCAGTCCACTCTCTTCCGCCAGCTTGGTGAGCATCTCCAGGCCGGGCCTTGTGTACTTGCCTTGCGGTTGCTTGGTGACCACCACACAAACGTTCGCCATGCGGCCGAGCACATCAAGGAGCTCCGGGTCATCCATCCACATGGCGCACCCAAGTACGCCGGGGCGCCAAGCCGGGCCTTTCGCCCGGAATCCGCCCGTGCCGGTACGTGATCGCCGGTACCCGATAGCCTCTAGGCCATTCGGCAGATGGCCAGGGTTGACTGTGTCCCCGGCGGACGTCGCGTCGGGGACACAGTGGCGGCAACCTGCTGGTCGCGCTGCTGCTCGGAACGTCCCCAGGCTCCCGCGTGCCGCACACACCGAATTGTGCCCCATCCTCCCAAAGGGCACTCGGGGTCGAGCCAGTCCCCCATCGATGCCCTCTGGATCAGGTGCGTTGGACGTAGGGCCTTGCGATGCCACCGGTTGCCGATGACAGCTGTTGCGTGGTTGTCAGGGCCGGTTCGGCCGCTGTCGAACTGGCCTACGCGCTTGCACGCGCCGACGTTCGGGTGACTTACTCGAGGCCCGGGGCAACTTTCCGGCGACCGTCCCGTCGCGATTCCACGGCGCGTGCGGTGCTCGACAATCTGGATCAACTCGGTCCGGCCGGCGAACCGCCGGCCGACGGCCTCCACGCGAGGGCCCTCCGCCTTCGAGACTCGGCAGCCCCACGCATCACCTTTCCACAAGTTTGCGCCGATGGTCGCGTCCGAAGCGGCAGTTCGGACGGAAGACAGGTCAAGAAGGCCCGATCCCCTAGGAGGGTTTCCATGTCTGTCCGTCGAGTCACAGTCCTGGCCGCGGCCGGCCTGTTGGCTGCCGGCCTGCCCGCGGCTGTCGCAGCCTCTGCGCAGGCCAAGCCGACTGCCACTGCGACCGTGTCGGTGTTGCATGCGGTGCCCGGTCCGACCGTCGACGTCTACGCCAATGGCAAGGCGCTACTGACCAACTTCAAGCCCGGGACGCTCACCGACCCGGTCAAGCTGCCTGAGGGTACGTACGACCTGAAGGTGACCGCGGCCGGCGCCGGAGCGAACGGCGCTGCGGTCATTCAAGCGAACGACGTCAAGGTCCCGGGTGGCGCCAACATCACGGTCGTCGCGCACCTGAGTGCCGCGGGCAAGCCGGTGCTGACGCCGTATGTCAACGACGTCTCGAAGCTCAGCGCCGGCCAGGCCCGGCTCACTGTTCGGCATGACGCCGCGGCTCCCGCGGTCGACCTCCGCGCCGGCGGCAAGCCCGTCTTCAAGTCCCTGACCAACCCCAACGAGGCGAAGGCCGATCTGCCGGCCGGCACTGTGTCGGCCGACGTTGTACTCGCAGGAACGTCGACGGTCGCGATCGGCCCGGCGGACGTGAACCTGAAGGAGGGCACGAATACGATCGTGTACGCGTGGGGCAGCGCGTCCGGCAAGACCCTCAAGCTGGCCGTGCAGACGATATCCGGCCTCCACGGCAACCCGTCCGGCATCCCGGGCGGAACCGGCGGTCAGGCTGCCGCGCAAAGCGGAGCGGACACCCCGCTGTGGCTGATCGGCGTCCTCGGGGTGACGGCGCTCGGCGTGGTGGGCTTCGGAACGGCAGCCGTCCGGAGGCGTGCCCGGTCGTGATCCGGATCCGCGGTGCGGCCGTCCCCGTGATGGCCGCACTCACCGTCCAGGTCCTGCTCTACGGCTGCGGGCAGGACACCACCTCAGACGAGCGGACGGAGGCCGCGGGACGAACGGTGGCGACCCCCACTACGGCCCCGTCCAGCCGTCCGTCCGCTCCCAACACCTCCCAACCCGGCACGGAGATCCACACCCGGGCGGCTGATCTACCCACCGCGACGCACGGTCCACAGCCGAACAGACTGCAGATCGACGCCGCGGACCTCGACATCCCCGTGCTCGCCGTGGGTGTCGCCACCGACGGCCAGATGGCGTTGCCGCCCAACCCGGCAACGATCGGCTGGTACCAGTTCGGGCCCGGTCCCAACGACGACCAGGGCTCCGTCGTACTCGGTGGTCACGTAGACAGCAAGGAGTTCGGCGCCGGGCCGCTGGTGCGGTTGCGAAAAGTGCGTGCCGGCGATCAGGTGACCCTGCGCTCTACCGACGGCTCGGTCGCGAAGTACCGGGTGCGAACAGTCGAAGACATCCCCAAGTCGGGCCTTGTCCTCGGAGAGGTGTTCGACCGCGACGGCGCCCGGCAACTGCGGATCGTCACCTGTGGCGGGCCGTATGACCACAACGGCGGCGGCTACCGTGACAACCTCGTCGTCACTGCGCTACCGGCGTGATGACCGGATGGCGCTCGACCGGGGGTGAGTGCAACCACCATGGGACCTCCGACTCTTCGATGGAAGGCGGTGACGAACGGTAGCGTGATGTCGTTGCGCAGAAGGCCTGAGCCTCCACAGCCCGCTCGCACTATGGACGGCCGTGGCGATGAATTCGCTAGAGTGCGGGCCGTGCCCAGTGTCGAGGCCGGCTTACCGTCGCCGGCCGATATCGCGAAAGGCTTCGCGGAAGGCCGCGAGGAGAGCCTCGCGGATGCCTTCCGGCACTGGTCCGGCCTCGTCTTCACCCTTGCCTTGAGGTCGCTGGGAGATCGGGCTGACGCCGAGGACGTGACTCAGCAAGTGTTCGTCTCCGCCTGGCGGGGGCGAGCAACCTTCGACCCCGCCACCGGTGAGCTCGGCGCTTGGCTGACCGGGATCACCCGGCACCGGATCGTCGATCGACTCGCGGCCCGTAGCCGCGATCACCGCAACGCCGAAGCGGCCGCCGGGCTCGCACAGCCCGCCACGGCGCCCGAACAGGTCGACGACGACGTCGTCGACCGGGTCCTGCTCGCTGATGAACTCGCCAAACTCGACGACCCTCGGCGAACCATTCTCCGGCTCGCCTTCTACGAAGACCGGACGTATCCGCAGATCGCGGAACAGCTGGCCCTGCCGCTGGGCACGGTGAAGAGCCACGTACGGCGCGGTCTGCTGCAACTGCGGGATCGACTCGGGGAGGTGAACGGTGACGATGCATCTCGATGACGAACTGCTGGCCCAGTGGGCGCTCGACGACGCCGCCCCCGACGCGGCCGCGTCCGATCACCTCCAGCGCTGCCAGCAGTGCCGCGACAGCCTGGCCGAACTGCGGGCGATCGCCGGGGCGAGAGGACAGTTGCCTCGCCTGGAGCTCCCACCACCTGACGTGTGGCAACGCGTTGGCGACGAGCTCGGTCTCGGAACCCGCCAGACGAGCACCGAGCAACCTTCGGCGCCAGCGGACCACGATTCGCGGCCGCCGCGCGAGACCGTCACACCAGTGCAGCCGAAGGGGCGCTTCCCTGGCCTCGCCCTGGCCGCAAGCATCGCGGCAGTCCTCGGCATAGGCGCCGGCGTGATCGGCACCCAGTTGGTCA
The DNA here is from genome assembly GCF_045040325.1 of Kribbella sp. NBC_01510. Classification (NCBI taxonomy): domain Bacteria; kingdom Bacillati; phylum Actinomycetota; class Actinomycetes; order Propionibacteriales; family Kribbellaceae; genus Kribbella; species Kribbella sp. NBC_01510. Next base: position 4,645,345 of record NZ_CP109418.1, on the reverse strand, counting down.
CCTCGAACGACGACACTCCCCCGCCACCGGCCGCGGTCGTCCAGCTCGAGCCGCTCGCCGGCAAGTCCGGCGACGGCACCGCCGACCTGATCCGGGCCGCCGCCGGCAGCCAGCTGAAGGTCACCGCCGATGGCCTGACCGCCAACCAGGGATTCTACGAAGTTTGGCTGATCAACGTGGACGGCAAGCGCATGGTCTCCCTCGGCGTCCTCGACCCGAAGGCAGGCGGAACGTTCCAGATCCCCGCCGATGTCACCGCGCAGGGCTACCGGATCATCGACATCTCCCTCGAACCCGACGACGGCAACCCCGAACACTCCCACGACAGCATCATCCGCGGAACTCTGCCGAGCTGAGCGTCGGTACGGCGGGTCAGCGGTCCTCCGAGGCCAACTGCTCCCGGTAGGAGCGGAACGATTCAATCGTGGCCGCCAGGTAGCGCTTCACGATTTCGAGTTCCTCCGGCGTGAAGCTCGAGGTGGCCGCGTCGTGGTGCAGACCCAGCGGCCTGAAGAAGCGGCCGGCGAGTTCGAGGCCGGATTGGTCGTAGTGGACGATGACCCGCCGCCGATCCGCGGTGTCTCGCTCCCGGCGCACGTGGCCGTCACGCTCGAGCCTGTCGATCAGGGTGGTCACGGCTCCGGTAGTGAGTCCGAGCTCGGCGGCGAGCCGGCCGGCCGTCATCGGCTGATCGTCACCGGCCACCAGGATTCTGATCAGTGCCTCGACATCGGTGCCGTTCACTCCCTGCCGTTGAGCAAAGACATGCCCGATCCGTTGGCCCTCCGCGACCAGGAGCTGGACCAGACGGACGAGTTCGCCCCGGTCTCGTGTCGGCCGCTCAGGCTTGCGCTCGCTCACTCCACCTCCTAATGTCTTGATTATCAAGATACTTGTTCATCGAAACTTACGGCTGCTGCTGAGGAGTCACTGTGCCAGGTTCAGGCTGGTTCCTTCGGACCCGGCTCGTCGCCTTCATCTTCGTCCTCATCGGGTTGGCCCTCGCGGCGGCCGCACTGCTGGCTCCGGCCGCGAAGCAGGCTGAGCCTCGGTCGTCCACCGGCCTGTCGACGTCCGCGGAGTCGGCGCAGGTCGAAGCGCTCCGCAAGCAGTTCCCCGGCGCGGACCAGCCGTCCGCGCTGATCGTCTTCAGCCGATCCGGCGAGACGGCCTTGAGCCCCGCGGATCAAGCCGCCGCCCGGGACGCAGCCGCGGCGGTCGGCGTCAACGCTCCGGTGCAGTTCTCCGAGAACGGCACAGTGGGGCTGGCGATCTTGACACTGCCCGCCGGCGACGATGAACAAACCGCGCGTACGGTTGACACGCTGCGCGAGGACCTCAAAGACCTACCCGCTGGACTCCAGGCATCCGTGACCGGCCCGGCCGCGTTCACCACCGACCTGACCCGCGTATTCGACGGCGCGGACACCCGGCTCATCGTGGTCACGGCGTGCGTGGTCGCCGTACTGCTGCTGCTCACCTACCGCAGCCCAGGCTTGGTGTTGATCCCGCTGGTCGTGGTGGGACTGACCGAACAGGTCACCACGAGCGTGTCCGAGCAGGTCTTGTCGCGCCTCGGTATCCCGGGAGGCGGCGCCGTGTCGGGCATCGTCAGCGTGCTGGTGTTCGGCGCAGCCACCGACTACGCGCTCCTCCTCATCGCGCGCTATCGCGAGACACTGCGCTCCGAGACCGAGCCCCTGATGGCCATGCGGATCGCCGTACGACGCGTGGCCGAGCCGATACTGGCCAGCGGCGGAACGGTCGTCGGCGCGCTGTCCCTCTTGCTGCTGGCCAGCACCGAGACGCTGCGCGGCATCGGCATCGGCTGCATCATCGGGATCATGCTCGCCGTCGTGTCGGGACTCGTCATCCTTCCCGCAGCCGTGGTCCTGTTCGGGCGCCGCATCTTCTGGCCGTTCGTACCACGAGTAGGCGACGCCCCTACCGAGGGCAAGATCTGGGGCCGCCTCGGCGCCCTGGTCGCTCGCCGGCCGGCGATCGTGCTGACGATCGCTACCCTACTGCTGGCCGGCCTGGCAGTTGGAACCTTCGGAGTCCGAACAGGGCTGGCTCAGAATGAGCAGTTCCGGGTGGAACCCGAAGCCGTCCGCGGCGCGAAGATCCTCGCCGAAGCCTTTCCGGCCGGCGCCACGGAACCCGTGCTAGTGATCGGCCCTGCACAGGACTCGGCCGCGATCGCCAAGATCATCAAGGGCGTCGACGGAGTCGCCGAGGTCAGGCCCGGCCACGGCGATGGCCAGCTGGCCGAGTACGACGTCATCCTGTCCGCAGAGCCTGGTAGCGAGGCCTCGTTCACCGTTGTCCGGGAGCTGCGGCAGAGCCTCGATCAGGTCGGCGAGCAGGTGCTCGTCGGAGGCGGCCCCGCCGAAAGCCTCGACGTCCAGGAAGCAGACCAGCGTGACCGCCTGCTGATCATGCCGCTCATCCTTCTCCTCGTCGGCGCCGTACTCGTCGCCGTCCTCCGCTCCCTGCTGGCGCCCGCGCTGCTGCTGCTGACCGTGATCGCGTCCTTCTTCGCCAGTTTCGGGGCGAGCTGGCTCGTGTTCGACCACGTGCTCGGATTCCCGGCACTCGACGGCTCGGTGATCCTGCTGGCATTCCTGTTCCTGGTGGCGCTCGGAGTCGACTACAACATCTTCCTCAGCACCCGTGCCCTGGAGGAGGCGCGCACTGCGGGAACAAGGAAGGGCATGGCCACGGCCTTGCGGGTCACCGGCGGCGTGATCACCAGCGCCGGCCTGCTCCTCGCGGCTGTCTTCGCGGTCCTGGGTGTGCTTCCGCTGATCACCCTCACCCAGGTCGGGATCATCGTGTGTGTCGGAGTGCTCCTCGACACCTTACTGATCCGTACCGTCATCGTGCCCGCCCTGGCGTTCCTGCTCGGCGAACGGTTCTGGTGGCCGGCAGCACCAGGACGCAGATCAGCCGAATCCGAGCGCATTGCCGTGCATCCGGTAGCGGCCGCGCACCGGAAGTAGAGAGTGACAGCGGCCGCGAACGGTGCGACCGATCCCCGCTCGAGAGGATGGTTCCGATGCGCACGATCTCAGGACGACTGACCCATCGGCTGACCGCGGCAGCGGTCGCTCTGGGAATGCTGGTCACCAGCGCGGTCGCGACGACAACCCAGGCGAGCGCCCACTCGCACTTGGGAAGCCGCAGCCTGTCCAGCGTCCTCGCCGCCGACGGCGACACATTCGATCGCAACTGGAACGACTACGACGTACTGACGCAGGCCGTCGGAGCGGTTCTCGCGGCCAAACCGAACAGCCCGGTGAAGGTTCTTGCTGACGGCAACGTCCCGTTGACCGCCTTCCTGCCGAGTGACCGGGCCCTCCGGATCCTGGCCAAGGATCTGACCGGCAAGTGGTACCGCTCGGAGAGCGCGCTCTTCAGCGGCCTCGCCAGTCTCCTCGGCGTGGACACGATCGAGGCAGTCCTGCTGTACCACGTCATCCCGGGCGTCACCCTCGACAGCCGGACCGCACTGAGGTCCGATGGCGCGAAGCTCACCACTGCCCTGCCGGCCGGAACGATCACGGTGGACGTCTTGAGCAAGCGGTGCCGCTTGATCCGCCTGATCGATGCCGACCGCAACGATGCGAACCCTCTGCTCAACCGGCGGGCACTCGACATCAACAAGGGCAACAAGCAGATCGCCCACGGCATCTGGCTCGTTCTGCGGCCGCTGGACATCTGACCCCGCCCCGGCCCCGCAAACGGGGACGCAGTTGCCTGGACCGAGTCCCCCCAATCCGGGCAACTGCGTTGCGGGCACCAATGCCAGCCGCACCGACCATATGTGGCTCGCCGGTGGTGACCTACCTGACCGGACTGGTATTGCCGCGCCTCATCGAGCGGCCTGATCACGTGCGTCGATCACCTTGAGCAGAGAGTTCAGGGACGTGACCGCAACTGCCAGCTAGTTCGGCCGTGCACATGATGATCGATGCGCCCGGGTTCGACTGCAGCAGCAAGCGTTAGCGTGGGGCGGGAGTCTCCGCACGGCCCGATCTTGCGGACAGCTGACCGGATGCCCCGCGACCGCGTTTCGGACGGCGCGCTGGCGCCGTGGCGCAAGTGAGTCTGGCGGCGCGCCAGTGGCGCGAGCAGATCCTGGAATAGGTAGACAACCGTGAGCACCCTGCTATGTGTCAACGACGGGTGAAAACGAACCCCTTTGCGCCCGATTGAAAGTGGACCCCTTGCTGGTTGTCATGGTCAGTCCTCGGTCGGGGTGGGGATTCGGCCGAGGTCGTGGTTCTTGAGTCGGTAGGAGTCGCCTTTGAGGGCGATCACGTCGGCGTGGTGGACGAGGCGGTCGATCATGCCGAGGCGTACCGCAAGTTCCACGCCGGCGAAGAGGACGTCTGGATGCCCTTGGGTCAGCTCGGGGAACGCACCGAGGTCTTGGCAGAGCAGTGGGCGGACCTGGCGAGCGCCTTCAGCGGGTAACCTCACGACCGCGTCCGCGCGGATCGCCGCAGATGCGTGCGTCTTCTTGGTATCTGCGGCGACTGCCGGCAGCTTCACAGCGCCAGTCTCATGACTGGCCGGGTGGCGTAGGTTCGTCCGATCTCGGTGAATCCCGCAACCAAGAACATCGCCATGGTCCCGGTGAAAAGGGCAGCTCCTCCTACGCGCGCGGCCTTCAAGGCGGCCACGTCGACCGGATGACCTTCGACAGCGGTCGCCCCGTGCACGCGGGCGAACTCGACAGCGGCCTGGAGCAGCGCCGATCCCACACCTGCACGCCTGTAGTGACTGTCGACGGCGAAGCAAGTCACCCACCAAACTTCGGGATCGTCTGTGAGCACTTTTGCCAACGCGCGGTTAGCAGCCACTCGGGGAAAGTCAGAACGTGGCCCGACCCTGGTCCATCCGACAGGTTGATCCTCGACATAGGCCACAAGCCCCGCCGGTACGGCGGCACGGGCGACTTCCTGCCGCAGCGCATCGCGGTTGTCACGCTGCGGTCGCGACGGGGCTGATTCCTCGGCGGCCGAGTGGAAGAAGAGGCGACACCAGCACCAGGAAGGATCCTCACCACGCCGGCCGAACACGCTGACCAGGTCGCTCCACCGATCCGCGGTCACCGGACGGACCTGCACCGACATGGACCCACCCTACGGATGAGGTCAGATGATGAGGAAGATCGTTGCGATCGATGCCTGCGTATGCCCGCACTGTTATGTGCTCGATGGGCCCGGAGCATACTGGCCGTAGGCGGTGCTCGCGTGCCGAAGGCCGGCAGCCTGGCACCTTGTGAGGCATGCGATGGCGACTGGTTTGGTTGGGCGACCGAGGTCACAACAGCTCGCGCTGGCAATCGACACTCTCCGCCGGGTACAGCGCTCACAGTTGAAGTCGTCTAAGGGCAAGTCGGTCATCGACGAGGTCTACGTCGATCCTCTGCCGAACGACGGCGCGCTTCGCAAGGTGCTGCTGCCGAACCCGACCCTGATCTTGGGACGGCGAGGCACCGGGAAGTCGACCCTCATCGAACGGGCGCAGTCGGTCCTCTCCCAAGACCGGCGAAGCCTCAGCGCGTACGTCGATGTGCGCGGCCTTTACCTGCAGACCGAAGTCACGCAGGAGCAGCTGGCAGCGGTCGCCGCGAGCAACCCAGGAGTGCCAGAGAGGGTCCTCGCCCGGGTGGAGCGCGACCGGTCCTTCATCGTCCATCTGCTGCGCAGCCTGCTCGACGATCTGCGACCGGACTTCCGCCGTCGAGCCTTGTTCCGCGGCCTGGAGGCGATGCTGGCCAAGGCCGAGGCGGAGGGCCGAGAGATCGACGTCAACGCGGCGACTGCGGTGGAGAAGAGCTGGACGAAGGGCGAGCGCCGCAAGCTGGGAGGGGGAGTCGGCGGGAAGGTCAACCCGCTGAGCCTGACCGTCGAAGGAGAGCTCAGTCGCGACCGCGAGTGGCAGGAACGGTATACGGACCTGGTGATCAAGGGCTTGGACCACCAGAAATACGTCCGAGAGCTCGGTGAGCTGCTGCGCGCGTCCAAGGTGGATCACCTGTATGTGTTCCTCGATGACTTCTCCGAGGTACCAGCAGGCGCGATGCGCACGCTTGTCGACACCGTGATCGCGCCGTTGAACAACTCGTCCGACTCTCCGATTCGGTTCAAGATCGCGGCGTACCCCTATCAGATCTATCTCGGTGCCATCGACCCCACCAAGATCGACGTGGTCGAGCTCGACATCGACCGCTTGTACTCCGGCCCACGGGGGGTCGCCTCGGTTGAGGCCGGCGGAGCCAACTTCATCTCGCGCCTCGTCTCGCAACGCCTGGCCGTCTACAGCCCGCGGGGCTCGATCGACACGTACTTCGACGGCGCGAAGAGTCGCACGTTCTGGCGTTCGCTGTTCCTGGCCTCTTCGGGGAACCCGCGAATACTCGGCGGCCTGCTCGACCAGGCTTACGAGCGGGACACCCTCCAGGGCCGCCGGATCAACGTCCTGACGATCGAGCAGGCCTCAGCCGACTACTTCAGACAACGCATCTGGGAGGGACTGGAACGACGAGCCCACTACCTCCAGGTCGCGCACGATGAACGCCGGACCATCGATCAGATCCTGGACCTCGTTGAGCGGCTCATCAGCGCCTCCAGGAACCTGTCCACCCCCGACGCCTCGGACCGCACCGGCCAACCACGGCCGGCGAGCCACTTCTGCATCGACGAGGCCAAGACAGGCGACCTGGCTTCGCTGGAGCTGAACTTCCTGGTCTCCAGGATCGCCTCGACCACCCGCCCTCGGGATGGCCGCCGCCAGGCGGTCTACGCCTACAACTTCGGGCTGTGCCGCGACCGGCAGATCGTCTACTCCAGTCAGAGCGACCACGACCAGCCGTACTACCTGAGTCCGCCATTCGACTTCACGCATCTCCTCAGCGACGGCGACGGGAAGGCGGCGTCGGTCTACCGCTGCCCGGAGTGCAACGCGGAGTTTCCGGTCTCGGAGAAGGCGCTGCTGGAGGCGTACGAGTACCTGTGCAGGCAGTGCAAGGAGGGAACGTGTCAACTGCAGAGCAAGAGCAGGCTGACTCGACGGCGTACTCGTCGCGACCCGAAGGTCCAGTTCTCCGAATTGGATCTCTCGGTGCTCGAGGAGCTCCGGTTCTCCCATCGCCCGCTGCGGCCCAAGGAGATCGGCGACGCCCTCGGCGTGAGCTACCAGCTCATCACGCGCCGCTCCGCTCAGCTGTGCGCCCGTGGTTATGTCGACTATGCCAGCGGCCGGCCCGTCACCATCAGTGAGAAGGGACGGAATGACCTCTTCGGCAAAGCCGGTTGAGTGACCCGTTGGCCTGCCACCGCACGCAACGAAAGAGCCAACTCCTGCGGCACCAAGATGGTCGCCCTGCGAGCGTAGCGCTAATGACCTGCGGCACGCTTCGCTCTTCCCCCGTCCTCCTAATGAGTGGGTAACAAGTCCCGGGCGGCTGTTGACGTCTTCCCGTCCCTTGGCCGCTCAGGCCTCCTATCAGGCCGACGCTACTAAAGCCCGGGACCTGTTCGCAGCACTAAACCGGTTCGGCGCGTCGGTCTTGTTGGCGGGCCGCCGGCCGGGAGTGTCGGTCGTGGTTCGAGCCCGCCCGCACGGTCGCTACCTCGTTCACCGGGAGCCTTCGAGCTCTGATGCACAGACCGGGGCCGTGGGGGTTCTACATCGGCTATAGCGGAAACGCCGCCGCGGCACGAGACCTGGTCCAACTGATCGTCAATGCCCACGTGGCAGATGACGCCTACGGCCCCGAACACCCCGACGCCCTGACCGCCCGCGCCAACCTCGCCGTCTGGACCGGGAAGGCCGGGACCGCCGCCGCTGCCCGCGACTAGTAGATCGTCGCAGCTAATTGTTTGGGTATAGGTGGCGGAGTTTGGTGCGTGCGTCGTGGGTGGTGAATTGCCAGTCGACCTGACGCTGGGTGGTGTTGGTGGCTTGCTGCCAGGCGGCGAGTTCGGTGTTCAGGAGGGTGAGGTCGGCGAGCCGGCGGTCCAGGCATTGGCGGGTGAGCGCGGACAGTTCGATCTCGGCGATGTTGAGCCAGGAGCCGTGTTTCGGGGTGTGGTGGATCTCGAGGCGCTGCGCCAACGCGAACGCCTTGGCCGGATCGAACGCCTCATAGAGCGATCCGATGGTGTGGGTGTTGAGGTTGTCCATCACCAGCACCACCTTCTCGGCGTCGGGGTAGTCGAGGGTGAGTAGCCGTTCGGTCTGGTGGGCCCAGTCGGTCCTGGTCCGCTGTGGCTGGGCGTCGACGCGCCGCCAGCCGGCCAGCGGCTCGACCCAGCAGAAGATCGAGCAGGTGCCGCGGCGGACGTACTCGCTGTCTTCCTTCAGGTCCTGTCCCGGTGCGGCGGGGATCGGGTCGCGGGCGTGACCCAGCAGCTGGTAGGGCTTCTCGTCCATGCACACCACCGGACGCGCCGGGTCGAAGCGGCGGGCGTAGACCGCGAGAACGTCTTCCATCGCGGCAGCGAACGGCGCGTTCGCCGTGGGTGGGATGGTCCAGCACTTCTTCAGATGAGGACGCAGCCTCGTTTTTTTAACACCCGCCCGATCGTGGAGTGATCCAGGTCCGGAATGTCCTCGACCAGCGCGACATGCCTTTCCAGCAACCGCAGCGACCACCGGGCATAGCCCTGCGGTGGCTGCGAGCACGCCAGCGCGATCAGCCTCGCCTCGACCTCGCCGGTCACCGGCGAGGGCACCGGCGGATGCTCACGCTGCTTGCGCGAGATCGTGGCGTCCACATCCCCGCCGGTCTCGGCGAACCGCTTGGCGACCAGCCGCAGCATCTCGGCCGAGACACCGACCCGGGCCGCGAGCACCTCCTGGGTATCGACCTCGCCCACCGAGGTATCCAGCGCGAGCAGCACCCGCGCCCGCCTGATCACCGCGGCCGGATGCACACCCGTCGTGGTCACCCGAACCAGCCAGTCACGATCCGCCTCGGTCAACACCACCGGACGCTTCATCAGCGAAGGCACGACAACAGTCCTGTCTGGCAGAGGGGAAGGAAGATCTGCCGGACCCAAACCTCCCAACCAGACCCCCCAGGACTAAGCAGCGACACGCTACTAGTTTGCCCTGAGGACACCTTTGGCAGCCCGCGGCCAGGTACGTGGGAGTCTGACCTCCTACTTTCGTCGCCAAGGCCTCTCCTTCTTTGAGCCTCCGGGTTTCCTGAGGCTCAGAAGCGGGTGTCTAGGGGCTGCCCGCGCACCTTCAGCGCAGGGTGCACTCGTGTGCCGGCCGGGGACTCGGCTGACGGGGCGGCGACAGCGTCGGTCGCCTTCGGCCAGGTCCACGCGTAGTAGGCGACACCTGCCAGCAGAGCGGCCTCGGCCACGCTGCCGAGGATGTAGTAGTTCCACTCGCCGATGGCGCCGCCTGCGATCGTGATGGCGTAGAGGACCGCCAGGACGATGTTCGCGATCCGCGTGACCCTCACTGGCAGAGTGAGGCTGAGGAACACCATCAGGCTGGGAATCAGGATGTAGATGGTCATGCCCAGCAAGAAACCTTGTCCGATGGTGAAGGCGAACATCTTGCCGGACTCGATGTCGGCACGCACGTCGCGTCGGAACAGACTGAACAAGTCCACGTACACAAAGACAAACAACGTGGATGCCCACAGTGCGGCGATCTTGATCCGTGGGTTGATCCAGTAGTCCTGGTAGTCGGTCGTGGCGGACATGATGACCTCCTAGCTGCTCGGGTCCGCGTCACCCGATGCCGGACACGGGCTATCCGCTTCCAGCTCAAGCCTTCTCTGTCGTTCCACGATCAGACAGAGGCGTAAGTCCCACCGTGGAACTGCCGTTCTTCCCCGGTCGGATGTCCAACGAGGAGAGGCCTGACTGCCAACTTTGCTGTCTCCGGGGCAAGACGGGATAACCAGTGGCCCGGCGGCCGGGCGGCACCGGTGGTTGACGTCCGCTCAATCAGCCGCAACCCGGGCGCTCTCTCGATCCGGCCGAGCGTGGTCGCGGACCCCGAAGACGACCAGGTATCCGACCATCCAGAGTTCACCGATGGTCGCAGGGACGGTCAGCAACCCGGCCACGAGATCGGCATTCGGGAACGCGTAGCTGACGAAGGTGTTGAGCACGTAGCCCACACCGCCCGCCATCAGGACCTGGCCCAACAACTTCGGCAGCCACCGCGAGCGCACCACGAGCCAGCCCATCGGGATCAGCCACAGACCGAAGAACAGGCCCGCTACTCCCCAGAGATGACCGCTGATGACGTACAGCAGCTGAACGGTGGCAGCCGCACCGCCGGACACGGCCAACGACCGGTCATCAGCGACGTCCAGGGCCGTGGCGAGCATCGCCGCGCTGCCCAGGATCGCCACCGCGTTGACCATCCCGAACACCGCGACCAACCCTGCGGCGAACATGTCGACGCTGCGGAACAGGCGGTAGAACCACACGGCCGCAAGGGCCTGGGTCAGCACGATGCCCAGCTCGAGCAAGATGCCAAGACGCGCCATCGACGTGTGTTCGACCAGGTTGGACAACGTGCCGCGGGGGTCATCGGCGACGTAGAGCCTGCCGCGGACAAGCATGAACCCGAGAACGCCGGTGACGGCCAGTCCGAGGTACAGCAGCCCGGTCGTGCGGGCGGTTCGGGTCAAGCCGGCGCCGATCACCTCGGGGGCCGATCCGGGCCCGGTGTGCGTCTCGGTCATCGGAAACTCCTCTCACGGGACACGGAGCAGGGTCAGAACTTGCCCAGTGCGATCTCCGAGAGCAGCAGGGCAACGGGAAGCAGGCCGAGAGCGGTGGCCAGCACGACCATCCATGACCGCTCGTGGTGACGGACGATCGCGACCAGGCCGGAGACGAAAGCCGCGACCGCGCACACCCAGATGCCCAGGCCCCACACGAGCTGGGCTCCGCTGTCGGTGTAGCTGTCGGCTGGTTCGACAATGCCGAACGCGAAGGAGAGCACGAGCAGGACGATGCCAGCGACGGAGAATCCTGCGAACATCATCGCCCGCCGGCCGACGCGGGATTCCGGCCACCCCCGCAGGTCGTGACGGATGCTCAGATGCTTGGTCATATTTCGAGTCTCGTCCTGGGGTGGCCCGGCCCCTAGGGTCCAAAGCCCTCCGGGGTCAAGTCCCTACACCCGAGCGGTCCTGGGCCACTTGGACGACAAGGCTTCCAGGCCGGCAACGCGCCCCCATCAGCCAAGTGCCTCGGTGTCCGTTCGCTCTGAGCTTGAGCCACCAGATCGCCTCAACCAGCTCATCAATCTCGACCCATCGATCCACAGGCCGCATACTCCCGGCTGGCCGGGGTCAGTCCTCCAGCTCGTTTGCGGCTGGTGACAGGGTTCTTACCGACACCCCCACTAGCCGGCCAGCGCGGCAACGCCTGCGAGGTACTGCAGAGGCAACTCACCGCGTGTTCGGATCTCGATCGGATCGGCGTGTGGAACCAGACGCAGCCAGGAGACGAGCCGGTGCAGACCGGCCAACTCCGAATCGCGGCGGACGCTCTGGCATGTCTACTCACTCGGCGCGGAACCAGACAGCCGTGAGGGTTTTCGTCGCCGTCCATCGTGTTGATGGAACCTCCTGGCCGGGCACTTCGCCTCTGTCTAGGGCGACGGCGCCGACCGACGATGGAATGAGACGGACCCGCGGACGAGGTGACCTGACCGGTCTGCTCTTGGGCTCTGTCAGCCAAGCCGTCCTGCACCACACCGCCCGCCCCGTCGCGATCATCCCGCACGACCGACGGCACCGCGCGACCGACGAGTCCCGATAGGAACGCTCACGGCGACGCGAAACGAAAGGATGCACGCATGAACAGATCAGCCGCCAACATCCTCTGCCACGGCCGCCGTTGCGGAACCGGCGCCATGATCTCCCAGACCGACGTCGTCGTCCAGGGCATCCGGAGCCTGATCGTCGAAGGCAAACTCCGGCCGGGCGACCGGCTGCCGGTGGAGAAGGACCTCGCCGGAGCCCTCGTGTCCAGGAACCCTTTGCGGGAAGGGGTTCGCGCCCTGTCGGTGATGGGGGTCCTGGAAACCAGGCAAGGTGCCGGAACATATGTCACCGCACTCGACTCTCGTTGCTGCTGGTACCGATGGGGTTCGTCGTGGATCTGCACGACCGCGGTGGCGCGCACCATCTGCACGCCTTACGACGGATGCTCGAGACCGAGACGGCTGCGCTGGCCGCCAAGTCGATCGGTCCGGACGACCTGACCGCGGCGGACCAGCTGCTGGGGCGGATCGAGGCCGAACTCGCAAGAGATGAGCCTGACCACGACGCGATCATCGACGACGACATCGCCTTCCTCCAGATCGTCGCCAGGGCCTCCGGCAACCCCGTGCTCGCGGCTTTGATCGAGGCACTCGGCGGCCGGACCATCCGCGACCGGCTATGGCGCTCGATCCGCCAGCACGGTGCCGACGAGGCCACTCACGCCGAGCACCGCTCTATCCTCGCCGCCCTCGCCGACCACGACCCGACCGTGCGCGAACCCGGATGGTCGCTCACCTCTTCGCCGTCGAGGACTACCTCCAGCAACGACCACCCGTTGGAACCCATCCCGGATCTCTGAGGACTGCCCGGAGCCGGTGACAGGGCCGAAGGTCCTTTCGGGCTCTCCGGTCGCCCCGATGCGGCAGGTCCCGTCGGCTCTGCCGTCGGACCGGCTCGGCGAGAAAGCTGTGAAGCAACTAGATATCACTTCCGGCTCGGGGAGGTCACCATGGCGGATCAGTTACGTGCACTCGTCGTCTACGAGTCGATGTTCGGCAACACCGAACAGGTCGCCCGGGCGATCGGGGCGGGGCTGCGCGAAACCATGGCCGTGGTCCTGTGCGCGGTTGACGACGCGCCCGCTCACGTGCCCGCCGACGTCGACCTGCTGGTTGTCGGTGGGCCGACGCACGCGTTCGGAATGAGTCGACCGACGACCCGCAGCGACGCAGCCGGCCACGGCCGGCTCATCATGTCGCCGGAGGCCGGGATCAGGGAATGGCTCGATCAGCTACCCGACGTGCAAGGCCTGTGCGCGGCCGCCACCTTCGACACCCGAATGACCAAGGTGCGCTGGATGCCGGGATCGGCCGCGCACGGCGCCGCCAAACTGCTCCACGAACGCGGCTACCCGCTGCTGCTGAAGCCCACGAGCTTCTGCGTCGTCGACACCTTCGGCCCGCTGATGGACGACCAACTCCTGCGAGCACACGAGTGGGGCAGCGACCTCGCCAAGGAACTGCTCGCCGGCACACGTCCGGGCATGACCCAGGCGTCCGGCCAACTCGATGCCCGTGACAACGGCTTGCCGACCGCGTCGAGTGCGCGCCCATCCTGATTGCGCGGCGCCTGGGTGGCTTCGCCGTCCGGGCCACAGTGCGCCGCCACGCGACTGGCGTGGCTCGCACCGGCTTCTTCAGCGCATGCCATCCAGCCTGGGACTTTCGCCTCATGACAGTCGCGTCGGCGGACGTAGGCTGGAAACGGTCGTACGGGAGGCATGGGTATGGACGACTTAGCCGAACGCCCCTGGGCAAAGAGCTATGCGCCGGGCGTGCCCCTCGATATCGAGGTCCCCGGTCAATCCTTGCCGGATCTTCTCGAGGAATCCGTCCGCCGCTTCGGCCCGCTGGTGGCGCTCGACTTCTTCGGCGCCACCACCACCTATTCGCAGCTGGGCGCGAAGGTCGCGAAGGCCGCGGAGGCACTGCGGCGGCTTGGCGTTCGCTCCGGGGACCGTGTCGCACTCATCCTGCCCAACTGCCCTCAGCACGTGGTGGCCTTCTACGCGGTACTGCGGCTCGGCGCCGTGGTAGTCGAACACAATCCCCTCTACACACGTGAGGAGTTGTCCTTCCAACTCGCCGACCACCGCCCCCGCGTCATCGTCGCCTGGGACAAGGTGGCCACCCTGGCGCAGGAGATCGGCAGCGGCCTCGGGGTGGCATCGGTGCTGTCGGTAAACCTGCCGTCGGAGCTTCCGGCCGCCAAACGGCTGGCCCTTCGCTTCCCTGTCGCGAAGGCGAAGAAGACCCGGGAGGCGATGACGGCGGCTGCGCCCGGGGTGCCGGCTTGGGAGCGCCTCGTGAGGCGCAGCCCGCCGCTCGCGATCGACCACCCTCGCCCGCTCCCCACTGATACCGCCCTGCTGCAGTACACAGGCGGCACCACCGGCAGGCCGAAGGCGGCGATACTCACCCATCGCAACCTGCGCGCCAATGCCGCGCAGGGCCGAGCCTGGATGCCGGGGCTGATGGACGGAGAAGAGGTCATCTACGCGGTTCTGCCGCTCTTCCATGCCTACGGCCTGACGCTGTGCCTCAGCTTCGCGATCAGCATCGGTGCGACGCTGGTGCTGCTGCCGCGTTTCGATCTGGAAATGGTGCTGGACGCCATCCGCCGACGTCCACCGACCTTCCTGCCCGCCGTACCGCCCATCTACGAGCGAGTCGCAAAGGCCGCCCAGGAGCGAGGGATCAACTTGCGGAAGGTGCGCTACGCCATCTCGGGAGCCATGCCGCTGCCGCCCAGCACAGCGGAACTCTGGGAGTCGGTCACCGGCGGAATCCTCGCGGAGGGTTACGGGATGACCGAGACCTCTCCGGTCGCGCTCGGCAACCCGGTCGGGCCGGCACGGCGGGTCGGGGCGATCGGGGTCCCCTTCCCGTCCACCGAGGTGCTGGTCGTGGACCAGGAGGACGACACCCGGGTGCTGCCGCACGGTGAGGCAGGTGAGCTGCTGCTACGCGGTCCACAGGTCTTCAGCGGCTACTGGGAGCGGCCCGAGGAGACCGCGCAGGTCGTCCTGCCCGGCGGATGGATCCGCACGGGCGACGTCGTCGTGATGGACGACGACGGGTTCTTCACGATTGTGGACCGCATCAAGGAACTCATCATCACCGGCGGCTTCAACGTCTACTCCTCGGAGGTGGAGGACGCGCTCCGGGAGACACCGGGAATCGCAGACGTCGCAGTCGTAGGGCTGCCGTCACTCGACAGTGGCGAAGAAGTAGTCGCGGCAGTCATGCTCGAGCCCGACGGCACCTGCGACCAGGAGGCCATTCGTGCCGCCTGCAAGGAGCGGATCGCGGCCTACAAGGTCCCACGGAGGGTGTTCGTGGTCGACGACCTCCCGCGTTCCTTCATCGGCAAGGTGCTCCGCCGCGAGGTTCGTACCCAGCTACAGGCCATGCTCGACTCAGACCGCAACTGACAGCTGCCGCGGAGACGCCATCGGCACGTGACCCACCTGTCATTTTACACGGAATTTTCTGTAGTAAAATCGAAGCAGATCAGACTGGGAGGCTGAGGACCATGTGCGAGCACTGCGGATGCCGGGAGGTGGAGCCCCTCGCCGAGCTGATGGATGAGCATTTCGTCCTGCTCGACGTGGCCGGGCAGGTTCGGCGGGGGCTCAAAGCCGGTGATGCACCAGCCGCGGTTGAGGCGCTGGCGTGGCTGGAGCAGCTTCTCGGGCAGCATGTCGCGCGTGAGGAGCGTGGGGTCTTCGCAGCGATGAAGGAGCAGGGCGACTTCGCGTACGCGGTCGACGAGCTCGAGCAGGAGCACGTGAGTTTCGATCAACGGTTGTCCAGCCTGGCTCCGGCTGCGGCGGGTTTCGCCGACGAGGTGCTCGCCCTGCTCGCCGAGCTTCGGGAGCACATCGACAAGGAGAATCTGGGGATCTTCCCGGTCGCGGTGGTGTCCCTGGACGGCACCGGGTGGGAGACGGTCAGCCGCGCGCACGCGGAGCAGCCGAGTTTCCTGACGACCTCCGCCACCTGAGTCACCGCTCGGCCGACGCGCATCGCTGGTCCAGTGGAGGTTCCGTGGCAGACTCCGACGGTTGGCTGACGGATTCGGTGCACGCGTCCGCCGAGCGGTCGAGGGGCTCACACCAGGCGACTTCGCGCTGGTGATGGCCTCTGGGATCAACTCGGTCGGGCTGCGCCTGGAGGGTTTCCAGCTTCTGTCGCGGGTGTTGCTGGGCGTGTGTGGAGCCGCGTTCACCGGGTTGCTGCTGCTCACCGGATGGCGGTTCGCCGCGTTTCGCGCCGCGGTGGTCGAGGATTTCCTGGACCCGCGCCGGGCGTTCGGCTTCTTCACCTTCGTCGCGGGTACAAATGTGCTCGCGGTTCGGCTCGGTATGGCGCGGTTCGACGCCGCGACGGCGGTTCTGCTGGCCCTCGCCGGGCTCGCCTGGCTCGTGCTGGGGTACGTCGTACCCTGGACCGCCGTACTCGGCCGGCAGGAGCGACCCGTGGTGGCGAACGCCAACGGCACATGGTTCATCTGGGTCGTGGCCAGCCAGTCTGTCGCAGTTGCAGCGGCCACTGTCGAGCCGGTGTTCGACTCGGTACGCCGGGAGCTGGCGGTACTCGCGGTCACGTCGTGGTCCGTGGGCGTGTTCTTGTACGGCGCGGCCGGATTGCTCGTGTCGCTGCGACTGATGCTCTACGCGTTCGGGCATGAGGAGTTGACTCCGCCGTCCTGGGTCTCGATGGGTGCGCTCGCGATCACCGTCCTCGCGGGTGCGCGGATCGTGGAGATGGCCGACGCGCCCATGGTGACTGCTACGCGCGGGCTGATCGCTGGGCTCGCGGTTGTCTTCTGGGCGTTCGCGACCTGGTTGATCCCGGTGCTGGTCGCGGCGGGATGGTGGCGCCATGTCCGGCGCCAGGTGCCGCTCCGGTACCACGCGACACTGTGGAGCATCGTGTTCCCGCTGGGCATGTACGCGGTGGCGGGCATTTACCTGGGCCGCGCCGATCACCTGCCGGTGGTAGAGGCGGTGGGCCGCATCGAGCTGCGGGTGGCCCTCGCGGCGTGGGCGCTGGTCTTGGTGGCCATGATCCGGCACATCGCACGGACAGTTCTGCGCTCCAGCGTCTCCTGACCATCTGACTCATCGGCTGACGTGGAAGACCCCATGTGCTCCGCGCTCGGCATCGACCATCACGTGTGAGACGAACGGGTAGTCGCCGGGCTCCGGGAAGGCCAGCTCGACGAACCCGCCCTGCCCAGCCTGCAGACCGAGGCTCTGCGCGCCGCCCTGGTCGCCACGGAGCAGGTATGCGCCTTCGGAGTACACGGTGTCGAACTGCGCACCCACTATGTGGAACGACGACGCCCGGTTCGGGCCGGCGTCGAGCACCCATACCCGGACCCGCTCTCCCGGTCGCGCGGCCAGTGGCCTGTGGTCGTACTGGTTCGCGTAGCCGTTGAACACGACGGCGTCGGGACGCTCGAACTGCACCTTCGTGACATCGACGAGGCCTCCCTGGTCGCCGAGGTAGAGCTCGGACTGGACGACCACGTAGCTCCGGGCGACCGCCGGCAGGTTCGGCGGCTCGATGATTACCGCGCCGAAGAGTCCGTTGGCGATGTGGGCCGACATGGGCATCGTCGAGCAGTGGTACAGCCACACCCCAGCACGCGTCGCGTGGAACCGGTAGATCAGGGAGTCGCCTGGGGCGATCGTGCGCATCGGGCCTTGCGGCGACAAGGCACCGGCGTGGAAGTCGATCGAGTGCCCGATCGACCCGCGGTTGACCAGGGTGATCTCGAAACTGTCGCCGACCCGGCCGTGCAACACCGGTCCCGGCATCGTGCCGTCGTACGTCCATAGCCGCTGAGTGACCCCGGGAGCCACCTCGCGGACCACGTCCCGGACGACCAGCGTGCGCCGGTGAACTCGCGCGGAGTCCAGGGGCTGCAACGCGGCGTCGATGGCCTCGAAGCCGGGCGCCGGTGTCGCCATGAAGTCGAGCTTCTCCGCCGCGTCGGAGCCGTCGGTCTGCTTGCTCGTTTCAGGCTGGCCAGTGGGGCCGTGGGCATCGACGCCGTGCCCGGGCTGACCGGCGCCTGCCGTCGGCGTCGTACTGTCCGTGTCGATGTGGAACACCATGCCCATCTGCCGGTGACCGATCACCGAGCACCAGCCGTCGACGTTGCGCCCCACGACTCCGACCTCCAGCCGCGCCGACTGACCCGGCGACAGTCGGCCGGTGCGGGCCCCGTTGTCGAGGACGAGGTCGTGCACGTCCTCGTCGTCGGCGTTGGTGAGGACGATGACGAGCCGGTCACCGGAGGGAACGGTGACGGTCGAGGGCTGGAACCGCATATCGCGCGCCGAAACGTCCACCGTGGTGGTGTGCCCCGTGGCTGGAATCCCGGCGGCCGCAGACGGTGCCGAACCTGCCCCGAGGGCACTAGGATCGACGGCGACCCCAGCGGCCACCGCAACCGCCACGACGGCCAGACCGGTCACGGCGAGTCCTGCCACCCGCCTAGGCGTACGTCGCTGCTCGGAGCTACGTGACGGCCGGTCCCCCCGCGCCAGACTGATCGCCGCGCTCGCCTTCGCGGATCGTGAGGCGCGAAGGGCCAGCACCAGCAAGGGCAACCACGATGCCAGGCTGCACAAGACCACAATCGAAGTCAGCACCCGCACGGCGCTGGGCACCGGGAGTGCGCACACGAGCAGGCCCGCGTTCGTGACCGTGATGCGCAATGGACTGCCATAATCGAGTACGGCGTTGGCGGCCCGGACCGCGGTTGGGCCTCCGCCGAGCGCCACCGGAACCAGGTACGAGAGCGCGCCGAGCAGCACCTGGGCACCGAAGCCAGCCGCGAGGAACGGGGTCAGCCACTCGAAGACCCGGCCGGCTGCGGCCCACGAGCCGGCGGTCCCGATCCCGGCCGCCAGGACGACCAGCACGCTTACCAACCAGCAAATCCCGGCAAGAACCGAGTAGGCCGGAAACGACCTCGGCGGATTCCGGCGGAGCGTACTCAGGAATCCCCGGCCCAGTTGTGCCAGTCCGACGACGTAGGCGAGCAAGCCAACGGCGGTAAGGGGCCGCGAACCCGCGGCAGCACACCCTGCGGCGATGAGCACCGCTGCGATCAGCACCGGGAGGGCCTGTCGCGCCTGCTTCTCGGCACCTTCGGCGATCCTGGTGCGAAGCATGGTAGGCCACAAGGTCACCAGAGTGCCCGCGACGGTGAGACCGACCCAGCCGAGCAGGTTGAC
This sequence comes from Kribbella sp. NBC_01510, assembly GCF_045040325.1. NCBI lineage: Bacteria > Bacillati > Actinomycetota > Actinomycetes > Propionibacteriales > Kribbellaceae > Kribbella > Kribbella sp. NBC_01510. The sequence continues at coordinate 4,626,263 of NZ_CP109418.1, read as the reverse complement.
AGCCGCGTGCGCGACCACCACACGCGTGTGCCACGGATCTGGAAGATCGCGCGCCAGCAGGGATCCCAGGGCGGCGCCGACCGGCAGGAAGCATGCTGCGGCCACGTAGAAGCGCACGGTTGCGCCGAACCGCGCCGCGAGCGTCGTCCTGATCAGGCGGGCGAGCACCCAGCCGTGCCAAAGGACCGCTGTTGCGACGGCAGCGGCGCCTGCCACGGTGATCGGCCAGGTGCTCGAAACCACGCCGGTCACCACGGCGAGAACTCCACCGTTGAGCAGGATCAGCCGGCGAGCCTGGCCGGCCCGGTCGGTGACCGGCGTGTGCAGCAGTGCGTCGGCGAAATACCGGCTCCACACCAGGATCGCGTGACTGATCGCACCGAGCAGGAGCAGGTGGATCATCAACCACCGCGGAGCGGGCACGAACGGATGGAGAAGCGCAACGACGATGGTGCCGATCAACCAGAACAGCACTGGCAGGTCCCGAAGCGGCCAGAAGCCGCGAGCAGTCGTCGTACTCATTGCGCAACCCCGACGTTCACGCCGACCTGGGAAGCGTCGATCGCCGCGCAGTCCCGCCGGAGGTGTGGGGTGAGCGCGCTCATCTGGACCGTGTCTTCAGGTGAAGCCTGCAGGCGCCGGGTTCGGCGAACGGCCGCAACTCCGTGCCCTCCGGGACCGCGCCGTACTCCTCGAGAGCCCCTTGCGCGAGCCCGAGATGCACCCCGCAGACCACATCGGGATACTGATGAGCCGCCTCGAGCAGCGGGCAGCGGGTGAGCCGTACGACGGTACTGCGAGCATCCGCGCGGGGCCCGAATCCGATCTCGTCGAACAAGGAGACCACCTCGCGCCGCGCCGCCGCCGGACTCGAAGCGGGCTCGGCACCGCGGGCACGAGCGAGCTGGTGACCCCACTCCACTCCAGCGGTGACCGCATCCTCATGTGGGGAGGCACTGGTCCGATGGATCGTGGCGGCGAGGGCAGCGGCAAGGCCGGCGTACTCCGGAGCCGCGGCGGCATCGCTACCCGTGGCCTCATAGAGCCAGGCGGGCCGCCCGCGACCGGCAGGTGCCGCCTGATGCCGGTGAGCGAAGCCGTCGCGCACCAGAGCCTCGAGGTGTTCGCGAACCGTGTTGGCATGCAGGCCGGTCGCGGTGACCAACGCCATGAGAGTGGTCGCCTCGGTCTGCGCCCGCAGGGTCTCCAACAGAGCAGCCCGCGACTTGGACAGCGGGGCGCGGGCGCGGCCCGTGCTGGGGGTCGGCCCGTAGCCAGGCCGCTGCGCGTTCGCGGGGTGATTATTTTCCACGGAGTAGAGTGTAATAAAATTCAGATGAGGCCGCCACCGGCCCGATCCGAAGGAGACACGATGTCTGAACTCGTCATCGCCTCGAGCGAAGCCGACGCCAAGGCCGCCGATGCGGTCCGGCAGCATCACGCCGAGCTGGCGGGCGCGTTGAGCCTGCGCACCGAGGAGTTGGTCGCGGCCGCTGCCCGACACGACACGCCTGCGGCTGAGCTGGCGCGCCGGGACTTGGTTGATTGGTGTGATCGCGAGCTGATCCCGCATGCCCGGGCCGAGGAGCAGTCGATGTACCCGGCCGCACAGGGGACCGTCGAGGGGCGCCTGCTGGTGGAGGCGATGCTCGGCGAGCACGAGGTCATTGCCCGGTTGGTGCGCGGTGTCGCCGACGCCGCCGACCTGGTGCGAGCCGCACCGTCGGCCACGGCGCTGCACACGGTCTTCGACTCGCACCTGGCGAAGGAGAACGACTTGGTGCTGCCACTGCTCGCGGCAACCCCTGGCATATCGGTCGCCGAGCTGCTCGGCGGTCTCCACGAGCTCCTCGGACATGCCGAACACCCGGCACCGGACGTGGGCGCCGGCTGCAGTGGCCACGGCTGTGCGTGCGGTGGGGCGGACGATCAGGGTTATCCGGAGTTGGACGCGCGCTCCATCCCCCATTCGATCCGGCACGCGACGATATTCGGAGCGATGGAGTCAGTGCGTCCGGGCGGTGGTCTGGTGCTGGTGGCGCCACACGACCCGCTTCCGCTGCTGGAGCAAGTGAGCCGGCGTTGGCCGGGGGCATTCACGGTGCAGTACTTGGAGCGCGGGCCGGAGACGTGGCGGCTGAGCTTTCTGCGGAACGTTGACAAAGGTGTAGTCCATGACGAATCCGGAGCGTGACCGACCGGACGCTTCGATATGCGCGGCGCACGATAGGGCGGCCACCGGGCCGACGGCAGCGGTGAGAAGCTGGCGAAGGCGGTGATGGCGGTTGGAAGGAGGCCGAGGAGTAGCCAGGGTGAGAGGGTCGGGCGGACGGGTCTTTGGCGGCGGATCACAGGTCGTTCCCGGCGTAGGAGAGGTTGAAGCTCTTGTTGGTGAGCGGGAAGTCGGGGACGATCGTGTCCGAGAGAGCGACCGGGAGGGCCGGCCAGTTGAAGAACGACGGGTCGGCGATCTTCAGCCTGGACACGGTGCTGTCGGGCCCGAACTCGATCCGATGGACGATGGTGCCGCGCCACCCTTCGACCAGACCGACGCCGGACGTGCGGCCGGCAGCGAGCCAGGTCGGTTTGGCTGTCTCCGCGCTCAGCGGCGGCCGGGTGGCCAGAAGTCGAGTGATCAGGGCGACGGAGTTGTGGATCTCATCGACCCGCGTGAGGAGCCGGGACAGGACATCGCCGGCCGTGTGGACAGCCGCCGCGACCTCGGCGGTCAGAGGTGTGAACGGGTGATCGCGGCGGGCGTCGTGGTCACTGCCGCTGGCCCGGGCGACGTACCCGAGCGCACCGATGTCGCGGGCCTGGTCGAGCGTCAGTACGGCGGTGCCGGCCATCCGATCGAGTACGACGCTGTTGCCGAGGGCGATGTCGACGACCTGCTGGACGTCCGCGGCGATCGCGCTGAGCACACCCGGTTCGGGAAGGGCGTGGACGTGGGCGGCGCCGGGCGTGATCGCACCGCGGAGGAGGCGGTGACCGCTCACGTGTTTGTTCAGTCGAAGCAGCTGTTCGCGGATCCTCTGCGCGTGGGCGTTGGCGATCCCGTAGCCGACGTCATTGCACAAGGCACCGATGTCGGTGACGTGGTTGTAGAGACGTTCGAGCTCCAGCAGGATCGCTCGCAGTACCTGCGCCTGCGTTGACACCGGCCAGTCCCGCGCCTCCTCGACCGCGAGGCAGAAGGCGAGCGTGTGCCCGACCGTCGTGTCGCCGGACACCCGTTCGGCCAGCGGCAGGGCGTCGGCGATGATCTTGCCTTCGGCAAGTTTCTCGATGCCCTTGTGGACGAACCACAGTCTGGCCTTGAGCTTCAGGATGGTCTCGCCGACGACCGAGAACCGGAAGTGTCCGGGCTCGATCAGCCCGGCGTGGATCGGCCCGACCGGAATCTCGTAGACCCCGGTTCCGGCGACAGTGAGGAACGGGTACGGCTCATCGGTATCGCCGAAGTTCCGCGGTGGCCCCGCGTCGCGACGCATCGGGTACCAGTCGTCCGGCCAGTGCTGGTGCAGGACCAGCCGGCGTGGCAGCGGATGATCCGCCACCTCGATGCCGAAGAGGTCGTGCGCCTCGCGTTCGAACCTTCCGGCCGGGAAGGACAGTGCTGCCAGGCTGGGGATCTGCGGTGCGGATCGGCTCGTGGTCAGGACCAGCTCGACGCGACGGTCCGGCTGAGCGGCGACGAAGAGGTAGACCACGCGGAAGGCATCCGGGTCGTCGTGGCCGGCGATCAGGGCGAGTCGATAGCCGTCGTCGAGCAGCGCCCTCGCCCGGTCCGCCAGGGTCGCGCCGGTGACGGCCGTCTGACGGCGGTTCGGGTAGGTTCTCGGATCAGGGCTCATCGGGTCCCCACGATCAGGCCGGCGGTGCGCAGCAGCGGGCCGAGTGGCCAGTCGGCGATGCCAAGCACACCGAGAATCAGGAGCCCCGCGACCAGCGGTGTCGCGGTGGACGTTCGGAGCGCGGCGCTCGGTGTTCCGGTCGATTCGGCGCTGAACAGGATGCCCGCAGCCTTGGCGGTGACGGCTACGAAGACGCCGAGCAGAAGCACCAGTACGGCGGCGGCCGCCCAGCCCAACCCGGCGCCGATGCCGGCGCGGAGCAGGCCCAGCTCGCTCACGAAAAGGCTGAACGGCGGAAACCCGAGCAACGCAGCCAACCCGGCCGCGAACACTCCGGCCAGGACCGGTGCCCGGAGGAACAGCCCGCGGACCCGGTCGATCCGGGTGGTTCCCTCACGGGCAAGGATCTCCCCCGCGCCGCAGAACAACACTGCCTTGCCGAGACCGTGCCCGACAATGTGGAGCAGCGCCGCCGCGATCGCCAGCGGCGTACCGATCGCGATCCCGATCGCAGCCAGGGCCATGTGCTCGATACTCGAGTACGCGAGGAGCCTCTTGTAGTCCCGCTGGGCCAGGATCAGCCCGGTTGCCAGCAGCAGCGAGCCGAGGGCGACGGCGAGCAACAGGCCGCGGACGAACCCCGGGTCGACGCTCTCGACGGCGATCACCCGGTATCGGGCCAGGGCGTAGATCGCGACCGGGAGCAGCACTCCGGACATCAACGCGGATACTGGAGCCGGGGCCTGGCTGTGTGCGTCGGGCAACCAGCTGTGCAGGGGCACAAGACCCGCCTTCGTGCCGAAACCCAGCACCAGCAGAGCGAACGCGAGCCGCATGACGCCCGGGTCGAGTTCACCGGCGTGCGCGGCGAGCTCGGTCCAATCGAGGGTCCCGTGGCCCGCGATCCCGGCCTGCTTGGCGGCGTAGTTGACGAACACGGTCCCCAGGTAAGCCAGCGCGATGCCGACCGAGCAGATGATCACGTACTTCCACGTCGCCTCGACCGACTTCCTCGACCGGCGATGGCCGACCAGGAAGGCGGTGACGATCGTGGTGGCCTCGACGGCGGCCCACAGCAGCCCGAGGTTGTTCGCCAGGACCGCAAGCACCATCGCGGCAAGGAACAGTGGCACGAGTACGCCGTACCGCCGGGCGCCCGGCGCATCGGTGTGCCCCGCACGGAGCTCCTCCTCCACGTATCCGAGACCGGACCACGCGGCGATGACGCCGACGGCGCCGATGACGATGAGCATCAGTCCGGACAGCGCATCGATCCGCAGCCAGTTGCCAGCAGCAACGACACCGGCGTCCGCGGTCCAGGCCGCCGTACCGGCGCCGACGGCGAGAATCACCGCGGCCGCCGAGATCGTCGCGATGGCGGCCGAACGCCGCCAGCCCATCAGGACCGTGGCTCCGGCCGCGGCTACCGGCGCGACGATCGGCGCCGCGAGCAGCAGTCCGGCGGCAGCACCTGTGAGATCGCCGGTCATCGGTTCTCCTCGTTCATCAGTCGTGCAGCTCCCGGAGTTCATCGATGTCGGTCCCGCCGAAGGTGACCCGCAGCCGGGCGGTCAGGACCTGCAGCACGAGTACGACGAGGAGCACGTCGAGCGAGACCGCGAGTTCGACGATGCCGGGCACACCACCGGTGAGCAGGAACGCCGTGGTCGCGATGCCGTTGTCGAGCAGCAGGAATCCGACGATCTGCGACAGCGCGCGCCGTCGGGTCACCAGAACGAAGAACCCGAGGAGCACCATCGCCAGTCCCACCGGCACGGCCTGGGTCTCCGCCGAAGGTGCGAGCCGCACGATCGGGCGGCTCGCGGCATACGCCAGCAAGGTCAGCAGGGCGGCCGCAACGATCGACGCGGTCACGTTGATCAACGGCTCGGTCTCCCGCGCCTCACCGCTGTCTCGCAGCACCCGGCGAAGAATCCCTGGTACTACGACCGCTTTCAGGGCCAGGACGCCGAGCCCGACCACCACCAGTTCGAGGCTGTCCAGCCGAACGGCGAGGATCTCTGCCAGCAGGCCGAGCAGAATCCCCTGCACGACCAGAAGACGCACGATCGCCGACAGTTCACGTCGCCACAACACCATGACCGACGACAAGAGCAAGCCGCCGCAGATCAGATAGAGCCACTGAGTCATCACGATCACGCCAGGAAGAAGGAGGACGAGACGGCCAGGACACCGAAGAGGAACGAACCTGCGAGCAACTCAGGGACCCGGAACAGCCGCAACTTGGCCATGAACACCTCGCCGGTCGCCAGAACCACTCCCAGCACCGCGACCTTCACAGTGAACGCGGCGACACCGATCAGCAACGCCACTGGCGAGCCACTCGTGGCAACACCCCACGGCAGGAACAGGTTCGCCCACAACCCCAGCAACAGCGTCAGCCGCAGCGCCGAGGCGAACTCGACCATGGCGAGGTCGCGGCCGGAGTACTCGAGCACCATCGCCTCGTGAATCATCGTCAGTTCCAGGTGCGTCGACGGATTGTCGACCGGCAGCCGACCGGCCTCCGCCACCACCACGACCGCCAGCGCGACGGCGGCGAGCAAGGTCGCCGGGGACAGCACGCCGGCCGGCGACTGTTGTCCGAGTTCCACGATCGAGGACAGATTGGTCGATCCGACCCGCGCGGACAAGGCGAAGCCGGCGAGCAGGATTGTCGGTTCGGCCAGTGCTGCCACCGTGATCTCACGGCTGGCGCCCATCCCGCCGAATGCCGTACCGGTGTCGAGACCGGCGAGGGCCAGCGCGACCGTACCGAGCAGGAGCAATGCGACCACCGCGAAGAGATCCGCGACGCCGGCCAACGGAGAGCCCGTGGCGACGAACGGCGCCACCGCCGCGATCACCAGGGTCGTCGCCGCCAGAACGGCCGGTGCGGCGGCGAACACCCAACTCGATCCGGCCGGCGAGATCGGTTCCTTGCGGAACTGCTTGCGCAGATCCCGCCACGGCTGCCCGGCACCGGCACCCGCCCGTCCCTCGAGCCGCGCCCGGACCTGCCGCATGAGGCCGACCAGGTACGGCGCCACGACGATCAGCAGGACGAGTTGGACCACAACCCCGACCGTTCTCATGTGGTCAGGCCCACCACGACGAGAACGGCGATCAGGCCGGCCAGCCCGAGTGCGAGATACCGGTGCACGCTGCCGTTCTGCAGCCGGCTCAGGACACTGCCTACCTTCGTCCCGGCGGCCACGATCGGTGGATACAGCGACGCTTCGAGCCGATCGTCGACTCGTTGGCGGTATTGAACGCTTTCGATCAGGTACTGCGACTCCGCGTGGTGCGTGACGTCGACGTCGTACTCCGGTCGCAGTACGTCGTCGAAGACCCGGGTCAACGGCTCGGCGAACGACGTCGCCGTGTACTCCATCCGTGGGTCCAGTCGGGTGCCGCCGCAGCCCCACACCAGCGACCGACGCCGAGGCAAGCCGCGCTGGATCGCCACGACGACCAGCAGTGCCGCCAGCACGAGTCCGGCCAGGATCAGCAGGGGCGACATCCTCCCCTCGACACCCGCCAGACGCAGTGTCACGCCACCTCGCACCGGCGGACCGTCGTGAACCGTGGGCAGTGTCGCGAGGACCTTGGTCAGCGTCGGCCCGATCGACGCCGGAGCGATCGCCAGCGCCGCACAAACGGCGGCGGCGAGAAGCATCGCCGCACGCATGATCGTCGGCGATTCCTCCGCGGCTGCCGCCGGCTCCGATCGTGGGCGAGCCAGGAAGCCCACCCCGAACGCCTTCACGAACGTCGCCACGCCCAGGCCCGCGGTCAGTGCGACGACCGCGACTGCCAGCGGCATCGCGACCGCCACGACGGTGTCCGCGCCAGGCAGACCGTGGATCAGTCCCTGCAGCAACATCCACTCCGAGACGAACCCGTTGCCCGGCGGGAGCGCGGCCGCCGAGAGTGCCCCCACGGCGAACAGGGCGGTCGTTGCCGGCATCCGCGACACCAGTCCACCAAGACCGTCCAGATCCCGTACGCCGGTCGACCGCAGCACCGATCCCGCGCCGAGGAAGAGCAACGTCTTGAAGCCGGCATGGTTCAGCGCGTGCAGCAGTGCAGCCGCAATCAGCAGGCTTGCCAATGTGCGGTTGCCGACGGCCGCGAACATCCCACCCGCGCCGATGCCGATCAGGATCAGACCCATGTTCTCGGTCGTCGAATAGCCGAGGAGCCGCTTCAGATCCACCGCGACACTGGCCTGCAGTACGCCGTACACCGCGGACAATCCACCCAGGATCAGGACCACCAGCCACCACCAGCGGGGGCCACCACCAAGGAGATCGAAACCAACCCGCAGGATGCCGTACAAGCCGAGCGTCACCATCGCCGCCGACATCAACGCCGACACCTGACTCGGCGCCTCCGGATGGGCTCGTGGCAACCACACGTGCAGCGGCACCACACCGGCCTTCGAACTGAATCCCACCAGGACCAGCATGAAGATCACCGATCGGGTCGTGGCCGGCATCTGCGCCGCTCGGAGCGCATCGAACGACTCACCGCCGGCTTTCGAGGCGAAGAGCACCAGACCGAGCAGGATCGCAACCAGACCGGCGTGCGTCATCGCGCCGTACCAGATACCCGCGTCACGCACCGCCGGTCGCAGCCTGTGCTCGGCGAACACGAGCGCCAGCGAGGTCAAGGCCATCAGTTCCCACAGCACCAGGAACGTCGTCACGTTCCCGGCTGCCGGAACCAGGATCATCGCCGCCACGAACAGCGGCAACAAGGCCTGCGCCGTCCGCGAGCCCGCGCCGGTGTCCCCCGCATGATCCGTGTAGCCGATGCTGTACAGCCCGGCGACGACAGCAACACCACCGATCAGGACACAGAACACGCCGGACAGCGCATCCACAGAGACCACTGCCTCACTCAGCGGAAGCAGCTGCGGCATCGTCGCCGTGTAGGTGGCACCATTGATCGCGAGTACGCCGGCCAGCACACCAAGAGCCCCAGTGGCGGCTGTGGACAGACCGGCTACGACGGCCCGCGGGCGCGGACCGGTGACAACTGCGCCCAGCGCTCCCAGCCCGGCGACCACCAGCACGCCGAGCAGCGCCCAACCAATCGTCATCTCCCGGTCAGATCCCGCAGCGCCTCGATGATCTTCGGCGGCTCCGGCGGGCATCCCCGCACGACCACGTCGACAGGAATCACGTCCCCGACCGCGCCCTCGACCCCGTAGCCACCGGCGAACACACCACAGTTGTCAGCACAGTCGCCGACCGCGACGACTCGTTTCGGTGCGGGCGTCGCGTCGTACGCCTTCCGCAGCGGCTCGGCCATGTTCCGGGTCACCGGCCCGGTCACCAGCAACACGTCCGCGTGCCGCGGCGAAGCGACCAAACGCGCGCCGTACCGGTCGGCGTCGTACACCGGTCCGAACGCCGAGCCGATCTCCACCTCACACCCATTGCACGACCCCGCGTCCACGTGCCGCACCTGCACGGAGCCACGCAGTACGGCGTCGCCGTCGCCCGACCGCTCCGGCGCCGGCTCCGCCACCCGGCCGGTCTCGCGGATCTTCCGCAGCAGCGCCCTCACCGCGCCGCCCGGCGCGCTCGGTACCGACCCGACGCGAGCGCATCAGCGCGAAGACCGTCCAGCAACTCCGCTTGCTCAGCGAGCACCGAGGTCAGGATCACTCGCGCGACGGCGAGCAACTCCGCCACGTGCGGGCTCGTCGGCGAGTAGTAGACCTGCGAGCCCTCCTTGCGCGTCGTGACGAGGCCGGCCCGGCGAAGGACTGCCAACTGCTGCGAAAGATTCGAGGCCTCCAGCGAAAGCTCGGGCAGCAGTTCGCCAACCGCCATCTCCCGCTCGCTCAACAGCTCGAGCACCCGGATCCGGGCGGGATGCCCCAGCGTCTTGAAGAACTCCGCCTTCAACTGGTGCAGCGGTGTCGTCATGCATCCGCCCTCCGTACCTACACATCATGCGCAATGCATGCGATCATGAATTGAAGAATTCTGCAACTCTTGTGTACGGTGAGGACACTGCTGACGGCCGGACGGGAGACCATGGACGCGTTCACCGAGGAACTGCGACAGCGGATCGTCGCCGCCCGGAAACAGCTCCGGACCGGCCAGGACACCGGGGACCTCGACGCCGAGCGCGTCTACGCCGGCGAACTCGACAGCCTCCTTCGGCTCGCTCTGGAGAACGGCGTGACCGTCCCGGCAGACCTGTCCGGAGAAGAAGTCTGACCACTCGAGTCCGGCCCAGCGGACGATGGAGAGAGCGACCGCCTTTGCTCTACGAAGTGACCTACACGTCCGGCGAGCCCGACGCGTCCACCCGCACCGTGACGGACGCCGCCGGAGTCACCGAACTCGTCCGCCAAGCCGCGGCCACCGGCACCCGGGTCCACGTCCGCCCGTTGTCCGACGAAGACCCGTACCGAGCGACCTCAGAGTGAGCCGGCCAGCCAGGACCACGCGACCTCGACCTTCTTCTCCAGCCTGACCCGGACCGCCTCCGCCACTACCTGCTCGAGCCCCTTTCCCACACCGGAAGCGACCCGGTGACGTGCAGCTCGAAGGCCTGGGTCGTCCCCGTCCTTCGGGAGCGATCCGTGTTCTACCGGTAAGCCTCACCGGCGCACCCGCCACCTCGCCGTCGACCTCTGCCTCGCGCGCCCCGTCGACGTCCGGCCGGTGCCAGATCTTGTTCTGCGCCAAGACCAACGACTGACCGACGAGCCTTCGTGCGACGACCGGCACATCGACGGGCTGCGTTCTGCCAATGGACCCGAACAGCACGGTCGTCACCGGAGTCCCCCACGACGACGTCGTACGACCGCGCCCGCAGCCGCTCGAACACCTGCTCCTGGAAGGTGACGTCGGTGATCATCGCGAACACCTCTTCCGGAGAGGCGTCGTACGACGTGACGAGAGTCAGATCCATGATTCATCCTTATACCGACCGTGACCACTGGGCACGAATCCGCATCACTTGCTCGTCAGATCCGACGTCAACGGATCCGTAGCGGCCCGTCAGGTGATCCACAGCTTCTGCAACTGTTCAACTGTGCAGTCAATGATAGGTTTTCAGCTGTGGAACGTCGGCGTCCGCGAGTTGACGTCCTGTGGTCGAGTCGGAGGTGCATTGGGTGAGCAGGCCTCTGTATCAAGTGAAGGCCGAGTTCTTCAAGACGCTCGGACACCCCGCGCGCATCCGGGTGCTCGAATTACTGAGCGAGCGGGATCACTCGGTTGCAGAGATGCTGTCCGACGTCGGCATCGAGGCGACCAGCCTGTCCCAGCAGTTGGCCGTGCTGCGCCGATCCGGATTGGTCGCGACCCGCAAGCAGGGCTCGACAGTGATCTACTCACTGACGAGCCCCGAAGTCACCGAGCTGCTCAGAGTCGCCCGCACGATCCTCACCGGAATGCTGTCGGGCCAGGTCGAGCTGCTGGAGGATCTCCAGGAGCCACTGGCCGCACCGCAGCCAGATCGTTGATCTGTGCAACAATTCGCCTAACCGGATGCCGGTGCGACCTCGGCGCCCTGAGCGAAGCCTGAGCGCCCACGGGCAGGAAGTCCTTACGCCGAATACCACCTGCCAGTTGGAAAGGTCGGATGCCATCCGGGGCTACCGTTCCGGCGACTTCACCGGCAAGCGAACGCCCTCGAACCCGGGAGGAAGGCCGACATAGTGCTCGTCGACGGCGCCATCCATGCCGGCACCCGGGCATGCAGTATGCGCCAGCCTTGACCCCGCCAACAACGCCGGGCCAACAGAGCAACTGGCGTCCCTGCTCGGACGCAATCGATCACCTCTTCGCGGATCCGCATGACCTCGTGTCCGTCATGCGCCGGACCTCGGGACCGCCGCGATCCCGACTTGCTGCACTGCGTGAGTCAGGCTAGGGCGAGGAAGAGCTTCTCCATCTTGGTCACGTCGACATCACTGTCCTCATCGGTTAGGCAGTGCTGCAGGCCGGTGGCGACGATGGCGTAGCCGGCGCGTGACAGCGCCTTGTTCACGGCGGCGAGCTGGGTGAGGACGGCCTCGCAGTCCGACCCTTCCTCCATCATCCGGATCACGCTGCCGAGATGCCCGTGGGCCCGTTTCATCCGCGTGACGATCGGCTTGATCTCAGTCGGTTCGAGGTCCATCAGAGCCCTTCTTCCAGGTCCGTCGCCGCCAGAGGCCGCGGTCAGGCGTTCGCGCATCCCAGCGCGTACGCGACATCGGTCTCCCGTGGTCGCACCGTCAGCTTACATCCCCCCGGGGGGATGTGCTAACGTCGAGGAGCATCCCCCCGGGGGGATCCTGATCCGAATCCGGGTAGCCCCGGGCAGGAAGGATTCCTGATGCGAGAGATCGACACGCCACACCGGCACCTGCCCGGCGCCGGCCTGGCCGTCCGGACTATCGACACCCCGTCCCTCGGTGACCGCAGCTATCTCGTGCACGACGGCGAGGTGGCGTTCGTCGTCGACCCGCAGCGCGATATCGACCGCATCCTGGAGATGATCCGGGACGACGGTGTTCGGCTGACGCACGTCTTCGAGACCCACATCCACAACGACTACGTCACCGGTGGCCGCGCGCTGGCCCGGGCCACCGGAGCGACGTACCTGATCAACGCCGACGACAACGTCTCCTTCGACCGCACCCCGATCCACGACGGCGAGATGGTCGAGATCGGCGATCGGATGCGGGTGCGCGCGATCCACACGCCGGGGCACACCTTCACCCACCTGTCGTATGCAGTGACCGACGTCGACGAGCCGATCGCGGTCTTCACCGGCGGATCACTCCTGTACGGCGCGACCGGGCGGCCCGACCTGCTGGGTCCGGACCACACCGATGTTCTGGTACGCCACCAGCACGCCTCGGCGCACAAGCTCGCCGGCACACTGCCCGACGAAACAGAGGTCTACCCCACTCACGGGTTCGGCTCCTTCTGCTCCGCCACCCAGTCGGAGGCGACCGCATCCACAATCGGGCAGGAGAAGCGTGCGAATCCGGTGCTGACCCAGGACGAGGAGCACTACGTTCGCGAGTTGCTCGACGGACTGGGCGCCTGGCCGGCGTACTACGTGCACATGGCCCCCGCCAACGCAGCGGGGCCAAGCGCGCCCGATCTGTCCCTGCCTGAGAAGGCGGACGCGGCGGAACTGCGTCGGCGCATCGAGGCCGGCGAATGGGTGGTCGATCTGCGCACCCGAACGGCCTTCGCGGCCGGCCACGCGCGCGGCACGCTGAACTTCGGTCTGGACGGCGCGTTCTCGACCTACCTCGGCTGGCTGATCGCGTGGGGAACGCCCCTGACGTTGCTCGGAGAGACCGTGGCGCAGGTCGCCGAGGCGCAGCGTGAGCTCGTGCGCATCGGAATCGACCGGCCGGCGGCCCACGCGATCGGTGGACCGGAGCAGTGGAGCACCGATGCGCCCGTGTCGTTCCCGACCGCCACCTTCGCCGACCTCGAGCAGGTCCGTCACCATCGTGAGGTCGTGATTCTGGACGTCCGCCGCGCAGAAGAGTACGACTCCGCATGGATCCGGGACGCGATCAACATCCCGATCCACGAGCTACCGCAGCGGATCGCAGAGGTTCCGCCCGGCGAGGTGTGGGTGCACTGCGCCGCCGGCTACCGGGCCTCGACCGCCGCGTCGTTCCTGGATGCCTCCGGACGTTCGCTCGTCGCGGTCGACGACCAGTTCGAGAACGCGGTGAAGGTCGGGCTCGACGTGGTCGGACCGGAGGCGTAACCGACCAGTGACGATCGTCCTCGCTGTCGTCGCAGGGGCGCTCATTGGCCTCAGCCTGGGCGCGCTCGGTGGCGGCGGCTCGATCCTCGCGGTGCCGGTGCTGGTCTACCTGCTCGACCAGTCCGCAGTGCAGGCGACTACCGGTTCGCTGGTCGTAGTCGGCGTGACGTCGATCCTCGGTGCCGTGACCGCCTGCCGAGCGGGCAACGTCCTGGTCGGTCGTGGCATCGCCTTCGGTGCCGTGGCGATCGGCGGCGCCGTACTCGGCAGCAAGGCCTCCACACAGGTCCCACCAGGGGTGCTGATGGCCTCCTTCGCGCTACTCATGCTCGTCGTCGGCGGCATCATGACCTGGCGTCAGCTGCGCCATTCCCGCCGTACCGCGCACCGGATCGCCAACCGACCGACGCTCGACGACCCGATCGTCACCTTCACCCCCACTTTCGCCTGTGCCTGTCCGCGCGCGCTGAAAATGCTCATCACCGCCACGGTGGTCGGTCTGCTGACGGGCTTCCTGGGCGTCGGCGGAGGTTTCCTCGTCGTACCGGCCCTGCTGCTCGCCCTCGGCCTCCCGATCCAGTACGCGGCCGGGACCTCCCTGGTCGTCATCACCATCACCAGTGCCGCAGCCCTGGCCGTCCGTGCCGGGTCCGGCGCTGGTCCCGATTGGGGCGTCGTACTGATGCTCACCGCGGTCTCGGCCGGGGCGGCAGTCGTCGGCGCTCGCTTTGCCAACTGGGTCGACGGCGTTCGCCGTCGGCAGCCTTCACCGTGCTCGTACTCGGCGTCGCGGTCTACACCGCGACCCGGGTACTCCCCGCCCTACTCTGACACCCTCGTCGACCCCAAGGCCCCGTACCTACCGACCCCTCTACGAAGGAGAACAACCATGTGCCGACCCGCTACCTGCAAGACGTGCGCGAAGACCACCTGGGCAGGATGCGGCCAACACATCGCCCAGGTCAAAGCGATGGTCCCCGACGGCCAGTGGTGCCCCGGCCACCCCAAGGCGGAGCGCCAAGGCGGCAGCTGGCTCGACAAACTGCTCGGACGCTAATGAACGTCGGGCAACCTGACGCGCGCCGTACCCGACAGCCTGACCCGCGCGCAGCCGTCCGGCGGATGGGACCCGCTCTCATGTCGTTGGTCTGTGCCGGGCCTCAGTGACATCTGGCGCCCAGATCAGGCCACTCGATTCTCCTGACGCGCGCACCTCGACCGGTAGACCAGAGCACGAGATCCCGGCGCCGACCCTGGAATCGCACGGCTTCGAATTCATGCACGCGGCAGCGACCAAGGTCGACCCGGTGGCGAAGAAGGTCGCCATCGACGACGCCCGGGAACTCGGCTACGACTGCCTGTTCATCGCCACCGGATTGGCCGCCGCAATCGATGCTCCTGGCAGACATCGACCCCGTAGGAATCCCCAAGACCGAGGCGTCCTCGTCGCCCGGGCCGCGGATCGCCGGCTCGGGCTGGCCGGGTTCCGCACCGGGGGCGCCGCTCGGCGCCCGGCTCGCCGTGATCGGGGTCGCGGTGCTGCTGGTCACCGCGGCATCCCTTGCCGTGACCGCGATGGTGTTCGGCGCCAAGCAATGGCCCATCTCCGCCGCAGGAAATCTGCTTCTTGCCGCCACGTACGCGCTGATCGGCGTCTGCCTGGGCCCGATCTTCGGACGAGTCAGCGGGTCTTCATCGCGTTCCTGCTGCCGTTCCTGGACATCGGCATCGCCCAGAGTCCGATGCTCCGCGCCGCACCACCAAGCTGGGCCCTCGCCCTGCCCGGCTACGGCGCCGACCGGGTATTGCTCGACGGCGGGCTCACCACCACCTTCGACCAAACCGGCCCACTCATGCTCGCACTCGCCTGGCTGGCAGCACTCGTAGCGGTCACCGCGCTGGTCTTCCGGCCCGTACATGGCATCACGGGCGTGAGGCCGCGGGGTCAAGACCCAGCAGTGCCCGTGGACCGGTGATCAGCCATCCTGCGACAGGGCTCCACGTCGGGCGGTGCGGTCCACTGGCGCAGAGCACCGCGGCTGGGTCACTGCGAATGCACGTCCTGGCCGGCTAGGTGGGCTTTCGCCTGGGTATAGGCGTCGGCGTCGATCTCGCCGGCCGCGAATCGCCGGTCCAGGATCTCCTGCGGCGTCTCCCGCCGTGGTTGATCGGATCCCGGATTGGCAGGCCGCTGAATGACCTTGAATACGGCCCACACGATCACTGCGGTGACCGCGATCCACACCAGCGGCATCACAATCATCATCCAGCCCCAGCCCCAGCCCGAGCCCCAGTCGCCGTACATCCTGATCGTCTCCCAACAGTTGGCATCTCTGTCTTTACCGTCTGCCGTGCTGCCGGGGGCAGCCAGAGGCTTAGGTCTCGCGCTGGACGGGACCTGCGGCAGTCCGCGGCGCCCGGTCGGCCAGCGCGGAGAGTGTTCGATATCGCCGAACAAGCCCAGCCATTGAAGCCAGGTCACGGTCGGGATATCGGCGCCATATCTGCCCCGCCGACTCTGCGGCCACGATCCGGGGAATCGGGGACGTTGGGCTCCCGCGGATCGGGACCATCGGCAAGACCAACAGACGCGAACTGGCCATAGCGTCTAGGTGATGGTTGCCCGACGCCGGAGCCTGCAGGTAGGTCATTCGGCGTATGGCGGTTGGCGATGACGGGCGGTGTCACGATGGGCTGGATGTGGGTGTGGCCCCTGCTCACCGTGGCGGGTCTGCTGATTCTGGGCTATGTCGCGGTTCGGCTGGTCCAGAGGGCCTGGTCTTGGCTGCGTTGGCGAGGCGGACACGTGACAGGTGATTGAGCCGACGTCCACATCTGCCTCGTCCTCCTGAATAGCGCTCTCGGCGGAGGTCCCGTGAGCGAGTCGAATCGGAACGCTCGGTGCGCTTGTACTGCTGCGACACGAGCCGTGGGCCTGACTGGGAGGCATACCCACCTCGGCTCACTCGACCACGCGCAGTGCCGCGGGAATGTCCATCCGGCGCTCGCGTCGGACGGACAGCATGGGCGCGAGTGCTACCACCGAGATGCCTACTGCGAGCGTCACCAGGACAGTTCTGGCGGACAGGGTGGGTTCGACGAGCAACTCGGGTGTCACCTGATCAAATCCGGAGACGATGTAGCGCAACCCGGCGTACCCGCCGGCCAAACCGACCAACGTACCGAGCAGTCCGATCACGGCGTTCTCGGCGACCGCCATGCCCATCACGACTCGTGGTGGGAGGCCGAACGCGAACATCGTGGCGTGTTCGCGGGTTCGTTCGTCGGCACTGATACCGGCTGTATTGAACGCGATCAGCAACGCCAGCAGCACGGTGGCAACCTCGATGACACGGAGGATGCCGGTGAACTGTGCAAGCGCGTTGTCGAGGACTTCGGCGAAGCCACCTGCTGCTTCGATCGCTGCGACGCCCTGAAGCCGGAACAGGCTGCTTCTGAGACGATCGGTGTCCCCGGACGGAACGACGACGACCTGGTTGGCAGTGCCGGCCAGCCCGAACAGTTCGGCTCCACCGACGTCGAGATAGGCGAAGGTTCGCCAGGGGTCCGGGTGGTTTGCACGAACCGGAACCCGACTGGTGATCAGGCGGAAGCCGTCCGCCGATCTCACGGGGTGCCGTAGACCGATTGTGTCACCCGGCGCCACGCCTAGGTCGTCCGCTGCCTTCTTCGACAGCACGACGCCGTTCTTGGGGCCGTTGTCGTGGAGCAGCGTCGGAGCCCAGATCTTGTTGCCGAGGTCGGCCACTCGGACCACGATGTCGATCGCGGTCCCGTTGCCGGTCAGCGTTGCCGGGACAGCCAACTGCCGATCCGACGCCGCCACTCCGGGTGCGTCGCTGACTGCGCGGATCGTTTCGGAGTCCAGTGGATAGTACGTGTCAAGGGTGACCACAAGCCGTCCGGGACTGCTGTGTCCGACCTCTGCCTTGTTCGCGTCTCCGGCGGCGGAGAAGGTGTCCAGGAGCCCGAGCACCGCGACGAGCGAAGTCATCGCGGCCGCGATGCCGAGCACCGTGAACGCAGTCCGCCGTGGCGCGCGCAGAATGTTGCGCAGCGACATCGACAGGTAAGCGTGTCCGGGCAGGCGTGCCCGCGAAAGCAGCGACAACAGGCGGCCTCCTGGCCGCGCAGCCCCGTAGGCGCCGGTCCGGATGGCATCGACCGGATCCATCCGGACCGCCCGGATGATCGGGAGGACAGTGGCCAGGACCGGGATGAGCAGCCCGAGTACGGCGGCCTGCAGGAATCGACCGGCCTGGAACGGTGTGACCCAGATCGGCAGGGGCAGCAGATCAGCCATGACGTCGCCCATCGCCATACCCACCAGCCAGCCGACGCCGATCCCCGCCACCACACCAACCACGGCGATCTGTACACCGACCAGCATCGGCCGGACAGCGAGCCTGCGCGCCGGTACGCCCAGCGCCATTCCGATGCCGATCTCCCGGCGCTGCGCCTCGATCATCCGGTTGACCAGGTTGAAGGTCGCGAACGCCGCACCGAACAGGATCAGGAAGGCGAAGACGTTCCAGGTGGTCTGGTCGTTGCGAGCGTCCTCGTACAGCGCTCGGTGGACCGGGTCCTCGGCCTGGGTGGTGACGGTTCCGCCGAAGGGCGTGACCGACGCGGCGAGTTCCCGTCGTACTGCATCCTCGTCCGACCCCGGTCGCAGGCGCACAACCAGATCGTTCACCTGGCCCACATGTCCCGTCGCCTGCTGTGCCGCGGTCCGCGGCATGAACACGACGGCGTACCCCGTCTCGCCGAGCACCATTCCGCTGCGCCCGATCACCTGGAAGTACTCCGGCGTGTAGCCGGTCCCGACGTACTCCACCGGCATCCCCGCGCTGAGCAGCAGACGACCTTGCGCGGGAAGATGATGCGCCGCTGCGAATTTGGCCTCCAGTACGGCGACCGCCGCATGGTCATCGCTCTGGCGGAGGCTGCGACCAGTGTCGACGTACAAGGCATTGACCTGCGCTTGGCCGGTCGGCATGCCCACGACCTCGCCGGGCACGAGCAGGTGGGCGGCACCGGCCGGGACGTCGACGAGGGTGGGCGCGACAAGTCGTTCGACCGCCGCGGCAACCGCCGGGGCATCCCGGAGACCGGACACCGCCCGCAACAGTGAGCCCTCAGCGGTGAACCCTCCTTCCGGCAGCTGCACGCGCAGGTCGTGCATCCGCAGACTGGCGTAGCTGCGATCGTTGGATTGGATCCGCCAGGCACTCGTCCCACCGAGGCCGGCGTACACACCGGTCCCCACGGCGATCACCAGGGCCAGCGCGGTCACCAGGAGCCAGCGCCGCCGCAGGTCGCGCCATGACCAGGTGATCCAGAGCCGAAGGGAGCCCGCGCGCATGATCGTCACCAGTGCAGGTCGTCTGTGCGGCTCTTCCCGCCGCTCGGTAGGCCGTCGCTGACGATGCGGCCGCTGGACAGTTCGATGACCCGGTCCGCCACCCGTGACAACTCGCGGTTGTGGGTGACGACGAGAACAGTCTTGCCTGCTTCGGCCTGCTGTTGCAGCAGTTCCAGAATCTGTACGCCGGTGCGGAAGTCGAGCTCCCCGGTCGGTTCATCGGCCAGGAGGATCGGGTTGTCGGTGGCCAGTGCCCGGGCGATCGCGACGCGCTGCTGTTCTCCGCCGGACAGTTGATGCGGGAAGTGACGCATTCGATCAGCGAGGCCGACGCGGGCGAGCCCGGCCCGGGCGACCTCAGCGGCTGACGGTCGTCCGGCGACGTCGGCCCCGAACTGGACGTTCTCCAAGGCGGTCAGTCCGGGGAACAAGTTGAAGGTCTGGAAGATGAAACTCACGGTGTGACGCCGGACAGCGAACTGCTCACCTCGCGACGACCTGGTCACGTCCCGGCCATTGAGCGCGACTCTGCCCTCGGTCGGCGTGTCGAGCAATCCGATCATGTTGAGCAGCGTCGTCTTGCCACTCCCCGATGGGCCGAGGACGACGACGAACGCCGTCTCGTCGACATGAAGGTTCACGCCGGTCAGCGCGGTCACGGTCGTGTCCCCGACGGTGTACCGCTTGACCACATCGTCCAGGTCGATCCGTGTCCCCACCGAGAGATCCGGCGACGACTGCCGCAAATGCAAGCTGATGCCCTGGTCCACTCCGTCAGCATCGCAACCCGGCCTCGCGACGATCAGGGCCGAAAGTCCTCCAGCCCGGGGCCCAACCGGCACAGACGTCGGATGCGTCGCGCTACCCGCGCCGTACAGGCCTGCCGCCACGCCGGTCGTCGGCGGCGATGCCGGACGTCTCGTGCCGACGGGCTCGCCGCGAGACCCACCGCATCACCACCACGACTATGACCGTGGTCAGCACGCTCGACAGGAGTACCTCGTCACGCGACAGCCCGCCGATGTTCGGCTGAAGATCCTCCTCGGTCGCCCAACCGAACCACACCTCACTCGCGAGCAGTCCGGCACCGAAGCACGCCACAGCCGTGATCGCGGTCGCCCACCCACGATGTGAAAACCCTCCGCCCACGAGCAATCCGGCGACGATACCGAAGCCGAGCGACATGGCGGCGAGCACGGCCAACCCCTGAATTCCCAGATCCCACTGCATGACAGAGCCTCCTTCCGTGCACACCCCGTCTCATTTCGATGCTCGCCAGGCGGTGCGCGGTGCAACAGGGCCTGAATACCCGACGCGGCGGACCACCGATCCCGTCGAGGACCTTGGGTTCCGGCCCAGAGCGGCGCTCTTCGCACGAGTGCATCGCGTGACGCTGCGTCCGCTGCCGACGTGCCATGTCCGAAACCGCACCGGTCGCGTCACGTTACGGCGAAGCAGATGACCAAGAACGATTCACGCGGAATGCCTCATCGGCCCCGCGACGCCAGAACTGCCGATGGCCTCCACACGCACTGGCTGCTGCGGAGGTGGGAGCACATCGTCAAGCGGGCCGAAGCCGGCTTCGACGAAACCGCGACCGGCCGTCCCCAATGTGACGGCACCGAGGGTCTCGACGCACGTGACGAGCTTGAATCACTGATGCGCCGAGGCGGCAGACGAGCCGAGCGCATCTCGGCCCAGGTGAAGGCGCTGGATGAGCGCTTCCTACGAGCAACTTCTCCGCAGCCGTTCCCGCCCGTCGACGGCAACTGGTGGCGCTATCGCAATCTGGATTGACTAAGTCGGGTACCCGGCAGATGACCTTGCTCCTGAACATCCGATCATCGACATCATATCGATTCGCTATCTGCGGCAATTGCGGTCACTTGAGGCACATGGCGGCCAGAGATTTGGTGTTCGAGGCAGGGGATCGACTGCGCACCTGGGGTCGGTTCGTGGCCGGTCCGGACGGTGATTGGCTGGACCTGGCCCGCACCCATGCTCTCATCTCCAAACCGCCGGGCTGGAAGTCGGATCGGTCGATCCGGCTGATCGGGGCCGACGCCGAGGCCGTCCCCACCGACTTCGCACCGAACCGAGCCCCCGGCTACGTCTCGCTGGTCGGGACATGGCGCGACGAGAGCATCCAGGTCGAGGCACAGTCGCCGCAGATCCCTCTCGGGAGCCGTTTGCGAATTGGACGGACCACCGTGCCCGCCGCCACCCGGCGGCTGGCGGCACGACGCAGTGGTCTGGGACCTGGATTTCGGCGACCTGGAATCGTCCGGCGCCATCGTCCACCCGGTGATCTTCCATCCCTCCGCAGACCAGGAAGTCCTCGTCGTCGCCACCACCGACGTCGACGCGGTGACCCGGCAGTTGTACCCGCACCTGCCAAATCAGCTCTGCGTCGTGCCCAGCCGCTTCACAAGCGCTCAACTCGACGAGGTCCGCGACGTCCTGCGGGCCTACTGGCGGCAGTGGCGCCTGGAATCCTCCGGCACCAGCGCGGACGCGCAAGCTCAGCCATACATCACGGCCCAACTGTTCCGGGTCACCGCCGAGATGGCCGAATGGGCCGACACGCTGCCTCAGGGACTGCTCCGCCTCCACCCAGCGCTCGCCCCCGCCTGACAACCCGGTCCGGCACCCGGAACGATATGCGCCCTGAGTGCATCGAGCAGCCGCGGACCATCATCGGCATGGCCGTGCTTCACTCTCGGCGGCATGTGAGTGCGCTCCATCCCAGCCGACTGCTGACCTTGGCCCCTACCTCACCCCCCGGTGGTGCGCGACCGTCAGAGTGATGAAGGAGGTCACCATGTTCGCTCGTCTTCTTCGAACCGTCGCGGTCACGTTGGTGGCACTGTTCGGTATCGCCGTCGGGCTGTTCATTGCGGGTGAGACGTTCATCGATCCCGGCGGGTGGGAAGCCGTGGTTCTCACCGCTGCATGGGCCGTGCCCTTGGTCGCTCTCAGCGTCATGGCGCTGGTGTGGCCCCGCCCGAGTTCGACGGTGCTCCCCCTCGTGCTAGCCGTGGTGGCCGGGTGGGTGATGGTGGACAGTCTCGCCCACGTCATTGACCGCAACACCTGGGGCCCGGTCGGTAGCATCTCGATGTTCGCGGTAATGGTCCCTTGCGGACTGCTCGGGGCCCACCGGGCGGCTGAAGCTGGGTGGCTTCTGCTGGCCGGTGCCGCCGCGCAGTTCGTGGCAACCGTGGCGAGCATGGACCGTGCTGGCGGACAGAGTCTGTGGTCTGCCTTCGGCGGTTCGACAGGGGTAATGGTCCTGCCGTTCCTGGTGCTGGCGGCGCTGTTCTTGGCGGTCGCCGCAGCCGAGCGGTGGACCGGCCACGCCCACGGCGGCACGCCGAGTGAATCGGCCCGGGTCTGATGGAGGCGCTCTCATCCATGGAGGACGAGAGTTATGGCGGCACCCAGGAAGTACCCCGACGAGTTGCGTGCGCTGGCAGGCATCCCAGGTGTCGCAGGGGCGAAGCCGTTTGCAGCGGCCCAACGAGCAGGTCCAATGCCTCTGGGGAGCAGATCCAATGCCTTCTGGCCGTTCGCGCGGGCACCGGCCAGCCTTGATTCAGAGGCGATGACGATGAACGAGTTCGGTCAGAGGTTGTTGGCTCGGGTCGAGGGTGTGGATGCCCTCCGGTGGAGCGCCCTAGCGGTCACGCTTGGGTTCGTTGGCCTGGTGACCCTGTTCGTCGGCGGGTCCGCGGTGACCGATCCGGGAGGATGGGCGGGGATCGGGGGCACGGCCGTCTTGGTGCTGGCCATGCTCGGATTGTCCCTGCTGGCCTTGTATCGCCCCGGGGCTGCGTTGGTGGTGCTGGCTGTCGCGGCGTGCGCTCCTTTGGCTTTTGGCGTGTGGTCGCTCGTGGACTACGGCGCGGCTCACGATTGGGAGGACGGTCATGGCCCGCTGTCGCTGGTGCTTGTCGTGGTCATTTGTGCACCGGCTGGCGTGGCGGGTCTGTTCCGTCCGCGTGCGGCCGGTTACTTGATTCTCACGGTGAGTGTGGTGCCCCTTCTGCTGGCGGCGGTGGGCGCTGCCTCCCACTTCTACGAGCCGTTGTTGGTGGGGCTGCTGCTTGCGCCCCTAGTGGCCTCGGGCGTCTTGTTCCTGTTGTCGGATCGGCAGCACGGCCAACCGCATCCTTCGGCTCCCTTGCCCAGGAAGCCTGTGCTGCGCTGACCCTGGTGGGCACCCGCTCATCGGCAGATCCGTGCGTTGGCCGGCGTCCCGCGTGGTCGACGAGCAAGCGCTCCGACTGACCGGCAACACCGCCGAGCGGGTCCTGCTAGAACAACGCCTGGCCTGAGAGCCAGCAGAAAGGTCACACCCATGGCCGACGCTGACGCGGGGATTGCCACCCAGATACGAAACGTCGAGCGTGACTACGGCAAGCCCATGTCCGACTGGGTCGAGATCGTCAACTCCAACGGGCTGACCAAGCACACCGAGATCGTCTCCATGCTCAAGTCCGAGCACGGCATGCGCCACGGGGCAGCGCATCGCACCGCCCTCGTTGCACGCAACGCCCTCCAACCTCCGGCCACCAACGCCACCGAGGCAGTCGATCTTCTCTACTCAGGCAAGCGATCGGCGTTGCGCCCGCTTCACGACCGGTTGGTCGACGAGGTCAACAGGCTCGGTGACGACATCGAGCTGGCCCCCAGAAAGGGCTACATCAGTATCCGCAGCCGCAAGCAGTTCGCGATGATCCAACCGTCGACGACGAACCTCTCAGGGTCGTCGGCGAACTCCGCGATCACCGCCGCCTGCATCACGTCCAGGTCGTACTGATCGACCGCTGCGCTGGGCGTCCCTGCCGGCGGCGGGTGAAGGCGGCCGTGACCAGCTTACGCAGCCGGGTGTGGTCCGGAGGGTTGGCGCCGAGCATGTGCCGCTCGGTGCGGTTCATCAGCTCGTCCTCGACCGTGTCCCGGTGCGGACCGTCCATCGGCGACCGCACCACGTCCGGATGGGCGAGCAGCTCGCGCGTCTCGGCGTACCCGGCGACCAGCCAGACCGGAACCCCGGTGAACAGCATCAGGTGCCGCAACGGCCCGTCGGCCGCCATGTCCGTGAACCCTGATGCCGAGCGATCCCGCTGGTCTCGATGAATGACTGCGTCACGCCGGGCAGCCTACGTTCGGGACGGCCCAACCTTCAGCTGCTCGGCCAGTTCGGACCGGGAGTGGATGCCGAGCTTCGAGTAGACCTTGCGGAGGTGGTACTCGACGGTCTTGGGACTGAGGAACAGCCTGGCGGCGGCCTCCCGGATGCTCTGCCCGTCGGCGAGCAGCACCGCGATCTGCCGCTCCTGTGGGGTCAGTTCGTCCGCAGTGCTCGGCACTCTGCGCCGTGCGGTCTCCCCCGTCGCTTTCAGCTCCGCCGCGGCCTGGTCGGCCCAGCCGGCCGCGCCCAACGCATCAAAGGCTTCCACCGCCTGCCGTAAGTGCGTGCGCGCATCGACTCGCTGCCGTGCGCGCCGCAACCACGCGCCGTACGCGAGCCGGGTCCGAGCCAGTTCGAAAACATCGAGCGTCTGGGCATGCCAACCTAGTGCCCGCTCGAAATGCTCCGCGCTGTCCCCGACCACACCGAGTGCCCTGGCCGACCGTGCAAGCGACCACGGCTGTCCCTTCGCCTCCGCCAGTACGACGTACTCCCGCGCAACCCGCTCCGCGTCCTCGGGCCGACCGAAACGCAAATACACCTCGGCCAGCTCCGGCGCCGGCGAGAGATCCGGGTCCTTGATGCCATACGCGGCCAGTACGTCGACCAGCCGCTCGTACTGCGGTAGCGCCCGCGCCGGATCACCGCGGCCCAACTCCAGGTCGCCGAGCGCGAACAACGACCACACCGTACCCAGATGGATCTCCCGATCGGCGCAGATCCGCAGACACTCGGCAGCGAGGGTCCGGCACTCGACGCGCCCTTGATGCGACGACACCCAGGCAAGCCCGGCCAGGTTCATCGCCAGCTCCGTCGTCTGGCCGGTCTCGCGCGACAGCCGGATCCCCTCGTCGTACGACGCCGCCGCGTCGGCCCACCGGTCGGTCGTCGCATCGTCGCGCGCCAGCACGAACAGCAGCCCGGGCAGCGTGCCGAGGGCGACCTGCTCGCGGCGTTCCAGCATCACCTGCTGCAGCAGCGCACGGCCAGCACCGCTCTCCCGGAGGAACAGCGCGGCGAGCACCATCCAGACTTGCCGGCGCCGATCCCGGTCCAGTTCGTCCGACGGCGCCAAGGCGACGGCCGCGCGGATCTGACTCGTCCCGCCGTCGCCGGCGAGGATCTTGGCGACACCACTGGCCAGCATGCCGATGATGCGCGGTCCGGGCCGAACGACGGCGGGGAGCAGGCCGTCGATGTCGTGGGCCAGGGCCAGTCCGGGCGCCGTGTCGCACAGCCGGTAGCAGGCTCCGACCGCGTCCGCGAGCAGCCCGGTGGCCACCGCCGGGTCCGCGCAGTCCGCCGCGGCCGCGACCAGGAGGTCGCGAGCCCGGCGCGGCGATCCACACTTGACCTCGATGTCGCCGCGGATCTCCAGCGCACCGATCCGGACCGCCAAAGGCGGCTGCAGCGCCAGTGCATCGTCGAGCAGGGCGCCTGCTCGCTCTGCCAGTCCGGCGGACCAGGCCGCGTCGCCTGCCGCGACCAGTCTGAGTGCGCGATCTTGCGGTCCTTGGGTCAGGCGCGCCGCACGCTCGTAGCCGGTCGCTGCGACCGCGTGCGCGCCACGATCAGCCGCATGCTCAGCCGCGACCACCAGTCCGGCCGCCACCTCGTCGTCCGCACCCAGCGCGGCTTCGGCCAGATGCCAGGCGCGTCTGTCCTTGTCCTGCGCAGCTCCAGCCAAGGCCCGGTGCACAGCACGACGCTCTGCCGGATCGGCACTCGTGTAGATCGCGGACCGGACCAGGGGATGCCGGAACTGGACCTCTCCATCGCGGATGGCCACCAGCCCTGCCGCTTCGGCCTCCTCCAGCGCGACGACCTCAGCACCGAGCTCTTCGCACGCTCTGGCCACCGCTCCGAGCCCACAGTCATCGAGTGCTGCAACCAACACCGCGGTACGCGCGTCCGGACTCAGCCTGTTCACCCTTGCGGTAAAGGCTTCTGCGAGCAACGCGGAGACGGGAAGCGGCACACCCGGCGCCAGGCGGTGCAACCGGTCCGGATCGTCCGCGAGCTCCAGCAGCGCCAGCGGGTTGCCCGCGACCGCGTGGTGCAGCTGTTCGACCAGGTCACTCGGCAACTTCCTGACGATCTGCCGCGCGGCCTCCAACGGAATCCCATCGAGCTGCAGCACCGGGAGGTCCGCCTCGGCGAGCGGATGCGATTCGTCCGCCCGCGCGGCGATCAGCAGCACGATCGGGTCCGCCACCAAGCGCCTGGCCGCGAACAGCAAGGCCTCCGCGGACGGACGATCCAGGAGGTGTGCGTCGTCGACGATCATTGCGAGCGGCGCCTCCTCGGCGTATCGGCAGATCAGGCTGAGGGTCGCCGCGCCGACGGCGAACCGATCCGCCGGAGACCTGAGGGCGCCGACGTCCGGCACCAGCGCCAGCGCGGCGGCCAGCGCCGCCTGTTGCGGGCCAGGGATGCTGTCGAGACTGGACAGTGCGGGGCGCAAGAGCTGGAGGAGGGCTCCGAAGGGCAGTTCGCGTTCGGCCTCAGTGCCGCGGGCTCGCAGGACACGCAGTCCACCGGACATGACGACGGCTTCGTCCAGGAGCGCGGTTTTGCCGATACCTGCTTCGCCGGTGACGAGCAGTACCCCGGCGGCCCCGACCCGCGCCCCCGCGACCAACTGCTC
The DNA here is from genome assembly GCF_045040325.1 of Kribbella sp. NBC_01510. NCBI lineage: Bacteria > Bacillati > Actinomycetota > Actinomycetes > Propionibacteriales > Kribbellaceae > Kribbella > Kribbella sp. NBC_01510. The sequence goes on along the minus strand of NZ_CP109418.1, from coordinate 4,599,420 downwards.
GATCACCCGGCGCTCGGCCTCACGCCCGATGAGCATGTCTCGCAGTCTGCACCAGGTGCCCCACCTGATGCGATGGCCGCGCAGCCCCACCTACGTTCGCCGTACAACCCAAGGAGGAGTAAGCAAATGACTGTTGCAATCGACGGCGACAAACTGATGGGTTTCGTCTTCAAGGCAGTGGACGAGGTGGGGGCCACACTGAACGCGGCCCTGGTCGTGATGGGCGACCGGCTCGGCTACTACCAGGCCCTCGCCGACCTGGGCCCGCTCACACCGGGCGAACTGGCCGAAAGTACCAGCACGGATGAGCACTACACCCGCGAATGGCTGAAGGCTCAGGCCGCCGGCGGCTTCGTCGAGTACGACGCGGGCACCGGCCGCTTCACGCTGCCGCCGGAACAGACCGTGGCAATGACCGATCCGAACAGTCCCGCGTACCTGCCGGGCTTCTTCCAGATCGCACTGGGCACGGTGCAACACACCACGCAGACGATCGAGGCCGCCCGCAGCGGCGCCGGGATCGGCTGGCACGAACACACCTCCGACGTCCATGTCGGCTGCGAGCGGTTCTTCCGGCCGTCGTACAACGCGAACCTGCTGACCAGTTGGCTGCCCGCACTCGACGGGGTGGTGGCGAAACTGGAGCGCGGTACGACGGTGGCCGACATCGGCTGTGGGCACGGCGCGTCCACGATCCTGATGGCCGAGGCGTTCCCCCGGTCCAGCTTTGCCGGCTCGGACTATCACCAGGAATCGATCGAGACGGCTCGGCTGCGGGCTGCGGAGGCAGGCCTTGGCGAGCGGGTGACCTTCGAGATCGCGCCGGCCAACGATTTCAGCGGGTCCGGCTACGACCTGGTGACGACCTTCGACGCCCTGCACGACATGGGCGATCCGGTCGGCGCGGCCCGGCATGTGCGGGAGTCGCTGGCATCCGACGGCACCTGGATGCTGGTCGAGCCGATGGCCGGCGACCGCGTCGAGGACAACCTCAATCCGGTCGGCCGCGCGTACTACGGCTTCTCCACGCTGCTCTGTACACCGGCATCCCTGTCGCAACCGGTCGGCCTGGCACTGGGTACGCAAGCTGGTCCGGCCCGCATCCAGGACGTCACTACGGCCGCGGGGTTCACCAGGTTCCGTACGGTCGCGCAGACGCCGTTCAACCTGGTGTTCGAAGTCCGCCCTTGACAGAACAGTTCACCATTTGGTGACGTATTGCGGGTACTGACGACGACGTTCGGTGCGCTCGCGGACCCGACCCGGCTGGCGATCGTGAGCCGACTGAGCCGGGGCGACGCGACCATGGGCGAGCTCGCCGAGCCGCACCGGATCACCCTGCCGGCGATGACCGGCTCCACTCCCGCGGCGCCGGCCGCGGCATCGCTCAGCCGGCCCCCGCAGCTGGCTGACGTCACTCCCTGATCGGAAGCCCCTCCACGAAACTTGTCGACGCGCGAGCGCCCGGGCAACCCGCCCGGGCGCTCGCTTATTTCGCCGACAACTTTCCCTCCGGAGCTTGCGCGGAGCCTCTAGGAGCCTGCTGAACAAGACTTGATGGCGGGGGGCTTCAGAGGTGCTTGTGGTGTCGTCGCGGATCGGGGTGGTGTTGGTGTCGGCCTCGGCTGCGGGTTTGTGGGTTGTTTCGGTGGTCGGTCGGGGCGGCGACGGGGTGCTGTGAGGGTTGTGCCCGGGTCGTTGCGGTGCCGGTTGGGGTTCATGCCACGGCCCAGGTCCGTTCGGTTCTGGTGAGGCCGAGGTTGAGCAGGCGGCGTAGGTTCAGGGCAGCGGTGCGGATCTGCAGCCAGGCGTGGTTCTTGTCGACGCCGCGGTAGCGGACCTTGCGGTTCCCGCCGGCGACCAGCCACGCGATGGACCGTTCGACCATGGGCCGGTGTTGTCGGTAGTCGGCTTGCCAGGCTGGGTCTTTCGCGCGTTGCCGGTGCTCGCGCTGCAGCGCGTCGTGCTCATGCAGGGTCAGGTGTCGGCCGGACTTCGCGGTCGTGCACTGCGCGCAGCGGGCAGCCGCGGCAGGCCACCCCGAAGGTGACACCCCGGGAGCGGTTGATCTTGCGAGTGACACCTGCCGGGCAGGTCGCCGTCCCGGCGCTCTCGTCGACGTTGAAGTCGTCGATGTCGAACCCGCCCGGGACGGCCGGCTTGGTCGGCCAGGGCTTCACCAGCGGGGTGTGGTTGGCATCGGTGATCGCTTTCAGCGCCTCGCCGGTGCCGTAGGCACTGTCACCCAAGACATCGATCGGGGTGTCGTGGGTGAGGGACGGGTCGGCGTCCAGAAGCCGGATCCCCGCCGCGCCATCGGCCGCGTTCGGTCCTGCGGCCTTGGTGAGCTCACTGGCGGTGACGATCCCGGTTGCGGGCTCAATGGCAAGGTGCGCTTTGAAGCCGTCCTGGCGGCGGTGCACGGTCTTGTGGGAATGCCGGGCGTCGGGGTCGACGACGCTGATCACTCGGTCCTTGGCAACCTTGCGGGCGATCTGCCAGCGCCCGTCGGTGCCGTCGCTGCCCTGAGCCGGTTCGACATCCTGACCCGCGATCAGCGCCAGCAGCGCAACCGTCTCGTTCTGCTCCGCGGTCAACTCGAATGTCGTGACCCGCTCCAGCAGCGCCAGCGCGTCCCGGACGAGCGCGTCGACCAGCACCGCGCGGGCTTCGCCGTCGTCCCAGGCGATCTGAGGCTTCCCTGGGTCGTCGTAGTCATGCGCGGTGCACCGCTCGGCGACGACCTTTGCGGCGCCGGGGACCTCGCGGCGGACCTTGCGGATGATCGCGACCAGTTGCGTCACGGTGTCCTGCGTCGCGACCGCATCATCCAAGATCGTGGAGTCCAACGCCCGCCGGTTCTTTCCCTTCAACACCCCGGTCTCGGTGACAACCTGCAAGACCGCATCGGCGATACGGTGCGGGCTGTCCGAGGCCGCGAGGCGCTTGCGCCAGTACGTCAACGTCGACGGGTCGAACCCGGCATGCCCGATCGGCAACCCCGTCGCGACCTTCCACCGCAGATCCGTCCGCAACGCCGCCAACGCCTCCCGGTCACTCAGACCATGCAAGGCCTGCAACACCAGCACCGAGGCGACGATGTCGACCGGGATCGACGGCCGGCCACGACCAGACGGAAACAGATCCTCAAACAACCCCGTTGGGAACAGCACCCGGCGCTGATCGGCCAACAGGCGAAACACCGACCCCGCCTCGACCAAATGCCCCGCAACCAACTCGGCGTCAAGAAGTTCACGCTCATCCAACCGACGACCCTGCATACCCACATCGTTTCGGACCCAGCACAACAGACCCAGATCGACACACCTTTATTCAGCAGGTTCCTAGGCGGTCCGGCTTAACGGCAGCTGCCGGCAGGCACACAACGCCTGCCGTCACCCAATCGGTCACCACGCTCGTGAGCCGCAGATGCCCACACGAACCGAACTCACCCAGCTCGCGCTCGACGCAAAGCACGACGGCGCGACACACGTCTTCGTAGCCCGCAGCCGACGCAACCACGCCCACCACTACGCCGTACCGGTGTACCCCGGCCAGGACCCGCGCGACGTCATCCGCACCAGCCGCGACCCGCTCACGTACTGCCTCGCGCTGCAGCACCAGAACCTGCCGCTGCGCGACCAGCTCACCGAGCACCGGCCTTGGCATCCCGAACCCGAACCAGGGGTCTCGGTTGAGGATCTGGCCCGCCTCGCGCCGCCGGACCCGGCCGATCGCCGCAACGGCGTACCCGCCGCTATCGTCCCAACCATGCTCGCCCGACTTCGTCACGGCGGCCCCCTGCCCCCGGCGCGACCCGCTTCGCGCCATTCTTCACACGGTACAGAACAACGCCGGAAGTGCGAGAAGATGCGAAGGATGACGTCAAGGAGGGAGCGCAATCATGCCCGATTCCGCCAGCTCTGGACGGGGACCGTTACCGGACGGAGTGGTCACCAAGGTGGCCGCCGGAACTGTGGCGGAGGTGACCACGAGATTCCGCCAGATCCTCGACGCCAAGGGGGTAACGGTGTTCGCTGTCATCGACCAGGCGGCCGCGGCTCGCGCGGCCGGTCTCAACCTGCGTGACACGGTCCTGGTGATCTTCGGCAACCCAGCCGCCGGAACGCCGGTGATGGCAGCCGCTCCGCTGGCCGCACTGGACCTGCCCCTGAAGCTGCTCATCTGGGACGACACGGCGACGACACGGATCGCCTACTACTCCCCCGAGAGCATCACCGAACGACACCGACTCCACCCCGAAACCGCCGCAGCCCTAAGTGTGATCCACCCACTCACCGACACCCTCACCGCACCGTGACAGACACGCTCGCCACTCCAGCCCGGCAGGCACCTCCCGACCTCCACGGACTTAGTTCATCCCGGACCGTGGTGGGCCGACCAGGGCGAGGTCCGCTGCATATGCGGCCTCGAGGAACTGGAAGTACACCGACAGCGCGGCCGCTCGCCCGGACCTCGTCGACGGTCGGGCGTCGCGCAGCACCTTGCCGAAGTATGCGTCGGCATCGGCAGGCTGCATCTCCCACAACGGACGACCGAACCAGTCGCGGATCAGCTCCAGGTGGTTGGAGTCGTTTCGGATCGTGCTGTCCACCAGCCCAGCCGATGCCCGCGCCAACACGAACCCGGCCAGCACGTCGGCCTCGAAATCGGCCAGGTCCTCATCGGTCACCGGCACCCGGTGCTCGCGCAGATCCCGCACCGCAACCAGAGCCAACCCACGCCTCCTCGACTTCACCCGGAATGAAGAATCATCAGCAGATCAGACATCTGCTCGGCAGGAATGATGGCAGTTCGTACATGGGCTCCGGCGCTGGACACGCCGAGAACAGCCAGGTCCAAGCAGGAAAAGAGGCCGACAGCCAGCTCCAGCGACTCAGGAACTCGTCGACTGTTGGTTTACCCGGGTTTGTCAGGGCTTTGTCAGGGCAGCAGACGCGATCAGTGGCACCTGTGGCGGCGCTGATCAGCCAGTGGCCGGGGTGATGTCCGCGAAAGGAGGCCGATGGCTGGCAGGGGTGAGATGTACGGATGCGGTTCCTGACTGTTGATCTCCGCTGGACCGATCGGTGGATCTGGCGGGCGTCGGTCGGGTGGCCGAGCCGTTCACGTGACCGGCAACGTCGAAGCCGGTCACGGTCGGCGTGGCTGTTGAGACGTCGCCGCGGGGTCGGGCAGTGCGCGGAGTGAGGGATGACTCGCCGGACTCCTGCTGGTGCGGGGATGGCGCCCGGGGAAGCAGGGTCGATCCGCATCGCCGCATCACACGATTGGTTCTGCATCGTGGTCGCGGGGAGTGTTAGCGGGAAGGCCGCGGGCGGGCCGGTCGGCGATGCCCCTCAACCCCGCGAACAGCCCGCCCTTCGTGCCGGAGGGAGCGCGGGCGCTGAGGCTGCACCCTGGCCGCCGCCCCTCACGGTGACCGTTCCCTCACTGTGGTTAACCGTGCCCGACGCGGAACAATCCCAACCCTGGTCGTTCGATAATCGGCCTCCGCGGCGTTCAAGGAACAGGCCTGCGGGTACGGGTGAGGGTGGCGGCAGACTTGTAAGGCTGCCACCGGCAGCGATTCCCGGCCCCGACCCCTCCCCAACACGGGGCTAGGAACCGCACGTGCGGTTCTTCAGTTCGCCTCGGGGCCGGTCACGCCCCGAGCGTAGTGATGAGGGAGGTGGCAGGCGTGAGTCTGACGATCAGCAGTGTGGCGCGCGCCGGCCGAGTGGTGTTCACGTTGGCCGGGACGGCCACCGAGGCAACCCTGGAAGAATTGCGGGACCTGGCGGACGAGTTCCAGAGCGCCGGCCACCGAGACCTTGTGGTTGATCTGAACCAGGTCGACTTCATCGACTGCGGCGCGATCGGCGTACTGGTCCGCTCCCAGACCCGTGCCCGCCGGGCGGGCGGGTCCCTGGTGGTGGTCTGTGCCCTGCTCAACATGCTGAGGCTGTTCGACCTGACCGGCCTGACACGCGCCTTCGAGATCCACCCCGACCTCGAGGATGCTTTCCGCGGCGTCAAACCAACCGCCGAGTGACACCAGCCACGGCCCTGAACAAAAGTGAAGCCTCGCCGATCGGGGGGAATCGACGAGGCATCCGGGACTGCTGCTGCCTGCTACATCGTCCCCACACCATCCTTCCTCACTACAGACTGCCGCACGAACACCTGCGACGAACCTTGACCAGCCTCGATCCGATCCCCGGCCGCCGCTTGGCGACCTACCCGCGCACGACCCGATAGGAGTTCGGTGCGCGACCAAAGGCCCGTCATGGCGGTACTCAGGGAACGATGTGCAGACGAGTTCGGACATCTGTGCAGTCGACTTCGAACATCGACAGCTGATGCGGTTGTCGGCGACGCTCGAAAATGAGGCCATAGCGACGGATCGGCCTCAAATTCGAGCGTTGCCGACGGCGGTGGTGGTTGCGCGTCCAGAGGCGTGCCCCCGGCCGCTGCGAACGATGGCGACACGGTCAGTTAACTGCACTAACGGCCCTACCGAGTTGGTTGCGCGGGAGGGCCTTCGTGATGATCTGCGACGTGGTTACTGGGGAGCTTCGTTCGTACGGTGAGGTGATGGAGGGCCGTGTCGCCCTTCCTCGGGTGGTGCTGTTGTAGTTGACGGGCTGGAGTCGTTGCCGTGGCTGCTGGTCGATGCGGCCGGCCGCGAGGTCGAGGCGGTGAGCCGGTATCTGCGGGATCTCGCGCTGGGTGATGCCAGCCCGGCGACGGGGGCAGCTACGCGCATGATCTGCCGCGATGGTTCCAGCTGTTGTGGTTGGCCGATGTCGGGCGGGAGCAGGCGACGGAGGCTGAGGCGGACGCGATGGTGGGCTACCCGATGCCCACCCCAACCCGAAGATGCTGCGACGCCTCGACGAGCTCGAGACTGATCTACTCCAGCGCCGGCATCACGCGAGAACCCAAGGCTGGAAGGGCCAAGTCGAGGGTATCGACCTCACCCTCACCTTCTTCCGCGGTAAACGGACCCAATCCCGCCGCGCAGTCAACCTCGGCATGCTCACCATCCCGACCCCATGACCTCACGCACAACAGGCACGCCACCTGGCTCCTAGCAGCAGCTCGAACCTCTCCCGCGACACTCACGATATCTGTGGTGATGGGATTAGACATTCGCCCGCGAGGTGTGTAATGTTCCTCGTGTTGACAGAGTGGAACAGCGAAGCTGACGTGGACAGCTAACGTTCTGTCCAAGAGTGTGATTGTGCAGTAGGTACGACGGCGGACTCCGCCGGGCCGATCGGTGAAGGGGCTCGGGTTTCACGCCAGGATCCGGTCAGAGTCGCTGGAGCCAGTGGTCGGAAAGGGTTCCAGGCTTGACGGATGGGAGTAGCTGTTGCAGTTCGCAGTTGTAGTCAGCGGTTGAAGTCGCAGTTCCGTACCAGCAGTAGCTGTTTGTAGTTGAGGTAGCAGTAGGTAGTTGTTGTTCGAGAGAGAAGGGAAGGGATTACACCGTCGGATCGCCCGCCAGTGCCAGTACTTCGCCGGGCGGGTGCCGTAGTTCCATCGGATGGGAAGGTGGTCTTCGGTTACGCATTCAGCGATCCCCGCAGTGACAGCCTTCACGTGGCGTGCTGCGGACATGCAAGGTCGGCCTCACGGCCGGTAGATGGTGACAATCCACAACCCCTGGGCCCCGGTGCTTCGGCACCGGGGCCCTTCGGCATGGAGGTTCGATGACCCCAGACCTGCACACGGAGACCGCGATGAGTTCAACCCCGCCGACCGGGCCGGCCAGTTTCGACGATGAGGACTACCCCGCCTACACGATGGGCCGGGCAGCAGAGATGCTAGGCACCACGCCGGGATTCCTGCGGAGCCTGGACGAGGCGAAACTCATCACCCCGCAACGCTCCGAGGGCGGCCACCGCCGCTACTCCCGCTACCAGCTGCGCCTGGCAGCTCGAGCCCGTGAGCTCGTTGATCAGGGCACCGCCCTCGAGGCCGCCTGCCGGATCATCATCTTGGAAGACCAGCTCGCCGAAGCTCTGCGTATCAATGAACAGCGGCGGGAACAGGACTAGCCACCGACGACACGGGGATCCGCTGGGGCTCCACCGCCCCACGACGAGGCTCTGCGGAACCCAGACCGCCCTCGCCCAGGGAGTGAGTCCGCACGATGGACCTCGACCACGACAAGACGATCGCCATCGCCGAAGGCATCCTGATCGAACGGCACCGCGTCACCCCAGCCGAAGCCGCCCAGATGCTGGCCGACGTCGCCCGCGCCGACAGTTTGTCACTGATCGAGGCCGCTGAATGGCTGATCATCACCCGCACCTGGTGACCTAGGCCGGCGACTCCGCCCAGCCGTGGTCCGCGGCGGTACTCCCCGTTGCCCTGGCGCCGGGTCTGGTCAGCACCCCTTGGTGCAGAGAAGGAGCTGGCTGTCGATCCAGTTCATCGGCACCCGAGCACCGCGGTGTATGTCATCGCCATGATCGCGTGGGGTGCGGTAGCGGGTCGGCTCGCTGCGCCCGCGCGTCGCGGATGCGATGGCGTGGCAGGTGTGGCGCCTGCGCCCGCCGAATGCGCGGGAGTCACAGCAGGTCGGTCCGGCTTGGTTCGGAGCGTGCGCCGCGGCCGGCGTCGACCCGAACAGGTACCGCGTAGGGATCCACGAAGGACCGGAGCCGTTCGGAGCTGCTGGAGACCTTCAAGATCGACGAGTCCCTGGCGGATGAGGAGAAGGCCCGGACTACAACGTCGCGCCGACCAAGACCACCCCGACCGTGCTGTCCAGGCCACCACGCGGTGCGGACAGGGCCGCCGAGCCGGTTCGGCGGCTGCGGAACCTGAAATGGGGGCATCGAAGGCGATCGAGGCTGGGAACGACAAACCCGCAGCTTCAGAGAGTGGCCTCTGATGCGATGAAGGAGCGGGGCCTCCGCTCCTCGTGGGTTCCCGGCGGATGCTGGGGTTGCTCGCGTTTCACGACGAGGGAGGCCCCTTGATGGAAGGCTACGCGGGACGGCAGTTTGTGGGTATGGATCTGCATCGTCGCCGGTCGGTGCTGGTGCGGATGACGGCCGAGGGTGAGGTGCTCGAGCGGGTCCGGATCGTCAACGATGTCGATTCGTTGGCGGCGGTGATCGCCCGGGCCGGGGATGGCCCGGAGGTGGTGCTGGAGGCCACCTATGGCTGGTATTGGGCGGTGGATGCGCTGCGGGAGCAGGGTGCGAGGGTGCACTTGGCGCATCCGCTGGGGGTGAAGGCGTTTGAGTACCGGCGGGTGAAGAACGACGAGCGGGACGCCGCCGACCTGGCCGACCTGCTGCGGATGGGCCGGCTGCCCGAAGCGTGGATCGCGCCGCCGGCGACCCGGGAACTGCGCGAGCTGGTCCGGCACCGCCAGAAGCTGGTCGGGCTGCGTTCGCACTGCAAGGCCGAGATTCATGCGGTGCTGGCCAAGTGCGGGGTGCCGGTGCGGATGAGTGACCTGTTCGGCGTCGACGGCACCGCGCTATTGGACCGACTGGAGCTGGCGGCTCCGTATGCGGCCAGGATCGGGTCGCTGCGCCGGATCATGGACGGGCTGGACTTCGAGATCGACCACACGGCGGGCATGGTGCGGGGCCGGCTCGCGCTGCATCCCGGCTATCTCGCGGTGCAGCAGATCCCCGGGATCGGCCCCACCCTGGCCGCGGTGCTGGTCGCCGAGATCGGCGACATCACCCGGTTCACCCGGCCGCAGCAGCTGACCTGCTGGGCCGGACTGACACCGACCCACCACGAGTCTGACGCCCATGTCCATCGCGGCCGGATCACCAAGCAGGGCTCGCGGCTGGTCCGGTGGGCGGTGGTGGAGTCGGTCCAGATCCTGCCCCGCACCACCGTGGTCGGGCAGTTCCGCGACCAGGTCGCTGCCCGCCGTGGCCACAACATCGGTGTCGTCGCGGCCGCCCTCCGCCAGCTGGAATACGCCTTCTATGCCCTGCGCGACCACCACGTGCGCGCCTTGAACAAGCAGCCGGACAAACACGCGAGCGCGGCATGAGCCGCGCTTTGCCAAACTGGCCGGTCGCGAGTCGTCCAGGTCAAGACCCCCAACCATGGCGTGGTCGCGCCTCTGATTGACTCCGACCGACCAGCACCACTGCGAACCCCATCATGCCGCCTACCGCGCGGCGAAGGGATGACAGCAGCCCACACCGCGTCTGCCACTCACCGGGACACCCGGCCATGACGAGCGCCCAGCCAATACCCCTACAACCCCCAGGGAGCACCGCAAGCTCTGTCTCCGCTGCCCATAGCGTGCGCCGAACGGCGCCATCGTCAAGGCCCTCCGGCCGCTCCGCGGTCGGGCTACGCCCGAGCCTTGACCCCGACGCCTCATGTCGGCGCGCCCAGACCATCAGCGAACAAGCAGAACAACGGTCACAAACACCTCTTGACCGTCCCCGCTCCTTCAGGGATGACCTGGGGTTTTGGGTGGAGCCGCCTGTCGGAGTCGAACCGACGACCTTCTCATTACGAGGAGGAAGGTCACCGTCACATCTGCCGTCTTCAGGCGTGATTCGTTGCAAGGAACCTGTCTCGGGTGCCAGTATTCTTCATCCGTATCGGGCAGTTCGCTCCACGAATGGCTCCACGCCGCCGCTACAACTCCCCCGTCCGCTGGCCCACTCCGACCCGCGATCGGGGGCGGTCTGCACCGACGCCGGCGTCAACCCCGACCACTAGCGCGTCTGGGCGCACGAGGGACCGGAGGCGACCGCGCCAGCCACCGACGGCTCAACAGTCGCACTGACGAGGTGGTGGTGATCGGGATCGGCGTGGTGCTCGCCGTACTCTTGCTGTCGACAGTGACGGGCTACACGCTGAGCCTGCGCTCGCCCGGTGCGGATCGTGCGACGATGACGAGCCTTCAAGAGATCGAACTGCAGCGGATGAAGGCGGTGGTCGACGCGGATCTGCCGTTCCTGGCGCGGGTGTACGCCGAGGACTGCACGTTGGTGCCGCCGGCGGGGGATCGGCTCGCGCGGAAGGACTTTCTCGATGCGGTCGCGGACGGCTCGCTCGACTTCCGCTCGTACGAGCTAGTGTCCTGCTTCTGAAATTCGTCATATAAGTCTAGGGTGGCGGTGTGCCTAGGACTGGTCGGCCGAAGGCCGAGTTGGTGTTGAGTGTTGATGAGCGTGCGCAGTTGGAGCGTTGGGCGCGGCGGGCGAAGTCGTCGCAGGTGCTGGCGTTGCGGTCGCGGATCGTTCTTGCCTGTGCCGAGCCGGGGTCTGTGAGCAAGCAGGTCGCGGCGAGGTTGGGGTGTTCGGAGGCGACGGTCGGGAAGTGGCGGCGCCGGTTCCTGCGGGAGCGTCTGGATGGGCTGGTCGATGAGGATCGGCCGGGCCGGCCGTCGTCGGTGAGTCTGGATCAGGTCGAGGACGTGATTGTGGCGACGCTGGAGTCGAAGCCGGCCGATGCCACGCATTGGTCGCAGTCGTCGATGGCGAAGCGGACTGGCCTGTCGCGGTCGACGATCGGGCGGATCTGGCGCGATTTCGGTCTGAAGCCGCACCGCGTCGACGGGTTCAAGGTGTCCACCGATCCTTTGTTCGTGGAGCGGGTCGTCGATGTCGTCGGGCTTTACCACAATCCGCCGGAACGGGCGGTGGTGTTGTGTGTGGACGAGAAGTCGCAGATCCAGGCGCTGGACCGGTCGCAGCCGGTACTGCCGATGATGCCGGGCATGCCGCAGCGGCGCACACACGACTACCGGCGCAACGGGATCACCTCGCTGTTCGCGGCGTTCAACGTTGCCGACGGCACCGTGATCACCGAACTGCATCGCCAGCATCGTGCGACCGAGTTCAAGAAGTTCCTGGCCACGATCGACAAGACCGTGCCCGAGGGCCTGGACGTCTACATCGTGGCCGACAACTACGGCACCCACAAAACCCCGGCAATCAAAGCCTGGCTGGCCAAACACCCCCGCTTCCACATGCACTTCACCCCGACCGGCTCGTCGTGGCTCAACCAGGTCGAACGCTGGTTCGCCCACCTCACCGATCAGAAGATCCGCCGCGGAACCCACAAGAGCGTCCAGGCACTGGAAGCCGACATCCGCGCCTGGGTGAAATCCTGGAACGACGACCCGAAACCGTTCGTCTGGAAGAAGACCGCCGACGAAATCCTGGACTCCCTCAGCCGCTACCTCCAGCGCGTCACAGGACAAACCGCCGACAATCAACTTATGCAACGAACTTCAGAAGCAGGACACTAGTCGGGGCCATCGAGGTACGGCTGGATGGCGGCACCGCGGTCCTCTGGTATCGCTCTGGCATCGACGTCGAGTCGAGCGACCTCGGGCGGCTCGAGCACGAATCGTGGCAGATCTTGGTCTACGAGAAGGGGAACGGGCGCTGGCAACTCGTCCGCGAACTCATCGTCGATGGGCACACCGAAGGCCTTGCCGCCGCGCGGAGGCGAGGTGTGCGGCTCGGCCGGCCACCGGCGATGACCCCGGAGCAGGTCCAGTCCGCCCGCACCCTGCTCACCCAGGCCGACAACAGCGTGTCCTCGATCGCCAAGCTGCTCGGGGTGAGCCGGTCGACGATCTACAAGTACGTCCCGGAGCTCACCAGACAGCAGACGCTCCCGAGCGAGGCCGAACACCAGCCTGAGGCCGCGATCGTCGAGGCACCGCAGCCGACCCGGCCTGCGAGTGAGCCTGCACCGACTGGGCGAGGGCCAGCATGTCCGACCTGCGGCTACCGGCCTGCCGCCTCTCGCGAGCTCGAGCTGCACCGCGATGGTCTCGCCACCATCTGGCTGACCCTCGACCCCGATGATCCCGGGCGGGTCATCGAGCCGCGGCACTACGAGCGGTGCCAGCCGCGCCGGGCGCGCATCGTCATGTGCGGGCTGTTCGACACCACCGTCATGCTCGGCGACGACCTGGCCGTTCGCGAACCCCCTCCTCCCCTCCCTCAGCCGGCCGCGCAGTGGCTCACCACGAACGCCTGGAACCAGCACGGCGACGACTGGTACTGCGGCGAGCACACCAGGGCCAGGTAGTGAGCGAGCCGTACGGGACCCACGGCGCGCCGGCCTCGGTGGCGGCTAGCTCGACGCCATGGAGTGTCTCGAGGGCTTCGATGTGGCGAAGGCGCAGCCGCTGTCGCCGCGCGACGACGCTCAAGACGCCTTCTTGTTGCATCGCCGATAGGTCTCGTGCGCTCCGTGCAGCTGCAGGTTCGTTGGGCATTGCCTCGGCGTAGTGGCGGACGCACGATGGGTGGATTGGGGATCGGGTGGGGGTACCCGGATGAACCTTTGCGCTGTGGGGTATCGAGGAATGCCGCCCGCGCTGCCACCGCCCGGTAGCTGCCTCGATTCCGAGGTCAGCCTGCGCCCGGCCGCTGTTGAGAGCGAAGTCGTCGGCGTTCGAGCCGACTGTCTGACATCCGATACCCACCGCTGGCGCGGTGCGCCAGCCGAGGAGACAGGAGTCACCTCGTGACAACGTCTAAGCGACCCACCTGGAGGCGGCAGAAACGTCTTGTCATCGGCCTCGCCGGCCTTGCCTTCATTTCACTGAGCGCGGCGACCACCGCCACGGCGACGGGGCCGCCGGCGCCGACTGCCGCGCCATACACGGTCAAGACCCTGACGACCGTCTCGGGGCCGAGTCCGTTCACGGCGGGCTGCCCCGGCGCCTTCCATGACGAGCTGAAGATCACCGGCCTCGTGGTCGAGCCGGCGATCGCGGTGAACCCGAGGAACCCACGCAACATCATCGCCACCTGGAAGCAGGACATCGTCCCGATTTACAACGCCCGCGACGATCTCGTGGCTTCCTCGTTCGACGGCGGCAAGACGTGGCACCGCACTACCATCCCGGGGCTCACGCGCTGCACCGGCGGGACCGCCGACACCGCAAGCGACCCGTGGGTCTCCTTCGGCGGCGACGGCACGGCGTACTTCGGCGGACAGTCCGGACTCGTGTCCACCGACCCTGACGAGGTCGCGATCGCCGCTAGCCACTCGAACAACGGCGGACGCCGATGGGCTCCACCGGCCACGGTTGCACCCCAGCTCGCGGGTAACGAGCAGCCGGCGATCACCGGCAGCCCCACCAGATCGGGCCATGCCTACATGACGTGGTCCAACTTCCGCCTGGAGGTGGAGCCGCCGTGGACGAACACCGTCTCGTTCTCGCGGACTCGCGACCGCGGCGTGACCTGGTTGCCGCCCGTCCTCGTGGACCAGGCCGGCCCGTTCGCGATCGACCAAGCGCCGCGAATCCAGGTCCTGCCGGATGGAACCCTGCTCGCGATCTTCGCCCGCGGCGACGGCGAGACCCAACTGGCATCCATCCAAGCCGCGCGCTCACTCGACGAGGGCCGTACCTGGCTGCCGGCCGTCGAGGCCGGGTCCAAACCGCTCCCGGCAGATGAGTTTCGTGACCCCGAGACGGGCGACATCCTCCCGCAGCCGGGCTACCCCAGTTCGGCGGTTGGGCCGGACGGCACCGTCTACGTCGCCTACGAGAACAGCACCTCCCCAACCTCCGGCGGGATCGGAATCGTGAAGTCCAGCGATGGTGGCATCACCTGGACCACGATCACGCTGCCCGGCGTCAGCGCCTTCGCGTTCGAGCCCGCGATCGCTGTCGGCAAGCACGGCACGGTCGGGGTCATCTGGTACGACCTGCGCAACGACCAAGTCGGCGATGCAGAGACAACAGCTGACCTGTGGTTCTCATCTTCCAGGGACGGCGGCGCGACCTGGCAGCAGATTCACGTGGCCGGGCCGACCGACCTCCGTACCGCGGCGCCTGGCGAGCAGAACAGGTTCGGCGAATACCAAGGCCTGGCAGGACTCAGGACCGGCTTCGCCGCCATCTTCGGCCTGGCAAGCCCACAAGCGAAGAACGGACCAACTGACATCTTCTTCGCACACATCGCCCCGGGCAGATGAGACGCGTCTCGTGCTCGGGTACTCCGCAACGTGGCAGGCGACGCCGCTGATCGATTGGTGATCGGCTCGCCTGAACAACACTGGGTGGTATCCCGCGCGGCCCGCCATGCTTGAGCCTGGCGGGCACAGGCGGAATGCCCCGCTCGCGAGCGCGGCACGAAACGGGCGGCGCCTCTTCCACATAGCCAAGCCCCAGCGGAACGCCCGAAGCTCCCGCACTGGGATCAGAGCACTCGGCGGCATCGCGCAGCCGGTTCTTCACCGCTGTCGCCTCGGGCATCGGAGTGAAGAACCACGGTTTAGGAAACGCGTGCGCCACCGCAGGTCGCGGCCGATGAGTTCCTTCATGATCTCGCCCGAGATGCCTACCGTGACCGGCAGGAACGCGCCTACGCTGTCGCCGTTGCCCCGGCCCCCGGCGACACCCTCCTGCTCGCCGGAGAGGCCGCGGTGTCCGGCCGCCTTCGTGCTCGGACTAGCCTGATCGAGTGGACGAAGAGACGACCCGGCAGCAGTTGCGGAGCATCGTGGACGCTCTGCAGAAGGCTGAGGGTCGGCTACGCGGGGCCGACATTGACAACCTGACCTACCGGAGCGTGTTCTACGCACTCGGGACAGCCCGGAAGCTGTTGCGGGACCTGGACCCCGAGCAAGCCGCGGACTAGGTGCAGCAGTGCCTAGAACGACGACATGCGCCAGATCTCGTCCTGGGTGGTGATCCCCGCTGTGCCGACGTGATCGACCCCGAGCTGGCGGTAGATCTTCTGGATCAACTACCCAGCTGGTACAGGTTCGACAGGTCGCAGACGAGCGCTCAGCCCTCAGAGGGGAGCGGCTCCAGCAGCTCAGGGCCGTTGTTCTTCACGTTGTTCACGGCCTTCGAGACGGCGTACATGTCGAGACTGCCGTCGACCGGCGGCGCCATCAGACCGCGGAGCTGGTCGACGTCGTGGTTACGGGGAATCGAGCCACTCGGCCCACCCATCAGGGCCTGATCGCCATCGGCATCCGGTCGTGGATCCGGCCCACGCTGTCGGTCGCCGTGGTCGTGACGATCGTGTACGTGGGGATGACCCGGTTCGGGTCGTCGTCGGGGAAGCGACTTGTCGTACCAGACCTCGTACAGCCCTGCCAGCGCCAGCGTCGTCGATCCGTCGGACGGCCTGATCGCGAAGGGCTGCTTGAGCTTCTTACCCGACTTGCCGATCTCATCGGTTTCGAGCCACTCGTAGAAGGCGTCGACCGGGATCAGCGCGCGCTGGGACTTGAAGGCGCGGCGGTACGCCGGCTTCTGATGGACGGTCTCCGCGCGGGCGTTGATCATCCTCGCGCCATCCTTGATCTCCTTGGCGAACACCGGCAGCAAGCCCCACCGGAACGCCCGGAGCTCGCGCACCGGATCCGCAGCCTGGCCGGCGTCGTCAGGGATGCGGGCGATCACCACCGGGTTGTCCTTGGTCGGGGTGACGTTGAAGTCCTGGCCCCGCAGTTCGTCGGCGTTGCTCTCGTCGACGACGAACCGCTCGAGCAGATCGGCGCGGCTGGCCACCGAGGCGTATCGACCACACATGCCTGCCAGCCTGCCACGCGCCACGGACACAGCAGCGATGCCGACGGAATCACTCCCCAGGCCGCGGGTGCGAGGGCTGGCGCCGAGTGGCGGCGCGCTAGGCAGGACACCACCCCACGTCCCGGCGGGTAGGTGGCTCAGGAATCGAGCTGGTCGAGATCGTCGGGAGCGAGGTCGGGTCGCAAGCGGATGAACCGCATCGAGTGGCGGACCTGGCCGGCCTGGGTGGCGGCATCGGCCGCGACTTCGGCGACGACGAGCGGCTCGACCTTGGTCAACGGCTTCTTGGAGTCCTTCCCGCCCCATCGCTGTGACGTGATCTCGTCCGGCCATGGATGGCCCGGCTTCGCTGGGGTCAGCACCGCGCCGAGCTCGGCCGACTGAGCCGGGCTGAGTGGAACAGTGCGGCCGACGATGACCAGATCGTCGCCGCGGTACAGGCCGGCGATCACCACCTCGGGCCGGGCGATCGGCCCGAGCACGCCACCGATCAAAAACTCCCGGGAGGCCCTGTGCTTCACCTTCAGCCACTCGCGGCGGCCTCCGACGTACCGGGTCGCCGCGCCCTTCACGACCAGACCCTCGACACCCATCGCCGCAGGCAATACCTCGAACCACTCCCGGGCTTCCTCGAGGTCCGCGGTAACCGGTGTCAGCTCCAGGGGGGCGAGAAGCTGCCGGCGAGCTGCTCCAAGCGGCCGCGGCGAACAGTCCACCGCTGGGTGCGCAGATCGACCCCGGCCACCGCGAGCAGACCGAACGCGACGTACGACGCCGGTACGGCGCCGACCAGCCGCCTCGCCTTGGCCGGTGATGTGACCAGGCGGCGCTGCAACGCGTCGAAGGACAGCCGGCCCTCGACCAGCATCAACAGCTCCCCGTCCAATACGACGCCCTCCTCGACCTGGCGAACCGCGGCCGCGGCAATGTCGGGAAACCGATCGGTCAGGTCTTTGCACTGCCGTGCACAGCCTCGCCTGGTCACCGCGCCGAACGATGGTGCAGCGGCTCCGTCCCACTTCGGTTCGTAGCGCGATCCGCCCGGCAACGCGCGCTCCCCCGGGATCTCATCAACGGCCTTGGCCAGCTCGAGGTCGTCCGGACCGACCAGATCCGCAGGCAGCCGGACCACGCCCGCGTCAGCGCGGCGAGCCGGACTCATCAACATCCCCGTCACGGCCGAACCGCGGCCACACCACCCGGACGATCCGCTTGATCTCCAGGCGCTGATCCCGCTTCGGGCACAACCGGTGATGCTCCGGGACATCCGCCCCACGTGATGCTCGAGTCGTTCCTGCGGGAGGGTCGCCAGGACCTCGACCCGACCCGGGAGCTGACCCACGGGCAGTCGATCACCGACGCCTGCCTGGGCTGGGAGACCACCGAGAAGGTGCTCGAAAACCTGTGGGACGCGGCGGTCGCCCGGCGGGGATAGCCGTTTCATCTGCAGCTGACCCGTGACGTCCGAAGAAGTGAGGGTCAGAGCCCTCGCTTCTTCGGACGCCAGCGCGTTGTCAGTCCTGCAGGGTCGCGGCGCCGGTCATGATTGCCACGCCTTCGCTCATCGTGTGGCTGGCCGGGGTGATGACGCCGGCGCATCGGCCGAGCCGCTGGATGTGGATCCGGTCGGCGACGTCCCATACGTGCGGCATGTTGTGGCTGATCAGGATGACCGGCAGGCCGCGCTCGCGCAGCCCTTTGATCAACTCCAGTACCTGGTTGGATTCCTTCACCCCGAGCGCGGCGGTGGGTTCGTCGAGCACCACCACCTTGCTGCCGAACGCGGCGGCCCGTGCGACCGCCACGGCCTGACGCTGTCCTCCGGACAAGGTCTCGACCGGTTGCTGGATGTTCTGGATGGTCTGGATGCCGAGGTCCTGCACCGCGCCGGCCGCACGCTTGCGCATACCGCGGTGGTCGAGCATCCGGAACACCGATCCGAGAATCCCCGGCCGTCGTTCCTCGCGGCCGAGATACAGGTTGCTGGCGATGTCGAGTGCCGGCGCGACGGCCAGTGTCTGGTACACGGTCTCGATGCCTGCCGCGCGAGCGTCCTGAGGGCGCCGGAAGGTCACCGGCTGGTTCTCCAGCATCAGGTCACCGGCGTCGGGCACGAGCGCGCCGGTCAGGCACTTGATCAACGTGGACTTGCCGGCGCCGTTGTCGCCGATGATCGCGAGCACCTCCCCGGCGTGCAGGTCCAGGTCGACACCGTCCAAGCCGATGACACGGCCGAACGTCTTGACCAGCCCCCGTGCGGACAGCACCGGGACCTTGACCTGGGTGTCCTCGGCTTTGCTGATGATCGCTGTCATGAGCGCACCTTCCTGATCCACTGGTCGACCGAGACCGCCACGATGACGAGGACCCCGACGGCCAGCAGCCGGTACTGCGCGTCGACTCCGGCCAGCGAGAGCCCGACGGTGAACGACTGGACGATAAGTGCTCCGAGCAACGTTCCGAGCAGGCCGCCCCGGCCGCCGAACAGGCTGGTCCCGCCGATGACGACGGCGGTGATGCTGTCGAGGTTGGCGTCGACGATCGCGTTCGGGCTGGCGGCCCCGGCCCGGCCGATCAGGACCCAGCCGGCGATGCCGTAGATGAGTCCCGCCACAGCGTACACGCTGAACAGAACCCGCCCGGACCGTACGCCGCTGAGCCGTGAGGCCTCCGGTTCGTCACCGACGGCGTACACATGGCGACCCCAGGCCGTTTGGCTGAGGGCGAACCCCACGACCAGGTACAGGGCGCCGACGATGACGACCCCGGTCGTGACCCTGAAGCTCCCGATCGAGAAGCCTTCGCCGGTCCAGTTGAGCAGTGCCGGCAGCTGGTTGTTCTGGATGCTCTGACCGCTGGAGTAGAGCAGCGCGATCGCCGTGAAGATGCTCAGTGTTCCGAGCGTCACGATGAACGGTGGCAGGCCGACCCGGGTCACCAGGAACCCGTTCAGCGAGCCGGCAGCCAGTCCCAGGACGATCCCGGCCCCCAGTGCGAGCGGCGCCGGCCAGCCGTTCTCCGCGGCCAGGGTCGCCATCACCATGGTGGACAGGATGGCGATCGCACCCACGGACAGGTCGATGCCGGCGGTCAGGATGATCAGCGTCTGGCCGACGGCGAGGGCCGCCACGACCGCGGTTTGCTGGACAAGCAGGGACAGCGCCGCCGGGTTCGCGAACCGGCTGTTCACGATGGTGAAGCCCACCACCGTGAGCACGAGGATGATCGCCGGGCTGAGCGCGGGCCGCTGGTGGAGCAGATGCTGGACCCGTTGTCCGAACGTGTGCTCACGACGGGCCAGCTCCTGCGCCGCGGCTCCGGGGGTGGTGCTCTGAACGGTCATGTCGTCACTCCTGGACGTGCCTGTGCCCTACGGCAGAGGGCGATTCTCAGCCCCAGCACAGCGAGGTTCCCTTCGTGGTGTCAATGCTTGGGACGCCGGCGGCGGCCTTGTCGGTCACCAGGGCGACTCCGGTGTTGTAGAAGTCGAGACCTTCGGTGTTCTTCGGCTTCTCACCGCCGCGGGCGATCTTGGCGATCGCCTCGACGCCGAGCGCGGCCATCTTCAGCGGGTACTGCTGGGACGTCGCCCCGATGACCCCGTCCTTCACCGACTTCACGCCGGCGCAACCGCCGTCGACCGAGACGACCAGCACACCCTGCGCCTTGCCTGCCGCCTTCAGGGCGTTGTACGCACCGATGGCCGCCGGCTCATTGATGGTGTAGACCACGTTGATGTCCGAGTTCTTGGTGAGGCAGTTCTCCATCGCCGACCGGCCGCCGTCCTCGGCGCCCTGGGTGGGCTCGTTGCAGACGATGGTGTAGTTCCCTCCGCTGTAGGACCCGGTCTTGGCCTCGTCGCCGTTCTTCTTGGCGTCCTTCACGTCGACCCCGAGACCGGTCAGGAAGCCTTGGTCACGGTTGTAGTCGACCGAGACGACCTTGTCGTTGAACAGGTCGAGCATGGCGATCGTGGCGGGCTTGCCGGCCAGTTGCTTGCCGGTCCACTGACCGATCAGCTTGCCGGCCTCGAAGTTGTCGGTCGCGAACGTGATGTCGACGGTGTCGGCCGGATCCGGCGGAGTGTCCAGCGCGATGACGAACAACCCCGCGTCCCGGGCCTTCTTGATCGCCGAATTGACACCAGGTCCGTTCGGCGTGATCAGGATGCCCTTCTGGCCCTTGGCGATGGCGTTCTCGATCGCCTGGACCTGCCCTTGCTCGTCGCCGTCGGCCTTTCCGGACGCCACCGTGAGGTCGACGTTGCTCTTCGTCGCGTCCTCCTTGGCGCCCTTCTGCATGGCCACGAAGAACGGGTTGGTGGAGTCCTTGGTGATGAGCGAGACGCCGACCGGCTTGGTCGAAGAGGACTGGTTGTCGTTGTTGGACCCGCCGCAGGCCGCCGCGGCCAGCAGGCCGGTCAGTGCGGCCGCGACGGCGCCGAGGCGCGCCGTACGGGCGAAGAAACGCATGGTGGATCCCTCCAGGAGAACAACTCACAAGGTTGGTTTACGTCAACGTTGACGTAAGCAGGAGACACTCCCGAAGCCTTGTGGTCAAGGTCTTGGTCAGAAATACTTGGTTTCATGACGACAACGATGACGCAGCCGGGTGCCGACGGCGCGAGGCCGAGCAGGGCGACGATGAAGGACGTTGCCCGGCTGGCCGGCGTGAGCATCAAGACTGTGTCGCGGGTGGTCAACGGGGAGCCTGGAGCCGGCGACGCGGTGCGACAGCGGGTGCTGGCTGCCGCCGACCGGCTCGACTACCGTCACAATCACGGCGCCAGCACCTTGCGGCGCAAGGACGCCCGGTCCGGCATCGTGGGAGCCCTGCTGCAAGACGTCGGGAACAGCTTCTCGGCCGGCCTGTTGCGCGCGCTCGAGGACGCACTGCGGGGCGCGGGTCTGTCGGTCCTGGCCGCGAGCCTCGACGAGGAGCCCGAGCGGGAACGCGGCATCGTCGCGGACCTGGTCGCCCGGCGCGCCGACGGACTCGTCCTGATGCCGGCTTCACGGCGCCACGAATACCTGATCAGTGAGTACCGGGCCGGTCTTCCGCTGGTCTTCGTGGACCGCGAACCGCACGGCTTGGACTGCGACTCCGTCACTGTCAACAATCACGGCGGCGCGCTGGCCGCGACCGCTCATCTCATCGCCGCTGGACACCGCCGGATCGCAATGCTGAGCGACCTGCACGACATCGAGACGGCCGTGCAGCGCAGAGCCGGATACCGGGCCGCGATCGACGCGGCCGGGATCGCGTTCGATCCCGCGTTGCTCGTCCACAGCGTCCGCAGCGAGCAAGAGGCCGCTGAGGTGGTGACGCGACTGCTCGCGCTGGCCGATCCACCGACCGCGATCCTTGCCGGACGCAACATCATTACCATCGGATCCGTCCGGGCGCTGCGGACCGCGGGACTGATCCACCAGGTCGCCCTGGTCGGCTTTGACGATTTCCCCATGGCCGACCTGGTGGAGCCGGGGCTCACGGTCGTACGCCAGGACGTCAGGCGGATCGGTGCCGAGGTGAGCCGCATCCTGCTCGACCGCCTGGGCGGATCCATCGCCCCACCTCAGCACGTCGTCCTTGAACCCAGCCTGGTCCTCCGCGGCAGTGGTGAAATCCGGCCGGGTCCGCAGGCCCGCACACGGTGATGGTCAGCGGGCGATGGCCGCCGTACGGGCCTTGGTGACGGCGATCAGCTCGGCGGGAGACAGGCCGATGTCGAGACCGCGCCGGCCGCCCGAAACGTAGACCGTCGGGTGGCCGGTAGCGGTGTTGTCGACATCGTGGGCAGAGCGCGCTTCTGGCCGATCGGGCTGATGCCGCCGACGGTCGGCTCCGCGCGCAGCACCTGAATCGCATCTGCCTACGACTGTCTGATCCACAACTCCCCCTGGCGTAGACCACTCCCCCAACAACCACCATCGCATCAGTCTCCCGACGACGGCATACCGCGCGCGTCACCTGGAACTGGGGTTGTTGGTAAGGAACGTGTCACCAGCGGCAAACGGTGAGGGTAGCGCTGGGGGCGGGGAGGATCGCCGATCTGGCCGTACTGTTCACGGTTTCGCGGCCCACGGTGTACCGAGTCCTCGAACGCCACCGCGCCAGCACCGCTGATGCCTAGCGGACCTCGTTTGCCGCTGGTGACACGTTCCTTACCAGCACCCCAACGAGGTAGAAGCCCAGGGCATCAAGGCCATGGAGCTCGCCGCAGCAGCGTGACGCAGCCACCCCGGGAGACGCGACCCGTAGCCGCGCCTCCCGGGGCTGCGCGGGAGGCGAATCTGCGGGGCATCGAGCCCGCAGACACGACGCTGCCGCCCAGTGGCCGGGTGCGATCTGCACCCTCACCGAGATGCGCCCTCAGCAGCAACGAACGACCAGGACCACCGCGCCGTAGCATCGAACCGCGTCATGTGGCTGCTGCTGCCGGGAAGGTCGGCACGTCGTCAGGGGCCAGATCCAGCTGTGCGGGGATGTCTTGCGGGATCTGGGCGGTGCGCTGGGAGTAGGCGTTATCCGAGTCGTGCGGTATGGCCGGCATGGGGGCGGTCAGTCGGCCATGCCCGGAAGCGGCCGAGGCCAGCTAGCTCGTCTCGAGGGTGGCCACCGACCATGCCGCGACCTCCACCACCCAGGTTGAACACACTATCTCGACCGCCTAGCCGGACGCGCAACTTCACCTGCGCCGCAGGGATCGTCAGCGGGGGACGGCACCTGCGTCGTCGATGAAGTTGTAGATCGTGTAGACAACGCCGTCCAACTCGAAGGTCTTCTTACCCGGCAGCGCACATGCGACGCCGTTGTTGTTGCCCTGCTCATCGACGTTGTTGTCGGCCTGGTACGGCTCCGTTGTCACATCCCAGCGGATGTAGCCGCTAACCGGTGGCGGACAATGCCCTTCGGCCACCCCAGCCCACGCGGGCCCAGGCACTCCCAGCAACCCTGCGACAACGAATCCCCCAACCACGAACTTCCTCATGACAACCCCTCCCCTTGTCTCCTGCCACGCTCCTCCCGCTACGACACGTCGTCCAGTACCTGCGCGAGAACTCTTGAATTTCTACGGTTTGATTGAGCAACCTCTCGTCGAGAGGGGTTGCAACTCAGCCTCGGCAGCCAGCTCTCGCCACCGAGCCCTTCGACCAGGACCAGCCGGGCAGACCCCGGCAGCTCGCCACCATCCCCTGTTGCATCTAACGCAACATTGAATTACGTCGATTTCTTGATCGCGGAAGTATCTCGCGCCAAGGTCTGTCATGTCTTCGTCGAACCACGGTGGATGGACCAGGGCGACTCGGTGTACGCCGAAAGTCTTCAACGCCTGCGTGGCGGCGAGCCCGCTTGTCACAACCGGCACGCCAGCCATGTGGTGGAGGCGTCTGATCAGGTTGGCCTCGGCCGCGTGCCCGATCGCGTATCCGGACGTGGTTGAGGCGTGAGCGATGACGTCGACCGACGCCTCGCGAAGCGATGCGACGGCCGGCCGCAGGGCCGAGGGGGTAGCCAGCGCGCGAAGGTGCGCGGCCGCGGAAGGGGGCTTCGGATTGGGCACGGTGGTGTCAGGCCGTCGCGATATGCGCTCGATTACCACGTCGAGAGTTGCTGACGCCATTTCGGGGATCTCGACTTCGGGCCCCGACGCGGCATGCGGCGTCAGCACTCCAACCGTGAGCGCCGCGGTAGCCGCGTCGGTTGGTTGCCTGGTCCTGGTGCTGATTGTCCTGTGGTGCCGCACCCTGATGTCCCTCCCGCGGGTCACCGTGGAACCGGGAACACGAGGTGGGTGACCCGGTCGCCCTGGACGCATGCCGTCTGGTTGCCGAGCAGGACCTCTGAGGAGAGTTCGCCGAAGAAGGGCCGGTTTCCATCGCCCATCACCACCGGCACCAGGTCGATGGCCACATCGTCGAGCAACCCCAGTTCCAGGCACTGCCGGGCGATGGTCCCCCCAGCGATGGCGACGACACGATCGCCGGCGAGCTCCTGGGCCCGTCCGACCGCGGCCGCCACCCCGTCGGTCACGAAGGAAAACGGCGCGTCGGGGTGGGCCTCGACCCAGACCGTGGGCACCCGGTGTGTCACCACGACAACGGGGACGTCCAAGGTGTGCCGACCCTGCCAGCCCTCGGCCACATCGAACAGGGTTCGACCACAGACCAGCGCGCCCAGCGAGGACACCCACCGCCGCAAGTGTTCCGCGCTCGGCGGGGTGAGGTGGACGGTGAAGTCGCCGGCGGGAGTCGGGATCGCGACCTCGCCGTTTTGCATCCAGTCGAACAACCGGCCGATGGTGTTGTCCTGCTTGGCGACGTACCCGTCGAGCGACATGTTCGCCTGCGCCACCACCTTGCCCATGGTGCTTCCCTCCTCAGGTGTGCTGCGGCCGGTAGGTGTGTACGACGACGCCGTTGGGGAAAGGTGTGGCCTCGACGAGCGTCAGGTGCCGCGACTCCGGCAGCTGGTCGAACAACGCCCGCCCTCGACCCAGGACCAACGGCTGGATCAAGAGGCGGTACTAGTCGATCAGGTCCGCCGCTGCCAGGGCGCCGGCGAATCGAGCACCGCCCCACGCGATCACGTCCGGGCCGGACTCGGCCTTGACCGCGGCGATCTCCGTCGCGAGATCACCGCGCGCGACCCGGCTGACCGGCCAGGACGCCTCGGAGTCGCGGAGCGTCGTGGAGAAGACGACCTTCGGGATCTCGTTCATCGGGGCGGCGTACGGGTCGTCCGACTGCGGCCAGGCCGACGACATCTGTTCGTACGTCACCCGGCCCATCAGGTGTGCTCCCGCTTTGCTGATCCGGTCGAGCTTCCACTGCTTGAGCTCAGCACCCTCGCGGATCGCCATCCCGGGGAGCTCGCGGTCGCTGTCGACCAGCCCGTCCAGCGACATCGACATGTACAAAATGACGTTTCGCATGACTACCTCTCGTTGCTCGTGTCGCTCCGTTACTCCTGCCTCGACGGTCGCAGGCGGCCAAGCGGGCATCAAGGTCGGTCTCGGTCATCCATCGTGTAGCGTGACTTCGCGATGGTCGACATCGAGCTGCGAGAGCTCCGCCTGTTCCTCGCGCTGGCCGAGGAACTGCACTTCGGCCGCACCGCGGAACGGCTCGGGCTCACCACGTCGCGAGCCAGCCAGACACTGCGAGCCCTGGAGCGCAAGCTCGGCGGACGACGCTTGTTCGACCGCACCAGCCGCGTGGTCACACTGACCGCGGCCGGACACGCCCTCCACGACGAGCTCGCACCCATCGTGACCGGCTTGGACAACACGCTCACACGCGCCCGAGTGCGGGCGGCGGGCCCGGGGGTCATCCGCCTAGGGGTCCTCAACGCCGCGTCCGGAACCCTCGTACTGAACGAGGCGGTACAGCTCTTCGAAGAGGCTCACGACGGCGCCGCCGTGCGACTGGTCGCAACGCCCCTGAACGACCGGCTCGGGCCGCTCCGCCGACGCGAGGTGGACCTGTCGGTGACTCGGCTGCCTCTCGACCAACCCGACATCGTGATCGGCCCTCTGCTCTCCCAGGATGATCCCCGTGTGGTCACGGTGGCCATCGACCATCCACTCGCAGGTCGGCGCCACGTCTCGGTGGAAGACTTCGCGGACTACCCGGTGCGCAAGCCAGCCGACGTACCCGAGTTGGCGGAGGCCAGCTGTCCGAGCCACACGCCCAGCGGCTGCCCGATCGTGCCCTCCGACGTGGAAGTCAACGACATCTCTGAGCTGCTACTGCTCATCGCCCAGGGACGGCTGATCCACCCGACCGTGGCCCCGTTCGCGGAGCACTTTCGACACCCGGGCATCGCCATCGTGCCGGTTCCGGACCTACCACCCTCATCGACCGCGCTGGCATGGCTGAAGGGGTACGAACACCCTGCCCGCGACACCTTCGTGGCCACCGTCGAACAAGTCGTCGCGACACGCCCACTGCCCGCCCGGCGCACCTGATCCACCACAACACGACGCCGACAACGAGCCCGGCTTGACTTGTTCAGTGAAGGCTAGTTGACTGAACTCTTAAGCGCGCCGATGGAGGTCTTGGATCGAGCGTGGAGGCTGGAGAAGGTGCCGGGAGCCTACAAATCGAGTGCCTGGAGCGGGACTGGATCTCCTCCCACTGCGGCCGGGTGGGCTCGGCGAAGCGGTAGATCGTCAGGCCCGGCCAACCCCGTCGTTGCCCCCGAGCCGTGGCGATCGTGCCGCGAGCTCGGCGATCAGGTCGCCCGTGGTGATCAGCTGCTCCAGCTGGGACATCGACTTGTCCGCCTCCTCACCATTGGCCTCACACGCCGCTGAGGCGGGCTCATTCTACGTGACCCCGATCACATCACCGGCCAAGGGTGAACGGGTCTCGCGCGACAGTACGCCCGAGTCGTCGCCGCCTGTCACGAAGTCCCACGGCGGAGGAACGAGTCCTTCTTGACACAGAGGGCGGGCCATGAGCGGTCACGCTGTGCCGTCCATGTCAGTGGCATGTGCCGACTCACCAGCGTCGTCGACTCGCTCTGAGGAATCAGGCTCCATCGGGGTGGCGCTCCAGCTGGACAGCAGCGCGAGCTTCTCCTCCGAGGGCGAGCCCTTGTCGGCGGGTGTAGACGATCACGGTCTGTCCGTGATCACCGGGCAGCGGAAGGGCCTCGTAGTTGAGCTGCATCTCGCCGACAGCCTCGTGGAAGAACCGCTTGATGCCGTGGGTGTGCTCGAAGAGCCGGTAGTCGGCCCAGAGCCTGGCGAACTCCGGGGAGGACACGCTCAGCTCGCCGACCAGCTGGACGAGCCGGTCGTTGCAGACACCGGCGACCGCCGCAGCCCGCAGGATGGCGACCATCTCAGCGGCGATGTCCGCCCAGTCGAGATAGACCTGCTTCGCTCGTGGGTCGAGGAACATCCAGCGCGCCATGTTGCGCTCCCGGATCGGCATGGCGTCGAAATCGTCGAGGAGCGCCTTGGCCGCCTGGTTGATGCCGAGCACCCTCGAGATGGGGGCCGTGGATGACCGCCGGCACCGGGTCGAGCGCGTTGATCATCGCGAGTGCCGCGGGCCGCGCCTTGACCGTCGGCGCGGGCCGGGGCGTGTGGACGCTCTAGGAGCTCAGCAGCGACCGCAGGTGCTGGCGCTCCAGCTCGTCCAGACGCAGCGCAGCCTCGACCGAGGCCAGCACCTGCTCAGAGATGTTGCCTACCCGGCCCTGCTCGAGCTTTGCGCAGTAATCGACGCTGACCCCAGCCAGGATGGCGACCTCCTCGCGCCGCAGTCCCTTGACCCGACGGTGCGAGTGCGAGGGCGGCAGGCCGACCTCCTCGGGGGTCAGCGACGCCCTCCTGGAGGTGAGAAAGTCGCGCAACTCGCGACTACCGTGCATGTTCACCATTATGCCGTCGGTCGACCGCAGGAGCGTGGGCGAAGGTGGCTCGCTGAGTACCAGGATGAGCCGTACCAGGCATCGCCTTCTGTCGGCGGTCCGACGCGGCTGGAATCGAGGTATCGACCGGTCGCACCGTGCGACCGGCACAGACACAAGGACCATTGGATGCCTCTGCCCCCAGCCCCGGCGATTATCACCACCTCGCCGTTTTCCTCGATGCGCGGCCATCACGCCGCGATCCGCTACCCCGACTTCGAGGCGGCCCGTTCGTTCTGGGTCGACACGATGGACTGGCGGATCCTGCAGACCTGGCCCTACGGCGACCTGACCCTGGCTTACGTGATGCCGCCCGAGCAGAACGACTTCCACCTCGAGATCTTGGCCGGACCAGGCGCCGGCGCCCAGACCCTCTACCCCGATGTCGACGCCTGCCTGTCCGCGCCGGGCTTCAACCACGTCTGCCTGTCCGTCGACTCGGTCGACGACACCCTGGCGGCCCTGCGCGAGCGTGGCGTCGACGTCGTCAACCCACCCTTCGAGATAGACGACATCAGCGCCCGCCTGGCCTTCTTCCGCGACCCATGGGGCAACATGTTCGAACTCTCCGAGCGCACCGGCCCGAACGACCACGGAGCGATCTCTTTCGCCCGCCCGTTGGCAGGCTGGCTCGACTCTTCCCAGACATCATGAAGCGGTCCTCCGGGTTGGATGACAAACGCGACGAGGTACCTGTGGCGCAGATCGCTGGGCGGAGCGCTGCAGGCGGCGAGGAGCTGACGCTGGCTTCGGCGTGGCAAGCGATCAGCGGTGACGGGTTTACCGACGACTTGCTCGCATGGCCGCCTGACGTGTTCGCGCTCACCAATGTGCTGCTCGATCGCTCGGAGGCGTTCCGTTTCGCGTTGGCGCCACCGGCGGGGGCGCAGTGGCCGCCGGCCGGTGCGGATGACTGGTCCGCTGCCGTGGTGGACGCGGGCCGGGAGTGGAGCGCGTGGGTCGAGGATCCTAGAGGTTCGCTGCCGAGCATGGTGGCCGAGGAATGGGCTATCGCACTGAAGCACGCCGATCTGCCGCTGGCCGATCTGGCGGCCGGCCACGATTGGCGGGCCTGTCAGGCGCTGTTGTCGCTGCATGCGATGGCCGACGAGGCGTGCGCCGGGCTTGGGAGCGCCACCGAGCGCGCGGAGGGACCGGGCGCCCGGTATCGCGCTCGGGCGCGGGAGGTGCTGGCAACGACGGGATCACTGGCGCGAATAGCGCCGCGGCGGGTGCGTGTGCTGCCGAAAGTCCGTACGCCGCCGAGCGGGCGAACCGCGTTCTCACGCTACGCCTCCGTGCGGGGGGCCGGACCCGAGGCATCCTGGCACAAGACGCCGTCCCGTCACCTCGGGACCGATCCGCGGGCGGAACATGTCAACTTGTTGTTGCTGCCCTGGCCGCTGCGGATCCGCGCGTCCGACTTCCGCGCCGTGGAGGGATCGGTGCAGCGGCTGGAGCGCGACCCATTCGGATTCTTCGAGTTCGCCCCCGCCGAGCGGCTCGACCTGGACCTCGTGGATCGTGTGCTCACCGCGGCTCTCGAGGAGGTCGACGACGTCGATGTCGTCGTACTGCCGGAGGCCGCCATCGATGAGACCGAGATCGAGGACCTCGAGGCCGTCCTGCGCCGGCACGGGGTCACCTGTCTCACCGCAGGGATTCGTCAACGCTCACCAGGCCCGTGCCAGCTCCCTCGCAATGGGGTGCATATCGGCGTGGATCCAAGGCTGCGCAAGGGCGCAGGGCCGCCCGACGGCCCTCACCGGGAGTGGTTTCACATCCGCCAGAACAAGCACCATCGGTGGTCGCTCGACGAGAACCAGATCTACCAGTACCACCTCGCAGGTGCCCTGCACCCGCAGGTGCAGTGGTTGGAGGCGATGGACGTACCGCCTCGCTCGCTGCAGTTCGTGTCGCTCGGCGAGGAGATCACGATCGCCTCGCTCGTGTGCCAGGACCTGGCAGAAACCGACGAAATCGCCGACGTCATCCGGGCCGTCGGCCCCACCGTGGTGTTCGCGGTCTGACTCGACGGACCGCAACTGGCATCTCGATGGGCGGCGCGGTACGCGAGCGTCTTGGCCGACGACCCAGGATCGGTGGTGCTCACGCTGACCTCGTTCGGGATGGCGCAGCGAAGCCGCCCGCCGGGTCACGAGGCCTCTTCGATCGTTGCGCTGTTGAAGGACGCCGACCAAGGGTTCCGCGAGATTCCACTCGAGCCGGGCGCGCAGGCGGTGCTCCTGACGGCAAGCGGCTCGCACGCGACCCGGCGTACCGCCGACGGCCGCCGACCCGTCGACACCGGCACGCACTACTTCGGCACCGCCGTGCACCAGATCCGCGCCTCCGACGCCGGCTCGAAACCATCGGCGGCCGAAACCCGGGCTCCTGTGCCCCGAGTCCTTGACGTCGACGACCTCACGATCCTGACCGGGTGGGCCGAGGCGGTGGCAGAAACCCTCGCCCACGCTCCCGAGCGCATCCCGGCACTGGTAGCAGATCTCCGGCCGGGCGCACCGTGGCGATCCGAGCTCGGGATCGCAGAACCCTCGCAACGCCTCGTCGGGGCGATCGAGTCCCTCAATCACACGATGCAAGCGGCCGCGCGGACAGCCGGCACACCGACATTCGACGCCGTGCTGGCCGCCGTCCGCGAAGACCGGGCGGACGAACAGCCACTCGACGAGCTCGTGCGCGCCGTACTGCGATCCACCCTCGAGCAACTCCGCTCCCGCCAGGCGGCAATGCCCGAACGACCTGCCGCCTCTTGACACACAGGGACCGCCACCCGACGACGCCTGGAGTCCGCCGCGAAGTCTCCTCGACCACGGCCTGCCGGACATCGTCGGGTACACCCCAGCCGACGTCACGACCGGACAGCTCGACCCTGAGGGCGAAACGATCCTGCGCCGAAACGCGTACGGCATTCACCCCTCAGGGATGATCCGTGTCGTCCCAACGCAATGTCAGCCTACTGGGATGCCTTCACCTGCGCTTCGGGAGGTCTATCGTGGCACCGACTACTGAGCAGCGAGCCGACGCGATCCGTCCGTTCTCCGTGGCTATACCGCACGAGGCTCTCGATGATCTGAGGCGTCGCCTTGCCGCGACGCGCTGGCCGACCAGGGAGCTCGTCGAGGACCGCTCACAGGGCGTGCAGCTGGCCGCGATGCAGGCGGTCTGCAGCTACTGGGCGAACGGTTACGACCTAGGCCGGGTCCAGGCGCGGCTGAACGCGCTGCCGCAGTTCACCACCGAGATCGATGCTGTGGGCATCCACTTTCTGCACGTGCCGTCGCACCACGACGACGCACTGCCGCTGATCATGACGCACGGCTGGCCCGGCTCGGTCATCGAGCTGCTCGATTCCATCGGACCGCTCACCGACCCGACCAAGTACGGCGGCACCGCCCAGGACGCGTTTCACGTGGTGCTACCGTCCCTGCCCGGATACGGCTTCTCCGCCGAGCCGGCCGAGGTCGGCTGGGACCTCGGCCGCACAGCTCGCGCCTGGGCAGAGTTGATGCACCGCCTCGGCTACACCCGCTTCGTGGCGCAGGGCGGCGACGTCGGCGCCGGCGTCACCGACGCAATGGGCCGCCAAGCACCCGACGGACTGGTGGGCATCCACACCAACCTCCTCGTGCCCGCACTGAACGACCCCGCCGCCCTGCCTTCGGGAACCGAGCAGGAACGTGCGGCGCAGGCGGCGATCAAGACGTTCCAGACCAGCGGCAACGGCTACTTCGTTGAGCAGTCCACCCGCCCGCAGACGCTCGGCTACGCGCTCCAGGACTCGCCCGCAGCCCTCGCCGCCTGGATGCTCGACCACGACACCGACGCCTACTACAAGATCTCCCGGGCCTTCGTCGACGGACAACCCACCGGCAACCTGACCCCCGACCACATCCTGGACAACATCACGACGTACTGGCTGACCGGCACCGGGACCTCGGCCGCACGGTCGTACTGGGAGGCATACGGTCCCGACGCACCCGCCGCGCAGAACCAGACGCCGCCACCCCCGGTCCAGATCCCGGTCGGGTTCACCACCTTCCCCGGCGAGATCTGGCAGACACCGCGCAGTTGGGCCGAACAGGCCTATCCCACCCTCAACTACTTCCATCAGGCCGAGCGGGGCGGTCACTTCGCGGCGTGGGAAGAACCCGAGCTGTTCGCGGCCGAACTCCGGGCCGCATTCCAACCGCTGCGGGCAGACAGCATTACCGAGCCGAGTCGCTGATCCCGGCTCACCCACACGCAACAGGATGTCCCGAAGAAGGAACCTGCCGCTCCTGGCGGCCCCTCCGCAGGAGGTTCTGCTTGCCACGCCTCGCACGTCGAGCAACGAGCGCCGCCAACCCGCGACCCGACCCGTATGCAGTGCAGTTCCGCACCGAAAGAGTCCCGGCGATTCCGAGACGCTGAAGATCCCTAACCGACTGGTTTCCCGACGAAGGTACCGCTCGTCGGCACGCACGCTATTCGGCTGCCATGTGCCTGCGTCGGCCGGCGGCAGCACGGGTCGCCAGGCTTCAAGCTGGCACAAATCAGTTGGCGGACATGTGTCGCGCCGCTGCGGGCGGATCACTGTGCTGAGTGATTCTGCCCAGCAAGCCAGGCGCAGTCTCCGCTGCAAATCAGCGGGTTCGGGGTTCGAGTCCCTGGCGGCGCACAACAGCCCAGGTCACCAAGGTGACCTGGGCTTCTTCATGCCCGCTGCATCCCTTTTACGTCACTCTCTGCTGGAACTTGGCCATCGGGTCCGGCCTCACCTCACCCTCACGGCCGATCGAGCGAGCCGGTCGATCTTCACCTGATCGTGACTGTGCGTCACGTCACATCAGTTCGCATCGTTCCCGGATACCCGGATTCTCGGTGACGAGCACATCGAGCTTTCCGGCGTGTCCCTCAATCGTGCTGAAGAGATGATCCAGGTCGGTGAGGTCGGACATGTCACTCACAATCGCCGTCACACCAGTGCCGCGATTGTGAACAGGCACGAACTGCAGGACGCCGGCAGGCGTACGGTGAACGGGGATCTGCGCTCAGTCGTTCACTCGTTCGACTGAGCCGCCCGGTACGAGTTGGGCGGGGAGGAATCGCACAACGGGCGACCGCGGTAGAGGGGGGCCGGAGCCATCGAGTCGTCGGCGCAGCAGATCGGCGGCGCTCGTCGCGATGTCCTGGGTGGGCTGGGCGATGACGGTGAGGCGCGGCACCGTGGCCTGAGCGAGCTCCGCGCCGTCAAAGCCCACGAGCGAGATGTCGCGTCCCAGCCGAAGGCCCGACTCGTTGATCGCGATCAGGGCACCGAGCGTGAGCTCGTAGTTGGCGCAGAAGATTGCGGTGGGCCGGTCGCGCATGGCAAGGAAACCACTGATCGAATCATGTCCGGTACGGACGACCAGTGGACCGCGCGCCTCGTACTCCGGGGACAGGACAACGCCCGCCTCCGCGAGCCGCTCGGTGAAGCCCGATGCTCGCAGGCGCATGGTGGAGACCGAGGGATGCCCGGTCACGATCGCGATGCGCCGATGCCCGTGATCCAGCAGGAGGCGAGCAGCCATCGCGCCCGCACCAGCATTGTCGAGGAAGACCCCATCGGTATGGAGTTCGTCCGCCGCCCAGTCGATGAGCACCACCGGCACCCGCTGCATTGCCGTGCGGAGGGGCTCGATGTCGTGAGCGGACGGCACGGCAATGATGCCGTCCACCATCTGGCTCAGCAGCAGTCCCACCGTATCCTCCTGGCCAGACGGGCTGGCGGCAACGATGACGTTGATGCCGGCGGATCTGAGGGCAGCCTCGACTCCAGCGATGATCGTCAGATGGAAGTCGTTGTTGAGCGCCGGCAGGACGACGCCGATGGTTCCCGATCGCCTCGACCGTAAGCCCCGGGCCATCGCATTGGGCCGGAAGTCGAGCGCGGCAGCGGCAGCCTCGATCGCAACGCGATTCGACTCGAGCACGGTTCGGCCGTTGAAGTACTTCGAGATTGTGGCAAGAGACAGACCCGTCTCGCGCTGGATGTCCTTGTAGGTGGCCATCCCCCTCCTCTCATCCGCGCAGGCTGTCGACCAGGAGCACGAATCGTATCGTTTCGTCGGCTCCAAGTAAGTACATGACGCGACCGAGCGCCGCGAAATCTCCCGCAGATCTGATCGTAGACAGGGCGAAACGTTACGTGCTAACTTGCCTGACAAGCTGACTGGTGAGTCGAATATGCAGTCGCAAACGACAGCTTCGACGAGGAGTATCTGGTGTTGATCGAGTCCAATCCCGTGGCGAATGCCAGTGCCGAGGGCAACGCAGCTGATCGCGTCGAGTGGTTCCGCGACCTCGGGCTGGGGTTGTTCATCCACTGGAGCGTCGATACGCAGCTCGGCTCGGACGTGAGCCATCCGCTCGTCGGCGCGTCCCAGGATTTTGTCGAGAGGTACTACGACGAGCTCCCGCGGCGCTTCCGTCCACGGCGCTTCGACCCCACGGAATGGGCCGAGCTCGCCGACCTCGCGGGGATCCGATACGTGGTGTTCACCACCAAGCACCACAACGGGTTCTGCATGTTCCGCACTGCCACGACCGAGCGCCATGTGGGCAACACCCCGTTCGGCAGGGACACGACCGCAGAGATCCTCGATGCCTTCCGGGAGCACGGAATCGCCGCCGGCGTTTACTTCTCACCGGACGACTTCGCGTGGCTCTGGGAGCACGACATGCCGATCCAGCGGTCGATTCCGAGCGTGCAACCGGCCGCGAATCCAGGGCTGATGGAGCTGGCAAAGGCCCAGATCACCGAACTGCTCACCGAATTCGGCCCGGTTGATCTGGTCTTCTTCGACGGCGAGGCCGAAGGTCTACGCGAACATGCGTGGGCGACGGACCCCGGTGTCGTGGTGACTCGCGGCGCGCTGCCTACCCCCGAGCAGTACATCCCGGGCCAGCCGATCGACGGTGCCTGGGAATCCAACCTCACCATGGGCACGCAGTGGACCTACAAGCCGACGAACGAGAGCTACAAGTCCGGAACCCGTTTGATCGAGATCCTGATCGAGACCCGGGCCAAGGGCGGCAACCTGTTGCTCAACATCGGCCCGAAGCCGGACGGAACGATTCCGGTCGAGCAGGAGGCACGGCTCCAAGAGCTCGGACTGTGGATGTTCGTCAACCGGGAGGCGATCTACGCCACCCGCCCATGGGTCGTCACGAATGAAGGCGAGCTCTGGTTCACGGCATCGAAGGACGCCAAGACCGTGTACGTCGTTGTCACCGGCGAGCGCTGGAAGTGGGGCGAACGGCGGGAGTTCGTACTCCGATCGATCAAGGCCACCGAACTCACCGAGGTGTCCATCTTGGGGCAGAGCGGACAGCTGATGGAGTACCGGCCGGAGCTCGACGTGACACCGCGTTGGGAGCAGACGGAGGCGGGGCTCGTGGTCTCGGCTCTGAACGCCCAGCGGCTGTACAACGACAAGAAATGGCCCAACCCGGTCGTCATCAAGCTGACCAACGTGGACCCGGCCGCCGAGCCGACCCGGATCTCTACGGTGGACGCCTCGTGGGAGGAGGTCAGCTCAACGGTCTCGGTCGGGGTGGCGGTTCTGGCCCGCGGGTCGTCGGAGTCCGTGCTGCTCGGAGCGGAGTACCAGGACATCACCGGCATGGACACCATGGAACGCCCGGACGAGTGGACACCTACCGAACTCGTCGCCGAGGTGGACACCGGCGTACGTGCTGTATTCCCAGCGGAACCCGGCCGGCTTTATGCCGTCCGTGCGCTCGGCCGGACCGCGCTTCTCGACGTACGCGGCCCGGAGCTGAAGATCCGCACATCAGGTACAGCGAGCAACTGACGCCTCTCAGGCTCGGCATGAACACGGTTCGACATTGTCATTGAGGAGGAATGATGCATGTACCAAGCATTCCTGCAAAAGCGGGATTGAGCCGGCGCACGTTCTTGCGGGCGGCGGGTGCAACCGCGTTTGCGGCCACCGGGGCGAGCGCCCTCGCAGCGTGTTCGTCGTCGAGCCCGACCACGACCTCGTTGGTCGAGTCCAAGCTCTACCCTGCCGCAGGCGCCCAGAAACTCAACGACAGCTTCGATTGGGGGAAGTCGGCCGTGGCCGACCCGAAGTCATCGGTGACCATCACGGTGGCGCATTCGTGGTCGCCGGCGGACTTCGTACGTCAGCAGCAGTTCGACTACTTCTTCCAGAAGCGCCATCCGAACATCAAGATCGTGGCCGAGAACGCCGGTGACAGTTCAGCCGACTACTTGAAGAAGTACTCGAGCCAGGCCGCGGGCGGCAGCCTGCCGGACGTCATGTACAACGGGTTCGGCTTCGCGCAGAACTTCATCGGTTCGGGTGCGTTCCTGGCGCTCAACGACTACATCTCCGCCGAGCCCGGCTTCGATCCCTCGGATTTCGCCGACGTGTCGACCGGGTATTACAAGCGCGACGGAAAGCAGTATTCGGTGCCGTACGACTGCGGACCCGTCATGATCTACTACAACAAGAGTATTTTCTCGAAGGCGGGCGTCGACCTGCCGAGTGCGAGCTGGAAGTTCGACGACCTGCGCAACGCGGTCCTTGCGACGACCAGCGGCCAGGGCGGCTCCAAGATCTTCGGCCTGTCCCTGCCGGTTACCCCCGCGGACACGTTCTGGGACCCGGTGCGCCTGGCTCCACTCGGTGGCCACTATCTGAGCGACGACGAGTCGCAGGTCCTCCTGGACCAGCCCGAGTCGATCGCCGCAGTGGAGTGGTGGGTGGACATGTACCTGCAGAAGGGTGTGTTCCCCTCTCCGTCGGAGTTGCAGGGGTTGTCGCAGGCCGACGCCTTCACCCTCGGCCGGGCCGCCATGAAGGTGGACGGATCCTGGGGAGCCCCATCGCTGCGCGAGCAGGCGAACTTCGAGTGGGGCATCGCGGACTGGCCGGCCGGCCCGAAGGGCCACTCCACGGCCGCTGTCGGCAGCGCCTACTCGATCACCACCAAGAGCGGGAACAAAGACGCGGCCTGGATCTACCTCAACGAGTACCTCTCGACGTCGGGCCAGGTGTTCATGTTCGCCAGCACGGGCAAGGGCAACATGACGAGGAAGTCGGCATGGCCGGCATATCTCAAGTCGGAGGCTGCGCCGGAGGGCGTCGACGCCATCTACCGCGCGCTCAACACTTATGCGACCAGCAAGGGCGTCGTGTTCGGTCCGGCGACCCCGCAGATCACCAATGCGGCGACCCCGATCTGGGATCAGGTGATGGGAAAGTCGCTCGGCGTCTCCGACGCGTGCAAGAAGATCGCGGCGACGATCCAGCCGCTCCTGAAGAAGAACGTCGCGGGCTGAGACAGGAATCGGTATGGCACAGGCTGCACCCGCACTCGAGACGAGGACTCGACGGACTCGACCGAACCGGCGCACCAGCAAACTGGCGCGCCGCGAGGCGCGAGCATTCTACGGCTTCGCGTCTCCGTGGATCCTCGGCTTCATCCTGTTCGGTGGCGGCCCGGTCGTTGCCGCACTCCTGTTGAGCTTCGCCCACTGGTCGCTGCTCTCCACGCCCAGCTGGGCAGGCCTGGCGAACTACCGCAAGATGTTCGCAGACCCCCTCTTCTACAAATCGATCGTCAACACTGTCTACTTCGGCGCGGGCTCAGTCTGCCTCGGGGTGGTCACGAGTTTCCTGCTCGCGATCCTGCTCAACCAGAAGGTGCGCGGCCTCGGGTTCTTCCGCACTGTCTTCTACCTGCCTTCTGTCGTGGCCGGCGTCGCCACAGCCATCCTGTGGGTCAACATCCTGCAACCAGACTCAGGCCTTATCAACAGCTTCCTGAGGTTCCTCGGCATCAAGGGACCGGGCTGGCTGGTGGACGAGCACTGGGCGATCCCCGGTCTCATCCTCATGTCGGTGTGGGGCGCGGGCAACACCATCGTGATCTACCTGGCCGGTCTCCAAAGCATCTCCCCCACGCTCTACGAAGCTGCCCGCCTCGACGGCGCCGGATGGTGGAACCGGTTCTGGAACGTCACCGTTCCGATGATGTCGCCGGTCATCTTCTTCAACGTCGTCACGAGTCTCATCGCCAGCTTGCAGGCCTACACGCTGGTCCTGGTCATGACCGAGGGCGGACCGAACAACGCGACTCTGATGCTGGGTCTCTACATCTACCGTCAGGCGTTCGAGTACTTCGACATGGGCTACGCGGCCGCCCTGTCGTGGGCGATGTTCGCCCTCATCGGCGTTGCGACCGCCCTGCAGTTCGTTCTCGCTCGCCGCTGGGTCCACTACGACGCCTGACCCGACCATGGATCGGAGCTCCACCATGACCTTGACAGCGACGCGGCCCAGCCAGGCCCGGCCGGTGCAACCCCGGCCCCGCACCCCCAGCCAGACCTCCGTCGCGCGAGTCCAGAAGACGAGCACCTACATCCTGCTGATCGCCGGCACCGCGGTCTTCGTCATCCCGTTCCTGTGGATGTTGACAACCTCCCTGAAAACTGCGCAGGAAGTGCTCGCCTACCCGCCCAAATTGCTGCCGGCCACGCCACAGTTCGACAACTATCCCACGGCGTGGACCTCGCTGCCGTTCACCACGTTCCTCATCAACTCGATCATCATCACCGGCCTGTCGGTGATCGGGAACCTGGTGTCGTGCGTGCTACCCGCGTACGCGTTCGCCCGCCTTCGGGCCCGCACCCGATCCGCGATGTTCGCCCTCATGGTCGCAACCATGGCGATCCCCGCCGAGGTGACGCTGGTGCCGACGTTCATCATGTTCAGCAAGTTGAACATGGTGAACACCTACTGGCCGCTGTTCCTGCCGGCCTGGTTCGGCTACGCCTTCTTCATCTTCCTGCTGCGCCAGTTCTTCCGGTCCATCCCACAGGAGATCACCGACGCTGCCGCCATCGACGGCGCCGGTCACCTTCGCACCCTCTGGTCGATCTTCCTGCCGATGTCCAAACCAGCGATCGCGGCCGTCGCCATCTTCAGCTTCGTCGGCAACTGGAACAACTTCCTCACACCGCTCATCTATCTGCGGACGCAGAACAACTTCACGCTCGCCCTCGGCCTCAGCTTGTTCAAAGGCCAGTACGAGACGCAGTACAACCTGATGATGGCGGTCGGGATCATCTCCCTGCTCCCGATCCTCATTGTCTTCTTCCTCGCACAACGGACATTCGTCGAAGGCGTGCGGCTGAGCGGACTGGGGGGCCGATGAGCACCGTGTATCTCGTCAGCGAAGTGCGGTCACCCCTTGTGGACTTCGGTCTCGCAGAGATCCGCCAGGCTCTCCAGACAGCCGGCCACGATGTCGTCGGTCCTTCGCCGGTGCTCCGCAACGACCCACGTCTCACGCCGGTGATCGTCGTACGAGCAGCCGGCTCGTACGACGAGGTCGACGCGTTCATCGCCGGAGCCGACGGCCGGCCAGGCCCGACGTACCCGGACGAGTCCTTCACCATCGCCGGCGACGGGAGCCGGATCGTCATCGAAGCCGCCCACCCCCGCGGTCTCCTGTACGGCTGCCTCGAGGTCGCCGACCTCGTCCGGGCGGAGAGATGGGCCGATGACGGACTCGAGGTGACGAAATCGCCATCGCTCGCGGTCCGCGGCGTCAAGTTCAACCTGCCGTACGAGCCGTACTCCAACGGCGATCCGTTCAAGCAGAACCTGGAGACCTGTTTCGATCTCGAATTCTGGCGAGACTACCTCGACGAGCTCGCCCGCAATCGCTACAACTGCCTGAGCTTGTGGTCGCTCCACCCGTTCCATCTGATGGTGAGCTCTCCCGAATTCCGCGACGCGAATCCTTTCACCGACGAGGAGATCGCCGACCACGAGAGGTTCTTCCACGCGCTGTTCGGCCACGCCCGCGATCGCGGTATCGACATCTATCTGTTCACCTGGAACATCTACCTGCCCGAACCGGTGGCTCGTGGCCTCGGCCTGCCGGCCGCCTTGGCGAACAGCAGCGAAGGCACCGAGACCATCAATCGCTGGGATGCTGCGCGCGCCAGGCAACGCGCCCCACAGGTGTCGGCCTACTACGAGGAGATGATCTATCGCCTCCTCATCACCTATCCCGAACTGGACGGCATCGGCACCAGTGGTAGCGAAGCCATGAGCGGGACGGGCAGCGAGAAGGAGCAGTGGGTGGTCGACACCTACCTCCGGGGAATCGAGCGGTCGGGGCGGCGGGTGAAGTTCCTGAACCGCACCAATATGCAAAGCACCGCCGACATCATCGCCCTGGCGAAGCCGAGGATAGACCCGAGTCGCTTCTACATCAGCTGGAAGTACTCGATCGCGCACTGCTACTCACATCCCCGTCCTGCCTTCGAGGACTTGATCCACGCGTGGGACGGGGTGGATCTCGAGGAGACACAGCTCCTCTTCACCGTGCGGAACGACGATGTCCACACGCACCGCTGGGGTGACGTGGAATACGTTCGGGAGTATGTCCGCGGGATAGTCGAGAAGACCTACGTCCACGGCTTCTACTGGGGCGCGGACGGGTATCTCTGGGCCCGTGACTTCCAGCATGTCGACCACGGCCACAAGGCCTGGCGCTGGGATTTCGAACGACACCGATTGCAGTTCCAGCTTTGGGGCCGGCTTGCCTATGATCCCGACACCGCTTCGGAGGTCTTCGAACGCTTGGCGCGAATCGACTACGGCGACGACGCTTCGAACCTGTACGAAGGGCTCCGGCACGCGTCGAGAATCATCCCCGCGGTCAATCGACTGTGTTGGCGGGACCTCGACTTCCAGTGGCATCCAGAAGGATGCCTGACTCGCGACCACGGGCTTCGGACCGTGCTCGACTTCCTCGACAGCTCTCCCATGCCGGGTGCCGGGACGCTGGGTATCCGCGAGTTCGCGCGGGCCGAACGACGCGGCGAAACGTCTGCCGAGACTCCCCTCGACGTGATCGCAGTACTGACCGAGGAGTCACGCGCGGCCGAAGAATTCGCAGCGGCGGCAGAGGACCGCAACCCGGAATGGCGAGAACCGCTCGCCACCTGCGCCATCCTCGACCTCCGAGCCACGGCTGCACTGGGCAGGTACTACGCGGCGAAGATCGAGGCAGCATTGGAGCTGGCCCGTGCCGAGGAGCGCGGGGAGCCGGAGCGCGCCGTACGGTCGGCCGAACTGCTCGACGAGGCAGTCGAACACTGGACAGCCCTCGGCTTCTTCTGGAGTCAGCACTATCGGCCGTACCAGATGGCTCGCGTCGACCGAATCTTCGGCTACCCCTTCTACCTCGACGACGTGCGCCGCGACGTGCACCTTGCGCGCAGTTTCGGGGACAACCTTCTACTAGGAGAACTCACGCCATGACGTTCCTGCCGACCGAGGTTGATCCTGGTCTGGTGCCCTCGCGGGTGCTCGCATCCGGAGCACCTATCCCCCCGATCGGAATGGGCACCTTCGGCTCCGACCGCTATTCCGCGGACGAGATTGCTACCGCAGTCGCGGGGGCAATCCGCAGCGGCTATCGCCTCATCGACTGCGCCGCCGTCTACGGCAACGAGTCGGAGATCGGCGTCGTACTGGAAAGCGCCATCGCGGAAGTCGCACCTCGCGAGGACCTCTTCGTCATGTCGAAGGTCTGGAACGATGCGCACGCCCCCGCAGATGCAGTGGCCTCTGTCCACGAGTCCTTGCGACGGCTTCGACTGGAGTACCTCGACGCCGTGTTCGTGCACTGGCCGTTCCCCAACCATCACCCGCCGCACGCGGTGGCCGAGATGCGCGACCCGCGGGCCACGCCGTACGTGCATGAGCGGTACATGGAGATGTGGCACGCTCTTGAGAACCTCGTCGACGCAGGTCTGGTGCGCCACCTGGGCACGTCGAACGTGACGATCCCGAAGCTCGCGCTCATCCTCCGGGGCGCTCGAATCGCTCCCGCTCTCATCGAGATGGAGCTCCACCCGTGCTTTCAGCAGCCGGAGTTGTTCCGGTACGCCGTTGACCACGGCGTCCAGCCAATCGGCTACTCCCCCTTGGGCTCGCCATCACGTCCCGAGCGCGACCGCAGCGAAGACGATCTGGTTGACGTGGATCACCCCACCGTCCGTCGCATCGCACGCAACCATGGAGTGCATCCGGCCCTCGTCTGCCTGAAGTGGGCCGTCACGCGCGGTCAGATCCCCATCCCGTTCTCTGTCAAGCCGGAGCAGTACGCCGCGAACATCGCCGCCGTCCTGTCCGACCCGCTGACGCCCGCCGAGATCGAGGACATGCGCGGAGTCGAACGCAACAACCGCCTCATCAAGGGACAGGTGTTCCTCTGGGAGGGATCGGAGTCGTGGCTGGACCTGTGGGACGTCGACGGCACGATCCCGGGCTGGAACGGCTACGGATCCCCGCGCGCCCAAGACGACCGCTGATCAGGGAGAGAAATCCATATGCTCAACCACGAGCTCATCCACCCACCGCTCCTCGAGGCCCTGGCAGTTGCCGGGCACGGTTCACGGATTCTTCTCGCAGACGGGAACTATCCCTACCTGACGATGATCAATCCGTTGGCCCGTCTCGTGCATCTCAATCTCGCACCCGGCATGCTCACGGTGACCGACGTCCTGCCGCTGATCCAAACCGCGGTGAACTTCGAGAGCGCCGTCGTGATGCGCCCCGCCGAAGGAGTGGACGCATCCGTGCAGGAGGAGTACCGCCAACACCTCGGGAACGACGTGCCGATGGAGCAGGTCGACCGATTCGACTTCTACGACATAGTCCGCTCCCCCGATGTCGGCCTGGTGATCGCGACCGGCGAAGAGCGTTTGTACGCGAACCTTCTACTGACCATCGGGCTTCGCTCCGCGGCAACGGCGAATCCAGTCGATTAAGATGCGCATACCGACCGAGACCCGAGTCGGGTGCACAAGCTGAAGGAGGCGGCACGAGTGAGTATCGAACTCGAGAACACCTCGCTGACCGACTCGCTCACCACGGCACTGCGCAAGCAGATCATCACCAGTGAGATCCCACCGGGTGAAAAGCTCTCGGAGATCTGGGTCGCAAATCGATTCACTGTCGCCCGGCCCACCGCCAAGGCCGCCCTGGATCGACTCACGAACGAAGGACTTCTCCGCCGCGGCCCCCGCCGTACCGCCGTCGTGCCGCAGCTGTCGGCCGATGATGTCAGTGACCTCTACTTCGCCCGGGAGCCGATCGAGTCCCGGGCAGTGGTGACGCTCGCGCGCCGCGCCGAGGTGCCCGGTGACGCGGACCGCTCGTTGGTTCTGATGCGAATGGCCGCCGACCGCAACCAGCACGGCGAGCACACCGAGGCCGACATCTCGCTGCACCGAGCGTTGGTCGCCGCCACCGGCAGCAAACGCCTGCGCCGCATGCACGAAACCGTGATGGGCGAGACGCAACTGTGCATCGCACAGGTTCGCGCCCACGCCGGCGTCGACCTCATGGCCCTGACCGACCGCCACGCTGCGATCCTCGATGCCATCCGCGGCGGCAATCCGGACGAGGCCGTGACCGCGCTGCTCACCGACCTCAA
Organism: Kribbella sp. NBC_01510; assembly: GCF_045040325.1. Lineage (NCBI taxonomy): Bacteria > Bacillati > Actinomycetota > Actinomycetes > Propionibacteriales > Kribbellaceae > Kribbella > Kribbella sp. NBC_01510. Next base: position 4,555,925 of record NZ_CP109418.1, on the reverse strand, counting down.
CAACTGCCGCGACACCCTCCTGTCCGATCTCAGGGCCGCACAACGGCGAGGCGAGGTCGGAGCCTGAGCGTGCATGCACCATCGATCACCTCGATCGTGACCGTTAGGTTCTCACCGGCACGGCGTTCCAGGACGCCACGGAAGAACGCGATGACGTCGGCGCGGACGTGCACCGGGCGGTCACCACGGCCGTCGAATCACCAACCGGCCAGACCGCGACCGTCCATGTCCGCATCGTCGAAATCGACCTAGAACCTCACCACGGCTGACGTTCACCGGACTATGACCACGGCGTTGTGCAGAGCCGCTCGAGCCGTTCGGGCGCGGCGGGGCCTGGTCGGCGGTCTGTACCCGCCCGGTACCGTCGGTGGCCCGAACAGTCAGCTTGTGGTTGCCTGACGTCGCATTCCATCGGAAGACCCACTGCCGCCACCTGTCGACCGTGTCCTGTACAGCGAGCTGAGCCTCTTACCACGGACCGTCGTCCACCTGGACCTCGACCTTCCGCACACCACGCCGCTAGGCCAAGGACGCGATCATCGGGCCGCCCGTCAGTATGACGAGGCCGATCAGCCAAGGACCGAGGAACAGCAGCGCCCACTTCCCCTGGCCGCGGCGGCGCACCCTTCCGTCCTGGACGTCCAGTGAGCCCGCCGCTTCGCCGGCGCAGTGCTCGGCCTCAGGTCCAACTCGGGCCGAGACGCAGCCAGTAGGGTCACGCGTAACAGCGCTGACCAGCCTGAGTCCGCCTCGACCCGTGGAGACTCCAGATGGACGTGAAACACCGAATGATCGTGTTCGACGCCGCGGACATTGACGCCGAGAGCGCCTTCTGGGCCGGGCTGCTCGGCGGAACAGTGGTTGAAGACGGCACACACTGGCGCAACATCTGGGTCGACGGCGAGTGGCAAATAGGCGTCCAACTGGCTCCAGACCACGTCCAGCCAGAATGGCCCGACGGTACGCCACAGCAAGTCCACTTCGACTTCTACGTTGTCGGCACCGAAGGGCTCGATGCCGCCCACGACGAGGTCATCGGGCTGGGAGGCCGGCTGTTGAAAGCTGCCAACGATCGTACGGCCGCGCGAGGAGTTCAGACCTACGCCGACCCTGCAGGCCACCCCTTCCGCATCTGCTGGCTGCCCGCCGATTGACACTGGGAGCCCTCCGATGCCCGTCCACCGTGAGGACACCACGGGACACCCACCCCACGTGGATGTTCACGCGGTCACCCCCGACCGCTGGAACGATCTAGTCCGACTGTTCGAACGCAAGGGCCCACGCGGCGGCGTTCCGATTCCGGGCCACTGTTGGTGCATGCTCTGGCGAGACGAGCAGGGGCCGACCGACCTCCGCAGAGCGGCGCTGAAGGCCACCGTCGATCAAGGCCGATATCCAGGGCTGGTCGCCTACATGGACGGCCGTCCGGCTGGCTGGGTCGCCGTCGCGCCGCGTGAGGACCACAGCAGGCTTCAACGGTCTCGGCAGTACGGGCCCATGCCTGGGGACCATGATGTCTTTGCTGTCACCTGTTTCTACGTCGATCGCGAAGTCCGGGGAACCGGGGTTGCCAGCGCGTTGCTAGACGCAGCGATCGACCACGCGCGAGATTCGGGCGCCGTCGCTCTTGACGCGTTCCCGAAGACGAACCTCGCGCCGCACGCGCTAGCCAGCCGCAGGGCCGAGGAGAACGACAGTTGGATGGGACGCCGCGCCTCGTATGAGGCGCGCGGGTTCGTCACCATCCGCGACGCCGGTGCCAGAACCGTGATGCGCCTGACGTTCAACTCCGATCGATCGCACTCCCCACGACCACCACGGGACTTGACCAACTAGGCGAATCATGAAGGCGGCTGGGGATGCTTTGTCCGACGCGGGCGATCGTCACCCAAGGCCAAGCCCCGCAAGGAGCCTCGGCAAAACGCGGTTGACCGCGAGAGGGGGATGGCGAAGGGTGCTCAGCATGCTGACAGATGCCGAAGTTGCGTCGTTCCTGCGGGACGGGTTTGTCGTCGTTCGCGGAGCCGTGCCGCGTGCGGTGGTGGATGCGTGTGTGGATGTGATCTGGGAGGAGCTGGAGGAGCGCGGCATCAGGAGGGCTGATGCCGGGTCCTGGAAGGCACCTGCCGAGCGGATCATCTGTCCCGAGGAAGGCGACAAGGCACGGCCGTTCGCCGACGCAGGCACAGCCGGCGTGCTGTGGGAGGCGTACGACCAACTGATCGGCCCGGACATATGGTGGAAGCGCGACGGAATGGGCGGCACGATTCCCGTTCGCTTCCCCCATCCCGCCGATCCGGGAGACGCAGGCTGGCACATCGAGGCCAGCTACTGGGACGGCACCGATTGGCGGGCAAACGTCCGCAGCCGCGAACGCGGTTTGCTCTCCCTGTTCCTCCTCACCGATGTCGGCTCAAACGACGCCCCGACACGAATCCGGGTCGGCTCACACACCGACGCTGCGCGCGTCCTGGCTCCAGCAGGCGACGCCGGACTCACTCCGGCTGAGTCAGGTCCGCCGATCGTCGAGGCAAGCGCCGACCGCCCCGTCATCGAGGCCACGGGCACCGCAGGTGACGTCTACTTATGCCATCCCTTCCTCGTCCACGCCGCCTCGTGGCCACACCGCGGTACCAGCCCACGGATCATCACCCAGCCCGGAGTCGCTCTCCTGGAACCCTTCGAACTGACCGACCGAACCACCGCCCACCCCGTAGAAGCCACCATCCTCACCGCAATCTCCGGATAGCCAACCGAGCGCCGTCCGCACCCATTCCCGTCGTGCGGCGCAGCCTGAACTATGCGTGAGTTCGCGCAGCCGTCGTCAACAGCGTCCGGTATGTCTGTGTCAGGCGCTCAGGCCACGGAGTGAAGTGGATCAGTGCGTCGTCAGCATGGGTGAGTTGATCGATCGCGCCAACGGCGGTCATCTTGCGCAGCGCCGGATCGGTGATGGCCGCGATTGTCGCTGCGACGAAGTCCGAGGTGTTCAGGACCGGGTATGGCCGGACGGCGTCGTTGATGTTGACTTGGAAGTCGCCGATGACCGGTTTGACCGGTTCGGTCAATGCCAGGGCTGTATGGCGATCGCCGAGTGTGGTCAGGGCGCGGGAGATCGCGCTGTCTACTCCGATTTTGGGGGTGTGTTCCAGCGCGGCGTCTACGAGGGGCCCGAGAGTTGCTGCCGCTTCGAGCTCGGCGAAGGCGGTGCCGAGCCACTTGTCGTAAGGCCAGTAGCGACGTTCCTGAAGGAACGCCATGTGAATGGTCAGCTTGCACAGCTTGGCGGTGAGGAGCCGTGCGCCGCGTTGGTCGCCGGCTTCCAGAGTGCGTCCGATCAGGGGTTCGGTGTTTCCGATGAGATACCACTGGCTGGCCAGAAGCCATCGCCAGACGTCGGCGGGGTACCAGGCGAGCGCCGAGCGCACGCGCGAGAGTTCACCGTCATCATCCCTGAAGACTTTCCCGCGCGTCACATACAGCAGTCGCTGCTGCGCCAACCCGAGCCAGGCGGCGTGATCCATGCCCTGCCGCGGGTCGGTCCCGATCTGGCCGAGGATCCACTCGTCGAACGTCGTGACCTCGATGTGGTGCGTCACAGTGTTGGTCGCCAACGAGTACCACGCCGTGGGGAGCCCATCGTACTCCGTGGGCAGGCTGCGAGTGATCGTGCTGTGGACGCGATCAATCTGGTCTGCGCTCACGAATATCTGGACCCGCGGACCCCACTCGTGGTCAGTGGATCGGGCGCTGTCGTAACCGAGAATCTCGGATCCCTCGCCGAGCAGGCAGGCGGTGTGTGGGACGTCGATGAGCGGGGCAACCACATCTGCATAGAAGGCCTCGGCGAGCGCAAGACCGGGTTTGAAAGCGGCGCTTGTCATCTCGTGAACGCTATTGGATCTCGTCCGTGTGTCAACGGGCTTTCAGTCTCCCGGCAGAGTTGGTCGTCTTACAGTCGGCGCTGAGACAGATCCAGCACGGACGAAGCGATCGTAGAGGTCAGGCTTCAACAAGGACGTCGCTCGCGCGAGCCAACGCGAGACGGCGCACCTCGGTGATGGGTGGGTACATCGAGTCGGGTCGAACGCTGTGTTGCTCGTCCGCCAGCCGCTCCCGAATGCGCACCTTCCACTTGGCCGGGATCCGGGTTGTCCACCCGGTCGCGGGCCAGCAAGCATTTCGCGCCGTGCGTAGCTGTTTGAGGAAGTTGATCCCCAACGACGTGACGTCCGCGAACTCGTCCTTGGGCACGCGGTACAAATTGCGGCCGGCGCTGCGTCGGTTGAGTCCGCCGACAAGAAACCTTCCGCGCTGAGCACGCATCCGGGGATCGAGTGGGTCGGCGTCGACCAGTGCAAGAGTCTGAGTCCACTGGTTTTGAGCTTGAAGCTTGCCCCAGCGCCGTAGCTCGCCATGGAAGGTCATCACCCGGCGAAGTGAAGACGCGGTCGCCGGCACGCCTCGCGTCCAAGCGGACGATGAATAGCCTCCCATCGGCTGCGTCTTCCTTCTCAACGGCGAAGAAGAGAGCTTCCAGCGGTCCCGTCGATACGTCGACAAGCCGGGTGGGAATGCCATGGTGCTGAAGCACCTGTAGCAGCTCCAGGTCGGTCATCAACCGGCCAAGTCCCTCGGATCGCATCGCTTCGAGCGATCGCCGACTCCGCTGTCACCAGGTCGGATTCGCGGACGACGCGACGAAGCTTCTGCTGACAGTGGCGGTACAGGGACGATGTCAGTCCGTACTGTGCGTTCGGCTGGCCTCTGTACACGATGTCAGGGTGCGCAAGAGCAGCCGAAGACGATCCGGAGACAGAGGTCCTGGCACCGGCCGCAAGCCAGTCGTACAGCGAGTCCGCGGAGCTGAACTCCAGCTGTGAACGAGCGTCGATCGACGCAAAGAACCTTCCTGCCCGTGTCGGCGACGGGTCATACTTTGTGAGATCGACGGCCACAGCTTCCCCCGGCTTGATCGTAGGACAGTCGCGCATGAACACCGGCCGACACTCTGGCAGGATCGCTACAGACCACGTACTGAGAGAGCCCGGTGTGGCGCCGATCGGGATTGACGCAATGCCTCGGCATTCGGTGTACGACGTGCGGCGGTGACCTTGGTGCGCGGCGCAACCAGTCGCGACAAGGCAGTCGACGCCGGCGGGAATGAGAACGACATCTGGGAGAGGTTTAGCGAACTACTGACCAAGTCTGGGGACGGCTAGCTACTGGAACTGCAGCGGATCCAGCACGACCGTTCCGTGCTTGCCGGCAACCTACTGGCAGGACGGCTGCCGACCACACGCACCGAATCAGCTTCTCGTATCTTCCGCGATCTGCTCGTGGTGGCGAATGACCTCGCTGATGATGAAGCCGAGGAGCTTTTCAGCGAAGGCCGGGTCGAGCTTGGCGGTCTCGGCAAGTCGGCGCGGCCGGGCGATCTGGCTGGCTTCGCGGGCGGGGTCGCCCGGCGGCAGAGCGTGCACGGCCTTGAGTTGCCCGACCTGCTGCGTGTACTTGAAGCGTTCGGCGAGGATGTGAACGAGAGCCGCGTCGATGTTGTCGATGCTGTCGCGAAGACGGTCCAACTCGGCGCGGACCGCCGGGTCGACTTCCAGCTGCCGTGCGGCGTTGCTCATGGTCATGACGTTCAGCATAGGCAGCCCATCCAGACGCGGACCGACACGGCTCTCCCAGACCGTTCGCCTACGCACTGTGGTCGTCGTCACGCCGGCAGCGCCCTGCGCGAAGGCACCCTCGGTGTGACTCGCGCCGGCTTGGACTCGTGAACTTCGCAGCCGAGCACCACTACCGGCGCACCTCCTTACGCACCTCTTTACGCACTCAATCAGCGCGAGAGGATGGTTGCCGATGAGAACCTATGTGCAACAGGTCGCCATGCAACCCGTTATCAGTAAGAGCTTTCGCCCATCGTCGACAAACGATGATCAACCTCCGCTGGAAATCAGCGGGTTCGGGGTTCGAGTCCCTGGCGGCGCACAGTAGCCCAGGTCACGCAAGTGCCTTGGGCTTAGTCATGCCAGGCACGGGCCCTTTACGTGCCTCTTTGCCAGAACTTCCCCTCGCAGCGAGCTCTCACCGTCTTCATCAGATCGGTTTGCACCCCTTGGCCTGATCATTACTGTGCGTCACATCACGTCGGTTCGCAACGCTGCGGACTTCTCGCACTCTCCGCCGCGCCCAGCGTTGAGCAGGGCCAACCATCACCCCGGTTGGCGGCATGACATGTCGAGACCACCGATGTCGATCGGAAGCTGTCAGCCCCGGTGGAGACTGGTCGATCAACCAGCGCTCGAGGCTGGCGACGAGATGACTCTCGATCTGAGGTCGGCCGGCAGGGACCTCAGAGTCATCCGGTTTCGCCAGAATCTGGCCGCGATTTGCGTTCGGCGCTGGCTGGACGGGTCTCGGCTCCTCGAGACGGAACGCCTTCGCCGGCAGGCCACACCTGATCCGGGGACGCAGTCGACCGCCATAGTCGGCTCGGGGCGCGGGTGTGTGGGCGTCCACGAGCCAACGTTGGTTTAGGTTGTCATTCGGTGTGCCGGGAAGCCTGGTCGGCTGTGCTCTTCTCCGCATTGGAGCACCGGGTGTTCTTCCGGTCTCCGCGGGGTCGAGCTGGCACGATCGAGGCAACTACTCGAGGGAGGAACCACCGTGGCTGACAACGAGAACTCCACGGCCCATGCAAGCATGGGTCACGATGACCGGCCGTGAGGAGACGTCAGCCAGTTCGTCGACGTCTGACAGCACGAGCTCTCGCGCCGCCTTGCGTTTCGGGTCCTCGATCGCCTTTGGCACGGCCGGCGTTACGGTCGTCGCCTTCGCCTTGGCGTTGACGGCTCTTCCGAACGACGTCCCCTATCCGTTCGCGAGCGATGTCATCGCCGAGCAATGGCCGGGAGACTACCTGTGGATGTACCCGGCCATGCTGGTGCTGCTCCTCTTCGTCGCGTTGCTCGCGTCGGTTCACGAGTACGCCGCTCCGAGGCGGAAGATCTTCAGCTTGCTCGGGGTGTGCCTCGCGACTATCGCTGCCGCGGTGCTTCTGATCGACTACTTCATCCAAGTCACTGTGATGCAACCGAGTCTCGAGAAGGGCCAGCTCGACGGCTGGGCGATCCTCACGCAATACAACCCGAACGGCGTCTTTATCGCTCTCGAGGAGCTCGGATACTTTCTGATGAGCCTCGCCCTCGCTTGTGTCGCTCCGGTCTTCATGCAGGGGAGCAAGATCGAGCGCACGATCCGCTGGCTCTTCGTTGGGAGCTTCGCGGCCGTGCTCGCCGCGCTCGTCGCCGTCTCGGCAGCGCGCGGAATCGATCGCGGAGATCTCTTCGAGATCATCGTGATCTCCATCGTCTGGTTGACACTCATCGTCGCCGGGCCGCTCGTCGCGGTCGTGCTCCGGCGTGCGGCTGCCTGCTCCCAAAGCGCGTGACGCGCGGGCTGGGACCCGATGACAGGCCACGCCCGCGTGCGCTACGTAGCTCCAGAACCGCGGGGACTGGCGACGAAGATGGGGTGCAGGATCGCACGAGCGCGACAAGCTGTCTCCAGGCGCTTCGAGGACGGCCACTGTCCGAAATCGAACCGACAACCTTCTCATTACGAGAAGGACCGACACCGTGTGATTCAGCCTCTACCAGCAGTTTTACGTACGGCCATTCCCGCATCACACCCGGATTTCCTCCTCGGTACTGATGATTTCGCACCACGACCGGCACCACGCCTCGCCGGCTGACTGCTCGTCGGCTCGTCGTCAAAGGGCCCGCAGGTGACGCCCGCGTACCCACCCGGCTTCGGCGCCTCGGAAAGGATGACCATCGACTCAGCCTGAGCGCCCTCATGACTGAGCTGCCGCCACTCAAGGGTCTGGTGAGCACTTCGTTGCGCTGTTCTGAGGCCGCACGCCCCGCGATTGCATCATGACTTCAACTGACAGTCTGGCCGCCTTTGGGTCAATGAAAACCCTCGGTGTGGGCCGCGTACCGCTTGAGGTACTCGACACCGTTCTGCCTGCTGGCCTCGGTGACTCGCAAGAAGAGGTCCAGCAGGCCGTCGGGGCCGTTGTCGACCGCATTGACGCTGCATGTGACAACGGTGGTCCACCTGTGCATTTCTTGGCGGTTGGTCGGTCAGCTGGTGGCACGGGCGGCGTCGACGATCACGCCGGTCACCGCGTCCGGGTCGGAGATCATCGACAGGTGCGGCGCGTCGACCTCGGTGATGTGCGCGCCGGCGCGATGTGCCATGACTTCCTGCTCCGCCGGTGGCAGCACCTTGTCCGCCGTACCGATGAGATCCCAGGACGGGATGGTCTTCCACGCCGGAACACCGGCGAGGGTCTCACCGAGCGTGCTGGAGGTCAGTGGCCGCTGGGTGGCGGCCAGGACGGCGGCCTGCTTGGTCGGGATGCCACCGGCGAACAGGCCCGCGAACTGATCTGGCTTGATGTACACATCGGCGTTGATGACGTTTCCGCTGGCGTCGTGGATCGGCACCGCGTTGATCGAGCTGTTCGGGTCCAGGTCCGAGCCGGGCTGTGCGGCGGCGAGCGCGCCTACGCTATCGCCTTGGTCGGGGATGAAGGCGTCGACGTAGACGAGGGCCTTGACGTTGGGGTTGCCGGTGGCAGCGCTGGTGGTCACCATGCCGCCGTAGGAGTGCCCGACGAGCACGACTGGGCCAGGGATGGTGGCCAGCAGATCATGCAGGTACTGCGCGTCGGAGGCGAGGCCGCGCAGCGGGTTTGCCTCGACATCGACGGTGTATCCGGCGCTCTGCAGCTTTGATGTGACGGCAGACCAGCTCGAGCCGTCAGCCCACGCGCCGTGCACGAGCACGATCGTCGGTTTGAGCGGCTTGTCGTTCTGCAGGGTGTGCGCGCTGCTGCTGGTCGCGGTGCCGATGCCCAGCGCGAGCACGCTAGTGGTGAGGACCGCGACGGCCGCGGGGAGTGACTTCTTCGGTGTACGCATGGCTTGTCCTTTGCGGGTGTGGTTATCTGCTCGGCGGGCTCTCCGAGTTGGGGTCAGCGGCGGTGCCGAACTAGCAGAGGAGCTTCAGCAGCGCGGCGTTGACCTGCTCGGCGCGCGTCCAGATGATGGCTTGCCGACCGCCCGCCGAGGACACCGTTCGTGGTGTCGGAATAGACGCTAGGGCGCGACGCAGCCGCCGGCGCCGTTGCGCGCGTTAGCCTGCACAACGTGCAGATAGCCGTGCACGAGTGGTCCACCGCCGCCTTCGCGCCGTACGAGATGACCGACCGGCAGCGGCAAGAGCTCGACCAACTGCCACCCCGCTGAGGTAGCGGCCATCGCTAGACAGCAGCTTCGGTAGGTCGACCTAGGGTCGGCCTCGGCGCGGTCTGCGCTCCTGGTGACCGATCTCCGAGAGCGCGTAGCATGATCTATTGCGAGCCGGTGCCGACAGCGCATGTCGCGCCTTGCTCGCGGCACGCTCAGCCTGCGCTCGGGGAGCAGGGGGAACTACGAAGGACTAGGCCCGTGATCCAGATCGTCGACTCGAGGACGATTGCGGCCGGCGTGCGGGCCGAGTCCATGCACGCGGTGGCCGCCAGGATCATTCCGGTCGAGCTCGACTTCCCCGTAACGGGCCCTGTCGTGCGAGGCATGCTCGCCGACATTGGTGCGTTGCGGATCTCCTCCATCCGATCCAACGTCACCAAAGTCGAGCGGAGCCCGCGCCTGGCGCGCGATGATCTGGCACCCAGCCTGATGCTCGGTCTGCAGGTCAGCGGGTCGAGCCTCGTCGTTCAAGAGGGCCGCGAAGCTGTTGTGCGCCCGGGCGACCTGGTGGTGTACAGCTCGACATCTCAGTACACACTGGTCGACTCCGAGGGTTACCGACAGCACCAGTTCCGCATGCCGTTGGAGAAGCTGGCCCTGCCGTGGGATGTCGTGCGGCAGGTAACGGCAACGCGACTGAGTCCTGGACATCCGGTCGCAGACTTGGCCGCGGTCTACTTCCGGCGCCTCGCGGGCCGGCCGAGAGCGTTCGCGGACGCCGGCGCCAACGCGGTAAGCCAGCCCTCGATGGAACTCATCCGGGCAGTGATCAGCACGCACCTTGACGTCACCTCAACGGCGGCCAGGGAATCACTGCGGGCCACGTTGCAGATGCGGATCTTGGAGTACGTGCGTGCGCACCTGGGCGATCCGACCCTCAGCGCCGCTCAAATCGCGGCCGCACACCACATCTCCGTTCGCCACCTGTACAACGTCCTCGCCGCCGGCGGCATCTCCCTCGGCGCGTGGATCCGCAGCCGCCGCCTGGAGGCGTGCCGGGACGAGCTCGGTCGTGGCCTGTCTCAGCACGTCACCATCGCCGCCGTGGCCCGACGCTGGGGATTTCGCGATGCATCCAGCTTCGGGCGCCTCTTCCGCGCCGAGTACGGACTCTCACCACGGGAGTGGCGCGAGACGGCGACGAACGCGCAACCTGCCCGAGCGAGCGACTCCACACCGCGACGTCCGTGAGGATCGTCCGCTGAAGCACCATGCAACAGCGGTACACGCGCGGTCCCGATCAGCTCGAGCTGGCAGCCTCTGCTCGTTCCGCACGAGCCGCAGCGGGTGCCGGTTGTGGCCGGCCTGCATCTCGGCGTCGGCGACGCCGGCTGGTTGACATGTTCAGTGAAGGAACCCGTCCCACTTCAATTCGTAGGGAGCCGCCAGGCATAACGGCCGGGCAGCTGCTCGACAGGCCGGGCCAGCTCCAGTCCGACCGGCCACCCCGCCAGTGTTGCCCTCGGCAAGCGCTTCGCGCCACCCCACGCAGTCTCGCCCCGCGTGCCGAGTCCTGGCCGCATTCGGGCGACGTTGGGGTCGCCCGTCCGAATCGAACCGGCGACCTTCTCATTACGAGGAGGAAGGTCATCTCCACATCTGCCGTCTTCAGACGTGATTCGTTGCAAGGAACCTATCTCCGGTGCCCGTATTTTTCATCCGTATCGGGCAGTTCGCTCCACGAATGGCTCCACGCCGCCGCTACAACTCCCCCGTAGCGCGGGCGCGCAAGCGGCACCCACGGTGATCCTCGCCGCCGCACGACCTCGTCCTCTCCGGCCGCGCCCCGGCGCTTGCCGCGGCCTATGCCGCTACGGACGGCGACGCTGCCGCCGGCGCGGCGATCGACACGCTGCTGCGAATGACCGACTCGGTCGTGGCCACCGCCGTGCGCCGGCGAGGCGTTGCAGGATGTCGGCCCTCGGACTTGTGCCAGGTGAGCGTTTTGGGGTTTCCAGGTCTCGACCCAGCTGCGATTGTCGGCGGAGAGATCTTTGACGGTGTGGTGGGCTGAGCGTTGCACTGCACCACTGGTTACGCCGTCTTCGGCGTGGAAGTGGGGGCCGGGATCCCGTCATCGATGGCAGGTGATTTGCGACTAGCAGGCTTACCGTCGTTGCGCGAGAATGTCGTGGATGGTGTCGGAGCTGTCGCGTCCTGGCTGGCGGTCCTCGGATCCCCCGCAACGACCGGTGTTGTTTGTCAACCCGAGATCTGGCGGGGGCACGGCCGCACGCGCTGCGGTTGCCGAGCGGGCACGCGACCGAGGGATCAAGACCGTCATCTTTGCGCCGAGCCAGAGCCTGGAAGCGCTGGCCGGGAAACCGTGGCCGATGGTGCGGACGCGCTGGGAGTTGCCGGTGGCGACGGGTCGCTGGCGGTCGTGGCCGCGGCAGCCGGCACGCATGGGCTTCCTTTCCGTTCGTGTGTGTGCCGGCCGGGACGCGCAACCACTTCGCTCTCGATCTCGGGGTGGATCCGCACGATGCGCTCGGCGCGCTCGAGGCGTTCACAGGTGGGCTCGAGCGCCTGATCGACGTGGCGGAGGTGAATGGCCGCCTGTTTCTCAACAACGTCTCGCTGGGTATCTACGGCGACGCCGTCCGCAGTCCCGGCTACCGCGATGCCAAGATGCGCACGCTCCTGGAGACCGCCGAGAAGGTGCTCGGCCCAAGCGCAGAGGTGCCAGCGCTGCGCCTGGTTGACGATATCGGGCGCGAGCACCAGCATCTCGCGGTTGTGCTCGTGTCGAACAACCCGTACACGCTCGATCGCCCGCTGATGCCCGGTGCTCGTCCGGCCCTCGACAGCGGCCGCCTCGGGATCATCGTTCTCGACGCGCCCGGCGCGGCCCCGCGCCCCATGGGGGCTGCCCCCCACAGTCCAGGGCGAGCGTGGAGCGCGCCCCGTCTGGACGTCAGCGCGCTGACACCGGTACACGCCGGGATTGGTGGCGAGGCGATCGATCTAAGCCCGCCGCTGCACTTCGCTATCCGGCCCAGGGCTCTGCGAGTCCGAATCTCGCCACGCCATTTAGGCATGCCACCATCGGCGCAGTTGTCGCCTCCCAGGCAAACGCGGCCGCTGCCAGAGGGCTGATACCGAGAAGGTGCTGGCCCGTCAGGGCTGCCGATTACGCACGTTCGCGGTTCGGGTCCTGCACTCGGTAGATGCGGTCGCATCCTGCAGCGACTGTCGCTGCGGTTCCGGCCCCCACGATGGAACCAATGATCATCTCACCCGGATAGTGCACGCCGGTGTGGACTCGCGAGTAGGCGACGCCGCCTGCCAGCAACCGGATCGGCACGGCGAGGCCTGGCAGGTGCCGGCCGATCGCGTAGGCGAACGCGAACGCCGACGCGGCGTGGCCGGACGGGAAAGAGTCGGATTCCGGCGTCGGTACACGGCGGGCCGCAGACATGGCGTGTTCGGCGCGATCCGGGCGCCGCCGCTGGGCAAGCGGCTTGATGCCGAGATTCACGGTCGCCGAGGTCACCCCGATCGCCAGCACGCCCTCCAGCGCCGCGCGGCGTCCACGCCTGCCACCGAGCACGGCGATCACGGCGGCGATAGTGGCCATAGCCGCGAGTAGTTCGCCGCGTTCGAGAGCCGGCGAGCGGGGCCGTCCAGCTCCGGGGTGGGGGTATCCGCCACAGCCTCATACACCGCCAGGTCCACCGCCCCCAGCTCACGCAACGCCGCGACCCACACGGATTCGGCGCCCCGCCGCACCTCAACCCGCCGCGCCAGCGCGTCCGCGACGCTCTGTTGCTGTGTGCCAGCAGGGGAGGACATGAGGAGGATCCTTCGATTCGCTGGTGGCCGGACATGAGGTGCCAGCGCGCAGCACCCAGGCAAGACCAAGGCTAGACCGGACCTGGCGGTCAGCGCCTACGGCCACCCAGCAGTGGCGGCGCCGCCGAGCGCACCCGGATCCATGGGCGGCACCGCGAAAGACGCGCTCGACACCGCCTGCGGCCTCTACCTCGCCGACCCCACCGCCTGGACCTGACCCCCGACGAACTAACGGAGATGCCCACTCGCCAATGGCTGGGCGCGACCGTCCTGCACCGGGTAGAAGAGCACCGGCGATGACGGAGACAGGATGCCACCGACCACGTCGCTATGGCCGTCTCTCAGCTTCACCGGGACTGGCCTGCGAGACGTCGGTGTCGGCAAGCGCGGCAGCAGCGCGGGCGGCGTGGATCGTGTCCCTATCCGCTCGCCGCTGAGGACCCTGGCGGCGTTGATCAGGGCCCGTGCGGTGACCGCCTGGTTGCGGTTCAGGCAGCCGTGCGTGAGTTCGGCGCCCTTTGGCTTGCCGGTAGTGCCGGAGGTGTAGAGGATGACCGCGATGTCGTCGTCGGACCGGCAGACCGGGTCAATCGCCGGCGGCGTCGCTGCCAGCGCGGCTTGGAAGTCCCAGTCCCCGGGCGCGACCGCCAGGCAGTTGGGGCCTGCGGCCTTCGCACCTGCCTCCGCCTCGGCGGCACAGTCGTGCCAGGCAAGCAGCAGTTTGGCGGCGGAGTCGCGGAGGTAGTACTCCACCTCGCGCGCCTTGAGCAGCGGGTTCATCGGCACGACGACCCCGCCGGCGCGGAGGATGCCGTAGTACGAGATCGCGAAATGCACGTTGGGAAGCATCAGCCCGACGCGGTCGCCAGGCTCGAGGCCGCTGCCGCGCAGCAGCGTGACCATTCGGGACGCGGCGTCGTCCAGGGCCGCGTACGTCAGCACGTGGTCATCCATCCGGACGGCTGGGTGGTCCGGGTATATCGAGGCGGATTCGGTGAGGTTCTGGCTGAGGTTGGTCATGTCGGCCTCTTCGTCAGATCTTGCCGAGTGCGAGCCACAGATAGGCCACGAGCAGCACGATGACGACGAGCGCTGGTGCCATCTCGGCTACGCCGTCGTGCTGGCGCAGGTGCGCGCCGAGGGCTCCAACCATGAGGAGCAGCAAACCCGCTGCGGCGAGCAGGCCGAGCGGGGGTATCGCGAGGCCGATCAGGACTCCTGCGGCACCCGCGACCTCCAGGACCCCGATGCGCTGGTAGGCACCGACACTGAAGCCAACATGCGCGGCCCGGGCCTGCATCGACGGAACGGCTCGGATCTTGCTTGCGCCCAGCACCGCAAAGGCGACAGCGATGAGCGCGGCCAAGCAAACAAGGAGTGCGGCAGTCATGGCTGGATCTCCAACTTCCAGGGAATGGTGAATGCGTCGACGACACCCTTGCCTGCTGCTCGGTCGACCGCGTCCCGATCCAGATCCGGCTTCTCGAACTCCAGCCAGGCGAGGTCGTGCACCTTGACCGCCGACGCGTCCTGGGCGGCGCCGGCCCGCATCGTGTCGGGCACCGGGTCGGGGGTCTTCATGTCGTTAGCCATTGCAAACTTCCTTTGGGTGATGCCGCCCGGGCAGGTCGTCAAACATTCCTGCCCGGCGCGGAGGGCTGTAAGGAGAACTGGGGCTTCGTGGCCACCGGTCCGATTCGGGGACTACGAGTTGTCTGCGGCTTTGGCGAGCTTGTCGGCGTAGGCGCGGGCGTGGATGGAATCGAGGATGACCAGCTGCGCGTTGTCGACCGCCCAGTCGGCGAAGTCGAGGGCTTCGGCCGCGTCAGCTTCTGCCCAGTCGGCGTCGTCGGCGGCGACCTTGGCGTCCATGTGGCGGGTCCGCTTGTCCATGTTTGCCTTGACGTCGCTCATCTTGTCCGCGGCGTCGGCCCTTACCTGCGCCCACTTCGCCCGAGCGCTGCCGGCGGCCTGCGAGGTCTCCTGCCGTGCGTTCTGGGCCGACTGGTCCAGGTTGGACTGAGCCCGATCGATCCGCTCCTTGAGTTGCGCTTCGGACTCGGTCGCGGCCGTCTGCACCGCCGACTTCGCCGTCGCAACCCGCTTCTGCAGATCATCCAGCCGCGTGGAGAAGTTCGTGTGCTGCGTCATGAGCTACCACCTTCGTTAGATTCGGGCCCAATGAGAGCCTCTTGTAATGTTTCTGCAGTCCTGACGATATCGTCAGTACTGCAATCTGGTCAAGCGGTCATGGCGAAGACATGACGAAATCCTCAGTTAGCTGCTCGTCCGCGATCGGCACTCTGGTCGAGCGGACCATCCGTTCACGCTGCTGCACCTGCCCGCATGGACGGCTACGACCGCCCGGCAGACCGAACCGTCGCCCGCGTCATCGGTCCCAGCGCCAAGGACCGCCGATGAACTGGTCGTCGCCTCACTCGGAGAGATCGTGCATGCCCGCTCCGGCGACAAGGGCGGCGACGCGAATCTCGGCTTGTAGGTATGCGACTGTGAGGCCTGGGTCTGGCTCAAGTCGACCCTCACCATCGACGAGCTCCGCCCAGCTCCTTCCGGAAACGCGTGAGTTGGCAAATCTCGCGCTGCGAACTGCCTAACCTGGGCGCGGTGAACTTCGTCATCCGGGGACTCCTCGGGGCCGGCGCCACCTCGACTCTGCGGCTGGACGCGCCGGCAAGGCGCTCGGTGAATGACTGCGCTCACGCAGCACCGAGGTGTCGCATCCGTTGGTGAAGACGTAGCTCGACGGACAGCTCGATGCGCGTACGTCGACGGCCAGAAGAAGTTGCGATCCTGTGTTCGCCGAGCGAACGGACCTCGGGAGAGCGGGCAGCGAGCCGTCAGTGGCTCGATGAGATCCCATCGGCTCTGGGTGCGGTCAGGAACCGCGAGACGAGCGGGCCGAGCTCGTCGGCGGCGGTGAGCAGGCCGAGGTGGCCGTCGTCGAAGACGTGCAGTGTGGCGTTGGGTAGCAACGCCCGCATGATCCGCGCGTTCACCAGCGGGATCATCGGGTCGTCGTTCCCGGCGAGGACGAGGGTGGGCTGCCGGATGAGTGGCAGAGCCGGGAGGCTCGACCAGCCGAGCCCGGCGAGGAGCTGGAGGGAGTAACCGGTCCTGGACCCGAGGCGCTCCTGGTCGTACACCACGTGCTTCACCTCGTCGGGCTGCCGGCGCATCCGGCCGCCGTACAGCACCGGTGCGATGGCCTTTGCGTACGCCGGGTCGCGGTAGCGCCTCGGGGTGAGCATCTTCCTGAGCACGCTGAGGCGGGCCGGGACCATCAGCATGCCGGTCCCGGTGCTGACCAGCACCAGTCGTCGACAGCGACGTGGGTATTGGAAGGCCAGCTGTTGGGCCAGGCCGCCGCCCCACGAGATGCCGAGGGCGTCGAACCCGTCGTAGCCGAGCCGGTCGACCAGCGTCCCGACGAGCCACGCGAGCATCGCGAAGTTGAACGGCACCTTCGGCATCGGGGAACCACCCACGCCCGGTACGTCGAACCGGACCACCTCGATCCGCGGGTCGACCTCGTCGACGAACGGCTGGAGCAGGTCGAGGCTGGCCCCGATGCCGTTGCAGAGCACCAGCGGCGGCCCCGGTGCCGTGCCCGGCCGGACGGCAACCCGGACGTCGTGGCCGAGGACACGGACCCGGAGGAACCTGGTCACTTGTCGAAGACGTAGGTGCCGGGCGCCTCCGCGAGCACGCTCAGGCGGTGAGACCCGAGCGCCTTGGGTGCCGGACGCTGCGCGCCGCAGCGTTCGTCGAGCCACAGACCGAGGTCGGTCCACCAGGTGTCTGGGTGGACGTCGGAGCCCTCGAGCCAGACCTTGGCGTCGGAGGTCAGGTCGTCGTTGGTGTGGAAGGACGCCTTGGGGTTGCCCGGCGGGTTGACCAGGGCAGCGATGTGACCACTGGTGGACAGCACGAAGCGGGTCGTGCCGCCGAAGAGCTGGGCGCTGCGGTAGCAGTTCTCCCACGGGGTGATGTGGTCGGCGATGGCCGCCAGCACGTAGGAGTCGACTGTGATCCTGCCGAGGTCGATCGGCACGCCGAGGACGGTGAGGGTGCCGGGCCGGGTCAGGGAGTTCTCCATCGCCAGGTCGACGAAGTCGGCGTGCAGTGCGGCGGTCATCCGAGTGGTGTCGGAGTTCCAGAACAGGATGTCGAACGCCGGCGGTCGCTTGCCGAGCAGGTAGTTGTTGACCCAGTAGTTCCAGACCAGGTCGCCGGGCCGGAGCCACGCGAACACCTCGGCCAGCGCCCGGCCGTCGAGGTATCCCTTGCGCGCCGACTTCGCCTTGGCCCGGCCCGCCAACCTCTCGTCGACGAGGGCGGACACCGTTCCGGCATCGTGGTTGTCGATGACCGTCATTGCCAGGCAGAGCGCGGCCAGCCGGTCCTGCCGGCCGATACCGGCGAGGTAGGCCGCTGTCATGCTCGCGAGGATGCCGCCGGAGCACACTCCACCGAGCACCGTCCGCGTACTGCCCGTGATGTCCTCGACGGCGTCCAGGGCGTCCAGGATGGCACGAACATAGGTGTCGAGGTTCCAGGAGGCGTGCCGCGAGTCCGGGTTACGCCAGGAGACGACGAACATCTGCCTGCCCTGCCGGACGCCGAACTCCACGAGGCTGCGCTGCGGGGCGAGGTCGAGCGCGTAGAACTTGTTGATCGTGGGCGGGATCACCAGCGTCGGCACCTCGGAGACCTCGTCGGTCTGCGGTGCGTACTGGATCAGCTCCAGCACCTCGTTGCGAAAGACGACCCCGCCCGGCGTCGCGGCGATGTTGTCGCC
This sequence comes from Kribbella sp. NBC_01510, assembly GCF_045040325.1. Classification (NCBI taxonomy): domain Bacteria; kingdom Bacillati; phylum Actinomycetota; class Actinomycetes; order Propionibacteriales; family Kribbellaceae; genus Kribbella; species Kribbella sp. NBC_01510. The sequence continues at coordinate 4,537,982 of NZ_CP109418.1, read as the reverse complement.
CAGGACGAAGCCGCTGCCGTCGACCATCTCCGGCAAACGGGGGGCCGAGGACAGGTCCGTCACCAGCTGCTTGCCCCCGCGCACCAGGCTCAGCCCGGCAGTATCTATGACGGCCTTGGCCGAGGCCGGGTTGACCAGCGGGACGTTACTGGGAGCGGTCGCCTGGATGACGTTCTCGAAGAAGAACCGCACGCGCTTGCGGTCGCGTGGGTCGAGGTCGGCGTCGATCAGCAGCTGCTCGACGGTCTGCCCACCGGCCAGGTAGAGCTGGACCAGCCGCTTCAGCAACGGGTTGTCGGTCCACGCGATATCGGTGAACCTGCGGTCCCCGCGGTGCGGCGCGAGCCTCGAGGCGCCGGTGAGGATGCGCCGAGCCTCGGCGCCCAGCCCGCCCAGCCGCCGCGCGGTGATGTCCGGCTTGCGCGCGAGAGAGACCGCCCACTTCGCGGTCGACATGTCGGGGACGAAGCGGCGTACCGGGCCGAGGGCGGCGTCGACCAGAAGTACGTCGGGGGAAGCAGCGCTCTCGGTGAGCCTGGAGGTGGTGGCGGTGTTCATCGAAGGATCTCCTCGTGGTCACAGGTGGCGACCTTCGCAGGTGGTTCCCGGTTATCGCCGCCAATTGACTGAAGGATACCTCGGGAGTGACGATTTCGTCAGTATGGTTAGTCCGGCGTAGCGGGAGAGGTGTGGGCGACGTCGCGGGAGACAGGCAGGCGAGCGGCCAGGCCGAGGAGGCGCGCAGCGTCCAGGCGCCGTCCGAGCCGACGCCACCGCGGAAGGCTTGGCGCACCGAGGGTCCGGAGGGGATCCGGGCGCGCCGCGGTTGCGGCTGCCCGTCGTGCGCTGGTAGCTGGTCGACCCCGGGCCGCGGGGGCGAATTGAAGCGTCAGGCCGCCGAGCCGTCGCCTCGAACGGCGCCGATCTCCGGCAGCGGCAGCGAGCAGATCCGCTGCGCCTGCCGCCGCGTGATGCCGAACATCCGCAGCAGGTCCGCGGTCAACCGGTCGGTGGTCTCCTCGACGTCGCGCTCCGGCTGGTCGTGCAGCAGCTGACCGAGGGCGATCAGGGCGCCGGCAGCCATCGTGACTGCGACGTCGAGGTCCTCGACGTCGAAGCGGCCGGCATCCACGGCGGCCGCGATGTCGCGCCGGGCGCGCGGTGCCAGGCCGTTGTCGGCGCTGAGCAGCCGGAGCACGTTGTTGAGCAGGACCCGGCTGAGTTCGGGCTCCCGGCGTTGGAGCCGTCCGGTGAGCCGGAAACTACAGGCGAACACCTCCGCGGGGTCCTCGATGTCGGCGGTCAGGTCGTCGAGTAGCTGACCGTAGCCGTCCATCACTGCCTCGACAGCAGCTTCGAACAGCTGCTCCTTGGTCTCGAAGTGGTTGTAGAAGGAGCCCATCCCGACGTCGGCGGCCTGGGTGATCTCCAGGATCGGAACGTTCGTCCTGCCCTCGGCGATGAGGGTCTGCGCAGCCCGGATGAGGGCCGCTCGGGTCCGGGCCTTGCGACGGTCCAGTCGGTTGGCCTGCTGCGTTGGTGCGTTGCTCATGATCTCCTCGGCGTCTCCATCGGTGGGTGGCGTGCACCCATTCTAACGTGATGCTGTCAGAAATGACGTTTTCCTCAAATGCTCTTGACTGAGCATATACTCGTGAGTGACGATATCGTCAGAAACGAATCGAGGAGCAGCAGATGACCAGTCACCACGGGACTCACAACGACCTACACAGCGAGCGGGGTGCGCTGCCCGCCGAGCACCCGGGGCGTGCGAAGAACCCCGTCATCAAGGTGCTCGATCTGGCCTGGCTCCAGTTCGTCAAGCCCGACCTGGTCGCCTCGGAGCGCTTCGCGCACGCGTTCGGGTTCACCACGGTGAGCCGGACGGCGGACGAGTTGCTGTTGCGCGGGACCGACGCCGGCGATCCGTGTGTGGTCGTCCGGCGCGGACCCTGCTCGAGGTACCTCGGTGCGGCCTTCCGGGCGGCGGACTCCACCGATTTGGTGCGGCTCGCCGACGCCACCGGGACGAGGGTCGAGAAGCTGCCGGAGCACCTGGGCGGGTTCACTGTGGACCTGAGCGACCCGAGTGGGGTCATGGTCCGGGTTGTCGCCGACACCCACGAGCTCGCAACCCTGCCGCCCCAGTCGACGCAGGTGTTGAACTCCGGGCACGATGTGCGGCGTGCCAACGCTACGCAGCGCCCGCCGCGTGAGCCCGCGAAGGTCCAGCGGCTGGGCCATGTCGTGCTGCAGACCACGAGGTACATCGAGTCCCTGAACTGGTATCTGGAGAATCTCGGTCTGATCGTCAGCGACTTCAAGTACTACGAGGGGCAGCGCGAGCGCGGCCCCACGATGAGCTTCATCCGCTGTGACCGAGGCATGACTCCCACCGACCACCACACGCTGGCGATGATGCTCGGTCCCAGTAACCGGTACGTGCACTCGGCGTACCAGGTCGGGGACCTGGACGCGATGGCCGCGGGCGGGGAGTACCTCCGCGAGCTGGGCTTCCATCGCTCGTGGGGGATCGGTCGTCACATCGAGGGTAGCCAGATCTTCGATTACTGGCGCGACCCGGACGGGCTGCTGGTCGAGCACTTCGCCGACGGTGACCTGTTCGACTGCACCCTCGAGCCTGGTTGGTCCCCGATGACGGTGTCCGGGCTGGCCCAGTGGGGACCGCCGGCCACCAAGGACTTCCTGGGTCTCACCCCGGGACGAGAGACGTTGCACGAGCTGGTGTCGATGGCTCGCTCGCTGCGTGACGACAACGAGTTCGACCTGACCCGCCTGCGCGGCCTCCTGAAAGTGACGAGTTCATGAGCACCACGATCCTTCGTACGCCCGACGCCTGGTGGGTCCGCACTCCCGGCGGCGCCGCCCGCATCGACACCGACGCCACGACCACCAGCAAGCTGCTCGCCGAGCCCGAGCAGATCGAGGCCACCCGGGGCAGCAGAACAACCGTCGACCCGGCCAGCCTCGAGCTGGTGTCCCCGGTGACGGCGCCCTGCCGGGTGGTGGCGCAGATGACGAACTTCGCCAGCCATGTGAAGGACTCAGGGCTCGACCCGGACACCATCCCGCTGACGTTCTTCCGCAAGACGTCGGGCTCGATCAGCGGCCCCTTCGACGACATCATCCGCCCCGAGCACGTGCGCTGCCTGGACTACGAGGTCGAGATCGGCCTGGTGATCGGCCGAGAGCTGCGAGTGGGTACGCAGGTCACGGCAGACAACTGGGCCTCGTTCGTGGCCGGCCTGGTGGTGACCAACGACGTCTCGGCCCGCGACGTGCAGCTGCCCAAGACGCAGTTCTTCGAGTCCAAGTCGTACCCGACCTTCACGCCGGTGGGACCGTCGCTGGTCCTGCTCGACGACGACGAGCTCAAGCGGTTCGGCGACCTACGCCTGCGCCTCTGGGTCAACGGCGAACTGCGCCAGGACTCGGTCGTCGACGACGACATGGTCTACTCCCCGCTGAAGGCGCTGCAGGCGCTGAGCCGGTTCCAGCGGCTGGACGCGGGTGACCTGCTGCTCACCGGGACCCCGGAGGGCACCGCCCTGAGCGCACCACCCAAGCCGCTCGAAATCATCGCCACATTCTTGCCGCCCGCAGTGAAGTGGAAGATCTTCTTCCAGCGGCAGGCCCAGAACCCCAAGTACCTGAAGCACGGCGACGTCGTCGAAGTCACCATCGGCACCGACGACGGTGCGATCGACCTCGGCCGGCAGCGCACCGTGGTGAGGAGCGACTGATGCGCGACCGCCTCTGGCCGACGTACGACACGCCGGACGACCTCGCGGGGATCGAGGCCGTGCCGCTGGGCGACCGTTGCCTGCCGGGCACGACGTACGAGCTCCTCTTCCGGGCCGCCCGGCTGTGGCCGGACCGCGTCGCCCTGTCGGTGCTCCCGGACGGCGAACGGTGGGAGCAGCCGGCGGAGCGAACCTACGCCGAGCTGCTGGGCGACGTACATCGCTACGCCAACGTGCTCCACGCCCTGGGGGTGCGCCGGACCGACGGGGTCGCGCTCCTCGCCCCGAACTGCGACGAGCTCATCACCGCAACCCTCGCGGCGGAACTCGCCGGCATCGCCGCGCCGATCAACAGCGGGCTGTCCCGAGAGCACATCGCCGAGCTGCTGCGCAGGTCGGGCGCCCGGGTGCTCGTTGCTGCAGGCCCCGACCTCGCGCCGGAGGTTTGGGAGAGCGCACGGGAGCTCGCCGTCGAGGCCGGGATGGAAGCCCTGCTCGCCCTCGGCCCGACGAGGGTAGGCCCAGGAGGGCCGGAGCTGCACCCGATCGACGGCCTCCGGATTGCCCACGTCTCCGCGCTGGCGGCCGAGCAGCCACCCGACGCCTTCGTCGGGCAGGCGCCCTCGGCCACCGACCTGGCCGCTGTCTTCCACACGGGCGGCACGACCGGCACGCCGAAGCTCGCAGCACACACCCACGCCAACGAGGTCAGCGACGCCTGGATGATCGCTGCCAACGGGCTGCTGAGCGACGCGGTGATGTTCGCTGCGCTGCCGCTATTCCACGTCAACGCCCTCCTCGTCACCGTTCTGGCCCCGCTGTTCAGGGGCCTCAGGGTCATCTGGGCAGGCCCCCTCGGGTACCGCGACCAGGCGCTGTACTCGCGCTTCTGGAAGCTCGTCGAACGCTACGGGGTCACCACGATGAGCGCCGTGCCCACCGTGTACACCGTCCTCGCCGGCTGCCCGGTCGACGCCGACATCAGCAGCCTCCGCTTCGCTGTCGTCGGCGCTTCACCCCTGCCGCCAGCGGTCCGGGACGGCTTCGAATCCGCCACCGGCATCCGGCTGGTCGAGGGCTACGGCCTCACCGAGGCCACGTGCGTCAGCGCACTGAGCTTTCCCCACCATCCGCGGCCCAGATCCGTCGGCCAGCGCCTGCCGTACCAGCAGGCGAAGGCCGTCCAGGTCACCGCCGACGGTGAGTGGACCGACCTACCGGCCGGTCAGGTCGGCGTGCTCGCCATCAGCGGGCCGACCGTCTTCCCCGGCTACGTCACCGACCGTGATCCTGACGGGCCTGTGCTGGACGGACTGGGCAAGCTGCGCGACGGCTGGCTGGACACCGGAGACCTCGCGAGGGTCGACCCGGACGGCTTCATCCACCTCGCCGGCCGAGCCAAGGACCTGATCATCCGGGGCGGCCACAACATCGACCCGGCGGTCATCGAGAACGCGCTGCTGGCGCATCCGGAGGTCACGGCCGCGCAGGCAGTGGGTCGTCCGGACGTGCACGCCGGCGAGGTGCCGGTCGCGTTCGTCACGCTCGCCCCGGGCGCCGACGCGACCCCCGAGGAGCTGCGTGCCTGGGCGTCCGACCACGTGCCCGAGAAGGCGGCGGCACCCAAGGCCGTCACCGTGCTGGACACACTCCCCGTCACCCTCGTCGGCAAGCCGTTCAAACCCGCCCTCCGCGCCGAGGCCACCCGAGAGGCCGTCATCGAAGCGCTCTGTGACATGCCCTCGGTCACCGGCGTCCAGGGAACGGTCGAGGACGGTGCGGTCGTCGTCCTCGTCGGCCTGGCCTCCGGTGCCGACCAGTCCTCGGTCAAGGAAGCACTCGACCGCTTCGCGATCACCTGGAGATTGGAACTGTCATGAACCCGACATCGATCCTTGCGGGCCTTCTCATCGTGGCCTTCGCCGCCCTCGGGTCGGCCAAGCTCGCCGCCGTACCCGCCATGCGCGCAAAGGCCCAACACGTGGGCCTCAGCGTCTCGGCGTACCGACGCCTCGGCTTCGCCGAGGTCCTCGCCGTCATCGGTCTGCTCGTCGGCGCGTTCGTACCGGTGGTCGGTGCCCTGGCCGCCGCGGGACTCCTGATGCTCCTCGGTGGGGCAGTCGTCGCGCACCTGCGCACCGGCGACGGTGTGCGCGAGATCGCCCCGGCCGTCGTCCTCGGCCTGGTGACCCTGACCTTCCTCCTTCTCGTGGTCGGAGACCTTCGATGAATAGGTCTCGGCGGACGAGCACCGACCCGATTCCTGTCGTCATCGTTGGGGCCGGTCCCGTCGGTGTCACCGCCGCCACCCTGCTCGGGCAGTACGGCGTCGACTGCCTCGTGCTTGACCGCTGGGACGGCGTCTACCCGCAGCCGCGCGCCGTCCACCTCGACGACGAGATCTACCGGGTCCTGGTGCGGCTCGGCGTCGGTGAGCAGTTCGCTGCCGTGTCCCGTCCCACCCGCGGGCTGCAGCTGACCGACCGGAACCACCGGGCGTTCGCGGTGTTCGACCGGGCCGGCGACCACGGCCGGCACGGGCACCCGAGAGCCAACCTGTTCGACCAGCCCGAACTCGAGCACCTGCTGCGCACCAACCTCAAGGACCAGACCACGGTCGGCCTGCGCGAGAACGTCGAAGTCACCGACGTCGCCCAGGACGGCCAGGGCCGGGTCCGGGTGGACTTCACCGACCGGCTCACCGGCGAGCACGAGTCCGTGCTGGCCACCCATGTGCTGGGTTGCGACGGAGCCAACAGTGTGGTGCGCACGGCGATCGGTTCGACGATGGAGGACCTTGAGTTCGAGCAGCGCTGGCTGGTGATCGACGTGGCTAGCAAGGTCGAGCTCGACCAGTGGGAAGGCGTGCACCAGGTCTGCGACCCCCAGCGCGCTGCGACATACATGCGCATCGGGGATAGCCGCTATCGCTGGGAGTTCCGTCTGCTCGAGGGCGAGACCGCCGCTGACTTCGACTCCATCGAAGCCCTGCGTCCTCTCATAGGTCCGTGGCTCGAGGGCATCCCGTGCGACAAGCTCGAGCTGGTGCGTGTCGCGGAGTACACCTTCCGGGCCCAGCTGGCCGACCGCTGGCGTGACCGCAACGTGTTTCTCCTCGGCGACGCCGCCCACCTGACGCCGCCGTTCATCGGACAAGGGCTCTGCGCCGGTGTCCGCGACTCCATGAACCTCAGCTGGAAGATTGCAGGGGTCCTCTCCGGCGACCTGCCCGACTCGGTGCTCGACACCTACGAGGTGGAGCGCAAACCGCATGCCCGGGCGCTCATCAAGCTCGCCAAGCTCATTGGTGTCTCCATGACTCAGGGCGGCAGGGCCGGTGACATGCTCCGCAGGGCCATCGCCCCGCGGCTCCACTGGATCCCCGGCCTGCGCGACCGCCTCCTCGATAGCGAGACGCCGCCGCTACGCCGGTCCGCACTGGTAGAAGGACGCGGACTCCGCAAGTCCCTCAACGGACGGCTGTGCCCGAACGCGCTCCTGGCGGATGACATCCGGTACGACGACGTGACCCGTGCCGGCTTCGTGATCGTGACCGGCGTACCGCTCTCGCCTCAGCAGCAGGCGCTACTCGCCGGCCGCGGGACCGAGGTGCTCGAGGTGCAACCCGACTCGCCCCTGTACAACTGGCTCGCAGACGGCAACGCCGCAGCCGCACTCGTGCGGCCGGACTTAACGGTACTGCGAGCCGGACGCGACGTCGCAGGGCTCTGCGCCGCAGCACCGAGGTTCCTGGTTACCTGAGGAACGATTCCGCCCGCAAGACGACGGTCGCGGTCCGGTCCGTCGTCGGCGGCGCACAACGGGTCAGTTCAGGCCGAGCCAGCCGGCGACGGTGATGACCCAGCACGGCGATGGCCAGGACGGCGACCACGCCGACGCAGACGCTGGCGAGAGCCTTCAGGCGGGTCGGTTGGCGGCGACGCCAAGGACGCTGCGCCGGTCGGCCAGGACGAGGATGAACGTTTAGATGATCAGGGTGATTACGCCGTTCAGCAGCTGCATGTTGATCAGTAGTTGGATCAGGTTGCCGGGGGCCTTTCGCCGGAGGGGGGCATCCGCGCCTCGCGAAGCCCTTCAACGGGGTGCGTTCGCGGTCGCCGCGCTCCTTGCAACGTGCGAAGGAGGCCGACGGTGATCGAGTGCCCGTCGATCCGAGCGAGCCGTCGATTTGGTTGCACGTGTGCGCGGAGAAGCGGCCGTTGGTGTGGCGGCAGGTCAAGTCGGACGTCTTCCTGCTGGGCGCCGCTTGAGCGGCTGGCCGGCGTCGGCCAGCTACAGCCAGCCGTAGTGCCGGAAGGCGCGGTACAGTCCCAAGCAGATGGCCACCATCACCACCAGCACCAGCGGGTAGCCGAAGCGCCAGCCCAGCTCGGGCATGTGCCGGAAGTTCATTCCGTAGATGCCGGCGAGCAGGGTTGGGACGGCCCAGATCGCGGCCCAGGCCGAGATCCGGCGCATATCGGTGTTCTGCCGCACCGACACCTCGGCCAGGTAAGCCTGGAGCGCGTTGGCGAGCAGGTTGCCGAGCGCGTCGGCTCCATCGACCAGATGCTGCAGGTGGGGGCGCTGCAGGCGGAAGTGCCGCCTGAACCGGTCGCCGGTGGGCGCTGGCAACTCGGTGGCCAGACGGTCGAGCATCTCGACCAGTGGGGCGGCGGCCCGCCGGAACTCCAGCACCTGCCGGGCGAGGTGGTAGAGGCGCTCGGTCGGCCGGGACCGATCGGCGTTGAAGACGGCCTGCGTGGCCTCGTCGACCGCGTCGTTGAGGGCGCTGAGGACGGGGCCGTAGCGCTCCACGGCATGGTCGAGGACGCAGGTGAGCACCGCCGCCGGGCCGGCGCCGGCCAACTCGGCGTCGGCCCGGAGGTCCTGACTCACCCGCTCCACGGCAGGCTCGTTGCGGTCGACACTGATTACGAAGCCGTCGCCAAGCACCAGCTGGACCCTCGCGAGCCGTACGACTTCCTCGGCGGCCACCCAACTGATCGTGTTGACCTCCGCGAATACCAGCTGGTCGGAAACCTCCAGGGCCGGCCGATTGGCCGACGTGTCCGGGTCTTCGATCAGCGACCCCGGCAGCGCGAACTCGTGCTGGACGGACGCCAACTCCTCCGGGCTGGGGTCGCGCAGGCTGACCCAGACGAACGTGTGGCCGGTCGGCGCGGCACCCTCCGCGCCGCGCCCGTCCTGATACGTGGTTCGCGCGGTGGCCATCACGCTCCCGCCACTTCGTCCAACAGCTGGCCCGCAGCCGTCCGCTTCCGCCGGACGGCGGAAAGCACCGCTCGGTCCCGGTCCGGGCTCGACAAGCATCGCCCAGCATATGGCGCCCTCGCGCTCACGCCTCCTCCTTAGTCCCTGACCTACGCACCTTCACTGCCGCCGGCCGTGGCAGGGAAGCTGGCTTCTCGAAGCGGTGGTGATCAGCCGGCCAGCCGCTCGGCCTCCTTGCCGCCTCACGTAAGGCAAAGGCGGCGAAGATTTCGTTCACCCGGTAGAAGACGGCCCACACCCCGACCACGGTGACCAGGGTCAGCAGCGACCGCCCCCAGGAGCGGACCGCCCAGATTCCCTGGACCGCCTCCCGCAATGGGATCCTCGAGGATGTCTCATCGCGTGTCATCACAGCCTCCCTTGCCGCCCGCCACCGCCGGGGACCCCGATTCCCATGTCCATGAGCTCGCGGCGGTGCGGCTGCTTCTACCTTTGCGGTCGTGCGTCCTGCCACGCCTGCCGTTCGGGGGGTTGTCCTTGCCGGTCTGGAAGCTGGCGCTCAGCTGTCGTTCGGCGCCGCTGGGCCGTCGTTGGCGGGGTCCTCAGGTGATGGGTTGGATCGGCTGGCCAGGACGACATCGACGGCGATGACTTTGATGGTGGCGGCGATCGGGAGGGCGAGCAGTGCGCCGGCGAAGCCCGCCAGGATCCCGCCGGCGAGGGTGCTGATGATGACGGCCGCTGGTGAGAGGTCGATGGAGCTCTTGTACACCCGCGGGGCCAGGAGGTAGTTCTCGAACAGCTGGTAGGCGATGAAGAACAGGACGGTCGCGACGCCGTAGGCGGGTCCTTCGGTCAGGGCGACCAATACCGCCGGCACGGCACCGAGGTAGGCGCCGACCTGCGGGATCAAGTCGGCGACGCCGGCCCACAGGCCCAGCGGTACCGCGTAGTCGATGCGCAGGGCGAGCAGCGCGACCACGGTCGCTGCTGCGCACACGGCCGAAGTGATCAGGTTGCCGGAGACGTAGCCGCCGATCTTGTCGAACGACCGTTGGAGCAGCAGGTCGACGTGGGCGCGGCGGTCCCGGCTGACCAGCTTGGCGATGGTCGCGGGCATGCGCGGCAGCGCGACCATGAAGTAGATGCACAAGATGCCGACGGTGAACACGTCGAAGACGCGGCCGAACGCCGTCCCCGCGGCGCCGACGATCGCGGTGAACGACTCGCCGATCTTGCTCGGAAGGTCGGCGATGAACTGCCTGACTTCGGCCGAGACGCTGGCGTGCCGGAAGGCGTTGCCGAGCCAGTCGTCGCGCCGTTGCAGGTCGGCGAGATAGCCCGGCAGCGCCGCGGCGAACTGCGGCACCTCCCGAGCCAGCAGCGGGATCAGCAACGCCACGAACAAGGCCAGGAACACGACCAGCCCGACGAAGATGATGGCCACCGCCCAGCCCCGGCGGATCCGCAGCTTGCCGAGCCACTGGACGGCCGGATCCAGGCCGATGGCCAGCACGAACGCGAGTAGCGCGAGGAGCAGCACGTGGGAGATCCGCCGCGCCGCGGCGACCACGAGCAGCGTGGCGACGACGGCCAGCGTGGTCCGCACCCAGTACGTCCACGGCGGCCAGACCTGGGACCACGCCGGCCGCCCCGGCGCCGGCGCCGGCGCCGGCTCAGGTCCCGACATGATCGTGGATCCGGTCTGCGCCTGCGCGGCCTCCGCTGGCTCGCTTCGGTCAGGTCTGCCGGGCCTGTGGTCGGCGGTGCCGTCTCCGGGCTCGGTGACCATCCGCACCTCCTGGTCCAGGCGTTACCTTTCGGCCGCCGGTCCGCACTCCGGCTCCAGTCGGTTCCGGCCTAACGGTTCGATCTCCCACCGCGCCGGACGTCGAGATCCGGGCTCGTGCGGCGGATGGGGAGCAGGCGGGAGGGACGCTCGACCCGACCAAGCGTCCCTTTGAAGGCAGCGAAGGCGTGATTATGGAGCGTTTGCTGCGGCCCTGGCCCGCTCGTCGGCGTATGCCCGCGCGTCCATGGCATCGAGGGCTGCGAGCCGCGCGTTCTCGACCGTCCATGCGGCGTAGTCGATGGCGTCGGCTGCGTCCGCTTCGGCCAAGTCCGCGTCGGTGGCGGCCAGGTTGGCGTCGCGCTGCTCGTTACGCTTCTCGACCTTCGCCTTCACATCGTCCATCTTGGCCGACGCGTCAGCCTTCATCTGCGCCCACTTACTCTGCGCCTGCTCGGCGGTATCACCCGCCTTCTGTTCGACATCCTTGCCCGCCTGATCGAGGTCGACCTGGGCCTGGTCGATTCGCGAGCGTAGTTTGTCGCGCGACTCGCCGGCCGCGCTCTTCACCGCGGACAGCCCCTCGGCAGTGCGCTTCTCGAGGGCCTCGAACTGCATGGAGAAATCCATCTCGTTCCCTCCCCTTACTCGACTCCGGAGCCTGCTTCCGACAGATACAGCCAACTCCTGGTGAAGACTCATGACAACCCCGAGCCCGCGATCTTCGAGGTCGACCGGACTCGACCTTGCGCGGGACGCCAGCGCCGCACCTGCGAGCCGGTTCCGCATTGCAGAAGTCCGAGAAAATCAATGACCGCGGGGAGCGCCAGGCAGTTGTTCGCTGGCGGGGTGGCACGTAGCGCGTCGAGGGCACGGCAGGCCCGGGATCGGAAGCCAGGAGGGGAAGACACTCAGCTGGGCTGCGCCGACGAAGTCGGCTCGTCCACGGCCCGCAGGACCGGCTTGCATGCGAGCACACGGCGTCGGCGGGCAGGACAGCGGTGATCGCAGACGAGTCCACGCGACCCCGGAGGCCTGGCCTGGACCGTGTCGGTCACTCGGGCACGCCGCCAGCTGCTGGCCGTCCGGCTACCCCCAGGGTCTACCGACGGCTGGCAGCTTGTCACGGGCTCCCCGCCGGGATCAGCTCATTCGGCAGCGGGTACGGGCGGGTACGTCACGCTCAGCAGTCCAGTGTGGGAACAGCCTGGGAACAAAGAGGTGTCGATCCAAAGCAACTGGAGTCACGATCGGCCGAACTGGTGATGGCTGGCTACGCCTGCAGGGGCGTATGTCGGTAGGGTTGCGTCGGTTTCCTAAACCGTGCGTCGCAGGTTCGAATCCTGCCGGGGGCACCCAACAAACCTGCAGGTCATGCGCGTGTCCCCCTTGATAGCCGAACCGTACAGGGGATCGGCGTGGGGCCACTCGTGGTGCGAAGTGAGGTTATTCAGCGCTGCTGGAGTGTGGGGGCGTGGGTCGATAGGCCCTTGCGTTCGTCGGGGGCGTCGAAGGTCGGCGGGTCTGGTGCGCGGGTTCAAGTCGGCCGGGACTTGTGTTGTCGTCGATCCGGGGGTCACGCTAGTTGCGTGGAAAGGTCTGACGAAGACCGCGCAGTCGGTGAGATCGTCGACCGACTGGCGAGGCTGTTCCCGCAGATTCCGCCGGCCGAGGTCGCCGAGACCGTTTCCGCGTCGCGGCCGGAGTTCGACGCCGTCCCCATCCGCGACTTCGTCCCGCTGTTCGTCGAGCGCAGCGCGAAGCACAAGCTCCGCGGGTGGCCGCCTACGTCTAGTTGATCTGAGGCGTGACTGGTCTTTTCGTTCCGGGCTGTTACCTCAGTGTGGTCAGGCGACGACGGGCCGAAGTGAGACTGTCGGCTGCCTGCTCCAAATACTTGGATGCAGCCTCCAGGTCGGCATCGGCTTGCATGATGACCTGCCCTGGCGTGACAGTGCGGTAGGGCTTGGGCTGGCCGTCTGCCCCCCAGGCGACCATATCTTTGTAGCGTTGAAGCTTGAACGAGAGCATCATCTGAGCCGCTGCGGACATCATGATCCGGAGCTCGTGGATGTTGGCGACGATTCCCATCGTGTCGACCTGATCATCAGGTCGGCGTCTTTCAAGCTCGACGGCTCGCAGCAGGCCGGAGTAGGCGTGCTGCAGTGCTCGGTGGACATCGTCAGTGTCGAAGTCCACTGGAAATCACCCTCCAAGTCCAGGTGGACTACCGCAGCAGCCTGGCAAGGAGCATCGCAAGTCCTGGATGGTTCAACCTGCGACTTCGTTATCATCACAGTACTCGCCCGAGATCTTGACGATTACGTGTCAACCGCAAGTGCAGTGCTGTGGGTCACCCCGCTCGCCTGTCTGACTACTTGTGCTGTGTGGTCCTGCCTGGCATGGACTCGAGGCTAGTGGTCGACGTAGGCCGCGTGAGCCACCTCGAAGCGATGTTCGGTGTACTGCTCTACGGTCGCCGATGTAGACACTGACAGCGCGAGGATTCCGATCAGGGCAACCGTTGCCGTTAGTCGGCGCTCTCGAGGTGGGGGCTTGAGCAGCGCGTTGGTCCGGGGCAACCACTGGGCCGCCTGCGATGGTAAGCAACGGCGGTGCGCTCGGTCGCCGAGTGGCGGTTGCGGTTGCCAGGCCGGCCTTGGCGACTGCTCGAGCGGTTATTTCACGGTCTCCCACGGCGACGGCTGCATCTTCGTCGGCCCATCGTTCCACGGACGTCCGGACGACAGAAGGCACGGCTGCGAGCAACGGGTTGACGGCTGCGGCCAGCTCGCTGAGGGCGATGCTGCGATCCGGCGACGGTTCCCGTTCTACGAGATGCACGTACAGGTGGTGTCGGTGATTCAGGTGCGCGGCCTCGTGGGCAAGCAGCACCCGGCGTTCGTCGCCGTCCAGAGCGGCAAGCATCCCGGTGGAGACCACGATGCGTCCGGCAACGAAGCCAGGTACCGTGCCGGCTCGGCGGGCGCCGTACCGATGGTCGCCGTGCTGCGCCGGGCAGATCGCGACTACGCCGTGCCGATCGACTGGCAGGTCTCGTCGCCGGCTGTGCGACCGGCGCCGGGGCGGAGTTTGGCGCCGTACGTGGATGGGGCGGCATTGCTTCTGCTGGAACTCGGGGTCGTGGTTTGTGCCTGGTGGCTTGTTCGAGGTCCGGGAGGTTCACGATGAGGTCTCGTGCGGTCGTAGTGATCGCGTCAATCGCGCTGTCCGGACAGTCCCTTGCCGCCCCGGCTGCCGACCCGTTCGTCGACGTCATCGTGGTGATGAAGTCGCAGGTGGCTCCCACAGTCGTCACTCCGGATCGGCGGGAGCGGATTCGTCAACTGGAGAAGGCGTTGCGGGATCACGCCGACGCGACGCAGCGCGGTGCCCGTGACCTTCTCGCCGTACGGCGCAAGCAGGGCCGGGTGACGTCAGTCGTCCCACTGTGGATCACCAACGCGATCGGCGCGCGGCTCCGGTCCAGTGTGGCGGTGGAGCTGGCGGGCCGTCCGGATGTCCGCGAGGTACGGCCGAGTACTACGATCCAGGCGCCGTCCGCCGCCGTTGCGACGGCTGTTGAGCCGAACGTGGCGCAAGTGAACGCACCGGCGTTGTGGGACCTCGGCTACCGGGGTCAGGGCATGGTCGTGGCGTCGATGGACACCGGCGTCGACATCAGCCACCCCGAGCTGGCCGCACGCTGGCGTGGTGGCGGCAACAGCTGGTACGACCCGAACGGCCAGCATCCGGCCACGCCGATCGACCTGGCCGGACACGGTACGCAGACGATGGGAGTGATGGCCGGGGGCGACGGCGGTGGTTCGTCGATCGGTGTCGCGCCGGACGCGCGGTGGATCGCGGTGAAGATCTTCAACGACCGCGGCCAGGCCACGTCGACTGCCATCCATCTCGGCTATCAGTGGCTGCTCGACCCGGACGGGAACCCGGCGACCGCCGACGCGCCGAACGTGGTGAACAACTCGTGGACGATGACCACGGGCAGCTGCAGCCTGGAGTTCCAGCCGGACCTACGCAACCTCCGCACCGCCGGCATCCTGCCGGTATTTGCTGCCGGCAACTACGGGCCGACGGCGGGGACGTCCGCCAGCCCGGCGAACAATCCGGAGGCGCTCGCGGTCGGCTCGGTCGACGGCAACGGACTGATCGATCCCTACAGCAGCCGCGGACCATCCGCGTGTACCGTGGGGACCTATCCACAACTGGTTGCGCCCGGCACGGACATCCGCACGACCGACCTGTACGGCGGCTACCTGGACGTCTCGGGGACCTCACTGGCGGCGCCGCATGTCGCCGGCGCGTTGGCTTTGCTCCTCCAGGCGTCGCCGGGGCTATCGGCTGATGGTCAACAGGCCGCACTGCAGGCCGGTGCGGTCGATCTGGGTCCTGCGGGTGCCGACAACGACTACGGCGCCGGCCGACTCGATGTGTTGGCGTCGTACAACTGGTTGCGGAGTACGCCGGACTTCAGTGTGACCGTCACGCCGGCAGCGGTCAGCGTCCTGCCGGGCGGTACTGCGACCTACACCGTGACGGTCGCCAGCAGTGGTGGGTTCACGGGAGATGTCGCGCTCTCGCTCAGCGGTCTCGCCGGGAGCTTCAATCCGCCGGTTGTAGTGGGAGGTGTCGGAACTGCTGCGCTCACAGTGGTCGCGCCTTCGACTCTGGGGACCACTGCGCTCGTCGTCACTGGTACCAGCGGGGTTGTCAGCCATAGCGCGTCGGCGTCGCTGACCGTCGTACCGCCGCCGGACTACAGTCTCACCGCGACTCCGGCCACGCGGACGGTGAACGCTGGCGCGGCTACGGCGTACACGGTGTCCGTCAACCCGGCCAACGGCTTTGCCGGGGACGTGACGCTGTCCGTCGCCGGTTTGCCGGCCAGTGTGGGCACGGTGGCGGTCAGTCCGGCTGTTGTGCATGGCAACGGTACGGCGCAACTCGCTCTCAGCACTGCGGCGACGGCACCCGCCGGCACCTACACGCTGACGGTGTCGAGCTCCAGCGGTGCACTCACTCATTCGGTGACGGTAAAGCTGATCGTCAACAGGCCGGACTTCGCCGTGACGATGAGTCCGTCGTCGGTGACGGTCACCCGTGGACAGACTGCGACGTACACGGTCACTGTGTCGTCGATCAGTGGTTTCGCGGGCTCGGTGAGTCTGAAGGCGTCGGGGCTGCCGGCGAACGCGTCTGCGATCTGGACCGGCAATCCGGTCACAGCTCCGGGAACGACCACGCTGAAGGTGAAGACGACATTCAGCACGACCCGCGGAACCTTCAGCCTCAAGGTGACCGCCACCAGCGGATCCCTGAGCCACCAGGCCGGCGCGGCCTTGGTGGTCCGCTAACACCTTCCACCGGTTGACAATAGTTCTATTCCTCGTTAACTATTGCAACATGGTGGAAGATCAGGTGGATCGGTTCGGGGTATGACGGGCATCCGAACGAAAAGTCCCGTTAGCAGGTCTCGGTTCGGCGGCTTACCGTGACTTTCCGTTCGGATGTGCTTCTGCGATGGTTTCTGCGGCCTGGGGCGCTGCTGTCTGTTCGCCGTGCTCGCGCAGCATCCGCAGCACGGTTGCGGGCGAGGGGTGCTGCCCCTTCTTCTTGCCCGTGGTGATGACCAGGCGCTTGGCGACGTCGCGCAGGCTCACTCCCTGCTCACGCAGGTGCAGGGCCATGGACAGCATGTCCTGGTCGGTGACGCCGGCGCCGCCGATGGTCTTGCCGCGCTTGCGGGCTGACTCGTGGCCTTCCAGGGTGCGGTCTCGGATGTATTCGCGTTCCATACCGGACAGGGCGGCCAGCACGGTGAATACCACTCCCGACGGGTCGTGCGAGCCCTGGAGTTCGCCGGCGAGGAACTCCAGGCCGATGTCGTTAGCCTTCAGTTCCTCGGCCAGAGCGGCCAGTTCGATGCCGCGGCCGAGCCGCTTGTGTTCGTGAACAACGAGGGTGACTCCTACGGCGGAGCTGCGGATCTCGGGGCCAGCTTGACCGCAGCCTCCAGCTCCGGCCTGCGGGTGGCCCGGGTAGAGATCTTTTCGGAGAAGACACGAGTGACGCCGGCACCGGAGAGGGCGTCGAGTTGGGAGTCCAGGGATTGGCGCGTGGTCGAGGCGCGGGCGTACCCGATCCGAACATGCCCGACCGGCTCGCCGCCGAGCTCGACCGGCCGCGGCAACTCGGTCCATACAGATCCCGGCCGGCGTACGGCCGGTGTCGGCACGTTCAGCACCTTGGCCAGCCGCGGGACGAGCCGAAAGCGGGCAGTGTGGTACTGGACCGCCACCTTTCCCTTCCCCGTACGGCACGGCGAGCCAGCCGGGGCGGCGCAGGTCGACATCGGGCACGCATACGCTTCCACGTGCTGGTAGTCCCGGTGACCATGGTCGGCGCTGCTCACAGCGACCGACTGTTTCATAAGTACGTTTCACTCGTCCAGTTGTTTGCAACAACTCATGAAACGTCAGCGCCCGCTCGTCGTTGGCGGGGCGCCGACGTGTTTCACGAGCGACCACCTATGAAACAAGACCCGACGACACGGGCCTCCCGAGATCCGATCGCTTACTTGTCACTTGGCGACAGCTCCGGGAGCTCCTTAAGCCGTGTAGCGAGACACGCCGAGCGTGTTCGCGTCCGCGGCACGTTGCGCGTTGGTCGACAGGACGTTGGAGTCGAGGTCGTAGGTGTAGTCGGTCTTCGCCTTCTCCGCGCCGGTCTTCAGCTCCTGGACCTGCGACATCCGGGCGAGGCCGTCGGTGGTGATCTTGAAGGTGTCGGCGAGGGCGTTGGGGTTGTCGTCCTTGACCTCGGTCTGCTGGCCGTTCATGTCGGCGGCTTCAGGCCGCAACTACCAGCTCGTGAAGAGCCGGCCTACCGTCGCGTCAGGACCTGATCTTGAAGGCTACGACATCCTCGAAATGCGCGGCTACTACCGAAAATCCCTCGTCCGTCAGGACCGGGCCACTCAGGCCCGCGTTGTACTGAACCTCGACGATGTACTGCCCGAAGCGGCCCACATATACATAGTTGGTGCAATAGTCATCTCCCTTAATGCAGACCGCCTTGTAAGCATCTGAGGGAGCAGGCGCACGCAAGGCAACGGATCTCGTGCCGTCGCACTCACCCGGATCGCAATAGACGACGGCAGGATCGGATCTTGCGAACTCCAGGCGAGCCAATCCTGGAGAACTGTATCTGTACACCCTCTGAGCCAGACGGCCAGACGCATTCCCCCAAGCCCGTCCCGCCTTATCGGATGGCCACAGGTCGCCATCCATCAACCGTGTAGGAATCTCGCGCTCATACTGCCACTGCGTGGATTCAGCTGAAAATCCGGCCGCACCATCGAGCAGCGAATCCGCGTCAACGTCCCGTCGCGATCCGTGGTATGCCACCAACAACCCGCACAGAACCAACGCGATCACGAAAGCCAACAGGGATAGCAATAGCGACCGTCGTCGGCGATGACCGCGTTGCGTCGCACTCACATCATGTATGACCACTGGGACCGTGCTTTCACATCAGGGAAACTTCACTACCTGGCTTGCGCGAATCGCATCAAGATCATCCACCAGTCTGTCGACGGCAGACGCCAACTCGGCCTCTGTCAGATCTATACCGTACTTCTCATAGAGATCGACGCCGACGTCGACCGAGAGCTTGTCGCCGTTGTCGTTCTTACCCGCAGCGCCGCCCCCGTTCGCGCCGACTTGAAGCTCTTGCCGACCGATGCCGACCCTACTGCCAACATAGCCGTAGTGGATGTTGGAGTAGATATCATAGCTTACGGCCAGATTCTTACCCGGAACCGCCCAGTATCTTTCAGAGACAGCCTTTATATCATACTGCCGTTGCAAGATGGGCTTGTGATCCCATTGACACCCTGAGCAGACGGTTTGGTGCCAGATCCAAAGATTGTCCGCGTGGGCGCCAATGCCCATGAATTGCTGGGTTCGCATGGCATTTGCTGTGTCTGAACGCGAGTTGCGATACATTTCGCCATAGATGTAGGTGATCGAGTTTCGATACCGCCGTTCGCCTTCTTCACGGCTGAGCGAAGACTTGGTCGTTGAGACGTACGACGGCCAGTCGTTGGTGTGAACGCTCTCCTGTTGTGTCAGGCCAACGCGACCCTCGCGGTCGGCTGGCAAGGTTGGAATCGGCTTGATCGGGTTCCCGTCATCGTCGATGGCGTAGTGGCCGTCGAGTTCGATGCCGGTGATGGGGTTGCCGCCGGCGAAGGCATACCGGTTGGCGTTCCATGGGTCGGTGCCCAGGGCGAGGTCCTTCAGGGCGCCGTTGTAGTAGTCGCGGGACAGGTAGCGGTTGAGGCCGGGGTTGTATTCGCGGAACCCCATGTCATAGGTGCCGGTGGCCCCGTCGAAACGGGCCGAGTTGAAGCGGTACGGGTTGACGATGTCGGCGTCCTGGGCCTGATCGTCCTTGATCGCGTCGTCGCCCGTCGTACCGACCTTGTCCGGCTGACCGTAAGCGGTGTACCGGTAGGTCGAGGTCGTCGTGCCGGTGGTGGCGTCAGTGAGGGTTTCGACGTCGCCGTGCGGGTTGGTGCCGTAGAACGACTTCTTCGACGTCGTACCGCTCACTGGCGAGTCGACCAGCGACAAGTTCTCACCGCCGGCGCCGTACGCGTAGGACTTGGAGGTCTTCCAGGTCCCGGTGCTGCCTTGCTCTTCCTCGACCGTGACCTGGTTCGCCAGCCCGACGAACGTGTACCTAGTGGTGACCGAGGCCGCCGTGCCGACCTTCTCGGACTGGTTACTGACGCGGTCGAACGGGTCGTAAGTCTGGTTCCGGGTGTACGTCGCCGTGCCGGTCGTGTCGAACTTCTGCTGCCGGACCAGGCGGTCGTAGCCGTCGTAGGCGTTCTGCTCGACCACCTGCGAACCAACGTCGGTCGTGGTGGTGCGACCGAACGGGTCGTAGCGCTGGTTCAGGGTCGTGGTGCCGGTGACGGTTTTGGTTAGCCGGTTGCGGTCGTAGGTCATCGTCGACGTCGTCGCGCCGATGGTTTGCTTGGTGGTGTTGCCGGCCGCGTCGTACTCGTACGCCTCGTTGTCGCCCTTGTCCACACCGGTTTTGGTCACCGCGGCGAGTTGCCGGGCGGGTGTGTAGGTGTAGGCCGAGGCCTGGTCCAGGTACTCCGAGGAGTTCGCCTGCAGGACCTTCTCGACATCCAGCGAGCGGTCGCCGTCGGGGTTGTAGTACAGCGAGTGCGACGAGACGAGCTTGCCGCCGGTGGTCTTCTCGGTCAGGATCCGGGGCAGGCCGTCCTCGTGGTACGTGTACGTCGCCAGGTTCCCGTTCGGTTTGGTGATCGTGGAGCGCAGGCCGCGGGGGTCGTAGGTGTAACTCCAGGTATCCGTGCTCGTCGACGTGGAGCCGGCCTTGACGGTGTCGACCAGGTTGCGGACGTCCCAGGTGTAGCCGGTGTAGCGGGTGACGCCGACGGTGTTGGCGTCCGCAGGTCGTTGTGCGTTGGTCGACAGGATGTTGGAGTCGAGGTCGTAGGTGTAGTCGGTGGTCGCCTTGCTCGTCGTGCCCTTGAGCTCCTCGACCTTTGTGGTGCGGGCCAGGCCGTCGGTGGTGACCTTGTAGGTGTCGGTGGCGGCGCTCGGGTTGTTGTCCTTGACCTCGGTCTGCTGACCGTTGGCGTCGTAGTTGTAGGTGAACGACCGGCTGTCGACCGGGTTGGTCGACACCAGTTTGATCGCGTCCGCGCTCACGACACCGGTGGCAGAAGGCTTCAGGGTGATGGATTTGGCGACGCCGTTCGGGAAGCTGTAGTTGCCCAGGTTGATCCACGGGGTGGCCGCGGTGCACCCCTTCTGGTCAACCGTCTTGGTAGCCGCCCCGGTGGAGTGGTTGATCGTGTACGTCGCCGCCGTCGTAGCGCCGGTGGTTACGGGGCAGGATGCGTAGACGTCGAACGAGCCCGCCACATCGGGCAGCACCCGCCAGTTGAACGTGTCACTCGCTTCCGGCGTACCAACCGCGGCGGCCGTGTGGGTGCGGTAGTTGGCGCCCTGCGTGTTCGTGCCGCCGGTGACCGTCGCCCAGGTCCCGGTGGAACTGGTCTGCCAGGTGTCGGCGTTGTCGACGATGTCGACCGGCTGCTGCGCGGCCGTGTCCGAACGCGACGCCAACGCACCATCAGGGTAGTAGCCCCAGGCTTGCGTGCGCTTCGCGTCATCGCCCGGCACCGTCAACGTACGGTCCGTCTGCTGACCCAGCTGGTTGTAGCCGTACGTCGCGGTAATCTGCCACGGATCCGTCGAGGTCTTGATGTCACCGGAGCCGTAGTAGGTGAAGTTGGTCCACTGCGTCGCTGGCGGCTGAGTGCTGCCGAATGTCGGTTCGGATTGTGCTTTGATCTCGCCGGTCGGGTAGTACTGGATGAACGTGCTCGACGGCGTCTTGTACAAGGTGGTCGTGGTGTCGAACGCCGACTTGTTCTGGACCGGCCGGTTGTTCTTGTCGTAGACGGTCTCCGAATACAGCGCAGTCGGACGATCGGCGTTGGTCGGGCGCGTCTGCCGGGTGACGTTGCCGACCTCGTCATAGGTCAGCTTGGTGACCCACTGCTCCTGATGCCCACCGATGGCCGTGTGCGGAACACTAACCTCGATCGGCTGCCCGGCCTCGTCGTACTTGGTCGTCTTCGTGTGCCCGGTCTGGTCGATCTCCGCGGTCACCAGCCCGTCCGCGTCGTACACCTTCTTGCTCGTGTAGCCGGCGGCATCTGTGACGGCCGTGGGCTGGTGGTTGAGGTCGTAGACCGTCTTCGAGGTGTAGTCCGTCGCCGGCGACGCGTTGCGCAGCGGGTCGATCACGGTGGTCTGGTTGCCGACCAGGTCGTACTCGTAGCTCGTGGTCGGCGTCTTCGTCGACCCGTCCGAATCAAGGAACGGGGTCTCGACCTTCAGCACCTGACCGATCCGGTCATAGCTGTACTTCGTGACGAAGTCGTTCGGGTCGGTGGTGGTCGCGACGCCCTTCGGCGCGGTCTCGGTGACCTTCCGCCCGAGCACGTCGTAGGTGTAGACGAGCTGCCGGCCGGTCGTGTTGTTGTCCGGCAGCGTCTTCGTCAACAGGTTGTCCGCGGCGTCGTACGTCGATACCGACTGTGCACCGTTGGGCGCGGTCTCCTTGGTGACGTTGTCGTTGAGGTCGTACTCGGTCGCGGTGGTGCGGGTCACCGCGGGGGTCTGGGTCGCGTCGTAGGGCTTGGTGACCTTGGTCGGTCGCCCGAATGCGTCGTACTCCGCGGTCGTCAACCGCTGCTGCGCGTCCTTGACCTGCACCACGTTGCCGCGGATGTCGTAGGTGAAGTCGGTCTCCGCCAGCAACGGGTCGGTGATCGACAGCGGATAGCCGCTCGGGTCGTAGTTCGAGTCGGCGCCGTACTGGGTCGCGTTGCCCCGCGCGTCGGTGGCCGTGGCCAGGGTCCCGTTGGAGTTGTAGGCGTAGGTCGGGCCGAAGCCGCGGCCGTTCTTCACGGTCTTGACGTTGCCGTTCGCCTCATAGGTGAAGGTGTCCGTGCGGCCGGCGGCGCTCGTCTTCGACAGCAGCACGGTCGGCTTCGCGCCGGTGGTCAGTGTCTGGTAGGTCAGCAGCACGCCTGGCAGGCCGTTCTTGATCGCCATCGCGTCGCGCACGATCAGCGGGTAGCCGGTGTTCGGGTCGTACTCCCAGGTCGACACCGCGTCGTTCGGCTCCTGCAGCCGGATCACGTTGTGGTCGCTGTCCCAGCCCAGCAGGGTGGCTTTCGTTCCGCCGGTCGCGTTCTGGTTGGCGTCCAGGATGCTCGTCGTACGTCCGTAGCCGTCCATCCGGTACGTCGTCACCGACGGCGTGGACCCGTTGACATCGGTCACCGTGGCGACGATGTCCTCAGCGGCCGAACCGTCCGGGTCGGCGTACGAGAATGTCGTGTCGTTCCCGCGCCGGTCGGTGTAGCTCTTCGGCCACAACGCGTAGGTCGAGTTCTCCGTCGACGTGTAGTACAGGACCTTGGTCTCGGCGTTGCGCGGGTCCTTGACCGAGATCAACTTGGTGTTGCCGTTGTTCGACGTGTCGGTGTAGCCGAGCTGGAACGACTTCACCGGAGCACCCGCCCCGAACGACTGAGTGGCGGGATCGAACGCGCCGCCGTCCTCGAGCTTGGTCAACTGGTGCGAGCTGTTGTAGTTGAACTTCAGCGCCCGCCCGGACACGTCCCGGATCCACACCAAACCGGCAGTGTTGTAGCCGAGCGTCAGCACCTGCCGATTGCGCGAGTCCGTCACCGTCGTCAACCGGCCGGAAGTGTCATAGGCGAACGACATCGTGTTGCCGTTACGGTCCACCACCGACGTCTGCCGACCCGTGTCCTGGTTGAAATAGAACCGCGTCCCGTCCGGGCGAGAGAACACCCACTGATGCGCCGCGTCAGCCGTCAGGTCACGGATGAGGTCCATGCCCACACCGGCCGGCCGCGTGTAGGTCAGCAGGTTCGCCGTCTGCGTGTCGAGCTTGTAGGTGTGCGTCGTACCGTCGCCGTCGACGAACGTCATCAGGTTGTTGACGCTGTTACCGCTCGGCACCGAAAGCCAGCTGCCCAGCCTGGTCAGCGTCGCCGGCTGCACCGAGATACCGAACCCGGCGCCTGGGTCGGTGCCGTCCATCGAGTTGTAGGCCAGCCTGACGAACGCCGACGGCCCGATCGACGGGTTCGACAACGCATCGTACGACCACACCGCGTTCCCGGAGTACAGGTTCGTGAGGAACTGGGAACCGCCGCCGGTCTCCTCGCCGGTGTATGACAGGAACTTCTCCAGACCGAGCTGGTTGGATGTCGGGTCCTCGACATACCGGTCGACGCACAGGTAGCCGGTGGTCACGACGACACAGCCCTGCGACGGGGGTGTGGTGTTCGACGACGGCGGGACCGTCGTGGAGAACCAGTCCGTGCCGGTCCACAGGTCCAGGTAGATGTCGTAGGCCAGCCGTTTCGTGCCGGTGTCGGAGTTGATCGGCGTCCGGATCGGCAGGTTCAGCCTGACCGCCTCGCCCGGCGCCAGCGCCTTGCCCAGCGGCACGAAGTTGCGGTCACCCGACACAGTGATGTCCGTGGTGCTGCCCGGCTCGGTCCAGCGGTAGGACAACTGCAACCCGGCCGGCCAGGTCTGGCTGGTCGTGTTCGTGACCGTGACCGGCGTCGTGATCGTAGTGCCCGGGACGAACCGCTCCGGCATCTCGTCGGCCTGATAGGTCTCCGCCTGGTTCTTGGCCAGGTGCTCGATCCACAACCGCGGCCGGAACAGCGTGTCAGGCGACTCGCCGTTCGTGATGCTCACCAGCTGCTGGCCCGCCGCAGCCGGCGCCTCGTCACGCGTCCGCAGCAACAGGCCGTGGTTGTCACCGGGGTTGTCGACCCACGACTGCAACTTCGTGAGCAGGCCCGGGTTGGCCGCGGAGGCGAACGTCAGCCGCTGCGCGTTGCCGTCGGGGTGCACCGATCCCAACAGGGCGGGATCGTAGTCACCACCTGGAGCGGTCCAGTTGATCGTCGACGTCGCTTGATTCCAGGTCGCCTGATCTTCGACGAAGTCCTTCGTTAGTCCGTAGAGGTCGAAGTCCGCGCGGCCGCTGCCGGAGCCGTAGTTCGAGAACAACTCCACCCGCGCGTCGGTGACCTTCGTGCCCTGCTTGATCGACGACGTGTCGAACTCGAACACCCCACGCTCGGCGCCGTACGTCGGGTGATTGTTACCGACCTGCACCCAATACCGCGTGTTCGACGTGCCGCCGTCCGGACGTTGCAGATTCACCGTCGCCTGTGTCTTGCTCAACGTCGTGTCGGAGATGTCACCACCAAACGACTGCAGGATCCGGCCCTCACGCGGCATCGTCACCGTCTGGACGTTCGACGCGGCCTTGCCGTTCGACGACCCGTCCCCCACCGTCCGGGCCACGATCCAGTAGCTGTACGTCGCGGGCTCGGTTGCCGAGGACGGCGTCGCGGTGTCGTCGGTGAACGACGTCACATCCGGGGGCACCGTCCCGACCAACTCCAAGGCAGCCGGAGCGGTAGTCGAGTAGTAGTCGCCGACCGGCGTGGCGCACGTGTTCCCCGGCAGCGCGCGACAGCCGCGGAAGATCTGGTACTCGACCAGGTCGTCGTCATCGGCCGGCGTCGGGTCGACGTACTTGCTCCAGGTGAGCTCCGCGCCGCTGGCGTTGATCGTCGACGGCGGGTTGAGCGCGACACCCGGCTCGTCGTACGTGACCACCAGGTTCGGCCGGGCCGCGGTCTCCCCG
Organism: Kribbella sp. NBC_01510; assembly: GCF_045040325.1. NCBI lineage: Bacteria > Bacillati > Actinomycetota > Actinomycetes > Propionibacteriales > Kribbellaceae > Kribbella > Kribbella sp. NBC_01510. Next base: position 4,512,842 of record NZ_CP109418.1, on the reverse strand, counting down.
CCGTACGTGTCCTCGCTCGCGCTGTAATACAGACCACCGGCCGGCGCGGTCGCCGGGTTCTCGTCGACTGCCTTCAGCATCACCCCGTAGTTCGGCGACGAGCCGTTCAGCCACGACTGGACATAGCTGCCCAGCCCGTACGAATGCCAACCATCCCGGTCACCGGCCTGCTTGGTCGCCGTCGAGTACTTCGTCCACTTCATCGCATCCGCGATCGGGATGGTGGCGACCCCGCTCTGGTCGCGTTTGGCCGTCACCCGCGTTGTGTTGCCGGGGCGCGCGTGGATCGTTCCCAGCGTGTACCAGAGGTCGCCTCCGGCTCCGGGCGTACCGGCCGTCTGGTTCCACACGACCGGCTGCGTGGTCGGCACGCCGTCGGGCGTCGCGCCGATGAGCGTCGTCGGCAGGCTGCCCCGCACGCTTGACGGGTAGTAGTGCCCCTGCACCTGGTAGTCGCCCTCGCTCGGCACCCGCGCATCCCACGTGAACGTATCCGGCGTGGTCCCCGTCGGTGCATACGAGAACGAGCCGTTGATGGCGCTCGTGTTGCTTTGGTACTTCCAGGACCCTTCATACGACGCCGACAGGGTGTCCTGGTCGTCCACCTGCACCGTGTTGGTGGCGTACGTCCCGTTCCAGAAGGTGTTCATCGACGCCCACGTGGCGGTCGACTCCGACCAGTCCGACGTGACCTTCACCGCCGAGAACGGCAGCTTCACGTCTGCGCCGAAGCCTGCCCCGTAGTGCACGTTCAGATCAGCAGACCGGATCGTGGTGGTCGACGGGATCATCGACAGGTCGAACTTCAGCAGACCACGCCACGTGTTGTGGCTGGCGTCGTCGCCGACCAGCATCGTCGGGTTCGTGCCGTAGTTCGTGGTGCCGTTCGCCTCGGAGATCGACGTGTCCTGCGCGGCCGTCGGATCCGGTACGACGACGATCGTCGGGTCGATGACGATCGGGAACACCCGCTCCTTCGCCGTCAGCCACGCCTGGTCCGGCTTGAGCGTGAGCAGCGTCTTGCCGCCCTGCTGGGTCACCGTCTGCGTGATCTTCTCCGAATACCCCGGCTGCCCGAGCCGGTTCGCCGCCGACGAGTCGTACATGTTCGGCGCCGGGATCACATACTTCGGACGGGTGTCGCCGTTCTTCTTAAAGAAGCCGATCGATCCGTCCGGTTGCGCTTTGGCCGTCAGGCCGCTGGTGCGTAGCTCGAACGTGTACTCGTTCGCCGCGTCGGCCGGCGCCGTCAGTACGACGGTCTCCTTCACGCCCGTGCGCGACACGTAGTAGCGAACGTCTGCCGTACCGAAGACGTCGGCGAAGCCCACCGAGGAGTCCTTCACCAGCGGCGTCAACTGCCGCTTCTCGCCCGCCGCGCCGAGACTGATCGACGCCCCGTCGGCCTCGAACGACAGCAGCCGGTCGGTCGACTTTCCGAACCGGGTACGGAAGCCGTTCTTCGCGTTCTCGAACGCGTCCTCGCCAGTGCCGGCCGTGACCTTGGTGTCGATGTCTTGCCACTTGCCCTTGGAGTCCTTGTAGTGCACCGGCTCCGTCGACAACTCGACCTGCGTCGTGCCGTCCGACATCCGGTAGCTCGACGACGTCGCCGTACGACGCTCCTGCATCTCCCGCACCCGCGTCGGCTTCCCGGTCGCGGCTGCGGTGGTCGACGAGGTCTTGGCCACCCGCGCAGGCACCGGAGGTGCCAGCGGACCAACGGCTGCGCGAGGAGCTTGCTGTACCGCGACCCGCGCAACCTGCTGTGGATGCGCGAGCGCGAGCGCGGGGACGCCGAACGATGCCGGAAGAGACAGGACCAGGGCAGACGTCAGCAACCTGCGGGTGCGGCGCATCGACACTCCAAGACTGGGCGGGAATCCGGCGCACCCCGAGTACCACCGGCAAAGACAAGAAGATTTGTACCTGTCGAACACCCACCGTGGCAACCCAGTTGCATGTTGTTGCAACGACCCGCCCGCAGCGACCCACCGGCCGGTCCGACCGTGTTAAAGAGCCCAGTCGGTCGCGACCAGGGCAGGATTCGCAAGCGCCGGCCACCGGGCCGCGGAAATAGTCACCGGCTGGGGACCGTGTTGTGATATCGACCTGACTGGCCGAGATCTCGACGGGACTCGCCGGCAGAACCTGCAGGGCATCCAGCCGGTGGCCACGACGCTGCTGCGCCGTGGCCGCCCCAACATCGCGAGCGTGGGTCAGGGCTGCGTTGTCGTCTCCAGCTTGTACTTCGGTACTGCGACTCGGACCTTGGCCGCCACGGTGTCGGCTGGTACGTCGATGGTTCCGCGGGAGACCCATTCGGTGATGTTGCCGACCATCGTCACGACCGCCTGCTGTGAGGCTTCGTCTGGGGCGGGGACGGTCCAGTTCGTCGGGCAGCGTCGTACCAGGAAGCAGCCGTAGGCGAAGGTGGAGCCGTTCATCACCCGGGCGCCCGACGGTGCGGTGTAGGCGGTGACGTGCATCGGGGTCGCCCTGCCGTTCGAGCGGCACGTTCCGGTGCCGCTGGCCAGTGTGGTCAGCCCAGGCTGTTTGTAGAGGTCCGGCCAGACGAAGTCGACCTCTCCGGCGATGAACCCGGGCAGCTGGGTGCCGGCTGGGACACCGTCGAACATCCAGCCGGTCCCGGTGGTCAGGGTGTTGCCCAGCACCGGACAGAAGTAGTCCGCGCCCAGCAGCGGCTGCGACGCGTACGCATCACCCTGGTATCGCCAGGTGGTGGAGTTGTAGCCGTCGGTATACCGGTCGATGTCCCACGCCCGCCGGGTGTCGTCGGTGAACGTGATCAAGCGGTAGGCCGTGTTCGCGCCGAGGTTGGCGACGTTCACACCGCGGGCGATGCCCTGGCTGAGCGCGGCACGCATCCGCAACGAGTAGTACTCGTCGTGCCCTGGCAGGAACAGCGTCCCCGCCCGGGACGGCAGTTGGGCGCCGAACTCGTCCAGGTCGTTGTCGGTCCAGTAGGTGACGTCCAGCCCCTTGGACTCGGCCCAGAACACCAGCCCCTGCTCGAGCGAGAGGTACTGCCCGGAGCCCTGTCCCTCGTTGTAGGGGCGGTCGAAGGTCAGCCGGCCGGAGCCGCCGTCGACTCCCCCGGTGTAGAAGCCCGCTCCGCCGTAGCTGTTGTACGCCTGCCAAGTCGCGTTCGCCTGCTGGATCAACAGGTCGTGCTTCGTACCAGTGTCGTCCCTGACCGTCAGCGGCGCGTACGACGCCGCCGTCCCGTCGCTGACCTTGATCAGATACGTGCCCGGAACCCACACCTTGTCGACGGGGATGCTCAAGGTCTTGGTCCAGTGGGCCGCCGACGTCATCCGCAGGTCCTTGCCGTCGAGCGACGTACCCCCGGTGGTCGGCTTGTCCTGGGCCACGGTCGGTACGTCGTCCTCCCGCCAGACCTCCCGCGCTCCGAGACCGGCGTAGTACCCCATCCGATAGGCGACAACGCTCACCGGATTGCCCGAGGTGACCTTCAGATCCACAGTGTCACCGCAGCTGGCCGACACCTCGGTCAGATAGGCGGCCAACGGACCGTCCATGGTTTGTGGGATGACCCAGTCGGCCGTGCCGGCCTTGGCGTTCTCCGCGGACGTCGTCGGCCAACTGTCGGGGCACCCGGCGGGGATCGCGGCGAAGCCGGCCGCCGCGAGCACGGGCATCGGGGCGGGCGGCGCGATGAACGGCACGCTCGCGGAGCCGGCGGTCAGGACGACACCCGTCGAGGTCGTCGCGGACACGCTCAGGCTCATCGTGCCGCCGTACTTGGACAGCACGACACCGTTGACCGGAATCCCGAGGCGTGCGCCGGGCTGGACGCTGATCGGTGCCTTCGGCTTCCAGGTCGCGTAGCCGCCGTCGACGGTGAGAGTGCCGTTGATGGTGGTGTACGTGCCGGTGGCGCCGGTCGGCAACTGCATACGAACGGCAGCAAGGGTGCCGGCCTTGGTGACGGTGGCCTGATACACCAGGTTCGTTGTCTGCCCGGGGATCGGGTTGGTCGCCTTGATCGCCACCTGCGGCGTGTAGGTCTGCAAGGGCTGCAGGACGCCGGCGCCGGAGGTGATGACCTGCCCAGCCGTTCCGATCGATTTGAATCCCAGCGTCCACGGGCCGCCGGCGGGCAGCTTCAACCCATACAGCGGGATCGCGAGCCGGGCACCGACGGCAACGTTGACAGTCTTGGCCGGACGCCAGCGCAACACGGTGCTCGTGACCGAGCTGACCGTGCCGTTGACCGAGGTCACCCGCCCGGTCGTCCCGGCCGGAATCGCCATGGTGATCTCGCGAATCGTGCCCGCCTTCAGCACCGTCGCGCGGTACGTCAAGGTCGTCGTCCCGGTCGTCGCCTGCGTGGCGGTGACGGAGATATTGGCAGCCGCCGCGTCGGCGGCGCGGTTGATGAACAGGATCGCGGCCGCAGCGACGGCCAGCGCCGCCACCGAGGCAAGCAGCCTGCGAAGCAAGGTTCCCCCCAGATCGTGTGGATCGTCCCCGGAGGGAGAGTACGGAACGAATCCCCGTCTCGGTAATTTATTGCCGATCATTAACCGAAACCGGCCTATACCGCCACGGTGCGTACGCGCACGAGCACCCAACGGGACCATGTCCCAGGCGAAGATGCCGGCTTGGACTCGGTCCCGGCGCCGATTTGGCCGTCAGCGTGGCGCGGGCCGCGTCGGCAGATCACGGACCCCAGAGCCACTCTGCCGGATTCGCCGTGGGCCTGGTTCTTGGCACACCCCGGTCGCCGGGCGTCTACCCGCCGACCGGCTCGTCGAGCAGCAACAGGCGGCGCCCGTCGGAACCGAACCGACGACCTTCTCATTACGAGGAAGACCTACACCGTCGCATCTGCTCTCTACCAGCGTCTTCAGCAACACGTCCGCCCCCAACGAGCGCGAGATTCCCCATGCGTATCCGTCATTTCGTGCCACGAGTCATGCCACGCATCTCGACCACCTCAGGACGCTGATCACGCCGCCGGCGTCGGCACCTTCTGATCCGCAGGAGCCTGCACAGCTCGATGACCGCCGCCCTGCTTCACACGCTCCTGCTGCCAGTGGTGCCGACCAACGCACCTCGTCAGGGGTCGTTGGGGTCGGACTGGGGCCATCGGCGACCCGTGATTTCAGAGTCGCCGATAAGTCGTCTGATCGAGTCCGTACGATCGTGTTGGGGCGCATGCCCCCGATATTCTCGGAACCGCCTACGCCGGTCGCCATCAGTCCACCCGGCGTGTTAGCAAATCCGTTAGCAGTTCCAGAATCTGACGCGGGAGGCTCGGTTCATGCTGATCAGCGGCCGCCCACCCGATGACGTAGCCGTGCCCGTGCAGATTCGTCGACTCGGCGGCGACGAGTCAGTTATCCCGGTCTGGCGCAACGGCCTTGGCGGCTTGACCTTTCAGGTAGGTGCAGGACCTTCGCGCAGGTTCGCAAAGTGGGCACCGGCCGGATCTGGCGTCGACCTGCCCGCAGAAGTCGAGCGGCTGCAATGGGCCTGTGAGTTCGCATCGGTACCAGTCGTGCTCGACTACGGGGCGGACGCTGACGGAGCTTGGATGCTTACGGCCGGGCTGCCCGGGGACAGCGCTATCAGCGATCATTGGAAAGAGAATCCCGAGACGGCCGTCCGCGCAGCTGGTGTAGGGCTGCGAGCGCTTCACGACGAGCTGCCAGTTGACAGGTGTCCATTCACCTGGTCGGTGGAAGACAGGACTGAGCAAGCCGCTGTTGCGGGCAAGGACTCGACGAGCGGTCTCCCAGCTTCAACCTCGATAGACAAGCTGGTGGTGTGCCACGGCGACGCCTGTGTGCCAAACACTCTCATCACTGAGGACGGCCAGTATTCGGGCCAGGTCGATATGGCTCACCTCGGTACGGCTGACCGATGGGCAGATCTCGCTGTCGCGACTTGGAGTACCGAGTGGAACTACGGCCCAGGCTGGGAGGAAACCTTGCTTTCCGCGTACGGAGTTGAGCCCGATCCGATCCGGACCGCGTACTACCGCGCGCTCTGGGCTCTCGACACCACGCCCGCCCCATCCCCCTAATCGCCGCAAGCCCCAGACCAGCACGAACGCACACCTAGCGGTGCCCTGCACATGACTCCCACCCCGCGTCTTCCCGTCTGCCGTTCAGCCCCACTGGCGGCTCCTGATAGGTCCTGGGCCTGACTGAGCTGAGCGGCAGGCGGGAAGACGCACCCCGGCCCCCGACCAAAGTGCCGGCCGATCGGACCCGTCATCTCGGAGTCGTGAGGCCCCGCCGGAGGCACTGCTCTTGGCTCTCCTGAAAGACACCGAGAGCGGGCGCGGGCGGTGAACGGCCGGAGGCCGCATACGCACGCCCGCGCCGCGCGCCGAAGGCGCGCCTTGATCTGTTAGAGGCAAACTCAGCAACCGAGATGCCTGCACGTTGTCCTCCGTCGACTGATGCGCGACGCTCGTCCGCCAGCTGATCTGCGACAGTCGAATGCACGGATCGCGGCATGTGAGTGCGTTTCCCTTGTTAGGCGCGGCTGGGGTTGAGAAGTGACCTGAGGATGTTTTCCATCTCGTCGAGGCTGTCTTGCCGGCCGTCGAAACTGGTCATGTGGTCGCGTCCGGCCTTGTCGCGGAACGCGAGTCTCCAGGTGAACGTCGTTATTCCGTCACGTTCCTGCAGCTCCATCGTTTCGACTGCCTCAACATCCGGCCAACAGTTGAAGTGCCACGTCTCCACGGTTCGGGCCGGCGCCTCGACCTCTAGGTATGTCCCGCTGAACGAGAACACGGTGCCGTCTCCGGTCACGAAGGAGGAGTGGTAATTGCCCCCGACCCGCAAGTCGATCGAGCATTCCGTCATCCGGTCCGGGGGTGTCGCACCCCACTTGCTCACGTGCTCGGGCTTCGTCAACACGTCGAAGACGAGAGCGATCGGAGCGTCGAACTCTCGGGTGATGACAACCTCGAGCTCGTTGGGGAACGTGATGACTGCAGAGCCGTGCCGATCAGGTGCCACTGTCCTCTCCTTGTCGTTGCAACTCTTCGAGGTAGTCCTCGATCCGATCCAGTCGGTCGTTGATCGCCCGCTCGTACTTGGCCACCCAGTCGTGCAAGGGTTGAAGGTGCTCTGGAGCCAGGCGGTAGAGCCGGCGGCGGCCATCGGCCCGGCAGCTAACGAGTCCCACCTCACCGAGCACCCGTAGGTGCCTGGAGACCTGGGGCTGAGACATCGAGACGTCGCGGACTATCGCCCCAACCGGCTTCTCGCCTGTGAGCAGCACATCGAGGATCGCGCGGCGGTGGACGTCACCGACTGCGTTGAAGACATCCGAAGTTGTCGAGGCGCGGGCCACCGTTCGAACATATCTCCATATGGATATGTGTCAATACTTCGGACGCCGAAGCGCTCCCCGGTGGGCAACCGCTCATCGGCATGTCAGTGAGCTCGGATGGCGGCCGGAAGGTTCTGTCAGGTGGCGGAGGCCATGTAGGCGGCGAGGATGTAGTTGGGGTGGCGGTCGAGGTTGTTGCGGGCGCGGTCGTAGCGCATGGTGGTTCTCGGGTCGGCGTGGCGGGCGGCGATCTGGACGTCGCGTAGGTCGACGCCGGCGTCGAGCATGGTGGTGACGAAGGTGTGCCTGAGCATGTGCCGGTGCATCCGCGGCAGCTTGACCCCCGCTTGTTTCGGCGAGGTGCCGCAGTCTGCGGGTGGCGCAGTGCCGGTCCATCCGGGTGCCGCGAGACGTCAGCAGGATCGGTCCAGCCGCCCGGTCGTCGACGGCGCGTTCGATGGCCCGGCCAACGGCTGGGGGAAGCGGAACCAGGGCGATCTTGTCGCCCTTGCCGTGCACGCGCAGATCCCGGTGGCCGTGTTGTTCGCCGAGATCTTCGATGTCGCTGCCGGTGGCCTCGAAGATCCGCAGCCCGAGCAGACCCAACATCGTTACCAGGGCGAAGTCGAACCGACTGGGTGATTGCCTGGCCACGGACAACATGGCCTCGAACTGCAGGTGACTCAACCCGAGGGTCGGCGATTGGGCCGGCACGTGCGGGCGGCGCACGTACTCAGCCGGGGAGTGCTCGAGAACGCCGTCGATCACGCAGGTCCGGTAGAAGCCCGCAACGACCGACAACCGGCGCGACACCGTCGACGGCTGGTGCCGGCGCACCTCCTGTAACCACCGGACATACAGCTCAACGTGTGGCCGGCCCGCTGTCAGCGGGTCCAGGCCCCGCCGCTCGCACCACACCAGATACCCCCGCAGGTCCGACTCGGTGTGGATGCGGGACTGGCCCTTGAACCGAGCCAAGTAGGCAGCGACAGCTAACCGCAGCACGCCAGACATGACGACAACGACACCGGAAACGGCCGGCCCTGGCTGTGAGATCTCCATTTCCCCCGGTGCCCAAGAACGTGCCAGTCACGTCAACCGCTCACACATGCACCATCTGCGGCGGATCCGGACGTCGTCCGGCTCCTAGGATCAGGGGCATGACGGTTGACTGGCTTCGCGCGTTCCCTCGGGATTTAGCGCCTGTGGTCACCAAAGCAGCCCTGAAGTTACCACCCTCGGAGTTCGACCAGTCCGGCCTGATCACCGAGAGCAACTCGCGCGCGTGGCCGACTCTTGTGGCATCGGGCCAAGCGATTGAGGTTCCCTACCGGATCTACAGCGATCACCTCTCGGCTCGCGACTGGGATGCGGCCACCTCAGTCGAGCGCACAGTCCTTGGGTGCTTCTACTCACGACACCACGATGGGCACGTTCGGCAAACCGCGCTGCCCTGGCTGCTCGACTCCGCTGAACCCTTCGTCGCTCCGTTCGTTGTGCAGTTCCTCGGCGAGTACGTCCTGGAGATCGTCGTGGACATAGCCGAACGGATCGAACGCGACCGCGTCAACGGCTCGTGCCTCCTGGAGGCGCTCTCCCAATTCGCACATGAAAACCCCGCCTTCGTGACCCTCACCGAAGCCCGCGCACGAAGCTATTGGGCCGAGTACTACCGCCGTGAGTTCGTCTGGGCGCGGGACTATCCGGCGCTGATTGCCATCTCTCGCATCAACGCGTAGCGCACGCATGGAGCAAGCGCTGATCGGCATGACCACACGGATCGCGGCATGCGGAAACGCCGAAGCGAAGCTAGAGTCTTCGCCTGTGGAGGTGCCGGACGACGTTTGGTCTGTGGCCGACCGCTTCCTGTTCGACGGCAGGATCATCAGGGCGCTCGAGCATTTGGCGGAAGTGGGTGGACTCTCGCTAGGCAACGCGATCGATGCTGTAGATGAGCGCGTGGCGTTCCTGAAGGCGAACCACGCGGTGGGCTTCACGGTCCCGCTTGAGACTTATGGTCAGGGCTCCTACTCCTGATGGCGGGGGTCAACTCGGCGACATCGGTCGCCCGGACGGCGGCTACTCCGGTTGCCGCAGCGCACGCCATCTGCGGCACGTCCGAGCGACATGGTCCCTTCGTCGGGCGACGGTCATGAATGGTTGCGCAGTCGTCGCCGCACCACACGCCGCCGCAGGGTGGGCGAGGCCACCACCTCGTAACCGGCATCGAGGAAGACCTGGACTAGCCCGACCGAGGCCTCGTCCCAGATCACGGTCTTGCCCGGCGGCGGCTCGATCGGGTACCCCTCCAGGACGCGGGCGCCGACCTGCTCGCCGTACTCAACGGTGGCGGCGGCGAGCTCGTAGGTCAGCCCCGACTGACGCCGGCCCTTGCGCACGACGAAGCACGTGACTGACCAGACGCCCTCAAGCTCGGGGTCCATCCGCATCCACGCCTGCTTCCGGCTCCACAGCCTCGGGTAGTTCTCCCGCGGCTCGACCGCGACCCAGCCGGCCGCCTCGCCGCCGACGTACCCGATCAGCCCCGACGTCGCTCCGGTGGTGGTACCGCAGGCGGTCTGCTCCAGCAGCGCGGCATCCCTCTGCTCCTGGGTCGTGTCCCGCCAGATCCAGCCGGGCACCTTCAGCGCTTGGCAACGGCACTTGTGGGCTCCACCCGTGGCGAAGACCGCCTCGACGTCCTCTGTCGATGCTTGATTGGCCGGGAGCCACACGAAGTCGGGCATGCAGCCATCATGCTCTTCGCTGGGCCTGCCATCGGCGAAGACCGCGGTCCACCACCGGCACGCGAACGAACGGGCGGAGGGTCTGGGAGAGACGGTCTTCGTACCAGCAGGTCCACGCCTTCACTATCTGCGGCAAATCCGGGCGTTCGGCCCGGAGATCCGTACCTCTGACCAGCACATGGCTGAAGCTCGAAGCGGGCAGCGAATAGACGAGGAGTGGAAGCGCTACTTCAGCCTGCGCGAGGAAGAGTGTGTGACAGAGCTCGAGGTCATGGCCAGCACCAAAGCGATGACCAGGATGAGGCAGGCGATTGGCCACAGCCACTCAGGGTTGTGGGGCCAGGCCACGAGTACGGCCGGAATGGTGAGGGCGATGGCGAGACCGGCGGCGGCCAAGATGTCGACAACGCGCCGCCTGGTCGGGCTTTCCTGAGTCTCCGCGTACGAACTCTCGGGAGCCTCGCCTTGATTGCTCGATCGCGGGGTCTGCGCCCAGTAGGTGATCAGGCTGGCCGCGCGCTCCTCGGCGCGCTTGGGCTTCCACAAGCCCACGGCGGTGCAAGGGCGACCATCTCGTCGAATGATGATGATTCCGTGCGAGCCGGACCTGGCTGAAACGACGTTGTCTCTGGCGATTCGGTGAGTCCGCAGCCGATTGCGCACAACCAGCTCGTCGGGTGACAGCCAGACCGCGGGCCGTACGACGCCAAACCACCACAGCGCCGCGTATATCGCGATCGCCGTGAGCGGGTCGCTGATCGGGTGGTCGTCTTGCATCGCGCTGGAGATCAGGGCGATCGCGCCAGTCGCGACGACTGCCGCTCCCGTGCCGAGCCGGATGGACAGGGCCACCCGCCAACAGCGGCCGACCGCACCGTCAGCCAACTGCGGTCCCACGCGACGCTCTGTGCTCACACGCGAATCATCGCAGGCACACGCCTGGCAGCGGAACCCGCTGCCACACTCGCCGCGCCGAGGGTAACCAGGCCAGGCCCGGCGGCACATTTGCTCCACGAGCGCTCGACCCGATAACGCCGGGCCCTGGCATGATCCGCAGTTGGCCTTCCCGTCGAGCCCTTCCTGAATTCGGCATGTGCGTGCGTTGGCCGGCGCCCAGGGTCGCCAGGCATTCCAGCCGGTAACGAATCAATCGGCGAACATGTGTCGCGCCTCTGCTGGCGGATCACATCGTGCTGGGCGGGCCTGCCCGGTAAGCCAACAATGCGACTGCCGACCTTCTCATTACGAGGAAGAACGACAGCGTCGCATCTGCTCTCTACCAGCGCTTCTAGCAACACGGCCGCCCCAGAGAGAGCGCGAGATTCCCCATGCGTATCCGTCGTTTCGTGCCACGAGTCATGCCATGCATGTCGACCACCCCCCGGTTGCGGCGATCGTCCACGTGCGTCGCTGCTCGTGCAGTGCGAGACGGCTACCGCGTTTTTAGCTTGTACGTGGATGGAGACAACGTGGCCGCACTGCGGCTGTACCTCGGCTCCGGGTTCGTCGACCACCATCAAACCGCTGGCGGCATAGTGGTGGTCAAGCAACTGGACGGCTGACGCCGTCGCCACACCTGGCCTTCTAGGGGCAGGTTCGGGTGATCGCCTGGGCGGCGTTGCGATCGGCCGCGGTGATCGGCAGCGCGTACTTGCGGGCGACCTGGAGGTACTGCAGGACGTAGGTGCATCGGTAGCTGCGGTTGATCGGCAGCCACTCGCCAGGCCCAGCGTCGTTCTTTGACGCGTTGGCCGGTCCATCAACAGCCAGCAGGTTCGCTGCCTGGTCGTTCGCGAAGTCGACGCGTCGCTGGAGCGGCCATCGCGCCGCGCCCATGTCCCACGCCCGGGCGAGCGGATACACGTGGTCGATCTGCACCTTGGTCGCGACGGCCTTGCGGAACTCGACCCGGCGACCTGTGTAGGGCTCGACGGGGAGGGTGCCAGCGATGACCACGCATCTGGAGCCGCTGCGGTACTGCACCGCGGTCAGTTGGGCCGCGAGTACGTCGTTGCGGGTGTCGCAGCCGTTGTGGCCACCGCGGCCAGCGTGGTCGTCGGTCCAGGTCTGCCCGAACTGGTCTCGCTTGTATCCCGGCACCTCAGGCCGGGCGGCAATGACTCGGAGCTCGCGGAGTTCGGCAGAGATCAGCTTGGCCGTGCCGGTCGCTGGCTGAACGGTGACAGGACTGCTGGTGGGCGTGGCTGGCGGAGGTGGGTTCGATTTGGCCGGGTTGGCTCCGGCGACTGGATAAGCGCACCCGGTGATGACGACGGCGAGGACGGTCAAGGCGGCAAGGGGTTGCGCATCACGTGACCTTAAAGTATGGCTGAGGTCTCGCGCGCCTCAGGTCATGGCTCGGGCTCCTCTCGGACTCACGAGCTGCGCGAGCTGGGCAACGCTCAGCGGTTCATCATCGATCCTTCAGATGCGGAACGGAGACCAGTCAATCGCGACGTGGACGACGCGAACCGGTCTGTACGGCATCGACCTGCAACCACGATTGCAAACCGCGTACCTGGCCTTGGCGGCATGCTGGGTCGACACGTAGTGTCCGCGTTGTGCCCAAGAAGATGCTGGTCCTGGCCGCCGCTGTGCTCGGTGCAGTTGTTATGGCGGTGATGGCGGTTGTTCTCGACATGCCTGGCTACCTCGCCTTTGGGGCGACTGCGGCGTTCGTCGCAATTGGCTATGTTCTGCCGTTTCGCGGATTGCCGCTCCTCGTGGCCAGACGACAGCGCGAGCCGACTGGGGTACCGGGAGTAGCCGTGATCTTCACCGTGCTCGGCATCATCATGTCGCTCTTCTGCACCACCGCGGTTGATGGAGCTGACTCATCGATACAGGCCGCAGGATGGTTCGGTGTCGCGATGATGACAGCGCTAGGTGCGATCACCGTCGCGGGCCTTCGATGCGCCGAGAGCCTGAGGGCGGCACAGCCGTCAGGCGCTTGACGATTACGCGTCGAGCGCGCGGGCAGTCCACCGGGGATGCGGGATCTCACGGGCAGACGGGCGGCTCGGGTCGTTCGCCGAGGCGGTAGGCGGCCGGCACGGATCGCGGCTATGTCAGTGCGTTTGTCCGGTTGACTTTCGCAGGGCGGCGCGCTTGGTGTCGCAGGTTCTGTGGTCGGGCTCTTGTCCGCCTCTAGCTGCTCCAGTTCGGTCACCAACGGCTGGGGCGGCACGCCCTGGTCAAGCCAGCCAAGTGTCAGATCGGCCCAGTAGTCGCTGGCTCCGATGGCGTACCTGACCAGCTCCGTGGGTCGTAGTCCCGCTCGAGTCCGGCGTCGAACTCGCGCTCTAGATCGACGAGGAACGGCAGCATGGGTGCGTCGGTTCTAGCACGATCTCAGCTTGCCGGAGACTGACCTCGCAATGCGCCAACTGCGGCATGTCCGGGCGTTCGGTTGGCAAGGCTGGCAGTGATACCCGGAGCATGGGTGGCGCGAGGCGCGGTGATCGTCCCGTCGGGTCTGCCCGGCAATCTCTGGTTCTGGGAGATCACGGCTGTTCTCCGCCTCCAGGGCCTGACCTCCCCGGGACGGTAGGACCTCCGCCTCTTGTGACTGTCCGCGGAGAGCCACAGCGTGAAGAAGACCGACCCAGTACATCGATTGGATCGGAGGTCCGGCAATGGCGCATCTGCGGAGGCGCAAGGTTATGCCCACGGCTGCACGGCCAGTGGCGAGCAGTGCCGCAGTCCCCGGTGATCCGCCGATCGGCAGGAGGAGTGGAACCGACGCAGACCTAACCGTTCCGATCGATGTCCCAGCGGTCGTCGGGTTCGGTTTCTGGGTCGCTGCCTCGACGGCGGTGGTTGCGGCAGTCTCTGTTGCGACCGGGATCACGACACCACCGCGGTCGGGGCCGAACTGCCACGGCGGGTGCGTCGCGTATCCGTACACCGATGCTGCGGCGTTCGTGCCGCGGGACTACCTGTGGATGTACCCGACGCTGCTGATGGCCGTTGTGTTCCTCGTCCTGTCGGTCTGCCTCCACTACTGGGTGCCGCCCGGTCGGAGGCTGTTCAGCGCTGCCGGTGTGTGCCTGACGGTGATGGCGGCGGGAGCGCTGGTGGTCGACTACGCGGTTCAGCTCACCGTCTTGCAGGCCGGCCTACGTACTGGTGAAACGGAGGACCTCTCGGTCTTGTCCCAGTACAACCCCCACGGGATGTTCATCGGGTTGGAGAACGTCGGATACGCGACGCTGAACTTGGCGTTCGTGTTCCTTGGCATCGCCCTGGCGACACGGGGATCCAAGCTGGCTCGCGCGACCGCGTGGGTCTTCGTTGCTGGTGGCGCGTTGACCCTTCTTCTCCTGGTTGTCTTTGCGGGCATCTACGGCACCGGCTTGGACTACCGGTTCGAGGTGATGTCGCTGCTGGTCACCTGGCTCGTGCTGATCACCGTGGGAGTCCTGCTCAGCGTCACGTTCGCACGTGCCGGCCTGACCCACGACGCCCACCTCACCAGAGAGAAGGTGTCGCATGGTGACACTGCTGATTGACCAGGTGCTCCCGAGCTACGACTACGCCATCGTGCACGCGAGCGTCTTCCACACCCCACCGGAGGCGTGCTTCCGCGCAGCATGCGAGCTCGACGTGCTCCGGAACCCTCTGGTGCGGACCCTGATCAGGGCCCGCTCGCTGGCGACACCGAGCCAGCGGCCACGACGCCTGCGGGTCCTCGACATGGCTGGGCCACCGTTGAACTGGCTCACGTTGGCCGAAGGCGCCGGCAGCGAGATAGTCCTCGGTCAGCTCTCGCGGCCCTGGGCGGCGGACGCCGCATCCCCAACGCAGCCTCGGACGGCGGAGGAGTTCGCTGCATTCGACCGGCCAGGTTTCGCCAAGATCGCGCTGAGCCTGCGGGCAGACCCCTATGGGGCAGCCTCGGCGATTCTCACCGTGGAGACTCGGGTCGCGCTCACCGACGCCGACAGCCGGCGCCGGTTCCGCCGATACTGGCGGATGGTGCGCCCGGCCAGCGAGTTGATCAGACGCCTCGCGTTCCGGCAGATCGCAGCAGACCTCGCGGCTCCACGCGCCGATGTGCAGGGCGAGATCGACATCTTGCGACCTACCGACATCGTGTTCGACACCGTGGCCGACGAACGCAACGAGCCCCACTTCAACCCGCGGCTGCACCGGGTCGAAAAGGCGACACCCGGCCCCGTTGGGGTCGGGACGACGTTCCGGGCGGAGACCACGACGATGGGGCGCAGCGTGCCCATGACCATCGAGTACACCGACTTCCAGCGTCCGCACCGACTCGGGTCCGTCACCCACATGCAGGCCATGGACATCGAGGGCGCCTTGACCTTCGACCCGACCTCCGAAGGCACGCGCATGAGCTGGGCCTGGAACTTGCATCCCCATGGCGCAGCGGCACTGATCCACCCGCTCGTCGTGGCGGTGGGCCGGCGGCAGGAGCGGGCTATCTGGGGCGAACTGAAGCGCTACCTCGAGGACAACCAACAAGCATCTGGCCAAAAGGGCGACGCTTGATCACCACACTGCCGATCAAGCGAGGCCTGAAGCCGGCTTCCATTGCCTCCCTGGAGTCGCGTTCGCGTCAGCAGCCGCTATCGACAACCTCGCGGCCGGCCTCCACACCGACTGGTCCGTCGTCATCGTGCATCTGGTCATCAGCGCGGTCAGCCTCGCCGTGCTGGCCTGGTATCTGCACACCGCCTCTCATGAAGTTCCAGACAAGCCCGGGACCGCACAGCCATCCCATACCCCAACGCTGCCGCTGCCCTGAGCGGCGGCTCCTTGCGTCTCGTTGAGAGTTCGTGCCGGTTCAGGCCATCCTGACATCGTGTTCGGCACGGGCCCGCGGTCAAGACCCTTCTCGAGTCGACGGTGCCGCATCTCCCGGCACCCGCTCACTGCTCATCGGGGCTCCCTCGGCGTCGTAAGCGGGGCAGAGACCTAGCGGTACGGAAGACTCAAGGATGCGGCGGCTCTCCCCGGGGATCACCTTTGTGTCGCTTCGAGGCGGGGCTGGACCTCAAAGACAGGATGGTCGTGCGGGTCGGGGAGTGAACGGAAGCACCGCTTGACGCTACGGCCGGCGATCTTGCGGTAGTCAGCAATGATCTGGGCTCGTTGGTCGACGGGGACCTCGCGGGCGACGAATCGCTCTGGCCCTCCGTGGCCGTGGAGTTCGCCCTCGCCCGCGGCGCGCAAATTCTGCACCCAGTCCGACTCCCCGAACGGCGCCACCAGATAGCGCCGTGGCCCGACCTGGACGGGAATGACCGGGACGTGCCGTGGCTGGCCGGTACGTCGGCCGGTCACGGTCAACTGCTCGACACCGCCGGTCCTGAGCTTGCCGACCACCGGGTTGACCACATGCCGGGTGAACCCCGGCGGCTTCAAATACACCATCACTGGACCTCCCCATGGGTGGCGGTTCTACGGTTCGCCCAGAGGCTCGCCGCCACCAGAGGCTAAGGTCCCGTCGCCCTGGGCGTCAGCGCACCCGCCAGGGCGAGCAGACCTGAATCAGTACCGCGATTGCTCGGCCCCGCATGTACGAGGAGCGATTCCTGTCATCGGCATGAGCGCGCGGATCGCGGCTACTTGAGGATGTTCCCCTGACTGATGGCCGGTTGGATGTTGAAGGACTGACGGAGCGCGCTGACTCGCTGCTGAAGAGGGATGCGAGGCGGGGGGGACTATCAGCCATGACTGTCGACGCGGCCGGCCTGCGCGCTATCGCAGAGTGCGTGAAACTCGTCACCGCCGAGTTCGACAGGAACCTCGACTGGCGTCTTGAGAGCCTTGAGACTCTCGACGAGGTGTGCGCGCACCTTCTGAGTGCAGGCCCGCTCAACGCGGATCGACAGGATCTGTGGTGGAAGCTCGTTGGCACGTACGTCGGCGAAGTTGTCCTGGCCGCCTACACCGAGACGGTCAGCGCTCTCCGGACCTGCCTCCCGCAGTCGCTCAGGTCGTACCGCCATGGTGGCCGGCGTGGCCAGATGAGTAGAGCGGCAGGCGGAACAGCATGACGGCGACCATGGCCACGCATGCCAGACCGCACACGCTCGGAACCAGTGCCTGCTGCGACACGATGCCGATCCAGTACCCGGCGATCAGCAGCACGCCGGCTGCCACGGACGACCCGGCCATCTCCAAGGTGGGCCGCCACTCCATGCGCCGGAACCGCATCCAGGCAACCATCGCACCCGCCAGGATGACGGAGCAGATGAGCGCTGACAGTGCGGGAGCTTCTTGTGTCAGGTCGGTGAACCCGAGAAGCGCCGCGACGCCGAAGAACACGCCAATCAAGACGCCTCCTCCGAGGCACATGACCGCGCACATTTCCAGGAAGTGGAAGCCAAACCGGCTGGTCGACTTCGCGGTCCGTGAGATCGGCCCGTCGCGGGCCGGAGCCTTGTGCGGGGATCTCGCTGTGTGTAGTACTCGCATGGGAACCTCCCTCGGTTGGCCCCTGGCCGCCGGGAGTCTCCCCCCAGTAGCGCATGGGGCAGACGTCTTTTCTGCCATCATCCGCTCCGCTCTCGGGCGTACGAAGGGTCCAACGTCTCCAGCGGTCAGGGCTATGGACCCCCTCCGGGCAGCCGACCGTTTCTGGTACCGGGCAGTGTCCGAATCTGCTGCCGCTCTACGGCTCGGAACGGCATGCGCGGCGCGTCGAAGAGGGGGCGTTCGGCCCTGTCACCGGTCATCGGCCGGGGGAACTTTTGGGGGGTCGGTGTCAGCCCGGCCACGCTCACCCAGTCGGAGTTTGCGCCGTAGAGCAGCGCAACGACGAGTCCATCTCGGGTGCCGAACGCCCACACCCGGGTCGCATAGTCGCGCCCGGTCACGCGGCCCCGTCTGCCGCAGTTCGCATGCGTTCGAGCAAGGTTGGGCATGGCCGCTCAGGGTCGGATGGCAATGCGGGGCATCCGGCCTGGCTCTTTCGTCACCGCGCTGTCGCGCGCATGCTCGATGGCGGGTGCGTGTACACCTGGAAGGCGAGGTGGCCCGTCATGAGGTTGCGACGCAAGACCGCGCCCACGAGCGGCGACCAGGACGTTCCCGCCGGCCCGGGGCCAGGGCGCTCGCACGTTGGCGGGGTCGTGGCCGGATCGCTGGCCGCGGGTTTCGTTGCGGCGGTGATCCTGCCGTTCCTCCCAGTCGGCACGGTAGATGTGGACTTCGCCACCGCCATGGTGCTGTTCGGTTTTGCGCTCGGGTGGGCGCTGATGGCGGTTCTGTCTACTCGGTTCACCGATCAGCCACAACGCTGGGCCGTGGCGCCGGCGATCTTCATGGCGTTGTCCGGGGCGCTGGTGCTGTTGGCCCCGGACGCGATGGTGGATGCGCTGGGGTGGGTCTGGCCGCCGGCGCTGGTGGTCTTGGTGGTCTGGGCCTGGACCCGCGCCAGGCGCGCGCTGCACAGCCGGACCAGGGTGTGGCTGCTGAACCCGGTGCTGGTCATCCTGGTGATCTTCGCCCTCGGCGGAGCGTACGAGACGATCCGCCAATCGACCGAACCTGGGGTCGTCATGCGCGGTCAGCTCGTCGATGTGGGACCGTACCGACTCCACCTGGAGTGCACTGGCTCACGCGGCCCGACCGTGATTCTTGAACCGGGTGGCGGCGGCTCCGCGGCCTCGATGGGGCTGATCGCACCCGCTGTGGCCCGCGACAGCAGAGTGTGCGTGTACGACCGGGCGGGGCGTGGCTGGAGTGATCCTGCCGCGAGTCCGCCCGATGGTGCGCAGATCGCCACCGATCTGCACAATCTGCTGGATCGCGCACACGTTCCGGGTCCGTACGTACTGGCCGGGCATTCCTTTGGCGGCCTGTACGTGAGGACGTACGCCGCCAAGGGATGGATCGCTGCTCAGAACGAGATGGCCACGCTGTCGACAGCCTTCATCGCGTCGAGTCGGGGTCGACCCACGCTTCCTTCGTGGAAAACCCAGCTCACGCCGCCGCGGTCACCCGCGCGATCCACGACGTGGTCGTATCCGTGCAGACCGGGGAACCCCTGAAGGGTCCCTGACGCGGCATTCGCCGTCCGCACATCGGCATGAGCGCGCGGATCGCGGCAGATAAGTGCGTTCGTGGGTCCGGCGGACAAAATGCTCGGATGAAGTCCGACTTGGAGCGATTGTCCGAGGAGTACGAGCAGGTCGAGGCCACGTTCATGGCGGCTGTCCGTGATCGGCTCGGCCATGCGCAACTTGCAGTCACGGCGAGGACCGTGGCGGAGGCCGCGGCTCGATTCAATGCCGAGGCGTACCGCAAGTTCCACGCCGGCGAAGAGGACGCCTGGATGCCCTTGGATCAGCTCACGGAACGCACGGAGGTCCTGGCAGAGCTGTGGGCCGACCTGGCGAGCGCCTTCGGCGGGTAACCCCACCACCGAATCTGCGCGGACAGCGGCAGAAGAGTGCGTTCTGATGGCTCTGGGGCACAATCCAGTTCGTGTCTGTAAAGGTCTCGAAGCGCGACGATCGCTCGTTACCAGGCCATGTCGCCGTGCAGTTCCACCCCGACTGGCCCTTCCGTCATGAGGGGATGGTGATCCAGGCGATCGCGCGAGATGGCATCTACCGCTCCCAGTTCGAGACCAAGATCTCGAACGGTGGTTTGACTGCATTCCCAGGCGGTGATCGCTGGCACTGGGAGAGTCGGCTTTTCGCGGGCCGATACGATCTCGCGCACCCCTCCGAGCGACCGATCTACGGGGCCCTGGACCGAGGTCGCTACGCCCAGGGTCCGGCTGTCCGCTTCGGGTCAGCGTTCCTGCGGCTCCGGCAGGACGTCACGTCGCGATCGACCTTCTGCTTTCCGGACTCAGCGTTCGCGCCCGTGTCTGTCGCCGGACCGGAGACATTGCCGGAGTTGCAGGCACTGGCGTGCGCGGCCGAGCACGACGACCTCGATGACTACATCGAGGCGCACGTGCATGGCGGCCTCAGGCTGGATCGAGACGTCGAATCCATAGTTCTCGATCCGTGCTTCCGGGGTACTCCGGTCGAGCACGAGGCGCTCGAGACAGGGTGTCCGGTGGAGTGGCATCCGGGTTTGCGGGTGTCCACAGCTCACCTGGACCCGGCTTACCGTGGTGCCGAGTTTGTCGATCTGGCTCGCTCTCTGGGGGAGGAACTGACACCGGCGGTTATCGGTTCCGCCGCGCGATCCGGTCTGCATGATCTTCAATCACTCAAACGCGTTTGGCACTTGCTGGCGCGATTCGGCCGGCTGACGTAACCCAACCAGTACGTGCGCTCATCGGCATGAGCGCGATTCACTCTCTGCGGCAGATCCGGGCGAGCGTGGCCGCCCTCACCGCGGCAGATCCGGGCGAGCGTGGCCGCCCTCACCGCGGCATGACCGGCAACCGCCTCACACGTGTGGTCAGATGGTCTCGAGCGAGCTGATGGCACGATCAGTTACCGGAACCAACCGCTGTCTCGCTGGCAACAAGTGCTTGTCGACGGCACATGGAGACTGGCTCCTGAGGGGAGATGGTCATGGCAGGCCCACTGCTCGAGACCAAGCTCCACGTCCCCAGGGGACGACGCGGTCTGGTAGCGCGTCCGAGACTGAGCGAGCGCCTGAGCCGCGGGGCGGAGTCGACGCTCACGCTCGTCTCAGCTCCGGCCGGGTTCGGTAAGACGACGTTGCTGGCCGAGTGGCTGGCAGGCGCGCCTGCCGAAGGACGGTCCGCGGCGTGGCTCTCGCTCGACCGGCGCGACAACGATCCCGCCCTGTTCTGGTCGTACCTTGTCGCCGCGCTGCAGGCAGCGTCGCCGGGGGTCGGTGCCGGTGCGCTCTTGCTCCTGCAGTCGTCTCAGACGCCGATCGAAGCGGTCCTCGCCACTCTGCTCAACGACCTCAGCGCCAGCTCGGACGACGTCGTGCTCGTGCTCGACGACTACCACGTCATCGACGCACGCGACGTACAGGACGGGATGGCCTTCCTGCTGGAGCACCTCCCCCCACAGATGCACCTGGTGATCGCCAGCCGCGCAGACCCGACGCTGCCGCTGTCTCGCTTGCGAGGGCGCGGCGAGCTCGTTGAGATCCGCGCCGCCGATCTGCGCTTCACGCCTGACGAGGCCGCGGCGTACCTAAACGAGGTGATGGGACTGGTACTGACGGCGCAGGACGTCGCAGCGTTGGAGGGGCGCACGGAAGGGTGGATCGCCGCGCTCCAGCTGGCGGCGCTCTCGATGCAGGGCCGCGCCGACATCGCAGGCTTTATCGCGGGCTTTGCCGGGGATGACCGGTACATCATCGACTACATGGTCGAAGAGGTCTTGCAGCGCCAGCCCGACAATGTCCGCAGCTTCCTGCTGAAGACCTCCATCCTCAGCCGGCTGAGCGGCCCGCTCTGCGATGCCGTGACCGGCCAGCACGGCGGCAAGCCCATGCTGGAGGCTCTCGATCGGGGGAACCTGTTCCTTATCCAGCTCGACGACCGCCGCCAGTGGTATCGCTACCAGCATCTTTTCGGAGACGTGCTGCGAGCGCATCTGCTGGACGAGCAGCCTGACCGCGTCCATGAGCTGCACCTGCGCGCGAGCGACTGGTACGAGCGGAACGGCGAACGATCCGAGGCGATCCGCCACGCGCTGGCCGCCGAGGATTTCGAGCGGGCGGCGGACCTGGTCGAGCTGGCGATCCCGGCCATGCGCAGGAGCCGGCAGGAGTCCACAATGCGTGGCTGGCTCGAGGCGCTTCCCGGCGAGGTGGTCCAGGTCAGGCCCGTGCTGATTGTCGGGTATGCCGGAGCGTTGCTGCTGGGCGGCGAGCTCGAAGGCGTGGAGGCGCGGCTGGAGGACGCCGAGCGGTGGCTGGACACGACGACCGGTACCCATGTGGGACCGGAAGCCTCGCCGGCGGGGATGGTCGTCGTCGACGACGAAGAGTTTCGAGGCGTCCCGGGGACGATCGAGCTGTATCGCGCTGCTCTGGCCCTGGCCCGGGGCGACGTGCCCGGCACCGAGGGGCATGCCCGGCGGGCGCTCGAGCTTTCGCCTGAGGAAGACCACCTCCGGCGCGCATCGGCATCGGGGCTGTTGGGGCTGGCGTACTGGACGAGCGGAGACCTGGATCAAGCGCACCGGGCGTATGCCGACTGCATGGCGGGGCTGCGGCGGGTCGGGCACGTCGCCGACACCTTTGGGTGCGCGATCGCGCTGGCGGATATACGGCGTAGGCAAGGCCGGCTCGGCGACGCGATGCACACCTACGAGCAGGCCTTGCAGCTCGCATCCGAGCAGGGCGGGTCGGTGTTGCGGGGGACGGCGGACATGTATGTCGGGATCAGCGAGATCCACCGCGAGCGGAACGACCTGCCTACCGCCACGCAGTACTTGCTGCGGAGCCAGGAGCTCGGCGAGCACCTCGGGTTGCTGCAGAACCCATACCGCTGGCGGGTCGCGATGGCTCGGGTACGCGAGGCTGAGGGGGATCTGGGCGCCGCACTCGACCTGCTCAATGAGGCGGAGCGCCTGTATGTCAGTGACTTCTTCCCCAACGTGCGGCCGGTCCCGGCGTGGAGGGCACGGGTCTGGGTCGAGCAGGGGGCGTTGGGTGAAGCGATCGGCTGGGTGCGTGAGCAGGGTCTTTCCGCCACGGACGACCTCAGCTACCTGCGCGAGTTCGAGCACATCACCCTGGTCAGGGTGCTCTTGGCCCAGCCCAGGGCAGAGCGTGCAGAGGGCTCCATCGACGAGGCGACCCAGCTCTTGGATCGGCTCCTGCAAGCAGCAGAAGAGGGGGGAAGGACGGGGAGCGTCATCGAGATCCTGGTGCTGCAGGCGCTTGCCCACCAGACGCGAGGCGAGATCCCGGCTGCGCTTGTATCGCTGGAACGTGCGCTGACGCTGTCTGAGCCGGAGGGCTACGTCCGAGTGTTCGCGGATGAGGGCGCACCCATGGCCATACTGCTGAGAGCTGCCGCACGGGTAGCACCTGGCGAACAAGAGGGGATCGCCCGGGACGATGTGCGTCGGCTCCTGGCGGCCGTTGACAAGACTGAGGACAGCCCTCCCGTCAGTCAGGGCTTGCCCGAGGACCGACAGGGTTTGGTTGAGCCACTGAGCAAACGCGAGCTGGAAGTGCTTCGGCTGCTCGGGACCGACCTGGACGGCCCGGACATCGCCCGCGAGCTCGTGGTGTCCCTGAACACCGTGCGGACCCACACCAAGAACATCTACGCCAAGCTCGGCGTGAACAACCGTCGGGCAGCGGTGCGCCGGGCCGAGCAGCTTGACCTGTTGTCCCGGACCCGCGACCGCTGAACCCGGCGCCGGCCAGATCACCACATAGATCACCACACGTGGTGATGCCCGCTCACCACATCCGTTCCTACCTTTCGAGCATGCGAACGAACGGACCGTACGAAATCCGCCTCAAGGGGCACCTGGATTCCCGATGGGCCGGCTGGTTCGACGGACTGACCATCACCAACGAGAACGACGGCACCACCCTCATCCAAGGCTCGGTGGTCGACCAGGCCGCGCTGTATGGCTTGCTCCAGAAGATCCGCGACATGGGCCTGCCGCTGGTCTCGGTCACTCAGGTCGAGCCCGACCAGCCCGATGTACCCACCGCCGATCCTCGATAGCTCATCAACCCACTAAAGATCAATCGCGAAAAGGGATAGACCGACATGGCCACCACCGTCCAGACCGCAGCAACGAAACGAGTCCCGAAGGACCCAACGCGAAAGACCTCGCTCGTCGCGGGCATCTTCTACCTGATTACCTTCGTCTCAATCCCCACACTCGCCCCCCCAGCCCTCTACAGCTCGGTGAAGGGCAAGGACTTCATCATCAGCTCCGCCGCCGACACCCCCGCCCTATGGGGCTGCTTCCTCGAGGTCATCGTCGCCCTCGCCGGCATCGGCACCGCCATCACGCTGTATCCGGTGGTCAAGCGACAGAACCAAGGCATGGCGCTCGGCTTCGTCGCCTCCCGCACCCTTGAAGCCGCCATGCTCTTCACCGGTGTCGCGAGCCTCCTCTCGCTCGTGACCCTGCACCAGGACCTGGGCACAGCGGCCGGAGCCGACGCAGCCTCGCTGGCCGCCATCGGCGCGTCGCACGTCGCGACCTACCACTGGGCGTTCACGCTCGGAGGGAGCCTCATGCCGGGCATCAACGCCATCCTGCTGGGCACCTTGCTGTACCGATCCGGCCTCGTGCCACGCGTCCTTCCCATGATCGGACTCATCGGAGCCCCACTGCACCTCACCGCGGTAGTTCTGACGATGTTCGGCGTCGTCGACCGGGTCGGCACGGTGACGGGGATCGCCGTCATCCCGATCGCCTTGTGGGAGCTCTCGCTGGGCGTCTATCTGATCGTCAAAGGCTTCAAGCCCTGCCCCATCACAGATGCCATCCGCGAAGAGGCAACCCCGCCCGCCTACCGCGAGGTCGCCGTCTGAGCGTCGAAAACGCGGCCGGGCCCACGAGGGGCCCGGCCGCTTCGTCGATGTGGGCGCTCAACGAACACCCTTCACGGGCAGGATGGCGAATGCTCCGATGATGGCGCAGAGCCCGGCGATCGCGTAAAGCACGCCGTAGCTGCCGCTGCTGATCGCCAGGATGGCCGGCGCGATCGCGGGCGCGATGGAGAACGGAAGCGCGCCCGCGATGTTGAACAGGCCGAGATCCTTGGCAGCGTTGTCCTTGTCCGGCAGCACGTGACAACTAGCGCGAGGTCGACGGCCGCATACACGCCGAAGCCGAGTCCGCCGATGGCCATCCCGACCAGGAAACCGTTGAAGCTGCTGGCGATGGCTTGTCCGCCTTGGCAAGCCGGCGATCCTTCAACGTGACCGCCAAGAGGAGGATGAAGAATCCGCCGATCGCGCACGGGGCCAGGAACATGGTGAGCTGGTTGCCGGTGAAGAGCTTGACCACGAAGGTGCCGCTCACCGACGCGATGGGCACACAGACACCCAGGACACCGGAGACCTGACCGCGTTGAACGACCGAGACCTGGTCTGGTAGCACCGCCACCATGGCGGCGAGCAGTGCGTTGAAGAACACCTGGGCGATGCACCATCCGAGCAGGACGACCGGGATGTTGGGTGCCAACGCGACAACGAGGACGCCGAGGGGGCCGACCACCAGGCCGATGGCCATCCATGGCCGCCGCATGCCCAGCTTCGACGAGGTGCGGTCGCTCATCTTCCCGAAGAACGGATTGGCGAGATTGACAGCAGGGAGCCGGTCGCGGCGACAAGTGCCAAGCTGTTCGGTGCCTGTTTGATCCCCACGAGCGCGTTGACCTTCAGTGCCAAGGTGACCAGCAGCGGCGCCCGGCGGCGAAACTGCTCGCGATCTCATCAGGCTGAACGTCCGCTATTCGGCAGATCCGTACGTTGTCGGCCGGTCGGGTGCTGCCTCCGCGCCACGCGCTGCCGGTTGGGCCACCTGTCGACGTCGGACCGACGACCTTCTCATTACGAGGAAGAACTACAGCGTCGCATCTGCTCTCCACCAGCGCTTCTAGCAACGCGGCCTCCCCCAGCGAGCGCGAGATTCCCCAGGCGTATCCGTCGTTTCGTGCCACGAGTCATGCCATGCATCTCGACCACCCGGGCTCGGCTCACGCCTGGTCGGCCGACCAGGTGCACCAGGCGCCGGACTTCTGATCCGTAGGAGCCTGCACGTGCTCACGTGTCACGTCGCCGAACCTAGCCGACCGCCGCGTGCCTGGCTGCTCCGTGCTCGCTGCTCGGGGTCGTTGGGGTCGCGGAAACGTCCCGAGACCGGCATCGTCGAGGTCGAGCGGACCGTGTCCCTGGGCGGGACCGTCTCGTTGGGATCCCGCGTGGTGCTGGTGGCGTGGATGCTGGCCGGCCGGTCGGGGTGTGGATCGAGGACGGTGCACCGCTGCTGTTCTTCTGGGCCGTGCATGGGACGGCAATGGGCGCCCGGACAATTCGAGGCCAAAGGCCAGGTATCGGGCCCTCAATGGTCCAACTCGGCGGGTGGCATCTTGGGGGGAAGACCGCTACTGAGGCGAAGAACAATCTCAGGATTGTGCTGGGGACTCGGGCGACGTTGAGCGTGCCTGCGGAGATTGAGCCTCAGACTCGGGTGTCCGTGGTGGCTGAGCTGTTTCTGGCTGAGGTGAAGGAGGTTGGGAAGCAGGATGTCGGCCAAGACCGACTCGGATGGAAGAGCCAGCACGTCGTGCCAGCTCCAGCGTCGCTGCACACCGGTCTCCGACGTGACCGTCAACTTTGTCCTTGGGGATCAGTGGAGTCACGCTCGCTGACAACACCGGGAAGTCGTCGGTGAGTTGCTGGCCAGGTGGGAGTCTGTGATCATCGGATCCGCTTCTGCCTTCGAACCCGCGGTTGATGACCGCCATCTGAACCTCCTCGCCGGCAGATCTTTCATTCTGCCCCGGACTGCTGCTCGGCCAACCTGAGGTCCCCCCATCGATCGGGTCGGTCCGCAGAAATCGATCCAGTGCCGTCGAGACGTTGCTCATGCGATCTGCTGCTCCGGCAAGTAGCCGGCGTCGACCAACGCGGTCCGCAGCTTACGGCGGGCGTCGAACATCATCTTGTAGATCGCGTTGTGTGTCGCGCCGAGCTGATCAGCGAGGACATCGGTGGGCATGCCCTTCAGCACCATCGCGACAAAGACCATCCGTTGCTTTGCCGTCAGCTTCTCGTCGACGGCGCGATGCACGGCATCCATCAGATCCCGGCTTTCGGCATGCGACTCCGGCTCGATCCCCACTCGTGCGGGAAGGCGCTGCCAGTCCTCGTCGTCGAACGCAACATCAGCCCGCTGCCAGAAGTGCCGGTGGACCTTGGCGGCCACGTCGAAGATCACGAACTTGTACGCCCAGGTGGTGAACTTGCAATCACCGCGGAACGTCTCGACTTTGCCGCAGATCGCCAGCAGGGCGTCCGCGGCGGCCTGGTGTGCGATGTCGTCCAGCTCCGGGCCGACGAGTCGCAGCCTAGCCGCCCGCCGCCCGGCCTCTGCCCTCGCTGCCCGCTGGAGAAACTCGTACAAGCGTCGGCTCGCAAGCTCACGCCGATCTCCACCGCTGCTCAAGTCGCGAACCCAGGCACGGTTCTCCCGGGCCACCTCTGGAGAGACGACCCGCACCTGCGACAAGGACTCGGAACACTCGCTCTTCATGGATCTCCGCCGATCAACTCAACGCAGTGACCACAGGTCCGACACACCTGTGTCGACCGGTGAAACAGCAACATGGACGCCATCGTCCATTCGGGACTCCATCCAGCCAGCACCCAAGCGGCGACGTGTCAGGCGCGGACTCGTCACCTCCTTCCGCGAAGATGCGTCATTCATCGCACAGGAGCTGAAGGAGCTAGGCACCGTCACGCTCAAGTCGGCCTGACTGCAAACACAGCATCGCTCCCCCGCGACCTCCAGAGACATCTCGACAGGTGGGCTATATCGTCCTGTTCCATCGTCCGAGCAGGTAAGGTCCGGCATCCGATGTGAGATCGCCTCGAGCTCGCATGCTCCGGTGTCCTGGTCGCGGTGGCATGGCGGTCGGTCGGTTTGGCTCGCCAGGGCGTCACGATCATCAGCCCCGGCAACGGCCGAGCCGACGCCCTCGGCATGAGCCCAGCCGACACAGGAAGCAGCGCGCAGCGATCGGCACAGATCCTCACAATGCTGATCGACAGCGACACCACGGGCACCACTCGACAACCTCACGCAAAGGTCAGCCGCGGAGATCTCCGGGAACGGAATGATGCTGAGGAACAGCTTCTGCCACTCCAGCCAGCGCTGCTGGACCTGCCGGAACATGTTGCCCCGGATCGCGCCGTCCATGGCGCCGTACACCTGGTTGCCCTTCTCCTCCTCCATCGGGAAGCACGACCGCATGATTTGCTTCAGCGGATCCTTCTTCCGCACCGTCTCGAACGTGTAGTCGGTGCCGAACCGGACCGCCGCGGTGACGAAGGTCGGCTCCCACCACAGTTCGGTCATCTTGGCATGCGCCTTGGTGAGACTCTGCCTGCTCATGGACTGCCTCCAGGGTCGGGAGCCGGCCGGGGGGTGGAACGGCTCCGGAGGTGGGCGTTAGAGCGATGAAAGCGCAGCGACGACGGACTTGCGTCTCAACATGAGATACGGGTCACACCCTTGCGGATTTACCTTGGGTCATGTTCCGTTGACTCCAGGTCCCAGGGTTCAGAACAGCAGCGTTGGGGACCGCGCCCCTTTGCCACAGGGACCATCACCGAGCGGCGGAACGCCGCCTGGACCTTCCAGCCGATGTAGCTGATATCAAGCGGGAAGACAGCTTGTCCTGGAAGGGAGCCGCGCTGTCTTCCCTCTACCTGTTACCGTCTCCGGCGCTTAGGCCACGACCGCAAAGAACTAGGTCGCTGTTAGCGGTGGACGCAGGCGACGCCGAGCCGCCTTCTCGGTGTCATTGGTACCTGCCGTCACCCTCGTGTCCTGCTCCACTGCGGTCACAGCTGGCCGACGCCCGCCGGCAGGTCCCGGCCATGGTAGGTGACTAGGTGCGCAGTTCCGTCGGCCAGCCGGTAGGACAGGCGGCTCCAGCACGAGTACCGCCCGGATCAGATGTATTCGTCCGGGGTGATCTCGAAGAGCCTGATCTTACGGTAGATCGACGCCCGCGAGATCCCGAGCGACGTGGCCGCCACGTCCTTGCGACCCTCGCCGGCGCGCAGCGACCGCACGATGGCCCCGCGCTCGAGCCATTCCATCGGGGTAAGCCGGCGGCGCAGCCCGCGACCGAAGCGAGCCGGCAAGTCGGAAATGTCGAGCTTGTGGAGATCGGTGGCACGCAGCATCTCGGCTAGCAGGTCGTTGATCTCGGCCACGTTCCCCGGCCAGCGTTCGTGCTGGAGCCTGGTCATCAGCTGCTCGGTGACCGCGACGGAACGCGTTCCGGGCTGCCGGGCGAGCAGCGCCGCGACGATCGCCGGGAGATCCTCGATCCGCTCCCGCAGCGGCGGTACTAGCACGGTCGGAACGCCAGTGGTGCCCAGTTCGGGCGTGATCGGGTCGCCCTCAGCGACGCAGACGGTCAGCGCCAGCCAGCCGGCGTCGGTGACCGCTCGCACCTCAGCGCACAGCCGGTCGAGCGCGTTGGCCGTCAGGCGCTCGCCGTGCTTGACCATGACCGGCGACCCCGCGCGGAGCGCTGCGCCGACGTCGGTGATCAGCCGGTCGAGATCGTCCGGGCCAGCATTCCGGACCGCGTCACGAACGACGACCATCTTGCCCGCGGCATGCAGTTGCAGCGCCGCCTCCACCAAGGCGGCCTTGCCGACCCCGGGCTCGCCGATCACCGCGAGCGGATCGCGTTGCGCGCAATGCCGGCTCACTCTCCGCGCCGCATCCAGCACCGCCGGAGTGCTGGCGGCGAATCGGGGGAGCATGCCTGCCACCGGTCTCCTTCGGGCGGGCGGCCGGGGCGTCGTACCGGACGGGAAGGCCAGCGCGCCCACAAGCTCGTTGCCGCGGCGCACAGCGCGGAGCCGAAGCATCGTCTCCCTGCCGTCGGACATGGTCAGCGGTGTCTCCGCGGCGTCCGACCGCCCGAGGGCGTCCCGCACCATGGTCCACGTGTCACCGTGCTCGACCGCGCCGATCACCCGCGCCACCTCCGGCGTCGACATCCAGACGCTGTCGCTGATCGCGAGGACGGCGGATCCGGACCGCCGTGAGGCACCGAGGTACTCGTCCAGCAGCATCCGCTCGCCCTGTCCGCGGAGTGCGACCAGCCGCGCCTCGACCACGGCCACCGCCTGTCGCACCAGCGCCGCGAGGGCCGGGTTGGCGCACGCGGCCCAGGTGGTGATATCCAGCACGCCGACGAATCGGTGGCTGAACGGGTCACGGACCGGGGCGCCGAAACAGGCGAAGTCCTGCAGTGGCTCGGAGAAGTGCTCGTGTCCGCGAACCGCATACGCTCCCCGATCCTCGAGGGCGCTGCCGATGCCGTTGGTCCCGACATGGTGCTCGGCGTAGCTGAACCCTGGCGCAAGCAGGACCGAGTCGAGCCGGCGCTCGAAGTCACCGTCCCCAGAACGGCGGAGCAGCACCCGCCCGCGACTGTCGGCCAGGATCGCCGAGACGGGGCTGCCGGCCACGTCCTGGGCGACCCCGTCGACGACGGAGCTTGCCGCCCTGGCCAGACGTGAGGCGAGGTTGACGTTCTCGACGTACGAGGTGGTGAGCTCGTTGGCGTCGACGCCGTCGTCGGACGAGCGACGCCACGAGGCGAGGATCTCCGCGCTCGGCCCCTCGATCTCCTCGATCCGCCCACCGGTCAGCAGCCGCTCCCTGGCCCGGAGCAGCGTCGCGCCCCAGTCGTCGGTCATCGCCGAGAACCTCACCGCCTCTCAAGGTGAGACGCGGAACACACCGCATGGCCACTTTACTCCCATGAAGACGCGATCTCGGCAGCTGCCGGCCGACAGAGAGGGCAACGATGACCGTCGATCTCACCCCCGCGACCTCGCTGTCCACCGTGGCCGGTTACGGGTTGGCGCCGAGCCGCGGGATCCTGAACAGCGCCGCCCACATCATGCCTGCCGGGCCTGCGTCGCACTCGACCGAGGCGCGCGACCAATTCAGCGGTCGCGCAGAGATCGGGGGTGACGTCCGAGGCGAGGAGCTCCGCACTGGGGTCGGCGCGCTCAGGGAGCCGGCCGTCATCAACGGCGGCCACGGCAGCGAGCATTGTGTCGAGGTCCAGTGCACCGCCGACCACGCAGTCACGACCGTGGCCTCCCGTTGGGCGAACGCAATCTGGTGAACGACCACACCCACGAGCACGGCTACTACCGCCGCCTGGACGGGACGTGCAGTTACTGTGCGGACACGCACCCGGCCGAGCCCGCCATCCGAATGCAGGTCTTCGACCGCGAGACCGGCTCTTGGATCGTCGAGTCCGTCCTGAGCGAGGCGGCGTGATGCGCCATCCTCTACTCCACCGCGCGAGTCCTCGATCACCTCGCCGCCGAAACCGTCTAAGCCCTGTGAGACCTGCGCGCCAAGCCAACCACGACCACGACACGACGCGCCGGGCAGTGAGTGCCCGCAATCAGCCGCCGCGTCGCCGAATACCTGCATTGCGAGCCCCCTTGTTGGGCCGCCCGGCCGTGTTGGCGCCCACTGGAGCTAGCCCCTGCTAGGCGGCAGTAGGTCCACCTCCGGACGCGGTCCCGGCTGACGGGCATCCGCCCGCTGGTTTGCGCTACTCAGGGTCGTGGTCGGCGGCTGCCCGGGGGCAGAAGCTGTTCGGCGATCTCGTCAACAAGAGCCGGTAGGTTGTAGTTGGCCTACTCGGTGAACTTCTCGTGCGCGGCCATCGCCGCGCCGACGATGCCGGCGTTGTTGAGCAGCTGAGCCGGCTTCACCGGAGTGGAGATCTCGAGCAGCGGCACCCACTTGTCGGCGTGCCTGCTGACCCCGCCGCCGACCACGAACAGGTCGGGGGTGAACAGGTTCTCCACGTGCCGAAGGTATCGCTGCACTCGCTTGGCCCACTGTTTGTACGACAGGCCCTCGTTGTCCTTCGCCGCCGAGGAGGCCTTCTCCTCCGCGTCGTACCCGTCCAGCTCGAGGTGACCGAGCTCGGTGTTGGGCACGAGCTGGCCGTCGAGCAGCAGCGCGCTGCCGATACCGGTGCCGAAGGTGAGCAGGATGACCACGCCGTCGACGCCCTTGGCTCAGTCCGTTGAGTCATACGCGACGTTCCAGACCTGGCCCGTCCGGGCCGTGGCCAGGTGATGCAGCAGGGTTGTCGCCTGCCGGCCGGAGTCGGCGCCGCCGGCGTCCTTCTGACTGATCACGAAGCGCCGGATCAAGGGGTCATCGATCGCCTCCGGATCGATCGCGGCGATCCAGGTCCGCAGTGATTCGCCCATCTTCTGTGCGCGGAGGGCGTTGACCGTGATTCCGGTCCCGACCAGCTCGGTAGCAAGGTACGCGGTGTGTGCCTCCAGCGCGGCGACGCAGGCCGCGTAGATGTTTCCGCCGGGCCACGAGTCCAAGTCGCCGACGACGCCGCAGACATTGGCGATCCGTCCCCAGCCCTGACGGATCATCGCCGGGATCACCGCGCCGGACAGCGTCACGACACTCGCGACATTGATGCTGAGGGCACGCAGTACGGCCGCCGGGTCGAGATTGGCTACCGGGCCCAGCGGTGCCACCGTTGCAGCGTTGTTGATCAGGATGTCGACCTCGCCGAAGACCTGCTCGACGCTCTGGACGAGGCCGGGAATCGACCAGGGATCAGCCAGATCGGCGGTGAACCCGGACGCCTCGCCCCCGGCCGACCGGATGGCGTCCACCGTGGCGTCGGCGCGAGCTCTCGAGGTCGCGACCACCGCGACTGCCGCACCGGCGGCACCCAATTGCTGGGCGATGGCCCGGCCGACCGCGCGACCTGCGCCTGTCACCAAAGCAACTCTGCCGACGAAGGCCCGTGCCGGGCTCAGACTTCCGTGCATGTTAGTTGGAGTCCGGACAGCACCTGTCTCTTACTTGCCGCGCCGCGATCAGGATCCTCAGAAGCGGTAAGACCGGGCCCTCGATCGGCACACAAGTAGGAACATCCGGGTCATTCCGGCCCGTACGGATCGAGGGAGACGGTCATGAGTGGATACTTCGAAGGTCGCAAGCTCATCGTGGTCGGTGGGAGCAGCGGCATGGGACTGCAGACGGCACGTGACGTTGCCGGGCAAGGCGCCACTGCCGTGATCGTCGGGCGCCAGCAGGCCAAGGTCGACGAGACGGTCGCTGAGCTCGGCAAGAAGGGTGAGGCCTGGGGCATCACCGCGGACCTGGCGGATCGCAAGCAGGTCGAGGACGTACAGGCACAGCTCGCCGCGGAGCACGCGGATGCGACGCTGCTGGTCAATGCGGCCGGCTTCTTCATCCCCAAGGGATTCCTCGACTACAGCCAGGAGGACTACGACGCGTACCTGGAGCTGAGCCGGGCCACGTTCTTCCTCACCCAGACGGTGGTACGGGGAATGCAGGCCGCAGGCTCCGGCGGCGCGATCGTCAACATCGGCAGCATGTGGGCCCACCAGGCGATCGCGGCGACGCCGGCGACCGCCTACTCGATGGCGAAGGCCGGCCTGCACGCGCTGACCCACAACCTCGCCATGGAACTGGCGGCAGACGGCATTCGCGTCAACGCGGTCGCTCCGGCGGTCGTGGCCACTCCGTTGTACGAGGGCTTCGTCCCCGCCGACAAGCTCGAAGAGACCGTGAAGAGCTTCGACGGCTTCCACCCGCTCGGACGGGTCGGAACCGCGCAGGACATCGCGTCCTCGATCGTGTTCCTGCTCTCACCGGAGGCGAGCTGGATCACCGGAGCGATCCTGAACGTCGACGGCGGCGTCATGGCCGGCCGCAACTGACGGCCCGCGGCCGAGCGCGCGCTCGATCACATCCGGCTGGAATGAGCGTGGAGTGTCGATGACGAGTTTTCGGACCGTGTCCGCCGGCGGGATGGAGGTCTTCTACCGCGAGGCCGGCAAACCGGGAGCACCGAAACTCCTGCTGCTGGGCGGATTCCCCGCCTCGTCCCACCAGTTCCGGAACCTGATGCCGGCGCTGGCCGACAGGTTCCATCTGGTCGCGATCGACTACCCCGGCTGCGGAAACACCGAGCTGCCCGATCCGGCCAACTGGGAGTACACCTTCGATCATCTCGCCGAGATCGTCGACGAGACGTTGCTCGCCATCGACTTCGCCGGACCGATGGGCCTGTACATGCAGGATCACGGCGGTCCGGTGGGTAACCGGCTGATCTCGCTGCATCGGGACTGGTTCCGGTGGCAGATCATCCAGAACGCCAACATCTACGAGGAAGGGCTCACCGAGCTCTGGGACGGGCTGCGGAACGGCCTCGGGGTCGGCCGCAGCACCGAACCACCGATCGACGTCCTCCTCGAACCGGAAACGGTGCAGGCCATCTACCTCACCGGCCACCCCGATCCGGCGAAGATCAGCCCGGACAACTGGAACCTCGACCTGCACTTCCTGACCCGGCCGAACGCGCGTACGGCGCAACTGGAGCTGTTCCACGACTACCGGACGAACATCGCCATGTACCCGGCCTGGCAGGCGCGACTGCGCCGGGACCAGCCCAAAACGCTGATCTGCTTGGGGCCAAGGTGACATCTTCTTCACCCCCGCCGGCGGAGAGGCCTATCTGTGCGAGCTCCCCGACGCGAAACTGGTCCGCCTCGACTCCGGACATTTCGCGTTGGAGGACTGCCTGCAACAGATCGCCGACGAGATCAGCACGTTCTACGACGAGGTCGTCAGGTCCTGATGCTGACGAAGCCGTGGCGGGTCCGGCTGATGATTGAGGACCGGCTGGCAAGAATCGATGTCTGTGGAGTGTTCGACGCCCGGACCGCGACCGCGGTCCGGGCCGAGTTCCACGACCTCGCCGTCCTCGCGGAGGCCGTACTGCTCGATCTCGGAAAGGTGACCGGCCTCGCGGAAGGATTCGACCTGCCGGGCCTCGTCGACGAGATCCAGCGGCACTGCTGGATCGCGGGATGCCGGCTGTATCTCAGCGCGACGCACCCAACGGTGACGGCAGCCTTGTCAAGACAAGGCTTCTCGTACTGCGGCGATCGCTGAGCTGCTCAAGCGAGCTGTTGCTCCGGTAGGTAGCCGGCCTCGATCAGAGCGGCCCGCAGCTTGCGGCGGGCATCGAACATCATCTTGTAGATCGCGTTGTGCGTCGATCCGAGCTGATCAGCGAGCACATCCGTCGGCATTCCGTTCAGCACCAGCGCGACAAAGACCAGCTTCTGCTTCGCCGTCAGCGTCTCGTTGACAGCGCGATGCACAGCCTCCATCAGATCCCGGCTCTCGGCGTGAGCTTCTGGCCCGATGCCGAGTCGCGTTGGCAGCCGTTCCCAGTCCTCGTCGTCGAACCTGACCCCGGCCCGCTGCCAGAAGTGCCGGTTGATCTTGGCGGCCACGTCGAAGATCACGAACTTGTACGCCCAGGTGGTGAACTTGCAGTCACCGCGGAACGTCTCGACCTTGCCGCAGATCGTCAGCAGAGCATCCGCGGCGGCCTGGTGCGCGATGTCGTCCAACTCCGGTCCGGCGAGCCGCAGCCTGGAGGCGCGCCGCCCCACCTCTGACCTTGCCGCGCGCAGGAGAACTTCGTACAGGCGACGGCTCGCGCCTTCGCGCTGATCTCCGTCGCCGCTCAGGTCGCGGACCCAGACCTCGTTCTCCCCCGCGACCTCTGCAGAGACGACCCGCACCTGCGTCAACGACTCGGAACTCTCTCTCTTCACTGGAATCTCCCGCGATCAACGCACCGTAGTGACCACAGGTCCGGCACGTCCGTGCTGATCGACGAAACGATAACATGGACGATACCGTCCATTCATGAGGCCGTCCAATCATCGCGATCACCAGCCCTAAAAGGCATTGACTGATCGTTTCACCGTCAGAGAACGGGTCTAAACCGTCCTATTCACCGACACCGTCAGCAGCGAGTCGTAGGTCCCGGCGGCCAATGGACCATCGGGCTGCTGCAGGGCGCTGCCGGTCGACAAGCTCCCCAGGTCGACCGCGGCGTAGCCGATGTCGTCGATGAGAGCGCCGACCGCCGCTCGGGCGTCCTCGTCGTCGCCGGACAGGAACATCACCCGCCGCCCCGCCTCGTTCGCGGGCGGCAGGGCCAGTACCGAGGCCGGCAACGTACAGAAGGTTTTGACCACCCTCGCGCCGGCGGCGGAGGCCTGTACGACCTCGCTCGTCGTCAGCCCGCCGAGCTCGTACCGGCCCGGCTGCCGAAAGTGGCTCGCGGGTGCAGTGGCATCCACGAGGATCCGGCCGTGCCATGGCGGCAACTCCTCGAGCAGCGGGACGACCGCGGGCCACGGGATCGCGAACACGACGAGATCTGCGGCCGCGACAGCGCTGATCTCGAGCGCACTGACCTGGGGGCCAAGCTCCTCCACGACAGGTTCGAGCGTCGCCGGGCCGCGGCTGTTGCACAGTACGACGTCCTGGCCCGACGCGACGATATGCGCGGCCAGCGCTCGCCCCACCGCACCGGAGCCCACGATGCCGATCGTCGCTGCCATCGATGACGACCTGTCCCTCGGGGATAGCGGGCCGGACGAACTGCGAGAACCCCGGAAGGTCGACCGGCCGGTCCGACACGAATGTGCATCGAGGTCGCCGGACGGCGACCTCGTCATTGCTAGACGGTGTCGCGGGTCTGCGGCGCCCTTACTCCCCGACGAATCGAGACCCGGATGGACGACCTCGCCAGGATCCGCGACGAGATCAGGAACCACGCTTCGAACGCGTGGGCGACGGAGCGCGGGTACGAGCCGATCTACTCGGCGTCACCGAGGTCAAGGATCGTTGTCATCGGCCAGGCCCCCGGCAAGCAGGCTCAGGAGAGCCAGGTCCCGTGGAACGACCCGAGCGGCGTCAAGCTGCGGCAGTGGCTGGGCGCCACCGACGCACAGTTCTACGACCCGGACACAATCGCTCTGCTGCCGATGGACTTCTACTATCCGGGCAAAGGCGCCCACGGCGATCTCCCGCCGCGGGCGGACTTCGCGCCGTTGTGGCACCCGAGGATCCTGAAGTTGATGCCGGCCGTCCGGCTCACCGTTCTGATCGGGAGCTATGCCCAGAAACATTATCTGGGGACCAGCGCCAAGAAGAACCTCACCGAGACCGTCCGCGCCTGCCGGGACTACCTTCCCGACCGGATTCCGCTCGTCCACCCCTCCCCGCTGAACTTCCGCTGGCAGGCCAAGAACCCGTGGTTCGAGACGGACGTGATTCCCACGCTGCAAGCGCTGGTCGCGAACGCTACTCGTAGCGACCTTCGAACGTGACACCGTCGCTCAGGCCGGTGAACCTGAGTCCGACGATCCGCGTGTCGTCGACCATCCAGCGAAGCGCGTAACAGGCCCGATACGACGGCGGCCAGAACGAGCAGAACCGCCCCTGGTCGTCGAGGTACCACTCCCCTGGACTGTCGCCGCCGCGCTCGGTGTAGGTCGTCTTCCCGTCGGCCGTGAAGACCTGGGTCGCACCGTCGGTGTACACCAACCGGCGGGCAGTCACCGCCTTCGGGATGTCAGCAGCCGCAACCGCCGCACCGTCCTCGGCCCGAATCCCCTGCAATACGTCATCCATCGTGACCAACGCCTTCCTTGCTCGACTTGCCTTCGATTCCTTGGTGGCCACTGAGGCTCGCGTGCTTACTGGTCGCGTGGGGGTGATGGAGGTCGAAGGCGGGCGAATCCGATCGGATCCGCGGCAGCTTCTCGAAGTTGTGCCGCGGCGGCGGCGAACTGGTCGCCCACTCCAGCGACCGGCCCCAGCCCCACGGATCGTCGACACCCACCTTCGGCGTCTTCCGCGACTTGTAGACGTTGTAGAAGAACGGCAGCATCGACAGGCCCAGGATGAACGCACCGATGCTCGAGATCTCGTTCAGCACGGTGAACCCCTCGCTCGCCTTGTAGTCGGCGTACCGCCGCGGCATGCCCTCCACTCCGAGCCAGTGCTGCACCAGGAACGTCGTGTGGAACCCGATGAACAGCAACCAGAAGTGCAGCTTGCCCAGCCGCTCGTCCAGCATCCGGCCGGTGAACTTCGGCCACCAGAAATAGAACCCGGCGAACATCGCGAACACCACGGTCCCGAAGACCACGTAATGGATGTGCGCGACCACGAAGTACGAGTCCGACAGCTGATAGTCCAGCGTGGGTGAAGCGAGGATGACGCCGGTCAGACCGCCGAAGAGGAAGGTGGTCAGGAAGCCGACCGACCAGAGCATCGGGGTCTCGAACGAGATGGCGCCACCCCACATCGTGCCGATCCAGTTGAAGAACTTCACCCCGGTCGGGACCGCGATCAGAAAGGACATGAACGAGAAGAACGGCAGATTCACCGCGCCGGTGACGAACATGTGATGCGCCCACACGGTCGTGGACAGCGCGCCGATGCCGAGTGTGGCCGCAGCCAGTCCCACGTAGCCGAAGATCGGCTTGCGGCTGAATACCGGCAGGATCTCGGTGACGATGCCGAAGAACGGCAACGCGATGATGTACACCTCGGGATGCCCGAAGAACCAGAACAGGTGCTGCCACAGTATCGGCCCACCGTTCGCCGCATCGTAGATATGAGCTCCCAGGGCCCTGTCTGCCTCGAGCATCAGCAGCGCACCGGCCAGGGTCGGGAACGCGATCAGCACCAGCAACGAGGTCACCAGCACGTTCCAGCAGAAGATCGGCAGCCGGAACATCGTCATGCCCGGACCGCGCATGGTGATGATCGTGGTGATGAAGTTGACCGCACCGAGGATCGTGCCGAGACCTGACAGCCACAGGCCGAGAATCCACAGGTCTCCACCGACCCCCGGCGAACGCGCAGCGGCAGACAATGGCGAATACCCTGTCCATCCCCAGTCCGCTGCACCGCCTGGGGTCGCGAAGCCGCCAATCGTGATCAGGGCGCCGAACAGGTAGAGCCAGTAGCTGAACATGTTCAGCCGCGGGAACGCGACGTCCGGAGCACCGATCTGGATCGGCATGATCACGTTCGCGAAGCCGACGAACAGCGGCGTCGCGAACAGCAGCAGCATGATCGTGCCGTGCACGGTGAAGAGTTGGTTGTAGACCTCCTCGTTCACGATCTGCAGACCCGGCTTGACCAGCTCGGCCCGAATGATCAGGGCGAGCACTCCGGCCAGCAGAAAGAAGCTGAACGAGGTGATCAGGTACAGGGCGCCGATCCGCTTGTGATCGGTGGTGGTCAGCCACCCGGCCAGCTTCGTCCCCGGGTACGTCCCGGCCGGCGACGTCTGCACCTCGCTGAGGGCAGCCCGCTCAGATGTAGTCACAGCAGCTCCGCAGATCGTCGCGACAAGTTAATGGACGATACAGTCCTCATCATTGACGCGGCAAGCGTCACAAAATAAGACTGTGTGCGACGGCAGCGAGCCGCTAAGAGGACGATATAGTTCCTTTGCTCCAGGCTCATGGTTCCCCAGAGGTGAACGCAATGGCTGATCAGCAACTCCCCACACCGGTCGAGTGGCTCGACGCGCGCGTGGGCATCCTGAAATCAGGTACGAAGAAGGACGGGTCCGGAGGACTTCGCAAGGTCTACCCGGAGCACTGGTCGTACCTGCGCGGCGAGATCGCGCTCTACAGCTTCGTCATCCTGATCCTGACCGGCATCTTCCTGACCTTCTGGTTCAAGCCGTCGATGGCCGAGGTCGAGTACCAGGGCTCGTACAGCCTGCTCAAAGGCCTGCACATGTCGGAGGCGTATGCGTCTACGCTGAACATCACCTTCGACATTCGCGGCGGCCTGCTGATCCGGCAGATCCACCACTGGGCCGCGGTGCTGTTCATCGCGTCGATGATGGTGCACCTGCTCCGCATCTTCTTCACCGGCGCCCTCCGCAAACCACGCGAGCTGAACTGGCTGATCGGCTTCGGAACCCTGTTCCTGGGCATCATCGAGGGCTTCATCGGCTACGGTCTGCCCGACGACCTGCTGTCCGGCACCGGTCTGCGGATCACCAACGGCATGATCCAGCCATCACCCGTCATCGGCACGTACCTGAAGTTCTTCATCTTCGGTGGCGAGTTCCCCGGCGACACGTTCGTCCCACGCTTCTTCACCGTGCACGTCCTACTGCTGCCTGGTCTGCTGCTTGCACTGATTACCGTGCACCTGTTGCGAGTACACCGAGAAGCACCAACCCATCTCCATCTACGAGGCCTACTCGCTCACGGCCCGCGACCGGCTCATCCCGTACGAGCTGGAGCCGGACACCGACGACAACGGCGTCCGCGCCCCGCGCCGGGCCCTCAACAAGGCCCGCGCCACCCTGTCCCGGTTCTACGACTAACACGCAGAGAGGGCGTGCCCATCGCCTCAGTGATGGGCACGCCCTCAGGGGTTATGGACTCAGGCGGTAGTGCGGTGCGGAAGGACCCAGTTCGGGCGGGCGAAGTGGCACGTGTAGCCCGCTGGGTACGTCAGCAGGTAGTCCTGGTGCTCCGGCTCAGCCTCCCAGAACGGCGCCTCCGGCTCGATCGTGGTCACCGCCTTGCCGGGCCACAGCCCTGACGCATCGACGTCCGCGATCGTCTCGCGGGCAACCTTGTCCTGCTCGGGGGTGAGCGGGAAGATCGCCGACCGGTAGCTCGTACCGATGTCGTTGCCCTGGCGGTTCTTGGTCGACGGGTCGTGGATCTGGAAGAAGAACGCCAAGATGTCACGGTAAGTCGTCTGCCCCGGGTCGAAGACGATCTCGACCGCCTCCGCGTGCCCGGGGTGATTGCGGTACGTCGGGTGGTCGTTCTGCCCGCCGGTGTAGCCGACGCGTGTGTCGAGCACGCCGGGCTGCCGGCGGATCAGGTCCTCCACACCCCAGAAGCACCCGCCCGCGAGAACCGCGGTCTCTGTGCCCGGCGGGCGGGTGATCTCGCCGGTGTCGTGAATTCCACTCGTCATGATGCGTGCTCCTCCGTACTGGTGGCCTCGAACAGTGACCGGTACTCGCCGTAGCTCTGTGCCTCGAGCTCTGCGACCGGGACGAAACGCAGCGAGGCGGAGTTCATGCAGTACCGCTGACCGCCTTCGGCGACGGGGCCGTCACCGAAGACATGGCCGAGATGGCTGCCGGCGCCGGTGGACAGCGCCTCCGTACGGACCATCCCGTACGACTTGTCGGTCTCCGTACGGACGGCGTCCGCCGCGAGCGGCCTGGTGAAGCTCGGCCAGCCGGTGCCGCTGTCGTACTTGTCGGTCGACGAGAACAAGGGCTGTCCGGAGACAACATCGACGTAGATCCCGGCCTCGTGGTTGTCCCAGTACTCGTTCCGGAACGCGGGCTCGGTCGCGCCGTCCTGAGTGACGCGGAACTGGTTGGCGGTGAGGCGGCTCAGCGCCTCCGGAGTCTTCCTGTAGTCGTGAGACACGATTTCTCCCTCTCTGACGTCGCTGGCTGCGCCGTCACTATGCACAACACCGTGGGCTGCTGAATTGGTCCCGAGTTCCGCGAAACCCGCCGTGACCGCGATCTCAGTCCGGGGGGAGTTCGGCTTCCCGCAC
The DNA here is from genome assembly GCF_045040325.1 of Kribbella sp. NBC_01510. Lineage (NCBI taxonomy): Bacteria > Bacillati > Actinomycetota > Actinomycetes > Propionibacteriales > Kribbellaceae > Kribbella > Kribbella sp. NBC_01510. Next base: position 4,471,615 of record NZ_CP109418.1, on the reverse strand, counting down.
AGCGGCAAGCAGCCCGTCCACATCCCCCGCGCAGGCTTCACAGGCAGCCAGGTGCGCAGCGACCCCTGGGTACTGTTCGGCGGCGTCGACGCCGGCGGCGAGCAACTCGGCGTACAGGTGCATGACAGCCATCGCCTCATCGCACCCGACGTCCCGCGGGTCGGTGGCCAAGAACCGCTCGAGCCTCTCCCGCGACGCGGTCATGACCTCTCACCCTCCGTCTGTCTGTGATCAGCAGCCGGTTCTGATAACGGTTAGTGGTCGTGCGGGTCGGAATCTTACGCCCCGCAGCGAACTCGGCCTGTGTGGTAAGACGTCGAGGGTGGCGTGCCGCCAACGCATATGAACCGAAAGTGCGGTGCAACTAGGAGCTGGATCCAGGGAGGTTCCGGATGAGGGCAATTGTAGTGGCGGACGAGAGCGCAGGGACGGGTGGGATGACGCTGGCCGAGCGTCCCGACCCGGTGCCGGCGATCAACGACGTGGTCGTCGAGATTCACGCCTCGGGCTACGTTCCGACCGAGGTCACGTGGTCGTCGACGTGGACCGATCGCACCAACCGCAACCGGAAGCAGCCGATCCCCGGGCACGAACTGGCCGGCGTGGTCACCGCGCTCGGCTACGGCACGACCGGACTGTCCGTCGGTCAACGGGTGTTCGGCCTCGCGGACTGGCACCGCGACGGCACCCTCGCGGAGTACGTGGCGATCGAGGCGCGCAACCTCGCGCCGCTCCCGGGCGACGTCGACTTCACGGTCGGCGCGAGCCTGCCGATCTCCGGACTGACCGCGTGGCAGGGGCTGTTCCAGCACGGCCGCCTCGAGGCTGGGCAGACCGTGCTCGCCCACGGCGCGGCCGGCGCCGTCGGGACGATGGTCACGCAGCTCGCCCGTGAGTTCGGTGCGTACGTCATCGGCACCGGTCGCGCCGCCGACCGGGAGAAGGCGCTCGACTACGGCGCCCACGCCTTCGTCGACCTCGACAACGACTCGCTCGAAGACATCGGCGGCGTCGACCTGGTGTTCGACGTGATCGGCGGCGACATCCAGAAGCGGTCCGCGGCCCTGGTCCGCCCCGGCGGAACCCTGGTCACCGTCGTCGGACCACCCGAGGCACGCCCCGCGGACGGCCTGGCGATCGACTTCGTGGTCGAGGCCGACCGCGGGCAGCTCATCGAGATCGTCCAACGCGTCCGCGACGGCCGGCTGCGGACGAACATCGGCACCGTGGTGCCCATCGACGACGCCGTAGCCACCTTCAACTCCACCGAACGAACCAAGGGCAAGATCATCATCGGAATTCGTTCCTACTAAGACCCGCAGCACAGCGACGGGCCTCGCGGATCAAATCAGCCGCGAGGCCCGGTGCGACGGGGAAATGACCCTCATTTGATGTGGCGGAGTCAGGGAGCGATCTCGAGTCTGGTTCGTCGTACGTCAGTGCTAGGCCAGTCCCGGCGTATCGATGCAATACATGCCGCGGCGTTCGGTGAGCATCAGAAGAATCGTGTCGCAGTCCCTGCATCGAGCCACCGTGCCGGGACCGGACATGTACACCGCCATCTCGGCCACCACACCGGTCTTCCCGCATCCGGTGCACTTGTATCCCATGGTCGTCATGTCTCGCGCGAAAAGATCGTGCATGACGCCCGCGATCGCATTGCCGTCGAGAGGTTGCATTGTCGTCACCCTCCTGTCCCGCCGAACCGTTCGGTCCGGATCCGTTCCGGGTCATGCCCCAAAGAGACCATGGCCGCGGCCGCGGCCTCGACGAACGCCGTCGGTCCGCAGATGTACGTGAGCGGCTTCTCCCCGGCCGGCCATCCGGTGGTGGCCAGGAGTGCCGGGTCGATCCGTCCGCGGTAGCCACGCCAATCGTCCGGGGCCTCGCGAGTCAACGTGACCGAGACATCAATCAGGTCGTCCGCAGCCAGCTTGAAGAGTTCCTCGCGGTAGATCAACAGTTCGAGCGACCGCGAGGAGCACAGCACGCGAACAGGCACCCGGCTGCCGCTCGCGCGGTGATGCCGGACCATCGACCGGAACGGAGTCATCCCCGATCCGCCACCGATCAGGAACAACGGGGCGCCACCGGGCTCGTTCTCCCAGACGAAGTATCCGCCGACCGGGCCCCGCAGCTCGAGCTCGTCCCCCGGGCGCAACTCGTCCACCAGATAGGGCGACACCTCGCCGTCCTCGAGTCGCTCGACGGTGAGTTCCAGGTACGCGTCCTCAGGCGCCGACGCGATCGAGTAGCTCCGCTCCGTCTGGTACCCGTCAGGTGCCGTCAGCCGCACATCCACGTGCTGACCGGCGCGGTGTCCGGCCCAATCGGGCATGGCCAGCGCGATGGTCTTCACCCGCGAAGTCTCGACGGTGATCGAGACCACCGTTCTGGTCTGCCATGTCAGTCGCCCTGGTAGCGCTGCTCTTTCCACGGGTCTCCATAGTTGTGATAGCCGAACATCTCCCAGAACCCGGGCTGATCCGCGCTGCGCAGCTCCACCCCGCGGATCCACTTCGCGCTCTTCCAGAAGTACAGGTGCGGTACGAGAAGTCGCGCCGGGCCGCCATGCTCCGGATCGAGCGGCCGGCCGTCGTACTCGTCCACAATCCAGGCCTTTCCGCCGCGGAGATCCGCCAGCGGGACGTTCGTCGTGTAGCCGCCGTCGCAGAACGCCAGCGCATGTGACGCTTGGCCCGACGCGGCATTGAGCAGGGTGTCGAGCGAGACGCCCGACCAGGTCGTGTCCAGCTTGGTCCACTTGGTCACGCAGTGGATGTCGACGGTGACCTTCTCGTGGGGCAGCGCCTGGAACTCCGCCCATGACCAGGAGACCGGCTCGTCCACGGTCCCACGGATCGTGAAGTCCCACTTGTCCAGTGGCGTGTACGGCGTCGGCCCGGCGGACAGTACCGGGAAGTCCCGGGTCAGGTACTGGCCCGGAGGTACGCGCGAAGACTCGGCCGGTCGTCGGCCGAGGAAACCTCTGGTGACTGCCATCAGGCCTTCTTCCCCAGCTGCACACGCAGCAGCCACTGGTGCTTCTCCAACATCCCGACCACCTTGATCAGTACGTCCTGCGTCACCAGATCCGCCCCACCGACCGAGCCCAGCCGCTCACGGATCCGCTCAGCCACGGCCGCGACCCGCCGACCGAGCTCCCAGACCACCGCGTGATCGGCCGACGACTGCACCTCGACAGGTTCGACACGCGATCCGGATGCCACTGCCGAGCTCTGCCCATCGGGTACGAATCCCAATGTCACTGCTCGCTCAGCCACAACATCCGCGAGCTCGCGCCACTCCCCCACCAGCTCGTCGAGGAACAGATGCAGGCTGTGCGCAGCCGCCCCGACCACACTCCAGTGCAACTGCTTGCCGATCAGCGACAGGTCAATCAGATCCTGCAGCACGACCTGCAACTCCGCACCGACGGCCGCCCGCTCGTTCGGATTGTCCAGCGGCGGCAACTGCACCGAGTTCGCAACAGATTCCATAGCCATACCCCACCTGTGTCATGGCCAGCACCGGACCTTTCCTCACCGCCCGCACCAATCGCCACATCACGTCCCGCGGTGCGCCACCAACTGGTAGGAGTCAGTGACGAGCTGCTTCACCAGGATCTCGTCCACGGTGCCCCCGCCTTCCACCGTGATCCAGTGCTTCTTGTTCATGTGATAGCCGGGGGTGATGTCTGCGTACTGCTCACGCAGGGCCACCGCGTTGTCCGGATCGGCCTTCAGGACCACGACGGGCCGTCCTGGCAGATCCGTGATGAGCATGAAGACCTTGCCATGCACCTTGTAGAGGTCCCAGTTCGGGTCGAGACGATGCTCCAGGTCGGCGCCCGGCAGGTTCACGGCGACGTGATCTGCGAGCTTTTGCAGCTCTTGCGTTTCCAACGTGATCAACTCCGTCCTCGCTTCGAATGGCAGGCGTTGTTCGTTGGTGGCGACCACGATGCGGATCTTTCGATCTGCACTTGTGGCAGTAAGAACCGGGGCCGGCCGGACACCAACCATTCGCAATCCCCCTACCGGAGGCTGATTCGCTGTGTCACGACTGAAGACCCCCGCGCTGGACGATCTCCCGGCCGGCCCGCGGCAGATCCTTGACAAGGTTGGCGCGCAGCTCGGGTTCGTCCCGAACATGTTCAAGACCATTGCCTCGAACCCGACCGTCCTCGAGGTCGTCACGAGCCTGCAAGGCACGATGAGCCGGGATCTGGACGCTCGCACCCGGCACAGCATCGCGCTGGCCGTGTCGCAGGTCAACGGCTGCGATTACTGCCTGGCCATCCACTCGTACTCCTCGTCCGAATTCGGCGGCATGTCGAGCGACGACATCGACCTCGCCCGCGCAGGCAGCTCGGTCGATCCCAAGCGCGCCGCAGCGGCTCGCTTCGCTCAGCAGGTGGTCGACAGCCGCGGACAGGTCCGCGACGCCGACCTCGCCGCGGTCCGGGACGCCGGGTACTCCGACCCGGAGATCCTGGCGATCGTCACGATCGCGGTGCAGGCGCTGCTCACGAACTTCATCAACAACGTGAACCAGACCGACATCGACATCCCCGCCGTCAACGCGGTCGGCTGACGCGATGAGCTCCGAGTTGTATGAGAAGTTCATGGCGCTGCACACCCGCGACGGTGGCCTCGTCCTGCCGAACGCCTGGGACGGGCTCTCGGCATTGATGCTGGCCGACGCCGGTTTCGAGGCGATCGCGACCTCGTCGGTAGCGCTGGCAGCCACGCTCGGCAGGCCGGACGGACGCCACGAAGTCACCCGCGACGAGCATCTGGAGCATGCGGGACTGCTCGGCCGGCTCACCGGGCTGCCCATCAACGGCGACTTCGAGGACGGGTACGGCGAAACGCCCGAGGACGTCGCAGCGACGGTCGAGGCCGCCGTCGAGTACGGCCTGGCCGGTATCGGTATCGAGGACACCTCGGGCAATCCGGAACAACCGATTCGCGACTTCGACGAAGCCGTCGAACGCGTACGTAGCGCGGTCGACGCGGCCAAAGAGCGGATCGTCGTCACCGGCCGTACCGACAACTTCATCCAGGGCCGCCCAGATCTCGACGACACCATCCGGCGTTTGACAGCCTTCGCCGAAGTCGGCGCGGATGTGCTCTACGCCCCGTACCCACCTGACCTCGACGCGCTGAACGCGATCATCACCGCGGTCGCACCGACACCGGTCAACGTCCTCGTGTCGCCGGCGGACAACGTGCTGACGGTCGCTGAGCTGCAGAAGGCCGGCGTCAAGCGAATCAGCCTGGGTCCGTGGCTCTACGTCCACGCAATGGGGGCCCTTGAAGAAGCCACCAAGGCTCTGGTCGCGGGCGACCTGGCCTCGGCTGCGACCGGCATCAGCTTCGAGCGCGTCGGCGAACTACTTGCCCACAGCAAGAACTAGACCCTTGATTGCAGGAAGAAAGTAGACAGACATGGACCTCGACAAGCTCATGGGCAAGCACCTCACCAGGTACTTCGATCCCAGCAGGACGATCCCCGCGGAGACACTTCAGCAGCTGTTGAAGTTCCTGCGTTCGACGCCCACGTCGACCAACATTCAGCCGAACCACTTCTATGTCCTCGCCACCGACGAAGGCAAGAAGCGGCTGGCGGACAACCTGGGCGAACGCTTCCAGGACAACGGCGAGAAGGTCCTGAATTCCTCGCACACCATCATCGTCACCACCCGGGCCGATCTGCCCGAGAGCCACGTCGAGGCGGTGTTCAGCAAGGAGCGCGCCGACGGCCGGTTCCCGGACCCGGCGAAGCAGGAGCTCTGGGAATCGATGACGCGCGACTTCCTGAACCTGCGCAACTACGGCTACAAGGACGTCAACCACTGGATGGAGAAGCAGACCTACATGGTGGTCGGTCTGACCATGATGGCCGCCGCTGAGCTCGGCGTCGAAGCCACGCCGCTCGAGGGGTTCGACCCGACCAGTGTCGACAAGGCGTTCAAGATCCGGGAAACCGGACACGCCACGACGGTCTTGCTGGCGCTCGGCTATCCCGACCCCAAGAAGCAGTACAGCAATCCGATCTCGCGCTTCGACACGGACGAACTGTTCACCTTCGTCTGAACGCCGGCGGCATCGGTCAGAGAGGTACGGCTCGATGGAAGACTCTCCCGCGGTGATCGACCAGGTCTACCGGGACAGCAGGCTCCGGTTGGCGTTCTTGTCGGCGGTGGTTTCGCTGGCGGCCGCGTTTGCCGCGTCCTCCGCGCCGATCCCACTGTTCAACCTGTACCGGGCCGAGGAAGGGTTCAACAACGCCGACATCTCGCTGACCGTTGTCGCGTACGACCTCCCCACCCTCGCCGCACTGCTGGTGATGGGACGGCTGTCGAATTATGTCGGCCGCCGGTCCACCGCGATCGCGAGCCTCGGGCTACTCGCCCTTGGCTGCCTGGTGTTGCTGAACGTGCATGCCGTCGGCACCCTGCTGGCCCGCCGGGTCCTGATGGGCCTCGGCGCCGGGCTGGCCAGCAGCAATGTCACCGCGTACGTCGTCGACGCTGTGCCCAGCAGGCCGGCCTGGCTGGCCTCCGTCGCGTCCAGCCAGACAGTTACGCTCGGCCTCGCCGTCGGCGCCATCGCCTCCGGTGCCCTGGTGCAGTACGGTCCCTCGCCGCGTCACCTCACGTACTTGGTTGCCGTGGGCTCCCTGTTTGTGTCTGCGGTACTGATCGTTGTCAGTCCGGAAACCGTCACCCGGACGCCGGGCGCGTGGCGATCACTGCGACCGAGCGTCCGGGTGCCGTCCCGTGTCAGAGGTCTGCTCCCGGTTGCGGCCGCGGTGTTCCTGTCCACATGGGCGACCGGGGCGTTCTACCAGGCATTCGTGCCGGGGCTGGTCGAGGATCAACTGCACAGCCGCAGCTCGCTTGTCCTCGGGTTGGTCTTCGCCGCGTTCATGGCGCCCAGCGTCCTGGGCGCTCCGCTCGGCGGCCGGTTCACGCCCGCGGCAGGACAGCGCGTCGGCATGACCGTGTTCCTGGCCCGATGGATCGGCATCACCACGGCGATCACCGCCGGTTCACTGACGGTCTTCATCGCGGCGACCGTTGTCGCCGGCGCCGCCCAGGGTATCGCGGTCAGCGCGGCGATCCGCGGTCTGCTGCACGGCAGTACCGTGGCCGACCGGGCACCGATCTTCAGCGTCATCTATCTCATCTGCTACAGCGCCGCCGCCTTCCCGACCTCCTGTCCGGCCAGCTCTCCAGCACTTTCTCGCTGCCGCAGATCGCTCTCGGGTACGGCGGACTCGCCCTCCTCACCACCCTCTTCACCATCGCCGCCGCACGCAACCCCACTAGCGAAAGGACGAGCCGATAATGAACGAAGAACGCAGGCCGGCCGCCGAGAAGGTGGTCGACAACACCGATCAGGGCCGCTTCGAGTTGTACCGCGACGGCGAGCTGGTCGGTTGGCTCTATTACACGCACCTGAGACCTGATCGGTACGCCCTCCGGCACACCGAGGTCGAGGCGAGTCATCAGCACCAGGGCGTGGCGAGCGCGATGGTCCGGCAGGTACTCGACCAGATCCGCGTTCGTGGGGGCACGGTCACGGCGATCTGTCCCTTCGTGGCCGACTACTTCTCGCGAACCACGGCGTACGCCGATCTGCTCGACTCCCGGCACCCGGGCTACCCCGATCGCGCGAGTGCCGAGGCGGCTGAACGGAAGGCCGGTAGATGAATTCTCAACGAAGTGCCGCGCGGTAGGTAAGAGCAGATCGGGGCAGTTGTCGACGATGCCGGCAACGTTCCGTTCGCCGCGGTGTTCGACCGCTTCGGTCGGCTGGCCGTGGCCGAGGCCGGCTCGAATTCCGTCGCGACGTACGCGGTCGAGCCTGGTCGTCGTCTGCTGAACAGGACCGCGACCGGACAGATGGCGACCTGCTGGATCGTCGGTGCCGGAGGCAACTACTACCTGTCCAATGCGGGAAGCAACTCGCTGGCCGGATATCACGCGGAGCGCGACGGCTCGCCCGTCGGCCTGGGCAACACGGCAACGGGTGAGGGTGCCGTCGACGCCGCTGCCACACCGGACCAGCGCTACATCTACGTACAGACAGGGAAAGTGGGAGCTGTCGACGCGTTCCGGGTCGGGTCCGATGGATCCCTGACAAAGATCAGCAGCACCGTCGTCCCCAACGCAGCCGGCGCGGAAGGCATCGCAGCCAGCTGAGCACCTGATACAGAAGCCCGAGTGGGCACCCACTCGGGATTCTGCGGCATCTGCACCTCGCTCATCAGCGTGCGGCTGTGTCTCCAGGGTCGTGGGGAGGATCGACTTGCAACGCTTCGACTGCACCCAGCAAGCTGCGCAGGTCAGTCTCCTCCACCTGGACCTCCTCAGGGTCGTCGAGCCACCGGTCGGGTGTCTCGGGCTCGGCGGCGTCGGGCCGACTGTTGGCGATCAGTTCCAGGTCGGCCTCGACCTCGGCTGCCAGTTCATCCAGCGCCGGCCCGCGCTCGTCGTCCGGCAACTGTCCATCAGAGTTCATCGACTCGCCCCTTCGGCATGGTTACGCCCGACCCTCATCCCGACGCAGCGCGTGAACGGGGTCATCGAGTTCCCGCTGACGGTGCTCACCCACGACGTGCTCTCCCCGGCCATCGGCCAGCACCGTCTCGCCAACCACTACAAGGAAGTACCGCCTACCCGATGACCACTTGGGCGGTGTCGAACGCTACGTACCCGGTGAAGTCGTGGCCGACCGTTTCGATCGCCGACCGCTTGGGATGCGGGTAGCACCACGCGGCGTCGACGTACTCACGATGCGGCGTTTCCACGCTGTAGTACCGGGCCGGCCCCTTCCAGGGGCAGACATAGGGAGTCGGGCTGTCCTTCAGGGTGCCGATCGTCAGCGAGTCCGGAGGGAAGTAGCGACTCCCTTCGATCGAGATGATGTGTTCGCTGTCCGCCTCGGCGAGTAGCACGCCGTCAATCGTCGCTCGCACTGTGATCCTTTCGGTCGGGTCCGTCTCGCTTCACGGCCTCCCGGGCAGTATCGGGTTCGGGGCTGACTGCGCCGTCGTCGACGGTTCCCAGCAAGTAGTGCGTGAGCGGCGAATGCTCGTTCGGATGCTCGATCGGTTGCGTCGGAAGCCCTCGGCCTTCCAGCTCGTCCCAGGTCGAGTCGGCGATGCGCCACAGCCGGCGCGCGATCCGGCCGGCGAGGCCGGCGTGCGGTGAGTTGGGGTGCGGTCTGGTCGCCGAGCTCCACTGCCGCTTCGCCAGGGACCGGGCCACCTCCACGGCCCCGTCGGCCCCGTGCAGCTGCTCCAGGCTGGACACGACGTCGGTCTCGAACGATTCGTGCTCGGTCAGTAGCCGCTCGGCGTCCCGCCACGTCTCGGCGATGCTCAGATTCAGGAAGCGTGCATCCCCGTACGCCCTACCCTTGAGCACCCGCAGCGCCTGCTCGAACTTCTTGAGATTGTCCACGAGGACCGCGGTGTCGACATCGGAGGCCGCTCTGGAGGCTGGGAGCAGGACGTCGGCGACGGCCGCGGCATGTTGCGCAGCGACGGCCGTGAACTCGTCCAGGATGCGGCGTCTCGCGAACCCGTCGACCTCCGGATCCTGAGCACGCGCGGCGAGGTCCCTGAGGCTGGTGTGCTGAGCATGCACCAGTTGCTGCAGAGGGGCCGACCTGGAGCGCGGCCGGATCGCCGGGTGGGACGGATCGAGTACGACCAGGTACGTCGGATGGCCCTGAAGGAACCGCTCGACCGCCGGGCAGTAGTTCGTGATCCGGACCTCTTCGGCGATCAGGTCGTCGAGGACCGCCTGGATCAGGGCCGTACCGAGGCCTCGGCCACGATGATCCGCAATGACCTCGGTATGCCCCAGGACGCGCTGTCCACCGAGGACACGGAAGTCGAGGGTTCCGGCGGTCGTGCCCTCCAGGCGCAGCTCATAGCGCCGCAACTCCTCGTTCTCGACCACACTCAGCTCACGCTGGGCGTCGTACATCAGGGTTCTCATCGCTGTGCGGTCCTTCCGTGAGCCGTCGTGCCGATACTGGTTGTCCACTCGACCTCATCGAGCTCCAACGGCTCGTCGTCGACAACATGCACCGCGGCTTCTTCGGCGCTCGCGGCGCCGCCGTCGATCCCGACGTCGGCCGCGATCACCTCTTCCTCGAAGTCGAAGTGCGACCCCTCATCGGGCGCCACGAGACGACCGGCCCGTTCCTGTCCGACCTCTGGGCCGTCGACGGATTCCGGCAGGGTCCCGTACGGGTCGATGTCCGGCTCCTCCTGCGCGAGCCGCTGCTCGAACGTCTCGCCCTGCAACGCCTCCGCCGCGGTCGTACCGAAGCCCTCGCCGGCCGACCACTTCTCCGGGGGTGAATAGCCTTCGTCGAGTAGGTCGGCGACTCCGCGGCCGTCGAGCGTGTCGGAGGATTGGAGCTGGTCCTCGTCGTCCACGCTGTAACTGCCGTAATACTCGCGGCTGACCTCGCTCATACGTCCTCCTGACTGCGGGCCGACCACGTGCCGACTCCTCACGAGACTTGGTGTCGGTTACGGCCCGCGTGCTTACCCGTCCACGGACGTTACCGCGAGGTACACTCCCCCGATGGCGGAGAGCAGCTCTGAAAATGCCGCACCGATCGTTGCTCGGCCTCGATAGGCTCTTGGCGTGGCCGAGACAGTGAACGAGCTCGATCGCCGCCTGACCGTGCGCGGCGCGGCCACGCGAGCCCGGATTGTCGCCGCAGCCGACGAGCTGATGTCCCTCAAGGGCGCCGCCGCGACCACCTTGGACGAAGTGACGGCGGCGAGCGGGACCAGCAAGTCACAGTTCTACCGGCATTTCAGCGACAAGTCCGCCCTGGTCCAGGCGGTGATCGCGCTGCGCGGCAGTCGGGTGCTCGAGCGCGAGGAGCAGTACCTCCGACGGGTCGACTCGTTCAGTGGCCTCGAGCGCTGGTGCCGGGCCATCCTCCAGCGCGTCACAGCACGCCGCGGAGCGCTGGGCTGCGAGCTGGGCTCACTCTCGACCGAGCTCTCCGACCAGGACGAAGCCGCCCGCATCGACCTGGACGCCCACCTGACGTCCTGGATCTCACTGCTGACCGCTGCACTCGAGCGGATGAAGGCCAACGGGACCTTGTCCGACGACGCCGATGCCTCGACGCTGGCGACGGGCATCATGGCCGCGCTGCAGGGCGGCTATGTTCTCGCCCAGGCGGCTCACGATCCCGGGCCGATGCGTATCGCCCTCGAACTGGCGATGGACTCCGTCCGGCTGCACACAACGTCACCCGCCAAGTAGCACGTTGCCGTTCAGGCCGGACGCGGCAGGTCGAGGAGATCGCCGTACTCCGGGTTCAGCTCGATGAACCGGCGTACGACCGTGCAGTAATTCGAAACCCTCACGGACCTCGTGCGCATGTCGTCGAGAGCGCGGCCGACCAGCACCCACGAAAGTCCTCGTCCGCGGTACGTCGGCTCGATCACGGTGTGCGTGATCGACAGGCGAGAACCGATCACGCGGTAGATCAGCAGCCCAGCCTGCTCACCGTCGACCAGGAGCTCGTAGTACTCGTCGTCTGCGTGGTGGACGACGCGGACCTCCTCGGAAGCCGGGGTGCTGGTTGCGAGCCGGGCTGCATCCGTCGCCGGGTCGACGGCAGGCCCGGCTGACCGACCTCGCAGAGCAGCTCGAGGACGTCTCGCAGTACGGCGACACCTCCCGTGCCGACGCCCTGCGTACCGAACACGACGCGCTCATCCACGAGCTCACCGCAGCGGCCGGTCTGGGTCGACGTACCAGACGCCTCGGCGATCCCACCGAACGAGCACGCAAGACCGTCAGCGCCCGCATCCTGACACCATCTCCAGACTCGACCGCGCCCACCCGCAGCTCGCCGACCACCTCCGCACCTCCGTGCGGCTGGGCACAACCTGCGCCTACTGCCCGCACTCCCCAACCACCTGGCGCCTGAGCTGACGCCGCGCGCCCTCGTGGCCGGCGCTGAGCTTGCCCGCGAGGCGTTGGTGGCGTTCGGCGCTGGCGGAGTTGAGGCCGACGATGCGGACCGTCTTCCGGTAGCGCTCGTACTTCGTGGTGATCGCGTCGAGGGTGGCGACGGTCGAGGCGTCCCAGATGTGTGAGTGCGTCAGGTCGATGATGACGTTGTCCGGCTCCTCGGCGCCGGGCTGCTCGTCCTCATCTCCAAGGTCCCGACCAAGGACTACATGGGCAGCGTCGAATGGCAGACTCTGCTGTTCTTCGCCGGCCTCTTCATCATGGTCGGCGCCCTGGTCAAGACCGGCGTGATCGCCAACCTCGCGGACCTGGTCGGCGACGCGACCGGCGGCCTTCCCCTGCTCGCGGTGATGCTGATCCTGGTCGTCTCCGCGATCCTGTCCGGCATCGTCGACAACATCCCGTACGTCGCGACCATGAGCCCGATCGTCCTCGACCTCACCAAGAACGTCAGCGATCCGGCGCACGCCCACGCGTTGTGGTGGGCGCTGGCCGCGGGTGCGGACTTCGGCGGGAACGCGACAGCAGTCGGCGCCAGCGCGAACGTCGTCGCGATCGGCATTGCACTGCGGGCAGGCCACCCGATCAGCTTCTGGGAGTTCACCCGCAAGGGCGTGCTGATGACCGCGATCACGATCCTCGTGGCAGCGCCGTACCTCTGGCTGCGCTACTTCATTTTCTCCTGAAAGCACCGACCTCACTCCCACCACCTGACGAGGACCCGACACACGGCGACGTACCGGTCGGATCGGTGGATGGCATAGTGCCTCCAGCGGTGACGAATTGAAGGGGCTGGGAGACTTGGGGCGCTGGCGGGACAAGGTCCGGTACTGGTTCGACGGCATGATGTCGCGTGGTACGCCGGCATTGATCGGACTGCTCGGGCTGGCATCAGCCGTGATGGTGGTCGTGATCTCGGCGCTCGTACTGCTCCTCGCCCCGGGTGACGTCGCCGACCACGGTGCGTGGCACGGTGTGTTCTGGATGAGTTTGCTCCGGACACTCGATCCCGGCACGATGGGCGGCGACCAAGGTGGGCTCGTGTTCCTCGGGTTGATGCTGGCGGTCACGCTGGGCGGCATCTTCATTGTCAGTTCGTTCATCGGCGTCCTGACCACAGGCCTGGAGAACAAGATCGCCGTACTCCGCAAGGGCCGGTCGCGCATCGTCGAGCAGGACCACACCGTCGTCCTCGGATGGTCCGAGCAGATCTTCACCGTCGTGGCCGAACTCGTCCAGGCGAACCGGAGCAACCGGCGGTCCTGTGTGGCAATCCTCGCCGCCAAGGACAAGGTCGAGATGGAGGACTCGATCCGTTCGCGCGTTCCCGACCTCGGCCGCACCCGGGTCGTCTGCCGGTCGGGGAACCCGTTGCATCCCGCCGACCTCGACCTGGTCAGTCTGTCCTCGGCGCGGTCGGTGATGGTGCTGCCTTCGGACGGACCGGACTCCGACATCCACGTTGTCGAAGTGCTGCTGTCGTTGGGCAGCCGCGCGACCGGAACCACTGAGGGGCCCCATGTCGTCGCCGCCGTCGCCGACTCGACCAACCTGCGCGCCGCCAGGCTCGCCGGGGGCGGCCGGGCGCAACTGATCGGCGCCGACGAACTCGCCGTACGACTCCTGGTCAACGCCCATCGCCAGTCCGGCTTGTCCGCAGTGTGCGCCGATCTGCTGGCCTTCACCGGCAACGAATTCTATCTTCGGCCCGAACCCGGGCTGGCAGGAAAGACCTTCGGCGAGATCGTCCATGCCTACGAACTCGGCATCCCGGTCGGCCTTCGTCGCGTGGACGACGGGACCATCACGCTGAATCCCGATCTCGGCCAACGGGTCGGGGTAGCGGACGAGGTGATCGTGCTGGCTGAGGACGACACACTGATCCGGCTCGCTGACGCCTCGCCTCGCATCATCCAGAGCGCGATCTCACCCAGGCCGCGGCATGAGCCGGTGCCCGAACGCACCCTGATGCTGGGCTGGAACAAGCGCGCTCCGCAGATCATCGAACTCCTCGACAGATTCGCCTACCCGGGTTCGCAACTCCAGGTCGCCTGCACCGAACGCGTCGACCACCTGATCGATCCGACCGCCAACCTCAGCATTGCCATGACTCGCTGCGACCCGACCACCCGGACGGACCTCGAGGCCCTGCAGCCTCACACTTGCCAGCACGTGATCGTGCTGGCATCCGACGGCCTCGGCATCCAGGAAGCCGATGCCCGGACGCTCATCACCCTTCTGCACCTGCGCGACCTGGCCGAAGATCTCGACCACCCGTACTCGATCGTGAGCGAGATCAACGACGACGCCAACCGCGAGATCGCCGAGGTCACCCGCGCCGACGACTTCGTGGTCAGCGAGAAGCTCATCAGCCTCCTCCTGACCCAACTGACCGAGAACCGCCACCTGGCCGCGGTGTTCGAGGACCTTTTCAACCCGACCGGCGCCGAGATCTACCTGAAACCCGCCGCCGGTTACCTACTCCCCGGCATGCCCGCCAACTTCGCCACCGTCGCCGAAGCGGCCACCCACCACGGTGAAACCGCGATCGGCTACCGCGTCCACACCGACTTCTACCAACCGCCGTCGTACGGCGTCGTCCTCAACCCACCCAAACAAGCTCCGCTCACCCTGACCGACAAGGACCGCGTCATCGTTCTGGCCGAGGACTGACGAGCAGCAGGTCCAGCAGCGCCGTACCTGCTGGCTGCGGTACTTCGTCTTGTTCTGAACCGGCTTCAGCGGGACTCGAGGACCGATTTGAGGCGGGCGAGGTCTTTCTGGTTGGCGCGGCGCATGGCGGCAGACATCAACGGCGCGGCGACACCGGCGAAACCGGACGGTTCGCCGCGGTTGCGCAGCATCATCCGGGTGGCCTTTCCGCCGGCCGACGACCACTCGTAACTGGTCTCCATCGGGAACGGCCCCTGCGCCGTACGCATCACCAGCCGTTCGAAGGGAACCAACTCGACGACCTCGTACGTATAGGCAAGTCGTCGGCCGAGGAAATGCGCGACGAAGTCCATCCGCGAGCCGACCGCGACCGGCGGCTCGGTACGCCACTGGACCGATTCGATGTTCGCGTACCACTCGGGCGCGTTCGCCGGGTCCCCGACGTACGCCGCAACCTCGAGCACCGGCCGCTCGATCACGACTTCAGTGACCACGTCGACAGCCATCATCCCTCCTCGCCCCGACTGTAGGCCCACCGGCGAGGCCTCGCCATCAACTGACCGTCCGGCACTGTCCTGCGAAACTGCGACCTAGGGCTGTCGCCACCGACCGGGACAGTAGGCTCAACCCGCCGCGTCGGCAGGTGATCCGAACAAAGGAGAGACCCATGACCTCCTCTGGCGGGAGCGACTCTCGCGACCTGTACGACGAGCTCACCGACGACCTGCTCTACGACCCCGCGATCGGGCGGGCCACGATGATGGGCTACCCCTGCGTGCGGCTGGCCGGACGTTTCCTTGCGAGCTACGACGACAAGGCGGCCTGCCTGATCGTGAAGCTGCCGCGCGAGCGGGTCACGGAACTGATCGAGACCGGCATCGGCGACTCGTTCGCCCCGCCGGCAAGGTCTTCCGCGAGTGGGTGACGATCGCCAGGCCCGATCGCCAGGCCCGATCGCAAGGTGTGGGGCACCCTGCTCGCCGAAACGGTCGATTTCGCCCGGATCTCGCTCAATCAGGAGCATTGACTGTCCATCTTGTCCGTCCCGCGTTCGTAGTGTGGGTGAGAGCGGGAACTGTGTCTCGCGCCGCCGGAAGGATCCACGATGACCTATTACATGTTGCGGCCAGGACAAGCCGTCCAAGGTCCGCCGCCGTCCGACGGCGAGATGCAGGAGCACATGCAGGCGATCTGGCGGCTGGAAGCCGAGATGAAGTCGGCCGGCACCTGGGTCTTCGGCGGACGGTTGCACGACCCGTCGACCGCGACCGTCGTACGCGCCGAGGCGAACGACGTACTGACCACCGACGGGCCGTTCGCCGAAACCAAGGATCATCTCGGCGGCTTCTACCTGATCCAGACGACCGACCTCGACGGAGCGCTGGAGCTGGCCGGGAAGGTCAGTGCCCTGATCGGGGCCTCGATCGAGGTCCGGCCGTTCGTCGACGAAATGACGTCCTAGCGCCCATGGTGATCGACCGCGAGGCGATCGGCCGGATCTTCCGCACGGAATCCGGCCGGTCCGTCGCTGCCCTGGTCGCGATGTTCGGCGACATCGAACTGGCCGAAGACGCGGTCCAGGACGCGTTCGCGATCGCCGTACGGCGCTGGGCGGCCGACGGCATACCCCCGAACCCGGGCGGCTGGATCACCGTCACGGCAAGAAACCGAGCCATCGACAAGGTACGCCGTGATGCCCGAGGCAACCAATTGCTCCGGGCAACCACCACAGAACCGGCCGGAGCCGCGCCCGATGACCGGCTGCGTCTCATCTTCACCTGTTGCCATCCAGCACTCGCCCCACAGAGCCAGGTCGAACTGACCCTACGGCTGCTGTGCGGCCTGTCGACCGCCGACGTCGCCCGAGCATTCCTCACCACCGAACCGACCATGGCCAAACGCCTCGTGCGAACCAAACACAAGATCAAAGCGGCGAACATCCCCTACCGGATCCCCGCCGACACCGAACTGCCCAACCGGCTCCGCGCGGCCCTCGCCACCGTCTACCTCACCTACACCACCGGATACAGCCGCTCGCCCGACCTGTCCGAGGAAGCCATCGAGCTCGGCCGAATGCTCCGGCTGCTCATGCCCGACGAACCCGAAGTCGCCGGCCTCCTCGCCCTCATGCTCCTCACCCAGGCCCGACGACCAACCCGCACCGACGGCACCGGCGAGCTCGTCCTGCTACGCGACCAGGACCGCCGACAATGGGACCGCGACCTGATCCGGGAAGGACACAACCTCGTTCGCTGGTGCCTACACCGCAACCAGCCCGGCCGCTACCAACTCGAGGCAGCGATCGCCGCAGTCCACGCCGACGCCACCACATTCGCCGACACCGACTGGAACCAAGTCCTCACCCTGTACGACCAACTCATCGCCATCGCCACCACCCCGGTCGTCGCCCTCAACCGCGCAGTCGCAGTCGGCGAGGTCCACGGCCCAGCTCAAGGCCTCCACGAGATCGACCAACTCAACCTCCCCGGCTACTACCCCTTCCACGCGGCCCGGGCGGAATTCCTCCACAGACAAGGCCATACCGACGACGCCGCCCGCGCCTTCGACACCGCCGCATCACTCGCCCCAGAAGGCCCCGAACGCCGCTACCTCCAACACCGCGCCACAACCACCTGAGCGGCGCCGTAGCGATCGGGTCAGCGACCTCCGAACTCGATCCGCACCAGCCGGAGCCTGGTACCCACATCCGCGCGCAACGGGCCGTCGCCGGCGAGGTCCGGCAGGTCCAGCGTCCGCCCCAATGCCTTCGCGGATCGCTGGTGGCGATCGCGATACTGCGCGAGCCGCGTCGGCACCTCAGCTGCCGGAATCGGCTCGGCGGCCGACGACACTCCACGTCGAAAGCCGGTCCACACCCGCACATCCGGATGTGCCAGCACATTGCGGTACCACTGCGCGCCACGGCCGTACCCGGAGACGATCACCAGGCCGCGAGAATCCCACTCCAGCACCTCCAGTACGACGTACCTGCGCAGCCCGCTGGTCCGCCCGATGTGCTCGAGCATCACCAGCCGCCGCCCGAACACGAACCCCAGACCCGCCCGGAACAACGGAATCGGCGACCTCGCGAGCGCTCGAGGAATGCGCCGGGTCACAGCACGAACCGCCTGTTAGACCTGCGGCACAGGTTGTAGATCACCGCGCTCACCCTCCATCGATGTCAGTGACCAACCGGCGCAGCAGCCGAGCCGACGCAGCAGTATCCGGCCCGGCTCCCAGCCCGCGGTGCAGGACAAGACCGTCGATCGCGGCAGACAGCACCGCCGCCGTCGCTTCGGCAGCAGGCACCCCACGGTTTGCCAGCGAGGCCGCCAACTCGGACCGGAAGCCGTCCACCTCTGCGACGATCTGCCGGCGCAAGTCGTCGTCCCTGGTACTCGCCAGGTAGGCTTCTACAAACAGCAACGACATCGGGTCGGCGCCGGTGTACTGATCCACGGAGCCGACCAATCTGTCGACGATCTCCGCCGGGGTCTCGGCCGCTTCGAGCAACGCGCTCGCCTCGGCCAGCATCCCGCGCATCGCGGTCACCACCGCCTCGCCGAGCAGAGCCGGCATCGACGAGAAGTGGTAGTGCACGACGCTCGGACTCACCCCCGCACGCTCAGCGAGGATCCGGGTGCTCACCGCGGACCAGCCCCGCTCAGGCACGAGCTCGATCGCCGTACTCAGCAGCCGCTCGCGCGCCTGCAGTCCGTGCTCAGCGCCAGGCGGCACCACAGTCTCCGTTCAGGACGCTCGTCCTGTACGAACGCCCTGAGTTTACACCGCCACCCGCATCACAGGCCGTGGTAGGCCAGACCCACGGTCAACGCGGCCACGGCTTCATAGCCGTTGACGAGATCGCGATGACCGCATCTGTCGACGTCAACGGGATCGCTCTCGTACGACGCGGGCGATGTCGAGGCGGCGTACGGCGCGGACGGCCGGCCACTGGGACAAGGTCGCGGCCGCCAGTACGGCGACAACCGCCGCGGGAACGACCCACCAGTCGAAGGTGAGGCGGAAGGTGAACAGGTCGCTGCTGAACGACCCGAGGAACCCTCTGGCTGCCAACAGGCCTGCGGCGACACCGATCGGAAGCCCGAGGGTGGTCGCGGCCAGGTTCTCGGTCGCGATCGTGCCGGCCACCCGCCGCATCGGCACTCCGGCCGCACGCAACGTCGCGAGTTCGTTGGTGCGCTCAACGATGTTGACGGCAAGCGTCACGTACATGATCATCGCCGCGAGGATGGCGCCGAGCACCACCATCGTCCCGACGAACGCCCAGAACAGCCCCAGGAACTGGTCGAGCGAGGCGGTCACCGCGGTGGCATCGGCGTACGCCACGACCCCGGGGAGAGCCGTCATGGTGCGTCGCATCGCGTCGCGATCCACCCCCGACCCGAAGCGGACCAGATACGTGCTGACGGCCGAGTCCGGAAGTAACCGGGCCGCCTCCGATTCGCTGGTGTAGATCGCGGTGCCGACCGGCTCGTCCAAGAGACCCACCAAACGAAGGCCGGTCGACGCCTGTGCGGTGGTCAGCGTCACCACCTGGCCGACCTTGACGTGTAGCGAATCGGCAAGCCGACTCCCAGCCAGGAAGCCGTTATCTGGAAGGCTGATCGCCTTGCGATCGACAGACACGAAGCGGTGCATCTGAGTGTCGGTTCGAAACCCCGTCAACGTGGTGGCGTAGCTCCGGTCCCCCAGAACCGCCGTGACCCGGCCCACGCGGATCGGCTCCGCAGCCGACACTCCAGGAACCGAGCTCAGCCGATCCCCCGACCCGGCCGCGACAGTGACCGTCGCATCCTGCCGCTCGATCTGGCCGTACTGACGGCTGATCGCATCCGACAGGCTGGTCAGCATGCCGATCGACGTCAGCACCAGGATCAGCGCCAGTACGACGCCGAGCATCGTGGCCAATGTGCGACGCAGATTCCGACTCACGTCGCGCAGCGCCATCCGCGCGGCCACCGGAAGCCAGCGCGCCCCGGCAACCAGGTGACTCCATCGTCCCGGCGGTCGACTCGCCGTCTCGTTGCGCATCGCCTCGGCCGGGACGGTCCGCGCCGCGGTGACTGCCGGAACGGCCGCACCGACGAGCCCGATCAGCGCAGCGAAAGCGACTCCCATCGCAATCAGGTCGCCGTGGACGGAACGCGTCACCGTGTCAGGGATCCCCAGAGCGCCGGTGTAGCCGCGAGTCAGCGCGCCGGTCAGCGCCGTACCGAGCGCTGCGCCGCACAGGCCGCCGAAGAGTCCGATGAGCAGGCCCTGCTGGAGATAGTGGCGGACCAGCCGGCCGCGTCTGGCACCGGCGGCCATCAGAGTCCCGATCACGGACCGCTCGGCGAGCACCTTCCGCGCGAGCAAAACGTACGCCGCGACCGCCGCAGCCGTCAGGAACAAGAGCGGGAACGCGACAGACAACTCCGAGAAGCCGTTCAAATCCTCGTGCAATGTCGCGTTGGACGCCTGGTCGGCCTGGGTGGTGACATCGGCGGCTCCCGCGGTCCGCAGTGCTGCAGCGACCGCGCCCTCGTCGGCGTCAGCAGGGAGCCGAAGGAGAACCTGGTTCGGCACGCCGCCGTTCAGGCGCCGTACAAGATCCTCGTCCGCGAACACGACTGCGAACGCATGCGGATCCCCGAGCACATCCTGCCTGTTCCGTGCCGGCCACAGGTACTCCGCCGACCGGACGATCCCCCGCACCTTGAGGATCTGCCACCCGGCCCCGGCGTACACCTGCAGGGCGTCACCGGGAGCGAGGCCATAGGTATCGGCGGCGTGTTTCTCGATCAGAACGCCATCAGGGTCGTCGGCCCCCAGGTAGGTGCCGTGGTCCAGATCGACCGCATCGACGGCCGGCTGGCCGCCGATCGGCAGGCCGACGACCCGGCCGATCAGCTTGGTGCCATCGATGAGCATCGGCGGATCGACCTGCGTTCGAACCGTCACGCCGACCGCGCCGGCATCGCGAGCCGCGGCCGCGACCTTGTCCGGGTCGCCACCCGTCGCGATCAGGTCCGCGAATCGCAACCGCTCGTAGGTTCGCTGGTAGGAGTCACCGAGATTCCGGAATGCCCCCGCACTCGCGATGAACAACATGACCCCGAGAAGCACCGTTACCCCGACCGCAACAGCCTGAGCCCGCTGCCGGCGAAGATCACGCAGCGTCTTGCGGGTGATCGCGCGCATGCCGATCACCACGCCACATCGGCCGCATCGGCCGGCCGCGGATTGCGCCGTACCGAATCGATCCGGCCGTCCACGACCGTGACCACCCGGGTAGCGATCTGCGCGACGGACAGGTTGTGCGTGACCATGACGATCGTCAACCCATCGCGGTTCAGCCGCTGGAGCAACTGCAGGATCTGACGGCCGGTCGCCAGATCGAGCGCACCGGTCGGCTCGTCGGCCAGCAGCAGATCGGGCTCCGTCGCCAGCGCCCGCGCCAGCGCGACCCGCTGCTGCTGACCACCCGACAGCTGCGCCGGGAAATGATCCATCCGACCCTCGAGACCGACCTCGCCGAGCAGGCCAGGCACACGCTCCTTGTCCCCTCGCCCAGTCAGCTCGATGATCACCTCGACGTTCTCCCGAGCCGTCAGCGTCGGGATCAGATTGAAGAACTGGAACACGAAGCCCACATGGTCGCGACGGAAATCCGACAACCGCGCCAGACTCCGCTGCGAGATCTCCTCGCCGGCCACGACCACCTCGCCCGACGTGGCCGACTCGATACCGCCGATGATGTTGACCAAGGTCGTCTTGCCCGACCCGCTCGGCCCCGCCACGACCACGAGATCGCCCGGCTCGACGTCCACATCGACACCACGCAACGCGTACACCTCGGCATCGCCACGGCCGTAGGTCTTCGTGACACCACGCAGTCTCACCCCGGTCCCCGTCTCGACCAGCTTCGACATCTCCGTAGTCATGACACCTCCCCAGTGAACACTCCCTCGGTGTAGGCGGTGACCACCTCGGCCGCCCAACGCCGCATCCCGTCCGGACTCAACGGGTCAACTCCCAGCACCGCCGTGAGCTGGTCGCGCAACAGCACCATCGCCAGATCGTTGACCGTCAAGAACGCGGCCCGTACCGCGACATCGGCCGACCCGCGCATAGATCCGGCGGCCGTCAACTGCTCGATCATCACCACACCGGCGTCGAACAACTGCCGGAACAGGACCTGCCCGGCCGCGTCACCGTTCAACAGCAACCGCCGCAGGTACGCCGGAATCGGCGACCCCGGCGGAACCGCGGCTAGCATCAACTCCGCGAAACTCGCCGACGACCCGCCCGAGAAGTCACCCGGATCGGCCGCCACCGCCGCGAACATCTCGTCGAATACGCCCGCGACGTACTCATCGACCACCTCACGCAGCCGCTGCTTGGAACCGTAGTGATGAAGCACCAGCGCGTGCGAAACACCCGCGGCGGCCGCTATGTCTCGCACGCTCACCGCATCCGCACCACGAGCCGCGAACAACCCCAGCGCCTGATCACGAATCCGTGCTCGCGCCGTTAGATCATCGACTGACCGCATGGTCACCATACTAACCATCTGGTCAGTGCCTGGCTAGGCTCCGTCCAGGCCAAGGCGAGAATGCCAACTCATCCCGTCCTTGTCGGCGGCGAATGTTAGTGGCTAACATTTGGAGGTGGGTTCACGGGCGGATCGGACGCGGGACCGGCTGCTGACGGCGGCTCTGGAGTTGTTCGCCAAGCACGGGTACGACGGAACGAGCGTGAGCGAGATCGCCGCCCGGGCCGGGGTCACGGAGATGACGTTCTTCCGGCATTTCCGTGCCAAGGCGAGTCTGCTGGTGGACGATCCCTACGATCCGGTCATCGGTGCGGCGATCCGCCGGCAGCCGGTTGGTCTTGATCCGATCACCCGCGCGGCCCGGGGAGTCCGTTCGGCGTGGCGTCAGCTTCCGCCGCCGTCGGTGGAGGAGGTGAGGGTGCGGCTTCGCATCGTCGCCCAGACCCCGGCGCTGCGAGCGAGCATCGCCGGCGGGACGGCCGCGACCGAAGCAGTGATCGCCGATGCTCTGACCCGGGGTACGACCAGCCGGCAGGAAGCGTTGATCGCGGCGGGAGCGGTGATGGGCGCACTCAACACGGCCCTGCTCGAGTGGAGCCTGACCGACGACGATGCTCTCGGAGAGGCGATCGAGACCGCCCTGGATCTCTTGGAGGATCGGAGTGGCTGAGCACGCGGTCGAGGCACGAGATCTGGCCCGTACGTTCGACGACGGCACCGGTATCCGGGGCGTGGACATCTGGGTCGCGGCAGGTGAGGTCCATGCGCTGGTCGGGTTGAACGGTGCCGGAAAAACCACACTGATGCGCCTCCTCCTGGGCATGCTCAAGCCGGCCACCGGCACGATCACCATCGCCGGCCAAAACCTGGAGCACACCGACTGGACGGCGGTCGGGCACCTGGTCGACTACCCGCTGGCCTACCGGGAGCTAACCTGCAAGCAGAACCTCGCCCTCGGCGCCAGGCTGCGCGGGGTCACGCCGGCCGCCATCATGAACATGGTCGAAGCAGCGATCGCCGAACTCCGTCTGACGCAGTACGCAGATCGCCGCGCCGGCAAGCTGTCACTCGGCAACCGCCAACGCCTCGGCCTCGCCTCGGCACTGCAGCACGACCCGCGCTTCATCGTGCTCGACGAACCCACCAACAGCCTCGACCCATCCGGCGTGATCCTCCTCCGGGAAGCACTCCTGCGTCGGGTCGAGGCCGGTGCCGCCGTACTGGTCAGCAGCCATCATCTCGACGAGGTCGCGCGCATCGCCGGTCGCATCTCGGTCCTGAATGCCGGCCGGATCATCGGAACTCTCGATCCCCACGGTGTCGACATCGAGCGCGCCTTCTTCGACCTCGTACACAGTGACGACGTGGCCGCATGATCACCGGCCTCGTCACCGAGTTCGCCAAACTCGTGCACGCGACCGTGGTGCGAGTCACCACGGTCCTTGTGGTGCTCGGGATCTCCCTCATCTGCGCAGCGATGCTGCTGGCAGTCCACACCGACGATCCCCAACTGGCCGCCAAGCTCGGGCCACTCATCGATCCCGGCGGTTGGGCCGGCTACATCACTGTCGCCATCCAGGTGACCGGCGCAGCAGGGTTCGTCGGGTACGGCGTCGTACTGAGCTGGCTGTTCAGCCGTGAATTCGCCGACGGCACCATCACCGGCCTGTTCGCGATCCCGGTCTCCCGGCCCACGATCGCGGCCGCGAAGCTCGTCGTCTACCTGGCGTGGGGACTCGTCACCGCTGCCGCCCTACTGTTCACCCTGATCGTCCTCGGCCTGGCCAGCGGACTCGGCGCCATCCCCGCCGATGTCGTACCATCCATGGCCCGGCAGTTCGGTCTCTCCGTCTTCACCATCGTCCTCGCGACTCCCGCGGCGTGGGCAGCAACCCTCGGCCGCTCGGTGCTCGCCGGAATCGGAACCACGATCGCCATCCTCGTCCTGTCCCAGGTGAGTGTCATTTCCGGAGCCGGCGGCTGGTTCCCGTTCGCCGCACCCGCGTTGTGGGCGATCAACAGCGACATCACCGTCACCCCCGTCCAACTCACTCTCGTGCTACCAGTCGTAGCAGTCAGCGTCGCCCTGACCCTGTCGTCCTGGCGGCACCTCCAACTCGACCACTAGACGATCAGTCGGACTCCACCGATGTCCCTCCGGTGGCCAAGTCGATCAGGCGCTCAGCAACCAGCGCGCACCGCTCCTCGACCCGGGACCGGGCCGGGCCGCCGTACCGAAGCCAGGCCGAGGCACTGAGTGGATCAGCCCAGACCTCCATCAGTGAACCTTTCCGGCGTCCGCCCGAGACCCCTATATACCAATCATCAGTTCTGATGAGGATGATCTCGTTGGACAAGCGTCCTGGAACATTTCGCTTGTATTGAGCGATCTTTGAGAGTTCATGACGTTACGCACGACCACTCAACGGGGTGCCGACAGTCGAGCGGTCACAGGCCGCTTGATTCAGATTGGCTGCATCATCCCTGATGGCTCCTCTCGTCGCCCGCCACGTCAGTGCCGCTCGTCTTACCAGCGGCCACCGATAATGCGTGGGGGCGACTAACAGGCTGATCGCGGCATGTAGGGTCCGCCGGAGCGATTGGCCGTCAGCGCCGGCCATCTGCGAGGGCGAGCGCGGCGGGGAGCCTGCGTAACCGCAGCATCGCGACCGTCCCGAGCAGTGGCCCGATGGCCAGCGGCAACAGCGCGTACCGCCAGCCGACGACATCGACGGCGACCGGGACGAGCCGGATGCTGACGATGGTGAGCGTGAACCCGAGCGCGAGCTGCAGAGCGAGCACCGACCCCGCGTAACGCGGCTCGGCCAGTTCGGTCACCGCGGCCGAGAACTGCGCGGAGTCGGCGATCACGGCGGCGCCCCAGACGAGCATCGTCGCCACGAGTATGGGAAGCGCGGCCCCGTAGATCAGCGGGCTGACCAGGCAGCAGGCCGCGCTGAGCAGCATCGCCGCGCTGGTGATCGCGGTGCGTCCCAGCCGGTCGGCCAATCGTCCGGCCACAACGGCTCCGAGAAGGCCGGCCACCCCGATCGCCAGGAACGTCACCGTACCGGTCTCGAGCGAGCCAGGGTTCGAATGCACCTGCGCCGCGACGAAGAACGCCGACAACCAGCTCCACAGCGCGTACAGCTCCCACATGTGACCGAGGTATCCCATCGTGGCCAACGGCAACGGCTGCTCGCGGGCCAGTGCCCGTGCCGCAGCGCCGACGTCGAGCGGAGGCGTGGGAACCGCCACCGGTCCCGGGCGCACCGTCCAGACCGACACGGCCCCCAAGACGGCGAGGCCGGACGTAACCCCGATCGTCGACTGCCAGGGGATGTGGCCGAGACCGCGCACCAGGTGTGGCGTCCCTGAGCCGAGGGTCAGCGCGCCTACGACCACGCCGGTCGCCACGCCGCGTCCGCGCTCGAAGTGCGTGGCGACCAGCCGCACCGCCGGGGCGTAGACTCCGGCGAGCGCGACGCCGACCAGAAAACGGATCGGCAAAGCGAGCGCGAGGCCGTGGGCCATCAGCAACCCTACGTTCGACACGCCTGCCACGACCGCAGATCCGGCGATCAGCCAGCGCGCCTGCAGCCGGTCGGGCAGGTTGAGCACCGCCCCGCCCACGCTGCCGATCACGAAGCCGACCTGAACGACGATGACCAGCCACGCGGCGCCGGTTGACGTCAAGTGCCAGTCGTCCTCGAGAGCCGGCACGATCGCCGTCGCGCTGAACCAGGACGCATTGGCCAGCACGGCCGCGAGGGCCACGAGGACGAGAGCTCGGCGCCGCTCATGGTTGGCCACGTCAGCCCTCGTGTGCCTTGATGTAGCGGAGGAATCCGACAACGTCGTCCGCGACCAGCCGTCCGATCGCCTCGCTGGAATACACCGCCGTAATGACCTCGCCCTGTGGATTGAGTACGAAGCCGGACGACTGCAGGTAACTTCGATCGGCGCTGACAGACGCACCGGTTGCCTCCGACACCTTGTCCACGTCGGCGCTGTGGGCGACGGGGAACCTCAGCTTGTGCTTCTCGACGAGATCGGCGCTGGTCGCCTCGTCGTCGACGGAGAGCGCGACAACCTTGGCGTTCAGCTCGGCGAGGGTCTCCGACGCGCGCGAGAACGCGGCGAGCTGGGCGTTGCAGTACGGGCACCACGATCCGCGGTAGATCAAGACGATGCCGAACGAGCCGGCGAGATCATCCGGGAGGCCGATTGAGCCGCCACCCACCGCCGGAAGCGACAGGGACGGGAACTGCTGGCCGTTGTGCAAACGAGACACGGGATTCCTCTCTGAACTCCAATGAAATGGACCAACTGGTCCACCTTGATGGAATCGAATTGGACTATCAAGTCCAATTGGGATTACGATTCGAGGATGCCTACGAAGCTCCGCGCCGATGCGCCCCGCCTCACCGCACGCGGCGCCGTGACACGAGCGCGGATCGTCGCCGGTGCGGCGGAACTCATCTACGAGCGCGGCGTTGGCGGCACCAGCCTCGACGACATCATGGCGGCCACCGGCACGAGCAAGTCGCAGCTCTACCACTACTTCGCCGACAAGGACGCGCTCGTGCTGGAGGTGATCCGCACCCAGCTCGCCAAGGTCATCGCCGGGCAGGAGACGCAGTTGCGCGAAGTGTGGTCGTGGGACGGCCTGCAGCGTTGGCGCGATCACGTCGTCGAGGCCACCCGTGCCACAGGTGGCGTGGGCGGGTGCCCGCTCGGCTCGCTGTCGAGCGAGCTTGCCGACCGCTCGGAGCCGGCTCGTCGCGTGCTCGCCGACTGCTTCGCCGAGTGGGAGAAGTACCTGTTCGACGGGTTCACCGCGATGCGTGCCGACGGTGAGCTGTCCGCGGACGCCGACCCGCAACTGCTCGCGACCGCGGTGATGGCCGCGCTCCAGGGAGGGTTACTGCTGTCCCAGGCCACTCACGGGGTCCAGCCGCTCGAGCTGGCCCTGGATATGGCACTGGATCACGTCAGGAGTTGTCGACCCGCGAACCACTGAGCGGCGGTCGGCTCAACGGGTCGAAACTGATGAAGGAATTGATTGCCGGCGAACTCGGGGCGGTCGTGATGGACGACGTGCGCGGCGCTCGACATCCCCGCCCCACCAGCGCCGGTCAGGAATCAGCTCAGCCGGCCAGCATCCGCTCGAGCTGGATCGGATCGCCGAGGTACACCTTCCCGGCGCCTTCCGAAGCGTCATCCGGCCAGACCACGGTGTCGCCGGCTGCGATCCCGGCAACGATTCTGCGTGCGACCTCTTCGGGGGCGGCCTTGTCGGCAGCGACACCTGCCAGCATGTCCGTGTCGATTCCGCCCGGGTACGCTCCGACAACCGTGATACCGCGGTTGCGAACCTCGGCGCGCAGAGCCTGGGTGAATGAGTGCGCGGCGGCCTTCGACGCCGAGTATCCGGCCATCGGTCCTACCGGAGCCAGGGCGATCAGCGTCAGCACATTGGCGATCACAGCCGGGCCGTTCGACTCCAGTACAGGGACGAACGCCCGGCTGACACGGACGGTACCGAGGTAGTTGGTGTGCATGTCGCGCCCGAAGAGGTCGATATCGCCTTCCAACGGACCGCCGAATCCGAGAACGCCGGCGTTGTTGATGAGCAGGTTGACATCGGACGCAGCAGACGCGGCCGCGTCGACGCTCGCCTGGTCGGTAACGTCCACGGCAAGGATGCGTACCCGCGGATCGCCCGCGACGGCCGGGTCGATGGTCTGCGGATTCCGCGCAGTGGCGTACACCTTCGTGGCTCCGCCGGCCAGTAACTCGGCTACGAAGCAGGCCCCCAAGCCGCGGTTGGCCCCGGTGACCAGAGCTGTGCTTTCGTCGATTTTCACAATGATCTCTCCTTCGAGCAAATGAACGAGTAGACCGTATTGCGTCCTACGTACGCGGATCGATGCTTGATACTCGCAATATCTTGCCCATTCGTCTCACCGTGGATCGACTCGCGCACACAATGGATAGCATCGAATGTATGGACCTGTTGGCTGAGGTGCTGGCTGCCGCCGGCGTACGCGGCACCGTGGCGGCATCGGTACACGCCAGCGAACCGTGGGGGCTCGAACTCGATCGCATACCCGGTGCCGCCTTCCACGCGATCACCGCCGGGACTGCGTGGCTTCGGTTGCCCGGCCGGCCCGACGTGCGACTCATGCCAGGCGACGTTGTGTTGCTGCCGACCGGAACGCCGCATGCACTGTCCAGCGAACAGGACGTCGTCCTCGAGCCGTTCGACCATCTGGCGGCCGAACAGGCGCTCGCAGACGACGGTGTGTTGCAGGTCGGAAGCCGGCCCGGGCGCACCCGGATTCTCTGTGCCTCTTACAGACACGACCCTGCCGTTGCGACGCCGCTACTCACGTTGCTGCCAGACCTCGTGCATGTCCCCGCCGGGACAGGCGGCGCCGCGCTCGACGACACCCTACGGCTGCTCGGCAACGAACTCACTCACCGTCAACTGGGCGCGGCGACGGTGCTCGACCGACTCGTCGACGTCTTGCTGATCCACCTCCTTCGCGCCTGGATCGACACGGAGTCGGTCCGATCCTCCGCGTCGTTGTTTCGGGCGCTCGGCGATCCCGTCATCGCGGCCGCGCTCTCAGCGCTCCACAGCGACCCTGCACGTCCGTGGACCATCGACTCGCTTGCGGACGAGGTGGCAGTCTCCCGAGCAACACTGGCCAGACGCTTCCCAGCGCTCGTTGGTGACACGCCATCGGCCTATCTCACACGCTGGAGAATGGATCTCGCCGCCCGCAGACTTCGTGACACCGACGACCCGATCGAGCAGGTCGCGAAATCCGTCGGTTACACCTCGGTGTACGCGTTCTCGCGTGCGTTCTCCCGTACTCGAACCCAGCCCCCGGGTCGCTATCGAGTTGAATCTCGTGCCGCCGACCGCGGCCCGGGTTCGGACGAACCGCCACCGGCCAGGCCTTCCCTGTAGTGACCTTCGCTCTCAGCCGGATCCTGGATGCGGCCACGGCCGTGACCGGTGCAACGTCGTTGCCTGCTGAGATCCCGGCATCGGCGACCACGGTGACATCGAGAAGCTGGTGGGCGGTCACGACCGACTCGATGACCGGGAGCAGCGTCTTGGTCTCGGCTGCGGTAGGTGAGTACGGATGCCCACGAGCCGGTCAGATCATCGGGAAGGCGCAAGGTGCCGCTGCCGACGCGGGCGAGTCCAGGGCCGGGAAGACTCAGCCGTTGGCCAGTCCGGTCATCCGTGAATCCCTTCTTAGTCAAGGCGGTGGGGCGCCCGGCTGGGCGCCCCACCGCGTCAACTGGTTCAGTGCTGCGAATCGGGCAAAGGTGTCGCAAGGTTGTCGGTCGGTGCCTCGTCGATGAAGCCGATGACCGGGCAGTTGATGATCACGCCCTGGGCGCCGTACGGCGCGCCGCCAGGCCCGGTGATGAGGTCGGGTCGGCTGGCAGCCAGGTTGAAGATCTGGTTCTCGTCGATCTGCCGCTTGTTCAGCCCGAGCCTGATGGCCTTGTCGGTCCATTGCCCGAACTGGGCCTCCCAGATCGGGCTGTACGCCTCCGCATGTCGCGGGTCCGCCAAGGTTGGGAAGTCGCCCTGGACGTTGAGCGCGTCACCGCCGTTGCGGAGTGCGTCGATGAGTGCTGTGTTGCCGACCGAGGCGTCCTCGTTGGCGTGGCCGTCGAGGATCAGGTGCGCGATGCCCTGCGCCTGCGGGTTGTTCGCTCCGGTCTGTCCGTTGAGGAACGGGAAGATCCGCTCCCGGGCCGACCCGAGCGCGTCGTCGCCGCCGTTGTAGGCGATCTGCGAGAGCGCCGGCACATAGGTGGCACGCTCGAGGGTGGCGGTGCCAGGGTCGTTCGACTCGGTGCTGATGTAGAGGATGGGCTGACCCGCGTCGAATCCCTTCACCAGCAGCAGGTCGACCCACGACTGATTGAACTTGCCGGGCCCCGCGGGCGGCGCGATGTGGATGCCCAGGACGCGGTCCTCGGTGTTGGTGTGGTGGACCACGTCGAACGGACCGTCGCCGGTGGCGACGATGGGTGCGTTGTAGACGACCGGCGAGCCGGCCAGCCGGATGAACGGGCTGTAGTCGGCGTCACCAACGCCCCCCGGCTGGGCCTTCGCCGGCGGGAACCCGTCCGGCCCAGGTACCAGGACCCGGGTCGGGCTGAAGTCCGGCGCGCCGGGCCGGTCGATGACCGCCGTACCGAACCGGTTCTCCTCGGGAGTCGGTGCCACGACAGTCGCTGTCTGCACGCAGGTGGCGCACCCGATCCCCACGTTGTTCAGCTTGGCGGCGTGGTTCACATCCAGATCGGCGGCGATGCCCGGATCAGACGCCTCGGTGATGACATACCACACGGTTTCGCCTTTGACCGTTGCCTTGAACAACGGCAAACGGACCGTCTCACGGGTCAGATCCACCTGCAGCGCGCTGCGGATGGTGAGTTTCTCGGCCGGCAGCAGACCGCTCTTCTGGCCCGGGAAGCTGGACGCTGAGGTCTCGGCCGCCTGCGCCTGCGTGTGCGTAGCGGCGACCGCGCCGCCACCGACGGCCAGCGGCACCACCAGCGCCATGGTCATCGCCGTTTTCCGTGCACGGCGACCAGTTGGCCACCGGAGTACTGGATTCATCGCTTCTCTCCTCGGAGACAGCTCACCAGTCCCGTCTGGACTGATTGGTCCAGCCAAGCCGAGGCACGGCGGACCGTCTAGCCCAGTGCGATTACCTTTCCCTTATGCATGAGGCGAAGGCGCCGACGCCGATGCGCGCCGGGAATCAGCCTCGACATGGCACTTGCCCGCGGGCGCAGCCACGCATCAGGCACAGAGGACCGACGCGAGGGCGGCGAACTGACCTATCGCGGCGTCGGTCGACTGAGCTTTGGATCCGTCGCCGACGTGTGGCCGGAGTGCCTGGCGTAGTGCCGTGCGGCCCGTGCTCGATTGCCACAGGCAGCCGAGCACCATTCCCGCCGCGGATGATCCTTGACGAAATAGAGCACGCAGCCGGGCGCGTGGCAGGCACGCAGCAGTGGTGCCGTGGTGTCGGTGAGCAGGTCGATCGACTCGCTTGCGACAGCCGCCAGCGCCGCGGGCACCGGTCGCCCGACTGGCGAGGTGTCCTGCTCGAGTACTCCGTGGCGGAGCTGAAGCCTGGGACCTGCCGTACTGCTGGCGATCGTGTTGATCTCATTGATCGCGGTGCTCACGTCAGGGATGGCAGAGACGGCCGCCGGACGATCGTCCTCGGTCAGCAGAGCCGCCAGCCGGCGTAACGCGTCACGCAGCCGCAGGCCGATCACGAGGTCGTCTTTCGTGACGGTGACCGGCGTGGCGGTGAGGCCGACGACCCGCAGCCAGTCACCGAGCTGGCCACGATTGCTCAGGGCATCGTGCACGCCGCCACGATCGGCCCAAATCGTGTTCATCAACCGAACCGGCACAGGTTCGCCCGGAGTCGCCCAGGCCACCGGTACGCCGACGGACGGTTCTGCTCTAGCCACATTTCTAACGGTACCATCCGCTTGCAACCATTACACCGAACAGCTACGCTTCTAACGGCACTCAGCCACTTTTGACGTTAGAAACCCTAAGGATCTCAGATGACCGGCTTGCCCCTGATCGACCCGAACGCAGCGACAGAACCCGCCGCCGGCCTGCTCGCCGCCGTACGGAAGAGCCTCGGCGTGACCCCCAACATGACGAAGGCGATGGCGAACAGCCCGGCACTACTGAAGGGGTACCTCGAGTTGTCCGGGGCACTCGGCACGGGGGTGCTCCCGGTGGCCACCCGGGAACGCATCGCCCTGGCAGTTGCTCAGGGCAACTCCTGTGGATATTGCCTGTCGGCACACAGCTATCTCGCCGAGCATGTCGGTGGCCTCGGCGCCGCGGAGATCGCATCCGCACGCAAGTCGGACTCCAACGATCCGAAGACCACCGCACTGCTCACCTTCGCCACCGCAGTGAACGACAACCGGGGCGAGGTGAGTGAGGCGGACCTCGAAGCGGTTCGTTCGGCTGGTGCGACCTACGAGGAGATCGCCGAGACGATCGGGCACGTCGCCCTGAACGTTCTCACCAACTACTTCAACAAGGCAGCCGACGTCGACATCGACTTCCCGGTCGTCGAGGTATGAGCACCGCCATCCCGCCACTCGCACCACCCTTCGACGAACTCACTGCACGCGCGAAAGTGCAGGCCGCCGAAGATGCGTGGAACAGCCGAGACCCACAGCGGGTCGCCGCGGCCTACACGCCGGACTGTCGGTGGCGTAACCGGTCAGAGTTCGTCACCGGGCGGGAGGAGATCGTTGCGTTTCTCACGCGGAAGTGGCAGCGCGAGCAGGACTACGCGCTACGCAAGAGTCTGTGGAGTTTTACCGCGGACCGAATCGCGGTGCGGTTCCAGTACGAATGGCGCGACGAGTCCGGTCAATGGTGGCGCAGCTACGGCAACGAGAACTGGGAGTTCGCTCCGGATGGCCTCATGAGCAGTCGGGAAGCCAGCATCAACGACGTCCCGATCAGCGGCACGGATCGGCGCATCACCGGCCCACGAGCAGCAGACGAACACGACCTGCCGATTCCACTGCAATGACCCTTGAAGCGAAGGAGTGAGGACCCGTGCAGATCTCTGGTCTGTGGCGTTACCCGGTCAAGTCGCTGGCGGGCGAACCGATGCAATCGATCCAACTCACCGATGACGGTGTCGCCGGCGACAGGCTCGTACATGTACGCGGTGACCACGGTGTGCTCACCGGCCGGACTCGGCACGGGTTACTCACGCTACCTACTCACACAGGTCCCGATGGTGTTCCACTGATCGCAGGTCACCCGTGGCACACCGATACTGCCGGCCGACTCGTGCGCGAGCACGCCGGTGCAGATGCAGTGCTCACTCGGTACGACGGCCCCGAACGGTTCGACGTACTCAACCTCCTGGTCGCCACCGATGGCGCCGTCCGCGCTCTTGGGTACGACGTGCGCCGGCTGCGGCCAAACCTGCTCATCAGCGGTGTACCTGAGGAGGCCGAAGCTACCTGGCCGGGGAACGCAATTGCTATCGGCGACACGCTGATCGGCGTGCACTCCGTCCGACAGCGCTGCATCGTCACCACCATCGACCCTGACACCGGCGCCCAGGACCTGGACGTCTTCCGCCGCATCAGGCGTTCGTTCGGAGGCAGGCTCGCTCTGAACTGCTGGACAATCAGGCCGGGCACCATCGCGGTGGGCGACGCGGCCAGGCTGGTTTCGACCACCGAGCAGCCCGCAAATCTGGGCGGCTGGGTCACGGGGGTTCCTTATCCTCGATCCGCCGATGGGGTGTCAACGGCAGGCGAAGTTTGACCAGAACCCACCCCGCCGTTGACAGCGCGCGAGTGAAACCAGGGCCCGACGATCCCGAGCCTGGTGGCCGCAACAATGAGGTCGCCGGACTCGGCCTGCAAGTCGTCACCACGCAAGGCGTGAACTTCAGATCACCACGTCCATCGGTTTCGACACGTCTCGGGGCCCACCTCGGTCTGCGTCGCGACCGTCCCCGCAGTCAGTCCTGCAGCCGTCAATTGGCCAGTCTCGAGGTCGCGGTCACCACCGTCAGTGGTGCGGTGTCAGATCTCGCCTCGATGGCCACACAGTCAGCCGCAGGTCTTCAACGCACCTCTTTTACGCACCTCAATCAGCGCGAGAGGATGATCAGCGATGAGAACCTACGCGATCAGCAGAACCGTCGAATCCCTTACCAGCAAGCGATTGCGCTCATCATCGGCAATCGACGATCAGTCTCTCCCGCAAATCAGCGGGTTCGGGGTTCGAGTCCCTGGCGGCGCACAAAAGCCCAGGTCACGCGAGTGTCTTGGGCTTCGTTGTGTTCGGCACGAAACCACAAACTGACCACTTTGCCGGTTCGACGCTTCCGGCGGAGCTGCCACGATCCCTCTGCGGGCATCACTCAGGCGGTATCTCCGACCTTCAGCTGATCGTGACTGTGCGTCACATCACAACGCTTCGCATCATTGCCGACCTTCCCGATTCGGCACCCCGTCCAGCGTTGAGCAGCCAACCATCACACAGGTTGGAGGCTTGACATGTCGAGACCGCCGCTGCCTATCGGAACCTGGGGAAGCATCTCCACCCGGGTTGAGAAGACCGACGCAAAGGGCAAGCCTGTCACCTGCCTGTCGAAGGCCAGGATCCGCGACCACGACGGTCACGTGCGCCCGGTGACCGCCGTCGGCAAGACCAAGACAGCCGCCGAGCGCAACCTACTCAAGAAGCTCCAGGATCGTGCCAAGACCAACCGGTGGAACTCAGCCTCCTGAGAACGAGCCTGGCCGCCGACGAACGGGCCATCCAGGCCGATCTCCCCGACCTGGTCACCTTCGTGATCGGCACCGGCGTCCGCATCGGCGAAACCCTCGCCGTCCTCTGGTCCCAGGTCGACCTCGAAGCCGGCACCGTCGAAATCACCCACACCATCCCGCATCCCTGGCGAAGACCTCCTCCGCAAGGCCACCAAGACACGAGCCGGCGAGCGCGTCCTCAGCCTGCCCCGCTGGGCAGTTTCCATGCTTCGTGCCAGGCACGCCGCCGGCATCCGTCTCGACGATCCGATCTTCGGCGTACCTGCTGACCCGCGACCACGCGCTCGCCGAGGACCTGGTCCAGACCGCGCTGGCCAAGGCCTGGTTCCACTGGTCCCGCAGGTCACCGCGACGACGGAAGTCGAGCAGGGGTCGCGGCAATGGGTGCTGCGGGCGTCGCCCAGCTCCACCCTCAAGCTGTTCGACCGAACCCGTCTCGGCGTAGCCGACCACCTTCTCGTCGCGAGCGCGGAAGACCGTTGTGCCCTCGCCTGATGGACGGCCGTCGATTGAACGAGGTCAGGTGTGGGTGTTAGGTGGAGAGCACATCAGCTCGGTGGCTCATCGGAAGGAGACCCCCGGATGGAACTCGGTCTGCAGATTCCTGACTTCACCTGGCCGAACGGCGCGGCCGCGCTCGGCCCGGAGCTCGCAGCAGTCGCCCGGACGGCCGACCAGGCCGGCTTCGGCTACTTGGCGGTGATGGATCACTTCTTCCAGATCCGCGGTGTCGGGCCAGCAGAGCACGACATGCTCGAGGCATACACGACGCTTGGATTCCTGGCCGCTCACAGCGAACGCGCCAAACTGCTCACCGTCATCACTGGCGTGCACTACCGGCATCCGGGCCTGCTCGCGAAGGCGATGACCACGCTCGACGTACTGTCCGGCGGCCGCGGCATGATCGGGCTCGGCGCCGGCTGGAACGAAGAAGAATCGCGCGGTCTCGGCTTCCCGTTCCCGCCGGTCGCCGAGCGATTCGAGCGGCTGGAAGAGACACTCCAGTACCTGCTGCAAATGTGGTCCGACAACGACGGCCCGTTCAACGGACAGCACTACCAGGCCGAACGGCTCATGAACGTCCCCCAAGCACTCAGCAAGCCGCACCCGCCGATCATGGTCGGCGGTGGTGGCGAGAAGAAGACGCTGCGCCTGGTCGCCAAGTACGCACAGGCGTGCAACGTCTTCAACACGCCCGATCTCGAACACAAACTCGACGTCCTCAAAAAGCACTGCGAGAACGAGGGCCGCGACTACGACGACATCACCAAGACCGTCTATCACCTGATCGACACCGGCGAGAACGGCGAGAAGACCAGCGAACTGATCGACGAACTCGGCCGCCTCCACGGCCTCGGCTTCAGCGCGGCCATCGGCATGGTCCCGCAGGTCCCACGCCTCGACGTACTGGAACATATCGGCTCGGAAGTCATCCCAGTCGCCAAAGCCTTCTGAAACACGTCCTCCCCACAAGAGACAACGCCGCAACGACGAGGCGCTCAGCCACGCCAGCGAAGGAGGGATAGGTCAGATAGTCGGCATCATCGGGGCGCCTCTCCGGCGGGCGACAACTAGCCACCTACCGGCGCGCCCTCAAGAACAATCTCCGCCCCGCCATCGGCGAACTCCACATCGGTGAAGCCATCACCCAGCGCCTCGACACTGTCCTCACCAACATCAAGGATCACGCCGGCGCCCCCACCGCCGGAACCTGCCGTGCCGTCATCTCGGGCGCGATGAACCTTGCCGTCCGGTACGGCGCTATCACCGTCAACCCCGTCCGCGAAGTCGACGCCATCGAAGCCAGGCCGAAGAACCCACCCAGAGCACTCACTGCGGCAGAAGTCACCCTCCTGCAGAAGAGCCTGACCGCCGACGAACAACCGGTCGAGGCCGACCTTCCCGACCTGGTCACATTCATGCTCGGAACCGGCGTCCGGATCGGTGAAGCCCTCGCCGTCCTCTGGCACCAGATCGACCTCGACGCCGGCACCGTCGAAATCACCCACAGCATCGCCCGGCCACCCCGCGAAGGCCTGATCCGCAACCTGAGCCAGATCCGTAACCCTCGCGGGCGAACTGCCGTGGGCTCCCCCCGGACGGCG
Source organism: Kribbella sp. NBC_01510 (assembly GCF_045040325.1). Lineage (NCBI taxonomy): Bacteria > Bacillati > Actinomycetota > Actinomycetes > Propionibacteriales > Kribbellaceae > Kribbella > Kribbella sp. NBC_01510. Next base: position 4,434,843 of record NZ_CP109418.1, on the reverse strand, counting down.
CCCTCCCCTTTGCATCAAAGCCGGTGCAATGTCCTCAATCGGTCGAGCGGCGACGCCCAGAACTAACTGCTCACGGGAATTCGCGGACGCACCGACGGGTCGGGTGAGTGTTGCCATGAGCACCGATCATTGCCGCCCGGCATGACCTAGGCCGCTGCCATCTCATCGCCCAGGAACCATAAACTCGGTGCTGCGCCGTTCATCCCGAAGCCACCGACGACCAGGTCGACACCCTCGTCCCTCTCCTGACCGGCCTAGCCTTCGACCGCCTCGCCCTCAGCGTCCCTCCTACCGCCTCGCGCCGAGGGAGCGTGAGAGGGGAGCCAGGTCGGAGGCGCGACGTCGGCATTGGTCCCACTACTTCGGTACACCGTCGCTAATCGAGAGCCACTGACTCCAAGCCGAGCAAGTGGTGTATCCGCCGCCCGCGCTCAGGTCCTTCTCGCAGACCATGATCCGGATGTATCCGGTCTCAGCCATGTCATAGTTGCAGGCCGTCTCACCGTTCTGGGCACCGTTCGAGTCCACGCACGCACCAGAGCGGCCGTAGTCGGTCTCCCAGCGCGTCACCGCACTCTTGCCGTCGAACCTCCAGTCGAGGGTGCCGACCCAGTCGCCGTCACTCTGGAAGTTTCCCTCGTCTCCGGCGGAGTTCTCCACCTCCCCTGGCCAGCTCGGCCACTCCACCGCGTGCGCCGGCGAAGCCACGAACGCCGCGATACCGACAGCTCCGACGAGGACGCCTGCCATCTTCTTCATTCCTACTTACCTCCACAGTCGATTGGGGAAAAATGTTACGAGAAGAATCCAGAGTCGGCCAATCAATTACCGTAGAGTCGAATGGAACGTAGCGAGAGTTCAGGCCGGCCAGGCGATCATCGACCGCGGGAACTCCCCCGGCCGGTCGCCGAGCTGCACCTCGCCGACACGTCCCGTGCCGAGGTCGATGGTCCAGCGCTAGAGCTGGATCGGAGTCATCTGCGACGCAGTTTCCTCGCGCGTACTCGCCCTCAATCTGCCTCTCGAGGGCGAATCCCCGCGACGCGCCAGTGCGTCAATGCCCTCGGCGAGCCTCTGCCGCCATCCGGTCTGCAAATCTGCCGCGAGCTAGCTGCCAATATGCCGACGGGCTGCCTGCAGATCTGCCGCCCCCGGCACGCGGCACGCCCGACGCCCACACCGGTTGGAGGCAAGACGTGCCGAGGCCACCACTGCCCATCGGAAGCTGGGGCGAGATCTCCACGTGGGGTCGCTCAGACCGACGACACTGGCTGCTCTCTCAAGCACTTGCTGGTTGATCGAGGTCGGCAACGTAACGCAGGGCGGTCATCAGGCCATCGGTGGATAGCAGGCGGCTGCCTGGATGGGCGAGACTGTCAACGCCGGCCGCTGCGAGTTCACTACTGCAGCTGGCGAACGGCGGCGATCACCCGGGGCCGCCGCGGAGGTCAGCGGTCAGCCAGCGCGGCGACAGCCGCGGCGACCTCGGTCGGGAAGTCCTCTTGGAGGAAGTGCTTGCCACGGACCGTGGGGATGTCGTCGAGCCGGGCCGCGAGGCGAGCCTGTACGCCGTACGTCCGCAAAGGCAACGCGGTATCCCGGCTGCCCCACAACAGCCCCACCGGACGGGCACCGGAGCCGAGGACGGCCTCGTATCGCTGCCGCTTCTCGACCGTTCGCTCGAACGATCGCATGATCCGTAAGAAGGCCCGGCCGTTGTCCTCGCCCAGAAGGAGACGCAGGTGCGCGTCGACCTCCGCGGTCGGCACGTCAGTGCCGAAACCGATCGTCCGCATCAGCGTACGGAACACCACCGGTACTCGAGCCGTCGTCAGCCACGCCCGCCCCAGAACACCATGGGCGAAGGGCTCCATCACCCACGGCCGGCGAAAGGTGTCGACGGCAACGATCGTGTTCAGCAGCAGAATCGAACGCACCCGGTCCGGCACCGCGGCCGCGATCTCGAACCCGACCGGTCCGCCGATGTCATGCACCACGAGGTGGACACGATCCAACCCGAGCGCGTCGAGGGCAGCGGTCGCCCACCGGCCAAGCCCTGTCCAGGAGTAGTCGAAGTCGTCCGGCCGGGCGGCCAGCCCCAAGCCGGGCAGGTCGAAGGCGATCCCACGCAGCCCGCGTCGGACCAGCTCGGGCAACACCGCACGGTAGACGAACGAAGAGGCCGGTACGCCGTGCAGACAAACGACCGGCTCCGCGCCGGGCGACCCCTGATCGAGGACGAAGCTCGGTACGCCGTCCGCCGTGAACTCCCGTCCCGCAGCACGATGAGCGGCCAACACCTCGTCAACAGTCACACCATCACTCTCCCACCGGATCGCGCAAAGAGCCGCGATGGCCCTTCAGCAGGACGACGTGACCGTCGGCTTCGCGCGCTGGCACCCGGGCATCGGTCAGCAACATCATGGCCAGCAGGCCGATGACCTCCGGCTCGTCGGGCATCAGGGCAACCACGATCAGGACAACTGAGGATGTCCTTTTTGTCCACGGCCGCGTCTAGCCTGCGGACATGAACCGGATCGATCGTCTGTACGCCCTCGTCGAGGAGCTGCGCGCGGCCGGGCCGAGGGGCCGTACGGCGCGGCAGTTGGCCGGGCATTTCGAGGTCAGTGTCAGGACCGTGGAACGCGATCTCAGTGCGCTCGGGCAGGCCGGCGTACCGCTCGCGACCAAGCAAGGACGCACCGGTGGCTACACGGTCGACCGGTCGATGAGCCTGCCGCCGCTCAACTTCACGTCCCGTGAGGCGACCGCGGTTGCCGTGGCCCTGAGCCGTGCCGACCATGTGCTCTTCGCCCGGGATGCCCGGAGTGCGTTGCAGAAGATCGTGGCCGCCATGCCGGAGCGCGCACTCGAGGAGGCCCGTGCGGCCGCCACGAAGGTCAGGTTGCTCGTCCACCCAGTGCCTCATCCCGATGCGGAGATCGCCGAGACTGTCTGGCAGGCCGTGCGCGACAACCACGTGCTGCGCATCAGCTACATCGACGTCGGCGGCGTCGAGACCGAGCGGGAGGTCGAGCCGCAGCACGTCGTCGTCGGTCCCAACGGCTCGTATCTCACCGCCTGGTGCCACCTCAGACACGAAGACCGGGTGTTCCGGATGGATCGCATCACCGTGGCCGAGCGCACCACGACACCGCCACCTCCGCGGCACGCCGTCCCCGAGGTGAAGGTCGACGGCCACGAGACGAAGCTGCCGGAGTCGGCACTGCGTCCTGAAGATCTTCTGCCCAACACCGACATAGGGGTGTCGCGAGCCAGTGCGACGGTGGGTGCAGCCCGTCGTCCCGGCGGGTGATCCGCACGATGAAGGAGACACTCATGAACGCCCCAGCTCCCGGCACCCTGGCCTGGTTCGAGGTCGCCACCAGCGACCCCGACGGCGCCCAGAAGTTCTACGGCAGCCTCTTCGACTGGACCTTCGACGCCGACGGCCCGGCGGCGACCGGCGGCCTGGACTACCGCAACATCAAGGCCTCCGGCGCCGACGGACCGATGGGCGGCATCTTCGGCACCGGCGGGCAGATGCCCGGCCACGCGGTGTTCTACATCCTCGTCGCCGACGTCGAAGCCACCTGCGCCGACGCGGAACAGCTCGGCGGCACGGTGGTGAGCAAACACCTCGACCCCGGTCCGGGCGCCCCGGCGTTCGCCTACCTCCGCGACCCGGCAGGTAATCAGTTTGGCGTCTTCACCCCATCGAAGGCCTGATGACACCAAACGCGCAGCGCCCGTCCCCGCCGGACCAGCCCGGCGGGGACGACGCCCGCGACCTCTACGACGAACTCACCGACGACCTCCTCTACGACCCCGCCATCGGCCGGTCCACGATGATGGGCTACCCCTGCGTTCGGCTGGCAGGACAGTTCCTCGCGTCGTACGACGAGCAGGCCGGTCGGCTGCTCGTGAAACTACCCAGCGAGCGAGTCGCCGAGCTCGTCGGGACCGGCACCGGCGACCAGTTCGCGCCCGCCGGTCGAGTCTTCCGCGAGTGGGTCGCCATCGCCACGATCGACCGCCATCTCTGGCGCACCCTCCTCGCCGAGGCCGTCACCTTCGCCCGGACGAGCCTCGGCGGGCAGCCGTGACGGACAGCAGGCCAGGCTTCGGCGGAAGGTGATGGTGGCTAGCACGATCACCTCACGCTGAATCGATCGTTCCCAGCAGGGCTACGACCCGGCCGAGCCGAACAGCTCGGCCATCCGGCGCATCAGCTCCTCGGGCGTCACGTCCTCGATGTGCGACGCGACGGTCCACCCGTGTCCGAACGGGTCGACGATGTGCCCGTCCCGGTCGCCGTAGAACTGATCCTCCGCCGGACGCCGCAGCGTCGCGCCGAGCTCCACCGCGCGCGCGATGACCGCGTCCACGTCGTCGACGTAGATGAACAGCGAAGCGGGAGAGCCCGGCAGCCCGCCTGGGGGCGGCGCAGTGGTTCCCCGCTGGCGGTCCTCGTCCTCAACAATGACGACCGAATCGCCGATCTGGATCTCTGCGTGAGAGATCGTCCCTGCCGGGCCGGGGAAGCGCATCCGCTCGGTCGCGCCGAACACCGAGCTGTAGAACTCCAGCGCCTTGACGGCACCCGCAACGGTGAGGGCTGGCGTCACCCGGCGGTACGAATCGGGGATAGGGCTGGGCTTTGCTGCCGCTGTCATCTGGGTTTCCTCCGTCGGTGCACTCGTGGATCTGCCCTGTCCGGGCCGCTCGGATGCCGCGCTCTACCAGTAAGACGATCGGAGGAACGGCGCATCCGACAACCGCCAGGAGATATCTGCCCAGTTTGCACCGGCCTGCGGGCACATCTCTCCGCTGACCGGCGTGGGTCGGGGCCGGAGCGACGTCGAGGAGCGGATATGCGCCCTGCTGGTAAGACGGCGTGACGGATCGACGCACATCACATGTACGAGGACGCCATTCGCTCGTCCCTTGCTTACCGGTACGGCGGGATGCGCCCTTTGGCACGGACTGGAGAGAGGCACGACTCGATGCAGAATGTGGCACCGGTGATCAATCTGCGCCCGCGGGACAGAACGCTTCCGCTGGCGTTCGTCTCCGCAGTGGTCTCCCTGATGGCCACGTTTGCCGCGGTGGGATCGACGATCCCGCTTTTCAACATCTACCGGGCCGAGGAGGGGTTCACCACTGCCGACGTCTCGCTGACGGTCGTCGCCTACTCCGCCGCTACTCTCAGCACGCTGTTGGTGTTTGGCCGACTGTCCAATCATGTGGGCCGACGGCCCATCGCGTTCGCCAGCCTCGGACTGCTTGTGGTGGCTTGTCTGCTGCTCTTGAACGTGCACGACATCGGCGTCCTGATCGCCGGTCGGCTCCTGATGGGCCTCGGTGCCGGGCTGGCCAGTAGCACCCTCACCGCCTACATCGTTGACGCCGCGCCGGCGAGGCCGACCTGGCTGGCTTCCGTTGCTTCGAGCCAGACGGTCATGCTCGGTCTCGCCGTGGGTGCCATCGCATCCGGTGCCTTGGTCCAGTTCGGTCCATGGCCACGCGGCCTGATCTACCTGGTTGCCATCGGGTTGCTCCTGCTGTCTGCCGCACTCGTCGCCATCAGCCCGGAAACCGTGACGCCGACGCCGGGCGGCTGGCGATCACTGCACCCTGGCGTTCGCGTACCGGTCCGTGTCAGACATCTGCTCCCCGTTGCGGCCGCGGTGTTCCTGGCCACCTGGGCGACCGGGGCCTTCTACCAGGCCTTCGTGCCCGCACTGGTCGAAGATCAACTGCACACCAACAGCTCACTCGTTCTCGGACTGGTATTCGCCGCCTATATGGGCCCCAGCGCTCTGGGTGCTCCCCTTGGCGGCCGGTTCTCACCAGCCGCGGGCCAGCGCATCGGCATGATCGCCTTCTTGGCCGGGTGGACCGGCCTGATCACGGCGATCGCCACCGGCGCATTGCCCTTGTTCATCGCGGCAACCATCATTGCGGGAGCCGCTCAGGGCATCGCCATCAGCGCCGCGACCCGTGGCCTGCTGTTCGGCACTACCTTGCCCGACAGGGCACCGACCTTCGCCGTGGTCTATCTCCTCAGCTACAGCGGCGCGACCGTTCCCAGCCTCATCTCCGCCCGGCTCTCCGACATCTTCGCAGTACCGGAGATCGCCCGCGGATACGCCGGGCTTGCGATGGTCGCCACGCTGGTCACTGCCTTCGCTGCACGAAACCCGCACGACCAAGTGCAGCCAGAATGATGAGCACACAAAGAGGCCTCATCGGTCCACTTTCGGACTCAGCTCCGTCACACCCACCCGATGCTCCGATCGCCGATGGCCTGCCATCACAAGCCAAAATCGATCTGGATCGTGCAATCTTGGTCGTATCGTGGCAGCGTCGACGTGTCGCCAGCCTGCCAGGGGCACCGCGATGCGATGAGCCATTGGAGGACTATATAGTCCGTTCAGGGACGCGAGCCAGCCCCAGGCTATGAGGCGTCGCGGTCAGGTCAGCGAGCAACACACAGAGGAAGTAGCGATGACTGATCAGGTTCTTCGGCCCGATGGAACGGGCTTCTACCTCGCGGGCGGCGAGCTTATGGTCGCCAGCCCCGCCGAGCAGGCGATAACCGGCGGCCAGCCGGCCGACTTCAGCGTTACCGCGGGTCTGTTCGGCAGTGCCGATATGGATTTCATGTTCGCCAGCTGGAACACCACCCAGGCGGATGATCTGCGTCGCGTACGGTCGGAGGACGGGCGCTTGGTCCTGCCGTTGCGGACACAGCCGGTGATGCTCAACTCACTTCCGAGCAAGGTGCGAGTGCAACTGCGTACCGCCACAGGACCCCACGACGCCGAAGGCCTCTGGCAGCTCGTCCTTCACTTCCGCAATCAGGCGGGATCGAGCCTGACCTGGCACGCCTGTCTTCCCGCCGAAGCGTTCGGTACAGGCTGGCTGGCTCCTTTGGCCGACCTGCTGACCATCGACGGCGCGGACGGTGCTGATGCCGCGACCACCACGCCGGCGGTCGCCGTGGTCCACCACGCAGACGACGAGTACTACGAACTCCTCGTCGACGGCCAACAGGCCGGACTCCTCGTCTACCACGTGATCGGCTCGCACCTCTCGATCACGCACACCGTCATCGAACCGACCTACCGCGGCCAAGGTCTTTCGTGGGCGCTGGTCGGCCGCGCTCTCGACGACATCCGTACGAGCTCTGTCACGGTGTCGAACTACTGTCCGGTCGTCAGCCGATTCATCGAGAAGAACCCTGACTACCGCGATCTCCTCAGCATGCCGCGGCCGGCCTGACCCTCCCTCGGACAATGACCCGGCCCTCGGCGACTCACCACTTCCGAGCCACGGTCCCGCCGCTGTTCTACTTGTCGTTGGCCGACTTTGCGTGCGCTCGGACCGAGTCCATCGCCAGATCGAGTGCGATACGCATCGGCCCGGGATCGCGGGCCGCTTGAGCGAGAACATACCCACCCTGGAGTGCGGCCATGATGCCCGTCGCCAGCGTCTGTGGATCAGCGTCCTCGGTCAGTGTGCCGTTGGCCTTCATCCGCTCGAGCGCGGCGGTCAGCAGCGAGATCCAGGATGTCAGGTGCGCGTCGAGATCGACGCGCGCTGCCTCGTCCTGATCGGAGAGCTCGGTCGACAGTGACCCGAGTTCGCAGCCCAGCGCTCCACGACGTGCTGTGACTCGCTGGAGTATGGCCCTGCACCACCGATCCAGGCCACTCAACGAGTCAACCCTGCGGAGGTACTGCTCTTCACGTTGGAGCACGCGCCCGCCCCGCAGTGCGATGACCGCCTGGACCAAAGCACTCTTGTCGCTGAAATGCCGGTAGAACTGTGACTTGCTCGTCCCACTCGCGGCCGTCACTTCGTCGAGGGTGGTCGCTGCGGCACCCTTCAGAGACATCAGCTCGTCGGCAGCGGCCACGATCCGGGCTCTGGTGGCCGCGCCGCGAGCGGTCAGGCGGCGATCGAGCTCATTCACTGTCTCGGGCACGAAAAGAGCTTATCGGGACCGAGCAACGATTGCCGCCGACTGTGGAGATGCCCGACGTCCGTCGGCGTGCCGGCCACCGCCATCACAACCGGCGGTCGGGACGGCGGTCGATGATCTCGCTCGACGGGTAAGTACCCCTGCCGGGGCCGACACCAACCTTCGTGAGGAGCCGGCGCGTCGCCGGCCGGTCTGCAGGAGGACGTATGAGCGAGGTCAGTCGCGCGGCCGACGTCGGGATCGACGCAGGCGCGGCGAGCGCCGAAGAAGCTGCGATCCACGTTGTGGACGACGAGCCCCTGGAGCTTGATGAGGTCAACTGATCGACACAGCACCGACACGATGACGCTGACCTGTCACCAGCACGTGCAGTGCCGGCTTCGGGAAAGGACCGCAGAGCGATGAGAACCCTGGTGAACGATTCCGAGCGCAACCTGACCGTGGTCGAGAACGACGAGTTGCGAAGGTACGAACTACTCGTCGCGGGAACGACGGTGGGGACCCTCGACTTCCGTGTCCTCGGGCCACGGCGTGTCCTCGGTCATACCGAGATCACTGAGGATCAGCGGGGCCATGGACTCGCCACAGCCCTGATCAAGGCAGTCCTCGACGACCTCATCGCCGAGGGAGTCCGGATCACGAACTACTGCCCTGCTGTCGAGCGATTCCTTCAGCGCCATCCGGAGTACGTCGTGGTACTCGATCCATTGCACCCGCCGATCCAGCCCCGCTCCAGGCCCCGGGCAGGCGGGAGACAGCAGATGGATCGTTCCGGTCCCCTGCAGCAGATCGTGCATGCCCAGCACTCCAGGCTCAGAGAGCTGGCCGCGCGTTCTCAGGATCCGAGCACCGACGGATTCGAGAGGCGTCGGATCACGGACCAGTTCGCGGCCGTTGCCGCACAGCATGCCGCGGCCGTCGCTGACGTCTTGCTGACCGCGGCCAGGACGTCGTCCGGTGAGGACGCCGCGGTCCTGCTCGAGAATCTCAAACAGTTCGAGCAGGCGCTGCGGGTACTCAAAGGTCGGGCGTACGGCGACGCGCGCTTCCTGGACCTCAGCGCAACCGAGACCTGGCGAGAAGCCGAACGCCTACTGGCCGAGCACGAATCATGGGAGACGAGGGTCGTGTCCGGACTGGAGCGAGTTCATGGAGCCGACGGCACCACAGAGCTGGCCCGCGCCTTGGCGAAACGGCAATGGAGTTCGCCGACGCGACCGCACCCCAACTCGCCGCATGCCGGAGTCGCCGGACGAATAGCGCGCCAGCTGTGGCGCATCGCCGACTCGACCTGGGACGAGCTGGAAGGACGCGGGCTTCCGACCGAGCCGATGGAGCACGCGAATCAGCATACGGCCTTCTCTCATTACCTCTTCGGAACCACCGACGACGCCGACCCCACGGCCGGACCCGATACACCTCACACTCACCAAGATCCCGGGAACCAGTAAGCCGGACCTCCGATCAGCACACAGATAGGGACATCCGGGTCACTCCGGCCCGGCACGGATCGAGGGAAAGCTCATGAGTGGATACTTCGAAGGTCGCAAGCTCATCGTGGTCGGTGGGAGCAGCGGCATGGGGCAACAAACCGCAGTGGATATCGTCGGGCAAGGGGGCAAGGCCGTCATCGTCGGGCGTCAGCAGGCCAAGGTCGACCAGACGGTCGCCGAGCTCGGTGAGAAGGGCGAGGCCTGGGGGATCACTGCCGACCTCGCGGATCGCAAGCAGGTAGAAGACGTCCAGGAGCAACTCGCCGCTGACCATGCCGATGCGACGCTGCTGGTCAACGCGGCCGGATTCTTCATCCCCAGGGAATTCCTCGACTACAGCCAGGAGAACTACGACGCGTATCTGGAGCTGAGTCGGGCTACGTTCTTCCTGACCCAGACGGTGGTGCGAGGTATGAAGGCTGCAGGCTCCGGTGGTGCGATCGTCAACATCGGCAGCATGTGGGCCTATCAGGCAGTGGCGGCGACGCCGGCGACCGGGTACTCGATGGCGAAGGCCGGCCTGCACGCCCTGACCCACAACCTGGCCATGGAACTGGCGGCTGACGGCATTCGCGTCAACGCGGTCGCGCCCGCAGTGGTGGCCACACCGTTGTACGAGGGCTTCATCCCCGCCGACCAGCTCGAGGAGGCGGTGAAGGGATTCGACGGCTTCCACCCCCTGGGACGGGTCGGAACAGCCCAGGACATCGCCTCGTCGATCGTCTTCCTCCTCTCACCCGAGGCCAGTTGGATCACCGGGGCGATTCTGAACGTCGACGGCGGCGTGATGGCCGGGCGCAACTGACGGCCGAGCACGCGAACCTGGCCGGTGGTTGCTACTGAGGTATGCAGAAGCACTCGCGGGGCCGGCCAGGGGCGGTCGACGACCAAGGCTTGTCTACCGAGCAGGGCTCCGCTCCGAAATCTCAGGTAAGAAACCGATCTGTCGCCGTGGCCATTTCGTACGCGCGGGTGGCCGCACCGATCAGGTGATCCCGAACGATGCCGCTGACGAGCGAGCGCTCGATCACGTCCCTGTGGAATGAGTGTGGAGTGCCCATGACGAGTTTCAGACCGTGTCTGCCGGCGGGTTGGAGGTCTTCTATCGCGAAGCGGGTAAGCCGGGAGCACCGAAACTCCTGCTGCTGGGCGGATTCCCTTCCTCGTCTCACCAGTTCCGGAACCTGATGCCGGCCCTCGCCGACAGGTTCCACCTGGTCTCGATCGACTACCCCGGGTTCGGGAACACCGAAATGCCGGATCCGGCCGACTGGGACTACACCTTCGACCACCTCGCAGAGATCGTCGACGAGGCATTGCTCGCCATCGACTTCACCGGCCCGATGGGGCTGTACATGCAGGACTACGGTGGCCCGATCGGGAACCGGCTGATCTCGCTTCATCCGGACTGGCTCCAGTGGCAGGTCATCCAGAATGCCAACGTCTACGAGGAGGGGTTCACCGAGATCTGGGACGGGATGCGTCACGGCCTCTGGGCCAACCGCAATGCCGAGACCGAGGCGCCACTCGAGGCCTTGCTCGAACCGGAAGCAGTGAAAGCGATCTACCTGACCGGCCACTCCGATCCGACGAAGATCAGCCCGGACAACTGGAACCTGGATCTGCACTTCCTGGCCCGGCCGAACGCGCGCAGAGTGCACCTGGATCTCTTCTACGACTACCGGACGAACGCCGCCCAGTACGCCGCCTGGCAGCGACGACTGCGCCGCGACCAGCCGAGAACGCTGATCTTCTGGGGCGAGGGAGACATCTTCTTCACCCCGGCCGGTGGCGAGGCCTATCTGCGTGATCTCCCCGACGCGAAGCTGGTTCGTCTCGATTCCGGACACTTTGCAACAGAGGACTGCTTGCAAGAGATCGTTGACGGGATCAACAGTTTCTACGACGAGACCGTCAGATAGCCCGAACTCCGACCTCCCCCGAGCGCCTGTCCCCTGCCGGGTGCGGTGGGTAAGCCCGCTCATCCTGCCCGTCGGCCGACGCTACTCATGCGATCTGCTGCTCCGCCAGGTAGCCGGCGTCGACCAAAGCGGTTCGCAGCTTACGGCGGGCATCGAACATCATCTTGTAAATCGCGTTGTGTGTCGCGCCGAGCTGATCAGCGAGCACGTCGGTGGGCATCCCGTTCAGCACCAGCGCGACGAAGACGATCCGTTGCTTCGCCGTCAGATTCTCGTCGACGGCACGATGGACGGCCTTCATGAGATCCCGGCCTTCGGCCTGCGCCTCTGGCTCGATCCCCAGCCGCGCAGGAAGGCGGTCCCAATCCTCTTCGTCGAACGCGACGCCGGCCCGCTGCCAGAAGTGCCGGTTGACCTTGGCCGCCACGTCGAAGATCACGAACTTGTACGCCCAGGTGGTGAACTTGCAGTCACCGCGGAACGTCCCGACCTTGCCGCAGATCGCCAGTAGGGCATCGGCGGCTGCTTGGTGCGCGATGTCGTCCAGCTCCGGCCCGACGAGTCGCAGCCTCGCCGCTCGCCGCCCGGCCTCCGCCCTCGCGGCTCGCAGGAGAATCTCGTACAAGCGTCGGCTCGCCAGCTCACACCGATCCCCACCGCCGCTCAGGTCGCGAACCCAAGCACGATTCTCCCGGGCCACCTCTGGGGAGACGACACGTACCTGCGACAACGACTCGGAACCTTCGCTCTTCATGGATCTCCGGCGATCAACGGAACGTAGTGATCACTGGTCCAGCGCCTCAGTGCCGGACCGGCGAAACAACATGGTGGACGATACCGTCCATTAAAGACTCCGTCCACTCGGCGACGAGCGACCCTCGGCACAGCGCGAGTCCACCAGCCACTTCAGGACGACATGCGCCTCGATCACCGAGACAGAAGGTGATAGTGAACACATCACGCTTGAGCAGGACTTGACCGCAGCAAGGCACAGTTCGCGCTCATCGTCGCATGACCATGTCATCAACTGGTCGATCTCGTCCTATTTCTCGCAACAACGGCTGCACCCGGAAGGTCGACCAGGTCATCTGACACGAACAGGCATCGCCAGATTTCAGGGACGGATTGAGAGCCGCGTGGACGAACTCACAGCATTGCGTGACGAGATCAGGAACGACGCCTCGAACGCGTGGGCCACAGAGCGTGGGTACGAACCGATCTACTCCGCATCATCGCGTTCGAAGATCGTCGTTATTGGCCAGGCGCCCGGCCGGCAGGCTCAGGACAGCCAGATCCCGTGGAACGACGCCAGCGGCATCAGACTGCGGCAGTGGCTGGGCGTCACCGACGCACAGTTCTTTGACCCGGACAGGATCGCCCTGCTGCCGATGGATTTCTACTATCCGGGCAAAGGCGCCCACGGCGACCTCCCTCCACGCCCGGCCTTCGCGTTACGGTGGCACCAACGAATCCTCGAGACGATGCCTGGACTTCGCCTCACAGTTCTCATCGGCCGCTACGCCCAGAAGCACTACCTGGGAACCAGCGCCAAGAGGAACCTGACCGAAACCGTCCGCGCCTATCGGGACTATCTTCCGGACCGGATCCCGCTCGTCCACCCCTCACCCTTGAACTTCAGGTGGCAGGCAAAGAACCCGTGGTTCGAGACGGAGGTGATCCCCGCTCTGCAGACGCTCGTCGTGGATGCTGTCTCCCACGCTCCCCAGGACACTGCCGACGACCGGCCGCCCAGGAGCTACTCGTAGCGGCCGTCGAATGTCACGCCATCACGAAGGCCGGTGAACCGCAGCCCGACGATCCGCTCGTCCTCGACTCGTTGGTGGCCTCCGAGCCACCGTGGCTTACGGCACATCGGAGTCGACAAGTCAGGCGGTGGTGCGCCGCGGGAGCACCCAGCCCGGACGTACGAAGTGGCAGGTGTAACCGGCCGGGTACCTGATCAGGTAGTCCTGGTGCTCGGGCTCAGCCTCCCAGAACGGACCAGCGGGCTCGATCGTCGTCACGGCCTTGTCAGGCCACAGACCTGACGCGTCGACGTCGGCGATCGTGTCGCGAGCGACCTTGTCCTGTTCGGGCGTGAGCGGAAAGATCGCCGAGCGGTAACTCGTGCCGACGTCATTGCCCTGACGGTTCACCGTCGACGGGTCGTGGATCTGGAAGAAGAACGCCAGAATGTCACGGTACGTCGTCAGCGCCGGGTCGAAAACGATCTCGACCGCTTCTGCGTGACCGGGATGATTGCGGTACGTCGCGTGGTCGTTCTGCCCACCGGTGTATCCAACACGCGTCTCGAGCACGCCGGGCTGCCGGCGAATCAGGTCCTCCACCCCCCAGAAGCACCCACCGGCGAGGACGGCCGTCTCGGTGCCGGGCTTGCGGGTGACCTGCCCGGTGTCGTGAATTCCGCTGGTCATGATGGATGCTCCTCTGTGCTGATGGTGTCTGACGTCTCGAACATCGACCGGTACTCGTTGTGCAATGCGGGCTCGGTCCCGTCTCTCTGCGTGACGTGGAACTGGCTGTCGGTGAGGCGGCTGAGCGCCTCCGGAGTCTTCCTGTCGTCGTGCGACACGGTTTCTCCTCCTCTGACGCCGCTGGCTGCGCCGTCACTGGCAACAACACTGCAGACAATCGATTTGGTCCCGGATCCCGTAGAACCCGTTGTGACCGCGATCTCAGCTCGGCTGGGCCATCCGCAACATGAGCGATAGAGCAGTAGCTCAGATGTCATCCCGGCCGTCACTGTGCAGCTGACTGTGCAGATCATCGTCCTGCACAGCGGCTAGCAGTCCGTCGGCATCTTCCGCGCATGCTCCGCACGCAGCAAGGTGCGACGCCAATCCGGGGTACTGCCCGGCAGCGTCGACTCCGGCCGCGAGTAGCTCGGCATAGATGTGCAGAACAGCCATTGCCTCATCACACCCGACGTCACACGGGTCGGTGGCCAGGAACCGCTCCAGTCCCTCCCGCCACCCGGTCATGACCTTTCACCTCTCCCCGTGATCAGTACCTTTGGCAGCCGACGGCTCCCTGCTGGATATCCGTTAGTGGTCGGATGGGCGCGGATCTTACGCCACGGATCGACGACCTGATGTTGATCGCGCCCTTCCTCAACGGGTCGCTCCCACGGCGGCGACCTCGTGCCGACACTCCTCTCGACCTGCCCGGTAAGACGTCGAAGGTGTGGTGCCGCCAATGCTTGTGAACCGAGAATGCGTTGTAGGCGGACGCTGGATACTGGGAGGTGCCTGATGAGGGCGATTGTGGTGACGGACCAGGCAGCAGGAACGGCCGGAATGACGCTGACCGAGCGTCCTGACCCGCCGGCGGCGATCAACGACGTCGTCGTCGAGATTCATGCGTCGGGCTACGTCCCGACCGAGCTGGAGTGGCCGTCGACCTGGACCGATCGTGCCGACCGCGACCGGTCGCCGTCGATCCCGGGGCACGAGCTGGCCGGAGTGGTCAGCGCACTCGGCTACGGCACGACGGGGCTGTCGGTGGGACAGCGCGTGTTCGGCCTCGCCGACTGGCATCGCGACGGCACCCTGGCGGAGTACGTGGCGATCGAGGCACGCAACCTCGCCCCGCTCCCGGGCGACGTCGACTTCACGGTCGGTGCGAGCCTGCCGATTTCAGGGCTGACCGCGTGGCAGGGACTGTTCCAGCACGGCCGCCTTCAGGCAGGCCAGAGCGTCCTCGCGCACGGCGCGGCCGGCGCAGTCGGCACGATGGTGACCCAGCTCGCGCGCGAGGCCGGCGCCTACGTCATCGGCACAGGACGCGCCGCCGACCGTGAGAAGGCGCTCGACTACGGTGCACAGGAGTTCGTCGACCTCGCCGGCGACTCGCTGGAAGACGTCGGCAAGGTCGATCTGGTGTTCGATCTCATCGGCGGCGACATCCAGAAGAGCTCCGCGGCTCTGATCAAGACCGGAGGGACGCTGGTGACCGTCGTGGGGCCACCCGAGGCGCGGCCCGCGGACGGCCTGGCGATCGACTTCGTCGTCGAGGCCGATCGCGCCCAACTGAATGAGATCGTCCAGCGGGTGCGAGACGGCCGGCTGCGGACGAACATCGGCACCATCGCGACCCTCGACGATGCTGTCGCCGCTTTCAATCCCACTGAGCGGCTCAGGGGAAAGACGATCATTCGTGTTCGTCCGTAGCGCACGGACAGGCAAGCGGTCCCGTCTCCGCTCAGTACCGCGATGACGTGAGGCAACGGTGCTGAAGAACGGCCGGGCGAAGGCCGTTCTTCGGCACCAGGGAACGATGTCCGTGCCTCACGACGAAGCCAAGGAGTCAGGGCGCGATCTCGAGCCTGGTGATGAGGTCGTTGGCGAGCGTGAAACGGTAGATGATGTCGACGACGCCGCCGGGGAAGTCGCCCTCCAGGTGGTTGGTGACGACATATTGGGTGTCGTCCAATTTCTCGATGTGGCTGACCTCGACCGTGTAGATGTAATCGCTGGCCTCGGCTCCCGCCAGCGGTGGATCTCGTCGTGACCGGTGTAGGTGTTGCCGTTGTCGATGACGGTGGCGTCGGTCGCGAACGCCGACAGCAAGTCGTGAGCATTCGCCTTGTGCTGGGGATCGGCCTCGCGCAGGTACCTCGTGATCGCCGCCGGCAAGTGCTTCGCCGTCTCGGCGGCGGTCGGGTCGGGCGGGGTCTGGATCGTCATCAGTCGCCTTTCAAGGTGGGGGTGAAGGTAATGCGGTACCGCAAAGCCGGAGTTAAGCCGGAGGAAGAGCTGGCCAGCGACAGATCGATCAGATCCTGCAGGACGACCTGCAGCTCCGCACCAACCGCCGCCCGCTCGTGCGATTGTCCAGCGGCGGCAACTGCACCCAACCAGCAAGAGATTCCATAGACATACCTCCCCAGTGTCACGCCCACCGCCCGACCTTTCCTCACCACCCGCACCGATCGCCTACTCGCCGAGGCCAGAACCTCCTCAAATGTTCCCGGTCCATCAACCAAGCCAAGTGGGTGGCGGGCTGCCGCCACGTACAGCCGTGTGCGGCCTGGTGGTGTGGATCAGTTCGCGGGCAAGGCGGCGAGGGATCGGCCGGTCTTGAAGAAGCTCGTGAGGGCAGCCGTCTCGGAGAGCTCGGTCATCAGTCGGGTGGCGCCGAAGGTTGCGTTCCAGAAGTCGCCGGTCCGTGGTGTCCAGGGGCCGACGTACGCATACGGCTCCGGAATGTCATCGTCACCGGGCGATACGCCGTAGTTGACCTTGTCCAAGGTGATGCCGACGTCGAAGTGCTCAGGCCAGAGAACGGGCGTTTGTCGCGGGTCGAGTGTCCGTAGCGCGGCGTCCCCGCGGACGAACGCGTCGGCGAGCAGCCGGGCCGCCGCAAGGTCGACCTCGACCTGCTCGTCCGGGGAGATCTTCGGCCCGCCGGAGTAGACGTCATCGAGCCGGTGCACGCCGACTCGGGCAGCCGCCGCCACCTCGGCGTACGTGCCGATCAGCCGGATCGATCCGGTCAGGGTGACGAGCGTGTCGGTCTCGACCCGGAGGTCCGGGGCGTTGACGGTGCCGAATCCGCCCGGCACGATCCGCAACCTGATCCCGCCGCCGTTGCGGTGCTGAGATCCGGCGAGGATCAGCTCGGCGACACCGTGCAGCGAGCGTCGGGTTACGGCGAGCGAACGTTCGTCCATGACTGCAATCTCCTCCTGTAACGCCTGGCCCGTGGCAGGCACTGACCCATCAGAAGGTCCGTGTCGCGGAGGGTGGGAGACGTTACATGACAGCGAACTGGCATCGCGTGGATGAGGTCGACGTACCGGCCGATGGACGAGTCCGCAGTGTCGTGGTGGACGGTCGAAGCATCGCGCTCGCCCGATGCGGGGTCCGGTTGGGTGCCCTGGAGAACAAGTGCCCGCACCAAGGCGGGCCGCTGGGTGAGGGCTCGATCGAGAAGGGTCTGCTGCGCTGCCCGTGGCATGGCTACGACTACGACCCGATCACCGGTCAGCCGCCGGAGGGATTCTCCGACAGTGTCCCGTCGTATCCGGTGGACGAGCGCGCCGACGGGGTCTACGTGCAACTGCCGGACGCACCGCAGCAGATCCGGACGGTGGCCGACGTACTGGTCGAGACATTGGTTGCCCACGGCATCAGTCATGTCTTCGGCATGGTCGGGCACTCCAACCTCGGGTTCGCCGAGGCGATGCGCCGGGCCGAGGAACGCGGCGAGCTGACCTACATCGGCATCCGGCACGAAGGAGCGGCCGCCTTCGCCGCCAGTGCCTACGGCAAGCTCACGGGTCGTCCCGCGGCCTGCTTCGCGATCGCCGGTCCGGGCTCGACCAACCTGCTCACCGGTCTGTACGACGCCAAGCTCGACGAGGCACCGGTAGTCGCGATCTCGGGTCAGGTCCCGTCGAAGGTCCTCGGCCGGGGCGCGTTCCAGGACCTCGATCTGACCGCGGTCTTCAAGGACGTCGCGGTCTCCAGTACGGCGGTGCAGGCCGGCAGTGACCACGCCGAGCTGGCGGCGCTGGCGGTCAAGCACGCGATCGACGGCCGCGGCGTCGCCCACCTGGTGCTGCCGGACGAAGTCCAGGTCCTTCCGTCCGAGAGTCCGGCGAAAGGTCCTGCCGGGCGGTTGTCGCGGCGGCGGATCCGGCCCGACGACGACACCTTGGCCCGAGCCGCTGCGATGATCGGCGACGCCCGCCGACCAGTGCTGATCGTCGGGCACGGCGCTCGCGGGGCAGAGGACCAGGTACGCGGGCTGGCCGAGCACCTGAACGCACCGGTATTGACCACGTTCAAAGCGAAAGGTCTGGTGCCGGACACACATCCGCTCGGCGCCGGGGTACTCGGCCGCAGCGGTACTCCGGTCGCCAGCTGGCTGATGAACGAGTCGGACCTGCTCATCGTGGTCGGCGCATCGTTCTCGAACCACACCGGCATCGCGGCCTACAAGCCGATCATCCAGATCGACGACAACCACACGGCGATCGGCCGCTTCGACGCCGTCACCGTCGACGTCCTCGGCGACGCCGGACTCGCCCTGGCCGCGCTGACCGGCAGGCTCACCGACACCAAGGCGGACGATCAGCGCCCCGACCTCGCCGAACGCTGGGCGATCTGGCGGGCGGAGAAGGCGCGCCGGGTGAACGACGACCGCGGCCGCGGCGTCTCGGCGGCCGCCGTGTTCGGCGCGCTCTCCGGGCACCTACCAGCGGATGCCGTGCTGACTGTTGACGTCGGCAACCACGCGTACTCGCTCGGACGCTATCTGGAGTCGAAGGGCCAGCCGGTGCTGATGTCGGGCTATCTCGGCTCGATCGGCTTCGGCTATCCGGCCGCGCTCGGCGCCTGGGCCGCCGCGCCTGGCCGGCCGATCGTCGCGGTCACCGGCGACGGCGGGTTCGGCCAGTACGCCGCCGAGCTGACGACCGCGGTGAAGTACGGCATCCCGATCAAGCATGTGCTGCTCGACAACCACTCGCTCGGCAAGATCAGCAAGGAACAACTCGCCGCCGACTACCCCGTCTGGCACACCTCACTGCGCAACCCCGACTGGGCGGCGTACGCCGAACTCTGCGGCGCAACCGGGATCCGCGTCACCCGCCGCGCCGAGCTCGACGACGCGATGACCGAACTGTTCGCCACCACCGGACCGGCCCTGCTCTGCATCGAGCAGGACGCCGAACTGCTCTAGGAGAAGCCATGCCCGAGTACGACGACCTGCGCGCGCTGTACCTGAACTGCACCCTGAAACGCTCACCCGCCGTCAGCCACACCGAGGGACTGATCGACGTCAGCCGGAAGATCCTGGAGAAACAGGGCGTCCAGGTCGACGTGATTCGCGCGATCGACCACGACATCGCCACCGGCGTCTGGCCCGACATGACCGAGCACGGCTGGGCCGTCGACGAGTGGCCCGTGATCCAGGAGCAGGTGATGGCGGCCGACATCCTGGTGATCGCCGGACCGATCTGGCTGGGCGACAACAGTTCGGTCACCAAAAGGGTCATCGAACGCTTGTACGGCAACTCCTCGATCCTCAACGAACACGGCCAGTACGCGTACTACGGACGTGTCGGCGGCTGCCTGATCACCGGCAACGAGGACGGCGTGAAGCACTGCGCGCAGAACGTCCTCTACTCGCTGCAGCACCTCGGCTACACGATCCCACCGCAGGCCGACGCAGGCTGGATCGGCGAGGCCGGCCCGGGCCCGTCGTACCTGGACATGGACTCCGGCGGCCCACAGAACGACTTCACCAACCGCAACACCACGTTCATGACCTGGAACCTGATGCACCTGGCCAGGATGCTGAAAGACGCGGGCGGCGTCCCTGCATTCGGCAACCAGCGGTCCGAATGGGACGCGGGCTGCCGCTTCGACTTCGAGAACCCGGAATACCGTTGACCATTCTCCTGTACGGTCGGCCTGTGGGGGTGGTCCTGCCGACGGACGACGTCCTCGTCGCCGGGCTGCAGGCCGGGGACGGGGAGACATTCGCGTGCCTGCTGAACGGCTGGTCTGGCTCGATGCTGCGGCTGGCTCGGTCGTTCGTGTCAACCGCGGCGAGCGCCGAGGAGGTCGTCCAGGACACCTGGTTGGCCGTCTTCCAGGGCATCGAGCGGTTCGAGGGCCGGTCCTCTCTGCAGACCTGGGTCTACCGGATCCTGATCAACATCGCCCGCAAACGAGGGTCCGCCGAGCAACGCACCGTGCCGTGGGCCAGCCTGGCCCCGGACCGGGACCCGACTGTCGACCCGAGCCGGTTCCGCGGCCCACACGACCAGTACCCGGGCGGGTGGCTGGCGTTTCCGGAGCGGTGGCCGTCAACCGAGAGCGAGGTCCTGGCCAACGAGGTCAGAGCGACCGTGGCGGCGGCGATCGAGCGTCTCCCGATCCGCCAACAGGTGGTCCTGACGCTGCGGGATATCGACGGTCAGACCGCCGACAACGTCTGCGCGCTGCTCGACATCTCGACGGCGAACCAGCGCGTCCTCCTGCACCGCGCCAGGGCGGCGGTGCGCAGCCACCTCGAGCGGTACTTCGCAGCGACCGGAGTTGAGTCATGACGTGTGCAGAGCTGGTTGAACTCGTCACCGCCTTCCTCGAAGGAGGGCTCGACCCGGACACCGAACGGCGTTTCATCGAGCACCTGGCGGTCTGCGACGGCTGCGAGACGTACGTCGACCAGATGCGCCGCACCGTCGCCGAAGTCGGCCAGGTGGAACCCGAGAGCCTCTCGGACGAGACCCGCGATCGCCTGCTCGAAGCGTTCCGCACCTTCCCGCGCGAGTGAGCTGTAACGTCCGACCGCTCCACCGGCACTGAACCGCCATGCCGGATGTGGAGTTCACCACGATCCGGCCGCGCTACTCCTGACTCGAATCGACGAGTGAAGCTAATTTCCGTCGCTCTCCGTATTCCACCGAACTACCGGCGATAACCCCTTATGATTTACGAACAATTTCGGCCGGGATAACGGGTCCCTTACCGCCACCGGAGATTCCTTATTGGGCATTGCTCAGACATCTATTGTCAAAGGAATTCAGCGGTATCGCCCTAGGAAAGGAACTTCCATGCGCACCAGATCGGCCCGTGTCCTGGCTCCCGCACTGGCCGCCGTCGCCGCGGCGTCCCTGCTCGGACTCTCCCCCGCACACGCGACGGCCGGCCCTGTCGCGAACCCGGTCGTCGGGCACGTCTACGAGACGACCAACTCGGCCGCCGGCAACGCGATCCAGGTCTTCGACCGGTTGCATGACGGCCGACTGCAGGCCGGCGCCACAGTCCCGACCGGCGGTCGTGGGCTGGGTTCCTCCCTCGCCTCGCAGAACGGTCTGGTCCGAGACGGCAACCTGCTGTTCGCCGTGAACGCCGGGGACGACACCATCTCGACCCTCGCCATCACCGGCCACGGCCTGGTACGCCGTGACGTCGCCGCCAGCGGCGGCGACCAGCCGGTCAGCCTCACCGTGCGCCATGGACTTGTCTACGTCCTGAACCAGAACAGCGAAAACATCAGCGGCCTCCGGGTGAGCCACGACGGCCACCTCCAGCCGCTGCCACACTCGACCAGGGCCCTGAGCAAGACCACGGCCAATCCGACCGCGGCCGCACAGGTCTCCTTCAGCCCCGACGGACAGGCCTTGGTCGTGACCCACAAGGGCGACCAGACAATCGACACCTTCGCCGTCAGGAACGGTTACGCCGGACCCGCCGTCGCCCACCACTCCTCAGGCTCGACGCCGTACGGATTCGCCTTCGACCGCCGCGGCCACGCGATCGTCTCCGAAGCCGATGCCAGCGCCGTCTCGTCGTACGCCGTACACGCGAACCAACTGCGGACCATCAGCGCTTCGGTGCGCGACAACCAGGCGGCCGCCTGCTGGCTCGTGGTCACCCGCGACAGCCGCTTCGCCTACACCGTCAACGCAGCCAGCTCGTCGATCTCGTCGTACCGCATCACCACCGACGGGCACCTGCGGCTGGTGGCATCAGTAGCAGGAAGCACCAGCGGTGGCGGCACGGACGCCGCTCTGAGCCCTGACAACACGTCCCTCTACGTCCGCCTCGCCAACGGTGTTGTCGCCTCGTTCAGCGTCCACCACGACGGCTCACTCACCACGCAGAATGACACCGCCGGAGCCGCCATCTCCGGCCCCGCAGGACTCGCCACCGACTGATCAGGCGATCAGAACGAGCACACGTGAAGGCTGATGCCAGGGGGCGCGTAACGTCTCGCGCCCCCTGTGACACAAACATCCAGAAGAGCCAAAGCCACGCCGACAGCCGGAGTTCGCCGAGATGATCGTGCATCGCTATGACGGGGACCGGGATCTGCTGCGCCCGCTCTTCCGGGAGGCCGACGACTCCGAGCAGCAGATCGATGCCTACCTCGACCTCGGCGCCGTGTTCGTGGCTGAAGACGACGGCGAGATCATCGGCCACCTACAACTGATCACCGGCGACGACGCCGAGCTGAAGAGCATGGCCGCCGCCGAGAGCCGCCGCGGCACAGGCGTCGGCCGGGCCCTGGTCCGAGCAGCGCTCGAACACTGCCGACAGAACGCGGCGAAACGTCTCCTCGTCGCCACAGCGGCAGCCGACATCGGCAATCTGCGCTTCTACCAGCGTCAAGGCTTCCGCATGCTTCGCATCGAACGCGACGCGTTCGTGCCTTCGACCGGCTACCCCGATGAAATCGTCATCGACGGCATACCACTACGCGACCGCGTCTGGCTCAGCCAGGACCTGTAGGAGGGGCATGAAGACCGAACGGACACCACTGTTCTGCGACGCCGACCTGGCCGAGCGAATCGAGCTGGCCGAATCCCAGCTCATCGAAGCCACCGCCCTCGCCGCCCACCGCCGCCTCGGCGACGGCCGGGGCTTCGTGATCCCGATCGCGGGCGGACTCGCGAGCTTCGCCGACCACGACTCGCCGTTCAACAAGGTCGTCGGGCTCGGATTCGGCGGCGTACCGACCACCGGCGAGCTCGACGAGATCGAGCACGCGTACGCCGCCGTAGGCGCGCCCGTGCAAGTCGAACTCCCGCACCTCGCCGACCCCGAGATCGGCATCGCCCTCAGCCGGCGTGGATACCAGTTGGAGTCGTTCGAGAACGTGCTCGGCATCGCGATCGGCAACAGGTACGACGTCACGCTGCCCGACGGAATCGAGATCCGGCCGAGCGGCGATCAGGAGCTCGACGTTTGGCTGAACGCGATGGCCGACGCGGTCGCCGTACCGGACACACAAGGAGTCCCGTGGCGCGAGGAGTTCCCGCGTGACACCTACATCGAAGCCGAACGTGACGCCGCTGCAGCCGACATCACGCGCTACATCGCCCTACTGAACGGCGACATCGCGGGCGGCGCCGGGCTCCGCACAGGAGACGGCATCGCCCAGTTCGCCGGCGCCGCAACGCTCCCCGCACACCGCCGCCACGGCATCCAGTCCGCTCTCCTGTTCACGCGCCTCTCCGATGCGGCTGCCGCAGGCTGCGACGTCGGCGTGATCACCACCCAACCCGCCTCGAAATCCCAGCAGAACGCCCAACGCAGCGGCTTCAACCTCCTCTACACCCGCGCCGTTCTGGTGAAGCACCTCGACGCCACCTGACAGTCCAGACACATCAGCGCCGGCCGTCGGCGAGGCTGAGCGCGGCGGGCAGTCTCCGCAGCCGCAGCATCGCGACCGTCCCGAGCAGTGCCGCAATCGCGAGCGGCAGTAATGCGCAACGCCAACCGACGACATCGACGGCTACCGGCACGAGGCCCCGACCTCGTCGCGTTCGTGCTCGGCACCACGCGCCAGGACCCTGTCGCATGCCGAAAACAAGACAAGAGGTCGTCTCGATCGCCGGGTGCCTCAGCAGCGACGGAGGACAGCCGCGCCGAGATCGCGGATTGCGCTGCAACGCAGGCTCGGGTCGCCGCGTACGTCGTAGGTTCGACGATCACGTCCGCCAGCCGACAGAGCGAGCCCAGGACGCGGCCACCTCTTGGCGGGCGGCCGGGTTGTCTGGTCGCTGGTGGCCGTCCCGCAGTGCGTTGGCGCGGATGCGCGCAACGTTCTCGGCCAGGGAGTCGAGGCGTACGGCGCGGCGGCGTGCGTCGACGTCCGCCGGGTCGGCGATCGGGAGGGGGTTGAGCAGGCCGTCCTCGTCCCAGTCGAACTGGGTCCCGTAGCGCTGCGGCTTCCCCTCGAAGCTCAGGATGCGGTCCTCCAGCATCGCAACCTGGACCGGATCTACGTCCCCGTCCATCGCGGCCGCCTGTACGAGCGGCAGACCGCGCCGCATGACCGCCGGCGAGCCGATCGCATGCTGCAGCACCAGGAACGCCGCCTGTGACGCATCCTCGCCTACGAGGACACGCCCCGGCCAGCCATGCGCGTCGATGATCGCGTCGAGCCGCTTGGCATTTCGCCGATGGACCTCCGCCATCCGGGAGTGATAGCCCTCGAACAGCGACCCGTCCGCCACCAGCTCCGCTCGCACGGCCTCATCCTCGGCCGCCATCGCCAGTAGCTCCTGCGCCAGGTCGCGGCCTGGTCCCTGCCTCATCGACATGCCGCCTCTCTTGTCTCCGACCCTCGGCGGCCATCCCAAGCCACTACAGGACGGCGCGTCAACCGTCCGATCCAGTGAGCTCCACCCGAAGTGCCGTCGCCACGTTTGTCTTCGGCCGCTCGAGCGTCCGACCGGTCCGGTTGGCCTGGTCGCCTTCCATCACGTCGTGGGCGAAAAGAGGGCTCAGGTCACAGACCGCTCTGACGAACATCGCCGTGCGTCGTCGCCTCCACTCAGACCAAGAAGTCGAGCAAGGACTTCGTGACCAGGTCCGGGTCTTCCTCGCACAGCCAGTGGAGGGCCTTGTCCACAGTGATGATGCCGCGGATGTCGGCTGCGATCTGCGGCAGTGTGTACTCGAACCAGTGGCGCGACGTGGCGGCGATCAACCCCAGCAGCGGCATGGTGACCTTGGCGTAGGTCTTCATGTCGGCGATGTCCTGGTGGACGGCCTGGTACCACCCGTTCGACGCCCGGATCGCGTCCGGATCGTCGTACCAGGAGGTGTAGACGCGGCGGTCTGAGTCTGTGACGTTGCCCTGGTCCCGTAGACCGATGCCATAGTGCCAGTCGATCAGGTACCTGGACCGGCCCTGCATGAGTTGGCCGGGAAGCTCCTTGACCTGGTTGAACGCCCACCACCACATGTGTACGCCGGCACCGGGCTTGGTCAGCATCGGCAGGTTGTAGAGGGTCTCGTCAGGGTGCAGGACGTCCAGGAGCGCGACTCGCCGCGTCACGGCACCGTGGTTGGCCGCGAAGCTGAAGGCCACCATCGCCCCGATGTCATGCCCGGCGATGTTCACCTGCCGGTAGCCGAGGCTGCGGACCAGCTCGTAGATGTCGCGAGCCATCGTCTTCTTGTCGTAGCCGCCGGCTGGGCGTTCCGAGGCGCCCATGCCGCGGATGTCGACGACGATCACCCGATAGTGCTGGGCGAGCAGCGGCATCACCTTGTGATAGCTCCACCAGGTCGCCGGCCAGCCCGGCACCAGCACCAGCGGCTCACCCTTGCCCCCGGCAACGTAATGCAGTCGTACGCCGTTGACACGCGCGAAGTGGCTCTGGAAGTCGCCGTCCAGCCGCGTGGCCAGCAGCTCGTCGTCCATCCCTCTCGCCGGCCGGCGATCCGCCGTACCGAAGGCCTCGCCGGAAGCCGACGCGGCCAGTGCTGCGCCCACACCGACAGTGAGAGCCCTTCTCCTGCTCAGTTCCAGCTCGGGTTGCTCCTATGTCGTCGACCGGGGATCCCGGTCCTCGCTGCACTGGCGCAGCCCGGCGGGTGAAGGTGACATCTGCATCAGTCACCTCGGCTCGATTTGATCCGTCATGTCCCTGACAGTGGACGGAGAAGGGTGAGCGATGAACGAGCAGGACTATCTGGCCGACGGATTCGAGACGCATCGGCCGCATCTGAAGGCGGTCGCCTACCGGATGCTCGGCTCCTTGAGCGAGGCCGACGACGCGGTGCAGGAGGCATGGCTGCGGCTGAACCGCACCGACACCAGCGATGTGGAGAACCTCGGCGGCTGGCTCACGACGGTCGTCGGCCGGGTCTGCCTGGATCTCCTCCGCCGTCGCACCGCCCGCCGCGAGGCGCGGTACGAGGCACATCTCCCGGACCCGATCGTGAGCCGCGACGACACGGTCAATCCTGAGGACGAGGTCCTGATCGCCGACTCGATCGGGCTTGCGCTGCTGGTGGTCCTCGAGTCGCTCGGACCGGCTGAACGACTCGCCTTCGTCCTGCATGATCTGTTCGGCGTGCCGTTCGAGGAGATCGCGACGATCCTCCAGCGCACGGTCCCCGCGGCCAAGCAGCTGGCCAGTCGCGCGCGGCGCCGGGTGCGTACAGCGGCACCGGCGCCGGATCCCGATCTCGCCCTGCAACGTCGCGTGGTCGAGGCATTCCAGGCGGCATCGCGCGACGGGGATTTCGCAGCGCTGGTCACTCTGTTGCATCCAGACGTCGTACTGCGTGCGGACCGCGGTCTGATCGCAGGCGCCAGCTGGACCGAGATCCGCGGGGTTGCCTCGGTTGCCGGCCAGGCGATGACATTCCGCCGACTGTCCGCCTTCCCGCTGCCGGTGCTTGTCAACGGCAACGCCGGTCTGATCACCGTGGCCGACGGTCAGCCGATGGCGGTGATGAGCTTCACGATCACGGGCGGCAAGGTCGTTGCCATCGACATCCTCGCCGACCCCGCGCGGCTGCGGCAGCTCGACATCGACGTACTTATCGCGGACTAAGGCCCAGCGATACCTTCCCCGATCCGGTGCGTCAGTGCAACGCGTACGACACGATCGGCCTGCTGTCGGTGGCGGTCTATCCGCTCGGCGCCCTCGTCGCGCTGCCGGCCTTCAGCCGATCGTCGGCCCATCCGTCCTAGGCGGATGGGCGTCGAGCAGGAGGGCGGCCAGCTCGTGTGGTCGGGTGAGCATCACGTCGTGCGGACCGTCGATGGCAACGGTCCGGTAGCCGATCTCTTGCGCGAGTTGCTCGAACTGATGCGCCTGCGGACGGCAGTAGATGGCGGTCCCAGGGATCTGATCGACGGCGCCGGTCAGCCGAGTGACCTCGGTGAACGTTCGCAGCGGCTGCGGCAGCAGCCGCTGCGACAGCCAGGTGGCGTCGTCGGGATCGGTGACACCGAAGGCGCTCGGGGCCGGCACGGGGATGTATCGACCATCCACGTTTGCCTCGGCACTGCGCCGGATGGCATCGACGAACGGCTTGGGTGCCAGGGTGAACATACCGGCACCGTCACCCCCCGCCCAGCCGTCCACGAGAACCAGCTGACGAACCAGCCGCGGCCGCTGGTCGGCCGCCTCGCGTGCGACCAGGCCCGCGTAGCTGTGTCCGACCAGTACGACGTCGTCCGCGGCGGTCAGGCTGTCCAGAGCACCAACGACTCCGGCGACATGGTCGTGCAGACCTGGATCGTCCTCCCAGGGCAACGTGACACTGATGGTGTGCGCGCCGGCTTCCTCTAGTACCGGGACCACCGATCCGCAGGGGAAATCGTCATCGGTATTTCCAGATCTACTTGGGCGATCTACCAGCTTCGAGCAGGCGGTAGATCGCGAGGATGTTGAGTTTGTGCAGGTTGTGGCACAGGGCAAGGAACTGGTCGACCATCGTCTGCCGGGGCAGCTGGTACGTCGCGAGTCCGGCGAGCAACCGGGGATCCAGCCCGTTGTCGAACGAGGGCGGGCACTGCTCGATCGTCTCCTCGACCGTACGGCGTCTCCTTGCCTAGATGTCGGTCAGCCGGGGGTGTGGACGTACAGCGCGCTCGAAGTTGGGGCAACCCTCGTGTCGGAAAGCGTCCGCCCGCGGACGATTCCCAGGTCCGTGGACGCACGGATCCGGCGATGTCGTGCTCGGCGAGGACATAGGTGCCCCCGGCAAGAATCGCCAGTCGACCGACTCGGTCGAAGTCGTCGATGTCGAGAACATCCAGCCTCAGTGGGCGAATGATCAGATCCGTCGATTCCACTGTCACCAGATCCTCGAGTCGAAAGGCCGCCGCTGCGGCGAGGCCTGTTGGTCCTCGCCGTGCGCGGCTGCGCGAGTACGCCGAACCTCAGCCCCAGGTGGCGCCGGCAGGCTCACGGATTGTGGTGTTCAGGCGATTGAACAGGTTGGTGATCCCGATCATCAGGATGATCGCGGCCAACTGCTGCTCATCGAAGTGGTCCGCCGCCTCCGACCAGATCTCGTCGGACACCGCCTCCGGGTGATCCGCCAGCCGGGTCGCGGCCTCGGCCATCGCGAGCGCGGCCCGCTCGGCGTCGGTGAACAGGTCCGACTCGCGCCAGGCGACGACCTGCAGCAAGCGGTCGTCACTCTCCCCGGCCTTCCGCGCGCTCTTCACCCCGGCGTCAACGCACGGGCTGCAACCGTTGATCTGACTTGCACGCAGATGCACCAACTCCAGGGTGGTCTGCGGGACTCCGCCCTTGTGCATCGCCTTGTAGATGTTCTGGATTCCCGTCATCGCGTCCGGAAGCACCATGGCGGGATTCTTCATCCTGGCAGTCATCTTGTTCTTCTCCGTTGATCCTCATGGAATTGATTCGCCACACTGACGAATCCTGCTGAGGAAAGGTGACAGCCCGAAGGAGAAGGCTTCGGGCTGCTCCAGAGGCGCGCACCCAGCCTGGGGCCAGACGTCGCTCGGCTCCAGTCGAGCGAGGGTTCGATCATCGGCCTGTCGTACGCACCGGCGATGCACGCCTAACTCGTTCCTTGGTACGGCCGTTCCGTCAAGTGCCGGGACGCCGAGTACCCCCGCTGCGTACTGTCAGCACCACTCCTAACCACTGAGCCGCCCCCCAGCGGACCCATACCGTAAAGGACATGTCCGCGTCGCCGTACCCCGTATGGCTCCAGCCGAGTTGCACGGGTACACGCGTAGATCGATGTGTATCGGCGGCGGTCGGCGCAGGTGACAGTTGAGCCGTCGCACCCGGTCCGTCCCTGGCCTGCTCAGGTCCGCACAGCCGTCCACGAGGCTGACGGTGGCGACGCTTGAGGTAAGTAGTGCCTCGCCAAGAAACGTCGAGGTCGTTACCGCACTCGCCTTCCGCCCGGGGCAATTTCGGGGGAGAACCTCGCAGCTGCACCCTTCTACCCACCGCATACCCGGGGTGAAGGGACCAGATCAGGGGTGAACCCCGCACCTGGCCGCCGGGACGGGCTTCGGGGTAGTGGTCACTCCGGATTACCTGAGTTCCTCCCCGTTCCCCGAGCCTCTCGGGACACCTTGCCCGTAAATGGTTGGCTGGTGCGGTGGACGGGTTGGTACCGTGCCGTGGTCCGTGACATCACGCCTGGAGGTGAGACCCATGAACGCTGTAGCGCAGTGGGTGCTCCCCCTCTCGTGGTCACGGGCGGGCGATTGACATAGGTGTCGCCGGGAGCGCCTCCAGAAGTTCGGCACTCCCGAAGGGAAACACCTATGAACTCTTTGCCTAACAGTGCGGGCCTCGGTGCCCACGCGGTGACGATCTCGCGCGTCGCCGAGAATCAATGGCACGCGGTGGAGAACGACCTCGTCGTCGGCCGTGGTCACGCTTCGCGCCGGCTCGACGGCCGGACCTTCCTCAGTATCGACACCTGGCGCGCCGCCGTCTTCGACCGGCTCGCCGCCGCGATGCTGGCCGACCAGTCGACACCGCTGTACACGGTGGTCGACGAGACCGACCGCGACCTCACGGCCAGTTGGGTACGCGCGGGGTTCGCGACGTGGCGCCGCGAGTCGGAGTTCGTCGTACCAACGGGACTCACCCGGGCGACCGTACCGACAGGGGTGCTCATCGCGACCGCCGACGACGTGGCCGAGGCTCCGCTGCGTGATCTGGACCAGGCGATTCGCGACGAGGTCGAGTCCACCGTCGGCTGGCAGACGATGCCCGCCGAGGTACTGCCCTGGCAAGGCGGGACGAGGCCGATCGACACATCGAAGTACACGGTCGCGGTCCGGGACGACCGGTACGTCGGGCTGGTCCGGGTAGCCACGATGACCCGGCGCCCGCGCATCGGGCTGGTCGCGGTACTGGCGGCCGAGCAACGGCACGGCATCGCCCGGGCGTTGCTGAGTCAAGTGCTGGGCGGGCTGCACCGCTCTGGTTTCGAAGCAGCCACGGCAGAGATCGACGAGACCAACACGGCCGCGATGGCGCTGTTCGAGGGGTTCGGCGCACGCCGTACGGGCGGCAGTCTGGAACTGATCCGCCGGCCGGAAGGGGCCTGACGATGCCCAGGACAGCAGGCGGCATCGAAGTCGAGGGCACCGTCGTCGAGTGCCTCCGCAACGCCAACTTCCGGGTCGAACTCACCAACGGCCACAAGGTCCTCGCCCACATCAGCGGAAAGATCCGGAAGAACTACATCAAGATCCTCCCCGAAGACCGCGTCCTCGTGGAGCTCAGCCCGTACGACCTGACCCGAGGCCGGATCATCTTCCGCTACCGAACCTGACCCACCGATGCCGCGCTCGGCAGTCCCGAGCGCGGCTAGTGGTGGATCGGGGTGCTCAGCTGGTGCAAGGGCCGGATGACATCCAACCCAGCTCGTTCGGCGATGATCTCGGCGCAGATCGATACAGCGGTCTCCTCGGGCGTCAGAGCGCCGATGTCCAGACCGATTGGCGCATGCAACCTCGCTAGCGCCGCTGCCGGAACTCCCTCGGAACGGAGTCTCTCCAGCCGGTCCTGATGGGTGCTGCGGCTGCCCATCACGCCGAGATAGCCGACGTCCGTGCCCAACGCGGCGACGATCGCCGGTACATCGAACTTCGCATCATGGGTGAGCACGCAGACGGCGTCCCGCGAGGTCAGGCTCGACCCGATCCGGGCGAGCAGCCGCTGCGGCCAGTCCACGACGACCTCGTCGGCCTGCGGAAACCGCGCCTGTGTCGCGAAGATGGGCCGCGCGTCGCACACCGTCACGGAGTACTTGAGCAATGTGGCCGCCTGCGCCAGCGCCGCGGCGAAGTCGACGGCGCCGAAGATGATCATGCGCCGAGGCGCCGTGAACGACTCCACGAAGACGGTGAGCTCGGTCTGGGCAGGCTCTCCGTGCCGTCCGTAGTGCCGCACTCCGGTCAATCCAGCCGCCAGCGCACCGAGCGCATCCCGTCCCACTCGTTCATTCAATTGCCTGCCGCCGAGGCTCCCGAAGCGTTGGCCCTCGGCTGTGATGAGCACCTTGGCTCCAGTCCCCGGCCCGTCGATGACGGTGACGAGGACGACGGGCCGCCGGGTGCGCAGTGCCTCGGCAAGTTCGGCGTACACGCTGCTCACCAATCGAGCGGCTCGACGAACACGTGGATCGTGCCGCCACAGGTCAGGCCAACGGAGAACGCCTCGCTGTCGGAGTACCCGAACGTGTGGACCGAGCGCTCACCGGTCTTGAACACCTCTTCGGCTGCGGTCACCAGAGCGCCCTCGACACAGCCGCCGGAGACCGATCCGGTGACCTCCAGCCGATCGTTGACCGCCATCGCGGCGCCGGGTCCGCGCGGCCCAGAGCCTTCCAGGTCCACGACCCGGGCGAGTACGACGGCCCGGCCGTCGGCTCGCCACCGGTCGATGTCGTCGAGCAGATCGCGCATCCCGCCTCCTTCCCGTCCCTCGAAGCTAGCGCGGGAGGGCGCTGCGCAAGGCTGCGCACGATTGTCCGGTGCAACGCACGCCTGAGCACCTAAGGGATGTCTTAGGTGATCGTTGACAGTGCAGCCGCGGCGCGGTGACATCGAGATATCCGCGTCGACGAAGGAGCCCGGTATGCAGGTTCCAGCACCATTCGAGTACGAGCGCGCAACTAGTGTCGACGACGCTGTCGAGCTCCTCGACCGGCTCGGCAGCTCGGCCCGCCTGATCGCGGGCGGGCACAGCCTGCTCCCGATGATGAAGCTGCGCCTGGCCAACTTCGAGTACCTGATCGACATCAACGATCTGCACGACGAGCTGGGCCGGATCGCCGTCATGCCGAACGAGGTGCGGGTCGGCGCGATGACCCGTCACCGCGAACTGCTGGAGTCGGCTGAGCTGGCCGAGCTGTTTCCGATCTTCGCCGACGCCGAGCGGGTGATCGCCGATCCCGTGGTCCGCAACCGCGGCACGATCGGCGGATCGCTCTGCCAGGCCGATCCGTCCGAGGACCTGTCCGCCGTCTGTACGACGCTGGACGCGAGCTGCCTGATCCGGGGACCGTCCGGAACCCGATTGGTCACGATGGACGAGTTCTACCGCGGCCCGTACGAAACTGCTGTCGGTGACGGCGAGATCCTCACCGAGGTGCGGTTCCCGATCCGGCCGGGCGGCTCCAGTGCGTACTACAAGGTCGAGCGCCGAGCTGGTGACTGGGCGGTCGTGTCTGCTGGTGCGGCGGTCTGGATCACCGACGGCGTGATCGCCGACGCCCGGGTCGGCCTGACCGCTGTCGGGCCGAACACGACCGGCATCCCAGCGATCTCTGCGGCACTGCGCGGTAACCCGCCGTCCGAGGAGCTGTTCCGGCAGGCCGGCGAGCTTGCCGCGGCGGCGAGCGAACCCGTCACCGACATGCGCGGCAGCGCCGAGTACAAGCGACACCTGGCCGCGGAGCTGACCACCCGCGCGCTGCGGACGGCCGTGCAGCGGTACGTCGAACGCTCCGCAGAAGAGGGGGCATGACCATGCAGGTGACGATGACCGTGAACGGCGAGGAGGTCTCGGCCGAGATCGAGGGCCGGACACTGCTCGTGCACTTCCTCCGGGACCACCTGCGGCTGACCGGGACGCACTGGGGCTGTGACACCAGCAATTGCGGTACCTGTGTGGTGTGGATGGACGACGAGCCGGTGAAGTCGTGCACGGTGCTCGCCGCGATGGCCGGCGGACACGACGTACGTACCGTCGAAGGACTGGAGACCGAGGACGGACTTGATCCGGTCCAGCAAGGCTTCATGCAATGCCATGGACTGCAGTGCGGCTTCTGCACCCCGGGGATGATGATGACCGCCCGGGCACTGCTCGACCGCAACCCGGACCCGTCCGAGCAGGAGATCCGCGAAGCGATCTCGGGTCAGATCTGCCGCTGCACCGGTTACGCGACCATCGTCCGGTCGATCCGCTGGGCCGCCACCCATCCCGACGGCGCACAACCCGCCGACGCGGGCGAACCCGCGTCCGAGCCTGAACCCGCCGGGAGCCCCGCATGACCACGACACCGACCCGTCCCGCCGAGACGTTCGCCAACAACGACCAGAAGCCGCTCGGGCACGGCCGGATGCTGCGCAAGGAGGATCCGCGCTTCATCCGCGGCCTGGGCAAGTACGTGGACGACATCCAGCTGCCCGGCATGCTGCATCTCGCCGTCCTGCGATCACCGCTGGCGCACGCGCGGATCGTGAGCATCGACGTCAGCGCCGCACAGGCACATCCGAAGGTGAAAGCCGTCATCACCGGCGCCGATCTCGCGGCCAAAGGTCTGGCCTGGATGCCGACGCTCTCGAACGACGTCCAAGCGGTGCTGGCCACCGACAAGGTGCGGTTCCAGGGCCAGGAGGTCGCGGTCGTCGTCGCCGAGGACCGATACTCCGCCCGGGACGCGCTCGAGCTGATCGATGTCGACTACGACCCGCTGCCGCCTGTCGTGGACGCCCGGACCGCACTGGCTCCGGAGGCGCCGGTCATCCGCGACGATCTGGACGGCAAGACGAACAACCACTGCTTCGACTGGGAGACCGGAGACGCCGCCGCCACCGAGGAGGTGATGTCCAGGGCCGACGTGGTGGTGACCCAGGACATCGTCTACCCACGGGTCCACCCGGCCCCGATGGAGACGTGCGGGTGCGTCGCGGACTTCGACCGCGTCGACGGCAAGCTGACACTGTGGACGACGAGCCAGGCGCCGCACGCGCACCGGACCATCTACGCACTCGTATCCGGCCTGCCCGAGCACAAGATCCGGGTGATCGCCCCGGACATCGGCGGCGGTTTCGGCAACAAGGTCCCGATCTATCCCGGGTATGTGTGTGCGATCGTCGCGTCAATCGTGCTCGGCAAGCCGGTCAAGTGGATGGAGGACCGGTCGGAGAATCTGATCAGCACCGGGTTCGCCCGGGACTACATCATGCGCGGTGAGATCGCAGCGACGCGGGACGGCAAGATCCTCGCCATCCGGACCAACGTGCTGGCCGACCACGGGGCGTTCAACGGTACGGCGGCTCCGGTGAAGTACCCGGCCGGCTTCTTCGGTGTGTTCACCGGCAGCTACGACATCGAGGCGGCGTACTGCAAGATGACCGCCGTCTATACCAACAAGGCACCGGGTGGTGTCGCGTACGCCTGCTCGTTCCGGATCACCGAGGCGGTCTACCTGGTCGAGCGGCTGGTCGACTGTCTGGCGTACGACCTGCAGATGGATCCGGTCGAGCTGCGGCTGCGGAACTTCATCCGGCCCGAGCAGTTCCCGTACCACAGCAAGACCGGCTGGGTGTACGACTCCGGCGACTACGAGAAGACGATGCGGCTGTCGATGGAGCTGGCCGGGTACGACGATCTGCGCCGCGAGCAGGCCGAACGGTTGGCCCGAGGCGAACTGATGGGTATCGGCGTCTCCTTCTTCACCGAAGCCGTCGGCGCCGGGCCGCGCAAGGACATGGACATCCTCGGCCTCGGTATGGCCGACGGCTGCGAACTGCGGGTGCACCCGACCGGCAAGGCCGTGGTCAGGCTGTCGGTGAAGACACAGGGCCAGGGGCACGAGACGACGTTCGCGCAGATCGTCGCCGAGGAGATCGGCATCCCACCCGACGACATCGAGGTGGTGCACGGCGACACCGACAACACACCGTTCGGGCTCGGCACGTACGGCAGCCGCTCCACCCCCGTCTCCGGGGCGGCAGCCGCCCTGGTCGCGCGCAAGGTGCGGGACAAGGCCAGGATCATCGCCTCCGGGATGCTCGAGGTCTCGGTCGCCGACCTGGAGTGGACCAAGGGATCGTTCCACGTGAAGGGCGATCCGGGGTCGGCGGTCACCATCCAGGACATCGCGATGCGAGCCCACGGCGCGGGTGATCTGCCCGACGGCATCGAGGGCGGCCTGGAAGCCCAGATCTGCTACAACCCCGAGAACCTCACCTACCCGTACGGCGCCTACATCTGCGTCGTCGACATCGATCCCGGCACCGCGCAGGTCAAGGTACGCCGCTTCGTCGCGGTGGACGACTGCGGGACCCGGATCAACCCGATGATCATCGAGGGTCAGGTCCACGGCGGTCTCACCGACGGGGTCGGCATGGCGCTGATGGAGATGATCGCCTTCGACGAGGACGGCAACTGCCTCGGCGGGTCCCTGATGGACTACCTCATCCCGACCGCGCTGGAGGTCCCCGACTGGGAGACCGGCTACACCGTGACCCCGTCACCGCACCATCCGATCGGCGCGAAGGGCATCGGTGAATCCGCCACCGTCGGGTCGCCGGCGGCGATCGTCAACGCGGTCGTGGACGCGCTCAAGCCGTTCGGGATCCGGCACGCGGACATGCCACTGACGCCATCACGAGTCTGGGACGCGATGCAGGGCCACCCGCGGCCCCCGGTGTGAGGTGGGTATGAAGACACCCGTCGCGGACCGGATCGCCGAACTCACGGGGGCCCGTGTGCCGTTCGTGCACGCGACCGTGGTGCGCGCCGAGCACCCAACCTCGGCGCATCCGGGCGATGACGCGATCGTCCTTGCGGACGGGTCGCTGGAAGGATTCGTGGGCGGCGTCTGCGCCGAGGGGTCGGTGGTGTCGGCGTCGCTGTCCGCCCTCACCGACGGCCGTGCTGTTCTGCTGCGGGTGATTCCCACGGACGCGGACGCGTTTCCAGAGGCGCCTGGAGCTGTGGTGACGACCAACCCGTGCCTGAGTGGTGGCGCGCTGGAGATCTTCCTGCAACCACAGATCCCACCGCCGTTGCTCGGAGTCTCGGGGTCGACTCCGATCTCCGAGGCGATCGCCACGGTCGGAGCTGCGGCCGGCTTCGCCATCGACCGGCTCGACGGGACCAAGCCACCGTCGCCGGGCACTCTGGCCGTCGTCGTGGCCGGCCTCGGCCGGGACGAGACGGCCCCGCTCCGGGCGGCACTGGACGCCGGCGTCGACTTCGTCGGTTTGGTTGCCAGCGGCAAGCGTGGTCGTGCGGTGATCGCGGAGCTCGGCCTGACCGACGAGGAGCGAACCCGGATCCGGACACCCGTCGGCCTCGAGCTGGGGGCGGACACCCCTGGGGAGATCGCTGTGGCTGTGCTGGCCGACATCGTCCGCTCGATGCGGCGGGATGGTCTCCGGCCGGTCCCCGCAGCTACCGCCGCGGCGAAGGACGTCGCCGTACAGGTGGTGGATCCGGTCTGCGGGATGCCCGTGGTGATCAAGCCTGACACTCCGCACCTGGAAGTCGACGGCACCACCTACTGGTTCTGCGGTCCCGTCTGCCGTGACGCCTACGCCGCGCAGGTCACGGGTTGAGCGGCATGTTCGTCACCGGACTGGTACTCGCCGCGGGCGGATCGAGCCGGCTCGGTCAGCCGAAGCAACTTCTCCAGTATCGAGGTACGACGCTGCTGGACGCAGTACTGCGAACCGCGAGGGGCTGCCTGTTCGACCAGTTGCTCGTCACCCTGGGTGGTGCCGCGGAGCAAGTCCGCGACGCGGTCGACCTGACCGGGGCCGCGGTGGTGCTCAATGCGTCGTACGGCACCGGCTGTTCGTCGTCGATCGTGTCGGCGCTGGATGCGGTCGACGATCGGTCGGCGGGCATCGTACTTCTGCTCGGCGACCAGCCCGGAATCTCCGTCCACGCGGCGCGGTCGGTGGCGCGCGTGGACGCACCGATCGCCGTCTGCCGATATCGCGACGGGATCGGCCATCCGTTCTGGTTCGCGCGATCGGTCTTTCCGCAGCTCGCCGAACTGCACGGAGACAAGGGTGTCTGGAAGTTGATCGAGTCGGGACGTCACGCGGTCGTGGAGGTGGCCGTGGACACAGCGGTGCCGGCGGACGTGGACACCTGGGCGGACTACGAGCGCCTGCTGGCCCAAGGGACTGGCCGATGACGGCGCCGTTCCGGGACCCCGAGGAGGTGGTCACACGGTTCGACGAGGCCGGACACCTGCTCGACGAGGGAACCGCTACGGCGTTGTACCTCGCATCGACCCTGCCACGTCCGCTCCTCCTCGAAGGTGAGCCCGGCGTCGGCAAGACCACGTCCGCGCTGACTTTGGCAACCGTTCTTGGTACGACGCTCATCCGGCTACAGTGCTACGAAGGTCTCACCGCGCGAGAAGCCTTGTACGAGTGGAACTACCAGCGCCAGTTGCTGGCGATCCGTCTGGCCGAAGCCCGGCACGACAAGTTGCAGGAAGCCGACCTGTTCACGACCGAGTTCCTGATCGAGCGTCCGATCCTCCGGAGTGTGACCGCATCCGGGCCGGTACCGCCGGTGTTGTTGCTCGACGAGATCGACCGCGCCGACGACGAGTTCGAGGCGCTGCTGCTGGAGTTCCTCGGTGAGGCGTCGGTGACGATCCCGGAGCTGGGTACGTTCGCGGCCGCGCGACCGCCGTACGTCGTCCTCACGTCGAACCGGAGCCGTGAACTCCACGATGCGCTGCGGCGCCGTTGCCTGTACCACTGGATCGAGTTCCCCTCCGCAGACCGTGCGGTCCGCATCGTCCGGCGCCGGATACCGGCCGCCGCCGACGCGCTGGTGCAGAGCGCCGCCGACTTCGTCGGCCGAGCGCGCCAACTCGACCTCGACAAGCCGCCCGGACTGGCCGAGACGATCGACTGGGTTGCGGCGCTCAACGCGCTCGGCGTGACCTCACTCGGCCGCGACGACGCACTCCGGACGCTGTCGGCGATCGCCAAGTCACCTGACGACGTGGACGCCATGACCGAACTGCTCGCACCGAGCGAGGGGACAGCATGAAGATCACCCACGAGTTCACCGTGAGCGTGCCGCCCGCCGAGGCCTGGGCGGTGCTGACCGACCTCGAGGCGATCGCGCCGTGCATGCCAGGCGCGAGCCTGACCGGGTTCGACGGCGAGACGTACCTGGGCAAGGTCCGGGTCAAGCTCGGTCCGGTCATCAGCGACTTCGCCGGCACCGCCCGCTTCGCGGCCAAGGACGACGCCACCCACCACGCGGTGATCGATGCCAAGGGCAAGGACTTTCGCGGGGCCGGCAACGCGTCCGCCCGGATCACTGCCGACCTCGAGCCGCACCAGACCGGCACGCTGGTGACCGTCGACACCGACCTAACGATCTCCGGCAAGGTCGCGCAGTTCGGCAGCACCATGATCAAGCAGGTCTCGGAGAAGCTACTCGGCGAGTTCACCACCTGTCTGGAATCCAAACTCGTGGCAGGCGTTCTCAGCGCGGGCGCCGCGGCATCCACGGGCGAAGTGCGAAAAGTGGAGTCGGTGTCTCCGGACGGAGCTGCGGGTGGGCCGGGGTCGCGCACCGCTGAAGCGACTGTCGAAGAGCCGGCACCGCTCGACCTGATGCGGTTCGCGGGTGGATCTGTGGCTCGGCGGACGGTGCCGGTGGTCGTCGGGATCGTCGTGGTGGCGGTGGTGATCTACTTCCTTGTCCGGTGATGCCGTCCTGTTCCGCGCGGTCGACCGCGCGGCCTTCGCCGTGGCGTTCTCGGAGCGGCTGCGAGCGGCGGGAGTGACAGTCGACCTGACCGCGACCGAGATCTTCACCGAGGCACTGGCTGCGCATCCGACACCCGACCGGCGCCGACTGTACTGGCTCGGTCGTGTGACCCTGGTTCGTCATCGCCAAGATCTGGACAAGTACGACAGGGTGTTCGCCTCCGTCTTCGCAGACGCCGTCCTCCCGGCCGATCCGCAGGCTCGGCGCCGACCGCCCGGGTCCGCGCCGGACCGCGCCACGAGCAGCGCGACGCCACCGTTTCCGGACGGCCACGACACAGACGGCCTGCCGTGGATCACCTTGCCCGCGCTCAGCGGCCGGACGGTGGAGGCGAGTACCGGACTCACCGTCCCCGAGCGGCTTCCGAGCGCGCTGGCCGGCCTCCACGACACCCCGTTCGACACCCTCGACCCGGATCTGCTGGCGGCGGTCGGTGTCTGGCTCGAAAGTGCTCGCGAGCATTGGCCGACCCGGCGTACCCGCCGGATGACCAGGCGTGGAAGCGGCGCCACGATCGACCTTCGCGCCACCATGGCGCGCTCACGGCGGACTGGCTGGGAGCCGACCGAACTCGTCCGCACCGGCCCGGTGCGCAAACCGCGGCGACTGGTCATGCTGTGCGACGTCAGCCAGTCGATGCAGCCTTTCATCACCCCGTACCTGCATCTGATGCGCGCGGCAACGGTCACCGCGAACGCGGAGGTGTTCGCCTTCGGCACCACGCTGACCCGGCTCACCGCCGTACTCGCACACCGCGATGTCTCCGTAGCCGTCGACCAGGCGACGCGGCTGGTTGCGGACCGCTTCGGCGGAACCCGGATCGCGACCAACCTCAGCGCCCTGCTCCGGTCTCGCTACGGCACGATCATCCGTGGCGCGGTGGTGATCATCGCCTCCGACGGATGGGACAGCGACGACCCGGCGCAACTGGCTCGCGCGATGGCCAGATTGGCCCGCCGCGCCCACCGGGTGGTCTGGATGAACCCGCGCGTCGCATCTCCCGACTATCAGCCGCTCACCGGCGCGCTGGTCGCCGCCCTGCCCTACTGCGACGCTCTGCTCCCTGGCAACACTCTCGACGCACTCGCCGAGGTGGTCAGCTCCACAAGGTGACGTGGATCGACGGGCGGAAATGGCCGATCGTCACCCCCGACCCACGCAACATCGCCCGAGTAGCTCGCGGCGTGGTGATGAAACGCGTCAATTCGGCCGCGGCCGGTATGACGGCGTGCACCGGCAGTGTCATCGCAGTCCACACCCCATTCATCGTCAGTCCCCGACCGTTGACGATCACCAGTCGGCCACCGGACACATCACCGGCAACCGCGGACGACAACGCCACCGCGACACCGCGCTCGCGCTTGGCCTCCTCGATCGCCGCCGCGTGGCTCTGGAAGATCCGTTGCCGCGACTCGGGGATCTCCAGCTTGTGCAGCATCGCAGTGACCGCACCGCCGGTGACTGCCGACGGGCCGAGCAACCACGTCTGCTCGCGCAGCATCGAAGGCCGGGCCGGGCCGATGGCGGCGGGATGGTCGCCGGCGGCGACCACGACGAGACGGTAGTTCAGGAACGGGATCCGGCGGATCGACTCGGGCAGCCCGGGCGGTACCTGACCGAGGGCAACGTCCACCGCACGCTCGGACAACAGAGCGGCGAATTCGCGCGGATGATGGACACTCAGCTCGACATCCAGATCGTCAGCCCGCCCGGCGAACAGTCCGATCAGGCCCGGCGCCGCGTGCTCGGCGAACAACGTCGAAGCCGCGATCCGCATCAACCGGCGCCCGCGCCCAGCCTGGCTGACCTCCTGGATCGTCCGGTTCTGCAACCCGAGCAGCTCCACGGCGCGGCTGGCCAGTCGCAAGCCGCCAGGCGTGAATGCCAGCCCTGAGTGCGTGCGGGTGAACAATTGATCCCCGAGTTCCTTGCGCAACTGGGCGACGTGCAGAGAGATGGCCGCCTCGGTGACGTTGAGTTCACCGGCCGCGGCCTTCACCGAGCCGAGGCGGACAACCGCTGAGAACGCGCGGAGCTGAGTAGGCGTCATCGTGTCGCCATCGTAGAACCGCGACACACGTTTCGCCGCGAACCTGATGTCGCACGGCTGCGACATCCGGACGGACTCGGCTCTCGCGGCCTGTCCGAATACTGTCAGCCGGTTGTCTTGGCACAAGCTCCCGTGCTGAGGTTGTCGGTGGGTTCCCCGGCCGTCAAGGGGATGTTCCGACTGTGAGGCGCCCGGCCGGACCGTGGCCGGGGAACCCACCACCAATTGCGACCTTCTCGATCGACGTACTCGTCCCGGCCCCTCGACTCGGCGGCCGCCCCTCCCGGTAGCCTCGCCCCGCAAATCCTTCCCGACTTGACGTGGAGGATCCGAATGAGCACCGTCCTGGTCACCGGAGCATCAGGCGTCGCCGGACGGGAGGTCTCCCGACGGCTCGCCGCGGCAGGCCATCACGTGCGGCGCGCGGACGTCACCCCCTCGCCCGATCCCGCAGACGCCGCGATCGGCGAATTCGTGCGCTGCGACACCCGCACGCCGACCGACGTGCTCGAGGCGGTGGAGGCCTGCGACGCAGTCGTACACCTCGCGGCCTGGCACAACGCACACCGCCCGGGCGTCAGCGACGCGACGATCTTCGCGGTCAACGTCGACGGCACCTTCAACGTCGTCCAAGCATGCCGGGCGGCCGGCATCCGCAGTGTCGTCTTCGCCTCCTCGATGGCGTACGGCTGGGACAGCGTCTACAGCGTCACCAAGGTCCTCGGCGAGGATCTCTGGAGGATGTACCAGGAGAGCACCGGGGCCTCGGTCGCGCTCCTGCGTTACCACGGCTTCGTGCCCGAGCCCTACCTGCGCTGGGGCGAGCGGCTGCTGCGGAACGGCGTCGACGTACGCGATATCGCGACCGCGACGGCCGCCGCGACCGAGGCCGCCCTCGCGCACCGCTTCGACCTGTTCCGTACGATCGTGCACAGCGACCACGGGATGCCGGAGGAGGTCCGCGCCGACTTCGCCGCGCACGGTGCCGAGTGGTCGGAGTCACGGATGCCGGGCGCAGCGGCACTGATCGAACGCCACGGGCTCGCGCTGCCGGACAGCGTCGAGCAGCACGACCTCAGCGAGGCGGCTGACCTGCTCGGCTGGCGCCCGGAGCACGACTTCGTCGAGTTCATCACCGACCTGCAACGACGCGAAGCAGCAGGGGAAGACGTCGGCGCACTCTGGGCCCCAGGCCGCATCCCGGCCTGAGCCTCCGCTGACATCCAGCCCTCGACGGCGCGTCTGGTGAGCACACCAGCCCTAGGTCAACTCCTTAGCGCTGCAGGGCAGGTCGGACAGCGCCTGGATCCGCACCTAGCCGAGTGCCGGCGGGTGCTCGGCTGGACGGCGTCCCCAGGCCGAGATCAGCGGCGCGAGTGTCAGGTCGAGTTCGCCCGCGTCGATGGCGGCCAGGTGCGCGTCGATCTCGGCGTCGTCGGCCAGGCCGGCCGCGAGCAGTTCGCCGCGCACGTGCCGGATAGTCGACGCCTCCAGCCGGTCGCAGGCCAGCCCGCCGACCGGGAAAGAGCCCGCGGCGGCGACATCTATCAACCCGGCCTCACGCAATGCCCGCGGCAGTGTCCGGCCGTAGCGAAGGTCTGCGCCGCGGCGCGTCAACAGCTCCCGCACCGCGTCGCGCAGCCGATTGGCCCGCTGCTGCGCAGGGCCGCTGTCGTCCAGGCATGCCAGTGGCTGCAGAGCGGTATCGGCGTCCTCGACCAGCAGCCAGCCGCCGGGCCGTAGCGCTGCCGCCATCGTTGCCAACGCCCGAGCCCGGTCGGGTACATGGACCAGCACGAGCCGGGCGTGCACCAGATCGAACGTCCCCGGCTCCGGAGGCGGATCAGCGGCGACGTCGTGCCGGCGCACCTCGTACCCGTCGCCTGCCTTCAGCCACGACGGGTCGATGTCCGTGGCCAGCACATGCCCGGTCGGACCGACGGCCGCCGCGAGCGCCTCCGGGATACCGGGGCCACCGGCCCCAACCTCCCAGCAGCGCGAGCCAGCCCTGACCCCCAGTCGATCGAAGTGCCCGCGCGTCACACCGTCGAACAGCTCGGCCAGCCAAACGAATCGCTCGCCCGCCTCGGCGCGCGCGTTGTCCAGCAGGTACCCGCCGGCGGGAGCGGACTCTCCACCGAGCGCGGTAGTCCCACCTATCGGATCCGGTCGGCCACCGACGTGCGGCGGGCGGGGCGAAGAGGTCACCACTACATGGTCAACCTCCCCAGGCCACCAGCGCCACGACGACGGTAGCGGGACATCTCACATAGCCAGCGAACCCCGCACGTCCTACAGCACGGTTCTGCACCGCGGCGTACCAGCACAGCAGCGGGTCACTGTCACACGAGCAGCGTCTCGAGCTCGGGAAGTCGGCCGAACATGTCGGGTAGGCCGCGTACGCCGTTGCGCACGGACTCGTGCGACAGCGCGAGGTCAGGGCCTGTGCCCGCCTCGACACCGGCCAGGCAACGGAGGATGTTCCACCTTGTGTGCCCCAGCCAGCCGCCGATCATGAACACGAACCAGCTCGGTCCCGCCGGCGGCAGCGCTCCGCCCCCCGCGACGTAGCCGTCGAGGACCGAGCGGAAGATGGCGGGCTCGATGTCGTCGAAGCCAGGTCCCTTCGCGAGGCTCAGCGCGCTCGACCCGAGTTCACCGGCCAGGTCGAGCATCCCCGAGAGCTCCCAGTCGAGTACTACCGGCCGACCGTCTCGAGCGAGCAGGTTCCACGGTTGGATGTCCTTGTGGGTCAGTACAACGGGGCCTGGCCGTTCGCAGGTGTCGACGAAGTGGGCAATCGCGAGCAGCGTCTCGACCTGGGAGGCGAGTTCGTCGGCCCACGGCTGTCCGCTCGCCGCCGCCCGCTCGGCGAGCTCGGGCCAGTCCCGTGGTGCCGGGTCCTCGATCGACACGTGGGTCCACTCGACGTCCAACGCGTGGAGGCGCGCGAGAATCTCACCGATCTCGAGCGCGTACGCCTCCGACACCGGTGCTTCGGGCATCTTCTTTCCCTCGACCCACCGGTGCACGAGCGTGTCGTGGCTGGCCGAGATCGGCTCTGGCATCGGGATGCCGGCGGCGAAGGCCGCCCGCTCGAACCTGAACACGTCGTCGATGCGGTAGGTCGAGCGGCGGTCGACGAGGTTCAACTCCTTGACCGCGAACGATCCCTGGTCGGTGTCGAGCCGGTACGTCCGGTTGGCGAACCCGCCGTGGACCCGGATCATCGGCCCGATCGGCGCACCGAGATGCGAAAGACTCACCCCACGCACTCTAGGACTCACAGTCCATCGATGCACCGGAATTGCCCGGTATGCATGCAACCAGGCCGGTTGGCCTGGTGAAGGGCTGCCGGGAGGGCACCTGCCGGAAGCGGGCAGCAGTTCGGCGGCGCAACCGGCCTGACACACTCGCGTGGTGGACCGAAAGTTGCTTAGAGCAACACTGAGATCGTGGCCAAGCTGGGCGTCGATCTCCTCGGGCCGGTAGCGCTGGAACCGGCCCGGGCCGAAGAACAATTCCCCGGGCCCAACGGCATGCGGGCGGTTCGAGATACGAGCTGAAGTGGGACGGCTTTCTCCACTGAACTCTGTCAACCGCCGGTGATGCGCCGGCGAGGGCTACTTCCAGAACCGGCTCCAGACGGCGCGCTTTGCCTGACCGAGGGCGTTGATGACGTCTTGGTCTGTTTCGGCGTTGTCCGTGACGCCGAGCGCCAGTCCGATGTCGCGCCATGAGGCGCCTGTCGCGAGGGCTTCTCGGACAGCTTCGCCGAGCGCCTTGTCGAGCGCGATCGACGCTCGGCAGCATTCCTGGACCGCCTGGATTGGATCGCGCTGCCAGCTGCCGCGGTGCCTGAGGCGCAGGACTGCACCGTGCCCGGAGATCCGTAACTGGGGAGTTCGCGTCAACATCGCTTCCACCTCGCTGGTTGGTGACCTACTTCG
Organism: Kribbella sp. NBC_01510; assembly: GCF_045040325.1. NCBI lineage: Bacteria > Bacillati > Actinomycetota > Actinomycetes > Propionibacteriales > Kribbellaceae > Kribbella > Kribbella sp. NBC_01510. Next base: position 4,390,149 of record NZ_CP109418.1, on the reverse strand, counting down.
AGCTTAGGACTTGGAGCGCGGTGATCGGCCACCGCTGGCACGAGCTTCCGGTGATCGGTGGCCTGTTGCGACGAATCGACCGGCGGTTGCCGTAGCCCGGTCAGGCTGTCGTGAGCAGGTGCCCGAACAGGCGGTTGCCGAGTTCCTCGGCTTCGGCCTGGTTGAGGATCTGGCCTGGAACCTGCGGGTGGTCGGTGGTCCAGGCTTCGGCGGCCGCGGTGCTGGCGAAGAAGTTGAGGTAGTCGCAGCAGCAGTCGGCCGATGGCCCGCCTCCTCTGTCGGCGCCAACGAACACCACCCCACCGACCGGTTCCCAGACGGCTCGGCCGGCAGTTGTGGTGACGGTGACTTGTTCGCCGGTGGTGACGTCGAAGGACTCGATCCGGGTGTCTTGGTCGAGCATGGCGGCAATGCCGAGTGCGTCGATCGCGCACATCGCGTAGACGTCGACCCGGTTATCGATGCGGACACGGTGGCGGGTCGGCGTCGCGCAGAACGGGTAGGCCAGCGCAATGCGGCCGTTCGGAGCCAGCTGGATCGCGTCGACGTCGTGCAGTGCGGTGAGTATGTCGGTGGTGCCGCGGCCGCTGTCGGCGGTGAGGGCGTCGAGGTCACTGGGTGTGGGCGGGTGCCCGGTGGTGGCGAACGTGCGCAGGATCGCATGCTGCACCGCTTTCTCGGTGGGGTCCAGCGGCAGGGCGCGGGTCCGCCACGCGCTCAGCACCTCCCCGGGAGTGGTGGTGTCGTGAGTCTGATCGGCTGCCGTGATCGCGACGCGCAACTGCTCGACTGACGGCGCCGGCACGATTCGCCCTTCGCGGTCGCGGTAGAGGCGGCACGAAACCCCGCAGCCGCAGTCGTCGCCGGCGGCGGCGAACGGGTCGAGCCCGTCGATCAGCAGGGTCGGGGAGCCGGCCATGCCGAACTCAGCGGCGTCGGCGTCGGCGTTCACACCGGCCTGGCCGGCCAGCTCGCTGGTTTTCGCATAACCCCATCCTCAACCCTGGACCCAACTACAGAGTCAAGTCCCGAAGCCGAAACACCAGCTGCGGCGATGCAGCGCCGAGCGTGGGCACGTAGCGTCCAGAACGGGCGCCGTTGCTGAACTCGGACGGGTTCATTCACTGAAGTCGTCAGCTCGAGCGAGCGACGGTGGTCCGATCCAGTGAGTGCCCCGACCCGCAGAGGCTCAGGGCATTCGTTGGTGCGGGGTCCCGGGGAGGAGACCGCCACACATTGGGGGGTGCCTTGAGGCTAGGCCGGAGACACGGTGCTGGCCGCAGTGCTGTAGGTCAGAGCGAGCCAGAAGCGTGTGGGGCGAAGAGGCGTGGAAGGTTGCGGCCGGTGAGCGCGAGGCGCGTGAGGTTTGCGAGGACCGCGAGTCCCATTGGCCAGGTGAGTGCGGGTGTCGTTGCGGCGATGACGCCGAGCATGCCGGCGTCGAGGATCATGAGTACGAGACTCGCAGGAGCCGCGAGCCGCGTTGTCGTTAGGCTTTCGCTCCTTGCGACCGTGAGCAGTGTCACCGCGACGGTCAGGAGGATGGTGCCGTAGATGGCGGCGGCACCGGGTGGGATGTGCCAGGTCCATGCTCGCGCGGTGATCAGGGTCGTTCCCCACAGCAGCGCGAACACGGGCGCGGTGGCAAGGAGCGCGATCGCGGTCCGGTGGCCCGCGGACTGCTGTGCGAACGCCGTTGTGACCTGCCGCGGATCGCCGAATTCGGCGATGGCCGATCGTGCCGCGTCCGTCGCGGACAGACCCCGGTACCGGTGGCGTCGGTAGGTCTCCTCGAGGCCGTCGGCCAGCTCCTCGACCGTGCCGGCGGGCAGGCGCTGAGCCAGCTCGTCGAGGTAGCTGCGGATCAGGTCGTGGTCGGCCATGGCCCTGGCTCCAGGAGGGTGGTGACGGCGGTGGCGAACTCGCGCCAGTTGGCGCGTTCGCCGTCGAGTCTGCGTTGGCCGTCGGCGGTGAGTTCGTAGCTGCGGCGGCGGCGACCGTCGACCACGGACCAGGTGCCGCTGATCAGGCCGGCGCGTTCGAGCCGGTGCAGCGCCGGATAGACGGTGCCGGTGGGCAGGTCGAACCTGCCGCCGCTGCCGTCGCGCAAGGCCTCCTTGATCGCGTACCCGTGCTGCGGCCCGTCCTTGAGCGTGGCCAGCAGCAGCACGTCGAGGTGACCCTTCAAGGCTTGCGCATCCGCCCTCATAGGTAGTTATCCTACAACAAGCGGATAGGTAGTAATCCTAGCTATGGCGGTGGGTGTGATGAGCGATCCGGTGATCGTGGCCGAGGGACTCGTGAAGCGGTTCGGCGCAGTCGAGGCGCTGCGCGGTGTCGACTTCGAGGTTCCGGCCGGCGCGGTGCTGGGGCTGCTCGGCCCGAACGGGGCGGGTAAGACCACCGTGGTCCGGATTCTGACGACGCTGCTGCGCCCCGACACCGGCCGGGCGACTGTAGCGGGGATGGATGTGGTCCGGCAGGCGGCCGCGGTGCGGCGGCTCATCGGGTTGTCGGGCCAGTACGCCGCGGTCGATCCGTATCTGACCGGCCGGGAGAACCTGCAGCTGATCGGACGGCTGTCCGGTTTGAACCGGGCCGCCGACCGCCGCCGGGCCGGCGAACTGCTCGACACCTTCGACTTGACCGCCGCCGCGGATCGGATCCTTCGTGGCTATTCCGGTGGCATGCGGCGGCGCCTCGACGTCGCGGCCAGCCTGGTCGCACGGCCGCCGGTGCTGTTCCTGGACGAACCGACCACCGGCCTGGATCCGCGGGGCCGGATCGGGCTGTGGCAGACGATCGCGGCATTGACGGCGCAGGGCACGACGGTGCTGCTCACCACGCAGTACCTGGAGGAGGCCGACCGGCTGGCTGACGGCATCGTGGTGATCGACACCGGCCGGGTCATCGCGACCGGAACCTCCGACGAGCTCAAGGCCCAGGTCGGCGGCGACCGCCTCGAGCTGCAGGCCGCGCCCGGCGTCGACCCGGCCGCGGTGGCGGCAGCCGTCACCGACCTCGGCTCCGGTCCACCGGTCGTCGATCGCGACGAATCGACGGTGGTGCTGCCGGTCGCCGACGGTCCAGGGGTCCTGGGCGACGCGCTGACCCGACTGGCCGCGGCGGGAGTGCGGGTAACCGACGTGGCGCTGCGCCGACCGTCGCTCGACGACGTGTTCCTGGCGCTGACCGGGCAGTCGGCGAGAGCTGGGGCCGGCTCGGATCTCGCCCAGAGCGGGGGCGCGCGATGACAACCAGGAACGACGCCCCGGTCGCGGAATCCGTCGAGCCGGGCGCGGTGCGGTCGCTGGACCGGCCGCGCGGTCTGCGCTGGTTGCTGGGTGACGTGTCGGCGATCACGGGCCGGAATCTGCGCCGGTTGATCCGGGTGCCGACCCTGATCGCCTTCGCCACCGTGCAGCCCGTGCTCTTCGTGCTGCTGTTCACCCACGTGTTCGGCGGCGCCATCCATCCACCGGGCGTGGACAAGTACGTCGACTTCCTGCTGCCGGGGATCTTCGTGCTCTCGATCGCGTTCGGCGCCTCCCAGACCGGTGTCGCGATCGCCGACGACCTTGCCACCGGCATGATCGACCGCTTCCGTGCACTCCCCATGACACGGTCCGCGGTGCTGGCCGGCCGCACCGTCGCCGACGCCGTCCGGAACCTGTTCGTCCTGCTGCTGATGACCGGAGTCGGTTACGCGATCGGGTTCCGGTTCCATGCCGGCGCCGCGGCCGCCGCGGCGGCGATCGGGCTGGCGGTGCTGATCGGCGTCGCGTTCTCGTGGATCAACGCCCTGGTCGGGCTGCTGGTTCACGACGCAGAAACGGCGGGGCTGGCTGGTTTGATGCCGGTCATCGTTTTGGTGTTCACCAGCTCCACGTTCGTTCCGGTCGCCACGATGCCTGGTTGGTTGCAGGCGTTTGCGAAGGTCAACCCGATCACGGTCACGGTCGACGCGCTGCGCGCTCTGGTGCTCGGCGGTCCGACCGCCACGCACGTGTGGCAGGCGCTCGCCTGGATCATCGGGCTGCTCGTGATCACCGTGCCCATCGCGGTCCTGCGCTACCGCCACACCACCGCCGGCTGACACAGCCCAGCCGTCCGGGCGGCGTGCAGCCATTGCCTCAGGCAACACTGGACGGGGGGCCAGGCTGGCGTCTGCCCTGAGCGGCCCGGTAGGGCTGGAGCTCGCCCGGGCGGTGGAGCAACTCCCCGGGCCCCACGGCATGCCCGGCGGGTCCCGCTTCGAGTTGAAGTGGGACGGGGTCCTTCACTGAACAAGTCAAGTGCCGAATCGGCTGCCGAGCATGGCTGATCGAGTGCCGGAGCGCCCGCTACTTGAGCTGCGCCAGCAAGCAGTCTCGCGCGCAGCCCGTCGAGCGGCTTGCCACTCGGCGCTCTTCTGCCAGTAGTAGTGGGTCTTTGTCTCGGGTGACAGCGCAACGACGTCGAACGTGGTCAGAGCGAGGTGGACCTGCTCCCAACTCGGCAGCGGCACCGAACGATGTTCGGCGTACGCCGTCCAGAGGTAGCGACGGAGGTCACCGTAGGAGCGTTCGGCGGCCGAACTTGCGCTGTCCCACTGGCTGCACGTGAAGTCGACAAGAGGAGACAGACACGTCCGAACCCCCAGTCGACGGTCGCCGTCGGTGGCGCGGGCGGCGGTTCCGACCAGGCTGCGTTTCGGCCAAGCGTGCTTCGGCATTGGACGTTATCCCCTCGATGCGCGGCGGAGGGCACGCAGATCGTCGTTGACGCCTATGTCACCTGCTGGGTTGACTGGTTGCGGGTCAGGTCGAATCGGACACCAGGCACCGGCCTCCCAACTCAGCGAAAGGCCGGTGCCGCGGGGAAGCGAGTTCGTGCGTCAGATCGGCAGCGGGTCGTAGTTGGCGCCGAACGGGGCGTCCGGCCTGGCGAACTCCCCCATCAGTGCGCGCCTCAGGGGCGTGGTGCGCTCGAGGAACTCGGGGTCGTTGCTGAACCGGTCGGCCATGCGGACCCACGGTGGGCTGTAGACGTAGTGCGTTGTAAAGCGGTCGTAGTCGCCATCGTGGCGGAAGGATCGATGCCAGACGCCGTTGTGGAACACCAGAGCAGCCCCGGCCTCGGCGCACACGACATGGCCGATCGCGATGTCGTCGTTGCGCTCACGGATTGCGTCAGGTAGACCGACTCGCGAGCGGTGGCTGCCGGGAATCAGCTCCATGTTGCCCATGCCGGGCACGGTCTGATCGGTGAGCAGATACGACACGCGGAGCTGAAGCAGGGGAACCGGGAATCCCAGGTCCTTGAAGTCGAAGGCGGACGATCCGTCCTGGTGCCAACGGCCGTTCCCCGCGTGCGCCGGCTGCATGGTGTTCCAGCCGGCCTGCAGCACGAATCGGTCGCCGAGCAGACCCTGCACCTTCGGAAGGACGTCAGGATGATCTATGAGCCGCTCGAGAACCGGCTCGCTCTCGTAGGTCCGGCCGATCTGCCCGAACTCGCGGTCGCGCGTCTGGTGCAGACGCCGCGAAACGTCGTACGCCTCCGCGGCCTCCTCGTTGGTCAAGACGTTGGGAATCATGAAGTAGCCCCACGACTCGAAGATGAAGCGGTCAGTCTCGGTCAGCTGACCTTTGTCGACGACGGGATCGAGCATCACTGTGTCCTCTTCTTCATGTTGTTGGAACGGCTTCTCGGATCTGGCATCGCAGCGACCAGGGAGCCGGACGGATCACCAAATCGGGTGGTGGTCAGCGCAGCAGCCACCATCTCCAGGCAACCCACGGATGGTGGCTGTCAGTGTTCGCTGAGGTGCTCAGATCCTCAGGGCACGCGACCATCGCCGGAAACGGGGCAAGGCGATGGGGTCCTGAGGTTCCGCCTGAACCTCGTGCAGGTGCGAGCGGAGCTCATGGCAGTCCGCCGGCATGCGGCTCGCCAGGCCGTGCACGAGGTGGATGGTTGCGGTCACGATCCAATTCTGACGCCAGTCGTATACCGATAAACATCCAACTCACTCAGATTGGCACCAACTCAGAACTCGTTGACGAAACCGCGCCGGACTTTGCGGATCACGACCTGTCCGCGGATCTGGGGCGCGATCCGCGCCAGCTCCAGAGTCCGGCGCGTTCACAAGGCGACGCTAGCCCTTTGCCGGGAAGGAGGGTAGCCAGGCCACCCAGCTAGCAGGGATGCGGACCCCCTCTTGGCCAGCACTCCGAATTGCCGCTGGCGGCGATGCCGGCGGGCCACCCGAAGGCCAATCCTGGTCACCGTGGACAAGCGGACCGAAACTTCGCGCCGGGTTGGCCTTCAGCTCGGCACTTCATCAGATTGCCGTCGCCCGAGGGGCGGTCAGGGATGACGTCTGAGGCAACGACACGGCCGGTCTGGCTGAAGATCTGGCAGTCCGAGCGCCAGGGGTCCGTGATGCCGTCCGCCATAGCGATCCACCGGTCGGTCGAGATGCACGTGGCGTCCAAGGCGGGCGTCGCGCTGACCATCCAGCAACTCCGCCGGGCCGCTGTCTATACAGTGCGGTACGACGAGGAGAGCGACCGCCTGCTGCACGAGGTGTTCGCGCCGTACGGCATCCCCTATCGGCAGCCGACCGCATGAGCGCCGTGGACGCGATGGCCGCATCGCCGCCGACCGGCCATCCGCTGCGCTGGCGGACGTTGGCGGTCACTCAGCTCGCCGCGTTCATGGCACTACTCGACGTCAGCATCGTCAACGTGGCGCTGCCGTCCATCGAACGAGGGCTCGGTGTCTCGGCCGGAACCGCGCAGTGGGTGGTGTCCGGGTACGCGCGCTCAGCTTCGGGCTGGCGCTCGTACCGGCCGGTCGGCTCGGCGACGCACCGGGCCGGCGCCGGATGTTCATGACCGCCCTGGCAGCGTTCGTGCTGACCAGCGCTCTCACCGGTGCTGCCATCGTCGACCTCGTCCGGCACCACCGACGGTCGCCGGCGTGACCGGCAACGCCGGCTGAATGTCCGACCCCGTGCCACACCACATCGATGCTGCTCTTCGCGGCTGTGGTCACACCGGACGTCGTCCCGCGTCCGAGGTGATCGTGGGGATCACCGCCGAATAGTCGAGGTCGGCCGCGCCGGCCACGGCCGCCTCCTCGAGCCAGTCACGGGACGCCGCCGCCACCTCCAGCCGCCGGCCGTTCTGCTCGGCGATCTCGACGACCAGGTTGAGATCCTTGAGAGCCAGGCTGAGCTTGAAGTTGGCAGGGTAGGTGCCGGATTCGACGTTGGCGCGTTTGGCCACGACGGTGCCCGCGATCGGGGTGTCACACAGTACGTCGAGTACGACGGAACGCTCCAGCCCGAAGTCGTCGCCGAGGGCAAGGGCTTCGCCGAAGGCGGCGATGGCCGCGCCGAGCGTGGAGTTCACGACGACCTTGGTGGCCGCGCCTGCTCCCAGCCCGCCGACGTGGTGCAGCGTGCCGAGTGGCGTGAGGATCGGCTCCACGCGCTGGAATTCGGAAGGATCCGCGCCGACGTAGATGGCCAGCCGACCGGTAGTGGCCTGGGGAACGCTGCCCCGCACGGGTGCGTCGACCATGGCGACGCCGGCTGGCAGGCGGGATGCGACCGAGCGCACCGCGTCGGGACCCACCGTCGACATGTCGATGAGCAACTGCCCTGGTGCCAGCGCCGCGGCCAGTCCGTTCTCGCCGAACACGACCTGCTCGAGCGCGTCCGCGTTGGTCACCATGGTGATCGCGGCATCGGCACCCGCGATCGCCTCCATCGGCGTCGATGCGGCCGTAGCGCCGTGGTCGGTCAGCGGTTTGGTCTTCGCAGCGGTCCTGTTCCATACGGTCACGTCATGACCGGCCTCGAGCAACCGAGTGGCCATGGGTGTGCCCATCAGACCGAGACCGATGAATGCCAGCTTCGCCATTGTGTACTCCTCTCACATGCCTTCCGGGTTCTGTCGGGTACTGCCTCGGATCACGCTGCGGGAGTGATCACCGAGTAGACGTGGTGGAAGCCGATCAAGTCGAGCTTGCCATCGAGGAAGCTCTGCGCGCTGATCCGGTCCACCGTCGCGTAACCGGGCTGCCACGGAGAGCAGGAGCGTCGACACCACCATCGGCCCTTTCGACCATTGCCGGCGAGTCTTCCCTTCCGCCCGTCCCAGTCGCCGTACCGGCTGGCGGTACATCACGGTGTTCAACGGACCCGGTGCCTCTTTCGGATGCGGAGAAGGACGAAGACGGCCGCGGCCACAGCGATCAGCACGAGGGGCACAGAGGTGAGAGCGTGGTCCAGCGTCGTCAGCGAGGCGGAGAAGACGTAGCCGAGCAGCACGCAGCCCGCACCCCAGACGACGGCGCCGGCCACATTCCACGGCAGGAACGTACGCAGGTACGGCATCCGTGCCATGCCGGCCATGCCCGGTGTCAGTGCTCGCAGGCCGGCGGTGAATCGGCCGAGCAGCACGGCCCGTCCGCCGTGCCGCCGAAGGAAGTCATCGGTTCGCCGCCATCGATCGTCGCCGACCCGGCGACCCAACCGGGACGATCGCAGCGTCGGTCCGAGGCGACGCCCGACCTCATAGCCCACGCTGTCGCCGAGGGCCGCCGAGCCGATCGCGACCGCCACCATCGGCCACAAGGAGATCCAGCCCTGGTGGGCGGCGAATCCGGCCACCACCAAGGCCGTCTCGCCGGGAAGAACCAGCCCGAGCATGACCGCGGCCTCGGCACAGGCGAGACCGCCGGCGATGACGTAGAACCACGCCCCGAGCTGTCCGCCGAGCTGCTGCAGGTATCCGAGCATCGTCAGGTGGTCCTGAGCCGACGCCGGCTGATCGAGTGCCGCACACCAACCACGGTGCCAGCCGGTCCCGCTGTTCTCCTTACCGCCAGCGCCAAGACCGGGGTCACGACAGCAGGAACCCGGGCGCTACTTGTGGGTCCAGCTAGCCGGATTGTCCGTGAGCCGGTCGGTTGGCATGCTGAACCCATGGAGTTGCGCTGCTTGATCGTTGATGACAGCCGTCATTTCCTGGCGGCTGCACGCGGTCTGCTGGAGCGCGAGGGCATGGTGGTCGCGGCCGTGGCGTCGAACGGGGACGACGCGGTACGGCGCGCCACGGAACTCGGACCGGACGTCACCCTGGTCGACATCGACCTCGGCGGGGAGAGCGGCTTCGACGTCGTACGGCGGCTGACCCGCGAGACCGACTTGGCGCCGGCGACGGTGATCCTGGTCTCCACCCACGCCGAGGAGGACTACGCGGAGCTGATCTCGGCCAGCCCGGTCGCCGGGTTCTTGCCCAAGACGAGGCTGTCCGCTCCCGCCATCCGCGATCTGCTCGGGCTGCCGGCTTGACTGTGGCCGGCCCGGTCAGCGGGATTCGAGGAAGGTGACCACCGCGAGCACCCGGCGGTGGTCGTCGTCGGCCTCCGGCAGGCTCAGCTTGGCCAGGATGTGCCGGACGTGCTTCTCCACAGTCCCCTCCGTCACCCACAACCGTCGCGCGATGCCGGCGTTCGAACGTCCCTCGGCCATCAGCGCGAGTACCTCGTGCTCCCGCTGGCTCAGCCCGGCCAGTGGGTCGTTACGCCGCCGCGCTCCTACCAGCTCCTGCACCAGCGCGGGATCCATCACCGAACCACCCCTGATGATCCGCTCCAGCGTCTCGACGAACTCGTCCACATCCGTCACCCGGCTCTTCAGCAGGTAGCCGATCCGCTGACCGGTGGCCAGCAACTCCATCGCATGCTCGACCTCGGCGTGGGCCGAGAGCAGCAGAATGCCGATCTCCGGGAGCTGTTTGCGGATCTCCCGCGCGGCGTCCAGTCCCTCGGTGGTGTTGGTCGGCGGCATCCGGATGTCCATCACGACCAGATCGGGCTTCAGGTCGCGCACGAGCGGAAGGATCCACGCGCTGTCGCCGGTCTGCCCGACCACGTCGAACCCCGACCGCTCCAGCAGGCCGGCCAGGCCGGCGCGGAGGAGGACATCGTCCTCAGCCAGCAGCACGCGCGACACAGCCCTACCTTCGTCGCTCTGTGTGCGCTGGTCGGACGGCTCAGTCGGCATGTCAACGAGTATCCCCGGGGCCTGGCCGCTCCCGCTACCTGCGAGCCGGAAGCCCGTCTGCTTGCTGACGAGAGGAAGCATCGCCCGCGACCGCCGGCCTTACAGCGTACGAGTCCACGGCGCGACCCGCCGCCACGCAGCGTGATCCTCCCGATCACTCAGCGCTGACCTGCAGGTGCGCGAGCAGGCGTGCCGCCATGAGCTCGATCTCCGCCAGCTCGGCGTGCAGCTTGCGAACCTCGTCGTCTCCCCAGATCTGCGAGGCGAACCGGTGATGCGTGATCGCCGTGATCATCAGAAATCGAGCCTGGGTGGGATCGAACGCACCGCCCAGCCAGTCTGCGCGCTCCATTGCCGGATCGTTGCCTCCAGCATCATCTCCACCACGCGGCTGGCACCGCCTCCGGTGCGCCTCATCGGGCAGGACGCGGTCGTTGTGAGCCCACGCCGTCGGCTCGCCGCAACTGCTTGGCCCTGGCAATGCCGGAATCCCGAGGGTTTGCTGCCGGGTACCGCCACTCCCGGCACGTCGGGACAGCGGCAGGGCGCGGCGCTCGTTCTCGACTGCCGCGGTCAGGGTACGACAACCACGACAGGTGCGTCCTTTCGGCAGATCAGGCGATGGCTGAGGGACCCGGCGACCTGATGCCACCTCTTCGCGGACCGGCCGACCACGACGAGTTTGGCGTTGACGCTGCGCGCGATGTCAGCCAGGGTCTCGGTGGCGTTGCCGTACGCGCTGACAAAGCTGACCGAGATGCCGAGGTCGTCGGCACGGCGCACTGCTTCGTCTTCGAGCTCGCCGGCGATCGCTTGTCTGGTGTTCTCGAGGCCGGCGTAGTCGTACGGCACAGCGAGAGCGGCCGCGGGTTCGGTGAAAGGCATGACGTAGACGACGATGAGTCGGCCGTTGGAGCGCAGCGCTTCCCCGGCTGCCCAGGAGAATGCGTCCCAACTGGTCGGCGAACCATCGACTCCTGCGACGATGACTGGTGCCGCAGGATCTGCCTGGTTCGCCGGACTCTGTGTCGGCGCAACGGCGGGGTCTTCGGTCATTGTGATCACCTCATCGGCAACGGATGTCAGTCCGTACGGCTGTTCTGATTCTCGGCAGCAAGTTCGGCCAGGCGGAGCAGCGCCGGCAATGCCGCCGTGAGTGCGCCGGCGTCCTGTTCGTCGAGCTCGTCGATCAACCCCGTGAGCATCGCCGCGCCGGCCCGGCGCATACCGCGAAGGTGTTGTCGCCCCGCCCGGGTGATCGCGACCAGGACCACTCGGGCATCGGCAGGATCACGGCGGCGTTCGGCGAGGCCGAGCTTTTCCAGTTGGGTCACCAGTGCGGTCATCGACGGCTGGGTCACATCCTCGTTCACGGCAAGGTCCGTCAATCGCCGCGCACCGGTGCGCTCCAGGGTGACCAACGTCGAGGCGGCGGTCAGCCCCAGCGTCCGGTCGCGGCGCCGGATCGCGATGCCGGCCAGCGCGAAAAGCGTCTCGCCGAGGATCGAGCTCTGTTGGGCCACGGTCTAAGTATAGACGGAACTATATAGATGCGTTAATGAAAACCTTGCGCGACTTGGCTATCGAGGCCTCGATGCGCTCGCCGTCGGGATGCCGGGCGCGCCGTCTCCGGCTGGGCCAGGACAAGATCGCCACTATGGGATCCCATGTGGTGCCTGCCGCCCGTGGGCTACAGGATCGCGATGTGACCCGCTGTTGGCGAGTGAGAGGTTGGCGTCGAACAGGCACAACATGGCTGTCCAGCGGTGGACGGCCACCGATGGGCGAGCGAAGGCTTGTCCTATGAGCGTAGAAGATCAGCTGAGAACTTTTGTCCTAGTGCCTGGAGCTTGGCACGGGGCGTGGGCGTGGGACGGCATCGTGGCCAGGCTTCGAGAAGCCGGCCATCAGGCCGTTGCCGTCACGCTGGACGGCCTGGAGCCGGACCCGTCGCCGGCCAGTGCTGGGGCGAACCTGGACACCCACATCGATCGAGTGCTCACCGTGTTGGATGCCTGTGGCCCGGGGCCGATCACGTTGTGCGCCCATAGCTATGCGGGGCTGGTGGCTGCCGGTGCCGCGGACCGATCCACGCGCCCCATCGATCGGCTGGTGTTCTGCGACGCGATCGTGCCGGCTGACGGCGACTCTTGGTGGGACCGGGTCAACGACCACTACCGGAACCGGGCCATCGCCGGGGTAAGGGCGGACGGCCGCACGGTTGCTCCCGGAGCCGGGAAGGACCCGAGGAGGCGACCGCATCCTGTCGCCTCGTTCCTCCAGCGGCTTCGCCTCGGAGACGGCATCGATCGAGTCGCGCGACGAACGTTCATCTACGCATCCGGGTGGGCAGCAACCCCATTCCACGAACAGTACGAGCGGCTACGCACCGCCCCCGCGTGGGAGGTCCACGAACTGGCGGTGGCTCATGCCGTGTACGACGAAGCCCCGGACGACCTCTTCGCCATCCTGACCGACAACGCTCGCTGAGTCGAAGGCACAGACGAGTTTCGCCGCTTGTCATCGCCCAGCAGCCTGCCGGGCGGAACCTGAGCCCGTCCAGTCGTGTTCCGATGCCATCAGGAAGAAGTCCCGGACGTCCTCGGCGAGCAGGTCCGGCACCTCCATCGCGGCGAAGTGGCCGCCGCGCTCGAACTCCGACCAGTGCCTGATGTCGTACAGCCGCTCGGCCAGCGGTCGTACCGACTGGGTGATGTCATGGGCGAACACCGCCACGCCGAGCGGCGCCCGGCACGACAGCTGGCTCCCCCGCGGGGCGTCGTGATGGAACCGGCCCGAGGAGGCCGCGGTGCCGGTCAGCCAGTACAGCGAGATGTCGGTGAGCATTTGATCGTCGCTGACCGGGTCGGTCAGGTCGTCGAGGTCGGCCTGGGGGATGTCGATGCGGAACGGCTTGATCATGGTGTCAACTCCGGCGGATTCATTCGGCGCCCAAACGTTCAGGCGACTAACGTTTATCGCCCAAACGATACCATCATCGTTGGTCCGTCTAACGATTCGTTAGACTGGTCACATGGAGAAACCATCCGAGGAGGAGACGCCCACCCGCTGGGAGGGCCTGCCCAGCTGGCTGCTCGGCCAGACCGCCCAGCACGCGCACCGTCTGGTGGGCGATGGGTTCTCGTCCGTCGGCGCCCGCGGCTACCACTACCGCCTGCTGGCGACGCTGGAGGATTTCGGCCCGGCCAGCCAGGCCGCACTGGGCCGCCGTAGTGGCATCCACCTGAGCGACATGGTCGCGACGATCAACGAGCTCGCCGATCGCGGACTGGTCGAGCGCGCCCCGGACCCCTTCGACGGGCGGCGCAACATCATCTCGCTGACCGCCGCCGGCAAGCGACAGCTACGGCGGCTGGACAAGCGGCTGGCCGAGTCCCAGGACGAACTGCTGGCTCCGCTGTCACCCGAGGAGCGCCAGCGGCTGATCGAGCTGCTGTCCAAGCTGTCGGACCACCACAACCGACGAACCGATATCCCCGAAGAGCCGATGCGCTGACCGGGACCGCGCAGCCGCAAACAGCCACGTGGCGTCAGCGGATGCGGTCGACCCTGCGGAGCCAGACCAAAGATGTCGCCGTGACCGCACCGGCGACAAGGAAAGCCGCCTGCGAGCCGTGAAAGCGGGCGACCAGGAGACCGGCGATCCATGAACCCACCGCCTGCGCAGCCGCGGGAATCGCGACCAGCCAGGTGTTCGCCTCACCACGGACATCGGCGGGAACGGCCGAGTTGGCCAGTGTGGTGTAGGCAGCGACGGCGGGTGCGACCGCGAGTCCCCCGAGTCCCCCGAGTCCAAGGACCACACCCATCGGTATCGGTCCTGACGTTGCGGCCAGCAACAACGTCGAGACCACGATCAGAGAGAGCAGAACCGCGAGCACGGTCTGGAGCGACCGCCATCAAGCGGACGGCCTTCACCACCGGATCCAGCACCGTCACCGTGGGCAGGCCGACAGCTATGTCGCGCGCCCGCATCGCTTCGCCCTGACCGACCTGACCGACCGCCTCGACACTGCTCACCCTGACCTCCCTGACCGCCCACAACCGGACGGCCATCCAGGACATCAGTCTTGCTGTGCAACCACCCCTCCTCCATGGGGTCCACCACCCAACTTCAGCCGGCCCAGGCGATCCATCCAGCGGGCGATCGGGCGCGCTCTGTCGTCAGGTGATTGGTCTGCGTTACTTGACCGCGATGACGTCGATTGTCCGGATGTCCGGGTCGGCGGCCAGGAGGTCGGGGCCGACCTGGCCGAGGGCGGCCGGGATCTCGCCGTTGAGGTGGGCCTGCCGGCCGTCCTCGTCGGCGAACGTGTCGAAGATCCCGAACGTCGTCGGCCCGAGGCGGAACGCGTACCAGGTGACCGTCCCCTCCTCGGCGGCCGCGAGCTCGCGCCCCGCCTCGAGGAACGCGCGCAGTTCCTCCTCCTTGCCCGGCTTGGCCTCCAACGTCGCCAACAGTCCCCGGTCGATGCTCATCTCAGTGTCCTCTCGTGAGTTCCTTCCACCGACCGTACTGCGCCCGGCGTCCCTCGACGTCGATCACCGGAACAGCAGTCGCTGGCGGTAGCTGGGAGTGGTCTTGTCGAAGTACCGGTCGACCCAACTGTCGTCCGGCGTCAGGTACGCCGTCGCTGCCGCGTCGTCCGCCCCTCGCAGCTTCTGTACGAGGTAGCGGAAGTAGTAGTGGTTGAAGATCCGCATGAACTCGCCGAGGTAGATGTCGGCCACCCGCTGGTCGCCCTGGATCACCAGCATGTTCTCGTCGTTCTCGTTCACCGACGGGTTGCTGAAGTTCCCCGATCCGCTGATGACGAGCGGGGTGTCGCCGAGCGGATCGATCAGCATGAATTTGGTGTGGCTGTACCGGACCCGCGGGTTGAGGCCCGTGAGCTGCTCCCGGACCCAGCGGTCCAGGATCGCGGTCCGCAGGAACGAGCCGACCGCGACCTTGACGTCATGGTCGGTCTCGAAGGTCACCTCGTCGTCGCCGGGTGCGCGTTCGAGCACGAGATACCGCATGACGTCGGACTCGGGCGCGATCGCCCCGGCGATCTTGTCGTGCAGACCGAAGGCCGCCGTCATGAAGAACGACTTCTTGGCTTTGGCAGCCTCCCGTGCGTACCAGTCGATCAGATCCAGATTGGTCCGCGGGCTGAAGATCGGGGCGATCCCGGCGGGCGGTGGGGTGGCCGGCGTGGGAGTCGCGTCGGTGTCGGCCGGCCGGAGCCGGTTGTACGCCGGATCGACCGCGAGCCGTTGCCAGTAGTCGAAGTACTGCGTGGCTACCGCAGGGTCGCGGACCAGATGACCGACGTTCGACTGACCGAAGAGTCCGCCCCAGGTGATGTTGGTGGATCCGGTCCACACCTGCTGGGGCACGTCGTCGTGCAGCAGGACGAAGAACTTGTTGTGCGCGATCGCGCTGTTCGTCGTCCGCGGGATCATGTACGGCGTGAGCCCGGCAGCCGCGATCTGCGGTTCGCTCTGCTGCCACACCCGCGGGCTGTCCGGATCGGTACTCGCCTTACCACGCCGGTCGTACACGATCCGCAGGTCGACTCCACGCGCCGCGGCCTTCGCGAGGGCCTCCAGCACCCGCGGATACGCGAACTCGTACACCGCACCGCGCAGCGCGAATCCGGGCCCCGTGGCCGACTCGATGAACGCGAGCAGGGCCTCTTCCAGCCCCCTCGACAGCCAGTCGTAGACCGAATCACTCCGATCGCCGGGTCGCGGCGCGCGACCGAAGCGCTGGGCGTACGCCTGGCTGCCTGCGACACCGCGGTTGAAATGTACGGCGTGCGTGCCTTCGTCGACTCGCTCGGTCGTGACGGCCACGGTCACGTCATGGCGGATCACGAGGTTCTTCGGCTTGCCGTAGAGCCCGACCACCCGGTACTCGTACTGCCGGCCGGGCTTCGCGGTGTAGTCACCCCAGAGGAACGACTGCACCGGGTGCTCGCGCAGACTGACGGAGGTGCCTGGTGGAATCCCGGCCGACGTCTCTTTGAACACCTTCATGCCGCGCAGCCAGTAGCGCTCCTGCTCAGTCGGATCCCACCGCTCGATGGCGAAACCGAGAAGCCCCTTGGTGCGTGCCTTGGGCAGATCGAGTCCCAGCAGCACGACGTGCGTGCCGGCGATCGCGTGAACTCGCAGGGATCCCGCCGTACCGCTTCTACCTCGCATTGCTCCCCCAGCGCATCGTGTTGGTCATTGCTCGGCGAGCAGACTGTCGACCTGGCGCCGCAATGCCTGTCCACGGCCGGTCAGACCGAGTGTGCCTCCCGACAGCGCGAGCAGACAGCGGAATCGCATGTCCAGCCTCCACAGCAGGTCGACGACCTCGGACTCGTTCGCGGTGTTCGCCGGCCACGCGATCACCGCACAGCGAGCGTCTGCGACGAGTCGCCGCCGGATGGCCCGGACCGATCCCAGCAGGACTGCGAAAGGTACGACGTACAGCAGGAGCAGGCTGAACACCACAGCGGTAGCGAGCGCCGATCGCCAGACCCAGCTGGGCTGGACCGGCCACCACCAGATGATGCCAACGGCAACTATGACGTAGCAGGCTCCGTAGATCACCGACCAGGTGGCCGCGACGCCGCTGGAGTGAGTGACGCCGCTGACTTGATACACCGTGCCGCCCGATGCGGTGCTCCGTTCGGACCAGGACCGCAACCGCCAGCCGGTCCAGTAGCCGATCGCCAGGCCGACGATCACGAAGGCGGCAGCGATGGTGATCAGCAAGAGGCGATCGTTCTTCCACTGCACGGCGTTGGCGTCGATCCATTCGACCAGGCGGACCATGCCGTAGACGGCCGCCGCGGCAACCGCGAGCGCGAGCACGACCAGCACGATCCAGGCGACGGCGACCAGCAGCCGCAAGAGGATCCGCTGTGGCGTCTGGAGCTCCGAAACCGCGACACCGAGAAATCTCTGCGCCAGTCTGTCCAGCGCGCGATACAGGGTCGAGACCGGACTCCGGACCTGGGACGGCAGACTCCCCAGCAGCATCAACGCGAGCGCGAGCGCGACGATCGTGCCGGCGACAGCCAGCGCGTGGTTCCGCCCGGTGCTGTCTCCACTGCGCCACCCCTCGACCGCGAACGCGACCAGTGGAATCACCGGCGTCAGCACGCCGTCGGCCTCGGCGCGCCGGAAGGTGAAGGTGCCCTCGTGCAGCATCTGCGGCAACTGCTGACCGAGCGCGTCGACCGTGACGATCCTCGCTCCGTGCAGCAGGGTCGTGGTGATGATCAGCTCAATCGGATGGGCCGATAGCGAGGTGGGTGTCCACCCGGCGCACAGTTGCTTCATCGCTTCGTAGAGCTTGGGCAGGAAATAGTCGTCGCCGCGCAGGAGCGACGCCGGTGATCCCTTGAAAGGCCGCTGCAGCAGCGATTCCATCCGGCCCTGCTCCGACCACAGGTCGCGCATCAGACCGACGTCCGCATGCGCGTTCGCCTGGCTCAGCGCGAGTGCCGCGCCGTTGATCCCGCCCGCCGACGTCCCGGCGATGACATCGGCCCGGGCCTTGACGTCGAGCAACTGCGGCAAGGGCCCGTACGGGCCCTTGCCGCGGGTGGCGCGATCGATCTCGCGCACCACACCGCCCATCCAGACCGCGAGACTCACTCCACCGTTGAGCACGACGGCGAAGCGGATCTCCTCCGGTGCGTCCTGGACGTCGTTCAGCTGATCCATGACTCCCCCACGCCGGCCACCGCGCCCACCCCTGGATCGCCCACCGGCCCCCTCGAGTGGATGGTACGCCCGGCGTCACACTCCGTCACCCCCGAAGTGCGATTCACCGCCGGGCCGTCAACCTGTTCGCCGCGTCAGCTTGGTGCGGGCGAGTCCACGCCTGTCGGAGTGTTTTCTGCGCCGGGCTGTGCGGGCCTGCGCCTGCCCAGCCACAGTCCGAGCGCCACCAGAACCAGGCCGAGGACCAGCAGCACGATCGGACCCCACACCTCGATCCAGCTGAGCAACTGGTCGGAGTTCGCCACCCTGTCCGCCGCATCCTGCACCGACGCCTGGTCTTCGGCGACGTCGATCGTCAGTACCGGGAGCAGCGGAATCGATGCCGCCGCCGTCCCCACGTTGGCGACCACCGAGCGGTTGATCTTCGTATCCAGGGGAGCACCCAACGCGGCGTCTGCCCAGACGTCGTATGTGCTGGTGGCCGTGTAGCTGAGCGGTACCTGGTCCGGCAGCACCGACACGAGCGGGAGCAACCTCTGCTGAGTCTCGGCGGGCAGCAGAGCGAGCAGTTTCGGCGCGAGCGTCCTCGGAAGCGAGGCGGGCAATTGCTGCAGCAACGCGGGATTGGCCAATGCGCCGGACGCGGTGGCCCGATAGTGGTAAGTGTCGCGACCTGCACGCGTCTCGGTGCCGACGTACGTCACTGGTACGGCGGTCCGCGTCGGGGTGTCCCAATACGTGTAGACGCCGGACTTCGGTTCCGGGTCGACCGGCAGGCTGACCGTCAGCCCCTGGTGCTTTTCGACCTCGACACCGTTGATGGAGGCGGTTTCGGTGAGGTCCTTCCGGTCGACAGCGTACGTGTGGTTGTCCTTCGAGGACGTCGTTCCGGCCTTCAGTGTGAGGTCGTCGTGCACGATCGCCGTGTCGCTGTTCGCGTCGCTGACGTAGACGTGCCGGTCGAGAGTGACCGGGATGTCTCGCGCGAGCGCGTTGGCCACGTCGCCCGACTGCAGTGCCGCGGCGTTCAGCACAGTGCCCTTGCCGCTGTACGCCGTAGTGATGTCGGTGTCAGCCGGCAGTCTCGTCACGCTCGGCGCGACGACGAACCTGAGCAGGGCCGCACTGACGATCAGCAGTACTCCGACCCCGATGAGAAGCCACCCTGAGCGGCGCATCTCGGACCTCCAGAATCCGACGGATATGCCCGTCCTGAGTCCCATGGTGATCGTTCTGCGAGAAAGCCGGTTCATCCCTTGTGGGCGAGAACCTTCGGAGTTGACGGGGCACACTTGAGATATGGGCCGGGAGGGTGGGGTCCGCCGACGCGCCGGGCGCCGTACCAACGTCGCCCTGTTGATGCTGCTCGTTCTCGCGTTCGGGACCGGCTGGGTCGCGTTCGGCACGGGCACCACGACGCCCGAGCGGATCGTCACCGTGCTGCACGGCGCAGCGGGCCTCGCGCTGGTGTTGCTTGTCCCGTGGAAGTCGCTCATCGTGCGGCGGAGCAGGGCGTTCCGGTCAGCTTCCTGGCGTGCGGCTGACGGCGTCGCCCTCGGGCTTCTCGTCGCCATATCGCTCCTCGCGGGCGTTGTACACGTCCTCGGCGGCTTCCGGACCTACGCAGGTCTCACCCCGATACAGGTGCACGTCGGCGCCGCGGTGCTCGCGGTGCCGTTTGCCGTCGTGCATGTGTTCCGGCATCCGCAACGGCCGCGGCGTACGGACCTGTCCAGGCGCACACTGCTCCGCGCGCTCGGTCTGGGAGGTGGTGCGGCTGCGGCGTACCTCGCCGTGGAAGGTGTCGCCCGTGGGCTCTCCCTACCGGGACAAGACCGCAGGGCGACCGGCTCACACGAGGTCGGCTCGAATCGCCCGCAGGCGATGCCGGTCACTCAGTGGGCCCTGGACACTGTGCCGGAGATCGATCTCGCCACGTGGCGGCTGCGTGTCGAGGTGGCGGGTCTGCAGGTGGCCGAGCTCGACGCTGACGCGCTGGTGGCGATGGCCACCGACGAGATGGAGGTAGTGCTCGACTGCACGGGCGGTTGGTATGCCGACCAGCATTGGCGCGGGGTGCGGCTCGACCGGCTCCTGCCGGCATCGCTCCCGCCAGACGCACGGAGCGTCGTCGCGATCTCCGTCTCCGGGTACGCGCGACGCCTGCCATTGCGGGACTTACCACACCTGCTCGTCGCGACACATGTCGCCGACCGGCCGCTGTCGATCGGGCATGGTGCACCCGCGCGGCTCGTCGCGCAAGGTCGCCGGGGCTTCTGGTGGGTCAAATGGCTGGACCGCGTGGTCGTCGACACCCAGCCGTGGTGGTGGCAGCCCCCCTTCCCGCTGCAGTGATATGCGTCCGTCCGCATCCATTCTGCCGTCGCGCTAGCGCCGGATGAGGCCGAGGTCGGTGGCGGTGGCGACGGCGGCGGTGCGGGAGTCGACTCCGAGTTTGGTGTAGATGCGGGCCAGATGAGACTTCACGGTGCCCTCGGTCAGATGCAGACGCTGACCGATGGCCTGATTGGACAGTCCCTCGGCCACGAGCGCGAGGACCTCGGTCTCGCGCCGGGTCAGGGCGGTGCCCGGTGTGCGGAGGCGGGCCATCAGGCGATCCGCGACACTCGACGCCAGCGTGGTGCGGCCTGCGGCGGCAGTGCGCACGGCGGCGGCCAGATCCTCTGGTGGTGCGTCCTTGAGCAGGTAGCCGGTGGCGCCGGCTTCGATGGCGGGCAGGATGTCGGCATCGCTGTCGTACGTGGTGACGATCAGCACCCGGGGAGCGGGGGCATGGCCGGCGATGGCAGCCGTAGCCTCAGCGCCGTTCATGCCCTTGCCGAACTGGATGTCCATGAGCACGACGTCGATGTCGCCCTGTGCGGCGCGGGCGACGGCGTCCTCCGCGGTAGCTGTCTCGGCGACCACCTCGATGTCGGCTTCAGTCCCCAGCACGGCCCGCAGCCCGGCCCGGACGACCGGATGGTCGTCGGCCAGCAGCACACGGATCGGCGTATCGGTCACGGGCGAGCCTCGGTTGTGCGGTCGAGGGGCAGTTCGGCGGCCACGGTGGCGCCATGGCCGGGGACGGATCTGACCGTCAGGGTGCCGCCGAGCTCCTGCAGGCGGGACCGCATGGCGGGGAGCCCGAACCCGCCGCCGTCCGGCGTCCGGTCCGGCAGTTGGTTCGGGTCGAAGCCACGTCCGTCGTCGACGATGGTCACGACGACACGGTCCCCGGAGTAGCAGAGGGTGATCTCCGCCGAGGTCGCGTCGGCGTGGCGGACGACGTTCGCGAGGGCAGACTGGACGACGCGCAGCAGCGCAACCTCCAGTGCCGTCGGCAACGGCACGACGCTGCCTGTCAGACGGAACCGTACGTCGAGCTGGTGCCGGGCGCCGGTAGTGGCGCACAACCGTTCCAACGCACCCGCCAGCGTGGCGCCCTCCAGGGAGGGCGGTGCCAGGGCCGCGACGAATCGCCGTGCCTCGGCGAGGTTGTCGGCAGCGCTCTGGCGGGCCTGCTCGACGTACTCGGCGGTGTTCTGCGGGCTGTCCGGAAGGGAGCGGCCGGCGGCGTGCAGCAACAGCTGAATGCTGGACAAACCCTGGGCGAGCGTGTCGTGGATCTCGCGGGCCAGGCGTTCACGTTCGGCCGCCACGCCCGCCGCGTGCTCAGCGGTTGCCAGGTCGGCGCGGGTCGCGGTCAGTTCCTCGATCAGGCGTCGGCGTTGCTCGCTCTCGCGATACAAGGCCTGATAACCCCACACGACGGCGACGGCCACGGCGGCGCCGAGGGCCGGCCCGATAGCAATCGCGATGCTGAAGGTGCCCTGATGCGCGGAGAAGCCGATGATCGCCGCCACCGCTGTCGCCACGACCGCAACCAGCCCGGCCCGTCGAGACGCCAGATGCAGTTCGACAAAGTACAGCGGAAACGCCAGCCACACTGCGTCGGCGGAGAGCACCAGGACGACCACCCACGCAGCAACCAGGACGCTGAGCCACACGAGGGTGTTGCGACGCGAACGCCGTACGCCGGGCAACACCGGGCCGGCGGCATAGACCACGGCGCAGATCGCGGCTGCCGCGACGACCAGTCCCGCCCGCGGGCTGTCGTCGGCCACGGCTCGGACGGCCGTCAGGGCCAGTAAGGCGAAGACCAGCAGATGCAGACACCACGCCAGTACTCGAGTGGTCGGAGTCAGGACAACAGCATTCACAGTGCTTCCAGGCTAGGGGCAATCCGATCGCCAGACGTCTGTCGAAAGTTGGAACCTGCGCACCTGCTTTCGGCGCCCCAAGTGCCGTCCTGCGCCAGATGCCCGGCCGCGGTCCGGTTGGAACCCTGGAGATATCCCACTTCCACCTCATGAAAGCGCAGGGTTACCGCCGTGTTCGTCGCCTGGAGAGACCTGAGATTCGCCAAGGGGCGCTTCGCCCTGATGGGGACCGTCATCGTGCTGATCACGCTGCTGGTCGGGTTGCTCTCGGGCCTGACCGCCGGACTCGGCCGGCAGAACATCTCCGCGATCACAGGTCTCCCGGTGAACAGGATCGCGTTCGACGCGCCCGGCGACCGGCAAGAGCCGTCGTACTCGAACTCGACGGTCACCGAGCAGCAATGGGAGCGATGGGCCGAGGCGCCGGGCGTCAGCAGCGCCGAGCCGCTCGGCATCACACTGACGAAGGCGAGCGCCGGAACCAAGAGCATCGGCGTATCCGCGTTCGGCGTTCGGCCCGGCTCGCCCCTCGCCCCGGACAGCTGGAAGATCGACGGCCGGGCAGTGGTCCTGTCGTCCACCGCGGCGGATGACCTCGGTGTGATCAAGGGCGACGCCGTGACCATGGCCGGACAGGAGATGGTCGTCGCGGCGGTCAGCGGTGACGCTTCGTTCAGCCACACACCTGTCATCTGGACCAGCCTGAACACCTGGCAGCAGACCACACCTCCCACCGGCGGACGGGACGAACTCACCGCCACCGTCATCGCCGTGAACGCCACGTCCGACGCCGATCTCGGAGCCGCGGACGAGGTTGCGGGCACCCTGTCTGTCTCCAAGGCCGACTCGCTGCCGGCCATCGGCTCCTACCGTTCCGAGAACGGATCACTGCAGCTGATGCGCGGCTTCCTGTTCGCGATCTCGGCCTTGGTCATCGGCGCGTTCTTCACCGTGTGGACGATCCAGCGAAGCGGCGACATCGCCGTACTCAAGGCTCTGGGCGCCTCGACCGCCAACCTGCTCAAGGACGCGCTCGGTCAGGCCCTCGTCCTGCTCGCCGGCGGGACCCTGATCGGCACCGCAGTCGCCGCGGGCCTGGGAGCCGTCGTCGCCGGTTCGGCGATTCCCTTCGTTCTCACACCCACCGTGGTGCTCCTGCCGGCCACCGTAATGATCGCCCTCGGAGCGTTCGGCGCTGCGGTGTCCATCCGCCGCATCACCTCCGTCGACCCGCTGACCGCGCTGGGGAGCACCCGATGAGCCTGCACCTGACCGACATCACCCTCACCTACCCCGATGGCGACTCCCGCCTGACGGCGCTGGACCGCGTCACACTCGACGTACCGCCGGGGAGCCTCACCGCCGTCGTCGGCCCCTCCGGCTCCGGCAAGTCCAGCCTGCTCGCGGTCGCCGCGACCCTCATCGCCCCTGACGCGGGCACCGTCACCATCGACGGCACTACGACCACCGGGCTCACCCGCGGCCAACTCGCCGACCTCCGCCGCCGCAAGATCGGCATGGTGTTCCAGCAGCCAAACCTGCTGCCGTCCCTGACAGCCTCCGAACAGCTCCAGGTCATGGCACAGATCGACGGTCGCAAGCCTCGCACTGCCGTCCACAAGGCCGCGGAACTGCTCGCCGCAGTCGGCCTGTCCGACCAGGCCGGCAAACGGCCCCACCAGTTGTCCGGTGGCCAACGCCAGCGGGTCAACATCGCCCGCGCTCTCATGAACGATCCAAGGCTCCTCCTCGTCGACGAACCCACGAGTGCTCTGGATCACGAACGCGGCGCCGCCGTCATCGACCTGATCACCCGCCTCACCCACGACCACTTCACCGCGACCGTCCTGGTCACCCACGACCGCACCCACCTCACCGCCGCCGACCAGATCACCGAGGTCGTCGACGGCCGCCTCCACCTCCCCAGCATTCGATGATCAGGCGCCGACCGCCGGTCTGCGAGTATCGGTTGCCTCGGGCCACCTGACGGCTAGCGATTCACCGCCAGGACGACCTTGCCCAGTTGGGTGTTGGCTTCCAGATAGCGATGAGCCTCGACGACCTCGGTCAGGTCGAAGGCGCGGTCGACCACGGGCGCCAAGGCACCCGAACGAAGGCCCGCGGTGACGAATCGTTTCGCCCGCTCGAGCCGCGCATCGTCATCCATCGTGACTTCGGTGAAGGCATAGGTACGAACGTTGCGGGCCCGGAAGTC
Organism: Kribbella sp. NBC_01510; assembly: GCF_045040325.1. NCBI lineage: Bacteria > Bacillati > Actinomycetota > Actinomycetes > Propionibacteriales > Kribbellaceae > Kribbella > Kribbella sp. NBC_01510. The sequence goes on along the minus strand of NZ_CP109418.1, from coordinate 4,365,917 downwards.
CGGATGCACCGGCAACGGCATCGGCGCCGGATCCAGCCAGCCGTAGACGACCAGGGACCCACCAGGAGCGACAGTCTGGATCAGCGTGTTCAGGCCGGCGCCACCGATCGCGTCGATCGCCAGCGCCACACCATCGCCATTCGTGACGGAGAGAACCTCCTTGACGACATCCTGGGTCTCGGTCACGACGACATGGGCGGCACCGGCGTCGAGGAGTCGCTGCCGCTTCGCATCGGTGCGCGTCGTCACGATCGGAACCGCACCGATGCTGTTGGCGATCTGAATCGCTGCGATCCCGACACTGCTCGACGCGCCAGTGATGAGAACTGGCATCGCGGGTACGAGTCCGCCGAACTCCAGCAGCATCCCGTAGCCGGTCGAGTAGGCCATCCAGGTGGCGGCGGCGTGCACGGCGTCGACATTTCCGGGATGCCGCACAAGTGCCCGGGCCGGCAGGATCGCGGTCTCGGCGTACGTCGCGAACTCGGTCATCAGGAAGGTCGGCAACGCGCTGACCGCATCACCGGGCACGAAGTCGTGCACGCCTGCACCGACTGCCTCGACCACCCCGGCCGCCTCGTACCCGAGTCCCGATCCGGGCAGCGCCGGCTGGTAGACGTAGGTCCCGTTCCGGAAGTTGGCCTCCGCCCGGTTGACACCGATGGCGTCCACCCTGAGCCGTACCTCTCCCGGCCCGGGATCGCCGACCCCGACCTCCTCGATCCGAAGCACCTCCGGACCCCCGAGCCGATCGAACCGCACCACCCTCGCCATCTCGTCCTCCTGATGTGCCGATCGGTCGACCGGGCTTCACGAGGAGGCTATGTAGCCGTCAGGTAGATGCTCAATTGGTATCCGTCCAGGATGACCAATTCATCGTCTACACTTTCGGCCATGGATGTCCTGACCGACGCGATCACCGCGATGCGCGCGGGTCGTCCACATTCGAAGCGTCACGTCCTCACCTCTCCCTGGGGAATGCACTTCCGCGACGACTACGGTGCCGCCTTCCACGTCGTACTGCAGGGCTCGTGCTGGTTGCTGCCGCCAGGCGATGCCGCACCGGTCCAACTGGGTCCGGGCGACGTCGTCTTCCTGCAGAACGGCGCTCCTCACGGCCTGGCGGACCACCCTGACACCCCGACCCGCCCATTCGATCCAACCCGCCAGGACGGGCTCCCGGCCGGCGACGGCACGGCGACGATCCTCCTCTGCGGCGCCTACGTACTGGATGCAGCGCGGCCACATCCGCTGCTGACAGCCGTGCCGCCGATGATTCACCTGCCCGCCAGACTCGGGCAGCGCGACTCGCTCCGGGCTGCCGTTGGCATGCTCGGCGATGAACTGTCGACTCCTCGCCCCGGATCGACGGGCGTCATCGCAGCCTTCATCGATACGCTGCTTCTCTACATCCTCCGCACTTGGTTCGAAGAGCAGGCGCAAGAGGTACCCCCGGCAGGATGGGCACTCGCACTCCAAGATCCCGCTGTCGGCGGTGCGCTGCAGGCCATTCACGACGCGCCAGAGCGCGGTTGGACTGTCGCTGACCTCGCCGCAACCGCCGGCCTGTCGCGCGCTGCCTTCGCCGGGCGATTCGCGACGCTGGTCGGATGCCCACCGATGAAATACCTGACCTGGTGGCGCCTGACCACCGGAGCCCGCCTGCTGCGTGAATCGAACCAACCGCTGGCCACGGTCGCCCGCCAAGTCGGCTACGGCTCCGACGTTGCCTTCGCCCTCGCCTTCAAGCGGGAGTACGGCGTCACCCCCGGCAGATACCGCCACGGGCCTCAGCCCACAGACCTCGAAGGTCCACAGACGCTCAACACAATGCCTTAGGCATCGAATCGCCGATCAGACGCCGAACCCGCGAAGGCGTTAGCGCAGTCGACCACTACCAGGCGATGACGACACCACGTGGATCAACTCTCAAGCAATACCCGGGCAGGTGGAGAGCCGTCCGCGACAAACCGGCTGCGTTTGTCGTACGTCGCGAGCCTCGTGCGGACCTTGGTTCGATTGGGGACGGCGTCCCGATCGTCCCGGTGAGACTAGGGTCAAGGTGTGCTCGCTTTGACCACCACGGCAACCGCGCCGCACGTCGTGCTGACCAGCGTGGCGGATCCGGTCCCGTCGCGGAACGAGGCTCTGGTTCGGGTCCGGGCGTTCTCGCTCAACCGCGGCGAGGTTTTGGATCTTCCGGGATTACCTGAAGGGTCAGTCCCGGGTTGGGACGTGGCCGGTGTCGTCGAGCGGGGCGCCGCGAATGGGGCAGGGCCGCCCAGCGGGACACGAGTGGTCGGATTGGTAAGGGCTGGAGCATGGGCGGAGTTGGTGTCTGTCCCCACCACCATGCTGTCGCCGGTTCCCGGCAACGTCGCTGACGTGCAGGCCGCCACACTACCCACGGCCGGTGTGACGGCATTGCGGAGCTTGGAACTCGGCGGGCTGGTGCTCGCGAAGCGGGTTCTCATCAGCGGCGCGACGGGTGGCGTGGGGCGGATCGCCGTGCAGCTGGCCCGCGCGGCAGGTGCGCACGTGACTGCTCTGGTGCGCAACGCAACAGTGTCTGCTCCATTGCTTCACGAACTGGGTGCTCGCGAGGTCATCGAGCGGCTGGAGGGAGACTTCGACCTGGTCATCGACTGCGTCGGGGGCGCCGTCTTCGGGCAGGCCGCGGAGCACCTTGCGCAGCGCGGCATTCTGGTCAATATCGCCACTCAGAGTCCGGACCACACGGTGCCCTTCCGCGCAGGCCGGTTCGATCGGTCCCCAGGCGCCAAGATCTACACCCTGAATCAGTGGGACGAAAGCGCCGCGCAGGGCGGCGCTGCCAACGACCTCGCTCGCCTTTGTGCTCTGGTCGCCGATGGGCGCCTCGACGGGCAGGCCGAATACGAAGGCTCCTGGCGCGAACCGGAGATCGCTGTCGAGGCTCTCCTGAAGCGCACGATCGGTGGCAAGGCAGTGTTGCACGTCGACTGAAACCCGTCTCAGCGCGACTGCACGCAGCGTGACCTGGCGACGTAGGCGCCGCTTGAGACGGTGGATGGCGCGTCTGGGCCGGGTACGGCAGGCTGCTGGCATGGCGCGTGAGGACTCTGACTCGACGCGCTCCAGCGGGCTGACGTCACCCCGAAAGGACAGCATGAACGCTCTGCAGAAGTTCTCGCTCGAGGGCAAGGTTGCCCTCGTGACCGGTGGGAGCCGGGGTCTTGGACGTGCGATGGCCGAAGCGCTCGGCGATGCGGGTGCTGCGGTAGCGGTCACCGCGCGAACGCTGGCTTCGGCCCAAGCGGCCGCCGAGGAGCTGAGTGCGCTCGGCATTCGCGCGTACGGCGTACAGCTCGAGGTGTCCGATGTCGAGGACGTCGAACGTGCGGTCGAGCAGGTGAGCACCGAGTTCGGTGAGATCGATGTGCTGCTCAACAACGCCGGCATCGGCGTCGCGGGCCGGGCCTTCGAGACGCCCGACGAAGCATGGCATGAGGTGTTCTCCGTCAACGTCGACGGCGTCTGGTACTGCAGTCGTGCGGTCGGACGCCGGATGGCGGAGCGAGGTGGCGGCACGATCGTCAACGTCGGTTCCATGTCGGCCGAGATCGTCAACCAGCCCCGCTGGCAGGCGTCGTACCTCTCGTCCAAGGCCGCGGTCCATCAATTGACCAAGGCGCTGGCGGCTGAGTGGGCGCCGCACGGGATCCGCGTGAACGCGATGGCGCCTGGATACTTCCTCACCGAGATGTCGCCCGTCGACCAGCCGGAGTTCAAGGAGTGGTGCGTCGATCCCGCTGCCATGAAGCGCTATGGGTTGCCACCAGAGCTGGGGCCGGTGGCGATCTTCCTGGCCAGCGAGGCGTCCAGCTTCATGACCGGCTCGATCGTCAAGGTCGACGGCGGCTTCACCCTGTTCTGAGGCCGGCTTCCCATCTCCTGAAAGGTCTTTCATGGTCACCATTGGCATCGTCGGCGCCGGACTGCGCGGGAGGCTGTTCGCCGAGGCTCTCCAGGCGCAGCCGGACGTCACGGTCGTCGGTCTCGCGGAACCCTCGGCCAAGGTGGCCGAGGAGGCGAGGGATGCCACGGGCCTGCCCGTCACCGCGTCGCACTCCGAGTTGCTCGAGTCATTCGATCCGGACGCCGTGATCGTGGCGACCCCTGACTTCGCCCACCGCCAGATTGCCGTCGACGTGGCCGAGGCCGGTAAGCATCTGCTGATCGAGAAGCCGGTCGCCACCAACCTGGAGGACGCCCATGCGATTGCTGCGGCGGTTCACCGCTCGGGCGTTCGATGCCTCGTCGGCTTCGAGAACCGTTGGAACCCGCACGTGGTGCAAGCCAAAGCGGCGATGACGTCGGGGAGCCTCGGCGAGCCGATCACGGCGTCAGCCACCCTGAGCAACTCGTTCTTTGTGCCGACCACCATGCTGTCGTGGGCGGCCCAGTCGTCGCCGGCCTGGTTTCTGATGCCGCACACCGTCGACCTTGTCCTGTGGCTCACCGCCAGGTTGCCCGTGTCGGTGAGCGCGGTGGGATCTCGTGGTGTCCTCGCGAAGCGCGGCATCGACACCTGGGACGTGGTGCATGCCCTGGTCACCTTCGACGACGGATCGACGGCGACACTCTCATCGGCGTGGACACTGCCGGATGCCGGTGACGGCATAGTCGACTTCCGGTTCCAGGTGATCGGCACCGAAGGGTCGGTGACGGCGGATCTGTCCCATCAGGGCCTCACTGTGGTGAGCGACAAGTACCGGTCGGCGTGGCCGGTCTCCGGCCGGATCGGGCGATCACAGGTCGGTCCTGCCGTGTGGATGGTCCAGGACTTCGCGGCGGGTCTCGTGGACGGCGGCGAACTCGGGCCGGGCATCGACCACGGCGTACTGGTCACGCAGATCATCTGCGCGATCGAGGACTCGATCACCACCGGACAGCCCGTGGACCTGAGCGATCCGAGCACCCAGGCCACGCGCCGCGCCTGACAAGCCGCCAACCGGCGCGGACCTGAACTCGCGGTGTCCTGCTTGATCGCGCGGGCGGTGGGTACCGGGCTCGCACCATGCTCGAGACACCGGGTGCCGGTCTCGGGCTGGCGCGCGCGTGTCACGGGTTCCCTTGCTGGGCCAACGCCCACCTGTACGAAAGGCGAACCGCCATGTCGATGAACGCATTCGACCCTTGGAACTACCGAACGACGGCCGGCTACACCCAGGGCACCGACCTGACCGGGTACAAGATCGCCGCCCTTGACGGTGATATCGGCAAGGTCGACGAAGCCACTGACCAGACCGGCACCTCCAGCTTGGTGGTCGACACCGGACCGTGGATCTTCGGGCGCAAGGTGCTGCTGCCGGCCGGCGTGGTCGAGAAGGTCGACCATGACGACAAGAAGGTCTATGTCGACCGGACCAAGGACCAGATCAAGGACGCCCCTGAGTACAACTCCGACGCCGGCGTCGACGACGACTACCGGACCCGGCTCAGCGGCTACTACGACGACACCTACCGCTCCGGCATGTAGCCACCCCTGACCCGAGCGTTCGGCGGCCGCCGCGCCGCGGAACCACCGGCCCCCGGCCGCCGAACGCACGGACCGCTCACGATCACACCTCAGTAGTTGTCCGGAGCAACGGTCATGGACAGCGGAGGACCGGCGCGTCGCTCAGACGACCAGGAACCCCGGTGCGGCCCTCACGACGCGGTGCACTAGCGCGTGCCGATTTCATCGAAGAATGCTGCGATGTCGCGGCTGAGCGACTCGGGTTGTTCGGCGGCCGGGAAGTGCCCGCCTCGGGGCATTGGTGTCCAGCGGCGGATGTTGTACAGGCGCTCCGCCCACTCGCGCGGCGGGCTGCCGTCATCGATGAACTGGTTGGCGAACAATGCGACCGCAGTGGGGACGGTGACGACATCGATTGACCGGAGCTGGGCAGCCAGGTCGCGGTTGTCGACGTAATCTCGCATCGACGTGGTGATTGTCTGCGTCGCCCAGTAAATGGTGACGATCGACAGCAGCAGGTCGCGGGAGAAGGTGGCGTCCAGGTCGCCCGCGGAGTCGGCCCAACCTCGCCACTTCTCGAGTATCCACGCCGCCAAGCCGGCGGGTGAATCGTTGAGCCCGTAGCCGACGGTCTGCGGTCGGGTCGACTGAATGGCACCGTAGCCACGGTCGTCGTCTCGCCACCGCCGGTACTGAGCCAGGTAGTTGCGTTCGGCCTCGGACAACGGCCGCGATCCCGGGCCGGTGTACGGAGGCAGGTCAAGATTGCCGAGATGGATGCCGAGCATGGGCGCGGGTTCGTCCAGCGCCATGAACGTTGTGACCGCCGAACCCCAGTCGGTGCCGTGCGCGCCGTACTGCGAGTAGCCGAGCCCGCGCATCAGCCGATGCCACTGCGCCGCTACGTATCGGCTGGTCACACCGGTGCGGGCGGGCCGCTCGGAGAAGCCGTATCCGGGAAGTGAGGGGATCACGACATCAAAGCCGGGCCCGTCGAGGCCGTGAGCGGCTGGGTCGGTCAGCCACGGCACAAGGGGCAGGAACTCGACGAAGCAGCTTGGCCACCCGTTCGTCAAGACCAGCGGGATGCCGCGGCCGGTCCGGGCCCTCTCGTGCACGAAATGAATCCGGACACCGTCCACATCAGCCACGAAGTGAGCGAAGCTGTTCAGCCAGCGTTCCTGAGCATGCCAATCGAAGCCGTCCGCCCAGTACGTCAGCAACCCTCGCAAGTAGGCGAGATCCGTGCCCTGCCGCCACGGTGCGTCCGGCGAGTCAGGCGGCCATCGTGTGCTCCGGATCCGGGCCGCCAGGTCGCCCAAGACCTCTTCGCTCACCGAGATCGTGAACGGCCTCGGGTCGAACGTCGACGCCGCGTCAGTCGACTCCATCCCTCCACCCTGCCATGGATCCGGCCAGCCACAAGGCCGCCACTGTCGCGACGACGAGGGTGATGGTGAGAGCGTGTAGGGCCGTCCAGTCGAAGCGTGTGTGGGAGATCGTCAGCAGGTACGGCACTGCGAATCCGAGATAGCACAGCGCCTGGTACGCAGCGGTCGCTGATCCGAGTCGTGCCGGATGAGCTACGCGCTGGACGTCAGAGAGACCGGCGAACTGGGTGATGCCGTATGCCGCACCGAGTGCGATGCACGCGATCAGCACTGGCAGGACGGTTGCGGTCGCGGCGGCCCACACTGCCACCGCGAGCGCGACCACGACACTTGCCATTGCGACGAGGAGCAGGCGTCGTCCCGCCACGCGGGCGGCGGCGGGCTGTACGACGACGGCGGCAAACGCCGGCACCGCAGTCGCAACTGCGGCGAACGCCACTGGCGAGGCCCCGGCGCCGGACGCCACCAGACCCGGGAGGAAGGCCAGAGCGATAGCCGCGGTGCCGAACACCCACGGTGCGAATGGCAGCAGCACGAACAACAGGTACCGGGCAGGCAAGGTCCGGCGCGGCGCAGGGTGCGAATCGGCCGGCCGGCTGTCCGTCACGCCAGCGCGTGCTCGACGCAGGAGGAGCAGCGCCGAAGCCGCGAGTACCAGATGAGGTAGATAAGCACTGACTTCGGGCATCGGAGCCCACTGCGCGACGACTCCCGCAACCAGCGGCCCGATCCCAAATCCAGCGGACATCGCGACAGTTGTCCTCCTCGGCCCCGCACTCGCGACTCCTTCGGTGACGGACAACTCACCGATCCAGGCTGCGCCCGCGCCGAAGCCCAAGCCGCTACTGGCCCCGGCCAGCAGCCGACCTGGGTACAGGCACCACAGATGAACTGCTCCCAGAATCAGGGTCAGGCTCCCTGCGAGCGAGAGCAGCACGGCTGCTTGCACGACCTTGCGTCGCCCGATGCGGTCGGACCACCGCCCGCCGGTCACGAGTGCCGGGACGAGACTGACGGCGTACAGCGCGAAGAGCAGACCCGTTGCCGAGGCCGAGACCCCGTGCTGCTGATACAGCACGATCAATGGGGAGAACTGGTTCGCACCCCACCCGATCGCCGCGATCGCGACTCCTGGCCACACCCAGTCGCGGGCAGCAGTTGTCGAACGGTCAGCTACAAGCGCGGGATCTCTGCCGGTCATGGATACCAAGCATTACGGTCGCCGTACGCCGCAAACAGTGTCCGATCAGACGTCTGAGATACGATTTCGGACATGGCTCACGTCATCGCCCTCGCGCTCAGCGACGGCGTACCCATCTTCGAACTGGCTGCGCCCGCCGCCATTTTCGGCACGAACCGGTCAGAGCTGACAACCACGGACTGGTACGACCTGCGGGTCTGCAGCCCCGCGAACGCCCGCGTCGACGCGTGGTTCACCACGACAACGCCCTACAGGTACGACGACCTCATCGCGGCCGACACCGTGATCGTGCCGGCGTGCCACGACGAGGCACTCGACCCGCCCCTGGACCTCGTCGACGCGGTACGGAGTGCCGCCGAACGCGGAGCACGCGTCGTCTCCCTTTGCACGGGTGCGTTCGTCCTTGCCGCCGCCGGGCTTCTGGACGGGCGTCGCGCCACGACACACTGGTTGCACGCAGCAACCCTGGCCGACCGCTATCCCCACATCGAGGTCGACCCCGCCGCACTGTACGTCGACGAGGGACGCGTGCTCACGTCCGCCGGCAAGTCCGCGGGCATGGACCTGTGCCTGCACATCGTCAGATGCGACTACGGAGCCGACGTGGCCAATCAGGTCGCCCGTCGACTCGTGACACCTCCCCATCGCGAAGGTGACCAGAGCCAATACATCGACCCGACCCAACCGCGTGCCACCCACGACACACTCGGAAACGTCATGGACTGGGCGATCAGTCACCTGGGCGAACCGATCACGGTCGAACAGCTCGCCAGGCACGGCCGCGTGAGCGTCCGCACCCTTCACCGGCACTTCAATTCTCACGCGGGCACCAACCCCCTCGACTGGCTCAACAGCCAACGCGTACGCCGGGCTCAGCAACTCCTCGAGACCACTGGCCTGCCCATCGAACACATCGCCTCGCACTGTGGATTCGGAACCGCAACTGCTTTCCGACGACAGTTTCGCCGGCTCCTCGACACCACCCCTGACAACTATCGCCGCACCTTCACCACCGATGTCGTCACACCGCCCGCGCGGTGACACGCAGGCGCCGTCCTGACCACCTGGTTCTCATTCACGGTGATGGCGCTGGGCGCGGCCGAGCCGGGTGTGTGGGCTCATCCGCGCCGGGGGAAGCGCCTGGCAACGGGACTGCCTTACGGTCTGCGGGTTGGGGGGTGGTGCGCACGTGATCGGTCATGCGCTGGTCTCTGTTCCGAGGCCGGCTACCCGGCGGGGCTGGGACGTCGCGATCGCCGTGGGGTTCGCGATCGGGTCGGCGTGCTTCTTCATCGGGCCGTTCCCCGGGTTCGTCCAGCTCGTGGGTTCCGCGACGGACGGAGTGGTCTTCTTCGTCGGCTCCATCTTCTTCACCCTCGCCGCTGCCATGGAACTGCGGGAGGGGACCGTACGGCGCGGGCACCGGTGGGGCCATGATCCGTCCTGGTGGACTGCCGCGGTCCAGTTCGCCGGCACACTGCTGTTCAACGTCAGCACGTTTTCCGCGATGCAGGAAAGCCTGTCGACCCAGCAGGAGAACCGGCTGATCTGGGCGCCTGATGTGTTCGGCTCGGCGTGCTTCCTCGTGTCCGGCGCGCTGGCCTACCGCATGACGGCCGGACCGGGGCTCCGCCCGCGGCGTGTGGACCGGACGTGGACGACAGCCGCAGTGAACCTGCTCGGATGCATCCTGTTCGGGATCTCGGCCATCGCATCGTTCATCGTGCCGTCCACCGGTTCGATACTCCACCTGGCCGCCGCGAACTGGTGCACCGTGCTCGGCGCCCTCTGCTTCTTCATCGGCGCCCTCCTACCCCTGCCCCGTCTCACCAGTTCGTGACGGATCCGTCTGGGCCGTGGAGGCGGGGAATGGTGGTCGTTGCGGGGGGCACGGCCTGGGACAGATCGGCGGTGATGCCGAGGCCTGGCGCATCGGATGCGGTCAAGCGGCCTGGCTCGGCGATGATCGTCGAGGTGAAGGCACCCAGCGGGGCGGTAGCGCGGTGGGCCTGTTCCTGCACGCTCACGTTCGGCAGGGCGGTGTTGAACTGGGTGGACGCCGCGGTACAGAGCGCACCGATCGAGTTGTGCAGCGCCAACTGCACGTGGTGCGTCTCGCACAACGCCGCGATCTTGCGCCCCTCGGTGATCCCGGTGTGACCGAGATCGATCCGGGCGTGGTCGATCAACTCGTCCTCGACCAACTGCCGGAACTCCCACTTCGTGCAGAGCTGCTCCCCCGCCGCGATCGGTACGCCGACCCGCCCCCGGAGCGACTTGTATTCCGAGAGGTGCTCACTGCGCAGCGGGTCCTCGACGAAGAACGGCCGCATCGGCTCCAGCTCGCGACACAGCTGCACCGCCTCGGCCAGGTCGAGCCGGGTGTGGACGTCGATCAGCAACTCGATCTCGTCGCCGAGTCCGGCCCGCAGCTCCTGCATCAGTTCGACCGACCAGCGGACCGCACGACGCGCGTCGTACTCCGGCTCCTGCGGATCCCAAGCCGTCAGCCGCAGGTGCCGCCAGCCCTGACCGGCCAGGTCGGAGGCATGGTTGAGCACGTCGTCCATCGACCCACCACGCACATGTGCGTACGCCGGGACGTAGTCGCGCGACCGGCCGCCGAGCAGCTCGTGCACGGGGACACCCAGTGACTGCCCGCGGATGTCCCACAGCGCGATGTCGATCCCGGCCAGCACCGAGGCGTGATGGCGATCCGAGGGGAAGAAGACCGACCGGAAGCCCAGCTGCCAGATGTGTTCGATCCTGGTCGCGTCGACCCCGACGAGCAGTGGTCGCAGGTCCTCGACCAGCCCCGCCGCGGCCCGTTCGCGACCACGCATCCCCACCTCGCCGAGACCGGTCAAACCGTCGTCGGTCCTGACCACTGCCACCAGCGCCGGCCAGTCATCGGCAGCCGGCAACATCACCAGGTCGATCTCCTCGATCTTCATGGCTTCACCCCATCACAGGCCAGGCCTCAGCCGTTTCTCGGGATGAGCGGGAAGCGGGGCCGGTAGCCGGCGAAGACGCGCTCCAGTTCGTCGACCATGAGCTCGAAGAACCGGGGCCGCTCCTGTTGAAGCCCGATGAGCGGTTGCATCATGCGGTCTTCTCCGCGAGGTGAGCGGCCAGTCGGCGTACGCCGCGCTCCGGACTGGTCAGGACCGGCACGGGCACCTGGAGACCCGCGGCCGCCGACGCCATCGATGCCTGGGCGAGGACCACGACGTCACTCGCCGCCGCCCGGTCCTCGATGGCCGCCGCCACCAAGGCGTCGTGACGAGCGCGATCCCCGTTGACCGCGGCCTCGAACGCATCCGGTACGACGGTCTCCTCGATCCGTACGTCGCGACCGAGCAACTCGGCCCGCTCACGCAGGAGCGCGGCCGTCGGCCGCACGGTGGTCCGCAGTGTGGCGACGACACTCACCCGGTCGCCCGCCTGCACGGCTTCGTCCGCCATCGCCTCGTCGACCCGGTAGACCGGGACCCCGAGACGATCGGCGAGTGGCCCGGCGTACTGCGAGATGGACGAGCAGGTGAACAGCACGGCGTCGGCACCGGCGGCGACCGCGGCGTGACCGAGATCGGCCAGCCGCTGCTCGATCTGCTCGGGCGCCACGCCGTGGCCGAGATCGCCGACGATCTTGTCGTCGAGCAGGTTCTGCACCTCGACGTCCGGGAGCAGTTCGGCGGCGAGATTGGCGAACGCGGGGATGACGACGGCCCCGGTGTGCAGGAAGGCGATGCGCTTCATACGGCGCTCCTCTCGAGGGTGCGGATCAGGGGCAACCAGACGGTCATCTCGCCGTGTCCGCGGTTGGCCCACAGGGCGTACGGGACGAACTGCAGGTCGATGGCACGTGCCGGTGTGCGGTCGAGCTCGGCGTACAGAGGACTTTGCGAGCTGGGGAGGACGGCGGCCGCGACGTGCAGCAGGGCGTGACCCGCGAACATCCCGCCGCCCGGCGTGACCGTGATGTTCGCGTCCTGCGGGATGGCCACGTCCTCGATGCCGGTTCCTTCGGGCAGGTCGGCGCTTTCCAGGCAGTAGACGACCGGGCCACGGACGACGCACACCTGGTTGGTCGCCTCCTCGACGAAATGGTGAGCGGTCAGCAGGCGCGGCCGCAGCGGAATCCGAACGGTGACCGCATCGCGATGCCACTCGCGGTCGAGGACGACATAGCCGCGGTCCATCGCGGCCGGCTCGACCGGAGAGCCGTCGATCTCAACGCGGTCCGCCCAACCCGGCACACGGATGCGTAGTTGCCCGCGAACCGGACGCTCCGCCTCGACGGACAGCTCGATGTCACCGGAGACCGGGAAGTCCGTCCGTTGCCGCACCGTCACGGGCACGCCGCCGAAGCTCGTGCGGACCTCGCCGCTCACGAACTGATGGACCCACAACTCGTCACGGCCTTGCCCGTAGACGTAGTACGGCAACTCCGCCATGACGCGCGCGATGTTCGGCGGGCAGCAGAAGCAGGCCTGCATGTACTCCTGGCGTTCCCGTCGGTCCGACGGCGGTGGAGCGACGTCCCTGGGATCGCCCGGCCTGCGCAACGGGTAGGTGAGGCCGCGAACCTGCCGGAGTGGGTTGACGTAGAAGTACGTCGACCCCTCGTACCCGACCATCGCCGGCAGCGCGTTGAACAGCACTCGCTCGATCTCGTCGGCGTACTTCGCGTCCCCCGTGCGGATCAGCATCCGCCAGGCCCAGAACACCAGACCGAGCGACGCACAGGACTCGTTGTAGGCCGTTGTGTGCGGCAACTGATAGGGCCGGCCGTACGACTGGTGCACCTTGGTCACCGAGTAGTAGTCCTGGCCGGCGTCGGGCGAGGCTCCGTCGTACAGCGCGCCGCAGCCGCCGGTGACATACAGCTTGCTCGACACCAGGTCGTCCCAGATGCTGTCCAGCGCCGCGACGACCGCTGTGTCTCCGGTCTCCACCGCGTAGTCCGCCATCCCGGCATAGAGGTAGTTGGCGCGGACCGAGTGACCCACGGCCCGGCGCTGGTCTCGTACCGGCAGTACGTCCTGGTTGTCGTCTGTGCCCGCGCCGCCCTTGCCGCCGTGCAGGTCGAGCAGCGTCGCCGCCAGTTCGAGATGCCGGCGGTCACCGGTGATCCGGTAAAGCTCGACGACACCCATGTAGTGCGACGGGCAGACGTTGCACTCGGCCAGCCGCTCCGGCTTCTGTACGGCGAGGAAGTCGGCGACCCGGATCGCGACAGCCAGGAGGGTGTCGTCGCCGGTGACGCGGTGATGAACGCAGGCGAGCGTCATCAGGTGCCCGAAGTTATAGGTCTCGAAGTCGGTGCCGATGGCAAGTGGTTCGACGTCGTCGCCGTGGCGCCGGGCGATCTGGGTCTTGGTGTGCAGGTACCCGTCCTCGCGCTGCGCCCGGGCGATGACCTTGGCCGCCTCGGCGACGGCCGACCGCGGCTCCGGATCCTCCGTCTCGGCCGCCGCGACGGTCGCCGCCTCGAGCCACTTGTAGAGATCGCCGTCCATGAACGGCGGCCCGTTGTGCTCGCCCGGTACGTCGCCGGCGGCCACCCGGAAGTTCTCGCCGGCATGCGCGGTGGCCGGATCGAACATGATCGCGCCCATCGAGGGAATGGTCTTCTCCAGAGCACGGTGGCGCAGCGCTGCCAATGGTCCGTCGCCCGCGAGTGACACCGCGGCCACCGAGGTCATTCGAGCGTGAGCGCTGGCACCGGTGTCGGTGAGCATGCAGCCTCCTTCAGGGAGCGACCATGGCGGATGTCGTCGAAGAGCGAGGTGTGCCCCATCTGCCCGCCCTTGAGGACGAGCTCGACCTTTTGCAGGTGCGCGGCGGGGCCGCTCGCGTGGCAGAGCACGACGTTGCCCCACGGACGGGCGGCGATGCCGAGCCGTTCGACCCCGAGGCGGCGCAGCACGTTGCCGGACGTGTCGCCCCCGGAGAGCGCCAGACGGGTGTTCTGCTGCCGGCGCAGGCTGCTGTCGGCGATCGCGGCCAACCTGTGTTCGATTTCGGCACTGGGAACGGACCGATCGGTCATCGACGAATCGACGAGCACACCTGCACCTGCTCGGAGTGCGGTCTGGACGAGTCGCGTCGTGTCCTCCTCGAACAGGTCCAGTACGGGCCATCCGGCCGCGGTCGCCGCGTCGACCTGCACTCGGGTGAGCCGGGAGCGACTACCGTTCAGGACCAGGGTGGGACCGGTCGCCGGCTCGACGTCGGTCGGGAGCGATGGCAACCGATCGCTGACCTGCAAGCGCCGTCCGAGCGCGCCGCTGATCCCACCTGAGCCGATGACGAACCGCTGTCCCGTTCGGCCGGTGAGGATCGCGGCAGCCAGCCGGTCCAGCTCTTCGTCACTGATCGCATCACAGACGACGCCGGACTCGTCCGCCTCGTCGAGCAGCCGCCTCAGTTGCACGGGATCGCCGTACGACGGCCAGTGCGCACCGCCGATCGCCAGCTCAGTCTGCGCGCCAAGGTGCAGTCGCAGGTCGGACTCGTGCACCGGCGTCACCGGATGCGAGCTCATGGTCGGCTGCCGGTCAAGGCGGAAGACAACGTCGTGATCGCGCGCGAAGTGGTGACTGAAGAAGGTGTACCGGCCGGCATCGGGCTGGGCGAACACGATAGGCACCGGGGCCGAAGGGAACAGCTCGATCGCCAGCTCGAGCACGCGACCGATGCTTCCCGTCTGCGGTGCTGAGTCTGCGGTCGAGCACGCCTTGTACTGAACGACTCTGGTGCCGAGCCCGCGGAGCCGGCGCAGGGCGGGAACGACCTCGGCGTCCATCTCGCCGGTCGGCAGCGACCGCCCTGTGCCGGCGATACCGAGGACGTCCGTCGCGTTGACGTCGACCTCGACATCGGGCCCGGTCACGAGGACGCCCGACAGTCCGGCGCGACGGAACTGCAGGAGCGCGTCGACCGAACCGGTGAGGTCGTCACCGTAGAAGGCGGCAACGGCCATCAGGCTCTCCCGAACGTGTTCAGCGCGGCGGCCAAGGCGGGGACCGCGGCGGCGCGCTGGTCCAGCGGCTCACCGGATGTCGCCGCCTCCCAGGCCTCCCGCATCGCGAGCACTCCGGCGGCCGATCCCTGTGGGTGACCGTGGATTCCACCCCCGGAGAGCACGAGCAGGTCGGTGCTCCGCGTCCGCGCGTACGTCGTATGGGCGAGCCCCGGGGTCTGCGCCGAGGACAGGACGGGCAGCGCCTCGTACCCACCGAGCAGCGGCGCGCGCACCGCTGCGATCGAGGCCAGCACCTCGTCGTCGGTCTCGTAGAACTTGTTGGCGAACCCGTTGGTGTGCAGGTGATCCGCGCCGGCGATCCGGGCGAGTTTCTGCCAGACCCGGAAGTCGATGCCCAGCTGCGGCGAACGGGCGTACGCGCCGTACATCGCCCGATGCCCATGGATGGGCAGCTGTGTACGCCGGCTCAAGTACTCCAGTCCGGCGAGCCCGACCAGATTCACGCAGACCATGACGCAGGTACCGCCGGCGGCGAGCACCAGGTCGTGGTTCGGCTCGAGCCGGTCGAGGTCGTCGGTGATGTTGAAGGCGTACATCGGCTGCCGGCCGTTGCGATCGGCAACTTCCTTCAGGGCGTCCGTCACCACCCGCACCCGCTCCCGCAGGGGCAGGCCGGGCGGATTGCCCTGGAGCTCGTCGTCCTTGATGAAGTCGATTCCGGCATCGCCGAGCTCGATGACGAGCTGGGCGAGCTGTGCACCGCTGAGACCGATGCTGGGCTTCACGATCGTGCCGATCATCGGGCCGTCCGGCCGATCGAGCAGGCGCCGCGTCCCCACGACCCCGAAGCGCGGCCCCGGGTACCGCTCGGCGAAGGCTGCCGGGAGCTCGAGATCGACCAGCCGCAACGCCCCGACGTCGCGCAACTCGAACAGGTTGCCGGCCACGGCGGCGAGAAGGTTCGGTATCGAGGGCCCGAAGTTCGCCAGCGGAAACCGGACCGTCACGCGGCCTCGGCGTACGTCGTGAGGGTCGCCGGTCATCCCCGGAAGGGGCGGACGTCCGCTGGGCGGCAGTTCGTCGACGGCCACGACCTGCGCGGCATGGCGGGCCCGCAGTTCGTCGCTCTCGCGGGCGACGCGGACGAACGTGCCGCAGGACTGCTCACCCGCGATCACCTCGGCAGCTCGGTCCAGCGGGACCGCGCTCTCGATCTCGTAAACAGCCGTCACGTAGTCGGACACGGGGCTCAGATTGACACGTTTCAGACAAATTGGTCAACCAGTTGACCGATCTTTCCCCAGGGACCTACATTCGGGTGTCATGAGCACGCAGCAGGAGACAGTCGTCGTCATCGGAGCGGGCGGCAGGATGGGCCAACGGGTCTCGGCGAATCTCGCGACCAGCCCGTACCAGGCCTTGTACTGCGAGACGTCGGCAACCGGCATCGAGCGGGTGAACGCGGCGGGGCGGACCGTCACCGCGGCCGCCACAGCCGTGCCCCAGGCGGATGTCGTCGTACTCGCGACCCCGGACACCGTGCTCGGTCAGGTCTCGCACGACGTCGTTCCGCTGATGAGGGACGGGACAGTCCTCCTCACCCTCGACCCCGCGGCTGCCTACGCCGGCCTGCTCGCAACCCGGGACGGCGTGACCCAGGCAGTCGCACACCCGTGTCACCCGTCGGTGTTCCTCGAGCGGACCAGCGCCGAGCAGTGGGCCGACACGTTCGGAGGGATCAGCGCACCCCAGGATGTCGTCGCAGCCGTCGACGACGCTGCAAGCCAGGGCCGGGTCGAGGAGGTCATCCGGGTCATCTACGGCCCGGTCCTCGACGTCCACTGGGTCACGGTGAAGCAGCTCGCCGTACTGGAGCCCACTCTCGTCGAGACCGTCGCCTGCATGGTCGGCACGCTGCTCAAGGAGGCGCTGGCCGAGACCGTGCACACCGTCGGCGTGCCCGAACCGGCGGCCCGGGCGATGCTGTACGGGCATGTCCAGATCGCCCTCACGAACGCCCTGCGCGGATCGCACTCGTTCTCCGAGGCCTGTGAGATCGCGATAGCCTACGGCCGCGAGACGATCATCAAGGATGACTGGAAGCGCATCTTCGACGACGGCGAGCTCGATCGGGTGATCACCAGAATGCTTCGTCTCGAGCCGTCGACCCGGTGAGGGTGTGCCGGGAGCCGGCGGCGACGCCGCGCTGAGGGGCGGGCGATGTGAGCGAGGGGCAAGGCACGCCGTTCATCCGGACGCGGTTCCGGCCGGTCCAGCGCCTGTCCACCGCGAGCCTGGTTGCCCGCCAGCTGATCGAGCAGCTCGGCGCCGAGCACATCCCGGTCGGGGCCAGGCTGCCGTCCGAGCGGGATCTCGCGCAGATGCTCGGAGTGGGCCGATCGACGCTCCGCGAGGCGATCGCCGCGCTGGAGCTGCTCGGCCTGGTCGACATCCGCCCGGGCTCCGGGTCGTATCTGCGAGCGGACAGCACACAGCTGCTGGCACAGGCACTCGAGTGGAGCCTGGCGCTGGGCGAGCCCGAGATCGGCGACCTGGTGGAGGTGCGCGAACAACTGGAGCTGCTCGCGGCCCGGCTCGCCACCGAGCGGGCCGACGAGACCCAGCTCGAGCGTCTCCGCGAGCACGTCGACCGGATGCGTGACGCGGGCGACGACGTCGAGGCATTCGTGGCGGCGGACATCGCCTTCCATCTCGAGATCGCCACCATCGCGCAGAACGTCGTACTGCACAGTCTGCTCACCAGCATCCAGTCGCTGCTGGCCGACTGGTTCGATCGGACGCTGCGGGTCCCGGGGACCATCGAGGCCACGCTGGCCGAGCATCAGGCCGTCTTCACCGCGATCCAGCAGGGCGACCCGGACGCGGCTGAGACCGCCATGGCCACCCTGATGACCGCCGCCGACCACCGCGTACGCCGCTCTCGCTGAGCCGCCGCCTCACGCTGTGCGAGCACGCGGATCGCCTGAGCGATCGCGCGCTGTTCACCTCGCGCACATCTGAGGTGCTCGCAGCATTCGGCCTGGAGCGGCCGTCGGCTCTCAGGATTGGCCGCGGCCCTGACCGTCCGATCAGGGTCCGCCCATCCTTGTGAGGAGGATTCGTGATACGGAAGCGCATTGCGGCCGCGGTCGCGGTCGCGGCGGCTCTCATCGCCTCGGCGACGGCGATCACCACCGCCACCTCGCCCACCGCGCAAGCGGCGGCGAGCGTGCCGGTGTTCGATCACATCGTGCTGGTGATGTTCGAGAACCACGCGTACTCGCAGCTCAACGGCAGCTCCAGTGCCCCGTACTTCAACAGCCTGGCCGGCCAGGGCGCGAAGTTCACCCAGTCGTACGGCGTCACCCACCCCAGCGAGCCCAACTACCTGGCGATCTTCTCCGGGTCGACCCAGGGCGTCACCGACGACAGCTGCCCGCACACCTACAGCGGCAACAACCTCGGCAAGCAGCTGATCACGGCGGGCAAGACCTTCAAGGGCTACTCCGAGAGCATGCCCTCCGACGGATACACCGGCTGCTCGAGCGGCCAGTACAAGCGCAAGCACAACGGCTGGGTCAACTTCACCACCGTGCCCGCCGCCAGCAACGTCAGATTCACCGCGTTCCCGAGCTCGACGAACTATGCCAGCCTCCCGACCGTCTCCTACGTCACCCCGAACATGTGCAACGACATGCACGACTGCTCGGTCAGCACGGGTGACACCTGGCTCAAGAACAACCTGGACGCGTACGCGCAGTGGGCGAAAACGCACAACAGCCTGCTGATCGTCACCTTCGACGAGGACAACGGCGGATCGTCGAACCACATCCTCACCACGTTCGTCGGCGCCCACACCCAGGTCGGCTCGTTCTCCAACCAGATCAACCACTACAACGTGCTGAGCACGATCGAGAGCGCCTACGGCCTCTCGCATCTGAACTCGGCTCCGGAAATCACCAACGTGTGGAACTGACAGCCACCGTGTACCTCTCCACGATCGACCAGTCGCGCCCCGCGAACAAAGGTCCGCGGCGCGCGCTGTTCCTGGTGAGCGGCAACGTGTTCGCACTCGGCGCGGTCAGCCTGATCACCGACATCTCCTCGGAGATGGTGACCGCGGTTCTGCCGGTCTACCTGGTGCTCGGCCTGCACTTGAGCCCGACCGTGTACGGCGTTGTCGACGGCACGTACACCGGTGCGACGGCGCTGCTGCGGCTTGTCGGCGGGTACGTCGCCGACCGGGCGAGCCGCCGTAAGTTCATCGCCGGCCTCGGCTACGGGCTGTCGGCGGTGGCCAAACTCGGACTGCTTGCCGCGGGCAACGCTGTCGGCGCGATCGGTGCGGTGATCGCGATCGACCGTACCGGCAAGGGCCTGCGTACGGCGCCGCGCGACGCACTGATCACGCTGTCCACCCCGCTACCCCTGTACGGCCGCGCGTTCGGCGTCCACCGGATGATGGACACCATCGGCGCCTTCACCGGGCCGCTGGTCGCGCTCGGCATCCTGGCGGCCACCGCGCAGGCGTACGACGCAGTGTTCATGGCCAGCTTCTGTATCGCCGCGTTCGGGGTGCTGGTGCTCGTGCAGTTCGTCCGGGACCGCCGCGACGAACAGCCACCCAAGGGCACGGTGGCGCTGTCCGCGCTAGGTGGCCTGCTGCGGATGGCTCCGGTGCGGCGGTTGGTGGTCGCCGCGGGCCTGGCCGGTCTGGTGACCATCGGCGACGGATTCGTCTACTTGCTGCTGCAGCGGCGGGAAGAGCTGGGCATCGGCTGGTTCCCGTTGCTTGCCGTGGGCACCAACTTGTCCTACCTGCTGCTGGCCACACCGCTGGGCGTACTGGCCGACAAGATCGGCCGGCTGAAGGTGGTGCTCGGCGGCTACACCGCACTCGTGCTGGTCTACCTGCTGCTGTTCGGACCGGTCGGCGGTTGGCCGCTGCTCGTGATGGTGCTCGCGCTGTACGGACTCTTCTACGCCTCCACGGACGGAGTGCTGATGGCACTGGCGGGACCGGTGCTGCCGGTGGCTCTGCGTACGACGGGAATCGCGCTGATCCAGACTGGACAGGCGTTGTCCTACTTGGTCTCCTCGGTGCTCTTCGGACTCGCGTGGACCGTGTGGGGACCTGCGAGCGCGACCCGGATCGCCGCGGCACTGGTCGCCGTGGCAGTGCTCGCGATCGACCTGCTGCTCCGCGGCATCCCAGCCACGGCCACGGAGAAGCAGGCGTGACGCGCCGGGTGCTGGTCGCCCCCCTCGGGGCGCTGCTGCTGACCGCGGTCGCGGTCGGGTACGGCGCGTTCACGGTGACGCGTGATCACACGCCGGTGGCCGCGGCGACAAACGGGCTGAGCCTCACGGGCGGGCCGCGGATCCTGTTCCGCAGTACCGCGCCGGACAGCATGGGTCATCTGGCGCTGGTGGCGAAGAACCATCCGGACGGGCCGCGCTCGGTGTCCACGCTGAGCTGCCTGCGCGTGTACGCCGCCGGCGGCACCGGCGCTTGTCTACGCCAAGACGGCGCGCTCAGCACGTTCCAGGTCGCCATCCTCGACAAGAACCTCCAAGTGGAGAGAGCCATTCCGCTCGTCGGGGTCCCGAATCGCACCCGGGTATCCGCGGATGGACGCATGGTGGCCTGGACGGTGTTCGTCGCCGGGGACTCGTACAACCACGGGCGGTTCTCCACCCGCGCGGGACTGATCGACCTCGAGAACGAGGACACCGTCGACTCACTCGAGTTTCTCTCGGTGACTCTGGACGGCCACCCCTACACCGCCGCCGATCTCAACTTCTGGGGCATCACGTTCGCCCCCGGCGACGACAACCACTTCTACGCCACGATGTCCACCGCCAGCCACCGCTACCTGGTGCAAGGCGACATCGCCGCCAAGACAATCCGCACCATCACCCAGAACGTCGAATGCCCGTCCCTGTCCCCCGACGGCAAGCGCATCGCCTTCAAATCAGCCATCAACGGAGACCCGACCAAGGGCTGGCGCCTCTCCGTCCTCGACCTGGCTTCAGGCGCACGGACCCCCCTGGCCGAAACCCGCACCGTAGACGACCAGCCCTCCTGGCTGGACCCCAACACCATCGCCTACGCCATCCCACGAGCTCCCGCCGACGCCGACATCTGGACAGTCCCAGCCGACGGCACGGGCACCCCCCACCTCCTCATCCCCCACGCCGAATCCCCCGCCCCACTCGGCTAGTGCCGCGGCAAGCAAGCTTGGCGAGGTAATCCGGCGTGACCACCGCCCCGAAGCCGCCCCCGGCGGCCAGATGCGGGGTTCTCCCCTCATCTGGCCCCTTCACCCCCGGCATGCGGTGGGTAGAAGGGTGCATCTGCGAGGTTCTCCCCTCAAATTGACCCGCGTGGCTGGGACGCTCAGTGCGGTAACGGCCTCAATGGTTCTTGGCGAGGCGCAAGCTCTGCACGAAGCCGAACGCGGGCCCGTGGGAACTACTGGTGCGATGCGTGGTCTGGGTGCGGGAGTGTGTGGTCAGTGAGGGACTTCCTGAGCCCACAGACTAGGAGTGCACATGTCCACGATTCGGCTGCATGCGACTACGAGCTCGACGCCTGAGCAGTTCGTCAACGGGCTGACGGACTTCGGGCCGGGGCGTGCGGAACTCTTCGGGAACAGCACCGACGAGTATCTCGTGGTCCACAGCCGCGGCGATCACGACGCCGACGTCACCGAAGGGTCCGCCGGAATCTGGGAACGGCTGCACTACGACTGGTCCGACCCGAACCACGTCGTCCTGACCACCACCGACTCCAACATGTGGGGCGGAAGGTCCGGCCACACGTATGACCTCACGCCGCAGCCCGACGGAACGACGGCGATCGACGTCACGGTCGTGCGCGAGGGCAAGAACCTCAAAGGACGCGCGCTCGGAGTCGTCGTCGGCATAGTCGGCAAGCGCCTCCTGGCCAAAGCCTTCGCGAACACGGTCAAGGCCATCGAAGCCCGAAACACCGGGGGCTGATCCGTCGGCGTTGCGTTGGGGGGATCTCGGGTGCAAGCCTGAGGCGTGGCGATGGCGGATCGTGAACTGCGCGGCCGGTTGCGGGAGCGCGCCGTACTGGACCGGATGATCGACGCGGCGCGGCAGGGACGGAGCGAGGCCCTGGTTCTGCGCGGTGAGGCGGGAGTCGGGAAGTCGGCGCTCCTGGACGCCCTGGTGGCACGCGTCAACGGCTGCCAGGTCGCGCGCGCCGTCGGGATCGAGTCCGAGATGGAGCTCGCGTACGCCGGTCTCCATCAGCTCTGCCGCCCCTTTCTCGACGGGATGGAGCGGCTGGCGCGGCCGCAGCACGAGGCCCTCGGTACGGCGTTCGGCCTGCTGAGCGGGACGGCGCCGGATCGATTCCTGGTCGGCCTCGCCGTACTGAACCTGCTGTCCGACGCGGCCGCCCACCAGCCGGTGCTGTGCGTCGTCGATGACGCCCAGTGGCTCGACCTGATGTCGGCGCGGATCCTCGCGTTCGTGGCCCGGCGGCTGGAGGCGGAGTCCGTGGTCATGGTCTTCGCCGTCCGCGACGGGGAGGACCACGAGCTGTCCGGACTCGCGGAGCTGGAGATCCGGGGCCTCGACGACGCCGACGCACGGGCACTGCTGGATTCGGTGCTGCCGGGGCCGGTCGACCCGCGTGTTCGCGACCGGATCGTGGCCGAGACGCACGGCAACCCGCTGGCCCTGCTCGAACTGCCCCAGGCCTGGACCGCGGCGGAACTGGCGGACGGCCTGAGTGCGGGCACACTGGCCGGCCGGATCGAGGAGAGCTTCGTACGGCGGCTCGAAGTCCTCCCGCCGGACACCCGGCTCCTGCTCCTGACCGCCGCGGCCGAGCCACTCGGTGACGCACCTCTGCTCTGGCAAGCGGCCGAACGACTCGGCCTGGGCGCCGACCCGGCAGCAGGAGCCATCGAGTCGGGACTGATCAGCTTCGGCCAGCACATCGCCTTCCGGCACCCGTTGGTGCGCTCGGCGGCGTACCGGATGGCCACCGCCCGGGATCGGCAGGCAGTGCATCAGGCGCTCGCCGAGGTGACCGATCCCGACCTCGATCCGGATCGGCGCGCGTGGCACTGGGCCCAGGCATCCGCGCGACCGGACGAGCAGGTCGCGGCCGAGCTCGAACAGTCGGCGCGCAGAGCGCAGGCCCGCGGCGGCTTCTTCGCCGCCGGCACCTTCCTCGAGCGCTCCGCGGAGTTGACCCCCGAGCCCGCCCGCAGGGCTCGGCGAGCACTTGATGCGGCAGTGGCGAAACGCAGTGCCGGCGCCCTCGACGCGGCGCTGAGCCTGCTCGGAGCCGTGACCGCCGGGCCACCGGACGCGCTGCGGGTGGCGGAAGTCGAACGGCTGCGCGGATCGATCGCCTTCGACCAGGGACGCGCCCGTGAAGCCGCCCGGACCCTGCTCAACGCCGCCAAGCAACTCGACCGGCACGATCCCGGCCGGGCGCGCGTGGCCTACCTCGAGGCGATGTCGGCCGCTATCTGGGCCAGCGGTCCCGATGCGCCGGGCATTCTCGCGTTCGCGGCAGCCGAGGCTCCTCCCCCACTGGCCTCGGAGCCACCGGCCGACGTTCTGCTCCAGGCACTCGCGCTCCGCTTCACCCGCGGCTACCCGGCAGCCGCGCCGCACCTCACCAAGGCCCTCGACCAGGCACGCGAAGCCCAGATCGACGCCCAGAACATCGGAGACTGGCTCTGGCTCGCCGGCAACCGCGCCAGTGGGATCATCGCGGTCGAGGTCTGGGACTTCGACGCCGCCCACGAACTCGCGCTCAGACAGGACCGGATGGCCCGCGAGACCGGCGCGCTCGTGCAGCTGCAGTTCGCACTCAACTTCCGTGCCAACCTGTTGTGTCTGACCGGCGATCTGCAGGCAGTCGGCTACCTGGTCGAGGAGGACCGCGACCTCGCCTCGGCGACCGGCAACCCCGTGGTCGGGTACGCCAGGCTTCTGCTCGAGGCCTACCGAGGCGACGAGACGACAGCGACCGCGCTGATCGACGCCACCGCCCGGGAGGCCACCGCACGCAGCCAGGGCCGGATGGCAGCCTTCGCGACGTACGCGAACTCCGTCCTGCACAACGGCCTCGGCCGGTACGACGCCGCCCGCGACGCCGCGCTGCAGGTGTTCGAGCAGGATGTCCTCGGGTACGGCGTACTGGTCGTCGGCGAACTCGCCGAGGCGGCATCCAGGACGGGCGACACCAAACTCGTCGAGACAGCACTCGCCTGGCTGACCGAGCGCACCACGGCCACCCCGACAGACTGGGGACGGGGAATCGAGGCGCGCGCCCGTGCGCTCCTGGCCTCAGACGAGACCGCCTACCGCGACTCGATCGAGCACCTCGGCAGAACACCACTCCGCGTCGAGATCGCCCGAGCCCACCTCTTGTACGGCGAATGGCTACGGCGCGAGGGACGTCGCCTGGACGCCCGGGAACAGCTGCGCACCGCCCATGAACAACTGACCGAGATGGGACTCGGGGCCTTCGCCGAGCGGGCCCGCCACGAACTGCTCGCCACCGGCGAGACGGTCCGCAAGCGCCGACCGGACACACTCAACGACCTGACCGCGCAGGAAGCGCAGATCGCCGGGCTCGCCCGCGACGGCATGACCAATCCCGAGATCGCGGCCCAGCTGTTCATCAGCCCCCGCACCGTGGAGTGGCATCTCCGGAAGACGTTCTCCAAGCTGGGGATCACCTCGCGCCGGCAGCTCAAAGGTGCGCTGGCCCGGATCGGCTGACGAACACCAGTGGTTTCCACGGACGCGACGCCGTACGGCGGAGCCGACTATGGGCCTCGTGGACAGCAAACTCGAGGCAATCGTCGTTCCGGTATCCGACGTGGACCGGAGTCGGCATTTCTACCGTGCCCTGGGGTTCCGGCTGGATCGCGATGATGCAGCCGGGGCTGTGCGGGTCGTTGCACTGACTCCGCCGGGCTCATCGTGCTCGATTCTCATCGGCACGGGCATCTGCTCGGCCACGCCGGGTTCGTCCTGCGGCCTGTTGCGGGTGGACGATCTCGAGGCGGCCTGCGCCGAACTCCAGGCTCGTGGCGCGGCGCTGCGGCCCGCCTCCCGGTGGCCGACCGGCGTCCCTTACGTGGAGTTCGACGATCCCGACGGCAACCGGTGGCTGCTGGTGGGGAGTTGAGTTCTGCGGGCTCGTGCCGCTTACTGTGGCCAGGAGGTGGCGATGCCCGCACTCGATGCTGTTTCACACCTTTCGCTGACCGTGACCGACCCGGGGCGTAGTGCCGACTTCTACAACCGGGTGCTCGGTACCGAGACCCTGTTCTCGTCGAGCGGCGGCCCCTTCAGCCTGGTGGTGGTCGCCCGTCAGGGGCTGATGATCGCCCTGCGCGACCATCCGGGGATGACGGATCAGGGCTTCGACCCGAGCCGGATCGGGCTCGACCACGTCGCGTTCCAGGTGCCGTCCCGCGCCGACCTGGAAGCCTGGCACACCAACCTCGCCGCGGCAGGTGTCGCCTGCTCGGAGATCGAGGTCAGTCCGTTCGGGCTGCACCTCAACCTGAAGGATCCCGACAACATCGCCATCGAGCTCTTCGTGTCCGAGCCCACCTGACCACGAAAGCCGGCCGGAGCACGAGGCTCCGGCCGGCTTTCAGGTGGGACGATGGCCGATCGTCACACCTCGGCCCGGTTCGCCGGGGCGGCCGGGATGTTGCGTGCCTCGATGGCCCGGACCGTCTCGTCGAAGGCCTTGGCCAGCACGCGCTTGCCGCCGAAGGCGAACACGAACGCGAGCAGGTGGCCCTTGAGGTTCTTGCCTTCGCGCACGATCACGACGTCGATCTCGGTCGCGCCGTCCGCGTGCCGCTTGAACGTGTAGGTGTGACCGGAGGCGCCGCCCCAGAGGTTGGAGTCGACGGTCGTCAGGACGACGTGGTGCGGGTCGGACCAGTTGTAGTGCAGGCGTTCCCAGACGCCGCCCGAGCCCTCGGTGACATCGGCGTACCCAGGTCCCTGGTCGTGCACCTTCAGATAGTCGTCGTGGCTGTTGGGGAAGAGCTTCGAGCGGCCGGGCCCGAAGTCGGTGAGCCCGGCGATGAACTGCTCGGGCGTCGCGGTGGTGATCTCGGTGAAGTGAATGGTGGTCATCGGTCTTTCCGTTTCTCGAAGGGGTACCGCTACCACCAATCTGCGGCGACCGTTCCGCCATCACCCCAGTGGAAACCACGGGTCCACCCCCCAGCCAAGCCTGTCCAACGTTTGACCACCTTCGGCCAGGCCCGGGACCAGTGAGGATCACTGGCGCGAAGCCGCCGGCGGAGCGGCATAGTCGTCAGGGAAAGCCCACACACACCAGGAGGACATAGTGAGCACCGATCTCAAGCTCGAGGCCGTCGTCATCCCCGTCAGCGACGTCGACAAGGCGAAGGCGTTCTACGAGCAGCTCGAGTGGCGGCTCGACGCCGATTTCGCGTTCGACAACGGCTTCCGGGTCGTCCAGTTCACGCCGCCGGGCTCGCCGGCGTCGGTCCAGTTCGGCTCGAACATCACCTCGGCCGCGCCGGGCTCGGCCCGAGGTCTGTACCTGGTCGTCTCCGACATCGAGGCCGCACGGAACGAACTCGCCGCTCACGGCATCGACGTCAGCGCGGCGTTCCACCCCAAGACGCCAGGGGCCCAGTTCCAGCCCGACACCAGCGACCGGATCGCCGGACCGGCCGACGAACGCGCCAGCTACAGCTCGTTCGCCACGTTCAGCGACCCGGATGGCAACACCTGGCTCCTGCAGGAAATCACGACGCGACTCCCCGGCCGCATCGACTCGGGTGAGACGTCGTACTCCTCGGTCAGCGACCTGCAGCAGGCCCTGCAGCGGGCGGCGGCAGCCCACGGCGAGCACGAGAAGCGCAACGGCGGCCAGTTCGACGAGCAGTGGCCCGAGTGGTACGCCACCTACATGGTCGCCGAGCAGTCGGGCCAGGAACTCCCGCAATGACCGACTACGACGTCATCGTCATCGGCGGCGGCTCCCCCGGCGAACACACCGCCGGAGCCCTCGCCGGGGGCGGCCTGCGGGTGGCAATCGTCGAGCGTGAGCTCGTCGGCGGCGAATGCTCGTACTGGGCGTGCATCCCGTCCAAGACCCTGCTGCGACCGGGCGAGGCCGCGCACGCCGCGAACGACGCGGCCGCTCCCGCGACTGTCGACGTCGAGGCGGCGCTCGGCTGGCGCGACTTCATGGTTTCGGACTACTCCGATGCCGGCCAGGAGAAGTGGCTCGCGGACAACGGCATCGACCTGATCCGCGGCCGCGGACGCCTGGCCGGCCCGGGTGTCGTCGATGTCGA
This sequence comes from Kribbella sp. NBC_01510, assembly GCF_045040325.1. Lineage (NCBI taxonomy): Bacteria > Bacillati > Actinomycetota > Actinomycetes > Propionibacteriales > Kribbellaceae > Kribbella > Kribbella sp. NBC_01510. Next base: position 4,338,469 of record NZ_CP109418.1, on the reverse strand, counting down.
CGGCCGCCGCTACACCGCGGATCACATCGTCCTCGCGAACGGCGCCGAACCCATCGTGCCGCCCGTCCCGGGCCTGCGTGAGCTCGACGGCCTCTGGACGAACCGCGAAGTGACGGGCATGAAGGCGGTCCCGCGCCGGCTGCTGGTCCTCGGCGGCGGTCCGGTCGGCGTCGAGATGGCCCAGGCGGTCCGCCGTCTCGGCGGCGAGGTCGTGGTCGTCGAGGCCGCGGAGCATCTGCTGCCGCGCGAGGCCGCACCACTCGGTGAGGCACTCGTCGAGGTGCTGCGCGGTGACGGGATCGAGCTCGTCCTGGGGGTCAAGGCGAGCGCGGCCCGGCTCGACGGCGACGACTACGTGCTCGTCCTGGACGACGGACGCGAACTCCGGGGCGACCGGCTGCTGGTCGCCACCGGCCGCCGACCGCGAGTCGACGGGATCGGACTCGAGACGATCGACGTCAAGGCCGGCGCCCACGGCGTACCGGTCGACGCTCGACTCCAGGTCGTCCCAGGCGTCTGGGCCGTCGGCGACGTGACAGGACTCTGGCAGTTCACCCACGTCGGCAAGTACCAGGGCCGGGTCGTGGCGGCCAACATCCTCGGCGAATCCAGGTCGGCCAACTACGACGCCGTACCGCGGGTCGTCTTCACCGATCCACAGGCCGCCGCCGTCGGCACCACCGACAGCCGCCACAGCGCGACCGTCGCACTGCGCGATGTCGCGAAGACCGCGACGTACACCCACAAGTACGCCGAGAGCAACGGATTCCTGACGCTCCTGAGCGACGGCGAACGGCTCACCGGCGCCTACGCGCTCGGCCCCGAGGCCGGCGAATGGCTGCAGCAAGCGACCCTCGCCATCCGGGCGCGCATCCCACTCGACGTCCTGCTCGACACCATCCAGCCGTTCCCGACCTTCTCCGAGATCTACCTCGACGCACTCAAGGCCCTGCGTGCACGCATCACGGCGTAAGTCAGGTGGTGGTTTCGGTCTTCGCCATCTCGACGCAGTAGTCGTGGATCGGACGGTAACGGTCGTAAAGGGTCGTCAGGATGCTGAACAGGAAGACGAAGAACAGCGTGTCCGTCAACTGCAGGCGGCCCTCACCTCGCGTCAGCAGCAGGTCGGCGACCGCGACCAGGACGACGTTCGTCGCGAAGACGACCGCGAACGACACCCCGGCCGACTCCCACGAGTGGCCGCGCTTCGCCGCCCACAGTCCGAGCCCGGCGTTGACGATCGCGTAGAAGGCGACCGCGAGGAAGATCTGCAGGCTGGACGCCTCGACCCCGGGCAGGACCCGGCCGTAGATCACGCTGATGAGTCCGATCAGGAAGATCTTCTCCAGCGCCGCCTCGTCGAAGACCTTCCGGTGCCTGGCCTGGAACGCGGCCCGCTCGCGCGCCTCGTCGATCCCGGCCGGCAACGGGTCGGCCGCGAGCCGCAGGGACCAGTCGGTCTGCGGCAACCGCGGGCGGACGACGAACCACAAGACCGCGATCAGCAAGAGGATGCCGGCGACGAGCGCCGGACCGAACCAGGGCACGTCTCTGATCGTGTCGGTGACGTCGAGCTGCGCGATGTGCACCCAGTACTCCTGCGGCAACTTGATGAACACCCAGATCGCGCCGGCGACGATCGCCCAGAACTTGAATCCCCACCGCAACGGGTTCCACCGGGTACGCACCGTCTCGTAGGCGATGAAGAAGTACTCGAACGTGTTCGGGAACACCAGCAGCAGCCAGCGCAGGCCGGTCAGCTCGAACGCCACCACACCGATCTGGCGGTAGAAGAACAGGAACCGGTTGATCCGGAACGCGGGATGACTCGTCCAGTTCCGCAGGCTCGCCGTGTACGCCACGGACAGGTAGAACACGTCCATCGCCTTGTCGTAGCTCTGGTAGAACGGCGGATTGAAACCGAACGCTTGAAAGATCGACTGGTCGGCCGCGTCCAGCACCAGGCAGCCGATGATCGCGGGCAGCGGATACTTCGGGATGAACAGGGGCAACACGAAGCGTGCCGTCACCACGCTCCAGAAAACGACGTCGACGCCCATCGACCCATCCCACTGGACAGCCACTCGTGGAACGATCGTAGGCGCGATGCGCGCAAGGTCCCAGACCGCGTGAAGTCGAGGGGGAAGAATCATGCCCGAGCTATCTGACGAGTGGTACCTGTGGGGTCCGTACCTGAGCGAGCGCCAGTGGGGCACCGTCCGGGAGGACTACAGCGCCGACGGCGAGGCCTGGAGCTACCTTCCGCACGACCAGGCCCGCTCCCGGGCGTACCGCTGGGGCGAGGAAGGGCTGGCCGGGTTCAGCGACCGCGAGCAGCGCCTGTGTCTCGGCCTCGCGCTGTGGAACGGGCGCGACCGCATGCTCAAGGAGCGGCCGTTCGGCCTGACCGGCGCGGAGGCCAACCACGGCGAGGACGTCAAGGACTACTGGTGGTATCTCGACGCCACCCCCAACCACGCGTGGAACCGCTGGCGCTACCACTATCCACAGGCCACCTTCCCGTACGACGACCTGCGCGCGGAGAACGGCAGACGCGGAAAACACGACCCCGAGTACGAACTCCTGGACACCGGCGTGTTCGACGACGACCGGTACTGGATCGTCGAGGTCCATTACGCGAAGGCGACTCCGACCGACCTCCTGATGTCCGTGCAGGTCACCAACGCCGGACCCGACCCGGCCACGATCCACGTCCTGCCGACCGCGTGGTTCCGCAACACCTGGTCCTGGGACCCGGGCAGTCCGCGACCCGAGCTCGCCGCGACCGGTGACACGTCGATGCGGGTCTCTCACCCCTCACTCGGAGAACTCGAGCTGCTGGCCGGCCAAGGTCCAGAAGGCGACCCGCCGAGTCTCCTGTTCTGCGAGAACGAGACCAACACCCAGCTCCTGTACGACGTCGCCGCGACGACGCCGTACCCGAAGGACGGCATCAACGACCACGTCCTGACCGGCGCCGCGACCGTCAACCCCGATCGCCAGGGGACGAAGGCCGCTGCCTGGTACCGAATCGACGTCGCACCGAAGACCACGGTCGAGCTGCGGTTGCGGCTGCGGCCGGCCGGCAACGGCCCGGATCCGGCGACCGCACTGGGTCAGGATTTCGACGCTGTCGTCGCCACGCGCCGGGCCGAAGCCGACGAGTTCTATGCCGGCCTCACTCCCCCGGCCGCCTCACCGGACGAGGCGATGGTGATGCGGCAGGCCTTCGCCGGGATGCTGTGGAGCAAGCAGCTCTACTACTACGACGTGGCGCGCTGGCTCGACGGTGACCCCGGCCAGCCGATACCGCCCGCCTCGCGGCAGACCGCTCGCAACTCCCGCTGGCGGACGTTCGACTCCTTCGACATCATGTCCATGCCGGACAAGTGGGAGTATCCGTGGTTCGCCTCCTGGGATCTCGCCTTCCACTGCATCGCGCTGGCGCACGTGGACCCGGCCTTCGCGAAGGACCAGCTGCTGCTGATCTGCCGCGAGTGGTTCCAGCACCCGAACGGCGCGCTCCCGGCGTACGAGTGGGACTTCGGCGATGTGAACCCGCCGGTCCAGGCCTTCGCGGCGCTCGAGGTCTTCGCGATCGACGGCGGGCGTGACCTCGACTTCCTGAGCCGCGTCTTCGACAAGCTGCTGGTGAACTTCACCTGGTGGGTCAACCGCGAGGACGCGGACGGGTCGAACCTGTTCGAGGGTGGCTTCCTCGGCCTCGACAACATCGGGCCGCTCGACCGCTCGCATCTGCCCGTCGGTGGGGTGCTGGAGCAGTCCGACGCCACCGGGTGGATGGCAGGGTACGCGCTGGCGATGACCACGATCGCGGCGGTCCTCGACCGGACCGGGTACCGGCCGGCCCGCGATCTGGTGCACAAGTTCCTCGAGCACTTCGCCGAGATCCGCACCGCGATGATCGCGCAGGGGATGTGGGACGAGTCCGACGGCCTGTTCTACGACCGGATCTCGGTGCCGGGCGGCGGTGTGGTGCCGGTTCGGGTGCACTCCATGGTCGGCATCATCCCCCTGCTCGCGGTCGCGGTGATCGACGAGCAGCAACTCGAGCGCTCCGTTGCCCCAGGCAAACAATTCGCCCGTTTCCTGCACCGCGAGGGAGTGCGCGACGCCGAGGACCTGGTGAAGACGGGCGCCCTGCGCGGCGACCCCGGACAGCGGCGCCTGCTGCTCGGCGCCGTCGGTGTCGAGCAGTTGCTGCGGTTGTTCGACCGGCTGTTCGACCCCGGCGAGTTCCTGTCGCCGTACGGCCTGCGTTCGCTGTCCGCGTTCCACCGCGACCATCCGTACACGATCGAGATCGAGGGCGTCACCGCCGGCGTGGACTACGAACCGGCCGAGTCGACCACGGCCATGTTCGGCGGGAACTCGAACTGGCGTGGCCCGATCTGGTTCCCGCTGAACTACCTCGCGGCCGAGGCGCTGGACCGTTACCACCGCTTCTTCGGTGACGACCTGCGGATCGAGTACCCCACCGGCTCCGGCGTCCACCAGACCCTCGACACCGTCGCCGACGACCTGCGGGCGCGGTTGGTGTCGATCTTCCTCACCGGTCTCGACGGCCGGCGACCGTGCTTCGGCGGAGTCGAAACCCTGCAGCGGGACCCGAACTGGAACAGCAACCTGATGTTCAACGAGTATTTCCATGGCGATAACGCCGCCGGTCTGGGCGCGGCGCACCAGACCGGCTGGACTGGGATCGTGGCAGACATCATCAGGCGCCGGCACGGCATGGTTCGGCCGCTCGGCGAGGTGCTCCTATCGGTGATCGAGCGGAAGCCATGAGTACGGCGCTGCCCGGCAGTCCGTTTCCCCTCGGCGCGACGCCCGGACCCGACGGGACGAACTTCGCGGTGGCCTCCGCGGCCGACGGCGTACTGCTGTGCCTGTTCGATGCCGACGGCAACGAGACCCGGATCCCGCTGCCGGAGCGCGACGGTGAGGTGTGGCACGGGTTCGTTCCCGACGTCGGGCCTGGCCAGGCGTACGGCTACCGGGCCACCGGGCCGTACGATCCGCGCCGGGGTCTGCGCTGCAATCAGGCGAAACTGCTGCTCGACCCCTACGCCAGGGCCATCCACGGCGTGGTGCAGCCCGGACCGGAGATACTCGGTTACGCCGCCGACGATCCCGAGGCCCCCAGTGAGCTCGACTCGGCCGAACACGTGCCGCGCAGCCTGGTGACCGACACCGCTTTCAGCTGGACCGATCAGCCCAGGCCGAGACACTCCGTTGCCGACACGATCGTGTACGAGGTCCACGTGAAGGGCTTCACCGCGGCCCATCCCGACGTACCCCCGAGGCTCCGCGGCACGTACGCCGGCCTGGCCCATGAAGCGGCGGTCGGCCATCTCGTCGACCTCGGTGTGACGACGGTCGAACTGCTCCCGGTCCATCACTCCGTGCCCGAGGCGGCCCTGGTCGCTCGCGGGCTGACGAACTACTGGGGCTACAACACGATCGGATTCTTCGCCCCGCACGCCGCCTACTCCGCCGCAGTCCGGGCCGGGCGGCCGGGTGGACAGGTCGCGGAGTTCCAGGCCATGGTCAACACGCTGCACGACGCCGGTCTTGAGGTCATCCTGGACGTGGTGTTCAACCACACCGCCGAAGGCAACCAGCTCGGACCGACACTGTGTCATCGCGGGCTGCACAACCCGGCGTACTACCGGCTCGAGCCCGACGACCAGCGCTACTACGTGGACACGACCGGCACCGGCAACTCGCTCAACGCCGACAACCCGTTCAGCCTCCGCCTCATCATGGACTCGCTGCGGTACTGGCTGACCGAGATGCGGGTCGACGGGTTCCGCTTCGACCTGGCGCCGACCCTGGCCCGCGAGGACGGCGGCTTCGACCGGATGGCGGCCTTCTTCGACCTCGTCGCGCAGGATCCGGTCGTCTCCACGGCCAAGCTGATCGCCGAGCCGTGGGACGTCGGGCAGGGCGACAGCTACGACCTCGGGCAGTTCCCGGCGCTGTGGAACGAGTGGAACGGACGGTACCGCGACGTGATGCGGGACTTCTGGCGCGGCACGGACGGACTGATCGGCGAGTTCGCGAGCCGGCTGTGCGGATCGCCGGACCTGTACCGCTGGGGCGGGCGGCGTCCGACCGCGTCGATCAACCTGATCACCGTCCACGACGGCTTCACCCTCGCCGACCTCGTCTCGTACGACGACAAGCACAACGAAGCCAATGGCGAGGACAACCGGGACGGCAACGACGACAACCGCTCCTGGAACTGTGGCGTGGAAGGACCGGCGACCGACCCGGACATCGTGTCCCTGCGTGCTCGGCAGGGCCGGGCGATGCTCACCACCTTGCTGCTGTCCTTCGGCGTACCGATGCTCCTCGGCGGCGACGAGCTCGGCCGCACGCAGCGCGGGAACAACAACGCGTACTGCCAGGACAACGAGATCAGCTGGTTCGACTGGTCCGCGACCGACCCGCAGCTGACGGCGTTCACGAAGAAGTTGATCGCGTTGCGACGTGCGCATCCGGTCTTCCGGCGCCGGCGTTACCTGACCGGCGTCGAGGCCGCCGAGCTCCGCTGGTTCACCCCCGGCGGCGCCGAGATGACCGCGGCGGACTGGAACTTCCCTGGTGCCCGGAGCCTCGCGCTCTACCTGGACGGCGCCGACGACCCTGATCGAGCCGCGGACGGTACGCCGCTACTCGACGACGACTTCCTCCTCCTGGTCAACGGCTGGTGGGAACCGCTGGACTTCGTCATCCCGTCCACCGAGCCCGGTGAGACCTGGGACCTGGAGGTCGACACCTACGCCCCCGACGGCGACCCCGCCACGGACCTTGCCGCAGGCAAGCACGTCACCGTCCGCCCACGCTCGATCACCCTCCTCCACGGCCACCGCGTCACAGCCGTCTAGGCAGCGGCCACGGAGCTGGTGATCAGTGGGCGTGGTGGGTCCAGGCGGACGACGAGTTCGAGGTCGGCGGTCCGACGAGCGTCGGCCAGTCGTACGCCGTCGAGGGTCAGACTCGCCGTCATCACGCAGTCGCCACTGCGCAGCATCGCCAACGTGCCGGCCCGGACGACCGCGTCCAGCGCTGCCACCTCGACGACGATCTCGAGCACGAACTTGAAGCAGTGGACCAGCACGCCGTTCACCACCAGGTCGACGTGCGGCGCATACTTCGACTGGATGCTGTGCGACGCCAGGCTGACGATCTCCTCGCTGCCGCTGATGGCGAGCGTACGGCGGGCGGCCTCGGTCAGCTTCGCGTGCCGCTGCCAGGCGGCGATCAGGACATCGCCGAGATCCATGTCCAGCAGACCGTCCGTCACAGTGGCGACCTCGCGGTCGACCAGGCCGGCCGCCGAACTCGACAACCGGCGGACCCTCCGCAGGGCGGTGCGGGTGGCGTGGCGCTCACTGATCGCCTGCCCCAGCGCCTCGGCCGGCTGCGAGCCGGCTCCGAACAGGAGCTCGCCGGCCGTCAGCGGCGTGTCCACAGGTCGATCGGCGGCAAGCGTCGTACTGGTCATCTGTCAGTCCCCCTTGAGAATGTGGACGCCCGCGTCAGCGTGCGGCTCGAGCCGCACGACCGGCATCGGCGGCTCCGAGTCGGACTCCGTGAGCCGTGGAACGACCGCGGGAGCTGCCGGCACGACAATCCGGAGTTTGTTGCGAACCCAGCGCCGATCCAGCCACCGCCGCGCAACGCCGTACGTGACAGCGCCGAACGCCAGTACGACGAGCGCGAGGAGAGCTGCCTTCGACCACGGGAACGGATCGGCGAACGTCACGGTGATCGTGGTCCCGGCGGCGACGAGGGTCCCGGGAGCCGGTTGCTGGCCGGCGATGTCGCGGTCGGCTTCCGCCGTACCGCCGAGGCGCAGCCCGACGGCCGACAGGGCCGAGCGAGCCGCGGCTGCCTGCTCGCCGATCAGGTTGGGAACCGGGACCAGCTGAGGAGCCACGACGGCGGGCTTGATCGTGACGCGTACGGCGTGGCCGACGCCGACCATCGATCCGACTGTCGGGGACTGACTGGCGACGACATCTCCCTCACCGGACGTCACCCGCAGCACCAACCCGAGGGCGGACAGCGTGGCCTTCGCGTCGGCAACCTTCATTCCGACCACCCTGGGAACGCGGACCGTCCGCGGCGTCACTGTTGCCGATGGGACAGCCGTCGACGGGACAGCCGTCGACGGGCTGACTGATGGCGACGGGACTGACGGCGACGGGACTGTCTTCGGCGGTACGACGACCGACGCCTCCGAGCGCGTCACGACGAACAAGTCGTCGTCCGTCAGCTTCGAATCGGTCATACACCGGGCCACGATCGAGTACCGCTGCGCCGTCGCCTCCGCGGGAACGGAGAACGGCACCTCGACCACCCCACTGGTGGGAACCACGGCCGACCCGACTGCCTCGTCGAAGCCCTCCCAGAAGATCTTGACCACGCCGCCTCCGGCCGTTGCGCCGTCGGCAGGCGAGGGACTCGTCGTGGCCGGCGCATGGCATCCGGCGTACCCCCAGGCGGTGGCGATCACCTTGGTGCCCGGCGGCCCGTCGGACCGATCGAGCCAGAGCGTCGCCGTCGCGTCACTCGCCGCGCGGGCAGGCGCGGCCGCGGTCGACGCGAAGACAAGCACGAGAGCCCCCGCCAGACCCCCGACGAACCAGCGGGCCCCCGAGGCCACGCGCGTACCGTCCATCCCCCATACCTTCTTCGCCGCAACCGTCGGGCAGAACGGTTCCACCCAAGCTGCGGGCTCACAGATACGGAGTCACACACCACCCCCTTTGATACGCTCGACCGCTATCCGGGTGGGGGGAACTACCGATGCAGATTCAGGGCAGTCTGACGATCGACGGCGTCTTGGTCGTGCCGGTCGAGGCGTACACGTTCGCGGTGACCGGGACGATCGCGGTCGCGACCGGGAAGTCGCGGATCTATCTGGAACACGACTACGTCGTCGAGACGGTGCGAGCCGCGGTCCACACCGCTCCGGCCGGGGCCGCGCTCGTCGTGGACGTGAACAAGAACGGCGCCACCATCTACACCGATCAGGCGAACCGGCCGAGTATCGCGGTGGGCACGAATAGTGCCACCGGCAACAATCCGGCCGTCACCGCACTGGCGGCCGGTGACTACCTCACCGTCGATGTCGACCAGGTCGGATCGGCAACCGCCGGCGCCGAGCTGACGGTGACGGTCCGGGTCCGCCGGGCCAGTTAGGGGCGGCTGTGGCGCAATCGGCGGGCTACACGTTCAATGCGAACACAGTCAGCGGTACGACGGTTCGGGACGTCGCGGGCTACTTCCTGCACGGCAGCATCGTCGGATCCGCGACCCTGGTCCCAGGCAGGTACGGCGACGGCCTCAACTGCACAGGTGGCGCGCTGCACGTCGTCGTACGACCGCCGAAGGCAGGCGACTCCTTCTACCCACTCAACACCGACGGCGGCCTGTCGATCGCCGCGTGGGTCGAGCTCGGCGACAACACCGCGGCGGCCCGTTGCATCGCGTCCGCGAGCAGCGGCGGCGTCCTGAACTGGGCCGTCTACGCCTCGAACGCGAGCGGCAACGTGGAGGCGAAGATCGCCGGGACGACGTACAGCACGACCACGAGCATCCGGGACGGGGAGCAGCACCACGTCCTCGTCGTGTACGACGCCACCCCGTCGACCGACACCGTGAAGATCGCCGTCGACGGTGTCGAGGTGTTGTCGGTCAACGCCGGCACCGCACTCGCCTACTCCGGCACAGAGGTCACCGTCGAGGCCGGGCGGAACACCCTCACCGGCTCCGAGGCGCTCAACGGGATCGTCGACGACCTGCGCTGGTGGAACGACCCGGTCGAGGCGGCGTACTGGCCGGACCTGGTCGCCGCCGAGCAGATCGACCACCAGTTGGCCATCTACCCCTTCGACCACGACAGCGCCGAGGACTTCGGCAGCTACGGGCATGCCCTCACGGTCGCTCCGTCGGCGAGCTTCACCGACGGCTTGTACGGGCGTGCCCTGGTTTCCGGTGCGGCGGCAGCCGGCGCGAGCGGCGTGGTCGGCTTCCCGAACTGCGACCGGCTCGCCATCTGCGGCTGGCTCCGGCTCGACACCGCGCCCGTCGGTTCGGCCGCCCCGATCCTCGCGATCGACGACAGCTCGAACAACGCGCGGGTCCGCGTAGTGGTGAATACCGACCGGACAGTCACCACGACCTGGACCACCATCGACGACGGAACGGTCTCGGTGACCAGCACGGCGGCACTCACGGTCGGTCAGTGGACGCGATTCCAGTTCGCGATCAACCCGACGTACGTGCAGGTCCGGCTGGAGAGCGATCAAGCGACCCAGAGCATCGGTGACGGCGTGCCGCACGTGACGCCGGCCATCGACGGTCTGCACCGGCTGCACCTCGGCGGTGACGCGAGTAGCGGCGGCCAGATCTCGTACGACTACCTGACCTTCACGAAGAACTTCCTCGCCGAGGTGACCTCGGGTTACTGGAACGGCGCGCCGGTCGTCACGCCGTACCGGCCGGTCAACGTGGCGCGCGGCGTGTATCACTTCAACGAAGGCAGCGGGACAGTCGTCGACGACAGGTCGCCGTCAGCGAACGACCTCACGTTGACGGCGGCCGGTTCGTGGGTGTCCGGCATCGAGGGGTCGGCGCTCGGCGCCAACGGGACCGGCCCCGGGGCGTCGAGGACCTCCCTCGCCTGGCCGGCAACGCCGCTGGGCTGGGCGTTCTCGGCGTGGGTCAAGTGCCGCTCCAGCAGCAGTGGCGCCCGGTTCCTGGTCCTGCGGAACGGCCAGGTCGAGGTCGCGCACGCGGGCCGGCTGGACGAGTTGTTCTGGATCCGGCTGTTCGGCACCGGCGGCACGACCGGCATCGTCAGCTCGTCGCGTGCGTCGATCCCGGCCGAGACCTGGACGCACGTGGCAGCGTCCTGCGATCAGCGGGCGATCCAGCTGTTCCTCAACGGGGCGGTGTTCACGGTCGAGCAGTACGGCGTGGGGGCACTGCTGCAGCCGGGCGAGTTGCACGCGGGCGGCGACACCCCGGATTCGTCGGTCGCGGACGTCGACGACCTGTGCCTGTTCGACACTCCGATCAGCGCGGCCAACGTCCGCTGGCTCTACCAGAACGCCGGCCACTTCGACGAGCCCGCACCCGCGACCTTCGCCGCCTGGGGGATCTCGCTCTAGCGAGGCCGGCGGCCGGCGACGGCGTACATCGGCGGGGTTGATGGATGCTTGAACGCTTGAGGACTTGTTAGGTAAGGCTCGCCTGCTCTAGAGTCGGCTCGCCGGTTCAGTGGTTCGTCCTTGGAGTGCACGTCATGTCCAGTACGCAGATCGCCCTACTCGGAGCCATCGCGGGGCTCACCATCTTCCTGGGCCTCCCGGTGGGACGCCTGCGCAATCCGGCGCCGCGTCTGAAAGCCTCCTTGAACGCGGTCGCGATCGGGATCCTGCTGTTCCTGCTCTGGGACGTCCTCGGACAGGCGTGGGAGCCGACCGATGTCGCGTTGACCGACAAGGAGTGGGGCAAGGCGGCCGTCTCCGGCCTGGTCCTCGCGGTCGGCTTGGCCATCGGCCTGGTCGGCCTGGTTCGGTACGACCGCTGGATGGCCCGCCGCAACGCGCCCTCCGCGCCACCGAAGTCGGAAGGTCCAGGGGCAGCCGCCGCCACCGAACTGACTCGCACCACGCGGTCGGCCGCCACCCAGCTCGCCCTGATGATCGCCGTCGGCATCGGACTGCACAACTTCGCCGAAGGCCTCGCGATCGGCAACTCTGCCGCGTCCGGCGAGATCTCCCTCGCCGTGCTGCTCATCATCGGTTTCGGCCTGCACAACGCCACCGAAGGCTTCGGCATCGTCGCGCCGCTGGCCGCTGATGGCACCCGCCCGTCGTGGGCGATGCTCGGCCTGCTCGGCCTGATCGGCGGTGGCCCCACCTTCATCGGGACCTTGATCGGCGAACGCGTGGTCAACGACACCCTGTCGGTGGCCTTCCTAGGCCTGGCCGCCGGCTCGATCCTGTACGTCGTGATCGAACTCCTCGCCGTCGCCCGCCGCTCCGGCCTCAAGGAACTCACCACCTGGATGATCCTCCTCGGCCTCCTCCTCGGCTTCGCCACAGACGCCATCGTCACCGCCGCCGGCGTCTGACCACCCAGACTCGCGAGGCTGCGGGCTATTCGCTGACTCCTCTGCTCAGTAGGACAGCGGCGATGAAGGTGCGGAAGAGTTGCAAGGGGTCGTCGTTGCGGATAGCAACGACCTGCTCGTCTTGTTGTTCGACGCCGCGAAGCGCGCAGGCCAGTTCGGCGAGTGCGCGGTTGTGGTAGCGGACGGTCAGCTCGGCCGGCCGCGTGATGGCCGGCGGCCGGAAGTCGGGCAGCCGTTCCAGCGCGCGTTGCGCACCGTCCCGGATCAGCCCACGGGCAGTGTCTGGATGCAGGGACAGGGCTGCGTTGTGCGAGATCGACTCCTTGACGACGACCGCCTCGATGTCAGGGAAGAACGGCTTGGCCTCATCGATCGTCACCCGGTCACCCGAGATGAGCACCACCGGTACGCCGTAAGCGAGCGCAACCAGCGCATTGACTCCGGCCTCGCCCGTGATCACACCATTGAGACGCACTTCGGCGATGGCCCGGGGGTTGTACGTGTGATGAAGCACCGACGAGGTGGAGCCCGCCGACCCGTGGTACGAGACGAAGAGGGCCGCGTCGAAGGACTCGTCGAACCCCTCCATCATGTACAGCGGTTTGTGCCGTCCGGACAGATAGCTCGCCCGGCCGTGCAGCTCGTCCGGCCGGAGATTCTGCATCGTCGAGTGTGAGTCGTTGACCAGGAACTCGGTCGCCCCGGCGGCAAGCGCGCCGTCGATCGCGGCGTTGACCTCCGCCTGCAACTGCCCTCGGTAGTACTCGTACTCCTGACTGGGACCGCGACACTGACTCCAGTCGACAACGCCGGCGGTTCCTTCCATATCTGTCGACAAGAACACCTTCACAGCTGCCTCCTCGTGCAGTTTCACCGACTCTGGGCGACCGTACCTGCTCCTGCCCCGAGCCAACCGCTGTGACACAAGCGATTGAAGGCGGAACGATTGGGTCACAAGCCTTCCCATGGCCGCTGCGGACAGTGAGAATGACCTGCGGAAGCTAACGCCTGGTCATCACCTGAGGGGGGCGAGGATGACCAAGATTCTGGTGATCGACGACGAGCCGGATCTGGTTCGGTTCGTCCGTCGCGCGCTCGAGGCCGAGGGCTACCAGGTACTGACGTCGACCAACGGGCTGGACGGCATCCGGCTCGCGCTGGATCAGCAGCCGGCCCTGATCGTGCTCGATCTGGTGATGCCGGGCATGCACGGCGAGGCGGTGCTCTCGGCCCTGATGGCACAGGATTCGGCGTACCGGATTCTCGTCCTGTCGGCCACGGCGGATGTCCAGCTCCGGATCGGCTGCCTCGAGCAGGGTGCGGTCGACTTCCTGGCCAAACCGTTCGCGGTCCGGGAGCTGGTCGCCCGGGTCCGGGGCCGGCTCGGCGAGGACACCGCCCATCGGCAGAAGAATCGGCTGCGGGTCGGGGACATCGTGCTCGACCTGGAGGCCCGCCAGCTCCTGGTCGACGGCCGGCCGACCGTGCTGTCCAAGCGGGAGTTCCTGCTGTTGCGCCACCTCATGCGCAATGCCGACGTCGTCTGCTCCCGGCAGGAGTTGCTGTCGGAGGTCTGGGGATACGACTTCGATCCGGCGACCAATGTCGTCGACGTCTGTGTCGGACGCCTGCGGTCGAAGGTCCGCCCCGATCTCATCGTGACGGTGCGCAATGTCGGCTATCAGCTCCAAAGCGCCTGACCGCCGGGCGCAGATCGCAGTCTTCCGCTCGCGCCCGCGGGTCGGAATGGTCATCGACGTGGCCGCCGCACTGCTCGTCGTGGCGATGATGGGACTCATGTTTGCCCTGCCCAGCCACGAGGCCGGGCCGTACCACATCATGTTCCTCGCGCTCGCGCTCGCGTACGGGTACCGGATCTGGCCGGTCGTCCCCACCGTCGCCGCGATCGTCGTGATCACCGCGCTGAGCGGCTGGCTGATGATCACCCACGCGTCGGAAGGCGTGCTGGCCCGGCCCGAACTCGCCGAGATCCCGCTGATGCCGCTGGTGCTCCTGGTCATGGTGTGGCACGCCCGTCGCCGGGTCGCGGCCGTCAAGCAGGTAGAGCGGATGGCCGCGCGGCAACTCGAGGCGGTCGACCGCGAGCGCGAGTTCTTCACCGACGCCTCGCACGCGATCCGGACGCCGGTGACCATCGCGCGTGGGCACCTGGAACTGATGGCTGCCGCGGATCTCGACTGCGAGGTCCGAGCGGATCTGGAGGTCGCACTGCGGCAGATCACGCGGATTACGGCACTGTCCAATCGCCTGCTCGCGCTGGCCCGGCTCGACTCCGGCGACGCCCTCCAGAAGCAGTCGGTCGACCTGGGCGAACTGGTCCGCGAGCTCGTCGCCAACTGGTCCACCTCTTTCGACCGGGACTGGCGGGTCGAGGGGGCGGCCAGCTGTGTGATCACGGCGGATCCGGAGTGGATCACGATGGCGCTGGACGCACTCGTCGAGAACGCGGTTCATTTCACCGCGGAGGGCGCCAGGATCAGCGTCCGCTGCCGGCGCTCGGGCGGCAAATGCCGGGTCGTGATCTCCGATTCGGGTCCGGGGATCCCGGCGGAGGACCTGCCGCATGTGTTCGATCGGTTCTGGCACCGGATGCCGCCGTTCGGTCCGATGGGAACGGGACTGGGGCTGTCGATGGCGCGGGCCGCGGTGGCCGCTCACGGCGGCACGATGTCGGCCCGCAACGGCGCCGGTGGTGGCGCCGAGTTCGAGCTGGCTGTCCCGGCCAATGGCAGGCCGCCCGTCTGACCGCTCGATGACAGCGACGTCATCTTTCTTGTCTTCGGCCGGAATGCGGCGCAACCTGCTGAGGGGGAACACGCTGCGTGCGTCGACAGTCTCGGATGCACCCCCACAGGCTCCGGGCGCCGGGTCGGTCCCGGCTTCGACACCCCCCCTCGTCGTGGCCGGCACAGGACCTGCCCGGCCCGGCGTACGCAGCCCTTCTCATCCCGGCAGCACACCGTTATACGTCGATTGCGCGATGCGACCGGAACCCGGCCGGTCCACGCTGGACGTATGACGCTCGTGGGGAGAACTTCGGCTGCCGTCGTGCTGAGCGGCCTGATGCTGGCGAATCCGTTGACCGCGCGCGGCGCGACGACGGATCTGTTCGTCGACAAGTCCATGCCCAACTGCTCCGACTCCGGCCCGGGTACGGCGACCACGCCGTACTGCACCGTGGTCAAGGGAGTCAGCAAGCTCGCGGCCGGCTTCACGCTGAACATCGGGGACGGGACCTACGCCGAGACGATCAAGCCCGCCGTCTCCGGGACGGCGTCGGCCCCGATCGTCATCACCGCATGGCCGGGCCGCAATCCGGTCCTGAGTCCGGCCAGCTTCGGTGCGAACATCTCGTCGCGCAGTTACGTCACCGTGTCGGGGTTGACCTTCAGCGGCACCAAGTACGACGGCGTCTATGTGACGGGCAGCAACAACATCACGGTGACCGGCAACACGGTGACAGGTGCGGGGCAGCCGGTGTCGGGTAAGACCGTCCCCGGGATCAGCATCCGCGGCTCGTCCGATTCCGTTGTCAGCAGCAACAACGTGCACCACAACAACGGCACCGGCATCCTGGTCACCGCCGGGTCCACCGGCATCCTGGTGACCGGGAACTCGGCCAGCTTCAACGCCGAGGGGTACCGCCGGAACGCCAATGGAATCAACGTGATCAGCCCGGGCAACACCGTGCTGCGCAACGTCACGCACGACAACGAGGACTCGGGCATCCAGTTCTACACCGGCGGCGACAACAACCTGGCCGCGCTGAACGTCACCTACAACAACGGCGACCACGGCATCGACGACCTCAACGTCACCGGCGGACGGCTGATCGGCAACACGGTCTACCGCAACTGCACGACGGGGATCAACGTCGAGGGTACGTCGGGCAACTACCAGGTCATCGACAACGTCGCGGTCGACAACGGGGTGTACCCCGCCTACAACGGCATCTCCTGTGCGCGGCGCGCCGGCAACATCGGGATCTGGGACTCGGCGCCGTCGAGTACGACGGTCGACCACAACCTGGTCTGGCTGACCACGAGCGGGAAGATGTACGCGTTCGGCACGACCTTCACCTCGCTGGCCGCCATGCAGGCGGCGACTCATCAGGAGGCGCACGGCGTGCAGGCCGACCCCAGGTTCGTCTCGCCGGCGGCGTGGAATCTGCGCCTGCAGGCCGGCTCGGCCGCGATCGACCGTGGCGACTCGGGCGTCTCCGGCGCTCAGCCCAGCGATATCGAAGGCCTCCCGCGCGTCGACGACCCGGCGACGAGCAACGCCTTCGCCGAGGGGCCGCGCACCTACGACGACCTCGGTGCGTACGAATACCAGCCCTGATCGCGCTCTGTGATCAAGACGTCGTTTGAACAAGCTGAACAGAAGATGACGTGAAGATGACCGAATCATGACGTATGGGCGAAAGCCTCCACCTTCTGACCGGTGAAGTCCTGTACTGGAGGTCTAGACCGAGACGCGTGCCTTGGGGGCTCGAGCAGGCAGGCCGGGACGGTGGTGACCGTCCGTGGTCGTCGAGGACTTGGAACGCGGAGCTGCGGGGGCAGCCAGCTCGGTCGGGACCTGAGGGGGGTCACCGATGGGGGTCGTCAACGTTTCACGGCCGATGAGTGGGTCATCTGCCGAAGATCTGAGTCAGCTCTGCCACGACCTGCGGCAGTACGTCGCGGCCGGTCTGCTGCTGTCGGAGACGTCGTCCGCGGCGATCGACGACGGCGCGGTGCTGGGCAGGATGAGTCTGATCCATCAACAGTTCACCGCGATCGCGGAACTGCTGGACGTCGAGCCGGACGCCGGTCATCAGATCGGCGGCGTCAATCTGACGCAACTCGCGGGTGAGTGCGCCGACGTCGTCCGGCTGACCCACCGGGTCTCGGTGATCTGCGAGCGCTCCACGCTCGTCGTGGCCGCCGGCGACCAGGTTCTGCTCCGCCGTGCGATCGGAAACCTGCTCGACAACGCGTGCCGAGCGGCCGGCGGCGCGGGCACGGTTCAGGTCCACGTCGGAGCTGCCGACGGCGAAGCTTTCGTCGAGGTGTCCGATGACGGTCCTGGCTTCGGTGACGTCGCCTCCGGAACCGGTCATGGCCTGAACGTCGTTGCCCAGGCGGTGCGCGCGTGTGCGGGTCGCCTCGAGCTCCACAGCGCACCGGGTGCCGGTACGACGGTTCGTCTCTGCATGCCCGCCGGACCGCGCTCGGTGAGGTCGGCATGAGACTGGCGATCTGCGACGAGCAATGGCTGTTCGCATCGGTCCTCGCGAGCGCACTCGACCGGCTTGGCCATGAGGTCGTCCTCACGACAGACGATCCGGCCGAACTCCTCGACTCGGCTGGGCCGTTGCGGGTCGATCTCTGCGTGATCGACGTTCCCGGACCGCCGACGACGGCCGACCTCGGCGAGCGCTTGCACGAACTGACCCCCGCGCCGTACGTCGTCCTGCTGGCCGACTCGCGCGACGACGGCGCCCGGGATGCCTACGACCGTGGCTCCGCGGACGGGCTGGTCAGCAAAGCGTCCGGCCTGCAGAGCCTGGTCCAGGCGATCGAAGCCGTTGCCGGCGGTGCCCGGGTGTCCGAAGGCTGGCTGACCGCGGATCGGCGGCGGCAACCAGTGGTCGTCGACGCCCTGACGGCCCGGGAGCTGGAGGTCGTGCGCCTCGTGGTGCGTGGCTACTCCACCCAGCAGATGGCCGACGAGCTCGCCGTCAGCCGGCACACGATTCGCACGCACGTTCAGCAGGTCCTCCGAAAACTCGGCGTCCACGGCCGCGGGAAGGTGGCCCGTGCGGCCGCCACCGCCGGGCTGGTCGACGTCAGTGAGCTGGCCGAGGGCCGGCACCGGTGACCGGCCGGGACGATGTGGTGGTCCTGCTGGTCGACGACCATCGGGTGTTCGCCGAAGCGCTGGCCGGAGTGCTCGCCGCCGAGCCGGGGATCAGCCGCGTCAATCTCGCCTCGACACTCGACGGGGCGAGAGGGCAGCTGCGCGCCGATCCGCCCGACCTGGTCCTGCTCGATCTGGCCCTGGCCGACGAGTCCGGATACACCCTGCTCGCGGATCTTGCGGGACCGCCCGATCCGCCGGCCGCGATCGTGCTCTCCGGCAGCACCGAGCCGCGGTTGATCGTGCAGGCTCTCGAGGCCGGCGCCCGCGGTTGGCTGACCAAGACCACCCGGCTGAACGCTTTGATCGCCGCACTGTGGCAGGTCCTCGACGGTCACATGTATCTCGCCCCGGCGACGCTGCAACCGGTGCTCACCCACCTGCTGGCCGACGTGCACAGGCAACGAGCCGCGGCCGCTTTCGTGGACCAGTTGACGCCCCGGGAGCTGGACGTCCTGCGCTGCCTGGTGTCCGGGATGACCCGATCCGAGGTTGCCCAGCATTTGTTCGTTTCCACGAACACCGTGCGGACCCACATCCAGAGTCTGCTGCGCCGCTCGGAGCAGCACTCGGCGCTCGCACTCGTCGCCTTCGCGCGCTCACACGGCGTGACGGGAATCGACGAGACGGACGCGTCCGTCATCGCAGTGCACCCCGGATCACCCTCTTGACGTAGGCGTTCTCGTCTCGTCGTCGGGCGCGGCCGACAGTCACGGCCCGTAGCGTCGATGGAAATCAGGAGGCCCTGAGGGGGGCACTGAGGGGGCATCGGGATGACAACCCGAATCAACGCTGTGCCGCGCGCCGTACCGGCCGACGAGGTCGCCGTACCGTTCGCGGACTGTTACATCACCGCGGAGGCGCAGGCCGCCGCGCTGCGCGTCCTGCAGTCCGGTTGGGTGACCACCGGCCGTGAGGTGGCCGCGTTCGAGACGGAGTTCGCGACCGCTGTCGGCGCGGAGTTCGCCGTCGGCGTTTCCTCTTGCACACAAGGGATCGAGCTCGCGCTGCGGTCGCTCGGACTGCCGAGCGGCTCACTGGTGCTGAGCTCGACGATGACGTTCTGCGGCGCCGTCCAGGCGATCGTCCACGCGGGACATCAGCCCGTTCTGGTCGACGTCGACCCGAGGACCGGGATGCCGACTCCGGCGACCGTGCGCAACGCCGTACGGGCGTTCGGCCGGCCTGCCGCGCTGACCGTCGTCCACTGGGCCGGCGACCTCGCCGATGTGCCGGCACTGGCCGAGGCCGCCGGGCTGCCGCTCGACCGGGTGGTTGTCGATGCGGCGCACGGACTCGGGACGTACGCCGGCCGCACGCCGATCGGCAGCGGTTGCGGCGCCACCTGCTTCAGCTTCTACGCCACCAAGAACCTGCCGCTGGGCGAAGGCGGCATGGTCACCACCGACGACCCGGCCCGTGCGGAGTGGTTGCGCAAAGCTCGCCTGCACGGCATGACGGCCGACGCCTGGCGACGGTATCTCCCGGGCGGGAGCTGGCGTTACAACGTCGCCGATGCGGGCCTGAAGGCCAACATGACCGACATCCAGGCAGCGATGGGACGGGCGCAACTCACCCACCTCGCGTCCTGGCAACGCCGCCGTACGCAGATCGCGGCCCGGTACGACGAGCAGCTGGCCGGACTTCCCGGCATCCGGCTGCCGCACCGTCCGGATCCTGAGCACGGCACCCACGCCTGGCATCTGTACCCGATCCGGGTGCAGCTCAAGGGCGGCATCGATCGCGACGAGGTGATCGCCGGGCTCTCCGAGCGCGCGATCGGAACCTCCGTGCATTTCATCCCGGTCCACCAACTGGCGTACTTCAGCCAGGCCGCCCTGGTCCCGCCCGCCGGACTGTCCGGGGCGGACGTGCTGTTCGGCCAACTGCTGTCCCTCCCGATCTATCCCCGGCTGACAGACGACCAGGTCGACGCTGTCTGCACCGCGATCGCCGACATCGCCCACCAGGGAATCTCCGGAAAGGGAACGGAATGAGTCAGCCTCTGCTGCTACACCCGCGCCAGGCGAACCTGCTGCGGGCCATCGTGCTCGGGGCCGGCGAGGCCGGCCTCGCGCTGTCCCGCGACCTGCACCGGGTCAGCTCGTTCGGGCTGCAGCCGGTGGGGTTCCTCGACGACGACAGCGCCAAACAAGGCCGGCGGTACGGAGGCCGCCGGGTCCTCGGCACCCTGGCCGACCTCGAGCAGGTGCTCGAGCGCTACCGGGTGGACGTGGTCGTCGTCGCCATTCCGTCGATGCCCTCGCACGAGGTGAGGCAGCTCGGGTTGCGGGCCGCCGCCCAGGGCGTGACCGTGTTGCATCTCCCACCCTTCTTGTCCGCTCTGCAGCGACAGATCGCCGGCACCGACATGCGCGCCCTGCAGGTGGGCCCGCTGATCGGCCGTCCGGAGATGCATGTCGTCAGCCGCCACGCGGCCGAGGCGATCGCCGGCAAGCGGGTCCTGGTCACCGGCGCGGGCGGCTCGATCGGCAGTGAGCTCTGCCGGCAGGTGCACGGGTTCGGCCCGGCCGAACTGATCATGCTCGACCACGACGAGTCGAACCTGCACCGGACCCAGCTGGAGCTGTGGGGCGAGGCGTTGCTGGACACCGAGAACACGGTCGTCGCCGACATCCGCGACTCCGAGCGGTTGTTCCAGCTGTTCCGCGACCACCGGCCACAGATCGTCTTCCATGCCGCCGCGCTCAAACATCTGCCGGTGCTCGAGCGGCATCCCTGCGAAGGCGTGAAGTCGAACGTGCGCGGCACCGAGAACCTGGTCGAGGCGGCCATGGCCCACGACGTCGAGCGGTTCGTGCTGATCTCGACCGACAAGGCGGCCAATCCGACATCGGTGCTCGGGGCGACCAAACGGCTGGCCGAGCTCGTCCTGGACGCGCAGCAGCCATCGTCGACGGTGCTGACGGCGGTCCGGTTCGGCAACGTGCTCGGGAGTCGCGGTTCGCTCCTGCACGTGGTCCGGGACCAGCTCGCCAGCGGCTCTCCGGTGACGGTCACACACCCCGACGTGAGCCGGTTCTTCATGACCATCGAGGAGGCCGTCGGCCTGGTGCTCGAGGCGGTCCGGATGTCCGACGGCTCGGCGACGTACGTGCTCGACATGGGCGAGCCGGTCCGGATCGTCGACCTGGTGCAGAACTTCGCCAGCCTGCTGAACATCCGCGACGTGGCCTTCAAGTACACCGGGCTGCGGCCCGGCGAGAAGCTCACCGAGGAGCTGTTCGGCGCCGGTGAGGAAGCGTTGCCGACCGACCACCCGCGGATCTCGATGACGCGGCCGCCGCAGGCCGCCGCCGGCTTCCGGGCCGGCCTGCACGAGCTGTACGACGCGGCCGCCCACAACCGCGCCGACGAGGTGTTCCGGCACCTGCGCCGGCTCGTGCCCGAGTACAGCCCGTCCCCCGGGCTCGTCTCGGCCGGGTCACCGTACCCGGACGACTTCTGACCGACACGTTCCGACGACGACTGCGAGCACAGCATGACCACTGAGGCCAGGCCACCACTGGACGTCCGCGTCCTCGACGGCACCGTCACCCAGCCCCCGACGGTCTTCGATGACAGCCGCTTGTTACCGGCTGACCGAGCGACGATCACCGCGCTCGGCCATCGGGTCGAGGGCGCGGACCTGGCCGCTCCACCCGTCGTCCTGCCCGACTTCCACCACAAGTCGAAGATGGAACTGCCGTCCAGCGTCGCCGTCGCGACCAGCGGAACCATTCGGCCGGACCTGACCAGCTCGTCGGTGAACTGCGGCATGGCACTGATCGCGGTCGACACCGAGGTCCCCGACGACAAGGCCGTCGACGTGTTCATGCGCGCGGTCCGGCAGCGGTACCCGTACCCGACCCGCGGCACCCGCGAGCTCACCGGGCAAGAGGTGGTCAAGGCGGTCCGGGACGGCTCCGAGTTCAGCGTCGACCGCTGGGACGCCCCGGCCGACGACCTCGAACGGATCGAGGAGGGCGGCCGGATCGACCTCGAGCGGTACGGCGGGATCGACCGGCTGCGGTCCGAGCTCCCCGGCGTCGCCCTCCAGCTGGCCCGGTACCGCTTCGGCACCGTTGGTCCGTCCAACCACTTCGTCGAACTGCAGCGGGTCGAGGAGATCCTCGACCCGGACCGGGCGGCCAAGCTCGGCGTCACCGAGGGCCAGCTGACCATCCAGTATCACGGTGGCGGCGGGGTCTTCACCGGCGAGATCGGGCGGCTCTTCTTCCGGCGCAAGGACTACCCGCGCCAGATCAAGGCGGTCAACGCGGCGCTGAAGCCCTGGTTCCACCTGCGCTCCGCCCGGTCGTTCCAGCAACTCAAGGCACGGCTCAGTCTGTACTTCACCGATGGCTGCACGCCACTGGCCCTGGCCAGTGACGAGGGCCAGCGGCTGATGCTCGCCACCGCCGCCGCGATGAACTACGGATTCGCCTTCCGGACGGCGACGTACGCCGCCCTCCGGCGCATCGCGGCGGAATCCTTCGGTGGCGCCACCGGCCGGCTTGTCGTGGATTCACCCCACAACAGCATCTACGAGGAGCCGGTCGGTGCCGGTACGGGCGTCGTCCACCGCCACAACTCCTGCCGGGCCTTCCCGGCGGAGCTGATGACGCCCGGAACCACCTTCGCGGATACCGGCCAGGCGGTCCTGCTGCCGGGTACGCACCGCACGTCGAGCTACCTCGCGGTGGCCGGCGACCGGGCGGCCACCAGCCTGTACTCCGCCTGCCACGGCGCGGGCACCGTCGTGTCCGACCTGGTGACCCGTGGCATCTCGGGCACCGACCCACTCCATCGCCGGACGCGTCGCTTCCGGTATGACGACGGTGCTCCCACCGACGCCTGGCACTTCGACGACCGCGGCGTGGACGCCGCCCTCGACGTTCTCGTCCGCAACGGCCTGGTCAAGCCAGTCGCCCGGATGCGGCCTATCGCGGTACTCCACTGACGGTTGCAAGAGCGGGAGAGATCATGAACAAGCGGCTCAAGAGGCTGGCGGGGGGGACGGCAATCGTTCTCGCCTCCTCCAGCCTGGTGGTGGCCACCAGCACCTCCGCTGCGGCGGCCGGCACCGGGTACTACGTGGACAACACGGCGGCCACCTGCAGCGACACCGGCGCCGGCACCCAGGCCGTCCCGTTCTGCACGATCTCGGCGGGGACCAAGAAGGCGATCGTAGCCGGCGACACCGTCCATGTTGCCCCCGGCACCTATCGCGAGCAGGTCACGGTCAACGCCTCCGGCACGGCCACCGACCCGATCACCGTCACCGGTGACGGGCCGGGTGTCGTCGTCCTCGGCACCCGGGCCCTCGGCGGCGCGGCGCTGTGGACCGCGACCAGCACCAGCGCGTGGAGCACGCCGTACGCGCCGCCGTCGGTGCCGCGCCAGGTGTTCCTCGACGACCAGCGGCTGGCGGCCGCGACCTCGGCCACCACGACCACGCCGAACAGCTGGTTCTACGACGCCACCGCGAAGGTCCTGTACGTCGACACCGGCGGCGCCAACCCCGGTGACGGTCACCTGATCGAGGCCGGCGCGCAGTCCTTCGGCGTCACCACGAGCAGCCGGCAGAACGTTGTCATCAGCAACCTCTCGCTGAACCGGCCGAACCTGGCCGGCGTCCGGTTGCTGTCGTCCTCGGCGATCACCGTCGACCACGTGACCGCGTCGCAGTCGGCGAGCAACGGCATCCTGGTCGACACCTGCCCGAACAGCTCCATCACCATCCGCGCGGCCGCCGTGGACAACTCGCTGTCGACCGGTATCCGGCTGTCCGCCTCGAGCGGCGTCACCGTGACCGGATCCAGCAGCCACCACAACGGCCTGCACGGCATCGGTCTGTCCACGTCGACGAACAACCTGATCACAGGCAACACGACGTACGCGAACACCTCGGTGAACCCGAACGCCACCGCGGTCGGGATCGACATCGACACCAGCTCGCCGGACAACACCATCAGCGGGAACGTCACCTACCAGAACCAGGACAGCGGGATCCAGGTGTACAGCTCCTCGCACCGGGCGCTGGTGGTCCGCAACATCTCGTACGGGAACGGCGACCACGGCTTCGACACGCTGACGTCGACCGGGGTCCGGTACGTCAACAACACGTCGTACGGGAACCGGCGGGACGGGATCTCCGTCGAGGGCAACTCGACCGGCGCGACCGTGACCAACAACCTGCTGGTCGACAACGGCACGACCGCGACCGAGTACGACCTGTACGTCGACGCCGGCTCGTTCTCCGGCTTCGCCGCCGACTACGACACCGCGTTCAACCACGGCATCGCGCCGTCCACCAAGGTGAACGGGACGATCTACAAGACGCTCGCCGCGTTCGCCACCGCGACCGGCCAGGAGAGCCACGGCCAGTCCGTGGATCCCGACTTCGCCGACGCCGGGTCCGCCGACTTCCGGCTGACCGGCGGCTCGGCCGCGGTCGACGCTGCCAACTCCGCGGCGACCGGCTTCGCCGCGACCGACCCCGCCGGCAACGCGCTCGCCGACGACCCGATCGTGCCCGACACGGGCAGTGGCAGCCCGGCGTACGCCGACCGCGGAGCCCTGGAGTTCCAGCCCGTCGCCGGCACGACGGACTACGCACCGCACGCGACTGTGGTGGTCGATCCGGCCGCCGTGACCACGCCGCCGGCAACCCCGGTCACCGCCGACGCGAGTGGCTCCAGTGACGCCGACACCATCGGCATCGCGTCGTACACCTTCGACTTCGGTGACGGCACCATCGTGGGCCCACAGGCCGGCGCGACGGCCGTCCACGCCTACTCCGCTCCAGGCACGTACGCCGTCACCGTCACCGTCAAGGACGGCGCTGGTTTGACCGACACCGCCACGGGACAGGAGGTCGTGAGCACTAGGACTCTGCAGACCTACTCGGTCGAGCAGACCAACCCGGCCTGCAGCGACACCGGTCCCGGCACCACGGCGACACCGTTCTGCACCATCGGTGCGGCCACCCGCAAACTGCTCGCCGGCGACACCGCCCTGGTCGGTCCGGGTCAGTACCGCGAACAGGTCCAGATCACGTCCAGCGGCGAAGCAGGCGCGCCGATCACGCTGCGCGCGACCACGCCGTCCGCAGTGATCCTCGGCACCAACGACGTCTCCGACGCCGCGGGCTGGACCACGACCACGACGACCGCCTGGAAGCACGCCTTCACCCCGGTTCCGGCCCAGGTGTTCCTGGACGGGCAACCGCTGGCCAAGGCAGCAAGCGCGACCACGACCACCTCGGGCAGCTGGTTCTACGACACACCGACGGCGACCCTGTACGTCGACACCGGTGGAACCAACCCCGCGGCCGGACACACGATCTCGGCCGGCGCCCGCAGCTTCGGGATCCTGCTCCGCCAGGTCACCGACGTCAGCGTCACCGGCTTCACGGTCCGGCAGACCAACCTGACCGGCGTCTACCTGGACCGGGTCCAGCGCACCGCCCTGAGCACGCTCGACGTGGCCCAGTCCGGCGCCCAGGGCGTCACGGTCGATGCCTCGAGCAACGTCACCGCGGACGGGATCCAGGCCGCGGCGAACGTCTCGATCGGAGTCAGGTTCTTCAGCTCGACCGACTCCGCACTGCGCTCCTCGATCACGCACGACAACAACTTCCACGGCGTGAGCGTGCAGGGCAGCACCCGGGTCACCGTGGCCGGTGTCACCACCTACGCGAACAAGCGCCTCGGCGCCCGGGTCGCCACCGGTATCGACGTCAGCTCGGCGTCCCAGCAGGTGCTGGTCGAGAACAACCTTGCCTACGGCAACGACGACTCCGGCATCGAGGCCTACACCGGCTCCACCGGTACGACGATCCGCCGCAACGTCGTCTACGACAACAACGACCACGGCATCGACAACTCGAACGCGCCGGGCTCGATCGTCATCTCCAACACGGTGGTCCGCAACGCGACCGCCGGGATCAACTTCGAGGGCGGGTCGAGCGGCGCCGTCAGCCGCGACAACGTGGCGATGGACAACGCGGTCGGAAGCACCCGCACGATCGGCGAGATCCGGGTCGACGAGTCGTCCAGCGCGGGGACCACGCTGAACCGGGATCTCGTCTTCCAGACCTCGGGCGGACCGCTGTTCGAGTGGGCGTCCCAGCCGTATCCGACGCTGGCCGGCTTCCAGACGGTCAGTGGGCAGGAAGCCGCGGGCCGGGCGGCGAACCCGGGCTTCAAGGACCTGACCGCCCGGAACCTCCACCTCGGCAGCACGTCACCGGCGATCGACACCGCCGACACCGCGACCGTGGGCTGGACCTCCCCGGACAAGGACGGCAAGGCGCCGTCCGACCATCCGGCCGTGGCGAACACGGGCGTCGGCCCGATCACGTACGCCGACCTCGGTGCCTACGAGTTCGCCGGCCCGGCCGCTGTGGCCACGGTGACTCCCACGACCGGGTTCGCGCCGTTGGACGTCACGGTGGACGCGTCGGCCAGCGCGGGACTCGGTGCTCCGATCACGTCGTACCAGATCGTCTGCGGCAACGGGACCGTACTGACGCAGCCCAGCGGGGTGTGCCACTACCCGGCGGCCGGAACCTTCACACCGACGGTCACGGTGACGGACTCGGCCGGCGTCAGCGACACCTGGACCGGCCCGGCGATCGTCGTGAAGCCGAACGGTCTGCCCACCGCGCGGCTCACCGCCACCCCGAGCCAGGCCTACCGGCCGCAGCAAGTGGTGCTGGATGCGTCCACGTCGTCCGACGCCGACGGCAGGCCGCTGGTCAGCTACACCTTCGACTGCGGCAACGGTCAGACGACTGGGGCGCTGACGACGGCGACCACGACCTGCACCTACCAGAACGCCGGCACCTTCACCACCGCGGTGACGGTGCGGGACACCGATGGTCTCACCAGCCGTGCCACGACCAAGGTCAAGATCCTCGCCGATGTGGCACCGACGGCGAGCCTGACGCTGTCGAAGACGACCGTCGGCCGGGGCCTGCCGATCACTGCGGACGCGTCCGGCTCCACGAGCGTCGACAAATCGCCGATCGCCACCTACCAGTTCAGCTGCGGCGTCGGTGCCGCGAAGCCGCCGCAGACCACTGCGACGACCACCTGCACCTACAGCGCCACCGGGATGTACACGGTCCAGGTGACCGTCACCGACACCGTGGGTCTGTCCAGTTCAGCGACCAAGAAGGTGAAGGTCACGTAGTGACGCACCACGGCAACGGACGAAGGGTACGACGATGACGATCGAAGAGATGTTCCGCCGCATCGTGCGGGCCCACCTGGGGATCATCCTGGTGTGCATGCTCCTGCCGGTCGCGGTGGCAGCGATACTGGCCGCGCAGCGACCGGACCCATCCGTCGCCTCGCTGCGCCTGCAGGTGATCTCGGGCGCGCCGAAGTCGGCGACCGAGGCCGAGGGCATGAGCAGCAGGGTGCTGGCCCTCGCGACCACGCCCAGCCTGCTGCAGACGGCGCTGATGGCAGCCGACGGGCAGCGCGACGTCAACGAGTTCGCCGCCACGCATGTGGCGGCGCAGCGGCTCGGTGAGTCGTCGATCGTCGAGCTCAGCGTCACCGACGACGACCCGATCGCCGCCGGGAAGATCGTGTCGGCGCTGGCCACCCGGGTGGCGCTGTTCATGAACGACGGCGACCGATCCTCCTTCCAGGACTCGACCGCCAAGCTCGACGACCAGATCGCGGCCGCGACGGCGCAGCGCGACAAACTGGTCGGACAGTTGCGCGGTATCGCGGACGTGACGGCGCGCGCCGACCTCGGGGCACAGATCCAGTCGGCGAACCAGTTGCTTTCCCAGCTCACCGCCCAGCGCGCCACGCTGGCGGTCGACAACGCGAACCGGGACCGGGTCGTCCTGGTCGGGAACAAGCCGGACATCCGTCAGGTCCAGACATCGATCCTGCCGCAGCTCGCCCTCGCGCTGCTGTTCGGCCTGGTCCTCGGCCTGACCGTGGCGACCGTTCTCGAGACGATGCGGCCGCGCGTGAACGGCATCCGGGCGCTGGCCAGGATGTTGGAGGCGCCGGTGCTCGGCAAGGCGACCGAGGACCTCGCCTCCCTCCGCAACACGATGGCGCTCGCCGCCCGCCGGCAAGGCGTCGACGCGGTCGTCCTGATGCCCGCGGACGACCCGGACGAAGACACCGTCAGCCACCTGCTGTTCGAACTGTCCGGCCATGCCCCGCTGGCACCGCGAAAGCTGAAGAGCCCGTCGAACACACCACCCGGTCCCGACGAGAACAGCCATCTGTTCGAGTTGGACGAGGCCGGCGGCGCGCCCTTCTCCGACGTCCGCTTCACCGGCCTGTCGGCGGTGACTCCGCAGGACGAGATGACGGCCGGCGTCGTGGTGGTGTCGAGCGGCACGGTCCTGCTGCGGCGGCTCGACGATCTCGACGACGTACTGAAGGCGGTGCGCTGGCCGGTGCTGGGCCTCGTCCACGGTCCGGCCAGGCGGCGGTTCGGCTGGCTGTCATGAGTTCCGAACTGCTGGACACCGCGGGTCAGCGGGTCGAAGTGCGCGGTGCGGACGACGTCGTACGCTCGATCGTCGCCGCTGCGGGTGGGCGGGCGAGGCTCGCGAGCGCCGACCGGGCCGCCTTGGTGCTGTCGATCGAGGACAGCCGCGAGCCGTTCCGGACCAGTGGATTCGAGCCGGTCACCCGCGGCGCCTGGGCGAACGACAGCGGCGAGGTCGTTCTCGAGAGTGTCGGTGGGTCGGGCTTCGACCAGCGGTGGCGCGTTGACGTCGACGGGTTGCGAGTCACCAGTCGCTGGCGGCCGTCGTACCGCGAACTCGGGGCGGCCCGGCTCCTGCCCGCCCGCCAGCACGCGCTGCGCGGCCAGGTGCTGCTGCACTACCCGGCGTTGTGGTTCGCAATGCTGCGGGGGTTCGCGCCCTTGCACGTGTCGATCGTCGAGGTCGGAGGCGTCGTCGTCCTGCTGGCCGGCCCGGGCGGCGTCGGGAAGTCGACGCTCGTCTCGCGGGCGCTGGCCGACGGCGCCCGCGCAACCTGCGACAACCTCGCGGTGTGCGATGGAACCACGGCGTACGGCGTCGCCGAGCCGCTACGACTGCTGACCGGTGACGGCCGGCGCGCATTCCACGGACGACGCGAGCAGGCGTGGACCCAACGGGTCCGATCACTCCCGCCCGAGCTGATCGTCGTACTCAGGAGGGGAACTGAGGAGACACCTCGGATCCGGCCCCTCACCGCCCAGCAAGCTGCGCGGGGAATCGTGGCCGGCACCTATTCCGCTGGGGAGCTGCGGCGGTTCTGGTCGCTGGCCGCCGTCGTCGGGTCGGCCACGGGATGCGGGCCGGTGCATCCGCCCGTCGAGCAGATCGCCATGTCGCTCGCCGAGCGCCTGCCCTGCATCGAACTGCAGCTCGGGCGCGAGCCTGGCCCCGGACTGGCCGAGTTGCTGAAGCGTCCACTGGCGAGTGTCCGCACAGGTGGGGTGCGCTGATGGCCGGCTCTGAACGGATCGAGGTGGCGCAGATCGTCACCCGGTTCATCGCGGGTGCGGGCGGTGTCGCCCTGCGCGGCGTCCTGCCGCTCGACCCTGACCGCTACCACGTCACCATCATCACCGGGCAAGGCGGGCCGCTGACCGATCGCGCCGAGGCCGCGGGCCTGCGGGTCCTCATCGAACCGTCCCTGGTGTCCCCGCTCTCGCCTCGCGACGACCGCCGAGCGCTACGCCGGCTGACCGAACTGTGCGTGAGTGGCAAGTACGATGTCGTCCACACGCACAGCGCGAAGGCCGGTGCACTCGGCCGGCTCGCGGCCCACCGGGCATCGGTCGGCCAGATCGTCCATACGTACCACGGCTTTCCGTTCCATGAGTTCCAGAATCCGTTGCGCCGTGGGGCCTACGTCGCGATCGAGCGCCGGCTGGCGCGGATCACCGACACCGTGCTGGCGATCGGCAGCGGCGTAGCGACCGAGGCACTGCGACGAGGACTCGCCACGCCGTCGAAGCTCAGGACGATCGCTCCCGTCGTGGAAGCGGTCACCGTGCCGAAGACCGCGGCATCGCGGGCGGCAGCACGCGCCGAGCTCGGCATCGGGCCGGACACGCCGCTGGTCGGCACCGTCGGACGGATCGACTATCAGAAGGCGCCGGAGCACCTGATCGCCGCGATGGCCGCGCTTCGGCACATCGAGGCCATGGCCGTCTGGATCGGTTCCGGTCCCGGCGATCGGGAGGCTGCAGAGCTCGTTCGCCGCGCGGGTCTGTCGACTCGCTTCGTCTTCGCCGGCGAGCGATCCGACGTTGCGAGCCTGTTGCCTGCCTTCGATGTCTTCGCGATGGCGAGCCGCTACGAGGGGCTGCCCTGCGCGGTCGTCGAGGCGATGCGCTGCGGCGTTCCCGTCGTCGCGACGGCGGTGAACTCCGTACCGGATCTCGTGGTGCCGGGCGAGAGCGGCGTACTGGTTCCGCCTGGGCGTCCGGAGCTCCTCGCGGATGCGATCGACGATCTGTTGGACGACCCGGCCAAGGCCGACCGGCTGGCGGGTCGCGGCCGGATCTCGGCGGGAAGCACGTTTGACGCGGAAGGGCTGGCCGAGGTTCTCGACCAGGTGTACTCCGGTCATCGCCGGGCGGAGCTGGTGGCCTCGTGAGCAGCGCCCCGGCGGCTGACCAGGTCAGGGCGGTGCTGTCGCCCTGGTTGCAGCTGTGTCCACCTGGCACGGTCGAGATCGACATCCGGACCGGCCCGGTGACGGCAGAGCTCTTACACCCTGAGCTGCCGGTGGTCCTGATGGATCAGCATCCGTTCAGCCGGCGCCGCCTCCGGCGACTGGCGCGCGGACTCGGTGTCGTGGTGGAGCGCGAGTTCGTCGTACTCCCGAGCCTTGGCCGGCCGATGGTCGTCATCGACGATGTCGAGGAGGCGGTCCGGCACTTCTGGACCGCGGTCGCCACCGTCCCACCCGGGCTGGCGCTCACCGCGCTGCCCGCGTCCGCACTGCTCGGCGTGGCCAGGATCGCGCCGTGGCGCTGGACCGGAGCCGGCGCGCCCGCTCGTGTCGTCATCGGGAGGCGACCATGACCGAGCTGCCCAGGCCGTTCAGTCCGCATCCGCGATCGGTGCACGAGTTGCTGTTCGCGCCGGGCAGCCGGGGCGTCCTGCTCGCCACCTCACGCGATCCGGACGCCAAGCGCACCTTCGTCGTGACGCCGCCGGCCGGGACCTACGTGGACGGCCCGGCCGGCCCGGTCGCCATCAAGATCCCGGTCACCATGGCGGCGGCCTCGGCGATCACGCGGGAGACGCGGATGCTGGTCGCGCTCCGGGACGCGGAGCTGGCCGGCCTCGAGCCCACAGTCCCCCGCTACCTCGAGACGCTGGACAGCGACGGCCTGCCCGCTCTCGTGTCGACGGTCGTGCATGGAACCCCGATGAGCGTCGCGTATCACCGGTGGCGGCACACCACCCGGCCGCGGCTGGTCGCCGAGGACTTCGCACTGGCCGGTGGCTGGTTGCGGCACTTCCAGACCGCGACAGCGGGCGAGCGAGCCCGCATCACCTGGGCGGCCGAGATGTCCGGTGCGGTGCGCGAGCGCTGGTCCGGCCATCCCCGGCTCGAGGCCGCTCAGGTGCGCCTCCGGGCGGCGGATCGCCAACTGAAGAGCTACCGCGTCGCCCGCACGATGGTCCACGGCGACTACTGGTTCGGGAATCTGCTCGTCAGCGACGGCGCGGTCACCGGCGTGGTCGACTGGGAGAGCGGCAGCCCGGCAGGTTGTCCGCTGCGCGACCTCGTCCGGTTCGCACTCAGCTACTGCCTCTACATCGACCGCCACACCCGCCCCGGAAACCCGGTGCGCGGGCATCGGGGGCTCAGGCGAACGGGATTCGGCGCGGGCATCAAGTACGGCCTGCTGGAAGAGGGTTGGCTGCCGGACCTCGTGCGCCTCTACCTACGGACCGGCGTCGACGCCGTCGGCCTGCCGTCGGCTCTCTGGTACGGCGCTGCCCTCGCCGGACTCGGTGAGATCGCAGCAACCGCCAACGACGACGAGTTCGCCGGGTCGCATCTCGATCTGCTGGCGGACCTGCCGTACTGGCCGCTGTCGAACGATCTGGGGGGTCCCACGCGATGACGACGACTGAGACTGCGGACCGCACCGACGGGATCGGCATCCCGGCGCGCCCCCGCGGCGATCTGCTCGCGGCGATGATGGGACTGACCACCTGCCTGCTCCCGTTCCTCGTGCCCGCGGGGCCCGGCAACACCGCGCCGGCCGACCTCGGCATCATGCTCTGCATCGTGCTGGCCGTGCTCTGGGCGGTGCGTGAGCAACTGCCGATCAAGCTGCCCTACATCGCGGGCGTCACCGGCCTCGTTCTCGGCGGGGCGTTCGCCGCGTTCGTCACCGACGCACCGGTCGGCGCCGCCCTGGTGGTGATCCAGGATCTGCTGCTGCTCGCCTGGGCGGTGTCGTTGGCGCTCGGCCGGCACAATCTCGCGATCGTGGGCGCGGTGACCCTGGCCTGGTGCCGGACAGCCGTCGTGTACTCGGCCGTGATGTCGGTTGCCTATCTGGTCGGCATCAACGCGCTCACCGGCGTCTCGGCGAAGGACGGCGTCCGGGCGTCGTACACGTTCGGCGACCCGAACCTGGCCGGCAACTATCTGGTCATCTCGCTGTTCGTGATGGCGGCGTGTCAGCATCCACGGTCGCCGGGAGTCCGGCGCCTCGGCTATCTGGTGGTGCTCACCGCGATCGGGTTCACCGGTTCGAACGGCGCGATGCTCACCCTCCTGGTCGGTCTGGTGCTCGCCTTCACGGTGACCAGGTATCGCCGGCAGGGCCCGGTGGCGGGCCTGGCCACGCTCGCCGCCACCGCGTTGCTCGCCGGCCTGATGATCGCCTTCGTGATGCCCCGGGTCGACCTCGGGCAGATCCGTGAGCAGGCCGCGGGCAGTATCCCACTGCTGCGTGACTCCTTCGGCCGCAGCGGGAACTCCAGCCATGAACGCGCCACGATCGTGCGCGAAGGAACGAACCTGTTCCTCGAGGGCGACGCCGCCGGCTTCGGTCCGGCCAGGACGAAAGCCACGCTGGCCGCGACCCAGGCGCCGTACGTGAAGGAGGCCCACAACGACTACCTGGCGACGCTGCTCGAGCGTGGACTGATCGGTGCGATCGGGCTGCTCCTGCTGGGAGTCGCCGTCCTGGTGCGGTGCATCCGGCTGGTCGTGGGCACGTTGCCGAAGGCCTATGCCGAACTGGTGCCCAGACCCTGGCTGCTGGCCATCATCGGGCCGGTGATGGCCACGGCGGCCGGCTTCTACGAGGTGCTTCATTTCCGGCATCTGTGGACCTGGCTCGGACTGGTCGCGGCGCTCGTGCTGGCCATGCAGGACGAGCAGAGGAAGGCCTCATGATCCGGCCGCGACTGCGCTCCGGCGAGCTGATCCGAACAGTGATAGCGAACTGTTCCGCGCGGCTCCTCGCGATGCTCGGACTGACTCTCGCCACGGTCCTCGTCGCCCGGATCGGTGGACCTGCCGCGGTCGGCGAGTATGCGCTGCTCCGGATGATCCCTGGTCTGGTCGGCGTGCTGTGCGTCCTCGGACTGCCCGGCGCACTGGCGTACTTCCTCGCCGAGCCGCGGCGTGAACTGCCGCGGCTGTGGCCGACCCTGATGGCGATCGGTGCCGCCGGAGCCCTGCTGGGAACGATCGCCTGGCTGGCCGCGGCGCCGCTGCTCACCAAGGTCTTCTTCCCGAGCGAACCGGTCTGGTTGATCGCGGCCGCCGGTGCCACCGTGCCGACCCAACTGCTGCTGACGCTGGCCAAGACATCCCTGCAGGGGTTGGAGGACCGGCATGGCGGCGACGTCGTGATCGCGGCCGAGGAACTCGCCTTCCTCCCCTGCTATGTCCTGCCGCTGATCGCCGGCGTGCACGGCCTCGCCGCCATCATCATCGGACTCGGCCTGGCGGACGTCGCCGTCGCGGTCGACGGCTGGCGACGCGTCAGCCGCCGGCTCGGATGGAAGCGCCTCGGCCTCGCCGGCGGCGGGCGAGGCTGGTGGGGCCGGCCGGACCGGGCCCTCGGCCGGCAGGTCGCCTCCTACGGACTCCGCGGACAGGTCGGCGGACTGATCACGCTGCTCAACCTCCGGCTCGACTTCGCAGTCCTCGGCGCGATGGCCGGACCGGCCGTCCTCGGTGCCTATGCGGTCGCGTCCAAGTACGCCGAACTGCTCAGACTTCCCGGGACGGCGTTGACCTGGGTCTTCTATCCACGGCTGGCCAAACTCGAACCGAGTGAGGCCGCGACCGTGGCACGGCGGATGGTCCGGCCGGCCCTGATCGGCGTGCTGATCGCGGCCGTCCCGGTCGCGCTGCTGGCCGCGCCGGTGATGCGGATCCTGTACGGCGCATCGTTCGGCCCCGCCGTGACACCGGCCCGCGTCCTGGTCGCCGGGATGGTGCTGGCCGGCGGCTCCGGGATCGCGAGCGCCTATCT
This sequence comes from Kribbella sp. NBC_01510, assembly GCF_045040325.1. Lineage (NCBI taxonomy): Bacteria > Bacillati > Actinomycetota > Actinomycetes > Propionibacteriales > Kribbellaceae > Kribbella > Kribbella sp. NBC_01510. Next base: position 4,303,854 of record NZ_CP109418.1, on the reverse strand, counting down.
CTACGGGCGTGGCACTCCCGGCCTGAACTCGTTGGTCCTGGGCGTCGGCCTGGTCATCACTGTAGCGCTCGATCTACTCCTCATCCCGCACTTCGGTGCACTCGGTGCCGCCATCGCGTCGACCACGGCGTACCTGGCGACGGACGCACTCCTGATCGGCTTGTTGCTGCGACTCAGCAAGCCCTCGTCCTCCCGGCACCGAGCGGCTGTCGCCGCGACCTCCGGAGGAACGCCGTGAAAACCGCCGCGCTGATGATCTGCCTCGTGCTGTCGATTGCCGGATGTTCCGGCAACCAGGCAGGCCCCGGCCCCTCGGCGTCCCCCGGCCTCGCCAATACGGCCGGCCCGTCCCAACCACCTCGTCCGACTCCCGGTACGACGCAGGTGGTGAGTCCGGCGCCCAACCCGGCGGACGACAAGTACGTCGCACTCGCCGACGCACTGCATCACCGCGGCGTTGCCGTCTGGTGGGAGACCGATCTGGTAGCGCGTTGGCTCGAGGGAGACGCCGCGTTCCGTCAGGCCATCACCCGCCTCGGCGAACTGGCCAAGGTGCCTGGGACGGCCGGCTTCAAGATCTCCGACGAGATCGGGTACGGCGACGGCCTCGGATCGGTCCCGCAGGCCACGGACTTCCTCCGCCAGGCCCGGGACGCACTGGCAGAGGTTGCCCCGGGCAAACAGATCCTGGTGGACGCCGTCGTACCGGAGCTCGGCTGCCTGCCGTGGCGCGGAGGGAACCAGGAAGGGTGCGCCCAGCGGGTCCGCTCGAAGTATCCGGCCGCGACCGCTGCGGCGGTCGAGAGCTACCTGCGGGCCGGCCTCATCGACCGGCTGGACCTCAGCACCGGACTGCTGGAGGACAGCACCTACGCCAAGTGGGGCCTGACACGACGTGAAGCGCAGACCGATGCCTGGAACCGCGTCCGCGCCCAGGGATGGGAGTCGCTGACGATCCTGCAGTCGCGCAAGGCGCTCGCCGATGCCGACGGCTATCAGGGGTCCGCGGGTCAGGCCGGTGACGATGCGGCCACCTACATCGACGTACCGGTCGGCGCCGGCGCCAAGGCGGTCGACATCTGGACCTGGCGCCAGCCGTACCAGGGCCGGACCGTCAGCCTGCTCGCACCGGACCTGTCCGCCAATCCGCTCTGGTCGTCGCTCGTGCAGCGGCACCGCAGTGGGGTCCAGCTCATCACGCACATGACGCCGTCGACGATGCCCAGCGACTCGGCCGGCTACAACCGCGAGTGCGATCTCGCCGCAACCGCGTTCACCGCCATCTTCGTTGCCGCAGGCACCGGTTAACCCAGGAGGGGACAGATGTCATCGAGTACTCATCGCCGGGCCATCGGACCGGCGCGCCGGCTGCTGGACGTGCTCGTCGCGGCGCTCCTGCTGCTGCTCGTGTCACCACTGCTCGCGATCATCGCGCTGTCGATCCTGGTGACCAGCGGCCGGCCGGTCCTGTTCCGGCAGCCGCGGATCGGCGAGAACGGCCGTCCGTTCGTCCTGTACAAGCTGCGCACCATGCGGATGGTTGCCTCGGGCCCAGAAGTCACGGCGGCAAGTGATGCCCGGATCACCCGCCTGGGCGCCTTCCTGCGCCGGACGGCGATCGACGAGCTGCCCCAGCTCTGGCACGTGCTGCGAGCACAGATGACGCTGGTCGGCCCACGGCCGGAGAGTGCCACGCTGGCCGACAGGTATCCCGAGAGCTGCCGATCGGTGCTGCTCGCCCGGCCAGGTCTGACCGGGCCGGCGCAACTGCAGTACCGCGAGCGGTCCGCCGTACCGCCGGAGGGTTGGACGGATGTCGAGCGGTGGTATCTGGACGTGCTCGTGCCACTGCGCGTCGCGGCCGATCAGGAGTACCTGAAGCGGCCGACGGTGCGCCGGACGTTGCACTACCTCGTCGTGACCGCGTTGTTCGTGTTCGGGCTCGCAGATGTCCAGCGGCCGGTGACCGGTCAGACGGCCTCTTCGTAGTCTTCCTCGGCCGGCTTGACCACGATCGGGTCGCAGCGGGCGTTGAGACAACTCCCGCTGCTCAGGTCGAACTCGAAGTTGTGTCCGAGGCAGCGCAGTACGCCGTTCACCACGACGCCGGTCTCGGCGAGATCCTCGCCCGCGTGCGGGCAGTAGCGACTCACCTGGACCTGCTTGCCCTCGACGGTGATCTCGGTGGTCTCCTCCGGATCACGCGCGGCCTCGAACCGCTCGACCGCCCGCAACGCGGCCCGATCGGCGTGCTTCAGCAGCCCGACCAGGTAGTCGTTGTAGCGATCCGGTTGCCGGCGGGCGACGAACCGCAACGACAGCAGGAGTTCCTCCCACCGGGTCCGCCCGGTCACGACACCGTCCAGCCAGCGTCCGTCGAGCGTCAGCCGGTAGTCGGCGTGCCCGTTCCCGCCGTCGAGATCGACGACCACCCGGCCTGGACCGATGTGGGCGTCCCAGACTCCGCCGTACGGACCGGTGACGTCGAAGCGCAGCGTCATGCCGATCCGGGCCAGGAAGTACTCCGACAGGGTCCCGAGCGATTCCAGGTGGGTCTTGAACCGGTCGGCCAGCCCGGGCCGCGCCTGGGGATTCGCGGCCCAGGCGGCCTCGATGGCCGGCCGCCGACGGGCGGCGTAGTCCGCCAGATAACGCCGCCGCTCGTCGGGGCCGGAGTCGAGCGAGAAGCCGTCCCAGTGCGGATCGCGGATGACCTCGAGCCGGTCGAGCGCGATCCGATCCCCCGGCAGCAGGCAGGCTCCCGGCTGCGTGGGCAACCGGTCGGCGAGCCAGGCGAGCGCCTCACCCTGGTCCGGGAAGATCCCGCCCGGATGCAGGCCGCTGTTCAGCTCGAAGAGGTCGTCGTCGAGGAAGCAGGGCGGCCCGGCGTACGGCATCACCAGCCGGGGCTGGACCTGACGGACCAGACGCGTGACGGCCTTGAACTTGCCGACCCGCTTGATCGTGGAGATCCGCTCCCGCTCGACCTCGTCGTACTCGTAGCGGACCGGATGCCAGCTCGCGCCGGACATCTGCACACCCATCACGTCCAGCTCGCCACCGACCTCGGTCATCGCCCGGCGAGCCTGGGCGAGCGAGATCCGGGCGTCGTTGGTGTGCATCACGCTGTGGCCGGAGATCATGAACAGTACGGCGGAATCGTGGGCCATCGGGCACTGCTCGGGGATCACGGTGAGCCAGTCGTGGTCGTTGAGCGCGTACCGCTGCCAGGCGTCGAGAACCACGATCCGGGTCCGGCCGATCGCGCGGAGCCGGCGCTCCATGATGGTCGACGGATACCGCGGCACCACCACCGGAACGGTCTCGGGCAGGCTCGCGATCAGGTCGAGGTCCAGGTGATCCAGGTGCTCGTGCGACACGACCACGAGATCCACGTCGAGCATCTCCGGCGTCAGCAGATGCGCGTTGTCCGGAAACGGGAACCACGACCCGAGGAAGGCACCGCCGGGCGACAACCAGGGGTCGGCCAGGACTCGGACGCCAGGCCCGTCGATCCGCAACCCGGCATGACCCAGCGCTGTGACCATCGGCTCACTCATGTCACCAGGCTCCCGGCCCGCCACAGGCCAGGCATCCTCCGCCTGAACGAGCCTGCCTACGTCAGTCGAGCGATGCCCCGTCCAGACACGATAGGTCGTACCAGTGTTGGTTCGGCGGTGGCTGCGAAGGCATGCTCCGCCCCCAGCGGTGTGGGCGAGGTGAGCGGGGCCGGTGTGCAAGCTCGACAGGAAGTATCGGTCCAGGGCTACTGGTCGGGTCAGGCATTCACGCCTGGCTCCGGCCGGCCCGGCCGGAGCCAGGGCGAACACCTCCTGTCGACCTTGCACACCGCCGCTGACCTCAGCCAGGTCTCGGGAGCCGGGTTTCGAAGGTGGCGGGGCCGGTGATCCGGATGGTGCCGCGATGACGACGGACGACGTCGGCGACGATGGCCAGGCCGAGCCCGGTGCCTCCGGAGTCGCGGGAACGCGCGGTGCCGAGCCGGACGAAGCGGTCGAACACACGGGCCCGGTCGCCCGGCGGGATCCCGGGCCCGTCGTCGGAGACCGTGAGGACGACGGCGCCGTCGGACTCACAGAGGCCGAAGCCGATCCCCGACCGGGCGTGCCGGGCGGCATTGTCGGCGAGGTTGTGAATCATCCGCGCCAGCGCCGCCTCGTCACCGTGGATCTGGCCCGCGGACACCGCGGTGGTGTCGATCGTCAGGCTGGTCGCCGAACGCAGCCGGCGTGCCTCGGCGAAGACCAGGTCGTCGAGGTCGACCGGCGTACACCGAAGTTCGGACCCGGCCTCGTCGGAACGTGCCAGCAGGAGGAGGTCGTCGACCAGGCACTGCATGCGCAGGTCTTCCGCGAGAACGGTGGTGGCCAACTCGTCGACGGTCGTGCGCCCGGGATGGGCCTGGGCGACCTCGGTGTGCTGCCGGATCGCCGCGATCGGCGAGCGCAGTTCGTGCGAGGCGTCGGAGACGAAGCGTTGCTGCGCCTCGTGCGATCGCTGGAGGCGGTCGAGCATCCGGTTCATCGTCGTCGCCAACCGGCCGATCTCGTCGGCTCGGCGGGCCGGAACCCGGCGATGCAACTCCGTTGCGGTGATCTCGTCGACCTCGCGCCGGATCGCTGTCACGGGCGCCAGCATCCGGCCGGTCACCACCCAGGTCACGCCGCCGACGATCAGCAGCATCAACGGCAATCCGGCCGCCAGGATGCGACGGACGAACTGGGTCGAGTCGAGCACATCCACCAACGGCCTGCCCACGACGACCTCGCCGCCGGACGTGATCGAAGCAGCGGCGAAGACGAAGTCCTCCCCGTGGCCAGGCGGTTCGACCCTGACGCACTCGCTCCCCGGCGAGGCAAGCTTCGGATCCCCACCGATCACGTGACCTGAGCGGTCGATCAGCTGCACCAGTTCGCGACTGGTCGAGACCGGCCTGCTGGCGGCCGAAGGCGACGCGGCGAGTTGCGCGGCCCGGGCGCGCGCGTCCTGGCAGACCTGATCGGTCAGGGCCGAGCCGAGCAGCGCGGTCAGCACGGAGCCGCCGGCCACCAGGGCGATGCCGACCACCAGCACCGCCAGCAGAGTCACCTTGAGTCGCACGGCGCCTCCCTCACCGCTCGGCCAGCCGGTAGCCGGCGCCCCGCAATGTGACGATGGACTCGTCGCCCAGCTTGGTCCGCAGCCGCCGGACATAGACCTCGACGATGTTCGGGTCGCCTTCGAAGTCGTAGTCCCAGACGTGATCCAGGATCATCCGCTTGGACACGACCTCGCCCTGCCGCCGGATGAAGAACTCCAGCAACGACAGCTCCCGCGCCGTCAGCACCAGTTCGGCCTCACCGCGCCAGGCCCGCCGCGCCGCCGGATCCATCCGGAGTGCACCGGCCTCGAGCACCGTCGGTCGCTCGACACCACCTCGCCGGACCAGTGCTCGCAACCGGGCGATCAGAACGGCGTACGAGAACGGTTTGGTCAGGTAGTCGTCGGCTCCGGTGTCGAGGGCCCGGACCTGGTCGGTGTCGGCATCCCTGGCCGTCAGCATCAGGATCGGGGTCCAGACGCGTTCGGCCCGCAGCGTCGCGCAGATCTCGAAGCCGTCGATCTCCGGCAGCATCAGATCCAGCACCAGGACGTCGTACCCGTACTCGCGGGCGAACCACAGACCGTCCGTCCCGGTCAGCGCGACGTCGACGGCGTACCCCTCGGCTTCCAGACCGTTGCGCAGGCCCGCGGCCAGCCGCAACTCGTCCTCCACCACCAGCGCCCGCATCACGCACCTCCGGCCGATCCTCCTCCATTCTGGCTGAATCCCCGCTGAAAGCACCGTTCAGCTGGGATTCAGCCCTACCGCCCTACCGTCGGTCCATGGCGACCATCGAGGCGATCGGCCTGAGCAAGCGGTACGGCGCGCGCAACGCCCTCGACGGACTCACCTTCGCCGCGGACGCGGGCGACGTGATCGGCCTGCTCGGTCCCAACGGCGCCGGCAAGACGACCACCATCCGGCTGCTCACGACCATCCTCGAACCGACCGGCGGCACCTTCACCGTGGCCGGCGTACCCGGCGATCAGCCGCACCGGATCCGGCAACGGATCGGCGTCCTGCCGGAGAGCGCCGGCTACCCGTTGCGGCAGACCGGCGCCGAATACCTCCGCTACACCGCACGGCTGTTCGGCCGGAACCGCCGCGACGCCCGCACGGCCGCTGAGCGGCTGCTCGCCGACGTCGGTCTCGGCGATCGTGCGGGGACCCGGATCTCGACGTACAGCCGGGGCATGAAGCAACGACTCGGGATCGCTCGGGCCCTGATCAACGATCCCGCGGTCGTGTTCCTCGACGAACCGGCGCTCGGCCTGGATCCGGCCGGCCAGCGCGAGATCCTCACGACGATCGCGGACATCGCCGGCCGGCGCGGCGCCACGGTGGTGCTGTCGACGCACACCTTGACCGAGGTCGAGCAGGTCTGCGGCAGTGTGCTCATCCTCGACCACGGCGTCCTGCGGGCCGCCGGGCCGATCGACGAGGTCGTCGCCGGTGCGGGCAGCCTCAGTGATGCCTTCCTCCGCCTCACCGAGGGTCGGCCATGACTAGGTGGACCGTGGTCGCCGAGCAGGAGATCCGGGATCTGTGGATCCTCGGGCGCGGGCCGGTGCTCGTGTTCGGGTTCAGTGTTCTGCTCAGCACGATGACCTACCTGGCCGCGACCAACCGGGCGATGAACTTCCTCGAGCAACGCGAAGCGGTCAACCTCACCGTCCAGGTCGGCCTGGCGGTCGGTGTCCTGCTCACGCTGGTCACCAGCTCCGACGCGATCAGCGGCGATCGTGAACGCGGGACCTTCGAGGCGCTCCTGCTCGCTCCGGTGTCGCGGCGCGGGATCGTCGTCGGCAAGCTGGCGGCAGCTACGACCATGTGGCTGGCCTGCCTCGTCGTGACGCTGCCCTATCTGTGGGTCCTCGGGCGAGGCGTCGCCGGAGCCGGTCAGGCAGCACTGCTCGCCCTGATCGTCGGCACCTTGGTCGCGACCGGGCTCGCCGGGATCGGTCTGCTCATCAGCGCGGTCACCAACTCCAACAAGACGAGCCTGGCCGCCGGACTGCTTCTGCTGCTCGTGCTGTTCGCCCCGACCCAGCTCCCGGCGCTCCCGAAGACCGGCTTCGGCGAGGTGATCACTCGGATCAACCCGATCGGCTCAGCCTTGCACTACATCTCGCAGATCCTGGTGAATCGGCGCACCTGGACCCACGACCTCAGCTACCTGGCCTCTCCGATCGTGGTGGCCCTGGTCGTCGCCGGCGTGGTGATCGTCGCCGGCCCACGACTCGTCCGACTGACCGCGGGGTCGCGATGATGCTGCTGAACCTGCTCGCCACGGTCGGGCTTGCCGACCCGAGCATCACCATGAACACCGACCAGCTCACCGCCGTCATCGGTCAGACCCTCACTGTCGAGTCGGTCGTCAACGAGTCCGGCCCGGCGATCGCCCACCTCAACGTCGTGAGCCTCGACGGGGTGTACGTCGACTTGGAGGACTGGAGTCAGGACGTCACCCAGCCGGTGGCCGCCGGCCCGGACACCCAACTGGATTGGGAGTTCCAGGCCGTGAACCCGGGCCACTTCGCGGTGTACGTCGTACTGATCCCGAAGAACGGACCCCTGGTCGCCGGGCCACCGGTCCGGATCACGGTGACGCCCCGCCAGACACTCGACACCGGCGGAGCGCTCCCCGTCGCGATCGCCGTACCGACAGCATTGGGCGCCGTGGCCCTTGTCGGCCGGCTGAAAACACGTGGCCGCGTCACGCGGAAAGTGGGAGGCTGACCGGGATCAGGCGATTGAGTCTGGAGTGAGAAGCGGTCCGTGGCAGTCGACAACCCCAGGGTTCCGCTGCGGCGGAACCGGCCGTTCGCGTTCTTCTGGTTCGCCCAGCTGCTCTCCAATGCCGGGTCGCAGGTCAGCGAGCTCGCGATCCCGTTGATCGCCGTCCTCACGTTGTCCGCCGGACCGACCGCGATGGGGATCCTGACGGCGCTCGAGGCGCTGCCGAGTCTGCTGCTCGGGTTGCTTCTCGGCGTCTTCGTCGACCGCATCCGTCGGGGCCGAACGCTGTTCTGGTGCAACGTCGGGCAGGGCGTGCTGATGGCCACGGTTCCGTTGGCTGCCGCCTTCGACCTGCTGACCATGGCCCAGCTCTACATCGTGACCTTCGCTGTCGGTTCTCTGGCCCTCGTTTACAGCCTCGCCCACACGGCCTACATCCCGGCGCTGGTCAAGGATCGGCGGCAGTTGACGGCGGCGAACAGCAGCATCGCGTTGACCGACTCGATCACGTCGGTCGCCGGGCCGGGGCTCGGCGGCGTGCTGGTCCAACTGCTCACGGCTCCCGTCGCGATCGCCGTCGACAGTGCCTCCTTCTTCGTCGCCGCCTTCCTCCAGGCCTGCGGGCGAGGACCCGACCCGCTGCCGACGGCCGAGAAGAGCCGGTTCGGTCTGTCCGTTCGGGCCGGGTTCGCAGCGTTCCGTCGCCAGTCCGGGATCGTCGCCATCACAGTCGGCAAGGGCAGTCTCGACTTCTTCCACTGGGGAGTCCTTGCCCTCTACATCTTGTACGCCGTCCGCGAGCTCGGACTGTCGCCGGCCGAGATCGGGGTGATCGCCGCGATCGGCTCCCTCGGCCCACTCCTGGCCGGCGTGATCACGACTCCGGTCAGCCGCCGGTTCGGAACCACCTGGACCTCGGTCGTCGCCGCGGTCCTCCTCGGCGGCGATCTGCTGATCCCGCTCGCAGGTGGGCCGACCATCGTCGTGATCGCGACCATCGGCCTGGGGCAACTACTGCTCGGGCTGGGTGTCGTCTACCTGATCATCGTCCGGTCGACCATGCTGCAACACACCGTCGAGCCGCACCTGCTCGGCCGCGTCGGCTCCGTGATCCGGCTCGTCGAATGGGGTCCGGGCCCGCTCGGCGGTCTCTTCGGAGGCCTGCTCGGCGCCGCCATCGGGCTTCGGCCGGCGTTGCTCATCCTCGGCATCGGCACCTTGTCCGCCGTTCCCTGGGTCGCGGTGGGAGCGGCCCGCGGACACCTCACTCTGCCGGACGAACGGTAAGGCGACCGTCCCGCCATGGGACCGGGGAGGGTTTTACCCCCGGAACGGCACAAAATCCTCCCTAGATCCACACCCCCATGTCTCGCAGCCGCCAGTGGTGGGGCAGCGCTAGCTCAGATGGCGGGTGACCGCGTGCGTGATGCCGTCGGCGTCGAGGCCGTGCGCGTGCAGCAGGTCCGCACGCTCCCCCGCGGCGACGAACTCACCGGGTAACCCGAGCGTGATGAGCTCAGGGCGTGCCGCCGTACGCCGGAAGGCCCGTCCGAGCGCTTCCCCGAAACCACCGGTCACGGTGTTGTCCTCGATCGTCACCACCACGCGGTGCTCGCCGGCGAACCGGACGAGTTCGGGATCGACCGGGATGATCCACCGGGGATCGGCGACGGTCGCGTGGATTCCCAGCTGCCGCAGCCGGCGCGACGCCTCTACGGCCGCCGCCGCCAGCGGACCCACCGGCACCAGCAGCACCTCGCGGACCTCCGGCCGATTGTCGGTCAGCAGTTCGGCCGCACCGATGGTGCCGGTGGCGCGCAGGACAGCTCCGCCCCGTCCGCGCGGGAACCGAAGCATGGTGGGACCAGCCTCGTGATCAACGCAGGCACGCAGGAGGAGCCGCAGCTGCTGAGTGTCCCTGGGCGCCGCGATCCGCATGCCGGGCACCAGTCCGCACAGCGCCAGATCCCACATCCCGTGGTGCGACGGACCGTCCGGACCCGTGATGCCGGAGCGGTCGAGGACGAAGGTGATCGGCGCCCGGTGCAGCGCCGCATCCATCAGGACCTGGTCGAAGGCGCGGTTGAGGAAGGTCGAGTAGATCGCGACCACGGGATGCAGCCCAGCGGTCGCCAGCCCGACCGCCGACGTCACCGCGTGCTGCTCGGCGATCCCGACGTCGAACACCCGCGAGGGATACCGGCACGCCATCGGAAACAGTCCGGTCGGCCGCATCATCGCGGCTGTCACGGCGACCACGTCCGGACGCTCGTCCGCGATCGCCACCAGTTCCTTCCCGAACACATCTGTCCAGGCGGGTCCGTGGACCTGGCTGGTGGCAGCCGCCGGGTTGACCGTGTGATGGTGGTCGGCCTCGTCGAGTTCGGCGGCAGCATGGCCGGCGCCCTTGCGGGTGAGGCAATGCACCACGACCGGATGCTGGAGGAGGGCGGCGGTCCGCAACGCCGCCTCGACGGCCAAGGTGTCGTGACCGTCGACCGGACCGAGGTAGGCCAGACCAAGCTGCTCGAAGACGTTGCCCCGGGCGGTGCCCGTACTCAACGCGCGCAACTGGACGGCCAGCGATCCGGCGGTGGGTTCGTACGATCGCCCGTTGTCGTTGAGGACGATCACGACCGGCCGGTCCGGCGCGGCCGCGATGTTGTTGAGCGCCTCCCAACACATCCCACCGGTCAACGCACCATCACCCACGACCGCGACGACCCGCCGTTCGAGCGAGCCGGTGAGCTGGAACCCCTTCGCCAGGCCGTCGGCGTACGAGAGCGCGGTCGAGGCGTGTGAGTTCTCGATGACGTCGTGCTCGCTCTCGGTCCGGCTCGGGTAGCCCGACAGCCCTCCCGCCTGGCGCAGGGTGTCGAAGCGACCGAGCCGGCCGGTGAGCATCTTGTGCACGTACGACTGATGACCGGTGTCCCAGACGATGACGTCCTGCGGCGATGTGAAGACGCGGTGCAGCGCGATCGTCAGCTCGACGACACCGAGGTTCGGGCCGAGGTGACCTCCGGTCCGGGTGACGAGGCGGACGAGCTCGGCCCGGATCTCGTCGGCAAGTCCACGGAGCTCAGCCGCAGGTAACCGCCGGAGATCCGCCGGTGAAGTCAGCGTGTCCAGGAGCCGAGTGCTGGGGCGTGGCCGCTCGTCGACACCCGGCGCGCTCATGATCCGACCGCGGCACGGATGGTCTCCCGCAGCGACCCCATGGTCGCGACCACCGCCGTCGGCTCGTAGCCGCAGTGCGCCATACAGTTCGCACACCGCGGATCCTTGCCCCGGCCGTACGCCGACCAGTCCGTGTCCTCGAGCAGTTCCTTGTACGTCCCGACGTACCCGTCCTCCATCAGGTAGCACGGCCGCTGCCAGCCCTTCAGCGAGTACGACGGGATCGCCCACGCCGTACAGGCGAAGTCGGTCTTGCCCTCGAGGAAGTCCAGGAACAGCGGCGAGTGGTTCAGCCGCCACTTCTTCCGGCGGCCACCGGCGAACGCCTTCGCGAACAGCTGCCGGGTCTCCTCGGGACCGAGCCAGTGCTCCTGGTCCGGCGCCTTCTCGTACGCGAACCCGGGCGAGATCTGCATGTTGTCGACGCCGAGCTCGTCGTTCAGATAGTCCAGTACGTCGATCACGTCCTGCGGCGTGTCCGTGTCGAAGAACGTGGTGTTGGTCATCACCCGGAACCCGGCCGCCTGGGCCTGCTTGATCGCGGCGACCGCCTCGTCGAACACACCGTCCTTGCAGACCGACGCGTCGTGGCGCTCACGCAGCCCGTCGATGTGGACCATCCAGGCGAAGTTGCGGTGCGGCGTGAACTTGTGCAGGTGCTTGGGCAGCAGCAAGGCGTTCGTACACAGGAAGACGATCTTCCGGCGGGCCAGCAGTTGCCGGACGATCTCGTCGATCTGCTTGTGCATCAACGGCTCGCCGCCGGCGATCGACACCATCGGTGCGCCGCTCTCCTCGATCGCGGCGACCGCCTGCTCGACCGGCATCCGCTGCTTGAGGACCGAGGCGGGATGCTGGATCTTGCCGCAGCCGGCGCAGGCCAGATTGCAGGCGAACAACGGCTCGAGCTCGACCAGCAGTGCGAACTTCTCCCGTCGCAGCAGCTTCTGCCTGAGCAGATAACCACCGAGGCGGATCGACTGACGCAGTGGCATGGCCACGGTCAGCTCACCTCCCTGGGCAGGGTGAATCGGATGTCCTCGTCGGCGACGCTGATCTCGGTGACCGCGACCCGGCCGAGACCGGACAGGCAGCGGACCAGATCGTCGACAAGCTGAGGTGGTGCGGATGCTCCCGCGGTGATGCCGATCCGACGTACGCCGCGCAACCAGTGCAGGTCGACGGCGCTCGCGTCGTCGACGAGGTACGCCGGGACCCCATCGAACGCGGCGACCTCCGCGAGCCGGTGGGAGTTGGAGGAGTTCGCCGATCCGAGGACGAGCACGAGGTCGGCCTCCCGGGCGACGGCTCGGACGGCCTGCTGCCGGTTCGTGGTGGCGTAGCAGATGTCGTCATTGCGCGGGCCGTCGAGCGCGGGGAAGCGATCCCGGAGAACGGCCGCCGTCTGCTCGGCCTCGTCGACGGCGAGGGTGGTCTGCATGACGTAGGAGACCCGCCGCGGATCGGCGACGCGCACCCGCCCGGCCTCGTCCGGATCGGCCACCACGACCACCTGGCCGAGCGCCTCACCCTGGGTGCCGACGACCTCCTCGTGATCACGGTGCCCGATCAGGAACACTGTGTTGCCCCGAGCAACAAAGCGGCGTACCTCGCTGTGCACCTTCGCGACCAGCGGGCAGGTGGCGTCGATCACCCGGAGGTTGCGGGCCGCGGCGTCGGTCCGGACCTGCGGGGCGACGCCGTGGGCGGCGAGCACCGTGACGCTGCCCTCGGGAACCTCGGCGACCTCCTCGACGAAGACCGCGCCGCGTCTCTGCAGTTCACGCACGACGTGGCTGTTGTGCACGATCTGCCGGCGGACGTACACCGGCGGGCCGTACTTCACCAGCGCACGTTCCACGATCTCGATGGCGCGCTCGACGCCCGCGCAGAAGGATCTCGGGCCGGCGAGCAGGACCTCGCGATCGCCGGTCGCGGCCGCCCAGGCGTCGATGACGGGAGCGGCGCGACGCAGGGCCCACAAGGCCTTCGGCCCCCGCACGAGCGTCCCTGGACGGAGCAGGCGATGATCCGGCGTGTCGACGACGGCACGGATCACCGCTGCCTGTCCGGGAGGTGCGGCGGCGGCGACCAGTGCGGATTCGGTGTCGGCCGCCAAGGCTCCGGTTGCTGCGAGTGTACGGCGAGCATCCGGCGCGTCGACGATTCGCCGGGTCGTCACGATCGGCCCGTGATGGACCCGCACACCGGCCCGTCGCAACGCACCCACGAGCAGCGGGGACGCGTGACTGGGCAGGGGTTCGGCGTCGCCCCGGATCTCGTCCGCGACGACCAAGTCGCCGGGCCGGAGTTCGTTGCCGAGAGCACCGGCCACGCCGGCGACCAGGACTGGCTGTCCATCAGTCAGGCGGCCGCTGGACGAACGTCCGGTGCGTACGACGTCGGCCGTGAGCCGGTCGTGGAGTGCGAGCCACTCGGACCACAACGGCGTACTGACGATTCCGGTCATCGGGTGCTCCGCGCGACATAGCGGCCGAGCGCCCAGATCGGGAAGACGAGCCGGTAGATCTCGTAGTTGATGTAGAAGTCGCCGGGGAAGCCGGTGCCCGTGTAGAGGTCCTCGTCCCAGCCGCCGTCCGAGCGCTGAGTACGGACGAGATACTCGACGCCTCCGTCGACCGCGGCCGAATGCTCGCCCGCGGCAAGTAGCGCGAGCAGCGCCCACGCCGTCTGCGAAGCGGTCGACTCACCCCGGCCGATCCACGCGGGATCGTCGTACGAGCGTAGGTCCTCGCCCCAGCCGCCGTCGTCGTTCTGGTGATCCTCGAGCCAGCGGACCGCCGCTCGAACCGCAGACGCGTCGGCGGACATGCCCGCGGCGATCAGGGCCGGGACGACAGCGCCCGTGCCGTAGACGTGATTGGCGCCCCAGCGGCCGAACCACGAGCCGTCGGCCTCCTGCGCGTCGAGCAGCCACCGTACGCCGCGACGGCACGGCTCCTCGTCCGTACGACCCTCAGCCGCGAGCATCTCGACCACGTGGGCGGTGACGTCGGCCGACGGTGGATCGATGACGGCGCCGAAATCGCAGAAGGGCAACGCGTTCGCCAGTGTGTGGGTGTTGTCGGCGTCGAACGCACCCCACCCGCCGTCGCGCGACTGCATCCCGGTCGTCCACACCACCGCACGATCGATCACGGCCCGCACCCGGGCTGGATCCGGATGACGCACGCGGCGCAGGGCAAGCACGATCTCGGCGGTGTCGTCGGTGTCGGGATAGTTGTCATTGGCAAACTCGAAGGCCCAGCCGCCCGAGGGCAGCTCAGGCCGGCGCACCTGCCAATCACCTCCGGCCCGGATCTCTTCGCCCAGCAACCAATCGGTCGCCTTGAGGACAGCCGGATCGTCGGCCGGAACACCCGCGTCCAGCAACGCAGCAAGAGCAAGCCCCGTGTCCCACACCGGCGACTGGCAGGCCTCCAGCCACCGGACAGGTCCGTCGGGCGAGGAGGCACGGACGGTGAACCCGTCGAGCCCTTCGATACCGGCGCGCACCGCGGGATGATCGAGCGGATAGCCCATCAGGTGCAGTGCGATGAGCGAATACACCCACGGCGGCTGGATGCCGCCCCAGCCGCCGTCGGCCTCCTGGCGCGCCAGAATCCACTCGACGGCGAGGCGCATCGCCTTCTGCCGCAGGCGTTTGAGCGGTAGGCGACGATTGCCGTGCAGCACGGTGTCGAGGCGCTCGAAGAACCCAGAGATGCTGTACGCCGGTTGCCGTGGCGGCCGCGGAGTCCCGGTCTTCAACTCGGCGATGCCGAAATCCACCGGATGCACGGGCTCAAGGGCACTCACGATGGTAAGCGGCACGATCGTCTGCCGAGCCCAGCAACCCCAGTTGTAGATGTTGAGCGGCGCCCACGCCGGCAAGTACACGATCTCCGGCGGGAGCGCCGGACAGTCGTCCCAACTCCACAATCCGAACAGCGCGAGCCAGATATGGGTGAAGACGCGAGCCCGCTCGACCCCGCCCTCGGACTTCACGAACTCGGCAGCCCTTCGCAGCTGCGGGGTATCGGGCTGATCACCGGCGAAACGCAGGGCAACCCAAGCCTCGACCGTGGTCGACAGATCGCCCGGCCCGCCGTGGAACGTCGCCCACGAACCATCGGCCCGTTGCTGGGAACGAATCCAGCGAGCGGTCTCCTCGTTCGTCCGCGGCGTGGCGATGCCGAGGAACGTCCGCAGCATCAGATCCTCGGCGTCCATCGTCACGTTGGTCGCGAGCAGGCCCTTCCACCAGCCGTCCTCGTGCTGGCGCCCGCGCAGGTGTTCCACGGCCGCGTCAAGGGCAGACCGTACGCCGGCCGTCGTACCGATCGCTGGATCGACGCGTTCGCCAGCGGTCATGACTGCCGCTCGATCACGAAGCGGGCGAGCTCACCGAGCCGATTGCGGGCGATGTCGTCGAGCTGTGTGTCGTCGAGAGCCTGCTCGGCCAGACCGATGCGGTCCCGCGCTTCCTGGACGGCCCAGTCCCGGCCACCAGCCCGCTCGATCAACTGGGCGGCGTACCGGAGCTCGTCCTCCGTCGGACTGCCGTCGCGACACAGCCAGGCGGCCAGCTCCCGCCCGGCGTCGCCACCATGATCGAGCGACCAAGTGACCGGCAAGGTCTTCTTGCGCGCGATCAGATCGGAGAACACCGGCTTGCCCGTGACCTCGGGGGATCCCCAGATCCCGAGCAGGTCGTCGACGAGCTGGAACGCCATCCCAAGCTCGGCACCGAACCTGGACAACCCGCCGACCACGACCTGCGGCGCACCGACCAGGATCGCGCCGATCGCGGCGCTGACTCCAAGCAGAGCTCCGGTCTTGCCCGCTGCCATGTCGAGGCACTCGTCCAGCGTCACGTCGTTGCGTTGCTCGAAGGCCAGATCCAGCACCTGCCCGCGAATCAACTCCCGGGTCGCGATCGCCAGCGCCCGGCCGGCCGCTTGTCCGTCCGGAGACTCACCCTCGGTCAACACCTCGTGGGCCAGGGACAGGAGCGCGTCACCAGCCAGTACGGCGGTCGCGTCACCCCAGACCGCCCACACGGTCCGGCGATGGCGGCGTTCGGTGTCGCGATCCATCAGATCGTCGTGCAGCAAGGAGAAGTTGTGGACGAGCTCGACCGCGACCGCGCCCGGCAACCCCGGTTCGGGCCGGCCGGTGACCGCCTCGGCGGCGAGCAGTGCGAGCGCGGGCCGCAGGGTCTTGCCCGGGTTCGCCACAGTCGGCGTCCCGTACTCGTCGGACCAGCCGAGGTGGTACGAGACGACCAGCCGGGTGAACGGATCGAGGCGCTCGACGGCCAGGCGCAAGGCCGGTGCGACCATGCCACGACTGCGGTCGAGGGTTTCCGCGGTGATCGTCATACAACTGCCTCCCGACGTTCTGCGGGGCGTCGTTCGAGCAGTGCGGCCACTGCGGCCTCACCACTGCGGACGGCGCCCTCCATGGTTGCGGGCCAGCCGGTGTCGGTCCACGCACCGGCGAGGTAGAGACCGGGCAGCGCCGTACGCGCCGATGCACGCAGGCCGGACGTGCCCGGCCGCTGCCGGAACGTGGCCTGCCGCTCCCGGGTGACGAAGAACTCCAGGACCCGCGCGTCGGTGATCCGCAGCAGTCGCTCCAGGTGCGGCAGCAAGCGGTCACGCAGCTCCGGGACCGGTGTGTCGATCAGGTCGTCGGCCGCCGACAGCGACACGGCGATGTACTGTCCTCGGCTGAGTCCGGCCTGACGGGTGCGGTCGAACACCCACTGCAGCGGGCTGTCGACAGCCGCGAAGAAAGGCTCCTCGAGCACGACCCGGTCGTAGATGACGTGCAGGTTCACGATCGGCGTACTGCCCAACTCCTCCGCCCAACCCGACTCCAGCTCGACCGCTCGGGCCGGCACGAGCGTCTCCGCAGCCGCCGGCGGAACCGCGAGTACGACGTCGTCGAACGCAGCACCGTCAATGGTCCAGCCGTTGCCTGCCGGTACGACGTCGCGGACCTTGGATCGGGTCCGCACGGTCACTCCCGCAGCCGTCAGCGCACGCGCCGCCGCGTCGCCGTGCAGTTCCTGCAGCGGCACCAGCGACCAGCCGATGTCCGCCGCCGCGGCGGACTCCAGCAGCCCGAGTTGGAAGACCGTCGCGGCCAGCGCCAGGGAAGCCCGCTCGGCCGGAGCATTCAGGGTCGCGATGCCGATGAGGTCCCAGACGGTCTCGATGGCCCGCTGATCCTGCCCGTGCGCGGTGAGCCAATCTCCGAAGGACTGCCGATCGACCTCGGGATCCGTGCGATCCACCCGGCCCAGCGCCAGCGCCCCGCGCACGACCCGCGCCCGAGCCGCCGGGCTCAACCACCGATACCGCGCCAAGGTCGACCCCAGGTGAAGAGGCGCAGGCAATCCGGTCCGGCGAAGTCGCCCGGCCCGCACATCGAGCTCACTGCGAACCGGTACGTCGAGCCGGTCCTGCACCGTCACCCGGTCAGAGACGCCCAGCCGCTCCAGAAAGCCCTGGTACGCCGTGCAACACCGCAAGAACACGTGTTGGCCGTTGTCGATCCACAGTCCGTCGCGCTGGAACGAGTGCGTGAGACCACCGAGCCGGGGACGTGCTTCGAACAACGTGACCGCAAAGCCTTCGTCGGCGCATCGCAGTGCCGCGGTGAGGCCCGCCAGGCCACCGCCGACCACTCCGACGCGCCGGGCGGTCATCGCCGTCCTCCTCCGGCCAGGGCGGTCACGGCGACGCGCGCCTTCTGGGCGACGCTCAGCGACAGCCGCTGGTCGTAGACGAGAACCGGATCGCCGGCGATCCGGCCCAGCAGATGGTGATAGATGCCGGCCATCGCCCGGCAGCACGCCGCGCTGCGCCGGTCGAGGTGCGGGACGAGCCGCAGGCCGAGCGAATACCAGTCGCCGGCGCGACCGGCGGCGTACCGGATGTAGGCGGCGAGCCGGCCGGCCGGGTCCTCCAGCGTGCCGAGGTCGTCGACGCGCAGGTCCACGCCGTACCGATCGAGCTCGTCCTGCGGGAGATAGACGCGACCGTTGCCGAGGTCTTCGCGGATGTCGCGCAGGATGTTGGTCTGCTGCAGGGCGATCCCGAGCTGGTCGGCGTACAGGGACGTTCTCGGGTCGGTGGTGCTGCTGCCGAAGATCGACAGGCACAGCCGGCCGACCGACCCCGCGACGTGCCGGCAGTACACGACGAGTTCGTCGAAGTCGGCGATCCGGACGTCGCCCAGGTCCAGCTGGACACCGTCGATGAGTTCCTCGAACGCGCCCAACGGCACCGGGAATCGGCGGGCGGAATCGTTCACCGCGGCCAGCACCGGGTCGCTGCTGTCGGCCAGCCTGCCAAGGTCCTTGCGGACCCCGGCGAGGGCCGTCTCCTTGTCCGCGGTCGCGTCGTCGCCGTCCCCGATGTCATCGATCCGGCGCGCGAGCGCGTAGATCGCACAGAGCGCGGAACGTTTGTCCGGCGGGAGCAGGCGGATGCCGTAGTAGAAGTTGCCGGCCTCGGTCCGGGTGATCTGCTCGCAGGTGGCGTACGCCTGCTCGATCGTGCTCATCGCGCCGCCCGCCGGCTCGCCAGCAGGCCGACGGCGCGCATCGCCGTCGTACGGCGCGACGGCCGGGCGGATCGGGCGAGCACGTCGCCCTCGGTCTGCCTCAGCGCCGACACGGTGGCCTGTCCTCCGGCCACGAAACCGGCCACGCTGACCTTGCCCCATCCCTGCAGTTGCCGCACGATCGCCGTCCCTTCAGCGAGCAGACCGGCGGCCCGCTCGATCTCGAACCGCATCAACTCTCGAAGTTGTGGACCCGCGCTCTGCTGATCGAGGTCGTTCTCGGCGACGCCGTACCGGCGCAGATCTTCCTGGGGGAGGTACGCGCGACCGGCCCGCCTGTCCTCACCGACGTCCTGCCAGTGCTCGAGCAGTTGCAGCGCGGTGCACACCTGGTCGGATCGCGCGATGGTCTCCGGGGTCGCCTGCCCGAAGATCTCCAGCACCATCCGGCCGACTGGTTCGGCCGACAGGGCGCAGTACCGGCGGAGGTCGTCGAAGGTTTCGTAACGCGACACCACCTGGTCCTGCAGGTTCGCCTCGATCAGCCGCTCGAACGGCTCGGCCGACATCCGTCGGGCGTGCACAGTCGGGGCCAGCCTCCGCAGTACGGCGTCCGACGGCTGACCGCCCGACCAAATCGTGCCGAGGTCCGCGGCCAGCTCGTGCAGCCGGGCCGTCCGGTCACCGGTGAACGTGTCGCCGATCTCGTCGACCATCCGGGCATAGCCGTAGATCGCGTGCAGGTGGTCACGATGCCGGCGCGGCAGGAAGCGCAGGGCGACGGGGAAGTTCTCGGCGTTCTCGCGAGTACGCAGCGCTTCCTCGCCGGTTGACGGGGAAGTGCCGGACGGCCGGGGACGCGAGCTCGCCATATCAGCCATCTTCGGTCCGTCCGGATCGCCAGGTCTGCCGCCGCCGGAGTGATTCCTGGACCTGAAAATTGTCACGACCGTACAATCCGGAGCAGGGCCGCCCGTTCGGACTCGCAGCAGGAACGGTCGGTCGGCGACATCGGCGCGAGGGTGCGAGGGGGCACACGAGACAGCAGATGACCACGGACGCGGCGCAGGGCCGGGCGCAACTGGAGCTTGCCCTCGACAGCCGGCTGCCGGAGCTGATCGCCGAGGTGCGGGATCTGCTCGCCGACGGCTGGCCGGAGTACGCCGCGTTCCTCGACCAGAACCCGGACGGCATGCAGCAGGCCGCCGAGCTGTTCGTCCATCGGCTCCTCGACATGGCCGAGCACGGCCGGTCGGCGTCCCGGATCGACCGGCTCGAAGGCGCGCAGACGATCCAGATCGTGTTCGAGCAGATCGGCCGCCGCCAGTGGCAGGCCGGCGAGGATCTGACCCGCCTACTCACCGCCTACCAGCTCGGCGCCCGGACCGCCTGGCGGCATGTCTCTGCCACCGCGCTGGCCCTCGAGGTCCGGCCGGACGTGCTGGCCGCGCTCGCCGAAGCCGTCTTCGACTTCATCAACCAGCTCTCGTCGGCGTCCGCGCGCGGCTACGTCCTGGAACAGGGCGAGGACGCCTCGGCCCGGGAACGTAGCCGCGAGGAACTGGCCGACCTGCTGCTGTCCGATCGCTCGGGCATGACCGCGATCCGGGAGGCGGCCGCGCGGGCGAACTGGCCGCTGCCCACGACCGGGGCCGTCGTCCTGGTGGACGCGAACGCCGACGTCGCGCGGCGGGTGCTGTCCCACGTGGACGCCGGATCGCTGCCGGTGCGGCACGAACAACTGTCCGGCCTCATCGTCCCCGATCCCGGCCTGTCCGGCCGCCGGGAGCAACTGCGGCGCGCCCTCCGGGGAGCGAACGCGGTGGTCGGCCACACCGTGCCGCTGGAGTACCTGCCGCGCAGCGTCACGATCGCGCAGATCGCCGTACGGCTCAAGCAGCAAGGCATTCTCACCGACGACCCGGTGTTCGCCGACGAGCATCTCGACACGATCATCGTCCATCGCGACGAACGCCTGATGGGATTCCTCCGCGAGCAGTTGCTCGCGCCGCTCGACGACCTCCCGGCCGGCGCCCGGGAACGGCTGATCGAGACCCTCACCGCCTGGCTGCGGCACATGGGCGACCGGACGGCGATCGCCGAGGAACTGCACATCCACCCGCAGACCGTGCGCTACCGGGTCGCCCAGCTGCGCGAACGGTTCGGCGATCAGCTGGACTCGCCGCGGTCACGTGCGCGTCTCTTCCTCGCGCTCGTGTGGCCGATGCGGTGAGACGTTCAGGACGTGCGCCATCCGGGCGGCGAGGACGTCCGCGTCGAAGACCGCCGGATCAGTGGCCAGACCGATCCCGAGCGAGCCGGCCCAGCTCAGCGCGCCCGCGGCGATCGGGGACCCGGGCGCCAGCGGCAGGATCGGGTAGACCGACGCGATCGTGATCCCGTCCATCGACAGGGGCAGCGTCGAGCCCGGCATGTTCGACACGATGGCGTGGAAGAACCGGCGCCCGTAGACGGTCCGGGCGAACCACCCGGCCAGCGGCTCGGGCAACGCGCGCAGGCCGGTCGCCATCACGAACCGCGAGGCCACCGCCCGGCTCGGCGTCCGCAAGCGCCCGGTGCGCCGGCTGATCTCGAGGACCAGCTCGTCGAACGGACGGCCGTCGAGCGGCACCTCGACCATCACGGCCGCGGTCGCGTTGGTCTCCGCCGCCGAACCGGAATCGCGCACCATCAACGGCACCGCGACCCGCATCCGGCCGCGCAGCCGGGTGGCGACCTCGGGATGGGTGGCGGCGACCGCCTCGGCGACCAGACCGAGGACGACATCGGTCACCCGGACACTCCGATCCGACGCGGCCCGCCGTACGGCGGAGAGGTCGAGAGCGGCCGTGGCGAACTCCCGTCGTGCCGATCCGCTGTCCAGACGTGCTCCCGCTCCGCCGTCGGTGGCCAGCTGGGCGAGTCCGGCGATGGTTGCGCCAAGCAACTTTGCGCGACCGGGCGCCGGACTGCGGAGGCCGGGCAGCTCGATCCGCGGCCGGAGCAGGTTCAGTGCCTGGATCACGGTGCCGATCCCGTCCGCGACGGCGTGGTGCAGCAGCAGGATCATCGCCGAAGCTCCCGGCGCCGCGTCGCGGACCATCACGAGTCGCCACAGCGGACGGTCGCGGGGCATCGGGGTCTCGGCCAGCTCGGCGATGATCCGCCGTACGCCGGCCGGACCGTCCGCCGAGCGGCGTTCGCTGACGTGCCACGACCAGTCGATCTCGGCGACGTCGATCCACCGCTGCCGGCGCCAGCGCGACCGCGGCCCCAACCGCTGGCGGAACCGGGGCAATCGGTCGAGCTCACCCTTCACCAGCTCGGTCACTCGCTCGAGCGACAACGCGTCGCCCTCGCTCGGCTCGAACACGACCAGCCCACCGACATGCTGAGGTGCCGCGGCTGTTTCTACCTGCAGGAAGAAGCCGTCACTCGACGGCACCACCACGCCCGCGCGGGCGGCCCGATGCGTCGATCCTCCGTCGGCCACGCATTTGTCATAGCACAAGCAGTCCGGTCACCCGGACCGGATCGACTCCCCGAATCGGGTGGCGAGTCGCCGGAAGCCGGCTGGAAACAGCGCCCGGACGACGGCCGCGAGCCGGATCCAGCGCGGGATCCACGTCTCGGCCCGGTCCTGCTCGATCGCACGGACGACGGCTCGTGCGACCGCCGCCGGCTCGACCGGTCGCGGTACGCGCCGGTCGTAGGCGCGACCCCGGGTGGCGAAGAAGCCGGTGTCGACCGCCGCGGGAACGACGACGCCGACCTGGACGCCCGTCCCTGCCAGCTCCAGCCGCAGACTCTCCGCGAACGCGTCCAGCCCCGCCTTCGCCGCCGCGTAGACCGCCTCCCCCGCGACGCCGGTCCGCCCCGCGACGGACGTCACCAGCACCAGACAGCCGGTACGACGCTCGACCATCCCCGGCACCAGCAGTCGGGCCAGCCGCATCGTGGTGGTCAGATCCACGGTGATCAGGTCCGCGATCTCCTCGTCGCTCATCTCGACGAACGGCCCGGACCACCCCTGACCGGCGTTCGCGATCAGCACATCCAGCCGTCCATGCGCGGCCAGGGCTTCCCCGGCCAGCGACTGCACAGCGCCGTACTCACGCAGATCGGCCTGCACCGCAACGCCGTTGACCTGATCCGCGACGTCCTGCGTACGCCGTACGTCGCGCCCGTGCACCACGACCACCGCCCCGGCCGACGCGAGCTCGAGACAAACGGCCCGCCCGATCCCGGCCGACCCGCCAGTCACCAACACCACCGCGCCGCCCAGCTCCAAGGCCCACCTTCCAGTGCTCCCGACCGCGCTGACTCACGATACTCGCCCGGTGGACGCCTCAACCGCCGGCGGCACTCCGGTCCTCGGCCAGCTGGATCAGTGATTCGGCAACCATCACGCAGCGCTCCTCGGCGCGAGATCGGGCCGGTCCGGCGTATCTCAACCGAGCCGAGGCGGTGATCGGATCCGCTCTGACCTCGATCAGGCTCCCTCCCGGTCGTGGCTGCACCCTGATCGTCAACCGGATCCAGCCACCCAGTCCACTCCGCAGGCGGAGGACCAGCTCCTGAGGTGGCAGCCACGACTCGACGACCGCCACGGTCAGGTGACGGTCGTAGGAGTGCCTGCCGTGCGGCTCCCGATCGGTGTCCTTCCGGACGATGCTGCCGGTTTCCGGCCACCTCCGGTCGGCGTCGACAGGTGTGGGAACGCCGACCACCCAATCTTCGAACAGCTCGGCCGTCGCGACAACCGCCATCACAGCCTCGGCGCTCACCGCGCCGAAGCGCCACGCCATCACCATCGAAGAACTCTCGGTCGATCAGACATCCGACGGCCTGTTTATCAGTCACGCGGACCAGGAGCGATCACATCCGGCGAGTCCCGGCCAAGTGTTGCCGTCAATCGGCCGCGTCACCCCGGGTAGGTGGACTGGGTTCTGTGCAGGCCGGCGCGTGATTCGGCCAAGTAGGCGAGGCGACGCAGGGTTTCGGTGTTGCGCCAGTGCAGGACGGGGTCGACGGCGAGATGCGGAAGGACGTGCACGGGACCTTCGCTGGTCTCTTCGCGCATCACCAGGAGGCAGCCGTCGGGACGGGTGGTGGTGACGAACTCGACCCGGCCGGCGCCGGCCGGCCAGACGCGGACCTTGATCACCAACCGGTGGTCCGGCTCGAACTCCTCGACCGTGGTCACGTCGTTCACCATGAACGGCCAGACACCGACCGAGTGGTGAAGACTCGTCCCGGGCGCCGGAAACCCTTGGTCGACCGACCGGACGCGCGCGGCGCCGACCACCCACCCGGCGTACGACCACCCGTCGCCCAGCACGGCGAACACATCCGCGCTCGAGGCCCGCACCACCCACTCGTTCTCACTCATGCCTGACCTGTACCCACTACGCACGCAACCGGAGCAGGCGCCACTGATCACTTCAGTGAGGGCCGGCGCCGATGACAACCGCGCCGTGGTGGCGCATGCTCGAAGTCTAGGGATCCCCGCAGTTGTGCGGTCGGCCGCAGCGGGTACCTGTACGGCAGCGCTTGCCCCGGACCACGGCACCTTCTCCACAGTACGACGGCTGAAGAGGTGACCCCATGGCCTCGGCAACGACATCCCCCGCGTGGCGATCCACCGCGGTGGCGCGGGCCTACGGTGGCTCGGCGCACGGACAGTGCTGGGCGATCGAAGGCGAGGACCCACCGGCGGAAGTCGCGGTCGTCCCGGACACTCCGATCTACCGGCTGATCCACCATCCCCGCACCCACCAGCCCGCCAAGGACCACCTGGGCAACTACCTCTACATGCCGGTCGGCCCGCAGGCCGACGGCAGGGCGCCGGAGCGCCCGGTGGACTTCGCTCCGTACGCCAGGCAGGCTGAGGCGGCGACGTCATGACCGGATCGGCCGGTCGGGTGGTGCAAGACGCGCGGATGACGACTCCGAGGTGAGCTGATCCGTGGCATCACCGCGAGTCCGGCAGATCCTCCTCGAGGTCCTCACCGATCCCCCCGGCCGGACCAGCACGGCCGAGCAGATACTGCGGCGTCTGTGCACAGCTTTGATCGCCGCGCTGCCCGTCGACGGCGCGGGCATGGCGTTGATGACGGCGGCCGGCCATGCGGGTCTCCTGGTCGCCAGCGACGCACCGGCGGCTGCGATGGAAGACCTGCAACAGACCCTCGGTGAGGGTCCGTGCCTGGACGCCTCACGGGGCGGCAGGCCGGTCCTGCTGCCGGATCTGGTCCAGTCCGGGACGACCCGGTGGCCGGCCTTCACCATGTCTGCCGCCGACGCCGGAATCGCCGCGGTGTTCGCCTTCCCCCTCCAGGTCGGTGCGATCCAGCTCGGTGTGCTCGACCTGTACCGCAGTACCACCGGCTCGCTGGACCGGCTCGAGCTCGCCGAGGCACTCGACTTCGCGGCCGCCGCCACCACGATCCTGCTCGAACTGCAGCACGGCACTCCCATCGGGCAGTTGCACCCGCTGCTGGCCGACGCCGCCGACGGGCGCCGCGAGATCCATCAGGCCACCGGGATGGTCTCGGTCCAGGCTGCCATCGGGCTGACCGAGGCGCTGCTGCTGCTGCGAGCAAGGGCCTATTCGACCGGGCGGCCGCTGCTCGATATCGCGCGCGATGTTGTGCACCGGCGGCTCAACTTCCCACCCGACAGCGATAATGATGAGTAGGCGGGGCGATGCGAGGATTCGACCAATCGACCGGGAAAGGAACCAGGTCATGACCAGAGAGCAGCGCCTAGGGCGGGTCTTCGTCGAGCTCGCCGATACTCTTGTCGACGACTTCGACGTCATCGATCTGATGCACCTGCTGTGTGAGCGCAGCGTCGAGCTCCTCGACGCCGACGCCGCCGGGCTGATCCTGGCCGACCAGCACGGTCTGTTGCAGGTGATGGCCTCGACGACCGAGGAAGCACGGCTGCTCGAGCTGTTCGTCCTGCAGAACGAGGAGGGCCCCTGTCTGGACTGCTACACGACGGGTCAGCAGATCACGAACGTCGACCTCGGCGAGTTCAGCCAGCGATGGCCGCGGTTCCACGCCGCCGCCACGGCCGCGGGTTTCCACGCGACCCACGCGCTGCCGCTCAGGCTGCGCGGCCGGGTCATCGGGGCACTCAACCTGTTCTGCGCCCAGCGCTCGACGCTGACCCGGGAGGACATCGAGCTCGGGCAGGCGCTGTGCGACATCGCCACTGTCGCCTTGCTGCAGGAGCGCGCCATCCGCTCCGGCGAGATCCTCGCCGAGCAGCTGCAGAGCGCCCTGAACAGCCGCATCGTGATCGAACAGGCCAAGGGCATCCTCGCCGCGAGCGCGGGCCTCTCGCTCAACGCCGCCTTCAACCTGATGCGCGCCCACGCCCGCAGCAACCACCTGCACCTCAGCGCAGTCGCCGCAGAAGTCGTCGCCCACACCCTCACCGCCACCGACCTCGAACCCGCCAACGGGTGAGTCAATCGCCGGCCTGGTCGTCGTCCGCTCACGCGAGTACGCCGTACGCAGCGGATCGGCGGCTTCGGTGGTTGGGAAACCGGCTGTTGTGTCGTTTGCGTGGGTCAGCCGTCCTAGAACGACGGCCAGGATCGACTTTGTGCACCAGATCCGTACGCCCAAGGCCCTCCCCGTACGGATCTGGTGCACATAGTGACCGATCCGGACCGCTATCCGCGGGTGGTGGCGATGAGGCGTTTGGCCACTTCTCGCAGTTTGATGTTGCCGTCCTGCGAGAGGCGGGTGAGGAAGGCGAAGGCGCGGTCGTCGGTCAGGTGGTAGCGCTCCATCACGATGCCGACCGCCGTACCGATCGTGGTGCGCGTGTTGACCGCTTCGCGCAGGTTCTGGATCTCGCGGGCATAGTCGATCGCCATCGCCGCCTGGTGCTGGAAGAGCACGCCGAGCGTTCCCAGGTCGCGGAAGGCCCCGACCTGCTTGGCATACAGGTTGAGGGCGCCACGCGACTTCGGAGCATTGAAGAGCGAGAGACCCGCTTGCGCGTGAACGCCGGCCGCCAACGCGCTCACGGCGTACCGGGGAAAGCGCTCGTCCCGGGCCAGATCCGGCGACGCGACGTGCACAGCGTCAGCCGCCGCTTCGTAGCAGGGACCTTCACGCAGGTCGTACTGCGCCTCGTCGAGACCCAACAGGAACTCATCCGTCGGCGCGGCCGTCTCCAGCCGGCCGTCGGCGTGCAGGATAGTGATGCTCGCGTAGTCGGTCTCGGGCAGCGCCTCGACCGCCGCAGCCGTGATGCGACTGAGCGTGTGGTCGAGGTCGCCCGGAGTCAGCGACTTCCCCAGCCGCTGCGCCAGATTCAGGAGTCGGTCCTCATTCACGCCACAACCGGTACCCGAATCGCCCACATGCACGCCGGTACAGCCCAAAGCTACTGCGGGATGGAGTCGGCCTTGACGGCGTTTCGCTCGCCGAGGGGACGCGGCTCACCTTTCGTAGTGTCCCGGGCGGTCTGCTGCTCGGTCTCGGCGTTGATCTCGGCTCCGAGCAGTACGGCGTACGCGGTGAGCCACAGCCACAACATCAGGACCACCACCGCGGCCAGACTGCCGTAGGTCTTGGCGTAGTTACCGAACGTCTCGACATAGATCGAGAAACCGATCGACGCGATCAGCCAGATGACGGTCGCGACCACGGCGCCCGTGGACACCCAGCGGATGCGTGGGGCGTCCCGATCCGGCCCCAGCCGGTAGGTGACCGCGAGCGCCACCGTGATCAGTACGACGGCCAGCACCAGCCGTACCGCCTCGAGCAGGATCCGGACCGGCGTGGCCACATCGTTCCCGATCGCCGCGCCGGCCGTGAACAGGGCGATCGCGAGCAGGACGAAGACGATCGCGCCCAACGTCATGCCCAGTGCCAGGAGCTTGCGGCGGACGAACCCGCGCGTCTCGTCCTCGTCGTACGCGAGGTTGACAGCGGTCAGGAGGTACCCCGCACCTCCTGACGCGCTCCACAACGCAGCCACCACGGCGATCGCGACGCCGATCCCCAGCCCCTGCCGTGGCGCCGAGGTCAGAGCGTCGAGCTGCTGGAGCAGCAGATCGCGCCCTGACGCCGGCATGGCCGCGGTCAGATCCTTGACCTGGTTGCGGATCTGAGTCGGATCCGCGACCAGCCCATAGGCCAACACTCCGGCGACGACGGCAGGAAACAGCGAGAGGAAACCGAAGAACGCGACCCCGGCCGCAAGCAGCGGAACCTGGTCGGCCTTGGCCTCGGCCCAAGCTCGCCGGATCACCTGCCACCAGCCGGTCGCCGGAATCTCGGTCGGCTTCTCGGCATCCAGTCCCGGAACGTCCCGCCGTTCGTCGCTCATCAGCTCGAGGGACCGGCCCGCCGGATGTTGTCCGCCGAGTGCTTGGCATCGTCCGCGACCTGGTGAGCCGCCGAGCGGCTCTCGTCGGCCACGTCGGTCGCTGCCTGGGATGCGGACTGCTTGACGTTCTCGACAGCCTGCTGGGCCGGCTCCTGGAGGTTGTCCTTCACCTCGTGCGCCATCTGGGCGGCCTGCTCCTTCACCGGACCGGCGGCCTCCATCGCCTTGTCCTTGGTGTCCTGCGCCAGGTCGCGTTCCCGCGTCGACGCCGGGAGCGCGGCGGCCGCGACCCATCCGGCCGCGAACGCGATCAGCCCGGCGGCCAGCGGCGTACCGCGAGTCCGGGCCCGGGCCATGTCCGGCGCGGAACTGACAGCGTCACCGACCTTGCTGCCCGCGTCCTGCACGGTCGACACGGCCGAACCGGCGGTATCGCTCACGGATCCGCCCACGGACTCTGCCGAGCCCATCACGTGCTCCTTCAGCCGATGGACCCCACCGCGAGCCCGGTCGACCCGCCGGCCGACGACGCGACCAGGACTGACCTTCTCCGTCAAGGCGTCCACGTCGCGGCCCACGTTGCGCCGCGTCTGCTCGATGTCGCGCTTCAGCTCTTCCGGGTCTTCAGCCATTTCGCATCCTCCTTGAGTGATTCGACCGTCTGGTCGGGTTTCGGATTGACTTCCTGGAGCTCCTTGCGTCCCGTCGTCGCCAGTACGGCGGCCACGACCGCCCAGACGGCGGCAACGATGAGCGCTGCCCAGATGAGATCCATGGCCTCGTCGAGAGCCCACATCACCGTCAAGGAGAGGAAGAGGGCGACCATCCAGCCGGCGAACGCCGCACCGCCGAGCATGCCTGCGCCCTTGCCGGCCTTCTTCGCCTCCGCCTGGAGTTCGGCCTTGGCCAGCGCCAGTTCCTGGCGCGTGAGTTGCCCCAGGTCGGTGGTCAGCTGGGAGACCAGCTGACCGACCGACTCGTCCATCGACAGCCGGGCCGGACTGCTGCCCGGCGGTGATCCGTCGACAGTCATGTCACAGCCCCGGTCCGGGCGAGTACCTGGACTGGACCGGGGCGCCGAGATCCTGGTTGGGCGCAACCGGCGGCGGGACGAGATAGTCGTCGACATCCGCGCCACCGACCGGTTGCCCCGGCATGCCGTTGCCGCTTACCGATCCATTGCTGTACGGCGTACCGCTGCTGCCCGACGCATTGGTGCCGCCTGCTGCCAGGGCACGCGTGAGGCGACCGGCCACGACGCCGGCGGCCGCGGCCACCAGCAGGAACGTGCCAGGCTTGCGCCGCGCGAACCCGCGGACCTCGTCCAGCAGATCGCCAGGCTCGTGCTGCTGCAGGAAGTCCGCAGCCTGATCCGCGAAGCCCGCACCGTGCCGTGCCAGCTGAGCACCCAGGCCGGACTGACCGTGCTCGGCCATCCCGCGCAGCTCATCGCTCACCGAACGGAGTCCGTTCGTGGCCCGGTCCTTCTGCTGGCTCGCCTGCCCGACCAGCTCGTTCCGCGTCTGATGGGCCAGCCGCCGGGTCTGCTCCCGGACATCCGACGTCACGTTCGATGCCTTGTCCTTCACGGTCCCCGCAACCTGACGGGCGGCGTCGGCCGACGTCTCCTTCAACTGCCCGGCTTCGTCCCGGGCTGTCCCGGCGACCCCTTCGGTGGGCGGACTGTCCGAGTCCATCCAATGGTTCGTTGTATGCGTCATGTGACGGCTCCTTCCAGGAGCATTGATTGACGTCGTGGGTCAGCCCGCGCCTGATCCGCCGTACGAGAAAGCACGGCAACACAGGGCTGAGGAGGGTGGCCTGGCTAGGCCTGAGGGCGCAGCATCTCTGCCTCGCAACAAGGACTTACCGAAATGGCACTCTTCCGTACCACC
Organism: Kribbella sp. NBC_01510; assembly: GCF_045040325.1. Taxonomy (NCBI): domain Bacteria; kingdom Bacillati; phylum Actinomycetota; class Actinomycetes; order Propionibacteriales; family Kribbellaceae; genus Kribbella; species Kribbella sp. NBC_01510. The sequence continues at coordinate 4,274,001 of NZ_CP109418.1, read as the reverse complement.
ACTGAAACTAGCCGCCCGGTACCCGCCACCAAACGGCCTCACGCAACAATCTGGAGCCCTGGATCAAAGGCCGTCACGACCGCGTCGGAACGCTGCCCGGTATTCGCTGGGCCGCTGGCCCAGCTGCCTGGTGAAGAGAGCCGCAAACGTTCCGGGATTCTTGTACCCGACCGCGGTAGAGATGCTGGTGATGGTCCGGTCCGTGGTCTCCAGGAGATGCCGGGCACGACTCACGCGCGACGCCTGAAGGTAATCGAGCGGGCTCTGGCTGGTCTCGGCCGCGAACCGCCGGAGCAACGTGCGAGTACTGACATCGAAGGCGGCCGCCAACGCGACGAGGTCGTAGCGGTCGGCGAGGTTCTGGTCGAGCTGTCGCATGACCCTTCGGGAGAACTCGCTTCCCGGCTGCGGCAGGAGTGTCGCGTCGACGTACGGCGTCTGCGACGTACGCGCGTCATCGACAAGTGCGACCCTCGCGGTCGTCCTCGCGACCGCCGCACCGTGGTGTTCCCGGATCAGGGCCAGCGCGAAGTCGTACATCGCACTGAACGCGGCCGTCGTCGTCACCCCCGTGTCGGTGACGACCAGTTGCTCGGGCCGGACCTCGGTGTCCGGACAGCGTCGAGCCAGTTCGTCCGCGAAGAGCCAGGACGTCGTAGCTCGGCGCCCCGCGAGAAGGCCGGCCTCGGCGAGCAGGAATGCACCGACGCAGATCGATACAACTGCGTTGCCCGCGGCAACATGCGAGCGGATCACCGCGACTTCCGGGCCGAGCGGCGCAAGCGTCGCGTCCACGTGAACGTCCTGCGCGAGCTCGAACCCCGGCACGACGAGGACATCGACGTCACGTACGGCGGAGACCGCCAACCGCGCACCGCCCGACGCAACGACGTGCCGGCGAGGCGACACGACCGACACCTCGTAGCCGACCTGGTCCGGGCCGGCGACGTGTGTCGCCATGGTCAGCAGATCGGGTACGCCGTACACCTCGGACGCGAAGCAGCCCGGATAGGCCAGCACACCAACCCGCAGGACACTCATCCCTCGGCTCCTCACGTCTTTGGCGAGATTACCGCCAACTATGGCGATCTCGCCTCTCGCGGTCGGCCGATGGATCGCTTCAGGCTGTGCGCATGAGCATCTCGGACTTCTCCCGCCGACTCGTCGACGTGGACGGGGTGGTGAAGACCGTGTATGTCGCGGGCGCCGGGCCGGCCGTGATCCTGATGCCGGAGATGCCCGGCATCAGCCCCGACGTACTGCGGCTGGCGCGGTGGGTGCGAGACGCGGGCTTCACCGTCCAGATCCCTTCGCTCTTCGGGAGTGACGGCGCCTACCCCACGGCCGAGGGAGGCAGGGAAGTTGTCCGGCGCGCGTGCGTCAGTGCAGAGTTCCGTGCGTTCGCCGGGGGCGGCACGAGTCCGGTCACTGCGTGGTTGCGTGGGCTCGCCCGCCAAGCCCACGCGGAATGCGGCGGCCCCGGTGTCGGCGCGATCGGGCTGTGCTTCACGGGCAACTTCGCGCTCACCATGGCGCTCGAGCCGGCCGTCATCGCACCGGTGGTCAACCACCCGTCGCTGCCGCTGGACGACCCGGCCGGACTCGAGCTCAGCGCGGAGGACGCGATCGCGGTCCGGGACCGCATCACCCGCGACGGGCTGACCGTTCTCGCCTACCGATTCGACAGCGACCGCTGGTGCACCGGTCAGCGCTTCGCCGCCTACCAAGCCCTTCTCGGCGACGCCTTCGACGGCCGCGTTCTCCCCGGCAGTACGGCGAATACCAATGCGCCCCCGTTCTTCCGCGAGGTCGTCGAGACACCCCACAGCGTGGTGACCGCCCACCTCGTCGACGAGGCCGGCCACCCCACCCTGAAAGCACGAGACGAGATCCTCACCTACCTGACCGACCGGCTGAGACCCGCCGGGTAGACCACCGACCTGTCACAGGATCCGGACTCCGATCGTCTGATTGTCGACAAGCGTCCGAGCGGCAGGAGCATCATGGAACCGTTGACCCCTGTGACCACCGTCGAGCAGCTCGAGGCGTTCGGCGTACCCAAGCCCTTGGTCCGGGACAAAGTGCTCGGCGCCCTCGAGGACACGCACCGCGAATGGATCGCCGCTGCCAGTCTGGTGTTCGTGGCCACATCCTCGGCCGACGGGCGTTGCGACGTCTCGCCCAAGGGCGACCCAGCCGGGTTCGTGCGCGTGCTCGGCCCGACCCGGCTGGCCATCCCGGAACGCCCTGGCAACCGGCGGATGGACGGCTTCCACAACATCCTCGAGAACCCGCACGTCGGTCTGATCCTGATCGTTCCGGGCCGGAGCGACACCCTGCGCATCAACGGTCGCGCCCGGCTGATCACCGACCTGCCGAACCTCGACGAGTTGGTGGTCAAGGGACACAGACCGTCGCTGGCCCTGCTCGTCGACGTCGAAGAGGTCTTCTTCCACTGCACAAAGGCCTTCCGCCGCTCACACACGTGGATCCCCGAAACCTGGCAACCGACCGCGGCCCCTGCTCCTGCCGACATCGCCCTGGCCCTCTGGCGCAAGGGCCAGCCGGAAGACCAGGTCCGCCGCCGTTACGCCGAACTCGACCGCGAGGACCTCTACTCCGAACAGGACTAGGCGACCGACCTCGCTGACGACTTGGCGGGCTCTGGTGCGAGGGCGGCGAACTGGCGTTCGAGGGCCTTGGCTGCGCTGGAGCGCCAACTGTCAGCCATGGACTCCGACATCGGGTCCGGGAAGATGTCGTCCTCGCCCTTCTCCACACCGTCGAGGATGGCGCGCGCGACGTACTCCGGAGAGGCCTTCGGTACGTCGAGGTCGCGGGACATCTCGGTGTCGACGGGACCGGTCAAGACGGCGTGGACGCTGACGCCCTGGCCGGCCAGGAGGCCGCGCAGCGACTGCGACAGGGAGAACGCGGCCGCCTTCGAGAGCGAGTACGACGGAATCAGCGGCAGCGGCGCGAACGCCATCACCGACAACACGTTGACGATCGCTCCCCCGGAACCGACCAGCAACGGCAGGAAGGCCTGGGTCACGCCGTACGTGCCGTAGAGATTGACGTCGAGGCTCTGTTCGATCGCGGCCCGGTCGCCGAGGTCGTCGTACAGCGCGATGCCGGCGTTGTTGATCAGGACATCGAGCGATGCGACGCTCTCGACCGCCGCCTGGATCTGCGTCGCGTCAGTCACGTCCAGAGTGAGAGGCGTGACCCGCTCATCCGAGTGGACCAGCGGCCGACGCGTGCCGGCGTACACCCGTCTCGCGCCTCTCTTCAAGGCGTCCTCGACCAGCGCCTGACCGATGCCGCGATTGGCGCCGGTGACCAGCACTGTCTTGTCTGCGATTGTCATTGCACCGTCTCCTAGTTGAGGAATTCGAGCTGTCGAGGAGGTAGACAGCACGGCGCCGGGAAACTGGTCGCGCGCCGACCGCCCAGTTCGCGGCTCGGCCGGTGTCGATACTGGTGAGCGGGACAAAGACTGCGGAGACATGACGCGAGGGTGGAGTGGTGACAACCGAGCTGATGACCAAGGCACGGGCCGGCGACGGCGGTGCGTTCCGGGAGCTGACCGAGCCCTACCGCCGAGAGCTGCTGGTGCACTGCTACCGGATGCTCGGCTCCTTCCAGGACGCCGAGGATGCGCTCCAGGACGCACTGCTGTCGGCCTGGGAGGGCCTCGGTGGATTCGAGGGCCGCGCATCGATCCGCACCTGGCTCTACCGGATCGCGACCAATCGGTGCCTCAACGCGCTCCGCTCGGCCAAGCGACGCCAGGCCAAGGAGTGGGACGTGCCCGAGATCGAACCCCCCGAGCCGACCGGGTTCAGCGAAGTCGTGTGGCTCGAGCCCTATCCCGACGCATTGCTCGAGGGTGCGATCGACGGACCGCTCGGCCCGGAGGCGCGCTACGAACAGACCGAAGCGCTGTCGCTGGCGTTCGTGACCGCATTGCAGGTCCTGCCCGCTCGCCAGCGCGCCGTACTCATCCTGCGCGAGGTGCTCGGTTACCACGCCGACGAGGTGGCCGAGATGCTCGACTCGACCGTTGTCTCGGTCAACAGCGCGCTCAAACGCGCCCGCGCCGGCCTACAGCGCCGCCTGCCGACCGGCGAGCACTCGGCCCCGGCGCCGAACTCACCCGCCGAGCAGGCGCTCGTGGCGAAGTTCGTCCGCGCGTACGGCGCCGGCGACGTCGACACGCTGGTTGCGTTGCTCACCGACGACGTCCGTCTGTCCATGCCCCCGATCCCCCTCGAGTACCGCGGCCGCGATGCCGTGTCCCGTTTCTACGCCAGCATCATCAGCCACCGCAGGTACGACCTCGTGCCGACGCGAGCGAACGGGCAGGTGGCGTTCGGGACCTACCTCTACGCCCCCACCGACGGCATCCGCCACGGCACCGGTCTCCTCGTCCTCACCCTCACCGGCGACCGGATCTCCGCCCTGACCCGCTTCGACAACAGTGTCCTTCCGTCGTTCGGCCTGCCGCGATCACTGCCTGGCAGCTGACGCGCGATGCGGCAGCTCGAGAGCTGGTGCCGCGTCAAGCAGCGTTGGGGAGGTAATCGGGGTCGGCGGTTCTCAACCCCATTGGCTCGCGTCGGTGGGTCCGGTGGCGCCCAGCTCACCCTGCGCTCCCGGGCTCTTCTGCTCGACGCATGGGTGATCGCCAGCCGGGTGGTCGGGATAGGGGGCGATGTCACTGGGGTGCGCAAGGAGGCAAGGTGGAGGGTGTGCCGAGGCCGGGCCGGGCGGTTCCGGCGGGCTGTTCCCCCGCGGATCGGTCCACCTCTGGTGGGCCGGGACAGGTCGTGGTGGGCTGAGACAGGCAATTCCTTGTCCCAACCCACCACGACCCGTCCCACCCCACGGCCCCAGCCCACCGGCCCCGACCACGACCACGACCTGCCCCAGCCCACCGGCTCCGGTCCCCGGCCGGCGCTGTGTGTCGGCGCGGACATGGTCCCGAGCGACCCATTTCATGGGTTGACGTCCGAGATGGTGGGTTGGCGCCTCGGAATCCAGTACGGCAACCCACCATCTCGGACGTCAACCCACCAAATGCGCACCCGGTCCGCCTACTACCTGGGCGAGGTGCCGAACCGCCGGACAACCAACGCGACGGCGTGCCCGGCAACCTCGTCGCGTGCCCCGCAAACCTGTGCGGCCGGTGGTCTCACCGATGACCTACCGCCCGTCACATCACCCACACATCAAGCAGAAGAGCCGGTTGACCCCTCACAGGGAGGCGGCGGGTCGGCAGTACGTTCGGGGGTTCTCCCGATCAGGTGAGTTTGTTGCGCTAGGCAACGTCTACGACAAGGGCGGTGGCGGTCGCGGTGGCGACGATCCGGTCGTCGGCGTCATACAGGGTGCCTTCCAGGATGGCGTTGTCTCCGTTGCGGGTGACGACGCGACCACGTCCGGTCAACCGGCCGGTGGCGGTCGGGCGGACGAAGGTGGTGTTGAGGTCGAGGGTCTTGATGAAGCGGCCGGGCGGGAGGGTGGCGAGCAGGGCCGGGCCGACGGTGTCGTAGAGCATCGCGGCGAGGAACCCACCGAGGACCTCGCCGAACGGATTGGTGAAGCCTTCGGCGCCGTCGTACGCCGCCTGAACGCCCGCTCCGTCGACGCCCTGGCCAACGCATTACCGGCCAACGCGGTCACAGCAGGCGACCGGGACCTCCTCGAGTCCATCTGGTCGAACACTGCCACCACCCTCGCCCGGATCCTCCTCCACAACGAATCCGAGCCGACCCTTCGCGCCACCATCACCACCTTCTGGCATTACCAAACCGCCGGCCTGACCGCCCTCCTCCGCCACCTCGCCCACCGCTGACGACCAAACGACCTTCGCGCCGCATCAGGTCTGTTCGACCTGGGTACCGGGAGCGTCAAAGTGATCCGAGGAGGTCTGTGGTGCCGAAGGACCGGCAAGTTGTCGTGGTGACCGGAGCGAGCGCTGGGATCGGGCGGGCGAGCGCGATCGCGTTCGGCCGGCGGGGTGCCAAGGTCGCGCTGCTGGCGCGGGGCGAGGCAGGGCTGGACGGCGCGGCGCGGGAGGTAGAGGCCGCGGGCGGTACGGCGCTGACGATCCCGGTCGACGTCGCCGACTACGAGCAGGTCGAGAAGGCCGCTGCACAGGTGGAAGCGGAACTGGGGCCGATCGACGTCTGGGCGAACGTCGCGTTCACATCGGTGTTCGCACCGTTCCTGCAGATCGATCCGGACGAGTTCAAGCGCGCCACCGAGGTCACGTATCTCGGCTACGTCTACGGCACCCGTGCCGCCCTGGACCGGATGGCCCCGCGCGACCGCGGCACGATCGTGCAGGTCGGGTCGGCCCTGGCCTACCGCGGCATCCCGCTGCAGTCGGCGTACTGCGGAGCCAAACATGCCGTCCAGGGTTTCCACGACTCGTTGCGCAGCGAACTGCTGCACGACAAGTCCAACGTGCACGTCACCATGGTCCAGATGCCCGCGGTGAACACACCGCAGTTCTCCTGGGTGCTGTCCAGACTGCCCAAACACCCCCAGCCGGTGCCCCCGATCTACCAGCCCGAGGTGGCCGCCGACGCGGTTGTGTACGCCGCGGATCACCCGCGCCGCCGCGAGTACTGGATCGGCGGACCGACCATGGGCACCGTGATCGCCAACAAGTTCGCGGCCGGCCTCCTGGACCACTACCTGGCGCGGACCGGGTACAAGTCGCAGCAGACGAACCTGCCCGAAGACCCCCGCGCCGCGAATCTCTGGCATCCGGCCGACGGCTACGACGGCCACGACTTCGGCACGCACGGCGCCTTCGACGACCGATCGACGAGTCGCAGCTACGAGTTCTGGATGTCCCGGCATCGCACCCTCGTCGGTGTCATCGCCGCCGGTGCGGCGGCGGCAACCGGCATCATCGCCGCCCGGACGGCCCGCAGCCGGTAACGAGCCACCGATGATCCGCTACCAGCGAGAGGAAGAGGACTCCGGCGAGCAGCTGGATCGCCATTGGAACGAACTGCTGCAGGAACTGCGCCTGGCCCAGACCGGGACGCAGATCCTGTTCGCCTTCCTGCTGAGCATCGCCTTCCAGAACCAGTTCCACGCCGCCGACGGGTTCACCCACGGCGTGTACGCCGCGACGCTGGTCGCCTCGGCGCTGGCAGTCGCACTCTTCCTCGCGCCGGTGTCGTTCCACCGCATGGTCTACCGCCAGGGGCTCCGCGATCGGCTGGTCACCATCACCGATCGGCTCGCCCGCGCGGGCCTGGTCTTCCTGGTCGCCGCGATCTGCGGTGGAGTGTTGATCGCGCTGGACGTCGTGATGTCCAGAACGGCCGCGATCGTCATCGTTGCGGCCGTCCTGGCGTGGTTCGTCACCTTCTGGCTGGCGATTCCGGCGTACGTCCGCGCCACCCACGAACCCGAGCCGCACGACTGAGCTCAGGGCTTAGGCTTCTTCGGCTTGTTCTGGCCGGGTTTGTCGGGTTTCCCGTGCGGGGGGCTGGCGCTGTGGGTCGTGGGCACGTGTCGTGGCGAGGCGGCTGAGGGCCGAGACGTCGTCGTGTGGACGGCCACCGGCGATCGCGGCGTACTGCGAATCGCCGGCGACGGCGTGAACTGCTCGCCCGGCGACAGGTCGTTCGTCGCCGGCACGTCCACATCCCTTGTCGACAAGGCGATCCCGAGGACAGCCGACGCCAGCAGAGTGATCGCCGCAGCTGTCCCGGCAAGCACCGGCCTGGTCGGCGTCCGGCGTACCGGAAGAACGCTGGTCGTGTCCGATTCGCCGGCGAGGACGACCGGCGGCTTGATGCCCTGGGCAACCTGCGCCGCAGTCGGACGACGCGCCGGGTCCTTCGCGAGCATCCACAGCACCAGGGCCTCGAGATCCCCAGCCACGTCCGGCCGGAGTTCGCTCGGCGGGATCGGCGCGCGTTCGACGTGCTGGAACATGATCGACGCCGGCTCGTCGGCCAGGAACGGCGGATGCCCGGTGAGCACCTGGTACAGCACACAACCGAGCGCATAGACGTCGGACGGCGGCTCAGCAGGCTTGCCCAGCGCGCGTTCCGGCGCGAGGAAGTGGCTCGTCCCGACGATCTGCCCGGCCGAGGTCATTGTCGTACTCGCGTCGTCGAGCAAACGCACGATGCCGAAGTCGGCCACCTTCACCGACCCGTCGCCGGCCAGCAGCAGATTGCCGGGCTTGATGTCACGATGCACGATGCCCTGCCGGTGAGCGGCGGCCAGTCCGGACGCGGCCTGCCGAATGACGCGCTCTGCCCGGTCCGGCGGGAACGGGCCCTCGCATCTGAGCTCCTCACCGACCGTGCGATGGCCGACCAGTTCCATGGCGAGGTAGCAACAGCCGTCCTCGTCGCCGAAGTCGTACGCCGCGACGACGTGCGGGTCGCGGATCCGCGCCGCGGCGCGCGCCTCCCGCAGGAAGCGCCCGGGGGCGGCGAGCGTCCCCGGGACGGGCAGCATCAGCTTCACTGCCACGTCCCGTCCGAGGACCTCGTCGGTTGCGCGGTAGACGTCACCCATCCCGCCGCGGCCAAGGGCCGCGGCGATCCGGTATCGCCCCGCTATCAGGTCTCCCGCTCGCCTCACCCACCGGTCGGTACCCGTGACCGAACCGGCGCATGTATCACCCGACCGAGGGGCCGAGGCCCAGGGATTGCGGTGTGCTCGGGTCGGGGGATGGTTGGTGGAGGCCTTCGTCGAGGGCGCCGTACTCGGTCATCAGGGCCGCGCTGCCGCCCCACGGGGTTTGCTCCTCAGCCACCAGGGTGTTCGTGGTGAGCAGCAGGCCCGCGACCGAAGCGCCGTTCTGGAGGGCCGATCGGGCTACTCGCAGCGGGTCGATGATGCCCATCTCGAGCATGTTGCCGTAGCGGCCTTCGAGCGCGTCGAAGCCGTCGTCGACACCCATCTGGGTGGTTCGCTCGAGCACCTCCGCGCCCGAGTAGCCGGCGTTCGTCGCGATCAGGTACGCCGGCTCCCGCAGGGCGCGCCGGACGATCTCGACACCGGTCGCGTAGTCGCCCTTCACATCCAAGGCGTCGAGCGCGGGCGCGGCATGGAGCAAAGCCATCCCGCCGCCGGCGACGATGCCCTCGGCCATCGCGGCCCGGGTGGCCGACAACGCGTCCTCGACCCGGTGCTGGAGTTCCTTGAGCTCGGCCGGCGTCGGCGCACCGACCCGGATGACCGCGACCTTGCCGGACAGGGAACCGATCCGTTCGGTCAGCACGTCCTCGTCGACGCCGAAGGTCGCACGCTCCAACTCGGCACGCAACTGCGCGATCCGGAACGCGACCTCCTGCTCGCGCCCGGACGACGCCACGATCGCCGTACGATCCGCATTCACCCGGACCTGGTCCGCGCGGCCCAGTTGGGCGACGGTCATCGTCTCCAGGCTGAAACCGGAGTGCCGGCTGTAGACCGCGCCGCCGGTGATCGCGGCGATGTCCTCCAGTTTGTGCAGCCGCCGGTCGCCGAAGCCCGGTGCCCTGATCGCGACGCACTGGAACAGCCCGTTCACATGGTTGTGCACCAGCATGCTGAGCGCGGTCCCCTCGAGGTTCTCCGCGATGATCACCAGCGGCCGCGGCTCACGCATGATCTTGTCCAGCAGCGGCATGATCTCCTGAACCTTGGTGATCTTCTCGCTGCACAACAGGATGTAGGGGTCGTCGAGGTTGGCCTGCAGGCTGCCCGGGTCAGTCACCATGTACGGCGAGAGGTACCCGTTGTCGAACTCGAATCCCTCGACGAAGTCGACGCCCATGCCGTGCGTGGCCGACTCCTCGACGGTGACGATGCCGCCGTCCCCGATCGTGAACAGGGCCTTCGCGATCGCCGCGCCGACGAGGTCGTCGTCGTTCGCCGAGATCGCCGCCACCCGGGCGAAGTCCAGCTCGGTCTCGACCGGGTGGGCGACCTCGCGCAGCCGCTCGACCAGCTTGCCGACGGCCAGATCGATGCCCCGTTTCACCAGGACGGGGTTGCCACCGGTGCCGATCGCGGCCATACCCTCGCGGATGATCGCCTGGGCGATCACGGTCGCGGTGGTGGTGCCGTCGCCGACGATGTCGTTGGTCTTGATCGCCGCTTCCTTGACCAGCTGGGCACCCATGTTCTCGAACTGGTTCTTCAGGAAGATCTCCCGCGCGATCGTGACGCCGTCGTTGGTGACCACCGGCGACCCGGTGATCTTCTCCAGGATCACGTTGCGGCCCTTGGGGCCAAGTGTCGACTTCACCGCGTCCGCCAACTGGTCCACCCCGGCCAGCAGCAGGTCGCGGGCGTTCTCACCGAATCGCAGTTCCTTGGCCATCAGAGCCCTCCCAGGTCGTGAACTTACGGAACGAGGATCGCGCGGCCGCGGACCCGGCCGGCGTCGAGATCGGCGACCGCCTCGGCGGCCGCGGCGAGCGGATAGGTCCGGGTGTGCAGCGTGACCTTGCCGGCCTGCGCGAGTGCCATCAGCTCGGTCAGTTCGTTGAACGTGCCGACGATGTTGCCGACGATGTTCCGCTCGGTCGAGATGATGTCGAGGGTCGGGATCTGCACCTGGCCGCCGTACCCGATGACGAAGTACGAACCGCCGGCCGCCGTCATCGCGAAGCCGTCCTGCTCGGCGCCCTGCTCGGCGACGAAGTCCAGTACGACGTTCGCCCCGGCGCCGCCGGTGAGGTCGAGCACGGTCTGGACCTGATTGCCATCGGCAACCACCGTCTGGTCCGCGCCGAGCTGCTCGGCCAGCTTGAGCGCCTCGGGGTTGCGGTCGACGACGATGATCCGGGTCGCGGTCAGCGCCGCCAGGCACTGCACGCCGATGTGCCCGAGACCACCCGCGCCGATCACGACACACGTCGTACCGGGTGGCAGCAGCGGGATCGCCTTGCGGACCGCGTGGTACGCCGTGATGCCGGCGTCGGCGAGTGCCGCCACGTCTTCTGGCTTGGTGCTCGGGTCGAGCTTCACGCAGGCGCGTGCCGAGGTGAGGAGGTACTCCGCCATCCCGCCGTCGCTGTCGAGGCCCGGGAACGTGCTGTTGGAGCAATGCATGTCGTTGCCGGCGCGGCAGGCCTGGCAGAGGCCGCACGTCGGTGTCGGGTGCAGGATGACCGTGTCACCGACCTGCACATTGGTGACGGCGGAGCCGATCTCGTGTACCCAGCCGGCGTTCTCGTGGCCGATCGTGTACGGCAGGGTCGGGTGCATCGCCGCGTCCCACTGCCCCTCGATGATGTGCAGGTCGGTGCGGCACACGCCGGCGCCGCCGATCTTGACGATCACGTCCAGCGGTCCCTTGACGACCGGTTCCGGTACGTCCTCGACCACTGGCTGCTGGTGGTATCCGTGCAGTCGAACGGCCTTCATCCCTCTGCCTCCTCGCCTGCACCGGTCTCGGCGTACCGGTGCCGCAGCATTCCCCTACAGATGCCGGTGTTGGCCTCGATCCCGGTCCGGGTGAGGCGTGCCATGCCCAGATACTTCGGCGCCCCGGCGCCGGTGATCGCGGTACCGGTGCCGGGGTCGATCAGGAGCGGTGCGGCCGGGTCCGTCCGCAGTCCGAGCTCGGCCCGCCGCCGCAGCAGCCGGTCGAGCTCGGTCGATGCCGGTACGTCGCCCAGCGTCAGGCCGGTCAGGTCCCCCCGATCGGTGCCGGCGGCCATCAGTTGCCGGCACACCTGGTCGGTTCCGGCCAGCATCGCCTTGGTCACGAAGGTCCGGCGCAGCTCGTCCAGTTCGTCGACCGCCTCACCCGCGAACGACGCGACGAAGCCCGCCCGAGCCGCGACCCCGGCGTTGATCTGATCGGCCGCGAAGTGATCCTCGAGCGCCACATCGGCACTGCGGACTTCGGGGAGCGCGGACACCACGTCGTACGCGTCGGCGACCATCAGGAAGGCGAAGTTCGGCGCACAGAAGTACGTCGGCAGGCGCAGCCGCACGACGGCATCGCCGGCCGCCGAGACGACGCAGGTGGACACGAACCCCAGCGTCGTGATCGGCTCGTCCAGCTCCGGATCCCGAACCGCGTCCAGGGCGGTGAGCACCGCCCTGGACCGTTCCGTCACCAGTGCCGTCATTACTGCGTGACCAGCTTCGCGTCGTCAGGCGCGGCCGGCGTCGCCTCCTTGAGTTGATACTCGTCGGGCACCTTGAGGTCGTACAGCTTGGCCGCGTTCAGCCCGAGGATCTTCTTCTTGCCCTCGACCCCGAGCCGCGGGTAGTCGGTGAACTCGTCGCCTTCGGGGAACTCCCAGTCGACGAAGCCCTCGATCTGCCACTTCGGCTCCCAGATGGCGTAGTCGCTGCCGAAGGTCATCTTGTCCTCGCCGACCCAGAACAGCAGCTCCCCCATCACCTTCGCGAAGAACCGTGGCCGGGCGTTCATCAGGCCGCCGATGACGACGGACAGACCGGCGTACACGTTGGGTTCCTGGGTCGCCATGAAGCAGAAGTCCTCGATCCGCGGCAGCCCGACGTGCTCGACGATGAAGTTCAGGTCGGGGAAGTCGGTCGCCGCGTGGTCGATGTCGGAGACGTCGAACGCGTCCTTGTCCAGCGGCCAGATCGTGGGGCCCTTGTGGACGTGGATGTTCTTGATCCCGAGCTCCTGGGCCTTCTCCAGGTAGCGGTACGCCCCGGGGTCGCTGAGCTTGTAGCCACGCGATCCGTTGTTCCACTCGGCGGTGTAGAGCTTGACGCCGCGCGAGCCGTACCGGTCGACGTTGCGCTTCAGCTCCTCCAGCCCGTTGTCGCCGTCCCGCGGGTCGAACCGGGTGTTGTGGACGAACATGCCCGGGTGCTTCTCACCCAGCGCGGCGTTCTTCTCGGTGGTGTTGAACCCGTCCTTGTACCACTCCTTCAGGTACGTCGGCTGGAACACCGCGACATCCACATAGCCGTCCTCGAAGACGTCCTTCATCAGGTCGTCCTCGGAGTACTTCATGAACTTCTCGATGGTCCAGTGGGTCTCCTTCGGCGCGAGACTCTGGTAGGCGTGGAAGCACTCGATCCAGCCCTTCGCGTACTGTTCCGCGCCCGGCACCCAGTTGTCCGGACCCGCGTCCCAGAAGTGCATGTGGCTGTCGACCACGTAGTACTTCTCGCCGTTCTTCTCGTACACGTCCGGACCCCCTTACTTGGTTGCGGTCAGGTCGAAGCCGAGGTACTCGGCCGCGTCCTCGGGATTGGCGACCAGGATCGTCCGGTCGTCGGTGTGGATCATCCGGCCGTAGTGCGTCGACATGTTCTCCTCGAACTCGGCCTGGTCGAAGTAGCCGGGCTCCTCACCGAGAGCCTCGGAGATCTGGTCGTACACGACGTCCATCCGGCCGACTGCGTCGACGCGGATCATCGACGGCAGCGGCGTCACGGTCACGTTGTCCTTGTGACTCATCACCTCGGCCACGACCGCGCCGACCTGATTGTTCATCAGGGTGAATCCGGCCTTGTTGGACGCGGTGCTGTTCGACTTGAAGGGGCTCTCGTGGACTGCCTTGAGCGTGGTCACTGTGCCAACTCCTTCGGTTCTTCGAGGCCCAACGAGGACAGGATGCCGCTGAACCGGCTCTTGACCCGGTCGAGGCCGTCCTCGAACCGTGGCGGTTTCGCATCCGGCTGCGACCACAGCGGCTGCAGGATGCGGGCCGCCTCCAACGAACGCGTGGTCCAGTCCGAGGCCCAGTCCTGCATGATCGCCCTGTTGTGGTCGGCGAACTCACGGTCGTTGGTGAGCAGCTCGAACATCGCCGTCGTGTAGCGCAGGTCGCGCTCGGCGAAGTCGTACTCGGCGGCGCCGATCACGGTCGGGGTGACAAAGTCGCCGTTGCGCGGAGCGGCCTGCTGGACCAGCTGGCTGCGGAACAGTTCGCCGACGAGCGGCTCGAACACGACGTTCGCGGCGAAGATCGCCTCACACCAGTCGTCGATCGCGGTCAGCCGCTCGGCGAGGTCGCGCACGCCCTGCCAGGCCGGGTCGGACTTCCACGTCTCCAGGTGGGCGGTGCCGTCGAAGCCCTCGATCTCCTCGGACAGGGTCAGGTTGTACAGCGCGAGGTCCTGCGCGGCGCGGATCCTGTGCATGCTGTTCACCGAGATCGCGTTGTTGTGCATGTTCGTCGGCGCGCGCCGGTTCGCGTTGGCGTACAGGTAGAGGCCGAGACCGTGATCCACGTGCATCCAGGCGCCGATGTGGTGCTCGACGAAGCGCACCCAGTTGGTGTTCCACTGCTCGAAGGCCTTCGACTGCTTGGCGGCCTCGACGTTCTGGGTGACCTGGCGGACGACGTTGGAGTTGTAGCGGTAGAGCGTGAGCTCCCACTCCTCGTTCGGGTCCCGGAACTCGTGCCAGCCGGTCGCCGGCCACTCCTTGACGACCATGCCGCCGGTGCCTATTCCGCGCTGCGGCTCGGGCTTGTCCGAGCCCCACGCCTTCAGCACGGTCCAGTCCAGCGGATACCCGCCGCGCCCGTCGGCGAACCCGTACAGCCAGCCCTGGGTGAGGTAGTGCCGCGGATCCGGTTGGACCTCGACGGTCACGTCCTCGTAGTGGCTCTGCTTGCGCTTCTGCGGCGTGTAGTAGTTGTACCGCCGTGAATCCGAGTCCGGGAACACGCGAGCGCCAGCTTCGGCGTCGGTGAAGACCGGCTTCGGCACGCTCCGCTCTGCGGCGGAGTCTTGTGTGGTGGTCATCGGCTCTCTGCCTCCAGCACCTTCGAGTCACCGGCGTCGCCGGTCGTGGTGAACTTGTCGTAGTAGATGCGCTTCGTGACGACGCCCAGGCCCTCGAGCATCGGGATTGCGGCCTCGACCATCGGGGGCGGCCCACACACGTAGGCGTCGGCGCCGGTCAGGTCCGGCTCGTGCCGGCGGACGACATCGGTGATCAGACCGACCTCCCCGTCCCACTCGTCCTCGGACAGCGCCGGCACGTAGCGGAACCGCGGCAGCGTCTCCTCGAGCCGCCGGAACTCCTCGTCGAAGCACAGGTCCCGGCGGGTGCGGGCACCGTAGTAGTACGTCGTGGGCCGGTCGATCCCCCGCTCGGCCATCGACCGCAGCAGCGCCAGGATCGGCGCCATCCCGGCCCCGCCACCCACAAAGATCAGCCGGGCGTCGGGGTTGTCCCGCAGGGTGAAGACCCCGAACGGCCCGGACAGCTCCAGCCGGTGACCGACCTGCAGTTTCCGGTCGAGGAACTCCGAGAAGATGCCGCCCGGGTAGACCTTGATGACGAACTCCAGCTGACCGCTCTCCCGGCTGGACGTGTTCGCCATCGAGAACGAGCGAGTGGCGTCCCAGCCCGGCACCTGGATGTCGACGTACTGACCGGGGAAGAACTTCAGCTCGCCGGGATCCACCAGCTTCAGGACGAGATGGCGCAGGTCGTGGGTGACCGGCGTGATCGCGACCACCTCGGCGTTGCGTTCCTGGATCGGCAGCCCGGAGCGGATCATGTCCTCGTCGTAGTTGAGCAACTCGATCGTGAGGTCCTCGTACGGATGCGCGCGGCACAACAAGGTGTAGCCCTCGTCCAGCTCGTACTCCGGCAGTGCGAACGTCGAGTACCGCTCGAGCTCGATGTCATCCCCGTCCAGGACGAAGGACTTGCAGGACGAGCACTGTCCCTCCTTGCAGCCGTGCATCAGCATCACGCCCTGCTCCGCCGCGGCGCGCAGGATCGTCTGCTCCTCGTCGACCTCGATCTCGATGCCGACAGGTTCGAACCTCACGACATGTTTCTCGCCCATGGCTCCTGCTGCTGGTCCGGGGGATGAATCGGGGCGGGCGGGTACCAGGCGCACCCACCCGCCCCTTGGAGGGGTTCAGGCGTCGGCCGGTGCCCGTCCGGCAGGGCCTCCGCGTACGTAGCGAGCGGCGAACGCGGTCCGCTCGTCGTCACTCATCTCGTTCAGCAGCACGTTCGGGCTCGCCAGCGGCGGGCACCTGCGCAGGTGGTCCAGCGTCCACATCTTGCTCGGGTCGAGGTTGAGGTGTGGCTGCGCGACCATCGTCTTGCCGTCGTCACGGACGAATCCCATGTCCGAGACCACGTCGGCCCAGTTCCAGCCGTGGTACAGGGTCTCCCACTCGCGGTGACCGATCAGCTGGCCCATGTTCGGCGTCTGCCGGCCCTGGTACGTCGGCCGGAACGCCGTCTCGTCGGTCCACTTGCACATCTCGTGGCAGTAGGTCCGCCACTGGCCGTCGACCTTGGCCATCACCATGTCCTCGCGGACCAGGCACGGGACCATGCAGGTCCAGCACCGGTGCGGGTACTCGTAGTCGACGTCCTCGAACACGATCGGCTTGTGTCCGTTCGGCATCGACAGCCGGTTGTAGTTCTCCCACCACGCGCCGTACTTGTCGTACCAGCCCGGGTACTTGTACTCGAACCACTCGAAGTCCTTGTCCGTCATCGGGTCGATCCGCCAGTAGTTGGCGAGCCAGCCGGTGGCGAAGAACTGGGCGACCTCGTGCACGTAGCCCTTGTTCCAGATCTGGTTCCAGGACTCCTCGATCAGGTCGTGCGGGATCTCGAGGCCGTACTTCTCCAACGGGACGAGGTAGCTGCGGTAGTAGTCGTCGTAGATCCACCGCCGCCACATCTCGGCGTAGCTCTCGCGATCCTTGCGGCGGTCCTTCGTGCCGTACTCGATGAAGGTCCCGATCGCGGCGTCGACGACGCGGTGGTTGTTCCACCACGCGTACCGCAGGTCACGGGCGAGCAGCTGGTGGTTGCCCTCGTCGGCGAGTGCCATCAGCAGCGTCGCGTACCCGTTGCTGATGTGCCGCGACTCGTCGGACTGCACCGAGTGGAACACCGTCGGCAACAGGTAGTCACCGTTCGCGGCGGCCTCGGCCGGCATGGCCACGAACAGCGTGTTCGTGAACGCCGTCTCGGCCACGATGGTCAGGTAGATGCTCGCCGCGGTGATCGCGTCACCGGTGATGAAGCCTTCGGCGAACTGACGCCCGATCGTGCCGCAGTAGTCGCTCTGGAAGTCTCGCAGGCTCGAGTTGAACCCCGCCGGGTCGATGTAGTTGTTCATGTACAAGCGTTTGAGGTTCTGCTGGATCGTCGAGTGCCTGACCTCGTCGATCATCTGGATCGCCTGGCCGTTGTGCAGCTCAGGGTTCGGCACCGTCCGGAAGAGCAGCGGCATCGCCCGGGCGGCGGAGATCTCCGGCAGCGGAATGATGCTGAGGAAGAGCTTCTGCCACTCCAGCCAGCGCTCCTGCACCTGGCGGAACATGTTGCCGCGGATCGCGCCGTCCGAGGCGCCGTACACCCGGTGGTCCTTCTCCTCCTGCATCGGGAAGTACGACCGCAGGACCTGCTTCAGCGGGTCCTTCTTCTGTGCCTTCTGGAACGTGTAGTCGGTTCCGTACTGGGAGACCGGCTCGTGGTACGCCGGTTCCCAGGACAACTCCTGGATCTTCTGGTGGGCCCTCGCCACACTCTGGCGACTCATGGCACTCCTCCCGCTCGCGTGGCCGACTGTTCTTGCAGTACATGCCCGCTGCCACCGCGGAGAGGTCTCAAATTGAGATGCGCGTCACAGACTTCACGGCTCGCCGAACATCGCCTGCCGGAGCTCGGCCAGCCGGGCGTCCTTCTCCTGCGCGAGACGCTGATCGCCTTGCAGATCAGGGTGGATGCCGAAGCACCGCAGCAGCTCGGCGGCCGGCTCGCCCGGGTGCCCGGTCGCGCCGAGGACCGGATGGAGGCCGACGTCGGCCAGGTGTTCGAAGACGACGTGCACGACGGTCCACGGGTTGTACGACTCCTGGCTCGGGATACCGTTCTCCATCGGAACCTCCTGATCGCCCTCCTCGCATCACAAGCCCGGAAACCACGGCTGGTTGTCTCAATCTGAGACACCGCTTGCGGCTGGGTGTACTACGCTCGAAGTGCGAGTCACTGGGTGGGGCCCGAGCGGATCCGCTCTCCCTGCCTGGTGTCGGGAGGCTCCGTGGACGAACTCACCCCTTCGGCCGAGGACAGTCGCCGAGCCGCAACGGCCCGGCTGAACTTCCTCACCCTCGAACCGATCCGGCCGCAAGACGTCCGGCCGCCGATCCTCGCGTCCTGGGTGCGATCGCGGCGGCACTGGCACCTGCCCGCCGACCGGATCACCCTGCCCTTCGTCGAGGACCCCGACCTGGACATCCCCCTGACCCGCAGCGCGCTCCCGGTGTTGCAGCAGTTGCACGAGAATCTCGACGGTCAGCCGATCAGCGTCATCCTCACCGACCGGACCGGCATGGTCCTACAGCGCCTGACCGCGGACAGAGAACTGAGCCGGCACCTCGACAAGGTCAACCTCGCGCCGGGCTTCAGCTACGCCGAGGAGTTCGCCGGCACGAACGGGATCGGCACCGCCCTCGAGGGCGGCGGCCCGATGCACGTCTTCGGCCATGAGCACTACGCCGAGGACCTCGAGGACCTGGCCTGCGCCGGCGTACCGATCCGGCACCCGATCACCGGCAAGACGGTCGGCGCGATCGACCTGACCTGCTGGCGCAAGGACGCCGGCTCCCTGCTGATGGCGCTCGCCAAGACTACGGCGGAGAACATCCGGTCGGCCCTGCTGAAGGACAGCTCGCCCCGGGAGCTGACGCTGCTGCAGGCGTACCTGCAAAGCAGCCGCCGGCTCGGCGACATGGTCCTCGCGGTCGATGAGGACCTCCTGCTGATGAACGCCATGGCCCGGCAGTCCCTCGACACCGCGGATCAGCGCGCGGTGCTCGGGCACGCCGTGGAGATGCTGGCTCGTGGCGGCTCCGACGCGGTCGTCACGGAGTTGCCCACCGGCAGTCGGGTCCGGATCACCTGCCGCCCGGTGGCGGTCGGTGGTCAAGGTGGTGCGGGGATCATCCAGGTCAGCCCGCACAACTCCGGACCGGATCGCGGGACGCCGGCCGTCGGCCACCGCCCGCCGCCGCGTCCGGTCCTGCCCGGGCTGGTCGGCCACAGTGCGCCCTGGCTCGGGAGCAGTCGTGAGGTCGACAACGCGTACCGGGTCGGGCAATGGGTGGTGCTCACCGGCGAGCGCGGCGTCGGCAAGGTCGCACTCGCCCGGGCCGCCCATCACCAGAACAACCCGGCCGGCTTGTTCCACGTGCTCGACGCCGCCCGGACGGGCGATGGTTTCGGCGCCGAACTGGAGGCCGAGCTGGCCGACGACTCGGTGCATACGCTGGTGATCCGGCACGTAGAGCGGCTCGACGCGGCCGGCGTCGACGCGACCGTCGAGGCCCTGTACGGCGTTCTCGAGCGCCGGCCGTCCGATCCACCATGGATCGCCCTTACGCTGACCAGCGACGAGACGGAGCCCCCGGACCTCGGGGACCTGCTGACCTTGTTCCCGCTCACCGTCGAGGTGCCGCCGCTGCGGCATCACGTCGAGGACGTCCGCGAGCTGGTGCCGTACTTCCTCAACCAGTTGAGCCACGGTGAGCTGACCTGTGCACCGGAGGCGATGCAGCAGCTGATGCGATCGTCGTGGCAGGGCAACACCGCCGAGCTGTGCCAGGTCCTGAAGCAGGTCGTCCTGCGGCGCCGCCGGACCGGGGTGATCACGCCCGCGGACCTTCCGGCCCGGGTCCAGGCGATCAGTCGCCGCAGTCTCAGCCAGCTCGAGGCCCTCGAACGCGACGCGATCATCCGCAGCCTGGTCGCCAACGAGGGGCACAAGGGGCGTGCCGCGAAGTCCCTCGGCATGTCCCGCGCCACCATCTACCGCAAGATCCACGACTACGGCATCCAGCCGCCATAACGATCACATTTGCGCCGTTAATCGACGGTCGGGACAGATTTGATCAGATTTGGGTTGCCCTCGGTGGGTGGGACAGGGTTCCATTGCAGGGGTGACGGAGACGCGTGCCGCCGGACCGGCGGAGGAGCAGGAATTCTCGTACCGGCCGCTCGTGTGGCTGGCGGTCGCGACGTTCTCGATGGGGATCGACGGGTACGTGCTGGCGGGTCTGCTGCCGGCCATCGCCGGGGACCTGCGCGTCAGTACGGCGGCCGCCGGGCAGCTGATGACGATCTTCGCACTGACCGCGGCCCTGGCCGGACCGGTGCTCTCGACCGTGACGAGCCGCTGGGAACGGCGTACGACGATCGTCCTGGCGCTCGGCGTCTTCGTGCTCGGCAACCTGATCGTCGGACTGGCGCAGAACTACCCGATCGCGCTGAGTGGCCGGGTCGTGGCGGCGCTCGGCGGTTCGCTGCTCAACGCCGCCGTCCTGGGCTACGTGATCGCGATGACGCCGGTCCAGCATCACGGCAAGGCGTTGTCCTTCGTACTCGGCGGCTGGATGGTCGCGACCGCGCTCGGCGTACCGGTCGGGCTGGTCATCGGACAGTCCAGCTGGCGGTTCCCGCTGATTATGGTCGCCGTGGTCGGCAGCATCGCGCTGGTCGGCATCATGATCGGGCTGCCCCGCCTGCACCTTCCGGCCGCATCGCTCGCCGACCGGCTCCGCCCGCTCGGTCAACCCCGGCTGCTCGCCGCGCTGCTCGTCACGACCGGCATCCTCTGCAGCAGCTACACCTGCTTCACCTACGCGGTGCTGATCCTCGGCCCGCACCTCGGCGCTGACTGGATGATCATCGCGGTCATGTTCGGGTACGGCGTCGCGAGCATGGTCGGGAACGCGGTCACCGGCCGGCTGACCGACCGTTTCACCCCTGTGCGCGTGCTCACCGTGGTTCTGACCGGACTCCTGCTGAACTCGGTCCTCGGAATGACCGGGCTGATGCTCTCGCCGGCCGTCCTGGTCACGGTGCTCGGCCTGCTCTGGTTCTTCCTCGCCGGCGTCGGCAACGGGGGCGCCGCCGTCCCCCAGCAGGCCCGCCTCGGAGCGCTCGCCCCCGCGTCCGCCGCGATCGTGATGGCCTTGAACGGCAGCGCCATCTCGCTCGGCTCCGCGCTGGGCAGCGGCCTCGGCGGCGTGGCCCTCACCACCGGCCTTCCCCCGAACGGTCTGCTCGGCGTCGCCTCCGTCGTCCTCGCCATCACCGTCACCCTCCACCTGATCGTCTCCCGCTCCTCCACTGCCGCAAAAGTCGCCGTCGAGTGACGAACACGTGCGCCACGGAGACGATTGAGGAGCAGGAGTTCTCGTACCGGCCGCTGGTCTGGCTGGCGGTGGCGACGTTCTCGATGGGAATCGACGGGTACGTCCTGACCGGGTTGCTGCCGGCCGTCTCCGCGGACCTGCACGTGAGCGCGGCGGCCGCGGGCCAGTTGATGTCCGCCTTCGCGCTGACCGCCGCCTTCGCCGGGCCGGTGCTCGGAACGCTGACGAGCCGCTGGGAACGCCGTACGACGATCGCCTCGGCGCTCGCCGTCTTCGCCCTCGGCAACCTGATCGTCGGGTTCGCGACGACCTACCCGCTCGCGTTCGCCGGCCGGGTGGTGGCGGCGCTCGGCGGCTGCCTGCTGAACGCCGCTGTCAGCGGGTACGTGATCGCGGTGACTCCGGTCCGGCATCGTGGGAAGGCCTTGTCGTTCGTGCTCGGCGGGTTGCTGACCGCGACCGCGCTCGGCGTACCGGTCGGCCTGGTGATCGGGCAGTCCAGCTGGCGATACCCGATGATCCTGGTCGCCGTGATGGCAACGATCGCTCTGGCCGGCATCCTGCGCGGCCTGCCTCGCCGGCACCTCCCCGCGGGACGGCTTGCCGACCAGCTTCGCCCGCTCGGCCGGCCGCGGCTGCTCGGCGCTCTGCTCGTCACCACCGGCATCCTCTGCGGCAGCTTCGTCTGCTTCACGTACGCCGTCCTGATCCTCGGCCCGTCCTTCCCCGCCGGCTGGATGATCATCGCGGTCATGTTCGGGTACGGCGTCATGAGCGCGTTGGGTAATGCGATCACGGGCCGGCTGGCGGACCGCTTCTCGGCACCGCGCGTGCTCACCGTCGTCCTGATCGTGCTGGTGCTGAACTCGATCCTCGGCATGGCCGGCCTGATGCTGACCTCGGCCGTCGTGGTCGCGGTGATCGGCCTGATCTGGTTCTTCGCCCAAGGCATCGGCAACGGCGGCGCCGCCGTACCGCAGCAGGTCCGGCTGGCCGGCCTCGCCCCGGCGTCGCCCGCGATCGTGATGGCCCTCAACGGCAGCGCGATCTCGCTCGGTTCGGCGCTCGGCAGCGGACTCGGCGGTGTCGCGCTGGCCGCCGGGACCGCACCGAGCGGCCTGCTTGGCGTCGCGGCCGTCGTCCTCGCCGTCACACTGGGCCTGCATCTGGTCGTCGTGAAGTTCAGAGTGTCGTCCTGACAGCGGTCAGCGCCAACCGCGGCGGGCGGCTTGAAGGCCGGCCTGGAAGCGGCTGGTGGCGCCGAGCTGGTCCTGGACCTCGGCGATCCGGCGGCGCAAGGTCCGGCCGCTGACGCCGAGCTGGCGGGCGATCGCCTCGTCCTTCATGCCGCTGGCGAGCAGGTTGATCAGCGTCGTGACCGGATCCGTGGCCGCGGACGCTGTCAGCCGGAGCGGCGAGGCCTGGCCCCACAACTGATCGAACAGAACCTGGAGGGCGCTGGTCAGTGCGGAGTCCGTGACCACAACGGCGCGCGCCTGGCCCGGCGTGGACGGGCCGTCGCCGGCCAGCGGGAGGATCGCGGTCCGGCCGTCGACGATCAGCAGCTTCACCGGGACCTGCGGCAGCACGCGAGCCTGTTCCCCCCGCTCAGCCATCGATCGCAGCCGGTCGACCCAGCCGGGGTGGTCCAGCACCTCGGCCGCATAGATCGCCCGGAACCGGACGCCACGATCCAGCAGTGCCAGTTCGGCGCTCGACACCTGGTGACTGCCGTCCGCGACGTACGGCGGGGTGTCCGTGCCGACCGCCTGTTCGGTCGCCCCACGCAACATGTCGTCGATGCGGGCCTCGATCGCGTCGCGGCCGACCGCGATCTCGATCAGGCGGCTCGGCTCGGCCTGCAACTGCCCGGCGCTGAACTCGCGGGCGAGCTGGTCGGTCATCGCGGCGACCCCGTCCAGCGCCGCCCGCCGTTCGCGCACCAGCATGCCGAGCCCGGAGCGCGGGTCGACCGGCGCCGGCGCGGCCTCGGATCCGCCGCGCACCAGCCCCGCCGCGACCAGTCGGCCGACCGCCGCCTGGACCGCCGCCACCGGCACCTCCAGCACCTCGCTGTGCTGCCCGACCGGTACGCCGGGATCGCGCAACAACTGCTGGTACACCCGCGCGTCCACAGCGGACAGTCCTACTGCTTCCCAATCAGCCACCGTCCGAGCCTAGTTGGCCGGAATCGGCGTTTGGCCGGATCCGGCGCCAAACCGGCCGAACCAGCGCTTAGCGTGTCCCCAGGAAGCACCCCTGTCCGAGGAGTGAACTGTGCGTTTACATGCTGGCCGTTCCGCGATCGCCCTGGCAGGTGCGGTTGCGACCGCCGTTCTCGTCGGCTCCGGCGCCGGCGTGGCGACCGCGCAACCCAACGAACCCGCCTTCGCACCGCAGTCGATCGTCTGGCCGACGCAGAACGACGGTTACCTGCTCGGCGGCGTCCAGTGCGGGACGGCGCCCTGTCCGGCCGCGGTCAAGGCCACCCACGACGGCGGCAAGACCTGGACGACCGCCGGCCGCACACACAACGGACTGGCCATGAGCGGTGAGCCGGGCCTGACCAGCCTGCAGTTCGCGGACCAGAAGTTCGGCTGGGCCTACGACCCGTTCCTCGAGGTCACCCGGGACGGCGGCAAGACCTGGACCCAGGTCCCGGTGCCCGGCAGCGACGCCAAGGTGCTGAACCTGCTGGCCTCGTCCGACGGCACGTACGTCGTCACATCGGGCTGCGCGATCGGGACCGGGATCTGCGACGACCGGCCACTCAAGGTCTGGCGCGCACCGGCCGGGAAGTCCACCGGCTGGAAGCAGCTCGACCTCGCGGTGGGGGCCTATGACCACGTCACCTGGGCCGCCGAGGGCTCGACGGTCTACGCCCTCACGGCGGGGTTCAACGGACCGGGCCGGCTGTCCACCCTGCGCAACGGCACGGTTCGCTCGACCAGCACGGTCAGCTGTGCGGACCCGGACGACGCCGCCATCACCGACCTCGCGACGAACGGCCCGAACCGTCTTTTCGTGCTCTGCATGGCGAACTACGGCCGCGGCCACTCCGACAAGACGCTCCTGGTCTCGGGTGACGGCGGCAAGACCTTCCGGTACGACGCCATCCCCGGCGGCCTCGGTCTGGCCGGCCAGCTCGCGGTCGCGCCGGACGGCGCGGTCATGCTCTCCACGCTCACTGCGAGCCTGGTCTACAACCGTCCGACGCTGTCGAAGGCGTGGCGCGTCGACCAGACCTGGCTCGAGAACAGCGAGCACATCCACGACCTGGTCTTCCAGTCCGGCTCGACCGCGTGGCTCGTCGAGCGCGATGCGGCGTACACCCCGGACACCAAGCTCTGGGTGACCCGCGATGCCGGCCAGAGCTGGCAGCAGGCCACCGTCGTCCCGGCGTGAAGCCGATCCACTCTCGAATCATCGGAGTACACCTGTGATCTCACTGCGCCGGTTGGCGATCCCGCTCGCCCTCGTCCTCGTCGGCGCCACCACCACGGTGGCGGCCGCGGACGTCCAGGAGTCCCCGAAGGTCGTGGCCAGCTGCGACCAGAAGGTCGAGCCCGGACACTTCACCTGCTTCGCGCAACGCCGTGCCGACCTGGGCTTCCGGACCCGGGTCGCCGGTGCGCCGGCCGGCTACGGTCCGACCGACCTGCAGGCGGCGTACAAGTTGCCGTCGGCATCTTCTGGTCAGGGACAGCGGGTCTACGTCGTCGACGCGTACGACGACCCGACCGCCGAGGCGGACCTGGCCGTCTACCGTCAGCAGTTCGGACTGCCGCCGTGCACGACCGCGAACGGCTGCTTCCAGAAGCTCAACCAGGACGGCCTGCCGAGCCCGCTGCCGGGGCCGTCGCGCTCCTGGTCGGGTGAGATCTCGCTCGACCTCGATTCGGTGTCCGCGGTCTGCCCGCACTGCGGCATCACGCTGATCGAGCCGGACTCCGCCAGTACCGATCTGCTCGCGGCCACCAAGACCGCGGACCGGCTGGGCGCCAAGTTCGTCTCACTGAGCTGGGGCGGACCGGAGTCGGCCGACCTCGCCGAGCTCGACAGCACGTACTTCAACCCGCGCGGCGTCGTCTACGCGGCATCCACCGGCGACAGTGACTACGACGCCGGTGTCTCGTATCCCGCAAGCTCGGAGGCCACCACCGCGGTCGGCGGTACGACGCTGACGAGAGACGACTCGGCGCGCGGCTGGACCGAGACGGTGTGGAACAGCTTCCCCGGAGACGGCACCGGTTCGGGATGCTCCAGCCTGATGGCCAAGCCGAGCTGGCAGTCGGTCATCCCGGCCGCGGTCTGCCCACAGCGCGCCGTCGCCGATGTCTCCGCGGTGGCCGACCCCGCGACCGGTGTCGCCGTCTACCAGACCACCGGTGGCGCCGGCTGGGCTGTGTACGGCGGCACCAGCGCAGCGGCTCCGATCGTCGCTGCGATCTACGCACTTGCCGGTGACCCGGACCCCGCCTCCCGTCCGGCGAGCTATCCGTACGGCGTCACCGGCAACCTCAACGATGTTGTCCAAGGCAACAACGGCGACTGCACCCCCGCACCGCTGTGTACGGCGCAAGCCGGCTGGGACGGCCCGACCGGCCTCGGTACGCCGAACGGCACCCAGGCCCTGAAGTCGCCGACGACCGCGAACCGGATCACGGTCGACGCACCGGCACAGCAGGCCAATGCCATCGGCGATGTCGTCGCACTCCGGGCGCGCGCCACGGACTCCGGCCGGCGCCCGGTCCGGTTCACCGCCACGGACCTGCCGACCGGTCTGCGGCTCGATGGGTCGACCGGGATCATCTACGGTCGGCCCACTCAGCCGGGCACCCACTCGGTCACCGTCACCGCGACCGACTCGACCAAGGCGCGGGGCAACACCGTGATCAGCTGGGTCGTCAGCACCCGCAAGGGCGCGCGTGGCGTGGTCAACGGCGACTTCGAGTCCGGTACGGGCGGCTGGACGCAGACCGCGGATGTGATCCGCGCCGACGGCCAGTACAGCCACGACGGTCTGGGCTACGCCTGGCTCGGCGGCACCGGAACGACCCACACCGACTCGCTGAGCCAGCGGGTCAGCGTCCCTTCCGTCGGGCATCCCGGTGTGCGCTTCGCCCTGCGGATCGCGAGTGACGACACCTCGGCTGCGAACCACGACGTACTCCAGCTGACCGTCGACGGCCACCCGGTCCGGACGTACACGGCTGCCCAGAGCAGATCGTCGTACGGCGATCAGGTCGTGGACCTCACGCCGTACCGCGGCCGGACGGTCACGCTGGCGTGGACGAGCACCGAGGACGACGCGACCTCGACCACCTTCCTGCTGGACGACATCAGCGTCGCGCGCTGACGAGCTGTCCCAGGCATCGCGACCGAAAGGCAGCAGGCCGCGTGAGATGCTGAGACGTCAGGCGATCGAGGACGGGACCATGAGCAAGCGGCGGGTGACGTCGACCGATATCGCGAATGCGACCGGGGTCTCCCGGTCGGCGGTGTCGCTCGTGCTCAACGGTCGCGGCGACGGCATGGTCGACGCCGGGAAGCAGGCCCGGATCCGCGCGGTCGCCCGTGAACTCGGGTACGTGCCGAATGCCTCCGCGGTGAACCTGCGCCGCCAGCGGACAGCCACCATCGGTCTGGTCACCGACGCGATCGCGAGTGCCCCGTTCGCCGGGCCGCTGCTGTCGGCGGCCAGTGACGTGGCGCTCGAGGCCGGGTACATGATCCTGACCATCGACACCTGGCAGCACCCCGATTACGTCGATGGCGCGATGGCCACGCTGCGGGCCCGCGACGTCGACGGACTGATCTACGCCGACGCCGGTCTGCGTCAGATCGAAGGTCTCGAGGCACCACTGGGCATTCCGCTCGTCCTCGCCAACGCGTACGTCGCGGACGACTCGCTGCCGGCCTTCATCCCCGACGACGAAGGCGGCGGACGCGCCGCGGCCGAGCTCGTCCTGCGGGCCGGACACCGCCGCATCGCCTTCATCACCGGCAATCCCGACTCGCCTGCCACCGTGCAACGTGTCCGCGGGTTCACCGCCGCGCTGAACGACGCCGGCCTGCCGGTCGGCGACAGCATCGTCCCGGCCCTCTACAGCCTCAGCTCCAACCACGCGGCCGCGCTCGAACTGCTGCGCCGCCCGGACCGCCCGACCGCGATCCTCGCCGCCAACGACCGCGGCGCGACCGGGGTCATCCTCGCGGCCGCGTCGCTCGGCCTCTCCGTGCCGGGCGACCTCTCGGTGGTCGGGTACGACGACGAGCAGTTCTTCGCCGCCGAGGTCCCGCCAGGACTCACAACGATCGCGCTGCCGCACCGCGAGATGGGTCGGCGTGCCACCGCCGACCTCCTCGCCCGGATCGCGGGCGAGGACCGTCCGTACGGCGGCACCGAGCGCCTCCCCTGCGTCCCGGTGGTCCGCGGAACCGTCGCTCCACCGCCCGTCGCCTGAGCCCCGAGGCGGCTCTTGACAACGTTGACCTAACACCTGTTAGGTACTGCCCGGGGGCAAGCGGATGTCGGAGGATCACATGACTGACTGGGCGGCACTGACCCGATCTCCCGGCCGGCGCCGGAGCCGCTCGATCAACGCCGAGAACCCGACCGGCGCACCCGGACACGCCGCCACGACCGCCTCGGCCCTCGGCCCCTCCCGTAAGGGCCGCCCGGCCATCTCACTGGACTCGGGTGAGACGGCAACGCTCGCCGACATCGACGGCCCGGGCGTGATCCGGCACATCTGGATGACCGTGCCGGACAAGACGTCCGCCGGGCCTTGGGTACTGCGGGACCTCGTCCTGCGGATGTGGTGGGACGACGAGGAGCGGCCGGCTGTCGAAGTACCGCTCGGCGACTTCTTCTGCAACGGATTCGGCCGGCGGGCGCTCGTCACCTCGGAGCCGATCGTGGTCGCGCCGACCGGCGGGCTGAACTGCTACTTCCCGATGCCGTTCCGGCGGCACGCCAGGATCGAGCTGACCAACGAACACCCCGGGCCGGTCGGCGGGATCTACTACCAGCTCGACTACACGGTGGACGACGAGGTGGCCGACGACACGGCGCTGTTCCACGCGCACTGGCGCCGCAGCAACGCCTCGACGGCCTTGGGTGAGGACCATGTGATCCTCGACGGGATCGTTGGCAGTGGCAACTATGTTGGGACCTACATCGGACTGACCGCGCTGGAGCGGTTCTGGTGGGGCGAGGGCGAGGTCAAGTTCTACCTCGACGACGACGAGGAATACCCGACACAGTGCAGCACCGGACTGGAGGACTACGCCGGTGGCGCGTGGGCCTTCCAGGATGCGTTGCGCGTCAACCCGTCACCGGTGCCGTTGACCTTCAGTGCGCCGTACTGCGGGTATCCGTTCTACTCGGCGGAGGATCGCACGGGCCACTCGCCGTTCGTCACCGCCACACTGCAGTCGCATGCCATGTATCGGTGGCATCTGCCGGATCCGGTGATCTTCCATCAGCGACTGCGGATCACGCTGCAGCAGATCGGCGCCTGGGATCACGGGCACTTCGAACGCAGCGACGACATCTCCAGCGTCGCCTACTGGTATCAACTGCCCGGCGGCGGCAACGATCTGCCCGCCCTGCCGTCGCGCGAGTATCGCCGTCCCCGTTGAGAGGCTTCCGTGACCGACTACCACGAGACCAACCGCGGTCAGTTCCACTTCAGTCCCCGGCACGGGTGGATGAACGACCCGAACGGGATGCTGCACTACCGCGGCACCTACCACTTCTACTTCCAGCACGCCCCCGGCAGCCTGGTCTGGGACACGATGCACTGGGGGCACGCCACCAGCCCCGACATGGTCCACTGGACGCAGCAACCGATCGCCCTCGATCCCGCCGTACATCCGGGTGAGTTGTGGTCGGGCGGCGGTGTGGTCGACGTCGGCAACACCTCCGGGCTCAAGGACGGGGACCACGACCCGATCGCGGTCTTCACCGGCACGCAGGGCGTCCGGATGTTCTACAGCCTCGACGGTGGCATGACCTTCACGGCGTACGACGAGGGCCGGGTGATCGCGCAGCCGAGCGGTCACGAGAGCCGGGACCCGAAGGTGGTCTGGCACGAGCCCTCGCAGACCTGGGCGATGGTGGTGTGGTCGGACGAGAACGGAAACGGAACGGACATCTTCGTCTCGCCCGATCTGTGCACGTGGGAGCGGACCGATCGGTACGTCGGGGACTGGGTGTTCGAGTGCCCGGACTTCACGCCGATGGATCTCGACGGAACGCCGGTCTGGGTCCTGCGCGACGGACGCGGATCATACGTAGTCGGCGACTTCGACGGACGGGAGTTCCGTACGTCGTGGCCGGAGCCACGCACGGTCACCATGAACCCGGGTGGAGCGGCCGGTCACTACTACGCCGCGCAGTCCTTCGAGAACATGCCGGACGGCCGCGTGGTCACGATGGCGTGGCAGGGGCTCAACCGTGGCTCGACCTGGACCGGTAACGCGAGCTTCCCGGTGCAGCAGCGGTTGGTCTCGACGCCGGACGGCCCGCGGCTGTTCAGCCTGCCGGTCGACGAGCTGGCGTCTTTGCGCGAGTCGACGAAGTCGTGGGGCCCTGAGGAACTCACCCCGGAGTCCGCTCTCGTCCTCGACGACGCCGCCACGAGCTACGAACTCGAAGCAACCTTCGACCGTCCTGAGACTGGCACACTCGTCTTCCGCCTTCGGACCGGCGCCGACGGATCGTCCGCTCGTGACGTCGTCTACGACATCGGAGCCGGACTGCTCGACGGCCTGCCGCTGCCGGAACCCGATGGCACGCTCACGATCCGGCTCCTGGTGGACCGCGGTCAGCTCGCCGTCTTCGCCGCGGACGGCGCGTACTACACCTGCTACAACGTCGACTTCGACACGACCGCCACTGGCGAGGGTGTCCAACTCGTCACAACGACTCCCCTTCAACTGACGTCCCTCACCCTTCATCACCTGTCCTCCATCTGGCCGGCCGATACAGTCGCGCCATGACCCGAACTCTGCTGGTGGCGGCGCCGTCGTTCCGGGAGATGGTGTTCTCCGCGCGGAGTGTGTCGCGGCTGGAGCGTCTCGGGCAGCTCGTCGTACTCGACGATCCGGCGGATGCCGGCACGCTGATGGCTGCGCTACCGGAGACCGAGGTGCTGATCACGTCGTGGGGTGCGACGCCGCTCACCGCCGAGGTGCTGGATCACGCGGATCGGCTGCGGTTGATCGCGCACAGTGCCTCGTCGGTGAAGCATTTCGTCACCGACGAGGTGTTCCGGCGCGGCATCCGGATCACCCAGGCCGGACAGGCGATGGCCCGGCCGGTGGCCGAGGTTTCGCTGGCGTTCACGTTGGCGATGCTGCACCGGATCCACCGGTTCGACCACGCGCTGCATCGCCGGGCCGCGTGGAGGGACGCGATCGACGCGCCACCGCAGCACGGCATCGCCGGTTCCCGGATCGGGGTGGTCGGCGCCTCCCGGACGGGCGTCGAGTACATCGCGATGGTCGTTGCCCTCGGCGCCGATGTCGTTGTCTACGACCCCTACCTGACCGACGAGCGCGCGGCGGAGCTCGGCGTACGACGGATCGCCCTGGACGAACTGCTCCGGACCAGCGCCGTCGTCGCCCTGCACGCACCGACGTTGCCGGAGACCCACGAGCTGATCGGTGCGCACGAGCTGACGCTGATGCCGGACGGGTCGTCGCTGATCAACACCGCCCGATCCTGGCTGGTCGACTCGGACGCGTTGCTGGCCGAACTCCAGACCGGCCGGATCGACGCCGCGCTCGACGTCTTCGACGAAGAGCCGCTGCCGTTGGACAGCCCATTCCGCGGTCTGCCCAACGTCCTGCTCACCCCGCACCGCGCCGCCGGAACGGTCGAGTGCTACCTCGAGATGGGCGAGATCGTCGCGTCCGAGATCGAGCGCTACGCCTCCGGCTCGCCGCTGCAGTACGAACTGACCGAGGCCGCGCTCGCCCGCATGGCCTGACCCCACCCATCCGGTGACGGCGCGGCTCCGAAGGGTTGTTGTCAGCAACCACTTCGAGAAAGCGAACTCGTCATGCCCAAGAACCTTGTCCGCGTCGGCCTCGCCGTGTCCGCACTGGCCCTCGTCCTCGCGACGTCGGCGTGTGGCAGCGACGACAAGACCGCCTCCGACGGCTCCGCCCCGTCCACGACCACGAGCGCCGCTCCTTCGATGGACGCCGCCGCGGCCGGGCTCGTCGGCCCGGGCTGCGCCGACTACGCGAAGGCCAACCCGAGCGGCGCGGGTTCGATCGACGGCATGGCCGCCGCGCCGGTGGCCACCGCCGCGTCCGGCAACCCGTTGCTGACCACCCTGGTCTCCGCCGTGTCCGGGAAGCTGAACCCGAAGGTCGACCTGGTCTCCACCCTGAACGGCGGCGAGTTCACCGTCTTCGCCCCGGTCGACACAGCGTTCCAGAAGGTCCCGGCCGCCACTGTCACCACGCTGAAGACGAATGACGCACTACTCACCAAGATCCTCACTTACCACGTGGTCGCCGGCCAGCTCGACCCCACGGCCGTGGTCGGAACGCATCCGACCGTGGAGAAGCAGAACGTCACCGTGACCGGGTCCGGCGACAGCCTCAAGGTCAACGGCGCCAACGTCATCTGTGGGGGTGTGAAGACCGCCAACGCTACTGTGTATCTCATCGACTCTGTCCTGATGCCGCCGGCGAACTGACCGTGACCGATCCGACTTCACTGCCTTGGCCCACCGGGTCGCACCAGCGACCCGGTGAGGTCTCGGACGGCGAGCTGCTGGTGATGACCGCCGGTGGCGACACGGCCGCGTTCAGCGCCCTCTACGACCGGGTCACGCCCTCGGTGTTCGGCCTGGTCCGGCGGATCCTGCGCAACCCGGCCCAATCGGAGGAGGTGACGCAGGAGGTGATGGTCGATGTGTGGCGCACCGCGACCAGGTACGACGCCGGCCGCGGCTCGGCGCACGCGTGGATCCTCACCATCGCCCACCGCCGCGCCGTCGACCGCGTCCGCTCCGAACAGGCCGCGGCCGATCGCACCGAACTCGCCGGCATCCGGTCCGCCGAGGTCGACTTCGACCAGGTCGCCGACACGGTCAGCACGCGGCTCGAGGCGGAGCAGGTACGGCGCTGCCTCGGCGCGCTGACCGAGCTCCAGCGGGAGTCGATCGAGCTGGCGTACTACAACGGTTACACCTACCCCGAGGTCGCCCACCGGCTCGGGGCGAAACTGCCGACAGTCAAGGCGAGAATGCGCGACGGCCTGATCCGGCTCCGCGACTGCCTCGGAACCACCGAAGGGGGCGTACGCCATGACTGATCCAGACGTACACACTCTGACCGGGCCTTACGTCCTCGACGCCTTGCCGGAGGACGAACGAGCCGGCTTCGAGGCGCATCTCGCCGAGTGCGCGTTCTGCACCACAGAGGTCGCCGAACTGCGCGAGGCTGCCGTCAAGCTCGCCACCCCGGTCGCGACTCCGCCACCGCCAGCCCTCAAGGCGAACGTGCTGGCCGCGCTTGAGCACACCCGCCAACTGCCCCCGCTCGTACCCGGCCAGTCCCCGACCCCGGTCGTCCAGCGCCGGTTCAGCCGTCGATCCGTGCTAGCGCTGGCCGCGGCGGCTCTCGCGGTCGCCGGCGCCGGTGGTGTCGCCATCGACCAGTACCGCGAGAAGACCGACGCCGTCCAGGCCAACGAACGGATGGCCGCCGTACTCACGCAGCCCGACGCACGCACCGTCCGCGGTCCGGTCGCCGGCGGCGGTCAGGCCACGGTCGTCGCGTCCGCACAGGCCGACGCGGCAGTCGTCGTACTGCGGAATCTGCCGAAGCTCTCCGGCAACCGCACGTGGCAGCTCTGGATGATCGATCCGTCGCAGACCGCCCACTCCGTCGGTCTGGCCTCAGGTGACGAGGCACAGGTCCTCAACGGCGACGTCACCGGCATGGTCGCCTTCGGCCTCACCGTCGAACCGCCCGGCGGCTCGACCAAGCCGACCCTCCCCGCCGCAGCGCTGATCCCGATGACCTGAGGACGGGTACTGTCGCCCAAATGGAAGAGGCTTCCGCTGAGGTGCGGGCCCGGGTGCGGGCGAGCTTCGAGCGCCAGGGTCTGATGCACCACCTCGGCGCTCGCATCGCCCACATCGGCCCGGGCCGCGTGCACATCGTCCTGCCGAGCCGGCCCGAGGTCACCCAGCAACACGGCTACTTCCACGCGGGTGCGACGAGCGCGATCGCCGACAGCGCCGGCGGCTATGCGGCCTTCACGGTGTTCCGCGAGGACACTTCGGTCCTCACGGTCGAGTACAAGATCAACCTGCTCGCGCCGGCCGAGGGCGATCAGCTCGAGGCGATCGGGACGGTCCTGAAGTCCGGCCGCACCCTGACCGTCTGCACCCTCGAGGTCTATGCGAGCCAAGGCGCCGATCGAACCCTCGTCGCCAGCGGCCAGCAGACCCTGATCCAGATCCAGGCCCGTCCGGAACGGTGAGGAGGACCATGCGGGCGATCGTCATCCGGGGCAAGCTCGAACTCGTCGAGGCCGAGCTGCCCACTCCGGTCCCGCGGGCCGGCCAGGTCCGGCTGCGGATGGCGTACGGCGGGATCTGTGGCTCGGACCTGCACTACTACAACGACGGCGCGAACGGCGCGTACGTCGTCCGCGAACCGCTGGTGCCCGGACACGAACTCTCGGGCACCGTCGACCTCGACCCCTCCGGCGAGCTGGCGCCCGGCACTCCGGTGACCATCCACCCGGCCACCTTCGGCACGCCGGCGGCGGGGATCGAGGATCGCCCGCACCTGTGGCCGGACGGCGCCTACCTCGGCAGCGCGGGCACCTGGCCGCACACCCAGGGCGGCATGAGCGAGTTCGTTGTCGTGGGCAAGCACATGATCCGCACGCTGCCCACGACGCTGCCGCTGCGCCGCGCCACGCTCGCGGAACCACTCGGCGTGGCCCTGCACGCCGTCCACATCGCCGGTGGCGTCGAAGGGCGGCGGGTGCTGGTCTCGGGTTCGGGCGCGATCGGCCTGCTGGCGGCGGCCTCGGCGCTCTCCGCGGGCGCGACCGAAGTGGTGTCGACCGACGTTCTCCCAGGTCCGCTGCGGCGGGCCCGCGAGCTCGGTGTCCACGGCACAATCCAGGTCGGCACCGACGAGATCCCCTCGGAGTACTTCGACGTCGTCCTCGAGTGCACCGGCGTACCCGCGGCCATCACCGCCGCGCTCGACGCGGCCCGCCGGGCCGGCATCGTCGTCCTCGTCGGCGTCCCACCCAACGAGCCGCGCGGCGTGAACCTCTCCCCGTTGGTCTCCCGCGAACTCCAGCTCCGCGGCACCCTCCGCTTCAACGACGAGATCGACCGCGCGGTCCAGCTCCTCGACGCCGATCCGCGGCTCGAGCAGGTGATCACCCACGACTTCCCGGCCCAGCAGGCCGTCCGGGCGTTCACCACCGCCGCCGACTCGAACACCTCCGGCAAGGTCCTGATCTCCCTCTGGCCCTAGCCGTCCGGCTGCCTCGGTCGGTCACTTTGTGCACGAGATCCGTACCGCGCAAGGCCTCCGCGTACGGATCTGGTGCACAAAGTCGCTCTCTGCTGTGGCCGAAACCTATCCGCCGTACACCACCGGCTGGTGGGGTTGTAGTTCAGCCCTGGTTTCTTGCACCGGCCGAGCGTCGCAGCGGCTCGGTGCACAAACACAGGCGGGGCAGCCGACCCATGGGGTTGCCGCCCTTCCCGGAACATCCCGGCCACCTGGCGCTCTCTTGTTTCCGGAGACCGCCTGCGTCCCCACCGACCTCTTGACCGAGTGCGCCTGGTCCACGAAATTCGCACTCATCGCGGCGATGAGTTCGGCTGTCGCCGCTGGTCTGTACAGGTGAGAGCAATTTCCTGGAGGAACCTGTGCGGACGACAAGTGAACAACGATGGGTGCTGGGGCTGGCCTCGATCGGGTCGGTCATGGTGGCACTGGATGTGCTGGTGGTCGCGGCCGCGCTGACCACCATCCGGGCGGATCTCGGCGCCTCGGCCGAGCAGCTCGAGTGGACGGTGAACGCGTACGCCCTGAGCTTCGCGATGCTTCTGATGACGGCCGCCGCGATCGGTGACCGCCTGGGCCGGCGACGGACCTATGCCGGTGGCTTGGCGCTGTTCACCGCGGCGTCAGTGGGCTGTGCGCTGGCCACCTCGGTGCCCTGGCTGATCGCGGCCCGAGCCGTGCAAGGCGTCGGCGCCGCCGCGGTGATGCCGCTGGCGATGGGCCTGCTCGGGGCGGCGTTCCCGCCGGAGCGGCGCGGCTGGGCGACCGGCGTGTTCAGCGGGGTCACCGGCCTCGCCGTACTGGGCGGCCCGATGATCGGCGGAGCGGTGACGGAAGGGTTGTCCTGGCAGTGGATCTTCTGGATCAACGTGCCCATCGGCCTCATCGCGATCGCGCTGGTACTGCGCAAGATCCCCGAGAGCAAGGGTCCGTCGCGGCGGCTCGACCTGGTCGGTGCGATCCTGATCAGCCTCGCCGTACTCGGCCTGGTCTGGGGTGTCGTCCACGGTGAGACCGCCGGCTGGTCGAGCGCCGAGGTACTCGGCTCGTTCGCGGCCGGGGTCGTCCTGCTCGCCGCCTTCGCCGGCTGGGAGGGACGGACGGCGCACCCGATGATCCCGCTCGAATTCTTCCGGAACCGGACCTTCACCGCGGCGAACTCGGCCGGCTTCTTCCTCAGCGCGGCACTCTTCAGCGCTGTCTTCTTCCTGTCCCAGTACATGCAGGTCGTGTTCGGATCGGCGCCGTTGAAGGCGGGTCTGCAGCTGCTGCCGTGGACGGCGACCCTCTTCTTCGTCGGTCCGCTCGCCGGCCGGCTGATCGATCGGGTCGGCGAGCGCCCACTCGTGGTGATCGGGATGACACTGCAGACCATCGGCATGTTCTGGGTCAGCCGAAGCACCGGCCAGTACTACGAACTCGTCGCACCGCTCGTGGTCACCGGCTGCGGGATCTCGCTGGCGATGCCGGCCGCCCAGAGTGCGAGCATCGGTGCGCTGCCACGGGAGGCGGTGGGCATCGCGTCCGGGGTCTACGGCATGACCCGTCAACTCGGTGGCGCAGCCGGTGTCGCCGTCCTCGGATCGGTCTTCGTGTCCGCCGGTGGGTACGCGGGTCACGGCTTCACCCGGGCCCTCGCCGGGTGCGGCGTACTGTCGTTGCTCGCGGCGTTGTCGGGCCTCGGCATCACCGCACGGCGCCGTACCGCCCAGCCGGTCGCCACGAAGGTGGTGGAGGGAGTCGGATGAACCTGGAGGAGGAGTTCGCGCTGCATCGGGGTGGTCTGGTCGCGCACTGCTACCGGATGCTCGGGTCGCTGTACGACGCCGAGGACGCGGTGCAGGAGACCTACCTGCGGGCCTGGCGCGGACAGGCGGACTTCGAGCACCGTTCGACCGTCCGGACCTGGCTCTACCGGATCGCCACCAATGTCTGCCTCAACTTCCTGCAGCACAGCAGCCGGCGGATGGTCCCTTCCGCGCTGGGTGCCCCCGGCAACGATCCGGACGAGCTGCATCCACAGGCACTCGAGGTGCCGTGGCTGGAGCCGTTCCCGGACCAGTTGCTCGGCGCCGACCCGGCCACGGTGGTCGGCGATCGGCAGAGCCTCCGGCTGGCGGTGGTCGCCGCGATGCAGCACCTTCCACCGCGCCAGCGCGCCGTACTGATCCTGCGTGAGGTGCTGACCTGGCCGGCGGCCGAGGTCGCGACCTTGCTCGACACCACGACCGCGGCCGTCAACAGCTCGTTGCAGCGGGCGCGGGCCGAGCTGGCGCGGCTCCGGCCGAGCGAAGAGGACTTCAGCGAGCCGGACGAACCAGTCCGGCGGGCGGTGCTCGATCAGTTCTCGGCGGCCATGGAGAGCAAGGATCTGGTCACGTTGGAGGGACTGTTCACCGCGGACACCCGGTGGGAGATGCCGCCGATCCCGACCTGGTTCAGCGGACGTGGCGACGTACTGCGGCTCCTGGACGCGAAGATGCGGTCCGGTCCCGACCGACGGATCCTGGTCGAGACCTCGGCGAACGGGCAGCCGGCGTTCGCGCTCTACATCCGGGGCGAGGACGCGCTGTACCACGCGCATTCCGTCAAGGTCCTGACCCTGACCAAGGCCGGTATCTCGGCCGTTCTGTCCTTCCACCAGCCCGCGCTGTTCCCGGCGTTCGGACTGCCCATCATTCAATCCCGCTAAGACGGAGATACCCATGTCACTCGCAACCTCACTCCGCGCCCTGCACGTGCCCGGCACGCCCCTGGTCCTGCCCAACGCCTGGGACGCGGCCTCGGCCCGGATGGTCGAACAGGCCGGCTTCCCCGCCGTCGCGACCAGCAGCAACGCGACCGCCGCGATCCTCGGGTACGACGACGGCGAACAGGCACCGGTCGACGAGGTCCTCGCGGCAGCGGCCCAGGTCGCCCGCTCGGTGTCCGTCCCGGTCACGATCGACTTCGAGCGCGGCTACCGGCTCCCGCCGGGCGAACTCGTCGAACGCTTCACCGCGACCGGCGCCGTCGGCCTCAACCTGGAGGACTCGGATCCGGCCACCGGCGGCCTGGTCGATCCGGCCGAACAGGCGGACTTCCTGGCCGCGATCCGCGCCGCGGCCGGCACCGAACTGGTGATCAACGCCCGGATCGACGCGTTCCTGCGCAAAGCCGGCTCCCCCGAGGAACAACTCCGGACCGCGCTCGACCGGGCCGCCCGCTACCTGGCCGCGGGTGCGGACTGCGTCTATCCGATCGGCGTGGGCGATCTCGACCTGATCGGGACACTGGTCAAGGAGATCGGCGGCCCGGTGAACGTCGGCTACGGCCAGGGTGCCAACACGCTCGCCGACTACACAGCGCAGGGCGTCGCCCGGATCAGCTTCGGCCCGATGGTCCAGCGCCACCTGTACGGCAAGCTGGCCGGAACATTCCTCCCGGCGGTCGCCGGGGACCGGAATCCCTTTACCGAATGAACGCTGGGCCAACACGCCCACCGGCCCTTGTGTGTGATCGTCGCGATCGGGTACGAAGGGATAGGTAGTCCAAGGCAACCATCGAGAGAGACGGGGAAACGACGATGGGCATGTTCGACAACCTGAAGGACAAGGCGACGGAAGCCGTCGACGAGCACGGCGACAAGATCGGTGAGGGCCTGGACAAGGCCGGCGACTTCGCCGACGAGAAGACCGGCGGCCAGTACGGCGACAAGATCGACCAGGGCACCGACATGGCCAAGGACCAGCTCGACAACCTCGACGGCCAGGACGACGACATCGAGTAGCCGGACCCCGACCAGAACGCCGAGCGGCCGCAGGCACCACGCCCGCGGCCGCTCGCGGCCTGTGAGAGCACGATCGCGGCGAGCCGGTGAGGCAGTAGCGTCGGTGTATGAGTAGCGATCTTGGGTTCTTGCGGCAGGCGGTGGAGCTTGCGCGGGTGAACGGGGCCGCGGGGCAGTTGCCGTTCGGGGCGGTCATCGTTGATGGCGATGAAGTCGTCGCAACCGGAGTCAACACGGCACTGCGCGACAACGACCCCACGGCTCATGGCGAAGTGGTGGCGATTCGCGCCGCGTGCCGAGAGCTGGGCGCGATCACCCTGGCCGGTACGACGCTCTACTCCAGCTGTGAACCGTGCCCGATCTGCCACACCGTCGCGATCGTGGCGGAGGTGGACCGCGTCGTCTACGCCGCGCCGAAGGAATGGGTGCCGGACCTGCGTACGCCGTACGCTCCGATTCTCACCAAGATCCAGGCTGCCGCGCGTGAGCTCGACCCTGGACGGATCGAGCAGCTGGAGTTGCCCGAGGCCCGCGAGCCGTTCACCGTCTATCTCGAGCAGCTCAGGTGAAGCTCGGGCTGAGCCTGCTCAACTACGGCCCCGACACCACGCCCGAGCTGCTGCTGGCGTGGGCACGGTTCGCCGAGGAGTCCGGGTTCGCGCTCGCGATGATGTCCGACCACGTCGCCATGGCGCCCGAGGTGCAGGCGCTCTACCCGGTCCCGTTCTACGAGCCGTTCACCGCGATCACGTGGCTCGCCGCGCACACCACGCGGCTCTGGCTCGGCACCTCGGTCTCCGTCCTCCCCTACCGGCACCCGTTGCAGACTGCGCGCGTCGGCGCCAACCTCGCCGACCTCAGCCACGGCCGGTTCGTGCTCGGCGTCGGTTCGGGCTGGTCCCAGCAGGAGTACGCCGCACTCGGCGTACCGTTCGACCGCCGCGGCCCCATCACCGACGAGTATCTGGCCGCGATCACGCACGCCTGGACTCACGACATCACGTCGTCCCCCGGGCCTCATGCGCCGTACGACGAGATCCACACCGGACCGCCCTCGGCGCACCGGCCACCGATCTGGGTCGGCGGGGCCGGCCGGGCCGCGATCCGGCGGGCGATCCAGTACGGCGACGCCTGGCATCCCATCAACCCACATCCGCTCTGGCTGCGTGACAAAGGCATGCCGGCCCTGCGTTCCGCCGCAGCCAACGCGGGTGTCGCCGTACCCGCACTCTGTCCGCGCATCCGGGCTCATCCGACGACGCAGCTCGCCGACGACGACCGCGTGCTCGGCGAGGGGACACTCGACCAGATCCGGGCGGATCTGGAAGGTCTGGCCGAGCTGGGTGCGGAGTACGTCGTACTGGACACCTACATCAGCCCGGACGTGCGGCGCACCGCCGAGGAGGACTGGCGCATCCTGGAGCAGGTAGCCGCCCTCAAGCCCTAGCCCGCCTGGCGCGAACGCATCAGGTAGGGGACTCTTGGACTCATCGCCCAGTCGTCTCGTCACCAACCGGCGATGTTCTGGCCGCACCTTCAGGGGGGACGATGCCTGACCGGACGGATCTGCTGGTCGTCGGTGCAGGCCCCTACGCGTACTCTGCGGCCGCCTTTGCCCGTGACAACGGCATCGAGACCCGCATCGTCGGCCATCGGATGGATTTCTGGCGGAGGCACATGCCGGTTGAGATGTTCCTGCGTTCGGGCCCCGACTGGCATCTCGACGGACGCGGCGAGCACACGTTCGAGGCATTCTTCGAGGATCGGGGAATGCGACCCGCAGACTTCGAGCCGATCCCGATCTCGGTCTTCCTCGACTACACGGAGTGGTTCCGCGAGCGCAAGCGCCTCGACCTCGACGAGCGCCTCGTGACCGGCCTGACCACGTCGAACCCAGGCTTCGTGGCAACGATGGACGACGGTGCGACGATCACCGCGGACAAGGTCCTCGCCGCCCCCGGCATCGGCTACTTCCTCAACCTGCCGGAGTGGTACGCCGACGTCCCCGCGCCTCGCCGGTCGCATACCTGTGAGCTGGTCTCGTTCGACTCGTTCGCCGGAGCCCGGGTCGTGATCATCGGCGGCCGGCAGAGCGCCTACGAATGGGCGGCCTTGCTGTGTGACCACGACGCCGAGCACGTGGAGGTGGTGCATCGCCACAGCACGCCCAGGTTCGCCAAGGTGAGCTGGGGATTCGTCGACCAGTACGTCGACCAGACGCTGGCGCACCGGGGATGGTGGCGAGGACTCTCCGTCGAGCGGCGGCGAGCAATCGCTGCCGAGTTCTGGCAGGTCGGGCGTCTCACCCTGGAACCCTGGCTTGTGCCGCGGATCCCCGACACAGTCGTGACCAGTCATCCTGGGTGTGCGGTGGTCGACACGGCAGTCGGCGAACACGACGTGACGCTGACGCTCTCCGATGGCGAGGCGCTGACCGCCGATCATGTGGTCTTCGCTTCCGGTTACCGGGCTGACCTTGCTCGCGTGCCTTACCTGGGCGGTGTCGTGGATCGGGTCTCGCTGACCGAGGGGTTCCCCGACCTGACCGAGGGCCTCGAGACCTCCCTGGCCGGGCTGTACATGACAGGCTTCGCGTCGACCCGCGACTTCGGCCCCTTCTACGGGTTCACCAAGGGGTGCCCGTCCGCCGCCCGCATCGCCATCACCGACATGATGCGCTGACCGAACCCGAGCTCCTGCCGGAGCAGCTCGATCCGGCGGCTCATCGCTGCAGGTACTGGTCGGCTTGATGACTGTTGCCTCACGCAACGGACTGTCGCCGACCGGCACTGGCCCGACCGGGCCGCGTTTCCCTACGGCTCACTGGCGTCAGCGCCAGATGACGGCTTCGATCTCCCGGCGGCGCTCGGAGAACAAGCCGTTGTCGGCGGCCTTGGTCAGCAGGTCGCGAAGGTCGGCCTCGAAGGCGGCGAGGTCCGGGCCGAGCAGGTGGGGGGTCGAGCTGGACAGCGAGAACACGGACGCGACGATGTCGTCGACGCTGCGGTCCTCTATCTCGTTGCCGCCGACGACGATCCGGGTCGGGCCGCGGTAGCCGGCCGTGCGCATGACCTCCTCTTCGCCCCCGCGGGTGCCGGTCGGCAGCACGCTCTGACCGGCGCGGCGGACCGGGCCGAGGTAGCGGACGACGAGCTTGTCGATGTCGTCCCAGGGTGGACGTGGATGCGGGAGCTCGTCGGTGCCCTCCACGCCGCGATGAGTGGTGGCGCCGACATGCACCCAGGCACCGTCCGACGTCAGCATGCCGCGAGCCCGGTCGGCGACGAGCGCCTGATCCATCCAGTGGAAGGACTGCGCGAACGTGACCACCCGGAAGGTCCCGAGATCGGCCGGCAACTCCTCGGCTCGCAACTGCCGCCACCGCACGTTGGTCGACTCCGACCGACTCGCGGCCACCTCGAGCATCCCGCCGTCCGCGTCCACCCCGACCGCTTCGGCGAACAACGGCGCGAGCAAGAGCGTCAGCGACCCCGGACCACAGCCCACGTCCAGCAGCCGCCCGCTCCCGTCGAGCCCGAGCTCGTCCCGTACGGCGTCGGCCAACGCAGCCGGGTAGGCCATCCGCCCGACCGCGTAGTGCTCGGCGCTCCCGGCGTACAGGCTCGGATCCCACTGCCAGTTCCACTCGGTCGAGTCCATCCCGCGATGCTATCGACGGCTCCTGGTCTGCCGTCGACCGAATTTCCGGCGCACACTCGAGGTGGGGGAAGGAGCGTGTCATGTGGCAACCAGATGGATGGGATGTGCGGGCACGGATCGGCGTACTGACGCCGCACGGTGACGTCGGCCCCGAGTCGGAACTCCAGGCGATGGCTCCGGAGGGTGTTCGGGTGCATGCGACCCGTGTGCCGTTCGGGGGGATCAGGTCGGGCGGCCAGATGGACCCGACGATCCCCTTGGCGCCGGTGCAGGCGTTCGTCGAGCCGCCGGACATCGACGAAGCGACGGCCCTGCTGGCCGCCGCCCCACTGGGTGCCATCGGCATCGGATTCACCAGTTCGGCGTACGTGATCGGCGCCGACGGTGAACGCAAGGTCGTCGAGCGGCTGATGGAACACAGCGCCGGCATCCCCGTGGTGTCCACGTGCGCCGCGGCGGTGGCCGGACTGCGGACGCTGAACGTGCAGCGGCTCGCGCTCTTCAACCCGCCCTGGTTCGACGCGGAGCTGGACCGGCTCGGTGCCGGGTACTTCACCTCGCTGGACCTGGACGTCGTCGTCACGGACCCTGCGAGCTGCCGAGCAATCAGCGGAGCATCGGCCCGGCCGACCTGTTCGCGTGGATTGTTGCCCACACACCCGACAGCGCCGAAGCCGTCTTCATCGGTGGCAACGGCTTCCGCACGGTCGGCGTGATCTCCACCTTGGAAGCAGACCTGCAGCGCCCGGTCCTCACCGCCAACTCCGTCCTGCTCTGGGCGCTCCTCCACGCCGCCCGCACGGCCGCCCGCCCGACGAACTACGGCAGGTTGTTCGCGCTCTGAGACAGCCGGCCGAGCCATTGCCACCCGCAACTGGTCGATCAACCCGCCGGCTCCCCCAACCCGAAGGCGCTCGCGACCTCAGCAGCCGTCGGTACATGCATGGACCGACGCTGACACAAGTGTCCTGTAACAACCTCCGACTCTGAGTGTCTGCTGAGAACTCCGTGTGTGGTCAGGGGGTTGCGAGGGGTCAGAAACGCCGACAGGGGTTCGATCTGAGCACTTCACGACGTAGGCTGCTCCTGCATCGGGGGAACGGTGGGGCGCTGCAGGGGGGAACTGCATGATGCTGGACTTTGGCCTGCCCTTGGGCAGGTGCACGCGATGATTCCGTTGCGACGGATTCTGGTCTGGATCTCCGGTGCATCGGCCGGGCTCGGCGCCGCTCTGGCGGCGACCCTCCCGTTCGACGCGGAACTCGTCGACATCTCTCGCCGCGGCGGTACGCCGGGAGCCCACCACGTCGCGGTCGATCTGGCCGACCCGGACTCGTGGCCGGTGGTCGCGGCGGACTTCAGGCAGCGACTGGACGAGTACTCCCCGGAGATGGTGGTCTTCGTCCACAGCGCCGGCACGCTCACACCGCTGGGTCCGGCCGACCGCGTCGACACCGCGGAGTACACGCGCAACGTGCTGCTGAACTCGGCCGCGGCCCTGGTGCTCGGCCAGGCGTTCCTCAGTGCAGTCTCCGGCCGTGACTGCGAGCAGCACCTGATCATGATGTCGTCCGGTGCCGCCAGCCGACCGCACGAAGGCGAGTCGAGCTACTGCGCCGCCAAGGCCGCGATCGACCAGTGGGTCCGCACGGCCGGCCTCGAGCAACAGCGGCGAGATCCTGGCTGCCGGGTGATCTCGATATCACCGGGCGCGGTCGACACCGACATGCAGGCCGAGTTGCGCGCCTGCAACGACGACCAGGTGCCGGAGGCCAGCCGCTTCCGCGAGATGGACGCCCAAGGCCTGCTGTCCAAGGCGGAGGACATCGCCCGGACGATCTGGTCGACGCTCGACCGCGACCTCGACAACGGCAGCGTCCTACACATCCGCGATCTGACCTGAGCGCGCCAGCCGGTGGATCTGCGCACGAGTCGCCGGATACAGCTCCGTGTAGGTCTGGAAGAGCTCCCCGTACGTCGAAGCCGTCGACGGATCGGGACGGACCACGTGATCG
The DNA here is from genome assembly GCF_045040325.1 of Kribbella sp. NBC_01510. NCBI lineage: Bacteria > Bacillati > Actinomycetota > Actinomycetes > Propionibacteriales > Kribbellaceae > Kribbella > Kribbella sp. NBC_01510. The sequence continues at coordinate 4,229,853 of NZ_CP109418.1, read as the reverse complement.
GGTCGGGCCCAGTCGGTGTCCGGCGGGACCAGCCCGATCCCGATCGCCGCCAGCAGGGCATCGCCGTACGACGCTCCGATCGTCTGCGCAGGCACCTGCTGCTCCAGCCCGCACACGTCACTCACGATCTGCGTCCACAGCCCACCCTGCGTACCGCCGCCGACGGCAACGATCCGCTCCGGCCGCCCGGCCGCTTCCTCGAGAGCGCCGATGATCTGCCGCACCCCACAAGCGATTCCTTCGTACGCCGCTCGCAGCAGGTGACCACGCCCGTGCCGCAGCGTAAGTCCGGCGATCACACCACGGGCCAGCGGATCGTAGATCGGCGTACGCTCCCCGCTGAAGTACGGCAGCAGCACCAGCCCCTCACTACCAGCCGGAACGGCGGCCGCCTCCGCGACCAGCGTCTCGAACGGCACTCCACCGGTCAGATCCTGCAACCACGTGGTGATCGTCCCGGACGTCGCCATCCCGGCCGCCAGGGTGTGGGATGAGGGCTCGACGCCTGACGTCGTCCAGAGTCCACTGACACTGGTCGGTGCGGTCAGCACCTGGACGAAGAACATCGTCGAGCCGTACATCAGCATCAGGTCGCCAGGACGCCGCACCCCAACGCTGAAGGCTTCCGCCCAGGCGTCGACCGTGCCCGCAACCACCGGAGTCCCCTCGGCCAGTCCGGTCTCCGCAGCCGCGACGCCTCGCACCACGCCGACCTGCTCGGACGGCCACACCAACCGTGGCAGCGCCAGACCCGGCAGCACAGCTTCAACCCAGTCCGTGGCCCAGTCCTGCGTGCGGATGTCGTAGAAGGGATCGCACTGGCTCGCAGTGTGGTGATCGAGCACCCACTCACCGGTCAGCCGGGCCACGACGTACGTATGCGCACTGAACCATCGATCCTGCGGTTGCCAGTCCTCCCCTGCCTCCCGCCGCAACCACGCCAGCTTCGGTCCGATCGCCTGACTGGACAGGTCCTTGCCACAGCGTTCGAGGATCGCGTCCGCGCCGAGTTGCCCGGTGATCTCCTCGATCTCCCGGGTCGCGCGGGTGTCGACGCCGTACAGGATCGCCGGCCGCCGCGGCCGCAGCTCGGCATCGGTCTGTACGACGCATGGTCCGAGGCCCGAGACACAGACGGCGGCGATCTCCGCGTCCGGATGCGCAGACGTCAGCTCGGCGAGGACGTCCACGACGTCACCCCACCAGTCGCGGTCCGGGTCCATCTCGGCCCAGCCCGGCTGCGGCAGGCTCGGCGCGTGCTCGCGCCGGGCGACCACCCGCACCGTGCCGTCGAGCGTGGTCAGAACAGCCTTGGTACTGCCCGTGCCGATGTCGACCCCGATCACGAAGCTCATCCGGCAACCCTAGAGTCCGGCCGCCTGGTCACGGTTTGGACATCTGCCGGGCGAGGTCTTGTCACGGGTTATTCCAATGGTTAGTTTAACCGCCACTCTAATCATGCTGGGCTGGGCGGAAGAGGTGTGCGATGGGAACAGCGTTCTCGCGGCGGGGGTTTCTCGGGATGGGACTGGCGGCCGGCGTCATCACGCTGACGGCCTGCGGATCGGACAGTGACAAGAGCTCGTCATCGGGGAACGCCACCGCCGCCGACCTGGTGATGACGGTGTGGGGCGGGGAGAGCGACAAGACGGCGTACCAGAAGCGGATCGACCTGCTGGTGAAGAAGTTCCCCGAGCTGAAGGTGACGCTGCAGCTGATCCCGAACGACGGGTACGCCCAGAAGGTCCAGACGATGATTGCCGGCGGCAAAGGCCCGGACATCATGCAGGTCGCCGAGAGCGTCAACGTCTACTCGAGCAAGAACCAGATCCAGCCGCTCGACGACCTGGCGACCAAGGCCGGGATGGACCTGGAGAAGCGGTTCGGCGCGATCGGCAAGCTCTACTCGTACCAGGACAAGGTCTACGCGATCCCGGACCGCTCCGGCGCCATGATCGTCTTCTACAACAAGGCGCTGTTCGCAGCGAAGGGCATCAAGGCGCCGACCGCGGACTGGACCTGGGACGACGCGCTGTCGGCGTTCAAGGAGCTGTCCGTCCCCGGGAAGCAGTGGGGCTACGCAGGCGGTGGCTGGTGGGCGCAGTGGTGGAGCTTCGTGTACCAGAACGGCGGCCGGATCATCGACGACAGCGGCAAGCCCGCGGTCGCCACCGACGAGGTGATCGACGCGCTGCAGTGGACCGGCGACCTGATCTTCAAGCACGGCGTCGTACCGACCCAGAAGCAGTACGCCGACATGGGCGCGGACGTCGGCGGCGACCAGGCGTTCGCGAACGGCAAGGTCGCGGTCAACACCACCGGCTTCTGGGGCATCAGCGGCCTGACCAAGACCAAGATCGACTGGGACATCGCGCCACTGTGGCGAGGCAAGGAGCAGGCGGTGACCGCGTTCGGCAGCGGCCTGGCCATCTCCCGGACCGCGAAGAACCCGCAGGCGGCGTTCAAGGCGATCGACTTCCTCACCTCGCCGGAGGCGCAGCAGCAGATCATCGCCACCGGCCAGGACGTTCCGGCCAGCCTGGAGGTGCAGAAGAGCGACGCGTTCCTGAAGCCGGCCTGGATGACCAAGCCGGTGAACATGAACGTGTTCGGCGAGTCCAGCGACTTCATCTACCGGGCCCCGTTCATCCCGGCCTGGAACGAGATGCAGAAGGCGTTCGACGACGGGCTGGCCGACTTCTGGCTGGGCAAGCAGGACGCCCGCGCCGCGCTGACCGCGATCCAGCAGCGGCTCGAGTCGATCGTCAAGCCCGGCTGATGTCGACGCTGCGCCGCCGGGAGGCGCTGTGGTTCTACCTGTTCGCGTCACCGTGGATCATCGGGTTCGTCGTGTTCCTGCTCGGGCCGATGCTCGCGTCGGTCTACATCTCGCTGACCGACTGGGACTCGTTCACGCCGCCGAAGTGGGTCGGACTGCAGAACTACACCCGGCTGCTGACCGATGACTCGGTGTTCTGGAAGGCGTTGTGGAACACGTTCTACTACGCCGCGATCTCGGTGCCGCTCGGGCTCGGGATCGGCTTGTGGCTGGCGAACCTGCTGAACAAGCAGGTTCGCGCCCGCAAGGTGTTCCGGACGCTGATCTACCTGCCGACGCTGGTGCCGCTGGTGGCGACCGCGATGATCTTCAAGATGGTCCTCGCGCCGTCCGGCCCGCTGAACGACGTCCTGGGCTGGGCCGGGATCCCCGGGCCGTCCTGGTTGCTGGAGTCGGTCTGGGTGAAACCGGCCCTCATCCTGCTGTCCGTGTGGGGTGCCGGCGGCGCGACCGTACTGTTGCTCGCGGCAATGAAAGGCATCCCGCGGGAGCTGTACGAGGCGGCCGAGGTGGACGGCGCCGGGCCGGTCCGGCAGTTCTGGAGCATCACCGTCCCGCAGTTGACACCGATCATCTTCTTCAACCTGGTGATGGGACTGATCGGCGCGTTCCAGGTGTTCTCCCAGGTCTACATCCTGACCAAGGGCGGGCCGAACAACGCCAGCCAGATGATGGTGCCGCTGCTGTTCGACGAGGCGTTCTCGTTCTACCACCTTGGGTACGCGTCGGCGATCTCGTGGCTGTTGTTCGCGGTGATCCTGGTGTTCACCCTGCTCGCCTTCCGCACCGCCCGGCGCTGGGTGTTCTACGAGACCGAGGTGAAGTGATGGCCACCGCACTCTCCACCGCTGCCGCACCGGTGCGGGAACGAACCACACGCCGGGATCGGGTCGCGGGCGTGTTCCGAGCGACGCCGTTCAGCTATGCGACGCTGATCATCGTGTCCGCGGTGCTGTGCGTGCCGCTGGTGTTCGTGGTGTCGATCGCGCTGTCCAGCGATCAGACCGTCAACGCGAACACCTTCACGATCCTTCCGCGCGAGTTCCACTGGGACAACTTCACCCGGGTGTTCGGCACCGACCTGCCGATGCAGCGGTTCCTGCTGAACTCGGTGATCATCTCGGCCGGCGCGGTGCTCGGCCAGGTGCTGTCCAGCGGACTCGTCGGGTACGCGTTCGCGCGGCTGCGGGCGCCGGGCAAGAACGCGCTGTTCATCATCGTGATCGCGACGATGATGATCCCGGCCCAGATCACGATGATCCCGCAGTTCATCCTGTTCAAGGACCTCGGCTGGGTGAACACCTACCTCCCGCTGATCGTGCCGAACTTCTTCTCCAACGCCTTCAACGTGTTCCTGGTCCGGCAGTTCGTGTCCCGGCTGCCGAGCGAGGTCGACGAGGCGGCGATGGTGGACGGGCTGGGCTTCTTCGGCATCTACCGCCGGATCATGCTGCCGATGCTCGCGCCGGTGCTGATCGCGATCGGCATCTTCACGCTGACCGCGACCTGGGGTGACTTCATGGGCCCGCTGATCTACCTGAACGACGAGGCCAAGATGCCGCTGGCCCTGGGCGTGCAGTACATCACCAGTACGTCGGCCGCACTGCAGGCGCCACCGTGGAACCTGGTGATGGTCGGCTCGATCCTGCTCACTGTGCCGATGATCCTGGTCTACTACCTGGGTCAGCGGTATCTGTACGAGATGGACATCAACGGCGGTAGTGCGGGGGTCAAGTGAGTTCGGTTGCGTTGAACGGCCAGGGCATCGTCATCGACGGCAGGCCGCAGGTCGTGCTGTGCGCGTCGCTGTTCTACTTCCGGCTGCCCCGGGAGCAGTGGCGCGCACGGCTCGAGCAGGTCCGCCGGTCCGGCTATACCTGCGTCGACGTGTATCTGCCGTGGAACTTCCACGAGCTCGCGCCCGGGCAGTGGTCGTTCGACGGCCGTCGGGATGTGGCCGCGTTCCTGGACCTCGCGGCCGAGACCGGGTTGCACGTCATCGCCCGACCTGGGCCGTACATCTGCTCCGAGTGGGACGGCGGCGCGCTGCCGGCGTGGCTCGGGCTCGATCCCGCCGTGCGGGTCCGGCAGAACGAGCCGCGGTTCCTCGCGGCCGTGACGGCCTGGTTCGACCACGTGCTGCCGATGATCGCGGCTCGTCAGCACGGCGCGGGCGGCTCGGTGATCATGGTCCAGCTGGAGAACGAGCTGGACTTCTTCGACTGCGCGGACCGGCCCGGGTACCTCACCGCCCTGCGGGACCAGGCTGTTGCTCACGGCATCGACGTACCGCTGATCGCGTGTGCTGGGCAAGGAGATCTGTTCGGTGCCACCGGCGACGCCGAGGGCGTCGTACCGGCGTGCAACTTCTATCCGAACGACGATTCGCCGTTCATCGAGGAGGAGGTACGTCGCTATGCGGCACTGCTTGCGGACCGCGGGCTGCCGCTGCTGATCACCGAGACGAACCGGCGCCACCGGACCCTGCGGCGGCTGCTGGCCAGCGGTGCGTCGTTGATCGCGCCGTACCTGCAGTCTTCGGGGTGGAATTTCGGCTACACCCCGTCGAGCGGCAACTGGGGGAAGCCGGGCAACTTCATGAGCCACGGCTACGACTTCGGTGGTTATGTGTCGTCGACGGGTGCCGAGCGGCCGGAGTACGCCGAGGCCCAGCTCTTGACACGCGTGCTGGATGCGCTGGGTCCGCGGTTGGCGCTGGCGACACCGGGTGCAGCGGTCGAGGTGACGGCCGACTTCCCGACCAGTTCCGTTCCCTCGGTCCTCGACCTCGACGGTGGCGGGCGGGTGGTTGCCGTACCGAATCTGAACGACACCGACGGGCGTGCGGTCGTCAACGGTGTCTCGGTCGCCGTCGGTGCGGACTCGTGTCCGTTGATGCTGCTGGCTCTGCCGGTTGGCGACCAGACCTTGCGGCTGGCGTCGGCGGACTTGGTGTCGTTGGACGACGGGCTGGTGTTCTGCTCGTCCGTGCCGGTGACCGTTGTCATCGGCAACACGTCGGTGGAGATCGCGGTCGGTTCGTCGCTCGTGGTCGAGGGAGTCCAAGTCACCGTGGAACCACGATCGGAGGTCGTGGCTCCGCAGACGCCGGCGGCGGCGTCGGTCAGTCAGGTGCGGCGACGGTCCACTGTGCCCACGGAGAAACCGGCAGGTACCCATGACCTGCCACCCACGCTGGAATCGCTTGGTGTCTACCGCGGACGCGGCACCTACACGACGACCGCGGAGCTGACCGACGAACTGCTGCTCGTAGGTGCGGCCGACATCGTGGATCTCTCGGTCGGCGGCCGAGTGCGAACACTTGCCGGCTTCGGCGCCGTGGAGCGCATCGACGTCCGTGGCCTCAGCGGCGAGATCCACGCCACTGTGGAGATCTGGGGCCATGCGAACTTCGACGACGCCCGGTTGCCTCCGCTTCGCCTCGGAGCACTGCGCGGCCTCGGCACGCTGTGGACTGTCATCGAGACCCGGGACATCTCCGCATTGTGGACAGTCGACGGCCACTGGGCGGGCGATCCGGCACCGGTGCGCAGCCTGACCGGCTGGAGCAGCACCCGCATCGGTACGCCGGTCACGTACACGCGCCGCCTCGACACGGACACGCCGACCGCGCTGCATCTGGACGGCGTCCGCGAGCCGGTCACCGTGACGGTGGACGACGGCGAGCCGATCGTCGTCCACACCGAGGACCCATGGGCGCTGTTGCCCGCGGGCACCAAGCAGCTCTCCGTGACGATCCCCCACAATCCGAGTGGCGGCGGTCTCCGCGCCGAGTTGCTCACCCTGAATCCGGTGCGCGACTGGACGTGCGCCGTACAGGACGACGACATGCTGACCGCCTTCGCACAGGCCCGCGAACTAGGCGCCGGGATCGACCTTCCGCTGGCGCTGGCACCGGGTGAGGAGACCTGGCTCGACGTCGAGCTTCCAACGTTGGAGAATGGTGTCGTTCTCCGGCCGGAGGGGACCCAGCTGCGCGTCACCGGCTGGGCGTCCGGAGAGTGTTTGGGGCGGGTGTGGGTCGGCGACCGGCCCGCGTTCTCCGGTGGCGATCCCGACGTACTGTGGATTCCGCCGGGATGGTCCGGGCTGACGCTGCTGGTGCGGGGCGTCGACGGGCCGGCCACTCCGGAGCTACGTACGCTACGGCTGGAGCCGACCTAGAAGGGGGACAGAGTGCCGCGGCAGACATCCCGTGACCTGCGCAACGAGAGCCGGTTCGAGGTGCTGCACGCACTGTTCACCCTCGGGCCGTCGACCCGGCAGGAGATCGCCAAACACACCGGCCTGAGCACGGCGACCGTGGCCACCCTGGTGACCCAGTTCCTGGCCGAGGGCGTGCTGCGGATCGCGACCGTCGAGCAGAACACCGTCGGCCGCCCGTACGAGCGGCTCACCATCGACCCCGACCGCGGCCGCATCCTCGGCATCGACGTGGCCGAGACGTACGTCGACGCGACCGTGTACGACGTCACCCTCGGCCCGCTCGGCCAGAGCGAGGTCGCGCTCGACGAGCACCAGAACGGCCAGGCGTACGTCGTCGACGGCATCGTCCGCGCCATCGACGCGGCGGTCGAGGCCAGCGGCACCGACCGCAAGCGGATCATCGGGGCCGGCGTGAGCATGCCCGGCCAGGTCCAGCCGGACGCCGGCGTCTCCGTGTTCGCGCCGAACTGGGACTGGCACGACGTCAAGATCGAGGCCCTGCTCGAGGAACGCCTCGGCATGCCTGTGTACGTCGACAACCCGCTGAAGGCGGTCGCGCTGTCGGAGATGTGGTTCGGCGTCGGCCGGGTGACCAAGAGCATGGCCGTGGTCAACCTCGGCACCGGGGTCGGCGCCGGCATCGCGATCGACGGGTCGTTACTGCGCGGCGCGGCCAACAACGCGGGCGAGTGGGGACACACGCTGCTCCAGCTCGACGGCCGGCAGTGCCGCTGCGGCCGGCGCGGATGTGTCGAGGCATATCTCGGTGTGCACGGCCTCGAGACGACACTGGCGGAGATCGACCCGGATCACCCCGCGCTCCAGCAGCCGCAGCAGCGCGGGTTCGTCGAAGCGGTCGCGGTCGGTCTGGCCGGCGACGACCCGGCTCTGGTGGAGCTGGCCCGCCGTACGGCGCACTATCTCGCGGCGGGGCTCGGTGATCTGGTGAACCTGCTCAACATCCCTCACATCACCCTGACGGGCTGGACCACGGTCGCGCTGGGCGAGTGGCTGATCCCCGCCGTCACCGCCGAACTCCCCGACCACGTCCTGCCCGGCTCGCTGCCGGGCCTGACGGTCGAGGCCTCGCGGGTCGCGGGCAACCCCGTCGCCCTCGGGATGGCCGCGTTCACGCTCGAGCAGTTCCTCGGCGCCCTGGGCCTCGCCAGCCCGGCGAGCGCCCCGACCACGCGCCGGCGGCTCCGGTCGCCCGCTTAGGCTGCCTTCTCGAACTGGGTGGAGTAGAGGTCTGCGTACAGGCCGCCCTTGGCGAGGAGTTCCTCGTGGGTGCCGCGTTCGCGGATGCGGCCCTCGTCCAGGACGAGGATGACGTCGGCGTTGCGGACGGTCGACAACCGGTGCGCGATCACGAGCGACGTACGGCCGACGAGTGCGTTGGCGAGTGCTGCCTGGACAGCGGCCTCGGACTCGGAGTCCAGGTGCGCCGTGGCCTCGTCGAGGATCACGATCGACGGCGACTTGAGCAACAGCCGCGCGATTGCGAGTCGTTGACGCTCGCCACCGGACAACCGGTAACCGCGATCGCCGACGACGGTGTCGAGACCATCGGGCAGGGTGCCGACCAGCGTCGCGATCTGCGCGGCGACGAGTGCTTCGTGCAGCTCGGCGTCGGTCGCTTCCGGGTTGGCGAGCAGCAGGTTGGAGCGGATCGTGTCGTGGTACATATGCGAGTCCTGCGTGACCACGCCGATCACATCTCGCAAGGAGCGTTGGGTGACCTCGCGGACATCGCGGCCGCCGACGAGTACGGCGCCACCGGTCACGTCGTACATCCGGGAGACCAGCGACGACAGCGTCGTCTTGCCGGCGCCGGACGGGCCTACGACAGCGACCAACTGTCCGGGCTCGACGGTGAAACTGACGTCCTTGAGGACGTCCTCGCCGGTCTCGGCCGACAGGGTCGCGACCGACTCCAGCGAGGCGAGCGACACCTCCTCGGCGGACGGGTAGTGGAACGACACGTGGTCGAACTCGATCGACGGCTCGGCGTCGGCCGGCAGCTCCTTCGCGTCCTTGCGGTCGGCAACCATCGGCGGGAGGTCGAGCACCTCGAGCACCCGCTCGAAGCTGACCAGCGTCGTCATCACGTCGACCTGGATGTTGGACAGCGCGGTGAGCGGTCCGTACAGGCGGGTGAGGTACGCCGTGAGCGCGACGACCGTGCCGATCCCGAGCGTTCCCTCCACCGCGAACACGCCGCCGACGCCGTACACGAGGGCAACGGCCAGCGCGGCGACCAGGGTGAGCGAGACGCGGAAGATACTCGCGTACATCGCGGTGGTGACGCCGATGTCGCGGACCCGGGCCGCCTTGCCGGCGAACTCCTTCGACGAGTCCTGCGTGCGGCCGAAGACCTTGGCGAGGACGGCGCCGGCGACGTTGAAGCGCTCGGTCATCGTCTGCGCCATGGTCGCGTTCAGCTTGTAGGTCTCGGCGGTCAGCTCGCGCAACTTCCCGGCCATCAGCCGGGCGGGGATCACGAACAGCGGCAGGACCACGAGCGCGAGCAGAGTGATCTGCCACGACATCACGAACATCGCGCCGAGCACGAGGGTGACGCTGAGCACGTTGCTGACCACGTTCGACAGGGTCGAGGTGAAGGCCTGCTGGGCGCCGAGGACATCGCCGTTCAGGCGCTGGATAAGCGCGCCGGTCTGGGTGCGGCTGAAGAACGCGACCGGCATCTGCTGCACGTGGTCGAACACGGCGGTGCGCAGGTCGTAGACGAGTCCTTCGCCGATCCGCGCGGAGAACCAGCGCTCGCCCAGCGTGACCGCGCTGTTGACGACCGCGAGCAGCGCGACGACGAGGGCCAGCCACACGACCACGTCGGCGCGGCCCGGGACGATGCCGTCGTCGATGATCGCGCGGAACAGCAAGGGGGTGACGGCGCCGGTGCCGGCGTCGAGGGCGACGAGGACGAGGAAGAAGGCCAGGTAGCCGCGGTAGGGGCGGGCGAAGCCGAGGATGCGGCGGAGGGTGCCCGCGGTGAGCTTGTGGTGCCGGACGGAGGAGTCCTTCATCAGCGATCGCATCGCGCGACCGCCACCGCCTCCCCCACCCGGGAGTCCGGAGATCTGTGACATGCAGATACTTTCGGTCGGGGATCAGATATACTGAGCTTACCTCACTATGAGCTAACCTCACAAGATCCTCAACCACTAGGCTCTGGTCGTGCACGCTCCGGATGACTCCGCGGAACAGATCGCGGCCCTGCTCGACGGCATCGTCCGCCGGCAGCGGCGCGCGTCCAGGGAAGGGCTCGGCGAGAGCGTCACCCACGGCCAGTTCCGCGTCCTCCGCACCCTCGACCGCGCCGACCGCGCCCTGCGCCTGAGCGAACTGGCCGCGCAGCTCGGCATCGTCCCCCGCTCGGCCACCTCGGTCGTCGACGACCTCGAGGCCGCCGGCCTGGTCGCCCGTCACCCCGATCCCAACGACCGCCGCGCCACCCTCGTCACCCTCACCCCGGCCGGCACCCAGATCCTCACCACCCTCCGCCACAACCGCCGCGAAGCCATGGCCACCCAACTCACCCGCCTCACCCCCACCGAACAATCCACCCTCATCCACCTCCTCCAACGCCTCACCGACGACTGAGGGATAGCCGGCTCTACTGACATATCCGTGGGTGGTCCCGTTGTGCCGGGTGCCGCAGGGTGGGGAGGATCGGGATCCCGGATCGGGTGGGAGATCCTCCCCAGCCTGGACAGGGCTGCCTCGACCTGGGCGGACGTGGGGCACTCACCAACCCGGTCCGTCGGCCGCCGGGTGCTCGCGGTTGAGCGTGGCGCCTGTGGCGTCGCGTTGTTTGGTGAGTGGTGCGGGTCCGGTCAGTGGCCCGGCATCGCCAAACCGGCCACCGTCTCGGGGCCGGGTGTCGTGGACTTCCAGGCCATCACAGTCACCGAGCCGCTGCGACCGCCTGCGGGGGCGGCGTCGCGCGCGCCTCGTTGTGATGGCCTGGCGGACCGGCCGACGGTACCGGAAAACACCCACCGAACCGGCAAGAGAGCCGGATATGCCATCGAGCGCTGGGTCCTCACCGGCCTCGGTCTGGGGTAGCCGCGCTGAGGTGAGTCAGTACGGCGAGCACCCGGCGGTGACCGTCCTCGGTCTCGGGTAACGACAGCTTGGTGAACACGTGCCGGACGTGCGCCTCGACCGTTCGCTCGCTGAGGTAGAGCCGCTTGGCGATGCCACTGTTCGTCAGGCCTTCGGCCATCAGCTCGAGGACGTCGCGCTCGCGGTCCGTCAGCATGGCCAGCGGATCCCCAGCCCCACGCCGCGCCACCAACCCGGCCACCACCTGCGGATCCAGCGCCGACCCACCCCGCGCGACCCGCTCGGCCGCGGCCAGGAACTCGCCGACATCGAGCACCCGATCCTTCAGTAGATACCCGAACCCACCGAGCGACACGAGCTCGACCACGTGATGGGTCTCGATGTGCTGGGACAGCAGCAGTACGCCGATCTCCGGGTGCGCACTCTTCACCGCCTGAGCCGCCCGGGCACCCTCGTCGCCGAAGCCGGGCGGCATCCGGATGTCCGCCACGACCAGATCCGGCCGGTACGACGTGACCGCCGCGAGCAGCCCGTCCGTGTCGCCGAAGGTCGCCACCACCTCGTGCCCGCCGTCGACGAAGAGCATCTTCAGCCCTTCGCGGAGCAGGACCTGATCCTCGGCGATCACGACCCGCATGGCAGCTCCGCGACGAGCGTCGTACCGGTGCCGGGCCGGCTCTGGATGTGGAAGGTGCCGCCGAGCGCCGCGACCCGATCGGCCAGGCCGGTGAGCCCGGTGCCGCGACGGGCCGCGGCTCCACCCACGCCGTCGTCGACCACGCGCACGACCAGCCGCTCGAGGTCCTGGTCGGCGATCAGATCGACGCGCGTGGCGTTGGCATGCTTGACCGCGTTGGTGAGACCTTCACAGCAGATGAAGTACGCCGCGGCCTCGATGCCGGTGTCGAAACGCTGGTCGGGCATCCGCACCGACACCGGCAGCGGAGCACGACGCGCGAGTTCCTGACAGGCGGGGGCGAGACCGGCATCCAGTTGCGCGGGCGGCAGACCGCGAGCCAACTCGCGGAGCTCACCGATCGCCACGGTCGCCTCGGCGACCGCGCCGTCCAGCGTGACCCGGACGTCCGCGGGTGGCGCCGCTCCGAGTTGGTGCTGCGCGTGGCGGAGCGCGAGGCCGATAGACACCAGCCGCTGCTGGGCGCCGTCGTGCAGATCGCGTTCGATCCGGCGGCGTTCCGCGTGCCCGGCGGCAACGATCCGGGCCCGGGAGGCCTTCACCTCCACGAGTTGGACGTTGAGCTCGGCGCGCAGCCGCGCGACCTCTACGGCGAGACCACCGTCCTCGACAACCCGGCGCAGCAGGTCCGGGCCGATCCCGCCGGTGCCGTCGTACAGAACCACGCCGATCGGCTGGTCGCCGCGTTCGATCGCGATCCGGTGCCGGCCGTCGGCGTCGGCGCGGGTCGTGCCGGCCAGGTCGACGTACCGGCGGCTCTCCGGCAGGAAGACGAGGAGGTCGAGACCGGGGTCGCCGAGGATCTCGCGCAGGACGGCTTCGACGTCCTCCGGTGCGCGGCGGCCCGAGCGGACGTCTTCGAGGAAGCCGGCCATCCGCTGCAGGGCGTCGTACCGGGCCCGGTTGAAGCGGCGGTCGACGGCGTCCTGGATCCGGCCGCGCAACGGGCGGAACAGCACGGCGCACACCAGCGTCGCGATGGCTGTGGTCCAGGCCGAGCCCCGGCCGAGAAAGGCGCCCAGGGCAACGGTCACGACGGCGTACGCCGAAATCAGCAAGACCGTCAGGCCCGCGTACGCGACGGTCCGGCTGATGAACAGATCGATGTCGTAGAGCCGGTAGCGCAGGATCGCGGCACCGGCGGCGAGCGGCAGGCCCGAGAGTGCGAGGGCGGCGATGACGCCGGCCAAGGGGGTGACGTACCAGAGCAGGAAGGCCGTCGGCAGAGCCACGCCGGCGACGGACGCGGCGAGCACGAACCACTTGAGTTGCTGGCGTTCCAGGCCGGTCGAGCGCCGGAAGCGGACGGCAAGTGAGACGACCGCGCCGATCAGCGCGCCGAGGAACAGCGGCATTCCGATGGCGAGAAGGGCACCGGTCGGCAGCGACTCGACCGCCCACGGGTTGTGGCCACTACTGAAGTCCCGGCCCCTGGCTGGACTCAGCGACCAGGCGACCATGCTGAGCACCAGACCGGCCGCGGCGATCCACGGCAGCGGACGCCAGCGCCGGCTCGGCAGCTGGCCGGTCGGGAAGAGCAGGAAGGTGAGTGTCCAGCCGAAGCCGCTCGGCAACCAGCTGACAGCGGAGATCCCCTCGCCGACCGGACCGCCGGCCCAGCCTTCGGCGGCGGCCCGGAGTCCCCAGCCCTGGGCCAGGTCCGCGGCGAGTGCGTTGAGCAGTCCGAAGCCGCAGAACAGCCAGCCGATCGCGTTCTCCGGATGCCGCCGGGCGATCAACGCTCCCGCGCCGACGGTGGTCACACCGATCGCCGCGTACAGCAGCGTGTCGTAGACGGGTTCGAGCCGCCACGACAGGGCGATCGCGGCGATCTCCGCGACCACGGTCACTCCGAACAACACAGCCGGTAACGGCCGGCGCCCACGCACGCCACCATCGTGGCAGCGCCGGACGATCCCGCCAACAGTGCTGGCACTGACGCGGTTTCGCGCGCCGATCGGCGTACTGACGCCGATGCGCCGGGCAACCGCCGAAACCTAGCGTCGAAGCACACTTCGAAAGGTGGGAATCATGAACCGCAAACTCGCAGTCATCGGTCTCGTCGGCGCCGTCCTGACGACCCTGTCCGGCATCGCCGTGGAGGTGCTGGTCAAGCCGGCCTCCGACGTCTCCGACACGATGTGGAGCTACCCCTGGAGCAGCGACGCCATCGTTCCGGTCTCCATCCTGTACGCCGGGTTCCACCTGCTCGTTCTCCTCGGCATGCTCGCCGTGGTTCGCGCGATGGGGAGCCGCGGCGGCCGGATCGGCGCGATGCTCGCGGTGGCGGGGACCTTTGTCCTCCTCGTCGCGGAGCTCGCATCGATCCCGATCGCCGGCCAGCGGCTGGACGACACCGGCCCGCAGATCGTCGGCCCGGTGTTCGGCCTCGGGGTCGCGCTCACCGCGGTCGGGTTGCTCGTCGCCGGCGTGGCGGTGCTGCGCTCAGATGACTGGACGGGGTGGCGTCGTTACGCGCCGCTGGCCGCTGGCATCTGGTCCTTCCTGTTGATCGGCGTGAGCATGACCAGCGCCATCGCACTGGGCGTCGCTATCTACGGCGTCACGCTGTGCGTCCTGTTCGCAGCCGTCTACCCACACCAGTCGACCGTCTCCTCCGAACCTCAGCTCCGGGCCCGCATCGATCACTGAGGGGTGGTCCGCGCGGCGGCCAGTTCGTAGAGGAAAGTGTTGACCGGAGTGGGGACCCCGGACTCGCGTCCAAGGCGGACTACCGCTCCGGTCCACGCCTCCAGCTCGGAGGGCCGGCCGGCGATCAGGTCCCGTTGAAGAGACGTGGTGCCGTCAGCCGGCAGCTGGTCGATCCAGGCAAGGGTTCTGGGTACGACGTCCGCCGCGAGAGCGATGCCGCGTGCCAGGGCCACGTCGCGGATCTCGGTGGTTGCCTCGGTGAGGAGCCGGCGGGTGCCGGGTCGCGTGCGGAGGACGCCGTACCCGGCTCCGGTCGCCGTACCGAGGCCGCCGCTCGGAACGACGGACAGGAACTTGGTCCACAGGCCGGCCCAGATATCGTCAGGGACGGTCGCTTGGAGGCCGGCGTCGACGAAGGCGTCGCGCAGCCGCTCGGAGCGGGGTGTCGGCTGGTTGTCCCACTCGCCGAAGGTCAGCTTGCCGTTGCCGAGGTGGCGGATGATCCCCGGACCATCGACGTACGCGATCACCTCCGCGGCACCCGGCAGGACCGCGGCGCGGCCGTAGACCGCAGCCACCTGGTCCGGCGCCTCAACACCGTTCTGGACCGTGACGATCGGCGTCGCATCGCCGACCAGCGGACCGATCGTGGTGATCACCTCGGGCAGTTGCCAGGTCTTCACACAGACGAGCACATAGTCGGCCTCACCGAGCTCGGCCGGGTCGGCGGTGGCTCGCACCGGCGAGAGCTCCAGGTCACCGGCCGGACTCCGCACCACCAGCCCCTGGGACCGCAGCGCCTCCAGGTGCTTGCCGCGCGCAACAAAACCGACGTCCTGCCCGGCCGCGGCCAGCCGGGCACCGAAGTACCCACCGACGCCACCCGCTCCGACGATCGCGATCTTCACAACCCACTCCTCGGTTACCGGTTTATCTGGTAACACCGATGATAGACTAAGTCGCATGAGCTTCACCTGGGTGGGCGGCCGGCCGTCGGTCGACTTCACCGCGACCCTCGGCAAGCGCCGGCAGACCCCGTTCGAGCGAGTCCCGGGAGCTTCCGACCTGGGCCGCTGGTTCCACGCCGCCGGCCTCGCCGATCACCCCGTCGCGGTCTCGCCCCGCACGTTCACCCGGGCCCTCGCACTCCGCGAAGCCCTCTACCGCCTCTTCACCGGTACGACGCTCGCCGCGGACGTCGACCTGGTCAACCACTGCAGCGCCCGCCCGCTCCCCGGCCCCCGCCTCACCCGCGACCTTCGAGCCGAGAGCACCACGACAGACGCCGCCGGCCTCCTCAGCGTGCTCGCGCGGGACGCGGTCGACCTCCTGACCGGGCCTCTCGCAGACCGGATCCGCGCCTGCGCCGCCGACGACTGCTCCCTGCTGTTCGTCGACGAGAGCCGGGCCGGCCGGCGGCGCTGGTGCTCGATGAACACCTGCGGCGCCCGCGCGAAGATGGCGCACTATCGCGCGGCTCGGGTGGATTGACGACATTCTGCAGTCCAACCGGTAGACGACCCGCGGCATGGTTCAGTGGGCGCATGCGTACACCGAAGACTTCTCCGGTCGAGGCGGCACAGCTGCTCCGAACCGACCAGGAGCTCCTGCTGACCCGCATCGACGGACGGACCGAGGCCGAACTGCGAGCGCCGTACCGGGTGACGGCCGGCCCGCTCGGCCACTTCTGCGACTCGTTGCACGACCTGGTCGCGCACATCCTGATGTGGGACGAGATCACCCTCGCCGTACTCCGGGACGCCAACGCCGGTCGCCTGCACTGGAGCATCGACCCGCGCTGGGAGACGGCCGAGATCGGCAGCGCTCTCAACGTCGGCGGCGTCGAGGCCGGTCGCCACATCCCGTCCGACCTGCTCCGGCACCGCTTCGACAGCGTCGGCGCGGCACTCGTCGCCGAGATCGAGCAGTACGACGAGAAGTCGTGGTCGGACCCGTCGACGGGCGGCGGGTTCGACGGCGGCGTCGGCGCGCTGGCCGAGTACGCCTCCACTCCGCCCGACGGCATCGTGTTCGGCCACGCCGCCCGCCACCTCCAGCCGGCGCCGGTCTCCGCATGACGGCCGAGATCGTCGACAGCCCGCAGTTCGCGGCCGAGACCGACCAGCTGCTGAAATTCTTCGCGAACCAGCCCGGAGGCCCCGACCTCGACCCCTATCAGGCCCTGTTACTCGATCGCGAGGAGCTCCCGGACCCGGAGCTGGCCGGCGAGTGCGATCCGCGGACTCACCCCGAAGACCTCACCATCACCTTGCCGGACCGCCGCCTCGAGGCGCGCGTCTATCGTCCGCTCACCTCCGGTCCACGGCCAGTTGTGCTCTGGTTGCATGGTGGCGGTTTCATCGGTGGAGATCTTCGCGACATCGAGTACGCGACCTCGGGAATCGCTGTCGCAGGCAACGTTATCGTTGTCTCGCTCAACTATCGGCTGGCGCCCGAGAACCCTTATCCAGCAGGGCTTCACGACGTTCGCGACAGTCTCGACTGGCTCCGCGAGTACACAGCTGAGCTCAAAGGTGACGGCAGGATCGCGGTCGGCGGTCAGAGTGCGGGCGCCGCACTCGCCGCCGGCGCCTGCCTGCTCGCGCGCGACGAGGGCACTCCGCTCCCCGACCGGCAGATCCTCTGCTACCCATCCCTCGACCTGGACCAGGACACCGAGTCGTACCGGTCGTTCGACGGCACATTCCTGAGCATCGCCCCGGGTGGTTGGTCCTCGACGCAGTACTTCCCCGACGGCGACCTCCCCGCCGCGGCCGTACCGCTACGGGCAGCCACGGTCGCCGCCCTGCCGCCCGCACTCGTCCTCGCCGCCGGACGTGATCCGCTGCGTGACGATGCGCGCACCTATGCGAACCGGCTCGGGCAGGACGGCGTACCGGCGCGGCTGGTCGAGTACGCGGACACGATGCACGCGTTCCTCAACTTTCCCGCGGCCCTGTCGGCCGGGCGGCACGCGGTCGAGCTGATCGGCGCCGACCTGCGGACGACGTTCAACGGACCCCGCCCATGAGGCCGGGCCGCCAGGGCGAGCGCCCCACCTCAGCTGGTGTGCGGGATGAAGAACTTGGCCGGATCGCCGGCGGCTCTGGCCCCGGACTGGATCCAGGCGGCGAACGCGTCTGGACTGCGTCGCTCGAGCTCGTCGAGGTACGCGCGGCGGACGTCGGCCATCGCGGACCGGTGGTCGGCCGTCGAGGAACTCTGCAGCCGGGTGAAGCTCCGCCGCCACGCCAGGCAGATCTCCTCGTCACTCAGCTCGCACAGGCTGCGCGCCACCGCCGACAGATATCGAGGTGTGGGTAGCGGTGGTGGGGGCACGTCCTGCGACTGACGCTTCGGCTCGGCCGGCTGGCGGGCGGCAGGCCGCAGCCGGGCGAGCACCGGCGGCGACAAGGTGATGATCAGCCCGACCAGGACCAGCGTCTCCAGGCCCACCGCCGCGGCGAACCCACAGATCGCCAGCACCAGCAGACCGCCGAGAACGGCCAAGCGAGGTGTCGATCGGATCAAATCCGCCGACGGCAACTCCCGCGCGAGGCCGACCTGCAGAGCGGCCGCCCCGGCCACCGCGGCCGCGACCAGGAAGGCCACCAGGTTGGTCGACAGGCCGACGAACACGATCGCCGAGGCCAGCCCGATCGTGGCCAGCAGCACGACGGCCGCTCGCCAGATCCGGTCGTAACGCGATGCTAGGCGCTCCCGCATGCGGACCTAGTGCCCATTGCACCGGATCTCAACACGCCCTGCAACGCCTCGACGAAGGCCGTGGTGGCCGGCGGGTCCGGTGGGTCGCCGTACGTCGCGAGGTAGATCCGGCGTACGACGGACAGCTCGGTCGCCTGCACTCCGTCCAGATGGTGTGAGCGCAGCGCCAGACCCGGCATCGTGGTGACTCCGAGACCAGCCGCGACGAAGGCCTGCTTCACGATGATGTCGTCGCTGGTGTAGGCGATGCGCGGCGTGAACCCGGCGTCCGCGCAGTGCTGGAGCAGTTCCTGCCGGCAGTTCACGCACCCCGCGATCCAATCCGAGTCCCGGTGGTCGGTGAGGGTCTCTCCCGTACGGCGACTCAATAGCTGCACGGGATCGTCGAGGAGATAGGTGTACCGAAGCCCGTCGTCCGGGACGTCGTCGTCGTACCGAAACAAGATCGCAAGGTCGATGTCGCCCGCGCGCAGCTGTCGTGCCGCGACGACCGGGTGGGCGTCGGCCAACTCGAGCTCGAGGTTCGGATGCTCGCGGCGCAACTCAGCGGCGGCCGGCGGCACCAGGACGCTGAGCGCTGAGGAGAACGCCCCGACCCGGACGCGCCCGGACTGCAGACCGACCAACGAGGCGAGCTCCGCGTCGGCCGCATCGACGCGGCCGACGATCTCGGCCGCCCGACGCGCGAGCACCTCGCCTTCGGGCGTGAGCCGGATGCCACGGCCGACCCGCTGGACCAGCTTCGCGCCGGTCGCGGCCTCCAGCCGGGCGAGGTGATGACTGACGGTGGGCTGGGTGTAGTGCAAGGCCTCGGCCGCCGCGGTCACCGAACCGTGGGCGGCGACCGCGGCCAGCACGCGCAGCCGGACGAGATCGAGCATGGATCGATGGTATCTATGCGTTCGAGCCGAGATTGGCATTAGACGCATGCACTTCCGGACCGGCAGGGTGGTGGTCGAACGAGAGGAGAACAGCATGACCGGCAAGGTTGTCTGGCACATGACGATGTCCCTCGACGGCTTCATCGGCGACCGGGACGACAAGCTGGACTGGAGCTTCGGCGTGAACGAGCCGTCCGAACTGGCGGCCGAGGTCATCCGGACCACGGGCGCGTTCCTGTGCGGCGGGCGACTCGTCGACGCGGTCGGCGACAACCGACCGTACGGCGGTGTGTGGACGGGCCCGGTCCTGATCTACACCCACAAGGACGCGGCGACCAATCCGGTCCCGGAGTTCACCTACGTCTCCGGCGACATCCGCGACGTCATCGCCAACGGCCTGAAAGCCGCCGACGGCAAGAACCTGGTCGTCACCGGCGGAGCCGTCCCCCGCCTGACCCTGGACGCCGGCCTGGTCGACGAGATCGTCCTGCACATCGTCCCCGTCCTCCTCGGCGAAGGCGTCCGTTTCTACGACAGCCCCGGCGTCGAACCGACCAACCTCAAAGTCCTGACCACCGAACGCACCAACTTCCGCTTCGAGGTCATCAAGTAGATGGTCCAGCGCTTCGTCGTCCTCGATGCCATGGGCGTCCTGTACCGGCACGGCAACGTGGTGAGCGGCGTCCTCATCCCGTACCTCCACCGGCACGACTGCCCGCGCACCGAGGCCGAGATCCGCGACGTGTACCGCCGTTGCACCCTCGGCCAACTGTCCACAGACGAGTTCTGGGCGGCGGTGGGCGTCGGCCGGACAGCGTCCGACAGCGACTACTGCCGCAACCATCAGTTGACGGTTGGCACAGTCGACATGCTGCGGGGTCTCCACGAAGCCGGTGTCACGGTGTTGGTGCTCACGAACGATGCCGGGCCATGGTCCGCCCACCTCCGGCGACGCTTCGGCCTCGAGCCGTACGTCGACCACTGGTACGTCAGCGCCGAGATCGGTGCCCGCAAACCCGACGCGGCCGCGTACGACGCCGTACTGGCGCACCCCGGCCTCGACCCGGCTCACACGGTCATGGTCGACGACCGGCCGACCAACCTGGCCGCAGCCCGGGCCGCGGGTTTGTGCCCTGTTCTCTTCCACAGCGAGGACACCGCCGCCAATCCGGCTCCCGACCTCGATGTGGCCGGTGCCCGCAACATGCCGGAGCTGCTCAAGCTTCTGCTCGCGGACGGCTGATGCGGTGGCGGTAGGTCGCCTGGGTTGGACTCACAGAGTTGGGGTCTGGCGCGTTCCCTGGGTATGGACAGATACGCGCAGCGAGTGGCGAAAGCCGACTGGGACGCCGTGACCGCCGAGGTGAACGATCTCGGGTGCGCGCTGCTGCCCCGGCTGCTCACGCCCGCCGAGGCGGCCGGCATCGCCCGGCTCTATGACGACGTGAGCCGGTTCCGGGCCACGATCGACATGGCCCGGCATCGCTTCGGCGAGGGACAGTACCGGTACTTCGATCGTCCGTTCCCCGAGGCGATCGAGGCGTTGCGGCAGGCGCTCTACCCACGATTGTTGCCGATAGCACGCGATTGGTACGCCAAGCTCGGCCGCGACGCGGAGTGGCCGGACACGCTCGACGAGTGGCTCGAGATGTGTCACCGTGCCGGCCAGACACGTCCCACGCCGATTCTCCTGCGGTACGGCGCGGGCGACTGGAACGCACTCCATCGGGACCTGTATGGCGACAAGGTGTTCCCACTCCAGGTCGTGATCAACCTCAACGACCCCGGCGTCGACCACACCGGCGGCGAATTCCTGCTGGTCGAACAACGCCCCCGAGCCCAGTCCCGCGGCACCTCCACCCTCATCCCCCAGGGCCACGGCCTCGTCTTCACCACCCGAGACCGCCCCGTCCCCTCAACCCGAGGCTGGTCCGCCTCCCCCGTCCGCCACGGCGTCTCGACCATCCGCACCGGCCACCGCCACACCCTCGGCCTCGTCTTCCACGACGCGAAGTAGCCGGTGGGGCAACTTCAGGGGAGAACCTCGCAGATGCACCCTTCTACCTACCGCATCCCCGTGGTGAAGGGTCCAGATCAGGGGTGAACCCCTGATCTGGCCGCCGGGCCGGCTTCGGGGTGGGTGGCACTCCGGATTCCCCCAACCTTGCTTGACGCTGCGAAGGCGGTGTCCTTCTACTCGGCGGAGGCCAGTTGTTCGCAGATGTTCCAGGCGGATCGGCGGAGGAGGGCTGCGGTGTCAGCAGGCAGGCCCTTGACTGGTACGTCGGTGCCGACTGGGTCCTCGTTCAGTAAGGCGATGAGGAAGACGCAGGCCGCGAGGTAGCTGCCGGCGAGCGCGGGGTGACTGTTGTCCGCGTCGTGGAGGACGGGTTCGTCGTACTGCGCCAGGAAGCGTTCCCAGACCATCCCGACCGGTACGAGCGTCGCACCCAGCTCCACCGCGCTAGCGGCGTACGCGTCGGTGAGGGCCTGTTGGGTCTCCGGGGCGTTCCGCCTCGCCCAGGTCTGGTAGAGGGCGGTCCGGAGGCCGGCGGCCGAGATCGCGGCGTGGAAGTCGCGGGCGCTGTCCCGGAAGCGCGCCGGGCTCTTGATCGGGAGCGTGCTCTGCTCCTGCAGTACGACGGTGTCGAAGTCGCCGGTCGCGATCGCCTCGAGGGCCTTCCCGGCGTTGAGGTGCTGGCGCAGGGACGCACCGCCGGCCGAGATCAGCTTGTGCTCGAGATCGATCCCCCGGGCGCCGGCCAGACCCTTGAGCAGGCCGGGCAGATTGTTCCGGGCCGTGAAGCTGTTACCGACAAAGAGAATCCGCACACCCGGACGCTACTACGCTGGGGAAGTGACTGAACTTCGGATCGTGCCGGTGACGGACGACGCGACGGTGCTGGACTGGCAGCGGGTGCACAACGAGATCATCCCGACCGCGCCGCTGTCGGTGGACGACATCCGCGAGCGCGCCACCCGCAACGTGCTCGAGGTCGCGTACGCCGGCGACGTACTGGTCGGCTGCTCGACCGTGCGGCCGCCCTCGGAGGAGACCGAGGCGGTCACGGTGATCGCCCGCATCCTGCCCGAGCACCGGCGGAAGGGGTACGGCGAGACGCTCTACCAGCACTGTCTCGCGAAGGGCCAAGAGCTCGGCGGGAAGGGCGTCGAGACCCACATCCTCGCCACCAACGAGGATGGCGTGCGGTTCGCCAAGGCCCACGGCTTCACCGAGGTCGAGAGCTACCTCCTCCCCGGCGATACGGTCCCGTTCATCGAACTCCACCTCGCCTGAGTGTGAAATGACGTCAAGCGGCAGGACCAGCGAGACCGGACACCGGTACGGCGTGCTCGCCGCGAGCGCGGTCGTGGTCGTGGCCGGGACGCTCGGGCTGATCGTCCTGGCCGACGCGGCGACCGAATCCGACGGGTTGGCGGCGTTCGATCCCGAGCTGACGGCAGATGCCGTGTCACACCGGACGACGGTCCTCACCGCGATCGCCCGCACGTTGACCTTCATCGGCAGCGCGGCGGTCCTCATTCCCCTGACAGTTGTCGCGGCGCTGGTCCTGTGGCGCTGGACCCGATCATTGCGAGCCCCGGCCGTGCTGGTCCTCGCGATGATCGGCTCGACAGTCTTGACGAGTGTGTTGAAGGCGCTGATCGGGCGTGCGCGACCCGATGCCGCGCTCGTCCTGGGTCCTGTCACCGAGACGTTCGCGTTCCCGTCCGGCCACACCCTGAACTCGACGGTCTTCTACCTCACCCTGGCCGCGCTGGTGTGCGAGAGAATCGACTCGCGCCGGACCCGGACCGCCGTTCTCGGGGTCGCGGTGGTGATAAGCATCGGCATCGGCCTGAGCCGTGTCTACCTCGGCTACCACTGGGCCACCGACGTAGTCGCCGGCTGGACCGTCGCGATCGTCTGGCTGGTGATCGTCCTGAACGCCGCCGCCTTCATCCGCAACCGTCTCGACCAACGCCGCGACGGGCCTGCGCCCGCGGCGGAAGGTTCACCCCCGCACTGACCGCAGTCGTCCGGCTCCTGCGGTGGCAAGTCGATTGCCCGGGCCCAGCGCGATGGGTGAGGATGCTGGGGTGCGCTTTTCGATCAATGTGCCGAACTTCGGGGACTTCGCTGACGCTCGTACGGTCGCGCGGGTGGCTGCCTCGGCTGAGGAGGCGGGGTGGGACGGGCTGTTCGTGTGGGATCACGTGGTGCACAGCAAGGAGCAGCGGCGGGGGCAGGCGTTCGGCGATCCGTGGATGTTGCTGACCGCGGCCGCGCTGGCGTCGTCGCGGATCACGGTGGGGCCGTTGGTGACGCCGGTCGCGCGGCGGCGGCCGGAGCAGCTGGCGCGCCAGGTGGCGACGCTGGATGCCCTCAGCGGTGGACGGGTCATCTTCAGCGCGGGGCTCGGTGGGCCGATCGCGGACGAGTTCGGCAGCTTCGGCGACGTGACCGATCCGAAGGTGCTGGCCGAGAAGCTCGACGAGGGGCTCGACCTGCTGGCGGCGTACTGGTCCGGTGAGACCGTGAACCACGCCGGCAAGCACTACCGGGTCGACGACGTGACATTGCTGCCGGCAACGGTTCAGCGGCCGCGGCCGCCGGTGTGGATCGCGGGCTACTGGCCGCGGAAGGCACCGATGCGCCGGGCCGCGCGGTGGGACGGCGCCGTACCGCTGTTCCAGAACGCCAACCACGGCGAGGCTCCGCCGGTCGACGAGCTGCGTGACCTCGTCGGCTTCCTCCGTGACCAGGGTGGTGACCGGAGTACGCCGTACGACGTGATCGTCGGCGGCATCAGTCCGGGCGATTCCGCGAAGGCCCGGGCTCTGATCGAGCCGCTCGCGGAAGCCGGCGCGACCTGGTGGGACGAACGCCAGCTGATCATCGGCACCGACTTCTACCGCCTGGAGCCGGTCCTCCGCCGCATCGAGCAGGGCCCGCCCAGCCTCGGATGACCGACCGGGACTCGATCACGCCGGGCCTGCGACTGGCAGATCGTCGTCTACCTCAACCATCAGGAGCTGCGGTTACTCGCGTCAGCGTGACTTGAGAGATCCTGGAGGTATGAGCGACGAGCATCCGTCCTGTTGTGCCCCACCGCGACCGGTGGCTGAGGCCTCGACTCCGCCGCCCGTGTCTTCGGAGACCGGGCAGCACGGGGTGGAACAGGTTGTGCTCGACGGTGGCGAGTTCGCCATGGGTGACGGGACCGGGGACGGGAACGCCGGAGATGGCGAGACACCGGTTCATCGGGTCCGGCTGGCGCCGTACAGTATCGATGCGTCGAGCGTGACGAATGCGGACTTCGACCGATTCGTCGAGGCGACCGGGTATCGGACGGAGGCGGAGATCTTCGGCTTCTCTGCCGTCTTCCACCTCGCGTTGGCGGCCGAGCCGGACGAGGTGATGGGGCCGGCGGCGGGTACGCCGTGGTGGGCCGGGGTGCGAGGCGCGGACTGGCGTCACCCGGGTGGGTCCCAGTCCGACCTCGACGGACTCGACGACCATCCCGTCGTCCATGTGAGCTGGAACGACGCGGTCGCGTACTGCCGGTGGGCCGGACGCCGCCTGCCGACAGAGGCTGAGTGGGAGTTCGCGTCCCGGGGCGGCCTCGAGGGCGCGCGGTATCCGTGGGGCGACGACCTTCGTGACGACGGGGCTTGGCGCTGCAACATCTGGCAGGGCCAGTTCCCGGGCGTGAACACAGAAGACGACGGTTACCTCACCACTGCGCCGGTCCGCAGCTTCGAGCCGAACGGATTCGGCCTGTGGCAGACGGTCGGCAACGTCTGGGAGTGGTGCGCCGACTGGTTCGGCCCGCGGTACTACAAGTTCTCCCCCGATGCGGACCCGCAGGGCCCGTCGCTCGGCGCGGCCCGGGTGATGCGCGGTGGTTCGTACCTGTGCCACGACTCGTACTGCAACCGCTACCGCAACTCCGCCCGTTCCTCCAACACCCCCGAGTCGTCGATGGGCAACACCGGCTTCCGCACCGTCGCTCTCAGCTGATCCGTTCGTGGTAGTTCCCGACCTTGAGGCGCGTCCGGTGCCGGCAGCCGGCCGCCAGCACGAGCGCGCCGGCCAGTGTGAGCCAGAGATAGGCGTTGCCCGCCACCTGCTGGCCGAACGACCAGCCGAGCTCGCGGTTGTTCGATCGCGGTGGCCACCAGATCGGCGCGACCACGAAGGCGGCGTACCAGGCGCTCGCGACGACGATCCGGGCGCGGCCGTCCAGCACGCGGGCCAAGGCGATGCCGCAGGGCAGGGTCCAGACCCAGTGGTGACTCCAGGACACCGGTGAGCAGAACAGGCTGATCAGGCCGCAGACGGAGGCGGCCGCCAGACGTTGCCCGCGCAACCAGAGCATCCGCGACAGCCACAGGCCGGCGCCGGTGGTGAGTACGACGAGCACCAACCAGGCCGGCCCGCCACCTGCGAGATCACCGGACCGTCGGATCAGGAAACCGTTCCAGGATTGGTTGCCCGCGTACGCCAGTCCGCCGATCCGGGTCGTCTCGCCCAGCAGGTGGGTCCAGTAGTGCAGCGCGGTGCCCGGGGCGACCAGGAAGCCGAGCACGACCGTACCCAGGAACGTCGCCGCGGCGTTCGCGAGCGCCCGGCGCTGCCGGGTGACGAGCAGCAGGCCGAGGAACACCAACGGCGTGAGCTTGATGCCGGCCGCGATCCCGATCCAGAGCCCCCGGTGCCTGTGCTTGCCGTCCAGGAGGTCGTACAGGATGACCGCGCAGAGGATCAGATTGATCTGACCGTAGGACAAGGTCTCGCGGACCGGCTCCAGCAGCAGCGACGCGGCCACCAGCATTACCAGGACGGGGGGATGCGGTTTCGCGGTGAACGAGCGCAGGCAGAGCCGCCAGATCGCGGTCAGCGCGACCCCGGAGGCGACGATCGAGGCGGCGTACGCGAGCGGCCAGGTCAGCACCGCGAACGGGATCATCACCAGCGCGCCGAACACCGGGTAGGTGAACGGCATCGCGATGTGCGGCAGCCGGGCGTCGTACAACGCCGGCGGATCGGTCAGCATCGTCCAGCCGCCGAGCCGATACACCTTCAGGTCGGCCCCGGTGTGGTCCCAGAGCAACGGCAACAACGCGCCCACCGTGACCACCACTGCCACGGCCAGCCACCACAGGACCGCCGTCCCCCTTTTCCACTGCACCAGTCCACGTTCTCACGCGACCTGGTGCGGATCCGGACTATGCCGCTGGCAGCTTCCGGCCAGAGGTAACTGGTGCCCGCAGCAACGACCGGGCCAGGACGCCGGCTACGGCGAGCGCGGCGATCAGGTAAGCGTTCCCCAGAACCTGCTCGCCGGCCGACCAGCCGAGCTCGCGGTTGTCGTGATCGGGCGGCCACCAGATCGGGCTGATCGTGAACACACCGAACCAGGCAAGGCCGGCGAGCACCCGCCACCGCGGTACCACGACCTGGAGCAGAGCCACCCCGAGCGGGATCACCCAAACCCAGTGGTGGCTCCACGAGACCGGCGAACAGAGCAGGCCGATCAGCCCGCAGATCGACACGGCGGCGAGTCGTTGATCGCGCAACCACAGAACCCGGCACAGCCACAGCCCACCGAGCCCGGTGAGCAGTACGAGGACGTACCAGAGCGGCCCTCCGCCGTCGAGGTCCCCGGTCAGCCTGATCAGGAAGGCGTTCCACGACTGGTTGCTCGCGAACGCCAGACCACCGGTCCGCGTCGGGTCGGATATCAGCGAGGTCCAGTACTGCCGCGACGCGTGCGGCGCGATCAGGAAGCCCAGGACGACCGTCGCCAGGAAGCCGGCCGACGCGTGCGCCAACGCCCGCCACTGCCGGGTGACGGCGAGGAACGCGAGGAAGACGAGTGGGGTCAGCTTGATGCCGGCGGCTACACCGATCCAGAGTCCACGGCGATGATGCGTTCGATCCAGGACGTCGTACAGGATCAAGGCGCACAGCATCAGGTTGATCTGGCCGAAGCCGAGTGTCTCCCGGACCGGCTCGAGCAGCAGCGACCCCGCGACGACAGCCAGCAGGAGCGCGGAGGACAGCGGAACCGACAGCCGCCAGATCGCGACCAGGCTCAGCACCGTGCCGAGCGTCCAGACGACCGCTGCGACCGGCCACGGCAGCAAGGCGAACGGGACCATCAGGATCGCCGCGAAGGGCGGGTAGGTGAACGGCAGTACGGTCCCGGCGAGCTGTACGTCGTACAGCCTGGACGGATCGTGCAGCAGGGTGCTGCCACCCAGACGGTAGACCTTCAGATCGACCAGGGAGTGCTGCCACAACATCGGCAGCACGATGCTCGCGATGATGCAGACCCCGATGGCGGCTGCCCAGAGACCCGTCGTCCCGCGCTTCCCCATAACTCCAGATCCTGGCACAGGCCCGGTCAACCGCGTGGAGCAGGCCCGACCGACTCGGCGCCGACGCGCAGGCCGGGAGTAGTGACGGCGACGGTGGCGACCGCGGCGATGCAGAGGATGGCACCCGAAGCGAGGGCCGTGACCGGTGAGGTGAGCTGGGCGACCAGACCGCCGCGGAGGTTGCCCAGGTCAGGCCCGGCCTGACCGACGATCTGCTCGGCGGCGCTGACCCGGCCGAGGAGTTCGCTCGGCGTGTGAAGCTGGATGATCGTGCTCCGGGAGACGACCGCCACCGTGTCCGCGGCGCCGGCCACCCCGAGGAACACCAACGCCAGCCAAGGCACCGGCGAGAACGTGAACAGAACAAGGGCGATCCCCCACCCCGCGGATCCAGCGAGCATCACCACGCCGTGTCGTGGCAGCCGGGTGAACGCACCGGACAGCACGGACGCCGTGACGCCACCCACCGCGATCGCGGTCAGGAACAGGCCGAGCGTCCGCGGATCGTTGCCGAATCGCTCCGCGTTGATCACCGGGAACAGGCTGATCGGCATCGACAGCACGGTCGCCGCGAGATCTGTGATCAACGCGCCACGGATCACCGGCGTCGCCACGACGAACGCCAGCCCGTCCCGCACTCCCCGCAGCCCCGGCTTGGCGACCGCCTCGACCCGCAGGCGCGGGAGTCCGAGTACGCCGTACAGCGCGGCCAGGAAACTGAGACAGTCGATCAGGTAGCAGGCGCCTGCACCCCAGACACTCACCACCAGACCGCCGATGGCGGGACCGAGCAGCATCGCCGCCTGGAAGGCGATCCGGTTGAGGGCGATCCCGGCGGCGAGGAGCTCCCGGGGCAGCAACTGCGGCAGGACGGTCCGCGCGACCGGCCCGGCCGCGGCCGCGAACGACGCCTGCGCCGCGACGAGCCCGAGCAGTACGCCGACCGGCACCGCACCGATCACCAATTGGCTCGCCATCACGGCCGAGGTGATCAACTGCCCGCACGTGGTGATCAGATAGAACCGCCGTCGCTCGACCCGATCGACGAGCACACCCGCGAACAGCCCGAGCAGGATCAACGGCAACGCCTGCGACAACCCGACCGCGCCGGTCCACGCCGTACTCTGCGTCTGGTCCCACACCTGGAACATCACGGCGACGAATGCCAACTGGCCGCCGAACGTCGACAACAACTGCCCGACCCACAACCGCCGGAACACCGGAGCGGCCCGCAACGGCTCCAGGTCGATCAGCGCATGCTTGACGCTCACTGCTCCGGCTCGACGCGGTCGAGCTTCTCCGCGATCCGGTCGTGGAAGCTCTTGCGGGCCAGGGCTTCCTCGACGTCCCGGACCACCTGCGTCATCGGATACGGAAGCTCCGCTTCCAGCTCGGTGATCGCGGCCTCGGTCGCCCGCCACTCGGCCGCCAGCAGCTCGACGATCTTCTTCGCCTTCGCGGTCAGCGCGACCTTCTTGCTCCGGGCATCGGTCCCCGGCACGGTCCGCACCAGCCCCGCGGTCCGCATCGCCGACACCTTCTGACTGAGCGCGGAATGCGTCCGCCCGACCGACTCGGCCAGCTCGGTGATCGTCATCGGGCCCTTGGCGTGCAACCGCAACAGCTCCATCACG
Source organism: Kribbella sp. NBC_01510 (assembly GCF_045040325.1). Taxonomy (NCBI): domain Bacteria; kingdom Bacillati; phylum Actinomycetota; class Actinomycetes; order Propionibacteriales; family Kribbellaceae; genus Kribbella; species Kribbella sp. NBC_01510. The sequence goes on along the minus strand of NZ_CP109418.1, from coordinate 4,200,723 downwards.
AAGCTCGGCTTCAGCCCCTTGATCTGCCGGTCGGTGTAGATGCGCCCGATGTCGGCGTCCATCCGGGTCTGCAACTGGTGCAGGCCTCGCCACTGACTCTGCTCCGTCGGATCGTCCATGGCAAAATCATAACAGCACTTATATAAGTCCTGTCGGGCCGAGCCCGGCGGATCCAGCTGAGGGCCAGTACGGCGGCCAGCACGCTGATGGTGACCAGGGTCGCGAAGCCGTACCGGGTGTCGGTGCGTCCGGTGACGATCGAGGTCACCAGCATGACGACGACGGTGGCGGCGAGACCGTAGCCGTTGGCGACCCCGAACGCGTGCCCGACCCGCGACTGGTCGACCGACGTCATCAGCAAGGACCGGGCCGCGATCCGCGCCTGCCCGAACACGAACGCGCCGACCAGCACCAACCCCATCAGCGCACCGACCCCGAACAGCGGCTGCAGGACAAGCAACGCGTTACAGGCCAGGAACCCCACCACGGCAACCCGAAGATCACCGAACCGTACGGCGGACCGCCGATAGGCGACCGCGGCGAGCAGGAACCCGGCGCCCCCGAGCGCGTCCACAACACCAAGGACGGCCGGACCACGATGCCACTCACCGACGAGGAGCACCGGCAGCAATGCGTTGAACACCGTGACCACCACAAGCCCCTGTCCGAACAGCAGTGCTAGCGGGCCAAGTGGCAAAACCGCTCCTCCGACGGACCGCACAGTCGGCACAGGATCACCGCCGGCATCCGCCACGGGCCGGCGGCGCGCGCCGACAGCGGCGACAAACAGCGCAGAGGCAACGAACGTGATCCCGTTGAACACGAACAGCGGCGTAGAACCGAAGTACTGCAAGGCGAATCCGCCAACCGATGCCGACAGCAACATCCCGCTCTGCAGCGCGATCTCGTAGTTCCCGTTGAACCGCCGCAAGTCCGCCACCGGCACGCGTTCCCGCACCAGCGCCGCACTCGCCGGCACGAACAGCGCGGCAACGACCGCGAGCGCGAAGTTGCTCCCGTACACGAGCACCTGCTGCGGTCCACCGAGCGCCAGCCCGACCGGCAGACACAGCGCCGCGACGGCACTCACCACATCACACCCGATCCACAGCCGGCGCCGATCGAACCGGTCCGCGAGCCGGCCGAAGTACGGCGAGAGCACCGCCTGTGGCACCGCGACCGCGATGAACAGCCAGCCGACGTCCAGCATCGATCCCTGCGCGCGGACGAGCAGCAGCGCGGCGCCGATCAGCTGGATGTTGTTTCCGAGGGACGTGATGAAGGCTGCCGGCAACAGCAGCTTGTGTCTGCGCATCCCACCACGGTCGCATCGAACACTGACAGTCGATGTCAGCGATTCTCTTCCGCTACCGCAGTTGCGTAAATCGACCGGCCGCGCTAACCTTTCTTTCCGACACCGTAGTAGCGAAAAGAGGACGGCGATGGTGGGACGAGGGCGGCCGCGGGATGCCGGGGTGGAGGGACGAGTACTGCAGGCCGCCATGGCCGAGATGCGCGCCCGCGGGTACGACGGGATGTCGGTCGACCGGGTCGCGGAGCGGGCCGGGGTGGCGAAGACCACGATCTACCGGCGCTGGCCGACCAAGGCCGAGCTGGTGATCGCGATGATCGCCGGGCTGCGTGACACCGTGCCGTTCGAGCCGACCCCGGACACGCGGCGCGACCTGACCGACCTGGTTACTGCGATCGTCGCGACTCTCACCACGCTGCCGGTCACGCTCATCGCCGACCTCGCCGCCGCCGCGGCCCGGGAGCCGCGAGTCGGAGAGAGTGTCCGGGCCCTCTGGACCGAGCGGCATCGCGCCGTCACCGCGGTCCTTGCGCAGGCCCAGGCGGACGGCCGCGTCCGCAGCCATGCGTCGCCCGCCGTGCTGGTCGACCAGCTCATCGGGCCGCTGTACTACCGGCTCCTCGTCACCGGCGAGCCGATCACGTCCGTCTACGCGAGGGAGCTGGTCGACAGCGTCCTCGGCCCCGATCTGGAGCAGTCATGAAGAAGAGAAAGAAGCTTTTCATTGCCCTCGGCACCTTTGTGGTGCTGCTCGCCGGCTACACGGTCGTCACGATCGTGCGGCCGCTCGTCCTGCACACCGAGCTCGTCGTCGACGCGACCCCCGAGCAGGTCTGGAAGGTGCTCGCCGACCGGCAGGCCTACCCGGAGTGGAATCCGTTCATCGTCTCCTCGACCGGTGACCTGACCACGGGCGGCACGATCACCAACGTGCTCCGCGACACGAAGGGCTCGGAGACCAGGTTCACCCCCAAGTTGCTCGCGGTCGAGCCGAACAAGGAGCTCCGCTGGATCGGCAAGGTCCCGCCCGGCGGGATCTTCGACGGTGAGCATTCCTTCCGCCTCGAGGCGCTCCCGGACGGCCGCACCCGTCTGATCCAGGAGGAGAAGTTCCGCGGCGTGGCAATCCCGTTCACCCGATCGTGGCTCACCAAGACCATCGAGCCGCAGTTCGTCGCGATGAACCACGCCCTGGCCGCCCGTGCCACGGGCTACTGATGCTCATACGCCGTACGCATCGAATGCCGGTAAAAGATGCATTGGACGGATGAGCGAGCCGCTGATTGGGTTGAGGTATGGAGATGCGCACGTTGGGACGAGTAGGGATCGAGGTCAGCCCGGTCGGATTCGGGTGCTGGGCGATCGGCGGTCCGTTCAGCAATCCGGCCGGCGAGCCGTTGGGATGGGGCGAGGTCGACGACGACGAGTCGGTGCGGGCGATCCGGCGGGCCGTCGAGCTCGGGGTGACGTTCTTCGACACCGCTGATGTGTACGGCGCCGGCCACAGCGAACGCGTGCTCGGCAAGGCACTGGCCGGGATCCGTGACCAGGTGGTCATCGCGACCAAGTGGGGCAACACGTTCGACGAGTCGACCCGGGTCATGCACCACCAGGACGACTCGGTCGAGTACGTCCACAAGGCCGTCCGGGCCTCCCTGGACAGGCTCGGCACCGACTACCTCGACCTCTACCAGTTGCACTTCGACACCACCGACGAGATCGCACTGCCGTTGCGCGAGGCGTGCGAAGACCTCGTCCGTGAAGGGCTGATCCGCAGCTACGCCTGGAGCACCGACACGCTGCACAGCGCGGAGCTCTTCGCCGCAGGTGAGCACTGCTCGGCGGTCCAGCACGAGGCCAGCGTTCTGCACGACGCTTCGGACTTCTTCGCGCTGTGCGAGCGGGCCGACCTGGCGAGCGTCAACCGGACGCCGTTGGGGATGGGGATCCTCGGCCGGCGGACCGCGGACCGGCCGGCGACCGGTGCGGACATCCGCACGCTGCCGCCGTCGTGGCTCCGGTTCTTCGACGAGGGAGGCGTACCGGCACCGGAGTGGTGGGACAAGGTGTCGGCGATCCGCGACGTACTGGAGAGCGACGGGCGGTCGCTGGCGCAGGGCGCGCTGGCCTGGCTGTGGGCGCGGAGCCCGCGGACGGTGCCGATCCCGGGCTTCCGCACGGTCGCGCAGGCGGAGGAGAACGCCAGCGCGATGCAGCTCGGCCCGCTCAGCGATGACCAGATGAAGGAGATCGCCGCACTGCTTGCGTGAGCCTCGATCGACTGGGTACTGCGATTGGTAAGCGATCTTCTTCGAGGACGGTGAGAGAGGATGCGACTGATCAGGAGTGCCGGGCTGGCCGCTGCAGGTGTGTGCACTGGAATGATGGCCGAGTACCTGCTCGACCCGGACCGCGGGAAGGCACGACGCGCCCGGATGCGCGACAGAACCGCGCACCGGGCAAATGACCTGACCGACGGTGTGCGCGGCTTGTCGCGCGACGTGTCGAACCGCGGCCGCGGGATGGCGATGGCGACGCGCTACCGGGTCACCGGGCGGTCGGCGGACGACGCCGTACTGCACGACCGGGTGCGGGCCGAGCTCGGGCGGCTGGTCAGTCATCCCCACGCGATCCAGGTCCGGGTGAACGGGCGGACCGTAACGTTGGTCGGTGATGTGCTGGCCGACGAGGACAAGCAGGCCCGGCAAGCCATCAAACGCATCCCGGGCGTGAAGAGCGTGGACAGCCAGTGGACGGTGCACGAGGAACCGGGCAGCGTGCCGACGCTGCAGGGCAAGGGGCGCTCGCACGTCGGCGCCAAGCGTTCCCAGCCGATGCACTGACCCTTCCCAGAGACCAGCCCGGCGCTTTCACCACAAGGTGGTGGCGCCGGGCTGAGCCACGAAAAGACCGCAGCCAAGGTCCTCCGACCTGCGTGGGAGGTGTCGGCTTTACTCAGCGGCTCACGAAAGACCTCGAAGAAAGCTTGCAGACAGCCAGGTTTATCGATATATCTCTGAGGAACGCCCATCCTTCCGGGGGTCCTGATGAGGTCTGTGCTGCGGTCAGCCGGTGGGTTTCGTCGTACCGCGCTGGATCAGCCGGGCCGGCACGATCAGCTCCTGCGGGTCGCCGGTCGGGCCGCCGGTGATCTGGGCGATCAGCAGCGACGTAATGGCGTCGGCCATCTCTCCGTGGCCCGGGTTGACCGAGGACAGCGACGGAACCAGATACGGCGCTTCGTCGATGTCGTCGAAGCCCACCACCTGGACGCCGTCCGGCACCCGCAGCCCGGCATCGGCCAGCGCCCGGAGCGCACCCATCGCGGTCACGTCGGTCAGCGCGAAGACGGCATCGAAGGTGATGCCGCGATCGAGCAACGACCGGATCGCGGCGTACCCCGCTTCGAGCGTGAACTGGCACCGAACCGTCAGCTCCGGATCCATCGGTACGCCGGCCTCGGTGTGCGCGAGCGCGTAGCCCTCGGCCCGCAGGGCCGGCATGTTCGCGGTCGAGTCGGGGTTGCCGCCGAGCATGGCGACCCGCCGGGCGCCGGTGGCGAGCAGGTGCGCGGTCGCCTGCCGCGCGCCGTCGACGTTGTCCATCATCACGTGGTCGAAGCGCGACGGCAGCGCCCGCTCCCCGATCATCACCACCGGTGCGTCGGTGCGGATCTGGGCCAACTCGGCCGGGTCGATATCGACCACGCTGAGGATCAGGCCGTCGTACATCCGCAGCCGGGAGAAGGCAACCGCGTCCAGCTCGCCCTCGCGGCTGGCTCCGGTGCGTTCCATCACGATCCGCAGCCCGTGCCCCTCGAACCGGTCCGCGAGCCGTGCGGCGAGCTGTGCGAAGTACGGGCGCTCGAGCTCGGGGACCGCGAGGCCGACCACGCCGGTGCGGCCGGCGCGCAGGTGCCGGGCGGCCAGATTGACCTGGTAACCGAGCTCGCTGATCGTCGCCAGCACCCGTTCCCGGGTCACGGCGCCGACCCGCGGCCGCCCGTTGATCACGTTCGACACGGTCATCGTGGAGACCCCCGCGGACCGCGCCACATCAGCCATCGTCACCACGGTGGATGCTCGTTTGCCGGCTTCCCCGCCCCACCGCCCAGGTCGCGTCATATCCCCACCCTACGTAAGGATCCACGCCTTCCGGCCCGCCCCCGTGGCCGTCCTGCCCGATCCGCTGACGCCAACTCCGGCGGTGGCGCTCCTGATGGTGGGGAAAGAATTCGTCGCCGGATGCAAACTTCTGTCCCCACCGACCGGGATGAGCCGGGCGTGCGGGCGGACCGCGTTCCTCCGGTCGCCCTCAGCATCGGCCGTACTGCCCGAAACCCCTCGAAACAAGGAGAATGTGGTGTCCATAGCATCTGCTGCCCGCGTCGTGATCGATCTCGACGTACCAGGACCGACCATCAGCCGGCATCTGTACGGGCACTTCGCCGAGCACCTCGGCCGGTGCATCTACGGCGGCTTTTACGTCGGTGAGGATTCGGAGCTCCCGCATGAGGGCGGCATCCGGCTCGACGTGGTCGAGGCGCTGCGGGCGTTGCAGATCCCGAACCTGCGCTGGCCGGGCGGCTGCTTCGCCGATGAGTACCACTGGCAGGACGGGATCGGGCCGAAGGCGGACCGGCCGTCGATGATCAACACCCACTGGGGCAACGTCGAGGAGAACAACCACTTCGGCACCCATGAGTTCATGGCGCTGTGCGAGTTGCTCGGCGCGGATCCGTACGTGAACGGGAACGTCGGCAGTGGGACCGTGCAGGAGATGAGCGAGTGGGTCGAGTACCTGACCCGCGACGGCGACAGCCCGATGGTCCGCCGGCGCAAGGCCAACGGCCGCGACGAGCCGTGGAAGGTCCCGTTCTGGGGTATCGGCAACGAGGCCTGGGGCTGCGGCGGGAACATGCGCGCCGAGGCGTACGCCGATCTCGCCCGAAGGTACGCGACGTTCTGCCGGGACCACGGCGACAACAAGCTCTACCGGATCGCTGCCGGCGCCGCCGATGACGACCTGGCCTGGACCGAGGCACTGATGAAGGCGATCAGCTGCCTGGGCTGCGGCCGCGACCCGAAGAACATCTTCCAAGCGGTCTCGTTCCACTACTACACGGTGGCCGGGACCTGGGAGAACAAGGGCAGCGCGACCGACTTCGACCTCGACGACTACTACCGGACGATCATCAAGGCGCAGGACATCGAGCGGGTGATCCGCGGCCACTCCGCGGTGATGGACGCGTACGACCCGGAGCGCAAGGTCGGCCTGGTGCTGGACGAGTGGGGCACCTGGTGGGATGGCGAGCCGGGCACGAATCCCGGGTTCCTGTTCCAGCAGAACGCGATGCGCGACGCGCTGGTGGCGAGCCTGCACTTCGACGTGTTCCACCGGCACGCGGAGCGGCTGGTGATGGCCAACATCGCGCAGACGGTCAACGTGCTGCAGGCGATGCTGCTCACCGACGACGACGGCGGTCTGGTGCGGACCCCGACGTACCACGTCTTCGAGATGAACAAGGGGCACCACGACGCGGTGGCCGTGCCGGTCCACGTCGTCGAGCAGCCGGCGCCGTACGAACTGGATGGCGAGACGATGGAACTGGTGTCGGCCTCAGCTTCGGTGAAGGACGGGCGGGGGCTGATCTCGATCAGCAATCTGGATCCTGTTGCGTCGCTGGACGTCGTACTCGATCTGCGCGGTGCCGAGATCCGGGAGCCGTCCGGACGGTTGCTGACGGCATCGAAACCGCAGGCGTACAACACGGTCGGCGAACCCGGCGCGGTGGCTCCGGTTCGGCTCAGAGTGGAACCGGAGCCCCGCGGCCTGCGGGTCACGCTGCCGCCGCACTCCTTCGCGACGGTCAGTTCGGCCGTTTAGTTCGGCTTGGTGACCGGGATCTGGAACTCGTGCACCCAGTTGGCCGGGTTGTCCATGTCGAACTGGAGCGTGACCTCACGGGCGTACCCGTGACTGCGGTAGCCGTTGTCCTCGATCCAGCGGGCCAGCGTCTGCATGCTGCGGTCGGCTTCCATCATGTCGCCCTTGTGCACGATGGTTGCTGCCTGCGTGAGTTCGGGAAGATCGACGAGGTCGACACCGGCGGCCGTGCCGGTGTCGACGGGTACGGCGGCGTGGACACGGACCGTGTCCCCGTCGGCGTCCTCGTAGTACGCGACCGGCGAACCGCACGGGTTCACGCCGGCCTCGCCGAGGCGCTCGAACAGCTGGCCGAACAACGGCTGCAGCACCGGTCCGATGTCCTCGCCGTCGTAGCTGGGTGAGATCGCGGACAGCTCCGCGACCCGGGTCGGGGCGATGCGTTTCAGAACGACGTCGTCAGTGGGCATGTGGCCTTCCTTCTCGATCAGCCGGAGCCTCGCCTCGACACTGACCAACCGCGACGCGCCCCGCGCCAGCTCCGCCTCGAGCTGGGCCTGCCGCAACCGCAGCATCCCGCGCAGCTCCTCGGCGGACAGCTTGGCGTCGACGATCTCCGCGACCTGCTGCAGACTGAAGCCCAGATCCTTCAGGGCGATGATCCGGTTCAGCCTGCGCAGCTGGTCGGCCGAGTAGAAGCGGTACCCGCTCTCCGGGTCGACCACCGCGGGCCGGAGCAGTCCGATCGCGTCGTAGTGCCGCAACATCCGGGCCGATACCTGCCCGAACGCCGCGAAGTCTCCGATGGTGAACATGCCCCCACCTTCCGGCTTGACACTGTGTGAAGGTCAAGCCTGCCCGCCGCGAACGGTCAGGAGGTGACGCCGGCCCGGCGGTCGCGGACGGCGGCGACGGCGAAACCGGTGAGCAGGACCGCGACGCCGCCGGCGCCGAGACCGGTGACGAGGTCGCTTCGGCTGCCCAGCCGGGCGTCGCACTGCATCGGCGTGATGCCCTTCTCGGGCTGGAAGACCGAACCGCAGGCCTCGCCGTTGACATGGACCGGCCGTACGGCGAACACCACCCCGGCGATCAGCAGGACCACACCTACCGCGCCGAGAACCTTGCTCAGCACTGCCCGTCTCGCAGCGCGATGCCAGCCGCAAGGACCGACCACACCTGCCTGGTCAGATCCCGCATCGGCGCTCACGCTCCCTGGTAGCTCGGCAAGATTTGATCAAATCTAACGCAGCTAGCAGCTACCGCTGAAGCCAGGAACCGGCCCCGGATCGAATCTTCACTCAGTTCTAACGATCTCCGGGCCGGAACCGTTCACCCGGGAGCACGGCCACCAGCGAACCACTGGCCCGACCGTGGGCGACGTCTGCCAGCGCCCGATCGACCGCGGCGAACGGGACCGCGGTGATGTGGGCGCTGACGGGCAGCCGGGCGACGAGGCGGAAGAGTTCCTCGCCGTCGCGGCGGGTGTTGGAGGTGACGCTGCGCAGGTCGCGTTCGTGGAAGAGATAGCGCTCGTAGTTCAGCGCCGGTACGTCGCTCAGGTAGATCCCGGCGACCGCCACAGTTCCACCGGGCTTGAGCGCTTCGAGGGCGTACGGGACCACGTCGCCGGCCGGAGCGAACACGATCGCCGAGTCCAGTGGCACGGGCGGTCGGTCGGCGGTCTCCCCGACGTACGCGGCACCCAGGGAGCGGGCCAGCTCCCGGTTCTGTTCGCCACGGGTCATGACGAACAGCTCGGCGCCCTGGGCGGTTGCGATCTGGGCGGTGAGGTGGGCGCTGGAGCCGAACCCGTAGATCCCGAGGCGGCCGCCCGGCGGGAGGTTCGCCCGCAGGAGTGACCGGTAGCCGATGATCCCGGCGCACAGGAACGGCGCGAGCTCCTCCGCGGGACGGTCGGCCGGCAGCGCGTACGCGTAGTCCTGCGGTACGACGGCGTACTCGGCGAATCCGCCGTCCGCGTCCCAGCCCGTGTACGACGACAGCGGGCAGAGGTTCTCGGCTCCGGCGCGGCAGAACTCGCAGACCCCACAGGTGCGCCGGAGCCACGCGATCCCGACCCGATCTCCGATCTCGAACCTCTCGGCCTGTGGTCCGCGATCGACCACCGCACCCACGACCTGATGCCCTGGTACGACGCCGGGCCGCCGCGGCTCGAGGTCGCCTTCGCACAGGTGCAGATCGGTGCGGCAGACCCCGCAGACCTCCACCTTCACCAGCACTTCACCAGGTCCGGCTTGCGGGACGGTACGACGTACCCTCCGCAACGGCCCGTCGTCGATCGGGCCGGGCCGCTCCACTGCCCATGCATCCATCAGCTCACCCATAGAACCACGATCTCAGGCAACCCCACGCGCTGCACGATTCCTGAGATAGCGCTGCTCCGAGGTATTCGTGGCGAGCTTCGCGGCCGCCAGATACAGCTCCTTCGCCGCGTCGGCGTCACCCTGCAGATCGAGCAGATGCGCCCGTACGGCTGGATAGCGATGCGACCGGGTCACGCGATCGTCGTCCCGCAACGTGTCAAGCAACGCGAGACCCGCGGCCGGACCGTGCACCTTCGCGACCGCGACCGCACGGTTCAACGTCACCACCGGACCGTCGAGGTGCCTCTCGAGCAGGGTGTAGAGGCCGAGGATCTGTCGCCAGTCGGTGTCGGCAGCGGTCTTCGCCTCGTTGTGCACGGCAGCGATCGCGGCCTGCAGCTGATACGGCCCGAGCTCTGTCGTTGACATGGCCCAGGTGATCAACTCAACGCCTTCACCGATCGCCTTCTGATCCCACAGCCCGCGGTCCTGGTCGTCGAGCGGCACCAGCAACCCGTCCGCCGTCGTACGAGCAGCACGCCGCGCATCGGTCAGCACCATCAGCGCGAGCAGACCGGCGACCTCGCCATCGTCGGGCAGGATCGCGTGCAGCATCCGGGTCAGCCGGATCGCCTCCTGCGCCACCTCGACCCGGCTCAGCCGCTCCCCCGCCGTACCCGTGTAGCCCTCGTTGAAGATCAGATAGAGCACCTGCAGTACGGCGGCCAACCGTTCGGCGTACTCGGCCGGCAACCGGAACGGCGTACCGCTGACCTTCTGCTTGGCCCGGCTGATCCGCTGCCCCATCGTCGCCTCCGGCGTGAGCAACGCGGCGGCGATCTCGGTCGTCGTCAGACCGCCGACCGCGCGCAGCGTCAGCGCGATCTGCGACGCCGCCGACAACGCCGGATGGCAACACAGGAACAACAAGGTCAGCGAGTCGTCCGACCCCGCGGCCGGCTCGGGAGCGACATCCGGAACGCGTACGGCGTCCTCCCGGTGCCGGCGTGCTTCCTCGTTGCGGAGGATGTCGATCAGCCGCCGGGAGGCGACCCGGATGAGCCACTTCTTCGGCTCATCCGGGACACCTTGCTCCGGCCACTGCGTCGCGGCCGCCAGCAACGCCTCCTGGACCGCGTCCTCACAGGACTCGAAGTGCCCGTACCGCCGCACCAATGCACCCAGGACCTGCGGTGTCAGATCTCGCCAGATCTGCTCGATCATGGTTGTTCGGGCGGGCCTGCCATGATCGGCCGGACCTCGACCGCGTCGCCGACGGCGCCGGTGATCCGGGTGGCGATGGACATCACCCGGTCGTGGCTGTCACAGTCCACGACCGCGAAGCTGACCAGCACCTCCTTGGACTCGGCGAACGGCCCCTCGCTGGCGATCGGCCCGTCAACACCCCCGCGGACGGTGTGCGACAGCGCCGGATGGGCCAGCCCCTCGGTCGACAGCAGCTCACCGGATGCGGTCAGCTCGGCCCCCAGTTCCTCGTAGAACGCACACGCCGCCAGGAACTCCGGGCTCGTCACGTCCACCGTGTCCCAGTCGGCCTGCTTGGTGTAGGCCAGCAACAGATACTTCATGACGCTCTTCCCTTCAGTAGTCGGTCACCTGCTTGCACCGACACCTCGAAGCTCTCGGAGCTGTTTCGACATCATCCGCGGCCCCCTTTCCTACGACACGCTTTTCTACGACATCAGACCGCGCAACAGGCGGCGGGTGATCAGGCCGTCGGCCAGGCCGAGCTCGACCAGGTCGTCGAAGATGCGCTGGTCAGCAGCGGCCGCGCGGATGCCCGCGTCGAGGACGCGCCCGGAGCGGGTGAGTTGGACGGTGAGCGCGGTGTGCCGGAGATGCCTGGCGAGAAGGCGAGCCGTTCGGCGGCGGTACGACGTACCCGCATCGGCACTGTCTGCCCGCAGAGCATTGGCGACCGCGCGGCCGGCGAGCAGACCGGTCGCGACGGCGTAGTAGATGCCCTCGCCGGTCATCGGGTTGATCAACCCGGCGGCGTCGCCCGCCAGCATCACCCGACCCGCCGATGGACGCCAGGTCCATCCGGACAGCGGCAGATGGTGTCCCCACCAGGACTTCCCGCCGTCGGACGCGCCTGGCAGCAGGCCTTCCAGGTGCGCAAGCAGGTCGGCCCGGGTCGGACGAGGCCGGTCGCTGGTCAGCTGTTCGCCGTACCCGACGTTCGACCAGCCGTCGCCACGGTCGAAGGACCACGCGTACGACGGCTGCCGCCCCGGACCGTAAGCGATCACCTGACTCGCGGCCCGCGCGGTCGGCGTCGGCGCATACCCGCGGATCGCCAGCGCCACCGGTCCCGCCTTCACCCCCAGATCCCGCCGTACGACGGAATGCGCACCATCAGCGCCGACGACGAACCGGGCGTCGACCTCGCCGTCCACCAGCACCGCCCGCCGCTGGATCTCGAGACCGCGGACCCGTCGGCGGACGAGCTGCGCACCGGCCGTCTGGGCCGCGTCCGCCAGTCGGTGATCGAAGACGGTCCGCGGCACCACCCAGTTCGGCCGGGCCATGTCCCGGTCGACTCCGACGTCGCCCCAGGTCAGGGCGAACCGTCGTACCGGCGTCCAGTCGTCGACGATGCCGGTGACGCCGACTCCCGCCAGCAGATCGAGCACGTGCGGAGCGATCCCGTCACCACAGGCCTTGTCCCGCGGGAAGTCGTGCCGATCGAGCATCAGCACCGAGAGGCTCGGGTCGGCCGCCAGCGCGCCGAGCGCAGCCGAAGCCCCCGCCGGGCCGGCTCCGACGACCACCAGATCCCACACAGGCACCTCCCGCAGATCCCTCCCAGTGTGGCAGCGGGCACGACCTGCTAGCTGCCGGGACGCCTGCCTGGCTTGTTGGGACCGCGGGAGCCGGTCCGGCGCGGGCGCGGGACGAGCCGATCCGCGTGACCACTGGACTGACCCAACGAACCGACCGGACGGGCCTCGTCGAGATCGACCACCCGCGGTGGCGGCGGGACGAAGACCTCGATGGTTTCCTCATCGTCCGGCGGAGGCGGCGGCGCGACCAGCTGGACCGGCTTGGCCCGGGCCGCCGACTCCTTGCTCGCGCGCGACACCGGCGCCGCCACCCGCACCGCGGCGATCGGGACCCGGACCGGGCGCCGCGGCAACTTCGTTCGCAACTCGATGCCGAGCGCATCGATCAGCTTGCGGCAGGCAACGATCGACACAGCGACCGCGAACACCGTGCAGACGGCGAAGAGCACCGACTGACCACCGGACGCCCAGTTCGACGGGTCGGTACGACGCATCGCGGCGATCATCGCGACCACGATCGCGTTGGTGATGCCGAGGGCAACGGCCAGGCCGGTCGTGCGGAGCAGCACTCCATGGTCGAGGCCGACATCGTCAGCGGCCGCCACCAGTCCGGCGATCAGGCCCGCCAGCACCGGCACCGTATAGACCAGCGCCAACGTCAGCCCAGGGCTCGCAACGAGATAGAAGACGTCGAACACCAGCGCGGTGCCGGTCAGGGCGGCCGCGAAGCACACCACAATGCGCGGGTACGCGCGGACCACGGCGACCGCGTCCGCGGGCACCGTCCTGATCATCCGCAACGCCAGGAACAACGACTCATCCCCTCGTTTTCCCCCATTGTGCCGCTACCCTGCACCCTCGGTAACCATCCGCTGCGGGCGAGTCGCCATAGGGTGGGTGGAATGGACGAGGTGGGGATGGTTGTCGAGGCGGAGCTGAGTCTGTTGCGGCCCGACGTACGGTCGTCGGCGCAGGCGGTCGAAGCGTTGCTGGATCCGGACTTCGTCGAGGTGGGCGCGTCCGGTCGCCGCTGGGACCGGACGGCGATGGTGGCCGCGCTCGGCAGCGGTGAGATCACCGACCCCGATCCGATCCAGGCGACCGAGGTCGCCGGCGTCCAGTTGGCCGACGACCTCGTCCACGTCACCTATGTGTCCCGCCGTACCGGCGGCGCCCCGGTCCGCCGCAGCTCACTGTGGCGGCGGACCGACGGCACCTGGCGCCTCTACTACCACCAAGGCACTCCGGCGGATGTCGCCTCCGGCAACGGTTAGGCGGCAGCCGGCAGCGGAGCGAGCTTGTCGCGCAGGTCGTCGAGGATCTTGCGCAGCACCCGGGAGACCTGCATCTGGCTGACGCCGATGTCGTTCCCGATCTCAGACTGGGTCCAGCCCTCGACGAAGCGCAGTTGCAGGATCCGCCGCTCGCGCTCACTGAGATCTGCCAGCACCGGCTGCAACATCTCGACCGTCTCCAGCTGATCGATGCTTCCGTCATCGACATCGGCGACCACGTCGGCCAGCGTCAGCTCGGCGTCGACCTCGGCAGGCCGGTCCAGCGAGAGCACGTTGAAGCAGCCCTTGGCGGCGAGCGCCTGCTCGACCTCGGTGACGTCGACCTCGAGGTGCTCGGCGATCTCGCTCGGCGTCGGCTCCCGGTTCAGCTCCTGCTCGAGCTCCGGCAGCTTGGTCGCGATCGTGCCCTGCATCTCCTGCAGCCGGCGCGGTATCCGGACCGTCCAGGCGCAGTCGCGGAAGTACCGCTTCACCTCGCCGCGGATGGTCGGAATGGCGAACCCGATGAACGGGGTGTCCGCGTCGAGCCGGTAGTGATGCGCGGCCTTGACCAGGCCCAGGTAGGCGACCTGCTCGAGATCGTCGGCCTCGGCGCCGCGGCCGCGGAACCGGCGCGCGATGCCCCGGGCCATCTCGAGGTTGAGTTCGACGACTTCCTCGAGCAGGCGTTGCCGCTCGGCTTCGTCGGTGCAGGTAGCCCTGCGTTCCATCAGTTCCCTGGTGGCTGCTTCCCGGGCGGCCCGATCGGCCGGGGTCGTGCAGCTGGTGGAGGTCCGTCCTGACCGGGACGGGGCGGTGGCGAACAACACGGTGCTCGTATTCATTTGGTATGACCTCGCGACTCTTGTCACGGCGTGGCACTTCGCTGAACCACGGTCATGCCTGCTTCTGGTTGGTACCCATCTCCCGCGATCCCATGCATCCCGGCTCCGCCTGCCCAGCCGGCGTCGTACCGCGGATTCCTGTCACCGATCGCGACCTCGGGATGGTTTGCAACGGGCGTTTGAGCCTGTCGTGATCACTGCACGTAAGGGGGCGGACACCCGGCCCCGAAACGTGTACGATGCAAATGCAAGGCCAAATGCACGTGCATATGCCAAAGACGTACGGAAGGTGCAGCTGATGACTGCTGTCTACAACGGCATGCCCGGCGACTCGATCAGCGAGCTGATCTGGCGGAAGAGCCAGCGGAGTGGCCCCAACGGCAACTGTGTCGAGGTAGCGAAACTGGCGGACGGTGGCGTGGCGATGCGGAACTCGCGTCACACCGACGGCCCGGCACTGGTGTTCACCAAGGCCGAGATCGAGGCGTTCCTCGGCGGCGTCCACGACGGCGAGTTCGACTACCTCGCCTGACGGAACCGGAAGCAAGGGGCCCCTTCGCCAGGCGAGTGACGAAGGGGCCTCTTCCGTTGTCCGCTGCGACGGCGAAAGCCGGGTACGGCGGTCGGCAGCAAAACCTCACGTGCGGCCGGCCGCCCCGACCCAGCGGGCGGACATCGGGTGAACGCCGTACCAAGGAACGACGAAGGCCGACCCTCGGACGAGGGCCGGCCTTCGTGTTACCGGGAGGGGGTCGAACGGGCTACTGGACGGTGAGCGGCCAGAGCTGTTCGCTGGGCAGTTCGGAAGCTTTGCCGGTGGCCGCATTGTCAACGGTGATGCGCAATCCGGTGAACTTCGGCGTCATCACCCGCTGGTACCGCGACGCGCGGTCCGGCTCGGCGACATACTCGGCGATCAGGTGGTCTCCCAGCCAGATCCGCACCATCTTTCGGCCTCCTACTGCTCTGTCGGTGGTCATGGGGCGAGACTCACGATCGGGTCTCCGTCGAGGTGGCGGACACCGCGCAGCCAGCCCTCGAAGGCCCAGCGCTGTTGCTCAGGGCAACGCGCGACCAGTGCCTGGATCTCCCGCTCCGTCAGTTCGTCGGGCGCGCGGCCGCCGGCCAGCTGGGCGGTGCGCTCGGCTGTCTCACTGTCGTCGTCGTTCATCGACTCGGGTTCCCCAACCAGTCAAGCCAACGGGAGGGCCGTCGGCGGCCTGTAGGACCGGCCTGCCAGATCACGCAATGTTACGTATCGCGAGATCCAGCTCACCTTCTGTGCATGAATCAATCATGGCGTCAGCACGCTTCGAATGCAAGCGTCAGATGCACGTGCATCCGCACGTTTTCCATATCGAGACCACAAAGCCGGCGTTTCAGCCTGCCGAGGGCTGGATCGAGGGCCGTCGAACGGTGTTCGCCTCAGCTCGAACGGACAAGTATGTCCTGACAAATTGCGGCTATGACGCATAGGCTACTGTTACGGCCCGTGATCGTCGGTCCGGATTCGCTGCTGATATGTAAGAACTTCGGCAGATTCGCTCCTGAGCGTGCGATGATGTGCACTGCGGGCGATGTTGCCGCTGATCAGACCGCTGGGGGCTGTGGGAGGTGGGTGTGACCGAGTCGGGCGCGCAGAGCGGACCGACCGCGCTTCGCATCATCCTCGGAGCGCACCTACGGCGGATGCGGGACGCGGCTGGAATCAGCCGATCCGACGCAGGGTGGGAAATCCGATCATCGGAATCCAAGGTCAGCCGGATGGAGCTGGGCCGCGTCGGCTTCAAGGAACGAGACGTCGGCGACCTGCTGACGCTGTACGGCCTGGACGACGGCGAAGAGCGCGAGCGGCTGCTCGCCCTCGCCCGTGAGGCGAACAACCCCGGCTGGTGGCACCGCTACGGCGACGTGCTGCCGAGCTGGTTCCACTCCTATCTCGGGCTCGAGGCAGCGGCCGCGCTGATCCGTACCTATGAGCTCCAGTTCGTCCCCGGTCTGCTGCAGACCACGGACTACGTGCGCGCGGTCGTCCAGCTGGGTCGTGGGCTGATCCCGGCCGAGGAGGTCGAGCGGCGGGTCGCCCTCCGGGTGAGCCGGCAGGAAGTCCTGACCCGGCCGAATCCGGTCCGCCTGTGGGCCGTCGTCGACGAGTCGGTGCTGCGCCGGCCGATCGGCGGCGTGAAGGCGATGATCATGCAACTGGACTCGCTGATCGAGGCGACCCACCTGCCGAACATCACCCTGCAGGTGATGAAGTTCGACTCCGGCGGCCACGCGGCGACCGGCGGCGCCTACAGCATCCTGCGGTTCCCGGAGCAGGACCTGCCGGACATCGTCTACATCGAGCACCTGACCAGTGCGCTGTACCTGGACAAGCTCGAGGATCTCGACCAGTACACGGCCACCATGGAGGCCCTCTGCGTCGCGGCCCCGCCGCCGAACAAGACGCGCGACATCCTCGCCGGGATCCGCCGCGACTTCGACCGCTGATCCCGGGCTGCCTGCCGGCGGTCAGGTGTTGTCGGTCAGCCAGGTGATGAGCGGCCGGGTGGCCTTCCAGTCGGCGCGGATCTGGCCGGCCAGCTCCGGCTTGTGGATGACGGGCTCGAAGCCGTAGGACTTGCTGACCGTCAGGGACTTGTGCCGGAGCAGGTCGATCCTCGGGTGCTCCGCGTCGTACCCGCGGGGGCTTGTCTTCAGCCGGTCCCCGCCGACCGTCCAGCCGGCCGCGGTGAGCTTGGCCAGCAGCTTCTCGAGTTGCCGGCCGCGCCGGTCGTCGTCGATCGCGGTCCGGACCCGGGCCAGCCGCTCCGAGTTCGCCTCGTAGAACCCGGCCGCGACCCGGACGCCGGGCGCCCCGAGCTGGACGTACCAGCCGGTCGCCGGAGCGACGTCGATGAACGCGCCCTGATGCGTCTTGTACGGCGTCTTGTCCTTCGCGAACCGGACGTCCCGGTACGGCCGGAACAGTTTCGCCGGACCGAAGTCCGGTTCGAGCTCCGCGAGCAATGCGGCCATCGGGGCCTTCACCGACTCCTCGTAGACGTGCTTGTGCGCCGTCCAGAAGCTCTTGGTGTTGTCCATCTCGAGGTCGTCGTAGAAGTCCAGCGCCGCCGCCGGAAACCCGGTGAAACTCATGCCGCCACGATAGTTCGGCGCATAGACACCGCCCCAATGGGTACCGGACGACTTTCCAGACAGGTGTGTCGGCCAGGACCAGGCGCAGGCCGGCGCACCACCGGGCTCAGGACTCCGTGGTCCGCAGGGCCGCGAAGAACGCACGGATATCGGTGACGAGCACACCGGGTTGTTCGAGTGCGGCGAAGTGGCCGCCGTCCGGGTGGCTGGTCCAGCGGACGATGTTGTCGGTCCGATCGACCTTGTGCCGGAGCGGGATGAAGTTGTCGTGGGCCAGGTCGAGCAGGGCGGTCGGCGTCGTCGACGGCTCGGCCGGCTGTCCCCAGTACGACGCGTGCGCGCGCTCGTAGTAGATCGCGCCGGACGATCCCCCGGTGCGCGTGAGCCAGAAGAGCATCACGTTGGTGAGCAGATGGTCGCGGTCGATCACGGACGCGGGATCGGACCAGGTCGCGAACTTCTCCGCGATCCAGGCCAGCTGCCCGACCGGTGAGTCGGTGAGGGCGTACGCCAGGGTCTGCGGCCGGGTCGACTGCAGATCGGCGTACCCCTGCTTGTCCTTCAACCACTCCTGGAATCGCCGCCAGGAGGCCCAGGTGCGGTCCCGCTCGGCCTGGTCGAGCGGCTCGAGCTCCGCCGGCGTCGGCTCGGACGTGGCGCCGGAATTGGGGATGAGATTGAGGTGTACGCCGATCACGTGCTCGGCGTCGATCCGCCCGAGCTCACGGGAGATGCCGCCACCCCAGTCGCCGCCCTGAGCGCCGTACCGGTCGTACCCGAGTCGCGCCATCAGGACGGACCACGCGTTGGTCACCCGCAGGAACTCCCAGCCGGGCTCCTGGGTCGGTCCGGACAGACCGAAGCCGGGGATGCTCGGGAGGACCAGGTGGAACGCGTTGGCCGGGTCGGCGCCGTACGCGCGGGGGTCTGTCAGCGGGCCGACGATCTCGCTGAACTCGACGAACGAGCCCGGCCAGCCGTGGGTGACGATCAGCGGGGTCGCGTCCGGTTCGGGTGAGCGGATGTGGGCGAAGTGCACGTTCGCGCCGTCGATCGTGGTGGTGAACTGCGGCCACTCGTTCAGCCGCGCCTCGGCCGCCCGCCAGTCGTACCCGGTACGCCAGTACTCGACCAGGTCCTGGAGGTACGCCAGCGGCACGCCACGGGACCAGCCGGCCCCGGGGAGTTCGGCCGGCCAGCGGACGCGGTCGAGCCGCTCGTGCAGGTCCTTCAGGTCCGTCTCCGGCACATCGAGCCGGAACTGTTCGATCGTCACTGCGGCAGCGTCTCGCAGCGGCGGCCGTCCCGCACCTGAATTCAGGCGGTGACCTTGTCCCGGACCACCTTGACGGCGACGGCGGCGATCAGGCAGAGCACACCGGCGCTGATCACGATCGTGACCAGGGTGCCGGCGCTGTTCAGCGCGTTGTCGCACGCCATCGGCGTGATCCCCGCGGCCGGCTGGAACGCCGAACCACAGTCGGTGCCACCGGCCGAGACCGACCGGAAGCCGAGCAGTACCCCGCCGAGCAGCAGAGCCACTCCGGCGATGCCGAGAATCTTGTTCAGCGTCGTCACGGCGAGACCGGCTCCGCTGAGGGTGGGCATGCCGACGGCATACCCCGTGAGCCCCGTTGCACTTCGTTCACTCCTGACGTCGACGGACCACCCGCAACCGAACTTACGGTCCGGCGCCGGATGATCCCCAACCGTGCGGGCCGTCAGGACTGATTCTTCACACAGTCCTTACTCAGGACATGACCCGCTGTGACCGCGGTCTCAAACGTTAACCGGGTGGGCTCAGCCGAGGCGTTCTTCCAGGTGGACGGTGATCTCGTCGCCGGGCTCCTTGCCGATCAGGTCGCGGAGGTCGCCCTTCACCGGGAGTTTGTGGGTGCCGTCGCCGAGGGCCATGAACGAGCTCTCGAACGGGTGGCCGTCCATGGTGCCGCGGACCTTCACCAGGCCGCGGGTGCCGAAGTACTCGGCCGAGTCCGGCATCTTCACGTAGGTCCAGCCGCCCTCGGCGTCGCTCTTCAGCAGTGGTGCGGTGAACGTCTTGTCCAGCTTTCCGGTCTTGCTGCTCACGGTGAGCTCCTCTCTACACCCCTAGGTAGAGACTGGCGGACGGGTTTCGACACCCCCGGCCAAACTATTCTGGGGACGTGCAGATCAACATCCGCCGCGCGGGGCGGGACGACGTACCGGCGGTGCTGGCACTGCTCGACGGGGCGACCGAGTGGCTGGTCGCGCGCGGGCAGACCGATCAGTGGGGCACCGAGCCGCACTCGACCAACCCGCGACGGGTCGAGCAGATCACCTCGTTCGCTGACGACGGGCTGTGGGTGGCCGAAGCCGGCGGCCGGGTCGTGGGTGCGCTCGCGGTCGGGGACGCGATGCCGTACGTGCCGGCGGCCACCGAACCGGAGCTGTACGTACGGTTGCTGGTCACCGAGCGCGGATCCGCGGGTCACAACCTCGGCGGCGAGCTGCTCGATCACGCCCGCGAGCTGGCTCGTGCGGCGGGAGTCGGGGTGCTCCGGGTGGACTGCTTCGCGGGCGGCGACGGTGCGCTGGTCCGCTACTACGAGAAACAAGGATTCACCCGGGACGTGGAGTTCGCCGTACGTCGGGTCAATGGTTCGGACTGGCTGGGTCAGGTGCTCGTGCAGCGGCTGTGATCGAGCGGTGAACGGTGCCGTGGGCGTCGCTGCAGTGTGCCGCGGGGTCGTCGCTGGTGGCGTGGTCGACCTGGAGGGTGGAGTGCGTCAGCTGATGCCGGTCCGCGAGTAGCGCCTCGATCTTGATCCGGATCTGATGGCAGTCGAGTCCCTCGGCCACCAGGATGTGCGCGGACGCGGCCGACTCGCCGGACGTGATCTCCCAGACATGCAGGTCGTGCACCTCGACCACACCCTCGACCGCGCACAGCTCGGCGCCGAGCGCCTGCGGGTCGATCCCGGTCGGCGCCGCCTCGAGGAAGATCCGGCCGGAGTCGCGGACCAGCGAGATACCGGCCTTGAGCATCAGCGCCGCGACCACCAGCGCGGCGATCGCGTCGGCCCGGGCGAAGCCGGTGAGGAGTATGACGAGACCGGCGATCGCGGTCGCGATGAACGCGAAGAGGTCGTTCAGGATGTGCTGGAACGCGCCGTCGACGTTGAGACTCGAGCGATTGGCTTTGCTGATCAGCCAGGTGGCGAGCAGGTTCACCACGATGCCGACCAGACCGGTGATCAGGACCAGCCCGCCCTTCACGTCGGGCGGGTGGATCATCCGGCTGATCGCCTCGAAGACGAAGTACGCCGCGAGCAGCAGGAGCGTGATGCCGTTGGCCTGCGCGGACAGGATCTCGACGCGCTTGAAGCCGTAGGTGTAGCCGCCGGCCGGTGGACGGGCGGCGAGCCGGATCGCGATCAGGGCGAGCAGGATCGCGATCGCGTCGGTGAGCATGTGCGCGGCGTCGGTGATCAGGGCCAGCGATCCGGCCGCGATGCCGACGATGATCTCCGCCGCCATGAAGCCGACGATCAGCGCGAGAGCACCGCTCAGCAGCTTCCGATCCGCCTCGGAGCTCACACCGTGCCCGTGACCGTGTCCCTCGCCCATTACGACTCCGACCTCTCCGGGTGGATGGCGTCGGTGTGTTCGGTATGGGCGACGGCAAGGTCTACGAGCATGCGGACGTGGGCGTCGTCCAGGCGGTAGTACGCCATCCGGCCGTCCCGCCGTACGGCGACTACGCGGTGCGCGCGCAGCAGCCGGAGCGCGTGCGAGGTCGCAGACTCGCTCAGCCCGGTGACCGCGGCGAGATCGCAGACGCACAGCTCACCGTCGAGCAGCGCGACCAGTAGCTTCAGCCGCCGCGGGTCGCCGAGCAGGCCGAACACGTCGGCCGTGTCGACGATGTCGTCCGCGCCAGGCATCCTGGCGTTGACGCTCGCCACCCGCTCCGGATCCACCAGCCGGACCGAGCACGCGTCGACCTGCACATCTGCAGAACTCTTCATATGTCCACGGTAGTGCATCCCGCCGCCGAACGCGACGATCGCGCGCGGAGAACGACTGGATGCCCTCCAGATGTGTGCCGCCGCTCAGGTGAGGCCGAGGCGGTAGGCGTAGGCGACGGCTTGGGCTCGGTCGCGGAGGTTGGCTTTGGCGAAGAGGTGGTTGATGTGGGTCTTGACCGTGGCTTCGCTGACGACCAGGTGGCGGGCGATCTCGGTGTTGGACAGGCCGTCGGCGATGAGGCGCAGTACCTCGATCTCGCGTGGGGTGAGGCCGGTGTCCGCGGGGTCGGCGGGTTTGGGAGCGGCGGCGCCTTCGATCAGCCTGCGCTGGACGTCGGCGTCGACGATCGACTGACCGGCTGCCGCGGCCTGCAGCGCGCGGCCGATGGACTCGGCGTCGGCGTCCTTCGTCAGGAAGCCGCGCGCGCCGGCCCGCAGCGCGGACAGGACCGAGTCGTCGTCGCTGTAGGTCGTGAGTACGACGACCTCCGTGCCGGGGTGGTCCGTACGGACCCGGCGAGTCGCCTCCACGCCGTCGCACTTCGGCATCCGCAGATCCACCAGCAGCACATCCGGGTTGTGCTCGGCAACCAACCGCACGGCCTCGTCCCCGTCCGACGCGGCCGCAACCACATCGATCCCCGGCAACAACTTCAGCAACGTCACCAACCCGTCCCGCACGACCGTCTGATCGTCCGCAACCACCACCCGCACCGCACTCATACCGGCACCCTCAGTTCCACGCGCCAGCCGTTGGAGGTCGGACCGGCGTCCAGTGAGCCGCCGATGAGGTCGGCTCGTTCTCGCATTCCGAGGAGACCATAGCCTCCGGGCGCGGGCCGGCTCGGGCGCCGTCCCGGGCGGTCCTCGATCGCCAGGCGGACGTCGGCGGCGTAGGACAGCTTCACGTCGACCGGGGCGCCGGGCGCGTGCTTGCGGGTGTTCGCCAGCGCCTCCTGCAGCGTGCGATACAGCGTGCTCATCACGTCCGCCGGGAGCATCCGCACCTCACCCTCCACCTCAAAGTCCGCCGTCGCCCCACTCTCCAGCCGGTACGCCGTGACCAGATCGCCCAGCGCCCGTACGTCGGGAACGGCATCCTCACGCAATGCCGCAACCGCTCGCCGAGCCTCGGCCAGCCCTTCGGCCGCCAGTCCCTGCGCCCGCGTCACCTGCTCGATCGCCTCCGGCGACGCGCCGTCCCGAACCAGCATCAGCCGCGCCCCTTGCAGACTCAACGACAGTCCGGCCAAGGAGTGCGCGAGTACGTCGTGGACGTCGCGAGCGATCCGGGCTCGCTCGGCCAGCGCGGCGGCGCGACTGTGTTCCTCGATGGCGGCCTGCTTCCGGGCGAGCGAGACCTCCATCCCTTCGATCTGTTCCTCACGTCGCTGCCGGTTCACCGATGCCAGGACCAGCGCGGTGACACCCAACGCCGTTCCGAGGGCCCCGGGCAGGGAGCGCGTGCTGATGTAGACCGGCACACTCGCGCCGAGCACGCCCAGTGCCACCACGACAACCTCGGTCCGACCGGCCTGGTGATAGCGCACCGCGACCCTCGCGGCCCAGAACGGCAGCACGATCAGGGCGCTCTCCGGGAGCGCGTACCAGAGGAGCGATCCGGCAGTGACGAAGACCAGCAACGCGATCGACGTCCGCCGCGCCAGGGGTTCGCCGTACCGGGGCGAGAGCAGGAACACGTTGCTGAGGACAACCACTGCGCCGAGGACCACGACGACCGGTACCGGTAGGCGATGCCGGTGGCTGGAAACTGTCAGCACCGAGAAGATCACCAGCAGGCCCGGCAGGGTGCGCAGCAGCAGACCCGGGACCGGCGATCCCTTCACCAGGTCCCAGGTCGTCCGGCTCATACCGTCATCATGCCCGGTCGACGGCGAACGGGATGTCCAGGCTCAGTGCCCGGCGGCAGATCATCGCGTTCTGGGCGGCGATGGTGAGCCCGATGGTCAGCGCCAGCGCCGCGTGGCCGAGTTTGCCGTCCGGCCAGATCGCGGCCGATCCGAACGCGGCACCGACGCGGAACGCGATGGTCAGCACCCATAGTCCGAGCGTAGCGGCGGTCCCCTTCTGGAACAGGCCGTCGTCGCGACGGTTCAGCCGGATGCTGGCGCCGCGGGCGAACCCGAGCCCGATCAGTACGACGCAGTCCAGCCCGAGGAACGCGATCTCCCCGGCGGAGGCACCGTGGATCGTCGACGAGAGCGAGAGCACGCCGAGGACCACCAGGATCGCCGGCATCAGCATCAACTGCCGCTGGGTGACCAGCGATCCGGTGATCTGCCGGCCGACGACGCGCAGCAGCACCCACAGTCCGACCAAGATCCCTACGACGAGTTGCGCGGACATCTCTGGTTGTCCTTTCCGAGGAGTTTCGTTGTCGGTGACAACACTCCCCGGAAACGGCGGCGGGAACGTCAGCCCGCAGTTCGCATCCGGGTGGAACCCGGACCTCAACCCGTGGGTTGAGGCCCGGGATCACGCCAGCGAGACCAGGTCCAGGTAGTCGTCGGACCAGAGGTCCTCGGTGGCGTCCGGGAGGATCAGCACGCGGTCGGGGCGGAGCGCCTCGATGGCACCCTCGTCGTGGGTGACCATGACGATCGCGCCCGGATAGCTGCCGACCGCGCCGAGGACCTCACCGCGGGAGGCCGGGTCCAGGTTGTTGGTCGGCTCGTCCAGGAGCAGCACGTTGGCGCCGGAATGCACCAGTCCAGCCAGCGCCAGGCGGGTCTTCTCCCCACCCGACAGCACGTGGGCCGGCTTGTCCGCGTCGTCACCGCTGAACAGGAACGACCCGAGCACGTTCCGGACCTCGCCGTCGGTCAGACCGGGCGCGACGGACGCCAGGTTCTGCCGGACGGTGCCGGCCAGATCCAGCGTGTCGTGCTCCTGGGCGAAGTACCCGAGCCGCAGCCCGTGACCGGCGACGACCTCGCCGGCATCCGGTTCCTCGCGACCGGCGAGCAGCCGGAGCAGGGTGGTCTTGCCCGCGCCGTTCAGCCCGAGGATGACGACCCGGCTGCCCCGGTCGACGGCCAGGTCGACCCCGTCCAGCACCTGGAGTCCGCCGTACGCCTTCTTGAGTCCGTAGGTGGACAGCGGGGTCTTTCCGGACGGCGCCGGCTCGGGCAGGCGGATCCGGGCCACCCGGGCGGCCCGGCGTACCGGCTCGAGGTCGGAGAGCATCTTGTCCGCCCGCCGCGCCATGTTCTTGGCGGCGACGGCCGTGTTGGCGCCGGCCTGCATCTTCGCCGCCTGGGCGTGCAGGACCGCCGCCTTCCGCTCGGCCGTATGACGCTCCCGGGTCCGGCGGCGCTCATCGGTCTCCAGCTGTTCGAGGTACTTCGTCCAGCCGGTGTTGTGGATGTCGATCGTGGTGCGCTGCGGGTCCAGGTGGAAGACCCGGTTGACCGTTGCCTTGAGCAACTCACGGTCGTGGCTGATCACGATCAGGCCGCCGGGGTACCCGAGCAGGAAGGACCGCAGCCAGAGCACCGAGTCGGCGTCGAGGTGGTTGGTCGGCTCGTCGAGCAGCAGCGTGTCGTGCTGCGCGAACAGGATCCGGGCCAGCTCGACCCGGCGACGCTGGCCGCCGGACAGCTCGCCGACGGGCTGCTCGAGCGCGCGGTTGGGCAGGCCGACACCGGCCGCCAGCCTGGCCGCCTCCGCCTCGGCGGCGTACCCACCGCCGGCCTGGAACTGCGCCTCGGCCTTCGCGTACGCCGCCATCGCCTTGTCCTGCGCGTCGCCGGTGGCGGTGCTCATCGCAGCCTCCGCCTGACGGAGCTTGCGTACGGCGACATCGAGGCCGCGCGCGGACAGGATGCGGGCCGTGACGGTGACGGCCGGGTCGGCGGCGCGCGGGTCCTGCGGCAGGTAGCCGACGGAACCCGAGACGGTGATGGCACCCGCGGCCGGGCGCTCTTCGCCGGCCAGGGTCTTCATCAGGGTGGTCTTGCCGGCGCCGTTACGGCCGACGAGCCCGACGCGGTCGCCCGGGCTGACGTGGAACGACAGGTCGGACAGCAGTAGGTGGGCGCCGACGCGAATATCTACACCGCGAACGGTGATCATGGTTACTCTCCGTGGTAGCTAAAGGACACACTTCTGGCGCGGAAGCGGGTCCACAGCTAGACACAGAGGCAAGTAGCCATGCCTCCACGGTAGCCGGAGGCTCAAGATCCGTCAGCTGATTTTCGCGGGGAGCTCGACGGTGAAGCGGGCGCCGCCGCCGGGGCGCTCAGTGACCTGGATGGTGCCGGCGTGCCATTGGACGTGGCGGGCGACGATGGCCAGGCCGAGGCCTACGCCGCGGCCGCGGCCGGAGGTTTCGCCGCGGCCGAAGCGTTCGAAGATCCGGGTGCGGTCCTCGACCGCGATCCCGGGACCGGCGTCGTCGACGGTGATGATGACGCCGAGACCACCGGCCTCCACGCCGACGCCCTTGCAACCACCCGCATGGTCCTCGGCGTTCTCGACCAGGTTCGCGATCACGCGCTCGAGCCGGCGCTTGTCGGCCTGCAGCGTGAGCCCCTCGGCCTCGGGCTCGACCGTGGTCACCTCACGGCCGGCGGTGCCGTCGGCGGCGGCCCGGACCAGGTCGGCGATCCGGACGATCTCCCGGCTGCCCTGATCGCCGCCGTCGTCGCGGGAGATCTCCAGCAGGTCGATCACCAGCCGCCGGAAGCGATCCAGGTCGTACCCGAGCAACTCGACCGGTTCCCGCACCGCCGCGGGCAGTTCGGCGCGATGGTTCTGGATCAGCTGCATCGAGTTCAGCATCGTCATCAGCGGCGTACGCAACTCATGGCTGACGTCGCCGGCGAACCGCGCATCCACCGCCACCCGCCGTTCCAGGTCAGCCGCGGTCTGGTTGAACGAGCGCGCCAGCCCACCCAGGTCCCGGTCGTTCTCGGCCTGCAGCCGCGCGTCCAGCTTCCCGCGCGCCACCGCGTCCGCCACCCGGGTCAGCTCGGCCAGCGGCCGCAGCGCCAGCGTGCTCGCAAGCCGGCCGACTGCCAGGCCGATCATCGCGGTCACGAGCGCCGCCGCCACCAGCGTGATCTTCAGGGTCCGCAGCGTGCTGT
The DNA here is from genome assembly GCF_045040325.1 of Kribbella sp. NBC_01510. Lineage (NCBI taxonomy): Bacteria > Bacillati > Actinomycetota > Actinomycetes > Propionibacteriales > Kribbellaceae > Kribbella > Kribbella sp. NBC_01510. The sequence goes on along the minus strand of NZ_CP109418.1, from coordinate 4,174,013 downwards.
CCAGGTTGTCCAGTGGATGCCACTCGAAGAACGCCTCCCCTGGCCGCGTCATCGGTACGCCGACGGCGAGCACCTGTTGCCCGTTCACGCTGATCCGGCGGTGCTGGGTGCTGCCGGCCCGGACATTCGCGATCAGGTCGGACGGGAGATCTTCCGGCTTCCCGGTCAGGGAGTACCACTGATCGTTGTAGAACACCATTGAGGCCGCGGAGTCCGTGGACGGCAACGTGTTCAACAGATCCATCACACTGACGTTCGGGTTCGGCGTCGGGCTGCCGCACTCGGCGCGTTCGCGGGCCGGGTGGCAGGGCTGGGGTGCGCCGAACAGCCCGTAGTGCAAGGCGGCCGCGTTGTCGGCGGTCTCCACGATCGCGGACGACTCACGCTGCTGGGTCAGGTAGTCCGACAGCACGCTCCAGGTAACGAGCGCCAGCGCCGAGGAGAGTCCGAGCGCGAGCAGGCCGTACGCCAGCATGACGCGGCCGCGCAGGGAGAACCGCCCCAGCAAGGTCAGCTCACCAATCGGTAGCCCAGACCGCGGGCGGTGACGAGGTGCTTCGGGCTGGCCGGGTCATGCTCGATCTTCAGCCGGAGGCGGCGGACGTGGACGTCGACGATCCGGCTGTCGCCGAAGTAGCCGTAGCCCCACACCTTCGACAGCAACTGCTCCCGGCTGAGCACCTTGCCCTCGGCGCCGGCCAGCTCGGCGAGCAGCTTGAACTCCGTCCGGGTCAGCGGCAGGACGGCGCCGTCGCGGGTCACCTCCGCGCCCGGGACGTCGATCCGCAGGTCACCGACCATCAGCAGGTCCGACTGCCGCGCGTTGGCCGGCTCGACCCGCCGCAGCAGCGCCCGGATCCGGGCCGACAGCTCCTTGGCCACCAGTGGCTTGGTCACGTAGTCGTCCGCGCCCGCCTCCAACCCGGCGACCACATCGTGGCTGTCGGTCCGCGCGGTCACCATGATGACCGGCACGTCGCTGGTACGGCGGATCTCGCGGCAGACCGTGAATCCGTCCCGGTCCGGCAGCATCAGGTCCAGCAGCACCACGTCCGGTGTTTCCCGGCGCAGGGCGGCCAGAGCGTCGTACCCGTTGGCCGCCTCGGCGACCTGGTACCCCTCGTCCTCCAGGGCGAGCCGCAGCACCCGCCGGATGCGCGGCTCGTCGTCGACCAACAGCAGGCTGTGTGCCACGCACCCAGTGTCGCTCACCACCGGCTCGGGCAGCGGTTACGGCTGTCATGAATCCGTCATGTTCGTGCGGCCGGCCGTTGACAACCTCTTGACGCTTCTGTGACCGCGGTCAGCGGCGGGCCGCCGGGTCCTAACTTCGGCGCTATCGAGTCCCGGAGGAGGACCAATGGCCAGAAGACGGCTGGCGGCAGTATCCCTTGCCGCCGTGGCGAGCCTCGCGCTCGCCGCTTGCAGCAATGGCGGCGGATCGGTGTCCGGATCCGGAGGCACCGCGGCCACGCCGGTATCCGGCGGCACCCTGAACATGCTCGGGGCCGGCGATGTCGACTACATGGATCCGAACATCAGCTACTACTCGGCCGGCTACCTGAACCTGCGGATGTGGAGCAGGCAGCTGTTCACCTACCCGGCGGATCCCGGCAGCGACAACACCAAGCCGGTGGCGGATCTGGCCACCGACATCCCGACCGCCGCCAACGGCGGGGTCAGCGCCGACGGCAAGACCTACACGATCAAGATCCGGCCCGGCGCCCAATGGAACACCACGCCCGCCCGCCAGGTGACCGCCGAGGACATGGTCCGCGGCTTGAAGCGGACCGCGAACCCGGTCCAGCCGTTCGGCGGCATCCCCGACTTCGCCAACCTGATCGTCGGGTACAAGGCGTTCGCGGACGGTTTCGCCAAGGTGGCGAAGACCCCGGCCGCGATCCAGGCCTACATCGACAAGACGCCGCTGCCCGGGGTGGTGGCCAAGGACCCGACCACGGTCGAGTTCCACCTCACCCAGCCGGCCACGTACTTCGTCGACATGCTGACCCTGCCGGCCTTCTCGCCGGCCCCGGTCGAGGCGCTCAAGTACCTGCCGGCCAGCACCGAGCTGGGCAACAACTACCCGTCCGACGGCCCGTACAAGGTCGACAAGTGGGTGCCGACCAAGTCGATCGAGTACTCGCGCAACCCGGCCTGGAACGCGTCCACCGACCCGGTCCGGAAGGCGTACGTCGACAAGATCCTGGTGAACGAGACGATCAGCCAGGACTCGGTCCAGCAGCAGCTGCAGACCGGTACGCCGACCGCCGACCTCGAGTTCGACGTCCAGCCGCCACCGTCGCAGCTGCCGGCCCTGATCGCCAAGAAGGACCCGAACCTGAACCTCGGCATGACCGCGTCCAGCAACCCGTACGTCGTCTACAACACCGCGTCGCCGAACAACAACAAGGCGCTGACGAACGTCAAGGTGCGGCAGGCGCTCAGCTACGCGATCAACCGCGACCACATCCTGCAGGTCCTCGGCGGACCGACGATCAACCCGCCGTTGACCCACGTGCTGCCGAGCAACATCGTCGGCTCGAAGCAGATCGACCCGTATCCGTACAACCCGGACAAGGCCAAGCAGATGCTGACCGAGGCCGGCTTCCCGCACCTGACGCTCAAGTTCCTGTACCGGAACGCGTCCGAGGGCAGCAGCAAGGCCTTCCAGACGGTCCAGCAGGATCTGTCCAAGGCCGGCGTCACGGTGGTCGGCGTACCGTCGCCGAACGCGGACTTCTACGTGAAGTACCTGCAGGTGCCGACCGTCGCACAGCGCGGCGTCTGGGACCTGTCGCTGGCCGGCTGGGGTGCTGACTGGTACGGCAACGCGGCCCTGTCGTTCTTCAACCCGCTGTTCTCCGGCGAGCCGTCGTTCCCGCCGATCGGCAGCAACTTCGGGCTGTACAACAGCCCTGCGACGAACTCGCTGATCGACCAGGCCGCGAAGGCGAAGACCGAGGACGAGGCGGCGAACCTGTGGGCCAAGGCCGACGCGCAGGTGATGGCCGACGCGGCGTTCTTCCCGCTCACCAACCCGAAGAACGCCAACTACCACGCAGCGCAGGCGCACAACGCGATCTACGTGCCGTCATTGCAGATGTTCGATCCGACGAACGTCTGGCTGGACAAGGACAAGCAGGGCTAGACCCCATGGCCCTCCTTGAAGTACGAGACCTCCGGGTCTCCTTCGACACCCCGGACGGCACCGTCCGTGCCGTCCGGGGCCTGTCGTTCGACGTGGAGGCCGGTCAGACCCTGGCGATCGTCGGCGAGTCCGGCTCCGGCAAGAGCGTCTCCACCCAGACCATCGTCGGGCTGACCCGCGGCGCGACCGTGTCCGGTACGGCGTTCTTCGACGGAACGGACCTGATCACCGCCGACCAGTCGACCCTGCGGCGGTTGCGTGGGGCCCAGATCGGGATGATCTTCCAGGATCCGCTGTCCAGCCTGCACCCGCAGTACCGGATCGGGTGGCAGATCGTCGAGATGATCCGCGCGCACGACAAGGTGATCAGCAAGCAGGCGGCCCGGAAGCGGGCCGCCGAGCTGCTCACCCTGGTCGGCATCCCGCGGGCGGCGGAGCGGATCGACGACTACCCGCACCAGTTCTCCGGCGGGATGCGGCAGCGGGTGATGATCGCGATGGCGATGGCCCTCGACCCGGCGCTGCTGATCGCGGACGAGCCGACCACGGCCCTGGACGTGACCGTGCAGGCGCAGGTGCTGAACGTGATGCGCCGGCTGCAGGAGCAGTTCGGTACGGCGATCGTCCTGATCACCCACGACCTGGGCGTGGTGGCCGAGATGGCCGACGAGGTGGTGGTGATGTACGCGGGCGCGGTGATGGAACGGGCGCCGCGCCGCGACATCTTCTATCGCAACCATCACCCTTATACGCAAGGGCTGCTGGCCTCGCTGCCGGCGCGCAGCGGCGACCGGCTGACGCCGATCCCGGGGACGCCGCCGAGCCTGATCAGCCTGCCGGCCGGGTGCCCGTTCGCCACCCGCTGCCCGCACGTGTTCGACAAGTGCCGCACCGAGGCGCCGCCGTTGCTCGACGTCGCCCGCGATCCCCGGCACCAGTCGGCCTGCTGGCTTCCGCACGAGCAGAACGAGGCGATGGCTTCATGAACGATGTACTTCTGAAAGTGGAGAACGTCCGCAAGGAGTTCCCCACGCACTCCCGGGAGGTGGTCCGGGCGGTCGACGGGGTCTCCCTGGACGTGAAGAAGGGCGAGACGCTCGGCCTGGTCGGCGAGACCGGCTGCGGCAAGTCGACGCTGGCCCGCTGCATGGCCCACCTGTACGACGTGACGTCGGGGTCGGTGTGGTTCGAGGGCAACGAGATCAGCGGGCTGTCGCGCCGGGCGATGCGTCCGCTCCGGCGCGAGGTCCAGGTGATCTTCCAGGACCCGTACGGCTCGCTGAACCCGCGCCGCCGGGTCGGCTCGATCATCGGCGACCCGTTCGCCATCCACAACATCGCGTCGGGGGCGGAGCGGAAGAAGAAGGTCCAGGAACTGATGGAGCTGGTCGGGCTGAACCCCGAGCACTACAACCGGTTCCCGGCGGAGTTCTCCGGTGGCCAACGGCAACGGATCGGGGTGGCCAGGGCACTGGCGTTGCGGCCGAAGCTGGTCATCTGTGACGAGCCGGTGTCGGCGCTGGACGTGTCGATCCAGGCCCAGATCATCAACCTGCTGGCGGATCTGCAGCACGAGTTCGATCTGACCTACGTGTTCATCTCGCACGACCTGTCCGTGGTACGGCACGTGAGTGACCGGATCGCGGTGATGTACCTGGGCAAGATCGTCGAGCTCGCGCCGACCAGCGAGTTGTTCGGCCAGACCCGGCACCCCTACACCCGGGCGTTGCTGTCGGCGTTGCCGGTGGCGGACCCGGACACGGCCGACAGCCGTGAGCAGATCATCCTCGGTGGCGACATCCCGTCCGCGACGAACCCGCCGGAGGGGTGCAGGTTCCACACGCGGTGCCCGAAGGCGCGGTCCGACTGTGCCAAGGGCGAGCCGCCGCTGATCGCCGTACTCGATGACGCCGCGGAGCACCAGACCGCGTGCTTCTACCCGTTGACGCTGGGCGAGGACCTGTCCACCGCCGTACCCGATCTGAAGGCATCATGACGGTGCTTTTGGCCGGGCCTTGGGCGCCGGCAGGGTCCTGGGGCGTCGGCTCCCGGCCTTCCCTCGTCGCTCCAGTCGCTGCGCTCCCTGCGCTCCTCAGTCCAGGCCGGGAGGCCCCATGACCACCGCGATCAACCTGGTTGATGTCATCGACGAGCCGAAGGCCATCGAGGGCCGGAGTCCGTTCATCCTGGCCCTGCGGCGGTTGCGGCGGGACAAGGTGGCGATGATCTCTTTGGTCGTCATCGTGCTGATCGTGCTGATGGCGATCTTCGCGCCGGTGTTCGCGGCGATCACCGGGCATCCGCCGAACGAGCAGTACCGCGACATCGGGCTGACACCGGACGGCCTGCCGCGCGGCCCGAACGGCACCTTCTGGCTGGGCACCGACGACCTCGGCCGGGACATCCTGGTGCGGATCGCGTACGGCGCTCGCGTGTCGCTGCTCGTGGGTGTCATCGCGACCGCCATCACCGTGGCGATCGGAGTCGTGCTGGGGCTCGCGGCGGGGTTCCTCGGGGGGATCACCGACACGGTCCTGGCGCGGCTGATCGACGTCGTCCTGTCCGTGCCGTTCCTGCTGGTGGCGATCGCGCTGGTGTCGGTCACCGGGCCGAGCCTGACCGTGACCGTGCTGGTGATCGGGTTCTTCAGCTGGGCGTCGGTGGCCCGCATCGTGCGCGGGCAGGTGCTGTCGCTGCGCGAGCGGGAGTTCGTCGAGGCGGCGCGCTCGCTGGGGGCGGGCGACGGGCGGATCATGTTCGTCGACGTGCTGCCGAACGTGCTGGCGCCGGTGATCGTCTACACCACGCTGCTGATCCCGGTGGTGATCGTGACCCAGGCGACGTTGTCGTTCCTCGGGCTCGGGCTTCCGCCGCCAACTGCCGACTGGGGCGGGATGATCAGCGCGTCGCAGAACTACTACACGACCGCGTGGTGGTTCATCCTCTTCCCCGGTCTGGCGCTGCTGATCACGACGCTCGCGTTCAACCTGTTCGGCGACGGCGTCCGGGACGCGTTCGACCCACGAGCGGATCGGAGCTAGTCATGGTCTGGTTCGGCTGGGGCAGCTACTGGCTCGAGAACGCTGGGAGATCGCGATGGCTCTTTTTCTGATCCGCCGGATCGGGCACGGCCTGCTGGTGCTGTGGCTGATCACCGTGGCGGTGTTCGGTCTGTTCTTCGTTGCTCCGAGCAACGTTGCACAGACCCTGGCGGGCCGGCAGGCGACGCCGGAGACGATTGCCCTGATCAAGCACCGGCTCGGGCTCGACCTGCCGGTCTGGAGGCAGTACCTGCACTTCATGGAGAACGCGGTCCGGGGCAACCTCGGATACGACTACTACCACCAGGTGCCGGTGACGACGATCATCGGGCAGGCGCTGCCGATCACGGTGTCGCTGGCGCTCGGGGCCGCCGTACTGTGGCTGACGCTGGGGATCTTCAACGGCGTGATCTCGGCGATTCACCCGCGGTCGGTGGCCGACCGTGGGCTGACGTTGTTCGCGTTGACCTTCTACTCGTTCCCGTCGTTCCTGCTCGGCCTGCTGCTGCTGTACTTCCTGTACTTCCGGCTCACGCTGGCCGGCTACCACTGGTTCCCGGCGGGCGGCTACTCGCCGCTGACCAGCGGGGTCGGTCCGTGGTTCCAGCATCTGTTCCTGCCCTGGATCGCGCTGGCTTTGTTGCTGGCGGCAACCTATACCAGGCTGACCCGCGGTTCGATGCTGGACGTCCTCGGTGAGGACTACATCAGGACGGCGCGGTCGAAGGGCATCCGGGAGAGCCGGGTGATCGTCCGGCACGGCCTGCGCAGCGCGCTGACGCCGGTGGTGACCCAGTTCGGTATCGACCTGGGCCAGCTGATCGGCGGCGTGGTGGTCATCGAGACCGTGTTCAGCCTGCCCGGCCTCGGCCAGACCGCCGTGGTCGCGATCAACCAGCAGGACCTGCCGGTGATCATCGGCATCGTGCTGTTCGCCTCGGCGGCGGTCGTGGTCGCGAACATCCTGGTCGACATCGCGTACGCCGTCCTCGATCCGCGGGTGCGGTTGCATTAGGACCCAACCGATCGGGACCTTCAGCGGTGGCAAAGAGTCCTTGGTCTCTGCCCGGCGATTCGTCGGGGACGGAGGGTGGTGATGAGTGAAACCGGAGTTCCTGCACAGCCGAATGCGGGACTGGTCACCTGGAGCTGGGAAAGCGCTCCCGAACTGGAGGCTCATCATGGGTGCGGTTATCGCGATTCCGCTGATCACCATCGTCCTGATCGCAGTTGGCTACGTCCTCTGGACTCTGTACGTCGTCGTCCTCGATACGATCACCATCGTCAAGCCGAGACGAAACCACGGCTCGGGTGAGACCGCGGCGCACTACGACTCTATGGACCATCAGCACGTCTCCACCACGCCCCCTCAGGGGTACGGTCAACCGCGCTGACCGACCCCTGCCCGCCGGTTCTTCGGTACGGTGTCCGAGGTGGAGATCGTCGTGTACGGCGCGGGTGGGATCGGGTGCTATGTCGGCGGGCGGCTCGCGGCGACCGGGGCTCCGGTGACGTTCGTCGGTCGGCAGCGGATGGCCGACGTACTGGCCGAGCACGGGCTGCGGCTGACCGATTACCTCGGTGCGGACCTGCGGGTCGACACCGTCAGGTACGAGACGTCACCGGCCGCGGCCGCGGAGGCGGATCTCGTGCTCGTGACGGTGAAGTCCGCTGCGACCGAGGGTGCGGCCGGCGAGTTGGCCGGCGTACTCAAGCCGGGTGCGATGGTGGTCAGCTTCCAGAACGGCGTTCGCAACGGGGAGGTGCTGCGGGAGCGTTTGACGGATCAGGTCGTGGTGACGGGGATGGTCCCGTTCAACGTGCTGAACCGTGGGGGCGGCGTGTTCCATCAGGGCACGGAGGGTGCTCTCGACATCCAGCGTCATCCGGGGCTGGCGCCGTACCTGGATGGGTTCGCGCGAGCCGGGCTGCCGCTCCAGCAGCACGACGACATCCTGCCGGTGCAGTGGGCGAAACTCCTGCTGAACCTGAACAACCCGATCAACGCGCTGTCGAACCTGCCGCTACGAGACGAGCTGTCCCAGCGCGCGTACCGCCGCTGCCTGGCCGCGGCCCAGGCCGAGTCGCTGGGGTTGCTGGACGCCGAAGGCATCGAACCGGCCAAGCTCCTGCCGGTCCCGATGCACCGCTTTCCCGCGATCCTCCGGCTGCCCGACTTCCTGTTCCGCCGCGTCGCCGCGAAGATGCTCGCGATCGATCCGCTCGCCCGCACGTCGATGTGGGAAGACCTCGAGGCCGGCCGCCCGACCGAGATCGACTACCTGAACGGCGAAGTCGTCCGCCTCGCCGACTCCCTCGGCCGCCCGGCGCCCGTGAACAGCAAGCTCGTCGAGCTGATCCGCGCGGCCGAGACCGACCGGCGCGCGTGGTCAGGCCTCGACCTCCTCCGCGAGCTTCAGCGGTAGCGGCGCCCGCAGGTTGATGCTCACGGCGCCGTAGCTGAAGCCCAGGTGCTCGTTGAGCCGGCGCATGTTCTCGTTGCCCTGCTGGGTCCAGGTGTAGACCTCAGTGATCCCGTGCTCCGCCGCCCACGCCATGCTCGTCCGCTTGAGGGTCGAGGCAACCGCCTTCCCGCGCCACTCCCGCCGTACGGCGGTGTAGGCGACCTCGGCCCGCTCCGGCCGATCGGTGTCGAGCAGCAGACCGGCCACACCGATCACGTCATCGCCGGCGATCGCGAGGAACATCGCCGCCGGGTCGTTGATCCACTCGGTCGCCCACTCCTCCGCCGAGACCTCGACCGGCGTCGGCGTATCCATGTCCGGGAGCGTCGGCTGCGCCACGTGCTCGTACGCCGTGGCCCACAGCTCCGGCCGCTCGGCGACGGTCACGATCTCGTACGCCGTTGGTGGGTCCGGCCAGGGCTCGTCGCCGATCGGGCGGACCTGCTCGACCTGCCGACCGGTCTCCACGAATCCGAACCGCTGCCCGAACGCCAGCGATCCTTCGTCCTCCACGCCTGCGCCGACGACCGTGTACCCCTGGGCTGTGGCGTGGTCGGCCAGCGCGCTCAGCATCTGCGTGCCGACGCCCTGCCGCCGCGCTTCCGGACGCACTCGCGGCGCCACGAACCCACGACCGGCCTCGTTGGACCGATCCGACAATCCGTTGGCGACGACCGTGCCGTCGCGTTCAGCCAGGAGCAGCAGCCGGTGCGGGGTCTCCAACTCCCGCAACTCGGCAACACTCGGACACCGCTCGTGCGGCAGCACCGCGATCCGCACCTGACGCCACGCTTCGTAGTCCGCGTCGGTCTCGACCGCCCGGATCTCCATCCCACCCATCCCTCCAGAGTGCCCCAGCCGAGGCCTACCCGCACCAGGTTTTCTGTCTCAATATCTGAGCTGATTCTTCTCGTATGATGATCACATGAAGACCTACGACGTAGCAGTCATCGGTGGCAGCGTGGCCGGCCTCCAGGCCGCACTGACGCTGGGCCGGGCGCGGCGACGAGTCCTGCTCTTCGATGACGGCAACCCCCGCAACCGCACCGCCGACCACGTCCACAACTACCTCGGCGCGGAGAACCCGTCGCCCGCCGGCCTCCTCGCAACCGGCCACCACCAACTCGAGCAGTACGACGTCGAGGTCCGGGACTCCCGGGTCGACGAGGTGGCTGTGGACGGTGATGGATTTGCGCTCGGCTCGGATCGGGTGCGGGCGGTCGTCCTCGCGACTGGGTTGCGAGACGAATTGCCGGATGTGCCTGGCGTCGCGAAGTCCTGGGGGCGGTTGGTGGTCGCGTGTCCGCACTGTTACGGGTGGGAGGTACGCGACCAACCCCTTGTACAGCTCGGGATGCGGGGTCTGCCGGACCGATCCGTCGCCCGCGCGCTTCTGCTCAGCCGATGGAGCAGCGACGTGATCCTGTGCACCGACGGCGACGAGCTGACCGACGAGCAGCTGACCAAGCTCGGCAAGGCCGGTGTGCAAGTCCGCACCGAGCGAGTCGAGGCCGTGCACCCCGGCGACGACCAGGTCCGCGTACTGCTGACGACCGGCGAGGCACTACTCCCCCGCGCCCTGTTCGTCGTCGTCCGCCAGCACCAGCAGAGTGACCTCGCCGAGCAGCTCGGCTGCGAGATCGTGGACGGCGCGGTCTCGGTCGACGGCGGCGGCCGCACGACTGTCCCCGGTGTGTACGCGGTCGGCACGACCGCTGTGCCGGCCCTCTTCGCGATCGGAGCCGCCGGCCACGCAAGTACAACAGCCGTAGCGCTGCACGCCGACCTGCTGGAACAGGAGCTATAGACGGGCAGCGGGTGGGAGGAGCGTGGCGTCTGCGAGGGGCCAGGTGGTGGGGGTTGGGCCTAGGCGGTCCAGTTCGTCCAGTTGGAGGAGGCACCACGGGGAGAGGTCGGGAACGGAGCGCACGGTGGCCCAGTTGGCCCAGCGGTAGGACGCGACTTCCGCGGGATCGGGCGTGGGGTCGCCGGTCCACCAGACGCGGTAGACAGGGCACAGTTCGTTCTCGACCACGCCGGTCGGCATCTCGGCGCGGTAGCGGAACTCGGGCAGCACCAGCTCGATCGCGTCCGTGACGATCCCGAGCTCGTCCGCGAGCCGCCGTCGTACCGCGTCCGGGACCGGCTCGCCCGGAAGTGGGTGCCCACAGCAACTGTTTGTCCACACCCCCGGCCAGGTCGGCTTGTCCACCGCCCGTTGGGTCAGCAACACCCGCCCGTCCGCGTCGACCACGTAACTGGAGAACGCCAGATGCAACGGCGTCGCCGCGTGATGAACCGTCGCCTTCGCCTCGGTCCCGATCGCCCGGCCACCCTCGTCCACCAGCACAACCCGCTCCGTCACACCCAGGAGCCTAGTCCGAAGAGGCAATTCCGACCGAGATGTGAAGGACGTCACCAATCAGATCCACCGCATGAACCACTATGGAGTCAACTCGACAGGAGGTATTGGTCCGAAGGTGGCCATGGGGCGGCCGGTCAGGCGTGCAACCCGATAGGCCAGGCCGTAATCGAGCCAATACCTCCTGTCGACCTGCACCACACCCACGCGAACCTGCCCCCGCGAGGCAACGGACTAGTCGCGATCGACAGGTTCCCCGACGGAATGGTTGCCGCAGGCGACGATCTCGGCCTGCTGCTCATCACGGCCTGTTCAGGCACCGGTCGGAATTAACCCGATTCCTGCTCCTGCTCACGGCTGCTAACCTGACACCATGATCAAGCGACGCGTGACCTATCGACCGGCTCTGGGAGGGGCCGGCATGCGGTAGTCCCCACAACTCGCTCCACCCAGAGCCTCCGAGACAGGAACCAGTTCCTGTCTCTTTTTTGTTGCCGGAGGCGCTGTCGGTTCGAGGGTGCCTCATCTCGAGAGGAACTCCCATGAGCACAATGCTGGACCGGTTACGTCGTACCACCGACTCCGTCGTCGGCGAGGCCGACCTGAGCGAACGGCTGGCGTCCGGGCGGCCGCTGCGGATCAAGTACGGCGTCGACTGCACCGCGCCCGACCTCCATCTCGGCCACGCGGTCAACCTGTGGATGATGCGGCAACTGCAGGACCTCGGCCATCAGGTCGTGTTCCTGCTCGGCGACCTGACCACGCGGGTCGGCGACCCGACCGGCCGTTCGGAGACCCGGCCGGTGCTGACGCCGGAGGAGATCGAGGCGAACGCGCTGTCGTTCCTCGAGCAGGTGTCACTCGTGCTGCGGACGGATCCCGCGGTGTTCGAGGTACGCCGGAACTCCGAGTGGTACGACGCGATGCCGGTGGCGGAGCTGTTGAGTCTGTTCGCCCAGGTCACGCACGCACAGCTGATGAGCCGGGACATGTTCCGGGACCGGATCGCGGCCGGGCGGGAGATCGCCGTCCACGAGCTGATCTACCCGGTGTTGCAGGGATACGACAGCTTCGCGATGCACAGCGATCTCACCATCGTGGGCTCGGACCAGTTGTTCAACGAACAGCTCGGGCGGCATTTCCAGCAGCGGCTCGGCGCCCCGCCGCAGGTGGTGATCACGACGACGATCACGCCCGGCATCGACGGTCGCGCCAAACAGTCGAAGTCGCTGAACAACTACATCGGACTGACCGACAGCCCACGGGACAAGTTCGGCAAGCTGATGAGCATCCCGGACTCGCTGGTCGAGCCGTACGCCCGCGTCTACACCGAGCTGCCGCTGGAGACGGTGGCCGCGCTCGAGGCCGCCGCCGCGCACGGCGGTCCGCAGGCCCGCGACGCCAAGCTCCGGCTGGCCGCCGCGGTGGTGACGCGCTACCACGGCGCGGGTACGGCGAAGGCCGAGCTGGACGCGTTCCAGCGAACGTTCTCCGGCCGCACCCAACCGGAGGACATCCCGGAGATCGTCGTCACCGACACTGTCGCGACCACCTTGGACCTGCTGCTCGCAGCCCGGCCTACCGACAGCAAGTCCGAGCTCCGCCGCCTCATCCGCCAGGGCGCCGTCACCATCAACGGCATCCGCGCGGACGACCCGCTGGGAACCGTCGATCTGACTGCTGACGTAGTGCTCAAGTCAGGTGCCCGCACCTGGCACCGAATCAGACGACACCGAGCAGGTGGAGATGAAGACGATCGAGGCTATGCGGGCTTGCGGCTGGTGACCAACCAGGCAGCCGACGGGAAGCTGACACCTCCCGGCGTGAAGTGCTTGACGAGGGTCCGCCGCAGGTTGGTGATGGCCCGGGTGCGGGTGTCGGCGTCCGCATCGGCAAGCATCCAGCCGAGGACGCCGAGAACGAAGGCTTCAGCGGTACGGACGTCCGGACCCCAGTACATGGACTCCTTCACGGGCTCGCATTCCGGGTCGGCGAAGCCTGCTGCGATCAGGATGTCGGCCACTCGTGCCGGGTCGGCGAAAGCGAACGGGCTCGGTGCGCCAGAGGGCGGCGTCGGGGCGACCCGGCCGGCCGCGAGCGCGGTGGTGAGCTCGGTGAACCACGGGTTCTGACTGGGCGCCTGCCACACCAGGAGGGCGACCTGCCCGCCCGGCCGCACCGCCCGTGCCAGGTTGGTGAAGGCCGCGAGCGGATCCGCGAAGAACGTGCATCCGGTGCGGCTCAGCAGCACGTCGTACGCCGTCGGTTCGAAGGAGTGCACCTGGGCATCGGCCTGCAGGTACGTCGCGTTCCCGACACCTGTGTCCCGGGCCCGGCGGGCAGCGGCCATGAGCATCGGAGACGAGAGGTCTACGCCGAGCGCCGTACCCGATCCGGCCAGCCAGGCCGCGGCGCGGGTCGTACTGCCAGTGCCGCAGCCCACGTCGAGCACATGATCACCGTCGCGGATCCCGGCCGCCCGCAGCAGCCAGTCGTCGTAGCGTTGCAGACTGTGCTCGAACAGATCCGCCTGGTCCGCCCAGAAGACGCCTTCCGCGGTGTCCCAAGCCCTCAACTGGTCCTCGTTCGCGGGGGCGACCCACGCGGTGCCGGTGCTGGTCATCCTTGATTCCCCTTCCGTTGCCTGCTCTACGGATCAGCGACGGATCCGGTTCAGCGCACCTGAAATATGGGACGCTGTCCGCGCTGATCCGAGGAGGGGCGAGATGACGATCCTGGTTACCGGAGCGACCGGCAACGCGGGCGGGGCGGTGGTGCAATCGCTGGCGGCCGAGCAGCTCGCGGGACGCGCACTGGTCCGCAAGGAGACCGCGCTGCCGGACGGCATCGAGCCGGTGTACGGCGATCTCAACCAGCCGGACACGTTCGTCGACGCGCTCGACGGCGTCACGGGGATCTTCCTGCTCAGTGGTTACGACCGGGTCGAGGAACTGCTGGCCAACGCGGTGCGGGCCGGTGTCCGGAAGGTCGTGCTGTTGTCGAGCAGTTCGCTCGACGGCGCCGATCTGTCGAACGCGGTCGCCGCCTATCACCACGCGGCCGAGGAGGCGGTGAAGGCGTCGGGGCTGGAGTGGACATTCCTGCGGCCCAACTCCTTCATGTCCAACACACTGCGGTGGCTCGACCAACTGCACGCGGGTGACGTCGTCCGGGTCCAGTTCCCCGAGGTGCCGGTCGCCACGATCCATCCGCGCGACATCGCCGACGTCGCGGTCCGCGCCCTTGCAGGGTGCGGAGGACGGTTCGGTCCTGCGACTCACCGGGCCTGTCGGGCTCACGCCGGTCGAGCAGGTGGAGATCCTCGGCCAAGGCATCGGCCGTCCGCTGACGGCGTACCCGATGAGCCGTTCGGAGACGCACGACGCGCTGTTCGCGTCGATGCCGCCGCCGTACGCGAGCGCGATCGAGGGCTTCTTCGGCGACGGCACCATCGACGAGACGTCGGTCAACGACACCGTCGCGAAGGTCACTGGGCACGCGCCGCGGACACTGCAGGAGTGGGTCCGGGAGAACGCGGGCCTGTTCGCCTAGACCTCGTTGGTCAGGCTGTCAGCTCAGGGTGGCCGCTTTGCGCAGCAGCACTGAGCGTTCGCGCTGGTTGGCGCACAGCCGGGCCGCCAGCTCCAGCTCGGCGCGCGCTTCCGGTCGCCGTCCGAGCCGGGTCAGCAGCTCACCGCGGACGGTCGGGACCAGATGCGAGCCGGGGAGCCGGTCCGAGGCGATCAGCTCGTCCACGATGGCCAGGGCCTGCGCCGGGCCCGAGGCCATCGCCACGGCGACGGCCCGGTTGAGCTCGACCACCGGCGAGGGCGCGACCCGGCCGAGTGCCTCGTAGAGCACGACGATCCGGTCCCAGTCGGTTGCCTCGACCGAGGGCGCCGACGCGTGGGTGGCGGCGATCGCGGCCTGCAGGCCGTAGGGGCCGAGGCCGCGAGTCGATGCCTTGGCCAGCGCGGCCAGCCCACGGCGGATCGCCGAGATGTTCCACCGCCGCCGGTCCTGGTCCTCGAGCAGGACCGGCGAGCCGTCCGGGCCGGTCCGGGCCGGAAAGCGCGCGGCTGTCAGCTCGCACAACGCGAGCAGGCCGTGCACCTCCGGCTCGTCCGGCTGCAGCGCGGCCAGTGTGCGGGCCAGCCGGATCGCCTCGTACGCCACGTCGGGGCGCAACAGCCGTTCGCCCGACGTCGCCGTCGACCCCTCGGTGAAGATCACGTAGATGACGCTGAGCACGCCGCCCAGCCGCTCCCGGCGCTCGCCGGCCGGCGGCAGCTCGAACGGCACCCCGGCCGCCGCGATCGTCTTCTTCGCCCGGGTGATGCGGGCCTGCACGGTCGGCACGGGGACGAGGAACGCGCGGGCGATCTCCTCGCTGGACAGGCCGGCGACCACCCGCAGGGTCAGCGCCACCCGGGCCTCGCGGGAGAGCACCGGGTGGCAGCTGATGAACATCAGCGCCAGGACGTCGTCATCGATCCTGTCGGGGTCGATGTCGTCGTCGACCGCCACGTCGTCGGCCGCCAGCAGGGCGTACCGGTCCTTGAGCGCGGCCCGGCGGCGGATCGCGTCGATCGCCCGCCGCCGGGCCGTGGCCATCAGCCAGCCGGACGGACTGGCCGGAGCGGCGAACGGCCACGACACCAGTGCCTCGGCCACCGCCTCCTGGGCCGCGTCCTCGGCCAGCCCGAAATCGCCGGTGAACCGGGTCAGCGCGGCAACGATCCGCGCCGACTCGATCCGCCAGACGGCCTCGACGTCGGCCGTATCCATCAGCTCTGGCCGCTGCTCTCGCGCGAGGCGCCTTCCTTGACGAACTCCCCGCTCTGCTCGGGGACCTCGTCCTCGCCGGGCACCCGCCGGATCTCGATCTTGGACCCGGGGGCCGCCGGAACCCGCTTGGCCCACTCGACTGCCTCCTGCTTCGAGGCGACATCGAGCAGGAAGAAGCCCCCGAACAGTTCCTTGGTCTCCCCGTACGGCCCGTCCGTGACCACCGGGGCCTCGCCGTCGAAGTGCACCACGACGCCCTTGCCCGGATCGTCCAGCCCTTCGGCCCCGACGTACACGCCGGCCTTGGCCATGTCCTCGATGAACACGCGGGTCGCGGTCATCATCTCGTCGATGTTGGCCATCATGGCCGCGTTCGACTCGTCGGTGCCCCGCATGATCAGCATGTACTGCGCCATCGCGTTCTCCTCATCCCACGGAGCCGCCTCTCGGCCCTCGCATCCCCAGGTCGAACGAGCGGCCCGCGGATCGACACGGCCCCGGAAATTTTATCGTCGCAGATGTTGTGAGCGAGTAGCGTCGCCCGTGAGGAGGTTTCGCGGTGAGACGGTTGGTGGAGCGGGTGCGCCTGGTCCGGATGTCGCTGCATCCGCGGACACGCGCGCTGACGGTGCTCGCGCCGTTCATCGCGCAGTACCACGCCATGACCGGCCAGGACCTGACCAACCGGGTCCTCGGCGACAGCGTCATGCTCGGCCTCGCCGCGATGTACGGCGCCCTGCCACGCGCCGCCGAACAGAGCGCGGAACGCTGGCTGGCCGAATGCTCCGCCGCGGTGGATCGGGCGCAGAGCACCTATTGGCAGCTCAACCAGCACGCCAACGACCTCCTCCCGGAGGTCTCCGAGGCGATCTGGCGCCGCCTGCACTATCTCGATTCAGGAGGCGGACGCGCTTAGCGCGGCGATGTACTCCGTCCCGCTGCAGAGGCTGCCGAAGCGCGGGAAGACGTAGGACAACGCGAAGTCGTGGGCGTCCTGATCCAGACCGGTCATCGCGTCGGTGATGTACACGGTCTCGTAGCCGAGGTCGTCCGCGCCGCGCCCGGTGGACTCCACACCGAAGTTCGTCGCGATCCCGGCCAGCGCCACGGTCCCGATGTCCCGTCGCCGGAGCTGCTCGTCGAGACCGGTCCGCCCGAACGCGCCGACCGTCCCCTTGACGATCTCCACGTCGCCCGGCTGTGGGGCGACCTCCGGTGCGAACCCGCTCCCGTCGGGCTGGCGGCCGACGCCTGGTCGCTCGACCCGGACGTTCACCACCAGCCCACCGACCGATCGCGTCGCCTTCGCCAGCGCGACGCACCGCTCCAGCACCTCGGGCCCACTCAGCGGCGCGGTCTCCAGCGCCACGATCCGCGGCATCAGGTCGATCAGGACGAGCGCCGTACGACGAGGATCCAAGCTGAGCGTGGTCACACCGCCGAGCCTAGGCGGTCACGCAGGCGATCTGGTGCTCGCCCTCGGACCGACTTCCTGTCCGCAGGCCGGGCCCGCTGATCGTGACCGTTGCGCGGAGGGCCAGACTGGGTCCCGGCACACAACTTGAGACTGCGGGAGATTCGATGAGTTCTGCCAACGCCCAGATCGCCGTCACCGGCCTCGCGGTGATGGGCCGCAACCTGGCCCGGAACCTGGCGCGCAACGGGTTCCGTGTCGCCGTCCACAACCGGTCGCAGAGCCGGACGGACGCCCTGATCGAGGAGTTCGGCCACGAGGGCGAGTTCGTCCCCGCCACCGACCTGCCGGCGCTGGTCGAGTCGCTCGAGCAGCCGCGGAAGATCATCATCATGGTCAAGGCAGGCGAACCGACCGACGCGGTCATCGACGAGCTGGTCCCCCTGCTCGACGAGGGCGACATCGTCGTCGACGCCGGCAACGCGCATTTCCTCGACACCCGGCGCCGGGAGACCGCACTGCGCGAGAAGGGCCTGCACTTCGTCGGCAGCGGCGTGTCCGGCGGCGAGGAGGGCGCGCTGAACGGCCCGAGCATCATGCCGGGCGGATCACCCGAGTCGTACGCGGCGCTCGAGCCGATGCTGACCAAGATCTCCGCGCACGTGAACGGCGAGCCCTGCTGCGTGCACGTCGGTCCGGACGGCGCCGGCCACTTCGTGAAGATGCTGCACAACGGCATCGAGTACGCCGACATGCAGTTGATCGCGGAGGCCTACGACCTGCTCCGGCACGTGCTGGGGCTGTCCCCGGCCGAACTGGCGGACGTGTTCCTCGAGTGGAACAGTGGCGACCTGGAGTCGTTCCTGATCGAGATCACCGCCGAGGTGCTCAGCCAGGTGGACCCGACGACCGGCGGCCCGTTCGTGGACGTCGTACTGGACCAGGCCGAGCAGAAGGGCACCGGGCGGTGGACCGTCCAGTCCGCACTCGACCTCGGCATCCCGGTCAGCGGCATGGCCGAGGCCGTCTTCGCCCGGTCCCTGTCGGGCGACGTCGTACGGCGATCCGCTGCGGCCGGCGTACTGCCGGGGCCGGCCACGCCGAAGGTGGATGTGGACCGGGACGCGTTCGTCGACGACGTACGGCACGCGCTGTACTCGTCGAAGCTGGTCGCGTATGCCCAGGGCTTCGACGCGATCCGGGCCGCCAGTGAGCAGTACGACTGGAACATCGACCTGGGTGCGATGGCGACCATCTGGCGCGGCGGCTGCATCATCCGGGCCCGCTTCCTGGACCGCATCAAGGAGGCGTACGACCGGAACCCGGATCTGCCCTCGCTGCTCGTCGACGATTACTTCAAGGAAGCAGTCGCCAACGGGCAGGAGGCCTGGCGCCGGGTGGTCGCCACCGCGGCGGCGGTCGGCGTGCCGGCACCAGGTTTCTCAGCGTCACTGTCGTACTACGACGGACTGCGGGCGGAGCGGTTGCCGGCAGCGCTGATCCAGGGTCTCCGGGACCTCTTCGGCGCGCACACCTACCGGCGTACCGATCGTGATGGCACCTTCCACCTGGAGTGGTCGGGCGACCGCTCCGAAAGCACCCAGTAGACCGCGAGCGCTGCGACGCACAGGAACCCAGCCGCACCGAGGCTGGCCACGTTGAATCCATGGACAGCCCCGGAGTGCGCGGCCACGGTCCCGGCGACCGTGCTGAGCAGCGCCGTACCGAGTGATGCACCAACCTGCTGTGACGTCATCACCATGGCGCCGGCCACCGCACTGTCGTGGCCGGCGCCGAGGGTGGCGGTGCTGTTCGCTGTGACCAGCACCCATCCGGTCCCCAGACCGACCAGCAAGAACACCGGCAGGACGTTGAACCAGTAGCTGCTGTCTGCTCTCAGAAGGCCCAGCAGCGCTAGTCCTGCGGCGATCGTCAGCAGTCCTGGGCAGATGAGCGATCGCACTGGTGCTTTGGCCAGTAGTGGGCTCACCGCGCGCACTCCTGCCATGAGACCGACGGTCAGCGGCAGGAAGCCCACGCCGGCTCGCACCGGTGAGTAGTGCCGGATGTTCTGCAGATAGAAGGTCAGGAAGAACAGGGCGGCGAACATGCCGATGGCGAGGCTGAACACCGCCAGATAAGAGCCGCCGCGACGGCGATCCAAGACGACTCTCAGCGGCAGGAGCGGCGTTCTCACCCGCGTCTGGGTGCTGATGAATGCAACGAGCAGGACGACTCCAGCTATGACTGACCCGAACGTTGTGGGCGCACCCCAACCATCCGGCTCTGCTCTCGCGAACCCGTAGGTGAGAGCCATGAGGCCGACCGTCCCCAGAACAGCGCCCACGACATCGATCCGCACACCTGGCACCCGCGGCACGGCGCGTACGGCGTATCCGACGCCGGCGGCGGCCAGGGCGGCGACCGGCAGGTTGACGAACATGCACCAGCGCCAGTCGAGGTACTCGGTGAGGACTCCACCCACCAGCACACCAAGACCCGAGGCACTGCCCATCGCGGTGCCGTAGATGCCGAATGCCTTGCCGCGCTCGGCCGGCAGCGGGAAGGACGCCGCGAGCGTCGCCAGCACCGCGGGGGTCAGCAATGCGCCCGCCGCACCTTGCAGGGCACGACCGGTGAGCAGCATCGCGGGACCGGTCGCCGCACCACCGAGCGCCGACGCAGCGGCGAAGCCGGTCAGTCCGATGAGGAGTGCGCGTCTGCGGCCGATCAGGTCGGTCATCCGGCCGCCGACCAACAGCAGACCGCCGTACCCGAGGGCGAAGAGCGTGATCACCCACTGACGCGTGGGGTCGGACATCTGGAGCGACCGCTGCACGGACGGCAGGGCGATGTTCATGATCGTCAGGTCGATGCCGATCATCAGCTGGGCGGTCGCCACGGCGGCCAGTGCCCACCACCGCCGTACGTCCACCGGCACTTCTGTGGTGGTCACTAGAACATCCCGTTCTGGTTGGCGGCGGTGTCCGGGACGGGCTGCATCACATCCCAGTGCTCGACGATCTTCCCGTCCGCGTCGAACCGGAAGATGTCGACGATCGCCGTACCTGACTGGCCTGGCACGCGGACGCCGTACACGTGGGCGACGACGTACTCGCCGTCGGCGAAGATCCGCTTCACCTCGGCCCGGAGGTCGGGGAAGTCCTGGCGGAGGGTCGCGAGGAACGCCTCGAAGCCGTCGATGCCGTCGGCGATCCGGGGGTTGTGCTGCACATATCGGCTGCCGATGAGGGTTGCCGCCTTGTCGAAGTCCTTCTGGTTGAGGCCGATCTCGTAGAAGTCGAGGACGGTCTGCTTGTTGCGTTCGAGGGTGTGGTCCATGCATCCGGTCCTTAAGTGAACAGGTGTAGTGCTACGACTGTAGGGCAACGTGTGTTGCAATACAATGGGATTCATGGACGCGACCACACCTGCAGCCCGGAGCCGGAATCGCCGGGGACAAGGGGAACTGCTGCGGCGCGACATCATCGATGCCGCCCTGCGGATGCTGAACGAACTCGGCGACGACGAGGCCCTGTCGTTGCGCGCCGTCGCTCGCGAGGTGGGGATCGCGGCGACCTCGGTATACATCCACTTCGCCGATCGGGACGAGCTCGTCTTCGCCGCGCTCGAGCAGTGCACCGCGGACCTGATCCGCGACCTCGACCAGGCCGAGGCGAGCGGCGGCGACGATCCGGTGGAGCGGCTACGGGCGCGGTTGCTGTTCCTCAGCGCCTGGACGAGCGAGTACGCCGGCCTCTACAAGGTGCTGCACGAGAGCACGCTGAACCGGCGAATGCACCTGATCTTCAAGGCGGAGCTCGCCACCCGCGCGACCGCGGCCGTCCAGCGTTGCATGGACGCCGGCCTCGCGCCGGCCGGCGACGCCGCCGTCGTCGCGTTCGACCTACGCGCCGCCGTGCACGGCGCGGTCTCGATCCGCATCAACGAGCCGGAGGCCGACCTTCCGCCGTTGCGGGATCAGATCGACCGCTTCCTGGTGAAGCTGGTCGGCGTGCGCGGCTGAGCGTATGCGGCTGACTTTGCCCGGCTGGGTTTGCCCGAGAGTCGAACGTGTGTTCTAATAAACTCTCAGCGCCAGCCCGCTCACGGCGGGCGATGTTCAGAAGGAGATCGCCGCAACGATGACTGTAGACACTCTGGCAGTAGAAGCGCCGTCCACCGACGCCGACACTCCCGAAGCCTTGGTCCCTTCCCCGGAGAGCACAGCGCCCGACGCTTCCTCTGCCGCTCCCGTCGAGGAGAAGCCCAAGAAGGCTCCCGCCAAGAAGGCGGCCGCCAAGAAGACCAAGACCCTGGAGCTGACTCTCACCGTCACCGGCACCGCCGACGGCGAATGGCACGCCGAGCTCAAGCAGGGCACCACCTTCCTCGCCCGCAACCTCGCCGTCGCAGCCGCCGCCGTCTCCCGCGCCGCCAAGGAACTCCACGAAGACCTCTCGACTCCCATCGATGAGGTCATCGAAGAAGCCCGCGCCCAGCAAGCAGCCAAGGTCGCCGCCCTGGAAGCCGAACTAGAAGCCGCCCGCAAAGCCCTGGCCGACCTCGACTAAACCCGCCGGCCGGCCCCTCGCGCACCCCAACCCGCGGTGCGCACCCCACCACCGGCCCCGCGTGCCCCGCCCCACCGGCGCACCCCGACCACCCGCGCCCTAAGCCGATCACGCGGACCAGCCACCACGGGCCTGGACCCAGCACTCCGCGCAAACCCGCCCCAGGGCCCGGACCCGATCACCCGCTCCACACCGGACCACGGCGCACAGACCCGACCAACCCGCGCTCACCGCATCATGGCGCGAACCCCGACCACTCCCAGGCTCACCGCACCACGAGCCCGGACCTCAATCACCCCGCGCACCCCAACCACCGCACGGGCCCCCCGACCAGCGACCCGCTCGTCTGGATCAACCCGCTCGCCCGGGTCCGATCCGCTCGGACGCGCGGGATTCCCAGCGGCTTGGCCGGTGGCCGTCCACCTTCCCTGGACGACCACCGGCCAAGCCCATCATTGCCCAAGGCAACGCTCAGCGCCCCGACACCCGGCTGACAGTAGTGCCGTGCGGTGACGTCTCAGACCCGGCCGCCAGCCGACCAGTAACCGTGGCAGTAAGAAGCGTCGTAGTAGCGAGGGCCGCCACCAACGTCCAACGAGCTGCAGTGTTGCTCATGCCCAAATCGTCCCGCCCCACCCACCCCACCGGAACACCCGGCCACCGCTTTCAGGGCCTACTCCGGGCCCCTCTCCGGCAAACTCCTGACCCCACCCCGCACCCCCCCTGCCTAACCCGCACCCCCTCCGCCAGCAACTTCTCAACCACCTGCACCCCGCGGACCCGCGAGCGTCTGAACCATTCCCACTGCACCGGCCCAGCAAGCCCGAGCAGCCCCCTCGGCCCAGCACGCCTCGAGCAGTCCCACTACCTCGGCCCGGCACGGTCGCGAGGACCCGCCGCTCCCGACCCGGGCCCGAGCCTCTCCAGCCCCCGGCCGACCGTCTCGAACAACCGCCGCGCCCTGCCCGAAGCGCCGCGACCAACCCGAAGCGCCGCGCCCGAGACGGTCTCGAGCACCCGCACCCCGGCCCGGCACGGCCTCCAGCAACTCCACCGGCTCGACCCGGCACGATCCCGAACAGCCCCGGCTGGCCCCGGCACAGTCACGAGCACCCGCAACCCCCGGCCCGGCACTCAGCAACCCACCGCCTGGGCCCGGCACGGTCACGAGCACCCACAGCCCCCGGCCCGGGCCTCTCCCCCGGGACCGACTGTCTCGAACAACCCGCCGCGCCCTGCCCGAGGCGCCGCGCCCAGCCCGCAGCCCCGCGTCCGAGACGGTCTCGAGCACCTCCAGTTCCTGGCCCGGCACGGCCTCCAGCAACCTCACCGCCTCGGCCCGGCACGCTCTCGCGAGCTGCAGCCCCGGCATCTGCAGTCGCTGGCCAGGGGGTCTCGAAGAGCCGCCGAGCCCTGGCGGCAGGGCCGCGACCAACCCGAGGCCCGCGTCCGGGATGGTGTCGAGCACCTGCGTGCGCTCCGACTCGGAAGTACCTCGGCCACCCTCCAGGCGCTGGCTCGGGCAACTCGCGGGGCTCGGGCGGAATCGCGTCGGTGAGCCGGAGTCCGCGGGTGGGGCTGTTGTGGGGCGGTTGACCAGCGCCTGCTCGAGCACACGTTTGGGGGAAGGGGAAGTGAACTAGGTGTGACGGAAACGGCACGCCGCAGGTGTGGGCGGGGGTGGTGGATTGGCTTTACCGTAGGTGCCTGGGCCGGTCCGCAGGGCCCTGACCGCTCCGCGTCGAGAAGGGGTCAGATGAGCACTTTTGAGGACTTGGGTTCGCTGCTGATGGTGCGCGGCGCCGACGAGCTCGATCACGCGGGCGGAAGCCTCTACGTGCATCTCCATCGGGTCGCCAAGCGCCTGACCACCCTGGGCGCATCCGACACCCTCGTCCTGGCCGGCCTCGCCCACGCGGCGTACGGAACCGATGGCTTCCCCACCCACCTGTTCGACTGGCAGACCGAGCGCCCGGTCCTGGAGTCCGTCATCGGCCCGGAGGCGGAGCTGATCGTCTACCGCTACGGCTCCTGCGAGCGCGAGACCACCTGGCGCGACCTCGCCGAACACCACACCGTCACCGACCGCTTCACCGGTACGTCGGAGGAGCTCAGCACCCCCGACCTCCGCGACTTCGTCGATCTCACCATCGTCAACGAACTCGACGTCCTCGACCACGCGCCGGCCCTGGCCCCGAAGCTCCGCCCGTTCCTCCAAGAGCAAATCCCCCGCTGGCAGTCCCTGGCCTCCCCTGCCGTCCTCGCCGAATCCCAGCGCCTCCTCCCTCTGTAGCCGTCACCGGCCCGCTGCTCGCCGACGAGATCGCGGAGCAGTCCGCCTCGGGGCATCGCCGTACCCACAGACGCCCCGCTTGAGGCAGCGGCGAGACTTGGGCTGTGAAACGGTTCCTACGCCGGGCATTGCTGGCCATCCTCGGCCTCTGGCTGATCGTCACAGCAGCATCGCTCGGCTACAACGCCTTCACCGGCGGAACCGCCGCCCCACCACCCGGACTCAAGTTCGTCGAGGCAGGTGACGTCAACACCCGCTACGACACTTGGGGTACGACGGGCACGCCGGTGGTGCTCGTCCACGGCGCGGCCGAGTCAGTCGACACCTGGTCCCGGCTCGTACCGCTGCTGGCGACCAATCACCGGGTCTACGCGTACGACATCACCGGATACGGCTACAGCGAGCGCAGAGCGCCGTACACCATCGAGCATCTCGCCAGTCAACTCCTGGGCTTCCTGGACGCAATGCACCTCGGCGGCCCCGGGCAGCCGAGGCCGATCCTCGTCGGCCACTCCCTCGGCGCCGGCGTCGTCGCCGAGGCCACGCTGGAGGCACCGTCTCGCGTCGGCGGAATCATGTTCCTCGACGGCGACGGTGTGCCTCTCCCCGGTGGCGGTCCCGGGCTGCGGCGCGTGATCGTGCCGCCGTACCGCACGACTCTGCTTCGTCTCGTCCTAGGCTCCGACTCGCTGATCCGCAAGATCTACAACAGCGCCTGCGCCCCCGACTGCCCAGCGCCGGATGTCGACCAGTGGACCCGCCCCTTCCGCCAGCCCGGAGCCGAAAAGGCGGTCTGGCAAATGACAGCCCACGGCATCCCAGCAGTCTCCGCCGACCGCCTGGCCCACCTCCGCGATCTCCCGATCCCCAAATCAGTAGTCTTCGGCGCCCTCGACACCGACGGCGGCAACCCCACCGAAACCGCCACCCGCATAGGCGCCCCCGCCCCCACCCTCATCCCCCACGCCAACCACCTAACCCTCATCTCCAGCCCCACCCAGGTAGCCACCGCCATCAACGCACTCCACTGACCACCCCCAGACGGGCGGGCGGATCTGAACAGCCCATGGCAGCCGGAGTACGACGGGGAGCCAACCCGCGGCATCTCGCAGCGGATCGGCCAGCCTGGCTACCAGCGGCCACCCGTGAGCCCTCCCTACCGCAGTTGGTGTGTCTGAGCAGGACGCCGATGCCGACCCGGGACGGGATGCCCGCGAGCCGGGTGCACGGCCGAGTGGAAGCGCCTGCCTGGATGGGCCGGATTGTGGGTTTCTGGAAAACGGGTGGGTGGGGGCGGATGATCGGGGTATGGCCCTGTATGAAGTGATTGCTCGCGCTCAGACCGATCGACGGCTGTCCGACTCCGACTATCTCGAGCTCGCCTTCAACTCGTGCACCCTCGACAAGGGCATGCGGTTCCAGTGGGTCGAGCATCTGCCCGACGGCACGATTGCTGTCGTGCTGCAGCAGAAGCTCTCGCCGCGGAAGCACGACACCGCGTGTGAAATGGCGAACCGCAGCCTTGCCCAGCTCGGCATCCCTGCCAGCCAGGTCCAGCAGATCGACCTCCTCCGCATGACGCGCAAGGGCGGCCGCGACTTGGTCCGCTCCTGGGTGGGCCCGAACAACCCGCCTGGCCCGGACACCTCCGGCGACCGCGAGCCCCGGCGCCCGAAGCCCGCACCTCCACACCTGCAGGCATCACTCGAACTCCCCCGCGACTGACGGGGCGTCGACAAATATCCGATGACTCGTGGGCGACGGTTGTTCGCCTCGGTTAAAGGGTGAAGACCTCGAAACGGGTGGCGTACTTGGTGCCTAGGCGGGTGCCCGCGGGGCGGGAGGTGCCTTCCAGGAATTCTTCCGGGTCGAAGTGCGGCCAGTTGAGGCCGTCGATGTAGGCCTTGTGGGCTTTGAGGGATTTGACGCCGATGTCGAAGGTGTCGGTGGTGTCCGCGGCGTGGCGAGCTTGTGGTGAGCCGGTGGCCCAGACCTGGCGTACGCCGCCCCAGCGGTCGCCCGCTTCGGGGAAGATCCAGCGGTTGGCGGCGTCGCGGACAGCGTCGAGGGTGGCGTGGCCGGTGTTGATGTGGTCGGCCTGGTTGAGGACTACGTCGCCGTCCCAGGTCCCGCGGAAGTTGTTGGTGATCACGATCTCGGGCTGGTGCCGGCGGATTACGTCCGTGATGAGGCGGCGGAGCGCGACGCCGTACTCGATGGTGCCGTCGGGCTGACCGAGGAACTCGACCGTCGAGACGCCGACGATCCGGGCGGACTCGATCTGCTCACCTTCTCGCAGCGGACCGCATTCGGCGGGCGCGATGCCGTCGATGCCTGCCTCGCCGGACGTGAGCAGGCAGTACACGATCTCCTTCCCCTGCCCGGTCCACCGCGCGATCGCCGCCGCCGACCCGAACTCCAGGTCGTCCGGATGCGCGACCACAGCCAACGCCTTCTGCCAGTCCTCGACTACAGGCTCGAGCCCCTCCACAGAGTTCATGTCCGCAGGCTAGCTCCCGCCGCACCACCTCGTGAACAACCTTGCCCGAACAGGAAGCCGCCGAGGTAGGCCCGGCGGTTGGGTTTATCCGAAGACTTGGCGGGTGTAAGGGTTCTCGAAGATGTGTTGGGGGTCTAGGCGGGTGCGGACCGCTAGGTAGTCGTCGAAGTGGGGGTAACGAGTGCGGAGATCTTCGGCGGTGAGGGTGTGGAGTTTGCCCCAGTGGGGGCGGGCGTTGTAGTCGGAGACGATGCGTTCGAAGGCTTGGAAGTACGGGTCGTGGGGTAGGCGGTGGTACTGGTGAATGGCTATGTAGGCGGTGTCGCGGCCGTACGCCGTGGAGAGCCAGATGTCGTCGGGGGCGGCAACGCGGACCTCGATCGGGAACGGGATGCGGGAGCCTGACGTGTCGATCCAGTCGCGGAGGCGGCGGATCACGTCGACCACGTTCTCCCGGGGTACGGCGTACTCGGACTCGCGGAAGACCACGTTGCGTTCGGAACAGAAGACCTTGTACGACGCGTCGACGTACTCGCGGGCCGAGAGGGCGTGGGACGCGATGCGGTTGATCCGGGGAACCAGGCTGGGTCGTCGGACCGCCAGTCGGTTGGTCAGCTCGAAGACCTTGTTGGACAGGAGTTCATCGTCGATCCAGCCGCGGACGCGACCGACCGGGGACGGGCCGACGCCGGGCCCGACGCGGTTGTTGCGCTTGGTCAGCGCGATGTCGGTGTGCGGGAACCAGTAGAACTCGAAGTGATCGTTGCTGTCGGCAAATTCATCGAAACCGTCGAGGACATCGCCCAGCGGGAGCGGCATCTCCTGGGCGTGAAGAAGGAAGGCCGGCACGCACTGGAGGGTGAGGGCACTGATCACGCCGAGGGCGCCGACCGAGACGCGGCCGGCGGCGAAGACATCCGGGTGCTCCTCGGCTGAACAATGCAGGATCGAGCCGTCGGCGGTGACCAGGTCGAGGGCTACGACCTGTGTCGCGAGGCCGCCGAGACGGGCGCCCGTGCCGTGGGTGCCGGTGGAGATCGCGCCGGAGATGGTTTGTTTGTCGATGTCGCCGAGGTTCGCCATCGCGAGGTCGAAGGCGGCCAGGCCGGCGTTGAGTTTGCGCAGGCCGGTGCCGGCGCCGACGGTGACGCGGCCGGAATCCTTGTCCGCATGGATGATCGAGGACAGGTCGTCCATCCGGATCATCACCTGCTCGGGCACGGAGCAGCCGGTGAACGAATGCCCGGAGCCGACGGCCTTGAGCTTCTTGCCTTGCTCGGCAGCGGACTTCACCGCTGCGGCGAGCTCGTCGGTCGACGACGGTCGGAGGATCTCGACACCCGTGGCCGACTCGGTGCCGGCCCAGTTCCGCCAGGTGCTCATCCGAAGTTCTTCCCCTCGCCTCGGTAGGTGGTGAGGTCGGTCAGCTCGTCGCCGTCGATCGCGTGTATGACATCGAATCTCTCCAGCATTTCGCCCGCCTTTGCATAGCGCATCCAGACTCTGTCTCCAAGATGCAACGCATCGGCGGAACTCCCAAGGACCGGAGTCTGCACTTCTCCGGCACCTTCTGTGCCCAACAACTTCAATCCGGACGGCCAGGCCGGCGATGGCAGGCGTGATTTCTTGGCCGGGCCGGAGGCGACGTAGCCGCCGCCGAAGAGTGTGGCGATCCGTGGGGCAGGACGCCGTACGACGTCGAGCGCGTAGGCGACCGCGTGTTCCGGCTGGAAGACGTCGTACTTGTCGAAGAGGGTGGGGCCGTAGAAGCCGGAGCCGGCGGTGACTTCGGTGACTACCGGGTCGGCGCTGCTGACCTCGAGGCTGCCGGTGCCGCCGCTGTTGACGAGCCGCAGCGGCGCATACTGCTTGACCGCGTCGACGACCGCGCCGCGGCGCTCGGCGAGTTCGGCGGCGGAGCGGCGCTTCACCCAGCGGACGGCGGGTGAGGTGTCGGGGAGGCCGGCGATCTGGGCCTCGTAGAACATCACGCCGGCCAGTTCGAAGGCGTCGTCGGCGGCAACCGTACGGGCGAGTCCGGCGACGTCTGCGGGGGTTCGGAGGGGTGAGCGGCGCACGCCGAGGTGCTGGCCGAGGACGCGGAGGGACGCGTCGACGTCGAGGCAGACCTGGATTCGCGCTCCGCCGGTGGTGATCGACTTGATGAACGCCAGGTGGTCCGGTGAGTCGATCATGAGCGTGATGCGGGCGGCCGCCTCGGGGTCTTTGGCGAGAGCGCGCAGAGCGGCGCGGTGGGTGGTCGGGTAGCCGAGGAGGATGTCGTCGACGCCGTTGTGGGCGAGCCAAAGGGCTTCCGGGAGGGCGTAGCTCATCACACCGTGAAAGCCGGGGCGCTCGAGTGCGGCGCTGATCAGGGCGCGGCAGCGGACCGACTTCGACGCGATGCGGATCGGCGTACCGGCGGCGCGGCGGACCAGGTCGTCGGCGTTGCGGCGGAAGGCGGCGAGGTCGATCACCGCATACGGTGCGTCGAAGTCCGCGGTCAGGCGGGCATACCGGTCGAAGTCACCCATAACCGGAGTGTAGGACAAACAATACTGAAAGGTAATACAGCTTCTCGCTCGAGTTGAAGAGCACGACGCCTCCGGCGCCGGGAGCGGGAGCGGGGGCCGAGGCTGATCATGGAGTGTCGATTGTGGATTTGAGGGTGGGGATTACGGATTGGGCCCAGGGGGATTGGGATTCGGGGTGCGGGGAGGTAGTAGCGAGGAGCGCGACGGTGGCGCCTTGGAGGGTGGAGATGTCCACGTAGGACTCGGCGCCAGCGTAGGTGCGGGTGGCGGCGGTTGCGGTGTCGTCGGACCAGAGCTGCTTGACGGAGAGGTCGCCGCCGGTGCCGCAGGCAGTCATGCGGGCGTGGTAGCCGTCGTAGTACGCCTTGGCGTTGGTGGAGTTGGCAAAGCGGAGCAGCAGCGCCGTGGCGGGGAGGGCGTCGGCGGTGCGGTAGGTGCCGGCCAGCGCGTACTGCGGGACTGGGAGGGAGCCGGTCACCGGAGCGCCGGAGCAGCCGGAGGGCAAGGCTTCGAAGGCGGCCTGGTGGGGGTCGCGTTTGCGGGTCCAGGTGTTGTTGCCCAGGAACCCGGCCTCGGCGCCGCCCGGGTCGGCGTACGTCTTCCAGCCTGAGCCGAGCTTCTCGGGCGCCGGGAGGTTGCGAGCGCTCAGCGGCCCGGCAGTGGCCGGCGGTGGTGCGGTTGCCTGCTCTGGAAGCTCAGGCGGCACCGCTGCGTCGGTGGGCTTCACAGTGCTCAACGTGTTGGTGGGCACTGGCACCGTGCCGCCCACAGTGCTGGGAATCGGGGTTGCTGCTGTCGGAGCAGCCTGAGGCACCGACGGTGACCCAGAGCTGCAGCCCGCCAGCAACAGCGCCGACAGCCCAGCAACTACGACAGTCTTCACTTCGGCTCGAAGTGCTGGTAGTCGGGCTTGGCCCAGCCGGCGCCCCAGAAGTAGCCCTGGGCAACCAGAGCCTTGGTCGCGACACTGCTCGCGAAGAGCATGCCGGGACGCGACACCGAGCGGTTGCGGTACGCGAGCCCGTTCGACGGGTACCAGACCCCGTTCGCGGCCAGGTACGGGTTCTCGACGGTGTTGATGTCGATCGCCCACCCATAGGAGTGTGGCGAGAGCGAGTACGGATCACCGGTGACCCGGCGGCAGTTGAACGCCGACGTGTTGTCGGCCGCCATCGACTTGACGTCACTGCCACCGAACACGTCCACCCGCCGCATCTGCCGGATCGGGAACTTGGATGCGAACGTCGAGGTCCACACCGTGATCATCTTCGACACCGCGGCGTCTCGCAGGATCAGCTCACCACGGTGCACCTTCCCGTCGAAGCCCCAGTAGTTCAGCTGGAGCAACCGCAGTGACGACGGCTTGACCGGGCACCCGGCCCGGTAGGTATTCGGCACCATTGTGGCCGAGACGGCGTACACCTTGGGGTTCAGTGCGGCCTTGATCACGATCTTGGCGAGGCCGGAGTACTCCATCGCGGGCTGGCTGGCGTAGCGGGTCAGCACGCGCACGGTCCGGGTGGACGGGATGTCGTCCGGGACCCGGAGCCGGAAGTTGCCCGCCGCATCCATCGTGGCGATGCTCAGCAGGCGCCACTTGCCGCTGCCGAGGTAGTCCTGCAGCGCGAGCTCCTTGCCCGGCTCGGCCGGCGTCATCCGGCCGGTGACCGACACACCGGTCAGCGTCGCGTACCAGGCCGCCGGGGTGTTGATCACGATCTTGCGGTCCTGGATCGGGACGGTCCGGTACGCCGAGATCGCTAGCGCCGTCGTGTCCTTCACCCCGATCATGGTCCGGAACGCCCAGGTGCCGGTGGACGCCGAGGTGTACGTGAACTTGTAGACCCCACCGGCCGTGGTGCGGGTCGACCCGCGCAGCACCCACGCGCCCGGGACGCGCTGCCACAGCGTGATGTACGAGCCGGTGATCGGCTGGCTGATCTTCCCGGTGAACACCGTCGGCTTGTCCTCCCAGGAGGCAGCCGGCTGGTTCAGCGTGATGGACCACGCCGCGGCCGGTGTTGGTGTCGGCGTGGGTGTGGGCGTTGGCTCCTCAGCCGGAGGAGGCGACGACGTCTCAACCTCAGTAGGCGGCGTCGTGGTCGGCTCCACCGCCGGTGTGGTCGGCTCGGCCGCCGGAGTCGTCGCCTCGGCGACTCCCGGCGTCACAGACGGATCATCAGCCGCCTGCGCGGAGCCGACCGGCACCACAACCCCCAGCAGCAGTACCGCAACCACCCCGATGGAACGCGACCTCATATGCATGCCTCCCCCTCCTTGGGTTCACCTACCCACATAAGAGGCAGTCACACAAGAAGACGTCACACCCACCGGGGAAGTTCTGTCACTCGTGCAGTCTTTTCACCGCTGCATCGATGCGCTCGTCGGTGCCGGTGAGGGCAACGCGGATGTAGCGGGCGCCCGCGGTCCCGTAGAAGCCTCCGGGGGCCACGAGGATTCCGAGGTCGGCCAGAGCCCCCACCGAGCCATAGGCGTCGTACGACGGATGCGAGGCCCACAAGTAAAGACCGCCGTTGGAGAGGGTGATGTCCCAGCCGGCGTCGGTCAGTGCTTCGCGGAGGACCGAGCGGCGGCGCAGGTAGCGAGCGCGCTGTTCCTCGACATGTACGTCGTCCGCAAAGGCAGCTGCCATCGCGGCCTGGATCGGCGACGGCACCATCAGACCGGCGTGCTTGCGTACGGCGAGCAGCTCGGCAACAACCGTGGTGTCGCCGGCAACAAACCCACCCCGGTACCCAGCGAGGTTGGACCGCTTGGACAGCGAGTGCACCGCGAGCAGGTTGTCGAAGCTGCCGCCGCACACGTCCGGATGCAGCACGGACACCGGCCGCTCGTCCCAGCCGAACTCGGTGTAGCACTCGTCGCTGACCAGCAATACGTCGTTCGCCCGCGCCCACTCGACCGCGCGACGCAGGTCGTCGGCCGAGGTGATCTCACCGGACGGGTTGCGCGGGGAGTTCAGGTAGGCCACCCGGACTCGGCCGTCGTACGTCGTCGGGTCCGCAACGGGCACGCTGTGAGCGCGAGCCAGCGCCGCACCGGCCTCGTACGTCGGGTACGCCAGGTCCGGGATGAGGACCGTGTCACCGGCGCCGATGCCGAGCAGCGTCGGCAGCAGCATGATCAGCTCCTTGGTGCCGATCACGGGCAGTACCCCGGTCTCCGGGTCCACTCCGGTGACGTCGAGACGCCGGGCCATCCAGTCCACGGCCGCCTGCCGGGCGGACGCCGTACCGAGGGTGGTCGGGTACGACGGGGCGTCGGCCGCGTCGGCCAGGGCCTTCTTCACCAGGTCCGGCACCGGGTCCACCGGACTGCCGATGGACAGATCGACGATGCCGTCGGGATGCTCGGCCGCCTTCTGCTTGTAGGGGGCGAGCTTGTCCCACGGGAAATCGGGCAACCGGCTGGAGGTCTCGAAGATCACCCCGACATTCTCCCTCGCCCGCCATCCGCCCTGACGGCGGGCGCCCACACCGCGAGAATGGGTCAGAATCGGACCGAAGGGGTGAGCGATGACGTACGACGTGGCTGTGGTGGGAGCCGGCGCGATGGGGTCGGCCGCGGCTCGTGCACTGGCGGCGGCCGGGCGTGAGGTCGTCGTACTGGAGCAGTACCCGCTCGGGCACGACCGTGGCGGATCACACGGTGGCACGCGCCTCTTCCGCCCTGCCGCGGACAACGCGGAGGTCGCGCGGCTGACCGAGCAGGCGCGACCGCTGTGGCGCGAGCTGGAGGCGGACTCGGGCGAGACGCTCTTCGAGGTGACCGGTGGGATCGACCATGGTGTGGACGACGCGACGGTCGAGGCGTTCCGGTCGTTGCATGCGTCAACCGGCGAGGTCCTCACGCCGGCAGCGGCGGCGGAGCGCTGGTCAGGGTTCCGGTTCGAAACACCGGTGCTGTATCAGCCTGGTTCGGGACGGTTGTACGCCGATCGCACCGTCACGGCACTGCAGTCGGTGGCGTCACGGCTGGGCGCCGAGTTCCGAGCGCAGTCGCCGGTGCGGGCGCTGCGGGTCCACGACGAGCTGGTGGAGCTCGACGTACCGGGTGGTGCGGTGCGGGCGCGGCAGGTCGTGGTGACGGCTGGGTCGTGGGCTCCGAAGCTGCTGAATGGGCTGGTGCCGTTGCCGGCGTTCACTGTGACGCAGGAGCAGCCGCGGTTCTTCGCACCGGTGTCGGACAACCTGGACTGGCCGAGCTTCGTGCACTCCGGTCCTTTCAGCTACGGGCTGTACGAGCCAGGCTCTGGTGTGAAGGTCGGATTGCACGCCACTGGTCCAGTAGTCGATCCGGACACCCGTGACTTCGCAGTGGAGCCGGAGCGGGATGCCGAGCTGCTGCGGTACGTCGAGGACTGGTTCCCCGGTCTGGATGCGGGGAAGTCCACGGCGATCAGCTGTCTGTACGACAACACACCGTCGGACAACTTCGTCATCGACCGGGCCGGCCCCATCACGGTCGCGGTCGGGTTCTGCGGTCAGGGCTTCAAGTTCGTGCCGCTGATCGGCGCGTTCGTCCGCGATCTGGTGCTCGGCGAGGACACGGTCCCGTCGCGGTTCCGGTTGGCCGGCCATGCTGCTCGCTGACCACCTGGCGAACCTGCCGTTGGTGGACCACCACGTGCACGGCGTGGCGAAGGGTCCGCTCGACCGGGCGGGTTTCGAGCAGCTGATCACCGAGTCGGACCGTCCGGTCCCGGCGTGGATGTCGACGTTCGATTCCCAACTGGGCTTCGCAATCCGTCAGCACTGCGCTCCGCTGCTCGGACTCGCTCCCCACGCGTCGGCCGACGACTATCTGGCCGCACGCGCACAGCACGACGAGGCCTCACTGAGCCGGCTCTTCCTCAGCGCAGCCGGCGTGAGCGACTACCTGGTCGACACCGGCTACCTCGGCGACGCTGTGACCGGTGTGGACGAACTGGCCAAGCTGAGCGGGGCTCGCACGCACGAGGTGGTCCGGCTGGAGTCAGAGCTCGAGTACGTCGCCGCACACGAGTCCACCGTGGCCGCCGTACCGGATGCGCTGGCGCGACGGCTGGAAGAGCGGACTGCCGATGCGGTCGGGCTGAAGAGCATCGTGGCCTACCGCCATGGCTTCGACTTTGATCCAGCCGAGCCCACTGCTGCAGAAGTCGCCACCGCTTTGGAGCGCTGGTACGCCGATGGGCCGGCACGAGTCAGCGACCCGGTGCTCCTCCGCTGGCTGCTCTGGACCGGCGCACGCCGCGGTCTGCCGCTACAACTGCACGTCGGCTTCGGTGACCCGGACCTGAACCTGCACAAGACCACTCCGCTGCTCCTGACCGAGTGGCTCCGCCTGGTCGAGCCACTCGGCACACAGGTCGTGCTGCTGCACTGCTATCCGTTCCACCGCCAGGCGGGCTACCTCGCGCATGCCTTCCCGCACGTGAGCTTCGACCTCGGCCTCACCACCATGTACGTCGGAGCCCGCGCGGCCGCCGTACTCGCGGAGGGGCTGGAGCTGGCGCCGTACGCCAAGCTGCTCTATTCCTCCGACGCGTGGGGTCCGGCCGAGCTGCACTTCCTCGGAGCCACGCTGTGGCGGCGCGCGGTGGCGTCTGTGCTCGGCGGCTTCGTCGACCAAGGCGACTGGTCCGCCGAGGACGCCGTACGGGTTGCCGCGCTGTGGGGCCGGGACAACGCCCGGCGGCTCTACCAGCTGGACTAGAGGTAAAGGCCGGTCTGGCCGTCCTCGAGGCGGCCGGCCGCGACGGCGTGCAGGTCACGCTCGCGGAGCAGGATGTAGTCGTCGCCGCGGACCTCGACCTCGGCCCGGTCCTCCGGGTCGAACAGGACCCGGTCGTCGACCTCGACGGTACGAACGTTGGCACCGATCGCGACCACCTTCGCCCAGGCGAGCCGGCGGCCCATCTGCGCGGTGGCCGGGATCAGGATGCCGGCCGACGACTTGCGCTCACCTTCGGCCTCGAGCGAGACCAGCACCCGATCGTGCAGCATCCGGATCGGCAGCTTGTCGTCGGAGAGCCGCTTGCGAGAAGTCACCGGCGACCCACCAGCCGGCGGATCAGCAGCAGGACGGCGAGCACGCCGACCGCGGCGCCGCCGACCGCGACGATCTTCTGGGTGCGCAGCCGGCCGCTCTCGTCGAACACCTGGGCCTTGGCCTGCTCGACCTGCCGCAGGGCGACATTCTTCGGGTTCGCGCGGTCGACCAGCTCGTCCACGGTCGAGGCCAAGCGCGCCCGGGTGGCGGCGATGTCCGCCTCGATCTGCTCGGCGGTCCGAGCCTTGGTGGCCTTCGTGTCCGACACTTGTCGGCGCTCCCTTCTTTCGTCCGGGCCTGCCCCGGGATGGCCGGGGCTGCCCTGCGTAGTCCCATCCTCGCAGGTCATCCCCGCAAGTCCACGACCACCTTGATGTCGTCCGGCTCACGGACCAGCGCCGACGGCCAGTCCGACAGCGGCACGGTCCGCGTGATCAGCCGCTCGAGCCAGCACCGGTCGGCCGCGACCAGCACGTCCACGGCGTCCGCGTAGTGGCGCTTGGCCGCATTCACCGACCCCACCAGCGCCGCGTTGCGAACCACCAGCTGCCGGACGAGCGCATCGAGTTGTACGTCGATCGACGCCGGACCGGGCGCGATCCCGGTCAGGCACATGACCCCGGCCCACCCGAGCAGCTTCGCGCAGTCGAACACGACCCGCCCTGCCCCGGTCGCCTCGATCACCACGTCGGGTACGACGGTCAGGTCGTCCAGGTCGGTCAGATACGTCCCACCGAGTGCCCGCACCAACTCCGGTTTCGGCCCGTCCACGACCCGGTCCAGGACATGTACGTCGTACCCGCGTTGCGTTGCGATCAGAGCGGCCAGCAACCCGATCGGTCCGGCGCCCGTGACGAGCACGTGCTTCGGCCCGAACCACGACCGCGCGCCGACCTGGTCCACCTGCTCCCACGCCTTGGTGAGGATGCTGGCCGGCTCCACGAGTACGCCGAGGTGCCCGAGCTCACTGGGGACGGGTACGGCGAAGTACGGGTCCACGCGCCAGCGTTCAGCGCCGTACCCGTCCATCTCCTTGATGCCGCGCTCGGTGTACAAGCCGTTGCGGCAGAAGTCCCACTCGCCGCGCGCACAGGCCGGACAGGGCTCCGGATCGGGCCTGCGGACCACACCGGCGACCAGGTCTCCCGCGTTGAAGCCGGAGCCCTCCGGTGCCTCCAGCACTCGCCCCAGCGACTCGTGGCCGATGACGAGGTGATCGGAGCCCGGCCTACCGCTGCCGAACGCTCCGGACACCAGTTCGATGTCGGTCCCGCAGATGCCGGTGAACAGCCCCTCCACGAGGACCGCTCCATCACCGGCGGGCGGCTCCCCTACTGCTCCCACCCTGGCCGAGTCGGCTTTCCCCGGCGTGACTGTCATGGCCCGCATGCGCTCAGGCTAGCGGGGGCTCCGCACGTACCATTGCGGCAGTTGATCCGATCCCCGTGGAGGGCCTGATGTCCGAACGTCTGTCGGCCGGCGACACCGCACCCGACTTCACCCTTCCCGATGCCGACGGCAACGAGGTGGCGCTGAAGGATCTGCGCGGGAAGAACGTGATCGTCTACTTCTACCCGGCCGCGATGACGCCGGGCTGCACCAAGCAGGCCTGCGACTTCCGCGACTCGCTCGACTCGCTGCAGGCCGCCGGGTACGCCGTCCTCGGGATCTCCCCGGACAAGCCGGCCAAGCTGGCCAAGTTCCGCGAGCGGGACGGCGTCACGTTCCCGCTGCTGAGCGACCCGGACAAGGACGTCCTGACCGCGTACGGCGCCTTCGGCGAGAAGACCATGTACGGCAAGAAGGTCACCGGCGTGATCCGGTCCACCTTCGTCGTGGACCCCGAGGGCAAGATCGCGCTGGCGCAGTACAACGTGAAGGCCACCGGGCACGTCGCCAAGCTCCGCAAGGACCTCGGCCTCTGAGCCAGATCGCGAAAAGACAACCTTGTCAGGACCTGCCGCAGAGGGAAACCTCCGACCGTTTCATGCGGCTGGTCCATGGAACGGGCGTTTGAGAGAAAGTCTTGATGTGATTTGGATCACACCAAGATCTCACCGGATCGGAGTGGAAGAACTACCGTCGGTGATTTTTCCAGCGTTCCTGTGAAAGAGCGGTACTCCCTGGACCACCCGCGTCCAGCGACGGGTGTGTCAAGAACCGTTGCAACCTTCGCCGTGACCAGCAGAAACCGGGTAATCTGCGCGCGCAGTCAGCCTCTGGGAGGGAGGGACCTGCCGCGATGGGAAAACATTCCTCTGCGGTGACGCGAAGTAACAACAACCGCCGTTCGGTGTACATCACCGCGGTCGGGCTACTGGTGCTGTCGTTGGGCGCCGTGTTTGTGGTTCGCTCCTTCGGATCCGAGTCGGGAGCCGACGGTTTCCTCGGCGGCAGCAAGTCGTGTAACGACCCGACGCAGATCCAGTTGAGCACCACGCCCGAGATGCAGTCCTCACTCGAAGCAGCGGCCAAGTCGCTGGCGAGCAAGGGCGGTCAGGACGGTACTCCGTGTCTGCAGTTCACCATCACCGCGGCTCCCTCGGCGAAGGTCGCCCAGGACGTCGCCAAGGGCAGCGACAACCGGCCCGACCTGTGGGTCCCGGACTCCTCACTGTGGGTCGCCCAGGCCGATGACGGGGACAGCATCCCGAAGATCGTCGTACCGTCGATCGCGACCTCCCCGCTGGTGCTGGTCGGGCGGAACTCGAACTTCGCCGACACCTCGTCCTGGCTGCGCAGCCTCGGCACGGCCGGCGTCGAGCCGGCCCTGCTGGACCCGCTGAACACCTCCACCGGCGCGCTCACGCTGCTCGCGATCCAGTCGGAGCGGCAGAAGACCTCGGCGTCCGACACCGCGGTGAGCGGGCTGATCGTGCCGCTGGCGCAGCGCCTCGGTTCGATGGCCAAGCCGTACACCGACGTCAACTCGCTGTTCGGCCGCGCCGCGGCCGACGGCAGCCAGGTCGTCGTACCGGCGTCGGAGCAGAGCTTCGTGAAGTACCAGGAGGGGCACCCCGACGCGCAGCTCAAGGCGGTCGTACCGGCCACCGGCACGCTGTACCTGGACTACCCGATCGCGGTCACGGCGAAGTCCGACACCGACCAGGCCACCTCGGCCGCCAACGCGCTGGCCGGTGAGATGCTCTCCGACGCCTACGGGCAGGCCCGCGACGACGCCGGCTTCCGCGACGGGTCGATGAGCGCGCTCAGCGGCGGCCGTGGCGTCGGCGACGCGAGTCAGCTGAGCAAGCCGACCGCCGAGGCGGTCGACAAGACGCTGCTGAACTGGACCCGGCTCTCCCTGTCCACCCACTCGCTCGCGGTGATCGACATCTCCGGCTCGATGGGCGACAAGGTCGGCGGCAAGACCCGGATGCAGCTGACCATCGAGGCGGCCACCGGCGGCCTGGCCCTGTTCCCGAACAGCGCGTCGCTCGGCCTGTGGACGTTCTCGACCAGGATCGGCACGGACGGCAGCAGCGACTACAAGGAACTGGTCCCGATCGCCCCACTGTCGGACCGGCAGCGGCAGAAGATCGTCGCCCAGCTGAAGATCCAGAAGCCGGTCCCGAACGGCGGCACCGGTCTGTACGACACCGCCATCGCGGCAGTCCGCGCGGTCCGGAACCAGTACGTCTCCACCGCGGTCAACTCGATCCTGCTGTTCACCGACGGCAAGAACGACGACCCGGGCAGCCCGACGCTGCAGGAGACCGTGAAGACGCTCGAAGGCATGAAGGACCCCTCCAAGCCGATCCGCATCATCGCCCTCGGCATGGGGCCTGACGCCAACCCGGACGAGCTCCGCACCCTGGCCGCGGCCACCGGCGGCCAGTCCTACGTCGCTCGCAACCCCAGCGACCTCCGCCAGGTGTTCATCGACGCCCTGCAAAGCCGCTGAACGGAGCCGCCTCCCCTAGGATGTCTGTCCGAGGGGAGGCGGCTCCCCCGGCCAGAGTGGTGGAACGGCAGACACGCCGGCTTTAGGTGCCGGTGCCCCCGGGCGTGCGGGTTCAAATCCCGCCTCTGGCACATACTCCGAGCTCCCACAGTGGGGAAATGAGAGAGGCCCCCGACACAGGGGGCCTCTCGCTGCAAGCACGTGCGCCTACGCCGCTAGAGTCCTCCGCATCGAGGGCTCAGCATTCGCACTGCGGCGTACCAGGTCACGACCGGGATGCTACCTCACCGCACTTGGCCGTTGTCGAAGTAGTTGATCAGGGTGGGGTCGAGTGGCGGGATGTCCATCGGGGTCCCGTTCGAGCGCAGCGACATCGTTGCCGCGTACCCGGCCGCGACCGCGGCCCGGGCGGCGACCGGGGACGTGAGCGTCGTCCCGCCGTCGCGGACGAACCGGACGAACTCGGCCACCAGGTGCGGGTCGGCGCCGCCGTGGTGGTCGGACTCGCCGGAGATCTCGACCACCTGGTCGGCATCCTCGCGGTACCCGGACCGGCGGCTGTTCCAGACCTTCACCACGCCGCCGGCGGTGTCGCCGAAGTTCTCCAGCCGGCCGTGGGTGCCGATCACGGTGTAGTTGCGCCAGTAGTCCGGCGTGTAGTGGCACTGCTCGTAGGTCATCAGTACGCCGTTGTCCAGCAGGAGATTCGCCGTCGAGAGGTCCTCGACGTCCATCACCGGAGCCAGACCCTTCTGCTCCAGCGGCGGCCAGTTGGACTCGGACACGAAGTCCTTGAACCGCTCCCCCGACCGGTCGAGCCGGTCCTCGATCCCGCCGTACAGGGTGAGCGCGCCCATCGCGTTCACCCGGGTCGTGTAGCCGCCGGCCAGCCAGTGCATCACATCGATGTCATGGGCACCTTTCTGCAGCAGCAGTCCGGTGGTGCGACTGCGATCGGCGTGCCAGTCCTTGAAGTAGAAGTCGCCGCCGTGGCCGACGAAGTGCCGGCACCAGATCGCCTTCACGTCGCCGATCGCGCCGGCCTGGATCAGCTCGCGCATGGTCAGGACGACGGGCATGTGCCGCATGTTGTGCCCGACGTACAGCCGCGCACCGGAGTCGTACGCCGCCTGCAGCACCCGGTCACACCCCTCCGTGGTGATCGCCAGGGGCTTCTCCACGAAGACCGGGACGCCGGCCCGCAGGAAGTCGATCGCCGGCTGCTCGTGCAGGTCGTCCGGCGTGGTCAGGAAGACCCCGTCGAGCTTCTGGTCGAGCAGTTCGGCGTGGTCGCCGTACGCGGTCGCATCCGGGTAGCGCTCGAGGGCCAGGTCCCGCTGGGCCGCGACCGGGTCGCAGACGGCGACGATCGCGGAGCCCTCGCCGGGCTTGTGGGCGTACTGCGCGAGGCGGCTGCGGGCACCGAGACCCACCAGACCAAACCGAAGATCACTCATCAGCTAGCAACTCCTGCACATAGTTGTTTGTAACAGCCTAACTCCGAGCATTTCTGCCACTCAATGGTGATCTTGCCCTCGAGCCTGGTCCCCAATGCTCGGTTGGTGTTGACATGACGGCAACCTCGGTCTCACCGGGAACTCGCTCCGTGCCGACACCATGGCGGAATGTGAGCCTCCACTACGTGGCACTGGGGGACTCGACCACCGTGGGTGTCGGGGACCCGATGAACGGCAGTACGACCGACCTCTCCGGTGCCGGCGCGCGCCCGGGCGAAGGGTGGCGGGGCTGGGCCTCGCTGCTCGCCGACTCCCTGGCCAGCTCCCACCGTGTGACGTTCTCCAACTTCGCGACCAGCGGCGCCACCGTCCCTGCTGTGGCGACCGACCAACTGCCCGAGGCTGTGTCCACCGGTCCGATCGACATCGCCTCGCTCATCGTCGGGGTCAATGACACCCTGCGATCCACCTTCGACGCGGGCCGGATCCGCGACTGCCTGTACCTGTGCGCCGAGGAACTGACCGCCCGCGGCGCGCTGCTGCTCACCGTCCGGTTCCACGACCACGGCCAGGTGTTCGGCCTGCCGGTGTGGCTGCGCCGGCCATTGTGGCAGCGGATCGAGCAGGTCAACTTCGCGTACGACGACCTGCACGCGAAGTTCGGCGGGATCCGGCTGGACATGGCCGACTACCCGGAGGTGTACCGCCGGGACTTCTGGAGCATCGACCGACTGCACCCGGGCGAACGCGGCCACCGCACACTGGCCCGGGCGTTCGCCGACGAACTCGCCCGGCGTGGGCTGCAGATCGACGTACCCCCGGAGCTGGACTGTGCGTACCGGCCGCCGAGCCGGTGGGCGGACGCGTTGTGGCTGGTCCGGGAAGGCGTCCCGTGG
The DNA here is from genome assembly GCF_045040325.1 of Kribbella sp. NBC_01510. Lineage (NCBI taxonomy): Bacteria > Bacillati > Actinomycetota > Actinomycetes > Propionibacteriales > Kribbellaceae > Kribbella > Kribbella sp. NBC_01510. The sequence continues at coordinate 4,132,580 of NZ_CP109418.1, read as the reverse complement.
CTCGGTCGGCGCGCCCACGACCTGGTGCCGTGGGCGGCCCGGATGGCCGTGACCCAGTTCCATCCGTCCCCCGGCCCGCTGGCGCTTCCGCCGTCCACCGGTTCGGAGGTGCGGCGCCTGGAGGCATAGGGTCTGCAGCATGGCGCGTATCGATGGACGTAGTGCGGATCAGCTCCGGCCCGTGACCCTGACCCGGAAGTGGCTCGACCACGCCGAGGGCTCGGTGCTGGTCGAGTTCGGGCGGACCCGGGTGCTGTGCGCTGCGAGTGTGACCGAGGGCGTGCCGCGGTGGCGTAAGGGCTCCGGGCTCGGCTGGGTCAGCGCGGAGTACGCGATGCTGCCGCGGGCGACCAACACCCGCTCGGATCGCGAGTCGGTGAAGGGCAGGATCGGCGGCCGGACGCACGAGATCTCCCGGCTGATCGGCCGCTCTTTGCGTGCCGTGATCGACTACAAGGCACTTGGCGAGAACACGATCCTGCTCGACTGCGACGTACTGCAGGCCGACGGTGGCACGCGGACCGCGGCGATCACCGGCGCGTACGTCGCCCTCGCGGACGCGGTGTCGTTCCTGCGCGAGCGCAAGCTGCTGAAGAGCGAGCCGCTGACCGGCACGGTGTCCGCGGTCTCGGTCGGCATCATCGACGGCGCCCCGATGCTCGACCTCTGCTACGAGGAGGACGTCCGGGCCGAGACGGACATGAACCTGGTCATCACCGGCGAGGGCAAGTTCATCGAGGTGCAGGGCACGGCCGAGGGCGCGCCGTTCGACCGCGCCGAGCTGGACAGCCTGCTCGAGCTCGGTACGGCGGGATGCGCGGAGCTGGCGAAGCTGCAGCAGGAAGCGCTGTCGTGACCAAGGTCCTGCTCGCCTCGAACAACAAGAAGAAACTCGAGGAACTGCGGCGGATCCTGACCCCGATCGTGCCCGGGATCGAGGTGCTCGGGCTGGGCGACGTCGCGCCGTACGACGAACCCGCCGAGACCGAGCCGACGTTCGAGGGCAACGCTTTGCTGAAGGCGCATGCGGCGCTCGCGGCGACCGGTCTGCCGTCGATCGCCGACGACAGCGGCATCTGTGTCGACGCGCTGAACGGGATGCCCGGCGTACTCTCTGCGCGCTGGTCCGGACCGGCCAAGGACAACCACGCGAACAACCTGCTGCTGCTCGGCCAGCTGGAGGACGTGCCGGACGAGCGGCGTGGTGCGTCGTTCATCGCCGCGGTCGCGTTCGTCCGGCCCGACAGTTCCGACGAACTGGTGCTCGGCGAGATGCGCGGCTCGGTGATCCGCGAGCTGCGCGGCACCGGCGGTTTCGGGTACGACGTCCTGTTCCAGGCGGAGGGGTACGACCGGACCACCGCGGAGCTGTCGATCGAGGAGAAGGACGCGATCAGCCACCGGGGCAAGGCGCTGCGGGCGCTCGCCCCGATCGTCGCGAAGGCGCTGGGAGGCTAGACGATGTTGTTCGCCGGATCGGATCGCGACGGGGTCGCGAACGGGAAGATCACCGTCGCGTACCGGCGGTGGGCCGAGGCCCGCGTGGTCGAGGGGCGGATCTACCGCACCAACGCCGGCCGGATCGAGATCGACAGCGTCCGCCAGGTGAACCCGGAACTGATCGCCGACACCGACGCCGAGGTCGAGGCCGCGGACCGCCGCAACGCCAAGGACGTCCGGCGCCGCCTCCGTGGCGAGGAGTCGCATCCGACCTTCCTGATCAGGTTCCACCTGGTCGAGGGCCCGGACCCGCGCGAGGAGTTGGCTGCCCAGGCCGACCTCTCCGCCGACGACCTCGCGGAGCTGACCGCCCGCCTGACCCGCTTCGACGAAGGCCACCAGGGCCCCTGGACGACCGAGACCCTCCGCCTGATCCAGTCCAAGCCCGCCACCCGCGCCGCCGACCTCGCCGCCTCCCTCAACCGCGAAACGGCCCCCTTCAAACTCGACGTCCGCAAACTCAAGAACCTAGGCCTCACCTACAGCCTCGAAACCGGCTACGAACTCACACCCCGCGGCACGGCGTACCTCGAAACTCTGACCTCCTGACGGTCAGCTGGTTTCCAGGGGGAGGCCGGCGGCTAGGTGGGTGAAGGCTTTGTCGATGGTCGAGAGGTACTCCTGCATTGGCGAGTCAGCGGCTTCTTGGTAGGTGGCCATGACGACGCCGATGACAGCGCCGGCCCAGGCTCTGATGGCGAAGTCGTCGGGCGAACGGCCGGTGCGTTCGGCGGCGAGGGCGGCCAGGAGGTCGATGCCGGCGTAGAGCTGGTCGAGCATCCGGACGCGGAGTTCGGGGGCGTTCATGACCAGGCGCTGGCGTTCGGATTCCAGCTCCCACTCGTCCTCGGACAGCGTGACCATGCTCTTCCGGATGGCCGCGCGGAGAGCGTCGGTCGGACCCAGCTCCGCCGGCGCGGACCGGAACAGCTCGATCATCAGCGGGTCGAGCCGGTCGAGGACGACCGTGTCCTCCTTGGTCGCGAAGTACCGGAAGAACGTCGCCGGTGAAACCTCCGCCGCGGCCGCGATCTCCTGCACGGTCGTCTCTGCGTACCCCTGGTCGCGGAACAGCCGGAGCGCGTGCTCCTGGATGGCCGCCCGGGTCTTGGCCTTCTTGCGTTCGCGCAGCCCGGGCGGCTTTTCCATCGTCATACCCCGATTGTGGCAACTTCCGCCGGCTCCGGCGCCCCAACCCCGGTACGGCGTGGCAGGAAGGCCACAGCGAGCACCAGCCCGAGGGCAGCGACCGCGCAGCACGTCCACAGGGTGGCGTTCATCCCGTGCACGAAGGCCTCGCGGGCCGACGTCGCCAATGTGGGCGAGTTGGTGTGCGCCGCGATCGCCACCGCACCGGAGGCGCTGTCGCGGGCCGCGTCGGCGACCGCGGGCGGCAGGCCGGTCACGTCGAGCCGGTCCCGGTACGCCGAGTTGAGGACGGTACCGAGGATCGCGACACCGATCGTGCCGCCGACCTGACGCAGGGCCTGGATCAGCCCTGAACCGGATCCACTCCGCTCCACGGTCAGGGCGCCGAGCGCCAGGTCCATCACTGGCGGCAAGGTGAACCCGATACTCAAGCCGACCAGACTCACCCAGATCGCCGTGTAGCCGTAGCCGGTGCCGACGCCGGTGAACGTGCCCAGCGCCAGACCGGCCAGCATCAGCACGAATCCGGCCGCAACGGTCACCCGCGGCCCGGCCTTCATGTTGAGCCGCTCGGCCACCTTGGCTCCGACCAGCAGCCCACCGATGATCGGCAGCAGCCGCAATCCGGTGTGCAGCGCATCAGCGGCCTGCACGGCCTGGAAGAGCTGCGGCAGCACGAACAGCAGCCCCATCAACGCGAACGACGCGAGGGTCGCGAGCACTGTGCCCCACAGGAACGGGCGCGACGCGAACAACCCGAGATCCACCAACGGATCCCGCGTCCGCCGCTGCCAGGCCACGAACACCGCCAGTAGGATCGCACCACCCGCGATGCACCCGAGCGTCACCGCATCACCCCAGCCACGCTCGCCGGCCGCGACGAATCCGTACGTCACGGACACCAGCCCCGCCGCGGACAGCAGGATCCCCGGTACGTCGATCCGCCCGGTCCGGTGACCGCGCGTCGCCGGGATCAGCAAAGCGACCGCCACCAGGCCGACGGCGACGAGCGGCACGTTGATCAGGAAGACGGATCCCCACCGGTAGTTGTCCAGCAACCAGCCCCCGAGCACCGGTCCGAGCGGAATGCCGAGCGAGTTCGCCATCACCCAGATCGTCATCGCGCGGGCGCGCTCCCCTGGCGCGAACAGCACGTTGAGCAGCGACATCGAGAGCGGGATCAGGAACGCCGCCCCGACACCGAGCAAAGCACGGAACGCGATCAGCTGTCCCGGCGACGACGCGAACGCACAGGCCGCCGACGCGCCTCCGAATACCACCAGCGCCCCAAGCAGCAACCACTTCTGCCCGAACCGGTCGCCGAGCAGCCCGGCCGGCAGCAGGAGCGCCGCGAGCACGAGGGTGTAGGCGTTCGCGAACCACTGCAGCTGGCTGGTCGACGCTTGGAGCTCGGTCGCCAGCGTCGGCAGCGCGACGTTCAGCACGGTCAGATCCAGCCCGACGACGAGCAGGCTGACCGACATCGCACCCAGCGCCCACCAACGGCGCGGATCGAGCGTGACTGCGGTCATGACAAACACCTTTCTGAGATTAGCTCTAAATTGAGAGTAGATCTCAGAATCGAGGTTTGTCTACCGCAGCGTCGCCCGCAACACCTCCCGGACCAGCTCGGGCTGCTCTCGCCACGGGGAGTGGCCGGCGGACGGGAGCAGGTGGAAGGTGTGGTGCGGAATGTGCGCGGCCAGGTCTCGTACGGCGGAGACCGGGCGCGGGTCACCGTCACCGTGGATGAAGGTGACGGAAGCGCTGATGGTCGCGGCGAACCCCGCGACGTATTCGTCCGGCCAGGCGTTCATCTCCCCCGCCAGCGCCCGGTTGGCGTGGAAGTTGATCGGCAGGTCGACCGCCGCCTCCTCGCCCGCCCAAGTGAGAGCCATCGACCGGTCCGCATGACTGGTGAACCACGACAGCACCCGGAACTCGATCTCCTCGTCCCAGGTTCGACTGCTCCCGGTGAGCGCCTCCAGACGATCCCGCTGGGCCGGCGTCATCCGGCGAGCCACTTCCGCGTAGTACGGCGTGTGCCAGTCACCGATCCCGACCCCGCCGAGATAGACGACTCCGGCGGCGTGATCGGGGTACGACGCCGCATACGTCAACGCCAGCGTGGCGCCGAAGGAATGGCCGATCACCAGGATCCGCTGATGGCCCCAGTACTCGCGGAGTTCGTCGATGTCCTGGGCGAGTCGCGCCATCGTCTGCTCGTCCGACGGTCCCGAGCGACCGCACCCGCGCTGGTCGAAGCGGTGGACGACAGTCAGGTCGTCGAGCATGTCCGCGAGTACGGCGTGGTCGTCCCAGAGGCCAGGACCGCCGTGCAGGATGACGACCGGTGGCGCGGAGGTCGTCGTACCAGTGGTTGCGGTCCACAACCGAACGCCGTCAGATGTCGAAAACGGCATGCGGGGTGGCGATCTCGACGGGACCCGGGTAGGTGCGGCGGGCGTGCTCTGCTTGGGTGGCGCGGTCGTACCACGGTGGGACGTGGGTGATGACGAGCCGGCTGACGCCCGCCTTCTTGGCCTGCTCGCCGGCGTCGGCGGGGGTCAGGTGCAGGTTGGTCGGGTTGCGCGGATCGTTGTCCGGCAAGGCGGCCTCGGACAGCAACAGGTCGGCGCCGCGGGCGAGATCGACCAGTGCGTCGTTCGGGCCGGTGTCGCCGGTGTAGACGAGCGATTTGTTGCCATGCTCAACCCGGATCGCGTACGCCGGGACCGGGTGCACCATCGGCGCGGTCCGGACGGTGAAGGGGCCGATGGTCTGAACCTCCTGCCAGGCATGGAATTCCAGCTCCTCCTCCATCCCGGGATTGGTCGGCAGGTCGTAGGCCAGTGCCATCCGGCCCGCCGTACCGCGTGGGCCGAAGACCGGGATCCGCGGGATCGGTGCGCCCGGCGCGTACTTGGCCGCGACGTACAGACCGCACAGGTCCATGCAGTGGTCAGGATGCAAATGGGACAGGCCGACCGCGCCGATCTCCGAAACGGCGAGATGCCGCTGGAGCGAGCCGAGCGAGCCACTGCCGAGATCGAGGATCAGGTGGAAACCCTCGGCGGTGACCAGATAGCTCGAGGCAGCCGAGTCAGGCCCGGGGACGGACCCGGAGCAACCGATCACGGTGAGCTTCATACCTGGAACATTACCGGCGGGTTGCCGCCTTCGCAGACCAGCCGGTGGCGTCGATCCGACGGCCAGGCAGCGATTCCGCGCCGGGCACCGCCGGATCCGGTGCCGTGGACAACATCCGGTGCGACCCCCGTCACATCTGAGACGGCGAGTCGCCCGGGCGCGCTGCGCCTACCGGACCCAGGCGAACTGGTCGACATCGGCGAGGACCGGGCCGAGGAAGCGGGAGCCGATCGCGGCGAACTCGTCGGGGCTGCCGGTGGTGACGAAGCGGTGCCGCGGCTCAGGCAGGTGGTCCGGGCGGAGCAGCGCGGTCTTGGTCAGGACGCCGTACACGTCCTTGGCGCACTCCTCGGCGCTGCTGACCAGGGTGACGTTGTCGCCCATCACGTACGAGATCACGCCGGTTAGCAGCGGGTAGTGCGTGCAGCCGAGGATGAGCGTGTCCACGCCGGCCTCGACCAACGGGTCGAGGTACTCGTGGGCCGCCTCGAGCAGCTCCGGTCCGGACGTCACGCCCGACTCGACGAAGTCGACGAACTTCGGGCAGGCCCGGGTGAACAGCTCGACCTGCGGCGCGGCGGCGAACCCGTCCTCGTAGGCGAGCGACTGCGCGGTCGCCCGGGTGCAGATCACGCCGACGCGCTGGTTGCGGGTCGCGGCGACGGCGCGGCGGGCGGCCGGGAGGATCACTTCCACGACGGGTACGTCGTACCGCTCGCGGGCGTCGCGGAGCATCGCGGCACTGGCCGAGTTGCAGGCGATGACGAGCATCTTCACGCCGGCGTCGACCAGGTGGTCGAGACATTCGAGCGCGTACTCGCGGACCTCGGCGATGGGCTTGGGTCCGTACGGCTGGCGGGCGGTGTCGCCGAGGTAGAGGATCGGTTCGTGCGGCAACTGGTCGAGCACCGCGCGGGCGACAGTGAGTCCGCCGAAGCCTGAGTCGAAGATCCCCACCGGTGCGTCTGCCACAAAGGGAAGCTTATACAGGTCCGCTCGCGGGCAGTTCTCAAGTCAGCCTTACCTAACAAGGCGATCCGACACGCCGGACTTATCCACATCTTTACTCCGCGGAATTGCCTTTTCGCGTGATGCACGCCACTCTGGAGCGATGTTTGTTAGACCGCCCCTCGTGATGCCATGAGTCTGGCGCACCACATCGCGGTGGTGCTGAGCACCGCCGCCGCACCGAATCCGCAACCCGATCACGTCACGGCTGCCGGTCAGACGGCGAACCAGGCTGCGGCAAGCAACAGCACGTTCGCGGACATCGTCACGGCCCTCGGGCCGACCGGGATGATGCTGGTGGTCGCCGTGGCGGCGTTCGCCCTGTACGTCGTCTCGCTGTCTCTGCACCCGAACGCCAAGTGCAACCGCTGCAAGGGCGCCGGCCGCCACCGCGGCGCGGTCTTCAGCTACGCCCAACGCCCGTGCAGCAGTTGCAATGGCCGTGGCGTGCACCCCCGGCTCGGACGCAAGGTCCTCTTCAAGGAACCGTAGGAGCCATCAGCAACTATCAGGCCCAGAGCTGGCCTTCGAGGCGGTCCTCCGCCTCGTCGATGGTGCCTTCGTACGCGCCGGTGGACAGGTACTTCCAGCCGCCGTCGGCGACCACGAAGGCGATGTCCGCGGTCTGACCTTCGCGGACGCACTTGGCCGCCTGGCCGAGCGCGGCGTGCAGGATCGCCCCGCTCGAGATGCCGGCGAAGATGCCCTCGTTGTCGAGGAGTTCGCGGACCCGGCGGACGGCGTCGCGGGGGCCGACCGAGAACCGCGCGTCGATGAGCGTCTCGTCGTACAACTCCGGGACGAAGCCCTCGTCGAGGTTGCGCAGTCCGTAGACGAGTTCGCCGTACCGGGGCTCGGCGGCGACGATGCGCACGTCGGGCTTGTGCTCGCGGAAGAACCGGCCCGCGCCCATCAGCGTGCCGGTGGTGCCGAGGCCGGCGACGAAGTGGGTGACGGACGGCAGGTCGGCGAGGATCTCGCGAGCGGTGCCGTCGTAGTGCGCGGCCGCGTTCGACGGGTTGCCGTACTGGTAGAGCATCACCCAGTCGGGGTGCTCCTCCGCGACCTGCTTGGCCACCCGGACGGCCTCGTTCGAGCCGCCGGCGGCCGGGGAGGAGATGATCTCGACACCCCACATCCGCAGGATCTGCCGGCGCTCCTCGGAGGTGTTCTCCGGCATCACGCAGACCATCCGGTACCCGCGCAGCTTGGCCGCCATCGCCAGCGAGATGCCGGTGTTGCCCGACGTCGGTTCGAGGATCGTGTTGCCGGGCCGCAGCCGGCCCTCCTTCTCCGCGTCGATGAGCATGCGCAGGGCTGCCCGGTCCTTGATCGAGCCGGTCGGGTTGTGGTCCTCGAGCTTGGCCCAGAGCCGGACGTCGGCCGAGGGCGACAGCTTGGGCAGCCCGACCAGCGGCGTACCCCCGACCGAATCCAGCAGGCTGTCGAAGCGCATGATCAGCCGCCGGCCACCGCGGGCAGCACGACGACGACGTCGCCGTCCTTGACGCCGGTCTTCAGGCCGCCGGTGAACCGGACGTCCTCGTCGTTCACGTACACGTTCACGAACCGGCGCAGTTCCTCCGGCTCGCCCTCGACGATGCGCTCCTTCAGGCCCGGGTGGGCGCCGTTCACGTTGTCGATGAATTCGGCCAGGGTCTCGCCGTCGCCGCTGACCGCCTTCTCACCGCTGGTGTAGGTGCGCAAGATCGTCGGCACCCGCAGCTCGATCGCCATATCAGTTGTCTCCTTCGGTTTCTCTATAGGAACCCACCACGCGCACTTCTTCTTCCACGACCTCGCCGTCGACGATCCGGTACGACCGGAACTCGACCGGTCCGTCGTACGCCGGGGAGTCCGCGCCGTCCTGGGTCGACACCAGCACGTAGTGCGCGCCGGGCTCCTGGGCGAGGGTGATGTCGGTGCGCGACGGGTACGCCTCGGTGGCGGTGTGCGAGTGGTAGATCACCACCGGTTCCTCGTCGCGCTCGTCCATCTCCTTGTAGAGCCGGAGCAGATCACCGGAGTCGAACTCGTAGAACGTGGGCGACATCGCCGCGTTGAGCATCGGCACGAACCGCACCGCCCGGTCGGAACCGGCCGGTCCCGCGACCACTCCGCACGCCTCGTCCGGGTGGTCCTTACGGGCGTGCTCGACGATCGCGTCGTACGTCGCCCTCTCGATGATCAGCACGAGACCACGGTACGGCGGCCATCGGAGCGGTCCCGCCAACCCGGGAGTCGGTCCAGGATGCGGACAGAGAGCTACCAGCGGTCGTGGATCTGGGGGCGGATCAGGTCGTCGTACGTCTGCTGGACGGCGGCCAACTGGTCCGGAGTGAGCGGGGGCAGGGCCGCGGCGGCGACGTTGCCGGCCACCTGGGAGGGGTTGCGGGCGCCGGGGATGACGACGGTGACGCCCGGCTGGTCGAGGATCCAGCGGAGGGCGAACTGGGGCATCGTCGCGCCGGCGGGGACGGCGGGGAGCAGGCGGCGGACGGCTTCGAGGCCGGTGGTGAAGTCGACGCCGGAGAAGGTCTCCCCGACGTCGAAGGCCTCGCCGTGGCGGTTGTAGGTGCGGTGGTCGTCGGCTCCGAAGACGGTGCTCTCGTCGTACTTGCCGGAGAGCAGACCGCTGGCGAGCGGGACGCGGGCGATGATGCCGACGCCGGCCTTTTGGGCGGCTGGGAGCACCTCGTCGAGGGGCTTGAGGCGGAAGGCGTTCAGGATGATCTGGACGGACGCGACGTTCGGCCGGGCGATCGCGGTGAGCGCCTCGGCGCAGGTCTCGACGCTCACGCCGTACGACGCGATCCGGCCCTCGTCGACCAAGGTGTCGAGCGCGTCGAAGACCGCGTCGGTCGAGTAGACCGGGGTCGGCGGACAGTGCAGTTGGACGAGGTCGATGGTGTCCACGCCGAGGTTGGCGCGGGAGCGGTCGATCCACGCCCGGAAGTTGGCCAGGGTGTAGTTGGACGGCACCTGCTCGACCCGGCGGCCCATCTTGGTGGCCACGGTGAGGCTGTCGTACTCCTTCAGAACCTGACCGACCAGACGCTCGCTGCGGCCGTCGCCGTACACGTCCGCGGTGTCGATGAACGTGACCCCGCCCTCGACGGCGGACCGCAGTACGGCCAGCGCGTCGCTCTCGTCGACGTCGCCCCAGTCGGCGCCGAGCTGCCACGCGCCGAGCCCGACGACGCCCACATCCCGACCGGTCCTGCCCAACGTCCGCGTCTCCATGAGCCCCACCCTAGGCAGTGATGTCGATCCGCAGTTCGGTACCCTCCACAACCTCCAGCTCAACTGCCAGCGTCTCCGCCATGATCAGCTCGCGATGCGCCTCGCCAGCGGCGACCACCGCGGGCGGTGCGGCGAGCGCGACAGCCTCGTCCGGTCGGTGACCTCCAGCCCACCGTACCGACGGGCCTGCCCCGATCGGATCACCGGCCGAGCCCTCGAACAGTCCGGACTCCGCCTCGTCGTGATCGAACCGGACCCTCCGGACCTAGAACGGTGGCGGATCGCCGGTCGTGGGAACCCGCGCATCGGCGTCGGAGCTCGAGTGATCACGGCTTGGGGCCGGCTCGTAGAGGGTGGCCCGGAGGTGATCGGGGTCCGCCGCGCGGGGTTGGGTGATCGGACCGCGGGCGGATGGAACGGTCGTGTAGCGATGGCCTGTGGGCGTCGTCAAGGTGATGGAGCCGTCGGGATGACTGGTGGTGGCCCAACCCCACGCGGGAGTGTCTTTGATGACATGGTGATACTCGCAGTACGGCGCCAGGCCGGTCAGGCTGGTGGTCCCGGTTCGGGCGAACGGCGTGGTGTGGTCTCGGTCGCAGTCCCGGGAGGTCCGGTTGCAGCCGGGCCAGGCGCAGATCGGATACCTAGCGAGCAAAGTCTCGCTCACCAAGGCGCCGGGGTCGTGGCGGGTGGTGGACGCTTCCAGGACAGCGCCGTTCACGGGGTCGGTCAACAGCCGCCGCCAGGTGCCGTCGTTGGCGATACGGCGAGCCATCTCGGCGGGGATGGGGCCATAGCCGGTGAGCTCGGCGGGGTCCTCGTCCAGGCCGAGCAGGGTGTTGGCGGGGACGACGACTTCGATGTGGGGTCGCCGTCGGTGCTGGTCGGGGAGTCTGCGGCCGAGCCAGTCGAGTCCGTTGCGCAGGATGTGTTCGAACAGGTCTGCGGTGACGTCGGCGCGCCGCTGTTCGGCGGTCCGGTCATCCTTGACCAGAGCCGCGCTCTGGGCGTCAGTCGGCGCATCCGACGTTGGTCTTGTGTCCGCGGTGTCAAGGACTGATCGCGTAGTGGCCGCCGTAGCGGGGGTAGCGGCCGCAGTTGGGGTGGTGGCCGTAGTTGGGGTGGTGGCCGTAGTTGGGGTGGTGGCCACAGTTGGGGTGGTGGCCACAGTTGGGGTGGTGGCCACAGTTGGGGTGGTGGCCACAGTTGGGGTGGTGGCCACAGTTGGGGTGGTGGCCACAGTTGGGGTGGTGGCCGTGACGGGGGTGAGGGTCGTGACGCGAGTGAGGGCCGATTCGCTCGAGGTGACGCCTTCTCTTTTGGCGAGCTTGGCGATGGCTTGGATGGCGACCCACATCTGCTGGATCTTGTCGGCGGTGTGGACGATCCACAGTCCGGCCATGCCCTCGGACAGCGGGACGATCTTGCAGGTGCGATCGGTGACTGCGGCGCGATGTCTGGTGGCGGCCTCGCGGGTGGTGTGTTTGGCGACCTGCCGGCGCAGGGACTCGAGCAGGTTCTTATGGGTCTGCGAACCTGCGCGCTTGAGCACGTGCGCCTCGACCGCTTGGGCCGCGTCGCTGGACAGGTCGCTCGTAGCTTCGGAGATGGCCAACGCCTTGCCCCAGGTCAGTGCGCCACACCTCAGCGCGGTGTGCGTGGCCGACAGGGTGGAGGTCAGTCGGAGCGCGGTGTCGACGCGGCGACCGATCGTGTTCGGAGACAGGCCGAGCGCCAGCGCCATCTCGCCGTACCAGGAACGTTCCGGGTCGATCGGACGACCCTTCGAATCCAGCTGAGTGGGGCGCGGCGACTCGCGATGCTCGGCCTGGCGCTGACGGTAGAGCGAAGCCATGGCGCCAGCCTTGATCGACTCGGCCCATCCGGACAGCTTGGTGGCGGCCTTCATCAACTCGATCAACGCCATCGGTGACATCGCTTGCGGCCGGGTCCCCTCCAACTCGGCCGCCAACTGACCGCCGGGCGGCAGGAACACCCACGCCGGGGCCTCGCGGCGCAACAACTCACGCTCCGCCTCGTCCTGATCGACCCCGTCCCACAACTCGCACTCCACCGCATCCACACGCGAGAACCGACTCCGGCCCAGCACCGCATCCAGCTCGGCATCCCACTGGTCCTGCTCACTGATAAGCGTCGGGCCTTCTGGATCGTCAGGATCCTCGGGGATGTAAGCGTCGGCCGGCATCGGGAGATCCTCGGGCGGCGAGGCCAGCCAGGCGGGGGCATCGTCGGGCCTGGAGAGAAGACCGGTCGCCGTGCGGCCGGGCGCGTCTGTCTGGCCGCGCACGGCCGGCACGGCGGTGACCTTGTGGTCGCCGCCCGGCGGGATGACTGACACCTCTCTCATGCGCTCATATTAGAACATCTGTTCGATTGATTCAAAATCGACCAGACCGATGACACTAGATCGATATCAATGTCATGTCGCAGGACATAGGTGACGGTTCTGCATCAGGACATCGGTGACAGTTTCGGCGTCTTGGTGGTAACACTTCGGTGAGTCGGCGGGGTCGGTGATGCCCGGGGCCGGTCGACTGCGCCGGTGCCGAAGAACGAGTCTGTTGATCCCCGTGTCCGTCTCGCGATCACGCAGTGGCCGTCTGATGCGCCGCGTGGGGCGGTGACGACCTTCTGTGCCGAGCACGGCATCTCGCGCAGGACGTTCTACGAGATCCGGCGGCGTAGCCTGACCGACGGTGCCCGCGGCGGCGTTGGAGCCGAGGTCGCGGCGGCCGAAGTCGAGCCCTCGAAGCTGGCCGATGACGTCAGGCGGCAGGCGATCGGGGTCCGGGCTGCACTCGATTGGCTTGGCGGACGGCGTTGGCCGACGAGGAGTACGGCCGCCATAGCGGATGGATAGCCACGCTCACACCATCGCATGGTCGACTCATGCCATCACCTGACCCTGCGGAGCCTTGGAGCGGGTGAACGGGAATCGAACTCGCATTCTCAGCTTGGGAATCCCACGTAGCCTCTTAGGTGAGTCTGAAATGACCGGGTCCGGTTATGGACGCCCGCGCCCGCTCCGCGGCCTCGGCTGCCCACCGCCAAGGATGCACGGGGGATGCACCAATGCTCTAGCTGAACCGGGCCACGGGCAGGGCTAGAGCATGGGGGTCGCCACCGTCGCCACCTCGCCACTTCCGCCAGCCAGTTGCCTCTACGTCTCGGCAGTTGTGGGCCAGGCGGGCCCCTCGACAAGTCCCAGCCAACCAAACGCGGAAAGGGCGCGCAGCCACACTCTCTCTGCCACAATCCAATCTGCGACGACGTAGATGCGTGAACCCTGGGAGAGGAACTGATGCCGGACGAACCCGATGCCGAGATCCGACGCCGGGTCGAACAGGCACTGGGCCGGCCGACCACGACGTGGGCCGTCCCCGATACCGGTTGGTCGGGGGCGATCCGGCACTCAGTCGGATTGGCCGACGGCACGCGCGTCTTCGTCAAAGCCGCCACCGACGACGATACCGAGCGCTGGCTCCGCACCGAACACCTTTCCCTGCAGCACGTTCCCGAGCGGTTCGCGCCAACGATCATCGCGTGGCTCGACGAGCCCGGCCGCCCGATTCTCGTCACTGAAGATCTCAGCCGGGCTCACTGGCCGGCCAGTCATCAGGGCGTGAATTGGCGCCCCGGCGATATCGATCTCCTACTCACCGCTGTCGCCAATCTTTCACATATCGAGGCACCGAACGTCTTCTCACCCACACCGCGAACGCGCGCTCGCTGGCCCGGCCTACTGTGCGGCCCGGACCGAACGGCCTTCCTCGAATTGCAGCTGTGCTCGGAGAAGTGGCTCGACAACGCCGCACCGCAGCTCATCGCCGCCGAATCCCGCTGCGACGAGGACGGAATGAGCCTGGTGCACGGGGATATTCGCAGCGACAATATCTGCATCGACGGCGACCGGGTGGTCTTCGTCGACTGGAGCCATACCTCACGCGGCAGCGCCGACCACGATCTGGCCGGATTGCTCCCGACCCTGCACCTGGAAGGCGGCGCCCTTCCCTACGACGTCATGCCCGACGGCGCACCCTGGGCCGCCGCCGGTGCCGCCACGCTCGCCTATCGCGTTCACCACGATTCCCTGCCGGACTGGCTGGTCCCGGTGATGATCCGGCTGATCGCGATCGACCTGTCGTGGGCAGCGTCATCGCTGGGGCTTCGGTCGCCCGACGGCACCGCCCCGCGCTAGCCGAACAATTCTGGATCATCCGAGTCCGCGTTCTGGCCACCGATCGCGAAGAATCGGCGGGCCGGACGCACCCGGGCCGGTGCAGAATCTGACCGCCTGGCAGGCCACCGCGAAGACCGAGGCACCTCGCCCCACCCGTGACCTGATGCGCCGTCCCGCCAGCCGGCCCCGACCCACCCCGGCGCCGCTACCCACAGACCTGCCCGACGGCACCGTCGTCAAGAAGCTGACCAGCAACGGCGTCTTCATCCTGAACAAGGTCCAGTACATGGTCGACGGGCGACGAGGCTTCCAGCAGGTCCTCGTCATCATCGCCGGCGACAAGATCACCGTCGCCGGCCTCGAAGGCGAGATCCTCATCGAGCACACCAGACCCGCGCCCGGAGCGACCTACGTCGGCAACGGCCGCCCCCGCGGCCCACGCCAAGACCCCTGAATCGTCACCGATGTCCTGACACACCCAGTGTCACCGATGTCCTGATACAGAACCGTCACCGATGTCCTGAGACATCACACCAGGTCGATATCAACGCCTGTACCGCAGCTCAGACCTTCTCCACGCTCACCACCAGGTCGGTTCCCGAGGCGACAGTGAACGCGACCTCGACGGCCAGCGTCTCAGCCGCGATCAGTTCGCGATGCGCCTCGACAGCGGCGACCACCGCGAGCGGTGCGGCGAGCGACAGCCTCATCCGATCGGTCACTTCCAGACCCGCGTCCCGGCGAGCCTGCTGCACCGAGCGGATCACGTCGCGCGCGGTCCCCTCCGCCTCCAGCTCCGGCGTGACGGTGGTGTCCAGTACGACGAACCCGCCGTCAGCCAGCAGCCCACTAGCGGAGCCGCCCTCGGCCAGCGTGGTCTCCAGGGTGTACTCCCCGTCCAGCAACTCGATGCCCCCAGCAACAACCGCGCCGGCGGCCGACACCGACCAGTCACCACTCTTCGACGCCTTGATCACCAGCTGCACATCGCGCCCGAGCCGGGGTCCCGCCGCCCGCGCGTTGACGGTCAGCCGCTGCGACACCGGCGCATCCACCGCGTCCGCCGATGTCAGCACGACCTCGCGGACATTGACCTCCGCGGCGATGACCGGCGCCAGCGGCCGCAGGGCGTCTGGATCGGCAACCGCGACCGTAAGCCGATGCAGCGGCTGGCGGGCTCGGATCCCCTCGGCCTTGCGAATCGCCGACGCGACCGAGCACACCTCCCGGGCGCGTTCCATCCCCTCGACCAACTCGGGATCGTCCGGCAGATTGTCGACAACAGGCCAATCCGACAGGTGGACGGATCGCTCACCGGTTAGGCCGCGCCACACTTCCTCGCTGACGAGCGGGAGCAGCGGCGCGACGGTCCGGCAGAGGATCTCCAGGGTCGTGTACAGCGTGTCGATCGCCTCGGCCGAGCCCGCCCAGAAGCGGTCCCGCGAGCGCCGGATGTACCAGTTCGTCAGGATCTCGACGTACGCCGCGACCGCGTCACAGGCCGACGCGATGTCGTAGCGATCGAGATCTTCCTGGACCTCGGTCACGAAGATCCGCAGCCGTGCGAGCAGGTAGCGGTCCAGCTCGTCCGGGGATTCCGTGGACCGGCTCGCCTCGCGGCCGGCGGCGTTCGTGTACAGCGCGAAGAAGTACCAGGCGTTCCACAGCGGGATCATGACCTGGCGGACGCCCTCGCGGATGGCCTGCTCGGTGACGACCAGGTTGCCGCCGCGCAGGATCGGGCTCGACATCAGGAACCAGCGCATCGCGTCCGCGCCGTCTCGGTCGAACACCTCGGACACGTCCGGGTAGTTCCGCAGCGACTTGCTCATCTTCTGCCCGTCGCTGCCGAGCACGATCCCGTGACTCAGGCAGGACGAGAACGCCGGCCGGTCGAACAGCGCCGTCGACAACACATGCAAGGTGTAGAACCACCCTCGCGTCTGCCCGATGTATTCGACGATGAAGTCGCCCGGGAAGTGGTGCTCGAACCAGTCCGTGTTCTCGAAGGGGTAGTGCACCTGCGCGAAACTCATCGACCCCGAGTCGAACCACACGTCCAGTACGTCGGGCACCCGGCGCATCGTCGACCGCCCGGTCGGGTCGTCGGGATTCGGTCGCGTGAGTTGGTCGACGTACGGGCGATGCAGATCCGGTACGGCGACGCCGAAGTCGCGCTCGAGCTCCTCGACCGAGCCGTAGACGTCGATGCGTGGATACGCCGGGTCGTCCGATCGCCAGACCGGGATCGGGCTGCCCCAGAAGCGGTTCCGGCTGATCGACCAGTCCCGTGCGTTCGACAGCCACTTGCCGAACTGCCCGTGCTTCACGTGCTCGGGGACCCAGGTGATCTGCTCGTTCAGCTCGACCATCCGGTCCCGGATCCGGGTCACCTCGACGAACCAGCTCGACACTGCCTTGTAGATCAGCGGATTCCGGCACCGCCAGCAGTGCGGATAGCTGTGCACGTAGCTGTCCTCGCGCACCAGCGACCCGGCCGCGTGCAGGTCCCGGATGATCGGGCGGTTGGCCTCGAACACATGCAGGCCCTGGTACGGCGGAACCACGGAGGTGAACCGGGCTCCGTCGTCCACGGTCAGCAGGGTGGGGATCCCGACGGCGTCACACGCGATCTGGTCCTCCTCGCCGTACGCCGGGGCCATGTGAACGACGCCCGTACCCTCATCGGTCGTGACGTGTTCGGCCGCGATCACCTGGAACGCCTCGCCCGTCCCCCACACCTCGGTGTCCGCGAAGAACGGGAACAACGGGGTGTAGCGGCGGCCGATGAGCTCCGAACCTTTGAACCGCCGCAGTACCTCGGTGTAGCCGTAAGCCTCGAGCCGCGCCTCGGCGAGGATGGTCGGCCCCGCAGGATCGTCGACAATCGCATAGTCGACATCCGGACCGACGGCCATCGCCAGGTTGCTCGGCAGGGTCCACGGTGTCGTCGTCCAGGCCAGCAGCCGCTCGCCCGTCTCCAGTTGGACCGCGACTGTCACGGACGGGTCCTGGCGGGGCTGGTAGACGTCGTCGTCCATCCGCAGTTCGTGGTTGGACAGCGGGGTCTCGTCGTTCCAGCAGTACGGCAGGACACGAAGGCCCTCATACACCAGGCCCTTGTCGTAGAGCGTCTTGAACGCCCAGATCACCGACTCCATGTAACCGGGATCAAGCGTCTTGTAGTCGTGGTCGAAGTCGACCCAGCGCGCCTGCCGGGTGACGTAGCTGCGCCACTCGTCGGTGTACTTCAGCACGGACGCCCGGCAGGCCTCGTTGAACTTCTCGATCCCCAGCGCCAGGATCTCGGCCTTCGTCTTCAGCCCGAGCACCCGCTGGGCCTCCAGCTCGGCCGGCAGCCCATGCGTGTCCCACCCGAACCGCCGCTCCACCCGCCGCCCGCGCATGGTCTGGTACCGCGGTACGACGTCCTTCACGTACCCGGTGAGCAGATGCCCGTAATGCGGCAACCCGTTCGCGAACGGCGGGCCGTCATAGAAGACGAACTCGTTCGCCCCGTCCTCCCCCGCCGCCCGCTGCTCCACTGAAGCCCGGAACGTCCCATCCGCGCCCCAGTACCCCAGAACGCCACGCTCAACCGCCGGAAAGTCCGGACTCGACGTCAGCTCACTGCCAACCTTCGGATAGCTCACTCAGCGCATGTTATGCAGCGGAGCTGCCAACGGGAGTACTTCGTGGCCTGACTGCCACGAAGCCGGCGAATTCGTGGCCAGTCCCGACGAGACGTGCGGCAGGCTGGGTGGACCGCTGTTCCTATATATTAGAATCGTGTCCAATATAGTAGATCCGTTGGCCGGGCAGATCGCCGCCCGCATCCGCAGTGAACGGGAACAACGCCGATGGACGCTGGCGCAGGTCGCGGACGCCTCCGGTGTGTCTCGCGCGATGATCAACCGGATCGAGCGCGCCGAGAGCAGCCCCACCGCTGTCGTCCTCGGCAAGCTGGCCGCTGCGTTCCAGGTCTCCGTCTCCGCCCTCCTCACCCCGGCCGAGGCCACTGGGGTGCACCGGATGGCCGACGCCATGGAATGGCACGACCCCGCCACCGGATATCGCCGGCGCCCGATCACCGGGCCGCAGTTCCCCGCAGACATCGCCGAGGTCCACCTGCCGCCCGGGGCCAGCGTGCCGTATCCGGCTGCATCGCTGGCCTTCCAACGGGAGGCCGTCTGGGTGCTCGACGGCCGGCTGACCTTCCACGAAGGCGACGCGGTGCACGAACTGAACCCGGGCGACTCGATCGAAGTCGAAGGACCCGTCGCGTGCGTCTTCGCCAACACCAGCGATGCCGAGTGCCGCTACGCGATCATCCTCGCGCGCGTCGACAGGCCGTGACCTGTCCTTGTGCGTCAGCGCATGTTGTGGAGGAGGGCGGACTGGAGGTAGCCGAGCCAGTCGTAGAGGTCGTACGTCAGGCGGCGGGGGTCCTCGTCGGGGAGTTTCTCCCAGGTGGAGTAGTCGTCCTCTTCCTTGATGTCCAGGCGGGTGCCGATGGCCAGGCGGAGGTCGTTCAGAGCGCGCAGCCAGGAGAGCTGTTCGTCGGGTTCGAGGGCGATCTCGTCGGCGCCGGACTCCTCGAGGGCGGACAGCACCCGCCGCGCGTCGGTCACCTTGCCTTCGCGCAGGCCGCGCTCGGTGAAGCGGCGGAACTCGGCCGACGCCATGTCGTCGGCCTTGTAGGCGTCCGGCAGCAGTCGCTGGAGGACGACGTCCTCGGGCGGGGAGGTGGGTCCGTCGTTGTCGAGCAGGGCGGCGAGCGGGTCCGACGACTCGGTGGCGCGCGGCGGCATCCCGTCGTACAGGAGTTCGACCAGGTTGCGGAGCAGGTTCGCCAGGATGTCCGCCTCGTGCTCGGCGAAGCTGACGACGACGGTCTTGCGGTGCTTGCGGAACCGGGTCACGACTTCTCGCAGGTGGCCCACAGGCCGTAGGTGTGCATCGCCTCGACGTCGCGTTCCATCGCCTCGCGGTTGCCGTTCGAGACCGCCGACTTGCCCTCCTGGTGCACCTGCAGCATGAGCTTCTCCGCCTTCTTCTTGGAGTAGCCGAAGTAGGTCTGGAACACGAACGTCACGTAGTCCATCAGGTTGACCGGGTCGTTCCAGACGATCGTCACCCACGGAGGGCTCAACTCGATCGCCTCGTCGACCTCGGGGCTCTCGAGTTCGCTTGGTGCGGTGCTCACCAGTCCATTCTCTCCATCATCGGTTCGTGGTTCGCAATAGGCTGCCTTTGTGACGCACTCGACCGCGCTCCTGACGGACCACTACGAGCTCACCATGCTGCAGGCCAGCCTGGCCGACGGCACGGCACAGCGCCGCTCGGTCTTCGAACTGTTCGGCCGCCGGCTGCCCGACGGCCGCCGGTACGGCGTGGTGGCCGGCGTGAACCGGCTGCTCGACGTGCTCGAGCAGTTCCGTTTCGACGACCGGGCGATCGCTTTCCTGGCCGATCACGGCGTTGTCGACCAGGCTACCCGCGACTGGCTGGCGGACTACCGGTTCACCGGCGACATCTCCGGATACGCCGACGGGGAGATCTTCTTCCCCGGCTCCCCAGTGCTGGTGGTCGAGTCGAGTTTCGCCGAGGCCGTGCTGCTGGAAACCGTCTTCCTGTCCATTCTGAACCACGACTCCGCGGTCGCCTCGGCGGCCTCCCGGATGACCTGGTGGGCCGGTGGCCGGCCGTGTATCGAGATGGGTTCGCG
Source organism: Kribbella sp. NBC_01510 (assembly GCF_045040325.1). Classification (NCBI taxonomy): domain Bacteria; kingdom Bacillati; phylum Actinomycetota; class Actinomycetes; order Propionibacteriales; family Kribbellaceae; genus Kribbella; species Kribbella sp. NBC_01510. Next base: position 4,112,601 of record NZ_CP109418.1, on the reverse strand, counting down.
CCGGACCCACGAGGAGGCCGCGGCCGCCGCGGCGCTGGCGGCGTACATCGCGGGCTTCGCCACCACCTCCAACCTGGAGGCGGCCCGCCGGTACGGCATTCCGAGCGCCGGTACGGCGGCGCACTCGTTCACGCTGCTGCACGACACCGAGCGGGAGGCGTTCACGTCCCAGGTCGATGCCCTCGGCAAGGGCACCACGTTGCTCGTGGACACCTACGACGTGGCCGAGGCGGTCCGGACCGCGATCGAGATCACCGGTCCCGAGCTCGGCGCGGTCCGGCTCGACTCCGGTGACCTGCCGTCGCTGGCCGGGCAGGTCCGCGAGCAACTGGACGCACTCGGCGCCACGAAGACCCGGATCATCGTGACCAGCGACCTGGACGAGTTCCAGATCGCCGCGCTGGCCCCCGCGGCGGTGGACGGGTACGGCGTGGGCACATCGCTGGTGACCGGGAGCGGGTACCCGACCTGCGGGTTCGTCTACAAGCTGGTGGCCCGGGAGGACGCGAGCGGCGCGCTGATCCCGGTGGCGAAGAAGAGCCCGGACAAGATCTCGATCGGCGGCCGCAAGTGGGCGCTCCGGCGACGCTCGGCCACCGGGGTCGCGGAGGTCGAGCTGATCGGCGTCGGCGAGCAGCCGGTCGACGACGGCGACGACCGTGTCCTGCTCAAGCCGCTGGTCGAGGCCGGCAAGATCGTCGGGCGTACGACGCCGGCCGAGTCGCAGGCGCATCACCTGAAGGTCCGCGACGAGCTCCCCCGCTACGCCAGCCAGCTCAGCCGCGGCGAGCCGGCCATCCCGACCGAGTACACCGGCGACTACGACGCCCGCAACCCGTTCCTCGCCCGGAGCCACACGTGAGCACCGAGCTCGACCCGACCACCGAGCCGGCCGCGACCGCCGGCTCGGACGGAGGCGCCGGCTCGGACGGGGTCGGCGGTGCTGAGGGGTGGCCGCCAGGGGCGCCGGCCTCGGTGACGGATGTGCTGATCGCACTGCGGTTCGCCGACCGTGCCGCCCGGAAGGCGGTCGGCGCCGAGCTGGCCGGCACCGGACTGCACACCGGCCAGGAGCTCGTGCTCGCCAAGCTCCTGCACCACGGCTCGCTCCCGGTCGCGAAGCTGGCGAAGGTGCTGGACGTCGAGGTCCCGACCGCGACCAAGACCACCCAGCGGATGGAGGCCGCCGGCCTCGTCCGCCGGGTGAAGAGCAGCACCGACGCCCGGCAGGTGGGCATCGAGCTCACCGACCGGGGCGTCGAGCTCGCCCACACCGTCCAGGAGGTCTACGACCGCGCCGGCCGCCGCGCCCTGGCCGACCTGACCCCCGAGGACCGCCGCCTCCTGCGCAACCTGCTCTGGACCATCACCACCACGCTCGAAGGCAACCCCTAGCGCGCGTCGATCACCTTCGCCAGCAGGCCCATGGCTTCGCGCAGCAGGTCCGGTGGCATCACCAGCGGCGGCAGGAAGCGCAGTACGTTGCCGTCGGTCCCTGCGGTCAGCACGACCATGCCTTCGGCATGGCAGGCCTTGGCGATCGCAGAGGTCGCGACCGCATCGGGCGCACCCGACTCGTCGACCAGCTCGATCGCGATCATCGCGCCGCGGCCCCGGACGTCGCCGATCACCGGGTGCCGCGCGGCCAGCTCGCGCAGCGCCGGCAGCATGATGTCGCCGATGTCGCGCGCCCGGGCCGGCAGGTCCTCGGTCTCGATCGTCGCGATCGCCCCCAACGCGGCCGCGCACGCCACCGGATTCCCGCCGTACGTCCCGCCGAGACCACTCACATGCGGCGCGTCCATGATCTCGGCCCGGCCGGTGACCGCGGCCAGCGGCAGCCCGCCCGCGATCCCCTTCGCCAGCGTGATCAGATCCGGTACGACGCCCTCGTGAGTACACGCGAACAGATCACCCGTCCGCCCGAACCCGGTCTGGATCTCGTCGGCGACGAACACCACCCCGTTGTCCCGGCACCACTCCGCGACCGCCGGCAGGAACCCCTCAGCGGGTACGACGAACCCGCCCTCCCCGTGGATCGGTTCGATCACCACACACGCCACGTTCGACGCCCCGACGTACTTCTCGATCGAGGCCACCGACCGCGCCGCCGCCGCCGGCCCGGTCAGCCCGTCCCGATAGGGGTACGACGTCGGCACCCGATAGACCTCCGGTGCGAACGGCCCGAACCCGTCCTTGTACGGCATGTTCTTCGCCGTCATCGCCATCGTCAGGTTGGTCCGGCCGTGGTACCCGTGATCGAACACCACCACCGCGTCCCGCTTGGTGTGCGCCCGCGCGATCTTCACCGCGTTCTCAACTGCCTCGGCGCCGGAGTTCAGCAGCACCGACCGCTTCTCGTGGTCGCCGGGCGTGATCCGGTTCAGCGCCTCGCACACCTCGAGATACCCCTGGTACGGCGTGACCATGAAGCAGGTGTGCGTGAACCGGGCCACCTGCTCCTGCACCGCCTGAACCACGGCAGGCGCCGCGTTGCCGACGTTCACCACCGCGATCCCGGACCCGAGGTCGATCAACTGGTTGCCATCGGCATCCACCAGGATCCCGCCGCCGGCCTCGGTGACGAACACCGGCAGCGTGATCCCGACCCCGCGCGCGACCGAGCGCCGTACCCTCCCCAGCAGTTCGACCGACCGCGGCCCCGGAATCTCCGTGACCAGCTTGCGTTGTTGCGTGACAGTCATCGTCCTGCTCCTAGTGATTCGGCGTCGCCGGACAGTCGTTGGGCCAGCCAGACCGGGATCACCGAGAACACGATCAGCGTCGCCGCGACCACGTTGACGATCGGTGCCTGGTTCGGCCGGAACAGGTTGTTGAAGATCCAGATCGGCAGCGTCTGCTGGTTCGCCCCGGCGGTGAACGTGGTCACGATGATCTCGTCGAACGACAGCGCGAACGCGAGCAGCGACCCCGCCAGCAACGCCGACCGGATCATCGGGAACGTGACCAGCCGGAACGTGGTGAACCCGGACGCGCCCAGGTCCGCCGAGGCCTGCTCCAAGGCGACCCCGGTACGGCGCAACCGGGCGATCACGTTGTTGAACACGGTCACGATGCAGAACGTCGCGTGCGCGATCACGATCGTGAAGAACCCGAGCTCCCAGCCGAAGATCGTCCGGAACGCGTTGTTCAGCGCGATCCCGGTGACGATGCCCGGCAGTGCGATCGGCAGGATCACCAGGAGCGACACGGTGTCGCGCCCATAGAAGGCGAACCGCTGCAGTGCGAACGCGACCATCGTGCCGAGCACCAGCGCGATCACGGTCGCGGCCAGTCCCACCCGCACGCTCACCCAGAGCGCGTCCAGCGCACCCTGGCTCTCGGCCGCCCGGCGCCACCACTCCAGCGTGAAGTCCCGCGGCGGCCAGGCGAACGTCTTGTTCACACTGAACGAGTTCACCAGAACCAGCAGCAGCGGTACATAGATGAAGCCGAGAATCAGCACGGTCAGGACCCGCAGCACGATCCGGGTCGATCGGGAGATCGTCATCACAGGCTCTCCATCGCTCCGGTACGCCGTACCGCCGCCAGGTACCCGACCATCACGATGACCGGAATGGTGGCGACCGCGGCCGCGAACGGCAGGTTGTTGGCCGCACCCACGTTGTCGTACACCACGTTGCCGAGCAACTGGTTGGTGCCGCCGACGATCCGGACGGCGATGTAGTCACCGAGTGACAGACTGAAGGTGAAGATCGAGCCGGCCACCAGCGCGGGGACGATCATCGGCAGGATCACCCGCCGCAGTGTCTGGGTGGTCCGGCCGCCCAGATCGGCGGACGCCTCCAGCAGTGAGTCCGGCAGCCGTTCGAGACCGGCGTAGATCGGCAGGACCATGTACGGCAACCACAGATACGCCAGCGTGACCACGGTCGCCGCGAGACCGTAGCCGGGCGACTTCAGCCCGACCGCCTCGAAGGCCGACGACACCAGCCCGCCCTCGGAGAACATCCCGCGCCAGGCGTACGCCTTGACCAGGTAACTGGCCCACAACGGCATCAGCACCGCCACCAGCAGGAACCGGCGCAACCCCGGCCCGGCCACCTTCGACATGTAGAGCGCGATCGGGAACGCGACCAGCGCGTCGATCACGGTCACCAGCAGGGCGACCCCGATCGTGCGCAGGGCGATCGTCCGATACACGTCGACGGTGAACAGGGTCCGGAAGTTGTCCAGCGTCCAGTTGCGCTCGATCAGCCCGGTGAACCCGTTCTGCGTCCACAGCGCGGTGATGAACAACGCCGCCAGCGCCCCCAGATACGCAACCCCGAGCCACAGCATCGGCGCGCCGAGCAGCAACGCCAGCCGGGTTCGGGGGCGACGGTGAAGTGTGCTCATCCCTTGATTTGTGTCCAGGCCTGGGTCCAGCGGGTGTAGTCGGTGCACTTGACGTCGGTGCGACCGTCGAGGCACTGCTCGATGGGTGTGGTCCAGTACCAGATCTTCTCGGAGTAGGCCTGGTCGCCGGCGTGGAACGTCGTGCAGTGGTTCTTGTCAGCCGTCTTCGCACACGCCTTCGCGTTGGCCGGCGACTCACCGAAGTACTCGGCCACCGCCGCGTTCGCCTCGAGGCTGATGATGTGGTTCATCCACATGTACGCGCAGTTCTTGTTCTTCGACGTCGCGCTGACCATCCAGGTGTCCGACCATCCCGTGACACCCTCGGTCGGCACGGTCACCTGTACCGGCACCTTCTCGCCGGTCGCGACGTTGGCGATCACCTGCCAGGTGGTGCCGACCACCGAGTTGCCGCTGGTGAACGCCTGCACCTCCTTCAGGTAGTCCGACCAGTACTCCGACACCAGCGTCTTCTGCTGCTTGAGCAGATCCACCACCGCGGTGAACTGCTTGTCGTCCAGGGCGTACGGGTTCTTGATGCCCAGGTCCGGCTTGGTCGCCATCAGGTACATGGCCGCGTCGGCGATGTAGATCGGCGAGTCGTACGCCGTGACCGTGCCCTTGTACGGCGAGTTGGCGTCGAACACCACACTCCACGACGTCGGGGCCGGCTTCACCTTGTCGGTCCGCCACATCAGCAGGTTCGCGCCGTAGCCGTGCGGTACGCCGTACATCTGGCCCTTCACCGAGTTCCACGGACGGTCCTTCAGGAACGGGTAGATGTCGGCGTAGTTCGGGATCAGGTCGGTGTTCACGGGCTCCACCTGTCCGCCCGCGATCAGCCGCAGTGACGCGTCGCCGGAGGCCGACACCACGTCGTACTGCCCGGTCTTCATCAGGCTGACGGCCTCGTCCGACGTACCGAACGTCTTCACCGTCACCTGGCAGCCGGTCTGCTTCTCGAACGGCGTGACCCAGTCGACCTTCGGGTCGTTCGAGCCGTCCTCGGCGTACCCGGGCCACGCCAGCACGCTGAGCTTGCCCTCCCCGGTCCCGAGCTTGTCGAGCTTCGGCAGGTCCGGTGCGCTGAACCCGCTGCTCCCGCCGGCGGCGTTGTCACTCGAACTGCCACCGGACGTGCCGCACGCTGCGAGCAGTGCAAGCACAGCCAGGCTCGCCGCCACACTGAGTCTCTTCATCGAAACCTCCTGGGTTCGGGGCGGGAGTTGTAAGGAAGGAAAAAGAAGGGAGCGGAGGTGGGTTCGGGGCGGAGGTTGCTAAGGCTGACCGCCGATTGCGACGGTGTGTTCGCGGTGCCAGGTGAGCCGGACCTGGACACCCCGAAGTTCGAGCTTGTCCTGGACGGATCCCTGCGCGTTCTGCTGCAGCACGATGAGCGAGCCGCCGGCGTCCAGGTCGACCACGCACTGGGTCGCCGAGCCCAGGTACACCACCTCACGGACGACTCCGGTCGCCGTACACAGCCCCGGTTCGGCGACGGCGTCGCGGAGCTGCAACTGGATCTTCTCGGGGCGGACGGTGAACAGCCCGGACGTCCCCAGGATCGTCGCCGCGATCTCGCCCTCGAGCAGGTTCGAGGTGCCGACGAAGCCGGCCACGAACGCGCTCGCCGGGTGCTCGTACAGCTCGGCCGGCACGGCCAGCTGCTCGATCCGGCCGACGTTGAACACGGCGATCCGGTCGCTCATCGTCAGCGCCTCCTCCTGATCGTGGGTGACGAACACGAAAGTGATGCCGACATCGCGCTGCAGCGCCTTCAGCTCGAGCTGCATCTCCCGCCGGAGCTTCAGGTCGAGCGCTCCGAGTGGTTCGTCAAGCAGCAGCACCTTCGGCCGGTTCACCAGCGCCCGGGCCAACGCGACCCGCTGCCGCTGCCCACCCGACAGCTGACTCGGCCGGCGGTCGCCGTACCCCTCCAACCGGACCGTCGACAACGCTTCGACGGCCCTCGTACGGCGACTCCGCCGGTCGACTCCCTTCACCCGCAGCCCGTACTCGACGTTCTGCAGCACACTCATGTGCGGGAACAGCGCATAGTCCTGGAAGACCGTGTTCACATCCCGCGCGTACGGCGCCTGGTCGGTGACGTCGACGCCGCCGAGCAGGATCCGGCCGGCCGTGGGCACCTCGAAGCCGGCGATCATCCGCAGCACGGTGGTCTTGCCGGAACCGGACGGGCCGAGCATCGAGAAGAACTCGCCCTCGGCCAGGTCGAGGTCGATGCCGTCCACCGCGGTGACGTCGCCGAACGTCTTCCGCAGCCCGCGCAGGCTGACCGCCGTGGCGTCCGCCGTCACGGTCCCGACCTGCTCGTCCAGAGTTTTCATCCGACCGCCGACATCACATGTTTGACCCGCGTGTAGTCCTCGACGCCGTACAGGGACAGGTCCTTGCCGTGGCCGGAATGCTTGAAGCCGCCGTGCGGCATCTCCGCCACCAGCGGGATGTGCGTGTTGATCCAGACGCACCCGAAGTCCAGGGCCTTGGACATCCGCAGTGCCCGGGAGTGGTCGGCGGTGAAGATGCTCGACGCGAGGCCGTACTGCACACCGTTCGCCAGTCGCAGCGCCTCGTCCTCGTCGCCGAACGACTGCACCGTGATGACCGGCCCGAACACCTCGTCCTGGATCATCTCGTCGTCCTGCCGCAGACCGGTGACGACGGTCGCTTCGAGGAAGTAGCCGTCGGCAAGCGTCCCGCCCGGTCGTTGGCCGCCGAGCGCGATCGAACCGTGCTCGGGCATCCGGGCGAGGAAGCCGCGGACCCGATCGAGCTGCTGGCTGCTGTTCAGCGGGCCGAAGAGCGCATCGGTGTCGTCGGCGAGCCCCGGCCGCGCATTCGAGCGGGCCCACTCGACCAGGGTCTGGACGAACTCGTCGTGGACTCCTGCGTCGACGAGCACCCGGCAGGCCGCCGTACAGTCCTGGCCGGCGTTGAAGTAGCCGGCGACGCCGATCGCTTCCGCCGCCGCGGCGAGGTCGGCGTCGGCGAAGACGACCGCCGGCGCCTTGCCGCCCAGTTCGAGGTGCGTGCGCTTCAGGTCGAGAGCCGCCGTACTCGCGACCTCGGTGCCGGCCCGGGTCGAGCCGGTGATGCTGACCAGGCCGGGCGTCGGGTGCGCGACCACGGCCTGTCCGGTCGCACGGTCACCACAGACGACGTTGAAGACACCGGGCGGCAGCACCTCGGCGGCGATCTCCGCGAGCATCGCCGTGGTCACCGGCGTGGTTTCGGCCGGCTTGAGGACCAGAGTGTTGCCGGCGGCAAGGGCCGGACCGAACTTCCAGACCGCCATCATCATCGGGTAGTTCCACGGCGTGATCTGACCGACGACGCCGATCGGTTCGCGGCGGATCCAGGACGTGTGGCCGGCCATGTACTCACCGGCCGACTTGCCCTCCAGCAACCGGGCGGCGCCGGCGAAGAAGCGCATCTGGTCGACCATGACCACGAGCTCCTCGGTGCGAGTCAGCTCGAGCGGCTTGCCGGTGTTCTCCGACTCGGCGGCGACGAGATCGTCGGCGCGGGCCTCGACCAGGTCGGCGAAGCGGAGCAACGCACGCTGCCGTTCGGCGGGAGTCGCACCGCCCCAGCCTGGTGCGGCGGCGGCCGCGGCCTGGTACGCCGCGTCGACATCGTCCGCGCCGGACAGTGGCGCCGTACCGAAGACCTTGCCGGTGGCCGGATCGACGAGCTCGCTGATAGCGCCGTTGAGCGCGTCCCGCGAGGTTCCGTCGATGAGATTTCGCACTGTTCGCATCAGGGGACTCCCGGGGTGGAGGCTGGACGCTGTGCCGTAGACAGACACTGTGGCCGTAAACATATGAAAACAGATGTTAAAGTTCAAGGGACCGGTGAGAATGTTGCCGGAGTTGTGTCCGGCGGCTGTGTCCGTGGCTTGGAGGGTGGCGGGATGGCGCTGCGGTTCTACGGCAGTGGCGCGGCGGCGGTGTTCGCACCGCTGGAGACGCTCAGCCGGTCGGAACTGGTGGCGCGGCGGCTGACCGACGCGATCGCCCTCGGCCTGATCCCGGACTCCGAGCAACTCCCCGGCGAGGCCGACCTGGCCGGCATCTTCGGTGTGTCCACCACGACGATCCGCGAAGCCCTGTCGTCGTTACGGCTGCGCGGACTGATCCACACCCGGCGCGGTCGTGGTGGCGGCAGCTTCGTCAGCGCGCAGGAGGAGATGTCCACCGCGATCGTCCGGGACCGACTGGAGGAGCTGAGCCTCGCGCAACTGCGCGACCTCGGCGACCACTACAGCGCGATCGCGGGTACGGCGGCCAGACTCGCGGCCGAGCGCGCGACGCCGGATGACGTCCAGCGGCTCGTCGCGGTCTGCGACAGCCTGGACAGCGCCAAGGGTCTGGGCGGACGCCGCCGTGCCGACGCCCAGTTCCACATCGAGGTGGCCGCGACCGCCCAGTCCACCCGGCTCTACCGCGCCGAGGTGAGCCTGCAGGCGGAGGTGGGCACGTTGCTCTGGCTCGCGTTCGGCGACGACGAGAGCCACCGCCGTACCGTGCAGAGCTGCCGGGACGTGGTCGCGGCGATCGACCGCACCGACGGCGACGCGGCCCGGGCCGCCGCCGAGGAACGGGTGGCCGACTCGACCGCCCGCCTGATCGACCTCAGACTGGCCTTGGAGGACTGATGAGTTCTTATGAAGGCACTGCCGCCCTGACGCTCGACGCGGGTCTCGAAGTCGTGCTCGACGTGGTCGAGTCCGTGGTCGGGGAAGCGTTCGGGCTGGCGGATCGGGTCGCGAGCTCGGTCGGCGAGGTGTTCGCCGACGGGGACAGCGTGCGCCGCGGCGACCTGACCGGTGTCGCCGACCTCGTGCATCCCGCGCTGACCGATCCGGACGGCCGGGTCCAGGGCGCCGGCTTCGTCGCGGCCGTCGACGTACTGGCCGACTCCCCGTGGTGGCTCGAGTGGTTCATGCTCAGCAACGGGTCGGCCGAGCGCCTGGTGGTCGACACCGATCCCCGCGGGGAGAACTTCTACGACTACGGATCCCTCCCCTGGTACGACGTACCCCGCACGACCGGGCGCCGCCACATCACCGGGCCGTACGTCGACTACCTCTGCACCGACGACTACACGCTGACCTTCACCGTGCCGGTGCTGGCCGGGGAACGCTTCGTCGGCGTGGCCGGCGCCGATGTCCGGGTGTTCACGTTCGAGAAGGCCGTGCTGCCGTGCCTCCGGGCCACCCGCCGTACCGTTGCCATCGTCAACGATCAGGGCCGGGTCGTGCTCAGCAACAGCGCCCGCCACGTCAGCGGGACGCTGCTCCGCACGCCGTACGCGTCGTACCCGATCGACGACCTTCCGCTGTCGCTGGTGGATCTCAGCTAGGCAGGTAGGTGTCCAGGTACGGGTTGCGGAACTTGCCGGCGGGGTCGTACTTCGCGGCGAGGGCGATGAAGTCGGGCACCTTCGGGTAGCGCTGCCGAAGTGTCGCGGCGTCGGCGACGAAGACCTTGCCCCAGTGCGGCCGGGCGTCGAGCGGGGCGATCGCCTCCTCCAGCGCGGCGAGGACCGGGCGTACGGCGGCCTCGTCCTGGATCCAGGTGAAGTGCAGGGCGACGGTGTCCCGGCCCTGACTCGGGCTCAGCCACAGGTCGTCGGCGGCGATCGTCCGGATCTCGGAGACCTGGATGACCGGCGCGAACTGGTTGCCCAGGGCCCGCAATGCGTCGAACGCCTCGGCGGCCCGCTCGCGGGGGACGAAGTACTCGGACTGCAGTTCGTCGCCGTTGCTCGGGGTGAACTCCAGCCGGAAGTGCGGGAGGCGCTCGTGCCACGGCCCGGGGATGCCGCCCTGCTGGGTGGCGTAGTCGGCCGGCATCGCCTTGATCGGATGCCGGGGGCCGTCGGCAACCTTCGCCCCGAGCCAGGTGGGCTCGATCGGCTCGTGGCCGCGCTGCTTGCGCCAGACCATCACGTCCGGGTCGACCCAGTCGGTGAACGCGCTGACGCTGTACGCACTCCCCATCACCGCGGCGAAGTCCGTCCCGAGCCGCTCCACCGGCAACCCGTCGTACACGACCTGACTGACCTGGTACGACGGTTGCACGTCGAGCGTGAGACTCACCGTCACGCCGAGGGCTCCGAGCGAGACGATCGAACCGGCGAAGTCCGCGTCGCCCCGGGTCAGCGTGACCAGCTCACCACTCGCGTCCACGAACGTGATCGCGTTGACCGCGTCCGCCAAGGGTCCGTTCCCGTCCCCCGACCCATGCGTCCCGGTCGCGCACGCCCCGGCTACCGAGATGTGCGGCAACGACCCCAGGTTGTGCAACGCGAGCCCCTGGGCCTCCAGAGCCGCCGTGATCTCGCCGTACCGCAACCCGGCCGACACGGTGACTCCACTCGCACCGACCTCGATGACCGTCGGCAGCTCGGCAAGGCTGACCAGCGTCCCTGTGCTGTCCGCGATCCGGTTGAACGAATGCCCGGTCCCCAGCACTCGCAGCTTCTCGCTCGCCGCAACCAGCTCCTGCAGCTCCTCGACCGAGCGCGGCGCCTCGAGCGCGCTCGCGAAACTGACATTGCCCGCCCAGTTCGTGACATTTGTCATGGTCTGCACCTTCCTCGCGCGCCGGTCCCGGAACGACTCTCGCACATCATCGATGGTGGGAGATTGACGGTCTTACCCATTGGAGAGGAACTAAGTTGCGCCCCACACTGTCCCGCCGCCGGGTCTTCATCGCCCTCGGCCTGGCGGGTGTCCTGGCCACCGGCACCGCGATCACCGTCGCCGTCAAAGGCCCGTCGCAGCCGGCCACGGCCGCCACCGCTACCGCCGTCACGGCTACGCGCGCCATCAGCTGTGACACCAGCGCCGGTGGCAGCCACTTCTACGACGGGCCATCGGCCTCGAAGAAGTACGACAGCCGGTTCAGCAACAGCGCCGCGCTGCCGCGACTCGGCTCGTACACCCCGCAGGGCATCGGCACCTGGTGGAACTGGTCGGGCTCGAAGAACCTGCTGCTGGTGACGATGTATCACCCGGGCAAGAACTCGATCATCGTCGGCATCGACCCGGCCACCAACAAGGTCGTCGGCGACGTCGCGATCGCCGAGACGCATGGCGGCGGCATCACCACCGTCTACGGCTGGGCCTTCGTCCAGGGCAGCACCAACGGCATCCGCAAGTACAAGCTGTCGACCCTGGCCGCCGCGATGAAGAAGTCCGGCACGCCGTACGTGAAGGCGACCGGCTCCGAGCGCAAGGTCTACGGCGCGTCGTTCCTGACCAGCTACGGCGACTCGCTGTGGTCGGGCAAGTTCAACGACACCGGCCGCGGCAAGATGTACGAATACAAGATCAAGCCGGACGGCACGCTGACCACGATCAACAGGGCGTGGGAGATCCCGACCAAGACCCAGGGCCTGCTGGTCACCAAGTCGCACTTCATCTTCAGCACGTCGTACGGCCGGGACAAGCTGAGCAACCTGTACGTCGTCCGGCGCGGACAGCCGGATCTGGACAAGGCGACGCTGAGCTGCTTCCGGGCGCCGAGCATGTCCGAGGGCATCACCGAGTACGGCGGCCGCGCGTACCTGGTGTTCGAGTCGGGCTCCTACCAGTACCGGTCCGACCCGAAGACCAAGAACGTCATCACCCACCTGCACAAGGCATCGATCTCGTCACTGACCAGCCTGGCGTGACCCATCGGGCGCCATCCGCGTGCTTGGATGGCGCCCGATGCTCATCTCGTTCGCCGTCGCCGGCTTCTGGCTTCTCGTCTTCGCGGTCAGCTTCGGGCGGGATCGGCGGCTGTTCAAGAACGGGATCTTCCTCGTTCTGACGCTGATGTTCGCCGGGCTCGGGGTGATCTTCGCGCTCGAGTCCGTCAACGCGACCGCGGCCCGGCTGCTGGTGGTGGCGATCCTGGTCGCGATCCCGCTGGCGATCGGTGTACTCGCGGTGTTCCTGGTGATCACCGGGATCACGATGCTGCGCCGGGAGGGGCGGCGGCCGGCCACCCTGCTGTCGCTGCTCGCCGGGCTCGGGATCATCGGGTTCGTCGTCTTCAGCGTCGCGGTGCAGAAGATCGGCTGGGAGCCGCTCGCGGCGGTGCGGTCGGTGCTGATCGGCGTGCTCACCTACATCTCGTTCCTGTTCGTCTGCTTCCTTGCTTACTCCTTCGTCTACAGCCGGGTCCGCTCGTCCCGGAAGGTCGACTTCGTCATCGTCCTCGGCTCCGGACTGCGCGGCTCGCGGGTCCCGCCGCTGCTGGCCGGCCGGCTGGACCGGGCGAAGCAGGTGTACGACCGGGCCGTCCGCAGAGGGCGCTCGCCGCTGCTGATCACGTCCGGCGGCCAGGGCCCGGACGAGGACATCCCCGAGTCGCACGCGATGGCGTCGTACCTGATCGAGCGGGGTGTGCCGGCGGACCGGATCCTGCGCGAGGACAAGTCGACCAGCACGATGGAGAACCTGACCTTCAGCCGGGAGCTGATGGTCGACCTGCGGCCGACATACCGGTGCCTGATCGTGACGAACAACTTCCACGCGTTCCGGGCCGCGCTCACCGCGCGGAAGGCCAAGGTCAACGGCCAGGTGATCGGCTCCCCGACCGCGGCGTACTACTGGCCGACGGCAACCATCCGTGAGTTCGTCGCGATCCTTTTCACCCACAAGTACCTGAACGGCGGCATCTGCCTGCTGATCGCCGTGGGCGCGATCACGCAGCACATCTAGCGAAGCATCAGTACGGCGGCGACGACGCCGGCGATCACGATCAGGGCGCGGAGGAGTCCGCTCGGGAGACGGCGGCCGATGTGCGAGCCGACGTACCCGCCGACGACAGAACCGATCGCCAGCAGGGCGGCCGCGGTCAGGTCGAGGTCTGCGATGAAGAGAAAGATCACGCTCGCGACCAGGTTCGCGGCCAGCAGGGCCAGCGTCTTGAGAGCGTTGACGATCCGGAGCTCCAGGTCGAGGCCGAGACCGAGCACCGCCATCATCATCACGCCCGCGCCGGCGCCGAAGTACCCGCCGTAGACGCCGGTCAGGGCGGTGAAGAAGGTCGTCGCCGGAGTCATCGTCTCGTGGGACTGCCCGTTCCGTGCGCGCAACTGGCGTGCGATCCAGGGCTGGACGCCGACGATCAGGCAGGTGAACAGGATCAGCCACGGCGCCGCCGCAGCGAAGACTCCGGCCGGCAGCGCCAGCAGCAACGCCGCACCACCGATCGCGCCGATCGCACACGTCAGGACGACCGCGATCGTGATCGGCCGGGAGATCTCGCGCAGCTCACGGCGATACCCGAACGAGCCGCTCAGCGCTCCCGGGAGCAGTCCGATCGTGTTCGACGCGTTGGCCACCACCGGCGGAATCCCGAGCGCGATCAGGGCCGGGAAACTGATCAACGACGCGACGCCGACCGTCGAGGTCAGCATGCCGGCCCCGAGCCCCGCTGCGATGACGGCCAGCTGCTCCGGTCCCGTCACGACAGCACGCGCGGCGGACGGGAGGAGGACGGATGCACCCTGACAGCATAGGAACAGGGTCTCGAGCGCTCACCGCGACCCGTTTCATCGCGTCAGGCTGCGGCCCAGGCGAGCCAGTGGGGACAGGCTCAGCGCGAGCGGTGAGAGGAACATGCCCGCGGTGGCGGCGAAGAGTGCGGTCCGGATGCCGAAAGCTCCGGCCGCGGCGCCGCCGAGGAGGGCGCCGAGCGGGGTCAGGCCCATGCCGAGGAAGTTGATCGTGGCGACGACACGTCCCTGGACCGGGAGCGGAGTGACCGCCTGCCGGATAGCCGTCACCGCGATGTCGACGGTCTGACTCAGTACGCCGTACAGGACGTTGATGGTGATCAGTGCGGCCACCACTGCCAGTCCGGAGACGTGGAGCGCTGATGTGCACAGCATGACTAGGTCGGAGCTCAAAGCGGCGAACACCACGACCCGGCCGTACCCGAACCATCGGGGCAGCCAACTGGACAGGAGCGAGCCGATCAGCACGCCCGGACCGAACGCGGCGAGCACCAGGCCGACTACTGCGCCCGGCAGGTCCAGGGTGCGCGTCACGAAGAGCAGATACACGGTGGTCAGCGCGGTGAAGGAGAACTGGTACACACAGGTCGCCGTCGCGATCGCCCGCAGCGACCCGTCGTGCACGACGATCCGCAGTCCATCGCGAATCTGCCGCACCACGCCGCTGGACGCCTCAGAGGTCATGCTCGGCAGCCGCCGGATGCGCCGGATCGACAAACTGGAAAAGGCGAACAACACCGCGCTCGCGAGGACCGCGATCGGCGCGGTCAGCAACGACACCAGCGCGCCACCGAGCGCCGGGCCGCAGATCTGCGCGGCCGAGCGAGTGGTCTCCAGCATGCTGTTGCCCTGGGCAAGCTGATCACGCTCGACCAGCCGCGGCAGGGCAGCTTGGTACGCCACGTCGAAACAGACCGTGAACACGCCGGCGGTGAACGCCACGACGTACAGGAACGGCAGACCGAGCATCCACCCGAGCGGGACGGCCGCGAGGACGAGCGCTCGGCCGAGGTCGGCGTACACCATCACGGTGCGGGATCGCCACCGGTCCACCAGCACGCCGACGAACAGCGAGAAGATCAGGATCGGGAGCTGCTGGACGGCGCGGAGCGCGCCGAGCTGGGCCGCCCCGGCTCCGAGTGAGACGACGGCGACCAGTGGCAGGGTCACCTGGCCGGCAAAGCCGGCGAGTTGCGATGCGGTCTGGCCGAGCCAGAGACTGAGGAAATCACGATGCGCCCACAGGCTGGGCGTGCGCGACGGCAGCGACACGAGGAAGTCCTTGGAGTCGGCCCCGGGCGGAACGCACCAGGGCAGGGAGAACCGTGCCGCTTACATCGGAAGCAGCACGCGATGACGATTCAGGTCAGCGCGTGCTCGATTGACCGGGCATCCCCAACTCCTCGACGTGTCGACTCGGCCAATAGCCTATTTCACCGTCGCCGCGGTCGCACCGGATTTGATCAGCGGACCTTGACCGCCGCGGCCGTGCCCTTGCGGACGTTGCGGCCGTCGGTCACCTCGACGTGGTAGCCGAGGGTCTGGCCGCTGGTCAGGCGGCTGTCGGTGAACGTCGTGATGGTCGGTGCCGTCCACGGGTACGAGTAGCGCGACCACGTGCCGATCCTGGTCTTGCCCCGGTACACCGTGTACGTCAGCAAAGTGTTGTCCACATCGACCACCGTGGCGAAGCTCACCGTCACCTTGTTGACGCGGCTGCTCGAGACCTCCGGCGCACCCGGCTGGGCCGGCACCGCACCCCCCGGAGCATTCGTGAACCGGGTGAGGCCCTGCTGCGGTACGCCGTTCACCTCGGTGAAGTCGCCGCCCGCCCACAGGTCGTTGCCGCCGGACGCGAACGCCAGCGGCCCGACCAGGGTCTCGCCTCCGGCGTCGGTGTTCGGGAACCAGGGGCCGAGCTTGCCGGTGGACGTGCTCAACACCAGCAGGTGGTGCATGCCGGTGTCGTCGCCGAAGCCGCCGTCCTCGCTGCAGTCGTGGGCGTGTGAGCCCTTGTAGAGCCAGTTGCCGAGGGCCTTGATCGCCTCGGTCGCTCCCAGGCAGTGGTTCTGCCACAGCAACTTGCCGGTGGTCGCGTCGGCGGCGAGGACGCCGTCGTAGCAGCCGATGCCGCTGCCGGCATTGGCCACGAAGACCTTGTTACCCTGCGTCTCGATGTCCTTGACCCGGCTGTCGCAGTCCGGCGTCTCCGCCGGGATCGCAGCGGCGGCCGGCATCGCGAACGCGGCACCGGTCTTCGCGTTCAGCATGGCGAGCGCGTGGTGCTCCGCGCCGTTCAGCGTCGTGAAGCCGCCGCCGACGAAGACGCGCGTACGGTCCACGGACAGGTCGATCGCGTGCACGTCGTCGTCCGCGTCCGGATTCCACGGCAGCAGCGCGCCGGTGTTCAGGGCCACGGCGGCGAGGCGATTGCGGGGGACCTTGCCCACTCGGCCGAAGGAGCCGCCCAGGTAGACGGTGTTGCCGGTGATCGCCAGCGCCGCGACGCGGTAGTTGACCGCCGGATCCCACCCGGCCACAAGGTTGCCGGTGGCCACGTTGAACAGCGCGACGCGCTGGCGGGGCCGGCCGTTCACGGCCGTGAAGTCGCCGCCGATCACGACCCACTTGCCGTCCGGGGAGGTGGCGATGCTCCAGACCGGGCCCTTGACACTCGGGGCGAACCGCGTTGGCGCACCCGTGGTCCGGTTGAAGGCAGCGACGTACTTCCGGGCCGCGTCCCCCTCGCCCACCGGCTTGCCCGGCGGCCGGATCCGGGTGAACAGGCCGCCCGCGAACACCGTGTTCCCGGCGACGGCCAGCGCGTTCACGCTGGCGTTGGTCTGCCACGTCGGGTACTTGACCGCGGACAGGGCCGAGGCGAACCCCGACGGGGCCTGGCCCGACTGGCCGCCCGTCGCCGCCACCACTGGCCGGCCGGACGGGACCAGCGCGGCGGCGACCACGGCCGCGGTGGTGACAAGTGCAAGAACTGCCTTCTTCATGAGCGCCCCCAAGGGCCGCTCCGGCGGATGGCGCCAGCCCATGACTCGTGCGTTGTGACGGTGTGCCAGCACACGATAACTCTCGGCTCACATCGGCAGGTCACCGCGGGTGGGTTGACGAGGTTTTATTAGACGGCTAAATTTTCTGGTTAGCCGACTAAATGTTAGTGGAGGAGCGGTTCATGGAGCTGGGACTGAAGGACGCGGCCGTGCTGGTGACCGGCGGGTCGTCGGGGATCGGGCGGGCCACCGCGGTCGCGTACGGGCGCGAAGGTGCACGGGTCGCGATCACCTACAACTCCCGGAAGGACGCGGCCGAGGCGGTCGCGGAGGAGATCGAGGCGGCCGGCGGTACGGCGTACGTCGTACCGATGGAGCTGAACGAGCCGGAGACGATCGCAGCCGCGGTCGCCTCGACCGTCGAGCGGTGGGGCGGGCTCGACGCGGTGGTGGGGAACGCGGTCAACTGGGGCAACCTCGGGTTCAACGACCGGCCGGAGAACATCGAGGACGCCAAGCCGGAGTGGTGGATCCCGATCCTGCGGGCCAACCTCGAGGGGAACTTCCACCTGGTGCAGCAGGTGGCGCCGGCGCTGCGGCGTTCGGCCCACGGTCGCCTCGTGCTGCTGACGACGGATGTGGCTGTCCGTCCGCTGCCGGGGTCCTGGCCGTACGGCGCGGCGAAGGCCGGGCTGCACGGGTTCGTCACCGCGCTGCAGCACGACCTCGGTCGGGACGGCGTCCTGGTCAACCTCGTGATGCCTGGTATCACCCTGGAGAATGGCGAGCACCGGGTCATCCCCAAGCCGGCGCTCGACCGGATCGCCGCCGGGTTCAGCGCCCGCAAACTGCCGGACACCACCGACGTGGCCGACGCGATCCTCTTCCTCACCTCGCCGCGGACCACCGCGATCCAGGGCGAGATCGTGCGCGTGACCGGAGGCCAACTACTGGCCGGGTGACCCACCGACGGCCCGCAATCCGGGGTCTGCGGGCGGCAACGCTTGTACCGTTGGCCTAGGACACCTGACAAAGGAGCGTCGCGATGGCCCGGGCACTGATCGTGGTTGATGTGCAGAACGACTTCTGCGAGGGCGGGAGTCTGGCGGTCAGCGGCGGCGCGGATGTCGCGTTCCGGATCGGCGAACTGCTACACAAGTGGCACGAGGACGACCCGGCGGACCGGCAGTACGCGTACGTCGTGGCCACCCGGGACCACCACGTCGACCCGGGCGACCACTTCTCCGACCACCCCGACTACGTGGACTCCTGGCCGCGGCACTGCGTGGCCGGCACCGACGGCGTCAGCTTCCACCCGAACCTGGACCCTCAGCCGTTCGACGCGATCTTCAACAAAGGCGAGTTCGCGGCTGCCTACTCAGGTTTCGAGGGCAAAGCCCACGAAGGCGGCCACGAACTCGAGCACTGGCTGCGGTCCAAGGGTGTCACCGAGGTCGACATCTGTGGACTCACCACCGACTACTGCGTCCGAGCGACCGCTCTGGACGCCCACCACGCAGGTTTCGCCACGACGGTCCTCACCACCTTGACCGCCGGAGTCGCACCCGCCACCACGCAACAGGCACTCACCGAACTCCGGGCGGCCGGCGTCACTCTCACCTGACCGGCGCCGGCGGGGTCCCGGACGATGCTCATGAACGTTGCCGGAGACAACGGACGACTGATCCCTACCGCACCTACCGTGCTGCTATGAGCGAGAAGAGTTGGTCGCGGGCGGCCGTCCGCAGCGTCCTGATCGCACTCGGCGTCGGGGCCGGAGTAGCCGTGGTGGCGGCCGTCATCGCAACCAACATCGCCTCGCGCGACTGCACGGACGACTACGAGTGTCTGGCGGTCGTGACTGGGATCGGGGCCGGCGTGGCGGTGGGCGGAATCGCCGCCGCCGTGACTGTCCTCGTACTGGCCGTCCGGCTCGGCGCCGGCCCGATCTTCGGTATCGGCGCCGCGGCAACGATTCTGTTGCTCGTGCGCGCGGCGTGGGGTGCGTTCCTGGGCCAGGCACCACTGCTGGTGTTCCTGGCCGCGATCGTGGGTGTCGCCGGCACGCTCGTCGGCAGTTCCTACCGGCGAGCCGAAGGTGATCGGTGGCGGATACCTTTGCGGACAGTCGTGGTCGCGGCCGGCGTTCTGGTGATCGCCACCCTTCCGGTCGCGTCCAAGCTGGTCGCGGTGTGGTCGGAGCAGCGCAAGATCGAGGCAGTCGTCGAGCGACCGCTGCAGACCGACCTCGACGGCACCTGGCCGTACAGCGTGAGCTACTCGAGCACCGGTGTCGACTACGCCGTACTCGAACGCCCCACCGCACATGGCGACCGGATCGCGGACATCGACGTCACCACCCGTACTCTCGACCCCGACCAGGCCCCCTGCACCGGCTTCGAGGACAAAACCGAGGGCCCGGTCACCGAGTGCACGGCGCTGGCCCCGAACCTCTGGCAAGCCCGCGGCGACCAGGGCGAGGCCCGCTACTTCGTCCACGCCGGCGACCGCCAGTGGGCGTACGTACGCTCCGGAACCTACGGCGGCGCTGACGCCCAGCGCATGCACGACGCAAGAGCCGAACAGGTCGCCAGGTCGCTACAACCCCGGTCCGCCTGGCCCCTGGCCGCCGACAGCGCCGCCTGCGGCTTCTGCGAGTGGCTAACCTGACCGGGAGCGCGCGTGGGCAGACCAGCCGGCAGGGTCAGCCTGTGATCGTGATCGGGGTGCCGTTCGAGGTGAGGGACCAGTCGACGGTGTGGAAGGTGGCCGGGTCGACCGTGCCGGTGCTGGTGACGTAGTCGATCATCAGCTGGCGGATCTCGACCTGGCGGTTGTAGACGACCGGCGCGGTCTTGACGTGCGGGAAGTTGCCGCCGCCGGACTGCCGGTAGTTGTTGACCGCGACCACGAACTGCTGGTCGGCCGCCAGCGCGACCCCGTCGTACGCGAGGTCCGTGATCCGCGATCCTACCGCCTGGGCGATGTCGATCTTGTAGGTCAGTGGCTTCGTCAGGCCGCCCATGATGTCGTAGTTGTAGTCCGGCGTACCGATCGGTGCCGTCGGGGTCGGGGCATTGGTGACCTGGTCGGACGGGAACGGCCCGGTGCCGGTCACCTGCTTGAAGTACTGCGCGGAGAACTCGAGGTAGTCCTTGACCTGCGCACCCGACATCGTCACCGCGAGCAGCGTGTTGTCGAAGATGTAGAGCCCGGCCACGTCGCGTACCGACACGTCACCGGCCGGGATCGCGGCCGCCCGGTTGAACGGAGCGGCGATCGCGAGCACCGGCAGCGAGGCCTGCGGCGTACCGGCCAGAGCCTTCGACACCGCGTCGGCCTGGATGAAGTTGACGAAGTCCAGCGCGGCGGTGTCCTCCCACGGCGCGGTCGCCGCGGACATCGCCTCCTTGCAGGTGCCGATCTTGCCGTTGACGTACTCGACGACCTTGTCGTGGTCCTTCTGCAGGACGGCGACCACCTTCGGGTCGGCGTCGACCGTGTTCGCGTTCAGCACCTGGCTGTGCCGGCCGACGACCTTCCAGCGGCCGTGGACCTTCTGCAGATCCAGGTCGATCAGCGACAGCCGCATCCCCCACTTCAGCGGCTCGGTCAGCACGACCTGCTCGCCGCTGGCCGTGTTCGTGACGAGGCGCTCCGGGATCTCCAGGTGCGCGTGCCCGACGAGCACGGCGTCGATGCCGGGGACGGTCTCGGCCATCAGCACCGACGCGTTCTCCGGGTACGGCAGGGCGTCGCCGTACGACGAGGAGAGGTCCATGCCGGAGTGCGCGGACACGATCACCACGTCGGCGCCGGCCTTGCGGACCCGCGGGACCCAGAGCTTGGCCAGCTCGACGATGCCGCCGAAGGTGATCTTGTTGTCGACGTTCGCCTTGTCCCAGAGCGCGATACCCGGGTTGGTCAGGCCGAGGATGCCGACCGTGATCGGCTTCTCGCCCGGCACGTGCACCCGCTTCAGCACGTACGGCGGGAAGACCGGAAGGCCCGTGGTCCAGTCCTGGGCGTTGGCCCCGAGCAGCGGGAACCGCAACTGCCGCTGGAACTTGCGCAGGATGTCGAGCCCATAATTGAACTCGTGGTTGCCCAGCGCCGCGGCGTCGTACCCGATCTGGTTCATCGCGGCCGCCATCGGGTGGATATGGCCGCCGGTGATGGGCTCGATCCGGGCGAAGTAGTACGTCAGCGGGGTGCCCTGGATGGTGTCGCCGGCGTCGAGCATCAGCGGGCGCGGCGCGTGCCGCTCGGCGGCGATCCGGTCCCGGACGGCGGTGACCAGCGTGGAGATCTTGGCCAGGCCGATGTCGTTGTGCGCGGCGTCGTCGTACTCGGCGTTCTTGAAGTAGTCCCAGTTCAGGACGTTGCCATGCAGGTCGGTGGTGCCCATCACGGTCAGCCGGACCGCCTTACCGCTGCCCCCATCGCCGTGGCCGGCGTACGCGGGCACCGCCTGGAACCCGGCCGCGGCCAGCGCCGCGGCACCGCCGATCACAGTTCGCCTCGTCATCGTCGTGCGCTCACCGCTGTCCGTCATCATTCGCCTCACGTGTGGTCGCTGCTGCCTGCGCCGGGGTCCCCGGCATCTGGTCACCCTAAGGCCGACACACCCCGGACCCGATGCCCGGATGCCCCCGTCGGCACGAGAAGATGCCCATCATGACCAAGCCGCCCGGCAAGATCCTGCCGTTGGTCGCCGCCCTGCTCTGCGGTGCCGTCCTCGCCCAGGCCGCCAAGCCGTCCGACCACTCGATCACCAGCGCCGCGCCCGTCGTCCAGGCCGCCTCGGCGCATGGACCGCTGAGTCCGCCGATCACGCACAAACAGGACACATCGGTCGGGCCGCGGAAACCGCCGCACCCGTCCCAGCGCAGTATCACGCCGACGACCGCGCCGGACGACTGGAACCTGACCGCGCACGGCAAGGTCCTCTACCTGACGTTCGACGACGGACCGCAGCCCGAGTGGACGCCGAAGGTGCTGCAGGTCCTGCGCAAGCACAAGGCGCACGCGACGTTCTTCGTGCTCGGCATCCAGGTGGCACAGTTCCCCGAGCTGGTCACGCTCGAACGCGCCACCGGTCACCACGTCGGCAACCACACCTGGGACCACAAGACGCTGACCCTCCTGCCGGTGGCGAAGATGCGGCAGGAGATCGCGTCCGGCGTGAAATCGAAATGCCTGCGCCCGCCGACCGGGGCCACGAACGCCAAGATCGCGGCGACCGCGGCGGCCTTGCACCAGCGCCAGGTCCTGTGGGATGTCGACACCGAGGACTGGACCAAGCCGGGCACGGCGAAGATCGAGCACGAGATCCTGCGCGGCGCCAGGCCGGGCGCGATCATCCTGATGCACGACGGCGGCGGCAACCGCTCCCAGACCGTCGCAGCCCTCGACAGCGCCCTGACCAAACTGACCAAGCTGGGCTACACCTACCAGAGCCTGCCCTGCTAGCTGGTTAGTGACGGACGCCGGCGGTGCCCCCGGAGAAGTGCTTGAGGGCCTCGTCGATGACGTGGACCGGCTGGTCCAGCGACTTGACCAGATACAGGCCGGTCGGGCGCAGGAGCGGATTGGGCTTCACGACGGTCCGGACCGCGGGCTGGTCGAGGCCGCGGACGCCGGCCGTGGTGGCGCCGACGCCTGGAGCAAGGTCCAGCTCGAGAGCGTACTGACCGAAGAGCTTCTCCTGCCGGAAGCCGCGGACCGTCGACCACGGCAGCACCACCGGGTACGCCGCTCCTTCGCAAGCCAGCTCCAGCGCCTTGGGTGACATCCGCATGGCGACCGGCTGCAGCTCGTTGGCGGCGTACCAGCGTTGGCGCTCGGCTTGGAGCCGCAGCGCCAGCACGGTGCTGAGCACCAGCGGGATCATTGCCGCGATCAACAACACGGCGAACGGCCACATCCCCGCACCACGGAACGCGAACACCGCGTAGAGCGCGGCGACGATGCCCACGGCGCCGATCGCCAGCGTCACCCAGGCGCCGCGCCGCTGCACCTTCGCGACGATCTCGCGCCGGCGCAGCACCGCATCCCGATCGACGCCGACGACAAAGGTCCGCGCCGCGTCCCCGTGCTCACTCACCGGTCAAGAGTCCCACACGATCCGGACCTACGAGGTGCGGCGGCCGGCCCAGGTCCAGGCGTAGACGCCGTCGTCGACCGCCTGACCGCCCTCGCCCAGCTCCAGCGGACGGAACGTGTCGACCATCACCGCGAGCTCCTCGAACCGCTCGGCGCCCAGTGAGGCCTCGATCGCCGACGGCTGCGGCCCGTGCGCGTACCCACCCGGGTGCAGCGAGATCGAGCCGAGTCCGATCCCCGATCCCTTCCGCGCCTCGTAGTCGCCGCCGCAGTAGAACATGACCTCGTCGGAGTCGACGTTCGAGTGGTAGTACGGCACCGGCACCGACAGCGGGTGGTAGTCCACCTTCCGCGGAACGAAGTTGCAGACCACGAAATTGATGCCCTCGAATACCTGGTGCACGGGTGGCGGCTGGTGGATCCGTCCGGTGATCGGCTCGTAGTCGCTCACGTTGAAGGTGTACGGGTACAGGCAGCCGTCCCACCCGACCACGTCGAACGGATGCGTCGCGTACGTCATCCGGCTGCCGACGATCCCGCCGGGACCGCTGCCGCGGTGCTTCACCAGCACCTCGACGTCCGTGTCCTCGACCACGAGCGGCTCGCTCGCCGCGTGCAGGTCCCGCTCGCAGTACGGCGAGTGCTCGAGGAACTGCCCGTAGCGGGACAGATACCGCTTCGGCGGCGCGATGTGGCTGTTCGCCTCGATGCAGTACGCGTGCACACCGTTCGGGCCGGGCAGCCAGCGATGTGTGGTCGCCCGCGGGATGATCACGTAGTCGCCCTCGACCGCGTTCAGCACCCCGAACACCGTCTCCACGGTCGCCGACCCCTTCTCGACGTACACGCACTCGTCCCCGATCGCGTTCCGGTAGTACGGCGACGGCTGCTCGGCGACGACGTACGAGATCCGGACGTCGCCGTTCCCGAGCACGAGCCGGCGGTCGTCGACGGTGTTGAATCCATTTCCCACCCCACCGCCCCGGTCGTTGCTCTTGGAGGTGTCGGTGAACAGGTCGTGCAGTTTCAGGTGCCGCGGGGTGAGCGGGTGATTGGCCACGGTGGCCAGGTCGGGCAGATCCCACACCTGCGAGTCCACGATCGCGGACGGGACGCCGGCGTGGTACAGCAACGACGAGTCCGATGAGAACCCCTCCTCCCCCATCAGCTCCTCGTAGTACAGCCCGCCGTCCGGTTTCCGGAACTGCGTGTGCCGCTTCGGTGGAACCTGGCCGACCTGCCGGTAGAACGTCATGACCCCTGCTCCCGGACTTCTCACAGCCCATCCGACTATCGGACGCATGCGTCCGCTTACCGAAAGCATCCGTTAGGCTCAGGGCCATGTCAACCGTCCTTGCCCTGTTCCGGCACCTGGTCGACGACGCATCGATGTTCCCGCCCGGGGACCTGCCGCTGGCCGAGGCCGTCGCCGCCCACCGCGCGCACCGCCGGTCGCCGTACGCCGATCTGGTCGGGCCGTTCGTGTGCACCGACGAGGACCTGGTGAAGATCGCCGCGGAGGCCGCCCGCGACGGCGCCGGTCCGCTCGAGGTCGCCGTCGTGATCACCGGCGGCGCCGGCGGGATCGAGCCCGCGG
Organism: Kribbella sp. NBC_01510; assembly: GCF_045040325.1. NCBI lineage: Bacteria > Bacillati > Actinomycetota > Actinomycetes > Propionibacteriales > Kribbellaceae > Kribbella > Kribbella sp. NBC_01510. The sequence continues at coordinate 4,087,995 of NZ_CP109418.1, read as the reverse complement.
TCCGGTACGGCGACCGGTCCCACGACGTCGAGGTGAAGGCGATCGAGGTCCGGCTGCGGAACGAGGACGACCTGTCCCGCAACGCGCTGCGCGTCGTCCGCGCGTGTGACGACTGCCTCGACGAGGAGACGGCGTACGTCGAAGTGGGTCTGGACGGGGCGTGGGAGCGCGCGCTCGACGTCGTCGCCGACGCCGGGTACGCCGCCAAGCTGCGGACCGGCGGGCTCGATGCGGCGTTGTTCCCGTCGGAGATCCAGGTCGCTGCGTTCATCACCGCCTGTCTGGATCGTGAGGTCGCGTTCAAGTGCACGGCCGGGCTGCACAACGCAGTCCGGCATACCGCGGCCGACACCGGGTTCGAGCATCACGGGTTCCTGAACGTGTTACTCGCGACCCGGGCGTCTCTCGACGGCGCCTCGCAGGACGAGCTGGCCGCCGTACTGGCGTCGCGGGACGGTGACGCGCTCGCCGACCAGGCCCGCGAACTGTCCGAGGACCAGGCGGTGAGCACGCGCCGCTGGTTCACCTCGTTCGGCTCGTGCAGTATCGAGGAACCCCGCCACGACCTGGCCGCCCTGAACCTGCTGGAGGGGCCCTGATGACCTGGATCGACATGCCGGCCAACTCGCCGTTCGGGCCGGACAACCTGCCGCTGGGCGTGTTCCGGCACGGTGACGAGGACCCGCGGGTCGGTGCCGCGATCGGTGACCAGGTGATCGATCTCGCGCCGCTCGCGTCCGCGCAGATGCTGGACGGAGCGCAACTGTTCGCCGAGCCGACGCTGAACGCCTTTCTCGCGCTCGGCCGGCCGGCCTGGCGCGCGACCCGCAACTGGCTGCTCGAGCTCGTCCGGAACGAGAACGACCGGGACACCGTCGAGCCACACCTGATCCCGCAGTCGGCGGTCACGCTGCAGCTCCCGTTCGACGTCGGGGACTACGTCGACTTCTACGCCTCCGAGCAGCACGCGACCAACCTCGGCCGGCTGTTCCGCCCGGACTCCGAGCCGCTGCTGCCGAACTGGAAACACCTCCCGGTCGGCTACCACGGCCGGTCCGGCACGATCGTTGCCAGCGGCACCGACATCGTTCGCCCGTCGGGTCAGCGCAAGGCGCCCGACGCGGCCGCTCCGACGTACGGGCCGTCCCAGCGCCTCGACATCGAGGTCGAGCTCGGCTACGTCGTCGGTACGCCGTCCGCCCTCGGGAAGCCGGTGTCCGTGCGGGATTTCCGCGAGCACGTGTACGGCGTGGTGCTCGTGAACGACTGGTCCGCGCGCGACCTGCAGGCGTGGGAGTACGTGCCGCTGGGACCGTTCCTCGGGAAGTCGTTCGCCACGTCGATCTCACCGTGGGTCGTCTCGCTGGAGGCCCTCGAGGCCGCGGCCGTCCCGCTGCCGGCGCAGGATCCGCCGGTTCTCCCCTACCTGGCGAGCGACGACCTGGTGAACTACGACATCACCTTCGAGGTCTATCTGAACCGCCAACTGGTGAGCTCACCGCCGTACAAGGACATCTACTGGTCGCCGGCGCAGATGCTGGCGCACCTGACCGTGAACGGCGCCTCGGTCCGGACCGGGGACCTTTACGCGTCCGGCACGGTCAGCGGCCCGGAGAAGGACCAGCGGGGCTCGTTCATCGAGCTCACCTGGGGCGGGCGTGAGCCGCTCGTCCTGGACGGCAAGGAGCACACCTTCCTCGAGGACGGCGACAACGTGACGATCACCGCCTGGGCCACGACTGCCAACGGCTCCCGCGTTGGCCTGGGCGAGGTCACGGGCACGATCATTCCCTGAGCAACCCTGTTCATAAGTGTTCGTTTCTCTTGACGTGTTAGCGGTTACGTGCGAACTTTCTGCGCATGAAACGTTCAGTGGGGTGCGGAGTACTGACTGTAGCGATGGCTGCCGGCGTGTTGAGCGTGCCTGTGGGTGCGCACGCCGCCGGCGATCTGACGCTTCGGTCGAACGACTTGACGGTCACTGTCGGGGCCGACTTCCCGCGGGTGATCAAGTACGTCGACAACGGCTCCGGTCAGGCCCTCGGCGGCCAGCCAGATGCGATCTCGACGGTCACCATCGACGGAGTGGCCCGGACGGCGCACCTGTCCGCGCCACCCACGGTCAGTGGCGGGCGAGCGTCGTACCACTTGGTTTTCGACGCGCTGCCCGGCGTGGAGCTGGATGCGAGCCTGAGCGTGAGTGGCCGGGTGACGACGTTCGCTATCGACGCGGTCCGCGACACCGAGACCAGCCGCGTGCACACCATCGACATCCCTGACCAGGACCTGGTGTCCGTCGCGAGTACGGACGCTGGGGCGACCACCGCCTTCACCACACTGGACCCCGACTCCACCCGGACCGCGGACAAGATCACGCCCGTCACCGCGGCGACCCCGGCCGAGCCGTCCGCGACGGGAGCGGCGTACGCGTTCGTGAACACCAGCGGCCTGGCCGCCGGCATCGAGTCGAACTCCGTCTACGACAAACCCTCCGGCCAGTCCGTCGACGACGGCGCCCGGTTCTGGCACCAAGCCCGCAAGACCGCCGACGGCAGCACTCGTGTCGGCGTGTGGAGCGGTCAGTGGACCTACCGCGCCGACACCTCGCCGTACACCGAGCCGTTGCCCTGGGCAAAGGTCGTGGTGACGCCGGACGCGAACCAGGACAAGACCGTCGACTGGCAGGACGGCGCGATCGCGTTCCGCTCGATCATGACCGAGCCGCAAGGCGGCGACCAGGTCAAGGACCGGGTCGTCACGCACATCCCGTTCAACTTCGCCAGCCAGGCGACTCACCCGTTCCTGCGGACGCTCGACGACGTCAAGCGGATCTCGCTGTCCACCGACGGCCTCGGCCAGCTGGCCATCCTCAAGGGGTACGGCGCCGAGGGCCACGACTCGGCTCACCCGGACTACGGCGGCAACTACAACACCCGCGCCGGCGGCCTGACCGACCTGAACACGCTGCTGAAGCAGGGCAAGTCCTGGAACGCCGCCTTCGGCGTCCACGTGAACGCGACCGAGTCCTACCCGGAGGCCAACGCGTTCAGCGAGGACCTGGTCGACAAGAACTCCAAGGGTTGGAACTGGCTGAACCAGAGCTACTACATCAAGCAGCGCCCCGACCTTGCCACCGGCAACATCGTCAAGCGGTTCCAGCAACTCCGCGACGAGACCGACAAGAACCTGCAAGAGCTCTACATCGACGTGTACTACCAGTCGGGCTGGCTCGCCGACGGCCTGACCCGGCAGCTGGCCGGCCAGGGCTGGCAGATCGCGACCGAGTGGGCCGACCGGCACGAGCGCACTTCGCTGTGGTCGCACTGGGCCAACGACCTCGACTACGGCGGTCCGACGAACAAGGGCCTGAACAGCCAGATCATCCGGTTCGTCCGCAACCACGAGAAGGACGTCTGGAACAACGACCCGATCCTCGGCCAGTCCGCCATCGTCGAGTTCGAGGGCTGGACCGGCGAGACCGACTGGAACGCCTTCTACGCCAACATCTGGCAGCGGAACCTGCCGGCGAAGTTCCTCCAGCAGCAGAAGATCACCGACTGGAACAGCAACGACATCACCTTCACCGGCGGCGTCCGCGGCGCGGTCGAGAACGGCAAGCGGACCGTGTACGCCGGTGCCGCGAAGGTGCTCGACGGTGACAAGTACCTGCTGCCCTGGGACAACAACAAGAAGCTCTACCACTACAACCCGGCCGGCGGCCGGACGACGTGGCAGCTCCCGGCGGCCTTCGCGGGCGTACCGAAGTTCTCGGTCTACAAGCTGACCGACACCGGCCGGGTCAAGGTCGCGTCCGCACCTGTGCACAACGGCGCGATCAGTCTCGACGCGACCGCCGGCCAGCCGTACGTGATCTACCCGGACGCGGCGCCGTCACCGCGGAGCGCGAACTGGGGTGACAGCACGCACCTGAAGGATCCCGGCTTCAATGCCGGCGAACTCGCCGCATGGAACGCCACCGGCGGCGCGACGATCGACACGCTGGCGAACGGCCAGCACGTCGCATCGCTCGGCAGCAAGACCTCGTCGCTGCGCCAGCGGATCACTGGCCTCACCGCCGGCCGTACCTACAGTGCCTCGGCCTGGATCGAGGTCGAACCGGGCAAGTCCCGACCGACCATGCTGACGGCAGACGGCGTACACAACGTGGTGACGAGATCGACCGCCCAGAACATGGTTGCCTCCGACGACAAACAGGGCGCCTACTACCAGCGAGCCCGCGTCGTCTTCGACGCCAAGGGCGACAGTGCCGACCTCAGCATCAGCGCGGCCGCCGGTGCCGCCAAGGTTCGCATCGACGACGTCCGCGTGGTGGAGACGAAGCGTCCGGCCGTAGGACTTGTCGACGACTTCGAGAACGTCGACCAGGGCTGGGGACCGTTCGTGAAGGGCGATGCCGGTGGGGTCACCGACCCACGGACCGTGCTCGCTCGCAAGCATGCGCCGTACACGCAGGCCGGCTGGAACGGGAAGCTCGTCGACGACGTCCTCGACGGCGAGTGGTCGCTCAAGTCCCATGAGGAGAACCAAGGGCTCGTCTATCGAACCGCACCGTGGACGGTGAACTTCCAGCCCGGCCACAAGTACAAGGTCAGCTTCGACTACGCCAGCGGTCGGGCCGGCCAGTACGCGTGGGTCCAGGGGGTTGACCGTCCCGACTCGGTCGAGGTCAAGTCCACGCCGATCGGCGAGCAGCGGACGAAGGCGGCCTTCAGCCAGGAGTTCGTGGCCGGATGCGGCGGCGACTACTGGGTCGGCCTGCGCAAACTGTCCGACGGCGGTGACCAGGCGGACTTCATCATGGACAACTTCGCCGTCACCGACCTCGGCACGACGTCGGAGCCGGCCGACTGCACTTCGGTCGCGGTGTCCGGTGTGACCGGTCTCGTCTCCGGTGAGGCGAACACGGTCGTCGCTACCTTCACCAACAACGATGTCGTTGCCGCAGACAACGTCACGCTGGGGCTGACTGCTCCGGACGGCTGGACCGTCGCGGCGACTACTCCGGCCACCCACGCGACTGTTGCCCCCGGCGCCAGTGTGACGACCAAGTGGGACGTGACCCCACCAGCCGGCACGCCGGAAGGCAAGTACGTGCTGACGGCAACAGGTGGTCAGTCGACGATCAGTGCCGAGGCGACCGTGCTGCCGCCAGGCATCGTGCCGCAGTCCCGGATCACGGTGGCGGACGTGAGCAGTGAGGACGTCGCCACGGGCGGTGCGGCGACGTCGGCTCTCGACGGAAACCCAAGCACACTGTGGCATTCGGCGTGGTCGGAGGTGCCGACGCCGGCGACCTTCCCGCACCACATCACGCTCGACCTCGGATCGACGTACCAGGTCGACGGGTTCAGCTACCTGCCGCGGCAGAGCGGGACGAACGGGATGTTCAAGGGCTACGAGCTCTACGTCAGCGCCGACGGCCAGGACTGGGGTACGCCGGTCGCGACCGGTGAGTTCCCGAACTCGACGGCGACGCAACGGCTGGACTTCGCCGCCAAACCCGGACGGTTCGTGAAGTTCGTCGGCACCAGCTCACTCAACGGCGCGGTCTTCGGATCGGCCGCGGAACTCAACGTCTACGGCACCCACTAACCGGGACCCCGGACACCAACTGGGGACCTGAGACAGGATGTTTCGGCTCTCCTGCTGGATGTGTGGGCGAGGTGAGTGAGGTCGGCCGGGGTGCAGCTCGACAGGAGGTGCCGGTCCAGGACTGCTGGTCGGGCAAGGCTTTCACGCCTGGCCCGACCGGCCCGGCCGGGGCCGGGGCGGACACCTCCTGTCGAGCTGCACACCCAGCCCCCGTCCGCATCCCCGCTGCCACCACACCCGACCAGCTTGCACCGGCGGGCAGGGTCCGAGGTCCCCACTACCTGTCCGAGGTCACGGGCACGACCAGCCGCTCTCCTCACGAGCGAGCCGCGTCACTTGGTGAGGTCACCGAGGCCGCGGCGCTCGCGGTCTTGGCGGCGCGGTCGCGTCGCGGATAGTTGTGTCACGACTCCGTCTCAGGTCCTGCCGGCAGGACGAGTCGGGCCAGCGCACCACCACCACCGGCGGACGCGCCAAAGGTCAGCTCGGCCCCGAGCACCTTGGCGTGACCGGCCGCGATGGTCAGGCCGAGGCCGTGCCCGACGCCGCGCTCGGCCATCCCGGACCGGAACCGACGCGGGCCTTCGGCAATCAACTCCTCCGGGTAACCGTTGCCGTGGTCAACCACCTCGACGGTCCGGCCGGTGACCGTGACCTCGACCGGCGGTGCACCGTGACGCAGCCCGTTGACGATCAGGTTGGCCAGGATCCGCTCGACCCGGCGCGAGTCCGTGGACACCGTGACGTCGGGACCGAGCTGATGCACCACCACGCAGTCCGGCGGAAGCGCCTGCTGCATCCGCAGCCGGCCGACCGCGGACCCGACGAAAGCTCCGAGGCCGACCAGCTCGAGGTCGGCCTGCTCCACACCGGAGTCGAACCGGGCGATCTCCAGCAGGTCCTCGACCAGGCGGCGCAGCACCTTGGCCCGGTCCCGGACCAGCTCGCTCGGCCGCCCCGCGGGCAGCAACTCGGCCGCGGTGGTCAGCCCGGTGACCGGAGTCCGCAGGTCGTGCGCGACGTCGGCGGTGAACCGCCGTTCGGCCTCCAGCTGACCACGCAATGAGCTGGCCATCGTGTCCAGCGCGGCGGCCAGCGACTGCACCTCGTCCTTGCCCTTGCCGACCGCCTCGGCCGCCGACGCGTCCAGATCGCCGGCCGCGATCCGGCGCGCCGTCCCGGCCACGGCGACGATCCGCCTGGACAGGCTGCCGGCCAGGATCACGCTGACCAGGGCGACCAGCGCCACCGTCCCGAACCCGCCGAGCACGAGCGCCTGCTGCAGCGCCTTCATCGAGTCGTCGCTGGTCTCGTAGTCCTGCTCGATCGAGAGGATCTTGCCGTCCTTGACCCCGACTGCGGCCCACATCTTCGCGCGCGGCGACCCGGTCTTGAACGTCGCCCGCTTGCCCTCCAGCACCGCCTCGCGCAACTGCGGCGGCAGATCGGGGTCGTCCAGCTTCGCCCCGAGCACCGGGACGTCGTTGGTGTCATAGTTCTGAGCCGCGAGCTGGATCCGCTCGTCCGCGAAACTGCGTGTGCGGTCCAGCCGGGCCGACTGTGCCTGGGTGTAGACCGCGACACACAGCACGAGAATCGCGAGCGCCGAGACCAGCAGGAAGATCAGCCCGAGCTTGCCACGGAGACCCACTCCTAGGCCCTGAGCTTGTATCCGAATCCGCGGACCGTTTCGATCCGGTCCGCGCCGATCTTGGTCCGCAGCCGTTGCAGGTGGACGTCGACCAGGCGGCCGTCGCCACCCCACTCGTAGTCCCAGACCCGCTGCAACAGGGTGGAGCGACTCAGCACCACACCCGGGTTGTTGGCGAACTCGATCAGCAGCTTGAGCTCGGTCGGTGTGAGCTGGACGGTCGACCCACCACGCCGTACCTCCAGGGCCTCGCGGTCCAGCTCGAGGTCGCCGAACGACTCCACGCCCGAGCCGGCCGCCGGCGTCGGTCGCTCCGGATCGGACACCGCCCGCCGCATCACCGCCCGAAGCCGGGCCACCAGGACCTGGGTGTCGAACGGTTTGGTCACGTAGTGGTCCGCGCCGGCCTCCAGCCCGAGTACGACGTCGAGCGCGTCTCCGCGGGCGGACACCATCACGATCGGGACCGTGCTGGTCTCCCGGACCCGGCGGCACACCGAGATCCCGTCCAGCCCGGGCAGCATGATGTCGAGCATCACGACGTCGGGATGGATCTTCTCGAATCGTTCGATCGCTTCCAGGCCGTCCTCGGCCGTGGTCACGTCGTACCCGTGGCGTTCGAGGGTCAGTTGGGTCGCCTCACGGATCACCGCGTCGTCCTCGACCATGAGAATGCGCGCTGCCGGTTCTTCCGGTACCACCGAACTTCAGTCTCCCTTATTGGTCGGTCGAGCTCACCTTGGCCATCTGACGGCCGTCCCAACGGTAGACCTCGATCCGCCCGCCCGACGGGCAACAGACCTTGTCGTCGATCGTGAAGATCTTCGACTCGACGACCAACTCACCCTGCGGGCTGGCGTTGACCGTCGGCAGATCGGCTTTCAGGCTCCAGATCGGTCGCGGGCCCGAGGGCTCGACGGCGATCAGGAAGAAACCGAAGACGAAATTCTCCAGGGTGTGGATGAAGACGATCTGCTGAGGAGTACCGCTGTGCATAACATCAACGGTCTTACCCCGGCTGAGGCAACGCGGAATCACCGTACATTTCTCTAGCACGCTCCGCGCGTACTGCGGCAGGTGCTTGTCGGCGAGCAGCTTGACCCGGACCTGGGCCAGGTCGACGGCCACCTCCGGTGTCAGCTTGAGCTCGGGTTGCACACCGTTGGTGCCCAGGGCGATGGACGGCGTCGAACTGGCCGGGGGCGCCTCGGCCCCCTCGACCCGCAGGCCGCCGCCGTTCGCGCAGGCGGACAGGACGGTCAGGGCGACGAAGGCTGCGACGGCAGGGATCGCGGTACGGCGTAGCGCGGCAGGCCACCGACGCCCCGAAGGCCGCGTGCGCATAGGGCGCCTCCTACCCTGCCTCATCGATCCCCCGGGAGATTCAGACAACTACCTTCCATAGTGCGGGCCGCACGTCACAGCCGACGGCCATGGACGTCGAATGGCCTCGGCAGTTCCGTTGCGGTTGAGTCACAGCCGCTAGCCGGCCACGACCTTGCCGGGATTCAGGATGTTCTTCGGGTCCAGGGCGGCCTTGATCGCGCGGTGGACGTCGATCGCGACCGGGCCGATCTCCTCGACCAGCCAGGTCCGTTTCAGGACGCCGACACCGTGCTCACCGGTGATCGTGCCGCCGAGCTCGAGCCCGATCTCCATCACCCGGTCGAACGCCTGCTGTGCCCGCGCGGCCTGGTCGGCGTCGGTCTGGTCGAAGACCACCGTCGGGTGCATGTTGCCGTCACCGGCGTGCCCGAGCACCCCGATCGTGATGTCCAGCTCGGCCGACAACTGCTCGATCCGGCCGATGAAGTCGGCCAGCCGGGACCGGGGCACGGCGACGTCGTCGATCATCGTCGTCCCGAGTTGCTCGAGTGCGGTCAGCGCCGCCCGCCGGCCCTCGAGCAGCAGCTCGCCCTCGGCGTCGTCCTCCGCCTCGATGCACTCCAGCGCACCGTGGTCGCGGCACAGCTTCGCCACCGCGGCGACGTCGGCCGCGCCGGCCTCGCCACCCGCGTCGGACTGCGCGATCAGCATCGCCGCGGCCTCGTCCGGCAGATCCATCCGCTTGTACTTGTTCACGGCGCGGATCGTGGTCCGGTCCATGATCTCCAGCAGGCTCAGCGAGACACCGCTGCGAATGATCTCGAGGATCGCCTCGCCCGCCACGACACCGGAGCCGAACAGCGCCGCCATCGTCCGTGGTTTCGCCGCCTGCGGACGCAACGCGAGCGTCGCCTCGGTGATGATGCCGAGCGTCCCCTCGCTGCCCACGATCAGCTTGGCCAGGTCGTACCCGGCGACGCCCTTCACGGTCTTGCGGCCGGTCCGCAGCACCCGGCCGTCCGCGAGTACGACCTCCAGGCCGAGCACATAGTCCGTGGTCACGCCGTACTTCACGCAGCACAGGCCGCCGGAGTTCGTCGACAGGTTGCCGCCGATCGAGCAGAACTCCCAGCTGGACGGGTCCGGCGGGTAGAACAGCCCGTGCTCGGCGACGGCCCGGGACAGTACGGCGTTGTAGACGCCGGGCTGAGTGACGACGTACCGGTCGACCGGCTCGATCGCCAGCACCTTGTCCATCTTCTCCAGCGAGATCACGATGCAGGCGTCGAGCGCGTTCGCCGCCCCGGACAGCCCGGACCGGGCACCCTGCGGCACCACCGGTACGCCGGCCTCCGCCGCGATCTTCACCGCCGCCTGCACATGCGCGGTCTCCCGGGCCAGTACGACGGCGAGCGGCATCCCGGCCGGGCAGAACATCGCCCGGTCGTACCGGTAACTCTCCATCCGGTCCGGATCCGTCACCAGCGCCTCGGGAGGCAACGCCTGGCGCAGTTGCTCGACAACGTCACTCATACTGCGAGCCTAGTAGCTGCCTCCGACGTGACGCGCCAGTAACGGTGTCCGCTTCCGGAAGAATCACCCCACGCGTCACCCCATCGGGTGAGCGGGCTCAGCGGGTGCGCTTGGTGGCGTTCTCCGAGATCTCCTCGTAGCCGCCGCCGTAGTTGTGGAACTCGCGACCGATCGCGGCGAAGGTGACAGCGCCGTCGGTCGACTTGACCTTGGGAGTCCGGCAGGTGCGTTGGCCCTGGATCACCGCGCCGTTGCCGCCGCTGCTGTCACAGCTGAGCACGCGACCACTGTTGGCGCCGCCGTACTGGACCAGGAAGGCGTTGGCCTTCGCGTTGGCCACCACCGGCGACGCCATGGTGATCTCGGCCCAGTACTGCGAACAGCTGTCCCGGACCAGCCGGACCGTGCCCCAACTGGGCGGTCTCTGATCACGCAGCATCGGCGCTGACGCAATGGATCTCGCGCCCGAACAGCTCGCGGCTTCGGCCGCCTGGGCCGGTGTCGCGGCGAGGGCGATCGCGCCCACCCCGGCCAGGCCCACGGTGCTGAGCAGAATGCCCAGAGTCTTCATGACGGAACCCTTCCTGAGCATGCGCCCCGACGCACACTCAGGAAGGCACACTACGCGAACAGCCCCTGCCCGGACAGTCAATCCGGTAATCGGACGACGACACGCCGTGTGCAGTTGCTGTCGGCAAGGTTCATGGCGGCTGCGAACCCTTAAAGGTTGCCCCGGCGCTCTTGTTCGCGCTCGATCGCCTCGAACAGGGCCTTGAAGTTGCCCTTGCCGAAGCCGAGCGAGCCGTGCCGCTCGATCAGTTCGTAGAAGACGGTCGGGCGGTCGCCGACCGGCGCGGTGAAGATCTGCAACAGATAGCCGTCCTCGTCGCGGTCGACCAGGATGCCGCGGGACTGCAGGTCCTCGATCGGCACCCGCACCTGGCCGATCCGGGCCCGCAGCTCCGGGTCCTGGTAGTACGAGTCCGGCGTGTTGAGGAACTCGACCCCGTTCGCCCGCATGATGTCGACCGTCCGCAGGATGTCGTTGGTGGCGAGCGCGATGTGCTGGGCGCCGGCGCCGTCGTAGAACTCGAGGAACTCGTCGATCTGCGACTTCTTCTTCGCGATGGCCGGCTCGTTCAGCGGGAACTTCACCCGGTGGTTGCCGTTGGCGACGACCTTGCTCATCAGCGCGGAGTAGTCGGTAGCGATGTCGTCGCCGATGAACTCGGCCATGTTCACGAAGCCCATGACCTTGTTGTAGAAACCGACCCACTCGTCCATCTTGCCGAGCTCGACGTTGCCGACGACGTGGTCGACCGCCTGGAACAGCCGCTTCGGGTGCCCCTCCGGCCGGGTCACCTGCGTGGTCGCCGCGACGAAGCCGGGCAGGTACGGCCCGTCGTACTTGCTCCGGTCGACCAGCGTGTGCCGGGTGTCGCCGTACGCCGCGATCGCGGCCCGGCGGATCGTGCCGTGCTCGTCGGAGACGTCGTTCGGCTCCTCCAGTACGACGGCGCCCTGCTTGCGGGCGTGCTCGATGCACTTGTCCACGTCCGGCACCTCGAGCGCGAGGTCGGCCACGCCGTCACCGTGCTTGCGGTGGTGCTCGAGCAGCGGGCTCTTCGGGCTGACGCCGCCGGTGATGACGAACCGGGCCGAGCCGGCCTTCAGGACGAACGCCTTGCTGTCCTTGCTGCCCGTCTCGGGGCCGGAGTACGCGACCAGGTCCATCCCGAAGGCGAGCTGGTAGTACTTCGCGGTCTGGGTGGCGTTGCCGACCACGAAGACCACCGCGTCCATCGCGGTGACCGGGAACGGGTCGGTGCTCTCGTCGTACGGCACCAGGCCGACGAGCTGCTTCAGCTGGTCGAGGTCGAGATCGGCGTCGAGCTCTGCGGGGGTGAGGTCGGTGCTGGTCATCGTGATCCTCCCGGTTCGGATGCGTGCACCGAGCCTCGTGGTGGGGAGGCAGGTTGCGCAACAGTTCCTTGTTCTACTGCGCAGGTTGTTCAGTATGCTGGGGTGACTGCTGGACTATTTGGTCAGCCTGACCACTGCGGGAGGTGCCATGTCGGTGGATGCGCTGGACGCCCGGATCCTGGGGCTGTTCGCGGCCGAGCCGCGGGTCGGCGTACTCGAGGCGTCGCGGCGGCTCGGGGTCGCGCGCGGCACTGTGCAGGCCAGGCTCGACCGGCTGCAGCGTGACGGTGTCGTCCGCGGGTGGGGGCCGGACATCGACACGACCGCGATCGGCTATCCGGTGACGGCGTTCGCGACGCTGCAGATCGAGCAGGGCTCGGGCCACACGGCCGTGGCCGCGGCGCTGGCCCGGATCCCGGAGGTGCTCGAAGTGCACACGATCACCGGCGCCGAGGACCTGTGGTGCCGGATCGTCGCCCGCTCGAACGCGGACCTCCAGCGGGTGATCGACCAGGTCGTCATCGTCCGCGGCATCCAGCGAGCATCCACAGTGATCGCGCTGGCCGAACAGATCCCCCACCGGGTGCTGCCCCTGGTCGAGGCGGCGACGAAGAACTAAGCGAGACGCTTGGCGACCTCTACGGCCGCGCGGGCGACGCGGGGGCCGACGAAGTCGCGGTCGAGTTTGCCGAGGACGACGACGCCGATCGAGGCTTCGACGCCCGGTACGCCGAGGACCGGGGACGACACGCCCTGCGCGCCGGCCTGCAACTCCCCCGACGTGACCACGAACGGCCGCCCGGCCGGGTCGGGTTTGCGGCGTCCGGCCAGGATCGCTTTGCCGGCCGCGCCCTGGTCGAGGGCATGCCGCGAGCCCATCCGGTAGGAGACGTGGAAGTCGGTCCAGCTCGGCTCGATCACCGCGATCGCGAGCGCCTCGTCGCCATCGGCCACGGTCAGATGAGCCGTCGCACCGGTGTCCTCCGCGAGTGATCGCAGCACCGGCAGCGCTGCGTCACGGAGCGTTGGCTGAACGCGACGGCTGTAGTGCAACACAGCCAGACCGAGGCGCGCCCGGCCTTCACTGTCACGGCGGACCAGGCGGTGCAGCTCGAGGGTGTTCACCAGGCGGTAGACGACGGTCCGGCTGACTCCCAGCGCGGCTGCCAGTTCGGTGATCGAGAGACCGTCCGGAGCGTCCGCCAGCAACTCGAGGACAGTGAGTCCCCGGTCGAGCGTCTGAGAGGTCTCCGCGGGCACCTCCGAAGAGTATCCGTTTTTCGGGCGCGGCCCGATGGCCCCGTATCTTGCTGCCGTGCGAAATTACTGGGCGCTCCTCCCCGCCGTCGCCGTGATCGTGGTGCTGATCCTGGTCTATGCCGTTCCGACCCTGATCAATCCGCAGTGGACCAGCTCGATCCTGGCGCTGTTCCGCCAGCACCCGGTGGACCCGCAGGCGACCCAGGTCGAGGCTCAGCGGGCGGCCGGCGTGCTCGGCCCGCAGCAGATCAGGTCGCGGCGGATGCTCGCCGCCGCGATGGTGGTCGGCGCGGTCGCCCTGATCGGTTTCAACGTGTCCCTGAACCGGGAAGCGAACGGCTGCCACATCGCGGCCCGGGCGTTCGGCGCGGTCGAGGGCGATGGCAAGGACGCCAAGGACCCGTGCATCAACATGATCTTCGGCAGCTTCTTCGGCGACGGCACCGGGACGACCGAGGAGACGAAGCCGCAGCCGGTTCTGTCGTACCAGCTGGTCCGGAAGAAGCACCCGACCTACCTCCAGTGGATCCAGAACGCGCCGGACTACAAGGAGGCCGACCTGCTCATCGGGACCAGCCTCGAGTGCAACGGGGACCTGCGGGTCGAGGAGGGCGACGACAAGATCTCCGTGCTGGTCGACAGCGACTCGCCGTGCCCGCCCGCGACCGAGGTCGAGCTCACCGCGATCAAGCTGAAGAAGCCGCTCGGCGACCGCAAGATCGTCACCGTCGACGACCAGCCGATGCAGCAGATCGACCCGGACGTCGACTCCTGGCCGACCGTGCTGAAGAAGCTGGTGACCGGCGGCTAGGGTTTGTCCTAGCTCAACGCACGGACCTGTGAGTCGTACTCGCGGAAGGGCCGGTTGCGGGCCAGCAGGATGAGCAGGCCGACGATGCAGACGGTCGCGCCGCCGAGCAGCGCGATCGTCGGGGTGGTGAGGGACGCCGCCGTACCCGCGACGAAGTCACCCAGGCGCGGTCCGCCGGCCACCACCACGATGAAGACACCCTGCAACCGCCCACGCATGGCGTCCGGAGCGGCGGACTGCAGGATGGTGTTGCGGTACGCCGAACTCACCATGTCGGCCGCTCCCGACAACGCGAGCAGCCCGACACCCAGCCAGGTCGTGCGCGACAGACCGAACAGCCCGACCGCCGCGGCGTATACCGTGATCGCGACGACGATCGCGACGCCCTGACGACGCACCCGGCTCACCCAGCCGGAGAACAGCACTCCGACCAGCGCGCCGAGCGCCGGAGCCGCCTGCAGGACACCGACCGTACGAACGCCGCCGGCGAAGAACGCGCCCGCCACGGCCGGGAACAACGCGCGGGGCTGGGCGAACACCATCGCGAGGATGTCCGCGAGGAACGTCGCCAGCAGCGCCGGCGCCGCCCGCAGGAACGTGAACCCCTCGAGCACCGACCGCAGCCCGGCCCGCCGGACCAGTCCCGTCGGCGGCACCGGCGGCAACCGGAACAGTGCGTACAGGGCCGCGGTGAACGTGATGACGTCGACCAGGTACGCCGCGGCGAACCCGTGCCAGGCGATCACCGCCGCACCGAGCAGCGGCCCGGCGGTGAAGCCCAGGTTGAACGCGGCCTGGCTGAGCGTGTTGGCGGCCGGCAGCAGCTCGGGCCGGATCAGCCGCGGGATGATCGCGGACCGGGCCGGGTTGTTCACCGCGAAGCACGCCGACTGGCAGGCCACGACGGCGTACAGGATCCACACCTGGTTCCAGTGCAGCTGCGACTGCAGCACCAGGATCATCGAGAGCAGCCACAGTCCGGATGACGAGACGAGCGCGAGGGTACGCCGGTCGATCGCGTCGGCCATCGCCCCGCCGTACAGGCCGAAGACGATCAGCGGCACCAGTGCGCACAACCCGACCAGCCCGACCGCGAACGTGGAGTGCGACAGCGCGTACACCTGGATCGACACGGTCACCGCGGTCATCTGCTGGCCGAGCTGCGACACCGTCGACCCGACCCACAACCGCCGGAAGTCCGCTGACTCCTTCAGCGGGCGGATGTCAGTCAGCAGCGGCACTCTGACAACTTATGTCATAGCGTGAAGTATCAGACCCGCGGGAAGTGGTCGTCATCGAACGGTTCGCCTACGGTCAGGCGGAGACCGTCGGTGACGACGTGGCCGACACCGGTGTACGTGGTGGCCGCGTCGATGTAGATGGCGACGTGGGCGATGCGCGGATCGTCGGTGAGGTTCGGCGTCGCGGAGTGGGCCAGGTAGGCGTTGTGGAAGGTGCAGTCCCCTGCCCGCAGGGGGATCGTCAGCCGCTCCTCCCAGCGCAGGTCGGGCGCGGCCCGGAACATGTCGTCCCGATCGGCCAGATCCTGGCTGCGCAGATCCTGGTGGCGCTGCGAGCCGGGGATGAACGTCATGCACCCGCGCTCCACCGGTACATCGACCAGCGCGACCCACGCCGACAGCGAGGCCCGCGACCCGGCGTGCGGCCAGTACGGCGCGTCCTGGTGGAACTCGGTCGCCGCGCCGTTGTGCGGCGGTTTGATCAACAGCTGGTCGTGCCAGATCCGCACCGGCACCCCGGCCAGCGCGGTGGCGGCCGCGGCGAGCCGCGGGTCGAGGGTGAGCTCCCGCAGTACGGCGTCGTCCCGCCAGACGTTGACGTGCTGCTTGAAGATCGGCGACCCGTTCGCGTAGTCGTCCGCCGACGCGCTCGCCGCGATCGCGGCGTCGCGGAACCGGGCCGCCTCCTCGGTGCTGATGATGTTCCGGATCCGGACCACGCCGTCGCGACGATAGGCCGAAATGGTCTCTTCATCCAGTACGGCGGGTGCCGTAGGGTCGGTCGTGGTCATCGGTGTGCTCCTCGAAATCCGTTGCCGGGAAGGTCCTTCCAGCCTGCGGTGTACCGGCCGTGGATGACAGGCAGTGGTTGACCAAGACTTGACCGATCTTGACCTGTGAGGTGCGCGTGCACAACGTTCTGAGCAGCGAGGTGTTCCCCGACCAGCGTCTCCCGGTCGCCGGTGAGCGGCTCGAGCTGGTCGCCGACGTCGCGCCGCACAGCCACGCGTTCTTCGAGATCGCGGTCGTCGTCGCGGGCCGGGGTACGCACGTCTCGGCCGCCGGCGAGGTGGCGCTCCAGCCCGACTCGGTCGTCGTGCTGCGGCCGGGCGAGTGGCACGGGTACACCGACTGCGCCGGGCTGGTGGTGCGCAACGCGTATCTCGGTCCGGACGTCTTCGGGCTGCTGTCCGGCGCCCTGGTGCCCGGCGGACGAGCGTCGTACCCGGCCCATCCGGCGGTCCAGCAGGCGATGCGCTTGCTGGAGGCAAGCATCGACGAGCCGTGGACGCTGGACCGGCTCGCCGCGCTCGTCAACCTCGCGCCCGGGTATCTGGTCCGCTTGTTCGGCCGGACTGCGGGGATCTCCCCGATGGCCTACCTGGACCGCCTCCGCGCCGAGCGGGCCGCGGGCCTGCTGATCGAGACCGAACTGCCGATCGCGACCGTCGGCGCGATGGTCGGCTGGCACGACCCGAGCCACGCCAGCCGCCGCTTCCGCGCCACCTTCGGCCTCAGCCCCTCCCGCTACCGCTCCACCTTCCGACCGTAGGCAAAGATGGGGCCATGACGTCGCTGCGTACGCCTGACCCGAACCCCGGCTGGCTGTCCGAGTTCGCGCTTGCCGAGACCCGCTCGCGGGTCCCGATCCTGTACGTCGAGGCCGTCCCGGCCCGCGTCGACACCTTCGGCCAGATCGAGCAGGTCGGGGTGCTGCTGCGCAGCTCGGCCGCAACCGGCGAGATCACCCGGACGCTGGTGTCCGGCCGCGTCCTGCACGGCGAGTCGATCCGCGACGCGCTCCAGCGCAACATCGAGAAGGACCTCGGCCCGGCAGCGTTCCCCCGGCTGCCGGTCAGCCTGGTGCCGGCCACGGTCGCCGAGTACCTCCCGTTCCCGGGCGTTTCACAACTGCACGATCCCCGCCAGCACGCGGTCGCGCTCGTGTACGTCGTACCGGTCACCGGCGAGTGCGACCCGCGCCAGGACGCGCTCGAGCTCACCTGGCTGACGCCGGCCGAGGCGCTCCAGCCGAGCCTGCTCGCCGACCTCGAGGGTGGCCGCGGGCA
Source organism: Kribbella sp. NBC_01510 (assembly GCF_045040325.1). Lineage (NCBI taxonomy): Bacteria > Bacillati > Actinomycetota > Actinomycetes > Propionibacteriales > Kribbellaceae > Kribbella > Kribbella sp. NBC_01510. The sequence continues at coordinate 4,070,568 of NZ_CP109418.1, read as the reverse complement.
ACTGCTCAAGCAGGCCCTGGCCTGGTCCGGCGCCATCGTCTAGTCTCGCGCGGGCGTCACCACGGCAGGCGGCCCGCTTCCGCGTGCACCTCGCCCGTCGCTCCGTCAAAGCCCAGGGTCGCCAGCCGGACCGCCACGGCGGCGCCCTCCGCAGGCGTGCGCGGCGCGTCCCAGCCACCCATGTCCGTCGCGCAGTTCCCGGGGTCGGCGGCGTTCACCAGGATCCCGGTAGCACGCAGCTCGTTGGCCAGCATCACCGTGACCATGTTCACCGCAGCCTTCGACGAGTTGTAGCCGAGCGTCAGTACGGTCGACATCCGCGACTCCGGATCCCCGACCTGCGCGAACGACGCCAGTGACGTCGACAGATTGACGATCCGCGCCTGCCCAGCCCGAGACAGCAGCGGCAACAGCGCCTGCGTCACCGAAACCAGACCGATCACGTTGGTCTCGAACGCCGACCGCAGTACGCCGGACTCCACTCGCGACACCGCGTCGTCGCCGGCCGGGATGATCGCGGCGTTGTTCACCAGTACGTCGAGGCGTCCGTACGTGTTCTCGATCTCCCTGGCCGCGGACCGCACCGACTGCTCGTCGGTCACCTCCAGCTGGATCCCGGTCGCATCGAGGCCCTCGGCAACCAGTTCCTTGGCGGCGGCCTCGCCGCGGGCCAGGTCTCGCGAGCCCATCAGCACGGTGAACCCGGCCTGCCCCAGCTGCCGTGCGATCTCCTTGCCGATGCCCTTGTTGGCGCCCGTGACGAGCGCGATCTTGTGCGTGGTCATGCGGTCCAGGCTGCTGCGGTCCGGCGTGCCGAGGCAGAGCGAGTTGAGCCTGGGATCGGCAGTCCCTGGTTGCGGTTGGCGACGGCTGCGATTCTGGGTTCATGGATCGGGGACAGCTCGCGGAGTTCCTCCGCCTCCGGCGGGAGGCGTTGCAGCCGGCCGATGTCGGTCTGCCGGCGGGCCTGCGGCGACGGACGCCGGGGCTGCGGCGGGAGGAGGTCGCGAGCCTCGCCACCATGTCGACCGACTACTACACCCGGCTCGAGCAGGGCCGCGGTCCACGCCCGTCCCGCGCGGTGCTGACCGGCCTGGCCCGCGCACTGCGGCTGTCCGACGACGAACGCGATCACCTGTTCCGGCTCGGCGGCGAGCAACCCGGTCCGCCTCCGGGTCCACCGGCCGACGTGCGGACCGGCGTACTGCGGATGCTGGCGCGGCTCGACGTACCAGGGCTGGTGCTGGACGCGAAGTACGACGTCCTCGCGTGGAATCCACTGGCGGCGGCGTTGATCACGGACTTCTCCGCCCTGTCGCCGCGGGATCGGAACCTTCTGCGCCTACGGTTCCTGACCGACCGGCAGACCCGACTGTTCGGCGAGGACGCGACCCGGGAGTTCGCGCGGGAGGCGGCCGCCGACCTGCGGGCCGCGACCAGCACCTACCCGGACGATCCGGCCATCGCCCGGCTGGTGACCGATCTGCTCGACGGCAGCGCGGAGTTCGCGGCGATCTGGGCGCGGCACGAGGTGGGCCGGCAGCAGACCCTGTGCCAGACGATCTTCCACTCGGAGGTCGGCCGGATCGACGTGATCTGCGAGGTCCTGGTCATCCCGGAGCGCGACCAACGGATCGTCCTCTACACCGCCGAGCCCGGCTCCCCCTCCGACGAGGCGCTCCGCCTGCTCGACGTCATCGGCACCCAATCGATGTCGCAAGGTTGACCATCCGCCGCTCGATCAGGTGATCGGCCCGCATGGTTAGGGACGTTGTGCCCTGACGATTCCGGGCGTGGCAGGGACGCTGGAAGGGAAGGTGGATCGGGCACGCGCCGAGAAGGGGGACATCCGCATGTACACGCTCGAGATTGAGCACGTCACCAAACGCTATGGCCACGAGGTGGTCGTCGACGACCTCTGCTTCAGCGTCCAGCCTGGACGGGTGACCGGCTTCCTCGGCCCCAACGGTGCCGGCAAGTCGACCACGATGAAGATCCTCCTCGACCTCGCCTCCGCCGACGCGGGGCGCGCCACGATCGGCGGCACCCGCTACCGCGAGCTGCACGAGCCGGCTCGCACCCTCGGAGTCGTCCTCGAGCCGAACGCGTTCCACCCCGGACGCAGCGGTCGCAACCACCTCCGGATCCTCGGCGACTGCATCGGCATCGCGCCGCCCCGCGTCGCCGAATCCCTGGACATGGTCGGCCTGGCAGACGCCGCCGACCGTCACGTCGGCGCCTACTCACTGGGGATGCGGCAACGGCTCGGGATCGCCGCCGCCCTGCTCGGCGACCCACCCGTCCTGGTGCTCGACGAGCCCGGCAACGGGCTCGACCCCCAGGGGATCCGCTGGCTGCGTGACCTGCTGCGAGCACGGGCGGCGGCCGGCGGCACGGTGTTCGTGTCCAGCCACCTTCTGTCCGAAGTCGAGCATCTCGCCGACGAGGTGGTCGTGATCAACCACGGTCGCCTGGTCGCCACCGGAGCCCTGTCAACGCTGCGAAAAGCGGGCGTCTCCGTGCACACGCCCGCACCAGTGCCGCTGACGCGCATCCTGGTCGACGCCGGCGCCACCGTGCGCGCCGCGAGCGAGGGGCGACTGGTCGTCCGCGGGCTGCCGATCACCGAGATCGGAGACCGCGCCTGCGCCGCCGGCATCGCGCTGCACGAACTGGCCCCCGAGGCCGGGTCCCTCGAGGAGCTGTTCCTCGACTGGACCGAGGACGACAAGCCGGGCGATGCGCCCGCAAACGTGCAGGACCTGCCGAAGGAGTCCCCAAGGGAGGTAGTACCGCTATGACATGGCTACGACTCGTCAGAGGCGAGCTCCGCAAGCTCACCACCACCAAGTTGCCGTGGGGGTTCCTCGCGGTCCTGGTCGTGATCGCCGGCATCAACGCAGCGGTCGTCATGTTCGGCACCGACATGGACGGCAGCAAACGGTTCATCGCCACCGCCACGGACCAGCAATCGCTGATGGCGTTCGCCTTCAACGCCATGATCGGTACCGCACTTTTCGGGGCCATCGCAGTGGCTCGAGAGTACGGACACAACACGGTCGTGCCGATGTTCCTGATGTCCCCGAGGCGGCCGCGGGCGGTCCTCGCCCAGCTGACCGCGGTTCTTCTGGGCGGCGGGGTGCTGGGGTTCGCCGGTCAGGCGCTCATCATTGCCGGGGTTGCCGCCGCGCTGCCGAGCACCCAGTACGGCTTCATGGTCGCGGCCGGTAACGTGACTCAACTCCTCGCCGCCTCAACCCTCGCCGGGGCTCTCGGTGCCGTTCTCGGCGCGGGACTCGGGGCCATCATCCGCAACCTCGGTGGCGCCGTCACCGCAGTCGTGCTGGTGCTGTTCATCCTCCCGCCGCTCATCGTCCAGCTCTTCAACAACGCCGCCTCCTGGATCCCGCCGACGCTCGGCGCCGTCATCTCAGGGGTCAGCACCGACGTCAACCTGTGGGCTGCCCTCGCGGTGCTCCTCGCCTGGGGACTTGTACCCGCGGCTCTCGGCCTCCTGGCCGTCCAACAACGCGACGTCGTCTAGCAACCCGCGCACCCCCGCCGGCTCCAGGATCGGGCTCACCGCCGGCTGTTCGAGGCGGTCATGAGCCCCGCCTGGTTGGGGCCGTTGTGCCCTAACGCTCCAGGGCGTGGCGGGGAGGCTGGAAGGGGAGGTGGATCGTGCTCGCTTTCGACTCGGCGGCGAAGCGGTTCGGTCCTGTGGCCGCGCTCGACGGATGTACGTTCGAGGCCCGGCCGGGCCGGATCACCGGATTTCTCGGACCCAATGGGGCAGGCAAGACCACCGCGATGCGCGCGGTGTTCGGGCTCGTCCGGTTGGACGCCGGCGCGGTGTCGTGGCGGGGCGCGCCCGTCACCGGGGTGGAACGGGCACGGTTCGGCTACATGCCGGAGGAGCGGGGTTTGTACCCACGCATGCGAGTCCGGGAGCAGTTGCTGTATCTCGGCCAACTGTGCGGACGGACTGACAGCGACGTAGGCCAGATCGCCGACCGGTGGCTCGAGCGGCTCGGCCTCGCGGACCGGGCGACGGACCGCCTGGACGCTCTGTCGCACGGCAACCAGCAGCGGGTCCAGCTGATCGCCGCGCTCGTCAACGAGCCCGACCTGCTCGTTCTTGACGAGCCGTTCTCCGGCTTGGACCCCATCGCCATGGCCGCCATGGCGGACCTCCTGGCCGAACTCGCCGCAGCGGGCGCGACGGTGCTGTTCTCCAGCCACCAGCTCGATCTGGTCGAGGAGCTGTGTGAAGACGTGGTCATCATCGACCACGGACGCATCGTGCTCGCCGGCGATCTGACGGACCTCCGGGCGGCCGTTCCGCAACGATTCGTGGACATCCGCTACCGGGGGCTCGCGCCGGACTGGTCGAGGTTGGCGACGGTCCAGGTCGTCGAAGCCAAAGACGGACATGCGCGGCTGCAGGTCGACCGCGACGCCGATCTGGCAGCGGTCGTGGCCGCCGCCCGGTCCAGCGGTGATGTTGTCTCCTTCGCCTACCAGCCCCCGACGCTGTCAGAGCTGTTCCGCCAGGCGGTGGCGGCATGACCGGCCTGCGGCAGGCCTGGCTGGTCGCCCTCCGCGAGGTCCGCGAGCGCAGCAGGTCACGCAGCTTCCGGGCAGGGCTGATAGTGATGCTCGTCGTCGTCATCGCCCTGATCGTGGTGCCTGCGAACCTGGACACCGGCGGCGGACCCAAGGATGTCGGCCTGACCAGTGCCGTCCCCAGCGCGTTGTCGTCGGCCATCCTCGCCCAGGGCGCTGCCATCGGCACCACGGTCCGCGTGCACCGGTACGACGATGTGGCCGCCGGGGAGGAGGCGCTCCGCGCGGACGAGGTCGACGTACTCCTGGTCGACGCCCACCGGCTGGAGTGGCCGGGCAGCGTCGACGAGCAACTGCAGGCTGTCGTCACCGGCGGCATTCAGCTGGTCGCCGTTCAGGAACGGGCCGCGGCCGCCGGCATCGACCCCAACGACCTACGCGCGGTGATGGCCCCCGTTCCCGTCGCGAACGTCGAGCTCGGCTCGGCCGCCGGGCGCAGCCCCGACGACGAACTGGCAGCCATTGTGATGACAACCCTGTTGCTCTTGGCAATCGTCATCTACGGGAACCTCGTCCTGACAGGCGTCGTGGAGGAGAAGTCCAGCCGGGTCGTCGAGGTGCTGCTGGCCCGCATACCCGCTCGGGTCCTGCTGGCCGGCAAGGTCGCCGGCATCGGACTGCTCGGGTTCGCCCAGTTCGCCCTGACCGCCGTGGCGGCGCTGATCGCCACTCTCGTGGTCGACTCCGTCGACATACCGGCCGTCGGCGCCGGCGTGCTCGCCTGGGCGGTCGTGTGGTTCGTGCTCGGCTATGCCCTCTACGCGATGGCGTACGGCGCGCTCGGCGCGCTCGCGTCACGGACCGAGGACGCGCAGAGCGTCGCCGGGCCTATCGGCTACGTGCTGATCGCGTGCTACTGGGCCGCATTCCTCACGGTCAGCGGAGACCCGGACGGTGTGTGGTCCCGGCTGCTCTCGCTGTTCCCGGCAACCGCGCCGTTCGCCATGCCCGGCCGTATCGCGCTCGGCTCGGTCACCTGGTGGGAGCCGCTGCTCGCTGTGGCCCTCACCCTGGCCGCCATCACCTGCCTCGTCGTACTCGCCGGACGCGTGTACACCAACGCGATACTCCACAGCGGCAACACTCTTCGGTTGCGCGACGCATGGCACAGCGACCAAGCGCCGCAGCCGCCGATGGCGAGGGCGCCCGCTCGCACCACGGAGAGCGGGACCTCAGCGGCCGCGAAATAGGCGGCCAGTCTCCACGAGGCGAAGCCGGGCCGACATCGCGGGTCCATCGGCAGTCTGCTGTTCGGCTCGGCACAGACAGGGCTTGCGGGCTCGCTCGCCAGGCCCTTCGCCCCTGACTCGAGGATCCGTCCATCCAGAATCGTGAAGTCATGACCGGTGGCAATCCGGATCGCCCAGGTGGGGCATCCTTCGGGGAAGCCGGGACGGAGCTCGAGAAGTGGGCCTCGACCCGGCGGCCGTACCTGGACAACCTCAAGGTCGTCCTGATCGCCGCGATCATCGTCATCCACGCCGTCCTCGGCTACGCCTCGATCGTGGAGGTATGGACCTACACCGAATTTCGCGAGGTGACCCTGGCGACGGCGACCCAGGTCGTGCTGTTCGTGCTGGTGAGCCCCTTCGCGTTCTTCCTGATTGCCCTGCTGTTCCTGGTCGCCGGGCTCCTCACCCCGTCATCACTCGAACGCAAGGGCACCGGTCGCTTTCTCCGTGACCGACTGCTTCGCCTGGGCGTGCCGTTCGTTGTGTATGTCCTGTTCGTCCAGCCGACCTTGAACTACGCGCTGCAGCATCCCCTGCGCGCCGCGCCTGGGTCGTATCGGGCTGAGTATCTGGCCACGGGGCGGCTCGACACCGGTCCCCTGTGGTTCGTCGGCGTACTTCTGGTCTTCTCTGTCGGGTACGCGGGCTGGAACGCCTGGCGTCGGCGGCGTCCATCGGAAGGCCCCGGCACTCGACCGATCTCCCTGCGAACCCTGATGCTGGCCGCAGTTGCCGTGGCTCCGGCCTCGTTCGCCGTCAGACTGGTCTACCCCTATGGATCCGAGAGCGGCTTCACCGACCTCAACTTCTGGGAGTGGCCGGCGTGCATCGCTGTGTTCGCCGTCGGCATCAGCGCGTCTCGCCAAGGCTGGGTCACCGCGGTTCCGGATCGCCTTGCACGCCAGTGCCGCGATCTGACCCTGCCGGCGGCATCGGCCATGTGCTGCTCCTGATCGTCGTCGCCCTCCTCGACGCTGTCGACGACGCGGTGGGCGGTTGGCACTGGCCCGCAGTCGCTTTCGCTGTCGTCGACGCCGTACTCACGGTCTTCGGATCGGTCTGGCTGCTGAGCGTCGCACAGCAGCGGCTGGACCGGAGGTACCGATGGGGTCCTCTCCTCAGCCGCAGCGCCTATGGCGCGTTCATGCTGCAAGCCCTGTTCCTGCTCGGGTTCGCGATCGCCCTGCGCCCCGTCGGGCTTCCCGCGGAGATCAAGGCCCTGGTCGTCGCGATCGCCGGTGTCACCTGCTCGTTCGCCGCCGCCTGGCTCCTGATCACCCGCGCGCCCGGGCTCTCCCGGGTGCTGTGAGCCTGGATCACGGTTCGATCCGATCCCACCTGTCAGCTCAAGGACAGGACTCGCCCCACCCAGCCTGGCTGGATCACTGCGACGGCGAGCAGGACGATATCGATCGCGAAGCCGAACACCAGCCAGGTGTTCCAGAAGAGGATGATCAGGACCATGGAGAGCAGACAGGCCATGACAGTCAGGGCTGGCCACGCCGCCGACAGACCTGGAACGCCCCACACAGCCAACGCGAGGATGGCGAAGGCGACAGTCGTTGCCGCGATGAGGCCCAATGCGAGTGGGCGCCGTGCGACGGCGGGCACCAGCCACGACCGATCCAGAGAGAACTCGTGCACGTCGTCGGCGAGGTAGAGCAGGTGGACGAGCCCGTGAGCAAGGAGGAACACTCCTGCCGCGATGCGGACCAAGACCATGTCGGACCTGCTTTCCTGGCTCAGCCGGCTTGCCCTTGCTGCACGGCCGATGCCGCACTCACGCCGGATCATGCTCGGAGTGGGGAGGGCCAAGCCGCCTCACGGGTGCGGTGACGACGTGGCTTCCTCGTCGCGCCGAAGTCGCCTGGGCGCCGCAATCCAGCCAAGGTGCCTTGCGCTCGCCAGCATCCACATCGCAACGATCGCGGCAACCAGGGTTGCCATGGCGCCGCTGCCGCCGCCGATGACCGCGATGATCCCCGCGACCAACGCCACGGCACCGATACCAGTGACCAGCACGAGGTACGCCAGTGGTGCACGGCGACCCGGACCAGCACCGTAGACGCCCGCGAGATAGGACCGCGCCGCGGTGCAGGCCGCGACCCCCAGTCCGAACACCACCGCCGCCGACTGCCGATCGCTCAGGCCGAACGCTGCCGTTGAATCCAAGCCGCTCAGATACACCCCGACCGCGGCCAGGACGAAGATGCTTGACGCGGCATCGGTCCAATTGGTCCTCATCATCGACCTTCCCACCCATCGCCCACCGAATGGGCTCCGATGGCTACCACCTACGATCCGCCCGCCGCTCGAGGCCGGGCAGGGCCTTTCGGCCCACAGGAGGTGGGGTGTTCGGTGGTTCGGGGTCACGCGCGGCGTTGAGTGGCCCAGTCGCGGATCAGCTCGATGCGGTCCTTGAGCTGGGTGGAGGAGGCGTGGGCTGCGGCGGGGCCGCCTAGTTTGCGGCGGAGGTCGTTGTGGATGACGCCGTGGGGCTGGCCGGTGCGGTGGTGCCAGGCGGCGACCAGGCCGTTCAGCTCGCGGCGCAGGAGGGCGATCTGCTCGTGGGTGGCGAGCTCGGTCGGCGTGGGGTCCTCGCGCTCCTCGGCCGCCCCGCGCCGGGTCCGCTTCTGCGCCGCCAGCGACTTCGCCTGCCGTTCGCGCAGCAACTCCCGCACCTGATCCGGCTCCAGCAACCCGGGCAGGCCGAGGAAGTCGAGCTCCTCGTCGGAGGCCTGATCGCCACCGGTCCCGTAGTCACCACCGTCGAACACGACCCGGTCGAAGCTCGCGTCCGACCCGAGCGCCTCGAACTTCGCGTCCAGTTCGTCGCTGGCCGCCTCGGTCTGGTTCGCCTTGGCGAGCAGGTCGTCCTCGAGGGCGAAGATGTCGCCGTCCTCGTTGCTGTTCTTCCGCCCGAGCACGTGGTCCCGCTCGGCCTCCATGTCGGCCGCGAACCCGAGCAGCCGGGTCACCGACGGCACGAACACCGACGCCGTCTCACCCCGCTTCCGGGCCCGCACGAACCGCCCGACCGCCTGCGCGAAGAACAGCGGCGTCGACGTAGGCGTGGCGTACACCCCGACCGCAAGCCGTGGGACGTCCACACCCTCGCTGACCATCCGGACCGCGACCATCCACCGCGAGTCCCCCTCGGAGAACTTCGCGATCTTCTTGCTCGCCGCCTTCTCGTCGGACAGCACCACGGTCGGCGCCTCTCCGGTCAGCTCCCGCAGCGTCTTCGCGTACGCGCGGGCCGTGTTCTGATCACCCGAGATCACCAGCGCGCCCGCGTCCGGCATGTGCCGCCGAACCTCGGTCAGCCGCTTGTCCGCGGCCGCCAGCACCGCCGGCATCCACTCGCCTGCCGGGTCCAGCGCCGTACGCAGGGCCTGCGCAGTCAGGTCCTTGGTCAACGGTTCACCCAGCCGGGCCGCGACCTCGTCCCCGGCCTTGGTCCGCCACCGCATCTCACCGGAGTACGACATGAAGATCACCGGGCGTACGACGTGATCGCGCAGAGCGTGACCGTATCCGTAGGTGTAGTCCGCCTTGCTCCGCGCGACGCCGTCCGGCCCGTGCTCGTACGTGACGAACGGGATCGGGTTGTCGTCACTGCGGAACGGCGTACCGGTCAGGCACAACCGGCGGGCCGCGGGCTCGAACGCCTCCCGGACGCCGTCACCCCAGCTGAGCGCGTCGCCGCCGTGGTGCACCTCGTCCAGGATCACCAGCGTCTTGAACCGCTCCGTCCGGACCCGGAAGGCCAGCGGGTTCACCGCGATCCCGGCGTACGTCACCGCGACGCCCTGGAAGTCCTTGTTGGTCTTGCCGCGCCGGCCGGCGAACGCGGGGTCGATCGCGATCCCGGCCCGGTCGGCCGCCTCGGCCCACTGGACCTTCAGGTGCTCGGTCGGCGTCACCACCGTGACCCGCTCGATCTGCCGCCGGTGCAACAACTCGGCGGCCACGGTCAACGCGAACGTGGTCTTACCGGCTCCTGGAGTCGCCACGGCGAGAAAGTCCCGCGGCTGCTGGTCGAGATAAAGCTTGAGCGCCTCCGCCTGCCAGGCCCGCAGCTTGCTCGCGGTCCCCCAGGCGGCGCGGTCCGGATACGCCGGCGGAAGCACGGCTGGTCCAGCTGGCACGCTCGAATCCACGGACGGCATACTCCCCCGTTAGTCGACTGTCGGCCGTGCAGGAACGTTACCTGACTTCGCCGGCAAACCTCGACCGGCGTGTCGCGGTACGGGCGGTCTGTGGAGAAAGTTCCCGGGTTCGCTGGAGTTGCGTTCTACACTTTGGGGCATGAGTACTCAGCTGACCCCTGGCGCCGAGACGGTCGTCGACGAGCGGACCCAGCCGTCGCTGGAAGAGCCCGGCGATCACGAGCGGTTCTCGCACTACGTGCCGAAGGACAAGCTGACCGAGGCGATGGTGATGGGCACGCCGGTGGTCGCGCTGTGCGGCAAGGTGTGGGTGCCGAGCCGCGACCCGCAGCGCTTCCCGGTCTGCCCGGAGTGCAAGGAGATCTGGGACTCGCTCAACCCTGGTGACGACGGCGGCGAGGAGTAGGCCCGGACGTCAGTTCAGGGTCGGATCGTCCGGGTACGTCGCCAGATACGCCATCTGATCGTTCTGGCGGCGGAGCACCCGGCGCCACAGGGTGTCCGGGTGCAGGCTGAACACGTCGTCGGGTTCGGACTCGACGACGTACCAGGCGCCCTCGGTGATCTCGCCCTCGAGCTGCCCGCTGGACCAGCCGGCGTACCCGGCGAAGATCCGCATCCGCTGGATCGCGCCCTCGAGCAGTGCCGGCGGTACGTCGAGGTCGATCAGCCCGATCCGCCCGAAGCACTCCCGCCAGCCGGGCGGGTCCGCCGACTCGATCACCTCCGCGACGGCCAGCGCGCTGTCGGTGCCGACCGGACCGCCCATGAAGAGCACGCCCGGCTCGTTCACCGTGGTGGACCAGTCCGGGAGCACCCGGTCGACGGCCAGGTCGGCCGCGCGGTTCACCACCACCCCCAGCGCGCCGTCGTCGTCGTGATCCAGCAGGAGGATCACCGACCGGCGGAAGGGCGGCTCGTCGAGCAACGGGGTCGCCACGAGCAGCGAACCGGTCAGGGTCGTGGCCGTCATGACTCCATCATGTCGTACGACGGAGCACTCGGAAGGCCAGCCAGGCACCGAAAGCAACACCGGCGAGGTCCGCGATCGCGTCGAACGGATCGCCGTCGCGTTGCGGCAGCAGGTAGTGCTGCACGATCTCGCTGACGATCGCGTTCGCGACCAGTGCCGCCAGCAACCAGCGCGCCGGCACTCCGACCTTCAGCCCGAGGAATGCGACCGACGCGAACAGGAAGAAGTGCGCGATCTTGTCCACCTGCGGGATCCCGACGTGCGGACCAGCCTCCCGCGGCGCGTAGACGCCGTACAACTGCAGCGCGCAGGCGGCGACGAAGCCGATCCGCCACGCCCACACCGTCACTCGCGACCCGGCCGTCGCCCCCGTCAGAGTAGAAGTCACCCAACCACCGTACTCACAGCGCCGGAGAGTCGTCCGGGAAGCTCTCCGCCGCCGGAGCCTTGCCGCCGGCCGCGTCGCGGACGGCGTGGGCGATGATCGTGTGCACCTCCGGGTGGAAGACGCTGGGCACGATGTAGTCCGCGTTCAGCTCGTCGTCGGTGACGACACCGGCCAGCGCCTTCGCGGCGGCCAGCTCCATCTGGATCGACACCTTCGACGACTGCGCGTCGAGCAGACCGCGGAAGACGCCCGGGAAGACCAGCACATTGTTGATCTGGTTCGGGAAGTCGCTGCGCCCGGTCGCCACCACGGCCGCGTGCTCGTGCGCCGCGGCCGGGTCGACCTCCGGGTCCGGGTTGGCCAGGGCGAAGACGATCGCGTCCTTGTTCATGGTGGCGATGTCGGCGCCGGTCAGGATGTTCGGCGCGGAGACGCCGATGAACACGTCCGCCCCGCGCAGCGCACCCTTCAGGTCACCGCTGTACTTCGCCGCGTTGGTGTTCTCCGCGATCCAGCGCAGCTCCGGCGACAGCCCGTCGCGTTCGGTGTGGATGACGCCGGCGATGTCGGCGACGATCGCGTCCCGCACGCCGGCCACGATCAGCAGCTTCAGGATCGCGGTACCGGCCGCACCCGCGCCCGACAGCACCACCCGGACCTCACCGATGTCCTTGCCGACCACTCGGAGCGCGTTGAACAGCGCCGCCAGCACCACGACCGCCGTACCGTGCTGGTCGTCGTGGAAGACCGGGATATCCAGCTCCTCGCGCAGCCGCCTCTCGATCTCGAAGCAGCGCGGCGCGGAGATGTCCTCCAGGTTGATCCCCGCGAACCCGGGTGCGATCGCCTTGACCACCTGGATGATCGCCTCGGTGTCCTGGGTGTCCAGGCACAGCGGCCACGCGTCGATCCCGGCGAACCGCTTGAACAGCGCCGCCTTGCCCTCCATCACCGGCAGCGCGGCCTTCGGGCCGATGTTGCCCAGCCCCAGTACGGCGGAACCGTCGGTGACCACCGCGACACTGTTGCGCTTGATCGTCAGCCGGCGCGCGTCGTCCGGGTTCGCCGCGATCGCCAGGCAGACCCGCGCCACCCCCGGCGTATAGATCATCGACAGGTCGTCGCGGTTGCGGATCGGGTGCTTGGCCTCCATCGAGATCTTGCCGCCGAGGTGCATCAGGAACGTCCGGTCCGAGACCCGGGCGATCTCGACGCCCGGCACGGCCCGCATCGCCTCGACCAGCCGGCCGGCGTGCTCGGTGTCGGCCGCGGCGCAGGTGACGTCGATCCGCAGCCGCTCGTGGCCGGACGCGGTCACGTCGAGTGCGGTGACCAGACCGCCGGCCTGCTCGACCGCGGTCGTCAACTTGCTCACCGTCGAGCCGCCCGCGGGCACCTCGAGGCGAACGGTGATGGAGTACGAAACACTCGGCAAGGCAGTCACGCGGGTGATCCTCTCATGTCACTGGTAAGCCCTGGAGGTTACGTACGTAATGTGCATGACAGATCAGCTCCGGACCGCCAGGCCATCACAACCGAGCGCCGACGGCACGACCGATCCTCGCGGTTACCGGGGAACGCCAATTGTGATGGCGTGGCGGTACCTACTCCTCCAGCCAGGCTCTGACCGACTCGTTGTGCTCGCCGAGTCGTGGCGGTGGGAGGTTGGTCTCGCGGGCACCGGCGTACGGCTGGTCGTCGAAGCGTAGCGGCGGACCGGGGAGCTGGATGCGGCCGAGGGTCGGGTGGTCGACGTCGATGAGCAGGCCCTGGGACAGCGTCTGCTCCCACTCGTAGACCTGCTGGAAGTCGCGGACCTTACCGGCCGGAATCCCCTTGTCCGCAAGGCGTTCCAGCCACACGTCCGCCGACTCGGCCGCAAACGCCGTCTCGATCGCAGCCGTCAGCTGGTCGCGATGCGCCACCCGCTGTGCGTTCACCGCGAACTGTTCGTCCTCCGGATCGAGCCCGACGATCGGCGCGAACGTCCGCCACTGCCCCTCGCTGCCGACCGCGACCTGGATGCTGTCGTCGGCGGTGCGATACATCCCGTAAGGCGCGATCTGGGCATGGTGATTGCCGACCCGCTCGGGCAACTCGTGCGCCACCGTCCACTTCGTCCCGTGGAACGCGTGTACGCCGATCGTCGCCGCGAGCAGGCTGGTCCGCACCACGCGGCCCTTGCCGGTGATCGATCGCTCGTGCAACGCCGCCAGCGCACCATAGGCGCCGTACATGCCGGCCAGCAGGTCCGCGATCGGTACGCCGACCTTCGTCGGCTCGACCGCGCCGGTGATGCTCATCAGACCGCCTTCGCCCTGCGCGATCTGGTCGTACCCGGCCCGCCCGCCGTCCGGACCGTCGTGCCCGAAGCCGGTGATCGACAGGATCACCAGGCCTGGGTTGAGCTCGTGCAGCTGCCCGGTGGAGAACCCGAGCCGATCGAGCACGCCCGGCCGGAAGTTCTCGATCAGCACGTCGGCCTTGCGAACCAGCTTGGTCAGGAACTCCTTGCCCTGATCCGATTTGAGGTCGGCGGTCACCGATTCCTTGTTCCGGTTCGCGGACAGGTAGTACGTCGACTCCCCTTCGACGAACGGCGGTCCCCAGCCCCGGCTGTCGTCCCCACGCTCGGGCACCTCGACCTTGATCACCCGCGCGCCGAGGTCGCCGAGCATCATCGCCGCGTGCGGCCCGGCCAAGGCTCTGGTGAGGTCGACGACAACGACATCGGAGAGGAGGTTCTGCACGCCGCCACCCTAGGCGAGGACGCGCGGAGCAGCCGTGACGCGACTCTCAGGCTGACGCCTTGCGCGCCAGGGAGGCCAGGCGGTGGGTCACGTCGCGGGGGCGTTCCTGCATGAGCATGTGGCCGGCGCCGGGGTACATCCACAGGCGTGCGGTCGGGAGCTCCGCAGCCATCCGGTTGGCGTGCCGGGGCGGGAGGAGCCGGTCGCGGGTCCCGTGCATGATCTCGACCGGCACATGGTCCAGCACCTTCAACGCGTGCGACCGCTCGTGCTGCAGGATCGCCTCGAAGAACCCGCCGTACGACGGCCCCGGCACCGCAGCCAGGTCCGCCAGGAACAGATCCACCTCGGCCGGGTCGACCTTCTTGCCGAACACCAACTGCTGCAACGCGGGCCGCTGCAGCCGGGCCGCCAACGCACGCGATGCCAAGGCCCGGCGAGCGGCCCGCTTGGCAGCTGCGCGGCGTTCGATCCGGGCGCTGACCAGGTTCATCGCGCGGGGAGCGACCACCGCGGTTGCGGGGTCGAGACGTCTGGAGATGCCGAAGGCGCCCTCCGCGATGTGACCGGACGATGTGCTGACCAGGGCGGCAGCCCGGATTCGGGAACCGAAGAGGTCGGGGTGCGCGTCCGCGAGGGCCATCAGGGTCATGCCACCCATCGAGTGACCGGCGTAGACGACCGGGCCGTCGCCGACCACGGTGTCGAGCACCGTCACCAGGTCGTCGGCCAGCTGCTCGATCCGCATCGAACCCGGCGGCGCCGCGTCCGACCGCCCATGGCCGCGGTGGTCGTAGCTGACGACGCGTACGGCGTCCGGTCCGAGGATCCGCGGCAGGTCCTCGACCTGGTTGTGCCACGAGCGCGTCGAACACGTCCACCCGTGCCCCAGCAGCACCGTCACCGGCGCGTCCACGGGTCCGGTCGTCTCGACGTTCAGCCGTACGCCGTCCGGCGTCGTCACGCCCGACCGCTCCAACTCGATCGTCACGCACTCTCCCGTTCCCGCTCGTCGGCGGCCAGATGAGCCGCACGCAACCGCCCGCCACGGGCTCCCCGTCCGACCAGCCAGGCGATCCCGGCGAGCTCGAGCAGCCCGACCACACCCAGCAGGGCGTAGCCGCCGTTCCACATCCATCGTGGCACGTCGGTCCGCTCCTCGCGCCGCAGCACCTGTTGCTCGTTGATGAACTCGACCGGCTGCCCGTTCGACACCTGCACCGCCGGCTTCTCGATCGCCGCGTCCGCCGGCGCGTACACCCACGTCGCCACCAGGTCCCGCTGCCCCTGGTGCAGCCGGATCATCGACTTCCACTTCCCGTACATCGGCAGCGGGTCCGCCGACCGGTAGGTGCCATCGGCAACCTTCACCATCGGGTGCAGGACCATCCCGCCACCCTGCCAGGCCATCGCCGAGAACCACCGTGCACCATCGGCCGCATCACCCGGCTGCAGCGCGACCGTGACGTACGCCGTCGGCTCGGCCCCCGTGGCCACCCGCTCCAACGACACCGTCCCGGACACCCCCGGCGCAGCCGACCGCGGCACACAGAAGAAGACCACAGCCAGTACGGCGATCAGCCCGACGGCCCCGAGTTGGTGCGTACGACGGACCACGGCCGGCCGGGTGTGCCGGATCCCGACCGCACGTCGATCCCCCGCAACCTCGGCGTACCGGGTTGCGAGCCAGGCTCCGACCATACCGGCGCCGGCCCCGACGACAACGCCGTACCCGAGGGCTGACGGGAGCATCGACGACGGCCACGCGATCGGCATCCAGACGTGACTCCAGGCGTACTCCGCGACCACGCCGACCGTGCCGATCAGGATGCCGGCGACCACCCCGAGGCGGAAGCGCTTCTTGTTGCCCAGGGCAAACGCCACCACCTCGACCAGGATCGCCTCGACGATCAGCAGTGGGAAGTGCCCGACGATCTGGCCGAGCGGCTGAGCGACGGCCCAGGCGATGCCGCCGCGGATCACCAGATACACCGCCAGCGCGGCGAACGTCGTACCGGGACCGCGCCGCGCCCGCAGGATGGTGAACCCCATCGCGGCGCCGAACACGATCAGGATCGGCTGCAGGATCAGCGGGAACTGCGGCACCCCGTAGTTGAACTCCGTGCTGAACAGGTCCCACGCGATCAGCAACGCGCCGACGGACACGATCTCCTGGAACAGGCGGCGCTTGTTGATGCCGATCAACTGCTCCACCTCGGCCAGCGCCAGCAGCCGCGCGAAGATCGAGAACACCACGCCGCCGATCATCAGCAAATGGGTCGGACCCCACAGCGTGACGTCCTCGCCGAACAGGCGGTGCCACACGTCGTCCAGCGGGAAACCGACCAGTGCGAACGTCCCGCACACCGTCACGAGCGCCGCGCTGCAGGGGATCCGCCAGCCTTTGGTCAGCTTGATCGTGCGGGCCGGCAGCGGCTTGCCGGCCAGGGCGATCGGCAGGACGCCAGAGACGATCACGCCGAGGATGCCGAAGAAGATCGGGTAGTGCGCCGGCGTCCCGAACGGGCCGGTGTCACGACCGCGGTCGATGTGCACCGCGATGTCCCACCAGACCCCGAACGCGCAGGCGAGCAACGACACGGCGTGCACGTACGGCGTCAGCGCGGCCCATCGGGGGACTCCGTCCAGTCTCCCGATGGTGTCCGCAAACCGCCCTACCAGCGTGACGCGCCCGGTCCGTTCGCGCCACAGCAGGACGGCGAGTGCGACGTACATCAAGGAGACCAGTCCGGTGACGATCGCGATCTGGTCGAACGTCGCCGTACCGGTGGTCGCCAGTGGGATCGCCATGACCGATCTCCTTAGATCCTTCATCGCTGATGTTACATCGACTATGTAACGTTGAGTCTGGAAGACTGTCAAGGGTGGACCAGAAGCCGGACGAGGACCTCACCGTCGACCAGCTCGCCGCCAAGGTGGGCATGACGGTGCGGAACGTGCGCGCGTACGCCGGGCGCGGCCTGATTCCGCCGCCCCGCCTGGCCGGCCGGACCGGGTACTACGACCAGGACCACGTGGCCCGGCTCACTCTGGTCCGCGAGCTGCTCGGCAAGGGCTACACGCTGGCCGCGGTCGAGCGGATGATGAGCGAGCTGCCCGACGGCGCGCTGGCGCTGGGCGTCTTCGAGACCCTGGTGAACCCGTGGACCCCGGCCGAGCCCGAGGTGCTCGACGAGTTCCAGCTGGCGGAGCGGGCCGGCGTACCGCACGATCCCGCGGTGATCGACCAGCTCGTCGAGCTCGGGATCGCCGAGCGCCAGGACGACGGCCGGCTCCGGATCTCGAACCCGGACCTGCTCCGTACCGGCCTCGAGGTGATCAAGCTCGGCGTCCCGATGCAGGCGATCTTCGAGATGCTCCCCAAGCTCTTCGCCCAGGCCGACGCGGTCGCCAAGACGTACGTCGAACTGTTCCGCAGCACCGTCTGGCGCGACTTCGCCGACGCCGGTCTCCCCGCCGACGGCTGGCCCGAGATCCAGCGCACCCTGGAAGGCATCATCCCGCTGGCCGGCCAGGCGCTGGTCGCCGCGTTCCGCGAAGCCATGGCCCGCGAGATCGAACAGGTCGCCTACGAAGAACTGGGCCTGGACCCCAAGGGCATTCCCTCAGCCGGCTAGACCCGATCGCGCGGGTCGGCGTCCTGCGGCGGTTGCGGAGCACCACTGAGGTGAGCCCTGCCCTGAGGACGGCGGCGGCCGCGATCAGGGTCGCACGGCGAGGCCGGCATCACGGCGACCAGGAAGGCGATGAGCACACCCCCGAGCACCATGAACGTAGTCACGATCACCTAGTGCCCGCCCTGCGTACGCCGGAAACCACCGAGCCCGGTCTCGTCCCCTAGTGACCCCTGGACGTATCACCAGGGGTAGCTAGGGACTCAGATAGGTAAAGATCCGCATGTGCAGGACGGGCCTTACTTGGGACTGTTCTCTTACCAGGAACTCGAGGGCGGATCAGTCCCACCGCCCGCAGCAGGCAGGAGCACGACGATGCGTCAGATTCAGATCCGCCGGCGGCCGCGCACCACGACCACGACCACCCGCCGTCAGACCAAGGACCTCGACCTCCGTACGCCGTCCGGCCGCCCGCTGCCGTTCTGATCCAGTCCGCCTGTCCCCCGGAAGCCCACGACCATGAAGCTCAGACTGCACGTCCACCACGCGTTCACCGGCGGCTGGTGCGCCGACATCGACGACGATCTCGACCGCCAGCCCGACGACCCGTACTGGTGCGTCGACCAGTGGCCCACCCTCCAGGAAGCCATCGCCGCCGGCTGCGCCCAACTGGCCAGACTCGCCACCACCACCCACCTGACCCGAGTCAGCGGCTACGCCGAACACGCCCTCGCTGCTTGAGTGGTCTGTACCGAAGAACGGGTAGTAGTGCCTCCCGCCGGGGGCCGGCAGGCGTGGGCGAGCCATCAACTCCCCGACTCGGGCGACCACTACCCGCTCTTCGGTACGGCGTCCTCGGACGGCAGGTCGCCGAGGTCGGCGTCCCAGTCGTCGTGGTCGTCGTGGTCGTCGTCGGGGAGGCTCGCCTCGTTGCGGCGGGCGATCCGGATGAACGCGACGATCAGCGCGATCGGCCCGAGCACCATCGCCGTCTCCGGAATGCCACCCATGTGCAGCGCGATCATGACGCCGTCACCAGCGCGATCCCGCCGGCCGTGAACGCGACCATCGCCGCCAGCATCGGGTACTGCGCCCGCCGCAACTGCCGGCGCCGGAACAGTTCGGCAGCACGATCGTGCGCGGACACGACCCCAAGTACGTGTCCGAGCACGATCGCACCGATCTGGACCCCCGCGATCAACCCCGTGCCGAGGAACGCGTAGTCGATCCGCGTCCCGCTCGTGCCGAGCAGATCCCACCCGCGCCCGAACGGATCCGTGGCGAGCAGCACACCCTCCTGCCCCTGGAACATCGCGAACGAGAAGTAGTGCGCCACCGCGTAGCCGATCGCGATCGGGACCAGCGAATGCACGAACGCCCCCGGCAACCCGGCCGCCCCGAGAGCGCCCGACCGGACCCGCACCGATCCCGTCGTCCGCGCCGCTAGCACGAACAACCCCGCGACGATCGCGACGGCAACCATCAGACCGAGCGTGTGTACGACGATGTGCTGCGTCCGACCGAGGTCGCCAGTCAGGCGCGTCCAGGCCGACCACCGCGAGATCCCGTCGAAAGCCGTTGACCCGAGCAACAAACACAGCAGCCCGACGATGCCTGTCTGCTGCGGCATCGTGGCCAGTCCGGCCAGCGGGTTCCGCAGTTCCAGCCACCCGTCGGCGCCACGACCGAAGGGACTCAGTCGCGCGAGCACTTCGGCGTACACCTCGAAGCTGTCGCCGATCCTGAACCAGGCCGGTCCATAAACGATGCCTGCAGCAACATTCACCAGCGCGTAGCCGGTCACGAAGATCGCGACGACGAGCGGCTCGGAGCCGTCCGGGTACGCGAGCTCGAGCCAGAGGAAGCCGGCCAGCCCGGCAACCGCCGGCCAGTACGCGATCCCCTCCGGCACCGTCCGGTACGACGACCGCCGGGCCAGGCCCGCGATCGTGCGCAACGGGTTGGCCAGTCGCCAGATCGGGCCGCAGAGCAGGGAGAGCGGGATGATGCCGACCCAGATCCACACGTAGAGCCAGGTCGGGGCCGGGTTCAGCGCCGGCGAGCTGCTGCCGAACCATGCGGCGCCGAGCAGCATCACGAGCGCGGCCAGACCGGCAGCCTTCAGCACCCGGCGCAGCGTGCGATTGTCGACAATCCTCGTGATGACAATCAGCGAGCGCCCAGCGGCGACGTCGAATCGCGGCCGCGACCAGAACGCGGCCAGGGCGAAGAACGAGACTGCGACCGCAGCGCCGGCGGAGTAGATCGCCAGCCAGAGCGGCACCGGCAGATCGCCACGACCGCCGATCCCGTGCAGCGGCAGCAACAACTCCACCACGACAGGGCCCTCCGCTCGCCAGGTATCTGACTGATCGAATGTAACACGGACGATGTCACATAGCGAGGGTCTGATACTCCGCAGGGTTGAAGCGCCGGGTCAACTGCCGGAACCGGAACGTGAACGACGGCCAGATCGTGGTGTTGCGGCCCTGCGCGTCGAGGTACCAACTGGTGCAGCCGCCACGGGTCCAGACCGTGTTGCGCATCGACGACCGGACGCCGTCGACGAACGCGTGCTGCACCTCCGGTCGCACCTCGACCTGCCGCAGCCCCTGGGCATCCATCGTCTTCAGGGCATCCAGGATGTAGGCGATCTGGGACTCGATCATGAACACCATCGAGCTGTGGCCGAGGCCGGTGTTCGGGCCGATCAGCAGGAAGAAGTTCGGGAAGCCGGAGACCGCCGTACCGAGGTGAGCCTCCATGCCGCCGGACCAGGCTTCGCGCAGTGAGAGGCCGTCGCGGCCGTGGACCATGTCCGTCACCGGCAGGTCGGTGACCCGGAAGCCGGTGCCGTAGATGATCGTGTCGACCTCGTGCTTCACGCCGTCCTCGGTGATGATCCCGGTCGGGGTGACCTCGGCGATCCCTTCGGTGACGACCTCGACGTTCGGCTGCACGACCGCCGGGTAGTAGTCGTCGGAGATCAGCACGCGCTTGCAGCCCAGGGTGAAGTCAGGGGTCAGCGCGGCCCGCAGCAGCGGGTCGCGGACCTGATGGGCGAGGTGCTTCTCCGCCACCTTCTGCACCTGCTTCATGATCGCCGGCAGCTTGGCGAACCCGAGCACCATCGACTCGCGACCCCAGTAGATCCCCGCCCGGGCAACCTTCTGCGCCGGCGGGAAGCGACGGAACACCGCCTTCTCCACCTCGGTGATCTTGCGGTCCGGCCGCGGCATCACCCACGGCGGCGTCCGCTGGAACAGATGCAGTTCCTCGACCTCGGGCTGGATCGCCGGCACGAACTGGATCGCCGACGCGCCGGTCCCGATCACCGCCACCTTCCGGCCACTCAGGTCCAGATCGTGATTCCACTGCGCCGAGTGGAACACCTCACCCTCGAACGACTCGACCCCAGGAAGCTTCGGGTACGACGGTTCCGCGAGCGGACCCATCCCGGACAGCAGCACGTCCGCGACGAACTCACCTTGACTCGTCTGGATCCGCCAGCGACCGTCCTCCCAGCGCGCGGTCTCGACCGCATGCCCGAAGCGGATGTGCGGGCGGATGCCGAACCGGTCGGCGACCTTGCGCAGGTAGTCCTCGATCTCGGGCTGAGGTGAGAACGTCGACGACCACTCCGGGTTGGGCGCGAAGGAGAACGAGTACAGGTGCGACGGCACGTCACACCGGCAGCCCGGGTAGGTGTTGTCCCGCCAGGTCCCGCCGACGTCGTCCGCACGCTCCAGTACGACGAAGTCGTCGTACCCGGCCTGCTTGAGCCAGACCGCCATCCCGATCCCGGCGAACCCGGTCCCGACCACCACGATCCGGTGTTGCCTGGTCTCCATCAGCCCTCCAGTCGAGCCCGTTCGAGCAACTTACTCCCAGTAAGTTACTCGGAGTCAGTTAGACTGCGCAAGTGACCTCGACCACGGACCAGACGGCGGCCGACGTACCGGTGAAGCGGCGGCGCAACCGGGCCGCACGGGAACGGGAGATCCTCGAAGCGGCGGAGCGGATCTTCGGCGAGCGCGGGTACCAGGGCACGTCGATGGACGACGTCGCCGCCGAGGTCGGGGTGTCGAAGCCGCTGATCTACCAGTACTACGGCTCGAAGGACGGCCTGTTCCTCGCCTGCCTGGCGCGACTCCGGGCTCAACTGCTGGAGACCGTCGCCGATGCGGTGATGGCGGCCCGCGATCCCGAGGACGCGCTGTACGCCGGATTTGTCGCCTGGTTCCAGTTCCTCGACGACCACCCGCAGGCGTGGTCGGTCCTGATCGACGAGGGCATGCTCTCCACCAACCCGGCCGCCGGCCCCGCCACCGCAACGACCGACGAGGTCCGCGCCGCCTTCATCGACCTCATCTCCACGATGGTCCGGATGAACCTCCCACCCGGCCGCACCGCCGACGACGAGGAGATCGAGATCGTTGCCCAAAGCATCTCCGGCGCCACCGAACGCCTAGCCATCTGGCGCAGCCGCACCCCCGCCCCACCCACCCCCGAGAAGGTTGCCCGCACCCTCCAAAACCTCCTCTGGCAAGGCCTCCACACCCTCCGCACCCGCTGACCCAAACGGACGTCCTGAATGTTCAATCACGAGCCGGCTGACTACGAGTGCCCGTTCTGCCGACTGGCGTCCGGGCGCGAAGATCACCTGACCAGCCAAGACGACATCGTCCTGCGGGCGGACCGGGCACTTGCGTTTGTCGCCTCGCGCTGGTGGCCGAACAACCGGGGACACGTTCTGGTGGTGCCGACCGCGCACCACGAGAATCTCTACGACCTACCAGCTCCCGACGGCCATGCCGTTCATGACGCAGTCCGGGAGATCGCCATCGCCATTCGTCACAGCTACAGCTGCGAAGGCGTCTCCACCAGACAACACAATGAACCAGCCGGCTACCAGGACGCCTGGCACTACCACGTCCACGTCTTCCCGCGGTACCCCGGTGACAACCTCTACAACACCACCCACCTCCCAGACCCCGCGACCGCGGAAGAACGCCAACCCTACGTACGTCGGCTGCGCGCGCACCTCGCATGAGTGCACTGAGAGCGGAAGGTTGGCTAGTGGTCTGCGAGTGGTGCGCTGTGCCACCGCCACTTGCTGCCGACGTCAGGCAGTCCCGGGAGCGAGATCCGGCCGGTTGCCCATTGGAGCGCGGCCCAGGGATCGAGGTCCGCTGAGCCGAGTGACGCGCACTCGGCCTGCCGGTCCGGGAACATGCGGGCGAGGACCCAGGCACAGACGTCCGACGGCGGCGCGAAGGGTAGGCCGAGACCGGCCGCGATGTCGCCGCCGTGGACGAGCAGTTCGATGCAGCCCATGCCGGCAGTGCCTTCGGCGTCGGCCATCCCGTACGGATGGAAACCGCGGTCGGTCGGCTGTGCCGCGCGTACGACGGCCGACAGGAGGCGGCCGCATGCCTCGAGGAGTTCCAGAACCTGGGCAGTGGTGGAGTCCTCGATGGCGCGGGAGAAGAAACGCACGTAGTGCGAGGGAGCACGGCTGGCGAGCTGCATCGCGTAGGCCAGTTGGCAATGCGCAATGTGCTCAGCGGTGAAACGGCACGACCAGTCGAGCGAACCCGCTGGTGCCTGCCAGTCCCGATCAATCGTAGGCGTGAGCGCCGCCACCACGCTGTCGACTGCCCGATCCAGCTCGTCGGTCGCTTGCAATGAAATTCCTTCGGTCGTCGGGCCGGACACGACAAAGGCAAGGAGTCACCAACTCCTTGCCATATACAGGATATAGCGCACCTGGGGACTTGCCGCAAGGCCCGGGTCGTGCTGGACAATCACCAGCCGGAGTCAGAAACCCGCGGAAACAAAGGACTTGCGGAGTGACTGGCGGACGAAGCCAATCTGGTGAATCGGGGCTTTTCGTGATTGACGTGATCATTGCCGGTGGCGGACCGACTGGCATGATGCTGGCGAGTGAGTTGCGGCTGCACGGCGTCCACGTGGTTGTGGTGGAGAAGGACGTGGAGCCGACCAAGATCGAGCGCTCGACCGGAATGCACGTGCGCAGCATCGAGGTGATGGACCAGCGCGGATTGCTGGAGCGGTTCCTCGCCCTCGGGAAGCAGTACCCGGTCGGTGCGTTCGTCGGCATCCGCAAGCCGCCGCCGGACCGGCTGGACACCGCGCACGCGTACATCCTCGGCATCCCGCAGACCACGACCGACCGCCTGCTGGCCGAGCACGCCGCCGAGGTCGGCACCGAGATCCGGCGCGGGTGCGAACTGGTCGGGCTGAGCCAGGACGACGACGGCGTCACCGTCGAGCTGGCCGACGGCACGCAGCTGCGTTCGCGCTATCTCGTCGGCTGCGACGGCGGCCGCAGTACGGTGCGCAAGCTGCTCGGCGTCGCCTTCCCCGGCGAGCCGAGTACGGTCGAGACACTCCTGGGAGAGATGGCGTTGACCGCGTCGCCCGAGACACTGGCCGAAGCGAACGAGGAGATCCGCAAGACCCAACTGCGGTTCGGCACCGCGCCCGTCGAGGACGGGTTCTACCGCGTCGTCGTACCCGCTGAGGGATTGGCCGAGGACCCCCGGGTCCCGCCGACTTTCGAGGAGGTCAAGCAGCAGTTGCGAGTGACCGCCGGCACGGACTTCGGCGCGCACTCGCCGCGCTGGCTCTCCCGCTTCGGCGACGCCACCCGGCTGGCCGAGCGCTACCGGACCGGCCGCGTCCTGCTGGCCGGCGACGCGGCCCACATCCACCCGCCGGCCGGCGGGCAGGGCCTCAACCTAGGCGTCCAGGACGCGTTCAATCTCGGCTGGAAGCTGGCGGCCGAGGTCAACGGCTGGGCGCCCGAGGGCCTGCTGGACAGCTATCACACCGAACGACACCCGGTCGCCGCCGACGTCCTGGACCTCACCCGCGCCCAGATGGAACTGATGGCCCTCGAGCCAGGTCCGCAGGCCGTACGCCGACTGTTGACGCAACTCATGGATTTCGACGACGTCCACCGCTACCTGGTCGAAAGGATCACCGCGATCGGGATCCGCTACGACTTCGGAGAGGGAGACGAACTCCTCGGTCGCCGCCTCCGCGACGTACAACTCGAACGCGGCCACCTCTACGCCCAGATGCACACCGCCCGAGGTCTACTCCTCGACCAAGCCGGCAAACTCTCGGTCGAAGGCTGGGCAGACCGGGTCGACCACATCGTCGACACCACTGCGGAACTCGACATCCCCACAGCGGCCCTCCTACGCCCCGACGGCCATGTCGCCTGGATCGGCGAAGACCAGCAGGACCTGGTCACCCATCTCTCCCGGTGGTTCGGCCCCGCCACCACCTGACCCACGGCTGCTCGCCGAAGGTCCGTTATCGATCGACAGCTACACGCCGCGCGACGATGGCGGCATGGGGTCGTTTCCCGTCAGCGCGGGTCTCCGTCGCTTCGACCTGAAAGCCCGATGCCGCCAGCCGCTGCGACATCTCCTCGACCGACCAGAAATAGGCGGTCGTCACGGTGTGCGCGAACGGCTCGACCTGGGCGCCTTCGAACATGCCGAGCAGCAGACTGCCACCGTCGCACAGGCACCGCGCGAACTCGTCGAGGATGCGGGGCACGTCGTCCGGATCGGTGTGGATGATCGAGTACCACGACAGAATCCCCGCCACCGAACGATCGGGTACGCCGAGGTTCGTCAGCTCCCCAACACGGTAGGGAACGGCGGGAAACCGCGAGCGGGCGATGTCCACGAACCGCGGCACCAGATCGACACCCTCGACATCACAGCCCTGCCCGCTCAGAAAGTCAGTCCATTGCCCCGGCCCGCACCCGGCGTCGATGATGCGGCCCGTGATCCCACCGGCCCACTGAGACACCAGCTTGCGGTCCAGTTCGTGCATAGCCTCCGTCGAGGCGAACCGGTCGGCGTACTCCTCCGCCCATCGGCCATACGCGTCCCGCACATCATCCACAGCCACAGGCAAACCCCTGACAACCCGACAATAGATTTCACGATGCCGCCCCGTCGGTACGGCGCAGACCCCGAGGCGGCACGACATGCTCCCACGTCCACGAGCCAGCGCCGAACCTCCCGATCGCCGCGCTGCGGCCGCCCGCGCCGTTGGGCCCATCCCAGCCGACACAACTCCGCCGGCCCCGTCCGGTCGCCGCCACGCGGCCGCCGGGCCGTCCGGCCGCCGGGCCGTCCGGCCGGCTGGTCGGCTGGTCGGCTGGTCGGTTGGTCGGTCACTTTGTGCACGAGATCCGTACGGCGCCGGCCCTCCACGCACGGAACTGGTGCACAAAGTCGATCGACCAGTCGACCCGACCATCGCCTGGGTCCGTGTGCTGTGGCCGAACCAGGTGTGGCCAGGGTTCGGGCCCGAGCCCGAGCGGTGCCGGCACACGCACCAAGCAAGCCCGGTCCCGCCCCGATCACGCTCCGACCCGGGGCCGGTGGTGAGCTGACGGTGGGTTGGCGAGTGTCTCGGGTCCGCACCCGCAACGATCCCCGCGACGGCGGCGTCAACACCGCCGAGATCAGGCAGCCACAGAACCGACAACACAGCCGGACAACCCCTCGGCTTGGGGGTTCTCCCCTCGGACACCAGCAGACAACCCAGCACGCGTTCGGCTCTCCGGTCGGCCGTCCGGGGCACCCTTTGGCGGGCGCGGACACCATGTCCCAGGTTCCTGCTCCTGCCCGAAATCCCCGCCCACCGTTCGCGGTCCGCCGCCGCGCCGGCGGGTGGTGGCTGGTGGTGGCTGGTGCCGGCTGGTGGTGTGGTTGTCGTTCCGCCCGGGACTGGGCACCACTCGGGCGTTGCAGCGGCGACTCGGTGCTTGATCGGTGCACGAAGCCACGCGGGGCCGGCGACCCACGGAAACGACAGGAGAGCCCGAAAACCAGTCGCAACTTCGATGATCGTCGCAGAAACTTGGCGCGCAATCGGCACCGTTGCCGACGTTGCCGGAGCGAGAGAAAAGACGATTGGATGAACGCCGAGACGGTTGCCCGCGCAAGCGCGCGCCCGCACCACGACGTACGCCGGTTGGTGGTCTGCTACGGACACGGAACTTCGGCTTGTTCTGGGTCGGCGAGTCAACCAGCGGATTCGGCTCGGTTCCTGGTCTTCGGCACGGCCCCACTCGGCGCGGCGACCGCCGGAGCGTTGGCGACCACCTTCGGAATCCGAACCGCCATGTGGGCACTGGCCGTCCTGTTCGCCTTCACCCGCACCCTCCCACTGGCCACATCAATCCGCCCCTTGCGCGAGTTCCCCACCTACCGCCCTGACAAGGCTCCTTTCTGCTGCCCACGTCCCTGAGAGGCGACCCTGAGGGGTGGCTGACGGATGTCATGGGTGGGTCGTGACGGTCGATCCAGGGGCTGACCGGCGTACGACGGGAAGCTTTGGGCATGACGACAACGACTGCGGTCAGCCTGCGGGGTGTGACCAGGAAATATGGGACGGTGCAGGCGGTTGCCGGGGTGGATCTGACCATCCGGTCCGGTGAAGTGGTGGCGTTGCTGGGGCCGAACGGCGCGGGCAAGTCGACCACGATCGAGATGCTGCTCGGCCTGGTCAAGCCGGACCAGGGCACCGTCCAGGTGTACGACGGGACGCCGGTCGACGCGATCGCGCAGGGCACCGTCGGGGTGATGTTGCAGAGCGGCGGGATCATCGAGGACGCCAAGGTCGGCGAACTGATGAACCTCGTGGCCGGCCTGCACAAGAAGCCGATGCCGGTGCGCGAGGCGCTCGAGCGGGCCGGGATCGCGGACCTGACGGGCCGGACGATCAAGGGCCTGTCCGGCGGCCAGAAGCAGCGGGTGCGGTTCGCGATGGCGATCATCCCGCAGCCCGACCTGATCGTCCTCGACGAGCCGACCACCGGCATGGACGTCGAGTCCCGGCGCGACTTCTGGGCGTCGATGCACGCCGAGACCGCGCGCGGCCGCACGGTCCTGTTCGCGACCCACTACCTGGAAGAGGCCGACGCGTACGCCGACCGCGTGGTGCTGATGCGGAACGGCAAAGTCGTTGCCGACGGCACCGCTGCGCAGATCAAGGCGAGCGTGTCCGGCCGGACCATCCGCGCGACCGTTCCCGGTGCCGACCTGGCGGCGCTTGCGTCGCTCCCCGGCGTACGGAACGTCGAGACCCGCGGCGAGGTCGTCCTGCTCCAGTGCGCGAACTCCGACGACACCCTGCGCTACCTGCTGGACAACACAACAGCCCACGACATCGAAGTGACGTCCGCCGACCTCGAGGACGCCGTACTGGCCATCAGCGCCGGCAGTGACCTTCAAGAACGGGAGAGCCTGGCATGAACCGCGACTACCTGATCTTCGACATCCGCCGCACGCTGCGGAACCGGCGGGTGCTGATCTTCTCGATCCTGATGCCGCTGGTGCTGTTCGTGATCTTCGGTACGACGATCCCGAAGGACGCGAACGAGGCCGGCATCTCCGCGATCGCCTACGTGATGGTGAGTATGGCGATGTTCGGCTCGATGTCCGCGGCGATGAGCAGCGGTGGCGTGATCGCGGCCGAGCGCGACGGCGGCTGGAACCGGACGCTCCGGCTCACTCCACTGAAGCCGCAGGCTTATGTCGTCAACAAGGTGATCCTGTCGCTGCTGCTCGCGATCCCGCCGCTGCTGGTCGTCTTCATCTCCGGGATGACCTTCGGCCACGTGCACCTGAGCATGAACCAATGGGCGACGGTCGCGCTGGTGTCCTGGCTCGGCGCCCTGCCGTTCGCCGCCCTCGGCCTGGTCATCGGGTACGTCGCCAAGCCGGACAGCGTGCAGCCGATCACCGGACTGAGCACGATGCTGATCGCGGCCTTCGGCGGACTGTGGTTGCCGGTCAGCCAGATGCCGTCGGCGATGAAGCACATCGCCCAACTGACCCCGGCGTACTGGACCAGTCAGACCTCACGCAGCGCGCTGACGCAGAGCGGCCTGGACACCCACGCGCTGCTGGTGGTGCTGGGCTGGACCGTCGTCCTCGGCTTCATCGGCCTCCGCCGGTTCCGCGCCGACACCGCGCGGGCCTGAGCGCGGGAGCCCATCGAGGGGCACTACCGTGAGCCTCATGAAGACGCCGCCAACCCTGCTGGACGTCTCGGACCGCGATCGGCCCGGGCCTGGCCGGTGGGGTTGGCTGGCGGCTGCGATCTGGTTGTTCTACCTGTCCCAGCCGTTCGAGGAGATCCTCCACCACGACGGCATGACCCGGGTGACAGGGCTGATCGTCCTTGCCCTCTTCGCACTGTCGTACGTCGGCTTCTTCGGCTGGATCCGCTGGGTCGGCGTCGGCGCCGGCGCCGGTGGGGTGCCGACGTGGAAGCGGCTGGTGTACCTGGCCGGGATGCTCACGCTGTGCCTCCTGATGCTGCCGTCGGCCGGTCAGAAGGCCCTCACCTGTCTCGTCTACATCGCCGCGATCACGATGATGGCGGTCGACGTCCGGATCGCCGTGGTGATCGTCGCGCTGCTGCTGGGCGGCGCCGAGCTGTCGATGCGGCTGGTGCCGGGCTGGGGTGACGACGGCAGCTACGGGTTCGCGATCTTCCTCGGCGCGCTCGCCGTGTTCGGCCTGCGACGGGCTATCCAGCGCAGCATGGAGCTCAACGCGACCCGGAAGGACATGGCCGAGCTGGCCGTCCAGGAGGAGCGGAACCGGTTCGCCCGGGACCTGCACGACATCCTCGGCCACTCGCTCACCGTGATCACGGTGAAGGCTGAGCTGGCCGGCAAGTTGATCGAGGCCAACCCAGGGCGCGCCGCGGCCGAGGTGGCCGATGTGGAGAGTCTGGCCCGGGCGGCCCTGGCCGATGTCCGGGCCGCGGTCGCGGGGTACCGCGAGCTGAGTCTGGCCGGCGAGCTGGTGTCGGCGCGGGCCGCGCTGCAGGCGGCCGAGATCAAGCCGGATCTGCCGACCGCGATGGACGAGGTACCGGAGGAGAACCGCGAACTGTTCGCCTGGGTGGTCCGGGAAGGCGTGACCAACGTCGTACGGCACTCGGGCGCGAAGCGCTGCACGATCCGCATCAGCGCCACGCAGATCGAAGTACTGGACGACGGGAAGGGCCCGACGCCCGGCGGAGGCGCGTCCGGGCACGGGCTGGTGGGGTTGCGCGAGCGGGCCGACCAGGCGGGCGCGAGTCTGCAGGTCGGCCAGGCGCCTGGTGGCGGTTTCCGGCTAGCTGTCAGGGTGGGCCCGTGAGCATTCGACTGCTGATCGCCGACGACCAGGCGCTGGTCCGTGGAGCGCTGGCCGCCTTGCTGGATCTCGAGCCCGACCTGGACGTGGTGTCCGAGGTCGGCCGCGGCGACGAGGTGATCGAGGCGGCGAGGGCGACCAAGCCGGACGTCGCGTTGCTCGACGTCGAGATGCCGGGACTGGACGGGATCGAGGCCGCCTCCGCGCTGCGGGCCGCCGTACCGGGAGTTCGGGTGCTGATGGTGACCACCTTCGGCCGGCCCGGGTACCTGCGCCGCGCGATGGAGGCGGGTGCGGCCGGTTTCGTCGTGAAGGACACCCCGGCGACCCAGCTGGCAGACGCCGTACGCCGGGTGCACCAAGGGCTCCGCGTGGTCGACCCCTCACTCGCCGCCGAGACCCTGGTCGCGGGGACGAGCCCGCTCACCGGCCGCGAATCCGACGTACTGCGGGCCGCCCGCGAAGGCGGCACGGTTGCCGACATCGCCAAGGAGCTCCACCTCTCCGAAGGCACCGTCCGCAACCACCTCTCCGCCGCCATCGGCAAGACCGGCGCCCGCACCCGAGCCGAAGCCGCCCGCATCGCCCTCGACAACGGGTGGTTGTAGCCGGTCCGGACCTCTAGGCTGATGCCAAGGGGAGGAATGTGCGATGGCGATCGAGCAGTTCAGTGTGCGGGGGCGGTTGGCGGACACCGGTGAGGGCATCACCGGGGACGAGTTGCAACTGGCGGCACGGAATCACGGGATGCCGTTGGAGAGCCTGCGGTACGACGTGACGCCGCCGGGACTGCACTACGTCCTGGTGCATTACGACATCCCGGCAACCAATGCGGGCAATTGGCGACTCGAGGTGGACGGGTGCGTCGAGGAGCCGTTGTCGTTCGGGCTGACCGAGTTGCGCGCGATGGGACGCCGTACCGTCCGGGTGACTTTGGAGTGCGCAGGCAACGGTCGGGCTGCGTTGCACCCGCGGCCGATCAGCCAGCCCTGGTTGACCGAAGCCGTCGGCACGGCGGAATGGACCGGCGCGCCGTTGTCCGATCTGCTGCGGGCGGCTGGGATTCGTGAGGACGCCGTTGACGTCGTGTTCACCGGCGCGGATCACGGTGTGGAGCGTGGGGTTGAGCAGGACTACCAGCGCGGTCTCTCGCTGACGGAGGCGATCGACTCGGGCGCGATCGTGGCGTGGGAGATGAACGGGCAGCCGCTGCCGCCGCAACACGGTTATCCGCTGCGCCTCGTCGTACCGGGGTGGTACGGGATGGCGAGCGTGAAATGGCTGCGGTCGATCGAGCTGATCGACCACGAGTTCGACGGGTTCCAGAACGCGGTCGCGTACCGGATCCGGAAGGACGCGGACGATCCCGGTGAGGCGGTGACGCGGATCGCGCCGCGGGCGCTGCTCGTCCCGCCCGGGTTCCCGGACTTCATGAGCCGGCACCGGTTCGTTGCCGCTGGCACCGTTCCGCTGTTCGGCCGGGCCTGGTCCGGCTGGGCGCCGATCGAACGGGTCGAGGTCAGCACCGACGCCGGCGTGAACTGGCACGAGGCCACGTTGGATGCCCTCGGCAACGACGAGCTTGCGTGGCGGGCCTTCGCCTACGACTGGGAGGCCACAGCGGGCGAGCATGTGCTCACGGTTCGCGCGTACGACGCCAGCGGCCGCGAGCAACCGATCGAGGCCGACTGGAACCGCGGCGGCTTCGCCAACAACACCGCCCAGCGGATCACCGTCCTGGTCACCTGAAACCCGCGTGTCGGTCGCCGATTCCGGCGTACCTGCGTCACATCCTGAAGAGGTACACGGTCTCACTCCAGGAGTGGTGCGGTGAACGAATTGGGCACGGACATCCACCTGCACGCGCGGATCTTCCGAACCGCCGGCGAGTGGTACGCCGACATCGACGACGAACTCGACCCACAGCCGGACAACCCGCTCTGGTACGGCTCCTACACCACCCAACGCGCCGCCATCGAAGCCGCCTGCGCCCGCATCGCCGCCATGCACCTGACCCAGACCCCGGTGGCCCAGCAAGCGTCCTGAGCGTCAGAAGAAGAACATGAAGCACAGACCGGCACCAACCAGTGCGGCGAGGCCGAACAACGGGTAGACGTACCAGTGGACGGTCCAGTCCGCGTCGGCCACCAAGACGTTCGACGGGTCGTCCGGATCGACGTGCACACCGATCCGATCGCCAACCGCCGGGAGTCGGTCGAGCTGGTCGGCACCGTCGATCTCCACCGCCACGCCGTCTCCGGGTGCCGCGACCACAATCGTCACGTCTCGGGACTTCGACCACTTGTCCTCGTGGACCGACAGCACCACCACCTGTTGCCCCGGCATGCTCCGCGCCAGGTGCTCGTCGTGGAGGGCGGCGATGGGCCTTCTCTTGGCTCTGGACGGTTATGAGCGTACGCTCATGAGCAAGCGTTCATGAACAATCGCTCATAATGAGGAGAGGCGAACCATGACAGAGCTGTCGGTCCGCGGGCTGACGAAAGACTTCGGCTCGGTGCGAGCCGTCCACGACCTAACCTTCGACGTACCGGGCGGGAAGGTCACCGGCTTCCTGGGCCCGAACGGCGCCGGCAAGACGACGACTCTGCGGATGGCGCTCGGCCTGGTCCGACCGACGTCCGGAGAGGCACTGATCGGCGGCCGCCGGTACGACGAGCTCAGCCGCCCGCGCAGCGTGGTCGGAGCGTTGCTGGAGGCAACGAGCTTCCACCCGGGGCGCCGTGCCCGGGATCACCTTCGGATCCTCGCCCAGCCGGCCGGCGTCTCGGCCGGCCGAGTGGAGGAGATGCTCGAGCTGGTCGGCCTCACCGAGGCTGCGGATCGCCGGGTGGGCGGTTACTCGCTGGGCATGCGGCAACGCCTCGGTCTGGCCTCGGCGCTGCTGGGAGATCCCGACGTACTCGTCCTCGACGAACCGGCCAACGGACTCGATCCCGCCGGCATCGCCTGGCTGCGTGACCTACTCAGGACACAGGCAAAGGAAGGGCACGCGATCCTCGTCTCCAGCCATGTGCTCAGCGAGGTGGCGCAAACAGTCGAACAGGTGGTGATCGTGCACGAGGGGCGGCTGCGATTCGCGGGCGCTCTCGACGACCTCGGGGCGGACTCCCTGGAGACCGCCTTCCTCAACCTGACCAGCTCACAGTGAAGGAGCCACTGATGATCGGCATCACGAACGAGTTCCTCAAGTTGCGCACGATCCGCAGCCCACTGCTCCTTCTGGCCGCGGCGCAGGTGGTGGTGCTGGCCGGCGTGAGCGGGCTCTTCGTCAGCGGCGCGGACCTCGGCGATCCGCAGACCCCTTTGCGTGCCGTGGCGCATGCCGGCCTGGTCTCGATGTTGTCCCTGGTGCTGGGCATCGTCGGCGTCGCGGGCGAGTATCGCCACAAGACGATCACCGACACCTATCTCGGGACGCCGCGGCGCGAGCGGGTGATCACCGCCAAGCTGGTGGTGTACGCGGCCGCGGGTGCGGGGTTCGGTCTCGTCAGCTCACTGGTCGCCTTCGCGGCGACGGCTGTCTGGCTTGCCGGCAAGGGCAGCTCACTCGACCTGTCGGACGCGGCGCTCTGGCGAACCCTGGCCGGATGCGTGATCTGGAACGCCTGCTTCGCCGCCATCGGTGTGGGCCTGGGCGCACTCGTCCGCAATCTCGTCGGCGCGGTCGCGCTGGCTCTCGCCTGGATCGCCTTGGTGGAAGGCATCGTCGGCCAGCTGGTCGGAGGCTTCGACCGCTGGCTGCCGTTCAACAGCGGCCTCGCCCTGGAAGACGTGCCCGCGCCGGGTGTCGATCTGCTGCCCCAGTGGGGCGGGGGCCTGGTGCTCGCCGGGTACGCACTGTTGTTCGCGGTCGTGGCCGTGTCGACTACGGTTAGGCGCGATGTCTCCTAGACGTGCCAGAGCCGTACGGGGCCGGGTCGACGACGACCCGGCCACCGCGCTGCGCGAGCACCTGATCGACACCGCCGAGAAACTCCTCGGTGAGCGGCAGGTCGGCACCATCACCACCCGCGACATCGCCCGCGCTGCCGGCGTTTCCGACGGAGTTCTGTACAACTACTTCGCGGGCAAGCACGAACTCCTGGTCGCCGCTCTGGTACGGCGGCACGCCGGGTCCCTGACGCAGTTCGAAACGGACCTGCCGGCACCCGGCACCGGGTCGGTCGAGAACAATCTGATCGTCTATGCGCAAGCCGCGGTCGACCTGGTCGCCGATACCCTGCCGACAGCGGCCGGCCTGCTGTCCGAACCTGCCCTGCTGCAGGGCTATATCGAGGGGATCCATCAGCAACCGTACGGCCCGCAACGAATGCATCGCCCGATCGCCGACTACCTCGCCGGCGAGCAGCGACTCGGACGCCTGGGGGCGTTCGACATCGAGCCCGCGG
This sequence comes from Kribbella sp. NBC_01510, assembly GCF_045040325.1. Lineage (NCBI taxonomy): Bacteria > Bacillati > Actinomycetota > Actinomycetes > Propionibacteriales > Kribbellaceae > Kribbella > Kribbella sp. NBC_01510. Next base: position 4,036,171 of record NZ_CP109418.1, on the reverse strand, counting down.
TCCACCTGATCATCGGCCCGGCGCTCATGCTCGGCTTCAGCGCGGTCGTCGCCGGCGTCTCGCGCGAAGCCCTCGCCGAGCAGATCCCGGGCATCGTCCGCACGCTGCTCACCGGCCTGCAAACCTGACTATTCCGGGGTGTTCGACGCATCCCCACCGATCCGGTACGGCGTGGTGATGCCTTCGTACATGAGATGGGTCATCAGGCCCTGGGCGGCGTGGGGGAGGTTGTGGCAGTGGTCCATCCAGAGGCCGGGGTTGTCGGCGACGAAGGCGATCTCGTAGGTCTCCTTGTTGCCCACCTCGAGGGTGTCGATCCACCAGGGTGAGCCGGTGGCGCGGACGCCGTTGCGGGACAGGACGACGGCGTGGTGGCCGTGCAGGTGCATCGGATGCGCCTGGCCGCTGGTGTTGGAGATCGTCATCCGGACAATGTCGCCCTCGGCAACCATGAACATCGGTAGGTCGGGAAACTTGTGCCCGTTGATCGTCCACCACAACCCCGGCTTCCCGTCGAGGAACCCGGGCCGCCGCCCGATCCGGTACTCGAAGTTCCGATCAGCGCCGGCCGGGTCGAACCCGAGCGGCGCCGGCGTGCCGTAGGTCAGCAGATCAACCGTCTCCCCCGGCAACTCGCCGGTCGGAGCGTCACCAGGACCGATCCCCAGCGACGTCGCCGCGGCACCCGCCACCAACCGCATCCCACCGGCCGGAACGACCGCCTCCAGATCCACCCGAGCCCCAGCAGCCAATGGATACGCCGCGGTCACCGAACTCGGCCCATGAACGTCCCGCCCGTCCACCGCGACCACCTTGTACGGCGTCCCGAGCAGACCGACCCGCAGGATCGCGTTGTCGGTGTTGATCACCCGCACGCGCGCCGTCGTACCCGCCGGGAGATCGACGCGGCCGCGTCCCGTCCGCCCGTTGATCGTCCGCTTCCCGTTGTACGTATGGATCGCAGCCACGACCTCACCAGGCGCCGACGGTGCGATCACGATCGCCCCGAACAGCCCGCCCTTCACCTCATCACTGGACACCTGATGCGAGTGGTACCAGTACGTCCCGGCCTGCTCGGCCTTGAAGCGGTACACGAACTTCCCACCCACCGGTACGGCGTCCTGCGTCACGCCCGCGACCCCATCCTCGGCATTGGGCACGTCGATCCCGTGCCAGTGCAGCGTGGCACCGTCGGGCACGGACTCGTTCACCAGAGTCACCTGGACCAACTCGCCGACGCGAGCTCGGATCAGCGGACCCGGCGACGTCCCATTGAGCGTGTAGCCGTCGACGGTCTCGCCGCTGGCCAGCTGGAACTTCTGCTTCCGCGCGATCAGCGTCACCGCGACGTCCGGCGTACCGGTGGTAGGCCCGGTCAGGTCCTTGACGCTCATCGCACCGTGGTGGTGCGCGTGCCCGTCTGTAGACCCGCCACCGTAGTCGGCGTACCCCATCTCGGCCGCGTTGTACGAGCCCGGGACGAGGCTGGTCGCCCAGAGATACCCCAGCGGTACGAGTACCGCCAGGGCGATCCCCAGAGCGACCAGCCGGCCCCGCCAACGGCGCGGTTTCGGCTCAGGCACTGGCCACAGTCTGCTTCGGTACGACGGCCCGTCGCGCAGCAGCACCCGCCACACCGGCGATCACCAGACCGTTGATGCCGTGCAGGACTCCGAGCGCCGGCACCCCGAACGAGACCACCGCGAGGAGGAACTGGACGACGACCAGGCCGACCACGATCCCGGCCAGCATCCGGCCGCGAGGAACATCGGTCAGGAAGGACACGATCAGGAAGACCAGCGCGAGCAGTCCGATCACCATCCCGGCGATGCTGTGGTAGGCCTGCCCGAAGTTGCTGTAGTCCGCCCCGATCGACGTCCCGTCGTCGGCGTCCTTGGCGATGGTGAATCCGCTCAGCGCGATCGACGCGACCTGCAGGACGACCGCCACCGCGATCAACTGCCCGAGCACCCGGTAGGCGGCCCTCATGCCCGCCGCTCCATCCGCCGCTTGCGGATGACGACGACCGCAGCCACGATCAGCGCGATCGGCAGCACCGGCGGATGCCCGGCTCCGGCCACACACGCGATCGACGCCAGCACCCCGACCACGCCGAGCGCGATCAGCAACGGGACCGGCAGCTTGCCGATCCGCCCACGCGCCGCCGCCCACTCCGGGCGCGGCCCCCCGAACGGCGAACTCGGACCTGTCGGGCCGGCCTGCTGCCGGCCGGCCTTGTGTGCTTCTGGCAGGTCGCTGAACAACGCTGCCAGATCGGTGTCGGTCTTCGCTTCCAATGCACGGCCGACGCGCTCGGCGTGTTCCTCGGCGCTGAGGCGACCGGCTTCGTAGTGCTCGCCCAGACGCTTGACGGCGTCCTCGCGTTCGCTGTCGCCGATGCGGATCGGTCCGCCCGGCCTCTCGTCGCTCATGACACTCCTCGGTGCTCGTGGTTCTTGCGATTGCACCAAGGTTGTCGTTCGAACCACCCTCACCGCGTCGCCCGGGCGGCGACACCTCACCTACCCCCGGAGGAGCACACTGCGCCGTGCGACGCAGTACGACGTACTCCCCCGGGCGTAGGCGGGCCCCGGGTAAACCCTCAGGCGTTGGCCGAGAGGATCTTGTTCACATCGTTGTTGGCCTTGCTCAGCGACCCCGGATCCGCTTCGAACGACATCACCGCGTCCATCGCCGGCGTCATCACCGCGGTCACGTCCGCCGCGTTCGGGTTGGCCGGGTACGGGAACACGTTCCCCGCCTCGACCGGCTCCAGGAACGGCGCGACGTCCCAGCCGTTCTTCGCGAACGCCGCCTTAGCCGCCGGCATGCTCGCGGCCACCGCCGGGAACACCACACCCGCCTTGGCGACGATGTTCTGCGCGGTCTGCGAGCCGAGGAACTTCACCCAGGCCCACGACGCCTCCCGCCGGGTCGTACCGGCCCAGATGGTGTCCGCGAGACCGTTCATCATCGACATCCGTTTCCCGATCGGGCCGATCGGCAGCCTGGCCAGCTTGGTCTTCACCTGCTTCAGCCCGCCGTAGGTACCGAGCATCCAGGAGCCGTTCGGGGTCATCCCGTACTTCCCCGCGCCGAAGCTCGTGGTGACGTCCACCCCGGACTTCGCCTGCGCGTACCTCGGCATGTACCCCTTGGTGATGAGTCCGCGCCACCACCCGATCGTGTCGGTGAACTTCGGGTCGCCGTAGAAGAACTTCGTCCCCCACGGCTCGCCCTCGGAGTACTTCCAGCCGTTGATCGCGGCGTACCAGCTCCAGCTGGTCTGACCGTCGCCACCGCCGGCGTCGGCGTACCCGAGTCCGTAGACCTTGACGTCGTCCTTGTCGAACCCCGGCTGGTCACCGCGGCGCCCCTTGGAGTCGACGGTCAGCCGGCGGATGATCTGCTCGAGCGTGCCGCCGTCCTGCGGGTTCCAGGTCATCGAGTTCAGCTGCTCGGTGCTGATTCCAGCCCCCTCGGTGAACGCGCTGTTGTAGAAGTAGACCTCGGTGTCCCAGTCCTTCGGCAGGCCGTACCGCTTGCCGTCAGCCCCGATCCAGCGATCCGCCAGACCCTTCTGGTAGATGCTCAGGTCAACATTGTCCTTGGCGACAAAGTCATCGATCGGCAGCACCTGGCCCTTGTCGGCGAACAGCGGATACTTCGACGAGTGCCCGGTGAACACGTCCGGCGCGGTGTCGGAGATGAACCCGGTCACCAGCTTCGACCAGTAGTCGTTCCAGCCGTACTGCTCGATCTTCACGCTGTACTGCGGGTTCTGCTCGTGGAACACCTTCGCGCACTCGGTGTACATCGGCAGCTGGGCCGAGTCCCACAGCCAGTAGATGACCTCACCCTGACCACGCGCGGCGGCGCCGTTGTTGCACCCGGCAACCGCCGGCGCGGCGAGTCCGGCCAGTCCGGCCTTCAGCAACGTCCTTCTCGAGAGTTTCATCGGATACCTCACTTGATCCCGGAGAAGCCGATGGAGTTGGTGATCCGCTTGGCGAACGCCAGGAACAGCACGATCATCGGCAGTGCCGCGATCAGCGTCGCCGCCATCAGCCCGGCCCAGTCCGGCCCACCCTGTGGAGTCTGCGACCGGAACACCCCGAGCGCGACAGTCAGCACCCGGACGTTCTCCTGCTGACCCACCAGCAGCGGCCAGAAGTAGTCGTTCCAGGAGTTGATGTAGGTCAGGATCCCCAGGGTGGCGATCGGCGCCGCGCTCATCGGGATGATCAGGCCGAAGAAGATCCGCCGGTGCCCGGCGCCGTCGATCATCGCCGCCTCCTCCAGTTCCCGGTTGATGCCGAGGAAGAACTGGCGCAGGAAGAAGATCGCGAACGGCGTCATGAACGCCCCCGGCAGGATGATGCCGGCGAAGCTGTTGAGCAGCCCGAGGTTCTTGATCAGCACGAAGTTCGGCAGCGTGGTGAAGATCGGCGGCACCATCAGCGCGGCCAGGAACAACGCGAACACCTTGTCCCGGCCGGGCCAGCGCAGCCGGGCGAACGCGTACGCCGCCATCGCGCTGAAGAACACCTGGCAGACTGTCGTAATCGTTGCCACGACCAACGAGTTGCGCAGGTACAGCCAGAAGTTGACGGCCGCACCGGACCCGCCTTGCGCCTGCGCCTCCTCGATCGTCGACAATCCGAGCACCCGCTTGAACGCGCCGAGGGTGGTCTCCACCGGCAGCAGCGAGCTCGGGTGGCCGGGGAGCTGGGTGTTGTCGGACAGCGCCGTACGCAGCATCCAGTAGAACGGGAACAGCGTGACGATCAGCAGCACGACCAGGAAGATCCAGGCGACGGTGCGGCCGACGTTGAGTTCCTTCCTTCTCATGCCAGATCACTCTCCTTCGCGCGCAGCAGGCGGAGCTGCAGCAAGGAGACCAGCGCGAGGATCGCGAACAGCACCAGCGCCATCGCGGAGGCGTACCCGAAGTCGAAGCGGGTGAAGGCCCGCTCGTAGATGTAGTAGTAGATGACCCGGGTCGCGTTGATCGGACCGCCCTGAGTGGTCACCGCGACGGTGTCGAAGATCTGGAACGACCCGATCATGGTGACCACCAGGACCATCACCAGAACAGGTCGCAGCAGCGGCAGCGTGATCCGCCAGAACGTCTTCCACTCGGTCGATCCGTCCACCTCCGCCGCCTCGTAGACGTACGCCGGAATCGTCTGCAGCCCGGCGAACACCAGCAGGGCCGTGTAGCCCATGTGCCGCCAGACGTTGATACCCGCGACCGTCGGGATCGCCCAGTGCGAGTCGCCGAAGAACGCGACCGGGTCGATCCCGATCCAGTGCAGACCCTGGTTCACGATGCCGACCTGGAAGTCGAGCATCCAGAACCAGACCAGCGCGACGACCACGTTCGCGACCAGGTACGGCAGCAGGATCGCCGCCCGGACCGTGATCGACTTGGTCAGCCGGTACATCAGCATCGCGATGACGACCGCCAGGACCGTCTGCACGCCGATGTTGATCACGACGTACTCGACCGTGACCGCCAGGGCGTTCCAGAAGAAGCTGTCCTGGACCATCCGGCGGTAGTTGTCCAGCCCGTTGAACTGCGGTGCGGAGAGCAGGCTGTACTCGGTGAAGCTCAGGTAGGCGCCGCGCAGGGTCGGCCAGATGTAGAAGACGACGAAGCCCAGGGTCGCCGGGGCCAGGAAGATCATCGCGACCTTCAGGTCCCCCAGACTTCGCCGCCGACTCGGCGCCTCCGGATCCCCGCGACGGTTCTGCTGATGGGGCGGTGCATTGGTCGTCACGGTCACGAGGATCTCCTTCTTGGTCGGCGATCGACCGGGCTAGTCGATCGCGGTCACATCCAGCAAGATCGCGTTCTCAGGCCACTGAGCCGGGAGCAGGACCCCGACCGAGGCCAGGGCGGCACCGTTCAGTTCCACACTTCCACCGTTGGCAGACCAGGGTGCCGTCCGCGACTCGGGTCCGGGTGTCGCGATCTTGCTGACGCGGTAGGTTCGCCGTGGGTCGAGCCCGGGCAGCCGGACCCGGCCGACCGCCGAGGTGACCGACTGCGTCAGCTGTACGGCGGCGTACACGGCGCGGGAGCCGTCCGGCGCGACCACGCCGTGCAGGAGGAAGTCCTCCGGACCGCGGTCGGCGCGAACGACCTTGCCGGTGTGCAGCAGCGGCCGCAGTTCCTTGTGCAGGGCAACCCAGCCGGCCAGCTCCTCGCGCTCCTGTGGCCAGGCGGACGCGATGTCCCATTCGATGCCGAAGTGGCCGAACAGCGCGGTGATCGCGCGGAACGACAGCACCTGGGTGCGGCCGGTGGTGTGCGCCCGCGGCGGGCCGACGTGGCAGCCGATCAGCTCCGGCGGCAGCAGCAGTTCGGTGTAGCGCTGGATCGTCTGCCGCTCGAGCGCATCGTTGCTGTCGCTGCCCCAGATCCGGTCGGTGCGCTCGAGGATGCCGAGGTCGACCCGGGCGCCGCCGGACGAGCACGACTCGATCTCCAGACCGGGGTGCCGGCGCTTCAGCTCGTCGATCAGCCGGTACACGGCCAGGGTCTGTTCGTGGATACCCGCCGTACCGGTCAGCTGGTTGCCGCCGTCAACGAAGTCCCGGTTGTGGTCCCACTTCAGGTACGCGATGTCGTACTCGGTCAGCAGGCTGTCGAGCCGCTCGAGGATGTAGTCGTACGCCGCCGGGACGCCGAGGTTCAGCCCCTGCTGGTGGCGCGCGGTCGGCGGCATCCGGTGGCCGGCGGCAAGGATCCAGTCCGGGTGCTCGCGGGCCAGGTCGGAGTCCGGGTTCACCATCTCCGGCTCGACCCACAGCCCGAACTGGAGCCCGAGACCGCGGACGTGGTCGACCAGCGGGTGCAGGCCCTTCGGCCAGATCCCCTCGTCGACGTACCAGTCGCCGAGCCCGGCGTGGTCGTCGCGCCGGCCGCGGAACCAGCCGTCGTCGAGCACGAACCGCTCGGCCCCGACCTCGGCGGCCGCATCCGCGAGCGCCTTCAGCTTGTCCAGGTCGAGATCGAAGTAGACGGCTTCCCAGGTGTTCAGTACGACGGGACGCTCGGTGCGCGGGTGGTTCGGCCGGGCCCGCAGGTACTCGTGGAAACGGGCGGACAGCTGGTCGAGGCCGACGCCGTACGAGCCGTAGATCCACGGCGTGCCGTAGGTGCCCCCGGGCTGCACGCGCCCCTCGCCGGGGAGGAGCAGTTCGCCGCCGCCGATGACGGCGTACCCGCTCATGCCGCGCTCGGCGTACGAGCGGTGGTTGCCGCTCCAGGCGGTGTGCACGGCCCAGCTCTCGCCAGTGCGGAAGTCGAAGCCGGGCGCGCCGGCGATCAGCAGCAGGGTGGCGTCGGCGCCGGTGCGGCCGCGACGGTTGTCGCGGATGTGCGCGCCCTGCGTGAACTCGTGCCGCTGCGGGTGCCGCTCGCCGATGTGGCGGCCGGTCAGGTCGAGCAGTTCGGTCGCCTCGGTCGGGACCGGCAGCGCGAGGACGAGACCATCGACCGTGTACGGCGTCGCGCCGGTGTTGGTGAGGTCCGCCTTGGCCCGGACGAGGCCGCTGTCGGTCAGCTCGATGATCAGGCGGACCGTCAGACCGGCCTCAGGATCGGCGGCGTCGACCTGCACGGTGTTGTCCGAGCGCGCCACGCTCGTCAGCCGGAAGCTCGCGGAGAAGTTCTGACCGTCGCGATGGCCGCTCAGACCCGGCAGCCCGAACCAGCCGGCGGCGTACTCCGGCACGATCGCGATCGGCTGGTTGTCGTCGAGGCCGTTGCCGTCCTGCACCGCGCCGGCGCCACGCCTCAGTTCCAGCAGAGCTTTCTCGGTCAACTCACCCAGATCCGCACCCCAGTGCAGGACGGACGGAAGGGCCGGACCAGAGCAGTCCAGCACCAGGCTGACGCCGGCAGCCCGGAGCTGCAGCACCTCGATGTTCGACACTGTTGATTCACTCTGCTTTCTGATTGATTTCAGGACGGAACTATTTATCTCGCCAGCTCAGATGTCAACGCCTCGTCCCAATGCTTCACGAAGTTAAGTAAGTACCTTACGGCCGCCGGCCCCATCCGCCCAGCCCCTGGGCAATCGCTCTCCGGCTCCGCACACCTCGCCCCGGCCGGACGCCCGGCCCATCACAATTGCCGCCCCACCGAATCCCCCAGCGGGCAGGCGTTCATGGGGTCGTCATTGGAATGGCCTGGCGGTCCCTTGACAGATTTTTCTGTCAAGTGGAGATTGGAGACATGCTGCGATATGTCGAGGAGCCGGAGAAGGTGCGGATGGCGCTGTCGCCGATCAGGCGCCGGCTGCTCGAGCTGCTCCGGGAGCCCTCCTCGGCCACGCAGCTCGCGGCGGTGCTGGAGCTGCCGCGCCAGCGGGTGAACTACCACCTGCGCGAGCTCGAGAAGGCCGGCCTGGTCGAGCTGGTCGAGGAGCGGCAGCGGCGCGGGTTCACCGAGCGGATCCTGCGAGCGTCGGCCGCGATATTGGTGGTCGACCCGGCTGTGATGGGTCGCGGGTTCATCCAGATCCAGGACCAGTACGCCGCCGAGCACCTCGTGGACGTTGCCTCCGGCACCGTTCGGGACGTGGCCCGGATGCAGAGCGCGGCCGATGCCGAGGGCAAGCGGCTGCTCACGTTCACCCTCGAGACCGAGGTGCGGTTCGCCGAGCCGGGCGACGTTCACGCCTTCACCGACGCGTTGACCGAGGCGGTGCGACGGACGGTCGCCGAGTTCGATGCCGAGGGTGGGCGCCCGTATCGGCTGATCGCGGGCGGCCACCCGGCACCCCGTCGTACCGAAGGAGACTCATGAGCGAGGACAGGCCACAGATCGTGGTGACCGTGGCGGCGCCCGTCGAGGGGGTGTGGGACGCGCTGCGCGACAAGCAGAAGATCCGGCACTGGCACGGCTGGGAGTACGAGGGCCCCGAGGGCGGCCTGGACGAGGAGATCGACCTCATCTACTTCACCCGCGCAGTCGAGGAGGGCACGACCCTGACCCTCGGCAACGGCGACGAGTTCGTGGTCGAGCCGGTCGAAGGTGGCGCGCGGATCACGCTGACCCGGGCTCCGCGCGGCGCCGACCCCAAGTGGGAGGCGTACTACGACGACGTCACCGAAGGCTGGACGACCTTCCTCAACCAGCTGCGGTTCGCCGTCGAACGCCACCCCGGCGAGGCCCGCCATACGCTGTTCTACTCCGGGACCGGCCCCGTCTCCCCGATGGCCGAGCTCGGCATCTCCCCCGGCCCCGCCGGCAGCGCCTACGAGCTCGAGTTGGTGGGCGAGCAGGTGAAGGGCGAGGTCTGGTACACCTCCGAGCACCAGATCGGCCTGACGGTAGATGCCTGGGGCAACGGTCTGCTGGTGCTCAGCCACGTCCCGCCCGGTGACCAGAAACCTGACGGCGCCACGATGGCCGTCCTCAGCCTCTACGGAGACACCGACCGCACCGAACTCGACGCCCGCTGGCGTGCGTGGTGGGAGCCGCGCTACCCGGCCAAGCTCGACCTCGGCGGCTGAGCCTGGCGCGAGAGTGTTGACACGGCGGTGACAGGGCGCAAAGGTGTCAGCACTCTCGGTCTATCGGTGAGTGGTTACCCGGAAGTACATTTCTGCCGACGGTGATCGGGTGGGGGTCCTGACGATCACCGAACTCCGGCGAGAGAGGCCTTCCGGTGCGAATTCCGACCTCTACCTTTTCGTCTTGGCGTCGAGTGTCCCTGATCCTTGTGCTCTCCATGACCGGGCTCGGCCTGGTCGCATCCCCCGCGATGGCCGACGGCCCCGGGGCCGGCACGCCGTACGTCGTCACCGTCGGCGACTCCTACATCTCGGGCGAGGCCGGCCGGTGGGCCGGGAGCTCGAACAACTCCGAGGCACCGGCCGACGCACTCGGCGCGCATGCCTATCACGACAACGCCAGCCATACCGCCGAGCTGATCCCGAAGTGCCACCGCAGCCAGTCCGCGGAGGCGTACATCGGCGGCGGGGTCGGCGGGCTGGACCTGGCCTGCTCCGGCGCCCGCACCACGACCAGTACCGGTGACGATTTCAAGCCGGGCATCGACTTCTACGACGACGGCGCCGGGCACCTCGGTCAGGCGAAGATGCTGCAGCAGTTCGCGGCCGGCCACAACGTCACGCAGGTGGTCGTCTCGATCGGCGGCAACGACTTCAACTTCGCATCGATCGTGACGTCGTGCGTGACCGACTTCCTGACGTCGCCGTCGTGGTTCCCGGACTACTGCAAGGACGACTCGTCGGTCGTCGCCAACTTCACGGCCGCCAACGTCACCGCCGTACGCGGGCGCATCGCGACCGCCTTCCAGAACGTCCGCACCGCCATGCGGAACGCGGGGTACGGCGACAACGCGTGGACCCTGCTCGTCCAGACCTACCCGTCGCCGATCCCGGCCGCGAGCGGGTTCCGGTACGGGCAGAGCGGTTATACCCGGCAGAGCGTCGGCGGCTGCGGCTTCTGGAACTCCGACGCCGACTGGGCGAACAGCACCGCTCTCAACACCATCAACACCACGGTCCGCGCCGCGATGGGCCAGTCCGGCCTGACCAACACGCGACTGCTCGAACTCCAGTCCGCCTTCAACGGCCGCCGCCTGTGCGAGAACACGGTCGGCCTCTACGAGGAGGTCGGCCTGAGCTCCTGGACCCAGCCGACCGCGGTCGACAAGACCGAGTGGATCAACCAGATCCGCACCGTCACGACGATCGGCTCCGACTACTACATCCAGGAATCCCTCCACCCCAACTACTGGGCCCAGCTCGCCCTCCGCTCCTGCGTCCGCCAGACCTACACCCAGAACCGCGGCGGCACCTGCATCATCGCCGCCCCCGGCCTCACCAACGGCGAACCCCGGATGATCCTCAACTGACCCGAACGCACCGGCCGCCGTACCCCTGGCTGGGGTACGGCGGCCGGTGTCGTCAGGCTGGGATCAGCTCAGGTTCAGGCCTGTGTCGTCGATGACGAACGAGGTCTGGAGGGAGCTGTCCTCGGTGCCGGTGAAGCTGATCGACACCGTCTGACCCGCGAACGACGACACGTTGAACGACTTCAGCGAGTAGCCACTCGCCTTGTTCAGGTTCGAGTACGTCGCCAGCGTGGTCGAGCCCGCCTTCACCGTCAGCTTGTCGTACTGCGTCGTGGTGGTGGTCTCGGCGGAGTCGATGTGCAGGTAGAACGACAGCGTCGCGCTGCACCCGGCCGGGATCGCCACCGACTGGCTCAGCGTGTCGGTGTGCGTGCTGCCGTAGCCGTCCAGCCACGCCTTCCAGGTCCCGCTGTGCGCGGGCTGGGAAGCGGTGTTGTCGATCACTCCGGTCGACGCCGACCACGGCGTCGCCGTACCGGTCTCGAAGCCCGGGTTGCCGAGCTTCTGGCCGGAGCAGCCGCCGGTGCCACCGACGGTGATCGTGAACGACGTGCTGCCCGAACCACCGGCACTCGCGGTCGCCGTCGCGGTGACATTGAAGGTGCCGCTGGCGGTCGGGGTGCCGGACACGGTCCCGGTGGAGGAACCGATCGTGACGCCGCCCGGCAGGCCGGTGGCCGACCAGGTGTACGGCGCGGTGCCGCCGGTCGCCGTCAGCGTGAACGGCGAGATCGCCGTACCGACGGTGCCGGTCTTGTTACCCGGGTTGTTGACCGTGACGCCGCCGCTGCTGCTGCAGGTCGGGTCGCCCGACTGCGCCGGAACGCTGACCGCGTCCCACGCCGCCTTCACGGTGTTGAACTCGGTGCAACTGCCCGGGTACAGGTTCTTGGCCGCGGTCAGGGTCCAGGTCCGGTACTTCAGGTACGAGCTGCTGCTGGTCTTCATCAGCATCGCGTTGTACATGATCCGGATCGCCTTCTGGATGCCCAGGCCGGTGACCGTCGAGTTGTTGCAGGTCGGGACGTTCGGCGAGCCGCCGCTGCCCTGGGACAGCAGGACGAACCAGTGGTCGCCCGGACCGGCAGCGGCGTGCACCTCGGCGCCCGGGATCGAGCTCGAGTAGCAGTTCGGGTCGCCGACCGCCGACGGGTTGTACATGTTGCGGATCGGGCCGCTGCCCACCAGGTTGACCTCTTCACCGACGAGGAAGTCCGGCGGGTCGTAGGCCGACGCCTGGTTGCTGTACCACTCGCTGGCCGCGCCGAAGGTGTCGGCGACGAACTCCTGCGTGCCCGAACCGGAGATACCGCCAGGGGTGTGGTCGTCGATGCCGTGGCCCAGCTCGTGACCCACGACGTCCAGCGAACCGATCCAGCCGCCGGCTGTGTTGTGGCCCACCTGCACCTGCGTGCCGTCGTAGTACGCGTTCTCGTCGTTCAGGCCGACGCGGATCGGCCAGCCGCCACCGTTGCCGTCGAAGCCGTTACGGCCGAGCCAGTCGGTCAGCATGTGCCGCTCGGTCTGAGCGGTGAACAGCGCGTCGACGCAGCCGGTTTCCTTGCTGGTCGCGTTGCCGTTGCCCCAGTTGTCGTCCGGGCCGGAGAACGTGGTGTTGTTCGCCGCGTCCTGGCAGGACTGGTTGGTGGTGTTCGGGTCCTTCATCGAGTACGTGCTGCCGGACAGCGTGGTGTCCAGGTGGACCGGGCTCGGTCCGCTGTACGCCGCCGTACCGTTGCCGGCCATCACGTGTTCCTGGGTGCCGAGCACCTTGCCGCTCTGCGCGTCGACGTACACCGACAGGCTCGACGGCTCCTTGCCGTTGCTCCCGGTGACACGGGACTGCCACGCCAGCTTCGGCGTGCCGTTGAGGGCGTACACGGCCAGCGTCGGCGTGGTCGACGAGTCGACCCGCTTCAGTTGCTTGGTCGCGGTCGCCTTGGCGTCCGCGGCGGTGACCTTGGCGGCCGTCGACAGGTCGGGTACGGCGGTGGTCTGGGCCACGGACGTGGCCTGCACCGCACCTTTTTCGTCGGTGACGACGACGAAGTCACCACCGACGACCGGGAGTCCCTTGTACGAGCGCTCGTACGGGACGTACTGCAGGCCGGACGGCTCGGAGATCACCGCTTTGGCGGTGAACTTGTCGTCCTTGCCGGCATGCAGACCGGCCGGCCGGTTCGCGACCAGCGAGGAGGCAGCGTCGGCGGCGTACGCCTTCGACTGTGCCTGCGTGGGCCGGGGAGGTGGTGCCGCATTCGGCGCGGCTCCGGCCGCTGAAGTTCCGAATCCGGCGAGCGCCGCTACCGCGAGGCTGGTGACCGCGAGAACGGCAGCTGGCGTGCGGGAACGCTGAAACAAGACCATGGATGTGGTCCCTTCGCGAAGAAGGTGCTGGGCGGGTTGCGCCTCGCCGGACTGCAGGCAGGTGCACCACCTCTGCCTGGGACCTCCGGCCTATCCACCGGTTTGTTGCCCTCGCCTTTCAATCGGCCGCCGATGGATCGCGCGGACGGACACTATGCCCGCGCCGATCACCGGGCAAGGCGCTCCGATGCCGCTGGCACGACTCGGACAATGACCGCGTTGTCATCGCGCGATTACAGAGAAAATCGGCCTTTGAGCTGACAAAGTCGGGAACATCACGCAGGTCGAGGACGGGGTGGCCTGGACCAATCGCCGATGCTGCGGGCAGAATCGCGCAGACGGGTTGGCTGCCGGGCTGGGGTGTGAGTGGAAACCGAATTCGCGCTGTCACTCGGCACGCAGCGCTGGACGCTGCCGGCCGAGAGCGACACGATCACGATCGGGCGTGCCTCGAACGCCGACATCCGGTTGCAGGCCGACGACCAGATCTCCCGGATCCACGCCCGCCTGGGCCGCACCGGCACGACCTGGACCCTGTACGACGAGTCCCGCAACGGCACCGGCCTCAACGGCCGCCGCCTGGCCGCCCCCACCCCCCTCACCGAAGGCGACCGAATCCACATCGGCCGCTCAGTCCTGACGTTCCACGAAACCCCGGTCCAGGCCCAGGCGGCGCCCGCCCCGAGCCCTGCCGCCTCCGCTCCCGGCCCCGCAGCCTCCGCGCCTGCCGCCCCGCCGCCCACCGCTGCGGTCCCACCACCCGCGGAGTTCGGCAGTCCAGGGCCCGCCACACCGCCCGCTGGCCCGGACGCACCCGGCCCGGTCCCCGAGGACCCAGCCCCATTCATCCCCGCGGACCTCACCTCACCACGTCAAACCCCACCCGCGGACGCCAACCGCCCGAGCCCCTTCGCCCCCTCGTCGGAGCCGGGCTATTTCACCCCCGCCGACCCCGAGTCAGAGGCCGGCCGGTTCACGTCGGACGCCGGGCCCTTCACCCCCGCGGATCATGCGTCGGAGTCGGGTCCGTTTGCGGCTGACGAGGCTGAGGGGAGTCCGTTCGGGTCTGCGGGCTCCGGCTCGCTCGACAACGCGGCGCCGCCGCCGGCCCCGCCGGACATCCCGCGCCGGGAAGATGCCCCCGGCAACTTCCCGCTCTTCCCGGACGAACCGTCGTACGAAGGCACCGGCGAAGACGCCCCCTGGGCCGCCTACCCGTCCGACAACTCCGAGCCCGCCAACTCTCCGTGGGACCAGGACAACTCACCGGCCGCACAGCCGAGCTGGAACGAGTCGGCCAGCTGGCCCGATACCAGCCGAGCGCACCAGCCCGACCGCCTCCCGCCGACCGACCGCGTCGGGCCCGACGACGACGGCTCCGAGGAGGTCGGCACGGTCCGCCTCCTTCGCGTGCTGCTGATCGCCGGCGCGGTGGTCGTCCTCGGCCTGGTGATCAACCTGATCGTCACGTTCCTCGCGGACGGCCCCGGCGGCGCGCTGCGCTGGTTCGTCCCACCGGCGATCGCTCTGGTCCTGGCCATGATCATCGCCCTCCTCGACGCTGCCGCACCGAAGGGCCGCGCCGCCGGCCGGCTCGATGTGTCGATCGTCGTCGCGATCGTCGTCGTACTCGTCGGCGTCGGTGTCGGCGGCTTCGCCCTCACCGCGGGCGCGGAGTACGTCGGCGGCTACCTCACCGGCAACGAGTCCGGCGAGGCCCGCCTGATCAAACCCGTCGCCAAGACCGTCGACGGTCTCACCGTCACCGTCCAGAACGTCACCTACACGAGCCACTTCACCCGCGTCGACCTCCTGGTCAAGAACACCGGCGGGCAGGCGGTCAAACTGCCTCTGAAGGGCAACGCCACCTTCACCGGCGCCGAGGGCAACGCTCTGCGCGCCGACGCCTCACGCAGCCAGTGGCCCGGCAGCATCCCCGCCGGCGGGTCCGAACACGGCACCATCACCTTCACCGGTCACCTCCCCGACGCCACCACGGCGGCCGCCCTCACCCTGAAGTCCGGCGACACGGACGTCGCCGTCTCCGGCATCGTCCTGACCAAGTGACACGCGCCTGGGCAGCTCAGCGCTTGGTGATCGCCCGGTCCAGGAGCTGCTGCAGCGTGTTCTGCTCCGCCGTGCTCAGGCCGGCCAGCGGTGATTCCTGAGCGAGGAGCTCGAGCAGATCGGCGCGCAGCGCCTTCCCCTTCGTGGTGAGCACGAGGTGGCGCGCCCGCCGGTCCGTCGGGTGCGGGCGACGTTCGATCAGGCCCTGGTTCTCCAGCTTGTCGACCACGAACGTCGCGTTCGACGGCTCGCAGCTCATCCGCTCGGCCAGCTCGCCCATCGTCATCGGGCCGGACAGCTCGCGCAGCGCGGTCGCTTGCGGAGCGGTCAGGCCGAGCTTCACCGCGCGCGCCCGCAGGTGCTCGCCGATCTGGTGGGACAGCCCGTTCACCAGCCCACACAGCTGCCGCTCGGCGGCCTCCGGACTCGTCATGCCCGCACCCTACCTTATTCATCAAGCCAGAATATTTATAGCTTGAATCTTTCAAGTCAGATGTTTTATCGTCGTCGGCGTTCGATCCGCCTTCGACGAAAGAGCGCACGATGACCACAGCATCCGGCGACCGCCTCCGCCGCCCGGCCCGCCTCCGTTCCGTCGACCTCGGCCCGATCCGGGTCAGTTACGTGCCGGACGGCGCCGTCCAACTCGTCCCGCACGGCTGGTTCCCGGAGACGACCGAGGAGATCTGGGCCCGACATCGCGAGTACGTCGACGACACAGGCCACCTGGCCGGCAGCCTCGGCGGCCTGCTGATCGAGTACGGCGAACGCGCGCTGCTCGTCGACGCCGGCTTCGGACCGGATGCCTGGCCGGCCACACCCGGCAACCCGATCGGCGTGATTCGCGGCGGCGCGCTGCTGGACAATCTCGCCGCACTGGGCCGCAAGCCGGAGGAGATCGAGGCGGTCGCCTTCACCCACCTGCACGTCGACCACCTCGGCTGGGCCTGGCACCCGGCACCGGGCAGCGACAAACCGGCGTTCGCCCATGCCGATTACTTGCTCACGGAGCCCGAGTGGTCGAATCCCGAACTGGCCGAGGCCGAAGGCACGAGCCGCGAGATCCTCGACGTACTGCGCCCCCGGGTGCGAACTGTGGCCGACGGCAACGAGATCTTCCCCGGTGTCCGCGTCCAGCTGACCGGCGGTCACACGATCGGCCATGCGGCGTACGTCGTCGAGGCGGCCGGCCGGCGCCTGATCGCGTTCGGCGACGCGCTGCACTCGCCGATCCAGATCGCCCGCCCGGAATGGTGGGCCGCGCCCGACCACGACCGCACCCTCTCCACCTCACACCGCCACCGCCTGATCAAGGAACTCTCGCAGCCGGACACCCTCGGCTTCGGCATCCATTTCGCCGACGTCCCCTTCGGCCACGTCGAAACCCACGACGGTCAGCCCGAATGGCACCCCATCGACGCCTGAGGGCCGGCCTGTCGGCCCCGGCAACCGGGACCGCTCTGCTCGCTTATATCGAAGATTGATATAGTTCAGGGCATGGCGGACGGGTTGGATGTGGATCGGCTGACCACGGTGATCGAGGACTTCAACACGATCTTCATCCGGTTGCCGTCGGTGCGCAGGATCAACTTCTCGACGTTGTCGGTGCTGCACACGCTGTCACGCAAGGGCCCGCTGCGCCTGACCGATCTGCTGGCGACCGAGCAGCTCAAGCAGCCCGCCCTGACCAGCCTGGTCGCGAAGCTGGTGCAGGACGGACTGCTGCGACGCCGCCCCGATCCGAGCGACGGGCGGGCGATGCTGCTGTCATTGAGTCGATCGGGCCGGCAGATCGTCCGCTCCCGCCATGCGAACCGGGTCGCGAAGCTCACCCGCCTCGTCGACCAGCTCACCCCCGAGGAGCGCGCCGTACTCGCGGGCTCCGTCCACGTACTGACCCGGCTGACCGAGATCGCCGCTGAGGAGCAACCATGACCGGCTTTCCCCTGGAGCCCGCACCGATCCATGTCCCCGACGAGGTCCTCGACGACCTGCGCCGCCGGCTCATCGCGACCAAGTGGCCGCTCGACGTCGGGAACGACGACGGCTTCTACGGCGTACGTCGTACCCAACTGCAGGCCCTGGTCGAGTACTGGGCCGACGGGTTCGACTGGCGGGCGGCGGAGCGGGCGATCAACGCGTACGAGCATTACCGCGTCGACGTCGGCGGCGTACCCGTTCACTTGATGCGCAAGGCCGGCGTCGGGCCGCGGCCGATCCCGCTGATCCTGAGTCACGGCTGGCCGTGGACGTTCTGGCACTGGTCGAAGGTGATCGATCCGCTCGCGGACCCGGCGTCGTACGGCGGTGATCCGGCCGACGCGTTCGACGTGATCGTGCCGTCGCTGCCCGGGTTCGGGTTCTCCACGCCGCTGACGAACCAGCCGGACATGAACTTCTGGAAGATCGCCGACGTCTGGCACGAGCTGATGACCGGAGTGCTCGGCTTCGAGCGGTACGCCGCCGGTGGGTGCGATGTCGGCGCGCTGGTGACCGGACAACTCGGGCACAAGTACGCCGACGAGCTCTACGGGATCCACATCGGTTCGGGGCTGAAGCTCACGTTCTTCAACGGCGATCGCGGCTGGGACCTGAGCGGCGGCAACCCGATTCCACCCAACCTGCCGCCGATCGTCCACCATCGGATTGTCGAGTTCGAGCGCCGCTTCGCCGCCCACCTCGCGACTCACGTGCTCGATCCGAGCACCCTCGGGTTCGGCCTCGCCGACTCACCGGCCGGCATGCTCGCGTGGATCCTCGAGCGCTGGCTCAGCTGGTCCGAGGGCGACAAGGCGTTCGGCGACGACGACCTGCTCACCCACGCCACGATCTACTGGGCGGGCAACGCGATCGACACCTCGATCCGCACCTACGCCAACAACAACCGCTACCCCTGGACGCCGTCGCACGACCGCACGCCGGCGATCGAGGCCCCCACCGGCATCACCTTCGTCGGCTACGAGAACCCACCCGGCGTCAACACGCCGGAGGAACGCATCCAGAACTTCCTCAGCAGTGATCGCGCGGCTTGGTACAACCACGTCAACCTCACCGCCCATCCGCAGGGAGGTCACTTCATCCCGTGGGAGCTCCCCGGCGAGTGGACGGACGACCTGCGCCGTACCTTCCGCCCCTACCGCTGAGCTCAGTGGTCCGCCAGGCGGGGGTGGTCGCGCCAGGCCGGCATCGTCGCCATGTAGGCGAGGGTGTCGGCCTCGATCTTCTCCCGCGGGTCGTCGGGGTTGCGGCGCTGCTGCCAGGACACCATCGAAGCGAACCGGGTCTCGAAGTCCTGAAGGTTGCCGTCGGCATCGACGCAGTACGCGCAGTAGTGGCCGCTCTCGATCGGCATGCCGCAACTCTCGCACGTGGTGGTCATGGTCATCGCTCGGCTCCGTTCGATCGCACGAGATGGGACAGAGTGGTGAGCAGCACATCGCGCTCGCCGGATGGCAGTACGGCGAACGCCTCGGCTAGCGCGGCGACACTGAGTACGTCGCGATCCGCTCGCAGTACGGCGAATCCCTCCGGCGACAGCCACACCAGCGTGCGGCGCCGGTCCTGCGGATCGCGCTCGCGTTCCAGCACACCCTTGGACTCGAGCTGTGTCACGATGTCGCTGACGACCGACTGCGCACGATCCAGATGCAGCGCGATGTCTCCGACGGTCAACGGCCCGGTCTGCGAAAGGTGCTGCAGGACGGCCCGGCTCGCGCCGGACAGCTCGTTCCGCTTGCCGTCGCGCCGGTGAAACCGCAGGTACGTCTCGCGGAACAGATCGGCGAACGCCTGGGCGTCCTCTTCGGCCGTGCTCACACAGAGAATGTCCACCCCACCTGATCCATCGTCAATCCCGATGAATCCGCGCCTGCCGGACGGCCATCGGCGCCCCGTGCTCCACGTGCGGCCGCTCCGCACGGACGATCAGACGGCGAATCTGCTGGGCCACATCATCCGGCGCGTTCTCGTCGGGCGCGTTGTGGTCGAGACCGGGAAGTACGGCGTACTCGGCGCTCGGGATGATCGCGGCGAGGCGCGGGAGGATGCCGGTCAGGTACGCGGGCGACTTCTCACCACCGAGGAGAAGAGCCCGCGACGCGATCCCGGCGTACCTGCTGCCATCGGAGTCGAGGCGCACGATCTCCCCGATCTCGGCCGGTGTCGTCGGCATCATGTCCCGCGTCTCGCGCCCGCCGGACCCGTGCAGCATCAGGAATGCGATTGCCCAGAGCAATGAGGTCGCCTTGTACGGCAGCAGATCCGTGCCCTTGAGGAATGTCGCCATCGCCGCGGTCGGATGTCCCCCATCGAGCTGCTGCGTGAACGTGTTCAGCCAACTCGCGTCGAACGACCCCTCGATACTCACCGCCGGCTCGTAAGCAACCAGCGCGTCCAAGGGCCGCCGCAGTCCCACATGCAACGCCACCAACCCGCCGTAGCTGTGCCCGAACACCATTCGCGCACCGGTCCGCTCCATCACCGCCAGGACATCGTCGACCTCGGTCTCCACGCCGTACGACGCCCCTTGCGCCCCACTCACGCCACGGCCACGCCGCTCAACCACGTGCACCTCATGGGCCCCCGCGAGCCCTCGGGCCAGGCCTTCGTAGTGGTGGGCCCGCCGATTGTTTCCCGGAACCACCACGATCCCAGGGCCCGCCCCCAAGCTCAGAACCCCGATCGCCGCCCCATCCCCAGCCGCCACAACGCCCCGCCGCCACTCACGTCTCCGCACCCCAAGCCTCCCTCGTCCGTTTCCCCACCATCCCCGCCCCCACTGTCACACCCCTGTCACCTCTCTGGCATAACCCACCCGCAGCGCGATATCTGCCCATAACGGACATATTCACTGCCAATCCGGGTCCGGATGGCTGTGCGTTCGTACGCGCGCGACGGAAAGTCACGAGGAATCGGGCGCACGCGGAACGCACTTCGGTGGGCTGGTCGCAGAAGTCGCCCAGGTGAAGTCAGCCCGTAGGGGTGATGACGGGTTACCGGCCGGCTGTGAGCCTGAGGGAAGGACGCGACCGGTCCGTTGAGGAAGCGGGATGCCAATGGTCGAAGCAGAGGGCTCGAGCGGTGAGCCTGCGAAAGTCGTCCTCGTCCCCTACGAGAGTGCCTACGAGGGTCGTTCCCCGTTCGCCTCGTCGACCAAGCCACCATGGACGCGCCGCTACGTCCCGTTGGTCGACTCGCTGAAGAGCTACTCACGGGACAAGCTCCGGGTCGATGCGCTGGCGGGGCTGACGGTCGCCGCCCTTGCCCTCCCCGCGTCGATGGCATACGCCGAGCTCGCCGGGCTTCCCGTCACCGCCGGCCTGTATACCCTGCTGCTGCCCGTGCTGGCCTACGCGCTGCTCGGGTCGGGCCTACGCACCGTGGTCGGTCCGGAAGGTGCCGTGGCCCTGCTGGTCGCCAGTGCCCTCGCGCCGCTCGCCGCCGCGGGCTCGGCGCAGTACGCCACGTTGGCAGCCGCACTGGCCATCGCCGTCGGCGCCATCTTCCTCATCGCTCGGCTCCTGCGCCTGGGTTGGATCGCCGACTACTTCTCGCAGTCGGTGCTGGTCGGCTACATCAGCGGCGTGGCGGTGGTGATGATCCTCGGTCAATTGGAGAAGCTGACGGGCCTGTCCAGCACGTACAGCGGTGCCATCCGGGCGACGATCGACAACGTCGCACACATCGGCCATGCGAACCTGGCGACGGTGGCCGTGGCGGGTGGCGCCTTTGTCGTCCTGATCCTGCTCGGCCGTTTCCTTCCGCGCTGGCCCGGAGCCCTGGTCGTGGTCATCCTGGGCATCGTGGTGTCCTGGCTGTTCGACCTGGAGGCGCACGGTGTCGCCGTCACCGGCTCGATCCCGGCCGGACTGCCGTCGTTCGACCGGCCGCACATCACCGGCTCAGAGTGGCGCTCCCTGGCCCTGCCGGCCGCGGCGATCTTCCTGGTGAGCTTCTCGGATTCGATCCTGACCGCTCGATCCTTCGCAGCTCGGCACGGCGAGACCATCGACGCAGACCAGGAACTGCTCTCCTTCAGCGCGGCCGACGTCGCGGCCGGCTTCACGCACGGCATGCCAGTCGGCACCAGCGGATCCCGCACCGCCGTCAACGACTCGATGAAGGCCACCAGTCAGGTCAGTGGCCTCGTCGCCTTCGGCACCATCCTGCTGATCCTCCTGTTCCTCACCGCCCCCATTCGCTACCTGCCCTCCGCGATCCTCGGCGCGGTGATCGTCTACGCATCGCTGAAACTCATCGACCCGGCCCAGTGGCGAGAGCTGGCCAGGAGCAGCCGCACCGAGGTTGGCATCGCTGCGATCACCTCGGTGGTCGTGGTCGCCATCGGCGTGCTGCCGGCGATCGTGGTCGCCATGGGGCTGTCCATCATCGACGTGATCCGCCGCACCGCCATCCCGAGTGACGCCGTGCTGGGCTACTCAGAAGCCGACCAGCGATACGCCGACGTCGGCACCCACCCCGACGCGGGTATCACCCCCGGAGTGGTCGTCTACCGGATCCAGGAACGGCTCTTCTTCGCCAACGCCCACTTCTTCAAACGCCGGGTATGGGCGGCCGTCGACGGCGCACCCAAGCCCGTCGGCCACCTGATCCTGGACGCCACCATGATCAGCGGGATCGACGCCGCCGCGGTCGGGGCGATCACCGAGGTCCGGACCGGACTGCACAGCCGTAACATCACGTTCGAGGTCGCGCACGCAACCGACGAACTACGCGAGCAGTTCAGCGATACGGGCCTGACCAGCGTGATCGGCGCCGAGCACTTCCATGGCACCGTCGCGGCCGCCGTGCGGGCGTGCGCCCCGCAGCCTCGATCGATCTCCCCTGAGTGAACCCGCCCGATGGGGGATGTGAGCACCCGCCCGCCAGCGACGTCAGCGGTCGCGGAACGACGAAGTGCCTGGCCGATGTTGCTCTGACCGGGCACTTCTCAAGGGGTGGACCTAAATGCCGGATTGGGGGTGTCTTCTTCCGCCGACCGTCATCTCGGGCCTGTCAGAACGCTGTCACCAGCCGCAAGGTCGAGGCTAGGTAGCCCGCCCTGCCAGATGGATGGATGGATTAGCGGATCCGCCGCCGCGGCCGGGGGTAGCCTGCCGGGGTGACTTCATCGGGTGACTACACGGCGACGCTTCCCCGCAAACGTATGGGCGCTGGTGTCCTGTTCACTGACGTGGCTGGGCGTGCGCTGCTCGTCGAGCCCGTGTACAAGGACTACTGGGAGATCGTCGGCGGGTGTGTTGAGGAGAACGAGGCGCCGCGGCAAGCCGCTGTGCGCGAGATGAAAGAAGAGCTGGGCAAGACAGTCATGCCGGGGCGGCTGCTCGTGGTGGACTGGGTGCCGCCGCGACCAGATCGAACCGAGGGGGTCATGTTCGTCTATGACGGCGGCACCCTTGATGAGCAGAGCACGGCCGACATTCACTTGCCGCCGGACGAGCTGTCCCGCTGGGCGTGGTGCGACCAGGAGCAGATCGAGCAGCGGATGTCGCCGCTGCTGGCCCGGCGTGTGATCGCCTCGCTGCGGGCCAAAGCCGAGGGGACGGTGTTCGATCTGGAGAACGGCTTCCACTTGCCGTGACCGTGCTCCTTGGTGGAGCGCTCCAATCGTGGCGAGCGCGTCGTCGTGGTGCTCAGGCCGCCGGGTCGTAGTGATCAGCTGTCGCGACGTCAGCCCGGGTCGGTGCGATGCCGCCGGTCGGGGCGGCCAGGAGACTGACCCCGCCGGATCGGTAGAGGCTGTCGTGGATGCCGTCGGCGTACAGCAGCCCAGTCAGGTCGGCGCGGGCCTTGGCGACCGGATGAGCACGCTGAAAGCCGGCGGCGCCGATCAGCGGCGCCAGGTCGGCCACCGCGCGGACCGCGGTGTCGACGCCGGCTGCCTTGCCGACCCGGGCAGCGAAGTCGGCGTGCGGGTGTTCGTCAGCGGCCAGGCGGCTCGTAGTGATGGCGGCCAGCAGCGCAGCGGTGATCTCGGCGTGAGTCCTGCCGAGGACTACCAGGGCGTTGTCACGGATCCTGGGTAGCACCCCGACCCTGGCCTTGGCGGCCAGGGCGCCGGTGACCAGGGTGTGTACTCCGGCGGCTGTGCCTAGCGCTGTCGCGGTGACCAGGGGCCGGAACCCGGCGAAGTGACGCCGGAATACCCCGAGGCCATCACCGGGCCGGCCGATCAGGTCGGCGGCCGGATCCACCGGCACCTGGTTCAGGTGTAGCAGGCCCCACGACCAGCCCTCCAGCCCGAAAGGTTCGATGACCTCCCGCTCCACATGCGGCTGATCGGCGTCGACGACCGCGGCACTGATGCGTCCGTCGGGGTCGCGGAAGAACACCACGAATCCGGTCGACTCGATCAGCCGCGAAACCCAGCACTTCTCGCCGGTGATCTGCCAGGTCCCGTCGCGGCGCAGCACTGCGCGGGTGGTCATCTCCTGGATGCGTGAGCCGCCGTGTCGCTCGGTCGCGGCGATCCCCACCAGCTGCCCGGCCTCCACACGCGTACGCCAGCGGACAGCGGCGTCGGCGGTGCCCTCGGCGAGGATCATCGCTCCGTGGCCAGTCCCGGTCGCGTCCCGCAGGTCCAGGTCGTGGAACCCCGCGGTGAACTGCGCCAGGGTCTGCCACACCAGGCCTGCCCGCCCGGTCGGGGACCGGTGCCCGCGGCTGGCCAGGTCTCGGCGCACCTGCAGCAACCACTGTGACCGCGCCGTGGAATCTGCCAGCCGCGGCGCGGCCGCGCACAGGGCGCTGAGATCGTCGGCCAGGCGGTGCAGGTCGTGCCAGCCAGAGTCATCGACCTCGCCGATGCTGGATCGCAGCGGATCCAGCCAGATCGAAGCGCCGGTCACAGGATCACTTCCCCGTGCTGGGTGGCGGGCACGCCGTAGACGATGGCGCGGGCCCGGACGTCTTTGGTCACGACCGATCCGGCGCCGACAAGTGCGTGCTCGCCGACGGCGAGGCCTGCGAGGATGACCGCGCCGGAGCCGACCTTGCACCCGAACGCGAAGGACGGCGGCACGAGCGGCTGCTCGTGATCCGGATCGCGCCAGATCAACTCCTTGTCATTGATGGTGCGCACCCCGGCACCGATGAACGCCCGGTCCGCGACCACGGTGTCGGCGGTCAGGTGCGAGCCAGGTGAGCAGCGCACGCCGTCGCCGATGACACAGCCGCGCTCGATGGTCAGGTTCGCCGCTAGCTGGCTGCCGGCACCGACCCTGACGTTGGTACGTAGCAGTGTGTTATAGCCGATTGTGGTGTCATCACCGATGGCGGCGCCCGCATAGATCACGGCCCCGGCGCGCAGCACCACCCCAGCGCCAACCGCCGTAGGTGCGCCAGCGCCCTGGTAGACCCGGCGTACGGCGTATCCGTACTCTGGCTCGCCTACCACGGCCCGGTGCCCGATGCGGGTATCCCGGCCGATCGTGACGCCGCCGTGCACGATCGCGAAGGCGCCGACGGTGACGCGGTCGCCAAGCACGCTCGGGCGGATGGTGCCGAGCATGTCGGCCGGGAGGAACACTGCCGAGGGATGAATCTGGCAGCCGTCGCCAAGCTCCAGCAGCCCGGCCCGGACCAAGTCGGTGACGGTGGCCGGGGTGGCGCTCGGTGTGGTGAGGTGCATCATCGCGGGACTCCCCTGTCTTCGGCGGTTTCGATGCCTCCAGCACACCGGCAAGTGAACCCGGATCGAAGACATGACTACTCGGGGTGCAACCGGCTTGCACAACCTGCAAACATCGGTCACGCTCAAACTCCCGCCATCGTGGATGGAGGTGACCATGAGCACCCACCCCGCCTGGACCACGATGCCGTCCGTCATGCAGGCGGCCACCAGCGGCGACTTCGGCAAAGTGCTGCGCACCGCCAGAGTGGCCGCCGGGCTGAATCTGCAGGACGCCGCCAGCCTCGCTGGCGTATCCGCCTCGACATTGAGCCGGATGGAGACCAAACCGCACCGCGCCTGGGACGTGCGCGACCTTCGCCGTCTCGCCGAGGTGTTCGCCATCCCCGCGCACTTGTTCGGACTGTCGCGACCGATCTTCGACTCCTGCACCGATAGCCTGAGCACAGGTGTCGATGAGGATGGTGATCCGATGCGCCGACGCGACCTGCTCGCGACGACCGCCGCCGTGGTGACCGGAGCAACGGTGCTTTCCCTAGACCAGGCAGCCGCTGCGAGGGGGATGGCTGACACCATTGAGGACGTGCTCTTCGGCCGCGGCAGTGCCGCGCCTATTCTGGGACACCAGCTCGCCGCGCAGCTCGCCGCCGCGCGGGCTGACTTCCGCGCGACCCGCTACAGCCAGCTCGCCCGCCGCCTGCCCCGGCTGCTCGCCCAAGCTGTTGCCGGCCGCGATGCCGCCACCATCAGTGATGCGCCGCTGGCGGCTGCCCGGCTGGCGCAGACCTACAGCCTTGCCACCGAACTGCTGGTCAAGCTGCACGATAACGGGATGGCATGGGCCACTGCGGACCGCGCGGTCCAGGCCGCCCGTACCGGCGACGACCCGGTGGTCCTTGCCGAGGCCCGTCGCCTCGCGGCCACCGTAATGCGACGTACCCACCACCGGGACGGCGCGCAGCGGCTCATGCTTGATGCCGCCAGCCGACTGCACGCCGACACCGCCCTCGCTAACACGGCCGCGGCCGCGATGTACGGACAGCTCCTCGCAGCCGCCTCCTACACCGCTGCGCTGCGCGATGACCGCGACAGCGCTTGGACGCTGCTCGGCGAGGCCGAGGACGCCACGCGCCGTATCGGCGCCACCAAGAATGACCGGTTCAACATGCTCGAACTGGCCGTCTACAAAATCAGCGTGTCACGGGTACTCGGCGACTTCGGTGCCGCCGTCGACTACGCCCGACTGGTCGACCCGACCCGTATCACCTCCCCTGAACGCCGCTCCCGCTACTGGGAAGACACCGCCCTCGCCCTACACGGTCGCGGCCGCTCACAAGCTGCATTCCAGGCACTCGTCGCCGCCGAACGCGACACACCACAGGAAGTCCGATTCCGGCCCTGGGCGCAGCAACTGACCCGCGACCTGCTAACCGGAGATCGCCGCAACAGCCTGCCTGGGGTGCGGGAGTTCGCCGGCCGCGTCGGCACCCTCTGAACCAGGCGAAGCCGTGCAGCGCGCCGGCATCACAGTCCGAGCGACGTACACGCGCTGGGCGTCAACCAAGGGATCGGGTCTTCATGTAGTCGACGGCGAGCGCCTGCAGCCTGCTCCCTCGGACAGGTCCTCCATCGCGGCGTTCACGGTAGGTCGGCGTGAGGTCGTCGGTCGTCGGGCGTCGGAGAACCTCGTGCGGTTCCCCCGTGCTGGCGCCCACCAGGACATGCAGGGCTGCCATCAGAGCGGCGTCCGGACCGGCGAAGGAGCCGGTAGCGGCGCGGACTTGACCGACTGAAGCAGGGATCCGACGTCGGAGGGGGCGCTGGTACTCCCGGCTAGATTCACGCTCAGCACCGCGCATCGGTCGATACGTGCCCTGAACACTCGCCGACACCTCCAGAGTCGGCCGGCTGATGTTCGGAGGTCCCGGGTGCGGGCAGACACAGCGAAACCTCCCTGCGGATGACACTAGACAGGGAGGCCTCATTGTGACGGACCGACACACCTCGCATGAGGGTATCGAATCCGGCGTGTGGAGGTGGCGGGAATCGAACCCGCGTCCTTCAGCGTTGCTCCAAGACTTCTCCGGGCGCAGTCTGTTAGGCGATTTTCTCGGCCCCAGCGCTCTCACAGACACGTCGCTGACAGGCTCAGTCACTGTAAATGTCCCGTACTAACCCCGTGACCGGGCTAGCACAGCAAGCTTCCTAGCTGAGGCCAGGAACCGGGTCGGAAGCATCCCCGGGCTGACCCTTCGTTTACCTCAGGCCGTCAGGCGGCGAGAGCGAAGTTAGTGCGCGTGTTATTGGCACTTATTGGTTTCCAGAGATCGTTAACGAGATAACCCTGGATCCTCGGCCCGCTTCCCTTGGAACTAACGTCCAAAGTCGAAACCGTTCACCCCCTGTTGAGTTGTCAAACTCCCACCAGCCCCGAAGGGTGGTGGAACATCCACACTACCAAGTCCAACAGACCGCCCGCACCTCACATTCCCGGCGGCAGCGCTCACGCGGCCGGATCCGGGGCCGGGGCGGGCGCGAACAGGAAGACGAGCGCCGCGGCGGCCACCACAGCGCCGGCCAGAGCGATGACACCGGAGACGGTCTTCTGGAGCAGCAACGCCCCGATCGCCGCACCCACGAACATGGCCGCGATGGAGCCCAGCCGACGGTGCGGCTTGGCCGAGCGACCGGTGCCCAGCACGCTGTCCGCCGCCAGCCCGGTCAGGGTCAGCGTCAGCACAGTCGTGGTCAGATCCCGCGGCGCCACATGCCGCACCGTCGCGTTCTGCAAGCCGAAACAGCTCGCCAGCGCCACGATCAGCACGTACGACGTCCCGCCCGTCTCCCGCAGTACGCCGACACCCACCAGCAGCGCGCACACCCACAGCACCACCGCCTGCGCCCCGAAAGCAGTCCCCAGCCACCGCCGCGGCCGTCCATCCAGCACACGAGCCGCCCGCCCGCCACCAAGTGACCCGAGCACGAACCCGAGCACCGCCGCCACCGGCGGCCCGAAGCGAAACCCTGACGCCGGCACCACCGCGAACCCCAGGAACACGACGTTCCCCGTCATGTTCGCCACGAACGTGTGTCCGAGCGACAGATAGCTCACCGCATCGATCAGCCCCGTCGCCCCGGTCAACCCCAGGAACCCGGCAACCTCCCAGCGTGCCGTGACAGGAACAGCCATGCCGCCTAGCGTAAGAGACGAGCTACTTGATCAGCCGCAGCGTGAACGGGTAGCGGAAGTTCGCGCCGACCGCGGTAGCGAGGCCGCCGATCCCCGTGAGGACGAACCACAGGATGCCGAGCAGCGGGAAGAGGAATCCCAGGAACCCGTGGGTCACGCCGGTCGCGATGCCCAGCAGCGCGAACGCTCCGAACGCGCTCAGCTGGAAGTTCAACGCCTCGACCGCATGCTTACGCACCGCCGGGTTCTTCTGACCCGTCGTCGCGACCACGATCGCCGGCCCGACGAAGAACGTCGGGTACCCGAGCCAGTGCGCCACCGTCCCCATCCCGCGGCCGCTCGAGTCGTACCGCTGGAGCTGCGCCGGCCGGGTGAAGGCGGCGGGTGCGTACGTCGGGACCGGCCGGGAGACGAGTCCGTCGAACGTGCTGTTCAGCTCGGCTCGGGTGCGGGCCTTCAGCGCCAGCTCGAGCCGGGTGTCGAACTCGAAGTGGTCCAGCCGGCCGTCGGCGTACATCTCTTTCAGGATCTCGACTGCGCGGTCCCGTTGGGCCGGCGTCACCAGCAGGTCTGAAGTGCTCATGCCTCCACTCTGCGCGCCGGACGCCGCTCGCCCCATCGGGTTCAGCCCCCAGCCACCCCTGACCGGACCCCAGGCAGCACTCGGGTACGCCGGTCAGCGGCAACGCGACCGGATCAGCGGCCGCGGGTCCGCTCCGACAGGGCGCGCCGGGCCTCGCGGTCGGCCTGGCGCTCGGCCAGGGCGTGCCGCTTGTCGTAGTCCTTCTTGCCGCGCCCGGTGGCGAGTTCGACCTTCGCGTAGCCGTCCTTGAAGTACAGCGACAGCGGGATCAGCGAAACCCCCTGCTGCTCGACGGCCTTGATCAGCTTCTGCACCTCGTCCTTGTGCAGCAGCAGCTTGCGGGTCCGCCGCGGCTCGTGGTTGGTCCACGTCCCGTGCTTGTACTCGGGGATGTGCATCCCCTGGAGCCAGAGCTCGTTCCCCCGGACCGCGGCGAACGCGTCGACGAGGGAGGCCCGGCCCTGCCGCAGGGACTTGACCTCGGTCCCCGTCAGCACCAGCCCGGCCTCCACCACGTCCTCGATGTGGTAGTCGTGTCGCGCCTTCCGGTTCTGCGCGATCGGCTTCTGCTGGCCGGTCTGTTTCACCATCCGACCAGTATCTCAGACTGCCAGGCGGTCGGCGTTGCCATTTCCTTCAGTGCCAGCGGCGTCCAGGTGGGTGCATCGCAAGGCGGAGGCCGGGCCTCGATGCGGTGTTCATCGTGGCCCGGCCTCCAACGCCGCGAGGTGCCCGCCTGGGCGCCGCTGGTGCGAAGGAAATGGCAACGCCGACCGCTTACAGCCACTTCATCGGATTAACCACATTGCCGTCTTGGTAGACCATGAAATGCAGGTGGCAGCCGGTGGAGTAGCCCGTGGTGCCGACGTACCCGATGATCTCGCCCCGGGAGACGCGCTCGCCGACGTGGGCCTTGTACTTCGACAAGTGGTTGTAGACGGTGGTGATGGACGAGCCGTCGATCACTCCGTGTGAGACGAACAGCCGGTTCCCGTAACCTCCGTTGTAGTACTTGTCCGTGACGACCCCGCTGGCGGCCGCGCGGATCGGCGTACCGCAGCCGGCGCCGAAGTCGGTGCCGTCGTGCAGCTTCCAGTAGTGCAGGATCGGGTGGAATCGCATTCCGAACGGCGACGTGATGTAGGTGTCGATCGGCTTGCTCAGCCGCCCACCGTTGTCGGACGGCTCGTCCGATACGTTGCGCGGCGCCCGGTGCTCCTTGCGCGCCCGCTCCCGCTCGGCCTTCTCCCGGGCCGCCTTGCGCCGCGCGGCAGCCGCCTTCTCGGCTCGAGCCCGGGCGATCAGGATCTGCTGGACCCGGGTCCGCTCGCGCAGCAGCGAGTTGTACTGCGCCAGTTCGGAGTTCTTCTCCTTCTCGGCGGCCTTGAAGGCGACCAGCTTGACCTGCGCGACCGCGGCGGCCTCGGCCTTGTCGGCCGCGACCTGCTGGGTCAGCTCGGTGACCTGCTGGACCGTCTGGGCCGCCTCGGCCCGCGCGGCCGCGGCGGCCTGCTCGGCCACGGCCACCTTGGCGCGCTTGCTCGCGAGTTGCGCCTGCGCGTTGTTCAGGTTGGTGATCGCGTTGCCCTGGATGCCGAACACGTTCCGCTGCACCTGCATCCCGGTGGCGATGTCGGCCGGCGCCGCGCCACGCAGCGCGATCGACAGCCCGACCAGGCTGTTCTGCTGCTGGTACGCCGATCGCACCGCCCGGCCGGCCACTGCCCGCTTCTCCGTGATCAGCTGCTCACCCGCCGCGACATCGGAGATCGCCGTACGCAAGGCTTGTTCGGCGCTCGCGAGCTTGCTCGCGGCAACCACATCGGCGGCCTTCGCGGCGGCCAGCCTGCCCTGGGCGGCGGCGTACCGGACCTGGACGGCCTGGTACTTCACCTCCGCCTGGTTGTAGGCGGCAACGGATTTGCCGAGCTGGTCGGACGCCTCGGCGAGATCAGCCTTCTGCTGGTTGATCTGCGAGTCGAGTTGTTTCTTCTTGGCGGCTGGATCGGGCGGGTCCGCCTGGGCGGACGGGACCGCCGCCAGGACTCCGGCGGACAGGGACAGGACAAGGCAGCAAGCGGCGACCACCGTCGGCCGGCCCCGCGGTCCGGTGCGTGATCGCGGGTACGGCGGTGCGGAGGTGCCGGTGCTGTCGTCTCGCTTGATGCTCCCCCGCGGACGCGGGTTCGCACCGGGGAAGTGCGGGACCACAGGTCGACCCCTTGCTCTGGATGAAGTTGTCGCGCGGTACAGGAGTTACTGCTGTGACTCCTGATACTGCACGATAAGTCACCCGGGTCAGACTTTGAGGTATTTCCGCGTTGTCAGGAATGTCGGGACCACGGCCAGGATCAGGCCGACCACGACCATGATCAGCGTGGCCCGGAAGGTTTCGCTCGCGCCGACCCACTGCCAGACCCGGAAGGTCTCCTGGGCCCGCTGCATCACCACGAAGTAGACGCCGACCCACAAGGTGCCGCAGGCGAGGACTGCGCCGATCAGGGCTGCCAGCACCGCCTCGAGCAGGAACGGTAGCTGGATATAGAAGTTCGACGCGCCCACCAGGCGCATGATGCCGATCTCCCGTCTCCGCGCGTACGCCGCCAATCGGATCGTGTTCGAGATCTGCATCAGCGCGGCGACCAGCAGCAACCCTGCGGCGACCAGGGCGCCGACTTGCAAGCCGTTGAGTGCCTTGAACAGCGGATCGAGGTACTGGCGCAGGTCCTGGACCGTGTCGACGCCGGGCAGGCCGGCGACCGCGCTGACCAGGTTCTGATAGCGCTGTGGATCGCGCAGTTTGACCCGGAAGGACTCCTGCATCTGGTCCTCGGTGACCGTGCTGACGATCGGCGAGTCCTTGTACAGCTTCTTGAACGAGTCGAACGCTTCCTGCTTCGACTCCGAGAACACCCCGTCGGGCGCGGTGTCCGGGTTCGCCGAGATCACCTGCTGGATCCGGTTCTTCTGCTCCTGCGTCACCTCGGCGCCGGTGCAGCCGCGGCCGCCGGAGTCCTTGGTGCACAAGAAGACCGAGATCTGGATCTTGTCGTACCAGTTCCCCTTCATCAGGTCGACCTGCTCGCGGGCGAGCAGCGCGCTGCCGAACAGCGACAGCGAGACCCAGATGGTGACGACGACCGCGATCGTCATCGAGAGGTTCCGCTTCAGCCCGATGCCGAGGTCGGAGAGGATGTAGTTCAAGCGCATTCTTCAGTCAGTCCCTGTGTCAGCCCGGTGACAGGCAGCCGTCTCAGTGCTGGTAGCCGTAGACGCCGCGCGACTCGTCGCGGACGACATGACCGTTCTCCAGCTCGATCACGCGCTTGCGCATCTGGTCGACGATCGACACGTCGTGAGTGGCCATCACGACGGTCGTTCCGGTCCGGTTGATCCGGTCCAGCAGCTTCATGATGCCGACCGACGTCCCCGGGTCGAGGTTTCCGGTCGGCTCGTCGGCGATCAGGATCATCGGCCGGTTCACGAACGCGCGGGCGATCGCCACCCGCTGCTGCTCGCCGCCGGACAGCTCGTCCGGCATCCGGTCCTCCTTGCCGTCCAGGCCGACCAGCTCCAGCACCTCGGGCACCGTCTTGCGGATGTGCGAGCGGGGCTTGCCGATCACCTGCAGCGCGAACGCCACGTTCTCCGCGACGGTCTTGTTCGGCAGCAGCCGGAAGTCCTGGAACACGGTTCCGATCTGCCGCCGCATCTGCGGGATCCGCCAGCTGGCCAGCCGGTTCAAATCCTTGCCGGCGACCATGATGTGACCCTTGGTCGTCCGGTGCTCACGCAGCACCAGGCGAAGGAACGTCGACTTGCCGGACCCGGAGGTGCCGACCAGGAAGACGAACTCGCCCTTCTCGATCTCGACGTTGACGTTCAGCAGAGCGGCCTTGGACTGGCCCTCGTACGTCTTGGACACATTCTCGAAGCGGATCACGGGATCATCCGGCCGTGGTCGGGAACAGGGAGCGACGCGACGGTAACCACGTTGTGCACCGTACGCCACCGGAGCGGCCGTCGATCAGTGTAGGTGCTCCACGGCGTGCCGCCGACCTGACGGGCCGGTCCGTACGCGCGCGTCCGATAGACGGTGCACGACGTACGACGAACGACGCCTGGGATCAGGCCGGGCTGGGAGCCGCGCCGTTGTCCGGGCGGGCGTCGGCGATGCGGGCCAGGACCGGCTCGGGTTTGCGGCCGGCACGGCGGGCCGCCTCGACGTGCAGCCGGGCCAGCTCGACGGCCTGGCGGGAGACCTTCAAGGTCCTCTTCTCAGCCATTCTCACCGTCTCCCTCGACGATCTCGACGTCCAAGTCCGCAATATCAGCGTACGCGGCCGGGCCGACCCGGTCGATCGCAACGGCGCCGGTCAGCGCGGCGACCAGTTCGTAGTCCTCGGGTTGTAGCAGTTCGGAACGCATGAGCGAACGCAGCGTGACCACGCCCGCGTCCGTGCCCGCGTCCGAACCCTCGAGGATCTGCTCGACCGCCCACCGGACCATGCGCATGGTCTCCTCGCGATGCCGCCAGGTGTTCAGCTCGCGATCGGACTTGCGGACCATGTACGAACCCAGCGCGACGCCACCGAGGACGAGCAGCGGACTGAGGGCGGCCATGATGATACCCACCACACCGATCCAGGTCGGAATCACGGACACACCCCGGCACTCATCAATGTTCTCCCAATTCCGTGGTGCTGACCGGTCGATGATGCTACGAAGGAGCATCCCATCGGCCACCGACAGAACCGCCAGCATGACAAGGAGCAGTGTCATCGTGATGGACAAGTCCGACGCCTACGACGTGTTCGTGCAGGGGACTGTATTCCTCGACATCGTCATGACCGGTCTGGAGTCCGCCCCGACCACCGGCACCGAGATCTTCGCCGAGGGGATGGGCTCGTGCCCCGGCGGCGTCGCGAACTTCGCCATCGCGGCCGCGCGGCTCGGCCTGAAGAGCGGCCTGGCCGCGGTCTTCGGCGACGATGTGTACGCCGACTTCTGCTGGCGGACCCTGGCCGACCAGGAAGGGGTGGACCTGTCCCACTCCCGCCGGATCGGCCACTGGCACTCCCCGGTGACGGTGTCGATGTCGATCGACCGGGACCGGGCCATGGTCACCCACGCCCACGAGGCGCCCGGCGATCCGAGCAAACTGGTGGGTCCCGGCCTGAAGACCCGCTCGGCGATCGTCCCGGTCGCCGACGAACTGCCCGACTGGACCATCGAGGCGATGCAGTCCGGCACCCTGCTGTTCGGCGACGTCGGCTGGGACCCGACCGACGAGTGGTCGCCCGCGGTGCTCGACGTCCTCGAGGGCTTTCACGCCTTCACGCCGAACGCGACCGAAGCGATGGCCTACACCCGCACCGACACGCCGAAGGCCGCGCTGCACAAGCTGGCCGAGCGTGTCCCGCTGGCGGTCGTCACCAACGGCGCCGACGGCGTACTCGCGATCGACTCCGCGACCGGCGAAGAGGAGCAGGTGCCGGCCCTGCCGGTCCGCTCCTACGACCCGACCGGCGCCGGCGACGTCTTCCTCGCCTCGCTCGTCCTCGGGACGCTCCGCGGCTGGCCGCTCGCTCACCGACTCGCCTTCGGCAATCTCTGCGCGGGACTGTCCGTCCAGCACTTCGGTGGCTCGCTCGCGGCCCCCGGCTGGGGCGACATCATCGACTGGGTTCGCGACCACAGCCGCCACCGGCCCGGCGGCATCGATCCCGACATCCTCCGGCACTACACCTTCATCGGCGACGTCCTTCCCGAAGGCCCTGTCCCGATCGTCCGCCGAGCCTCAGCCACCATCGCCCGCCTGTCGGACGCCTGACACCCACACGATCGCGGCGACGAGGGCAAGCAGTACGCCGCCCGCCAGGAACCCGTGCGACGGCGTGGTCCGCTGGATCAGCAGCCCGGCCAGCGCGGAGCCGGCCGACGAGCCGAGGTTGTTGGCGGTGTTGATCCACGTGCTCGCCTCGGTGCGCTGGTGCGGCGGAGTGACGTTGTCCGCAGCCAGGTAGGACACCACGAACAGCGGCGCCACGGCGACACCGGCCGCACCCATCACCACTCCGAGCACGAGCAGATTGGTCGCGAACGAGGCCGCGAGCAGACCGGCAGCCAGTACGGCGATCAGCCCGCCGAGGTGTGTCGACCACGAGCGGGTGTGGCTGCGACGAGCCCACAGCAGCCCACCGGTGACACTGCCGAGCGCGATCGCGGCCTCGACGTACCCCGCCGCGCCGGGACGGCCCGCGCGCTGAGCGACTCCGGCCACGCAGAGGTAGGCGCGACTGACCCCGGACGCCGTGACCATGATGACGACCAGGATCCGTCGCAGGCCCGGGATGACCAGCGGTCCCAGCGGATGGCGGGTCGCTGGTGCCACTGTGGTGTGTCGCGTGACCGGACTGGTCACCATGGCGAGGGTGCCGACGACCATCAGGCCCGCAGAGCAGCCGAGCGCGGCGGGCGCGGACGCCACACTGATCAGCGCGCCGGCGAGCAACGGACCGCCGAGGAAGAGGCATTCCTCGCTGACCGCATCCAACGCATAGGCCCGTTCTTTGAGGGTCGATCCGTCGGTGAGCAGTCGCCAGTTGGACCGCATCGACGGTCCCAGCGGGGGTGCGAGCAGTCCTGCCGCAGCCACGAGTACGAGGTTGCTCGTCGTACTCGCAATGACAACCAGAGCGGCGGAACAGCCGACGGCGAGGGGCGGGAGCACCCGGCGCTGGCTGAAGCGGTCGACGAGCCGTGCCTTGTAGGGCATCGACAGCGACGCGAGCCCGAAGATCGCGACCGCGGCACCCGCCGTGGCGAAAGAGTTGGTGGACTGCTGGACGGTGAAAAGCAACGACAGCGGGAGCAGACCGTACGACAGTCGGCCGAGCAGCGCCGGCACGAACGTGCGCAGCGCGAACGGCAACAACAGCACATCACGGTAGCTCCCAGCACGAACTGTGCCGGACAAGAGAACACTCCTGGAGATCGACGACGCCCCAACCGGACGCCGCACCACGAATTCGGCCTCGACCGCGCAAACCACACGCAGGAGCGATCGCTAGTCACAGAAGCAGAACATGCCGGCCAGCATACGTGATCCGACGACCCTCCGGAGTTCGTAGGGTCTGGGTGGTGCGCGGGCTGTGGGACTGCACGGGATGGAGGTACGGCGGGATGACTGGGGTTACCAGGCGGCGGTTGCTCGCGATGGGTGGCGGGCTCGCGGCGATGGCGGTGGCTGGGTGTGGATCGAACACCGGGCGGGCGGACGCGGGGTCGGGGGGCTCGTCGGGAGACAAGCCGGCGTTGGCGCAGTGGTATCACCAGTACGGCGAAGCCGGGACGCAGCAGGCGGTCGAGAGGTACGCGAAGGCCTACCCGGACGCGACCGTGACTGTGCAGTGGTCGCCGGGCGACTACGACAAGAAGATGTCGACCGCGCTGCTCACCGACCAGGGTCCGGACGTGTTCGAGTCCGTCAACGGGCCGACCATCGACATGATCAAGGCCAACCAGGTGGTCGAGCTGACCGACCTGCTCGGTGACGCCAAGTCCGACTTCGCTCCGTCACTGATCGAGCGGATGACCTACCAGGGCAAGCTGTACGCGGTCCCGCAGGTCACCGACATGCAACTGCTCGTCTATCGCAAGAGCCTGCTCAGCGCGGCCGGCGTCCAGCCGCCGGAGACCGTCGACGATCTGCTCGCGGCCGCTCACAAGCTGACCACCGACAAGGTGAAGGGCCTGTTCGTCGGCAACGACGGCGGCGTCGGCGTCCTCGGCGGACCGGCGCTGTGGTCGGCCGGGCTGGACTACCTGACCGAGGACAACCAATTCGGCTTCGACGACCCGGCGGCGATCGAGTCGCTGCGCAAGCTGCGCGAGCTGTTCACCTCGAAGACTCTGTTGCTCGGAGCACCGACCGACTGGTCCGACCCGTCCGCGTTCACGCAGGGCCTGACGGCGATGCAGTTCACCGGCCTGTGGACGCTGCCGGCCATCCAGAAGGCGTTCCCCGACGACTTCGGCGTACTCCCCTGGCCGAAGCTGAACGCGACCACCGGCAAGCCGAGCGTCCCGGTCGGCGCCTACGGTTCGTGCGTGAACGCCAAGTCGAAGAACGTCGACGCGGCGAAGAAGTTCGTCAAGTGGCTGTGGGTCGACCAGACCGCCGACCAGCTCGACTTCGCGCAGTCGTACGGTTTCCACATCCCGGCCCGCAAGAGCCTGGCCGCGAAGGCGGACAAGCTGAAGTCCGGCCCGGCCGCCGACGCGGTCAAGTTCGTCAACGAGAACGGCCACGCGCAGACGCCGATCCTCTGGTCGCCGAAGTCCAGTACGGCGTACTCCGACGCACTCAACCGGATCATCCGCAGCGGCGCCGACCCCGCCACCGAGATCAAGACCGTCAAGACCGTAGTTGAGGCCGAGCTGAAACGGATCAACAACTGATGGACATCCAGCCCTTGACCGACGACGACCGCGAGCTGATCGAACTGGCCCGCCGGACCGTGGACGCGAACACCGACGGACCGGACGGCGTCCACACGATGGGCGCCGCCGTACGCGGTGTGGACGGCCGGATGTACGCCGGAATCAACCTCGCCCACTTCACCGGCGGCCCCTGCGCCGAGCTGGTCGCACTCGGCCGCGCCCGCGCCGAAGGCGCCCGCGAACTCACCACAATCGTGGCCGTAGGCAACGAAGGCCGCGGCGTGGTCGGCCCGTGCGGACGCGACCGGCAGATCCTCGTCGAATACCACCCGACGATCCGCGTCATCCTCCCCACCCCGGACGGCCCCGGCTCAGTCCTCGCCACCGACCTACTCCCAGGCCCCTACCGCTGGACCCCCAACCCGTAGACCTCGCTGCCGCCGCTCGGCTCCGGTCAGGCCAGGTGGATTTCGCCGGTGCGGAAGCACCAGGTCATTGGTTCGGCCTCGAGGAGGCCTGCCTGGACGGCCGGGTCGTCGGAGGCGTGGCGGGCTTCTTCGATGCCGGTTCGGCCGCCGCCGTCCACGGTGATGAAGCCGAAGCCCTTGTCAGCGTTGAACCATTTCACAGTTCCCTGTGCCATGTTGTTGCTCCTTTGTCGGAGATGGGGCACGCCGCGGACGGCGCTTCTGCTGGATGTGTTGGCGAAGTGAGCGAGGTCGGCTGGTGTGCAGCTCGACAGGAAGTGTCGGTCCAGGGGTACTGGTCGGGCGAGGCATTCACGCCTGGCCCGGCCGGCTCGTCCGGGGCCAAGGCGGACACCTCCTGTCGAGCTGCCCCCCCAGCCACCGTCCGCACCCGAGCGGTCCGCACCGGCGGGCAGGCGCGGTGACAGGACGCGCTCGTCTTGCCGGTCGCCGGGGTACCGACCCCGCGACTTCGGACACCATCTGGGGATCTCGGACAGGCTGTGGCGTGTCCGAGGTCTCCACTACCTGTCCGGGGTCGCGGGCTCGCCAGCGCCTGCACCAGGTCCCGTCAACCAGTCGGGGTACTGCGCGTGACAGGCTAAGGGGGTGATCACTGTGCAGCCCTTGACCGACGACGACCGCGAGCTGATCGAATTGGCCCGCCGGACCGTGGACGCGAACACCGACGGACCGGACGGCGTCTACACGATGGGGGCCGCCGTCCGCGGTGTGGACGGCCGGATGTACGCCGGAATCAACCTCTACCACTTCACCGGCGGACCCTGCGCCGAGCTGGTCGCCCTCGGCCGCGCCCGCGCAGATGGCGCCCGCGAACTCACCACAATCGTGGCCGTGGGCAACGAAGGCCGCGGCGTGGTCGGGCCCTGCGGCCGCGACCGCCAGATCCTCGTCGACTACCACCCAACCATCCGCGTCATCCTGCCGACCCCCGACGGCGTCGGCTCGGTCCTCGCCACCGATCTACTACCGGGGGCCTACCGCTGGACTCCCAACCCGTAGACCTTGGCTGCCCGACCGCCGCCGCTCGGCTCCGGTCAGGCCAGGTGGATTTCGCCGATGCGGAACCACCAGGTGATTGGTTCGGCCTCGAGGAGGCCTGCCTGGACGGCCGGGTCGTCGGAGGCGTGGCGGCGGGCTTCTTCGATGCCGGTTCGGTAGACGCACAGGCCGCGGAGGGTCTCGTCGGCGTGGTCGCGGAACGGGCCGGCCGCGCCCATCACGCCTTCCTTGCGGAGTCTGTCGAGGAAGGCGAGGTGGGCTTCCTGGACCCGGTCCTGCTCGTCGTCGGGCAGGACCGGCTGCTCGGCCGGGCGGCGGAGCAGGACGAGGGTCAGGCTCTCCATCCCCGGCCGCGGCGGCGTGCTCACGACTCCCCGTCGAGCGGCCGGGATCTCATGATCCATTGGCCGTCGGGGGGCCGTGTGCTTACGACTCCGTGGCCGTCGGGCGGCCGTGTGCTCACGACTCCGTGGCCGTCGGATGGGCGGGGGCTCATGACTCTCTGGCCGTCGGGCGTGGCACTTCGACGAGCCGCTGGGCGAGCATAAACGTATTGCCGTCCGGGTCGTAGAACGTGGCGAGGCGCACCTCGTCCGCGATCTGGCGGGTCTCCCCGTCGAAGCGCGTGCCGACCGACTCGAGGTGCGCGCGGGCCTTGTCGATGTCGTGGACGCCGAACGTGACGACGACCCCGCCCTCGGTCTTCGGCTTCTCGGTCTGGCCGATCCCGATCGAGATCCCGGGTAGCGGCGTACTCAGCTCGGCCCAGCCCCAGGACTCCAGCCGGTGGACGACCTCGAATCCCAGCGCCTGCTCGTACCACCGGAGCGACTGCTCCAGGTCGGCGACCTCGAGCGCGCAGACCGCGCGCCCGTCGTACTCGATCCCACTCATGGTCCTGTTTTTATACTAAGCTTACTTTCGTGTCAACGCTGGCGACCCTGGTCCACCTCCGCTGGGCCGTCCCGGTGCTCGCGGAACTGCACCGCGGCTACGGCGGGCGCTTCGTGAACCTGACCCACAACCTCGGCGTCGGCCGCGAGTCCCTCAGCCGGACGCTCGCCTTTCTGACCGAGGCCGGCCTCGTCCGGCGCAACCCCGGACACGGTCACCCGCTGCGACCCGAGTACCTGCTGACCGAGGCAGGCGCGCAACTCGCCGAGCCCGCCGCCGCGCTGACGAACCTCCTGCGCGAGCTCGGCGCAAGCGACGTCGGCCTGAAGAAGTGGTCCCTGCCGATCCTCGTGCTGCTCACGGCCGGCGAGCGCCGCTTCTCGGAGCTGCGCAACGCACTGCCCGGCACCTCGAACCGCGCGCTGACGCTGGCCCTGAAGGACCTCGAGTCCGCCGAACTGGTCACCCGGACCGTGACCACGGGCTACCCGCCCACGACGTCGTACGGCGCGACGCACACCGGACTGCGGTTGGCACACGCCGCCGAGCAGCTCCAGCTCAGAACGCCGGGATGATGTCCTTGCCGTAGGCGGCCAACGTCTCTTCCTTCGCGTCGTGCTGCAGATACAGCGCGAACTGGTCGACGCCGAGCGCCTTCAGCTCCGCCAGCCGGGCCAGGTGATTCTCGACCGGGCCGAGGATGCAGAACCGGTCGACGACCTCGTCCGGGACGAAGGCGGTGTGGGTGTTGCCCGCCCGCCCGTGCTCGGCGTAGTCGTAGCCCTTGCGGCCCTCGATGTAGTCCGTGAGCGCCTTCGGCACCGCACCGGAAGTCCCGTACCGCCCGACGATGTCGGCCACGTGGTTGCCGACCATCCCCCCGAACCACCGGGTCTGCTCGCGCTGATGGTCCAGGTCGTCCCCGACGTACGCCGGCGCCGCCACGCAGAACTTGATCGCCGCCGGATCACGGCCGGCCTGCTCGGCAGAACGCCGTACGGCGGTGATCATCCACTCGGCGATGTCAGGGTCGGCCAACTGCAAGATGTAGCCGTCGCCGACCTCGCCGGTCGCGGCCAGCGCCTTCGGTCCGTACGCCGCGACCCAGACGTCCAGCGCACCATGGTCGACCCAAGCGAACTTGAGCTGCTGACCGCGGTACTCGACCGTTTCGCCGCGGGCCAGCGAGCGGACGATCTCGACGCACTGCTTCAGCTCGTCGATCGTGCCGGGTTTGGCGCCGAGCGTCCGCAGCGCGGAGTCGCCGCGGCCGATGCCGCAGATCGTCCGGTTGCCGAACATCTCGTTCAGGGTGGCGAACTGGGACGCGATCACGGTCCAGTCCCGGGTGCCCGGGTTCGTCACCATCGGGCCGACGATCACCCGTTGCGTCGTCGCCAGGATCTGGCTGTAGATGACGAACGGCTCCTGCCAGAGCAGGTGCGAATCGAACGTCCAGACGTAGCCGAATCCGGCGTCCTCGGCCTTCCGCGCCAGGTCCACGACCGTGGACGCGGGCGGATCGCACTGGAACACCACACCGAAGTCCACGATCTCCCCCTACATCAAATACGACGACAGGCCGCGCTTCAGGAACTTCCCCCGGCCCTTGCGGCCATGGTAGTTGCCGTCAGCCACGATCACCTCGCCGCGCGAGATCACGGTACCCACCCGGCCCTGGATCTCGACCCCTTCGTACGCCGAGTAGTCCATGTTCATGTGATGCGTCTCGACACCGATCCGCGTCGTACCGTCCGGGTCGTAGACGACCAGGTCGGCGTCCGAGCCGGGCTGGACGATCCCCTTCTGCGGGTAGAGCCCGAACATCCGGGCCGGCGTGGTCGAGATCGTCTCGACCCAGCGCTCCAGCGACAGCTTGCCGTCCACGACGCCTTGGTAGATGAGGTCGACGCGGTGCTCGACGCCGCCGATCCCGTTCGGGATCTTGGAGAAGTCGCCGATGCCCAGCTCCTTCTGGTCCTTCATGCAGAACGGGCAGTGGTCGGTCGACACGATCGCCAGATCGTTGCTCCGCAGGCCCTTCCACAGATCCTTGGCGTGCGACTCGTGCTTGCTGCGCAACGGTGTCGAGCAGACCCATTTGGCGCCCTCGAAGCCCGGCGCGCCGAGCTGGTCCTCCAACGTCAGATAGAGGTACTGCGGGCAGGTCTCGGCGAACACGTTCCGGCCGTTGTCACGCGCCTGGGCCACGGCCTCCAGAGCTCCGCTCGCCGACAGGTGGACGATGTAGAGCGGGCAGTCCTGGGCGACCTCCGCCAGCGCGATCGCCCTGCTGGTCGCCTCGGTTTCCAGCGCCGGCGGACGCGTGATGCCGTGATAGATCGGGTCGGTCTCGCCGCGAGCCAGCGCCTGCTGCACGAGGACGTCGATCGCGATGCCGTTCTCCGCGTGCATCATGATCATCGCGCCGTTCTCCCGCGCGGTCTGCATCGCCCGCAGGATCTGGCCGTCGTCGGAGTAGAAGACGCCCGGGTAGGCCATGAACAGCTTGAAGCTGGTGATGCCCTCGTCGGCGACCAACTGGTCCATCGCCTTCAGCGCGTCGGTGTCGACGCCGCCGAGGATCATGTGGAACGCGTAGTCGATGTGACAGTTGCCTTCGGCCTTGGTGTGCCAGGCGGCGAGTCCGTCCTGCACCACCTCACCGGTCCGCTGGACGGCGAAGTCGATGATGGTCGTCGTACCGCCCCAGGCGGCCGCCCGGGTGCCGGTGTCGAAGGTGTCACTCGCCGCGGTGCCGCCGAACGGCAGCTCCATGTGCGTGTGCGCGTCGATCCCGCCCGGGATCACGTACTTGCCGGTGGCATCGATCACCTCGTCCGCGGTGACCGCCGGGGTGAACGACGGGTCCAGTACGGCGACGATCTTCTCGCCCTCGACCAGGACATCCGCGACCCTCGTCCCGGTCGGTCCGATGACAGTTCCACCCTTGACCAGCAAAGACATCTATGCCACTCCTCGTTGAGCGGAAAGAAGGAAGGTTGATCCTTAGAGGTACGGAAGGGTTCGAGCGGTTCGGTTCTACGGCTTCGTCAGGTCACCGTAGGCGTCCGGGCGGCGGTCGCGGTAGAACTGCCAGCGGTCGCGGACCGTGTCCAGCAGGCCGAGGTCCAGGTCGCGGACGATCAGTTCCGGATCGTGGTCGTGGCCGACGTCCCCGACGAACTTCCCCTCCGGGTCGACGAAGTACGACGTACCGTAGAAGTCGTTGTCACCGAAGTCGGACTCGATCCCGACCCGGTTGATCGCGCCGATGAAGTACTCGTTGGCCACCGCACTCGCGGGCTGCTCCAGCTTCCAGAGGTACGCCGAGAGCCCACGGCTGGTCGCGGACGGGTTGAACACGATCTTCGCGCCGGCCAGGCCGAGCGCGCGCCAGCCCTCGGGGAAGTGCCGGTCGTAGCAGATGTAGACGCCGATCCGGCCGACCGCGGTGTCGAAGATCGGGTAGCCGAGGTTCCCGGGACGGAAGTAGAACTTCTCCCAGAACCCCTTCACCTGCGGGATGTGGTTCTTCCGGTACTTGCCGAGGTACTTGCCGTCGGCATCGATGACGGCGGCGGTGTTGTACAGCACGCCCGGCTGCTCCTGCTCGTACACCGGGAGCACCATCACCATCCCGAGTTCCTTGGCCAGCGCGGCGAACCGCTCGGTCGTCGGCCCCGGCACGGACTCGGCGTACTCGTAGTACTCGGTGTCCTGGAGCTGGCAGAAATACGGCCCGTAGAACAGTTCCTGGAAACAGATCACCCGCGCTCCGGCGGCCGCCGCCTGCCGCGCGTACTCCTCATGCGCCTTGATCATGGACTCTTTGTCGCCGGTCCACGACGTCTGCACCAGCGCCGCCCTGACAACCTCAGCCACCAGAACCTCCCCAACTAGCCGAGCACCCATCCTTCATCCGCTCCCCCACACCCGTCAACGGATGCCGGATTCCGTGCGGTCAGATCGTGATGGTGCGCGGCTCGGCGGGGTGGACGTGGCCGCCTACGGTGGCGTGGGTGGGGGGATCGTAGGTGATGTGGAGGTGGGAGCCGGCGCCTTGGACGACCAGGAGGTTGCGGGCCAGGTGGGCGGTTAGCTGGGTGACGGCGGAGCCGGTGGCTTCGTCTTCCTCGACGCCCATGGCGGGGGCGAAGGCTCGGGCTCGGATGATGCCGTTGGGTTCGTCTTGCCAGGACCAGATGAAGGTATGGCCGGCCGAGTAGGACGTGAAGGTGGCGGCGAGGACGTCCTCGGGGGTCGACAGTTGGCGCCAGTCCCAGTCGCTGCCCCAGGTGGTGTCGGCGCGGACTGAGATCAGGTCGCCGTCTCGCGTGACGGGGATGTCGCCGGCCGGCACGCGGAGGGTGTCGACGGAGTGACCCTGGGAGTGGAGCCACCATGCGACACCGACGGTGGGGTGGCCGGCGAAGGGCATTTCAGTGGTGCCGGAGAAGATCCGGATCGTGCCGGTTGCCGCGTCGTCGACGTACACGGTCTCACTGAAGCCCAGCGCGGCGGCCACGCGCAGCCGGTCGGCGGGCGGGACGAGAGCGCCGTCGATGATGCCGAGGGGGTTGCCGAACCGGCCGTCAGGGTCGGTGAAGACCCGGACGACCGCGACCTGAACCTCGGTCAAGCTCAGAAGACGGCGATCGCGGCGATAACCGCGATCAGGACCACCGCGGCGCCGACGACGGCCAGGACGCGGCCGTTCAGCTTGGGTTCGGCGGTGGCCTCGGTCTGGCCCTCGTTCACGAAGGCGCGGAACA
The DNA here is from genome assembly GCF_045040325.1 of Kribbella sp. NBC_01510. Classification (NCBI taxonomy): domain Bacteria; kingdom Bacillati; phylum Actinomycetota; class Actinomycetes; order Propionibacteriales; family Kribbellaceae; genus Kribbella; species Kribbella sp. NBC_01510. The sequence continues at coordinate 3,991,810 of NZ_CP109418.1, read as the reverse complement.
TCTGCGTGTTCGCGCCCGGGTCCTGCTCGTTCTGCACGTTCTCAGCCATGGCCCCAGACCCTACCTGGCCCCTGCGGACACCCGACGGACACCCAGGGAAGCCTGACGAAGACCTGATGTACCATTTGGTACATGCGCTTCGATCATTCCAGTACGATTCAGGCCCCACCCGAGCGGGTGTGGCAGGTGTTCAGCGACGTCGAGCGGTGGCCCGAGTGGACCCCGACAGTCGATTCGGTCGAGCGGCTCGACGCCGGCCGGATCCACATCGGCGCCAAGACCCGCATCCGCCAGCCGAAGCTCCCGGTCGCGATCTGGGAGGTGACGGAACTCAAAGAGGGCGAGTACTTCGAGTGGGTCTCCAAAGCTCCCGGCATCAAGACCACCGGCGTCCACCGGGTCACCAGCACGCCGGAAGGCACGGTAGCGACGGCGACGATCATCCAGGAGGGCCCGCTCGGCTGGCTGTTCGGCAGGCTGTACGCCGGTCTCACCAAGCGGTACATCGCCACCGAGACGGAGAAGCTGAAGCAGGTCAGCGAAGGCCAGTGAGCCGCCAAAGCCTCTTGACGGATGCCGTTGAGCACTTTGCGAAGAACGGCATCGGAGACGCCAGCCTGCGGAGCATCGCCGGCTCGATCGGCACCAGCCACCGGATGCTGATCTACCACTTCGGCTCCCGGGAGGGACTGCTCGCCGAGGTGGTCCGCACCGTCGAGCAGCAACAACGCGACCTGCTTGCCACGCTCAGCCGGACCGACCGGCCGATCGCGGAGCAGGCCGACGAGTTCTGGCGCCGCGTCACCGAGGCGGCGTTGATCTACGGCCCACTGTTCTTCGAACTGAGCGCCCACGCGATGCAGGACCTTCCGCACACCGAGGCACTCAAGGGCGACCTGATCAGCGTCTGGCTGCCGCCGCTCATCGATTTGTGCGTCCGAGCGGGCATCCCGCCCGACGAGGCTCCGGCGTACGCGCGGCTCGGTCTGGCAGCCTCACGCGGCCTGCTGTTCGACCTGCTCCTCACCGGCGACCGCGTGGGCGTCGACGAGGCGTCCGCGCTGCTCAACCGGCTGTTCAGTCTCCCGGCACAGTAGGTGTCGCGACCCAGCCGGCCACGATCGGCAGGCGCGACTCCCGCAGTACGGCGGCGAACGCGAACGGCTGGTCCAGCGCGACCTCGAGCCGGCGCGCCTGCCGCGTCGGCATCGAGGTCCGCATCAGCGCCATCGAGGTGACGGCCGCGGCCTCGAACCCGGTCGCATAGAACCGCGCGAGCACCTTCTGCTTGGCCTGCCCAACCGCGAGCGGCGTCGGACTGATCGCACTGAAGTGACCGTGCTCGCCCGGATCCGTGGTGACCGCGCTCAGCCCGAACAGCTCACGCAACGCCAGCAGATCGTGCTCCGCCTCGACGTTGAACGCCGGCAACGTCAGCTTCAGGTCCTGTCGCAGCGCCGTGGTCTGCCCGACCTTCACCCCGGGCGCGAGCTGCGTGCCGGGCTGGCCCTGGTCGATCAGCTGACTTCCGGGTACGCCGTCAGCCGGGCGAGCCGCGGCCCCGAGCAAACCCGTGAGTACGTCGGCCTGCCCACCCGAGCCGACTCCGAGCAGGACGTCGACATCCGCGTCGCCGCGCACCGTGATCACAGTCAGGTCGTCGTCGTAGCGCCGTACGGCGTCGAGGTCGTTGTCGACGCGCTCCAGCCAGTGCCACGAGCCGCCGGACCACGGACCGTTGTGCACACGCTTGATCTGCTCGGTGAACGGGCGGACCCAGGTCGTGCGCAGCGACAGGGCCGACGCGAGGACGAGCATGACGTCGGGGGTGATCTCGAGCGGCATCTCGCGGATCAGGTCGTTGGTGTGCTCCGCGGCCCAGGCGTCCAGCTTCGGTTTGTCGACCGCGGACTTCCCGGTGAGCATGCCGACCAGAGGAGCCGGCAGCACGCTGTCGAAGGACTCGGCGAGCTTGAGGTGCTCGCTCACCCACACGGCCAGCGCCGCATGGAGATCGGCCGACCCGTCGATCGCCTGGATCAGCGCCAGCGCCTGCGCGGAACCCTGGTCAGCAGGTGTACCAGCGGCTGCGGCGAGCTCGGCGCGGCCTGGTTCGTCGGCGGCTGTCGCCAGGATCGCGAGCAGCGGCCAGAGGCCGAGCCCCGACACGACGGTGTTCCCCGCCGGGAGTTCCCGAGCCCAGCGGGTGGTGAGGTCGTTGACTGCGCGCACCACGTCGGCATCCATACCGTCCACCCTGCCACCTGGCTGGCTGCAGCGCGGACGCGCAGGCCATCACAATCTCCCCAACGTTCGCCAGTCCCGCCTGGAGCCTCGGGACGCCGGGCCTTTGTGATGGCCTGGCGGTCCGAGCCACCTGTCGTCATGCGCCGGCGACCCACCCGGCGACCACGGGGATGCCGGTCGGCCGATGGACCGCGATGAAGCCAAACGGTCCCTCCAAGGAGACGAGTAGGGCCTTGGCGCCTGGTGATTGGGCGGAACCGGCGGCCATGGCCATTGCGGTGACGGCGGCTGCCTCGAAGCCGGTGGCGGAGAAGCGTGCCATGACGGCCTGCTTGGCCTGGTCGACGGCGAGGGGCTGCGGACTCAGCCCAGGGAAATGTCCTTGGCTGCTGTCCATCGCCGTTCGCAGACCGAACACCCCGGGATGCTCGAGCAAATCGTGCTCCGCGTCGACCTCGAAGTACGGCAGCGACAGGATGACGCTCGGCACCGGCGACATCGACGCGATCACCTCCAGAGCCGGCGCGGACCCTTCCCGAGCCAGCATCTCCGACCCACTCACCCCGTCCCCGCTCAGCTCGAGCGCAGCCGCGAGTACGGCGCCCCTACCCTCCTCACCCGCCACCAGGCGTACGTCGAACTCCCCGGTGCCGACGACCGTCACGACGGTGAGCGGACCGGCCGGACTCTCGAACACGCGAATCGTGTCGAGGTCATAGTCGGTCCGGCTCAACCAGCGACGCTCTCCGCGCGGATACTCAGTGAACGGCAACGCCCACTTGGTCCTCAACGCCAACGCGGACGCCAGCACCAGGAGCACATCCGGGTTGAGCTCGATCGGCATGCGCCGTACCAGACCGTCCGTGTGCTCGACCACCCACGCGTCCAGCGCTGCCTGATCGGTCAACGTGCCCCGGACCTCTGGCGGCAGGAATCGGTCCACACCCGGCTGCAGCTCGATCTCCGGTCGCGTCCACAGGCCCAAGGCCATCCGGAGTTCGGGCGTCTGCAGGAGCCCGCCGTACCGTCCACCGGCGGCTTCGGCGAGCTCTGTGCGCGCGGGGTCGTCGGCGAGCTCGGCGAGGATCGCGAGGAGTGGCTGGACTCCGAGACCGGAGACGACGGTGCTGCCCTCGCCGGGGAGGTTCTCGATCCAGAGTGCGGTCAGTCGGCTGACTTGGTGAGGGTCCACTCACACATCCTGGCGCACCGACGTTCCATCAGCGTGAAGCGAACCGTTGAACCCAAGGTCCTGTACTTCGGCACGCCGGTCGTGCTGATCAGCTCCCGCAACCCGGACGGCAGCACGAACCTCAGCCCGATGTCGTCGGCCTGGTGGCTCGGCTACACCGCGATGCTGGGGATGGGCACCAGCGCCCAGGCCGTCAAGAACCTCACCGAGCGGCCCGAGGTGGTCCTCAACCTGGTCGATCCGGACATGGTCGCCGCCCTCGACCGGATCGCGTTGCTCACCGGGTCGGAGCAGATGTCCGACGCCAAGCGCGACCGCGGCTATCGCTACGAGCCGGACAAGTTCGCGGCGGCCGGGCTGACCCGCGAGCCGGGTGACCTGGTCGATGTCGACGCGGTCCAGGAGAGCCCGATCAACCTCGAGGGCCGGATCGTGAACATCCACGACATCGGCGGACCCGACTCGCACCTGTGTGCTCTGGAGATGAAGGTCGAGCGCGTGCACGTCCGCGAGGACCTGTTGATGAGCAACGACCGCTACATCGACCCGCTCCGCTGGGATCCGCTGATCATGAAGTTCACCGAGTACTTCGCCGGCGGTGCACCGGCGTACGAGTCCTCGCTCGCCCGCGGCTGGCAGATGCCGCCGATGCGGCTGCCCGTCGGATCAGACAGCTGACTCCACCACGGCCCGCTCGCCGGACGCCGCCGCGCGCGGGGTCCGGCGCCGGATCACCGTGCACGCCATCCCGCCGATCACCAGGACCGCCGCGATCCCCTGCTGCAGGCCGACTGCCTCGCCGCGCAGCAGCCAGGCCGCAGCCATCCCGACGATCGGCACCAAGAGGGAGAACGGCGCCACGGTGCTGGCGTCGTACTGGCGCAGTAGATAGCCCCAAACGCCGAAGCCGAACAGCGTGGCAGCGAAGGCGACATAGGCGATCGCACCGACGCCGGTGAGCCTGATCCCGTGCAGCGCGTCCAGGTCCGCCTGCGCGCCCTCGGTGAGCAGGGACAACAGCAGCAGCGGCACGACGGCTACCGCGCTGACCCAGATCATGAAGCGCAACGTGTCCTGCGGCTTCGCGTAGCGGGTGATCGTGTTGGAGACTCCCCAGAACGCGCCGGCCGCGATCACCAGCGCGAGTGCCCCCAGGGGAGCGGACAGCCCGTGATCGAGCATGATCAGGACCATTCCGAAGCAGGCGATCAGGATGCCGGCGATCTGCGCCAGCCGCGGCCGTTCGCGCAGTACGACGATCGCGAACAGGACCGTGAAGATCACCTGGCACTGCAGCACCAGCGACGCCAGGCCGGCCGGGACGCCGTTCTTCATCGCGATGAAGAGCAGCCCGAACTTCGCCACCCCGAGCGCGAGGCCGACGCCGATCACGTACCGCCAGGCCACCCGCGGCTTGCCGAGCAGGAAGATCGCCGGGACGGCGGCGAAGAAGAAGCGCAGCGCGGAGAACAGCAGCGGCGGGAAGCCTTCCAGCCCGACCTCGATGACGACGAAATTCACACCCCAGACGACAACGACGGCGAGCGCGAGCAGGAGGTCACGAGGCTTCATGCGGTCTAGTCTGAGCGGGACTACACTTAAGGACCAGCACTGATTGCTACCGCCTTCGATGTAGGAGTGCTACATGATCGATCTCGGCAGGCTCCGCGCTCTGCACGCCGTCGCTCAGTACGGCTCGGTCAATCGCGCGGCCGAGGTGCTCGGGTACACACCGTCGGCGGTGTCGCAGCAGCTGGCCAAACTGGAGCGGGAGACGCGCACGACGCTGGTCGAGCGCCAGGGACGCGGGATCGTCCTGACCGACGCGGCGCGGGAGCTGGCAGCGACGGCATCGCGCATCCTCGAGCTGGTCGAGGACGCCGAGCTGACCCTGGAGGAGCAGCGCGGCCAGGCGATCGGCACGCTCAGCATCGCCGCGTTCCCGACGGCCGCCCGGGGATTGTTGCCGCCGGCCCTGGCACGGTTGATCGACGACAATCCGGGACTCGACGTCCGCGTCGTCGAGACCGATCCGTTCGAGGCCGTTGCCGCGGTCAACCGTGGCGAGATCCACGTCGCAGTCGTCCACGACTGGCACAACGCGCCGATACGCCTGCCGGAGGGCCTGTCGCGCGTGAAGCTCGGATCGGATCCCGCTGACGTGCTGATCCCCGCGACGCATCGCCTGGCAGGCAAGGAGTTCGTCCGCGCGGAGGATCTGGTCGGCGAGCGGTGGATCTGCCAGCCGGCCGGGTCGATCTGCCACGAATGGCTGGTCCGGACGATGCGTCGCGCCGGCGTCGAGCCGAACGTCGCCTACTCGGTCGCGGAGTACCAGACCCAGCTGGCCATGCTTGCCCGCGGCATCGGTATCGGCCTGCTCCCCCGGCTCGGCCGCGGCCCGATCCCCGACGGTGTGGTCGTCGTACCGCTCCAGCCCGCCCCGAGCCGCCGCCTGTACGCCGTCTGGCGCACGACCACCGCCCGCCGCCCGGCGATCGCCGTCACCCTCCAGACCCTCAAGGCAGCCTGGCCGGCCCGCGACACCGCCTGATCGGATCTGCTCAGTCGGTCCCGACGAGGACTCGGAGTTTGGCTTCGGTGGCCTCGTCGGCGGCGGTGTAGACCGTCGCCCGGATCTGTCCGAGCTGCGACAGCCAGAGGTTGACCGGCTCGATCCGCAGTACGCCGGCCTTCGCGTTCTCCAGCACCTTGATCCGGGTGCTCGGCGCGGCCACCTCGTACCGCTCCCACAACTCCGCGAACAGCTTCGACCCCGCGAGCAGCCGCGCGACCAGGTCCTGCCAGGCCGGCTCGCCCACGTGGTCGGCCATCGCCGCCCGGAACCCCGCGACCATGTGCAGCTTCATCGACTCGGACTCCACGAAGTTGCAGCGCCACTCGTTCGACACGAACGTCACCCAGAGCATGTTGCGTTCCTCGACCGGGATCTCGTGCAGGTCCAGCACCACGCGGCAGTAGGCCTCGTTGAACGCGAGGATGTCGTAGCGCGCGTTCAGGACCAGCGCCGGGTACGGCGAGACTGCGTCGAGCGTCTTCTGGAGCGACGCGGGCAGCACCGCGCACTCACCCCGCGCCGGACCGAGCTGAAGCCCCGCCAAGGTGAACAGGTGATTGCGCTCCTGCCGGTCGAGCCGCAACGTGTTGGCCACCGCTTCCAGCACCTGCGCCGACACGTTGATGTCCCGCCCCTGCTCCAACCACGTGTACCAAGTCACGCCCACCCCCGCGAGCAGTGCCACCTCTTCCCGCCGCAACCCCGGCGTCCGCCGCCGCCCACCTGGCGCAAACCCAACCTCGTCCGGCTGAATCCGCTCCCGCCGGCTCCGCAGGAACACCCCGAGCTCCCGCCGCTGCTCACCCTTGTCCACAGCAGGGCCCGCAGACACCCCCCGCAGCACGCGAACAGAACTGTCGGTGGCGGCTGGAACAGTTGTCATGGCACCATCATGCGTGCAAGCGCATCCTGGTTCCAGGTGGTGGCAATACCAGGATAAACAGACTCTTAGTACCCGGCTTCCGGCGGGCGCAGGGTGGAGGCATGACAGACCAGCTCCAAGCCGCCACCACCCCGGTCGCCGCCCGGCCGCGTGCCGCCGCGTCGCCGCTGGGGCCGGTGGCCTTGACCACCTTGCTCTTCGGCGCCTTCCTGCCGATGCTCTCCTTCTTCATCATCAACGTCGCCCTGCCGGCCATCGGCTCGGACCTGAGTGCGTCGTCCGGCGAGCTGCAGCTCGTCGTCGGCAGTTACGGCATCGCCAACGCCACTCTGCTGGTCGTCGGCGGTCGCCTCGGCGACGGTTTCGGCCGCAAGCGCCTGTTCCTGATCGGCCTGACCGGCTTCACCGTGATGTCGCTGATCTGCGCCATCGCCCCGACCATCGGCGTACTCCTCGCGGCCCGCGTCGTCCAGGGCGCCACGGCCGCCGCCATGACGCCGCAGGTCCTCGCGTCGATCTCCAGCCTCCTCACCGGCGAACACCGCGCCCGCGCGATGGCCATGTTCGGTGTCGCGGGCGGTGCCGCGGCCGCACTCGGTCAGATCCTCGGCGGCGTACTGGTCGAGGCCAATGTCTTCGACCTCGGCTGGCGGGCGGTATTCCTCGTCAACGTCCCGGTCGGCCTCCTCGCCGTCGTAGCCGCGATCCGGCTGCTGCCAGAGACCAAGGCCGACAAGGCCCAGCGCGTCGACCTCGTCGGCGCCACACTGCTCGCACTGACCCTGGTGCTACTGCTGCTGCCGCTCACCGAGGGCCGACCGCTCGGCTGGCCACTCTGGACCTGGGTCTGCCTCGCCGCGACGATTCCGGCCGTAGTGGTGCTCGGCCTGCACCAGCACCGCTCAGAGCAAGCCAGCAAGTCCCCACTGATCCCGCCGACCGTCCTGCGGCTGCGCGCGATGCGGATCGGCCTCCTGCTGGCGGTGGCGTTCTTCACCACCTTCGGTGGCTTCATGTTCGTGTTCGCGCTCGCCACCCAGGGCGAGGCACACATGTCCCCACTGGAAGGCGGTCTGAGCCTGCTGCCGATGGCGGTCGGGTTCCTGATCACCTCGATCTACGGCCCGCGTCTGCAGGTGCGGTACGGCGCCGGCCTGATCCTGCGCGGGTGGATCATCCAGGCCGTCGGCTACTCCCTGCTCGCGATCGTCGCCCTCACCATCTGGCCGGACGTGAACCCGTGGAAGCTCGCCGTACCGATGCTGGTCGCCGGCTTCGGCTCCGGCCTGGTCATGGTGCCGCTGATCGGCGTCGTGCTCGGTCAGGTCCCGGGGGCTCAGGCAGGCCTCGGTAGCGGCATCCTGCTCACCAGCCAGCAGACCTGTCTCGCCCTCGGCGCGGCCACCGTCGGTACGGCGTACCTGTCACTGGCCGGCACGTCATGGGGCCAGGGCGGAGCACTCGCCGCAGTGGCGATCGCCATCACCGCCATCTCCCTCCTCATGACGCCGGTCACCCACCAACTGCGCTCCCGCCCCTAAGAGCTCCTTACGTCCGAAGAATCGTGGCGTATAGACCACAGTTCTTCGGACGTAAGGGATTGTCGGTCACCAGTGGGAGGGGCGGGTGACGGACGGGGGTAGCTTGCTGGTGCGGTCGCCTCGGGCCGCGTTGACCTGGGACTGCGTGAGGAACAAAGCGCCGGTCAGGTCGGCGCCGCGGAGGTCGGCGTCGCGAAGATCGGCGCCGATCAGGTCCGCCTGGCGAAGGTCCGCGTCACGCAGGTCGGCGGCGATCAGGTACGCGCCCCGCAGGTTGGCCTTCGCGAGGTCGGCACCACGGAGACGGGCGCCGATCAGGTCGGCGCCGCGGCGGTCCTTCTTCTTGCTCTGCTTGCCACGGACGAGCTGACTCGTCTTCAGCAGCAACTCGTTGACCGCGGCCCGCTCCGCGTCCACATCCACCGTGGTCAGGTCCGCCGTACGACTCACTCCCTCAACCCGGTCGATCGCCGCGCGCACCTCGGCGTCGAAAGCCTTGTATTCAAGGGCTTCCGTGAGATACCACAGCAGCTCGTGCAGCTGGCGCAGGATCGGCAGGGCCGCGAACATCGCCTGCCCCGGCTGCTCCCGCCAGCTCGTGCCGGCGCGCCGGGAGATCTCCTGACCGGCGCCGAAGCAGTCGTAGACCGTGCAGCCCGGGAAGCCCTTGGAGCGCAGCCGGCTATGAATGCCGCACCGGAAGTCGGTGGACAGATTCGGGCAGGCCTCGCCCGCGGGCTTGTCGATCGCGAAGTCCGCCGACCTGCTGAACGTCAGCGCCACACAGCAGAGGCCGAAGCAGCTACCGCAGTCGGCGCGGAGGTCAGTTGTGCTCGGCAACCGTTTGGCCGGTGCGGCGCCAGCGGATGCCGGCCTCGATGAAGTCGTCGATCTCGCCGTCGAAGACGCCGGACGTGTTGCCGGACTCGTACTGCGTCCGCAGGTCCTTCACCATCTGGTACGGGTGCAGCACGTACGACCGCATCTGGTCACCCCACGAGCCCTGCACGTCACCGCGCAGCGCGTCGATCTGGGCCCGCTCCTCGGCCTTCTTCAGCGCCAGCAGCTTGGCCTTCAGGATCACCATCGCGGAAGCCTTGTTCTGCAGCTGGGACTTCTCGTTCTGGCAGGAGACCACGGTGCCGGTCGGGATGTGGGTGATCCGGACCGCGGAGTCGGTCGTGTTGACGCTCTGACCACCCGGACCGGACGACCGGTACACGTCGATCCGCAGCTCTTCCTCGGGTACGTCGATCTCGTCGGTCTGCTCGAGCACCGGGACCACCTCGACCGCCGCGAACGACGTCTGCCGGCGGCCCTGGTTGTCGAACGGCGAGATCCGGACCAGCCGGTGCGTACCCGACTCCACACTCAGCGTGCCGTACGCGTACGGCGCCTTGACCCCGAACGTGGTCGACTTGAGCCCGGCCTCCTCGGCGTACGAGGTGTCGTAGACCTCGGTCGGGTAACCGTGCCGCTCGGCCCAGCGCAGGTACATCCGCTGGAGCATCTCGGCGAAGTCCGCCGCGTCCACACCGCCCGCGCCGGAGCGGATCGTGACCAGCGCCTCGCGCTCGTCGTACTCACCGGACAGCAGCGTGCGGACCTCGAGGGACTGGATCGCCTTGCTCAGCGGACCGAGATCCTTCTCGGCCTCGGCCATGCTGTCTGAGTCGTTCTCCTCGCGGCCGAGCTCGATCAGTGCGCCGAGGTCGTCGAGGCGGCCGCGCAGCGTGGTCACCCGCTCGACATCGGACTGCAGGCTGGACAGTCGGGACGTCACCTTCTGCGCGTTCGCCTGGTCGTCCCACAGGTCGGGTGCCGCGACCGCCTCACCGAGCTCGGCGATCTCCTTGCGCAGGGAATCGAGATCGAGCACCTTCTCGATCGAGGTCAGCGTCGCGTCGAGCTGCTTGAGCTCCGCGTCAAAATCCAGTCCAGCCACAACCAAGCAGCGTACCCGCTAGGCGGTGATTGCCGGTAAACCTAGGCCATGCCGCAGTACGCCGAAGACATAGGCGACCGCCTTCTCGAGCTCGACCCGCACCTGTTCGAGGTCGGCCGCGGACGCCGTGTCAGGCAGTAGGCGCAGCAGTTCTTCTTCCAGGACCTTCAGCGCGCCCGCGAACTGAGCGGCGATCAGCCGGTTCCGCAGATGCTCGGGGCGCCGCTCGTCGAGGGCGGCGGTCAGCAAGGTCTCGAGTTCCGCCGCGTTCAGGCGACGACGGGCCAGCAAGGCCGGGCTGTCCTCGATCGTGCGAACGAACTGCTTCCAGGTCGCCAGATGCCCGACCTCCAGCCGATCCCGGATCCCGGCCAGATAACTCGCCTCCAGCACATCGACCGGATCCGCGTCGGCCGGCGCCTCCCGGATCGCCCGCGCCGGACCGCGCCACCACCCCTGCTCGTCGAAGAACAGGTCCTCCTTGGTCGGGAAGTGATTGAACACCGTCTGTACGGCGACATCCGCCGCTCGCGCCACCTCCGCCACGGTCACCGCGTCGAAGCCGCGCTCCAGGAACAGCGTGGTCGCGACGTCCGAGATGACCTGCCGGGTCTGCCGCTTCTTCCGCTCCCGGCGCCCGCTCTCCTCCATTGCACCGAGGGTAGGGCATCTGCCTTACTTCCTCCAATCTTGTAGTCACTACATCTTTGGAGTACATCCAATGACAATCCTCGTCACCGGCGGCCGCGGCAAGATCGCCCGCGCCGTCGCCGCCGCCCTGACCGCCGCCGGTCACGACGTCCGCGTCGCCTCCCGCGAACCCTCGACCCTGGGCGCTGCTGCGGTCAGCTACGACCCGGCCGACCCCGGTCCCGCACTGCACGGCATCAGCCAGGTGTTCCTGTACTCCGATCCGTCCTCGGCGCCGGCGTTCGTCGCGGCCGCCGACGCCGCCGGGGTGAAGCAGGTGGTGATGCTCTCGTCGCTGTCCTCGCTCGGCGGTCCCGAGGACCCGCATGCCAGGGCCGAACGTGTCATTACCAGCGGGTCCTACGCGACCACCCGGCTGCAGCCCGGCGCGTTCATGAGCAATGCGATGTTCTGGTCACACCAGGTCCGCGCGACCGGGCAGATCCGGCTGCCGTACCTCGACGCCGAGGAGGCGCCGATCCACGAGCAGGACATCGCCGACGCCGCGCTCCGTGTCCTGCTCGACGGACCGGGCAACGGCCACGACGGCCGCGGCTACCCGCTCACCGGCCCGGAGTCCATGACCCGGCGACGCCAGATCGAGCTGATCACCCAGGTCACCGGGGTACCGATCGAGGCTGTCGATCTCACCCCCGACCAGGCCCGGGCCGAGCTGCAACTGCGCGACCCCGGCCAGCGCGAGACGTTGCTCGCCTACTGGGCTTCCCAGGTCGGCAGGCCGCAGCCGATCGAGCCCGGCGTCGAACTACTGACCGGCCACCCGGCCCGCACCTTCACCACCTGGCTGAACGACAACCCAGGTCTCTTCGCCTGACCGAGCAAACCCACGGCATGATCCGCGGACGTCAACGGATCGGCACGACGGCGGCGGCTTCCGAGGCGATGTCGGAGGAGCCGGGCCAGCCGGGTGGCTCGAACGGCAGGTCGACGGACGACGTGAGCCGCACGGTCACTGTCGTACCGGCGACGTCCGCCGACCAGTCCAGGCCGTCGAATCTGTTGCTCGCGGCAACCTGATCCAGATACTCGGCGGTCAGCCGGCGCGCCTCGTCCGGGTCGAGCTCGGCGTTCCCGTGCGCGGCCGGCTGCGCGTAGATCGCCGCCAGCCCGTTGGCCGCCGCCAGCACCGCCCCGTCCGCGGTCGCGTCCAGGTCCCGGCGGACCAGGAACACCTTCGAGATATCGGTGACCACCACGATCATCAGCAGGATGATCGCGGTGAACCCGATGATCAGCACGGTCATCTGACCCTGCTCGTCCCGGCGCCTCATCCGTCGCCCTTGGCTTCGCGGTAGTCGCCGTACGGCTCGGTGTGCGAGGCGCTGATGTGGATCGCCGGGGGTTCACCGCCGAGGGCGTCCGGGATCAGTGGCAGGCGTACTTCGGTGTCGAGGGTGACCGTCACGGTCGAGCCGGGCTCGAGGCAGGCGGGGTCGCAGGTGATCCGGAGCTGGTCAGGGCTCAGCTCCATCCCCTGGTCCTTCATCGCCAGGCGCGCCGCGTCGAACGCCCGCGCGCGAGCGTCGTCCTCCGACAGCCCGGCCGGCACGATGATGAACGCCCGCCCGGCCGCCCGGGTTGCCGCGGTCGCGCCGTACGAGGCCCGCTGTACGTCGAAGACCGCGAGCATCACGTACACCAACGGAACCATCAGCAGGATCGCCAGCCAGGAGAACTCCACCACCGCGCTCCCGCGCTCGTCGCGCCGGCGGAAGATCCACCAGGTGCTCATTCGCCGGTCTCCTTCACGGCGTGCCCTTCGACGCTGAAGTCGATCCCGGGACCCCACAGACCGAGCGGTGGCATGTGCGCCTTGACCACGATCAGCACTCCCGGCTGCCCGTCGACGTCGGTCTCCTCGGCGGACACCGAGTCGATCAACTGGTCCCGCACCACGCCGCCGGCCAGCTCCCGCGTCCGCGATTCACCGTCGGCGGGCACCCGGTTGAGTACGGCCGCATAGTGCGCGCCCTCCGATGCCGCGGCCGTCACCGTGTTGCGCACGTACAGGTACAGCCCGACCTGCAGGATCCCTAAGAACAAAGGGACTACGAGCATCGAGACCAGTACAAAATCCACCACCGCCGACCCGCGCTCGTCGCGTGACCGCGGCGCAGACCGGCCCGCGGCCGAGCGGAGGTGGGCGGAACGCATCACTTGTTGCCGACGGAGTCCAACGCGTCTTGGAGCATTCGCTGCAACTGCGTGCCGGCGAGCTGCCAGATCGCGACGACCAGACCGGCCGTCATCACCGTGATGAGCACCCAGCCGGGGACATCGCCGCGTTCCCTGCGGGCCTGGCGTGGCTTCAGCAGCACCGTCAGGAACAGTCTGGTCAGGAGTAGGGACATGAGTTCTCCTCAGTTCATCCGGCGATCAGCCGGATTCCGACAGCGCCTGGATAGAAGGCGAAGGCGATGGTCACCGGCAGGACCAGAAAGATCACCGGGACCATCATGGCTACCTCGCGGCGCGCGCCGGACTCGATCAGCTCGCGCCGCCCCGCCTCACGAATGTCACCGGCCTGCGCCCGCAGGACGTCGGCCAGCGGGGTGCCACGTTCGAGCGCCACCGCCAGCCCGTCCGCGAACCGCGAGAGCGCCAGCAGACCCGTGCGATCGGCCAACGCATCCAGCGCGCGGACCAGCGTCTCCCCTGCCCGGGTCTCGGCCAGGACACGTTTCAGTTCGTCCGCCAGCTCACCCCGGCACGATCGCGCAACCCGGTCGAGGGCCCCGGCCGGACCTTCACCGGCGGCCACCGACAACGCGAGCAACTCGGCCACGGTCGGCAACTCGACGAGCAGCCGGCGCTCGCGACGCCGTACCTGCGAGGTGAGATAGGTGTCTCGGGCAAGCACTCCGAGGACACCGAGCAGACTGCAGAACACCAGCATCCCGATCGGGTTGCCAGTGCCGAGCGACAGCGCGACGACCGAGACGACCAGCGCGCCGCCGAACGCGACGGTCCCCCACAGCAACTGCTCGATCCGGAATTCCTCGACCGTCCGCTCCACCCCGGCCCGCGCCAACCGCCGGCGGATCGAGTTCGCCCCGCCGAGCAGACGCTCCAGCCGCTGCGCACCCGACCGCAGCGACGGCCCGAACAACCGCAGGATCGCGTGGAACGGCGAACCCGAGTTCACCACCCCCACGAACACCTCGGGCCCGCCGAGATCACGCAGGTACGGCGAGATCCGCTCGTCGGCCGTCGGCCTCCGCAAGAACGGCAACCGCCGTACGACGACCAGCAGGCCGGCACCGAACAGCGCCCCGACGAGACCGCCCATCAGCAACGGACTCATCGCAACACCCGCTCGGGCTCGGGCAACCGGCCGATCCGCAGCATCAACCGATACGCGACCACACAGACCACCGCGCCCGCACCGATGATCACCGCACCCATCGCGGAGTTGTAGCGCTGGATCACATCGCCCTGGAAGGACAGCAACGCCAGCACCAGCCACGGCGCGGCCACAGCGACGCGGGCGCCGTTGACCGACCACGACTGCCGCGACTCGAGCTCGGATCTGGTCCGGGCATCGTCGCGCAGGAACGACGACAGCGACCGAAGCAAGCGCCCGAGATCCCCGCCACCGACCTCGCGCGCGATCCGCAACGCCTCGACCACGCGATCGCCGACCGGATCCGCGAGCCGTGCCTTCAATCGATCCAGCGACTCCGCGAACCGGCCCGTCGACGCGTAGTCCGCTCCGAACCGCCGGAACGGTTCGCGCAACGGCAGCGGCCCCCGCTCACCCACCTGAGCCAGCGCCTCGGACAGCGACAGTCCGGCCCGCACCGCCGACGCGATGTTGTCCACCACGTCCGGCCACAGCTCCCGGAACTCGGCCAGCCGCTTCCGCGCCCGGCTCCGCACCAAGGCGATCGGCATCCCGCCGGCCATCAGACCGAACACCACACCGACCGGCCACGCCCCCGACACCACGAGCATCAGCAGGAACCCGGCCAGTCCAGTGATCACGCACGCGCCGATGAACGCGGCCGGCGTCACGCCTTCGATCCCCGCGCTCGCGAGCAACTCCCGGCTCCGGGCGATCAACCGCCCGTCCGTGGCCGGCTGGGAATCCGCCGGCGCTACGAACGTCGCGATGATCAGCAGCAAGCCGATCCCGAAGAACAACCCCAGCAGGAGCCCCATCAGCCGACACCTCGCGGCAACTCGGTCAGCAGCCCGGCGAGGTTGTACCCGGCCTGCAGGAACCGCTCGGGATGCGGCAGATGTCCCTCGGCCCGGCGGAGATGCCCGTCGACGGTGCCGAACAGCGTCTCGGTCTCGATCGCCTGCTCCTCGATCCGCCCGCTCACGCCCACGATCTCCCGCACTCGCCGCTGCCCGTCCGCCCCGATCCCGAGGTGTACGACGAGATCCACGCAGCCGGCCACCGTCGGCAGCACGAACCGGGATCCGATGTTCTCTCCCGCGAGCAACGGCAGCGTGCACATCTTGGTCAGCGCCTCGCGCGCCGAGTTCGCATGGATGGTGCACATGCCGGGGAGGCCGCTGTTCAAAGCCAGGAGCAGATCCAGGCACTCCTCCCCGCGTACCTCGCCGACGATCAGCCGCGACGGCCGCATCCGCAGCGACTCCTTGACCAGGTCGCGCAGCCGCACCTCGCCGGTGCCCTCCAGACCTGCCTGCCGGGTCTGCATCGACACCCAGTCGGGGATCGGCAGCTTGATCTCGAAGACCTCCTCGCAGCTGATCACCCGCTCGCTGCCGGGGATCGAGCCGGCCAAGGCGTTCAGCATCGTGGTCTTGCCGGCCTGCGTGCCGCCGGAGACGAGGACGTTGAGACCGACCGCGACCGCGGCCTCCAGCACCGCACCCGCATGCGGTGTCAGCGAGCCGAGCGCGACCAGATCGCTCAGCCGGGTGGCGCGGACGGTGAACTTGCGGATGTTGATCGCCGCATACCGCTGGGTGATGCCACCGAGCACGATGTGCACGCGGCTCCCGTCCGGCAGCCGGGCGTCCGTGAACGGCTGGGACACGTCGATCCGCCGGCCGGTGGTCTTGAGCATCCGCTCCACCAGATCGCTGACCTCCTCCTCGGTCAGCACGGTCGTGGTCAGCTCGTGCCGGCCCTCGCGGGCGATGAACACCCGGCTCGGCTCGTTGATCCAGATCTCTTCGACCGGTAGAGGGTGTTAAGCACAAACCAAATAGCGGACCCGCCAGGAAGGTCTAGTTCCGGACGGGTCCTGTGATCCGGACTACGGAGGTCCGAACCATGAACGAAGTATCCCCTGTCTCTGCGGAGGCACAGAGGATCATCGAGGACATCACCGCGGTGGGGTTCCCGGAGGGGATCCTCGTCGACCTGAACCCCGAGCCGCACAAGCTGTCATCCGAAGACATCGCCTACCGGGTGCGGTCCGCACGGCGGCTCAAGTCCCCCGAGCGGCAGCGGGAGGCGATCCGCGAGGTACTGACCGAGCTCGAGCTCTACGGATTGGGTGTCGATCAGGGCTACGAGCGGGGCTGGGACGCACGCCTCGACCCCGCCACCATGGACATGCAGGACGTCAGGGAGGCGCTCGAGGCATCCCTCGCCGCGCTCGACCGGATGACCGGCGAGGTGAGGACCAGAGGCATCATCGAGTTCGAGGGCGGCGCCGTGATCCCTTTGCCGGACGAGCGGGAGGAGAACCGATGACCGTGCACGCTATTCGCGGAACCACGGATAGCGGATCGTGGACTGACGAGCAACTGCTGGCGACCTTCAACCACGGCTTCGAGGTCGGACGCGCAGAGGGTGCCCGCGAGGCGCTCGATGCCACCGAGCCCGAGGGACGGATCGGCCGATTCATCGACCGACTGCAGGAGCGGTTCGAGTTCCTGCGCTGAGCGCCAGGAAGCAACGAAACCCCCGACACACGTCGGGGGTTTCGTGCTGTCGCGGCCCCGGGCTGAAAGGGGACCGTAAGGCACCCGGGACCGCTGCTCTAGTTGCCGTACCGCTGACGCTCGACCTCGGCCGCGATCTCGCACCGCGAACAAAGCCCAGTGCAAGGATTCACGTCGGACTCCGACGAGCACTCACTGCACGTGTCACCGACTGCCGCACCGACGGCCCTGCGAATGGTACCCAGGGCCGTCTGTACGGTTTCCCACACAGCCATGCTCAGGCCGTCAGAATCGCCTTGGCGGCGCCGGCGACCGCGGGACCGGCAGCCGTCGAGTGCACCCAGGATCCGAAGGTCGAGCTGCCATCCCGAGGATCGATCGTGGTTGCCGCGGAGATGCCGGTCTCGAACACGATGAACGCGCTCGGAGCGAAGAACGTCAGCTTCGCGGCGACGGCGCCCAGCATCGGGAAGATCCGCGCACCGAACAACCGCTCCACCACCGAGCCGCGATCCTGTCCGTTCGTCGGCGCATACGAGGTCGCCACCGACAGCGAGGCCGGCGTGCCGTAGCAGACGACCTGGTCGGGACTCACATTCGCCGTCGCGGCGACCGTCAGAATCGTGGCCCGCATCGTCGCCTCGAACGTCGCGGCCGCGTACACCGTCGCGGCGCCCGCAACCGTGTCGATCGTGCCCAGATCGGCCAGACTCAGCGACCGCGCGATGTGGATCCGGTGCGCCGCCTCGACCGCCGACAGATCGTCGAACGAGGAAACCGCCGCCGAAGCGTTCGTCCATGCTCCGTACCTCGCCGCCGACAACGTGCTCGGGACGATCGCTGTGAACTCGGTGTGCTGTGCAGACTCGGCCGCGCCGGTGCCCGAACCGGCCGGCAGGGTGACGCTCGGGTGGACCGCGGACAAGCCGTCCAGCGGCCTCGAGGTGATCCCGGCGAACTCCCGCAGACTGGTTGCGGCGTCAGCGGACTTGCTGGACCAGTTCGTCTCCGAACCCATGCCGGCCGCAGCGGTCACCATCGCCCGATACTCCGAACGGGTGGCGCGCGTGCCGCCCTGAGAGATCGCCTCGTAGTGCGCCCGGAGGTCTTCGGCGGACACGCTGTAGCGGCCTGTCGTACCGCCGCCGAAGCCCTGGACGCCGTACTGACGGAGGCTGTTCTCGAGCTCGTGGGTCCTGCCGTCGGCGTTGCGGAGCGCGCGGAGGTGGTCGATGCCCTCGACGGCCTCCATGTGGGCGTTGAACCGGTCCTGCTCGCCTTGAGTCAGGTCGCGGTCGTGCTTCACACCGGTCTCGGCGATCCGCTTCGCCTCCTGGCAATGCTCGGTGCGCAGTTCGCGCAACTCACTGTCCGACTTGCGCGTGTAGTCGGGCTTGGGCTCAGGGGTCAGGCCGGCCGCGCGCGCCTCGGGGCTGTAGGCGAGGTTGTTACCCCAAGTGCCCTGCTCGTAGTACTGCGTCGACATGGTTTCTCCGTCGTGGGATGCCAGTGGTTAGGGGGCGAGCGAATCCACGCTCAAGCACGCCTGTCCGGCATCCACCGGGGGCGAATCCACGCCCGTGCCAGGTACCACCAGTCTAGCGCCCGCTCTCGCCACGTCAGCGGAACCTCGCCCAGGTCGACCGTGGGGAACACCGCGGACAGCATCGAGTCGTTCGCCCGCCCGCGTTCGTCCCGTTCCTCGGCCGCCATCACCAGCACCTGATGACACCGGTCGCCCTGTTCACCCGTCCAGCGGCGGTCCAGGTCCCACAGGGCGAGGATCTCGCCGTGAAGCCGCCCGTCGTCGAGTCCGCGCAGGTGCTGGCGCACTGTCTCGTCATCCTCGAACAGCAGATCTCGAAGGTTGCTCATGTCACTCGTCTCTTTCGCTGTAGAACAGTTTCTCGGCCTCACTGCGGTCATCGGTGGGGATGCACCAGTGCCGCTCCAGGGTTGACCCGCACTTGGCGCACGGCGACCGCGACGGTACGACCTCGTCGTTCTCGGCGGTATCGCCGGAATCTGCCGGGTAGCTCATGGAAGCTCCTCACCATCGGCGCTGTTGCCGGCAAGGAGCTCCTGCAGCCGGTGCTGCAGCTTCGCGGCCTCGAGACTCCAATACCTCGAGCGCCTCTGACCGTCCTCCTTCTCCCACGATGGGCCCGCGACGAAGACGGCCCGCGCGATCCGCTCGTTCTTCTCGGCCAGCAACAGCAGACTGTGGATCCGCCGTAGCTCGTATTCCGCGGCACGACGGCACTGCGGGCCGCAGTACACCCGCGGACGCCCCGTAGCGGGATGCTGAAGCCTTTTCCTGCAACTCAGGCATATGCTCCGCTTTTTGGCAGGTTTCTCCACAATTCACCTCCTTCGTGGAAAACGACGGGGAGAGACGACCTTGACTGGCGGGTCATGAGGGGGTCCGCCTTAAAAAACTCGGCGTCTTTTTGCGCTGCGTTCACGCCTGACCCGCAGTCATACGTCCACACACACACGGAGCGCTTGGTCATGACGCCTCCCGCGCCTGGCAGCCGGGATGCCGGCCGGTGTCGGAGTACCAGGCCGCGGGATCCATCGGAGTACCGCACACCGAGCAGTTGCCGTCGGCCTCTACCTGCTCCTCCTTGAAGGCCTGTCCTGTCCTGTCCTGGCCTGTCCTATGTGTCACGCGTTCTGCGACGGTGGACGTCACGCGTGACACACCTGCGAGAGAGCAGTGATCGGGCAAGCAGAGCGAGTGATCGCCTGCCTTGTGCGCTCGCTCCCGCTGCTTCCGCGCACGGTCCAGCACGCGCTTGTGATCCAGTCCCTCGAGCTGCGCCTTGGTGGTCTGCGTCGTGTCGAAGTCGACGATCAGCCAGCCTTCATCCCAGGTCTCCCACAGGCCGGCCTTGGTGAACTCGACCACCACGCCGGGGTCTACCCGCAGGTCGTCCAGGTCGTCTGCGTACAGCCGGCCATCCGTACGGTTGGAGACCGACCACGCGAGAGACCTCACGAAGGCACGATGTGCACTGTCGGACAGCCGGTTGATACGACGATCGTTCAGCCACCGTTCGGGATATCGCGCGTCAGTCATGGCGTCTCCTCGAACAGGTCTGGCTCGCAGTCGGGGCAGCCCCATTCCTCGGTCAGTTGCGGGATCAGCGGTCCGATGTAGCGGGCGGGTGCGCCGCAGTCGGGACAGCGTTGCGACTCGATCCGATCCCAGATCATCGGATGCAGTGGCGGCGACGTCATGGCTTCGGCCTCCGCTCGCGGTAGATCGCGTGCTGCGTCTCGCACAAGGTGCACAGGTCTGCGGCTTGCTGCAGGCTGATCACCCAGCCACGGCCGGCGCGGGACCACTTCGCTTGTGGCGCCACCTCGAAGACGAGCTCGTCGTGGCCTTGGCCGGTGACGAGAGCGAGACCGGTTTTCTCATTTCTGAGAACCCAGACGATCGCGCGGCTCACCATCGGCCACCGCCCGGGTCGGTGCGCTCTTGGCGGCATGGGCAGGTACGTCGTCGCGCGTACGACTCGCGGTCTTCGACCAGCAGGGCGCCACACCTGCCCGCGCATGGGTCGGCCGGACGTTCCACCTGCTCGGCGAGTCGATGCAGCCACGAGGACAGTTCGAGACCGGCGAGGATGCGGCGCCTGGCAGCCGCGGCCCGCTTCGCTTCGGTCGAGGTCATCGGACATCACCCGCCAGGTCGCGGAACCGGGTAGCGCATAGCGTGCAGCCAGCGATGCCGCAGTCGGCGAGCGGGCGGCGCATCTCGTACGCCGGTTCCCCGTTCGGCAGATAGATGGGAACCCAGGCGTCCTCGTCGATCAGGTTGTCGGGATTGCCGTCCACGTCGTAGGCCTCGTAGATCACGCCGTGGCAGTCGATGTAGGCAAAGCGCGCCAGTCCGGGTAGCCGCTCTTGCTTGGGCAGGTAGTGGCAGATGACGTCCGGCGTACTGCACCTGGCGCACCCCGAGCAGATGTTGTGACTGCCCCCGCTCAGTTCCGCCAACTCCTCAGGCGGGGGATCTAGTCCGAGCAGGGCGGCGTTACGCTTCGCCTTGAACCACGCGGCCAGGTACCACGATTCGGAGTCCAGCCACTCGCGCAGGCTGGCGTATCCGTTCGCCTCATACGATCGATTCCGCGCGATCTCGGCGAGCTTGTCGCAGGTCTGAGACCAGAGACGAACCCAGGTCGCCGCGATCTGCTCGGCGTGATCTATCGCCTCGTCTGATGCGATCAGAGTCTCAGCGTCGCGCGCGAGCTGGACAGCCGGCGATTGGGGAAATTCCCCACTCAACTCACGGCGTACCGAGCCGACTGTCTTGTGGTCGGCACCGAGTCGACGGCCGATGGCCCGGTCGGAATCGTCGGGACTGCGCTCGATTTCCGTCGCGATCAGTTGCCGTTTCTGTTCCCGGGTCAGATGCCGGCGTGCAACGTTGAGTGTCAGCGCGATCTCGCGCGCATCGGCATCGTCGGCGACCTTGCGGACCTCGACCGGGTAGTCGATCCCGAGCTCGGCGCAGATCTGCCGGCGGTGGTGGCCGTCGATGGTCCGGCCATCCTGGTCGATCACAACCGCCACGAGAACGCCACGTTCAGCGATGTCGGCCTTGAGTGCGGCGTACTCGTCCGCAGACAGCGGCGGCATCACCTGGAACGGCGCGGTATCGGTTACCTTGGTGGTGTCCTCGCCGGACGTTTCAAGGGCCGCCTCCGGGCGGCCTTTGTCATGCGGCATCAGGACCACCCGACTTCAGGTCGTCCAGCGTGAGTTGTTGGCGTTCGAGCGCGACCCGCACGATACGAGCGGCGCGAGCTAGCTTCGCGGGATCGTCGAGGGCACGGACAGCTGCATTCTCTTCGTGCTTGGCGCGGGCTTTGGCCGCTGGATCAGGGCGCACAGTGATCTCCCGGGATGAACCGGTTGCTCACGGCGCCTTCCGCGACTTCTACGCCCGGTCAGCTCGGGAAGATCCCGAGGCCCGGCAGGCAAGCTGGTGACTGAGTCACTGCTGATAGCAGTATTGCAAGCTGCGCGAGGCTAACGCGAACCGCCACGCCGTTGCGGCCGCAGGCGCACGGTCATCCGCTCGGGCTTGCCTCGCGCTGCCCACAACTCGTCGTAGTCGATGTCGTCACGGAGTGGCCCGTGCTGGCTGCAGGTGAAGTCGCTCGGCACCTGCCACTTACGCCGCTCGTGATCCTTGCGGTACCGGCCGACGCGCTCCTTGCATGCCGCGCAGATGAAGATCACGTCCGCGTCGAGGAACTCCGGCACCACCGGCTTGGTCAACCACGACGGGGGTTGCGGGAGTTTTGACCGGATGCTGTCGAACCTGGAGAGCCAATTGCCGAGATTGCCGGGCGGGTTCATAGCGTCCGCCACTCGATCGACACCCGGTCGCGGTCGAACGCCTTTGCGCCCGGCTTGGCGGGATGGACCGTCACCGACTCGATGAACATCTCGACCAGTTCGCGTTTCTCGTCGAGCAGCATCCCCGGCCACGCGGCGCGGACCTGCGAGATGTCGATCCCGATGAGTGGCGCGGGTAGGTCAGCGAGGTCACGCCGCAGCTTCTGCTCGTGATCGTCGATCGCTTTCCGCGCGGCCCGCCACTCTAGGGTTGTCAGGCCACCGGCTCCCCATTCCTTGGCTAGCTCGGTGCGTTGGTTCTCGTCGGCAGTGAGGCCCGCGAGGATCGCTTCACGGCGCGCGCCGTGCTCGTCCGCGGTGATCGCGTTGAGAAACTGCGGCTGGTCGAGCTCGTCGAGCAGTCTCTTCCCGACGTGCTTCTCGAACGGGTCGGCCATGATGCCGACGTGGAAGCCGTGCCAGCAGGTGTAGAGCGCGTCCAGGCGCTCGCCGTACACCTTGCGGCGCTGGGCGCGCATTGCCGTAGGCGGGTCACACACGCCACAGACGGCGATCCCACCAGTCAGCAGGAATCGTCGGCGGGTCCGGCTCTGGGTACCCTGTCCGGCCGCCAGCTTGGCGCGTACGGCCTGCCAGGTGTCCTCGCTGAGGATCGGCTGCCACAGGCCGCGCCCGACGATCTCTCCCCGGTACACGCGGTACCCAGCAACGGTCGGGTTGCTGATCATGCGGTTGAGCGTCTTGTACGTGATCTTGGCGCCGTTCGCACCCCGCACGCCCCGCGCGGTCAGGTCGGCGGCAACACGGCTCAGCGACCAGCCGGCCAAGACCTTGTCCGCCGCATCCCGCAGGATCACTGCTTGGTCCTCGTCGACACGGAGCACGGCCTTGTTCTGCTCGTCACGCGCTCGCGTGTATCCGAAGGTGCGGCCACCGGCCGGCCGGCCCTCGGCGGCGAGCTCGGCGAGCTTGTCATTCACCCGCCGCTTCAGCTTCCGAGCTTCGCCAGCGTTGATCACGGCCTTGATGCCGGCGACCTCGTCCCGCACTCGCACGATGCCTTCGCGGTCGGTGTGCAGTTCGGTGATGCCGGCCGAGTCGAGTTCGGCGGCGAGCTGGAACCACTCAGCCTCGCGCCGCTCCAAGCGGCTCTGTTCGACACACCACAGGTGCTCGAGCTTGCCCGCGCGGATCCACTCGCGCAGCCTGTCGTACCCCCCGCGCTCGTCGCCGTTGTGGGCGCTGATGCCCTTGTCGGCGAACACCTCCACGGGTAGCTCCGGCCAGTGAGTGGCGGCGTACCGCCTCCCCCACCTTTCTTGAAGGGCAACACCCTCGTAACTTCCGTCAGGCCGCGGGGACAGGCGGCAGTAGAGCCCTATGTGCTTGGTGGACATGGCATGATGCTACTTGACAGACTCTATCGACGGTCGGGTCGTCCAGGAACCGCTGCAACGGCCCGAAGCCCGCGACCCGGTCGTGCACCTCCCGGCTGACCGCCTCCAGGTCACCGATCGGCGGCACCACACCGGTCAGGCTGCGCTCGTCGTACTCGCGGACGACGGTGGCGACGATCGCGTTCACCGCACCCGGATCACGGAGCGGATCGATGCCCTCCCGGCGCACCACATCGCGCACCTGGGCGTCGATCAGCTCGACCGCGCCGTCCCAGCCCGACCGGCGCGCGGCGAGTCTGTCGGCTGTCATCGGTCTCCCCGTGTGTGTCCCGTCTGGCGACCACGCGGTCACCATGCGCGACCATCCTTTCAACCGTGGGGCACCCCGCGCCACTCGCATCCGGAGCCCTGTGGACAACCGTGACATGCGAGAGGCTCACTGACCGTATCCATCGCGTCACGACGAGGTCGAGAAACTTGCAGCTTGTTGCAATCCCGCCTCAGCGGTGGACGAGCGTGTGTTCGAAGGAGTAGCGGCTGGCGCGGTAGAGGTGGGAGCCGTACTCGACCGGCTGGCCGTGGTCGTCGTACGTGATCCGGGTGGTCGCCAGGAGTGGTGCGCCGGGCTCCTCGGACAGGAGCCGGGCCTGCTCGAGTGAGGCGGGGATGGCGGAGATGGTCTGGTGCGCGACCTTCAGCCGCACCCCTTCGGCCCGCAGCAGTTGGTAGAGACCCCGCTCGGCCAGAGTGGCCGGGTCCGTCTCCAGGAGGTCAGGCGGGAGCCAGTTCCGCATCAGCGCCAGCGGCTCGCCGTCCGCCCGCCGCAGCCGCTCCAGCCGGAGCACTCGGTCCCCCTCCTCGCACTGCAGCGCGGCAGCGACCTCAGCGGTGGCCGGAGCGACGCCGAAGCGCAGTACGTCGGTCTCCGGCTTCCGGTGCGCCGCGGCCAGGTCGTCGTACAGGCTGGTGAGCTCGAGAGAGCGCCGTACTTGGCCGGAGTTCCCCACTACCTGGGTGCCGACGCCGCGTTTGCGCACCAGCAGGCCCTGGTCGACCAGGCGGGCGATCGCCTGCCGGACCGTCGGCCGGCTCAGCCCGTACGCCTCCGCCAGGTCCACCTCGTTGCTCAGCCGGGATCCGACCGGCAGTTCACCGCCCTGGATCGCCGCCTCGAGTTGCAGCGCCAACTGCACGTGCAACGGCGTACGGCTGTTCCGATCGACCCGGACCTGGACGGTACTCATGCGCACATCCTGAAGCCTCGGCCCGATTCCGTCGACCCACCACCCGGATTTGATCAGATGGCTTCCTTTGTGAACGCGTCCCGGAAACGGCGCAGCGCGAGATCGGTGCCGGCCGAGGCGAACGCTTCCAGCCCGACCGTGCCGTCATAGCCGAGCTCCCGCAGGGCGGCCGCGATCATGGGGTAGTTGATCTCCCCGGTCCCCGGCTCACAGCGGGTCGGTACGTCGGCCACCTGGATCTCACCGAGGTACGGGAACGCCTTGCGGATCAGCTCGATCAGGTTCCCCTCGCCGATCTGCGCCTGGTACAGATCGAGCATCAGCCGCAGGTGCGGATGCCCGACCGCCTCGACCAGCGCGAGCGTGTCGGCCGCCTTCCCGAACGGCACGCCGGGATGGTTGACCTCGGTGTTGAGGTTCTCCAGCACGAACATCACGCCGTACCGCTCGCCGAGCTTCGCGAGCCGCTCCAGCGTGCGCGCGGCCGTCAGCCACATCGCGCCGGTGACCTCGTACGCCGGTGTCACCGGCAACCCATCGAGCCTGAGCTCGGTGCCATGCAGGTTGAGGCGCGGGCAGCCGAGCTCCAGGGCGACATGGACGGACTGCTCGGCGGTCACCAGCAGCCGATCCTGCTCGTGGGTCAGCGAGCCACCGACGTACCCGGTCATCGACGAGAACACCGCTCCGGTCTTCTTCAGCGCGGCGATGTCCTTGGACATCCAGGTCCAGATCTCGACGTCGAAACCGGCGGCGTCGATCCGCTCCACCCGTTCGGCGAAGGGCAGGTCGACGAACATCAACTCAGCACAGACAGCCAGCCTCATCGGACCTCCTCGATGCGCACCGCACGGCTCTCCTGGTAGGACGTCATCGCCGCCAGCGCGACCCGCAACGCGTTGCGTGCGTCGTGGCCGGTGACGGGCGGTACGGCGTCCCCGCGCACGACGCCGGCGAACTCCGCGAGCTCCCGCACGTAGGCGTCGTGGAACATCTCCTCGTCACTGCGGAACGTCTGCTGCTGCAGGCCGCTCGCGCCGTACCGCACCAGCGGACTGCTCGGCAGGCCCCCGGCGATCACCATGCCCTTGCTCCCGAACACCTCGCCGCGGACGTCGTAGCCATAGAGCGCGGAGAAGTTCGCCTCCGCGGTCGCGATCGCGCCGTTGTCGAAGGTGATCAGCACGACCGCGGTGTCGAGCAGCCCGTCCTCCTTGTACTGCGGGGCAACCAGCGCATCCGCCTTCGTGAAGACCTCGACCGGCCGGGCCCCGGGGTTGAGCCACAGGAGCGTGTCGAAGTCGTGGATGAGCGTCTCGCGGAAGATCGTCCACGGCGGGATGCCGGGCCGCAGACCAGCCGGTCCGCCGGGGTCCCGGGTGATCGAGCGCATCAGCTGCGGCGTACCGATCACGCCGTCCACGACGGCCTGGTGGGCCGCGGCGAAGTCCTTGGCGAACCGCCGGTTGAAGCCGACCTGGAAGGGGACGCCGGCGGCCTCGGTCGCGGCGATCGCCTGGTCGATCTCTTCGAGCGTCAGTGCGGCCGGCTTCTCGCACCAGACCGGCTTCCCGGCCGCGGCCGCGCGGTGGATCAGGTCCGGGTGAGCGGCGGCGATCGAGGTGATCACCACGCCGTCGACGTCCTTCAGCAGGCTGTCCACGTCCTGGGCCTCTGTGCCGTACCGCTCCGCGAGCTGCTGCGCCGCCTCCGGTCTGGCGTCGGCGACCGCGGCCAGCTCGGCGCCGGGGACGTCCCGCGCGATGTTGCCGGCATGCATCGTGCCGATCCGGCCGGCTCCGATCAGCCCGAGCCGTACAACCGGCAGGCCGTGGTCTGTGCGCATCGGCAACCCCTTCGCGAGCAGGGACTAGAGCGCTCTAGTCATCGCTAGGGAACAATGCTTTGATGGTCCCGGTCAAGACCTCGGGAGAATCGGCGAGATGAATCACCGACCGACGATGGAGGATGTCGCGGCCCGTGCCGGCGTCTCCCGCGCCCTGGTCTCGATCGTCTACCGCGACGTGCCGGGGGCGAGCGACGAGACCCGGGCCCGCGTGTTCGCGGCCGGCGACGAGCTCGGGTACCGCCCCGACCATCGGGCCCGGCTGCTCGGGCGGCAGCGCACGCGGCTGATCGGCGTGGCCTTCGACGTTCGCCAGCCCTTCCACGGTGACCTGGTCGAGGCGCTCTACCCGGCGGCCGAGGCGCTCGGCTACGACCTCACGTTGAGCGCGGTGACCGGTTCCCGTCGGGAGGCGGTCGCGATCCAGTCCCTGCTGGACTACCGCTGCGAATCGCTCGTACTGCTCGCTCCCGCCGCGCCGCCGTCCGCGCTGGCCGCACTTGCCGAAGCTCAGCCGGCTGTCGTGATCGCCCGCAAAGTACGGGCCGCCGGCGTTCACGTCGTACGCACTGACGACGCGGCCGGATCTCGCCTGGCCGTGGAGCACCTGCTGTCGCTCGGCCACGCCCGAATCGCTCATGTTGACGGTGCCCGTGCTCCCGGCGCGGCCGAACGTCGGACCGGCTACACCCGGGCGATGCGCCGCGCCGGGCTCGAACCACTCGTCATCCCCGGCGGCCCGACCGAGTCCGCCGGCGCGGCAGCCGCCCGCGAACTGCCGTCCGACATCACGGCCGTTGCCGCCTTCAACGATGCCTGCGGCATCGGCCTCCTGCACGCCCTGCGGGGCCGGGACGTTTCGATCATCGGGTACGACGACTCGACGCCGTCGCGCCTGGAGCACATCCAACTGACGACAATCGCCCAGAACGCCGATCGACTCGCGGCGGCCGCACTCGGCCTCGCCATCTGCGAGGACGGCCCGTCACAAGAGGTCATCACCGATCCGGACCTGGTCGTGCGGGCGACCACCAGGCCGCGCTAGGCCAGATCATCCGGGCAGGTTGTACGGCGTGATCGGCTGCAGGTTGCTGGGCGGCGTACGGATTACGGGGAGCAGGTGGTGGGCCTGCAGGAGGTGCTGGCAGGCGTGGTGAAGGTCGGTCGGGAGATCGTGGTGCAGGACCACGGAGAGCGCGCCGGCTCGGAGGAGTGAGAGGTTGTCGGCGTCGAGGTCGTGGGCGACGAAGCAGCGGTACTCGCGGTCCAGGTCGGCGAACGCCCGGACGATGGCGCGGTTGCCGCCGCCGATGGAGTAGACCGCGTTGATCGCCGGATCGGCGGTGAGCGCGGCCAGGGCCTGTCCGTGGATGGTGGTGTCGAGGCCATCGGTCTCGGCGAGTTCCACCACCGCGCGGCCCGGTGCCAGCCGGCGCAGGGTGGAGCGGAAGCCCATCTCGCGTTCCTCCTCACCACGGAACGAGCCACGGCTCAGCGTGACGAGCACAGTGCCGGGCTCCGCGCCTAGCCATTGCGCGAGGAAGTACGCCGCTGTCGCACCGGCGGACCGGTTGTCGATGCCGACGTACGCGAGGCGCTGACTGCTGGGCAGATCGGTGACCAGGGTGACGACCGGGATGCCGGCGGCGACCAGGCGGTCGACGGCTTCGACGACCTCGGGCTCGTCCGGCGCCTTGAGGATCACGCCCTGCGAACCGCGTTTCCGCAGCTTGTCCAGGGTCGCGACGACGTCGGCGGCGGAGGCGGTTTCACTCAGGTCGAATCGGGCCCGCAGCACCGCCGGGCGCAGTCCGGGCAGTGCCGCTTCGAGGGCGGCACGGACGGATCCGGAGAACCGGGTCGGGGCCTGCATGACCAGGTCGATCACCAGCGTGCGACCACCGAGCCGGATCTGGGCGGCTTGCCGGTCGAGGTCGTGCACGGCCTGGTCGACCTGGCGGCGCGCGCGGGCGCTGACGCCGGCGCGGCCGTTCAGCACCCGGTCGACGGTCGTCTCGCTCAGACCGGCCTGGACCGCGATGTCGCGGACCCGATGCTCGCGTCCCATCGTCGCCCTCCACTCCGAATGACGGGTTTTTGGTGGATCCTGGGGATTCCGAACCCGTCAAGAAGACCCCAGGCTAGAACAATCACCCCGAGAGGAGCCAGCCATGTGGTTGAAACCGTCCGACGTTCAGCTGGAAGACCTGCTGACGGTGCTCAAGCAGCAGACGGACCCCGCGGACTACCCGTACGCCGAGCGGATCGAGCAGCAGGTGCCGCTGTACGACGCGGCGCGGATCCGGCGCGAGGACCCGCGGGCCGTGCAGGCCGAGTTCGTCCGGGCGTTCGCCGACGGACCCGGGATCGTCGTCCTGAAAGGGGCCTTCAGCAACGATGCGGTCGACGCGGCGACGGCTGAGTTCAACCGGCTGATCGCCCAGCAGCACGAGTCCGGGACCGCGGCCGGTGACCACTTCGCCAAGCCAGGTGCGAACGACCGGGTCTGGAACGCGCTCGAGAAGCTCGCGATCGCGGCACCGGACGTGTTCGCGGCCTACTACGCCAACGACCTGCTCGCGCTGGTCGCGTCGGCTTGGCTGGGGCCGGCGTACCAGGTGACGTCGCAGGTGAACGTGGTGAACCCGGGCGGCGAGGGGCAGACGGTGCATCGGGACTACCACCTCGGATTCCAGTCCGATGAGGTCGCAGCGCAGTACCCGGCGCATGTGCATCGGTTGTCGCCGGCGTTGACGCTGCAAGGGGCGGTGGCGCACTGCGACATGCCGGTCGAGTCGGGGCCGACGCTGTATCTGCCGCATTCACAGAAGTACGAGCTGGGGTACCTGGCGTACCGGCAGCCGTCGTTCGCCTCGTATTTCGTGGAGAACCACGTGCAGTTGCCGTTGGAGAAGGGCGACGCGGTGTTCTTCAACCCGGCGCTGTTCCATGCGGCCGGCAGCAACCATTCCGCCGACATCAAGCGGATGGCCAACCTCCTCCAGGTCTCATCCGCCTTCGGGCGCGCGATGGAGAGCATCGACCGGGCCCGGATGATCGAGGCCGTCTATCCCAGCCTGCTCCGCCTGACCGATCCGGTAGCCGTGGACAACGTCATCGCCGCCACGGCCGAGGGCTACGCCTTCCCGACCAACCTCGACCGCGACCAGCCCATCGACGGCCTGGCACCCCAGTCGCAGGCCGGCCTCCTCCGCCAGGCGGTCGCCGAGAGCTGGACCGCGGACCGGTTGACCGGCGCCCTCGCCGACCACAGCACCCGCCGCGAGACCCACTGAGCGCCCACAGCAGGGACATGAACGTTGGGTGAACCCGGTCCGGATCACGGGCAGGTGCTGTCGGGGCCGGGTGCTCGTCAGGCAGGATGGCACGTTCGCCGTCGGTGCCTCGGGCTACGCTTACCGGCGCGCCACCCCGCCGTACGCCGCCCGTACGGCCGACCATCGAGGGAGAAGGCATGGAACCGCTGCGTATCGGGATTCTCGGCGCCGCCCGGATCGCGGACCGGGCGATCGTCGCGCCGGCCCGGTCGACCGGCGCCCGGCTGGTCGCGGTGGCGGCCCGGGACTCCGGCCGGGCCGAGGCGTTCGCGGCGGAACACCAGGTCGAACGGGTGCACGCGTCGTACCAGGACGTGCTGGACGACCCGGACGTGGAGGTCGTCTACAACCCACTCGCCAACGGCCTGCACGGCCCGTGGAACCTGCGGGCGATTGCCGCGGGCAAGCATGTGCTGACCGAGAAGCCGTCGGCCAGCAACGCCGCGGAAGCCGCCCAGGTACGCGACGCCGCCCACGAGCGCGGCGTGGTCTTCATGGAGGCCTTCCACTACGCCTACCACCCGGTGATGCGCCGCCTGCAGGAGCTCGTGGCCAAGGGCGAGCTCGGCGACCTGCAGCATGTCGAGGCAACCATGGTGATGCCTCCGCCGCCGGACCAGGACCCGCGCTGGTCACTCCCGCTCGCCGGCGGCGCCGTCATGGACGTCGGCTGCTACGCCATCCACGCCCAGCGGATGCTGGCGCCATACGCCGGTGGTGCCCCGAAGCTGACCAACGCCCGCGCCGGCGAACGAAAGCGGCTGCCCGGCGTCGACGAGTGGCTCAACGCCGACTTCGAGTTCCCCAGCGGCGCAACCGGCGCAGTCCGCACGAGCATGGCTGCCGAGAACGTCGAGTTCAGCCTGAAGGTCATCGGCACCCGCGGCGAGGCCTTCGCCCCGTTCTTCGTCCTCCCCCACAACGACGACCGGGTCATCGTCACAACCAAGGAGGACACCTGGGTCGAACACCTGGGCACCCGCACCTCCTACACCTACCAGCTAGAGGCCTTCACCGCGGCAGTCCGCAACGGCGCCCCACTCCTCACCGACGCCAACGACGCCCTGGCCACCATGCAACTAATCGACACCTGCTACCAAGCCGCCGGCCTCCAACCCCGCCCCACCTCCCAGATCTAGCTCCGTCCGCCAGTCACGGTCACTTGCCGCCGGCTGCGCGGGCGAATGCTTGGATGAGGGGATGCGGGCGGGTGCCGTCGCCGGCCAGTTCGGGCTGGAAGAGGGTGGCCAGGTAGAACGGGTGGTCGGGGAGCTCCGCGATGCGGGGCTCGCCGGCGTCGTCGTACCCGCTGAAGACCATGCCGTGGTCGCGCAGCAGGTCCATCCGGCCGCTGTCGAGGCCGTAGGAGCAGTGGTACCGCTCCAGCGACCGCTCCACCCCCAGCAACTCCGCGGCGCGGGTCCCCGGTGTCACCTGGACCGCATCCTCGTGACCGACGAGTGAGCACGCCAGCGGGACGATGAGCAGGTCCTCCGCGTCCGGATTGCTCTCGCCGTTCTGCGCATCCGGCCGCCCGCACACGTTGCGAGCGAATTCGAGCATCGCGTGCTGGAACCCAGCACATGTGCCGAGGAACGGGATCCCGTTCTCCCGCGCGATCCGGACCGCGGCGATCGCTCCGGCCTCGTCTCGATACGGGCTCCCCGGAACCAGCCAGATCCCGTCGAACCCCTTCAGATCCTCGTCGACCTCCTCGGTCGGGACCCAGTACACGTCGAGGTCCAGGTTGTCGCGATCCTTCAACCGATCCAGCAGACCGGGCACCCGTCCATGCGAACGGACGTGCGGTGAGCGGTCTCCGACCACGGCGATGCGTCCTGAGTAAGCGTTCATGCCGTCCATCCTGGGTGTCAGGCCGGTATCAGCGCCAACGATGATCTCTGCACTCCACATAAGCGATACTGATCGGCGTGGATCCCCACCTGCTGCGGACGTTCGTGGCTGTCGCCGAGTGCGGCTCGTTCTCCGCGGCCGCGGACCGCCTTGGCTACACCCAGTCCGCCGTCTCCCAGCACATCGCCGCCCTCGAACACGACCTCGGTACGCCGCTCCTTCGCCGGCGTCCCGTGGTCGCGACCCCAGCCGGCGAGCGCCTGCTCGAACACGCCGCGCCCATCCTCCTCCGCCTCGACGCCGCCCGGGCCGATGTCCGCCGTACCATCGCCGACCCGCCGGGCACCCTCACCATCGCCGCCTCCCCCTTGGCCGCAGCCGACGGCCGCCTGGCCATCGCTCTCCGCGAGGTACGACGCTCCCGCCCGGGCACCGAGGTCACCCTGACGGTCTGCGGCCGCGAAGCGGTGGCAGAGGGCGTAGCCGCCGGTGAGTTCGCCCTGGGTCTGGTCGACGGCGTCGC
Organism: Kribbella sp. NBC_01510; assembly: GCF_045040325.1. Taxonomy (NCBI): domain Bacteria; kingdom Bacillati; phylum Actinomycetota; class Actinomycetes; order Propionibacteriales; family Kribbellaceae; genus Kribbella; species Kribbella sp. NBC_01510. The sequence continues at coordinate 3,959,261 of NZ_CP109418.1, read as the reverse complement.
CGCGCCGAGCGATCCCTTGCGGCTGTCTGACGCCGGATCACTACGCACCACCGCCGTGGCCCACCAGCAACTGGTTGTGGGGTTTGCCGCGGACCACCCACTAGCACGCCGCCGCGGCATCAGCCTCCACGACTTGACCAACGCCCGCTGGATCGACGCTCCCGACCTCGCCGCTCCGCTGCTCACCCTCCGGACCGCGACCGGTTCCGACGCCCTCCGCCCAGCCCTCACCTACGCCGGCACCGACCTCCAAACCCTCCTGACCCTCATCGCCGCCGGCCACGGCCTCGCCGTCCTCCCCCACTCCGCCACGCAAATCCCCGCCGACCCGCACAGTTCGACGGCCTTGCCCGGGATCGCGGCCGTTCCGCTCACCGCGCCGCGGCTTGTGCACCGGATCGAGCTCCTGCACGGCCACCTCACGGAACCGGCCGCGTCCGCGTTGGCCGCCGTACTCTCCCACTGACCTCGGACACCTACCCGGGACCTCGGACATCTCACGTCTTGTCCGCGGCCCCGTCAGACGTCGAGTAGTTGCTCGAGGCCCACGGTTTGCCGGCCGCACGAGCTCGATCGCGCAACTCATACCAATCGGCTTCCGGGCGGCGTGAGATCACGTACGGACTGATGGGCGAATCGCTGGGAATGGCCAACGCGTGCAGCGTCCCGAGCGTCGTACCGGCTCGCCGCGCCAACGCCCTCGAGATCGGCAACACCGGCGACGGGCCGACGTCGATCCACTCGTGAACGCGCCAACTCTCGCCCCGGACCCTCTCGACCAGTTGTCCTTGCGGACTCCGTACGGCGACTGGTGCCACCACGCCGGCCGCGACCGCGGCGTCCCGCAGCCGAGCACCGAGCTCGGCCTGCTCCGCCGTAATCCAGTCGAAGACCGTGACCGCGAGCCACCGACCACGGTCGGTCGTGATCCCCCAGCACCGCCCCATCGGCGTGAACGAGACCGGCGTGGCCGCGGCGGTGACCTCGCCCAGGCCGAAGGCGCCGGCCAGCGCCTCCGCCAGCCCGTCCGGCGCGGCCGGCGTGTCCGCGAGCCGTCGCTCGACCTCGGCCTTCAGCGCAGGCCAGTCCCGTTCGCCGTACTCAGCGGCCAGGGCGCGCTGCGCATCGGCGAGCGACGCTCCTGGATCGGATTCGCGCAGGACGCCAAGAAGGTCCTTGGCCTGTTTGCGCAGGTACTCGATACTCGGCCGATCCGGCAGCAGTCTCATCACGCGTCCTCTCGCGCCCGGACTCGCACGGGCCACAAGAGAGCGTCACCCACCGCACTCGGCTGATCGATCGTGAGGTGGCTTCCAGCCTTCCGGCGAGTCTCGGCGCGCCCTCAGCACGCCCGCGTGACGCTACCCAACCTTCCTCCGCCGGTCAACGGCGCCCGCGCCTACTTCCGGCCCTGCTTGGTGGGCGGGATGATCGAGCTGTCGCTCGGGTTGGGTTTCGGCTGTTTGGGTTGCTTGGGTTTGCGGACTTCACGTCCGCCTTTGTTCTTCGACATGACGCACTCCCGGAGCTTGAAGATCGCTGACATCGCACAGGCCGACGGCCGTCGTACGCCGCGGTACTCCTCATGCCCCGGGGGTCGTCTTCGACGCTACACCCAAACCGCGGCCTTGAGTCGTGGATATGTCAGCCGGCGGCCGCGGTCAGGAGGGTCTTGGCGGCGTACTCGAGGCCTTCCAGCTGGCCCAGTTCCTGGTCCTCGTGCTCGATGTTGACGGCCATGTCCGGGTCGATGCGCCTGATCGCGGCGAGGAAGTCGGTCCAGAACGCGACGTCGTGACCACGGCCGACGGCGACGAAGTCCCAGGAGGAGTTCTCCGGCCAGCGGCTGAGCGTGTCCTTGCCACCCAGGCCGATGGCGCCGGGATCCGTCGGAAGCACCCGGCCGAAGCGGTCGTCCAGTACGCCGTTGACCTTGGCCGCCGCGTTGATCCGGGTGTCCTTCGCGGCCGCGTTGTAGACCAGGTCGCCGAGACTGTCCAGGGCGGCGACCGGATCGATCCCCTGCCAGAACAGGTGACTCGGGTCCATCTCGGCCCCGACGTGGGTGGCGCCGATCTCCTCGGCGAGCCGCACCATGGTGGCCGGGTTGTAGACCAGGTTGTGCGGATGCATCTCGATGCACACCTTCACGTCGGCGTCGGCGGCCCGGGCCTGGATGTCCTTCCAGTACGGGATCGCCACCTCGTTCCACTGGTAGTCGCGGGCGTCGAGGTACACGCTGTCCCAGGGCAGCACCGTCCAGGACGGCGCCGTACCACCGGCGTGCGCCTCGGGCAGGCCGGACATGGTGACGACCCGCTTGACGCCGAGCAGGGCGGCGAGCTCGATGGCGTCGACCACGTCCTGGCCGTGCTTGCGCCGTACGTCCGGGTCGGGGTGGAGTGGATTGCCGTTGCAGTTCAAAGCTGTGAGCGCGACGCCGGCGGCGTCGAACTGGGCGAGGTACTCGTCGCGGGCGTCCTTGCTCCCGCGGATCGCGTCGATCGGCAGATGCGGCGCGGGCAGGAAGCCGCCCGAGTTGATCTCCGCGCTGTCGAGGCCGAGTCCGCGCAGCGTCGTCAACGCGTCACCGATGGGTAGGTCGTGCAGGCAGGCCGTGTAGGCACCGAGCTTCATGGTGATGGTCCTTCCGGATCAGTCGATGGTGACGGCCGCGCCGCCGGTCTGGGCCGAGGTGACAACGGCGCCCAGCAGCCGCAGGTTGCGCAGTCCGTCCTCGAAGGTCGGACAGGGTGGGAGCCCCTCAACACCGGCCACCTGGCCCAGGAATGCCCTGGCCTGGAAGGCGAACAGGTCGTTCTGCCCGTGGCCGACGCCCGGGAAGTCCATCGGCAGGCCACCGGTGATGTAGGGGTGTTCCGGGCCGACGAGCACCTGGCGGTATCCCTGGGTCGCGAGTGGTGCCGTGCCGTCGACGAAGCCGAACTCCGACGCCCGGGCGAGCTCGAACGTGGCCGAACCCTTCTCGGCGAAGACCTCGAAACCGAGCCCGTTCGGGTGACCGAACGAGGTCCGGGACGCCGACAGCGTCGCAGTGGCACCGGACGCGAACCGCGCGGTGAAGCTGACCAGGTCCTCGTTCTCGACCGGCTCGGTCTCATCGCTGACCGCCGCCAGGGCATGCCCCACGACCGCACCGACCGGAAGGTGCCGCTCGGTGACGTACGTCGCCAGCACCGCCCCGCCGACCGACTCGATCGGGCCGCCGAGGAACTCGGCCACATCGACCAAGTGAGCGCCGATGTCAGCGAGCGCACCGGAACCGGGGCCGCCCTTGTACCGCCAGCTCATCGGCGCCATCGGGTCACAGCCGTAGTCGCACCAGTAGTGCCCGTCGAGGTGCAGCGGCCGGCCGATCGCCCCGGACTGGAGCTGCGCGCGAACAGCGTTGATCGCCGGCGACCGCCGGAAGGTGAAACCCGTGGCGGTCTGCTGGTCGGAGGCCCGGGCGGCGGACACCATCGCGGCCGCGTCCTCGACACTCGGCGCCAGCGGCTTCTCGCACAGCACATGCTTGCCGGCGGCAAGCAAACCCTCGACGATCTCCCTGTGCAGCGTGTTGGCGACCACTACGCTGACCACGTCGATGTCAGGTGCCTCGGCGATGGTCTGCCAGCTGGTCTCGGCCCGCTGGTACCCGAACCGGTCGGCGGACTCCTTCGCGACGCCGGCGTTGACATCACCGACGGCGACGAACCGCACCTCGGGCAGCCCGGCGCCGTGGATCGCGGTCGCGGCACGATACCCGGCCAGGTGCGCGCGGCCGGCCATCCCCGCACCGATCACCGCCACGCCGATGGACGAAGATGACATGACTGCTCCTCACCTGCACAGATCCGGATTCCCTGCGCCTGTTGAATTTCAAGCGCTTTAAGACTCTGCTACCATGCTTGTCCTGACAAACTGTTGTCAAGGGCTCGCCACCGGGAGATTCCGTGACCACTCGCGATCGACGTTCGGCCGGCGTGACCCGGCGCCCGCGGCTGGAGGATGTGGCGGCCGCGATCGGGATGTCACCGTCGTCGGTCTCGCTCGCGCTCAGCGATCGGCCGGGCCCCAGCGCGGCGACCCGGCGCCGGGTGCGGGAGGCCGCCGACCGGCTCGGCTATCGGCCCGACCGGACCGCGAGTCTGCTGGCGCGCCGTCGTACCCGGTTGCTGGGCGTCATGCTCGACATCCGGAGTCCGTTCCATGCCGAGCTGGTCGAGGACCTGCATCGGGCCAGCGCGGGCCGCGGCTACGAGCTGGTCCTCAGCACCGTGACCGCGGAGCGGGACGAGCGGCGCGCGGTCGAGACTTTGCTGGACTTCCGCTGCGAGGCGCTCGTCCTGCTCGGCGCGGCCGGACCGGTCGCGGACCTGACCGGCGAGCAGCTGCCGGTCGTCGTGATCGGGAAGCACGCCGGCGCCGGCCTCGACGTGGTCCGGGCCGCGGACGACCTCGGGGTGGCGCAGGCGGTCGCGCACCTGGTCGAGTTCGGTCACCGCGACATCGCCTTCGTCGACGGCGGCAAGGGCCCGATCGCGGCCCTTCGTCGTCGCGGCTACCGCGACGCGATGAAGAGCCACGGCGCCCGCGCGTCGGTGCGGATCGTCCCCGGCGGGCACGACGAGCGGGCCGGTGCCCAGGCCGGCCGGGTCCTGCTGGAGTCCGGGCCGCTACCGACCGCGGTGGTCGCGTCGAACGACATGTGTGCCGTCGGCCTGCAGGACACGTTCCTCCGGGCCGGCGTCGACGTACCCGGGGAGGTCTCGCTCGTCGGGTACGACAACAGCACCCTGGCGCGGCTCGCGCACATCGACCTGACGTCGGTAGATCAGAACGCCGCGGAGCTCGCCGCCCACGCGGTCGAGGCGGCGGCGGACCGGCTGGAGAACGGCCGGACCACCGCCGAGGAATTCGTCCTCACGCCCCACCTGGTCATCCGCGGCAGCACGGCAGCCGCGCGCGACCAGGCGGAGCGCCCGTGACGCTCAGTCGTGGGTGGGGAAGCCCAGGTTGATCCCACCGTGGCTCGGGTCGAGCCAGCGGGAGGTGACGACCTTGCCGCGGGTGAAGAAGTGGACGCCTTCCATGCCGTGGGCGTGGGTGTCGCCGAACAGGGAGTTCTTCCAGCCGCCGAAGGAGTAGTAGGCCATCGGGACGGGGATCGGGACGTTGATGCCGACCATGCCGACCTCGACCTCGTTCTGGAACCGGCGGGCGGCGCCACCGTCGTTGGTGAAGATGGCGGTGCCGTTGCCGTACGGGTTCGAGTTCACCAGGTCGAGGGCGGCGTCGTACGAAGGCTCCCGGAGGACCGACAGCACCGGCCCGAAGATCTCGTCGGTGTAGATCGACATCTCCGGCGTCACCTTGTCGAACAGTGTCGGCCCGAGCCAGAACCCATCGGCCCCACCGTCGAACTCACCGTCCCGGCCGTCCACGACCAGCTCCGCGCCTTCCTCCACACCGGCGGCGACGTACCCGGCGACCTTGTCGCGGTGCGGGCCGGTGACCAGCGGGCCCATGTCGCAGCCGCGGGTCCCGTCGCCGGTCTTGAGCTTCGCCATCCGCTCCTTGATCTTGCCGATCAGTTCGTCGGCGATCGGCTCGACCGCGACCAGCGCGGAGATCGCCATGCACCGCTCACCGGCCGAACCGAAGCCGGCGTTCACCGCGGCGTCCGCGGCCAGGTCCAGATCCGCGTCGGGCAGCACGATCATGTGGTTCTTCGCGCCACCGAGCGCCTGCACGCGCTTCCCGTTCTTTGTACCGTTCTCGTAGACATAGCGAGCGATCGGGGTCGAGCCGACGAACGAGACCGACTTGATGTCCGGGTGCTCGAGCAGCCGGTCGACGGCCTCCTTGTCACCGTGGACGACGTTGACCACGCCGTCCGGCAGACCGGCCTCCTTCCAGAGCTCGGCCATCGCGTTCGCCGCCGACGGGTCCTTCTCGGACGGCTTGATCACCACACTGTTGCCACAGGCAACCGCGATCGGGACGAACCACATCGGCACCATGGCCGGGAAGTTGAACGGCGAGATGACCGCGCTGACGCCGAGCGGCTGGCGGATCGAGTACACGTCCACCTTCGTCGACACGCCCTCGCTGAACCCGCCCTTGAGCAGATGCGGGATGCCGCAGGCGAATTCGATCACCTCCAGGCCGCGAGTCACCTCGCCGACGGCGTCGGACAGCACCTTGCCGTGCTCGGCGGTGATCAGCGCGGCGATCTCCTCCTTGCGCTGGTTCACCAGCTCGCGGAACGCGAACAGCACCTGGGTCCGCTTGGTCAGCGAGGTCTGCGCCCAGGTACGGGACGCCTCGTGGGCGACCTTGACGACCTCGTCGACGGTCGCGGCCGAGGCCAGGTCGAGCTCGCCGGTGACCTCACCGGTCGCCGGGTTGTAGACCTTGCTGGTGCGCTCGGAGACCCCGGTCCACGGGCTCCCGCCGATCAGGTGGGTGATTCGCTGAGTACTCACGTCTGGATCCCTTGTTTGGTCAGTAGCTCCGTGATCTTCTCCCGCATGAACGTGCTCGACTCGCGAGCGCGTTCCTCCCAGGCGAAGACACAGGTCGTGATGGTGCCATTGAACCCGGCCGCGGCCAGGCACGCGAACAGTTCGTCGAAGTCGACCTCGCCCTGGCCGATGTCCAGGTGCTGGTGCACCCGGACCGTCGATCCGGGCGGGTTGACGATGTAGCGGAGCCCGGACGAGCCGGTGTGGTCGAACGAGTCCGCGACGTGGATGTTGGTCAGCAGGTCACCTGCGTACTCGATGATCCCCTGCGCGTCATTGCCCATGTGGAAGGTGTGCGGAGCGCAGTACAGGAAGGTCACCAGTGGACTGTTGATCCCCCGGATCAGGTCGACCGCCGCCTTCCCGTCCTCCTCGAAGTCGTCCGGATGCGGCTCCAGCGCGAGTTTGATCCCCTCCCGCTCGAAGACCGGCAGGAGTTCCTCCAGCGAGCGCCAGAACTGCGCCTCGCTGCGGGCCGCCTGCTCCGGCCGGCCGTTGAACTCGGAGTTCATCGTGTCGACGCCGAGCGCGGCGGTGATCTCGATGGCACGCTTCCAGTACCGCACGGCCGCCTGCCGGTCGTCCTCGTCGGGGCCGGACCACTTGAACAGCGGCAGCACCGAGGACACGCCGACTCCGGCCGCGGCCAGCTCCTTCTTGAAGGCGGCCACGGTCCCGTCGTTCACCCGTGGGTGGTTGAAGAACGGGATGAAGTCGTCCCGGGGTGACAGCTCGATCCACTGGTACCCGAGCTCCGCGACCAGCCGCGGCAGCTCGAGCAGCGGCGTACGACGGAACATGTACGGATCGAGGGCGAGTTTCATCCGTCAGCCCTTCGCGTAGAAGTCGGGGCGTTCGTGCGAGGCGACTTCGACTCGCAGACCGGTCCGCAGTGACTCCAGGCAGGTGTCCGAAACCACCGCCGCGAGGTGACCGTCCCAGGCGCTCGGGCCGGTGAACCCGCCGGAGGCCACCGCGTCGATCCAGTCCTGCAGCTCGACGTCGTACGCCCGGATGAATCGCTCCTGCCAGGACGCCGGCACGCGGCCGGCGTACCGCCCGTCGCTCTTGACCACTGCGCCGGCAGTCTCGGCCAGTGCCGCCGTACCGATCTCGCCGACGACCTCGCCACGGATGTCGTACCCGTAGCGGATGTTGAGCGACACCTCGACGTCCACCAGCACCCCGCTGGCCATCTCGAGCAGGATGATCAGCGGATCCTGCAGGTCGTCCCCTGCGTTGCTGTTGCGCCGCGGCTTGAGCACCGTGGTCGCCACGACCTCCTCACCGAACATCCACCGCACCAAGTCGATCTCGTGGATGGCGGAGTCGGTGATGATCATCTCGGTCGTGAAGCCGTACGGCGGCACCGACGGGTTGCGGTGTGCACAGTGCATCAGCAGCGGTGCGCCGATCGAACCGTCGTCGACGGCCGCCTTCACCGCCTGGTACGGCGCGTCGTACCGGCGCATGAAGCCCACCATCACCAGCCGCTTGCCACTCGCGACCTCGGCGTCGACGATCCGGCGGCAGGCCTCCTGCGTGGTGGCCAGCGGCTTCTCGCAGAACACCGGTTTGCTCGCCTCGATGGCCGCCAGCACGAACTCCTCGTGCGTCGGTCCCCACGAGGTCACCAGTACGGCGTCGACCGCATCGTCACCGATGAGCTCCTGCCCGGTCGCGTGCACCGTGCAGCCGGTCAGTCCGTCGGCGATCGACTGGGCCCGCGCCGGGTCCACGTCCGTCACGGCGACCACCTGAGCACCGGACAGCACCTGTGCGAGCCTCCGGATGTGGTCCTGCCCGATCATGCCGACGCCGATGACTCCGACCCGGACCGTCATCACTGGTCACCTCCGATTCCCACACTGCGCAGGTAGTCGTACGTCCGCCGGGCGATCGGCTCGGGTTTGCCGAAGTCGCACGGGTACAGGTCCTGCTCGACGATGACGAAGACCTCGTCCCGGTCGAGCGCCCGCAGCGCCGCGGCGATCGGCTCGATCTTCGGCTCGGCGTTCGGCGGTTCCGCCATCACGCCGCGCTTGACGGCCTCTCCGAACGGCAGGTCCTCCGCGTCGACCACCTTCAGAACCTCCGGATCGACGCCCTTGATGTGCAGGAACCCCAGCCGCTCCGGGTACTTCTCGATGATCGCGACGTTGTCGCCGTGCCGGTAGGCGAAGTGCCCGGTGTCGAGACACAGGGAGACGTAGCGCGGGTCGGTGTCCTGCAGGAATCGCTCCACTTGCGGTTGCGTCTCCACGTGGGAGTCCGCATGCGGGTGGAGCGCGACCGTGAGTCCGTACTCCTCGCCGATGATGCGGCCGAGCTCGTTGTTCTGCCGGATGAATGTGTTCCAGTCGTCGGCGTCGAGCTCACGCACCGCCTTCGACGCGCCGGTCCGCTCGTCGCGGTAGGACGAGGGGAGGACGACCATGAAGCGCCCGCCGACCGCGGTCACGAGCTCCGCAACCCTGCGGGCCTGGTCGAGCGTGGACTGCCATTGCCCGGCGTCGTGCAGGGGCGCGTCGACGGTTTGCCCGGAGACCTTCAGCCCACGCTGCTCGAGCTCGTCGGTCAGCCGGGCGGGGTCGGTCGGCAGGTAGCCGTACGGTCCAAGCTCGACCCAGCGGTAGCCGACGCCGGACAGCTCGTCGAGGAAGCGCTGCCACGGGGTCTGCAGCGGGTCGTCGGCGAACCAGACGCCCCAGGAATCGGGACAGCTGCCCAGCGCCAGGCGAGGGCCGCTGCTTGGACTAGTGCTCATCAAGTGGGGTCCTTCCAGGTGGGTGGGTCTCCGGGCGGTTCCGCCGCCGCCCCGTCCAGGCGGCGGAACCGGCTGGTCAGGAGGCGGTGGGCCGTTCGGTGATGCCGAGTTCCTGGACCTCTTCCGACAGCACCTGCGCCGCCTCGGCGACCGCACCGCCGCCCTGCTCGAGCTCGTGGTGCAGTTCCTCGAGTTCGGCGCCGCCGGCCATCAGCGCGGTGAGTTCGTCCCGGGTGATCTCGTCCTTCTTGTAGTACCCGAGCGTCTTGCCGCGCTTGAGCAGCAGGAACCGGTCGCCGACCGGGTAGGCGTGATGCGGGTTGTGGGTGATGAAGATGACGCCGAGGCCGCGGTCCCGGGCCTGGACGATGTACTTCAGCACCACTCCGGACTGCTTCACCCCGAGCGCGGCGGTGGGCTCGTCCAGGATCAGCACCTTCGCCCCGAAGTACACCGCCCGGGAGATGGCGACACACTGCCGCTCGCCACCGGACAGCTGCCCGATCGGCTGGTCGACGTCGCGAAGGTCGATGCCCATGTCGAGCAACTCCTTCTTGGTCGTCTTCCGCATCAGGTCGATGTCCATCCGGCGGAGCGGCCCGACGCCCTTGCTGACCTCGTTGCCGAGGAAGAAGTTCCGCCAGACCGGCATCAGCGGTACGACGGCCAGGTCCTGGTACACCGTCGCGATCCCCCGCTCGAGCGCCTCCCGGGGCGACCCGAAGGTGACCTCCTCCCCTTCGACCTCGTAGGAGCCGTGGGTCGGCTGGTGCAGACCGGCGATGATCTTGATCAGCGTCGACTTGCCGGCCCCGTTGTCCCCGAGCACGCAGGTCACTTCACCGGCGTCCACTTCGAGCGAGATGCCGCCCAGGGCGATGATGTTGCCGTAGTTCTTGTCACAGGCGCTGAGCCGAACCAGCGGCGCCTTGGCGGGAGCTTCCGTGGTCACAGTCATCGTGATGCCTCCGCACGTCGACGGATATAGGTGTTGAGCAGGATGGCGCCCAGCAGCAGCACGCCCAGGAAGAAGTACTTCCAGTCGGGGTTCCAGCCGGCGTAGACGATGCCGAGCTCGGCCATGCCGTAGATGAAGGCGCCGATCGCGGCGCCGATCGCGGAACCGTACCCACCGGTGAGCAGGCAGCCACCGACCACGGCGGCGACGATGTAGATGAACTCGTTGCCCACCCCGAGGCCCGACTGCACCGTGTTGAAGGCGAACAGCGTGTGCATGCCGATGAACCAGCCCAGGAAGCTGACGCCCATGAACATCCCGATCTTCACCCGCTTGACCGGCACGCCGACCGCGCGGGAGCTCGGGGCCGAACCGCCGACGGCGAAGATCCAGTTGCCGATCTTCGTACGGAGCAGGAGCCACGTCGCCAAGACAATGAAGAGGAGCCACCACAGCAGGGTGATCTTGATCGTCGCGCTGCCGACGGTGAACTGGGACGAGAACACGTTGTGGGCCGAGCCGAAGCCGTCGATGTTCGACACGTCGTTGGTCGCGACGTTCCCGGTGACCTGCTTGGTCAGCGCCAGGTTGAGGCCGCGCAGCATGAAGAACGTGCCCAGCGTCACCAGGAAGCTCGGAATCCCCGTCCTGACGACGAGATAGCCGTTCACGAAGCCGATCCCGAGCGCGACCACCAGGGACACCACGACCCCGAGCCACATGTTCGCGGTGAACTGGTAACTGAACATCGAGGCGACGAGGGCCGAACTGGTGACGGCGACACCCGCCGACAGGTCGAACTCACCGCCGATCATGAGGACCGCGACGGCGATCGCCGGGATGCCGTACACCGAGCTCGAGTAGAGGACGGTGGACAACGACGTGGCGTCCCGGAACGGCGGGGCCACGATGAAGAAGACGGCATAGATGACGATCGCGCCGACCAGCGCCCCGAGCTCGGGACGGGCCAGCAGCCTGGAAACGGCGGACCTGCGGCCGACGCGCTCGTCCTGTGCCGGTGGTGCCGGACTGGCAGCCAGTGTCTGGGTCATGGAGACCTCCTAGTCTCAGTCCCGACTGGGCCACCGCAGGCGGTGGCCCGATCGGACTACCGGGTCCCGCCGGCAGCGAACTTGCCCACGAAGTCGACGTTCTGCTTGTCGACGAGGAACGGCCCGGTCAGCGTTGGCTTGCCACCGCCGATGATGTTGCCGTTGTTCTTGTACAGCCACAGCGAGTCGACCGATTCGTAGCCCTGCAGATAGGGCTGCTGGTCGATCGCGAACTGCAGCTCACCCGACTGGATCTTCGCCGGGATCTGCGGGTTGAAGTCGAAGGTGCCGACCTTGGCCGTGCTGCCCGAGTCCTTCACCGCGTTCATCGCCGCCAGCGCGTCCGACGCGCCCAGGGTGATGATGAAGTCGATGCTCGGGTCCTGCTTCAGCTTCGCGGCGATCGTGGACTGCTCCGACGGCCGGTCCGAACCGTTGACGTAGATCTTGGTCCACTGCCCCTTGAAGGTGTTCTTCACACCGTTGCAGCGATCCTCGAGCTGAACCTGACCCTGGAACTGGATCACGCACAGCAGGTGCTTGTAGCCACCCTCGGTGGCTCGCTGACCGCCGGCCTCTCCGGCCACGGTCTCGTCCGAACCGAAGTACGACAGCGCGCCCGACTGCTCGAACGAACCGATGCCGGCGTTCAGCGCGACCACCGGGATGCCCGCTGCGATGGCCTTCTTCACCGCGGGGATCAGGGCCGGCGGGTCCGGCAGCGTGACCGCGATACCGTCGACCTTGCTGTCGATGGCGCTCTGGATCAGGTTCGCCTGGTTGCCCGACGACGGGTCGGACGAGTACTTCAGGTCGACGTTGTCCTTCGCCGCCGCGGCCTTGGCGCCCTTCTGGATGATGTCCCAGAAGGTGTCACCGGGCGCGCCGTGGGTGATCATCGCGACCGTCATCTTCGGCGTGTCGGCCTGACCGGCCGCCGCGCCGCCGGCGGCCGCCTGCTCCGCCTTCTTCCCCCCGCTGCTGCTGCACGAGGCCGCTGTGACCACCAGACTCACAACGACCGCGGCGGTCAGCAGCCGCCGCCTGCCAGATCTGAACATCTCTCTTCCCCTTCTTCCACGACTTCTCCTACCTGCAGAGCCGAAGCGCCTCCGGCCCGTGGATTCGCGTGTCCCCGAAAAGTGAGTCTGTCCGCCACCGATCAGTCCTCCGTCTCCCGTGTGTACGTCACCGGTGCCACGTAGGCGCGCTGGCCGGCCTTGAACTCCTCGTACGCCGTCCGCGCGGCAGTCGTCGACTCGAGCGTCGACACCTCGCTGACCGGGACGTCCCACCACGACTCGCTGTCCGGGGCACCGATCAACGGATCGGTCCGGACGTGGATCAGCACCGGCCCGGCCGCGGCCTTCGCGATCCCGATCGCCTTCTCCAACTCGGCCCGGCTCTCGACCTCGATCACCTCGACGCCGAGACTGCGGGCGTTCGCGGCCAGGTCGACCGGCAGGTGGTCGCCGTCCAGCCGGCCGTCTCCGGTGCGGTAGCGGTACGACGTACCGAACCGCTGGGAGCCGAGCGACTCCGACAGCGCGCCGATCGAGGCGAACCCGTGGTTCTGGACCAGGACGACGATCACCTTGACGTTCTCCTGCACCGCGGTGACCAACTCGGTCGACATCATCAGGTAGGAGCCGTCCCCGACCATCACGAACACGTCCCGGTCCGGGGCGCCGAGTCGTACGCCGATCCCGCCGGCGATCTCGTAGCCCATGCAGGAGTAGCCGTACTCGACGTGGTAGCCCTTGCCGTCGCGGGTCCGCCAGAGCTTGTGCAGGTCGCCCGGCATCGAGCCGGCCGCACAGACGACGACGTCGCGTGGATCGGACAGCTCGTTCACAGCGCCCAGCACCTCGCCCTGGGTGAGCAGTCCGGCGGCCAGCTTGCCGGTCACCTCGGCCGGCGGGTTGTACGCCTGCTCCACGATCGCGTCCCACTCGCTCGCCAGCCGCGCGGTCTCCGCCCGGTAGTCGTCGTCGACCGACCACCCGTCGAGCGCGGTCGTGAGCGCGGTCAGCGCCTCCCGGGCGTCGGCCACCACCGGCAGACCGGCGTGCTTGCCGCCGTCGAACCTGGCCACGTTGATGTTCACGAACCGTACGTCGGGGTTCTGGAACGCGGTCCTGGACGCGGTCGTGAAGTCGGCGTAGCGGGTGCCGATACCGATCACGAGGTCGGCCGACTCGGCGAGTGCGTTCGCCGCGGTTGTTCCGGTCGAACCGATCGCTCCGACCGATTGCGGGTGGTCGTAGCGCAGCGATCCCTTGCCTGCTTGGGATTCCCCGACCGGGATCCCGGTCGCCTCCGCGAACGTCCGCAGTACGTCGTTCGCCTCGGCGTACGCCACGCCGCCACCGGCGACGATCAACGGACGCCGCGAGTTGCGGATCAGCTTCGCCGCCTGATCGAGGACGCTTGCCTCGGGCAACGGCCGCCCCACATGCCACTCGCGCTCGGCGAACAGCTCCTCCGGCCAGTCGTACGCCTCCGCCTGCACGTCCTGCGGCAACGCCAGGGTGACCGCGCCGGTCTCGACCGGGTCGGTGAGCACGCGCATCGCGTTCAGCAGCGCGGACGGCAGCTGCTCGGGCCGGCTGACGCGGTCGAAGTACCGCGACACCGGTCGGAACGCGTCGTTCACGCTGATGTCGCCGGCGCCGAGGTTCTCCAGCTCCTGCAGTACCGGGGTCGCGACCCGGGAGGCGAACGTGTCCGACGGCAGTAGCAGGACCGGCAGCCGGTTGACCGTCGCGAGCGCGGCACCGGTCAGCATGTTCGTCGAGCCGGGCCCGATGCTCGCCGTACAGGCGTAGGTCCGCAGCCGGTTCGTGGTCCGCGCGTACGCCGCGGCGGTGTGCACCATGGCCTGCTCGTTGCGGGCCAGGATGTAGGGCAGCGCCTCGGGGTCGGCCAGTTCGGACTGCAGCAGCGCCTGGCCGACACCGGCGACGTTGCCGTGCCCGAAGATGCCGAAGCATCCGGCGAACAACTTCTGCCGTTGGCCGTCGCGCTCGGAGTACTGCACGCTCAGGAAGCGCACCAGTGCCTGGGCGACGGTCAGCCGCACGGTCCGGGACAGCCCTGTCGTCATCGCTGCTCTCCAAGGGGAAGTCTGGGGTCGACCTGCTGGGTATTCCACAGCTCGCGGACCCACGCGTGCTGTGGGTCGTCGGTGATCAGCCACTGGCGTTCGGTGCCGGGGCCGGCCATCACGTTCAGGTAGTACATGTCGTAACCGGGCGGCGCCATCGCCGGGCCGTGCCAGCCGTGCGGGACCAGCACCAGATCGCCGCTGCGGACCTCGGCCAGCACGTCGATGGGCCGGTCCTCGGTGCCGTAGACCCGCTGGTAGCCGATCGGATCGTTGCCCTTGACACCTTCCGGTGCATCGTCCGAGAGCTGCAGCTCGAAGTAGTAGATCTCCTCGAGCTCGCTCTCGTGGCCAGGCTTGTGCTCGTCGTGCTTGTGCGGTGGGTACGACGACCAGTTTCCGGCCGGGGTGAGCACCTCGCAGGCGATGATCGAGTCCGCTTCGAGGACACCCGGCGTACCGAAGTTCCGGACCTGCCGGGAGGCGACGCCGGCACCGCGCAGCTCCGTCTCCACCTGCTCGACGCCGATCCGGCGGAACGGGTAGTCCTGGGCTGCCTTCGCGTTCGGAAAGGCGACCCGGGCGCCACCGGCGCTGACGACCGCGAACGTCGTACCGCGGGGCACGTAGGCGAGGTCGGTCGGGCCGGCGAAGACGTCGGCGCGCCCGCCGAGCGGCTCGGTCTCGCCGTCGACGATCACCTCGGCCGAGCCACTCAACGGCAGGACGAGGTACTCGCAGTCGCCGGTGTCGATCTCGACCGACTGGCCGGGAAGCAACGTCCGGATCGAGAGCCCGGTGTGGTGCCAGTCCCGCTCACCGGGCCCGACCATCACCTCGAAGCCGTCGCGCGCCGTCGAACCCCGCGGCCGGAACCACCGACTCATGGACGTCCTCGCTTCGCTCCGGGCGCCCATGAGGCACAAGTCGGACTGTGTCTTCTGATGCCCTCGCTACGCTCGGTCATGCGGCACCTCCGTGGACGAGGGCCGCGGCGTGGTCGACCGCGGCCGCCACGTCACCGTCGGGCGGGAACAGCAGCGCCCGGCCGACGACGAGGCCACGGACCGAGGGCAGGATCAGCGCCTTTCCCCAGGCCGCGTACGTCGCCTCCGGCGCGCCGGTCGGGTCACCACCGAGCAGCAGCGTCGGCAGGGTCGTCGCCTCCATCACCCGTTCGAGGTCGTCGACGACCGGCAGCTTGAGCCAGGTGTACGCGCTGGTCGCGCCGAGACCGGAGGCGATCTGGATCGACTTGATCACCGAGTCCGGGTCGAGCAGATTCGTCACCCGCCCGTCGTCGGTGCGGGTGGACCAGAACGGCTCCACCATCGCCATCAGCTTGTGGTCGGCCAGCCCTGTGACCGCGGCGGCGCTGTGATCCAGCGTGGCCACCGTGCCCGGGTCGGCCAGGTCGATCCTGGTCAGCATCTTGCCGCCGTCGAGCCTGCGGGCGGCGATCTCCTCCGCCGAGCGGTAGGCGGTGAAGCGGTCGTCGAGTTCGAAGGACGCGCCCTGCAGGCCGCCGCGGTTCATCGACCCGATGACGACCTTGCCTTCGAGCGCGCCGAGCAGCAACAGATCCTCGAGTACGTCGGGCGTCGCGAGGACACCGTCGACGCCGGGCCGTTGCAAGGCGGTCAGCAGCCGGTCGATCAGGTCGGGCCGGCTGGCCATCGCCATCCGGTCGCCGCGGACGCCGAGCGCGCCCCGCGCCGGGTGGTCGGCCGCCACGATCAGCAGCCGGCCGTCGTCGCCGACCAGCGCGCGGGTCCGGCGCTGCTGCCAGGCTTCGGCGACTCGCTCCGGATGGCGGACGCGGATCTCGGTCAACTCCGCGAGCCGGCTGCCGAATCCTTGCGCGGCCGGATACCCGGCCTGCGGTACCGGTTGCTCGGTGGGCAGGTCGACGTCCGCGATGACCGTCGTCTGGCCGTCGGGAGAGGTGGGATACGCACCAGGTGCCGGCCGGCTCCGCGTCGGCGCGGACTGCACCGCGACGGTCGGGTCGTCCGGGCCGGGGCGGTGGGCCGCGACGGTCGGGTCGTCCGGGCCGGGGCGGTGGGCCGCGGTCGTCGGGTCGTCCGGGCCGGGGCGGTGGGCCGCGATGGTCGGGTCGCCGGGGCGGGCGATGACGGTCGGCTCGTCGTCGGGTCCGGGGGCGTGGTCCGCCCGGCGGATGGGGATCTGCCGGCGGGCGTCGGGATTCGGGTCAGAGGTCATGCTTCATCACCCATGGAGGAGAGGACTTCGGCGGTGGTGGGCATGGCGGTGGAGCACTCGAGGCGGGAGGCGACGATGGCGCCGGCGGTGTTGGCGAAGCGGATGATCTTCTCCAGCGGCCAGCCGGACAGCAACCCGTGGCAGAGCGCGCCGCCGAACCCGTCGCCGGCACCGAGACCGTTCACGACCTCGACCGGGAACGGCGGTACCTCGACCCGCTCGTCCCGGGTCCGGGCGAGGGTGCCGCGCGGACCCTGCTTGACGACAGCCAGGTCGAGCCCGCGGTCCAGCAGTGCCTGGGCGGCCTTGTCCGGATCGGTCTCGCCGACCGCGACCTCGCACTCCTCACGGTTGCCGACGGCAACGGTGCAGTGGTCGAGTGCGCGGCTGACCTGCTCGTGCGCCTCGCCCGGATCGGCCCAGAACATCGGCCGGTAATCCAGGTCGAGCACCGTGATCGGCCTGCGTCCGCGCGCCTCCCAGGCGGCGAAGTGCGCCGACCGGGACGGCTCCGCCGACAGCCCGGTCACGGTCGACCAGTAGATCCGGGCGTCCCGGATCGCGTCGAGGTCGAGCTCGGACGGGTTGATGACGAGGTCCGGCGCCTTCGGGAATCGGTAGAAATACAAGGGAAAGTTGTCCGGCGGGAAGATCTCGCAGAACGTGATCGGTGTCGGCAGCCCGTCGACCGGGGCGACGAACTGATCGTCCACGCCCAGCTCGCCGAGGGTCCGGTGGATGAAGGTCCCGAAGGGATCGTTGCCGGTCCGGCTGATCACCGCCGACGTGCGCCCGTGCCGTGCCGCGGCGACCGCCACGTTCGTCGCGCTACCGCCGAGGAACTTCCCGAACGACGTCACGTCCTCCAGGTGCGTACCGACCTGCAGCGGGTACAGGTCGACCCCGATCCGCCCGATCGTGAGTACGTCGTGCGCCATCAGACCCCACCCGCGATCGCCTGCAGGTGCTCGATGCTGCCCCGGACGTCGGCCACCGGTCCCTCGTCGGCCGGCGGGCCGGCCAGGATCGTGTCCTGCTCGAGCACGTACCAGCCGTCGTACCCGGCGTGCTCCAGCGTGGACACGATCGTGGCGAGGTCGATGTCACCCGCGCCGAGCGGGCGGTACATGCCTTGGCGGACGGCGTCGGTGTAGCTCACCTCGCCGGCCTGGACCTTCGCGGCCCACTGGGCGTCGACGTCCTTGAGGTGGGTGTGCTTGATCCGTCCCGTGTTCCGCAGCGTCAGCTCGACCGGGTCGACGCCGCCGATCAGGAGATGCCCGGTGTCGAGGGTGAGTCCGATCGACGAACCGCGCAGGACGCGATCGACGTCGTCGGCGTTCTCGACCATAGTGCCGACGTGCGGGTGGATCGTGGCCAGCACGCCGCGATCCGCGGCCAGCGCGGACAGCTCGTCCAGGTTGGCCAGCAAGGTGTTCCAGCCGGCCTCGTTCAGCACCGGGCGATCGTCGTACCCCTCCTGGCCGGTCGCGGCGGCGAGGACCAGGGTGGTCGCGCCGGATGCGACGAAACCTTCGAGGGCCTCGGCCACCTCGGCGGACGGATCGTGCGCCGGGTCGTGCAGGACGACCGGGACGAAGCCGCCGACGGCTCGCAGGCCCAGGTCGGCCAGGGTCTTCGCCTTCTCGGCCGGATCGTCGGGCAGGAACCCGTCCGGGCCGAACTCGGTCGCCGCGATACCGACCTCACGCATCTGGGTGAGTACCGTCCGCGGGTCGTACTGCCAGCCCCACCCCGGGACCTCGCAGACGCCCCAGGAGATCGGGGCTCCGGCGATCCGGAGAGCAAGGTCAGTCATCGGCCGATCTCCTCTGTTGTCGATGCGGGCTTCGAGCGCTCGTAAATCATGCGATCTCGTCGAGAGTGACGACGCGGTTCTCGCGGCGGGAAAGTTCGCAGGCGTCCGCGGTGCGGAACGCCTGGTAGGCGTCGCGGACCGTGCACGGCACCTCGCGGGTGCCTGCCACGACCTCGGTGAAGGCGGTCAGCTCGGCGACGTACGCCGGGCGGAACCGATCCATGAAGGTCGGATGCGGCGCTCCGCCAGGGAAGGTGACACCGGCCTCGGCCGAACGCAACGCGGTGTGCTCGTCCAGACCGACCGCGATCGAGCCGAGGCTGCCGAGGATCTCCATCCGGACGTCGTGGCCGGCGGCGTTGTACCGCGTACCGCTCACGGCGACGAAGGTGTTGTCGTCGAGGGTGAGCAGGGCGGCGGCCGCGTCGACATCGCCGTAGTCGCTGAAGAAGGACTCGCCGCGGTTCGCGCCGGTGGCGAAGACGCTGACGACCTCGCGGCCGGTGACGTACCGGATGATGTCGAAGTCGTGCACGGTGCAGTCGCGGAAGAAGCCGCCACTGGTCGGGATGTACTCCTTCGCCGGCGGGAACGCGTCGTTCGTGTTCGCCCGGATGTGGTGGATGAACCCGAGTTCTCCGGACCGCACCTGCGCGGCGGCCGCCTGGTACCCGGCGTCGAAGCGGCGCTGGAAGCCGATGTGCACCGGTACGTCGGAACCCTCGACCAGCTCGACCACCCGTCGGGTCTCGGCGAGGTCGATGGCGACCGGCTTCTCGCAGAACGTCGGCAGGCCGGCCGCGACACCGGCGGCGATCAGGTCCGCGTGCGCCGTGGTCGCGGCCGCGATCACGAAACCATCCAGCCCGCTCGCCAGCAGCGCCTCGACGTCCGGCGCGAACTCCGCACCCTGGTCCTTGGCCACCAGTTCGGCGCGGCTCGCATCGGCGTCCGCGACCACCAACTGGTCCACCGCCGGCAACGCCTTCAGCGTCGCGGCATGGAACGCCCCGATCCGTCCCACCCCGACCAACCCGATCCGCATCCGTAGACCTCTCTGCTCATGCTGCCGCGGTACGGCCTTGTGCTCGTTGCCCGCAACTTTCCCGGCCGACGGAAGAGGTGTCAATAGTTTGTTAACACATTTTCACGTCGAGACATACATACCTTCCTCATGTAACATCCCCGCCATGGTTGCCCTTCCGGTCAGCATCGATCGGACCAGTCCGGTGCCGCTCTATCA
Organism: Kribbella sp. NBC_01510; assembly: GCF_045040325.1. Classification (NCBI taxonomy): domain Bacteria; kingdom Bacillati; phylum Actinomycetota; class Actinomycetes; order Propionibacteriales; family Kribbellaceae; genus Kribbella; species Kribbella sp. NBC_01510. The sequence continues at coordinate 3,939,563 of NZ_CP109418.1, read as the reverse complement.
CCAACTGGCCGAGCAACTGACGGCTGCCATCACCGGTGGCTCACTCCACCCGGGCGACGCGTTCGAGAACGAGATCGCCATGTCGGACCGCCTCGGCCTGTCCCGGCCGACGGTGCGGCGGGCGATCGCCGAGCTGGTCAACCAGGGCCTGCTGATCCGCCGCCGCGGCATCGGCACCACGGTCGCGAACCAGATGGTGCACCGCAAGGCCGAGCTGACCAGCCTGTACGACGACCTGGAGCGCGAGGGCCGGACGCCGCGGACCGAGGTGCTCTCGCTCGACTGCGAGGCACAGGACGACCGCGCCGCCGCGGTTCTCGAGCTCCCGACCGGAACGCCGCTGGTATCGATCGTCCGGCTCCGGTACGCCGACGACCTCCCGCTCGCGATCATGCGCAACTGGTTGCCTCCGGCACTCAAAGACCTGAGCCTCGAGGAACTCACCAGCACCGGCCTGTACGCCGTACTCCGGGCCCGCGGGATCCGGCCCACGGTCGCCCGCCAGCGGATCGGCGCCCGCAACGCCACCGCCGACGAGCGCCGCACCCTGCACATGTCCAAGGCCGAGCCCCTCGTCACCATGACCCGCTCCGCGTACGCCGCCGACGGCTCCCCGGTCGAATACGGGAACCACTGCTACCGAGCCGACCAATACTCAGTAGACGTCGTCGTCTCCGAACGCTGACCGGGTATCACTCAGGTCAGCACGACATACAGGCGGGACGCCTCCACGGTCGAGTCGGCGTAGGTCTGCACCGGCACCGGATCAGGTGACCTGGACCTCGGTGGTGGCAGCCGACAGCGCGTCCGAGATCTTCAGTACGCGGCTCTTCACCTCGAGCTCACCGGCGAAGATCTGGACGCCGGCGGCGTCGCCTGGCGAGTCGACGACGAGCACGGTCACCTCGCCCTCGCCCTCGCCCGCGTGCCGGACGCGGACGACCAGCGCACTGGCGGCGACCGCGACCGGCTCCTCAGGCGAGTCCCAGGATGGGATCTGCTCCGTCGACTCCGCGTCGGTGATGAGCAGCACGCCATACGGGAACTCGGCCTCCAACTCGGCCTTCAGCACCGGGAACTCCTCCTGATCGTTGTCGAGGTTCACAGTTTGCCCTGCCGGATCAGGTTGATGATCCACAACCCCTGCGCGTTGCTGCAGGCCTGACAGTGCGGATACAGGACCTGCGGAGTACCCGCCGGAACCGTGCGGGAGACCGGCTGGTGATCACCGATCCAGTTGCAACTCTTGGTCCCCGGCGAGCTCGCGCCGCAGGAGTGACAGCCGACTGGTTGCCGGCCGGGTCCAACCTGTAGGTGTCGTCCTGCTCGGCCTGGGTCTACGCGACTGAGCAGTGTCTGAGGCCCTCCGATCAGCGTGGTGAGCATCAGCCGGATCCAGGCCTGCCTGCAAGCCGGTTGCTGTCGGCCGGGCTGCCGGCGGCTGATGCGAGCCCGGCGCAGGGCTCGCGGGCCGGGTGTCCCAGCACAACCTCGCTCCTGGGCCTGCCGCCGGGCTTACGCCGCGGTGGTGGCAGCGCCACGAAGCTCCGCGGAGTCGCCCCATGGGTCGAAGGCGCCACGGGTATCTGTGCGGGGCTTGCTGCCGCGATCAGCGTCCGGGATTGGATCCAGGGCATCGCCCCAGACATCGACGCCTGTACTCACCAGCCGATTGTCGGCCGGCTCGTTCTCGGCCGGCTCAGTAGGTACGCCGCGAATCCTGTCGCCGGATCCTTCGCCCCACGGATCGACGTCGGTGGCGGATGAGCGCGGCCGGGCGCGCACGGGTCGTTCGTCGGGGGTGTCGCCCCAGGGGTTGAGGCGTGCGGTGTCGTCGGCGGTGATCCAGGGTGGGTCGGTGTCGCGTGGCCAGGCGCGGGTGACGGGGCCGCCCGCGGCTCCGCCGGTCGTGGATGCGCGACCGGTGGTGGCGTCGGTTGTGGGTGGGTGACCGGTGGTTGGGTTGGTTGTGGGTGCGCAGCCGGTGGGTGCGCAGCCGGTGGTTGGGTTGGTCGTGGGTGTGCGACCGGTAGTTGGGTCGGTTGTGGGTGCGTGACCGGTAGTTGGGTCGGTCGTGGGTGCGCGGCCGGTGGTGGCGCTGGTTGTGGGTGTGGCCGGGGGTGGGTGGGGTGTGGTGGTTGGTGGCCGGTATCTGTCGCGGGGGACGGGGCCGGGGGTGGCCCAGGCGGGGCGGGCGACCTCGACGATGCCGTTGGTGATCTGGATGGTCCAGTGGCCGGCGTGGAGGTCGCGGTGACAGCGTTTGCACAGGAGCACGAGGTTGGTGATCTTGGTTTCGCCGCCGTCGATCCAGCTGATGACGTGGTGGGCGTCGCAGTAGATGGGTGGGGCGCCGCAGCACACACACCCTTTGTCGCGGGTGATGAGGGCTTTGCGGATCGGGCCGGTGGCGAGCCGCACGGTGGTGCCGACGTCGAGTGGCTGGGAGTCCGAGCCGAGCACGATCGGGAGGATGTGGGCGTCGCAGGCCAGTCGGCGGATGGTGGCCGCCGACAGGGCGTCGCCGTAGATCAGGTGGCCGAGTTTGTCGGCGGTGGCGGCCTTGAGGTCGTTGTAGTCGATGGTGACGGTGATGTGTGGCTTCGAGCCGTGCCCGGCAGCGGCCCCGCGCCCTTGACGGTTGCCCGCGCTGCCCGCGCTGCCCGCGCTGCCCGCGCTGCCCGCGCTGCCCGCGCTGCCGGCGCTGCCCGCGCTGCCGGCGCTGTCCGCGCTGTCGGCGCTGTCGGCGCTGTCGGCGCTGTCGGCGCTGTCGGTGGTGGTGGTCGCTGCGGGCGCGGTGTCGGCGGTGTCCGTGGGCGCACTGGCGCTCGCAGAGGCGGCTGTGGCGGTGTCTGCGGGCGCGGCGGCGCGTGTGGTGGCGGCCGTGGTGGTGGAGGTGGCGACTGTGCCCGCTGTGGGGTTTGTGGTGGTGAGGAGGGTGGTGAGGGCGTCGGCTTGGCGTTTGGTGCGGGGGCGGGGGTCGGGGGCGCCGTCGATGGTTTTGTGGGGTTTGGCGTGGGTGTGGATGAGGGTGCGGAACAGTTCGGCGTTGTCGTTGGCCAGGTAGCCGGTGAACGCGACGCCGTTGGCGGCGTTCTTCAGGGTGAGCGACTCGCGGTCGTAGGCTTTTGTTCGGCGGGTTCGGGGCCGTCGGTGTCGAGGCGGTCGCGGACGAGGCGGCCGGCTTTGCGCAGGTCGAGGGGGCCGTGGGTGCGGCCGAGTTCGACCAGTTGCTGTTCGGCGACCTGCAGGTCGTCGGCCGGAACGGTGGTCGGGATCTTGTCCAGCGCGGCCACGATCGCCTCGGCCTGCGCCGGATGCAACAACACCCCCACCCCCGCACAGGTCCCGCCCGCACCATCCACACCCGCACCATCCGCAGCCGCGCCGTGCTCGCCGTCGCTCCCATTCCTGTCGCTCGTGTCGCTGTCGCTCGCGTCGTCGTCGGTCAGGTCGCTGTCGCTGGCGCCGGTATCGGTCGTTGGGTTGTCTGTCAGGGGGTTGGGGTCGGGGAGGGCGGCGGCGACGGCGGGGTATTTGGGCAGGGTGGTGGCGAGGTGGACGTCGCGGCGGGCCTTGGTGGGGTCGATGCGGTAGCGGAAGGTGAGTAGCCGGGCGGTGGTGCCGGCTCCGAGTTCGTGGGCGTGGCCGGTGGTGTCGAGGCCGGCGATGAGGTGCAGGGCGAGGGTTTCCAGGCGGGCGATCTCGGCGTAGGTGGCGTCGAGAGTGGACAGCATGTCCATGCCGCTCATCGACCACACCGGTCACTGTCCGAGAATCTCCATACACAAACTGTAGGCGGCGCCGCCGACAGTTTTCAAACCCGGATGCCCTTGTTTTCAAGGGATTTCGTTCACATGAGGTTGTCCACAACCGCCCCGGGCTCTGGACAACCGCTGGAGTGACACGAGCTATTGCGTTACCGCTGGTGCCTCGCCAGGAAACGTCGAGGTCGTTACCGCACTCGCCCTCCGGCCGGGTCAATTTCAGGGGAGAACCTCGCAAGTGCACCCTTCTACCCACCGCATACCGGGGGTGAAGGGACCAGATCAGGGGTGAACCCCGCGCCGGGCCGCCAGGACGGGCTTCGAGGCGGTGATCACTCCGGATTACCTCCCAACCTTGCTTCACGCGGCACTAGAACGCACGGCCGACATGACTGTTGTCGTCGGCAACAACTTTGACCAGTGCACCGATGTGGGGTACGTCTCGGTCAACCAGCACACCACGACGGTCAAGCGGCACGTCGTCGCCTTCTCGGTCCTGAGTGGCTTGAGTCCGGCCTTGACCGGCCGCACCGGTCAGCGCTGGATCGCGTCCGCGAAGCTCGGAGCGTCGAGCGGCACTACAAAGAGGGCGACGCGCAGTCCCGGGTCGAGCCGGCCCCAGACGAGATCGGCGACCGACGTCCAGGCGGTGTCGGTGGACACGACTTCCGGGATGCCGGAGGTGATCACGCCGGCGGCGGTTCCGGCGTACGTGCTGATGGTGACGGCCGTGGCAGGTGGCAACTCGGGGATGTACAGCGACGGATGCTGCACCAGGTCCTCCGCGCCGGGTAGGGAGCGGGCCGAACCGATCGTGATGCCGGTCCCGTCGGTCGACGCGGTCGCGAAGATTCGCGGAGTCCGGATCGGCGGATCCGGCTCGTAGGCTTGGTCGCGCAGGGCCAGCTGCAGGTCGCGTCCGGCCGCGCGCGCCTCCGCCAGTTCGCTGACCTGTGTGCCGTTGCCGACGACGATCCAGCCGTCGCCACGGACGGCGGCGGTGTAGTGCCGCAGGTCGTCGGTGGATCCGCCCGAGACGTCCTGTACGACGATCTCGTCGGCGGACACCACCAGCTTCCGCTGCTTCGACGCCGGACTGCGCCCGGTCAGCCAGTACGCGGCGAACCCGGCACCGTCCCGGTCCCGACCCAAGGCGAGACCGCGCCCTGGATACTCAGCCGCGCCAACCAGGTTCTCGAGTCTTCGCACACCCCGCATTATCGCAAGCCGGGCGACGAGGTCGGCGCGGCGACGGTCAGGCCTGATTCGCGATCAGGGTCCGGACCAGGCGGAGGCCGACGGACAGCTGGGCCAGCTCCGGGCCATCGGTGTCGACGATCTCCTCGAGCATCGACGCGGCCCTCGAGAGAGCGATCGCGTTCTGGTCCTGCCAGGTGATGACCCGGTCCTCGGGCTCGGCCGAGGCGTCGGTCGTGGCGTCGGTCGTGGCGTCGGTCGTGGCGTCAGTCGTGGCCAGCACCTGACGGGTCAGCCGGGCGTGCACCGCATGCAGGTCGTCGGCGCAGCGCGGCGCGCAGGTAGGTCATCGCCGTACCCGAAAGCTCGCGAACGTTCCTGCGCTCGTGTTCGAGGTCTAGCGTCGATGCTGAACCGAGCAGTGAGCCAGGAGGGGGAGAACCATGGACCAGACGCAGGAACTACGTCAGTACGATCGCCTGCACGATCCGGCCCGGGTGTTGGCCTTGAGCGATGGGGTCATCGCTATCGTCATCACGCTGCTGGTGCTGGAGATACATGTGCCGGAACTCACCGGGGGTCAGGACCTCGCCGAGGCGTTGCACGAGATCCGACCTTCACTCACAGGGTTTGTCATCAGCTTCATCGTGACCGCGATCGCCTGGGCGGGACACCGCGACCTCTTTGCGCTGATCCGGAGGACGGACCGCACCCTGGTGTGGCTGAACATCCTGTATCTGTTTCCGCTCTGCCTGTTGCCCTTCGGTGCGGCACTCATCTCTCGCTACGACCGAGAGCCCGTAGCGCTCCGGCTGTTCGGGCTCCTGCTCGTGCTGATAGCGATTACGCGGCTGATCATCTGGTCGTACGCAACGAACCGACGGCACCTGCTGTACGAACCCATCAGTCGTCGCACCAAGACGGCGGTGGTACTGATCGTTGGCGTGCAGATAGTGCTGTACGTGCTCGCAGTCCTGATCTCCGAAAGCGCACCAGTGGCCAGCTTGGTGATCTACGCGGGGGTCCCCATCCTCTACTTCATCGCCACGTTCGTCGATCGTTCGACGGCTCCTCCAGGGGCGGTGGAGGACGACTTCACCTGAGTTCGGCCTGATTGGGCTGGTCGAGGGTGATCCACCTGTGGTTGCTGTCAGGCCTGATTCGCGATCAGGGTCCGGACCAGGCGGAGGCCGACGGACAGCTGGGCCAGCTCCGGGCCGTCGGTGTCGACAATCTCCTCGAGCATCGACGCGGCCCTCGAAAGGGCGATCGCGTTCTGGTCCTGCCAGGTGATCACCCGGTCCTCGGGCTCGGCCGAGGCGTCCGTCGTGGCCAGCACCTGACGGGTCAGCCGGGCGTGCACCGCATGCAGGTCGTCGCGCAGCGCGGCGCGCGCCATCGTCTGCCACCGGTCGGTGCGCGGCAGGCCGATGATGCGTTCCAGGAAGCGGCCCAGCTGCAGCCGCTCGCCGAGCGCGAAGTGCACCTTGGCGACCTCGAGGATGTCGATGTCGTCGCGCGACGCGGTCTCGACCACACCAAGCCCCGCGTACGCCGGTGGCAGCACCGCGATCCGGGTCGCGAAGTCGGGCGAGACCCCCTTCTGCACCAGGGCTTCCCGGCGCTGCTCGAACAGCGCCAGCTCGCGGCCGCGCAGCAGCTCGGGCAGTGCCGCGGTGAGCTTGGCGATGCCGGGACCGAAGAACTCGATCAGGTCGTCGATGTCGAGCGGTGGGCGCCGGTTGCTGACCAGCCAGCGGGTCGCGCGCTCGACCAGCGTCCGGGTCTCCAGCCGCATGTGCGTCTGGACCGCCGCGTCGACGACGTTGTCCAGCTCGGCGTTGCGGGACAGCAGCTCGGGCTGCGAGAAGATCCGCGACGCGGCCAGATTGCAGCGCACGACGTCCTCGACCGACCCGCCGGTCTCCAGCGAGAGCCGGTGGAACGCCGTGATACCGGAGGTGTTCACGAACTCGTTCACCACCTGGGTGGTGATGATCTCGCGGCGCAGCTGATGGCCCTGGATCTGCTCGCCGAACCGCTCCTGGATCGCCTTCGGGAAGTAGCTGGCCAGCTTGTGCGCCAGGAACTCGTCGTCCGGCAGCGACGTCCTGAGCAGCTCCGCCTCCATCACGATCTTCGTGTACGCGATCAGCACGGACAGCTCCGGCGAGGTCAACCCGCGACCCTCCGCCTTGCGCTTCTTGAACTCGGCCACGCTCGGCAGGAACTCGAGCTGCCGGTCCAGCAGTCCTTGCCGCTCCAGCCGCCGTACCCAGTCCTGGTGGACGTGCAGCAGGGCCGGCGCCTGCGCGGTCGCATTGGCCAGCGCGATGTTCTGCCGGTAGTTGCTCTTCAGCACCAGCACGCCGACCTCGTCGGTCATCGAAGCGATGATGTCGTTGCGCTGCTTCTCGGTCAGGTCGCCGTCGGCGACCACCTTGTCCAGCAGAATCTTGATGTTCACCTCGTGGTCGGAGGTGTCCACGCCGGCCACGTTGTCGATGAAGTCGGTGTTGATCCGGCCACCACCGGCGGCGTACTCGATCCGGCCGAGCTGGGTGAAGCCCAGGTTGCCGCCCTCACCCACCGCGCGGGCGCGCAGCTCGGCGCCGTTGATCCGGATCGCGTCGTTGGCCTTGTCGCCGACGTCGGCGTGCGACTCGGCGGTCGACTTGACGTAGGTGCCGATGCCGCCGTTCCAGAACAGGTCGACCGGCGCCTTCAGGATCGCGTTCATCAACTCGGCCGGCGTCAGCGTCGCCGGACTGCCCTCGAGACCGAGCACATCGCGAACCTCGGCCGAGATCGGGATCGCCTTGTCGGTCCGCGGGAAGATCCCACCACCGGCGGAGATCAGCGACGCGTCGTAGTCGGCCCACGACGACCGCGGCAGGTCGAACAACCGCCGCCGCTCGACGAACGACGTGGCCGCGACCGGGTCGGGGTCGAGGAAGATGTGCCGGTGGTCGAACGCCGCGACCAGCCGGATGTGCTCGGACAGCAGCATCCCGTTGCCGAACACGTCACCGGACATGTCGCCGACGCCGACGACGGTGAAGTCCTCGGTCTGGCAGTCGTGGCCCAGCTCGCGGAAGTGCCGCTTGACCGACTCCCACGCGCCGCGGGCGGTGATGCCCATCGCCTTGTGGTCGTAGCCGACCGAGCCACCGGAGGCGAACGCGTCACCCAGCCAGAAGCCGTACTCCTTCGCGACCCCGTTCGCGATGTCGGAGAACGTCGCCGTGCCCTTGTCGGCGGCAACCACCAGGTAGGCGTCGTCGCCGTCGTACCGGACCACGTCCTTCGGCGGAACGATGTCCCCGGCAACAATGTTGTCGGTGATGTCGAGCAGCCCGGAGATGAACGTCTTGTACGACGCGATGCCCTCGGCCAGCCACGCGTCCCGGTCGACGGCCGGGTCGGGCAGCTGCTTGGCGTAGAACCCGCCCTTCGCACCGACCGGCACGATCACCGAGTTCTTCACCATCTGGGCCTTCACCAGGCCGAGCACCTCGGTGCGGAAGTCCTCCCGCCGGTCCGACCAGCGCAGCCCGCCGCGCGCGACCGCGCCGAAGCGCAGGTGCACACCTTCGACGTGCGGCGAGTACACGAAGATCTCGTACGCCGGCCGTGGCTCCGGCAGCTCCGGGATCGCCTTCGGCTCCAGCTTCAGCGAGATGTAGGACCGCGGCCGGCCATCCGGGCCGGGCTGGTAGTAGTTGGTCCGCAGCGTCGCCTTCATCACGGTCAGGAAGGACCGCAGGATCCGGTCCTCGTCCAGGCTCTTCACCGTGTCCAGCGCGGCCAGGATCTCCTTCTCGAGCTGATCCGTGCGCATGGTCCGGTCCGGGTCGTCGGCCGCACCGCGGGCCGGGTCGAAGCTGGCCTCGAACAGGTGGACCAGAAGACTCGCGATGTCCACGTGGGTCAGGAACGCGTTCTCGATGTAGCTCTGGCTGAACGGCGTACCACCCTGCCGGATGTACTTGCGGTAGGCGCGCAGGATCGACACCTGGCGCCAGCTCAGGCTGCCACGCAGTACCAGCGCGTTCAGCGCGTCGGACTCGGCCCGGCCCTCCCAGACCGCCTGGAACGTGTCGGAGAACAGCCGGCGCAGCTCCTCGCGCTCCTCGGTGTCCTCCGGCGCCTTCAGCCCGAAGTCGTAGATGTACGCCGCGGTGCCGTCGTCGCAGCGGATCTCGTACGGGCGCTCGTCGATCACCTCGACACCCATGTGGGTCAGATGCGGCAGTACCTGCGACAGGGAGAGCGCCGTACCGGTCCGGAAGACCTTGAAGCGGCGTTCGCCCTCCCACTCCTCGTCGATCGGGCTGTAGAGCGACATGGCCAGGCCGTTCTCGGCCGGGAGGCCCTGCAGCACGTTGACGTCGTTGACCGCGACGCGGGCGTCGAAGTCCTCCTTGTAGGCCTCCGGGAACGCGTTCGCGTACCGCCGGGCCAGCTGGGTGACCGCACCGTCGCCACCCTGCGCGTGCAGAGCCGCGGTGAAGTCGTCCGCCCAGGCGCGGGTCGCTTCGATCACCTTCTGCTCGAGCAGGTCGGCGTCGTACTCACCGACCGTCTCGCCCTGGCTCATCCGGACGACGAAATGCACGCGAGCGAGCACGGACTCGGTCACGTAGGCGGCGTAGGTGACGGTCTCCGCGCCGATGGCGTCCTTGAGGATCTGCTGCATCTTCAGCCGGACCGCGGTCGTATAGCGGTCACGCGGCAGGTACACCAGGCAGGACAGGTACCGGTTGTAGACGTCCCGCCGGACGAACAGCTTGACCGCACGCCGCTCCTGCAGGTGCAGCACGGACTGCACGATCGGGAGCAGGTCCTCGACCGGCGCCTGCAGCAGCTCGTCGCGCGGGTAGGTCTCGAGGACGTCGAGCAGACCCTTGCCGCTGTGGCTGTTGGGGTCGAACCCGGTCATCCGGAACAGCTCCAGCGCCTTGCGCCGCAGCACCGGCACCTGCATGACGCTCTCGGTGTACGCCGTCGACGAGAGCAGACCGATGAACCGGCACTCCCGGACCGGCTCGCCGTTCGCATCGAACTGCTTGATGCCGACGTAGTCCAGGTACGTCGACCGGTGCACGGTGGACCGCGAGTTGGCCTTGGTCAGGATGAGCAGCTTCCGCTCCTGCGCCCGCGCGCTCGCCTCGGGCGGGAGCTTGCCCGACCCCGGCTTGGGGTCCGGCCGGAGGATGCCGAGCCCGGTCCCGGGCCGGCCGCGCAGGATGCCCTGGTCACCCTCCATGGTGAAGTCGTACTCGCGGTAGCCGAGGAAGGTGAAGTGTTCGTCGGCCAGCCACTCGAGCAGCTCGCGCGCCTCCTCCACCTCGTTCTCGCCGACCGGCAGGTCGGCCGCGTTCAGCGACTCGGCGATGGAAACCGCCTTCTCGTGCATCTTCGGCCAGTCCTCGACCGCCTCGCGCACGTCGTGCAGCACCTTCTGCAGCTCCTGCTCGAGGGCGCGGTGCTCGGCGGAGTCCGCGATCCGTTCGACCTCCAGGTGCATCCAGCTCTCCCGGACCAGGTCGTGCCCGTCCGTCGCCTCGGTGTCGTCGAGGACCTCGTGCAGGGTGCCGGCGATGTCGCGGCGGACCACGAACTGGGGATGGATCAGCAGCAGCAGCTCGATGTTGTGTTCGGCGATCGCCATCGCGGCGCTGTCGACCAGGAACGGCATGTCGTCGATGACGATCTCGATCACGGTCCGGCCGTTCGCCGACCAGCCGTACTCCTCGAGGGTCGGCGTGAAGACGTGCACCTTCGCCGTACCCTGCGGGCGGGACATCGCGGTCTTGTAGTGATGCCGTGCCGCGCCCAGACAGTCGTTCGGCTGCCGCTCGGCCACGTCCTCGGCGGCGACGTACCGGTAGTACCGCTCCAGGAAGGTTTTCAGCTTCGCCGGATCCACCGACTTGTCGTGCCCATGTGTCCCCGCGGCCACCGCCTTGGCGAGCACATCCGCCTTCTGGACGTCCAGCTTGCTCTGCATTCCCCACCGTCTCCACACGTGACCTCGGCGCGGCTCGTCGCCGGACCGCACGACGTTGTGCGGTCACTCAGAGACTAGTCCACCTTTGTCACTGGTGTGATGTCGGGACGAGCCTGTCACACCCGCTTGACCGGTCCGTTCAGCCGCAGTGCCAGGGCCGGGCAGGCCAGGACTGCGCGGCGCGCATCCGGCACCTCACCGGCGGTGAGCTCGCGACCTCTCAGGAGCGGGAATCCCCACTCGTCGAGGACGATGTCGTCCGGCAACAGGGTCGCGCAGAGGCCGTGCCCGTCGCAGCGCGTCCAGTCGATCTCCAGCTTGTTCACCACGCACCTCCCGGGACCGGCAGGACTCCCCGGACCGGCCTTCCGCAACCGCCACCGGCGAGGTGCAGCCGCACGTCTTCACCGAACACTTCGAGTGCCGATCCGAGGAACCGCGCCGAGCCGTCCGGGTGCGCACAAGCGCCCCGGCCCGGGATCAGCCCCAGGTGCCGGTGAGCGTCGTACCAAGCGGCCGGATCGCCCTTGACCAATCTGTCGAAGTCGTCGACCAGCGACGCCAGTCCGAACACACACGGACCGCACTGCCCCGCCGACTGACTTGCGAGCCACCGAGCGACCCGATGCACCTCACCGAGCGGGCAGGTGTCCGCGCCGAGCGCCAGGATGATGCCCGCGGACACTTCCGGTCGCTGCAGTGTCAGACCATCGGTCCGCGGCAGCCAGCGGCCGTGGTACCCGCCGAGCAGCACCGGCCCGGGTTCCGCGCCGGCGAACTGCAGCACTGTGTCCAACGGCACACCGGTCGGGGTCTCGATCACACCAGGCCACTGCACAGCCCCGTCGATCGTCAGCAGCTGCGTGCCCGGCTCGCTGATCAGTCCGGTGTCACTGAACCCTCTGGCCCCGAGCCGCGCGAGTACGGCGAGCTGCGCGAACGTCTCCACGTTCGACAGGAAGGTCGGGCGCCGGTGGTAGCCCTTGCGCGTCGGCAGCACCCTCCGACCGGGCGGTACGGCGGGACCGCCTTCCAGCGCACTCAGCACCGCACGGGCCTCGCCCGCGACGAAGCGGCCTGGTGTGTCGGTGACCTCGATCGCCAGACCGTCATCACGCTCCATCAGTGCCTCACGGACGGACATGGCCGCGGCCGCGTCGTGGACGGCGATCAGCACGTGGGGCGCGCCGAGCGCGTGAGCCAGGCTGGTGGCGCCGTCCAGGACGAGGTGTGGCGCGAGGGTGAGGAGCAGGCGGTCCTTGCGGCTGACCGGCTCGCTCTCCGAGCCGTTGACGACGACAGCTTCGACGCCCTTGGCCGGCAGGTCCGCGAGCTTCAGGGCGACCGGAAAGGCCGCGCCGCCGCGTCCTCTGAGCCCGACAGCTTCGGACAGCTTTGTGTAGTCCTCGCGAGTGAGGTCCGGCTGGACTCCGTGGATCCAGAGGTGACGCTGCCGGTCCAGTCGGCCCTGGTCGAGTCCGGCCAGCACTCGGGCCTGACCGATGACTCTTGTGTCTTGCATGGTCATCGTCATTGGGCCCTCCAGGCACGGGCAAGGTTCGGAGACGTGGTGGCGCGGACGCGGTAGGCAGCGGCTGCACCGACCGCGGTCAGGCAGCCGATGGTGATGGCGAGCATCCACGGCGTACCGCGGTCAGTGCCGGCCAGGAGTGCGTGCCCGATGGAGAGCAGCCAGCCGACCGACGCGGCGATGTGGATCGTCCGCCAGTGCTTGGCGAAGGACGCTGACCGAGCCAACCGGCCTCGTGCGGCCCCGACGACAGATGTGAGCACGATCCCGTAGAGGGCGAGCACGCCGACCACCATCGCGAACGGCCGATAGCCGGCACCGAACGGCCAGAGCAGGACCGTCGGACTGATAGCGACGAAGCTGTCGGTGATGACAGCTATGACGTGAGTGGTCAGCAGGACCAGCCCGGTGGCGGCGGCCGAGCGGTGCACGTACTGCAGCCAGAAGCGGCGCTCCGGCCGCCGACTGCCTGACATGACCATGCCGAGGGCGGCCGACAGGGTGAACATGATCATGGCGACGATTCCGGCCGCGCGGGCCAGGTACCACAGGGTCATCAGGCGGCCCTGCTCGCAGCCGGCCAGCCCGACAGCTCGGTGACCTCACCGTCGTCGGCGACCAGCCGGGCCGGGTGACCCGCCAGCGTCAGTCGCCCCACGGCCGACTCGCCAGTGGCGACAAGCGCCGTACTGAAGGTATTCGCGCGTACGGCGGTCGGAGCCCAGACGGATGCGGTTCGCCAGGGGCCGTCCGCGGGGCGTCCGGTGCGCGGGTCGATGACGTGGTGCCCGTAGCCGGTCGGGGTCTGCCAGCGGCGTACTGTCCGGGTCGACGTGGTCAGGCCGCCGTGCGCGAGGCTGACGAGGACTCCGGAGTCTCCGGCGCGCTCGGCGACGGTGATGATCCAAGGCTCGGCCGGCTTGCCCGCGGCTCGCAGGTCACCACCGATCTCGACGAGGACTGCACAGCCGTAGCGCTTGCTGAGTACCAGGGCTGCCCGGTCGGCGGTCCACGCTTTGGCGGTGGCGCCGAGGTCGAGCGCTGAGTCCTTCGGTACGCCGAGCAGGGCGAGCTTGCGGTTGAGCTGGACGCTCTGCCAGCCCGGGACCGGCTTCGCGTCACCGGTCGGCTGCGGGAATCTCCGCCGTACCGCCTCGATGTCTTCGTCGTAGCCGGCGGCGATCAGGGCCGAGCCGACGGTCGGGTCGACCGCGCCGCCGCTCATCGAGCCGGCCACCAGGCTCACGTCGACGAGGTCGACGAGCAGCCGCGAGACCGGCACGAGGGCGCCGGCCCGGTTGTTGACAATCGACAGCTCGGAGTCCGGACGGAACCGGCTGGCCGCCTTGTCGACGCGATCCATCAGGGCCTTCAGCTCACCGCACGCGGCGCCGAGGACGGCGGGGTCGTCAACCGTCAGGCGGACCGTGCAGCTCCAGGCCGACCAGGTCCGGGACGCGGTCATGATCCGTTGCTCCCACCCTGCGACGTGGAGCCCGACCCCGCCGAGCCCAGCCCACTGCCCGAGCTGTTGGAGTCGTCGGAGCTCGAGCCGGAGCTGCTCGAACCCGAACTGCTGCTCGAGCCGGAGTCGTCGGAGCCGGTGGCCGTCGTACCGGTGTTGCCGGAGTTGCCGGAGCCGGAGTGTCGCGCGGACACGACGGCGACGGACAGCCCGGTACCGCCGATGCCGAGGACCGCGGTCGCGATCGCTGCGGCCGACGCCCGGCGCAGCCAGCGCCGGCGGGGTGAGGAGAAGGCATCTGTGGTGACCATGGCCTCAGCCTCGCCGGAGGCGCCTCAGCCGCACTCCAAGAGAAGGTCAAGCGACCATCAAGTCCTGCTGAAAGCTCTCTGAGAGCTCTCCTCAGGATGCGTCGAGACCGCTGACCGCCGGCGGGCAGTCGGTGTGGCAGTGCTTGCCGATCGCCTCGACGATGTCTTCCGACACCTCACCGAGCACCGCCAGCCGGTCCGGGCCGAAGACGTCGACGAAGAACTCCCGGACCCGGGCCGCGTGGGCCGGTGCGCAGGCCTTGATCGCGGCCCTCCCCGCCTCGGTGATGGCGATCTCGGGGTACCGCGAGTCGCAGGACTCCTTGCTGATCAGGCCGCGCTTCTCCATCCGGCTGAGGTGGTGCGACATCCGGCTCTTCTCCCACTGCGTCAGCTGACCCAGCTCGAAGGCGCGCATCCGGCCGGTCTCGGACTCGGACAGGTTGACCAGGATCTCGAAGTCCGACTTGGACAGGCCGAACTCGCGCTGGAGATGCCGCTCGAGGTGCGTCTCCAGCGTTTTGTGCATGAGCAGATAGCTGCGCCACGCCTTCTGCTCGTCGTCGTCGAGCCACGGTTCCTTGCCCACGACCCCCATCCTACCTGGTCGGGTTGACACATCAACCAGACGAGCTACGATCGATCGAGTTGACACATCAACCCGACCTCTGGGAGTTGCTGGATATGAGTGAGAAGAAGCTGATCGCCGTCGTCGGAGCCACCGGAGCGCAGGGCGGTGGACTGGCCCGGGCGATCCTCGACGATCCCTCGCACGAGTTCGCCGTACGGGCGCTGACCCGGAACCCGGACTCCGCCAAGGCCAAGGAACTCGCGGCCGCCGGCGCCGAGGTGGTCGCAGCCGATCTGGACGACGAGGCGAGCGTGCGGGCCGCCTTCGACGGCGCGTACGGCGCTTTCGTGGTGACGAACTACTGGGTCGAGCGGACTCCCGAGCAGGAGGCGGCCCGGTCGCGCGCCGAGATGGAGCTCGCCCAGGCCGAGAGGGCCGCGCAGGCCGCGCGCGACGCAGGCGTCAAGCACCTGATCTGGTCGACGCTCGAGGACACCCGGCCGTTCTTCGCCGGCCGGGACGACGTACCGAGCCTCGACGACGGCCGCTACAAGGTCCCCCACTTCGACGCGAAGGGCGAGGCGGACGCGCTCTTCACGAAGTACGGCGTACCGACGACCTTCCTCCGTACGACGTTCTACTTCGACTCGCTGATCAGCGGGATGGAGCCGGTCCGCAACGCCGACGGCAAACTGATCCTCAACATGCCGATGGCCGACCAGCCCCTCAGCGGAATCGCCTCGGAAGACATCGGCCGCACCGCACTCGGCGTCTTCCGCCGCGGCCCCGAACTGATCGGCCAGACGGTCAGCATCGCCGGCGACCACCTGACCGGCGACCAGTACGCCGCAGCCCTGACCGCGGCCCTCAAGGACACCCTGGGCGAGGACATCACCTATCAGCCCCTCACTTGGGACGAGTTCCGCGCGCTGCAATTCCCCCTGGCAGTAGAAATCGCCAACATGTTCCAGTTCTACGCCGAAGACTCCGCCCGCTTCACCGGCGACCGCGACCTCACCAAGGTCCGCGACCTCAACCCTGGTTTGCAGTCCCTCGAAGACTGGCTCACCAAGCACAAGCACGACTTCAAACTCGAGCCAAGGCTGTAAGTCAACTGGTGCGAGGGCAGCTCGACGAGCTGCCCTCGGACCAGGCGCCCGTGCTCACGAAATCGCGACGCTGACCCTCGTTCAGCAGCAGTCCACGGAGCAGCGACGGAGCCAACGGCAGATGAAACGACCAGGTGGCGGCAACTGGCAGCCCCTGGAACCGTGGAGACTTCCACGCCTGGCTGATAATCAATCAGCCGGCGTTGGAGTCGAGCAGGTATGTCGTCAACCGGTCGTGGCGCCGCTGCCGCAGTCGGCCGGCCACCCACAGTCCGAGCCATCCGACCACGAGCGCCGTCGCGCAGATCATCAGGGCGTCTGCGACGAACTGCGGCTGCGTCAGCTGACGCTCGGGGGCGTCGAAAAGCCACTGTGCCGCGACAATCGACGGGAGGACGACCGTCGCCGCGATCGCCGGCACCACCAGGTACGGAGCGACCAACAGGATCCCCCAGCGTATCGTCGTCCGCCGATCGCTTCGATGCTGCCGGCGCCATCGCAGCGGTCGCGGGTTGTACGGGAACACGAGGCCGAGCCAGGCTGCCACGGGCAGGATCCCGAGCGGCAGGATCACCAGAACTACGCAGGCGGCGACGACCTTGACGGGATGCTGGCCTTGGACGCCGATGACGAGAGCGATCAGAGCGCACGGTAACCCGACGAGCGATGCGAGCACGAGGCAGCGGGCGGTGAGCCACGTCCGGAACGCCGCGCCATCGTTCAGGACCGACACCGCCTTTCTGTGATCGTCGCCCACAACGTTTGTGGACGGCGTATCCGCAAGCATCCAGGTAGCCAGGAGGACCGGAAAGGCCAGCGGCCCGTGCAAGGCAAACAGCCAGTCGTGAATCTGAGGTGGCAGGAGGAACCAGGCCGCCGTCATCAACAGCGCGTTGCCGATCAGCGCGGCCGGCAGCTCCCACGGCGGCCGGAACACACGGCGGTATGTCTCCGTCACGGCACGCCGGAACGACACATGCCCGAGCGCTGAGGGACCTCGCATGGTAGGCATCATGCCGCTGCCGACCTGGATGACGCCATCACGGACGGATAAGCGGCGATCGGCGGTCGAAGTCGAAGCTGATGCACGGCGGACAGTGGGCTCGCCAGCCTATTGCCTGCTATCCGGTCGCGACGCTGAAATATCGCTGTTGCCGAAGTTCGCAGGGGCACTTGCCCAGCGGCCACGGTGCGGACAGCGCTACATGGCCGACGTTGATGAATGCTCCGTCCTGGAACTCTCACGACCATCGGCTGCGTGCGTTGGCCGGCACCCAGGGCCTCGCCGAGCTGCCCTCGAACCGGTTTGTCCATGCCCATCAAGTCGCGACGTAGCCTGGGAAGCTGTGACGACGAGTGTCGAGTTCACCGAGCTCACCGGGACGTACCGCCGCGAGTTGCTCGCGCATTGCTACCGCATGCTCGGTTCGATCGACGAGGCCGAGGACGTGGTGCAGGAGACCTACCTGCGGGCGTGGCGGTCGTACGACGGCTTCGAGGGCCGGTCATCGGCGCGGACGTGGCTGTATCGCATTGCCACGAACGCCTGCCTGACCGCGATCGAGCGTCGTGGCCGCCGACCGTTGCCATCGGGTCTCGGCGCCCCGAGCACCGACCCGGACGTGCCATTGGTGGCCGGACCGGAGGTGGCGTGGCTTCAGCCGTACCCGGACATTCTCCTCGGTGACCTCCCGGACGACCCCGCGGCGGTGGCGATGTCGCGAGCGGGGATCCGGCTCGCGTTCGTCGCCGCGTTGCAACATCTCTCGGCCCGGTCCCGCGCCGTACTGATCCTGCGCGATGTCCTGCAGTGGTCGGCTGCCGAGGTTGCAGAGTTGCTGGGCACAACCCCGACCGCCGTGCACAGCGCGCTGCGGCGGGCTCGGGCCGACGTGGCCCGATCGACGCCGGTCGTCGACGACGTCGCGGAGCCGGGCGAGGCGGAGCGGCGTGGACTCGTCGAGCGGTTCGCGGCAGCGATCGAGCGTGCGGACGCCGCCGCGGTGGCCGAGCTGCTGCGCGCGGACGCCACCCTGGAGATGCCGCCGCTGCTCACTTGGTTCGCCGGCCGCGATCCGGTGGCCCGCTTCCTCGGCGCCAACCTGCTGCTCGAGCCCGGTGGTCTGCGCACCGTCCGGATCCGGGCCAACGATCAGGACGCGCTGGGCGTGTACTCACGCGGTCCCGATGGCGTCCACCGCGCACACGCGGTGATCGTGCTGACCGTCTCTCCCACCGGCATCACGCGCATGGTCGCGTTCCAGGATTCCGCCCTGTTCCCGGCGTTCGGACTGCCGTCCGAATAGAACTTTCGCTGCGCACGACGAATCGGCGGACCGGTGCGGGTCTGTCTGTGTAGGTCGTCCGACGACGGGCGGCCGCACAGCAGACGGAGGACGCAATGCGCAAGCTCATCGCCGCCATGAAGATGTCGCTCGACGCGAAGGTGGAAGGCCCGGACGGTACCGCCGACTGGGTCGAGGCGTGGTCGGACGACTACGGCCTGACGCCGCAGATCGACGCCTGCCTGCTCGGCGGAGGCATGTACCCCGGCTACGAGACGTACTGGACCGGGATCCAGACCAAGCCGGAGACGCCGGCGTGGCTCACCAGCGAGCCGCCGACGCCGGCCGAGCGGGAGTGGGCCGACTTCATCAAGCAGACGCCCCACTACGTGCTCTCCAGCACGCTGAAGACCACGTCGTGGCCGAACACGACCTTCCTGCGTTCGATCGACGACGTAGCCGCACTCAAGCAGCAGCCGGGCAAGGACATCTACCTTGTCGGTGGAGCGCGCATCACGGCGTCCCTGATCGACGCCGGCCTGGTCGACGAGCTGCGGTTGATCACGTACCCGCTCGTCGCCGGTACGGAGAGCACCGCGCTGTTCGCGACCTCACCACGCCGCAGTGCCGAGCTGCTCGACGTACGGCAGCTCGACCGTGGCAAGGTGGCGCTGACCTACGAATTCGCCTCATGACAGCTGCGGACAACAGCCAGGTGGTCGCCGAGTTCCGCGCGAACGGCGGCCGCCTAGGCGGCCCCCTGGCTGGAACGCCCGTACTGCTCCTGCACCACGTGGGGGCGCGAACCGGCGCGCGGCGGGTCACGCCCCTGGTGTACTCCTGCCATGCCGGCGACCGCGTGGTCGTCGTCGCGTCCAACGGAGGCGAGCCGAGCGATCCCGCCTGGCTGCACAATCTCCGAACTCATCCGGACGCCGCAGTCGAGATCGGCACCGACGTCGTTGCGGTGCACGCGGCAGAAGCGGGCGGGGCCGAGCGCGACGAGCTCTGGCAGGAGGTGGTGGCCCGCTACCCGGATGTCGGACGCTTCGGCTCGCGGACAGACCGCCCGATCCCGCTGGTCGTCCTGCGGCGAACCCAGCACCCGCCGCCCGCGTCATCGACGTTGCCTGACGCAACTGATCAGGACGGCCAGTTGTAGTACTTGCAGACAGGCGCGACCGTCGGGGTGACTGTCGTCGTGCCGTCGCGGGAAGTCCTGGTGTACGGAAGCGTGCATTCCCGGGTGTCCGGGGAGTTCGGTGGTCGCGTAGACCTGCCGGTCGTTCGCGTCGTACCCGCGGACAACGTAGTCCTTGCGCGCGGGATCGTCCGCGTCGTAGGGACCCCACTTCGTGCGGCCCTCGGTGGGTGCGAACCAGAACCCGTCCTGGACCGGCAACCCATCCGATCCCCCCAGCACCACCGTCGTCACTCCGCCACCTCCAGATCGTCCCCCACGAGGGGCTCTCACCGGATATGTCGCGACCCCGGAACCGGAGTTCCGGCAACCGTCAGAGGCACGGTCGAGGCGTGCGCTGAGTACGCCGAACGCAACCATCGCGAAGGTCGCCAGGCCAGCCGGAACGAAGACGGCTGGAAAGCCAGAAGGCCGAGGTCGCCCGCACAGAACAGGAAGCCTCGGCCCCTGACTCACAGACCGCGGATGTAGAAGGTGCGGCTGAGTCCTGCCTGGTATCTGTGGCAGGTCGGGAAGTAGACGCGGTACGGGATCAAGCCCTTGTACCCAGGACGCGGTCGCGGACGTCGTACCGGCATGGTCGACGATCCTGCCTGGTGCCGCGTCAAGCTAGGTTGGGGAGGTAATCCGCAGTGACCACCACCCCGAAGCCCGCCCCGGCGGCCAGGTGCGGGTTCACCCTTGATCTTGTCCCTTCACCCCGGGTATGCGGTGGGTAGAAGGGTGCAGCTGCGAGGTTCTCCCCGGAAATTGCCCCGGGCGGAAGGCACGCGCGGTAACGACCTCGACGTTTCCTGGCGCGGCGCTAGTAGCGTGTCGCTGCTTAGTTCTGGGGGTGTGGTTGGGAGGTTTGGGTCCGGCAGATCTTCCTTCCCCTCTGCCAGACAGGACTGTTGTCGTGCCTTCGCTGATGAAGCGTCCGGTGGTGTTGACCGAGGCGGATCGTGACTGGCTGGTTCGGGTGACCACGACGGGGGTGCATCCGGCCGCGGTGATCAGGCGGGCGCGGGTGCTGCTCGCGCTGGATACCTCGGTGGGCGAGGTCGATACCCAGGAGGTGCTCGCGGCCCGGGTCGGTGTCTCGGCCGAGATGCTGCGGCTGGTCGCCAAGCGGTTCGCTGAGACCGGCGGTGATGCGGACGCCACGATCTCGCGCAAGCAACGCGAGCATCCGCCGGTGCCCTCGCCGGTGACCGGCGAGGTCGAGGCGAGGCTGATCGCGCTGGCGTGCTCGCAGCCACCGCAGGGCTATGCCCGGTGGTCGCTGCGGTTGCTGGAAAGGCACGTCGCGCTGGTCGAGGACATTCCGGACCTGGATCACTCCACGATCGGGCGGGTGTTAAAAAAACGAGGCTGCGTCCTCATCTGAAGAAGTGCTGGACCATCCCACCCACGGCGAACGCGCAGTTCGCTGCCGCGATGGAAGACGTTCTCGCGGTCTACGCCCGCCGCTTCGACCCGGCGCGTCCGGTGGTGTGCATGGACGAGAAGCCCTACCAGCTGCTGGGTCACGCCCGCGACCCGATCCCCGCCGCACCGGGACAGGACCTGAAGGAAGACAGCGAGTACGTCCGCCGCGGCACCTGCTCGATCTTCTGCTGGGTCGAGCCGCTGGCCGGCTGGCGGCGCGTCGACGCCCAGCCACAGCGAACCAGGACCGACTGGGCCCACCAGACCGAACGGCTACTCACCCTCGACTACCCCGACGCCGAGAAGGTGGTGCTGGTGATGGACAACCTCAACACCCACACCATCGGATCGCTCTATGAGGCGTTCGATCCGGCCAAGGCGTTCGCGTTGGCGCAGCGCCTCGAGATCCACCACACCCCCAAACACGGCTCCTGGCTCAACATCGCCGAGATCGAACTGTCCGCGCTCACCCGCCAATGTCTCGACCGCCGGCTCGACGACCTCACCCTCCTGAACACCGAACTCGCCGCCTGGCAACAAGCCACCAACACCACCCAGCGTCAGGTCGACTGGCAATTCACCACCCACGACGCACGCACCAAACTCCGCCACCTATACCCAAACAATTAGCTGCGACGATCTACTAGTTCGAGCCACACCTACCGAGGCATCCAAATCGCGACGCCGTCATGGAGGCTCTCGGATGTGAAGCGTGCCCCGTGCCGGCACCGAGGTTGCCTGGAGGCTCAGATACGGAACCGCTCGACGTCACTCCATTCCCAATACAGGTGAGCCGCAGCCTCCTCTCTCTCGAAGTAGTCCATCATTGATTCCGCATCGGCACCGGGTGGTACGTCGATCGCCACATGCCGATCACCACTCCACTCGAACAGCAAGCCTGCTCGCGAGATCCGAGCATCAATTTCTGCCTTGACCATCCGGATCTGCTCTGCATCCGCCTCCGCGAGCAGAGCCCTCAAGGCTCGATGTCCTGAACGTCTGACGAGTTCGATCACAGTGCTTTCGGCCGAGATCCGAACCGTGTCGCGCAATGCGAGGCCGTAGGCACGGAACGGAATACAGCACAGCATGGCCTCACCGTCGTCGCCCGTCCGTTGCAGCCAAACCTGCTCGATCTGACCCTCGAACTCGAAGGGAGCGAGGTCGATCCTTGCAATGTAATTGCTCTCGCCGCGAAGGGCGGGCGCATCATGCACGATGAAGTTCACCACGTCCGGCACCACAGCACCTTAACCACGGAGGAGGCGGTCGGATCAGCATTTCCTTCCCTGCATCGGCTGCTGGACCGTGACCGGCCGGCCAGAGCTCGGGGCCGAACCGACGCTGTCACCCGGTCGAGGGCAGCTCGACAAGCTGCCCTCGAAACAGGTCTTCAGTGCTGGGCGCCGGCACGGGAGATGCCCGTCAGGCGGCGTCGAGGGCTTCTGTGATCTTGCGGATCATTTCGGTCATGGCGGGGCCGGTTCCGCCACGCTCGGCTCGGGCGCCGGCGTCGATCGAGGTGACGACGGTGCTGCGGAAGTTGGCGGCCTCGGCCGGGTCCTGCTGATTGAGCAGGCTCATGGATGCCGTCAGGGCCGGCAGTACCTTGTCGGCCAGCTCGGCTGTGGACTTGCCGTTCAATTTCACGCCCTTCTGCTTCTCGGCGAGCGCGTGCCCGACCGGGCCGGTCGCGGAGGCCAGGGCGAGGGCGCCGGCGACGGCGACCTTGCCGGCCGATTTCACGCCGGCGGCGGCGATGAGTGCGACAGCGCCGTGCGCGGCGGTCGCCAGGGTGAGCTTGTCCTGGTCGGTCAGGGTGATCGAGGGAGTGCTGTTGTTCGTCATGCAGACAACCATCCCGGTCTGCCCTGACACCACTCCGCCGCCAGCCTGACACGACACGGCCACCCTCCCGGTCGGGTGTCAGTGAGACGCTGATGGAACTGGGCAGCAGTCGATCGACGAGGAGGACCTCGATGGATCCGAGCGGTGTGAACAAGTCGGGAACTGTCTCGACACCGGTCCTGGACATCGCCTACGACGCAGCAGGGCCGGCAGACGGTCCAACCGCCGTACTCCTCCATGGCTTCCCCTACGACGTGCGTTGCTACGACGAGGTCGCCTCAGTCCTCGCCGATGCGGGGATGCGCGTTGTGGCCCCGTACCTCCGGGGATTCGGGCCAACCCGGTATCGGAGCGCCGACATCATGCGCTCTGGTCAGCAGGGTGCGCTCGGCCAGGATCTGCTCGACCTGCTCGACGCACTCGAGATCGAACGCGCCGTCGTGGGCGGCTTCGACTGGGGCGGCCGGGCGGCCTGCATCGCGGCGGCGGTGGCGCCCGAACGGGTCACCGGCCTGGTCACAGTGGGCGGGTACAACATCCAGGACATCGCCCGGTCCGCCGAGCCGGCACCGCCGGAAGCCGAGAGCGCTGCCTGGTACACCCACTACTTCCTCACCGATCGCGGACGTGCCGGGCTGGAGCGCTATACCGACGAGCTCTGTGGGCTGTTGTGGCGGCAGTGGTCGCCCACTTGGACAAACTGTGCCGCCACCTTTGCTGCGACCTCGCCCAGCTTGCACAATCCCGACTTCGTCAGCACCGTGATCCACTCCTACCAGCACCGTCGCGGTGCGGCCGCCGGCGACCCCCGCTACGACCACCTCGAGAAACTGCTCGCGACCACGCCCGCCATCACCGTGCCGACCATCGCGCTCGACGCCCTCGCCGACGGCCTCGGCGCCGACGACTCGAGTGTCGACGAGCCGCTGTTCATCGGTGGTTTCGATCGGCGCGAACTGCCAGGCATCGGCCACAACCCGCCGCAGGAGGCTCCGGAAGCGTTCGCCCGCGCAGTCCTGGACGTCGCCGCATTTGAATGAGCAGCTTGGTCAGGCTGGGTCGGGGAGGCCGAGTACGGCGCCGAGGCGGGCTAGCTGGTGATCGAGGTGGCCGGCGAACTGAGTGACGGTGTTGGTGAACTGGCCGAACAGCTCGAGGCTCACCAGACCGCACAGCGAGGAGAACGCCAGTAGACCGCGGGCGAGCACCTCAGGGGCAAGATCGCCGGGCAGGCCTGGGCGCAGCCGGTCCAGTTCGCGGTGGAGTGCCGCAGTCATCGGGGGATCCTCGGGCGTCGGCTTGATCTTTGCGTCGGCGAGCAGACGGAGTATCAGGAGGGGTACGCGGCTCCCGGCGGCTGTGGTCCGCTCCGGGGGCGCGTGATAGCCGGGGACCGGGCTGCCGTAGAGCAAGGCCCATTCGGCTGGGTTCGCGACCGCCCAGCGGCGTACCGAACGGCCGATGGCCAGCCACCGGCGACCCAGGTCGTCGCGGCGGCAGCGGGACTCCGCCGCCTCCACGGCGTCGCCGAACGCGTTGTACGACTCCTCGATCAGCAATGTCAGCAGCTCGTCCCGGCTCGGCACGTAGCGGTAGATCGCCGACGAGACCAGGCCGAGCTCGCGAGCGATCGCCCGCAGGGACAGGGCGGCGGCGCCCTCCCTGGCGAGCTGCTGGTGCGCGATCCGGAGGATGTCGGCCATCGTCTGCCGGTGCTGGCGCTGCCGCGTGGTCTCCGTCATCGCCTCATTGTCGTCACGGCCGAGAGCGGTGGCAACTTTCGAGAGCAGTGCTCTTGCTTTCCGAGCAGGAATCACCCACACTGGACATAAGAGAGAGCACTGCTCTCGGAAATGTGAGGAGCGTACGACGATGCACGAGATCTGGCGCTGGAGCAACCTCGGCGTGGCCTTCGGAATGGAGCTCGCCGGCCTGGGCATCTTCGCCTGGTGGGGCTGGCGCACCGGCGACCACCTCGCGCTGCGGGTGTTGCTGGCGATCGGCCTGCCGGTGACCGCGGCGATCGTGTGGGGCCTGTTCGCCGCACCGACTGCGGACCACGGCAGCCCGGTGGTGACCACCATCGTCAAGATCGCGTTCTTCGGCCTGGCCGGTCTGGCGCTGTGGAGCCTCGACCACCGGGTCGTGGCCGCCGCCTTCGTCCTCACGGTCGCCGCGAACCTCCTGATCATCCACGCCGCGAACCTCAGCCCTGACACCCCAGGGGCGGCGGTGATCACCACCCGCTGACCGCGCGTCAGCCCGCCGATGGAGTTGGTTCTGGCTCAGGGCTTTGGCTCGCTCCGCCGGGTGAAGTAGATGGGGTCCCCGGGGACTGCTCGGGGTCACCGCCGTTGTCGATGGCGTTGCCGCTGATTGTGACGCGCCACGTGACGTCCCCGGGGTTCAGATGGACGACCAGGAAGGCTTCGCGGACTCCAGCGGAGGTCGGCTGGAACGTCAGCCGCACCGAGCAGGCCGAGTGCGGTTTCAAGGTGCCGTTGCACACCTTCGTGAGGGTGAAGTCACCGGCCTGGTCGCCCTCCAGACCCGCTGTGCCGATCTCGACGGTGGTGGCGCCGACGTTCTGCACGCCGATCTGCTTGCACGCCTCTGCTTCGCCGACCTTCGCGTCGGGGCACGTCAGGCTCTTCGGCATCTTCAGCTTCGGTCCGGGCTGCGTGGTCGGGGGCGTCGTTGCCTCGGGTTTCGTTTTGGGTTCGGTCGTCGGTGCCGACGGGAGTGGGGGCGTCGGGGTCCGCCGGGTGTTCACGAAGGTGCCGGAGCCGTCCGCCGTCAGGGTTCCGCGGCCGGCGATCGCCTCCGGCAGGGTGAACCCACCGATGCTGATCACGAGCGCGATGGCGCTCAGTGCTGCGATTCCCACGGTACGGGCGACTCCCGGTCCTCGCGTGGTGATCACCGCCACCAGCAACGGGCTCAGCGCGGCTCCGGCCAGCGTCGCGATCCGGCCCGCGCCCAGCGCAGGAATGATTGCGGACGACACGACGGACGACAGGATGCCGAGGAAGAGAGACTTGTGGCTGAAGGCATTCGTCTCCTTGATCTGCTGGCCCAGGCGCTGGTTCTGCTGCGATTCCATGGTTCTTCACCCGGACCAGGGGTGGGTCGTGGTCATGTCCGTTTCCTCTCGGATGTGGTGATGACCGATGAGAGGTTGAACTTGCTGGGCTGATACGACCCGATGTATCCGGGCGCGGCCTGGTGACTCTTCTTCCGCGGAGGTACCGAACGGAACCGGAGGGATCCAAGTGAGCAGCACAGCACGTCCGGCCGGCAGGCGGCGGAACAAGGCTGCGATGAAGCCGTTCACACGGCGGCTGATTGGCGCGATCAACTTCGCCGAAGCCGTCCTGGCACTGGTCGGTCTCGTCGCCGCCTACGGCATCGCCGAGCGGCTCGTGACCGCCCAGGAGATCGCCGGCCCCCACGTCATCGCGACCCGGACGGTCCGGTGGTGGGGACCGGACTTCACGACCACGTTGAACATGTCACTGCTGATCGTGGGGGCAGCTGCCGGCGCCGTGGGCAGCATCATCCATCAGAGCATGGTGTTCGCGCAGCGCGCCGGCCTCGAGACCCTCGAGCGAGGCTTCGTCTGGTGGTACCTGCTGCGCCCGGCATGGTCCGCCCTCCTCGGCTCGGTCATCGTCATCGCCGTCAACACGGGACTGATCAGCATCGGCGACGAGACGACCTCCACGGCCGGCATGACGGTGCTGGTGATGATGGGCTGCCTGGCCGGCCTTTTCACGGACGAGGCGATGCGGCGCCTGCGCCCGTTGCTCGGCGCCACGCCGCCCGAGGTCTCCCAAGTCCCCGACGACGAGAGGGACCCGATCGAGGACGAGCGCTGACTACTCAGGGAGCAGCACGGCTCCGACACCGGGTTGTGCCGCCCCCTGAGCCTCGGCGATGAGCGCGGCCGCCGCTTCCCGGCCGTTCTCACCGGTCCGTGACATCCGCGCCGCGATCAGCCCCGCGACAACCGGCGTACTGAACGAGGTACCACTCCACTTCGCCATCCCGTAGAACTTCTCCACCCTGGCCGGCCGGCCAGTACCGACGTGAGGTGGCTGGCGGTACTGGTACGTCCCTTTGGGGAACGCGTTGACCAGGTTCTGGCCGGGCGCGTAGACGTCCACCCAACCACCGTGATTGCTGAAGCCGGCCCGCCCGCGCCACTGGGTGCTCAGCGCACCGACGGAAACGGTGAACGGCGCCGCCGCCGGCCAGAACGGTTCCCGGCCACCGTCGTTGCCCGCGGCCACAACCATGACGACTCCCTTGTGATGGCGCAGTCGTCGCTCGTTGAAGACCGTGAAGCTCAGCAGCCGGGTCGCGTCGAACGTATAGGTTCCTGCCGACATGCTGATGATGTCCGGATAGTCGTGCTCGAGGATGTGGTCGAGCTTCTGGACGAGTTCGGCTTCCGTGACTGCGCCGCCGGGACCGAACGCGCGGCATACGTGCACCTCGGCCAGCGGGGCGACGCATCTGATGACTCCCGCGATGAAGGTTCCATGGCCCGCATAGTTGTCGAGGGTCGTGCCATTGATGTCGTCGTCGGGGTCCCCGGTCACCCCCTTCAGCCAACTGCTCCGTTGGGTCGCCTGCTCATCGAGACCGGTGTCGACGACGACCACGCGGACTCCCTCGCCGGCCGCACGGTCCGCGGTATAGCCGGGGTACGGCGCACTCCCGGCCGGCATCGGTTCGGGCTCTTCCGCTGGGCAGCCGGCACCGTTGCCGGCCACAACGAGGACCGTGTTCGGTCCCGATGCACCGGCACCGGCCGCGGTGATCAGGACGTCGTCGGTGCCGCCGTCCGGAAGATTGAGAGATACCAGTCCGCCTTCGCGGATGATTCTCAGCGTTTCGAGCGTGTCCAGGTGCGGATTGGATCCCAGCTTGAGCCGAACCAGCCGGACGCCGGCCAGGACGGGCTCGGAGACGGGCCTCCTGTCCTCGTCGCCGTACAGCAAATGCAATTTGTCGAGGATGCCGCGAACCTGCTCGAAGTGCTCCTCGCGAACGAGAATGGTGTCGGCCTCGAACAGGAAATCCACCTCACAGTCGGAGCCGACAGTTCTCCCCTGCTGAACCTTGAGCGCGTTTCTGGTGCCCGGACCGTAGTAGCTGAGGATGAGATCCCGCTGGGCCTGCTCCGGCGTGTCGGGTACGCCGGCAGCGTCCACGCGCTCGGGTTGCTGGGCCTGAGTCTCCAAGCTTGTGGTCTCTACGTCGTCCGTCCCTGGCTGCTCGCCCGGATCGTCTTGCTGCATCGCCCCTCCCGTTTTGGTCTTGACCTACTTAGACTCCTTGAATGTCAGCCAGCAGAGGTCAGGAAGGTCCGGACCGTCTGCTGCCGTTGGCGGTGTCGCGGCCGGCCGAAGCGTTCGCGGCGGCCAGCGCTCTGCTCGATGGGAAGCCAGATCCGGCGAGCGCGTCGATCGCTCATCAGGCCAGGGCCATCGTGTTGCGCGACTCCGGTCGCCAAGCCGAAGCAGTCGCGGAGCTTCGCCGTGCGTTTAGTCTGGCGAAGAGATCCGGAGAGCCTGGCCGCGCCGTGGACGTCCAGGCGACCTTGGGTCTCACGCTCGGCCTCGGGGGTAGGCCGAAGGAGGGACTTGTTGCGCTGGGTGAGGCGGTCGGCAACAGCAAGGGGGTTGCTGCCGGGAGAGTGCTGACTCGACGTGGTTATCTGCTCCGGGTGCTCGGGCGGTACGACGAAGCGCTCGCGGACCTGCGCCAGGCCATCACGCTGCTGCATCGCGGCCAGGATCAGGTGTGGGAGGCTCGCGCGCGGACCCATCGATTTCTCGTATACGCCGCCCTCGGACAGGCGTCTCACGCCGACCGTGACCTGGTGGTGGCCGAGCGGTTGTCGGCAGCCACCGGGCAGGATCTGGAGTCGGCGATGCTGGTGCACAACCGCGCGGATGTGGCCTTCCAGTCCGGCGATCTGCCCGCGGCGCTCGGCTTCCTCGATGAGGCGGCCGCTCGGTACGCGGCGCTGCAGACGGAATGGCCGAGTCTGGCGATCGACCGCTGCGCCGTACTGCTCGCCGCCGGGCTCGCGACCGAAGCCGTGACGACGACCGAACAGATCCTGCAGCACCATCTGCGTCTCGACAGCACAGGGACCGGGACAGCCGAGCTGCTGTTCTCCGTGGCGCAGGCGGCGTTGGCTGCCGGCCGGCTCGACCTGGCCGAGGAACGCGCTGTGGCCGCCGGTGAACTGTTCCGGCAGCAGGGCAGAAACGGCTGGCTGGCCCGCGCGCTGCACGTCTCGGTCCAATCGCAGTACGACGCCGGCCAGCGTGGCGATCGGCTCAGCGTCAAGGCCGGGCGGCTCGCCGATCAGCTCGACGAGCTGAACTCCCCGGACGCACCGTCGGCGCATCTTCTGGCCGGCCGGCTGGCCGCCGCCCAAGGGCATCCGGTTGACGCCGACCGGCATCTCGCCCGCGCGGCCCGCTTCCGCCATCGTGGTCCCACCTTCGGTCATGCGGCCGGCTGGCTCGCCCACGCGCTGCGGGCCGAGGGTCGCGGCGCCACTGCCGCGACGCTGATCGCCTGCCGGCACGGCCTCGAAGCAGCCACCGACCACCAACGAACTCTGGCCGCACCAGAGTTGCGTGCGCACGCCGCGGTCTACGGCGTCGAACTTGCCGCCCTGGCGCAGCGTCACGCCGTACGACGGAACGACGCGCGCATGCTGTTGCGCTGGAGCGAGCGGTGGCGGGCCAGTGCGCTGACCTTGACGCCCGTCCGGCCTCCGGATGATCCCGAGCTGGCGGCGGACCTCGCGGGGCTGCGCAACGTAGCGCGACGCTTGGACGCCGCTCTGGGAGCGGACGGAGATACCGACCGCCTTCGGCTCGAACGGAACCGGCTCGAAGCGGCAATCCGGGCAAGGACCAGGCGTCTCGCCGGCCGACGCTCTAACACCAAGGCCGCTCCGCATCACCGCGATGACGCGGCCGACGTCGGCGCGCTGATCGACGGCCTGGGAGAGCATCGTCTGGTCGAGATCACTGCCGTCAACGGTCTGCTGTACGCGGTCACCGTCGTCGGGCGGAAGGTACGCATGCATCCGATCGGTCCGGTCGGGGCCGCTATCCGAGAACTCGACCTGGCGCTGTTCCAGCTGCGCAGGCTCGCCCACGGCCGAGCGTCGGCCGGGGCTCTCGAGGGACTCGCTACGGCCGGCCTCCGCTTGCAGCAGGCTCTGCTGGGACCGGCCGCTGCCGATCTCGACGGCGCCCCGGCCCTGATCGTGCCGCCGGCGGCGTTGCACGCGGTGCCCTGGGCGATGCTGCCGGTGTTGAGATCTGTCCCGGTTGTGGTCGCGCCTTCGGCGTCGATGTGGTTGCGGGCCGGCCGCCTCCCGGCACCGCGGCACCGCCGGGTCGCACTGGTCGTCGGACCTGATCTCGAAGGCGGTAAGGACGAGATGCAGCAGATCCGCAGCGGCTACCCAGACGCAGTCGTCCTCACCGACGGTCAAGCGACCGCCGAGAACACCCTTGCCGCAATGGACGGCGCCTGGATCGCACACATCGCTGCCCACGGGCTCTTCCGCCGCGACAACCCGTTGTTCTCCGCGATGGCTCTGGACGACGGCCCGCTGACTCTCTACGACCTCGGCAGGCTTCGCCGGGCGCCGCTGCGACTCGTGCTGTCCAGTTGCGAGTCCGGCGTTGCAGCTCCGATCGGTGCGGACGAGCTCCTCGGTGCGGTGTCCGCCCTCGTCCCGCTCGGTACGGCCAGCCTCCTGGCCAGCGTCGTACCGGTCAACGACATCACCACCGCGTCGCTGATGGTCGACTTCCACCGGCGACTGCGTGATCGAGCCTCGTTCGGCACCGCGCTCCAAGAGGCCCGCGCCGGCGTCGACGACGACCCTGTCGCGGTTGCGACCGCGCTGTCGTTCGTGGCCCTCGGCCGATGAGGGCGTCACAGGTTGACCCATGACGTGATGACCGAACGCCCGCTGACGGACCGGCACCGGATCCGCACCGGGCCACCTTGCCTCCGATCGAGGATGAAGCGCCCCAGCTCATCCAGTTGCACCGTCTCACGGCGGCCGTCGCCGCATTCGACGTCACAGGCCACCGGCGAAGCGCCGACCAACTGGCCGATGACAGTCAGCCCGTCGTCGCCCGGCGCGATCTCCAACTCGACCCGGACGCCACCGCCTTCGAACGACAGCAGGCGATCTGCGGTGATGCCCGCAGTTGCGCGCCGTACCGTTTCGTACTCGAGGTCCGCGGCAGTACTCGCGGAGTCGGCGATCAGCTCAGCCAACTGCCCGTCGAGATCGTGCATCCTGATCGCTTCCCGCGCGGCAGCCGTGACGTCTTCGGGCAAGGGGTCGGCCTCCGCTGCGACCTGGCTCAACATCTCGAGCAGTGCGTCGTCCTCACGGTCGGTGCTCATGCCAGTCCTCCGCCAGGCTCCGTGACCGTGGACTCGAACGGATACGGGCCGGACGACATGATCGCCCGCAGCGCCGCCAGGCAACGCTGGCGGGTCGGTCCGATACTCCCGACCGGCATGTCCAGCGCTGACGCGACCTCCACATAGCTGGGCGGCGGATCTGCCATCAACACTCGCAATAGGGTCTGACAGCGAGGCTTCAAAGACCGGAACGCCCGCCACAACGCCGAATCCTGCTCCCGTTGCAGCAGCGCGTCATCCAGCGGGTCGGCATCGTCCGGGAGGTCGTCCCACGTCTCCGAGACAACCAATTTGGACCGGCGCCGTAACGCGGCCAGACATTCGCGCCGCATGGTCGTGGCCAGCCAGCTTCCGATGCTCTCCGGCTGCCGGACGGTGTCGATGCGTTCCACCAGGCGAAGCCAGGTCGTCTGGATGGCGTCGGCCGCGTCCTGCTGGTTCAGCCGCATCCCGCGGGCGATGAACCACAGCAGGTTCGTGTAGCGATCCGTCAGCGTCCCCCAGGCCGCCGGATCGGCGGATCGCACTTTTTCGACGAGCTCGAGATTGTCGAGATGCTGTTGCTGGTCCATTGCATGTCTCTCCGGACTGTCGCCAGCCTTTCGGGCGAGACTTTGACACCGCCTCGGCGAAAGGTGCGCGACCGTTGTGTCGGAGTCGGCCGACCGCCCTCTTCGGCATTCTCGCCGACAATTTCGGTGCAGTCCACAGCCCGAACTCCGGACGCACTTCGCGCGACCTGGCGAGCCTGAATGGATGGTGAAAGGACGCGGACCGCCAGCGGCGGCGAAGTTCGATCGATCCCCGGTTTTCGCAGCGCATTCGCGCCTCGGCACAGACATCTCGAACCTCCTTCCGATCGACGTGATGCGGATAAGAGTCCTCGGTGCCGGTACTGATACCTGCTCCTCAGCGGACAAACATGCGTTTGAGCGATGCGCCTCTTCTCGACAGCCGTCGAAAGGTATTTCAATCGTGTGTCAGTGCTCTGCCCAGAAGAAAGCGGAAATGCGCTAGGAGGAGCGATGAGCACATCCAACGGAATGCGGCCGGAGACGCCGGAGACCCCGGACCACGAGAGCTGGTGGAGCCGCATCGGCACGCTGGGCCAGGCCCTGACAGCCCTGACCGGGCTGATTGTCACCGTCGTGCCGATCCTCGTCGCAACGGGCCTGCCGGGTCAGGACAGTGGCAATTCGAACTTCTCGCCGACTGTGGTGCCGACCACCAGTCAGCCGTACACATCACCCCCATCGACCACACCGCCTCCGCAGGCCGAGGGGATCAACCTCACGGTCTCCGACCAGCTCACGGACGGTGCGGAGGAAGAGGTCATCGTGATCACTCTCGAAGGGTCGCGAGTCGCCACCTTGCACGCGACCCGCGAGCAGCCCGTGGTGAGTCAGCGGGTCACTGCGACGAGGGCCGGGAACTACAGCTACGTGGTCGATGCCGTGATGCGCTGGTACGACGAGACCGGCACCGAGCAGGTCACAAACGCCACCGGCCGCGGTAGCGTCTCGATCGACGACGGGACGCGCCTCGACGTCTACGTCCACGAGGAAACCGACGGCATCAGCCTCTCCCTCGAGTCCGCCACCCAATGACCGGGCGCTGGGCCAGGTTGCCGGTCTAGGGCCGCCGGCTGGTCGCGGCGGTCGAGGTCAGTACGGCGGTCGGCAGGCCGATAAGCACGGCCCAACCGACCCGCGTCGTCTGCCGCGTGGCGCAGTTTCGCGCCGCGCCCTCGTCGACCAGCCCGCGGACCGGCAGCGTGTTCGTGCCCAGAACCGAATGGCACTCGGTGCGCTCGTACCCGGAGTCAGGCGGAGCCAGCAACAGCCACAGCACCATGGCGAAGCCGACACAGGACAGCACCCACACAAACGCTCGCTTCATGCCCCAGCCATAGGGCGGTCAGGGTTCGCAGCGAATCGCGTTCTCCTTCCAGGCCTATCCAGGCGGCGGACCGCGTCGAAGGACACTCGACGACCGGCGGTCGCCGGTGGTCACCGGACAAGGAGGAGGAGTCATGAGTGACACCACACGCCGCGGGTTCCTGGTGTTCGCAGGCGCCGGAACCGCGGCCGCGGTCGGTGCGGCCGGTGCGATCGCCGCACCCCAGATCTTCGGTGCGCAGTCCACGGATGCCGCGAAGCCGCTGCAGCCGGCCGACCTGGCCAGCGCCGAGTCGTTCGTCGTCCACGTCAAGAACGTGAAGAAAGGGCAGCTGGCGATCCTGGTCGGCCAGCGCGAGGTCCTGATCACAGATCGCGAGCTGGCCGCGCGCCTGGCCGGCAAGACCACAGCCTGAGGAAGGAATCTGTCATGTCTTCGCACCGCGAAGCGCCGGAGATCTCGAAGGATCCGGTCGCCGACAACACCGACGTGTACGCGTTCGTGTCCCCGGACAAACCGGACACGGTCACGATCATCGCCAACTTCATCCCGTTCCAGCTCCCGTACGGCGGCCCGAACTTCTACGAGTTCGGCGACGACGTGCTCTACCAGCTGCACATCTCCAACAGCGGCACCGGCCGCGCCGACATCAGCTACCAGTTCCGCTTCCAGGCCAAGATCCGGAACAAGAAGACGTTCCTGTACAACACCGGCCCGATCACCTCGCTCACGGACCCGAACTGGAACCGTCCGCAGTTCTACTCGGTCACCCGCGTCGAGAACGGCCAGGCCCGGATCCTCGCGCGTGACCTGGCCGCTCCCCCGGTCAACGTCGGAGTCCGCAGTACGCCGAACTACGCCAAGCTGGCGCGGTCGGCGATCCACACCATCGGCCGCAATCGCCAGGTGTTCGCCGGGCAGCGCGCCGACGGGTTCTTCGCCGACCTGGGCAGCATCTTCGACCTCGGCACGCTGCGGCCGTTCCAGATGGCCCACCTGATCCCGTCCGCGGCCGCGATGGGCGTCAACGGGCTGCAGGGATCCAACGTGCACACGATCGCGCTCCAGGTCCCGATCAGCGACCTGACCCGCGACGGCAAGACTCCTAAGGACGTGCTGGATCCGAAGTCCGTCATCGGCGTCTACGCCAGCGCGAGCCGCCAGGAGTCCCGGATCCTCGACGACCTGAGTGGCGCCCCGATCTGGCACGGCCCCTTCAGGCAGGTCTCCCGGTTGGGCAACCCACTGTTCAACGAGGTCATCGTGCCGATGGCGGAGAAGGACCGGTGGAACAGCCGCGCGCCCAAGGACGACAAGGCCTTCGCGCAGTTCGTCACCCAGCCCGAGCTCGCGGGACTGCTGCCGGTCCTCTATCCGGGCGTGTTCCCACGTCTGGCTGCGTACAAGAAGGCCCGGGCCGATCTGGCCGCGATCCTGCTGACCGGTATTCCGAAGGGCGTCGTACCCGGCTTCCAGAACTTCACCGGCACGGTCCAAGCCGACATGCTGCGGCTGAACGTCGCCGTACCGCCGGCGAAGAAGCCGAATCCGCTGGGCCTGGTCGCAGGCGACGCCGCCGGCTTCCCGAACGGGCGTCGGGTCTTCGACGACGTCGTCACCGTCGAACTCCGCGCGATCGCCGGCCTCACGATTCCGCTGGTCGATCCCGCCTTCAAGCCCGACGACGCGGCCGGGGCGATCAAGGACGGTACGTCGAACACGAACTCCGACTACCTCAACTGGTTCCCGTACCTCGGTACTCCGGCCGGCGGCTATTCGTCCAAGCCGGGCCTGCCCGCAGTGTCATGACCAGGCCACTGACGAACGCCGAGGAGAATCCCCACGCCGGCAAGGGTTCCTCGGTCCTGCTCGATATCGGCGACGGCGTCGGCGCGATCGTCGTCACCACCCCTGCCGACCTGGACGACGCCGAGATCGAACGCCGCCCGGCCGGGGATCCACCACCCGCACACGAAGACGAAGAGCGCACCCACGGCCATGGACACGGACACGGGCGCGCGCACGGGGGCCATCGTCTTCCGCACGTGGCGGTGGTTCCCCGGTCATCCCCCGACGGACAACTCGTCCATTCGGCAGTCTTCGCCGACGTCCCCACGGGCCGTTACGACCTCTACGTCCTGCCGGACGGACCCGTCCGCCTCACCGTCGACGTACTCGGCGGCCAGGTCACCGAGGCAACCTGGCCCGTCCGGTAACGAACGCACGCCTCAGATGGTGGGTGTCAGACCGCCGTCGATGATGATGTCGGCGCCGATGAGATTGCCGGCGCGATCGCTGGCCAGGAACACCACCACGTCGGCGACCTCCTCGGGCCGCGTGAACCGACCCGAGGGGGACGCGGCCGCCGCCTGAGCCGCGACGTCGCCCGGCTGGGCACCGACCGCACCGCCGACGGTCTCCGCGACGCCTCCCGTGCCCAGCCACAGATCCGTCGCCACCGGGCCGGGGCTGACCGTGTTCACGCGGACGCCGCGTGGCGCGAGCTCCTTGGACAACGACTTGAAGAAGCTCAGCGAGGCGGCCTTCGCAGCGCTGTAGTCGATCACCAGAGGATCCGGAAGCGTCGCGTTCACCGAGCACACGGTGACGATGGCGCCCGCCCGCTCGACCAGGACGGGTACTGCGGCCCGGGTCGTCCGGACCGCTGACAGCAGGTCGAGAGTCAGCGTCTCTAGCCAGTCCGCATCGGTCACCGAGGTGACTCCGGCCGGCCGTGGCCGAACCGCGCCGACGTTGTTCACCAGGATGTCGAAACCGCCTACCCGCGAGATCGCCTCGTCCACGAGACGTCCCGGGCCCTCCGCCGTACTCAGGTCGACGGCAACGGCCTCGACCGGTAACGCGCCGAGCTCTCCGTCGACGGTCCGGGCAGCCGCGACGACTTTGGCGCCCTCGGCCAGGAGAGCACGTGTCGTCGCCAATCCGATGCCCTTGCTCGCACCGGTGACGAGTGCCGTCTTACCACTCAAGTGAAGATCCATGTCCCCACCATGCGCCATGAGCCGTTCCCCGGACTCCCTAGGGACCTGCTGACGAGCGCGGATAGGGAGGACTTCCGATGTGTGGGCCTACCTCAGACCAGCAGATTCGGGGACATCGGCAGGTAGACCCGTAGCGGAAGGAAGTAGATGGTCAGCACCGGACGGCCTCGCGTTCTGCTTGTTGGCGGCAAGCTCGCACAACTGCGAAAGGCTCGGGAGCTCGGACTGGAGGTGGTTCTCGTCCAGTTCCCGGACGCGTTCGAGCATTCGCCGTACGTCGATCAGGCGCTGCTACTCGATTACGGCGACATCGACCGGCTCCTGCCACTGGTCCGCGCGTTGCACGAGGCGTACCCGTTCCAGGCGGCCGTGTCGTTGTTCGAACTCGGACTGCTGCCGGCGGCGCGGATCAACGAGGCGCTCGGCCTCGGCGGCGAGTCCGTCGCCACCGTGGAACTCCTGCTGGACAAGTGGCGGATGCGCCGGCACCTGGCCGCGAGGGGCATCAGCCCGGTGGCCTCGGCGGTCGGCCGGTCCGGGCGGGACGTTCGGGAGTTCGTCGACGCGCACGGGCTCCCGATCATCGTGAAGCCGATCCGCGAATCGGGCAGCCTCGGAGTGTTTCCCGTCCGCGACCGGGCCGAGGTGGACGTGGTCGCCGAACGGTACCGATCCCTCGACGACGGGCACTGGGTCACCGGGGACCTGTCCGACGCCGAATCCTTCGACGAGTTCCTCATGGAGGAGTTCCTGGACGGCCCGGAGATCAGCGTCGAAACCCTGTCCTTCGACGGCCGGCACGTGGTCGTCGCGGTGACGGACAAGGAGGTCGGCGGCGCTGGTTTCGTCGAGATCGGGCACTCGCAGCCCAGCGCCTGCTCGGCCGAGACGCTGCGCGAGGTCACCCAGTTGGTGACGGAGTTCCTCGACGCCGTGGGACTGCGCAACGGCCCCGGGCACACCGAGGTTAAGCTGACCTCGCGCGGCCCGCGGATCGTCGAGTCACACAACCGCATCGGCGGCGACCGGATCAACGACTTGGCCGAGATCGCCTACGGCGTCGACATGGAGCGCTACGCGCTGGGCGCCGGGTTCGGCCTCGTGGAGCCACTGACCACGTCGCCCGATGCTCGAGGCGGGGCGGCCGTCCGGTTCCTCACGCCGGAGCCCGGACGGGTCGTGGAGGTGACCGGCGTCGACGCCGTACGCGCGGACCCGGCGTTCGTCGACCTGCAGTTGAAGGTGGGGCCGGGTGACGTAGTACCGCCGCTGACCTGGAACGAGGACAAGGTCGGTCACGTCGTCGCCCGCGGTGCAACCGCCACCGAAGCGATCGCCCATGGCAGGCGGCTGGCCGCGGCGATCCACGTGCGCACCGAGCCCATCGCGTGAGCACCGCGCCGCCGGACCGGTCGGACGTCGGCGAGCCGCGATTCCGCGACGCGCTGCGCAGCCTGCCCGGCCGGGTGTGGATCATCAGCCTCGGCATCCTCGTCAACCGGGTCGGCAACTTCCTGCCCGTGTTCATCGTGCTTTACCTGACCGAGCGCGGCTATTCCGCCGGCGCCGCGGGGTTGGTGCTGGGCGTGTCCGGTCTGGGCAACGTGCTCGGCAACGCCGTCGGCGGTTACCTCGCCGACCGGATCGGCCGGCGGTGGACCATCGTGCTGTCCGCCGTACCCACGGCCGGGCTGACGGCGATCGTGCCGTCCCTCGGACCACTATCGGCCATCGTCGCGGTGGTCGGTCTCATCGGCGTGACGTCGCAGATCTACCGGCCGGCCGCGGCCGCGGTGCTGCTCGACTCCGTTTCGACCAACCAGCAACGGCTCGCCGCCTTCGCGGTGTTCCGGTTCGCGATGAACATCGGCGCCGCCCTGGGCGGCGTCATCGGCGGTGTGCTGGCCAGCACCTCCTATGCGGAGCTCTTCCTGGGCAACGCCGCCGCATGCCTGCTGTTCGGCGTGGTCGTGGCGGTGCTGCTCCGGGATGCGCCCCACCCGCTGTCCGACCAGGACGATGCGGAAGAACAGGCGGACCAGACGGTGGGGTACCGGCAGGCGCTCGCCGATCGCGCCCTGGTGCGATTCCTGGTGATGACCCTGGTCGGCGAGTTCGTCTACATCCAGTCCACCGTCGGCCTGCCCCTGCACGTCAGCGACGTCGGTCTGAGCGCGCGCGACTTCGGTCTCCTCATCGGGCTCAACGGTCTGGTGGTGCTGGTGCTGGAGCTGCCCACCACCGGCGTGGTCTCCCGGTACCGGCCGGAGTACGTACTTGCCATCGGCAACCTGCTGATCGGTGCCGGTCTCGCGCTGACCGGGTTCATGAACGGCATGGTCCTGCTGTCGGCGACGGTGCTGATCTGGACGCTCGGCGAGATGATGTCCAGCTCCGTCGCGGCCGCCTACCTGGGAAGTCTGGCTCCGCCTCGGATGGCGGGGCGCTACCAGGGCCTGTACGGCGTCGCGTACACGATCGGCACGGGCGCCGGACCGCTCATCGGCGGCGCCGTGTACGCGATCGGCCCCTGGGCGCTGTGGGTCCTGGTCGGTGCGGCCGGGTTGCTCGCCGCGCAGCTTTGTCTGCCACGCCGTACGGCGACCGAACCGGCATCATGACCTGAACGTGGGTCAATGCTCCGCAGCGAAGTCGGCGAGGATCTCGGCGATGAAGGGCTGGGCATCGCGCACCCTGGCGGGATCGCGGGTCCGGTAGTAAGGGATCGCGATCATGACCAGGGACAGGACCCAGCCGCGGGCTCGGGCCCAGGTGTCGTCGTCGACATCCATCGCGTCCCGGAACGCCTGTTGTGAGTCGCCCTCGAACAAGTACCACGCCGCGAAGAGATCACCCGCTGGGTCGGCAGCCCGCGCCGTACCGAAGTCGATGACCGCGGACAGCTTGCCGTCGGCAACCAGTACGTTGCCCGGCATGAGATCGCCGTGGATCCACCTGGGTGGACCATCGTAGGTGTCCGCGGCCAGCGACGCCTCCCACGCGGAAAGCACGAGTCCGGTATCGAACTCGTCGCGCAACTCCTCCAGTGCCTCGCGGAAGAGCGTGTCCCGCGGCGCCAGCGGCGTACCCCGGCTGAACGGGTCGTCCGGCGGAACCGGAGCCCCGGTCGTGTCGACCGTCTGCAGACAGTGAACGAACTCGGCGAGTTCGCGCGCCGCGCTCATCGGGTCGGGGAGCTGATCCAGCTGGAAGGGCTCGCCCTCCAGCCACCGATACACGCCCCGGCTGAAGGGATAGCCCGCACCAGGCACACCGAGCGCCAGCGGCTCGGGCACCGCCAGGGGAAGGTGCGGGGACAGCCGCGGCATCCAGGTCAGGTCCTTCTCCACCTGACCCTGCGCCGACTCGGTACGAGGCAGCCGGACAGCCAGGTCAGCACCCACCCGGAACGTCACGTTGTCGGTGCCCGACGATGCGACGACCTGAACCGGAGCACCGGCCCACTGCGGGAACTGCTCGGCCAGCAGGCGCGCCACCAACGAAGCGTCGATGTCCACCTCGTCGTCATGCAGCTTCGCGACCTCGGACACGACACGGAGTCTCACACCCACCTGACCGACGGTCAATCAAGTTAAATCGCGAAGCTCAGGGCAGGTCAGGCCTTGGACCGCGGCCGGGTCGTGCGCTTCTCGATGCTCTTGCGCGCGGCCTGTTCCGGAGTGAGCGGTACGACGCGTTGGACGAAGACACCGGGCAGGTGGATCGCGTCCGGGTCGAGTACGCCGACGTCGACGACCTGCTCGGCTTCGACGATCGTCAGCCGGCCGGCCATCGCCGCCACCGGGTTGAAGTTGCGCGCGGCCGCGTGGAACACGCAGTTGCCGGCCCGGTCGGCGACCGCGGCCCGGACCAGCGCGACATCGGTGACGATCGCCTCCTCGAGGACCATCTCGCGACCGTCGATCGTCCGGACCTCCTTGGCCGGCGACGCCACGGCCACGGTCCCGTCGGGGCCGTAGCGCCAGGGCAGTCCACCCTCGGCGACGACCGTGCCGACGCCGGTCGGGGTGAAGAACGCGCCGATGCCCGCCCCGCCGGCCCGCAGCCGCTCGGCCAGGGTGCCCTGCGGTGTCAGCTCGACGTGCAGTTCCCCGGCCAGGTACTGACGGGCGAACTCCTTGTTCTCCCCGACGTACGACGCGATCACGCGGCTGATCCGGCCTCGTTGCAGCAGCAGGCCGAGGCCGGCGCCGTCGACCCCGCAGTTGTTCGACACCACGGTCAGATCACCGGCGCCCTGGTCGAGCAGCGCCTCGATCAGGAACCACGGGATGCCGGCCAGCCCGAAGCCGCCGACCGCCAGGCTGGTCCCATCGGCGATGTCGGCGACCGCGTCGGCGGGCGTCGCGACGACCTTGTCGACACTCATGCGTTCTCCTGACGGTGAGCGATCGCGGTCATCTGACTGCCTCGAAGACTGCGGCGATGCCCTGGCCGCCGCCAATGCAAAGGGTCTCCAGGGCGTAGCGTCCGCCGCGCCGGTGCAGTTCGTGGGCCAGCGTGGCCAGGATGCGCGCGCCGGTCGCGCCGAGTGGATGACCGAGCGAGATGCCGGAACCGTTCGAGTTGAGGCGCTCGTCGTCCGGATCGGCCTTCCACTCGCGCAGGCAGGCGAGGACCTGGGCAGCGAAGGCCTCGTTGAGTTCGATCAGGTCGAGGTCGTCGAGGGTGAGGCCGGCTCGGTCGAGGGCCGCGGCGGTGGCGGGGACGGGTCCGATGCCCATCACCTCGGGGCCGACACCGGCGACCGCCCACGAGCGAAGTGCGAGCAGCGGGCGGAGACCGCGGCGCTCGGCTTCGTCGCGCGTCGTGACCACGCAGACGGCTGCGCCGTCGTTCTGACCGCTCGAGTTGCCGGCCGTGACGGTCGCCTGATCGTCGACGGCCAGGCGGACCGGCCGCAGCGCCGCGAGCCCCTCGAGCGTGGTGTCGGGGCGGGGGTGCTCGTCAACGGCCACAAGTGTGGTGGCGCCACGCCGTCCGGGCACCTCCAGCGGGACGAGTTCGCCGGTGAACCTGCCGTTCGTCTGAGCAGCAACGGCTCGCTGGTGAGATCGCAGGGCGAACTCGTCCTGCTCCGCGCGCGAGATGCCGTACCGGCGCCGGACGTTCTCCGCCGTCTCGACCATCCCGCCCGGGACCGGATGATGCTTCCCACCTGCGGTCTCCCGGGCACGGACCAGGCGGTCCATCAGTTCGACGCCACCGCGAACACCCGTCCGCAGCCCGAGCGCGTAGTGCTCGACCTGCGACATGGATTCGGTGCCTCCGGCAACAATCAGCCTCGCCGCACCGGTCGCGACCGTGCCGGCCGCGTCCAGCACCGCCTGCAGACCGGAGCCGCATCGGCGATCGACCTGGCGACCGGGCACCGAGATCCCCAGTCCCGAGTCGAGCGCGGCGATCCGGCCGATCGCCGGAGCTTCCCCGTTCGGATAGCACTGCCCCAGGACGACGTCGTCGACATCACCTTCGCGCAGACCGGTTCGCCGTACCAGTTCGGTGAGCGCAGCGGTGGCCAGGTCGGCCGCGGACAGCGCGGACAGCGCGCCGCCGAAGCGACCCACCGGAGTACGGATCGGCTCACAGATCACCACGTCGCTCATGCCTTCGACGGTAGGTCG
Organism: Kribbella sp. NBC_01510; assembly: GCF_045040325.1. NCBI lineage: Bacteria > Bacillati > Actinomycetota > Actinomycetes > Propionibacteriales > Kribbellaceae > Kribbella > Kribbella sp. NBC_01510. Next base: position 3,897,822 of record NZ_CP109418.1, on the reverse strand, counting down.
GTATGACCGATATGGAGAAATACTCATTTGCGCTCGATCGAGACTCTGCGAGTATGAATGACGTGGAGCTGCGTCATCTGCGGTACTTCGTCGCCGTCGCCGAGGAGCGGCACTTCGGCCGTGCGGCGGCCCGTCTGCACATGGCCCAGCCGCCGTTGTCCCAGCAGATCCGCCAACTGGAGTCCGAGCTCGGCCTGCAGCTCCTCCGCCGTACGACGCGACGCGTCGAGCTGACCGCCGCCGGTGAGGCCTACCTGGTCCGGGCCCGGCAGATCATCGCGGCGGTCTCGTCGGCCGCGGGCGAGGCGCAGCGGGTGGCGGCCGGACTCCAGGGGCGACTGGTGATCGGGTGCGTCGGCTCGGCGACGTACAGCCTGCTTCCGCAGCTCGTCCGCACGTTGCGCGACGAGTTGCCCGACGTCGAGGTCTCGGTCCAGGGCGAGATGCTCGCGCCCGATCAGGTCGGCGCGCTGCTCGACGGGCGGATCGATCTCGGACTGCTGCGTCCGCCGGTCGACGAGGATTCGTTGCGGCTCGAGGTCCTGCGCGCGGATCGGCTCATCGTCGCACTCCCCGACGGGCATCGGCTGGCCGCGCGGGCACGCCTGCGGTTGAAGCAGCTGGCCGGCGAGGACTTCGTGATCCATGCCGGCGGTGGGCGGTCGGTGATGCACGACACCGTGGTCGCGCGCTGCCGGGAGGCGGGGTTCGAGCCACGGGTGCGGCACGAGGTCGCGGAGACGTCGACGCTGGTCACGTTCGTGGCGGCCGGGCTCGGGATCGCCGTCGTGCCCGCGCCCGTGGCGGAACTGATGGTGCCCGGGGTGACGTATCGCCCGCTCGTCGGTAAGGCCACCGTCGACCTGGCCGCCGCGACCCGGGCCGACGACGAAGCGCCACACCTGCAGCGAGCGCTCGCGGTCGTGACCGCGCAGACACGGCCTTAGGAGACACGCCTTAGGGCGTGGCGAGGGTCAGCACCACCTCGTTGCGGTGGATGGTGAGGTCACCGCCGGCGGCTTCGGCGCAGCGGCGGGCGATGTCGAGGCCGAGGCCGGTGGAGCCGCGGTCGCTGCGGCCGCGCTCCCCCGCGCCGAGCGGGATGCCTGGGCCCTTGTCCGCGACAACGATCCGTACGCCGTTCTGTTCGCGAGTGAGCGTGATCCGGGCCGGGGTGCCGTCGGGCGTGTGGGCGACGACGTTCTCGACCAGCGCGTCGAGTGCGGCGGCGAGATCCTCGGCCGACGAGCGGACCATCGCGGGTGGGGTCGGGAGGTCGAGGGAGAGCTCCCGGCCCTGGTCCTCGAAGAGTGGTTCCCAGAAGGCGGCGCGGCTGCGAGTGACCTCGACGGCGTCGCAGTGCGGGACCCGCCCCTCACGCTGCGGTCGGCGGGCTGCGCTGATCACCGCGGTGAGCGTGCGTTCCAGGCTGGTCACCTGGGTGTTGAGTTCCTCGGCGCTCTCCCGGTCCGGCAAGGCCTCGACCTGCAGCCGGAGCGCGGTCAACGGCGTACGGAGTCGATGGGACAGGTCGGCGACGGCTTCGCGTTCGACCGCGATCACCTCGTCGATGCGGTCGGCGAGACGATTGAGTGCGGCGCCGACCTTCGCCACCTCGGCCGGACCGGTCGTCGGGGCGCGGGCCTCCATGTCCCCCTTGGCCAGGCGTTCCGCCGTACCGGCCGTCTCCTCCAAGGGGCGGGCCAGCCGGCGGGAGACGAGTTCGGCGCCGACGATGCTGAGCAGCAGGACGAGCAGGCTGACACCGATCAGGATCAGCACCCGTGGGACGAGGCCGGCGTACAACTCGTCGGCGGTCAGGAAGAGGCAGACCGACGCCGGGCCGGCCGGGGTGCCGACGGCGACGTCGACCGCCATCCCGCCGCCGACCTCGCGGTAGTCGGCGTCGCCGACCGTCGGCGGTCCCCTCCGGCCGTCGTCATCGCCGTCGTTGTAGCCGGCGGGCAGCGGCTTCGGCGCCGGGACCCCGCCGGGTGGGGGTTTGCCGAGCGTCGTGCCGTCCGGCAGCCGGACCGAGATCGTCCCCGGGCCGTTGTTGGTCAGGCCGTCGATGTACGCCGTGATGTCGTCGGCCGTGTGGTTCGCGTCGCCGACGTAGTACGCGGCAGCCTCAGCCCGGTACCGCGCCTGGTCCTTAGCCTCGTTAGCCGTCGAAGTACGCAACAGGATGATCAGCGGTACGGCGAACGCCAGCACGACCAGCGTGGTCATGCCGACCGAGAGCAACAGGATCCGGCGGCGCATCGTCAGCCACCCTCGGGCGCCGCGAGCTTGATCCCGACTCCGCGGACGCTGTACAGGAACCGCGGCTCGGCCGCCGTCTCCCCGAGCTTCCGCCGCAACCAGGACAGATGGACGTCGACCGTCCGGTCGCCGCCGCCCCACGGCAGACCCCAGACCTCGGCGAGCAGTTCGCGCTTGGTGACCACCGCACCCGGACGGCGGGAGAGCGCGAGCAGGAGGTCGAACTCCTTGCGGGTCAGATCGACCGGGCGCCCGTCGACGGTGACCTCACGGCTGCGTGGGTCGATCCGGAGCGCGCCGAGGTCGACCATCGACTCGCCCTGCTGGTCCGGTCCGAGGCGGCGCAGGACCGCGCGGATCCGGGCGTCGATCTGGGCCGAGCTGAACGGTTTGATCACGTAGTCGTCGGCGCCGGCATCGAGCAGCTTGACCACGCTGGCGTCGTCGTCGCGGGCCGTTGCCACGATCACCGGTACGTCGCTGACCGACCGGACCATGGCCAGCACGTCCCGGCCGTCCAGGTCGGGCAGACCGAGATCGAGCAGCAGCACCTCCGGCCGCTCCCGCGCGACCAGCGCAACGCCGTCGGCACCGGCGGCCACGGCCGTGACGACATGCCCGGCCGCCGTCAGGGACTTGCCCAGCGACGTCCGGATCGCGTCATCGTCCTCGACCAGCAACACCCGTGCCATGTCGTTGAGAGTAGCTTCAGCCTGGTCGCGGGGCCTTCAAACCCGTACTGCGGAGCTCGAGATCGGCGAGCTGCGCGATCACCGCGGTGTCGCCCTCCCGCCAGGCGGCGACGGGGTCGTCGGAGATCTTCGCGAGCTTGTGCATGGGCTGATTGGCCATCGCCCGCAGTGCGAACAGGTCCAGGTCAGCGGCATTGTCGATGAACTTCTGGGCCGCGGTGGCGCGGCGGGAGAAGCGGATCCGGTGCGGCAGCCAGATCAGGAGCGCGAACAGCACCGGCAGCGCGATCGTCACCCCAGCCAGCACATACGCCAACTGTTCCACCGCATGCGCCTCATCGCGCCCGGCCTGCGCCAGCTTCCCCGCAGCCCCGGCAGCTCCGTCGATCGGCGATCGCAGCTGGTCGCCGACCGCCGGGACCTTGCCGATCGGTTCGGACAGCTTCCGCAGGTCTCCGGCCAGGCCGTCCCCTGCCTCGGCCGCCTTCCGCCCCGGCGCGCCCAACGCGTCCGTGATCCGGTACACCAGCAGTCCGAGTTCCACACACACCCAGACCCAGACAACCAGCATCAGGTCGCCCAGGAACTGCCCGAACCGCTGTGTTCCCACGTCGGAGTAGAGCTTCACACCACGTCCCTTCGCCGAGCCACCCGGTGCCCGCGACCGTGCGTCGTGACACTAGCGCCCAGCGTGGCCGGTCACGATCTTTGGGGAAAGAAACTGCCGCCAGGTGCAAGTTTCTTACCCCAAACCGCGCGGGTGCGGCGGTCAGAGGGTGGTGCGGAGGTCCCAGAGGAGGGGGTAGTAGCGGAGGTCGAGGCGGCTACGGAGGTAGCCGGCGCCGGACGAGCCGCCGGTGCCCGGCTTGGTGCCGATCATCCGCTCGACCATGACGACGTGGCGGGCCCGCCAGGCGGCGGCGAGCTCGTCGTGCTGGAGCAGCGCCTCGGCGAGCTCCCAGATGGCGGCGTAATGGCCGCGGTCGCCGGCGACCTTGCGGAGAGCGTCGCGAGTGGCGTCCTCGGTGTCGGTGTCGAAGCCGGCCTTCTGCAGTACGACGAGGAACGCGTCCCAGAGCGTCGGGTCCTCCAGGCGCCGGCCGAGGCGTTCCTTCTCGGTCTCGGTCAGCCCGCGGAACCGCCGTACGAAGGACGGGTCCTTGGCGCCGGAGAGGAACTCGATCTCGCGGAACTGCACCGACTGGAACCCGCTCGCCGGCGACAGCCGGTGCCGGAACTCGCCGAAGTCCTGCGGCGTCATGGTCTCGAGGATGTCGACCTGCTGGGTCAGCACGCGTTCGATCGTGTGCACCCGGCGGAGCAGGTGCTCGGCCAGCCAGAGCTCACCGGACAGCATCGCGTCCCGAGAGGCGGTCAGCTCGTGCAGGACCTGCTTGAACCACAGCTCGTACACCTGGTGAATCGTGATGAACAGCAGTTCGTCGTGGGCCGGCGGATCCGACTCCAGCCGCTGCTGATCGAGCAGCTCGGCCAGCCGCAGATAACTGCCGTACGTCAGCCGCCCGCCGGCCTCACCGAAGTGGACGTCGACCCCGTCCCACCGCCCCGCAACCCCGTCCTCTGTGCTCATGGGCCCGAGAGTAACCGACGCGTTCGTGACCGGTCAGGGATTCGTTCGTTGGACCTGGGGTACGCCGATACAAGGAGTTGCATGTCCGCCACGGTCCGAACCCCGCTTGTCCCGGGACCTGTCCAGGGGCCCACGCGTGAAGAACCGCGGCTCGAGGCACTGCTGCTCGACGACTATTCGTCCCTGGTTCACCTGGCGTATCTCATTCTCCCGCCGTCGGTCAGCCGGCAGCGGCGGGTGACCGCGGCCCACGCCGTCGTGCAGCGCGCGCTGCCGCCGGGCGTGACTCTGCCGACCGGCGATCCGCGGGAGTTCATGCGGCATCGCGTCGTCCAGGAGGCGACGAGGCAAGCGTCACAGCGTAGTGCGTTGGCACGGCTGAGCGGGGTCCTCGCGCGTGCGGACGAGCTGGGAGTCGAGCCGTGCGCCAGGCACGTCGACCACACCGCGATCCGGCGCCGCACCCAGTGCGGCCGGCGGGTGGCGATCGCCTTCACTGTGCTGCTCACCCTCGGGATCCTGCTGGGCTTGCTGACGTCTTGACGCCGCGGTGAGCATCCACCTACCTTCGGTGACACCGCTCTCTTCCTACCGCCCCAGGGAGATCCGTGATGGTCGTTGGAATCGTTTCCAGCCTCAGCCTGCTCGCCTTCCCCCTCGGCGCACCACCTCCGGCCCCGGCCCCTGAGACCCCGGCGGTGAACATGTCCACCCAGGCAACGATCTGCAACAAGTACTGCGACGCCCGCGACCCCGCGCTCTCCCCCGGCGACCGGGCGCCCGTGTCGGCGACGCTGTTCGGCCGGACCGTCTCGCTGCACTTCGACGACGCGGACGCGATGGGCTGGGCCTCGATCGAGAACGGCAATCCCGGCGACGAGGTGTGGCTGGACCGCTCGATGGACGGCGGCCGCACCTGGACCGACGGCAGCCGCCTCGGCAACACCGCGATCCCTGCCGGGCAACGCGGTTGGCGCACACTGATGTACAACGTCGACGACTGGAACAACCTCGGCGTCGGCGCCCTGCGCGCCTGCGGCAAGGCCGGCGACCGACCCGACATCGCCTGTACGCCGTGGGCCCGGACCACGTGGAACGCCTGGGATCGCCGTGCGGCGGCGGCCACCGCGCAGATGCAGTACTACAACCGCTCGACCGGGCTCTTCGACACCACCGGCTGGTGGAACTCGGCCAACGCGTTGAACGCGGTGATCGACAACATCCGGGTCAGCGGGATGGACAGCTACAAGTACGCGATCGCCCGGACCTACGACCTCAACCTCAACGCCGCGGAAGGCCAGTTCCGCAACGACTACCTCGACGACACCGGCTGGTGGGGTCTCGCCTGGGTCGCGGCGTACGACGTGACCGGGGAAGCGCGTTACCTGCAGACTGCTCGGGCCGACGCCGACCACATGGCGGCGTACTGGGACAACACCTGTGGCGGCGGCGTGTGGTGGAGTGAGGCGAAGACGTACAAGAACGCGATCTCCAACTCGCTCTACATCCAGCTCAGCGCGGCGCTGCACAGCCGGATCCCCGGCGACTCGACCTATCTCCAGCGGGCGCAGGCCGGCTGGACCTGGTTCCAGCAGACCGGGATGATCAACGGCTCCCAGCTCGTCAACGGCGGGATCGACCTGTCCACCTGCAAGAACAACGGCGACACCGCATGGACCTACAACCAGGGTGTGTTGATCGGCGCACTTACTGAGTTGGCCAAGGCAACGAACAACACGGCGTACCTGACCAGCGCCCGGCAGCTCGCCGACGCGGCGACCACCGCGCCGTCAATGCACACCGCCGACGGGATCCTGCGCGAGCCGTGCGAGTCGGGTGACTGCGGCGACGACGGCCCGTCCTTCAAGGGCGCCCACGTGCGCGGCCTCGGCAAGCTCAACGCGGCACTGTCCGATCACCCGTACACGGCCTACCTCCAGCGGCAGGCCGACCGCGCCTTCGCCGCCGACCGTACGCCGATGGACCAGTACGGACTGCGGTGGTACGGCCCGGTCGACAAACTCGACGCCGCCCGGCAACAGTCCGCGCTCGACCTGCTCAACGTGGCCCCGTGAGGTCGCGTCAGTCACGAGCACTCGTCACGGTCAGCTCGAAGGAGTTGCGGTCGGGGGTGATGACGAGGCGATGCACGATCGAGCCCCAGACACCTTCCAGGAGCTGGTCTTCCACCGCTCGTCTCTCCAGCCGTGCGGCGCCGGCGTCCCACCTGAGCTGAACGTGCCCGCCGGTGAGGGTCTGGATCCGGAGCCGGCCGGGCTCGTGATCGAGCGGCGTACCGGCGATGACGAAGTGCTGCTCGGCCGAGCCGTCCCACTCGTCGGCGATCCTGATTGCCCCCGCCTCCAAACTGGCCACCCGGCGGTAGCGCAACACCTTCGGATAGGCGTGCGACAGGTCGAGTGCCAGCGAGTTCTCTTGCGCCTCAACCTCGGTGGCGCGGTACTGCGCGCCAGGGAGCTGCTCCTGGCCGTCGATCAACGGGACGTTGTGCCAGTCGCTCCGGACGACCCAGAGCTCGTAGCGGCGGTCGGAGAAGGACAACGCGGTGTACGTCGGCTGGCCGAGGTCGATCAGCACCGGGGTGCCGTCGAGGGCGGCGATGAACGAGCCGACGTCGTTGTGGTTGTGGTTCTCGTTGTTGTGGCCGCCCTTGATCGCCAGGGTCAGGCCGTTCGAGGAGCCGGCCGTTTCGCGGACGACCAGGACCTGCAGCTCGGCGAGATAGGTCGATCGCGGGAGCGGCAGATCGGCCTTGGCACTGGCCCACCAGGCGTCGTCGGTGAACCCGATCAGCGCTCGGCCGAGGCCGGCGACCGGCGCGATCGGCTGGTCGCGATGCGCGGCGGCCTGGGCCATCACGCCGGCGTGATCGTGATGGCGGCCCCAGCGGTGCAGGAGGTGCCAGGGCTGGTTCGGGTCCGGACGGGCGGAGCCGTCGGCGACGTTGACGTACCAGCCGTTGCCCAACGCCATCCGTTGCGGATAGCGGGCCAGTTCGGCGAGCGGCGTACAACTCCACGGTGCGAAGGCGCCGTTGGTGATGGTGTCGAGGAGGTCGAGGGCTTGGGCCAGGCGGGCGGGACCGTTCCACCAGTAGGCGTAGCCCTCGTCGCAACCGCCGTCGGCCGGGAGTGAGTTCAGATATCTGTCGAGGCCGTCGATGACGAGGTCGGCGACCTCGAGCCGAACCTCGGGGTCGTCCTCGAGGAAGAGCGTGGCGGCGAGGACATGGCCGTGGACCCACGGGTTCCAGTTGCTCAGGTGACCGGTCAGGCCGAGCCAGTGCCAGCGGCGATCGGTGCGGAACGGCTGGATGACGCGACGACGGACCTCCGCGCGAAGGCGCCGCCGCAGTCCCGGCACGCGGTCGTCGAGCGCCGGCCCGAGCACGAGGTCGGCCCAGGCCAGGATCTCCGCAGTCTCCGCGGCACCCAGATCCAGGTACGGCTGGTCGGGATCGCCCAGCACCTCGTGTCTCTCGGTCGCGAAGGACTCGTGCGCTGCCCAGCACCAGGTGGTCTGCTCACACAGCAAGAGCAATCCGTCAGCGGCCTGATCGACGTACGCCTGGTCAGCGGTGAGCGCGGCGGCCACCACGGCGGTCGACGTACGACGCCGTAGCTCGCCGGCTGGGGTCTCGTGAGGAGTCCGGGCACCATCACGCCAGAAGCGGGTGTAGTCGGACAGCAAGGTCTGCGGCCAGGCCCGGGAGCGGTCCGCGTCCGCCTCGGCCAGGATCGCCTTCACCGCGGTCGGGTCACGGGTCCCCCACGTCTCGCGGGCCGTCAGGTCCGGTACGCCGGCCCGCTCACGTGCCGACGCGACCGCCTCGGCACGACCCTCCACCCCAACCGCCATCCACCGCTCGGCGAGCCCCATCGGTCCTCACTCCGTCCGGCAATCGCTTGCCCAGGCACCGTAGCAGGGGAGCCCGCACCGGCGAACGAGTGCGGCGGTGGGGTCCGGTGACCGAGCGGCAATGCCATGATGTGCGGCATGGAGCTGAAGCTGTCGGCGTCGTACGACGCCACCCCCGAGGAAGTGTTCGCGATCGTCACGGACGCCACCTTCCGCGAGCAGGCCTGCGAGAAGACCAAGGCGCTGTCGTACGACGTGCAGGTGACCGAGTCCGGCGGCGACACGATCGTCCGGGTCAGCCGGGAGATGCCGGCCAACGACGTCCCGGACATCGCGCGCAAGTTCGTCGGCCAGACGCTGACCATGGTCCAGACCGAGACCTGGCACGCGGCCGCCGCGGACGGATCCCGGCGGGCCGACGTGGTCGGCGAGATCAGCAACACCCCAGTCACCCTGAAGGGCACCGCGAGCATCAGCGGCGACGGCCAGGCGGTCCAGGCGATCGACCTGGACGTGAAGGTCGCGGTCCCGCTGATCGGCAAGAAGATGGAGCCGTTCGTCGTCGACGCGATCCGCTCCGGCCTGCAGAAGGAGCACGAGCTCGCCCGCGACTGGACGCACTGACCCGGCCGGGCCGAGTGTCGCTACCGTGACGGGCCCGGCTCCGGTGGCAACCTGAACGGAAGAGTTGCTCGGGAGGTGAGCCCGTCATGCGGAAGAAGCGCCAGCGCGTGGAGCCCATGGGTGAGGATTCGCAGTACTGCGTGTTCTGTGCGGCGGTGATGCCGTTCGAGCGGATCGAAGCCGGGGATCACCTGGTCGACGAGCCGGATGAATGGATCTGCGTGAAATGCGGATCCGCGCTGCTCGTCGACCCTCCGCTGCAGGAGCTCGACCGCACCGCCTGACTTACAGCGGCGGGCCGAAGGCGCACAGCACGCGGTTCGCGTGCGCCGGGTCGAGCGCGCTGGCGACCAACTGAGCGACGGTCGGGTCGAAGGCGAGACCGACGTGGCCGACCGGGTCGAGTGGGCAGGTGTCCTGGACGTACTGGTTCGTGACGCCGGGCTCGCGGATGAAGGATGTTTCGTGCGGTGTCACCAGGGCGTCGAAGCGGGACGCGATCACCGTGTACTTCACGCCGGGCTGGGCGATCGGGCCGGCGGTCAGCTTCTGTACAGCCGCGCCGCCGACGAGGAGTTCGTCGCAGGCCGGGCAGCCGAACTGCTGCAGGACCTGGTCGACCAGCGGGCCGAGTCCGAGGTAGTCACCCACGCTCACCAGGCCGGCGAACGTCGTACCGTGCGTCGGTGGCGCGAGGGCGATCACCTTGCCCACTTGACCGGCGTACCCGCGGATCTTGGGGCCGTACAGGCTCTGGAAGGCGCCTTCGGAGTGCCCGACGATGTCGACCCTGGCCGCGCCGGTCGCCTGCCGGACGCGCTGGACGAAGGCCTGGATCTCCGCTGACGACTGCGCGATCGAGACCGTGCCGCCGACCGGGATCGCGGGCGTGGCCTGCCCGTAGGTGAGGGTGAAGGCGCAGTAGCCCTTCGCGGCCAGGAACGGGCCGAGGTACGAGTAGTTGCCCGGGCCGTTGCCGCCCAGCCCGTGCAGGAGGACGAGCGGGTCGGGATGCGCGGCTGACGGCTTGCAGGACCAGTCGTCGAAGCCCGATGACGGCGCGGCGACGGCGGTCCCCGCAGTGGTTGCCGAGGCCGTCAGCAGGACAGCGGCGATCAGGCCGGCCGCGGCCCGGCGCAGGCGGATTTTCATGTGCCCCCCCTTTGAAGACACCCGCCGCCGAAGACGGCGCTCTGTCGTTGTATCGTTCAGTGACAGCGAGATCACGGACAGTTGAACATGGATGCCTGGTTACAAACAAGAGCTCGTGTTCGAAACAAGTTGCTCCGGTTATGAATCCGCGACGGGGGTAACGTCCAGCGCATGAGTAGGACCATACGGGGACTGGACGCCGAGCAACGCCGGGCGGAACGACGCGAGCAGCTGCTGGACGCGGCGCTCAAACTGTTCGCCGCCAACGGCTATCTCGGCACGTCGATCGAGCAGATCTGTACCACGGCGTACATCGGGACGAAGAGCTTCTACGAGCTGTTCTCCAGCCGGGAGGAGTGTTACCTCGCCCTGCTGCGGCGGACCTCGGCGCGCCTGGAGGAGCAGGTGGCCGACGCCGCGGCGCAGGCCACCGGCAACGAACGGCAGGAGGCGCCGCGGCTGCTCGCGACCTTCGTGCACGCGCTGGTCGACGACCCGCGCGTCACCAGGGTCACCTTCGGCATGGCCTCTGGGATCTCGGAGACCGTCGAGCGTGAACGCCGGACCAACCGCCGCTGGGCGGCCGGCTTCCTGGTGCAGCTCTGGGACCGGTACGACGGCCCGCCACCCGAGGAGCAGCGAGCCGTCCGGCACAGTGCCGCGATCGGCCTGGTCGGCGGGATGTTCGACCTGATCTCGGACTGGCTGCAGGACGCCGACCTCACCAACCAGAACCAGGTCGAGGCCTTGCTGGACGACCTCACGACCTTCTACATCACCGTCCGCCGGGGCCTGGCGACCTAGGCCGGCGCCGCCTCAAGCCCTGGTCCCCCACCACCGTCTTTCTTTTGCTTCTTTCGTCAGCCCTGGTGCGGGTAGCGGTAGTCGGTCGGCGGGGCGAAGGTCTCCTTCATCGACCGCGGCGAGACCCAGCGGATCAGGTTCCACATCGAGCCGGCCTTGTCGTTGGTGCCGGACGCCCGCGCACCACCGAACGGCTGCTGACCGACGACCGCGCCGGTCGGCTTGTCGTTCACGTAGAAGTTGCCGGCCGCGAAGCGCAGGTAGTCCGAGGCTTCGGCGATCGCGTGCCGGTCCTGCGCGATGACCGCACCGGTCAGCCCGTACGGCGCAGAGTGCTCCATCTCGCGCATCACGGTGTCGTAGTCGGCGTCGTCGTACACGTGCACGCCGAGGATCGGGCCGAAGTACTCGGTGCTGAAGATCTCGTCGGTCGGATCGGCCGAGACCAGCAGCGTCGGCCGGACGAAGTACCCCTCGCTGTCGTCATAGGTGCCACCGGCAACGACCTCGATGGAGTCGGTCGCGCGGGCCCGGTCCAGGGCCGCCTTGTGCTTGGCGAACGCGCGGTCGTCGATCACAGCGCCGATGAAGTTCGACAGGTCGGTGACGTCGCCCATGGTCAGCGAGTCGGTCTCGGCGACCAGGTCGTCGCGGATCCGGTCCCACACCGAGCGGGCGACGTACGCACGCGACGCGGCGGAGCATTTCTGGCCCTGGTACTCGAACGCGCCGCGCACCATCGCGGTCTTCAGCACCGCCGGGTCCGCGGACGGGTGCGCCAGGATGAAGTCCTTGCCGCCGGTCTCGCCGACCAGCCGCGGGTAGGTCTTGTACGACGCGATGTTCGTGCCGACCGTGCCCCACAGCGAGTGGAACGTCCTGGTCGAGCCGGTGAAGTGGATGCCGGCCAGATCCGGGTGGGTCAGCGCGGCCTTGCTGACCTCGAGGCCGTCGCCGGTGACCAGGTTGATCACGCCGGCCGGCAGGCCTGCGGCCTCGAGCAGCCGCATCGTCCAGTGCGCCGCGAGCTGCTGCGTCGGAGACGGCTTCCAGACCACGGTGTTGCCCATCAGCGCCGGCGCGGTCGGCAGGTTGCCGGCGATGGCGGTGAAGTTGAACGGGGTGATCGCGTAGACGAAGCCCTCGAGCGGGCGGTAGTCGACCCGGTTCCACACCCCCGGGGACGAGATCGGCTGGTCGCTGACGAGCTGCCGCGCGAAGGCCACGTTGAAGCGGAGGAAGTCGATCAGCTCACAGGCCGCATCGATCTCGGCCTGCTGGATCGTCTTCGACTGGCCGAGCATGGTGGCCGCGTTCAAGGTGTCGCGCCACGGGCCGGCCAGCAGATCGGCGGCCTTCAGGAAGATCGCGGCGCGGTCGTCGAACGACAGCGACCGCCACGACGGAGCAGCCGCGAGCGCCGCGACCACGGCCGCCCGGCCGTCGGCCTCAGTCGCGTTGCCGAGGGTGCCGAGCACGTGCGCGTGCCTGTGCGGCTGCACCACCTCCACCGGCGTGCCGCCACCCAGCTTCTGCTCGCCGCCGATCGTGCAGGTCAGGTCGATCGCACCCGCCGCGGTGAACTCCTTGAGCTTCGACTCCAGACTCGCGCGCTCGGCCGAACCGGGCGCATACCCCTTGACGGGCTCGTTGGCAGGCGTCGGAACGGTGGTGACGGCATCCATAGTGCGAGGCTCCTCGATCGTGTGGTGGACCGTGCTGCGGGGCGCCGCTGCGGGTGGGCGGCGCGCGCTGCCACTAGGTGACACGAGCATCGTGCCACGCCGAACCCCCGGACCACGAACCCGACTGGTCCGCTCTCACGGCGACCTCATTTGTAGCATACGTTTCACCTGAAGGGGTCCCCGAGCGGGCGTAGGTCAGGGACGCCAGGGCATGTGCTGGAGGGCCCAGGTGTTGCCGTCGGGGTCCTCGAACCAGGCGTAGAAGACGCCCCCGAGGTCTTCGGTCTCGCTGACGTCGACGCCGCGCTTGATCAGCTCCTCGCGAGCGGCCTCGATGTCCTTGACCACGAGGTGCAGGCCGCGCAGGGTGCCGGGTGGCATGTCGAGCTGGGGCAGGCCGGTGACCAGGGTGATCGAGCAGTAGGAGCCCGGCGGGGTGAGCTGGACGATGCGTACGCCGTCCGCCGGGGAGACGTCGACGTCGACGTGGAAGCCGGCCTGCTCGGAGTAGAACCGCTTGGCCCGGTCCACGTCCGTCACCGGGACCGGGACGAGCTCCAGCAGGAAGGCGCCCGGTGTGACCACCGCCGCGGTCGGATCCGCCGGGATCTCCGAGGCGTCCTTCGGGATCTCGGTCTGGGTCGGCGGCGGGGTCGGCAGCTGATCGGTCATGCGGACTTCTTCGCGGCCTTCTTGGCGGTCTTCTTCGCCGGCGCCTTCTTGACCGCCGCGGCTTTCTTCGCGGGAGCCTTCTTGGCGGCGGCCGCCTTCTTCGCCGGGGCCTTCTTGGCCGGCTCGGCGTCCGCGGACCCGCCCGCGCGACGGGCCTTCGCGGCCTCGACCGAGGCGCGGAGCGCGGCGACCAGGTCGACGACCTCGGCGCCCTCCGTCTCCTCCTCCTCGGACTCCGGCAGCGGGACACCCGCCGCCTTCGCCTCGACGACCTTCTCCAGTGCCTGCCGATACTCGTCGTGGTACTGGTCCGGGTCGAACTCGCCCCGCAGCGTGTCGATGTACGACGACGCCATCGCCTTCTCCTGGGACCGGATCTCCACGTCCTCGGGCGGCGCGGCGAAGGACGCGTCCCGGACCTCGTCCGGCCAGAGCATCACCTGCAGCACGAGGATGTCGTCGACCGTCCGCAGCAGCCCGAGGCTCTCGCGCGACCGCAGCGCGACCTTGACCAGCGCGTACAGCTCGGAGCCGTCGAGCGCGTCCCGCAGCAGCACGTACGGCTTGGCACCCGGACCACCGTCTGCCTGCAGGTAGTAGGACTTGCCCAGGTAGAGCGGGTCGACCTGGTCGGCGGGCACGAACTCGAGGACGTCGATGACCTTCTTGCTGGACAGCGGCAGGTCGGCGAAGTCGTCCGGTTCGAGCACGATCATCCGGCCGTCGGGCATCTCGTAGCCCTTGCCGATGTCGGAGTACGGCACTTCCTCGCCGTCGATCGAGCAGATCCGCTTGTACTTGATCCTGCCGCCGTCGGCGACATGCACCTGGCGGAACGAGATGTCCTTCTCCTCGGTCGCCGAGAACACCTTGATCGGGATCGTCACCATCCCGAACGAGATGGCACCCTTCCAGATCGCCTGCATCGCCATCAGCTCCCTGTCAGCTCGATCCGTTCCGCCCGCGCGGCCCCTCCGCCGCGAGCAGATCGGGAATCTCCTGTGTCGCGTACCACAACAGGTCTTCACCCTCGCACGAATCGAGGGCGAAAAGTGCGTCGTCATCACCGTTCTGGGCCGCGTCCCAGAGGTCGGCGGCCTTCCCCACCACCGCCGCCGCGCCGGCCGCGTCCAGGTGGACGGCGGCCACCGTCGTCCACGGGATCACCACCTGCAGCTCCAGCCGGGCGTCCCCCAGCTCGACCGATCCGTCCGCCGGCGGTACGGCGCTCACCTCGGCCGCCACGACCACCCGTCTCCGCGCGGTCCCGGGATCGGCCGCGAGCAGTCCGACCGAGGCACGGGCGGCCTGCGCCATCGCGGCGTACTCGAGCTCCTCGTCGTCACCCTCGGCGTACCACTCCCGCAGCGCCGGTGTGACGGCGTACGCGGTCAGCGGGGCCGGGCCGAGCTCGCCGGCGTGACACGCGGCGTGCAGCAGCCGCAGCGTGAATGGGATGTAGACCCTCATGAACCCGCCTTCTTGGTAGTGCCGCGGGGTTTCTTCCGGCCCCGGGAGGCCCGGTTGTGGCTGCCCGTGGTGGTGTCGAGCAACTCGGCCAGCGCATCCGTCACGCATTGGGCGAAAACAGCCAGGTCCGGCATCGCGGTGCGGTCCGCGTTGAGCCCGTAGAACACCTTCCCGTCGTACGACGTGACGCCGACGGACAGCCCTTGTCCGGGCATCAGCGGAACCACCGGGTACGACGCCAGCATCGGCGCACCCTGGGCGTACAGCGGGAACTGCGGACCGGGCACGTTGGTGATCACCACGTCGTCGATCGGCCGGACGGTCGTGGTCGCGACCCGGGCGGCGAGCGCGTGCAGCGTGGTCGGGGCGAACCCGGCGATGCCGACGAGCGACTGCGCACTGACCGCGCGGCCGGTGTCCTTGTGCACCTTGGTCTGATACGAGATCTGGTGCATCCGCATGACCGGGGAGTTCTCCCCGACCGGGAGGTTCACCGTGGAGGCGATCACCCGGGACCCGAGCGAGGTCGGCTCCTCGTCCTCGTCGTCGCGGATGCTGACCGGGACCACGGCGCGGACGCTCCGGGTCGGTCCGACGCCCTCACCACGTGTCATCATCCAGCCCCGGAACGCGCCCGCGACGACCGCGAGGATCACGTCGTTGACCGTGCCGCCGTGCATCGCCCGGACGGTCCGGTAGTCCTCCAGGTCGGTCTGCACGGTGGTGAACCGGCGCTGACCGGACGTCTTCACGTGCAGCGAGCTCTCCTGCACATGGCGCTGCGCGACCAGCGAGCCGACCACGTCCCCGAGCACCTCGCGGACCGACGTCGCCCCGGTCAGGCTGGCGATCTCGGCCCGGGCCAGCTCCAGCACCGCGGTGGGGTGCCGGGTGGCGTCGGTGAACACGCCGGCGAGCAGCTCCAGCGCGGACGGTGGGTGCTGGGGCTCCCAGGTGTCGGTCGGGGTGTCCCGGGGCTGCGCGGTCGCGTCCAGCACGACCTGGCCGATATCGACCGTGCTGTTGCCGTCGACAAGGGCCTGGTGGGACTTGGCGATGATCGCGAACCGGTCACCTTGCAGGCCCTCGACCAGGTACATCTCCCACAGCGGCCGGGCCCGGTCCAGCCGCCGCGACATGATCCGGGCGACCAGCTCGAGCAGTTGCGCGTGTGTCCCCGGTCGCGGCAGGGCCGAGCGGCGTACGTGGAAGGTGATGTCGAACTCTTCGTCGTCCACCCAGACCGGGCCGGCGAACCGGCCGGGCACCTGCTGGACCCGCTGCCGGTACCGCGGCACGAACGCGATCCGGTCCCGGATCAGCGCGACCAGGCGCTCGTAGTCGAACCCGTCGCCGGAGTGCACCGGCGGCTCGAAGATGTCGACCGTCCCGACGTGCATCGGGGTGGCCGGGGACTCCGCCTTCAGGAAGGTGAGATCCAGCGACGTCAGCCGATCGGGCATCCGGTCACCTTCCTCTCTGGGGATAGCTTGTCTCGTCACCCTAGCGGCCACCGCCGACAGTGGGCTGCGACACTGGCTGTATGGGAACACTGAGTTATCTGTGTTCGTCAGGCAAGAGGGTGTGTCCCGCACCCTGAGAACTTCACAGACCCCTCGAAAGGCTCCTGGACCGATGCGTTCGACGCTCACTCGCGGTGCCGCCGCCGCACTTCTGCCCACCCTCGGCATGCTGGTCCTCGCCGGCTGTGGCGGTGGTGACTCCGACAGCGGCGCGAGTCCGAGCAACACGCCGAGCGCCTCCGCCAGTACGCCGACGGCCCTGCCGACGAACACCCCGACCCCGGGCAAGCCGAACACGAGCTCCCCGTCGAACACCGCGGACCCGTCCGGTGAGCAGGCCGACGTGACCATCAACGTCACCGTTGCCAACGGCAAGGTCACCCCGAGCGGCGCGACCATCAAGGCGAAGGCCGGCCAGACCGTGCTGGTCACCGCGGTCAGCGACGCCGCGGACGAGGTGCACATCCACGGCTACGACAAGGAACTGCCGCTCACCCCGGGCAAGCCGGCCTCGGTCAAGTTCACCGCGGACATGAAGGGCACGTTCGAGATCGAGACCCACGAGAGCGGCAAGCTAGTCGCCAAGCTCGTCGTCTCGTGAATACTGCAGTGGACTGCCGCGCCTCCGGCACGGCGCGGTCGCGGGGCCTTAGCTCCCGGCCTTCCCTCGTCGCTCTGGTCGCTTCGCTCCCTCCGCTCCTCAGTCCAGGCCGGGAGGCCCCGTGACCGGGCTGATCCTTCCCCTGCACGGGATCGGCGGCCGGCAGGACCTGCCGGTTCCGTTCGGTCTAGCGGTCGGGGGCGCCGCGGTCGCCATCGGCGTCTCGTTCGTCATCCTCGCGCTGGCCTGGCGGAGTCCGAAGTACCGGGGCAACGCCTCCGGGAAGCCGTTGCCTGCCGCAATCACCCGGACGGTCGACGCGGTCTGGTTCCGCTGGGCGGTCCGGCTGGTCGGGCTGGCGACCTTCCTCTACGCGATGGTCTCGCTGATGTTCGGCGTGGACCGGCTGACCAACCCGATCTTCGGGTTCATCTACATCCTGGTCTGGGTCGGGCTGGTGCCGATCTCGATCGTGTTCGGCCCGGTCTGGCGGACGCTGAACCCGCTGCGGACCATCCACCTGCTGCTCAGCAAGGCGCTCCGGCAGCCGCCGTCGAAGGGCGTGCTCGAATTGCCCGCGTGGCTCGGTCTGTGGCCGGCCGCGCTGGGCATCTTCGCCTTCACCTGGCTGGAGCTGGTCGCCCCGGACCGCGCCACCATCCCGGTCCTGCAGGCGTGGCTTGCACTGTACTTCGTGATCACGCTGTTCGGCGCGATCCTGTTCGGCGATCGGTGGTTCTCGACCGGCGACCCGTTCGAGGTGTACGCGACCCTGATGTCCCGGTTGTCGCCGTGGGGCCGTCGTACCGACGGAGCCCTGGTGGTCCGCCGCCCGCTGGAGAACCTGGACGGTCTCAAGCCGCTACCCGGTCTCGTCGGCATGGTGTCCGCGCTGCTCGGATCCACGGCGTACGACGGCTTCTCGAACTCGACGGCGTGGATCGGCTGGGCCCAGAACCAGGACGTCTCGATGACCTGGCTGGGCACCGCCGCGCTGATCGGGTTCATCCTGTTCGTCCTGGTCACGTTCACCGGTGCCACGCTGCTGGCCGGGCGGTTGTCGGACAGCTCCCGTACGACGCTGCCACGGTTGTTCGCGCACTCCGTCATACCGATCGCCTTCGGGTACGTCGTCGCGCACTACCTGACGCTGTTCATCCTCGAAGGGCAGCGGACGCTCATCTACTTGAGTGACCCGCTCAGCAACGGCGCCAACATCTTCGGCACCGGTCTGCTCGCGGTGAACACCGGCATCACCAACCACAGCACGACGATCGCGGTCATCCAGGTGCTGGCCGTGGTCTGCGGTCACCTGCTGGGCGTCGTCTCGGCGCACGACCGTGCCGTCGCTCTGTTCCCGCGCAACAAGGCGCTGGCCGGTCAGATCCCGCTGCTGGTCGTCATGGTCGCCTACACCGTCGGTGGTCTGCTCCTACTATTCTCGTCGTGACGTACACGGTTGCGGAGAGGTCCCGCCTGCGCGACTTGCTGGTGGAGGCCGCTCGGTCTGATGTACGTGTCACCGGTGCGGCGCTGACGGGGTCTGCCGCGGTCGGAGGTGAGGACGGGTGGTCCGACATCGATCTGACCCTCGGACTCGCGGCCGACGCCGACCAGGACGCCGTACTGGCTGACTTCACGGCACTGATGTACGCCGAGCACGGCGCTGTCCACCACACCGACGTGTGGTCGCGCCGGACGGTGTATCGGGTGTTCCTGCTGGCTTCGACGTTGCAGGTGGACATCGCCTTCGCACCGGCTGCTGAGTTCGGTGCGCTCGGGCCCACGTTCCGGCTGCTCTTCGGCGAGGCCGTGGAGCAGCCGGCCTGGGGGACGCCGGCACCGGTGGACCTGATCGGGATGGGGTGGCTGTACGCGTTGCATGCGCGGTCGAGCATCGCGCGGGGCAAGGTGTGGCAGGCCGAGTACATGATCAGCGGCGTACGCGATCACGTGCTGATCCTGGCGTGCTTGCGGCACGGTGTGCCGCATTCACAGGGCCGTGGCCTGCATCTGTTGCCAGCGGCCACCACTGCGGCTGTGGAGCCGACGCTGGTGCGATCACTCGACACCGCTGAGCTCTTGCGAGCCTTCCGCGCCAGTGTCGACGTACTGCTGGCCGAAACTTCTCTGGTTGATGCTGACCTGGCGGTCAGGCTTGGTCCGCCGTTACGGGCGTTGACGACGGCTTAGGCAGGCTGCGGCTGGTGACCGCCAGCAGGATGAAGGCGATCATGCCGACGATCAGGTGCGAGTTGCCGGGGATCGATTGCCAGAAGGTCCAACTGAGCTCGCGGTCGTCGCGGTACGGCACCCACCAGATCGAGCGCAGTACGAACAGACCGTAGAAGAGCACTCCGGTCACGACCGCGGGGTTGAGGCCCCAGACCCGGTTGACCGCGCGGATCAGGCTCACGCCGAGCGGGATGATCCAGACCCAGTGGTGACTCCACGAGATCGGCGACGCGTACAGCACTGCCAGCGCCATCACGGAGATCGCGGTGACGCGCTCGTCTGCCAGCCAGTAGCGCCGGGCCAGCCAGAGCACGAGCAGGCCGAACACGGCCGAGAGCACGAACCACGCCGGCTGCACCCAACTCGCGTCGTTGCCGAGCCGGTGCAGGAAGCCGTTGAAGGACTGGTTGCCGGTGTAGGCGATGCCGCCGACCCGGTTCGCGTCGAGGATGACGTCGGTCCAGTACCGCCAGGACTGATGCGGCACGATCGCGAATCCGATCGCCATCGTGGCCAGCAGCCCGAGTACGGCGTTGCGCAGCGCACGCCACTGCTTGGTGACGATGAGCAGCGCCAGGAACGGCAGCGGCGTCAGCTTGACGCCGATGGCGACACCGAGCCAGAACCCGCGCAGCCGCGCGTCGTTCGGCCGGACCAGATCCAGCAGGATCATTGCCGTCAGCAACAGGTTGATCTGGCCGAACTGGATCGTCTGCCAGACCGGTTCGAGCAGCAGCGAGAGCGCGGTCAGCGCGACCAGGACTGCCGTCCGCTTGCGGGGCGTGATGAACGACCAGAAGGTCTTCGGCAGGCTGGTCCGCCACAGGGCGGTGATGGACAGCACCGAGATCGTGGTCCAGACCACCAGCGCGACACCCCAGGGGACCGCGGCCAGCGGCACCATCGCGATCGCCGCGAACGGCGGGTAGGTGAACGGCAACCCCGAGCCCGGCAGCTTGGCGTCGTACAACGCCTGCCCGTGGAGCAGCACCGAGCCGCCCATCCGGTAGACGCGCAGGTCGATCATGCCGCCGAACAGGCTGCCGACCCAGGCGCCGAGAGCGACGAGCAGCGCGCAGCCGACGATCGCGATGACGACGCGACGGGCGGCCGGGCGAGGTGGGGAGGAGGGTGTGGTGGTCACGGTCACGTCAGGTCGGCTCCGAACAGGGTTTCCAGCGCTCGCCGGGTCTCGTCGTACTCGGTGTGGAGGATCGCGGTCATGCCGATCGCGCGGGCGCCGTCGACGTTGAGCTCCAGGTCGTCGATGAAGACGCACTCCGCCGGCTTCAGGTCCAGCCGGCGGGCGGCCAGCAGGAAGATATCCGGCTCGGGCTTGCGCATCCCGACCTCACCGGAGATGACGATGTCGTCGAACATCCCGTCCCAGGTGTCGCGCGGGTAGGTGTTGCCCCAGGAGTTCGACAGCAGGGCGGTGCGGATCCCGTGCGACCGGGCCCGGCGGACCAGTGCGGACATCGCCGGCTGGTGCTCGAAGTGCGCGAACATCCGCTCGATCAGCCCCTCCGCGGGCACCGGCGTACCGTCGTGGCGGACCAGGATCGAGGCGAGCTTGCGCTCGAAGTCGGGGACGGCGATCTGGCCGCGCTCGAGGGCGTGCACCGGGTTCAGCTCGGCCTCCGCGGTGGCGCTTTCGGGCGTCGCGGCGGGCAGCCAGGCGAGCACCGCCTGCAGGTAGGAATCGAAGTCGAACCCGTCGAGTTCGGCCCAGCGCCGGAGCGCGGCCTCCAGGCCCGAGGTGAGCACGCCGCCCCAATCCACCAGCAGGCCGCGCGGCACCACCTTGACCTCTGACATGCCGGCAAGCCTACTCAGAACATGGACCCGACCACGCCGGCGGTCCTACCGGTCACTCGCCGTATCCGCGGCGTCAGTGGTTGTACTCGATAGTGACGTCGCCCGACGAGGTCTTGGCTTTGATGGTGCGGGTCGCGGTCTGGTCGGTCTTCACACTCGCCGACTCGTCGCCGGACGAGGTGTCGGTCTCCACCTTGTACGACTCGGTGCCGGACGGTATCCGGATCGACACGTCACCCGAGCTCGCCTTCGAGTCCACCGACTGCGGTGCGACCGCGAAGTCGAGGTCGACATCGCCGGAACTGCTCTCGGTCGACACGCTGGTCGCCCGCAGATCCTGCCCGTCGAGGTCACCAGAGCTGGACTCCAGCCGCAGCGGACCGGCGACGTCCTGCACCTCGATGGTGCCCGAACTCGACTTCAGGTCCGCACCACCGGTGAGCCCGGACACCTTGACGTGCCCACTGCTGCTCTTCAGCGTCACCGGCAGGTCCTTGGGAACCGTCACGATGTAGGTGGTCTTGCACCCGAAGGACAGGAACCCGCAGCCGGAATCGGTCAGCTCGAGCTTGCCGTTGTCGTACTTCTCCTTCGGATCGGACCCGAACACGTTGCGCTCGAACTGCCGCTCGACCTTGACGTCCGGGCCGTCGCCGGCGCGTACTTCGACCTCCGCGGAGCTGCTGTCGATTCGCAGCGCATCGCCCTGCACCGGGTAGCTGCCCTCGCCCGTCTTGGTGCCCTCGGTCAGGCCGGTCAGCGCCCAGTACAGCCCGCCGAGAATGAGCGCGACCGAGATCGCGATCCCATACCGCCGCTCGGTGCTCATCGTGCTCGGCGGCCGGCCCTCGACGTCGGACATTGCTCCCCCCTGGGGTGCGACAACAGCCCAACCCTGACACATCCCCCGACGCCTGTCGGTGGGGTTTTCCCCCGTATTCCCACCGACTCGACCCTGAGTGGCACGGGTCAGCCGACGAGCTCCTTGGCGATGGTTCCGGCGAGTTGCTGGAGCGACTTGCGGAGCTTGCTGGACTTGGCGGACTCGGCCAGGCTGCGGCCGCGGGACATGGCGGTGTCCACGGCGCTCAGGTCGTACGGAAGCAGGGCGGCCGGCTGGACCCCGGCGTACTGCGTCAGTGCCTCACCGACCGCATCGGCGGGAGAACTGCCGAGGGAGCCGGAGCGGACGCGGTTGACCACCACCCTGAGGTTGACCGACGGCACGATGGCGCGTACTTCGTGGATCGCGCGGATCAGGCGGGTCAGGCCGACCGGGTCCGCCGTACCGACGACGATCACCTCGTCGGCCTCCTCCAGCGTCGCCACGGTCGCGCCGTTGCGGCGCGGCGCCAGCGAGTCGAACGAGATCTCCTCATCCGTCTCGATACAGAAGCTGACGTCGACGACGGTCACCGGCGCCAGCATGCGCGCGGCCGACCAGATCGACTCGATCGCGGCCGGCCGCAACTCCGTCCAGCGGTCGGCGCGGCTGAGGCCGGTCAGCACCAGCAGATGCGGCTCGACCTGACGCGCGTGCTTCGCCAGCGTCACCATGTCGAGCGAACCACTCGACGCCGACCGCGCCGCGGCGGCCAGCCCGGAGGTCTCGTCGAGCATCCCGAGGAGCTGTGCAACGGTCCCGCCGTACACGTCAGCGTCGGCGAGCAGGGTCGGGACGCCTTTGACTGCGAGCTCACAGGCCAGTCCGACGGCGACGGTGGTCCGCCCGGGCGCGCCGGTCGGGCCCCAGACCGCGATCACCCGGCCGCTGCCTTGGGTGTAGACGGGCGGCGGGTTGCCCGCCGTCTCCGGAGTCAGCGGCACGAATCCGCCCCCGAAGTGCGACAGCGAGGCCGGCGGACCCGACTCGACCGCATCGGTCACCGCGCGGCCGAGGTCCTCCGGGCTGACGTCGGCCGGGAGGATGCGCTCGATCCCCATCCGGCTGAGCCTGTCCTCGGCACCGAAGGGGGCGCCGTTCTCGGTCGGGTCCACCAGGGCGAGTACGGCGATCCCGCGCGTGTGCAATGCGGACACGGCATCCGAGGTGAGCCGGGCCAGGTCGTCGGCGAGCAGCACCGCGCGGGCCTGACCGCTCGCGGCCGCCGCCATCACGTCAGCGAGGTCGACACAGCGCCGCACCACCCGGATCCCGGGTGCGCGCTCGGTCCGCCGTACGACGTCTGCCTCCCAGGGGGCGCCGGTCACGGCCAGCAGAACGGGGACGGACATCAGCCGGCCCGCCGCACCAGAGTCGGCTCGCCCGCGCTCATCGCGGTGAGCGCGGCCGGGAGCCGCGACAGGTCGGACGGCGCCAGCCCGATCAGGACCTGTCTGCGGGCCGAACCACCTGCCACGCCTTTGACCGCGTCGATCTGGAGAACGCGAACGCTGCTCCAGAGCAGCTTGGCCGGCTGACTCTGCTCCTTCGGGACGACCCAGATGTCCACTGTGTCGCCTCCCGCGGTGTCCGACGGCAGCCGTCCGGTCGCGACCGACAACGGCAACTCGGTGCGGTTGCGCTCCGACTCGGAGACTGCCGCCTCTCGCGGCACGAACTCACCGGCGTCGACGGCGCGGGCTACGACGAGGCCATTGAGGTCGGCGCCAGCGGCGACGTACCTGCTGGCGTCGTCGCTGCTGGTGAAGCGCACCCGCACGGTGGTGAGGTCGTCCCCGGTCAGCGTGGTGCCAGCCCGGAGGTCGTGCTTGGCCGCCCAGATCGTGGTGGTGTCGTCGGCCGCCGACAGCAGCTTGGCGCCGGCCAGCGCGGTGATGGCGACGAGCAGTACGCCGAGGACGAGCCGGCCGTCCTTCCACCGGGCCCGCCGGTTGCGCTGGGCCGGGACGGACGGTGCCCCGAACCCACTCCGCACTGCTGTGTCGACCACGTCGAACTCCCCAGTCAATCGATCGCTCTCGGAGCCGACATTCTGCCGTGTCCGGGGACCTCGCTGTGAACGGTCATCCACAGGGCGTCACTCCCTGCCCTTGCCTGGGGACAAACGAGATCATCCCATCGTCAACCGTGGCAAACTGACGGAACCAGCCACTATGTGAAGGAGTAGGACGGATGCCGGGTCCCCGATTCCTCCAGCTCGCCGACGTCGCCGAAGTCCTCAACATCTCGGCCAACCAGGTGTACGCCCTGGTCCGGCGCGGCGACATCCCCGCGGTCAAGATCGGCGGTCGTGGCCAGTGGCGGGTCGAGGCCACCGAGCTCGAGAAGTACATCGAACGGCTCTACAGCGAGACCAAGGACTTCATCGACAGTCATCCGTTCGGCGAAGAAGCAGAGCAGACGGAAGAAGCGCACCACTAACCCAGGCGAGCCGGCGCCGGGCCGGTCTGTCTGGGGTTCCGGGGATTCTGCTAGTCACTCCGGGTGTGTAGCGCTCGCCAAAGCCAGCGCCCGCGGGATTCGTGGAGGGTTTCTGGCCCGTCCAGTAGGGAATCCCTCCACTGTCCGACCCAGCCTCGCGAGTGTGGTCGGTTCAGTCGTGGAACCGGTCGGGTGATCGCGGCTCTGCCGGGACTTCGGACCGGAGCGCTGTCGGCCGGATGCGGTTGGCTCAGCGGCGGCGGAGGGCGCGGAGGGCCTGGGTGGGGACCAGGCGCTGGTTGTAGACCTCGCTCCGGCGCCGGGGAGCGTCCAGGGGATGCTCGGCCAGCTCGAGGAAGTCGGCTCCGACCCGGTCGATCGTGCCGGTGACCGGTCCGCCGCCGCTACAGAACAGCGTGACCGGTGAGCGGTCGCGCGCGATCCCCCGCAGCAGGTGCGCCAGCCCGAGCTTCCCCTCGACCGCCCCGCTCGCCGGCTCCGCCCACGGCCCCAGCCTGTGTACGGCGACCAGCGCGGCGACCGGGATCAGCCACTCCTCGTACCGCTCGGTCTCGATCAGCAGGCAGTCCTTCCCGACCCGCGTCAACGTCCCGTGTACCGGGTCCGCGTCGATCAACTCCACCCGGACGACCGTGTCCACGGCCCCGCGCAGCCGGTCGAGCACCGTGATCTTCCCGACCTCGGCCCGGACCCGATCCGCGACCTCGCCGTACAGGTCGCCCTCCTGAAGCGCCTCGAACTGCGACTCCAGGTCCGCGAACAACGCATCCCACCGCATGCCCGCTGAACCTACCGGCCGTTGGCGGTCACCCTCTGTCAGGGAAGTGCACGCTTCGTGCGTTAAGGACTTGCAAAGTGACAGTAGAACCGGTCTATAGTGGTCAAGCCAACGCAAACTCAAGCAAACTCATAAGTCGGGAGCGAAGCGGGATGAACGCGATGATCCGGGCAGTGAAGGGGACGCTCGCGGTGCTGGCGCTCGTCGGCGTCGGCCTGGGCTTGCGCTGGATGACCGCGGGCTCGATCACCGGAGTGAACAGCCACGACCTCGACTCGATGACAGTCCTCGCCGTCGGCACCGTCGCCTGGATGGCCTACGGCTGGCTCGTCCTCGCAGTCGTCATGACCGTCCTGGAGCAACTCCCCGGAGCCATCGGTGCCCTTGCCGGAGCCATCGCCGGCCGGATCACCTCAACCACCGCCCGCACCCTCCTCCGCTCCAGCCTCGGCGTCGCCGCCGTCACCCCGCTCACCGTCGGCGTAGCCCACGCAACCCCAGCCGACGCCACTACCACCCGCCCCTGGACCCAGGTAGAGCCCCACTCCACCGTCCAACTCACCAGCACCCCCACCAAGCCCAGCTCAACCGTCCACCTCGCCGGACAGGCACCCGCCCCCCTGCACGCCGCCTCAGACACGACGAACTGGCGCACCACCGAGCCCGGCTCAACGGTCCACATCACCGGGCACGCACCCACCGCTCACCCGGACGCCGGCGCCACCCAACCCGACCTCACCCGGCCTGGCGTAGACCAGCCCGGCGTGAAGCAGCGCGGCACCACCGAGCCCGGCACTACCCACCCCGGCGTGAACCGGCCCGGCGTGGAGCGGTCTGGGGTGGGACGGATGGAGGACGGGGTGCCGGGTGGGGGGCGGGTTCGGGTGGGGGTGCCGGATCGGCCGGCGGTGGGGGCGGCTACTCGGTATACGGATCTGCGGTCCGGGGTTCCGGTGCGGGTGCCTGGGCGGGTTGTGGTGCGGGCCGGGGACTCGTTGTGGAGCATCGCGGCGCGGGAACTGGGTCCGAACGCCAGTGCCGAGGCGATCGCGGCCCGGTGGCCGGAGTGGTACGCCGCCAACCGTCAGGTGATCGGTTCCGATCCCGACCTCATTCTTCCCGGTCAGGTACTGCGCATCCCGGCAGCCGCGACCGGCCAGCACGTGCCGCCCACCCACCAGGAGAAGTGACATGAGCCAGCCTCAGAACCTCCGTGCGGACGAACTCCAGCACCCGACTCCCCTCACCCCTCTCGCAGCTGTCCCCGAGACCCCGGCGTCCCCGGACGACGTGGCCGGCGAGGTCAGCATCGCGACACCGCGGCTGTGGGCTGTCGATGGTCCTCCGGCGCACACCGTGCCGGCGACGGTGCGCTACGCGGACAGCATGACCGACGGCGCGCTGGCCCTGCGCCTGCAGGCGATCACCCGCCTCGGCGTGGTCTCCGCACCCACCACCCTCACCACTCTCGCCGCCTTCACCACAGCCTCAACCCAGGCCCGCGAAGCCGAGGGTGAAGCCCACCTGAAGGTTCAGGCCGCGGTGGCTGAGGGGCGGAAGCTCGCAGCGGTGCCGGCGGCGGCCAGCGACGGATCGGCTGGGCCAGTGAGGGCTGACGTCGGTGACGGGTCGGCGGCACCGGTGCCGGCTGAGGTCGGTGACGGGTCGGCGGCACTGACGGTGGCCGCAGCCGCTGACGGGTCGGCCGCGCCGGTCAGGGCTGGGGTCGGCGACGGGTCGGCGGCACTGACGGTGGTCGCGACCGGTGGCGGGGCGGCGGCGCTGAAGGTGGCCGAGGACGGGCTTGGGTCGGCGGGGCCGGAGGTGGGTGGAGCTGCTCGTGCAGCGGCGGCCGCGGCGGGGGCGGGGGTTGGGCCAGGGGTGCCGGATGCGCGGGCTTGGGCTGGGCGGTTGGTGCAGGCGGTTTCGGAGGTGCTGGCGGGGGATCGGCCGATTTCGCAGTTGGTTCGGTTTGCGGATGAGTCTGTGTTCGCGGATTTGAATCGGCGGGTTCGGGTGTTGGGGCTGACTACTACGGCTACCAGTCGCGGTGCTCGGGAGCGGAGTGCGGTGCGGTCGGTGCGGGTGTGTACGCCGGCTCGGCACGTGGCTGAGGTTGCTGCGCATGTGCGGCATGGGGATCGGTCGCGGGCGATCGCTTTGCGGATGGAGCTCCGGCGTCACCGATGGATCTGTACTGCGCTCGAGATCGGCTGAGCGGCGACGGCTTGGGCGGAGCGGTCGGAGCCCGGACGGCAGGCCACGCCAGCCCGGCATCGAACTCTCGGTGGAGTTCTGGCGTCGTAGAGGAGCGCAATCCGATCGTGCTTTCGCTGTCATATGGCTGCGGCAGGCGCGGCGTACCGTAACCGGGTCGGTCGCAGGACCGCCCCTCGTCGTTCGGGGGAACGAATGTCAGACACGACCGTCAGCAGGGCACTGGAGTTCAGCGAACCGACAGACACGGAGCGATCGGAGTCCACTGGGGTGACGCCGGACGTGGCGTGGCGGGTCGGTCTGGAGGACTTGACCGACGCGGAGCGAGCCCGAGTGCTCCCCGCGGTACGGCGACGCCGGTGGAGTGAGCGGATGCCGCTGCTCTATCCACTGGCCGTGCGGTACCACCGCGTGCTCAAGCGACTCGAGTGGATGCGGTCCAGTACGCCGTACGCACGGCTCCGGCAGGTGGACGAGTTGCCGGTGCGGGTGAAGCGGCACAAGTCGTTGCTGTTGCGGCAGCTCGGCGAGACCGAGATGTGGATGCAGCACAACAAGGTGACCAACCTGAAGCTCGCATGCGCCCAGGTGGACGGGCTGCTGATCCGGCCGGGTGAGACGTTCTCGTTCAACAAGCTGGTGGGCAATGCCACGCGCCGCAAGGGCTATCGGAAGGGCATGCGGCTCTCGAACGGGCAGGCGCGGCCGGGCATCGGTGGCGGGATCTGCCAGCTCGCCAACCTGCTGCACTGGATGGTGTTGCACTCGCCGTTGACGGTGACGCAGCGATCCACGCACAGCTTCGACCCGTTCCCGGACAACGGGCGGGTGCTGCCGTGGGGCGTGGGCTGCAGCATCGTCTACAACTACGTGGATCTGCAGTTCCGCAACGACAGCGACCAGACGTTCCAGCTGCGCGTCGGAGTGGGCGATCGCTACCTGGAGGGCGAGATCTTCGCCGACGTTCCGGCCGAATCGTCGTACCGGGTGTTCTCGCGGGGTGAGCGGTTCCTCCGGGTCGGCGCAGAGTACTTCCGCCGCAACGAGATCTGGCGGACGGTGATCGACCGGCGCACCGGTACGACGGTCCGCGACGAACTGATCCGCGAGAACGTTGCCCTGGTCAAGTATGTCCCGGTCGACGTGCCGGTGCTGGACGTCGTACCGCCGCAGCAGTACCCCCCGAGCCGGTAGCCGGCGACTACTCGAGCAACGCGCAGCCGTACTTCTCGAAGAGTGCGGCCACGTCGCCGGAGAATCCGCCGTGCAGCTCCCCGAGCATCGCGTGCGTCGTCGCCGACATCACCAGCACGTACCTGGCCGGCTCCTCGCCCGGGTTGCCGAACGTGTGCGGCACCCCACGCGGGCCGACAATCCCCGATCCGGCCGGGACGTCGTAGTCCTCGCCGTCGATCCGGAGCCGCAGCGTCCCGGAGAGGACGTACCACGCCTCGTCGTCCTCGTGATGGACGTGCAGCGGCGCCTGCCAAGCCACCTGGTCCGACGTACGCCCCGCCGCCTCCCACTCCGCGAGCACCAGCCCCGATCCCGCAGGAGCGACGGTCCGTCCGAGCAGCGGCACGCCCGACACATCATCTCGACGCGACATCCAATCAGCTCCCCCAGTCAGCGTGCACACCATCCTCAATCGCGAGAGCCGTGACCACAACCGGCAGAAACTGTCGGTGGCGGGTTGCAGAGTGGTGGCGTGACTCTGGTTGTCGAGCCGTACCGGGAGCGCCCCGCGCTGGTGCCCGGCGCCGCCCTGTGGACGCGGACCGCCGAGGGCGGGGAGTACCGAATCTTGCCTGACGGCTGTATGGACCTGCTGTTCACGGACGACGACCTGATCGTCGCCGGGCCTGACAGCCGCGCGTGGACCGGGACCGCGGACCGCGGGACCAGGTACGCCGGGATCCGGTTCGCGCCCGGAGCCGCGCCGGACTTCCTCGGCGTACCGGCGAAGGAGCTGCTCAATGAGCGCGTCCAGCTGGCCGACCTCTGGTCCCCGGCCCGGAGCAGGCGGATGCTCGACCGCATCCGGTCGGCGCCGGACCCGGCCAGGGCCTTGGACGAGGCCGTGGCGAGCCTGGCCGAGGAGCCGCCGGATCGGCTGATCATTCAAGTACTGCGGAGCATCCGGGCCGGTGTGCTGCGCGGCGGAGCCGGCGTGTGGGGTCTGGCCGGCAGCGTCGGGTTGAGCGAGCGACAGCTGCATCGCCGCTGCCTGAACGCGTTCGGCTACGGCCCGAAGATGCTCGACCGCGTCCTCAGGATGAACGTCGCCCTCGACCAGGCCCGCACCGGCCTCGCGCTCGCCGACGTCGCGGTCCGGACCGGGTACGCCGACCAGGCCCACTTCACCCGCGACGTGAAGGCCCTCACCGGCGTACCGCCGAGAATCCTTCTGGGCTGAGCCCTCTCCGCGTGTCAGCATTGCTGTTCACGGCGAACTGGTGTGCTGAGGCGATCACCCGAGCACGACGGTGAAGCCGCCGGGTTGGACGACCGCGTGACTGGGATTGGTGCGCGAATGGAGTTGGCCGGTGGAGGTGTAGGAGTAGGCCACTCGGCCCGGGACGCTGACACTGCGAGGATGCGAGTCGACGCTGGTCAGCAAGGTCCCGTTGTCCAGGCGCAGCGTGCTGATCATGGGGATCAGGAGTAGCGCGTCCACCTGGGCCGGAGCGGTCGCGGTGGCTTTCAGGTTGGTCGCGTACGGCGGAAGTGGTGTGGCGAGCGTGATCGGTAGCAGAGCACCAGGAGCCGCGGAGATGCCTTGCGGGCCAGTCACATGATCGATGGTGCCCAGGACATGCGAGCCGGTGGTCCACGTGGTGCGAGCGGGCGACGGTGTGTCGACCAGGTTGACGATCGGGAGGACCAGGACCGGCTGGGATGAGGACGGCAGGGTCCAGGTCGCGGACTCGCCGGCTCCCAGCGACAGGTAGGAGCCGTTGCTCCATTGGGATTCGCCGGTCCAGGCGGAGGGTGGCGTGACCACCTGACCGCCGGTTGCCGACTCCGCTTCGACGACCCGGAGACCGTCGTACGTCGGTCGGCCGAGCAGGCGGGCGATCTCCGGTGCGGCGTCGAGGGCGAGCATGGAGAGCTGGCCGTGGATGCTGGACTCGGCGCCGGAGTTCCGGTTGACCACACCGTCACCGGAGATGCCGTCGTACGTGCGGCCGGTGGCCGGGTCGTACATCGCCTCGCCGGCCCGGTTCGCGCCGAAGTACCAGGCGGCGACGAAAGCCGCGACCTGCTTGAGGCCGGGCAGTCCGCCCGCCAAGAGGCCTTGCAGGCGAGCGTCGACGCCGTAGGCGATCTGCGTACGGTCGATCGGAGCGGGGAGCCAGCCGTTGTCCGGCCCACCGGCAGTCATCAGCAACGGCGTGAAGCCGGCGGTGTCGCCGATCGCCGGGTCAAGCAAGCGGCGAGAGCCCAGCGCCGACGAGGCAGCGGCGAGTGCGGACGGCATCTGGGCACCCCACGCGTGCCAGTCGGAGATGGACTCGCCCCACGGCAGCAGGGCGCGGAACGGCCAAACAGTCGTCGATCCAGCACTCATCGCCGCGATGCCTTCGGCGAACTGTGCCAGCGCTCGCCGAGCCCGCGCTGACCCACCGGCTCGGACATAGGCCGCCAGGCCGAGGACAGCCTCGGACGTCGCATCGGCACCGTTGACGATAAGCCAGGCTGGCACACGGCGACCGTCAACGATGTTGTACTGGCCGTAGCGGGTGAGCACTTGACGCTCCAACGCTGACACCGCGAGTTCGAGGCGAGCCTTCAGGAAGTCGGCGAAGGCACGGTCGGTTCGGCGGAAGACGGCGTACCCCTCGCCTAGCGCCCAGACCGTGCGGGCGAGCCAGTACGCCGGTCCGGAGTCGGAGGGGTCGGGGAGTTCGGGGGGATCGGCGCTGGGGTTGAGGGTGCCGTCCGGTTGCATCCAGAGGACGACGTTGCCGTTGGGTGACTGGAGAAACGCCAGGCCGCGCAGTAGACCGCGAGCGGCGGCCAGCGAGGACGCGTCGTGGAAGAGCTCCCCGTGACGGAGGTAGACGACGGCGGCGCGGGAGATGTCGTCGGCGTTGTAGGCGCCCTGCCCGTAGGTGTTGGTGACGGGGTCGTAGGTGCCGCCACCGATGCGCTTGTAAGAGCCGTCGGCTTGACGATCCGCGTAGGTCCACAACACGCCGAGCGGGCCTGAGCCGAAGGTGCTGTGGCCGGACGCTGCCGGTGGAGTGACCGAGGCCCGGAGGAAATCGAGGTGGGCGAGGTTGGACAGCCGCCCACCCTTCGGGGTCGCCGCGGCAACGGTTGCCGTCGGCAACATCGCGGCGGCGGAAGCGGCGACGGCGCCGCCGAGGACGGTACGGCGGGTCGGGTTCATGTCAGTCGGTCCAATCTCGCGACACCGATCGCCGCGTCGGCCATGCCGTAGAAGACGTAGCGCACGCCGTCCACTTCCTCGATCGCGGTCGGGAAGACCACGTTGCCGACGGTCCCGACCTTCTCCTCCTCGGTCTCCGGCACCAGGATCGGCTCCGGCGTCCGCGCGATCACCCGGGTCACGTCGTCCGGATCCAGCAGCAGCGCGCCGGCCGCGTAGCAGACCCGCTGGGTGGTCGGATCGAACCCTTCCGGTTGCTCACCGGTGACGCCGTGATGGATCACCAGCCAGCCCTCCGGCACCCGCAGCGGCGCCGGGCCGGCCCCGATCTTCAGCTCCTCGAACGGGTACTCCGACATCGCCACCAGCCGGTGGTTGCGCAGATGCACGAGATTCCCCAGATCAGCCTCGACGTCGGCCACCGATACGAACGACACCCAGATCCCCGGCCGGTCATCGGTGACCCCGGCCGGGAGGTGCACGCCCTCGCCCTCACGGAACCATCCGAGGTCCCACATCGGCCGATGCAACATCGCGTACGACGGTTCGCCGTCCGGACCGGTCACCGGCTCGGGGAAGAACACCGTGTCCTTGTTGGGGAACAGGTTCAGATCAGTGTCGAGCGAAGGCTGGTACTCGAAGTGCAACGGCCCCAGCCGCGTCCACGAACGCAGATCCGATGACACCGCCAACGCCGGCTTCGGGCCGAGCGGACCATAGGCGACATACGTCATCACGTGCAGGCCGAGCAACGGGACCCAGGTCACCCGCGGGTCCTCGACGCCGGCGTTGTTCAGTCCACGCTCCCAGCCTTCGTCCGGGGCCAGGACGACGCCGTCGCGCCGGACGCCGACCGGCACACCGTCCTTCAGCTCGACCTCGGCCAGCCCGACCCGCGACACGTTGCCGGCAGCAACCAGTCGCGGCAGGAGGTACAGCGTGCCGTCGGGGGTGTGCCCGGTGGCCGGGTTCAGCACCCCCTCGGCCTCGAGTTCGTTGCCCGGCTCGGCCGTCATCAGGACGCCGACGCGGGTCAGGGTGTAAGGAACAGTAACCACGAGAAGCCTTTCAGAAGGAGAGATTTCAGCCCTTGACCCCGGACGAGAGGTTCGAGGAGATGAAGCGGCGCTGGAAGATCACGAACAGCGCCACCGCGGGCGCGGCCAGCACACAGGCCCCTGCGAGCACGGCGCCGAACGGGTTCGCCGCCCGGGACGCGACCGTGGTCAGGTAGTTCGACAACGAGACCGCGAGCGGCTGCAGGTTCTGCTGCTTGGTGATCAGGAACGGCCAGAGGAACTCGTTCCACGGCCCGATGAACGTCAGGAGTACGCCGGTCAGCAGCGCCGGTTTCACCAACGGCACCGCGACCCGCCACAAGATGTTGAGCTCGGACGCACCGTCGATCCGGGCCGCGTCGAAAAGCTCGGCCGGCAACTGCAGGAAGTACTGCCGGAACACGAAGACCGCGGTCGAGTTGATCAGGAACGGCAGGATCATCCCGCCGTACGAGTCCGCCAGCCCGTAACTGCGCACGATCAGCACGTACAGCGGGATCGTCAGCAGCTGGAACGGGACGACCTGGATCAGCAGCATCAGGTTGAACACCAGCCCGCGGCCGCGGAACTGCAACCGCGCCAGCGCATAACCCGCGAGCACACCGAAGACCAGCGTGCCGAGGATGACCCCACCGGTGAAGATGCCGGAGTTGATCAACGACCGGCCGAGGTTGATCGCCTCGTTGATCGCGGTGTAGTTGTGGCCGGTCAGGTTCCCCAGCTGCGGGAACGCCCCGCGCACCGTCGAATCCGGCTCGGTCTGCAGACTGCCGATCAGCATGTAGTAGAAGGGGAAGAGGAACACGAACGCGCCCAGCAGCAGGGCGATGAACCGTAGTCGCATCAGTCCTCCCTCCCTACGAAGCGCCGTTCGATCAGAGCGATGATGAGTACGCCGATCACCAGCAGCACGCCGATCGCAGAGCCGACGTCCGGATTGCCCTGCTCGATGCCCTTCTGGTACATGATCAGAACCGGCGAAGCGGACGCCCCGTCCGGCCCACCGCCGCCGGTCAGCAGATAAGGCTCGGTGAACAGGTTGGCCCCGGTCACCGTGGCCAACAGGACCACCAGCGTGGTGGCCGGCCGGACCCCCGGCACGGTCACGTTCAGGAACGACTTCCAGCGGCCGGCGCCGTCCATCGACGCCGCCTCGTACAGGTCCGCCCCGACGTTCTGCAAGGCGGCCAGGTACAGCAGGATGAAGAACCCGAGCTGCTTCCAGGTCACATAGAACGCGATCGTCGGCATCGCCAGCTTCGAGTTGACCAGCCAGGACGGATCCGGCGCCAGCGGGCCGAGGATGGTGTTGACCAGCCCGTTCGAGTTGAACAGGAACAGCCAGACCCCGACCACGGCGACGCTGGCGGTCACGTACGGCACGTAGTAGCTGACCCGGAAGAACGTCCGCCACCGGATCGCCGAGTTCAGCGCGGTCGACAACCCGAGGGAGAAGATGACTGTCAGCGGCACATTGATGACGAGGAAGATCAGGACGTTGTAGAAGGATCGTTGGACCGCGGGATCCGTCAGCACCGTGACGTAGTTCTCGAACCCGACGAACGGCCGGTCCACGACCGCACCGGGCGCCGCGAAGAAGTAGTCGTGGAACGACATGTACACGGCGAACCCGAGCGGGTAGGCGAATACTGCGAACAGAAAGACGACGTACGGTGTGACGAACGCCGTCCCGACCGGGTGTTCCCCCAGGATCCGCCCGGTCAGGCCGCGACGTCCGGCGATCATGACTGTTTGACGAGCTGATCGATCTTCTGCGCGGCGCCGTCCAGGGCCTCACCCGTGTCCTGCTGGCCGAAGATGACCGACTTGGAGTAGGCGTCCCGGAAGGTCTGCCAGATGGTGATCGAGTTCGGCACGTTCGGCACCTCGACCGTACGGGCTGCCTGGTCCGCGAACACCTTGTAGTCGGGGTTCTTGGTGAAGTAGTCCGCGTACGCCGACGCGACGTCCTTCCGCAGCGGCATCTGGCCGGTCGTCTGCAGGAACTTACCGTCCTGCTCCTGGCTGGTGGCGAACTTCAGCACGTCCCACGCCGTCCCGCGGTTCTTGCAGGACGAGTACATCGCGACGTTCTTCGCGTCGGAGAAGGTGTGGATCTCGCTCGCCGGCTTGGCGGCCGAGGTCGGCACCGGGACGACGCCCCAGTCGACCTTGCCCTTGTACGACGCGATCGCCCACGGACCGACCACGGCCATCGCGGAGGTGCCGTCGACGAACGCGTCACCCGTGTACTTCTCCTGCGACGCCAGCTTGTCGGCGTACATCGTCCGCCAGAAGGTAGCGACCCGCTTGCCTTCGTCGGAGTTGAACGTCGACTTGCCGTCCTCGACCAGTTGTTTGCCTCCGCTCTCGGCCGCATACAGCGGGTAGAAGTCGAACCAGGACTGATAGAACTCGTTGCTCGGCGCCGGGTAGATGGCGACCTTCGCGGCCTTCGCCGCGACCAGCTTGCGCGACGTGGCGAGGAAGTCGTCGTACGTCGTCAGCGGCGGCTTCGCGGTGTCGATACCGGCCTTCGCGAACGCCTTCTTGTTGTAGAAGATCATCACCGGGTTCGACTTCCAGGGCAGCTGGTAGTACTTCCCGTCGGCCGACTTGTACTGCTTGGCGATGTCCCCGGAGCGGTCCTCGATGTACGACGTACCGTCGCTGAACGAGTCGAGCGGCACCAGACCGCCCTGCTTCTGGAACTGCGAGACCGAGGCCGGCGAGGTGTTGAAGATCAGGCACGGCGCGTTGCCGGCGGTGATCGCGGCGCCGATCACCTCCTCGGAGCTCTTCCCGGTCGGGATCTCCTGGGCGGTGACCTTCTGGTCCGCGTGGGCCGTGTTCCAGGCCGCGACCATCTGCTTGCCCCAGGCCACTTCCTCGGCGTTGTTCGAGTACCAGATCGTGATCGGCCCGCGGGCCTTGGCAGCGGTGTCGGCACTACCAGAGCCGCCACTACTGCCGCCACACGCGGCGAGCGAGCCGGCCAGGACAACGGCCAGCAGTCCAGCTTGCAACTTCATGATTCCTCCAGCTGTGGGGGTACAGCGGTCGAGCGGCGTACGACGAGCTGCGCGGGGGGCAGCTCGACATCGGGTACGTCGGCGGCGCCGTCGACGACCTGGTTGAGGGTGTGGGCCGCCGCCTCGCCGAAGCGGAACGGGTCGGCGCGGACAGTGGTCAGGCCGGGGTGGACGTACTCGGCGATCTCGCTGTCGTCGAAGCCGGCGATGCTGAGGTCGTCCGGCACGCTCAGTCCGGCAGCATGGGCCGCGCCGAGGCCGGCGATCGCCATCCGGTCGTTGGCGTAGACGATCGCGGTCGGCGGCTCGGCCAGGGCGAGCAACCGCCGGGTGGCCTCGATCCCGCCGGCGGCGGTGAAGTCGCTGGTCTCCATCGCCACCGGCTCCAGACCGGCCGTGGCGAGGGTCGCGGCGAAAGCCGTGGATCGCGCGGTTGCATGCACGAACGCCGGCGGGCCGCCGACGTGCGCGATCCGGGTGTGACCGAGCCGCAGCAGATGCTCGACCACCGCGGTGGTGCCGGGCCGGTCGTCCAGGGTGACGGCCGGGAACGGTGACGCCCCGTCGGGCCGGTTCAGCGTGACGGCCGGCAGACCGAGCTCGACCAGCAGACCGATCCGGGGATCGTCGTGCCGGAGGTCGGACAGGAACACCCCGTCGACCCGGCCGTCCTGTGCGAGTCGCCGGTAACCGGCCTCCTCGTCCTCGCCGGCCGTGACGACCTGCAGGACCAGAGCCTGCCCGCGGGTCGAGAGCACGCTCTCGACCCCCGCGATGAAGGCTGGGAAGAACGGGTCAGACGACAGCACCGCGGGGTCCCGGGTGATCACCAGGCCGAGGGCGAACGCCTTCGAGACCGAGAGCGACCGGGCCCGGTTGCTGGGCCGCCAGCCCAGTTCGTCGGCGGCCGCGATGATCTTGTCCACGGTCGACTGCGCCAGCCCGGGCCGTCCGTTCAGCGCGAACGACACCGCGCCCTTGGACACCCCAGCCCGGGTCGCGACATCCGCGATCGTCGGCCGCTGTTTGCTCACATGCACCTACCTTGGCGGGTTTGAACCGGTTTAACAGGCATCTAAACCGGTTTAAACCACGACGTCAAGAGGTTAGCGACCGTCACCGTCCGGAGTCGGCCACGGGCGGCTCAGACGGCGAGCGTCGTACCTGCGGCTCCCAGTTCACGCAGCGTGAGCAGTCCATGCGCACGCGCCTGGCGGTCCGGGGCCGTCGCCAGCACGACCGCCTGCTCGTACCGGTCGCCCAGGCGGCCCCACGCCGCCGCCGCCTCCTGCCACTGGCCGGCGAGCGTCGCCGCCCACGGGCCTGGTACGTCGGCGGGAGCCGGTACGTCGATGCCGGCTCGACGCAGATAGGTGCAGAGCTCGCCGTGCATCGACCGATGCCCGGCGGCCTCGGCGAGCCTGAGCGCTCGCTGCGCGTCGTCGGTCAGGGCGCCGAGCGAGCCGTCCAGCCAGCCGAGCTCGATCCGTGCGGCCGCCAGCGGACCCACGACGAAGCTGTCGTCCGCTAGTGCTCGATCGGCGAGCGCGACGGCCAGGACCTCGCCGGCCGTGGAATCGCCACGCCGGGCGAGAAGCCGGGCGAGGACGCTGCGGGCCAGCGCTTCCATCAACCCCGGTTCGCCTGGGCTGTCCAGGAGCGCGCCAAGGTCGGCGATCGCCAGGTCCCAGTGGCCTCGGCTCGCCTGGACCGCGGCGTCGGTGAGCCGCAATCGATACTGACCGGCGAAGAACTCGCCGTCCGCCGCGGCCCGCAACCCGGCAGCGACGTACCTCTCCGCGTCGTCCAGACGGCCGCTGCGATAGGCGCCGCCGGCCGCGTTCACATAGCACCGCACCAGCGTCTCGATCCGGCTGTCCGCCCCGGCCAGGGAGATCGCACGCCGCAAGTCCTCGTCGCCGCGCGCATCGCCCCGGGCCAGCCGGGCGTCGCCCAGATAGCACCCGGCTTGCGCTTCCAGGTCCTGCCGCCCCAACCGCAACCCGATGGCCAGTGCGCGCTCGGCGTACCGCTCGGCCCGTGCGCTCGGCTCGGCGACGATGCCGACCGTCGCCAGGTTGCTGTGAGCGCGGGCCTGCTCGATCAGGGCCGCGGCCAGCCGGGCGTCGTCGCCAGTCGTCTCGAGCAGTTCGACGGCTTGCGCCGCGGCGAGCCGGGCTCGCATCGGTCCGTGCCCGAACATGACGACCCGCGCCAGCACCAGCAAGGCATCGGCCAGCCGAGACGCATCGCCGGCCTCCTCGGCCGCACCAACCGCGGCCGAGGCCGATTCCAGCGCGGCCTCGAAACGATTGACCACGTAGAGGGAGTAGGCACGCCGGGTCAGCAGCTCCGCGGCTTCGGACGAGCCGAGCAGCTCGCGGTGCCGCAGTACGACGTCAAGGACTCCGACCGCTTGGCGGTGCGCACCAAGGCGGGCAGCCTCGAGAGCGGCGGCCGGACCGTACTCGAGGATCACGTCGGTGCGTCCACATCGCTCCGCGTGATGCACCAGCCGGGAAGGCTCGGCGGCCGGATCCTCGAGGAGCCTGTCGACCACGGCCCGGTTGGCGCCGATCCGTTCCCCGGCCGTCAGCGACGACTCGATCGCCCGCCTGGCCAGTTCGTGGCGGAACGCGAGCGTGGCGTCGGTTCCGATCAGCATGCCCGACCGCTCGGCCTCGACCAGCACCGGCTGATCTCCGGCGAGGCTCTCCGCCAGCCGTCGTTCGGCGCGACTCGGGATCACGGACAGCCGTTCCAGCAGCATGCGGGCCGACGGCGACAGCCTGCCCAAGCGGGCCAGGACAGCATCGCGGACGGTCGGCGGTACGTCGGTCTCGCCGGCGGCGAGCACCTCGGTGACGAAGAACGGATTCCCTTGCGTCACCCGGTGGATCTCGACCGCCTCACGAGTGCTCGTCGCACCGAGCCGGCGTACCGCCTCGACGCTCAACGGTGGCAACGTCACTCGGCGTACGGCGGAACCCGCCAGGCTGCCCAGCAACTGCCGCAGTGGGTGACCGGCGTCGACACCGGTCTCCCGGAAGGTCAGCACGAGCACGGCCGGGATGGCCGGGAACCGGCGGGCCAGGAACCGGATCGCGTCGAGCGTCGCGTCGTCGGCCCAGTGGATGTCCTCAACCACCACGACCGACGGGCACGCGGAGAACGCGCGCAGCAGACCCGGCAGTGCGGTGTCGAGCCGATCCCCCGACAGGGCCGCGGCCAGCTCCGCGTCGCTCTCGGCCATGTCGCGGAACGGCCCGAGGCTGCGCGGCGCGAGCAGGTCGTCGCAACCGCCGATCCCAACCTTGATCGCGCGGCTCAGTCCGTCGGCGAACGTACGCACCAGCGCCGACTTGCCCGCTCCCGCCTCGCCCGAGACCAAGACGACGACACCACGGCCTTCGTCGACGGCTGTGCCGACGGCCGCGGTGAGTTCGGCCAGCTCCGCGTCCCGCTCCACCAGGTCCGTGCTGCCCTGCGGTCCGCTCACCACTTCGGCGGATCGAGGCGGCGCAACCGACTCGGCGGCCAGCAGACGGTCGCGAAGTACGACGGCCTCGAGCCCGGGCGAGATGCCGAGCTCGGTGCTCAGCGCGTGCTGCATCCGGGCGTAGCGGCGCAGCCCGGTCGGCCGGTCACCGGAGACGACCGCTTCGCGCAGGAGTTCGACATGCGCCTCCTCGTTGGCGGGATCCATGGCCAGCAGGGATTCCCAGCGACCCGCACCGCGCAGCAGGCGCATGACCTGAAGGCGAAGCCGGTCACGCGGTCCGTCCAGCCACGGCTCGGCCAGGTCGTCGGGGAGCAGTTCGCCCGCGAGCACAAGCGCTTTGGCGCAGAGCTCCGGCGATGCGGGGTCGGCCGCCAGCGCGGCATCCGCGGCCGCCTCGAACGCGCCGGCATCAACCTCGAGCATCGCGCCCGGGAACAGCGCGACGACATCGCCCTTCAGGACCACGGCATCGCGATCGGCAAGCGCCGTACGGGCATAGTGAGCGGCCTTGTGCAGCCGGGGAAGCGCGAGATCCACGCTGAGCTCCGGCCACAAGGCGTCGACCACGCGGTCGCGGTGCAGCCTTCCACCGGGCGACAGCGCCAGCAGTTTGACCAGCGCCGCCGCTTGGCGACGGCTCCACCGGCGCGCAGGAATCGGCGCGCCGTCCACCTGTACGGCGAAACCGTCCAGCATCCGCACGCTGACCTGCACATCTCGGATCGTAGGCGTCAGGAGAATCCCGTTCTACAGCAGGAAGTCCGCGGGATGGGCCGCGGACCCCGGATCCGGCAGCGATCCCACGTGGTCGACCTCGTCGCGCATCGCCGAGCTGACTTCCCGCAGCAGCACCCGCACGTCGTCCAGGCTCCACCGGTACGACGCGACCGTCTCGGTCGCCGCGAACAGCCGGCTCGAGAGTCTGTCCCGGGTCGCCTGATAGGACTCATGCGTCTCCAGAATCGCGCGAGCCAACAGCTCGGCGTCACGCAGCGCATCCGTGATGCCGTGCGTGGTGATCGGGTCCTTGTAATAGCCTGCGTCTCCGACCAGCGCCCACCCTGGCCCCCAGCACTCGCGGACGAACCCCGCCGCACCAGCCCAGCCGTGCATCGCACCCACCGGCTCCGCCGCCGACACTCGATCCGCCAGTGCCGGTGCTGTCTCCGCGAGGAGTGTCGCGAAGGCGCGCTCGGTCCCACAGCGACGCAGCGCACGCATCCTGTCCGGGGTCGTCGCGACGAACACGCAGGTCAACCCGTCGTTGGTGGGAATCAGACCGGCTCCGCCACCGACTCCATAGGCCCATTCGTAGCCGGTAGGTCGTGCATCGGCGTAGTACCGATAGAGGATCGCGCTGAGCGACTGACCCCGCCGTACGACGGGGGCCCCGACTGCGGACGCGACAGTCG
Organism: Kribbella sp. NBC_01510; assembly: GCF_045040325.1. Taxonomy (NCBI): domain Bacteria; kingdom Bacillati; phylum Actinomycetota; class Actinomycetes; order Propionibacteriales; family Kribbellaceae; genus Kribbella; species Kribbella sp. NBC_01510. The sequence goes on along the minus strand of NZ_CP109418.1, from coordinate 3,857,070 downwards.
AACGGATGCCGTCGGCACCGACCGTGATCCCGGCTCGGAGCTCGCGATCCTGCACGCGAACGCCCGTCACGCGACCACTCTCGTCGCGCAGGACTGCCGTGACGGGGGTCCGGAACCACATCTCCACACCCGCGTCGGCGGCCGCGTCCGCCAGCATCCGGTCGAGCACGTAGCGACGCGGCGCATACAGGGCATCAACACCGCCGCTGGAACGAAGCGCGAGTTGCTCGGACGCACGGTCGGTGTAGTGGAACGTCGTCTGCCGGATCGGTGGCGTCCCCGCCGCGGCCACATCGTCCAGCAGTCCCCATCTCGCCAACTGCATGACGCCCGCGCGCATCAGACCGTGCGTCGAGACGGTGTCGGTGCCGTAGGCGGACCGCTCCACGAGTGCCACGCGGGCACCGGCCCGGGCGAGCAGCATCGCGGTCGATGCTCCGGCAACCCGTCCGCCGACGACCAGCACGTCGTACTCGGTGGTCATGCTGCCGGCTCCGCACTGCAGCCGTCTGCCCGGGCCGCGATCCTGCCGGTCAAGAGATGCTGTACGACGGCCGCCGCGTCGTGCCGGGCACCGCCGATGAAGGCGGAGTCGCGCCGGTATTGGAATCGCTGGCCGACGACGTACACACCAGGTGCTGCGGTGACCCCGCGGTTCTGGCGGATGTGGCCGTCGGGGCCGATGACCGGCAGCCGCAGCCACGGATACTCGGGCCGGTAGCCGGTGGCGACCACGACGGTGGCGATGCCCGCCCGGGACAGATCCACAACGCGTGCTGCCGCCGGTGCCACGAGGGCCGGCGGCCGTACCGCCGGGAGAACCTCGCCGGTCAGTCCGGTACAGGCGATGTAGTCGTCCACCGCGTCGAGCAGCCGATGCATCCGTACGTCGGCGTCGGCAGCAGTCGCGGCCAGGTCCGGCCGGAAGCGTGCCTGCGTTCCTTTCATGCCCTCGAAGCGGCCGAGGAGCCGGACACCGTTGGCCTGCAGAGTGACCAGGTCAAGATTCCGTGCACGTTCGCCGGTACGGCGGCCGACGAGTTGCATCGACGGCTCCCGCCGGGCGGCCACCGGGTCGGGAACCTCCTCGATGGTCCGCGCCAGCCGGCCGGTTCGCTGCAGCCAGCAGAAGATGTCTCTGCCGCGATAACAGCGCGGGATCCGGGTGTGCCGGCCGGCTGCCAGGTACACCTCGCGGCCCGCGCGGTTGAGTTCGTCGGCGATCTGCGCACCGGACGACGAGGCGCCGATCACGAGCACGCCACCGGGCGGCAGTTGACCGGGGTTGCGATAGCTGCTCGCGGTGACGACCTCGGCCGCGTCCAATCCGTCCGGCACGTTGGCCACACCGTGCGGGCCGGTCGCGATCACCACCTGACGAGTCGACCAGGTCCCGCGATCGGTGACGAGTCGATAGCCCCCGGAATGCGCCGTGACCAGGTCGCGCACCGTCGTACCGGTCAGCACGGGTGCGCCGTACGACTGGGCGTACCGCTCCAGGTGCTGGACGAAGCCGGCCGAGCTCATGAATCCGTCGGGCTTGGACCCGTCGTACTCCCAGTGGGGCAGGCGGGTCATCCAGTTCGGCGACAGCAACCGCAGCGAGTCCCAGCGCTCGCTGCGCCAGCGCTCGCCGATCCGGCCCCGGTCGACGACCACATGATCGCGGCCCGCCCCGGTGAGCAGCCGGCTGACGGCGAGACCGGCATGGCCGGCGCCGATCACGACGGTGTCGATGGTCGTCATGGTCAGCCGGTGACCACGTCGACGACGACCGGGGTCGGGTTGGCGAGCGCGTCGAAGACCGCCGAGCGGCGCCGGGACTGCTCGACGATGCCGCGCAGGGTCTCGTCGTCGGCGTCGCCTTCGATCGCGATCGACACCCGGATCTGCTGGTAGCCGTTGCGGACGGAATCGCCCGACAGGCCGAGGATCCCGAGCAGGTCGATGTCACCTTCGACGGTCGAGGTGACCTTGGTGAGATCGACGCCGCGGGCCGCGGCGATGTTGGCGATACCGGCCGTCAGGCAGGCGGCGATCGCGTGCAGGAGGTACTCCGCCGGCGTCGGCCCGTGGTCCGTCCCGACCAGGACTTCGGGGTGGTCGAACTCGAGCACCGTGTCGGCCTTGTGCCGCAGCTCCTGCATGGCTCCGAAGAAGCCCGCTGCGGTGGAACGGCTGTGCGTCCCGGTGACCCAGGTGTTGCTCGCCCGGAACTGGAACTTGGCGATCTCGTGCTGCCCCTTCACCGCGTCGAGGGTGGCGAACAGCGTCGCGGTGTCGACGCCGTTCCGGCGCGGACTCTCGGTTGTCGTGGTCATGGATCCTCCCCTGGTCTGCCTGGCCCGGTCGGCTCAGGCATCTGCCGAAGGACGCTAGGCCGGTTACCTTCCCCCGCCCTTCCCCTCGGCTTCTCTGCGCGGTAACGCGCTCAGGCGAGGAATCCACGCACTCGTTTGCAACTTTGCCTTGACGGGACGACGCCGCAGCGCTTGACTTGGTCGGCAGTGACGCACCCAGCCGGTAGCGGTCCGAGAGGGGTCCGAAGTCCGGTTTCCAGGCGCCAGGGCAGCTCGATCCACCCAGCCCGAGGCGGGGTCGCGTCCCCGGACCGATGGAGCAATCGTGTCCAACCTCGCTCGCCGCTTCCCGCCGCCCACTCTGGCCGCCGCCGGACGACTACGACAGCCGCGCCCGCTCGAAGAAGCTGCTCACCGCGACCCAGGCACGTTGACGATCGTGCAGCGCGACGTCGACTCCGGGCACGTGCGCAAGACCTGCTGATTCCACTCCTTCATCCCTCGGCACCACCTGGAGACCCCTATGTCCCAGCATGCTCTGACCCTTTCCCGTCGTGACGTCCTGCGCGCCGCGGCCGCCGTCGCCGCCGCCGGCACGCTTGGTGCCTGCGGCAAGAACAACGAAGATGCGGGGGCCGGCCCGGACGGCGTAGTCAGCGTCGATCTCTGGCACGGCCAGGTCGACACCGGCAAGGCCGCGATCGATGCCTTGATCAACGAGTTCAACAAGTCGCACCCGAACATCAAGGTGGTCGGCGGCGGTGGCGGGGTCACCGCGGACAGCATGCTGCAGAAGGTCACCGCGGGGCTGGCCGCGGGGTCCTACCCGGATGTCGCGTACATCTTCGGGTCGGACCTCGCCAGCCTGACCAAGAGCCCGAAGGTGGCCGACCTGACCGGTGCGCTGAAGATCGACGACTACTGGCCGGCCGCGAAGGACGCGGTCAGCGTGAAGGGCAAGGTCCGGGCCGCGCCGGCCTTGCTCGACTCACTCTGCGTGGTCTACAACAAGAAGCTGTTCACCGCCGCCGGCGTCCCGGCGCCGCAGGCGGGCTGGACCTGGGACGACTTCGTCACCACGGCCAAAGCCCTCACCAACCCCGGCAAGGGCATCTTCGGCACCGGCTGGCCGGGTGTCGGCGACGAGGACACGGTCTGGCGGATCTGGCCGATGATCTGGGACCTCGGCGGCGACGTGGTCAGCGGCGACGGCAAGAAGGTGGGCTTCGACCAGGTCGGTGAGCAGGCGCTCGGCACTCTCGATCGGCTGCGCAGCGACAAGTCGCTGTACGTCGATCCCAAGCCGGGCAGCGAACAGCTCTACCAGGTGTTCCTCGGTGGCCGGATGGCCATGGTCGCGACCGGCCCCTGGCAGCTCCCGGAGCTCATCGACAATCACCTCGACTACGGCGTGGTGCCGCTGCCGTCGTACTCCGGGAAACCGGTGACGATCTCGGGTCCGGACACCTGGACCGTGTTCGACAACGGCAAGGCGAAGGTGCAGGCGGCCACCGAGTTCGTGAAGTGGATGGCCGACCCGGCGCAGGACATCCAGTGGGACATGGAGGGCGGGAGTCTGCCGATCACCAAGGCCACTGCCGAGCTCCCCCAGTGGAAGAAGCACTCGACCGAGACGAACGGGCTGGACGTGTTCGTCAAGGCGCTCGACTCGGCGAAGGTCCGGCCGACGATCACGACCTACCCGCAGATCTCGCAGAACCTCGGTCAGGCGATCGCCGCCGTCCTGCTTGGGAAACAGAGCCCGGGTGATGCGATCAAGCAGGCCGTCGACCAGTGCAACCAGGTGCTGGCGGTGCCGAACTGATGGCCAGCGTGGTCGGTACGTTCACCGTCGACCCCCGGAGCCGGGCGGCGGCCAAGCGTCGTACCCGGAACGAGAGCGCGACGGGATGGGCGTTCGTCAGCCCGTCGGTACTGATCATCCTGGGACTCAGCGTCGTACCGGTGCTGTGGTCGTTGCTGTTGTCGTTCCAGGTGAATGACCTGGTCTCGCCGAGCGAGTGGGTCGGGCTGGCCAACTACAAGGCCCTGATGAAAGACCCGACCTTCGGTGCGGCGGTCGAGCACACGCTGATCTACACGGTGCTGTACGTGCCGCTGAGCGTGGTCGCCGGGCTGGCGATCGCGATCGCGCTGGATCGGAAGATCGCCTTCATCGGTCTGTATCGGACCTTGGTGTTCGTGCCGTTCGTGGTGTCGGCGGCGGCGCAGGGCGTGCTGTTCTCGTTCGTGCTCGATCCGGAGTTCGGTGTCGCGAACTCGGTGCTGCACAAGGTCGGGTTGCCGGCGCAGGGGTTCTTCAGCGATCCCGGTCAGGCGTTGTATCTGCTGGTCGCGATCTCGCTGTGGAGCGGGACCGGATTCTGCGTGATCGTCTATCTGGCCGGGTTGCAAGGGGTTTCGACAGACCTGGTCGAGGCTGCCCGGATCGACGGTGCGGGACGGTTCGGCGTACTGCGTCATGTCGTGCTGCCGTCGTTGACACCGGTGACGATCTTTCTGCTGCTGTTCCAGGCCATCAACGCGTTGCAGGTGTTCGACCTGGTGTTCGTCACCACCAAGGGCGGGCCGCTCGGCTCCACCACCGTGATCGTGTACTTCATCTGGGAGAAGGCGTTCAAGACGTTCACGGCCGGCTACAGCGCGGCCGCGGCGTACGCGTTGGCGGTCGCCTTGCTCGTGATCGGTGTGGCCTTGCAGCTGTATCGGCGGAGGGCGGCTGCGCGATGAAGAGACTGCCTTTCAGTGCTTGGCATTTCGTGCTCGCGCCACTTGCCTTGCTGTTCGCGTTGCCGTTGGCGTGGTTGCTGGTGAGCTCGGTGATGAGCAACGCCGAGATCAACCGGTTCCCACCGGCGCTGATTCCGCACGGGATCAAGCTCGACGGGTATCGCTACGTGCTGGGGAACGCGTTGTTCCCGCGCTGGTTCCTGAACTCGTTCATCGTGTCGGCGGTGGCGGTGACGGCCAATCTCGTCCTCGGCTCGCTCGGCGGGTACGCGTTCGCGCGGATCCGGTTCGCCGGGTCGAAGCTCGTGCTCGGGCTGATGCTGGCGACGATGGTGATCCCGTTCCAGCTGACGATGATCCCGACGTTCCTGGTGATGAAGGAACTCGGGCTGATCGACACCCTCGGCGCGCTGATCATCCCGTCGCTGGTGACGCCGCTGTCGGTGTTTCTCTTCCGGCAGTTCTTCGTCTCGCTTCCGCGCGAGCTCGAGGAGGCGGCCTGGATCGACGGGTGCGGGCGGCTGCGGATCCTGGTCTCGATCGTGCTGCCGCTGGCCCGGCCGGCCCTGAGTACGGTCGCCGTCCTCACCTTCCTGGCCACCTGGAACGACCTGACCTGGCCGCTGATCGCGATCAACACCGACACCACGTACACCCTCCAGCTCGGCCTGACCACCTTCCAGGGCCAGCACCACACCCAGTGGGCCGCCGTGATGGCCGGCAACGTCATCACCGTGCTGCCGGTCCTGCTGGGCTTCCTCCTCGCCCAGAAGGCCTTCATCCGCTCACTCGCATCCACCGGACTCAAGGGCTGACACATGACTGTGCTTTTGGTCGGGCCTTCGGCGCCGACGCGGTCATGGGGCCTTGGCTCCCGCCCTTCCCTCGTCGCTCCAGTCGCTTCGCTCCCTCCGCTCCTCAGTCCAGGCCGGGAGGCCCCATGACCTACGACCTGCTCGTGATTGGCGACGCGAACCCCGATGTGGTTGTCGGGCCTGTCGACCAACCCGTCCGCTTCGGCCAGCGGGAACGGCTTGTTCCCAACGGTTCTCTGGTGCTCGGCGGCTCGGCCTCGATCATGGCCTGCGGCGCCGCCCGGCTCGGGCTCAGCGTCGCCTTTGCCGGGCGCGTCGGCGACGATCCGGCCGGCGACTTCATCCGTACGGCGCTCTCCGACCGCGGAGTGAATGTCGACGCTCTGATTGTCGACAACACCCTTCCGACTCCGCTGACCACGATCCTCACCTCGGGCGACGACCGGGCGATCCTCACCTCCCCTGGCTGCCTCCCGGCCACCACGGCGGACGACGTACCCGGGTCGTTGCTGCGATCGGTCCGGCACGTGCACGCGGCGTCGTTCTACCTGATGCCGTCACTGGCGGCCGGGCTGGCGGCACTATTCAAGGAGGCGAAGGCCGCGAAGGCGACCACATCGCTCGACCCGAACGACGACCCGGCCGGGCGTTGGGACCGGACGGTCCTCGACCCGGTGCTTCGGGTCACCGACTACTTCCTGCCGAATGCGGCCGAGGCGTTGGCCCTCACCGGTCATCACTCGGTAGAAGATGCCGCGGGCATCCTGGCCCGTCGCGGACCGTTGGTCGTGGTGAAGAACGGTGTGGACGGCGCCCTGGCCCACAACGGTTCCAAGGTCACGACAGCGCCGGCGGTCAAGGTCGACACCGTCGACGCGGTCGGAGCAGGCGACAGCTTCGACGCCGGCTGGGTGGCCGCCGTACTGAACGGATCCCGCACCGAACGAGCCCTGGCGATCGCTGCCGCCTGCGGCTCACTGTCCACCCGCGCCGCCGGCGGGACCGCGGCCCAGCCGGACTGGGATCTAGCCATCGAGAGCGTGATGCAATGAGCAAGATCGCCTTCATCGGCGCGGGCAGTGTGGTCTTCACCCAAGGCCTGCTCGCCGACCTGTTCAGCTTCGACCTCGGACCGCTGCACATCGCGTTGCACGACATCGATCCCGAGCGACTCGACACAGCCGCCGCGGCGGCGGCGTACATCGCCCAGGAGCGTGGTGTGACGCCGCGGATCACCGCGCACCTGGAGCGCCGGGCCGCGCTCGACGGCGCGGGCTTCGTGATCAACATCGTCCAGGTCGGGATGAACGCCGCGACCCGGGTGGACTTCGAGATCCCGGCCCGGTACGGGATCCGGCAGACGATCGGGGACACGCTCGGTGTCGGCGGGGTGTTCCGGGCGCTGCGGACGTTCCCGGTCCTGCGGGGGCTCGCGGAGGACATCGCCGAGGTGTGTCCGGACGCGTGGCTGCTGAACTACACCAACCCGATGGTGATGAACGTCTGGTACCTGGCCGCGCTCGGAGTGCGCAAGGTCGTCGGGCTCTGTCACTCGGTCTACTGGACGATGCACGGTCTGTCCGAACTGGTCGGCGTCCCGTACGACGAGGTCACCTACCGGGCCGCTGGGGTCAACCACCAGTCGTGGGTACTGCGGTTCGAGCGCGGCTCCGAGAATCTGTACGAGCGGCTGGACGCGGCGATCGCGGCGGATCCGGAACTGCGTCGGCGAGTGCGCGTGGACATGTACCGGCGGCTCGGGTTCTATCCCACCGAGACCAGCGAGCACTCGTCGGAGTACGTGCCGTGGTACCTGTCGCATCCGGACGAGGTCGAGCGGCTGCGGCTGCCCGTGGGTGAGTATCTCGGGATCGTCGAGGAGAACCTCGCGTCGTACGAACAGACGCGGAAGGCGTTGAGGGCCGGCGAACCGGTAACGGTCGAACCGACGATGGAGTATGCGCCGCAGGTCATCCACAGCATCGTCACCGGGACGCCGCGAACCATCTACGGCAACGTCCCGAACACCGGCCTGATCAGCAACCTGCAGGCCGGCGGGGTGGTCGAAGTCCCTTGCCTGGTTGACGGTTCGGGAGTCCAGCCGACTTCGGTGGGTGCATTGCCGGCGCAGTGTGCGGCCCTCAACCGGTCCTACCTCAACGTGGCCGAGCTGGTGGTGAAGGCCGCAATGGACGAGGATCCGCGGGCGATCCGGCAGGCCGTGATGGTCGACCCGGCCACCGCGGCCGCGCTACCGGTCGAACGGATCTGGGACCTGTGCGACGAGCTCGTGATTGCTCACGGCAATTACTTGGCGCCGTCGCTGAGGGCGGCCTGCAGGTAGGTGCGGTACATCGCGAAGCCGTCGAGGACCTCGGCGGCAGTCGGCTGACCGGTGAGGGAGCCGACGCCCTGGCCCGCGTAGATCGAGGCGCGGGCCGGGTCGGCGGCGCGGGTGCCTTCGACGTACTCAGTGTGGCCGGCGTCGTCGGTCTTCAGCTCGTCCTCGCGGCCCTGCCAGGTGTCGAAGTACGCGTTGCGCAGCGCCCGGCCACCGAACTCGTCCGGCCACCCGGCCCGCGACGCCGCGTCGAACACCGTGCCGTAGACGGTGTCGGTCTCGTCCGCCGCGATCACACGCCGGCGGACCGGCTCCGACGTGAGCGCCTCCTGGCAGGTGAGAAACGCCGTACCGATCCAGGCACCAGCGGCACCCGCGGCCAGTACGGCGGCCACCCCGCGCGGACCCGAGATCCCACCGCCCGCGAGCACCGGCAGCTCGGTCAGCTCGAGAATCGCCTGCAGCAACGGCAGCGTGGCCACGGCATTGCGGCCATGCCCACCGGCTTCCGCGCCCCGGGCAACGATCACGTCGACACCGGCGTCGATCGCCTCCCGCGCATCGGCAACCGTCCCCGCCTGCGTGGCAACGACAATCCCGGCCTTCTGCAGCGGTTCGACGTACGGCGTGTACTCCCCGAAGCTGAGCGACACCAGCGCCGGCTTCAGTTCGAGCACGGCCTCCAGATGCTCCGGGCGCTGCCGCACCGACCACGCCATCAGCCCGATCCCATACGGCTTCCCACTCGCCGCAGCGATCGATCCCTCGGTCCGCATCCAGTCAGCCGTGACCGCGGATCCGGCGCCGAGCATGCCGAGACCACCCGCCACCGAGATCGCGGCAACCAGCCTGCCACCACTCACGTTCGCCATCGGCGCGCCCACCACCGGAACGCTCAGCCCGAACTTCTCCGTCAGCCACATGAGTCCACAGCATCACACCCGCCCGGTCCACGCCACGTGCCCCCGCCATGTGCCCGAGGGCTGGGACAGGAACTGGTGGGTGGGGACATGGCATTAGCTGTCGCCGCCCACGACAACCTGACCCAGGTCCCCGAACGCGGTCCGGTGCCACGATCCGAAGCCTCCGGAGCTGGCGTTGGTCGGACGCGCGACGGCCGGGCCCGGAGTTACCTCCCGGGCCCGGCGGTGGCTTGATACCTCAGAACTTGTAGACGTCTGAGGCTGGGTCGCCGTGGCAGCGCTTGTACTTCTTGCCGGAGCCGCAGGGGCAGGCCGCGTTGCGCGGGGTGCCGGCGTACAGCAGGCCGCCCTCTTCGACGGCTGCCTCGCGGACGGCCACCTCGTCGTCGCCGTCCATGGTCGGAGCCGAGTAGGACAGGCGCTGCGGACGGCTGTCACCGGTCAGACCCTTGGCGCGCAGGCGCGGCGTGTCCCGCGGCCGCACCTCGTCCTGGACCCGGCCGGGGAACTCCGCCACCGGCGCACCGGGGGTGAGGATGTCCTCGATCCGGCGGCCTTCGAGACCTTCGCCGTCCAGGTCGAGATCCACCGCCGCGTCCGCCTCGGCGGCGAGCTCCATCTCGGCCCGCATCGCCTCGACGTCCACCTCGACGTTGAAGATGAAGGCGACCGACTCCTCCTTGATCGACTCCATCATCGCGGCGAACATGTCGTAGCCCTCGCGCTGGTACTCGACCAGGGGGTCGCGCTGCGCCATCGCGCGCAGGCCGATGCCCTCGCGCAGGTAGTCCATCTCGTACAGGTGCTCGCGCCACTTGCGGTCCAGCACGCTCAGTACGACGCGACGCTCCAGCTCGCGCATCGCGTCCTCACCGAGCAGCTCCTCGCGCCGCTCGTACGCCGCCTGGGCATCCTCGATGAACCGCTCGATCAGGAAGTCCTGGGTCAGGCCGGCCTTCTCGCCGCCAGCCTCCTCGATCAGCTCGTCCTCGGTCAGCTCGGTCGAGTACAGCGTCTTCATCGCGGTGAACAGCGCGTCCAGGTCCCAGTCCTCGGCGAACCCGTCCGCGGTCGCGCCCTGCACGTACCCGGTGACGGTCTCGTCGAGCATGTCCGACACCTGCGAGTGCAGGTCCGCGCCCTCGAGCACCCGGCGGCGCTCGTCGTACACGACGTGCCGCTGCCGGTTCATCACGTCGTCGTACTTGAGGATGTTCTTCCGGGTCTCGAAGTTCTGCGCCTCGACCTGGGCCTGCGCCGACGCGATCGCCTTGGTGACGACCTTGTTCTCCAGCGGCTGGGTGTCGTCGTTGTTCCGCGACATCGCCCAGTCGACCATCTCGCGCTTGAACAGCCGCATCAGGTCGTCCTCCAGCGACAGGTAGAACCGGGACTTGCCCGGGTCGCCCTGACGGCCGGCACGGCCGCGGAGCTGGTTGTCGATCCGGCGGGACTCGTGCCGCTCGGTGCCGAGCACGTACAGGCCGCCGGCCTCGGTGACCTCTTCCTGCTCGTCCTTGACCCGCTTCTCGAACTCCTCGAGGACCTTCGGGTACTCCGCCTCGTACTGCTCGGCGGACTCCACCGGGTCGATCCCGCGGGCGCGCAGGTCCTTGTCGGCCAGGTGCTCGGGGTTGCCGCCGAGGATGATGTCGGTACCACGGCCGGCCATGTTGGTGGCCACCGTGACCGCGCCCTTGCGGCCGGCCTCGGCGACGATCGCCGCCTCCCGCGCGTGCTGCTTCGCGTTCAGCACCTCGTGCGCGATGTTCTCCTTGCGCAGCTGCGCGGACAGCCGCTCGGACTTCTCCACGCTGGTGGTGCCGACCAGGATCGGCTGGCCGGTCTGGTGCACCTCGACGATGTCCTTGACCACCGCGTCGAACTTGGCGTCCTCGGTGCGGAAGATCAGGTCCCGCTCCTCGACTCGGATCATCGGCTTGTTGGTCGGGATCGGGACCACACCGAGGTTGTAGACCTTGGAGAACTCGGCCGCCTCGGTCATCGCCGTACCGGTCATGCCGGCCAGCTTGTCGTAGAGGCGGAAGTAGTTCTGCAGCGTGATGGTCGCCAGCGTCTGGTACTCCTCCTTGATCTCGACCTCTTCCTTGGCCTCGATCGCCTGGTGGAGTCCCTCGTTGTAGCGGCGGCCGTGCAGCGTGCGGCCGGTGTGCTCGTCGACGATCAGCACCTCGTTGTCGACGACCACGTAGTCCTTGTCCCGGCGGAACAGGTCCTTCGCCTTCAGCGCGTTGTTCAGGTAGCTGATCAGCGGGGTGTTGGCCGACTCGTACAGGTTGTCGATGCCGAGCCGGTCCTCGACCTTCTCGATCCCGCGCTCGAGGATCGCGACGGTCCGCTTCTTCTCGTCCACCTCGTAGTCGGCCACGGGGCGCTGCTCCTCGGGCACCTTGTCGTCGGCGATCCGGGGCTTCAGCGTGTTCGCGATCCGCGCCATCTCGACGTACCAGCGCTGCGAGTCCTCGGCCGGGCCGGAGATGATCAGCGGGGTCCGGGCCTCGTCGACCAGGATCGAGTCCACCTCGTCCACGATCGCGAAGTTGTACTCGCGCTGGACGAGGTCGTCGATGCTGCCCGCCATGTTGTCGCGCAGGTAGTCGAAGCCGAACTCGTTGTTGGTGCCGTAGGTGATGTCCTTGCTGTACGCGATCCGCCGCTCGGCCGGGGTCATCTCCGGCAGGATCACGCCGTAGTCGAGGCCGAGGAAGTGGTACACCCGGCCCATCCACTCGGCCTGGAACCTGGCCAGGTAGTCGTTCACCGTGACCACGTGCACGCCCCGGCCGGACAGGGCGTTCAGGTACGCCGCCAGCGTGGCGACCAGCGTCTTGCCCTCACCGGTCTTCATCTCGGCGATGTTGCCGAGGTGCAGCGCCGCGCCACCCATGATCTGGACGTCGTAGTGCCGCTGGTGCAGGGTCCGCTTGGCCGCCTCCCGGACCACCGCGAAGGCCTCCGGCATCAGTTGGTCGAGAGACTCCCCGTTCTCGAACCGCTGCTTGAACTCCGCGGTCTGACCACGAAGTTCCTCGTCGGTCATCCCGACGAAGTCGTCCTCGATCGAGTTGACCATCTTCGCGATGCCCTGGAGCTGACGCAGGATCTTGCCCTCGCCGATCCGCAGGACCTTGTCGATCACCTTCATGGTGGGGAGTTCTCTCCTTGCTGCTGAAGCCTGGCTGCGGCCGAACGCCGACAGGGCACGATCCACCCCTCGGGCAGGCGCGCAGCACCCATGTTACGGGGCACGATGTGCCAAGCCACGCCGGATGCGTGCCGCCGGGCCTATCCGACCCACGCTCAGGCGGCCAGGAAAGTTCCCACTGCCCGATCAGAAACCGCGCAGAGCGTCACTGAGCGCTGGCGAGAGGTCACCACCACCGGCCACCCGCACCTGGTCGAGCCCGAGCCATCCGGCCAGCTGGACGAGCTCCGCGGCCAGCTCGGCGGCCGTTTCCACCGGCGCCTTCGGCTCCGCGTGCGCCGATTGGACCAGCAGCACGCCGGCCGTCCGGTCGGCCTTGAGGTCCACCCGGGCGACCAGCCGGTCCCCGAGCAGGAACGGGAGCACGTAGTACCCGTGGATGCGCTTCTCGGCCGGGACGTAGATCTCGATCCGGTAGCGGAAGTCGAACAGGACCTCGGTCCGGGTCCGCTCGAACACCAGCGAGTCGAAAGGGCTGACCAGGGCCCGGGTGTTCACCCGCCGCGGCAGTCGCGCGTCCCGATGCAGGTACGCCGGCCGCTTCCACCCGTCGATTCCGACCGGGAACAGCTCGCCCTCCTCGACCAGCTCCGCGATCGCCTGCGCGGTCGCCTCCGGCGCGGTCCGGAAGTAGTCCTTCAGACACTGCGCGGTCGCCACTCCGTGCGCCCTCGCCGCGATCGACACCAGCCCGCGATGCGCGGCGGCCACGGACGGCGTCGGGGTCTCCAGTACGGCGCGAGGCAGCACCCGCTCGGGTACGTCGTACATCCGCTCGAACTGCTGGTTGCGCCGGGCGACGGTGATCTCGCCCGCGAAGAAGAGGAACTCGAGGGCACGTTTCACGTCGGACCAGTTCCAGCCCCAGTTGGTGCGGTCGCGCTCGACGTCGTCATCGATCTGGCGGGCGGTCAGCGGGCCGTGGTCGCGGACATCGGCGAGCACCTGCTTGAGCAGCTCCGGTCGCTCGGCGGCGATCGACCGCGGGCCGCCCCACGCCTCGGTCGTCGCGCGGGCCATCCGCCAGCGCATCAGCGGGTGCGTCTCGACCGGGATCAGCGACGCCTCGTGCGCCCAGTACTCCACGAGTCGGCGCGGCGCCTTCCCGGACGCACGGTCGAGCAGGTCCCGCGGGTACGGTCCCAGCCGCGAGTACAGCGGCAGGTACTGCGCCCGGCTCAGGACGTTGACCGAGTCGATCTGGATCAGCCCGATCCGGCCGAGCACGCGCGCCAGCGCCCGCGCATCCGGCGTCCCCTTGGGACGGGGATCCATGAACCCTTGCACGGCCAGCGCCACCCGCCGTGCCTGGGCGGTCGACAACACCTGCGTGGTCATGGGGCCTCCCGGCCTGGACTGAGGAGCGTAGGGAGCGAAGCGACTGGAGCGACGAGGGAAGGCCGGGAGCCAAGGCCCCATGACCCCGCCGGCGCCGGAGGCCCGGCCAAAAGCACTGTCACGGCACGAATTCTGCCGTGTGCCTCCGACAAAAAGATGAGCCCATAACTCGGGAGTTACCGCAAGTGGGAGGTGTGCTACGGAGGGTGTTCAGGGGACGCTGCCAGCAGGCCGCCCGCCCGCGCGGCCCCTATCAACCTGGAGTGAGGCATGACAGGAAGAGTGCAGTTGATCCGTGCCGTCTTGGCGGCCGGTGTGCTGACCGCGGCGTCCCTCGGTGCGGTGGCCGTAGCCGGCTCCGCGTCGGCCGCGCAGTCACCTGACGGACCGAAGACCCGGATCGTCGGCGGCACGATCGCCCATACCGCGGACACCCCGTGGGCGATCGCCCTCAACAACAGCGGCTCCCCCTCACCGAGCGGCCAGTGGTGCGGCTCGACCCTGGTCGCGGCGAACAAGATCGTCACCGCCGCACACTGCGCGCAGGAAGCGGTGAGCACCTACACGGCGATCCAGGGCCGGGACGTACTGGCCAGCGCCGGTGGCACATCGTCCAAGATCAGCAGCATCTGGGTGGACCCGCAGTACGGGCAGCAGCCGGGTCACGACGTCGCCGTGATGACGCTGGCCACGCCGTTCGCCGGCGTACCGACGCTGGCCCTGGAGACCGACAAGGCGGCGGACGCGGCCGGCGCGGCGTCGGTCGTCTACGGCTGGGGGTCGACCGAGGGCACCGGCCCGGAGGACACCTTCCAGAAGGTGGACGTCCCCGTGCTGGGTGACGCGTACTGCGAGCAGGCGTACGCGAGTGAGGGCTACACCGCCGACGGCGAGATCTGCGCCGGCTACGAGGACGGTGGCAAGGACTCCTGTCAGGGCGACTCCGGCGGTCCGCTCGTCCTGAACGGCCGCCTCTTCGGCGTCGTCTCCTGGGGCGTCGGCTGCGCGGACGCGGGCAACCCCGGCGTCTACGCCGAGGTAGCGACCTACGCCGCCGAACTGCAGTCCCAGATCGGCGGGTAAAGCAGTCACGTGGGGCCCGGGCCTGTTCGCCCGGGCTCCACGCATGCTGTCCGTTCAGACAGCGCCGAAGCGTTCGGTGTGGATTCGCCGGAGTGGTACGCCGAGGCCGGACAGGTCCCGGCTGACGGCGCTGACCATCGGCTGCGGGCCGCAGATGAAGTACTCCAGACGCTGCGGGCGGCGCGGCAACTGACGGGACAGGAAGCTCCTGGTGATCCGGCCGGTCTCCCCCGGCCAGCCGGGATGCGGGCGACTGAGCACCTCGACCACCCTGAGGTTGAGCCGGGTGCGCAGCGCGGTGATCTCCGGCCGGAGCATCAGCTCGTCCTCGGTGCGCGCCGCGACGATCAACCGGTGCCGCCGGCGGTCCTCGCGATCGGCCAGGGTCCGGAGCATGCTCAGCAGCGGCGTGATGCCGACGCCTGCCGCGATCAGTACGAACCCCGGTGCGTCCTCATGGCCCTCGATCGTGAACCCGCCGTACGGGCCGTCCAGGAAGACGCGGCGACCCGGCCGGAGCGCGCCGAGCAGCTCGGTGAAATCACCGAGCGCCTTGATGGTGAACTCCATCCGCTCGGGGTGCTCCGCGGTCGACGCGATGCTGAACGGATGCTCCTCGAACACGAACGGCGTCGAGCCGATCTTGAGCCAGACGAACTGACCGGCGTCGAACGGCAGGCCCGCATGACCGTCCGCCTGGATCACCAGCGTCACGCCGTCGCCCGGCACAGCCCGAACCGACACCACGACGTAGGCGTGCTTGCGGGACCGGATCGGCAGCCAGATCCAGCGGCGCGCGGCCAGACCGGCCAGGAGCAGCCCGCTGGCGACGAACCAGGCAGCCACCAGCACGTGCGAAACGAGGTGCCGCAGCCACCAGACATGCAGCCAGGCGGTGACCAGGACGACCGCCACCAGCCCGTTGTGGACCAGCCGCCAGCCCTCGTACCGCGGCTGGCGGCTGGGACGGCGCAACGCGAGGACCACGACCAGGACCAGCGCGACCGTCGAGGTGACCGCCGCCCGGGCCGCCCAGGTGGTGTGCACGAGATCGAGGATGGATAGCCCACGCGGATCGACGAACAGCACCGCGACCAGGTGGACGATGACCAGCAGGACCGCGATCAGCGCGATCAATCGGTGCACCGCCAGCACGGTCTCGATCCCGAAGGACGCGATCAGCCAGGGCAGCCGGGCGGGCAGCACGACCGCGACGACCAGGGCGGAGAAGCCGACCAGTCCGGCGCTGAGGACCAGAGCCGCCCCTGGATTCGCGTCCGGTGGCCCGATCACACCCCACGTGAGGAACAGCGGAACCAGCAGGACAGCGGCGTACCAGAGGAACCAGGCGAGCCGGGACAGCGGGCCATGTACACGTTCTGAGATTCGGTGGCGGGACATGACGGTGGAAAACTACGCCGCCGTGCGGGCGGGGGGAACACACGTGCTCAGGTATGACAAGACTGTCATCGCGCCTCGGACAGACCGAGGGCCGGGCTTGCTGCCCGGCCCTCGTGTTGTGTAGCTCCTCCCTGGATCAGCAGGTCGGCCTCACACGACCAAGGGGGTCAGACCGCCAGACGGATCACGCCGTAGTCGTAACCGCGACGGCGGTAGACGACGCTGGGCTGGTTCTCGTCGGCGTCGACGAACAGGTAGAAGTCGTGTCCGACCAGTTCGAGCTCGTAGAGCGCCTGGTCCAGGGACATCGGCTTGGCGGTGTGGGTCTTCTCGCGCATCACCAGCGGACCGTCGCCGGTGACCGTGAGCGATCCGACTTTGTACGTCGCCACCTTGTCTTCGGCGGCTTTCTCCTCCACAGCGGTGCTGCTGACTGGCTGCTTCGCGTTCACGTGCCGCAGGCCTTCCGGCGAGCGCTCACCGCGGTGCACCCGGCGCCGGTCGGCCGCCTTGCGGACCTGGGCCCGGAGCCGGTCCAGGCAGACGTCGAACGCCGCCTGCTTGGTCTCACCGCACGCTTCGGCGCGGACCACCGGACCCTTGGTGTACATGGTGAGTTCGACACGCATCGCCCGATCGTGCTGTCGCGGGTTCTTCTCCTGGCTGACTTCCACCTCGCACCGCAGTACCCGGTGATCGACCTTCTCGATTCGCTCGAGTTTTTCCTCGACGTACTGCCGGAAGCGGTCACTGACCTCGCAGTGATGACCCTTGACAACGACGTCCACGGAAACCTCCATCGATCGGCGACTTCTTGTTACGTCTCCAGACCCCCGCAGGTGTGCGAATTCGACTCCATTTCACTGTGCCGGTAGCGGTCGGGGTGCCCGAAACGACAACACCCGCGACCACGCCCGTCGGACTCCGCAGTGAGGATTCCGGCTGATCCGGTCCTGCACCACATCCCTGCCCGACAAGCCCGTGCGGGTGTCATGGGCCAACGCTAGTCGGCTTCGGCGAAAACCGGTAGGGAAGTTCTCATGAACCAGACGACCGGTGCCGGCGGGTCGCGGCCAGGACCGCGCAGCCGAGCACCGCGATCCCCCGGGATTCCAAGGCGCGGCACGCCTCCGCGAGCGTGGAACCGGTGGTGATCACGTCGTCGACCAGCAGGACCGGCTGATCCGTCAGCCTTTCAGCCCAGCGCGAACGAGCCGCGAAAGCCCCGTCCAGGTTGACGGTACGGCGTTCCGCGGACAGGCCGGCCTGGTCGTCCGGGCGCCGTACGACGCGCAGCGCGTCGGCCAGCCGGGCGTCGACGCCCTGTCTCCGCAGGGCTTTGATCGCGGCCTTGGCAATCCGCCGCAGCGGGTCGTGCCCGCGCTGCCGGACGGTCGCCCGCGCCGACGGGACCGGGCACAACCAGGCGGCCCGGTGCTCCCCCAGCGCGCTCACCACCGCGGTCGCGAGCACGCCACCGAGCGGCCGTGCAAGGGCGTACCGGGCGTTCTCCTTGTGCGCGATGATCAACTGCCGGAGCTCATCGGCGTACGGCGCACTCGCGGTCGGCGGAGGCAGTCCGGCCGGCCGCGGGTCGGGCCAGGCACGGAACGGAGTCAGGGTGGCCAGCAGCTCCCGGCAACCACCACAGAGAGTGATGCCGGGCCGCTCGCAACCCGCGCAGCGCCCACCCAGGACGAGATCCACGAACGCGTCCCGGGCCGGCACCGCACCCACGATCGACGAACCGGCCCGTCGGACGCAACCGTCCTGGCGCCGGCCTGTGGACAAGCGGTCAGCCCGGGTACACCGGGAAGATGGGCGGGGCCTTGGGGTCGGAGTCCATCGGGGTCCAGAGCAGGTCGCGGCTGAGCCAGTGCACCTTGCCTTCGACGTCCTCGATGACCGGAAGGGTGTCCAGGTTGGGGTTGGACGCGATGGACCGGGCGGAGAAACCGGCCGGCGACCCGGGCAGTAGCTGCAGCTGGGATCCGTCGGAGTTGACCAGCCAGGGCCCCGGGGTCGAGTTGCTGCTCGAGGTGCTCACGCCGACGACCAGGATGCCCTGCTTGGTCCACGCCGCGTCGGTGATGCCGCCGAGCGGGAGCTGGAGCTGGCGGAACTGCCCGAGCACCAGCTGCTTGCCGCTGTTCCCAGGCAGGATGGTCCCGGTCTGCACGTAGTTCTTCCCGGTGGTCTTGGACTTCATCACCAGCAGTGCCCGGACGCCGTCCGGCGCCATCCTGAGGACCACCGGGGTGTCGCCGCGGAAGCTGGTCTTCACCAGGCTGACGTCGCCGCCGCGGTTGCGAACCCGCAGCCGTGGCGCCCCGCTGTCGGCCTTGTCCATGATCCAGAGGTTGTCCTGGTTGTCGTAGCTCGGCCGCAGCACCGGACCGCTCACGGGGATCGACTTGACCGCGTCGCTCTTGTCGGTCGCGTCCAGCCGGGCGTACGCGACCACGTCGTCGCCGTCGGCCGTGGTCACGACCGCGCCGGCGTCGCCGTGGAGGTTCACCGCGAAGGACTGGGCGTTGTACGGGTAGAGCTGGCTGGAGGTCAGTGGCTGGGCGGCGATGTCCGACGCCCCGTCCAGCCCGACGATCCGTTGCACCTTCCCCAGCCTCACGCCGTACAGGTCGGTCAGGGCGCCGCCGGGCACCGCCGGGTCGTACTGGCTGAAGTTCGCGAACGGCAGGATGTCCGGGTCGTCCGGCAGCAGGGGTGCGCCGCCCACGGTGATCTTGACCCGGAGGCTGATCTGGTTGAGCGTCCAGACGATCTGGGCCGCGAGCAGCCGGCGGTCCTGGTCCCGCATCGACGCGGCCGCGTCGTTGAGCGCGACGGTCGCCACGCCGAACTCGACCGGGACCGACACCTGGACCTCGGTGCCCGGTGGCGCCAGCGTGATCACGCCGCTGCCGAGCCGGCCGGTCGGGCCCTTCAGGAGCTCCTGGACCAGCTGGGTCGCAGCCTGCCCGGAGGACAGGTTCACCGGCAGATAGACCGGGTCGGGGACCAACATCTCCCGGCCCGGCGTGAAGTAGTACAGATCGCGCGGGGCGAGCTTCAGATCCACCTGGTTGCTGCCCAGGTACGCCCCGGGCGGCGCCGAGGCGACCCGGTACTGCCCGTTCACCTTGGTCAGCTTGAAGAAGAAGTCGGCCGGCGCGTTCGCCGGCGCGGGGATCCACTCGCCGCGCTGGTTGATCGTCGCGATCTTGCGGGCGGTGAGCTGAATACCGCCGGCCCGTCGCGCCAGCGCGTCCGGGCGCTGGTCGTACACCACGGTCCCCGACTCCGGCTTCCACGCCGCCGCGGCCTCCGGGGTCATGTACTGCCGGGCGATGTCCAACGCGCCCTGCGAGTCCGACATGGCCTCCAGGAAGCCGTTGACGATGTCCATGTCGTTGAAGGTGTCCCGCGGTGGCTTCGCCTCCACACCGACACCGCCGAGGTCCGGCGCCAGTCCTTGGCGGCTCCCGCTGCGGACGGTGCCTTTGGTCGGTACGGTCGCGCAACCGGTGACCAGCAGCAGGACCGCGAGCAGAGCGACGAGCAGGCGCCTTCTCATCGCTCATCACCTCCGGTGAGCTTCTGGTACGGCGCTCCCACGTCGACCAGCGATTTCTCGGTGATGACCCGGCTGGCGTCGACCGGGCGGGCCGGCAGCGGTGAGCCGGTCAGGGTGACGTCGGACCGGCGCGGCAGGGTGAGCCGGAAGTAGGCGCCGTCACCCGGCGAGCCCCAGGCGTCGAGCCGGCCGCCGTGCAGCCGGGCGTCCTCCAGGGCGATGGACAGGCCTAGGCCGGTGCCGCCAGTGGTCCGGGCCCGGGCCGGGTCGGCGCGCCAGAACCGACTGAACACCATCTCCGCCTCCTCGGGCCGGAAACCGATACCGTGGTCCCGGACCGCAACCGCCGCCGCGTCCTCGTCGTGCGCCGTACTGATCCGGATCGGCTGGCCCTCGCTGTGCTCGATGGCGTTGCCGATCAGGTTGCGCAGGATGCGCTCGATCCGGCGCGAGTCCACCTGGGCGCGGCACGGCTCCGGCATGTCCAGCTGGACCTCGCAGCCCTTGCGCTGCAGCAGGGTCTCGTGGTTCTCCAGGACGCGGTTGACGATGTCGCGGAGGTCGACGTCCTCCAGGTCGAGCGCGGCCGCGCCGGCGTCGAACCGGCTGATCTCCAGCAGGTCCGCGAGCAGCTCCTCGAACCGGTTGAGCTCGTTCTGCAAGAGCTCCACCGAGCGGCGGCTGATCGGGTCGAACTGGTCGCGGCTCTCGTGCAACAGGTCGGCGGCCATCCGGACTGTGGTCAGTGGCGTGCGCAGCTCGTGCGAGACGTCGGAGACGAACCGGCGCTGTAGCCGGGACAGCTCCTCCAGCCGGCGGATCTGCCGCTGCAGGTTGCTCGCCATCTTGTTGAACGAGACCGCCAGCCGGGCCAGGTCGTCGGTGCCGCGGACCTGCATCCGCTCCTCGAGCTTGCCCGCCGCCAGCCGCTCCGCGATCCGCCGCGCCATCCGGACCGGGGTGACGACCTGCCGGGTGACCAGCCAGGCCACGGCGCCGAGCAACACGATCAGCAGGAGTCCCGCGGTCAGCAGCGCGCGCTGGACGACGTCGAGCGTCTCCTGCTGCGCGGTGAGCGGGAAGAGGAAGTAGACGGCGTACCGCTCGTTGGTGGAGGTGATCCGCAGCTGCGAGCCGATCACCAGGCCGGGCACGCTGGGCCCGTCGCGGTAGTTGATCTGGGTGTAGGTGTCGTACAGCTTGGACTCGTCGCTCATCACCGAGGACGCCAGTGTCTGCGGGATCGAGTCGCTGTCGACCAGGCCGGTGTAGCGGATCGCGTTGGACTTGGAGCTGTCGGTCGGCACCAGCAGGACGTCGTACAGGCCGGGGCGGTTGGAGCCGAGCACCAGCTCGGACAGCTGCTGGTTGATGGTGTTGCGGTCGGCGGCGTTGATCGTGTTGGACAGCTGGGTGAGCTGGGCGAGCGCCTCCGCCTGCGCGCTGGTACGGCGGGACTCCAGCACCCCATCGGTGACCTGGCTCATCATCACCCAGCCGACCAGGATCAGGACGAGGGTCGACATCAGCAGGGTGCCGGTGACGATCCGGGCCTGGATGGACCGGCGCCAGATGTCCGGCCAGTGCTTGGGGTGCGTCCGCCAGAGCGGCTGCGGGTAGGCAGGCCAGTCCGCCGCGGCGGCGGTCAGCTCCAGCTCCGTCCCACGGGACTCGGCCACCTCCTGCTCGGGTGGGGCCGGTGGCTGCGCCGGGCCTGCTGCCGCGGGGGCGGCAGCCGGCTCGGTGGCAGCCTGCGACTCTGTGTCGCGTCCGTACTCGATCAGTCCGCACCCGCCTTGTAGCCGACGCCGCGGACCGTCACCACGATCTCCGGGTGCTCCGGGTCCTTCTCGATCTTGGAGCGCAGCCGCTGGACGTGCACGTTCACCAGCCGGGTGTCGGCCGCGTGCCGGTAGCCCCAGACCTGCTCCAGCAGGACCTCACGGGTGAACACCTGCCAGGGCTTGGAGGCCAGGCAGACCAGCAGGTCGAACTCCAGCGGTGTCAGCTGGATCGTCTCGCCGGCCCGCTTCACCGAGTGGCCGGCCACGTCGATGGTGAGGTCGCCGATGGTCAGCGACTCCGGCCCGGGCTCGTCCATCCGGCGCAGCCGGGCCCGGATCCGGGCCACCAGCTCCTTCGGCTTGAACGGCTTGACCACGTAGTCGTCGGCGCCGGACTCCAGGCCCAGCACCACGTCCACGGTGTCGCTCTTGGCGGTCAGCATCACGATCGGTACGCCGGACTCGGCCCGGATCGCCCGGCAGACGTCGATCCCGTCCATCCCGGGCAGCATCAGGTCGAGCAGCAGCAGGTCCGGCTTGAACTCCCGGAACGCCGGTACCGCTTTGTCACCCGTCGCGCACAGGTAGGTGTCATAGCCTTCGTTGCGCAGGACGATGCTGAGCATCTCCGACAACGCTGTGTCGTCGTCGACGATGAGGACCCGACCTCTCATCGTCCGGTTACCATCTGCCACGCCCTGCTCCTTGCCGTCCGATCGTTGTGCGCCCAGCGGATGCTGACCGTACGCACTACGGATAGTGTCCCATTCCCCTGGTAGTGCACACGCCGGATCGCCGAGTGACCCCCGGTTGGGCTGTGATCATGGTGCATCGCCGGGGCTCACCACAACTCACGCGGGACTCGAGCCGGCGGTTCAGCCGAGGGGAGGGCAGCTAGTGGCCGACGACATCCGTTTGCACGAGGAGGCGGCGGAGGAGCCGTTGCGGCCCTGGCTGCCCGCGGACCTGCTGGACAACGCCGCCCGGACCATCTCCGACAACAAGACGATCATGCTGGGACTCCCGGTGCTGGCCGCCATCGCCCTGGTCGCGGTGCAGGCCGCTCTGACACAGGTCGCCGTACCGGGTGGGCTCGGTGGGTTCTTCGGTGCCGATGAGCCGTTCCAGCAGGCCGGTGCGGCGCTCCTGCTCACGTACGGCGTGCAGCTCGTGCTGTTCAGCGCGGTGTCGAGCATGCTGGCCGGGATCATCGCGCTGGCCGCCGTACGGAGTCAGCTGGCCCGCCGGGTCGGCCCACGGGAGCTGCTGCGGCTGGTCCGGCCGGCACTGCCCGCACTTGCCGCGGTCGGGCTGGTGCAGTCGCTGTCGTTCGCGCTACTGATCGGCGGCTGGGGTCTGGCGGTGCTCGGGATCGGAGCCGGCGCGGACGCGGCGATCTCCTCCGATGCGGCCGGTGCGGTGGCCGTGGCGATGATGCTCGTCGGCGGAGTGCTCGTGGTGATCTTCGGCATCCGCCTGGTGCTGGCCGGGACCGTCGTACTGATGGAGGGCCGGCACGCTCCGGACCTCGGGCTCCACATCCCTGCCAGAGTGGGCATCTGGGGTGCGCTGAGACGGTCCTGGCAGCTGGTGAGGGGCAAGTTCTGGCGGGTGTTCGGCATCCTGCTGTTCGGGGGGCTCGTGGTGAACATCGTCAGTTACGCCCTGCAGTTCGGGATCTCGGCGCTGGTGATCACGGTCGGTTCGTGGGCGGACAGCAGCGAGGGCAGCGGTGCGACGGCGGTCGCGATCGCGCTCGGTGCGGCCGCCGGGATCGCGACCGTGCTGACGCTGGTCGCCAGCCTGGCGTTCCTGTCCGCCGTCCAGGCCCTGATCTACCTGGATCTCCGGGTACGCCGGGAAGGCCTCGACCTGTGGATGCGCCCGGTGCTCCGGCCCGGAGGTGGGTCGTGATCTTCCTCCAGGAGCCGCCGGTCGACATCGGCCGGGACCAGGCTGCCCAGGAGGCGGCCAAGGAGCTGTCCAAGTCGGCGTACCGGGAGTCCGGGGGCTCGATCGTCGGGAAGGCGATCGCCAAGGTCCTGCAGTGGATCGGCGACCTGCTGGACAGCCTCACCGGCTCCTCCCCGAACGGGCACGCCGGTCTGGCCATGCTGATCGGTCTGCTCGTGCTCGTCGTCATCGTGGTGCTGTGGCGGGCCGGCGTACTGCGCACCAGTCACCGGACGCCGCAGGCGGTGTTCGACACGGCCAAACCCCGGACGGCGGCCGAGTACCGCGCCCAGTCGGAGCGCGAGGCGGCATCCGGCGACTACGCGCTCGCGATCCGCAGTCGCTTCCGGGCCTGCGTCTCCGAGCTGACCGAACGCACCATCCTGGACGAGCGCGCCGGCCGGACGGCGTACGAGGTGGTCGCGGACGCGGGCCGCAGCGCTCCGGCACTGCGGGGGTCTCTGCAGCCGGCGGCGCTCGCATTCACTGAGGTTGTCTACGGCAACCGTCCCGGGACTCCCGAGCGGTACACCGCTGTCGTGGCCGCCGACGACGCGGCGCGGACTGCTCGGGTGGCCGTATGAGTACGCCGGTCGGGCGGAGCGCCGGGGAGAGCTGGCGAGTACTGCGGACACCGCTGCTCGTCACCGGCGCCATCGTGCTGATCGCCATCGTCGTCATGATCGCCACCACCGCACGGACGTCGGGACCGTTCAGCCCGGACTCCACAGAGTCGGACGGCGCACGTGCGCTGGCGACGCTGCTGAAGAACCACAGCGTCGATGTGCACAGCACCGAGGTCCTGGACGACGCGGTGCAACCTGGGGACGGCAAGGCGCTCGTCATCGGCCCGGACGGGTCGCTGGATCGCTCTGACTGGCAACGGATCGCGGATGCGCGGTGGAGTCACCTCATCCTGATCCGCCCTGGTACACGGGCCTTGGAAGTCCTCGCACCGGGTGTCCTGGACACCGGTCAGATCCTGTCGTCGAGCAGTCGCCGGCCGGGCTGCGATCTGCCGGCCGCGGTGAAGGCGGGTACGGCGACTGTCAGCGGGTCGACGTACTCCGCTCCCGACGGTGCACAGAGGTGCTACGGCGACGGCATCAACAACACGGTGATCCGGGTGGAGTCGGATAACCGGATCGTCGATGTCGTGGGCACTCCGCGCACCTTCACCAATGCGGAGCTCGCTGACGACGGCAATGCCGCGCTGGCGCTCGATCTGCTCGGCACGCACCAGGACCTGACCTGGTATCTGCCGCAGTGGGAGTCCAGTGGCTTCGACGACGAGGACTCGGGCGGTCCCCCGCTGGTTCCGCCGGACGTCCGCTACATCGGCTGGGCGCTGGCGTTCGCCGTACTGGTCGTCGCGATCTGGCGCGGGCGTCGGCTCGGTCCGGTCATTGCAGAACGGCTGCCGGTCATCGTGCACGCCGCGGAGACCACTGAAGGCAGGGCGCGGCTCTATCGGCGCTCACGAGCTCGGGACCGTGCCGCGGCGGCACTGCGCGAGTCCGCGCTCGGCAAGCTGCACAAGGCTCATGGCATCCCCCGGCGGGCCGATCCTTCGGCGGTTGTGGCGACCGTGGCTGCTCGCACCGGTCGAGACCCGGCCATGCTGTACGAGCTCCTCTACGGCCTTGCACCACTCAGTGATGCCGCTCTGATGTCTTTGTCCCATGAACTCGACGTTCTGACGCAGGAGGTACGACACCCGTGACGGTGCATATGGCCGCGCCTCCGGCGCGGGGGTCCCGGGGCCTTGGCTCCCGGCGTTCCCTCGTCGCTTCAGTCGCTTCGCTCCTTACGCTCCTCAGTCCACGCCGGGAGGCCCCGTGACCACTACCGAGATCAGCGCTGACCAGGCCAGGCAGGCGCTGGTTGCGCTGCGGACCGAGATCGGCAAGGCGGTGGTCGGTCAGGACACCGCGGTGACCGCACTGGTGCTCGCCCTGCTCTGCCGCGGCCACGTGCTCCTGGAGGGCGTGCCCGGTACGGCGAAGACCCTGATGGTGCGCGCGTTGTCGACGGCCATGCGGCTGAACACCAAGCGCGTGCAGTTCACGCCGGACCTGATGCCGGGTGACGTCACCGGATCGCTCGTGTACGACGCGAAGACCAGCGAGTTCGAGTTCCGGCCGGGCCCTGTGTTCACGAACATCCTGCTGGCCGACGAGATCAACCGGACTCCCCCGAAGACCCAGGCGGCGTTGCTGGAGGCGATGGAGGAGCGACAGGTCACCGTGGACGGCGAACCGCGCAAACTGCCGGTGCCGTTCGTGGTCGCCGCCACCCAGAACCCGATCGAGTACGAAGGCACCTATCCGTTGCCGGAGGCCCAGCTCGACCGCTTCCTGCTGAAGGTGACGCTCGACATCCCGCCGCGCGATGCGGAGATCGCCGTACTGGCTCGGCATGCCCAGGGTTTCGACCCGCGGGACCTGGAGGCGGCCGGGCTGCGGCCGGTGGCCGGGCCGGAGGACCTGCTGGCCGGACAGAACGCCGTACGACGGGTTGCCGTGCGGGAGGACGTGCTGGCGTACGTGGTGGACCTCTGCCGGGCGACGCGGCAGTCTCCGTCGCTGCAGCTCGGGGTGTCGCCGCGCGGCGCGACCGCCTTGCTGGCGGTGTCCCGGGCGTGGGCGTGGTTGTCGGGCCGTGACTACGTGATCCCGGACGATGTGAAGGCGATGGCACGTCCTTGCCTTCGGCATCGAGTGCAGGTGCGGCCCGAGGCCGAACTCGAGGGCGTCAGCGCCGATGCGGTGCTGGAGAGCGTGCTGGCCACGGTGCCGGTACCACGCTGATGGTTCTCACGGGCCGGGCCGGTCTGTTGGCCGCCGCCGGTGTCATCTTCGTCGCTCTGGTGATGCCTAGCTGGAGCGGCGTCGGTGTGGTGGTCGCGGTCGTGCTGGTGGTGTGTGTGGTCGACATTCTGCTGGCCGGGTCGCCGCGACGGCTGCAGTTGAGTCGTGAGGGCGACAACGCCGTACGGCTCGGTGAGCAGGCTGTGGTTCAGTTGCTGGTCGCGAATCCGGGTCGGCGGGTGCGCGGGTTGTTGCGGGACGCGTGGCCGCCGTCGGCCGGCGTACTGGATCCGCCGCACAAGCTGGACCTGCCTGCTGGTGAGCGGCGGCGGCTGGTGACGCATCTGGTGCCGACGCGGCGTGGTGATCGGCGCGCGGAGCGGGTGACGATCCGGGCGATCGGTCCGCTCGGGTTCGCCGGTCGGCAGGGATCGCACCGGGTGCCGTGGACTGTGCGGGCGCTGCCGCCGTTCAAGAGTCGCAAGCACTTGCCGTCGCGGTTGGCGCGGCTGCGGGAGCTGGACGGGCGTACGGCGCTGCTGGTGCGGGGGCAGGGCACGGAGTTCGACTCGTTGCGTGACTATGTGCCGGGTGACGACGTACGCAGCATCGACTGGCGGGCGACGGCCCGGCGCGGCAACGTCGTACTGCGGACGTGGCGGCCGGAGCGCGATCGGCAGGTTGCCATCGTGATCGACTCCGGGCGGATGTCCGCGGGGCGGGTCGGGGATGCGCCGCGGTTGGACCATGCGATGGACGCCGCGTTGTTGCTGGCTGCGTTGGCGACGCGGGCGGGTGACCGGGTTTCCTTACTGGCTTGCGATTCCGCGGTGCGGGCCGACGTACGACGTCCTGCTCCTCAAGACGTCCTGCCGTCGTTCGTGAACGCACTGGCGAACGTCGAGGCCGAGCTCGTCCAGACCGACTTCCGGATCGTCGTCTCCCAGGTCCTCGAGCGCCTCGGCCAACGGTCCCTCATCGTCCTCCTCACCGGCCTCGACCCAGCCGTCATCGAGGAGTCGTTGTTGCCGGTAATCGGCCCGTTGTTGCGTCGCCACGTCGTAGTCCTCGCGTCGGTCGCCGACCCCCGACTCACCGAACTCGAGTCCACCCGCACCGATCTCCCCGAGGTGTACGCCGCCGCCTCAGCCGCCCGCACCCGCCTCGACCGCGAACGCGTCACCGCCATCCTCACCCGAGCCGGCGCCACCGTCGTCGACGAGAACCCCGACCAGATCGCCCCCGCCCTGGCCGACACCTACCTATCCCTCAAGAAGGCCGGCCGCCTCTAACAGGGGGACGCCGGGCTCTTGTGCTGGTGGTGTGCAGCTGGACAGGAGGTGTCTGTCCACCGGCGATGGTCCGCCGGCGTGCTCAGGCGTGAAGCCGGCCGGCAGGACCGGACCCGAGCCGACACCTCCTGTCCAGCTGCACCACTACCCGTCCCCACCTGCACCCCACGGCCGGTGACTGGACTGATGCGGCTGTCCGGTGATCAGGCCGGCGCACGACTCGCAACCTTGGACACCACCTGGAGACCTGGGACACCCGATGTCAGGTCCACGATCCCCAATCCCTGTCCGCGACCCCGGCGGTCCCGCTCGTCAACGCCCAGCAGGCCAGCTCAAACCCAGCACCTCGGTCAGACGAGCCGGACGCCGTCGCGGAAGACGACGTTGGTTGGGCCTGGATCGTGTCTCCGATGCGGACGACGCCCTGGGTGAGTCTGCCGCCGGTCAGCGGGACGGCCTCGTCCACCGGCTCACGCCTTGGGGCGGAAGGTATACGGCGCGGCGGCGGCGAGTGTTGTGCCGGACAGGACTCCGATCAGGACGGCGTACCCGACCCTGCGGTTGCGCTGCAGTTGGCAGTCGGTGTCGATCGGCTTCTCGGGCTTGTCCCAGTGCGCACCGATCCCGGGCTCCGGTGACGGCTCGACTCCCGGGTCGGTGCCGATCACCGCAATGCAGTGCGTCGTCACGTCGGCGGACTCCGCGGTGTGCGCGGGATGGTTGAAGAGCAACCATGTCATCACGACCAGACCGATCACGCCGATCGCCATCGCGATGGGTGGTGCCTTCGTCCTCATCAGCTGCATCTCCCCAGGTCGTTGCCGGGGACAACGTAGCCGACCGGGAGGGCCAGTCAGGTCATCGACGAAAGCCCCGATCGCCCCCGCCTACCCACGCGCGGATCCTCTAATCCAGCGCTCGCTCGAACACCTCCCGGTTGGCCGTCGTGAAGGCGTGCTCACGCCTCGACCAGGTGATGCGGTCGGCTCGGTGCCGGTCTGACACCTCGACGGCCGCCTCGGTCCAGAAGCGGGCGTTGCGGGTCTGCTGTTCCAGCGTGGCGTCGACGACCGCGTGACGCTGCGGTCCGTTGAGACCGTAGGCGTCTACGAGGATTCGGACCTGCTCGGCCTGCCGGTCGGCGTCGTCGTACTTCGAGGCGATGCACCAGGTCCAGGCGGCGTACCCGATGTCTTCCAGGCGGCTCCCGGGCTCGGCGGTGTCGAAGTCGATGAGGGCCGCGGGGACGCCGTCGCGGAAGACGACGTTGGTCGGGCCGGGATCGTGGTGGCAGACCACGTCGTGGTGGGCGGCGAGGGAGGTTCCGTGGGTGGCGTCGTGGAAGGCTCGGAGCAGTACGCCGACCGCTGCCACCTGGTGGTCGGCCCAGCGCTGGAACTTCGCCGGGGCCCACCCGTCGAGGTAGATGAGGATGTCTCGGCTCTCGTCGTCCCGACCCAGGTAACGCGGCGCTGCGTCGAAGCCTCGCCGATCCAGCAGTTGCAGCAGGTCGCGCGTGAAGGCAGATCTCGCGGAGGCTGGGCGGCGCACCGTGTCGCCGACCCGGACGACGCCTTGGGTGATGCGGCCGCCGGTGAGGGAGTGTTCGATCACGCCATCGTGGGCCGGGCTTGGGCGAAGGTCCAGTGGTGGCCTTCGAGGTCTTCGGCTTCGTAGCTGGTATAGCCGTAGTGGTGGATCTCGGTGAGGATCTTGGCGCCGCCCGCCTGGGCTTGGGCGAAGTGGGCGTCGAGGTCGTCGACGTACACCCAGACGTTGTGGTCAGTCGTGGTGGGGCGCGGGTCGGTGCGCTTGACGAGGAGTACGGCGGCTGAGCCGACGTTGAGCTCGATCCACGAAGGGTTGTCGCCCTCGGCGGGGATGCTGTCCCACGAGTCGAGGCCGAAGACGGTGTGCAGCCAGCGGGCCGCGGCGGACGGATCGTCGTACGACAAGGCGATCGTGAGGCGGTCGAGCTCGCGCGGGGTGCGCGGCGCGGTGGAGCGGCGGGCGACCCAGGCCGGGATCCACCGGATGACGCGCGGCCAGAAGTAGAACGCCTTGCCGTCGTCGCGGACCAGGGACTGTACGACGGTGACGCGCGTACCGCCGTCGACGGCGGCGAAGTCGATCCGGGTCTCGGTGTCGTCGACCGAACTGCGGTAGCCGAGCCGGGCGCCGGGCTCCCACTCGGTGATCGTCGCGAGCTCGAGCGCATCGTCGCCGGAGTACACCTCGAGGACCCGGCCACCGACGCCGGGCTCGATCCGCATCGCGGTCACCCGGCCGGAGTCCCAGAAGTTGATCGGGTTCCGCACCCACCACAGGTCGATCTCCTCGGTGAACACCTGGAACGCGGTGGCCGGGTCGGACGCGACCTCGACGGATGCGGTGGCGGATCGTTCGGTCATGACGACTCCTTCTGCTCGACGTGTCGTTTGAACGAGCCCAGCTGCTCGCGCCAGTGCGCCTGCACCTGGTCGAGCCAGGCCTGCACCGCGACCACGGGCTCGGGGTTGAGCCGGAAGACCCGGACCCGGGCGTCGTCGGGGACCCGCTCGTCGGCGACCAGCCCGGCCGCCAGCAGGATCCGCAGATGCCGGCTCATCGCCGGCGACGAGGCTCCGGTCGCGGCCGCCAGCTGCCCGGCCCGCCGCGGCCCCTCCCCCAGCAGCTTCACCACCTGCCGCCGGGTCGGATCAGCCAGCACCTCGAAGAACCGACCCACCTGATCTTCCACCATGCCGCAATAGTTAACCGTACACGGAACTATTGTCAACGGCATGAAGAACCACCCACCCGCCTCGATGGCCGAAGGGAGCGGCGCAACGTCAGGGGTTGCCCCCCGACATGGAGGGTTGCCCTCTCAGATTCCGAGTGGGCAACCCTCCAACTCGGTGGTTATCCCCTCGGTTGGGGTTGGCCCGTGGCGGCTCGGCGGGCAGAGGTCGTACGGCGGTGTGCCGCGGGGTCAGGTGGTGGCGACAGCCGGGACGAGGTGGCAGGCGACCTGGGGATCGCCCGCTGCCAGGAGGATCGGGAGTGATCAGTGATCTTCTGTCCACTTGACTACACGATCGTGTAGTAGTTTGCTCTTGTGTGTAGCGAGAGGAGCTGACGATGGATCGACCGGTCGACGACCTGACCGCGCGGGCCCGGATCCGGGACGCGGCGATCAAGCTGTTCGGTGAGCGGGGCATCGAGGGTGCGTCGATCCGCGACATCGCCGCCGAGGCCGGCGTCTCGTCCGGCCTGGTCCGCCACCACTTCGGTTCCAAGGAAGCCCTGCGGGACGCCTGCGACCAGTACGCGCGGGAGCGGATGACCGAGATCGGTGCGGAGCTCACCGGCCAGGACGGAGTGGCCGGCCTCGACCCGGCGGCGCTGCACCCGCGCGTCTTCCCGCTGCAGCTCTACCTGGTCCGCTCGATGATGGACGGCTCGGAGACCGCGACCGCACTGTTCCTCGACGCCGTCGACGCGGTCGAGCAGTGGAGCACCAGTTACGGCATCGAGCCCAGCGACCGGCGGGCCTACGCGGCCGCGCTGGCCGCGATCAAGCTGAGCGTCTTCGTGTTCCGTGACCAGGTCTCGAAGGCGCTGGGCGAGGACATCACCTCACCGGCGGGGTATGCCCGGATCGGCCAGGGACTGATGGAGGTCTTCACCATCCCGCTGGTCACGCCGGAACAGGCAGAACAACTACGCAAGCGCTCTGAGGAGAAGTGATCATGCCGGCTGCGATCAGCACGGAAGGTCTGGTCAAGACGTTCGGGCGGACGCGCGCCCTGGACGGTCTCGACCTCACGGTGCACACCGGGGAGGTGCACGGATTCCTCGGCCCGAACGGCGCGGGAAAGACCACCACGATCCGGATCCTGCTCGGGATGACCCGGGCGACAGCGGGCACCGCACGCGTGCTGGACGGCGATCCGTGGTCCGATGCGACCGACCTGCACCGGCGACTCGCCTACGTGCCCGGCGACGTGACGCTGTGGCCGAACCTGTCCGGTGGCGAAGCGATCGACCTGCTCGGCCGGATGCGCGGCGGCGTGGACAGGAAGCGCAAGGCCGACCTGCTCGACCGCTTCGATCTCGATCCGCGCAAGAAGGCCCGCGCCTACTC
This sequence comes from Kribbella sp. NBC_01510, assembly GCF_045040325.1. NCBI lineage: Bacteria > Bacillati > Actinomycetota > Actinomycetes > Propionibacteriales > Kribbellaceae > Kribbella > Kribbella sp. NBC_01510. The sequence goes on along the minus strand of NZ_CP109418.1, from coordinate 3,825,353 downwards.
CAAGGGCAACCGTCAGAAGGTGGCGCTGGTCGCCGCGCTGGCCTCCGATGTCGAGCTGCTGCTCCTCGACGAGCCCACCTCGGGGCTGGACCCGTTGATGGAGGAGGTCTTCCGCGAGGTCGTCCAGGAGGTGAGCGAGCGCGACGGCCGGACGGTCCTGCTGTCCAGCCACATCCTGTCCGAGGTCGAGGCGCTCTGCGACCGGGTCACGATCATCCGCGCCGGCCGGGCCGTCGAGAGTGGCACGCTGTCCGAGCTGCGGCACCTGACTCGTACGTCGATCCAGGCGGAGCTGGTCGGAACCATGGACGGTCTGGCTCAGCTGGACGGCGTACACGATCTGCGGGTGGACGACGGGCGGGTGCGGTTCGACGTCGACACGGACGAGCTCAACCCGGTGCTCCGCCGGCTCACCGAGATCGGCGTACGGAGTCTGGTCAGTCAGCCGCCGTCGCTGGAGGAGTTGTTCCTGCGGCTGTACGAGCCGGAGGCGGTTTCGCGATGAAGACTCTTGCAGGGACCGGCGGGCTGATCAGGCTGATCCTGCGCCGCGACCGGATCGTGCTGCCGCTGTGGATCGTGCTGCTGTGCGCGATATCGATCAGCTACGTGCAGACGTACGGCGATCTGTTCCCGACGCCGGAGTCGAGACTGAAGTATGCGAGCAACGCCGGCTTCATCACCTTGTACGGCGAACTGTCCGGGACCAGCCTGGGTGAGTTCGTCACCTGGCGACTGGGCTTCGTCCCGGTCATGATCGGGCTGATCAGCCTGCTTACGGTGATCCGGCACACCCGGGTCGAGGAGGAGACCGGTCGGCGCGAGCTGCTCGGGGCGAGTGTCGTCGGCCGGCACGCGCAGTTGGCCGCGGCGCTGCTGGCGACGTTCGGCGCGAATCTGGTGCTCGGCGTACTGCTTGCCTTCGGCATGCACAGTCAGGATCTTCCCACGGCCGGATCCATTGCCCTCGGCATCGAATTCGCCGGCACCGGGTGGATGTTCGCGGCCGTCGGCGCGGTGGCCGCCCAGCTGACCGCGAGCGCCGGGACCGCGCGGGGTATCGCGATCAGCGTGCTCGGTGCGGCGTACGTCCTGCGGGCCGCCGGTGACACCAGCGCGCACACGGACGGACCGCTGGCCTGGCTGGCCTGGCTCTCCCCGATCGCCTGGGCCCAACGGATCCATCCGTACGGCGCCAACCGGTGGTGGCTCGCCATTCTGGTGCTCGCGGCAACCGTCGTACTCGTTGCCGTTGCCCTCTATCTGTCGGTACGGCGGGATGTCGGCGCGGGACTGTTGCCGGCCAGGCTCGGTCCGGCGGAGGGGCGGCTCGGATCGCCGCTGGCGCTCGCGTGGCGGCTGCATCGCGGGCTGCTGGCGGCGTGGACAGTCGGATTCGCCTTGCTGGGCTTGCTGTTCGGCGGCGTGGCCAAGGGCGTGGGCGACATGATGCGCGACGATCCCTCCGTGCGGGAGGTGTTCCAGCGGCTCGGTGGCGCGGCCGGGCTGATCGATTCGTACTTCGCCGGAGTGATGACGATCGTCGGGCTGATCGCGTCGGCGTACGCTGTCCAGGCGACGCTGCGGTTGCGCACCGAGGAGGCGAGTGGACGGGCCGAGCCGGTACTCGCGACCGCGACGAGCCGGCTGCGGTGGGCCGGGAGCCACCTGGCCTTCAGCCTGCTGGGTCCGGCGCTGGCTCTGCTCGCCGCAGGTGTGGCCGAGGGCATCGCCTACGGCTTGGCGATCGGCGACGTGGGCGGACAACTTCCGCGGCTGATCGGTGCGTCACTGGCGCAACTGCCGGCCGTATGGGTGCTGGCCGCGATCGCCATCGCCCTCTTTGGGCTGTTTCCGCGCCTGTCACCGGTCGCGTGGGCAGGGCCGGCGATCTGCCTGCTGATCGGACTCGTCAGTGGCGGCATGCAGTTGGACGACTGGGTGCGGGGTATCTCGCCGTTCAGCCATCTGCCGCAACTCCCGGGCGGGGCCACGTCAGCGGGTCCGCTGATCGCGCTCCTCGCGATCGCCGCCGTACTGGGAATCGCCGGTCTGGTGGGGCTGCGGCGGCGGGACATACCGGTCGGTTAGCGGCGGGCGTTGCGGGACCAGACGAAGGCGTACACGCCGAAGGCGGCGATACCGAGAGCGAGGATGGTGAGCAGGACGGAACCGAAGGGCTGGTCCTTGATCGTGCGGAGCGCGGTGTCCAGGCCGCCGGCCTTCTTCGGGTCGTAGGCGATCGCCGCCCAGCCGAACAGGGCGCCGACGACGATGAACGCGACCCCCTTCGAGGCGTAGCCGATCCGGCCGAGCAGGATCGTCGTCTCCGAGACCCCACCGGTCAGATCCTCGGTGAACTTCTTCGTGATCGCCTTGTAGATGTCGCGGACACCGACGCCGATGATGACCAGACCGATCACGACGACCAGCACCCGGCCCGGTCCGTTCGCCATCAGCCTTGCGCTGAGTGACTCCTGCTGACTGGTGCTCGAACCAGTGGACCCGAGCGCGACCTTCACTGCGCTGATGCCGAGGACGAGGTAGACCAGTCCGCGCCCGATCGACGACACCTTCTTCTCGAGGTCCAGGTGACCGTAGGCGAGCTCGATGGCCCGCCAGATCACCAGCGCGAACAGCCCGATCGCGACGATCCAGAGCAGGACGTCTCCGAACGGCTTGTCGGCCAGTTCCTGGAGAGCGCCTTGTTGCGATGCCTCCTGCGAGGACTTGCCCCAGGCGAGTTGCAGGGCGATCCAGGCGATCAGCAGGTAGACGACGCCGTACGCGATCAGCCCGACGGTGATCGCGATGCCGTACCAACGACTGTATCTGACCTCATTGGCGGTGTTGCTTTGGCTGCTCACTCCAGATCCGGTGCCCAGAGCCGAAACGCTCTATGCGGAGACCGGGGCCGTGGCTTCCCGGTCGGCCGGGTCGATGTCGCCGTACTCACCGGCGCGGGCGGCGCGGCGGCCGAGGGTCCAGACGTACACGAAGAACGCGACCTCGGCGAGGATGCCGATCGCGATCCGGACCGGACCGGGCAGGAACGGTGTGACAAACGCTTCGATCAGGCCGGTGACCAGGAGTACGGCGGCCAGGCCGATCGCCATACCGACCGTGGCGCGGCCGGTCTGGGCGAGGGCCTGCATCCGGGTGCGCGCGCCGGGCGCGACCCAGGCCCAGCCGAGCCGGAGCCCGGCCGCGGTCGCGACGAACACGGCGGTCAGCTCGAGCAGGCCGTGCGGCGTGATCAGGCTGAAGAACAGGCCGCCCTTGTCGTGACTGATCATCAGTCCGGCGCTGACGCCCAGGTTGAGCGCGTTGTCCCAGAGGATGAAGATCGACGGGATCAGCAGGATGCCGAGCGCGAGTACGGCGGCACTCAGCGTGGCGTTGTTGATCCACACCCGGAGGGCGAAGTCCTGGGCCGGGTTCTCCGAGTAGTAGGACTGGAAGTCGTGGTCGACCAGTTGCTGGATCTGCGCCGGCGTTGCGATCGAGTCCACCACGTCCGGGTGGACGAGGATCCGCCAGGCCGCCCAGGCCGCGACCAGGTAGAACAGCAGTCCGATGGTGAGCCACCAGCGTCTGGACGCGTAGAGGGCGGCTGGGAAGCTCACCAGGAAGTACTTCGAGATGTCACGCCAGACGGGAGCCTGTGCACCGGTCACGGCACCACGCGCGTCGGCGATGAGGCCGGAGAGGCGTCCGATGGAGACCGGGTCCGCACCTGCGGCTCTGAGCGCGGCCAGGTGGGTGCCGACGCGCTGGTAGAGCGTGACGAGTTCCTCCGCCTCGGCACCGGACAGGCGGCGCTGGCGGCGGGTCAGGTAGGCCAGCCGGTCCCACTGCGGCTGGTGCACCGACACAAACGCCTCGACGTCCACAAGCGCACCTCCTCCACTGACTGGCTCTCTGCGCTGGCAGACTAGCCCGACACGGTGTCTGACCTTGAGGGGGGCGACAGAAGTGTCTCAGCTGGTAACCGGAGAAGCAGTTGTCCTCCAGGTGCGGATCGCCCGGATGCCGACGAGGGCGCTGGCGTGCGCGATCGACGTGGTGCTGCAGGGCATCGTGCTGGTCGTCCTGATCTCGCTGCTGGCCGGCTTCCTGATCGGTGGGCAGGCGAGTGAGGCGCTCGCGGCCGCCTTGATCTTCATCGTCGTCCTGCTCGTCGTGATCGGCTACCGCGTGGTGATGGAGACGCTGACCCGCGGCCGCACGCTGGGCAAGATGGTGCTCGGCCTGAAGGTGGTCCGCGACGACGGGAGTTCGATCCGGTTCCGGCAGGCGCTGGTGCGGTCGCTGCTGTGGTTCTTCGTCGACTTCGCGCCCTGGTTCGCGGCCTGCCCGGGGATCGTGGCGAGCCTGATGAACAAGCAGGGCAAGCGCTTCGGCGACATGGTCTCGGGCACAGTCGTGATCCGCGAACGCCACCAGCCGATGGCGTCACCCCCACTCTTCGTCCCCGGCCACCTGGTCCGGTGGGCCCAGTCCCTGGAACTGTCCCGCCTCTCCGACGACCTCGCCAACGCCTCCCGCGACTACCTCGCCCGCTACACCGAACTCCAGCCCGACGCCCGGACGGCCCTGGGCGACGCCCTGGCCTCCCGCATGGCTGTCGTCACCGCGCCCGCCCCACCGGTCCCGCTGATCGCGCCGGCCTACCTCTCCGCCGTACTGGCCGAACGCCGCCGCCGAGAACTCAACCGCCTGGCCACCCGACGCCCGCTCCACGCCCCGTCCTACGCCATCCCTCCAGGCCCCTTCGCCCCACCGACCCCGTACGGCGCTCTCCCGGCGCCCGCCGTCCCGGTCCCGGGACCGTTCACCGCACCACCGCCGTACGTCGACCCGCGCCCCGCCACCCTCAATCCCCAAGGCTGGGCCGCCCCAGGCAGCAACGAGCTGTAAAGCGAAGCGCCCCACCGAGAACGGTGGGGCGCTTGCTGTGGGGGGATCAGTAGCGGTAGTGCTCGGCCTTGTAGGGGCCTTCGACGGGGACGCCGAGGTAGGCGGCCTGTTCCTTGCTGAGCTCGGTTAGCTTCACGCCCAGGGCGTCCAGGTGCAGGCGGGCGACCATCTCGTCGAGGTGCTTGGGCAGAACGTACACGTCGGTCGGGTAGTCGGCCGTCTTCACGAAGAGCTCGATCTGCGCGAGCACCTGGTTGGTGAAGGAGTTCGACATCACGAACGACGGGTGCCCGGTCGCGTTGCCCAGGTTCAGCAGGCGGCCCTCGGACAGGATGATGATCGTGTGCCCGTCGGCGAACCGGAACTCGTCGACCTGCGGCTTGATGTTGACCCGCTCGATGCCCGGGACCTTGTACAGCCCGGCCATGTCGATCTCGTTGTCGAAGTGGCCGATGTTGCCGACGATCGCCTGGTGCTTCATCGCCGCCATGTGGTCGGAGGTGATGACGTCCTTGTTGCCGGTCGTGGTGACGAAGATGTCGGCGATCCCGACCACGTCGTCGAGCGTGGTCACCTGGTAGCCGTCCATCGCGGCCTGCAGCGCGCAGATCGGGTCGATCTCGGTCACGATCACCCGCGCGCCCTGGCCCCGCAGCGACTCCGCGCAGCCCTTGCCGACGTCGCCGTACCCGCAGACGACCGCGACCTTGCCGCCGATCAGTACGTCGGTGGCCCGGTTGATGCCGTCGATCAGCGAGTGCCGGCAGCCGTACTTGTTGTCGAACTTCGACTTGGTCACCGAGTCGTTCACGTTGATCGCCGGGAACAGCAGCGCGCCGGCCTTGTGCATCTCGTACAGCCGGTGCACGCCGGTCGTGGTCTCCTCGGTGACACCCTTGATGCCCTGGCCGATGGTCGTCCACAGCTGCGGGTCCTCCCGCAGCGTGCGGGTCAGCAGCTTCAGGACGACGCCGTACTCCTCGGAGTCCGCGGTCGACGGGTCCGGCACGACACCGGCCTTCTCGAACTCGGTGCCCTTGTGGACGAGCATGGTGGCGTCGCCACCGTCGTCGAGGATCATGTTCGGGCCGTCAGCACCGGGCCACTTGAGCGCCTGCTCGGTGCACCACCAGTACTCGTCCAGCGTCTCGCCCTTCCAGGCGAAGACCGGCACCCCGGCGGGGTTCTCGGCCGACCCGGTCGGGCCGACGACGACCGCGGCGGCGGCGTGGTCCTGGGTGGAGAAGATGTTGCAGGACACCCAGCGCACGTCGGCGCCGAGCGCCACCAGCGTCTCGATCAGCACCGCGGTCTGGATCGTCATGTGCAGCGAGCCCATGATCTTCGCGCCCGCCAGCGGCTTGCTCTCGCCGTACTGGGCCCGCATCGCCATCAGGCCGGGCATCTCGTGCTCGGCCAGCCGGATCTCCTTGCGCCCGAACTCGGCCAGGCCGAGGTCCGCCACCTTGTAGTCGAACGTCATACCGGTTCCCGCTCCCCTGAAGACTGTGATTGCTTCCTGCTTGCCAGAGCCTAGAGGGCCGAGCCAGGCGGTTTGATCGCGGGGGAGGTGATTTTGACACTGAAATGTCAAGATTGCCGTATGCGCATCACCGAGGCCGCGCGCCGACTGGGCACTACCCCGCGCATGCTGCGCTACCGGGAGGCCCTCGGCCTGCTGCCGCGCTCACGCGCCGGGCACACCGCACAACGCCAGTACGACGACCGCGACCTGGCCGCCGTCCAGCTCGCCCTGGATCTCGAACGCCGGTACGACGTGACCCCGGCCGCGCTGGCGTTCGCACTCAGAGCCCTGGCCGAACCGTCCGTCGCCGCCGACGTCCGTAACCTCGGCTACCGCACCGGCCGCCTCACCGCCCCACCCACCCAGTCCGAGATCGACCGCGATCGCGCCCTGCGCTGGCTCGGCCGCTCGGGCGTTCTCCCGCCCAGACCGCGCTGAACCCACGGATCGGCGGTATCGTTCGAACTACGCTCCATTGAATCCAAGGGCGGTGCGGCCCCAGTCCTCGGCGCACCCGACGAAGTACAGCCGGGATGTCGACCATGACTGCAGCGCCAGGTTCCGACAGTTCGCCCCCGGGCGAATTCCAAGCCGTGGGCGGCAAGCTCGAGCGCGGGCTGATCTGGGTGTTCATCGTCGTACCCACGCTCGCGCTACTGCCGGGGATCTTCTTCGCCTGGGGCGGCTGGATCAGCTGGCGCGACATCGTCCTCCTGGTCGTGTTCTACGTGATCACGACCACCGGCATCGGCGCCGGCTACCACCGCGGGTTCACCCACGGTTCCTTCAAGAGCAAGCGTGGCCTCAAGATCGGACTCGCGATCGCCGGCAGCCTGGCGCTCGAAGGACCGGTCGTCCGCTGGGTGGCCGACCACCGCAAACACCACAAGTTCTCCGACCGTGAGGGAGATCCGCACTCGCCCTGGCGCTACGGCACCACCGCCTGGGCGGTGACCAAGGGGTTCGTGTTCGCCCATGCCGGGTGGGTGCTCTGGGGGGAGGATCGCGCCGACCCCAAGCAGTACGCGCCAGACCTGATGAACGACCGCGACATGGCAACGATCTCGCGGCACTTCCGCGGACTGGCGGCGATCTCCCTGCTCGCGCCCGCGCTCATCGGCGGGCTGTGGGACAGGTCGTGGCACGGCGCCGCGACCGCGTTCTTCTGGGCCACCCTGGTCCGCATCGCCCTGATGCACCACGTCACGTTCTCGATCAACTCGATCTGCCATGTCACCGGCAAGAAGCCGTTCGAGGCCCGTGACAGGTCGGGGAACGTCTGGTGGCTCGCCATCCTGAGCCAGGGCGAGTCCTGGCACAACCTCCACCACGCCGACCCCACCTGCGCACGCCACGGCGTCCTCAGGGGCCAGGTCGACATCAACGCCTGGCTGATCAAGTGGTTCGAGCGGTTCGGCTGGGCGTACGACGTCAGGTGGCCGAACCAGGAACGCTTGGCGAAGAAGCTCTCGGGCTGAGGGTCAGTGCGAGGGCGCCTCGGGGACGGCAGGGCGCTCGTCGGCGACGTAGTTCTCGTGGTAGACGTCCGGCTCGAGGTAGATGTGCACCGACATCGGTTCGGCGGCGCGGATGGCGCGCTCGGCCGCATCGATGGTCTCGGCGACGACGGCCGCGTCGGTGGTCGGCGCGACGCCGATCTTGGCCGCGATCAGCACCTCTTCGGGGCCGAGGTGCAGGGTCTTGATGTGGATCAGCCGCTGCACACCGGCAGTGTTCTCGATCGCGTCGACGATCCTCTGCTGGGCCTCCCGGGTCGCGGACTCGCCGAGCAGCAGCGACTTCATCTCGATTGCGAGGAAGATCGCCACACAGACCAGCAGCGCGCCGATCGCCATCGAGCCCAGGCCGTCGAACACACCGTTGCCGGTGACAAGGGTCAGGGTGACACCGATCAGCGCCAGCACCAGACCGGTAAGCGCGGCGAAGTCCTCCAGCAGGATCACCGGCAACTCCGGCGCCCGGGCGTTCCGGACGAACCTGATCCAGGACACGTGGCCGCGCAGCTTGTTCGATTCCGTGATCGCCGTCCGGAACGACACTGACTCCATCACGATCGCGATCAGCAGCACAGCGATCGGGACCCACTTCCAGTTGTCGATCCCGTGCGGATCGTGCACCTTGTGGTAGCCCTCGTACAGCGCGAACAGACCACCGACGCTGAACAGCACGATCGCCACGATGAACGAGTAGACGTACCGCTCCCGGCCGAACCCGAACTGGTGCAGGTCGTCGGCTTCCCGCTGAGCCCGCTTGCTGCCGACCAGCAGCAGCACCTGGTTGCCGGCGTCGGCGAGCGAGTGGATCGCCTCGGCCAGCATCGAGGCCGACTGGGTCAGAGCCCAGGCGGCGAACTTGGTGACGGCGATCCCGGTGTTCGCCAGCAATGCCGCCACCACGGCCTTGTTACCGCCACCAGCCATGTTCTCCAGGTCCTCCGTACGAAATCAGCGCGCGGACACGACGAACGCCGTGCCGGAACCACGCAAGATACAGGGTCCTTCGGGTCCCGTGGCGAACGCGGACTGACCGGCGGACAACGTCACAGCGGAGTCTTTGCCCAGAGCATCGACAGTCCCCGCGACGCAGCAGATCATCCGCGGCCCGACGCCGTCGATCGTCCGCTCGTCATTGTCCAGATCGACCCGGTGGACAGCGAAGTACTCACATCCGGTCTCGTACGCCGACACCCCGTCGGCCACCGGCGTCGCGGTCAGCACCGGATCGGCGAGCGGGTCGAAGTCGACCACCGACACCAACTCCGGTACGTCGACGTGCTTGCTGGTCAGCCCACCCCGCAGGACGTTGTCCGAGTTCGCCATCACTTCGAACCCGAGTCCCCGCAGATACGCGTGCACGTTCCCGGCCGGCAGGTACACCGCCTCGAAACGCTCCAGGCGCACCCGGTTCAGCAGCAGGGCCGCCAGTACGCCGGGATCGTCCGGGAAGTCCTCGCACAGTCGCGTCATCGTCTCCCGCTCCAGCGCGAAGGCCTCGCCCGCATAGCTCGTGCAAGCCTCCGCCAGGGCCGCGACCAGTGGGCGGATGGAATCCCGGTCGCTGCTCATGAACTGCGTGAACGCCTCGCGGAGCTTCCCGTCCCGGAGCAGGTCGGTGAGCTCCTCGAACCCGATCGGCTGCAGCGCGTCCAGCAACGCCACGGTCGCCTCGAGCGGCCGGAACCCGACCAGCGCGTCGAACGGCTCGAGCGCGATCAGGATCTCCGGCTTCGGCCACGCGTCCTTGTAGTTCCGGTCGTCCGCGTCCCGCGGGATCCCGTCCGCCTCGTCCCGCGCGTACCCGTCGATCGCCTGCTCCCGCGACGGGTGTGCCTGGATCGACAACGGCTGCGCGGCCGCCAGCAACTTGGCCAGGAACGGGAACCGGCCCTCGAACCGCTCGGCCGTCTCCTCCCCCAGTACGTCGCTCGGCCCGGCGGACACCACGTCGTACAGGGAGTCGCCGGACGGGAGCACGGACGGCGCGGACTCGTGCGCACCCATCCACAGCTCGGCCTGGGGCTTGCCGTCCGGCTCCACCCCGGTCAGCTCGGGGATCGCGGTCCGCGACCCCCAGGCGTAGTCCCGGATGGTGTTCTGCAGCCGCACTACCACGCTGGGTCCTCCGAGGGATTCCCCGGTTCGACAGGGTCCATGTCGCCGGCGGCGCCGTAGCGGCCGAGGCCGAGACCCAGGTACGCCGCGGCATAGCGGCCGTGCTGGGTCAGAGCGGCGTACCTGGCGATGTCGGTGCCGTCGGCCTGGGTCACGACGTTCACCCGCACGTCGTGAGCCTCCGCCTTGGACTCCAGCTTGCGGCGGTGCTCGGCGACGCCTGGGTCGTCCACACCGTCATCCAGGATGACCAGGGCCGGCCGCAGCTCCGCCGGCTTGTCGAAGGGGTCCGCGAACAGGTCCCGCGGCGGCTGGTTGAGCACCGGCAGCAGGTGACCGGCGTCGGCGGCCAGAGCGGGCCGGCCACTCGCCAGCCGGAAGGCCTCGACCACACGGCGGGCAGCACGCGCGGCCAGGACAGAGCCACCCCACACCAGCGGCAAAGCGTCCGCCAGCACCAACGCCAAGTCCTTGGCCGGGTTGGACGCCACGTCGTTGTTAGGCGAGCACTCGATCGCCACCTCGTCCAGCAGCGCCGCGACCGCCTTGTGGTCCACCTCCGGACCGAGGTCCATTTGATGGAGAGCCTGCAGTACGGCGACAGCCGAGGCCAACTGGTCATCGGACTGGGACGGCAACCGGATGGCGTGCCGCAGACCGGCTGACGCGATCGCGACGGGCGAGTCAGCCGGCGTTGCCACCATCAGGCCACAACCCCGTCGTGCTGCCTCGCCGGCGGCCGACACCGCGTCCGAGTCCTCGGAGACGCCACTCAGGACGATCACCAGGTCCAGCGGACCGGCCCATCCGGGTAGACCGGGACCAGGCCAGGCGAGGAACGGCACCGGGCACACCGGCTCGAGCACGGCCCGGACCAGGCGGGCGTCGCGGCCGGCGGCAACGACGGCCCGCGGGCGGAAGCCGTCGGACTCCAGCTTGGACAGCACGTCCGCGGCCGCTTCCAGCTCGGCCCGGACCCGGGCCCCGGCCATCGCCAGCCGGCGGAGCAGGTGGTCGGCCGCCCGGAGCGAGGCCGGGTCGTCCAGCCGCGTGTCGTCGAAGACGCTCATCAGTTGTCCGTGGTCTCGGACTGCTCTGCCCGGGTGTCCCGCGCCTCGTCGATCAGCAGCACCGGGATGTCGTCGCGGACCGGGTAGGCCAGCGCGCAGGCGGTGTTGGTGCAGACCAGCTCGTTCGCCTCGTCGTCCACGCGGAACTCCGACCGGCACTTCGGGCAGACCAGGATGCTCAGCAGGTCCGGGTCCAGATTGACTGCCATTCAGTTCTCCTCCACCGATGCACCGGTGATCAGGGCCAGTACTTCATCGCGGACGCGTTCCATCGTGGCGCGGTCCGCGGCCTCGACGTTCAGCCGCAGCAGCGGTTCCGTGTTCGACGCACGGACGTTGAACCACCACTGTCCCGCCGACACGGTCAGACCGTCCAGGTGGTCAACGGTCATGCCGTCGACATCAGCATATGTATCTTCAATGGCCGCCACGGTGGCCGCGGCGTCGTCGACCTTGTTGTTCAGCTCGCCGGACGCGACGTACCGCTCGTACTCGGCGAACAGCTCGCTGGCCGGCTTGTCCTGCTCACCGAGCGCGGCCAGCACGTGCAGTGCGGCCAGCATGCCGGTGTCGGCCCGCCAGAAGTCCCGGAAGTAGTAGTGCGCGGAGTGCTCGCCGCCGAACACCGCGTCGGTCTCGGCCATCTTCTGCTTGATGTACGAGTGCCCGACCCGGGACCGGATCGGCGTCCCGCCGTGCTCGGTGATCAACTCCGGCACGGCCTTGGAGGTGATCAGGTTGTGGATGACCGCCGAGCCCGGGTGCTTGGCCAGCTCGCGAACCGCGACCGCGCCGGTGATCGCACTCGGCGAGATCGGGTCGCCCAACTCGTCGATCACGAAGCAGCGGTCCGCGTCGCCGTCGAAGGCCAGGCCGAGGTCGGCGCCGACCTCGCGCACCTTGGCCTGCAGGTCGACCAGGTTCTTCGGGTCCAACGGGTTGGCCTCGTGGTTCGGGAAGTTGCCGTCCAGCTCGAAGTACAGCGGGACGATCGTGACCGGGCCGGTGGCGAACACGGCCGGGACGGTGTGGCCGCCCATGCCGTTGCCGGCGTCGACGACCACGGTGAGCGGGCGGATCCCGCTCAGGTCGACGAGGTCGTGCAGGTGGTCGGCGTACGCGGTGAGCAGGTCCTTCTGCCGGACATGGCCCGGAGTGGCGACGGTCGCCGGGCCTTCGGTCAGGGTCTTGGCGACCAGGTCGGCGATGTCGCGCAGACCCGAGTCCGAGCCGACCGGCGCGGCGCCGGCACGGCACATCTTGATGCCGTTGTACTGCGCCGGGTTGTGGCTGGCGGTGAACATGGCGCCGGGCAGGTCGAGCCGGCCGGAGGCGAAGTACAGCAGGTCGGTCGAGGCCAGGCCGATGTCGATCACGTCCGCGCCGGTGCTGGTCACGCCTTCGGCGAACGCGGCCGCCAGTCCCGGGCTGGACGGCCGCATGTCGTAACCGACCACGACCGCCCCCGGGCCACCGAGAACGTCCAGGACCTCGACGAACGCGGCGCCGGCCGCCCGGGCCACCGACTCGTCCAACTGGTCCGGGACGACGCCTCGCACGTCGTACGCCTTGAAGATCGCCGCAACGTCAGCCATGCGTGGACCCTATCCGGCCCCGCCGCAAAGGTGTATTTCAGGCCTTCTGGAACCAGCCGATGTCCTTGCGGTGGTGCACCTGGGGCAGCTGGCGGGGGCTGCTCGGGGCCGCCCACCTGGCCGCGTTGGCGATGATCTGCTGGACCTCCGGCTGGTGGTAGGTCGGGAACTCCTGGTCACCCGGCCGGAAGTAGAAGACCCGGCCCTGGCCGCGGCGGTAGCAGCAGCCGGAGCGGAACACCTCGCCACCGGTGAAGGAGCTGACGAACACCAGCTCGTCGGGCTGCGGGATGTCGAACAGCTCGCCGTACATCTCCTCCCGCTCGATCACCAGCGGGTGCGGGATGCCCTGCGCGATCGGGTGCCCGGCCGCGACCGTCCAGATCAGCTCGCGGTCGTTCTCGGCCCGCCAGTCCAGCGAGCAGGTGGTGCCCATCAGCCGGATGAAGATCTTGCTGAAGTGCGCCGAGTGCAGCGCGATCAGGCCCATCCCGGACAGCACGTGCCGCTGCACCCGCTCGACGATCGCGTCGTCGACGTCGCCGTGCGCCGCGTGACCCCACCAGGTGAGCACGTCGGTCTCGGCGAGCACCTCCTCGGTGAGACCGTGCTCGGGCTGCTGCAGCCACGCCGTCCGGACGGCCACATCCTCGCCGAGCTTGGCGCGCAGCGCCGCGGCGATCGTCTCGTGCATCGTGTCGGGGTAGATCTTGCGCACGGACTCGTCGCGGCCCTCGTGCACGTTCTCGCCCCAGACGGTGACGCGAATCGGATCAGTCATGCAGCACAACCTCTCGTCCCGCCTTCGCCGAGGCGTAGCAGGCGTCGATGACCTCGGTCCGCAGCAGCGCCTCGGACCCGTTGTGAGCGGCCCAGTCGCCGCTCCGGACGATCTTGACGAACTCCCGCACCACCGCGCGGTGGCCGAGCCCGGGCCCGGTGGCCGGTTTCACCTCGGCCGGTACGCCGGCGACGTCGGTGAAGATCCGCAGCGTGTCGACGGTGGTGTAGTTCTGTACCTCGATCTTGGCGCCGCCCTCGGTGCCGAACAGCTCGATGCCGAAGTTGTCGCCCGGCGCCCGGAAGGTGGCCCAGCTCGTCTCCAGCTGCAGCGCCCCGCCGCCCTGCAGCCGCAGGTACGCCGTGGCGAGGTCCTCGACCTCGAACTTCGAACCGAGCGTGTCGACCGTCGGCCGCTCCGGGCTGCTCACACTGCCCTTGCCGCGCGGACCGAGCTCGGCGAACGTGTTCGCCGAGACCGTGGTCACCTGCGGCTCGCCCAGCAGGTGCAGCGCGAGATCGAGGATGTGCACACCCAGGTCGATCAGCGGGCCGCCGCCGGACAGCTCGCGGTTGGTGAACCAGCCGCCCATGCCCGGGATGCCGTTGCGGCGCATCCAGTGGGCCTTCGCGTAGTAGATCCGGCCCAGCCGGCCCTCGTCGATCTGGTGCTTCAGCGCCGCGACGTCGCCACGCTCGCGGTGGTTGAAGACCACCTTGAGCACCCGGCCGGCCTGCTTCGAGGCCTCGACCATCGCGGCGCCCTCGGCCACCGTCCGGGCCAGCGGCTTCTCGGACAGCACGTGCAGGCCCATCTCCAGTGCCTTCAGCGCGATCGGGGCGTGCAGCTGCGTCGGCGTACCGATGCTGACCGCTTCCAGTCCCTCGGTCTCGAGCAGGTCCTCCCACTTCTCGTAGAGATGCGGTACGCCGTGCTTCTCACCGAGGCTGGTCAGGAGGTCCTTCTCCAGCCCGGCCAGCGCCACCACCTCGACGTCCGGCAACTCGGAGAACGCCTCCAGCGCCGTCCGCCCGGCGAAGCCCAGCCCGACAACCCCGACCCGTAGTTTTTGATCGTTCACACTCACGATCCTCTCGCAATGACAACGAAGGTCACAAACCCCTTCCCACACTACGGAACATCTTCGAACACCAGCGAGTCGACTGGTTCCATCGTGGTCATGGGGCCTCCCGCCCTGGACTGAGGAGCGTAGGGAGCGAAGCGACCGGAGCGACGAGGGAAGGGCGGGAGCCAAGGCCCCATGACCCGCCGGCGCCGAAGGCCCGGCCAAGAGCTCAGTCTTCGTCTACGTCGAAGTCGGGGTCGATCTGCTCGGGGGAGAGCGCGAGTACGTCGGCCAACTCGAGGACCAGCGCGGACCGGACCAGCCAGGCCAGGCCGGTGGCGGAGCGCTCGGCGCGGAGCTCGATCGGGCGGCGGAACACCACGATCCGGTACGGCTCGTGCGAGGTGCCGCCGGTGGAGTGGGTGAGCGGGATCTCGGTCGCGTCGAGCTCCAGGTTCGGCACGTCCTCGATGGCGAACTCGACCCGGGCGACGACCTGCGGCAGCCGTTTCTCCAGCCGGGTCACCTCGATCGCGACCACCTCGTCGAACTGGGCCGCGGCCGATCGCTGCAGCGGCAGACCGCGCGGCGCGAACTTGCTCGGCCGGCTGATCGGCCCGAGCATTCCGCGGCCGTGGCGGTCGATGTGCCTGCGATGACGGCGAGCCTCGGTCACGCGCTCAGCCTAGTGGGGGTAACGTCTGGTCGTGAGCATCGCCAGGATCTGTTCGCGCGCCGCCTGTCATAAGTCGGCGGTGTCGACGCTCACGTATGTGTACGCCGACTCCACCTGTGTGCTCGGCCCGTTGGCGACGTACGCCGAACCGCACTGCTACGACCTGTGTGCCGATCACGCCGACCGGCTGACCGCACCGAACGGCTGGGAAGTGATCCGGCTCGCTCCGGACCCGGCCGCGGCCGGACCGTCGTCGGACGACCTGGAAGCCCTGGCCAACGCGGTCCGCGAGGCAGCTCGCCCGCTGCCCCGCCAGGAGCCCGGCGCCGGTGGTCCGGGCGCACCGGTCGAGATCGCCCGCCGGCGCCACCTGCGCATGCTCCAGGATCCCGGCGCGAACACCTCCGAGGGCTGACTACCTCAGCGCGGCCCGCACATCAGGCTGTGCGCCCAGCTGGGCCTGGAACACCAGCGACGTGCTCAGCGGCCATGCGGCGACCTGAGCCACGTCTTCCTTGTCCGCCTTGGCCGCCGGCATCAACGTGACCCCAGCCACGACCGTGCCCCGCGTCTGCTGGACCATCAGGTACGTCGGCCGCGGCTGCGCCGGCAACGGGATCGCAGTGGTCGCGCCGCCGATGATGTCGAGCGCTCGGGTCTGCAGCGCCCGCCCGGCCAGGTCGCGCAGCTCGAACTTCACACTGCCCGTCTTACCCGGTGCGGTGACCTCCAGGACGGCCGGCTGCTGATGCGCCGGCAGAACCAGGTACGCCGGTCCCGTGAGCGCCTCGGCCGACCCGAGCGAAGCGAAGTCCGTCCCACTCGCGTCCGACATCCGCATCGACGCGGTCACCGGCTGGTCCGAGGTCACGGTGATCGCGCTGGGATCACGATTCAGCACCGGGTCCAGGATGACCGTCTTCACCGAGCCGGCGTCCACCTGCACAGTCTCCAGACCGGCCGGCTTGAACGGGCCGTTCGGCCCGTGCACGGTCAGGCTGGCCGTCGCCTGCAGATCCGATGGGTTCGCGATCGACAGGATCCGCGCTCCGGCACCCGGCGCCACGGCCGGCACGAACACCTTGGTCGCGGGCGGGGCCGACGGGTTCAGCCAGTCCACACCGGCCGGCTTGGTGCCGTTGCTCGCGTTGTCCCGCAGCGCCGGCGAGACCCGGCCACCAGTGGACTCGACGTGCAGCGCGACGTCCCGCAGGTTGGTCGCGACCTGACCGAGGAACAGCTCGGTCGTCTGCCGCGCCCGTACGACGATCCCCCGCGCAGCCGGCAGGTCCTGCGGACCGGTCCGCGCATACATGGTGACGTTCACCTCGGCGTTGACGCTGTCCAGGTTCGTCAGCACCAGCACATCGCGCCGGCCACTCGCTCCGGACGCTCCGACGAACCAGAAGTCCGAACCGGGCGCCTGGCACGTCACGCTCGCCATACCCTGGTTCACGCCCTCGGTGGCGGTCGTCGTACTCGTGCCGACGGTGCCGGCGGCGAGCGGGCCGGTGCCCTGGATCGACAGCGGCTCCGGCTTCGTCGCCGGAGCGGTCGAACCGATCTTGCCGCGCACCAGCAGCGAGCCGACCGGGTCGGCCTTGGCCGCCAGTGGGGTGATCGACAGCGGCGCCTCGGTGCCGGACGCGGTCGGCGTGCCTTCTGGCAGCGTCGGCGACACCGCGTTCACCACGCTCGTCAGCTTCCCGCCGGTCGCGAGCACCGGGCAGGACAACGCCGTACGGTTCACCACCGCGGGCGCGGGGGCGACTGCGGCCTCCGGACTCGTCACCGGCTCCTTGGGGTGCGTCACCACCGCGAGCCCGCCGATCACGGCCATCGCCAGCACCACGGCTCCGAGCCGGACGAGCGGGTTCGCCAGCAACCGGATCACCGGTCCCTCCTCGCGTGGGTGCCGTGCGGGACGGCGACAGTACGGCGAACCGTCGGCAGGCAGAAGACCAGCGCGATGATCCAGCCGATGATGCCGAGCAGCCGCCACAGCGTGTGGGTCTGGTCCTGCAACGGCGACGTGCCTTCGATCTTCGTCCGGTCCACCAGCCAGGACGCGTCTCCGTCCTCGGCACTGGCCCGGGTCAGACCGGGCAGCGAGTCGAGGGTCGACTGCAGCGTCGGATCCAGCGGTGCGGGCAGGTAGACGTAGTCGACCGCCAATCCGGCCAACTGCCGCCCTTCCTCACCGGTGCCACCGCCACCGAGGGTCGCCAGGACGTCGCCGATCGGCTTGGTCTGCTCCGCGGTGGGCGCGGCTTCCAGCGCCCCCATCCGCGGGCCACCGTTCTTCACCAGCGAGAACCGCATCTCGCCACCCGGCGCCTTGCGCACGACCAGGATCGACGCGTTGTCCGGCGGATCCTGCGAGGACACCAGGTACGCCGGCAGGTCCTGCGCGGGTCCGCGCCACAGCGGCCCGTCCATCCCGCGGACCAGCCAGAACCCGGCCGTCACGATCGTCGTCACCAGCACGAACCCGAGCACGCCCTGCACGATGATCGCAGTGGACTTGCCGACCGAGTCCCAGGCGACCGCGACCGCGATGATCCATCCGGCCGTCATCAGGAACATCAGCGGCCCACTGCCACCACCCAGCCGGCTGGCGACCAGCGTCGCGGCCAGACCGGCCAGTGCGGCGAACCATCCGAGCAACTCGTACCGCTGCCGCGACGAACGCAGCAGACTGACCATCGCGACCAGAATCAGCGGTACGGCGAACCACCACGGTGCCGGCGCTCCGATCGGCGTACCGGTCAACAGATGCGGCAGGCTGTCGCCGGGACCGACCGCGGCGGTCGGCGGTCCGCCGGCCTCCTGCCCCAGCCGCGACGGATGCAGCACAAGCTGGATCGTCCACGGCAACACGAGCAACAGACCCAGTACGACGGAGAAGACCAACTGGCGGCTCTGCCGGCGCCAACCAAGTCCGATCACCGCACCGAGGACCAGGAGGACGCTGACCAGCAGTCCGAGCGCCGGGGTGAACGCGAAGAGCACGGCCTGACAGATTCCGGCGAACCACGCGGCCCGCCAACTGCCTTGGATAACCACACGACGCCGCCGGGCGATGGTGTGCACGGCAGCACCGAGCAGCGGCAGCACGATCGCCGCCACACACGTCCCGATCCGGCCCTGCGTGATCGCGCCGTTCGTGAACACAGCGATCCCGTACGCCGCGGCACCCCAGGCTCGTGCGACACGGTCGACGACGAACGAGCGCAGCAACGCCCACGCAGACAGAGCGGCCAGCGGAACAGCGCCGAGCAACAACAGGTTCGCCGCACCGGACGGGCCGAACATGACCGTCGAGAACGCCCAGAACTGCGCCAGCCAGGCCGGCGGCGTCACACCGGGCGGAGCGGAAGCGGCCGCGTGCCAGAGCGCACCGAGGCTCTCGTGCGCCGGCAGCAAGAGGTTGGACCGGAGGACACCGCCACCGATCAGACTGCGGCCCGCGACCAGCGCACCGATCGCCAGGACGACCCACGCCACCAGGAACGGGCGGCGGATCAGCTGACGACGCCAGCGCGGCTGGTCGACGGCGACCCGCGCCGTGGACTTGGCCCGGCGTGCTGTCGTGACGACCTGCTCTTCCGGCTCGTCCGCCCAGGCTTCGCGGATCCGCTCGGAGATCGTGCTGGTCGTCTCTTCCAGGTTGTGCCGCAGCGCGTTCACCGACCGGGAGAAGAGTCCCTTGATGTCGTCGTACGGGACCCGATCGAGGTTGCGGCGGTTCCTGCGGGCCTGGGTCCAGCCGCCGGCCAGCAGCGTGCCGAGCAATGCGGTCCACTCGTCGACCGCACCGGATGGTGTCTTGCCGAGGAGGAACCACACCGATCGCAGCACGGTGCCGAACAGGAAGCGCAGGATCAGTAGCGGCAGCAGCCTGCCGGGCGCGTTCGCGAGAACGGTGTAGTAGGCGTGTGCGCGGTCGAGCTGGTACGCGTGCCGACGGGTGCCGGCCAGCGCGCGCTCGCCGGTCGCCGCGGCTTGCGCGTGGTAGACGACCGCGTCCGGTGCGACGCCGACATGGAACCCGGCGCGGCTCGCCCGCCAGCCGAAGTCGATGTCGTCGCGGAACATCGGCAACCGCGGATCGAAGCCGTGCAAGGCCTCCCAGACGTCGCGGCGGACCAGCATGCCGGCCGAGCTGACCGCGAGGACGTTCCGCGGCTGATCGTGCTGGCCCTGGTCGAGCTCACCGATCTCGATGCCGGTGTCGCGGCGGCCGCCGAGCGAGGTGCTGACGCCGACCTCGAGCAGTTCGCGATCCCGCGGCCAGAGCCGCAGCTTCGGGCCCCAGACGCCGGTGGCCGGCGAGATCGTGGCCTGGAGCAACAATTTCTCCAGGGCCTTCGGGGCCGGGGCGCAGTCGTCGTGCAGCAGCCACAACCACTCGACCACAGGCATGTGGCCGTCGTCGCCGTACGGGCCGACGGCCGAGGGGATCGGGGCGAACCCGACCGCCTCGAGACCGCGGGCCACGGCCACGCCGAAACCGGTGCGTGCGGAGACGCTGACGACGGGTTCGACGCCGGGCATCGCGGCCAGCAGTTCGGCCGTCTCGTCGGTGGATCCGGTGTCGACCGCGATCAGCCGGTCGGGCCGTGGGTTGAGCGCCCACAGCGCCTCGGACAGCCGGGGCAGCCAGGCGGCGCCTTCATGGCCGACCACCACCGCGGTGACGACATGCCGGACCCGCGGGCGACCCATCGGGTCGTCGATGTGATCGGTCGGGAAGTCGACGGAGTCGAAGAATTCCCAGCCGGCCGGAGCTTCTTGTTCCATGCGGAGCTGTGACACCTCGATGGTTACGGACGGTTCTCACCACAACCAGAGTCGCGGCGAGGACTCACCATACAGCCGTCACCCTGAGCCTCAACCCACTCACCCGCACGCGGAGGACGTACTCCGCTCTTCCCCGGGACAGCCGCGGGCCCCGGCGACGTGTTCGTCGGCGGGGCCTCGCGGAAAGTCCTGGATGAAGTTGTGTGCCGGGTTCTGACCGTCAGACGGCCTTTTTCTTCAGCTTGCGGCGTTCCCGCTCCGACAGGCCGCCCCAGATTCCGAAGCGTTCGTCGTTCTGCAGTGCGTACTCGAGGCACTCGCCCCGCACGTCACAACCGAGGCACACCTTCTTCGCCTCGCGGGTGGATCCGCCTTTCTCCGGGAAGAAAGCCTCTGGGTCGGTCTGGGCGCACAGTGCCCGTTCCTGCCAGTTCGGCTCCTCCTCGATCGCTTCACCGTCGACAATCGCCATCAGCTCTGTCACGGTACGACCTCCTCGACCCTGTTCGTTCCCCTGTACATGTGGGTTTGCGGTCCACATGCCTGACCTCGTCCGTCCTGCGCTCTGCAACGGTCCCCGATACCGAGTGTCCAACGAACGACACGGTTGAAATTACATTCCTGCAATCCACGAAAGTCAAGCCGTGGTCTGCTATTGGCACTATCCGCAACACGGCTGCAAAAGAACGAGAGGCCTGCGTGCACAGGCCTCTCGCACCGATCTACTCCCTCCCGAAGCGCCCCGAAACAGTTTCGGGGCGACTTCGGCAAAGGCTTGCTGCCTTGTCAGGAAGGCTGCGACCACCAGCCCTGCTGTTCCTGACCCTGCTGGTTCTGGTCGTTCTTCTCCGGCTCGGTCACGCGCGGATCGACCCGGGTCTCGTCAGCGGCCTCGGTCTCGGGCTGCTCCGGCTGTGCGCTCGGCTGCGGCTCGGCGGCCGGAGTCTCCTCCGCCTGCCAGGCCTGCTCCTGCTGCCACGCCTGCTGAGCCTCGGGCTGCTCGTGTGAGCCTTCCTCGCGGGCGGCGTGCTCGCCCTGGCCGGCCCACTCCTGCTGACCCTGCTGGCCGTACTCCTGGCCGCTCCACTGCTGCTGCTGACCGGCGTCGCCACCGCTCCACTGCTGCTCCTGCGGCCACTGCTGGCCCTGGTCCTGGCCGCCCCACTGCTGCTGGCCTTCGGCGCTCCACGCCTGCGTCGGCTCGACGCCCTGGCCTTCAGCGGACCAGGCCTGCTCGGCCGGCTGCTGCGGCTGCTCGCCGTGCTGCTGAGCCTCGGCATCGCCGGCGGACCAGGCCTGCTGCTCGCCCTGGTTCCAGCTCTGCTCCTGCGGCCACTGCTGCTGCTCGCCCTGAGCCGCCGCGTAACCACCGGCAGCGCCGGCCGCACCGGCCGCGGCGCCATAGCCGCCGTACTGGCCCTGACCCTGGTCGTACTGACCGTATTGACCCTGCTGGCCCTGCGGCTGGCCGTAGCCACCCTGCTGGCCGTACGGCGCCTGCTGGCCGTACTGCTGCTGGCCGTACGGCGCCTGGCCCTGGGGCGCGAACTGACCCGGCTTCGGCGCGCGGACCGGCGCCGGCAGAGCCTGGTAGGTCTTGAGGATGTAGAGACCGGCGGCGCCGTACAGAGCCAGGCCACCGAGCGCGTAGATGAACCCGACGACCTTGATGCCGGCGCTGCTGGTCTCGTTGAAGCCGGCGAACGCCGTGATCAGGCCGATCAGGGCGGCCACACCGGTGATCACCAGCGCGGCCAGGGCCACGGTCCGGGCGTTCGGCGTCCGCTCACCCGCCTCGTTCACCAGCCAGACCGATCCCACCAGCGAGAGCAGGAGCAGCACTGCGCCGAAGGACGGCGGGGTGAGAATGCCTTGCACGCCTCCGGCGGCGGCAGTGAAGCCGGCGCCGCCGACGAACAGCCGGATCAGCGATGCCAGGACGATCAGGCCGGCGAATGCGAGCAGGATGTACGCGACCGGCTCTCTGAGCTTCTTGGTTGCGTCGGTGACCACGAGGGCTCCTCGGATGTTGGGGGCCGTACAACTGAGCTGTGCGGATGGTTCGGACCCACCGCAGCATAGTCGTGCGGTGGTCCGACCGATTGACGACTCGTGCAGACTCTTCCCATGCGATTGACAGTGCTCAGCGGTGGCATCGGCGGATCCACCTTCCTGCGCGGGCTGCTGAAGGCCCGCCCGGACGCCGAGATCACCGTGGTGGGGAACACCGCGGACGACATCACCCTGTTCGGGCTGCGGGTGTGTCCGGACCTCGACACGGTGATGTACACGCTCGGTGGCGGTATCTCGGCCGAACGCGGCTGGGGCCGGGAGGACGAGACCTGGGTGATCAAGGAGGAGCTCGCGGCGTACGGCGTCGAGCCGACCTGGTTCGGCCTCGGCGACCGGGACGTGGCGACCCACCTGGTCCGGACCCAGATGCTCGACGCCGGCTACGGCCTGACCGCGGTCACCGAGGCGCTGTGCGCGCGCTGGAAGCTCCCGGTCCGGCTGCTCCCGATGAGTGACGACCGGGTCGAGACCCACGTAGTGGTGGACGACCCGGAGCAGCCCGGGCGGCGCAAGGCGATCCACTTCCAGGAGTACTGGGTCCGCTGGAAGGCCGAGATCCCCGCGCACCAGATCGTCGCGGTCGGCCAGGAGAAGGCCAAGCCCGCGCCCGGTGTGCTGGAGGCCATCGCGGACTGCGACGTCCTGATCGTGCCGCCGTCCAACCCCGTCGTCTCGGTCGGCACGATCCTCGGCGTACCCGGGATCCGGGACGCGGTCCGGGAGACCGCCGCGCCGGTCATCGGGCTGTCGCCGATCATCGGCACCGGCCCGGTCCGCGGGATGGCCGACAAGGTGCTGGCCACCGTCGGTGTGGCCGCGACCGCCTCGGCCGTGGCCCGGTACTACGGTTCGCGCGCGTCCGGCGGCGTACTGGACGGCTGGCTGATCGACACGTCGGACGCGATCCAGGCTGATTCGATCGCCGGAGCCGGAATTCACGTCCAGGCGGTGCCGTTGTGGATGACGGACGAGTCCACCACCGCCGCGATGGCCGATGCGGCGCTGAACCTCGCGGAGGCCGTACGGCGATGAGGAAGCACCTGGAAGTCTTCCCGGTGACCGGACTGCCCGAGGTGGCGGCCGGGGACGACCTGGCGGCACTGATCGGCGACGGGACGGACCTGCGGGACGGCGATGTCGTGTCCGTCACGTCCAAGATCGTCAGCAAGGCCGAGGGACGCCTGACCCACGGCACCCGGCAGGAGGCGATCGACGCCGAGCTCGTGCGGGTCGTGGCCCAGCGCGGCGAGACCCGGATCGTCCAGACCCGGCACGGCCTGGTCATGGCCGCGGCCGGCACCGATACGTCCAACACCGCCCCCGGCACGGTTCTGCTGCTCCCGGTCGACCCCGACGAGTCGGCCCGGCAGCTGCGAACCGCCCTGAAGCAGCAGTACGACGTCAACGTCGGCATCGTGATCACTGACACGTTGGGCCGCCCGTGGCGCAACGGACAGACCGACCTGGCCATCGGTGCGGCCGGAGTCCGCGTAGTGGAAGACCTTCGCGGTACGACGGACAGCCATGGCAACGTCCTGGCGGTGACGGAGCCGGCTCTGGCCGACGAGATCGCCAGTGCGAGCGAGTTGGTCAAGGGCAAGGCGGACGGCGTCCCTGTCGCGGTGGTGCGCGGGCTGCAGGACGCCGTACTCCCGACTGGGGAGCACGGGCCCGGGGCGCGGGCGCTGGTGCGCGACGCCGACCAGGACATGTTCAGTCTCGGGACTCGTGAGGCGGCGCGGGCCGCCGTACTGGAGCGTCTGGCGCCGACCGGTCCGCGTGAGGTCGACCCGGCGCTGTGGGCCGGGCTGCTGGATGAGGTCGAGGACATTCACCTCGAGCTGCTGGACAACGCCGTCACGGTCTTCGGCGACGAGCCGGTCGCGGTCGGCGTGATCGCCGAGCGGCTCGCCGTACTGCTGCATGCCGAGGGGTACGGCGTCGCCGTCCGGACCGGGCCGGGCAGTGAGGCGACTGTCACGTTCGGCTCACGGTCCAGGTAGTTTTCTAGGCAACCTCTCAGGGTCACCTCGTACACTGCTCCCGCACGGCGGCGCGGTGGCCGCCCTGATCCGGGAAGACCAACACAGTGGGTAAAGCGTCGTCGCAGAAGCAGTCGCGTCGCGAGATGATCGAGAAGATGCACCGGGACCAGGCCCGCGCGGACCGGAACCGGACCATCCTCATCGTGGTCGCGTCGATCGTGGTCGGCCTGGCCATCATCGCCTACCCGGCGGTCCGGCTGATCCAGGACTCCCAGACCAAGAACCAGGCCGCCACCGAGCTCGGGGTGGCCGCGTCCGCGGCGTCCTGTGACACGCCGACCAACGACGAGGCCGGCGGCACCCAGGACCACAAGCCCGACGGCACGGTGATCAACTACTCGGTGTCGCCGCCGTCGTCCGGCTCTCACTACGCGGTCTGGGCGCCGTTCAACAAGAAGTTCTACACCCTCGACGACCGGCCGCCGATCCCGAACCTGGTGCACAACCTGGAGCACGGGTACACGATCCTCTGGTACAAGGAATCGCTGCCGAAGGACCAGATCGACCAGATCGAGAAGATCTCCAAGGCGAAGCTGCCGGACAGCTCGTCGGGCAAGTTCATCGCGGCGCCGTTCCGGGAGACCGACGGCAAGCCGTGGCCGGACGGGAAGAGCATCGCGTTCTCGCACTGGAGCGGCAACGCCCAGGGCCAGGACAAGGCCTTCGGCCACCGCCAGTTCTGCGGCTCCGTGAGCGGCGACGCCCTCAAGCAGTTCATGGACAAGTACCCGTCCACCGACGCCCAGGAGCCCGCCGGCGGCTGAGCTCCCAGCTTGTGTACATCGAACGCCCCCGCGGAACTGCTTCCGCCGGGGCGTTCGTCGTACCCCGACCATTCGACGGATATCCGCCGCTCTTGTCGGTTCCGTGGGTGTTCCCGTGCCGTCGACCGGATCGCCAGGCCATCACAACGAGGCCAGGACGAAGACCTCCCACGGACGACCGCAGCGTCTCGGCGATTGTGATGGCCTGCAGGTCCGCCACACCCCAGGCAACCGACAGAACGAGGCCGACTGCCGGGACCCGAAGGAGGCGAACGAACCAAACAGGGACCTGAGACACGCTGCCGGGGGCCTGGGACAGGTTGTGAGGTGTCCCAGGTCCCGACAGGGTGTCCGCACCCCCGCCAGCGCAACGACCCCCGCCGACCTCCGGGCGGTGTGGGGGGTCAGATGTAGCGCTCGGCGTGGTCGGATTGGACTTGGGCTACCAGGTCTTTGACGCGTTCGCCGTCGGCGAGGGGGCAGACCATGGTGACGTCCTGGGTGTGGACGATGATGTGGCTGCGCAGGCCGACCGCGGCGACCAGGTGGTCGGGGTCGTCGGTGACGACGATGTTGTCGTGGGAGTCGAGCAGGCAGCTGAGCGTCGTCCCGTCCGTACGGTTGCCGTTGGCATCGGCGTCGTACGTGCCGGCCAGTGCGGCCCAGGAGCCGACGTCGAGCCAGTGCACCGGCATCGGTACGACGACCACGTCCGCGTCCACCTTGCCCTGCGAAGCCGGCTCCATCACCGCGTAGTCGACGCTGATCTTGCGCAGGCTCGGGTAGATCTCGGCCAAGGTCGCATCACGCGACGGGGTGTCCCAGACCGACGCGACCTGACGCAGCCGCGCGGCCGACTCGGGCAGCAGTTCGTCCAGCACGCTCAGCACGGTCTCGGCCCGCCAGACGAACATGCCGGAGTTCCACCAGAACCGCCCGGTGGCCAGGTACTCCTCGGCGGTCGCCCGATCCGGCTTCTCCCGGAACCGGTCGACGGCGAAGGCCCTGGTCCCCTCGAGCGGCTCGCCGCGCTCGATGTACCCGAGCCCGGTGTGCGGATGGGTCGGCTCGATCCCGAACGTCACCAGCGACCGGGAACGTTGCTCGACGACGGCGAAACCGTTCTCGATCGCGGTCCGGAACGCGTCCTCCGGACTGATCAGGTGATCCGATCCGACGAACGCCACCACCGCGTCGGGGTCGTTGCGCGCCACCACCGCAGAGGCCAGGCCGACCGCGTTCGCGGTGTCCCGGCGGGCCGGCTCGCCGATGATGTTGTGCTCGCCGAGCTCGGGCAGCTCGGTGCGGACCACCTCGGTGTACGCGCCGACCGTGCACACATAGATGTTCTCCGGCTCGACCAGGCCGCGCAGCCGGTTGTACGCCACCCGGAGCAACGACTGTCCGGCTGCCAGCGGCAGCACCTGCTTCGGCCGGTCGTCTCTGGACAGCGGCCACAACCGTGTCCCCGAACCACCGGCCAGGATCACCACGTTTCGCATGAGGAGAGACCCTACCGGTCGTGACCGGACGGTGGCGGAAGCTTGAGGTGGGCGAGGTCCGGTGGGACAGGTGTGGTGGTCCGCCAGAACAGGTCGGACTCGCCGTCGAGGGCGGTCGCGGGCGCGTCGGTGAGCCGGAAGCGGTCCCGCAGCCGGCCGTAGAAATCGGTGGGAGCCAACCGGACCAGCCGCAGCCGCCGAGTCGAGCCGTAGACGCCGATCCAGTCGCCCGGATCGAGGACGCCGCGGAGCTGCCCGTCGATGCTGACCGCGGCCTGACCGGAGTGCGGGAGGACCCGGAGCGCGACCGGCTCGTCCGGCGCCGTGACAACCGTTCGATTGAAGGTCATGTGCGGTGCGACCGGAGTGAACACGATCGCCTCGGTGCTCGGCGACAGGATCGGCCCACCCGCCGCGAAGCTGTACGCCGTCGACCCGGTCGGCGTCGCCACGATCACCGCATCTGCGGAGTACGACGCCAGCAGCCGGCCGGCCAGATACACACCCAGCGCCACCTGATGGTCGCGCGCCAGCTTCTCGAGGACGACGTCGTTCAGCGCGGTCACGTCCAGCGCCACCCCCCAGCCGTCACCCTCGGCGGTCTCCGGGCGGACCGCCGGCGGCGGAAGGGCAGGGCCATGTCCGTAGCGCAGCAACGACTCGATGCCACTCGGGATCTCCAGTGGACGCGAAGCCCGCATGGTCAGCGTCATCCGCTCCTCGTACGTCGCACCGCCGTGGTGCACCGCCTCCAGAGCGGCCTCCACGTCGCGGCACGCCACCTCGGTCAGGAACCCGACCTTGCCGAGATCGACCCCGAGCACCGCCGCGTCGTTCTTCGCCGCGATCCGGGCACCGCGCAGGAACGTGCCGTCACCGCCCAGCGTGACCACGAGATCCGGGTTCCCGGCGTGGTGCAGCTCGTCCATCCCGCCGCGCCGTTCCTCGTGCGCCTTCCAGACGTCGATGTCGGTGCAGCCGATGTCGTGTCTGGTCGCCCACCGACGCACGGTCTCGGCGGTCTGCACAGCCACCGGACGCCCCTGATGAACGACAAGCCCAAGCCGCCTGATCGGCACGACGGTCCTCCTCCGGACGGTTCCTGCCTCCACCGTAGCCGCCCTAGCGATCCGGTGATTCCGCCTTCGCGGCTTTGACGATCGGGTCGGTCTCGTCGTCGAACTCCCCGATCACCTCCTCGAGCAGATCCTCCAACGCCACCACCCCGACCGGCCGATCCTCGTCCCGTACGACGGCCAGCTGCGAACGCTGATCGCGCATCGTCCGGATCGCGGTCGCCACCGGCGTACTCGCGGCCAGCTCGAGGGGCGCCGTCATCAGGTCCGACGCGCGCACCGTCGTACCGCCGCTCGTGGTCGCGCGCGCCGCCTCACGGACGTGCACGATGCCGCAGATCGTCGTACCCGAACTGACGACCGCGAGGCGGGAGCGGCCCTCGCGGCGGCTGGTCAGCTCGACGTCGCGGGCGGACGCGGCCGCGGGAACCGTCGCCAGCTGGGCGATCGGAGTCATCACCTGGGCGACCGTGGTGTTCTGCAGCGCGAGCATCGCGGTGAGCAGGTTGTGCTCGGGTTCGTCCAGCGTGCCGTGTTCCCGGGAGGACTCGATCAGCAGGCGGAGCTCGTCGGGGCCGTGCGCGTTGGCCAGCTCGTTCTGCGGGGTCACCTTCGCCAGCCGGACGCAGAGGTTCGCGAGCCAGTTCAGCACGATCAGCAGCGGGCGGAAGACGTAGGTGAAGGCGCGGAACGGGAGAGCGAGCGCCAGCGCCGACCGCTCGGGATTGCTGATCGCCCACGACTTCGGCGCCATCTCACCGAGAAGCACGTGCAGCAGGGCGATCACGGCGACGGCGATGATCAACGCGATCACCTGACCGGCGCGCTCGGGGACGTGCGCCAGCTCGAACAACGGGTGCAGCAGACTGGCCACCGCCGGCTCGGCCAGCGAACCGAGTCCCAACGTGCACAGCGTGATGCCGAGCTGCGCACCGGCGAGCATCAGCGACAGCTCACTCACCCCGGCGATCGCGGCCCGGGCCGAGCGGTTGCCGGCCGCGGCCGCCTCCTCGAGCCGATGCCGCTTCGACGCGACCAGCGCGAACTCGGCGGCGACGAAGAAGCCGTTCAGGGCCAGCAGGATCACCGAGATGATCAGGGCGAGCGGCGTACTCATGCCAACCGCTCCATCAGGACGAGACCCGGCACGTGGCGCTCGATGGTCTGGACCGTCAGCCGGACGAACTCGGCCGGGACCGGCCGGCCGTCATGGTCGATGCGGTGCCGCAGTTCCACCATGAGCTCGTCGCCGATCGCGGGGATCCGGCCGAGCCGGGCCATCACGAGGCCGGACAGGGTCTCGTAGTCGTCACCCTCGGGCAGCGCGACGCCGGTGGCCGCCTGGACCTCGTCGAGCCGCCATCGGGCCGACACCACCCACGATCCGTCGCCGCCCGGAACGAGGCCGCTCTCGGGCAGGTCGTCCTCGTCGCGGATCTCGCCGACCAGTTCCTCGGCGATGTCCTCGAGCGACACGATCCCGGCGAATCCGCCGTACTCGTCCACGACGATCGCGAGCTGACGGCGGGCGGTCCGCAGCCGTTCCAGTACGCCGGGCAGCGGCAAGGTCTCGGGTACGACGACCGGCGGCGAAGCCAGTGAGCCGACCGCGATGTGCGCCCGGTCGGCCGGTTCGAGCTCGACCACGTCGCCGATGGCGACCACACCGAGCACCTCGTCGACCGAGTCGGCGATCACCGGGAACCGGCTGTGACCGGTGTCCTGCAGCTCGACCACCCGGGTGAGCGGCTCGTCCCGATGCATGGTGATGACGTCGACGCGGGGGACCATCGCCTCCCCGGCGATCCGGCCGCGGAAATCGAGGCCGCGGTCGAGCAACCGCATCGTGTCCTCGTCCAGCAACCCCTGCTCGTAGGAGGTGACGATGATCCGGTCGAGCTCCTGCGCGGTCGCGCCCTGGGGCAGTTCCTCGACCGGTTCGATGCCGACCCGGCGCAGGATCCGGTTCGAGGCCGAGTCGAACACCCGGATCAGCGGGCCGGCGATGGTCAGGTACAGCAGCGTCGACCGAGCCAGCCGGAGCGCGATCGCCTCGGCCTTCGCGATGGCCAGGTTCTTCGGCGCCAGCTCGCCCAGCACCATCTGGATGATCGTTGCCAACAGCAACGCCAGGATGACCGAGACGGACACGCTCACGGCCTGTGGCACTCCGGCCGAGCCGAGCAGATCCTCCAGGCCCGCACCGAGATAGGGCTCGGCGAAGTACCCGGCCAGCAGCGCGGTGATGGTGATGCCGACCTGCGCGCCGGACAGCACGAACGACAGCCGCGACGTGACCTTCAGCGCCCGCGCCGCCGCCGGGTCACCGTCCTCGGCCAGCGTCCGCAGCCGGCTCCGGTCGACCGCGACGTACGCGAACTCCTGGGACACGAAGTAGCCAGTGGCAACGGTCAGCACCAGGATCAGAGCCAGGCCGCCCAGGATCAACATGTCCTGACCTTATGAGAACTCCGGCTGCTGGAGTACTGCGGGGTGATTTCACCGCGTGGACGGCTTCCACGGGAGGATTTTGCCGTCGCGGACGAGTTCGCCGTACATCGCGGGATCGACGCGATCGGCCAGGATGACGTCGACGATCGGCTTGACCGCCTCGGCCGGGGACTTCGCCTGGCTGAAGTCTTCGAACCACGGCCGGGACGCGCGGGTGTCCACCAGCCCCGGACAGACCGACGCGACCAGCGTCCCGTCCTCGAGATCCCGCGTACGGCGATCCGCGGCGACGGCCCGTACAGCGGCCACCTGAGCCACCTTCGACGGGAAGTTGATCCACTCCGGCCAGCCCTTCTCCTCGGCCGTCCCGTCGTGAATCGCGGCCCGCCACTCCTCGACCGCCTGCTCCACCTCGTCCAGCGTCACCCCGTCGAACCGCCCCCACAGCGCCTCCGGCAACTGCTCCAGCGTCCCCAGCGAACTGGCCACCACGATCAACCGGCCACCCGGCCGCAGAATCGGCCCGAACTCCCGCAACACAGCCTGAGCCCCCAGGTTGGCGACATCGATGAACACATCAGCCTGCTCAGCCTGCGTCCGATCCGGGTGCAGCGGCCCGACGGCGTTGGAGATCACGATGTCAACCGCCCCCAGCTCACGGGCCAGCGCCGCCACGGCCTCCACATCCGTCACATCCAGCACCCGCCCCTCGATCCGAGCCATCCCCGCCTCGGAGTCAGCCAGCTCGGCCACCGCGGTAGCTACCCGATCTGGGTCACGGCCGGTCAGAAGCACCAGGTCCTCTTCGTTCATGCGGATGGCCAGTTCTCGGACGAAGGCGTAGCCGATGCCTTGGTTGGCGCCGGTGACCAGTGCGATGCGTTGTTCTCTCATGTGACCAAACGTAGATGCGGTGCGAGTATGACTCCAACGAATCTTTGGCACAGGTAGTATGCGTAAACGTCATGGACTTCACCGATGTCTCACTGGTGGCGTTGCGAGTGTTCCGGGAGGTTGCGGAGCGCGGCACGTTCACGGCGGCCGCGACCGCGCTCGGCTACACCCAGTCGGCTGTGTCGCGACAGATCGCGTCGCTGGAGCGGGCAGCGGGCGCACCGCTGCTCGAGCGGCGGCGCGAAGGCGTGCTGCTGACGGCAGCGGGTCAAGTCGTACTGCGGAATGCCGCCGGCGTGCTGGATCAGCTCGACGCGACGGCCCGCGAGCTCGCCGGGCTCCCCGCGGCCGGTGGGACTGTCCGGCTGGGCTGGTTCCCGAGCGCGGGCGCCGTTCTGTTGCCGCAGGCAATCAGTGCGCTACGCCGCGGCCATCCGGCGATCACGGTCACGACCCGGGAGGGATCGACCCCCGCCCTGATCCGGGCGCTGCGGGCGGGAACTGTGGACCTGGCGCTGCTGGCGTCGGCACCGCCGTTCCGGCCGCCGGACGCGGAGTCGCCCGCGTTGAAGCTGGAGACGCTGGCCGAGCGGAGTCTGCGGCTGGCGGTGCCGGCCAGTCATCCGCTCGCGGCCCACGACTCGGTGGACGTGGCCGACCTGCGTGGTCAACGGTGGATCGCCGGGCCCGCGGCCGGCGAGGAGTTGCTGATGGGCGTCTGGCCCGGGCTCGACGAGCGGCCGGTGATCGCGCACACGGTGCGCGACTGGCTGGCTAAGTTGCAGCTGGTCGCGGCCGGTGCCGGGCTGACCACGATCTCCGCGTCGATGGCGTCGGCCGCACCGGCGGGTGTCCGCGTGGTCACCGTCCGCGGCGGACCGAAGGAGCTACGGCGCACCATCCTGGCCCGCCTCCCCGGCCGCCTCTCAGAGCCCGCGACGCTCCTCGCCAACGCCCTCCGAGCCGCCGCCCTCGACATCAACCCGCCCGACTGACTCGGCCGGCCCGTCCGACGGCGGCGGCTGAGGTGCGGTGACCTGCGCCGGCTTGTCGTCGTCGTCCTCGGATCTGGCCTTGTTGAACTCGTTGAGCGCGCGCGCCGCATTGCGTGACAGCTCAGGCAGCTTCTTCGCGCCGAACAGCAGAATGACGATGACCAGGATGACGATCCATTCGCCGCCCTGTGGCAGCTCGAGCTGTGGCACCATGACAAGCCTTCTTTCCGCGAATCCCCTCACCACGGTACGTCGGCGCCGGAAACGTAGGGTGGGCCATATGTCACGAGTCCTTCCCGAGCTGTTCGGAACCGCGGTCCGCCGGGACGGCGCCGGTCCCTTCCTCACCTACTACGACGACGCGACCGGTGAACGGATCGAGCTGAGCGCCCTCACCACCGCGAACTGGGTCGCCAAGACCGCCAACCTGCTGGTCGACGAGTACGACCTGGAGCCCGGCGAGACCGTCGCGATCGGCCTGCCGCCGCACTGGCTCGGCGTGGTCTGGGCGCTGTCGACCTGGTCGGTCGGCGCTGCCCTCACCAGCGGCACCGGCACCCTCGCGATCACCGGCCCGGACCTGACCGTCCGCGGCGAGCGGGAGACCATCGCGTCGGCGCTGCTCCCGCTGGGCGGCCGGTTCCGCGAGCCGCTGCCGGACGGCATCCACGACTACGGCGCCGAGGTCTACAACCACCCGGACGTGTTCGTCCCGTTCGACCCGCCGGCTCCGTCGTCACCGGCGTACGACGACCTCACCCACGAAGACCTGATCGGTACGGCGGAACCCATCGGAGAGCGGATCCTCGTCACCCGGGACCTGACCACGCGGGACGGGGTGGCGCTGCTGGTCGGGGTGATCTCCGGAGGTGGTTCGATCGTCCTGTGCCGCAACCTGGATGCCGCCAAGCTGGAGCGCCGGGTCACGGACGAGAAGGTCGACCGAGTGCTGGAGGAATGACGTGCGGCGATTCGAAGGACGGGTGGCTCTGGTCACGGCGGGTGCGCAGGGGATCGGGGCCGCGGTGGCCCGGCGACTGGCGGACGAAGGCGCGTCGGTCGTGGTCACCGATCTGCAGGAGGAGAAGGTCGCCGAGGTCGCGGCCGGGATCGGCGAGCAGGCGCTCGGCCTGCGCCTCGATGTGACCAGCCGGGACGACGTCGACGCGGCGGTGGCGGCCGCGGTCGATCGGTTCGGCCGGCTGGACGTCGTGGTGAACAACGCCGGCGGCTGCATCGTGACGTCCGTGCCGGAGGACGCGACCGCCGAGGAGTGGCACCGGCAACTCGACCTCACGCTGGTCGGCGCGTCCCGGTGCATCCAGGCCGCGCTCCCCCACCTGGTCAGGACTCGCGGCAACGTGGTGACGATCAGCTCGGTGAACGGCCTGGCCGCCTTCGGCAACATCGAGTACTCCGCGGCCAAGGCCGGCCAGATCGCGATGACCGTCAACTACGCGGCCCGGTACGGCGAGCTGGGCGTCCGCTTCAATATCGTTGCCCCCGGCACCATTCGGACGCCGAACTGGGACAACCAGCCGGGCACCCTGGAGCGGTTCTCGAAGATGTGTCCGCTCGGCCGGGTCGGCGAGCCCGAGGACATCGCCGCCGCGGTCGCCTTCCTGGCCTCCGACGACGCCGCCTGGATCACCGGTCACACGCTCCCGGTCGAAGGCGGCGTACTCACCGGCCCCCGCGGCGAGCTGAACCTGACCCCGTCCGGCTCCTTCAGGAAGGAGTACCCGGGGCTCTGAACAGCTGCTCGGCCTGGGCCAGGGCGGCGGGCTCGCCGGTGGTGCGGAACAGACCGCGCAGGGCGTGCGCCTGCTCGAGTTTGTTGCCGAAGGCACCCCAGTCCGCGGCCGCCCGGGCGAACGCGGCGGCCGCGGCCTCGGTGTCGCCGCGGTGTTCGGCGAGCAGCGCCTGGGCGGTCGTCGCCGAGTACTCGCGCATCGGCAGCACCGGCTCCACGAAGTCCGTGAGCACAGCGCCCGCGTCGGCATGACCCGCGGCGAGCGCCGCCCGCACCAATGAGGGCAGCCGGGCGTCGAACTCGAGGCTGCCGCGCAGGTCGGACAATGACGCGAGCAACTGGAGAACTTCCAGTACGCCGTCCTGGTCGCCGTCCCGCGCCCGGGTGGTCACCGCGGGCGATCCCGCGACGACGATCAGGTCCGGCCAGCCCGCATCCACCGCCAGCCGGAACGCCTCCTCGGCCGGATCGCGCGCGCCCGCGAGACCGGACTCGGCTTCCGCCACCGCCAGCGCCGACAGCACCTCGATGCGCCGCAGGGTGGTGAACGCCGGTCCGGGGTGCTCCAGCTTGGCCCGGCAGGCCGCGATCGCCTCGTCCGGCCGGCCCGTCTCGATCATCAGCTGCAGAACCGTACAGCCGATCTGCTGCTCCATCTCGGCCAGCCGCCGCCGGGCGGCGAAGTCGCGAGCGGTGTCCAGCTCGCCCAAGGCGACAACCGGTCCCTCGATCTGCCACAGCACCCAGCCGTAGTTCAGCCAGGCCACCGCCGCGTCGCGCCCCTGCCCGAGCTCGAGCAGCGCGGCCAGCGCCTCCTTCACGTCGACCAGCCCGCCGGTGTCGCCCTGACCGACCCGGGCGAGCCCCCGGGCCTCGAGAGCCCGTTGCGGTACGGCGTACCCGTGCTCGGCGGCCATCCGCAGGGCACGGTCCGCCGAGGCGATCGCATCCTCACTACGGCTCGCGACCAGCCGGATGCTCGCCTGCCCGGACAGCAACTGCACGAGGTCCGCGCTCGGCCCGAGCTCCTCGAGCATCGCGACCGCCCGGTCGACCGTGGCCAGGCTCTCCGCCATGCTGTTCAGCGCGTACGTCGACGCTCGCAAGGTGAGCGCGAGTCCGCGGATGTCGCCGATGGCCTCGAATCCGGCAATCGCCTCGCGGTAGGCGGTCCGCGCGTCGTCGAGCCGGCCGGCCAGAAACGCCGCCCAGCCCCAGCGCGCCAGAACCGCCGGACGTTCAGGATCGCCGGGTGGGGTGAGGCCGAGCGCGCGGTCGAGCAGGGCGATCGCCTCGCGGGTGTCCAGGTTCATCGCCAGCTCGGCGGCCATCAGCTGATAGCGGCGGGCTCGTGGCGCGATCGTCGCGACCGCATCCGTCTCGCCGAGTGCGGCGGCCAGATCGAGTGCGGTGGTGAGGTGATATGCGATCAGGTTCGGGGTCTCGGCCTGGCAGGCCGGGCAGCGCAGCTCGAGCCAGCCGGCAGCGGCAAGGTGCCGCGCCGAGCGGGCCGCCCGCGGCACCTGGCTGTAGGCGACGTCGCGGGTCAGTGCGTGCCAGAAGGTGTACTCGTGCTGGCCCAGCATCGACGACCGCCGGACCGGGCGCACCAGCTCCTTACGAGCCAACTCCTGCAGTGCTTGGACGACCTCCGCCGGGTCCCGGCCTGACAGGGCCGCGACGGCTTCGGCCCAGAACACCCGGCCGATCACGGCCGCATCCGCGAGCAGCGCCTTGCGATCGGACTCCAGCGTGTCCAGCCGAGCCGCGATCAGCGCGGCGATGCCGGCGGGCAGCTCGACGGAGGCGGCCCGGTCCGGGCCGCAGTCGGCGACGATCCGGGCGAGTTCTTCGGCATACAAGGGGTTGCCGTCGGCCCGCCGTACCAGGCGACGGCGGGTCTGGTCCGGGACGTCCTGACCGGCGAACATCTCGATCAGGAGTTGGTCGGTCTCGGCTGCCGTCAGCGGCGAGAGGCCGATGGTCAGCGAGTTCTGTACGCCGCGGGTCCACTGCGGTCCGCGTTCGAGCAACTCCGGGCGGGCGGTCACGACGACCAGCAGCGGCAGGTCGGTCAGCCACTCGGCCAGATGATCGACGAAGGCGAGCATCGAGTCCGTCGCCCAGTGCAGATCCTCGAACACCAGGACCACGGGCGACTGTTCAGCGAACGACTCCAGCAATTGGCGCCAGGCCGCGAACGACTCCTCCTGCGCCACCGACTCCGCCGGCGTGGAGCGCTCGACGCCGACCAGTGGTCCGACCCGGGCCCGCAACCAGGCCCGGTCCGCGCCGTCCGGAAGGATCGCATCGAGCTTCTCCGCCACCTGGGTCGGCGGGTCGGTGTCGAGGATCCCCGCCTGGACCTTGAAGATCTCCGCGATCGGCCCGAACGGCGTCTCGCCGTACGGCACTGATCGGCCCTCGCGCCAGCTGACGAGTTCGTCGTGCCGGTCCAGCCAGGCGCCGAGCTCCGCGACCAGGCGCGACTTGCCGATGCCCGGCTCGCCGAGGAGTGTGACGAACTGCGGCACCCGCTCCGCGACGGCCTTCTCGAACGCCGTGCACAGCAAGGTCAGATCGCGCTGCCGGCCGACCATCGGCGTACTGAGGTCGCGGATCACGTCGGCGCCGAACCGGGCCCGCGGCGGGCCGGCCTGCCAGCGGTCGAGCGGGTGGCTGATTCCCTTCGCCACAACGGGTTCCAGCGCCTCGTAGCCGAACACGCGACTCGTCGCGTCGTAGGTGCCGGGTCCGACCACGACCGCGCCGACCGGCGCCGACGCCTGCAACCGGGCGGCCGTGTTGACGACCATGCCGGTGACGAACGGTTCGCCGAGCTCGGGTCGCGCGGTCAGCTGGACCAGTGCTTCACCGGTCTCGATCCCGATCCGGACCTCCAGCGGCCCGTCCGGCAGTTCGCGCACCGCGTCGAGGATGGCCAAGCCGGCCCGGATCGCCCGCTCGGCGTCGTCCTCCCGGGTTCGCGGTGCACCGAAGACCGCCAGGATGGCGTCCCCGGCGAACTTCTCGACCGTCCCGCCGTACCGCTCGACGGTCTGCCGCAGCGTCGAGTGGTACGGCGCCAGCCACCGGCGGACGTCTTCGGGGTCAGCGGACTCGGACGCGGTGGTGAAGCCGACCAGGTCGCAGAACAGCGCCGAGACAACCTTCCGCTCCTCGGTCATGGGGCCTCCCGGCCTGGACTGAGGAGCGCAGGGAGCGAAGCGACTGGAGTGACGAGGGAAGGCCGGGAGCCAGAGCCCCAGGACCCGCCGCGCCGGAGGCGTGGCATCAACACGGTCATCGCCGTCCCCGCGCGCTCGAGCTGATGGCTCAGCTGTCGGACTCTAGGCGGCGGATGCGGGCGGTCAAGGCCTTGAGCAGGGCCTGGGCGACGTCCGGGTTCTCCCGCACGACCGGCTCGAACGCCAGCGCGGACAGCGCGAACGTGCCCAGCCCGTCCGGCCCGGCGACCACGGTCGCGGACCGCGGCAGGCCGTCGATCAACGAGATCTCACCGAAGTAGTCCCCGATCTTGAGCGGCTCGCGGACGACACCGTTGACCTCGACGTCGGCCGAACCCTCGAGCACCACCTGCAGGCCGGTGTCGTCGGCCCCCTGCTCGATCACGTGCTGGCCGGCCGGGACGGTCAGCCGGGTGCCACGCTCGATCAGATCGGACAGGGTGTCCTCGGACAGCCCCTCGAAGAGATCGATCTTCCCCAGAAAATGCGGCAGGCTCTCGTAACTCATGGATCGCACCCCTCGATCGGTGCCCGCAGCGGGCAGCTCAGTGAACTGCGCCACAGGCTACAACCGGCGGGGACCGCCCACCACGATCAGAGGTCAGCTCTTCGGCCAGGCTTCCCAGGCGGTGGCGAACATTTCGTCGACGGTGTAGGTGTTCTTCCAGCCCAGGTCGCGGGCGGCCAGTGTGCCGTCGGCGACGACGCGGGACGGGTCGCCGGGGCGGCGAGGGCCTTCGGCCGGGGTGAAGTCGATGCCGGTGACGCGGCGGGCGGCGTCCATGATCTGGCGGACCGACGTGCCGGTGCCGCTGCCCAGGTTGTAGACGGGCTCCAGGCTCGTCCCGGCGTCCAGCGCGCGGGCGGCGGCGACGTGCGCACGGGCCAGGTCGGCGACGTGGACGTAGTCCTTGACCGACGTGCCGTCCGGCGTTGGGTGGTCGTTGCCGTAGATCTGCGGCACCTTCCCCTGGGCCAGTTGGCCGCAGACGATCGGGAACAGGTTGTACGGGCTGGCGTCGTACACCTTCTTGTCACCGGACCCGACCACGTTGAAGTAGCGCAGCGACGTGTGGTGCAGCTCGGTCGCGGCGGCCTGGTCCCGGAGCAACCACTCCCCGACCAGCTTCGACTCGCCGTACGGGCTCTGCGGGTCCGGCGGCGTCTGCTCGGTCACCAGCTCGTCCTTCGGCGTGCCGTAGACGCCGGCGCTCGACGAGAACACGAGCTTGCGGATCTCCTTGTCAGCCATCGCGTCCAGCAGTGACACCATCGCGGTCACGTTCTGCGTGTAGGTGTGCAGCGGGCGGTCGACCGAGACCCCGGCGTACTTGAACCCGGCCAGGTGCACGACCCCGCTGACCCCGTCCAGCGCACCGCGGACCGCCGTACCGTCCAGCAGGTTGGCCTGGACGAACGGGACGCCGTCCGGCACGAACTCGGCCTTCCCGCTGGACAGGTCGTCGATCACGACCACGTCGATCCCGTCGGCCAGGAACGCCCGCACCACATGCGCCCCGATATACCCAGCACCACCAGTCACAAGCCATGTCATGGTCACGATCGTGCCATCACATCGCAAGCCAGGGCGCGCAGACGGGCCGAAGCCGTACCATGGGTCATGATCGGACTCGTCCTTGCCGCCGGCGCGGGTCGCCGGTTGCGCCCGTACACGGACATGTTGCCTAAGGCACTCGTTCCGATCGGTCCTGATACGACCGTTCTCGACCTCACGCTGGCCAACTTTGCGGCGGTCGGCATCACCGACGTCGCGATCGTGGTCGGCTTCGCCGCGGCCGCGATCGAAGCGCGCGTCACGGACCTGCAGCTGCGGTACGGCGTGACACTCGAGCTGATCCACAACGACCAGGCCGAGACGCGGAACAACGCGTACTCCTTGTGGTGCGCGCGCGATCACCTCAGCTCCGGGGCGATGCTGGCGAACGGCGACACCGTGCATCCGGCCTCGGTCCAGCAGGCGTTGCTCGACGCCCGCGGCAACAACCGCCGGATCATCCTCGCCCTCGACACCGAGAAGTCCTTGGCGGAGGAGGAGATGAAGGTGATCTCCTCAGAGCACGCCGGCGTCGAGCGCATCACCAAGCTGATGGACCCGGCGGCCGCCACCGGCGAGTACATCGGCGTCACCCTGATCGAGCCCGCCGCCGCGACCGACCTCGCCGCCGCCCTCCGCAAGACCTGGGAGCGCGACCCGCATCTCTACTACGAGGACGCCTACCAACTCCTCGTCGACCAGGGCCTCCGGATCGACGTCGCCCCGATCGGCACGGTCGATTGGGTCGAGATCGACAACCACGCCGACCTGACCCGGGCGCGGGAGATCGTATGCCGCTCTTAGCCCGGATGATCCCGGCACCGCTCGTTGTGGACGTGCGGCGGGGAGCGCTGTGCGAGCTGGCGAAGATCCTGGCCGACCAGCGGATCTCGCCCTCCGGCCGGGTGGCGATCGCGGTCGGGCCGACCCATGGTCCGGTCATCCGGGAGACCTTCCAGCCCGGGCTCGCGGGCGCGGACTGGTTCACCGTGGACGGCTGCACGATCAACGCCGCGATCAGGCTGGTCGAGCAGATCCGCCCCCAGCAGTACGACGCGATCGTCGGGATCGGCGGTGGCACGGTGCTGGACGTGACCAAGTTCGCCGCGGCCCGGCTCGGGTTGCCGATGGTCGCGGTGGCCACGAACCTCGCACACGATGGCATCGCCTCACCGATCAGCACGCTGGACAACGACGCCGGTCGCGGCTCGTACAGCGTGCCTGCGCCGATCGCGGTGCTGGTGGACCTCGACCTGATCGGCCAAGCACCACCTCGATCGGTCCGCAGCGGCATCGGCGACATCGTCTCGAACCTGTCCGCGACCGCTGACTGGGAGGCCGCACACCGGCTGCGCGGGGAGGCGATCGACGGTTTCGCGGTCTCGCTGGCCCGGACCGCCGCACAAGCGGTGATGGATCATCGCGGCGGGGTCGGTGACGACGCGTTCCTCACCACTCTGGCCGAGGGCCTGGTGCTGTCCGGGATGGCGATGGTGGTGGCGGGCAACTCACGGCCGGCCTCCGGGGCCTGCCACGAGATCTCCCACGCCATCGATCTGCACTATCCGGGCCGACGGGCCTTCCACGGTGAGCAAGTCGGACTGGGGGCAGCTTTCGCGTGGTTCCTGCGCGGCGACGCGGACCACTTCAACGCGACCGTCGACTGCCTGCATCGCCATGGGTTGCCGGTACGACCCGCAGACCTCGGGTTCAGCCTGGACGAGTTCGCCGAGATCGTCTGCTACGCGCCGCTGACCCGCCCCGGCCGCTTCACCGTCCTCGAGGAGTCGGTCCTCACCCCCGAACGGACCGCGGCCAAGGTCGCCGAGTTCGACGAACACGTCTGCGCCCGGACCCGGGAGATCGTCCGGGGCTGACCGGTCTGGACCTTTCGACGGAGATCGACAGGCAGGCCGAGTCGAACGCTCTAGGAGATGGTCGCCAACCAGAAGTAGATGAGTTCGGCCCAGCTGACCTCACCCGGCGCCACGTCCGCGGCGAACTGCTCGGCGCTCGGGAAGTTCTTCAGTACCTCGAAGGTGCGTCCGTCGGACAGCCGCCGCGTCTGGTAAGTGTCGCCGTCCGGCATGGTCCGCGTGATCGGATGGTTGCTGCCTTCCACATACCGGTTGTCGGCGAAGATCGCGTCGAACCGGCGCGGTCCCGGTAGTAGTCGGCGAGATCGCTCATCGGTCAGCTCCTCACCACCGCACGGACCTTCGGGGTCAGGAGGAAGGCGCCGGCGTAGAGCAGGGCGGCGACGATCAGGAGGCCGTCGAAGCCGATGATCAGCGCGGCGTACTCGAGGCAGCCGCCGAGCATGGCGCCGAGGAGGTTCGCACCGAACGACGCGGTGCCGTCGGCGGTGTCGGTGAAGCGCTTGGCGAAGATGACGTTCGCGGCGAAGATCGGCAGGAACGCGATCAGTACGGCGACCAACGCCCGCAGGCCGACCGGCATCCCCAGCAACCAGCCGTCCGGGAACACCCAGGCCAACGCGAGCCCACCGAACAGGACGCCGTACATGATCTTCACCGGTGGCGTCTTGAACCGTCTCGTCACTTCGACGGCGGCCAGCACGGCGACCAGCACCCCGGCGAACACGATCGCGTTCACCACCCACGTCGTACCGAAGAGCAAGGCGAACCCGGTGATGCTCTTCGTCTCCAGCAGCATGAAGCCGGCGCCGAGCAGGAACAGGTCGGCGTACGGGCGCATCCGCCGGTACGACGATCCCCCGCCGGCGATCCCGACCCCGATCAGACCGGCGACCAGGATCAGCCCGAGCGTGACCAGGTAGAGCGACGGGATCCGGTCCGTCAACAGATAGAGGAACGGCCGGTTGTCGGTCGCGGGCGGCGGCGTGATCGACGTCGGACCGGCCCACTCACCCTGGCAGGTCTGGTCGGCGGAGGTGAGCCCGACCGTCACCACGGCCTGCTGCAGTTCGTCGCCGACCTTGTCCACACACGGCTTGTGCCCGAACGCCTTCTGTGCGGTCGATGCGAGCCGATCGATCAGCCAGGTCTCGCGGTAGAAGTTGTACATCGCGAACGCGCCACCCGGATTGAGGTGGTCACGGGCGGACTTGAACGCCTGCTCGGTGAACAGGTAGCTCTCCAGTCGCAGCGAGCTCGCGCCGTTCACCAGCGTCAGCGAGTCCGGCAGTGCCAGCAGGATCAGGTCGTACTTCTTGTCCGTCCGGGACAGGAACGCCCGCCCGTCGTCGATGTGCGACGTCACCCGCGGGTCCTGGTACGGCCGGTCCGGGTGCAGCGCCTTCCCGATGTCGCGGATCCGCGGGTCGATCTCGACCGCGTCCACATGCGTCGCGCCCTTCTTCAGCGCGATCGCCACGTCCGACCCGGAACCGGCACCGATGATCAGCACATTCTTCGGCGTCTTGCCGACGTTGGCCCGCTCGTACGGCAGTCCGTACTGCGACTCCCACTGCAGCCGCGCGTCGGCCGGGATCGCCTGCTGGTGCGGTACGCCGTTCACCGTGATCGTCACCAGTGGCACACCCTCATAGCTGGTCTGCTTCGTCTGCACCTTGTAGTACGGCGACCAGCTGTTCTCCGGCCGGGTCGACTCGTGGAAGAGCACGCCGACCATCACCAGCAGCGGCGCGAGCACCATCGCGGCGCTCAGCCCGAGAGCGACGACACTACGACCGGTCGCGGCGACCCCGGATCGTTGCCGCGGGATCATCAGCGCGCCGAACATCACCGTGACGATCAGACCCCACCAGATCGGCGGCGCCCCCAGGAACGACAGCCCGGTGAAACTCGCGATCCCGACCAGGCTCCCGATCAGGTCGTACCGGTACGCCGTCAGTCGCGGCAACTCGGCGAAACACCGGCCGACCAGCTCGGCCGGACCGGCCAGCACCACCGCGGCGGCGACGAAGATGATCGGCAGGATCACCCAGGTCGGCGGGCCGGTGGTGTTCAGGCTGGTGAAGTAGATGACGCTGGACGAGGTGCCGCGGTTGACCGTGACCGGCTTCCAGGCGATCACCAGGACCAGCAGCCCGAGCATGATCGGTGAGTAGTAGGGCAGCCGTTTCGCCCGCCCGGATCGGAGGATGCCGATCCCGATGCCGAGGAACGAGCCGAGCAGCACGAAGTTCGAGAAGTAGCTCAGATGGACCACGTTCGAGCCGGTCCAGCGGATCAGCGCGAGCTCGACGAAGAGCATCAGCGCACTGGACGCGACGAGTCTGGTCCGAACCCCGAGGGGGCTCGGCCACTTCGACGTACTGACCTGATCCGTAGAGGAGTCGACTGCCATGCGGGGCGACGTTACCGGATATCGAAGTGGTGTGCGTCACCCCGCACTCGGCAGTGACAGAGGGTCAGTGGCGGGCGGCGGGCTTCGGTAGCTCGCAGCCGGCCTTGTTCAGGTCGATGGTGCGGGTCGCGGTCAGGCAGGTGTAGAGCCACCAGGTCTGCTGGCCGTACGCCGCACCCTGCTCGACCGTGACGTTGCCGTCGGCGTCGACCTCGCACGGGTTGTTCACTGTGCAGCGCTCGCCGTCCTCGTTACCGGTGTTGTTGATGCCGATCACCTCACCGGTGGACGTGCTGACGACCGGTGATCCCGACGTACCGCCGATCGTCTCGCAACCGGGCTGCTGGTACTTGATCGAGTTCTGCCAGGTCCAGTCACCCTCGCGCAGCTGCGGGATGGTCGCCTGCACCGAGCAGGTGTAGATCCGCTTCCAGTAGCCGGAAACGACCGCCATCCCGGCGCCGTTCGCCAGGCCCTGCTTGGCCAGCGTGAGCGGCGAGACGTTGAGGCGGCTCTTGATCGAGGCGTAGGTCTCGTTCACCTCGTAGACGATCATGTCGGTCTTCGTCATCGTGCCGAACAGGATCCGCGCGGCACGGACAGTGCCGGCCCGGCTGGAGTCCGGCCGGAGCA
This sequence comes from Kribbella sp. NBC_01510, assembly GCF_045040325.1. Classification (NCBI taxonomy): domain Bacteria; kingdom Bacillati; phylum Actinomycetota; class Actinomycetes; order Propionibacteriales; family Kribbellaceae; genus Kribbella; species Kribbella sp. NBC_01510. Next base: position 3,782,003 of record NZ_CP109418.1, on the reverse strand, counting down.
GCGTGATCGAGCGGGTCGACGCACGGTTCACCAGCACCTGGCCGGGCTGCAGGAACCCACCCTCGTAGCAGTGCCCGTTGGTGAGTACGAGCGCCTTGTCGGTGCTGGCGGATTCGGCGTACCGGACGAGGGAGGCGGAGCAGTTGCTGAGCGCGGCGATCCCGGTGAAGTCGGTACCGGGCGCCTGCACGGCAGGTTCGACTGCCTGCGCAGCACTTGTGCCGAGGAGCGTGGTGGTGACGGCCGCGGTGGCGGCCAGAAGCGTACGGAACAGTTTCATGGGCGGTTTCCTGTCCTCACTGAAGGTGCGTGCAGCACTTCGTAACGCATCCACCCAGCGACCACCATCACAACTGCGTGAAACCGATCGGCGACAGGGTGTGTGCACGGGTTTTCCTGCGCTGAGTGAAAGGGCTGCTACTCTTCGTCTCCGGATCCGCCTCGGCTCGAACCTTCACCGCCCCCGGCACGTCGTACCGGGCGAGGGTGGGAACCACAAGGTACGGTCGACTGCAGTATTGGCCGCCGTGCTGCGTGAATCTGCGAACGGAAGGACGTCATGCCGCAGGAGAAGCCTGACCTGCGCAATCTCGGCGAGCCGGTGCGGTTCAAACGGGCGTTGACGCTGGTGCTGATGACACTGGTGCTGCCGGGATCGGCGCAGATCGCGGTCGGCAGCAAGCGAGCCGGCCGCTGGGCCTGGCGGGTGGTCGCCGGGCTGATCGCGATCGTCGTGTTCCTGGTGCTGCTGGGGCTGGTCTGGCGGTCCGGCACGATCAACCTGATGGCCCGGCCGGGCACGCTGCGGATCGTCCAGGTGCTGCTGATCCTGCTCGCGATCGGGTGGGCCGGGCTGTTCATCGACGCCTACCGGCTCGGCCGGCCGCTGAGCCTGGAGCGCAACCACCGGCTCATCACCAGCGTCCTCGACGGCGTCCTCATCCTGGCCGTGGTCAGCGCGCTGATCTACGGCAGCACGATCGTGAACGCGCAGCGCGACTTCGTGGCGAGCGTGTTCGGCAACGGGCAGAAGTCGAAGGCCGAGAAGGGCCGCTACAACGTGCTGTTGCTCGGGGGCGACTCCGGCGCGGACCGGATCGGCACTCGGCCGGACAGCATCACGCTGGCCAGCATCGACGCGGACACCGGCCGGACCGTCCTCATCGGCCTGCCGCGGAACCTGTCGAAGGTTCCGTTCCCGGCCGGTACGGCGATGGCCAAGCAGTTCCCGGACGGCTTCCATTGGAAGAACTGCGGCGCGGAGTGCCTGATCAACGCCGTCTACACCTACGCCGCCAACCACAAGAACCTGTTCCCCGGCGACCCGCACCCGGGCGTGACCGCGACCAAGCAGGCGGTCGAGGCGGTGACCGGGATGAAGGTCAACTACTACGTGCTGATCGACCTGGCTGGGTTCCGTGACCTGCTCAACGCGGTCGGCGGCATCACCCTGGACATCGGCAAGCGGGTCCCGATCGGCGGCGGCAGCTCACCGATCAAGGGCTACATCGAAGCCGGCCAGAACCAGCACCTGGACGGTTACCACGCCCTCTGGTTCGCCCGGTCCCGGGCCGAGTCGTCGGACTACGAGCGGATGACCCGGCAGAAGTGCGTGATGTCGGCCATGCTGAACCAGTTGTCTCCACAGACCGTGCTGACCAAGTTCCAGGGCATCGCGTCGGCCAGCAAAGAAGTGGTCCAGACCGACATCCCGGCCGGCGAGCTGGGCACCTTCACCGACCTCGCGCTGGACGCGAAGAAGCTGCCGGTGTCAAGCTTCTCGGCGGTCCCACCCTTGATCCACACCGGTGATCCCGACTTCGCACTGATCCGCACCAAGGTCGCGGAGGCCGTCGCGAAGTCGGAAGCGCTGGACAAGGCGGGCTCGGGGGGAGACGGTAAGACTTCGAACACTCCGCGTAGTACGACGAGCAAGCCGACCACCAGTACGACGAAGAAGCCGAGCACGCCGAAACCCGGCAGCTCACCGACCGCACCCGCCACCGGCGTCGACGACGTCGCTTCGATCTGTAAGGCCTGACCTGATATGCCGCTGTCCCACTGGCCGCCCGTGTCCGTCGTGATGCCCGTGCTGAACGAGGAACGTCACCTCGAGGAGGCGGTCGGCCGCGTTCTCGACCAGGACTATCCGGGTGAGCTCGAGGTCGTGCTCGCCATCGGCCCGAGCAAGGACCGGACCCAGGAGATCGCGGACAAGCTGGCCGACCGCGACCCGCGGATCAGCATCGTGCCGAACCCGACCGGCAAGACCCCGGCCGCGCTGAACGTCGGCATCGCGCACGCCAAGCACGGCATCCTGGTCCGGGTCGACGGGCACGGCGCCCTCACCGACGGCTACATCACCCGCGCGGTCGAGGTCCTCGACGAGAGCGGAGCCGACAACGTCGGCGGCGTGATGGCGGCCGAAGGCCGGACACCGACCGAGATGGCTGTGGCGTGTGCGTACCGGTCCCGGCTGGGTCTGGGTGCGTCGACGTTCCACCAGGGCGGCAAGGCCGGGCCGGCCGACACCGTCTATCTGGGCGTCTTCCGGCGGGCCGCGCTCGAGCGGGTCGGCGGCTTCGACGAGACCATGCACCGGGCCCAGGACTGGGAGCTGAACTACCGGATCCGCAAGACCGGTGGCCTGATCTGGTTCAGCCCGGACCTGTCCGTCACCTACCGGCCGCGGTCATCGCTGTCCGCGGTGGCGAAGCAGTTCTTCCACACCGGCCAGTGGCGCCGCGAGGTGATCCGCCGGCACCCCGAGACCGCGAACAAGCGCTACCTGGCGCCGCCGATCGCGGTGATCCTGCTGGCCATCGGCACGATCCTCGGCATCATCGGCCTGATCAGCGGCGTCAGCTGGCTCGACCTGGGTTTCCTGGCCCCGCTCGGCTACGCCGTGCTGCTCGTGGCCGGCTCCGCGGTCGAGGGCCGCTACCTGCCCTGGCGGGCCCAGCTCTGGATGCCGCTGGTCTGCGCGACCATGCACGTCTCCTGGGGCCTGGGTTTCCTGCTGGGCCTCCGCGAGCGGCCGCGGGCCTAGGGCGTGTCCCCTAGCTCCTGGTCTCCTTGATGTAGGCGTCGACCACTTCGTCCACGGGACCGTCGAGACGCAGTACGCCGGCGTCCAGCCACAGGGCGCGATTACACGTGTCGCGGACGACGTCCAGGCTGTGGCTGACCAGGAAGACCGTACCGGCCTGGTCGCGCAGCTCACGGATCTTGCGCTCGGACCGGATCCGGAACTCGGCGTCCCCGGTCGCCAGCGCCTCGTCCACGAGCAGGATGTCGTGCGTCTTCGCCGATGCGATCGCGAACTTCAGCCGCGCCGCCATCCCGGACGAGTACGTCGACATCGGCAGGTCGATGAAGTCGCCGATCCCGGAGAACTCGACGATCTCGTCGTACCGGCGCTGGATCTCGGCCGGTGACATGCCCATCGCCAGACAGCCGAGGACGACGTTCCGGTCGCCGGTGAGGTCGTTCATCATCGCCGCGTTGACGCCGAGCAACGACGGCCGGCCGCCGGTGTAGATCACGCCGTCCGCGGGCGGCAGCAGGCCGGCGACCGCGCGCAGCAGCGTCGACTTGCCGGAACCGTTGCGGCCGATCACGCCGATCGCGTCGCCCTTGTAGGCGGTGAAGCTGACGTTCTTGACCGCGTGCACCTCGCGGATCGTCGGCCGGTCCTGCCGCTTCAGGATCCGCCGGAACGCGGTCGCCGCCGTACCCTTGCCGCCCTGGCCGGAGATCACCTTGTAGACGATGTCGACCTGGTCGGCGATGACGGTCGGCTCAGCCTCGCCCATATCGGTCCTCCGCCCGCCAGAAGTAGACGAACCCGAAGGCCAGCATCACGAACGACCAGACGATCGCGATCGACCACGCGTGCGGCAGTTCGTTCTGCTTGTGCTCCTCCAGCAGGGATCGCCGGACGATGTCGATGTACGCCGAGATCGGGTTGAACGCGAGCACCTGCACGACCCAGCCCGGCGCGTTCGCCTGCTCGAGCTTGGCGGGCAGCGAGAAGAAGATGCCGGACGCATACAGCCAGGTGCGGGTGATGAACGGCAACAACTGGCTGACGTCGGCCACGAACGTGCCGACCCGCGCGAAGACCAGTGTGATCCCGATGTTGAACATGACCTGCAGCAGCAGGGCCGGTACGACGAGCAGCCAGTGCCAGGCGAATCCGTCGGTGAAGCCGACGATCACGAGCAGGATGCCCAGTGAGACGAGCATCTGGTTCAGCTCGTTCAGCACGTAGGCCAGCGGGAGCGTCGCGCGCGGGAAGTGCAGCGTGCGGATCAGCGACAGGTTCAGCGCCAGCGACCGCGAGCCTTCGGTCATGCAGCGCTGGGTGAACGTGAAGACGAAGATCCCGGTCAGCAGGAACGCGACGTAGTTGTCGATCCCGTTCTTGGTACCGAGCAGGACACCGAACGCGAGGTAGTAGACCGCTGCGTTGAGCAGCGGTGTCAGCACCTGCCAGAGCGAGCCGAGGCGGGCTCCGGCGTACATGGCGTAGGTGCGTGCGGTGGCATAGCTGAGGACGAACTGGCGACGGCTCCACAGCTCGCGCAAGTACGAGCCGAGAGGAGGGCGGATCGAGCTCTTGGAGAGTCCGTAGCGTTCGGCCAGTGCCGCCGCCGGGTCGGTCACCCAGGTCGGCCCGGTCATGGGGCCTCCAACACTGCGGCGGTCGGCATTGCGCCAATGTACTGCGCTCCGTGATCCGCTCGTGACGCAGGTCAGCCCACTAAGCGGGTTCTCAGTTTCGCCAGCTCCGCGGTGGTGAGACCACCGTGCCGCAGGTATGCCTCCGGCCCGCCGTACTTTTCGTCGAGATGCCGCAGGATCGCGACCAGCGACTCGGCCCGGGTGTCGCGGAACTCGATCATCTCCGGATGCAACGCGGTGTCCGGCTCGGCGGCGAGTTGCTCCTCCAGCCACGGGGAGAGTCGCTCCTGGGTGCGGAAGTAGTCGGCGACGATCTCGTCCTCGGGTACGCCGGCGATGCTCAGCGCCAGCGCGACGACCATGCCGGTGCGGTCCTTCCCGCCGTGGCAGTGCACCACGACCGCGCCGTCCGGCTCGTCCGCGATCGCCTTGACCGCGGCCGCGAACAACTCCGGCCGCCGGTCGAGCATCCAGGTGCACGCCGCGACGATCGTCGGCTGCCCGTGGTCCGGGTCGGCCGGATCCTGCAGCGGCTGCCGGACCGCCAGCGGCGTCCCGGTGAACGGCGTCGGCGCGTTCGCCACCTCGCCGTCGCCGCGCAGGTCCAGGATCCGGCTCACGCCGGAACGCCGTACCGCGTCGACGCCGTGGGGGGTCAGGTACTGCAGGCTCTCCGAACGGATCAGCACGCCTTCGCGGATAGTGCGACCGTCGGCGGTCGGCAGTCCACCGACGTCGCGGGCGTTGCGGCAACCGGGCCAGTCGAGGTCCATCAGCGATCCTGCGGGCGGTCGGGGTTCGGGCCCGGGTTGTACGGCGGGGGTGCGGGGAAAGTGGTGTTCGGCGGCGGCGGGTAGTTGCCGGGGGCACCTGGTGGTGGCTGCATCGGGAACGTGCCGGACGGGCGGTTGCGGCGGCGGTTCTTGACCAGGCCGATCGTGAGCAGGACGCCACCGAGGATGAAGAAGACCAGGAAGGAGCCGATGGCGCCGAAGATCGACAACACGAACTTGCCGACCGACATCCCCGGCCCGGCCGCGTACGTCGCTGAGGTCTGGTCGTCGGTGCACGAGATGCTGTAGTCGCCCGCCGGGACGGGGTCCACCGAGCGGGCGACGACGTACCAACTGTCGCCGTTGATCGTGATCGTCTCCGACCCGGTCGGCGGCTTGAGCGGCACGTCGGCGCCCGAGGAGTCCTGCGCCTTGCACGGCGGCGTGGGCACCGGCACGGACGCATAGATCGTCAGGCCGTCCTTCTTCAGATGGATCACGCCGCTCTCGATCGGCTGCGGCGACCTCGGTGCCGTCACGACGATCCGCCAGACGAAGAACCCGGTCAGCACGACACCGATCACGAAGCACGCGATCGCGATCCAGATCAGGGTCTTCTTCGCCGCCGGCGGCTGCCCGGGATAGGTGCTCATGCGAGCACGCTATCCGTTCCGGCTACGGTACGCCGAGGAGTCGCAGGCCGGCCGCGGTCGCAGCGGCTGCCACCACGACCAGCACGAACGGGGCCCTGCGCCAGGCCAGGATGCCGCCGACCAGCACGCCGGCCGGCCGAGCCACCCCCGCCGGGCCGTGGCCGTCCATCAGCGCGGAGGTCGCGACGAGTGCGGTGAGCAAGACGATCGCCGCCGCGGCCAGGATCTGCTGGGCCCGGTCGGGGATCTCGAACCGGCTGCGCAGCATCGGCCCGGCGAACCGCAGCGAAAAGGTGCCCACGGCAAGGATCAGGATGGCCGCCAGCACGAGTGGGGTGTTGGTCATCATCGCGAGACCTCCAGTGCGGGCTTGTCTGTGCGGTAGAACAGCAGGCCGACCAGGGCGAGCAGCACCGGCAGACCCGGGGGCAGGAAGGGCGTTGCCGCCAGCGCGACCACGACCCCGATGAGTGCCGCCGTACGGGTCGCACGGTCGCGCAGGGCCGGCAGGACCAGCGCCAGCAGCACCGCCGGGAAGGCCGCGTCCAGGCCGAACACATCGGTGTCGGTGATCACGGAGCCGGCCAGGCCGCCGATGACGACGCCGACGTTCCAGCAGAGGAAGATGCCGATCCCGCCCGCCCAGTACGCGGCCCGCTTCTGCTGTGGATCGTCCTGCCCCATGGCGAAGGCGACGTTCTCGTCGGTCATCACGTGGCTGCCCGGCAGGCGCCGCCAGCCGCCGCCGATCAGGTCGCTGACCGCCAGGCCGAACGCGACGTGCCGCGTGTTCACCAGCAGGCCGGCGATCATCGCGGCGATCGGATTGCCACCAGCCGCCACGATCCCCACGAACAGGAACTGCGACGCGCCCGCGAACACCACGATCGACAGCAGCACCGGCACCCACAACGGCAGGCCGCCGCCGCCGACGCTGATCGCGCCGTAGGAGAGACCGACGACGCCGTCGGCCAGGCAGACCAGGCCGATGTCGCGGGCCAGTCCACGGTCGAGTGTTCGCCAGATCGAACGCATGAGCATTATGATGAACAACCTTCCACCCGTTCGTCAAGCCGAACAACCAGACCGATGGAGCGAACACCGATGGATACCGAGTCTGCCTCCGGGGATCGCGGCACCAAGGCGCCGCTCGACGTGATCGCGGCCTCCCTGCGCCGCCACCGCGCCCGCGCCGGCCTGTCGCTGAGCGAGGTGGCCAAACGCGCCGGCGTCGCCAAGTCGACGCTGTCCCAACTGGAGTCCGGCACCGGCAACCCGAGCGTCGAAACCCTGTGGGCACTGGCCGTCGCTCTGGACACCCCGTTCGCCGCGCTCCTCGATCCACCGCGACCGAAGGTCCAGATCATCCGCGCCGGGGACGGCCCGGTGATCTACTCCGACCAGGCCGACTACAGCGCGACACTCGTGGCCTCGAGCCCGCCCAACGCCCGCCGCGACATCTATCGCATCGCCGCCTCCCCCGGCCCGGGCCGGAAGTCCGAGCCGCACATGCCCGGCGTGGTCGAGCACGTCATCCTCGGCTCCGGCCGAGCCCTGGTCGGCCCGGCCGACGACCCCATCGAACTGAACCCGGGCGACTACGTCGCCTACCCAGGCGACCTCCCCCACATCTTCCAGGCCCTCGAGGAGGGCACGATGGCGACGCTTGTTTCCGAGCACGTGTAACGTTAAGCGCTCGGCTACACCGGCATGCAGACCCACCGCGACGGCGTCGGCATGTTCATCTATTCGCTCTGGAACTCCACGGCCTGGCGGGTCGGCGACGCCGGCACCTACTGCATCCAGTTCCAGGAAGACGGCACCGGTGGCAGTTGCCGTCTCGACCAATCGCCGGTTGCCGGACACACCTACGCCTTCGCGGTCGCCACTGAGGGCAGCGGCTGGTACGGCGTGACCGTCCGCGACCTCACCGCCGGTACGTCGTTCAAGCTCGGCAGCCTGCAGACCGGGGCCGGCAACGCCATCAGTACGTCGGGCATGGTCAGCTGGACCGAGTACTTCGACTGGAACAACGACAAGGCCACCTGCGACGACGAGCCGTACTCGAAGCTGACGATGACCGCGCCGACGAGCGGCCGTCAGACGGCACACTTCACCGGCAGTTCGGAGAGCAGCGGCTGCGCGGCCGACAGTCAGGTGACGATCTCCGGCTCCACCGCCGTCCAGGAGAACGGGATCGGCAACTCGTCATCCGGCGAGATCCGCGGCAGCGGCGGATGCCTGGACGTGTCCGGCAGCGACAGCACGACGGTCCTGCTCTACAGCTGCACCGGCGGGAACAACCAGAACTGGGTGCACGCCGAGAACCACAACCTGCACGCCCTGTTCAGTTGCCTCGACGCCAGCGCCACCCAGGCCGGCGCCGTCATCGTCTACAGCTGCCATGGCGGCGCCAACCAGCAGTGGACCCAGCCCGGTGACGGGACGATCCGTTCGAACGGGCTCTGCCTCACCGCACCAGTTGCCCTGGGCAACGCAGTAACTGTTGCTGCATGCAACAACTCTGCCAGTCAGCGCTGGACCACGCCGGCCTGAACGCGGGGCGCCCGGGACCACAGTGGTCCCGGGCGCCCCGTCGTACCGGACCGGTCAGAGTTTGCGGCCGACTCCGCCGGCGATGCACTCCTCGACCTGGTTGAGCGGCTTGACTCGCGGGCCGTCCGGCCACCAGTCGTCGCACAGCACCAGACCCGGCGGGACCAGCTCCTGGCCGGGGAACAACTCGAGCAGTTGCTTGCGGGTGCGGAAGACGCCGCTCTTCATCGGGCTGTGGACGAACTTCTCCTCCATCATCCGCGCGACCTGCGAGTGCTCCGGCGTCTCCGGGTCGAAGAAGTGCGCGATCACCGTGTACGACCCCGGGACGACCGCGTCGACGTACTTCTGCATGATCTGCGGGCCGTCGTTGCCGATGTAGTGATGCAGCGTGCCGTTCTGGATCACGGCGATCGGCTGGCTGAAGTCGAGGAAGTCGTTCACCTCGGACAGGCTCAGGACGTCGTCGGGGTCGAAGATGTCGGCGCTGACGAACCGGGTGTTCTCGTTCTCCTCGAGCAGCGCGCGGCCGTGCGCGAGCACCACCGGGTCGTTGTCGATGTAGAGAACCTTCGCCTCCGGCAGCAGCCGCTGCACCACCTGGTGGGTGTTCTCCGCCGTCGGCAGGCCGGAACCGCAGTCCAGGTACTGCGTGATGCCCGCCTGGCTGACCAGGAACCGGCAGGCCCGGATCAGGAAGTTCCGATTCGACCAGGCCAGGTCGTTGACCTGGGGCGCGACCGTGGCGACCTGGCGGAGCACTTCGCGGTCGATCTCGAAGTTGTCCTTGCCGTTCAGCGCGGCGTCGTACACCCGGGCGATACTGGCGCGGGTGGTGTCGACGCCCACCGGGATCGAGCTGGGTGCCTTGGTGGCATCGGGCATCAGTGGGGCCTCGCAGATGATCGGGATGTCTGTAGTTCCGACTCTACTGACAGTAGGGTCGCGTGAACACATGGTGTTAGCGCGCCGGGCTGGACGAAATCACAATCTGTTGTGAAATGATCTACTGCTGCACCGGGACACAGGCTGCTGGGAGGCGAGGCGTGACGGAACCGGGCGCGTACGGCGGTCCGACCGCCCTGCGCATCATGCTCGGCGTACACCTGCGCCGCCTGCGCGAGGAAGCCGGGATCACCCGGACCGACGCGGGCTGGGCGATCCGCGGCTCGGAGTCGAAGATCAGCCGGCTCGAGCTCGGCCGGGTCGGGTTCAAGGTCCGCGACGTCGACGACCTGCTCACGCTCTACAAGCTGAAGGACGGCGAGGAGCGCGACCGGCTGCTCAACCTGGCCCGCGAGGCGAACAACCCGGGCTGGTGGCAACGGTACGACGACCTGACGCCGAACTGGTTCCACTCCTACCTCGGCCTGGAGATGGCCGCGGACCTGATCCGAACGTTCGAGCTCCAGTTCATCCCCGGCCTGCTGCAGACCCCCGACTACGCCCGGGCCGTGGTCCAGCTCGGCCGGCAGGACAAGCCGTTGTCGCGGTCCGAGCAGGAGCGCCTCGTCACGTTGCGGATGAGCCGCCAGGAAGTGCTCACCCGGCAACGGCCGGCCCGGCTCTGGGCGGTCGTCGACGAGGCCGTACTCCGCCGGCCGATCGGCAGCAAGGCAGTCCTCAAAGGCCAACTGGAGTACCTGATCGAGGCCTCCCGGCGGCACAACGTCACGCTGCAGATCATCCCGTTCGACAAGGGCGGCTACACCGCGACCGGCGGCGCGTTCACGCTGCTGCGGTACAACGACAGCGACCTGCCGGACATCGTCTACATCGAACACTTGACCAGCGCCGTCTACCTCGACAAGCGCGAGGAACTCGACGCGTACGTCGTCACCATGGACGCGCTGTCCATCACGGCCGCCCAGCCCCGCGAGACCGAACGCATCCTCCGCGAGGCAATCGCCGTCCTGTAGTACAACGGCTGGGGTTGTGCTGGTGGCCTCGGCGGCGACGAGTTGCTGAGGGGTGCTCGCTGACCTGGAGTGGGGGCTGGGTCAGGCGGTGGGGGCCTTGAACACGTTATTTCGTGTTCAAGGCCCCTCTTTGGGGTCCACGGCCTCGCGTTTGTGACCGCTGCGTGGCGTATCGGCGGCGGCGTGATTCCAGTGGGGTTCGCCAGGTCTGACGTGCGGCGCGGACCTCTGCCACTCACCAATCTCCATCGATGACCTCAAGCCGCGCTCGCGTAACCCCACAATCTCGTGGGTCAACCAGCGAGACGCGGCCTTAGCCCGCGAGAGTGCGGGGTCAACCGGCGAGGGCGCGTGGTTGTGCTCCGGGTCCGGGGCGCATGGCGACCTCGCGCGGCGCCGGCTCATGGCCCGCCCCGCAGCGGAGTACGACGCTCACGTGCTCACCGCAGTCGCCGCGGTGGCGGGGCTCGATCGGTGGACCGCCGTCGAGCGGGAGGTACTGATCGCCCCACTGGATCATCGCGACCAGCACCGGGTAGAGGTCCAGTCCGGCCTGGTTGAGGCGGTACTCGTACCGCTCCCGCTGGCCGGGCAGGCGATAGGGCTGGCGGCGGATCAGCCCGCGCTCGATCAGCGCCGCGAGCCGATCGGTCAGCACCTGACGCGGGATCCCGGCCCGGGCCCGGATGTCCTCGAACCGCCGGACTCCGACGAACAACTCGCGGAGCACGTGAAAGGTCCACTTGTCGCCGAGGATCTCCATCGTCCGGGAGATCGTGCAGTTCTCGGTCGACCAGCGCATCGCCTCGGGCACCTGGTCAGTCATGTGACGATGATAAGTCCGCTTGACAGACTCAGCCAAGTCCGGTCAGGCTGAATCCGTGAACCAGACTCAGAGGACCGACCGGACCCGCGATCCGCGGCCGACGGCGACGCGGACGCAGCTCGTCCGCCGGGCCGGTGAACCGGACACGGACGAGCTGGCCCGGATGCTGATCGGAATGACGGACCTCAGCCTCTACTTCCGCTTCCAGACCGCGATCGGCCGGCCACCCCGGCCCGCGCTCCTGCTCCGGATGCTGTGCCCGACCGGCGCCGCGTTCGTCGCCACCCGTGACACCACGATCGTCGGCCACGCGATGTGGGCCTGGGCGCCCGGCGAGGCCACCGCCGAACTGGCCGCGATCATCGCCGAGGCCGACCAGAACCGCGGACTGGGGATCCGGATGCTGTCGATCGCGGCCGCGGACGCCATCGCGGCCGGCGCGCGGCACTTCCTGTTCGTCGTTGGCGCGGCCAACGACCGGACCCTCCGGATGGTCCGCCGCCGCTGGCCCGAGGCAACCGCGGAGCGCGACGGCACGCTGGTCAACTTCGTTGCCCCGGCCCGCCTACCGGACCAGCCGGAAGAACGCGCGGATGTCGTCGACGAGAAGGTCCGGCGCCTCGAGCGCGGCGAAATGCCCGCCCCGGCTGAACTCCGACCAGTGGACGATCCGGTGCCGGCGATCTAGCACCCGGCGGATCGCGGGATCCGTCGGGAACACCGCCACCCCGGTCGGCACACCCGGCCTGAGGTCGTCGGCCGCGGCGCGATTCTCGTAGTACAGGTTGGCCGATGACGCGCTCGTGTTGGTGAACCAGTAGATGGAGACATCCGTCACCAGATGGTCGAGCTCGACCGCGTCCTCGGGCAGCGCGTACGCCGGATCCGTCCACTCCCAGAACTTCTCCACGATCCAGGCCAACTGCCCGACCGGCGAATCACTCAACCCGAACGACACCGTCTGCGGCCGGGTGCCTTGCAACTCCGCGTATCCCGTCCCGACCGCACGCAGCTGCTCGGCCGCCGCCAGCCGCGCGCGCTCGGCGTCGTTCAACTGCTCGACATCACCAGGCTCGAGCGCCGGATAGGCCAGTCCCCCGTTGATATGCACACCGACGACATGCGTTGGATCGACCTGCCCGACCAGCGGTGACACGACTGACCCGGTGTCCCCACCTTGCGCGCCGTACCGCTCGTACCCAAGTCGCGCCATCAGCTCGGCCCACGCCCGCGCGATCCGGTCGTGATTCCAGCCTGTCGACTCGAGTGGTATCGAGAACCCATGCCCGGGCACGGACGGCGCCACGATGTGGAAGGCGTCCCGCGGATCCCCGCCGTACGACGCTGGATCGGTAAGCGGGCCGAGGATCGGCAGAAACTCCGCGATCGAACCCGGCCAACCGTGGGTGAGGATCAACGGGAACGCGTCGGCCTGCGGCGATCGCACGTGCAGGAAGTGAATCGTCTGCCCGTCGATCCGCGTCGTGTGCTGCGGATACGCGTTCAGCCGCGCCTCCCACCGCCGCCAGTCGTACGCCTTCCACCGCTCCACGACCTGGCGGAGATAGTCGACCGGCACCCCGCGATCCCACCCGCCCCCAGGTAGTTGCCCCGGCCAACGAATCCGTCCCAGCCGCTCGGCCAGGTCCACCAGAGCTTCGTCCGGCACCTCGATCCTGAACTCCCGCATGCACCGAACCTATGCGGAATAGCCCGGCCGCACCCGGGGTTGTCCAGAAGATGATCCTCGTGACGGGTGCGACCGGGAACGTCGGCCGAGCTGTGATGACCCAGCTGAACCCGGGTGAAGCCCGAGCACTCCTCCGGAGCACCGGCGCCGACCTCGCCCGGCCGGAGACCCTGACCACAGCACTCGACGGCGTCGACACAGTCTTCCTGGTCTGGCCGTTCCTCACCCCCGACGGCGCGGGCGAGACCCTCGACGTGATCGCCCGGCATGCGCGCCGCGTGATCTACCTGTCCTCGTCGGCCGTGCGATTCGGCCGCGACACCGACCCGATCACGCGACTGCACGCCGACCTCGAAGCAGCCGTCCAGGCGACCGGTCTCGAGTGGACGATCCTGCGGGCCGACACGTTCGCGTCGAACGCACTCGGCTGGGCCGCGCAACTCCATAGTGGTGGCGTCGTCCGCGGCCCGGACAGCGCCGCGACCGCGGTGATCGATCCCGCCGACATCGCGGCAGTCGCCGTACGCGTCCTGCGCGAGGCCCAGCCAGGCGCCACGCACACACTGACCGGCCCGGAGGTCCTCAGCCGCGCCGACCAAGTGCGCATCCTCGGTACGGCGCTGGGCCGCGAACTCACCTTCGCTCCGACCCCGTTCGACGACGCCCGGGCGCAACTGCTCGCGGACGGTCGCCCGCCGGCGCTCGTGGAGGCGCTCATCGACAGCGCCGAGAACCGGCCGCGGTCCGACCTCGTCACGAGTGCGGTGCAGGAGTTGACCGGCCGGCCCGCGCGAACTTTCCGCGAGTGGGCCGACCGGAACCTCAACGCCTACAGTTGATCAGTTCTCCCGGCAACCGGTCCAGACCGGTGAAGCGGTACCGGCGGGGACCGCCGACGCGAGAGTTTCCTGATCGTGAAGATTCCCGGCGGCCAGGTGGCGCATACTGAAGGTGCTATGGATTCCTTCCGCGCGACGACGCGTCGTCACCTGTCCACGAGCCCGTTCAAACCCCGCGTGCCCGACCCGGTCAAGGTTTTCGAGGTCGGCCAGCGAGTGTCCCACGACAAGGAAGGCCTGGGCCGGATCACCTCGGTCGACGGCGGCTACGCGGTAGTCGTCGACTTCGGTGCCGGGAAGCTCATGCGCATCCTCGCCCCGTTCCCCAAACTCCACGCCCTCTGAGGAACCCGGCCGCCCACACCGTCACGGTGTGGGCGGTTGCTGTCTGTCAGGCAGTCGTCAGCGAATCGGGTCGAGGAACGCGAGCGTCCGGCTGGTCAGCAGCCTCGCCGCGGCCTCGTCGTACCCGGGCAGTGACGAGTCGGCGAACAGGTGCTCCTTGCCGGGGTAGAGGAACAGCTCGGCCTCGTCGGTGGACGCGACCAGGGCACGGGCGGCGTCCAGGTCACCGCCTTCTTCGGTGAAGAGCGGATCCTCGTCCATGCCGTGCACCTGGACCGGGACGCCCGCCGGCCACCCACCGAACTCCTCCGCCGGCAGGCACGAGTAGAAGAACAGCGCTCCGGTCGCCCCGGGGCGGGTCTGCGCAAGCTGCTGGGCCGCCATCACGCCGAGCGAGAAGCCGGCGTAGACGAGCCGGTCGCCGAGGTCCTGGGCGGCCTGGACGCCGCGCTCGTTGACGACCCCGAACCCCGTTGTCCTCGCATACTCCAGGCCTTCGTCCAGCGTCGCGTACGTATGCCCTTCGTACATGTCAGGCAGGTGGACGGTGTGACCCGCTTGGCGCAGCTCCTCGGCGAACGACTTCACCCCGTCGGTGAGCCCCTGCGCGTGGTGGTACAGCACGACCTCGGCCATCGTCAGCTCCAATGATCCAAATATCTCGAACAATCCGCGATGCTAGTCTATTCGGATCATGCCGATCAACAGCCCGGTGCCGGATTACGAGCTGGCAGACACCATCGAGCTGACCACCGCGGAGCAGGTGCGGGCGATCAGCGACCCGTTGCGGACGACGATCCTCGGCCTGCTGCACGAGCGGGCCGCGACCGTGACCGAGCTGGCCACCGCGGTCAAACGCCCGAAGAGCACGGTCGCGCACCACGTGAAGGTGCTGACCGACGCCGGCATCCTGCGCGTCGTCCGGACCCGTCGCGTCCGGGCGATCGAGGAGCGGTTCTACGGCCGGGCCGCGCGGATGTTCTACATCGGTCTCGGCCGCCAGGGCGGGGAACTGCCGCACGACTTCAACGACTTCGAGGTCGCGGCCGAGGAGTCCAAACCGGCGTACGACGCGGGCCAGATGTACTCGTTCATCCGGCACGCACGGATCCCGGAGGAGCGGGCGGCCGAGTTCTGGTGCGAGGTCGACCGCCTGATCCACCACTTCGACAAGCTGCCGCGGTCCGGCGACACGACGTACGGCTTCACCGTTGGCCTCTACCCGATCCTCGACTACCCGACCCTGCCCCCGGCCGCGGACGAGGAGCGGTAGCCGGTTGGGGTGACGCCGGCCAGTTGACGAAAGACGCGGGCGAAGTGCTGGCTGGAGCTGAAACCCAGGCTGAGGGCGAGTGCCGTGATGGTCACGTCACTGGTTTCGAGGAGTTGCCGCGCGCGGTCGATCCGGCGCTCGTTGAGGTAACGGTGCGGGGGCTGACCAAGCTGGTCGACGAACAGTTCGGCCAGGTACGACGGCGCGAGGCCGACGCGATCCGCCAACTGCCGCAGTGTCCACCGCTCGTGGAACTCCTGATCCAGTAGCCGTTTGACGGTCCGCACCGCAGGATGCATCGCGAGCTGCGGTACGGCGGTCGGCGTCATCGACCGTGCGACCGCAAGCACGAGCTGGTCGACCGCGAGAGCCAGGCCGGCGTCGGCGTACTCGTAGCGCGTGGTGAGCTCGCGGACCAGTTGCGCGAAGGCATACGCGAGCTCTCCCGCCTCCCGGTGCACCACGGTCTTCGGCCACGACATCGCCAGCGCCGGTTGGCGTCGTACGACGGGTTCGAGGTCGATGGCGGCGAAATAGAAGTGGTGGTTGCCGGAGCGCCCGGCCAGGTGATGCTCGAGGTTGGGCGGTACGGCGAACAGGTGGCCGGGCTGGAGGACATAGCTCTCGGCGCCGGCCACCCAGTGTGTGATGCCGTGCAGTTGCAGGTAGATCTCCCAGACCGGATGGTCGTGCGGCTCGATCAGGAACTGCTCGGGGACCCACTGCTCGCCGGCGTGTACGAGGCCGCTGACCGCGTCCTGCACATCGGCGTGGAATCCGGCGCGCAGGCCGCTCGGCCGGGACAAGGACACCTGAAGATTGTGTCCAGTCGCCTGAACAACGGCAACGCTTCCGGCCGGTCGGCTATCTACGGTTCTCGCATGCTTCCAAGACCCGAAGACATCGCCTTCTACCGTGACCACGGCTACTGGATCTCGCCGGTGATCGTGCCGCCCGAGGTGCTCGACGCGGCCGAGCGCGGGATGGAGCGCTTCTACGCCGGCGACCACGACCACGCCCTTGCGGACCTGCCGGCGACTCGTGGCTGGCAGCCGTCCGACGGCGACGTACTGCGGAAGAACGACTACGCCTCGCTCCGGGTCGACGAGCTGGCGGCGCTGGTCCGGCACCCCGCGATCGGCGCGACCGCGGCCGCGTTGTCCGGTGCGGACGGGATCCGGCTGTGGCACGACCAGCTACTCCGGAAGCCGGTCGGCGGCTCGGCCCGCGTGGGGTGGCATACCGATCGGCAGTACTGGCAGTCCTGTACGTCGGACGACATGCTCACCGCGTGGGTCGGCTTCCATGACGTGGACGAGGTCAACGGCTCCGTTTCGTTCCTGCCCGGCAGCCACCGCTGGGACATCACCGGCCTGGACTTCTTCTCCCAGGACGCGGCCGGGCTCGAGGCCTCGATCGTCGCCCAAGGCTTCGACCCGACTCCCGTCGTACCCCGTATGCGCCGCGGCCAGGTCAGCTTCCACCACTGCCGCACCGTCCACGGCAGCTCCGCCAACCGAGGTACGGCGCCGCGCCGCTCGCTCGCCATCCACCTCCAGCCCACCGACAACCACTGGCGCCCCGGCTCGAGTCACCCGAACGACACCTTCGTCCGCCACAACCCCGACCCCGACTACAGCGACCCCGCCATCCAGCCTGTGCTCTGGCCACGCTGACGGGTCTATCGGCCCGGCTCCGACCAGACCTCCGGCCCTGCCGGTCGCCCGCACCGCCCCGAAGAGTGGAAGCGATGGGCTACGGCAGGCCCTCGGCGGAGGAGGTCAGTCATGGGCAGGCTTGACGATCGAGTGGCACTGGTGACCGGCGCAGCAAGCGGAATCGGGAAGGCGACGGTCTGGCGGCTGGCCGCGGAGGGAGCCGCAGTACTGCTGACGGACATCGCCGTGGAGGCGGGCGAGGCCGTGGCGGAGGCGCTGCGCGACTCCGGAGCACGCGCGGTGTTCGTCCGGCACGACGTCGCGAGCGAGGTCGACTGGGAGAACGCCTGCAACCGGGCCGCGGCGGAGTTCGGCGGGATCGACATCCTCGTCAACAACGCCGGTATCGGCGACCTGGCCACCATCGAGGAGACCACGCTGAAGGACTGGCAGCACACCATCGACATCGACCAGACTGGCGTCTTTCTGGGGATGCGGACGGCTGCGCCGTACCTGAAGGCATCCGGTCACGCGTCGGTGATCAACATCAGTTCGATCTTCGGCGTCAGCGGTGGCTTCGGCACCTCGCCGGCCTACCACGCGGCCAAGGGTGCGGTCCGGACGCTGACCAAGAACGCCGCCCTGCACTGGGCCGCGGACGGAATCCGGGTCAACTCGATCCATCCCGGGTTCATCGACACCCCGATTCTCGACACGGCCCGGAACACGCCGTTCTGGGACACGATGGTCCAGTTGACGCCGATGGGCCGGCTCGGTCGGCCGGACGAGATCGCCGCGGGCGTGGCGTACCTGGCCAGTGACGACGCGTCCTTCGTCACCGGCCTGGAGCTGAGCATCGACGGCGGCTACCTGGCGCGTTGAGGTGACCGCGATCGAGTACCTGGCCGGCCGTGGCATCGCGGACATCACCGGTGAGCCGGCCGGGGCGGGCATGCTCGGGTACGGCAAGTCCTGGCAGCGCAGTGACGGGATCCAGCTGCGACTGCGGTCGCGCGCCTTCGTCATCGTGCATCCGGCGAGCGGCCGCCGGGTGCTGCTCGTCGTCAATGACCTGCCGATGATCTTCGACAGCATCCATCGTGCGGTGCTCCGCCGGCTGTCCGAGCGGTACGGCGATCTCTACACCGAGCACAACACCATGATCACCGCGACTCACACGCACAGCGGACCCGGCGGCTACTCGCATCACCGGCTGTACCACTCGAACACCGGCGGCTTCCGGCCGAAGACCTTCGCCGCGATCGTCGACGGGATCACCGAGGCGGCCGGGCTGGCCCACGACGATCTGGCGCCGGCCACCCTCACCCTCGCGCACGGCGAACTGCGGGACGCCAGCGCCAACCGATCAAAAGTTGCCTTTGACAACAACCCGGCGGCGGAGCGGGCGCTGTTCCCGGACGGGATCGACCCACGGACCACGCTGCTGCGGATGGAGCGCGGCGGCGAGCCGGTCGCGGCGATCAACTGGTTCGGGGTCCACAACACCAGCATGACCAACGCCAACACCCTGATCAGCGGCGACAACAAGGGGTACGCCGCCTACCACTGGGAACGGCTGGTGACCGGTGTCGAGTACACCGACCGCCGGCCGGGCGACTTCGTCGCGGCCTTCGCCCAGACCAACGCCGGCGACCTGACGCCGAACCTCGACCTGCGCCCCGGCCACGGTCCGACCGCGGACGAGGTCGAGAACACCCGGCTGATCGGCCTCCGGCAGTACGAGGCCGCCGCGGCACTGATGACCTGCCCCGGCCGGACCGTGACCGGAGGAATCGACCATCGGCTCACCCATGTCGACCTCGGCACCCTCGTGGTCCGGCCCGAGTTCTCCGGCGACGGGCGCGAGCACCGCACCGGCAACCCGGTCGGCGGCGCGGCCGCACTGGCCGGAAGTCATGAGGACGGCCCGGCGTTCGGCGGCTTCCAGGAAGGCCGGAATCCCTTCTGGGACGGGCTTTCCAAGCTCGTCTACACCTGCGCTCCCCGGCTTCGTGACGTCCAGGCGCCGAAGGGCATGGTGGTCGGCGGCCGTGCCCTCGACCTGCTCGGACCGTACGTCGCCCGGCGCGGGCCGATCCAGTTGCTGCGGATCGGGCCGCTGTACCTGATCGGCATCCCGGCCGAGGTGACGGTGGTCGCCGGCCTGCGCCTGCGTCGTACCGTCGCCGCCATCGTCGGCGCCGATCCCGCCGACGTGCTGGTCGCCGGCTACAGCAACGGCTACCTGCACTACGTGACCACGCCGGAGGAGTACGACACCCAGCAGTACGAGGGCGGCAGCACCTTGTTCGGGCGCTGGACGTTGCCCGGTCTACAACAGGTCGCCGCCGGTCTGGCTACTGCGATGCGGGAAGGTGTCCCAGCGCCGTACGGCGACCCCGAGCCGGATCTGAGCCATCGGCAGCGGGAGGCCCGGCCCCGGATCCCGCCCGACGTGCCCCCGCCGGGTCATCAGTTCGGCGACGTTCTCGTCGAACCACGACGGCGCTACCGCCCGGGCGATCTGGTGACGGCAGCCTTCGCCGCGGCGTACCCGAACAACGACCTGCGCCGCAACGGCACCTACCTCGAAGTGCTACGGCGTGACCGGGCCCGCTGGCGACGGGTCGCCGACGACGGCGACTGGTCGACCACGTTCCGGTGGCGTCGCGACCGGACCGGTCAGGTGGCCGTTGTCACGTGGACGGTGCCCGTTGACGCTCCGGCCGGCGAGTACCGGATCCGCTGCCACGGACAGGCCCTTCGGCCCTACTCGGGCACGTCCCAGGTGTTCAGGATCGAGACCGAGGGAGGACACCATGGAGCTGCGGGCCAGACTGCCGCGCCGGGACGGACGGCTGGTCGCTGACGTCCCCGACGAACGGGCCATCATGCCGTTCATCATGCGCGGCCGGACCGAGTCCACGGTGTACTTCGAGCAGGCCGTCGACTGCACCGCGGCCGAGGAATGGGTCCGGCGCTGGAACGCCGCCGGTGGGCCGCGGCTGAGCGTCTTCCTGCTGGTGCTGCACGCCGTGGCCCGGATGCTGCACGCGCGCCCGCGGATGAACAGGTTCGTCGCCAGGCGACGGCTCTACGATCGCGATGGTGTCTACCTGTCGTTCGGCGCGAAGCGGGCGATGACCGACGACGCTCCGCTGGAGATGCTGAAGCGGCGGTTCGAGCCGGACGAGAGCCTGGCCGCGATGGTGCGCGGACTGACCGACGCGGTCGCCGGCGCGCGGTCGGGCAACGGCTCCGACGTCGACAAGGAACTCAAACTGTTCCTGGCGCTGCCGACTCCGGTGCTGGACGTCGCCGTCAGCCTGTTCCACTGGCTCGATGCCCGCGGCGCCCTGCCGAGCGGGCTGACCCGCTCGGACCCGATGTACTCGTCGGCGGTGGTGTCCAACCTGGGCAGCCTGAAGACCGACGCCGCCTACCACCACCTGTACGAGCACGGGAACTGCCCGCTGTTCCTGGTCGTCGGCCGGATCCGGCCGACCCCGGTGGCCGAGGACGACGGTGCCGTCCGGGTCCGCGATGTGCTGCCATTGCGCTGGACCTTCGACGAGCGGATCGAGGACGGCCTGTACGCCGCCCGGTCCGCGGACTGGCTGCGCTGCGTGCTGGAAGACCCGTTCCACCACTTCGGCGCGCCGGAGGACGCCGTACGACAGGAGTCCGGCCATGCGTCAGGTTGACGACCTGGGTGCGATGTACCTGGCCGCGGAGAACAGCCGGGTGACGACGCACACCGCGGCGCTGGTCACCGTCGATCCCAGCGCGCTGCCCGACGGCCGGCTGACGGTTGGGATGGTGCGTGCCATGGTGCGCGATCGGCTGCACCTGATCGCGCCGTTCCGCTGGCGACTGGTCAGGGTGCCGCTCGGCCTCGACCGTCCCTACTGGGCCGAGACCGGCGTCGACCTCGACTTCCACGTCCGGGAGATCGCACTGCCGCCACCGGGTGACGAGGCACAACTGCGAGAGCAGGTCGCGCGGATCTTCTCGCGCCAGCTGGACCGGTCGCGCCCGCTCTGGGAGATGTACCTGATCCAAGGACTCGCGCACGGCCGTGCGGCCGTGCTGACAAAGGTTCACCACGCCGCTGCCGACGGCCGGACCGGAGCGCAGATCCTCTCCATCCTGACCGATCCGGTCCCGCATCCCGACCTGCCACCGGGTGCGGAGCAGGTCGTCACCTCACCGCCGCCGAACACCACGGCGATGCTGATCCATGGCTTGGTGGACCTCGTCCGCCAGCCGTTGCGGGCCTGGGCGGATCTCCCGGGAGTCCTGACCGGCCTGGAGGAGCAACCGATCTTCGGGGCACCGCGGACGTCGTTCAACCGGCGGGTGTCCCCGCACCGTCGGATCGGCCTCGCCACCATGACGCTGAATGACGTCAAGCGGGTCAAGAACCGCTTCACAGTGAGCGTCAACGACGTCGTCATGGCGATCGCGGCAGGCGCCCTGCGTCGCTGGCTGCTGGAACACGACGAACTACCCGCGGATCCACTGACCGCCGTCGTGCCGGTATCGCTGCGCGGATCCGGCCCGAGCTCGTACGGCAACCAGCTCAGCGCGGTCGTGGTCCGGATCCCCACCGACGAACCCGAGCCGGACGGCCGGGTGAACGCCGCGCATCAGGCCATGCTCACCGCATTGCGTGATCACCGTGCAACCGCCCCGGATACGCTGGCCGACACGATCCGGCTGGTGTCGCCGGTGCTGGTCGGGCTGACCGCGCAACTGCTCACCGGCCTGAACACCTGGGCACCGCTCACGCCGGCGATGAACGTGAACATCTCGAACGTCCCCGGACCACCCGACCAGCTGTACTTCGCCGGCGCCCGGGTGGAGTCGATGGTTCCGCTGGCCGGGATCACCGACGGTCTCGGCCTGAACATCACGGTGATGAGTTACCACGGCGAGCTCACCGCGGGCATCGTCGCCGATCGCGATCAGGTGCCGGACGTCCAACGCATCGCGGACTGGATGGCGGAGGAACTGGCCGTCCTGCTCAAGCAGGTGGACGACTGACCGGCCGCAACTTCGCCAACGTCCCCGCCACGACGTAGTGAACGACGGGATCGGTCCCCATCCCGTTGTGAGTACTGCGAACCTCGACCTGCTCGGCCGCCGGGTCCAGGCACGCCCGCCAGTCCACCACCGCATCCTCGCGGGAGTACACCGACACGAAGGGCAACGACGCGGGCCAGGGCGACGTGAGCAGCGCCGACGTCCGCTCGGCGCACCCGCCGGTCAGGCAGTCGGCCGAGAGGACCCAGGGCCACGCGCAGACGTTGAGCCGGGCGATCAGATCGACCTGCGCGATCAGGGATCGGGTCGTCGGCAACTGATGCAGCAGCGGAGACGCCAAGGTGATCAGGCCGGCCACGAGGTCGGGCCGGCGGACAGCCAGCATCCGGGCGAGGGTGCCGCCCCGGCTCTGTCCGACCAGCGCGACCGGCCGGCCGGACTCGTCGGCCACCTCCTCGAGACGTCGCTCGAGCAGGTCCACCAGCATCTCGGTGCATCCGCAGTTGAGCACGAGCCCGCTGCCGAAGGTGGCGTGTCCGGCCCGGCGCAACTGCCGGGCGAGCGGAATCATCGACCAGTCACCGGCAAGGAATCCGGGCACCGTCAGCACCGGCACCTGCTCGGACTCGTGCGGGTCGACGGCCGGCACCGGCGGCGCGACCACCCGCGCGTACGTGAGCCAGCCCAGCAACTCGCGCCGGCGCCGGCCGGCCGGCGGCGTGAAGGGTTCCCAGCTCGAGACCACAGGCATCGTCGTTCACACTCCTGTCTCGAAGTGTAAATCGGCCTGAGCGGATCGAGGGCAGGCGCGATGTGGCCTTTGGTCACGGGACCTACGGCCCTGGGCCGCGCCGTGCCGCCGGAGCACGATCGTGAGCGGGACCACGGTGAGGAGGGATACGCCGATGACGCAGACGCTGCGGCCATTTCCCGCGTTCGCGACCTACCCGACCCAGCATTGTGTGACCGGGTCGCTGAAGCACATCTACGACCACCATGGCCATCCGATCTCCGAGGAGATGCTGCTCGGGCTCGGCCGTGGGCTCGGTTTCGTCTACTTCCACTTCAAGGACACCGATCCCTTCTACGGCGGCCGCGCCAACCACGCGAGCCCTCGAGAGGAAGGGCTGGAGAAGACCGCCGGCCGGCGCACCGGAGTCCTCGTGGAGTCCCACGCCACGACGAGTCCACGGGTCGCCGAGACCAAGCTGCGGGAGCTTCTCGACGCGGGCGAACCGGTCCTCGTGTACCTGGACATGGGCTTCCTGCCGTACTTCGACCTGCCCGCGGGCTACCACTTCGGCGGACATGTCGTGGTGGTGGCCGGCTACGACCCGGAGACCGGCCAGGTGCTCGTCGCCGACCGCGATCAGGAGTTGCACCCGGTCGACTGGGACGTGCTCGAGAAGGCGCGCGGCTCGGAGTTCAAGCCGTTCCCGCCGCGGCACTCCTGGTACACCTTCGACTTCGCCGGTGCGCGGGACCCGGCGCCGGCCGAGATCGCGGCGGCGATCGACGAGGTCTGCCGCGGGATGCTGTCGCCGCCGATCGCGAACTTCGGCGTGCCCGGGATCCGGAAGGCGATCCGCGAGACCATGCGCTGGCCCGGCGTACTCGCGCCCGACGCACTGCGCCGTACGTGCTTCAGTACCGCGATGTTCATCGACCGACGCGGCGGTACCGGCGGCGGCATCTTCCGCTATCTGTACGCGCGCTTCCTCGCCGAGGCGGCCGCGATCACCAGCGAGCCGCGGCTGGCCGTGCTGGGCACCGAGCTGACCGCAATCGGCGACCGCTGGGAGGAGGTCGCCGCGGCGTTCTCGCTGGCGGCGCAGGCCGGCGACCCCGCGGACCTGCTGACGGCGGCGATCCGCCCGATGAGCGACATCGCCGACCTGGAGCAGGACTTCTGGCAGCGCCTCGGCACGGTGAGGCCCTCGCCTTGATAAAACGGACCACGGTCCGGTAACGTCCTGGGTATGGACATGGATCGAGGGCTCGACCTTGTTTCCGAGCTCGGCCGGCAGGATCACTGGCTGGCCGTGCTCGTCACCCGTCGCCGCTCTGGTGAGCCGGCCACCTCGGTGGTGAACGCCGGGGTGCTGGAGCATCCGCTCACCGGCGAGCGGGTTGTCGCGTTCGTCGCGCGCGGACGGACGGCGAAGCTCGCCAATCTGCGCCGCGACCCGCAAGCCACGTTGGTGTTTCGCGCGGGCTGGGAGTGGGTCGGGGTCACCGGACCGGTCGAGCTCGCCGGACCGGACGACGCGCTGCCGGGCATCGACGCGCAGCAGTTGCGGTTGTTGTTGCGTGACATCTACCACGCCGCCGGCGGCAACCACCCGGATCTCGACGAATACGACCGCGCCATGGCGGCAGATCGCCGTACGGCGGTTCTGCTCAGGCCGGAGCGGTTCACCAGCAACCCGGCGGGAGCCGACCACGAGGAGGACGAATGACCGCGACGACCGCCGCACCGGGGACGATCCAGGTCTGGTCGGACCTGCTCTGCCCGTTCGCCCATGTCGCGATTCATCGGCTTCGGGCGGCGCGGGCGCGGCTCGGGCTCGATGATCAGGTGCGGCTCGACCATCACACGTTCGCGCTGGAGCTGTTCAACGGACCGCATTCGCGGCCGGGCACCGACAGCGAGGCGGTCGGCCTTGGCCAGTTGGAGCCGGAGGCAGGGTTCCGGCTGTGGACGAAGCCGGACTGGACGTATCCTTCGACAGTGTTGCTCGCCGCCGAGGCCGTGCACGCGGCCAGGGAGCAGGGGCTGCGGCAGTCGGAGGATCTCGACCACGCGCTGCGCCGGGCGTTCTGGCTGGAGTCGCGGTCGATCGGGCATCGCCAGGTCATCCTCGACGTCGCCGCCGAGGTGGACGCGGTCGACGGTGTTGCGCTGGGCGCGGCTCTCGACGACGGTCGGGCCCGGTCCGCGGTCATGGCCGACCACGCGGTCGCCGTGACGGACGCCGTACAAGGAAGTCCGCACCTGTTCCTGCCGGACGGGAGCGGTGTCCACAACCCCGGCATCACGGTGCATTGGGTCGGGCCGTGGGCGTCCGGCTATCCCGTTGCCCAGGACAACGATCCCGGCTGGGCCGACCGGTTGCTGAAGCAGGTTGCGTGATCGACGAGGCCAACGAGGTGGAGCTTCGGCGCATCGTGGTGGGCTACCTCGACACCAATTGCTGGGTGGTGAGACCACTCGGCGGCCGCGAGGCGCTGATCGTCGATCCCGGTGACGAACCGCGCCGGATCGCCGCGGCGGTGTCCGATCTCGACGTGACCGGCATCGTGATCACCCATGCCCATGCTGACCACGTCCTCGCCGTCGCCGCGCTGGCCGGGGAGTTCGGCGTACCGATCGTCGGTCACCCGGACGAAGCCCAGGTCTGGGCGGCCGAGCTCGACTACCTCGCCGAGCACGGCCACCTGGACGCCGGCACCGCGACACCCGATTTCGTTGCTAGCGGCAACCTCCCGCGACCGTCCCCGGACCTGCCACTCTGGAGTGGTCAGCTCGATCACTACAGCAGCCGGCTCTCCGTGGGTCCGTTGACGGTCGAACTGCTGCACACTCCCGGCCACACCCCGGGCAGCCTGTGTCTCAGCCTTCCCGGTCACCTACTCAGCGGCGACACCCTCTTCCCCGGCGGCCCCGGCCTGACCGGTCCCCAATGGCCGCTGTCCGACTTCACCGCGATCATCGCCTCGGTCCAGCGTCTGCTCGAGCTGCCGCCCGACACGGCGGTCCATCCCGGCCACGGCTCCGACACCACCGTCGCCGCCGAACGTCCCCACCTCGAAGCCTGGCGGGCCCGCGGCTGGTAGACAGTCCTGGTATCGATCTCACCAGGAGGCAGTAGTGGAGACCGTCGAGTTGACCGGGGCCGGAATGGTCGTGTCGCGGGTTGTGCTGGGGCTGATGCGGATCAAGAAGCTCAGCGACGGCGAGATCCGCGAGCTCGTCGGCGCGGCGCGGGACGCCGGGGTGACGATGTTCGATCACGCGGACATCTACGGCGGCCCGCACGGCTGCGAACAGCGGTACGGCGAGGCCCAGCCGGTCCCGAATTCGGAGCGGGACCAGGTGACCATCCAGTCCAAGGTGGGCATCCGGGCCGGCTTCTTCGACTCGTCCCGCGAGCACATCGTGTCGAGCGTCGAGCAGTCCCTGGCCGCGCTGCGGACCGACTACCTGGACCTGTTGCTGATCCACCGCCCGGACACCCTGGTCGAACCGGACGAGGTCGCCGCCGCGTTCGACGAACTCCACGCCGGCGGCAAGGTCGCGGCGTTCGGCGTCTCGAACCACACGCCCGCGCAGCTGGAGCTGCTGGCCAGGTCGGTCCGGCAACCACTCGTCGTCAACCAGCTGCAGTTCAGCGTGGCGAACGCCGCGCTCGTCGCGCAGGGCCTGGCCGCCAACATCACCGGCCTCGACCAGTCCGCCGACCGCGATCTCGGCGTCCTCGACTACAGCCGGCTGAAGGACATCACCATCCAGACCTGGGGATCCCTCCAGAAGCCGCCGCCCGGTGGGGTGTTCCTCGGCGACCGGGAGAACTACCCCGACCTCAACGACGCCCTCGACCAACTCGCCCACGACCATGGCACCACACCCACCGCGATCGCCGTCGCCTGGATCGCCCGCCACCCGGCCCGCATGCAGATCGTCGTCGGCACCACGAACCCCGCCCGCCTCCGCGAAGCCGCCGCGGGCGCGACCGTCGACCTCACTCGCGAGGAGTGGTACCGCTTGTTCACCGCCGCCGGTCACACGCTCCCGTAACCAATCCGCGCCGCCGGGCATCTGGTCAAGCAGAGGCCAAGGATGGTGCGAGATGTTCAAGGCAATCATCCAGTCGCTCGGCAAGGTCCCCGCCACCTTCGGCGACGACGTCTACTTCCGCGGCAAGGACCCGGGCGCCCCACTCACCGGCGAGTGAACTCCGACTGTCCCCCGCGGACGGCGCGTGTCTCTCAGGTGATCGGAGCGAAGGTGTCGAGCCGGCCGGGGATCTCCCGGCGCTGCTGGTCGCGCTCGGCCGATGTGACGTGGTGGGCCACGATGGCGACCGGGCAGGGCAGCTCCGCGATGGTCCGGCGGGCGACGGGATCGCCGATGGGCAGCGGACCGGCGTGCGCGCCGACGATGATCAGGGCGGCGTGCTCACTCTCCCTGGCCAGCGCGGCCACGACCGGCCGGGTCGTGAGGAGGCGGGTGACCTTCACCTGCGGGAACTCCTCGTCCCATCCGGCCAGCGTCTCGGCGACCGTCAGGCCGGCACGCTCCGTCCAGGCGTCGTCGGGCGGCAGTCGATAGGGCAGGTGGTGGGAGTGGACCACCGTCAGCCCGGCGCGGCGGTCCGCGGCGGTCCGGAAGGCGAACTCGACGGCCGCCAGCGACAACGGTGTGCCGTCGATCCCCACAGCGATGCTGTGCTCGGCCGGATTCGACTTCCAAGGGGTCGGGACCACGATCACCGGGCACCGCAAATGTCCGGCCAGGGCGAGGTTGCCCTGCGCGGAGATCAGTGCGGCCGGTCCGTTGTCGTGGTCTCGCCCGACCACCAGGACCCGGGCCTCGCGAGCGGCCGTTCGCAGGACCTTGAGGCGCGACCCTTCCATCGCAATGTTCTTGATCACCAGGTCTCGGCCGTACCGGCGCCTCACCTGGTCGGCCGCATCCCGCAGCGCCGCCGCCGCGTCCTCCGAAGGCGATGCCTGCTGATGCGGAGGCGTCATCGGCGGGTAGGTGCCGTAGTTGTAGAACGGCGCGACGAGGACCAGGTCGGCGCCGGCATGAAGCGCGTCCTGAGCGGCGTAGTCGACTACGCGCAGCCCATCGCTGCTGCCGTCGACCTCGACCACGACTGGTCCGGTCCGTGTCCAGCTGTTCATCCTGCCTCCTCCCGGCTATCTAGAGCCTGTTCCGTCAGGAGCGCGCAGCGCAGAGTCGTCCGGCCCTCGGCGCAGGGGCCGGACGGCATGTTCGACCGGGCTCCGGCCGCTGCGAGCGACTCGCGGGGATTGACGGTCTACGTAGTGTGGGTACATGACCCACCCGGTGGCCGGCGGTCGGCATACGTGGGACGAAGGCGCCCTGGAGTTCACCGGGTTGTCCCGGGTGCGGCTCGACGCATTGCTCCAGGAACTTCTGGTCCGGGTCGACGAGATCGTGGCCTCCCAGGAGCGCCTGCGCGCGTTGCTCGACGCTGTCGTGGGGATCGGTGCGGATCTGGATCTGAACAGCACGCTGGACCGGATCGTCGCCGCGGCCTGTGAGCTGGTCGGCGCCCGCTACGGTGCGCTCGGCGTCGTGCGGCGTGACGGCGAACGACTCTCGCGGTTCATCACCCGCGGCATCGCCGCGGACCAGATCGCCGAGATCGGCCCCTACCCGGAAGGGCACGGGATTCTCGGACTGCTGATCGAACATCCCGAGGCACTGCGGCTGGACGACCTGTCCGAGCATCCGCAGTCCTATGGATTCCCCGCCAATCATCCGCCGATGAAGAGCTTTCTCGGTGTACCGATCCGGAGCGGGGATCGCATCTTCGGCAACCTCTACCTGACGGAGAAGGCCGAAGGCGCCGACTTCACCGACGACGACGAACACGCGGTGACGGCACTGGCCGCGGCGGCCGGAGTGGTGATCGACAATGCCCGCCTGTACGCCGACACCGAACGCCGACGCCGCTGGCACGAGGTGACCGCCGAGATCACCCAGCTGATGCTGGACGACTTCGACCCCCAGGAGGCGCTGCAGCTGATCGCGAGCCGCGCTCGCGAGGTGTCTCGCTCGCTGGTGGGGGTGATCCTGCTGGTCGATGGCGATGATCTGGTCGTCCAGGCCGTCGATTCTCCACCGGACTTCCAGCGCTACATCGGCCACCGCTTCCCGGCGAACCTGCCGCTGTTGGCCGACGCGCTCCAGGGTGATGAGCAGGTCGTGATCGAAGACGTCGCCGAGCTGGCGAAAGAGGCCGGTCTGCTGACGGAGGTACCGGAGCTCGAACTGGTCGGCCGCACCATCCTCGCGCCCCTCCCACCAGGCAGCCACAGCACCGGTGGTCTCCTCGCCGTCGCAGCCGCCCAGGGCGCGGTGCTGGGGGTGACGCCGGGCACCGACCTGGTGCGGATGTTCGCCAACCAGGTCACTCTGGCCCTCGACCGCAAACAGGCCCAGCGCGATCAGTCGACGCTCGCCGTCCTGGAGGACCGCGACCGCATCGCGCGGGACCTGCACGACCTGGTCATTCAGCGGCTCTTCGCCACCGGTCTGCAACTGCAGGGCATGCACCGGCTGGTCGGTCCCGACGCCCAGCAACGGATCAGCCGCGCGGTCGAGGACATCGACTCCACCATCCATGACCTGCGCGGCGCGATCTTCGAACTTCACCACCAGCCCGACCGGAGCTCGTTGCGCGCCGACGTCTACGCACTGGTCAACGACTACACCCAACCGCTCGGCTTCCGTCCACACCTCACCTGCACCGGCCCGATCGACACCGCCATACCGGACGACGCCCGGCCCCAGATCCTTGCGACGCTGCGGGAATCGCTGTCGAACGTCGTACGCCACGCCCAGGCCTCCGACGTCAGAGTCGACCTGATCGTGACGGGCCAGGGCGTGACACTTCGGGTCGCCGACAATGGCATCGGCATCTCCGCGGCCGGCCGGCGAAGCGGACTCCAGAACCTCGAGGACCGCGCCACTGCCGTCGGCGGATCAATCGAGGTCACACCGAACCACCCGCACGGTACGGTGGTCGAACTTCACGCCCCGCTGTGAACCACCAGTCGTCCCGTAACCCCGGCCAAGGCAAGGACGTCTACTTCGGCTGGGTGGACTGGAAGGCGGGCATCACGTCCCGGGCGAAGAGGCGCATCTGGTCGATCAGTTCGTCGACCGTGGTGCCGACGAACAGGGTCGCGCAGAAATGCTCCAGCCCGGCCTCGCGGTAGGCCTCGACCTTGGCGCACACCTCGTCCGGCGTACCGATCAGGTTCGCGTCGAAGTAGGCGTCCAGGCTCATCCCTTTGGTCATCGTCGTACCGAGCGACCTGCGGAACAGGTCGAACGCGGACCGTTCGAACCGCTCGCGAACTTGATCCCGGGTGTCGCCCAGGCAGACGACCGACTGCAGCGCGGTGACGATCTCCGACGGGTCACGTCCGGCCGCGCGGGCGTACGCCGCGACCTTCTCCCGCCCGGCGCGAATCTTGTCCGGGCCGACCTTCGCCGGAAGCCAGCCATCGCACAGTTCGCCCGCGCGGCGCAGCGAGCCCTCCACGTTGCCGCCGGAGTAGATCGGCAACGGGTTCTGCACCGGCTTCGGATACGACTCCACGTCGTCGAAGCGCCGATACTTGCCGGCGTACGAGAAGCGCCGGTCGTTCCACAAGCCCCGGAGCGCTTCGATGCCCTCCGCGGCCACCACGGCCCGCGAGGCATCGGCGAGGTCGGGGACAACGCCCTCGAACTCGTCGCGATACCCGCCGACCGCGACCCCGAGGATCACCCGGCCGTTGCTGAGCTGGTCGAGCGTGGCGACCTGCTTCGCGAGCAGGACCGGATCACGCATCGGCAGCACCAGGATTCCGGTGGTGAGCCGGATCACCGACGTCCTGGCGGCGATGTTCGACAAGGTGATCAACGGCTCGTAGAAGTCCGGCGGCTCCGTCCATGCCTCCCGGATGAAGCGCATGGTGCTCAGGTGATCGTTGCCGCCGACGTCGTAGTACCCGAGCTGCTCTGCCTCCAACGCCACCCGGATCACGTCTTGAGCAGTCGCGAACGGCGTTGGATACATCATCCCGGCCAGGCAGGTAGGGGTTTCGACGCCGAACTTCAGGGACCGGACTTCTGTCGTCGCCGGCTGTTCTGGGCTTCTCCGCATGGTTGAGACGCTAGGGATCCGGTCGCTCGGAGGCATCTGCCGGATGACTGGTCCTCAGTCGCCCGGCGGCGTGTCGAGAGGCAGGTGGGTGAGTTCGATCCGGGACCGGATCGACAGCTTCCGGTAGACCTTCTGAAGGTGGTAGGCGACCGTGCGAGGGCTCAGGAAGAGCTGCGCGCCGATCTCCCGGTTGTTCGCCCCCTGCCGAGCCAACCGGACGACCTGCACTTCCTGTGGGGTGAGACTGTCGAGCAGCGGAGCTCGCAGCGTACGGCCGGTGACCCCCGCCGCCCTGAGCTCGCTCGCGGCTCGATCGCTCCACGGCATCGCACCGAGCTGGTCGAACGTATTGGCAGCGGCCCGCAACGGGATCCTGGCCTCGGCCGGACGTCGTTGCCGTCGCAGCCATTCGCCGTACAGGAGTTGGGTTCGTGCTCGGTCGAACGGTCTGGGCTGACCCCCGCGGGTCGCTGCGTCGTGCATCTCCAGCGCCTGTTGGTACAGCTTGCCCGTGGTCGTGTCGTCGTCGGCCAGGAGCGCGCGGCAGCGCAGCTCGACCGCACGAGCGGCGCGCCGGCCGCTGTCGGTCGCCCACGCGCTGAGCCGGGCCAGCCGGTCGAGCACGTCCTCACGACGATCGGTGCGCGCCGCTGCCTCGATCAGGTCCGGCGTCTGCCGAACCGAGATCAACGGGTGCTCGGCCGTCCTGGTTTCCTGGAAGATCGGCAACTCCAGCGCTTCCTCGGGCCGGCCGCGACCGAGATCGCACAGGCACAGCGCCCACCGGCCGATCGCCACCACCGGCGCCACCCGGTGCACCTCGGCGTGGCCCAGCGCCTGGGTCGCCAAGTGCCGACAGCGTTCTGCATCGCCGGTCACCGCTTCCAGCCAGGCGAGCAGCGCCTCGAAGTGGCAGGTCCGGTTCTGCTGTCCGAGCACGGTCGACAGCTCGAGGCCTTCGGTCGCGTTCGCCCGGGCATAGCGATAGCGACCGGTCAGCAGCTCGACAGTGGCCAGGATCTGCAGTGACAGGACGAGCAGGCCGAGCTGACCGGTCGTCCGGCAGACTCGCACCGCGGTTTCGGCCGCGACGAGCGCCGCGTCGTCATCGGCCAGCGACAGGTCGGCGGCCGCTTGCAGCACCAACTCCGCCGGTGAGCGGCTCTCGGCAGCTGCGTCGTACGACGCTGGGAGGCCAAGCGGCTCGGCTCCAGTCAGTACCTCGAGTCGATCCGACAACTCGAGCACCACGCGCACGGCCGGCCGCGTCGGGCTGCCGGCCGGAAGGTGCAGGGTATGCAGCTCTCGGATGGCCTCCCGCGACCAGCCGCGGTCGTTGGCGAACCAGGCATTCCGCACCGCGTCGACCAGCAGCAGGGCTGCGAGTTCGGGGTCCGCAGCGGCGATCTCGCCGATATCCGTCAGCAGCAGCGTGTGCGTCGTCAGGGACGAGCCGCTGTCGAAGCTGATGCTCGCGCTGACCCGGCGGTTGCGAGCCCGCAGCAGCGGATCTGTGGACAGCCGGTCCGACTGGACCACGAGTCGTTCGGCGCGGCCGGGCTGCCCGGCGAGGTTCGCGGCCTGTGCCGCCGCGGACAGGCGGCTCGCGCGCTCGCTCGTCGATTCGGTCAACCAGGCTGCCTTCTCGAAGGCAGTGGACGCGGTGCCCGGCCCGCCACGCTGCAAGGCCCGCTGCGCGCAGCGGTCGAGCTCCGCCGCAATCCGCTCATCAGGGCCGGTGACGGTCGCCGCAAGATGCCAGGCCCGCCGATCTGGCTCGAGTTCCGGGTCCAGCACGCCCGCAAGCCTGCGATGCGCATCGATCCGTTCGCTCACCCTGGCTGCGTTGTAGACCGCCGCGCGCAGCAATGGATGGCGGAACACGATCCGCCGGCCGCTGACAGCATCCTCGGTCCGTACCAAACCGGCAGCCTCAGCCGGCTGAAGGGATGCCGGGTCCAGGCCGCACCGGCGGGCCGCTCGCAGTACGACCGCGAGGTTACAACTCTCCTCCGCCGCACTGAGGAGGAGGATTGCCCTGGTCGACTCAGGCAGCTTGTGCAATTGGCCCTGATAGATCGCCTGCAGCCGCTCGGGCAACGGCAGCGGCCCGGCAAGTGGCTCGATCCCAGCTCGCTGTGCTGGAGACAATGCCCCCGGGATCTCCGTCAGCGCCAGCGGGTTCGCCGAGGTCTCCTCGATCACGCGCCGGATCACGTCGCCGGTCAAGTCGGGATGACGCTGCGCCAGCAGTGCGGTCGCGGCGGCGCTGTCGAGACCGGCCAGCCTGACCTCCGGCGCGGCCGGAAACCAGACCGTCTCCTGATCCCGAACGGCGAACAGCAGCCCGATCCGCTCGGCCACCAGCCGACCTGCGACGAACCGCAGCGTGTCGGCCGATGGTTCGTCCAGCCACTGAGCATCGTCGATCAGGCAGAGCAGCGGACGCTCTTCCACGGCCTCGGAGAACAGGGTCAGCGCACCGAGTCCCACCAGCATCCGGTCCACCTCGCCGGAGGGGATCACACCGAAGGCACCACGCAGCGCCAGTGCCTGCGGCTCCGGCAGATCGTCGACGCGATCGAGCAGCGGGCGGAGGAGCTGGTAGAGGCCGGCGAAGGGCAGCTCGGCCTCGCTCTGTACGCCGTACCCGCGAAGCACCTGTACGTCGTCGCCACCGCAGCCGGCGGCGTGGTCCAGCAGCACGGACTTGCCGGAGCCGACCTCGCCACGAATCACCAGGTGGCCCGGAACTCCGTCCACCAGGTCCGCGACCAAGCGGTCGATCCGTTGCAGCTCCCGGCTCCGGCCGAACAACATGATCGAAACCTACTGTGCCGTGGTCCGGGCCGGCTCGCCGCCGAGCGGGAGGGCTGCGGATGAGCTTCGTACGCGCGTGGCGAGGTGCTGCCGGAACGCGCCGAGCGAGAAGAGCGCGAGTCCGCCGACGCACCAGACGCCCAGCACGATCAGCGGCCGCCCGGCGTCAGCGCCGTCGAAGAAGGCCACGGACCGCAGCGCCGAACCCGTCGCGCCGGGCGGCAGGAGCTGACCGAAGGCGCCCCAGCCCGCCGGCAGCAGCTCCGGCGCACTGGCGAGGCCGGACAAGGGATTGCCGACCAGCAGCAGGAACGCCGCTCCGAGGCCGAACGACCGCAGCCCGCCGAGCCGCGCCAGGCCGAGCAACGTGACCACGATCGATCCGATGCCGAGGGCAACTACTCCGGCATTCGCCCAGAACTCGCCTGTCAGCGCTCCGAGCCAGTACTGGTCGACCGTTGTCAGGGCGAGTCCGCCGAGGATGCAGAACGCCGTACCGGCGGCCAGTCGCTTCGCCGGGGACCGCAGCAACCGCGACAGTCCCAGGCTTCCGGCGATTCCACCCAGGAGCAGGGGGAACGCGCCCGCCGACAGGCCCCCGCCCCGAGGGTCGTCGGCCGGAGCGGGTACGACATCGGTGACCTGCGGCGGGCCGCCCCTGGTACCGCCGAGCCGGTCGGCGAGCTGTGAGAGCAGTTGGGCAACCGCGGGGCTGGCCGCGCTGGCGGTGAGCACCTCGGTCCCACTCGGCTCGATGAGGATCGCGCCGTACGCGTCCCGGCCCGCGATCGCCGTCGTCGCTGCCTTGCGGTCGGAGACCACGGTCGGCTCGAACACCCCCGGTACGTCGAGTTGGAGCGTCATGAGAACGAATCTGGTGGCCTCCGGGGATCCGGCCACGACGATCGGCACGTCTCTGGGCTGGGACCGTACGGCGGGCCAGGTGAAGGCGATGAGGACAACGGTCAGGGCGCAGACCAAGAGTGCGACGACCGCTGGGATCTTGGGCTGGCCGGGCAGTGCGGCGTGGCGGCCGTGGACGGTCATGACATACCTCCTGACTCCTGAGCGAGTGAGGGTGCGAGCACCGCCTGGAGACCGCTCTGCAGGGTCTGTGCGGTGACATCCGGCAGCATTACGCGCTGCAGGAAGAAGCCCGGCAGCAGCGCCATCATCGCCGCGCCGACCGCCTCGGCGGGAACGTCGGCTGCCAGCCGTTCCTCGCGGCGGTAACCGCGGGCCAGGCGGGTGAAGGCGTCGCGGATCAACGACAGCTGGGCCTGCACCAGGACCGCGAGCTCGGGCGAGCGGGCCGCCTCACCCCAGACCTGGAGGGCGAGGCGGGCCACGTCCATCGCGTCGTCGTGCTCCTGCAAGACGGTGAAGATCTCGCCGATCACCTGGTCCAGCGGGGGCAGCGGAGTCCGGTGCATCATCAGCTCGATGGTGTCGGCGACCGCGGCGAGGTTCTCCCGGGCGATGGCGGTGACCAGGTCGTTCTTCTTCGGGAAGTAGTGGTACACCGCGCCCGCCGACAGCTCGGCCTCCCGGACCACGTCACGCATGGAGGTGGCGTGGAAACCCTTACGGATGAAGCAGGTGCGCGCCGCCGCGAGGACTTCGCGGCGGCGCTGTTCGAGGTACTCCTCGGATACTCGTGGCATGTCTGGAAAAATATCGGTCGGACGACCGGTTTACTAGGAATCCGGACGAAGACTGGTCACTTGACGGATGCCGGTCGTCCTCACGCGGCCGGCGCGTCCTGCTCCTCGTCGCGAGGGAAGAAGGGCAGCTCGAGGTAGACGCGATCGGCGGCGGCGAGGATCTTCGCGGCGTCGTCGACCGGCGGGTGGATGGCCTGGTTGATGCCCTTCTTGACGGCCCCTCCCTCAGCGCCCGACGCCATCACCCTGCGATCCCAGCCCCGGGTGAAGACCCCACCGGCACCGCCGAGGTCCAGGCAGGTGACATACGGACCTGGGGTGAAGTCGCGCAGCGGCAGGTCGAGCAGGTCGGCCGCCGCGTTGTACCCGGCGACCTTGCCCAGCGGGGTGGCGTGCTGGCAGGCCTGCATGACCGTGTGCTCGGCGTCGAACGTCGCCGCGGCCGTGTCCCCGGCGACGAACACCTCGGGAAGGGCACGCAACCGATGGTCCACCGGCACCCGGCCGAGCTGGTCGAGCTCGGCGGAGATCTGACGGGTCAGCTCGCTGGCCCGCATCCCCACGGACCAGACGACGGCGTCCGCCTCGACCCGGCTGCCGTCGGACAGTACGGCGTACCCGTCGCCGACCTCGGTCACGGTCGTCGCGAGTCGTCGTCCGACGCCCAGTTCGTCGAGCGCGGCCTCGATCACCTCGCGCGGTCCCGGGCCGAGCTGCGCTCCGACGACGTCCGACTGGTCCACCAGCAGCACCCGCCCGCGGGCGGCCAGTTCGGTCGCGGCCTCCAGGCCGACGAACCCGGCGCCGACAACCACGACGGAGTAGTCCTCGCGGTCGCGCAGCCGGCCGGTGAGCCGCCGGGCGCCGTCGAGGGTGTCGATGTCGAAGAGCCGTTCCGCGCCGGGCAGACCCTCGGGCTGAACGAGCTTGCTGCCCGCCGCCAGCACCAGCCGGTCGTAGCCGATCTCGTTGCCGTCGGCCACCACTGCGCGGCGCTCGGTGTCGATCGTGCTGACCGACGCGCGCACGTGCTCGACGCCGATCGGGTCGAGGATCCGGCGGAGTTCCACCGTGGCCAGCTCCGGCTCCGGTTCGTACAGGCGAGGGCGCAGTACCAGCTGCTCGTTCGGCGCGATGAGCGTGATGTGCAGGTCCGCGTCGCCGCGTGCGAGGGCCGCGCCCGCCGCGCTCCACACACCCGCGAAACCGCCCCCGATGATCACAACGTGTGCCACTTTCTCGTCCTCCCAGCCTCGCTCCCCCGCGGATCGGGGGTTCGGCAGGGAGACAACACGGCGGCGTCAGATGTGACCGAGGTGAGCCAGCTTGTCGGGATTGACCAGTCGCCGGAACGCCGTGATCCGCCCGCCGGCGAGCTCCACGGTGTCGAGCCAGACGATCCTGCCGCCGCGGTACGTCGCCAGCGCCGGCTGCCCGTTCACCTCGATGATCCGGGACTCGTCCGGACGCCTGAGCTCGATCTGCCTGGCCGTCAGCAGCGCGATCGTCTCGGCACCGGTGACCAGCTTCCGTGCGGCGGTCACCTTGCCACCGCCGTCGGCGGTGTAGACGGCCTCGGGGTCGAGCAACGCGACCAGCCCGGCCATGTCGCCGGCGTCGGCCGCTGCTTTGAATGCCTGAAGCACCCGTTCGGTCTCGGCCCTGGATGCCCGGGGCCGCTCCTCGACCGCGGCGACCCGCGCCCGCGCGCGGGAGGCGAGCTTGCGGCTGGCGGCAGGCGTCGAGCCGAGCACCTCGGCGATCCGGCCGAACGGGAAGTCGAAGACGTCGTGGAGCACCAGTGCGACGCGTTCGGCGGGGGTCAGCGTCTCCATCACCACGAGCATCGCGGTGCCCACTGACTCGTCCGTGAGCACCTGGTCGGCGGTGTCCGGCCCGGTCAGCAGCGGTTCGGGCAACCAGGGTCCGACGTAGGACTCACGCCGTACGCGCGCCGACTTGAGCACGTTGTACGACGTCCGGGCGGCCAGCGTGACCAGCCAGGCCCGCAGGTCGCGCACCTCGGACAGGTCGGCGTCAGCGGCCCGCAACCAGACGTCCTGCGTCACGTCCTCGGCCTCGGTCACGGTCCCGAGAATCCGGTACGCCGCCCCGAAGACCGCCGGCCGATGCGACACCCAGTCCGCTTCCGCCAACGTGCCGGTCAGGTCCACCCTCGACCTCCTGCCCCCGCTCAGACCAATAGTCAGCCTCCGATTCTAGGCAAGGCCGACCGGTGGGGCCTTGGAGCCTGACAACGGTCTGCCGGGGTGTCGGCTGACACCCCGGCAGCTTTCCGCGTGGTTCAGCTCCGCGCGGACGTGTTCCGGCCGGTCAGCGTGGATGCGATGACGACCAGAATGGCCGCGATCGCGATGGCCACGAGCCAGCGCACCCAGTCGACGCCGGGGCTGCCGTTGCCGCCGAACGCGGTGTAGACGAACCATCCGATGATCACCCCGCCGATCCCGCACAGGATGGTGAGCCAGATCGGGATGTTGTCCTTGTTGCCGGGCGCGACGAACTTTCCGAGCAGGCCGATGATGATGCCCGCGACGATGACTCCGATGATCTCCATGGTTCCGTTCCTCTTGTAGCTCCGGATCGCCGCGGTGATGACCGCAGCGACCACCCTGTGCCCAAGCAACAAACCGGCTCATCACAATGCACAGTGTCTGCGGTGCGGGGCGTCGGCGATGCACTTCAAGCCGTGATGCCCGCGGCCGAGCTGTGTGACCGGCCGGTGACGGTAGAGCAGGTTTGGGCCGACCAGGCCCACTTCGGGCACGAGTTCCGGGCGTTCACCGGGCTCACGCCGACCCGGTACGTCGAAGTCCGGCGGCGGTTTCCTGCGCGAACATCCCGGCCACGCGCTGGACGGCTGTCCGCTGCCGGCCGATTGATTTCCTACAAGAGCGACGGCTCACGAGACGCTAATTTGGGGGCACCCCAGAGCAGAGGAGAGCCCCGTGGGCAAGGTGGTCATGTACAGCTCGGTGTCGGTGGACGGCTTCGTCGCGGACGAGAACGACCAGCCCGGACCGCTGTTCGACTGGTTGTCCAGTGGTGACGTGCCGTTGGACGAGAGCGGCGTGCTGAAGGTGTCGCAGACGTCGTACGACTACACCCGGCCGTACTGGGACCAGATCGGGGTGACAGTCGTCGGCCGCCGCGTCTTCGACATGACGGACGGCTGGGACGGGAAGCCTCCGGGCGGGATGGACCACATGGTCGTCGTGACTCACCGGCCGGCGCCCGAGGGCTGGGACCCCGCGGCGCCGTTTCACTTCGTCGACGGCGTCGAGGCAGCGGTGGCCAAGGCGCAGGAGCTTGCTGGTGACCGCATAGTCGAGGTCGCCGCCGGCGACGTCGGTGGCCAGGTGCTTGCCGCCGGTCTGGTCGACGAGGTGCGCATGGACGTCGTACCCGTCGTGTTCGGGTCCGGCAAGCGCTACTTCGGGTCGGTCTACGCGCAGCACCTGTTGGAGGATCCTGACGTGGTGATTCAGGGCAACCGGGTGCTTCACCTGCGCTATCGGGTGCGCCGTTGACCGATCTGAGTCGACTGTGAAGAGCCAACAAACCGACCTCGCGCCGCCCAGGAAGAGACCGGGACAGAACTGGTTGTCCTCGAATTGTCGAAAACCCTCTGACGGAAATTCTCTGATCCACTTTCCATCGCTCCGGGTTTTTGCTTCCTTGCTCACCGTGACACAGCACGACAAAATTCAATTACCCGCGAAATATGTGCGCACGGCCGTTTCGGCGCTAGCATCCTCCGCACTGTGGAAACTGTGATTGCATACGTCTCCGATCGATCCGACGACAATCAGCGAGCTGCCGCGGGCCTCCGACGGGTCGAGGCCTACTACAGCGGCCTCTGGCGTGAGGAGGCAGTCCATCAGGGACATGATGCGGAGACGGTCGGGCTGCACGTCTGGGATCGCCGCGAACGCGACTGCCTCTGGCCCTCCTGGCAGGACAGCGGCGATCTCCGGGTAGCGAGTCTGCATGCGCCGCTCGGGTACGAGCGGATCGTCGGCGACGTCCCGCTGCACGACGCCCCTGGGCGGTTGGCGCGCGCAGTTCTTCAGGCGCCCGCCCGCTTCCTGGATCTGGCGCCGCCGTTCACGATGGCCGTCCTGGACCCGGCCGACGAACGACTCGAGCTGTTCACCGACTCCATCGGAGTGGGCCGTCTGTTCCAGCTCCGGCTGCCTGACGGCTGGGTCTGGAGCAACCGGCCGGTCGCCGCGCTCTTGTTCGCAGGCGTCGCGGCCAGGGTGGCTGAGCGGGGTTGGCGCTATGCGGCCGCTTGCGGCTGGTTCATGGGCGACACCACGCCGTACGACGGGGTCCTGGCCGTGCCGGGCGCGACCCGGATCGTCGCCGAGGGCAGGCATCGCCGCTGTACCGTCAGCGGTGTCGAGATCAGCAGCGTCTGGTCCGGCAGCGTGGACGCCGCCGACGATACCGCCGAGGCGCTGCGCGATGTGGCGAGGTCGGTCGACCACCTCTGGCCGGGAAGGCCGACTGTGGATCTCAGCGGCGGCCGAGACTCCCGCGTGGTCGCAGCGGCCTTTCTGTCTGCCGGTGTGGACTTACGCCTCAACAGTTACGACGCGGTGCCGGGCGAGCTGCAGGTCGCCGAGGACCTGGTGGGTCTGCTTCCTTTCCAGGTGGAGCACGCCGTGACCCCTCGCACAGAATCAGCCCAACCTCCACAGGCTCGGCCGGCCCCTCCTGCCCTCGTCAGCCGCGCCCTCCGGTGGCACCGCTACGCCGACGGCCTCAGACCCGCCAGTTACCTCTTCCACACCCCACCCAGCAGCCTCTCGATCGTCACACACCTCGCGATCGGCGGCGCGGGTGGCGAGGTCGCGCACGGGCACTTCTACCCGGCCGACGTCCTCCAGCTCGACACCCTGCCGCTCGAGCCGAAGCTCCGGGCATTCGTCAGCCGTCTGCAGAGCCGGCTGGTCGCTGCGGCCGGCCCGTCCGAGGAGGCTCGCGCCGCCGTCTCCGCTCAGATCGAGCAGGTGCTGCGAGATGCGATTCACGGAGGCATCGAGAACGCGACCATGCTCGACTACTTCTATCTGGTCGAAAGGCTCCGCCGCTGGGGGACCACAGGCGAGCGCAGCGGCGTGGTCTCACCGCTGCTCATTCCGTCCTTCGTCCGCGGTGCCTTCGCGCTCGATCCCGCCCAGCGGCTCGAGAACGCTCTGCACCGTGACCTGGTCCGTCGGTTGATCCCCGAGTGGGCGGACATTCCGTTCTTCAAACCGGGCCCGTCCGGGCGGGGAAGGGCCCAGGCCCGGCTGCGGCGCATGGCCGATGCGCCGGATCGCGATCTGATCGGGGAGCTCATCACCGGCTCGGAGCTGGAGGGACTGGAACCGCAGACCGTCCGAACGCTGTGGGCGGACTCGGCGGCCGGCACCAGTTCTGCCCCGGATGAGGCAGCACTCCGGCAGGCACTGTGGAGAGCATCCTTCGAGCAGCACCTGGCCGAGATCAACGGCCACCTCCCGCCCGCCGTACGCACCGAAGCCCGCAGCATCTCCCTTGCCGCTGTTCCTGGTCCGGCGAAGCCACCACGACCTTCGTCGCGCCCGACGGTCCGCGGCGTACGGCGCGTCGCGCAGCGGCGGCTGATCCGCCGTCTGGCCAGGCATCCGCTCTGGTCTGCCTTCCGCCGAACCCGGATCGGCCGTTCCTGGCGAAGCCTCAGCCGCCCGCGCTGACGGGCCCACCGACCAGCTCAGTTGCTCCGCGAGGCCCACGGTGTGCACGTCGAGCGCCGACGCCACCCCAGTCGAGTTGCAAAGGCGCACATGCCAGACTTGTACCGTGTATTCGACTTCCGATCGCCGGGATGCGGTCTTTCCGATCGCTGCGGAAATTGTTGAGGATTTGATCCAACAGGCCCAGGTGTCCGATCGATGGCTACGGCAGAGCGTCTTGCCAAAGATGTCCGTCGGAGGACTTGCCTGCCACCTGGGGCAGCAGCTGGTGCGCGCCGCAGAACTCCTCCAAGTTACAACCGACATCCCACCACTGAACTCGGTCGACGAGCACTATCATCGCGCTGCATGGGTGGTGTCGAGCTCTCCGGATGACGCGGTCAACGACCGCACCACGGACGAGGCCGAGGCTGCGCTTGGCGTAGCCGCGCTCAGGACTCGAGTCGACAACGCACTCGCGACGCTGAGGACGCTGCTCGCGAGCCGTACCGCTGCTGATGTGGTCCTGATTCCCTGGCAAGGTTGGTCCTTGCGCCGGGATGACTTCTTGCTTACCCGCATGCTGGAGATCGTCGTTCACACCGACGACCTTGCGCTGAGTCTCGAAGTCCCGACGCCGGCATTCCCGGCGGAAGTCTTCGCGCCTGTGCGCGACCTGCTGGTGCGCCTGGCCGAGCGCCGCCATGGTCAGTCAGCGTTGATCAGCACTCTCACCCGCCGGGAACGCTCGCAAGTTATCGCCGCTTTCTAGCACCGCAGATTCTCGAATTTCTCGCACCGCAGGTTCTGGAACCGCTGGCGACATTTGCTGACCATTTCCTGGTGTCTCCGCTACCCGACGGGACCTGGGCGACTTCGCGCGCCATGCGGCACGAGCAGACGTCGACCGCCAACGCTCGGCGCCACGGCCGTGTGTCAGAGGTTAGGCAGCACCTGCTCGAAGAACGGGCGATCGGAGCTGAAGGTTGGCTGGAGTTGGGAGAACTCGCGGGCCGTGACCCATCTGGCGTCGCTGACCTCTCCTGGATGGGTGACCAGGTCGCCTTCTTCGGGTTCGGCGGTCCACCAGTGGAGGACGAACGCGCCGTCTTCAGTCTGTGATTCCCAAACCTTGGCGATGGGTGTCACCTTCAGGCCGACTTCCTCGCGTACCTCCCTGACCAGGGCTTCCGCCTGCGTTTCGCCGGGATCGAGCTTGCCGCTGAGTGGTGCCCAGTAGCCCGGTAGCCGGGCGGCTGGGCCGCGCTGAATAACGAGCACCCGCTCGCATCGTCGGACCACAGCGACAATCGCCTCTCGCTGATCCATTACATACCTCCGGTGGCTGCTTCGAGGGTGTCGAAGGTCAGAAAGCTAACAGTCGGATCAAGTACGTCTGGTGCGAATATCTCGGCGGAGCGGGGAGCCGGGAGTAGGGACATCGGGTGTCAGGCGTTCGAGGACGTCGTCAGCTTCTGTAGGCAGTCGGTGATCAGGCGGGTCGTGTATTTGCTGTGGGGTTGTTGCAGGCCGAGGGCCCGGGCGAAGGAGCGGGCTTCGCCGGCGAGCTTGAGGGGTGCGAGGGCGAGGGCCAACTCGATCCAGCGATCCAACGTCCTTTCGTCTCCCCATGCCTGCAGTGAGTCCACGTACGCACGCCGTACCGGACCGGTCAGGTGCACGAGCTCGGCGTCTCGCAGCAGGCGGTGAAGTGAGAAGAACGGGCAGCCGACCATCGCCTCTTCCCAATCGAGGAGGACGATCGAAGCATCGTCGTCGCGGACCAGAGCGTTGGTGTCCTGTACGTCGGGATGGTCGATGCTCACGGGCGCCTGAACGAGTTCCTCGGCCCGCCGGCGCAGCGTGGGCAACGCCTCGACGAGAGCGGTGACAAGGCGTGGATCGACATCGCCCGTTCGGCCGACGTCGTCGGCCAGTGTGTCCGCAACCGACAACAGGTCGTACGTCGGCAACCCGCCGCCATCGC
The DNA here is from genome assembly GCF_045040325.1 of Kribbella sp. NBC_01510. Lineage (NCBI taxonomy): Bacteria > Bacillati > Actinomycetota > Actinomycetes > Propionibacteriales > Kribbellaceae > Kribbella > Kribbella sp. NBC_01510. The sequence goes on along the minus strand of NZ_CP109418.1, from coordinate 3,738,630 downwards.
CGCTCCGGGCGAACTCGACCTGGACACGACCAAGGGCAGACGCGATGTCGACCAACGCGGAGCCACCGGCATCCTGAACTGTCTTGCCCGCGACGACAGCGAATGCCGTGCGCTGCCAGCCGTGCTCCTCAGCGAAAGCGAGGAGCGGCGGGATCGCGTCCGGGCAGACCGCTTCGAGCGCGGTGTGAATCGAGCGCGTCTGTGGGTACAGGACCGGCTGGCTGTGCTTGACCACGATCGGCCGGCCATCCACGACGAACTCAGCGGTGACGCCCCAGGATTTGACGCGCAACACCCGCGTTGGCCCGTCCACTGTCCGACCGGCAAAAGCGTGGCGAATCCAGCTGAGAATGTCCGCCAGGTCGGGTCCGTCGGCAGGCCAACTCAGGTGACTCATTCAGTACCCTCCCCGGAGAGAAACGTTGGTACGAATCAGCGCTCGGGAGTGATCCAGGTGGTGACCCCGTTGAACTGTGAGCCCTGTTGAACTTTGCTTCCCCGGTGGACTGAGCCCAGTCGTTCGGCTGGGCTCAGTTCCTGTGGGCGGACCGGCTCGGTGTCCTAGACCTCGAACTGGCCGTGCTCCAGGAAGTACCGCGCCGCTTCCGGTGTGCCCTCGTGGAGGGCCTGCTGGGCCGCCGCACGGACCGCCGCAGTGGTGGTCGGATCGGCGAGCATTCGCAAGATGGCGAACCTGTCGTCTTCGAACTGGGCGATGCGGCAGCCGGTCTCCAGGAAGGCGCGCAGGACAGTCGGTGTGCCGTCGTTGAGAGCCTGCTGCACCGCCGTACTGACGCCGCGGTCGTTGTACACGTTGGCAAAGTAGAGGGTTCTAAGGACGGCGAACCTGTCGTCCTCGGCTCGGGCCGGCCAGCGGTCGGTGGTCAGGAAGTTGCGCTGGTCCTCGACGGTGCCGTTCAAGGCCTCCTGCGCGGCGGCCTCGACCTCGTAGCCCGTGCTCGGGTCGCCGATGATGCGCAAGATCGTGATCCGCACATCGTCGTCGGACATCTCGTCCACCGGCGTGGTCACGACGAAGGTGTCCGTGGGCGCCTGGCAAGCGGTCGGGGCGCCGACCGGCTCGGCGGCGAACGCAGCGGTGGTTGTCAGAAGCACTGGCGTCAACGCGATTGCCGCGACAGCCAGGACAGCTTTGGTTCGTCTCACTTGTGGACCTTCCTTGTAAGCGTCGAGAGCACGAGAACTCTCTTCGTGCCGTCGACAGGTGCGTGGCGTTGGTTCCTGCGTGTGGCGGCCTGGTTTGCGACGGCCGCGGTTGGGCCCCGACCGTGGTCAGCTCGAAGTGGATCGCGAGTACGGCGTGAGGACTGTCGAGGCGACGTACGTGCGATCCCGCAGCGGTGAGCGTCCAGTCGCGGAGGAGTTCAGGCACTCGACAGTTGTGGCATCCGGAGCTTCCCGGCACCAGAGATATAGCGTATTGCTTCATGATCGAGTACGAGCTCGCGGGCAACGACCTCGGCGAAGTACGGTTCGCGATCTCACCGCTGAACGAGTTGGCCCTGTCCCTGCGGACCCTGCGCGACCCCGGCCGATTCCCGCTCCAGCTGCCCTGGCTACGGGCCACCGGGCCGGCCCGGGCCGGCCTCGACCTGCAACTGCTCCGCGCCCTGACCAACGAGTCGCTGTGGACGCCGGACTTCCTCACCCCACGGCCCTACACACCGCTGGGCGGGATCGACGACGAACTGGCGGCGCTCACGGGCACCCCGGCCGGCGTCGTACGCGCGGACCTGGCGCAGATCCATCCGGCCACGCTTCCGCCGGCACTACGGGGCCGGCCGGACAAGGTGCTCGACCGTGTGCTGGCAGCGCTGCGGGACTATTGGGAGGCCTGTTTCGAGCCGCACTGGGCGCGGATGCGGACAGTGCTCGAGGCCGACGTCGTCTACCGCGGCCGGGTCACCGCCCAGGCCGGTCTCGCGGCGATGTTCGCCGGCATCGACCCACATGTACGCCTGGACGGCACCGTCCTGCGGGTACGGCTGCGCAGCGACTACTCCTACCGCACCTCGACCGCCGGCCGCGGCCTGACGCTCACTCCCTCGCTCTTCAGCCGACGCGGATCGGTGCCCATCTCCCCCGACGAGCCGCCGCACCTCATCTACCCGGCACGCGGCCTGGGAACGCTCTGGGAGGCCGAGACGAGTACGCCGCCAGCGGCCCTGGTTGGCCTGGTCGGCCGTGTCCGGGCCCGCCTGTTAGGACTGCTCGAGACGCCGACGTCGTCAACCGAGCTTGCTGTGCGCCTGAAGGTCACAACGACCGCGGTCAACCAGCATCTGCGCGCACTGCGGGCGGCCGGCCTGCTGATCTCGGCGCGGCACGGCCGCTCGGTCCTCTACCGCCGCTCGGACCTCGGTGACCGGCTCGTCCGAGGGATGTAGCTGCAATCGCCTGTGAGTCGGGCGATGACGATCTTCGGCGAACCTGGCCACGACCCGGAGCACCTGGAGCAGAAGGTCGCGATGATCGCGGCAGTGAACCAGGCCGGCGCCGTCGGCATCAAGCTCCGTGGCCCGGTCAGCGAGCACGACCAGCAGGCATTGGCCGAAGGCGTCGCGGCGATGAACACGACCCGCAGCCGGCAGGCTTGGCTCAACCACCTCATCGAGGCGCAGCTGATCATCTGGCTGGCCGATGCCACCGGACAGAGCCGCGCCGACATCATCCAGCGCCTCGCGATTCAACTCGGATCCGTCATCCCACCCGAACCACCGGGTTGAGCGGCGCTGACCGGTGGGGTCCGAAGACCGCCTGACGAACGCCGGCGTAGCGCGTGCAGCCATCGAACGGGCCAGGACGTCCGACCGGCTCGCGCCGCGCGGACGAGACGATGCCGCTCCGCCTGAGCGAGCAGTTCGTCCTGCCGGGCTTCGGCCATCGCCTTACCGATGTAGGGATGCATGAGTTCCTCCGTTCCGAGCGGAGCGACAGCCGCTCCTTGGACGAGCAGGCAGCGGTACGGCGGCGCGAATCGGCGTCCGGCGCCCATCTCGGCGAGTCGTCGCGGTCAGGTGCCATCGCTGCCTCCTCGTCGGTCAATGCGTCTCAGCCGTCGTCGCCCGCCGGCTCGCGGGCCGGTGCGGGCGCGTCGGCCAGCAGCCGCCGCAGCTCCTCCCAGGCCCGTATCCCCTCGCGCAGCCCGCGGACGCGGAAGAACTCGTGCGGCGCGTGCAGCCTCTCCGTGGCTCGGTGCTGGCTATCGGCTGGGGAGCGATCGCGGTAGCCCGAACCACGGCAGCACGCTGGCCTCGAAGCGGGTCATGCCGCAGATCCGGCCGCCGGCAAGGGTGAGCACGTAGAAGGCGGTCGCGTGGCGGATTCCGGCCGGGCCGCGCAGGTATGCCCCGAACGCGGGCTGGCCGTTGGCTCGGGCCGGCACGAGGTCGAACCTGCGGCCCGCGGCGAACTGGCGGGCGCAGTAGCGGGCCACGAGTTCTCGGCCCTCGTATCCGAAGGGCTCCGGAGGCATCGCGATGAAGACGTCGTCGGTCAGCAGGGCCACCAGCGCGTCGAGGTCGGCCGACTCCCACGCGCGGGCGAACATGGCCACGACCGCGTCCTCGGCGGGCGAGCCAGCGGCGGGCGGCGGCTGGTGGCCGGCGGCCGGCTGCTCGCGGCGCTGCAGGCTAGCGCGGGCTCGTTTGAGGGCGCTGTTGACCGATTGGACGGTCACCTCCAGCATGCCGGCTACCTCGCTGGCGTGGAATCCGAGGACGTCGCGCAAGATGACGACGGCAACCTGGCGGGGCGGAAGCATCTGCAGGGCGGCCACGAAGGCCAGCGAGATGGCTTCGCTCTGCTCGTAGCGGGCCTCCGGCCCGAGCGGCTGGTCGACGGCGCCCTCGAGGAACGCGTCAGGAAACGGCTGCAGCCAGGCGGCCTCGTCGCGCGGGGTCGGCACGGGCGGTTGGAACTGCGACATATCCCACTCCCTGGCCGGGCGTCGGCTCGCCGCGCGGCGCGCGTTGAGGCACCGGTTGGTGGCGATCTTGTACAGCCAGGTGCGCAGCGATGCGCGTTCCTCGGTGAACCCGCCGATGCCTTGCCAGGCGGCCAGCATCGTCTCCTGGACGGCGTCCTCGGCGTCGGCGAAGGATCCGAGCATCCGGTAGCAGTGCACCTGTAGCTCCCGCCGGTGGGACTCGGCCAGCTCCCGGAACGCCTCGCCATCCCCGGCCCGCGCCCGTGAGAGCAGATCGGCTGTCACCATCCTGCACTCCTTCCTTCCGCACCTTGTCGTGCCTCTGCCCGGTATATACACCGCCCATGGCGCGAACTGGGCGGCTCGCGGGCGCCCAGTTTCCCGGTGCCGCGGTGTATGCACTAGCGACCGCCCGGACGATCCGCCCACCGGATCGTGCCGCGGCAGCTGGAAACGACCCTGGAGGTTGACGATGGAATCGTCCGCATCGGCCGGGCGCGTGGCGTTCGCCGTTCTCGATCGCCGCCGCCGCGGGCGCTGCTGAACGTGCAAGTCCCAGGCACGCACGGGAAAGCAGCCACCCGCAGGAACCACGTAAGCAGGACGCTCGCTCGTGTGTTCGCCGGCTGGCGGACGGGCCTGCCGCGGCCCGTCATCGTTCTTCAGGCTGGCTCGGACCACCGTAAACAGCCGGCACCGGAATGGCTGGCGCGGCCCGAAAGCTCGGCGTACCGCTCGCCGAGATGGGCGCCGGACGCCGATTCGCGCCGCCGTACCGCTGCCTGCTCGTCCAAGGAGCGGCTGTCGCTCCGCTCGGAACGGAGGAACTCATGCATCCCTACATCGGTAAGGCGATGGCCGAAGCCCGGCAGGACGAACTGCTCGCTCAGGCGGAGCGGCATCGTCTCGTCCGCGCGGCGCGAGCCGGTCGGACGTCCTGGCCGGTTCGATGGCTGCACGCGCTACGCCGGCGTTCGTCAGGCGGTCTTCGGACCCCACCGGTCAGCGCCGCTCAACCCGGTGGTTCGGGTGGGATGACGGATCCGAGTTGAATCGCGAGGCGCTGGATGATGTCGGCGCGGCTCTGTCCGGTGGCATCGGCCAGCCAGATGATCAGCTGCGCCTCGATGAGGTGGTTGAGCCAAGCCTGCCGGCTGCGGGTCGTGTTCATCGCCGCGACGCCTTCGGCCAATGCCTGCTGGTCGTGCTCGCTGACCGGGCCACGGAGCTTGATGCCGACGGCGCCGGCCTGGTTCACTGCCGCGATCATCGCGACCTTCTGCTCCAGGTGCTCCGGGTCGTGGCCAGGTTCGCCGAAGATCGTCATCGCCCCCGATGGCACGGTGCGGGCCGTGGAGCTCATGTTCGCCTGGACGGATGGGAAGCAGATCCGAGCTCGGAACTACGACGAGACGATTTGGAAGCCCGCGCTAGCGACGGTCGGCGTCGTCCCGCCACCTACTCGGGACAACCGCGGTCGTCGCCACTACATCACGGACCGCAAGACCGGCATGCATGCCCTGCGCCACCATTTCGCCAGCGTGGCGCTCCACAACGGTGTCAACATCAAGGAGCTCGCCGAGTACCTGGGTCATCACGATCCCGGCTTCACACTTCGCCGTTACACCCATCTTCTGCCGTCGTCGCATGACCGTGCTCGCTTGGCCGTCGACTGTCGCTTGGCAGGGCTTCTCGTTCGGCTGACGGAGCAGGCACGGAGCAGCGGCGATTCCGCTGCAGCCTGACCTCCGGCGGACCAGGCCGCCCGCGGGAGCTCAATATGAGCCTGACCCGCGGAAACGTCGTCAGCCGAGACCCTTGAGCAACTGCCGCGCCATGACGATTCGTTGGACCTGGTTGGTGCCTTCGTAGATTTGGGTGATCTTGGCGTCGCGCATCATGCGTTCGACCGGGTAGTCGTGGGTGTAGCCGTAGCCGCCTAGGAGCTGGACGGCATCGGTGGTGACGGCCATTGCGACGTCGGAGGCGAAGCACTTGGCGGCGGCGCCGAAGTAGGTCAGATCCTTGTCACCACGCTCCGAGCGGGCGGCCGCGGCGTACGTGAGCTGCCGGGCGGCCTCGATCTTCATGCCCATGTCGGCGAGCATGAACTGCAGGCCCTGGAACTCCGCGATCGCCTTGCCGAACTGCTTGCGCTCCTGCACGTACCCGAGCGCGTAGTCCAGCGCACCCTGGGCGATCCCGAGCGCCTGCGCGGCGATCGTCACGCGGGTGTGGTCGAGCGTCGCCATCGCGGTGCCGAACCCGGTGCCCGGGGCCCCGATCAGCCGCGACGCCGGGATCCGCACGTTGTCGAAGTACACCTCGCGGGTCGGCGAACCCTTGATGCCGAGCTTCTTCTCCGGCGCACCGAAGGAGACACCGTCGTCGGACTTCTCGACCACGAAGGCGGAGATCCCTTTCGACCGCGCGGCCTGATCGGTCACCGCGAACACCGTGTAGAAGTCGCTGACGCCGGCGTTGGTGATCCAGCGCTTCACGCCGTTCAGCACGTACGAGTCGCCGTCGAGCACCGCCCGCGTCTTCATCGAGACGGCGTCCGAGCCGGCCTCGGGCTCCGACAGGCAGTACGAGAACATCGAGTCACCCGCCGCGACCGGCGGCAGGTAGCGCTGCTTGACCTCCTCCGACCCGGACAGCAGCAGCGGCAGTGAGCCGAGCTTGTTCACCGCGGGGATCAGCGAGGTCGAGGCGCACGCCCGGGCGACCTCCTCGATCACGATCACGGTCGCGAGCGCGTCCGCCCCGGCGCCGCCGTACTGCTCGGGGATGTGCGGGGCATGGAAGTCCGAGGCCTTCAGCGCGTCGTACGACGCTTTCGGGAACTCCGCGAGTTCGTCCACGTCACCGGCGTGCGGGGCCACCTTGGCGTCGCAGACGTCGCGGACGGCGTCCCGGATCGCCTGGTGCTCCTCGGACAGCGCGTACAGGTCGAATGAGTTACTCACGAGTCGCACTGTACGACGCGGGCCCGCCGCTCGGCAGCCGTCGGACGCCGAAAGTGACCAACAGCGCACGCCCTGGTGGGCCCTCGGACATGAGCCGGTCACCGGGTGATAACCGTGGTGGGTAGAGTCCCGGACATGAGTGAAGCGACCTCCCGCCCCCTGCGGATCGCCGTGATCGGTACCAACTACCTCGGGGCGAACACCGCCGCGGGGATGGCCGAGTTCGGTTTCGACGTCGTCGGGGTCGAGATCGACGAGCACCGGCTGAAGCTGCTGAACGACGGCAAGGCCCCGCTGTACGAGCCCGGGCTGGACCCGCTGCTGAAGAAGCACGTCGACTCCGGCCGGCTGCGGTTCACCAAGGACTACCGCGAGATCGCGGACTGGGCCGACGTGCACTTCATCAGCGTCGGCACGCCGCAACTCGAGGGCAGCGAGGCGGCCGACCTGACCCAGGTCAACTCGGTCGTCGACATGCTCGCGCCGCTGCTGACCCGGCCGACGCTGGTGGTGGGCCGGTCGACGGTCCCGGTCGGTACGGCGAAGCACATCGAGCAGCGTTTCCACACCGAGGCGCCGGCGGGTACGGCGGTCGAGCTCGCCTGGCAGCCCGAGTTCCTGCGCGAGGCGCACGGCGTGGACGACACGCTGCACCCGGACCGGCTCGTGTTCGGCGTGGAGTCGGCGACCGCAGAGGCCCGGCTGCGTGAGGTCTTCGCCACACCGATCGCGGAGGGTTCGCCGGTGGTCGTGTGCAACCGGCCGACCGCGGAGCTGGTGAAGGGCGGCGCGAACGCCTTCCTGGCCACGAAGATCTCCTTCATCAACGCGCTCGCCGAGCTGGCCGACGCGGCCGGTGCGGATGTCACCCAACTCGCCGACGCGCTCGGGTACGACAGGCGGATCGGCCGCGGCATGCTGAACGCCGGCCCCGGGTACGGCGGCGGCTGCCTGCCGAAGGACCTACGCGCGTTCATGCACCGGGCCGGTGAGCTCGGCGTCGAAGAGGTGATCACGCTGCTGCGTGAGGTCGACGACATCAACCAGCACCGACGCGCCCGGATCGTCGACGTCACCCACGAGGTGCTCGGCGGCGAGTGGGTCGGCAAGAACGTCACCGTCCTCGGCGCCGCGTTCAAGGCTGGTACGGACGACGTCCGCGACTCGCCCGCGCTCGACGTGGCCGGCCGGATCCAGCTGCACGGCGCGAACGTCACCGTCTACGACCCGGAGGCGATGGAGAACGCCCGTAAGGTCCGCCCGACGCTGCGCTACGCCGCCTCCGCCACCGAGGCCTGCGAAGGCGCCCACGCCGTCCTCCACCTCACCGAGTGGCCCGAGTTCCGCGAACTCGACCCCGCCGCCCTCCGCGGCGTCGTCGAACACCCCGTCGTCATCGACGCCCGCCTCCTCCTCGACGCCGCCCAATGGCGCGCCGCCGGCTGGACCTACCGAGCCCCCGGCAAGCCCTAGTGTCCCGTGACAGTTGCGTTGCGCAGGACGGGGCGGGTCAGGACGACGAGACCGGTGAGGGCGGCGGCCACGGAAATGCCGAGGCAGACACCGGTGATGCCTACCCCGCTCACATCCGAGAGACTGCCGAGCACCGGGTTCATCACGACGAGCGCGAGGCTCTGACACAGCACGACGACAGATTGCAGGCGGGACTGGTACTCACGCTCGACGGAGTTCATCAAGAGCGGCAGCACGTGACCGGTGAACGTGCCGACGCCGATCCCACTGAGCACGCCGGCCGCGAAGGCCAACGGCAACGGGTCGAGTACGGACAGACCTAGCAGGCCCGCGGCGGCTACCAGCAGGCCGATGCCTGCGAACACACCCGGCCGTGGAAACGCGCCACGCATGAGGATGCGCACCGCGATCACTCCCACCCCCAGACTCCGGCTCGCGACGAGCAGACCCGCGGTCGCCGCGTCCCAGCCGTGCGACCGGGCGAGCAGCGGGAACAGCAACGCATCCAGCGGTATCAGCAACCCGGCCGCCACCGTCATCGTGATCAGCAGCGCGCGGGTGAGCGGGCGCCCGAAAGCGACCCTGATGCCGGCTGCGATCGACCGCAGCATGCCGGACGGCATCCGTCCGGGCGGGGCGATCGTCCCGCGCAGCAGGATCAGGACGATGATCATGGCGAGGAAGGTGAGGGAGTCGAAGGCGGCGGCGGCCTTGAGGCCGGCCCAGCTGACCAGGACGCCGCCGACGGCGGTGCCGGTGACGGCGAAGACGACGCCGGTGACCTGGAAGCTGGCCAGTGCGCGCGGAACCTGCTCCGGTGGGACGAGCAGGCGCGGCATGGAGCGCGACGACGGCAGGAAGAACGCGTCGATCACGCCGACGACGAGGGCCAGCACGACCAGCAGCCAGACCGGCTCGCCCACGGCCAGCGAGGCCGGGACGAGCGCGGCGGTCACCAGGAACATCGCCGTACAGCTGGCCAGCAGGACGCGGGGGGCGCCGAAGCGGTCGCCGACCGCGCCGCCGACCAGGAGCAGGGCGGCGCGCGGTGCGGCGGCGAGCAGCAGGATCAGACCGGCGACGCGGCCGCCGTGCTGGCTGGCCGACCATCCGATGGCGAACGTCATCGTCAGGTCGCCCAGGAGGGACACGGCAGCACCGAACAGCCAGATCCAGTAACGGACCGGGATGCGCTGCGTGTCCGGTTCAGTGGGCGGAGTCACGATCGACGACCTTAGACGACATCGGGTGGGATCTCATGACTACCCGTCCCCGGCTCTGGAAAACCAGCTACAAGACTAGCCTTTACGCAGCTCTGCCGCGCCGTCACGCACAGTACTGCCCTTCGCCCGGGCCAGGTCGGCCAGGGACTCCTGGAAGGCGATCATCCGGTCCCGCAGCTTCTCGTCGGACGCGGCCAGGATCCGGACCGCGAGCAGGCCGGCGTTGCGCGCGTTGCCGATCGACACCGTCGCCACCGGGACCCCGGCCGGCATCTGCACGATCGACAGCAGCGAGTCCATCCCGTCCAGGTACTTGAGCGGCACGGGTACGCCGATCACCGGCAACGGAGTCACCGACGCGAGCATGCCGGGCAGGTGCGCGGCCCCGCCGGCGCCCGCGATCAGCACCTTCAGTCCCCGCTCGTGTGCTGACCGTCCGTAGTCGATCATCTCCACCGGCATCCGGTGCGCCGAGATGACGTCTGCCTCAAAGGGCACGTCGAATTCGTCACACACCTCGGCCGCGGCCTTCATCGTCGGCCAGTCCGAGTCCGACCCCATCACGATGCCAACACTCATGGTCATTCCTATTCGTCGATGGTGCCGGTCAGATAGGCCGCCGCGTGCCGGGCGCGTTCACGGGTCTGCTCGAGGTCGTCGCCGTACGCCGTCACGTGGCCGATCTTGCGACCCGGCTTCACCGACTTCCCGTAGAAGTGGACCTTCAGCCCGGGGTCGCGGGCCAGGCAGTGCAACAGCCCGCGGTGCATGTCCTGGACGTCGCCGCCGAGCACGTTGACCATCACCGTGTACGGCGCTCGCGCGGCCGGTGATCCGAGTGGCAGATCCAGCACTGCCCGCAGGTGGTTCTCGAACTGGGACGTGATCGCGCCCTCGATCGACCAGTGACCGGTGTTGTGCGGGCGCATCGCGAGCTCGTTGACCAGCAGCCGGCCGTCGCGGGCCTCGAACATCTCGACCGCGAGGATGCCGACGACACCGAGCTCACCGGCGATCTTCAGCGCCGTCTGCTGGGCCTGCGCGGCCCTCTCCGGCGCCAGACCGGGCGCGGGCGCGGTGACCTCGACGCAGATGCCGTCCTTCTGGACCGACTCGACGATCGGGTACGCGACCGCCTGGCCGTGCGGCGAGCGGGCGACGATCGCGGACAGCTCGCGGACGAAGTCGACCTTCTCCTCGGCCAGGATCGGTACGCCGCTGCCGAACGCGACCGCGATCGCGTCGTCGTCCGGACCGTCCACGAACCAGACGCCCTTGCCGTCGTACCCGCCGCGGGTGGTCTTGAGGATGATCGGGAATCCGCCGAGCCGCTTGGCGAAGTCCACGACGTCCGCTCGTGTCTCGACCACCTGGTGTTCCGGTGAGGGCGCGTCGAAAGTGTCGAGCCGGCGCCGCATCACCGCCTTGTCCTGGGCGTGCACCAGCGCGTCCGGACCGGGATGGACCTTGATGCCGTCCGCCTCGAGCGCGTGCAGCAGGTCGGTCGGGACATGCTCGTGGTCGAACGTGACCACATCACACTCCGCGGCGAACCGCCGTACCGTCTCCGGGTCCTTGTAGTCGCCGACGGGCGCGTCCGCGACCGCCTGGGCCGCGGACACAGTCGGGCCCTCGGCCAGCACGCGGAGCTGGATGCCGAGCGCGATGGCGGTCTCCTGCGTCATCCGGGCCAGCTGACCGCCGCCGACCATGCCGACGACCGGCGTACCGACGGGGAGGTCGTTTCGTTCGAACTTCACAGCCTGGAGCCTAATGTCCATACATCACCGCGCGAACGGCGGCCACCGTGACACTCCTGGCACGCGCGGCGGATTTCAGGGTCGGCCCGGTCGGCAGGTACCGTGGGAAGCTGCCCTCCCCGTTGCGGTGTGATCACAGAAGGTTACAGAGACCGTTGAAACTCGTCACCACGATGTATCGCCAGTTCGAACACCTGGTGCACGAAGTGGCCAAGTTCGGTCTGGTCGGTCTGCTGGGTCTGGCCGTCGACCTTCCGATCTACAACTGGCTGGTCTTCGACAACCCGCTGGTGCTCGCCGACTCCGGCGTGGGCATGCTGCACGACAAGCCGCTGACCGCGAAGCTGATCTCGACGACGGTGGCGACCGTCGCGACCTACTTCGGGAACCGGTACTGGACCTGGCGGCACCGTGAGCGCAGCGGACTCCGCCGCGAGTACGTGCTCTTCTTCGTGCTGAACGGCATCGGCCTGCTGATCGCGGCCGGTTGCCTGGCCTTCTCCCGGTACGTGCTCGACCTGCACAGCTGGCTGTCCGACAACATCGCCGCGAACTTCATCGGCCTGGGACTCGGCACCTTGTTCCGGTTCTGGTCCTACCGCAAGTTCGTCTTCCGCGAGGAGATCGCCCTCGACGAGGCCGAGCACACACCGGTCCCCGAGTCCCCCGCCGCCCTCGATGACGAAAACACCGGCGACCTCCCCGTAGTCCGCTAACTGCTGCCCTCGTCACTCTCCGAACGGCGGCGTACTGCCGGCATTGCCATCCGACCAGTGGAAGTAGACCGGGTCGGCGAAGATGCTCGGGACCTTGCCGAGTGACTGGATGACCGTGGTCGCGCCGGTGGCATGGCCGACGGCGTACAGGTTGCCGGTGTGGGTGTCCCGGTCGATGCCGAGCAGCAGGGTGCCGTACTGGCCACACCTCTGCGCGATCAGCGTTTCGAAGCCCTGCCAGGTCTTACTCCGCACCTGCTTCACGATCGGTTTCATCGGCGCGCCGACCGGGATGTGGATCGTGTACAGCGCACCACCCCGGGTGTTCGCGAGGAATGTGTCGTAGGTCTTGGTGGTGCTGATCAGCGTCATCGACTTCACGGCGGCGAAGCCGGCGGCCGAGACCTTGCTCCGCCAGACGCCGTTGCTGTCGACGGACCAGCGGAACAGCGTGCCGTCGTTGCGGAGTCCATACGCGTTGGTTCGCCGAACCACCGTGTCGGCGTACGCGGTCGTGTCGAGGGCGACGAAGGTCCCCCAGCCGCCACCGATCCGCCTCACCCCACCGTCGATGACGGCGTCGTCCCCGGCCGAGTAGCTGGCGACATACAGCGCATCCCCCAGGACGCTGTAGCCCGACACGAAGACGACGCTGATCCCGTCATCGCCCAGCGACATCGAGGAGCTGATCCGGACTGCTCCATCGGGGTACACACCGCGCCCCAGGATGACGCCGGCCGAGGCCGTGGGCGGCGTTGCCGCGAACGCGCCCTGCTCCTTGTGGTCACCCCCGGCCGTCACCGACCCCACCGCCACCGGGCAGCCCCCCGCCGACGCCGCGCTTGGCGATGCAGCTGCGCTCGGCGTGGCGGCGGCCGTCCCGGGGATCAAGCCGGCCGCCACGAGCAAAGCTGCTGTTGTCGTTCCGAGGAGGTTCCTCATCGTGCACCGTCCCTTGTGTCTACCTGACCAGATGCTCGGTGGAGGACGTTGGTTATGCCAACTGGACGTGTGAAGATGCGGGCGTGACCGAGTTCGCCGTTCGTCCGGCCGTGTCCGAGGACTACGAAGAGGTAGCTGCCCTGTTCGGCGGGGCGATGATGTTCGAGCCGTCGCCCGATGACCTGCGCCGGAGACTGTTCGAACCCGACCGGGCGCTGGTGGCGACCGACGGCCCGGAGATCATCGGCACCACGCGTGCGTTGACCCGCGATCTGTCCGTGCCGGGTGCCGTGGTGCCCGCGGCGCACGTGACCGGGGTCGGCGTCCGGGCGACTCATCGGCGGCGCGGTGTCATGTCCGAGTTGATCACCCGGCAGCTGCGTGAGGTTCCGGAGGCGATCGCAGTGCTCTGGGCCAGCGAGCCCGGCATCTACGGGCGATTCGGGTACGGCGCTGCCGCGTGGGGAACGTCGTACGAGATCGACTTGCACCGGGTCGGGCCGCCCGACGTCAGGCTCCGTCCGGGCGAGGTGAGCGAGCTGGCCGCGGACGCCGCGGTGAAGGAGCTCGCCCCACTTCTGCGGAGCATGCAGGAACGGCGACCAGGTGTCTCCGGTCGCTCGGAGCTCGAATGGCAGAAGCACCTCGAGGACAAGAAGGACGCTCGCGACGGACGGACCGCCCGCCAGATCCTCGTACACCGTGACGAGACCGGCGCCGTGGACGGGTACGCGCTGTGGCGCGGCAAGATGAACTGGACCGCGACCGGCCCGGCCAACGAGGTGCTGCTCGAAGAGCTGGTCGCGATCAACCCGGCCGCGTACGGCGCGCTGTGGCACCACCTGCTGACACTGGACCTGGCCGCCACCCTCGGATTCGGGTACGCCGCCATCGACGAGCCGATCCAGCAACTCGTCAGCACCCCGACCGCGCTCAACCGGCGAGTGAACGAGTCCCTCTGGCTCCGGGTGACGGACGTCGTCCGAGCCCTCGAACAGCGTCGGTACGCCGTCGCCGTGGACCTCGTGTTCGACCTGACCGACGACCTGATCCCGGCGAACGCCGGGCGCTTCCGCCTGACCGCCGACGGCGCCGAGGTGCATTGTGAACGCACCGAGGATCCCGCCGACCTGAGTCTCGCCGTGACCGAACTCGGCGCGGCCTACCTCGGCGGCCGCCCCCTCGCCGAATTCGCCGCCACCGGCCGCGTCACCGAACACACCCCAGGCGCCCTGACCACCGCCACGGCGGCCTTCGTCTGGCCGGTCGCCCCGCTCACCATCGAGATCTTCTGACCGACAGGCTCTAGCGGTCGTTGTCGTCTGAGCTGAACAGCGTCTGGCCGTCGTCCGGGCCAGGCTGCGGTTGCTGCTTCGGCTCGGCGCGGCGGCGCATGTGGTCCGGCGGCTCCTCTTCGGCGAGGATGCCGTCACCGGGCCGGCCCTCCGGACCGCCGAAGAGCAGGTCGGACATCTGCAGGTGAACGTGCTCGACATGCGGTACGTCGGGCAGGACGACCTGGCCACGCTCGCCGGCGGACTCGATGTGCAGGGTCCCGCAGCCGAGGATCCGGTCGATCAGGCCGTGCTCGTAGGACACGTCGTTGATCCGCATCAGCGGGATGTCCCGCCCGGTCCGGGTGAGGATGCCGTGCCGGGTGATCAGCCGGCGATTCGTCACCGTGTACGTCGAGAAGAACCAGTTCAGGAACGGCTTCAGCGCAAAGGCCGCCAGGATCACCACGCCGACCGCGAGAATCGCGATCCGGCCCGGCGTCTGCAGGGATCCGGACGGCACGATCGCGGCCAGGAAACCGCCCAGCCCCGCCACCAGCAGCAGCAGGAACACCGGGAAGATCAGCGCCTTCCAGTGCGTCCGGGTGCTGACGACGACGTACTCGTCCTCACCCAACAACTTCGCCGAGATCGCCATGCCCCCAGTGTCACAGTTCCCGGGTTCGGTTGTCCCCCCGCGACACGATGGTTGAAGCCTTCACAAAATGCATACAGTGAGCCAAGATGCGCGAGGGGTTCGTGGCCGCCGGCTTCTGGGCCACCGGATTCCTGGTCGGCGCACTCGGCATCGGCACCAGCCAGCTCTGGCTGGTCTACCTCGGGTACGGCGTGATCGGCGGCATCGGACTCGGGATCGGGTACATCTCGCCGGTGTCCACGCTGATCAAGTGGTTCCCGGACCGCCCGGGCCTGGCCACCGGCCTGGCGATCATGGGCTTCGGTGGCGGCGCGCTGATCGCCAGCCCGTTGTCCCGCCAGCTGCTGAGCCAGTACGACTCCGCGTACGACCCGGACGTCAGCTCCTCGGTGGCGGCGGTGCCCTGGTCGGGCTGTTCCTCACCCTCGGCATCGTCTACTTCGCGATCATGATGTTCGGGGTGTTCAACATCCGGGTGCCCGCCGAGGGCTGGGCGCCGGAGGGGTTCGATCCGGCGACGGTCAAGCAGAAGCCACTGGTGACCACGGCCAATGTCTCGGCCGCGAACGCGATCAAGACCCGGCAGTTCTGGCTGCTGTGGGTGGTCCTGTTCTGCAACGTCACCGCGGGAATCGGCATCCTCGAGCAGGCGAGCCCGATGATCCAGGACTTCTTCCGCGGTCCGGACGGCAAGTCCAGCGTCGCGGTCGCGGCGGCGGCCGGGTTCGTCGGGCTGCTGTCGATCTTCAACATGGCCGGCCGGTTCGGCTGGTCCAGCACGTCGGACGTGATCGGCCGCAAGCCCATGTACACGATCTATCTGGCCATCGGCATCATCGCCTACTTCCTGCTCGCCACGGTCGGGCACAACAACACCGCGATCTTCGTGCTGCTGGCCGCGGTGATCATCTCCTTCTACGGCGGTGGGTTCGCGACGGTTCCGGCGTACCTGCGGGATCTGTTCGGCGGCTTCCAGGTGGGCGCGATCCATGGCCGGCTGCTGACCGCGTGGTCGGCGGCGGGCATCGCCGGGCCGCTGATCGTGAACGGCTTCCTGGACAAGGAGGGCAAGCCCGGCACACTGACGGCCGCGGCGTACCGGCCGGCGCTGTTCACGATGGTCGGCGTCCTGGCCGTCGGCCTCGTCGCCAACCTGCTGATCCGTCAGGTGTCCGACCGGTTCCACGAGAAGTCCGAGTCCACGCTGGAGGCCGCGCAATGAGTCAGTCCGTACGCCTGGTGATCTCCTGGCTCCTCGTCGCCGTCCTCCTCGGGTACGGCGTCATCGAAACCCTCATCACCGCGGCGAAGATCTTCACCAGTTAGGCGAAAACGATCAAGTACGGCGAGCCGGGCGGCGGCACGATGGTCCTATGAGTGACGTGTTCGCCGCCTTCGTCGACGTGCTGGCGGATGCGCTGGACGATCACGAGGCGACCGGGATCGATCTGGCCGCCCGGGTCCAGTTGTCCCGGTCGCAGCTCGACCGGGTGGTGACGGCCGCGGCGGGCGAGCGACCGGGCGCGTTCCGGCGCCGGATCCTGCTGGAGCGGTCCGCGTACCGGCTGCTGACCGCGCCGGGCCACATCCTCGACGTCGCGGTCGAGGCCGGGTACGGATCCCACGAGGCGTTCACGCGCGCCTTCAGCCGGGCGTACGGCGTCGCGCCGGCGGCCTGGCGGGGTCGTCCGGACCGGATCCGGATCGACGCGCCGAGTGGCATCCACTTCCACCCACCGAACGGCCTGCGGGTGCCGGCCAGGGACAAGGTGACCTCCATGGATCTTCTCCGCACGATGGTCGACCACCACGTCTGGCTGCTCGGCCAGATGTGCGACCAGGCGTCGACGCTGACCGACGACCAACTGGACACTCGGATCGAGATCTCCGTCGAGGGCATCGACGCCGACCCGACCCTGCGCTCGCTGCTGTCCCGCCTGATCGGTCAGCTGGGAATGTGGCACGCGGCGCTTGCCGGGCAGGAGTATGACTTCTCTGTGGAGCAAGGCGAAAGTGTCCAGAGCATGCGGCGACGCCTCGACGAGGTCGGCCCGGCGTTCGCGGCCGAGGTCGGTGAGCTCTGCGCCCAGAACCGTCTCGACGAACTCATCGTCTGCCCCGGCGAATCGGTCGAGGTCTACACCGCCGGCGCGATGATCGCGCACGTCATCACGTTCGCGTCGTACCGCCGTACTCTCGTCGCCGGTGCTCTGCACGACGCCGGCTGCGACGACCTCGACAGCGGCGACCCCATCCGCTGGATCACCCGGACAACCTGATGTCCGCCCGGCTGGTCGCGGTCAACGTCGTCCACGAACTCATCCGCGGACCGACCCGCTGGACCGCGATCGACAAGCGCCCGGTGAGCGGCCTGGTCGCCGTCGACGAGCTCGGCCTGACCGGCGACCGGCAGTGCGACACCCGGTTCCACGGCGGGCCGGACAAAGCGCTCTACGCGTACGCCGAGGAGGACGCCGCCTGGTGGTCGACCGAGCTGGACCGCGACATCACACCGGGGCTGTTCGGCGAGAATCTGACCACCCGCGGCCTGGACATCACCAACGCCCTGATCGGCGAACGCTGGCGGATCGGCGGACCGAAGACCGGCATCCTGGTCGAGGTCCGGAGCCCGCGCACGCCGTGCGGGAATCTGGCGGCCCGGATGGGCATCCCGAAGTTCCACCATCGGTTCGTGGCGACGGGCCGGGTCGGGGCCTACCTCAAGGTGCTGTCCGCCGGCTCGGTCCGGGCCGGCAACCGGATCGTCGTCGACTACCGCCCCGACCACGGGCGGACGATCGGTGCGGTGTCAGGACGCGCGTAGGTGGGTCACGTCGCCCGCCGCCAACAGGCGCGGACCGTCGGCGGTGTCGACGATCAGCCGGCCGTCGTCGGCCAGGTCGCGGGCAGTGCCTTCGAGGAAGGTGCCGTCGGGCAGCTCTACCCGAACGGCCCGGCCCAGCGTGGCGGACAGCTCGCGGTACTCCGGGAGGATCGTGGCCGGGTCACCGTCCGCCTCGACCCACGTGAGGTAGCGCGTGGCGAGCTCCCGCAGTACGGCGCTCAGCACAGTGGCCCGATCGGTCGTGGCCGCCTTCTCGAGGGCCAGCGAGGTCGCCGCAGGATGTGGCTTCTCGGCCTCGCGCAGGGTCACGTTGAGGCCGATACCGACCACAGCGGCCGGCCCCTCCACGCGCTCGAGCAGAATGCCCGCCAGCTTCCGGTCCTCGACAAGTACGTCGTTCGGCCACTTCACGAGAGCCGGGATCTCCCCCACCTGCCGTACGGCGGCGGCCACCGCCAACGGGACCAGGAGACCCAGCCACGGCCACCGGGCCGCAGCCACAGTTGTCGGACGCAGCAACGCGGACATCAGCAGGGCAGAGCGCGCCGGAGTGGTCCACGTCCGCCCCAGCCGCCCGCGACCGGATGACTGCAACTCAGCAGCCACCACCAACCCCTCGGCCGCCCCGTCAGCCGCCGCAGCCGCCACGACCGCATTGGTCGACGGTGTCTCCGCGAGTACGTCGATCTGCGTCCACAGCGAGCCGGGACGTACCAGCCGCCCTCGCAGGAACCGTGCGTCGAGTGGCGGCCGGTCCAGGTCGCTGAACATCAGCCGGTGTTCTGCAGGCCGGCGGCGACACCCGAGACGGTCAGCAACAGCAGCCGCCGCTGGCGGACGATCTGCTCCTCGTCCACCGAGTCATCGGTGCGCAGCGTCCGGAGCGCCCGCAACTGCAGGTAGCTGAGAGCGTCGACGTACGGGTTCCGCAGCTCGACGGCTCGGCCCAGCACGCGCCGCCCAGCCAGCAGCCGGTCCTGGTCGAGCACCTTGAGCACCCACTCCGTGGTGAGTGCGTGCTCGTCGAGCATCAACTGCGACAGGTCCGGCCGATCGCCCAACTCCAGATAGCGGCTCAGGATGCGCCGGTCCGTCTTCGCCAGCGACATCTCGGCGTTCTCCAGCATCACCTGGAACAGCGGCCAGTTCTGGTTGGCGTCTCGCAGTACGGCGACATCCCCGACAGCCGAGAGCGCCGAGCCGAGGCCGTACCAGCCGGGGGCGTTCACACGGGCCTGCGACCAGGCGAACACCCACGGGATCGCGCGCAGGTCCTCCAGCGAGGACACCGCCACCCCACGCCGGGCGGGCCGCGACCCGAGCGGCAGCTGACCGAGCTCCTCCAGCGGAGTCACCCGGCCGAACCACTCCGCGAAGCCATCCGCCTTCACCAACCGGTGGTACGCCGTACGCGCGGCCTCGTCGAGGGTCTTCTCCACCACGGAGAACCGATCGGCCGCCGCGGCAGCCCGCTCCTCGACAGCCGGCGTGGACGCCAGCAAGGTCGCCGCGGTCACCTGCTCGATGTGCCGCTGTGCGATCGCCGCGTTGCCATAGCGCGCCGGGATCGCCTCACCCTGCTCGGTGAGCTTGAACCGCCCGGCCACCGACCCAGGAGCCTGAGCCAGTACGGCGCGGTTCGCCGGGCCACCGCCGCGACCCAGGGCGCCACCCCGACCGTGGAACAGGGTCAGCCGGATCGCATTGCGCTGTGCCCACGCAGTGATCCGCGCCTGAGCGTCGTACAGGGCCAGCGTCGCCGACACGGGACCGACGTCCTTGGCGGAGTCGGAGTACCCGAGCATGACCTCGAAGCGCCGGTCGTTGGCGGTGAGCCGGTGCCGGACCCGGGTGAGCTGGATCGCGTTGTCCAGCACCTCCACCGAGTTCTGCAAGTCTTCACCGGTTTCGAACAGCGGTACGACGTCCAGTTCGATCGGACGCCCGTCCAGTGCGGCATCCGCCAACTCGTAGACGGCTGCGAGGTCACCGGCGTTGCGTGTGAACGAAACGACGTACCGACGGCAGGCCTCCGGGCCGAAGCGCTGCTGGATCTGACCGATCACCCGCAGCGTCGCCAGCACCTCCTCGGTCTGGTCCGACAGCTCGCCGCCGCCGAGCACCTCTTCTAGCGCCTTGGTGTGGACCGAGGAGTGCTGACGGACCTCCAGCTCGGCCAGATGGAAGCCGAACGAGTTCACCTGCCAGATGAGCTGCTGGAGCTCGCCGTACGCCTGGCGTAGTGCACCTGCGGTCACCAGGGAGTCCTGGAGGACCTTGAGCTCGTGGAGGAAGTCGGAAGCCCGCGGGTAGCCGAAGTCCGCGTCGCGAGCCCGGGTCGCGGCGAGCCGGCGCGCGGCGAGGAGCAGGAGCTGCCGGTGCGGCTCAGCGGGCGAACGGGCCTCGATGTCCGCGATCAGCTCCGGGTTGACCGCCCGCGCGTCCTCGAGGATGCGGCGGACCGGTGCGGACGGCGGAGTGGTCGCCGCGTCCAGGGTGAGCGCCCGGCCGAGGACTTCCGTGGCCTGTTCGAGAGCGCGCAGGACGTGGTCGGCCTGGATCTGCATGGCCTCGCGGGTGATCGCGGCGGTGACGTTCGGGTTGCCGTCGCGGTCGCCGCCGATCCACGAGCCGAGCCGGACGAACGGCGCCACCACCGGCTGCTTCACCCCGGCGGCGTCGCCGGCCAGCGCGTCGTCCAGCCGCCGGTAGACGTTGCCGACGACATCGAAGAGCGTCTCCTCGAACACAGCCATCGCGGACCGGACCTCGTCCAGCGGCGACGGCCGGCTGGTGCGGAGCTGCGACGTACGCCAGAGGATGTCGACCTGCTCGATCAGGCGGCGGCGGTTCTCCGCCAGCTCGCTGTCGCCGGTCCGCGGGTCGCCGCGCTCGTCCAGCAGCGACGAGATGCGCCGGATCGTCGCCAGCACCGCGCGGCGCCGGGCCTCGGTCGGGTGCGCGGTCAGCACCGGGCGGAACTCGAGCCCGTTGAGCAGCGCGCGGGCCTGCTGCTCGCCGCTGTCGGTGGCGATCTGCTCGACCGCCTGGGCCAGCTCGGACACGGCGGGGGCGTCGCCGGACCGGTCCCGCGCGCGCAGCACCCGGGCGCGGTGCAGCTCCTCGCTGAGGTTGGTCAGGTGGAAGTAGCAGGTGAACGCGCGCGCGACGTCCTCGGCCCGCTCGTGCGGCCAGGAGGCGACGAGCTGCTCGGCCGCCGCCCCGTCGCCGGCGATGGTCAGCTCCCGGAGCTTCTCGACGTCGTCGAGCAGCGGCTGTCCGGCGTACTCGACCAGCACCTTGCCGAGAAGCTCGCCGAGCAGGCGGACGTCGGCCCGAAGTTCTTCGGGCACCTCGAACCGCGCGCGGGTACGGGTCTCACTACCGGTCTCGGTCACGTTCGCCCACCCTATCGGGGCGGACCCGTCATCGCCGCAGAGTCCGCCAGCTGGAAGCCCGATCGTGACCGTGCGCTCAGCTACTGCACAGTACGGCGGGGCTGGGGAGGATCCCTGCCCGAATCGGGTGTGCCCGAATCGGGTGCAGGATTCTCCCCACTCGGCGATCAGACGTTGCCGAAGCCGCCGCCGACGACCTGGGAGACGACCTTGGCCAGTTCAACCGGGGTGCGCTCGGTGCCGTCGACGACGAGCATCCGGGCGCAGGCCTCGGTCATCGAGGCGAGCAACTCGGCCAGGACCGGCAGGTTCGCATCCGGGTCGGTGACGCCGGGCAGGGACTGCAGCAGGGTCAGCCGCAGACCCTCGACCAGGAACGCACGGGCGGCCCGGACGCGCTCGGCCACCGCGGGCGCGGCGCCGTACTGGGCTCCGAAGACGATCCGCCAGGACTGCGGGTTCTTCGCCGCGGTGGTGAGGAAGGCGGTCAGGCCGTCGAGGACGTGCTCCTCGGGGGTGCCCACACTCGGGTCGGCAGGAAGCGCGGAGACGATCGAGGCGACCAGATGCTGCTCTTCCCGGGCGAGCAGGGCCAGCAGCAGCTCGTCGCGGTTCGCGAAGCTGTCGTAGACGACGGGTTTGGTGACGCCGGCCGCGTCCGCCACCGACTGCATCGTCGTACCGGAGTAGCCGTTCGCGGAGAACACCTCGAGGGCGGCGTCCAGGATCATCGGGCGCCGGCGCTCCGGGCCGAGATGCGCCGCCCGGCGGCGCTTCTCGGAGTCCCCGACCACTTGACAAACCTACCAGATCGTAGGAAATTCCTACGGTCTGGTAGGAACTGCCCGGGGGTGGTCGCAATGGCCGAGCGAGGCAGTGCCGGCTGGCTCGAGTCCGAAGGTCTCACCACCCTGGACGCGAGTGAGCTGGCCCGGTTGGTCGACCGGACCTCGGAGCGGGAGCTTCGGCATCGGCTCATCGGGGGTGTGCGAGAGGTCGCGTTGCGCGAGATCTTTCGCCGGATGCCGGAGTACCTCCGACCCGCCCGTGCAGCCGGGTTCGACGCTGTGGTCGCCTGGCAGATCACGGGGGCGGGCGGGGACGGTCGGCCGGACGAGGTGGACGAACTGTGGATCCGGATCCGCGACGGCCGCTGCACGGTGCTCGCCGATCAGCCGGAGGCCGCGGACATCTCCATCCGCACCGACCCCGCCACGCTGCTGCGCGTCGTCACCGGCAACGAGGACCCGGTCCTCGCGGTCCTCAAACAGCGCCTCTCGGTCCGCGGCGACCTGGCCCTGGCCGCCCGCCTCACCAAGCTCTTCGCCGTCGGTCCGGCCTGACCGGTCTCCCCCGGCTTTCCACCGCCTGGGGTCACCTGCTCGGGACGTCGGTGGTGCGGGCGGTCGACTGCTCCGTCGCATGAGCCCCGCCGCGTCGGGCCGCGGTCGCCTGCCCCTGAGGTACTCGCGCGGCCCCGGCAGCAGGCGCCTGATGATCAAGCACAGCCCGCAACGCCGCCACATCCTGATCGGACGCCCGCCCCCCATTCCCCCGCCCAGTCGAACCCGACTGCCCCGCCTGCGGGTACCACGGCTGCTGCTGAGCCTGCTGCGGGTACTGCGGCGACTGCGGCTGCTGCAGGTACTGCGGGTACTGCGGCTGCCCGGCTTGCGGTTGCTGCGGGGACTGCGGTTGCTGCGGGGACTGCGGTTGCTGCCACCACACCTGCTGCGCCTGCGATCGCGGAGCTTGCGCCTGCTGAGGCCGGTACTGCCCAGCCGCATGCTGCTGTCCGTGCGGCTGCGGCGGGTATTGCTGCTGCGGGGACTGCGGCTGCTGAGGCTGCTGGGTCTGCGGCTGTTGCCAAGGCTGCTGCGGTCGCGGAGGCTGCGCCGGCGACTGCTGCTGTGGCTGGTACTGCCCCGGCGTCTGCTGCCACTGCGGCTGTTGCGGGTACTGCTGGGGATGCGGCTGCTGCGGGCTCTGCGGCTGCTGCCAAGCCTGCTGGCTCTGCGGCTGCTGCCAAGCCTGCTGGCTCTGCGGCTGCTGCCAAGACTCATGCGGCCGCGGAGGCTGCGGCGTTGCGGCCTGCTGAGGCTGGTACTGCCCAGGCGGCTGCTGCCACTGCGGCTGCTGCGGATGCCGTTGCACCTGCGGTTGCGGCGGATGCGCTTGCTGCGAGTACTGCTGGGCTTGCGGCTGCGGCGAAGCCTGCATGGGCTGCTGCCAGGCGGACGGCTGTTGCTGTGGCTGATACTGCCCAGGCATCTGCTGCTGTGGCCCGTACTGGCCCGGCGCCTGTTGTTGCGGCTGCCGAGGCGGGTACTGCGGACGCGGCGGAACCTGCGTGGGCTGCTGCCAGGCCGAGGGCTGTTGCTGTGGCTGATACTGCCTAGGCGCCTGCTGCTGTGGCTGGTACTGGCCCGGCGCCTGTTGTTGCGGCTGCCGAGGCGGGTATTGCGGGCGCGGCGGAACCTGCGTGGGCTGCTGCCAGGCGGACGGCTGTTGCTGTGGCTGATACTGCCCAGGCGCCTGCTGCTGTGGCCGGTACTGGCCCGGCGCCGGTTGTTGTGGCTGGTGCTGGGGTGGCTGGGGCTGCTGATGCCTGGGGGCTTGTTGCCACGGCTGCGGCTGGGCCGGCTGGTGCGGCTGGTGCGGTTGCGGTGGTCGCAGCGGTTGGGTTGGCGCCTGCTGCGGTTGCAGTATCGGGAACTGCCGCTGCTGGCCAGGTTGCTGTTGAGGGACCGCCTGCTGGCCGGGGTGCTGGGGGGCGGCTTGTTGGCCTGGCTGTTGTAGGCGGGGCAACTGCAGGGTTGGTTGTTCGCGGGTGGCGGATTGTTGCCGGGCGGTTTGGAGTTGCTGGGTTTGCTGCTGTTCCAGGAGGGCGCGGTAGTGGTTCTCGGTGCTTCGGACGGTGTCTGAGGCGGCGTCGGCGATTTCGAGGCCGCGGGTGCGGGAGATGGATCGGAGGTTGGGGGCGGTGCTCGTATTCATGGACTGCAGGTCCGCGAAACCCCGGTCGATCTGAGTGGCGAGCTGCTGGCGGACCGCCTCCTCCTGATCCGCGGGGACCAGCTTGGGCAGATCCGAGTGGTCGAACAGCACGTCGGCCGCCGCACGCGCCTTCGACCTCGGGGGCTGGCCGGCCATCCGGCTCAGCACCTCGTTGCCGGACAGGTTGGCCTCGGCGCCGACCTGGTCGGCGAACGCGCGCGCTGCCGGTTCGTACGCGGGGTACGAATGCGGCCCGCGGACCGCCTTCACCTGAGCAGCCAGGTCCGGCGGCAGCACGCGGTCGGCGATCTGGTCGAGCTGGCCCTGGCTCCAGGCCTCGGTGACGCCTTCCTCGAGCGGCCTGAACTCCATCGGCCCCAGGTCGGCATTCCAGCGGGCGTGGGTGAAACCCTCCGGGCCGGCCAGATGGTTGAACTCGTGCGCGACCGTCTTCAGCGCGTTCCGGCGCTCGATCCACTGCTGCTCGGTGGCCGGCTGCCCCCTCGTCGCATACATCTGCTGCAGCGGCTCGACCACCAGTTCCCGGTTGAGCTCCACCTTCCCATTGGGGTACGCCGCACCGCGGTAGGTCTCCTCGGTGGTGTAGTTCAGCGTCCCGTTCCAGAGCGACGTACGCGAGCCCGACTCGGCCGAGACCGCGTCCCGGACACGTTCCCAGAGCCCGTTGCCGAGATCAGGGACCTCGCTGTCGGCGCTGCGGACCATCCGCTCCGCCATCTCAGTCCACCCCGGACCCCAGGTCGATCATCGTGATGATCTGAACCAGGGTCTCGTTCATCTCCAGGGCGGCGTCGCGCTCGCCGACGGTCGGAGCGGCGCCCGCGATCCGGGCGATCTCGGCCATCCCGGCCTTCG
Organism: Kribbella sp. NBC_01510; assembly: GCF_045040325.1. Classification (NCBI taxonomy): domain Bacteria; kingdom Bacillati; phylum Actinomycetota; class Actinomycetes; order Propionibacteriales; family Kribbellaceae; genus Kribbella; species Kribbella sp. NBC_01510. The sequence continues at coordinate 3,713,550 of NZ_CP109418.1, read as the reverse complement.
CACGAGCGCGGCGCTCGGCCGGCGTACCGTCCGGCCGCGATGCCTCCAGCAGTACGTCGGAAGCCCGCCGGACCGCCTCGCTCTCCGGGGTCCGGGCTTCGGTGACCAGGTCGTCGAGCGTCGTCAGGTAGCGGATCGCCTTCGCCCGGTCGGCGTCGTCCGCTACGGTCGCCGCCTGTTCACGCAGCCATTCGACGGCCGCGGCCAGCTCGTCCGGATCCGTGAGCTCGCTTCCCCAGGCGCGAACGATCCGGCGGCGCTCGACGTCGAAGTCCCCGTACTCCATCCGGCTATTCTCTCATCCGTTTGATGAACCATCAGCGAGTGCCGACCTCGATCGGCACGGTCAGCGGTCACGGGCCGACAGGTTCGGCCCGGACGAGCCGGCGGTGCGAGACGCCGGGGTTGTGCTCGGAGCACCGATCCGGCCCGCCGGCGCCATCGCCGGATCAGTGGCGAACCTGGCGTCCGCCGAGGCCACGATCGCGGCCAGCGACTCGTTCATCTCCAGCACCGCGTCACGCTCGGCGGCGGTCGGGGCCGCGGCGGCGATCCGCGTGATCTCGGCCATTGCGGCCTCGGCACGAGCCCGTCGCTCGGCCGGCGTACCCTCCGGCCCGGACGCCTGCAGCAGTACGCCCGAAGCCCGCCGGACCGGCTCGCTCTCCGGCTCCCCGGCCTCGGAGACCAGGTCGTCCAGCGTCGTCAGGTAGCGCATCGCACGGTCGCGGTCCGCGTCACCGGGTACGGTCGCCGCCTGCTCACGCAACCGCTCGACAGCCGCGGCCAGTTGCGCCGGGTCGGTGATCTCACGCCCCCACGCATGGACGATCCGGCGACGTTCGGCGTCGAACTCGGCGTACTCCACCCGCCAATGGTGGCACCCAGCAGGTTCGCTCGGTCAGCTGTCGTAGTCGTACGCCGTCTCCACGACCGGTTCCCGGGGTTCGAGCACACCCGCGCACCCGGCAACCACCTCGGTCAGCGCCGCGCGGATCTCCGGCCGCGGGTCGGGCGCTCCAGGCGCCGGGGCCGGCCGGGCCGGGATGTCGAGGCCGGCTGCGAGCGGGCCGAGCCGCCTCTGATCGGACCACGTGACACGTGCCACGACCCGGTCGCCGGTCGCGAGTGACCTGGTGCCGGTGTCCTCGACGACGAGGTGGTTGATACTGCGAATGAGGTTCACGACATTCGCGTCCGCCACGCCGGAAACCTACCGGTGACCCGGTTCAGCGGGACCGTTGCGGTGGACGTCACAGCCCGCGAACGGCTACCGGACAGTTAGGCTGCCCGCTTATGGGAGAGACCGTGAACATCCACACCACCGCCGGGAAGATCGCGGACCTCGAGCACCGGCTCGACGAGGCCGTCCACGCCGGGTCGGAGCGCGCGGTGGAGAAGCAGCACACCCGCGGGAAGAAGACCGCCCGGGAGCGGATCGCCCTGCTGCTGGACGAGGGCTCCTTCTCCGAGTTGGACGAGTTCGCCAGGCACCGCTCGACGAGCTTCGGCCTGGACGGCAACCGCCCGTACGGCGACGGCGTGGTGACCGGGTTCGGCACCATCGACGGCCGCCAGGTGTGCGTGTTCGCGCAGGACTTCACCGTCTTCGGCGGCAGCCTGGGCGAGGTCTTCGGCGAGAAGATCGTCAAGGTGATGGACCTGGCCACCAAGATCGGCTGCCCGCTGATCGGCATCAACGACTCCGGCGGCGCGCGGATCCAGGAGGGCGTGGTCAGCCTCGGCCTGTACGGCGAGATCTTCCGCCGCAACGTCCGTGCCTCGGGCGTGATCCCGCAGATCTCCCTGATCATGGGCCCGTGTGCCGGCGGCGCGGTCTACTCCCCCGCGGTCACCGACTTCACCGTGATGGTGGACGAGTCGTCGTACATGTTCATCACCGGCCCGGACGTGATCAAGACCGTCACCGGCGAGGACGTCAGCCAGGAGGAGCTCGGCGGCGCCCGGACGCACAACACCAAGTCCGGCAACGCGCACTACCTCGGCAGCGACGAGGAGGACGCGATCGAGTGGGTGAAGGCCCTGGTCGGTCACCTCCCGCAGAACAACCTCGAGGACCCGCCGGTGTACGACGCCCCGGCCGACCTGGAGCTGACCGAGACCGACCTGGCCCTGGACACGCTGATCCCGGACTCGCCGAACCAGCCGTACGACATGCACACCGCGATCGAGGCGGTGATCGACGACGGCGAGTTCCTCGAGGTGCAGACGCTGTTCGCGCCGAACATCATCGTCGGCTTCGGCCGGGTCGAGGGCCGCCCGGTCGGCGTGGTCGCGAACCAGCCGATGCAGTACGCCGGCACCCTGGACATCGACGCGTCCGAGAAGGCGGCCCGGTTCGTCCGCACCTGCGACGCGTTCAACGTGCCGATCCTGACCTTCGTCGACGTACCGGGCTTCCTGCCCGGCACCGACCAGGAGTGGAACGGCATCATCCGCCGCGGCGCCAAGCTGATCTACGCCTACGCCGAGGCGACCGTGCCGATGATCACCGTGATCACCCGCAAGGCTTACGGCGGCGCGTACGACGTGATGGGGTCGAAGCACCTGGGCGCGGACATGAACATCGCCTGGCCGACGGCGCAGATCGCGGTGATGGGCGCACAGGGCGCGGTGAACATCCTGTACCGGCGCGAACTGGCCGGCGCCGAGGACCCGGAGTCCCGCCGGCAACAGCTGATCACGGAGTACGAGGACCACCTGGCGAACCCGTACATCGCGGCCGAGCGCGGCTACATCGACGCCGTCGTCAAGCCGAGCGAGACCCGCGCCGAGATCGTCCGCGGCCTGCGTCTGCTCCGCACCAAGCGCGACACCCTCCCACCCAAGAAGCACGGCAACATCCCCCTCTAGAGCGGCGCTTACGTCCGAAGATCCGAGGCCTTTAGGCCACACTTCTTCGGACGTAACGAGAAAGGAGTGCTCGATGACCGAGCAGGTACTGCGGGTGGTCAAGGGCGATCCGACGCCGGAGGAACTCGCGGCCCTGGTCGCCGTCGTCGCGGCCCGCGCCGCCGCTCCGTCCGCCACCGCAGAGCCCGAGCGCCCAAGCAACTGGGCCACGTACTGGCGCAACGCCCGCCACTCCATTTACCCGGGCCCGAACCGCTGGCGCGCCAGCGCCCACCCGTGACACTGGACGTATGGCCAAGTACGAGGTAAACCCGGCGGCAGTCGAGCTGGCGCAGCGTCTGATCGAGGCGCGGCAGTACGTGCTGGACAGCGACTGGGGTGAGGTGCAGCCCCGGGCGGACGACCAGAACGCGTTCCTGGACAAGCACAGCTGGGCGGAGTACGCCGCCTGGCACCTCGGACTGACCGAGGGCGCCGGCGACGAGACCAAGGCCCGCTACGCCTTCGTGCTCGGCGATTTCCGCCGGATCCACCGCACTGCACTGATCGCCTGCGTCTACCGAGCGGCCGAGTGGCGCCACAAGTCCGTGGAACTGGCCGCGCACGACCTGCTTCAGGCACTGGACGCCCAGGCCGGGCTGACCGCCTAGGGGTACTCGGCCGCAAGTCACGGCCGGATCGAGAGCTCCGGCGCGCGGACAACGCCAGCCGGAACCGCTGAGCACCCCCGAGAGCCGTGGCCACAACCCCCGCTGTGGGGAACATTCCAGTCACCTACAGCACATTTGTTTCCCCACACCCGAAACACAGCCACCCCACAACCGGGCGCAGGCCAGTCACTGGTCAAAGGCGTCAGGTACGGCGGAAGCGGACCAGCGGGTAGAGCGGAATCTGGTCGGTGGTGCGGAGTGGGCCGGGGAACGTGGTCGCGCCGTCGAGGGTCAGGCCGTGGCGGGCGGCCTGGGCGACGAGGTGGGTGAGCGCGTCCTGGGCGCGGGACTCGTCCGGGACGCGGCCGTCGGCGTACCGGCCGGCGTCGGACTTCTCGGTCGTGGTGATGAAGACGCCGCCCGGGCGCAGCACCCGCGCGACCTCGGCGATGACCGGCTCGCTGTCGTCGAGCAGGTGCAGCAGCCAGATCGCGACGACCGCGTCGCAGCGGCGGTCAGCGATCGGGAGCTCCGTCGCGCTCGCGGCCGCGACGTGACCAGGAAGCCGGATCCGCGCCTGGCGCAGCATCGCGGTGGACAGGTCGACACCGTGCACGAGGTTGCCTCGGGCAACGAGTTCGGCGCCGACGATGCCGGTGCCGACGGCGAGCTCGAGGACGCGGCCGCCTTTCGGCAGCAGCGAGTCCACCGCCTCGGCGGCGGCTTGGGCGCGGGTGGCGCCGCCGCGGGTCTCGTCGTACGTCGCCGCCACGGACTCGTCGTACGTGAACGGGGTCGCGGTCTGCCAGAGGGCGGGCCAAGGGATGCCGACCTCGATGAGCATCCGGCGGAGCAGCGGCAGGGAGAGACCGACGACGTTGTGGTAGTCGCCCTCGATGGCCGAGACGAAGGGACCGCCGAGACCGTCCACGGTGAAGGAACCGGCGACCACGAGCGGCTCGCCGGTCGCGACGTACGCGTCGATCTCCTCGTCGGTGAGCTCGGCGAAGTGGACGGTGGTGGACGCGAGCTCGCGGAGTTCCTGCTTCGAGTTCGTGTCGATCAGGCAGTGACCGGTGTGCAGTACGCCGGAGCGCCCGCGCATCGACCGGAGCCGTTCGCCCGCGACCTCCGGCGTACCGGGCTTGCCGTAGGCGACACCGTCGAACTCGAGGACCGAGTCGCAGCCGAGCACGGTCGCGTGGTCGTCCAGGCTCGCGACGACGGCGCGCGCCTTCAGCGTGGCCAGCAGGCGGGCGAGCTCGCCTGGGGTCTCCGCGGTGATGTCGTCCTCGTCGACGCCCGAGACGATCACCTCCGGCTCGACGCCGGCGCCGCGCATCGTCTGCAGCCGCGCCGGCGAGGCCGAGGCGAGGACGAACCGCGGCTTCACAGCTTGGCCAGGGCCCGCCGCAGCGGGTCCAGCCCGATCGACCCCAGGTTCAGCGCGTGCGAGTGGAACGTCCGCAGATCGAACGCGGATCCCTTGCGCTGCTTGGCTTCCTCGCGCGCCTGCAGCCAGATCCGCTCCCCGACCTTGTACGACGGCGCCTGCCCGGGCCAGCCGAGATAGCGGTTCAGCTCGGCCCGCAGGAACTCGGTCTCCATCCGGCAGTGTGCGCGCAGGAACTCGAACCCGAGGTCGGCGTTCCACCGCTCGCCCGGATGCCAGCCGAACGGGTTGTCGCGCGGGATCTCCAGCTCCAGGTGCATGCCGATGTCGACGATCACCCGGGCCGCCCGGAAACCCTGCGCATCGAGCATGCCGAAGCGCGCGCCGGGGTCCTCCAGGTAACCCAGTTCCTCCATCAGGCGTTCGGCGTACAAGGCCCAGCCCTCGCCGTGACCGGAGACCCAGCAGGCGATCCGCTGCCAGCGGTTCAGCAGGTCCGTGCGCAGCATCGTCTGCGCGCACTGGAGGTGATGCCCGGGCACACCCTCGTGGTAGACCGTGGTGACCTCACGCCAGGTGGCGAAGTCCTCGACGCCGTTGGGCACCGCCCACCACATCCGGCCCGGCCGGGTGGTCAGGTCCTCGCTCGGCGGCGTGTAGTAGATCGAGCCGTCCGAGGTCGGCGCGATCATGCACTCGAGCGTGCGGATCTCGGCGGGGATGTCGAAGTGCGTGCCGCCCAGCTCGGCCACGGCCGCGTCGGACATCTGCTGCATCCAGTCCCGGAACGCGTCCTTGCCGTGGATCTTGCGGCCGGGGTCCTCGTCCAGCAGCGCGGCGGCCGCCTCGATGCTGCGGTCGCCGCCGTTCAGGCCGGCCGCGATCGCCCGCATGTCCGTCTCGATCCGGGCCAGTTCCTCCCAGCCCCAGGCGTAGGTCTCCTCGAAGTCGATCGCCGCACCGAGGAAGTCGCGCGAGGCCAGCTCGTACACCTCGCGGCCGCACGCGTCCCGCTGCGGCGCCCGCGGCGCGAGCTCGGCGGTCAGCCAGGCGCCGAACTCCTCGTACGCCTTCCGCGCCGACGCGGCCGCGGCCTCCACGGTCGCCTTGACCGCGTGGTCCGGCGCTTGCGCGGCGAGGCCGGCGAAGAAGTCGTCACCGTCGGCGCCGGTCCAGCTGGCGATCCGGGCGGCCAGGTCGTTCACCTGGCGCAGCGCCGACACCCGGCCCTTGCCGGCCTGCTCGAGCAGGGTGTCGCGGTACCCGTCGAGGGCCGTGCCGACCTGGCTGAGCCGGATCGCGATGGTCTGCCAGTCCTGATCCGTTGCGGTCGGCATCAAGTCGAACACCTGCCGGATCTCGGCCGGAACCGAGGCGATCGCGTTCAGCTGGTGCTGCGGGACGCCGGCCTCGAACCGCTCGAGCTCCAGCCCGAGCCGCTCCAGGAACGCGTCCTTGGCGACCTCCTCGCGCGGACTGCCGGGCTCGATCGCCTGCGCTGCGGCGACGGACCGCCGGGTCAACTCGGCCAGTGCCTCGAACCCGGACGGCGTGTAGTCCGGCAGTTCGTGGTCGTGGCCCGCGATCCCCATGAAGGTGGCGGCGGTCGGCGACAGAGCGACGTACTGCTCGAGGTGCCGGTCGGCGAGCTGGTCGATCGGGCTGTTCGGCGTACTGGCCGGGATGCTGGCTTCGGTCACCTGGCCGACCCTACCCCGCGGGGGGCCGCTGAGCTGACCTGTTTGTTGCCGATACTGTGGGCGGTCGCTGTCCACGTGCAGCGTTGCTTCGAGAAGGGAACGGCGTTGAGCCAGACACCGTTCGGCGGACCGCCCGGCCAGAATCAGCCGTACCCGCCGTACCAGCAGCCGGGTCCGCCGCCTGGTCCACCAGCTGGTCCGCCGCCGGGCCCGCCGCCCGGTCCTTACGGTCCGCCGCCGGGCCAGTACGGCGTACCGCAGTACGGGCACTCGATGGCGCCACAGCAAGGACCCGGATTCAGCTGGGGACCCAACTTCGGGCCGCCGCCCGGTCCGGGTGGACCCGGTGGGCACGGGTTCCAGCCGGGCTGGCAGCCGCAGCGGCCGAAGAAGAAGTCCAAGGGCCCGCTGATCGCGATCCTCAGCCTCGTCGGCGTGGCCGTCGTCGGCGCGTGGGCCTTCGGCGTGATCAAGAAGAACGCCGACAGCACCTACACGCCGCCGGTCAGCTCGCGCCGGTACACACCGGAGCCGACCACCACGTCGGAGCCGACCGGAGAGCCCACCGGTGAGCCGACCACGACGACCTCGACGTCCACGCAGGGTCCGTCCGACTCGACGATCGTCGCCAAGAACGCGCTCTACAAGGTCGGCCAGATGCGCACGGTCAACTGCAAGGAGCCCCGCGTCCGGCCGACCAACGCCCACAACGCGGCGGCGTACTGGGCCGCAATCGAGCCCTGCCTGGACAAGTCCTGGGCGCCGCTGGTTGCGAAGGCGGGCTACACCTTCCGGGCGCCGAAGATGCTCTACTGGTCGGGCACCAGTGTTCACAGCCCGTGCGGCGACGGACCGGTGAACGTCCCCTTCTACTGCTCCGGCAACCACATGATGTACATGAAGGTCGACGTCTTCGTGAAGACCTACAACGAGTACCCGGACGCGGAGTCCAAGGCCTACGCCCGGATGTGGTACTCGCGGTCGATCGCGCACGAGTACGGGCACAGCGTGCAGTACATGACCGGGATCCTGCAGGCGTCCAGCAAGATGCGGTACGAGCAGACCGACTACGCCGGCCAGATGCGGATGACGCGCCGGATGGAGCTGCAGGCGAACTGCTTCGCCGGTGTCTTCCTGGCCGCGAACAAGCGCAGCTACCCGATCAACGGCCTGATGCTCAGCGTGTGGAAGAAGTGGGTCGTCACCGCCGGCGACAAGCCCGAGGAGGGCGACCACGGCAGCGTCGCCAGCCAGGCGCGCTTCATGGGCAAGTCCTTCACCAACGCGAATCCCGCGTCCTGCAACACGTTCGCGGCCTCACCGGCCAACGTCAGTTAGGTCAGCTCCGGCGGCGCGACCTGCCGCCAGGAGTCGAGCAGGATGTCGCGCAGTTCGCCGGCATCCTCGAGCGCGGCGAGGCGGGCTCGAACCCAGTTCGAACCCGCCTCGTGCGGCGGAACCCAGAACTTCTCGGGTTCCGCCGCGATCAGCTCTTCCCGCTCCAGCCGCGGGCACCGCACCGCGAACGACGTCTGATCGTCCGGGACCGTGATGAACATCCGGCCGGCCACGTCGAAGGTCGGATGCCCCCACCGCTGCTTCTCCACCGTCTCCGGGAAGGACAGCGCGATCCGTCGTACGTCGTCAGCGTCCAGCACGCCGACACTTTAAGCGGTGCGGCTGCGGCCGGGTAGCAGGAGTGCGACGACCGCGCCGACGGCGACGATGGCGGCGCCGGTCCAGACCGCGGGGACCAGTCCGTCGGCGTACTGGGCCGGGGACTCGTAGGAGCCGGCCGAGGCGAAGACCGAGGCCAGGACGGCGACACCCATCGCGACACCGACCTCGCGGATGGTGTTGTTCGTGCCGGATGCCACGCCACGGTCGGCGTCGGACGCACTCGCCATCACAACACTCGCCGCCGGCGCGAAGGTCAGCCCCATCCCGACACCGGCCAGGACGAACGGGATGACCATCTCGCCGTACTGTGTCGTGGCTGTCGTGATCAGAGCCAGCCAGCCGAGCCCCACGGCGAGGAGCACCTGTCCGGTCGTGATCAGGAGGCGCGGCCCGACCCGGTCGACGATCAGGCCGGCGATCGGTGCGACCACCATCGGCGCCATCGTCCACGGCAGGGTCCGGACGCCCGACTCCAGCGGGCTGTAGCCCTGCACGACCTGGAAGAACTGCGCCAGCAGGAAGACCGAGCCGAACACGCCCACCGAGAACGTGAACGAAGTGAAGTTCACGACGCTGAACGCCCGGACCGAGAACAACCGCAGCGGCAGCATCGGAGCCGCCGTACGCCGCTCCCAGCCGACGAACGCGGCCAGCAGCGCCACACCGGCGACCAGCGAGCCCAGGACGCTACCCGACGTCCAGCCGTCGCTGGCACCGTGCACGACACCCCAGACGATCGACAGTACGCCGGCCGCTGCCAGGACCAACCCGATCAGATCCAGGCGCTTCGCCGTACCCTTCGACTCGGTCAGAACGCGCGCGGCGAGCAGTACGGCGACCACACCGACCGGCACGTTCAGCCAGAAGATCCACTGCCAGTTCAAGCCGTCGACGACGGCTCCACCGACGACCGGACCGACGGCCACACCGAGTCCGGAGATGCCACCCCAGATCCCGATCGCGGCACTGCGCATCTTGTCCGGTACGGCGCCGGCCAGCAACGTCAGCGACAACGGCATCACGGCCGCCGCGCCGACACCCTGGATCGCCCGCGACCCGATCAGCATCCACGGCTCGGTCGCCATCGCGCAGGCCGCCGAGGCCAGGGTGAACAGAGCGATCCCGGCCAGGAATACCCGCCGCCGGCCGAGCCGGTCGCCGATGGCCGCCATCGTCAGCAGCAAGGCGGCGAAGGACAGCGTGTACGCGTTCACGAACCACTGCAGATCGGACAGCGACGCGCCGAGCTCGGTTTTGATCACGGGCAGCGCGTTCGTCACGACCAGGTTGTCCAGCGTGACCATGAAGGTGGGAATCCCCACCGCGGCGAGAACGGCGCCAAGCCCGTAGCTGCGGGTTCGCCCGGTCCGCAGCGGCTCATCGAGAGCGGTCGGCGACATCTCAATCTCCTAGTTGTAATTGACTGATAACAAGTCGCTGAGACCAAAGTATGCATCCGCTGATAACATGTCAAGCGACGAGAGGAGCTCGCATGGCGACGAAGGTGCGACTGACCGCCAAGGAGCGGGGTGTGGAGGTGCTGGAGGCGGCGGTCCGGGCGTTCGCCGCATCTGGTTACGAGGGCACCAAGACGGACGAGATCGCGCGGATGGCGGGAGTCTCGCAGCCCTACGTGATCCGGTTGTTCGGGACCAAGCAGCAGCTGTTCGTCGCCGCGGTCCAGTCAGTCTGCGAGCGGATCGAACAGATCTTCCGCGAGGCGGCCGCGGAGTCGCCCGACCTGCACCACCTCGGCCGCAACTACAAACGGCTGCTGTCCGAGCCCGAGCTCCTGCTGGTCCTCCTGCACGGATTCTCCGCCAGCCGCGAACCTGCCATCGGCGACTGCGTCCGTGAACGCTTCGGCGGCATCTACCGCCTGGTCCGCGAACTCACCGGCGCATCGCCCGAGGAGGTCCGCGAGTTCCTGGCCACCGGCATGCTCCTCACCGTCATGTCAGCCATGCAGGTCCTCGGCCCCGACGCCATCAACCTCCCCTGGGCCAAAGAACTAACCGAAACCCTCGGCTCCGACTAACCCACGCCTGCTCCCGCGGCCACTCCTTCGTCGCGCCTGCTCCGCGCGCTCCCACCTACCCCAGGTCGCGCGCTATCGCGCTTCACCGACCACACCGTGGTCCCGGGCTCGATGGTTGGCTCAACCCGACCGAGCGAGTGTCACGGTCTGTGGAGGGGAGTCGCGCCGACCCAGCGGTGGTAGGCGTCGAGGTCGACGTTGCTGCCGCACACGATGGTGACGACGTGCCGGCCGGCGAAGCGATCGGGGTCCTCGAGGATCGCCGCGATGCCGAGCGCGGCCGACGGTTCGACGACGAGGCCGGCGTGTTCGAGAAGCAGCCGCATACCGGCGATGATCGACGTCTCCTGGACCAGGACGGCGTCGTCAGCGACCACGAGGAGGTCGTCCAGGACGGCCGGGATAGGATACCGACCCGCGACGCCGTCGGCGATGGTGTCGGTCGAGTCGGTGGTGACCAGACGGCGTTGGTGCCACGAGTGTGTCAACGCCGGTGCGCCCAGCGGCTGCACGCAGATCACCTGGACTTGGGGCGCCAAGGCTTTCATCACATGACCTACGCCGGTGGCCAGCGCACCGCCGCCGAGAGCGATCAGCACGGTGTCGAACGACGGCGCGGCGTCCACCAGTTCCAGGCCGATAGTTGCCGCGCCCTCGCAGGTCTCGAGGTCCAGGCTGTCTTCGAGCAGCCGGATGCCGTCGTACCGCGCGATGGCCGCCGCACGTTCGCGAGCCAGCTCGTGGTCGCCGTCCACCAGCTCCAACTTGGCGCCCAACGCGCGAATGCGATCGAGCTTGGCCGCCGTCGCGAAGCGAGATGCCACGACGGTGACGTCGAGCCCGCGTCCGCGTCCGGACCAGGCGAGAGCTTGACCGAGGTTACCCGCGCTGGCGCACACCACGGCTCGCGAACCACTGTCCGCGAGCTGGGTCGCGACCAGCTCGGTGCCGCGGGCCTTGAAACTGCGGACCGGGTTCGCGGTTTCGAGCTTGATGCTCACTGCGCAGCCGAGGGCGGGCTCCAGAGCCTCGCAGCGGTACAGCGGAGTGTCGAGAAAGACCGGGTCGATCACCCGACGAGCCGCCCGGATCCGACCGGTGTCGAGTCGCGTCTCCTGCACGCGACGGGAGTGTAGCCTGAGCGGCGCTCACGCCAGGCAGGTCCCAGTACGGCGACGATCGTGCGCGAACACATCACCTGGTGGGGCTGAACCAACCACCGAGCCCGGGACCACGGTCTGGCCGGTGAAGCGCGACAGCGCGCAACCTGGGGTGGGTGGGAGCGCGCGGAGCGGACGCGACGAAGGAGTGTGGGCTACCGCCCGCGCAGAGCGGGCGCGACGAAGGAGTGTGGGCCACCGCCCGCGGAGCGGACGCGACGAAGGAGTGTGGGCCACCGCCCGCGCGGAGCGGACGCGACGAAGGAGTGTGGGCCACCGCCCGCGCGGAGCGGACGCGACGAAGGAATGTGGGCTACCACGCGCGCCGTGCGCGCTCCGCGCGCTACCTACGCGGCCGGTCCACAGGACGAGTGTGGTCAGCGCCGTCTCTTCATCACCACCGCCGCCAGCGAGCCGCAGTCGGGGGTGGGGCGCGAGGTGGTGGGCCGGGACGGGATATTTCGGCTCTTCTGCTGGATGTGTGGGTGATGCGAGTGTGGGTCGGTTGGGATGTGCAGGGTCGACAGGAGGTGCCGGTGCAGGGGTGCTGCTCGGGCGAGGCATTCACGCCTGAGATCGGCTGGCCCGGCCAGGGCTGGGGCCGACACCTCCTGTCGACCTTGCACGTCCCAGCCTCCAGTTGCGCCCCATCAGCCTCCGACCGCACCCAATCGACCGCACCGAACCGAACCGACCGGACCGCACTGACCGGACCGACCGGACCGAACTGACCGGACCGAACCGACCGCACTGGGGGGCCGGGCGAGGCGGGAGTCGGGGTGGGTTTCGTGGGGTTGACGGTGGGATCGGTGCGGATCTGCGGGACTGGGGACACCAGCTGGGGTCGTCGGACAGGTTGTGCCGTGTCCGCGGTCCCTGGTACCTGTCCGGGCTCGCAGCGATCCCGCCGTCGGCCGGGGGCCTCACACAGGACATGGTCGGTGGGGACCTGATATTGCAGATCCCCGCCCACCACAAGCTGTCTCAGGTCAACGGATCCGGCCTCCGCCGAGGACGCGGCACGTCGGAGGTGGGATCGGTGCGGATCTGCGAGACCTGGGACACCAACTGGGGTCGTCGGAAAGGTTGTGCCCTGTCCGCGGTCCCCGGTACCTGTCCGAGGTCGCAACGATCCCGCCGTCGGCCCGGGGGCCTCACACAGCACGTGGTGGCCGGGACCTGACATTGCAGATCCCCGCCCACCACAAGCTGTCTCAGGTCAACGGATCCGGCCTCCGACGAGGACGCGGCACGTCGGCCACCACCCACACATTGAGCAGGAGAGCCGTTATTTCTTGTGCCAGCACCCCAGAAGGTGTCCCAACCTCCGGGAGGTGGTGGGGTCGGCGATCAACCGAATCGATGAGATCGCATTCTGCGGCCTTGACTGGTCCAAGATTCTTGACACAGCTCAGTTGCCGCGGGAGCACGCCTGGGCGACCACATCACCCGGTGGGGTTAGGCAGGCCCCGAAAACCACGGTGTGGTTGATGAAGCGCGATAGCGCGCAACCTGGGGTGGGTGGGAGCGCGCGGAGCGGACGCGACGAAGGAGCGGCCGCGGAAGCGCACGTGGCGAGCACAGTCCTCGGCATGACGATCCTGGTGACCGGCGCGACCGGGCCATCCTCGAGAACGGCGGCGCCGATCCAGTCGGCGCTCTGTCAGCGGGTTCCGGCGAGGTGGGAGTGGACTGCGGAGATCACGACTGAGCCTTCTCCGACGGCGGAGGCGACGCGTTTGACGGAGCCGGCGCGGACGTCGCCGACGGCGTACAGGCCGGGTACGGAGGTTTCGAAGGATCCTCGGGTTGCGACGAATCCTTTGTCGTCGAGTTCTACGCCGACGTCGGAGAGCCATGCGGTGCGTGGGACCGCGCCGATCATCAAGAACAATCCGCCTGCCTCGAGCCGGACGTCTTGTTGGCTGCGCTCGTCTCGCCAGGTCAGTTCGGTGACGCGGTCCGCACCGGCAACGGAGGTCAGCTGCGACTGGGGGTGGACGGTGATCCGTTCGTGGTGAGCGATCCGCTGCTCGAGGTAGGTCGACATGGTCTCGGCGAGGCTGTCGCGGCGAATGAGGATGTGTACCTGGTTGGCCTGCTGGGCGAGGAACAGTGCGGCTTGGCCGGCTGAGTTGGCGCCTCCGACCACCACCACGTTTCGTCCGAAGCATGCCCGCGCTTCGAGTTCGGTTGCGGCGTAGTAGACGCCGCGACCCTCGAACTCGGCGACACCTGGGATCCCCAATCGGCGGTACTGGACACCGCTGGCGATGACAACGGCCCGGGCTGCGACATCTTGCTCGTCATCGAGCCGGACCCGGAATCCGTCGGGGGTCTGCGAGAGCTCGGTCACCGAGCGAGGTGAGACCAACCGGGCCCCGAACTTCACCGCCTGCAGCATCGCTGACCGAGCCAGCTCACTGCCGGATATCCCGCGTGGGAAGCCGAGGTAGTTCTCGATCCGCGACGACGTGCCGGCCTGCCCGCCCAAAGCGACGTCTTCGACGATGACAACGTCGAGTCCTTCGGATGCGCCGTACACGGCAGCGGCCAAGCCCGCCGGGCCGGCGCCGACGATCAGCAGATCGCAACGTGCTTGGTCGGAGATCGCACACAGGTCGAGACCGATGGCGGTAGCCAGTTCGCGCGTCGTCGGCTCGGCGAGGATCCGACGTCGGCCGGTCACCACGGCCGTCCCCTTGTCCGGGAGTGCACACGTCGCCGCGACCTCGGCCCAAGCGGCCGGGTTCGAGCGCAGCACAGTCCGATAGGGAACGTGATTGCGCTCGGCGAACTGCTGCAGCCGGTGCAGGTCGCGGTCGTCGTCGCCGGCGAGGACAAGGCCGCCCTCGCCGGTACGGGTCAGCAGGCGTCGTCGCGCATCGAAGGCGGACAGCAGCACGTCACCCAGCTCTACGGAGGTCGCCACGAGCCGTCGCAGATCCTCGATCGGCACCCGTAACACCACACTGGCTGGCATCGCGACGCCCGCGAGGAAGGCCGGCTGTCCCATCAGCATGCCGAGTTCGCCGACGAAGTCGCCGGCTTCCACCACGAACACGACCCGGTCGTCCCGCCGATCCACGAGACCGACTGCACCCGCGAGTACGAGGTACAGGTCGTAGCCGTCGCCGGCATCCCACAACACCTCGCCGGCCTCGGGACGGATCACCTCGCCGACCGACTCCAACAGCCCTCGGACCTGCTCGCCGAACTCAGGCCAAGCCTGATCATCGACAGCATCCGCACGGTGGGAGGAGTATCGCGTCCGCTCGTCGGCCGCTGGAGTGGTGCTCACGTAGCTACCTCCAGTACTAGTCGCGGCCGAGTTTTTGGCCGGCGGCGAACCAGATGGTCACAGTTGCGAGGAGGAGTGCGCCGACGGTGATGAGCAGCGAGCCTGGCACATCCGCGCCCTGCACCAGCGCGGCCGCCACCGCGACCACCGGGACGATGAGCGCAGCGATTGCCCCGGGCAACCACCAGCGACGGAGGGCGTCCCGGTGGACCCGCGCGTACGACGGGACCTGGGCAGCGAACGCGGTCGCCAGATGCACCACCACTAACGCGATCGCGGTGACGGCGAGGCTCCAGCTCAGCTCGCCCGGCGCCCGCATCAACCAGCCGGCCGGGACGACCAGCAGGAAGATCAACCCCGCCGGAGAATCCGGCAACACCACCGTTGCCACCAGCATCGGCACCGCGACCAGCGGGATCAGATCGGCCTGGTCCCACGACTGCACCGCCGGCACCACGATCGCGACGGTCCCCGCGGCCGCGATCACCAACCGCACCAGCAGCACAGCACGCCCCGACGCACGCACCTGCGCCAACCACGAGCTGATTCTTTCCGCGACGGTCATGATCTCATCCTCGGGGCCGAGGCCAGCCTGGACGCGTCCCGCAGTACCTCGTCCAAGGTCCCGGCGCCCCGCCACGGCACCGTCGGTACGCCGAGATCGCTGAGCCGATCGAGGTCGCGGCGGCGCTCCAGCAGACGCAGTCGCCAAGCCAGCGGCCAGGTCCGCGAGTCGTGCTCCTCGAGGTCGATGATCGACGCGATGTCCGGCGGCAACGTGTCCACGGCGATCACTGTGCAGCCCGAGTGGACGAGCGTCACGACGTACCCGAGCATCACCTGGCGGAGCAGCGGGCTGAGCACCAGCACCAGGCTGTCGGACCTGATCCGGTTCCGCCGGGCCAACTGCTGTTCGTCCTGCTGGCGGCCCTTGCGGTCGGCGTGGACGAGCGTGTCGAGGATCCGGCGCAGGTGCCCGCGACCGCTGCCCGAGCGTACGCCGCGAACCAGGTTCCCGGTGTCGATCAGCCGGACCCGATCGCCGTGCCGCAGGTAGTGCTCGGCGATCGACGCGGCCGCGCGGACCGCGGTGTCGAGACTGCTCGACCGCCCGTCGATCCCTTCGCTGATCCCGATCTCGCCGCCGGTGTCGAGCAGGATCACCACCTCGGTGTCGCGGTCCGACCACGTCGAGGTCACATGCAGCTCGCGGGTCCGCGCGGACACGGACCAGTTGATCCGCCGCAACCGGTCGCCGGTGCGGAACGGCCGGACACCGGCCAGCTCGGTCCCTTCCCCCGGTCGCCGGGATCGGTGCAGTCCCACCAGTCCGGCCGGCCGCGGTACGGAGTCGATCGCCTCGAAGCCCTCACGCAACGGCAGCGTGGTCACCGCCAGCGGCTCCGCCGACGTCACCTGGAGCCGGTACGCGCCGAGCGCCGATGTCGCCGCGACCGTTGGTCGCTCCAACGCACGCAGGCCCCACCGCTTCGACCGCAGCCCGACCTCGAGCGTCACCGCGCCGTCCGTCACCGGCTCCGCGATCGCCGCCTGCGGCGGGTCGTACTGGAACCACTCGGACCGGGGCAGCGCCGCCACGATCAGATCGATGTCCGGGTCAACGGTCCCGGACACCCGCAGCCGGTACGTCGTCGCCTGGCCCTCGAACAACACGTCCGCATCGAGTTCGGTGCGCACCTCGGGCTGTTCTCGTGGCCGGAAGTACCGCCCCCACACGGCGACGAATGCCAGCGGCAGCCCGAACACCGCCGCGTCCGGCCGCCGCAGCAGCACCGCGATGGCGAGCAACACCGCGGCCGCGCAGATCGCGCGGACCTGCGCATGGGTCGGTCGCCACCTCATCAGCGGGAAGCGCCGACCACGGTCGGCGGTGTCGCGACCGTGCCGAGCACCGTGCGCACCACGGTCGCGCCGGTGACCTCGTGCAGCCAGAGCTCGGGCCGCACGGTGATCCGGTGCGCCAGGGCAGGTACGGCGACGGCCTTCACATCCTCTGGTACGACGTAGTCCCGGCCGTGGATCACGGCGTACGCACGGGCTGTCAGAAGCAGCGCGAGCGAACCGCGAGGTGATGCACCGACCAGGACCTGCGAGTCCCGACGGGTCGCGGACGCGAGGTCGACGCAGTACTGACCGACGGTGTCGTCGACGGTGACCGACTCGACGGTGCGCTGGGCGGCGAGCAGTCCGGCGGCGTCGGTGACGGCGTCGACCGTCTGGTCCTCCTGCCGGCGGCTCATCCGGCGACGCAGTACCTCCCACTCCTCCGCGGCGCTCGGGTAACCGAAGCCGATCCGCAGCATGAAGCGGTCGAGCTGCGCCTCGGGGAGCGGGTAGGTGCCTTCGTACTCGACCGGGTTCGCGGTCGCGAGCACGTGGAACGGCGTGGGCAGCGGGAAGGTCTGGCCCTCGACCGTGACCTGGTGCTCCTGCATCGACTCGAGCAGCGCGGCCTGGGTCTTCGGTGGGGTCCGGTTGATCTCGTCGGCCAGTAGCAGGCCGGTGAAGATCGGACCGGGCCGGAAGACGAACTCCGAATCCTTCTGGTCGTACACGAACGCGCCGGTCACGTCCGACGGCAACAGGTCCGGCGTGAACTGCACCCGCCGGAACTCCAGCCCGAGCGCCTGCGCGAACGACCGGGCCGCCAGCGTCTTCGCCAGGCCCGGGTAGTCCTCCAGCAGCACGTGCCCACCCGCGAGGATGCCGGCCAGCACCAGCTCCAGCGCCTCGGACTTGCCGACGACAGCCTGGCTCACCCGCTCCAGCACCCGCTGGCTCAGATCGGACACCTCACCGAGCGTCAGCTCGCGGCCAGTTCCCCCGAGCGGCTGCTCGCGATCAGTCACAGTTCCTCACAGGTTCTCGATGGTGTGGATCGCGTACTCGATCTCGTCGAGGGACGCGGTACGTTTCTCGTCGCCGGTGATCAGGCCCCAGAGCCGGTCGCCGGTGATCGCGCGGGCGCGGTCCGGTTCGAGCGTGGGATCGACGCCGTGGCGGTGGACCAGGCGATCGGTGGTGAGCTCGAGCAGCAGCGGACGGACCCGGCGGACGAACGTCTGCGAACCCTCGCCGGCCCGGCGCTCGCGGCTGGACTCCTGCAGCCAGGTGGCGATGAACTGGGTCCGGTTGTCGTTGCTCCGGGCCCGCATCGCCGCCAGCTGCTCGTCGTGGCGGGTCGGCCAGCTGGTCTCGAGTACCTCCGGGGCGATCAGCCGGATCGCCAGCGACCCGAACCCGATCGCCAGGGCGGCGGCCACGAACCACAACGGCCGCGGCGCCATCCCCGCTGCCCCGAACGCGCCGACCAGCAGCAGGCTCGCCAGCACGGTGATCCCGACATGCTGGACAAGCACCTTGTTCAGCCGCATCGACCGGCCCCGGCGCTTCCCGGGCTCCGGCGGCGGACCCTTCTCCTCCAACGGCGACCATCGGTACGACGTCATGACGTCACTTCCACGGTGTGTGCGACAGCCAGCTCGTCCCGCAGCCGCAGAAGGGCAGCCCGGGCCTCGGTGCGGGCCGGTTCGGACGAGCCGTGCGTGGAGTAACGAGCCTCGCGGTACAGCTCACCGAGGCGGTTCAGCTGCGGCTCGGAGATCCCCCCGACACCCAGGACCCGGACGGTGAACTCGGCCGGGGTCTCCGACGGATCGCGGGCCACCCCCGCGGACGCGGCCGCCTCCTCCAGCGCGACCCAGCAAGCGATCACCGCATCGGTCGCCGTCCCGGAGTCGATCCGGGACAACCCCGTGTCGACCGCCTCGGCAAGCCGCTCGGCCTTCACCCGCTCCCACTCGGCGTCGGCCACCTCGGCCTGCGGCAACTCGACCTTGCGGATGACGCGGTAGATCCACCGGCCCAGGAACAGCGCGATCGCGGCGATCACCAGGTAGACCAGCGCCTGCCACAAGGCCTTCAGCCACTCCGGCATCGGCCGTGGCTTCACCTGACGCTGCCGCGGCGGCCCGATCGGTGTCGGCGCCGACACGGACTGGGTCGGCGTGAAGGTCGGCAGTGGACGCGGGCTCGAGCGCAGCGTGCTCTCGCTCAGCGGCCGGACCGGACCGCCCGCCGACGCAAGCACCACGAAACCGGCCGCAGCGACCCCGACGAGCAGGACCGCGGCCAGCGCGAGCGCGCCTCGACGCTGCGTCTGCATCTGGGAAGGCTAACCGATCAGAAGCCCGTGTCGAGGAACGGTAGGCGAGATGTGGAAAACGCTTCCGAGGTCGCGGCCAGTGCTCCGGCCGTGTGCTCCTCGACCAGTCCGGCCCGGCCGAGCCGCGCCAGCGATGGCCGGCCGAGGTAGACGGCCCCGAGCTCGCGGACATCGACGGTCAGATCGGCCGCGCGCGTGCTCGGCTCGCACGTGGCACCGTCCGGCCCTCCGGACAGCTGCCACTTACCCACGTTCCACGGCAGGAAGCCGTCGGTGACGTCGAGAACGACGTCGATGTCCCGCGCGTACGTCCGCGCCGCGAGCGCACGGCCGACGTCGACCGTCCGCACCCACAGGCCGTCCCAGGTGCGCGGCGACGGTGCGCGAGGATCGAGCAGCAGATCGAGCAGCGGGTCGTCCGACGCGACCATCGCGCAGCGGGTCTCACTCAGCAGGTCGGGCTCGAGCAGGTAGCGCCAGAGCGCGGCATGCGACGCGAGGTCCACGGCATGCACGCGGTCGACCTGCACGTACCCCTTCTCGGCGCGCTTCGTCCGGTAGTGCGCGAACCCGGTCACCTCGCCGTCGCGCTCGGCCAGCACACACCGGCGCTTCGACCCGTTCGCCGGATCAATCATCACGTTCTCACTGATGACGTATTCGTTCCACCGATCGTCGTGCTGGAACATCCCCGGCCGCTCTTCCGCGAGCCGATTGCGCAACGCCGCGCAGGTGGCCAGCGTCTCGCGCACGTCGACGTACCTGATCCGTACGTCGTCGATTCCGGCCACCGGCCGCAGTTCGCGCGACACCTTCGGTACGACGATCTCCTGGTGATCGGCCGCCAGTCCGTAGCCGAAGCGGCCGTAGATGACCGCCTCGCTCGCGGTCAGCGCGGCCAGCGGCTCGGTCCCGGCCTCGTGGATCTCGGTCAGTTGCGCGCGCATCAGGTCACGCAGGATGCCGCGCCGCCGATGCGTCGGCCGGACCCCGACCAGGGTCACCCCGCCCACCGGCACCTGCGCGCCCGGCACCGTCATCCGGAACGAGAACGCCCCGGTGTGCCCGACCAGTTGGCCGTCGTCGGTCGCGGCCGTGCTCCGGTCGGCCTCCCAGACGCGCCGCTCCGCCTCCAATTGCGTCTCGGTCCAAGGCGCCGCGAACGCCAAGTCGAGGAGCTCCACGAGCTCGTCCCACCCACCCTTGAACCGCCCGATCTCGATCGCCATAACCCCTTGCCTACCAGACCGCAGATCCCCCGCCCACCGAATTCGCGGCCTGACGACAGGAGGTAGTGCCCCTCCGCCGCCCGTGGACCGGCCCGCTCAGGCTCACGATCCACCGGTCCGCCCGATTACCTCCTGTCGTCAAGGACCACTCAAGTGCGTTGTGTGCCGGCACCGGAAAATTCCTGTGGTGGTGGGAAAGTCGCGGCCGCCGGGTCTGGACTGATGAAAATCGTTTTCATATACTCGGGGAATGACCGCCGCCCAAGGGAAGACTCCGTTGTCCCTGCTCGCCGGGCTCTCCACGACGCTCCGCGAGCCGGTGCTCGACGCCATGACGGACGCGAGCACAGTGACCGTGGTCGTGCAGCAGGACGAGCTGCCTCGGCGAGGTGTGCTGATGCCGGATCGGCGCAACGTCGCGGAGCTGACCGCACGACAGATCGAGTACGCCGACATGTGCGTACTCGCGAACGCTCATCGCGGCGCGGCACCCGAGCGACTGCACAACCTGCTGGCAGGACCTCGACGACCCGTTCGCCGGAATGTTCTAGCTAGCCCAGCAGCGGTAGCCGGTCCGCGTGCGGGCCGAGCATGTCCACGTCGTCCTCGTCGAGCGGCAGCCGGCCGGTTGCCTTCAGGACGTACGTCGTGGTGTCCCAGCCGATCACGTCCCACGCGGCCGAGCCGAACAGGCCGTCCAGCGTCCGGGCCGTCACCTGCAACGCCTCCGGATCCGGCTCGGGCGCGTCCGGCAGGCCGACGATCAGGTCGAGATGGTGAACCGTCGACTCGAGCACCAAAGTCGCGACGAAGTCCTTCGCGTTCAGCACATGGCCCTGCGTCTCGATCCGATGACCCTTCACGGCCAGTCCGACCGCCGCGGCCCGCACCGCCGCCTCGGACACCTCACGCCAGTGCTGGACCAGCAGGCCAGGCTTCCGGTACGCCGCCGCGACGCCACGGACGAACTTCGTATCCGGCTCCGCATCACTCTCGGACCGGGGTGGGAAGTCCTGCCAGTACGTGACGAAATCCCGATCCGGGTCAGCGGTGGCCGGGCTGGCGAACGCGATCAGTGCCCGCTGAGCGTCGTACAGGAGATGGACCAGTAGCGGACCGACCGGCATACCGGCGCATCTGGTCTCCCGCTCGAAGTCCGCGTCGGTCAAACCCTGCACGGTCTCGGTCAGCCGCCCATAGGTCCGCCCCAGCGTCGCCGCCAGCCCCAACGGCAGTGCCCCTCGCTCGGGTGCCTTCATCCAGGCCCTCCTCGGTCTGTCCTTTCCGAACCTAACCCGAGAAGGCGCCTGCATGTTCCTATGAACGAGCCGTGTCCAGGTGGGCGGCAGCGATGCCCTCGAGGTGGTTGAGGTCGGAGGAGACGGTGGCGAAGGAGTAGCCCTGGGCCAGCCGGCGCTTCGCGGAGTCGCCGTCGAAGGTGTGGATGCCGGCCGCGATCCCGGCCGCGGCGGCGGTCCGGGCGATCAGCTCGACCGCCTCCTCGAACGGACCGTCGATCTCCGGGTCACCCGGGAAGCGGGCACCCAGCGCGAGTCCGAGGTCCGACGGCCCGACGTACACGCCGTCCAGGCCGGGCGTCACGCAGATCTCCGCCACGTTCTTCAGGCCGAGCGGCGTCTCGATCATCGCGAGTACGACGGTCGCAGCGTTGGAGTCGGCCGGGACCGGACCGATCCGCAGCGACGCCCGCGTCGGGCCGAACGAGCGCCCGCCGACCGGCGGATACTTGGCCGCCTGGACTGCCCGAGCCACGTCGTCCGAGGTGTCGATCAGCGGCACGATCACGCCGGCCGCACCAGCGTCCAGCGCACGCCCGATCGGAGTCGGGTCGTTCGCCTCGACGCGCACCAGCCCGACGGTCTCACCCGAGCCGATCGCCGCACCGGCGTCGATCGCGAGCAACCCGGTCAGCAGACCTTGGTACCCGATCAGGCCGTGCTGCCCGTCGAGCACGACATAGTCGTACCCCAGCCGCGCGATCCGCTCGGTCGCCGGCGGCGCATCCAGCGTCACCCAGTAACCAACCAGCTTCTCCCGGCCCCGGATCTTCCTCGCGAAATCGTTTGCAGTCACACACTTCACCCTAGCGGGCCACCGCCGGCAAATCCGCTCGCGTGACCGATCGGTGGACGAAAGGATGAGCGCATGCCGACCACCGAGCACTTGGCGCAATGGTCTGGTCGCCGATCTCGCGGGCATCGGCCAACGGCTGAAGGATTTCTAGACCGGCGGGACGCCGTGGCGGCGGTGGGAGAATGTCCGGTCTTTGGACTGGGCGGCGGCGAGGCGGGCGATCAGCTCGTCGCGGAGGTTCTCCGGCTCGACGATGGCGTCGATGACGAGGTCGGCGGCGAGGCGGAGGATGTCGATGTCGGTCTCGTACTCCTCACGCAGCCGGGACACGTACTCGACCCGTTCGCCCTCGTCCGCGATCTCCTGGATCTTGTTGTAGTACACGGCGTTGATCGCCGCCTCCGGACCCATCACGGCGATCTTCGCGGTCGGCAGTGCGATACACGCGTCCGGCGAGAAGCCGGGTCCACACATCGCGTAGAGCCCCGCGCCGTACGCCTTCCGCACGATCACGGACACCGTCGGCACGGTCGCCTCCGACACTGCGGTGATCATCTTCGCGCCGTGCCGGATGATGCCGGCCCGCTCGACCTCGCTGCCGATCATGAAGCCCGGTACGTCGCACAGGTACACGAGCGGCACGTTGAACGCGTCGCACAGCCAGATGAACCGGGCCGCCTTGTCCGCGGAGTCGACGAACAGCACGCCGCCCTTGACGGCCGGCTGGTTCGCGACGATCCCGACCACCTGGCCGGCCAGCAGGCCGAACCCGGTGACGAGCTCCGGCGCGTACGCCGGTTTGACCTCGAAGAACGTATCCGCGTCGAGGAGCGCGTCGATCACGTCGTGGATGTCGAACCCGACGCTCTCCTCGGCCGGCACCAGATCCCGGGTGAAGTCGCGCGCCGGCGGCGACGCGTCGTACGACGGAGGCCGCGACTGCCACGAACCGGGCAGGTAGGAGAAGAACTGCTTAGCGAGGTCGATCGCCTCGGTGTCGTCGGTGGCGAGCAGGTCACCGCAGCCGGACACACTGGTGTGCATCCGCGCGCCGCCCATCTCCTCCAGTGTCACCTTCTCGCCGACCACCATCTCGGCCATCCGGGGCGAGCCCAGGTACATCGAGGCGTTGCCGTCGACCATGATCACGATGTCGCAGAACGCCGGGATGTACGCGCCACCCGCGGCCGACGGGCCGAACAGGCAGCAGATCTGCGGGACCTTGCCGGACAGCGCGACCTGGTTGTGGAAGATCCGGCCGGCGCCGCGACGACCGGGGAACAGGTCGACCTGGTCGGTGATCCGCGCGCCGGCCGAGTCGATCAGCCAGAAGATCGGCAGCTCGTCGCGGAGCGCGACCTCGGTGATGCGGACGATCTTCTCCACCGTCCGGGCGCCCCACGAGCCGGCCTTGACGGTCGGGTCGTTCGCGACCAGCAGCGCCGGGCGGCCGTCGACCAGCGCGCGGCCGGTGACCACGCCGTCGGCCGGCAGGCCGGGGTTCAGCGCGTTCGCCAACTGGGCGTCCTCGACAAAGCTGCCCTCGTCGACGAGCAATGCGATCCGGTCCCGGACGTACAGCTTGTTCTGACTCGCGAGCTTCGCCGCCGCCTTCTCCGGCGGCGCCAGCGTCGCCTCGCGGGCTGCCTTCACCTCGGTCCAGTGGTCCCTCATATCTGCCTTTCTACCTGTTACGTCCGAAGAAGCGAGGGTTATAGGCCACAGTTCTTCGGACGCAAGGGATCATTCGACCGGGAGGCCGAGGCTGCGGGCGATCAGCATTCGCTGGACCTCCGACGTACCCTCGCCGATCTCGAGGATCTTGGCGTCGCGGTAGAACCGGGTGACCGGGTACTCCTCCATGAAGCCGTAGCCGCCGAAGACCTGGGTGGCGATCCGCGTCGCCGTCACCGCGGACTCGGTCGCGTAGAGCTTGGCCACCGACGCGGCCTGCTTGAAGTCGGCCATCGAGGCGCCGGCGTCCTTCAGTGCGGCGGCCCGGTAGACGAGCAGCTCGGCCGCGTCGGCCATCACCTTCAGGTCCGCGATCTGGAAGGCGACGCCCTGCTTGCGCCCGATCGGACCACCGAACGTCTGCCGCTCACCGGCGTACTGGACCGACATCTCCAAGCACGCCCGGATGCATCCGAGCGCGACCGCCGCGATCGCGACCCGCCCGTCGTCCAGCGTCGCGAGGAACTGCGCGAACCCCTTGCCGCGCTGGCCGAGCAGGTTCCCCTCGGGCACCCGGCAGCCGACGAGGGAGAGCGGATGTGTGTCCGAGGCGTGCCAGCCGAGCTTGTCGTACGCCGCCTCGGCCACGAAGCCCGGCGTACCGCTCGGGACGATGATCGTGGAGATCTCCGCCTTGCCGTCCGCCTTCTCGCCGGTCCGCGCGGTCACGGTCACGCAGGAGGTGATGCTGGAGCCGGAGTTGGTGATGAACTGCTTCGAGCCGTCGATCACCCATTCGCCGCCGTCGAGGACCGCGCGCGTCTTGGTCGCGCCCGCGTCCGACCCGGATTCGGGCTCGGTCAGCCCGAACCCGGCCAGCTTCTGGCCTGCGACCAGGTCGGGCAGCCAGGTGGCCTTCTGCTCCTCGGTGCCGAAGGTGAGGATCGGGTTGATCCCCAGCCCGACCGCCGCCTCGAGCGTGATGCCCATCGACTGGTCCACCCGGGAGATCTCCTCGATCGCCACGCACAGACTCGTGAAGTCGCCGCCCGCACCGCCGTACTCCTCCGGGGCGGTCAGGCCGAACAGGCCGAGCTTCCCCATCTTCTGCACGACCTCCACCGGGAAGTAGTGCTTGCGGTCCCACTCGGCGGCGTGCGGCGCGATCTCCGCCTCGGCGAAGTCGCGGACGCTGTGGCGGAACTCGCGGTGTTCCTCGGACAGCTCGAACATGAGGCACTCCTTGTGCTTGACGCTTACGTAAACGTAAAGCAACCTGGGGTGTGTGCACAATATCCGGGTGCCCGCTGAGACCTGGTCGATCGCCGAACTGGCCGCCGAGTACGACGTCACGCTGCGGACGATCCGGTTCTACGAGGACCGCGGCCTGCTCACGCCCGAGCGCCGCGGCACCCTGCGCGTCTACCACCCCCGCGACAAGGTCCGCCTCGGCCTGATCCTGCGCGGCAAACGCCTCGGCTTCTCCCTCGACGAGATCGCCACCATCGTCGACATGTACGACGCCGAACCCGGCGAGGAGGGCCAACTGGAGTACCTCCTCACCCAGATCACCCACCGCCGAGCCGACCTCGAACAACGCCGCCACGACATCGACGAAACCCTCCGCGAACTCGCCGAAGTAGAAGCCCGCTGCCACGCGGACCTGGACTCCCTCCGGTCAGCCGCCGGAACAGGGACAGGCCGGCCGGACGGCGTACCGACCAACGGGTAGTACCCCGCATCGACCGAACACCGAGCGGCGTGGCAGACGGGTGGCAGGGGAAACAGGGCACCACTACCCGTTCGTCGGTACAGGCTCACGCCTGGTTTTCCAGGATCTCCTTTGCGCGGTCGAGGGCGGCGACCTCGGAGTTCATCGACTGCTGGACCGGCTTGGTCATCAGGAGTTTCTTCAGGCCGGACAGGGTGGCGGACAGTTTGAGGGTGACCTCCGTCCCGTCGGCCACCGGCTCGAACCGGTAGTCGCCAACCGGGCGCACCGGCCCGGCCGTGACCTCGAACGCCAGATGACTGTCCGGCTCGTACGCCGTCACCCGGAAGTCCGACGGAATCGGCCTGCCACCCGGCCCGGCGACCCGCTGCCGGTACGTCATCCCTGGACCGATCGGACCGTTCCGGGCAATCTCCTTGACCGCGGGACGCCACTGCGGGTCGTTCTCGCTGTCCGCGAAGTACGCGAACACGGCTGCCGGCGGCCGCTGGATCCGGACCGTGTGCTCAGCCTCAGGCATGACGCCTCCGAAACTAGGTGATCTTCCGCCGCCCGAACTCCAAACAGGCAAGTGGTGCACCCACACCTCCACGATGCTCCCCCTCCACCCGGCACGCAACCAGCCTCCTCACCGTCCGTGACCGGCCTAGGGCGACCTCAAACTCTTCACTCCTGTTGACGACTTCGGCCGACTCAACGAGCGCGACTGGTGCAGGTTCGACAGGAGGTGTCTGCTCTTCACGGCACGACACGCCAGGACTGAGTGCTCGCCCGGGCTGAATTGACCGACACCTCCTGTCGATCTGCACACCCATGGTTCGTGTAGAGGACGAGAACACGGACCAAGGAGGCAGTTATGGGTGAGATCACGGTGGTTTGCAGCTTGACGTTGGATGGCGTGATGCAAGGGCCGGGGCGGGCGGATGAGGATGTGCGTGGGGGCTTCCAGTACGGCGGGTGGGGGACGCCGTACAGCGAGGACTCGATGGGGCGTGTGCTGCAGCGGCGGGCTGGGGTCCAGGGTGGGATGCTGCTCGGGCGGCGGACGTACGAGGACTTCGCGGGATTCTGGCCGAAGCAGGAGGACAACCCCTACACGGACGCGCTGAACAAGCAGCAGAAGTACGTCGTCTCGTCGACGCTGACGGACCCCGATTGGGTCAACACCCACGTGATCGGTCTGGACGACGTCGCGAAGCTGAAGAGCGAGCAGAACCTCATCGTCCTCGGCAGCGGCGAACTGGTCCGATCCATCCCGGAGCTGATCGACGTCTACATCCTGCTGATCCACCCGCTCGTGCTCGGCACCGGCCGCCACCTCTTCGGCAACCTGCACCAGCCCCTCACCCTCACCCACTCCGAAACCACCACCACTGGAGTGGTTATCGCCGAATACAAGCCCGGCACCGTACCGAGCAACGGGTAGTAGTCAGTGGTCAGCGCACCATCACGCCGTGGCCACGCATCCGGCCAGGCCGAATCGCCCACCACTACCCGTTCCTCGGTACCCAACGGCCTCGTAGCGGCGGAGGGCCAAGTCGGCCAGGCGGGGATCGGCACCTAGCGGCGGGGTCACCGGACGTCCGGCGGCCAGCCGGCGGACGCGGTCGGCGAAGAAGCCGGGCGCCAGCAGGTACGTCGCGACCGCCACCTCCCCCGGGGTCCGCGACAGGACCGAGGCGAGGCGTTCACCCGCACCGGAGACGTAGCCGACGGAGACCGGGCGGTCGACGCGAGCGGAGAGCAGATCCGCTGTCTCGGAGCAGTCGGCGAGGGCGCGGGGGTCCGAGGAGCCGGCCGCAGCGAGGACCACGTGGTCGACGCAACCGAGGTTGCCGAGGCGATCGGCGAGGATCTCCGCCAGGACAGGCGATGGTCCGAGGGCCGGCGCCGTGCGGACCCGGCCGGGATACCGATCCGCCTCGGCAGCTACGTCGACGTAGACGTGGTAGCCGCCGGACAGCAACAGTGGCACCACCACGGCTTGGTTGCTATCAGCAACAACACGGGCGACCAGCCCCGGCAGCGCGGGTACGTCGACGTCGACGAAGCCGAGCGAGACCGGTACGTCGGGACGCCGCCGGGCCATCATCCGGATGAGTTCGCGGACCTCGCGTATGCCCCGAGGGTCCGCCGTCCCGTGAGCCGCGGCGATCAGGTCCACGCCAGCCGCCCGCCCGGTCGGGCCGGCGACCAGGTCGACGCCGGGAGCCCGCCTGGTCGAGCCCGCGACCACGTCGACCCCGCGCGTCCGCCTGGTCGCGCCGGCGACCAGGTCGACGCCAGCCGTCCGCTGGGTCGGGCCGGTGATCATGTCGGTACCCCGGCAGGTTCCACGGCGAGCCGATAGCCGCGCCGCACCACTGTCCGCACGAGCTCGGGCCGGCCGACTGCCGTACGCAAACGGTTAACCGTCACCTCAACCGCGTGGACGTCCTCGGCACCAGGGAGGACCGCCAGCAACGCGGGCCGCGACACCACATCGCCGCCTGCTGCGACGAGCGCGGCAAGTACGGCGCGGGGACCCGGACCGAGCGGCAACACCACGCCATCCAGCACCGCCGCACCGCCGCGGATCACCAACTGCCCGAACTCCGTCTCGATCGACCGGGCGTTGTCATCGGTGAGCCGGTCGGTCACGATCCGGATCAGCGCACCCAGTCGGTAGCGGTCCGGCACCAGAGGCTCCAAACCCAACGCCACAAAGGGTCCAGCGGTCACCGGTCCGACGCAGGCGTTCAGAACCCGACCTGCCCGCAGCGACGAAATCAGAGCGTCGTACTGCCCAGTCAGGGCTGCAGCGTCCAGCATGGCCTGGGCACCCGGCGCAGATGTGTGCACCACCGCGTCCACGATCCCTGTGCAGACCTGACCGATCATCCGCCCGACAACGGCCGGGTCAGGCGCCGGACCCCAGCGGTACACCTCCAGCCCGCGGACCGACGCCCCGGCCGACCGCAGTGCGTCCTGCAGCGACGGGTCCGACAACCCATGCAGTTGTACGACGATCTTCCGGCCGTTGACCCCTTGGTCACGAAGCCACTGCACCACCTCGGCGGTGGTCTCCGACCGAGCGGACCAGTGCTCGACCAGTCCGGCGGCCCGGATCGCACCCCGGGCCTTCGGACCACGGGCGAGGAGGCGCGACTGCTCCAGGGTGCCGAGCAGATCCGCGGCCAGCCCGGCGGTGTCCGCGGCCTCGATCCAGCCGCGGAAGCCGACCGCGGTGGTGACGACGACGTCGTCCGGCGGGTTCGCGATCACCCGCCGGGACGCCTCGATCAGCGCGTGGTCGTCGGCGACCGGCACGATCTGCAGCGTCGGTGCGTGCAGCACCTTCGCGCCCCGCCGCTCGAACGAGGCGACCAGGTCCTCCGCCCGCCGATGGGCGGTGATCGCGATCGTGCAGCCACTGAGTGGCCCGGGCCTAGTCATCACCGAGATTCACCGTGACCTGTCCGTCGACCACGTCGACCTGGTACACCGGAAGAGACACCGACGGATCGTCGAGGCACGAGCCGGTGCGCAGATCGAAGACCTGCTTGAACATCGGCGACGCGACCGTCGGCACGTCACCGCGGCTGCCGACGATACCCCGCGACATCACGTTCGCCCCACTGAACGGGTCCTGGTTGCCGATGGCAAACACTTCACCGTCGTGCGTCCGGAACAACGCGATCTGCAGGTCCCCGATCAGGGCCGCGACACCGCGCTCCGGCAGCAGGACGTCGTACCGGCAGACGACCGTATGACTCATCGCAGTGACGCTCATCGGTGTCCTCGCTTCGCTCCGGGCGCCGATGAGGCACGGAGCGCGCTGTGCTTGATTGTGAACTCGCTTCGCTCCTTCACTGGCGTACCTCCAATCGGGGGCCGGCCAGCAGGACCGGCTCCAGCTGTCCGCGTTCGGCCGGGGTGGCGGGCCGCGGCTGGTTGCGCTCGACCACGTACCGCAGGTCGGCGTCGGGCTGGTCCGGCGCGTTCACGAACGAGACGAACCGGGCCAGCTTGTCGGGGTCGTTCAGGGTCGCCTGCCATTCGTCGACATACGAGTCGACGTGCCTGGCCATCGCGGCGTCCAGGTCCGCGGCGATGCCCAGGCTGTCGTTCAGTACGACGTCCCGCACGTGATCCAGGCCGCCTTCGAGCTCACGCATCCACACCGCGGTCCGCTGCAGCCGGTCGCCGGTGCGGATGTAGTACATGAGGAAGCGATCGATCGCTTGGAGCAGCTCCTCATCGGTCAGGTCGGACGCGAGCAGCTCCGCGTGCCGGGGTGTCATCCCGCCGTTCCCACCGACGTACAGGTTCCAGCCCTTCTCGGTCGCGATCACGCCGACGTCCTTGCCGCGCGCCTCGGCGCACTCGCGAGCACAGCCGGACACACCGAGCTTGAGCTTGTGCGGCGACCGCAGACCGCGGTAGCGAAGCTCGAGCGCGATCGCCATCCCCACCGAGTCCTGTACGCCGTACCGGCACCAGGTGGACCCGACACACGACTTCACGGTCCGCAGCGCCTTGCCGTACGCGTGACCGGATTCGAAGCCGGCGTCGACCAGCCGCTTCCAGATCGCCGGCAGCTGCTCGATCCGGGCACCGAACAGGTCGACCCGCTGACCACCGGTGATCTTCGTGTAGAGGCCGAAGTCGCGGGCGACCTCGCCGATCGTGATCAGGCCCGCCGGGGTGATCTCGCCGCCGGGGATCCGCGGGACGACGGAGTACGTGCCGTCCTTCTGCATGTTGGCCATCACGTGGTCGTTGGTGTCCTGCAGCGTCGCCCGCTCGCCGTCGAGGACGTGACCGGCCGGGTCCAGGCTGGCCAGGATCGACGCGACCACCGGCTTGCAGATGTCGCACCCCCGGCCGGTCCCATGCCGCTCGACGATCTCGCTGAACGTACGCAGCTCCGTCACGCGGACCACGTCGAACAACTCGGCCCGCGACAGCGCGAAGTGCTCGCACAACGCCTTGCTGACCTCGACACCGGCCTTGGTGAGCTCGGTGTTGAGCAGGTTCTTCACGATCGGCAGGCAGGAACCGCAGCTGGTCCCGGCGCGGGTCGTGCCACACACCGACTTGATGTCGCTGCAGCCCTCGTCACGTACGGCGCAACGGATCGTCCCAGCGGACACGTTGTTGCACGAACACACCGGCGCGTCGTCCGGCAGCTCGAGCTGGACCGGGCCGGCACCTTCCGGCAACAGGAACGCGGCCGGATCCGCGCCGAGCTCCCGGCCGACCATCGGGCGAAGTCCGGAGTACGCCGACGCGTCGCCGACCAGGATCCCGCCGAGCAGAGTCCGCGCGTCGTCGGACAGCACGAGCTTCTTGTAGACGCCGGCCACCGGGTCGGCGTACACGATGTCCAACGCGCCTTCGGTCGCGCCGAACGCGTCACCGAAGCTCGCCACGTCGACACCAAGGAGCTTCAGCTTGGTCGAGGTGTCCGCACCCGGGAAGCTTGCCTGACCGCCGAGCAGCCGGTCGGCGACGATCTCGGCCATCGTGTAGCCGGGGGCAACCAATCCCCAGACGCGGCCTTCGATACAGGCAACTTCGCCGATCGCCCAGACCCCGGGGACCGACGTCCGACAGGCCTCGTCGACCACGACGCCGCCGCGCTCGCCAATCTGCAGACCGGCCGCGCGGCCGAGTTCGTCGCGCGGGCGGACACCGGTCGCGAAGACGACCACGTCGGCCGGGAGATCGGGGCCTTCGGCAACGGCCATCGCGTGGGCCGCGCCTCGCGAGGTGAGCTTGACCCGGGTCGTCTGCGTCGAGGTCATCACGTCGACGTCCAGGCCGCGAATCAGCCGGGCAAGTGCGCTGCCGCCGCCCTCGTCGACCTGCAACGGCATCAGGCGGGGCGCGAACTCGACCACTTTGGTCGCGGCGCCGAGGGCCCGGAGCGCGCCGGCCGCTTCCAGGCCGAGCAGACCGCCACCGACGACCACACCGTGGACGTCCTTGCCTTCATCCTTGAGCCGCTCGACGTACACGCGCAGTGCGGCGACGTCGTCGACAGTGCGGTAGACGAAGCAACCCTGGGCATCACTGTTCTTCACCGGCGGCACGAAGGCCGACGAACCCGTCGCCAGGACCAGTTCGTCGTACCCGAGCTGCTCGCCCCGCGCGGTCGTCACGGTCTTGGCCACGCTGTCGAACGAGGCGACCTGCACTCCCTTGCGCAAGGTCACGGCCGGGTCGTCCCACAGTTCCGGGTCGCCGAGGGAGAGGTCGTGCGGGTCGCGGCCGGAGAAGTAGCTGGTCAGCGCCACCCGGTCGTACGGGAGCCGCGGCTCCTCGGCCAGCACGGTGATGCGGCACGTGATCTCGCTGTCGCGGGAACGCAAGGCCTCCACGAGCCGGTGCGCGACCATGCCACCGCCTACCACCACAACGTGCCGGGCCTTGTTCAGCTCTGCCATCGTCGCCCTCCTGCTCGGGACTGGTTCGGTCTCGCCGCGACGGAAGCGGTCGAGCAGATCGCCGACGGCGCCGGTGCAACTGCCGCACCCGGTCGTCGCCCGCGTCGTGGCGGCGATGCCGGCGACACTGTCGGCACCCCCACGCCAGGCCGCCTCGATCGCGGCCCGGGTGACGCCGTTGCACCTGCACACGGTCGCCACCTTCTTCTTCGGTACGACGGGTTCGGCCAGCAACCCGTCCGCCACCACCGGCGTCCCCCGATCCGCCAGCAACACCAGCTCCGCGGCCACCACCGGCGCACCCACCGCCACGGCCGACCGGACGATCCCGTCCCGCAGGACGGCCCGCACATATCGCGTGCCGTCCTCCAGTCGCACCACCTCGCCGTCCTCGTCCTTGTTGCCGAGGACAAGCACGTCGAGTCCACCCGCAGTGAGCCGGACGACGTCGAAGGCCGGCACGCTCGGACCGGTGTCGCCGGAGAACCCCGGCGCGCCGCCGTCCCGCTCGCCGCTCAGCCGCGTCGCGAGCACCTCCGCGTGCGACCACGCCGACGCGACGGTGCCGCTCAGTCGCCCGTCGACCTCGGCACAGTCCCCGATCGCGTGCACCCGTGGGTCGTCGGGGCTGGTCAGAGTCCGGTCGACCACGATCCCGGTCCGCACGGTCAGTCCGGTCGCCAGCCCGGTCCGCGGCTTCACCCCGCACGCGACGACCAGCAACTCGCCGAACACCTGCCGTCCGCTCCGCAGGTTGAGCGCCCGGAACCGCCCGTCGCGAACATCTGTCCCGGCGAGGCTCGTGTTGAGCAGCACCTCGACGCCCAACTCCCGCACCGCCCGCGTCAGCCGGCGACCGGCCGAAAGCCGAATGCTCTTGTCCAGCAGGGCTTCGCCGTCATGCACCAACGTGACCGCGACACCCCGCTCCCGCAGCGCACAAGCAGTCTCGATGCCCAGCACACCACCGCCAAGCACCACCGCCCGCCGCGCCCGGCCGGCTGACTCGACCACCGCACGCGCATCTCCCACCGACCGCAACGTGAAGATGCCGGCCGCCTCGACCAGCTCGGGTGGCACCAACGGCGCCGCACCCGTCGCGAAGACCAACCGGTCGTACTCCCACTCGCGACCACCGGAATCCACCACCACCCGCCGGCCTCGATCCACGGCGACCGCAGCCACCGGCACCTCGTCCCCGACCACGGGTTCCGCGCGGCCGGCGACGTACTCGGTCAACCGGGTGCGGTTGTACGACGGTTCATCGCCCAGGACGGTCACGTCGTACGTCGGCAGCAGCTCGGCCAGCCGGCGACCCGACATCCCACCGCCGATGATCACGACCCTTTCGGTCATGGGGCCTCCCGACCTGGACTGAGGAGCGCGGGGAGCCCGGTCATGGGGCCCCGGTCTGGACTGAGGAACGCAGGGAGCGAAGCGACCGGAGAGACGAGGGAAGACCGGGAGCCAAGCCCCATGACCTGCCGCGCCGGAGGCGTGGCATCCGACACAGCGACTGGAGCGACGAGGGAAGGCCGGGAGCCAAGGCCCCATGACCCTGCCGGCGCCGAAGGCCCGGCCAAAAGCACAGCGGTGACTTCTACGGCACACGCCTTGAACTCGGGCATCCGGGAGACCGGGTCGAGCGCATCGTTGGTGAGCTCGTTGACCGCGCCGGCACCACCGAAGTGGAACGGCACGAAGACCGTGTCCGGCCGGACGTCGGCCGTCACCCGCGCCGGGAGCACCATTGACCCGCGGTCCGTCCGCAACTGGACCGGACGCCCGTCCGCGATCCCCAGCTGTGCGGCCACCCGCGGATGGATCTCCGCGAACACCTCCGGCTCCGCCTCGGCCAACTCCGGCACCCGGCGCGTCTGCGCCCCACTCTGGTAGTGCTGCAACAACCGCCCGGTCACCAGGTACATCGGCGCCGTAGCTTTCAGGTCGTCGGCAACCGGCCGGTGATCCACCGGTACGACGTGCGCACGGCCATCCGGTGTGGCGAAGCCGTCCGCGAACAACCGCGGTGTCCCCGGGTGCCCCTCGAACGGGACCGGCCAGAACAGCGCCTCCCCCGCGTCGATCCGCTCCCACGTGATCCCCGAGTAGTCCGCCTTACCACCCTTGCTGGCCAGCCGCAGCTCGTCGAACACCTCACCCGGATCGGTCGAGAACGCCGCACTACAACCAAGCCGCGACGCCAAGCCGGCAAACACAGCGAGGTCGCTCCGCACCTCACCAGGCGGTGCGACGGCCGCCCGTCGCCGCAGCACCCGCCCTTCGAGGGACGTCATCGTCCCCTCTTCCTCAGCCCACTGCGTGACCGGAAAGACGACATCCGCCAGCAAAGCAGTCTCAGACGGTACGACGTCCGCCACCACCAGCAGGTCGAGTGCTGAGAGCCGCTCACGCACGGAGGCCAACCGTGGCGCCGACACCAGCAGGTTGCTCCCGTGGACGAGCAGTGCCTTCGGGCCGCCCGTCGTACCAAGAGCATTGATGAGTTCGACCGCGCTCCTTCCGGGCCCGGGGAGTTCGGAAGGATCCACACCCCACACGCCGGCCACGTGCGCACGAGCCGCCGGATCGGTGATGCTGCGGTATCCGGGAAGTTGATCCGCCTTCTGACCGTGCTCCCGGCCGCCCTGACCATTCCCCTGACCAGTGATGCAGCCGTAGCCACTGCCCAGCCGTCCGGGCAACCCGAGCGCCAGTGCGAGATTGATGCAGGCCGTCACGGTGTCGGTGCCCTTGCTGTGCTGCTCAGCACCACGCCCGGTCAGGATGAACGCCCCAGCACCACCGTGCACCGGTGCGGCCGCCGCAAGCACCCGAGCAGCCCGGCGAATGGTTGCCGCCGGCACTCCGGTCACCCGCTCCGCCCGCTCGGGCCACCAGGACGCGGTCGAGCGGAACAACACCTCCGCGTCGTCGACCCGCTCGTTCAGGTACGCCGTGTCCGCCAGACCCTCCTGCAGTACGACGTGAGTCAGCGCGAGCATGAGCGCGAGATCCGACCCCGGAGTCGCCTGCAGGTGGATCCCGGCACCGTCCTCGGTCAGGCCGCCCGTCGCCGAGCGACGCGGGTCGACGACCAGAAGCCCACCCGCGTCCCTGGCGCCCCGCAGATGCGCGACCGCCGGCGGCATCGTCTCCGCGATGTTGCTGCCGACCAGCAGGACGGCATCAGCACCGCCCAGATCGGCCAGCGGGAACGGCAGCCCACGGTCGATGCCGAAGGCCCGGTTGGTCGCAGCCGCGGCGGACGACATGCAGAACCGGCCGTTGTAGTCCACGTTCGCGGTCTTCAGCGCAACCCGGGCGAACTTGCCCAGCGCGTAGGCCTTCTCGTTGGTTAGACCGCCACCACCGAACACAGCGACCGAGTCATGGCCATGGTCGCGCTGCAGCGATCGGATGCGATCGGCAACGAAGTCCAGCGCCGCGTCCCAGCTCGTCTCCACCAAGTTGCCCGCCGCGTCGCGCACCAGTGGCATGGTGAGCCGGTCCGGCACCGTGAGTACGTCGGGAGCCGTCCAGCCCTTGCGGCACAACCCGCCCCGGTTGGTCGGAAAGTCGCGTGGCCGTACCTCCACTGCACCCGGCCGGTCGACCGGGTGCAGGGTGGTCGCGCACTGCAGAGCGCAGTACGGGCAGTGAGTGGGGACACCCTTCACACGCGCTCCCGGCTGAGCGGGCCACCCTTGCGTAGGTAGCAGAAGTACGTGACAGCCACGCAGAGGACGTAGAAGCCGCAGAAGACGTACAGCGCCGGGACCAGGGAGCCGAAGTGACTCGTCGACATCGCGAACCCACGCGGCACCAGGAAGCCGCCGTACGCGCCGACCGCGGAGGCGATCCCGATGCAGGCCGCCGCCTCCCGCCGAGCTCGGCCCGGATCGCCCGGCGTGGTCAGCCGGAACACCGCGGGGATCATCCGGTACGTCGATCCGTTCCCAGCGCCGCTCGCCACGAACAGGACCAGGAAGCTGATCAGGAACGCGGTGAAGCTGCCCGAGTTCAGCGACACGATCGCGGCCAGGATGCCGAGGCCCATCACCACGAACGCGCACACCGTCACCCGGGCGCCGCCGACCCGGTCCGACAGCTTGCCACCGAACGGCCGTGCGACCGAGCCGACCAGCGCGCCGAGGAACGCGATGTGCGCCACCGTGATCTCGGGGAACGTGGTCTTGATCAGCAGCGGGAACGCCGCCCCGAACCCGATGAACGAGCCGAACGTGCCGATGTAGAGGAACGAGATGATCCAGGTGTGCGGCCGCTTCGCCGCCGCGATCGAGGCGCGGAACGACGAGGTCGCGGCAGACAGGTTGGACATCAGCTTCCAGGCCAGGAACGCCGCCAACAGGATCAGCGGGATCCACATCAGGCCGGCCCGGTTCAGCGACAGCCCGGCGCCGGCGACGATCACGATCGGCACCAGCAACTGGACCACGGCGACGCCGAGGTTGCCGCCGGCCGCGTTGATGCCGAGCGCGAAGCCCTTCTCCTTCTCCGGGTAGAAGAACGAGATGTTCGTCATGCTGCTGGCGAAGTTGCCGCCGCCGACACCGGCGGTGGCCGCGACCAGCGCCATCACCCAGAACGGCGTGTCCGGCCTGGTCATGAAGTAGGCCAGCCCGCTGGTCGGGATCAGCAGCAACAGCGCGGAGACGACGGTCCAGTTCCGCCCACCGAACCTCGGTACGGCGAACGTGTAGGGCAGCCGCAGTGTCGCGCCGACCAGACTGGGTAGCGCGACCAGCCAGAAGAGCTGGTTCGTGTCATAGCCGAAGCCGGCCTTGGGCATCGAGACCACGACGATGCTCCACAGCTGCCAGACCGAGAAGCCGAGGAACTCGGCGAAGATGGACGGCCACAGGTTGCGCCGCGCCACCGCGCGGCCCTTCGCGGCCCAGAATCCGGCGTCCTCCGGGTCCCAGACATCGATCCAGCGCCCGCGCCGCGGCACCTCGACGGTGCCCACCGCACCGGTCCGGTCGCGGGGAGTGACGACCTCCGGCCGTGTCTCGAGCGTCATCGTGCGTCTCCGATCATCCGACCTGTTCGATTAGGCCAGGACGCTATGACCGGGGTGTTTCCAGGTAGTCATCTTGTTGTTACGCCGCCGAAACGGCTCGCGCACACCCGGCGCCGGGTGGTGAGAGAAGAAGGAACCGGCCTGGGTACTGTGCCGGTGACCGACAGGCGGAGGGGACAGCGTGCGACAAGACAAGAGCCGGGCCCGGTGGAAGTGGCGGGCGGCCATCGCCGCCGTGCTGATCGGCTGGCTGGTGCTCGGGGCTCTGGGCGGGCCGACGGTGGGCAAGCTCAGTGAGGTCCAGGAGAACGACAACGCCAACTTCCTGCCGAAGCAGGCCGAGTCGACCTTGGTCGCGAACGAATCTGCCAAGTTCGTGGACTCCAAGGCCCTGCCGTACTTCGTCCTGATCGTGCGCGACTCCGGCATCACGCCGGAAGACCTGGCCAACGCCAACGCGTTCCTCGCCAAGGTCCCGACGATGGAGCTCGGCGGCGGCAAGACCATCGGCGACTACCTCGCCGCGCCGGCCAAGACGGTGATCCCGTCGGAGGACAAGAAGGCGCTGCTGCTCACCGTCGAACTGGACGGCCGGCGCGCCGACGAGGTGGTCAAGCCGGGCGAGACCGTACTGTTCGCGGTCGCCGACACGATGCGCACCAGCATCAAACAAGACCTCACACCCACTGGTCTGACGGTCTACGTCACCGGTCCGGGCGGCGTCTTCGCGGACTTCGTCGTGGCGTTCAGCGGGATCGACGGGATCCTGCTCGGGGTCGCGCTCGCGGTCGTGTTCGTCATCCTGCTGATCGTCTACCGCAGCCCGATCCTGCCCATCGCGGTCCTGCTGACTGCCGTCTTCGGGCTCGCCTTGGCCGCGCTCGTCGTCTATCCACTGGCGAAGCACGGCGTACTGGAACTGAACGGGCAGAGTCAGGGCATCCTGTTCATCCTCGTCGTCGGCGCCGCGACCGACTACTCGCTGCTGCTCGTCTCGCGCTACAAGGAGGAGCTGCACGACTACGAGAGCAAGTACGACGCGATGCGGGTCGCCTGGCGCGCGGCGATCGAGCCGATCGCGGCCAGCGCGGCGACGGTCATCCTCGGTCTGCTCTGCCTGCTGCTGTCCCAGCTCGGCAGCACCAAGGGCCTCGGCCCGGTCGGCGCGATCGGCATCGCCGGCGCGCTGATCGCGGCGATGAGCTTCCTGCCCGCGATCCTGCTCGCCTTCGGCCGGCGAATCTTCTGGCCGTCGATCCCGCGCCTCGACCACGTGCACGCCCGCGACCAGGTCGGCGGCCGCAAGCTGTGGGGCCGCATCTCCGGCCTGGTCGGGCGCCGCGCGCGCCGGGTCTGGGTGATCAGCGCGCTGGGGCTGCTGGCCTGTGCGGCGTTCCTGCCGACCTTCAAGGCGAGCGGCATCTCGCAGGAGGACCTCTTCCTCGACAAGGTCGAATCCGTCACCGGCCAGCAGGTGCTCGCCCAGCACTTCGACGCCGGCGCCGGTACGCCGGTCCAGATCCTGACGCCGGCCGCCCAGGCGGACCAGGTGGTGCAGACCGCGTCGAAGGTCGACGGCGTCGGTACGGCGTCCGCCTCGGCGGCACCCGGCGTACCGCCGAAGGTTGTCGACGGCAAGGTTCTGGTCCAGGCCACGCTGAAGGTGCCGGCCGACTCACCCGCGGCGACCAAGGTGGTCCAGCGTCTGCGCACCGAGCTGGACCACGTCAGCCCCGACATCCTGGTGGGTGGCAACACGGCGATCAACCTCGACGTCCTCGACGCCAGCAAGCGGGACCTGCGGGTGATCATCCCGGCCATCCTGGGGCTCATCTTCGTCGTACTGACACTGTTGCTGCGCTCGCTCGTCGCCGCCGTCCTGCTGGTGGTCGCGAACGTGCTGTCCTTCGGCGCGACCGTCGGGGTGAGCGCGCTGGTGTTCAACCACGTCTTCAAGTTCCCGGGCGCGGATCCGAACATCCCGCTCTACGCGTTCGTCTTCCTGGTAGCCCTGGGCATCGACTACTCGATCTTCCTGATGACCAGGGTGCGGGAGGAATCCAAGGAACAGGGCACCAGACCCGGCATCCTGGTCGGCCTCGCGGTCACCGGCGGCGTGATCACCTCAGCCGGCGTCGTCCTCGCGGCCACCTTCTCCGCCCTCGCCGTCCTCCCCATCCTCTTCCTTGTCCAGATCGCCTTCATGGTCGCCTTCGGCGTCCTCCTGGACACCACCGTCGTCCGCTCCCTCCTCGTCCCGTCCCTCGCCTACGACATCGGCCCACGCGTCTGGTGGCCAAGCACCTTGAAAAACCAAGACTGACCCGCGCTTCGCCAAGGACCGTGGGACGGGCCGGGTGGGGTCTGTCGCACTGGTGCGAGGAGGGTTTTACCCCGGTTCGGGAGGAAAACCCTCCCCAAACCGGCAGAAAACCCTCCATCCGAACAGAACGGAGCGCGTCGGCAGTCCACCCCGTCCCACAGCGGGTGAGGCTGGGACCAGGAGCACCACCCAACGCGCTCCGAAACGACCCACATCCGGCAGAAGAGCCGGAATAGCTTGTGTCAACCTGCCCCAGACCTCTACGTGGGTGACCTCTCCTCGTGATGCTCGCCTTCTCTCGTTCGCTTTGTAGCCTTTGGTTCATGGAGACGTTCGAGGGGACGATTGTGGTGAATGACGGGGGTGGGGTCTGGGTGGAGGTGCCTGGGGAGGTCGTTGCCGCGCTCGGAGGTGGTGGGCGGATTCCGGTGCAGGCGACGTTCGACGGGATCGCCTATCGGGGGTCGATCGCGTCGATGGGTGGGTGTATGGCGCTGGGGATCCTGAAGAGTATTCGGAGTGAGTTGGGGAAGGGGGCTGGTGATCCGGTGACCGTGACGCTGGTGCGAGACGCGGCCGAGCGGACGGTGGAGGTGCCGGCGGATCTCGCCGCGGCGCTGCAGGAGGCCGGGTTGCGGAAGGCATTCGATGCGCTCAGCTACAGCCACCGGCGGGAGCACGTGAACGCGATCAACGACGCCAAGAGGCCGGAGACGCGGGTACGGCGGATCAGCAAGGCACTCGAGATGCTCGAGTCTTCTTGAGCTCAGGTCTTCTTGAGTGATGCGAGTTCGGTGCGGTTGGCGACGCCGAGTTTCGCGTACACATGTGCGAGGTGCGTCTTCACCGTGCCCCGGCTGATGAACAGCCGCTCGCCGATCTCGGGGTTGCTCAGCCCTTCCACCGCGAGCGCGACGACCTGCTCCTCGGTCGGCGTCAGACTCGCCCACCCGCTCGACGGACGGCCCCTCGCTCCCCTGGTACGACGCGCATACGCAACAGCCTCGTCCAGCGACAACGGCGCTTCGTCGACCCTCATTGACTCCGGTCGATCGGCCGGCGTGAGCAGACCGGCCGGCGTGACCAGACCGGCCGGGGCTGTGTAACCGAGGGCGGTGCGTGCGGCGGCGGCCGCGGCCGTCAGCCGAGCTGCGTCGGTGGGGCGGTTGGTGTGGCTCGCCAGCAGGGCGAGGGATTCGAGGCTGTCGACTAGTTGTGCGCGCAGGCCATGGTCGAGTCTCGTGGTCAGCGACTCGTGCATGAGGTCGGCGGCCTTGTCGGGCTGATCGGTGATCAGGCATCGCCCCAGTTGGTCGAGCGCGTCGGCGAGGATCTTCGGCAGGCCGTACTCCCGGGAAAGACTCGCCCCACGGTCCGCGGACTCGATCGCCTCCGCCGTGTGTCCACCCGCCTGCAGCGCGGCGGCGTACGTCGGGAGGAGCATCGCCGGCACATATGTCTGCGCCATCGGGCTGTCCGGATCCACAATGGGCCGCAGCCACTCGACAGCGGCGTCGTGGTCGCCTTTCCACAGTGACAGCACGCCCATCACCTGACCGAGGTTCGGGACCACCGCCGCGTCGACCAGATCGAGGAGCGGCTGCATCAACGCGTACGCCTCGTCAAGCCGCCCGGACCGAGCCAGCAACGTCGCCAACTGACCGCGGGCCGTCCCGACACGAT
This sequence comes from Kribbella sp. NBC_01510, assembly GCF_045040325.1. Taxonomy (NCBI): domain Bacteria; kingdom Bacillati; phylum Actinomycetota; class Actinomycetes; order Propionibacteriales; family Kribbellaceae; genus Kribbella; species Kribbella sp. NBC_01510. Next base: position 3,672,358 of record NZ_CP109418.1, on the reverse strand, counting down.
GGAAGTCGGCCAGCGGCTCGGCCGTTGCGAGGGCCTGTCCGGCCACCTCGATCGCCTGTCGCAGCTCGCCGGTCGACGCAAGGCTCTCGGATCGCACCAGCAGCACCGTGGTTGCGATACCGCGCTCCCCGCGGGCGAGCAGGCCCGGCGTGACGACCTCGAGCATCGCACGCAGCTCGTCGTGCCGGTCCCACAGCGCCAGCAACACGCACTGGAGCGCGAGGTTGGCGTCGCGAGCGGCGTCGTCGCCGATCCCCTCGGCCAGGAGACGTCCTTCCTCGGTCAGGTCCCAGGCCTGCTGGAATCCGGTGAAGAACTTGCCGACCGCAACCAGAGCGAGCAGCAACGACCGCAGCCGATCGGCACCGAGCTCGGTGGCCAACTCGAGACCCCGGCCGGCCGCGTCGTACCCGAACGGGTCGACGGTATCGGCGACGGACGCGTATCCGTACAGCAAACGGGCCTGCAGCAACGACCTCTCGTCCGGCGCGGAGTCGATCGCGCGCCGGAGGATGCCGATACCCTCGGAGCCTGTCGCCTGCAGGTTCCACATCCAGGGCAACGCGGCGGCCAGCCGGCGGCCGCGTTCGGTGTCGCTGCGGGACAGTCCGTGGTCCAGTGCCGCGCGGTAGTTCTCTCGATCGGGCTCGATCAGCGCTCGCCACTTGTCCCGATCGCTGTCCAGCAACGGCTCTGCCGTCTCGGCCACGGCGAGGTAATGATCGAGCTGCAGATCGCGGACGGCGTCCTCCTCATTCGCGTCCCGCAGCCGCGCACCGGCGTACTCGCGGATGGTCTCGAGCAGCCGGTACCGTCCGGCCTCGGCGACAACAAGCGATTTGTCGACAAGCCGCCCGAAGATCTCCAGTACGCCGTCCCGTCCGCACACGGCCCGCGCTGCGTCCAAAGTGAACCCGCCGGCGAACACGGCCAACCGGCGGAACACCTGCCGCTCGTCCGGATCGAGCAGTTCGTGACTCCAGTCGATCGACGCGGCCAGCGTCTGCTGCCGGGCCGCGACACCACGGACGTTCTTCGTCAGCAGGCCGAACCGGTCGTCCAAGCCGGACTCGATCTGCTCCGGCGTCAGCGTGCGTACCCAGGCCGCGGCCAGTTCCAGCGCCAGCGGCATCCCGTCCAGGCGGACGCAGATCGACCGGATCGCCTGCTCCGACTCGGGAAACTCGGATCCGGCGCGTTCCACGAAGAGTGTCCGCGCCTCGTCCGGCGCGAGGGCGGGCACGCGCCAGATCGCCTCGCCTGGGATGTCCAGCGGTTCGCGGCTCGTCGCGAGTACGGAGATCTCGGGACACGCGGTCTGCAGCGCGACCACGAACTCCGCGACGGCGTCGATGATCTGCTCGCAGTTGTCCAGGCAGATCAGGGCTTGCTTGATCCGCAACTGGCCGATCAGCAGGCGGGTGCGATCGCCGGCCTCGACCAGTACGCCGACCGCGGTCGCGACCGCCTCCGTGATCTGCTTGCCCTCGGTGACCGCGGCGAGGTCGACCCACCAGACGCCGTCCGGCCAGCGTTCTGCCAACTGCGCCGCGGACTGAGCGGCCAGCCGGGTCTTGCCGCTGCCGCCTGGGCCGGTCAGCGTCACGAGGCGGTTCCCGGACAGCTGCGTCCGCAGTGCGGCCAGTTGGGTCTGCCTGCCGACGAAGCTGGTGAACATCACCGGCAGGTTGTTCGGCACCCGGTCCAGCGAGCGCAGCGGCCCGGTCGTCTCCGTGAGCTCGAAGATCCGCTCCGGCGACCCGAGATCCTTCAGTCGGTGAACGCCGAGATCGGTGACGTCGGGCAGGCCGGCCGCGACGGTTGCGGTCAGCAACGTCTGCCCGGGATTCGCGATCTCCAGCAGTTGCTCGGCATGCCTGACCGCCACACCGGTCGCCGAGCCTGTGTGTACGGCGATCCGCAGCAACTCGGCCGCCGGCGCGCCGGATGCGGCCGCGCGCAACGTCCGCGCTGCGGAGACCGCGGTCGCCGGGTCATCGAAGACCACGATCGGCCCGGCGGCGTCACGCCGTACCAGCTTCTCGCCCTGCAGTTCGTCGACCAGCCCGGCCAGCCGGACGTAAGCAGGCGCACTCGCGGCACCGGCGTACGATGCGAGTACCACCGTCACCCCACTCATGTCCGGCAGTCTGCCATCCACCTGTGTCGGGTCGCCTGTGTCGGCAGTCTTCGTTAACCTCCGCAGAAAGGGGGCCGAGGAGGTGAGGAGCCGATGGCAGACATCACGACCACTGACCACGGAAAGTTCGCACTGCCCACCAAGAACCTGCCCGCACCGCAGGTCCGCGACCTCCCCGAACCGCCCACCAAGACCTGGAAGATCGTCGGCCCCGGTATGGTCGGCGCCGGGGTCGGGCTGGCCTCGGGTGAGTTCATCCTCTGGCCGTACATCTCCAGTCAGGTCGGACTGGTGTTCCTCTGGGGCGCCGTCGTCGGCGTGGTGATCCAGTGGTTCCTGAACATGGAGATCGAGCGGTACACGCTGGCAACTGGTGAGACAGCGTTGACCGGCTTCAACCGGTACGGCAAGCACTGGGGCCTGTTCTTCGCGATCATGACCTACTTCGCGAACATGTGGCCCGGCTGGGCGACCAGCTCGGCGGCGATGCTGACCTATCTGTTCGGCGCCGGCGACCCGCGCTGGATCGCGATCGGCATCCTGCTGGTGATCGGCGTGATCCTGACCTTCGCGCCGGTCGTCTACGTGATGCTCGAGCGGCTGATCGCGGTGAAGATCGCCGCCGTCGCGCTGCTCGTCGTCCTGGCGCTCGTCTTCGCCATCCGCGGCAAGACGTACAGCGCGCTCGGCGACGCGGTCACCCACCCGCAGTTCCCGGTCGACCAGCTCGGGTTCGCGCTGGTGATGGGCGCGATCGCGTATGCCGGTGCCGGTGGCGGCCAGAATCTCGTGCAGAGCAACTGGATCCGGGACAAGGGCTTCGGGATGGGGCAGCACGTGCCCCGGCTGACGTCGCCGGTCACCGGTGAGACCGAGGCCGACCCGACCGCGAACGGTTACACGTTCACCCCCGACGAGGCCAACATGGCCCGCTGGCGGCGCTGGTGGAAGTTCGCCAACATCGAGCAGGCCGCGACCTTCGTGGCGATCACCGTGCTGACGATCGTGTTCACCTCGATGCTCGCGCACGCGACGCTGTTCGGTAACCCCGACGTCAAGAACAACATCAGCTTCCTGAAGATCGAGGGCACGACCCTGCAGTCCCTGGTCGGCGGCTGGTTCGGCTACCTGTTCTGGGCGATCGGCGCGTTCGCGCTGTTCGCGGCCGCGGCCGGGATCGTCGACTACACGTCCCGGCTGGCCTCGGACATGATCAAGTCCCGCTACCTGCGCGAATCGAAGGTCACCGAGTCCAAGCTGTATTTCTGGCTGGTCTGGGGACTGGTTGCCTTCGGCATCCTCGTGCTGCTGGCCGGGCTGGACCAGCCGCTGGTGCTGCTGGTGATCTCCGCGTGCACCGCCGGCACGATGATGTTCGTGTACTCCGGCCTGCTCTGGTGGATGAACTCCCGGGCCCTGCCGAAGGCGATCCGGATCACGACCTGGCGCACCGCCGTGCTGTGGTTCTCGTTCCTGGCCTTCGGCTTCCTGGCCGTCTTCACCGTCATCGACCAACTGAAGAAGCTGTAACCGGTGGGGCCTGGGGTATCGCCGTACCCCAGGCCTGCCGGCTCATCCAGCCAGGAAGTCCGCCACCGCCTGCTCGGCCGCGGTACGCCGCTCCACCGTGACGCCACTGCTGTCCCGGACCTTCCGGTACAGTTCCGCGGACGCGTTCAACGCCCGCAGGCAGTCGTCCCGATCCGCGATCGCCACGGTCGCCCGGAACTCCGGGACCAACTCCGGCGCCAGCGTCTCCAACCGCCGTACGCGGGTAGGCTTCGACGTCCGGCCCAGGGTCGCGAGCGGCGCGATCGCGGCCGAGCGGATCGCGTCCAGCGCCTCCACCGCCTCGAAGAGTTCACCGCGGGCGATCTTCACCGCCGTGTAGTGCACCCACACCCAGAACCGGTCCTCGATCCACTGCGGATCGACCTGCGGCCACCTCGGCTGCGACGTGCTGTAAGCGCGATCGACCGTGCCGTCCCGTTGCCACAGCACGACACCGTCCTCGACCCGGTCCCGCAGGTCGTCCGCCGTGACGAACTTCAGATCGACGTGCACAAGCGGCGGCCCGAAGAGCGCGATCAGCAACCGCGGCTCACCGACGTGCTCCCCGGTGAAGCTCGCCAGCAGCGGCCCCAGCCGCCCGGCGAACTCCGGTGCTTCCGCCAGGCACTCCTGCTGTCCGTCCGCCGTGCACACCAGCACGAGATCCAGATCCGAATACTCGTCACTGGTTCCGGTCGCGATCGACCCACCGGCGATCACCGCCGACATCCGGCTGTCACCAGCGGCCGCAGCCACCACCGCATCGGCGATCTCACGCAGATGCTCAGGGATTCGATGCATGGCTCCTCCTCCTCAGTGGCTGATCAGCAGGATCAGGCGGACGACGAACGACAGCGCGAGTACGGCGACACACGCGATCCGCCACGGCGTCGTACTCCGCCGCAACGGCAGGAACAGCGACAGCACCAACGGCAGCGCCGCGATGCCTTCCCACGTGTTCGAAATGTCGAGCGCATGGTCGATTCGCCGGCCGCACTCAGGGCTGTCGAACAAACAGTCGTCACTCACACCGCCGTAATACTTGAGCTCCACGACACCAAGCACCACATTGGCGACGACGACCGTGAACGCCGTCACCCGCCACACCCGGTCCTTCGTGCGTACGTCGTCCTCCGTCAGCACAGCCGCCCTCCTCATCGGTGGTCAGCAGGCCATCATCGCGTGCCGACCACCGAGTCGGCGACCGAGTTTCCTCAGCGGTGCGGCCCGTACGCCTGCGGCGCTCCGTTCGCGGTGGTGAAGAGGGAGTAGACCGAGGTGGTCGCGGTGAGGAAGAGGCGGTTGCGTTTGGCGCCGCCCCAGGTGAGGTTGGAGACGGTCTCGGGGACGAGGAGCTTGCCGAGCAGCGTGCCGTCGGGGTGGTAGATGTGTACGCCGTCGGCAGCGGAAGCCCAGAGGCGGCCCTCGGTGTCGAGCCGGATGCCGTCGAAGATCCCGTTGCCGCATTCGGCGAACAGCTCGCCGCCGGACAACTTGTCGCCGTTGACAGTGAAGACGCGGAGCGTCCCCTCCTCCGAGTCGGCGATGTAGAGCAACGATTCGTCGAGCGAGAACGCCAGTCCGTTCGGCCGGTTGAAGTCGTCGGCGACCCGGGTCAGCACCCCGTCCGGCGAGATCCGGTAAACGTGGCAACCACCCGTCTCGATCGCGCCCTTGTACCCCTCGTAGTCACTGTCGATCCCGTACGCCGGATCCGTGAACCAGACCGAGCCGTCGCGCTTGACGACCACGTCGTTCGGGCTGTTCAGCCGCTTGCCTTCGTACTCCGAAGCCAGCACGGTGACCGCGCCGTGGTGCTCGGTCCGGCTCACCCGGCGGTTGCCGTGCTCGCAGCTGACCAGGCGGCCCTCGGTGTCGCGGGTGTGCCCGTTCGTGTTCCCGGCCGGCTGCCGGAAGACCGAGACCTGGTACGACGTCTCGTCCCAGCGCAGGATGCGGTCGTTCGGGATGTCGCTCCAGAGCAGATAGCGGCCGGCCGGCGAGTACACGGGACCTTCCACCCACCGGCCGCCGGTCCACAGGCGTTCGAGCAGGCTGTCCCCGCGGATCCCGGCGAACCGGTCGTCCAGCGCCTCCCAGACGGCTGGTGCGGTCCCCGCCAACGGTTCGAGAATGCCCGTCATCACCACTCCTCGCGAACTCGGCTGCAAGTCATCGACGAGCCTATGCGCTTCCGGCGCGAGCCGCCCCCGCCCGCCCGCCGTTTGGACCTCCCGCTGCGCCGATCAGTTGCCTGTTGCGTTGAGCAACCACGACCAGACCGACGTGGTGGCGGTGATGAACAGGCGGTTCTTCTTCGGGCCGCCGAAGGTCAGGTTGGACACGACATCCGGCAGCAGGAGCTTGCCGATCAGCGTGCCGTCCGGGGCGAAGCAGTGCACGCCTTCGTGTGTCGCCGCCCAGACCCGGCCGGCGCTGTCCAGCCTGATGCCGTCGAACATGCCCGCCTCGCACGGCGCGAACACCTCGCCCCCGGTCAGCTTCTCGCCGTCCACGCCGAACCGGCGGATGTGCTTGCCCGGGGTGTCGACGACGTACAACTGGTTGTCGTCAAGGGAGAACGCGAGGCCGTTCGGGCGAATGAAGTCGTCGGCGACCACGGTCAGCGCGCCGTCCGGGGCGATCCGGTAGACGTGGCAACCGTCGATCTCCTGCTCGGCCGCGTGGCCCTCGTAGTTCGAGGTGATGCCGTACGGCGGGTCCGTGAACCAGATTGAGCCGTCGCTGCGCACGACCACATCGTTCGGGCTGTTGAGGCGGCGGCCGTCCAGGTGTGACGCGAGCACCGTGCGGCTCCCGTCGTACTCCGTCCGGATGACGCTGCGGTCGCCTTGGGAGCAGCTGATCAGGCGGCCGGTGCGGTCGATCGTGTTGCCGTTGATGTAGCCGGACGGCTCACGGAACACGCTCACCTGACCGGAGACCTCGTCCCAGCGGAGCAGCCGGTCGTTGGGGATGTCGCTGAAGATCAGGCAGCGCCAGGCCGGTGCGTACGCCGGCCCTTCCAGCCAGCGACCGCCGTCGTACAGGCACTCGACGTACTCGTCGCCGGCCACGGTGAACCGGTCGTCGAGCTTCACCAGCTCGGCCCGGATACGCGGCGGGGTGGGTGTGAGGATGATGGGCATACTCAGAACCATATCCTGTTACACTCGCTCTGAACAGGATGAGATTCGGAGAGAGCTATAGATGACCATAGATGATCTGGATCGCAAGCTCCTCGGCGCCTTGCAGGACGACGCCGGGCAGTCGTACGCCGCCTTGGGCCAGGCGGTCGGCTTGTCGGCGGGCTCAGCGCATGAGCGGGTGCGCAAACTGAAGGCGGCCGGTGTGATCCGGCGGACGACGGTCGAGGTGGACCCGGCCGCTCTCGGTCAGGGCGTGCTGGCCTTTGTACTACTCGACGCGAGCGCCTGGATGGGCGACGAGCCGACGCTGCACGCTCTTCGTGCGATTCCGGCGGTCCAGGAGGCGCACATCATCGCCGGGCCGGCATCCGTCCTGGTGAAGGTCCGGACGGCGACCACCGAGGACCTCCAGGCGACCCTGCGCGCGTTGCACCAGATCGACGGCGTGACCAGCACGCAGACGATCGTCGTCCTCGAGTCGTACTTCGAGCGCCCGCCCGCCGTGATGTGAGGAACGCCCTGTCTCCTTCGAGGGCTGGTTGACCCTAGACTCGGGCCAGCCGAAGGGAGTCAGCTGTGTCCGACAGCAAGCAGATCACCAAGGTGCTGGTCGCCAACCGGGGCGAGATCGCCGTCCGGGTCGTCCGGGCCGCCGCCGACGCGGGCCTGGCCAGTGTCGCCGTGTACGCCGACCAGGACCGGGACGCGCTGTTCGTCCGGCTCGCCGACGAGGCGTACTCCCTCGACGGGTCCACACCGGCCGACTCCTACCTGAACATCGCCAAGATCCTCGACGTCGCGGCCCGCTCGGGTGCGGACGCCGTACATCCCGGCTACGGCTTCCTGGCCGAGAACGCCGACTTCGCCCAGGCCGTCCTCGACGCCGGGCTGATCTGGATCGGGCCGCCGCCTTCGGCGATCGACTCGCTCGGCGACAAGGTGAAGGCGCGGCACATCGCCGACAAGGTCGGCGCGCCGCAGGTCCCCGGTACGCCGGACCCGGTCGCCGACGCCTCGGAGGTGATCGCGTTCGCCGAGGAATACGGCCTGCCGATCGCCATCAAGGCGGCGTACGGCGGTGGCGGCCGCGGGATGAAGGTCGCCCGCACGCTGGAGGAGGTGCCGGAGCTGTTCGAGTCCGCGACGCGTGAGGCCGTCAGCGCGTTCGGACGCGGCGAGTGCTTCGTCGAGCGATACCTGGACAAGCCGCGCCACGTCGAGACCCAGTGCCTGGCCGATGCCCACGGCAACGTTGTGGTGGTGTCGACACGGGACTGCTCGCTGCAGCGCCGGTACCAGAAGCTGGTCGAGGAGGCTCCTGCTCCGTTCTTGTCGTCCGAGCAGGTGGAGACTTTGTACTCGGCGTCGAAGGCGATCCTGCGGGAGGCCGGGTACGTCGGGGCGGGCACGTGTGAGTTCCTGGTCGGGCAGGACGGGCTGATCTCGTTCCTCGAGGTGAACACCCGGCTGCAGGTCGAGCACCCGGTCTCCGAGGAGGTCACCGGACTGGACCTGGTCCGAGAGATGTTCCGGATCGCCAACGGCGAGGAGCTCGGGTACGACGATCCCGTCGTGTCGGGGCACTCGATCGAGTTCCGGATCAACGCGGAGGACGGCGGGCGAGGATTCCTGCCCGCTCCGGGCACGCTGACCCGCTGGCACGCACCCTCCGGTCCCGGCATACGGCTCGACGGCGGCTACGACCAGGGCGAGACCGTCCCCGGCGCCTTCGACTCCTTGGTGGCCAAGCTGATCGTCACCGGTCGCGATCGGACCCAGGCGCTGGAACGGTCCCGCCGGGCCCTGCGCGAGTTCGTCGTCGAAGGCATGCCGACGGTCATCCCGTTCCACGCGGCCGTCGTGTCGCACCCCGCCTTCGTGGGCACCGACGGCTTCAAGGTCCACACGCGCTGGATCGAAACCGAGTACGACAACCAGCTCACGCCGTACGAAGGTCCGACCGCCGAGGTCGAGGAGACCGGCGAACGCGAGCGGGTCACCGTCGAGGTCGGCGGCAAACGCCTCGAGGTCGTCCTCCCCGCCGGCCTCGGCGCCGGTGCCGCACCCGCCGCCGGCAAGAAGAAGCCGGCCCGCCGAGCCGGCAGCACCGGCAAGGGTGCCGCCGCCTCCGGCGACTTCCTCACCTCCCCCATGCAAGGCACCATCGTCAAGATCGCCGTCGAAGAAGGCGCCACCGTCGCCGAAGGTGACCTCGTCGTCGTCCTCGAAGCCATGAAAATGGAACAACCCCTCAACGCCCACAAGTCCGGCACCATCACCGGCCTGACCGCCGAAGTAGGCGCGACGGTCTCCGCCGGCGCCACCCTCTGCGAAATCAAGGACTGACCGCCGGCGGTGCGGCGGGCCTAGAAGCCGTCGAGGACGGTTTGCAGCCGGATTGACAGACAGTTCTCAGGTTGACGCTGTAGGTTCCCTGCAGGCATCTCGGTGAGGAGGGTACTGCATGTCCAAGAAGACCCATCAGCATCAGCTGGCGCAGCGGAAGGCCAAACGGCAGGCCGAGCGGGAAGCTGAGCGGCGACGGCAGCGGCGAAACCTGGGGATCACCATCACGGCGATCGCCGCGGTGGTAGTGGTCGTGGTCGGGGTCTTCGTGGTGATCGGGACCGGCGGCAGCAGCGACACCCCGGCGGCCGCGCCGACCGAGCTGCCCTCGTCGGCCGGGCCGGACAACAAGGCGACGAACATCCCGACCGCGCTCGCGGCGCCGCTGAAGCGGCCGACGCCGTTGCCGGCGCAGGTGAGCTGCGCGTACAAGAAGAGCGCCGAGCCGGCCAGCAAGCCGGTGAACCCGCCGGCCGACGGCAAGACCAAGGCGTCGGGCACCTCGAAGGTCAGCCTGAACACGTCGATCGGCGACCTGCAACTCACGCTGGACAGCGCGCTGGCGCCGTGCACGGTGAAGAACTTCCTCAGCCTGGTCGGGCAGAAGTTCTTCGACAACACCAAGTGCCACCGGCTCACGGTCGGCGAAGGCCTCCAGGTCCTGCAGTGTGGCGACCCGACCGGCACCGGTGGTGGCGGTCCGGGCTACAGCTTCGCGGACGAGGTCTTCCCGACGCTGAAGTACGGCCGCGGTGTGCTCGCGATGGCGAACTCCGGGGCGAACACGAATGGCAGTCAGTTCTTCATCGTGTACGGCGATGCGTCCGGACTCGGCCCGCAGTACACGGCCTTCGGCACCGTCGACGAGGCCGGCCTCAAGCTGATCGACAAGGTCGCGAAGACAGGCGTCACCCCGCAGCAGGGTCCCACCGACGGAACCCCCATCACTCCGGTGGAGATCAAAACAGCAACCGCCGCAGCCTGACCTTCGTTACGTCCGAAGAAGCGAGCGCTATAGGCCTCACTTCTTCGGACGTAACTGCTTGGGGTCAGGCGAGGAGGCCGTAGCGGCTGCGGGGCCAGGCGAGGAGGGCGTGGACTTGGGTGATGCCGGCTTGCTGGAGGAGTTCGACCGAGCCGTCCTTGAAGTGGTACAGGTTGGTGGCCGGGTCGCGGGTGGTGTTCCAGTTGTTGTCGGCGTACGCCTGCATGGCCTGCCGGTAACGCGGGTCCGGCGCCACCGAGTCGAGGATCAGCAGGTTCTTGAACCAGATCGAGTTGAAGGCCGCACCCTGCTTGGCCAGCATCTCCGGCGTGCTGTAGAACGCCAGCGACGCCGTCGCGACGGACTTCGCGTCAGCCAGGTACTGCCGGTTGCCGGTCGCCTTGAAGAGCAGGACGCCCGCACCGAGCATCACGCCCTGGTTGTAGCTCCACTGGGTCTTCTCGACGTTGCCGGCCAGGTCGATGTGGTCCCAGTACAAGCCGTTCGGCGCCAGCACGCAGTCCTGCGCCCACTTGTACATCGTCTGAGCCCACGTCAGGTACGACCGGTCCCGCGTCAGCAGGTACAGATGTGCACCGAGCTCAGCACCCGGCCCGTTCGACACCGTGTTGCGGTCCTGGCTCCACGGGGCCTGGGTCCAGTAGACGCCACCTGCACAGGGGTGTGACGGATCCGTGTCCCAGCCGTGCACGACGAGCGTGAAGATGTCCTTGGCCCGAGCCAGCGCAGCGCGGTCACCAGTCCGCTTGTATCGCTGGATCAGGTTCAGTCCGATCCACTCGTTGTCGTCGTAGAACTTGTCCCCGCCCTGACCCAGCGGCGGGCGGACATACGAGTCGTAGCCCGTCGGCGTCGTACCGGCGTTCCAGTACGGCTCGTACGCCGCGATCCGCCGGTCGGCCTCCTCGGACGCCTTCCGGCCGGCACCCGGCACACCCGCCAGGTCCTCCGCTGCGATCGCCGCCTGCGAGTACGGCCAGACGTACGAGTACGGGTTGGTCTGCGTGTTCGGGTACTCCTCGAGCAACAGTCCGTTGCCCGCGTCGAAGTACTTGTTGATCGCGTCGTACGACGCCTGCGCACGAGCCGCCGGATTCGTCCCGGCGTCGGCCGCGGCCGTGTTCAGCGAGCCGAGGACGGCGACCGCGAGCACCCCGGCCGCGATTCGCGTTGATATACCAATTTGTCGGCGCATCGACTGTGATCCTCCTGGGCGGTGGTGATTGACATCGATGTCACGTTCTAACCGGCCCAGGGATGCGTCGTCAATGGCTCAGCGATCAGCACCGACGACGAGATCAGTTGGCATATCAAGAGGACTGACCGGGAACGCGATCCAGCCCGACCGCAGATGCAGCCGGATCCGCACCTGATCGGCGGTCAGCACCCGCCGCCCCTTCGACCCGACCGCCTCCACGGTGAGGGCCCGGCCGCCCGACGGGCCGACGCCGGTCCGCTTCAGCACCCGCAGGCTCCGGATCGACCCCACGTCGAAGACCGCCTGCACCTCCGCCGCCGTCCGGGTCACTGTCCAGGTCACGTTGGGATTCCCGTTGTTCGGATACGCGTCCCAGCCGTCGGCCTTCATCACCTGGTACGGCACCTCACCGGCCGCCGTCGCCCCGCCGTTCGACGAGGAGAACTCGGCGATGATCGGCTTCCCCTTGTACAGCCTGATCTGCCCCGCGGTCGCCGCGACGGCCGTGTTCGTCGACGCCTTCTCCGAGTCGTACCCGCCGTACACCTGGCACGACGTGGTGTCACACAGGTCGTACGCCTTTCGCGCGTCCCGGCTCCGGTGGAACACCGAATAGGTGCGTGCGGCAACGGCCTGCGCCTGCAGGGCGGCCGGACGCCAACTGGACAAGGCTTCTCGCGGTACGACGCCACGCAGGTAGTAGTCGAGCGACACGACATTCACCGTGTCGAGGTGTGCACCGGAGACGTCGATGGCCCGGAGCGCGCCGCGATACCGGCGTACCGCTCCACTCGGCAGGATCAACCCGGTCACGGCGGCACCCTCGAACTGCGCCATGCCGCTGAACGTCTTCCACAGCTTCCATTTCCGGGTCTTCGCGTCGAACGAGCTGACCTTGGTGCCGTGGTCGCCGGACGGATCGATCGACCACTGGTTCCGGGTCGATGCCTTGGGCAACGTGTAGACCGTGCCGGCGGTCAGATCGCGGACGCGAAGGTGGTTGACCGTGCCGACCCGGACGCCGTCGGTGGTGTCCGCGCTGATCCGGACCCGGATGCTGCCGGTCGCCTTCCCGGTCGTCGTGCCGGGGTAGTAGAAGTCGAGGATCTGCCGGACCGACTTCCCGGCGATGGCCGCGCCCTGGGCGCCGTACTGCGACATCCCGCGGCCGTGCCCGAATCCACGGCCACTGATGGTCGTGCCGGCGGCAGCGGCTTTCGGATCGACCGGGCTCGCCTGCGCGCTCGCGCTGATCAGGGCGGAGGACAGGACGACGGCGGCGATCGCACGCTTCTTCATGACGCTCTCCCGTACTGGACGTAGACCTTGCCCTGAGGTTGGTTGTAGATGAGCCATCCGCGCTGGAACTTCTGCTTCAGGCCGCCCTTGACCGCGTACAGGTCGGTGACCGGCAGCCCGAGGCGCGCGCTGCCGGCGCCGAGCCGCCGGTAGCGCGTCCGGAACACACCGACGGTCGAATGGGTGCCGCTGGCAACGGACGAGAAGACGTCGCGGGTGGCGAAGTACGTCGCCCAGCCGGTCCTCGTCCGGTGCTCACCCCAGAACGGCTGCCCCAGATACCTGAAGCCGATCCCCCGCGCGTACCGGTAGAGCGGGGTCGAGACGCTGCCGCCGATCAACGTGTTGATTCGTTGCTTCAGCCAACCGAGTTTGCTGTAGAGCTGCTGACCCGGGCACGCGGTCGCCTTGGTGTCGCGGTGCCCCGAGACCGTGTGCAGCCGGCTGCCGTCGAGCATGATCGTTGCATGAGGCGACCGATAGTTCGCATCCAGCTTCCAGGCGATCACCCGGGCCGTCGTCTCCAGCATCGCCGGTGGTGGCGCGGCGTTCTCGAAGTTGCCGATCAACGCGACGCCGAACGAGTTCGCGTTGTACGAGCCGGTGTGCGCACCGAGCACCGGCAACTGCGCACCGCCGTACCTGCCCTCGAAGGCGCGGCCGAAACGGTCGACCAGGAAGTTGTAGCCGAGGTCGCACCAGCCGCGGCTCTTCACGTGGTACGTGTACATCGCCCGCACCATCGCCGGGACCTGCGTCCGCGTGTAGTCGTTGCGATCGGCCGTGTGGTGGACGAACGCGGCCTGCACGGTGGTCGTGTACTTCGGTCGCGCGCAGGCCGCGCCGTTGTGACTGCGCAGCCGCTCGTCGGCACCCCACCGCTTCCGGCTCACCATGGATGGCATCGGGTACGGCGCTCTGCTCGCCTCGGGCTGGATCACGCCGGACGCCTGAGGCTCGTCGGCGTCGGTGGCCAGTACGCCGGGCTGGATCAGGATCACCTTGGCGTCGCTGACCGTCGTACCGCTGCTGGTCACGGCACTCGCCTGCACACCGGTCGCATCACCGACCCACAGCGGGTCGGTGCCGGCTCGCTGGATTCCTTCCGGAGTCGATGGATCGGGGCCATGGTCGTCCTCGACCTGGAGTGGCTGCCAGTCGGTCCAGGAGCCGTCGCGCTGGACGCGGACGTTCGCCGATACCGGCTGCGTCCCCTCCGGCCAGGTGATCCCAACCATGGAGAACGGCTTGGTCTCGGCCTGGATGGAGGGCCCGTCGAGCGCGAGTTCCTGGTACGACGGCTGCGCCGGGAGCGACTGTGGTGGCGGGGCGGGAAGCACCAGGCTGAGGCCCGTCGCCGCGAGGGTGAGGAGTCGGGAGGTCTTGCCCATGGAACAGCCTTCCGGCGGGGATACGACGGTTCGCTGGGCGGCGCTCATCGATTATGCGCGCTGGGTGACCGCTTTCCCGGCATTGCGTCACCCTGCGTGGCGAGACAGCCTTTGCGGAGTTGGATAGGCTCTCCGTAAAGCCATTGAGAGAGGCCCGACATGGACTTCATCCTGATCATCGCCATCGTGGTGATCGCGGTGCTGGCGTATCGCTCGTACCGTCGGACCCAGCTGCAGTCCCGCAAGCAGCACGAGATCACCGCCGGCGAACTCGAGTCGGTGAAGCGCACCGCCGACGAAGACATCACCCGGTTCGGCGAGGAGCTGCAGGACCTCGACCTGGAAATGGTCGGCAAGGACCTCGGCGACGGAGCCCGGCAGGACTATCAGCGCGCGCTGGACTCCTACGAGTCCGCGAAGCAGGCGGTCGGTCAGGTCACCCAGGCCGACCAGATCAAACACGTGATCGAGATCCTCGAGGACGGCCGGTACGCCGCGACCTGTGTGCGCGCCCGTGTGGCCGGCGAGCCGCTCCCGCAGCGTCGCCCGTCCTGCTTCTTCAACCCGCAGCACGGCCCGTCCGTGGCCGACGTGATGTGGGCGCCGCCGGGTGGCGCGCCGCGTGAGGTGCCGGCCTGTGCGGCCGACGCCGAGCGGGTCCGCGCCGGCGCCGAGCCGGACGTCCGCAAGGTCATGGTCGGCCCGCAGCGGGTGCCGTACTGGGAGGCCGGCCCGGCCTACTCGCCGTACGCGCAGGGCATGTTCGGCGGCATCGGTGGTATCGCGACCGGCCTGTTCCTCGGTACGGCGCTCGGCGGCATGTTCGCCGGTGGCGGCTATGGCGACTACGCGGCCGGCTACGACGCCGGCATGGCCGACGGCGGCGATGGCGGTGGTGACGGTGGCGACGGCGGTGGCGACTTCAACATGGGCGACAGCGGCGGCGGCGACTCCGGCGGCTGGGACTTCGGCGGCGGGGGCGACTTCGGCGGCGGAGATTTCGGCGGCGGCGACTTCTGACCTGAAACCCCCGAGCCCCGGTGACCCAACGGTCACCGGGGCTCAGTCTTTGATCGGCCACGGCCGACGAGCCGGTCAGCAGTGCAAGGCTTGCAAGGTGACGGGAAGGACGGTGTTCGAGCCCGGGCGCAGGACCACATCGACCGACGCCGGCCGGAAGTCCGGCGCAGCCACCACGACCCGTGCCTTGACTCCCGCACCACGTACCCAGACGGCGTAGCCGCCGTCCATCCCGCTGGTCAACGTCCAGGAATCCGGACCCAGAAGTCCGACCGGCCGTCCGCGAGCCTGACCGCGAGCTTCGGCTCGAGCTTGTCCGGCTGCACGGCGCGGGCGGCCGGGACGACGTTGACCGCTGACACGGCTAGTAGGACCGGCGACATCACCCCGATCAGGATGCTGCGAAGGCGTCGCCGGAGCGGCGGGGAGAAGGGCACGGGTCCTCCAGTGAACTGGGCGTAGGGTGATCCTCGCCAGCCGCCGGCTCCGGCGACAAGGCACTGCACTGGCCTGAATCCGCCATGTCGCCTCCCTGCCATGTTGCTCCCGGCAACCAATTGAGCAACAACTGAGCCGGCTCAGTACCGGCTGCGTGGGCCGGTACCGTTGCCAGGCTCCCCGGCAGCGCGGTGCATCGTGGCCGTGGTTGCGGCTGTGCGGAAATAAATCGTCACTGGGCGCACATTTGTTTCCACAGATCGCCCAGCCCTGACCACCCGAGCCGGTTCGCGTGGCTTGGCGCAACTTTCCGGCCCGTGGCGGTATCGAGGTGATCAGAGACCCTCCCGAAAGGACCCTGCCCGACTATGAGCCTGAAGCGAACTTCCGCGGTGGCGACGTCCGCCCTGCTGCTGGGCGGCCTGGCCGCCGTCCAAGCCGGTACGGCGGAAGCGACGACGTCCGCGGCCTGCACGATGACCGTCGGATCCATCACGAGTGGCGGCGACATCGGCTCCTCGGCCATCACGGCCTCGTCGCCGGTCGCCGCCAAGCAGAGCACCGGGGTACACATGTTCGCCCCCGGTATCGCGAAGATCAGCACCACCTGGACCCGGCGGCCGAAATCGTCGTCCGGTGACCTGACCTCGGGTGAGGTCCTGCTCAACACGACGCTGTACAGCGCGTGGTACGGGACGGACACCAAGGGCAAGCCGATCACCGGGCTGAGCAACGCCGGCAAGAACTACGGCGGCTACATCGTGGACGAGCGAACCTCGTACCTGCCGTCGGGCCCGGAGATGGCGACCTACCGGCTCCGGAGCGACGGAGTCCTGTACCGCTTCGACCACCACTGGACGAACTTCCCCTACGACACCGTCTACCACTACAACGGCTTCGCGGCCGTGAAGACGATGGCGCTGATCAGCGAGACCAAGACGTACGACACGTTCCTCGCGAACACCCGCGCCGGCGCGCTCTACACGATCCACATCCCGAAGAACGCCGCGCTCAAGCCGGTCGTCACGAAGATCCGCACGTCCACCTGGCAGACCTTCGAGTCTCTGGTCACAGAGCGGTGCGGCAACGAGAGCACGCTGCTGACCGCGATCGACAAGGACACCGGTTCCGCCTACCTGTACGCCGTCGGCCACGCCACCGGTGCGTCCACCGTGATCAAGGGCCTCGGCAAGGTCCCCGGCACCTACAAAGACCCCGTCTACTACCGCCACACCACCGAAGGGGTCGCACCGCTGAACGGCGAGTGAGCCGCCGGCCCTGACCCGCGCCGGCCCTGATCAGCATCGGCCCTGATCCGCGCCGGCCCTGATCCGTGCCGTTTGCCGGGCCTCCGCGCCGTACCGGGCCTTGCCGGGCCCGGGCGGCGCGGCCTACCGTCGTGAGCGTGCACGAGCTCGCCATCACGGAGAGCATTGTCGATGCGATCGTCGAGAAGATCGGCGACGGACCGGTCGCCGCCGTCCGGCTCGAGATCGGCCGGCTGTCCGGGGTGGTGACGGACTCGATCCGGTTCTGCTTCGGGATCGTGGCCGACGGCACCGGGCTGGCGGGCGCCCGGCTGGACATCGACGAGCCGCCGGGCCGGGCGTACTGTCGGGACTGCCGGCGGGAGTTCGCGCTCGACGATCCGATCATGCTGTGCGACTGCGGTAGTGCCGATCTCGAGATTCTGGCCGGCCGCGAGCTGCGGATCGTCTCGGTGGAGGTGCAGTGACATGTGCAGCACCTGCGGCTGTTCCGACGAGGCCGCCACCCGGGTATCCCTGGTCGACGGTCCTGAGCCGGTCCACACGCACGACCATCCACACGACCACGACCACCAGCACCCGCACCCGCACCCGCACCAGCACCAGCACGAGCACGGGACCAGGACAGTGCTGCTCGAGCAGGACATCCTGGCGAAGAACGATCTGCTCGCCGCGGCCAACCGGCACCGGCTGACCGAGCACGCGGTCACCGCGATCAACCTGATGAGCTCACCGGGCTCCGGCAAGACGACCCTGCTGGAGCGCACCGTCCGCGACCTCGCCGGTCGTCGCGAGACCCTCGTCATCGAGGGCGACCAGGAGACCTGGCTGGACGCCGAGCGGATCCGCGCGACCGGCAGCAGGGTGGTGCAGATCAACACCGGCGCCGGCTGTCACCTGGACGCGGAGATGCTCGACCGCGGTCTGCTCGAGCTCGCCCCGCCCGACGGTTCGCTGGTCTTCGTCGAGAACGTCGGCAACCTGGTCTGCCCGGCCCTGTTCGACCTCGGCGAGTCGGCCCGGGTCGTGATCATCTCGGTCACCGAGGGTGCGGACAAACCGGCGAAGTACCCGTACATGTTCCGCACCGCCGACCTCGTCCTGCTGAACAAGATCGACCTGCTCCCGTACGTCGACTTCGACGTCGACCTGTGTCTGGGCCTGATCCGGCGGCTGCAGCCGGACGTCGAGCTGCTCCCGATCTCCGCGACCCGCGGCGACGGCCTCGACGCCTGGCACAGCTGGCTGGCAGCCCGCTAACAGATCCTCGGCAGCTGCTCCCCGATCGGTGTGTCGACCACCCGAGTCGCACCGAAGGCCGTCTTCGTCACGACCATCCCCGGATGCGCCTCGACACACTCGCCGATCACCGCCGCGTCCGCACCCAGCGGATCCGCCCGCATCGCCTCGAGTACGGCGTCCGCGTCGTCCCGGGCCACGATCGCGAGCAGCTTGCCCTCGTTCGCGACGTACAGCGGATCCAGCCCGAGGAACGCGCAGGCGTTGGCGACCGTCTCCGGCACCGGCAGCGCGCTCTCGATCAGCTCGATGCCGACCCCGGCCGCCTTGGCGATCTCGTTCAGCGAGGTCGCCACGCCTCCCCGAGTGGGATCGCGCAGGACGTGCAGGTCGGTGCAGACAGCAAGCATCGCCGCCACCAACCCGTTCAGCGGGGCGCAGTCGCTGACCACCTCGGTGCCGAACGAGATCCCCTCGCGCACGCTCATGATCGCGATCCCGTGCACCCCGATCTGGCCACTGACGATGACCACATCCCCTGGAGCCGCTCGCTGCGGCCGGATGTCCACGCCGGCCGGTACCAGCCCGACACCGGCGGTGTTGATGTAGACGCCATCGCCATGACCCGCGTCGACCACCTTGGTGTCGCCGGTCGCGACGGTCACGCCGGCCCGGCGCGCGGCAGCCCCGAGGTCTGTCGCGATCCGGCCGACCACCGTCAACTCGACACCTTCCTCGAGGATGAAGCCGCAGGACAGGTACGCCGCCTGCGCGCCACTCATCGCGAGATCGTTGACCGTGCCGTTGACGGCGAGGTCCCCGATGCTGCCGCCCGGGAAGAACAACGGCTGCACGACGAACGAGTCGGTCGAGAACGCCAACCGGGCCTCGCCGAGCGTGAACACGGCAGAGTCCGTCAGGCCCCCGAGCACCGGATTCGCGAACGCGGGCAGGAAGAGATGCTCGACCAACTCGCCCGACATCTGTCCGCCGCCCCCGTGGCCCATCACGACCGCAGGGTGATCGCGTAACGGCAGCGGACAGGTCCATCCGTCGAAGTCCGGCGGATGGGGCATCGCGGGATCCGGCAACATCACCTGTTCAGCCACCGGTCGTCACCACCTCTGCAGGCGTCTCCAGCCGGCGGTAGAGGTAGTAGGCCGCACACGCGCCCTCACTCGACACCATCGTCGCGCCGAGCGGGTTGCGTGGTGTGCACAGCGTCCCGAACGCCG
Organism: Kribbella sp. NBC_01510; assembly: GCF_045040325.1. NCBI lineage: Bacteria > Bacillati > Actinomycetota > Actinomycetes > Propionibacteriales > Kribbellaceae > Kribbella > Kribbella sp. NBC_01510. Next base: position 3,653,078 of record NZ_CP109418.1, on the reverse strand, counting down.
AGCACTCGTGCGGCTTGATCAGCCCTTGCAAGACTTCACCACTGCGGCACACCGTCGACTCCTGGGTGGTGATGTCGCGCACCTGGAAGCGGTACTCGGCGTCGTACTCGCGGTACCGCTCGGACAACCGCCAGCCGCTCTGCGGGATCATCCCGATCCCCCGCCAGGCCCGGTCGGTGGTCTCGAAAACGTCGGCCAGCATCGCCTTCGCGGCCGGGTTGCCCTCGTCGCGGACCGCCCGCCGGTACGCGTTCTCGACCACGTGCTCGCCCTTCTCGAGCTGGCTGACCGTGCGCAGGATCCCGGCCAGGATGTCCAGCGGCTCGAACCCGGTGACGACGATCGGTACGCCGTACCTGTCCGCGAGCTCGGGGTATTCCGCCGTACCCATCACGCTGCAGACGTGGCCGGCGGCGAGGAAGCCCTGGACCCGGCAGCTGGGTGACTGCATGATCGCCTCGATCGCCGGCGGCACCCGGACGTGCGAGACGAGCAGGCTGAAGTTCGGGATGCCGAGCTTCTTGGCCTGGTAGACGGTCATCGCGTTCGGCGGCGCGGTGGTCTCGAAGCCGATGCCGAAGAAGACCACCTGCTTGTCCGGGTGCTGCTGGGCCAGCCGGAGCGCGTCGAGCGGCGAGTAGACCACCCGGACGTCACCGCCCTGGCTCTTGATCCGGAACAGGTCGCGCCCGCTGCCGGGCACCCGCAGCATGTCGCCGAACGAGCAGAAGATCACGCCCGGCTGGGAGGCGATCTCGAGCGCCTTGTCGATGATCTCCAGCGGGGTGACGCAGACCGGGCAGCCCGGGCCGTGGATCATCTCGACGCCGTCCGGCAGCAACTGGTCGATGCCGTGCCGGACGATCGTGTGCGTCTGGCCGCCGCAGACCTCCATCATCGCCCACGGTTTCGTCGCCGTGGCGTGGATCTGGTCGACCAGCTTCCTGGCCAGGACCGGATCGCTGAACTCGTCGAGGTACTTCATCCCGGCACCTCCCCCATCTCGTCGGCGCGCTGCCACTCGGTCCCGGGCGGGCGGCGCTCGCCGGCCTGCCGCGCCGCCAGTCCCCACTGGTCGCCGAACTCCTCCTCCAGCGCGCCGAGCTTGCGGTACAGCTCGAGCGACTGCATCGCGGACTCCTCGTCCAGGCGCTGCAACGCGAAGCCGACGTGGACGATGGTGTACTCACCCACCTCCAGATCGGGCAGATACTCCAGGCAGACGTCCTTCAGCACACCGCCGAAGTCCACCCGGCCCATCCGGGTACCGTCCTCCTCCCGGATCTCCACGACCTTCCCCGGTACGGCTAGACACATGATGTCCCCTCCCTGCGGGCGCGGGCCGCGACCGCCAGCTGTCCCAGCGCGAGTCCGGCGTCCGTCGGGGGTACCCGGCGGTGGCGCAGGACGGTGAAACCAGCCGCGGTCAGTGCCGCGGTAGTTGCCGATAGCAACACTCGGTTGACGAACACACCGCCGGACAGGGCGACGGTGGACAGACCCCGGGCGGCGCGGGCCCGCTCGGCCAGCGTCACTATCAGCTCGGCCAGCGCTCGGTGGAAGCGGGCGCCCACGACGCCCGGCGCCACCCCGGCCAGCACATCCCGGACGACGCCGGCCAGCACCGGCGCCGGATCGATCTCCTCCCCCGCGATCGCGAACTCGTACGCACCGAGCCCCCGATCGGCCGAGGTCACTCCCTCCAGCTCGATCGCGGCCTGCGCCTCGTACCCGGCCCGGTGACACACCCCGGCCAGCGACGAGACCGCGTCGAACAACCTGCCCATGCTGGACGTCGGCGCACACGCGATGTCCTTGGTCAGCTGGGCGTCGAGCAACTCCAGTTCCGGCCCGCCACAGGCGCGCACCGACGGCAGACGCGGATCCCAGGGCAGCCCGGCGGCGCGCAGATGCGACAACGCCATCCGGCACGGATTGCGAACCCCCGCGTCGCCGCCCGGTAGCGGCACGTACTTGAGGTGTGCGTCCCGGACGAATCCGTCATAGTCGGCCAGCAGTACTTCGCCACCCCAGACCGCACCGTCGTCCCCGAACCCGGTCCCGTCGAAGGCGAACCCGATGACCTTGCCGAAGTGGCGGTGCTCAGCCATCACCGACGCGAGGTGCGCGTGATGGTGCTGGACCCCGATCACCTCGCGACCGGCCGCGTTCAGCTGTGCCCACTGCCGGGACCGGTACGACGGATGCTTGTCGGTCACGAGTAGCTCGGGCCGGACTCCGGTCAGTTGCTCGAGGTGCTGCTCAGCCCGTTCGAAGGCCTCCAGCGTGGCCAGGTCGTCCATGTCCCCGACGTGCGCCGAGAGCCAGGCGTACTGCCCGTCGCCGAGGCAGAACGTGTTCTTCAGATCCCCGCCGACCGCCAGCGCGGGCCGGACCGGGACCGGCAGGTCGATCGGGAACGGCGCATACCCGCGGGACCGCCGGATCGGTAGCTCGGTTCGGTCCACGATCCGTACGACGGAGTCGTCGCACGGCACGTGGATCGGGCGGTCGTGACCGAGCCAGGCGTCGGCCAGGCCGGCCAGCCGGGTCTCGGCCTCGTCGTCGTTCGTGACGATCGGCTCACCGGACAGGTTGCCGCTCGTCATCACCAGCACACACGGGCCAGGCTGGTCGAACAGCAGCTGGTGCAACGGCGTGTACGGCAGCATCACGCCTAGATCGGGGTTGCCGGGGGCAACGGCTTCGGCGACGGCCGCACCGGGCCGGCGCCGCAGCAGCACGATCGGGTGCCGGATGCCGGTGAGCAGTTCCTCGTCCGCGGCGTCGACCAACGCAATCCGCCGGGCCGCGTCGAGATCGGCGGCCATCACGGCGAACGGCTTGTCACCACGGTCCTTACGCTTCCGCAGGGTGGTCACCACCGCCTGGTCGCCGGCGTCGCAGACCAGGTGGTATCCGCCGAGCCCCTTGACCGCCAGGATCGCGCCGTCGATCAGCAGCGCGTGCGCGGCGGCCAGCGCGTCCTCGTCGTACGCCGTCTCGAGGCCGGGCTGGACCAACTGCAACTGGGGACCACAGGCGGGGCAGGCGATCGGCTGGGCGTGGAACCTGCGGTCGGCCGGATCGGCGTACTCGCGGGCACAGTCCGGGCAGAGCGGGAAGCCGGCCATCGTGGTGGCCGGCCGGTCGTAGGGCAGACCGGTGATGATCGTGAACCGCGGACCGCAGTTCGTGCAGCTGATGAACGGATGCCGGTAGCGCCGGTCGGACGGGTCGGCGAACTCGGCCAGGCAGTCCGCGCAGGTCGCGACATCCGGCGAGACCAGCGTCCGCCCCGGGCCGGCGGTGGAGTCGAGGATGACGAACTCGGTCCCCCCGACCGGCGGAAGGGACTCCGCCGCCACGGTCGAGACCACGGCGAGCGGCGGAGCGTCGGTGCGCACGCGCCGGCCGAACGCGGCGACCGGGCCCGCGGGTCCCTCGACCTCGGCGATCACTCCGGCCGCGGTGTTGCCGACCTGGCCGGACAGCCCGAGCTCACGGGCCAGCGAATAGACGAACGGACGGAAGCCGACGCCCTGCACGACGCCGGTGACCAGCACGCGGCTGCGAACACGCTCTGAATCGTTCGTGAGGCTCACCCCGGCGGGCGAAGGAATGACGAATTCCACGATCAGCGGACAATTCGCACACTAAACCCGGACCCGGACGCACGCCAGATCACGGCCCGAAGATCTCGTGCACCCTGCGGAGGTCCCGCAGTCGCGGTTCGGTGTCGCCGCGCAGCCACCGGCTGATGGTCCGCACCGACACCCCGATCCGCTGCGCGGCCGCCTGTTGCGACAGTCCCTGACCGCGCAGGACCCCGTTCAGCCAGTCCGCGAAGGGCTCCGACGCGGGCTGCACCCGGCGGACGCCGGCGCCGTGCAGCACCTCGACCTCCACGCCGTCGGGGAAGATCCGCACGGTCACGTCGAAGACGCCGTCCTTCGGCCCGGCGGCGGCCAGCAGCGCGGTGGTGATCGCGTCGTACAGGGCCCGGTTCTCCTCGGGTTCGAGGGTGACCGGGTCGAGAGCCTCGCGGACGAACTGCTCGGCGTCCGGGATCGAGCCGGGCCGCGCCGGGAACGCGTGCGACACGACGACCACCGGCGAGACGAACACCTCGCGGGCGGCATCGTCCATTGACCAAGAATACCGGCGGAGCACCGCGAGAAAGCGCTCTCAGAATTGTCCTGGAATCCGGGAATCCGGGATTTCCGGACACCGCCATAAATACCTGACACAAGTGTCTGTCGGACCGATCGTGACCGACGTACGGTCGAAAAAGCGGCCGGGCCGTTCCCGGTCAGGGAGGGCGGGGTCGTGTCCACCACACTGGAACCGGATCAGGCGCAGGAGACCGACGAGGGTGTGGTGCACATCCTCTGGATGAACGGCGGACTGAGCTGCGACGGCGACTCGGTGGCCCTGACCGCGGCCACCCAGCCCAGTATCGAGGAGATCGTCCTCGGCGCCCTGCCCGGGCTGCCGAAGATCGCGGTGCACTGGCCGCTGATCGACTTCGAGTGCGGCCCGGAGACCGGCGCCGACAACTTCATCGCCTGGTGGCACAAGGCCGACCGCGGTGAGCTGGAGCCGTTCGTCCTGGTGGTCGAGGGTTCGATCCCGAACGAGGCCATCCACGCGGAGGGCTACTGGGCCGGCTTCGGCAACAACCCGGCCACCGGACAGCCGATGAAAACGTCCGAGTGGCTCGACCGCCTCGCCCCGAAAGCCACCGCGGTGGTCGCCGTCGGCACCTGTGCGACGTACGGCGGGATCCACGCGATGGCCGGTAATCCGACCGGCGCAATGGGCGTGCCCGACTACCTGGGCTGGAGCTGGAAATCCAAGGCCGGCCTGCCGATCGTCTGTGTGCCAGGTTGCCCGATCCACCCCGACAACCTGTCCGAGACGCTCGTCTATCTCCTGTACCAGGTGGCCGGGCAGGCCCCGATGATCCCGCTCGACGCCGAACTGCGACCGCAATGGCTGTTCGGCCGGACCGTGCACGAGGGCTGCGACCGGGCCGGGTACTACGAGCAGGGCGACTTCGCCAAGGAGTACGGCTCGCCCAAGTGTCTGGTGAAGCTGGGCTGCTGGGGCCCGGTGGTCAACTGCAACGTCCCCAAGCGCGGCTGGATCAACGGCGTCGGCGGCTGCCCGAACGTCGGCGGCATCTGCATCGCCTGCACGATGCCCGGCTTCCCGGATAAGTTCATGCCGTTCATGGACGAGCCGCCCGGCAGCAGGGTCTCCACCGCCGCGAGCACGGTCTACGGCACGGTGATCCGCCGGCTGCGCAAGTTCACCCAGAACACCAGCAACAAGGAACCCAAGTGGCGGCGCAAGGGGTCCGACCTCGCCACCGGTTACGAGAAGGTCTGGTAACGCCATGACCACCACCGACCCGAAGATCAAACCTGCCGCGAGTGACTCGAAGAGCTCCGACGTCGTCGAGATGGCGTGGGACCCGATCACCCGGATCGTCGGCAGCCTGGGCATCTACGCATCAGTCGACTTCAAGCAGAAGACCGTCCAGGAGTGCCACAGCACGTCGTCGATCTTCCGTGGCTACAGCATCTTCATGAAGGGCAAGGACCCGCGCGACGCGCACTTCATCACCAGCCGGATCTGCGGGATCTGCGGCGACAACCACGCCACCTGCTCGGTCTACGCACAGAACATGGCGTACGGCGTCGCGCCGCCACACCTCGGCGAGTGGATCATCAACCTCGGCGAGGCCGCGGAGTACATGTTCGACCACAACATCTTCCAGGAGAACCTGGTCGGGGTGGACTACTGCGAGCGGATGGTCAAGGAGACCAACCCGGGCGTGCTGGAACTGGCGAACCGGACCGAGGCGCCGCACGCCGGCGACCACGGCTACCGGACCATCGGCGACATCATGCGCTCGCTGAACCCGCTGGAGGGCGACTTCTACCGCGAGGCGCTGCACGTCAGCCGCTACACGCGCGAGATGTTCTGCCTGATGGAGGGCCGCCACGTCCATCCGTCGACGCTCTACCCCGGCGGGGTCGGCACGGTCGCCACGATCCAGCTCTTCACCGACTACCTGACCCGGCTGATGCGCTACATCGAGTTCATGAAGAAGGTCGTGCCGCTGCACGACGACCTGTTCGACTTCTTCTACGAGGCGTTGCCCGGCTACGAGCACGTCGGCGAGCGCCGGATCCTGCTCGGCTGCTGGGGCAGCCTGAACGACCCGGCGATCTGCGACTTCAAGTACCAGAACATGGAGGCGTGGGGCCGGCGGATGTTCGTCACCCCGGGCGTGGTGGTGGACGGCAAGCTGGTCACCAACAGCCTGGTCGACATCAACCTCGGCCTGCGGATCCTGCTCGGCAGTTCGTACTACGACGACTGGGCCGACGGCAGTCACGAGAAGTTCGTCGACATCGACCCGCTCGGCAACCCGATCGACGTCCGGCACCCGTGGAACCAGCACACGCTGCCGAAGCCGCAGAAGCGCGACTTCTCCAACGCCTACAGCTGGACGATGTCGCCGCGCTGGTTCGACGGCAAGGACCACCTGGCCCTCGACACCGGCGGCGGCCCGATCGCCCGCCTGTGGTCGACTGCCCTGTCCGGCCTGGTCAACACCGACTACATCCAGGCCACCGGGCACAGTGTGAAGATCCAGCTGCCGCGGACGGCACTGAAGCCGGCCACGGAGTACGAGTGGAAGATCCCGCGCTGGAGCAACGCGATCGAGCGGAACCGGGCCCGGACGTACTTCCAGGCCTATGCGGCCGCGCTCGCGCTGCACTTCTGCGAGAAGGCGATGGCCGAGGTCCGGGCCGGCCAGACCGAGACCTGGACACCGTTCAAGGTGCCGGACGAGGCGATCTCCTGCGGCTTCACCGAGGCGGTCCGCGGTGTGCTCTCGCACCACATGGTGATCCGCGACGGCAAGATCGCGAACTACCACCCGTACCCGCCGACCCCGTGGAACGGCAGCGTCCGGGACTCCTACGGCACGCCCGGCCCGTACGAGGACGCGGTCCAGAACACGCCGATCTTCGAGGAGAATCCGCCGGACCGGTTCAAGGGCATCGACATCATGCGTGCGGTCCGCAGCTTCGACCCCTGCCTGCCGTGCGGTGTGCACATGTTCGTCGGCAACGGACGGGAGAAGACCCACCTGCATTCCCCCTCGATCGCGGTCAAGCCTTACTGACCTGGAGCTGCTATGGACCGGCACGACGTCCAGGAGTTGAGTGAACGGATCGACGTCCTGCTGGACGAGGTCCAGCGGCGCGCCGATCCGGCCCTGGCCGCGAAGGTGGAGGAGCTGGTCCGCGCGGTGCTCGCATTGCACGGCGCCGGCCTCGAACAACTGCTGAACCTGCTGGACGAGCCGCAGGTTCGGCAGTTGGTCGGGGACGACCTGGTCGCGGGGCTCCTGTTGCTGCACGACCTCCACCCCGACGACGTCGCGACCCGGATCCAGGGCGCGCTGGACTCGGTCCGGCCGTACCTCGGCTCGCACGCCGGCGGCATCGACTACCTCGGCATCGACGACGACGGTGTCGTCCACCTGAGCCTGCAGGGCAGCTGTGACGGCTGCCCGGGTTCGACCGCGACCGTCCGGCTGACGGTCGAGAACGCCGTCCTGGACGCCGCGCCGGAGGCCGTCGCGGTCGACGTCGCGGGCATGGTCAAGGAGAAGCAGAGCCTTCTGACCATCGAGCCGTTCCGCCCCCACCGGGACGGCTGGCACCAGCTGGACCTGGTCCCACCCCTCGACCAGGTCCAGCACCTGACCGTCGGTGGCCTCGACGTGCTGGTGGCCAACCTGGCCGGCACGTTCTTTGCCTACCGCAACAATTGCCCGATGTGCTCGTCCGCCTTGCACCACGGGCAGTTGGACGGCGACCGGCTCACCTGTCCACGCTGCACCGCGGAGTACGACGTACGCCTGGCCGGGCGGGCGCTCGCACCTGAGGGGGCGCCGCCGCTCGAAGCGCTGCCGCTGCTGCCGGAAGGCGCGGGCTGGAAGGTCGCGATCCCGGGGGTGCAGCCGGCGTGAGGCCGTCGCCGACGCTGCGATCACTCGCGCAGAAGAAGCAGCAGCCGACCGTCGATCCGGTCGCGGTGCTCCGTGAGTTCACCGGTGGCGTGCGCGAACAGGCCGCGCCGGGTGAGCAGTGCGAGATGTGCGCCGTGCCGATCGGACCTGAGCACTCGCACCTGGCCGACGTGCCGGGGCACCGGCTGCTGTGCACCTGCCGGGCCTGCTACTTGTTGTTCACCGAGGGCGGCGCGTCGCACGGGCACTACCGCGCGGTGCCGGATCGCTACCAGTCCAACCCGGACTTCACGCTGTCCCCGGCGCAGTGGGACGCGATGGGGTTCCCGGTGAACCTGGCCTTCCTCTTCTACCAGTCCGATCAGTCCCGGTACGTCGCCTTCTACCCGAGCCCGGGTGGTGCCACCGAGTCGCTGCTCGACCTGGCCGGCTGGGACGAGGTCGTGGCCGGCAATCCCCGGCTGCAGAGTCTCGTCCCTGATGTCGAGGCCGTGCTGTTGCGCCGGCTGGACGACGGGTTCGCGTGCTACCTGGTCCCGATCGACGCCTGCTACGAGCTGGTCGGGCTCGTCCGCCAGTACTGGGAAGGCTTCGCCGGCGGCGAGGACGTCTGGCGGCGGATCGACGACTTCTTCGCGCGGATCCAGGAGCGCATCCGTGGTTGACCTGGACTTCACCTGTACCGACGCGGAGGCCGACCGCTATGCGGCCACGCCGGCCATCCGGATGCGACTGCGGATCGAGGAGACGACCGGTACGCCGGTGCACGCGCTGGCGTTGCGCTGCCAGATCAGGATCGAGCCGATCCGCCGCCGCTACAACGACGAGGAGGCCGAGGGGCTCGCGGATCTGTTCGGCGACCGCGCTCGCTGGGGCGAGACCTTGAAGCCGCTGCAGCTGGCGTTCGTCACCCAGATGGTGCCGGGCTTCACCGGCGCGACCGAGGTCGACCTGAATCTGCCCTGCAGCTACGACTTCGACGTCGCCGCGAACAAGTACCTGTACGCCGTGCGCGAAGGCGGCGTACCGCTGCTGATGTTGTTCAACGGGACGATCTTCACCGGCCGTCCCGGCACTCTCTCCGTGACGCCGGTCGCCTGGCAGAAGGAGGCGACGTACCAGCTGCCGGTGGCGGTGTGGCGGGACGCCATGGACCAGCACTTCCCGGGTGCCGCGTGGCTGCGGTTGCGGCAGGACGTCTTCGACCGCTTGTACCGCTACCGCGCCCGGGAGGCGTTGCCCGGTTGGGACGACGCGATCGAGCGGCTGCTGAAGGAGCAGCTGGAATGAACGGGTTCGACGCGGTCCAGCAGATCGCGGATGCGTTGTTGTTCGAAGGCTATGTGCTGTATCCCTATCGCGCGTCGGACGGGAAGAACCGGGTGCGCTGGCAGTTCGGCGTGCTGATGCCGCCGGACTACTGCGTGGTGGATCCGTCCGAGCGGGGCTGGTCGCAGACCGAGTGCCTGCTCGACGGCGACGCGGCCGTGCTCTCGGTGCGCGTACGGTTCCTGCAGGCACAGCGCCGTACGGTCCTCGATGCCGACGAGGTCGAGGTCGCCTCGCTGCAGACCGACGAGGCGACCTACCTGCCGTGGGACGAGGCCGTGGTGCGGACCGTCGATCTCCGGGCGGACCTGTCGGAGCTGCCGCAGCTGGTGCCGTTCCGGATCCCCGGCGGCACCGAGACCGAGGCCGTCGGGACGGCCGGCTTCCTCCGCCGGACCCGGTTTCCGGTCACCGGGACCGTTGCCTTGACCATCAAACCGCTGCCCGGCCCGTACGGCGCCGCGCGGCTGCGGATCCGGGTCGAGAACAACACGCCGGACAGCAGCTCGGAACGCGTCGGAGCGCTGCGGCAGGCCTTGATCGCCCACCACGTCCTGGTGGCCGCCGAAGGCTGCCGCTTCCTCTCGCTGCTGGAACCACCCGAGTGGGCCACCGCCTACGCGGCCGGTTGCGACAACGTCGGCCTGTACCCGGTCCTGGCCGGCGACTTGCTGCTGTCCTCGCCGATCATCCTGTACGACCACCCGCGGATCGCGCCGGAGAGTCAGGGCGATCTCTTCGACGCCACCGAGATCGACGAGATCCTCAGCCTGCGCGCGATGACGCTGACCGACGACGAGAAGCGCGAGGTCCGCGGCACCGACCAGCGCGCGGCCGACCTGCTGGCCCGGGTCGACTCGATGCCACCGGAGCTGATGGACCGGCTGCACGGCACGATCCGCTACCTGCGCAAGGTGACCGAGCCGGAGCCACCGCCGCCCGACACGCCGTGGTGGGATCCGGGCAACGACAGCACGGTGTCGCCGGAGACGGACACGGTGCTGGTCGGCGGGGTTGCCGTCGGCAACGGTTCACGGGTGCGGCTGCGGCCCGGGATCCGGCGGGCGGACGCCCAGGACATGTTCCTCACCGGCCGCCTCGGCACGGTGGTCGCCGTACTGTCCGACGTCGACGGTGAGACCCACGTCGCGGTCGCACTGGACGGCGAGGAGGGCGAGGTTCAGCGGGCGCACGGCCGCTACCTGTACTTCAGCCCGGACGAACTCGAGCCCTTGGTAGGTGCAGGATGACGATTCTCGTCGCCGGACTGGGCAACGTGTTCTGCGGTGACGACGCCTTCGGTGTCTCGGTCGTCGAAGAGCTCGCCCGGCGCAGCCTGCCGGCCGGGGTCGAGGTGCGGGACTTCGGGATCCGCGGCATCCACCTGGCCTACCAGCTGCTCGAGCCGTACGACCTCGTCGTTCTGATCGACGCGGTCGAGCGGGGCGGCCCGCCGGGGACGCTGTACGTGATCGAGGCCGAGCCGGCCGCCGAGCCCGGGCCGGAGGTGAGCATGGACGCCCACGACCTCGGTCCGGACGCCGTGCTCTCGCTTGTACCGCGACTCGGTGGCACCGTGGGACGTGTGGTCGTGGTCGGGTGCGAGCCGGCGGGTATCGACGCCGGAATCGGGCTGTCACCGTCCGTGCAGGACGCGGTCGGGACCGCGGTGCAGCTGGTGATCGACCTGGTCACCGGGAAGGTCGCCGTACCGGCTGACGGGCCGGTCGGCGTGACGGAGGGGAAGTTGTGATGCGTTGGATGCTGGTGGCAGTCGTGGTCGTCGTCCTCGTCGTCCTGGGGTACTACGGCATCGAGGACATGCGGCGGTACTACCGGCTGAGGGGCATGTAGCCCGATGTGCCTGGGCATCCCGGGCCGGGTGGTGGACTGCCCGGAGGGCGCGGACCTCGGCCGGGTCGAGGTGGCGGGCGTCGTCCGGGATATCAACCTGTCCCTGCTCGACGGCCCGTTCGTCCCCGGTGAGTACGTGCTGATCCACAGCGGCTTCGCGCTCGAGCGGATGTCGCGGGAGCGGGCCGCCGACGCGCTGGCGTTCTTCGGGGCCGAGCTGTGACCGGACCGGCGCTGTTCGTCCGGTACGCGTTCGCCCCCAACCGGCTCGGGTACTGCGGCCCCGCCGACGCCGGTGCCCTGCTCGAGTACGGCGCTCTGGGCCGGGTGGATAATGGCTTCCGCGCACTGGCGCGGCAGTTCGAGGGCGCCTGGCCACAACTGCGCCGGATCGCCGCCGCCACCGGTACGGCGGATCCGCTCGACCGCGAGGTGGTCGAGGCGTACTGGATCGGCAACCGGCTGCTCGACCGGGCCGGCGACGCCGGAGGCGGGCTGCCCCATCACAGCTTCGCGGTGTTCTGCCTCTACCCGTGGGCGGACCTGCTCGACGACGAACGCAGTACGGCGCAAGCCCTGCGCGTGCTCGACCAGTGCCGGATCCGCTGGGGACAGGTGATCGCGGACACCGGCGCGCAAGTTGTGGTCGAGTCGCGTCCACTGGAGTGGGACGGACTGCGGCTCCTCCTCGGTTCACCGCGCCAGGAGACCGCGATCCGCGGCTTCGACGGCGTCGACCTGATCGAGCCGCTGGCCCCGGGCGACTGGGTCTCGCTGCACTGGGGCTGGGTCTGCGACCGGCTGATGCCGGTCCAGTTGGTTGCTCTACGCCACTATTCGGGCCATCACCTGCGGCTGGTGAACGAGCGGTTGGGTCAACGGCGCGGGGGGCGCGCGGGGATATCCGGGCCGAGGATCCAGTGACTGTCCGGCTGGCCGACGACGCCCGCTGAGTTCAGTACGGCGGGCCGGGCCACCGGTCGGTTCGTCGGCAGGCCGGACCGGTCGGGCTCCCAGCGGGCCGGATCTTCGGTCAGGCCGAGCAAATAGGTGACCGTGCAATCGAGTGCGACGGCGAGCTCGGGCAGCCGGACCACGTCGACACCGGCGCCGTGCTCGAAGCTGGACAGGGTCTTGTTGGTGGTGCGGATCCCGCGGCGGGCCAGTCGGCTGACCAGTTGCTTCTGGGTCAGGCCGAGTTGTAGCCGGCGGGCACGGAGCCGATGGCTGACGACCAGGTGCCGGTCGACAGCGACCTCGCTGCGATCCTCGAACATGGGCTACCCCCTGCAGCCACGATCCACCGGCCCCCGCGACCGCGTCAATCGCCCGGGCGGCCGGAATCCATCTCGGCGAGGGCATGCACGGTGTAGCGGGCGAAGTTGAACACCGGCGCCCGGCCGAGCAAGCGCTCGAACTCCTCGTGCGAATCCACCTCGTAGATCCACGCACCACCGTGCGATCCGACCACGTGATACCGCGCCAGCACCTTCCCCTCGCGCTCGAGGCGCTCGCCGTACTCCGGCATCGCGCCGACGGACCGGGCCATCTCCGGGGAGAGCAGGCTCAGCTCCATCTGCCAGAGCACCAGGAACTTCATGAGCGGAGGTGCAGCCTTCGGGCGGCCTCGGCGACCGAGCCGGAGACGGACGGATAGACGGTGAAGGCCTGGGCGACCTGGTCCACGGTGAGGCGGGCGCCGACGGCCAGCGAGATCGGGTGGATGAGTTCGCTGGCGCGTGGGGCGACCACCACGCCGCCGACCACGATGCCGGTGTTGGGCAGGCAGAACAGCTTCACGAAACCGTCCCGGACGCCCTGCATCTTGGCCCGGGCGTTGTCGGCGAGCGGCACCTTCACGACCATCGCCGTACTGCCGCCGGCGTCGACCACCGCCTGGGTCAGGCCGACGGTGGCGATCTCCGGGGCGGTGAAGACGTTCGCCGACACGGTCGACTGGTCCAGCGGGGTCACCGCGTCGCCGAGCGCGTGGGCCATCGCGATCCGGCCCTGCATGGCGGCGACCGAAGCGAGCATGAGTACGCCGGTGCAGTCGCCGGCCGAGTAGACGCCACGGGCCGTGGTCCGAGACACCCGGTCGACCTGGACGAAGCCGCCCTCGGTCAGCGACACGCCCGACTCGACGAGATTCATGTCGTCGGTGTTCGGCAGCGATCCGACCGCGAGCAGCGCATGGGAGCCCTCGACCGTCCGGCCGTCGGTCAGGGTCACCACGACGCCGTCGCCCTGCCGCTTGACCGACTCGGCCCGGGACTTGCTCAGCACGGTCAGGCCGCGCCGCTTGAACACGTCCTCCAGGACCGCCGCCGCGTCGGCGTCCTCACCGGGGAGCACCCGGTCCCGCGACGAGACCAGGACGACGTCACTGCCGAGAGCGTCGTACGCGCTGGCGAACTCTGCGCCGGTGACGCCGGAACCGACCACGATCAGCCGCTCGGGCAGCTCGTCGAGCTCGTAGACCTGCTCCCAGGTCAGGATCCGCTCGCCGTCCGGCTCCGAGCCCTGGAGGATGCGCGGCCTTGCACCGGTGGCGATCAGGATCACGTCCGCGTCCAGCCGCTCGTCGCCGACGACCACGGCCTCCGGCCCGTCCAGCCGGCCGCGACCCCTGACGATCCGGACCTTGTCGCGATCCAGCCGGCGCTCGATGCCCTCCGACTGGGCCGTGGCCAGCGCCTTCACGCGCCCGTTGACGACTGACAGATCGACCCGCACGGAGTTAGCCGGGTCTGCATTGTCACTGGCCCCATCGCCTGTAACTCTGACCCCGAGCTCGCCGGCCGCCTCCACCTCGGTCATCACCTCCGCGGTGGCGATCAGGGTCTTGCTCGGGACGGCGTCGGTGAGCACGGCGGATCCGCCGATCCCGCCGGAATCGACAACCGTCACCTCGCCCCCGAGCTGGGCGGCCGCACTGGCCGCTTCGTACCCGCCGGGACCGCCTCCGATGATCACAACTCGCGCCACGGGAGGTCATTCTTCCGTATCCTGTGTCTCCGTGACCCTGTACGCCGCGTTTGCGTCGAATCTGGACCCGAACCTGATGGCCGAGCGGTGCCCGTACTCGCCCCTGCGCGGGACCGGCTGGCTCCACGGCTGGCGCCTCACCTTCGGCGGCGAGGAGCTCGGCTGGGAAGGTGCGATGGCCACCGTCGTCGAGGACCCGTCCGACCCGGCCAACCAGGTCTTCGTCGCGCTCTACGACGTCCACCCCAAGGACGTCGAGCGGCTGGACGAGTGGGAATGGATCGACCACGACGTCTACAGCAAGATCCAGGTCCGGGTGCAGACCCTGGACGGCGAGCAGCTGGCCTGGATGTACGTCCTGAACGCCTACGAGGGCGGCCTGCCGTCGGCCCGCTACCTCGGCATCCTCGCCGAGGCCGCCGAAGCCGCCGGCGCCCCCGACGACTACGTGGCCGACCTGCGCGCGAGACCCTGCCAGTCGTCCGGGCATTAGCTATCGTGCGGAGGTGACCGTTGACCTCCGTAGTGCGGCCGAAGCCTGGCTGAGCGAAGATCCCGACCCCGACACTCGCGCCGAGCTCCAGCAGTTGCTGGCGGCCGGTGACACCGCCGAGCTGGCCGACCGGTTCGCCGGCACCCTCGAGTTCGGTACGGCGGGACTCCGCGGTGCCGTCGGCGCCGGACCGAATCGGATGAACCGGGTGGTCGTGATCCGCGCCGCCGCCGGCCTCTGCGCCTACCTGAAAGGCAAGGGCCTCACCACCGGCCCGGTCCTGATCGGGTACGACGCCCGGCACAAGTCGGACGTGTTCGCGCAGGACACGGCCGCCGTGGTCCGGGGAGCCGGGCTGGACGCCGTACTGCTGGATCGGCCGACGCCGACCCCGGTGATCGCCTTCGGGATCAGGCATCTGAAGGCTGTCGCCGGAGTGGTCGTGACGGCGTCGCACAACCCGCCGCAGGACAACGGCTACAAGGTCTACCTGGGCGACGGGTCGCAGATCGTCCCGCCCGCGGACGCGGAGATCGCGGCCGCCATCGCGGCGGTCGGCCCGCTGGACACGGTGCCGCGCGGCGACGACTGGCAGACGACCGGCGACGACCTCCTGAACGCCTACCTGGACCGGATCGCCGGGCTGGTGCCGGCGGACGCGCCGCGGGACCTGAGCGTCGCCTACACGCCGCTGCACGGGGTCGGCCGGCTGCTGGTCGAGGGCGCGGTCGCTCGCGCGGGGTTCGCCCTACCGGCGGTGGTGGCATCGCAGGCGGACCCGGATCCAGACTTTCCGACCGTCTCCTTCCCGAACCCGGAGGAGCCGGGCGCGATCGACGCGGCGCTCGAGCTGGCCCGGTCGATGAACGCGGACATCGCCGTCGCGAACGACCCGGACGCCGACCGGTGTGCGGTCGCCATCCCCGACGCCTCGGCCGACGCCGGTTGGCGGATGCTGCGCGGGGACGAGCTGGGCGCGCTGCTCGGTGAGTTCCTGCTGTCCGCACAGCCCGACGGGGTCGCCGCGTGCTCGATCGTCTCGTCGTCCCTGCTCGGCAAGATCGCGGCGTCGTACGGCGTGCGGTACGTCGAGACGCTGACCGGATTCAAGTGGATCGGGCGGGTGCCGGACCTCGTCTTCGGCTATGAGGAGGCGCTCGGGTACTGCGTCGACCCGGTCGCGGTGAAGGACAAGGACGGGATCTCCACACTGGTCCGCGTCCTGCAACTGGCCGCGCGGGCCAAGTCCGAGGGGCGCACGTTGCACGATCTGCTGGACGACCTCGCGATCAAGTACGGCCTGCACGCGACGGACCAGCTGTCCGCGCGGGTCGAGGACCTGTCGCTGATCAAGACCGCGATGGACCGGCTCCGCACCACTGCGCCCGCGTCGCTGGGCGCCTACACGGTCGAGCGGATCGACGATCTCGGCCAGGGCTCGGAGTCACTGCCCCCGACCGACGGGCTGCGCTACACGCTGTCGGACGGCGCCCGGGTCGTCGTCCGGCCGTCGGGCACCGAGCCGAAGCTGAAGTGCTACCTGGAGGTGGTCGTCCCGGTCACCACCGACGTGGGCGCCGCGCGTACCGAGGCGGCCCTCGCCTTGGCCGGCATCAAGGCCGACCTGGCTGCCGCGGCAGGTATCTGAAAACGCGTGAAACGCCAGCCGCTGGCCGTCGTGGTCAGCGGCTGACGTTCGAAGGAACGAGAGCACCTGGCGGGTGGCTCCCGCGGTAGGTCAGCGGGCGGCGGCCGCCGCGGCTTCGGCCTCTTCGGTGCGCAGCGAGCTCTGCAGCGAGGAGTGCAGGATCCGCAGCGTGCTGGTCGACTGCATCAGTGCGTCCCGCTCGTCCGGGTTCCGGTTGGCGAGGTTGGAGATCTCGTTGATGCTCGCCTCGATCCGGGCGATCCGGTCGGCGACCGAACCCTCCTGGCTGCTGGCCTTGCGGATCGCGTCGGACGTGACCGTCCAGACGTCCTCCTTGTCATTGGTCCGCCGGGACATGTCGACCATCTGGGCCAGCGCGGCGAGGTCGTGGTCGACCTGGGTCCGCTCAACCGGCACGATGATCCCGGCAGTCGCCTGGCGCAGGCGGGTGACGTGACCGGACAGCTCCGACCAGCTGCACCGACCGCTCTTGATCTTGTCCAGCACCTTCGCGTACTCGGTGTTGAACTCGTCGTAGTTCACTGTCCTTGACTCCTGCCGTTCGACGCTCGACTCGGAAACTGTACGGCGTGCGATCCCGAAACAAGTAACCACACGATCGCAGATCGTGCAGGTGTCTCCAAAACGCAACAGCCGCCCGGTACGGCAACGCGTACCGGGCGGCTGAGTTACGTTACTGCTCCGACCTCGAGACTGCTCGGACCTCGAGCGTGCTGAAGGTCAGGCGACGTACGCCGAGGTCGCGTTGAAGGTGTTGCAGTTGCCCGCGACGGTGTAGGTGTGCCTCGCGTTGAAGCCGGCAGTCGACCAGAACGCGTGGTTCTTCGGCGAGCCGTGGTCACGGACGCCACCCGGCTGGTCGCCCATGTGGCTGACCAGGTAGTTGAACTGCACCAGCAGGCCACCGCTCATCGGGTAGTACAGCTTGTTCGCGCCGATGTAAGCGGCGCCGAGGCAGGAGGCCTGCAGTTCGCGGCGACGGCTCTCCTCGAGCCGCGCGGCGTTGGTGCTGAAGGCGTTCTGACGCGTCCAGGACGCGTTCAGGATGCCGGTCAGGAACTGGACGTGGTGACCGTACTCGTGCGCCATCATCTGCGTCGCCCACGCCCGCGCGTAGGTCGGGTTCGAATTCCACTGCGCGATGATCTGGGACGCCGGGATGTAGATGACGCCGCCGTTCCCGCTGCAGTAGTACCCGGTCGTGTTGTTCACGACACCGCAGAGGGTGTTGATCTTGGTGGCGGTGGTGACGACCAGCTTCGGCTTCACCTTGTACGCCGCGCCGGCCGCCTTCAGCGGGACGGCCCAGGCCGCGTACATGCAGTTCCACAGCTGGGTGTCGTAGGCCTGGACGCCCGCCAGGGTGCGGAGCGAGACGTTGACCTCCTTGCACTTCGACGGCGTGATCGCCGGCGTCTTGTAGAGCCGGTTGTAGCGGACGGTGTTCGTCGTCGAGGACATGGTCGTCAGGGCGGCACCCGCCGGCGGCCTGCTGACCGCCTGGTTCGGGGTCTCGGCCGGCTGCGGCAGGACCGGGGTGGCTGCAGCCGCAGCCGGGGCGGCCTGCGCGTTCGGAAGTGCCAGGGCTGCGAACCCGGCCAGGGCAGCGACACCGGCCAGGCCACGCAGGGTGGTGCGGGAGAGGTTGAACATAGCTCCGCTCTCGATGATGAAGGGACCTGTCGTGCCCATCCTGGAGTGAACAGGGGTTCATGCCGGGGTGGACACGGGCTCTGACGCCGCGACCCGAGCCAGAGTTCCCCTCAATCGGCGAGTTTCTCCCCCAGAAACCGCAACTGGTCAGGAAGCATGCGCCGCCAGCAACCGGCGGTGTGCGCCCCCGCCTGCTCCCCACCCGCCGCGTGCAACTCCATCCGCAAGTCCTTCGCCGCCCCCGCGAACGGATCGTCCCGCCCACAATCGATGCGCACAGCAACATCCTTGAAGTCGTCCCGGCGACCCAGAACCTGGTTGTCACCGAAGTCACCTGCCCCGTCGAACGCACCCGGAGCAGCGTCGCCGAAGTGACGCCAGAGCGCCGGACTCAGCGCACCGACCGCGACCGCCGTCCGATCAACCGGGACCCCTCGCTGCAGGAAGTCGCGCGCAGCGAACAGCAGGGCGCCGAACCCGCCCATGGACCAGCCGAGCAGGCCGTATTGCTCGGTCCGCAGTCCACGTTTCGCCAGCAGCGGCAGCAACTCCTGGTCGAGCATGACGATCGGGTCGTCCCCGGTGAGCCGCTCATGCCAGTAGTTGTCCTGCCCACCGTCCACGGTCGCGAGCGCGAACGGCGGCGAGCCGGCCTGGACGGCGGAGGTCAGGTAGCGGTCGATGCCGAGGTCGTTGACCGCGGACGTGTGGTCGCCGCCACGACCGTGCAAAACGAGCACGACCGGCAACTCCGCCGACAGACTGACCCCGTGGGGATAGATGACGCTGTACCCAACCGTCGTACGGCGAGCAGCGGACGCGAAGGTGTCCGCCACAACCAGGCCTGCCGGGACGGCGGGGACGACGCCGTCGCGCCCGTTCAGGCCGAGGGTTTCGTGGATGCGCGCTCGGCCTGGGAGGGCTCCTGTTTCCAGGGCGGTGACTGTTGCGACGCTGGTGACGGCAGCGGCGGCTGCCGTGCGGAGGAGCGCACGGCGGGACAGCAGCGGCATCAGCGCAGCAGCGCCGCCACCACGGCGACGACCGCGAGGACTCCGATGGCGATCAGCTCCGGGCGGGCCCAGGTGGTGACCACCTCGCCGCCGGCCTGTTCGCCGTACTGGTTCATGTGGGTCTCGATCCGGTCGACGACGAAGTCGGCGCGGGAGATCGAGCTGTCTTCCGGGAGCCTGGCTCCGCCGACCCGTTGCTTGCGAACGTCACGCATGACGAGTACGACGCCGGGAGCCCGGAACTTGTTGTCGCCGGCGTGCACCCGCAGGATGTCGGCGACGTCGACCCCGGTCACCTTGGACCACGGGATCACGTGGTCGCGCAGATGGTTACGGAGCAGGATGTGCTCGGGGCTGAGGGTGACCGACGGGCGGATCAGGAAGACGTAGGCGAGCACCATCACGATGCCGATCACACAGCCGACCAGCAGACCACTGGCGGTCCGCCACTCCAGCACGATGTCGATCAGCGCGAGGACGCCGATCCCGACCAGCAGGCCTCCGGTGATCCGGTTCGACGTCGACAGGTACCGCTCGGTGTCCGATGACTTCGACTTCACCAGCACAAAGTAACTGGCTGTCCGGAACAGCACTAGACTGCCCAAGGTGACCACTCTCGACAGCGGCGTCGACTCGTTGGCCGACGTGACCTCGTCCGAGGACCGGCTGCGCCGGTTCCTGCTCGGCCTGCCGGGCGTCGACCAGGTCGGCGCCGAGGCTCGGGCCGCGACCCTGAGCACCCGGTCGATCAAGACCACCGCCAAGGCCTACGCGCTGGACCTGGCGATCCGGATGATCGATCTCACCACGCTCGAGGGGCAGGACACCCCGGGCAAGGTGCGGGCCCTGTGCGCGAAGGCGAGACGGCCCGACCCGGCCGACCCGACCGCGCCACCGGTCGCCGCGGTCTGTATATACCCGGATCTGGTGGCCACCGCCAAGCACGAGCTGCGCGGCTCGGGGGTCAGCGTGGCGAGTGTCGCAACCGCCTTCCCCAGTGGGCGTGCCAGCCTCCCGATCAAGATCCAGGACACCAAGGACGCGGTCGCCGCGGGCGCCGACGACGTGGACATGGTGATCGACCGCGGCGCGTTCCTGTCCGGGCGGTACGGCCTGGTCTTCGACGAGATCGCCGCGATTCGTGAGGCGGCCGGCGACGCGCACCTGAAGGTGATCCTGGAGACCGGTGAGCTGGTCACCTACGACAACGTCCGGCGCGCGTCCTGGCTGGCGATGCTGGCCGGTGCGGACTTCCTCAAGACCTCCACCGGGAAGGTGTCCCCCGCGGCCACGTTGCCGGTGACGCTGGTGATGCTGGAGGCGGTCCGCGACTACCACGAGTCCACCGGCCTGCACATCGGCGTCAAGCCGGCCGGCGGGATCCGGACGGCGAAGGACGCGATCAAGTACCTGGTCATGGTCAACGAGACGGCCGGACCGGACTGGCTGGACCCGGAGCTGTTCCGCTTCGGGGCGTCCAGCCTGCTGAACGACCTGCTGATGCAACGCACCAAGCTGGCCACCGGGCACTACCCCGGCCCCGACTACTTCACGCTGGACTGAGGCATGAGCAGATTCGAGTACGCACCGGCCCCGGAATCGCGGGCCATCGTCGACATCAGGTCGTCGTACGGGCTCTTCATCAACGGCCAGTTCGTCGACGCGACGGACGGGAAGCCGTTCAAGTCGATCAGCCCGTCCTCGGAGGAGGTGCTCGCGGAGATCAGCGAGGCCGGTCCGGCCGATGTCGACAAGGCGGTGAAGGCGGCCCGCAAGGCGTTCGAGAAGGTCTGGGGCCCGATGGCCGGGCGGGACCGGGCGAAGTACCTGTTCCGGATCGCGCGGCTGATCCAGGAGCGTGCGCGGGAACTGGCGGTGCTGGAGTCGCTGGACAACGGCAAGCCGATCCGCGAGTCGCGTGACGTCGACATCCCGCTGGTGGCCGCGCACTTCTTCTACTACGCGGGCTGGGCGGACAAGCTCGAGTACGCCGGAGTCGGCGACGACCCGCAGCCGTGGGGTGTCGCGGGCCAGGTGATCCCGTGGAACTTCCCGATGCTGATGCTGGCGTGGAAGATCGCCCCGGCCCTGGCCGCCGGCAACACCGTGGTGCTGAAGCCGGCCGAGACGACGCCGCTGACCGCGCTGGCGTTCGCGGAGATCTGCCAGCAGGCAGACCTGCCGCCGGGCGTGGTGAACATCGTCACCGGCGCCGGCCGGACCGGGCAGGCTCTGGTCGAGCACCCGGACGTCGACAAGGTCGCGTTCACCGGATCGACCGCCGTCGGCCGGGCGATCGCGAAGTCGGTCGCGGGCTCGGACAAGGCGGTCACGCTCGAGCTCGGCGGCAAGGCGGCGAACATCGTCTTCGAGGACGCGCCGATCGACCAGACCATCGAGGGCATCGTCAACGGCATCTTCTTCAACCAGGGCCACGTCTGCTGCGCGGGTTCGCGGCTGCTGGTCCAGGAGAGCGTGTACGACGAGGTCCTGGCCCGGCTGAAGCGCCGGATGGGCACGCTGCGTGTCGGCGACCCACTGGACAAGAACACCGACATCGGCGCGATCAACTCGTCGGCCCAGCTGGCCAAGATCCGCGAGCTGTCCCAGATCGGCGAGGACGAGGGCGCCGAGCGCTGGTCGCCGGAGTGCGAGCTGCCGCCGCAGGGGTACTGGTTCCCGCCGACCGTGTTCACCGGTGTGACCCAGGCGCACCGGATCGCCCGGGAGGAGATCTTCGGCCCGGTGCTGTCGGTGCTCACCTTCCGCACCCCGGCCGAGGCCGTGGAGAAGGCGAACAACACGCCGTTCGGGCTGTCCGCCGGGATCTGGACCGACAAGGGCTCCCGGATCCTGTGGATGGCCAACCAGCTGCGCGCCGGCGTGGTCTGGGCCAACACGTTCAACCGCTTCGACCCGACCTCGCCGTTCGGCGGCTACAAGGAGTCGGGGTACGGCCGCGAGGGCGGTCGCCACGGTCTGGAGGCCTACCTTGCCCACTAAGGACAATCTGAGGCTCGAGGTGCGCAAGACCTACAAGCTCTACATCGGCGGCGCCTTCCCGCGCAGCGAATCCGGCCGGTCGTACGTCGTGAACGATGCCAAGGGCAAGTTCCTGGCGAACGCGTCGCAGGCCTCCCGCAAGGACGCCCGGGACGCGGTCGTCGCGGCCCGCAAGGCATTCGGCGGCTGGTCGGCGCGGACGGCCTACAACCGTGGCCAGGTGCTCTACCGGATCGCCGAGGTGATGGAGGGCCGGCACGAGCAGTTCAGTGCCGAGGTGGCGTCGTCGGAGGGCCTTTCGATCAGCAAGGCGCGCGCGGTCGTGGACGCGGCGATCGACCGCTGGGTCTGGTACGCCGGGTGGGCCGACAAGCTGGCCCAGGTGGTCGGATCCAGCAACCCGGTGGCCGGCCCGTACTTCGACTTCTCGTTGCCCGAGGCAACCGGTGTGGTCGCGGTGCTGGCGCCGCAGGACTCCAGCCTGCTCGGCCTGACCAGCGTGATCGCGCCCGCGATCGTCTCCGGCAACACGGTCGTCGCGGTCTCGTCGTACGCACGTCCGTTGCCGGCCGTGACGCTGGGCGAGGTGATGGCGACGTCCGACGTACCGGGCGGCGTGGTGAACATCCTCACCGGCTCCGCGTCCGAGGTCGGCCCGTGGCTGGCGTCGCACATGGACGTCAACGCCATCGACCTGTGCGGGATCGAGGAGCCGGACGAGGCCCGCGACCTGGAGGCCGCGGCCGCCGACAACCTCAAGCGGGTACGCCGCCCGGCCGAGGAGGACTGGACCGAGTCCCCGGGCCTGTCCCGCCTCACGCAGTACCTGGAACTGAAGACCGTCTGGCATCCGATCGGCGTCTAAATCGATCCCGCCTGGGCCGGAAGCGTCGTACAGTCGCCGCATGGTGCAGCCTGGTGACAAAGTCGCGATCGTCTCACCGTCCCGTGGGCTGCCGGAGATCTTTCCCGGGCCCTACGAGCTCGGCCTGCGGCGGTTGCGCGACGACTTCGGCCTGATCCCGGTCGAGTATCCGACGACCCGTGTGCTCGGGGCCTCCCCGCAGGCGCGGGCCGCCGACCTGCACGCGGCCTGGTCGGATCCGTCGATTCGCGCGGTGATCGCGACCATCGGCGGCGACGACCAGCTCACCGTGCTGAAGCACCTCGATCCCGGGGTCTTCCAGGCGAACCCGAAGCCGTTCTTCGGGTACAGCGACAACACCAACCTGCTCAACTTCCTGTACTCGTTGGGCTTGCCGGCCTTTCACGGCGGGAGCGTGATGGTCCAGTTCGGCCGCGGCGGCGCGATGCACCCCGACTCCGAGCGGTCGCTGCGGGCCGCGCTCTTCACGCCGGGCGAGTTCGAGCTGACGCCGGCCGCGGAGTGGACCGACCACGACCGCGACTGGGCCGATGCGGTCAACCTGGAGACCGAGCCGCCGATGTTCCCGGGCACCGGCTGGATCTGGCAGGGCGCGGAGCCCGTCAGCGGGAAACTCTGGGGCGGCAACCTGGAGATCCTCGACTGGCAACTGTCCGCCAACCGGTGGATGCTGCCCACGGACTCCTACGGCGGCGTGCTGTTCCTGGAGACCAGCGAGGAGATGCCCGGCTCCGAGATGGTCTACCGGATCCTGCGCAACTTCGGCGAACGCGGCCTGCTCGAGCGTTTCGACGCGGTCCTCTGGGGCCGCCCGAAGTCCTGGTCGCTGGAGAACCACTTCACGCCCGAGCAGTCCGTCGCCTACATCACCGGTCAGTACCTCGCGGTCGACCGGGCCCTCGCCGAGTACAACCCGGACGCGCTCGTGGTCAAAGGCCTCGACATCAGCCACACCGACCCGCAACAGGTCCTCCCGTACGGCGGCCAGGTCCGGATCGACCCAGCCGCCGAACGGATCACCGTCACCTACTAACCGCACCTGCAGTCACAGACGACCGCGGGATCCCGGTCCACCGCCACCACCGGTGAGATCGCGTACCGCGGTCAGCGTCGGCGCGGTTGGCGGGGCCGGGGCTGCTGTGGCGGTTGTTCGGCGGCTGCCGACGCGCCGAGTGTGTTTCTGGAGGGTTTTGGGTGGAGGCAGGTGGTTTGGGGAGGGTTTTACCCCCGCAGAGGGACAAAACCCTCCCCAGTCCACGCCGCTCCCGGGACCGCCGGCCTGCACGCCCGTGCCACCCAACGGACACCTGCCCGGATCTGGTCGCATCTCACCGACCGAACAGGAACCAACCACCTACTCCGGCGGCCACGAACACCACCGGCAGCGAGAGCAGGAACCAGGCCTGGTTGCGGCGCCGGCGGCGTACCGGCGGGTCGGTGGCGACGGTCGTCGGGGGGTCGTCGTCGGTGATGCTGGTCCGCTCCTCGGCCCGCAGCGGCGCTTCCTGTTCGAGCCGGTAGGCCTCCGCCTCGAACCGCTCGGCGAGCGTGTCGGCACGCTCCCAGCGGTCGGGGACCCGGTACGCGAGGGCCCGGGTGAGGATGTCGTCGAGCTGACCGACCGCGTCGTGCAGCATCGGCCGCAAGCTCGGCGGCGGCAGGTCCGGATCGCGGTTGAGCACATCCCCGATCGAACCCGCGGAGTACGGCGGATGCCCGGTCAGCAGCGCGTACGTCACCGCGCCGACCGCGTAGATGTCCGCCCGCTCGTCGAATCCACCGTCACCGCGACCCTGCTCAGGAGCCATGTACGACGGTGTGCCGACGGCCTGGGTCAGTCCGGACGCCTCTGCGGCACGCTTGGCCAGGCCGAGATCGGCGAGCACTATGCGGTGCGTACCGCCGCCGGACTCGTCCCCCTGGTTGGGCCGGAGCAGCAGGTTCGCCGGGGTGACATCACGGTGGACAACACCCTCGCTGTGCAACGCGGCGACCGCCCGCGCCAGGTCGGCTCCCCACCACAACGCGTCGACGGCATCCAGCGGCCCATGCTGCAGGACGTCGCCCAGCGTGCCACCGCCGACGTAGTCCATCACGAAGTACGGACGCCCGTCCGGGAGCTTGCCCAGGTCGAAGACCCGGACCACCCGGTCGCTGGCGATCCGGCGCATCAGCCGCGCCTCGGACAGGAAGCGTTCCCGCACGTCGGCGCGCGACGCCCAGTTGTCGGCGAGGATCTTGACCGCCACGTCCACGTCGAGGTCGTCGTCGTACCCACGCCAGACGGTCGCGAACGCGCCCGCGCCGATCTTGTCCTGCAGCCGGTACCTCCCGATGGCATCCATCCCGGCTATTGTCGTGCACAGTCGAGCTAAGCGACGAAACATACACTCTGAGGGAGCATGAACGAGGATCTGGAACACCTGGCGGCGCGCGCCGCCGCGGGGGACCAATCCCTGCTTCCGCAGATCCTGCAGGCGATCCGGCCGCAGGTGCAGCGCCGGGTGGCCAAGTTCCTGCCGTACCGCGAGGACGCCGAAGAGGCGGTCCAGGACACCCTGCTCCAGGTGGCCAACAAGATCCACACCTTCAGAGGCACCGGCAGCTTCGCCGGCTGGGTCACGATCGTGGCCACCAACCAGGCCCGGCAGACCTACCGATCGCTGAAGCGGCGCGCGGTCGAGCAGTCCGCCGAGGTCCTCCCGGAGTCCGTCGACCCGCGGACGACGTCGGTGATCGCGGGCTCCCGCCTGGACCTGCTCGAAGCGCTTGAGTCACTCGAGTCCAGCCATCCCCAGCTGGTCCAGCCGCTGGTCCTGCGCGACCTGGGGGCGCTGTCGTACGCCGAGATCGCCGACGAGCTCGATGTCCCGCTCGGCACGGTCAAGGCCCGCATCCACCAGGCCCGCAAGGCCGTCGCCGAACGCCTCACTGTGCGCTGACTCAGCTCCGGCGGGTCTAGCCGAAGGTACGTCGTACCTCCACCGCCCGCCGGAGATCGTCGAGGAAGTTCGCGGTCTGCCGGCGGATGCCCGGGACCACGCTCTCGTCCGCGATCAGCGCCTCGGCCGGCCCGATCAGCTCGGCGTCGATCGCGAGCCGCGGCGCGATCCGGTGCACGGTCAGCGAGACCACCATGCCGGCCCGGATCTCCCCGGTCCGCGCGATGTCGGTGAAGAACCGCTTGACGTACGGCGCCGTGATCGCGGCCTGACCCGGATGCCAGAAGCCCTCGGCCGCAGCCAGCAGTTCCTTCACCCCGACCGACGAGTCGGTCATGATCCGCGTCCAGGCCGCTTCCTTGCCGTCGGGCAGAGCCGCCCGGCAGCGTGCGGCCTGATTGACACCTTCGGTGGACTTGTCGCGCGCCAGCTCGGCATCGATGTCCTTCGCCCCGAGCGCGTTCAGCCGCACGAGTCGCAGGACCAGCGACCACCGCAGATCCGCGTCGATCTCCAGACCGGCCGGGATGCCGGCACCGTCGAGCCACGACTTCAGCAACTCCGCGTCGTCCGTGGTCACGATGAACCCGCGGGCGGTGACCAGCTGCAGACTGCTGCCCGGTGCAGTGCTCGCGAGCTTGTTGCTCAGAGCATCAGCGACCGGAGCGCGGTACTCGTCGTAGTCCAGGTAGCCGCCGAGGACCCGGTCCTCCAGCCAGCGCACGAGCGAGCCGACGGCGATGTCGCTGTCCTCGTGCTGGATGGTGGCGAGGAACAGGTCGAGCGCCAGCCGCGGATCGAGCTCGGCGTCCGCGGTCGTGTCACGGATCGAGTTCCAGATCACGGCCCGCGTGGTGCCGTCGGCGATCTTCGGGAGCACCGCCGGGAGATTGGCCAGGCTGGTGGCGTCGAGCCGGATCTTGGCCCAGGTGTCGTCGTCGGCATCCGGCACGATCACGGCGCTGTCGTTGCTGAGGGCAACTTCTACGGTGTCCTGGTCGAGCACGACGTCGACCAGGGTCGCCGCGCCGGTTTCGTCGTACCCACCGATGCTCAGCTTGTGCAGGCGGCGGGAAGCGTCCGGGCTCGTGCGGTGCAGGACGACTCCACTCGCCGTCCGTTCGACCGTGATCGTGTCCAGGCCGGACGTGCGCAACCACTGCTGGGACCAGTTGTCCAGGTCGTCGGCGCCGGCCTCGGTGAGCTTCTCGATGAACTCGTGCAG
Source organism: Kribbella sp. NBC_01510 (assembly GCF_045040325.1). Lineage (NCBI taxonomy): Bacteria > Bacillati > Actinomycetota > Actinomycetes > Propionibacteriales > Kribbellaceae > Kribbella > Kribbella sp. NBC_01510. Next base: position 3,625,964 of record NZ_CP109418.1, on the reverse strand, counting down.
GTCAGCATTGCCGTACTCGTGCGCCTCCAGGTGCGCGTTGACGCCCTTCAGGAACACGTCGTCGCCGAGGTACTTGGCCAGCTGCTTGAGGACCGCGGCACCCTTCGCGTACGAGATCCCGTCGAAGTCGTCGAGCGACTGGCGGGCGTCCTTCAGGCTGTCCGGCGCGACCGGATGCGTCGAGCTGCTCTGGTCGGTCTGCAGGCCCCACCACTTTCGGACGAAGGCGAAATCGGTCCAGTTACCGCCGTAGCTGGTCGCGTCCTCGGACACCCGGTGCGCCATGTACTCGGCGAACGACTCGTTCAGCCACATGTCGTTCCACCACTTCATGGTGACCAGGTCGCCGAACCACATGTGCGCCATCTCGTGCACGATGATCCGCGCCCGCGTGCTGCGTTCCGCCTCGGTGGCCTGGCTGCGGAAGACCAGGTGGTCGGCGAACGTCACGCAGCCCGGGTTCTCCATCGCGCCGAGGTTGAAGTCCGGCACGAACGCCTGCCAGTACTCGCCGAACGGGTACCGCTGCCGGAACATCCGGTGGTACTCGTCGAACGCCTCCCGGGTGGTCCGGAACAGGTCCTCGGCATCGCGCTCCAGGTGCTGCTTCAGCGACTGGCGGCAGGCCAGTCCGAGCGGGATCCCGTCGTGCTCACTCCGGATCAGGTGATACGGGCCCGCGACGATCGTGACGAAGTACGTCGACAGCGGCTTGGTCTCCGCCAACTTCCACTCCCCCGGCGCGACCGGCGTGGCGCCACCGTTGCCCAGCACCACCCAGTCCTCGGGACACTTCACGCTGATCGTGTACGGCGCCTTGAGATCAGGCTGGTCGAAACACGGGAAGTAGCGCGGCGCCGACTCCAGCGACGACATGCCGTAGGTGTAGACCCGCCCGTCGGCCGCATCGACGGACCGCTGCAGACCCTCGCCGTCCGCGGAGTACTTCAGCTCGGCCGTCACCACGAGCTCGTTCTCCGCCTGCAGACCGCTCAGCGGAAACCGGCCGCCGTCCAGCAGACCGACGTCGAGCGAGGTGCCGTTCAGCTCGACCGCGTGCAGCCGTTCGGGTTTCACGTCCACCCAACTGCTGTCACTTGCCGCCCCGAAGCGGATCCGGCTGGTCGTCACGAACGTGTTACCCGATCCGGTCAGGTCGAACTCCACCTGGTACGACCGCACGGTCAGATCCGCCGCCCGTCGCCGGGCCTCTTCAACAGTCAAAGCGCGCATGCGGAGAACGCTATCTCGCCGACCCAATCACTGGTTGCGAACCGCGGCCGCCGCCAGTGTCGCCACTGCCCGGATCTGCTCGTCCTCGGTACTCTCCAGCACCCTGGCGATCAGCTCCGCATCCTCCGGCGCCGCCAGACTCGTCAACACATTCAACGCACTCAGATGATCGAAGCCGGCCCGGATCTCCTCGTCCGCTTCGACCGGTGGCCGGGACAGGATCTCGCGCGCGACCACCCGGACCTCACCACCGAGCGGCTCCAGCGGATTCCCACCACTCAACCGCGTGTACGACGCCGCCACCTGGTACATGTTCAGCGCCCGACACACAGTTGCCACGTTGTCGCTGTGCAACAACGCCGCAAACGCCTGCAGCGGAATATCCGGCCCACTCATGCCTGCACCGTATTCGACCGCTACCCCTGGAAGAACTTCAGCATCTCCTGCGCCGCGTCCGGTCCGCTCATCAGCCGCGCCACGGCAGCCGACCGCTTGGCGACCGCGGCGCAGCGGGTCTGCATGACCGGCTCGTAAACGGCCACCGCCTTGTCCAGGTCGTCAGGGTTCGCGGCGACGGCGCGACCGAGCTCGGCCGCGTCGAGCATTGCCTGGTTCGCCCCCTCTCCCACCGGTGGCATCAGGTGCGCGGCGTCGCCGAGCAGAGTGATCCCGGGCCGCGGCGACCAGGTCATGTCGATCGGCAGCACATGGGTCTGACGGACCACGAACGGCAGCTCACAGGCCTCGACGAGGCGGTGGAAGCGCGGATGCCAGCCGTCGAGCAGCGCGGCGATCGTCGCGGGATCAGCGTCGAGCACCGGCTCCGGGCGATGCACCACCAGGCCGACCCGGATGGTGCCGTCGCCGTTGCGCTGGGCAGCGACGGTCTGGCTCGGACCAATGGCCCAGTAGTTGCCCCTTCCCACCATCGCCGCGAGCTCCGGCTGGGTCCGATCGGCATCGTGGATGGAACCCTCGATCGCCGTCGTACCGGCATACGTGGGACGTACGTCGGTGAGCAGGGCGCGGACGCCGGAGTTTGCGCCGTCGGCGCCGACGAGGAGATCGCACTCGGCGGACGTGCCGTCGGCGAACCGGACGACGTACCCACCGCCGGGTCGCGGGTCGGCGCCGGCGAAGCTTCGGCCCCAGAAGATCGCGCCGGCCGGAAGCGAGTCGAGCAGCAGGTCACGCAAGTCGGTGCGATCGATCTCGGGCCGCGCCATCGGCGCGTCATCCGGAGTGTCCTCCTGCAGCAGCAACGTGCCGGTGTGATCCAGCAGGCGAAAGTCCTGGCCCTCCCGGCGGGCGACGGCGAGGAACTGCTCTTCCAGGCCGGCTTCGCGGAGTGCGAGCTGGCCGGTGTCCGTGTGCAGGTCGAGCATCCCGCCTTGGGTCCGTGCGGCCCGGGAGGCGTCGCGTTCGTACACGACCGCGTCGACGCCGTGGACGTGCAGGATCCGCGCGAGGGTGAGGCCGCCGGGACCGGCCCCGATGATCGCGATCATGCCTACTCCGTTCGATACGCCGCATCTGACCGATACACCGTATCGCACGATGCGATGTATCGTCTCCGGTGTGACGAATGAACCGGTGTGGGAACGGCCCGAGCCGGCCGAGCGACGCGCGCTGAGCCCGTTGAGCCGGGAGCGGATCGTGCGCGCCGCGCTGAGCCTGGCCGACGCCGAGGGCCTGGAAGCGGTGTCGCTACGCAAGGTGGCCGCCGCCCTGGACGCCGGCCCGATGCGCCTCTACCGGTACGCCGGCACCAAGGAGGAGCTGCTCGAGCTGATGGCCGACGCGGTGTACGCCGAGATCCCGGCACCGACCGGTTCGACCTGGCGGGACATCTTCCGCTCCATCGCCCACAGCAGGCGGCAGGCTGCCCTCCAGCACGAGTGGTTCGCGGACCTGCTCGGCGGCCGCCCGCAGCTCGGCCCCGCCGCCCTGGCCGGCCTGGAAGCGTCCCTCGCCGCCCTCCGCGCGACTCGGGCGTTTCCTGATTCGACCGCGGTCATGAATGCCCTCGAAGCCCTGTCCTGCTTCCTGGTCGGCGCCGTCCGGAAGGAGATCACCGCCCTGCGCGACGAACGCGCCACCGGCCTCGACGAACACGGCTGGCGGGTCTCGACCGGCCCCTACCTCACCCGCATGCTTGCCACCGGCAATTACCCCGCGCTGGCCGAGACGATCCGCGAAGCCGGCCACCTCGACGCCGCCGCGGCCTTCGACCTCGGGCTCGAATACCTCCTCGACGGCATCGAGGCCAACCTGCCCTAGGTCGTCGCGGCCGCGTGCAGATGGGTTGCGAGGAGGTGGGCGGGCTCCGAGGTGTTCGCCGCGTAGCAGAGTAGGTGCTGGCGGGTGGACCAAGAGTCCTGGAGTGGACAGATGTCGAGTGCGGCGATCGCCGCGACGGCTCGGCGCGGGACGATGGCCAGGCCGGCGCCGGCCGTGGCCAGCGTGATCAGGGTGTGCAGGTTCGGTACGACGGTGCGGTAGCGGGGTGCCGGGGCGTGCGGGCCGAGGCGTTCGTCCATCCACTGGGTGAGTGGGGAGTTGCGGTCGAGACCGACCAGGGGATGCTCGGCGACTTCGGCGTACGCGATGGAGGTGCGGCCGGACAGGGTGCCGCCGGCCTGGCCGATCACGACCAGGGAGTCGTCGGCGAGCGGTTCGGTGCGGAGGTCGGTGGGTTCGTCGTCGAGGATGACGCCGAGGTCGGCCTCTCCGGCGGCGAGGATACGGACGCTGCGGACTGTGCGGCGTTCGCTGACGTTCACGTCGTACTCCGGATGGTCGCGGAGGAACGTGGCGAGCGCGACCGGGACGAGTTGGTGCATGGCCGAGCCACCTGCGACCAGGCGGATCGGCGCGGACCGCGAGACGGCGTACGACGCGACGGCGCTGTCCAGGCGGGTGGTCTCGGCGAGCACCTCGCGGGCGTGCCGGGCCAGGGTGGCGCCCGCGGGAGTGAGCCGGACGCCACGGCGCTCGCGGACCAGCAGGGGTACGCCGGCCTGCGCTTCGAGCGCTCTGACCCGCGCACTGGCCGAAGGCAGACTGAGGTGCATCACCCGCGCGCCGCCGGTGATCGAGCCCTCTGCTGCGACATGGGTGAAGAGCCGGAGGTCGTCCAAGTCGTACCGCATGGGCTCAGCCTACGTCTCTGCCTTAGGCTGACTACGGGGATCGCGCATTGTGGAGTGCCGGCCGAGCCGTGATGCTCGGAGGGTGCTGCTGATCCTCCTGGCCGGTGTCGCGGCCGGCGCGCTGAATGCCGTCGGCGGCGGCGGGAGCTTCGTGGCGCTGTCCGCCCTGGTCGCGGCCGGGATGCCGCCGGTCACCGCGAACGCGACCACCACCGTCGCGCTGCTGCCCGGGAACGCGACCAGCGCGTGGGTCTACCGGCGCGAGGTGGAGGGCTTCGCGCGGCCGTCCCCGCTCCGGCTGACCCTGGCGAGCGTGCTCGGCGGGGCGATCGGCGCCGGGTTGCTCTTGTTGTTGCCGTCGGCATCTTTCGAGGCGGCGGTGCCGTGGTTGCTGGCGTTCGCGACCGTCGTCCTCGCGTTCGGCAGGCGGCTGACCCAGGCGCTCCGGCTCGGCACGCCTGGGCCGGCGGCGATCCTGGCCGGGCAGTTCGTGCTGTCGATCTACGGCGGGTACTTCGGTGGGGCGGTCGGGCTGATGATGCTCGCGTTCTGGACCGCGACGACGACCCTCGACCCGGCCCGCGGCAACCCGCTCCGCGTCATCCAGGTGGCGGCCGTCTACCTGACCGCGGCCGTCATCTTCTTGTTCGCCGCCGACGTCCTGGCCCAGCCCCTACACCTGGTCGTGCTCCTGGCCGGCGCTGTCCTCGGCGGCTACACCGGAGCTCATCTGGTCCGCAGGCTTCCGTCCGCCGTACTGCGCACGCTCGTCCTCACCACGGCCGTCGCGATGACCGCGCTCTTCTTCGTCCGGGCGTTCCGATGAACCGGGCGCAGCTCGCGATGGCCTACCAGGCCTGCGAAGTGGCTGACCTGGCCCGGGACGCCGTCAGGCTTGACGATCCAACCGAGGCGATCGCCCAGGCGGAGCTTGTCCTCGCGGCCGCACAGCAGTTGTTGAGGGCTGCGACTCGGCTCGCCCAGTCCGGGCGTCCCACCGACGCCTTGCAGCTCTTCGCCTACGAGCACCCCGAGGAGGCGGCCGCCGACATCACCGACTGGCTCCGCCGCTCCCCGGCTCACGACCCGGCAGGCGGTCCCGCTCATGGCGGAGGTAGAGACCCGTCGCCGTCGACACACTCGTGAGCAGCCACACCGCCACGCCCGCGTCGTCGGCCACCCCGATGACGGGCAGCAGGTCCGGCAGGATGTCGATCGGCGATACCAGGTACACCAGGGCCAGCACCCAGAGGAACATCCGGCGCTGCGGCAACTCCCCATAGGTCCCGCGCCGCGCGGCCCGGATCAACCGCGGCAACGCCTTGGCCCGGTCGACCACGTTGCCGACCGGCACCGGCTCGCCGCGGGCGATCTTCCGCCGCCGCACCTGCCGCCGCCGCACGATCCCCAGCGCGCCGACCACCAGGCCCAGCACCAGCAGGCCCACTCCGACCACGACAGCCGGCAGCCCGACGACATCTCCGTCCTCGAACACGAGAGTCAGGACCCCGATCAAGGCCAGCAGTCCACCGAAGTACGCCATCCACCAACTGTAGGGGTCCTCGGCCTTACAGGCCCTTCAGGACGGAGACAGGGGCTTGAACTCAGGGAAGCCGGGAGAACCACAGGAGGGCGGCCAACGACCGGAAAGGAGAGCGAAAGTCCGCCGAAAGAGCAGGCCTGACCTCAAGGATCGCCTCGCTACCGTGGTTGCGTGCGACTACTGGTGGTGGAGGACGAGGAAGGCCTGGTCAGTGCGCTGCGCTCCGGACTCGGCCGGGCCGGGTACGCCGTCGACGCGGCGACGACCGGGGCCGAGGCGATGGAGAAGCTCGCGACCACGGCGTACGACCTGGCGATCCTGGACATCACGCTGCCGGACACCAGCGGCCTGGACCTGTGCCGCGCGGTCCGCCGGGGCGAGATCGAGGTCGCGTCCGGCCGGGACCTGCGGGTGCTGATGCTGACCGCGCGCGCCTCGCTCGCCGACCGGGTCCGCGGGCTCGACGAGGGCGCGGACGACTACCTGACCAAGCCGTTCGCACTGGTCGAGCTGCTCGCCCGGATCCGCGCGCTGCTCCGTCGCGACGTCACCAACGGCAGCACGCAGTTGCACGTCGGCGACCTCGTCCTGGACTCGTCCCGCCACCTCGCGACCCGGGCCGGCCGCGAACTCCCGCTGACGTTGAAGGAGTTCGGCGTACTGCGTTATCTGATGTCGCGGCCCGGACACGTCGTCTCGGCGGAGGAACTGCTCGAGCACGTCTGGGACGAGAACGCGGACCCGTTCACCCAGAGCGTCCGGGTGACCGTCGGCACGCTGCGCCGCAAGCTCACCCAGGACGGCGAGGAACCCGTGCTGGAAACGGTGATCGGCCGGGGCTACCGGCTCAGGGGTGACTCATGAAGCTCAAGCGACCGCCGTGGATCCAGACGATCCGGTTCCGCCTCACGCTGACGTATTCCGCCGTACTGATCGCGTTGTCGGCGTTGCTGCTGGGTGGGGTGTACCTCGCGCTGTCGCAGATCCTCGATCCGAAGCCGCTGAACCAGATCGAGGTCCAGAAGTACTACAAGGATCACCAGGGCAACCTCCATCTCAAGCAGGGTCAGGTGATCCAGGCCGCCGAGATCTCCAGCTTCCAGTCCGCGGTGAACTACCAGACCCTGCAGAGCCTGCGGAACTACTCGGTCGCGGGCATGGCCGGCCTGTTCCTGGTCAGTCTCGGCACCGGCTGGTGGTTGTCGGGCCGAGTGCTCCGGCCGGTACGACGGATCACCACGACGGCCCAGGAGATCTCGGCGACCGACCTGTCCCGCCGGATCGCTTTGGACGGACCGCGGGACGAACTGCGGAACCTGGCCGACACCGTCGACGACATGCTCGGCCGGATAGAGTCGGCGTTCGTGGCGCAACGCCAGCTGGTCGACGACGCGTCGCACGAGTTGCGCAATCCGCTGGCGGTGATCCAAGCGAACGTCGACGCCGTACTCGCGCACGACGACACGCCACCGGAGGATCGCGCGCAGGCGACCGCGATCGTGGGCCGGGCGATCCAGCGGATGACGCGGTTGGTCGAGGACCTGCTCGCGTCGGCGCGGCGGTCGTCGCCGGCGTTCGTCGACGCGGACGTGGACCTCGCCGCGATCGCGGGTGAGGCGGCCGAGGAGTACGAACTGCTCGCGTCCGATCGCGAGCTTCACCTCGTACGTCGGCTCGCACCCGGACCGACCGCGGCCGGGGACGCGTCGGCGCTCCGGCGCGCGGTCGACAACCTGCTCTCGAACGCGGTCCGGCTCGCCCGCGGCGGGAGCGAACTCGTCGTCGCCGTGGGAAGTCGCAACGGCTGGGCCTGGATCGCCGTCCGCGACGAAGGCCCCGGGATCGCCGCGGACGACGCCGATCGCGTCTTCGATCGCTTCTTCCGCGCCGGCCACCGGCAGCACCCGGCCACCGTCCCCTCCAGCGGCGAACGCCGAGCAGGCCTCGGTCTCGCCATCGTCCGCCAGATCGCCGAATCCCACGGCGGCACCGTCGCCCTGCACTCCGACCTTGGCGTCGGCAGCACCTTCGTCCTCTGGCTCCCCGAACGCTCCCTCACCAACATCACCCACCAAGCCCCAACCCCACCCGAAGAAGACCCCCTCGGCCCCCGGTAACGCCGATCCCCACCACCGCGATAACCGGATCACACCGCCCACCGCCCCAGGAGTCGTCATGCCGAAGCTGAAGCTGGGTGCTGTGGTCTACGGGCTCCTGGCGGTCGTCTGGGCTGTGGGTATCGTTCTGGTCCTTCGACACCACGGCCCGTATGCCGAGGTCCACGGCGCACCCCTTGCCGCAACGGTCGTCGTGCTCGCGGCAACGGCCCTGCTCTTGGCGGTCGGCGCGGTGACCCGGCGTGGCCTCGTCGCCGACGACGGACCGTGGATCTGCCGGCACGGCTGGATAGTGCTGTTCGGGTTGACCGCCGCTGGTTGGGTCTCTGCGTTTCTCAGCAACCAGGACGTCCCGATATGGCCGACAGGCCCTGTCGCCTTCCTCCCCCACTTCATACGCAGGCAGCAGGAGTCGTACTACGACGGTGTCGCCGAGGCGGAGCGGGAGATCGCGGCTGTCAGAGCAGAGCCTGACGAAGTGCGTCCCCCTGGGTCTTGAACCAGTGATTGGTTCGGTCGGTGAGGTCGGCTTCGCCGGTCGTCCAGCGTTGATGGAACCACGGATGACCGGTCTCGGCGCCGCGGCGGACGTAGTCCATGCACCAGATGTGGTTGTGCGCGGCCGCGAGGTGCCGGTGGAGATCCTCGAGGCGGCTTCGGTCGACGGCGCCTCGCTGAGCCGCACGCTCCGGTCCGTGGTCGCGCCGGTGGTCACGCCGGGGATCGCGGCGGCCGCCCTGATCTGCTTCATCTTCAGCTGGAACGAGCTGCTGTTCGCCCGGGTGCTGACCGGCACAGTGGCGCAGACGGCTCCGGTGTTCTTGACTGGGTTCGTGACCAGCCAACGATTGTTCCTCGCCAAAGTCTGTGCCGCCTCGATCGTGGTGTCGCTGCCGGTGCTGATCGCCGGGTTCGCCGCCCAGGACAAGCTCGTCCAGGGCCTGTCGCTGGGGGCGGTCAAGTGACTGTGCTGACCATCGACGCTTTAGGTGCTGTCGGCAACGAGGTCGGCGTGCCCGGCTACGACCGTACGGCGGTCAGCCCCGGCATCGTGCACTTCGGGGTCGGCGGCTTCCACCGGGCCCACCAGGCGATGTACCTCGACCGGCTGATGAACGACGGCAAGGCGCTGGACTGGGGCATCGTCGGCGTCGGCGTACTCCCGCAGGACAAGCGGATGTACGACGTTCTGGAGGCCCAAGATCACCTGTACACGCTGGTGATCAAGCACCCGGACGGGACCCTCGAGCCGCGGGTGATCGGGTCGATCGTCGACTACCTGTTCGCGCCGGACGACCCGTCCGCCGTCCTGGATCGTCTCGTCGACCCGGCCACCCGGATCGTGTCGCTGACGATCACCGAGGGCGGGTACAACGTGAACCAGGTGACCGGTGAGCTCGACACCTCCGATCCCGGGCTCACCGCCGATCTCGTACCCGGCGCCGTGCCGGTCAGTGTCTTCGGGTTCATCGTCGAGGCGCTGGCCCGGCGGCGGACGGCCGGGATCCCGCCGTTCACGGTGATGTCCTGCGACAACATCCCCGGCAACGGTCACGTCGCGCGGAAGATGCTCGCCGGCTTCGCCCGGCTGAAGGACCCGGATATCGCCGACTTCCTCGAGACCGAGGTGCGGTTCCCGAACTGCATGGTCGACCGGATCACGCCTGTGACCACGGATGCCGACCGGTCCGCGCTGGCCGAGCGGTTCGGGGTCGAGGACGGCTGGCCGGTGGTGTGCGAGCCGTTCACGCAGTGGGTGCTCGAGGATGACTTCGGCGGCGATCGGCCGCCGTACGAGGATGTCGGCGTGCAGATCGTCGGCGACGTCGAGCCGTACGAGCTGATGAAGCTGCGGCTGCTGAACGCGAGCCACCAGGCGCTGTGCTACCTCGGGTACCTGGCCGGCTACCGGTACGCGCACGAGGTGTGCCAGGACAAGCTCTTCGTCGACTTCCTGCTCGGCTACATGGACGACGAGGGGACGCCGACGCTGCCGCCGGTGCCCGGGGTCGACCTCGACCGCTACAAGCACCAGCTGATCGAGCGGTTCGCGAACCCCGAGGTCCGCGACACCCTGGCGCGGCTGTGCGGCGAGAGCTCGGACCGGATCCCGAAGTGGCTGCTCCCAGTGGTCCGTGAGCAGCTGGCGGCCGGGCGAGAGATCAAGCGCTCGGTCCTGGTGGTCGCGTCCTGGGCCCGGTACGCCGAAGCCGTCGACGAGGACGGGCAGTCGATCGAAGTGGTGGACCGGTTGCGCGACAAGCTGGTCGAGCGGGCTCAGCACAACCGCGAGGACCCGCTGGTGTTCATCTCCGACCCGGATCTCTTCGGTGACCTCGCCTCCGACGATCGGTTCGTCACGCAGTACGAGGCCGCCCTCCAGTCGCTCCACGAGACCGGCGCCCGCGCCACTCTCGAAGCGATCCAGGCACGGCCTTAGTCTGGGAGCCATGACTGAGCAGAGACTGGTGGCCGGTGTGGACTGCTCCACCCAGGCGACCAAGGTCGTCGTATGCGATGCCGAGACCGGAGCCGTACTGCGGGAAGGCCGGGCACCGCACCCGGACGGCACCCAGGTGGACCCGGCCGAGTGGTGGAAGGCGTGGGAGATCGCGTCCGACGGACTGCTCGACGGGGTCGAGGCGATCTCGGTCGGCGGCCAGCAGCACGGCATGGTCCTGCTGGACGAGGCCGGCGAGGTCGTCCACCCGGCGGTGTTGTGGAACGACACCAGCTCGGCGGACGCGACGGTCGAGCTCGTCGACGAGCTCGGTGGCCCGGGCGCGTGGGCCGAGGCGGTCGGCTCGGTGCCGGTGCCGAGCTTCACGGTGACCAAGCTGCGCTGGGTGCGCGACAAGGAGGCCGCTGCCCGTGCGGCGGCCGTCGTCCTGCCGCACGACTGGATGACGCACCGGCTGGCGGCCGATCGGCACGGTATCGAGGGCATCACCACCGACCGCGGCGACGCGTCCGGGACCGGCTGGTGGTCCCCGGCCACGAACAGCTACCGGCCCGACCTGGTCGAGCTTGCCTTCGGCCGGCAGCTCGCCCTACCGCGCGTCGCCGGCCCGGCCGAGATCGTCGGCCGGACCGCTTTCGGTGCGGCCATCGCGGCGGGCACCGGAGACAACGCGGCCGCCGCACTCGGTCTCGATCTGCAGCCTGGTGACGTGGCCGTCTCCCTCGGCACGAGTGGTACGGCGTTCGCCCGGTCAGCCCACCCGACCGCCGACCCGACCGGCCTGGTGGCCGGCTTCGCCGACGCCACCGGCGAGTACCTGCCGCTGGTCTGCACCCTGAACGCCGCCCGGGTGCTGTCCGCCACCGCGGAGCTTCTCGGCCTCGACCTCGATGCCTTCAACGACGCCGCCCTGGCGTCCCCCGGGAGCAACGGTCTGGTCCTGCTGCCCTACCTCGACGGTGAGCGCACCCCCGACCTGCCCCACTCGACCGGCCTGATCTACGGCCTCACCCGCGCCACGATGCAACCCGCGACGATGGCCCGCGCTGCCGTCGAAGGTCTGCTCTGCGGTCTGGCCGACGCCGTCGACGCGCTCCGTGCGCAGGGACTGCCCGTCCAGCGGGTCCTCCTGCTCGGCGGGGCAGCCAAGTCACGTGCCGTCCAGGCGCTCGCTCCGGCGCTGCTCGGGGCCGAGGTCACGCTCCCTGAGCCGGCCGAGTACGTCGCCTTGGGCGCCGCCCGGCAGGCCGCCTGGGCGCTGTCCGGCGCGGACACCCCGCCGACCTGGCAGGTCCCGGTCGGCAAGCCCGAGCCCTCGGTCATGACGGACGCCCAGGCTGCCCAGGTCCGGGCCCTGTACGAACAGGTCCTGACGAACACCCGGCCCTTGCTGTCGGCGCCGTACAACCAGTAGCCGGGGCGAGTGTCAGAATGCTCCGGTGAGTTCACGGGTGGTGTTGCTGGCCGGGCCGTCGGGGGCGGGGAAGTCCCGGCTGGCCGAGCAGGTGGCGCTGCCCGTGGTCCGGCTGGACGACTTCTACCGCGACGGCGACGACGAGGCGATGCCGCGCTCGCCGCTCGGCATCGTGGACTGGGACGACCCGCGGTCGTGGGACGGTGACCGCGCCGTCGCCGCACTCGAGCAACTGTGTACGACGGGCACCGCGGAGCTGCCGATCTACGACATCGCCGCCGACGGCACCGTCGGTCACCGGCCGGTCACCACCGCGGGTTCCCCGCTGATCGTTGCCGAGGGCATCTTCGCCGACCAGATCGCCGGTGCGCTGCGCGAGCGCGGCCTGCTCGCCACCGCCATCTGCGTCCGGCACCACCGCCTGGTCACCTTCGTCCGGAGGTTCCAGCGCGACCTGCGCGAACACCGCAAGCCGCCGCTGACGCTGCTCCGGCGCGGTCTGCTGCTGCTCCGCGACGATCCGCAGGTGGTCCGCCGCTGCGTCGAGGCCGGCTGCGAACCCCTGCATCCCCAGGCCGCCCGCCGCCGGATCGAGACGCTTGTCACGCAAGCTCGATTGGGTTGATTCCGGATCGTTCTCCTGGTGTTCACCTTGCTCTGATGGCATCTGGCTCGCAACCAGCTGTTGTTCTCGGGGCGAGTAGCCGGACGGAGAGGGACCGTGACGCGGACTGCGCCAGGAATCGCCGCTGTAGTGGCCGCGCTCTTGCTCGGCGCGACGGCCTGTGGGAACGACACCGGCGCCACGGGCGGCAGCCTGCAGAATCCTGCCGCGAAGAAGTCGGCCCTGGCCGCGCCGGCGGACAAGAAGCCGAAGAGCGCCCTCGCCGGCCTGGTCGTGCTGCCCCGCGGATACCTCGACGACACCCAGAACTCCACCGGCCCGTTCACCGCGACCGCCTTCCTGGCCAACTGGTCCGCCGATCCCGCGACCGACCGGGCGTTGCTGCTCAACGCCGCCTTCACCGAGGGCTACCGGGCGAGCCGGCTCAGCCCGGACAAGAAGAAGCGGTTCACCCTGCAACTGTTCAAGACCGGCTCCGCGGCCAAGGCGAGAGTCCTGCAGCGGGGCTTCTGGAGCCAGGAGACCCACGAGCGCTCCTTCGACGTACCGGACGCGCTCAGCGACGCCCGCGTCGCCTACGACGGCGGTCTCAACCAGTCCGTGGCCATCGCCGAGGTCAGCTTCGTCGCCGGCGCCCTGGTCGCCGAGCTCAGCGTCCAGCAGACCGGTGCCCTCGGCACCGACCTCCGGCCGGACACCGGACTGCTCGCGAGCCTCGCCAAGGAGCAGCGCGCCCGCCTCACGGCGACCTCGAGCTGAGCTCAGCCGATCCGCTCGATCACCAGCGGCCCGTGCTCGTACGCTGTCGACACCTCGACGGCATCGGTCAACGCTTCCAGGGCTCGCTCGAAGCGGCTCGGGTCATCCGCGTGCAGGGTGAGCAACGGCTGCCCCTCCCGGACCTCGTCGCCCGGCTTGGCGTGCAACTCGACGCCCGCGACGGCGGACACCGGGTCCTCCTTACGAGCCCGGCCGGCGCCGAGGCGCCAGGCCGCGACACCGACCGCGAGCGCGTCCAGCTTCGAGAGCACTCCGGAGGCAGGAGCCGGTACGACGTGCTGCTCGGGGGCGACCGGGAGTTCGGCGGACGGGTCGCCGCCCTGGGCCGCGATCATCGTGCGCCAGACGTCCATCGCCGTACCGTCGCGAAGCTTCTCGGCCGGATCCACGTCGGTGACGCCCGCCGCGGCGAGCATCTCGGTGGCCAGGGCCAGGGTCAGCTCGACCACGTCGGCCGGACCACCGCCGGCCAGGACCTCGACCGACTCGCGGACCTCCAGGGCGTTCCCCGCGGTCAGGCCGAGCGGTACCGACATGTCGGTGAGCAAGGCAACGGTCCTCACGCCCGCGTCGGTGCCCAGGGCAACCATCGTCTCGGCGAGCTCCCGCGCGTCGGCCAGGTCCTTCATGAACGCGCCGGAGCCGACTTTCACGTCCAGCACCAACGCGCCCGTGCCCTCGGCGATCTTCTTGCTCATGATCGAGCTGGCGATCAGCGGGATCGCCTCGACCGTGCCGGTCACGTCCCGGAGCGCGTAGAGCTTCTTGTCGGCGGGCGCGAGGCCGTCTCCGGCCGCGCAGATCACCGCGCCGACCTCGTCCAGCTGGCGCATCAGCTCGTCGTTCGAGAGCGCGGCCCGCCAGCCGGGGATCGACTCGAGCTTGTCCAGCGTGCCGCCGGTGTGACCGAGGCCGCGACCGGACAGCTGCGGCACCGCGACGCCGCACGCGGCCACCAAAGGGGCCAACGGCAACGTGATCTTGTCGCCCACACCGCCGGTCGAGTGCTTGTCTGCGGTCGGCCGGGACAGCTTGCCGAAATCCATCCGCTCGCCGGACGCGATCATCGCCGCGGTCCAGCGGGCGATCTCGCGGCGGTTCATCCCGTTCAGCAGGATCGCCATCGCCAGTGCCGACATCTGCTCGTCCGCGACGTCGCCGCGGGTGTACGCGTCGATCACCCAGTCGATCTGGCCGTCGCTCAGCTCGCCCCGGTCCCGCTTGGTGCGGATCACGTCGACAGCGTCGAAGCTCATCAGTTCTCCAGATCGTCCGGCCCGAACGCGTCGGGCAACAACTCACGCAGCGGCCTGCTCCCGGTCGCCGTCTCGATCAGCAACTCCGGTCCACCGTTCTCGTGGAGCAACTGCCGGCAACGCCCGCACGGCGTCAGTAACTTTTCGTTGTGGTCGACGCAGGTGAACGCAACCAACCGCCCACCGCCGGTCCGGTACAGCTCACTGACCAGCCCGCACTCGGCGCACAACGTCAGCCCGTACGACGCGTTCTCCACGTTGCACCCGGCAACGACCCGGCCGTCGTCCACCAGCGCGGCCGCCCCCACCGCATACCCCGAATACGGCGCATACGCCCGCCGCATCACCTCAACCGCGGTCGCCCGCAGCAGCTCCCAGTCCACATCCACTCCCACAGCATCCCCCATCCCACGACCCCGTGCCGTCCCCACCCTGTCACCACTCTCGTGGGTCAGCCCACGAGATGGTGGGTTGACCCACCGGATTCCGATTGGCCAACCCACCCGCTGGTGGGCTGACCCACCAGACGAGTGCGGACGGCGGACGGCGGTGAGTTACTCGGTGACGTAGGGCTCACCATCCGCCTTCGGGGCTCGGACGCGGCCGACCAGTCCGGCGACCGCGATGATCGTCGCGAGGTACGGCGCCATCAGCAGGAGCTCGCCCGGGATCGGGGTCTGGATGATCTGGAGCTGGGACTGCAACTGGGTCGCGAAGCCGAAGAACAGCGCCGCGACCATCGCGCCGATCGGGTGCCAGCGGCCCATGATCAGAGCGGCCAGCGCGATGAACCCGTTGCCCGCGGTCATCTCCTTGCTGAACGAACCGGCGTACCCGACCGTGAAGAACGCACCGCCGAGCCCGGCCAGCACGCCGCCCCAGAGGACCGCGGAGTACCGGACGCGCTTGACCTTGATGCCGACCGTGTCGGCGGCCTTCGGGTGCTCGCCGACCGCGCGGACCCGCAGGCCCCACCGGGTCTGGAACAGCACGAAGGTGACCACCGCGACCGCGAGGTAGGTCAGGTAGACCAGGATCGTCTGGTTGAACAGGATCGGCCCGATGAACGGGATGTCGCCCAGACCGGGGATCTTGATCGCGGACAGCACGGTCGGCGTGTTCAGCTTCTCCGCGTTCGATTGCAGGAACTGGTCGAACAGATAGCCGGTGATACCGGTCGCGAACACCACCAGGACGACGCCGAGCACGACCTGGTTGACCAGGTACTTGATCGAGAACACCGCGAGCAGCCAGGCCATCACCACGCCGGTCACGGCCGCCGCGATCAACGCCAGCGCGGCGCTGTTCGTCGTACTCGAGACCACCGCGGCCGTGAATGCGCCGACCAGGAACTGGCCCTCGATGGCGATGTTGATGACACCGGACCGCTCACACAGCACACCGCTGAGCGCGCCGAGGATCAACGGGGTCGCGAAGTTCAGAGTGCCCTGGAACTGGTTGGCCAGCGGGAACGTCTTGCCCGCGGCGGCCCAGCACAGGAACGAGCCGATGAAGCAGATCCCGAGCAGGGTGGCCAGGTAGCCGGAGTACGACTGCGGGACGCGGCGCAGGAGGTACGCGCCTGCGGCGATCACACCGAGGATGCCGAGCACCAGTGCGGCGAACTGCGCGGGAATGCCGAGCAGGTTGTGCTGCAGGTCGCCGGAGGTCAGCTGGAACGTCGCCTTGCCGCCCTTGGTGAAGATCGCCAGGCCGAGCCCGATCAGCGCGAACACCACCATCAGGCCCCCGACGCGCAACCGCCGGGTTCGTTCGGCCGGCGCCTCGATGACCTGAGGCTTGGCCGGCGCCGCCGGAACGGCGTCCGGTGTGGTCTCGCTCATCCGTTCCAGCCTTTCGCGAGGACGGGACCTGTTCCGCGCTCCTTCGGCAGGAACCGGAAGATCGAGCGCACCAGCGCCGGAGCCGCGACGAACAGCACGATCACGGCCTGCAGCACCGTGGTCAGGGTCAGCGGGGTCTGCGTGATCAGCTGCATCTGCAGACCGCCCGCGTTCAGCGCACCGAAGAGCAGACCCGCCAGCACGGTGCCGACCGGCGTACCGCGACCGAGCAGCGCGACCGTGATCGCATCGAACCCGATCGACGCCGCGACACCGTCGGTCAGCGGCAGGTCGGTGCCCAGCACCTGCTGGGTGCCGGCCAGACCGGCCAGCGCGCCGGCCACGACCATCGCGACGATGTACGCGCGGCCCACCGACATGCCCGCGGTCCGGGAGGCGTCCGGGTTCGAGCCCACGGCCCGCAGTTCGAAGCCGATGGTGGACCGGTTGAGCAACCACCAGACGAAGATCGCGGCGAGCACCGAGAGGATGAAGCCGCCGTGCAACCGGGTGTCGCCGAACTGCGGGTACTGCGCGTTGTGGTCGACGATCGGCGAGATCGGGTCGGTCCGACCCGGCCGCCGGAAGGCCGTGGTGGTGAGCAGCCAGGCGAGCAGGTAGATCGCGACATAGTTGAGCATGATCGTCACGATCACCTCGTGCGCCCCGGTCCGGGCCTTCAGCAGGCCGACGACACCGCCCCAGAGCGCGCCGCCGAGCAGACCGGCGATGATCGCCACAATGAGGTGCAGGACGGGCGGCAGATGCCAGGCGAAACCGACGTATGCGGCGAGGATCGCGCCCATGATCAGCTGGCCCTGGGCACCGATGTTGAACAGACCGGTGCGGAACGCCAGCGAGACCGCCAGGCCGCCGCAGATCAGAGGTGTTGCCTGGGTCAACGATTCGCTGATCGGGGTGATCCCGCCCAGCGCACCGACGGCGAGGGCCTTGTAGGCCTCGCCGACCGCGGACGCGGCCGCGGTGACCGTGTCCATCGGCGCGGCACCGAAGTACCCGACGGCCGCCTTCACGCCCTCGTCACCGATGATGATCAGCACGGCGCCGACGATCAGCGCCAGGACGATCGCGCTCAGCGAGACCAGCGCCTGGACCGCCCAGTTGGGCAGGCCGGAGAGCCGCTCCTTCGTGGAGGGTGCCGGCGCCGGGGCCGGTTCGGTGGTGGTGTCAGTACTCATCTAGATGGTTCCCAACGTGGTCGGGTTCTCGATCGCGACGTCGTGCGCCTCGGATCTGGAGGCGCCGGCCATCATCAGACCGAGCTCGTCGCGCGGGGTGTCGGCCGGTACGACGCCGACCACCTTGCCGCGGTACATCACCGCGACCCGGTCGGTGAGCGAGGCGATCTCGTCCAGCTCGGTGGACACGATCAGGACGGCGGTCCCGTTGTCGCGTTCCTTCACGATCCGGGCGTGCAGGAACTCGATCGAGCCCACGTCCACCCCTCGGGTCGGCTGGGACGCGACCAGCAGCTTCAGCGGCCGGGACAGCTCGCGGGCCAGCACCACCTTTTGCTGGTTGCCGCCGGACAGCGACGAGACCGGCAGTTCGATGCCCTGGGTGCGGATGTCGAACTCCTCCACCCGGGCCTGCGCGTTGCTGGCGATCTCGTCGGTCCGCAGGGCCAGCCCGTTGCCGAACGGCGCCTTGCGGAACAGATCGAGGACCAGGTTCTCGGCGACCGTGAACGAGCCGACGAAGCCGTCGTGCGCGCGGTCCTCCGGGACGTAGCCGATCCCGGCGTCCAGCCGCTGTCTGGTCGTCCGCCCGGTCAGATCCACGCCGTCCAGCGAGATCTTGCCGGTCGCGATCTCGGTCAGCCCCAGCAGCGCCTCGGCGAGCTCGGTCTGACCGTTGCCCTGGACACCGGCCACGGCGAGGATCTCGCCGGCGCGCACCTCGAGGCTGACGTCGTCGACCGCGGTGAAGCCCCGCTCGTCGATCACGGTCAGGCCCTCGACCCGCAGGACGACGTCCTGCGGCTGGGCCGGCGCCTTGTCGACCACCAGATCGACCGCCCGGCCGACCATCAGCTCGGCGAGTTGCTCCTCGGTCTCGGACGGCTCGGCCTGGCCGACCACCTTGCCGCGGCGGATCACGGTGATCTTGTCCGCGATCGCCTTCACCTCTTTGAGCTTGTGGGTGATGAAGACGATCGACGTACCGTTCTCCTTGAGCTGGCGCATCACGCCGATCAGCTCGTCGATCTCGGCCGGGGTGAGCACCGCGGTCGGCTCGTCCAGGATCAGCACGCTGGCTTCGTTGGCGAGCGCCTTGATGATCTCCACCCGCTGCTGCACGCCGACCGGGATGTCCTCGACCAGCGCCTCGGGGTCGACCTCGAACCCGTACCGGTCGGACAGCTCGGTGACGAGCGCGTGCGCCTTCTTCCGGTCCAGGACGCCGCCGGCGTGGGTGTTCTCCCGGCCGAGCATGATGTTCTCGGCGACGGTGAACACCGGGACCAGCATGAAGTGCTGGTGCACCATGCCGATCCCCTGCTTGATCGCATCGCTCGGCGAGGTGATCCGGACCTTCTCGCCGTCGATCACGATCTCGCCCGAGTCGGGCTGCAGCAGCCCGTAGAGCATGTTCATCAGCGTGCTCTTGCCGGCACCGTTCTCACCGAGCAGACAATGGATCTCGCCCGGTTCGATGACGAGATCGATGTGGTCGTTGGCGACCAGCGAGCCGAAGCTCTTGGTCAGGCCGGACAGCTCCAGGTGCATGCGGGCAGCCTCCCCTTCAGACGGCGAGCCAGGCTCTTCACACCGCGAGCCAGGCTCTTCGAACCGCGAGCCAGGAAGGCGACCGTGGGTCTGCTGCCTTCCTGGCTCGCACCGTACTACGCGAATGCGCCGTGGTTCAGGACGCCTTGGGCTGTACCTTCGACTGAATCATGATCTTGCCGCTGATGATGTCGGCCTTGATCTGGTCCAGTTCGGACTTCACGTCCGCCGGGACCTTGCTGTCGAAGTCGTGGAACGGCGCGATCGCCGTACCGCCGTTCTGCAGCGTTCCGGTGAACTGGGTGTTGTCGAACTTGTTGTCGACGACCGAGAGGACCGCGTCCTTGACCGCGACGTCCATGCCCTTCTCGACGCTGCTCATCAGCACCGGGCAGTACTCTTCCGCGCTCACGCAGCCGTCGGTGTCGACCCAGATCGCGTTCACCTTGCCGTTGCTGGCCTTGGCCGCCTGCAGACCGCCCAGACCGGACGGGCCGGCCACCGGGAAGAGAACGTCCGCGCCCTGGGTGATCAGGTTCTGCGCGTTGTTCTGGCCCTTGGCCTTGTCCTCGAAGTCGCCGGTGAACAGGCCCTTCTGCTTGGCGTCGTCCCAGCCCAGCACCTGGACGTTCTTGCCCTTCTGCTGGTTGTAGTAGCGCACACCCTCGGCGAAGCCGTCCATGAAGATCGTCACGGTCGGGATGTTCAGACCGCCGAACGTGCCGACCTTGCCGGACTTCGTCATCGCGGCGGCCAGGTAGCCGGCCTGGAAGCTGGACTGCGCGGTGTTGAACAGCAGCGGCTTCAGGTTCGCGATCGGTGCCTTCGGTGCCGAGTCGACGATCGCGAACTTGATGTCCGGATTCGCCTTGGCGGCCGCCTCGGTGGCGTCCTCGAGCTTGAAGCCGACGGCGACGATGACGTTGCACTTGGCGTTGACCATCGCGGTCATGTTCGTCGTGTAGTCGTTGTCGGACTTCGACTCGGCCTTGACCTCGGTCAGGCCGCGCTCCTTGACGGCGTCCTGCAGACCCTTGTACGAGGTCTGGTTGAACGACTTGTCGTCGAAGCCACCCGAGTCGGAGACCATGCAGGCCTTGAAGTCCTTGTTGGCGCTGCTGCCGCCAGAGCTGCTCTCGGTCGGCTTGCTGCCACACGCGGCGACGGCGAGCGTCAGTACGCCCACGATCGCCGTACCCCGCACGTACTTCTTCACCGGATGTCTCCTTCGTCAACCAGAGTTGTTCCCGGCACGCCTTCCCCCACGTGCCGCATCCGCAGACTATAGGGTGCGGTCCGACCTTCTTTGAACGTCAAGAGGGCCTCGATACCGGAAAGTGACCGGCACTTCCGTCACATTTCGACAACTCCTCCGGTCTGGTCACCGCCTGCTGAGCACACGTCACGGTGCGCACGCTCCGTGCTTGCGTTCACGGTCCGTGGTCGTCACGATCGGTGACCGGCGTGGACACCTCCCGGAGTACGTCGTCCCTGGATGTCACAATCGCGGGATGAGTCATCAGCTGCTGGTCGCCGACGTCCTCGCCCGCGTCGAGGCCGTGCGCGAGGAGATGGTCGAGGTACGGCGTGATCTGCACGCGCACCCGGAGCTCGGCTGGCGCGAGGTGCGTACGACGGAGATCCTCGAGCGGAGGCTGATCGAGGCGGGGCTGTCGCCGCGGGTGCTACCGACCGGGACCGGACTCATCTGCGACATCGGCTCCGGCGACAGCTGTGTCGCACTGCGGGCCGACATCGACGCGCTGCCGGTGCCGGACGCGGTGGAGGCTCCGTGGCGGTCGACGATCGACGGAGTCGCGCACGCGTGCGGTCACGACGTACACACCTCTGCTCTGCTGGGCGCGGGCCTGGTGCTGGCGGGGATGGCGCGCGACGAGCAGCTGGACCGGCGGGTGCGACTGCTCTTCCAGCCGGCCGAGGAAGTGATGCCGGGCGGAGCACTCGGCGTCATCGCGGCCGGCGGACTCGACGGGGTCCGCCGTATTTATGGCCTGCACTGCGATCCGCGCCTGCAGGTCGGACAGATCGGCCTGCGTGTCGGCGCCCTGACCGCGGCCGCGGACCGGATCCTGGTCCGGCTGACCGGGCCTGGGGGTCATACGTCCCGCCCACATCTGACCGGCGATCTCGTCTACGCGCTCGCGACCCTGGTCACCGAACTTCCGGCCGCCCTCTCCCGGCGTGTCGACCCCCGCGCCGGCATGTCCCTCGTCTGGGGCCGCATCACCTCGGGCTCCGCCGCCAACGCGATCCCCGCCCGCGGCGAGGCCGAAGGCACCCTCCGCTGCCTCGACGTCAACGCCTGGCGCCTCGCGGCCGAGCTCATCCCGTCGCTGGCTTCCCAGCTGGTCGCGCCGTACGGCGTCGAGGTCGACACCGAGGTCACCCACGGCGTCCCCCCGGTGATGAACGACCCGACCGCGATCGACGTACTCCACAACGCCGTCCACCAGACCCTCGGCGCCGGCGCGATCGCCCCCACCGACCAGTCCCTCGGCGGCGAGGACTTCGCCTGGTACCTGGAAGACACCCCCGGCGCGATGGCCCGGCTAGGCGTCCGCCGACCCGCCCAGGAAACGGCCGCCGACCTCCACACCCCCGGCTTCGACCCCTCCGAAGAAGCCATCTCCCTCGGCACGACAATCCTCACCTCGGCCGCCCTGCTGGATTGACTTGTCCACAGGACGAGCTCAGCGCGGTTGCCCGCGCGCATCTGCTCGGGCAGGCTGACGACAGGATCAGCCGTGGTGGATGTTGGTGGGACAAGAGTAGGATGATGGTGTGACAGAGAAGAACAAGCTCTCGGTGACGGTTGACCAAGAGGTCGTGGAGGCCGCCCGGGTTGCTGTGTCTTCGGGGCGGGTTGGCAGTGTGAGCGCCTGGGTGAACGAGGCTTTGCACCGGCAGATGGATCACGAGCAGAGGCTTCGAGGGCTGGACCGATTCCTGGCCGCCTACGAAACCGAGCACGGGGAGATCGAGCCGGCAGAGATGGCAGAGGCTGTCCGCTCGACGCGAGCCGGGGCGACCGTTGTCCGAGGCAAGCATTCGCACGGCGCCGCATGACCCTGATCCTCGACGCGGGCGCGTTCGTGGCCGTTGAACGTCGCGACCGGACCGTCATGGCTCTCCTCAAAGCCGAACTGCTGGCCGGGCGTACGCCGGTGACGCACGGCGGTGTCGTCGGACAGGTCTGGCGTGGAGGTTCCGGCCGACAGGCACCGATAGTCCAACTACTCGACGGCGTCCAGGTCGCGCCGTTGGACGACGGCCTCGGCCGAAGAGCCGGCGTACTCCTGAAGCTCACCGGTGGACGAGACGTGATCGACGCAGCAGTGATCCTCCTGGCACGTGACGGCGACCTCGTCCTCACGTCCGATCCCGGCGACCTCACCGCGCTGGCCGCCGAGGCGGACATCCACCTGGATCTTGCGACTGTCTGACTAGAAAGTGTCGGCAGGGACGTAGCTGCCCCAGACGTCTCGGAGGGTGTTGCAGACTTCGCCTACGGTGGCTCGGGCTCTGAGGGCTTGTTTCATGGGGTAGAGGCAGTTGTCGGTGCCTTGGGCGGCTTTCTTCAGGGCGGCCAGGGCTTCGTCGACGGCGGACTGGTCGCGGTCGGCGCGGAGAGCGGCGAGGCGGTCGACCTGCTGGGCCTCGATGGCGGGGTCGACGCGGAGCGGTTCGTACGGCTCCTCCTCGGCGATCCGGAACTTGTTCATGCCGACGACGACCCGCTCGGCCGAGTCGATCTCCTGGGCGATGCGGTACGCGGACCGCTCGATCTCCTGCTTCTGGAAGCCCTTCTCGATCGCGGCGACGGCACCGCCGTACTCCTCGACCTGGTCCATCAGCTCGACCGCGGCCGCCTCGACCTCGTCGGTCAGCGATTCGACGACGTACGAACCGGCGAAGGGGTCGACGGTCGCGGTGATGTCGGTCTCGTACGCGAGCACCTGCTGGGTGCGCAGTGCGAGCCGGGCCGCCTTCTCGGTCGGCAGCGCGATCGCCTCGTCGTACGAGTTCGTGTGCAGGGACTGCGTGCCCCCGAGTACGGCGGCCAGCCCTTGGATCGCGACCCGGACGAGATTGATCTCGGGCTGCTGCGCGGTCAGCTGCACGCCGGCGGTCTGGGTGTGGAACCGCAGCATCAGTGACTTGGGGTTCTTGGCACCGAAGGAATCCCGCATCACCCGCGCCCAGATCCGCCGCGCGGCCCGGAACTTCGCCACCTCCTCGAGCAGCGTGGTCCGGGCGACGAAGAAGAACGACAACCGCGGCGCGAACTCGTCCACGTCCAGCCCGGACGCGACCGCGGCCCGGACGTACTCGATCCCGTCGGCGAGCGTGAACGCGATCTCCTGCGCGGGCGTCGCCCCGGCCTCGGCCATGTGGTAGCCGGAGATCGAGATCGTGTTCCAGCGCGGCAGTTCGGTCTGGCAGTAGGCGAAGATGTCGCTGATCAGCCGCAGCGACTCCTTCGGCGGATAGATGTAGGTGCCGCGGGCAATGTATTCCTTCAGTACGTCGTTCTGGATCGTGCCGGTGAGCTTGTCACCGGCGACCCCCTGCTCCTCGGCGACCAGTTGGTACAGCAGCAACAGCACCGAGCCGGGCGCGTTGATCGTCATCGAGGTGGACACGTGGTCCAGCGGGATCTTGTCGAACAGCACCCGCATGTCGTCGATCGAGTCGATCGCCACCCCGACCTTGCCGACCTCACCGTGCGCGATCGGCGCGTCGGAGTCGTACCCCATCTGGGTCGGCAGGTCGAACGCGACCGACAGGCCCATGGTCCCGTGGTCGATCAGCTGGTGGTAGCGCTGGTTCGACTCCGCCGCCGTCCCGAAGCCGGCGTACTGGCGCATGGTCCAGGGCCGCTGGGTGTACATCGTCGGGTACACCCCGCGGGTGTACGGGAACTTCCCCGGCTCGCCCAGCTTCTCGTCCGGCGCGAACCCGTCCAGCGCCTCGGGTCCGTACACCGGCGCGATCTCGAACCCCGACTCACTCCGATGACTCATCCTCCCACCGTAGGCCGAACCACGCCTCCACTGGTATGCACCAGCGCACGCGACCGATGTGTGCTCCAGCACAACCGGAAACGTTTTTGCGGCGTGGTGGGATTCCTTCTAAGCTGTGGCGGCTTCGGGGGAAGAGGTTTCCGTCTACCTACCCGGAGTTTCTTGATGCGCGCGCGTGGACTCGCCCTCGGGGGCCTGGCTCTGATCACCCTGGCATCGGTCGGCATTGTGCTCGCCAGGCCGAGTTCGGCCGACGAGCCGCCGCTGGTGAAGAGCGTCGGCACCCAACTGCCGCTGCAGGACCTCCGCGCGATGGAACTCGACGAAGCGCGCGGCCGGCTGTACTTCGCGCAGGGCGCCGGCAGCACTCTCCCGCTCGTGGTCACCGACCTGGACGGCGTGCTGCAGACGAAGCTGACTGCGGTGACCGGCGCCTCCGACGTGGTTCTCAGCAACGACCACCAGCAGCTCCTGGTGACTCAGGACTACGACCGCGTGACCGCTCTGGACGCCGACACATTGGTGCCCTCGGCAACGTACGACGCTCCCAAGGGCGCCTGCGTGTACAGCGCCGAACCCGCCGGGGACAAGATCGTCGCCGCCTTCCTGGACTGCGGCCTCGGCACGTCCGGCCTGCTGATCTGGTCCGCGCCGGGGACCGCTGCGACCGTCTACACCGACGGCCCCAACTACCACCCGATCATCGCCGGCGCGGCCAACGGACTGCTGGTCGCCGGCGACACCGGGTACTCACCGGTCACGACGTACGTCATCGACGTCTCGGGCGCGACACCGACCATCGTCAGCAGGCGCGCGGACACCGGCTCGAACCTGATCGACTACGCCATCAGCCCCGACGGCACCGAGGTCGTCGAGACCGTCGGAAACCCCTACGAGCACCACTCCTACAAGCTCCCCGACCTCTCCGACGCGACCGTGTACCCGAGTGGCGTCTACCCGGCCGACGCTGCCTGGTCCGGCGACAGCTCGACGGTCGCCGTCGGCCGCTCGAGCACCGGCTCCAACGACGCCGACGTGCTGTTCTATGCCAAGGGCACCACGACCCCGACGTACGCCGTCGACTTCCGCGCCGACGACGAACTCTGGAAGGGCACCCTGCTGCTCAACTCGACCGGCACCCGGGCCTGGGCGGTGACGTACGACGACACGTACCAGAATGTCCAGCTCCTCCACTCCTTCGGCCCGGCACATCCACCGAAAGCGCCGGCGACCGACATCCACGTCGCTGCACGCACCGGCTCCGGCAAGGACAAGTCCACGGCGTACGTCACCGTCACGTGGACGTCGCCGTACTCGCGCCCCGGAAGCTCCACCAACCAGCAGTTCATGCAGCTCTACGCCACTCCGGCGGGCTCGACCGCTCGTCTCATCGGCAACCCCGAGCTGACGACCGCCGGCACCTTCACCGCTACGTATGCCCTCCCGCGCGGAACCACCACGTTCACCGCCCACTACAAGGACTTCGAGAACTGGTACCCGGAGGCCACCGTCACCACGACGCTCACCCGCTGACCGCGCTGTTCACGGGGCACTCACCAAATACCGCCTCGTGGTCACTCGCCCGTCACCCGGTGGCCCTGCACGCGTCGACAGGGAATCGACGCGGTGTCACGAAGGTGTCGCCGAGGGTTCATGCGCGCTGGGGAACCTCCGAGGTGTGCGCATCGTGATGGTGGCTGAGACCTTCCTGCCGCAGATCAACGGCGTGGCGAACACGGCTCGCCACGTCGCCGATCGGCTGCGTGCCCGCGGGCACGAACTGCTGATCATTGCCCCCGGCCCCGGACCCGGCAGCTACGCGGACGTGCCCGTGATCCGGGCCCGCAGCTTCCGGACCCCGGGCTACAAGGAGTTCCCGGTCGGTCTGCCCGATCCCTCGATCGAGCGGGCGATGGCCGAGTTCAGGCCGGACCTCGTCCATCTCGCGTCGCCGTTCATCATCGGCGCGTACGGGCTGCGTAGTGCGCGCAAGCTCGGGCTGCCGACGGTCGCGATCTTCCAGACCGACATCGCCGGCTTCGCCCGCCAGTACCCCTGGTTCGCTGCCGCGGATCGCGGGATCTGGCGCTGGGTACGGCGTACGCACTCGCGGGCCGACCGCACACTCGCACCGTCCACCGCGTCGGTCGAGGCGCTGGTCCAGGGCGGCGTACCCCGGGTCCACCTGTGGGGCCGTGGCGTGAACCTGGACCTCTTCGATCCCAAGCACCGCAACGAGAACTGGCGCCGGGAGATCTCCCCTGACGGCAAGCCGATCGTCGGGTACGTCGGCCGGCTGGCCGCGGAGAAGAAGGTCCGCCGCCTCGCCGAACTGACCGGCCTGGGCTGCCGGATCGTCATCGTCGGCGACGGCCCGGACCGCGCCTCCCTGGAGAACTCCTTGCCTGACGCAACCTTCCTGGGAATGCGCCGGGGCGCCGACCTGGCCGCGATCTTCGCCGGACTGGACGTCTTCGTGCACACGGGCGAACACGAGACGTTCTGCCAGACGATCCAGGAGGCGCAGGCGTCCGGTGTCGCGACCGTCGGCCCGGCCGCGGGCGGCCCGCTCGACCTGATCAAACCCGGCGAGAACGGCCTGCTGTTCGAGCCGGGTCGGCCCGGATCGCTGCGGCAGGCGGTCAAAACCCTGCTCGACTACCCGGCGGCCCGCGGCCGGATGGCGGCGAGCGGCCTGGAACGCGTGCAGTCCCGGACCTGGCCGGCGGTGGTCGACGACCTGGTCGACCGGCACTACGCCGAGGTCCTGCGCGAGGCCGCAGCCGTCCGGCGGGTCGCGTGAAGGGGCTCCGGATCGCCCAGCTGGCCAACTTCGTCGGTCCCACGTCCGGCGGGATGCGGACCGCGATCGAGCACGTCGGTCAGGGGTACGTCGAAGCCGGCGCCGAGCGGATCGTGATCACCCCGGGCGAACGGGACGTCGTGATCGAGACCGAGTTCGGCACCGTGGTCCGGATGAAGGCCCCGAAGGTCGGCGGCGGTTACCGCCTGATCACCGACCCCTGGAAGGTGATCGAGACCCTCGAACGCTTCCGGCCGACCACCGTGGAGATCTCGGACAAGTCGACACTCCTGCCGGTGGCCCGCTGGGCCCGCAAGAACGACATCGGCTCGATCCTGTTCAGCCACGAGCGCCTGGACGCGATGCTCTCCCTCCGCACCGGCCGCCAGCTCGGAGTGGCGGCCGGCGTCGGCGCGCTCTACAAACTTCTCAGCCGCACGTACGACGCGGTCGTGGTGACCTCGCGTTACGCCGCGGCCGAGTTCGACGAGGTAACGACGCCATTGGTCCGGATCCCGCTCGGCGTCGACCTCGACACCTTCCACCCGTCACTCGCCCAGCCGGCGGACGACGGCGTACTCAAGCTGGTGCACGCCGGCCGGCTGTCCCGTGAGAAGAGCCCGCACCTCGCGGTCGCCACCGCCGCCGAGCTGTACCGCCGCGGCGTCAACCTGCGCATGGACGTCTACGGCACCGGCCCTCATCTCGACGAGCTCCTCGAGATCGCCGGCTCCGCGCCGGTCACCTTCCACGGGTACGTCGACGGCCGCCGGACGCTGGCCACGCACCTGGCCGAGGCCGACATCGCCCTGTCGGTGTGCCCGGGCGAGACGTTCGGACTGGCCGTACTGGAAGCCCTCGCCGCGGGCACCCCGGTCGTCACCGCGAACACGGGCGGCGCGCGCGAACTCGTCGACGAGACCTGCGGCCGCTGGGCCCCGGCCAACCCGGCCGCCCTGGCCAACGCCGTACTCGCCCTCGCGCAGCTCCCAGGCCGCAGAGCCGCCGCCCGCCGCCGCGCCGAGCGCTACGACTGGAACTCCTGCATCCACCACATGCTCGCCCTCCACACCCGCCTCGCCGAGGGCCGCCTCGCGGCCTGATTGCCCAAAGCTGCAGGCGGGTTGCGGTGAAGACCGCAATCGCGATATCTCTTTCCTTTCTCGTCGGTGTGTCTCGGGGCGCGCCGGAATCCCCTGCCAGGAGATTTGATGCGCCGCGCCCGCATGCCCGCCCTGTCCCGCCCTGCGCTCTTCCGCGCCGCCCGGCAAACTCGTCCAGATCGACGGCCTCGGGGTCGGCCGCACCTGAGGTGCAGCTCGACAGGACGTATACGCCCACTCAGGCCCTTCGGCAGCGCATCCTGAGCGTGCCTGCCGGCCCAGTGGGCGTATACGTCCTGTCCTTGTGCATCGATCAGGTCAGGTGGTCGTAGTCGCCTCGGACCCAGGCGGCGTGGCGGTCGGCTGAGCGGCGTACGACGGCCTTGGCCTCGACCGGGATCACCGAGCCGAAGTTGTTGTAGAGGCGGTCGTAGGCGAAGGGGTCGAGGGAGCGAGCGACCCGGTCGACGACCGCGCCGGACAGTGGGATGCGGTTCGGGTAGCTGCGCATGAAGCTGACCGAGGTGCGGTCCGGGTTGGCGAAGATCGTGTCGCCGGACAGGATCACACCTTTGCCCTCGGCACCGTTCGCCCAGTGCACCACCGCGCTGCCCGGGAAATGCCCGCCGGACTGGATCACGGTCACGCCGGGCAACGGCGTCAGCTGACCCGACCAGGTCTTGATCACCGGGTCCTGCCGGGCCACCCACTCGGCATCCGCCTCGGACACGTAGACCGGCACGTCGCCGAGCCGGTGGCTCCACTCGACCTGAACGCCGTACATGTGCGGGTGGCTGGCGATGATCGCGACCACGTCGCCCAGCTCGCGGACCCGGCGTACGGCTTCGTCGTCGACGTACCCGATCGGGTCCCAGAGCAGGTTGCCCTCGGCGGTCCGCAGCAGCATCGACTGCTGGCCGATCCCGACCGGCGGCTTCGAGCGGACGCCGTACAGGTCCGGCTCGACCTCCTCGATGGTGACCTCGGTGCCGGCCGCGGCCAGGTCCTCGAGCGTGGTCCAGTGCTGGCCGTCGGCCGGCACCCACTGCCGCTCGTCGGCGCAGATCGCGCAGACCTCGACCTGCTCGGAGTGCTCGACCGCACAGGTCGCACAGATCCAGAAACTCACCGTGTTCTCCCCTTCGTCGGACACCGACGCGACCGATCTCACACGGATCGCGATCGATGTCACATCTGTCAGGACATTTCACCTCACGCAGCGGGTCTAGCATCGAGACGATCTGGCGTTCTCGACAAGGAGGATCTGGTGCCCAGCAAACCAGCCGGCACGCTGTATCGCGGCCGGGAGGGCATGTGGTCATGGGTCGCGCACCGGATCACCGGCGTGGGGATCTTCTTCTTCCTGCTCGTGCACGTGCTGGACACCGCGCTGGTCCGGGTCTCCCCGGAGGCCTACAACGAGGTCATCGGCACCTACAAGAACCCGATCGTCGGCCTCCTCGAGGTCGGGCTGGTGGCGGCGGTCCTGTTCCACGCGTTCAACGGCATCCGGCTGATCCTGGTGGACTTCTGGGCCAAGGGCCCGCGCTACCAGCGGCAGCTGATGATCGGTGTCGGGGTGATCTGGGTGGTGCTGTTCGTGCCGTTCGTCATCCGGCATCTGACCCACGTGTTCGGAGGCTGAGATGGCTGAACCTCTTGGCACCTCAGGGATCGCGGCGCCCCGGTCCAGCTCCCGCTCGCGCTCGCTGAAGGGCGGCGGCCGGAACCGGTCCGGCCAGACCAACTTCGAGCTGTACAGCTGGCTGTTCATGCGGCTGTCCGGGCTCGCCCTCGTCATCCTGGTGCTCGGCCACCTGTTCGTGAACCTGATGCTCGGCGGCGGGATCACCGCGCTGGACTTCGGCTTCGTGGCCGGCAAGTGGGCCAACCCGCTCTGGCAGGTCTGGGATCTGCTGATGCTGTGGCTGGCGATGCTGCACGGCAGCAACGGGCTGCGCACGATCATCAACGACTACGCCGAGAAGGACCAGACCCGGTTCTGGCTCAAGGCCCTGCTGATCACCGCGGCGCTCGTGATCGTCGTCCTCGGCACCCTGGTCATCTTCACCTTCGACCCCTGCCTCGACCCGAACAGCACGCTGTCGGTCTGTAAGTAAGGCTGCAATTTCTGGAAGGACTGGCATGCAGCAGCATCAGTACGACGTGATCATCGTCGGCGCAGGTGGTGCCGGGATGCGCGCGGCTCTCGAGTCCAGCAAGCGCACCCGCACCGCCGTCCTCACCAAGCTCTACCCGACCCGCTCGCACACCGGCGCGGCCCAGGGCGGCATGTGCGCCGCGCTGGCCAACGTCGAGGAGGACAACTGGGAGTGGCACACCTTCGACACGGTCAAGGGTGGTGACTTCCTGGTCGACCAGGACGCGGCCGAGGTGATGTGCCGCGAGGCCGTCGACGCGGTCCTCGACCTGGAGAAGATGGGCCTGCCGTTCAACCGGACCGCCGAGGGCAAGATCGACCAGCGGTTCTTCGGCGGCCACACCCGCAACCACGGCGAGGCCGTCGTACGGCGTTCCTGCTTCGCGGCGGACCGCACCGGCCACATGATCCTGCAGACGCTGTACCAGCAGTGCATCAAGCAGAACGTCGAGTTCTTCAACGAGTACTACGTCCTCGACCTGCTGATGACCGACGGCAAGGCGAGCGGCGTGGTCGCCTACGAGCTGGCCACCGGCGAGCTGCACGTGTTCTCGGCCAAGTCGGTCATCTTCGCGTCCGGCGGGTTCGGCAAGGTGTTCCGGACCACGTCCAACGCGCACACACTGACCGGCGACGGCATGGGCATCGTCTGGCGCAAGGGCCTGCCGCTGGAGGACATGGAGTTCTTCCAGTTCCACCCGACCGGCCTGGCGGGTCTCGGCGTACTGCTGTCCGAGGCCGCGCGTGGTGAGGGCGGCATCCTGCGGAACAAGGACAACGAGCGGTTCATGGAGCGGTACGCCCCGACCGTGAAGGACCTGGCGCCGCGGGACATGGTCGCCCGCGCGATGGCGAACGAGGTCCGGGAGGGCCGCGGCTGCGGTCCGGACGGCGCGTACGTGATGCTCGACCTGACCCACCTGGAGCCCGCGCACATCGACGCGAAGCTGCCGGACATCACCGAGTTCGCGCGGACATACCTCGGCGTGGAGCCGTACACCGAGCAGATCCCGGTGTTCCCGACCGCGCACTACGCGATGGGCGGCATCCCGACCAACATCAAGGGCGAGGCGCTGGCCGACAACGACACCGTGATCCCCGGTCTGTACGCCGCGGGCGAGGTCGCCTGCGTGTCCGTGCACGGCGCGAACCGCCTGGGCACGAACTCGCTGCTCGACATCAACGTGTTCGGCCGGCGGTCCGGGATCGCCGCCGCCGAGTACGCCGAGACCGCGGTCTTCGAGGAACTGCCGGACGACCCGTCGGCGTACGTCGTCGGCCTGGTCGAGGGACTGCGCACCTCCACCGGGGGCGAGCGGATCGCGGCGATCCGGGGCGACCTGCAGGCGACGATGGACCTGAACGCCCAGGTGTACCGGACCGAGGGCTCGCTGAAGCAGGCACTGGTCGACATCGAGGCGCTCAAGCTGCGGTTCACCCAGGTCGGCGTCCAGGACAAGGGCAAGCGGTTCAACACCGACCTGCTGGAGGCGGTCGAGCTCGGCTTCCTGCTCGACCTGGCCGAGGTGCTGGTGGTGTCCGCGCTGGCCCGCAAGGAGTCCCGCGGCGGTCACTTCCGGGAGGACTACGCGACCCGCGACGACGTGAACTTCATGCGGCACACGATGGCGTACCGCGAGATCGATGGCGAGGGCAACGAGAACATCCGGCTCGACTACAAACCGGTCATCCAGACCCGTTACAAGCCGATGGAGCGGAAGTACTGATGGACGTCAAGGTCAAGATCCTTCGGTACAACCCCGAGGTCGTCGACGAGGCCGAGTGGAAGACGTACTCGGTCACCCTGCAGCCGACGGACCGGGTGCTGGACGCGCTGCACAAGATCAAGTGGGAGCAGGACGGCACGCTCACCTTCCGGCGGTCCTGCGGGCACGGTGTCTGCGGCTCGGACGCGATGCGGATCAACGGCCGCAACCGGCTGGCCTGCAAGACGCTGATCAAGGACCTGAACCCCGACAAGGAGATCACCGTCGAGCCGATCAAGGGCCTGCCGGTGCTCAAGGACCTGGTCGTCGACATGGAGCCGTTCTTCGACGCGTACCGCGCGGTGATGCCGTTCCTGGTCACCAGCGGCCACGAGCCGACCCGGGAGCGGATCCAGTCGCAGGCCGACCGGGACCGCTTCGACGACACCACCAAGTGCATCCTGTGCGCCGCGTGTACGACGTCCTGCCCGGTGTTCTGGTCCGACGGACAGTACTTCGGCCCGCAGGCGATCGTCGGCGCGCACCGGTTCATCTTCGACAGCCGCGACGAGGGCACCGAGCAGCGGCTGGAGATCCTGAACGACAAGGAGGGCGTCTGGCGCTGCCGGACCACCTTCAACTGCACCGACGCCTGCCCCCGCGGCATCGAGGTCACCAAGGCCATCCAGGAAGTGAAGCGAGCGCTCATTTTCCGACGCGTCTGACGGGACACTAGACTTCACTGCGCAACCGGCCTCTGCCCCACGACGTCGAAAGGGCAGAGGCTGATCGCTACCCCGGGGGTGACATTGCTGCGTCTGCGCGCGTACTTCGACCGCTCCTACCCTCGCTTGATCGAGCGGTTGGAGCGTCTCGGCGTACCTCGGCGCTGGCCGCCGTTGCTCATCGTCGGCGTCGTGGCGGCCACGATGTCCGTCGTTCTCGCGGCCGTCGTCTGGATCACCGGCCGGAGCGGGCCCAGTGATCCACCGATCGCCATCCTGCCCGCGGCCGCGCTGAAGGACGGGAACTCCGTGGTGACCGCGGGGACGGCACAGCTGCGGTCGGTCGCGATGGTGACTCGGAACCGCTGGGCGGCCGGCTGGGCCGAGTGCGCGACGGGTCCGCAGTGCCGGTACTCGGCGGTGATCGACCGGGACGGCGTGAAGGCGACCGCACCGGAGTGGCCGGTGCCGTACGCGACGCTGCGGACCGGGGACGAGGCGATCGCGGTCGCCCCGCCCGCGGAGGGCACCCTGACCGGGGACGCGACCTTGCTGTTCCGGTTGACGTACGACGGCCCGGTGACGTCGAGACTGCAGTACGTCCTGCCCACCCG
This sequence comes from Kribbella sp. NBC_01510, assembly GCF_045040325.1. Taxonomy (NCBI): domain Bacteria; kingdom Bacillati; phylum Actinomycetota; class Actinomycetes; order Propionibacteriales; family Kribbellaceae; genus Kribbella; species Kribbella sp. NBC_01510. The sequence continues at coordinate 3,592,632 of NZ_CP109418.1, read as the reverse complement.
GACCTTCCGCAGCGGCGAGATCCTCACCGACCGGATCGTGCCGGGCCGGATCGTCGTGGTGAACCTCGAGGACTCGACCGTCCGGATGCTGGAGACCTCGGCGACGAGGTCGCCGGCCTGCGACACCGGCGGACGGTGCTGGGCGCTGACCGGGATCGGCCGGACGGACATCGTCTGGACCGACGACGGCGGCGCGACCTGGGGCTCGGCGCCGCTGGACACGAAGAACCAGGGCGGACGGCTCGCGGTCAGCCCGGACGGCAAGACCCTCGTGGCGACCGCGGTCACCATCGGCAGTCTGTCCGAGACGGTCTCGACGATGCGGATCTCGACCGATCGGGGCGCCCACTGGACGACGGTGCGGAACACTCCGTGGAGCCTGAACGCAGGCCCCGTCGTCTTGAACGACGGCACCGCCCTGGTGCTCGGCGGCCGCTCCGGCGACCCGACACCGCACCTGTACCGGATCAGCGACGGGCAGGCCCGCCCCGACCGCGGATCCCCCGGCGTGCTCGCCCACCTGTCCGGCGACGCCCACCTGCTCTACGGCCCCGAGGTCTCCAAGCGTCACACCACCCGCCTCGCCCTCAGCACGGACGGCGGCACCACCTGGGAGTACGTCGTACCCCGCTAGGGCTTGTCCCTGGTCAAGGGTGTTTGGTGGCGCCCTTGAGGACCTTGTCGACGGCGTTCTTCGGGCCGTAGACGGCGATCCCGACCAGGTCGAGCTCACCCGTGGACACTGCCTTCACGGCGGCGCGATTGTCGCGGTCGTTGCCGGTAGCAAACAAGTCCTGGGTGAACACCGAGTGCTCGATCTCCCGCTGGAGTGCCCGCTGATGCGCCGTCGCCATGAACTCCTTGCTGCCCTCGAACACCATCACCGGCTGCCGGAACATCGGCAGATACCGGGTCCCGTCGGCGTCCTCGTACGGCTCCCCGACCACCTCGGGACGAGTCCCGGCGATACCGCTCACCAGGAACGCGGCGACGTTGAGGCGCTGCCACACCGCCAGGTCGTCACGCAGCATCACAGCGATCTTCGTGTCGAACCGGATCGGCTCAGCTTCGTCAGTCATGACACCAGACTGGCCCGGCACCCCACCGGTCGGCTTGTACGTTCTTGACCAGTTCAGCAGTACGGCGGGTTCGAGGTGACGGCGGTCGCCACGCGGAGGAAGAGGTTGAAGAGGCGGTAGAGGTGGAGCATGTTGCCCTCGACGGCGACCGTGCGGTCGTCGCGGCGGGTGACGCCGGGGATGGCGGTCAGGTGGGAGGCGACGGAGGCGGATTGCCAGCGGACCGCCAGGTGACGGGTCGTGGCCGAGTCGGTGGTGATGCCGGGGAGATTGCGGAGGGCTTCGGTGGTGGAGGTTTCGATCGCAGCACGGGCCTCGGCGACGGGAACCAGCTGGGCGGCGAAGCGGTCCTTGGCGAACTTGACCGGGACGGTGGCGACCGCCGGGTCCCACGCCTTCATCTCGGCGCAGGCGGTGTCGTCGCCGGTGAGGAGCGCGACCGGTACGCCGTACGCGGACGAGGCGGCGTGGAAGAGGCCGATCTCGCCGGTGGGGTCGTCGTCCAGCCAGATGTCCTCGATCTCGTGGCCCATGAAGCTGTGGCTGAGGACGCCGAGGACGCCGGCGCGGGCGTGGAAACCGACGCAGAGGACGGCGTCGTACTCGCCGGTCAGGCCCTCGATCATGCCCATCGGCTTCGGCCGGCCCTTGATCAGCGTGGCGCGCGGGTCGAGCAGGTCCGGGAGGATGTTGCGCATCGGGCCGTGGGCGTCGTTCACCAGGACGGCCGTCGCGCCCGCGTCGTACGCGCCCCGGACGGCGGCGTTCACGTCCTCGGTCATCAGCACGCGGCCGCGTTCGTAGTCCCGGCCGGGCGGCTGGACGTCCTCCGCGTCGACGAGTCCGGTGATGCCTTCCATGTCCGCGCTCAGGTAAACCTTCACGGGACGCAAGCGTATGTTCTTGGGTATGAGCGGCGGCGCTGAGGTCCGGGCGTGGCGGCCCGGGCTGAGCGGGGTCGTCGAGGTCCTGCACGCGCATTTCCGGTCGCATGCGTACCCGAGTCACACCCACGACGCGTGGACCGTGCTGATCGTCGACGAGGGCGTCGTCCGCTACGACCTGGACCACCGCGAGCACGGCTTGGCGCAGGCGCAGGTCTCACTGCTGCCGCCGCACGTGCCGCACGACGGCCGGTCGGTCCGGCCGGAGGGGTTCCGCAAGCGGGTGCTCTACCTGGAGCCCGATCGGCTCGGCGACGGTCTGATCGGCGCGGCCGTCGACCAGCCCGAGTACGTCGATCCGCTGCTCAGGCACCGGATTCACCAGTTGCACGGCGTACTGCTCGACGGCAAGGAGGACCTGGAGGCGCAGAGCCGGCTGACGCTGATCGAGGAACGGCTCACCCAGCACCTCCGCCGGAACGTGCTCGATCCGCCGGATCGGAGCGATCCCACGGTCGCCTCGCGGCTGCGCGACGTACTGGATGCCAACGTGCCGGCCGGGATCACGCTGGACGACGCGGCCAAGTTGGTGCACGCGCATCCGGCCCATCTGGTCCGGGCGTTCAGCCGGGAGTTCGGGATGCCGCCGCATCGGTATCTGACCGGGCGGCGGGTGGACCTGGCGCGACGGTACCTGCTCGACGGCTTTCCGGCCGCCGAGGTCGCCGCGCTGGCCGGCTTCTACGACCAGTCCCACCTGAACCGGCACTTCCGGAAGATGCTCGGGGTCACACCGTCGAGTTTTGTGAAGCGTTGACCCGGGACGCCTTGTAGGCCCGGACACCCCAGGTGCCGAGCAGGGCAGCGATCAGCAGGTTGACGATGATCAGGATCGTGTGGGCGACGTAGTACCCGGTCGGACGGCCTTCGGTGTCGGCCAGCGCCTTGATGAAGCGCAGATAGGTGACCACGTTCCAGACCGCGATGCCGAGCAGGATCAGTGCGTGCTTGCGTTCGAGTTTCACCCACTCATTGTCCCCGAGCGTGAGAACGGGGCGGCCGCGCCTCACTCGGTCGCCCCGCCGGAGCGGAGATCTCACCCCACCGACCCTCGTCCATGGCTCGTCGAGCAGCAAGACATCGCAAGCTACTCACGGGTCACCACAAGGGTTTCCCTGCGGACTCAGGGCTGGGGCGGTCGACCATCCGGAGGAGCTGGGTGCGGTTGGCGACACCGAAGCGGCGGTAGAGGCGGGTGAGCTGGGACTCGACCGCCTTCACCGACAGGTAGAGCGCGGCGGCGATCTCGCGGTTCGTGGAGCCGTCGCGGACCATCGCGACGATCTGCTGCTCGTTGTCGGTCAGCTCCGACGGCTGCCGGCTGCGGCTCGGTACGTCGAGACGGGCGAGCTCGGTCTCGGCGACCTCGCGCCACGCGGGAGCGCCGTACGCCTCGAACTGCTCGATCGCGTCCAGGAACGCCGTCCGCGCGACCGAACGGCGACGGGCCTGCCGGGCGACCCGCCCGCGGGTGAGCTCACAGCGGGCCAGGTCCAGCGGGTAGACGCGGTCGCCCGCCGTACTGATCGTTTCCTCCAGCAGGTCCAGGGCCGCGGCCGGATCGCCCTGCTTGGCGATCAGCAGCGCCTCGGACCGGGCCAGCCCGACCCGCACGACCGCGCGGTCCAGGTTGTCCGCGCGAGTCCGGATGTCGGCGATCAACGCGGCGGCGTCCTCCAGCCGGCCGGCCGCGACGAGCGCCTCCGCGTAGTCCGCGTGCCACGGGATCACCGCCGGGTCGAACGGCATCGCCGCCTCCCCCGACTGCGCGATCGCGTCGAACGACTCCACCGCACGCTGCGGATCCCCGGTCAGTACGGCGATCAGCCCGAGGCTGGCCAGCGCCGGGCCGGTCCATTCGTCGTTCCCGACCAGCCGGACACCCTCGAGCGCCGCCTCCGCCAGCTGCCGACCCATCGCCGCCGCACCACCGGCCCACTCGGCGCGGCTCGCGATGATCATGCCGACCTCGGCCTCTTCGCCGATGTCCTGCATCAGCTGGTAGCACTCGTGCCCGGCGGCCAACGCGTCCGCGCCGCGCCCGCTGCGCTCGTAGATCGCGGTCGCGGAGATCAGTACGGACGCCAGCCACCGCATCGCGCCGTTGTCGCGGACCTCGTCGACCAGTGCGGTGATCGCGGCGATCGCCTCGTCCGTGCGGCCGCGGAACAGTTCCCGCATCGCGGCCATCTGCCGCGCGTTCACCACGGTCTTGGTCAGTGGCAGCCCACCGGCCAGCTCGGCGGCCTGCTGCAGCAACGCGTCCGCGGTCTGCTCGGCGTCGCGCGCGATCTGCACCGAGCTCGCGGCGCTCAGCGCGTCCACCAGCGCCTCGGTGTCACCGGACGCGCGGGCCAGAGCCTCGGCGACGCGCGCGTCCTCCTGCGCCTCGTCGAGCCGGCGATCGAAGTACTCGCTGTGGCTGCGCATGATCCGCACCCGCGCCTCGAGCCGCTGGTCGCCGAGTGACGCCTGGAACGCCTCGTCCAGCAGCTCGACGCGACGGTCCCGGTCGGGCCAGGCCGCGTCCGCCAGCAGCAACAGCGCGAGCACCTTGTTCTCCGGCGTGGTCGCCGCCTGGACGGCGAGCCGCGCCATGTCGGCCGACTCCGCGAGATGACCGGCGGCCGCGGCGTCGTCAGCGGCCCGGGTCAGTCGTCGGGCCCGCTCGTCCGGCAGGGTGATCGGCGTACGCTCCGCCGCCAGGCGCCACAGCGTCGCGGCAGCACCGGGCGCACCCCGGCCGGCTGCGACCGTGGCGGCCTCTTCGATCGTGGCGGCAAGCTCGGGGTCGGCCTCCTGGGTCGCGAGCGCGCGGTGGGTCGCGTTCTCGACCGGTTCGTCGACCACGGCCGCCAGCTGAGCGTGGGCCTGACGACGGGATGCTGACGTGGCTTCGGCGTACACGAACTCCCGGAGCAGCGGGTGAGAGAAGCGCAACCGCTCGGAGGAGACGTCGATCAGTCCGAGCGCCTCCGCCTCTGCGAGCTCGGTGTCGATCGGCCGGTCCAAGGACCGCGCGAGCTGAGTCGTGGTCGGGCGTGGTGACGACGCTGCGTGCAGGAGGAGCTCGTGCGTGGCGCTGCTGAGGTCGGACAGGCGGTCGCCGAGCAGGGTCTTGAGCCGGCTCGACACCGGCAGCGGGTCGTTGGGCGAGACGCCTTCCGGATGACGCAGTACGGCGCGACCGAGCTCGAGCGCCATGAACGGGTTGCCGGCGCTCGCGGTGAAGATGCGCCGCGCCGTACGCACCGGGAGCGGGCTGGACAGGCGCTGCCGGAGCAGGCCGAGCACGTCGGGCTCGGTAAGCGGTGGGACCTCCAACTGGAGGACCGGCTCGGGGCAGGCCTCGGCCATCATCGGGAGGTCGCCGTCAGCCACCTGCTCGGTGGCCAGCATATGCACGCCCTCGGACAGTCGCCGGGCACAGAACGTCAGCACTTCCAGGCTCGACGGATCCACCCACTGGATGTCGTCCACGACGAGCAGGACCGGTCCGCCCGCGGCCAGGCGGCGGAGGACATGCAGTACGGCGAGGCGCACGGCCAGCTCGTCGCGGACGGTGTCGGGCGCGCTGGCCTTCAGCAGGGCGACCTCGAGCGGCTGGCGCAGGTGGTCGGGCAGCACCTGCCAGGCGAGCTCGAGCTGGTTGGAGAGGAGGTCGAGGAGAGTGACGTACGGGAGGCCGGCTTCGGACTGGGACGGTGCGGCGCTGAGAATCCGGCAGCCGGCCCGGGCCCGGTCCGCGACGAGGGCGCGGCCGAGGGCCGACTTGCCGATCCCGGTCGGGCCGTAGAGCAGCACACTGCCGCTGGTCTCGAGCTGCTTGTTCGCACGCTCGACCAGCCCGGCGCGCCCGACCAGCTCGTCGTCAGTCATCGATCCACCACAAACTCCTCGAAGGTTTACCCTCGCCGATTATCACAGTGAACGACCGTCCGACACGGCGAGTGTCACATGAGGAAACCATCCCGTCACCATCCTGTCACCCGTCGCTGCCCAGATCAGAGCAGTCAGGGCGGCACGATCGTGCCGGGGCACTGATGGCCCACGCGGTCGCGACAAAGTTCAACCGCCTGCCACGCAAGACCACGACAAGCGGTTGAAAGTTGCTGGGTCCAGATGTGCTGGGTCCAGATGGATTCGAGCCCGCGAACCTCGCACCCGACTCGCCCCGCTGCCAGCCGCCCTTCGGAGCTGAGCACCTGGCCGAGCCTTGGGGGCTCGGACAGGAAATGGTGGCCTGGGACTGGTTATTTCCTGTCCGAGGCCCCGACGCCCCGGCCCCACCCCCGACACCCGGCCAACCGCAGGCGACCAGCGGTCCGCCCGACCGAGGCCGACCTGGACGGCCTGCGCGGCCGCGCTGGGAGGGGCCGGGCTGGGCCGGGCTGGGAGGGGCCGGGCTGGGCCGGGCTGGGAGGCCGGGCTGGGCGTTGGGGGCTTGGGCGGCCGGGCTGGGAGGGGCCGGGCTGGGCCGGCCTGGGCGTTGGGGGCTTGGACAGGAACTGGTGGCCTGCGACCGGCTATTTCCTGTCCGAGGCCCCGACACCCCCGGCCCCACCCCCGACACCCGGCCAACCGCAGGCGACCAGCGGTCCGCCCGACCGAGGCCGAGCTGGGCGGCCTGCGCGTCCGGGCTGGGCGGGCGGGGCCGGGCAGGGCCCGGCGTTGGGGGCTTGGACAGGAACTGGTGGCCTGCGACTGGTTATTTCCTGTCTCGGGCCCCGTTGTCCTGGCCCAGGTCCCGAGAGCCGGCCGGCGGGAACAGCAAACAGCCGCGCGAGGAAAGTCGGAGGGGTTGTCGAGGAATCAGGCGAGGAAGGCTCTCAGCAGGGCGGCCGTCCCGGACAGGTGCTCCTGCATCGCGCGCCGTGCCACCTCGGGATCGTCGGCGAGGATGGCGTCGACGATTGCCTGATGCTGGTCGTTCGAGTGCTGGATATTCCTTTCCAGCAAGGGGATCGCGTCCAGGAGTTCGTTCAGACGCATGCGGACGTCGGCGGTCGCGGACGTCAGCGACGGAGAGCCGGTCACCTCCGCGATGGCCAGATGCAGCCGGGAGTCGAGCCGGCGGTAGTCGGCCAGTGTCGCGGCCGACGTCTCCGCCAGGCAGCGGCACAAGTGCTCCCGCTCGGCCTCCGACAACGCCCGCGCGGCGGCAGCTTCGGCGGCACCGGTTTCGAGCGCGGAACGCAGTACGAGCGCGTCCTCCAGCCCATCGCCCAGCTCTCGAGCCAGACGTTTCGCCCGGGTACGGCGGGGCTTCGGCAGGTGCTCGTTGACGAAGGTACCGCCGTACCGGCCGCGCCGGGACTCGACGTACCCGGCCTCGGCGAGCGCGTGGATCGCCTCCCGGAGGGTGACCCGGCTGACGTTCAGGCGGGCGGCCAGGTCGCGTTCGGACGGCAGCCGGTCGCCTGGGACGACGACGCCGAGCTTGATTGCCTGCAGCAACCGCTCGACCGCCTCCTCGAACGGGTTCCCGGTCCGCACCGGCCGGAACACCGCGTCGTCTGCCTGGCCAATCATGATCTCAGCCTAGAGCGGAGTCACATAGGCGCCTGAGATTCCACCGTCGACGAGGAACGTGTTGGCGGTGATGAAGGAGGCGTCGTCGCTGGCCAGGAAGGCGACCGCGGCCGCGATCTCCTCCGGCTCGCCGAACCGGCCCATCGGGACGTGCACCAGCCGGCGCTGCGCCCGCTCCGGGTCCTTCGCGAACAGCTCGGTCAGCAGCGGCGTGTTCACCGGTCCCGGGCAGAGCGCGTTGACCCGGATCCCCTGCCGGGCGAACTCGACCCCGAGCTCGCGGCTCATCGCCAGTACGCCGCCCTTGGACGCGGAGTACGAGATCTGCGACGTGGCCGCGCCCATCACCGCGACGAACGACGCGGTGTTGATGATCGAGCCCTTGCCCTGCCGTTGCATGTAAGGGATCGCGGCCTTGCAGCACAGGTACACCGAGGTCAGGTTGACCTCCTGGACCTTCCGCCACGCCTCCAGCCCGGTGTCCAGGATCGAGGCGTCGTCGGGCGGCGAGATGCCCGCGTTGTTGAACGCGATGTCCACGCTGCCATAGGTGTCGAAGGCCTGCTTGAACAAGTTGTCCACCGCGGCCGCGTCGGTGACGTCGGTCGCGACGAACAGCCCGCCGGTCTCGTCCGCAGCGGCCTTGCCGGCGGCCGGGTCGAGGTCGCCGATCACGACCTTCGCTCCCTCGGCGGCGAGCCGCCGTACGGTGGCCAGGCCGATCCCGCTCCCGCCGCCGGTCACCACCGCGACGCGACCCTCGAGCCGGCTCGCCTTCACGTCACTCATTCAGTCCTCCGTGCTGATGAAGATGTTCTTGGTCTCGGTGAACGCGGCCAGCGCGTCCGGACCGAGCTCGCGGCCGAGACCGGACTGCTTGTACCCGCCGAACGGCGTCGAGTACCGGACCGACGAGTTCGAATTGACCGACAGGTTGCCGGCCTCGACGCCGCGGCTCACCCGCAGCGCGCGGCCGACGTCCCGGGTCCAGATCGAGCCGGACAACCCGTACTCGCTGTCGTTCGCGATCCGCACCGCGTCCGCCTCGTCCGTGAACGGGATCACCGCGACCACCGGCCCGAAGATCTCCTCCCTGATCGCCCTGTCGCCGGCAGCTGCGAGGACGGTCGGTGGGAACCAGAACCCAGGGCCAGTCGGCGCCGTCCCTTGGATCGCTGGATTGTCGACAAACGACGCGACCCGCTCGAGCTGACCTCGGGAGATCAACGGCCCCATCTCCGTCAGCGGATCACTCGGGTCCCCGACCTTGAAGCTCTTCACCGCCGGCTCGAGCAACTCCATGAAGCGGTCGTACGCCGACCGCTCGACCAGGATCCGCGATCGCGCACAACAGTCCTGCCCGGCGTTGTCGAACACGCCGTACGGCGCCTGGGCCGCAGCCTTCTCGAGATCCGCGTCGGCGAAGACGATGTTGGCCGATTTCCCCCCGAGCTCCAGCGTCACCCGCTTCACCTGGTCGGCACAGCCCGCCATGATCTGCTTCCCGACCACGGTCGACCCGGTGAAAACCACCTTGCGTACGGCGGGATGCGTGACGAACCGCTGTCCGACGACGGTGCCCTTGCCCGGCACGACCTCGAACACACCCGGCGGCAGCCCTGCCTCCAACGCCAACTCGCCGATTCTCAGAGCGGTCAACGGTGTGAGCTCGGCGGGCTTGAGGACAACAGTGTTGCCGGCGGCAAGGGCCGGGGCGAAACCCCAACCGGCGATGGGCATCGGGAAGTTCCACGGCACGATCACGCCGACCACACCGAGCGGCTCCTGGAAGGTAATATCGATGCCCCCGGCAACAGGTATCTGCCGGCCGAACAGGCGTTCCGGCGCGGCCGAGTAGTACGTGAGCACGTCGCGGACGTTGCCCGCTTCCCACCGGGCGTTGCCGATGGTGTGGCCCGCGTTCTCGACCTCCAGCGCGGCGAGATTCTCCAGGTCGGCGTCGACCGCGTCGGCGAACCGGCGGAGCAGCCGGCCACGATCCGCCGGGGTGACGTCCCGCCAGGTTTCGAAGGCCTTGGCGGCACGGGCGATCGCCTCGTCCGCCTCCTGCTCGGTGGCCAGGGCGATCGTGCGGACCACTTTCTCGGTGGCCGGGTTGATCACGTCGTACGTCATGCTGTGCTCCTGGTTGCGGCGATCAGTGCGGTGAACAGCCGCAGATCATCGGGGTTCTCCTCCGGGTGCCACTGCACTCCGAGGGCGAACGCGTGGCCGTCCACTTCGACCGCCTCGACGGTCCCGTCACCGGCCCGGGCGGTGACGGTCAGGCCCGGCGCGAGTACGTCGATGGCCTGGTGGTGGTAGCAGCGCACGCCGGCGCGGTCGCCGAGGATCCGGCCTGCGAGCGAGTCGGGCTCGAGCTTGACCTCGGTCGTGCCGAAGACCGCGGGCGAAGGGCGGTGCTCGTCGTGCGTGATCACGTCGGGCAGGTGCTGGTGCAACGTCCCGCCGAGCGTGACGTTGAGCATCTGCAGACCGCGGCAGATCGCGAGCAGCGGGAGATCCCGGTCGAGTGCGCCCTGGATCAGCGTGCGTTCATGCTCGTCCCGGCCGGGCCTGGTGTCGACCGTTTCCGGGTGCGGCGTCGCGTCGTACGACGCTGGATCGACGTCGCACCCGCCCGCGATGATCAGGCCGTCCAGGAGATGCAGGACGGTCGGATCGGTCCCGACCGGCGGCAGTAACAGCGGCACCCCTCCGGCCGCGGCCACCGCATCCAGGTAGACGCGCGGCAGCAGCGCGGCGTCACGCTCCCAGATCCCCCAGATCGTCGGCTCCAGGTATGTGGTGATGCCGATCCTCGGATTGCCGACGGTCCTGTTGTCGACGGGTTGATTGTCGACAACAGGACGATCAGAGTCGTTCGAAGCCACGGATCCGCTCCCAGTCGGTGACGGCGGCGTCGTACGCGTCGAGCTCGACCCGCGCGGTGTTGGTGTAGTGGTCGACCATCTCGTCGCCGAACGCCTCCCGGGCGAGCTTCGAGCCGGTGAACAGCGCGGCCGCCTCGCGCAGCGTGGACGGGACATGGTCCTTGTCGGACTCGTACGCGTTGCCCGCCAGCAGCGGCTCGAGGTCCAGCTCGTTCTCGATGCCGTGCAGGCCGGAGGCGATGATCGCGGCGACCGCGAGATACGGGTTCACGTCGCCGCCGGGGACGCGGTTCTCGACCCGGAGCGAGTCACCGTGACCGACCACGCGGAGCGAGCAGGTCCGGTTGTCCAGCCCCCAGGCGACCGCGGTCGGCGCGAAGCTGCCGCGGACGAAGCGCTTGTACGAGTTGATGTTCGGCGCGAGCAGATAGGTGAACTCGGGCAGGCACGCGAGCTGGCCGGCGATGAACCGCTCCATCAGCTCGGAGAACCCGTGGTCCCGGTCGCCCGCGAGTACGGCGTCACCGTCGGTGGAGCGGAAGCTGAGGTGGATGTGACACGAGTTGCCCTCGCGTTCGTCGTACTTCGCCATGAAGGTCAGGCTCTTGCCGTGCTTCGCGGCGATCTCCTTCGCACCGGTCTTGTAGATCGAGTGGTTGTCGCAGGTCACCAGGGCCTCGTCGTACCGGAAGGCGATCTCGTGCTGGCCGAGGTTGCACTCCCCCTTCGCGGACTCGACGTACAGGCCGGCGCCGGTCATGGCTTTGCGGATGTCTCGCAGCAGTGGTTCGATCCGCGCGGTGCCGAGGAGGGAGTAGTCGACGTTGTACTGATTCACCGGGGTGAGGTCGCGGTAGCGCTTGTCCCAGGCCGACTCGAACGTGTCGTCGAAGACGATGAACTCCAGCTCGGTCCCGACGTACGCCCTCAGATTCTTCTCGGCCAGGCGCTCCAGTTGCTTCCGCAGCACCTGCCGGGGCGCGGCCACCACGGGCGTCCCATCCAGCCACTGCACGTCACACAGCACCATCGCCGTACCTTCGAGCCACGGCACCAGCCGGAGGGTGTCGAGATCAGGCGCCATCACCATGTCGCCGTACCCCCGCTCCCAGGACGACATCGCGTAACCGCCCACGGTGTTCATTTCCACGTCCACCGCGAGCAGGTAGTTGCACCCCTCGGTCCCGTGCTTCAGCACCTCCTCCAGGAAGTACCGCCCCCCACACCGCTTCCCCTGCAACCGCCCCTGCATATCCGTGATCGCGACGAGCACAGTGTCGACCTGCCCGCGAGCCACGAGATCCCGCAACTCCTGCACACCCAACCTGCCACCGCTCACGACCACTCCCGGCATTCTATTGGTCTACCGACAGTCCATTGACTCAAGCCGCGGCACAGATGTCAACGCGGCGTGGTGGTGCCGTGGCACTGTGCGGACAGTGAACAGCTAGGCACTGTGCGGGATCGTGGGGAAAATCTCGGGATTCGGCCGCACCGCCCAAGCGGCCCGATCTCGGAGGACGCATCATGCGGTTTTCACTTCCTTCCCCGCCCCACGGCCCCGGTCCTTTCATCACCCGTCCCCGCGCCCTGGCCGTGTTGATCGCCGGTACGGCGCTCGCGTTCAGCCCACTCGGAGGCCAGGCGACCGCGCAGTTGCCGGCCGACCAGGTGGGGAAGCCGTGTCTCGCGCCGGCCGAGGGTCCCTCGGCTCGTGGTGGGTTCGGCGCCGACCACCGGGAGTTGTCGGCAGCCGAGCAGAAGGCGATCGATGCCAGGACGGCGGAGATCCTCAAGGCCAAGGCGGCCCGTGGACTGGCTCCCAAGGCCGGCACGCTGGCTGCGGCGAGCGTTCCGGTCTACGTCCACGTGATGCGGAGCAGCTCCGGCGCCGGTGACGTGACCGCGACCCAGATCAACCAGCAGATCGCCGAGCTGAACCAGGACTACGCCGGCGGCGAGTCGTCGCAGGCCGCGAACACCGGCTTCACGTTCTACCTGGCCGGCACCGACCGGTTCAACAACAACACCTGGCACCGCGACGGCCAGAGCACGACGTACCGGTCACAAACGCGCAAGGGTGGCAAGAACGCCCTGAACATCTGGCTGGTCGACTTCTCCTACCTTGGCATCGCGACGTTCCCGTGGGACTACGCGAGCAACCCGTCGATCGACGGCATCCGGGTGCAGTACAGCTCGCTGCCCGGCGGCTCCGCGACCAACTTCAACCTCGGCAAGACCGCGTCCCACGAGGCCGGTCACTGGTTCGGGCTCTACCACACCTTCCAGGGCGGTTGCACGAGCACGAACGACTCCGTGTCCGACACGCCGGCCCAGAGCAGCGCCAGCAGCGGCTGCCCGACCGGCCGGGACTCCTGCTCGCTGCCGGGTGTCGACCCCATCCACAACTACATGGACTACTCCTACGACTCCTGCTACAACCAGTTCACTCCGGGCCAGAGCACCCGCATCAGCAACATGTGGACTGCCTATCGGGCATGAGACCCGACTGTGACATCTGCCCCACGAGGCAACTAGAGTGCGGCCGATGCGTTTGCTTCTGACGGGCTGCGCGGCCGCCGCACTGGTGGTCACCGGACCTCTGACAGCGACCGCCGCCGACCAGGGCTCACAAGGCCCGGTCGGCGGCGACCTGCTGACCGCGAAGCCGACGGTCGTCGCCGATGGGGCGGCACCGCCGGCCGTCCAGGCATCCGCGTACGTCGTCGCCGACCTCGACACCGGCGCCGTACTGGCCGCCAAGGCACCGCATGCCAAGCTGCGGCCCGCCAGCACCCTCAAGACCCTGACGGCCCTCGTCCTGCTACCACGGCTCAAGAAGACCGACCAAGTAGTCGGTACAGACGCCGACGCCGGGATCATCGGCAGCAAGGTCGGTGTCTACCCGGGACTGACGTACACGGTCGACCTGCTCTTCCAGGGCATGTTCCTGGCCTCCGGGAACGACGCGGTGCACGCACTGTGCGCGCACGACCAGGGCGGCATACCGGCAACCATCCAGCGGATGAACCAGAAGGCCGCCGAGATCGGCGCACTCGACACCCACGTGACCGACCCGACCGGCCTCGACGCCGACGGGCAGTACTCCAGCGCCTACGACCTGGCCCTGTTCGCACAGAACGGCCTGGGCCGCCCGGACTTCGCGAAGTATGCGTCGACGAAGTACACGGCCTTCCCGAACGCAGGCAAGGGCAAGGGCACCTACCAGGTCGCGAACCAGAACAAGCTGCTGTTCAGCTACGACGGCGCACTGGGCGTCAAGACCGGCTACACCACGCTGGCCCGCAACACGTTCGTCGGAGCGGCCCGACGCAACGGGCACACGCTGGTGGTGACCATGATGAACGCGCCGCACGGCATCACCGAGGACGCCAGCAACTTGCTCACCTGGACGTTCGACAACTACGGCAAGCTCACCCCGGTCGGCAGCCTGGTCAAGCCCGCGGTGAAGCCCAAGTCCGCACCCCAGCCCGCTGACGGCAAGAAGACCGAATCCTCCGGTACGACGCACCCGCCGCGCAGCCGCACAGTCCTGAACCCCGGCCAGGCCGTGCAGTCCCTGGCCTTCCGCGTCCCTGCCTGGGCCTACGCCGGCCCGCCCGTACTGCTCCTGAGTCTCTTCCTCCGCCGCCCACGCACCCTGCGCCGGCGCCGTCACTGAGGCCTAACGCCGAAGCGAACGAGCGGCCTTGCCGACCTGCGCGGCCAGAACGGACACGGTGACGCCCAGCACTGCACCGGCGGCGACCGCGACGGTATCGGCCTTCCGCTGCGGCACCGGCACCACTTTGTAGCGCTTTCCAGGCGGCCCGAGCAGCAGCGGCTCTTCCACCGGCTCTGGCTCCAGCGGCTCCGGCTCGGGCTCGACCTCGCCCGGAGCACGGGCGTCCAGGGTCGCCTCCTTGGTCCACGCCGCGATGACCATGATCGCGCGCGTCAGCAGGTAGATCCACACCAACAACGCCAGCGGCAGGGCCAGAGTGCCGTACGCTGCGTTCGTCCCGATGACGTGGGTCACATACAGACTGCCGAGCTTCTGCGCGAGGTAGTACAGGATGCCGCCGGCCAGTGCTGCGATCAGCGCGACCTTCCCCGGCAGGATGATCCCCGGCAGGGCCGTCTGCAGGTAGAGGATCAGGATGGCACCTGTCACGATGCCTAACACGACGCTGCAGACGGTCAGAAAGCTCCCGTCCAGATTCGTCCGGTCGACGATCCGCTGCGTCAGCGCGGACAGAACCGACGAGACACCGGTGGAAATCAAGGCGATCAGGCCCAGACCGACGAGGGCGACGAAGTCCCAGAGCTTCACCATCACGAAGTTGCCGGGCTGGTCGTCCAATTCGTGCATCGACCGGATCGAGGCCCGCATCGAGTCGATCCAGCCGAGCCCGGTGAACAGCAGCGCGACAGCGGAGATCAGTCCGATGGTGCCGGCGTGGGCGATCAGCGAGTCGATGTCGATCTGGTTGTCGATGCCGGGGAGGTTCTGGTGCAGAGTGTCCTTGAGCGTGTCGACCGCTTCGTCGCCGAGCAGCACACCGGTGATCGCAGCGGCCAGCACGATCAGCGGGAACATCGACAGGAACCCGAAGAAGGTCGTTGCCCCGGCCAACCGGTTGCCCCGGCAGTTGCCGTACCGCTGCCAGGCCCGCCACACCTGGGTCTTGCCGAACCACTGCCACGCCGCCTTGATGATCCCCATACCGCTCCTGTACCCGAGAGTGCCGGGCCTAGCCTGCCAGCCGGCTAGGTCGCCAGTGGATTAGGTTGCCAGTGGGAAGGCGCGCTGCGGCCGCCACACGCCGTCGGCGCCGTGCTCGTAGCGGCTGAAGAACTCGACGTCGAACGAGCAGTCGTATTCGGCCAGGGCGTCGTACGCACGGTCCAGCGCATCCTTGTCCAGGTCATGGGCGACCGTGACATGGGGGTGGTACGGGAACCGCAGCTCGACCTCGAGCGGGCCGGACCGGACCTGGGACTGCAGCACCTCGCAGGACGAGATGCCCTCGGCCAGCGGGACGAACACGACCGGCGAGATCGGCCGGAAGGTCGCCGTACCGCGCAGGCGGATCCGGAAGCTCGGGAACCGGGCGGCCACCGCGAGCAGGTGCTCGTCGATCCGGCGCAGGTCGGCGTCGTCGATCTCGGTCGGCGGCAGCAGGGTCACGTGGGTGGGGATCGACGCGGCCATCGGATCGCCGAACTCGGCCCGGTACTTCTGCAGCTCCGAGCCGTAGGGTTCCGCGATCGGGATCGCGACACCGATCGTCGCCATCCGGGGCCTACCGGCCCACTGCCGGACCGGGCACGAAGCCCAGCCGGTCGTAGACCCGTTGCAGGGTCGGCTCGGTGACCGCGCGGGCACGCTCGGCGCCGGCGGCCAGGATCCCGTCCAGCTGCGCCGTGTCGTCGAGATAGCCCAGCGTCTTCTCCCGGAACGGCGTGACGAACTCGACCACGACCTCGGCCAGGTCCTTCTTGAAGTCGCCGTACCCGCGGCCGGCGTACTCGTCCTCGAGCTCGCTGATCTTGCGGCCGGTCAGGGCCGAGTAGATGGTCAGCAGGTTGGCCACGCCGGCCTTGTTCTCCGGGTCGAAGACGACGTCGCGGCCGGAGTCGGTGACGGCGGAGCGGATCTTCTTCGCGCTCACCTTCGGGTCGTCCAGCAGGTCGATGATCCCGGCCGGGGACGAGCTCGACTTGCTCATCTTGGCGCTCGGGTCCTGCAGGTCCCCGATCTTCGCGGTCTCCTTCACGATGTACGGCTCCGGCAGCCGGAACGTCTTGCCGAACCGGTGGTTGAACCGCTGGGCCAGGTCGCGGGTCAGCTCCAGGTGCTGGCGCTGGTCCTCACCGACCGGGACGCGGTCGGCCTGGTAGATCAGGATGTCCGCGGCCTGCAGGATCGGGTACGTGAACAGGCCGACCGTGGCGCGGTCGGTGCCGCCCTTGGCGGACTTGTCCTTGAACTGCGTCATCCGGCTGGCCTCACCGAATCCGGTCAGGCAGCCGAGCACCCAGGCCAGCTGGGCGTGCTCGGGCACATGCGACTGGACGAACAGGGTCGAGCGCTCCGGATCGATGCCGGCCGCGAGCAGCTGCGCGACCGAGCGGCGGGTCCGCTCCCGCAGCGCCTTCGGCTCGTACTCCACCGTGATCGCGTGCAGGTCGACGACGCAGTAGAACGCGTCATGGTCGTCCTGCAGGGCCACCCACTGCCGCAACGCGCCGAGGTAGTTGCCGAAGTGGAAGGAGTCCGCCGTCGGCTGGATCCCGGACAGCACCCGAGGGCGACGCTGGGAACCGGCTGCGGAGGGGTCAGACGCAGCTAGGGACATGCACCCGATTCTGCCAGCGCCTCCAGTCCACGCCACACCGGGGCGGACCCCTCGCCCCATAGAGTCGGCCCTATGACTTCTCGTACGGCCGTTGTCCTCCCCGGCGGGCAGAACGGCCCGGCCGCTCCGCTGCCGATGTTCGCCTCCGACGCGGCCGAACACCGGGGTGCGAGCGTGCAGCCCGTGTGGTGGGACGAGCCCGATCGCCCGCTCAGCCTCACCGAGGCAGAGCGCGGTCCCTGGGTCCTGCCACAGGCTGCGAAGGCCCTGGCAGCCGCCACCGGCGACGTGCTGCTGATCGGCAAGTCGCTCGGCACTCACGCCTCCGTGCTGGCCGCCGAGCGAGGATTGCCGGCGGTCTGGCTCACACCTGTGCTGACGAGCGACTGGGTGGTCGACGGCCTCCGCCGGTCGACCGCGCCGTTCCTGCTGGTCGGCGGTACGGCGGACCCGTTGTGGGACTCGGCTCTCGCTCGTGAGCTCACGCCGTACGTGCTGGAAGTGCCGGAGGCGGACCACGGGATGTATGTGCCGGGCCGGCTCGCGGAGTCGGCTGCCGTGCTGGGCCAGGTGGCCACTGCCGTGGAGGACTTTCTCGACCAGGTCGTCTGGCTCTAGGTCACCAGGACCAGCCGCGGGACGCCAGTTCCTGTTCCTCGAGCCAGCGTTTGGCTTCGCCGCGCTTCAGGTCGCCCTCTTCGGAGACGCCGGCCATCCGGCAGGCCTCGTCGAGGAGGTCGTCGTACGCCGCCTCGAGGGCCATCAGCTTGTGAGCTTTCGCGTACATCCGGGTGGCCTCGACCCGGCGGATCTCCCCGGCGAGATGACCGAGCCTGGTCTGCAGACGCAGGGTGTCGAACGGATCGGGCTCAGGGGCGGGCCGAGGGTGGATCCGCCCCGCGAGACCGTTCACCGACCGCTGCAGACGGCGGCGCCAGCGCGAGGGCGGCGGCTGCGGCAGCAGAAGGTTGAGCAGCACGCAGAGCCCCAGGAACACGAGCAACACCACTACCCACGCCATCGATCTCACCTGCCACCTTCGAGGGTAGTTCGGCGCGCGGCGGACGGCGATAGTGTTTTTGCCCTATCCGGTCGAAGTTAGATTGCCGTAACCCAATCAGTCCCGGTGGTACTTGGTGACTGCTTTGTCTTGTTTGGTTCGGTCGGCGGCGGACTGGATGCGGGCGGTCCATTCGGACAGTTGCAGGCCGCCGGCGAGGAATTGGCCCGTGACCTGGGCGGCGGTTTCGGCGAAGGCGGGGTACCAGCTGTCGAAGTACCACGTGATCACCTGGTCGCCGGCTGCGGTGAGCAGGTCGCGGGCCGAGCGCAGCGCCGTACCGATCTCCAGGCCGTCGGCCGCGCCGCGGACGATCGTGAGCTGGTTGGACTCCGAGGTGACCTGGGCCGCGACGTCCTTCGAGAGCGTGGCCCGCAGGTATTCCAGGCCGCCGGCCTTGTTCTTCGCCTGCTCCGGCACCAGGTACGGCGCGGTCGCCGCGACGTGGAGACCCCGGCCCAGCGCCGCCGACCCGTCCAGGGCTGGTACGCCGATCAGGGTCAGCCCGAAGTTCTGCGGGATCAGCGCCTTCATCTCGTTCTCGAGCCAGTTGCCGCACGGCAGCAGACCGGCCTTCGAGGCCAGGAAGCGCTTCTGCGAGCCGATGTGGTCGAAGCCGGCGCTGCCCGGCGCGATCAGCCCGCGTTTCACGAGCTCGCCGACCGCGGTGATCGCGCGGGTGACGCTCTCGTCCTTCCAGGCGCCGTCGTCGAGGTTGTCGATCCGCTTCACCACGTCGTGGCCGCCGGCCTTGGCGGCGAGGGTGAGCACCATTTCGAGCACGTAGTACGGATGCGCGCCCGCGTAGACGAACGGGCCGAGGCCGGCCGCCTTCATATCGGTGCCGAGGGCAAGCAGTTCCGGCCAGGTGCGGGGCACGTCCCAGCCGTTGCGCTGGAACAGACTGGCCGAGTACCACAGGCCGTACACAGTGGCGACGTAGTTGACGGTCCGCTGGGTCCCGTCGTACTGCCCGGCGTCCAGCATCCCCGGGAGCAGGCTGTCCTCGACCTTCGCGTTCGCGTTGTCCCAGGCCGGTGCGTTGAGCAACGATCGCAGATCCGCCAGCTGGTTCTCCTTCACCAGCCGGCCGAGCTCCAGCGCCTGGTCCCCGGTGCTCAGCACCACATCCGGCGGATTCCCCGCCGCGAACCGCGGCAACAGCGCATTCGCGAGCTGCGCGTTCACCGTCGGCGACACCGTGGCGCTCGCGTACTTCTTCCGGTACGCCGCGGCCGCGAAGCCGCCGTACTCCTCGCCGATCGCGACGTCGACGGGCGCGGATCCGTCGACCATGAACGGGTTGCCGGGCGACGCGGTCGAGCCGGTGCCCGTCGTACCCGACGAGCACCTGCTCAGGACCGCTCCGGCCAGCGCGCTCTGCAACAACGTCCGCCGTGTCAGCATCACGGCACGCTACCTACTTCACGCCGCCGGCGGTGACGGAGACCTGCAGTTGACGCTGGAAGATGATGTAGACCACCAGAACCGGCGCCACTGTGATCACCACGGCCGCGAACAGGGCGCCGAAGTCCACCGCATAACCGGCTTGCGATGCGAACGAGGCCATGCCCTGCGAGAGCACGTAGTTGTTCGAGTCGGTGTTCAGGGCGACGGGGAGCAGGAACTGGTTCCACAACCCCAGGAAGTTGAAGATGGCGACCGACGCCATCCCCGGCCGCGCCATCGGTAACATCACCGAGAAGAACGTGCGCCACTCACCTGCCCCGTCGATCTGCGCCGCCTCGTACACCTCGCCCGGCAGCGCCTTGAAGAAGCTGTGCAGGAAGAAGACGGTGAACGGCAGCGCGAACGCGACGTACGTGATGATCAGCCCTGGGAGGGTGTTGAGCAGCGCGAGGTTCTTCAGCACGAAGAACAGCGGCACGATCGCCAGGAAGACCGGGAACGTCAGCCCAGCCAGCATGGAGTAGTAGATCAGCCGGTTGCCGCGGAACGAGAACCTGGCCAGCACGTACGCGCACATGGCACCCAGGATCATCACCAGCACCAGCGCGGAGCCGACGACGACCACCGTGTTCGCGAAGTAGCGACCGATGCCGGCCGTCGTCCAGGCGCTGGCGTAATTGCTGAATTGCAGTTTGCCCGGCAGTGACAGTGGGTTGCCCAGGATCTCCTGCGTCGTCTTGAACGAGGACAGCAACGTCCACAGCAGCGGCAGGATCACCAACAGCGACCACAGGATCAGCGCGATGTGGGCGGTCGTGGCAACGCGCTTGCCCTCCGGGGCCTGCTTGTCCGGCGCGCGGGACCCGGCGACGAATTCGGCCCGGTCGGCGGTGGTTGTCATCGGCGTGCCTTCACCTTCCGCTCACGTCCGCCGGTCAGGGCGTTCACCACGAAGACCACGAGCGCGAACAGCAGCGTCACGGTGGCCAGGACCACGCCCATCGCCGTCGAGTAACCGAACTGCCCCTTGGTGAAGGCCGTGGTGAACAGTTGCTGGGGCATGACCAGCGTCGAGTTCTGCGGGCCGCCGCCGGGGTTCAGCGCCTGCATGTAGACGAAGGCGTCGAGGGCGGCGATGCCGAGATAGATGTACGCCGTCTGCACGTTGTCGCGGATCAGCGGCACCGTCAGGAACACCGCGGTGCGGAACCGGCCGGCGCCGTCGATCCGGGCAGCCTCGAACACCTCGGGATCGATGCCCCGGATGGCCGCGATGAACAGCACCATGTAGAAGCCGACGAAGCCCCAGATCATCACGAACATCGACACCGGCATCGCGGTCCGCGCGTCACCGAGCCACGCGTAGTTCTCGAACTGGTGCAGCCCGATCTTCGACAGCACCGCGTCCAGCAAGCCCGAGCCCGGCGTGAACACCTGTGCCCAGATAAGGCCGATCACGATCGCGGGGATCACGTACGGGAAGAACGAGACGATCCGGTAGAAGCCGGAGTTGCGCAGTCCGCGGACGGTCCCGGTGCCCGAGCCGCCGATCGTCACCAGCGTGGCAAGGGTCAGCGCCAGCACGATCGTCACGATCGGCACGACGATCGCCAGCTCGATGTTGTTGCGCACGGCCTTCAGGAAGATGTCGTCGTGGAACAGCTTGACGTAGTTGTCGAAGCCGACGAAGTTCATCTTCGAGCTGAACCCGGACCAGTCGGTCAGCGAGTACCACAGCGCCTGCACGAACGGAGAGACCACGAAGATCACGAAGATCGCCAGCGGCAGGCCGAGGAAGACGACCATGAAGCTGACCCGGTCGAAGGTCAGCGGCCGGCGCCGCCGGGGGGCGGACCGCTTGGGTCCGCCCCCCGGCACGACAGTGTGCGACACGGTCACGCCGTGACCGGGATCTTCTTGACGGAGCTGTCGTTGCGCACCTTGTCCGTGATCTCCTGCAGGCCCTTCGTCAGGCCAGCTGCGTCGAGCTGGCCGGACAGGAACGAGTTCCAGACCACGAGGTTGTCGGTGTTCATGCCGTACAGGCTGACGAACTGGTAGTCGAAGATGTTCGTGCCGGCGGCGTCCAGCATCGCGATCTGCGACTGCAGCGCGGTCGAACCGAAACCGTCCGCGGGAACAAGACCCTTGACGATCGTCGGCGCCAGCCGCGTCTTGGCGAAGTTGGTCGCCGCCTCCTTGGACAGCATGGCCCGCAGGATCTCCTTGCCGCCGGCAACGTTCTTGCCCTTGGACGGGACGATGAACGGCTCACCGGCCGCACTGCGCAGCGCCGCGTACGGCAGCTTCGGGCTCTCGGTCAGCGTGGGCTCGGGGATGCCCTTCATCTGGAACCCGCTCTTGGTGGCCTTCTTCATCTCGTTCTCGATCCACGAGCCCGAGGGGTAGAGGATGGCCTGCTGGTCGTTGCTCCACTTCGCCTGGGCGGCGGTGAACTGGGTGCCGGCGCCGCCGGGGACGAAGTAGCCGTTCTTGACCATGGTCTCCAGGGCCTTGAAGACGCTCTGGAGCTGCGGCTGCGACCAGCAGTTCTCCTCCAGGTTCCCCAGCGCCAGCCGGACCTCGTCGCCACCCTCCTTGATCGCGGAGTCGACGGCCAGGGTGTGGTAGTAGGTCGCGGCTTCCTTGCCCCAGACGAACAGGTACTTGCCCTTCGCCTTGGCCTTGGCGCCGAGGTCGAGCAGCGCGTCGTAGGTCTTCGGCAGCTCCCAGCTGTTCTCCTTGAACAGGCTCTCGGAGTACCACAGGCCGTAGAGGGTGAGCACGTAGTTCATGGCGACGAACTTGCCGTCGAAGGTACCGGGGACCTTGGCGCCGGGGTACAGGGTGTCGGCGATCTTCGTGCCCTCGTAGTTGTTGGCCTCGAAGACGTCGTCCAGCGGCGCGAGCTGGTCCAGGATCGTGCCGAAGCCGATCTGGGCCTTGCCGGAGTTGTCGATCAGGTCCGGCGGGTTGCCACCGACGAAGCGCGGCTGCAGCTGCTGGGCGATCTCGGTGGACGGAGCAACCTTGACCGTCGAGCCCGCTTGCTTCTGCTGAACGAGGTTGGCCGCGAACGTCACGTAGTCGTAGCCGTACCCACCATTGAAGATCACCGCCTCAACGGCCGACTTCTCCGCCATGCCGAACGGGTTGTCCGCGGTCTTGTCGGCGCCGCCACCGCTGGAACCGCTGTCGTTGCTGCCGCTACCGGCACAGGCGGCCAGAAGCGTGCTGCCGCCGGTCGCCAGCAAGGTGCCGACCGCTGCGCGCTGCAGGAACAGGCGCCGCGACAGGTTGTTGGGAGTGGTCATAGTCCTGCCTTCCAAGGAGGGTTTCACGCAGTACGCCGGATGCGACCGGCATACCTTGCTTCAAGGGCGTGGTTGTGTTCGTCGCCACCGGGGATGTTCGCGGACAGGTAGACCGGCGGCGTCTCGCCGGCGTCCGTCATCCGGCGCAGTACCTCGGCGACCAGCATCTGGGCGATCAGCGCGGCGGTGATGGACGACACCGCGCAGACCTTGCCACCGCCGTCGGGCAGGTCGAGCACGGAGTCGCCGTACGGCGCGTGGTTGTCCAGTACGACGTCGGCGAAGTCGATCAGCTTCTTGCCGGACGGGTGGCGCGAGTCCACCCCGCCGGTGTGCTGCAGCGAGGTGATCGCGATCAGCGGGTGGCCCTTCTCCTTCACCACCGACGCCAGCTCGACGATCGAACCGTTCACGCCGGAGTTGGAGGCGATCACGAACAGGTCCCCCGGCCGAGCCGCGGACAGCTCATAAAGCTTCCGGGAGTACGACGGGTCACGCTCGAGCTCAGCGCTGCCGAGCAACTCGGCGGGCTCGCCGCCGAGCAGGACAAGATCGCGCAGCGCGATCCGGTTGGTCGCGATCAGGCCGCCGGCGCGGCCGGCGATCTCCATCGCCAGCGCCTCGGAGTGGCCGGAACCGAAGGCCTGGATGACGCCGTCGGCGCGCAGCGCCGTGGTCATCAGGTCCGCGGCCTGCTGGATCGGTCCGTCGATCTGCTCGGTGACCGCGGCCAGGATCGGCGTCAGCGTGTGTACATATGCCTGCGCGCTCAGACCACCGGACTCTGCCGGTCCCCCGTGCTTACTGCTGGCCATCAGCGGCCCCCACCCCTCGATTAACCTGTTCGCTACGACACTCCCGGTGCCGACAAGTGCGCAACTTTGCGGTTTGCTGGACAGAACTTTTCTTACCTGGCAGCTAAAGTCAAGGCCGATCTCACTCTTCTCGCCGGATCGGAACCGTTGCGTAACCTTGTTCTCTTATGCTTGCTGAGAGGCTCTTTTGAGCAGTTTGGAGCATCGCGTATGTCGGTCGAACGCCCGCTGCCGGAACCTGCCGACCCAGTGGTCTCGATACCAGCAGCACTGGTGCTGGGCGGCGACCTCGGCGGCACCTCCACCCGGATCGTGATCGCGGACCCTGACGGCAACGTAGTCGGCCGGGGTGCCGCCGCGGGCGGAAACCCGACCAGTCATCCCGCAAGTGCGGCGGCCAACTTCGGTCAGGCGCTTCACGCGGCACTGGCCGGACTGGACCCGACCGCGGTCAAAGCAGCGGTGGTCGGCGTCGCCGGCGGCTCGGCGCTGGCGCGGCCCGACGTGGCAGCCCAGTTCGACGCCGCCTGGTCCGGCGTCGGCCTGACCATCAAGCCCGACTTCATCGGCGATCTCGAAGTGGCCTTCGCCTCCGGTACGGCGGAACCGGACGGGACCGTGCTGATCGCGGGGACCGGGAGCAACGCCGGACTGATGCGCAACCACCAGCTGGTACGGACCGCGGACGGGCACGGCTGGCTGCTCGGTGACGACGGGTCCGGATTCTGGCTCGGCCGGGAAGCAGTGCGCAGTGTGCTGCTCGCACTGGATCTGGGCGAACCACTCGGCCTGCTCGGGCAATCCGTCGTACAGGCGATCCTGCCCGACCGGGACGAGCATGCGATCGCGTTGCGCGAGGGATACGACGTACTGCGTGACGATTTGATCCGCACGGTGAACAGCCGGCCACCGGTCCTGCTCGCAGAGTTGGCACGGACCGTGGTGGCGGCGTACGAGCAGAACGACGAAACGGCACGCGCTCTGGTGAAACGCGCAGCCGAACTGCTCACAGCGACAGTCGGCCGGCTCCGGACAACGTCGGACAAAGGCCCGATGGTGCTCGCGGGCAGTGTCGCGGGCGAAGCCTCACCGGTCGGCCGCCTGATCAGGGACGCCATCCATCAGCACTTCTCCGGTGAGGTCCTGACCGCGAGGGACGGGGTCGGCGGCGCCACCTGGCTGGCCCTCGGCGCCCTCGACCCCGCCCTCGCGACCGGGGAGAACCACACCCGGCTGGTCAGTTAGTCGAAGACCGAGGCCGGGCGGACCTCCACCGCGACGAACTGAGCCTCCGGGATGGTGGCCGCGATCGCCTCGGCCCGCTCAGGGGTGGCGACATCGATGAGGAAGACGCCGGCGAGTTGCTCCTTGGCCTCGGAGTACGGGCCGTCGGTGGTCGCCCGGACGCCCTTGCGGACACGGACGACCCGAGTGCTGGACGGCGGCTCGAGCGGCACGGCCGTGACCAGCTCACCGGAGGTGTCCAACTCGTCGAGAAGGCTGTTCAGCTGAGCCTCCAGGGCATCGCGGGCCTTCTTCGGCAGCGCTTGGCCCTCGTCGGTGTACAGGAACGACGGGTGTCCCCAGGTGATCGGGTTGCTGTGAATGAGCAGCAGGTACTTCATGACTGGTTCCTTTCGGAGTCTGAGTGGATCTTCGCAGCAGAGGTCGGAGGCGGCCGCCAGGACTCGACATTTCACCTCCGGGCAAAACCTCGCGCCCGGCGGCGCCAGATGACGAACTCGCTCCGCTCGTTCGAATGTCGACTCCGTCCGTGGGCCTCCGACGTACCGCTCGCCAAGACCCCGACGAACCTAAGGTGAGCGATATGGACGAGACGGACCTCCGGCTGGCGGACGGCCGCACCCTGCACGTGTACGACAGCGCGCCCGGCGACACCGCCCGGCTGACGGTCGTCTGGCACCACGGCACGCCGAACCTGGGCGTCCCGCCGGAGCCGCTGTTCGAAGCCGGCGACTGGCTCGGCATCCGCTGGGTCTCGTTCGACCGGCCAGGGTACGGCGGTTCGACGCCGGCACCCGGACGCACGATGGCCTCGGTCGCGGCCGATCTGACCACAGTCGTGGACGCACTCGGGGTCGGCACCTTCGCGCTGATGGGCTACTCCGGCGGCGGCTCGTACGCCCTCGGCTCGGCCGCGGTCCTCGGCAAGCGGGTCGAGGCCGTCGCCACGTTCGCGGCCATCGCGCCGTACGACGCCGAAGGTCTCGACAGGTACGACGGGATGATCCCGTCCGGACTGGCGTCACTCCGGGCCGCGGCCGCGGGGAGGTCGGCGAAGGAGCGCCACGAGGCGTCGGGAGTGGAGTACGACCCGGAGTTCACCGAGGCGGACCTGGCCATGTTCGACGGGCCGTGGGGCTGGCTGGGGTCGGTCGCGGGTGACAAGTCGATGCCGAACGGTCCGGACGGGCTGATCGACGATGACTGTTCCTACGTAGTGCCCTGGGGCTGCGACCCGGCCACGATCACCGCTCCGACCCTCCTCGTCCACGGCACCGACGACGGCATCATCCCCAGCTCCCATGGCCGCTGGCTGGCCGACCACCTCCGCACCGCCGACCTCGACCTGCGTCCCGGCCTCGGCCACATCTCCGTCCTGGCCCACGCCGAGGACGCCCTCGAGTGGATCCGCGAACAGACCGGCTGACCGTACCGACGGACGGGTAGTGGTCGACCCCGGCAAGGCAGCCTGGGCGCGAACCATCGCTCTCGGGCGAGGCGACGCCCACCACTACCCGTTCTTCGGTCCGCGCGACAACATTCCAAGCAACGGCTTGACATCCGATTCAGGCTGTCGCATATTCCAAGCATGTCTTTGGAGAAGGATCCGCGGCGGACGCGGTTGCTGGCCGATCCGCTGGCTATTCGGGCGATGGCCCATCCGGTCCGGCTCGACCTGCAGTCGCTGCTCGGGCGGGAAGGGCCGATGACCGCGGCCGACGCGGCCCGGCGGCTCGGCATCAGCCAGGCGCTGGCGTCGCATCACCTGCGGCAGCTGGCGAAGTACGACTTCGTCGAACCGGCGCCGGGCAAGGACAACCGGGAGCGGCCGTGGCGGCTGGTGTCGACCTCGCAGTCGTGGCGCGACGCCGCCACGACTCCCGAGGGGGCGGCGGCAGCCGACGTCCTCGAGCAACTGCTGGCCGAGCGGGCGCTGGAGCGTCTCAGCCAATGGCAGCAGGAACGCAC
Organism: Kribbella sp. NBC_01510; assembly: GCF_045040325.1. NCBI lineage: Bacteria > Bacillati > Actinomycetota > Actinomycetes > Propionibacteriales > Kribbellaceae > Kribbella > Kribbella sp. NBC_01510. Next base: position 3,566,009 of record NZ_CP109418.1, on the reverse strand, counting down.
GACCGAGGACGCGGTCTGGCGGGACAACTCGGGCATCGGGCAGAGCGGGTTCTACCTGACCGCCGAGGAACTGTCCGAGCTCGTTACCCAGATCGACGCGTTGCTGCAGCGGTACGTCGACGAGCGGCCGATCGACGACAAGTCCACCCGCCCGCCGGGCAGCCGCCATGTCTCCATCACGCAGATCGTCACCATCACACCTGAGGAGCAGTGATGAAGGACCTGTGGGGCGTCCTCGCACGGCAGCGCGACTACCGGCTGATGCTGAGCGCCGGGCTGATCTCGCTGATCGGCGACTGGCTGCTGCGGACCGGGCTCGCGTTCCAGGTGTATGTGCTGACCGGATCCACGCTGGCCTCCGGCGGGCTGCTGCTGGCGTCGTTCGTGCCGCCGGTCGTGCTCGGCTCGCTGGCCGGAGTCTTCGTCGATCGCTGGGACCGGCGGAAGACGATGATCGTGACGAACGTACTCAACGCGCTGGTGTTGCTGCCGTTGCTCGCCGTCCGGGACGAGAGCGCGATCTGGATCGTGTACGGCGTCGTCCTCGCGCAGAGCTGTTTGCAGCAGTTCTTCAGCCCGGCCGAGCAGTCGCTGGTGCCGGTGCTGGTCGAGTCCGAGCAACTGGTGACGGCCAACGCCTTGAACGGTCAGATCCGCGACATCGCCCGCTTGGTCGGCGCCGCCCTGGGCGGCGTGTTCGCGGCGCTCGGTGGTCTCACCCTGCTGGGGTTGGCCGATGCCGGCACCTTCTTGATTGCCGTCGTCCTGGTCGCCGGCATGCGGCATCGCCGTACCCCACATGAGCACGACGAAGCGAGCGCGGCCGAGGAGGCTGGCGGGGCGATCCGCCGTCTGCGGGCCGAGTGGACCGAAGGTCTGCGGCTGTGCGTCGCGGGGCAGGCGATGCGGCTGTTGTTCGTCTTCTGCCTCGTCACCGGTGTCGGCGAAGGGATCATGAGCACGCTGTTCGCACCCTTCGTCAGCTCCGAGCTGGGCGGTGACGGTACGGCGTACGGCCTGATCGTCTCGTCGCAGGCGATCGGCGGCATCGTCGGCGGGCTGGTCGCCGCGGCCATCGGGTCACGGTTGCCTGCAGCAACAATGTGGGGCGTCGGTGCCTTCTTCTTCGGCCTGGTCGACCTGACGCTGTTCTGCTACCCGCTGATCTCGGACAGCCTGATCCCGGCCTTCGCCTGCATGATCGTCGTCGGACTCCCTGGCGCCTTCACGGTCGCCGGCATGATGACGGTGTTCCAGAACCTCACCCAGGACGGCACCCGCGGCCGCATCTTCGGCGCGATCACCGCCACCGAGTCCGTCGCCGTCCTGGTCGGCATCACCTCGGCCGGCTTCCTCGGCGACGCCGTCGGCATCATCCCCGTCCTGGTCTTCCAGGGCCTCGGCTACGTCGTCGGCGGCCTGGTCATCCTCAGTCGCCGGCAGGTGCTGGCTCCTCGGCCGGAACCGGCTCCTCCCCTGCCGGTTTGAGGCGGTGGATCCGGACCCGGGCCACCCGGCGGCCGTCCATCTCGATGACGGTGAGCGTGTGACCGTCGACGCGGGCCTCGTCACCGGTGGACGGCACCTTGCCGAGTTGGGCGGCGAGGAAGCCGCCGACGGTTTCGTAGGGGCCGTCGGGCAGCTCGACGCCGGTCTCGTCGGCGAAGTCGTCGAGGTTGAGCAGGCCGTCGACCTCGATGTCGCCGCTGCGCAACCGGGTGGTCTCGCCGGACTCCTCGTCGTACTCGTCCTTGATGTCGCCGATCAGTTCCTCGACCAGGTCCTCCAGCGTGACGATGCCCGCCGTACCGCCGTACTCGTCCAGGACGATGGCCAGATGGGTCGACACCCGGCGCATCTCGGTCAGCGTGGGCAGCAGCTTCGCGGTGTCCGGCAGCATCAGCACCTCGCGGGCCAGGTCGCCGACCCGGACCGAACGAGACGCGACCGCGGGGTCGAACAGGTCCCGGACGTGCACGAAGCCGACGATGTCGTCGGCCGAGCCGTTCATCACCGGGTAGCGCGAGTGCGGCCGCTCGGCGGCGAACTTGACCGCCTTGTACGCCGGCATCTCCGCGTCGACGAAGTCCACCTCGGTGCGCGGCAGCATCAGCTCGCGGAGTTGCCGGCCGCCGGCCTCGAACACATCGTCGACGATCCGGCGCTCCTCCTCACCGAGCGACTCGTGCGCGGAGACCAGGTCGCGCAGCTCCTCGTCGGACATCACCTCGCGGTTCGCGTTCGGGTCACCGCCGAGGGCACGGACCACCAGGTCGGTCGACCTCGACAGCAGCCAGATGACCGGGCGGGCGCCGGAGGCGATCTTGTCGACCAGCGGCGCCAGGCCGAGCGCGAACGTCTCGGCCCGCTGCAGCGCGAGCCGCTTGGCCGCGAGCTCGCCGATCACGATCGATACGTAGGAGATGCAGATCGTGATCAGCACCAGGGCGACTGTGTTGGCCACCGACTCGGGCAGGCCCAGCTTCTGCAGGTGCGGGGACAGGCCGTCGGCGAGCGTCGCGCCACCGAAGGCGGCGGACAGGAACCCCATCAGGGTCACGCCGATCTGGACGGCGGACAGGAACCGGTTCGGGTTGGCGGCCACCTTGGCCACGATCTCGCCACGCCGGCCGCGGTGCGACAGCGACTTGAGCTGGCTCTCGCGCAGCGAGACGAGCGCCATCTCGGCCGCGGCGAAGACCCCGCCGATCAGCACGAAGACCAGGATCAGGGCGATGTTGAGCAGGGTGACTTTCATGGTTCGGAGTTCCTAACGCCCTCTCGTCGTACGTCGAGAGGGCGTGCGTTGGGCGTAGTCGTCCATCCGACAAGCCTAGCGGTGGCCCGTACCATGCTGCATGTTCGAGTTTGTTGGTTTACGATGATTCCTGGCCGTCCACGTCGTACGGCCGGGAGGGTCAACCGATGAAGACACCGCGCGGGGTACGCCGGACCGACACCAGGCTGTCCGACGGACGCGAGCTGATCTACTACGACCCGGCCGACGCGCCGGCCCGGGTGCCGCTCGAGGACACCCGCGGACTGCCCGCCCCGCAACCACAGGTCGAGCTGCGGACCGACCCGCTGACCGGTGATGTGATCACCTACGCGACCCACCGCAACACCCGGACCTATCTGCCGCCGGCCGACCAGTGCCCGCTGTGCGCGAGCAAGCCGGGCAACCCGACCGAGATCCCGGACCACGACTACAACGTGGCCGTGTTCGAGAACCGGTTCCCCTCGTTCGCCGGCCCGGGCCGGACCGAGGTGGTCTGCTTCACCAGCGACCACAACCAGTCGTTCACGCACCTGTCCCAGGGCCAGGCCCGGCTGGTGGTCGACACCTGGGCCGACCGGACCGCCGAGCTGGGCGCCCGCGACGACGTCGAGCTCGTCTTCCCGTTCGAGAACCGCGGCCGTGAGATCGGCGTGACGCTCAGCCACCCGCACGGCCAGATCTACGCCTTCCCGTTCCTGCCGCCGCGGATGCGCACCCTGATGGCGCGGGCCCGGCAGCACCAGGAAGTTGCCGGCAGCAACCTGTTCGCCGACGTCCTGGCCGCCGAGCGGAAGGAGGGCAGCCGGGTGATCGCCGCGAACGGCAACTGGACCGCGTTCGTGCCCGAGGCCGCCCGCTGGCCGGTCGAGGTGCACCTCTACCCGCACCGTCAGGTCTTCGGCATCGACGAGCTGTCGGTCGGCGAGCGCGACGACTTCGCCGAGCTGTACCTCGACGTACTCCAACGACTCGACGGCCTGTACGGCGATCCGCTGCCCTACATCGCGGCCTGGCACCAGGCCCCGGTCCGGATCGATCGCGAGCTCGGCTACCTCCATCTCGAGGTGTTGTCGATCCGCCGGGCCGCGGACAAGATCAAATACCTGGCCGGCTCGGAGTCCGGCATGGGCGCGTTCATCAGCGACACCCGGCCCGAGGACGTGGCCGAGACCCTGCGGAAGGTGGGTTCGTGAGTTTCCAGGACGTTTTCGGTACGGCGCCGGACGGCAGTTGGCGCGCTCCCGGCCGGGTCAACCTGATCGGCGAGCACACCGACTACAACGACGGCCTGGTCCTGCCGATCGCCCTGCCGAACCGGATCGTGGTCACCGCCTCGCAGCGCGACGACGGCCGGATCGCGGTCGCGTCCACCGGGCACAAGGGCATCACCGAGTTCGCCATCGACGAACTGACTCCGGGCTCCGTCAGTGACTGGGCGGCGTACCCGGCCGGTGCGGCCTGGATCCTGCGCGAGTCCGGCTACGCGATCGGCGGCGCCAATCTCCTGGTCGACTCCGACCTGCCCTCCGGCGCCGGCCTCTCGTCGTCCGCGGCACTCCTCTGCGCGACCTCCGTCGCCCTGCTCGGCCTGCGTGGCATCGAGGTCGACCCCGCCGAGGTCGCGCGGCTCGCCCAGCGCGCCGAGAACCAGTACGTCGGCGCCCCGGTCGGCCTGATGGACCAGATGGCGTCGATGTGCTGCACCGCCGGTCATGCCCTGTACTTCGACATCCGCGCGATGTCCACCGACCAGATCCCGTTCGATCCGGCGGCCGACGACCTCGCGCTGCTGGTCGTCGATGTGAAGGCACCCCACCGGCACGTCGACGGCGAGTACGCCGCCCGCCGGAAGAGCTGTGAGCAGGCCGCCGCCGAGCTCGGCGTACCGGCCCTGCGGTCGATCGCGTACGAGGACCTCGACGACGCACTCGCCCGGTTGAGCGACGACGTCGTACGGCGCCGGGTGCGGCACGTGGTCACCGAGATCCGCCGGGTCGAGGAAGCGGTGGCGTTGATGCGGGCCGGTCGGCTGCAGGAGGTCGGGCCGTTGTTCACCGCGTCGCACGCGTCGCTGCGGGACGACTTCGAGATCACCGTGCCCGAGCTGGACGTCGCCGTCGACACCGCGCTCGAGGCCGGTGCGCTCGGCGCCCGGATGACCGGCGGCGGCTTCGGTGGCTGCATCATCGCGCTGGTTGTGGCGGACGCGGCCGAGTCCGTCCTCGCGGCGATCGAGAAAGCCTTTGCGGAGCACGGTTTCACCGCACCCAGCGCCCTCGCGGCGACCCCGTCAGCCGGAGCGTCGCGCCTCAACTAGGAGGCGAGGATCAGCTCGCAGCCGGTGTCCCGCATGGCTTTGCGGGCGGCGGTGGACAGTCCGCTGTCGGTGACGATGACGTCGAGGTCGGCCCAGGTGGCGAAGGTGCTCAACCCGACCGTTCCCCACTTGGTGTGGTCCGCGACCACGACCACCTCGCGGCTCGCGGCGATGAAGGACCGGTTGGTCTCGGCTTCCATCAGGTTCGGCGTACTCAGTCCGTGCTCGGCGTCGACGCCGTGCGCGCCGAGGAACAACAGATCGAGATGCAGCGACGCCAGGGCGGCGGTGGCGATCGGGCCGACCAACGCGTCCGAAGGAGTGCGGATACCGCCGATCAGGACCACCGTGCGATCCGAGCGGCTGTTGCCGTGGAACACATCCGCGATCCGCGCCGAGTTCGTGACAACTGTCAAGTTCTCCACCCGCAGCAACTGACGAGCCAGCGCGTACGTCGTCGTACCGGCACCGATCCCGATCGCGCTGTCCGGCTGGACCCGGCCGGCCGCCTCGGCCGCGATCGCCTGCTTGGCCGCGGACTCCTGCGTCAGCTTGGCGTCGAACCCGGGCTCGTGCGCGCTGCGCAGCCCGACCGACGTGGCGCCGCCGTGCACCTTGTGCAGTAACCCGCTGGAGTCGAGCGCGTCCAGATCGCGCCGGATCGTCATGTCCGACACCCCGAACCGATCGACCAGCTCGGCGACCGTGATCGCGCCGCGACTGTTGACCTCGGCAACGATCGTGGCCTGCCGCTGGGCGGCCAGCTGCCCACCCCGGCCCCGCGACGGCTCCGTTCCGGCTGCGTTCACGTCCACAGCCTAGTGTCGAAACCCGCCGCTGTCAGGGAAATGACGTTGCCTCGCCGGTGGCGCCGCGTCACCCTGAAGCATGCGATTTCCCGAGGACGTTCCGGTCCTGACCGACGGCGTGGTGACCCTGCGTGCGCACACGACGGACGACATCGAGTGCGTGTACGACATGTGCCAGGACCCGGAGATGCAGCGCTGGACCACCATCCCAGTGCCCTACGACCGCCAGAACGCGGTGAACTTCGTGACCGAGATCGTGCCGATGGGCTGGCGGGACGGTGGCTCCTGGGCCTGGGCGATCGAGTACGACGGTCGCTTCAGCGGCACCGTCGACCTGCACGACGGGCAGGGCGGGGTCGGCGAGATCGGGTTCTCGGTCGCGCCCTGGGCCCGGGGCGCCGGGGTGATGACGCGGGCGGTCAAGCTGGTCGTACGGCACGCGTTCGACGTCTTCGGCTGGGACCGGGTGATCTGGCGGGCGTTCACCGGCAACTACGCGTCGCGCCGGGTCGCGTGGAAGTGCGGGTTCCGCGGCGTGGTCGTCGTACCGGGTGGTGGGCTGGCGCGGGACGTCCGGCGGGACGAGTGGATCGCCACGATCGGCCGCGACGACGAGCTCGAGCCGCAGGGCAACTGGTGGTCGGTGCCGGAGCTCGAGGGTGGCGGGATCCGGTTGCGTGCGTTCCAGCCGGCGGACGCACCGCGGATCACGGAGGCGTGCAACGACGAGCGGACGCAGTACTGGCTGGCCGGCCTGCCGTCGCCGTACCAGCTGAGCGACGCCGAAGGGTTCATGCGGAGCCGACAGGACGCCCTCGCGAGTGGCGAAGGAGTGCCGTGGGCGATCGCGGACGCGGCCTCGGATCAGCTGCTCGGCTGCGTGAGTGTCTTCGATCTGAACAACCGGATCGACAAGACGATGGGCGAGATCGGCTACTGGCTGCACCCCGATGCGCGCGGCCGCAAGGTGATGTCGACCGCGGTCGGGCTGGTGATCGAGCATGCCTTCCGGCCGATCGCCGACGGCGGTCTGGGGCGGCGCCGGCTGGTGCTGTTCGCTGCCGAGGGCAACACCGCGTCGGCGCACGTTGCGGAGGTCAACGGCTTCACCGCGGTGAGCACCGAGCGACTGGCCTCGCCACGGCGCGACGGCGAGTTCCTGAACCTGCTCGGCTTCGACCTCCTCGCCACCGACCCCCGCCCCTGACCCCGACCCTTCGACTCGCCACCGACCGGCCCCGCGCGACCCCGGCCATTTGAGGGGAGATCCCCTGAAGTTGCCCCTTCTCCCGTCGCATACCGACAGGCGAAGGGACCAGCTCAGGGGATCTCCCCGGAAGTTGCCCCTTCTCCCCTCGCGTACAGAGGGAGAAGGGACCAGCTGAGGGGATCTCCCCGGAAGTTGCCCCTTCTCCCCTCGCGTACAGAGGGAGAAGGGACCAGCTGAGGGGATCTCCCCTCAAATGGCCGGGAGGTGGAGGGGGTGGGCGGTGGGGTTGCGACGGGGCCGGCGGAAGCGGTAGTGGTGACCCCTTGGAAACGACGGAATACGGCCAGTTGGTGACAGACGACACAAGTTCCCCTCGCCGTGGCGCGATCCGGCTGCTTGAATCGACGGGTGAGAGATCGTGAGGAGCTCGTCCGCCGCTGGCAGGCCGGGTGGTCGGTTTCGAGGGGCTGGACCACCGTGGAGGACGACAACGACGGCATTCTGACCGTCCGTGCGGGTGAGGAGAACCGCCCGACGGAGTATGTCGTTCTGGATGCCGATGACAAACCCGAACGGGTCGAACGTGCCGCCGAGCTGGCGCTGGCCGGCGGCGGTGGTCGTGGGGCCGGCTGGATCACGCTGGCCACCGACGACAAGGAAGCCCGGATCGAGCAGCTCGAGGATCTCGGTCTCGAGGTCCAGCAGGACCAGGACTGGCTGATGACGATCCAGCTGTCGGAGCAGCCGGCCCTGAAACTGCCTGAGCGCTATGCCCTGCACACCGAGCTCGAGTCCGACCTGATCATCACCCGCGCGACGCTGCACGGTGGTGTGGTGTCGAGCGGGCGGATGGCCGTGGTCGGCGAGGACGCGGTCGCGGACCGGATCGAGACCGACCCGGCGCACCGGCGGCGCGGTCTCGGCAGTGCCGTGATGGCCTCGCTGGTCGAGACGGCCGCGGCCCAGGGCGCCAAGCGCGGCATCCTGATCGCGTCGATCGACGGCCTGCGGCTGTATCGCAGTCTGGGCTGGAAGGTCATCGCGGACATCGTCATCGCGCGCTCACGCTGAGACGCAGGCGTTTCAAACGGCTGAGATAGTCAAAGGTTCGTGAAGTGCGGCCCGGCCCGGGAGTGCGCAAGCGCTGACCTGGGCAAGGCTGCTCACCATGACGAACCACAAACGGTCACTCAGTAGTGGAGTGGCCGGACCGCTCATCGCTTCGTTGTCGGCCTTGGTCCTGCTGGCGGGCATCGGATGGTTCGTCCTGCGTGACACCGGCGGGCGTCAGGTCACCAGCCAGGAGAGCCCGGTGACGTCGGTTACCTCGGCGTCCGACGACGCCCCGATGTCGACCCCGGTGACCCCGATCCGTCCGACCACTCCGTCGTACACACCTCGTCGTACGACGCCGACGCCGACACCGACGCGGTCGAGGACGAAGAGCCCGACGCCGGCGGCGACCCGATCGAGTACGGCGCCCAGCCGAGGCGGCACGCGGTCCCCGAAGCCGTCGCCGAAGCCGAGCCACACCGCCACCCCGGCACCGAAGCCGGCCAACCCTTCCGGTGGGTCGGGGACCGCCGAGGCGCAGGTGCTTGCACTGACCAACCAAGAGCGCGCCAAGTCCGGTTGTGGGCCGCTGCGGATGAACAGCGCACTGACGAAGGCAGCCGAGGGGCACGCGGCCGACATGGTCGACGAGCACTTCTTCGCGCACGACAGCCTGGACGGCCGCAGCCCGTTCGACCGGATGAAGGCGGCCGGGTTCAAGGGCGGCGCGATGGCCGAGAATATTGCCGTCGGCTACTCCAGTGCCGGCGCGGTCGTGAAGGGCTGGATGAACAGCCCGGGCCACCGGCAGAACATCCTCAACTGCACCTACACGCTGATCGGCATCGGCTACGACTCCGGCCAGGTCAAGCCCGAGTGGGGCAACGGAAGCTGGGTGCAGGACTTCGGCGGCTGACCCGTTCAGGACCCGTTCGTCAATCGTTTCCCGGAAACCTTCGGGGAACGTTAAGAGCCGTCGCGAACCTGTAACAGTGACCTTACCCATCGGTTAAGGTCACTGTTCGGTGACCAGGGGGGACCTGGCAGCAACCACGGGGAACGACGAAGAAGCACTCGGTACGACGAAAAACGAAGAGGATTCGCCCACCCATGACGGATTCGCCTACCCCCCGGCGACACCGCGGCAGCCGACGTGCTCCCCGACGCAGTCGGCCTGATCGGCCCGACCGTCAGCGCGCTGTCCGTGCTGCTCGCCATCGGCCCGGTGGTCTGGCTGATGTCTCGCGACCACTCGACCGTGGACGACGCAGCCAAGGTGCTGAACGTCTCCGAGGACACGCGCAACGACTCCGCCCCGTCCGGGGTCGACGGCACCACGACTGCCGCCGTACCCGGTGCCACCGTGACCAACACCTTGCCGAACGGCGTGGTCACCTCCGTCCTCGGTACGCCGGCCCTCGGGTCGGCGGCGTCCACGTCCACGTCGGGTACCCCGGCCACCAGCGGCTCCCCGGGCAACACCGCCACGAGTGCCGTCACCACCCCGGTCCCGACCGGTGGCGTGTCGGCTATGACACCGACGGCGCCGCGGACCCCGAACAGCACCAGAACAAATCCGAAGCCGTCGCGCAGTACGCCGACGAAGATGCGGACCACCGAGCCGACGCCGAGGGACACCACGCAGCCGCCGACCAGTGGTGGCGGCACCAACGCGCAGGAGCGCCAGGTGCTCGACTACACGAACCAGATCCGTGAGCAGCAGGGCTGCGGCCCGCTCCGGCTGGACAGCGCACTGGTCAAGGCGGCCGGGATGCAGGCGTCGGACATGGTCCGTCGCCACTACATGGACCACACGAACCCCGACGGGCAGGACCCGGGCGACCGGATGGCGGCCGCCGGGTACCGCGGTTCCAGCTGGGGCGAGAACATCGCCGCCGGCTACGACACCGCACAGAAGGTCGTCGCGGCCTGGATGCAGAGCGACGGCCACCGCAAGAACATCCTGAACTGCCGGTTCACCTCGATCGGCATCGGCTACGACCCCGGCCAGGTCAAGCCGGACTGGGGACCGGGCAGCTGGGTCCAGGACTTCGGGCGCAGTTGAGTGGATGCGCCCGATGAGACTTCGAGATCGTCATTGTGCCGAACACACCGAGGGTGGCGGAGATGTTGTCTCACGGCCACAATGTCCGGCCGGTTCATGGTCGGTCACTGCGGGTAGATCCGTCCTTGTCATGTCGCCGGACCGTCCTGGGGGGCTCCGGTGAGACGACTGGCGAGGCACGTCTTGGGGGCGAGACAGTGAAGGGAACGACGACATAATGTCCGACTCCGGCAGCAGCCGGTACAAGCCACGCAGGAAGGCGACCCGCGCCGCCTCGCGCTCGTCGCGGTCCGGCAACCGGTCCACCCCTGCGGCGGAAACCCCGCCACCGGCCCCGCCCGAACCACCCCGGTACGCACCCCGCGGCAGTGACGAGTCCCCGTTCTGGGCGACCGCACAGTCCGCGGGCGCCGCCAACGAGTCCCCGTTCTGGGCCGATGCCCAGTCCCGCCCGGCCACCCCGCAGTACGCGCCGCGACCGTCCATCCCCAGCTACACCCCACCGGACGCGGACCCCGGCCTGGGTGCCCGCTCCCGCCCCGCCGGCGGTAGCCCCTCGTGGGTCGCTCAATCCATCGCCGGCACCGAGCCCGAGCAGGCCCCCCGCCCCGGCCGCCGAGCCGCCGGCCGCCGAAGCCGGGGATCAGCCGACGCGGACACCCCAGCAGGCCTCGGCGAAACCGCCGGCACCTGGTCCTCGCGCCGCAGCACCACGGACCCCCAGTCCGCAACCCTCGGCGACACCGCCGGCACCTGGTCGGCCCGCCGCGCCAGTACGTCGGAGAACTCCGCGGCCGCCGACGCCCGGACCCCAGGGCTTGGCGAAACCGCCGGCACTTGGTCCTCGCGCGGCGCCGGCACTCCGGACCCGCAAAGCGCCGGCCTTGGTGGCACGGCCGGCACTTGGTCCTCGCGACGTGCTGGTGACGACGCTGACGGTCGGAGCTCGCGACTCGGTGGTGTGAGCGACGACTGGGCATCACTTGGTGGCCCGACTGCTGGTGCTGCATCGGCGAGAGCTGCCGGCACGACCGATGGCCGTACGTCGGACTCGACAGGCGAAGGCGGGACCTCAGGGCTCGGTACGTCGGGTGACGCATGGGCTGCTGGCCTCGGCGCTGCTGCCGGGACCGGAGTTGCCGGTGCTGAGTCGGCCAGCGCTGCGGGCACGGCTGGACAGACGGCTGCTGGTTCGACTGCAAGTCCGGCGGGCGGCTCTAGTGGTCGCGCGAGTGGTCGTGGTGGGTTCGGCGACGGTTCTGGTTCCGGCGGGCGTGGGTCTTCCGGGCCCGGCCGGGGTGGATCGCGCGCGGCGGCGAGGTCGGCGGCGGCCGGGAAGTCGGCGCGGACCCGCCGGACCGTGGTCGCGATCGCGTCCGTGGTGCTGGTGATCACGCCGATCTCGTGGATCCTCCTGCACCAGCCGCAGAACGACCCGGCCGACGCGTCGGTCCCGATCGTCACGCGCACCGACGACACCTACATCACCCCGACCACCAAGCCGGTGGTCGCTCCCCCGACCGCCCGCCCCAGCACCCCACCCACGGCGACCCCGACGGCGACGCCGACCCCAACACCGACGGACACCCCCACCGACACCCCGTCCACCGCCCCGACGGACGACCCGACCGCGACCACCACCAAGGACCGCAAGACCACGGAACCAACCACAGCACCAACGTCCCCGGACCGCACCGTCAGCACAAAGAGGCCGACGACCCCGCCGACGACAACCCCGCCACCACCACCGCCCGTGGCGGACGGCGGGATGAACTCCGACGAGCTGGAGCTGTTCAACCTGATCGACAGCGCCCGCGTGACGAACGGTTGCGCACGTCTCGAGCAGGACCCCGGCCTCACCGACGGTGCGCGCTCCGACGCCAGCAACCGCGCCGACTCCGGTGCGGTCAACTCCGCCGGCGGCTCGAACACGACCGCGGGCGGCGACAGCTGGAGCGCTCAGCAGGCCTTCAACCAAATGATGGCCCAGAGCAAGAGCACGGTCCTGAACTGCGGCCTCACGACCTTGGGAGTCGGCAGAGAGACCGCCAAGTACTGCGCGGGCGGCCTGCTCGGCAGCTGCATCGGCGCCCGCAGGCCGACCCGCGTCGCCTGGGTGGCCGACTTCTCATAGGACCGGCGGACTTTCGCGCAGGGTTGGTGCGACCATGGGTGGACGGCTGATGGTCCACCTACCTGCGGAGGCTGGATGTTCGGGGAACGTGATGATCTGGATCCGGCTCTCCCCGCGCACTTCGGGATTCCGCCGGACGCACTGGCCGACGAGCGGCCGGATCCGCGCCCGGAGGAGGCCCGCAAGATGGGTCTGAGCCGGCACACCGAGGAAGGCGCCGTCCTGTACTTCGCGTCCTCGCTCAGCCGCGACAAGCCTCGGCACCGGATGATCGCCTGGATCCTCCTGATCACCTTCGCGGCCCCGGCCGTCTACATGCTGTTCCTGCTGCTATAGCGCCCCGAACTCCTGCCGATGCCGCTGCGGCGTCGTGCCCAGCAGCGCGTGGAAGTGGTGCCGCAGCGCCGCGCTGCTGCCGAACCCGCTCTCGCCGGCGACCCGCTCGACCGGATGGTCGGTCGTCTCCAGCAACAACCGGGCCCGGTCCAGCCGCTGGCGCAACAACCATGCCTGCCCGGAGATCCCGGTCCGCGCGCGAAACTGCCGAGTGAACGTACGCCGCGACAACGCCACCGCGGTCGCCCATTCGTCCAGCGTCACGGGCTGATCGAGCCGCGCGCGGGCCCACACCATCGCCTTCTCGATCACGTCGTCGCTGGGATCGGGCGGCACCGGAACCGGGATGTACTGCGCCTGCGAACCACTGCGATGCGGCGCGACCACGATGTCCCGGGCCAACCGCTCGGCCACCTCGACCCCGTGATGCGTCCGGACGAGGTGAAGACAGCAGTCGAGCGACGCCGCCGTACCCGCGGACGTGATGAGGTCACCCAGATCCGACCACAGCACGTCCGCCCGGACGGTGAGCTCCGGATGCCGTGCCTGCAACTCATCCGCCCACCGCCAGTGCGTCACCACCTCCCGCCCGTCCGCGATCCCACTCGCCGCGACCAGGAACGCCCCGATACACAGACCGACCACAGTCGCTCCCCGCGCGTGCGCCCGGCGGATCGCGTCGATCAGTACGGAGGACGGCTCGCGACCGGGATGCCAACTCGGCAGCACCACCACATCCGCCTCGTCCATCACGTCGAGCCCGCGATCGACAGTCACCCCGAAGCCGGCGTTCGTCCGCAGCGATCCCGGTTCCTCGGCACAGACGAGTACGTCGTACTGACTCGGCGGACTGTGGCGATCACCGAGGACCAGGCAGGGCACGGACAGGTGGAACGGACTGATCCCGTCGTACGCGAGGACGGCGACTGTGCGCATGGGACCAGTATGGCCCGATCTTCAGGAACTGTGGCTCGCGGGCCAATGGTGGATCGGCGCGCCGGAACCGAAGATCGTGGACATGAAGATCACGCACATCGGCGGCCCGACCGCCGTCATCAGCCTTGGCGGGCTGACGTTCCTGACCGACCCCGCCTTCGACGAGCCCCGGGACTACCAGCTGCCCGGCCGGGTGATGACCAAGCTGACCGGCCCGGCGATCCCGGCCGCGGAGCTCGGTCGGGTCGACGTCGTCCTGCTCTCGCATGACCAGCACAAGGACAACCTCGACGACGCGGGCCGCGCCCTGCTCCCGTCGGTCCCGACGGTGCTGTCGACCCCAGGGGCGGCCACCCGGATTCCCGGCGTACGAGCGTTGGAGAACTGGGAGTCCATCGAGCTGCCGCGTCCGGATGGCCGCGTCGTCACGGTGACCGGCGTACCCGCACTGCATGGTCCGGAGGGCGCCGAGGCGGTGCTCGGTGTCGTCACCGGATTCGTGCTGACCGGTGCGGATCTTCCGACCGTGTACGTGTCCGGCGACAACGCGTCGATCGGCCTGGTCAAGGAGATCGCCGATCGCTTCGCGCCGATCGACGTGGCGGTCCTCTTCGCCGGTGGCGCCCGGACCACGCTGCTCGACGGCGCGGCGCTCACGCTGACCTCGGAGGCCGCGGTCGAGGCCGCACACCTCCTCGGCTCCGCGACCATCGTGCCCGTCCACACCGAGGGCTGGGCGCACTTCACCGAGGGCCCGGACCAGTTCCTCAAGGCCTTCCGCGAAGCCGGCCTGGCCGCCCGCGTCAGGCTGCTCGAGCACGGGGTCGCGACCCCGGTTGGTTGACATCAGCAGCAGGCCAATCAACCTGTCCGGGTTCCGTGTGCTGGACGTTGCGAACCACGTTTTCGTCTTCCCGCGCGGCTACGTTCTCGCCGGCCAGACGACGGCGATCGTCCGCACTGGTAAGAACCGCAACCGCGCGCAGACCCTGTACTGGAACCAGGGCAACTACATCTGGAACAACACCGGCGACACCGCCCGGTTCCAGACGCCGGCCGGCAAGACGTTCGACACCTGCACCTACAAGGCCGTCACCGGCCGCGCCCGCGTCGCCTGCTAGTACCGCGTCAAGCACCATCTCGGACGGGTGGAGGCTGATGGTGGTGCAGTTGGACAGGAGGTATCGGTTCAGGTCTGGCCCGGCCGGCCGGTCTCACGCCTGACCAAGCCACCCGGCCATCAGCCGTGGACCGACACCTCCTGTCCAGCTGCACGCCTCCCGCGCGAACCAGGTCGGACCGTGCGCGTTGCCAGGTAGCTCCACCTGGTACGACGGATGCGCCGAACCCGCGGGGCGTCGACAGTTCGCAGCCGGTGCCGGCAGCGGCGAAAGTACCCGGCGCACAAGTCTGCGGGCTAACGGCGGTTGGGGGCCGGGTCGGGGCCGGCCGGGATCCATTCGTGCACGAGGATCTCGTCGCCGACATGAAGGGTGCCTTCGGCAAGCACCGCGGCCTTCATGCCGAAGCTGACCCCGCCGCCGTAGTCGGGCTGCCGCCGGTACGACGCGAGCGTCCGGGTCGGCTCGGGACCACACTTCTCGCCGGTCGACTGGTCGACGGTCGGGACCGCGCAGCGGATCGAGCGGGCCGAGTAGCCGATCTCGACCGAACCCGCGGACATCCGCAGGACCCTGTCCTCGGTATGCGGTTCCGGCCAGCCGGCCACGACGATGTTCGGGCGGAAGCGGTTCATGGGGATGGCGTCGCCACCTCGCTCGACGATCCGCTCGTTCAGCCGGTCCAGCGATGACAGGGACGTGATCATCAGCGCGTGCGCATCGCCGAAGCCGGTCTGGCCGCGATGCACACCCCAGCCGAGCCGATCGTGCTCGGGCGTCACCCGGACCAGCGCGGCCGGCTTGCCGAGCCGCTCGGTGAACCACTCGTCCGCGGCCGGGTCCTGGACGACACCTAGCCCGAACCATTTCCCGAACAGGCTGACGTCGCGCCGCTTGCCGTCGTACTGGATCGGGATCTCGAGGTCCGGCGCGTCGGGGCCGGACAGCCGGATGACCTCGCCGGCGAGCTCCGCGCGCAATGCTGCCATCGCGGGCAGGCTGCGTTGACTGAGGAAGGTGCCGTCGGGCTCGACGAGCATGAAGTTCCGGTCGTTCCGCAGGCCGGCCGGACCCACCTCGGCCTGCTCCACGGACACCCCGGAGAGCCCCTTGACGGGGTAGTAGGTCAGTGCGGCAACCCTCGCGACGGACATTGGCCAATCGTAACTTGACTCCTGTCACTTGATTTGTTTGTTCATGTTGAATTATGTTTGATCGCGAGGAGGTTACCATGGACCTGGAAGCGTTCGCGGGCGCCCTGCAGCGAGTCCGGCGGCAGGCCGGCCTGACCTATCGAGAGCTCGCCGACCACGCGCACTACTCGCACGCGCACCTGGTCCGCGCGACCAGCGGCCGGCAGCTGCCGTCCTGGGATGTGACGACCGCGTTCCTGACCGGCTGCGGTGTGCCTGCCGAGCTGCTCCCGGTGTGGCGACGGCACTGGGAGGCCGCGAGCCGCGATCCACAGGACGTCGTCGAACTGCTGCAGACCGCCGAGACGCTGGAGGACCTGGGAGCGGCGCTGTCCGCGCTCGCCCGGCCGAGGTCCCTGCGCACCTTGGAGCGGCTCACCGGCATCCCCAGGACCACCATCCAAGGCTGGTTACAGGGCAGCCGGCTGGCCCGCCGGGATCGGCTCGACCACCTCTTGCGCGCGATCGGTGCGACGCCCGGCGAGCGGGCGGCGGTTGCGCAAGCCCTCGACCGGCTCAGCTCCGGAAGACTGCGGGCGGCGCCTGCGGCGTGACGAACCCTTCCGCATCGCTCAGCGGCGCCGCCTTCCCGGCCAGCTCGCTCAGCGGCATCACGTCGTACGGCGGCTGGGCCCGGCCGCCGGCTGTGGTCAGGTCGGGAACGGGCTGGGGCGACGCGACCAGGATGACGTTCCCGAATCCCTTGCCTCGCAGGATCTTCCGCTCGGCGAGCACCACGCCGTCGCCGATCACGGCCCGCACGGTGGCCGCCGTACGACGGATGAACGGCAGGCCGGCGGTTCCGTCGATCAGGTTTGCGACCAGTACGCCGGTGGGCCGCAGGACGCGGGCGCATTCGGTGAAGAACTCGGTGGTGACCAGGTTCGCCGGGACGGCCTCGTGCTCGAACGCGTCCAAAATCAGCAGGTCCATCGAGTCGTCGTACAGCTCGGTGATGCCGGCCCGGCCGGTGACGCCGCGCACCTTGATGCCGGAGCGCTTCGGCAGCGGCAGCGCCTCGCGGACGAACTCGGTCAGGTCCTCGTCGGGTTCGAGGACGATCTGCCGGGAGCGGGGGCGCGTCGTGGCGACGTACCGCGGCAGGCTGAGCGCCGCGCCGCCCACGTGTACGACGGCGACCGGCTGACGCCGGGGTGCGACCGCGTCGACGACGTCGCCGATCCGGCGCATGTACTCGAACGACAGGTGGGCGGGATCAGCAAGGTCCACCTGCGACTGCAGAGATCCGTCGACCCGCAGCACGAACGTCCCGTCGGCCGCTGCCTCAACGCTCGCGATCCCAGAGCCGACCCTGTGTTCCACCCACCCATCCTCTCAACCGCGCACTCCCGCCTGCCGAGCGACCTTGAGAAGCCACCAACCAATTTGCCGGGGCGAAAAAAGGTCGGTGGGTGCTCAAAGTGGAGTTTGAGGGGGTGTGAGGAAGTACTCGGTGCCCCAGCGTTGGGTCGGTGGGCGTGGCTTGCTAGCGTCCGAAGCACCCACAAGCACAGAAGGAGCGTGTCGTGAGCACTACACCGGTGAAGGTGGCCGTTACCGGGGCCGCTGGTCAGATCGGCTACAGCCTGCTGTTCCGGATCGCGAGCGGCGCACTGCTCGGGCCGGACACGCCGGTCGAGCTGCGGCTGCTGGAGATCACCCCGGCGCTGAAGGCGCTCGAGGGGGTCGTGATGGAGCTCGACGACTCCGCGTTCCCGACGCTGGCCGGCGTGGAGATCGGCGACGACCCGAACGTCATCTTCGACGGTGCGAACGTCGCGCTGCTGGTGGGCGCGCGGCCACGGACCAAGGGGATGGAGCGCGGCGACCTGCTCGAGGCGAACGGCGCGATCTTCACCGTCCAGGGCAAGGCGCTGAACGAGCACGCCGCGGACGACATCCGGATCACCGTCACCGGCAACCCGGCCAACACCAACGCGCTGATCGCGAAGAGCAACGCGCCGGACATCCCAGCCGAGCGGTTCGCCGCGCTGACCCGGCTGGACCACAACCGTGCGCTGGCCCAGCTGGCGAAGAAGACCGGTACGCACGTCACCGACCTGAAGAAGATGACGATCTGGGGCAACCACTCCGCGACCCAGTACCCGGACATCTTCCACGCCGAGGTGGCCGGCAAGAACGCGGCCGAGGTCGTGAACGACCAGAACTGGCTGGAGAACGACTTCATCCCGACCGTGCAGAAGCGCGGCGCCGCGATCATCGAGGCCCGCGGCGCGTCGTCGGCCGCCTCCGCCGCGGCCGCCACCATCGACCACACCCGCGACTGGCTGCGCGGCTCGGCCGACGGCGACTGGCTGTCGATGGCGGTCGTCTCCGACGGCTCGTACGGCGTTCCCGAGGGCCTGATCTCCTCCTTCCCGGTCACCACGAAGGACGGCAACTGGGAGATCGTCCAGGGCCTCGAGATCGACGACTTCTCCCGCGGCCGCATCGACGCCAGCACCGCCGAGCTCGGCGAGGAGCGCGACGCGGTCCAGGCCCTCAACCTCCTCGGCTGACCCCAACCCCCGCGAAGACCCCCGCGACCACGTCCCGGGGGTCTTCGCGCGTCCTAGCGGAGTTAAAGCGCCGCGGGCGGCGCCACCGACGCGTCCGCCTGGCCGGAACGGACCAGCGCGTCGGCGACGAAACCGTTGGCCTTGAGCTCCTCGACCACACCGTGCAGGTAGGCAACCGTCTCGGGACTGCGCGTCTTCGTGGTGCCGACGGCCTGCCGGATCTCCATGAATCGTTCGTCGATCAGCCGGACATCGGGGTTCTCGGCAACGAACCGCGCGATCGGCTGGCGGATGCCGGCGGTCGCCTCCAGCCCTTCGGCGCGGAAGATGTCGACCCCTTCGTCACCTCGCACAACAGTTGCCTGCTGCAACGTCCGGGTCAGGTACAGGTCGTACGCCGATCCCTGCTTCACGCCGATCCGGACACCCGGACTGTCCACCTCGTCGACGGTGGTCAGCGGTGAGTCCGCCGGAACGGCGAAGACCCCTTCGATCACGACGTACGGCGCCGTGAACGCGACCTCACCGGCCCGCGCCGGGTCGATCGCGAGGAAGCAGATGTCCGCCTGCCCGGTCGTCATCGCCTCGAACGACTTCCGGGCCGCGTCGAAGCAGACCAGCTCCACCGGCACCTCAAGCCGCCGCGCCAGCTCCCGCGCGATGTCGACCGTCACCCCAGCCGGCTCCTCCGGCGTCCCCTGCGCCAGCACCGGATTCCCCAGATTGATAGACGCCCGCAACACCCCAGTCGGCGCCAAATCCTCACGAACACTCGTCATACCCGCGACCCTATGTGTGGTTCCAGGAGAAGGTGAACCGGTACGACACCTGGTGGCCGTTGTCGCGGGTGTTGCCGTCGGGCTGCCAGCCGGTCGATGCGTAGAAGCGTTGGCCCCGGTCGTAGTCGGCCAGCGTCCAGAGGATGGCTTCCGGGTAGCCGGCGGCCAGTTCGTCGAGGGCTTTGTGCATGAGCGCCGTACCGATGCCGGTCCGCCAGTACGTCGGATCCACGCCGATCGTGTCGAGCTCGCCCAGCTGTGGATCCAGCGGATCCCGGCTCGGGCCGACGCCGACCAGCCCGGCGACGACACCATCGTACTCCGCGACCCACCAGTTGCCCTCCGCCAACTCTCCTGCCCACCGGGCGACCCGGCCCTCGTCGAGAGCGATCGGCGGCATCAGCCCGACGAACCCCGCATTCCATGAGTCGACGTAGACCTCGACGACCCGTAGCGCATCGTCGGCTGACGCTGGACGGATGGTGATCGGCACCAGGCCGATTATGCCGGGCGCGCGAGTCAGTTCGGGACGATGAGGCCGAGGGTGGCGATGGACAGGCCTACCAGGACGAGGAGCGTGGTGTCGAACATGCGGCCGCGGACGCGGAGGAGGCCGGCTGCGTTGTCGCTGAGGAACGCGCGGAGGAAGCCGGCGAGGACGACGCCGGCGGCGAACACCAGCACGCCGTTGCGCCAGTCGTAGAACGTGAGTACGACGAGGCCGGTCAGGCCGACCAGCAGCGACAGCACGAGAGGCCATTCGCTCCGGCGTCGAGCCTCTCCCGCCATCAGCACGTCACGCCCGCTTCGGCCGGCCGGGTCATCAGGCCAGGCTCGCTTCGGCGGCCTCGACGACGTTGCTGAGCAGCATCGCGCGGGTCATCGGGCCGATGCCGCCGGGCATCGGGGCGATCCACGCCGCCTGCTCGCGGGCGGCGGGCTCGATGTCGCCGACGATCTTGCCCTCGGCGCTGCGGCTGGTGCCGACGTCGAGCAGCACGGCGCCCGGCTTCACCATGTCGGCGGTGATCAGGCCGGCCGATCCGGCCGCTGCGATCACGATGTCGCCGGTGCGGACGACCGCGGCGAGGTCGGTGGTGCCGGTATGGCACTGCGTCACGGTCGCGTTCTCGGACTTGCGGGTGAACAGCAGCCCCATCGGCCGGCCCGCGGTCACCCCGCGGCCGACGACGACCACGTGGGCTCCGGCGATCGGTACGTCGTACCGCCGCAGGATCTCAACACAGCCCTTCGGGGTGCACGGCAACGGACCGTCCTGGCCGAGCACGAGCTTGCCGAGGCTGACCGGGTGCAGACCGTCGGCGTCCTTGACCGGGTCGATCAGGCCGAGGATCTCGTTGGTGTCCACGTGCTTCGGCAGCGGCAGCTGGACGATGAAGCCGGTGCACTCCGGGTTCTCGTTGAGCTCGCGGACCTTCGCGGCGATCTCGTCCTGGGTCGCGGTGTCCGGCAGCTCGACCTGGATCGACGAGATCCCGACCGCCGCGCAGTCGCGGTGCTTGCCGGCCACGTAGGCCCGGCTGCCCGGGTCGTCTCCGACCAGGATCGTGCCGAGCCCGGGCACCACACCCTGCTCGGCCAGCTTCGCGACCCGGACCTTCAACTCGTCCTTGATCGCCGCCGCGGTGGCCTTGCCGTCCAGAATCTGCGCCGTCACGCCACCAGAGTCTGCCATGCGGCGGCAGGGTGGGGACCGCCAGGCCATCACAATCGGCGCTCGGCCGGGCGCCCACGCGTGACACCCGACCGAGCTGTGCGGTTGTGATGGGCTGGAGGTCCGTCACATCACCAGTTCGTACGCGGTGGTATTGCCCACCGTGGTCGCCGTGAAGTTGGCGGCGACCCAGGACTGGATCTGGCCGGCGGCGGAGGAGTCGCCGCCGCCGCTTTGGCCGCCGGAGATGTAGTAGGCGATCTTGCCTTCGGCGACCCATTCCTTGAACTGGGCCAGGGTCGGCGCGTCGTCGGTGCCGCCGAAGCCGCCGATGGCGATGACTGACTTCCCGGTGGCGAGCTCGAGCGACGCCGCCGACTGGGACCCGCTGGTCGCGGCGGCCCAGGTGGTGGTCGTCTTCGCCAGCAAGGCGGTCAGCTCGCTGCTCGCAGAGGCATTGCCGCCCATCCCGCCACCACCCTGCTGCTGGGTCGTTGTGGTTGAACCTGAGCGACTCGGTGGGGTTCCGCCAGTTCCGCCGGGGCCACCTCCGTCCCCGCCGCCGGTGCGTGTCCCGCCGCCGCCCATCGCGCTGCTGCTCGGGCCCGACGTTGGGATGGACCCGTTGTGCGTTTGCGAAGCCGTCGACACCGCGTACGCCGTACTCCCGAGACCGAGCGACACCACGAGCGCGAGCACCACGGCCGGGAGCAACCGTCGCACGTGCCGGCCGCCGATCACGAGCGCTGCACCGATCACGCCGACCGCGAGTACAACGTACTTCGCCCACGGCATGAAGACCGCCGTACGGGCGAGCAACACGTAGTCCCACGCGCCCGTCGCCAGCACCATCGCGGCCAGCGTCAGCCGCGCCGACAGCGAGGTCCGTTGCTGCCAAGCGATCCACACTCCCATCGCCACCAGCCCGGCGATCGCCGGTGCCAGCGCGACCGCGTAGTACGGATGCACCGTCCCACTCATGAAGCTGAAGACCGCCGCGGTCACGAGCAACCACCCGCCCCACAGCACGAGCCCGGCCCGCAAGCGATCGGTCCGCGGCGCGCGACGCGTCAGCCACAACCCACCGACCAACGCGATCAATGCCGCAGGCAACAACCACGAGATCTCGGTCCCGAACGCGTCTCCGAACATCCGCGTGATCCCCGCGCTCCCGCCGAAGCCGGTATTCCCGTTGCCACCACCACCGCCGTTGCCCGAACCGCCCAGCAGCCGCCCGAGCCCGTTGTAACCAAGGGCAAGCTCCAGCAGCGAATTGTTGGTCGACCCACCGATATAAGGGCGACTCGACGCGGGCCACAGTTCCACCAGCGCGACGTACCAGCCGGCACTCACGATCACCGCGCCCAACGCACCCAGCAGATGCAGCAACCGGCGGCGCAGCGACGTCGGCGCCGCGATCAAATACACCAGCCCGAGCGCCGGCAGCACCAGGAACGCCTGCATCATCTTGGTCAGGAACGCGAACCCGATCGCCACCCCGGCCAAGGCGAGCCACCGCGCCGAGGCCTTGTCCAGCGACCGTACGACGAAGTACGCCGCCGCCACCGTGAGCAGCACGAGCAGCGCATCGGGGTTGTTGAACCGGAACATCAGTACGGCGACCGGAGTCAACGCGAGCGTGGTCCCGGCGATCAGCCCGGCCGTCGACCCGGCGAGCCGGGTCACCGTCAGATAGAGCAGCCCGACGGCAGCGATCCCCATCAGCGCCTGCGGTGCCAGCACAGTGAAGCTGTTGAACCCGAGGATCCGCGCGAAGGCGGTCGCGACCCACAGCGCAGCCGGTGGCTTGTCGACCGTGATCGCGTTGCCCGCATCGAGCGATCCGAACAGCCACGCCTTCCAGCTCTGCGTCCCGGCGAGCTCGGCCGCGGCGTAGAAGCTGTTGCCGTCACCGGAAGCGGTCAGATTCCAGAGGTAGAGGAAGGCGGTGCCGATCAGGAGCCCGAGTGCGGCCGGCCGGACGTACGCCGCTTGTCCCGCCGGCCCGCGGATGACCCGACGGACGCGACCCGGTGGACGCGCCGGCGGGTCGGGGCTCACGCTGTGGGTGCGGGGTGGGTCGAGCAGGCTCGTCATCGGTCGTCTCCAGTCACGTCGAGGGGTTGCACTGGAACGATGGCAAGCGGGTCTTCGGTCACCCTGCGCGTTCGCTGGGAGGTCGCTGTGAGCCGGGAATGCCCACCGTCTTGCCGCGGTTGGGCCCGATAGTTTATTCTTGAACTACCCGAGCGAGGAGAAGACCATGCCCGCCGTGACCGTCAGCGACATCACTGTGCTGCCCCGCGTCCATCAGCCCGATCCGGCCGTCGCGAACGAGCGGGCGGTGAAGTCGGTGACGTCGGCGCCGAGCGGCTTCGAGGGCGAAGGATTCCCGGTCCGGCGGGCGTTCGCCGGAGTCGATCTGCGAGACCTCGACCCGTTCATCCACATGGACCAGATGGGAGAGGTCGAGTACGCGCCGGGTGAGCCCAAGGGCACACCGTGGCACCCGCACCGGGGCTTCGAGACCGTCACGTACATGCTCGACGGGATCATGGAGCACCAGGACTCCAACGGCGGTGGCGGTGTCATCTCCAACGGGGACACCCAGTGGATGACCGCCGGCAGTGGGCTCCTGCACATCGAGACCCCGCCGGAGCACCTGGTGCTGAGCGGTGGTCTATTCCACGGCATCCAGCTCTGGGTGAACCTGCCGAAGGCACAGAAGTGGGCTCCGCCGCGCTACCAGGACATCCGCGGTGGTGACTCGGCCCTGCTGTCCACCCCCGACGGCGGTGCGCTGATTCGCGTGATCGCGGGCTCGGTCGACGGCCACGACGGCCCCGGCTCGACCCACACCCCGATCACCTTGGTGCACGCGACCGTCAGCCCCGGCGCCGAACTGGTGCTCCCATGGCAGCCGGACTACAACGCGCTCGTCTACGTCCTCGCCGGTCAGGGCACGGTCGGCGCCGAGCGGCGCCCGATCCGCAAGGGCCAGCTGGCCGCCTTCGGCCCCGGCGACACGATCCGCACGGCGGCCGGTACGACGCAACCGCAGGCCGAACCGAATCTCGACGTACTGGTCCTCGGCGGCCGCCCGATCCGCGAGCCGGTCGCGATGGCCGGTCCGTTCGTGATGAACACCCGCGCCGAGGTCATCCAGGCCTTCGAGGACTTCCAGGCCGGCAAGCTCGGCAGCATCCCCGCCGTCCACGGCGCCCCGACGGAACTGCGCAGTACGGACTAACCCTCGGGGTAGAAGAGGAACAGGGTGCAGCCCTGGGTCGTCTGCGGGACGTGGGTCGACCCGGCCGGGCAGTGGATGAAGGAGCCGGCCGGGTAGTCGCGCGTACCGTCGTTGAACACGCCGTCCACGACGAAGACCTCCTCCGGTCCGGGGTCGTGGACGTCGATGCCCTCCCAGCTGGTCCCGGGGTCCATCTGCAAGACGTACGCCGCCGCGACCGGACCGCTCCACAACGGCCGTAACCGGATGCCGGGGAAGAGCTCGCGTACGGGCGCGTCGTGGACGGAAGCCGATTCGAAGGTCTGCATACCTCGATCATGCAGTTGTCCACAGGCTTGTCCCCAGTGTCTGGATAGTCCTGATCGGGTACTTTTCTGCCATGAGTCCGCATCGCGTCGTCGCCCTCGTGACGGCACCCCAGGCGAGCTTCGAGCTGGGGTGCGCGGCCGCGGTGTTCCGCGACGAGCGCTACCGCTTCAGCGTGTGCACCGACCGGCCCGGCCTGATTCGGACCACCGAGGGTTTCGACATGCTGGTCGCGTCCGGCCTGCGCGCTCTCGACCGCGCGGACACGATCATCGTGCCGGGCTGGCTGCCGATCGACCGGGAGCCGTCCACCGCCGTACTCCGTGCACTCGGCCGGGCACATCGACGCGGCGCGCGACTGGTCAGCATCTGCTCGGGGGCGTTCGCGCTGGCCGCGACCGGGTTGCTCGACGGCCGCCGGATCACCACCCATTGGCGGATGGCCGACGACCTGCAGCGCCGGTTCCCCGCCGTCCAGGTCGATCCGGACGTGCTCTACATCGACCACGGCGACATCGCCACCAGCGCCGGATCCGGCACCGGGATCGACCTGTGCCTCCAACTCGTCCGCAACGACCACGGCGCCGCGTACGCCGCGCAGGTCGCGCGGCGGATGGTGATGCCGCCGCATCGCGAGGGTGGCCAGGTCCAGTACCGGACCGAGGCTCCACAGTCCACCCAATCCCTGGGCGTCGTGCTCGACTGGGCAACGGACCACCTCGGCGACCCGATCACCGTCGACGACCTGGCGGCGCGGCTCAACGTCTCACCACGCACTCTGGCCCGCCGCTTCGACGAGCAACTCGGTACGGCGCCGGGCCAATGGCTCCTCGCTCAGCGCATCGCCAGAACCCGTGTCCTGCTGGAGGAAACCGAGCTTGCGGTGGAGACCATCGCAGCCCGCGTCGGGTTGTCGTCGGCAACCAACCTCCGCCGCCGCTTCCGCGCCGCCCTGCGGACGACGCCGAGTGCGTACCGTCGCGCCTTCCAGGAGGCTGGTCAACTCGGCAGACGCTGAACGGGCCGGCTGGTCCGGGGTCCGGTCAAGGTGGCGATCGTTCGGGCCGTGTCGTCGTACAAGGAGCGCGCGTGGTCGGGTGACAGGCCGATCGCGGTCAAGCCGAGGCGGCCGTCGATCGCGAGGCAGGACAACATGTGCAGGACCACGCCTGTTCCGCTGCGCCGGTCGAACTGGAGTCCCGCGTCGGAGACCGCTCGGATCACATCCACCGGCGAGAGACCGAGCCAGTTCGGGTCGATCAGGTTGTCGGTCGCGGTGTAGCACCTGGACGTTCCGTCGACGGCGCGCCAGCTCCCGTGTTCAGGCTGGTACTGCCCGGGTACCAGGTGTCGCAGAGCGCTGTAGGGATGGGTCGTACCGCCTTTGCGGAGATTGATCTCCAGCGCGTACAGGCTCCATCGCCCGGCCTCGTCGGCCGCCGCCATGAAGTCGGCGCCCAGCCTGCCGACCACGCCGTGGTCGGCGAGCGACCGTCCGATCGCGAGCCCGTGCGCCGCGAGGTCCGGCGAGTACGCCGGATTCGCGGGGAACCGGCAGCCGGAGTAGATCTGATGCGTCGCGCCACCCAGCACCTGCTCGTGTGTCGACACCACCACTACGTCGCCGTACGGCGAGATGTCGAGCTGGACACTCGGACTGGCCGCGGCCGCGCCGGTGACGAGCTCCTCCACCACCGCGCCGTGCGCGAGGTCGGCCTGGTACCAGGCCGGGGTCGCCTCGAGCTGGGACCGGATCTCCGCGTCGGTCAACTCGCGGCCGGTGGCGTCGCACAGGTCGACGACGACGTTGCCGTCGCCTGCGCCGCTGTCGTCGTGCTTGACGACGACCCCCAACGCGTCCGGCCGCTGCGCGCGAATGCCTCTGACGGCCGCGCAGACGTCATCGATCGAGCGCACCCCTTCGCAACCGGCCAAGACCGGCACGCCCGCCTCCCGGAACAGCCGGCGCCCCGCACTCTTGAACCCGAGCGGCCACAGCCCCGGCATCGTTCCGTTGATGGGGGTGTCGAGCCGGATCGCGATCTCGATCTCGTGATCGGTCACGTTCCACGGCTCGATGAAGGCCGGCCGGCCACCGATCAGCGCACGGATCCGGCGCAGCAGGTCGGGCCGGTCCAGCAGCTTCTCCGCGACCGAGCGGTGGCTGAGGTCGTCGACCGCGAGGATCCGAAGACGGTCCCGGTAGTCGATTCGACGCGACACCGGCACGAGGCTGACGTAGTACTCGAGCACCTCCCGCGACGGTGCCTCGGAACAGACGAAGACCATCTCGCAACGCTCGACGCGCGGCAACATCAGCGACGCGAGGAGATAGCGATGCTCGAGCGCGGGAAGCCGGGAGGCGTAGTGCGACAGGAACGACTCGCCGAGGCTGAACGACGGAAGGACAACGAGGACGTGTGGTGGTCCGCCCGGGCGGTTCATCGACCAGACCGCCCCGAGCCCACGCTGCAGCTCCCTGATGTCGCTCATCACCGCCCACCCCACGGCCAGCGTACGCCGGGTCGGTGGGCCTAGGAGGCGTTGTCGAGGTCGATGTAGTGGGCGATCCGCGGGTCGTCCGGGTCGGCGCCGTACGTCTCGACGAAACGGCGGGCGGTCGGCGGTCCGCCGTACTGGGGATTGAGTTCACCGCGGAGGCTCTTGAACATCAGCGCGAGGTCGATGTACCGATCACCTGTGCCGAGGCGGCTGAGGTCGAGGATGCCGGTAAAACGCAATGTCGCCGGGTCGATGAAGACGTTGGGCGCCGCGTAGTCGCCATGCGTGACGGCGTCGCCTGCACCCGGGAACGGCGACCTGAACGGGCAGTCCGTCAGCTCGTCCAGCGCGCGCAGCCCGTCAGCGATCGCACTCAACACACCCGGTCGATCGCGCGCCGGCCACGGCTGGGACGCGTCGCGGCCGGTGAGTTCGGTGGTCAGCAGCCAATTGTTGCCACGGTCAACGATCCGGGGGCAGGGGAAGCCGGTCGAGCCGAGCCAGGCCAGCCGGTCGGCCTCGGCGTCGACGCCCGGTCCGGCCTTGTAATACAGGCGTTCCGGGCCGCGATCGAGCCGGACGACGGTCGCCGCGGAGTTACCGAGGTGGATCGGCTCGGCACCGTCAGCACCGAACCGATCCACCAGCGCATCAAGATCCACTCACCGAAGGTTACGGTGCAACGCCGAGATCAGCTCCCCATTTCCGGTGTCGCCGTCGAGCGACCAGATCATCGCGCCGCCGAGATCGCGCTGCGAGATGTACTGCGCCTTGCGCTGCATCTCGACCGGGTCGTCCCAGGTCCAGAACGTCGTACCGTCGAACAGCCAGGCGAACCCGGCCTTGTTGTCCCGGTAGACGCTGTAGTTGGACAGTGTCGCCTTGAGCAGGCGGTAGTCCTCCGTACCGGCTTCGTACGTCGCCGGCGCGGGGCCGGTCGAGGGCTGGAACAGGCCGTGGTTCTGGTCCGTGACGCCGGTCCAGCCGTGCGAGTAGAACGGCACCCCCATCACGAGTTTGCTCCGCGGCGCACCCCGGGACAGATAGGAGTCGATCGTCACCTGCGAGCTGAACTCCGGCCTGGTCGGATCACCCTTGGGCCCGTCGATCGCGGACTGCTGGTTCGTCAGCTGCTCCCACGGACCGTGGTAGTCGTAGCCCTGCGTCGTACCGAAGGTCAGGTCCTTGAACAGCTGGCGGACCTCGAAACCCTTGTCGATCATCGTGGGATTCGCCGGCAGGAACGCGGTCAGGTTGTAGCGACCGGGCCGCGACAAACGGTCCAGTTGCTTGCGGTACTCGTGCACCAGGGCGGTGAAGTTCTGCTTGTCCTCGGGCCGGATCACGTTGCCCGGGTTGCCCTCGCTGGCGGGCCACTCCCAGTCGAGGTCGACGCCGTCGAAGATCCCCTTCGCCGCACCCGCGGGCAGGCCGGGCAGGTTGCCCTTCAACCACATGTCCAGGCAGGACTTCACGTGGGCGGCTCGCGAGGCCGGCGTGAGGGCGGCGTCGGAGAAGTGCGCCGAGCCGGTCCAGCCGCCGAGTGAGATGCTGATCCGCAGCTTCGGGAACTTCTGCTTCAGCTGCTTGAGCTGGTTGAGGTTGCCGTTGAGCACCTGACCGGGCTCGTCGGCCGTGCCGTTCACGCTCTGCTCGGCGCTGAACGGGCGCTGGTAGTCGGCCCACGGATCGCTGCTCACGCAGTTCCCCTGGGCGTCGAGGAATCCGAACGCGTAGTTGATCTGGGTCAGCCGGGCGGCGGACCCGTTCTTGACCAGATCGCTGACCAGGAAGTTCCGGTCGTACCCACTCCAGTTGGTGTAGTACCCAACCACTCGCTTGCTGCTGTGCGCTTCGGCCGGTACGGCGATGGCCCCCGCCATCACGACCGCGGCCGTCACCAGCAGCCCCACACTCCGACGCTTCATCGAACCCCCAGGGACCACCTCAGCGGGACAGATGCGGTCACCCTAGGCCCGTTCCGGCGATTTACACAATGTCTCTGCGAAAACTAGTCTGGCCTGGTGATCAGACCCGCCACCGAGGCCGACGCCGACGTCGTCACAGCCATCGCCCAAGCGGCCTTCGAGCACTACATCCCGCGCATCGGAGTCCCGCCGATCCCGATGCTGCTCGACTACCCGGCCGCGATCCGCGCCGGCAAGGTATGGGTCGCGACCGACGACGCTGTGGTCGTCGGCTTCGTCCTGCTGGAAGACGAGCCGGACGCCTTGCTACTCGACGTACTCGCGGTCTCCCCGGCAGCCCAGGGCCGTGGCATCGGCTCGCACCTGCTCACCTTCGTCGAGACCGAGGCGCGCCGCCGCAGCTACACCCGCATCACCCTCTACACCAACGAGGCCATGACCGAGAACCTCGCCTACTACCCCCGCCACGGCTACGTCGAAACCACCCGCGAAACCGTAGCCGACCGCCACCGCGTGTTCTTCCAGAAGACCCTGTGATGCCTTTGAGTTAGTGGAAGAAGTGGCGGGTGCCGGTGAAGTACATGGTGATGCCGGCCTTCTGGGCGGCTTCGATGGCTGCTTCGTCGCGGATGGAGCCGCCGGGCTGGACTACTGCTTTGACGCCGCCTTCGATGAGGACCTCGAGGCCGTCGGGGAACGGGAAGAAGGCGTCGGAGGCGGCGACGGAGCCGGTGGCGCGGTCGCCGGCGCGGGAGACGGCCAGGCGGCAGGAGTCGACGCGGTTGACCTGGCCCATGCCGACGCCGACCGAGGCGCCGTCGGAGGCCAGCAGAATCGCGTTGGACTTGACCGCACGGCAGGCCTTCCACGCGAAGGCCAGGTCCGCCAGCACCTCGGGTGACGCGGCTTCGCCGGCCGCGAGCGTCCACGCGGACGGGTCGTCGCCGGGAGCCTGGAACCGGTCGGTGTGCTGCAGCAGCAGGCCGCCACTCACCGCGCGCATCTCCACCTGCTCGGCCGAGGACAGAGCCGGCGCGACCAGCAACCGGATGTTCTTCTTGCCCTGCAGGATCTCGACCGCACCGTCCTCGTACGCCGGCGCCACCAGCACCTCGGTGAAGATCTCCGCGACCTGCTTGGCCATCTCCACCGAGACCGGCCGGTTCGTCGCGATCACACCGCCGTACGCCGAGACCGGGTCGCACTCGTGGGCCCGCCGGTGTGCCTCGGCGATGTCCTTGCCGACCGCGATGCCGCACGGGTTCGCGTGCTTGATGATCGCGACCGCCGGCTCGCTGAAGTCGTACGCCGTACGGCGAGCAGCGTCGGCGTCGACGTAGTTGTTGTACGACATCTCCTTGCCGTGCAACTGCTCCGCGGCCGCCAGACCACCCCGGCCGTTCACGTACAGCGCGGCCGGCTGATGCGGGTTCTCGCCGTACCGCAGCACGGCCGCCTTCTCCCAGGTCGCGCCGACCCACTCGGGGAAGCCGGTGCCCTCGGAGGTGTCGGTCAGCGCGCTGCCCATCCAGGACGCAACGGCAACGTCGTACGACGCCGTGTGCACAAAGGCATCCACCGCCAGCCGCTGCCGCTGCTCCAGCGAGAAGCCACCTGCGGCCAACGCCTCCAGAACCTCGCCGTAGCGCGACGGAGACACCACAACCGCAACGTTGGCGTGGTTCTTCGCGGCACCGCGGACCATCGAGGGACCGCCGATGTCGATCTGCTCGATGCACTCGTCCACCGACGCGCCGGATGCGACGGTCTCGGTGAACGGGTACAGGTTGCTCACCAGCAGATCGAACGGCTCGACCCGCATCTCGGCCAACTGCTCGACGTGCTCGGTCTTGCGGACGTCGGCCAGCAGACCGGCGTGCACCTTCGGGTGCAGCGTCTTCACCCGCCCGTCCAGGCACTCCGGGAACCCGGTCAGCTCCTCGACCTTGGTCACCGGTACGCCGGCCGCCGCGATCCGGCCCGCGGTGGAACCGGTCGACACGATCTGGACGCCGGCCTCGGACAGCGCCTTCGCGAGCTCCTCCAGACCCGTCTTGTCGTAGACGCTGATCAGCGCCCGGCGGATCGGCCTGCGGTCGGTGCTCACTTCAGTCGAACCTTTCGTCCAGTGATGGTCCAGCCCTCGCGGACCAGGCGGCCGACCCACTCCACCAGCTGGCGGCGTTCGACCTCCTTGATCCGCTCGGTCAGGGTTTCTTCGGTGTCGTCGTCCTCGACCGGTACGACGACCTGCGCGATGATCGGCCCGGTGTCGACGCCGCCGTCCACGAAGAACAGCGTCGCCCCGGCCACCTTGACGCCGTACTCGAGCGCGTCCCGGGGCCCGTGGATCCCGGGGAACGCGGGCAGCAGGGCGTTGTGGGTGTTGATGTACCGGTCGCCGAAGGCGGCCAGGAAGTCGTCACCGACCAGCTTCAGGAACCCGGCCGACACCACCAGGTCAGGCTTGTGCTCCGCGACCGACGCGGTCAGCGCGCGGTCCCAGTCGGACCGCTCGGCGTACTCCTTGACCTTGTGCACGAAGGTCGGCACCCCGGCGTTCGCGGCCCGGTCCAGCCCGGCGATCCCGTCCCGGTCGGCGCCGACGCCGACGACCTGAGCGCCGTACGCCGGATCGGCGCAGGCGTCGAGCAGGGCCTGCAGGTTCGACCCCGAGCCCGACACGAGCACGACGAGGCGCGCAGGATCGGGAGTGGGCGCAACGGGGTCTGTCACGCGGGAAACCTTATCGCTCGGCGTCGGCCTCGCTGTCGGCCGGTCGGCGGGACGCGACCACCGCGGCTGTGATCGAGGCCCCGATCGCCATCCCCGCGGCCAGTACGCCGGCCGCCGCCAGCGCCCCCGGGATCCCGACAGCAGACATCCGGCCAGGCCCCGCCGAGCCGCCGGACATGGCCATCAGCACGTAGAGCAACACGGCGGCGAGCAGGGCTGCCATACCGCCACGCAGGGCGAACGCATCCCAGCCCAGCGCCTCAGCGTCCTGATCCGCGAGTCCACGCCGCACCACGACCAGTCCGGCGACCGCACCGGCGACCAGCGGCACGGCAGCCGTCAGGACGAGCAGGTACGACGGTGTCGCCCCATCCGCGGGTACGGCGGCCAGCAGCGGAAGCGCAGGCAGGTTCCCGACATCCACTCCGGTCGGGGCGATCGTCGTACCCACTCCCAGCTGGAATCCGGGTCCGGCGAGGAAGGCGACGACGTACAGGATCATGTTCGGCACCAACATCAGGCAGATGGCGAACAGCACCACCGACCCGATCACGCCGGCGTCCAGGAGCTCCAGCATCCCGGTGATCCGGGAGAAGTGGATCGCCAGCAGTACGGCGTACAGGATCGAGGCGATCGCGATCACGGTCAGTACGGCGGCGATCGCGGCCGGCACGGCGTCCCGCAGACCGCTGGGAGTCGCGTCGGCGAGGTCGGCGCCCGCACCGGACTCGACCAGTACGCCGAGGGTCCCGGCCACCAGCGCGATCGACGCGGCACCGAGGAACGCGGACAGCGGACTGACCTTGAGCGGACCGTCCGCCGTGAGCAACGCCACCACGAGCGCACCGAGGCCGTAGACGACGGCGAAGGTCCCGGACAGCAGGATGAGGTCCCGGGTCCGGTCCGCGGCGCTGGTGCGGGCGGCGGACTTGCCACCGCGATACAGACACCAGCCGAAGAACAGGGTCAGGCCGAGCGGCGCGACGGTGAGAGACCCGGTGCCGAGTGTCACTCCGGCCCTGTGAGCGACCAACCAGGCCGATGCGCCCGCGCGGATCGCTCCGGAGGCGCCGCCGAAGGTCGCGGCCAGCCAGCCGATCACAGCGACCGCGGCACAGGTGAGCAGGCCGGTCAGCAGGCAGGCGCCGGCGGAGATCACGGCCGACACGACCACCGGCTTGGTCGGGGCGGCGACCGGATCCGAAGCGGGGGCGGGCCCGGGCGCCTGGTGTGGTCCGCCGTCACGGGCGCCCGGACGGCTCAGCATGTCGGTCATCTGACTCCCATCGTCCCCCCGGCGCTGGACACCACTCGTCCTGACACGCCGGATATGGAAGACTTCAGCCCGCTTGCTCACGCTCGGTTCGCAGGCCCTCGCCTGCGAGTAGCTGACGGTGGGCGGTGTGGGCCCACCGGGTACTGTCGGGTGGAATCAGTCAGGAGGTCGAGCTTTGGCCGGTTCCCACCGCGCACAGCGCGGCGGCGGTCGCGCCGCTGCACGGGAAGCGCGCCGGCAGAAGGCGCGCAAGCGGAACCAGACGATCGCCGCGGGAGCAGCGGTCGTGGTGCTGGTCGGCGGCGGCGGAGTCGCGGCGCTGAACGCGTTCGGCGGCGACAACTCGCCCGCCCAGAAGGTCGGCAGCGGCCCGTCCGACGACAAGTCGTCCGACGCGAACGTGCTCGCCGACGACAAGGTGCTGCTCGACGCCGCCACCGCGAAGCCGCTGGCCGCGACCGGCACCTGGGCGGTCGCGAAGACCTCCGACGGCAGCACCGCGCCGGAGAAGGCGTTCGTCTGCCAGTCCCAGCGGTTCGCCGACCCGGCCGGGCTGCGCACCTGGGTGCGCACCTTCCAGAACGCGACCACCAAGGACACCGCGGTGCAGTACGTCGAGGTGTCCAACGACAAGGCCGCCGCCGGCAAGGCGTACACCTCGGTCGTCGGCTGGCTGAGCCAGTGCTCGGTCCCGAAGACCCGGCTCACGACCAGCTACGTCACAACCGGGGTCGGTGAGCGCGGCGTGATCGCGGTGTTCGGCCAGCCGTCCGGCACCAAGACGCGGTACAAGACGATCGCGGTCACACTGGCCGGTCAGGCCACGATGGTGCTCGAGCACGACACCCTCGCAGCCACGCCGCCCCCGCCAGGTCCGATCCTGGCCACGGCGAACGTCGCGGCGAAGAGGATCTGCGCCCAGTCCGGCGGCTGCGGCGCCGGGGCGCCGGTGGCGAGACCGGGCCTGCTGCCGAGCAGCGAGGCGCCCGGGTTCATGGCGCCGGTCG
Source organism: Kribbella sp. NBC_01510 (assembly GCF_045040325.1). NCBI lineage: Bacteria > Bacillati > Actinomycetota > Actinomycetes > Propionibacteriales > Kribbellaceae > Kribbella > Kribbella sp. NBC_01510. The sequence continues at coordinate 3,532,078 of NZ_CP109418.1, read as the reverse complement.
ACCTGCCGGTGCTTGACGAGATCGACAAGCCCTGGGTGAGCGCACCGGCCAAGACCGGCGGCGGCACCGGCTGCGAGCGGATGAACTTCACGAAGGCGAAGGCGACGAAGTTCGGCTCACTCACCTACGTGACGCCGGAGGCGGACGTGCCGACCGTGTTCGGCCTCGACGACACGATCGCGAAGTTCGCCACGCCGACGGCGGCGGGCGCGTTCGTCGCGCAGGTCCGCAAGAACGTGGACGGCTGCGAGAAGGACGTCTCGACCGCGAAGGTGAAGTCGACCGGCACGATCGCGTCCGGCACGATCAAGGGCGAGAGCTGGCTGGCGTCGTACGACACCGGCGGTGGGAACAAGTTCACCTACCGGATCGGCATCGCCGGGTCCGGGGACCGCGCGGTCTACCTGGTGTTCCCGGTGCTCAAGGACCTGGACATCTCGGACACGGCGTTCAACGAGACGCTGACCCGCGCGGCCGAGCGCTCCTCGACGTACAAATGAGAACGGGACCCGCGGCTGCGGGTCCCGTTCTCTGAACGCCTGGGTTACTTGGTCAGGCCCTGCATGATCTCGCGCATCAGGTTGGCGGTCTCGCTCGGCGTCTTGCCGACCTTCACACCGACGGCCTCGAGCGCCTCCTGCTTCGCGGCGGCGGTGCCGGACGAGCCGGACACGATCGCGCCCGCGTGACCCATCGTCTTGCCCTCCGGCGCGGTGAACCCGGCCACGTACCCGACGACCGGCTTGGTCACGTTTTCCTTGATGAACGCGGCCGCCCGCTCCTCGGCGTCACCACCGATCTCACCGATCATCACGATCGCGTCGGTGTCCGGGTCGTCCTGGAACGCCCGCAGCGCGTCGATGTGCGTCGTCCCGATGATCGGGTCACCACCGATGCCGATCGCGGTCGAGAACCCGAAGTCCTGCAGCTCGTACATCATCTGGTAGGTCAGCGTGCCCGACTTCGACACCAGGCCGATCCGGCCCTGGCCGGCGATGCTGGCCGGGATGATGCCCGCGTTCGACTCGCCCGGCGTGATGATGCCGGGGCAGTTCGGCCCGATGATCCGGGTGGTGCCGGACGCCTGCGCGGCGGCGAAGAACGCGGCGGTGTCGTGCACCGGCACGCCCTCGGTGATCACCACGACCAGCGGTACGGCGGCCTCGATCGCCTCCAGCACCGCATCCTTGGTGAACTTCGGCGGCACGAAGACGACCGACACGTTCGCGCCGGTCTCCTTGACGGCGTCCGCGACGGTGCCGAACACCGGCACCGCCTTGCCGTCGAAGTCCTGGCTCTGGCCCGCCTTGCGCGGGTTCACGCCGCCGACGATGTTGGTGCCGGAGGCAAGCATCCGGGTGGTGTGCTTGGTGCCCTCGGAGCCGGTCATGCCCTGGACGATGACCTTGCTGTCCTTGGTCAGGAAGATAGACATTGTTCGGCGATCCCTTACTTCGCAGCCAGCTCGGCGGCGCGCCTGGCGGCGCCGTCCATGGTGTCGACCCGCTCCAGACCGGCCAGGCCGGCCTCGTCGAGGATCCGGCGGCCCTCCTCGGCGTTGTTGCCGTCCAGCCGGACGACCAGCGGCTTGCTGACGTGCTCGTCGCGACTGGCGAGCAGCTCGAACGCCTGCACGATGCCGTTCGCGACCGCGTCGCAGGCGGTGATGCCGCCGAAGACGTTGACGAACACGCTCTCCACCTGCGGGTCGGAGATGATGATCTCCAGGCCGTTCGCCATCACCTCGGCGCTCGCACCGCCGCCGATGTCCAGGAAGTTCGCCGGTTTCACGCCGCCGACCTCCTCACCGGCGTACGCGACGACGTCGAGCGTGGACATGACCAGGCCGGCGCCATTGCCGATGATCCCGACCGAGCCGTCGAGCTTGACGTAGTTCAGGCCCTTGGCCTTGGCCGCGGCCTCCAGCGGGTCGGCCGCCGCGATGTCCTCGAACTCGGCGTGGTCCGGGTGCCGGAAGTCCGCGTTCTCGTCCAGGGTGACCTTGCCGTCCAGCGCCTCGACGTTGCCGTCCTCGAGCTTGACCAGCGGGTTCACCTCGACCAGCGACGCGTCCTCGGCGAGGAAGACGTCGTACAGCTTGACGATCTCCGGTACGACGGCGTCGATCACGTCGGCCGGGTACTTCGCGGCCACGGCGATCTCGCGCGCCAACGCCTCGTCCACCCCGGTGGCCGGGTCGATCGAGATCTGCGCGACCGCGTCCGGGTTGGTGTGCGCGACCTCCTCGATCTCCATGCCGCCGGCGGCCGACGCGATGCAGAGGTAGTTGCGGTTCGCCCGGTCGACCAGGAAGGAGAAGTAGTACTCCTCCGCGATCGCCGCGGCCGGGACGATGTTCAGGATCTTGACGACGTGACCCTTGATGTCCAGGCCGAGGATCTCGCGGGCCTTCTCCTCCGCCTCGTCCGGGCTGCTCGCCAGCTTGACGCCGCCGGCCTTGCCGCGGCCGCCGGTCTTCACCTGGGCCTTCACGACCACCCGGCCACCGATCTTCTCGGCCGCCGCGCGGGCTTCCTCCGGAGTCGTCACGACCTCACCCACGGTCGTCCGCACTCCGTGCTTGGCGAAGACCGTCTTCGCCTGGTATTCCATCAAGTCCACGACTGTGGTCCCTCTCTCGCACCTGTTCGAGTAGGCCGCGGCAGGCGGGCTGTTCCCGGAAGAGGGCACGGTCGCCGGCGCGTTCCGTCGGCCTGAGACTAGCCACCCCGGCGGGCCCGGCAACAGGCGGGGTACACGCTGAGACGACTGTCACAGGTCCTCGTGCCCGCATGTCAGGCTAGTGCGCATGACCGATCCAGCAACCAGACCAGCTGACGAGTGGTGGCGTAGCGCCGTCGTCTACCAGGTGTACCCGCGTTCCTTCGCCGATGCCAGTGGTGACGGGACCGGCGACGTGAACGGGATCCGGGCCCGGCTGCCGTATCTGGCCGACCTCGGCGTCGACGCGATCTGGATCAGCCCCTGGTACCCGTCCCCGCTGCTCGACGGCGGGTACGACGTGTCCGACTACCGGGACATCAACCCCGAGTTCGGCACCCTGGCGGACGCGGACGCCCTGATCACCGAGGCACACGCGCTCGGGCTGCGGATCCTGATCGACCTGGTGCCGAACCACTGCTCCTGGGAGCACCCGTGGTTCAAGGCCGCGCTGGCGGCCCGCAAGGGTTCCGCGGAGCGCGACCTGTTCTGGTTCCGCGACGGCAAGGAGGGCGGGCTGCCGCCGACCAACTGGCCGGCCGCGTTCGGTGGCGGCGCCTGGCAGCAGATCGAGGACGGGCAGTGGTACCTGCACCTGTTCGACATCTCGCAGCCGGACTGGAACTGGGACAACCCGAAGGTGATCGAGGAGTTCGACTCGATCCTGCGGTTCTGGTTCGACCGCGGCGTCGACGGCTTCCGGATCGACGTGGCCGACTCGATGGCGAAGGACCGGGCGCTGCCCGACGTACCGCTGCACAACGGTCAGCCGACGCGGGAGAAGTACGTCGGCAACCCGTTCTACGACCAGCCGGGCGTGCACACCATCCACCAGCGGTGGCGGGCCATCGCCGACGAGTACGCCGACACTCCGCAGGGACCCCGGGTGTTCGTGGCCGAGGCGTGGTTGTCGCCGGCCGAGCGGCTGGCGCGGTACGTGCGGTCGCACGAACTGCATTCCGCCTTCAACTTCGACGTACTGCAGTGTGCCTGGGACGCGAAGGCGTTGCGCGAGGTGATCGACCACACCACCGAGAACCTGTGGGCCGTCGGGGCACCGGCGACCTGGGTGCTGAGCAACCACGACACGATCCGGCACCGCACCCGGTACGGCCGCGACCAGCGGGACGCGTTGGAGGGTGCAGGCGTCGTACCGACCGATCTCGAGCTCGGCCGCCGCCGCGCCCGGGCCGCCGCGCTCCTCGAGCTCGCTCTTCCGGGCGGGGCCTACATCTACCAAGGCGACGAGCTCAGCCTGCCCGAGGTCGAGGACCTGCCCGAAGACGTCCTCGACGACCCCACCTGGGAGCGGTCCGGCCACACGGTCCGCGGTCGCGACGGATGCCGCGTGCCCATCCCGTGGTCAGGTTCGGAGCCGCCGTACGGCTTCGGTCCTGGCACCGCCCAGCCTTGGCTCCCCCAGCCGGCCGACTGGTCCGCTCTGACCGCCGAGGCACAGGCACCCGAACCGGACAGCCACCTCAACCTCTACAAGACGGCCCTGCGCATCCGCCGCGAGCACCCGGCCCTGGGTGAGGGCCGCCTCGCCTGGGACCAGGACGCCGCCCCCGGCGTCCTCTCCTTCACCCGCGACCCAGGCTTCCGCTGCGTGGTCAATCTCGGTGACACCCCCATCGAGCTCCGCGCCCACCAACGGATCCTGCTCAGTAGCGAGCCGGTCCCCGACGGGCAGCTGCCAACCGACGCCGCCGCCTGGCTGGAGCTCTGAAAACGCTCTGAGAAACAAGGAAACGGCCGGAGGGACCCGGCCGTTTTCTTGTAGCTGCTAGCGGAACCGAGCGCGATCCTGACGATCCCATCGGTCCCGGTCCTCCCGGTCGCGGCGGTCCCGCTCCTCGCGGTCCCGCCGATCCCGGTCTTCGCGATCCCGCCGATCCCGGTCCTCCCGGTCCCGGCGGTCCCGCTCCGCCGCCTGCCGGCGGAACCAGCTCACTTCACGCCACCTGCCGTGAGGCCGGCCACGATGCGGCGCTGGAACAGCAGGACGGCGATCACCAGCGGAATCGTCACCACCACACCGGCGGCCATCTGGCTGCCGAACGGTTGGTCACGTCCCGACGCACCGGTGAACTGCGAGATCACCACGTTGGCGGTCTGGAACTCCTTCTTGTTCACCATGCTCAGCGCGATCAGGAACTCGTTCCAGGCCGCGATGAAGGTGATGATCGCGGTGGTGAACACACCCGGTGCGGCCAGCGGCAGGATCACCTTGCGGAACGCCTGGGCCGGCGTACAGCCGTCCACCATCGCGGCCTGCTCGAGCTCTCGCGGCATCTGCCGGAAGAACGCGGTCAGGAGCCACACCGCCAGTGGCAGCGCGAACGACAGGCTGGGCACGATCATCGCCTGGTAGGTGTTGATCCAGTTGATGTTGACGAACAGCTTCTTCAGCGGGATCACCAGCGAGATTCCCGGGAACATCGAGGTGACGATGATGATCGCCAGCACGAAGTTCTTGCCCCGGAACTCCAGGCGGGCCAGCGTGTAGGCCGCCACCATCCCGATGAGCAGCGTCAGGACCGTCACCGAACCGGCCACGATCAGGCTGTTCAGCAGACCACGCTGGAACCCGGTGCCGGACTTGAACACGTCCGAGTAGTTGGTAAACGAAATGGGCGACGGGATGGCCGAGTTGTCGAACTGGTCGGTCGGCCGGCGCAGCGACGACACCACCATCCAGAAGAACGGCAGCAGGCAGTAGAGCACGATCACCGCGACACCGAGCAGCGGCAGCCAGCGCCGGTACCACGGCGCCTCGGCCGCCTTGACGTCGATCACCCTTGGGGCCTTGGCCTTCTCAGCAACAACAGTCATCATTCACCTCCTAAGCCGCCACCGGCGGTCAGTCCGGCCACCGGAGCGCCTGGGTCCGCCTGCCTGGCCCGGCCTCGCCCGTTCCTCGCGTTCTTCTTCGGCTTCCGCTGGATGTTGTCACCGAACACGTCGGCACCGAGCAGCTTCACGAACACGTACGCGACCACGGCGACGTAGATGAACAGCAACGTCGCGTACGCCGCCGCCGGCCCGTACCGGGTCTGGTTGGCTTCGAGGTATGCCAGGATCGACAGCGTCTCGACCGACTCCTTGTTCGGGCCGACCAGCACGAACGGCAGGTCGAAGATCCGCAGCGTGTCGAGGATGCGGAACAGCACTGCCACCAGCAGTGCCGGCTTCACCAGCGGCATGGTGATCCGGCTGAACGTCTGCCAGACGGAGGCGCCGTCCACCTTCGCCGCCTCGTACACGTCGGTCGGAATCGTCTGCAGGCCCGCGAGCACCAGCAGCCCGATGAACGGCGCGGTCTTCCAGGTGTCGGCGACGATGACTGACGCCACCGACTGCCAGCCCTCGGTGGACCACAGGATCTGGGTGCCGAGCACGTTGTTGGCGATACCGTCGGCCTGGAAGATCCACTTCCACAGGATCGCCGAGACGACGGTCGGGATCGCCCACGGGACGAGGATGCTGGCGCGCACGACGCCGCGGCCCCTGAACGCCTTGTGCATCACCAGGGCCATCGCGACACCCAGCACGGTCTCCAGGACCACACACGCGACGGTGAAGAACGTGGTGTTCCAGAAAGCGTTCCAGAATCGGGCGCCGGTCTCGCCGGAGAAGATCGCCGTGTAGTTGTCGAGACCCACGAATTTGGAGCCCTGGACGATGAAGCCCGACGCGTCGATCTGTTGACCGCTCGTGTACAGCGACTCGCGCAACGCCGCGATGATCGGCAGACCGACGACGAGGATCAGCACGATCATGGTCGGCGACAGCAGCAACGCGGCCAGCCGGCCGGTGCCCTCGTTGAACGAGCTCCGCTTGGGCTTCTTGGTGGTCTCCGGTGTCGGTCGCTCTGCGACCGGGACGGATGTACTCACCTCTGCCTCCTTCTCTCCGCCCACCTGCGGCGGGCAGCGACAGGCCGGGGCCGGCACGTAGCTGTGAAGCTGCGCGCCGGCCCCGCCGCTTCGGTCATTGCGTGATGAGCGAGCTCAACTTGGTCTGCAGCTGGGTCAACGCGTCCTTCGGCGTCGTCGTGCCGGTCAGAGCGCCGTACGCCGCCTCCTGGATCGCGGTGGTGACGTCGCCGTACTTGACCACCTTCGGCCGCGACTTCGCGCCCTCGATCGAGGCCTTCAGCGGAGCCAGGTACGGGAACTCCTTGTTCAGCGTGGGGTCGTCGTACAGCGAGGCCCAGGTCGGCGCTTGCGACGTCTTCTCGATGTTCGCCTTCTGCCGGTCCTCGCTGGCCATGAACTTGATGAAGTCCGCCGAGGTCGCCTTGTTCTTGGCGAACTCCGAGATTGCGTAGTTGTGACCACCCAGGGTGGAGACACCCGCACCGGTCAGACCCGGCAGCGGCGCGACCGCGAACTTGCCGGCGACCTTCGACGAGCCGTCGGTCTTGCCGGCCAGCGCGTACACGTACGGCCAGTTGCGGTGGAAGAGCAGGTTGCCCTCCTGGAACGCCCGGCGGCCTTCCTCTTCCTTGTAGGTGATGGCGGCCTTCGGGATGAAGCCCGTCTTGAAGCCCTCGGTCAGCGCGGTCAGACCGGCCAGCGCCTCTGGGGTGTCCACGTTCGGCTTGCCGTCGTCACCGACGACGACTCCGCCGGCACCGTTGACGGCCTCGGAGAAGTTCACGGTCAGGCCTTCGTACTTCTCGAACTGGCCCGAGTAGCAGCCGATGTTCTTGGCCTCCGGCAGTGCCTTCACCTTGGCACAGGCGGTGACCATCTCTTCCCAGGTCTTCGGCGGCTGCAGACCGGCCTTGTCCAGCAGGTCCTTGCGGTAGTACAGCAGACCGCCGTCGGACGTGACCGGGACGCCGTACAGCTTGTCGCGGTACTTCGCGGTGTCGACCGTTGACGGCAGCAACTTCCCCAGGTCCGGGAACTGGTCCGGCTGCAACTCGGTGACCCAGCGGTTGGCCGCGAACTCAGGGGTCCAGACCACATCCAGGTTCAGCACGCTGAACGCGTCGGACTTGTTCTGCGCGTTCGAGATCATCTGCGCGCGCTGCTGGTCCGCGGACTCAGGCAGCTCCGACACAGTGACCTTCTCGTCCGGGTGCTGCGAGTTCCACGCAGCGACCTGGTTCGTCAGGTTTCCGGACGTGTCCTTGCCGGTGGCAAACGTGATCGGGCCGCGACCCTCAAGCGCTCCCCCGGACGAGGTACCTCCGCTGCTCTCATCGTTCCCGCCACCACACGCGGATGCGAGCAGCACCAGGCCGCCGGCGACGGCCAGTGCGACCGCCTTGCGTGTGTGTGATCGTTCAAACCTCATCGTTTACCTGCCCTCTCCCAATTGGGACATCGCTTGGTCCTGCGTCAGCGGGTCACAGTCCCCCACCGCGCTGCGATCCCGCATGTCCGGACAGTAACCGACAACGGGGGTGATGTGTCCTGAGCCACACCCCTGCCGCTGGACAGCCTCTGAAACGGACAGCCGCATGGCTGTATGCGACCGCGATTCGACAGTCCGCACAACCAGGTGGTTCTTAACGATTCGGTATTACCGGGCAGTAACCCACCTGAACGGACAGTATTCGTTCAGATCGACTCCAGGCAGTCGCCATCACGCTCCGGAGCGGATCCGCGCCTCAGGAAGTGGAGGCCGATGCGTCGCCGACGTTGCCGCGGACCCACTCGACGATCTCGGTGGTCGTGGCGCCCGGGGTGAAGATCTTGTGCACGCCGAGCTCGGCCAGCGGCACCAGGTCGGCATCCGGGATGATGCCGCCGCCGAACACCACGATGTCCTCGGCCTCGCGCTCGACCAGCAGCTCGCGGACCCGCTTGAACAGGGTCATGTGCGCACCGGACAGCACCGACAGCCCGATCGCGTCGGCGTCCTCGGCGATCGCGGTCTCGACGATCTGCTCCGGGGTCTGGTGCAGGCCGGTGTAGATGACCTCCATGCCGGCGTCTCGCAGCGCCCGGGCGACCACCTTCGCGCCGCGGTCGTGGCCGTCCAGGCCAGGCTTGGCGACGACGACGCGCAGAGGACTCGTAGCAGGCATGTTGGCAGGCTAACCGGTCCGTACCTCACGGATAAGACACGGAGGCGTGTGTTCCCCGCCACGCGCGAAGGGATCCGGTTACCTTGGAAGAGATCGGACCGTTCGGGGGGTCTGGTTTTGGTGTGAGGAGTCGACCATGACTACCTGGCAGGACGACGTCCGCGGCGCGCTCGACGGACTCGCGTACGGCGCCCGCTCCGCCCTCTCGCCGCGCGTGCTGCACGGCGCGGCCGTGGAGATCGGCTGGCTCACCACCCACCTGGCGATGTATCCGCTCGGTCTGGTCGGCAGCTCCGGCGCCCCGGCCCAGCGACTCACCCTGGCCGGCCTGACTCCGGCCCAGCGCAGCCTGCTGGTCAGCGACGTCCGCGCCGCCGGTACGCCGATCCTGCTGGCGCACGGGATCATCGACAACCACACGATCTTCGCGCTTATGCGCCGGCAGCTCCACCGGCGCGGTTTCAGCAGCATCCACACGTTCTCGTACTCACCTCTGACGCTGGACGTACGCCGTACCGCCGAGCGGATGGGTCAGGAGATCGAGGCGATCTGTGCGGCCTCCGGGTCGGACAAGATCCACGTCATCGGGCACAGCTTGGGCGGACTGATCGCGCGGTACTACGCCCAGCGGCTCGGCGGTGACGAGCGGGTGCACACCTGCGTCACGCTCGGGACGCCGCACCAGGGCACGATGGCGGCCCGGCTGCTGCCGTGGCCGCTGGTCAAGCAGGTCCGGCCGGACAGCGACCTGATGGCCGAGCTGGCCGAGCCGGCGCCGGACTGCCGGACCAGGTTCGTCGCGTTCTACAGCGACGTTGACCAGTTGATCGTGCCGCAGCGGCGGGCCCGGATCCGGCACCCGGATCTGGTCGCGAGTAACGTGCGGGTCCGCGGCGTGGGCCACCTGTCCCTGCCGTTCCACGGCGAGGTCGTGCACCAGATCACCGCGGCGCTGGCCCACCTGGACGAGGCCGAGGCACCTGACCGAACCGCCTGAGACCAACCTGCCTGACCGGGCAGCTAACCAGACGCCCAGAGCCGATGCACGTGCAGGCGCTCATGCAAAAGTTTCGTGAAGGTGGCGGGGAAAAGTGGGTGGCGGGGTTTGTGGCCTCGTGACTGATCCGTTATCGTGCGTGAGTCCCCAGCGGGAATAAACCCCGCCGAGGACGGACGAAGCCCCTCCCCTGTGACCGAAAGGCCACGTTGTGTCCCAGCACGGTGTCGCGGGAGACCGCGTCACGCCCGGCAACGCTGCGCGCAAACCCGGCGCAGGACGTCATAGTGCCAAGCATCGCGTCGCCAGGCGTAACACTCCGAGTAGTACCCAGATCGTCGGTCTGACCGCAGCGCTTGCTGCAGCGGCGGGAGCTGTCGGTTTCAGCCACAGCTCGCTCGCCTCGCCGACCCAGGCGAACTCGGCGGTGAACCTTGCCGCATCGAGCTTGGACAACGGGCAACTGTCCGGCATCACCACCGCGCGGATCCAGGCCCGTCAGCTCGCCACCCGGGACTCCTCCCGGGTCCAGTTGGCCGGCAACGACACGAACAAGAAGCAGGCCGCGGCCGCCCAGCTGGCGAAGGCCCGGGCCGCCAAGCTCACCGCCACCCAGGCCCTCACCACCAAGCGCGCGACCGCGCTGGCCGCCGCGAAGGCCAAGGCCGACGCCGACGCGAAGAAGGCCCGCGAGTCGGCCACCCGCTGCGAGATCATGGTCACCGGCTACCACATCACCGCCACCTTCGGTCAGGGCGGCACCCGCTGGGCGCACAACCACACCGGCCTGGACTTCGCCGCCCCGATGGGCACGCCGATCCACAGCGTGATGAAGGGCGTGGTGATCTTCGCCGACTGGGCCGGGCCGTACGGCCGCCAGGTCCAGGTCCGGCACGAGGACGGCACCGTCACCTGGTACAACCACATGTCGAAGTTCAGCGTGTCGGTCGGCGAGACCGTGTACGCCGGTGACCAGGTCGGCGCGATCGGGATGACCGGCAACACCACCGGCCCGCACCTGCACTTCGAGGTCCACCCGGACGGCGGCGAGGCGATCGACCCCACACCGTGGCTCCGCAACCACTGCGGGCTGGACCCCTACACCGCGGGCTGACCCGGTAAACCTCAGCACCACCACGTCGTACCTGACTAAGCTGCGGCGCATGCGTCCGGCACCTGGCGAGGTCCTGCATTTCTCCGAACACCCGACCATCGAGGTCTTCCGGCCGTACGTCGCGAAGACGGCCGGACAAGTCACTCCCTACGTGTGGGCCGTCGGCCACGACCGGGCCCCTGACTACTGGTTCCCGAGGCAGTGCCCCCGCGCGAAGGCCGGCATTCAGCTGCGCCTGCTGAACCGGCTGCACGACTTCTGGGCCGAGACCGTCGCCAGCACCCTCGAGTGGAGCGGCATCCGGCTCCGCCACGCCCGGCCATGACGTCGTACGCCGGACTCGCCGAAGTCGCGTGGACCTGGGTGCTCGACCAGGTGCAGTGGGACGACGACGGCCCGTGGATCCCGGAGGCGGCCGGTGGCGAGAAGCCGGACGAGTACCGCGACGGCATGCACAGCGGCATCGGCGGGCTCGCCCACACCCTCGCGGAGATCAGACTCACCCGCCCGTGGACCCCCGACGAACAACTCCTGGCCGACGCCATCGCCGACCGCATCCGCACCACCATCCCGGGCGAAACGAGCATCACCTACTTCGACGGTCTGATCAGCGCGAGCGGCGTACTGACCGCGCTGAACGAGCCCGGCTCGGCCGCAGCCGTGGAGCGGGCCGCCGAGATCGCCACTCCCGACGGCTGGCCGGAGAGCTTCCTCCAGAAGGACGCGTACCTCCCGAATGCCGTCGCGAACGACGCGACGCTCGGCACCGCGGCCGCATTGCTCGGCGCTCTCTGGGCGCACCGCCACGGCGAGGACGCACAGCCGCTGGCCGATCGGGCCGCCGACCTCCTGCTGGGTGAGCAGGAGGAGTTGCCGACCGGTCTCAACTGGCAGTTCGTGTCCCGCCGGTTCCTGCAGGATGAACCCCTGCAGATGCCGAACTTCTCACATGGGCTGGCGGGGATTGCGGCTGCTCTGGCGGTGGCTGGTGTGGAGTTCGAGCGGCCGGAGTTGGTGGACGCGGGGCGGCGAGGGGCCGAGCACCTCGTGACTCTGGGGATCCTTGACGACAAGGGGTTCCGGGTGCCGCGGGTGATTCCGTGGGCGGAGCGGCACGGCGACGAGTTCACCTACAACTGGTGCCATGGCGGCGCTGGTACGGCGTTGCTGTTCAGCGCACTCGAGTACGCTGGAGTCGGCCAAGTGGCTGGTGAGTCGCCGCTGACCTGGCGCCGGCGCTGCCTGGACAGCGTCCGGTACTCCGGGATCCCCGAACGCCTCTACCCCGGTTTCTGGGACAACGACGGACGCTGCTGCGGTACGGCGGGAGTCGGCGATGCGTTCCTGGACGCGTGGCACCGCGACGGCGATCCGCAGGACCTCGAGTTCGCCGTGCGGCTCGCGGATGCCGTGGTGGAGCGGGCGATCCACGACGGCCCGTCGGCGTACTGGCGTTTCATCGAGCACCGCGATGACGAGCCGCTGTTGCCGCCGGGCGTCGGGTGGATGCAGGGCGCGGCCGGGATCGCGGCGTTCCTGTTCCGGGTCGAGCGGGTGCTCGACGGCGGCCACGAGGCGGTCGAGCGGATGGACAACTGGTGGGCGCTCAGACGGTGAGGACCACCTTGGCCCGGGCGTGCTCGGCTTCCAGATAGCGGAGTGCGTCGGCCGCGGCCGACAGTGGGTAGGTCCGGTCGATGGCCGGGACGAGCTTCCCGGACTCGGCCAGTTCGGACAGCGCCACGAGGTTGGCCTTGTTGATCGTCGGCTTCAAAAGAACCACGCGCTGGCTGACGAACGGGGCCGAGACCATTCCTCTGACCATCAGGCCGACCGGGCCGAACAGGCTGCCGCCGGTGAACACGCCACCGCCGGACAGCACAAGGGTGCCGTTCCGGACCAGAATCCGACGGAGGGCGGTCAGGGACCGATTGCCGACGAGATCGAGCACCACGTCGTACCGCCGGCCGGTGCGGCTGAAGTCGGCGGTGGTGTAGTCGATGACGTCGTCGGCACCGATCGACCGGATGAGCTCCACGTTCCTGGTACTGCATACGCCGGTCACCTCGGCGCCCAGTGCCTTGGCGATCTGGACCGCGAAGGTGCCGACGCCGCCCGAGGCACCGTTGATCAGGATCTGCTGCCCTGGCTGGAGCTTGGCGACGTCACGCAGGCCGACCAGCGCGGTGGTCGCGGCGAGCGGGATCGACGCCGCCTGCTCGTAGCTGAGGTTGGCCGGCTTCGCCGCGACCGCATCGTCCGGTACGGCGACGTACTCGGCGAAGGCGCCGATGGCATCGCCGTAGACCTCGTCGCCGACGCGGACCCCGGTCACCGACGGGCCGACCGCCTCGACCCGGCCGGCAAAGTCGGTCCCCCGGATGCGGACGTTCGGCCGGCGCCAACCCAGGTCGGCGGACGGGCGGACGATGTACGGGTCGCCCCGCAGGATGTGCCAGTCGCGGGCGTTGAGCGCCGCGGCGTGAACCCGGACCAGCACCTCCCGGTCGCCCGGTACCGGCTGGTCGACGTCGGTGAACTCCAGGACGTCGGGTGATCCGTACTGGTCCTGAACGATGGCCTTCATGTCCGCCCCTTACGTTGTAAGTCTTACGCCGCAAGGCTGACTTACGGCGTAAGAATCGTCAAGGGCTCAAGAGGTGGGAAGTCAGCGGAGCCGGTCGAGACCGTCGAGGATGAGATCGAGGGCGAACTCGAACTCGGCCTGATCGTCACACCAGCCCAGGGTGGAGTCCGGATCGTCGTGGGCGATCTCGCTCAGCATGCCGACCAGGTTCGGGAGCTGATCGGCCAGGTCCACGAGCATCCGGTCGGACTCCGCGCCGGCGCCGGCGGATGGATCGAACAGTTCCTGCGAGAAGCCCAGAGCCCTGCTGCCCAAGGCATGCAGCGCGTGGTGGACGAGGTCGTAGGAGAAGCCGCCGGCGTGCATCAGCCCGACCAGCCGGTCGTGGTAGCGGACGACCTCCGGACTCATCGTCGTCCGCGTCTCGAAGAGCCGTGGAGCCCACGGGTGCCGCAGCATGATCTCGCGCGCGGACAGGATCCGCCGGCGCATGGCCGTCTTCCACTCCGCCGCCGGAAGGTCGATCCGGTCCACGACGTCGTTGATCTCCGTCATCACCAGCTCGACGATGCCGTCCAGCAAGGCTGCCTTGCTGGACACGTGGTAATACAGCGACATCGCCTCGGCGCCGAGCGCGTCACCGATCCGGCGCATCGTGACGGCGTCGAGCCCGTCGGCGTCGGCGATCGCGACCGCGGCCCGGAGCACCCGGTCCCGGCTCAGCGGAGTCCGCGGCTCAGACGCCTGGGTTGCCACCTGTATCCCCTTCCCACGCAGGATTCGTACAGCGTAAGGCAGGGTCAGCGCTGCCAGACCTCGGCGGTGGTCAGGAAGGCCGACGAGCCGGGCTTGTCCGGGGAGCCGTCGACCTGGACGAAGCCGGGGACCGAGGCGCCGCCGATCGACACCGTCGCGGAGCGGACCGGAGCGATGACCAGGCTCAGGCTGTGGTTGCCGTCGGCGAGCGGGAAGTTCTCGGTCGCGAACAGCCGGCGGTCGAGGACACCGCCCATCTCGATCTGGATGTCGGCCGCCTTGGCGCTGAGGCCGTCGGCGAGGTTCATCGAGACCTGGACCAGGTCGCGCTCGACCGCGGGCTCGTGCCAGGGCAGGCCCTGCACCTCGAGGAACGAGCGGACGAAGTACCGCTCCAGCCAGGAGGCCAGGTCGACGTCCTCGGACACCACCCGGACGATCCCGTCGAACCAGAGGACCACCGCCGTACCGGCGCCGCGGATGGACCAGTCGACCATCCAGATCGACGCGTACGCGGTGACCTTGCCGGTCTCGTCGAACAGCCGCAGCCCAGGGTTGGCCCCCGCCAGGATGATCCGGCGGTTGCTACCCGAGGACTTGGACATGAGGGAGGACGCTTCCGGGAGGGGCCGAAGAGCCTTGATTGTCTCAATCTCCGGCCGGGACGCAATGTAAACGTCCAAAACCTTGACGGAGATATGCCCCGGCCGTCAGATCTTCTCTACCGGTGCGTAGCGCAGCAGCAACCTCTTGACACCCTCGGAGCCGAAGTCGATGTCTGCCTGGGCTTGCTGACCGTCGCCGCGAACGACCACGACCGTGCCCATGCCGAAGGTGTCGTGGACCACGCGGTCACCCGGGTTGAGGCTGATCACCGGCTTGTCGGACGCCGTCCGCCGCGGTGGCTCGTAGCGACTCGAGATGCCGCTGCCCCGGGTCGTCCCGGTGCCGGACCAGCGGGTGATCGCGGACTCGTCGCGGCGCCAGTCGAGCAGCTCGGCCGGGATCTCCTCGAGGAACCGGGACGGCGGGTTGTGCTGCGGAGCGCCGTACGCCGAGCGCACAGCGGCTCGCGAGATCGCCAGTCGCTGCCGGGCCCGGGTGATGCCGACGTACGCGAGCCGGCGCTCCTCCTCGAGCTCCTTCAGGTCGGTCAGCGACCGCGAGTGCGGGAAGACGCCGTCCTCCATCCCGGTCAGGAACACGACCGGGAACTCCAGGCCCTTCGCGGTGTGCAGCGTCATCAGCGTGACCACGCCGCCGTCGTCGGCCGCGTCCGGGATCTGGTCCGCGTCGGCGACCAGCGCGACCCGCTCCAGGAACGCCTGCAGGTCGGCGGCCTCGCCGGCCGCGGTCCGCTCCTCGACGAACTCGCGCGCGACCGAGATGAATTCGTCCAGGTTCTCAAGGCGGGTCTCGTCCTGGGGATCCGGTGACTTCTGCAGCTCCTCGTAGTACCCGGAGCGGTGCAGTGCGACGTCCAGGATGTCGTCCGGGGGGGCACCCGAGTCGACCATCGCGGTCAGCTCGTCGACGATGTCGATGAAGGACTGGACGGCGTTCACCGAGCGCGAAGCCATCGCCGGGGCGTCCTGGGCCCGGCGCAGCGCCTGGGCGAACGAGATCCGGTCCCGCGCGGCGAGCGCCTCGACGGCGGCCTCGGCCCGATCGCCGATGCCGCGCTTGGGCACGTTCAGGATCCGGCGCAGCGAGACGGTGTCCTCGGGGTTGGTCAGGATGCGCAGGTACGCGAGCGCGTCGCGGACCTCCTTGCGCTCGTAGAACCGGACGCCGCCGACCACCTTGTACGGATGGCCGGTGCGGATGAAGACCTCTTCGAAGACCCGGGACTGTGCGTTGGTCCGGTAGAAGACCGCGACATCGGACGGCTTGACCCCGTCGGCGTCGGCCAGCCGGTCGATCTCGTCGGCGACGAACTGCGCCTCGTCGTGCTCGTTGTCGGCGACGTACACCGCGATCTGCTCGCCCTGGCCCTGGTCGGACCAGAGGTTCTTCGCCATCCGGCCCTCGTTGCGGCTGATCACCGCGTTCGCCGCGGTCAGGATGTTCTGGGTGGAGCGGTAGTTCTGCTCGAGCAGGATCGTCTCGGCGCCGGTGAAGTCCTCCTCGAAGGCGAGGATGTTGCGGATCGTCGCACCGCGGAACGCGTAGATCGACTGGTCGGAGTCGCCGACCACCATCAGCTCGGCCGGCGGCGCGGTCGGGCCGTTGTAGTTCGGCTCGTCCTCGCCGCAGAGCTCGCGGATCAGCGAGTACTGCGCGTGGTTGGTGTCCTGGTACTCGTCGACGAGCACATGACGGAAGCGGCGGCGATAGTACTCACGGACTTCGGGGAAGGCCTGCAGCAGGTTGACCGTGGTCATCAGCAGGTCGTCGAAGTCCAGCGCGTTCGCCTGGGCCAGCCGCTCCTGGTAGATCCGGTAGCACTCGGCGTACGTCTCCTCGAGGTGGTTCGAGGTCTTCGCCGCGGCCGTCTCGTGGTCGATCAGCTCGTTCTTCTGGGTGCTGATCCAGTTCAGCACGGCCCGCGGATTGTACCGCTTCACGTCCAGGTCGAGCTCGCGGCAGACCAGCGTCATCAGCCGGCGCGAGTCGGTGTCGTCGTAGATCGAGAACGTCGAGCTGATCCCGAACCGCTTGATGTCGCGACGCAGGATCCGGACGCAGGACGAGTGGAAGGTGGAGACCCACATCAGCTTCGCCCGCGGACCGACCAGCTCCACCACGCGCTCGCGCATCTCGGCGGCGGCCTTGTTGGTGAAGGTGATCGCGAGGATCGATCCCGGGTGCGCGTCGCGGGCCGCCAGCAGGTAGGCGATCCGCCGGGTCAGCACCCGGGTCTTGCCGGATCCCGCACCGGCCACCACCAGCAGCGGCTTGCCGGCGTGCACGACGGCGGCCCGTTGCTGCGGATTGAGCCCGTCCAGCAGCGATTCCGGGTCGGTCCGATGCTTGGTGGGCTCCTCCAGCGGCACCGGGAGCTCGTCAGGCGAGAACAGCGTAGTCATCACCCAACACCTTAGGCGCTCGCTCCGACAGTTACCGAACGCCGGTTCGAACCGCGCGTCACACCCTCTATCGTGGGTGGTCATGGCGCACCCGGTTTTCGCTCGGTTGTACGCGCGAGTGCGGCCGACGCTGGACCAGCAGGGCGTGGCCGAGCACCGGCGGCGGCTGCTGCGCGACCTGGCCGGCCGGGTGCTCGAGGTCGGCGCCGGCGACGGCGGCAACTTCGCCCACTACCCGCCGGAGGTGACCGAGGTGGTGGCGGTCGAGCCGGAGGCGTACCTACGCGCCAAGGCCGTGCGGCACGCGACCACCGCGCCGGTCCGGGTGGAAGTCGTCAACAGTACGGCGGAACGGCTGCCGCTCGACGACGGCGCTGTCGATGCCGTCGTCGCGTCGCTGGTGTTGTGCTCGGTCCCGGACCAGGCGGTTGCGCTCGCCGAGGCCTTCCGGGTGCTGCGACCAGGTGGCGAGCTGCGGTTCTACGAGCACGTCGTCGCCACATCCGGCCGGCTACGCGGCGTACAGAAGGTCCTCGACGCGACTATCTATCCACCGCTGTCCGGCGGCTGCCACCTGCACCGCGACACCGCCGCCGCCATCACGACGGCCGGCTTCACCATCACCACACTCGACCGCTTCAACTTCCCACCCACCGGCCCCAACCCAGCCGCCCCTCACATCCTCGGCCGCGCACTCCGCCCGGACAGCTGAGCGGGATCTTCTGTGGGCAGACTTGCCGTCAGCAGAAAAGCTGGGGTCAGGCCGGTCCGCCCGGTCAGGGTTGAGGACATGGCAGAAGACAACAAACCACCGCTGTTCAACGAGGCGGCACGGCAACGCTTGTTCGGGCAGCGGATCGTGGTACTGGACGGAACCCTCGACGACGACAACGGGACCTTGCTGGCGACCCAGATCCTGACCCTGGCCGCCGAGGACCCGGACGCCGACATCGCCTTGTGGATCCACTCGCTCGGCGGTTCGGTGCCGTCGATGCTCGCGATCCGCGACGTGATCCGGCTGGTGCCGTGCGACGTGTCGACGCTGGCGATCGGACTGGCCTGCAGCGCCGGGCAGTTCCTGCTGTCGGCCGGTACGCCGGGCAAACGCTACGCACTGCGGCACGCCAGGGTCCTGATGCACCAGGGATCGGCCGGGATCGGCGGGTCCGCGGTGGAGATCGAGATCCAGGCCAACGACCTGCGGCACATCCGGGACACCGTCCTGGCGCTGATCGCCGAGGACACCGGGCAGCCGTTCGACGTCGTGCACGAGGACTCCCTGCACGACCACTGGTACACCGCCGAACAGGCCCGTCAGTACGGCTTCATCGACCACATCGTCGAGTCGTTCGACCAAGTGATGCCCCAACCGAAGGCGGCCGCGTAATGAACGAACGAAGTGAGTTCACCATCAAGCACAGCGCATCTCGTGTCTCATCCGCGCCCGGAGCGAAGCGAGGACGTGGATGAGCAGCTACACGATTCCCAACGTGATCGCCCAGCACCCGCGGGGCGAGCGGATCATGGACGTCTACTCGCACCTGCTCAGCGAGCGCATCATCTACCTCGGTACGGCGATCGACGCGGGCGTCGCGAACGCGTTGATCGCCCAGCTGTTGCATCTCGAGGTGGACAAGCCGGAGCAGGAGATCAACCTCTACATCAACTGCGAGGGCGGCGACATGACCGCGATGCTCGCGATCTACGACACGATGCAGTACATCCAGTCGCCGGTCGCGACGTTCTGCGTCGGTCAGGCGATCGCGGCCGGTGCGGTCCTGCTGGCCGGGGGTGCCGCCGGGCGTCGCGCCGTACTGCCGCATGCCCGGGTCGTGCTGCACCAGCCGGCCGCGCGTGGGCAGGGCACGATCCCGGACCTGATCCTGCAGGCCGACGAGGTGGTCCGGGTCCGCGGGCAGGTGGAGTCGATCCTGGCGCGCCACACCGGGCAGACGGTCGAGCAGCTGCGGCACGACACGGACCGGGACCACGTGCTGACGGCTGAAGAGGCACGGCAGTACGGCATCATCGACCATGTGATCGTGGAGCGGGCGCCGATCGCGGCGCTCGCGTGATCATCCGGCGGCGGCGAGGACCTTGTCGGCGACGGCGGCGTGGTGGAGGTGGTCGGCCTGCGGCCGGCCGACGCGGTTGGTGAGGTAGGCGTAGGCGATCCGCCGGTCGGGGTCGGCCCAGCCGATGCAGCAGTAGCTGCCGTTGTGACCGAACGTCCGCGGGCCGCTCGTCGTCCCCAGCGGTGTGGTCCCTCCGGGGACCGACCGCGGGCCGCCGAGCTGGAACCCCTGTGACCACCGGACCGGTGCCCGCGCGGTCCGGTCGATCTCACCGTCGCTGCTGGGCTCGACAGCGAGCGCGATCGACTCCGGCCGCAGGATCCGGCCGGCCGGCCCGACTCCGCCGTACAGCAGGGCCTGGTACAGCGCGGCCAGGTCCCGTGCGGTGGTGGAGATGCCGGCCGAGGGTATGACGGCCGCGCGCGTGCTGTAACGGTTCACCACCGACTGGACAAATGGGCCGACGGGTCCGCCGGCCCGCACCGGGACATGCCGGGGCCACTCGTCGGCGGGGAGTCCGAGGAAGGTGTCGGTGACGGCGAGTGGTTCGAGCACTGAGCGCCAGACCAGCTCGTCGATCGGTTGGCGGCTGCAGCGCTGGGCGACTTCGCCGAGGATGAACCCGAAGGCCAGCGGGCTGTACGCGACCGTGTCGATCGGCCACTGCGGGCGAGCCTCCTCGATCCGCCGCAGTGACCGATGCCAGTCGGTCATCGCGCGGGCCTCACCCAGGTACGAGCCCGCGTGGGACACACCGGAGCGGTGCCGCAGCACCTGGCGCACGGTGATCTCCCGCTTGCCGTTGTCCGCGAACTCGGGCCAGTACGCCGCCACCGCGTCGTCCAGGTGGAGCAGACCGGACTCGACGAGCTGGTGGATCACGATCGCGACGTACGGCTTGCTCGCGGAGAAGAGCCAGAACAACGCGTCCGGCGGACAGCCGAAGCTCCGGTCGATCACCACCTGCCCGTCGCGGAGGACACACAGTTGGGCGATCGCGCCACGGGACTCGACCAGCTCGATCGCCTCACCCAGCCGGGCAGCGTCCATCCCGACGTCTTGTGGTTCGCACGCGCCGCCGAGTTCCATCGATCCCTCCCACGACCAGCTTGCCGTGCCAGGCAAGAGGCTAGGGTCGGTGCTGTGAGTGTGCCTGAGGGGAATCCGCGACCGGACCACGAGATCGAGCGGGTGCTGGCGGTGATCGCGCACCCGGACGACATCGACTTCGGAGGGGCCGGCACGGTCGCGTTGTGGACCAAGGCTGGGATCGAGGTGCACTACTGCGTCGTCACCGACGGTCAGGAGGGTGGCTTCGAGCCGGAGCGGGACCGGGCCGAGATCCCCGCGGTCCGCCGGGCCGAGCAGACCACGGCCGCCAGGCACGTCGGCGTCACCGACCTGCACTTCCTCGGGTACGCCGATGGATCGGTCGAGCCGACGCACGACCTGGTCCGCGACATCAGCCGGCTGATCCGCCAGGTCCGGCCGCAGCGGCTGCTGACCCAGTCACCGGAGCGTTGGTGGGCCCGGCTCCCGGTGTCCCACCCCGACCACCTCGCGACCGCGGAGGCGACCGTACGCGCGTTCTACCCGGCAGCCGGGAACCCGTACGCCTTCCCCGAGCTCACCGAGGAGGCCTGGAACGTCGACGAGCTCTGGATGTTCGGGCACCCCGAGCGCAACCACTACGTCGACATCACCGACACCTTCGACCAGAAGCTCGCCGCCCTGATGTCGCACACCAGCCAGCACCGCGACCCCGCCACCCTCCCCGGCCACATGCGCACCTGGTCCGCCCAGATCGCCGCCGGCGCCGGCCTCCCCCCGAACCACTACGCCGAAGCCTTCACCGTCATCCGCCTGCCCTAATCCCATTTGCACACCTACGCCGGACCAGCGAGGGTGCGTGCATGACGATTTCTCATGCGGTGGTTGGTGACGGGCCGGCGGTGTTGCTGGTGCATGCCGGGGTGGCGGATGCGCGGATGTGGGCTCGGCAGGTGGCGGATCTGCAGCAGGACCACCGGGTGATCACGGTCGATCTGCGGGGGTACGGCGAGACCCCGTTGGAGGCCGGCGCCAAGTACTCGGATGCGGGTGATGTGCTCGCGCTGCTCGACGAGTTGGGCGTCGACTCGGTCCAGGCCGTGGGAGCGTCGTTCGGCGGGTACGTCGTGCAGCAGATGGCCAGCCGGGCGCCGGAGCGGTTCAGCCGGCTGGTGCTGATCTGCGCACCGACCGACAACGTCGAGCCGACCGAGGACCTGCGCGCGGTGTGGGCCGAGGAGAACAAGCTGATCGAGGCCGCCGATGTCGACGGCGCGACCGACCTGATGGTGCGGAGCTGGATCGGGCCGGACGCGGATGACGACGCGCGTGAGCTGCTCCGGACGATGCAGAAGCGGGCCTACGAGCTCCAACTGGCCGCGGGCGATGACGTGGAGAACGAGGAGTACGCCGTCGAGCCGGAGAAGATCAGCGCGCCCGTGCGATTGATCACGGGCGCGCATGACTTCCAGTTCTTCGCGAACTGCGCGACGTACCTCGCCGAACGCCTGCCGGACGTCGAGCGGATCGACCTCCCGTGGGCCGGCCATCTGCCGACCCTCGAGCGTCCGGACGAGGCGTTGCGGTTGATCCTCTAGTCGGCCAGCGCGCCCATCGGGTCCCAGGCCGGGAGCACGATCGGCTCGTCGTCGAGTCGCGCCTGCAACTCGGCCGGCAGGGCGGACCGCCGGACGGCGATCTCGAAGACGTGCTCGCCGAACCACGAGTCGTTCATGGTCCAGAAGCCGCTGTCCGCCTTCTCGTCACCCCAGCTGTTCTCCACCCGCCAGCGCCGTGGCTCGCCGTCGACCACGTCGACACCGGTCAACAGCATCGCGTGCGTCATCAGCGTCTCGTGGTGCACCAGCCGCTCGGCCTTGTTCAAGCTGAACTCGGTGTCGTAGACCGAGCCGTAGTCGTACAGCTTGGCGTCCCAGTAGCCGAGGTCGGCGTTCATCTGCTTGCCGACGTCGCATCCGAACCAGACCGGCTCGCCGCCGACGATCGCGTCCTGGGTGAGCCGCTTCATCAGGTCGATGTCGACGTTCAGGTACACCACCGGCGGAGCGTCGATGACGTTGCCGAGGTAGTCGACGGTGAAGGTCCGGCCGACCGGGCTGGTCTCGCGCGGGTCGTGCACCAGGCAGACGTACTCCTCGACCGGGAGCTGCACGTACGCCGCGGCGAACTCGCTCGGCGTGGTCCAGCCGTCGCGGTGGAAGCCCTTGTCGCTGTCCTTCCACTGCCACAGGAACTTCTGCGGCGGCGTGCCGAGGTGGATGCTGAGCACCCGGTGCACGGTGGTCAGGATCTCCTGCTTGCGATCGCGCCGCGCCTCGGCGCCGTCCAGCGCCCGGAGGTCGCGCGCACCCTGCCTCAGCACCTTGCGCAGGATGTCGTTCATCTGCCCGGTCGACGACGAGCTCTCGGTCTCCGGCATCGCCGTCCTCGGCACCAGGCCGTGCTTGCGGACGACCGCGATGAACATGTTCCACTGGCCGCCGTCACCGATCGGGTCGGACAGCAGGTGCGCCACCGTCCGGTCGTCGGCGTCGCGGTCCGCGGTGTCGATGATCGCCTCGAGGAAGAAGTTGGCCCGCTCGAACTTGTCCCAGAACAGCACGTAGTTCTGGGAGAACTCGAAGTCCTTGACCCCGAGCTTCGCGGCCGCGCCGGCGCGCAGCAGGTTCAGCCCGGCGAACAGCCAGCAACGGCCGCTCTTCTTCTGGTTCGTCACCTTCCAGTCATCCAGCAGGTGGGACACCGAGTGGTCGATCGAGGTGACCACCTGTCGGTCCAGGGCGATGGCGTTGACCGGCGTCTGCGTGACGGCGTTCTGCATCACCCGGTACTGCGGGTTCGACGCGAACTCCTTCTCGAAGAGCGCGAGCTGTTCGGCTGTGAGATTCCGCTCCATAGCAGTCGACGGTATAACAGCGACCAAGCCGGTACCGCCTCAGCCGGGGTGGCGAATCCACGCCCTGTCCGGAACCCGCCACCGGCGAGCCCTTGCGTTATGCTAAATGAAAACGACATTCAACAAAGGAGAGGTGCCCCATGCCTCGACGCCCGGCCCCCACCGGCAAGCGCAAGCCGAAGCAGAATCCGCTCGATCGCGACGGCATCACCTACATCGACTACAAGGACACCGCGCTGCTGCGGAAGTTCATCTCCGACCGCGGCAAGATCCGGTCCCGCCGGGTGACCGGGTTGTCGGTGCAGCAGCAGAAGCAGATCGCCCGCGCGATCAAGAACGCGCGCGAGATGGCGCTCCTGCCCTACACCTCGGCGAACCGCTGACCGGTCAGACCAGCCGGCGGTCGGTCGCCCAGCGGGTCAGTTCGTGGCGGTTGGAGAGCTGGAGTTTGCGCAGCACCGAGGAGACGTGGGTCTCGACGGTCTTCACCGAGATGAAGAGCTCGCGGGCGACCTCCTTGTAGGCGTAGCCGCGGGCGATCAGGCGCAGGACCTCGCGCTCGCGCTGGGAGAGGCGGTCGAGGTCCTCGTCGACGGAGGCGATGTCGATCGCGCCGGAGAAGGCGTCGAGGACGAAGCCGGCCAGCCGCGGCGAGAAGACCGCGTCACCGTCGGCCACGCGGTTGATCGCGTCGACGAGCTCGGTGCCGCTGATGTTCTTCGTCACATAGCCACGCGCGCCGGCCCGGATCACGCCGATCACGTCCTCGGCCGCGTCCGACACCGACAGCGCCAGGAACTTGATGTCCGGGTGCCGCTGGTGCACCTGCTTCATCACCTCGATGCCACCGCCGCCGGGCAGGTGGACATCCAGGAGTACGACGTCGGGCTCGGTGCCCACGATCGCCTTCACCGCGGTGTCGACGTCTGATCCCTCCCCGACGATGTCGACCGACGCGCCGATCTCGCTGCGCACCCCGGCCCGGAACATGTCGTGATCGTCGACGACGACAACGCGCCTGCTGCTCATCTGTCCATCTCCAGTCGCACTTCGGTCCCTGTCTCCGGATCGGACCGCACCGTTGCGCGGCCGCCGTGCCGTTCCATCCTGCCCATCACACTGTGCCGCAGTCCGAGTCGATCATCGGGCACCTCGTCGACCTCGAAGCCCTTGCCCCGGTCCCGGACGAACATCTCCGCCCGGTCGCCGTCCACCTCGACGAACACGTCGATCTTCGCCGCACCCGAGTGCTTGGCCGCGTTCACCATCGACTCCCGCGCGGCCCGGACCATCGCCGACAGTCCTTCGGTCAGGTCGCAGTCCCCGACCGTGACCACCTCGACCGGTACGCCGTGCGAGTCCTCGACCTCGGCAGCGGCCCGCTTGGCGGCGCCGGCGAGTGTCTGGTCGGTGTTGTCGTCCTCGTCGTACAGCCAGGATCGCAGTTCACGCTCCTGCGAGCGCGCCAGCCGGGCCACGGCGCGCGGGTCGTCGGCCTGCTTCTGGATCAGCGCCAGCGTCTGCAGCACCGAGTCGTGCAGATGGGCCGCCATGTCGGCGCGCTCCTGCGACCGGACCCGCTCGGCACGCTCCGTGTTCAGGTCGCGGGTCAGCCGGTGCACCCACGGCCCCGCGATGACACCGATCCCGACCACGGCCAGCAGCAACGCGACCAGTACGTCGCCGACCATCGAGAGCCGGCCGTTCTGCACCAGGAACACGGTGATCGCGGTGCCGATCAGGATCAGGCCGACGGCGATCCGGATCAGCGACTTCCAGCCGCCCTTGCCGAGCACGACGCCGAGGATCGGGACGCGGACGTCCCGGGCCCACTGGGCCTTCTGGCTCTCGTCGGCCTGCCGCCAGATCAGTGCCAGACCGGTGCCGGCGAACACCAGCGGCCAGAACAACTTCCCGGCGATCCCGAGCCCGGCGACCTGCAGCAGGAGCAGCAGCCCGATCCCGATGGCCACCAGGGCCGTCACCTGGCCGCGGCTCTTCTCCCGCTTCCGCGCCTTGGCCTCGGTCACCGGCGGCGGCTCGTCGGAGCGCATCCCGCTCCGGGTGTGCGCGGCCAGCCCCGGCGCGGCCGGCACGGTCGCCGGCGCGAGCGGCATCAGGAACCACAACGCCGCATAGATCAGTACGCCGAACCCACCGAACACCGTGGTCGCGATCAGCACCAACCGGACGACGGTGTCGGACACACCCAGGTGATCCGCGACCCCGCCGGCCACACCGGCGATGACCCGTCCCTCCGTACGGCGGTACGCCCGGCGGACCGGCGGCGCCTCGGACGGCTGCCGCGGCTGCCCAGGTTGCCCGGCCGGACCGGAGTACGTCGGCCCAGTCGGCCCGGCGGATCCCTGTCCGGATTGGCCGCCGAAAGCCTGACCGCCGGCGCCTTGTCCCGTCTGAGCGCCGGCTGCGGCCTGGCGGGCGGCGTACGCTGCGTAAGGGCCTTGATACTGCCCGGGTCCCTGCGGACCCCACCCCTTGTACTGCCACGGGCTCGCATCAGACGCGCCCTGCCCAGGCGGCGACGCGGGAGGGCCTCCGTTCGCGGAGGTCCCGCCCGGAGGCGCGGCTGCTGGCTGGCTCATCACAACGATCGTCACACGCCACGAGGGCCGACACCAGCAGGCTTGTCCCCGGCTGTCTCCTCAGCACCCGTCCGGCGCGGTCAGGGTCCCCTCGGGGAGAACCCCGAGCCGAGGGCCTCGTGGCACCCGTCGGGCCCCAGGACTCCGGGGTGCTCAGGGGGCATCCCCGATGTGATCAGGCCGCCGAACGCGCCACTATCGATGACATGGAGCAGAACCAGAATGAACCCGGTGGGTTCGACCGCAGCCGCCTGCAGAACATGCAGAGCTGGCAGCGGAGCCGGTCGGACCGGTGGGTGGCCGGCGTCTGCGGCGGTATCGGCCGCGCGCTGAACATCGACCCGGTCCTGGTCCGCGTGGTGATGGCGGTACTCATCATCAGCGGTCCCGGGGTCATCTTCTACATCGCCGCCTGGGTGCTGATGCCCGACGAGGGCAGCGAGCGCTCAGCGGCGCAGGGTCTGCTCGGCGACCGGGTCCGGCCCGATCACCCTTGGCTGTGGCCGATCGTGATCGGCGTCTGTGTGTTCGTCGCCATCGCGATGATGTCGTCGTTCAACGTCGGCCGGTTCGTCCCCGGCCCGCTGATCGTGCTCGCCGTGATCTGGCTGGCCGCCAAGCATCGCAAGGGCGAGCGCCGCCGCGGCCAGGGGAACGGTCCGGGCACCACCTGGACCGCTCCTGGGACGAACTGGACCGGCCGCCCGCAGGACACCACACCGACGACCGGTGTCTCCCCGGCTGGTCAGCAGCCGGCCGCATCGGCGGACATGCCTCCTCAGACCGGCCCGTCAACTCCCCCGGCGGGCCCGTCGTCCTCGGCCACGCAGAGACCCCAGGACCGCACCGTCGAACCGGTCCAGGCTGTGTGGACCGAGGACGACCCCCTCGGGCTGTACGTCGACGAGCCGCCGACCGCACCGCCGACGCAGGCGAGCACCGCCGAGCCGCCGGCGAAGGGTGTCCGCGGGATCAAGTCGATCATCGTCGTACTGACCGGGATCGCGATCGGGATCGCCGCGCTCGCGGGTGCCCCGACGGCGACCATGCTGGTCATCGGCGTGGCCACGCTCGGCGCGGGCATGCTGATCGGTGGATTCGTCGGCCGCACGCTGGCCCTGCTGCCGCTGGGCATCCTGCTCGCGATCGGTGCCTTGGTGAGCACCGTGTTCCCGAACGTGCCGCGAGACTTCGCCGACGTGAACTTCACCGCGACGAGCACGGACACGGTCACGGCGACCAGCAACAGTTACAACTTCGACGCCGGGCAGGTGACGCTCGACCTGACCAAGGCGACTTTCGCACCGGGTGCCAGGGTCGACGTGAACGGCGGGGTCGGCGAGGTCATCGTCAAGGTCCCGCAGAACGTGGACGTCCAGGGCACGATGTCGACCGAGATGGGCGAGGTCATCGGACTCAACAACGCGAAGCAGGACGGGCATAATGCCCAAATGACGGTCAACGACCTGGGCGCGGACGCCAAGGCCGGTCCGTCGACTCTCACCGTCGACCTGCACCTGAAGCTGGGCAGCATCACAGTGGAGCGCGGATGAAGCAGCCTCGACGCAAGGCGAAGCCGGATGTGCCGGGGGTCGTTGCCGGCACCGTCCTGACCGGCGCCGCGACCATCTGGATGCTGAACGACAGCGGCGTCCTGCAGACCGACGACCTCGGCGTCACCGGCGCCCTCCTGCTGGTCACCGCCGGCGTCATCGGCCTGGCCGCCTCGCACCGCGGCTGAGGCCGGCGCCCGGCGCGTAGTTGCCAGCGGCATCTTGTCGCCGGCAGCCTCCGGACCGGTCGGGCCGGGGCCCTCGGCTAGGCTTGTGGACTGTCTGCCGGCGTCTGCCGGGGGGCGAGTACCCGAGGGGTCCGGGTGAAGCGGGCCCCGTGGTCAAGGAGTTTCGATGGTGCGCGGCACCGTGAAGTGGTTCAACGCCGACAAGGGCTACGGCTTCCTCGCCGTCGACGGCCAGGACGACGTGTTCGTCCACTGGAGCAAGATCGTCTCCGACGGTTACAAGACCCTGGAGGACGGCCAGCAGGTCGACTTCCAGATCGTCGACGGGCCGAAGGGCCGCGAGGCCGACACCGTCACCCCCGTCTGACCGGCCGCCGGACCCGGGTTTCCGGACTGCACCGGGAGTCGCCAACCGGTAGCCTGTCGTCTCACCGTGTGAGGGGTGGAGATGTGACAGAGCCGGTACCCGTGATCCGCAAGCTCGAGCAGGCGCTCGCCGACGACGACTTCGCCTGGTCGCTGCTGCTCGTCGGCGAGGACCAGACCGACAAGCTCGCCACGCTGACCGGCGACCTGCGCGGACCGTTCTCGAAGACCGGCGACGGCAAGCAGATCACCTCCGGCTTCTCCTACTGGGGCATCGGCCCGACGATCGCCTGGGCGAACGCCACCAACGACCCGTTCTACCTGGTCATGAAGGCCGGCGCGGAGTCCTTCCTGCGGCACTGGCGCAAGGTCCGGCCGCACGTCGAGAACGGCGGCTTCCACCTGGTCAGCCTCGGCGTCGGCACCGGGGTCAAGGACCGCACGATCCTCGGCGACATGCGCCGGCAGAACCGGGAGATGTTCTACATCCCGGTCGACATGAGCTCGGAGATGCTGCGGATGGGCACCCTGGAGCCGGTCCGCGGCGCCCGGTTCCCGATGTCCCAGGTGCTGCCGGTGCAGCTCGACTTCTCCATCGCCGACAACATCGACGAGCTCGCCCAGCTGCTGTCCCGGCTGATCGGCGACGACCCGATCCTGTTCACACTGACCGGCAACACGCTGGCCAACTTCGAGAGCGACGAGGAGCTGCTCAGCACGCTCACCCGGGCGCTGCGTCCGCAGGACCGGCTGCTCCTCGAGGTGGCCACCACCAGCAGCCTGGACGCCGACGCCGCGAAGGCGGCCGCCGACGAGTACCACCAGACCAGGGCCTTCGCGGAGTTCGTCACCAGCGCGCTGCGCTACAACACCGACCTGACCATCGACAACGACCGGATCGACTTCCGCGGTGAGGTCGAGACCGACGACGCCCTACGGGTGAAGATCGTCTGGCAGAACAACACCGGCGAACCGATCGTGATGGGCCTTCCCGACCACACCGAGGTGGTGCTCGAGCCGGAGGACACGATCCTGCTCTACACCACCCGCAAGTTCTCCACCGAGCGGCTGAAGAAGCTCACCGCCGCCTGCGACCTGACGCCGATCGAGCACGCCCACTCCGGCTTCCGCCACACCCGCCGCCCGAGCCCGTTCGGCCTCGACCTGCTCCTGCTCGCCCCCGGCACCGCCGAGGTCACCACCGCCACCACCCTCGCCGACGACATCTGGTCGACATGACCTCAGCCGGCGCGCCCGACCCCGGCCTGCCGAGAGAGCGGCGGCGGGTCCTGGCCCGGCTCCGACGGCTGCGGCTGGTGTTGCCGCCGGTGGATTCGCGGTGGGTGGCGAACCGGCGGATGATCGTCACCGCGGTCAGCTACGGCCTGCTCGCCCTGGCGTTCGTGCTGGGCGTGGTCTGGTTCATCTCGCCGGGCAACTCGCGGTGGGAGCCGGCGGTCAACTCGCTCACCCTGGTGGCCGGGCTGACCGGCATCTTCGTCGAGCGGCTGACGGCCGAGGCGGAACGCCGTACCGAGGTGCTGCGCGCGGTTGCGGACGAGCTGCGGGACAAGCCCCCCGGCTGCTCAGCGACGAGCGGTTCTCGCCGAACACGCCGACCACGCGGCAGGTGTACCCACGGCTGGTCGTGTCCGCGGTCGACCTGGCGCTGGTCTCGGGTGCGCTCGGGCTGCATCGCGACGCCGAGCTGGTCGGCCTGCTGCACAGGTGGCGGGACACCGTGCATCTGTTCAACCGGCGGCTCGATCTGACCGAGATCAGCACATTCTCGAACACGATCTCGGCGGCCGAGCTGGCCGCGTTCCACCGGGCCCTCCACCGCGAGAACAGCTACTTCGCGGCCACCCGGGAGATGCTCGAGAACCTGCTCACCCGGCTGCCCACCACGTAACGGCCGACGCCGTAACCTGGGCTCGTCCTGCCAGTACCGGCAAATCCGGCTGAGCGGTTGACTTCGTCGCGCCGGGAGGGATTCACTTTCGGACAGGACCGTAAATACGGCACCCCGGAGGCACTCGCATGCGACCAGTCCGCTCCCTCGTCGCGGTGGCGCTCGCCGCCGTTCTCGTCACCACTCCGACTACTCCTGCCCAGGCTGGGCACAATCCACCGGTGGGCACGCTCGTCTCACTCGGCACCCCGCTGTCCGACGTACTCCTGATCGGTGGCACCGTCGCGCCCGGCCCGAACGGCAAGACCGCGATCTGGAACGTGTCGACCGGCAGCCCGGCGTACCTGAACGCCATCGACCCGGCCACCGGCGCCAGCCTGCTGTCCGCCGCCCTGCCCGGCGCCGACGGCAGCTACGCGGTCGCAGCGACCCCGGACGGCACGATCTACGCCGGCACCTACAACAACGGCCACCTCTACCGCCTGCGACCCGGTGGCACGGTCGAGGACCTCGGCCGGCCGATCGCGAGTGAGACATTCATCTGGCGCATCACGACCGATGACCAGGGCAACGTGTACGGCGGCACGTTTCCGAACGGCAAGGTGTTCCGGTACGACGACAAGACCGGCGCCGTCCGCGACTACGGCACGGTGAAACCCGGCCAGACGTACGTCAAGAGCATCGACTACGCGGACGGCAAGATCTACACGGGTTCGCTGCCGGATGCGCACATCATGGAGGTCGACGCCACGACAGGCGCGATCACCGAGTTGCCCTCGCCACCCGGGCTCGGTGACCCGGCCGACAAGGTCGTCTACGACCTGAACGCCCGCGGCGGCCGGGTCTACGCCCGGATCAGCACCGCGTTCCCCGGCCCGCTGTACGTCTGGGACATCGCGAGCCGGACCTGGGTCGACGAGATCCCGAACGCGCACGGCCTGGACATCTCGCCGATCGGCGCGGACGGCTCGTTGTACCTGATCCAGAACAGCGAACTGAAGAAGTACGACCCGGCCACCAAGACCCTGACCGGCACCGGCCTGACCTTCACCGGCCGGATCCAGAACACCCGCTCGATCGGGTACGCCGACCTCGGTCTGCCCGACTACCCGGGCACGAGCGTGGTCGGCACGCTCTGGCGCGGCGAGGAGTTCCGCTACAACCCGCAGACCGGCAAGTCCGAGATCTTCCAGACCCAGGTACGGCGGGAGCCGATCGAGATCCTGTCCGTGGCCGGAGGCAAGGACAAGATCTACGCCGGCGGCTTCCTCAACGGCGGCGTGTCCGTGGTCGACCCGTCCACCGGCGCGGCCACCTTCAACCGGTTCTCACAGGTCGAGGCGCTGATGGAGGGCTCCAACGGCAAGCTGTGGATCGGCGCCTACCCCGAGGCCCGGCTCTACGCCTAC
This sequence comes from Kribbella sp. NBC_01510, assembly GCF_045040325.1. NCBI lineage: Bacteria > Bacillati > Actinomycetota > Actinomycetes > Propionibacteriales > Kribbellaceae > Kribbella > Kribbella sp. NBC_01510. The sequence continues at coordinate 3,500,755 of NZ_CP109418.1, read as the reverse complement.
GACCAGACCCAGCCCTGGAGCAGCCCGGAGTACTCCCCCGGACCGCCCGGTACGCCGGACAACCCCACACAGCTGCTCAACCTCAAGCCGGACCTCCTGCAGACCCGGGCCCGCGCCCTGGCCGAGGTGAACGGAAAGATCGCGGTCGGCACCGTCCCCGACGGCGACCGGCTCGGCGGCGCACTGGTCATCTACGACCCGAAGACCAACACTGCACAGAAGTACCGCAACGTGGTGCAGGACGAATGCGTCTTCGGCCTGACCGCCCGCCAGGGCATCGTCTACGGCGGTACGTCGATCGTCGGCGGACTCTCCACCACGCCGCCGACCCGGGACGCGGGCACCGTGTTCGCCTGGGACGTGGCCAAGTCCAGGAAGCTGTGGGAAACCGTCCCCGTGCCCGGCGCGGCCACGGTATCCTCCGTGACGTTCGGCCCGGACGGGCTGCTCTGGGGCGTGGCCGGCAAGACCGTCTTCGCCGTCGATCCACACTCCGGCAAGGTGCTCACATCCTTCGTGCTCGGGAACACCAACTCCAGCGGCGACATCGTCGCGACCCCGGACGCGGTGTACGTGAGCATCGACCTGAACAAGATCTACCGGATCGCACCGGGAAAGAAGCAGACCCCGACGCTGTTCCTCGAGCACGCGCACCGGCGGCTCGGGGTCCGCGGCGATCACCAACTGCTGCTCACCAGCGGCTCCGAGCTGTTCCGAGTTGATATCAGCCGTTGACAGCCCAAATTCGACCCGGCTACTTTCGGTCCTGACCGTTATTCGGTGCAACACTTTCCGGCCCTGACTTCCGGACACCCTGGGGGTGTGATGATTTCGACCGTTCGCCGCATCGCGGCACCACTCATGGCGCTCGTACTCGCCGCCGCGCTCAGTTCCTGCGGCAACGACGACTCGGGCTCCTCGTCGGAGAAGAAGAGCGTCACGCTCTGGATGTACCCGGTGATCGCCGACCAGGCGACGAGCGACGCCTACTGGAAGAAGGTCGAGACCGACTTCGAGGCGGCCAACTCCGGGATCGACCTGAAGATCGAGATGCAGCCGTGGGCGAACCGCGAGGAGAAGCTCACCGCCGCATTCTCGGGCAAGAAGGGTCCGGACGTGCTGTTGATGATCCCGGACCAGATTCCGCAGTACGTGAACAGCGGCTCGCTGGAGCCGATCGACGACGTGGTCGAGCCGGAGAAGGACACCTTCCTGCCGGCCGCGGTCCCAGGTCTGACCGTCGACGGCAAGGCGTACGGCGCACCGATCTACCACACCGTCACGACGACGATGTACAACAAGGCGATCCTGACCAAGGCCGGGATCAGCACGCCGCCGGAGACCTGGGACGAGATCAAGGCGGCGGCTCCCAAGATCAAGGCCGCCGGGTTCTCCACGCTGGACTACTCGGCCTCGCCGGAGGCGACGCTGAACCTCAGCTTCTACCCGCTGCTGTGGCAGGCCGGCGGCAAGGTGTTCGCCGACGACGGCAAGAGCGTGGCGTTCAACCAGGCCCCGGGTCTGGAGGCCCTGACCTTCCTGAAGGGCCTGTGGGACGAGGGCGCGATCTCGAAGACCGCGCTGAGCAGCGTGAACACGATCGCCGACTCGGCGCTCGGCAAGGGGCAGGTCGCGATGGCGTATACCAGCGTCCCGGCGGACGCCGCCACGGTCGGCAAGACGTGGGGTGCGGCCAACGTCGAGATCGGCGCGCCGCTGACCGACAAGTTGCAGGTCGGGTACGGGATCCCGGGCGGTCTCGTGATGAACGCCGCGACCGGCAACCCCGACGCCGCGAAGAAGTTCCTGTCGTTCATGATTCAGCCGGCCCAGCTTGACGCGCTCAGCAAGGCGTCCGGCTACTACTCGCCGCGCAAGGACGGGAAGTACGAGTCGACGGACCTGAACGCCGCGAAGTTCAAGGACGCGTTGCAGTACGCCGTACCGGGTGAGGCGAACCCGTCGGCGCGCCAGGTGATGTCGATGCTGAGCACCGAGATCCAGGCCGTGCTGACCGGCAAGAAGCAGCCGCAGCAGGCGCTGGACGACGCCGCCAAGCAGGCCAACGACCTGCTCTCGAGGCAACGTTGACGAACACTCTGCCGACAGCGTCGGCCGCGGGTCGGGCGGGACCCGCGGCCGGCCGGTCGGCACGGACGTCCCGCTCACGCGGTGGACCCCGGCGCAGGCCGTGGATCGGGTTGCTGTTCGTCGCCCCGATGCTCGTGCTGTTCCTGCTGTTCCGGTTCCTGCCGACGATCGGCGCCCTGCTGCTGTCGCTCACCGACTACCGGATCAGCGGCAAGTGGGATTTCATTGCCTTTGACAACTACACGCGGCTGTTCTCGGACCACGTGTTCCACGAGGCGCTGGTGGTGACGATCACCTACACGGTGATCTTCGTCCCGCTGACCGTGCTGCTGTCGCTCGGGACCGCCGTACTGCTGCACCAGGTGGTGTGGAAGCGCGGCTTCTTCCGGGGCGTCTTCTTCCTTCCGTACGTGACCAGCATCGTGCTCGCCGCGGTGATCTGGAAGTGGATCTACGACGCCCAGGACGGCCTGCTGAACGCCGTCCTCGGGCTGGTCAGCGTCGGGCCGGTCGATTTCCTCGGTCAATCGGGCACGGTGCTGCCGTCGATCGCGGTGACGTCGGCCTGGAAGGGCTTCGGCTACTCGATGCTGATCCTGCTCGCCGGTCTGCAGGCGGTCCCGAAGTCGTACCTCGAGGCCGCGATGATCGACGGCGCCGGCACCTGGCAGCGGTTCCGCTACATCACGCTGCCGCAGCTGCGTCCGGTGCTGTTCTTCGTGCTGGTGATCGAGACGATCGGCGCGTTCCAGGTCTTCGACGCGATGTACGTGATGACCGGCGGCGGCCCGGTCCGCTCCAGCTATTCGCTCGTCTACTTCCTGTACGACAGCGGATTCAAGTACTTCGACTTCGGCTACGCCAGCGCGATCGGCCTGGTCCTGTTCCTGATCGTGCTGATCGTCTCGCTCGTGCAGCGCCGGCTCGTCGGGAGGGACGACTGATGGTGAACGTGCTCGAACGACCGCCGGTGCGCGAGCTGACCGAGGCTCCGACCGCCGCGCGGCGTCAGGTCGCCCGCCTGACGCTGCCGACCTTGCTGGCGCTGACCGCGATCGTCACGATCGTGCCGTTCGCGGCGATGGTCCTGGTCGCGTTCGCGCCCCCGAGCGGCCAGACCTTCCCGGACGCGCTCAACCCGGCCCACTGGACCTTCGAGAACTTCTCCAAGGTCTTGTCCAGCTCCGACATCCCCCGCTGGACGGTCAACTCGCTGCTGTACTCGCTGGTCTCCGTCGTCTGCGTGCTGCTGTTCGCCTCGATGGCCGGCTACGCGTTCGCGAAGAAGAAGTTCCCCGGCCGGGAGATCCTGTTCTGGGCCTTCCTGGCCACGCTGATGGTCCCGTTCCAGGCGACGCTGATCCCGTCGTACATCCTGGTCTCGCGGCTCGACTGGGTGGACAGCTACTGGGGCCTGATCGTGCCCACGCTGGCGAACTCGCAGGCCGTGTTCCTGATGCGGCAGTTCATCAGCCAGTTGCCGGACGAGCTGTTCGAAGCCGCCGAGATCGACGGCGCCGCGGAGTGGCGGATCTTCACGATGATCGTGCTGCCACTGATCCGCCCGGTGCTCGCGACCCTCGGGATCTTCGTGTTCCTGTGGCACTGGAACGACTTCCTCTGGCCGCTGGTGATCGGCCAGTCCGGCACGATGCAGACCCTCACCGTCGGCCTGGCCACGCTGCAGACCCAGGCAGTCCCGATCAACCAGATCATGGCCGGCGCCACCATCACCGTCGTACCAAGCCTGCTGGTGTTCGGCCTGCTACAGCGCTACCTCACCGACAGCATTGCCATGAGCGGCCTCAAAGCCTGAGGCCGCCCACGCATGCGCGCCGACGAATCTCAGTCGAAGAAGTAAGGGTACGGAACAGACTCCGGCTGGCTCGCGACATCGAGGCGTTCCATCTGCTCGGTGGTCAGCGAGAACTCCGCGGCACCAAGGAGATCGTCGAGGTACGCCGGCGTACGCGGACCGATGATCGGTGCGGTGACGCCCGGGCGCTGCATCAGCCAGCGGACCGCGACCTGCGGGAGGGTACGGCCGGCCTCCGCCGCGACCGCGGTCAGTTCGTCGATCACGTGCCAGGTGTGCTCGTTGCCATACCGGTCCCAGGAGTGCGTCCCGGGAGTGGAGACCTTGCTGTCCGCGGGCGGCGCGGTCATGCCGCGCTGGAACGCACCCGACAACCACCCCGAGCGCAGGGGGGACCAGGTGATGACGCCGAGGCCCTCGTTCCGGCAGACCGGGAGCAGTTCCCACTCAGGAGAGCGGTCGAGCAACGTGTAGAGCGGCTGGAGGCTGGCGAGCGGCTCCCAGCCATGCTGGGTGCACAGGTCGACGGCCTTCTGCAGTTGCCAGCCGCGGAAGTTGCTGACCCCGATGTAGCGGACCTTGCCGGACCGCACTAAACCGTCGAGGGTCGACAAGCTCTCGGTGAGCGGAGTGCTGTCGTCCCAAAGATGGAGCTGGTAGAGGTCGATGTAGTCAGTACCCAGTCGCCGCAGGCTCGCGTCAACGGCATCGAGAATGTGCTTGCGGGACAGGCCCCGATCAGTCGGCCGTGGTCCGGCAGGCCCCCAGACCTTGGTCGCGATGACGTAGTCCGCACGCCGCTGCGTCTTCAGCCACCGTCCAAGAACCTCCTCCGACGCGCCGTCGCCGTACACGTTGGCGGTGTCGATGAACGTGCCGCCCGCATCGGTGAACACCTGCAGGATCTTCCGGCTGTCGCTCTCGTCCGTCCGGGAGCCGAACATCATCGCGCCCAGACACAGTTCGCTGACCTTGAGCCCGGTGGCTCCGAGGTTTCTGTAGTCCATTCCCCCGACGCTAGGTGCTGGAGTGCACTCCAGCTCAAGTCGCTATTCCATGGAGGGCGGACGTGGCCGCGATCACCGTGGTGTGCCGCCTGCGGACTTGCGCTCGAGCATGACGCGCATCTCGTCGCCGTGGACGGTGAGGGCCCAGATGACCAGGACGTCGATGGCGATCGTGATCGTCGACCAGATCGGGTACGCCGCGAGGAACGCGATGTTCACCAGGATGCTCAGCACGGCGACCACCACCCCGACGATCCGCCCCCAGAGGCGGCCGTTGAGCAGCGCGATCCCGGACCCGAGCACGAGTAACGCGACGACCAGATGGATCCAGCCCCAGACCGTGTAGTTGAGGTGGATCGCGAGACTTCGTGTCCGCACCAGGAAGTACGTGTCGTCGAACAGCGCGATGAACCCCTGAAACGCGTGGATCATCCCCAGCACGATCATCATCACGCCGGCGAACAGGATCCACCCGACCCAACGACTCGGCCACTCGGGAACCTCGACCTCCCCCGGCCGCCGGTGGGTTCCGAGGTTGTCCTCCGGCTCCGACATCGCGACCTCCTCCGGGTCGAACCATCCACTCCCGATCCCTCAGGCTACGACGATCAGGCCGCCCTGCGCGTCCACGAGACGACTGCGGTCACACTGACTGCGCAAAACAGCATCTCCCGGGCGGCGGCGCCGACCAGCACCCATATCCCGGGGCCGCGGACAGGGCCCGGTGGGCATGAACAAGCTATTTCCTGTCCTCACCCCCGAGTGGATGTCCCAAGCCCCACGAGCCGGCGGCCGCCCGCGGGGGCGACTACAGCAGTTCGCCGAAGGATTCGATTGCTTTGAGGGTGTCTGATTGAGGCATGCCGGGTGGTTGGATGCGGAGGATGATGCCGTCGGCGCCCATCTCCTCGTAGTGCGCCAGCCGCTCACCGCACTCGGCGGGCGAGCCGATCACGCTGCGGGCGGTGATGTCGTCCCAGCCCTGGGTGTAGCGGCTCGCGTCCGCCGACGTACGTTTCCAGCCGGTGTAGGCGTCGTACAGGTCGCGCAGCGGCTCCTCGAGCGCCTGCCGCGCGTCCTGCGACGTCGGCGCGCAGAAGCCCTCCCGGCAGAGGATCACCTCGGCGCCGAGCGTGCCTTCGCCGCGCGGGTACGAGTGGTACTCGGCGATCTTGGCCGGAAGGTCGGAGTCGAGTTCGTTGAACGACGTCGTCCAGCCGTCGCACATCCGAGCGGTGCGCTCGAGCATCGCGGACACTCGGCCGCCGTTCCACAGCTTCGGGCGCGGGCTCTGCAGCGGTCGCGGGGACAGGAACGCTTCCCGGATGCTGGTGAACTTGCCGTCGTACGTGACCTCGTCCTCGGTCCACAACCGCGTCAGGATCGTCAGGCACTCCTCGAACCGTGCGACCCGCTCGGCCTGCGTCACGCCGTACAGGGCGAACTCCTCCGGCCGGTAACCGAGCACGAAGCCCGCGGTCAGCCGGCCGCCCGACAGTACGTCGATGTGCGCAAGCATCTCGGCCAGAACGACGGGGTCGTACAGCGGCGCGACGATGCCGGCGGTGGCGATGCCGATCCGCTCGGTCCGGGCGGCGAGCCAGGTCAGCGACGTGAGGATCTCGTGGTACCCGGGCCGGTGCAGGTGCCGCTCGCCGAGCACGATCCACTCGAAGCCGGCCTGCTCGGCCAGCCGCGCCTGCTCGACCGCGTCCTCGAGCGACTGCCGCTCGTCGGGAGTGCCGTAGAGGTTCAGATAGAGACCCAGCCGCATCGGGGGTGCCGCCTTCCGTTGACAGAGAGCGCTCGCGGTATTTACGGTCTTGACCGTAAATGCTTTCGGATCAGATTGCGACCCTTAGGAGCCGGAATTGAGTGTTGCATCGCATCCGGTCGGGTTGCCGACCGGCCCAGAATCAGCCGCCGGGTCAGCGGCCGGGCGGATCAGCGCGATCGAGACCCGGGTGGTCAGCGCGCGGTACCGCCGGCCGTTCCAGATCAGCAGCGGGATCAGCACCGAACTGGTCAGCCTGGTCGTCGCGATCCATACCGCCGACGGCGCGATCGGGATCGGCGAGACCTCACCGATGACGGCGTACACCGGCGAGACGCTGGCCGGGGTCACCGCCGCCATCGAGGAGTACCTCGCGCCCGCCCTGATCGGTCGTGATCCGCTCGACCGGGCCGGTGCGCATGTGGTGATGGACACCGTCCTGCGTGGCCAGCAGGTGGCCAAGGCCGGCCTCGACATCGCGCTCTACGACCTGGCCGGACGGCTCAGTGGCTGGCCGGTGCACGCGCTGCTCGGTGGCAGCATCAGAGAGCGCGTGCAGACGACCTGGGTGGTCGGGCTCGGCACGCTCGACGAGATGGCCGCCGAGGCAGCGCAGTACGCGGCTAAGGGCTTCCGGCATCTGAAGGTCAAGGGCGGCCATGGGCCGGCCAAGGACCTCGAACTGATCCGTGCGGTCCGTGCGGTCATCCCCGCCGACGCAGAGCTCTGTTTGGACGCCAACGAGGGGTACGACGCGACCACTGCGCTGCCGTATCTCGCCAAGATGACCGACGCCGGCCTGACACTGCTGGAGCAGCCGCTGCCACGCTGGGACCTTGCCGGGCTCGTGCGGCTGCGTGAGCGTCTCGACGTACGCGTCATGGTCGACGAGAGCATGCACTCGCTGCATGACGCTCTGGAGATCGCGCGGCGCGGTGCGGCCGACGTACTGAACATCAAGATCCTCAAGGTCGGCGGACTGCATCGCGCCCTGCAGATCGCGAACGTGGCCGAGGCGGCCGGGCTCGCGGTGAAGGTAGGCTCCATGCCGGAGCTGGGCGTGGCCACACTGGCCGCGGTCCACCTGGCCGCCGCCGTACCGGGCGCCACCGTTGCCGCCGATCTGGTCGGGCCGTTGATGGTCGACGAGGACCCACTGGCTCCGAGCGTGTTCGCCGACTGCGACGGCTGGATCGACGTACCGAAGCGCCCAGGCCTCGGCCACGACGTCTGAGAGGTCCACATGCACCCACTCGTCGAGCAACTCCGCGGCACACTGCTCCCCGCGGTCGTCACCCCGATGGACTCCGACGGCGTCGTCGCGTACGACGCTCTGACCGCGTACGCCGGTGCTCTCACGGCAGAGTCCATCGGTGGGCTCGCGGTGTGGGCCCATACGGGGCGTGGGCTCTACCTGTCTCCGGCTGACCGGTCGAAGGTGTTGGAGACGTGGCGGGAGGCTACTGACGTCCCGATTGTTGCGGGAGTCGGCGTACCGCGGTCTTCTTCGGCACAAAGCCTGCAGGAGGCGGCAGACGCGACTGTGACGATGGCACTGCAGGCCGCTGCGGGTGGGGCCGATGCGGTGATGGTCTATCCGCTGGCTGCACTGGGTTTGTTGCCGGACGGGCATGCACAGGCCGTGGCGCTGCACGAGCGGGTGGCGGCGGAGAGTGGGCTGCCACTGGTCGGCTTCTACCTGCATGGCGAGGCTGGTGGGTATCCGTACCCGCCGGCGCTGATCCGCGATCTGTTGAGCCTGGACTCCATGCTTGGGGTGAAGACTGCAACGCTGGATCGCGCTATCGGGTGTCAGGACGCCATCTGGGCGGGACGCGGGACTAGCAAGCTGCTGATCACCGGTGAGGATCGGATGTACGGGCCTTCGTTCATGTGGGGCGCGGATACGGCACTGGTCGGGATCGCCGCAGCGCAGGTCCCGCTGTCGGCCACTGTGGTGTCGGCTTGGACGTCAGGAGACCATGCTGGCTTCCTGACCGCGTCCGACCGGCTGGACCGGTTCGCGGCCGCGACCTTCTACGCACCCATCGAGGGCTACGTCCAGCGCATGCTCTGGGCGGCAGTCTGGGAGGGGCTGATCCCCGAAGAGGCGTCGTACGACCCCTACGGACCTCCGCTGCCGGCCGGCGAGCGCGACGTGGTGATCCGCTGCCTCGAGGAGCTCAATAGCTAGGTAGTGGGGTGGCGCGCTCCCTCCACGCTCCACCACACCGACGCCGTCGCGACCGCCTCCGGGTGGCGGCAATTGTGGTCTTGACCGAAACTAAGAGAGACCGGCTTGAACGTCAAGTGCCCAGGCTCGGCTGCGCTATTCTGCGAGTTGAGGGCCAGACCAGAAGTCGAAGGAGTGCCGTGCAGATCAGCTCAGCCTCGGGCGCGGTGGCCTGATGGCACTCGTGGTCGGCGTCGTCGGCCCGGAGGACCTGGTGCAGCGCGTGATCGCGGTCGGCCCGCCGAGCGGCGCGACCCTGCTCCCACTTCCCTACCGCCACGAGACCGAGGCCGTCGAGCTGGTCGAGCAGGCGCACGAGCAGGTCGACGCCCTGCTGTTCACCGGCGTCGTGCCGTACACGATCGCCACCGAGGCCGGCGTGATCGACCGACCGGCGATGTACGTGTCGTACGACGGCGCCACGCTGCTCCGGGCCCTGGTCGAGCTGCTGCGGCTCGGTCACAACGTCACCCAGTTCTCGATCGACACGCTGCGCCGGAGTGAGGTGCTGGAGACGCTGATCGAGGCCAAGCTGCCGACCGACCAGATCCACGTGCTGCCGTACCGGCCTGGCCTGACCTCCGACGACATCGTCGCGTTCCACCGGATCGCGCGCGACAAGCACGACACGAAGGTCGCGATCAGCTGCCTGGGCTCGGCTTTCCACCTGCTCGAGAACGAGATGCCCTCGGTCCGGCTGGCCCCGTCGCGGTACTCGATCCGCTCGACCCTGCAAGCCTTGGTCCTGACCACGACCGGGCAACACGTCGGGGACGCGCAGGTCGCGCTCGGCGTGATCGCCCTGCCCGAGCCGGACGACGCCCTGGCCGGCGACCTGATCACGCTCGGCGGCAGCCTGGCCGCGCTCCCGGACGGGCGGCACCTGGTCGTCACCACCCGCGGCCTGCTCGAGCAGGCAACCGAGCAGTTCACGCGGATGCCCTTACTAGACCACCTCGCGGCGCGGCACAGTACGGCGTACGTCGGTTTCGGCGTCGGACGTACGGCGGCGGAGGCGGAAGCGCTCGCCCGTCGCGCAGTCAGCCGGGCCGAGTCGATCGGCGCGGTCGCCGGCGTCGTGTCGATGTCCGACGACGTCGAGATCGTGATCGAACCCACCGGCGACCAGCCCGCCACCACCCGCGGCACCGAAAGCCTCCCGCTCCTGGCCCGCCGCGTCGGCCTCAACACCCAAACCCTGGCCCGCATGCGCGAACTCACCGCCACCCTCCCCGACGGCCTCACCACCCAAGACGTCGCCGACCACCTGGCCGTCCAACTCCGGACGGCGCGACGCGTCCTGAAACGCCTAGAACGAGCCGGCCTGGCCGCCCCCACCGGCACCCAGCAACACGGCCGCACCGGCCGCCCACCCACCGTCTACCTCATCCGCCTCTAATGGTGAGGATTTAGGTGTGGCCCCCAGTTGCCTGCCGGTGCGGGCTGGTCGGGGTGCGGACGGTGCCAGCCCGGAGATGCGGGCCGGTCGGCTACGGACGGCGGCAGCCCGGGGATGCGGACGGTGGCTGGGTGTGCAAGCTCGACAGGAGGTGTCCGCCCTGGCCCGGCCGGGCCAGGCGCGAATGCCTGACCCGAGCAGCGCCCTGGACCGATACCTCCTGTCGAGCTTGCACACCGGCCGACCTCACTCACCTCGCCCACACATCCAGCAGAAGAGCCCACTTCAGGGGCGGACGATAGTGACACCGGCGGGGGTGCCGTCCGACAACGCGGCGAGAGCCGCTGGGGTTTCTTCCAGGGTGATGGTGCGGGTGATCAGGTTTGCGGGGTTGAGGTTGCCCTCGGCAACAAGTTGCAGCAGCTCCGGGTAGGCGTGGGCGGGCATGCCGTGGCTGCCTAGCCATTGGAGTTCCTGGCCGATGAGGCGGCTGACGTCTAGCTGGACGCCGGATGGGAGGAGGCCGACCTGGAGGTGGCGGCCTCGGGGGCGGAGGGCCTGCAGGGATTGTTGGACGATGTCGTTGGAGCCTAGGGCGTCCATCGTCACGTGAGCGCCGCCGGCGGTGAGGTCGCGGATCTCCTGGACGGTGTCCGGTGACGCCACCAGCAGGTCGGTGGCGCCGTACTCGCGGGCCAGCTTCAGCGCCGACGGATTGGTGTCGACTGCAATCACCCGGGCGCCCAGGGACGCGGCGATCATCACGGCGGAGAGGCCGACGCCGCCGCAGCCGAAGATCGCGACGGTTTCGCCGGCGGTGAGCCGGCCGACCTGGCGGATGGCGCGGAACGACGTGGCGAAGCGGCAGCCCAGCCCCGCCGCGGTGGCGAAATCCAGCTCATCGGGCAGGCGGACCAGGTTGACCTGTGCGTACGGCACGGCGACGTACTCGGCGAAGGAGCCCCAATAGGTGAAGCCTGGCTGTTCCTGCCGAACGCAGACCTGCTGGTTGCCCTCGCGGCACTGCTCACAGGACCCGCACGCGCAGATGAACGGCGTCGTCACCCGGTCGCCAACCTGCCACCCCGTGACTCCCGCACCGACGGCGGCGATCGTCCCAGCGAGCTCATGACCAGGCACGTGGGGCAGCACGATGTCCGCGTCGTGGCCCATCCACCCGTGCCAGTCACTTCGGCACAGCCCGGTCGCCTCGACCTTCAGGACGACCGCACCCTCCGCCGGCTCAGGCCGCGGAACCTCGTGTACGACGGGCAGAACGCCGTACTCCTCGATGACGACAGCGCGCACCAAGGTATCGTAGTCAGCCGACGCAGAACTCGTTGCCCTCGGGATCGAGCATCACAATGTGGCCGAGGACGTCGGGACCGTAGAACTCCTCGCGCACCTGCACAGCACCGAGCCCCACCAACTCGACCGCCTTCCTCCGCATCCGGTCGGCGGTCACGTCATCACGGGTCGGACCGGCCACGCGGATGTCGATGTGCAGCCGGTTCTTCGAGGTCTTGGGCTCGGGCACCCGGAGGAACCCGATCGCCGGCCCGACGTCGTCGGGGTCCACGATCGAGGCTCCGTCCGGGTCGTCATACCCGGGCTCGAGGATGTAGCCGAGCGCCGCTGCCCAGAACTCCGCCAGCCGCTGCGGCTCGGCCGCGTCTCCACCAAGGGTCCATTTGGTCGCCATGGCGGGAACGCTAGCGGCTATTCCGGACGATCCACGCCCGGATGAACAGATCAGCCGCCGGCGACCGCCGGGATGATCGAGACCTGCCCGCCGTCCTTGATCGACGTCTGCAGGCCGTCGGCGAAGCGTACGTCGTCGTCGTCGACGTACACGTTCACGAATCGGCGCAGCTCGCCCGACTCGTCGAGGACCCGGCCCTTGATGCCCGGGTAGGAGCCGTCCAGCGAGTCGAGCACCTCGATCAGCGTGGAGCCCTCGGCGGACACCTCGGACACGCCCTGGGTGTAGGGCCGCAGGATGGTCGGGACGCGAACGCTCACACTCACTGCAGGCCTGCCTTCACGAAGGCGTCGTACGACGCGGGGATGGTCACCTTGGGGCCGACCCGGTCGGCCACAGCGTCGAGCGTCTTCAGCCCGTCACCGGAGTTGATGATCACGGTCTCGGCCTCGGGGTCGAGCTGCCCGGTGGCGATCAGCTTCTTCAGCGTCGCGACCGTCACCCCGCCCGCGGTCTCGGCGAAGATGCCCTCGGTCCGGGCCAGCAACTGGATGCCCTCGATGACTTCCTCGTCGCTGACGTCCTCGATCGCACCACCGGTACGGCGGGCGACGTCGAGCACATACGGTCCGTCAGCCGGGTTCCCGATCGCCAGCGACTTGGCGATGGTGTTCGGACGGACAGGCTTGACCACGTCGTGGCCGTCCCGGAACGCCTGCGCCACGGGCGAGCACCCGGTCGCCTGAGCGCCGTACACCTTGTAGTCGGTGGCGTCGACCAGGCCGAGCTTGCCGAGCTCGGTGAAGCCCTTGTCGATCTTGGTCAGCTGCGAGCCGGACGCGACCGGGATCACGATCTGCTGCGGCAACCGCCAGCCGAGCTGCTCGGCGATCTCGAAGGCCAGGGTCTTCGAGCCTTCGGAGTAGTACGGCCGCACGTTCACGTTGACGAACGCCCAGCCCTCCTCCTCACCGGCGATCTCGGAGGCCAACTTGTTCACGTCGTCGTAGTTGCCCTCGACGGCGACCAGGGTCCCGCCGTACACGGCGGTGGTGATCACCTTCGGGCGCTCGAGGTCGTGCGGGATGAACACGACCGAGCGGATGCCGGCGCGGGCGGCGGCCGCCGCGACGGCGTTGGCCAGGTTGCCGGTGGAGGGGCACGCGAAGACCGTCATGCCGAGCTCGCGGGTGGCGCTCAGGGCGGACGCGACCACGCGGTCCTTGAAGGAGTGGGTCGGGTTGCCGGAGTCGTCCTTCACCCAGAGCTTGCGCAGCCCCAGCTCGCGGGCCAGGTTCTGCGCGTCGACGAGCCGGGTGTAGCCGGGCTCGGTGTTCGGGAAGCTGGCCACGTCGACCGGGACGGGCAGCAAGGGCTGGTAGCGCCAGATGTTCTTGGGACCGGCCTCGATCTGCGCCCGCGTGATCGTCGGGTACTCGTACCCGACCTCGAGCGGACCGAAGCACTCCATACAGGCGTAGAACGGACCGAGCGGCGACTTCGCCCCGCAGGCGCGACAGCTCAGGTGCGTACCGTTGCCGAAGGCACCTTCGCGGATCGTGTGGGTGGCGGCGGTCAGGCTCATGAGTGAGGTTCCCCTCTCATCTTCCCCGGAACCGGATCTCGGCACGGGACGGATTTGGCACCGTTCCGCCGCGAGGGCCCCGGACTGGGGCCTCAACGGGGAGGGTTGCCGGGACTTCAACGGGCCGTTTCCCTCAGTCCCTCTGGATGAGCTCCCCCGAGATTACCCAATAGGGTCCATATTGTGTCTTCCGTTCCCACTATCCGAGACGCTCGATCTCAGCCCTGCAGCTCCGGGAAGGCTCGAGCGCTCAGGGAGTCCGGCCCCGACGCTGGTCGAGCATCCGCATCATCGGCGTCGCCGCGACGCCGTGAACGACCACGCTCAGTACGACGGTGAAACCGACCGTCGCCCACAACCAGGGCAGGTCGGTGTGGAACGCGGCGCCGGCGTACGCCAGATAGAACACGGACCCGACACCACGCACTCCGAATGCGGCCGTCACCCATCGTTCGGAGCGGCGCATCGGAGTCCCGGCCAGCGCGACCCACGCGGTCACTGGTCGGATCACCAGCACCAACAGCAGCCCCAGCGCGGCGCCGGCCACGGTCAGCGGGCGGAGCAGTCCAGCCGTGATCGCCGCTCCGAGCAGCAGCAGAATCCCCCAGGTCAGGATGTGCTCGAGCTGCTCGACGAATCCGTGCAGTTCCTCGTGGAAGTCGTGCTGCCGCTCGGCAGCCCGGAGCGCCAGCGCCGCGACGAACACGGCCAGGAAGCCGTAGCCGTGGAGCACCTGGGCGAGGCCGTAGACACCTAGCGTCATCGCGAGGGCCAGCACGGGTTCGCGCGAGTCGGCCAGGCGGAAGGTCCGCGATGGCGCGGAGAAGGCCATCCGGCCGAGCAACCAGCCCACGCCCGCACCGACCGCCACACCGATCGCGATCCGGCCGACCAGGTCCCAGGCGAACCACTCGAGCGCCCAGTTACCCACGGATCCCTTGGTGACCGCGAACACCGCGGCGTACACGAACGGGAAGGCCAGACCGTCGTTCAGACCCGCCTCCGAGGTGAGTGCGAAGCGGACCTCGTCGTCCTCCTCCGGCTCGGCGCCCGCGCCGGTCGACGGCCCCTGCACCTGGACGTCCGAGGCGAGCACTGGATCGGTCGGGGCGAGGACTGCGCCCAGCAGCAGCGCGGTCGCCGGGGCCAGCCCGAGCAGCCAGCCGGCGCCGGCCACGGCGGCGATGCAGGCGGGCATGGCCACCAGCAGGAGGCGCCAGGTCACCATCCACCGGCGCCATCCGATCGGCCGGTCGATCGCCAGTCCGACGCCCATCAACGCGACCAGGATCGTCAGCTCGGCGAGATGCTTGACGATCCCGGTCTCCACGATCGGGCTCAGGTGGGTACGGTCGACGGCCAGGCCCAGCAGTACGCCGGCGCCGAGGAACCCGATCGGCGCCGAGACGGCGTACCGGCGGAGCATGCGGGGCAGGATCGCCCCGAGCAACAGGGCCAGCCCCGCCACCAGGTAGAGCCCGTCCCCGTTGATCGTCATGGTGGCGATCCTGTGCCCCTGGCGGAGTTACCTCAAGCGATGCGTTGCGCCGGGCGTGTGCGTGGGCAGCGCCATGCGCGGGCCGTAGCGGGGATGGCCGATGCCGGTGAGCTCCAACAGGCGCTGGACGCGGAAGCGATGACCGCGGTAGGGCTCGATGAGTTCGGCGCAGCCCTCGTCGTCGAGCTCTTCGCCGATGAGGGCGTAGGAGACATCGCGGGACACGTGATAGTCCGCGAACGAGAACGCGTCGGCGTCGCCGTGGGCGCGCTGCCGCACCTCGGCCGCGGTCCACACCCCGACGCCCGGGAGTGATCGGAGCCGCCGCTCGATCTCGGCCGAGTCGGTCAGCTCGAGCGTCCGCTCCAGCGCCTTTGCTCGCGTCGCCGCTGTCACGACCACGCGGGACCGGCGGTTCTCCACGCCGGCCCGCAGCCACTGCCACGACGGGATCAGCCGCCACTCCTCCGGCGCCGGCGGCACCATCATCACGCGGCCGTCCGGCGCAGTCGGGCCCGGCGCGGGTTCGCCGTACTCACGGAGCAGGACGCGCCAGGCGCGGAAGGCCTCCTTGCCAGTGACGACCTGCTCGATCCCGGCGGCGGCCATCGCCTCGAACACCGCCCGCGTCCGCGGCACCCGGACATGCGGGAACCGCCGCGCCGCGTCCACCAGCGCGCGGTGCTCCGGCAACGGCTCGAACCCGTCCCAGCTGTCCGCGTCGCCCAGCAACTCCGGCACCCCCTCGAGCGCCCACGCAGCCCCCGGCCCCCAGGCCTCGGCCTCCACTTCCCCGGCGTACGGCGTCAGCCGCAACAGCACCGGTCCATCCGGCGTCCGAGTAGCCCGCCACACGGTCCGTCGCCCCGGATCGAACACGTACGCCGGGTCGCCCGGCCCCTTCCGCAGCCCTCCGATCACCGAATGCGGATCCACCACCCGCCCAGCCCGCCAGACCCGCACCACCGAACTCACCCGCCAAGTCTTACTCACCCCACGGACAACTAGCGGATCGGCGTCGCCACCCCGGCCAACCGCTCGCGCATCCACGGGTAGGGATCGACCAACGGCTCGCGGGTGGAGAGTGCGTTCTGCACGAGTTCGGCGAGGCGATCACCCATCACGTAATGCCGCCCTTTGGTCTCACCGACCGAGCGCAGCAGCCCCAGTTCGGTGAGCCTCGCCAGGTCGCGGCTGGCTGTCCGCTCCTCGATGCCCGCTCGGCGGACGTACGTCGAGCGGCGCATACGGAAGCCGAGCGACGCGTCGAACAGCTCGTCAGCGACGCGCTCCGCCAAGCCGAACTGCGAGATCAGCTCATCGAAGGCCAGCCACAGCTTGCCCGCCTCCCGGTACCGCCGCCGTACCGTCTGCGCCTGGATGTGATGCGCGCGCAGGTTGAACTTGACCCAGAGTGCGGCCGACCGATCGGGATGCCACGCGCCCGCGCCGGTCGCGGCCAGCACTCGGTAGTAGTCCTCGGTGTTGCCGCCCAGCCACTCCTCGATGCTGGAGAATGCCGGCTCGCCAATTCCTCCGCGGGACAAGACAAGCGTCTGCAGGGCTCTGGCCATCCGGCCGTTGCCGTCCCGGAACGGATGGATCATCACCAGGTTCAGGTGCGCCATCGCCGCGTCCACGAGGGGATCCACCGCTCCGTCGGCGTCCAGCCCGGCCATCAGCTCGGCCACGAGATCGGGCACCTCGTCCGCGGGCGGACCCTCGTAGACGTTCTCGCCGGTGGTCTCGTCATGCACGTAGACGACACCCTGCCGATAGCTGCCCGGGCTCTTGGCCAGGTCGTGGCTCAGCATCATGAAATGCATGCCACGGACGGCCGACACGTCCAGCCGGAAGTCCGCGTCCTTCGCCATCGCCAGCACGTAGCCGAGCGCCTGCCGGTATCCCCGGATCTCGGCGAACGTAGGTTCGTCAGTGCTCAACGCCTCCTCGTCATCCAACGCGGCCACCGCGTCGTCGAGCTTGACGTCGTAGCCCTCGATGCTGTTGGAGCCCTGGATCGCCCGCGCGAGCATGCTCCGCCGCAGCCCGCCGGCCCAGCGCCGAGGCACGCGGAGGATGTCCGTGAGCTCGGATCGGAACGCGTGGATCTGCTCGAGGACCTGTCGATCCTCGAGATCCGGCTCCGGCGTGCTGAAGATGGTCACTGTCCTCGATGTCCCGATGTCCCGATGTCTCAATGTCTTAATTCTTAGGACATCGTACGCCGAGGTCCTAATGATTGCGACATCGAGACAAAGCGCAGTCACCGAGCCGATACTGAGGCCCATGACCGGGTGGCAGCGGGTGAAGGTGGTGGGGAACTTCGTCAACCTGACGACCTTGGTGGGGCTTGCGGTCGGGGTGATCGGGCGGGCCCGGGTCAGTCGAGGGCCGCGGGGGTTGTACTTCGCGAACGGGTACAAGCTGGGGTTTCCGATCGCGGGGGCGTTCACGATCGGTAACGTCGTCCTGAGCAAGAACGAGCGCACGTACTTCGACGACGCGGCGCTGGTGCGGCACGAGGAGCGGCACTCGTGGCAGTACTTCTGCCTGCTCGGGTTACCGATGTTCCCGCTGTACGTCGTCGGCGTGGTGATCTCGTTCCTGCTCACCGGCGACCCGGCCTCGCGCAACCCGTTCGAGCGACTGGCCAGCCTCAAGGACGGTGGCTATGTCGAACGGCCGATCCAGCCGATCGGCAAGACCGTGACGCAGGCGTTCAGCGTGCTGCGATCGCGTCCGAAAGGGCCGTGAGGACAGTCACCACACCCGTGGGGTCGTCCACCACGATGTCCGCGGCCTGGATCAGCTCGGTCGCGTTGGACGAGCGAGTGGCCAGCAGTACAGCGCGCAGCCCGGTCTTGCGATGCTCTTCGACCGCCCGGAACGCAGCCAGGTCGCCCAGGTCGTCACCGGCGTACAGGATCGACCGGGCACCTGTGGACTCGATCAGCCGTCGGAGCGCGACGCCCTTGTCGATACCCGGTGGCCGGAGCTCCAGGACCAGGTTGCCGGGCTCCAGGCGCAGCTCGGTCGACTCAGCCAGCTCGGTCAGCGGCGTACGCAGTCTGTCCAGCGCACCGGTCGGGTCGGCGAGCCGGCGCGTGTGAACGGCCAGCGAGCTTTCCTTGTCCTCCACGTGGGCGTCCGGCACGCCAGCCTGGCGCAGCAGCTCCGGCAGCCGGGAGCGCGCTTCGGCAACACCGGCCGGGACCGGGTCACTGGTCACCATCCCGGTCGCCGCGTCCCACCGCTCCAGCCCGTAGTGCCCCAGTACGACGAGGCTCCCGAGGCCGGGATGGCCCGTCACACCGGTGAGCTCGGTCGCCACGAGCGCCGGACGGCCGGTGACGATCGCCACCTGCTTCACCGAGCGGGCCAGCCGGGCCAATGCGTCGAGGGAGCCCTCGACCGGCCGGGACATGGCCGGATCCTCGACCAGCGGCGAGAGTACGCCGTCGAAGTCGGCGGAGATGACCGCGGTGGCCGGGTCGGCGACGATCGCCTCCCACCCCTCGCGACCGGCGTCGGTCTGGATGACCGGAGTACTCATCCCGCGTAGTCCGAGGTCAGGATCACGGTGAGGCGGTCCTTCTTCATGTTGTCCAGCGCGCCCTTGGTCCGGCTGACGCCGATGTCACGGGCGAGCTGGTTGGCGGCGTCGAGCATGCCCGGCGGGTAGTAGACGGTGCTCTCGGCGATCTTGCCGTGCCAGTTGTCGGCACCGGCCACGGTCCAGCCCGCCTGCCGGGCGCGGCCCGCGACCGAGTCGGCCAGGCCCTTCCGCGGGGTGTTGTTGTAGATCTCCGCGGCCGGTCGCTCAGCCGGCGGGATGGTCGTCGGCTGGGTTGCCGGAGGTTGGGTCGCCGGCGGCTGGGTCGGCTGCGAGCTCGGCTCGGTGGTCGGCGCGGTGGCCGGCGTGGACGACGGGGCCTGTGTAGGCGTGGTGGCCGGCGCGGTCGGCTTCGACGACGGCCCGGGGATGCTGGCGGCGATCGTCGACGGCCCGGACGTGGGCTTCGTGCTCGGCTTCGGGGTGGTCGCGCCCGCCGGCTCGTCGGCCAAGCTGTCGTGCCCGCGCGTACCGAACAGCACCAGGAGACCGGCCACGATCGCGACGACCGCAGCCACAGCGACGAGCGACGAGAGCACCTGCCCCCGGTCGTCGCCCTTCGGGCGGAACATGGTCAGACCTCGATACCCAAGCGGCGTGCGGAGCGGGCGCGCTGACGGGCCGCGCGGAGGCGGCGCAGGCGCTTGACCAACAGCGGGTCGTGAGCGAGAGCCTCGGGCCGGTCGATCAACGCGTTCAGGACCTGGTAGTAGCGGGTGGCCGACATCTGGAACTGGTCCCGGATCGCCTGCTCCTTGGCGCCGGCGTACTTCCACCAGTGCCGCTCGAACGCGAGGATTGCCCCGTCACGCTCGGAGAGTCCGGCAATGACCGGCGGCGCAGCTTCGGCGGGGCCGGGAGAGCTGGCGTTGGCGCTGTCCATTGGCTGGTAACTCCTGTGCGGTCGGTGATCGTCCGTCCGCACTCCACACTACGGGTTGAACAACAGCGATGTCATTCACCGTCGAACGACACGAAGCGTGTCGTTGAGCGGACAGCCGGGCGCGGTCAACTCTGGCAGGATGAAAGGGGTGAGCTCAACTCTCTCCAGCGTGGCGCTGGTTGAAGAGCTGCAGGCCAAAAGCCGTGAGGTGGACCCGCTGGTCAACGCCATCTGCACGCCCAACCCCGCCGCTCTCACCCATGCCGCCCAACTCGACACGGAGCGTGGCGAAGGCCGGGTCCGTGGCCCGCTGCACGGTGTACCGGTCCTGGTCAAGGACAACATCGACACCGCCGACCTGCCGACCACGGCCGGCTCCCTGGCGCTGGCCGATCAGCCACCGCCACCGGACGACGCCCCACTGGTACGGCGGCTCCGTGAGGCGGGCTGTGTCGTCCTGGGCAAGACCAACCTGAGCGAGTGGGCCAACTTCCGCGGCTCGGCGTCCTCCTCCGGCTGGAGCGCGTACGGCGGTCTGACGCGCAACCCGTACGCCCTGAACCGCTCGGCCGGCGGCTCCTCGAGCGGATCGGGCGCAGCGGTCGCAGCAGGGCTCGCCGACTACGCGATCGGCACCGAGACCAACGGTTCGATCGTCTGCCCGGCCGCACTGAACGGCATCGTCGGCCTGAAGCCCACAGTGGGCCTCATCCCGCAGCAGGGCATCGTCCCGATCTCACACTCGCAGGACACCGCCGGACCGATGACCAGGACCGTCACCCAGGCGGCAGCCCTGCTGTCGGTGATGACCGGTAGCAGGACCGACTACACAGAGCATTGCCGTGGTGCCGACCTCCGCGACATGCGGATCGGCGTACCGCGCGGTCCGCTCTGGGGCTACTCGATCGGCCTCGACCAGCTCACCGAGCAGGCGCTGGAGACGCTCAGCCGCAGTGGAGCCACCCTGGTCGACCAGCTGTCGTTGCCGACGCCTGGTGGCGACGAGGACCAGCTCCAGGTGCTGGCCCACGAGCTCAAGGTCGACATGACGGCGTACCTGGCCACCCGGGCGCCCGGCGGTCCGCGGACACTGGACGACTTGATCGCGTTCAACCGGGAACATGCGGACGTCGAGCTGCAGTGGTTCGGCCAGGAGCTGTTCGAGCGGGCCGCAGCCACGGAGGGGCTGAGTTCCCCGATCTATGTCGCCTCCCGGTTGACGGCTCTCCGGGCCGGCCGGGACGGGATCGACGGCCTGCTCCGGGACAACCAGCTCGACGCGCTGGTCTGCCCGTCGTACTCCCCGGCCTGGACCATCGACCTGGTCAACGGAGACCACGTGCTCGGCAGCTCGTCCTCCCACGCCGCCCTGGCCGGCTATCCGCTGCTCTCGGTGCCGTCCGGGCTGGTCGCCGGATTGCCGGTCGGGATCACGTTCAGTGGCACCGCGCGGAGTGATGCCACGCTCATTCGCTTGGCTCACGCCTTCGAAACAGCGAGAATCGCAGCAGACGGACCGTTCCCGACCCCGGAGTTAACCCAGTGGGTGTAGATCGCGTCAGGTGGGGCATCGTTGCTACGGGCAACATCTCCACGTCGTTCACGAGGGATCTGAAGCTGCTCGCCGACGACGCCGAGGTGACCGCGGTCGCGTCCCGTTCCCAGACCAGCGCGGACCGGTTCGCCGCCGAGTTCGGCATCGAGCAGGGGTACGGCGACTACCGCCGGCTGATCGACTCGGGCACCGTCGACGTGATCTACATCGGTACGCCACACCCACAGCACTACGCGATCGCCCGTGCCGCGTTACAGGCCGGAGTCGCGGTTCTCTGCGAGAAGCCGGTCACGCTGACCGCCGAGCAGGCCCGCGACCTGATCGCGGTCGCCACCGAGCACAAGACGCTGTTCGCCGAGGCGATGTGGATGCGGACCAACCCGGTCATCCAGGCCTTCTTCAAGGATCTCGACAGCGGTGTGATCGGCGACCCACAGCAAGTCGTCGCGGACTTCGCCTTCTACAAGCCGTCGTTGCCCACCCGCCTGCTCGACCCCGCGCTCGGCGGTGGCTCGCTGATGGACGGCGGCATCTATCCCATGACATTCGCCTACATGGCTCTGGGTCGCCCGGCCGAACTGAAGGCCGTCGGCTCGCTCAACGACGACGGCATCGATCTGAATGTGGCGATGGCCTGGCGCTACGACTCCGGCGCGGTCGCCGCGCTGACCTGCGGGCTGCGGTCGCAGAACCCGTGGGTGGCGTCGGTGAGTGGCCCGGAGGGCAGTCTGCAGTTGCCACACCGCTTCCACCACCCCGAGTACTACGTGCGTAGTACGGCGGCCGGGGCGGAGCGGATCGACGTACCGGTGCATGGCCTTGGGTACCACTACGAAGCCACCGCAGTGATGCAGGCGCTGCGCGACGGCCGGACCGAGGTGCCGTCGCTGCCGCATGCCTCGACACTCGAGATCCTCGAACTGCTCGACGAGACCCGGAGCCAGATCGGGGTCCGCTACCCCGGTGACGACGACGACCTGAGTGGATGACGCTGATATGCCGAACGGACGAAGTTCCTTCGTGGTGGTGGCCAACCGGCTACCGGTCGACCGGATCGAGATGCCCGACGGCAGTACGGCGTGGCGCCGCAGCCCTGGTGGACTGGTCACCGCCCTGGCGCCGGTGATGCAGCGGCACCACGGCGCGTGGATCGGCTGGACCGGGAGCGCGGACGAGAAGGTGGACCCGTTCGAGGCCGACGGGATGCACCTGGTGCCGGTGATGCTGTCGGCCGAGGACGTGCAGCTGTACTACGAGGGCTTCTCCAACGCCACGCTCTGGCCGCTGTACCACGACGTGATCGTGGCGCCGGAGTTCCACCGTGAATGGTGGGAGTCGTACGTGGCGGTGAACCGCCGGTTCGCCGAGGCCGCCGCGGACGCCGCCGACGACGGCGCGGACGTCTGGGTGCACGACTACCAGCTGCAGCTGGTTCCGGCGATGCTGCGCCGGCTGCGGCCCGACGTACGGATCGGGTTCTTCCTGCACATCCCGTTCCCGCCGACCGAGCTGTTCGCGCAGATGCCGTGGCGGCGGCAGATCCTGGACGGGCTGATGGGCGCGGACCTGGTCGGCTTCCAGCGACCCGGCGCCGCTTCGAACTTCGCCCGTCTGGCCCGCAACCGGATGGGCCTGCGGACTCGCGGCGACCGCATCCACCTGCCCGACGACCGGATCGTCCGGGCCAAGGCGTTCCCGATCTCCATCGACGTCGGCGAGCTGGAGAACCTCGCCCGCAAGCCGGAGACCGCGGCCCGCGCCGCCGAGATGCGCCAGGAGGTCGGCAACCCCGCGCACATCCTGCTCGGCGTCGACCGGCTCGACTACACCAAGGGCATCCGGCAGCGGCTGCGCGCGTTCGGCGAGCTGCTGGACGAGAAGCGCGTGTCGGTCGACGATGCCGTGTTCATCCAGGTGGCGACGCCGTCGAGGGAGCGCGTGGAGCAGTACCGCGTACTCCGCGACGAGATCGAGCTGCTGGTCGGCCGGATCAACGGCGAACACGGCCGGATCGGCACGCCGGCGATCAACTACCTGCACACGTCGTACTCGCGGACCGAGATGGCCGCACTGTTCCGGGCCGCGGACGTCGCCGTGGTGACCCCGCTCCGCGACGGCATGAACCTGGTCGCCAAGGAGTACGTCGCCACCCGGTACGACGACACGGGCGCACTGGTGCTGAGCGAGTTCGCCGGCGCGGCGGACGAGTTCCGGCAGGCGTTCCTGGTGAACCCGCACGACATCAACGGCATGAAGGACACCATCGTCGACGCGATGAACACCGACGACCGCCAGCTCGGCCGCCGGATGAAGGCGATGCGCAAGCACCTGGCCGCGCACGACGTGAACGTGTGGGCGGCGAGCTTCCTGAAGGCGCTGCATGACGAAGACTGAGCATGACGAAGACTGAAGGCCGGGTGCTCGCGCTCGATCTCGGTACGTCGTCGTCCCGCGCCCTCGTGTTGTCCGCCGACGACGCAGCACCGGTGCCCGGTGCTCTGGCCCGGCACAAGATCTCACCCACCTACGCCACCGGCGGCTCGGCGACCCTGGATCTGCACGAGTACGTCGAGGGCCTGCTGGGCTGCCTGGACGAGCTCCAGCAGAACGGTCACCTGGACGGCATCGGCGCGATCGTGCTGTCCTCGCAGTGGCACTCGATCGTTGCTCTCGACAACAAAGGTGACGCGCTGACGCCGGTGATCACCTGGGCGGACACGCGATCCGTCGACCTCGACCTGGGCTCGTCGTTCGACGAGCATGCCTTCCACGCCCGCACCGGCGCCTGGCTGCACCGGCTCTACTGGACCCGGCGGATCCCCTGGCTGCTGTCATCGTCGTCCCCGGCGACGTTCGCCGGCCTGCCCGACCTGGTGCTG
Source organism: Kribbella sp. NBC_01510 (assembly GCF_045040325.1). Lineage (NCBI taxonomy): Bacteria > Bacillati > Actinomycetota > Actinomycetes > Propionibacteriales > Kribbellaceae > Kribbella > Kribbella sp. NBC_01510. Next base: position 3,476,717 of record NZ_CP109418.1, on the reverse strand, counting down.
GAGCGGCTGACCGGCGAGCGCGTCACCTCGGTGTCGGTCGCCTCCGGGACCGGCACGCTCGACCTCGCCACGGGCTTGTACGACGACGAGGCGCTCGAGATCGCCCAGGTCAAGGCCGACCGGCTGCCACCGATCGTTCCGACCGGATGGACCGGGACGTTGTCCGCCGAGTACGGACGCCGCTGGCCCGGGCTGGTCGGCGTACCGGTGCATCCGCCGACCGGAGACGGCGCCGCGTCGAACGTCGGGTCCGGTGGGTACGACGAGACCACAGCGGCGGTGACCGTGGGGACGTCGGCCGCCGTACGCGTGGTCCATCCGATCGACGATGCACCGGAGCTGCCGTGGGAGCTGTGGCGCTACCGGGTCGACGACAAGCGGGCGGTGACCGGGATGGCGTTCTCGGCGGCTGGGAACGTGTACGCCTGGCTGACCAGCCTGCTGCGACTGGAGTCCGACGAGCCGGTCGGCGTACCGATCGGAGCGTCCCGGGTGATCGCGATCCCGTTCATGGCCGGGACCAGGCCGCCGGCGACCGTGCCGAGCGGGTCCGGGGTGTTCTTCGGCCTGTCCTTCGACGACGACGCCTCCGGCGTGCTGGCCGGGGCGTTGCAGGGCGCGGCGCTGGAGGTCGACCGCGGCCTGCGGATGCTCGATGCGGTGTTCGGGCGGCAACTGGACGTCGTACTGGGCGGCGGCAGCATCGACGCATCCGCCTGGTTACGCCGCTGCGCGACCGCGACGTTCGGCCGCCCCACGACGGTCTGTGCCGAGGCCGAAGTCGGCGCCCGCGGCGCGGCAGCCGTGGCCCTCGGGTTGTCTCCCGCCCCTGGCGGCGAACACCTCACCCCGGTGGATGCCGAGGTCGAGCGAGTCGCGGCGCTACGGTCGCGGTACGAGCGCCTCCGCGAACTCGCAATCCAGGCCTCACACATCTAATGCCGCGTCTAGTACCGCGTCTGCGTCGACTGGGGAGGGAAATGTGCCCTCACGGGGGTAAAACCCTCCCCGGACTGGCCCGGGGGCCGGGCAGGTGACGGTCGCCACTGACAGGGTCGGGGGCCAGGCTGGATCATGGCGCGCATGCTGCGGGAGATGATGAAGTCGAAGGTGCACCGGGCGACGGTGACGCAGGCCGATCTGGATTACGTCGGGTCGTGCACGCTGGACGCCGAGCTGATGGCGGCGGCCGACCTGCTACCCGGCGAGAAGGTCGACATCGTCGACATCACCAACGGGAACCGGTTGTCGACGTACCTGATCGAGGGGCCGCGGGGGTCCGGGGTGGTCGGGATCAACGGGGCCGCGGCGCACCTGATCCATCCGGGCGATCTGGTCATCCTGATCGCGTACGGGATGTTCGACACCACGGAGGCGAAGGTGTTCGAGCCGAGCGTAGTCTTCGTGGACGAGCACAATGCGATCACCCGCATCGGCTCGGACCCCGCCGAGGCGCTGCCCGACAGCGGCACGCTCCGCGGTGACCATTTGCACACCAAGCGCTGAATGCAGACCGCGCGCCGAGATGAGGACTGGTCGACCATGACCGACACGACTGAGACGACCGCAGCCGAGAACGCCGCGACCGAGAGCGCCGCCCCGAAGACGGCGTCCCACGACAACGAGCCGAGCCCGAAGCTTCGCGCGTTCATGAACTCGGGCTGGGCCGATTCCGAGCGGCAGGACGTGACGCTCAGCGACGTGGGCGTGTGGGCGGCGAAGCGGCGGGACGCGCTGTCGCAGGCGTTCCCCGGGGAGCGGCTCGTCGTCCCGGCGGGCACCTACAAGGTCCGCTCGAACGACACCGACTACGTGTTCCGCCCGCACACCGACTACGTCTGGCTGGCCGGCGACCAGACCTCGGACGCCGTACTGGTGCTGGAGCCGAACGGCACCAGCGGCCACGACTCCGTCCTGTACTTCCGCCCGCGCGCCGACCGTGGCGAGGGCGAGGAGTTCTGGCGCGACCGGATGTACGGCGAACTCTGGGCCGGCCGGCGTCCGTCGCTGACCGAGACCGCCAAGGAGTTCGGCATCGAGACCCGGCACGTCGACCGGCTCGCGGACGCGCTCAAGAGCGATGTGCCGACCCGCGTCCGGCGAGGTGAGGACGCCTCACTCACCTCGATGCTCAGCGGCGCGAAGACCGACGCCGACCGTGACCAGGAACTTGCGGCCACGCTGTCCAAGCTCAGGCTCGTCAAGGACCCGTTCGAGCTCGAGCAGCTCCGCGACGCGGTCGCGATCACGCACCGCGGCTTCTCCGATGTACTCGCGGAGATGGACAAGGTCCGCGAGTACGGCGAACGCTGGATCGAGGGCACGTTCTGGCGCCGGGCCCGGGCCGAGGGCAACGACGTCGGGTACACCTCGATCGCCGCGGCCGGACCGCACGCGACCACGCTGCACTGGATCGAGAACGACGGCGCCGTGGCCGACGGCACGCTGATGCTGCTCGACATGGGTGTGGAGAACCGCCGGCTCTACACCGCGGACATCACCCGCACGCTGCCGGTGAACGGCGAGTTCACCCCGCGCCAGCGAGAGCTGTACCAACTGGTGCTGGACGCGCAGAACGCGGGCATCGCCGCGGTCCGGCCGGGCGCCGCGTTCCGCGCCGCGCACGAGGCTGCGATGGAGGTCATCGTGCACGGCCTCGACGCAATGGACCTGCTGCCGGTCTCGGCGGAGGAGGCGCTGGACCCGGAGAGCAGGCTGTACCAGCGGTACACGCTGCACGGGGTCAGCCACATGCTCGGTCTGGACGTCCACGACTGCGCGGCGGCACGCAGCGAGTTCTTCGGCAAGGGCGAGCTGGAGACCGGCTATGTGCTGACGGTCGAGCCGGGCCTGTACTTCCAGGCCGACGACCTGACCGTGCCGGAGGACCTGCGCGGTATCGGCATCCGGATCGAGGACGACATCCTGGTCACCGACGACGGTGCCGAGAACCTCTCCGAAGCCATGCCCCGCGACATCGAAGGCCTCCAGAACTGGATGGCCTCCTAGCCAAGCATCAGCAACTAGCCGGCAGCTCGCCGCCCGCAGGCGGCGAGCTGCCGTTCGTTTGTCACCAGATGCGGACGCGGTCCTCGGGGGACAGCCACATGCCGTCGGCCTCGGTGATGCCGTAGGTCTGGTGGAACTCGTCGATGTTCTTCACCACCGCGTTGCAGCGGAACTCCGGCGGCGAGTGCGGGTCGATCGCCAGCCGCCGCGCCGCCTCCTCGGGCCGCGTCTTCGTCGACCAGGCGTGCGCCCACGACACGAAGAACCGCTCGCTCCCACGCAGCCCGCCGACCTCCGGCGCCTCGCCACCGTCCAGCGACAACTGGTAGGCGACGTACGCGATCGACAGCCCGCCCAAGTCGCCGATGTTCTCGCCGAGCGTGAGCTTGCCGTTCACGTGCTGCCCGGGTGTCTCGTCCGGCGACAGGACGTCGTACTGCGCGACGAGCTTGTCGGTGCGCTGCTCGAACGCGGCGCGGTCCTCGTCGGTCCACCAGTCGTTCAGGTTGCCGTCGCCGTCGTACCGCGAGCCCTGGTCGTCGAACCCATGGCCGATCTCGTGCCCGATCACGGCGCCGATCGCGCCGTAGTTCACCGCGTCGTCGGCGTCCAGATCGAAGAACGGCGGCTGCAGGATGCCGGCCGGGAAGACGATCTCGTTCATCCGCGGGTTGTAGTACGCGTTGACCGTCTGCGGCGTCATCTTCCACTCGGTCCGGTCCACCGGCTGCCCGAGCTTGGCCAGGTCCCGCGCGGTCTCCACCGCGACCGACCGGCGCACGTTGCCGAACAGGTCGGCCGGGTCGATCTCGAGCGCGTCGTAGTCCTTCCACTGGTCCGGGTAACCGATCTTCGGCACGAACGTCCCGAGCTTGTCGAGCGCCCGCTGCCGGGTGTCCGGGCCCATCCAGTCCAGCGCCTCGATCCGCTGCCGGTACGCCTCGACCAGGTTCTGGACGAGCTCGACCATGCGGGCCTTGGCGGCCGGCGGGAAGTGCTCGGCGACGTACAGCTTGCCGAGCGCCTCGCCCAGCGCGGACTCGACCGCGCCGACGCCGCGCTTCCACCGCTCGCGCAGCTCAGGCGCACCGGTCAGCGTCTTGCCGTAGAAGGCGAAGTTCTCATCGACGAAGGCCGTGCTCAGCAGTGGCGCCGCGCTGTGCACGATGCGCCAGCTCAGCCACTCCTTCCACCGGTCCAGCTCGACCGCCTGCAAGGCCGCGGCGGCCGCGGTGAAGAAGTCGGGCTCGCGAACGACGACCTCCGCGAAGGCGCTCTCCGGTACGCCGGCACCCGTCAGCCACGTCGACCAGTCGAAGCCGGGGGTCAGCTCTTCCAGCCCGGCCCGGTCGACCTTGTTGTAGGTCAGCTGGACGTCGCGGTTCTTGACCCGGTCCCAGTGGGCGCCGGCGACCCGGGTCTCCAGCTCCATGATCCGCTCCGCGGCACCGGCCGGATCGGGCAGCCCGGCGAGCTCGAGCATCCGCGTGACGTGTGCGACGTACGCCGTACGCACCTCGGCGAAGCTGTCCTCGCGATAGTACGACTCGTCCGGCAGGCTGAGACCGCCCTGCGTGAGGTAGACGATGTTCTCGTCGGACTTCTTGGCGTCGGCGTCGACCCAATAATGGAAGACTCCCGGCACGCCCTGCAGCTCGAGCTGTCCGAGCGCCGCGACCAGGCCGGGCAGGTCCTCGACCCCGCGGACCAGGGCGAGCTGCTCGGCGATCGGCTCGGCGCCGAGTCGCTCGATCGCCTCCTCGTCCATGAAGCTGCTGTACAGATCAGCGATCTTCCGCGGCTCGCTGCCCTCGGGATGCCCGGCTGCGACGGACTTCTCCACGATCGCGCGGACGTCCTGCTCGGCGGTGTCCCAGAGCGCGTGGAAGGCGCCGTAGATGGCCTTGTCCGCCGGAATCTCGTGCTCCTCCAGCCACGGCCCGTTCGCATAGCGGTACAGGTCGTCCTGCGGCCGCACCGTGCCGGACAGACTCGAACTGTCGAACCCTGCTGTCATCCCTGCCCCTTGTCGCGTGTGGAGTATCTGCCAGCGAACATACCCGGTTGCCGCCCGGGCTGTTATGAACTTTCCACAGGCCCGGCTCGTTGTCCTGGTAAAGGACCGGATCAGGAGGACCCCGCCATGTCGCACCTCGTCCGCCGCCTCGCCACGCTGGTGAGCGTGCCCGCACTGATGCTGGGCCTGGTGAGCACCTCGGTCGCCACCGCCGCGCCCACAACCGGAGCACCCACCAAGCTCAACCTGCCCGACGGGTTCCAGCCGGAAGGCATCGCGATCGCCCGCGGTACGGCGTACTTCGGCTCCCGCGTCGACGGGGACATCTTCGCCGTCGACCTGATGACCGGCACCGGCAAGGTGATCAGCCAAGGGCCGGGCACCGGCTCGCTCGGAATGAAGGTGGACCACTTCGGCCGGCTGTTCGTCGCCGGTGCCGGCGGTGGCAACGGACGGGTGATCGACACCCGGACGGGGCGCGTTCTGGCCAGCTATACCTTCACCACGTCGGCGGACACGTTCGTGAACGACGTCATCCTGAGCAAGAATGCGGCCTGGTTCACCGACTCGCGGCAGCCGGTGCTCTACAAGCTCCCGCTCGGCCGGCACGGCAAGCTGCCCGCGAAGGCCCAGACCGTCCCACTGAGTGGCGACTACCAGCACACCGCGGGCACCAACGCGAACGGCATCGCCCTCACCCCGGACGGCCGCGCGCTGATCATCGTGCAGTCCTCGACCGGCTTCCTGTTCCGGGTCGACCCACGGACCGGAGTCACCAGGCGGATCGACATCGGCGACGCCGTGATGACGAACGGCGACGGCCTGCTGCTGATCGGCCGGACCCTGTTCGTCGTCCAGAACCTACTGAACAAGGTCGCCGTCCTCACGCTGAACCAGTCCGGCACCAAGGGCACGCTGGTCCGGGAGGTCACCAGCCCGGACTTCGACGTACCGACGACCGCCGCGGCCTTCGGCGACCGGCTCTACCTGCCGAACGCCCGGTTCACCACGCCGCCGACGCCGACCACCGCGTACTGGGCCACAGCGGTCTCAGCGACGACCAAGCCGATCAAGCACGCGGTCGACGAAGGTGAGTGCGACCGCATCCGGTTCCTGGCGCCGGCGCAGTAGCCAGGTCAGGAGACAGTGCGGAGGTCGCCCCGGGCAGCGGCCTTGAGGCGGCTTCCGCACGACAAGCGGACGGAGTAGTTCGCCGGGATCGAGAGGGGCTCACCGGTCTGCGGGTTGCGGCCGGTGCGCGGGGCGCGCAGCACGCGCTCGATGCTCAGCAGGCCGGTCAGCGAGACCTTGTCGCCCTTGTGCACGGCTTCGGTGACGACATCGCCCAGCGCGTCGAGAACCTTCTCGGCCTGGTTCCGTGGAATGCCCGCCTTCTGCGCCACCCCGGCGACCAACTCGTTGCGGTTCACAGCTCTCCTCAGACTCGACCAACCCTTCGATCGGCACCTTAAGCCGAAATGATTGTCGTTAGCGAGAAGCATCCGCATTCCGGTCAAACCCGGAGCCGAGGGAACTTTGCCGCCGGAGTGACCGTCTTCAGAGGCCGTCCTGGTCGTGCCAGTGGTTCTGCCAGCGCCCGTCGATGGCGTCGTCGGCCAACTGGTAGCGGATGTCGGTCGACAGCCGCATCTCGGTCGACACGTTGTCCAGGGCCGCGTGGATCGTGTGGGCGGTGTGGATGACCACGTCACCGGCCGCGTAGTCGGTGACCAGCCAGTTGGCGTCGTACTGCTCGGCCAGGCCAGGTAGGTCCGCAGTCATCGAGGCGGCGGGTCGCTTGAGCGTGCCGGCGGCCTCCCCCGCGAGCACTCGGTGGTGGCTGCCCTCCAGATAGGTCAGTCCGCCTCTACTGACCGGACAGTCGCCGAGCGGGATCCACGCCGACAGCACTTGGTCGCTGCCCCCTCTGAGGTACACCAGGTCATAGTGCGCCTGCGTCGCCGTACCGATGCCGTTCTCGCCCGGCGCGGTCTGCCGGATGATCTTCCGCTTGTGCAGGAACGACTGCCCGCCGAGGAACCACTCGAACCACCCCTTGAGCGCCGGCTGCGCACAGAAGGCGGCGTACTCCGGTCCCGGCACGATCTGGTCGAAGAGCACCTTCCGGTACGACGCTCTGTCGGCGGCAGCACCGGTCAGCCCGAAGTAGTACTCCCGGAAGCCCTGCACCACCTCAGCGTCCAGGAACCCCGTCAGGTACAGGTATCCGTCCCGCCGCAACCGCTCCCGCAACCCGTGCAGCTCACCCCGCTCCCGCTCCGGCACGACGCTCAGTTCCCCGACCTGCCGTTCATCCAGCACGTACCCATTCGAAGTCAGCACGTCAACAATTCCACCCCAGGCGGTCAGCCACCGGAATGGACATCGGCGACCACTTCTTGGACTCTTGTTCCGTGCCGAACTGGTCGATCTACCTGACTCCAGGTGCGACTGAACGCCAACTTGGACTCTGCTGCCTTGGTGCCGGCGAGCAGGACAACCGTCCCGGACCCACGCCGGAACGCGCCCTCGGCTGCCATGCCCTGGTCTGGCTCAAGGAGGGCCGCGGCCAGTTGCTGCACGGCCCCGATCGTGAGCTCTACGAAGTGCGAGCACCTGCGATGCTTTGGCTCTACCCCGGCGTTCTGCACGGCTATCGGCCGACGACTCGCTGGCGACAGGTGTGGACACTCTTCAGCGGTCCCGCGACCGCAGCGCTCACGACCCTCGGCCATCTGGACGTCAGCCAACCAGTCCGCCGGTACGCCGACCCACGGCCGGTCGATCGCGCTTTCACTCGACTCCTACGCGTCAGCACGACGCACAACGCCGTACAGACCGTCTCAGCGTTGTATGACCTCATCGCTCAGGCCGCGCCGTCGTCTGGTGACGGGGTGGCTGCGCAGCTGGCAGAGCTCGCTTGCACCCCGCTGAGCGTTCAGGACTATGCCACCGAGCTCGGATTCAGCGTGAAGGAGTTGCGCGAGGCAGTGCGCCGTACCACTGGCTCAACCCCACAGGAACTGGTCTTGACCACAAGACTCAACACTGCAAAGAGTTTGCTCGCCGAGGAGGACCTGTCGGTCGCCGTGATCGCCCGGCAGGTCGGGTACGACGATCCCGCCTACTTCACCCGCTTGTTCACCGCACGAGTAGGGGTTTCGCCGCGCGCGTTCCGGCGGTTTGGTTCGGTCTCGGGGCGAAAATCCTCCTTCTGAAGGAGGCGGTGCCGACTTTCCGACGTGTAAAACCGTTCAGTGGGGTGACGTGCGCAGGCGCCGGACACCGATACGGTCGTGGGTATGAGTCAACCGCAGCCCATCGACCCGCGATACGCGAACCGGCCGCCGCAGGCCCGCCCGAAGAAGCGGCGCAACTGGTTCCTCCGCACCGTCGGACTGATCGTCCTGCTGTTCATCCTCATGCTGGTCGCGGTCCCGCTGTACGCGTGGAGCCGGATCGACAAGATCGACGCGATGCCGACCGGCAGCAGGCCGGCCGAGACGTCCGGTACGACGTACCTGATGGTCGGATCGGACGCCCGCGAGGACCTCACCCGCGCCGAGCGCGCGCGGCTCCACACCGGCTCGGACGCCGGGCCGCCCCGGACCGACTCCATCATGGTGATGCACGTCCCCGACTCCGGGCCGACGGTCCTGATCAGCATCCCGCGCGACAGCGCGGTCAACATCCCAGGGGTGTCGGGCAAGCAGAAGATCAACGCCGCCTTCAACAAGGGGCCGGCGCTGCTGATCGAGACCATCGAGAACGTGACCGGACTCCGGATCGACCACTACGTCGAGGTCGGCTTCGGCGGCTTCGCCTCGGTGATCGACAGCATCGGCGGCATCAACATGTGCTTGCCCAAGGCAATGAAGGACCCCCAGGCGCACATCAACCTGCCGGCCGGCTGCCAGCAGCTCAACGGCGTGAACGCGCTCGGCTACGTCCGCTCCCGGCACGCCGACGGCAACAACGACTTCGGCCGGGTCGAGCGGCAGCGCGCGATGGTCGGCGCGGTGGCGAAGAAGGCCAGCTCGCCGACGACGTTCCTGAACCCGATCCGCTACTACAGCGTCGCCACCAAGGGTGTGGACGCGCTGACCGTCGACAAGGACATGAGCCTGTTCGACTTCATCCGGTTCGCCCGCGGCATGCGGGCCGTCTCCGGCAGCGGCGGCATCACCCTGACCGTCCCGATCAGCGATGACAACTACCAACTGGGGAACGGCCGGGGCGTCGCGGTGAAGTGGGACACCGCCAAGGCCAAGGCTCTGTTCAACACCCTCAAGTCCGGCAACACGACAGGTCTGAAGAGCAGTTGACCGTCCTCGTCCATGCCGTGGTTGAGCCTGGGCATGCTCGTCGTCGTACCGCTCGGGCTCACCCTCCTGCCGACGCGAACCACCAGCCCCCGCTGGTGGTTCGCGTTCGCTGTCCCCGGGGTGATCTCGCTCTGGCTGCCGCGCGGCGCCGTGTCCATCACACTCGCGGCAATCTATCTCGCGGGTACGCTCGTCCTGATCACCCTCGCTGCTCGTCACTTCCTTCACCACAAGGTGATCCGGCCCCGCGAGATCGCGCTCTACACCGCACTCGCCACTCCGTCCATCGCCGCACTCGCACTGGTTGCCGAGCGATCGTCGTACGAACTGTTCGGCTTCAACCTGACGGTTCTGTCCCTCACCGTCGCCCACTTCCACTTCGCCGGCTTCGCGACCGCGCCTCATCGCCTATCTGGTGGCGGACTCACCGACTCCCGCAACCACTGCGGCAGCAATCAGCGTTCCCCTCGGCACTGGCGTCGTACTGCTCGGCTTCTTCCTCGGTGACCCGGTGGAGCTCGCGGGAGCCGCCGTACTGACGACTGGCATGTGGCTGGTCGGCTGGAACCTCTGGCGACGGTCACAGCAAGCAGACCGAGCCACTGCGGCCCTCCTGATCGTCTCGGCGTCCGTGCTCGTGGTGACGATGCTGCTGGCGCTCAGTTGGGCCTTGGGGCATGTCGTAGACACGCCTTATCTACCGTTGGAGTGGATGGCCGCGACGCACGGGCTGGCGAACGCGATCGGGTTCGCACTCTGCGGACTGCTGGCCTGGCGACGACTTGGGGAGGGTGTTCGATGAAGCTCGACGACTTGGCGGCACTGCGGTTCAACTACGACGTGGTCGGCTCCACCCGGTACGACGAGACGCCGCCGGGCTACCACCGACTCGAGTACCGGACCCGGATCGGCGCGGGGAGTGAGGTGTTCGCCCGCGCCGGAGAGGCGCTGCTGAACTGGCGCATGCACCGAGCTGCCGGCTTGCCGATGACAGCGACCGACACACCCCCGACGATCGGCACCAACAGCCTCGGCCGCCTCGGCGCCGGCATGCTGATCGGCCGCCTCCGCACCATGACCCCGCTCGGCGGGATCGGCCTCCCGGTCCCCTGCCGGGTCGTCTGGACCGTGGACGAGCCCGACCGCATCGGCTTCGCGTACGGCACCCTCGAAGGCCACCCCGAGTCCGGCGAGGAGTCCTTCGTCGTCACCAATGATCCCGACGGCATCCACTTCACGATCCGCGCCTACAGCCGCGCCGCCACCTGGTACACCCGCTTGGCCGGCCCCGCCACCCGCACAGCCCAACAACTGGCCGCCCGCCGCTACGCCCGCGCCCTCCAAACCCTCTCCACCCCATAGCAAAGGCCCCGCAAGCTCATACCTTTGCGGGGCCGGGTCCTTTGTACCAGCCGCTTCAAATGGATCAGATGACCAACACGCCAACAAAACAAGACGATCGGCCACCCTCCCATCGACCATGGACTCGCTGACTGGCTGGCCAAGGGGTCAAGGCGTAGGTAAGGTCGCCGGAGTGTCGACATGGACCACGCCCGAGCGACCCGAGCCGCCGAACAACCCGATCGACGAGCGGGCCGCGCTCGAGGACCGCCTCAAGTTCCAGCGCACGACATTGCTGCTGAAATGTGGCGGGCTGACGCCGGAACAACTGGCGCTGCGGTCGGTGCCGCCGTCGACGCTCTCGCTGCTCGGCCTTGTTCGGCACCTGTCTGCAGTCGAGGCCTGGTTCCATGCGTACGACGGCCAACCCGACCACATGTACTTCTGGGACTACGTGCCGGGATCGAGAGAAGGCTCCGACGCGGTCGACAGCGCGCGTGCCGCCGACGACCTGGCCAGCTACCAAGCGAGTGTCGCCCGGTCGCGTGAGGCCGTGGCCGGCCGCAGTCTCGACGAAGCCATGCCCGGCGAGGACTACACGCTGCGGTGGATCTACCTGCACATGATCGAGGAGTACGCGCGCCACAACGGCCACGCGGACTACCTCCGCGAACGCATCGACGGCGCCACGGGCGAATAGCCTGCCGCGGAGGCTGACCGACACGCGGACGCCAGAGGGCCACCCTGGATGCACCGCGGTGCGGTGTGCTGCGAAACTGTGGCGGGTGAGCCCGAAGACGTTGTCGGATCTGGTTGCCCCGGACTGGGCGGAAGCACTCTCGCCGGTCGAGGACACAGTCACCAAGATGGGTGAGTTCTTGCGTGGCGAGATCGCCGCCGGCCGCCCGTACCTGCCCGCGGGTGAGAACGTCCTCAGGGCGTTCAAGAGACCGTTGGGGCAGGTGAAGGTGCTGATCGTCGGGCAGGATCCGTATCCGACGCCGGGGCACCCGGTCGGGCTCAGCTTCTCGGTGGCGCCTGATGTGCGGCCGATCCCGCGGAGCCTGGCCAACATCTACCGCGAGTTGATGGCGGACGTCGGCGTACCGGCTCCGTCGAACGGCGACCTGACGCCGTGGACCGAGCAGGGCGTGCTGCTGCTGAACAGAGTGCTGACCGTGCAGCCGGGCAAGTCGGGCTCGCACCGCGGCAAGGGCTGGGAGACCGTCACCGAACAGGCCATCCACGCACTGGTGAAGCGCGGCGGCCCACTCGTTGCGATCCTCTGGGGCCGGGACGCCCAGACGCTCAAGCCGATGCTCGGGAGTACGCCGTACGTCGAGAGCGCGCACCCGAGTCCGATGTCCGCCGACCGCGGCTTCTTCGGCTCCCGCCCGTTCAGCCGGGTCAACGCCCTCCTGGTCGAACAAGGCGCCACCCCGATCGACTGGCGCCTCCCGTAGTCAGTGCCATGCTGCGGGCATGGCACGTTACGTGATAGACGCCCCCACTCTTCTGCAACTCGTGGCCGATGGCTCGACCATCGATCCCACTCATCAACTGGTCGCACCCAATGCGATCCGGTCGGACGCTCTGCAACTACTGCTGCGTGAGGTCCAGCAAGGGGCGCGCTCCGTGAAGGAGGCGCTGCAACTGCACGAGCGCATGACGGAGCTCAAGATCCGCACGCTGGGCGACCGGGTGTCCCGGCGGACCGCCTGGGACATCGCCCTCGAGCGTGACTGGGACACCCTCCGGGACGCCGAGTATCTGGCCGTGACCAAACTCCAGGCCGACGCCCTGATCACCGTGGATCCCGAGTTGGCCGCCAAGGCGGACGGCGCGGTCCCGCTCGCCGACCTCCGGGACCTGCTCAGCGCCTGGTAATCGCTCTCCTAAGGAGTCCCCTTGAAGTACGCCGCCGCCTGGGCCGCCATCGCCTGTGAGGTGCTCGAAACCCCGTACCCGTACGGCGCCGCGCACGCGTCCAGTGGTCCGGACGACGTCGACGTGACCCCGCAGCGCCTGCACCCGGCGTTCCACGGGTCGTACGACTGGCACTCCAGCGCACACATGCAGTGGTCGCTGGTCCGGTTGCTCACGCTGGCACCGGACCAGGCCGGCCCGCGCCCGATCGAGGTCCTGGACCAGCGCCTCACCCCCGAGGCGATCGCGACCGAGGTGGCGTACCTGCGCGAGCGTCCGGCGTACGAACGCCCGTACGGCTGGGCCTGGGCGGCGATGCTGGTCGCCGCCGCCCGTAAGTTGCCTGGGGCAAAAAACTGGGCGGCCGCCCTCAGTCCACTCGGCGACGTCATCGCCGACCTCGTCCTCGGCTGGCTGCCACGCCAGGCGTACCCGGTCCGCCACGGCGTCCACCTCAACACCGCATTCGCCCTGGCCCTGCTGCTGGAGGCGTACGACGACCTGCACCGGCCGGACGTGGTCGACGCGATCCGGTCCCGTGCGCTCGAGTGGTTCGGCCAGGACACGGCGTACGACACGCGCTTCGAGCCGTCCGGCACCGACTTCCTGTCGCCGGCGCTGACCGAGGCGGAGTTGATGCGCCGAGTCCTCCCCGCCGACGAGTTCAGTAACTGGCTGTCCGCGTTCCTGCCAGGTCTCGGCGTCGATTCACACCAGCACCTGCTCGAGGTGCCCGTCACCGACAACTCCGGCGATGGTCAACTGGCGCACCTGTCCGGCCTGGCCTTGTCGCGGGCCTGGCAGCTCCGCACCATCGCGCCCGCGCTGCCCGACGTCGCAGAGGTATTGCGCGAGGGCGCCGACCGTCAGATCGAGGCCGTGCTGCCGACGGTGACCGACGGAGACTTCATGTCGACCCATTGGCTGGTGTCGTTCGCCCTGCTCGCCGATCAGGCGTAGCCACTCCGCACCAACTGGTACTGACTCACCCTCGCCGATTGACACCCGCGTCGGTCCGCCGTACGGTCTCGCCTTAATAGGAAACCTTCCTAACAGTTCGGACGGACCGCGAGCCGACGACACGAGGGCGACGGCGGGAGGCAGGGTTAGCTCATGGCAACGACACCCGGAACGCCGCGCCTGCTCCGCGCGATGAACGACCGCGCCGCCCTCGACCTGCTACTCAGCCAGGGCCCGCTCTCCCGCACCACCCTGGGCAACCTCACCGGCCTGTCCAAGCCCACCGCGTCCCAGCTGCTCGCGCGCCTGGAGGCCGCCGGCCTGGTCCGCGCCAGCGGCACCTCCGCCGGCCGTCCGGGCCCGAACGCGCAGCTGTACGAGATCAGCGGCGGTATCGCGTACGTCGGCGGCCTCGACGTCACGCCCGCCCGGATCCGCTCGGCCGTCGCGGACCTCACCGGCAAGGTCGTCGGCACCTACGAGCTGCCCACCCCCGGCCGGAGCGCCAAGGGCACCGTCGACCGCGTGCTCAAGGCGCTCGACGGAGCGGCCGGCGAAGCGGGCCTGAACCGGGAGCGGCTGCACCGCGTCTCGATCGGCACTCCGGGTGGCTTCGACCCGACCACCGGCCGGCTGCGGTACGCGACCCACCTGCCCGGCTGGCACGCCCCGCACCTGCTCGAGGAGCTGGCGGCGGCGATCGCCGTACCGCTGGAGGTCGAGAACGACGTCAACCTGGCCGCCGTCGCCGAGCAGCGGGTGGGCCATGCCCGCGACAGCGACAACTTCGTGCTGTTGTGGGGCGAGGAAGGCATCGGCGCGGCGATCGTGATCAACGGCCGGCTGCACCGCGGCGCGACCGGCGGCGCCGGCGAGGTCGCGTTCCTGCCCTTGCCCGGTACGCCGCTGGTCCGCAACGTCGGCCGCAGCAACGCCGGCGGTTTCCAGGAGCTCGCCGGTGGCGAACCTGTGCTGGAGCTGGCCCGCGCACACGGCTTGAAGGCACGTACGCCGGAGGCCGCGATCGCAGCCGCGTTGCAGACCGAGGGCGCCGGCGATGCGGTGCTGAGCGAGTTCGCACACCGGCTGGCCGTCGGTCTGGCCGCGATCGTCGCGGTCGTCGATCCGGAACTGATCGTGCTGGCGGGCGGCGTGATCACCGCCGGCGGCGAACGCCTGCGCAGTCTCGTCCAGGACGAGCTGGCCGATCTCGCCGTACCGCGGCCGCGGTTGCTGATGACCGCGCTCGGCACCGACCCCGTGGTCTCCGGAGCACTCCAGTCCGCCCTGAGCACCACCCGCGACGAAGTCTTCGACACCGCGGGTCCACCGATCCCCTAGGAGTCAAACGGTGAAACTCACAGTCGTTGGTGGCGGATCCACCTACACGCCGGAACTCGTCGACGGCTTCGCGCGGCTGCGGGACACGCTGCCGGTGTCCGAGCTGGTGCTCGTCGATCCAGCGGCCGATCGGCTCGAGCTGGTCGGTGGCCTGGCCCGCCGGATCCTCGCAAAACAAGGGCATCCCGGCCGGGTGATCACCACGTCCGACCTCGACGCGGGCATCGACGGTGCGGACGCCGTACTGCTGCAACTGCGCGTTGGCGGACAGGCCGCGCGCAACGAGGACGAGACGTGGCCGCTCGAGTGTGGTTGCGTCGGCCAGGAGACGACCGGGGCCGGTGGTCTGGCGAAGGCGCTGCGCACGGTTCCCGTCGTACTGGACATTGCCGAGCGGGTACGGCGTACCAACCCGGACGCGTGGATCATCGACTTCACCAATCCGGTGGGGATCGTGACGCGGGCGCTGCTGTCGCACGGACACAAGGCGGTCGGGTTGTGCAACGTGGCCATCGGGTTCCAGCGGAACTTCGCGCGGATGCTGGGGGTGACACCGGAGGAGGTGTCCCTTGACCACGTCGGACTGAACCATCTGACCTGGGAGCGCGCCGTCCGGGTCAACGGCGAGGACATGCTGCCGAAGCTGCTCGCCGAGCACATGGAAGAGCTTTCTGACGACCTGTACATGCCGGCCGAGTTGCTGCAGCAGCTCGGCGTCGTTCCGTCGTACTACCTGCGCTACTACTACGCACACGACGAGGTTGTGCAGGAGCTGCTGACCAAGCCGTCTCGCGCGGCTGAGGTGGCAGCGCTCGAGAAGCAGTTGCTGGACATGTACGCCGACCCGATGCTCGACGAGAAGCCCGCACTGCTGGAGAAACGAGGCGGTGCGTACTACTCCGAGGCGGCCGTCGCACTCGCGTCGTCACTGCTGAACAACACGGGTGACGTGCAGGTGGTGAACACGCTGAACAACGGCACGTTCCCCTTCCTCCCTGATGATGCCGTCATTGAGGTGCCGGCGACGGTCGGCGCCGAGGGTACGACGCCTGAGCCGGTCAGCGCTCTGGAGCCTTTGTACGCCGGTCTGGTCAGTCATGTGACTGCTTACGAGGACCTGGCGCTGGAGGCTGCCGTGAAGGGTGGATCGGAGCGAGTGTTCAAGGCCCTGCTGGCGCATCCGCTGGTCGGGCAAATCTCCATCGCACGCGAACTCACGGACAAGCTCCTGGCGCACAACCGGGCGTACCTGCCATGGGCGTGACGGTTCCCGGAGGCGTGCTCGCCTTCGACGCGGGGAACAGCAAGACGGACGTGGCCCTGGTGGCGGCGGACGGGACAGTCCTCGGTACGGCGCGTGGTGGTGGGTTCGAGCCGCAGAAAGTTGGACCCGACGCCGCGGTGGCGGGCTTGGAGCCGATGATCCGGGCCGCGGCCGCGGAGGCCGGCCTGCGGCTCGGCTCGGTGCCGCTGGTGCAGCAGATCTCCGCCTGCCTGGCGAACGCGGACATGCCGATCGAGGAGCAGT
Source organism: Kribbella sp. NBC_01510 (assembly GCF_045040325.1). Taxonomy (NCBI): domain Bacteria; kingdom Bacillati; phylum Actinomycetota; class Actinomycetes; order Propionibacteriales; family Kribbellaceae; genus Kribbella; species Kribbella sp. NBC_01510. Next base: position 3,460,270 of record NZ_CP109418.1, on the reverse strand, counting down.
GGCTGACCGCCGCCTTCGAGGCGCGCGGTTGGGCGGAGTCGGTGTACGTCACCAATGACACGTTTGCTTTGCTGCGCTCGGGTGTGGACGAACCGCGGGGTGTCGCGGTGGTGTGTGGTGCGGGGATCAACTGCTCCGGGATGCTGCCGGACGGGCGGACCGCCCGGTTCCCGGCGTTGGGCAAGCTGACCGGCGATTGGGGCGGTGGAGCCCAGTTGGCCGAGGAGGCGTTCTGGTCGGCATCACGCGCCGACGACGGCCGTGGTCCGGCGACCGCGCTGCTCACCGCGCTGCCGGCGCACTTCGGGCTCCCTTCGCTGGCCGCGCTGATCGAGGCGTTCCACTTCGGTGAGCTGGCGGAATCGCGACAGCTGGAGGCGGCGCCGGTGCTGTTCGAGGTCGCGGCGGCCGGGGATGTTGTTGCCCTTGGCATCATTCAGCAGCAGGCGGAGGAGATCGTCGCGATGGCGCTCAGCGCGTTGCGCCGGCTCGAGCTGCTCGGCGAACCGGTCCATGTGGTCCTCGGTGGCGGCGTGCTCGCCGGCGGACACTCGGTCCTGCTCGATCGCGTCGTACGCCTACTGGCGGAGGCGGCACCGAAGGCGATCCCGCGGGTGGTCGACGTACCGCCCGTCGTCGGGGCGGCTCTGCTGGGACTCGACCGCACCGCCGCCGGATCCGCGGCCCAGGCCCGGCTGCGGGCCACCTTCGTCGTCCGGGTGGCTTGAAAAGGGGCTTGGTCGAGGTGTAATCATGATTACATGAGTACAGAGCATGAGAAAGTGCGGGGCTGGCTGACCGGCCGGCTGCCGAAGGAGTGGTTCGAGGGCGAGCCGGAGCTGAGCGTCGACCGGGACGAGATCCTGATCGTCGGACGGATCCCGGCGCCGGAGCAGGCCGACGGCGTGAGCGACGCCGAGCGGTCGGCGGCCGAGGACGGCCGGATCAAGCAGTTCCGCGAGGACACCCGGGAGCGCCGGATCGAGATCGCCCGCGAACTCGAACACGCCACCCGCCGCAAGGTCGCCTGGGGCGTCCGGTGCGGCGACACCAAGACGGTCTTCACGTCCCTGTCCGCCCCCGTGATGACCCGCCTCCGCCAGCCCGAACGCCAGGTCCTCGACACCCTCGTCGACGCCGGCGTGGCCCGCTCCCGCAGCGACGCCCTCGGCTGGTGCGTCAAACTCGTCGCCCAGCACAGCGAAACCTGGCTCGCCGACCTCCGCGACGCCATGACCAAGGTAGAAACCGTCCGCCAAGCCGGCCCCGACACCGCTAGCTGAGCGCGAAGAGGCGACGGGCGGCAACCCTGGGATTGCCGCCCGCCTGGCTGGTGCACTTGTGGTTACTGACCGCCCGGCCAGTTGCCGTTGGAGGGGGTGCCGTTGGACCAGCCCTGGGAAGCGCCGTGGGTTGCCGGCGGCTGGGGGTCGGCCGGGTAACCCGCCGTACCGTTCGAAGCCATCGTGCCGTTCGAGCCCGGCGACTTGATCATCGTGTTGCGGTCGAAGAGGCTGGTGAGCGCGCGGCCGGCCATCTCCCGGCCCCCGAGGCCGAAAGCGAGGCCGAGGGCGAGCGCGGCGCCGGCGAGCACGATCAGCAGCGTGTTGCCAGTCAGCTGGACGGCGATCCCGAGCTGGGTCAGCGCGGCAAAGGCGGCGTACACCAGGATCGCGTACTTCCCGACCTTGGCCAGCGTCTCGTTGCCGGTGGCACCGCGGATGATCGCGGCCAGGAAGTTCGCGAACAGCGCGGCCAGGCAGATGATCACGATCGCCGCGAAGATCCGCGGGATGTAGCCGAGCATGTCGCTCATGAAGTTCGAGATCTCCGGTACGCCGAGCGCGGAGGCGAACATCGTGAAGCTGATCAGGAACACGAACCAGAACACGACCTTGCCCAGCATCGCCGAAGCGGTCAGCCCCGTGCCGGACCGCTGGAGTACGCCGGACACGCCGGCTCGTTCCATCCACTGGTCGAACCCGACCCGGCCGAGCAGCTTGCCGACGAGCTTCCCGAGTACCTTGGCGACGAAGTAGCCGACCACCAGGATGACGAGACCGCCGAGCAGGTTCGGGATGAACGACAGCAGTTTGCTGAAGGCATCTTCGAACGGTTGGGTGAAGTCGATCGCTAACGCGAACATCGGATCTTCCTTCCGGACTGGGCCCGCATCCGCTGCCGCGCAACACCGCACACGACCCCGGCACGGGCGGATGCAGTGGTGTCCAGTATCACTCGTACCCTTCGTTGCGCACGGCAAACAGTCTCCTCCGGCGCGTATTCCAGCGAAAAGTGTTTGCATAAGGCAAGTACCGTCGAGGTGCTTCGGTAGTTACCCCGGTCGCTGAACCGTTTCAGCCACTTGAGATCCTGGTGTCATGACCGATGTTGTGATCCGCCGCGCCACCGCCGCCGACGTCGCCGGGATCGTCGCGATGATCGCCGACGACCAGCTCGGCGCCGTCCGCGAGTCCGTCGACGACCTGACGCCGTACCTGCATGCGTTCGAACTCATCGACGGCGACCCGAACCAAGTCCTGGTGGTTGCCGAACGCAACGACGAACTGGTCGGCACGCTCCAGCTCACGATCATCCCCGGCCTGTCCCGCCGCGGCTCCTCCCGCGGCCTGATCGAGGCCGTCCGCGTCGCCGCCCCGGCGCGCGGCTCCGGCCTCGGTACGACGCTGATCGAGTGGGCGATCGAAGAATCCCGCACCCGCGGCTGCACCCTGGTCCAACTGACCTCCGACAAAACCCGCACCGCCGCCCACCGCTTCTACGACCGCCTGGGCTTCACCAACTCCCACGAGGGCTTCAAACTCAAACTCAGCTGACCTTCTTCGCCGGCGCCGCCCAGGTGTTGCACGCCCCGGGACCCTCAGCCTTGAAAGCGGCGCGTGCCCACGTCCTGTTGGTCTTCGGAGATCCGTACCCGCGTTCCGTCGCGGGCGCGTCGGCGTCGTCACCACTGAACGCGTGGTATTCGTAGTCTTCGAGTCGTTCGCCGTACACCTGGAGCGTCTTCTGGTTCGCCCCGAAGAACGCTGCCGCGAAGCACGAGGCCTGCAACTCGTTCCGCCGCGACTCCGCGACCCGGGCCGTCTCGGACTTCGCCGCGAAGAAGCGATCGTCGTACGCGGACGACATCCCTGACGTCGCTTGCAGGTGATGTCCGTACTCGTGCGCCATCGTGTACTCGACCGCGACCCGCGACGACTCCTGGCTGCCCGCCGACTTCGCGATGTACTGGGTCCAGTCGAGATAGATTCCCCGGTCGTCGTCGCAATAGAAGGCCACGGTGTCCTTGTCCATCGGCCCACAGGGTGATGGGGTTCCGCGCGGGGCAGCGTGGACGGCATTGACCGGAAAGAGTTTGAACCCTGCTCGCTCCACCGCCGGCGTCCACGACCTGGTCAAGCAGCCGACGATCGACGACGCGTAACGCATCACCGCCTGCTTGGTTGCCAGCCGGGCGCTGGAGCGTGGGCACCGCACCGCAGCCGCCTGACCGCCGCCGTACAGCTGGTTCCGCCGCAGTACTTGCTCGGTCTGCATCGCCAATCCGTCGTCCGTGGGGACGGCCGCCGTGGGAGTTGGTCTGACTGCGGGTCTCGGTGTGCGCGAAGGGATTGGCGTCGGGGTCAGCGTGGTGACGGACGAGGGTGCTGGGTTCGCGGCGGCGGGAGACGTGTGGTGTCCGCAGGCTGTGGTGACGGATGCGGCCAGTACGGCGAGCAGCACGAGTGTGGCTGGTTTGGGCATCAACTGACGCGCTTTGGGAGTGCCGTGAAGGTGTTGCAGGCGGCGGGGGTGGTGGCGGTGAAGGCTTTGAGCGTCCAGTAGGCGTGGCTTTTGCGGCTGCCGTGGTCTCGGATGTGGGCGTCGTTGTACTCGTCGCCTACGTGGCGGACGATGTTCTGCCAGATCGCCAGGCGGCGGCCGGTGAGTTGGAAGGTGGATTTGTTGGCGCCCAAGAAGGCGGCGCCCAGGCAGCTGGCCTGGAGTTCCTTGCGGCGTTGGACTTCCAGTTGGCCGGCTTGGGTCCTGCCGCGGTACAGCTCGTTGTACAGCGTGAGGATGCCGACCGAGTGCTGGACGTGATGTCCGTACTCGTGCGCGAGCAACTGCTCGAAGTCGATCAGGTTCTCGACCGGGTCGTCCGCGCCGAGGAAGGTGTCGTAGTCGAAGCAGATCTGTCCGGTCAGGCCACCCTGGCGGTAGAACGCGTCGACGTTCGCCAAGGGATTCGCACACTCGGGCGTGGCGGACAGGTGGTGCAGGCTGTAGGCGAAGATCTTCGGCGGCACGAGGTACGCGTCGGAGCGCTCGACCACCGGCGCCCAGGCCTTGTCCATGCAGGTGACGAACACCCGGGCGTACGCGAGCATCCCCGCCTTGGTGGTCAGGTTCGGCCGTGGCAACACACACTGCACCGCCGGCACCTTCCCCGCCAGGTACAGCTTGTTCTTCAGCACCCCGTCACTCAGATCCATCGTCCGCGGATCAGAAGGACTCGACACCGAGGCGGTCGGCGTGGGTGAAGGCGTCGGTGTCGGCGTAGAAGCGACCGAGGGCGCAGCGTCCGCCACCACAGGCTTGGTGGCCCGTCCACACCCCCCAGTCACCACCACAGCCAGTACGGCGACAACGGCCAGCCCTGCCCGCTTCGCCGTACCGGACATCAACTCACCTTTTTCGCGGGCGCGCTGAACGTGTTGCAGGAGGCCGGGCTGGCGGACTTGAACGCCGGCTCGGACCACAGCCAGTGGCTCTTACGGGAACCGTGGTCGCGGACCTTCTTCGGGTTGTACTCGTCGCCGGTGTGCTGGCTCTCCCACTCCCACAGGTTCAACTTCTCGCCGCTGAGACCGAGCGACTTCTTGTTCGCACCGAGGAACGCCGCGCCCAGGCAGTCCGCCTGCAACTCCTCGCGACGGCTCCACTCGAGTTTCTCCGCCTTCGTCTTGGCCCACCCTCCGCGGGACCAGGCCGCCGTGAGGATCTCGGTCATGTTCTGGACGTGGTGGCCGTACTCGTGCGCCATCGTGTCCATCATCCAGATTCTGGCGGCCAGCGGACTGTTCTTGTAATACGCGAGATCCTCCTTCCAGCTGATGTTGATGGTCTCGTCGGAGGGGCAGTAGTACGCCACGCTCTCCTCGCCGGTGCAGTCGTTCGCCGCCACCTGGTTGGTTTGCAGAAGCACCTTCGGTGATCGGAACTCGTAGCCGGCCTTCTTCACCACCGGCGCCCAGGCGTTGTTCAAGCAAGGGAGGAGAGCCTTGTAGTAGTTGAGGATCGCGGACTGGGAGTTCGGCTTGATCGCCGGCTCTTTGCACGTCACGGCGGGAAGATTGCCGACGGTGTAGAGCTTGTTCTGGCGGAGGCGGACCAGGTCGGGAACCACCGGGACCGTGACGGTCTTGGTGGGGTCCGGCGGGATCGGCATGGGGAGCTGCGACTTCTTCACCGAGGGTTGCGCCAGGGGGTTGTCGACGGTGTTGCCGTAGGAGTCCATGAGTTTGAAGCCGGCGACGGTGGCGCCGGTGAGGATGATCAGGACGAGGGCGGAGAGGCCGGCGATGACGGCGCGCGAGTAGTGGCGCGGAGGTTTGACCGGCGGGGGTTCGGCGGAGAACTGGGCGGCCGCGCGGGTCGGATTCGAGTGCCAGCCGACCGGGCGGGGGCCCCCGGTACGGCGGGTGCCCTTCAACGGGGTCCAGTGAGCACCCGTGAGCGGTGCCACCGGCGGGCCGCTGTAGTCGCCGGTCGCGTCGGGGTCCGTCGGGAGCGGGCGGGCCTTGTGGCGGAGGGTCGAGTCGGGCGCGGAGATCGAGCGGGCCTTGCCGAGGCCGAGGGGCTGCTGGCGGTTCGCGGCAAGTGGGCGCGCCGCGGCCAGGTCGCTCTCGGTCAGCACGTCACCGGCTCCACCCGGCAGGAAGTGTCCCGGTTTGGGCGAGCCTCCCGCCGTACCCACGCCGGTGTCCGCGTTCTCCTCAGGCATCGGTGGTCCTCATCGTCGTCTCGTCAGCTGACCTGGGCGGGTGCCGCCACGAAAGTGTTGCAGGTCGCGGGATCGGTGCTGGCGAAGCCCCGGTTCATCCACAGGGTGAGGCTCTTGGCGGAGCCGTGGTCCCGGACCTTCTCCTGGGTGTGTTCGTCGCCGCCGTGCTGGATCAGCGAGGTCCATTGCCGCAGCAGTTCGCCGCGCAGCGGGAAGCTCGCCTTGGCCGCGCCGAAGAAGACGGCCGAGAAGCAGTTCGACTGCAGGGCCCTCCGCCGGTCCTGCTCCAACTGCCCGGCCGGGTTGGCCGCGGTGTCGCGGAGGTTGTCGGAGGCATCGAAGATCCCCGTCAGGTTCTGCAGGTGCGCGCCGTACACGAACCCGAGCGACTGAGCCATGTCGGCCCGGGCCAGCGCCTTGTGCGTCGGGTAGTGGTCCATCAGGTCCTGCCACGGCATGGTGACGCTGCCGCCCTGCTCGTCCGGACAGTACGACGAGACCTCCTTCTGTACGCCGCACGCCGTCTCCTGGCCTTCGTCGAAGACGATCAGCCGCGGCGACCGGAACTCGAAGCCGGCCTTGGTGACGATCGGCTCCCACACCTTGTCCATGCAGGCGATCAGGGCCTGGTAGTACGAGCGGACGTTCTCCTTCGAGGTCGGCCGGTACGCGGGCTCCTGGCACCTGACCACCAGCAGCTTGCCGGCCGTGTAGAGCGGGTTCTTCGTGACCACGTCGGCGTCCGGCGTGACCTTGCGCGTCGGCTCGGTGGTGGCCCCGTCGCTCGGGCGGACGGACGGCGAACCCATCGGGTTGGCGACGAAATCGTCGTACGACGTGAGCACCTTGGCGGCGAACGCGACCCCGCCCCCGACGATCAGCAGCGCCGCGACGACGATCGCGGCGACCAGCGCCTTCGACCGCTTCTTCGGGACGAACGGGATCGGCTCGGGGTGGAAGACGGCCCGGTACGCCGCGGCCGCCGGGTCATCGGGTGGCGGCGGACCGAGGCGGGTGCCGGACAGGCGCTTCGAGTCGATCCGCGAGCCGGACAACTGCGGGGGCGTCGGTGGCGCCTCCCCACCCAACCGCGGCGTCGGCGCGGCCAACGGCGCCGCCATTGCCGGCTTGGATTCGGCGCTGTCGGCTCCTTGCTCGCCCTCGCCGCCCGGCAAGAAATGGCCGGGCTTGGGCGCCGGCTTGTCCGCCATCATGTCCCCGCTTCTCCCCAGTACCGGACTCCGCCGGTTCCACCCACATGTCAACCTGGCCGGGGATACCCCCTGTCCCGGACCGACGCAAGATGCTAAGCCCTCAACCGGCGTCCGGCATACCGCATTGCAGCTATTGACATCGTTCCGCTGCCCATCCCGACCGAGAACTTACTCCCAGTAACCACACGCAGGAGCCGCGCATGAACGTCTTGGAAACCTTTGCCCTGACAGGCAAGCGGGCGCTGATCACCGGCGGGAACCGCGGTCTCGGTCGCGCGTTCGCCCTCGCGCTGGCCGAGGCCGGCGCCGACGTCGCGATCGCCGCCCGCGACACCGACCGGAACGCGGCGGTCGCCGCGGAGATCGAGGCGCGCGGCCGGCGTGGTCTCGCGCTCCAGGCCGACATCACCGACCCGGACGACGTACGCCGTCTCGTCGCCGACGTCACCACCGAGTTCGGCGGGATCGACATCCTGGTGAACAACGCCGGGATCGCGATCCATCGCCCGTCGCTCGACGTACCGCCGGAGGAGTGGCAGCAGGTCCTCGACCTCAACCTGACGGCGCTGTGGAACTGCAGTACGGCGGTGGCCCGCGGGATGATCGACGCCGGCGGCGGGGCGATCGTCAACGTCGGCAGCATGTCCGCCCAGATCGTGAACCGTCCGCAGTGGCAGGCGTCGTACAACGCGTCCAAGGCGGCCGTGCATCACCTGACCCGCAGCCTCGCTGCCGAGTGGGCGCCGTACGGGATCCGGGTGAACGCGTTGGCGCCCGGCTATGTGAAGACCGATATGTCGCCGGTCGACGAGCCCGAGTTCCAGCAGCACTGGATCCTCGACGCACCTCAACAGCGCTATGCCACGCCCGAAGAGATCGCACCGTCCGTCGTCTATCTGGCCAGCCCCGCGTCGTCCTTCATGACTGGCTCGGTGCTTCTGGTCGACGGCGGCTACTCGGTCTACTGATGCCGACGGTGCGACTCTTGGAGGGTGGAACCGGCAGAGGCATTGGCATTGTGGGACGACTTTCCGGTTGACTGTCAGCCGCGGCCGATCGTGTTGATGAGTTATGCGATCGGACCGGGCGCGCTCCCGATGGTGGAGGACAAGGTGTCCGTCCTCCGCCATGCGGCGGTCGTGTCGGACGTCGAACTGCCGCCTGGCCTGCTGGAGGCGCTCCAGCCGGACTCCCCGCCGCACTGGCACGTCGATCCTGTCCGGGTGCGCTCGGTTCGGCGGGTCTACCCGGAGTTCCGAACGGACCGCGGGCACCGGCCGCTTCCGGCGTACCGCCTTGAGCTCGAGGGCGTCGCAACCCGGCGCTCGCTGGAGCCGAAGTTCAAAGGATCCGGATTCCGCTCGATGCTCGCACTCGATCCGGACGTCGAGGCAACCACCTGGTGGCCGGCGGTTTTCGATTCGTCCTATCGCGGTGGACTACGCGGCCTTCCGCCCGCCGTCCTGACCGATCGCGGGCGAACGATCAGACTGATCGTCCACGGGTCCCCGCCGGCCTACACCGACGTCCAGGTCTCCGCAGTCCTCGAAACTCCCACCGCCGTACTCCTCCAAATCCAGTCCACCCCCTACGACTGGGTCGAGGTCATACCCGCAGTCGCCGTCGGACGCCTGGTCACCGCCACCCTCACCAGGCCGCTGGGAGCCCGAGTACTCCTCCAAGCAGACGGCATCCCCATCAGCGTCGTCCCCGGGTGACGACAGATGCCGGAGGCAACCATTGGGCGCGCGGAAAATGCCAGGACCATCGGGTTTTGCTGGGTCTAGGGTGTGGCAATGGTGGAGTTGAAGCGGGACGGGTATCCGCGGTCCAACGGGTATGACGCCGAGTGGGTGCTGGCCGGGGACATGGGCCCGCATCCACTGTGGTTGTTGGAGGACCTGGCGCGGGACCTCGAGTTGCGGCCGGGGATGCGGGTACTGGATCTCGGGTCGGGGAAGGGGACGACGTCGGTGTTCCTGGCCCGCGAGTACGGCGTACACGTGTGGGCTGCGGATCTGTGGGTCGACCCGACCGAGGCGGCCGCGCACATCGCGGCGCAGGGCGTCGACGGGGTCGTGACGGTGAAGGCGGAGGCGCACACGCTGCCCTTCGCGCACGGGTTCTTCGACGCGATCGTGTGCATCGACGCCTACGAGTACTTCGGGACCGCGGACGGCTATCTCGCCTACATCACGCAGTTCCTCAAGCCGGGCGGGCAGCTCGGCGTCGCCACCCCGGCACTGCGGAAGGAGATCCGCGAGCTCGGCCACATCCCCGGCCACATCAAGACGCTGGTCGGCTGGGAAGCGCTGGCTTGGCACACGGCTGACTGGTGGCGGTTCCAGTGGGAGATCACCGAGCTCGTCGAGGTCACCGCGGCACGACTGCAGGAGTCGGGGTGGGCGGACTGGCTGGCCTGGTCGCACGCGGTCTCGGAATACCGCGGCACGCGCAAGGGCGCACTCGACATGCTCGAGGCCGACCAGGGCGAGTTCCTGACCTTCGCCATCCTCGCCGCGCGCAAACCGTAGCCGCGTGTCGCCCGTAGGCCCGCAGTGAGGGATGCTGGGGGCATGAGTTGGGCTGTGTACGCGGTGCGAGGGCCAGGAGGCGTACGTCGCCTCGACGACATGCCGATCGACTACGAGCCACCATCGGTCGGTACGGCGACCGACGTGATGGCCGTGGTCCGCGAGCTGGTGCCGGACGTGGACACGAGCAGACCGTCCTGGCTGGCGCTGCGCAGCCCGGAGTACGACGTCGAGATGACCATCGGCAAGGGCGTCCAGGTCCGCGACATCACGTTCTATCTGAACGACGGCCCGCGCTCGATCCCGATCGTGATGGAGATCAGCCGGCGGCTCGGCGTCACGCCGTACGACACCGAGTCCGGCAACTTCCTCACCGAGGAGTCCCGGCCGCCGGTGCCGCCGCCGCTCAGCGACGACGAGATCAAGATGAACAAGCCGAAGTGGTGGAAGTTCGGCCGCAAGTAACGCTCACCTGCGGTTCCCGACGGGCTTTCGCGTTAGCTAGTATCAGGGCGATCGTACAGGGCGATTGCCCGAGAGGATCGGCCGTGACGTCTCCAGCAGCTGCTCGCGGCCAGGAGGTGCGGCAGCGGTTGCTCGCGGCCGCGGCGGAGCTGATCCCGGAGCTCGGCTGGTCCGCGGTGAGCACCCGGATCCTGGCCGACCGCGCCGGCGTCACGCCGAGCGTGGTGCACTATCACTTCCCATCCGTGCAGGCGGTACTCACCGAGTCGGTCATCAGCACGATGCGCCAGATGCTGGCCGACACCGACGAGGTCTTCGGGTCCGCGGAGACTCCGGCCGAAGCTGTCGACGCGATGGTCGCGTCGGTCGAGCAGCACGATGGCACCGACCCGATGTCGCTGCTGTTCGTCGAGGCCTACCTGGCCGCCACCCGCGACGAGCGGCTGCGCGAGCAGCTCGCGGCGATGGTGGCGGACTTCCGGGGCCGGCTAGAGGACTGGCTGCGGATCCGTCAGGTGCCCGAGCCTGCCGCGACCGCCGCGGTACTCGCGGCCGCCGTCGACGGCCTGCTCCTGCATCGGGCCCTCGGCTCGAGAAGCGACGGTACGGCGCTCGTCCTCCGAAGACTGGTAAGTTGATCTGCGCCGCGGGCATCGCTGGCCTCGCTCTCGCCCACCGACTGGCGACCGTCGGCCGGGATGTGACCGTGCTTGACCGCACCACGGGTCCCCGCGCCCGGGCCACCTGATCTTCGGGCCTGGGTACGACGCGATGGGCCTGCTTCTCGCCCTCGAAGAGGTCGCGCACCACATCAGCGAAGCCGTCCTGGTCGACGAGCAGGACCGCCGACGGGCCGGGATCGACATCCTGCACGTCGCCGAGGTGACCTGCTCAGCGTCATCCGCCCAGACCTCGAGCGGGTACTGCGGGAGCTCTTCTCACCCGACCGGCACGAGGAGCACGTTCCGGCCGACCTCGACCTCCGGCACGGCGCGACCCTGACCAGCATGACGAATCGGCCTGACGGCGTACGCATCGGGCTTGCGGAGGGGCGACGCTGGACGCGTACGTGCTGATAGGTGCCGACGGCATCGATTCCGCCGTACGCCGGCTGGTCTTCGGGCCGGAGACGTCGTGCCTGCGGCATCTCGGCTTCCCTACAGCCGCTTAGACCTTCGACGCACCGCACATCCACGCCGAGGTCGCGGGCGGTTCTGCCTGACCCGACACGATCGGCAGCCAGTTCGGCTTCTGCTGCGGGACGGCGGGTCGCGTCCTTCGCCGTACGGCGGACCGTCGCCGCCAGGCGGACTAACGGGCCGCGATCAAGGCGGCGTACCGGCAGCGTGGGCACGCGGCCGAGACCATGTCCACGTCGAGTGCGATGCGTCCAGATGGGCGTCGCGATGCCGACCTGGAAGGGGGTGCCGACGCCGACGTCCACGAAGTCCCGCTCGGATCGGTTGATGACGAGATCAGTACCCAGCCTTGCCCGTTACCGCGAGGCCCTGCGGCTGGGCGCCGACCTCGGCTGGGTCGCGCCGGAGGCGCTGTGTCCGGACGAGGACGAGATCTACTGGAACCAGGTCGCGCGGATCGTGATGCCACGGTGGAGCTCCGGGCGGGTCGGGCAGAAGCGGCGGGCTCAGCAGGAACTGGTGGGGATGCGAGCTACGCGGTCTCGCTGCTCGCCGGGCAGGGCGTGTCGCGGGGGATCGCAGGCGCTTGCGTACTCGCGGACCTGCTGGTGAACACGGAAGCCGATCGAAGCCGGGCCGACCGAGTACGAGCAGACCCGGCGGCCGGTCATCGAGGAGGAGAAACGCGTCGGCCGCTAATCAGCACGCTGGTTCCTGCCGGGCTCGCGGAGCAAACTGCCGGCCCGACGTACGCTCCTGCTGATCCTTCGCCCGCGAGGTCTCCGCACGCTCCTCCCGGCCGCGATCACCGGCAAACCGACCACACTGATCCAGGACCTCCGGCCGCCCCGGTGAACCTCAGCTCGGCTTACCCAACTCCGCAGTCGTTCCGATGTGATGTTTCCCCTTGTGGATAAGGGCTTTCGGGGCCCGTCGGATTTGCGGCAGCCTGATAGCGGTGCGTAGAATCGCACACATGTTCGAAGGAGACCTGGCGACGCTGACGACGGCCGACCTGCTGGCCTCGGCCGCCGACCACGACGCCGAGGCCCGGCGGGTCGACGCGCGACGCCTGGAACATGCCCAGGTCTATGCCGATCGTTTCCATCCTGACGCGTGCCCGGTCCGGCCGGGCCGGCGTGCCTGCGACGGCCGGGAACGGGCGGTGCTGCTGGGTGGTGACGGGTGCCCGGAGATCCTGGAGTTCGCGATCGCCGAATTCGCAGTGATCCTCGGCATCTCCCCGCGAGTCGCCGCCAACTACCTCGGCCAAGCCCTGGCGCTGCGGCACCGGTTCCCCTTCACCTGGGCCAGAGTCCAGGCCGGCGACGCGACACCCTGGAAGGCCTGCCGAATCGTCGCCGACTGCGCGAAACTGACCCAGGACGCCGCCGCCTACGTCGACCAACGCATCGCGCGACTCATCGACTCCATCACCCCGTACCGGTTGAACAAGATCGTCCAGGCCGCGAAGATGCACGCCGACCCTGATTTGGCGCGGGCCGAGGCCGCCGAGAAGACCCGCGAACGCGGCGTGTTCGTCGGCCGCTCCACCGCGCACGGCACCAAGACCATGTACATCAAGGCCGCCGCCGGTGCAGTGATCCGCAACAAGGCGACCCTCGACGCGATCGCCGAGGCGCTGAAGAGCCTCGGCGACACCCGGCCGGTCCAGCACCGCCGCGCGGACGCGGTCGGGATCCTCGCCGACCCCCGCTACACCCAAGAACTCCTCACCCAAGCCCGCCACCACCACCTCCACAGCACCACCGACACAGCGCCGAACGCCACCGCACACGACAACACCGCTCCAGCCACCACCGGCGCCGCGGACACCACCGCGGGCACCACCAAGCCCGGCGCCACCGAGCCGGATGCCACCGAGCCGGACGCGACCGTTCCGAGCACTAGCGCTCCGGGCGCCGCGAGAGGCGCGACCGCTCAGGGCAGCACCGCTCGGGGCAGCACCGCTCCGGACAGCGCCGCTCCCGATACCGTGGACCCCGAGGTAGACCCGCACGACGTCCGGGCGAGCGTCTGCGACGAGCCCCGCCCGGACGACGAGGCCGACCGCGACGCACCCCACCCCAGCACCAGCGACCTGCCCGACCCCCTCGACACCCCCGACACCGTGCCGATCGAACCCTTCGACCCCTCCCTACACCTCGACCCCGACGACGGCGAACCACTGAACGCCGCCGCCCAACGCGCCCTGCACGCCCGCCTGGCCCAGATCAAACACGACGCCTACACCACCCACGCCACCCGAACCGGCGCCGACCGCGCCGATAGTCCCGACCGTACCCGCGGACGGGTACGTCCGGGCCAGACCCAGATCTATGTCCACCTCACCGACCACACGCTGGCCACCGGCACCGGGGTCCTGCGCGCCGAACACATCGGGCCGCTGCTCGCCGACCAGTTGGCCGAACTCATCGGCCACGGCCCGTACACCGTGAAGCCGGTCATCGACCTGAACGACGCCGTCAGCGTGGACGCCTACGAGATCCCCGACCGGATCCGCGAACGCATCAAACTCACCCACCCGGTCGAGCTGTTCCCGTTCGGCACCCAAGAAACCCACCCCGGCATGGACCTGGACCACCTCCAGCCCTACGACCCGCTCGGCCCACCGGGACAGACCAGCACCACCAACCTCGCACCGCTCGGCCGGTACGGCCACCGGGTCAAGACCCACGCCCACGGCTGGACCGTCCGCCGCCTCGACCACCAGACCCTGGAATGGACCACACCCCACGGCTTCACATTCCACGTCGACCCCACCGGCACCCACCGAGTCCAGGTCACAGAGGATGGGTAGCGACGAGGGTGCCGATCTTGTTGATGCGGTGTTCGGGGTTGCCGAGTTCGTCGTGCCAGAAGTTGCCCGCGGCGTGATCCTCGGGCGTCGCACAGGTGGAGATCGTGATCATCGCCCGAGTCGGCGTCACGCCCGGGCGGCCCGGCACGGCGGCGTTCTGCTGGGCCAGCTCGGCCGGCTTGCGGAACGAGATCGTCATCGTCCGGTTCACCACGTAGTCGTACACGGTCCCGCCCGCGGTGATCAGGATGTGATCCCCGTTTACCAGCTCGGTCGCCCGGCCGAGCGGCCGCCCATGACTCGTCCGATGCCCGGTGATGATGAAGTTCCCCACGTCGCCCGGGCCGACGCCACCCCTCGGGCCTCGCGGACTGGCGGCGACGCCGCGATTCTGGATCACAGTCCCAGGCCGGTCATCCGCCGTACCCACGTAGGCAACGACCCGCAGTCCACGGACCCCGATCGCCGGAATCGTCATGGTCGTCACACCTGAAGCCGTGGGCTTCGACGTAGGCGAAGGCTTGGGTGAGGGACTGCTGGGCGCCGCGGTCGGCGTCGAAGACGAGCGGGTGGGCGTGGCAGTAGGCGACGCCCCGCCGGCCGGCGCAACATCACTGCACCCCACCAGCCCGGCCGCCGCGACGAGCAACCCCACCACCAGCCTCACCCTCCGACGGTAAGCCGTCAGACCGAAAGCCGCGCGAAAACCTCAGAGGACCGTGAGCACGGCCGGCCCGAGCCGGAGGGTGCCGGAGGTCAGCGGGGTGGTGCGTACGCCGCCGTGGCCGCGGAGAGCCCGGAACGCGCCGGTAGCGAGGACAACGTCCATCCAGCCGCACGGATTGGCGGGACGGTTGGCCTGGAAGGTGATCGCGCCCGCGCCGGAGTCGAGGGTGAAGCGGCGGCCGTCGACGCGCGCGCCGTCGGGCGTCCGATGGGCGGCGAGGGTGTCGATCGGGAAGCCGCGAACCACGATGTTGCGGCGCATCAGCAAGGGATCAGGCGCCGCCGGCAGTCCCAGGTCGCGAGCCAGCTCGTCCAGCGAGGCGGCGTCCAGGAAGGTGACCGCCGCGTTCCGGTGCACCTTCTGCGCGAAGTAGCGATCCCCCACGATCCCCAGTTCCGCCCGGACCTCGACCTCCGCCCGCCCCACCGGCTCCGGATCCGGCTGCGGACCGCCCTGCGGCCGCCCCTCGAAGGCGTGCACAGGCGACGCCATCAACGCGACGATCTCGACCGGGATGCCCACGCGGTCAACGGTACGGCGGTCAGCCCCAGGTGAGCGGGTCGAGGAGGCGGTAGAAGTACAGACGGCGCTCGTCGGGCTCCGGAAGTCCGTACGCCGCGAGGAACGGCGCGGGATCGGCCGACCACTCGTCGTGCAGTTGGATGGTGGTGAGCGCCAGGTCGGAGTAGCGGTCGGCGATGCCGAGGCGGCCGAGGTCGATCAGGCCGGTGACGTCCAGCGTCACCGGGTCGAAGAAGACGTTCGGGAGGCACGCGTCGCCGTGGCACACGACCGGCTCAGCGACCGAGTCGATATAGGGGCGCTCGGCAACTACTTGCGCCAGGAGCTCGGCCGGCTTCAGCAACCGCCACTCGTCGGTGAGGAAGGCCGGGTTCACCGCGTCCCGCCGTACGACGTCCTCGGCCAGCGCGATCACCGACGACAGCGGGCGCTCGAACGGGCAGTTGGTCAGCGAATGCAGGTCGCGCAGGACGCGACCCAGACTCTCGGCAGCCGCCAGATGAGCGGCCGGCGGGAGTGAATCGCCGGGAACACCAGGCACCGCGGTCGTCACCAGGCGCGCGCCATCCGCCGACTCCACCCAATCCACCACCGTCGCACCGGGCAGAGCCGTGCCGGCGAGCCACTCCGCCCGGTCACGCTCGGCCCGCAACTCGGCCACATCGGCCACCCCGCAGCACTTCGCGAAGACGTCGCCACGCCGGTACACCGACATGGCGGACTCCCCCACCGTCACCGGCTCCCAGCCGATCAAGCGGGGTCGACCCTGGAGGAGTCGCGGACGATGAGTTGCCAGGGGAAGTCGAAGGTTTCGCCGGGGGCGCCTTCGCGGTCGGTGAGGCGGCCGACGATGATCCGGGTCAGCGCCTCGTTGAAGCCGACCGGGCCGACCGTCGACAGCGACGGATCCAGATACTCACCCTCCGGCGTGTTCCCGACGCCGACCACGGCCAGATCCCGGGGTACGTCGATCCGCAGTCGATGGGCTGCCCGGACGGCGGCGATCGCGGCGAAGTCCGTCGTACAGTAGAGCGCCGTCGGGCGATCGGGCCTGCTCAGCAACGCCATCGCGGCCCGGTAGGCGCCCTCCGGGTGCGGTTCGAAGACCTCGATGTCGTCATTGCGGATCGGCTTGCCGGCTGCCCGGAGCGTGTTCAGATACGCGTCGAACCGAGCGGATCCGGACGTCCGCGACGTGAGCGCGCCGACCCGGTCGTGGTGCTCGAGCAGGTGTTCCACAGCAAGGTGACAGCGCGGCTCGGCGCCGGACCGGATCACGTCGAAGCCACGCGGCTCGAGCGTCTCACTGAAGGCGACGATCTGAACACCCTGCGCCGCGAACGCCTCCAGTTCCGCGATCTGCGCCGGATCCGTACTGACGCTGTCGATGAAGATCACGTCGGGCGTCCGGTTCGACAGCACTGTCCGCCAGTCGCCGTCGGCCACGATCAGCGCGGTCTTGCCGAGCGGGCTGACCGCGGCGCTGACGGTCTCCGCGACCGCCTGCGACCAGGGGTCGGCCAGCACGCTCAGTGACAGCAGGACCAGGTCGGACTTGCCGGTCCGGATCGCGCGGGCCGCGTCGTTGCGGCGGTACCCGAGCCGCGACGCCGCCTCGCGGACCCGCTCCGCGGTCGAGTCCTTGATGGTGTGGCTGCGGTGCCGCCCGGACAGCACGTAGGACACGGTCGCGACCGAAACGCCCGCTTCCTTCGCGACCATCCGGAGAGTCGGCCGGTCCTGTGTGTGCCCCATCGACATACTGTCGATTCTCGCAGACGGCATCAGCCCTTGACGGCGCCCGTGATGACGCCCTTAGTGAAGTGTCGCTGCAGGAACGGGTAAACCATCGCGATCGGGACCAGCGCGACCACCACCACGGCCATCTGCAGCGACTGCGGCTGGGGCAGCGGTTCCACCCCGAGCTGATCCGCCGAGAGCGACTTGCCTTGCAGGACGTAGGTCCGCAGGATCACCTGCACCGGCCACTTCGACGTGTCGTTCAGGTAGAGCAGCGCGTTGAAGAAGGCGTTCCAGAACCCGACCGCGTAGAACAGCCCGACGACCGCGATCACCGCCTTCGACAACGGCATCACGATCCGCCGCAGGATGGTGAAGTCGCTCGCGCCGTCGATCCGCGCGCTCTCCAGCAACTCACCCGGCACGTTCATGAAGAAGGTGCGCAGGACAACGAAGTTGAACGCGCCCAACGCGCCCGGCAGGATCAGCGACCACAGACTGTCGAGCAGCCCGAGTTGCTTCACCACCAGGAACATCGGGATGATCCCCGGCGCGAACAGCAACGTGAACAACACCATCAGCAGCACCGGCCGGCCGAACAGCACCGGCCGCGAGGTCGCGTACGCCAACGCGATCGTGACTGCCAGTGCGATCGCCGTACCGACGAGCGTCACGAAGACGCTGACCAGGATCGCCCGGCCCATCAACCCGCCGCTGAACAACGTCTGGTACGCCTTCAGTGTCGGATGCGACGGCCACAACACATAGCCGCCCGCGTCGATAATGTCCTTGTCACTGGCCAGCGAGGTCGAGATCACCACCAGGATCGGGATCACGATCACCAGTGCGAATCCGCCGAGTACGACGCCCTTGATCGACTGGTAGAACGGCGCCGGCTTCTCTTTCCACACGGGTCTCACGAGTCACCACGCTTCTGGAAGATCCCTGGTTCACCGAGCCGGTGCGCGAGCGAGTTCGCACCCCACAACAGCAACGCCCCGACCACGCCCTTGGCCAACCCGGCCGCGGCTCCACTGCTCCAGTCGCCGCCGACGACACCCGCGTAGTACGTGAAGGTGTCCAGTACTTCGGCCGCACCCGGGCCGACCGAGTCACGCTGCAGGATGAACTGCTCGAACCCGACACTCAGGATGTCGCCGATCCGCAGGATCAGCAGCAGCACGATGACGGTGCGCAGCGACGGCAGCGTGATGTGCCACAGCCGCCGCCAGCGGCCGGCGCCGTCCGCCGCGGCCGCCTCGTACAGCGACACGTCCACGGTGGTCAGCGCGGCGAGGAAGATGATCATCGCCCAGCCGGCGTCCTTCCAGACCAGCTGTGCGACCACCAGCAGCGGGAAGGTGTCCGGGTTCGTCATGAACGGGATCGGGTTCAGGCCCGCGTTCCGCAGCAGATTGTTGACGAACCCGGCTCCGCCGAGCGACTGCTGGAAGAGCGTGACGACCAGCACCCAGGACAGGAAGTGCGGCAGGTAGGCGATCGTCTGGAACCACCGCCGGAACCGGTTGCTGACCAGCGAATCGACGATCAGCGCCAGCCCGATCGGCACCGGGAAGAACAGCAGCAGTTGTACGGCGGCCAGCAGCAGCGTGTTCCGCAACGCGTCCCAGAAGTCCGGGTTGCCGTACAGGTTGACGAAGTTCTGCAACCCGTTCCACTCGCTGTGCATGATGCCGAGGTACGGCTGGAAGTCCTGGAACGCGACCACGTTGCCCAGCACCGGCAGGTAGAAGAACACCAGCAGGAACACGACACCCGGGATCATCAGCAGCACCATCTGCCAGTCCCGGCGCCACTTCGCCGCAAAGGGCAGACCGGCCTTGACCGGCCTGGTCGAGACAGCTCGCTTCAGCATCGATCAGGACACCGGCACGCTGGCGGGCAGGACGGCGGCGAACTCGTCGCGCATCTTGTCGCCGCCACCGGACTTCCAGCGCTTGAGGGCGGCGTCGTACGCGTCGATCTTCTGCCGGCCAGTGACGATGTCGACAATCGTGTCGCGGAACGCCGCCGTCAGCTTCGGGCCGAGCTTGCTCGACGTGTCGGAGTACGTGCCGGCGGTCGGGTTGCGCATCGCGTGGTCGAGCAACTTCTGCTCGGTCGCGTAAATCTTCTTGGTGTCTTCCGGGTATGCCGGGTTGAAGATCACGCTCTCCGGTGCGTTCATGATCTGCAGGGCGCTGACCAGACCGGGCGCCTGCTGGGTGCCGGCCTTGGTCAGCACCGGGTTCTGCTGCGCGTCCAGCTGGTACTGCTGGCCCTCGACGCCGAAGTTCTTCTGCAGGTACTCCTTGGTGCCGAACGGCGCGGACAGGTAGTCCATCAGCGCGAGCAGTTCGCGGATCCGGCCCTCGTCGGTCTTCTTGAACGGCGTGAACCCGACCGTCCCGTAGCCCATGTCGTAGACCGGCTTCGCCTTGCCGTCATGGCCGAACGGGATCATCGTGTCGACGAACAGCGTCGGGTCCAGCGCGCGGAAGTCCGACGTCGCCCGCGGGCCGACCGTGACCTGCGCGGCGATTTGACCGTTCACGGTCTTCGGGGTGGCGTCGGCCAGGTTGAGGTCCGGGTAGAACACCTTGGCCGCCCACAGCTTGGCGGCGTACTCGACCGCGGCCCGGTAGTTGTCGGTCTCGTACAGGTGGGTCAGCGAGCGGTCGGAGTTCACCCGCCAGCTGTTCGGGGCGCCGAACCACTCGCCGAACATGTGCAGCATGTTGATGATGGCCGGCTCGAGCGCGTAGTTGGTGCCGTTCGTCAGTTCCTTGCACTTGGCAAAGAACTCGTCGGCGCTGGTGCACTGCAGGCCGCCGACCTTCTCCCAGGTGCGCGGATTGCCCATCATCACCTGACCGAACGGCGTCGACGGGATCGGCGCGCCCCAGATCTTCCCGTTCACCACGGCGGTCCGCCACGAGGCCGGCTTCAGCGCGGCCAGGTTCGGGTACTCCAGGACGGCGTCGCCGGACAGGTACTTGGTCAGGTCCTGGAACTTCGCCTCGAGCATCGGGCCGATGTTCGGAATGCCCTGGTTCGGCGGCAGCCACATCAGGTCCGGCAGCGAGTCGCTGGCCAGCAGCGTGGCGAACTTCTCCGGGTAGCCCGGGTCTGTCCCGATGGTGAGCCGCAACTCGGCGCCGAGCGCCTGGTTCAGCGACTGCCACATCCGGTTGCTGCCCATCGGCGGCGGGGGTGTCGCGAACGTCTCGGTCAGCGCGGTCACCGCGTTCTTCAGCGGCGGCGTCTTCACGCTCGAGATCGCGTCCGCCGGGAACTTCAGGAACCCCGGCTCGAGCCCCGACTCCGCGCCCGGCAGATCGGGCCGCAGCCCTTCGAAGGGCTTGTACGTCGGGAGCTTCAGCTCGCTGGACGCCTTCGCACCGCCGTTCGCCGTACCGCCGTCACCGCAGGCAGCGAGCGTAGGCCCGGCAACCACGGCGGCCCCGGTCACCTGCAGGAATCGCCGACGACTGATCATAGCTGCTCCAAGTCATGAGAAAGTGCTCAGTAACACTCACTTAAACGTTAACCGGGACCGTAAACCTGACCCGCCCCTCGATGCAAGGCGCAGGCACGAACTGTGTTGTTTTTGTCGGCTACGCCAAAGCCGACGGCCGCGGGTCCGAGAACCCGCGGCCGCCGGCCGGTTACTACCTCAGTACGTCGTCAGCAACGCACCAGCAGGCTGGTCAGCGCCGTGCAGGTGTGGCTGTCGCTGTTGTTGCCCGCGACCGGGTCGTTCGGCGAGCTCGCCGAACGCTGAGCCGTCGCGATCAGCCGGCCGACCGTGAGCAGTCTGGCGTCGGCCGTGAACGTCCGGGTGACACTGGCACCACTGGCCAGGGACGGGATGTCACAGTTGACCGACCTCGTCGTCCCGACCCGGGCGCACGTCGTCCCGACGTACACCAGCGGGGACGGGAAGGTCCCGACCACCCGGATGCCGGTCGCATCAGCCGGCCCGTTGTTCTTGATCGTGACCGTGTAGGTGATCCGCGAGACGACGAGCGACTTCACCGATGCGCTCAGCGACACCGCGACATCGGCGTCCTGGTGGGCCGGCTCGATCGTCAGCGACGGTCCGTCGATGATCTCGAACGCGTAGTTCTCCCCGATGAATTGGTGCTGCAGCTGGATGGTCCCGGCCGGAGCGTCGTCCTTCACCCGGAACGTCCAGTTCAGCGTCACGGACTGGCCGGCCTTCACCTCGTGGAAGCCGCCCCGGATGCTGCTGCCCAGGACGTCGCAGGCGTAGGCCTCCGGGCAGGACACGATGTCGATCAGGCTGGGCAGCGACGCCGGCTCCTTGGCGTACAGCCCCGCCTTCGCGCCGATGATGTCGAAGTCGCGGTCGTTGTTCAGTGTCTGCGTGATCGTGAAGGTCTGCCCCGGAGCGACCGAGGTTGTACTGACCGAGATCACACTCGACGGTGGCGCGGCCACCGCCATCTGGGTGCCGGTCACCAGACCGGCCCCCACCAGCGCCGTTACCAGCGCAGCACGAAACGTCCTCAAAGCATGCACAGTAAAGCCCCCCAGTTCGATGAACCCCAGTTAAACTTCTACCCCCACAGACCGCCGATGGCGGTGAGAGCAGTATGGAGTCCCCTCACGGCCTGCACAACCGCTCGGCGGGTCCGATCCTTGCGGGAGGCAAGGATCACGCCTGGCTCAGCCGACCGGGAGGCGGTTGAGGAGATCCTCGACCCGCTCGGAGCGGCCTTCCCGCCGGTGCCGCTCCCACTCCTCGCGGGTCAGCGCGTCGCCGACGAGCTCGAGCGCCTCCGCCAACTCCTCCTCCAGGTAGGGGTTGGCAATCTCCAGGCGCTCACCCATCGCCTCCTCCGCGCCGAACAGGTGCGCGGCTCCGACTGGATCCCCTTTCCGCACGAGGATGCTCATCATGGTGTTGGAGAACGCCATCGTCAGGTTCGGACTGCCCAAAGCCACGACGGTCGTGACCAGCCCACGGGCCAGCTCGCTCGCCTCGTCAACCCGCCCCGCGAGCGCGAGGAGGTAGGCCAGGTTCTGCCCCTGCAAGGCGATCTCGTGAACGTCACCGATCGACTCGTTGATCGCGAGCGACTCCCGGAGCAGCGTCTCCGCCCGATCGAGTCGGCCCAACTCCTCCTCGACCCCGCCGAGGTTGCCCAGTGCGCGAGCCAGCCTGCCTTTGTCATCGAGACCGCGGTGTAGCTCCACAGCCTCCGACAGGGTGCGTTGCGCCGCCTCGAGATCGCCTTGGTGGCGTTGCGCCGTACCGAGGAGGCTCATCGCGAACGCGACCCCGGCTCGGTCGCCCAAGGTCTTGGCCATCTCGAGGCTTCTGGTGGCCAGCTCGTGGGCACGGCTGGTTTCCCCCTGCAGGAGCAGAAGATTGCTCAATCCTCGCAGGCAGGCGGCGAGGTCCGTGGACGGTGTGTCGCCGGCTCGGGCAACGAGTTGTTCGTGCCATTCCCGGCTCTCGGCGATGTACCCGCCGAGGAGCCAGACCCAGCCGAGCGCTGCGCAGAGGCGGAGACCGGTCTCGAGGTCTTGCCGGACTGCCCAGCCGAGTGCGGCACGGCAGTTGTCCAGGTCGGTCTCGGCGAGTTCCAGCGCCGTGTAGTACGTGGATTCCTTCAGGGCTTGGAGATTCTCGGCGAGCTCGGCGTAGTACGACGCGTGGGCCCCGCGCATCGCGTCGGCCTCGTCCGTGGCTGCGAGCTCGTCGGCGGCGTACTGCTGGATCGTCTGCAACAACTCGATCCTGGTGATGCTCTCAGGGCCTTCGGACAGGCTGACCAGATGGGCATCGTGGAGTTCGGCGATCGCGTCGAGCGGGTCGGTGCCGGTGGCAACGGCTTCGACCGCCGCGAGATCGGCGCCACCGGAGAACACGGCCAGCCGGCGGAACAGTTTCCGACGCTCGGGACTGAGCAGGTCGTAGGACCAGGCGATCGTCCCGCGCAGCGTACGCTGCCGCTCCGGCGTCACGCTGCTCGTCGAGGCGATGTCGAGGGTCTGGTCGACGCGGGCCAGCAACTCCTTGACACTCAGCACCCGGATCCGGGGCGCACACAACTCGATCGCGAGCGGGAGCCCGTCCAGCCGGCGGCAGATCGCGACCACGTCGGCCACGTTGCCCGGCGTCAGCGTGAATCCGGGCTGTACGGCCTGCGCGCGCTGGACGAAGAGTTGAACGGCGGCGGATCTCTCGGCGAGCGTCTCGTCGTACGGCACCGTGAGGGGCGCCACGGAGTGCTGATGCTCGCCGACCAGCCCGAGCGGGCGCCGCGACGTCACGACGACCTTCACGTGCGCCGCGCCTTCGATGATCTCGGCAACGATCTTGTCGGCACCCGCGAGTTGCTCGAGGTTGTCGAGAACGAGCAGCAGCGTGCGTTGGGCCAGGTAGGCGACGATCCGCCCACGCTCCCGTGGCGGTATGTCGAGCGCCTCGGCGATCGACGTCCACATCACCTGCTCGGACGTCACGGACGCGAGCGGGACGAAGTACACGCCGCCTGGGAACCGGTGTGTCAGTCCGCCTGCGATTCCCACCGCCAGTCGCGTCTTGCCCGAGCCACCCGGGCCGGTCAGCGTGACCAACCGGACGTCCGGTTGGTCGAGGAGGTCCATGACGCGGGTCAGGTCCGACTCCCGGCCGAGGAGTGGAGTGGCCGGGACCGGAAGGCTGGTCGCCGTACCGAGGCTGCGCGGTGGCGGGAAGTCCGCCTGGAGTCCGGCGCCGGTGACTTGGAGCAGGTGCTCTGGTTCGGGGATGTCCTTCAGGTGGTGGGTGCCGAGATTGCGGAGGGTGACGCCGTCGGGGAGTTGGGTGAGCTGCCCAGTGACCGCGGACACGATCACCTGCCCACCGTGCGCCGCGGCCGCGATCCGGGCCGCGAGGTGGACGTCCATCCCCCAGTAGTCGCCGTCGTGCACCCCGGGCGTACCGGTGTGAATGCCCATCCGCACCCGCAGCCGCTCACCACCTGGCCAACACTGCGCCTCGAGCCCCCGCTGCCCCTCCACCGCCGCCGCGACCGCGTCCCCAGCACGCGGAAACACGACAAAGAAGCTGTCCCCCTCGGTCCCCTGCTCGACCCCGCCGTACGCCGTCCATACAGCACGCAGAATCCGCCGATGACTCTCCAGCGCATCCAGATACCTGTCCCCCAAGCGCCGCAGCAACACGGTCGATCCCTCGATGTCCGAGAACAACATCGCCACCATCGCCCCACCCATGCCGCCCAGTCTCAACGGTCAGACCACCGCCGTCGAGAGTCTGCGCTCTGCGTACGCCGCACAACTTCACGTCACCGCAACAGCCGGGCAATTTATCCCGGTCACGCTGGAGGCATGGAACCGTTGCGTACGGCGCTCACCGGCGGGCTGGCGTGTGATGTGTGCGGGCGACTTCCGCATCCGCGACGACTCCGGTTGACGGTGGCCAAACTGCTGGCGATCTTCCCCGTCGAGTTCGCACTGCACGCGATCGTCCTGGCGCTACACCCGTCGTACCTGATCGCGGTGAGCGCCTTGGTGGTCGTGACGACCGCCCTGGTGATCTGGGTGATCGAGCCGTCCACGATGCGGCTCCTGCGGTCCTGGCTGCACGCGCCGCGCACCCGGCCGTCCGCGGGACTCGGCGCGCTGTGGCGGATCCGCGTCACGCTCGACGACCGAACCGGCGCGCTGGAACGCCTGACGCACCACCTGACCGACCTGGACGCGAACATCCTCGGCCTGCACATCCACCCGCTCGACGACGGCGTCCGCGACGAACTGGTCGTGTCGACCCCGGATCGGATCGACGCAGACTCGTTGCTGACGGCAATCGAAGCCGCCGGTGGCCGGGACCCCGACGCCTGGCCGACCACCACCCTCGCCCTGGTCGACGGCCAGACGAAGGCGCTCAGCCTGTCGGCCCGCGTGGTCGGCGACCCGGGCGAACTCCCGCACGCGGTCGCCGAACTCCTCGGCGCCCGCCTCGTCACCGACCACGTCACGCTGGCCGCACCGCTCCCCGCCGACGGCACCGTCCTCAAGATCCCGTCCCCTTGGACCGGCCTGTTCGCGTTCACCCGCGCGGGCGAGCCGTTCACCCCCGCCGAGTCGGCCCGAGCCCACCGCCTGGCGGAGCTCGCCGAGCTCGCGCTCACTAGGCGCTGAGCGGGTTGGTCGCCTTGCCGTCGAGCCAGAGGACGTTGGTGGGGTCGCCGTGCGGGCCCTTGCTGCCGACGTGCTTCTCGCTGATGCCCGGACCGTTCTTGATCACGTGGACGAGCGCCATCGCGTGCCCGCGGCCGAGGTCGTAGTCCTCCTTGAGCCAGTCGCAGATCACACCGGCCTTCACGCCGGCAGCGTCGTACCCGCGCGCCTTCGCCTTCTCGACCAGCTCCCGTGGCGTCAGGCCGGTCTTCTCCTCGATCTTGTCCAAGTACGCCTGAAACGACATCTCGCTGCCTCTCCCTTGTGGTCGTCGTACACACCTGCGTCGAGCGACCAGCCCGGAAATCGACAGGCCCGGTCAAGAAGTCTGCAGGCCGTACTTCTGCAGCGCCGAGGTCAGCCGTCCCGAGTCCTGCGCCGCCACCAACTCGGTCGACACCTCGCGGAGCTTGACGTTGGCGTCCATCGAGCACCGCTTCAGGACCTCGAACGCCACACTCGACGCGAGCCCGTATCGATGCATCAGGATGCCTTGGGCCTGACCGATCACCGTCCGGGTCGTGATCGCGGACCGCAACTGGTCGACCAGAGTCCGGCTGTCGTTGAACAGCTGCACGTTGTCGAACGCGACCCCGGCGTGCAGGGCGAACAGCAGCACGACGTCGTACGACGTACTCCCGAAGGCATCCGGTGTCGCCGAGAACAGGCTGAAGGCGGCCGCGGCCCCGGTCTGCGCGGGCAGCGGGAGGAACAGGCAACTGCGATAGCCCGCGTTGATCGCGCTCGCGGCGAACTCCGGCCAACGGTGGTCCGACGCCAGGTCACCGATCCGGTGCGGTTCGCCGTACGCCATCGCGTCGTACACCGGACCGTCCGCCGCGATCAGCCGCTCTGCGAGGGCGGCCCGGGCCGGCTCGGAGAGCTCGTCCGCAGTGCTGTGATAGCGCGCGACCATCTCCGCCGTACCGTCGACGAGCACACTGATGCATGCCTCCTCGCAGTCGGGCACGGTCCGTACCACCCGGTTGACGAACCGGCCCAGAGTCGTGGCGACATCGTCGTCCTCGACGAGTCGACTGACCTCGGCCAACTCTTGCGCCAGTTCCAGAATCCCCTCCGCCATGACCCCATCATGGGCCATCCGGGCCGTTCTGGGTCCGACGCCCCAAACGGCGCGTTAGTGTCGATGAATGGCCGACCATCGACTGACTGCGAAGGGGCACGCCACCCGAGCCCGGATCCTCGCGGCCGCGGCGGACCTGGTGCATCGGCGCGGCGTCGCCGGTACCCAGCTCGAGGACATCCGGCGGGTCGCCGGGGTGAGCGGTTCGCAGCTGACGCACTACTTCCGCGACAAGCCGACGCTGATCGACGCCGTCATCGGCTGGCAGGCGGAAACCCTGCTGGATCGAGAGCCCGCGCTCGACTCGATCCAGGCCTGGCATCGCTGGGCCGACCGCGTGGTGGCGCGGCAGACCGCCCGCAAGTTCGAGGGCGGCTGCGACTTCGGCTCACTCGCCGGTCAGCTCGCCGAGTCGCGCCCCGAGACCCGCGCCCGCCTCGCCGCCGGCTATCAGCGCTGGCTCGACCGTTTCCGGACCCATCTGCGGACCATGCGCGACAACGGCATACTCCGGCCGGACGCCGATCCCGATTACCTGGCCAACACGATCCTCGCCGCGATGCAGGGCGGCGCACTGCTGACCCAAACCCTCCGCCGCCCTGAACCGCTCCGCGATTCACTCAACGCGGCGTTGGTGACGCTCGACTCCTTCAGCAGTCAGTACAGCGGCAGCTGAGCGATCGATGTCCGACTCGTCGGTGGTCCAGTTACAGACCGAGATGCGCATCGCGGCCTTGCCCTGCCAGGTGGTGCCTGACATCCAGCACGTGCCTTCCTGCTGCACCGCGCTGACCACTCGCCGAGTGAGCGCGTCGTCGTCGCCGAAGCGGACCAGTACTTGGTTGAGTACGACGTCGTTCAGTACGGCGACCCCGTTCGCGGCCAGCGTGTCGGCGAACCGGCGAGCCATCGCGTGACACCGATCCACGATCTCGGCGATCCCGGATCGGCCTAGCGCGCGGATGGCGGCGTACACAGGGAAACCGCGCGCCCGCCGGGAGAACTCGGGGTTGAAGTCGAGCGAGTCACGCTGCCCGTTCTCATCCTGGATCAGGTACGCCGCTCTGATCGACATCGCCGCGCGGTGCGGCTCCGGATGAGCGCAGAGGACGAGGCCGGAGTCGTACGGGACGTTCAGCCACTTGTGCGCGTCGGTCGCCCAGGAGTCGGCGCGGTCGATGCCGGCGACCAGCGGCCGCAGCTCGGGACTGACCGCGGCCCAGAGACCGAAGGCACCATCGACGTGGACCCACGCGCCGGCCGCGTGCGCCAGGTCGCAGATCTCGGCGATCGGGTCGAAGGCACCGGTGTTCACGTTGCCGGCCTGGGCACAAACGATCTGCGGGCCTTCTGTCTCCAGCGCGGCCGCCAGCGCGTCGGCCCGCATCCTGCCCTGATCGTCGACATCGATCGGCACGATGCAACTGGTCCCCAACCCGAGGAAGCGCAACGCCCGGTCGATCGTGTCGTGCCGCTC
The DNA here is from genome assembly GCF_045040325.1 of Kribbella sp. NBC_01510. Lineage (NCBI taxonomy): Bacteria > Bacillati > Actinomycetota > Actinomycetes > Propionibacteriales > Kribbellaceae > Kribbella > Kribbella sp. NBC_01510. Next base: position 3,432,323 of record NZ_CP109418.1, on the reverse strand, counting down.
GGCACCGGCGAGGACCCGGATAGTTGGTGCACCGATGAGGCCTTGGCTCTCCACGTCCCAGCCCGTGCGCCGCAGTACTTCGTGGCGGGCAGCCGCCAGGCCAGTGAAGTTGGCCATCTGGGCGCCGGTGACGAAGCCGACCGACGTACCTCCGGGCAGGCCGAACAGCTCGACCAGCCAGTTCGCCGCGACTTCCTCGACCACGGCCGCGGCGGGCGCGGCGGCGTACAGGCCCGCGTTCTGGTCCCACACCGTGGTGAGCCAGTCGGCGGCGAGTGCCGCGGGCGTCGCGCCGCCGAACACGAACCCGAAGAAGCGGCCGCTGCCACTCGGTAACAGCCCGTCCTCGACCCCCTTCGCGAGGTGGGCGACCACGTCCCGGGCATCGCTCGGCCCGGTGGGCAGCGGACCGCCGAGCGCGTCGCGCAGCTCGGCCGCCGTCGCCCGCGGGCCGACCCGGCGCTCCGGGAGCCCGGTCAAGTACGTCGTCGCCCGCTCGAACGCTTCCGTGAGCGGCCCTTCCCAATCCACCATGCCTCATTTGTACGCCGGGATCGTGTGATGCAGCGTGTGACGGCATTACAGTTCGCTCAGGCCTTGGGAGGATGCGTATGGCGCGGGTGGTCACGGGGAGTCGCTGGACGGCGATTGCCGGTTATGCGCTGGTCGGCGCGGCGACCCAGCTGGTCTGGCTGAACTTTGCCGGCGTGACCACGGTCGCGGCCGCCCGGTACGGCGTCTCCGAAAGCGCGATCGGCTGGCTCGCCCAGGTGTTCCCACTGCTGTACGTCGTACTCGCGATCCCCTGCGGTCTGATCCTGGATCGCTGGTTCCGGGCCGGCCTGATCGCGGGCGCCGTACTGACCGCGCTCGGTGCCTGCGTACGGCTGATAGGTGACGACTTCGGCTGGCTGCTGGCCGGGCAGATCATCGCCTCGATCGCCCAGCCGCTGGTGCTGAACGCGGTCACCGGTATCACCGGCCACTACCTGGCCGAGAAGGACCGCCCGACCGGCATCGCGGTCGGCACCGCCAGCATCTTCTTCGGCATGGTGATCGCGTTCCTGCTCTCCGCGGTCTTCACCACGGCTTCGTCGCTGTCGACGATGCTGGCCGTGACAGCCGTGTTCTGCGTGGTGGCAGCCCTGCTCCTCATCGTTGCCCTGCGCAAGCAAGGTCCGTTCGAGATGGGCAGGCACCGACCGGATCGCGGCGCGCTGCGAGTCGCCTGGGGTGATCCGCTGATCCGCCGGCTGTGTGTACTGGCGATCTTCCCCTTCGGCGTCTTCGTTGCCATGAGCACCTTCGCGCAGGCGCTGCTGGAGCCGGCCGGGGTGAGCGGCGGTACGGCGAGCACGATCCTGCTGGTCAATGTCATCGCGGGTGTCCTCGGCTGCGCGGTGATCCCGATCCTGGTCGTACGGCGCCGCGCCGAGTCGGCTCTCCTCGTCGTGAGTCTCAGCTGCACCGCGGCCGCCTGCGTCCTGCTCGCGCTGGCACCGGGCGTCGAGACGGGCTTCGCCGCGATCACGCTGATCGGGTTCCTCCTGCTCCCGGCTCTCCCGATCGTGCTCGAGCTCGTGGAACGCCGTACCGGGGAGGCCGAAGGCACCGCGGCCGGCCTGATCTGGATGGCCGGCAACCTGGGCGGCCTGTTGGTCGCGGTCGTGGTCGGGCTGCTCGTCGACCACCCGTCCGCGGCGTTCCTGGTGATGGCGGCGATCGCGCTCATCGCCGTACCCGGGGCTCGCGCTCTCCGCCGGCCGATCGCCGAACTCCGATCGCTGTCGCAGTCGTAGCCAGCAGTCCACCGACGCCTGCGGCTACGAACGTGACGCGTGCATTCGTGTGCTGAAGGAGGAGGCCGCCGAAGACATACGAGATCCCGGCTGCCAGGCCGATCGCGCCGTACAGATTGCCGAAGACACGGCTTCTCAGGTGCGCGGGGACGACTCGTTGCAGGTGGGTGTTGATGCCCACGTCGACGCCAGCGATGCCGAGTCCGCGGATGACTTGCAGCGCCAGCGCGGCCCAGATCGCCCAAGCCAGGCCGGTGAACAAGTTGCCGACGCTGCTCACGGCGAACCCTGTGACCATCAGTGCAGGCATGCTGAATCTAGTCGCGTACTTTGCCAGGAGGGCGAATCCCGTCACGAGCCCGATGCCGACTCCGGCGTACAGGATCGCCGCGGCCGAGTCACTGCCGTGCAACTCGTCCTTGCCCAGGAACACCATGGCGACGTCGTCAACCCCGCTGAACGCGACCACCGCGAAGAACCCGAGCCCGATCACGCGAATCGCCTTCGTCCGCCAGATGTAGCCCAGGCCGTCGCGCGCATCTTTGACAAGGCTGTGGCCCGACAGCTCTGCTTTTGGCATCTTCGGCAATCGGCTCAGCAGCACCGCCGACACGAAGAACGTTGCCGCGTCGATCAGCAGGATCCCGCGCACATCAGTGACCAGGAACAACGCCGCCGCGATCAACGGCCCGACGGCCTCCAGCCCATTGGTCCCCGCCCCCAGCGCCGAGTTGGCCGCCTCCAACTCCTCGTCCTTGACCAACGCCGGCACCGCACTCCGCGAACTCGCCTGGAACACCTGCGCGGTAATGCTCCGTACGGCGACCAGCACCAGCAACACCGGCAACGGCGGCAACACCACCGCCATCACCACAACCAGCGCCCCCTGCACCAGATCGCACGAGACCATCACCCTCTTGAGGTCGAACCGGTCCCCGATGGCTCCCGCGAACGCGCCGAACAACCCCGGCGTGAAGTCCCCCGCCAACAACAACAACGCCACCGCCAGCGCCGCCCCCGTAGCCCCCTCGACGTATAGGAGCAGGGCCACCAGCCCGAGCGAGTCCCCCAAAAAGGACACCGACCGAGCCACCCACAGCACCCGAAACCCCACCGACCCCCGCCACACCCCCCACACGATCCCTTACTATGGTCCGGCACAACACCCGCCGGTGTGGCGCAACTGGCAGCGCACCGCTCTTGTAAAGCGGTGGTTAGGGGTTCGAGTCCCCTCACCGGCTCAAAGAACTGAAGCATCCAACCCGCGCTCCCGCCCGGACGAACTTCCTTGCGGGCTGTCGCCCGCGACCTGTCCACTCCTGCTTCGTGCGCCACTGAGGACCTGTGCCAGCGCCCGTCCACAGCCGAACCGTTCATCTCGCCGACCGCCACATCGGTCACTCAGGCGACAGTCACGAGCTGGATACCCGAGTCCAACTTGAGCGCTGGATCTTCAGGCGATGGCCGCCGGTCATAGGGTGGCTCGCCATGGTCCTGGGCTGCGCCCTCAAAGCGGCGCATCGCTTCGGTTTGGGTGAGACCAGCGTTGTGGCGGGTGCGACCTGCCCGCTGCGCCACGTCGTTAAGAAGTCCTTGTCCGGCCTTACTGCTCGAGCCGGTAGAACAGCTTGCTGCCTGCTGGTTCAACGCCAAAGGTCTTGTAGAACGCCTGAGCGGCGGGATTGTCGCTGTCTGTGGTCCACTCCACGCGACTGCAGTCGTGCTTGCCAGCTACCTCGAACAGGGACTCCATCAGCGCATGGCCGATGCCACGGCGCTGCTGTGCCTGCGAGACGAACAGGTCCTTCAGGTAGAGCGAGCGGGTCAGCCCTTCCGCCGGCCAGAGGAACGCGTATGCGGCGAAGCCGACCGCTGCCGCACCGTCGAACGCCAACAATGAGTGGGCGGCCGGGAGGTCGCTGAACAGCGCCGCCTGGAGCTGCTGGCGCCGCAGCTCGAACGGGTCGATCTCGGTCGCACCGTAGAAGCGGTCCATCTCCTCAGCAAGTGTGAGCAGCTGGTCAACGTCATCGGGGGTGGCTGGGCGCACCACAGTCACAGGAGGCGGTCCTCTCGCGTAGGGCTGACAAGGTCACGCAGTTCACGCACGATTGGGAGCTGACGTTGTCTGTCAGACATTCCTCCGACGACTTCCCGCGCGCGTCCGTCAATGATGCCGCGTCGTTGCTGGCCGTCGAGCCCGAGGAGGGTCCCGGCGATCTCCTGGGCGGCAGCCGTCGAGTCCCCATCAGCAGCAAGGCACGCCGCCCGGTCGAGCTGCGTGAGAGCGCGGTCGGTGTAGTCACCCGGTGGGCAGAGAGCAAGCGCCGCTTCCTGCGCGGCGAAGGCGGCAGGCAAGTCCCCCAGGCGCGTGTAGGCGCTTCCGGCGTGGAAGCGCAGCTGAGCTTCGTTGTAGCCGAACGCAGACGGCACTAGCGCGTCGCCGCTGAGATGCGAAACGAGCTCCTCGGCCCGCCCCAGTGCGGCAGCGGTAGCCGGCCGCTCGCCAATCGCGGCGTAGGCGCGTGCCTCCAGTGCCGCCGCCAGCGGTGCGCCAACTCCACCGGGCGTGCTGGAGACGAGTTGTGCTCGCTCCGCGACAATGACGGCCTCCGACAGGTCGTTGCTGTAGAAGTGACCGTAGGCCTCCTGCGCCAGCATCCAGGAGTGGGTGGATGAATCTCCCGCTTCAGCCGAGGCGATGCGTGCAGTGCGAGCCCAGCGGCGGAATGCGGCGCGGTCGTCGAGCTTGACGAGCGTCAGCAGCATGAGTCCGGACATTCGCGCCACTACTCGCGTCAGCCGACGCCTGCCTGCAGCCGAGCGGCAGTCTGCCAGCGCGGCCTGAAGCTGCCCGATATCGTCGCTGAGGTCGTTAAGCAGCAGCGGAGCTGGTCGGTCACGGGTGGCACGGCCGTAGCGCTCAACGAGTTGTTCCCAGTCGTCAAGGACAACTTCGCTCGACGCAGCGTTGCTCAAGACGCTGTCGAGGTCGCGCCGGACTGCCTCGAGGTCGTGAGTGGCGTCGTGCTGCTGCGGTGTGTCCGTCAAAGCGGTCTGAAAGCCGAGACTCTCGGCTGACTCGCCATAGATCGCAACGAACGCTTGCCGATAGACGGGCACGCTGACAGCCCGCTCGCCATTCTCCCAATAGGCGAACATCCGCTTCAGCGAAGCGCCGGTCGGGCTCTGTTCGCCCAATTCCTGCACGGCTGCCTCGAAGCGCCGCATGGCGGCAGCCTGGGTCCAGCCACGCTGGCGACGGGCGCGCTGGAGTGGTGACTCGTGGCCGATCCCGTCACCTTGACGAGTCACCTGTAGTCACCTCCCGTCACCTTCTGTACGAGTGCTGCTGCGGTCAGCCTAGGTGGTGTGGCAGACAACGTCGTCGAGAAGTCGCAGATCAGCAATGGAAAGGCCGCGAAATGACCGCTCTCTGCATCCTCGCAGCCGTGCTGTATGGGTTCATGCTGCGTGACATCGCACGGGAGGTGCGTGGCGAATGAGCACATTTGTGAAGCACGAGGCCTCTCTCCGACGCGTGTGCGTCTGGTTCGGTACGCACCAGGTCGTTAAGCACATCGTCGAGCCGGCGTACGCAGTCCGCTTCGAGGGTGCCATGCGCCGTCGCTTCGCGAGCCTGCGCGTCACCAACGAGCCCGCGGAGATCTCGGATGCCGATAGGCCGTGAACGGCCGGCGACCGCGACTGTGGTGGGCTCGGCTTTGCGGGCGGCTCAACGACGCCTTCCGCCGCTGGCGGGACGAGGATTGAACGGCTTCGCGGAAGATTTCACCAAGCCGCTGCTGCTCGGCTACCTGCGCCGGGACCTGCTGGTGGTGGATGGCCAGGTCTCCGAGCTGGAACGGCTGATGGCCGACTTCGCTCGAGCCGAAGGTTTCACCATGGGCCACACCTACGTCGAGAAGCCCGACTGTTGGCCCGCAGCGTTCGAGGCGCTCATCGAGTCGGTCAACCGCTACGAAGCAACCGCGGTCGTGCTGCCAAGCCTGCTGCACTTCGCCATGCACGACTCAGCGTGCCACATCAAGGAAACGTTCGAGCGCGTCATCGGCGCGCGCGTACTGATGCTGAACCCACGAACTGGCGGAGCCGGGACCGATCCTCACCTCTCATAAGGGCGGCCTGAGTTCAGCGCCGGGGCGATCAACTCCCCCGACATGTCCCTGCCTGAGTCCGCCGGCCGTGTATGCCCTGACGGCTCGAGCAGGGACCCAACAAGCCGGCTGGCGCGGCGTAGTGGCGAGGCCTGCACTGCGCCAGCTGTTCCAACGACTCACGAGAAGTGAGGCGATATTCCCAAGTCGAGCAACTGGAGATGCAACTGCACGGTCTCGCTGACCAGTCACGCCAGGGCGCTGGCAGCCTGGCCGGGGAGCGGCCGACCTGCTCGGCGCGAGGCTGGCGTGCGAGCTCCGCGGCTTTGACGCTCGCCTCGGCCGGCTCCTCCCCCGCGACCAGGAGCGGGAACATGATGTTCTCGCGGACCGTGCGGTTCGGGTACAGGGCGCCGTTCTCGAAGACCATCGCGACACCGCGGTCCTTGGGCTGCAGCCGATTCGCATGGGTCCGGCCGAACCACAGGTCGCCGGCTCCAGGCCCGCGATCATCCGCAGTACGGTCGACTTGCCGCAACCGGACGGCCCGAGCAGCACCATGAACTCGCCGTCCGCCACCTCGAGAGACAACTCGTCAACTGCGAGATGGTCCCCGTCGTACACCTTGGACACCGAGTCCAGCCGAATCCCCGGCATGCGCCCCCTCCCGAGAGGTCGATGGGCATCGAGTACACCGGTCCGCCCGCGGCTTGTCCAGTACATCCGGCGGTACGGCGTACCGTAGGCGGGTGGAATCGAGGAAGTCGCCGCGGGACAAGTGGATCACGGTGTACGGGCGGAAGCCGGTGCTCGAGGCACTGCATGATCCCGGGTTGTCGGTGGCGAAGGTGGTACTGGCGGACAACGCGACCGGGCAGTCGATGCAGGAGATCCTGCGGGCCGCGGAGAAGTACGGGACGCCGGTTGAGCGCGCAACCGCCAGCCGGGTGAAGTGGCTGGCCGGGAACGGGAAGCACGATCAGGGCGTGGTCGCGGATGTGGACGCGCCGCGCATGACGCCGCTCGAGGAGTTCATCCGGGAGCGCGGCAAGCGGCCGACGAACGTCTTCCTGCTCGACGGCGTCACCAACCCGGGCAACGTCGGCATGATCCTGCGTACGGCGACCGGCGCCGGGTTCGACGGGGTGATCCTGCCCCGAGCCGGTACGCCGCATGTCGGGCCGCTCGTGATCAAGGCATCGGCCGGGGTTGCGTTCCAAGCGCCGATCGTGAACACCTCGACCGCGAAGACGGCCGTCGATCTGCTCCGCACCGCCGCCTTTCACGTCTACGGTCTGTCGGCCCGCTCCCAGGACTCGCTGTTCAAGACCGACCTCGCGCCGCGTGCCGTCTACGTGCTCGGCGGCGAGACCAACGGCATCACCGTCGGCACCGACTCCGACCTGCAGATCCCGCTGCACTCCGGGGTCGAGTCGTTGAACGTCGCCGTTGCCGCAGCGGTCGTCGCCTTCGAGGTCACCAACCGCTGAGTCATCCTGTTAGCCGGTGATCTTGGTGGCCAAGGCTTCGGCGTCTTTCTTGGTGTAGTTCCCGCTGATCTGGACCTTGCCGGCGGTGATGGCGGAGGTGACCGTCGGGGCCGCGGCGACCTGGCCGCCGACCACGATCGCCAACTCGTTCTTCGGTGGTTGCAGGGCGGCCAGCTGGGTGGTCAGCGCGGCGAAGACGCGGGTGCCCTGCTCATCGAGGGTCAGAGTGAGATACCAGCCGGGCTGGTCGGGTGACTGCGCCGCCTTGACCTCGGAGACGTGGCTGCCGTCGAGCTCGACCTTGCCGACGGTGTAGCGCATGCCGTTCGGATCGCAGACGATCCCCTTCGGCAGTGGGCTGGCGCAGGTGCCTTGCGCGGCCGTCAGCACCCGCCGGAACTCAACCGCCTGCGGAGTCGCGGCCGCCACCGGCTTGTCGTCGACAAGGCGCAGTACGACGACCACCCCGGCCACCACCACCGCGACCAGCACGAGCACGAGTACGCCGATCAGCACCACAGGACCACGGCGTTGACTCGTTGGCTGGTACTCCGGAAACGGGGGCTGCGTCATGACAGCTGATGCTATGCACTCATCGAGTCACGCAGCCGGACGGCCAGCTCGGCGTTGCGTTGGGCAAACGACTGCCAGAGGACCGGCGTCGCCGCCACCCGATCGCGAGCCGTCGCCTCCGACACAGCGCGCTGCGTCCAGGTGCACATCCGCCCGCCGCGGACCTGGAAGTGCACAAGTACGCCGTCCGCCCAGCCGTACACGTCCGCGTCGCGAGGTTCGAGCCAAGCGACCTTCTGCTCGGCGACGATCCACTCGAGCGCCGCGAGCTCGTCCTGCACCTTCGCCGCGAACTCGAACCGGAGTTCGCCGGCCGCCCGATCCCGCCGCCGTACCAACTCGTCGCGCAGCGCGGCCACCGCGGCCGGATCCCTTTCGAGTACTGCGATCGCCGTCCGAGCCAGCGCAGCACGGTCCCCCGGCCCGATCCCGAACAGCCGGCCGAACTCCTGCGCCGAGCCGTCGTCTTCGACCGTGTACTGCAACGGCAGCACGCGATGCAGACCGGAGATCGCCTGCCGGATCCGCAGCCCGCCGAGGTACGGCCCGAAGTGCGGCGCGGTCCCGCTCACCGTGTGCTCGAACCGCAGCCCAGGCTTGGATCCGTCGTCGAACCGGATGTAGCCGACCACCTCCGCTCCGCCCTCGGTCCGGTTCCACCGCGGTTTGGACTGCTCGAGCAGGTTGCGTTCGAGCCAGGCGGCCTCGTGCTCGGAGTCGCACCAAACCCCTTCCACGCGGGCGATCCGCCGTACCATCCGCGCGAGCTGCGGCCGGTCGCCGAGGTGGTTCCAATACGACTGCACGCGCCGGCGGAGGTTACGGGCCCGTCCGATATACAGCACTTTCCCGGTCTCGTCACGGAAGCGGTACACCCCTGCTTCGGCCGGTAACTGCCGCACATCACGCCTCATCACCACAGTGTGCATGCACTGACTGACTGCGTGTCGACCAGGGCGATGCAATGTTTGAAACGAATGCATATCCGGTCTTGCGCCGAGTTGGCGCGGCGGTCATGCTGGCGGCCACTTCGAGTGCTCGCAGGGGGTAAGTGAGGCCGAGCGCCGGAGTTGTAGGGCCTGGGGGCTTGATGAGGTTTACCGCTGTGTGGGTGCGTCGCGTCCTGTCCGCGCTCTGTGTTCTCCTGCTGACGCCACTCGTCGCGATCGAACCGGCACGGGCCGCGGTCACGCCGAGCGGCTTCACCGAGCAGACCGTGTTCAGCGGGCTGGTCAATCCGACGAACGTCGCGTTCTCGCCGGACGGCCGGGTGTTCGTCGCCGAGAAGAGCGGCTTGATCAAGGTCTTCGACTCGCTCGACGATCCGACGCCGAGTGTGTACGCCGATCTCCGCACGGAGGTCTACAACTATTGGGATCGTGGACTTCTCGGTCTCGCCTTGCACCCCGACTTCCCTGCGGATCCACGCATTTACGTGCTGTACACGCACGACGGCCTGATCGGTGGGCCGACACCGAAATGGGGTACGCCGGACACGACCGACGACCCGTGTCCGTCGCCGCCCGGCCCGACGAGCGACGGCTGCCAGGCCAGTGCGCGGCTGTCGGTCATCAACGGCACCGGCGCCGAGCAGGTGCTCGTCGAGGACTGGTGTCAGGTCTTCCCGAGCCACTCGATCGGCTCGATCGAGTTCGGGCCCGACGGCATGCTCTACGCCGGCGGTGGCGACGGCGCCAGCTTCGACTACACCGACTACGGCCAGGACGGCTTCCCGGCCTCGGATGTCACCCCTGACAACCCTTGTGGGGATGGGCCGGCGCCCGTTGGTGCGACGCTCACTCCGCCGACCGCCGAGGGCGGCGCGTTGCGGGCCCAGGACGTCCGTACCAGTGGCGATCCAGCCAGTCTCGACGGATCGCTGATCCGCATCGACCCCGACACCGGCCAGGCCGCGCCGGGCAACCCAGCCCTCAGCAGCACGGACCTGAACGCGCGCCGGATCGTGGCGCACGGTCTGCGCAACCCGATGCGGTTCGACTTCCGGCCGGGCACGAACGAGATCTGGATCGGCGACGTCGGTTACAGGACCTGGGAGGAGATCGACCGGATCGTCAGTCCGACCGCAAAGGTCACGAACTTCGGCTGGCCCTGCTACGAGGGATCCGGCCGCCAGGCCGGGTACGACGCGGCCAACCTGAACATCTGCGAGAACCTGTACGCCGCCGGTCCGTCCGCGGTGGCCTCGCCGTACTACACCTACAACCACGCCGATCACATCGCCACGAACGAGACCTGCAGTGTCGGCAGCTCGTCGATCTCCGGGATGTCCTTCTACAAGGGCGGGAACTACCCGCCGGAGTACGACGGTGCCCTGTTCTTCGCCGACTACAGCCGCAAATGTGTATGGGCGATGATGCCGGGCTCCAACGGACTGCCGGACCCGGCGAAGATCGTGCAGTTCGCGTCGGGCTACGGATCCACCAGACTGCAGAGCGGTCCGGGTGGTGACCTGTTCGCGGTCGACTACGACAACGGCCGGATCGTGCGATACGTCTACGACGCCACGAACAACCCACCCACCGCGGTGATCAACGCCGACCCGTCCAGCGGGCCGACTCCGCTGACCGTGACGTTCGACGGGACCGCCTCCAACGACGCCGATGGCGACGCGCTGACCTATGCCTGGGACCTCGACGGCGACGGCCAGTACGACGACTCGACCGCGGCGACCGTGCAGCACACGTACACCACCAGTGGCACCGTGACCGCGCGCCTGAAAGTGTCCGACGGCCACACGACCGGGGCGACGTCGACGCAGATCAACGTCGCCAACACGGCACCGACGGCGCTGATCACCTCCCCCGGTCCGGCGACGACGTGGAAGGTCGGCGACACGATCAGCTTCGCCGGCTCGGCCACTGATCCGGAGCAGGGCACACTGCCTGGCTCGGCGCTGACTTGGACGCTGATCATGCACCACTGCCCGAGCGACTGCCACTCACATCAGATCACCGCGGTGACCGGCTCGAGCGGCACGTTCACCGCACCGGATCACGAGTATCCGTCGTACCTCGAACTCAAGCTGACCGCCACGGATGCGAGTGGGCTGACCGACACCAAGAGCGTGCGGCTGGATCCGAAGACGGTCGGGCTCACGTTCGCGACCCAGCCGGCCGGGCTGCAGCTGACCTACCTCGCCAAGACCGCGAACGCTCCTTGGACCGGTACGACGATCGTCGGGTCGAGCGGATCACTGTCCGCGGAGCAACTGCAGGCGCCCGCGAATCAGCTGTACCGGTTCTCGTCCTGGTCCGACGGCGGCGCACGCACCCACAACTTCGTCGCGCCGGCAGCACCGGCCACCTACACGGCGACGTACGTACCGAAGCGCAATCTCGCCCGCGGTCACCCGGCGCTGGCGTCGAGCGTCTACCTCGCCGGGCGGGAGGCGTCGAAGGCGGTCGACGGTTCGATGGCGACCGCGTGGTCGAGTGCTCGCACCGATCCGCAGTGGTTCCAGGTCGATCTCGGGTCGGTCCAACTGGTCAACCGGGTGCTGCTCAACTGGCTGTCGACGGCATACGGAAAGGCGTACCAGATCCAGGTGTCGGGCAGCGGGCGGACGTGGAAGACCGTGTCGTCGACTACCACGGGAGACGGTGGCACCGACAGCGTCGTGTTCTCGCCAAACTACGCCAGGTACGTGCGGATCAACGCGACGGCTCGTGGTGTGGCCGGAAGCTACTACTCGCTGTGGGAGTTCGGCGTGTTCCAGGACACCGGTCCGGTCACCGGCATCGCCGGGAAGTGCGTCGACATCTACCAAGCCGCAACCGCCGACGGCACGCCGACCACGCTCTACACCTGCAAGGGCGCGGCGAACCAGCAGTGGACACCGTCGTCGGATGACGGCACCCTGCGTTCGCTCGGCAAGTGCCTGGACGCTCGCGGTACGGCGATCAAGACCGCCGCGGTGCTGTGGACGTGTAACGGCGGTCCCGGGCAGAAGTGGACGCCACGGTCGGACGGCTCGCTGCTCAACGCCGCCTCCGGACTGTGTCTCGACGCATCCGGTGCTTCGAGTGCGAACGGCACCAAGCTGATCATCTACACCTGCAACGGCGGGACGAATCAGAAGTGGGTGCTGCCGTAAATCAGTCGTTGGTGACGAACTCCGCGACATACAGTGACTCGGCCTTGGACCGAAGGACGGGAGATCATGGACAGCGGCTGGGTGGACGAGGGATTCGGCGCGGTCGCCGACACCTTCGCGGAGAATTTCGACCTGTTCCCCGAGCTCGGTGCGGCGGTCACGGTGTACGTCGGTGGCCGCAAGGTCGTCGAGTTGTGGGACGGCGAGGCCAGTCCCGGACGACAGTGGGACCGCGAGACCGTCGTACCCGTGTTCTCTTGTGCCAAAGGGCTGGTGAGCCTGGTCGTCCACCTGCTCGCCCAGGAGGGGCGACTCGAGCTCGATGCGCCGATCGGCGAGTACTGGCCCTCGTTTGTTGCTGCTGGCAAGGAGAAGAGCACCGCCCGGATGGTGCTTGGGCATCGGGCCGGGATCCCGGTGCTCGACCAGACGCTGTCCTTCGAGGAGATCGCGTCCTGGACGCCGGTGATCGCGGCGATCGAGGCGCAGAAACCGCTGTGGGAGCCGGGGACGTCGTACGAGTACCACGGTCACGTTTTCGGTTTCGTCCTCGGCGAGGTGGTCCGGCGGATCACCGGGCTGCGGCCGGGCGCGTACTTCCGTTCGGTCGTGGGCGATCCGCTCGGGCTGCGGGCCTGGATCGGCCTGCCCGCTGACGAACTGGGCTCTCTGGCCCGGCTGACCGAGGCCGAAGGACGACCGCCGATGCCGGGTCCGGAGCATCTGCTCACGCGGATCGTGACGATGAACGGCGCGCTGGTCTTCCCGGGCCTCGACGTACCGCACGGCTGGAACGATCCCGCCCTGCTGGGAATGGAGCTTCCCGGGGCCGGCGCGGTGGCGTCGGCGACCGGCCTTGCCGGGCTTTACGCGGCAGCCGTGACGGGTATCGACGGGAGTGCGCGGCTGCTGACAGCAGACACCGTGAAAGACGCGGTCCGGGAGGTGTCGTCGGGACGGGGCTTCCTCGGCTTCGACGCGGGCGCGCGCTGGGGCTCGGGCTACCTGCTCGATTCAGCGACCTTCCGGCCGCTGCTGGGTGCGCGAAGTTTCGGGAACGACGGAGCCGGCGGGCAGTTCGCCTTCGGCGACGACGAGTACGGCGTCGGCTTCGGGTACGTCGCCAACCGCATGGTCGGCCACGGTGATGGCCGGGCCAACCGGCTGATCACCGCCGTACGCGACTGTCTGGGCTGACAGACCGGCTGCGACCCGTGGTTGTGCGGGCCGGAGCCGGTTGCCGGAAGGGGTTTCCCGCTAGCCGGCGAACATCTCCCGCAACGCCGCCTCCTGCTCGGTCGACAGGTTCGACTGGATGAGCTGCGGCTTCTGCAGCCCCGTCGCATCGAAGGTTTCCTTGATCTTGTCCCGGACCGCGTCGCTCGACATCAGGAACAACGCGGAGGTGCCGGGCGTGATCTGATCGCGGGCGGCCTTGATGAAGTCGTCGTCGATCCCGACATCGGCCAGCGATCCCGCGATGGCACCCGATGCGGCCCCGATGGCCGCGCCGGCGAGCGGCATCAGGAAGATCATCCCGAACAGCATCCCCCAGAACATGCCGCCCAGCGCGCCGACTCCGGTGAAGTTGCGCAACTGCCGGGTCTTCGGCCTCCTGGTCTCCGGCTGCCACGACACCGACGCGGCGTCGTGCAGCGTGATCAATCCCTGCTTCGACAACGCCTCCAACGTTCCGATCGCCTGGTTGGCCCCGTCCCAGCTCCCGAACTTCCACGCGGTCAGTGTCGCCATCGTGCGTCTCCCATCGCCTGCACCGGTGCTCGCTGCCAGCCTCCCGCCACGACCTCATGGTCACCTCACCTCAGTCGGGTGATGCCTGCTTGGGTCGGCTGGTTGGGTCTTCTCGCGAGTGCGCTGTATCTGGTCAACCAGGGAGACATCCTCTCCACGGCGGTCTCCGGGTTCCCGGTTTGGGACCTGGGCGGTCTGCTCGGCAGCTATCTGTGGGCGATCTGGCTGCTCGTGCTCGGCGTACTCCTGCTGCTTCGGCGCCCGGCGGTCGGGGTTGGCACGGAGAGGTAGACTTGGTTAATTCCGGAACGATGGCATTCCAGGCGGTCTGTCAGGAACCGGCAGGCCTGTGAGGCGATGCCTGATGTCCGTCCGACCACAAGCCGACCGGCCCGGGATCCAGTACCGCTCGGCAGCCGATCTCGACCTTGCACACCTGCTCGCCGAGGTCCGGTCCGCCCGCGCGGCCGATCGACTGGCCCGTAGCGCGGGACGCCGGGACGACACCTTCCGCAGCGACTCCGGCCGGCTCGCCGCGTCGCTCCTCGCCTACGCCAAAGCCCTGGAAGGCTACCGGCTCCCCGTCCCGCGGGCGATCCGCGACGAACTCCGCCTGCGTCGCAAGCTGTCGTAACGCCGGGCCGCCCGCCGTGCGGCAGGGTTATCGAAGTACGTCTCCGGTATCCGTCGTACCGGCCGGCGTGGGTGCGTCGCCTGAGGCTGGTGGGACGACCAGCGTGGGGTCACTGCCGCCTTGGTCGAGGCGGAAGGGCGGATAGACGTCGGTCATCAGGGACACGTAGCCCGCGACCCGCAAGGCCCACCGGTTCATCCCGAGGATGAAGTCGTACAACGACCGTGGGTAGGCGCCCGTGAACGCGAGAATCACCGCGGAGATGGCCACCAGGACGCCGACCAGACCGCCGCCACCACTGACGGTCCACTGCCAGCTTTCGGTCCGGTTCACGGCCCATGCTCCACCGCCGAGGAAGATACCGACGACGATGTAGTGCGGGATGGCCAGCAGCCACCACTTCACCAGGACCAGGCCGCGGGACAGGTGCGCCGGGTAGTCGACCGCCAGGTGCGCGGGATAGTCCTCGACCTCCTTCAGGGTGAACGGCGGATACCGGTCGGTTCCGAGCGCGCCGTAGGCGTAGTACGTCACTCGCCAGGACCACCGCATCACACCGACGTTGTAGTCGAAGATCGCGCGTGGATAGCGAGCGGTGAAGAGGATTGCGAAGAACGCGATGATCGACGCGATCAGGAAACCGAGCCACAAGAACGCCAGTACGACGTAGTGCGGGATCACCAGGATCCACTTGACCAGCCACAGCCACCTGGACAACTTCGGATCCAGCGTGGCGTTCACGTGCACGGGATACGTCACAGATGTTGCCACAAACAACCATCTCCCAGCGGACTTGCTCAAGGAGAGTGGGAATCCCACCCTCGATAGCTGCTGCTCAGCTGAGCGGCAGCGGTGTCTTTCCTTCGGCCTCGGGGGAGCTGATCGCGGCGATCGCCGACGGCTTGAAGCCCTTCGCGATCATCCAGATGGCCACGCTGACCTCCCACGCGAACACCGGGAGCGCCAGGACCGTGTGAGTGCCCTGCCCATAGACCCCCAACAGCATCGCGGTTGCCGACGCACACACCAGCGCGCCTCCGACCATCCCCAGCACGGTGATGGCCCGCGGTACCAGGTCCATGCGATACATCAGATACGCCAGCAGGAAGCTGTTGATTCCCAGGATCCAGCTCGGCCCGATCAGGAAGGTCCAGTCGTGGATCGCCACCAGGGACCTCTCGACGGCGGCGACACCGGCGCCGCCGCTGTCCGCCGTACCGGCCAGGTCCTGCCTGAGCGTCACGACCGAGAGGACGCTGACCGCGCCGACGACGATGATCGCGGCCTCCAGAAGCCGACCGCAGACGTAACCGAGCGCGATGCTGTGGTTCTGCCGCTTGACGACCGGATAGAGCGTCACCGCGGTGCCGATGACGGTGACGACCAGTAGCAGCTCGAGGAGCCCGCCCAGCAACACGCGGTTGTCGGCATCGCCCCCGACAAGGTAATTGCCGTCACGCAGAACGGGCTGGTAGAGCAGCAACGCCGGGATCGACGTGACCTCGGTGCCCAGGAAGAACACGCCCGCGACCAACGCGGTACGTCTCATTGCACTCATGTTCGCCATGCGAGTAAGGCCCCCTGCAGCAGCCCCCGGGCCACTCATAGGTGTCTGCGACGAACAGGCTTGGGTCCACCACCCGCATACGCACTGTGCCGCTCACCATCCTCGCGTGACCACTCCTTGTCAACGCCTACCCTTCGTGGCCAGGTCAGGTGGTACGGCGGCGCGAGTGGGTTGTCTCGCGGACTACTGACCAAGCGTCCGCGACCGGGCCCATGTGGGCCAGCTTGTCGGGGTTGAGGACGGTGCGGATCGTCTGGATCCGGCCGTCGAGGATGTCGAGGGTCCAGGTGTTGAGGACCTTGCCGTCGCGGTCGCGGAAGATGGCGCCCGGCTGCCCGTTCAGCCGGTGTGGTTCCACGACGCCGCCAATGGTCGCGAACGGCGCGATGAGGGCGGCGACCGTGCGGGACACGTTGGCGGCACCGGAGATGCCGGTACCCCAGTTCGGGGCCTTGCCGCCGCTGTCGCTGACCATCTGTACGTCGGCCGCGAGAAGCTCCCGCAGTCCGTCGACGTCCCCGTCGCGGACCGCGTCGAAGAACCGCTCGGCGAGTTCCTCGCGTTCGGCCTGGTCCGCCGCGAAGCGAGGCCGGCCCTCGTCCATGTGGCGCCGAGCCCGTACGGCGATCTGTCGGCAAGCAGCCGGGGACCGGTCCACGGCCGAAGCGATCTCGGGGTAGTCGAACCCGAACACCTCGCGCAACACGAAGACCGCACGCTCGAGCGGGCTGAGTCGTTCGAGCAGGAGCAAGGCCGCCATCGACAGCGAGTCGGCCAGCTCCGCCGACCGCTCCGGATCCTGGTAGGGATCGGTCAGCAGCGGCTCCGGGAACCACGGCCCGACGTACCGTTCCCGCCGTACGCGGGCCGAGCGGAGTACGTCGATCGAGATCCGGGTCACCACAGCCGCCAGAAACGCCTTCGCTGAGGCCGGTGGCGTCGGCGAGGCGTCCCAGCGCAGCCAGGTGTCCTGTACGGCGTCCTCGGCCTCACTCACGCTGCCCAGGATCCGGTACGCGATCGAGAACAGCAGCGGCCGCAACTGCTCGAACTCCTCGGCGCGAGTCATGCCAGCTCGGCCTTGAAACCCTGCCGCCACGACGGGTAGCGCAGCTCCCAGCCGAGCTCCCGCTTGGCCTTCGCGTTGGAGAACGCGCGACCCTCGGTCATCATCATCACCGCGACCTCCCCGGCCAGCGGACGGGCCAGCCAGGCAGGGACCCGCATCGGGCGCTTGGCGCCCGCGACCGATGCCAGGTAGGGCAGCCACTCGCTGGCCGGCGCCGGGTCGTCGTCGACGATGTTGAACACACCCTTGGCCCCTCGCTCCACAGCCAGCACAGTAGCGCTCGCCGCGTCGTCCAGATGCACCCACGAGCAGTACCCGGCGCCACTCCCGACCACCGGGAACTGGCGTTTGCGAACGGGCTCGACCAGATCGTCCATGGCACCCGGCCCGTAGAACCAGCCGTACCGCAGCACCGCGCCGCCGGCCTTGACGACCGCGTCCTCGACGTGGCCGATCGCCTTCATCCCGGGCTCCGCCGGCGTACCGGTCATCGGGTCCACCGGGTCCTGCTCCGTCTTCACCCAGCCGCCTTCGCGGCGGCCGTTCCAGGCACCGTAGCCCTGCGCAACGAAATGGGTCACGCCGGTCGCCTCCGCGGCGGCGAGCAGATGATCCGTCCCCTCGGTGCGCAGCCGGTTGGTGCCGGCGAACCACCGATCCATGTGTTTCATGTCGGGCTTGCCCGCGTGCGCCACCGAGATCGCGGTCATCTGGTGCACGATCACCTCCGGCTGCGCCTTGGCCACCGCCTCACCGACCGCGACCCCGTCCAGCCCGTCCATCACGACCGCCTCGGCGCCCAGCCGTTTCAGCACCTCCAGCTTGGCCGAACTCGTCGTCGTCGCCGTCACCTGGTGCCCCCCGGCCACCAACTGCGGTACCAGCCGCCGCCCGAGCACTCCGGTCCCGCCAGCCACGAACACCCGCATGACACTCACCTTCCGTTCTCGCAATGGGTCTCTCAGCCCGAGACGAGGCAGCCCCGCGGGCTGTGACGTGTCCTTCGTCACGTCACACCTACCGAGCCGGCGGCGTCTTGTGTTTGTTCGGTACGCCAGCAACAGACGAGGACCATCATGAATTCAGCAGTGGAAACCCTGCGCCGTGAGTTCGGCGGCGACATCATCGAACCGGGTGACGCGGAGTACGCAGCAGCCAGTGGCTCGATCCTGGCCTCGGGCAGTCCGGCGTACGTCGTTCGGCCCGGAAGTGTCGTGGACGTGCAAGCGGCCGTCCGATTCGCGGCCGACACCGGGCTCGAGCTGTCCGTGCGCGGCGGCGGCCATGCCTTCGCGGGCTTCGGTACGAACGACGACGGTGTCGTGATCGACCTCGGCAGACTCGCGACCGTCGAGGTCATCGACAAGGACCGTCACCTCGTCCGGATCGGCGGCGGCGCCACCTGGGGACAGGTCACGGCGGCCCTGGCCCCGCATTCCCTCGCGATCTCCTCCGGCGACACCAGGAGCGTCGGCGTCGGTGGACTGACGCTGAGCGGCGGCCTCGGGTGGAAGGTCCGCAAGTACGGCCTGGCGTTGGACAGCGTGGTCGCCGCCGAGGTGGTCACCGCCGACGGAGACGTCGTCCGCACGGACGCGGAAGAGAACCCGGAGTTGTTCTGGGCGATCCGCGGTGGCGGCGGCAACTTCGGCATCGTGACCGCGTTCGAATTCGCGGCACACGTGACCACCGACGTCTTCCACGGCAAGATCGCGTTCCCGGCGGCGGAGGCGGCCGACGTGCTCCAGGGCTGGGCGGACTACCTCCGTACCGCACCCGAAGAGCTCACGTCGATCGTGAACTTCGCCAACCCGTTCCTCGGCGGGCCTAACGCGCCGGTCGAGGTCGTCGTCGCCTTCGACAGCGACGACGCGGACCGTGCCGCCGAGGCCCTCGACCCGATCCGCCGGCTCGGCACCGTGATCGCCGACGACGTCGTACTGAAGCCGTACGCCGACGTGCTCGAGGACGGCGCGGTCCCGCCGCCCGGCATCCAGCTGGTCACCCGAAGTGCCTTCGCCGACAAGGAATCCGTCCCCGACGTCCTGCGGATCCTGGCCGAGGTCGGGGCGTCGGAGCACCCGCCGGTCATCTCCGTCCGCAGCGTCGGTGGTGCGGTGTCCCGGGTCCCTGACGACGCCACGGCGTACGCACATCGCCAGGCGGAGTTGATGTTCGCGACCACCACGATCGGTCCGGCGCCGGTCATCGAGGCCGGCCGGCCTGCCCTGGAAGCGATCTGGGCGCGACTCGCCCCGCATGCCAACGGCGCGTACGCGAACTTCCTCGCGTCCGCCACCGAGGACGACGTCGCCGCGGTCTACCCGGCGGAGACCTATCAGCGGCTGGCGGCGGTCAAGCGCGAGTACGACCCCGGCAACCTGTTCGCCCGCAACCACAACGTCCGGCCGTGAGAGAAGGAGCGTCATGAGCAAGGTCTGGTTCGTCACCGGTTCGTCGCGCGGCCTGGGCCGCGCCTTCGTCGAGGCCGCCCTGTCCCGTGGTGACAGGGTGGCCGCCACCTCGCGGAAACCCCCCGAGGACCTGGTCACCGCCTACAGCGACGCCGTACTCCCGCTCGCGGTGGACGTGACCGACAAGGCCGCCGTCTTCGAGAGCGTGGAGCAGGCCAAGGAACACTTCGGCCGTCTCGACGTCATCGTGAACAACGCGGGCTACGGCGTGCTCAGTGCGGTCGAGGAGCTCACCGAACAGCAACTGCGCGACGTGCTGGAGACCAACCTGTTCGGCCCGTTGTGGGTCACCCAGGCCGCGCTGCCCATCCTCCGCGCGCAAGGCGGTGGGCACATCATCCAGATCTCGTCCGTCGGCGGACTCACCGCGATGGCGCTCGGCGGCGGGTACCACGCGTCCAAGTGGGCCCTGGAGGGCCTGAGTGAGTCCCTCCAGCAGGAGGTCGCCGCCTTCGGCGTCAAGGTGACCATCGTCGAGCCCGGCTTCTACGCCACCGAAGGCAGTGCCGGCGCCGTTCACGCCGAGGTCAATCCGCTGTACGCCGATCTCCGCGAGAGCTTCGCTTCACTCACGAAGACGCTCGAGGCCGCCGACCCGGCCGCCGCGGGTCGCGCGATCCTCACGCTCGCGGATGCCGCCAACCCGCCGCTGCGCGTGTTCTTCGGCACCCAGGGCTACCCGATGCTCCAGCAGACGTACGCCGACCGCCTCGAGCTGTGGTCCGACTGGCAGGACCTCGCGGCGGAGGGGCAGGGAGTCTGAAGCAGGCTCAGTCGGGGCGGCCCGGGAGGTCCATGGACGCGAGGCGTTCCGGGTCGCGGATCGACAGGAGGTCGACGATCCGGCCGTCGACCACGGTGCACGCCATCACGCCCACCGGCCGGCCGTTCGGATCCCACGCCACCACCCCGGGGTCGCCGTTGACGAGAACCGGGGTGGCGGTCACCGTGGCCCGGGCGCCGCGCTGGGCCATGGCGGCCACCTCGGTCGCTCCCAGCCGGACGGTCACGCCCCGCGAGCTGTAGGTCCGCCACGTCACGTCCGGGTCGAGCACGCGCAGCAGGCCGTCGAAGTCGCCGTCCCGCGCTGCCGCGAGGAAGGCATCGACGACCGCGCGCTGCTGCTGCGGTTCGTCGGTCGGACGGGGCGTCCCCTGGACCTTTCGGCGGGCCCGGCTGGCGAGCATCTTGGACGCGTTCGCGGACTTGCCGAGGATCTGGCCGATCTCCTCGAACGGCACCGCGAACATGTCGTGCAACACGAACGCGAGCCGCTCGGCGGGACCGAGGGAGTCGAGCACCATCAGCAGTGCCAGCCCGACCGACTCGGCGAGCAGCGCGCCTTCCTCGGGCGCACCGCCGTCGTGCTCGGTCACGACGAGTTCAGGCAGCTGGTCGTCGTACGACGCCTCGGGCCGGGCCTTGCGCGAGCGCAGCATGTCGATGCAGACCCGGCCCACCACAGTGGTCAGCCAACCGCCGAGGTTGTCGATCGCGGCCGGGTCCTGGCGGGCGAGCCGTAGCCAGGCCTCCTGCACCGCGTCCTCGGCGTCCGCCCGCGACCCGAGCATCCGGTAGGCGACCGCCACCAGGCGCCCACGCTGCTCCTCGAAGGCTCCCGCCACCGCGTCGTCCGGGTCGGCTCCCGTCATGTCGTTACCTTCCTCCAGCATGCTCCGTCATGAGAGTGACGAGCCCGGAAGGGCCGAGGTAACCGATCGAGGAGCACTCTCATGAACATCGCCCTGTGGATCATTGCCGGTCTCCTGGCCGCAGTCTTCCTGATCGCCGGCGCGAACAAGCTGTTCATCCCGCAGCAGAAGCTGGCCAGGGCGCCTGGCGGCGGATGGGTCCTGGACTTCAGCGGCAGCTTCGTCAAGACCCTCGGAGCGGTCGAGATCGTCGGCGCCGCCGGCCTGATCCTGCCCGCGGCGCTCGACATCGGACCGATCCTGGTCCCGCTGGCGGCCCTCGGCCTGGCCGTGATCATGACCGGCGCGGCCACCGTGGAGTTCCGCCGCCAGGAGTTCAAGCACATGGTGCTGAATCTGATCTACCTGGCCCTGATCATCTTCGTAGCCTGTGGCCGCTTCGGCTTCGCCTCCTTCAGCTGAATCTCAGTGGGCATGGACCGCTCCTGTCGCGGGCTTGAAGGTGGGTACGGCGACCAGCGCGAGGAGGCCCACAACCGCGGCAGTGATCGCGGCGAACGTGAACCCACGGGTGAACCCGGTGCTGACCGTCCCGGCCAGACTGGCGGCCGCGACACTCGACACCACCGCCACCCCGACCGACGCGCCGAACTCGTGGAAGGTGCTGAGCAGCCCAGACGCAAGCCCGGCCTCGCGGTAGTCGATCTGCGCGAACGTCGTCGTCGAGGCCGCGACGAACGCCGCACCGAGCCCGATGGTGCTGACGGTCATCCCGGTCACGATCGCGGCAGCACCCGACCAGATGGCGGGGACGGCCAGCCCCAGCGCCGAGATCGCGAACCCGGCCAACGCGACCATGCGGGCGCCGACGTGCCCCACGAGCGTGCCGGCTACCTGCGCCCCGAGGATCGCAGCGAGCGCGACCGGCAGGAACAACAGTCCGGTGCGGAGTGCGCCGTACTGCTGGAAGTGCTGCAGGTAGAAGGAGCCGAGGAAGAAGGTCGCGATCATCAGGGCGGTCGCGACCAGAATCATGAAGATGCCCGCGACAACCGGTCGGCGGGTGAAGATGCGCAGGTCCATCAGCGGCGACCGGACCGACCGCTGCACCCAGGCGAAGACGCCGTACAGAACGATCGCGCCGGCCAGTGTGCCCAGCGTCGCGGCCGAGAGCCAGCCGCGGTCGCCGGCGTTGATCAGCGCGTAGATCGCCGTACCGGTGCCGGCCGTGACCAGCAGAGCGCCTGGTACGTCGAGCCGGCCGGTACTCGCGGCGGGACGGTCGGCCGGCAGCATCCGGAGCAGGACGGCGAAGACGATCACGCCGATCGGCACGTTCAGGTAGAACACCCACTGCCAGCCCGGGCCGGCGGTCAGCAGACCACCGAGCAGTACGCCGATCGCCGAGCCGCCACCGCCCATCGCGGACCAGATGCCGAGTGCCTTGTTCCGCTCCTCGCCGTCGAAGGTCTTGGTCACCACCGACAGCGCGGCCGGGGACAGCATCGCGGCGCCGATGCCCTGGGCGACGCGGCCGGCGAGCAGGAGCTCGGGACCGTTCGCGAGACCGGTCGCCAGCGAGGCGAGGGTGAAGACGAACAGGCCGGTCAGTACGACGCGGCGGGAGCCGAACAGGTCGGCCGCGCGACCGCCGAGCAGCATCAGGCCGCCGAACATCAGCGTGTACGCGCTGACCACCCACGTCAGCGTCTCGCGCTGCAGCCCGAGGTCGGTCTGGATGTTCGGCAGTGCGATCGCCACCACGGTCACATCCAGGATCAGCATGAACTGCGCGACGGCGAGCAGCCCCAGGAGCCGCCACCGCCGCGGATCGGGTTCTTCCATGATCAGATCCTTAAATCGAACACTGCTGTTCAGGTTAATTCGAGTACTGTAACTCGTACAGCGGTGTTCGACAAGAGGAGTGTGGATGGCGCAGACCACCGGCAAGCGGGCGGACGCGCAGCGGAACATCGCCGCGATCGTGGCAGCGGCGACCGAATGCCTGAGCCGCGATCCGGCCGCGAGTACGAGCGAGATCGCGAAGGCGGCCGGCGTCGGGCGCGTCACGCTCTACGGTCATTTCCCGGCCCGGAGCGACCTGGTCGACGCGGTGTTCGTGCATGCGATCGAGAGCGGCGAGGAGTCGCTCGGGCAGGTCGACCTGAGCGGCGATCCGCGCGCGGCGCTGGCCCGGCTGACCGAGTCCAGCTGGCATCTGGTCGACCGCTACCGCTCACTCCTGATCGCGGCGCAGGACACGCTCCCGCCCGGCCGGGTGCGGGAGTTGCACGCGGACCCGACGGCGCGCGTGGAGCGACTGATCGAGCGCGGCCGCACAGAAGGTGTGTTCCGGACCGACCTGCCCACGTCGTGGCTGGTCAGCGTGATGCACAACGTGATGCACGGCGCCGCCGACGACATCCACGCCGCCCGCATCACCCCCGACCAGGCCGCCCCCTACATCACCGCGACCCTCCTGGCCGCCTTCACCCCACCCGGGGAACGTGTGCCCGGGTGACGAACCACTACTCGAGCCAGATGGTTTCGAAGGTGGGGTTGGCGTGGATGTGGACGGCTTCGTAGCCGCCGGGGCCGGTGCGGAACTTGTGCGGGGTGTCGGCGGGGACGACAAGGATCTGGCCGGCCTTGCCGACGATCTCCTCGGTGTCGACGGTGAACGTCGCCGTACCACGCCGGATGATGAAGGTCTCGGCGTACGGATGCTTGTGCAGCCGGGGGCCGACGCCTTCCTGCGTGGTGGACTCGAGGATCAGCGAGACGTTCGCACCGCCCGGGAGCTCGGTGTAGTTCTCGGTCCAGTCCTCGCCGTCGTCCCGCCCGTCCGCGCGGCTGATCACCGCGGCGCCGGAGTTCGCGATCTCGGTCATGAGTACCCTCCCTCGGTCAGGCTGCCACCGTAACCTCACACCGGGTCCCTTCCCACCGCTTTCTCCCGCTCCCCGACCCGCCCCGCGGCCTAGGAGTCCTTGCGGTCCAGGGGGTTGTGGTTCAGGGGCAGGCGCATCCCCAGGCGCCAGAGGACGGCCGCTCGTGAGTTGGGCCGCTCGGCGGTTTCGCGGCGCATCGAGGTCGCGAAGCAGGCGGGGAATCCGTGCCGGGCCGGTCAACTGGGCCAGGACGGCCTGGCGGGCGAAGTGCAGTTTGGCCCGCCGGTCGAGCTCACCGGGTTTCATCCGACTTCTTCGACCGTGGCGGCGTGACGTTGGGCGAGGTTGTGGTAGACGGCGGCGTTGTGGTCGACGAAGAGCTTGGCGGTGCCTTCGAGCGGGACGATCTTCTTGGCGGGGCTGCCGAGGGCAACGGATTCGGGTGGGATCACCGCGCCAGGCGTCACGGTCGAGCCGGCCGCGATCAGGGATCGTGCGCCGACGACCGCGCCGTCCAGGACGATCGCGCCGTTGCCGACCAGGGCCTGTTCACCGATCGTGCAGTCGTGCACCAGGCACTGGTGGCCGACGGTCACGTTCGGGCCGATCTCACAACCGTTGCTGCCGACATGGATCACGGTGTTGTCCTGGATGTTCGCCCCGGCCCGGATCGTGATCGTGCCCAGGTCGGCCCGGATCACCGCGCCGTACCAGATCGAGACGCCCGCCTCGACGACGACGTCGCCGACCAGCGTCGCGGTCGGCGCGATCCAGGCATCCGGGTGAATGCTCGGGCTTTTTCCCTCAAACGAAAACAGCGGCATACGCGGCACCCTACGCGCGCCAGCGGTACCGGCGTTCGGGCCGCCCGGTAGTGCCGTAGCGCAGGGCCACGTCGGCCTGGCCGCGTGTACAGAAGAACTCGAGATAGCGGCGCGCGCTGACCCGGGAGATGCCGACCTTCTCGGCGCACTCGGCGGCGGACAGGTTGCGCTCGGCGGTCCGGAGCGCCGCGGCCACCAGGTCCGCGGTCTCCTGGCTCAAGCCCTTCGGCAGTCTGCTCACCGAGGACCGGGCCGGAGCGAGCACGCGATCGACATCGGCCTGGCTGGTGACCCGATCCGGCACACTCGCCCGCCGCCGCGCGTACTCCTCCAGCCGCGACCGCAGATCCTCGAAACCGAAGGGTTTCAGCAGATAGTTGACGACACCCTGCCGCACAGCTCCTCGTACGGCGTCAGCCTCGCGCGCCGCCGTGATCACCAGGATGTCGCAATCCGGCTGCGCGGCCCGCATCCGGCCGATCAGGTCAAGCCCGAACACGTCGGGCAGGTAGAGATCCAGCAGCACCAGGTCGGGTCGCAGTTCGCGCAGCGCGTCCAGGGCCTGCTCACCGGAGTTCGCCGTACCGACGACCTCGAAGCCGTCCACCCGCTCCACGAAACCGCGGTGGATCCGGGCGACCATGAAGTCGTCGTCGACGACCAGGACCTTGATCATCGGGCTCCCTCGGGCAGGCGCTGGACGGACATCCGGGCGATGAACGCCGCGCCGCCGTCCTCGGTGTTGGTGACCGCGACCTCGCCGCCGCGGCGGCGGCAGACCAGGCGGGTCATCGCCAGCCCGATCCCGCGTTCGCCCTCGGCCGCGGCCTTGGTGGTGAACCCGTGCGCGAACACCTCCTGCACCAGCTCAGGCGCGATGCCCGGACCGGAGTCGCGGACCACGATCTCGACGCTGCTGGCGTCCTGCCGCAGTTCGACCTCGACCCACGCGGGCGACAGCGGCGTACCCGAGTGGGCGGCGGCGTCGATCGCGTTGTCGACCAGGTTGCCGATCACGGTGGCGACGTCGGCGGACAGCTCCGGATCGAGCCGGAGCAGCGTGGTGCGTTCGGACACCCGGAGCTCGACGCGGCGTTCGGCCGCGACGGAGGACTTCGCCATCAGCAGGGCGGCGACCGCGGTGTCATGGACCCGCCGGGTCACGGTCAGGTCGAGCGACTCACGATAGCGGTTGAGCGCACCGACGTACGTGACGACCTCGTCGTACTCCCCGATCTGGATCAGCCCGGAGATCGTGTGCAACTGGTTCGCGAACTCGTGCGTCTGGGCCCGCAGCAACTCGGCCGAACTCCGGAACGACCCCAGCTCCCGCTCGAGTTGCGCCAACTCGGTCCGGTCCCGCAGCGTGGTCACCGATCCGAGCGACCGCCCGTCCTTCAGCACGTCCATCCGGTTCATCACCAGCACACGACCCCGCCGTACGACGACCGCGTCGCGGGCCTCGTCACCGTTGTGCTCCCCCGCCAGCACCTCCCGCAGCCGGCCCTCGATCCCCAGCTCCCGCAGGCTCCTGCCGACCGCCTTCTCCGGCAGGTCGAGCAGTCGCCGGCCGACGTCGTTCACCAGGGTGACTCGCAGCTGCGGATCCAGCGCCACGACCCCCTCGGCCAGCCCGTAGAGCATGGCCTCGCGGTGCTCGGCCAGCCCGGCGATCTCCCGCGGCTCGAGTCCGAGCGTCTGCCGCTTGATCCGGCGCGCGAGCAGCCACGACCCGAGCAGCCCGAGCAGGCACGCGATCCCGAGATAGATCGCCAGGTACGACGATGCGCCGCGGAGCCGCTGCCAGATCGACGGCGCCCGCTCACCCACCATCACGGTCCCGATGTGATCGCCGAGCGTCCCGTCGTCGACGCCATCGCTGAGCACCGGAACCTGGGAGACCAGCTCCTTCCCGTCGTCGACGCGCAGCTCTCCCGACCATCCGCGGCCTTTCGCGACGGTCGCGTCACCCAGCGTCAGCGCGGTGCCGATCGACGTCGGGTTGGTCGCCGCGATCACGCGGCCCTGGGCGTCGGCGACTGTGATCGACGTGACGCCGGACTGGGTCAGCGTGGTCTGGAGCAGCGGCGCGAGGACCTCGGCCGGCGCCGGGTGCCGGATGCCGAACCGCAGGGTCTGGTTGCCGGACAGCTGCTCGGCCAGCGCGGTCACCCGGCGGCCCTCGACCCGGTTGAAGGTCGCGGCGGACTGGGCGAGCGAGACCGCGGCGACGGCGACCAGCACCACCACCACGATCGCCAGCTGCAGCACCAGCAGCTGGCCGGCCAGGGTCGGCTTCCCTAATCTCACAAGCACAGCCTCAGTTTCAACGCCATGCCGCATGATCACCGGGTTGTGCGCTCGAGGGCCACCCTTCAGCGGGATTCCCGTCGTGACCACAATGAACTCAACCTCCGCTGCTGACAGAAGGCAGACGGCCTGCCCACCAGGAGACCACGATCGTCGCCACCTGAACC
The DNA here is from genome assembly GCF_045040325.1 of Kribbella sp. NBC_01510. Classification (NCBI taxonomy): domain Bacteria; kingdom Bacillati; phylum Actinomycetota; class Actinomycetes; order Propionibacteriales; family Kribbellaceae; genus Kribbella; species Kribbella sp. NBC_01510. The sequence goes on along the minus strand of NZ_CP109418.1, from coordinate 3,404,889 downwards.
ACTGCCTGTGAAAGGACTCCGCCGATGAGGTCTAGGCCGATGCTCTTGGCATCCACCGCGCTGCTCGCGCTGCTCAGTATGACTGCTTGCGGCGCGACCGCGGACCAAAAAGATCAGACCGATGCCGGCAAGCCGGCCACGGGTCTTCGGCTGATGGTGCCGAACGCGGCCGGCGGCGGGTACGACACCACCGCCCGGGTCGCCGCGAAGGTGCTGGAGGACGCGAAGATCGCGACCGGCGTGCAGGTCTTCAACCTGCCCGGCGCCGGCGGCACGGTCGGCCTGCAGCGGACCGTGAACGAGAAGGGCAACGGCAAGCTCGCCATGCAGATGGGGCTCGGTGTGGTCGGCGCGACGTACACGTCGAAGTCGAAGGCGACGCTGACCCAGACCACCCCGCTGGCCAAGCTGATCGAGGAGGCCGGGGCGATCGTCGTACCGAAGGACTCGCCGTACAAGACGATCGGCGACCTGGTCACCGCGTGGAAGGCGAACCCGAAGGGGCTCGCGGTCGGCGGCGGCTCGTCGCCCGGCGGGCCAGACCACCTGTTGCCGATGCAGCTCGCGCAGGCCGTCGGCATCAACCCGAAGGACGTCAACTTCGTCTCGTACGACGGCGGCGGTGAGCTCCTCCCCGCCTTGCTGGGAAGCAAGATCGCCTTCGGGGCCAGCGGATTCGGCGAGTTCCTGGACCAGGTGCAGAGTGGTCAGGTGCGGGTTCTCGCGGTGACGAGTGAGCAGCCGGTCGAGGCGCTGAAGGACGTGCCGACGCTGAAGTCGTCCGGGATCGACCTGGTGTTCACCAACTGGCGTGGCATCGTCGCGCCGCCGGAGATCAGCGCCGAGGACAAGGCGGTCTGGATCGACGCGCTGACGAAGATGCACGACTCTTCGGAGTGGAAGGCCGAGCTGACCAAGCACGGCTGGACCGACGCCTTCGTCACCGGTGACGAGTTCGGGAAGTTCCTCACCGACCAGGACAAGGCGGTCGCGGACATCCTGACCAAGCTGGGTCTCGCGGCATGACCACGGCCGAGCCTCACATCGAGACTCGGCGGGATCGGGCGCAGTACGGCGTGTGTGCGTTCCTGGCGGTGGTCGGTGTCCTGGTGATCACCGACGCCGCCCGGATCCGGCACATTGCCAACAGCAACGACCCGATCGGGCCGAAGCCGGTCCCGATCGTGCTCGGCGCGCTCCTGCTGCTGATCGCGATCCTGTACGCCGTCGACGTCGCCCGCGGTGGAACCGGGGAGGCCGAAGGCGGCGAGGACATCGACGTGACCTCACCGGTGGACTGGCGGACGGTGCTGCTCCTGGTCGGCGCGTTCGTGGTCAACTTGGCGCTGATCGAGCCGCTGGGCTGGGTGATCAGCGGTGGCCTGCTGTTCTGGGGCTCGGCGTTCGCACTCGGCAGCCGGCATCACATCCGCAATCTGTTCATCGCGGCGGCGTTGTCGCTGAGCACGTTCTACGCCTTCGCGATCGGCCTCGGCGTCAACCTCCCGGCCGGCGTACTGCAAGGGATCCTCTGATGGACAACCTGGTGAACCTGCTCAACGGGTTCGGCGACGTGCTGACGCCGCTCAACCTCCTGCTCGCACTGCTCGGGGTGACGGTCGGTACGGCGGTCGGCGTACTGCCGGGGATCGGGCCGGCAATGACCGTCGCGCTGCTGCTGCCGATCACGTACGGGCTGGCGCCGGTGCAGGCGTTCATCATGTTCGCCGGCATCTTCTACGGCGGCATGTACGGCGGCTCGACGACGTCGATCCTGCTCAACACCCCGGGCGAGTCGTCGTCGGTGGTGACGGCGATCGAGGGCAACAAGATGGCCCGGGCCGGCCGGGCCGCGCAGGCGCTGGCGACGGCAGCGATCGGGTCCTTCGTGGCCGGCACGATCGGGACCGTCCTGCTCGTCCTGGTGGCGCCGCAGGTGGTGAAGTTCGCGATCAGCCTGGGCGCGCCGGACTACCTGGCGATCATGCTGCTCGCGTTCGCCGGCGCGACGTCGGTGCTCGGCTCGTCGCGGATCCGCGGTTTCGCCGCACTGCTGCTCGGACTGGTGATCGGCCTGGTCGGGATCGACAAGGTGACGGGCCAGGAGCGACTCACCTTCGGCATCCCCCAGCTTGCCGACGGCATCGATGTCGTGGTGGTTGCCGTCGGCATCTTCGCCGTCGGCGAGGCGCTCTGGGTGGCCGCGCACCTGCGCCGTAACCCGGGCACGGTGATCCCGGTCGGCCGGCCGTGGATGGGTCACTCGGACTGGCGCCGCTCGTGGAAGCCGTGGCTGCGCGGGACGGCGTACGGGTTCCCGATCGGGGCGCTGCCGGCCGGTGGTGCGGAGATCCCGACGTTCCTCTCGTACGCGACGGAGAAGAAGCTCTCCAAGCATCCGGAGGAGTTCGGCCACGGCGCGATCGAGGGCGTGGCCGGACCGGAGGCAGCCAACAACGCCTCGGCCGCTGGGACCCTGGTGCCGATGCTGGCCCTCGGGTTGCCGACGAACGCGACTGCCGCGGTGATGCTGGCGGCGTTCACGTCGTACGGGATCCAACCGGGGCCGCTGCTCTTCCAGCGCGAGCCGAAGCTGGTCTGGGCGCTGATCGCCAGTCTGTTCATCGGCAACCTGATGCTGCTCCTGCTCAACCTGCCGCTGGCACCGGCCTGGGCGAAGCTCCTGCAGATCCCCCGTCCGTACCTGTACGCCGGGATCATCTTCTTCGCCTCGATGGGTGCGTACGCCGTGAACGCGCAACCGCTCGACCTACTCCTGCTCCTGCTGCTGGGCCTGCTCGGTTTCGCGATGCGCCGCTTCGGTCTGCCGGTGCTGCCGCTGATCATCGGCGTCATCCTCGGCCCGATCGCCGAACGCCAGGCCCGGATGTCCCTGCAACTGTCCAACGGCGACCCGTCCGGCCTGATCGGCGGGCCGGTCGCCTACCTCATCTACGCCGTCATCCTGGCCATGCTGGCCTGGCCGCTGATCGCCGGAATCCGCCGGAAAATCATGACGAAAGATGTCGTATATACGGGCGGACAGTAGGTGGGTGACTACTACCTCTCAACCTGAACGGGCCTGGCTCGGTGTCGTGTCGGCGGACCATTCCCGGCGCGCCACCGAGGACGGCTTCATCCAGCTCAACCACGGGAAACGGCCAGGCGTAGCCCGACTGAGGCTCGGAGACGGCTTCGTCATCTACTCGCCGACCGATCAGTACGGCGAGAAGACGCCGCTCCGCGCCTTCACCGCGCTCGGGGTCGTCGCCGATACCGAGCCCTACCAGGCGGAGCCGATGTCGATGGGTGCCCACGGCATCGTTCGCCCCTGGCGGCGCCGGGTCGACTTCGACGCCGTCGAGCCGGCCGCCCTCGCCGACATCACTGCCGAGCTCAACCTGACCCAGCAGCCCAACTGGGGCTATCAACTCCGCCGGGGACTGGTGTCACTCACCGTCGAGGACTTCCTGCTGCTGCGGAGTGCGATGGCTCAGCGTTGACGGTAGGTGTCGAGGAAGGTGGCGATGCGGGTCAGGGCGTCCTGGAGCTGATCCTTGTGCGGGAGCGTGACGATCCGGATGTGGTCCGGTTCGGGCCAGTTGAAGCCGGTGCCCTGGACGATCATGATCTTCTCGGCGCGGAGCAGGTCCAGCACGAACTGGCGGTCGTCGGTGATGCCGAACACCTTCGGGTCGAGCCGCGGGAACACATACAGCGCGCCCTTCGGCTTCACACACGTCACCCCAGGGATCTGCGTCAGCAGTTCGTACGCCGTGTCCCGCTGCGCCAGCAGCCGACCGCCGGGCAGGACGAGCTCCCGGATCGACTGCCTGCCACCGAGTGCGGTGGCGATGGCGTGCTGGGCCGGCATGTTCGCGCACAACCGCATGTTCGACAGGATCGTCAGGCCCTCGAGATAGCTGGTCGCCTGGTGCTTGGGACCGCTGACCGCGAGCCAGCCGCAGCGGTAGCCGGCCACCCGGTACGCCTTGGACAGTCCGTTGAAGGTGAGCGTCAGTACGTCGGGAGCCAGTGACGCGACCGGGATGTGCACGGCGTCGTCGTACAGGATCTTCTCGTAGATCTCGTCGGCGTAGATGAGCAGACCGTGCCGGCGGGCGATGTCGACCAGCGTCACCAGCAGGTCGTGGTCGTACACGGCACCGGTCGGGTTGTTGGGGTTGATGATCACCAGCGCCTTGGTGCGGTCGGTGATCTTCGCCTCGATGTCGGCCGGGTCCGGCATCCAGTCGGACTGCTCGTCACAGCGGTAGTGCACCGGCGTACCGCCGGCCAGCGCGACCGCCGCGGTCCACAGCGGGTAGTCCGGCGCGGGGATGAGGACCTCGTCCCCGTCCTCGAGCAGCGCCTGCACGGCCATCTGGATCAGCTCGGAGACGCCGTTGCCGATGTAGATGTCGTCGATGTCCAGGTGAACGCCCGCGGGCTGGTAGTGCTGCACGATCGCGCGCCGGGCGGACGGCAGGCCCTTCGCGTCACCGTAACCATGCGCGTCGGCGAGGTTACGGACGATGTCCTCGAGGATCTCCGGCGGACATTCGAACCCGAACGGCGCCGGATTCCCCGTGTTCAGCTTGAGGATCCGATGCCCCGCCGCCTCCAGCCGCTGCGCCTCCTCCAGCACCGGGCCGCGGATCTCGTAACAAACGTTCGCGAGCTTGGACGACTGCTTCACCGACATATCCGAAACCTTAGCCGCGGCATGTCAGCCTCAGGTACGACGCTCAGCCCGTGCCCGCGTGGTCAGCGGGAGGAACACCTCGTCGACGATCTCGGTCAGGACGCTGCCGGGGACACTGGTCGCGCCGTTCAATGCGTACTCGTTGCGGAGCAGATCGACGGCGACCGTGGCGACGCGGGGTGTGAGTGCGGCCGGGTCGACCTCGCCTCGGCTCGCTGCCCGGGCCAGCACCGTCAGCCACACGCCGATGCCGGCTCGGGCCATCTGGTCGCGCAGCTCACGCAGCCGCTCCGGGTCGGACTGGATGTCGGTCAGCAACTCTCGGAGGATCCGTCCGACCGGGGACGACAACCGGTCGTTGGCACGGGTGAGCAGGGCGAGCGCGTCCCCACGGAGCGAACCGGTGTCGGGTGTTGCCTCCGGGTTGGTCGGCAGCATCTGCCGATAAGCCGCGATACTGAGCGCCGCACGGCTCGGCCAGCGCCGGTAGATGACGTTCTTCGCGGTTCCGGCGCGGGCGGCGACGCTGTCCATGGTCAGGCGGTGGTAGCCGACCTCGTTGAGCTCCTCGACCGCCGCATCGAGGATCGCCTGCTCGAGGGCGGCGCCCCGCCGGCGCGTCACCTGGGTCATCCAACCTCCCGTGAGAGATACCCAGAGTATCCCATGACATCTGACCTAATCACGCTTGTCACACACCTCTTAAGCTACTGGCAGTATCTTATCTGATGGAGAGAGGTTCTGATGGACAAGCGGAAACTCCTGCGGGGGTTGCTCTGGGACGTCGGTCTGCCGGCCGTCGTCTATTACGGCGGACGTGCCCTCGGGTACGACGTCCTCCCGGCCCTGGCCGCGGGCGGTGTCGCGGCGCTGATCCGCGTCGCGTTCGTGGCCGTCGTACACCGTCGGCTGAACGGACTCGGGGCGTTGGTGGGTGCGAGCTTCGCCCTGCTGCTCGTGTTGTCGCTGCTCACCGGCGACCCGCGGATCCTGCTAGCGCGCGAATCGGTCCTGTCCGGCGCGGCCGGGCTGCTGCTCGTGGGCTCATGCCTGACCGGCCGCCCGCTGATCTACACGCTGGCCCGGAAACTCAACGCCGGCAAGCCGGAACTCCTCGCCGAATGGGACGAGCGCTGGCGCACTCAGCCGCAGTTCCGCCGCCGTTTCCTGAAGCTGAGCGCCGTCATTGGCGGTGTGCTCCTCGCCGATGCGATCGTCCGCCTGGTGCTCGTCTACCTGCTGCCCGTCGACGTCATGGCGAACCTGTCACCGGTGCTGCACGTCGGCTCTCTCGCAGTGCTGGTCGGCTGGGGCATTTGGTACCGCAAACGTGCAGTGGAGCAGGTCCATGCGCGCTAAGGGGCCGGTGGACCCGCGGATGGCGGACGTGCGGGCCATCACAACTGGCCGAGTGAGGCCGGCGGCCGCCGGACGGCCGCGGCGTCGGGGCATCGTGATGGCCGGGCGGTCCGCCATCGTCACGTCCACCCGCGTGATGGGCCGGGGCGGGGATAGGTTCGGCTCATGGTGGCGGTTGGTGATGAGATCTCGGTCGAGGTTGCGCGGCGGATCGCCCTGGATGCGCAGGGGTTCGGGGAAGCGCGGCCTGGCGGGCGTGCGGATGTACGGGGGCTGCGGAAGGCGATCGACTGGGCCGGGGTGCTGCAGCTCGATTCGGTGAATGTGCTGTGCCGGTCGCATTACCTGCCGGTGTTCGCCCGGGTCGGGGACTACGCGCGGACGACACTCGACCGGATCAGCTGGGGAGACGGCCGGGAGCTGTTCGAGTACTTCTGGGGACACAAGGCCGCGCTGCTGCCGTTGAGCTACTACCCGTTGCTGCGCTGGCGGATGCGCGCGGCGGAGCGGCAGGTGTGGAACCAGGAGCTGAGCCCCGACGTGACCGCGCCCTGGTCGGTTGTCGCCGGGATGCGGCGGCTGAGCGCCGAGCGACCCGAGTACGTCGACCAGGTGCGCGCCATCGTCACCGAGAAGGGCCCCCTCACGGCCGGCGAGGCGAGTCCGGACGGCGTACGGCGGAAGCGGACCGACGCGGATCCGGATCCGACCACCGGCCGGATGTGGAACTGGCAGGACGCGAAGATCGCCATCGAGTACTTGTTCTGCACGGGTCAAGTGACGATCGCGGGGCGGCGGAACTTCGAGCGCGTCTACGACCTCACCGAGCGCGTGCTGCCGGCCGACGTACTGTCCGCACCGGAGCCGACCGCCGACGAGGCCCGCCGCGAGCTCATCCGGATCGCCGCCCGCGGGCTGGGTGTCGCGACCGCCAAAGACCTCTGCGGCGCCGGCCAGGGCCACTTCACGTTGCCCACAGCAACAGCCCGCCAGGTCATCGGCGAACTGGTCGAGGCCGGCAACCTGATCCCCGTCCGGGTCGAAGGCATCACCCAACAGAGCTACCGCTGGCACGAAGCCAAGGACCGCCTCATCAACGCCCGAGCGCTCCTCTCCCCCTTCGACCCGCTGATCTGGAACCGCGACCGCACCCACCACCTGTTCGACTTCTTCTACCGCATCAGCATTTACACCCCGGCCCCCCAACGCACCCACGGCTACTACGTCCTTCCGTTCCTCCTCGGCGATCGCCTGGTCGCGCGAGTGGACCTGAAGTCCGACCGCCAAACCGCCACCCTCGTGGTCCCCATCCTCACCCCCGAGCCCAACACCCCGGACCCCACCCAACCCCTGGCCGCCGAACTCCACCTGATGGCCGCCTGGCTAGGCCTCAACCACATCAAGGTCACCGCGACCAGCCCCCTCGGCCGCTCCGTCGCCCGAGCAGTCGCCGTCTGACAACTAGACAGGTGGCGTGGCGGCGCGAGTGAGGCTGTCCTCGATGCGCTGAAGGACTACCAGCGCCTCGGCCTGTTCGGCCGGGGTGAGATCGCCGGTTGCACTCTCTTCCAGTTGACGGGAGTTCTCCAGCCGCTCTCGCGACCGGGTACGACCTGGTCTTCGTCGTGGCCGCCGGGCTCGGCGTCGCCATCGCGTTCGTCAGCACGCTGTTGCCGCGAGTACGGCGCTCAATCGACTGAGCGGATCTGGCGGACGAGGACCGCGGCCAGGGCGGTGACGGCGGAGGCTAGGAGGTAGAGGACGGGGTAACCGCCGAGGTGCTTGACGATCGGGGCGGCGATGGCAGGGGCGAGGACCTGGGGAAGAGAGTTGGCGATGTTGATGACGCCGAGGTCCTTGGCGCGGTCCCGGGCGCTGGGAAGGACCTCGGTGAGCAGGGCGAAGTCGACGGAGAGGTAGACGCCGAAGCCGGCGCCGAGGATGATCGCGCCGGTGATGGCGCCGGGCCAGGTCGGCCAGACGGCGAGGACGACGCCCGCCGCGGCCATCACCAGGCCGGAGCCGGTGACGAAGACCTTGCGCCGGGCAACGGAATCCGACCATTTCCCGCACCCGATCGCGGTGCACAGCACGCAGACGCTGTAGATCGCGGTCAGGATCAGTACGCCGGTGTCGGGATCATCGATGCCGACCTCGTCCTGCAGGTAGTAGAAGAGGTACAGCGTCCCCAGCGCGTTCCCCACGTTGAACAGGAAGCGGGTCAGCCACGCCCACCCGAAATCCGGGTACCGGCGCGGGCTGATCCAGAACCCGCGGAGGAAGTCCCGCACCACGAGCGGCGGCCGCTGCGCCAGCCGGGAGTCCCCGCTCCGCCACAGATACGGTACGACGGACAACAGCAGGAAGACCGCACACGCGACGTACCCGAGGCCGATCCCGCCCGCGGCGGTAGCCAGCGCGGTCCCGGCCAGCGCACCGAGCACCTGCGAGATCGCCACCCACCCACCGACCACGCCACGCTGCGAGACCGGGACGCGGTCCGGCACGGTCGCGGTGATGGCCGCCAGTAGCGCGTTCCCGAACAGTTGCATCAGGCACCAACCGAGCAGCATCAGCCCGATCACGTCCGCCCCGGCCAGGACGAACAGCCCGGCAGCGCCTCCCAGCGCACCCGCCGCCACCCACGGCACCCGGCGCCCGTGCCGCGACAGGGTCCGGTCCGAGATCGCCCCGAACGCCGGATTCGCGACCACCGACACCGCCGCGCCGACCCCGGTGACCAGCCCGAACACGAACTCCTTGTTGCCCGGAGCAACTGCCTCCGACTGCTTCGCGAGCAGCACCTGGATCGGCCCGAGCCACGCCGCGAACACCCCCACGTTCGCCAGTACGACGGCCGCCGTCCACCGCGCCCGGACGGGTATGGTCGGTTCCGCGAGAGCCGCCGGCACCACCCCCGGCTCCGGAATCATGGCCGGCTCTGGGCGATCACGTCACGAAACCAGTGGTACGACGCTTTCGGAGTCCGCACCTGCGTCGCGAAGTCGACGTGCACCAGGCCGAACCGCTGCGAGTACCCGGCGGCCCACTCGAAGTTGTCCAGCAACGACCACTGGAAGTATCCGCGGACGTCGATCCCATCGTCCATTGCCGCGCGCAACGATCGCAGATATCCGTCCAGATAGTCAATCCGCCGCTGGTCGGACACGACCCCGTCGACGGGGTGGTCGTTGATCGCGCACCCGTTCTCGGTGATGTATAGAGGTGGCAGCCGATCGCCGTACCGGTCCTTGAAGATCCGCAGGATCTCGCCGAACGCGGCGGGCACCACCGGCCAGCCGAAGTCGGTGGTCGGGTAGCCGGTGAGTTGGCGTGGTTCGAAGGGCAGGCCGGGCGGGAGTTGGATGCCGTCGGTCGCGGCGGTGTCGGCCTGGCCGGTTGCGGCGCCGACGGACACGGGTGCGTAGTGATTGATGCCGAAGAAGTCGATCGGGGTGGAGATGACGGTCAGGTCGTCGGCGACGGGTCCGGGCATCGCGGCCTCGAAGCCCGGCGGATATGTCCCGAGCAGGACCGGATCGGCGAACAGCCAGTTGATCAGGTTGTCGTACAGCCCGGCCGCTTCCTTGTCCTCGACGCTGTCACTGGCCGGCCAGGTCGGCGCATGGTTGGAGGCGATGCCGATCTCGGTCGCCCCAGCCGCGCGCAACGCCTGCACCGCGCGGCCGTGCGCGAGCAACTGATGATGCGCGACCGGGAGCGCGTCGAACAGCAGTTCCTTCCCGGGCGCGTGTGCTCCGAGCGAATAGCCCATCAAGGTGAGCACCATCGGCTCGTTGATCGTGATCCACTGCGGCACCCGGTCCGCGAACCGCGCGGCCAGCAGCGCCGCATAGTCCGCGAAGCGATCACAGATGCCCCGAGACAGCCACCCACCCGCGTCCTCCAGCGGCTGCGGCGTGTCCCAGTGGTACAGCGTCGGCGCCGGCCGGATCCCGGCGCCGAGCAGCGTGTCGATCAGCCGGTCGTAGAAGTCCATACCGGCTGCCGCCGCCGGCCCGCTCCCTGACGGCTGGATCCGCGGCCAGGAGAACGAGAACCGGTACGTGTCCACCCCCAGCTCACGCATCAGCGCGACGTCCTCGGCGTACCGGTGGTAGTGGTCGCACGCGACCGCGCCGGTGTCGCCTCCTCTGATCCGGCCGGGCTCGGCGCAGAACGTGTCCCAGGTGGAGGGACCGCGGCCGCCCTCGGCCACGGCACCCTCGATCTGGTACGCCGACGTCGAGACCCCCCACCGGAATCCGGGCGGAAACGTCAAGTCACCTGTCATTCGCATCATCCTCATCGGGCTTGCTGTCCTGGACCCGCGGCGGCTCGACCTTCCGCACGATCACCGCCGTGCCGTACGCCGCCACCTCACTCATCGTCTGCGCGATCTCGTTGCAGTCGAACCGCATCGCCAGGATCGCGTTGGCGCCCAGCTGCTGTGCCATCTGGCACATCCGCATCACCGCGACGTGCCGCGACTCGGCCAGCATCTGGGTGTACTCCGGCACCTCGCCACCGCCGAGCGACCGGAAGCTCGCGGTGAAGTTCGACCCGAAGTCACGGCTTCGCACGGTCAGCCCGAAGACCTCGCCGAACACCTTGTCCGCGGTGTACCCCGGCAGGTCGTTCATCGTCGAGACCAGCACCGGGTACGGCGAACCCTGCGGAGCCACCTGCGGCGGACCCTGCTGGTACCCCTGCGGCGGCGCATAGCCCGGCGGCGGACCCTGCTGGTAACCCTGCTGCGGCGGGTACGGCTGGTTCGGGTTCGGAGGATAGTTCTGCGTCATACGCTCATCCTGACAGGCCTGTGGTGCTCACTGACGGAAGACCTGAAGCTCATAGAGCGAGTACCCGTACGACGTCGCCCGCTGCGTCCCGGTGACCCGGACATACCGCGCTGGAACGGCGCCGAACCGCAGCACATCCTCGCCTCCGTTCCCCGTGGTCGTCGCGTACACCTGCTGCCAGTTCGTCCCGTCCCGGGACACCTCCACCCGGTACGACTTCGCGTACGCGGCCTCCCAGTTCAGCACCACCCGCCCGACCGGCTGCTCGTTGCCGAGGTCAACCTTCAACCACTGCGGGTCCGACCAGTCGCTGGCCCATCGGGTGTCGAGCTTCCCGTCGACCGCGTGCGCCGGCGGCGAGTTGAACCATCCCGTCTCGTAGCTGCTCGCGGTCGCGGTCTTCCCGGCGGCGAGGTTGCTGACATCGTCACCACGCCGCGCCGGGAACTCGACCACCTGCTGGTACGTCGGCCGGTTGACCCACGCGATGCGGTCCTGGGTGATCCCACCCATCGGCTGGTGCACGATCTGGTCCGCGCAGAACTGATCGCCCGCCGCACAGTCCGCGGTCGCCGGGTACGTCGTCGCCGCCGGCACCTTGGTCGCCGCCAGCAAGGAGTCCGTGAGCACCGACCGGCACGCGGCCGGCGAACCACCGCCGCAGAAGGTGACCGGCTGTGGCGTCTTCACTGGGTCCCCGAGCACCTTGCGCAGGTCGCGCTGAACGAAACCCCACCACCCGCTCTGGAACGCGGAGCCCTGCGCACTCGGCCGCTCGTCGATCTTCAGGTTCGCGACCAGAGCGCCGTACAGGTCGGGCCCGAGGTCTTTGAACTCGGCAGGGACCAGCAACGGCCACCACGCGTCGAGGATCCGGATTGCGTCGGCGTTGTCGTACGTCTTCGAGGACGCGTTCGGCGTCTTGCGGTGACTGCCGGCCTGCTGCCACGCGGTGAGCTTGGCGACCGCGTCGGCGACGGCCGGATCTGTGATCGGGGCCGACTTCAGTACACGAAGTAAGTAAGGCAGCACCTGATCGCCCCGGAGGTCGACGGTGGCAGCGTCCTCCATCGCCTCGACCAACTTGCCGCGGGTGAATTTCTGGCCGCTGTTGATGACCGCCTTGATCCGGTCGTCGAGCGGCTGGCTGCGATAGACCGAGTTGTATCCCCACTGACCGTCGGACGCGGAGAATCCGGGCGCCTGCTTGTTGTTCCAGCTGGTCAGGTAGTCCTGGTTGACGACCTGCGGGTGCTGCGCGGGCGGGGTGTACGTGGCCCGATTGGTCACCGGGTTCTAGCCCTGCCACTCGTAGGAGCTCCAGGTCGGCAGGTTCGGGTCGGCGCCGGCCGCGCGGACCGGGTTGTCACCGGAGTTGAAGTACGCGATCGAGGACTTGTCCGCGTAGAACCAGTTGAACGTGTACCCGATGTTGGCGGCCGCCTGCTGGAAGTCTGCCGCCGAGTGAATGCGGTCTGGGTCGTTGAACTGCATGAAGCCCAGCGCGGACCCGGCCTCGTTCCCGTACGTCGATCGGTTCCTGGTGAACACCACCGGGCGGCCGCCGACCGTGCCGCGATCCGTGACGATCCCGTACTTGGTGCGCAGGGCAACCAGCGTGTAGGACCCGGCCGGCTCCGACGACCCGAGGCTGGAGTACCACGCGTTGTGCCGTTCGAGCCGCTCGATCGGGACACACTGCCCGCGGAACTCGTAGTACTGCGAGTTCTTCGTCGGCGTCCCGCCGTCCGGCTCACACAGCGGTACGGCGAAGGTGTCGGTGATGTCCTGCCCCGCCGACGTCGCGCTCCACGAGTAGTCGGGGCCGCGCCCGATCAGCGTGTAGAAGTTGAGCCCGGCGAACGCGATGCCGCGCGAGCTGACGCCCGGCCCTTGGAGCTCCTGGCGCATCAGCAACTGGGGCGCGAAGTACCCGGTCTGTGGGCCGTAGACCGCGACCGGGTTCCCGCTCTCGGTGTGGGCGCCGGAGACGAGCAACGCGTTCGACATGCCCTTCTTCCCGAAACCTTCGGGGAACAGGCCGCCATCGAAGATCCCCTGAAGCGCTTCCGAGCCCCTCGGCGCGGGCTTCGCCGCGGCCTTGGCGTTGACGGTGTCGATCACCTCGGGCTCGGGAGTGACCGAGCCGCGGTCCGGCATCGCGCGACCGGCCGGGTCCGGACCGGTCGTGCCGTACGGGAACGTCGTACCGGTGTGCACCGTCGTACTCGCTTCCGGGTCGTTCTGCGAGCGGAACGACTCCCACACCTTGGTGCCTTCGGCAACGCCGTACTTCGCCTGTGCCTCGAGCAACGCCAAGGCCGACGTGACTTCCTGGCCGCCGCCGGTGCCGAAGATTCCCGCGACCACAGCGGCCGTGGCGACCACGTCGGTCACCTTCCACGGCTGCGTCGGCCAGTCGAGGCCGAGCGCGACGTACTCACCGGGGTAGGCGATGCCGACCGTGGTGATGTAGTTGTTGACGCCGTCCACCCAGGCCTCGATGTCCTGCTGCATCTTCACGCCGTCGGCGCCGTACAACTCGTCGGCGTCGTCGTACTGCCGCTGCAGATCGGCTTCGGTGTACGGCGCGGTCCGCCAGAACTCCTGCTCGAACGCGCGGTTCGCCGCCGCACCACCCGCGAACGGGGTCAGCTGACCGCGCCCGAGGTGCCGGAACACGTCCATCACGAACAGCCGGTCCTGCGCGCCGGCGTACCCGGCGCCGAACATCACGCCCTGCCGGGTGGTGCCGGTGATGTGCGGGGTGCCGCGGGACTTGTCCCGCACGATCGTCACATCCGCGCGCGGATGGATCGTGCTCGCCACATCGCCCGGTTTCACCCCGAACGACGAGTCGTCGTAGTACGGCGCGAGGCCGTCGTCCGTGATGCCCTGCGAGTTCCAGACCAGGTCCTGGTACGGCTTCACGGTGTCGCTGAAATGGGCCGGTCTGATCCCCAAAGCCTTGAAAGCAAGGAGATCCGTGAAGGTCGCGTTGCCGTTCTGCCCGGGCGGCAGGATGTCGCGGCACTGCCCGGCGCAGTAGTCGGCCGGGGTGGCCGCGGCCGCTTCCGGCGTCGCTTGGGTGGGGGTCGGCAGGGCGGCCAGTACGGCCGTGACGGCCAGCGCGGCGATCGTACGAAGGGCGCGGGTTCTGGGTGCGGGGCGGGGCACGGAATCCTCCCTTGGTCGGGGGAAAATGAGAATGACTCACCAGTAGCTTCGGGTCAAGAGGTCGGATTGGCTCAGGTACTGTCCAAGTACTGACAGTGACCACTACTGTGAGCAGCACCATGAGCATCCATGAGCGTTATCGCTTGAGTGTGGTGATCAACGCCAAGGGGACTTTCACGCCACTGGGGGTGTCGCGGAGTTCCGACGGGGTGGCGACGGCCGTCGCACAGGCACTACCCGAATTCTTCGTGATGGACGAGCTCGGCGACCGCGCCAGCGAGGCCATCGCCCAGGTGACCGGCGCGCAGGCGGGCGCGGTCGTCCACTGCACCGCGGCCGGCATCACGCTCGCGGTCGCGGCCACCATGACCGGCGGAGACGCGCGCCGGATCGCGGCGTTGCCGGACGCAACGGACATGCACCACCGGGTCGTGATGCCGGCCTGCCACGTGGTCGACTACGGGCATTCCAACCTGCAGGGCATCCGGCTGTCCGGCGCGCAGGTGGATCTGGCCGGCGACGAAGCCCGTTGCAGCATTGGGGATCTGGAGGAGGAGCTCGACGGTCCGGACGTCAGTTGCCTGTTCCTGGTCTCGTCCCGGCTGACGCAGGGCGAGCCGCTAGACCTGGTCGCCGCCGTACGGGCCGCACACCGTCGCGGCGTCCCCGCGATCATCGACGGCGCCGCCCAGTTCCCGCGGATCGCGGACCTGCTGGCAACCGGCGCGGACCTGGTGCTGGTCAGCGGACAGAAGTACCTCGGCTCCCCCACCGCCGGCCTGGTCGCCGGCACCTGGCCGCTGGTCCAGGCGGTGCGCGCGCAGGAGAAGGGCATCGGCCGGGTGATGAAGCCGACCAAGGAGGCCATCATCGGCGTCATCGCGGCGCTTGAGGAGTGGCAGGCCTTCGATCGGATGAAGTGGGAAGCCGACGAGCTGGCCAAGGTGCTCGCGTTCTCCGAGGCGGCCGCGCGGATCCCGGAGGTCTCGGCCGAGGTGGTCCCGGATCCGACCGGCTTGCAGGTGTCGCGCGTACTGCTGAAGGTGAAGGACGCCAAGCGGGTCGCGACCGAACTCGAGGCCGGCGTGCCGCCGATCTACGTGATGACCGACCGGGTCGCCGACGACGAGTTGATGCTCGAACTCATCCCGCTCGACGCGGACGAGATCGCGACCGTCCTGGCCAGGCTCTGGGCGATCCTCACCTAGGCAAAAGGCCCGGTTCCCCTTGACTTACAGGAGAACCGGGCCCTTTCAGTTGCCTCAGTGCTGGTAGGACTTCCGCTCGGTACGACGGGGTCCGTTGCTGCCGCGGTTGCCCGGACGGCCGCTGCCGTAGCGCTTGCCGCCCTTGCCGCCGCCCTTGGAGAATCGCTGCGGCTTCGGGGCCGGCAGCTTCACCGGGTACCCGGACGGCTTGGTGCCGCCGGTCAGCTCAGTGACCAGGTCGTCGCCCGGACGGGCCCGAACCGGCTCGGCCTTGACGCCGGCGGTCTCGGCCATCCGCATCATCCCGCGCCGCTGGTGCGGCAGGACGAGCGTGACGACGGCGCCCTTGCCACCGGCGCGCGCCGTCCGGCCGGCACGGTGCAGGTAGTCCTTGTGCTCGGCCGGCGGGTCGGCCTGAACCACCAGGCCGACGTCGTCGACGTGGATACCGCGGGCCGCCACATCCGTTGCCACGAGCACCGGCACCGAACCGTCCTTGAACTGGTCCAGCGTCCGGTTCCGGACACCCTGGGTCAGGCCGCCGTGCAGCGCCGCGGCCATCACGCCACGGTCGCGCAACTGGGTGGCGACGCGGTCGGCGCCCAGCTTGGTGCGGACGAACACGATGGTCCGGCCGTCGCGGCTGGCCAGCTCGGCCGTCAGCGACTGCTTGTGCCCCGGCTCGATCACCAGCAGGTGGTGCTCCATCGTGCTCACCGACGCCTGGCCGGACTCGGTCGAGTGCTGCACCGGGTCCTTCAGGTAGGTCTTCACGATCTTGTCGACGTCGTTGTCCAGCGTCGCCGAGAACAGCAGGCGCTGGCCTTCCGGCGGCGTCATGTCGAGCAGCGTGGTGACCGCCGGCATGAAGCCCATGTCGCACATGTGGTCGGCCTCGTCGAGGACGGCGATCTCCACCGCGCCCAGGTCGGCCGCGCCCTGCTCGCACAGGTCGATCAACCGGCCCGGCGTCGCGATCAGCAGGTCGACACCGCGGCGAAGCGCGTCGATCTGCTTCGGGTACGGCAGACCGCCGGCGATCAGCTTGATCGACACGTTCATCACGTGCGCCAGCGGCTCGAGCGCGTCGTGCACCTGCATGGCGAGCTCACGCGTCGGGACCAGTACGACGCCGCGCGGCCGGCGCGACTCCGTGTGGCCACCGGCCAGGCGCATCAGCGTCGGCAGACCGAAGCCGAGCGTCTTGCCCGAGCCGGTCTGACCGCGGCCGAGGACGTCCCGGCCGGCCAGCGCGTCCGGGATGGTCGCGGTCTGGATCGGGAACGGGGTGGTGATCCCGTCCCGCGCCAGCCGCTGCACCAGCCGCGGCGCCAGGCCGAGCGCGGCGAACTGGTTGTCCGCAGCAACGGTCCCCAGGTCGATCGGCTCGTCCCGCTTGGTCTCGGTGAACGACGGACGCTCCCGCCGCTCGTACTGCTTGTCGTCGCCCCGGTACGGCGCCCGCTCACTCCGCTCGAACTTCGGGCGATCGGCGCGGTCGAACTGCGGCCGGTCGCTCCGCTCGAACTTGGGCCGGTCGGTGCGGTCGTACTGCGGGCGATCGCTCCGCTCGAACTTCGGGCGGTCAGTGCGGTCGTACTGCGGGCGGTCGGCCCGGTTGGTCTGCGGGCGGTCGCCGGACTGCATCCGCTCACCGCGGTCGGTGCGGGTGCGGTCGCCGTACTGCGGACGGTCGTCGCGGTTGTAACGGGCCGGCTGGGTCGCGCGCTCGGCGCGGTAGCCCTTCACCGGGCGACGGTCGTTGTCGGACTGGCTGCCGGTGCGGGCGCCGCGGTCGGAGTACTGCGACGGGCCGCCGCGGCGCTCACCGCGGGCAGCGTCGTTGCGCACCTCGCCGGTCGGCGTGGTGGCGGCGTCCGCGGCCATCCGCTCGCCGTACGACTGGGTCTGGAACTTCTTGTGCCGCGGCTTCTTGATCCGTCCGTCGGCCTGCTCGCCGGCGGTCGGCTGATTGTCCTGGTGGTGCTGGGTCACGCAAACTCTCTCTCAACGTCACGGACGAATGGCCGGATCGCAACCGCACGCGAGCGCCGGTCACGGACGTGACCGGACGGAACGTGCTGAGCAGGAGACGGGCATCGACCTGCGGGCGCATATCGCGTTGCACCCATGTCGCCGGGGACCTTCAGCGGGATGCTGAAACCGACGGGTCGGAGCGCCTGGGGAAAATCTCTGGTGACGCGACGCGCGCACCGACGTCAAAAGTATACCCGACTCCCACCCCTCCCCCGACCACCCCGCCATCCACCAGACCACCCACCCCACTGGTTTTCCACCTCGAGCACCCACCAACCACGAACCCGGTGTCCAGATGGTTGCCCCGCACAAGGTGGCGGCAGTTCAAGTGGGCTTGAGTTTCTGGTGCCTCGTCCTAGGGTGGCCGTATGGGAGAGGTGAACGTCCCCAGCAAGGAGCACTGGCTCTCGATCGGGGAGATCGCACAGCGGTCCGGAGTGGCGGCATCGGCGTTGCGGTTCTACGAGGATCAGGGCCTGATCGACTCACGGCGGACAGCCGGCAACCAGCGGCAGTACCAGCGCAGCACGTTGCGGCGGATCGCGTTCGTCCAGGCGGCCCAGCGGGTCGGCCTCGCGCTCGCCGAGATCAAGGAGGCGCTGGACTCGCTGCCCGACGACCGGACCCCGACCCGGGCGGACTGGAGCCGGTTGTCGAAGGCGTGGCGCAGCCGGCTCGACGAGCGGATCTCCGAGCTCGAGCGGCTCCGCGACGACCTCGACAGCTGCATCGGCTGCGGCTGCCTCAGCCTCCAGCGCTGCAACCTCTACAACAAGGCCGACCGCCTGGCCGACCGCGGCCCCGGCGCCCGGCTCCTCAACGTGGGCATCCCCGGCGAGTGAGCTGACCGGAGGAGTTCGGGTCATACCGATCCGGTTATGACCGGCATAGAACGGACGCCGTGATTCGCGGGTTATCCCCAGGGTTTTCCGCGACCGGGTGCGCAGAACCCGGACTCTTGGCAGCATCCGGGGATAGCGAACGGTAATCCGCCCGTCGCTATCCGCCACCGACCCGGAGTGAGGCCCTCCATGTCGCATCGCCGTATCCTGAGTTCGCTCGCGGGGCTCGCCGCCGCAGCCCTGGCCGTCCCCGCCTTCGCCGCCCCCGCCTTCACCGGCACCGGCCCCACCGCCTCGGCACCGGCCACCGACTCGTCCGTCTCGACCGCCGCCAGCCGGGCCGCGTACGTCGGTTCGCCGCAGGACGAAGCGGCCACCAAGGCGTTCTACGACGCCGTGATGAAGTCCGCCCAGGCCAAGATGGCGCAGCAGGCCAAGGCCGGCCGCAAGGTCACGGCCGTCACCGTCACGTACGCCGTCGACGCGCCGAGCTTCCAGTCCCAGATCAACTCGAGCACGTCGATCTGGAACTCCTCGGTCAGCAACGTCAAGCTGGTCGAGGGCAGCAACTACGACTTCTACTACACCGAGGGCAACGACCCGCGCGGCTCGTACGCGTCCACCGACGGCCACGGCAGCGGGTACGTCTTCCTCGACTACGCCCAGGCGCAGCAGTACGACCCGACCCGGATCACCGCCCACGAGACCGGCCACGTGCTCGGCCTGCCCGACCACTACTCCGGCCCCTGCTCCGAACTGATGTCCGGCGGCGGCCCCGGCCCGTCCTGCACCAACCCCTACCCGGACGCCACCGAGCGCTCCAAGGTGAACGCCCTCTGGGCCAACGGCAAGACCAGCCTCCCCACGGCGGCCTTCCACCTCTCCAAGTGAGAGGTCACATCTCCAAGTAACCACCCCGAGGCCTCCGGCCCGGAACCCGCCCGGCAGGGGACGGGCTTCCGGGCCGGAGCTCTGCGTACGACGCCCCTCCCGCCACCTACCCTGATGCCGTGCGTAGGTGGATGGGGATCTGGGGCGCCGCGGCAGCCTGCTGTGCGGGCCTGACCAGCTGCACGGTTGCGCCGGGCGGAGTCGTCGGCGTGACGGTCGACGCCCAGGGCGCAGCTGTGATCGTCGTCCAGATGTGCGAGGGGCACATCGACGGCGCGACGCTGTACCGGGATGACAAGACGCTCGGCAAGTGGGAGGTCAGCTCTCCGGTGACCGGGTTCTCGCAGTTCACCCTGGACTCCGGCGGGAACGGCTGGGCTGTGGTCGGGGAGCTCGAGGGGCGCGACCCGGAGCAGCAGTACACGATCTACGGGTGGTCGAACGACAACAGCTGGTCCGCGAACCACCTCGACTTCAGTGACCGGGATCTGTCCGGCCTCAAGCCTGGCACCGTGCTCGTGCCGGAGCGCGAGCAGGAAGGACACAGGTCCGAGTCCCTCGAGGACTTCAAGACGAAGACCTGCGAGGACTGGACCTAGCGCGCCGGCCCGGTGGACCCGCGGACGACGAGCTCCGGCCGGAACAGGAACTCCGTGTGCGGCGTGGTGTGGCCGCGGACCTCTTCAAGCAAAGACTGGACGGCGGCCAGGGCCATGGATTGGACTGGTTGGCGGATGGTCGTCATCGGGGGGTCGGTGAACTCCATCATCGGAGCGTCGTCGTAGCCGACGACCGAGATGTCGCCGGGGACGGACAGGCCGCGCTGGCGGGCGGCGCGGATGACGCCGAGCGCCATCATGTCGGAGCCGCAGATGACCGCGCTGACCTGGGCGTCCAGCAACTGCTGGGCCGCCGCGGCGCCGCCCTCGACGCCGAACATGCTCAATGCGACCAACGGATGCAGGTCCTCGTCGGAAACGCCCAGCTGGGCCTTCATCGAGGTGCGGTAGCCGGCCAGCTTGCGCTGCACCACGATGAACCGCTCCGGCCCGGACGCGAACCCGATCCGACGGTGGCCGAGGGCAACCAAATGCGAGACGGCCAGCTCCATCGCGGCATACTCGTCGGACGACACGAACGGCGCCTCCACCCCGGGCAGCCAGCCGTTCACGAACACCACCGGCAGCCGGCGGTCCACCAGCGCCTGGTAGCGGGCGTGGTCGGCGCCGGTGTCCGCGTGCAGGCCGGAGACGAAGATGATCCCGGAGACACCGCGCTCCAGCAGCAGCTCGACGTACTCCTCCTCGGTCGCGCCGGACGGCGACTGCGTGCACAGCACCGGCGTGAAGCCACGCTGCGACAGCGCCGACTCGATCACCTGGGCGAACGCCGGGAAGATCGGGTTGATCAGCTCCGGCATCACCAGCCCGATCAGGCCCGCCGACCGCCGCCGCAACCGGGTCGGCCGCTCGAACCCGAGGACGTCGAGCGCCGTCAGGACCGACTGTTTGGTCTCCTCCGCCACCCCCGGCTTGCCGTTCAGCACCCGGGAGACCGTCGCCTCGCTGACCCCCGCCTTGGCCGCGATGTCCGCCAGCCTCGCTCTACTGCTCACGCGGGGCACTGTACCCATCGGCGGTTGACGTTGCAGCAAGATCCTGCAAGAACTTGCAGACTGAGACTGCGCACAGTTGTCCACTACGTGAACAGAATGGACACGTCACACGCCGTACAGCTTGTCAGGACGAGCGGGGCGGGCGAGGATGAACGCACCCCCGCCCGGGGGCCTTTACTCGGATCGTCCGGCACGTTCCTGCCGGTGAAGGGAAGTAATCGTCATGGCCACTGTGTCTTTCAAGTCGGCAACCCGGATCTACCCGGGTGGTGACACCCCCGCCGTCGACAAGCTGAACCTCGAGATCGAGGACGGCGAGTTCATGGTTCTCGTCGGCCCGTCGGGCTGCGGCAAGTCCACCTCGCTCCGGATGCTCGCCGGCCTCGAAGAGGTCAACGAGGGTTCCATCTACATCGGCGACCGCGACGTCACGCACCGTCCGCCGAAGGAGCGGGACATCGCGATGGTGTTCCAGAACTACGCGCTCTACCCGCACATGTCGGTCGCGGACAACATGGGCTTCGCGCTGAAGATGCAGGGTGTCTCCAAGGAGGACCGCGCCAAGCGGGTCATGGAGGCGGCCAAGCTGCTCGGCCTGGAGGAGTACCTGGAGCGCAAGCCGAAGGCGCTGTCCGGTGGTCAGCGTCAGCGTGTCGCGATGGGTCGCGCGATCGTGCGTAACCCGCAGGTCTTCCTGATGGACGAGCCGCTGTCGAATCTCGACGCCAAGCTGCGCGTGCAGACCCGTACCCAGATCGCCGAGCTGCAGCAGCGGCTCGGGGTCACGACCGTTTACGTCACGCACGACCAGGTCGAGGCCATGACGATGGGCGACCGGGTCGCCGTCCTCAAGGACGGTCTGCTCCAGCAGGTCGACACCCCGCTGAACCTGTACGACGCCCCGAAGAACAAGTTCGTGGCCGGCTTCATCGGTTCGCCGGCGATGAACCTGCTCGAGGCGGACCTGGTCGAGGGTGGCGCCAAGCTCGGCGACTACATCGTGCCGGTCGATCGCGCCATCCTGGCGAGGGCCGGCAACGACAAGACCCTGACCCTGGGTGTCCGGCCGGAGGCCTTCAAGGTCGCCGACCAGGGCCTGCCGGTTCACGTGGCCGTGGTCGAGGAGCTCGGCGCCGACGCGTACCTGTACGGCACTGCGGAGCACAACAACGAGCACCAGCAGATCGTCGCCCGGATCGACGCCCGGATGCCGGTCGAGAAGGGCGCGACCATCCACCTCGCGGCGGTGCCGGACAAGCTGCACCTGTTCTCCACCTCCACCGACGAGCGGCTGACCGCCTGATCGCCGGTACGACGCAACGCAGCGGCCCCGGGTGGTTCGTCCACCCGGGGCCGCTGCACGTTCTGAGGTCACACTGCCTAAGGAAGCTGCCGGCTGCGCGGGGTCTGGGTGGCGGGGCGGTCGATCGGGTCGATGTTGCTCTGCTTGAGCAGGTAGTGCGGCCGATGCTTGGTCTCGTAGTAGATCCGGCCGATGTACTCGCCGATCACGCCGAGCATCACCATCTGCAGCCCGCCGAGCCCGGTGATCGCCGCGATCAGCGTGACGTACCCGGGCATCTGGACCCCGTTCAGGACCGCGTTCACGATCACCCAGACGGCGTACCCGGCGGCGACCGCGGTGAGCAGCAGGCCGACGTAGATCGCCATCCGCAGCGGCCGGTTGTTGAACGACAGCAGCCCGTCCAGCCCGTACTCGAGCAGGCGCCGGAACGTCCACCGGCTCTTCCGGTCCGGCTGCTTCACGTTGTCGTACTCGAACAGGATCGACTCGAACCCGATCCAGGCGAACAACCCCTTGGAGAACCGGTTGTACTCGCCCAGCTCCAGCAGCCCGTCGACCGCGCGCCGCGACAGCAGCCGGAAGTCGCCGACCCCGTCGACCAGCTCGACGTCGGCCCAGCGGTTGATCAGCCAGTAGTACGTCCGCGCGAAAAGGGTCCGGGTCGCCGGGTCGCCGGTCCGGGTCCGGCGCGCGATCACCTGGTCGAAGCCGCGCTCGTACTGCTCGAGCATCCGGCCGATCAGCTCCGGCGGGTGCTGCAGGTCGGCGTCCATGATCACTACGGCGTCGCCTCCTGCGTACCGCAGGCCGGCCAGCATCGCGGCCTCCTTGCCGAAGTTCCGGCTGAAGGACAGGTAGCGCACCGCCTCGTCGGCGGCGGCCAACTTCACCAGCTCGTCGAGCGTCCCATCAGTACTGCCGTCGTCGACGTACACGATCTCGTACGGGCGGCCGGTCGCGACCAGCTCGCGGCTGAGCGCCTCGTGGAACCGCGTGACCACCTCGACCTCGTTGTAACAGGGCACCACTAGGCTCAGACGCATCGTTGTGCTCATATGCACCATCCAGGGCGAGCAGAGGGGCGGCCGGTGGATTCGGACAGCAGAGCGGTACGACGGCGCTCGGCACTGCTCCCCGCGCTCGTCGCCGGCGTGCTGGTGGCGGCGGTCTTCACCGCGTCCGGAATCATCCGCGAAACCTATCCCTTCGGCTCACTGTCCCGCAGTACCAACGATCTTGGCACGCAGTACATCCCTTTCTTCGCTCATCTGTGGGACATCCTGCACGGTCGTGCCCAGGGCGACCTGCTCTTCAACTTCCAGAGCGCGTTCGGCGTCGGCTTCCTGGCCGACTACGGCGTCGATCTCGGCAGCCCGTTGTCCCTGCTGGTGGGTCTGTTCCCGCGCGACCAGATCGACCTGGCGGTCTACGTCATCACCGTCCTCAAACTCAGCCTGGCCGCGGCCGCCATGGCGGTCCTACTCCTGAAGATGCACAAAGGACCCCGTTGGGTTGCGGCGATCTTGGCAGCGTCGTACGGCGTCTGCGGCTGGGCCCTCGACGACGGGTCGTACGTGCCGATGTGGCTGGACGGCCTGATCGCACTGCCGATGTTCTTCCTGGTGGCCGAGTGGTCACTGCGCCGGACCAACCGGCTACTCAGTGTGCTGGTGGTCGCCGTGTTCTGGGTGTCCAACTTCTACACCGCCTACATGGCAACGATCGCGGCTGGGATCTTCCTGCTCGCTCGGGTGCTGACCAGTGACCTCAGCTGGCTGCTGCGGCTGCGGGTGGTGGTGCGGCACGGCATCTCGTTCGTGCTCGGCCTGGCCCTGGCCGCGCCCATCCTGCTACCGGTCCTCACCGCCAACGACGCCGCAACGCCGTCGCCGTCCGGTGTGTTCAAGGCGTCGCGGATCGACCTGTTCCTGTCCCGCCTGCTCCCGCTGTCCGAGGGCGTCGGCCGGACCGCGAGCCTGTACGTCGGAACGGTCGCCCTGCTGCTCGCCCTGACGATGCCGTTCAACCGCTTCGTCCCGCTCCGGACCAAGGTGGTCTGGGTGGTGACGACGGTCCTGCTCACGCTCTCCTTCCGATGGGCGCCGACGCAGGAGATGTGGCACGGCTTCGACACCCCGAACGGCAGCCAGTACCGCGAGGCGTTCGTGCTGTGCGGCGTGATCGTCGTCCTCGGCTGGCTGGCGGTCGCGTACGGCCTGCCCGGCCCGATCGCGGTGCTGTGCGGCGGCGCCCTGCTGGCCGTGATCGCGGTGCTGTCCATCGGCAGTCCGTTGCTGACCCGGCACGCGATGACCGTCCTGATCGCATCCGGAGCCGCGACTTTGGTTGCGTTCGGCACCATTTGGGCTGTCCGGCGTTCGGCCCTGCGCCGGCACAAGTGGCCGGTCATGGTCGCCTTCGCCGTCCTGATGGTCGTCGTCGCCGTGGAGACCACGTGGACCGCGGTGGTGACCGACGAGAAGCGCGCGAAGGTGCTCAGCGCGACGGAGGGCCCGTGGGACGCCGCGCAGACCAAGCGTCACGACACGATCGCAGCGGCTCAGGACTGGCCGCAGTACCGGACCGAACCGGGCACGTCGATCACGCCGAACGATCCGATGCTGCTCGGTGGCCAGGGCGCCGGCCTCTACAGCAGCCTGCTGCCGTACACGCTGAACCAGACGCTGACCGATCTCGGCTTCGGCTGGTCCGGCTACGGCCGCGCTTCGCACACGCTCGACAACCCGGTGACCGATGCGATCTTCGCGGTCGGGGCCAGGCTGCAACTGCGGGCCAGCGGCCCGAGGATCCTCCGGTCGCAGGCACCCCCGCTCGTCACGGTCCGGCGGAATCTCGGCCTGACCGACACCTCGAGCGCCTACGCCGCCCAGGAGCGGCTGCTCGGCACCAAGGTGTACGAGATCCCCGACTACAAGGGCACCAGGTTCGCCACCGGTGAGGTGAAGCTGGTCGCGGCGTGCACGGCCGGGACGACCGCGTTCCTGAACCTTCCGCGGGTGGCCGGCCGGGCGCGGCTGGCCGACGGCGTCTGGCACGAGCTGTCCGCGACCCGCCGGCCCGGTATCAACACGAACAGCGCGATGGTCCGGCTGGGCACCGTACCGAAGTCCGGCGTCGTTCTGATCGAGATCAACTTCGGCGAGGCTCCGCAGGGCATCCCGCCGAAGGGAGCGGTCGGCTGCCTTGATCAGCAAGCCCTGGCGAAGGTGGTCCGGCGGCTGCGGGCGAGCGGGGCGACGGACGTGGAGGCCGGCGGTCACTCGATCCGCGCGACGCTGCCGCCGGGCAGCAAGGGGTACGCCGTGGTGTCCGTGCCGCGGGTGTCCGGCTGGCAGTGCTCGGCCGGGGACGGAGAGGCTCGGAATCCACGGGACTACGGCGGTCTGGTCGCCGTACCCCTGACCGGCACGGCCGACCGGATCGAGTGCACGTTCATCCCGCCGGGCCTGCGGCGCGGCCTGGCCATCGGCGCGGCCTCCGCTGCGCTCACCCTCGGGATCGTGCTGTTCGGGTGGTGGTGGCGACGACGCGTCAGGAGCTGATGTCGCGGCCCAGTCTCTGACCGGGGCCGCCAAGTACCCCCTACCGGTATCCGCGCAGGACTTGCGCCGGATACCCATAGGGGGTACTTTTCTGTGTGTCGACATACCCCCGAGGGGTAGATGAGGAGCTTGTGATGACCACCGACGCCGACGGCCATGTGCACGGATACACCGCCGAGAAGAGCAGCCACCTGAAGCGGCTGCGGCGGATCGAGGGCCAGATCCGCGGTCTGCAGCGGATGGTCGAGGAGGACAAGTACTGCATCGACATCCTCACCCAGGTGTCGGCCGCGACGAAGGCGCTGCAGTCGTTCTCGCTCGAGCTGCTCGACGAGCACCTCTCGCACTGCGTGGTCGAGGCCGCGCAGAAGGGCGGCGCCGAGGCCGAGGAGAAGGTCCGCGAGGCCTCCGACGCGATCGCCCGTCTCGTTCGTAGCTGAAAACTCTCAAGGAGTCCGATATGACCACCACCACCTACTCCGTCACCGGGATGACCTGCGGGCACTGCACTGCCGCCGTCACCGAGGAGCTGACCAAGCTTCCCGGCGTGCGGGAGGTCAGCATCGACCTGAACGCGGGCGGCACATCCGCGGTGCACGTGACGAGCGAGTCCGTTCTCGAGGAGACCGCCGTACGCGAGGCCGTCGACGAGGCGGGCTACGAGCTGGCGGCGTCGTGAGCCGGGCCGCCGCGCTCCGGCTCGGTGCGTTCGCCGGTGCGCTCGCCCTGGCCTTCGGGGCGGCGTTCGCGATCGGCTCTGCGGTCGACCCGGTCGCGGCGGCCGATCCCGCGCCTGCCCAGGCTCACAGCAACGAGGAGATGGGTGGCATGGCGGAAGAAGCAGGGCACGACGCGGGCGGGCAACTGCCCGGGCTCGCGGTGTCCGACGCAGGCTACACGTTGAGCCCGGCGACCACGTCCTTCCGGTCCGGCGCCAAGACCCAACTGCGCTTCACGATCCAGGGCCCCGATGGCAAGCCGGTGACGACGTACACCAAGACGCACGAGAAGGACCTGCACCTGATCGTGGTCCGGCGTGACCTGTCCGGCTTCCACCACGTGCATCCGACCATGGACGCGACGGGCGCCTGGAGCATCCCGTTCACCTTCACCACCGGCGGGACCTGGCGGCTGTACGCCGACTTCCAGCCGGCCGGCCTGGACAAGAAGCTGACCCTGGGCACCGACGTCAGCGTCTCCGGAAGCTTCACCCCGGTCCCACTGCCAAAGCCGGCCGGCACCGACAGCTTCACTGGGTACGACGTGACGCTCGAGGGCAATCCGGTCGCGGGACACGAGTCCGAGCTCACGTTCCGGGCCAGTCGCGGCGGGAAGCCGGTCACGGACCTGCAGCCCTACCTGGGCGCGTTCGGCCACCTGGTGTCGTTGCGCAGCGGCGACCTCGCCTACCTGCACAACCACCCGGCGCAACACGCCGAGCCCGGTATGAAGGGCGGCCCGTCGATCAGCTTCGGCACCACGTTCCCGACCGCGGGGACCTACCGGCTGTACCTCGACTTCCAGCACGCGGGTGCGGTGCACACCGCGGAGTTCACCGTGCGGGTGGGATCATGACCAACACAGAAACCGGCAGATCTGTCGAGCTCATCATCGGCGGCATGACGTGCGCCTCGTGCGCCGCCCGCGTCGAGAAGAAGTTGAACCGGATGGACGGGGTCTCGGCGACCGTCAACTACGCCACCGAGAAGGCGAAGGTGACCTACTCGGACGGCATCAGCACCGACGACCTGGTCGCGACCGTCGAGAAGACCGGCTACACCGCGACGCTGCCGGCGCCGGCAGTTGCCGAGAGCAACGTTGCCGAGCCCGACGAACTGAAGCCGTTGCGCGAGCGGCTGATCGCGAGCATCGTGCTGGCGATTCCGGTGATCGCGTTCGGGATGATCCCGGCGCTGCAGTTCGACTTCTGGCAGTGGGCGTCGCTGACGCTCGCCTTCCCGGTGGTGACCTGGGCGGCCTGGCCGTTCCACAAGGCCGCCTGGACCAACCTGCGGCACGCCGCCACCACGATGGACACGCTGATCTCGCTCGGCGTGCTGAGCTCGTTCCTCTGGTCGCTGTACGCGTTGTTCATCGGCGACGCCGGCCGGCCCGGGATGAAGATGCCGTTCACGCTGATCCCGTCCCGCGGCACCGGGGCCGAGGAGATCTACCTCGAGGTCGCGGTCGCCGTGACCACGTTCATCCTGGCCGGGCGGTACTTCGAGGCCCGCGCCAAGCGCCGGTCGGGCGCCGCTCTGCACGCGCTGCTGGAGCTCGGCGCGAAGGATGTCGCCGTACTGCGGAACGGTGCGGAGACCCGGATCCCGGCCGACCAACTGGTCGTGGGTGACGAGTTCGTCGTCCGGCCGGGCGAGAAGGTGGCGACCGACGGGGTGATCGTGACCGGCAGCAGCGCGGTCGACGCGTCGATGCTGACCGGTGAGTCCGTGCCGGTCGAGGTCAGTGAAGGTGACGCGGTCGTCGGTGCGACCGTCAACGCCGGTGGACGGCTCGTCGTCCGGGCGACCCGGGTCGGAGCGGACACGCAGCTGGCCCAGATGGCCCGGCTGGTCGAGGATGCACAGAACGGGAAGGCCGCGGTGCAGCGGCTGGCGGACCGGGTGTCCGGGTTCTTCGTGCCGATCGTGATCGGGCTGGCGCTGGCCACGCTGGGTTTCTGGCTCGGCAACGGTTCGCCGGTCGAGGTGGCGTTCACCGCGGCGGTCGCCGTACTGATCATCGCCTGCCCTTGTGCACTCGGGCTGGCCACACCGACCGCGTTGATGGTCGGCACCGGGCGGGGTGCGCAGCTGGGCATCCTGATCAAGGGTCCGGAGGTGCTCGAGTCCACGCGCCGGGTCGACACCGTCGTACTGGACAAGACGGGCACCGTGACCACGGGCCGGATGGAGCTGGTCGACGTACTGCTGGCTCCTGGGCAGGAGCGGGCCGACGTACTGCGGCTGGCCGGGGCGCTGGAGCACTCCAGTGAGCACCCGATCGCGCAGGCCATCGCTCGTGGCGCGGCCGCCGAGGTCGGCCGGCTGCCCGAGGCCGAGGACTTCGGGAACGTCGAGGGCCTTGGCGTCCAGGGCATCGTCGACGGTCACGCCGTACTCGTCGGGCGGACGCGGCTGCTGGAGGAGTGGAGTCAGCACCTGCCGGACGACCTCGCGCATGCGAAGGAGCACGCCGAGGCCGAGGGCAGTACGGCGGTCGCCGTCGGCTGGGACGGGACGGCGCGGGCCGTGCTGGTCGTCGCGGACACGGTGAAGCCGACGTCCGTGCAGGCGATCCGGGACCTTCGTGGGCTGGGTCTTCGGCCGGTCCTGTTGACCGGTGACAACGAGGCGGTCGCGACGAAGGTGGCTGCCGAGGTCGGCATCGACGAGGTGATCGCCGAGGTGCTGCCGGCCGACAAGGTCGACGTGGTGAAGAAGCTGCAGAGCGAGGGCCGCGTGGTCGCGATGGTCGGCGACGGCGTGAACGACGCGGCCGCCCTCGCCCAGGCCGACCTCGGCCTGAGCATGGGCACCGGCACCGATGTGGCGATCGAGGCCAGCGACCTGACCCTGGTCCGCGGCGACCTCCGCGCCGCCGCGGACGCCATCCGCCTGTCGCGCAGCACGCTGCGGACCATCAAGGGCAACCTGTTCTGGGCCTTCGCCTACAACGTGGCTGCGCTACCGCTGGCCGCCGCCGGCCTCCTCAACCCGATGCTGGCCGGCGCCGCCATGGCCTTCAGCTCCGTATTCGTCGTCTCCAACAGCCTCCGCCTCCGCCGCTTCCGTCCGCTTGGATGAGGGTGGCGGGGAAACTTCTGGTCGGCTGACGCAAGTTTGTTTCCCCGCATCAGCGGATCCAAGCGGTCGCGTCGCTCGGCAGCCGGCCGTCGTCGAGGGGGGTGCTGGTCAGCAGCACCTCTTCGTGCGGCGGCAGGTCGACAGGCTCGGCGCTCAAGTTGGTCACGCAGGCCAGGTTCTCGCGCCGGAACGTGAGTACACGGGGTGGTGAGTCCACCCAGGTGAGGGTGCCGTCGCCCAGGTAGGCGCGGCGGAGCTTCAGGCCGGTGCGGTAGAGGGTGAGCATCGAGTTCTGGTCGTCGTGCTGGGACTCGACGGTGAGGTTCTTCCAGTCGGCGGGTTGCGGGAGCCAGGTCGAGCCGGCGCCGAAGCCGAACGGCGGCTCCTTGCCGGACCACGGTAGGGGGACGCGGCAACCATCCCGGCCGCGGTCGGTGCCGCCCGAGCGGGTGAAGATGGGGTCCTGGAGGAGCTCGTCGGGCAGGTTCTCGACTTCCGGAAGGCCGAGCTCTTCACCCTGGTAGACGTACAAGCCGCCTGGGAGGGCCATGGCGAGCAGGGCTGCCGCCCGGGCCCGGCGTTCGCCGAGGACGAGGTCCGTGCGCATGCCGTGCTTGCGGTCCTGGTGCGAGAACGACGTGTCCGGGCGCCCGTACTTCGTCACCGGCCGGGTGACGTCGTGGTTGGACAGCACCCAGGTCGGCGGCGCGCCGATCGGGACGTGGGTCGACAGCGTGAGATCGATGGACGCCTTCAGCTCGCCGGCCTCCCACGGGCGGGACAGGAAGTCGAAGTTGAACGCCGTGTGCATCTCGTCCGGCCGCAGGTACAGCGCGAACCGCTCCTGGTCCGGCATCCACATCTCGCCGACCAGGAACCGGGCGTCGTACGAGTCGGTGATCTGCCGCCAGCCGCGGTAGACGTCGTGCGCCTCGTCGTGGTCGGTGTACGACTCCTCGACGCTGTCCAGATCCTTGAACAGTACGGCGGCACTGTCGATCCGGATCCCGTCGACGCCACGATCCAGCCAGAACCTGAGGATGTCGTGGAACTCCTCGACCACCTCGGGGTTGCGCCAGTTGAAGTCCGGCTGCTCGGGGGCGAACAGGTGCAGGTACCACTCGCCGTCCTCGACCTGGGTCCAGGCGGGGCCGTTGAAGATCGACTGCCAGTCGTTCGGCGGCCGGTCACCGTGACCTGGCCGGAAGATGAACCGCTCCCGCTCGGGTGAGCCCGGGCCGCCTCGTAGCGCCTCGACGAACCAGGCCTGCTGGCCGGAGCCGTGGTTGGGCACGATGTCGATGATTGTGCGGATGTTCAGTGCGTGCGCCTCCGCGATGTACGCCTCGGCCTCGGCCAGCGTGCCGAAGGCCGGGTCGATCGCGCGGTAGTCGGCGACGTCGTACCCGCCGTCGGCCATCGGGGACGGGTACCACGGGTTCAGCCAGATCGCGTCCACGCCGAGCTCGGCCAGGTACGGCAACCGCCGGCGCAGCCCGGCCAGATCGCCGATCCCGTCCCCGTTCCCGTCCGCGAAACTCCGCAGATAGACCTGGTAGATCGCAGCTCCACGCCACCATTCGTCGGCCATCGAATCTCCTTAACCTTTCAGGCTTCCGGCGGTGAGCCCGGCCATGATGCTCCGCTGGAAGATGAAGAACACGAGGATGGTTGGAAGGCTGGCGATCACCAGCGAGGCGATCAGCACGTTCTGCGGCATCTGCGCGGACAGCGACGCGATGCCGACACTGATCGACATCTTGTCGGTCTCCGGCAGCACCAGCAGCGGCCAGACGAAGTCCTTCCACACCGTCACCACGGACAGGATCGACACCACCCCGAGGATCGGCCGCGACACCGGCAGCACGATCGACCAGAGGATCCGCAGCGGCGACGCGCCGTCGATCTCCGCGGCCTCCAGCAGCTCGCGCGGGATCGAGTCGAAGAACCGCTTGAGCAGGAAGACGAAGAACCCGTTCGCTGCCGCCGGCAACCAGATCGCCCAGGGTGTGTTCAGCAGGCTGGCGTGGAAGATCGGCAGGTCCTTCGCGACGAGGTACGTCGGCAGCAGCAGGACCATCGGCGGGATCATCAGGGTCGCCAGCATCGCGCCCAGGATCAGCTTGCCGAAGAACGGGCGGAGCTTCGACAACGCGTACGCCGCGGTCACGTCCACCGCGAGCGTGAACAGCCACGCGCCACCGGCGTACAAGGCGGTGTTCTTCAGGAAGATCCCGAGCTGGAGTTGGTCCCAGGCGTCCTTGTAGACACCGAAGTCGACATGCTTCGGGAAGAAGCTCGGCGGGATCTGGGCGATCTCGTCCGGTGACTTCATTGCGCCGGTCACCATCCAGTACAGCGGGAAGACGAAGGCGCCGGTGAATCCGATCACGACGACGACCAGCGTGGTCCAGTAGATCACTCGTCCTCTCGGAGTCCGGAGTGAGAGGGGCGACACCAGAGTCCTCATCGGGCGTCCTCCTCGCGCGAGACCCGCAGGTAGACGGTGGAGAACACCAGCAGCACGATCATCAGCATCAGGCCGAGGGCGCTGCCGCCGCCGAAGTCGCCGAAGTTGAAGGCGTACTGGTACATCAGGTAGGCGACGGTGACGGTCGCGTTCTCCGGGCCGCCGCCGGTCAGCAGGTACGGCTCGATGAACACCTGCATGGTCGCGACGATCTGCAGGAGCAGCATCACCAGCAGGATCAGCTTGGTCTGCGGGACCGTCACGTGCCAGACGCGCCGGAACAGGCCGGCGCCGTCGAGCTCGGCCGACTCGTAGAGATCGCCGGGGATGCTCTGCAGCGCCGCCAGGTAGATCAGCGTGCCGGTGCCGAGGTTCATCCAGGTCGACACGAGCACGAGGCTGACGAGCGCCGTACTCGTGGAGTCCAGCCAGCTCAGCGGCGGGAGGTGGAAGACGTCGAGCACCTGGTTGAACAGGCCGTTGCCGGGGTCGTAGAACCACTTGAACAGCAGTACGGCGACCGCCGGCGGGAGCATCACCGGCAGGTAGACGACGAACCTCAGGTACGCCTTCGCGTGCCTGAGCTCGTTGAGTACGACGGCCAGCACGAAGGGGACCGCATACCCGATGACCAGCGCGAGCGCGCTGAACGCGGCCGTGTTCAGCCACGCCGACCGGAACGCCGGATCCTCGATCACCGTCCTGAAGTTGTCGAACCCGACCCACACCCCCGGATCCACGAAGTTGTTCTGCTGAAGACTCAGAACCACCTCTCGGATCATCGGATACCAGGAAAACAAGGCAAAACAGATCAGTGCACCACAGAGAAACCCGTACGCAGTGAGGTTGCGCCCAACCGCCCGGCGGAGAGCGCCGTGGTCGTCCGGTGATCGCGGGTCCGTCGCCCCCACTGCGTGGGGACGACGGACCTGCTGCTCGGTAACAGCCATCAGGTGTTCTTGGCCAGGATCTTGTTGGCCTTGCTCTCCGAGTCGGACAGCAGCTTGTCGATGTCGGCGTCCTTGCGGGTCAGCACCGCGGACATCGCCACGTCGAGGACGGCGTACAGCTCCTGCGCCTTCGGCGGTTCGAGCTTGTTGGTGATGTTCGGCTGCGCGGCGACGTACGGCGCGAAGTGGTCGACCGGAACAGTCGCGTACTGCTTGCGCAGGTCAACGATCTGCTTGCCCGGCGCGGAATCGCCGTACAGATCCGGGATCGGCAGTCCGACCGGACGGCCCTGCTCCTTGGACCGCGCGTAGTTGAACTGGCCCTGACCCGGCGTCAGCTCGTGGAACTGCAGCCAGAGCAGACCGGCCTTGATCTTCTCCGGCGTCGCCTTCGGGTTGAACATGTAGCCGTCGCCACCGCTCAGCGACGCCTTGCCGTCGGACTCCGGTACGGCGGTGACGCCGTAGTCGTCGAACTTGCCCTGGAAGTCGTTGTTCACCGACTGCACGACGTCCGGCGCGCCGATCATCATGCCGAGCTTGCCGGAACCCATCATCCGCATCAGGTCCTCCCACTGGAGGAGCTGCTTGCTGCCCATCGAGTTGTCGTCCCAGCGCATCTTCTTCAGGTTCTCCAGCACCGCCTTGCCTTCGGCGCTGTTGAACGCGGCGGTCTTGCCGTCGTCGCTGACCATCGAGCCGCCGCGGGCGTAGAGCGAGGCGGCGAAGTGCCAGCCACCGGTGTTACCGGCCGAGTACTCGCCATAGCCGACGTACCCGGGGCCGAGTGCGGCGATCTTCTTCGCGTCCTCCTGCACCTCGGACCAGGTCGTCGGTGGGCTGTCCGGGTTCAGGCCGGCCTGGGTGAACAGCTTGCGGTTGTAGACCAGGCCCATGTTGTAGTTGTTGCGCGGCAGGCCGTAGGTCTTGTCGCCGTCCTTGAACACGCCCATCACGTCGGGACGCAGGTCCTTGACCGCGCCGACGCTGCCGACGTACTGGCTGATGTCCGCGGCCTGCTTGGCTTTGATGATCTTCTGGACGTCGGTGTAGTAGACGTAGAAGACATCCTCCTGGGTGCCGCCGGCCAGCTTCGCCTGGAACGTGTCCGGGTTGATGCAGGGGAACGCGTCCTTGCTCTGGATGGTGATGTTCGGGTGCTGCTTCTGGAAGGCCGCCACATCCGCGTCCCAGGCCGTGCGTTCCTTCGGATTGCTCTTCGGCGGCTGGCAGCCGACCGTGATCGTCACCGGCCCGTCCGCCGATCCCTCGGCGGCCGGCTTCTTCGCCTCCCCCGATCCGCAGGACGCGGCCACCAGCCCGAGTCCCACCACCAACACCAGGCTGAGCCCGCGGCGCGTTGTCCTCATCGATCCACCCTCTCCCTCGATCTTGCGGACACCGTAGGCAACTCGACACCGTCGCGCAATACTTCGATTTGAGATTGCAAAATCATGACTTCAGATGGGAAGGTGTCTCGTACGCACGGCACATAACAGCAAACCGCCGACCGGCAGACCGGTCGGCGGCTGGGGATCGAAGGTGGGTAGTGCGCAGGCGGCGGGACACGCCGTGGCGCTCAGCCGGCGGGACCGGCGTACGGGTGGGTGACCGCTCCGGGCGGCCCGGCGTACTGGGGCTCGTGCTGGCCGACTCTCGGGGGATGGGACACCGTGTGGAGCGTTGGGACAGGAAATAACCTGTTCCACCCGCCCAGTTCCTATCCCAGTCCCGACTCTCTGCACAGCCCATCCACTGAAGCCACCGTGCAGATTCGCCGGCTGCAGCAGTCGAGTGAAGGGACTGTGATGTGGGCAATCGATTGCCGGCGGCACAGCGCTTTCAGTCGATCAGGTGACCTTGGCGAGGGGAACCTTTGTACTGGCGGAGTGCCTGGTCAGGATGCTAGATGCGGGCGCGGGCGGTGGAGGCCCGGACCACCAGCTCGGGCTCGAAGAGCAGTTCGTCGGCGGGTACGGCGGCCCGCTCGATCAGCGCGACCAGCATGTCGACCGCGGCCCGGCCCATCGCATCGATCGGCTGGCGGACGGTGGTCAGGGGCGGGTCGGTGCAGTTCATCATCGCGGAGTCGTCGTACCCGATCACCGAGACCTCGTCGGGGACGGAGAGGCCGGCCCGGCGAACCGCGCGGATCGCGCCGAGGGCGAGGATGTCACTGGCACAGACGATGCCGGTGACGCCGTTGTTGACCAGCCGGGTGGCGGCCGCGTGCCCACCCTCGAGCGAGAACATCGTGTGCTCGACCAGGTCCGGGTCCGCCTCCTCCGAGGCGAGGAACGCGTCCAGCTTCCGCCGCGACGGGATGTGGTCGCGGGGCCCGAGCACCATCCCGATCCGGCGGTGACCGAGCGCGCGCAGGTGCCCGATCGCCATCTCCGCGGCGACGACGTCGTCCGACGACACCTGCGGGAAGCCGAGGTGGTCGACGGCCGCGTTGACCAGCACGGTCGGCAGCTTGCGCTCCTGGATCAGCTCGTAGTGCTGATGCGGCGCGTCGGCCTGCGCGTAGAACCCGCCGGCGAAGACGACCCCGGACACCTGCTGCTGCAGGAGCAGATCCACGTAGTCGGCCTCGGACACCCCGCCGAGCGTCCGGGTGCAGAGCAAGGAGGTGAAACCTTGCTGTGCGAGCGCGCCACCGACGACCTCGGCGAACGCGGGGAAGATCGGGTTCTGCAACTCCGGCAGCACCAACCCGACCAGCCTCGCGCGATCACCGCGCAGCTGCGTGGGACGCTCGTACCCCAGTACGTCCAGCGCGGTGAGCACCGCTTCCCGGGTCGCCTCGGACACTCCGGGCTTCCCGTTCAGGACCCGGCTCACGGTGGCTTCGCTGACGCCGACCTTCTTGGCCACCTCTGCAAGTCGTCGTGTCATGACGCAAACTCTACGCCACATCACGCAAATTCTTGCAACGACTTACGCACCTCGCTGAAGCCTCAGGATTCCTGACAGACTGGGGGTCGTGCCCCGATTCGTCGCCACTCGCCCGGACACCGGTCTGCTGTCGCTCCCGTGGGATGTGCCGCTGGAGGACTGGCCCGAGGACAAACTGGTCGCGCTGCCGCGCGGTATCTCGCGGCATGTGGTCCGGTTCGTCCGGGTCAACGGCACCGTGTACGCAATCAAGGAGGTGCTCGAGCATCTCGCGATGCACGAGTACCGGCTGCTGCGTGACTTGGAGCGACTGGAGGCGCCGTCGGTTGAACCGGTCGGCGTGATCACCGACCGGCTGGACCGCGACGGCGAGCCGATCGACTCGATCCTGATCACCCGGCACCTGCAGTTCTCGCTGCCCTACCGCGCGCTGTTCTCCAGCACGCTGCGGCCGGACACCGTCAACCGGCTGATCGACGCCCTGGTCGCGCTGATCGTGCGGCTGCATCTGCTCGGGTTCTTCTGGGGTGACTGCTCGCTGTCCAACACGTTGTTCCGCCGGGACGCCGGCGCGTTCGCGGCGTACCTGGTGGATGCCGAGACCGGCGAGCTGCACCAGGACATCTCCGACGGGCAGCGCGCGCACGATCTGTACACCGCCGAGATCAACCTGTTCGGCGAGTTCCTCGACCTGCAGGAGGGCGGCCTGCTCGACCCGGACATCGATCCGCAGGAGACGGTCCAGTCGATCAACGACCGGTACGACGCGCTGTGGGCCGAGCTGACCGCACCCGAGGAGTTCGCCACCGACGAGATCCACCGGCTGGACTCGCGGATCCGGCGGCTGAACGACCTCGGCTTCGATGTCGCCGAGATCGACATCATCACCGACTGGGACGGCAGCCAGGTCCGGATCCAGCCGAAGGTCGTGGACGCCGGCCACCACTCGCGCCGGCTGCTCCGGCTGACAGGACTGGACGTCGAGGAGAACCAGGCCCGCCGGCTGCTGAACGACCTGGACTCCTACGCCGCCTCGACCGACCAGCAGAACGAGGACGAGGAGATCGTCGCGCACGAGTGGCTGACCGAGGTCTTCGAACCGGTCGTCCGCCTGGTCCCGCGCGACCTGAAGCGCAAGCTCGAGCCCGCCGAGGTCTTCCACGAGGTGCTCGAACACCGCTGGTTCCTGTCCGAGCAGGCCGGCCACGAGATCGACACGATGGAGGCGGCGCGGTCCTACGTGGACGACGTACTGAGCGCCAAGCCGGACGAGAAGCTCGCGCTGCCGACCCCGGCCATCCCCGAGGCCGACTGAGGTTTGCAACGTCCGGCCGCCCGCCAGCGTGGATAAGGGTGGGAGGTGCCGGATGGAAACGCCCGACTTCGACGAGTGGGTGGCGCAACGGGGTGCCGCGCTGTTGCGGTTCGCGTACCTGCTCACGCGCGACCACGCTCGCGCCGAGGAAGCCGTCCAGGACGCGCTGATCGCCGCGTACTCGCGGTGGACCCGGATCTGTCGTGGTCAGGACCCCGAGGCCTACGTCCGCCGGTCGATCGTGAACGCCGACATCTCCCGGTGGCGCAGGTTCCTCCGTCGGGAGACGCCGACCCCGGACCCGGCGCCGGAGTCCGCCGGCACGGACCTTGCGGACGCACAGGCGGAGCACGACGCGGTCTGGGCTCTGTGTGCGACCTTGCCGACCAAGCAACGCGCTGCGGTCGTCCTGCGGTACTACGAGGACCTGCCCGACGCCGAGATCGCCGAGATCCTCGACTGCTCGCCCGCCACCATCCGCTCGCAGATCCACCGGGCGCTGGCCACTTTGCGCACCACGCTGACCACGGCCGAGGAGGCCACCTGATATGGACGCAACCGAGGACCTGGTCGCGGCGAGCCTGTCGAGGCATGCGACCGACGCACCGTCGGACGACCACCTGCTGTCCGATGTCTACCATCGCCTGCGCCGCCGCCGAACCGGCCGCACCATCGGTGCCACAATCCTGGCCTGCGCCGCGGTCGCCACCGCGATCACCGCGGCCCACTCGCTCACCGACCTCCGGACCGACCCGCCGATCGCCCGCCCCGGCGCGGCTGAGCCCGGCTGGCGCTGGGAGTCGTACAAGTTCGCGCAGGTGCAGGTCCCCGAGTCCTGGACGCAGTACATCTCCGGCGCGGCACCCTGTACGACGTTCTCGTCGTCGAGCCAGCCGGTGATCGGACGGTTCAACGACTGGCTCGGGAAGTCGGGCCACACGTGTGAGGACGCCGTACTCCCGCTGGATCGGCGGGTGCCGTACCTGTGGTTCAACGACGTCCAGGCGCCCGGGATCAAGCAGTACGACGGGGGCTGGACCGAGGAGACACGTTATGTCGGCGGCACGAAGGTCAGCGTGCTGACCAACGACGACGCACTCCGCCGGCGCATCCTCGACACCGCCCGCCCGATCACCGGCACCGACGACTACGGCTGCACACCTGCGGACTTCCGGCCACCCGGCACCAGTACGAGCGATCCGGTCACGTCAGCCGGTATCTGCGAGTACTGGAAGGGCTCCCTGGTCGCCGGATCGAGCGTCCCCGCAGAACAGGCTGCCGAACTCGCCGGCCTCCTGCGCGCCGCGCCCGAGGGCCGGCCACCGGAGTCTCCACCCGGCTGCCAGGACCCGTCTCCCCGCACCTACGTGGTCATCCTCCACACCCGGTCCGCTTCGTGGCCGGTCCGCGTCACCTACTCAAGCTGCAACCTCGCCCGCCAGTTCCCGGCCGACGACGGCACGACCCGACGCCTGATCGGCTACCCGGCCCTGGACCTCATCCGCACCGGCGTCCACAACCCCAACCAGCCCAGCGACCTCTTCGATCCGGCCCGCCCGCTCACCCCATCACCCCGCTGACGGTCGAAGTGGGTCAGCGGGGTGGCATGCGGAGGGCGCCGTCCAGGCGGATGACTTCGCCGTTGAGGAGTTGGTTGTCGAGGATGTGGGCGACCAGCGCGGCGTACTCGGAGGGGTGGCCCAGCCGGGACGGGTGCGGGACCTGCTGCTCGAGGATGGTGCGGGTTTCTTCGGGGAGGCCGGCCAGCATCGGCGTCTCCATGGTGCCGGGGGCGATGGTGACGACGCGGATGCCCTTGTCGGCGAGATCCCTGGCGGCGGTGAGGGTGAGACCGACGATGCCGCCCTTGCTGGCCGCGTACGCCGCCTGGCCGACCTGACCGTCGTACGCCGCGATCGACGCGGTCATCACCACCACACCGCGATCACCGTCCTCGCCGGACTCCTGGGCGATCATCCGCTCGGCGGCCAGTCGGAGCACGTTGAAGGTGCCGACCAGGTTCACCTCGACGACCTGCCGAAACGTTGCCAGCGGCAACGGACCCTTCCGGCCGACGACCCGCCCCGGCGTCGCGATCCCGGCGCAGGTGACGACCACCCGCAGCGTCCCCAGCGCGGCGGCCGCGTCCAGGGCAGCGGTCACAGCGGTCTCGTCGGTGACGTCGGCCGGGGCGAACACGACCCGGTCGCCCAGCTCGTCCGCGACGGCCTTGCCCGCCGAGGACGGCAGGTCGACGATCACGACCCCCAGTCCGTCGGCGGCGAGCCGGCGGACCGTCGCCTCTCCGAGCCCGGAACCACCACCGGTGACCAGCGCGACGTCGGCCGGGCCAAATTTCATCAAACGCTCCTCAGCAGGTCGCGGCTGATCACCAGCCGCTGGATCTGGTTGGTTCCTTCGAAGATCTGGGTCACCTTGGCCTCACGCATGTACCGCTCGGCCGGGAACTCGCGGGTGTAACCGTACCCACCGAGCACCTGCACCGCGTCCGTGGTGACCTTCATCGCCGCGTCCGTGCAGATCAGCTTGGCGATCGCCGCCTGCTGCGTGAACGGCCGGCCGAGGTCGCGCCGCCGAGCGGCCTGCAGGTACGTCGACCGGGCGGACTCGACCGCGGCCGCCATGTCGGCGAGCAGGAACTGGATCCCCTGGAAATCCGCTATCGGCTGCCCGAACTGCTGCCGCTCCTTCGCATACGCCGCGGCCACGTCGAGCGCGGCCTGGGCCAGGCCTGTCGCGCACGCGGCGATCCCGAGCCGGCCGGAGTCCAGCGCGGACAGCGCGATCCGCATGCCGTCACCCTCGGCGCCGATCAGGTTCGCGGCCGGGATGCGGACGCCGTCGTAGTTCACCAGCGTGGTGGTCGACCCGGTCAGGCCCATCTTGCGCTCGGGCGCGCCGAAGCTGAGCCCCGCGGCCGATGCCGGCACGTGGAACGCGGAGATCCCGCGCTTCGGGTCGTCCGAGGTCCGGGCGAAGGTGGTGTAGAAGTCGGCGTGCGAGCCGTGGCTGATCCAGGCCTTCGTCCCGTTCAGGACGTACTGGTCGTCATCGCGGACGGCGCGAGTGGTCATCGCGCTGATGTCGGACCCGGCCTGCGGCTCGGACAGCGCGTAGGCGCCGAGCAGGTCGCCGCCGACCATGTCGGGCAGCAGGCGGGCCCGCTGCTCCTCGGTGCCGAACGTCGCCATGGCGTAGCTGGTCATGGTGTGGACGGAGACCCCGACGCCGACCGACATCCAGGCGGCGGCGATCTCCTCCAGCATCTGCAGGTACACCTCGTACGGCTGCTCGGCGCCGCCGTACTGCTCCGGATAGGGCAGGCTGAGCAGGCCGGCCTTGCCGAGCGTGCGGAACGCATCCCGCGGAAAGGTCTCGCTCTCCTCGGCCCGGGCCGCGTGCGGCGCGAGCTCGTGCTCGCACAGGTCACGGACCAGGCCGAGCAGATCAACGGATTCATCGGTCGGCAGGAGACGATCGACAGCCATCAGGCACCCCTCTCAACGGCTGACGAAATGATACTCGCAATGATACTGAAGCACATAATTCCGTATCGTTCTATGCTGTCTCGATATGACAACAGTCGTTCCGGGGCGCCGTACCCGCCGGCAGTCCGAGCTGCTCGACCGGCTCTTGGTCCTGTTCCTCGAACAAGGCTTCAGCCGGTTCACCCTGGACGACCTGGCCGCCGAGCTGCGCTGCAGCAAGACGACCCTCTACGCGCTCGCGCCGAGCAAGGAACAGCTCGCCGTCGAGGTGGTGAAGCACTACTTCAAGAATGCCACCGCGCAGGTGGAGTCCGCGGTGGCCCGGCAGACCCGGCACGACCGGCGGATCGCGGCGTACCTGAACGCGGTCGCGGACGCGCTCCGGCCGGCCAGCAGGACCTTCCTGGACGACGTGGCCACGTTCGCGCCGGCCCGGTCGGTGTACGAGCGGAACACCCGGATCGCGGCCGAGCGGGTGCGGTCGCTGATCGAGGACGGGATCAACAACAAGATGTTCCGGCAGGTCGACATCGCGTTCGCGGCCGAGATGATCGCGCACACCATGCAGGCGATCCAGCGCGGTGACATCGCCCGCCGTACCGGCCTGAACGACGCCGAGGCCTACCGCGAGCTCGCCTCCTTCGTGCTCCATTCGCTCCGCATGGACTGAGCCTGCGGACGCCTAGACTCCAGCACCGGACATCCGATGTCCTGAAGACGCCGCTCCGCTCATCAGAGCCGCACGCCCCGGAAGGCTGATGGCCATGAAATCGTCCACTCTTCGACGCACCGCGGCGGTGCTCGCCGCCACCGCGCTGACCCTTGTCGCCACGATGCCTGCCAAGGCCGATCCGGTGAAGCCGCCCCGGCTGTCCGCCGCCGCGATCACCTCGGCCCTGAACGAGCAGGTGAACACGCCGGGCACCGCCTGGATGACCAAGCCGGACGGCACCGTCGTCGTCTCCTACGACACCACCGTCACCGACAGCAAGCTCACCGCACTGACCAGCGTGACCAAGCGGCTCGGTCAGGGCATCACGATGGAGAAGCTGCCCGGCAAGCTGACCAAGTACATCAGCGGCGGCATGGCGACGTACGGCGGCGACGTCAGGTGCTCGGTCGGCTTCAACGTGCAGCGGCGTGGGAAGTACTACTTCCTCACCGCCGGTCACTGCGGCAACGAGGCCGCCCGGTGGTACCAGGACGCCAACCACCAGGTCTTCACCGGCGCGGTGCACGCCTCCAGCTACCCGTGGAACGACTACTCGCTGATCGTCTACCGCACTGACATCAAGATGAAGCCGCCGGGCGGCAGTGTGTACCTCTACAACGGGCACTCGCAGGACATCACGACGGCGATGAACCCGGGCATCGGGCAGTACGTGTACCGCAGCGGCTCCACCAGCGGTCTGCACAGCGGCCGCGTTACCGGGCTGAATGCGACGGTCAACTACGGCGACGGCCGGGTGGCCGGACTGATCCGCACCAGCGTCTGCGCGGAGCCGGGCGACTCCGGCGGTCCGCTGTTCTACCGGCAGTGGGCGTTCGGCCTGACCTCGGGCGGCTCCGGCGACTGCACCTCGGGCGGTGTCACCTACTTCCAGCCGGTAGTCGAGGCCCTCAACGTGTACGGCGTCTCCATCTATTGAGCGCAGGATTCCCCTACGCTCCGAACTCAGCTGAATACTCAGGGAGAGAACGGGGTACGAGTGGTCACGGTTTAAGTCAAGGACGCACCCGCCCCGAGCGCGTCCTCATCGTGAGGAGGCTGAAACCGTGACATTTTCGCCTATCCGCCGCACCACCGCGATCCTGGCCGCCGCCGGGCTCGCTGCCGCCGGACTGCTGGCCACCCAGGCCTCGGCCGCGACGATCAACCCGTCAACACTGTCCGCATCCGCGATCACCGCGACGTTGAGCAAGGACGCGTCGATCCCAGGCACCGCCTGGCAAACGAACCCGGACGGCCGGATCATCGTGTCGTACGACGACACGGTCACCGGCGCCAAGATGTCGGCGCTGACCGGTGTCACCAAGCAGTTCGGCAACCGGGTCACGCTGGAGAAGATCCCCGGCAAACTGACGAAGTACATCGCCGGCGGTGACGCCATCTACGGCGGGCAGTACCGCTGCTCGCTCGGCTTCAACGTCCGCAGTGGCAGCACGTACTACTTCCTGACCGCGGGCCACTGCGGCAACATCGCGTCCAGTTGGTACGCGAACTCGAGCAAGACCACGCTGCTCGGGACGACCTTCGGGTCGAGCTTCCCGGGGAACGACTACGCGATCGTGAAGTACAGCACGTCGTACACGAACCACCCCGGCACGGTGGACCTGTACAACGGCTCCTCGCAGGACATCACGTCCGCCGGCAACGCGTCTGTCGGCCAGGCGGTCAAGCGCAGCGGTAGCACCACCGGTGTGCACAGCGGTTCGGTCACGGCCACCAACGCCACGGTGAACTACGCCGAGGGCACGGTCACCGGTCTGATCCGCACCAACGTCTGCGCCGAGGGTGGCGATTCCGGCGGCGCCCTGTTCGCGGGCTCCGTCGCCCTCGGTCTGACCTCCGGTGGCTCCGGCAACTGCTCCTCCGGCGGTACGACGTACTTCCAGCCCGTCACCGAAGCGCTCTCGCGCTACGGCGTCAGCGTCTACTGACGCACTCGTGGACTACAGGCCCGGGATCTCGTCCCGGGCCTGTAGTGCTTCACGCGGGCGCAAGTACAGGAAACCCGAGCTCCTCCGCCGCGATGGTCAGTTCCTTGTCGTAGGTCACGAACTCCGACAGGTCCGCGCGGAACGGATCGGCACTGGCGAGATGGATTGCGTCCAGCGAGCCGAGTCTCGGGGTCTGGGATGCCATCGCCCGGCCTAGCACCGTCGAGGTGAGATCGACCAGGTAGACACCCCGCACTGCTTGCCCCGCGAAGTACGGGACTTGCTGATGGTCGACGCCGGCCCGCAACAGTGTGCGAGTGATTTCGAGCCTTGCCAGTTCACTCGTCACCAGTTCGGTCTCCGTCGGCAGCGACTCGCGCCACGCACGCAGAGCTGCCGACTCGGCTTCCGGCTTGATGAACTTGAGCAGCGCGCAGGCGTCCAGGTAGATCACCTGTTCCGCTCCTTGTCGCGATCAGCGATGAGCAGGTCAGACAGGCTCCCGACCTCTGGCGCCAACTCCAGCACGAGATCCGGCATCCCCAGCTCGGCCGGCGGTGTCACCTCGCCGGAGTCGATCATGTGCTGCAAGGCTCCTGGCCGTTCGTCCACCGGGACGAGACGTAGGACCGGCCGGCCCCGGTCGGTCACCACGATCGTCTCCCCGGCGCGCACCCGGGCCACCGCCTTCGACGGGTTCTGGTTCAGCTCGCGCAGCCCTATGGTCTCCATACTCATCAATGTACCTACATCATGTAGTTACATCAAGCGCGGCGGCGGGAGATTTCGTAGAGGGTGACGCCGGTGGCGATGCCGGCGTTGAGGGACTCCGTCGCGGTGGTCATGGGGATGGAGACGATGAGGTCGCAGTTCTCCCGGACCAGGCGGGCCAGACCCTTGCCTTCGGAGCCGACGACCAGGACCAGCGGCTCGGTGGCGGCGTCGAGGTCGGGGAGCTCGACTGCGCCATCCATGTCGAGGCCGATGACCATCAGGCCGGCGTCCTTGTAGGACTTGAGGGCGCGGTTGAGGTTGGTGGCTCGGGCGACCGGGATCCGGGCCGCCGCGCCGGCCGACGTCTTCCACGCGGACGCGGACATGGACGCCGCACGACGCTCCGGCACGAGTACGCCGTGGGCACCGAAGGCGGCCGCGGACCGGGTGATCGCGCCCAGGTTGCGCGGGTCGGTCACGCCGTCGAGCGCGACGATGAGCGGCACCTCGCCGGCGTCGTACGCCCGGGTGAGCAGGTCGTCGGGATGCGCGTACTCGTACGGCGGGATCTGGATCGCGACGCCCTGGTGGGCCCCACCGGCGGTGACCCGGTCGAGCTCGGTCCGGGGCACCTCGAGCACCGAGATGCCGTGCTCGACCGCGATCAGCAACGCCTCCCGCAGCCGGGCGTCGCGTTCGGTGCCTTCGGCAACATGCAGCGCGGCGGCCGGGACGCCGGCCCGCAGCGCCTCGACCACCGGGTTGCGGCCGTAGACCCACTCGACGCCCGTGTCCATGGACTTGCGGGCCGGCC
This sequence comes from Kribbella sp. NBC_01510, assembly GCF_045040325.1. Taxonomy (NCBI): domain Bacteria; kingdom Bacillati; phylum Actinomycetota; class Actinomycetes; order Propionibacteriales; family Kribbellaceae; genus Kribbella; species Kribbella sp. NBC_01510. The sequence goes on along the minus strand of NZ_CP109418.1, from coordinate 3,360,247 downwards.
GGTTGCGGTCGCGCTCGTTGGCGCGCTCCTGGGCCTTCGCCCGCTTGTGCGCGGGGTGCTTGACCCGGTCCACCGCCTTCGGTGTCGGGCCCCTGCCCTCGAGACCGCGGCGGACCCGGCCACCGGATCCGGCCGTCGGGTTCCCCTTCGGCTTCTTCCGGATGGCGCCCTTGCGCTGGCTACTGCCTGGCACGTCAGTTTCCTTCGTCGGTAGTAATCGGTGCCGCCAGCGACCAGCGTGGTCCCTGCGGCGTGTCCTCGACGACGACGCCGAGTGCCTTCAGCCGGTCGCGGATCGCGTCCGACGCGGCATAGTCCTTGCGCTCGCGGGCGGCCTGCCGCTGCTCGAGCAGCGCCTTCACCAGCCCGTCCACCACCTCGGTGAGCTCGTCGCCGACCGCGGCCCGCGAGGCCCACGGCTCCGCCAGCGGGTCCAGCCCGAGCACGCCGAGCATTCCGCGCACGGCGGCCAGCGCCTCCCGCAGCGCGGGCGAGTCGCCGTCGGCGACCAGCTTGTTCCCGTCACGGACGGTGTTGTGCAGTACGGCGACCGCCGCCGGCGTCCCGAGGTCGTCGTCCATCGCGGCGACGAAGTCCGTCGGCAGCTCCACCGCCGGCTCGACCCCACCCGTCACCTCGTCGGCCCGGGTGACGAAACCCTCGATCCGCTGGAAGCTCGTCGCGGCCTCGTCCAGCGCGGCGAACGAGAACTCCACCACGGACCGGTAGTGCGACTGGACCAGGTAGTACCGCAGCTCGATCGGCCGCACCCGCTGGACCACATTGCGCACGCTCGCGCCGTTGCCCAAAGACTTGGACATCTTCTCGCCGGCAGTGGTGACCAGCGCGCTGTGCATCCAGAACCGGGCGAACTTCTGCCCGACCGCGGTCGACTGGGCCAGCTCGTTCTCGTGGTGCGGGAAGCGCAGGTCCAGCCCACCGCCGTGGATGTCGAACTCGTCACCCAGATACTTGCCCGCCATCGCGGAGCACTCCAGATGCCAGCCCGGGCGGCCGCGGCCCCACGGCGTCGGCCAGGAGGCCGTCCGCGGTGTGCCCTCGGTGTAGCCCTTCCAGAGCGCGAAGTCGCGCGGATCCCGCTTGCCGCGTGGATCCGCGTCCTCGGCGGGCTCCATGTCCTCGATCTTCTGGTGGGACAGAGCGCCGTACGACGGCCAGGACCTGACGTCGAAGTAGACGTCGCCGGAGCCGTCCGGAGCGACGTACGCGTGCCCGCGCTCGATCAGCTCGGCGATCATCTCCAGCATCTCCGGGACGTGACCGGTCGCGCGCGGCTCGTACGTCGGCGGGCGGCAGCCGAGCACGTCGTACGCCCAGTGCAGCTCGCGCTCGAACTCGTAGGCGTGCGCCCACCACGGCACGTGCCGCTCGGCCGACTTGGCCAGGATCTTGTCGTCGATGTCGGTCACGTTCGCGATCACGGTGACCTGGTAGCCCGAGCGCTCCAGCCAGCGCCGCAGGACGTCGAAGACGACCTCCTTGTAGATGTGCCCGACGTGCGGGACACCCTGCACCGTCAGCCCACAGTGGTAGATCCCGACCTGGCCCGGATGGACCGGCACGAAATCTCTCACTGCTGCCGTTGCGGTGTCGTACAAGCGAAGTGTCACCGGTCAAGGGTAACGGGAAGTGGCACTCCTCCTTGACAAGATGTCCCCACCCGCGCTCATCCAGGAGGACTCTTGTCGAACCAGGGCCCGTACGGACCGCCACCCGGGCAATACCAGGGGCCGCCGCAGCCGCCGTACGGTCCCCCACCGGGTGGTCCGCCGTACGGCCCGCCGCCGGGTGGCCCGCAGAACTGGGGGCCACCGCCCCCGCAGGGTCCGGGATTCGGCTGGGGCTCGAACGGATTCCCGCCGCCCAAGAAGAAGAGCAAGGCGGGCTGGATCATCCTGCCGATCGCTGTCGTCGGGCTCGCGGTCGTCGGGTTCGCGGTGCTCAGCTCGGTGCTGAAGCACAACGGCGACGGCGACTACACCCAGCCACAGCCGACCTCCACGGCGACCGACGGTCCGACCGAGGAACCGACGTACATCGCGACGACCAAGGCCCCGACGGCGCCGGCCACCCGGACGACGCAGCCGCAGCCGACGAAGACCACGCCGCCCCCGCCCTCGGACACCGACATCGTCGCGAAGAACCGGATCTACAAGAGCGGCGTGCAGAAGACGGTGAACTGCCGGGAGTCCGGCGCCCGCGCGAACAGCGCCACCAACACGCGCAAGTACTACAACACTGTGCTGGCCTGTCTGGTCAAAGCCTGGCCGAAGCAGGTCGCGCTGGCCGGCGGGCGGTTCGTGCCGCCGCACCTGGTCGGCTTCGCCGGGACGGCCCAGTCCCCGTGTGGCGGGAGCTCGCCGAGTTCCTTCTACTGCTCGTCGAACCGGACCATCTATATGGACGTCAACAGCGACCTGAAGTGGTACCAGCTGTATCTGACCTACCCCAACAAGACCCAGGCGATGGCCTGGCTGCGGGCGGAGATGACCGACACGGTCGCGCACGAGTTCGGTCACCACGTGCAGAACATGACCGGGATCCTGGCGGCCACGGACAACCTGCAGTACGAGTTCAGCGGTGACAAGTCGCTGGAGATGAGCCGCCGGCTGGAGATCCAGGCGACCTGCTTCGGCAACGTGTTCATGGGCGCGAACAAGAGCAGCTACGGGATGACCGGGCTGCTGAAGTCGCAACTGGACTACCTGCACTCCCACCAGGGCGACGAGTACATGACCCAGCCGGACCACGGCAGCCGGGCGATCATCCCGCGCTGGGCGAACGCCGGGTTCGTCACCCGCAGCCCGTCCGCCTGCAACACCTACACCGCCTCGCCGAAGTACGTGCGGTAATTACTCACCGTTCGACCCAGATTGAATGGTTGATTCTTACCGATCCCGGGTAAAACCTCCGCCGAGCGCTCTGTCCGCCCCTCATCGCTCTGTGGAGGTCCACCGTGAAGTCCGCCCTTTTCACGGGTGCCGCCGTCACTCTTGGTCTGCTTCTGGCCTCGATCGGCTCCGCCCAAGCCAGCACTCCCAGCACCACCGAGTCCACCGCTTCCCACCAGCCCACCGCTCAGGCGCGCCTGCACGGCATCAACAAGGCCGGCGACGCGTACATGGGCTGGTTGCAGAACACGACGACCACCGCCACCGCACCCACCGACATGGGCACCGCCGCGGTTGTCGAAGGCATCGACGTCTCCAGCCATCAGGGCAACGTCGACTGGGCCGCACATTGGAACGCCGGCAAACGGTTCGCCTACGTGAAAGCGACCGAAGGCAACTACTACACGAACCCGTACTTCGCCCAGCAGTACAACGGCTCGTACAACATCGGGATGATCCGCGGCTCATACCACTTCGCCACCCCGAACGATTCCACCGGCGCCAACCAGGCCAACTACTTCGTCAGCCACGGCGGTGGGTGGTCGCGCGACGGCAAGACGCTGCCTGGTGCGCTCGACATCGAGTACAACCCGTACGGCGACACCTGTTACGGCAAGACCCAATCCGGCATGGTGAGCTGGATCCGCGACTTCCTCAACACTTACAAGTCGCTCACCGGCCGGGATGCGGTCATCTACACCAACTACGATTGGTGGAACCGCTGCACGGGCAACACCACCGCGTTCAACTCGACCAACCCGCTCTGGGTTGCCCGCTACTCCTCGACGGTCGGCACCCTCCCCGGCGCCTGGCCGTTCTACACCATCTGGCAGTGGACCTCGTCACCGCTTGACCAGAACCACTTCAACGGCGACTACAGCCGCCTGCAAGCCCTCGCCAACGGGTGAGCCGGGGGTAATTCGGTTGCGGCGGTCTCATAGTCTCGATCGGTGAGCTTTTCGCTGCCGATCGAGACCGACCGCCTGACCCTGCGCCGCTATCTCGCCACCGATTACGACGACCTGCTCAGGCTGCAGTCCAGCCCGGATGTCACCCGGTTCCTGCTGTACAGCCCGAAGACGCCCGAGCAGGTGAAGGAGTCCCTCGCCGGCCGGCTGACCGACGTACCGATGGACACCGACGGTCAAGCGCTCACCGTCGCTGTGATCCTGCGGGAGACCGGTCAGCACGTCGGCGAGGTCACCTTGTTCGTGCAGAACGTCGAGCAGCGGACCGGGGAGATCGGGTTCGTGTTCCACCCGGACTTCCACGGCCGCGGGTTCGCCGCGGAGGCGTCGATCGAACTGCTCCGGCTCGGCTTCGAGGAGCTCGGCATGCACCGGATCATCGGCCGGCTGGACGCCCGCAACTCCGGCTCGGCGAACCTGCTGCGGCGGCTCGGCCTGCGCCAGGAGGCGCACTTCGTCAAGAACGAGTTCCTGAAGGGCGAATGGACCGACGAACTGGTCTTCGCGATGCTCGCCGAGGAGTGGGACAAACGCTCGTAAGTATTTGACCCGACTTATCCACACCGCGGCACGCGTTCACCGCGACAGTAGCGGTCGGCGGGGTCTACCGTCGAAAACATGACTGTATTGATGCCCCGCCTCCGGCGCGGCGGGTCATGGGGCTGTTACTCCCGGCCTTCCCTCGTCGCTCCGGTCGCTGCGCTCTCTCCGCTCCTCAGTCCAGGCCGGGAGGCCCCATGACCAGCGCCCGTTCCTTCACCGCCCTGATTCTCGGTGTGGTCGTGCTGAGCGCGGGCTCGCTTCCGAGCGAGGCCGTCAAGGTATCCCCGCCGCGTCAGATCGCCTACAGCACGTGGACGTCGACCACCGACTTCCTCGCCGGTGCCCAGTACGGCACCACCGTCGCCGACGATGCCCTGACCTTCGGTACGTCGACCGGCACCACGGCGTACGTCGATCCGTTCGGGGACGGCACCGCCAAGAACTACGACCAGACCAGCTGGATCTCGCCGCAGGTCAGCAGCGGCTTCGGGCTGACCGAGCTGGTCGCGTCCTGGAACGCGACCACGCCGCCCGGCACCTGGATCGAGGTCTCGATGGCAGGTACGACGGATCTCGGCACCACGACCAAGTGGTACGTGCTCGGCCGCTGGTCCGGTGGCGACGACACCGCTGCCGGCGACATCCACCGGACGTCCGTGCCGGCGCAGGGTGACGCCGACGGATCCGTTGCCGTCGACACCTTTACCGCCGCGACCGGCCACTGGCTGGATCGCTGGCAGCTCAAGGTGAGCCTGTACCGGCTCAGCGGTACGACGCAGTCGCCGGTGGTACGGTCCGTGGGTGCGATGGCGTCCCGGCTGCCCACCGACAAGAAAGTTGCCGTGAGCCCCCTTGGCGGTGCGGAGGGCGTCGTACTGGATGTCCCGACGTACTCGCAGGAGACGCATATCGGGCAGTATCCACAGTGGGACGGCGGCGGTGAGGCGTGGTGCTCGGCGACCTCGACCGCGATGGTGCTCGACTACTACGGCGCCGGGCCGACCGCGGCGGAGACGGCGTGGGTCGATCCGTCCTACACCGATCCGCAGGTGGACCACTCGGCGCGCTCGGTGTTCGACTACTCCTACGACGGCGCCGGGAACTGGCCGTTCAACACGGCGTACGCCGGGAGCCGCGGACTGGACGGGTTCATCACCCGGCTGCGGTCGCTGACCGAGGCGGAGCAGTTCATCAGGGCGGGGATCCCGCTGGTCGCGTCGCTGTCCTTCAAGAAGGGCGACCTGCCCGGCGCGGGCTACGGGACCAACGGGCACCTGATGGTGATCGTCGGGTTCGACCAGGCCGGCAACGTGGTCGTCAACGATCCGGCCTCGCATCTGATCGCGAGCAACGACCAGGTGCGGACGACGTACGACCGGACCGCGTTCGAGAACGCGTGGGTGCCGCACTCCGGTGGGCTCGTCTACGTCATCCACCCGGCGGGCATGCCGTTGCCGGCGCCGCCGAATCCGCAGCACAACTGGTAAAACAGCAACGTCCGAAGATCTGTGGGCAATAGGCATCAGATCTTCGGACGTTGTGAGTTGGTCAGCGGGCGAAGAGGGCGCCCGTCAGGTTGGTGGTGAGGTTGCGGAGCGAGTCCGGCAGGTACTGCAGGTGCCAGCCGCGCGGGCCCCGGTACCAGGTGAAGCCTTCGTCTTCCTCGTCCGGAGTGCTGTCGGTGGCGACCAGTGCGTCGATCCAGCGCTCCGATCCGCCGAGGACGACGGCGTACGGGAGGGCGCGCGAGCAGAGCTCGGCGTGCTGGTCGACCGGCAGTTCGCTGACGTCCATCTCGAGCAGCTCACCGCGGATCGCGGCGACCTGGCCGAGCACCCGGCCGGCGGCCGGCGCCTTGGCCGGCATGTAGCGGCCGACCACGATCAGGCCGATGCCCGCCAGAGTGACCGCGAGGCCGACCAGACCCCAGGTCGACAGCAGTGCGAGGACGACTGTGAGTGCGACGCCCAGCACGGTGGTGGCGATGCCGATCGTCGCCCACAGCGAGCGGGTGCGGTCCGGGCGCTCGTTGAACCAGCCGCGCTTGACCACACCGTCGTACAAGGCGTCCTGGACCTGGGCGAGGTTCGCCCGCACCTGGCGGCCGAGCTCGGAGACCAGCACCGAGTCCGAGTCGCCGAAGATCGCGCGGATCAGGACGTTCTCGTACCGCTGCAGTTCCTCGGACGGCGCGTTCGAGACCCGGCGCAGCTCCCAGTCGGGCCGCGCGTACTCGGTCTCGTGCGCCAGCTCGATGATCGTGATGTGACCGCGGACAGCCAGGTCGATGATCGTCGCGGTGACGTCGACCGGGTCGATCCGTTCGTCGATCAGCGTGCCCACCTCGCCGGGCCGCAGGTCGGACGGCGGACTGAAGTCGATCCGGGTGTCGGTACCCAGGCTGAACAGCGACGCCGGTACGACGCGCCGCGGGTCGACCCGGTCGCGTCCGCGCAGCCGGTAGAGCACCAGCAGCGCGATCACACCGAGCAGCAGGATCGCGAGCGCGGTGAGCAACTGCGCGGTGTCGGTGGAGAAGGCCCGCTTGAAGGTCTTGCGGTACTCGACGATCGAGTTCGCGGCGATCTCGCCCTCGGGGAAGCCGATCACCATCCGGACCGTGTTCCCCGGCGGCAGCATCTGCTGCTGGAACGTCGGCCCGGACGTCTCACCGATCTGCGCCAGCGTGCACGGAGTGTTGCTGTCGATCGCGCCGGCGAAACAGGAGACGTGCGAGACCTCAGGTGTGCTGAAGAGGATGTTCGCCTGTGTGACGGGCAGGTTGATGCCGGTCAGCGGGGCGAACCGGACCTCGGTGCCGTTCAGCGTCTTGGCGACCGCGCCCTTCACCGTGTAGGTGAAGTCCAGTTGAGTGGTGCCGCTGACATCCGCGACCGCCACCGAGGTGACGTCGCCGTCGGTCTTCACGTCGGCCTGCTTGTCCTGGCCGCCGGCCTTGACGTTCAGGTCCCCGATCTCCTGGACGTGATCGACGTCGTCGGGCAGGTGGTCGCGGGTGACGATGAACCGGGTGAACGTCCCGCTCACGTTGCTCAGCTTCCAGGTCTCGGAGACCCTGAGCAGGCCGTCGCGTTCGACCCGGACCTGGCTGTCGAAACTGGTCACCGCCGGGTCGGCCGCGGAACCCGAACCGGCCGCACCGGCCGGCGCAGCGGTCAGGCCCATCAGGCCGAGGGCACACAGGGAGAGCCCGAGCACACGTAGACGCATCGCCCAATCACACCGTAAAGAGAGGGTCAGGTTGACACGGGCACGATAGCCCCTGGCGAGTGTCAGGCGACCAGCGGGGACCGGCGTCTGGTCAAGTTCGGTTGAGCCTGGGCTCGGCTAGCGTCTTCGGTGTGTCAGGCAACCAATGGGGTCCACCGCCCGGACAGCAGTACCCGCCGCCACCCCACTGGCAACAGGGTCCCGCGTACGGCGGACCTCCACCGACTGCTCCGCCGCTCCGCTGCCTGAACAAGGCCTGGCCCGCGCTGGTCACGAAGGCGGGTGGGCGGTTCCGGTCGCCGAAGGTGCAGGTGTTCAGCGGGACGATCAGTACGCCGTGCGGGATCTACAGCGACACCGGTCCACCGTTCTACTGCGGCAGTACCGAGACCATCTATATGAACCTCAGCGAGGACATCGGGAACTACAACCGGTACCCGGAGGCCTATCAGAAGGTCTGGGCGCGGATGTGGATGCTGCACCAGTTCGCGCATGAGTACGGCCACCACGTGCAGAACATGACCGGGATCCTGGCGGCCAACGCCCGGATGCGGTACGACGCTCCGACCCAGGCGGCCGAACTGGAGGGCAGCCGGCGGCTGGAGTTGCAGGCGTCCTGCTTCGGCGACATCTTCATCGGGTCGAACAAGCGGACCTACCCGGTCACCGGACAGGCGCTGTTCCAGTGGAAGTGGCTGATCCTGCACTGGACCGACTACAACAACGACCACGGCGACGGAGTGAACCACCAGTACTGGGCCGGCCGGGGGTTCACCAGCCGCAACCCGAACGTCTGCAACACCTTCGCCGCGTCGGCCGCGAAGGTGCAGTAAGGCCCGGAATCCGGTCTGCTGAGAACCGACTGGCCGGGGTGGCTAGCCTGGTGGGTCCGGATCACGCAAAGTATGTCCGGGGGGTGTGCGGTGTCCGGGGGGAAAGAACCGACCTGGCGCGCTTCGGCACCCCGAACAGCGCCGGATGCACCACGTTGACGGCTACACCAGCAAGGTCGTGAGGAGTATCGATGTCGGACAACTGGAACCCACCTCCGGGGAACGAACCGGCTGACGGTGAGCAGCCGGCCGGCCCGCCGGAGCGGGGTCCCGGGGGTGGCCAGCCGCCCAAGTGGTGGACCGGGGACACCGCAGCCAAACGTGAGTTCCAGGACCCGGCGCAGGGTGAACGTCCGCCGAACAAGTGGTTCGGCGAGGGCTGGGCGAACCGCCGCCCGGAGAACCCCGACGAGCCGTCGTCGTGGCAGACCAGCCCCGAACAGTCCCGCCCGACCCCACCCCAGCAGGCTGGTCCACGGCCCGGTTGGGGCCCACAGCCGGGCCCGCCCGAGCAGTCCGGTCCGTCACCCCAGTCCGGCCCGTCATCCCAGTCCGGTCGAGGGCCGCAGCCTGGCCCCGCCCAGCAGTCGGGGCCGCCGCGCTCCGGTCCGACGTCGCAGTCGAGCCCAGCCCAGTCCGGCTCAGCCCAGTTCGGCCCAGCTCAGTCCGGTCCAGCGCAGCAGTCTGGTCCGCAGCAGTCCGGTCAGCAATCAGGTCCAGCTCAGTCCGGATGGACGCAGCAGTCCGGTCCGCCTGCTGGTGGAGCTCAGTCCGGGTGGACGCAGCAGACCGGCCCGCAGCAGGCTGGCCCGCAGCAGTCCGGTCCGGGTCGGCCGGGGCAGTCACGGCCGCCGCAGCAGCCCGGCACGGACCAGTCGCAGTCCAGTGCTTGGCACTCGGCTCCGTCCCAGTTCAATCCCGAGCAGTCCGGACCGTACTCCGAGGGCTCATACCTGTGGGGCTCGCCGCAGTCGGCGCCTCAGCAATCAGCCTCGCCGTGGAGCAACGCCCTGCCGCCACAGCAACCACAGCAGCAGCGCATGCCCCGGCACGCGGCTTCGTCCGGCAACCAGCTCGGCCCGATGGGCCAGCCGGTGCAACAGGCGCCGAACTGGCAGTACCCGCCGATCCCGATCCCCCAGCCGCCCGGCGGGCGCAGGCGCAAACCGACGCGGACTCCGCGCCTTCTCCTGATCGGCCTGGTGGTGCTCGCCGTCCTGGTCGTCGGCACCGGCGTCACACTGCTCGTCCGCAACACCGGCAACGACGCCCCCCAAACGACGGGCACCCCGTCGGCCCCGGCCTCGGAGTCCCCGTCCGAGTCGCCCTCCGAGTCAGCGTCCAGTGCACCGACCCCGACGAGGCCACCCGGCCCGACGGTCGACGAGGTCGTGATGGCCAGCAAGCTCTACAGCATCGGCCCGATCGCGGCCTCGAAGTGCGCGGAGCCGCTGATCGCGCCGACGAACTTCACCGCCGCGAAGAACTACTACAACCGTCTGCTGCCGTGCCTCAACCGCACCTGGTCGCTGGCGATGAAGAAGGGCGGTCTGCCGTTCCGCGCCCCGAAGGCGGTCGTGTACGCCGGCAAGCTGCCCTCCCCGTGTGGCATCCAGCGCAGCGTGCGAGCGGCGTACTGCGGTGCGAACCAGACCATCTACCTGCCGTTCGCGGTGGACCTGCGGTACTACCAGTCGAACCCGATGTACGCGCGCGCGATCATGCTGAACACGTTCGCGCACGAGTACGGCCACCATGTGCAGAACCTGGCCGGCATCCTCGGGGCGTCGGTGACGCGGCAGCAGAAGATGACGCCGAACCAGAAGCTGCAGGAGAGCCGCCGGCGCGAACTGCAGGCGACCTGCCTGGGCGCTGCCTACCTCGGCGCCAACGCGGCTTTCACGCCGATGCGTGACCCGCTGCTGCTGAACTGGAAGTTCCTGATCTCCCACACCGGCGACGACTACGCCCGGCCGCGCATCCACGACCACGGCAACCGGGTCAGCAACTACCAGTGGTCGATCGCCGGCTACAACAACAAGAAGCCCGACGCCTGCAACACGTTCACCGCAGCTGACGTCCGAGTGAACTAGCCCGCGTTCAGAACAGGCGGCGCGCTGTGGTCAGCGTGCCGCCGAACGCGGTGACGAAGTTGCTGAGCGACTCACCGATGTCGGACAGGTGCCAGTTGTCCGGGCCGGAGTACCAGCCGATGCCGGCGTCCGGGTCGTCGTCGTCATCGGTCGCCGCGATCTCCAGCGCCCATTTCTCGGTCAGTCCGAGCACAGCGGCGTACGGAAGGCAGCGGGACGCGAACTCGAGGCGGTGGCTCTGCGGCAGGTCCGCCGACGTCTCGTCGACCAGGTACTGCTGCAGGCCGGCCACTCGACCCAGTACGGCGGCTCCGCGCGCAGTGCGTGCCGGTGCGACCTGACCGATCAGTGCGAGCACCAGACCCGCCGCCATCACCGCGAAGCCGACCAGGCCGAACTTGCTCACGATCGCGAGCACGACGGTCAGTACGACGCCAGCACCGAGCAGCACCACCCCCGCAGTGGTCCAGCGGTTCCGGACGGCGTCCGGACGGGTGGTGAACCAGCCCTGCGTCACCACATCGGCGTACAGCTGCTCGCGGACCAGGTTGAGGCGCGGCCGCAGCGACGGGCCGAGGTTGGACACGACTACCGAGTCGCCTTCCGCGAAGACCGCGTCCAGCAAAGCCTTCTCGTAGGGCAACAACTCGGGGCCGCCTTGGTGGAGCCGGTGCAACTCCCAGTCCAGCTTGCCGAAGTGCGACCCCCGCGGCACCTCGACGATCGTCAGATAGTTGCGGACGGCAAGGTCCAGCAGGGTCGCGGTGATGTCGACGACGTCGGCCGTCTCGTCCACGACCGTGCCGACCTGGCCCGGCCGGATCCCGTCCGGTGCGGCGAACTGCGGACCGTCAGAGCCGTTCAGCACCGGCCGCTCGGGCGTGCCCTCGCCGACCCTGGCGGCATCACGACCGCGGAAGAACCACAGGGCCACAGATCCGAGCAGTCCGATGCCGAACACGATCACCGCCAGGCCGATCGTGCTGGAGTCGGCAGTGAACGCCCGACCGAGCGTCCAGCGGGTCTCGAACTGCGCGTTCGGCTGCACGGTCGCCTGGTCGCTCAGTCCGGTCAGGAACGTCACCCGGCCACCCGCGGGTACGCCGTTCTGCTCGATCTGCAACCCGGCCGACTCGGCCAGTTGCGACGACGTACACGGCATGCTCGAGCCGACCCGGCCGGCGAAACAGGTGACCCAGGTGGCGAACGGGATGTTGACGCTGAGCTCGGCCTTCGGGATCGACACCCCGAAGCCCTGCACGACCGGCCAGCTCACCTCGCGGCCCTCGGTCGAGTCGGCCACCACGTTGTCGACGGTGTAGCTGTAGACGATCTTCGACTGGCCGGACACGTTCACGGTGAGCTTGCGACCGTCGTCGGTGCTCTCGTTGTTCAACCCCTGGGCCGGTTGACCGTTCACGGTCGCCGACACGTCACTCAGGCTGTAGGTGCGGTCCCGCTCGGCGTCGGACCGGACCCGGGTGGCCAGCGTCCGGCTGAACGTCGTACCGCCGGCGGTCAGGTCGACCGTCTCCTTCACCTGCAGCGTGCCGTCCTTGGTCAGCGTCGCGTCGGCCGAGTACGCCGTGATCTGGTCGTCGGCGGCCTGCGCGGGCAACGTGCCCAGGGCAACGAACAGCGCGGACAGCGGGGCGGTCAGGGACATCAGCAGGGCAGCCGGAAGGAGGCGGCGCTTCAGTGACATGGGTCGAGAGTAGTCTCGTGCCGGTTCGCCCAGCGAACCCGACCGAACCCGATCACGGCGCAGGAGGCCAGACCTGTGAGCAGTCCGTACGGCTACGGTGGCCGTCTCCAGGACAGTCCGCCCGGACCGCCTCCCGGTGTGCTGCCGCCGCCACAGTCCGCGCCATGGCCGCCGCAGGGGCCGTACTCCACTGGCCCCGGTCCGATGCAGCAGCGAGCGCCGTACCCGGGCCAGCAGTACCCGGGGCAGTGGGCACAGCCGTACTACGGCGATCCGGGGCAGTTCAACGGGTTCCAGCCACCGCGTCGCCGGCGCGGTCCGGTCCGGCTGATCGTGCTGGCGTTCGTGCTGCTGATGTTCATCGCGGTGTCGGTGGCGGTGCTCGGCAGCCTGCTGGGCAAGAGCGACGACAACACCGCCCAGCCCAAGGTGACCGGTCCGTCGATCGTGCCGACGCCGACCAGCAACCCGCAGAAGGGTACGGCGGAGGACTACCTGCTGAACGCCGACATCTATCGCACCGGTCCGCTGGCCGAGCAGAACTGCCCGGCCGCGAACCTGCGTGACGGCAGCCTGGCGGCGCAGAAGGTTTACTACCAGAAGCTCTTCAAGTGCCTGAACGACGCGTGGCGGCCGATCTTCAAGGAGCTCGGCCAGGACAAGCCGGACCCTGGTCTGGTCGTGTTCGACAAGCCGGTGACGACACCGTGCGGCCGCTTCGAGCCGCTGTCCGGCCGGGTGCTCGCGTTCTACTGCTACGGCAACCAGGTCATGTACACCGACGTCAAGCAGATGAACCGGGCGTTCGGGCCGCAGCAGGATCTGGCCTACCTGATGACGATCGCGCATGAGTACGGCCACCACGTGCAAGGCGTCAGTGGGCTGTTCTATGCCCGTGCCGTCTATCTGCAGGACCATCCGGATCAGGAGCTCGAGAGCTCACGTCGCAACGAGCTGCAGGCGTCCTGCTTCGGTGGTGTGTTCAGCAAGGCGGTCGAGAAGTCGTACCCGCTGACCAACCGGCTGGCCGAGTTCAAGGAGCAGTCGAGCAACAGCTTCGGTGAAACGCCCGACACCCCGGAGGACGAGCGTACGCACGGCTTGGCGACCAGCCAGGGCTTCTGGATCCAGAACGGCTTCAACATCGGCGCCGACAAGGCCTGCAACACCTTCGCGGTATCAGCCGACCTGGTGAAGTAACCGAACGCCTGATCGGGGACATGGGCGAGCACGACCTGCAAACGATCAGCCCGAGCGCATCGTCTCGCGATCAAGAGGCTGGCAGCGGTAGTAGCGAGTGGGTGCGGTTGGCGGCTAGTGCCGCGAGCAAGGCTGGTAGTCCGGCCTGACCACCACCCCTGAGCCGACCCTGGCGGCCAGGTGCGGGGTTCACCGTCTGATGACCTGGGACAGGTCGTGGTGGGCCGAGACAGGCAATTCCTTGTCCCAACCCACCACCACGGGTCCCAGCCCAACGGTCCCGGCCACCGCGACCGATCCCAGCCCACCACGACCCGTCCCAACCCACCACGACCTGTCCCAGCCCACCGGTTCCGGTCCCCGCCCGGCGCTGTGTGTCGGCGCGGATGTGTCCCGAGCGACCCATGTGGTGGGTTGACGTCCGAGATGGTGGGTTGGCGCCCTGGAATCCGGGACGACAACCCACCACATGGGACGTCAACCCATCACATGCGCACGCGGGCCGGCCCTCCCCTGAAACCCATGCGGAAGAACCGGGGTCAGATCGTCTGGCCGATTGCGGCGCCGAGGAACGCGCCGCCGAGTCCAGCGATGATGCTGGCGGCAACGTTTGCGGCGGCGAAGAACTTCGCGTCCTGCTCGATCAGCCGCAATGTCTCGTAGGAGAAGGTGGAGTAGGTGGTCAGCGCACCGCAGAACCCGGTGCCGACCAGCAGTTGCAACGAATGCGGCACACTCGACGTCGTCGCAGTACCGGCGACCACTCCGAGGATCAGCGAGCCGACGATGTTGACCGTGAACGTCCCCCACGGGAAGACGGTGTCGTGACGGGCTTGGACCGCGCGGTCGGTGAGATAGCGCAGCGGCGCCCCGACAACGGCCCCGGCAATCACCAGGAGCAGGTTCACCGCGACTCCCCCTTGGAGTCCGGGGCGGCGTCACGTCCGGCGTACCGGATGACTTCGCAGTCGTCGAGGATCACCAGGCCCTCGGTGACCAGTTCGTCCAGTTGGGGCAGGAAAGCGTGGATGCGGTCGTGGGTGTCGACGATGACGATCACCACGGGCAGATCCTCGGACAGGCTGAGCAGACGCGTGGTGTGGATGCGGTTGGACGCGCCGAAGCCTTCGACGCCGTGCAGCACGGTGGCGCCGGCCAGTCCGGCCTTGTGGGCGCGGTGCACGATCTCGGTCGACAGGGGCTTGTGGTGCCAGCGGTCGGACTCGCCGATCATGATGGTGAGTCGAAGAGCGGTGCCGGTGAGTCTCATCGCTGCCTCCGGTGGATCAGGCTTCGCGTCGCGCTGGCTGTCGCCCAGACCGCGATCAGCGCCGCGGCCGCAGTACTGGCGAGATAGATCAGCGCCGTGCCGGGGTGCCGGTCGGCGATCAGGCGCTGGATGTCGAGGGTGTAGGTGGAGAACGTGGTGAAGCCGCCCAGGATCCCGGTGCCGAGGAACGGGCGCAGGTACCGTTGCCGGGTCCACACATCGGTGACCAGCACCATCAGGACACCGATCAGCGCGCTGCCGGCGATGTTGATCACCAACGTGGCCCAAGGGAAGCCGCCCGCAGGAGTCGGCCAGGCCAGGCCGATCAGGTAGCGCGCGGTCGCACCGATCGCGCCGCCGACGGCGATGACCGCGAGTACGGCGGCGTCGGTCGCCAGATGCCGGGTGGGGCGGGCGAGATGCAGGTCGACGTCGGGATCGATGGGTTCCTGCGGAGCCGGATCGGTCTGCTCGCGTTGCTGCACCGGGTGATGCCTCCTACCTGGACAAGTACCCCGCGACAGGCGCGCCACGGGGTCGGACAGGTAGGGACTGTTGGCCATCCCGCGATCGGGTGACGGTTCGGGGCCGGCGAGCCCCACCGCCGGTCATACACCACCAAGCCTAACCGCTGCCACCGCCGGCACGCCCCGGGGTCGAGTCAGGTCCACGATGAGATCCTCGAAGCGCGCCGCGACAGGGAGGACCTTTGCCATGACACCCGGGCCGAAGCCGGCACGGTACGACGGCCTCGCGGACTGGTACGACGAGCACAACGCGGCCGCCGCTGACGACAACCGTGACCCACTGCTGGAGCTGCTGGGCCCGGGAGGCGGACTGTGTTTGGACCTCGGCTGCGGGACCGGACAGAATCTCCAGACCCTGCGTACCACCGGACGCACCGTCATCGGGCTCGAGTACTCCGCAGACCAGCTGCGGCTCGCCCGGCCACGTACCGCCCGCGGCGAGGCGCTGGTCCAAGCCGACGCCGCCACACTGCCGTTCGCCGACGCAGTCTTCTCCACTGTCGCCGCCCTCTGGCTCTCCACCGACGTCGATGACTTCGCTGCCGTACTACGTGAGGCCGCCCGCGTACTGTGTCCGAGCGGAGTGCTGGCGTACTACGGGGTCCACCCGTGCTTCAACGGTCCACACACCGAAGGCCGCGTCGATGGCGGGCGCGTCGTCCACCCGACGTACCGCGCTGTCGGCTGGCATCCGCCCGCACCCTGGTGGGGCGAGGGCGGTATCCGCCACCGCCTCGGCATGCGACACCTGCCGCTCGCCGACCTACTCAACTCGTTCACCGCGGCGGGCCTGACGATCACCCGAACCGTGGAGCCACGCACCGACCCGGTCCCCTGGGTCCTGGCCCTACGCGCCGAGAAGCGCTAGCCATGGGTCGGGTGGGGCCAGCTGGCGTGGGAGAATCTCCGGGTGCAGATCGGGGTCCTTGGGTCATTTGAGGTACGCGCGGACGACGGCAGCCTGGCCGACGTGCCGGGTGCTCGGTTGCGCGCGCTGTTGATCGCCCTGGCGCTCGAGCCGGGCCGCGTCGTGTCGAAGGCGACGCTTGTCGACTGGATTTGGGGTGAGCGTCCGCCGGCTGATGCCGCGAATGCCCTGCAGCGCTTGGCTTCCCGGCTGCGGAAGGTGCTGCCAGGGGTGATCGAGGGCCAGACGGGCGGCTACCGGTTGGCGGTGAGCGCCGACACTGTCGACGCCCTGCGGTTCGAGCGTCTCTTCGCTCAGGCTCGCCAGGAGGAGGGTTCCGGGCGCCTTCGGCTGTTGCGCGAGGCCCTCGCTTTGTGGCGCGGAGCGGCGATGCAGGATGTCGGGCTGGAGGACAGCGAAGCATTCGAGTCGGCGGTGACGCGGCTCGAGGGGCTGCACCTGACCGCGATGGAGGATCGGTTCGAAGCAGAGGTGAGCCTCGGCCATGGCGCGGAGGTGGTCGGGGAACTGACCGACGCGGTAGCCGCGCATCCGCTGCGCGAACCGCTGGTGGCCGCGCTGATGCGTGCCCTGGTGGCGGCCGGTCGCGATTCCGAGGCCCTGCTCACCTATGAGCGCACGAGGGAGGCTCTCGCGGAGGCCCTTGGCGTTGACCCCTCGCCGGAGTTGTCGGCCTTGCATGTCGCGTTGTTGCGGGGCGAGTTGGGACGCCGGGAGGAGAACCGGAAGACCAACGTGCGGGCCGAGCTGACGAGTTTCGTCGGGCGGGACGCTGACGTCGCCGTGGTCCGCGAGCTGATCGCGGAGCATCGGCTGACCACGCTGGTCGGACCGGGCGGCTCGGGCAAGACCAGGCTGGCCACGGAGACCGCGCGTACGCTGCTCGGCGACCTGCCGGACGGGGTCTGGCTGGTGGAGCTCGCCGCGATCGGCGCCGACGGTGACGTCGCGCAGGCGACGCTCACCGGGCTCGGGCTCCGGGATGCGCTACTCGGCTCGGGACCGGGCACGGACCTGGTGGACGGGCTGATCGCCGCGATCCGCGAGCGGGAGGCGCTGCTGATCCTGGACAACTGTGAGCACGTGATCGAGGCGGCGGCTCAGTTCGCCGATCGAGTCCTCGGAGAGTGCCGACTGCTGCGGATCCTGGCGACGAGCCGGGAACCGCTCGGCATCACCGGCGAGGCGCTCTGGCTGGTCGAGCCGCTGGCCTTGCCCAGCGACGCCGGCGCCGGCGAGATCGCGTCCTCTGCGGCCGTCCGGTTGCTGCGGGACCGGGCGGACGCGGTGCGCAGGGACCTCGCGGCCGACGAGCACACGTTGGCGACGATGGCGCGCATCTGCCGGGCGCTGGACGGGATGCCACTGGCGATCGAGCTGGCTGCGGCCAGGTTGCGCACCATGTCGATCGATCAGCTCGCCAACCGGCTCGACGACCGGTTCCGTCTGCTGACCAGCGGCAGCCGGACCGCACTGCCGCGGCACAGGACGCTGCGCGCGGTGGTCGATTGGAGCTGGGAGTTGCTCACCGATGCCGAGCGGCTGGTGCTACGCCGGCTGTCGGTGTTCTCGGGCGGCGCGAGCTTGGAGGCGGCCGAGCAGGTCTGCGTCGGCGCCGACGTCGAGTCTGACGAGGTGCTGGAGTTGCTCACCTCGCTGGTCGAGAAGTCGCTGCTGGTCACGGATGGCGACGGCGCGCCGCGGTACCGGATGCTCGGCACGATCAAGGAGTACGCCGCGGATCGGCTCGCGGAAGCCGGGGAATCGGACCTGGCCCGGCAGGCGCATCTCTCCTACTTCACCGAGTTCGCCGAGACCGCGGAGCCACATCTGCGTCGCGCCGAGCAACTGGACTGGATCGCCACGCTCGAGGCCGAACACGACAACATCAGTGCCGCGCTGCGGGCGGCGATCGCGGCCGGCGACGCACCGGCGGCGATGCGGCTCGCGGCGGCCACCGGCTGGTACTGGTGGCTCAGCGGGCGCCGGGGCGAAGGCATCGAGCTGATGATCGCGGCCACCGAGGTTCCCGGCGAGGTGACCGATGAGGTTCGGGCCATGACGTACGCGCTGGTGGTGCTCTTCGTGACGTCGGGGCGGGGCGGCGAGCAGCAGGGCGTGGAGTGGATCCACAAGGCGTATCGATTCAGTCAGCAATCCGAGCACCACAACCCGCTGCTGGATCTGGTGATCCCGCTCGAACGCCTGCTGGAGGACCCTGAGTCCGTCGTGCCGGCGTTCGAGTCGTTGCTGGACAGCGTCGACCCGTGGGTACGCGCTCTGGCCCGCTGGCAGGTCGGCAAGATGCGAACTGTGCTCGGCGAGAGCGGTCCGGAGGTCGAGGCCCATATGGAGATGGCGCTCGCGGAGTTCCGGACGCTCGGCGAACGGTTCGGGATGTCGCTGGCCCTCTCCGAGCTGGCGGGCCAACTGGCCATGCGTGGCGAACTCGCCGGTGCCTCCGAGTACTACGAACAGGCGATCACCGTCGTCACCGAGGTCGGCGCGATCGAGGATGTCATCCGGCTGCGGACCCTGCAGGCCCTGCAGTACTGGCGGAACGGCGATCAGGAGGCGAGCGCGGCCGCCATCGCCGAGGCGGAGAAGTGCGCCGAAGGCGTCACTTGGACGTACGTACTGGTCGACCTGGCCCTGACGAAGGCGGAGCTCGCTCGCTGGGGCGGCAACGCCGAGGAGGCCCGCCGCCAACTCGCCGTCGCTACCAACTACCTGGGCGACGACGCGAAGCAGGCGAGCATCCGGGCCGGGATAGAAGACATGCTCGGCTACCTGGCCGACGATGTCCGGGACGCCCGTACCCATCGCGTGGCCGCCTGGCAAGCGGCGTCCGAGGCGGGCCACCCACCCTTGACCGCCCAGGTAGTGGTCGGGATCGCGGATCTCGCCGTTCGCCTCGACCAGTACGAACAGGCGGCGCGGTTGCTCGCGGCCGGCGACGGACTCCGCGGACTGCCGGATCGCTCCAACCCGGATGTGGCCAGGATCGAGCGGGACGCACGAAGTCACCTCGGCGCGGCACGGTTCGCCGAGGTGACGCAGGAGGGTGCGGAGGCGAGCTGGTCCGACCTGGTCGAGGCCGCGCTCGCTTCGTGAGGCTCAGCTCGCCGCGCGCTGAATGATGATGTCGCCGTGCCGCGTACGGGCGTGCACCATGACCTTGTCGTCGGACGGGCCGGCGTCGCCCTGCGACGAGACGAAGTTGTGCACCGCTCCTCGCTCGCTGTCCACGTCGACGGAGGCCGCGGCGCCCTCGCTGATGCCGACCTCGATGTTTCCGGAGGCGTTCATCAGCTTCGCCTGACCGTGGGTCATCCGGCCGATCCGAATGGCACCGCTGGCCGTCTTGGCGGTGACGCTGCCGTCGGCGCGGTCGATGTTGAATCCACCGCTGGCACTGCTCAGCTCGAGGTCGGCCGCGGCGTGGCCGATCCAGGCCCGGCCGCCCGAGCTCGAGATCCCGACGCTGCCCTCGACCTCGCCGATCCGTACCTCGGACGCACCCCCTTCGATCTCGGCGGGCCCGGCGATGTGGCCGACCACCACCTCGCCGGAGGAGATGTTCGCGTGCAGGGCGTCGATGCGATCCAGCTCGACCCGGCCCGATGCCATGTGCAGCTCGCATTCGCCGAACGATCCGTCAGCCTGAACGTTCGAGTACGCCAGGTAGGCGAGCAGGTTGGACCCGGTGGGCAGGTCGATCGTGATGGCGACCGAACCATTCTTGCTGCCGGCGGCGGTCGTCTTCACCGACAGCTGGCCGTCGGTGAACTCGACCTTGGTCTTGCCGGCCACCTTGACGTCCGACCGGCTCGCCGCGTCGATGGGTTCGACCAGCACCACGGTTTCGGTCCGGTCGGTCGCGGTGACCCGCACCCGGGCACCGGCGACCTGAACGGTGGCGGTGATAGGCCCCGGCGTGGCGAATGTAGGCATGACAACTCTCCTCGTACGTCGTCTTGGTGGGCTCGACCGCCCCGGTTGGTCAGGCGCGCTTCTTGAAGGTGGAGAGCGACCACACGAACCCGATCGCGGCGATCCCGACACACCAGACGATGGCCTGGACCGCGCTGCTCGTCGAGGCCGGTTCGCCGGCCAGCAGACCGCGCAGGGTCTCGATGATCGGGGTGAAGGGCTGGTACTCCGCGAACTGCCGGACGCCGGCGCCCATCGTTGCGGCCGGCACGATCGCACTGCTCAGGAACGGCAGCATGATCAGCGGCACGCACGCCATCCCCGCCGATTCCGGGGTCTTGGCGAACAGTCCCAGCGCGACCGTGATCCAGCTGGTCGCGAACGAGACCAGCACGATCAGACCGATCGCACCGAGCCAATCGGCGAAACTCGCGTCCGGCCGGAATCCCACCGCGAACGCGACACCGATGATGGCCGCGACGGCGATCAGGCTGCGCAACAGGGTCTCGGCGACGTGCGCGACCAGTACGGCGCTGCGGGAGATGTCCATCACCTTGAACCGGTTGATGATCCCCTTGGTCATGTCGGTGTTCACGGCCGTCGCGGTCGCGCTCAGTCCGTAGCAGATCGCCAGGATGATCATGCCCGGCGTCGCATAGTCGATGTACTTCTCACCGACGTCGAACGCGCCGCCGATCACGAAGACGAACATCAGCAGGAGCACGATCGGGAGCAGGATCGCGTTGAACACCGCGACCGGGTTCCGGACAGTGTGCTTGAAGTTGCGACCGAGCATGGTCGTCGAGTTACTCATGATGCGTTCACTTTCGGGTTGGTACGGCCGGTCAGGGAGAGGAAGACGTCGTCGAGGTCCGGTGTGTGCACCGAGAACTCCTCGACGTCGATCGAGTGGGCATCGAGCTGGTCCAGCAGCTCCCGGACCGATTTCGCCCGGCCGTCACTGGGGATCCGCAAGGTCAGGTCGTCCTCGGCGTCCCGCGTCGAGTCGGTCAGAACCTGCTGCGCGGCGTCGAGTTCGGCGTCGCCGGCGAACCGGAGCCGGACATGGCTGCCGCCGATCAGGCGCTTGAGCTCGGCGGGCGTGCCCTGGGCGACCAGCTTGCCCTGGTCGAGCACCGCGATCCGGTCCGCGAGCCGATCGGCTTCGTCCAGGTACTGAGTGGTCAGGAAGATGGTGACGCCCTCGGCCACCAGCTGGCGGATGATGTCCCACATCGTCCGCCGGCTGCGCGGGTCCAGTCCCGTCGTCGGCTCGTCCAGGAAGATGATCCGGGGCTTGCCGACCAGGGTCATCGCCAGATCCAGCTTCCGGCGCATACCGCCGGAGTACGTCGCCACCATCTTCTGCGCCGACTCCGTCAGGTCGAACCGCTCGAGCAACTCCGCGACGATGCGCTTGCCCTCGGCGGACTCGATGCGCTTGAGATCCGCCATCAGCTGCAGGTTCTCCTGGCCGGTCAGCAGCTCGTCCACCGCCGCGAACTGGCCGGTGACGCCGATCGCCGCGCGGACGGCCTTGGTCTCGGTGGCCACGTCATGACCGGCGACGCGGACCGTGCCGCCGTCGGCCTTCATCAACGTGGTCAGCACGTTGACCGTCGTCGTCTTGCCCGCGCCGTTCGGGCCGAGCAGGGAGAAGACCGTACCGGCCGCGACCTCCAGGTCGATGCCGTCGAGCACGACCTTGTCCTTATACGCCTTGCGCAGCCCCGAGGCCGCGATCGCTGAACTAGTCATGTGACTACCTTCGGCGCCCCACCAGCCACCGCCCTGACACGCTCCTGACACCGCACCTGACGCGACGGCAGCCGCCTCACCAAGACCGATCCACGCCGCGCGGAAACAAACACCCACAGTCGGCCGACAGTTGGTTACCCGCGATCGCCAGGTTTCGTTGGGGTTTCACCAAGTGTGCGACGGCGTACGAAGGCTTTGCTTGGGGTTATCTATCTGGTAACTGGGCGGCGTAAGATCCGGCCGTGACGTTGCGACGTGGTGACCTGGCGCCACCCGCGCGGACGCTGGTGGATGTGTTGCAGGAGACGGCGACGAAGTACGCCGATGAGCCTGCGCTGGACGACGGTCACGTCAGTCTGACTTATCGCGAACTGCTGAACCAGACGACCAAGTTCGCCGCGCGTCTCACCGAGGCCGGGATCGGGCCGGGCGACCGGGTCGGAGTGCGGATCTCGTCGGGGCACAACGATCTGTACGTCGCGATCCTCGGGACGATGCAGGCCGGGGCGGCGTACGTCCCGGTGGACGCCGACGACCCGGACGAGCGGGCGGAGCTGGTGTTCGGCGAGGCCGATGTCGCGGCTACGGTCGGCGACGACCTCGAGCTCACTCTCACCCGCCCGCAGCCCGCGCCGATCCCCAGCGACGACAACGACAACGCCGACGGCTACTTCGACTACCCGTACAGCGCCCGGATGGACTCCTCCGGTACGACGGACGCACCCAGAGCCCACGGCGGTCCGGAGCCGACCGACGACGCGTGGATCATCTTCACCTCGGGCTCGACCGGCGTACCCAAAGGCGTCGCCGTCACCCACCGGTCGGCCGCGGCGTTCGTGGATGCGGAGGCGCGGCTGTTCCTCCAGCAGGAGCCGATCGGGGCGGATGACCGGGTGCTCGCGGGCCTGTCCGTCGCGTTCGACGCGTCCTGTGAGGAGATGTGGCTCGCCTGGCGGCATGGCGCGTGCCTGGTGCCGGCGCCGCGCTCGCTGGTGCGGACCGGTATGGACCTCGGACCGTGGTTGGTTGCCCAAGGCATCACTATCGTCTCGACCGTGCCGACGCTGGCGGCGCTCTGGCCGGCCGACGCGCTCGACCAGGTCCGGCTGCTGATCTTCGGCGGCGAGGCGTGCCCACCCGAGCTCGCCGAACGGCTCGCGGTCGACGGCCGCGAGGTCTGGAACACGTACGGCCCGACCGAGGCCACAGTCGTCGCCTGCGGCGCCCAGCTGACCGGCGAGGGCCCGGTCCGGATCGGTCTCCCCTTGGACGGCTGGGATCTGGCCGTGGTCGATGCTGCGGGCAACGAAGTGCAGGAGGACGAGATCGGCGAGCTGATCATCGGCGGCGTCGGCCTGGCCCGGTACCTCGACCCGGCCAAGGACGCCGAGAAGTTCGCCCCGATGCCGAGCCTCGGCTGGGAGCGCGCGTACCGCAGCGGCGACCTGGTCCGCAACGACCCCAAGGGCCTCCTGTTCCAGGGCCGCGCCGACGAGCAGGTCAAGCTCGGTGGCCGCCGGATCGAGCTCGGCGAGGTCGACGCCGCACTCCAGGCCCTGCCCCAGATCTCCGGCGCCGCCGCCGCGGTCCGCAACAGCGCCGCCGGTAACCAGTTGCTGGTCGGGTACGTCGTACCCGAAGACCCGGCCGCGTTCGACCAGGCCAAGGCGACCGCGAGACTGCGCGAGGAACTGCCCGCGGCACTCGTCCCCCTGCTGGCCGTCGTCGACACGCTGCCGACCAGGACGTCCGGCAAGGTCGACCGCAACGCGCTGCCCTGGCCGCTGCCCGGGATGGACGGCGACGGCCCCGCGGCCGAGCTCAGTGGGACCGAGGGCTGGCTGGCCGAGCGCTGGACGAAAGTCCTCGGCGCGACGGTCACCGGCCCGGACAACGACTTCTTCCTGCACGGCGGCGGCAGCCTGGCCGCCGCCCAGCTGGTGTCGGTACTGCGCGAGCGGTATCCGGACGTGACCGTCGGCGACATCTACGAGTACCCGCGCCTCGGCGCGCTCGCGGACCGGCTCGACGAGTCACAACCACAGGCGTACGTGCCGGTCGAGATCCGGGAGATCCGGCCGACGCCGAAGAGCACGCAGCTCCTGCAGACAGCGCTCACGCTCGTCCTGCAGACAGTCGTCGGCGTTCGCTGGCTTGTCTACCTGTTCACGCTGAACAACGTGCTCGCCGAGCTGGTCGGCCCGCTGCCGTGGGCCAGGACGGTCTCGTGGTGGTGGATCCTGGCCGGCTGGCTGCTCCTGATCACTCCTGCCGGCCGAATGGGCATCGCCGTCGTCGGCGCGCGCATCCTCCTCCGCAACCTGAAACCCGGCACCTACCCGCGCGGCGGCACGGAGCACGTCCGGCTGTGGGCCGCCGAGAACCTCTCGGATGCCGCCGGTGCCGCCAACCTGGCCGGCGCCCCCTGGATCGCGTACTACGCCCGCGCGCTCGGCGCGAAGGTCGGCCCCGGCGTCGACCTGCACACGCTGCCGCCGGTGACCGGCATGTTCACGATGGGCCGGGGCGCATCGATCGAGCCCGAGGTCGACCTGGCCGGCTACTGGATCGACGGCGACCGGCTGCACGTCGGCCCGGTGACTGTCGGCGCGGAGGCCGTGGTCGGTTCCCGGAGCACGCTGCTGCCCGGCGCCGAGATCGGCCGGAAGGCCGAGATCGCGGCCGGCTCGGCCGTCTCCGGCAAGGTCCCCCCGAACGAGCGCTGGTCCGGCTCGCCCGCGACCCGCGTCGGCCGCGCCCGCCACCCGTGGCCGGACCACCGGCCCGCCCGCGCCCCCTGGTGGGTCCTCGCGTACGGCGTTCAGTCCGCCGTCATGTCGCTGATCCCGGTGGCCGCGGCACTCGTCGCACTCGTCGTACTCGGCGACGCGATCGAAGGCACCGAGACGCTCCAGGCAGCCGCACTCAGGGCGCTGGGCGCGATCCCGCTGATGACCCTCGTCGGGTTCGTGACGGTCGCCGTCCTGACACTGATCGGCGTCCGCCTGCTCGGGATCGGCATCAAACCCGGTCACTACCCGGTCCGCAGCCGGATCGGGTGGCAGGTGTGGGCGACCGAGCGGCTGCTGGACACCGCGCGGACTCTGCTGTTCCCGCTGTACGCGAGCCTGCTCACGCCCTGGTGGCTACGGGCCCTCGGCGCGAAGATCGGCCGCGACGTCGAGGCGTCGACGGTCCTGCTGCTGCCGAAGATGACGACCGTCGGCGAGGGCGCGTTCCTGGCCGACGACACGATGATCGCGTCGTACGAGCTGGGTGGCGGCTGGCTGCACGTGGCCGGCGCGAAGGTCGGCAAGCGCGCCTTCCTCGGTAACTCCGGCATGGCCGCGCCCGGCCGGTCGGTGCCCAAGAACGGCCTGGTCGCGGTGCTGTCGGCGGCCCCGAAGAAGTCCAAGGCCGGTACGTCGTGGCTCGGTTCGCCACCGGTGAAGCTCCGGCGGCAGGCGGTCGAGGGCGACCAGAGCCGGACCTTCAACCCGCCGTTCAAGCTCAAGATCGCCCGGGCGCTGGTCGAGCTGTGCCGGTTCGTCCCGATGATGTGCACGGTCCTGATCGCGCTCGGCGTACTGTTCGGGTTCCAGGCGCTCGACATCTGGATCGGGCCGTGGTGGACCGTGGTGCTGTCGGGTGCCGTGATCCTCGCCGCCGGCACGGTCGCGGGCGGGATGGCGACGGTCGCCAAGTGGCTGATCGTCGGCAAGACCCGCGCGGTCGAGTACCCGCTCTGGAGCTCGTTCGTCTGGCGCAACGAGGTCGTCGACAGCTTCGTCGAACTGGTCGCGGCTCCGTGGTTCGCGAACACCGTTGCCGGGACGCCGTTCCTCAACCTGTGGCTGCGGTCCCTCGGGGCCAAGATCGGCAAGGGTGTCTGGTGCGAGACGTACTGGTTACCCGAGGCCGATCTGGTCACCCTCGGCGATGGCGCCACGGTGAATCGCGGCTGCGTGCTGCAGACGCACCTTTTTCATGATCGAGTTCTCTCCATGAGCACAGTCACCTTCGGACCAGGAGCAACCCTCGGGCCCCATGGCATCGTCCTGCCCGCCGCCAGCGTCGGGGCAGGAGCTACCATCGGCCCGGTGTCTCTCGTGATGCGTGGTGAAGGAGTGCCGGCCGGGACGCGCTGGGCTGGGAACCCGATCGCTCCCTGGCAGGGCTGATGGTTGGCCCGCTCAAACGACAGCTGGGCAACGGGCAGCCGGGAGCGACGACGGCCGGCGACCGCTACGTGCCCACCCACGGCAACGGCGGCTACAAGGTCGAGTCGTACGAGCTGGACCTGGACTACCGGGTCAGCAGCAACCGCCTGAGCGGCAAGGCGACGATCACCGCCTTCGCCACCGAGGCACTCTCCCGGGTCAGCTTCGACCTGACCGGCCTCCGGGTGTCGAAGGTGTCGGTGAACGGCCGGCGGCCGCAGCGGTATGTGCACCGCCAGGGCAAGCTGCACGTCACCCCGGCCGCGACGATCATGGACGGCGCCGAGTTCACCGTCGAGGTCCAGTACGCCGGCAACCCGAAGCCCGAGGACAGTCCGTGGGGCGAGCTCGGCTGGGAGGAACTCACCGAGGGCGTGATCGTCGCCAGTCAGCCGAGTGGCGCGGCCACCTGGTTCCCGTGCAACGACCACCCCGGCGACAAGGCGCACTACCGGATCGCGGTCACCACCGATTCGCCGTACCAGGTGGTGGCGAACGGACGGCTGGTGTCGCGGCGGGTGAAGGCCAGCCGGACCACGTGGGTCTTCGACCAGGCCGCGCCGATGGCGACGTACCTGGCGACAGTCCAGATCGGCCGGTACGACGTGGTCGACCTGGCCGCGTCGCCGGTGCCGACCCGGGCGGTGTTGCCGGGGGCCCAGATCCGCGACTTCAAGACGGACTTCGGCCGGCAGCAGGACATGATGAAGCTGTTCTGCCGGTTGTTCGGGCCGTATCCGTTCGGCGGCTACACGGTCGTGGTGACGGACGACGACCTGGAGATTCCGCTCGAGGCGCAGGGCATCTCGATCTTCGGCAGCAACCATGTGGACGGCCGTCGGAGCTCGGAGCGGCTGGTCGCGCACGAGCTCGCGCATCAGTGGTTCGGCAACAGCCTGACCCCGTCGAGCTGGCAGCACATCTGGCTGAACGAGGGTTTCGCCTGCTACGCCGAGTGGTTGTGGTCGGAGGAGTCCCGCGGCCTGACCGCGGAGCAGCAGGCGGCCAAGGCTCACGCCCGGCTGCGGGGCCTCCCGCGGGACCTGATGCTGTCGGATCCGGGCCCGGAGCTGATGTTCGACGACCGCCTGTACAAGCGCGGTGCGATCACCCTGCACGTCCTCCGCCGCCACCTCGGCGACGAGGCCTTCTTCGATCTCCTCCGCGCCTGGACCAAGACCTACCGCCACGGCTCGGTGACCACCGCCGAATTCATCGCCCTCGCCTCCACCTTCAGCCACGACGAGGAGGCCCTGCGCCACCTCTTCGCCGCCTGGCTGGACACCTACGATCTGCCGCCACTACCCCGGACCCGGCTGCGCTAGCCGTCTGCCGGTGTGCGGGCCACCTCGGCGGCGGCCTTCAGGAAGCGTTCGGTGAGGGGCGTTCTGGTGGCCCAGGCGGCGCCGGTCCACCAGGTGGCGGCGCGGCCGGGCAGCGGGATCAGGCGGATCTCGGGCGGCGCGATGCGCTCGGCGGATTGCGGTACGACGGCGGGCCCGGCACCGGCGGCGGTCAGGGCCAGGACGGTCTGCAGGTCGCCGGCCTCCTGAAGTATTTGCGGGTGGCAACCGAGTTCGGCGTACAGGCTGTTGATCTGCGCGGTCAGGCCGGGCCCGCGAGCCGGGGTGAGGCGGACCAGCGGGCGCGCGTCGATCCAGCTGACCAGGTCGCGCGGGACGTCCGCGCTCGCCGGGACCGCGAGGGTCAACCGGTCTCTTCGTAACCGAAGGTGTTCGAGGCCGGCCGGGACGGGGAGCCGGACGAAGCCGATCTGGAGACTGCCGGCCAGCAGCCGCTCGCACTGGACAACCGACGACATGTCCTCGAGTGAGATCGTGACGCCGGGCCAGCGGCTGCGGAACAGCGCGACCGCCCGCGGCGCGAGCTCGATCCCGGACAACCCGAACCCGATCGCCAGGGAGCCCTCGGCACCCGACGCGACCTGTGCAGCCCGCCGCTCGAACGCCTCGGATCGGTCCAGCAACTCCAGAGCGTCAGGAAGCAGCAGCTCACCGGCCGGGGTCAGCCGGGCACCATGCCGGCCCCGGCTGAACAGCACCGAACCGACCCGACGCTCCAGCACCTGGATCTGCTTGGTCAGGGCCGGCTGACTGGTCGACAACTCGTCGGCCGCGGCACCGAAGTTCCGCAGCCTGGCGACGGTGACGAACGCCCGGAGCAAACGGAGATCCATAACCCCAGGATATGGAATCGTACCGAACGGCTATTGGACGTCATCGATGCCCGGGCGTTTCGATGGTCGTATGACAGCCTTCCGCGCCGCCGTCGTCCAGTTCGAACCGACTCGCGATCAGCCCGCGATCAATCTCGCCACGGTCGAACGGCTGGCCCGGCAGGCGGTCGCCGACGGCGCCCGGCTGGTCGTGTTCCCCGAGCTGTGTCTGCTCGGCTACTGGCACCTGCGCCGGCACACCGCCGAGCGGCTGCACGAGCTGGCCGAGCCGGCCGACGGGCCGCTGGTCAGCCGCGTCCTCGCCCTGGCCAAGGAACTGGACGCCGGGATCGGTGCCGGGTTCCTCGAGGATGCCGACGGCAAGCTCTTCAACGCCTACGCCGTGTGCCTGCCGACCGGCGAGGTCCACGTCCACCGGAAGCTGCACGCGTTCGAGCACGAGGCGATCGCGAGCGGGTCGTCGTACACGGTGTTCGACACGCCGTGGGGGTTCCGGGCCGGGGTGCTGATCTGCTGGGACAACAACCTGGTGGAGAACGTCCGAATCACGACGTTGCTCGGCGCAACCGTCCTGCTCGCGCCGCACCAGACCGGTGGGACGAACTCCCGCAGCCCGCACGGCATGAAGCCGATCCCGCAGGAGGTCTGGGATCGCCGGGGGCAGGATCCGGAGGCCGTCCGGGTGGCCTTCGACGGGCCGAGCGGGCGGGGCTGGCTGATGCGGTGGCTGCCGGCGCGGGCCCACGACAACGGCCTGTTCGTCCTGTTCAGCAACGGCGTCGGCCGGGACGACGACGAGCTCCGCACCGGGAACGCGATGATCCTCGATCCGTACGGCCGGATCGTCGCCGAGACGCCGGTGCCCGACGAGGCCGTGGTGGTCGCCGACCTGGACCTCGAGCTGGTGCCGATGGCAACCGGTCGCCGCTGGCTCCGCGGCCGCAGACCCGAGCTCTACGGCCTCCTCACGCAGGTCATGGGAGACGAGCTGGACCCGAGGGCCGCACGCTTCTCGACGGATCCTGTCAGCTTGCCGGGACCGGAGCGTCAGTAGATCAGGGCGGTCGCGATCGCCGCGATGCCCTCGCCACGGCCGGTGAACCCCAGGCCGTCGGTGGTTGCGGCGCTGACCGACACCTCGGCATCGCAGGCCGCGCTGAGCACCTTCTCCGCCTCCTGCCGGCGGGCACCGATCCGCGGCCGGTTGCAGACGATCTGGACCGAGACGTTGCCGATCTCGAATCCCGCGGCCCGCACCCGCCGAGCCGCCTCCGCCAGGAGCGCGACTCCGGCGGCACCGGCCCACTCAGGCTCCGCGGTGCCGAAGTTCGACCCCAGGTCACCCAACCGCGCCGCACCCAGCAACGCGGTGCAGATCGCGTGCGCTGCCGCATCCCCGTCCGAGTGGCCCGAAAGCCCGGAAGCCTCATCCGGCCAGTGCAGACCGGCCAGCCACATTGGGCGGCCTTCCTCCAGCGGGTGTACGTCGATGCCGTTCCCGACCCGTGGGACCTTCACGCCAGCCGCCTCTCCGCCAGCAACGCCTCGGCCAGCAGCAGGTCCTGCGGTCGCGTCACCTTGAACGCGTCCGGCGACCCCTCGACCGTCATCACGGTGACTCCGAGCCGCTCACACAGCATCGCGTCGTCGGTCGCCCCGACCACGCCGGCGGCATGCGCACGGCGCAGTACGGCGGGATCGAACCCCTGTGGCGTCTGCACGGCGACCAGCGACGACCGGTCGGGTGTGTCGACCACTTCACCCGTCGGCGCGACCCGCTTGATCGTGTCGGTCACCGGCACCACCGGCACGACGGCCTGGGCTCCACCACGGACCGCCGCGACGACCCGCTCGATCACCTCGACCGGGACGAAGGCGCGCGCCGCGTCGTGCACCAGGATGCAGTCGATCCCGTCGACCGGGACCACGTCGAGGGCCGTCCGGACCGAGTCGGCCCGCTCGGCGCCGCCCGGGACCACGAGCAGCCGGGCGTCACCGGCGTACGGCTCGAGTTCCTTGCCGACGGCCTCTTCGGTGCCCGGCGGGACGGCGACCACGAAACAGCTGAGGTCGGCGGCGGTCGCTGCCTTCAGTCCACGGACCGCGTGGACCAGCAGCGATTCGCCACCGACCTCTCGAAACGCTTTGGGTGTCTCACCACCGAGCCGTAACCCGAGCCCGGCCGCCGGAATGATCGCCGCGGTGCTCATGCGAACTCCGGGCAGGACGGCAGGATCACGTGTTCCGACTCGACCTGATCGTGGTGCTGATCAGGAGGCGAGGACCTCGTCGAGGATGGCCTCCGCCTTGTCCTCGTTGGTGTGTTCGGCCAGGGCCAGCTCGGAGACGAGAATCTGGCGAGCCTTCGCCAGCATCCGCTTCTCACCGGCGGACAGACCACGGTCACGCTCACGGCGCCACAGGTCGCGAACGACCTCCGCCACCTTCATCACGTCACCGGAGTGCAGCTTCTCCAGGTTCGCCTTGTAACGACGCGACCAGTTGGTCGGCTCCTCCGTGTGCGGCGCCCGCAGCACGTCGAAGACGCGCTCCAGACCGGCCTGATCCACGACGTCACGCACGCCGACAAGATCGAGGTTGCACGCGGGGACCCGGACGACCAGGTCGTTCTGAGCGACGATCCTCAAGACCAGATAGGTCTTGTCCTCACCTTTGATCTGACGGGTCTCGATGTCCTCGATGACGGCCGCACCATGGTTGGGGTAAACAACCGTCTCGCCGACTGTGAAAGTCATATGTCACGTGCCCCTTTCCGAGTCCTATCCTACCACGCGGTCGGTGGTCCGGTCGGGACGTTTGCGCTGGTCAGAGGCCACTTCTCGGGTTGACAAACGCTCTCAGCCGTGCCTCGTCCGTGCGCGAACTGTTGCCCAGGACACCACTCCGGGACCTCCGTGACACCCGGTGAGACCCCTCCCGCCGTCGGGTCCGGGCGGGGTGCGGGCTACGCTTTGGTGCGCCGGAGGCGGCTGCCTGACGGCGTCGAACAGCTTGTAGGAGAGGGATTCCAGTGCCGATCTCGTTGTCCTCGCGGTCCGTCCGGCGTACCGCGCTGGCGGGTGCCGCCGCCACTCTCAGTATCGCGCTGGCGGCGTGCAGCGCGAGCTTCGGTGCGCAGACCCAGAAGCCGTACCAGGCGGCCGAGGGCAGCAACGCCGACTCCGGCTCGCTGCACGTCCGGAACATGCTGGTGCTGGCGGACGTGGACGGCAAGGGCGAACTGCACACCGTCATCGTCAACGACGGCATCGAGGACGACACCCTGGTCAAGATCGCGCAGGCCCCGGCCGGCACGCCGGACGGCCAGGCCGGCGGCGACCAGCCCGCCGACGTCACGTTCAGCGAGATCAAGACGCCCCTGGACCTGAAGGCCGGGACGTCGACGCTGCTGCCGCCGGCGACCGGTACGGAGACCGACAGCGGCGAGGCGAGCGGCGACCCGATCACGGTCACCGGCGGCAAGCCGGGCCAGGTGGTCAACGTGACCATCACCTTCGGCAAGGCGGCGCCGATCACCACCTACATCCCGGTGCTGAGCGACGACTACTACTCACCGGGCCCCCTGGGCCAGCAGTAGCCGTCCAGCACGCTGTCAGCCCTTGGCCTGGGCTGCCTTGGTCAGGCCCGGCAGCATCTTGTCCAGGACCCACGGGACACTCAGCACGCTGACGGCGCTCATCCCGGAGATGACCTGCTGGTCCTGCAGGGCGTAGGCGCCGCCGCGCTTGACCGCGCCGAGCGACGAGAAGACCGGGTCGGACAGGAACTTCTGCGTCCCGATCCCGTCGACGTACGCGACCAGGACGTCGGCGTCGACATCGGCGATCTTCTCCTTACTGATGGCGAGGGAGAACTCCTTCTTGGTGTTGGTCTTCTCCAGCGCCTCGACGCCCGGCGCGTTCTCGAAGCCCATCTCGTTCAGGATCTGCACCCGCGGGTCACCCGGCAGGTAGACGTAGTTGTCCGGGCCGAACGAGCCGACCGTGATCGTCTTGCCCTTGAACTCCGGGTGCTGGCTCGCGACCTGGGCGATCTTGTCCTGGATGCCGGTGATCAGCTTCTCCGCGTCGGCCTTCTTGCCGAGCGCCTCACCGACCAGCAGCGTCTGGTCCTGCCAGGTGGTCTGCCACGGCGCCCCCGGGTACGCGACCGTCGGCGCGATGCCACTCAGGGTCTTGTACGTCGCCTCGTCGAAGCCCTCGTACGGCGCCAGGATCACGTCCGGCTTCAACGCCGCGATCTTCTCGAACGGGTACTTGTCGCCGGTGTCGAGCAGCGTGGTCTTCGCCGGGTCGAACTCGCCAGCGCCCCAGGCAGTGGTTCCCGCCGCGGTTTGGCCGTACGTGACCTCCGGCATCCCGACCGGGGTCTCACCGAGGGCGTAGACCACGTCCTGCGCGTTCCAGCCGAGCGTGACGATCCGCTCCGGCTTCTCGGTGATGGTGGTCTCGCCGAACGTGTTCTTCAACGTGACCGGGAACCCGGCGGACGCCGTACCGGCCGAACCGCCGGCCGACTTGTCGGCGTCGCTGCCGCACGCGGCCAGCGTCGTCGCGACCAGTACGGCGGTGACAGCCGCACCGATCACGCGGGGACGGGACCAGGACATCGTGACCCTCCTCAGAAAAGCGGTTGCCTCAACTAAGGAGAGCCTAAGCTAACCCCGAAGGTCGTGGCGACCTGCGGGGGATGTGACTCAGGACTCGAACTTGTAGCCCAGGCCACGCACCGTCACCAGGTGCTGCGGGTTCGACGGGTCCTTCTCGAGCTTGGAGCGCAGCCGCTTGACATGCACGTCAAGGGTCTTGGTGTCGCCCACGTAGTCGGCGCCCCAGATCCGGTCGATCAGCTGCCCGCGGGTGAGCACCCGGCCGGTGTTGCGCAGCAGCATCTCGAGCAACTCGAACTCCTTCAGCGGGAGCCGGATCTCGGTCCCCGACACGGTCACCACGTGCCGCTCCACATCCATCCGGACCGGGCCGGCCTCGAGCGTGTCCGGCAGCAGCTCGACATCCTGGCCGCGGCGCAGGACCGCGCGGACCCGGGCCAGCAGTTCCCGCGGGCTGTACGGCTTGGTCACGTAGTCGTCCGCGCCGAGCTCGAGGCCGACGACCTTGTCGACCTCGGTGTCCTTGGCACTGACGATGATCACCGGGACGTTGCCCCGGCTGCGCAGTGCCCGGCACACCTCCGTGCCGGACAGACCCGGCAGCATCAGGTCGAGCAGGACGATGTCCGCACCGGCCCGGTCGTACTCGTCCAGCGCGTCCGGTCCGGTCTCCGCGACGGCGACCTCGAACCCTTCTTTGCGCAGCACGTACGACAACGCGTCGCTGTAGCTCTCTTCGTCTTCGACGACCAGCACTCGGGTCACGAAGCTGCCTCCTTGGTCCTGTCTGACGGGGTGGGCGCCAGGTAGATGGCCGGCTCCTCTTGGCTAGAGGAATCGGTCTGACCCGCGGCGGGTTCCAGCCGCAGCGGGAGTCTCACGGTGAAGGTGGAACCCTGGCCCTCGACGCTCCAGACCCGCACGTCGCCGCCGTGGACGGAGGCGACGTGCTTGACGATCGAGAGGCCGAGGCCGGTGCCACCGGTTTCGCGGCTGCGGGCCCGGTCGACCCGGTAGAACCGCTCGAAGATGCGTTCCAGGTCGCTGCTCGGGATGCCCACGCCCTGGTCGGAGACGGTGATCTCGACCAGGTCGCCGATCGGGTGCGCGGCGACCGCGACCCGGGTGCCGTCGGGGCTGTAGTTGACCGCGTTCTCGACCAGGTTGCCGATCGCGATCGACAACTGGTCCTCGCTGCCCATCACCTCGAGCGCCGGCTCGGTCTTCACCACGATCTTGATGTCGCGACCCTCGGCGTCCACCCGGCAGCGATCCACCGCGCTCTCCACGACCGCGTTGATGTCGACCGGGCCGGGGTTCTCCAGCGGGTCGTCACCCTGCAGCCGGGACAGCTCGATGATCTCCTTGACCAGCCGGCTCAGCCGGGAGGCCTCGACCCGCATCCGGTCGGAGAACCGCTGCACCGCCTCGGGATCGTCGGCCGCCTCGGACACCGCGTCGGCGAGCAGGATCAGCGCGCCGACCGGGGTCTTCAGCTCGTGGCTGACGTTGACGGTGAAGTCCCGCCGGATCGCCTCCAGCCGGCGCTCGCGGGTCCGGTCCTCGACCAGGACCAGCACCAGCTGGCTGCCCAGCGGCGCCACCCGGGCACTCACGAACTGCGTGGCGCCGAGCCGGCCGCGGACGATCTCCAGATCCTGCTGGCGGATCTCGCCGTCGCGGCGGACCGCCCGGACCATGGTCAGGATGTCGTCGACCACCAGCCGCTCACCCCGGACGATGCCGAGCACGTGCGCCGGCGCGCTGGCCTGGAGCACCTGGTCCTCCGGACCCATCACCACCGCGGACGAACGCAGTACCGACAGAACGGTGGCGACGCCGTTGGGCACGATAGGGTCGGGGGACTCCGGGATCTTGCGCTGGGCCCGCTCGGACAGCATCATCGCGCCGAGCGAAAGCAGGGCCAGGGCCGCGCCGATGACGCCGCCCAGCACCGCAGCCAGCGTGGGGTCCACGGCAACGATGCTACGCGGGCAACCAGCAGGGAAAGACCGAATGATCACCGGATGACCGGGACACGACCTAACTGTTCATCGGTCGTTCACCACTCGTCGCCATCCGGCAACCTCGACGGCATACGGTCACCGGTGGGCGGGTACGGGCAAGTGCCTGCCACCCCGCTCACCGTGGCACCGGACACCACAGATCGGAATCGAACACAATGCGTGACAGCTACCACGAGCAGCTCGACGACATCCTCGCCGAGCTCGAACGGATGACGCGGACGGTGTCCACCGCCGTCCGCCGATCGACCGCCGCCCTGCTGGAAGCGGACATCCGCAGGGCCGAAGAGGTCATCGCGGCCGACATCCAGCTGGACGCCGCCGGTGAAGGTGTGGAGGAGAAGGTCTTCGAGCTGATGGCGCGGCAGTCGCCGGTCGCCAACGAGCTGCGGATGCTGGTCGCGGCGCTGCGGATGGTGGCCGACCTGGAGCGGATGGGCGACCTGGCCGCGCACGTGTCGAAGATCGCCCGGATGCGCTACCCGGCCCCGGCGATCCCGGCCGAGCTGCACGACGTGATCGAGGAGATGGGCACCGTCGCGGGCAAGATGGTCGACGCGGCCGGTGACGTGATCTCGTCCCGCGACGTCGAGGCGGCCGGCAAGCTCGAGGCCACCGACGACGAGATGGACAAGCTGCGCACCAACCAGTTCCGGCTGATGATGGACGAGGCCTGGCCGCACGGCGTCGAGGTCGCGGTCGACATGGCCCTGCTCAGCCGGTACTACGAGCGCATCTCCGACCACGCCGTCGCGATGGCCCGCCGGGTCGTCTACCTGGTCACCGGCGAGCTCCCGGTCGCCGTCGGCGGCACCGCCGCCGGCTCCGGCGCCGGCGCCTCCACGCCCAACCCGAACGGCAACTGAGCTCCACCAGCCAGCAGGCGCCTCCGGCAACAGTTGCCGGAGGCGCCTTTTCGTTGCCCGCAGAAGCACATCAACTTGCGACGCGGACCGGTCTGCTTGCCTGCGCCACCGCCATACGAACGGATATCCGGCTCTTCTGCTCGAGCTGGGCGGACGTGGGGCACTCATCAACCCGGTCCATCAACCGCCCACTGCTCGCGGCCGAGCGTGGCATCTCCGGCATCGCACTGCTGTGAGTGGTGCAGGTCCGGGCAGGGGCCCGGCATCGCCAAACCCGCCACCGCCTCGGAGCGGGGTGTGGCGGACCTCCAGGCCATCACAATCAACGAGACGCCGCGACCGCCCGCGGGAAGCCGTCGCACTCGCGGCGTTGTGATGGCCTGGCCATCCGGCCGATGGCCCGCGAAGCACCCACGGAACCGACAACAGAGCCGGCTAGCCCTCGCGTCGCGAAGAGGCGGTGCCGACCAGGTGCACACAGGCTGGTCGCAGAGCAGGATGGCGGCCTGCGGGTTTTCCGATAGCTTTCCGGACGTGGACGAATCTCTCACGGACCGACTGACCAGTACCGACCTGTCATCCATGAACGGTGCCGAGTTGCTCGCACATCTCGACGCTGTGGAACAGCACATGAGAAATCTCCAGAGGGCCAAACTCGCTCTCTTGGAGGACAACCCTCAGATCGTCGCCCAGCGGCCCGAACTGCGTGCCTTGCGCGATCAGCTTCGGAGCATGGACCTTGACGCCGTCACGGGCGCCGACTTGTCCACAGCTCAGCACAACGCCTGAGAGTCGTCGGTGGAAGTGGATAACTTCACCGACATGACTGATTCAGAGATCACGCAGGCGCTCGATGCCGACCTGTCCGCCATGAGTTTGCCGGAACTCATGGCCGGCGCCGCAGCGAGCTATCACGAATTGAAACGGAGCCGAGCGAGGTTACTCGAGCTCCTGGAGGAGAACCCGGAGGCGGTCGCGCAGCATCCCGAGCTTCGGGACGAGCTCGAGCACCTGCGGGCTCTCACGCCAGAACAGATCAGCGGCCCTGGTTCTTGACGGCTTCGATGGCTTCTTTGGCGGCGGTGGGGTCGAGGT
The DNA here is from genome assembly GCF_045040325.1 of Kribbella sp. NBC_01510. Taxonomy (NCBI): domain Bacteria; kingdom Bacillati; phylum Actinomycetota; class Actinomycetes; order Propionibacteriales; family Kribbellaceae; genus Kribbella; species Kribbella sp. NBC_01510. Next base: position 3,323,314 of record NZ_CP109418.1, on the reverse strand, counting down.
ACTCGCCGCCGGGGGTGAGGGGGTGGAAGTCCTCGTCGAGCTCGTAGTAGAGCGGGATGCCGGTCGGAATGTTCAGGCCGACGATGGTCTTCTCGTCCAGGTTGTCCAGGTGCTTGACCAGCGCGCGGAGCGAGTTGCCGTGCGCGGCGACCAGGACGGTCTTCCCGGCCCGCAGGTCCGGCACGATCGCGTCGTACCAGTAGGGCAGCATCCGCTCGACGACGTCTTTGAGGCACTCGGTCGCGGGCAGCAGCTCCGACGGCAGCCCGGCGTACCGCGGGTCGCCGGCCTGGTCGTACTCCGAGCCGCGCTCGATCGCCGGCGGCGGCGTGTCGTACGACCGCCGGAACAGCATGAACTGCTCCTCGCCGAGCTCCTCCAGGGTCTGCTTCTTGTCCTTGCCCTGCAGGCCGCCGTAGTGCCGCTCGTTCAGCCGCCAGGACCGCCGTACGTCGATCCACTGGCGGCCGGCCACCTCGAGCGCGATGTTCGCGGTGCGGATCGCCCGGCGCAGCACCGAGGTGTGCAGCACGTCGGGGAGCAGGTCGCGGTCGCGGAGCAGCTCGCCGCCGCGCTGCGCCTCCTCGACACCGCCCGCGTTCAGGTCGACGTCGACCCAGCCGGTGAACAGATTCTTGGCGTTCCAGTCGCTCGTGCCGTGGCGGAGCAGGATCAGGCGATAGGTCATGGTTGCCAGCCTACTGGGGCTCCAGCCAGCCCTTGAACGCGTCCAGGTTTCGAGTGGATTCGCCCCGGGCGACGCGCCAGTCGTACTCCTTGCGGATGGAGGACGCGAACCCGAGCTCCAGGATCGTGTTGAACGACGTGTCGGCGTACTCCAGCACCGCTCCGAGCAGCCGGTCCACCTCGGTCGGCGTGATCGCGTGCAGCGGGACCCGCCCGTCCAGGTGGATGTCGCCCAGATGGTCGACGGCGAACGCGACGCCGTACATCTTCAGGTTCCGCTCCAGCAGCCAGCGATAGACCGCGGCGTGGTTCTCGTCCGGGTGCCGGGCCACGAACGCGTGCACCTGGACCGACTGCGCCCCGACCGTCAGCGTCACCGTGGTCTTCAGCTTGCGCTCCCCCGGCAGGTCGGCGGCGAAGACGCCCGGCTCGCTCTCGGTGAACTCGAGCTCGTTCTCGGTCAGGACCTGGCGGATCACGTCCGCCGCCGACACTCTCACCCAGCCACCTCCGCGGCGATCTCGGCCGCCATCGTCCGCGTGGCGGTCCGGTACGCCGCCAGCGTCTTGCGGGCGGTCAGCTCCCAGCCGAACCCCTGCGCGTGCTTGACCGCCGCCCGGCTCATGCTCTCGCGCGTGAGCGGATCCGTCGCGATCCGGCCCAGCGCGTCGGCGAAGTCGTCGACGCTGTGCCCGCGCACCAGCAGCCCGGTCTGCCCGTCCAGCACCGCCGTACTCAGGCCGCCGACCGCCGCCGCGACCACCGGCGTACCGCAGGCCTGCGCCTCCAGCGCGACCAGCCCGAAGGATTCCGAGTACGACGGAACGCAGACAACTGATGCGGCTCGGTACCAGTCCGCCAGCACCGGCCGCTCCATCGGCTTCACGAACCGGGTCACGTCGTCGACCCCGAGCGCCCGGGCCAGCTCGGCGTGCGCCTCGGGGTGCTCCATGCCGTTGCCCGACGGACCTCCGATGATCGCGACGATCAACCGCTCCCGCAGCGACGGGTCGCGCTTGAGCATCCGCGCGGCCGCCCGGATCAGCAGATCGGGCGCCTTCAACGGCTGGATCCGCCCGACGAAGGCCAGTACGACGGCGTCCGTCGGCACCCCGAGGGTGTGCCGGGCCGAGGCCTGATCACCGGGGCTGAACATGTCCAGATCCACGCCAGGGTTGACCACCTCGACCTTCGCGGGCTGAGCGCCGTACAGCGTGATCAGCTCCTGCGCCTCGTCGTCGGTGTTGGCCAGGAGGCGATCCGCGGACTCGACCACCTGCTCCTCGCCGATCAGGCGCGCCGGCGGTTCGGGTACGTCGTCCTCGGCCAGGCTGGCGTTCTTCACCTTGGCCATCGTGTGCATGGTGTGGACGAGTGGGACGGCCCAGCGGTCGCGGGCGAGCAGACCGACCTGCCCGGACAACCAGTAGTGCGAGTGGATCACGTCGTACCAGCCGGGCTCGTGGATCGCCTCGGCCCGCAGGACCGCCCGGGCGAACGTGCACAGCTGCGCGGGCAGTTCGTGCTTGGTGAGTCCTTCGTACGGCCCGGCCGCGACGTTGCGAACCATCACGCCGGGCATCAGCTCGACCCGGGCGGGCAGCGCGGACGACGTCGCCCGGGTGAAGATGTCGACCTCGATGCCCAGGCCGGCGAGCCGCTTCGACAGCTCCACCACGTAGACGTTCATGCCGCCCGCGTCCCCGGTGCCCGGCTGGTCGAGCGGTGAGGTGTGCAGGCTGATCATCGCGACCCGCCGCGGTGGACGGTCTGCGGACGGTTCGGTCACGTGGTCAGGGTAACTCCGGCGTCTGCGTCGGGAATCGGGACTTCTCCCTATCCGCCGGGCCGCCGGCGTCATGGTCCGCCGCCGCCCAGCTCGCGAGCAGCCGCAGATTCTGCTCGGACGCCGACGCGGGCTCGACGGTGTAGGTGACCAGCAGCTGATCCGGGTCGCCGGGCAGTTGCAGGGTCTCGTACCGCACGCTGATCTCGCCGACCAGGTGGTGGTGCAGGACCTTCGTCCCGAAGCTCTTGTCCTTCACGTCGTGCCGGGCCCAGTGCTCGCGGAACTCGGGGCTGTGGATCGACAGCTCACCGACCAGTTCGGCCAGCTCCGGGTCGTCCGGGTAGCGGCCGGCGTACATCCGCAGGTAGTCGACGCTCTCGGCCGCGACCGCGTCCCAGTCCGGGTAGAAGTCGCGCGAGGCCGGATCCAGGAACACCATCCGCGGCACGTTCCGCTCGTTCGGCGCCAGGCTCGCGAAGTCCGCGATCAGCGCCGCGGCCAGCTGGTTCCACGCCAGCACGTCCATCCGGCGGCCGAGTACGAACGCGGGTACGTCGTCCATCGAGTCCAGCAGCCGCTGCAGTCCGGGCCTGATCCGTTGCGTCGCCGTACGGCGTCTCGTCGCACGACGGACCGGTTTCGCCAGCCGGGCCAGGTGCTTGCGCTCGTCAACGGTCAGGCCGAGCACGTCCGCGACCGCGTCGAGGATCTCCTGCGAGACGTTGTCGGTGCGGCCCTGCTCGAGCCGGACGTAGTAGTCGGCGCTGACCCCGGCCGCCTGGGCGAGCTCCTCACGACGCAACCCCGGCACGCGCCGACGGCCACCGAACACCTTGAGTCCGAGGTCCTCGGGCTGCACCCGGGCCCTCCGCGACTTCAGGAACTCGGTCAGCTCCGCACGACGATCCATGGCTCCAGTATCCAGATCGGCCGGGTCCGGAGCCTGGTCCTGCCAGAACCAGGTTCAGCAGACATCTGGGTAGCGTCCGGCGATCGCCACAGGATCGGTGTCATCAACCTTCGCAACTACTTGGAGAACACGATGACGAACCTTCCGCTGGCCGGCCGCAATGCCGTCGTCACGGGTGCGGCGAGCGGTATCGGCGCCGCGATCGCCGAGCGGCTGGCGGCCGACGGCGCCGCGGTCGCACTGGTGTCGCGGCGGCAGGACCGGCTGGACGACCTGGCCGGCAAGCTCGGCCCGCAGGCGTTCGGAGTCGGGATGGACGTGACCTCACCGGACTCGGTCGATGCCGGGGTGGGCCAGATCCACCAGCGGCTGGGCCAGGTCGACCTGCTGGTGAACGCCGCCGGGGTGATGCTCGCGGCCCCCGTCGAGCAGGTCCGGCTGGACGACTGGACCCGGATGATCGACACCAACCTGACCGGCGCGCTGCGATTGATCGGCGCGTTCACACCGGACCTGATCGCGGCCGGCTCCCAGGGCCGGACCGCCGACCTGGTGAACATCTCGTCGATCGGCGCGCACCTGGTCTTCCCCGGCTACGGCGTCTACAGCGCGACCAAGGCCGCCCTGACCCATCTGTCCACGTCCCTGCGGGCGGACCTCTCGCCGTACGACGTGCGCGTCACCAACATCGAACCCGGGCTGACGGACACGGAGCTGGCCACTCACCTCGACGCCGACGGTCAGGACCTGATCGCCGAGATGAACGACCAGATCGGCGCATTGACCGCCACCGACATCGCCGACGTCGTCACGTTCGCGGTCAGCCGCCGTCGCGAGCTCAACCTCCGCCAGATCATCGCCCTCCCGACCCGCCAGGCCTAAGCCTCACGGCCGCCCAGATAGACGGCGACCGGACTGGCCAGGGCCGTGATGTCGTCGGTCGGATCACCGTCGACGAGCAGGAGGTCCGCGTCGGCCCCGGGCCGGATCCGGCCTTTGCGAGCGCCGAGACCGAGCGCGTCGGCGGCCACGGCCGTGGCGGTGGTGAGTGCTGTCTTCGCCGGAAGACCCGACTGCACGTACTCGGCGAGGGTCGCCGGCAGGAGTCCGTGAGGTTTGGCCGGCCCGATCCCGCCGTCGGACCCGGCGACCAGCCGGACTCCGCCGTCGTACAGGCGGTGAACGACCTGCTGCAGCGCGGCCTCGGTGATTCCGGCCCGGGCGGACGCGGCCAGGATCTCCGGCGGTACGACGACCGACCTATCCGACCCGAGCGTTCCGCAGACCGCGATCCCGGAGGCAGCGAGTCCGGCGAGCAGGTCGCCGTCGATCGTCACGCCGCCGGCCGTCAGACAGGTGCAGTGCTCGATCCCGTCGACACCGGCTGTCGCAGCCTGACGTACGGCGGCCAGCGCGTGCGCGTGTGCGGTGATCGGAAGGCCGACCGCGTGGGCCTCCGACACGGCTGCCGCCAGTTCGGTCGGGGTGAACTGCGGGCTCAGCGCGTCGCTGCCGGGCGTCACCGGACCGCCGCTGCCCATGATCTTGATGACATCGGCACCCTTCTCGGCCCGGCGGCGTACGGCCGCGCGGATCTGCTCCGGGCCGGCCACCTCACCGCCAAGCCACCAGCAATGCCCGCCCACGCTGGTGAGTGGCGCGCCGGCCGCGATGACCGTCGGCAGCCCATTGACGCCGCGGTTCCGCCAGTCCAGGACAGCGTCGTTCGAGTCACCGAGGTCACGGACAGTGGTGACCCCGGCGCCGAGGTGGATCCGCAACGACTGCTCGATGGTGGCGAAGATCGTGTCTTCCGTCGCCTCGCGCAGCCGGTCGAGGGCTCCCGGGCCACTGTCGCCGGTGAGGTGCACGTGCGCGTCGAGCAGCCCGGGCAGGATGGTGCCGCCCGGCAGTTCGCGGATCGGCCAGTCGCGCGGCGCCTCCCGGTCGGTACCGGTGATCCGGCCGTCCTCGACGAGCACGACCCGGTCGTCGAGTACCCGCTCGCCGTCGAAGATCCGGTCTGCCCGCAGCGCGATCCTGGTCATATCGGCAGTTTGTCCTGAGACGCGGTTCAGCGTCAGGGCACGTGAGTGGAAGACTTGGCGCATGACTTCCGACCGACCTCTTGCCGTGGTGACCGGAGCGAGCAGTGGGATCGGGGCCGCGTCGGCGCGGTACCTGGCCCGCGAGGGTTTCGAGGTGATCTGCGCCGCGCGGCGGCTGGATCGGATCGAGGCGCTGGCCAAGGAGATCGACGGGCGCGCGGTGCGGTGCGACGTCACGTCGGCCGACGACGTGGCCGCGCTGGCCGCCGCCGTCGGTGACCGGCTGGCGGTGCTGGTGAACAACGCCGGCGGCGCCTTCGGGTTCGAGCCGGTCGCCGAGGCGGATCTGGACGCCTGGCGGCAGATGTTCGAGGTGAACGTGATCGGCGTCGCGGCCGTCACCAAGTCGTTGCTCCCGGCCCTCATCGCCGGCCACGGCACGATCATCGTGATGGGCTCGACCGCCGGCCAGGTCGCCTACGAGGGCGGCGGCGGGTACGTCGCCGCCAAGCACGGCGCCAAGGCGGTCGTCGACACGCTGCGGCTGGAGCTGTTCGACCAGCCGGTGCGGGTCTGTGAGATCGCGCCCGGCATGGTCCGCAGCGAAGGCTTCGCGCTGACCCGCTTCGACGGCGACCAGGCCAAGGCCGACGCCGTGTACGCCGGAGTCGCCGAGCCCCTCACCGCCGACGACATCGCCGACATCGTCGCCTGGATCGCCACCCGCCCGTCCCACGTCAACATCGACCGCCTGACCGTCCGCCCCCGAGCCCAAGCCGCCCAGCACAAGGTCCACCGCGTTCAGTAGGGCCGCACTCCGACGTAGGTAGAGGTGTCACACAATCGCGGTCGTCGTGCGACGTGTCGATCGAGCCGGACGGAGAGGAGTGCACCGGGGAGCTCCAAGCGGCCGTCGGGAACTGCCGAGCGCGCTCGCCCGCGTCGGCCTCGCGCTCGAAGTTGCGGGGAAACAAATGTGCACCAGGTGACGATTAGTTTCCCCGCTACTACTTCGCACGGAGTCGATCCACCGGCGGGGACAAGACGGGGAGTGGACTGGTGGGCTCCGGCAGGTTGTAGCCGGCGTACAGGCGGCGGCGGATGTCTTCGACGGGGAAGGTCTCGCAGTAGATCGCGAGCTTGACCGTCACGCCCTCCAAGGTTGCTCTGAGCAACATTTCCTCGACGGCGGGATCGGCCGCGCCGCGGGCGGTGAAGATGTCACGGATCGCGTCCTCGACCAGGGCCAGGCGGTCCGACTTCGCGGTCTCGACGCGGGCGAACACGTCGTGCGTGCCAGGCTGCATCATCAGGCTGATCGCGAGCCGCTGGATCGGGAGCGTGGTGGCGGCCGCCATCAAGCCGCCGTCGATGATGCCGGCCAGGCGTTCGTCAGGCGTCCCCGGGATGGTGAGGATAGCAGCGATGCCGTCCAGCCAGCGGTCGAGCAACTCGGCGGCGAGCTCTTCCTTGGTGGCGAAGTAGTACGCGACCAGTCCGCGGGAAACGTCTGCCTGGGCGGTGATCTGCGAGATGGACGCGGCCTCGTAGCCCTTGGCGGCGAAGACCTCCAGCGCGGCGGCCAGGATGCGCTCCCGGGAGCGCTCTCGCAGTTCCTGATTGACGGTGGCCGACCGCGGCACGATCCCTTTCCTTTGTGGTCAAGGCCCTGAAGCGCCGGACAATCCCCGTCCTTCTGCCCGGCGCTCCCGGGCTGACCCCCCGTTATTTCAGGCCCCTCCCCAGGCGCCTTCTATAGACTGGACGTCCAGTCAACAAATGTCAAAGGGGCTTCCGATTCGTGGACACGAACGGTCACCGGTAAGATGAAGAGGCTGCGCCCTGCGTCGAGTGGCCTTCTCGAGCGACACAACACGCCGTAGCCACCGCCTGACACTCAGTCCTATCTGCTTGGAGCGCTTCCCCATGCCTGTCCGTAACGACCTGCGCAATGTCGCGATCGTGGCCCACGTCGACCACGGGAAGACGACTCTCGTCGACGCGATGCTGTGGCAGTCCGGCGCGTTCGGCGCACACCAGCACGTGGACGAGCGAGCGATGGACTCCGGCGACCTGGAACGTGAGAAGGGCATCACGATCCTCGCCAAGAACACCGCCGTACGGCACAAGATGGCCAACGGCGAGCAGATGACGCTGAACATCATCGACACCCCCGGCCACGCCGACTTCGGTGGTGAGGTCGAGCGCGGCCTGTCGATGGTGGACGCGATCGTGCTGCTGGTCGACGCCTCCGAGGGTCCGCTGCCGCAGACCCGGTTCGTGCTGCGCAAGGCGCTGGCGCGGCAGATGCCCGTCATCCTGGTGGTGAACAAGGTGGACCGCCCGGACGCGCGGATCGCCGAGGTCGTCGACGAGACCTACGAACTGTTCCTCGACCTGCTCGACCACGACGCCGACCAGTCCGCGCTCGACTTCCCGATCGTCTACGCCTCGGCCCGGGCCGGCCGCGCCTCGCTGAACCCGCCGGCCGACGGCGGGCTGCCGGACTCCGAGGACCTCGAGCCGCTGTTCGAGGCGATCCTGGCCAACGTGCCGGCCCCGGAGTACACCGAGGGCGCGCCGCTGCAGGCACACGTCACCAACCTGGACGCCTCGCCGTTCCTCGGCCGGCTCGCGCTGGTCCGGGTGCACGAAGGCACCCTCAAGAAGGGCGCCCAGGTCGCCTGGTGCAAGCACGACGGCACGATCCAGAAGGTCAAGATCACCGAACTGCTGATCACCGAGGCGCTCGAGCGGGTGCCCGGCGACTCGGCCGGACCGGGTGACATCGTCGCGATCGCCGGTATCCCGGAGATCATGATCGGCGACACCCTGGCCGACCCCGACGATCCCAAGCCACTGCCGTTCATCACCGTCGACGAGCCGGCCATCTCGATGACCATCGGTACGAACAGCTCGCCGCTGGCCGGACGGATCAAGGGCACCAAGGTCACCGCCCGCCTGGTCAAGGACCGGCTCGACCGCGAGCTCGTCGGCAACGTGTCACTCAAGGTGCTGCCGACCGAGCGTCCTGACACCTGGGAGGTGCAGGGACGTGGTGAGCTGGCGCTGGCCATCCTGGTCGAGCAGATGCGCCGCGAGGGGTACGAGCTGACCGTCGGCAAACCGCAGGTCGTCACCCGCGAGATCGACGGCAAGCGGCACGAGCCGGTCGAGCGGCTGACGATCGACTGCCCCGAGGAGTACCTCGGCACGGTCACCCAGCTCCTCGCGGTCCGCAAGGGCCGGATGGAGCAGATGACCAACCACGGCACCGGCTGGGTCCGGATGGAGTTCCTGGTGCCGGCCCGCGGCCTGATCGGCTTCCGCACCGAGTTCCTCACCGACACCCGCGGTACGGGTATCGCGCACCACGTGTTCGAGGGCTACGAGCCGTGGTTCGGCGAGCTCCGCACCCGGCCGTCCGGCTCGCTGGTGTCGGACCGGTCCGGCGCCGCCACGTCGTACGCGATGATCAACCTGCAGGAGCGCGGCACCATGTTCGTGGAGCCGACCACCGAGGTGTACGAGGGCATGATCGTCGGCGAGAACTCGCGCTCCGACGACATGGACGTCAACATCACCAAGGAAAAGAAGATGACGAACGTCCGCTCCAACGCGGACGAGTTCGAGAAGCTGGTCCCGGCCCGCAAGCTGTCGCTCGAGCAGTCGCTGGAGTTCTGCCGCGAGGACGAGTGCGTCGAGGTCACCCCCGACGCGATCCGGATGCGCAAGGTCGCCCTCACCCAGATCGAGCGGTCGAAGCTCGGCCGCAAGAGCAAGAGCTGAGTTCATCTGACCATGCTGGATCGTGCGGTTGTCGATCGGCTGTTTCCGGCGGATCTTCCCGAGGTGGAGGTCTGGGAGCAGGAGTTTCCCGAGCGAGGGCTTGCGGAAGGGGCGAAGGTCACCCGGTTCGGGCCCTCGCCGACAGGTTTCGTGCATATCGGCGGGATCTACGTCGCGACGATCGATCGGGACATCGCCTCCAACTCCGGCGGGGTGTGCCTGGTTCGGGTCGAGGACACCGATCAGTCGCGGGAGGTCGAAGGGGCGCTGGATCAGTTCGCGCGGGCCTTCGAGTACTTCGGCATCAGCTCGGACGAAGACGTCGACCACGGGACGTACGGGCCTTATGTGCAGTCGCAGCGTGAGCGGATCTACCTGACCTACGTCCGGCACCTGTTGCGGCAGGGCAAGGCCTACCTGTGCTTCGCGACCAAGGACGAGCTTGCCGACATCACCTCGCAACAGCAGGCCACGAAGGTCCCGACGGGGTACTACGGCAGCTGGGCGATCTGGCGGGACGCCGACCCGGCTGATGTTGCGGCCAAGTTGGCCGAGGGGGCGCCGTACGTCGTCCGGTTCCGCACCCCGGACGACGCCGACGGGCAGCGGACCAGCTTCGTCGACGCGATTCGTGGGCGGCTCGAGCACGAGGCGAATCGGAACGACGCGGTGATCCTGAAGTCATCGGACCAGTCGCCGCGACTACCGACGTACCACTTCGCGCACGCGGTCGACGACCACCTGATGCGGGTCAACCTGGTGATCCGTGGCGACGAGTGGATCTCCTCGGTACCGCTGCATCAGCAGCTCTTCGCGGCGCTCGAGTTCGAGCCGATCACGTACGCGCACATCGCGCCGCTGATGAAGCAGATCCCGGGCGGGAAACGGAAGCTGTCGAAGCGGAAGGACCCCGAGGCCGGTGTCGACTTCTACATCGGCGCGGGCTATCCGGCGGACGCGGTGCTCTACTACCTGCGTGGACTCGCCAACGGCCGGCTCGCGGAAATGCCTCTGGCAGAAGCGTTGTCGACGCCCATCGATCTGAGCCAGGCCGGTGCCGCCGGGCCGCTCGTCGACCTGGTGAAGCTCGAGGACATCAGCGCCGACCACATCGCGACCTTGACCGGGCAGCAGATCCTCGCCGCGGTCCGCAGGTGGGCGACGGAGTACGACGCGGAGCTTGTCCCCGTGCTCGACGGTCGGACCGACCTCGCACTGCGGGCGCTCGCGGTCGAGCGGGACGGCGTCGAGAATCCGCGCAAGGATCTGCGTAAGTGGTCCGACTTCCGGTCGGCGTACGGCTTCTTCTTCCCGGAGTTGTTCGTCCCCGTCGACGGGCCGGCCGACGAGCGGCTCGTCCCGCTCGGGGTCGCGCCGGAGGTCGTCACGGCGTTCGCCCAGGACCTGGTGGCCGGCTACGAGCATCGCGACGATCCGCAGGAGTGGTTCGACCAGATCCGCTCCCTCGCCGCGAAGCACGGGTTCGCAGCGAACGCCAAGGAGTACAAGAAGGACCCGGACGCGTATGCCGGCTCGATCCGCGAGGCCTCCCAGCTCGTACGCGTCGCGATCACCGGTGCGACCCGCAGCCCGGACCTGCACGAGACGGCCCAGGCCCTCGGTGAACCGGAAGTGCTGCGTCGGCTGCGAGCGCTGGCGGGTCAGTAACTCCTGGGGCGGGAGTGGCTGTTGTTCCATACTTCAAGCGTCCTGGAGGGTTCCTAGGGCACGAAGTGGAAACGGTCACTCGCGGAGTGCGACCTGAACTACATCGGTGTGATAAATAATTCTTCGGCCGGTCGCGGGGGCTACGGCGGTCGCGGGTGAGGAAGTTCCGGATCGTTACCAACCAGACGTCAGTCGATGACGTCTGTCTTTGTGCAAGCAACTCTGTTGGGGGAAGGACAAGGAAACATGGGCATTCTGCGTAAGCTCGGCGCTACTCTGACGGCCGCCGCGTTCGTGGGCGTCGGCGCACTTTCCGCCACCACGACGGCCGATGCCGTCACGGTCGCACCGAAGGTTGCGCCCCAGGTCGTGGTCGCGCCGCAGAAGGCGGCCACGGCGGCGTCGTCCAGCGCGGTGGTGGGCAAGTACCGCCTGGACAAGCGTTGTCTGACGAAGGGCCGGGTGCTCTGCATCAACAAGAAGACCCGGAAACTGGTGTACGTCGTGAACGGCAAGGCGGTCCAGGTCGCGGACGCCCGCTTCGGCGCCCGCAAGACGCCGACCCGCAACGGCGTCTTCAAGGTCTACCGCAAGTCGAAGAACCACGTGTCGTCCCTGTACCACTCGAAGATGCCGTACGCGATGTTCTTCAGCGGCGGCCAGGCGGTGCACTACTCCTCGGACTTCAAGGCCCGTGGCTACAACGGCGCCTCGCACGGCTGCGTGAACATCCGGGACAAGACGAAGATCGCCTGGATCTTCGCCCGCATCAAGGTCGGCGACAAGGTCGTCGTCTACAGCGGCTGATCAGCAAGCGCTCAGCAGCGGCCGGGGAGTCACTCCCCGGCCGCTGTCGCGTTCTGGAAGGCCTTGTAGAGCCGCGGTTCCACCAGACAGAAGGTCGCGGTGGCGACGCCGGTCGCCGTCCGGCGCAGCGTCTGTACGGCGATGTCCGCGGCGGACCCGGCCGGCCAGCCGTAGATCCCGGCCGACACCGCCGGCAGGGTGAGCGTCTTCACGTCGAGCTCGACCGCGATCCGCAGGGCGTTGCGGTAGCAGGACTCGAGCAGCGCCGGATCCCGTTGGCCCGCGGTGTAGTTCGGCCCGACGACGTGGATCACGTACGAGGCGGGCAGCGAGCCGGCTGTGGTCCAGACCGCCGTACCGGTCGGGGTGCCGTTCGGGTATCGCTCGATCAGCTCCGCGAGGATCTCCGGGCCACCCGCGCGATGGATCGCGCCGTCCACGCCGCCACCGCCGCGCAGGGCGTGATGGGCCGCGTTCACGATCGCATCGGCCGGCACCGTGGTGATGTCGTTGGTGCTGAGAACGATCTCCATACGGAGTTCCTCCGGTACGCTGAGCCAACCGAAAGACCGGTGAGGACGTCCCACAAGTGTAGGGACGGGTCGATCAGAGGGGTGTCCGATGCGTGGGCCGATCATTCGCAACGTACTGACCGGACTGGTCACGGGCGCCATCTTTGCTGCCCTCCTCAGTTCCGGGACGAGTGCGACGGCGACTCCGAACGACCTCAAGACGGTGCCGTTCGAGGTCAGCGGTGAGCTACCGATCTACCCGAAGGCGCTGTGGAAGAACGGCTCCACCGGGACCAACGTGCGCAAGGTCGAGGCGCGGCTGGTGCAGCTCAAGCTGCTGGAGAAGCGCTATCAGGACGACGAGTTCGGGACGATGACCCGGTCCGCGGTGAAGAAGTTCCAGCAGTCCAAGGGCATTCCCCAGCTCGGATACATCGACCAGAACACCTTGACCAAGCTGGCCGCGGTCACCCACGAGCCGACGCAGACCGAGCTCTTCCCGCCGGCGCCGGTGGTGAGCGGCAAGAAGCTCGACCCGCGCTGCGCGACCGGCGCGGTGATGTGCATCGACAAGTCGACCCGCAAGCTGCGGTACGTCGTCGACGGTGTGGTGAAGATGCAGCTGGACGTGCGGTTCGGGGCAGTGAAGACGGCGACCCGCGAGGGCAGCTTCACGGTCGGCTGGAAGAGCCGGAACCACGTCTCCAAGCTGTACGACTCGGCGATGCCGTTCGCCATGTTCTTCAGCGGCGGCCAGGCGGTGCACTACTCGTCCGACTTCGCGGCCCGTGGCTACAACGGCGCCTCGCACGGCTGCGTGAACGTCCGGGACCTGGGCAAGATCAAGGTCCTGTTCAGCGAGATCAAGGTCGGCGACAAGGTGATCGTCTACCGCTCGTGAGCTCCGTCGTACGGCGAACGCCGTACGACGGTCGCCCGTAAGACGAGCCCCGGACGACGGGCGCCGGGGGTAAGGAGTTGCTGCGCCGTCGGACTTTTCGGGGGCTCCTACCCCTACTCGGGGGCTTTGACAGGTAATAGCAGGTGACACCCCACCAGTTCCTGTCCAAGGCCCCGATGCCTGGCGCGGCCGGGGCTCTCCACGCTGGCCGCTACTGCGTTGGCCGAAGCATTACCCGGCCGGAACGTCGTACGGCGGGGTGGGTCAGAGTGGGCGTGGGCCCCGGCGGCGGCGGATGCCCCAGCCGCCTCGGCCGCGGCCGGCGGCGGCACGCAGGGCCGGGCGGGCGTCGACCAGATAGACGGCGGACGCGACGATGCCGATCAGGCCGAAGAAGCTGAGCCAGCCCTGGAAGATCTGACTGAGCGTGAACACGATCAGGATCAGCATCCACCCGGGCTTGGTGAGCTTGTCCGCGGCGACGAACACCGCCCGTGGCCGGAAGCCGGCGTCGATCAGGGCGACCAGCTTGAGGCCGAGCAGCACCCACCAGATGATCTCGAGCGGACCTGCGAACCCGGGAAAGAGGTTCGGGAACGTAGCGAGTGGGAGCATGCCTACGAGCCTAACCGAAAGACCGGGTGGCCCACCTCTGCTCGGTCGCAGATCGGGGCCACCCGGCCGGAGGATTCACCCACGGGTGGGCTGATCGTTACCGTCAGTCGCCGAGCTTGGCGGCGGCGTCGGTGGCGGCCTTGGACGCGGTCTTCGCGGTCTTGCGGGCGCTGGTCGCGGTCGCCTTGACGTTGCGGGTCGCGCTGTCGGCGGTCTTCTTGGCCGTGGTCCGGGTCGCCTTGGCCTTGCTCACCGTGGTCTTGGCCTGGGTGACGAAGTCCTCGGTGGCCTTCTGGCTGCGGATCCGCTCGACCAGGTCCTTGCCGCGGCCGGCCAGGTCCTCGTAGGTCTCCTCGGCCTGGCCGAGCACGGTGGTGAAACCGTGCTGCGCGACGGCCGGCAGCTCACGCAGCTTGGCCGGGGCGGTCCGCGCGTCGGCGACGAGGGTCTCGAAGCGCTTGGCGAACTCGGTCTGAGCCTTGGTCAGCTCGGTCTGCAGGGTCTTCTGGTCCAGCTTGGCGAACCGGGCGGTGACGTCCTCGCTGACCGCGCGGAACTTCTCCACCGCGAGGTCGCCGGCGCCGGCGATCGCGTAGAACGGGGTGACAGGCGTACGGGTAGCCATCAGGCTTCTCCTCGGATTTTCAGCAGGAAACACTTACTTGGTGGTGCGCTTGCTTGCAGGGGTCTTCTTGGCCGTGGTCTTCGCAGCCGGTCTGGCAGGAGCCGGCTCGTCGGGCTCATCAGGGGACGTGTTCTCACGGACGAACGACGCGTAGACGTCCAGCAGGACACGCTTCTGCCGCTCGTTCAGCGCGGGGTCGAGCAGGACGGCGTCGACCACGCCCGCGGCCCGTCGGCCGTCCGAGCTGTCGTCCGGATCGAGGATGCCGGCCCGTATGTACAGGGTCTCCGCGGAGATCCGCAACGCCTTCGCGAGCTGCTGCAGCACATCGGCCGACGGTTTCCGCAGGCCGCGCTCGATCTGGCTCAGATACGGGTTCGACACACCGGCCAGGTCCGACAGCTGCCGCAACGACAACTGCGCATGCCGCCGCTGCTCGGCGAGGTACTCCCCGAGGGAGCCCACTGCCCCAGCCGCACGATCACTCAACTTGGCCATGCGTCCATTGTGCTAGCAATCTGCTTGCAATTGCAAGCAGGTCCACCGTGAGCCCGCTCACGCGGGCCGTCAACTAGCTGAAAGCCGAAGGATGCGGCTGGACGGCGCCGACCTGGACGCCGCCGCCGAGGAGGGGGAAGTGGAGGTGGCGCTCGATGGTGTCGTTGGTGATGCCGAGGCGCTGCAGGGTCGCGGCCATGACAACCTTGCGGGCGCGGGCCTGGCCGTCCTCGAGTTTCAGGGCGATGCCACGGCCGTCCGCGAGGCCGACGGCGTACACACCCTCGGCGCCGGCCTTGCAGAACAGGCCGTCGACGGCGTGCATCAGCTCGGCCTCGTCGCGCGTACTCCCGCTGGCGTACTCGGGGTGTGCGCGGAAGGCTTTGACGACGCGAGCCTCCAGGGTCTCCGGGGCCGCGGCGGCGAACAGGCCGAAGGAGCGGGCCAGGCCGGACAGCGTGAGGGCGAAGATCGGCGCACCGCAGCCGTCGACGGCGATGTACGAGGCCTTCTCACCGGCAGAGTCCTCGATCGCGGTCCGGATCTCCTTCTGCAGTGGGTGATCCGGCGAGCGATAGTCGTCCAGCGGCCAGTCGTTGACGTGACAGGTCAGGATCATCGCGGCGTGCTTGCCCGAGCAGTTCATCGTGATCGGCTCGGGGCCGTGGCCCGCGCGTACCCAGGCGTCCCGGGCCGCGTCGTCCAGCGGGTACTGCACCGGCGTCCGCAACGCCGACTCGTCCAGACCGGCCTTCGCGAGGATCTGGCGTACGCCGTCCAGATGGAACTGCTCGCCGGAGTGCGACGCGCCCGCGAGCGCGAGCAGCTCGCCGTCCAGGTCCAGGCCGTTGCGGAGCATGCCGAGCGCCTGCATCGGCTTGTTCGACGAGCGGGGGAACATCGGCTGGTCGACGATGCCGGCCGACCAGGCCACACTGCCGTCGGGGTTCGTCACCACGACGGAGCCACGATGATGGCCCTCGACGAAGTCGCTGCGGACGACGTCGGCCAGGATCACAGGTTCGGTCACGGCTGAACTGTACAGGTGCAAAACGCGGTGTTGCGAATGATCCGGCTCACAGCCGGGCGCGCACGTGCAGCCCTGCCTCGGGGTCGACCAGGATCTCCTGCGTCGCGGTCACGGTCGGCTGATCCTCGGCCACGACCTCCAGTACGGCGTCCGGGTCCACGTTCCGCTTCACCATCGCCAGTGCGATCGGGCCCAGCTCGTGATGCCGGGCCGCCGACCCCACGAACCCGACCTGCTTCTCCCCCGCGCATACGGCGTACCCGTGCGCGGGCAGGTGGTCGACCGAGCCGTCCAGATGCAGCCGCACCAGGCGCCGCGGCGGACGGCCGAGGTTGTGCACCCGCGCGACCGTCTCCTGACCGCGATAGCAGCCCTTGTTCAGGTGTACGCCGACGCCGAGCCAGCCCACCTCGTTCGGGATGGCGCGCTCGTCGGTGTCGAGGCCGAACCGCGGGTTGCCGGCCTCGATCCGGAGCGCCTCGTACGCCCAGATCCCGGCCGCCGGCCCCTCGAGTCCGGCCAGCTCCGCGCGCGGCAGGAACACCTCGTGGCCGCCGAGCGAATCCGCACCACTGCGGGTCAGATGCTCGTTGGCCGAAGCCGGTCCGGGCCGCCAGACGATCGCATAGTCGTCGGTCACGTCCGCGATCTCGACCCGGGACATGAACACCATCTTCTGCAGCCAGTCGACCATCGCTGCGGCCGCGCCCGGCTCGGTGTGCAGCCAGAACGTCTCGCCGTCGTCGACGCCGTACATCACGTGCTCGATGTGGCCGGTCGGTGACAGCAGCAGCGCGGTCGTCGACGTGCCGGGCTTGAGGCCCTCGAAGTACTGCGTGGTCAGCGCGTGCAGCCAGGTCAGCCGGTCGGGGCCGGTGATCGTGACCACGTCGCGGTGCGACAGGTCGACGAACGCCTCACCAGCGACCAGTGCCCGCTGCTCGCGCAGATCCGACCCGTAGTGGGCGGCGACGCCGGCGTCGAGTCCGGTGGCCTCGACCGCGCCAGGCCGGGCCAGCAGTGGGCTGCGGTTTCGTGACATGTCACCAGAGTACGTCGAGCGGCGTACGGCGATCGCCTCCCGGGGTGGGATGTGGACAACCCCGGGTCGCGGCCACGCTTGAGGTATCAGAACTTGAAGGGAGCAAGGCGATGAGTGACCGGCGATTCCGGTTCGGTGTGGTGGGCAGCCCGACGACCGGCGACGACTGGATCAAGACCGTCCGCCGAGCGGCGGACCTCGGATATTCGACCGTACTGATGCCCGACGGGCTCCAACTGCCGTCGCCGTTCCCCTCGCTGGCGATGGCCGCTGCGGTCGCGGATATCCGGGTCGGCACGTTCGTGGCAGCGGCACCGCTCCGGACACCGCGTGCGGCCGCCTGGGAGGCGCACACGCTGACCGTCCTGACCGACGGGCGGTTCGAGTTCGGCATCGGGACTGGGCGGCCGGCGGTCGAGCAGCAGGTCGAAGAGATCGGTCTGCGCTTCGGCTCGGCCAAGGAACGACGTGACCAGGTCCGCGAGACCCTCGACCACCTGGTGCGGCTCGACGGCGAGCGCCGTACGCCGATCATGCTCGCGGCCGGCGGACCACGGGCGCTCGCACTGGCCGCGTCCCGGGCCGACATCGTCTCGCTGGCGAAGGACGCGATGACACCACGGGCCGAGATCACTCAGCTGGTCCGGGACCTGCGTGGGCTGGCCGGATCGCGCGCGGACGAGATCGAGCTGGCGATGAACCTGTTCGCGGCCGGGACGCGCGAGCTGCCGCCGTGGACGAAGCGGGCGGCCGGCGTCGAACCCGAGGAGCTGGAGGCGAGCGACTCGCTGATGATGCTGCGCGGTACGCCGCAACAGATGGCCGACGAGCTGCAACGGCGGCGGGACGATTTCGGTACGACGTACATCAGCGTCAACTCGACCTACCTCGAGGACCTCGCTCCTGTGGTCGAGATGCTCACCGGCCGCTGACCCGTCCACCACCCGCACCCTCGCGCCACCACCACCGTCAGTCAGGTCACCCTCGGGCGACGTTGCTTTCAGGGTCAGCCCCTGAGGTGGTGGGTTGCCCCCACGGAATTTGAGGGGGCAACCCACTCTGTCAGGGGTTGACCGGGTCTCCTGCTCGATGTGTGGGTGATCGTCGGCCGGGTGTGCTGGTCGGGATAGGGGCGATGTCGGGGTGGGCAGAGGTGGAGGGTATGCCAAGGCTGAACCCGGGCGGTTTCGGCGGGCGTGTTCTCCGCCGATCGGTCCACCTTTGGTGACCTGGGACAGGTCCTGGCGGGATGAGACAGGCAATTCCTTGTCCCAACCCACCACGACCCGTCCTAACCCACCGGCCACAACGCAGCCCCCGACCCACCACGACCTGTCCCAGCCCACCGGCTCCGTCCCCGCCCGGCGCTCGGTGTCGGCGTGGGCATGGTGCTGAGCGACCCCTTTGGTGGGTTGACGTCCGAGATGGTGGGTTGGCGCCCCGGAATTCGGTACGGCAACCCACCACATGGGACGTCAACCCACCAAATGCGTAAGCGGGCCGCCTACCGCCTGGGCGAGGTGCCGAACTGCCGGACCACCGACGCGAGGGCGTGTCCGGTCGCGAGCGCCATCACCTGTTCCTTCTCACAAATTCACCGCGTGCCCGGCAAAGCTGTCTGGTCGGTGGTCTCACCGATGACCTACCGTCCGTCACATCACCCACACATGAAGCAGAAGAGCCGGTTGACCCCTGAAATGGCCATAGCACTGCCCGCCGGTCTGTGGCCCGGCGGGCAGTGCTGGGAGGGGTGGGAAGGTGGCTCAGCGGTCGGACGTGACGTGGGCTGTTGCGGCCGGTAGGTCGCCGGCGTGGGGGTCGCCGGCGGCGAAGGCGGCCTCGTCGAACGGGTCCTCGCCGGCGAAGACCTGCCGGGCCTGGTCCTTGTCGAACTCCCCGACCCAGTGCCCGACCAGGACGGTGGCGACCGCGTTGCCGGCGAAGTTCGTCAGCGCCCGGGCCTCGGACATGAACCGGTCGATGCCGACGATCAGGCCGACGCCGTCGACCAGATCCGGGCGGTGCGACTGCAGACCGCCGGCCAGCGTGGCCAGGCCGGCGCCGGTGACTCCGGCAGCGCCCTTCGAGGCGACGATCATGAACAGCAGCAGGGAGATCTGCTGGCCGATGGAGAACGGCTGGTCCATCGCCTCAGCGATGAACAGCGACGCCATGGTCAGGTAGATCGCCGTACCGTCCAGGTTGAACGAATAGCCGGTCGGGACGGTGATACCGACCACCGACTTGTCCACACCGAGGTGTTCCATCTTCCCGATCAGCCGGGGCAGGGCGGTCTCCGACGACGAGGTGGACACGATCAGCAGGAACTCGCGGCCGAGGTAGCGCAGCAACTGGAAGATCGAGATTCCGGTGACCACGCGGAGCAGGGTGCCGAGGATGACGATCACGAAGAGCAGGCAGGTGACGTAGAACGCGAGCATGATCTTGCCGAGGCTGACCAGCGCGTCCGTGCCGGTGGCGCCGACGACGGCCGCGATCGCGCCGAACGCGCCGATCGGTGCAGCCCACATGATCATCGACAGCACCTTGAACACCAGCCGCTGGATGTACCCGATGGCGTCCAGGATCGGCTGGCCCTTGTTGCCCATCGACTGCAGCGCGAAGCCGATCAGAAGCGCGACGAAAACGGTCTGTAGCACTTCGCCCTCGGTCAGGGCGGACAGCATCGACTTCGGGATGATGCCAAGGAGGAAGTCCGTCGTCCCCTCATGCGCCCCGGCGGCCTGCTTCTGGCCGGTCTCGCGGAGCTTGTCGGTCAGGTTCAGACCGGAACCGGGCTGGACGAGGTTGCCGACAACCAGGCCGATGGCGAGCGCGACCGTCGACATCACCAGGAAGTAGACGAGCGCGAGACCGCCGACCTTGCCGACGCTGGCGGCCTGGCGGACCGAGCCGATACCGAGTACCAGCGTGCAGAAGATGATCGGGCTGATCAGCATCTTGATCAGGTTCACGAACCCGGTGCCGAGCGGTTTCAGCTCGACCGCGAAATCCGGGAACAGGAATCCGACACCGATGCCGAGCAGGACGGCGACGATGACGGCGATGTAGAGGAAATGGGTCCGGTCGTTGCGGACCGGCGTCGGTCGGGGTTCGGGCGGGCTCGACATGTGGGGACTCCCTGGATCGGCCGGGCGGGCTGGTCTGGAGTAACTGTGACGTGACGCACAGGGGATCTGCTCATTTCGTTCATATCGTTCTCAGTGCACACTGTCCGTTGTGAAACACCGGCCGTGGGAACTGCGCCGCCAGGTGCTCTGGCTGCAGACGGTCACGGTCACCGTCCTGATCGCGATGGCCTGGATCACGCTGATCAGCCGGTCGCGGGCCCAGGCCGCGCGGGATGCGGCGGCCGCGGGCATCGCCGCGCCGGGCTGGTGGGAGCTGATCCGGCTCGATGTCCGCTCGATGCTCGGCATCGCCAGTCTGATGCTCGGCGTCGCGATCGCCGGTAACGCCCTCGTCTCCTGGCGGGTACGGCGGGCCACGCGCGGCATGGGCACCCAGTCACTGGCCCGGATGCTCGACTTCTACGAAGGCGTCCTGCACGCAGCCCGGGAGGGCCTGATCCTTTTGGACGCGGACGGTCGCGTCCAGCTCGCCAACGACGAGGCGCTGCAACTCCTCGACCTGACCGAGGTCACCCCGGGGACACCGATCGACGAGCTGCACCTCGGGTCGACTCTTGCGGAGTTGCTCCAGGGCGGGAGAACGGCGTACGACGAACTGCACCTCGGGGCGCACGGGGTCCTGGTGGTGAATCAGCAGCCGGCCCGGTCCGGACGGATCGTGACACTGCGGGACCACACCCAACTGCAGCGGTTGCTCGGCGAACTGGACGCCGTACGCAGTCTGGCCGAGTCGCTGGAGGCGCAGAACCACGAGGCGTCGAATCGTTTGCACACGGTCGTCAGCCTGATCGAGATCGGCAAGCCGGAACGTGCTCGTGAGTTCGCGGTGTCCGAATTGCAGTTCGCGCAGGCAATGACGGACCGGGTGGTCGGGACGGTCGGCGATCCGGTGCTGGCGTCCCTGCTGCTCGCGAAGCTGTCGCAGGCTCAGGAGCGTGGCGTCGTACTGACGCTGGAGCTTGGTTCCGAGGCGTTGAACACGCGGCTCCCGGCCCAAGATGTCGTGACCGTCGTAGGCAACCTGCTCGACAACGCGATCGAGGCCGCGCGCGGCGGACCGGCTCCGCGCCGGGTCGAGCTGCGCGCCGGTACGACGCCGGACGCGATCGACCTGATCGTCACGAACACCGGTGCCGAGCTGGGCGCGGTGGAGCTGGCGCACATGTTCGAGCGCGGCTGGTCGACGAAGGCCGAGCCGGGGCACGGCCTCGGTCTCGTGCTGGTGCGGAGCACGGTCGAGCGGTGGCAGGGCACGCTGATGGTCGACCCGGATTCCGAGCTCGACGACGTACCGGCGCTGACCGTCCGGGTCCGGCTGCCGCGGGCGGTGAGCGCCAGTGCCTGAGCTGCGGGTGCTGGTCGTCGAGGACGACCCGGTCGCCGCCGAGGCGCATCGCACGTACGTCGAACGCCTGCCGGGCTTCACGTGTCTCGGTGTCGCGGGTACGGCGGCTCGCGCGCTGCAGGTGCTCGCCCGTGGTGACGTGGATCTGGTGCTGCTCGACATGCACCTGCCGGACGGGCACGGGCTGGACGTGGTTCGCCGGATGCGGGCCTTGGGCAACCAAACCGATGTGGTCGCGGTGACGTCGGCGCGGGAGGTGGCAGCGGTGCAGGCGGCGGCTCGGATCGGCGTGGTGCAGTACGTCCTGAAACCCTTTGCCTTCGAGACGTTGCGGGACCGGTTGACGGCGTACGCACGGCAACGGCGGGCGGCCTCGCTGGGTGAAGTGGTCGCGGATCAGGACGAGGTCGACCGGTTGTTGCATCCGGCAACCGTCTCGTCGGTGCCGAAGGGGCTGGCCGGATCCGTGCTCGACCGCGTCGTCCAGCTGCTCGGGAACCGCGAGGGCTGGACCGCGGAGGAGGTCGCGGCGTCACTGGGCACGTCCCGCATCACCGCGCGCCGCTACCTCGAGCACCTCGCCGACCAGGGACAGGCCCTCCGCACCCAGCGCTACGACGGCCGCAGCGGCCGCCCCAAAGTCGAGTACTCCTGGGTCGCGGAGAGCTAACGTCCGAAGAACTGTGGCGTATGGCGCACGCTTCTTCGGACGTAACGGATCAGGTGCGGACGAGGGTTGCCCAGAGGTGGGGCTGGAGGGTCTGGCCCTCGGCGGCCATGTCGTAGGCCCAGAGCAGCTCGCCGTTGACCAGGCCGTACAGGCGGTGGCCGGCGGTGACCTCCTTGGCGGTCACGGTGCGGGCGACGACATCGGTTCGCAGCTCGATCTTGGCGCCGTCGATCTCGCCGTACCAGATCTCCGCGATGCCGGTCGGGTGGGCCAGGATGACCTCGACCTTGTTGTCCGGCTTCGGACGCCAGAAGCCGGTCTCGACGGCCAGCGGGCGCTCCTTGGTGCCGTCCTCGCCGACCACGTAGGTCTGGCTGACGTAGTGCA
Source organism: Kribbella sp. NBC_01510 (assembly GCF_045040325.1). Taxonomy (NCBI): domain Bacteria; kingdom Bacillati; phylum Actinomycetota; class Actinomycetes; order Propionibacteriales; family Kribbellaceae; genus Kribbella; species Kribbella sp. NBC_01510. The sequence goes on along the minus strand of NZ_CP109418.1, from coordinate 3,300,839 downwards.
GGTAGGGCTTGCCGTTGTGGCTGAAGTCGACCTGCTGGCCGAACTCGAACTTCTCGATCGTCGGGTAGTCGCCGTGCCCGCGACCTTCCCAGCGGCCCAGCAGCCAGGCCAGTGGCATCAGGTCAGGGTGCAGGTCCTGCGGGATCTCGAACGCCATCGATCCCTCAGCTCGCGTTGCGGCCGCGGTACAGCCGGTAGACGACAAACGCCGAGAACCAGGCCATGAATACACAGACCAGGATCAGCAGCGTGGTGAAGATGACGTGCAGCACGTCGGCCAGTCTAGGGGATGCGCCTGCCGAGGCTTCGGCTACCGTGGCGTGATGTCCCGCACGCTGGTGATCAAGCTGACCGCAGGCGCCGAGGAACCCGAGCGCGCCAACCAGGCCATCACCGTCGCCGCCACCGCGATCGCCGCCGGCGCCGACGTCTCCCTCTGGCTCACCGGCGAAGCCGTCTGGTTCGCCGTCCCCGGCCGGGCCGAGTCCTTCGACCTCCCCCACGCGGCACCGCTGGCCGATCTGCTGGCCGCGGTGCTCGAGGGTGGACGCCTCACGGTCTGCACCCAATGCGCCAAACGCCGCGACCTCTCGGACACCGATCTGTTGCCCGGAACACGTGTCGCCGGCGCCCCTGCCTTCACCGAAGAGATCCTTACCGACAACGCCCAGGCCATCGTGTACTGACAGCCCCTTCCCGCCCGGGGTTGTCGTGTTGTGGGTACCCGGGCGGGGTCGTGCCCGCAGGCGCTGTCAGTGATCAGCCGCCAACAGCGGGGCCGTCGTTGCTCGGGCCGCTGCGGCCGGCGGTCTGCTTGTGCAGTTCGCCAGGAGTCCGTCCACCGCGACCATTGCCTGCAAGCTGAGTCGGGTCGGGCGGACTGGCGGCACCCGCCGCGGGCGGGTTTCCGTCGGTGTACACCGAGTGGTTCTTGGCCATCTCGTCCTGGGACATCGTGCGCTTGCCCGTGCCCTGCCGCTGACCGGGCTGCTGGTTCTGAGCCCGGGTCTCGGCCAGCACCTGGTTTACCGGCCGATCTCGGTCCGCAGCATTCTGCCTGACCTGCTCCCCGTTCTGCCCCGCCTGCTGCCCGTCCTGGCCTGCCTGCAGCCCGTTCTGCCCTACCTGTTGCCCGTTCTGACCTGCTTGCTGTCCGTCCTGGCCGTTCTGTCCGAACTGCGCGCTCTGGTCCACGGCCGGCTGGGCATCCTGGCCAACCCGCTCGGCATTCGCCCCGTTCTGCTGCGCAGCAAGGTTGGCATCCGCCCGATCCTGGGCCGTAGGCAACGCCGGCTGCGCCCCGGCATCGCCTTGCTCCTGCCCCTGCTCAGCCCTCAGACCTTGCTCCTGCCCCTGCTCAGCCTCTAGACCTTGCTGCTGCCTTTGCTCAGGCTCCTGCTCCCCAGGCTGCCCGCCTTCCAGCGAATCCAGATCCCGATCCTGCCGCTCTGGTGACTCTTCACCGGCCGCCCGGATCACACCGTCGTCACCAAGCTCCGGCCCCCGCTCAACCTCCGGCGCATCCTGATCAACCTCCGGCGCACCCTCATCCAGACCCCGCCCAGGCTCCTCACCAGCCGCCCGAACCACACCGTCGTCACCAAGCTCCGGCCCTCGCTCGACCTCCGGTGCATCCTGGTCAACCTCTGGCGCGCCCTGCCCCTCAGCATCCTCGGCCCGCTCGGCTTCTTCGGCCGCGCCCAGCGCCGCACCAGCGGCAGCGCCTTCCACCACACCGGCATCGACGCCGGGATCAGCAGCCTCGCGCTGGTCCGCCCTCGCCCGCTCTTCCCGTCGTGTCTCGGCCTCAGCGTCCTCGCGCTGCTGATCCCGGCGGGCGTCATCCGTCTCCGCCTGCTCTGCACGTTCGTTGGCGTCGTCCACCTCGGCCACTTCGCTGTCGAGCCGCCCGTCGCGGTCGACGTCGCCGGCGAACTCCTGGGCCTCCGGGATGCCGTTGTCGTTGGGGTCGGTGAACCGCTGCTCGGTGCCCTGTTCCTGCTGCGCCTCTCGCAGCTCCACTTCGGCCGCATCGACCTGCTGCTGGAGCTCGTCGCGGAGCCGGCGTTGCTCCTCCACCTGCTGCTCCAGCATGGCCGTCCGTTCGGCCGGGTCCATCCCCCGCACCTGCTCGTCGAAGTCCCGATCGAACCTCTGCCGGTTCAGGAGCTGCTCCATCGCGGCCCGCCGCTCCCTGTTCGCCCCCATCCGTTGCAGGGAGTTGTAGAGCTGACGCAGCCGCGTGTACAGACGCTGGATCTCGGCGACCACCGACTGCACGACCTCATGCGCCGGGTCATCGTGAATCGCCATCACGCCACCTCACTTGCATAGACGGAGTAGGCAAAGCCGGCCGCGGTGTCCTCCGGCCCGGGTTGGGTCGCGTACAAGTGAAACTCGGCGCCCGGCTTCAGCCAGACGGCCAGGTGGCGTCGGCGGCCCCGCCACTCCGGGGGAATGCGCGCATCCGACCCGGGCCCGACGAAGACCGGTGCGCCCCAGTGCTGGCGAGCCAACTGGAGCTGGGCGGGCCAGTGCGCGTCCAGCCCTTCCTCGGCATCAGGCAACTCGGCCGGTCCGATCTCGTACGCCGACCAGCCACTGCGCGGGCTCTCCGGCAGTACGGCGTCCGGCAGCACGAGCATCACGGTCTCGCGCGGGGTGACCAGCCCCCAGGTGTAGCGGTCGGGGTCGATGTTGCCTGGGGCCCACGGGCGCCAGCCGGTGGCGGCGGTGACGCGGGAGACCAGCGCGCGGATCGCGTCCACCCCAGTGCCCTGCGGTCCCCAGATCGATCCCCAGTCGGAGACCTCGGCCAGATCCGCCATGGCGCGCTCGTCATCGCTCGACGACCGCTGCTGCGTCTTCACCCCGCCACACTCCTCTCCTCAGTCCGCCCAGCCTAAGCCTCAGCCGGTGCCACCACCTCCCGAATGACGCGCACCTGTGGACAACGGATCCCTCGCCCTTCGCGTACCTAGGGACGGGTCGACCTCCCCCGGGGACCCACCGCCTGGGAGCGCCCGCCGCCGACCAGCCTTGTGTCAGCACCTCCCGTCCTTGAGTACGTCGTTCGCGAGCAGTAAGCGCAGAGCGCCGTACCGACGGGCCGAACTGGGTTGTAGTGGAACCATGAAACTCCCGGCCCCTCCGACCGAGAAGTCCTTCCCGTCCGCGCTGCACCATCCGCGCACGGCGACGGTGATCGGCCGCTGGCTCGGGCTCGCGGTGGCGATCTGCTTCCTGACCGGCCTGTTCAGCCATTTCCAGCAGGACTCTCCCGCCTGGCTACACATCCCGAGCCGGCCGGCGTCCCTCTATCGCGTCACCCAGGGCCTGCACGTGCTCAGCGGTACCGTCGCCATCCCGTTGCTGCTGGCAAAGTTGTGGACCGTCTATCCCAAGCTGTTCGCCAAGCTCCCTTGGCCGCCGAGCCGCAAGGCCCTCACCACCGCGCTCGAACGCGGCTCGATCCTCGTCCTCGTCTCCGCGATGGCACTCGAGCTGTTCACCGGCTTCCTCAACACCCTGCAGTGGTATCCGTGGCCGTTTCCGTTCAAGCAGACCCACTACGCGCTCGCCTGGATCATCGTCGGCGCATTGCTCGTCCACCTCGCCGTCAAACTCCCGCTCATCTTCACCCACTGGCGCCGTACGCCGGCCGACCGCGCCCCGATCGCGGACTCCTTGCCCCCAGCAATCACCGGCCTGACCCGCCGCGGCCTGTTCCGCACCGTCGCCGGCGCCGCCACCCTCGTCGGCATCACCTCGGTCGGCCAATCCGTCCCGGCCTTGGGCCCGATCGCCGTACTGGCGCCACGCAAACCGAACGTCGGCCCACAAGGTCTGCCCATCAACCGTACGGCGAAGGACGCAGGCGTCGCCGGGATCGACGCGGGCTGGCGCTTGACGATCACGGGCCCACGGCAACTGTCGTACACATACGACGAGCTGATGCAGCTCCCGCAGAGCCGCGCCGACCTGCCGATCGCGTGCGTCGAGGGCTGGAGTCAGGGCGCAAGGTGGGAAGGCATCCGGATCCGCGACCTGCTCCGCCTCAGTGGCGCACCGCCGGGCTCCCGGGTCCGCGTCGTCTCGATGGAGAAGGGCGGCTTCTATGCCAGCAGCGAACTGCCAGCTGAGTTCGCCGACGACCCGCTCACTCTCCTGGCCCTCCGCCTGAACGGCGCCGAACTCGCCCTCGACCACGGCTTCCCCGCTCGCATCATCGCCCCCAACCGCCCCGGCGTCCTCCAAACCAAATGGGTCCACCACCTGGAGGTCACCTCATGAAGGCACGTGCCGCACTCGCAGCCACAGGCGTCGGATTCGGACTCTGGGGCCTGTGGTTGCTGGTTGATGCGGTGGCGCCGGCCGCGCTGATCCGGTTGCCGATCTGGCTGGGTGGTGCGGTCGTCGCCGATGACTTCTTCCTGGTGCCGCTGACGCTGACCGTCGGCTGGCTCGTCACCCGGTGGTCCACCGGGCCTGATCGGCATCGGACCATTGGCGCCGTGCGGACCACCTTGTTGTACGTCGGTCTCACCACGCTGATCGCGATCCCACTGCTCGTGCGGCAGGGCAAAGGCGTCAACCCGACCGTGCTCCCGCGGGACTATCTCCGCGACTGGTTATTGCTTGAGGCAACGATTGTGGTGGCCGGCGCGGTGGTGTTCGTGGTTCAGCGGTCCCGCTTCACATTCAGCAGGTCGCGGGCCTCGTCCGGCGACATCGGCGGGCGCTGAGCCAGCGTGGCGAGTGCGGCGGCCCGCTCGACCAGCTCGGCGTTGTGGTTCACCGGCTGACCCTTCGCCAGCGTGAGCGTGTCCTCCATGCCGACGCGGAGGTTCCCGCCCTTCGACAATGCGGCAAGCGCGACCGGGAGCGCCGTACGCCCGATGCCCGTTGCCGACCACGAGGTCACCGCGGCGGGGAGCGCGTTGACGGCCGCCACCAGGGCGTCCGCCGTACCAGGCATGCCGCCCGGGACGCCCATCACCAGGTCGCAGTGCACGCGTCCGCCGTACGGCAGGCCGAACTTGTCCAGCAACCGGTGCAGCGCTGCCACATGCCCGAGGTCGAACAGCTCGAACTCCGGCACCACCTCGCGCTCCTGCGTGAGCTGGTAGAGCTCGGTGACGAACGGCCACGGGTTCATGAACACGTCGTCGCCGAAGTTGACCGTGCCCATGGTCAGCGAACAGGAGTCGGGTACGGCGTCGAGCACGCGGAGCCGGTGGTCGTACGGATCGGTGACCGCACCGCCCGTGGACAGCTGCACGATCAGCGCCGTGTTCGCCCGGATCGCGGCGACCGTGTCGGTCAGCCGGCCGAGGTCCAGCGTCGGCTTGTGCTCGCCGTCGCGGATGTGGATGTGGATCATCGCCGCCCCCGCGGCCTCGCACCGCTTCGCGGTCTCGACCAGCTCGTCGAGCGTGGTCGGCAGCGCCGGGCAGTCCGCCTTCGCGGTCTCCGCACCGGTGGGAGCAACTGTGATCAGAGTCGACGCCATGGACGAATCCTGCCAGATGTCGGTCGGCAACGAGATATTTACCGGTCAAGGGGTTCGATCACCGGACGATCTCCGGCGCGGCAGGATGTCACTATGAGAGCCGTCGTACAGCGAGTCAGCCAGGCATCGGTCAGCGTCGAGGGCGAGGTGGTCGGCGCGATCGACGGCCCCGGCCTGCTGGTCCTCCTCGGCGTCACCCACGACGACACCCCCGAGAAGGCCGCCGCCCTGGCCGCGAAGATCTGGACCCTCCGCATCCTCCACGACGAACGCTCCGCCGCCGACGAACAGGCCCCGATCCTCGCCATCAGCCAGTTCACCCTGTACGCCGACACCCGCAAAGGCCGCCGCCCGTCCTGGAACGCCGCCGCCCCCGGCCCCGTCTCCGAACCCCTCTACAACGCCTTCTGCACCGCCCTCGAGTCCCTCGGCGCCAAGGTGGAACGAGGCCGCTTCGGAGCCCACATGGACGTCTCCCTGACCAACGACGGCCCAGTAACCCTCATCCTCGACGCCTGATCACAACGAACCGGCCCCCGGATCCATCGGATCCGGGGGCCGGTGTTTGGTTCTGGGTCGGTGAGGTTCGACTCAGAGGGGTGTCGAGCTGGATCAGCTGACGACGCCGGCGGCCGAGTGGCCGACGATGACCTTGGTGTTCAGGCTGTAGACGTCGATCACCAGAGCGTTCACCGAGATGTAGCGGTACTGCTTCAGGACCTGGTTGAAGGTCAGCCGGGCGACACCCGGGATATCCAGGGTCTGGTTCACACCGGTCTTGACCGGGTAGGTCTTGTTGCCGACCTTGATCGAGGCGATGCTCGAGGACGAGCTCACGCCACCCTTGCCGTCCTTGGTCTTCCACGCGGAGGCGGAGGACTCGATGGCGCCGATAGACAGGCTGCCCACCTTCACACCCGCGACGTGCGAGGTGAAGTTGATGTAGGACTTGTTCTCGCCGATGGCGCCGTTCTTGGTGGTGTAGACCCCACCGACGTAGGCGACCTTCGGGATGTTCACCTCGCCGACCGCGACCTTGACCGTCTTGCCCTCGGTACCCTGGCAGGTGGTCTGAAGCGACGTCGGACCGGACACGACCAGCTTGTCGGCGTTGGCCTTGGTGCCGTACGCGTCACCGATCACCAGCGCGGTGGCCGGCTTGGAGATCTCCGCGCGGGTCTTCAGCACCGCGACGTCGACGCCCTCCGGGACGTACTGGTTCTTCACGTTCGCGTGGATCACGACGGCCTGCGCGTACGAGTAGATGCCGGAGCTGGTCTTCACGCCACCGACACGGTTCAGCACGATGTAGCCGAGGCCCGGTACGGCGACCTTGGTGTTCCACTTCGGCGCGAGCAGCGACGGCACCGAAACGGCGCCGATCTTCACACCGGCGAACGTGGTGTTGCCCGTGTAGGACAGCTTGCCCTTGTAGTACCGCGCCGTGGTGGTGGTCTGCACACCCGTCAGCGTCAGCAGGTTGCCGACCTTGATGTCGACCGCGGTGGCGTTGCTGGTCACGCCGGTACCGCTCTTGTCGTTGAACGCGTGCGTGTCGGTGCGCACGCTGCGCGCGATCGCCTGGTTGTTCACGTTCGCCGTGGCGATGTCGTTCTTGTCGGCCTTGGTCGGGTCCGTGGTGCAACCGAACTTGCTGACGACCTGCGGGCCGCTGTTCGCCAGCCCGGATTCAACGTCGGTCCCGTACGAGTAGCCGCTGTATCCGAAAACCGGCGAGGCGGACGCAGAACCCGAAGTCAGCGCGATCGTAGAAGCCACGCCGACAACCGCCGCAACACCGACGGCAGCGAGCTTCTTGTATCCGATGCGGGGTCGCATTGACCCCTCCTCCCTGAGTGATGACGTGACCCGAAGTGCGGGTCAGGACACAGACACAACTCAGCCGGTTGCGGTAGGTGACGAGCGGAGTGCGCTCCGAGACCAAACCGTTACATCTGTGCTCGTTCCGCAAGATTCGACCGACGGCCCGTAACTCCGAAGCGATGACGCAAACCCCAGTCCCGCAGGCGTTTCCGGACATGCCGAAGGGCCCGGACGCGCAAGGTCCGGGCCCTTCGGGGCTACCTTCAGGGTGGGCCACCTTCGGGTGGTGGTGGCACCATCAGTAACGAACGACAGGTCAGACGGTGACGGCCACTTCCGCGACCTCGCCGTACTGCGCGACCACCTGGCGGTCGACCGGGTCCGCCTTCGGCGCCAGCGTGCGCAGCGTCCAGCTGCCCGGCGCCGCGAAGAACCGGAAGTGCCCGGTCGCCGACGTCGGCACCTCGGCGGTGAACTCACCCGTTGCGTCGAGCAACCGCACGTACGCGCCGCCGACCGGCTCCTCGCCGCGCAGCACCTGGCCCTGGATCACGGCTTCCTTGTCGACGTCGACACCCTTGAGGTCGAGGCCGCCCTTCTTCGCTCCGCACATGTCAGGCCTCCCCGGGCTCGTCGCCGAGTGCTACGGGTACGCCGACCAGCGAACCCCACTCGGTCCAGGATCCGTCGTAGTTCTTCACGTTCGGCTGGCCGAGGATCTCGTGCAGCACGAACCAGGTGTGCGCCGAGCGCTCGCCGATCCGGCAGTACGCGATGGTGTCCTTGCCGAAGTCCACGCCGGCGTCGGCGTACAGCGTCTTCAGCTCGTCGTCGGAGCGGAACGTGCCGTCGTCGTTGGCCGCCTTGCTCCACGGGATGCTGGCCGCGGTCGGGATGTGACCCGCGCGCTGCGCCTGCTCCTGCGGCAGGTGGGCCGGGGCGAGCAGCCGGCCGGCGTACTCGTCGGGGCTGCGCACGTCGACCAGGTTCTTCACGCCGATGGCGTCCTTGACCTCGTCGCGGAAGGCGCGGATCTCCAGGTTCTGCGGCTGCGCGGAGTACTCGGTGGCCTCGCGCTTGACCACCTCGTCGGTCAGCTCACGGCTGTCCAGCTCCCAGCGCTTGCGGCCGCCGTCGAGCAGGCGGACGTCGCCGTGGCCGTAGAGCTTGAAGTACCAGTACGCGTACGCCGCGAACCAGTTGTTGTTGCCGCCGTACAGCACGACCGTGTCGTCGGTCTTCACCCCGCGGTCGGACAGCAGCGCCTCGAACTGCTGCTTGTTGACGAAGTCCCGCCGGACCGGGTCCTGCAGATCGTCCTGCCAATCGATCTTGATCGCGCCGGCGATGTGGCCGGCGTCGTACGCCGAGACGTCTTCGTCGACCTCGATCAGGACGACCCCGGCGTCGGTCTTGTGCTCCTCGACCCAGTCGGCCGAGACGAGCGCGGATTCCCTGCTCATGTGTGCTGCCTCTCAGTTGGTAGCGGTGCTGGTGTCACGGGTTGGCGTACGAATGCGGTGGATCAGCAGATAGGCCTCGCAGCCGAGGCAGAGCCCGACGGCGGCGTTCACGAACGCCGCCACCAGGGCGAATCCGGTGGCGACCACGCCCAGCACGGTCGCGCCGGTCAGGTACCCGATCAGACCGGCGACCGCGAAGACGAGGCCAACCAGTTGGGCGAACCGCGGCGGGGCCGCGTCCTCCAGCTCCTTGGGGGGACCCAGCCGGGGGCGAATCAGCCGCTTGAACAACAGCCCGTACGGCGACGCCTGGACGCCGAACGCGACCGAGATCGCGAACACCACGGCTTGCACCGCGAGCGGCCAGGGGTTGTTCAGTACGAGCGTCAACGCCAGGACGACCGTGGTCACGCCGGCCGCGAACCGGAGTCCCCGCGGATCAACCTGGAGGCTTTGTTTCGCCGTCTGTTCGGACATGACGACTCCCGGAGGAGAGAAGATTCGAGCCGGACCCGCCCGGGTCTGCGGGAGGCGACGTACGCGAAACCGTGCTCAGCGACCGGTCTCGCAGCGCTCGGGACGCCGCCTGGTCAGCGGCGACGACACAGCGACGAGCGCATCCGGCAGTTGTCCACTGCCCTGCGCTTGGTCAGCCATGTCGTGTACGCCACGCATCGAGAGTACGGAAACCGGGCGGACTCGCCAGCCGTGGTCCCACTGAGTGAGACAATTGATCAGATTGCGGACAATCAGGTCCGGACCACGTTCGTGTGGGCGACCTTGTCGTGCAGCGCCTGCTTCTTGTCGTCCCAGAGCGGCCAGAGGTAGTTGATCAGAGCAAGAAAGCTGAACAACGTCCCGACCAGCGGGATCGTGGCCAGCAGGCTGAGTCCGATGATGAAGCCGTACCGCTTCGCCACGGCGGATCCGGGCGGATTGCCCGGCACGTCCCGGAGCCGGACGCCGATTCCGAGCGCCCTCTTGCCGGGCGTGGCGCCCTTCTTGGTCAGGAACAGGTACTGGTAGACGAACGACACCAGGAGCCCGAGCAGCACCCCCGGGATGATCCACTTGTACGCGTCGGGCGGCAGCGCGGTGCTGGTCGTCGGGGTGCCGGCCTCCGCTGCATCCAGCGTGTCTTCGAAGTACCTCCAGATCACCTGGGAGTACTGGTAGTAGAAGTAGCCGGTCAGCGGCAGGCCGATGATCGCGACGATGATCGAGTCGATGATGAAGGCGAACACCCGGCGCCACCAGCCCGACAGCGGCTGCCCGTCCGGCGTCGCGGCTACCCGCCGCCCGGGGTAGCCGTAGCCCTGCTGCTGAAAACCCTGCCCGTACTGCGGCTGGCCGTATTGGGGCTGCCCAGGTTGCGGTTGCCCGTACGGCGCTTGACCGGTCTGTTGCGGCTGCGCGCCGTACTGCGCCGGCGCTTGCTGGCCGCCGCCGTACACCTGACCGTGCTGCGCGGGCTGGCCGTACTGCGGTTGGCCGGTGGCCGCGGGCTGGCCGAACTGGCCCTGGAACGGCGGCGGGCCCTCCTGGGCACGGTGCTGGTCCATCCAAGCCTCACCGTCCCAGTAGCGCTGCTGGGTCGGGTCCTGGGGGTCGTCGTACCAACCGGCTGGGAAGCTCACCGCCATAGCATCGCCTAAGTCCGAGGGCATCCGCCATTCAGTTACAGATATCTGTCAATCAGTTGCAGTCAGCGGACGGACTCAGTTGGGCTGGCGCTCGATCGCGGTGGCCAGCGCGGCGATCACGTCAGGCTTGCGCGGCGCGCCACTGGCCCGCTTGACGACCGCTCCGGTGCTGTCGAGCACCAGCGTCGTCGGGGTCCGCAGGATGTCGAGCCGCCGGACCAGCTCCAGATGCGACTCCGCGTCGAGCTCGACGTGCCGCACTCCCTCGACCATGCCCTCGACCTCGGCCAGCATTCGCCGCGTCGCCGGGCACGGCGCACAGAACGCCGACGAAAACTGCAGCAAGGTGGCCCGCTCGCCGAGCTCGCCACCGACCTCGGCCGCCGACACCCGCTCCACGTCCTCGACCTTCCCCCGGAATCGTCCGTCAACCCACGTTTTGAGCGCACTGAGCAGCACACCGGCGCCTACCGCGCCGACCAGCACCCAGATACCCAAGCTCACAACAATCCACAGTACGGCGGTGTGTTTACGATTCAACCGCGCGTTTCACTCCTCGGACTGGACAATGGGGTCCGTGGAGAACGGGTTGACGGTCCGAGGCGGGGTTGTGATTCCCGAGGCCGAGCTGGAGTGGCGGTTCTCGCGGTCCAGCGGGCCGGGTGGGCAGTCCGTCAACACCACGGACAGCCGGGTCGAGCTGAGCTTCGACGTGGCCGGTACGACGGCGTTGAGCGACGTACTGAAGACCCGGGCGCTCGAGCGGCTGGAGTCGCGGCTGGTCGGGGGCGTGGTGACCATCGCGGCGTCGGAGTACAAGTCGCAGTGGCGCAACCGGGAGGCCGCCCGGGAGCGGCTGGCCGTGCTGCTGCGGGAGGCGATCGCGCCACCGCCCCGGCCGCGGCGGCCGACCAAGCCGAGCAAGGCCTCGGTCCGCCGCCGGCTCGACGCCAAGAAGCGCCGGGGCCAGACCAAGCGCCTCCGCGGCCGCCCGGACGACTGACGGGGACGTCGCGTCCAGCTGGAAGTTGCCGAAGGCCCCTAACCTGCTCACGCAGGTCGAATGCGAGGGGTCAGGCGTTGGCGTCGGCGGTCTCGCGGGTTGTGGTCGGCGGGATGACGAAGCGGTACCCGACGTTTCGTACGGTGCCGATCAGCGACTCGTGCTCCGGGCCGAGCTTCGCGCGCAACCGCCGTACGTGAACGTCTACCGTCCGCGTGCCGCCGAAGTAGTCGTAGCCCCAGACCTCCTGCAGCAACTGCTCCCGGGTGAACACCCGCCCCGGATGTTGCGCGAGGAACTTGAACAGCTCGAACTCCTTGTAGGTCAGGTCGAGCGCCCGCCCGTTGAGCTTCGCCGTGTACGACGCCTCGTCGATGACGACATCGCCGCTACGGATCAACGTGGAGTCGGGCTCCTCGTTCCGCACCGCAGCGAGCCGGCCGATGACGAGGCGCAGCCGCGCCTCGATCTCCGCCGGACCGGCCGTGTCGAGCAGTACGTCGTCCGCACCCCAGTCCGCGTTCACCGCGGTCAGACCGCCCTCGGTGACGACCAGGATCAGCGGTACGTCGATGCCCGTCGTACGGATCAGGCGGGACACCCCGCGGACGGCGACCAGGTCACGCCGGGCGTCGAGCAGGACAGCGTCCGCGTCCGGAGCATCGACCAGGGCGGCGACCTCGGCGGGTAGGATCCGGATCTGGTGCGGCAGCAGGGCGAGCGACGGCAGGACCTCTGTGGAGGCCTGCAACGCGTTCGTCAGCAGAAGCAACGTGCTCACGCTGTCTCCTTGCGCTGATCATCGGATCCTCGGTAGGCGACCCGGTCCAAGGGCGGTGTCAAGCCCCAGCGGCGTCATTGCCGGGGGCCCGAGACACACTGGAAAGCAACAGCAAGCTGACATAATAGCGGAAGACTTAACCGATAAGTGAGGCCTGCGACCACATGCCGGAAGTGACCATCAGGTACTTCGCCGCCGCGCGCTCCGCCGCCGGCCGGTCCACCGCGACCGCCGAAGCCACCTCGATCGGCGACCTCGTCACCACTGTCTCGGCCGACCGCCCCGAACTGGCCCGCGTCCTCTCGATCTGCACCTTCCTCCTCAACGGCGAACGCGCAGACCCCACCACCGCTCTCTCCGCCGGCGCCCAAGTAGACGCCCTCCCACCCTTCGCCGGCGGCTGATCCACCCCCGACGGCTGAATCAGAAGAACAACTTCAGCAGTACGAAGGCGAGCGCCACAGCGGTCGTCAACGCCGCCTTCCCCGACCCGAACCCCCGCCGGAACGCGGTCACGAACACAGCCACCGTCAGCGGAACCAGCATCACCAGCAACGTGATGCCTGCCGCGTGAACCCCCACATGCGCCCGCCCGGTCAGCACCAGCCCGACCACGAACGCGAACGTCAACCCGAGCCAGGTAGTGACCTGGATCGGCCCATCCTCACTGCGATGCCCGCGATGCGACGCCCGGGCCGCACGGCGATGCGAAGTCGGAGCAACGTGCGACATCGGTCACCTTCCGAAAAGAACCGAATACGCAAGGTAGCAGCAACCCCGCACGCACGTAAAAGCCACAACCAGTGCTCGTCGCACAACCCGGCTCACAAACCCCAGGAGCCTCAGAAGCCCCACCTGTAACGGAACTCGCGGACCGACGAGCCCCCTGGCGACGCAGCCTTCCCCCGCCGAGGCCGGTACGCCGCGCACAACGGCGTACCGGCCGGGTCACGGCGTACCGACTGATGCGGCGTACCGGCTGGTTGTCAGGAGCCGATGGAGATGCGGTCCGTGGCGACCGGTGTGTAGGGGTCGTGAGCGGTCAGGTAGTTGGCGAAGGCGTCGATGTCGAGGCCGCCGAAGAACTTGTTCGTCGCGGTGGTGAAGGCAGGGAAGCCGTCGCCACCATCAGAGAGGAAGTTGTTCGTGACGATGCGGTACGACGTTCCGTCCACCAGCGGCTGCCCCGCGATCTTGATCGAGTCCGCGACCACCTTCGAGCCCGCCGCGGCCGCCGGGTTCCAGGTGTAGGTGATGCCCGCGACCTGGAGCACCTTGAACTTCGCCGCCTCGGGACCGTTCACCCCGGAGAACTGCTGCTCCAGCAACGCCTTGATCTGCGTCCCGGTCATGTCCATCGACACCAGGAAGTTGTTGAACGGCTGCACGGTGAACGCCTGCCCGAAGGTGACCTGGCCGTTGGTCGACGCCAGGTCGGCACGGATACCGCCCGGGTTCATGAACGCCACCACCGGTGTCTTCCCGCCCGTCACGACCGACGGATCGGCGAGCTGAGCGTCCGCGATCAGGTTCCCCAGTGGCGACTCGAGCGAGTCGTCGGGCGTCCGCACCACCGACGGCGTGGTGATGTGGCCGATCACCTTGTTTGCAATCGGATCGACCAGCGTCTTGTACTTGGCGATCAGCTCGGCCGTCTTGCGGTCCTGCACCACGTCCTGGGTGACGATCTGGTTGTTGGCCAGCGTGTTCACCCGGTCGACGTCACCGGTCGCGTTGTTGATGCTCAACCGGACCTCGGTCACGAGCCGGCCGAACGACGAGGCACTGGTGACGAGCCGCGGCTGCTTGGCGCTGTCCAGCAGGGAGCAGTTGTATGCCTGGTGGGTGTGGCCGGAGATGATCGCGTCGATCTCCGGGTCCAGTCCCGCGTTGATGTCGACCACCGGACCGGAGATGCCCGGGCAGCTGTTGTACGCCTTCGGGTCGGCCGGGAAGCCGCCCTCGTGCAGCAGCACGACGATCGACTTCACACCCTTCTTCTTCAGGATCGGGACCAGCGCGTTCGCCGTCTCGACCTCGTCCTTGAAGGTCAGCCCCTCGACACCGGACTTGGTGACGATGTTCGGTGTGTTCTCCAGCGTCATGCCGATGAACGCGACCTTCTGACCGTCATCGAAGGTCTTGATCGTGTACGGCGCGAACAGCGTCTGCTGCGTGTTCTCGAAGAACACGTTCGCGGACAGGTACTTGAACTTGGCGCCCGTGAACGGGTGCTTCGCGTCCGGGCAGGAGTTCTGGTTGTTCTGCCCGTCGCCGTCCGGCAGGCAGCCACCGGTCTGCATCCGGAGCAGCTCGTGCCAGCCCTCGTCGAACTCGTGGTTGCCGACCGAGGCCGCCTCGAGGCCCATCCCGTTCAGTGCCTCGATCGTCGGCTCGTCGTGGAACGCGGCCGACAGCAGCGGCGAGGCGCCGATCAGGTCACCGGCGGCGACCGTGACGGAGTCCTGCCCCTTGGCCGCCGCGGCCGCGCGCAGGTCCTTCAGGTGGGTCGCGAGGTACGCCGCGCCGCCCGCCGGGATGCCGTTGATGTTGCCGCTCGAGCCCGTCGCCGGCTCCAGGTTGCCGTGGAAGTCGTTGATGGCGAGCAGTTGGATCTGGGTGTGCGTCGGCTTGGGTTTCGCCGGCGCCGCCTGGGTCACGGTTCCCCCCGTGGCCATGGCGAGCACCGCGACCGTCCCGGCGGCGAGCAGGCCAACGACCCGTCGTCCCCCCAACCGCGTCTTGTCTCGTCCTGTCAGGGCCATGTCTACTCCGTCGTCGTGGCGGTCACCGCGGATGGCGGTCCCGCGAAAAGCTCCGCGGTGCCGCGAAATTACCCGGCCCGGCGTGACCCCGCCAAGGACTTGAGCATGAACTGACCAGGACCTTTTACGGTATTCCCGTGACTCTCGAAGCCGTACCCTCACCGTTGCCCTCGGCTACTGCCGCCGCCGTCACGGAACTCGCCCGCTCAGCGGCACAGAGCGACGGCGTCCACCCACTCTCCGAGCGCACCCTGCTCCATCTCGACGGCGAACACCCAGGCGACCTGCACGTGCTCGCGTACGAGGGCGAGCCGGGCACGATCGAGGTCACCGGCCTGCAGAGCGCCCGAAACCTCATCGGGTACGGCGCTCTCGCACCAGACGGTTCGGCCGAGTTGGTGGTCGCCCCAACAGCCAGACGCCATGGCACCGGTACGGCGCTACTCCGCATGCTGCTCGACCACGGCGGCAACCGGATCCGCGTGTGGGCACACGGACGACTGCCTGGCTCCGACGAGTTGGCGAATCGACTCGGTCTGGAGGTCACACGAGAGCTCTACTTCCTTCGCCGTACCAGGGCATCTCTCCCCGACCCGGTGTGGCCGGACGGGATCGCCGTACGGACGTTTGTGCCCGGACGGGACGACGCGGCCTGGCTGAAGGTGAACGGCGCGGCCTTTGCGGACCACCCGGAGCAGGGCAGCTGGACGGCGGCCGACTTGGCGGAACGCCTGCAGCAGCCCTGGTTCGACCCGAACGGCTTCTTCCTGGCCGTGGACTCCGGCACCGGAGCTCTGGCCGGCTTCCACTGGACGAAGGTCGAGGACGGCATCGGCGAGGTCTACGTGGTAGGAGTTTCTCCCGCCCACCAGGGCAGCGGCCTGGGCAAGGCCCTCACCCTCCAAGGCCTCCACCACCTCCAGGAAGACCGCGACCTCGACACCGTCGTCCTGTACGTAGACGGCACCAACACCGCAGCACGCTCCCTTTACAACGCCCTCGGCTTCACCACAGCCGCCCTGGATGTCCAGTACGCCCCCTCCAACGCCCTGTGAACGACATCACAGCGAAACCATCCACTCACTTCACGTCATAATCCGCCGGCCGACCCGTCCCATCACCAACCAGGAGCCGTCCGCGCCTCTAACCCCCCAGCCGGACGGCTCCTGGCCCCCCACCACTTATCCACACCTGCACCTTTTGACATCCCCACCCGCTCCCGCCCCCGACTACGATCAAGTCGACTACGGAGAGGTGACAAAGGTGACTAACCGCAACAGGCCAGCCGCCCCACTGCTGACCTGCCTAGCAACAGCTCTGCTCCTAACCGCCTGCACCTCCAAAAGCCGCGAAGCCGGCCGCCCCGACGCGACGGCGTCGACGTCCTCATCCGGTGCATCGAGCACAGCGCCACCGACCTCGACCGCCACCAGGACACCAACTGCAGTCCCCACACCCTCGGCACCGCCGACGCGGCCTGCAAACGCGGCGGGACTCAGTCTCTCGGCGGCCGAAGCATTCATCGGCTACTGCGTCGCGCTGCAGAACTACGCATACGCAACGGGCGATTCGCAGTACTTCCTGGCTGAGAGTGACGACGGCTGCATCGGCTGCAAGGCAATCAGCGACTTCGTCAAGTTTTCCAACGCATCGAATGGCGGCCTCAGCGGCGACTACTTGGACAAACTCATTTCGGTCAAGGAGATAGTGCGCGGGAGTTCAGGGAAAGTCGGTGGATCTGCGGAACTCCGGAGCGGCGCCTATATGGAGCGGCCGTCACCGTCGGCCAAGCCTGTGGCTCGGCCCGCTAGCTCGGCCGTCATGGAGTTCACCCTGTCGACTCAAGGCAGCAACTGGGTCATGTACGAGCTGGAAATCAAGGAATGAAGCGCACGAGCTGGTTGCTCCCGCCACTTGCGGTGACGATCGTCGCGAGTGTGACCGTCACTGGACCCAGCCACGCTCTCGGCTCGGGCATCATTCATCGAGGGACAACCACGAGTGCTGCCTCACCTCGTCCGCCGGTCGTCGGCGGGAAGCCCGGCAAGCACGGCGTCAAGCTGACAGCCGAGCAACAGCGGCGTCAGCAACAGCGTCGCCGACTCGATCCGTCTCTACCGCCAAGACCGCCACGCCAACCGCGGAAGATCCATCCTCCCGCCGAAAACGTCATTCGAGATCCTCAGGTGACTCCCCAACGGCCATTCCGCCTCAACATCGGGGTCTGTGGGCGGATGCAGCCGGATGGGACTGTGCCTGGGCCGGCTCGGTGTATGCCGGATGTGCCCCACGAGACGACGGCTAGGAGGCGGAGGTTGCCTGTGGTTGTGCGGGCTCGGCCTCAGGATGTGACTTGGGGGCAGGTTTTGGCGGAGTCGAAGGTGGTGTTGTTTCCGGAGTTGGCGGTGAAGGTGCAGCCGCGGGGGCGGACGTTGGTGAATCTGGACACCATCGTTTACACCGACGAGAGCAAGGTGTCGACGACCACCATCACTTTGCTGGGATTCCCCGTCGCGGTTGAAGCCACGCCGATCAGCTATACCTGGAATTTCGGTGACAGTACGCCGGCATTGACGACCAGTACGCCTGGTAAGCCCTACCCGTCGAAGGAGATCACGCACAAGTACATGAAGCGCGGTGCAGTCAGCCTGACCCTGACGACCAACTATGCGGCCCGTTTCAACGTCGCCGATACCGGGTGGCAGTACGTCGACGGCACTGTCCCGGTCACTGGCCCCGCCACTCCACTGCAGGTTCGTGAGGCGGTCCCTGTGTTGGTGGATCCGCCTAACTAATGCAAGGCGGATTTCAGGTGGTTGGTGAGGTGAGTGTGGGCTTGTCGGGTTGCGCCGGGGATGTTCAGGAGGTTGGCGTAGCCGTGGGTCAGGGAGGGGTGGGGGACGTGGGTGAGGTGGTTGCCGGCGGACTCGAGGGCTTGGGCGTAGTCGTTGCCTTCGTCGCGCAGGGGGTCGAAGCCAGCGGTGGTGAGATAGGTCGGGGGTAGGCCGGTGAGGTCCTCGGCCAGCAACGGGGAGACCAAGGGGTTGGGGCGGATCTTGGGGTCCGGCGTGTAGTGGTCGCGGTACCAGATGATGTCGTCCTCGGTGAGGATGAAGCCCTCAGGGAAGAGGTCCCGGCTGGGGCGGCGCCCGACCAGGTCGAGGCCTGGGTAGAGGAGGACCTGCAGCGCGGGCTGCGGGAGGTTGCGGCGCACGGTCTGCTGGGCGACGACCGCGGCCAGGTTGCCGCCGGCGCTGTCGCCGCCGACTGCGACCAGGGACGGATCGACACCGAGGTCCTCCGCATGCTCGACGGCCCAGGTGAAGGCGGCGATCGCGTCCTCTGCGGAGGTCGGCGCCGGCGCCTCGGGGGCGAGGCGGTAGTCGACCGCCAGGACCCTGATGCCGGCATCGGCGGCCAGCGCCCGGCAGAGCGGGTCATGGGTTTCGAGGTCGCCGACGACCCAGCCGCCGCCGTGGAAGAAGACCAGGAGGCCGCGGCCGGCGTCGCGCGGGACGTACAGCCGGGCGCCCAGCTGGCCGTCGGCGCCGCGAACGGTCAGCTCGGTCACGCGCTGTAGTTCGACCGGGCGTCCGGCGACGAGCATGCACAGGTACTTCAGGTGCGCCCGGGCCACGGCCGCGTCGGACTTCGTTGTATCCGGCAACCAGCCCTTCACCCGGAGGAGCAGCTGCAGCTCGGGGTCGAGCGTGTTGCCGTCGATCTGGATCGGCGGGCCGGCCAGCCGGCGCCGGACGGCGGTCGGCAGCGCGAACAGCGGGGTCAGGGCATTCGCCTGTACGGCGGCCACCGCGCCTCGGAGCACCGAGTCCAATCGTTGGTTCACAAGGAGTGACGCTAGCAACAGCGACCACGGACACGGGCGTCGAGGCAACGGGAACGTCACATCCACGGACCCGCGAGACGGCTACCCCTTGTTCACCAAAGGATGGGATGCTGGTCGATGTGGCTGGAGACCTGCTGGCGTCGCATAACCGGGAGTACGACGTCGAGCCGCCGTACGACATCGCGGCGGCCGGCGATCTTCCGGCCGACCGTTTCTCCGATCGCGAGCTGAGCTGGCTCGCGTTCAACCAGCGTGTCCTCGAACTGGCCGAGAACGACCGGATTCCGCTGCTCGAGCGGGCCAAGTTCCTGGCCATCTTCGCCAGCAACCTGGACGAGTTCTACATGGTCCGGATCGCCGGTCTGAAGCGCCGGATCGCGGCCGGCGTCGCGGTGCGGGCGGCCAGTGGGCTGCTGCCGCGCGAGGTGCTCGACCGGAGCCTGAGCCGCAGCCGCGAGCTGATGGACCGGCAGGCGGAGACCTGGCGGAAGGTGGTCCAGCCGGCGCTGACCGAGCAGGGCATCGACATCCTGCGCTGGGACGAGCTCGAGCACGGCGAGCGCGAGGACATGACCCGGTTCTTCCGGGACCGTGTCTTCCCGGTGCTGACGCCGCTGGCGGTCGACCCGTCGCACCCGTTCCCCTACATCTCCGGCCTGAGCCTGAACCTGGCTGTCGTGGTCCGCAACCCCGACAGCGGCGGCGAGCACTTCGCCCGGGTCAAGGTGCCGCCGCTGCTGCCGCGGTTCGTGCGGGTCGCCGAGGGCCGGTTCGTCCCGCTCGAGGACGTCATCGCCACGCACCTGGGCCAGCTGTTCCCGGGCATGGAGGTCACCCAGCACCACACCTTCCGGGTCACCCGCAACGAGGACCTCGAGGTCGAGGAGGACGACGCCGAGAACCTGCTGGCCGCGCTCGAGAAGGAGCTGCTGCGCCGCCGGTTCGGTCCGCCGGTCCGCCTCGAGGTCGAGGAGTCGATCGACCCGCAGGTGCGGGCGCTGCTGCTGTCCGAGCTGGGCGTGACCGAGGCCGAGGTGTTCGAGCTGCCCGGCCCGCTCGACCTCCGTGGCCTCTTCACGATCGCGAGCCTGGACCGGGCCGAGCTGAAGTACCCGGGCTTCGTGCCGTCGACCCATCCGCACCTGTCGGAGGTCGAGACGGCCAACCCGGCGGACATGTTCTACGCCCTGAAGCAGCGCGACGTCCTCGTGCACCACCCGTACGACTCCTTCTCGACGAGTGTGCAGCGGTTCATCGAGCAGGCCGCCGCCGACCCGCATGTGCTCGCAATCAAGCAAACGCTCTACCGGACCTCCGGTGACTCACCGATCGTGGACGCGCTGATCGACGCCGCCGAGGCCGGCAAGCAGGTGCTGGTGCTGGTGGAGATCCAGGCCCGCTTCGACGAGCAGGCGAACATCAAGTGGGCCCGTCAGCTGGAGCACGCCGGCTGCCATGTCGTGTACGGCGTGATCGGCCTCAAGACGCACTGCAAGCTGTCGCTGGTCGTGCGCGACGAGCCGGACGGCCTGCGCCGCTACGCTCACATCGGCACCGGCAACTACCACCCCAAGACCGCCCGGCTGTACGAGGATCTCGGTCTGCTCACCAGCGACAAGGTCGTCACCGAGGACATCGCGCATCTGTTCAATCACCTGTCGGGCTTCGGTCGCAGCGCCGGCTACCGGCGGATCCTGGTCGCACCTCAGTCGGTACGGCGGGGGCTCGTGGAGCGGATCGAGCGAGAGATCCAGCACCACCTGGCCGGCCGCCCGGCGAGGGTCCGGATCAAGGTGAACAGCCTGGTCGACGAGGCCCTGAGTGACGCGCTCTACCGGGCGTCACAGGCCGGCGTACCCGTGGAGCTGTGGATCCGTGGCATCTGCACGATCCGGCCGGACATCCCGGGCCTGTCCGAGAACATCAAGGTCCGCAGCATCCTGGGCCGGTTCCTCGAGCACAGCCGCGTGTTCCTGTTCGAGAACGGCGGTGAGCCGGAGGTGTGGATCGGCTCGGCCGACCTGATGCACCGCAACCTGGACCGCCGGGTCGAGGTGCTCGTGCAACTGAAGGAGCCCGATCACGTCACCGAGCTCGACGAGATGTTCAACCTGGCCATGGACGAGGGCACCGGCTCGTGGTGGCTGCACGCCGACGACACCTGGCAGCCCAGGCTCACCGGGCCGGACGGCGAACCACTGCGCGACCTTCAGGAAAGACTCATCGCCACGCGTGGGCGACGGCGAACAGCAGACCCCATTCCGTAGGGTGAATTCATGAGCAACCCGGCGACTGTCATCGCCGCGGGTGGTGTCGTCTGGCGTGAGAGCCGCGGCACCAGGCAGGTGCTGCTGGTGCACCGGCCGCGGTACGACGACTGGTCCCTCCCGAAAGGCAAGCTGACCACACACGAGCACGTCCTGCTCGCCGCACGACGTGAGATCGAGGAAGAGACCGGCCTGCAAGTCGTACTCGGCCCCCCGCTCGGTGTGCAGCGCTATGTGGTCCGGAAGAACGGCGGCACCGCGCAGAAGCTGGTGCACTACTGGTCTGCCACAGCGGTCGACGACAGCGCCTTCGAGCCGAACGACGAGGTGGACGAGATCACCTGGCTCCCCGAGGACAAGGCCCGCGGCAAACTCAGCTATCCGCGCGACGTCGAGATCCTGGACGCGCTCGACCGGGTGATCCCGGTCGTCGCCACGCTGGTGGTGGTCCGGCACGCCGAGGCCGTGAAACGGAAGGACTGGGACGGCAAGGACAACGCTCGTCCACTGACCCAATCCGGTGCGGCGGTCGCCGAACGGCTCAGCGACGTTCTGGCCGTTATCGGGGCCGACCGGTTGATCAGCAGTGACGCGGATCGGTGTGCCGCGACCCTCGCGCCGTACGCCGTCTCGATCGATCGGCACATCGACTTGTGGCCGGAGATCTCCGAGCGTGGGTATAACGCCGATCCGGACGGCCTACGTGGACTGCGTGAGCGGGCGTGGAAGGCGGGCAGGGTGACGGTGGTGTGCTCACACCGGCCGGTGCTTCCCGCGCTGGCCCGCGAGCTCGGGCTCAAGGTCGGGAAGTTCGCCACCGGGGCCTTTCTGGCGGCGCACCGACTGGCCGACGGCAGCGTGGTTTACGAGCGATTCGGCGCACCGTGACACGGGTCGGTGACGATCCAGGCACAGGAGATGGTGTCTCCGGGTGACACTGGAACTGACGGGTATGTTCCTGTTCGAGGAACCGGCGCCCTACCGGGTGCCGGTCTGAGGAGAGGTCGGGGCGCACCATGGCGATGATGCGAGAACTGACACTGATCGGGATCCGGATGGAATCGCCCAACCGGGCCCCGGTGATGATGCTGCGCGAGACCGAGGGCTACCGCTACCTGCCGATCTCGATCGGCTCGGTCGAGGCGACCGCGATCGCGTACGAGGAGCAGGGCCTGCGTCCGTCGCGGCCGCTCACCCATGACCTGATGCGCGACCTGATCCAGGCGTTCGGCGTACACATCGAGGCGGTCGAGATCGTCGAGCTGCGCGACGCCGTCTTCTACGCCGAACTCGTGCTCGCCAACGGCGTCCGGGTCTCGGCCCGGCCGAGCGATTCGGTCGCCCTGGCGGTCCGTCTCGGTACGCCGATCCGCTGCACCGAACAGGTGCTCAGCGAAGCCGGTGTCGCCACCCCCGAGGAAGAACAGGCCGAACTGGAACGCTTCCGCAAGTTCCTCGACGGCGTAGCCCCGGAGGACTTCTCCAGCTGAGCAGAGGCTGATTGCAGGTGGGCCGCCCCCGAGGCGCCGACCGACGTTCAGGTGGGCTGGACTGCGGACGGCAAGGTGCGGGTGTCCTGGCAGGACAGCGGCACGGCCAACTTCGTGCGCGTCGAATATCCCGACCTCGCCCAGGTGCTCGAACTCACGGATGCGAGCGGACCGAACGAGGTTCTGCCTCCCGGGCTCGCGGAGCGGGACCGAGTGCGGTTGAGGGTGACCAGCCGGGTTGACGGCGTGGAGAGCACCGCGACGCCGCCGTCGGCCTGGTTCGACACGTGGCAACCGGCCGCACCGAAGGTCGAGGACGCCAACCTGCCCGCGAACCTGTCGACGACCGTCAACTGGTCACAGGCCTCCTCGACCTCCGCTCGCTCCTCCAAGACACTGGCCAAGTTCGACGTCGCCGGGTTCAACCTGACCTCCGCGCAGGTTGGGCAGATGGTGAAGTTGACTGTGGGTGTGAGGCCGGCCGGGACGGTGAAAGGCGCGTTGCAGCGGTGGGACGGGAAGTACTGGCGGAGTGTGCTGGCCGTGCCGGTCACCAAGGGCAAGGCAGTGATGTACGTGCGGGGCGTGGGACGAAGACGTACTACCGTGTGGCTGTTCCGAAGATGTCGTACTACGGGTTGCCGATCGAGACCACGGGGAGCCGGTCGTTCACGTTGGCAGTGCGCTGAGCGTTACCGAAACGTGAGCCAACAGGCGTTTGGATCGACGGAGAGTCACGTCACCTAACTCAGTTCACCTGTTGGCCGCCTGGCGGCACGCCAAGCGTCGCACACCCTACGGGAACCGTTCACCACTCGTTCACCGACGACGGACCGGTCGGTCACTTCGTCTCTTTAGCGTCTGTGGAAGTTCAGAAGTCTGATTCCCGCAGAAGGGCAACACTCTCGTGTCCGTCAATCGCCTGCTCCGCGTCGGCTCGGTCGCCGTGGCATCCCTCGGCGTCCTCGCTCTGAGCGCCTGTGGCAGTGACCCGCAACCGGCCGGTTCCTCGAGCCCCGGTGGTTCGTCGTCCTCCGCTGCCGCCGACTGCCCGCAGGGCACCCTGAACGCTGAGGGTTCCTCGGCGCAGAAGAACGCCATCGACGAAATCATCAGCAAGTACAACGAGCAGTGCGCCGACGTCACGGTGAACTACAACCCGACCGGCTCCGGTGCGGGCATCAAGCAGTTCAACGCGGCCCAGGTCGACTTCGCCGGCTCCGACTCGGCGCTCAAGACCGCGGCCACCGATGGCGGCGCGAGCGAAATGGCGCAGGCCACGAAGCGCTGCCAGAACAACCCCGCGCTCGACCTGCCGATGGTGATCGGCCCGGTCGCGATCGCCTACAACGTCGACGGCGTGCAGAAGCTGATCCTCGACGGCCCGACCGCCGCGAAGATCTTCCAGGGCACCATCAAGACCTGGAACGACCCGGCGATCGCCAAGCTGAACCCGGGCGTCACGTTGCCGTCCGCCCCGATCTCGGTGTTCTTCCGGTCCGACGAGTCCGGCACCACCGAGAACTTCACCAAGTACCTGGCCGCCTCCGGTGGTGGCGCCTGGACCGGTACGCCGGCCAAGAAGTGGACCGGCACCGGCGCCGGCAAGGAGAAGTCCGCGGGTGTCGCGGAGGGCGTGAAGAGCACCAAGAACTCGATCACCTACGTCGAGTGGTCGTACGCGGTCGACAACAAGCTCGGCATCGCGCTGATCGACAACGGCTCGGGCACCCCGATCGAGCTGAGCGCCGAGTCCGCCGGAAAGGCGCTGGCCGCGGCGAAGCCGGCGAGCGCCGGCGGCAACGACCTGTCGCTGAAGCTGGACTACGCGACCAAGGAGGCGGGCGCCTACCCGATCATCCTGGTCACCTACGAGGTCGCCTGCAGCAAGGGTCTGCCGGCCGAGAAGACCGCGCTGGTGAAGAGCTTCCTGAGCTACTTCGCGAGCAAGGACGGACAGGCCGCGCTGACCGATCTGAACTACGCGCCGCTCCCGGAGGAGATCCGGACCAAGGTCGACGCAGCGATCCAGTCGATCAGCTGACGACGGAAGCAAACTGATGCGAGCCCCGGCCGATCCGAGTCATCGGAGGACGGCCGGGGCTTCGCCTCGTCGGACCCGGAGCAGTTCGGACGAACCGGGCTGGACCGCAACGGACGAGACCGTGGCGGACGGAACCCGGCCGGCGCAGACCGTGCAGCAGACCTGACCACCCGACCCAGGCGCTTGGAGCACCATCGATGAGTAGTCCAGACGGCACGGCACCGCCCGACCGGCCGGACGGCACAGCCGCCGACCAGGCGGCGGCCGAGACCCCGGAGCACGCGGAGCACGAAGCCGCCGAGACCATGACCGAGACCGGAGTCGAGACAGGGCCGGGGACCGCGACGACCGACGCCGGCGCGAAGGAACCGAAGCTCGACCTCGGCCCGGTCGGTCACCTCGGCGACCGGCTGTTCGCCGGCCTGGCCCGCGGCTCCGGCGGCCTGGTGGTCGCGATCGTCGCGTTCGTCGGCATCTTCCTGCTGGCGCTGGCGATTCCCGCGCTGGCCGACAACAACAGCAGCTTCCTGTTCTCCCGGATCTGGGAGCCCGGCGGCGACGACCCCCGGTTCGGTATCGCCGCGATGTTCTACACGACCGTGATCAGCTCGATCATCGCGATGCTGATCGCGGTCCCGATCGCGATCGGGGTCGCGCTGTTCGTCACCTACTACTCGCCGAAGCGACTGGCCCAGCCGGTCGCGTACGCGGTCGACCTGCTCGCCGCGGTGCCGTCGATCATCTACGGCCTCTGGGGCATCCTGTTCCTCGCTCCGATCCTGCGCCCGGTGATCGACGGCCTGGCCTCGGCGCTCGGCTGGCTCCCGTTGTTCGAGAAGCCGCCGGGCGACAACGTCGGTGTGGTGTTCACCGCGTCCGTCGTGCTGGCGATCATGATCCTGCCGGTGGTGACCGCGATCAGCCGGGAGATCTTCCAGCAGACGCCGATCGCGCATCGCGAGGGCGCCCTCGCGCTCGGCGCGACCAAGTGGGAGATGATCCGGATGGCCGTGCTGCCGTACGGCCGGTCCGGTGTGGTCAGCGCCTCGATGCTCGGCCTGGGCCGGGCGCTCGGTGAGACGGTCGCCGTCCTGATCATCCTGTCGGTGCCGAACGGCAACGACCCGTGGAACTCGTCGATCTTCGCCGGTGGCGAGACGTTCGCGTCGAAGATCGCCAACAACGCCGCCGAGTTCGACTCGCCGGAGAAGACCGGCGCCTACATCGCGGCCGGCCTGGTGCTGTTCGTGGTGACGTTCCTGGTCAACTCCGCGGCCCGGATCATCGTCGCCCGCAGCGGCCCCGGTGGTAAGCGGCCGCGCCGCAACCGCCGCGCCGGTTCGTCCGCCGCGACCGAAGGAGCGACCTCATGACGACCATCGCCGCCAACGAACCGGCGTACGACGGTCAGGAACTGGACCTGACCGGGAAGTCGGGGGCCCGGGCCTTCAAGAACACGCTGGCCACCGTGCTGATCGTGCTGGCCTTCGTGGTCGCGCTCATCCCGCTGGTGTGGATCCTCTTCACCGTGATCAGCAAGGGCTACCACCTGCTGCTGAACGCGGACTGGTGGAGCCAGTCGCAGCGCGGTATCACCGTCCGCCGTCAGGGCGGCGGCGCATACCACGCGATCATGGGCACGCTGATCATGTCGCTGATCACCGCGGTGATCGCGGTGCCGATCGCCGTCTTCGGCGCGATCTACCTGGTCGAGTACGGCAAGGGCACGAAGGCCGCCCGCGCGGTCAGCTTCATAGTCGACATCCTCACCGGCGTTCCGTCGATCGTCGCCGCGCTGTTCATCTACGCGGTCTGGATCACGGTGCTCGGCTTCAACCGGGTCGGGTTCGCCGTCTCGCTGGCGCTGGTGCTGCTGATGCTGCCCGTCGTACTGCGCTCGACCGAGGAGATGCTGAAACTCGTCCCGGACGAGTTGCGGGAGGCGTCGTACGCACTCGGCGTGCCGAAGTGGAAGACGATCCTGAAGGTGGTCGTGCCGACCGCGTTCGGTGGCATCGTCACCGGTGTGATGCTCGGTCTGGCCAGGGTGATGGGTGAGACCGCGCCGCTGCTGATCCTGGTCGGCTACTCCAAGAACATCAACCTCAACCCGTTCAACGGGTTCATGGGCGCGCTGCCGACGATGATCAACCAGGACCGGACCGAGCTGGCACTCCAGCCGGCCGCGGACCGGGTCTGGGCGGCCGCGCTGACGCTGATCCTGCTTGTCCTTGTCCTCAACGTGCTGGCCCGGCTGATCGCCCGGTTCAGCGCGATCAAGTCGAAATAGTCACGAGAGGTACTGAGTCGATATGGCGAAGCGCATCGAGGTCAGCGGCCTCAACGTCTACTACGGCGACTTCAAGGCCGTCGAGGACGTGTCGATGACGATCGAGCCCCGCTCGGTCACGGCGTTCATCGGCCCGTCCGGCTGCGGCAAGTCCACCTTCCTGCGGACCCTGAACCGGATGCACGAGGTGATCCCCGGCGCCCGGGTCGAGGGCAAGGTGATGCTGGACCAGCAGGACCTTTACGCGACCGGGATCGACCCGGTGGCGGTCCGCCGCGTGGTCGGCATGGTGTTCCAGCGGCCGAACCCGTTCCCGACCATGTCGATCTTCGACAACGTCGCGTCCGGCCTGAAGCTCAACGGGGTCAAGGACCGCAAGAAGCTCACCGAGGTGGTCGAGCAGTCCCTGCACGGCGCCAACCTCTGGAACGAGGTCAAGGACCGGCTGGACAAGCCCGGCGCCGGACTGTCCGGTGGTCAGCAGCAGCGCCTCTGCATCGCCCGGGCGATCGCGGTCGAGCCCCAGGTGATCCTGATGGACGAGCCGTGCTCGGCCCTCGACCCGATCTCGACGCTGGCGATCGAGGACCTGATCGAGAAGCTGAAGGACAAGTTCACCGTCGTCATCGTCACCCACAACATGCAGCAGGCGGCCCGGGTGTCGGACCAAACCGGATTCTTCAACCTGGCCGCGACCGGTAAGCCGGGCCGGCTGATCGAGATGGGTTCGACCAAGATGATCTTCTCGAACCCGAACGAGAAGGCGACCGAGGACTACATCACCGGCCGCTTCGGCTGATCCGCCGTACGACGGAAGCCCTCGGGCGGATCGTTCGACCTGGTACGTCTCCGGCCGCCGCGACAGCACGTCGCGGCGGCGCGTGGCCCCGGGCGTTCGGGATCCGGCGAGGGTGCGTGACCGAGAACCTGTGGAAAAGATAGCCTTCGGAGATCCTCGACGTTCTCAGAAGGGACCGCGGTGAGCACTCCGACGCCTCCGGGCGACGACCAGAACGACCCGAACCGGCCGCAGGACACCCCCGAGACCCCGGGGCAGCAACCGCCGAACCCGTACGGCCAGCCGAGCCCGTACGGTCAGCCCGGCCAGGAGCAGCCCGGTCAGTACGGCCAGCCGAACCCGTACGACCAGCCCGGTCAGCAGCAGCCCGGTCAGGAGCAGCCCGGTCAGTACGGTCAGCCGGGTCAGTACGGCCAGCCCGGTCAGCCCGGTCAGCCCGGTCAGCAGCAGTACGGCCAGCCGGGTCAGTACGGCCAGCAGCCCGGCTACGGGCAACAGCAGCAGCCCGGTCAGTACGGCCAGGGTGGGTATCCGGGCCAGCCCGGCCAGTACGGACAGCAGCCGGGGTACGGACAGCAGCAGCCTGATTCCTACGGTCAGTACGGTCAGCAGCCCGGGCAGTACGGTCAGCAGCCCGGCGCCTACGGGCAGTACGGCCAGCCCGGCGGCTACGGATACGGCGCCGCCCCGCAGAGCAGCACTCCGCAGGTGCTCGCCATCATCGGCATCGTCTGCTGGTTCTGTTGTGGCGTTGTTTCGATCGCATTAGGCCTGCTTGCCCAGAGCAAGTTCCGGGAGCAGGGCAGGTCGGACACCCTCGCCAAGGTTGCCTGGATCGGTGGCATCGTTTCGCTGGGCTTGCAGATAGTCGGCGGGTTCGTGAACTACTACAGCACCTGATTCAGTTCAGGTTGCGGGCGACGCCGTACACGACCAGTAGGGCGATCACGCCCTTGATCAGCCAGTCGGCCACCCGCGGGCTCATCGTCAGCCGCGGCAGCCGGACCAGGCGGAGCGATTCGAGCGACCAGGCAAGCAACTGGTAGCCGACGGCAACACCAACGAGCGGGCCGAGGACCAGCACCACCGGGTTGAAGTGCCAGGCTGCGTCCAGATCGCCGCGCAGCAGAGCGGCCGCCATCCTCGTCGACCCACAGAGCGGGCAGTTCAGCCCCGTGGTCGCATGCAGGATGCACGGAATACCGATCTGTCCGCCGGACAGCTGATAGACGGCCGCCAGCCCGAAGCCGCCCACTCCGACCGCGGTCAGGCCCCACACGCGCCGGTCCAGTGGCTGGACCGGACCGGTCGGCCGGAGTACGACGCTCAGCGAAAGGCTCACCGGACAACGGTAGCTCTCATCTCGTGGGATCCGTTGCCCGGTCTGAGCCGTCCGACGACTAGCCTGCAAGTCCCCTCGACAGCAATCACTAGAAAGGACCGTCGTGAGCAATCCGACGCCGCCGCCGGGTTACGGCCCTCAAGACTCACAGCAGCCGGGTCAGTACGGCCAGCCTGGCCAGTACGGACAGCCTGCGCAGCAACCGGGCCAGTACGGGCAGCAGCAGCCGGGCCAGTACGGGCAGCAGCAGCCCGGCTATGGCGCCCAGCAGCAGCCGGGCTATGGGCAGCAGCCCGGTTACGGCCAGCCGCAGCCGGGGCAGTACGGGCAGCAGCCCGCCGGGTATCCGCAGCAGCCGGGTCAGCCTGGTCAGTACGGTCAGCAGCCGGGCTACGGGCAGCCGTACGGCCAGCCAGGCTACCCCCAGGGCTACGGGCAGCCGGGTGGTTTCGGTGGGATCCCGGGCAACCTGGCGGCCTGGCCGAACCGGCTCGGCGGCTACCTCATCGACGGCCTGATCGTCGCCGTCCCGTACGGGATCGCGAGCGCGCTGTCCAACGCCGACAACTCGGCCGTGACCATCCTGGCCCTGGTCTTCTACCTGACCAGCATCGGTCTGGCGATCTGGAACATCGTGATCCGTCAGGGCAGCACCGGACAGACCGTGGGCAAGCAGGTCCTCGGTCTGAAGCTGGTCGGCGCCGACACCGGCCAGCCGATCGGCGCGGGCAAGACGTTCCTGCGCCAGCTCACCCACATCCTGGACAGCCTCGCCTGCTACATCGGCTGGCTGTGGCCGCTGTGGGACGAGAAGCGGCAGACGTTCGCGGACAAGATCAACAACACCTACGTCATCAAGCTCTGACGCCGTACTGCGATCTCCCGGACGCCGTGGCCTCTCGAGGCCGCGGCGTTCGGCATCTCGGCCGCAGAAAGGACCCCGCAGGTGACCACCCCTCCGTACAACCCGCAGTACCCACCGGGACAACCGGGCCAGTACCACCAGCAGGGCTACAACCCTTACGGACAAGGCAGTCACGGGCCGGCGGGCTACGGGTACGGCTACGCGCCGCCCGGACAGCCGGCTGGATGGCCGATCCGTGTCGGCGCCTCGATCCTCGACTCGCTGATCGTCTCGATCCCGGCGATCGCCGGCGCGATCCTGTCCCTGGTCATCGACGGCGACAAGGAGCAGCTCGGCCCCGGCGGCGGCATCGCAATCGGCGCCGGCTTCCTTCTCGCGTTCCTGGTGTGGGTCTGGAACCGGGTCATCCGGCAGGGGCGCACCGGCCAGTCCTTCGGGAAGAAGCTGACCGGCTTGAAGGTCGTGCACTCGCAGACCGGTCAGCTGATCGGCATCGGTCCGAATCTCGGCCGTGAGATCCTCGCCCAGATCTTCAACCAACTCTGCATTCTCAACGTGCTCTGGCCGCTCTGGGACGACAAGCAGCAGACCTGGCACGACAAAGTGGTCAACGACATCGTGATCCGCACTTAGTGGGACAACAGGAACCCAGCGCAGGTCACTGCCCACAGGACGCTGGTGAACGTGCCGATGATGAAGCGCTCGGCGACCGCCTGTGGGGTGACCGAGGCCGGCTGGTCCGGGCTACGCAGCTCGGGGTAGCGGGCCAGTCCCTTGATCGCCAGCACGACCGCAATGCCCTCCGGCCAGCCGGCCACCAGCGACGCGAAGATCGCAGCCCGCTCGAGCGAGCCGATCAGTGCGCCACCACGCAGTACCTCGCCGGCCTTCTGTGTGGACTGGGCTCGGGTGTTCCCCCGGTCCACCAGAGACAGCACTGACGTCGTTAGCGGCCCGCCACCGGCCACCGCGAGTCCCCCGGCCAGCAGGAGCAGCACGTCCCACCAGCGCTCGCGCCACCCCTCCACACCGTTGCCTGCCAGCAGTAGGAGACCGACTGCGACCAGACAGGCCAGCATGACGCCACTGATGACGATCTCGAGGGTAGAGCCGGCTTCGGGCACCCACGCCAGTACGGCGAGGATCAGGGCGGCCCCGGTCAACGACAAGACGAGCGCCGTCACGCAGCGACTCCAGCGTCGAGCAACTCGGCCGCCAGCACCCGTCCACGCTGCTCCTCGGCGAACCCGGCGGCCTGCGCCCGCTGTGTCACCGCCGACTGGCTGATCCCCAGCTTCACGCCGATCTCCCGCCTCGTGAGTCCTTCGGCCAGCAGGTCGGCCACTGCCCAGCCGCGGTCGCTCCGGCGCCGCAGTACGGACGCCATCAGCCACAGCACGGTCTCCACCTGCTCCGCCCGGTGCGGATCCGGACCGACCACGTTGACGTGGTGAGGGCTCGACTTGGCCCGGTTCACCGCTTCCCGCGCGTAGACGAACGCGTCGCCGCTGCCCGCCCTGGTGCTGCGCGGCAGGGGCTGAGTGACCTCGCCGACCCCGAGTCCGACGTACCAGGTGTCGGTGCGGAGCAGCTCGACGATCACGTCGATGGTGGCGCGGGCCTCCGAGAGGATGCCCTGCACTTCGTCGCCGGCGGTCCGCTCGAACTTCCGGAGCAAACCGGTCCGTCGCGGCCGGCGGTTCAGGGAGTTCAGTAGCTCGGGTACGAGATCGCTCATGCTTCGGCTGCCGCGCTGATCTACCGTGAGAACAAAGACCATCGCCCTGCACCTCCTTCCGAACGCATTAAGGTTACAGTCTTATTTACGTAGAGTGAAGGAAGAAACCTGAATCGGTTCACCCGATCACTCCCAGTGATCGCTCTCTCGGTCTACCGATTCCCCCAATTCTCCGCTCGATCCGGCGACCTCGGCATCTCGACTCGCCCCGCACTTCACGCGCAGTCAATGGGGAGACGGACCGCCAGGCCATCACAACCGCGGTTCGCCGGCACCTCTGAGCGCGGCCCGATCGTAGGCCGGCGAATGTGATGGCCTGGCGGTCCGCGACCTCACTCCGCCAGCGGAAGACAGAGCTTCTGGTCGTTCGCCTTGAACGTGCCGGACATCTCGGCGAGGCCGGCCTCGATAGCCTCGGCGGAGGTCAGGCCGTGTTCTTTGGCGTACGCGCGGATGTCGGCGGTGATCCGCATCGAGCAGAACTTCGGGCCGCACATCGAGCAGAAGTGGGCGGTCTTGGCCGGCTCGGCGGGCAGGGTCTCGTCATGGAACGAGCGGGCCGCGTCGGGATCGAGCGAGAGGTTGAACTGGTCCTCCCAGCGGAACTCGAACCTTGCCTTGGACAACGTGTCGTCCCAGGCCTGCGCGCCCGGATGCCCCTTGGCCAGATCGGCCGCATGGGCGGCGATCTTGTAGGTGATCACGGCGGTCTTGACGTCGTCGCGATCCGGCAGCCCGAGGTGTTCCTTCGGCGTGACGTAGCAGAGCATCGCCGTACCCAGCCAGCCGATCTGAGCCGCACCGATCGCCGACGTGATGTGGTCGTAGGCCGGCGCCACATCAGTTGCCAACGGCCCCAATGTGTAGAACGGCGCCTCGCCGCAGAGCTCCTCCTCGAGCCGCACGTTCTCCGCGATCTTGTGCATCGGCACGTGGCCCGGTCCCTCGATCATCACCTGGACGTCGCGCTCCCAGGCGATCCGGGTCAACTCTCCCAGCGTCCGCAGCTCGGCGAACTGCGCCGCGTCGTTGGCGTCCGCGATACACCCCGGCCGCAACCCGTCGCCCAGTGAGAACGTCACGTCATAGGTGCGCAGGATCTCGCACAGCTCCGCGAAATGCGTGTACAGGAAGGACTCCTGATGATGCGCCAGGCACCACGCGGACATGATCGAGCCACCCCGGGACACGATGCCCGTGATCCGTCCAGCGGTCAGCGGCACGTACCGCAGCAGTACGCCGGCATGCACCGTCATGTAGTCGACACCCTGCTCGCACTGCTCGATCACCGTGTCGCGGTACACCTCCCACGACAGCCCGGCCGGATCGCCCTTCACCTTCTCGAGCGCCTGATAGACCGGGACCGTCCCGATCGGCACGGGTGAGTTCCGCAGGATCCACTCCCGCGTCTCGTGGATGTTCTTGCCGGTGGACAGGTCCATCACCGTGTCCGCGCCCCACCGGGTCGCCCAGACGAGCTTCTCGACCTCTTCCTCGACCGAGCTGCTGACGGCCGAGTTGCCGATGTTCGCGTTCACTTTCACCAGGAACTTCTTCCCGATGATCATCGGCTCGCTCTCCGGGTGCCGCCGGTTCGCCGGATCACGGCCCGGCCCCGGGCCACCTCGGACCGGACGAACTCCGGATCGAGGCCCTCCCGGACGGCGACGTACCTCATCTCCTCGGTGATCGTCCCGGCCCGCGCGTGCCCGAGCTGGGTCAGCGGTGCGCGCCCGGCGATCCAGTCCCGCCGGAGTGCGGGCAGTCCGGCCTGTACGTCGATCCGCGCCGACGCGTCGGTGTACGGACCCGACGTGTCGTACAGGTCGAAGTGCTCGCCGTTCGTGAGGTGGACGCGGCGGGCCGGGACGCCCAGCTCACCGCGGTAGATCTTCTCCGACCCCGAGATCGGGCCGGTGGTGACAGTCGGTCGAATCGTGCTGACGTTCACCTTGCTGCTCCCTACGCCGGAATTACCCGGACAGGTTCGGCGGTCGGCGGCGCCGGTCACCCAGCCGCCCTCTCAGCCCACTACGGTGCGAGCTCCCGCGATCTCCAATTGTCACCGTCACCTTAACCCGCCGTCTTGACCGAGCGGGTAGCGTCGGGGGATGCGTGACCTCGTGTACCCACCGGTGATCGGCTTCGCGAAGACGGCGTTCAAGGTGCTGGACCTGAAGTTCCAGCTGAGCGGGACGGAGAACGTGCCGCGGACCGGTGGCGCGGTGATCGCGCTCAACCACATCAGCTACGTCGACTTCGTGCTCGGCGGCTTCGGCGCTGTGCCAAGCAAGCGGCTGGTGCGGTTCATGGCCAAGGAGGTCCTGTTCCGCAACCGGTACTCCGGGCCGCTGATGCGCGGGATGCACCACATCCCGGTGGATCGCGCGGCCGGGATGGCGTCGTACCGCGAAGCGCTCCGGTACCTCGGCCAGGGCGAGGTCGTCGGCGTGTTCCCGGAGGCGACGATCAGCCGGTCGTTCGAGCTCAAGGAGTTCAAAACCGGCACGGTCCGGATGGCCGCCGCGGCCGGCGTACCGATCATTCCGATGATCCTGTGGGGCACGCAGCGGATGCTGACCAAGGACCATCCGCGCGACTTCTCCCGGCACCGCACGATCGCGATCACCGTCGGCGCACCGATCACCGTCACCCGAGGCGACGATGCGGCCGACGCGACCGCGCGCCTGCACTCGACCATGGCCGGGATGCTCGATCAGACCATCCGCGCCTACCCCGAGCAACCGGCCGGTGCCTGGTGGCTGCCGGCGTCGTACGGCGGCGCCGCGCCGACTCCGGCCGAGGCCGAGCGGCTGGATCAGGAGGAGCTCGCCCGCCGGGCCGAGCGGCGGACCAAGGAGGACCGGTAACGCGGACAAGACCTTGACCCTCGGGCGGGAACGAGGGTACGAAGACTTGTCGTTGTTGACAGAACAGGAACCTGGGGGGTCCCTGTGCGGCGGGCCGGGTAGTCGTACGCGCGGCCGCGGTACTCAGGCGGGCGGGGAAGGTTGTGTTCGAATCACCGGAAGAGCTTCATCTGTTCGAACCGGGGCAGATGACTCCAGCGCCGCACGTGGCGGAGCACATCCCGGACGCGGGGACGTTCTTCGTCGACTGGGCGACCCGGGGCCTGTCCGCGGACCGCGCCCGGGAGATCGAATCCGCGGTGAACGGACGACGCTGCCAGAACGGCTGGTTCCCGCTGGAGAGCCTGGACAGCATCGGCAGCCGGGGCTTCTGGCGCGGTCCGCTGACCTATCTGGCCCGGATGACGTCCGACGACGCGGCGATCATGCAACGCTGGGCCACTGAAGGCCTCAGAGGCGAGAACAAGAGCCGGATCGAGGCGACCGTGGACCACCTACTCCACCAGCAGGGCCACGCGGCCGCCGCCACCTGGGCCGTGGCGGTGCGCCCGAGGATCTATCTGGACGCGAGCATCCTCGGCGGCAAGCTGGCCGCCGCGTGGGAGTACAACCTCGGCTCCATCCGCTCCAAGGACGTGGCCAAGTCGGTACGGCGCTGGAACCGCTGACGACCCGTACGACGGACAGCCCTCGAGCGGACCGTCCGTCGTACCCGCGTCAGTGGAACTGCGGAATGATCAGATACAGCCCGTAGAACACCGCTGCCAGGCAGGCCGCGAAGCAGAGCGCGGCCAGGGAGGTGTCCACGATCGACGGCGGCTTCTTCTCCTCGATCGCCACCGCCCGCCGCGACATCGCGGTCACACCGAACGCGAACACGATCGCCAGCCCGACCCCGAAGAGCAGGCTGACCAGGGCCACCTGACCGAGTGCATTCCAGTGGATGTGCATCGCCGTACTCCTCTCAGCTCACCGCGGCCGTGGTGGCCGCCGGGGTGGAGGCCGGGTCGTCGTTGACGTTCTCCGGCGTCACCGGCCGGCGCCGGGAGGCGGCGTAGATGCCGGCGCTGGCCACGACCGCGAGAACCGCGACGATGACGACGCCGAAGTTGCCGGAGCTGGCCACCTGGCCGGCCAGCGCGCCGACGACCGCGGCGGCCGGGAGCGTGAACAGCCAGGCCATCGCCATCCGCCGGGCAACCGTCCAGCGCACCTCCGCGAGCCGCTTGCCGAGGCCGGTGCCGAGGATGCTGCCGGAGCAGACCTGGGTGGTGGACAGCGGGAAGCCGAGGTGGGACGAGGCCAGTAGCACCGCGGTCGAGCTGCTCTCGGCGGTGAACCCCTGCGGCGACTCGATCTCGGTCAGGCCCTTGCCCATCGTCCGGATGATCCGCCAGCCACCGAAATAGGTGCCCAGGGCGATCGCCAAGCCGGCCGAGAAGATCACCCAGGTCGGCGGGGGCGAACCCTTCGCGAGGCTGCCAGAGGTGATCAGCACCAGCGTGATGACGCCCATCGTCTTCTGCGCGTCACCGGTGCCATGGGCGAGCGAGAGCATCGACGCGGACGCGATCTGCCCCTTGTTGTACCCGGCCTCGACCGACTTCTTCCGGGCCCGCCGGGTGATCAGGTAGGCGAGGAAGGTGCCCACCAGCGCGACCGCGCCGGCCACGATCGGCGCGGCGATCGCGGGGAGGATGATCTTCTGCACCACTGTGCCGAAGTTGATCGCGCCGCTGCCGGCCGCGATCCAGGTGGCGCCGATCAGGCCGCCGAACAGGGCGTGCGACGAGGAGCTCGGCAGGCCGAAGTACCAGGTCACCAGGTTCCACAGGATCGCGCCGACCAGGCCGCCGAAGATGATCGGCACGGTCATCTTCGAGTCGTCGACGAGGCCGCTGGAGATCGTCGTGGCCACCGCGGTGGAGATGAACGCGCCGACCAGATTGAGCACGGCGGACACGGTGACCGCGACCTTGGGTCTGAGCGCGCCGGTGGCGATGGACGTCGCCATCGCGTTGGCGGTGTCGTGGAAACCGTTGGTGAAGTCGAACACCAACGCGGTGATGATCACCACGACGACAAGGAAGGACAGGTCCATCGCGATCACTTCCCCCCTGGGCCGGCGATGTACAGCGTGGATCGACGGTAAGGCCGGTTAGTGAATTCGAAGTGAACAAATCGAGGGAACTCACTGCGAGATCAGATAGGCCACCCCGTAAAAGAGGGCCGCGATGATGCCGGCCGCCGGAATGGTCAGCACCCACGCGATGCCGATGCTCCGCGCGACTCCCCAGCGAACCGCCGACAGCCGCTTGGTCGCACCGGCGCCGATCACCGCCGACGTGATCGTCTGTGTCGTGGAGACCGGCGCGTGCAGACCGATCGCCATCACGTACAGCGCGGTCGCGGCGACCGCCTCGGAGGCGAAGCCGCGGGCCGGGTCCAGGTGGATGATGCGGCGACCCAGGGTGCGCATGATCCGCCAGCCGCCGGAGTACGTGCCGAGAGAGATCGCCGTCGCGGCGGAGAGCTTGACCCACAGCGGGATGCCGTCGCCCGCGTCGACGTAACCGGAGGTGAGCAGCGCGAGGAAGATGACGCCCATCGTCTTCTGCGCGTCCTGCAGTCCGTGCCCGAGCGCCACCGCCGCCGCCGACAGCGATTGCGACATCCGGAATCCGCGGGTGGTCTTGGCTGGGTTGCTGCGCCGGAACGCCCACAGGATCGCGATCATCAGCGCGAACGCGCCGAAGAAGCCGATCGCGGGAGACAGCACCATCGGGATGACGACCTTGCCGAGGATGCCCGACCACAGCACGATGCTCGACGAGGCGACCCCGGCGCCGATCAGTCCGCCGATCAGCGCGTGCGACGAGGAGCTGGGCAGGCCGAAGTACCAGGTGATCAGATTCCAGGTGATCGCGCCGAGCAGGGCCGCGATCACGACCACCAGGCCCTGCTCACCACTCGGGGCGCTGATGATGTCCTTGCCGACCGTCTCGGCCACCTCGGTGCCGAGGAACGCGCCGACGAAGTTCATCACCGCCGCCATCGCCAGCGCCACCCGCGGTGTGAGCGCGCGGGTGGAGACCGAGGTCGCGATCGCGTTGGAGGCGTCGTGGAAGCCATTGGTGTAGTCGAATCCGAGGGCGATGACGACGAGGGCGACGACGAGCGCGAGCTCCACGCTCAGCTCTCCTTGACGGCGATCTGCTCGACCGTGTGGGCGACGTGCTCGAACGCGTCGATCGCGGCCTCCAGCAGGTCCACCACGGTCTTGAACTTCATCACGGTCAGGGCTTCGTACTCGCCGCTGAAGAGCTTGGCGATGATCCGGCGGTGCACCGCGTCACCGGTGTTCTCCAGCCGGTTGATCTCGATCCAGTACTCGGCCAGGTCCTTCATCGTCCGCAGCCGGGGCATCGTCTCGGCGGTCAGCTGAGCCATCCGCTGGAGCACCTCGATCTGCTCGGCGATCTCCTCCGGCAACTTGTCCAGGTTGAACAGGTGGACGGCGTCGACCGCCTCCTCCATGAAATCCATCACATCGTCGAGAACGGAGGCCAGTCGGTAGATGTCCTCGCGGTCGAACGGGGTGACGAAGGTGGAGTTGACCCGGCGGATGATCGAGTGGGTGGTCTCGTCGGCCGCGTGCTCGGCGTCCTTCATCTCGGCGGCGATCTGGTGACTCGAGGAGAGGCCGGTTCCCGCCGTACTGCCGAGCAGTTCGGCCAGGATCCGGGCCCCGTCCACGAGGTGGTTGGCGGACTCGGTGAAAAGGTCGTAGAACGTCGGGTCGTTCGGACGCAGACGTAACGGCACTTCAAGCTCCGGGTGAACGAGGGACAAACCGTGAACATGCTAGGGCATGGCTTGCGGGTTCCTGGCGTAGCGAGCAAGTGCTCGGTGGTGTAGCTCGGTGTGCTGGGGCGGAGGTCTCGATGCGGAGCATCGTGGCCTCTGCCACAGTGCAGCGAGGTGCGCCACCGAGTGCTGCGCAGAGGCAGGAACCCGCAAGCCATGCCCTCGGGGGGAACAGGCGGTTGACGCGGCATCCGCCCGATCAACGTATCGCGTCGGAATGAACTCATCCGGGGCGGCACGAACGATAGGTGATCGGTCGGTTTCAGTGGGTGATCACGGCGTACAGGTCGAAGAGGCCGACGACCAGGACCAAACCGGCGGCGACGCGGAGCACTCGGTCGTGGCCGAGGGCATGCACCGCGGACCCGCCGGTACGGCGATACACCGCGCTGACCGCGGCCCAGCAGGACAGCGCGAGCACGAGGACGACGATGCCGAGGCCGGTGCGGACGTCGGAGGAACCGTGGCCGGAGGCAATCAGGAGGATGCCGTTGGCGATCAGGCCCAGCGCGGTCCGGCGCCAGGCGAGCAGAGTGCGCTCGGGCTGCAGACCGGGATCGGGTGTGCTCATCGCCACAGGGAGAGGAGCAGGGCGATCAGGCCGACCGTCGCGATTGTTGCCCCGAGCATCAACGGCAGCCGGGTGACCGGGAGGCTGGCACCGGTGCGCATGGCGGTCAGGTTCAGCTGCCAGCGACGGAAGGCTCCCGCGGTGGTGACGATTCCGGCAGTGACCAGAACCACACCGATGATCCTGGCCGGCCAGCGAGCCGGACCGAGGTCGAGGAACTGCACCGCCGACAGACCGCCCGCGTAGCAGGCCAGCGAGGTCCGCAAGTAGGCCAGATAGGTCCGCTCGTTCGCCAGGGTGAAGCGGTAGTCGGGCTCCTGCTCGTCTGTCATCCGCAGCTCACCAAGCCGTGGTCCTGCTTCAGCGTCAGCACACGCCTCACGCTACTGGTCAGCTTCGCGGCGAATGCCTTGTCCTGCTGGGCCTTGACGACCAGTGCGTTCACCATGGTGGCGGTGAGCCCTGCTTTGGCATTGATGACCACGTCACCGCCCGCCGCGACGAACCGGGTCGCCCGCTGGCCCACCGGCACCGACGCGACCTCGGCGGCGGCCCCGACGTCGTCGGTGATCACGACACCATTCCAGCCCAGATCGCCGCGCACCATGCCTTGGATGACGGTCGGTGAGAACACAGCGCGGTTCTTGGGATCGATCTTGGTGTAGGTGACGGTCGAGATCATCACCATGGCGGCGCCCGCCTTGATCCCATCAGCGTACGGCTGCAGATCGGTGTCACCGCGAACCGTGACGTTGTCGACCACACCGGACGAGAAGTCGGTATTGCCGCGCACTCGGCCGAGTCCTGGGAAGTGCTTGACCGTCGTCATCACATCGGCCTTCTGCATCCCCCTGACGAACGCCTGCACCGGCGGCCCGACTTCCTCCGGCGTGTTTCCGTACTCGCGGTCGAGACTGCCGATGGGCGCGTTCTGGGACTTCAGCGACGTGGGTACGACGTCGGCCACCGGCGCGAGGTCGACGTTCACCCCCGCCTGCTTGAGTTGCCCGCCCCACTGCTGGGCACGCGCGGTGAGCTTGTCGGTGGACCAGCTGCCTTGCACAGTCGCGGCCGGGATCCGGTCGAAGCCGGGGCCCTTCAGGCGCTGGATCTGGCCGCCCTCCTGGTCAGCGGCGATCAGCGGGCGGACGCCCTTCACCGTGGCGGCGGTGTTCGCTGCGGCCATCGCCGTACGCGTGTGGGACAGGCTTCCGCTGTCTCCGAGCAGGAAGACGCTGCCGGGCTTCTCCTTCTGCACGATGGGACGTTGCGCAGAAGTCATGCCGCTGGCGCTGATGCCGGTCATGATCAGCTGGGCCGCTTGCTCCCGGAGGGTCAGGGTTTGGAGCTTCTGCTCGATGCAGCTCGGCGTTGCGGTCGGAGTTGGTGTCGGCGTCGGAGTCTCGGCCGGAGTGCTGGGCTGCGCGGTGGCGGGCTGGGTCGTCGGCAGTGGCACCGACGATGACGGCACTGTGCTCGGGCCTGCGGTCGGTGGGGACTGACTGTCGCTGCAGCCGGCGACGACGAGTGCCGTCATCGCGACCAAGGCGAGCGGACGCCTCATCTCAGCGACGCTCCCAGACGGCGCGGTCGACTGTGTCGCCGGAGTGCCGGGCCAGCGTCGCGCAGACGTCGTACAGATGCTCGACCTGCTCCTCGGTCAGCGCGTCGAAGATCGACTTGCGGACTTCGTCGACGTGGCCGGGCGCAGTCTCCACCAGCTTCTGCCGGCCCAGGTCGGTGAGGATCGCCACCTGGCCGCGACGGTCGGACTCGATGCCCTCCCGCCTGACCCATCCGTGCTGCTCCAGCCGATTCACCGCGTGCGACAACCGGCTGCGGGACCCGAGAGTGGCGACAGCGAGCTCACTCATCCGCAGGCGGCCGTCCGGCGCTTCGGAGAGCCGGACCAGGATTTCGTAGTACGTGTGCGGGATTCCGGCATCGCGCTGCAGCTGCTGCTCGATCCGGCTGTTCACTACTCGCTGGGCCGCGATGAACGCGCGCCAGGCCTGTGCTTCCGTCTGGTCCAGCCACCGGGGTTCCGCCATCCCCGCAGCGTACTGGTTGCCGGACCCTGATCAGGAGTACGGCGATGGCGCATCCGAGCATGCCGATGACTGCCAGCAGGCCGATGGTCTCGCGGAACATCAGATAGGCGAAGACCATTGTCGTCGGGGGAACGAGGTACAGCAGTGAGCTGACACGAGTCGCACCGGAAAGCTTGAGGTTGACCAGGTATAGACCCCAACCGCCACCTGTTGCCAGGAGCACCAGCCAGACGACGGCGCCGTAGAAGCCTGGCTGAGCCGGCACGGTCAGCTGATGGGCCGAAGCGGCCAGTGCGGTGAACAGGATCGCGGACACGAGGCTCTGCACGCAGAGCGCGTCGAGAGAGTTCGTAGCCGGCTTTCGCTGCCGGTCCAGACAGGTGCCGATCACGAGGCCGAGCAGTCCGCCGAGAGGGACCAGGAACAACAGCAACGAGCCATGGCCTGCGTTGAGGTCATCGGCGACGACCAGTCCGACCCCGGCGAGGCCCAGGATCAATCCGATCCACTGACGCCGGCTGACGCGTTCCCCGAGCAGCGGGCCGGCCACGGTGGCGATCAGGAGCGGTTGCAGCGAGCCGATGAGTGCGGTGACGCCCGCGGTGATGCCGTGGTCGATGCCGGTGAAGATCAGGCTCAGGTAGACGAACTGGGTCAGGACCGCCATCCACACCTGGATCATGAGGTCTCTGCGGGAGATCGTCGGTCGTCTGATCAGCAGGACCACTGCGGCAAGCGCACCGGCGAGGAGGAAGCGCCAGGCGAGCAGGTCGAACGCGTTCGTGTACTGCGTGCCCCACCGGGCGCCGATGAATCCGCAGCTCCAGAACACCACGAACCCGGCTCCCGCTCCGGCGGCGGCGAGGCGGTGGCGCGGCGTACGTCGTACCTGGAGAATCGTCATGGAGGACAGTAACCACACCGGTCGGTATACTGTCAGTATGCTCGGTCAGCAGATGAGACTGTTGGTGGATCGGCAGCTGCCTGAGGCGACCACCCTGACACCAGCCGGTGAGCGCATCCTGACGGCTGCGTCGACGCTGTTCTACGAGCAGGGGATCCGGACGGTCGGTGTGGACACGATCGCGTCGGTGGCCGATGTGACCAAGAAGACGCTCTACGACCGGTTCGGCTCGAAGGATCGGCTGATCGCGGCGTACCTGGAGCGGCGGAACCTTGTCTGGCACGCGTTCCTCGACGAACAGCTGGCGACCCGCGCGCCGAGCACTCCGGAAGAGCTGATCCTGGCGCTGTTCGACGCGCTGACGGATTGGCTCGCGGGGTCGCGGAACGGGTGCGGCTTCATCAACGCGAGCGTGGAACTGGCGGCGCCGGACCACCCGGCGATGCCGGTGATCGTCGGGCAGAAGCAGTGGATGCGGTCCGAGTTCGAGGCCCAGGCGAGGCTCGCGGGGATGGCGGATCCCGGTGAGCTCGCCGACCGGTTGCTTCTGCTGCATGAGGGTGCCCTGGTCAGCTATCGCGTGGCCGCGATGGAGCGCGCGCCCCAGGTAGCCGCCCGGGCGGCGGCCGATCTGCTGGCCGGGTGGCCGCGGGTCTAGGTGTTGCTGCTGCGTCTCGCGATGGTGAGTCCGACCAGGCGCGATCGTTGCCTGGGTCAACAGCCGCGGTGACGCTGGCGGGGACCAGCACCTAGACAGGTAGGCGAAACCCCAGGCCACCAAGGTGAAAGTCGCACCAGTGGCGTAGAGCTCGTCAGCGCTGACGACGCGGTCGGAGAGCATGTAGCGGAGGAGACTGTACGCCGCGTAGATGGAGAATGCGGCGTGTAGCACACCGGAGATCGCGATCACGGGCTCGGTCGGGTTGAACGCGGCGGGCGCTCCCGAACAGGCTCACCGGGTGTTCTCCTGAAGGGCTGCTTCCTCGGTTCCCGCACGCTCGGCTTGCTCGCGCGCGGCTTCTTCGCGGGCAGCCTCTTCGCGGGCGGTCTCCTCGCGGGACGCGATGATGGCGGCGCGGCGGGCCAGGCGGTGGGTTCGGCGGATCTCGGCCTCGCGCATCCGCCGGCGTTCCTCATCCGTCTGCGGGACGACCTGCGGCACCTCCCGCGGCTGCCCGTCCGCATCGACCGCGACGAACACCAGGTACGCCGACGCCACGTGGACCTGCGGCCCGACGGAATCCCACCGATCAGCAGTGATCCGTACGCCGACCTCCATCGAACTGCGCCCGGTCCAGTTCACCTGCCCGCTGAAGTGCACGACGTCGCCGACCCGCACCGGTACCAGGAACACCATCTCGTCCATCGACGCCGTGACCGCCGGCCCACCGGAGTGCCGCGCGGCGACCACTCCCGCGACCGAGTCGACCAGCGTCATGATCACGCCCCCGTGCACGGTGCCGAGCAGGTTGGTCTCGTTCTGCGCGGTGATGTGCGACAACGACAGCCGCGTCTCGGAGGTCGGCCGCGACGACGGACTGCTGGACATGCTGACTCCTTCGGACGTACCTGGTGGGATCTGCGCAGACTATCCCGGCGAGTTGTCCACAGGTTCGAAATCGCAGGCTGCGGCGGGTGCCGATCCTCGTACCTTCTCTGGCGAGGAGGTGGCCCCGATGACCATCGACAGCTTCACCGAATATGCCCACAGCAACAACTTCGACTGGGCCGACCCAGTCCTGACCCCCTTGACCCGCAGCCAGGCCACGCACTTGGTGCACCTCGGCCTGGCCGTCGCGACCCGGCTCGGGCTCGACGTCGCCTACGAGGGCGGCGCGGCCCTCGTCCCGGTCGAGCCGTCCGCCGAAGGCCCGGTCCTCGGCCTGAGCAACCTCGCGCGCACCCTGTCGCGCTACGAGGAGCAACGGTGGCCGGCCTTGGTCGAGGAGCACTTCGTCCAACTCCTCGACTGCCTCCGCAACGGGCCGCCACCCCCGCCCGAAGACCCCGAGCGAGAACTACTCCAACGCCTCGTCCCTCGCGAAGCGCTCCCCACCCACTGGAGCGAGGACCGCTCCGACTTCGTGCCCGGTCTGATGTCCGTCCCCGCCACCATCAACGACGGCACGGTCACCATGTACCTCGAACCACCCGACCTCGGCCTCACCTGGCCCGAAGCCGAACGCTTCGGCCTGGCCAACCTGCGCCGCCTCACCGACCACGTCGAGTACCTAGACAACGACGACATCCGCATCGCCTTCGTCACCGGCACCCCCT
This sequence comes from Kribbella sp. NBC_01510, assembly GCF_045040325.1. NCBI lineage: Bacteria > Bacillati > Actinomycetota > Actinomycetes > Propionibacteriales > Kribbellaceae > Kribbella > Kribbella sp. NBC_01510. Next base: position 3,256,626 of record NZ_CP109418.1, on the reverse strand, counting down.
TTGCCGCGTCCCGAGCTCTGGTCCTGGACACCGTCCTCCGCGATTCCCTCCACCTGGACCACCACCCACCCCACGGCCTCCTAGCCGCCGTCCCCGCCCGAGACCTCCTCCTACTCCACGTCATCAAAGACCTCTCCGTCATCCCCGCCCTAGGCCTCCTCCTCAACCTCGCCGCCCGCTCCCACACCCACGACCCCGGCCCCCTGTCCCCCGAAGTCCATCTGGTCACCCCCACCACCCCCACCCCTGAAGCCGGCCCCGACCCCAGCCACCACCCCTTCACCTGGCACCCAGCCACCACCACCTCCCCCGACAGCACCCCCCTCCGCCTCTCCCCCCACCTCGAATCCCTAACCAAACTCCTAGCCACCCACGAACCCCCACCACCCCCGCACTAACCGGCTCCCCCCATCACCAGTCAACGGCCGCAAACTCCAACGCACACCTCACACACCCCACCCCCTCACCAGGCTGCGTAAAGCCCGGATGCAGGGGCCGCGGCACTCAGCACCTGACCGACCACCTCGACACGGCAGGCACGACCGCACCGCGACACCGCAGCGACAGGACGGGACATCGGATACGACGGCACGACGCATTCGGAAGGACGGACGCCATCTGCCGACCAGGAGCGCTCCCCGAGGACACCACCTCCGAAGGCTCGACACGGACTCGCGCAACCCAACAGACCAGCGGTTGCCGAAAGGTGCCCTTGGCAACCATACGACGCCTGAGCGACGTCGGGAGGGGGCAAAGCCGACGTACTCCCGCACCGGACAGCTGGGCCTGACCCGGCCAGGCCGGTATCCGCGGCAAGTCGCCCAGGCGATGGGCCAACACCACCATCCCCGACCCGGCCGCCGCGCACACCCGGCTACCGCGGCACCGCCGAAAATAGGAGGGACAGAAACAAGATCACGAATGAAGTCTCACCAAGTCATGGAGATGTCCGAGGTCACGCGTGCGGTCGCGGCTGCGACTTCGATCGCCGCGTCGCTCGACCTGCCAGTCAACGACGCAATCGTTCTTCACAACTCGAACAAGCTGGCGCTGCGGCTGGCGCCGTGCGACGTCTTTGCCCGGGTCGCCCCTGTCGGGCAAGAGGTTGCACAGCTCGAAGTCGAGCTCGCTCAACGGCTCGCCGAGGTCGGGTGCCCGGTGGGTGCCTTGGAGCCTCGGGTGGACCCGCTTGTGTACACGCGCGATGGTTTCGCAGTGACGTTGTGGACCTACTACGAGCCCGTGACACCTCACGTCTCACCAGTCGACTACGCCAAGGCGCTGGAGCGGCTGCACGCCGGCATGCGCAAGGTTGATGTGGAGAGCCCGCGGTTCACGGATCGAATCGCAGAGGCGGAAGAAATCGTTGGCAACCCGGATCTCTCGCCGGAGCTCGCCGACGCAGACCGCGTGTTCCTCAGCAGCAGGCTGGGACGCCTGCGACGGGCGATCGACGACCGCGGCGCCGCGCAGCAGCTGCTCCACGGCGAGCCGCATCCAGGCAATCTGCTCAGCACGAAGAACGGCCCGTTGTTCATCGACTTCGAGACGTGCTGCAGTGGACCCGTCGAGTTCGATCTCGCCCACGTTCCCGAGGCAGTCTGCGAGCACTACCCGGGCGTTGACCAAGGACTGCTGGACGAGTGCCGGCAGCTCGTTCTCGCGATGGTCGCAGCGTGGCGTTGGGATGTTGGCGACCAGTTTCCGAACGGGAGGCGATTCGGAGAGGAATTCCTGCGTGCGCTGCGCGAGGGTCCTCCTTGGCCGACACTCGACACGATGTCCAGGCGACTGGATGGTCAGTAGAAATCGCCGAAGGTCACCTGAAAGCAGCACTCTCGGCTACCGCAGCCCCGCCGAATACGAGGAACAGAACAAGATCGCAAAGGTAGCCTGACCAAGTCATCAGCCCTGTCCGTCAGAGCGGGGCAACGCCACAGCCAGAGTCAGCTGGTGGGCGGTGTGAAGTGGCCTGGCCAGTCGGAGTGGCGGATTCGGGTGATGGAGCGGACCTCGCCCAGGGTCGACCACTCGTTCTTGCCGAGGCGGGCCAGTGGGCGGAGCCGCTGGATCTCCGGGTGATCGCCGACCATGACTGACGCGTCGATGGCCAGGTGGCGGACGCGGCCGATGACGAGGGTGCAGTCGCCGAGTTCGAGGGTGGTGTGGAGGGTGCATTCGATCGCCACCGGCGACTCCGCGACCCGTGGTACGGCGACGGTCCGCGACGGCTCGGTGTGTACGCCGACCGCCTCGAACTCAGACACCTCTGGCGGGAAATTCGTCCCCGACGCGTTCACCTGCTCGTACAAGGGTTCCGCGGCGAAGTTCACCACGAACTCGCCGGTTGCCTCGACGTTGTTGAGGCTGTCCTTCCGCCCGACCGACGTGAACTGGACCATCGGCGGCTGTACGCACGACACCGTGAAGAACGAGTGTGGCGCGAGGTTCAGCACCCCGTCGGCGGAGCGGCTCGACACCCACGCGATCGGCCGTGGGACCACCACGGAATTCAGCAGGGCGTAGAACTCCCGCCGGCCCACGACATCCGGATCCACATCGACACGCACGGTCGCAGTACATCAAATCCGGTGGACGCCACTGCACCCCGGCACAAGGATCGAACAGACGGATCGCCGCGAACCACGGAGGCACAGCTTGGACGAACACACCAAACCCCCAGCCGATGAACTCCCGAACCAGACGCCGAAGAACCTCGCCGACCAGGTGGCGGAGGTGGTTCCGGAAGAGGTGGGGAATGTGGTTTCGGAGCAGGTGCGGGCGGAGGTTGCCGGCCGGGCCGCGGGTGCGGGGCGGAACGGAGTGGGGGATGTGGTTCTGGGGCGGGTGGGGGTGGTGGGGCGGCGGTTTGGGGTGGGGGCTGCTGAGGTGGTGGAGGTTGTGGGTGGGGTTGCCAATCGGGGGTTTGTGGTGGGGGAAGGATTGTTCTTGCGGGTGGCGCGGCCGGGATTCGAGGGGGATTTGCGGAAGGAGACCGCGGTGATCCCGGTGGCGCGGGCAGCGGGTGTGTTGACGCCGGCCATCATTGAGTACGACGAGAGCCGGACGGTGATCGACGCGCCGTACGTCGTGATGGAGCGGGTTCACGGCAGCGAGCCGATCGACGTGCCGACCGGGCTGGGGGAGCAACTGGCGCGGTTGCATCGCGCTCAGGGGGTCCAGGTGCCGGGCCTTCCGGAGGATGGGTGGGGTGATCCGTGGCGGACGGTCGACGACCTGGCGGACCGCGGCTACTTGGATGTCGGTACGGCCAAGTGGTTGGCGGGGTGGTTCACGCGGTTGGCGGGTCGGTTCGATCGGGATCGGCCGAAGGTGCTAATTCACGGAGATGTTGCCGCGCACAACCTTCTCGCCACCCCGGACGGGCGGCTGACAGGCCTGATCGACTGGGGTGACGCGGCGCTGGCTCCGGCGGAGGTGGACTTCGCCAAACTGCCGCTCGAGCACGTGGCCGCGATCCTTCCCGACTACGTTCATCACACGGAGTCCGCCGTACCGGAGGAAGAACTGGCGGCGGCAACCGTTTGGTTGCACCTCGAGTGGGCGCTGGGGAAGTTGCCGGCCGACCCCTGGCCCGGGCAACGACACTGGACTGCACCACCCGCGAGTCGCGTCCTCGGGATTCTCCGGTTCTTCGCGTCCGCTCCGCCCGCCCCCTGGTCCACCCTCACTTGAACGGATCAAGAAGATGGGGTTCTGGGTGTCAGCGATGGGATTTCTGCTGTAAAACAAGGGGTTTTGCACTTGTTGGGACATGGGGCAGACTGGGGTTCCGTGACTGATTATGTGGCGGCCGAGGGCCGGTATGACGACCAGATGGCTTATCGGCGAACGGGGCGGAGCGGGTTGGAGCTGCCCGCGATCTCGCTGGGGCTGTGGCACAACTTCGGCGACGACAAGCCGTTCACCACGCAGCGCGACATCCTGCGGCGGGCGTTCGACCTCGGCGTCACGCACTTCGACCTGGCCAACAACTACGGTCCGCCGTACGGCTCGGCGGAGACGAACTTCGGGACGCACTTCGCGCGTGACTTCAAGAAGTACCGCGACGAGCTGATCCTGTCGACCAAGGCCGGATACGACATGTGGCCGGGTCCGTACGGTCAGGGCGGCGGCTCGCGGAAGTACCTGCTCGCTTCGCTGGACCAGTCGCTCAGCCGGATGGGCGTCGAGTACGTCGACATCTTCTACTCGCACCGGTTCGACCCGGACACGCCGCTCGAGGAGACGATGGGCGCGCTCGACACCGCGGTCCGCTCGGGCAAGGCGCTGTACGCCGGAATCTCGTCGTACTCGGCGGATCGGACCCGGGAGGCGGCGCGGATCCTTGGCGAGATGGGCACGCCGCTGCTGATCCACCAGCCGTCGTACTCGATGCTGAACCGCTGGATCGAGGAGGACCTGCTCGACGCCGTCGGTGAGCTCGGCGTCGGCGTGATCGCGTTCTCGCCGCTGGCCCAGGGTGTGCTGACCGACCGATACCTCGACGGCGTCCCGGCGGACTCCCGCGCCGCGCAGGGCAAGTCGCTGAACCCGGACTCGCTGACCGAGGACACGCTGAAGCACGTCCGCGCGCTGAACGAGATCGCCAAGGAGCGCGGCCAGTCCGTCGCTCAGCTCGCACTCGCCTGGACTCTGCGCGACGACCGCGTCACCAGCGCTCTGATCGGCGCCTCCAGCGTTGCGCAGCTCGAGGACAACCTCGCCGCGGTCCGCAACCTGAAGTTCTCCGCCGACGAGCTCGAAGCCATCGACGCCGACGCCGTCGAGGCCGGCATCAACCTCTGGAAGAAGAGCTCCGACTCCTGACCCCTCAGCCCCGCCCGGCCTGCTCGCGCAGGCTGGGCGGGTCGCAGGTGATCAGCGGGCCGCGGCTCGCCAGCGAGTGAGGATGTCGTCCGAGGCGACCAGCCGGTCGGGCTGGTTGTACCGGAGGAAGTCGCGTACGGCGCGATTGTCGGTCTCGTCCCCGAAGTCCTGACCGGACACCAGGTCGGGCGGCACGACATAGTCGTACCCGCGCTCCTGGGCGCCGAGAATCGCGTACAGCACGCAACACACCAACTCGACTCCGCAGATCACCAGCCCGTCGATGTCCGCGACGGTCAGCCATTCGACGAACGGCTCGCTCTGCCAACTGTCGAACCGGTCCTTCACGATCACCTCGGCGCCGGCCACCGGCGGGATGAACAGCTCGGCACCCCAGGTGCCCGCGGCACACAGCCCGTCCGCCTTCTCCCAGCGGCGCTGGCGCTCCGTCAAGCGATCCAGGTCGAGAACCTGACGCGTGTACACCACCCGAGCCCCGAGCTCGGCCGCTTCCCTGGCGAAGGCGTTCGCCCGCAGGGCCGCGGCGGCGTTGTTCGTGTTCGTCACCGGTCCGTCGCCCGCGGCTTCGGGGCTACAGAAGTCGTTCTGGAAGTCGATCAGGACCACGGCGACGCGATGGAGATCGAGTCAAAAGAAGGATTCAGCCATGCCCGGCAGCCTACGACGGCACCGGGCGCACCCGCTCGACATGTTCCGGACCGTCGCCGCGTGCGAGACGTCGGCCGAACCCGTCGGTCACGGAGTGGGTACGGGTGGTTGCGGTTCTTCAGGGACGGGCACAGGCTGGGATGAGACCCTCCTGGAGGTGGTTGCCATGACCGCTTCGACGCTCGAAATGGCCCTGACTTACGAACATGCCCGGATTCGCGAGCTGGCCGGGCCGGCTCACCACCCGGAGGCCGCGCGCCCCGAGCGCAGGCATCAGACCGACTGGTTCTACGCGATCGCGGCCCAGCATCTGGCCGCCGCCGAAGACGTCCTCCTCCCCCACGTACGGCGCCTGCCCGACGGCGAGGATCTGGTCACCAGGTACGTCGGCAACGCGAAGAGACTGGAGCGCTCACTGCGTTTCCTGAAGGGACGTCAGTACGGCGACAGCCGGTTCATGGACCTGCATCCCGACGAGCTCTGGCAGCAGATCGACCAGCTCCTGCTGCGGCACGAGACGATGGAGACGGAGTACAGCCAGCGGATCTCCGAGCACCTCGACGACTCGGACGTGAACACGCTGACCGAGGAGCTCCTCGAGGCCGAGGAGGTCGCACCGACCCGAGCGCATCCGTTCTCCCCGCACACCGGGATGGCCGGCCGGATGGCGCACCGCATGTGGCGGATGGCCGACAACGCGTGGGACAGCGCCGAGGGACGCGTCGTACCGATCAAGTACCACGTCCACCCGAAGCGCGACTCCGCGCTCTCGCACTACCTGTACGGCACTCCCCTGTCCCCGGAGGACGACCACAAGTAGGTGACCGGGCCCGGCCCTCGGATGCCTCCGAAGGGCCGGGCCCGGTCTGCCGGCACTCACTGCGCCTGGTTGTGGGGCCGGCATGGTCCCACCTCCGCTGCGCCTGGTGTGCGAAGGTGGGTCCCTTTGCGTCCTCCCCCGCTGCGCCTGGTGTGCGGAGGAGGACGGTCCGTGGGTCTACTTCAGTCCGTCGATCGCCTTCTTCGCGCCGGGGTGCAACGGCACGGGGTCGGTCTGGTCGGCGTTCTCCAGTGTGATGCCCTTGGCCGCCACGTTCACCGCGACCAGCGCGTCCTTGTTGTCGTTGATGAAGGCACCTTCCAACCGCGGTAACACAGCAGCGTGATCGGCAGGACCGCTGCGAGAAAGATCACCAGGTAAAACTGCGTGCCTTGTGGTAATGGGAAGAACACCTGCGCGAGCACGCCGACGCTGACGATCGTGCACCAGACCGCGATGGCCAGGTCGAGGGCAGGCCGAAGCCGCCGAGCAGGCCGTTCTTGCTCGTACTCGGCGAGCTCTTCCTCGGAGGGCGTGGTCAAGCCACCCCCCGTGCCGATACCGACAGTCATCGATCGGTTCCCTCCTGTGTCCGGAAGGCTAGTGTCGGCGAACACGGGGTGGAGTCACGTGATTACGTCTTTACCAAGATCTGACACACATGAGCGTCTCCTGGCCTACGATCACCGCATGAGTGGCGCGGTACGGATTCTGTTGGTCGAGGACGATCTCGATATCGCCAATGCCCTGATACCTGCGCTGCGGCGCTACGGCCTGATGGTGACGCATGTCCGAACGGCCGCGGACGCCCTCGCGGCGGACCCCGGCGACCTGGTTCTGCTGGACCTCGGGCTGCCGGACGGGGACGGTATCAACGTGTGCCGGCAGATCCGGACGGTCTCCGACGTCCCGGTGATCGCGGTGACCGCGCGGGGCGAGGCGGCCGACCGGGTCCGCGGGTTGCGCAGCGGCGCCGACGACTATGTGGTGAAACCGTTCGCGATTTCCGAGCTGCTGGCCCGCATCGATGCTGTACTTCGTCGTACCGGCCTCCTGCAGCCCCGCCCCCGGGTGACCGTCGGAGACCTGACCGTGGACATCGAGGCCCGGACGGTACAGGTGGCGGACAAGCCCATCAGTCTGACCCGCAAGGAGTTCGACGTGCTCGCTGTGCTGGCCGCTCACCACGGCCGGGTGGTCCCCCGGGAACAGGTGGCGCTGTACGCCTGGCAGTCCGTGTTCGAGGCGTCGTCGCGGACCATGGACGTGCACGTGGCCAGCCTGCGTGCCAAGCTCGGCCGGCCCGAGCTGGTGCAGACGATCCGCGGTGTCGGTTACCGCCTGGGTTCGGACTGACCGTTGCGCCGTCGCCTGCTGCAGTCCCTCGTTCCGATGGTGATCGCACTCGCCATCGTTGCCGTCGTACCGCTGGCCAACTACATCGCCACGAGCACTTCGCGCACCCTGTTCCTGTCCCGCAGTAACGACGCGGACTGGTTCGCCACGATGGCGGAGTCCCCGCTGCAGACCGGTGACATCGCCAACCTGCGTGAGCTGGCGGTCCGCTACCACGAGCTCTACAACACCCCGGTGTTCGTTGTCGACGTCGACTCGCGGGTGGTCGCCACCTCGGTGTCCGGTGTGAACGTGAAGGAACCAGACATCGAAGCCGCACTGCACAGCACCCTGGCGGGCCGGCTGCCGGCCGAGCCGCCGCCGCTGTGGCCGTGGCGCTCCGGCGAGATGGTGGTGGCCCGCCCGGTCGTCAACAACGGCAGCGTGCTCGGTGCTGCCGTACTGCGGGTGCCGACCGAGAAGGCCCGTGACCAGGTGCAGCGCGGCCTGCTGCTGCTCCTCGGCGGCCTGCTGATCAGCATCGGCGCGATCATCATCGGCATCGTCCGGCCGATCACCCGCTGGGTGCTGCGGCCGCTGAAGGACCTCGACAACGCGACCCACCAGATCACCCGCGGCGCGCTCGACACCCGGGTGTCGACCGACGGACGCGCCCCCGAGCTGCGCCGGCTCGGCGACAGCTTCAACTCGATGGCGCTGAGCCTGCATCAGGCCCGGCAGCGCGAGCGCGAGTTCGTCGCGGACGCGTCGCACCAGCTGCGGACGCCGCTGACCTCGGCCCGGATCCACATCGAGGGTCTGTCCCGGCTGTCGCCGACCGCGCGGTTCGCGCTCAGCGACATCGACCGGCTCGGCCGAATCGTCCAGCGGCTGTCCCGGCTGGCCGGCTCGGACCGCCCGGGAGCGGATGCCGAGGGCAACGAAGAGCCGCTGGACCTGGCCCAGGCGGTGAAGGAGCGCCTGGTCGGCTGGAAGGCCGTGTACGCCGCCGACGACCTGGAGCTGATCATCGGCGAGATGGTGCCGGGCGGGGTCGCGCCGGAACTCGAGGTGGACGACATCCTCGACGTACTGCTCGACAACGCCTCCAAGTACGGCGCTCCGCCGGTGGAGGTCTCGGTCACCCGGGACGGCACCGAAGTGGTGATGTCGGTGCGCGACCACGGGCTCGGGCTCGGGTCGCGCGACCTGAAGAAGGTCGGCGAGCGGTTCTGGCGCAGCGCGCACCACCGGGAGATGCCGGGCACCGGTCTGGGGCTGGCGATCGTCCGCTCCGAGGCGGCCCGGGTCGGCGGCCGCGTGGTCGCCCGTCCGCCGATCGGAGGCGGCCTGGTGATCGAGGTCCGCGTCCCCCTGATCGACGACTACGAGGTCTGAGCGTGCCGCTCCAGGCAACAGTCCGGCCCCATGACCCCCGCGCCGGAGGCGCGCAAGGCGTACAGCTCAGATGTGGTTGTTGCGGTACCAGCGCTCGGCGGCGGGGTGCAGCGGGATCGGCATCGTCGCGATCGCAGAGCGCGGGTCCAGCGATCCGGCCTCGGGGTGGTTGCTGTTGACCAGGTCGTTCTGCCGGCGGAACAGCGTGTTGACCGTCCACCAGGCCCACGAGTCGGACAGGGTCGAGTTGGCCACCAGGTAGTTCGGGATCGCCAGTGTCGGCACCGAACTGGCCAGCCCGTACTGCGACGGCGGGATGGACGACACCACATAGCCACCGAACCGCCTGAGCGCGATGTCCTCGGCCACTGCGCCGATGTCGAGCAGCCGGAACCCGACGGAGGTCTGCAGCGCCTTGATCGGATCGGTCGGCACGCCACCGCTCCAGATCATCGCGTCGATCCCGTTGGGGTTCTTACCCTCGGCCTTCTCCTTCAGTTGCTTGACCGACTCCTCCAGCGTCAGGTACCGCTTCGTCACCGTGATGCCGGCGGTGGCCAGGATCAGGTCCGCGACGACCCTGGTGCCGGAGGTGGACGGACCGACGCTGACCACCAAGGGCTTCTTTCTCGGCTTGTTCGGGTCCGGCTTCAGATCGTCGAGCTTCGACGCCGACGAGGCCATCGGGACGACGAAGTGGACGTAGTTGTCGTACATGCGGGCCAGCGCAGTGAACCTCAGCCGGCCGCTGTCGAACATCCCGGTGCCCTCGTAGGCGGCCAGCGCGGAGTCCGACGTGCTGAAGCCCAGGTCCGCCTTGCCGCTGTCCACCTTCATCAGGTTGTCGACCGACCCGTTGGTGATGATCGGCTTGAGCTCCATGCCGGTGACCTCGCTGACCAGCCCGCTCAGGGCGGCGCCGAACGTCGCGTAGACACCGCCCTCGTTGCCGGTCGCGAACGTCGCCGACCCAGCCGGGGCCGGCTCGTCCGCACGGCCGCGGGAGCATCCGGGCAGCAGCAGGGACGACGCGGCGGCGGCACCGAGACCGAGCACGCTGCGCCGGGTCATCCCAGTCGGCCGGGCAGGGGTCAGCAGGCGGGGGCGATCCATGCAGGACAACCTAGACAACAAGAGGTGCTCCGGGGTAGCCGAGCCGCGGCCTGCAACCGAACCGCTACCCGCAGGTACGGCGCCGGGCCGGTGGCGACCCGACCGGACGGTGGGGTGGGGACGGTGGTTGACCCGACCGGGCGGCGGGGTGGGGACGGTAGTCGACCCGACCGGGCGGTGGGGCGGGGAAGGGAGGTGGACTGCGTCTGGACGGGCCAGGGGTGGGTGTGACAGCGTTGTCATGCAGCGGCCGCGTGGGTCGCGCGACAAGGCACGGCCCAACCCCCCGGAGGATGATTTCGTGCACGACGACCGTCAACTCATCGAGGAGCGGCTCCAGCGCGCCCTGCGGGAGCGGATCCGCCCTGCGATCTACGGCGCGGCGGTCCCGCTGGACATCGAGGTGTGGCACGCCCCCGGTGAGCCGGTGTCCCCCGCCGAGGCCCTCGCCCAGACCTTCGAGCCGGCCGCGATCGGCCTGCCGTGGGGTCCGGCCTGGGGAACCGCGTGGTTCAGGTTCAGCGGCCAGGTGCCGGCCGAGTGGGCCGGTAGCGAGATCGAGGCCGTCGTCGATCTCGGCTTCAGCGGCGGCCCCGGGTTCTCCGCGGAGGGCCTCGTTCACAGCACGTCCGGCGTACCGCTGAAGGGTCTGCACCCGCGGCAGACCTACGCCCCGCTGTCGATCCTCGGCCCCGACGGTACGGCGGCCTCGCCCGGCGACACCATCGAGTTCTACGTCGAGGCGGCCGCCAACCCGGAGATCCCGCTCGACAACGCCTACGCGAAGACCGACATCGGCGCCAAGCTCGGCGAGACGCCGATCTATGCGCTGACTCGCGCCGACCTGGCCGTGTTCAACGCCGAGGTGTGGGACCTGATCCTCGACCTCGAGGCGCTGGACAGCCTGCAGAAGGAGCTGTCCCTGCAGGAGCCGCGCCGCCGGGAGATCCTGCGGGCATTGAGCCGCGCCCTGGACGCCCTGGACTACGAGAACGTCGCCGGCACCGCGGCGGACGCCCGCGCGCAGCTGACCGACGTACTGAGCCGGCCGGCGCACGCCAGCGCGCACCAGCTGTCCGCGGTCGGGCACGCGCACATCGACTCGGCCTGGCTCTGGCCGCTGCGGGAGACCCGGCGCAAGGTGGCCCGCACGGTCTCGAACGTCGCCACCCTGGCGCAGGAGTACCCGGAGCTCGTCTTCGCGTTCTCGCAGGCCCAGCAGCACGCCTGGGTTAAGGACAACTACCCGCAGGTGTGGGAGCGGCTGAAGAAGGCCGTTGCCGACGGCACCATCGTTCCGGTGGGCGGCATGTGGGTCGAGTCCGACACCAACCTGCCCGGCGGCGAAGCGCTGGCCCGGCAGTTCGTGCACGGCAAGCGGTTCTTCCTGGACGAGTACGGCATCGACACCCAGGAGGTCTGGCTGCCGGACTCGTTCGGCTACACCGCGGCGCTGCCGCAGCTGGTGAAGCTGTCCGGGTCGAAGTGGTTCCTGACCCAGAAGATCTCCTGGAACAAGGAGAACAAGTTCCCGCACCACACCTTCTGGTGGGAGGGCCTGGACGGGACCCAGGTGTTCACCCACTTCCCGCCGATCGACACCTACAACTCCGACCTGTCCGGTCGCGAACTGGCGCACGCGCAGCGGAACTTCGCCGAGAACGGCGCGGCGACCCGGTCGCTGGTCCCGTTCGGGTACGGCGACGGCGGTGGCGGCCCGACCCGCGAGTTCGTCGCGACCGCGCGCCGGGTGGCGAACCTGGAGTCCTCGCCGAAGGTGACCATCGAGTCCCCGACCGAGTTCTTCGCGGCCGCCGAAGAGGAGTACGCCGGGCACGCGCCGGTCTGGTCGGGTGAGCTCTACCTGGAGATCCACCGGGCGACGTACACCTCGCAGGCCAAGACCAAGCAGGGCAACCGGCGCAGCGAGCACCTGCTCCGCGAGGCCGAGCTGTGGTCCGCGGCGGCCGTGGTGGCCGGCAAGCTGGACGCGTACCCGTACGAGGACCTGGACCGGATCTGGAAGGCCGTGCTGCTGAACCAGTTCCACGACATCCTCCCGGGCTCGTCCATCTCCTGGGTGCACCGCGAGGCCGAGGCGACGTACGCGAAGCTGGCCGCCGAGTTGGAGGCGATCATCGCGACCGCCCAGCAGGCGCTGGCCGGCTCCGGCGACGCGCAGATCGTCTTCAACGCGGCACCGCACTCCCGCAGTGGCGTCGCCGGTCTGGGCGCGGGCATCGCCGTCGGCCAGGGCCAGGCGGTGTCGGTCGAGAACGGGGTCCTGGACAACGGGGTCATCCGGGTCACCATCGACGAGCGAGGGCTGATCACCTCGCTGTACGACGTCGAGGCCCAGCGCGAGGTGATCGCGCCAGGTGCCGCGGGCAACCTTCTGCAGCTGCACGTGGACACTCCGAACCACTGGGACGCCTGGGACGTCGACTCGTTCTACAAGAACAACGTCCGCGACGTGACCGAGGTCGACAGCGTCGACTTCAGCACCGTCGAGGGTGTCGCGACCGTCGTGGTGACCCGGTCGTTCGGCCGGTCCAGCGTGACCCAGACGCTGCGGCTGCGGCCGGGCGCGAAGCGGGTCGACATCGAGACCACGGTCGACTGGCACGAGGCCGAGAAGTTCCTCAAGGCGGCGTACCCGGTCGACGTGCACGCCGACCGGTCGGCGTCGGAGACCCAGTTCGGGCACATCTTCCGGCCGACCCACCAGAACACCTCGTGGGACGCGGCGAAGTTCGAGATCGCGGCGCACCGCTGGGTGCACGTCGGCGAGCCCGGGTACGGCGTTGCCGTGGTCAACGACTCGACGTACGGCCACGACATCAACCGGACCGCCCGCGAGGACGGTGGGACGACGACCACGATCCGGACCTCGCTGATCCGGGCGCCGCGGTTCCCCGACCCGAAGACCGACCAGGGCGTGCACACCGTGAACCACGCGCTGGTGGCCGGCGCCGGGATCCCCGAGGCGATCGAGGAGGGCTACCGGATCAACCTGCCCGAGCGGGTCGTCACCGGGGCCGGCGGGGTTGAGCCACTCGTTGCCGTTGACAACGACAACGTGATCGTCGAGGCGATCAAGCTGGCCGACGACCGGTCCGGCGACGTCGTGGTCCGCCTGTACGAGTCTTCCGGCGGCCGCTCGCGCGCCACCGTCACGCCGTCCTTCGGCGCGGCGTCGGTGACCGAGGTCGACCTGCTCGAGCGCCACCTGGCGGACCGGGACCTGCGGGACAACGGAGTCTCCTTCGAGCTCCGCCCGTTCCAGATCCTGACGCTGCGCTTCACCCGCTCCTGACCCACCGGCACGAGCCGGGGGCTTGAACACCCCATGGGGGCCTGAGACAGGCAATAACCTGTCTCAGGCCCCTAGCTCCTGTCCCGGCCCCCGCGAGCCGGCCGCCGGGGTCGCCGCGGCGCTTGGCGCATTCGACGCCCGGCGTTCACCCGGCTGACGTAGCGTGAAGCCATGGCTCCGACACCTTTGCTCGGTTCCCGGACGCTCGACCGGCAGACGGCGCGCACGCTGCCGCCCGGTCCGCGATGGCCCACGCTGGCTCAGACCGTATTGTTCGCGAGTCATCGCCGGACGTTCTTCCCCCGGATGCGGGCCAAGTACGGCGATGTGTTCACGATCCGCCTGGTCCCGTCCAGCCGCGTGTGCGTCGTACTGAGCCGGCCGGACCACATCCGCGAGGTGTTCGGCAGTCCGCCGGCGGTGATGCACGCGGGCGAGGGCAACATGGTCCTCGAACCGATCATGGGCTCGCACTCGCTCCTGCTCCTGGACGACGAGGACCACGTCCGGATGCGGCGGCAACTGATGCCGGCCTTCTCCGGCCAGGCACTGCGCGGGTACGCCGGGATGGTGCACGAGTTGGCTCGCGCGGACGTCGCGAAGTGGCCGGTCGGCACGCCGTTCAAGGTGCACGAGCGGATGCGGAACCTGACCCTGGAGATCATCCTCCAGGTCATCTTCGGCGTGACGGACACCGACCGGCTGAACATGCTCCGGCCGCTGCTGGACAAGATCGTCTCGGTGTCGCCGGTGATCATGCTGGGTGGGTTCTACCCGGCGCTGCTCCGGATCCGGCCGTGGCGGACCTACCTGACCACCCAGCGGCAGGTCGACGAGATCCTGTACGACGAGATCGCCAGGCGCCGCGGGAACTTGGGCGGACGCAACGACGTACTGTCCCGGCTGCTTGCCGCGGGCAACTGGACCGACGAGGAACTGCGGGACCAGCTGGTCACGCTGCTGCTGGCCGGGCACGAGACGACCGCGACCGCGCTGGCCTGGACGTTCCACGAGCTGGCCCGCCGCCCGGAGGAGCTGGCCTTCGGCCAGCGGGCCGCGGACGCCGATGCCGACGACGAGCTGGAGGCGATCGTCAAGGAGGCGATGCGGCTGCACCCGGTCGTCTACCAGGTCGGTCGCCGGCTGACCGAGACCGCGGACGTCGCCGGCTACCGGTTGCCGCGCGGTACGACGATCATGGCTGCGATCGGACTTGTGCACCGCGACGGGGAACACTTCCCGATGCCGATGGACTTCCGGCCGCAGCGTTTCCTGTCCGACGATCCGCCGGCGCCGGGGACGTGGATCCCGTTCGGCGGCGGAGCGCGGCGATGCATCGGAGCCGGCTTCTCCCTGATGGAAGGCACCGAGATCCTTCGCGCCGCGCTCGCCGCCTACAACTTCCAGGCTCCCGACCCGAAGCCCGAGCCGGCCCAGGCCAAGAACGTCACTCTGGTCCCGCGCCGCGGGTCCGTCGTGCGGGTCACGCCCAGGTAGGGCTCAGTCCTCGGGGTCGCCGACGTCGCCCAGGTCGACGTTCTCGTAGGACTCGAGGTCCTCCTCGTCGTCGTCCTCGAGCTCGAAGGAGTCCTCGTCGTCGACGACGTGGACGGCCGCCTCCTCGGCGGAGGCGGCGGCACCGTCGAGGCCGACGTCCTCGGCGACCAGTTCGTCGTCGGCGTCGTCGTGCGCGCCCTCGTCCGGGGCGACCAGGCGGCCGGAGCGCTGCACCCCGACCTCGGGACCGCCGACGTCCTCACCGTCCTCGGCGTACGGGTCGACGTCCGGCTCCTCCTGGGCGATCCGCTGGTCCAGCGTCTCCCCCTCCAGCGCCTCGTCGGCCGTCGTACCGAATCCTTCGCCCGCGGACCACTTCTCCGGCGGCGAGTAGCCCTCGTCGAGCAGATCGTCCACACCCCGGTCGTTCAGGGTGTCCTCCGCCTGCAGCTGGTCCTCGTCATCGACGCTGTAGCTGCCGTAGTCCTCACGGTTGTTCTCGGTCATGCAGCAACCTTGACCGTCGGGCGCGGCCGAAGCAAGCCGGAGGGCTCGTGCCGCAGAATGGGGCGCGTGGATCCGGTCAGGTTGACGTTGGACCAGTTGCGGGAACTGCGTGACGACATCGCGCCGTACGCCGCGCGCCGTTCGCGCGACTCGATCCGCCGCCGGGTGGACCGCCTGCGGAGCCGGTCCTTCTTCATCGGCCAGTGCGCCCTCGCCGCCGGCGTGGCGTGGGCCATCGCCCGGTACGTCGTCGGCCACCCGCAACCGTTCTTCGCGCCGGTCGCGGCGATGGTCTGCCTCGGGTTCAGCTTCGGTCAGCGACTGAGCCGGGTCGCCGAGTTGATGGTCGGGGTGGCGGTCGGAGTCGGCGTCGGGGACGGGTTCGTCCGCATCTTCGGCACCGGGGTCCCCCAGATCGTGTTCGTTGTCGCGCTGGCCATGAGCCTCGCCCTCCTGCTGGGCGCGGGCACGCTGATGAGCACCCAGGCCGGCGTTCAGGCCGCGCTCGTCACCACCCTGCTGCCGAACCCGAGCGCCGGCTTCAGCCGCTGGATCGACGCGGTCGTTGGCGGGCTGGTCGCACTGGCCGCCGCCACGATCGCCCCGGCCGCGGCGATCAGCCGTCCGCGGCAGCAAGCCTCCGCGGTGCTGAGCGAGCTGTCCGAGATCTTGGTCGAGACCGCCAACGGCCTCCGGTCCCGGGCGGAGGACGCGGCCGGCGACGCGCTGCGCCGGGCCCGCGCCAGTGAGTCACTCCTGGACGACCTGCGCAGCGCCGCGGACGAGGGCGTCGCGGTGGTCCGGCTGTCGCCGTTCCGTCGCCGGCACCGTGGCCGGGTCCAGGAGATCGCCGACCTCGTCGTACCGCTGGATCGCGCGATCCGGAACATCCGGGTCCTGGTCCGGCGCTGTGCGGTGGCGGTCTGGCGCGACGAGGCGATGCCGCCCGAGTTCCCGAACCTGCTCGAGCGCCTCGCCGACGGCACTCGGCTGATCGGCGAGTCGCTGTTCGAACCGCACGCCGACGTCGCCGCCCACCGCGTGCTCGGCGAGCTCGGCCGCCGTACGGCGGAGATGCCGCTGCCGACCGGACTGTCGGCGGTCGTGGTGCTCGCCCAGATCCGGTCCACCGTGGTCGACCTGCTCGAGCTGACCGGGACGACGTACGACGAAGCCCGCAAACTCGTCCCCCTCCGCCCCGACGGGCTGGATGAGAAGTAGCTCACACCAAAAGATCTGCCGGATTCCCGTCATAGCCGGGGTCGGGGTGCGTCTCACCGGCATGACGATCCACCGACTGATGACCACGATGGCCACCGAGCAGGGCCGCCTGCACGGTGACGAGCAGGTCGTCGAGACGACCACCCGGACCACGGACGACCGGAGCGACGCCGCCGCCGAGCAGTAACTGGCGCGAACCGGACGAACGGATCCCGGCAGCGCACCCGGACGGTCTTGCCCACCGAGCTAGACCGCACGGATGTCGCACACCAACGCAGAGGCGCCCCGTGCGAGGCGCCGCCGGATCCGTCTGGTGCACCACCACAGGGGTGCACCCAAACCACCCGCCGGCTGTCCTGACGCCGCTTGCGCGAGGCTCAGGCCGGACCGGCGGGTGGCTTTTTGCTTGCAGGGAAGGAGTGGAGAGGTTAGTTGCCGTAGGCCACGGTGATCTCGGTGGTGACCGAGTTGGCGATGAAGCACTCCTGGTGGGCCAGGTGGTGCATCCGCTCCAGCACCTCCGCGTCCGGCTCCGGGCCGGCCCAGACGATCTTCGGGTTCAGCGTCACCTGGGTGATCGCCAGCCGGCCGGCGTCGTTCTTCGCCATCACGCCGACCGCGTGGTCGTCGTACGCGTCGACGACCAGGCGCTTGCGCGCCGCGATCGCGAGGAAGGTGAGCATGTGGCAGGACGACAGGGACGCCACGAACGCCTCCTCGGGATCGACCGGGCCCGGGTTGCCGAGGTATTTCGGGTTGGCCGAGCCGGGCACGGTGATCCCGCCGTCGAAGCGCCACTCGTGGTCGCGGTTGTAGACGTCGTAGGTGAACTCGTGCTCACCGCGGCTCCAACTGATGTCGACCACGTGCTCCGACATGCTCAGCTCATCCTTCCGATAGGGCCGCCTTGGCGGTTGCCGTGACGGGATTGCATCGTACGGGAGTGTGCCCGGGCAGCTTGGCGACGAAGTCGCTGTCGTAGCGGGCGGCCATCCCGGCGACCGGGAAGTCCGTGGTCACCCACTGCGCGCCGCTGGCCAGCCCGATCCCGAGCCGGGTGTAGTCCTTGTCACGGATCGTCGCCATCGGCTCGTCCGACCGGGTCCGGACCAGATAGCCCTTCGTCACCAGCCGCTGGATCTCGGCCTGGTTCGCGCCCCGCGGGTCGTTCACCTCGGTGACCGCGGCGTCCGGCGCGCCTTCCGGACCGCGGGTGAAGACCGCCCGGCCCTCCAGGTTCGGCTTGCCGGCGGTGTAGATGTCGCGGATCTCACCGGGACCGCCGTTGTCGAAGTAGAACATCACCTGGCCGCGGACGCTGCTCAGCGTCGGCCAGCCCTTGGTCAGCACCGACTGCTCGAGCGTCAGGCCCGGCTTGCGGACGTCGTCCGGCGAGAGCAACTCGTCCGCGGAGAACACCGAGTGGATCTCGGTGTCGACGCTGTCCAGGTTCGCCGCGTCCCACGGCGGTGCCTTCACGCCACCGGCCGCGACCACGTTCGGGTCGGACTGCTTGAGTTCGAGGTTGATCGCGATCGGCACGTGGTTCGGGTGCTGGTCGGACCAGGTCTTCACCTGCCGCAGGCAGAGCACGAACGTGTCGCAGTTGGTGTTGTAGTCGAAGTCCGGAATGTGCATGACCTTGATCCCGGGCTGCGCCATCGCCGGGTCGGTCAGCGGACCCTGGCCGGTCAGCTTCCGGATCAGCGGGTAGGTGTAGAGCCCGCCCTGCGGGTCTGGGAAGAGGTCGAGTTCGAGCGACCGGACGTTCTGGTCCTCCAGTTGCTGGCTGATCGGGGCGTGCGAGTACCAGAGATCGACCGAGCCCGGGTTCTGCTGCTGCTGGACCTTCTGCTCGTTCGGGCTGAGCTCACGGTGGTAGGAGTTGTGCGAGCCCACCACCTGCATCTGGTTGAGACGCAGGCTGCTCCCGGCGGCGTGCGGTTCGTTCCGGGTGATCGCCGTACCCGCGAGTCCGGACGCCGCGATCGCGGTGGACGCGAGGCCTGCGACCACTGTTCTGCTCAAACGCATGTCGTTCCCCTCCTGTGGATGACACCGATTGACGGCAATCTGTCACAGGAAGGTGGCAACATTGTCCCCCCGAAGCATGGACAATGAGCAACATGGTGACATCGGGGGCGTATCCCTTGCGCCGGACACCGACCCAGGACCGGGCCAGCCGGCAGGTCGAGCGGATCCTGGACGCGGCCTGCGCCGAGGTGGTCGAGCGCGGGTACGACGCCGCGTCCACGAGCGGGATCGCGAAGCGGGCCGAGATCGCGGTCGGCAGCGTGTACCGGTACTTCCCGGACAAGCGGAGCCTGATCCAGGCGATCGAGCGGCGCAACCAGGCCCGCTACACCGAGGCGGTCCGCGACCGGCTGGCGTCGGTGACCAGCTGGCGTGCGGCGATCGACGTCACTCTCGACACCTTCCGCGAGATGCACCGGACCGACCCTGGCTTCCGCGCCGTCGCGCTCAGCGGCCTCGGCGACCCGGACCTCGAAACCAAGCCCGGCGAGTTCGACGACCAGCACGCCGGCGAGTTCGCCGAACTCCTCACCGCCCGCTTCGGCGCCCGCAACAGCCTCGAGTTCCGCCTGGCGGTCACCCTCAGCATCACCATGGGCGAATCGCTAGCCCACCTGGCCGACCGACTGCCCCTGGACGAGGCGGAGTACGTCCTGTCCCAAGGCCGTCCGGTCCTCTACAACCTGCTGTCCCCGCACCTGCCGTCGTGACGGCAGGTGCGGTGGGAAACTGAAAGGCCCCCGCCACTCGGGCGAGGGATGGAGGATCAATGCTGACCGCGGTCGCGGTCTAGGCCCTAGGGCTGTGAAACCGGGTCCGCGCTGCGCGGGCCGAGGGTTGGCCAGTGGCTGACTCGGCCGGCGATCCGGGCCCGGCGGGGCGTGCGAACGTCGTAGCTGACGATGACGCGGTCGCCCTTGGTGTAAGTAATGCGGCTCCCGGCGGGAAGTTTGCGAGTGACCTCGAACGGTCCCTCGCCCCGGCGGGTGTAGTACTCGACGGTGACCTCGGTGTATTCCGCCGGGGCCCCGCTGTCCAGCTGACCGCGGACCGGGCCACGAACCCGGATCACCCGTCCAGCCGTCTTCTCCTCCGTGCCCGACGGGGTCTCGTTCCGCCGGAGACCGGCGATCACGTCCGCCGCGATGCATGCCGTGACCAGCAGCACCAGGCCGAACCCACCGAGCACAACGATCGTCAACATGGCACTCACCCCCGACGCGCCGCCCGCGAGCGACGCGGTCGTCGTAGTCGAACTGCCTGCGCGGCCCTTGCCGCACACTGGTGAGACGCCACCCGGACCCCATCGGTTCCAGGTCAGGACAAAGAATTCGCGAAGTCAGTTTCCGCCCATGCCGAACTGGTACTGCGGGGGCACCGGCCGGTTGGTTCCAAGGGCCTCCTCGGCCTCGCGCCAGTAGTCCGTGAGCGGGTTGGCACCCTCGCGAACGGTGGCGAGCTGGATTCCTTCGGCCAGCAAGTCGTGGGCACTCTGCGGGTCGCCGGTCTGCACTGCGTGCCGGACGCGCAGCAGCCGGATCCGCGGGTCGTCGGGAGCACTCTCGAGCATGCGCTCAGCGCGCGCGACGTCCGTGTCCAGCGCCGCGGCCACAGCCTCCGCGACGAGCGGCACCAGGTCGGGCCGCAACGCAACCGCGTGCTCGTAGTACGACAGGTCGCCGGTCACCAACCCCAGATTGCGCAGCGCCCACGGGTTGTCCCCGGACTGCAGCCACGCCGCGACCGCGCCGTCCACATCACCGTCGTAGTGCCGCGCAACACCCCGGTGATACCAGACCAGCCAGTTGTCCGCGGCCTTCTCCAGCAACTCCCGCCACCCAACCAACGTCCCATCCGGTACGCCGTCAACCGCAGCCAATCGCCCGTCCAGCAAGGGCAACCACGCCCGCTCCCGCGACGTCATCGTGTCCTCGGCGAACGGCGTACCCGCCGACACCGACCACCCCGTGCGGGCCAGCTCCAGCGCACCCCACCCCGACCCGACCGCGAGCCGCTCGACCGGCGCAGCATCCACAACCGCCAGCCACTCCCGCTCCCGCACGGGCAGCTCGTCGAGCACCGGACGCAACGCCTCAGCCCCGGCACCACGCGCCGTCCGCCAGTCGTCCGAGTGCGCGGCCACCGGATCAACCGACATCCGCCCGTAGGCTTCCATCCAGTGCCAAGAAGTTGCTGCGGGCAACTTCAGGTGCTCCATCTGTGTCCGCGCCAGCCCCGCCTGGATCTCGGCGTACCCCGAACCCGCAAGCCCCGGCGCCAACCACTCCTGCCACCGACGTCCGCCGGCGCCTTCACCCCACACGAACAACTTCCGTCCCCGCAACCGCTCCGTCGACACCTGCGCCAGCCCATGGCCGGAAGCGTCGACAGACGCGATCCACGGCCGCTCGCCGGCCAGCGGCTCGAAGAAGAAGTCGACCGCCCGCCCGTGCCGCATCGGATACGTCAGATCCGAGTCCTCATAACGGGGTACGTCGATCAGGTCGAGCCGGCGGCTGTACCCGTACCGCCACGCCTGATCCGCCGGCACCAGCACCCGCGTCTCCGGCGCCTGCTCGACCGCGATGTTCGACCACCAGTACGCCGGGACCTCGCTGGCGGACGGGTTCTGCAGCCGGACCCCGACGTACAGGAACTCCGATGACTCCGGTAGCCAGAAGTCGAGCTGCGTGACGAGGTTCCGGGTCCGTTCCAGCTCCCAGAGGCGCAACACCGGCGTACCGTCCGCCCCCTCGACCCGGGCCGCGTGCATCGAGGCGCAGGTGCCGGTCCAGTGGCCGGTGCTGCCGACGTTCCACTCGACACCGCCGGCGAACCAGGCATTGCGCAGCGCAAGGTTCGCGGGCTGGAAGACGGGGTTGCGGTAGAGCAACTCCTGCCCGCTGGCCTTGTGGACGAGCGAGTAGAGCCGGCCACCAAGGCTCGGTAGGAGGGTCGCGCGGAGGTGGTCGTTCTCCAGCACCAGGGCCGGGAACGTGGTGTCGACCAGCGATCGGTCGTATCCGTCCTGGTTCAGGCACGGCAGCGTGCTGTGCAGGCGCCCGTACTGGATGTTCTCGCGCAGCTCGTCCGGCAGTCCGGCGAGGTTCTCGACCTGGTGGAGTTCCTGCTGGGTGCGCAGCGGGGCGAGCGGGTTCTCCGGTCCGAGGGAGGCGGCGGGCAGGACAAGCGCAGTTGCGGAAAGGATCGTCACATCCCTCATCCTTTCAATTGCGCTATACATGGACACCATGGACGCCGATGTGATCGTTGTCGGGGCGGGACTGGCCGGGCTGGCCGCGACGGCCGAGCTGGCCGACGCGGGCCGGAAGGTGCTGCTGCTGGACCAGGAGCCGGAGGCGTCCCTCGGCGGCCAGGCGTTCTGGTCGTTCGGCGGGCTGATGTTCGTCAACTCCCCCGAGCAACGCCGGATGGGGATCAAGGACTCGCGCGACCTCGCGCTGCAGGACTGGCTCGGCTCGGCCGGGTTCGACCGGCTCGACGACGAGGACAAGTGGGCCCGGCAGTGGGCCGAGGCGTACGTCGACTTCGCGGCCGGTGAGAAGCGCCCGTGGCTGCATGCCCAGGGCGTGCGGTTCTTCCCCGTGGTCGGCTGGGCCGAACGCGGTGGCTACAACGCCGACGGTCACGGGAACTCGGTCCCTCGCTTCCACATCACCTGGGGCACCGGGCCGGGGCTGGTCGCGCCGTTCGAACGGCGGGTCCGGGAGGCGGTCGCGAAGGGTCTGGTCGAGTTCCGGTTCCGGCATCGGGTCGACGAGCTGACGGTCACCGGCGGTGTCGTCGACGGCGTCGCGGGCAAGGTGCTGGAGCCGAGCGACGTCGAGCGCGGGGTCTCGAGTTCGCGCGTCGAGGTCGGCGACTTCAGCCTCACCGCCCAGGCGGTGATCGTCACGTCCGGCGGCATCGGCGGCAACCACGATCTGGTCCGCGCGCAGTGGCCGAAGCGGATGGGTGAGCCGCCGAAGCGGATGATCTCCGGCGTCCCCGCGCACGTCGACGGGCGGATGCTCGCGATCACCGAGAACGCCGGCGGCCGGTACGTGAACCGCGACCGGATGTGGCACTACACCGAAGGCATCCAGAACTGGGACCCGATCTGGCCGATGCACGGGATCCGGATCCTGCCCGGTCCGTCCTCGCTCTGGTTCGATGCCACCGGCAAGCGACTGCCGGTGCCACTGTTCCCCGGCTTCGACACCTTGGGGACGCTCGAGCACATCATGACGACCGGGTACGACTACACCTGGTTCGTGCTCACCCAGAAGATCATCGAGAAGGAGTTCGCCCTCTCCGGCCAGGAACAGAACCCGGACCTGACCGGCAAGGACATCAAGGGTGTGCTCGGCCGGGCGCGCGGCGGTGCTACCGCGCCGGTGCAGGCGTTCATGGACAAGGGTGCCGACTTCGTCGTCCGCGGCAACCTTCCGGACCTGGTCCGCGGGATGAACGACCTGACCGGCGACAACCTGATCAACCTGGACGACCTGGAGCGGCAGATCGTCGCCCGTGACCGCGAGCTGACGAACACGTTCACCAAGGACCTGCAGATCACCGCGCTGCGCGGTGCCCGGAACTATCGCGGCGACAAGCTGATCCGGGTCGCGTCACCGCATCGCATCCTCGATCCCAAGGCCGGCCCGCTGATCGCCGTACGGCTGAACATCCTCACCCGCAAGTCGCTCGGCGGCCTGCAGACCGACCTGGACTCCCGCGTGCTGCGCGCCGACGGTACGCCGCTGCCCGGTGTCTACGCGGCCGGCGAGGTGGCCGGCTTCGGCGGCGGCGGCATCCACGGCTACCGCTCGCTCGAAGGCACCTTCGTCGGCGGCTGCCTCTTCACCGGACGTACGGCGGGACGCGCGGCAGCGAAGGCCATCTCTTGACTCGCGTCCCGGGCGCCGAGCACCAGGAGCTCGCCGAGCTGGACGACCTGACCACGACCGGCACCGTCGCGTCCGGCCACACGAACCCGGCGGACTATGTGGGCACCACCCACGCCGGTCTGCCCACGCACTCGGGTGTGCCCGGCATCCAGCTCGACGGCTACTTCCCGTCCGGCACGCACACGAATACCAACCACGGCTGGAACCACGACGCCCAGTTCGTCATCCGACTGCCGGAGACGTGGAACGGCAGCCTGGTCGTCTCCGGTGCACCCGGCGTGCGAGCGCAGTACGCGAACGACACGGCGATCTCCGACTACGTCCTCTCGCTGGGTTATGCGTACGCCGCCACCGACAAGGGCAACACCGGCGCCGAGTTCTTCGCCGGCAGCCGCGAACCGGGCGACGCCATCGTCGAGTGGAACGCCCGGATGACCGAGCTCACCCTGGCCGCCAGGGAGACCGTCACGCAGCACTACGGCCGGCCGGCCGACGAAGTGATCGCGGCCGGTGTCTCGAACGGCGGATACCTGGTCCGTTGGCAACTCGAGAATCATCCGGAGCTCTACACCCGCGGCGTCGACCTGGAAGGGACGTTGTGGACGGTGGACGGGCCCAACCCGTTCAGATCTCTGCCGTTGGCAATCAGGGGCTATGAGCAACAATCCCCGGAGCTGATCACGGCGGCCGGATTCGATCCGCGGTCGGACTTCCTCTGGGAGTACCACTACACGGTCTACTGGCCATTGACCCAACGGATCTACACCGCCGAACTCGATCCGTCGTACTCGGGCAGCGAAGCCGACTACGACTACCTGCAACGGCCCGAGGCGCACCGGGCGATCGAGCGCTTCGCGCTGACCGGGAAGATCGGCAAGCCACTGCACACGATCCACGGGACGTACGACTGCCTGCTCCCGATCACGCAGAACTCCGATGCCTACGCGGAGCTGGCAGCCCCGACCGGCCTGCACACGTACCAGCGGGTCGAGGCGGGCAACCATCTCGACGGTCTCGTCGACGTCTACCCCGACCAGCTGGTACCGCTCGTCCCCCTGCTGCAGCAGGCGATCAGAACACCATGCTGAGCAGATCGGCGAACAGCTCCTGTTCGTCGATCTCCAACCCGCGGTTGGTGAACCAGGTCGCCATGTTGTGGCAGTCCCGGAGCAGGAAGTCCATGCCCTTCGGATTGCCGACGATGTCGACGACCTGAGGCAGGTCGATCATCACGATCCGATCCCCCTGGGCGAGGACGTTGTACGGCGACAGGTCGCCATGAGCCAACCCCGCCCTGGCCAACTCGCGCATCCCGTGCCGGACCTGCTCGAAGTACTGACCGAGCAGTTCCTTCGACGGCCGGACCTGGGCGAGCCGCGGCGCGGCACCGCCCTCACCGTCGTCGATGAACTCCATCAGCAACTCGGTGCCGTCGACCTGCACCGGGTACGGCACCGGGACGCCGGCCTTCCACAGCTGGCACAGCGCACCCCACTCGGCACCCGCCCATTGCCCTGCGGCGACGCTGCGGCCGTGCGAGGTCTTCTTCGCCATCGCGCGGGTGTCCCGGCTGTTGCGGGTACGGCGCCCTTCGACGTACGACGTACTGCGATGAAAGGACCGGTGTTCCTCGGTGCGGTACCGCTTGGCGGCGAGCAACGAGGAACGGGCCGGGTTGCCGCCGATGGCTTCGACGGCGCGCTCGACCAGGAAGACGTCGGCTTCCTTGCCGGTTTTGAGGACGCCGAGCTCGGTGTCGATCGCGGCCTGTTCCGTCACGACCCAGTCGGGTCGTGGATCCGGGCCGCGAGAACCGCGCTCGACGTCCAGCCAGGTGGACCACCGCTGATCCGATCCCAGCGTCTCTTCCACTTCCTGGAAGTGAAAGACGAACGCGTCGGCGGGATCGGGTTCGGACTCGTCGCGGGTCAGATCGGCCCAGCGGGAGTCGAAGTCGGGGAAGTTGTCAGAAAGGTCGTGCTCGGTACGAAAGACGTCGGAAGACATCTGGTGTGCTCCTGAACCTTGAGGTGAGACTGACGCGGACATGCCGCAGCACAGTGATGGCCATCCGTCAGCCCTCCTTAGGTCCAGGCAGCGCTCGTCGCCGCTCGGCTGAACCAGCATGCACGCCCGCTCCCGGGCG
This sequence comes from Kribbella sp. NBC_01510, assembly GCF_045040325.1. Classification (NCBI taxonomy): domain Bacteria; kingdom Bacillati; phylum Actinomycetota; class Actinomycetes; order Propionibacteriales; family Kribbellaceae; genus Kribbella; species Kribbella sp. NBC_01510. The sequence goes on along the minus strand of NZ_CP109418.1, from coordinate 3,230,833 downwards.
CGCAACGTATTTATCGCAGCTGTGAACGTGCGGTCGGCCGGAGGCGGAGCTCCTGGGCTGGTGAGGCCGACCGGCAGACCAGTTCCGGCAGCACCTGCCGCTGCCACACCTCCGACACCGCGAGCCGCCGGCGATGCTCGTCGTACGCCGCCTCGTCGTCGAACCGGGCGAACCACGCGAGCACGACCTCGTCCCGCAGCGGCAGCGCCGGAAAGTTGTTCTCGGCAACCAAAGTCTCGAAGGCCGCGACCGGCTCGGCACCGGTGGCGGTCAGCGCCGGTACGACGTGATCGGTGAAGAACTCGGCGAAGCCGTCGTCGGGCGAACCACGGTGGTACACGGCTCCGGCGACGATCGAGCCGGGGACCTCCGTCGTACCTCTTGGTGGGCGGGGTGAATCCAGGCGCGGGTAGGCCGGGCCGAGGTGCAGCGGTTCGAGGAGGAGCGCGTTGTCGGAGTCGATCATCGTCTTGTTCGCGGTCGCGGCGTGCTCACGCCAGATCGGGCCGTAGTAGAACGCGTTCAGCGCCTCGGCCCGGGTGGGCAGGTCGGCGAAGCCGCGGATCCAGACGAACCGGTCGGGATCGTCGAGATCGCGGAACTGACCGACGATGTGCATCCCGGCCGCTTCCTGCCCTTCGACGAAGTGGTCGTCGAAGACCTCGATCAAAGTGTCACGCTGCCCGGGATGCAGCGTGTACTGACGCAGGTCGACCACGGCGCAGCACTCGTCCATAGGCTTGAGTCAATCAGGGAAACCTGACAGAAGCTGTCAGGCTTCAGCGCAACTTCCGCACCGCCTGGTCGAGTCGTTCGACGCCGCGGACGATCTCGTCGGCGGACGCCGCGGCCGCATAGCTGAATCGCAGATGCCGGGTCGGACCGCCGGGCAGGTAAAAGTTCCGCCCCGGGCTGACCGAGACGCCTTGGCGAACTGCTTCGGGGACGACCTGATCGTCGACCATTCCGTCGGGCAGTGTGGTCCAGAGGTGATAGCCGCCGGGCCGGACCGCGTCGATCGTCAGGTGCGGACTCCGCTCCGCCAGGCTCTGCGTCAACGCCTGCCGTCGCTCCCGCAATGCCGCCGCCAGTCGGCGGAGGTGCGTCGCGTAGGACGGTGACGTCATCAACTCCAGTGCGGTCTCCTGCATCGGCCTGGGTACGAAGAAGCTGTTGATCACGTGGGTGTCGCGGAGCCGCGCGTACGCCGCTCCGCGCGCGGTGAGACCGGAGATGCGCAGGCTCGGCGAGGTCGGTTTGGTCAGCGATCGGATGTGGACGACGTGACCGTCGAGGTCGTCCGCGGCCAGCGGTTGGGGCAGGTCGGGCGCGTCATCGTGGACCAGGCGGCGGGTGAAGTCGTCCTCGATGACGAAGGCGCCGGCTGCGCGGACCGCTTCCATCAAGCGCGCTCTGCGCGGCGGCGCGAGTACGGCACCGGTCGGGTTCTGGAACAGTGGTTGGCAGACCAGCACGCGGGCGCCTGAGGTTGCGAACGCCTCTTCGAGGAGCTCGACCCGGAGGCCGTCCGCGTCGACCGGGACGGGGACGGTCCGCAGGCCGGCCGCGGCGGCAGCCGCGAGCGTTCCCGGGTACGTCGGGGCTTCGACCAGCACTGCTTGACCAGGATCGGTCAAGGCTCGCAACGCGGTCACCAGCGCGGTCTGGCCGCCTGAACTGATCAGCACGTCGTTCGCACCGATAGAGCCCTCTCGTCCACCGATGTCGGCCGCAAACCAGGCCCGCAGTTCGGGGAGCCCATCAGCCGGCGCACGCGTCCAGGTCCCGGGCCGGCGTCCCGCCCGTCCGATCGCGTCCGCCAGCGCCCTGCTCGGCTGAAGCGACTCGTGCAGGTAACCGGTCGACAGATCGACGACCCCTTCGGCGGGAGCCGCCAGCATCAGCATCATCGGCGCGATGTCGGGCCGACTCGTCCTGAGCGCCTCCTCCTGCCACGACAGGTCAGCCGACGTCGCCGGTCGGCGCCGCGCACGCTCGCTGACGAACACGCCCGCCCCGGGCCGCGAGCTGACAACCCCTTCAGCCATCAACACTGTGACCGCCCGCGACAACGTGACCGGACTGATCCCCCACCGCCGCACCAACGCACGGCTGGACGGCAACCGCCCACCCGGCCCGGCGGACGTCACCTCCGCCCGCAACCGGCCGACCACCACACCCAGACTGCTATCGTGGTCCATGACAAGTCACGATAGCGCTACTGTCGCCCAACGGAAAGCGATACCGCCCATCGGGGCCGGGACGGTCGCGGCGTTGGCCGGGGTGGCTGCTTTCTCGCTCAGCTTTCCGGCGACTGTCTGGGCGACTCGAGGGATGGGGCCGTGGACCGCGACCGGGGCGCGGGGGCTGTTGGCGGGGGTGCTCGCGGCTGGGCTGCTGGGTGTGCTTCGGGTCAGGTGGCCGGAGCGGCGGGATCTGGCCGGGCTGCTGGTTGTTGCGGGTGGGTGTGTGATCGGGTTTCCGCTGCTGACCACGTTGGCGTTGCAGACGTCGACGACCGCGCACTCGGCGGTAGTGGTCGGGCTGCTGCCGATCGCGACAGCCTCCGCCTCGGCCGTGATGACGGGGAAGCGGCTGCCCGGGATGTTCTGGGGTGCGGCCGGGGTGGGCGCGGCGGCGGTCGTCGTGTTCACGCTGACCCAGCACCACGGCAGCGTGTCGATCGCCGACCTGTATCTCGTCGCGGCGCTGCTGGTCTGCGCGCTCGGATACGCCGAGGGCGGCCGGCTCGCCGGGCATCTGCCGGGATGGCATGTGATCGCCTGGGCCGTGGTGCTCGCCCTGCCGATCAGCCTCGCCATCACGCTGATCGCCGTACCGCACGAACGCTTCGCTCCGACACTGTCGAGTCTCGTCGGCCTTGCTTACATCGCTGGGATTTCGCAACTCGGCGGGTTCGTCGTCTGGTATCGCGGCATGGGGATCATCGGCGTCGCGAAGGCCAGTCAGCTGCAGCTCGCCCAGCCCCTGCTCACCTTGGTGTGGTCGGTGCTGCTGATGAACGAGCACCTCCCGCTGACCGCTCCGATCACCGCGGTCGTCGTACTTCTTTGCATCGTCGTCACACAACGCACTCGTTTCAAACACGTGTAAGAGCTGAGTACTTGAAAGCGGCGGCCGAGTTTGATCTGGTGGAGGTAGTGGCTCAGCCGTGATGCCACCGACCTGCACGACGACACGACGAGGTTTCTCCCGTGACGACCGCAGCTCCCAGCACTGAGGACTCCAAACAGCGCATCGCCGACACCACCCATGAACTCCTGCTCGAAGCCGACAGCACACCGGATCCGCGCCACCAGCAACTCCTGGACGAGGTCGTGATCCTGAACGCCCCGGTGGCCCGCTCGATCGCGTCGCGGTATCGCAGCAAGGGCGTGGACTCCGACGACCTCGAGCAGGTCGCCTACCTCGGCCTGGTCAAGGCCGCCAACGGCTACAAGATCGACGCGTCCACAGCCTTCCTGTCGTACGCCGTACCGACGATCAGAGGCGAGCTGAAACGGTACTTCCGCGACTGCGCGTGGACCGTCCGGCCGCCGCGGCGGGTCCAGGAGATGCAGGGCAGCATCGCAGCCGCCGAGCCCGAACTCATCCAGCGCCTCGGGCATGTCCCCACCGACGAGGAGACCGCCGCGGCACTCGGCACTGATCCGGCCGAGATCGCCGAGGCCAGCTCGGTCCGCGGCTGCTTCAGCACGCTGTCGCTGGACGCGCCCGGTGCGCCCGAGGGCGGCACCAGCCTGCTCGACACGGTGGCCGACGCCGAGGACGGGTACGACCTGGTCGAGAACGTGCACACCCTGACGCCGGCCGTCGCCGGTCTCGGCGACCGGGACAAGCGCATCCTCGAGCTGCGGTTCCGCAACGGCTTCACCCAGGAAGAGATCGGCCACGAGCTCGGCGTCAGCCAGATGCAGGTGTCCCGCCTGCTGCGCGGCATCCTCGACCGGCTCCGCACCGACCTGGCCGCACCGGACGGCGTACCGAAGAACGGGTAGTGGCCTGCGAGCCCACGCGGGGAGACGACTCACGCGGCGGGCTGACGGCGACCACTACCCGCTCATCGGTACGGTAGCGTCGGCAGCGTGGACTTCGAGGAGGCGGCGGATGCGCTCTACGCGGCGCCGGCTGCCGACTTCATTGCTACTCGCAACGAGCTGGCCAAGCAGCTGAAGGCTGATGGCGATCAGCTCGGGTCGACCCGGCTGAAGGCGATGCGCAAGCCGACGGTCGCCGCCTGGGTGGCGAACCTGGTCGCCCGGAGTCTGCCGGACGAGCTCGACGATCTGCTCGCGCTCGGCGACGAGTTCCGCGAGGCGACCGCCGATCTCGACGGCGACCGGCTCCGGGACCTGACGCCGAAACGCCACCAGCTGCTGGACAAGCTGTCCAAGGAGGCTGTCCGGCTGGCCTCGGACGAAGGCCAGAAGGTCAGCCCCGATGTCGGTCAGAAGCTGCGCGAGACACTCGACGCCGCCTTGATCGATCCGGCCGCGGGTGACGCGCTGCGGGAAGGCCGGTTGAGCAGCGCGCTGCGGCACGTCGGTTTCGGCGTCGTCGACGAGAACGGCGAACCCTCCAACGTCACCCCGCTCACCGACGAACGCCGGCAGGCCGCCCGCGATCGCCGGAAGGCGCAGCAGGCCGAGGCCGACAAGGAGTCGGCCGCCACGCGCGGCAAGCGGGAGGCCGCGGAGCGCGAAGCGGAAGAACGCGAGGCCGCCGAGAAGGCGAAGGCCAAGCAGGCGTTCGAGGACGCGGTCACCGCGGCCCAGAAAGCCGAGGCGACGGTCGAGGACCTCGACAACCAGCTCGACGACGCCCGCGAAGCGCTGGCCGTGGCCCAGGAGCAGGTCAAACGACTCGGCGCCGAGCTGGACGAAGCCCGGCGAGCCGCCCGCGACGCCCAGAAACACAGCCGCGAGGCACGGAAGCGATACAACCGGCTCTGACTGACCTGGGTACCGGCCTGACGCGTCGGTCAGAGGGTTGTGGGGCCGTCTCCCGGCGTAGGCAGCAGGTAGCTGCTCGGGTTGGCGGGGGCGCCGGCGTCGAGCCAGCGGTGGAAGCCGTCGGGGTTGCGGCGCTCGAATTCGTCCAGGCAGATCCGGCGTACTTCGGCGACCGCCTGGCGATCCCGTGGTCCCGCGCCCTGCGCGAGCTGGGTGGCGGTCTCGGCCCAGACCCCGCAGAGCTCCTCGATGCTGAGCGGGCACTTGAGCGACGCGATCAGCGCCTCGTCCTCGAAGAAGTGGGTCTCACTCATCCGCGTGAGTGTCCGCTGCTGCCGTGACAGCCGCGGCCGCCGCTCCGGTACGACGAGGTCGATCAGCACGAACACCGCCGCGAGGACCAGCGCCGCCGCCAGCCCGAGCGCACCCCACGCCAGCATTCGCACCAGCCCCGGCAGGCACAGCACGGCGGCCGCGGATGCGGCCGCGACTATCACCGGTGATTGGAACGGCGCATCGTCGTTCACCTGCCGGATCACCGCGGCAAGCGGCCACACCACCGCGAACACCACGGCCAGCAGGATCGATGAGGCGAGCGGACCCAGCAGCAGAATGCCGGACAGCACCCCGGTGGTCCCCACCCCCAGACCAGCCGCGATCGCTATCCGCCGCACCACCGGGGAAAGACGCATCACCACTACTCACTCACCGCCGACACGTTCACCTCACAGACACCTGCTACCCCGGAGAACGAACCACCCCCCGTCACGGTTCCCTGAGCCCGCCCCACCGATCCACTCCTGATAGACCCGGACTGGGTCGAGCATGGGTGCTCAGTCCGTGGGCCAAGCTGTGGTCCGGGCGTTCTTCGCCGATCATGGAACTGATGAGGAGCTTGGAGTGGTGCGCGTGAACGCCGTCGACGAGCGGTTCGCCGAGCGGGTGCGTGGGCTCATGCCGGCCCCGTGGGACCAACCCGCCGAACTGCTGCGGAGCCTGTACGACGCCCAGCTCGGGAGTCGTCATGCCGACCTGGCGGCGCGCTGGATGCAGTCGCAGGGCAGCGGGTTCTACACGATCGGCTCGGCCGGCCACGAGGGAAACGCGGCCGTCGCCGCCGCTCTCCGACCGACGGATCCGGCGCTCCTGCACTACCGGTCCGGCGCCTTCTACCTCACCCGCGCCGACCAGTGCGGCTCGAAGGAAGGCCTCCGCGACATCCTCCTCGGCGTCGCGGCGGCGACCACAGAGCCGATCGCCGGCGGCCGGCACAAGGTGTTCGGCCGGCACGACCTGGCGATCATTCCGCAGACCTCGACGATCGCGTCCCACCTGCCACGGGCGATGGGCGTCGCGTTCTCACTGAACCGGTCAGGGAAGCTCGGCGTACCGTCGCCGTGGCCGGCCGACGCGATCGTGGTGACCAGCTTCGGCGACGCCTCCGCGAACCACTCCACCGCGACCGGCGCGATCAACGCCGCCCTGCACGCGTCGTACCAGGGTCTGCCGATGCCGCTGCTGCTGGTCTGTGAGGACAACGGCATCGGCATCAGCGTGCGCACCCCGGACGGCTGGATCCGGCAGGCGTACGGGCAGCGACCCGGCCTGCGGTACTTCGACGCCGACGGCACGGACCTCGCCGCGACGCTGACCATCGCGACAGAGGCGGCCACCTTCGTCCGGCGCAATCGGCGACCGGCCTTCCTGCGGCTGCGCACCGTCCGCCTGCTCGGCCACGCCGGCTCCGATGTGGAAGCGGCGTACCGGAGTCCCGCCGAGCTGGCCGCGGACGAGGAGCTCGACCCACTCCTCGGTACGGCGCGCCTGCTCCTCGGCACTGGGCTGACAGCGGACGACATCATCGAGATTTACGAGGACAAGCGGTCCGAGGCGATGGGGATCGCCGCCGAGGTCGCGGGCCTGCCGCAGCTGTCGTCGGCCGAGGCTGTCGCCGCGCCCCTGCGCTTCCCCGACCCGGAGGCCGTCGCGACCTCGTTGCCTCAGCGGTCGAAGACGACGGAGCGACTGACCCTGAGCCAGTCGATCAACCAGGCCCTGAGCGACGTACTCGCGTCCTACCCGGAGGCGATGGTCTTCGGCGAGGATGTCGGCCGCAAGGGCGGGGTGTACGGCGTCACGCGCGGGCTGCAGAAGTCATTTGGCCCGGCCCGGGTGTTCGACACCTTGCTGGACGAGCAGTCCATTCTCGGCCTGGGGTTGGGCGCAGGCGTCTCGGGACTGCTGCCGATCCCGGAGATCCAGTACCTCGCCTACCTGCACAACGCCGAGGACCAGCTCCGCGGCGAGGCGGCGTCGCTGAAGTTCTTCTCCCAGGAGCAGTACGCGAACCCGATGGTCCTGCGGGTCGCCGGCTACGGCTACCAGAAGGGGTTCGGCGGCCACTTCCACAACGACGACGCGATCGGCGTCCTCCGAGACATCCCCGGGATCGTGATCGCGTCACCGTCCCGGCCGGACGACGCGGCCGCGATGCTGCATGCCTGCGCGGCGGCCGCGCGATCGTCGGGCACGGTCAGCGTGTTCCTCGAGCCGATCGCGCTCTACCACCGGCGCGATCTGTACGACGACGGGGACGACCAGTGGGTGGCGTCGTACCCGGACGTGCCGGTGCCGATCGGGCGCGGCCGGACGTACGGCGACGGGACGGAGCTGACCGTCGTGACGTTCGGCAACGGCGTGCCGATGAGTCTGCGGGTGGCGGCCCGGGTGCCGGGCATCCGGGTCCTCGACCTGCGCTGGCTGGCGCCGCTGCCGGTGGACGATCTGTTGCGCGAGGCAACCACAACTGGCCGAGTCCTGGTCGTCGACGAGACCCGGCGGTCCGGTGGTGTCTCCGAAGGCGTCCTGGCCACGCTGATCGACCACGGCTACACCGGTCGGCTGGCCCGGGTGACGAGCCACGACTCCTACGTCCCGCTGGGCGCGGCCGCCCACCACGTCCTGCTCAGCGAACAGACCATCGAGACCGCGGCCCGCGAACTGCTCTGCTGAACAGCCGCTGCCAGAACGACTTCTTGGCCGACCGTTCAGGCTCGGCGACCGACTGTGGGCGGGCCGGCTCCGGGCGCTCGGCCTTCCAGTGCGCCAGGACCGCTTCCTCGTTGACCGTGCCGACCGGAGCGACCGGGCCGGTGGTGTCGCGGATGCTGATCAGGATGCGCTTGTTCAGATCCGCGAGGTAGTCCCGCACCTCTGACTCGCGCCGCATCCGCGCGACGGTCTCCTGCACCTTCTGCTTCTCCTTGCGGAGCAGCACCGCCGGCGGCAGCAGCGCGTCGGTCTCGATCTGCTCGCGGCGGATGAAGTCCTTCACCCACCAGTCCGGGTCGTGCGGAGCGGCCAACTTGGTCAGCGGCTTGCCCGCCAACGCCAGGTTGTCGAACTCGCCCGCATTCGCGGCCTGCTGGACCTGGGCCCGGACCCAATCCTGGGTACTCATGCCCGGTGGCTTGCGCTCGGTCATACCCACACTCCATCTGTCCTCATCGACAGTTGCTTCGCGCGGCTCAGTTTATCGGCTTGTGAATGCAATCACAAGACATACTGGGGAGGTGGACCTGACCGACGAAGAGATCGCAGCGATGACGCCGGCCGAGCGACGGGACCTGATCCTGCGGCTGGCGCCCCGCCCGCCCGGGATGCCGTCGCGGCGCACGATCGACCGGATCCGCAAGTTCCGGACCGCGCTGATGCTGGTCTGCGTGGCCGCCCTGATCCCGTGGACCGTCTACCTGGCTATCACCCTGCCCAGCCACTACGTCGCGCGGAACTGGGTCGCTACCTGGGTCGGGTTCGACATCCTGCTGGTCGCCATGCTGACCCTGACCGCGCTCGCGGGCTGGAAGCGCAAGCAGTTCGTCTTCCCGGCCGCGTTCGCCTCCGGAGTGCTGCTGATCTGCGACGCCTGGTTCGACGTGATGACGAGTCAGCGCGGCGGCGACCTCACCCAGGCGCTGCTGAGTGCTTGCCTGGTCGAGCTCCCGCTGGCGTTCCTCCTGATTGCCGGCCCGCTCCGCCTGCTCCGGTACGTCGCTGTCCGCCACGGCATGATCCACCCCGAGTCCCGGCTCTGGCGGATGCCCATCCCGATCCCGGATCTCTACCCCGACCAGAAGGTGCCGCCCCGCACATAAGGTGGAAGCTCCTACCAGGAAGGGGACGCCGCATGGCCGTCGAGGTGCTGTCCGTTGTCGGTGGCGAGCGAGTGGCGGAAGCGGTACGGCGTACTCCGTCGACCAACCCGGCTCAGCTCAGCGATGTCGTGGGAACGGTCGGCAGTGCGGGGCCTGAGGTGTTCGTGCGCGCGGCCGAGGCGGCCCGGGCGGCGCAGGGTGCGTGGGCGGCGACGCCGGCGCCGCAGCGTGGGCAGGTGATCGCAGCAGTCGGCCGGCTGATGACCGCCAACAAGGAGCGGCTCGCGGCACTCGTCACGCGCGAGATCGGGAAGCCGATCGCGGAGGCGCGCGGCGAGGTCCAGGAGATCATCGACACCTGCGACTTCTTCATCGGCGAGGGTCGCCGGCTGTACGGGCAGACCGTCCCGTCCGAGATGCCCGACAAGCAGCTGTTCACGTTCCGCCGCCCGGTCGGCACGGTCGCGGTGATCACGGCCGGCAACTTCCCGGTCGCCGTACCGTCCTGGTACATCGTCCCCGCGCTGCTCTGCGGCAACACGGTCGTCTGGAAGCCGGCGGAGTACTCCGCGGTGGTCTCCGACGCGTTCTACGAGATCTTCGCGCACTCAGGCGTACCCGCGGGCGTCTTCAACGTCGTGTACGCCGACGGGCCGGACACGTTCACCGGACTCGAGCAGGCCTTGCGGGCCGGACTGATCAACAAGGTCGGCTTCACCGGGTCGAGCGCGGTCGGCAGCCGGATCGGCGAGCTCTGCGGCCGGCACCTGCAGACACCTTGCCTCGAGCTCGGCGGCAAGAACCCGATGGTGATCACCGAGGACGCCGACCTCGACCTGGCCGTCGAGGGCGCCCTGTTCTCCGGCTTCGGTACGGCGGGTCAGCGGTGCACCTCACTCGGTACGGCGATCGTCCACCGGTCGGTGCACGACGAGTTCGTCGACCGGTTCGGCCGGGCCGTTGCGAGTGCGGCGATGGGCGATCCGACGCAGGACGTGCTGTTCGGTCCGTTGCTGGACGAGAAGTTCGCGGCCGGGTTCGAGAAGTCGCTGGGCTGGATCGCGGCCCACCACCGGGTGATCGGCGCGACCGGACGGGTCACCGCGGAGCACCCGCGGGCCGGTTTCGTCGGCGATCCGTCGGCCGGGTTGTTCTATCACCCGGTGATCGTGGCCGGCGTGCGGCCGGACGACGAGTTGTTCCTGAATGAGACCTTCGGTCCCGTCGTAGGGGTCGCGACGTACACGACACTCGACGAGGCAATTGCCCTTGGCAACAAGTCTGGCTACGGCCTGTCCAGCTCGATCTACACCACCGACCCGAACAAGGCGTTCCGGTTCGCGCAGGGGATCTCGGCCGGGATGGTGAGTGTGAACAACTCGACCTCCGGCGCCGAGGCGCATCTGCCGTTCGGCGGCAACGGCAAGTCCGGCAACGGCTCTCGGCAGAGCGGGATCTGGGTGCTCGACCAGTTCACCCGCTGGCAGTCGATGAACTGGGACTACTCCGGCAAACTGCAGAAGGCGCAGATGGACGTCGAGACGGTCGAGGCTGATCTCGACTACCGGCTGCCGTGACGAGACCGCATTTGGGGGGCTGGGACATGCACTCGGGTCCTCGGACACGAAATAACCTGTCCTGGCCCACCAGAACCTGTTCAAGCCCCCGGCAGTTGGCACCGGGGCTCGGCGGTGTCAGCTGATGGCGACGCGGCTCGGCGGGCGCTGATGGCGGCGCACTTGCCGGGAGCCGCCGACGTAGTGATCGTCGGCGGTGGCGTGATGGGCACGAGCATCGCGTTCCACCTCGCCGAAGCCGGCGTGGCGAACGTGCTGCTGCTGGAACGCAACGAACTCGGCTCGGGCTCGACCTCGAAGGCGGCCGGTGGAGTGCGGGCCAACTTCTCCGACGAGCTGAACATCGCGCTGGGCGCCCGCAGTCTGGAGGCGTTCGCGCGGTTCGGCGAGCGACCCGGCCAGGAGATCGACCTGCAACGTGTCGGCTACCTGTTCCTGCTCGAGACGGCCGGCCAGCTCGAACTGTTCCGCGAGAGCACCCGTCTGCAGAACGCGGCCGGCCAGCCGACCCGGATGATCGACGTCGACGAAGCGGTCGGTCTGGCACCGATCCTCGCGCCGGACGGCCTGGCCGGCGCCTGCTTCTCCCCGGCGGACGGGCACTGTACGCCGGAGTCCGTCGTACTCGGCTATGCGACCGCGGCCCGCCGGCTCGGCGCCACCTTGGCCACCGGGTGCGAGGTCCTCGGTATCGATGCCCTCGGCAACCACATCACCGCGGTCCGGACCAGCCGTGGCGACGTACGCACCGGCACGGTCATCTGCGTGGCCGGCGCCTGGTCGGCGCCGCTCGCCGAGTTGGTCGGGGTCGAGTTGCCGGTCACGCCGTTGCGGCGGCAGATCGTCGTCACCGAGGCGATCCCGGACCTTCCGGCCGGCCTCCCGATGACGATCGACTTCAGCAGCACGTTCTACTTCCACCGCGAGGGTCCCGGCCTGCTGGTCGGGATGTCGGACCCCGACGAGCAACCCGGCTTCCACCTGAACCGGACCGACACCTGGCTCCCCCGGCTGACCGAGGCGATGACCAGGCGCGCACCCTCGTTGCTCGACGTCGGCCTGACCGGCGGCTGGGCCGGCCTCTACGAGGTGACTCCGGATCACAACGCGCTCATCGGCGAGGCCGACGGAGTGTCCAGATTCCTTTACGCCACAGGGTTTTCCGGCCACGGCTTCCTGCAGGGACCGGCCGTCGGCGAGATCATCCGCGACCTCTACCTCGGCCGCGAGCCGTTCGTCGACATCAGCCCACTCGACGCCCGCCGCTTTCACACATCTGCTGCACGCGCCGAACGAAACATCGTCTGACACCTCGCAACGTCCGAAGAAGTGTGGCCCATAGCGCTCATTTCTTCGGACGTAACGAGCCTCAGTCGACGACTGCGCCGGCGGTGAGGTTGAGGGCGGTGGCTGTCATGGAGCGGGCTAGGTCGGAGGCGGCGAAGGTCGCCAGCGCGCCGACATCGGCGAGCGTTGCGGCCCGCTGGAGCATCGTGCGTGCGGCCGTGTCCTTGGCCAGGCTCTGTTTGGCCTTCTCGCCGTAGCTGTCCGGAATCGCCTCGGGGATGCCGCCGGTCTGCAGCGTGAGCACCCTGATGCCGTGTGGTCCCAGCTCGCAGGCGAGACTGCGACGGAGCGCTTCGACCGCGCCGAAGCCGACCTGGAACGCGCCGAGGTTCGCCGTCGGAGGGCCGTATCCGCCGAAGGTCAGGATGACACCCGAGCCGCGCTGGGTCATGTGCCGGGCGGCCGCGCGCGACGTGAGATAGAAGGTGCGGACCATCGTCGACACCGGCAGCTCGACGTCCGCGAGGGACATCTCGATCAGCGGCGTCCCGAAGAACTGCCGGTTGCCGATCAGGTTGAACGAGATGTCGATGCCGCCGGCCGCGGCCGCCACGGCGTTCGCGTGCTCGTCGACCGACCGCTCGTCGAGCGCGTCGACCACGCCAGTCTCCGCGGTCCCGCCCGCGGCGCGGATCTCGTCCGCGACCAGGTCGAGCTTCGTCGCCGTACGCCCGGCGAGATACACCGTCGCGCCTTCGGCTGCGAAGGCCTTGGCGACCGCGGTGCCGATCGGGCCGGCCGCGCCGTACACGATCGCGTTCTTTCCGGTGAGCATCATGAGTGGCTCTCCTTGGCCAGTTCGGTGACGAGGTCGTCGAGTTGTTGCATCGACGCCCGGATGCCGCGTTCCATGCCGCCGGCGACGTACAGGTCGCGGTCCTCGACGGCGAAGAACACGGTGTTCTGCCGCAGCGTGGTGATGCCGCCGGCCTCGTCGAAGGTGATCAGATTCAGATAGACGGTCCCGGGCTGCTGGTCGAACTCGTACGTCTGCACGATCCGCTCCGGCGTCGGCGTCCCGTGGTACAGCCCGTGGAAGACATACCCCTTGCCATCGGCGTCGTAGTGCGTCCAGCGCCACCTGCCGCCGTGCTGTGGATCCAGTTGGTTCACGATCAGCTCGAGACCGGCCGGGCCGAGCCAGCGCGCCACCAGGTCCGGCTCGGTGTACGCGCGGAACAGCAGCTCTCGCGGTGCTCTGAACTCTCTGGTGATGATGACCTGCGGTACGCCGGGCTTCGCGATCACCCGCATCTCGCTCATGACTCGTCCTTCAGTTCGTCGAGCAGTCTGTCCAGACGGTCGAAGCTCTCCGCCCAGTAGGCGCGGTAGTCCATCAGCCAGCCGACGGCCGCCCGCAGCGGTTCGGCCTCGAGATGGCTCAACCGGGCGGTCGCCCGCTGCGTGCGGCTGATCAGGCCGGCCTGCTCGAGCACCTTGAGGTGCTTGGAGACGGCCGGCTGCGACATCGTGAACGGCTTGGCGAGCTCGGCGACGGTCGCGTCACCGTCGCGGAGCTGCCGCAGGATCGCCCGCCGGGTCGGATCCGCCAGCGCCGCGAACACCCCGCTCAGTCGATCATAACCATCTGGTTGTAAAACCATGTGGTTAAGAATGCAGGCGGAGTCCTCCGGTTGTCAACCGGCAGGAGGGAACTCAGGGACCGTGGCGCGGAGTGCCGGCCGGGTCTTGGGGCCAGTTGTTCGGGTCGCACCACTTGGGATCCCAGCCCCGCTGGAGGCAGTACTGCCTTAAGATCTCTTCCCGCGTCGGCGGCGTGCTCGTGCGCGGCGGCTTGGGGGTCTTCTTCGCCGTGGTCGCGGTCTTGGTCGGCGTCGGGTCGGTCTGCTCCTCGGTGGGGCGCACGGTGGTCCGGGTCTTGGTCGGCTGGGTCGGCCGCTGCGTGGGCTTCTGGGTCGGCGTCACGGTCGCCTTCGGCACCGGTGGCGGCGTGGTGGGCTGCGGCACGACGGGCGACGGGCTCGCGGACGGTGTCGGCGTACTGTCGTCGACGACCTGGACAGCCTGCGGGTCACCGGAGTCGCCACCGAACAGGCCGAGCGCGGACACCGCCCAGATGTTGACTGCGAGGAAGAGGACCAGCGCGCCGGCTCCGGCGTACATCACCCGGCGGGACGGACCGCCGTACCGGCCGATCGGGCCGCGGACCGGTTTGCCCTTGCCGTCGACCCAGAACTGCCAGCCCTCGGGAGCCGGCGCCCAGGACGGATCGGGACGCCAGGTTTTCGGTGGGACCCAACTGCGGCGGGGCGGCGACGGCCAGGTCGGCGGGACCACGAACCGCTTCAAGAAACTCCCCCATCTCCGCCTCGGACCCTGGTCAGGCTAGTGGATCGACTGAACACCCAGGCCAACGACACAGGCCCCACGCAAGCTACTTACGGCTTCTCACCACCGGCGTGTCGCGCTGGCTTTTCGATCAACCCATGGATGGGACAGCCATCGAGTCAGGTCGGCCGTACCGGATGGCCGAGGGCTAGAGCACCTCGTCCAGCAGTCTGGTCAGGTCTTCGCCGAACGGGCGATCCGCTTCGATCGGAGGTACGACGGCATCGACCGCGCCCATGAGGTTGCGGAGGCCGGCCGGGATCGGGCGGTTCGACAGGGCGAACGCCTGCCGGACGGCCAGGAGTTCGCAGGCGGTCGTCTCGCGGGTGCGGCGGATCGCCTCGGCGAGGACGCCGACGGCCTCCCAGGAGAACGACTGGACGTCCTCCTGACCGTTCGAGGTCTCCGCCGTACTGATTGCCGTGGGCAACGTGAGGCGGCGGAGATAGTGGGTGGTGGCGACGGCTCGCTTGTGGACGGCGACGAGCCCGGCCTGCGGGCCGGGCTCGCGGGCCAGCTGGGCAGGCAGGCCGGTCACTCGCGGGTCGAACAAGCGGTGCAGCCGGGCGGTCGAGACCTCGGCGGCGTGGGCGAGTGAAGCGGTCAGGTGATCGCAGTGCGCGGCCAGGTCGATGCCGTGGAACCCGGCCGTCCCGACGAACTCACCGTCCAGGTACGCCGGTGAGTCCGTCACACCGTTGAACGCGCGCTCGACCGCCTCGTCCAAGGCCCGCAGGGTCCGCCGGACCTGCGCGATCACGTGACCCGCAACGCGAAACGACACAGGTGCTTGAAGGGCTTGCGGCTCGGGCTCGGCCCCGGCCAACTCGCGGATCCGGATGAATTCAGCGGCCAGGAGGTCGTCACCCCGGGCAGCCGCCGGCTGGTACGGCGCGCGGTTGGCGCCGACCACAGCGATCGCCCCGGCAGCAACCGCACTCAGGTTGTCGGCGAGACGGCGTACCCGCGTGGAGTGGAGAGCAGCTCGTCCGGTGGCCCCGGGGATCCCGGCGAGCAAGGCGATGCCCTCCTTCGGGCCGAGCTCGAACGAGTCCGGCCCGGTCACCAACGGAGCGAAGGCGTGGGCGAGGGGGATGATCTCGCCGGCTGAGCCTGCTCCTTCGACGGGGATCTTCGGCACCTGTCCGCTGTTGATGTAGTCGACCAACTGTCCGATGAGCTCGACCGAGACCCCCGCGTCGCCGGTGAGGAAGGTCTTCAGGCGGCCGATCAGGACGGCTCGGGCTTCGTCGGCCGGGAGCCAGGGCGGGCCGCCGACCGCGCGGCCGAGCAGCAGGTTGCGTTGGTGGATGCGCTGCTCGTGCTCGGACAGCCGGATCTTGCTGAGGTTGCCCATTCCGGTGTTGACGCCGTAGACGGCATCGCCGGTCGAGAGAGCCTGCAGGACGCTGGAGCGAATCGCGGCCAGGCGATCCAGGAGGGGCTGGGCGATGGTGATCGGCTCGGTGGAGGCCGGATCGAGGTCTGCGGGTTCGTTGATCATCAGTGGAAGCGCAGCATCGTGCCGACGTTCGCCGTCTCGGCCTTGCGCAGGATGAGGTGAGCGATCGCGACGTCGAGCAGTGACAGCCCGCGGTGCCAGAAAAGGTTGCGCTCGGCATCGTTCTCCCGGCCCGGCTTGCGGCCGGCCACGATCTCACCGAGCTCGGCGTACAAGGTCGCCGGCGACAGCCGCCCGGTGTCCACATGCCGCCGCAACGACCCGAACCGCCCCGACTGCGCCTCCCGCCAATCGTCGACGACCACCTTGTCCATCACGTCCAGCAGATCGAGCTCGACCGCGCTGATCGTCCCGTACGGCACGACGAACGCACCCGGCTTCACCGCCGCCGTCCGCACCAGCGGCTCCGGCTCGGTCAACCGCGTCGCCTCGACCAGTACGTCGGCCCCGTCGAACGCCTCCTCCGCCGTCGCCATCGCTCGCACCGGTGTGGACAACTCGACGGACAGTTCGGCCGCGAACTTCTCCCGGGACTCTGCCCGCTTCGAGGTCACCCGGATCTCGTCCAGGTCGAAGAGGTCGTCGAGCATCGTCACGTTCCAGCACGCCGTACCGCGAGCACCCGCGTGGGCGAGGATCTTGCTGTCCGGCCGGGCCAGGTAGCGGGCGCCGACCGTGGTCATCGCGCCGGTCCGGGCCGCGGTGATCATGGTCGCGTCCAGCACCGCGAGCGGTACGCCGGTGGTCGGGTCGAACAGGGTCGCCATCGCCAGCTCGCTCGGCAGGCCCTTCTGGTAGTTCGGGACGAAGTCGCCGACCACCTTGACCCCGCTGATGCCGTGCTCGCCGAGCCCGTCGAGGTGACCACGCAGGACGTTGAAATGGCCGATGCCGCCGTTGTGCGGCATCAGGTGCACCCGCGGTTCGAAGCTGGTTCGCCCGTCGCCGTGCTCACGCACCGCATCCTCGACCGCGTCCACGATCTCCAGCCGGGTCAGCCCCAGCGAGTCGATCTCCGGCCCACTCAGAAACCGCAACCAGATCCCGTCCGTCACCTTCACGACGGTACATACGGACAGGAGGTAGTCCACCTACCGGCCACAAGGTGGGACCGCCTGAGCGTGCCGAGGCGACATACGTAGAGATGTACGTCCTGTTCATCTGCACGCCGACGGCGCTGCTGCTTCTTCCTGCCACACCTTTCGAGGGGCAGCATGGCCGTGTGGACCTGACAGCTGTTCCAGTCACCAAGCCCGACGACCTCAATGTGATCATCGGGCAGTCTCACTTCATCAAGACCGTCGAGGATCTGCACGAGGCCCTGATCGGGGTCAGCCCGCACCTGCGCTTCGGGCTGGCGTTCTGCGAGGCGTCCGGGCTGCGGCTGATCCGCCACTCCGGCAACGATCCCGACCTCGTCGAACTCGCGGTCGAGAACGCGCAGGCCATCGCTGCCGGCCACTCGTTCATCGTGTTCCTACGCGAGGGTTATCCGGTCAACGTCCTCCCCGCCATGCGGCAGGTGCCGGAGATTTGCGGGATCTTCTGCGCTACCGCCAACGCGGTCGAAGTCCTGGTGGCCGAGACCGACCTCGGCCGCGGGATCATCGGTGTGATCGACGGGCAGCCGCCACTCGGCGTCGAGAGCGAGTCAGATCAGACCGACCGCAAGCTGCTGCTCCGGCAGATCGGCTACAAGCTGTAGGGACCCTGTCACGCACCCAGGAGGTGGATGACGGCCTTGGCGTAGGCCTGTTCGGCGTCGTCGGCGGTGTGGGTGGAGTCGGTGAGGTCTACCCGGAAGCCGCCGGGCACGGCCTCGAGGGTGTGGAAGTGGTTGCCGAGGAGGGCGCGGAGTTGCTCCTCGCGGGGGAGCCAGATGACCTCGCGCTGCTCGATGCTGTCCAGGGCCCACTCGGTGGTGCCGTTGAAGCCGATCACCTTGCTGCCCTGGTAGTCGTGCACCTCGACGGTCATGTCGCTCACCACGAACACGTCCTCGTCCATGTCCCGGTCCGGTACGACGAAACGATCCCCTGCCGCGGGCGCCCACAGCACCCCGGCCTTGCGCAGTCGCCCGGCCTGCTCGATCGTGATCACCCCTCCATCCTCCCCGCGCCGTTCAACCCCCGCAGGTCCGGGCGAGCCGCGGGGGTGGTGGTGCGGCCGCGCGCCTCAGTGACGGAGGGCGGCCCGGAGCTCCTCGGCGCGGTGGGCGATCCGGTCCCGGCAGTCGTCGGTCAGCGGCAGGTCGACGAGTGCGGACGCCTGCAGCTGACTCAGCCCGAGCCGCAAGCGCAGCCCGCTGACCGCGGCCTGCCGGTCGGCAGCGGCGGCCACAACCGCGGCGACCTCGTCCCGCCGCTCGAACGCGGCCAGGATGCCGTCGTAGATGTCCAACTGGGTGTGCGCCGAGCGATCCGGCTCCGGCACGATCGTCTCGCCTCCCGTCTCACCGCCACGAATCACCTGTCGCCACAAGGCGGGGACAGCGAGGCGCGCACGCGTGTAGCGCCGGGGCAGCGGTTGGGCGTATGTCATCGTCATCGTCAGCTCCCGTTGGGTGTCGGATCAGTCGGACTTCGCCACCGCGTGGGGTTCACGCGGTGGGCACTTCGTGCCGGGCGCGGTCAGCGCCTCGAAGTGCCAGGGTTCGTTGTCGTAGCGGCGGCAGACGCCGTACCGCCAGCCGTTCTTGTTCAGCCAGGTCATGGCGGCCGCCGGACCGACGTCCACGGCCTTGCCCAGCACGTGGGCGGAGTACTTCGGCGGCAGCACCCACCGGGTCGCCAGCTTGTACGAGCCGTACTTCTTGATCGCCTCGTTCAGCAGCCGCTGCTGCTTGGTCGCGCTCCGCCGGGCCGAGGTGATCCGGATCGTGACGCCGTCGGCCTTCGCGGCTGCCATCGCCCGCTTCAGTCGCGCCTTCAGCTTCGGCGACAACCCGTCGATGCTCTCCTCGGCCGACACCTTCGTCGTCCTGACCGGCTTCTTCGGCGGCTTCGGCGTCCTGGTCGTCTTCGGCGGAGTGGACGGTGAGTGGGTCGGAGTGTGCGTCGGCTTCGTCGCGGGCGGCGCGCCGACTGCCGGTGCGCTCACGCTCGACACCACCGGCTCCTTGTCCGCGGCCAGACCGAGCATGTCCCCCAGTTGCGCATGCCAGAGCAGCAGCGAACCGACCACCCCCACGGCGACCACACCACCGGTCACGGACAGCAACCGCGTCCGCACCGCGCCGGTTCGGCGCGGGCGCAGGTCGTTCCTCATGGGGTACAGCCTCTCGGATCGGGCGGGGTCGGCACATCGGTCCCAGGGACCGTCCTGACGTCCCATCCGTAGCCCCTGAGTATCAATTCGGACGCCGAGCCTCCTCCAAAAGTTGGAGAGCCTGCCCCTCCGGGCAGATGAAGCCTCGGCGAACGGCGGCTGACTACGCTGGGCGACGTGATGAGTATCTGGCGCCGGTTGGCGCAGCCGCAGCAGGATCTGCTGCTCGCTGCGCTCATCGGGCTGGTCTGGTTCGCGGCGCTGAACCTCATCAACGGCAGCGGCCTGCGGCCGCAGAATCCGGCCGTCTCGGTGGTGACCGGCGTCTTCCTGGTCGCCACGGTCGCCTTCGGCCGACGGATCCCGCGCACGATGCTGGTGATCGTCTCGGTGCTCTACCCCTTCCTGTACGCCGCGGTCGGCACCGGCCTGGCCGCCCAGGTCGGGATCACGGTCTTCGGCCAGCCCGAGATCAGCGACGCCGCGCTGCAGTCCGAGATCCACCTGGTCCCGCTCCTCGTCGTCGGGTATCTGGCGGCATCGAGCGGCGTACGGCGCTTCACCTGTCTGTTCTTCACCATGGGCAGCCTGGCCGCGCTGATGATCGGCCTGCCGACCGTGGTCGCGATCGTCCTCAGCCACGCGAACCGCGCGATCCTGTACGGCGATCGGTACCAGAAGCTGCCCAGGGATCTGTCGAGCCTCTACAGCTACATCGACGTGTCGCTGTTCGTGTTCGCCGAGGCGCTGATCTGCGGCATGGTGCTGCTCGGTGCGGACGCCCGGCGGCGGCGGAAGTCGGTCGCCTTGCTGGAGCAGCGGAACGCCGAACTGGTCCGGCTACGCGCGGTCGAGGCCGAGCGGGCCGCCGTCGCGGAACGCACCCGGATCGCCCGCGACCTGCACGACGTCATCTCCCACCACGTCAGCGCGGTGGTGATCCGGGCCCAGGCCGCCGACCGGGTGGCCGACCAGCGGCCCGAGGTGCTGCGGGAGGCGATCCGCTGGATCATTGCCAGCGGCAAGGAAGCGCTGACCGCGATGCGGGAGACGGTCCGGGTCCTCAACACCGCCTCGCCGGGCGTCGACGGAGCGTCGCCGGGCTCCGGCGGCGGGACCACGCCGGTCCCGGACCTGTCCGACGTCGCGCGGATGGGCGACCGGCTGAAGGCCGTCGGCATCGACGTGAGCATGAACCTGCCGTCGCGGCAGCGGCAGCTGACCTCGGCCACCGATCTGACCGCGGTCCGGATCATCCAGGAGGCGCTGACCAACGTGATGGTCCACGCCAAGGCGACCGCCGCCCGGGTCACCTGGCAGAGTGGGCCGGAGGGCGAGCTGCTGACCATCGACGACAACGGCAGCGGCGGCCCGCCGCCGGTGAACGTGCTGGAGACCGCCCGGCGCAGCGAGAGCGGCCGCGGCAACGGACTGATCGGGATGCGGGAACGGGCGACGGCGGTCGGCGGCACACTGGCCGTCGCGGCCGGCCCCTTGGGTGGATGGAGGGTGCAGGCATGGCTGCCGCCGCAGAACTGAACGAGCCGGAGTCCGGGCAGATCCGGATCCTGGTCGCCGACGACCAGGGCGTGATCCGGATGGGTCTGGCGATGATCCTCGACCACGAACCGGACCTGACCACGGTCGCCCAGGCCGGGGACGGCGAGGAGGCGCTCCGGCTGATCGAGCAGTACGACCCGGACGTGGTCCTGATGGACATCCGGATGCCGGTGATGGACGGGCTGGTCGCGACCGAGCGGATCACGTCCGCCAACAAGGCGGCCGGCCGTTCGCGTCCCGCCGTACTGGTGCTGACGACGTTCGACGACGAGGCGTACGTCCTGAGCGCGGTCCGGGCCGGGGCGTCCGGGTTCCTGCTCAAGGACACTGATCCGGACCTGCTGGTGTCAGCGGTACGCGCGGTGTACCGGGGCGACTCGCTGGTCGACCCGGCGTCGACGCGGGTGCTGCTGGAGCGGTGCATGGAGCTCGAGCGCCAGGTCGGCGGTACGGCGGAACCCGTGCCGGCGCAACCGGATCCGCGGTGGGTCGGGCTGCTGGGACATCTGAGCGAGCGGGAGCGGGAGATCCTGGTCTGGATGGCCCGCGGCCTGTCGAACCGGGACCTGGCCACCAAGCTGTTCGTCAGCGAGACGACGGTGAAGACCCACGTCAGCAGCGTGCTGTCGAAGCTGGGCCTGTCCAGCCGGGTGCAGGCGGTCGTGGTCGCCTACGAGGCCGGCGTGGTCCGCCCGGGCGAGGCCGACGTCCGCTGGGACTCCTAGTGTCCGCTTACGGGACACTAGGAGAACAGATACACAGCCAGGCCCACGACGGCGAGCACAATCACGATGGTCAGGGCTTGGCTGAGGATCGACGCCTGCCGGCGCCGCGGGAGGAAGTCTCCGGTCATACCTTCAAGAGTGCTTCGCGAACCGCCGCCGCCCATCGGCCATCAGAATGGTTCTGTCCTACTACCAGGGGATGAGATGGTTGCCCTGGGCCCAGACTTACGACTCGCCGAAGTACTCGCGCCGGACCTTCTTCGGGACGCACATCGCCCAGGCGTCCAGGATCAGCTCGCGGAGTTCGTCGAACTCGAGCGCGGCCAGCCGCACCTCGATCCACCGGAACCGTTCGTCCGAGGGCCGCGGTGGCAGGAACTTGTCCGGCTCGGCGGCCAACGCCGCGGCTCGCTCCTCCCGCGGGAACCCGATCCCGATCGTCTTCTCGTCCGGTGCGACCGCCAGGTACACGATCTGCCCGACGCGGAACTTGATCCGGTCGCGCACCAGCGCCTCGTAGCTACGCGGCAGGTCCGCCGTGACTGCCCTGATGTCCGTGAGATCGACCACGATCCAACGATAGACCGCTATCACTGACACCTGTTGTCAGTGATTCCGGTTGTACCTTGGTCGGATGCCTGCTGTGCTGAGTGCGGTCGAAGGGGCCGAGGTGGTGTTCCGCCTCGGCGACCCTTCGCATGCCTTTACCAGCGTCCGGCTCTGGCAGGAGCTGGGACTCGCGGCCGAACTACTCGAGTTCAAGCCGGTCGACTACGGGTGGGAGCTGCGCCTGCCGCGGCCGTCCGTGCACCGGATGGAGTACCTGTTCGACATCGCCGACCTCGGGATGCGGACCGATCCGACCAACTCACGGCTTGTCGGCGGCGCCTTCGGCGAGCACTCCTGGCTGCCGCTCCCCGGGTACGCCGAGCCCGCCTGGATCACGGCTGAGTCGATCGCGTCGACGCTGACCCCGCTCACCGTGGAGTCCCCGCTCGGGCCGGTCGACGCGCAGGTCTGGGCACCGGAAGGCATCGCGCCGACCTTCGAGCTCCCCCTCCTGCTCGCCCACGACGGTCCCGAGTTCGCCGCGTACGCCGGTCTGACCCACTACGCCGGCGCGATGGTCGCCTCTGGAAGGCTGTCGCCTTTCCGGCTCGTCCTGATGCACCCCACCGCCCGCAATCTCTGGTACGCCGCCAACCCGCAGTACGCCGAGGCCCTGACGCAGCACGTGCTCCCTGCCGTCCAGGCGCAGTACCGGAGCCGGAAGCCGGTGATGATGGGCGCGAGCCTGGGAGCGCTCGCGGCGCTGCACGCGGAATGGCACTATCCCGGCACCTTCGACGGGCTGTTCCTGCAGTCCGGATCGTTCTTCACACCGGAGACGGACCCGCAGGAGTCGAAGTTCGAGTTCTACGCCCGGGTCACCGGTTTCGTGAAGCAGGTGCTGACGGCAACCACGGCGCCGAGTACGCCGCTGGTCGGGATGACCGCCGGGACAACCGAGGAGAACGTGCACAACAACCGGGTGATGGCGGCGAAGCTGGCCGATCTCGGGCTCACCGTGGCGTTCGGCGAAACGCCGGACATGCACAACTTCACAGCCTGGCGTGATGTGCTGGATCCTGATCTCACGGATCTACTGCGACAGACCTGGGGTGGGGCTGATGGAGCGGGAGCAGGTCGAGTTGGAGGCACCGGGGCTTGACCGCCGCGGGACGGTGATCCGCTACGGGCATTTCGGCCGCCCGGTGCTGGTCTTCCCGAGCGAACAGGGCCGGGCCTGGGACTACGAGAACAACGGCATGGTCGACGCGGTCGCGGACCTGATCGAGGCCGGCCGGGTGAAGCTGTACTGCGTGGACTCCTTCGACCACGTCAGCTGGTCGGACCGGAGCATCCAGCTCGAGGACCGCGCCCGCCGGCACGGGCTGTACGAGTCGTGGATCGTCGATCGGGTGGTCCCGACGATCGGCTCGGACTCCCCGGGCGTGAGTGACATCATCACCACCGGCTGTAGCCTCGGCGCCTTCCACGCGCTCAACTTCGCGTTCAAGCGGGCGGATCTGTTCCCGATCGCGATCTGCCAGTCCGGCAACTACGACGCGGCCAGCTGGTACGCGTGGGGTGAGCGCGGCGAGGCGACGTACTTCAACAACCCGGCCGACTACCTGCCCAACCTCGAGGGCGACCACCTGCAATGGCTGCGCGAGCGGATCTTCATCGTGCTCACGGTCGGTCAGGGCGACTGGGAGACCAACCCCACCGGCTCGCTGCCGTCGGCTCGCGCGACCGCCGCCGTACTGGAGGCGAAGGGCATCCCCCACGACTTCGATCTCTGGGGGTACGACGTGGCGCACGACTGGCCCTGGTGGCGCCGGCAGATCGCCCATCACCTGCCGCGGTTCTGCTAGGAGAAGGAGATTCGCCATGAGCGACTGGAACACGAAGACCGTCGAGGAGTTCCGGGCGAACGAGGGCAGGGTCGGCGGGAACTTCGAGGGCGCTCCGATGACCCTGCTGCATACCCGCGGTCGCACGAGCGGCCGGGAGTATGTCACCCCGACGATGTACCTCCCGGACGAGACCGAGCCGGACACGATCTACGTCTTCGCCACCAAGCGCGGGGCACCGACCAACCCGGACTGGTACCGCAACCTGACGGCCGCCGGCGACGGCACCGTCGAACGCGGAACCGAGACCTACCAGGTGAGCGTCCGCGAGTTGACCGGCGCCGAGCGGGACCGCATCTACGCCGAACAAGCGCGACGCTATCCAGGATTCGCCGAGTACGAACGCCGGACTGCCGGGGTCCGCACCATTCCCGTGCTCGAGCTCAAGCGGGCGTAGCGCGTCGCTGGGGCCGGTGCGGTCGACGGGCGGGCGGAACGTCCCTACCCTCGAAGCACGCCGACGTACGGAGGATGACTGTGGCTGATCGCTCGCGGCATTTGATCGGGTTGTTGCTTGGAGCCGAGGAGGACTGGCCGCAGGCGTTCGAGGCGCTGCTGCAGCGGGTCGGGCCGGTCAGTCTCGACGGGCACGAGCACGAGTTCGGGTCCCGGCGGCTGACCATCGAGCCGTTCGACCTGAACGACCCGGTCCGGGTCGGGCTGGTGATCGACCGGCTCGCGTACTGGTACTACCACCCGCGCGAGTGGCTGAAGAAGGCCGCGCTGATGAACGGCACGTACCTGCTGAACTCGCCGTTCACGTTCCAGTCGATGGAGAAGCACTCGGCGTACTGCGCGATGCTCCGGCTCGGGCTGAAGATCCCGCGGACCGTGCTGGTGCCGTACAAGAACCCGCTCGACAACGTCCGCTGGGCCTACACGTCGGCGAAGTACAACAAGTCGTTCGACCTGGACGCGATCGCCGCCGACCTCGGGTACCCGCTGTACATGAAGCCGTTCGACGGCGGCGGCTGGCGGGGCGTGTCCCGGATCAACAACCAGGACGACCTGCACACGGCGTACGACGAGTCCGGCGAGATGCTGATGCACCTGCAGGCGACCGTCGAGTACGACAAGTTCGCCCGGGCGCTGTCGATCGGCGCCGAGACGATGGTGATGGACTTCCGCCCGGATGAGCCGATGCACAACCGGTACGCCGTCTCGCACGACTTCCTCAGCCCGTCCGCCGGGCACCAGGCGGTGGCGATCAGCCGGATCGTGAACGCGTTCTTCGGCTGGGAGTTCAACTCCTGCGAGATGCTGGTCAAGGGTGACGACGTCTACCCGATCGACTACGCCAACGCCTGCCCGGATGTCGCGGTGACCTCGCTGCACTACTACTTCCCGTGGGCGATCAGCGCGCTGGTGAAGTGGTCGGTCTTCTCACTCGCGACCGGCCGGCGCAGCAGGATCGACCTGCACACCGGGCGGTACTTCGCGATCGCGGACGACGAGTCGCTCGACTACGACGCCAAGCTCGACGCCTATCTGGCCCTCGCCGACGAGCACTTCGAGACCGCGAAGTACCACGAGTGGTGCGCCGAGCACCTGCCCGACTTCGACGCCCGCGTCCGCGAGTGGGTCGCCGGCGCCGACTTCGACCGCCTGCTCCGGAAGACCGTCGCAGGCACCTATCCCGTCCACGAGCAGGAGGAGTTCCTGTCCCATTTCAAGGGGCTCACCAACCTGTGGCTGTCCGATCAGGCCTCGGGGAGCCGCGAGACCTGATAGTGCGCGATCAGCCAGGAGTCACCCACCTGGCGCAGGATCACGCTCAGGTAGAGCGGCAACGTCGGCCGGTCGGTGAACGAGAAGTCGACCGCGGCGTACCCGAGGATCAGGTCGTCGGCCAGCCGCCGGTGCTCGACGATCCGGTACGACGCGCTCATCCCGAGCGGCTGTGAGTCGTAGTACTCGGCCACGTCGTCCGGGCCTACGCCGTACGGGTGCAGGCCCTGGAAGATCGCGTCGTCGGTGAAGGTCGACGCCACCCGCTTCGGCTCGTGGGCGTCGACGCCGGTCTTCCACTCGTCGAGGACGGTGTGCAGGATGTCGAGTTCGGTCATGAGAGTTCTCCTGAGTCGGGTTGGGGGCGAACGAGGGAAGCGGCCGTCAGTGACCGGCCAACTGGCCGCCGTCCACGTGCAGGATCTCGCCGGTCACGAAGGCGGCGCCCTCCAGGTAGATGACGGCGTCGACGATGTCGTCGATCTCACCGAGCCGGCCGACCGGGTGCAGAGCGGCCAGGAACTCATGCGTCTCGGCCGGGTGCATCGGCGTACGGACGACACCGGGGGCAACGGCGTTGACCCGGATGCCCCGGGAGGCGTACTCGGTGGCGAGCGACTTCGTGACTGCATTCAGCCCGCCCTTGGTCAGCGATGCCAACGCGGACGGCACGGTGCTGAGGGCGTGATCGGCCAGGGTGGTCGTGATGTTGACGATGTGACCGCCGCCCTGCTCCAGCATCGCCTCGGCGGCGCTTTGGCTGAGCTCGAAGAACCCACGCAGGTTGACCCCGAGGACCAGGTCGTAGTCGGCGGCCGTGTACTCGGTGAACGGCTTGGCGAGGAAGACGCCGGCGTTGTTGACCAGCGTGTCGATCCGGCCGAACTCGTGCAGCCCGGCCTCGATGATTCGCGCGCCCAGGCCGGGCTCGGCGACATCGCCCGGCACGGTCAGCACCAGCGGGTCGTCGGACGGTGCGATCGTGCGGGAGTTGGCGACGACGGCATAGCCGAGCTTGCGGTACGCCGCGACGAGGGCCGCGCCGATGCCCTGGGACGCACCGGTCACGACGGCGACTTTCTGGGAACTCATGGTTCTCACTTTCTCGAAGGTTTGTACTTCGATAGTTGTCGAACCATGTGAGGTTTTCCACGACCGGTTTTCTCTCAGCTGGGAGGCCCGGCCTACTACGATCAGTGGGTGGAACTGCGGCAGTTGCGGTACTTCGTGGCCGTGGCGGAGGAGCTGAACTTCGGTCGCGCCGCCGCCCGGCTGCACATCGCCGGGCCATCGCTCTCGCAGCAGATCAAATCGCTGGAGCGCGACCTCGGTGTCCGGTTGTTCGAGCGCGACCGCCGTACTGTGACCCTGACGGCCATCGGTGAGACGCTGCTCCCGCAGACGCGCGCCATGCTCGAGCAGGCCGACGCGTTGCGTCGTACGGCGGCCGGCTTCGCGGCGAGTGAGCCGGTGCGGCTCGGATACGTCAGTTGGCGTCCGGCCGATCTGGCCGAGCGCACCTCTGGGGTCGCGCAGCTGCGGGTCGATGCGTGGGTGATGCCCTCGCACACACAGGCGGGCCGGGTCGCCGATGGCAGCATCGACCTGGCCATCTGCTGGGTCCGAGCCACCGATCTGGCCGAGCAGGATCTCGACGGCCGGCTGATCGGCGCGGACCGGTTGTCCGCCGTGTCGTTGGGTCCGGACGAGTCCGCCGTACGCGCGAAGGACACAGCGGTCCTGCTGGACACCGACACCGCGACGTGGGCGTCGTGGAACATCTACGCGGTGGAGTTCGCCCGGGCGACCGGCGCCGAGCTGGTCCGGATCGACGATCACGGGATCACCGGGCCGGCGTTCTTCGATCACGTACGGCGTCTGCGCCGACCGGTCGTGAGTTCGCCCAAGCGAGACGCGACGCCGCTGCCCCGGGATATGGTCCGTCGGCCGGTGGCCGATCCGGTGCCGGTCTGGACTTGGGCGCTCGTGTCCCGCCGCGACGAGCCGCGGGCCGCCGTACGAGCCGCTCTGTCGGCGCTGACCGACGACGTGGCGATCGACCTGACCGAGCCAGGCATCTGGCTCCCCGCCGACGACCCGTTCCGTCAGCGCTGACCTAGAATCGCCATCCGTGGGAAGGGTCCGCACACTCGCTCAGGTGTATCGGCACTTTGGTGAGGTCGACGCCGCCGGCACATCGCCGCTGTACGAGCGCGTCGCCCTGGCCCTGAGCGAGTCCGAGGAGGCACTGCGCGCCATCGAGGCGGCGCCGGCGCGCAAGCGGCACCCCACGGTGATACTCGCCGCACTGCACGACCTCGCCCTCGCCGGACGCGCCCCGGCGCTCAGCGCGGCCTACGCCGCCGCGGACAGCGACGCTGCCGCCGGCGCGGCGATCGACACATTGCTGCGCATGACCGACTCGGTCGTGGCCATCGCCGTACGCCGGAAGCCGTGGACCAATGAGACCGGGCGCGGCGCCGTGCTGTACCCGGCCATCGCCGAGGCGGCGCGACGGGTCGGCGCGAACGCGGTCGGGCTGATCGATGTGGGCTGTTCGGCTGGGTTCAATCTCACCGTCGATCGGGTTGGCATCGCGTACAGCAACGGACAATCGCTGGGCGATCCGTCTTCTCCCGTGCAGCTGTCGGCTTCGATCGTGCGCGACCGGCCAGTTCCGGCGCGCAAGCTGCCAGAGGTCGTCGCCCGCGTCGGCGTCGACCTCGATCCGGTCGACGTGACCGACGCGGAGGAGTCCCGATGGTTGCGCGCCTGCGTGTGGCCAGATCAGGCAGAGCGCCTCGCAAGACTCGAGGTGGAGTTGGCGTTGGCGGCGAGTGCGCCTCCGCTGCTGATGCGAGGTGACGCCGTCGAGGTGCTGCCTGACGCCTTCGCAAGCGTGCCCGCGGACGCCCTGCCTGTCGTCACCACGACGTGGACGCTGTCGAAATTCTCGCTCGAGAGCCGTCTGCGCTTCCTGCACCGCCTCGACGAAGCGGCCACCAACCGGCCGGTGGCGTGGGTGTCCGTGGAGGGGGTCGGCGTCGCGCCGGCGATCCCAACCTTCGGCGACCGCCCCGCCTCCGGCCACAGCATCCTCGGCCTGGCCGTCTTCGACCACTCAACCCTCCACGCCGAGTCCCTGGGCCGCTCCTGGTCCCAGGGCCGCCTACTCTCCTGGCTCGCAGACTCCTGACTTTCTCGACCTGGTCAGCCGAGCAGCAGCCGCAGCCCGGCGGCCAGGGCGATGCCCGCGGCGACCGCCGGCAACAGCGGAAGTCTCAGGACAGAAAGGATGCCGGCGGCACCGACTCCGGCGAGTTGTGTCCAGTCCAGTCGCTTGCCGCCGAGTTCTGTCACGATGAGACCCGCCAGCAGCACGGGAGCTATCAGACCTACCACCCGGATCGCCGCCGGCGGCAGCCTGCGTTCGCCGATCGACAGCGGGCCACCGGCCTTCATGAGCCAGTTGACGACGGTCACGGCCAGGGCGGCCAGCCAGAGCCTCACGACGCCTCCTCAGTGAGCTTGGCCGGCTCGGAGGCGTGCTCCGGAATCAGGCCGATCAGTGCGGCGGCCGTGGCGCCGAGCAGGGCGTAGCCCGGATCGGTCACCAGCAACAAGGCCGCGGCGATACCGGCACCCAGCAGCGACGCGGCGAACGCTCGACGAGACCGCCTCAGTTCGTCCAGCGCGAGCACCAGGAAGAACGCCGGGAACACGACGTCCAGCCCGAGCCGGTGCATCAGCTCAGACGACGGAGCGGTCAGTGCGCCGACCGCGGTCCCGAGCACCCAGGCGATCCATTGCGGCAGGCTGACGCCGATCAAGCGGGACACGTCGTACCGTCCATCGTCGCGGTGAGCGAGGACGAACGAGGCGTCCACGAGGGCCTGGGCTTGGAGGGCCCGGGACAGCCGGCTGCCGTGCAGGCTGTCGTTCAGGGCGACGCTCATGACGAGATAGCGCCCGTTGATCAGGGCAGCCGAGGCGATGGCGGCCGCCACAGTCCCTCCGGACAATGCCGTCAGCAACGTGAACTGGGCGGATCCGGAGAATGCCAGCGCCGAGAACAGGACAGGCAGCCCGAGTCCCCAGCCCCGAGCCTCGGCTTCGGCGCCGAAGCTGAGCGCCAGGACGAACCCCGCACCGGCCGGCCCGAGGCCGAGCCGGACTCCAGCGGCGAAGGCGGTCCGGTCGATCGCGATCATGCCGGCGCTCCGGAGTGACGCTGGTAATGCCTGCGCGCCCGGGCCCGATTGCCGCAGTCCGCCGAACTGCACCACCGCCGCGAACCGTTCTTGCTGCGGTCCAGGAACAACCAGCCGCAATCGTTGTCGGCGCACTGCCGCAACCGGTGCAGGTCCTCCTCCTCGAAGAACCGCCAGACGGCCAACCGCACCTGCCCGGCGACGGTCCCGGCGCGCCAGGTCAACGGCCGTGCGCTGACCAGGGTGGCGTTGCGTACGGCGTCCTCGGCCACCTCCCGCAGTACGGCGAGATCGGCGGCGCGAGGCTCGTCGCCGGCCGTAAGGGGACGCAGGACGGCATAAGCAGTCTCACGGCATCGCACCAGCGCGCGGCGCAGGTCACCTGGATCTTCCCCGGCCGGATCATGGCCCGTGGCCGTCAACCACCTCCGGAGGCCGACCGGATCCGCGATCCGGTCGATCCGGCGCCGATCGTCCAACCGCCATGCCACGGTGTTGACCAGATCGAGCGCGAGATGTCCGCCGATCAACTCTGGCCGATACTCCATGGCTCCGCCTCTCCTTTCTAACGCCCAAAGTCCACTATGGGTCGTTAGGTGATCTTCGCGCAACCGCACCGCGCGTCTAGGCTGGGCCAGTGCGCGACGAGGACGTTCCGGGCTGGTGGCGGCGGTTGGGACTGGACGGGCTGGTGGATGTGCATGTGCACTTCCTGCCGGACCAGGTGATGAACGCGGTCTGGGCGTACTTCGACCAGGCCGAGGAACATTATGGGACCGCGTGGCCGATCAACTA
The DNA here is from genome assembly GCF_045040325.1 of Kribbella sp. NBC_01510. Taxonomy (NCBI): domain Bacteria; kingdom Bacillati; phylum Actinomycetota; class Actinomycetes; order Propionibacteriales; family Kribbellaceae; genus Kribbella; species Kribbella sp. NBC_01510. The sequence goes on along the minus strand of NZ_CP109418.1, from coordinate 3,200,229 downwards.
CCGCACGTCGGTCGAGGAGCGGCTGAAAACCCTTCAGACGTTGGGGATTCGCGCGTTCCCGGCGCTGGTGTATCCGCACAAGCCCGACATGGCCGCGTGGCTCAACACCTGGGCGCGGGACTTCGCCGCGTCGACGCCCGGCTGTGTGCCCAGCGGGACGTTCTACCCGGAGCCGGGCGCGGCTGCGTACGTGCGCGAGGCTTTGGAGCTGGGCACCCGGATCTTCAAGGTCCACCTCCAGGTGGGTGACTACGATCCGCGGACCGACGAGCTCGATGACGTGTGGGGTCAGCTGGCGGAGGCCGGCGTGCCAGTGGTGGTGCACTGCGGCTCCGGCCCGATCCGCGGCCGGCACACGGGCCCGGGCCCCTTCGGCGACGTACTACGCAAGCACCCTCAGCTGACCGCAGTCATCGCCCACCTGGGCATGCCCGAATACGCCGAGCACCTGGCCCTCACGTCGTACCCCAACGTCCACCTGGACACGACGATGGCGTTGACTCCCTTCACCGAAGCCCTGATGCCCTTCCCCCGCGACCTGATCCCGCGCCTCGCCGACCTCCAGGACCGCATCGTCCTGGGCTCCGACTTCCCCAACATCCCCTACCCGTACGCCGTCCAACTCTCCGCTCTGGAATCCCTCGACCTAGGCGATGCCTGGCTACGCGCAGTCTGCCGGGACAACGGCGCGAGCCTCCTAGGCCTGTGACACGATCATCACGAGCGAGCCTTCGAAGTGGGTGTCAGCCGAAAGTTCTGGTCATCTCAAGGCTCGGCGGGTGCGGGTGAGGACGTAGGCGGTCGGGGTGGCACCGTTGTACTTGAGCAGGCGTTGGCGGATGACCTTGAGCGCCTTCTGACGGTCGATCGACTCGCGCAGCAGGCGTTTGTCCTCGGTGAGGAGGACGGCTCTTCCATCGATCGCCAGTACCCGATCGATCTCGGACAGGACGGCCGGGTAGAGCATCCGGTTGGCGCGGTGGCTGCCCACCTGTTTGCCGAACGGAAGGTTCGTGACGATCCGATCCACGCTGCCGGGCGGCAGTGGGAGGGCTTCCGCCTTGCCCTGGGTCAGGTGGGCCGAACGTCCGGTGTTGCGCTTGGCGATCGCGATCGCCCTCGGGTCGTGATCGGCGCCGACAATCCAGCCAGTCGGCTCACGACGGCGTACGGCGAGGAGGATCGTGCCCGTCCCACAGAACGGATCGAGGACTCGGTGATCCTTCTGGACTTTCGCCAACCGGACAAGGACTTCGGCGACGAGCGGAGTGGTTGACCACGGCAACCGTTCCAGCCGCCCGAACCGTCGCATCCAGGACAGCGGCCCGACCTGGGCGACCCAGCCATCGGCCGTCCGCGTGAGGTTGACGTCCCAGTCACCGGGCCGATTCACCCAGCCGAGACTCTGCTCGACGGCGACGATCAGCTCGCGCCGATCCTCGTGATGATCAACGCCGACCCGGAAACCGATCCGCGGGCCGAGGGTCGCGAGTACGCCGTACTCCGCCGATTGCTCGAGTCCTCGCAACAAGCCGTTTGTGCTGGCCGGCAAGACGATTGCGGCGGTCGAGTAGAGCGGACAGGCCGTGAGCTCGTCGAGGCTCCCGGCCACCGCACACTCCACGGTGATGGCAGACGTCTGACGGATCGAGTGAAGAGAAGGTAGTGATCGAAGGTCCTGCAGGAGCAGGTCTACCGCCCCGTCCAGCGTGCGCAGGACGAGGCGATCGGAGGTTCCGGACACGATGATCCTCTGAAGGTCGCGATCGACAGATGGCCGAGATCGCGGCGCACGCGAAGCACGCCAGGCTCATCACCCGGCGTCTTGCGCGCACCTTCAGAAACGCATCATCGCGAAGACCTTAACCGATCGATCCGCCACCGATCACCTTGTTTTCCGGTAGAATTCGTTGGTGAGCGACGACGTACGCATTCATACGGTCGAGCAGTTGCTCGACACCATCGACGCGGTCGTGGCGACGAGCGCCCGCGGTGATCGATCCCAGGCATCGGCCGCTGAGTTCTGGACCGAGCTGTTGAGCAGGCCGGGTCACCCATTGGCCACGCAACTGCCGGACGAGCCGTTGGTCGACTGGCATGAGCGCGGCCTGCTCGACCTGGCCGGCGCCCGCGTACTCGACATCGGCTGCGGATCCGGTCGGAACAGCAGGTGGTTCGCCGAGCAGGGCGCGACGGTCGAGGGCATCGACCTGGCCGCGCCGTTGCTGGACAGCGTCCGGCCGACGATGCCCGCCTCAGTGAATCTCACGGCGTCGGACATCTTGCGCGACCCGCTGCCGGCCGGGCAGTTCGATCTCGTCTACGACTCCGGGTGCTTCCACCACCTGGCCCCGCACCGGCGGATCACGTACCTCGCACGGGTGGTGCCGGCCGTGCGCGACGGAGGACGCTTCGGGATCGTCACGTTCGCCGCCGGCCGCGTGCAGACCCCCACCGATCTCGAGGTCGTGACGACCGGCGACACCGGCGGCGGCATGGCCTTCTCGCTCGAAGACCTGCGAACCATCTTCGCGCCCCTCGATCCCCTCGAAGTCCGACCTGTCCACTCCGACCGCGAAGGCACCTTCGGAGCCGACTTCCTCAACGCCGCCCTGTTCAGCACGACCACGTAGCTCCACCACGTGGTTGAGCGCGCGGCGGCGCGTGGAAAGCAAGGGTGGGTCGGGCGAGCGGTGGCGAGCGGAGCCGGGTGCGAGGGGGCGACAGCAGTTGGTGCGCGAGGCGTTGCCGGGGTTTTTCCAACGTTGTACTGTGCTTGTCGACCGCTGCACTTCAGCTTCCCGGGAGTACGAATGAGCCAGCCTCGTGCCGAGTATCCGCGTCCGCAGTTCGTTCGGGCGGAGTGGGTGAATCTGAACGGTGAGTGGCAGTTCGAGGTCGACCGGTCCGACTCCGGGCTGGAGCGCGGGGTGCGCGAGCGCGACCTGGCACAGCGGATCACCGTCCCGTTCGCGCCGGAGACGCAGCTGTCAGGGATCGAGAACGTCGACTTCCTCGAAGCCGTTTGGTACCGGACGACCGTGACGATCCCGGCCGAGTGGTCCGGCAAGGACGCCGTACTCCACTTCCAAGCGGTCGACCACGACGCGACCGTGTGGGTGAACGGCGTCGAGGTGGTCCGGCACCGCGGCGGCTTCACGCCGTTCAGCGCCAACCTGAGCAAGGTCGCCCAGCCGGGCGAGGAGGCCACGATCGTGGTCCGCGCCCGCGACACCCACAAGGGCCCGCAGGCGCGTGGCAAGCAAAGTCAGCTCTACTTCAACCACAGCTGCCTCTACACCCGGACCACCGGCATCTGGCAGACCGTCTGGCTCGAGGCCGTCCCGGCCGTGCACCTGGGCCGCCCCCGGATCACCCCGGACGTGGCCGGCTCCAGCTTCCACCTCGAAGTACCGGTGTCGGCGAACAAGCCGGACTGGAAGATCCGCGCGACGCTGAAGGACAGCGACGGCGAGGTCACGCGGGCGGAGGTCCGCGCCGACCTCGACCTCGCGCCCCGGCTCACGCTGCAGATCCCGGCCGACCGGGTCCGCCACTGGGACACGACCGACCCGCATCTGTACGACGTTCTCCTCGAGCTGATCGATGCCAACGGCAACGTTGTGGACACCGCGGACAGCTACGCCGGACTGCGCTCGGTGTCGATCAACGGCAAGGCGATCCTGATCAACGGCAGGCACGTGTTCCAGCGGCTCGTACTGGACCAGGGGTACTGGCCGGAGAGCCTGATGACGGCGCCGTCCGACGAGGCGCTGGTCCGCGACATCGAGTTGAGCATCGCGGCCGGGTTCAACGGCGCGCGACTGCACCAGAAGGTGTTCGAGGAGCGGTTCCTGTACCACGCGGACCGGCTCGGGTACCTGGTCTGGGGCGAGTTCGGCGACTGGGGCTCGGGAGTCGGTGACACAGGCAACGACAATCAGCAGCCGACGGCATCGTACGTCGCGCAGTGGCTGGAAGCGGTCGAGCGCGACTACAGCCACCCGTCGATCATCGGGTGGTGCCCGCTGAACGAGACACACCAACTTCTGCATGACCGGATCACCCAGCTGGACGACGTCACCCGCGCGATGTTCCTCGCCACGAAGGCCGCCGACACGACCCGGCCGGTGCTGGACGCGTCCGGCTACTCGCACCGCGTGCCGGAAACCGATGTGTGGGACTCGCACAACTACGAGCAGGACCCGACCGAGTTCGCGAAGCAGATGGCCGACCTGGTCGACGACAAGCCGTACGGGAACGTCGGCGGGCACGACGGGCGACCGATCTCCCAGCCGTACGCCGGCCAGCCGTACTTCTGCAGCGAGTTCGGCGGCATCTGGTGGAACGCGGAGGCGGCGGCTGCGGGCAAGAGCGGGCGCAGCGAGGACTCCTGGGGCTACGGACAGCGGGTCGCGGACGAGGAGGAGTTCTACACCCGCTTCGCCGGCCTGGTCGACGCGTTGCTCGACAACCCGCTGATGTTCGGCTACTGCTACACGCAGCTGACCGATGTGTTCCAGGAAGAGAACGGCATCTACCGCTTCGACCGCAGCAGCAAGCTCGACGTACCGCGGATCCAGAAGATCCAGGTCCGCCAGGCCGCCTACGAGAGAGACTGAAGTCCGAGGCTGCCGACCGCGACCAGGACCCAGAGGATCGCTCCGAGCAGGAGCGGCCTGAGTCCTGCGTCGCGCAGTTCCTTCGGCCGGAGTGACAGGCCGATCGCGACCAGCGCGGACGTGATCAGGAAGGTGCCGATCAGGCTCAGCGTCGGCAACCAGGTCTCGGGTACGGCGCCTGCACTTCGGAGACCCGCGGCCGCGATGAAGCCGATCAGGAACAGCGGGACCAGCTTGCGCCAGGGCAGCTTCGTCTTGGCGCCGGCCACCCGGGACTCGCGGCGCGACTTGAGGAAGACCAGCACCAAAACGATTGGCACCAGCGTCAACGAGCGCGTCAGCTTGACGACGAGGGCCTGGTCGCCGGCGCTCTGGCTGTAGGCGTACCCGGCCGCGACCACGGATGATGTGTCGTTGATCGCCGTACCGGCCCACAATCCGAAGGCTTCCGGACTGAGCCCGAACAGGTGGCCGAGCGGCGGGAACGTGAGTACGGCGACCGCGTTGAAGGTGAAGATCGTCGCGAGTGCGTAGGCGACGGACGAGCGTTTCGCTCCGATCGCGGCTGTTGCCGCCGCGATCGCGGATCCACCGCAGATCGCCGTACCGACTCCGATCAACGTCTGCGTATCACCGCGGACGCCGAGCAGCCGGCCGAAGAGCCAGGCGCCGCCGAGCGCGATCGCCAGCGTGCCGAGCATCACCGGCAGCGATGAAGCGCCGACGCGAGCCACCTGCTGAAGAGACAGGCCCGTGCCGAGGATGACGATCGACAGTTGGAGCAGGTTCCTCGAGGCGAAGTCGTAGCCCGGCCGGCACCGCTCGGCACGCAGCGCCGGGATCAGCAAGCCGCCCAGCACCCCGAGCACGATCCCGAACACGGGCCCGCCGACGACCGGAACGAGTCGACCGAGCGGGAGCGCGATCGCGGCGAGGGCCAGCACGACGAGCAGACCGAGGGCGCGCTGGGTCACTCCGGACCAGACAGCGTGCAGGCGCGGGTGGTGAAGAGCAGCGACCGGGGTGACGGGTGGCCTAACCTCGACCTGCACCATCGAGCCGGCTCCTTTCGCAGAAATGTACGCACATTTAAGCTAGGAGATGACCGGACATTTGGCAAGCCCACTGGGAGGACGCCCCGAGATGACCGTGCGCAGGCTCGACCGCTCCGGCGGCCAGCCGCTCTGGAAGCAGTTGCAGCAGGATCTGGTCCGGCGGCTGCGGTCCGGGGAGTTCGACGCGGCCTTCCCCGGTGAGCTTGCGCTGGTCGAGGACTACGAGGTGAGCCGGCACACGGTCCGGCAGGCACTCAGCCAACTGCGCTCGGACGGTCTGATCGTGGCCGAACGCGGCCGCCAGCCCCGAGTCGCGGCCGCGCCGGAGATCCGGCAGCCGATGGGCGCGCTCTACAGCCTGTTCTCGTCCGTCGAGGCATCCGGTCTGTCACAGCACAGCGTCGTACGGGCGCTCGACATCAGAGCCGACGGCGTCATCGCAGCCCGGCTCGACCTGGAGGCGTCGAGCCCACTGCTGTACCTCGAGCGTCTCCGGTACGCCGGTAACGAACCGCTGGCCTTGGACCGGGTCTGGCTCCCCGCATCACTCGCGGAACCCCTACTCGACGCCGACTTCACCCACACCAGCCTCTACAACGAGCTGTCCGTCCGGACCGGTCTCAGCCTCGACCACGGCCGCGAGGACATCCGCGCCATCAACCCGACACCGGCCGAGCGGGTGTTGCTGCACTGCCCGGCCAACGCTGCCGTCTTCTCCATCATTCGCCAGGGCACCACGCAGAACCGCCCGGTCGAGTGGCGCCACACCGTGGTCCGCGGGGACCGGTTCGCCCTGTCGGCCGAGTTCTCGGCGAACACCGGCTACCAGCTCACCCCGGCACCGCGGACCACTGCCCTGGCCCAGGGGTGGTAGCCCTATCAGGGCCCGATACTGAAGCCATGACGGTCAAGGAACTGCGGTTGGTCGTGACAGCGGACGACTACGACGAGGCGGTGGCGTTCTACCGGGACGTGCTCGGGCTGCCGGAGCGGGCGTCGTACTCATCGGAGAACGGACGGGTGACGATCCTCGAGGTCGAACGGGCCACGCTCGAGATCGCCGACCCGGGCCAGGCCGACTTCATCGACGCGGTCGAGGTCGGCCGCCGGGTGGCCGGCAAGTACCGCGTCGCCTTCGAGGTCGACGACTCCGCGGAGGCGACGCGCAAGCTGGCCGCCGCCGGCGCCTCGGTGATCGCCGAGCCGACCCGCACCCCGTGGAACTCGCTGAACGCCCGCCTGGAAACCCCCGGCGGCATCCAGCTGACGTTGTTCACCGAGCTTGACCTCAAGTGAGCTCGAAGTGTTGAGGTAGGCGTCATGTGGCAGCTCGAAGACCTGGACCTGGACGCCTACCTCCGGCTGCTCTAGGTGCGCCGGCCGGGCCGGCGGGGAACAAAACTGTCACCGGGTGCACATTTGTTTCCCCACAGATCGACCGCTACCCAGCTCAGGACCGACTGCGCCTAGGCGTCTCGGTCCGGAAGGATTCGCCGAGCTCCGAGCCGAGACCGAAGTAGTGCCGGAAGTTGTAGATCAACGGCGACCACGCGTCCGGATCGACGTACGACGTGCCCGGTACGACGATCCGGTCGTCGGCGTGCACCCGCAGTACCTTCGCCTGGATGATCAAGAAGGTGCCTCCGGCATCGAATTCGACCTGGACCGCGGTGGCCTCGAACTGCAGTGGACACTCGGCAACGCGCGGCGGCCCGACCCGCTCGGACGCCACCGGAGTCAGCCCGGCCGCCTTGAACTTCTCCCGCTCGAAGCGGAACCGGGCCTTCTTGGCGTCCGGCACCGGATGGCGGCCGGTGAGACCGGCGATCCGCTCGACCGCCTCCCACTGCGCCGGCGACGGGTAGTTGATGACCAGCTCGGGCCGAAGTTGCAGGTTGTGGGCGGTCTGACCGGATCCACCCACGCCGAGTACGACGACGTCGCCGAGCGCCCAGGCGGACGACATCGGGGCGAGGTTGCTCGTGCCGTCGTCGTTCACGGTGGACAGCAGTGCGACCGGCGTACCGACGTACAGGATGGACGGTTCGATCGTCAGGTGAGTCATGATTCCGACGCTAGGCGGCGGTCGCTTCGGCGGTGACCGAACTGTCGGAGCGGCATGATGAGGTCATGAACGAGCGGAGCGAGTTCATCATCAAACACAGCGCACCTTGTGTCTCATCCGCGCCCGGAGCGAAGCGAGGACGTGGATGAGCATGCAGGCTGAGGGACAGGAGTTGGCTGCTTGGGCTCGCATGCTGGCTGATGGCACGCGGGCGACGGTGTGCTTGGCGTTGCTCGACGGGCGGGCCTGGACGGCTACCGAGCTGGCGCGAGTGGCGCAGGTGTCGCGGCCGACGATCAGCGAGCATCTCAACCTGCTCGTCGAGGGCGGGCTGCTGACCGAAGTTCGGCAGGGCCGGCATCGCTACGTGAAACTCGCCGGTCCGGACACGGCCGAGCTGATCGAGGGACTCGCCGCGCTCGCACCCCGGCGTGCTGAGGTTGCGAACAGCCTGTCCGCGGTCAGCAAACGAGACGCGTTCGCGCGAGCCCGGACCTGCTACGACCACCTGGCCGGCAAGCTCGGCGTGGCGCTCGCGGATGCGATGACCGAGCGCGGCCTGCTCGACTGGTCGGAAGGGATCGCTCTGACACCGGCGGGACTGGCCTGGTTGGCGGATCTCGGCATCGAGGTCGGGCCGAGGCGCGGACGGGCTGTACTGCGGTCGTGCCTCGACGTGACCGAGCGGCGGCCGCACATTGCCGGCGCGGTCGGCGCGGCCTTGTGTGCACATGCCTTGCAGCACGGGTGGGTGAGCCACATCCCCGGCGGGCGAGCGCTGAAAGTAACCGGCTCGGTCCGTGAATTGGGGCTGCCGGTCGGCGTCGTACGAGAACTACTGCCCAGAGTCTGAGAAGTGCGTGACGGAACACGCTTCCAAGAGGCGCGAAGCGCCGAAACCACCTAGCCTTCGGCCATGACTGAGTTCGAGCCCGGCACCGATCTGGTGTCCCGCCTCCCGTTGCCCAGCCATGTGATCGTCCATGCGGACGGTCAGTGGCGTCGCGGCTGGCTGATCGGCCGCGAGCACGAGGAGACGGGATGGACCGGTCTGGTGCAGTACGAGGGCGACGACGGGACGGAGCGGACGGAACGCCTGCCGGCGGACCGGATCGCGCTGCCCGCGTCGGACGGCCCAAGCGAACGAGCGTCGTAGCGCACCGGAAGAGTGCGTTGAGCTGAGGAGGGGATAACGCACGAAGGCCCCCGGGGTAGGTCGACCGGGGGCCTTCGTGCGTAACGCTGCCGGGGCGCCTCGCGTCGAACGAGAACCCCGTCCCAGGCCCTTCGGGCGGTTGACCTGGGACGGGATCCTCAGTGGCGTTACACAGGGTGTATCGCTGGTGACGGGCCGGGTGTTACAGAATCGACGGAAATTCTTTGGGTACGGCGGCCGCCCGGGACAGCGGCTCCCGGGGCAAGCGGCGACCCCGGTGCACGTCCCTGAACACCGGGGCCTGGATCGGGGGCCTCTCGAGCGACCGCCGCTCTTGAGTGTCAGGTGCCCTTCTGTGCCGCGGGCAATCATGCCGACGGTGATCAGAAATGCACGGCGAGCAGGACCCGTCCAGATTCCGAACTACGGATGTCCAGCGCCTGGATCTCGCTGCGCTGCAACTTCGTGGTGGCGGCCGGTTTCACCGTCGTACCAGGCGATGACGTCCAGCTCGCGATCAGCTGTGACTTGCCGGACGTGTCTGTGACGTACAACTCGTATCCCCGGGCTCGTTCGCTCGGCGTCGCCAGGTCGTCGTACCGGCAGCTGATCTCGATCGTCGTACCCCAGCGCTCCGGCACCAGCCGCGCGTCCGCGGACAGCTTGCTGGACACGGTCTGCGCGAGGACGACGTAGTCCCCCTGCGGTTGCTCGTGGGTGAGTGGGATCGCGATCACCGCGCCGATCGCGGCAGCCACCAGCGCGACTCCGGCCATCAGTGCGCCGAGCCGCACCCGCTGCCGGCGCCGTTCCCGCTGCACGTTGCGGACCAGGCCGGGCAGCAGGTTCGGAGGGTCGGCGGTGATGGTCGCGAGCGCTCGGTCGTCCGGCAGCGCGGCCAGCGTCCCGGGTACGCCGGCCAACGACGCCATCTCCGCCGAGCACTCGTCACACGTCCGCAGATGCTCCTCGTACGCGCGCCGATCCTTCGCCGACAACGCGCCGAGCAGGTACGCCGCGTCCCAGTCCCGGTACGGATCACTCACTGACTCGTCACCCCCTTCTCCTGCAGCGCGAGCTTCAACGCCCGCAGCCCGTAGTGCAGCCGCGACTTCACGGTGCCGGACGGGATGTCCAACTCTTCGGCGATGTCGGTGACCGTCCGGCGTCCGTAGTACGCACGAACGATGACCTGCCGATGTTCCTCGGACAGCTGGGCCAGTGATTCGGCCACCAGCCAGGCGTCCAGTACGGCGTTCGCATGGTCGGCGCTCGGGTTCTCCGGCAGGTCGTCGCTGGCCACCTCGCGGCTGACCCGGGCACTGCGCCGGTCGTCGATGACGAGATTGCGCGCCACTGTGAACAGCCAGGCCCGGGCCCCCGCTTCGTCCTCGGTCAGGATCTGCGGCCGGCGCCACGCCCGGAGCAGGGTCTCTTGTACGACGTCCTCCGCCAGCCGGTCGTCACCGGTCAGCCGCACGACGAACCGCCACAGCGACGGCCCATGGACGTCATGCAGCTCACGCAGCAGGGCCGCCCGGTCATCGGCCATCGGCGCTCCTGCTCAATTGGCTGCTGTTCTCGCCACCATTCTGTACCGGATCAAATCACAATCCACAGCCCTTGCAGGGTTTGCGGGTGCGGCGGTGGTAGCCGTAGGCGGCCAGCGTCAGGCCGACGCCCCAGAGAAGGTAGGCCGGGACCGCGACCCAGAAGAAGGCCTCCGGCAGACCGACATCGTCGTACGCGGGCTTGCCCTGGATCACGTTGCCGATCATCTGGAGAAGCCCGACACCGAAGTACGCCGTGATCCCTGCACCCAGGCCGAATCCCGGGAGAAGCAGCATCCAACGGGGGAAGAACCGGCCAGGCCGATACACGAGCAGCAGGGGCAGCGCGACGCCCGCCAGCACGAAGCCGCTTTCGAAGATGATGCGCGAGAGGTTGCCGTCGTACGGCGTACTGCCGAATCCGACCGCAGCCTGGGCGGCCAGCCGGGTCAGGCAGCCGACGACGGCCAGCCAGGCTGGCCATGTCGGTATCGAGGTGGGACGCGGCCGACCCGTGCAGCGAAGGCAGGTCGGGTCGAGCCTTCGCTGGTAGGCCAGCGCTGTCGCCCCCAGCAGCGCGGCGCCTCCCAGCGCAGTGAACCTACTGAGCATCCCCAGCAAATCGAAGGGAATCCCGAGTCCGGGCAGCAGACCGGCCACCAGATCGAGCAGAGCGAAGGCAGCCGCGGCAACCCAGCCGGCGGCAAGCACCCACAGCAACCGGATCAGGGCTCGGGAGCGCGGCTGTCGACCGAGCGCGATCACCCCCGCAGCACTGACGAGGCACCCGGCGACTGCAATCCAGTCAGGAACAAGGAGATCGCGCCCGGGAAGCTTCCAGACCGGCGCATTCCCGGTGGCGAACCACACCCGCAGACAGCCGTACGCCGCCGCCCACACGAGTGCGGCCGTCGACACCCAACTGCGTGCGACTCGAACCGGTGCCCCCACAATCGATGCCATGCCGCCAGTCTCTGCGGCGTCACCCGCCGGACGGATCACTCCCGCGAGTGAAAGCCCTCCATCGCAGGACTGACGTCACCGCGCTCCACCACCACCTCCGGCGGCGCCTTCCGGCACTGTCGTCCGTCAGCGCGTTGCGTCGCGGGCCTCGTGTAGGGCGCGGAGCACGCGGAGGAACGCTTCGCGATCGGCTCGGGGAAGCTTGGCGAGGAGGCGCTCCTCGCGGGCGCGGATGTCTTTGCGGACGGAACGTCGTACGCGACGGCCCTGGGTGGTGATCGAGAGCAGGCGGACGCGGCGGTCGTCCGGATCCGGGGTGCGCTCGATCAGGCCGGCGTCCTGGAGCTCATCTAGGGTGCCGATGATCCGCGACTTGTCGGCGCCGATCGCCTCGGCCAGCGCGGCCTGCGTGCGCACCGGAGTCTCGTCCAGCACGGTGAGCACCGAATATCCCCACATCGAGACCTCGTGCGCGGCGAGCACCGGCAGCTCGGCCGCGATGAGTGCCCGCACCAACGGACCCAGCATCGCGGCGAGGTCGGGACGCTCGCCTGGGTCCTCGCTCGGCATAGCCGGAAGATAACACTGGCGCGATCATAAGCTGGCGCATACGATATGCTCATGCCTACAGTTGACTACGTATCTCTGGACGCCGCCGCGGTGCGGACCAGCATCGACGTCGTATCCCGCGCCACCTCCGCCGACCTGGCCAAGCCGACCCCCTGCCGCGCCTGGACCCTCTATGGCCTGCTCGCCCACATGGCCACCCAGCACTACGGTTTCGCGGCCGCGTCCCGCGGTGAGAGCGACCCGGAGCTCTGGAAACTCCGCGACCTCGGCGACGACCCGGTGAAGGCGTACATCACCTCCGCCGAACACGTCCTGACCGCCTTCGCCGAAGACGGCGTCACCGAGCGCCAGTTCGCCCTCCCCGAGTTCGGCCCCGGCCTGTCGTTCCCCGGCCACCAGGCCGTCAGCTTCCACTTCATCGACTACGTCGTCCACAGCTGGGACGTCGCCAAGTCCCTGGGCACTGGGGTCACGTTCACCCCTGACGTCCTGGCAGCCGCCCAGACCGTCGCCCAGATCGTCCCCACCGGCGACGTCCGCCTCGTCCCCGGCGCCGCGTTCACTGTGGACCTCCCCTGGTCGGGCGACGACCCCCTCGACCAGATCGTCGCCCACCTCGGCCGCTCGCCGCGCTGGCCTGCCTAGCGCCGGACCACGCAGACGGCCAGACGCTTGTTGTGGTACAGGCCTGACACTCGGCGGGGGTGTCTCGTCGTACTGGCATGACAATGACGACGAAGCTCAGCGAGCTGACCGGGGACTACGTTCTCGATGCCGAGCGGACGCGGATCGGGTTCGTTGCTCGGCATCGGATGGCGACCAGGGTGCGGGGGCGGTTCGCCGGGTTCGAGGGAGTCGTGCGCCTGGATGGTGACGACCCGAGCGCCTCGAGTGCTCGGCTCACGATCCAGGCGGACACCGTTGATACCGGCAACAAGCAGCGGGATGACCAACTCAGCAAGACTTTCCTCGTGGCCGCGACGTACCCGACTGTCTCCTTCGTGTCGACGAAGGTCGAGCAGGCCGGCGCGACCACGTTCGACGTCACGGGAGACCTGACCATGCGGGGTGTCACGCATCCGGTCACCGTCCCGTTCGAGCTGATCGAGGCGGACGGAGACGTCACGTTCAAGGCGACCCGGACGCTCAATCGCATGCACTGGCAGGTGAACTGGAACGCCCTGACCACCGTCATGGTCAGCCCGGACGTGATCCTTGAGCTCCAGCTCACCGCCACGCGGCGTTGACTGGTCTCAGTCCTCGCAGCCGATGCCGTCACCGTCGCGGTCGAGGCCGTAGATGTCATCGCCGATCACAGTGACCGGACCTTGGACGTACGCCGGACCGTTGCCACTGCCACCTGAGCAGTCGACATCGCTGGCGATCGGGACGCAGCCGCTGTAGTTCGGATCGCAACCCGACGACCCGCTCTCCTCCTCGACCTTGGTGCCGACGACGGTCACTTGTGTCCGCGGTTGCTTGGAGACCTCCTGCCGCAGCAGCTCCTTGGCCGTCTGTACGCCGTTCACGTACGTGACCTCGTAGGTCAGTTTGCGTGTCCCGTTGCTGCCCGTGGTCCGGATGGTCTTCTCGCCCTTCGGAAGCGAGCCGTCCGTCACCGTCTTCTTCTTGAACGGGATGGTCTTGAACTCGATGACCTGCCTCCTGGTCGTCACCCGCGCCGGCGTCGGCGCGGTCGGCTTGGCCTTCGTCGTCGGCTCCGCGGTCGTTGTGGGCTCGGTCGTCGGTGGCGCCGTGGTCGAAGCCGGAGTGGACGTCGGCGTGGCGGCGGTCCGGATGCTCGCGATCGCGGCCGGTTCACCGGCATCCGTCGTACCCGATGATGATCCGCAACCGGTGGCGAGTGCGCCGACAGCCAGCAGCGCGATGGGCGCCAGCGCAGCACGAATGAGATGCACGATTCCCCCCAACCCGCCGTCGGTTCCCCCCGCGGCGGGATTGTCAGCGCCCGGACTTCCCGGGCAAGTTCCGATCCGTACCACCGGGCCGCCGCGTCAGGCGAGGGGTTGGCGCGGATCCGTCGCGAACCGCAGCGGTTTCGTGACCTACTGTCGAGTCAGCCGTGGGATCCGGTCAGGATGTGGGTCCCGATCGGGCTGATGGTGTGGCGTTCGGCGCACCCGAATTGGATCCGGAAAACCATCGCCATTCCTCCCCGAGGAAGCGGCACGCCAGTCGACACCCCCAGCGTCACCGCCTTGACCTGTGTGCAACACACAGCGCAGGCGACCTCCGGGTCAACCTCAGCTTGTGCCGGCGCCGACCCCGACCATCATCGCGAAGACAATCCCGGCGATCAGCCCGCCGACCCCCAGCACGATCAACGGTCCTGCGCTGATCGGTGGCTCCGGGACCCGCTGCTGGAAGACGGCGAACAACCGCTCCTCGGCCGGCCGCACCTCCCGCAGCATGACCACGGACGGATGCTCGTTGACGCCGAAGATCTCCCGCGCCTGCAGCCCGGAGTGAGCAGCGATCACCGCGGCCCGGACGACCCCGATGATCACGGCACCCGCCGCCACCGTCAGCACGCCGATCAAGGCCACGGTCGTCTGCGCCATCCCCGCCGTACCCACGTCCGCGGTGAACGCCCCCTTCAGCGCCTCGAACGACCACCACCCGAAGAACCCCAGCCCCCCGGCAGCCACTCCGACACCGCAGAACCCGGCAGTCAGTGGATTCTGTGTCTTCACCGCCGCCGCGAACGCTCGCGCATCGCCGGCCAGGTCCCCCGCGTCCCGGACCAGCCCTTCGTACGTCGCCAGCGCATCAGCCCGCGCCTTGAGCTTGACCCCGATCACGATCCGATCGGCCAGCCCCAGCGTGCTCGCCAGCCCGACGATCTCCCGCCAGGCATCCACCACCTCACGATGCACCCCGATGATCGCCGCCCGCTCCACAACCACCATGTTCGTGCCCCCTTGCTCCCCCTGAGCCTGAGAGTACGCCGACCACTCCACTCCGAACAGTGATCACTTCGCGATCCCGATCCCGCCCCCACCGAGCAAACCCCTCGACAAACCTGACACACTGTTCCCCTCACCCCTCGTGAGAGGGCCTCTAGCTCAACTGGCAGAGCAGCGGACTTTTAATCCGCGGGTTGTGGGTTCGAGTCCCACGGGGCCTACCATCAGAAAATGGCCTCTGACCTGCAGGAACAAGTCAGGGGCCACTCGTCTGAGGGGGTCAGCTAGCCTCTGGGATTCGCGTCGTGACACGGTTCGTGACGCAAGGTGGGTCTAGACTTGCCCGCATGGCCAGGGCGAATGGTCGCAAGATGCGCGATCGCGGCGGCATCGATGCGCTGCCGAGCGGCGCCATCAGAGTGCGCGTGTATGCCGGCATCGACCCGGTCTCGAAGCGGCGTCACGACCTGACCGAGGTCATCCCGGCCGGCCCGGACGCCGAGAGGCTGGCCGAGGAAACCCGCGTCCGGCTGCTCAACCAGGTGTACGAGCGCCGCAACCCGCGCACCAAGGCCACGGTCAACCAGCTGCTCGACAAGTACCTGTCCGAAGCCGATCTCGAGTTCAACACCCTCGACGTCTACAAGGGCTACGCCGACAAGCACATCCGCCCACTCCTCGGCGACTTGAAGGTCGGCTCCCTCGACGCGGGCATCATGGACTCGTTGTACGCCGAGCTCCGCCGGTGCCGCGACCACTGCAGGAACACCAAGGGCCAGATCGACCACAGAACCACTCGCAAACACGAGTGCGACGAGCGCTGCCGCCCCCACACGTGCAAGCCCCTTGCGGCCTCGACGATCCGCCAGATCCACTTCATCCTGTACGGCGCTCTGCGTCGCGCGGTCCGCTGGAAGTGGGTCACAACCAACCCGATCGCAGACGCCGAACCGCCGGCGGCCCCGAAGGGCAACCCACGGCCGCCAACTCCCGAGCAAGCCGCCCGCATCATCAACGAGGCCTGCAAAGACCCCGACTGGGGAGCTCTCATCTGGCTGATGATGATCACCGGTCAACGCCGCGGCGAACTCTGCGCGATCCGCTGGCACCACGTCGACTTGGACAACGCCGTACTCCACCTGGAGAAGGCCATCGGCCAACGCAGCGGGAAGAAGTGGGAGAAAGACACCAAAGCCCACCAGGACCGCCGCATCACCCTCGACCCCGATACCATCGAGCTCCTCCACGAACACAAGGCACGCGCTCTCGCCCGAACCGAGGCACTCCAACTCGAGCTCGCTGACGACTCCTTCGTCTTCTCGCTAGCTCCCGACGGATCCACGCACCTGATCCCGGACTCCGTCACCCAGCGATACAGCAAGCTGGCCAGCCGCCTGGGAATCAAGACCACTCTCCACAAGCTCCGCCACTACTCCGCCACCGAACTGATCGCCGCAGGCGTCGACGTCCGAACCGTCGCCGGCCGCCTCGGCCACGGTGGCGGCGGAACCACTACCCTCCGCGCCTACACCGCCTGGGTCTCTGAATCCGACCAACGCGCAGCCGGCAGCCTTGCCTCCCGCATGCCCACCCGCCCCGGAATCGCCGCCGCACCAGCCATCGGTATCACCGAGCTGAACCCGACAAGCCCCTACGAGAAGATCGCCGTAGACCTCCGAGCCCAGATCCTCCAGGGCACCCTGCGCCAGGGCCTTCCCATCCCGTCCATCAAGGAGCTCGCCGCTACCCACGGCGCCTCAGTCTCAACAGCTCAACGAGCGGTCAAACTCCTCGACGAGTGGGGGCTCGTGGAGCTCAACTCCGGACGCCGCACCCTCGTCAAGCACGTCGCTCCAGCCGCAGCCCCGACCATCCTTGAGCCAACTATCGGTCGCACCGACAAAGCTCCCTTGTCCGACGGACAGGCTCGGCCGCTCGACCTCGAGGTCCGTTTCCTTGGCGACCCGATCGCCAAGTTCCGCGCCGAGGCCGATCCCGAAGACACGTCAGATCTCCGCCAGCTGCTTGTCGGCGCAATCCGTCGCAGCGGTGGAAACCTGACCGAGATCGGCGACTACGAGCTCGTTGTCAGCCTGGCTGGCTCTGCAGACGCGACGACAACCTTCGTGGCGACTAGGTAGCCGACTCGAGGCAACCGACGGACCGCTGAAGGGGGAGTCTCGCGCCAGTCCATCGATCACTTCGGTGAGTCAACAGCGCTCGCCGACGCGCTTGCGACGTTGGAACTGACGACCTTCTCATTACGAGGAAGAACGACACCGTCGCATCCGCTCTCTACCAGCGCTTCTAGCAACACGGCCGCCCCCAACGAGCGCGAGAATCCCCATGCGTATCCGTCATTTCGTGCCACGAGTCATGCCAGGTATCTCCACCACCCCACGACACTGCTCACGCCTGGTCAGGCCCGACCAGGCGACGCCGCCGGCGCCGGCACCTTCTGGTCCGGTAGGAGCCTGCAGCGGCCAGCAACCCACCTGCCTCAGCCCGGCTAGCCATAGGTCGATAGGGGGCCTTGTGCCCGCAGTTTGGGGCCGTTGGGGTCACTCAGCACTGCCTTGAAAAGGCGGTTGCGGCACTCCCGCTCCCTGAACGCCAGATTGCGAAGCGTGCGCTCCCCCGGTTCCACCCCCTGAGTGACCGGTCCGCCCGTGGGCATCATCCGCTGGGCACGCGGAGGGCCGACCTTCCGCTCAGTTGACGTGCTGGATGATTGCTGCATGTGGAGAAGAGACCGTCGCGGCGAGGAACTGGCCACGCGGGCGAACGTGGTCCTCATCCAAGGTGCGCTGGCCTGCATTCGCACGATTGCGTATCTTCGACGAGATCCCGGATTCGAGTCGGGCGAAGTCGTCGACGACTACCACGAGCTGATCCGGTTGCTAGCGGACACCGCCGCGAGTCTCCCCGGATCTCTCCGCGCGGACACAAGGCAGACACCCGCTGAAGGCCTGCAGTACGCATGGGACATCTCGAACGAGCTGATACGGCGCTGGATGCGGGAAACCCTCGCGAACGAAGGCATCGTGATCGACGAGCTCGTCTCCTAACACCGCGCCGCCACTCCTTCGCCGTCCCCCCAATGGCTGCCAGACGACGCCACATCACCAGTTTGGAAGGGCTGCTGATCACCCGCGTGGATGGGTTCCTCACGCTTGAAAGCCACCCCGCAATACCCTTTGAGTGACGCCCAGCGACCACCGCTTAGGGCACGCGGAGGGCACGAGGACGCCTGGCCTTAGCTCAGCTAGCAGGAGACGCTGAATACCAAGGCTTCGCGGTCATCGGCCACCCAGCGATGGGCCATGAGTCCCCAGCCAATTCCTGCATCAGCCTCACCATCATCCGTCAGGTAGAGGCGGGACAGCCGCCGCGTCCAGGACTTCATCTTGTCGCCCCGGACCCTGTAGATCCCGGGCGGATAGGCTGCGGAGTGGTCGACCAACAAAATTTCGAGATCCTCAGAGTGCTGGATCAGATCCTCGATCTCGCCGTGGCTGAGCCACTCGCCCGACGAGTCTGCTCGGTAAATCGTGCCGCTGGCTGCCTCGATCTCGTCGCCATATAGCTTGTTGGGCGCGTATCGCAGGTCGGTCGCATGCTCCCCCAGTTCTTCCGGGTTGAACTGCATCGTCGCGCCTCTCAGGTGTGGCATCGGGCTCAAGGTAGTCGCCATTCTGGCCCCGTCCCGCTGATAGCTGGCAGATCAAGGTCAGCGCGGCGCATGTCAAGAGTCGGCTTGCCGATCCCGTAGGGACGCCTTGGCGCTCTTGACGTGTGTCGTGGTGACCGGACAATCGAGCGGCCAGGGGGACGGGGCTAACCGGGCGGTCAGTCGCCAGGACAGTCGCTCGTGGCACTTGGGATTCGCGTGGACGGGGAAGCGTCCTGCTCCTGGCTCCGGCGAGGACGGCGCGCCAGTGGCGTCCGGCAGTCCGGGGCCGCGCACCGAAGGCGCGCCCTTGATCAATAAGGGCTCAAATCGGCAGAAGCCGGGGTGGTGGGGAGCCGATCTTGTGCCGGGTGCGTTGGCGGCGGCCGGCGAAAGGCCGTCCTAAGTCGTCCAGCCGCAGTCCAATCATCGGCATGGGCGTACTTTCACTGTCGGCGGCAGATGAGTGCGTTTCTCAGGTTCGTGGGAACCGTGGCAGCGGCACGCCGTCAAGTGTGTCGCGGACGCAGTTCAGCCAGTCAGCCCACGAGGCAGGGTCGTTGGTCCGGTACTGGTCGGCAGTGGGCTCAAGGGCCACGACCATCTCTTGCAGAGAGACGGCGTCGGGATCGGGTTCCCGATCCATGTATTGCCAGACAAACCGATAGGCCGCCTCATACGCCTGGGCTTGCGTCAGTTGCACCTCGTCGTCGGTCACCGACGCAGGTTAGTCGTTCCATTCGTCAGGGACCGCATATCGGCATGGTCGTGTTTCAATCTCGGCGGCAAATCAGTGCGTTTCATGGTTGCTACCCACGGCTCGGCGCTGGGGTCCATGTGGGTTGGGTGGCGAGCATCCCGGTTAGCCGCTGGTCGGCGTTCCGTGTGCTGCTTACGGCGTGATGGTGATCTCCAGCGGCGCCGCCACCATGTTGCCGTTGTCGGTCTGTAGCGCGATGACCAGCCGCCACCTTCCGGGCGGGACGGCGTACCCCACGTCGGGAACTACCGAGGCTGTGCCGATCAAGACGGGCACGGGGCGGCTCTGGTGAGGTTCGATCGCGAACCCCACCCGGGCGAGGGTGTGCGGGCCGACGTACAGACCGACGACGGTGCCGGAGTTGTCGGTCACTGCCGATGTCAGGGCACCGTTGGTGAGGAGCACTTGCTCGTGCGCGGCTCGATTCGTTACCAGCACCTCCTCGTGCGTGAACCGACCGGTCCGGACCGACAACGGAGACAGGGGTTCCACCTCGAGCCCGGCGGAGTCAGCAGGTGCTCCGTGTAGCTGGCGTGCGTGCTCGCTCACCAATAGCTGTCCGGCCGGAAAGGTCATCGCCCCGACGCGCAGATCCACGAGGCTCCCGTACTTTCCGTTCAGCGCGGCCGCGATGTCGGTTGCCCAGGCGGCGAGCTCGATGCGGATCCGCTGCTCACGCCGCTCGTAATCGGGGTCGGGCCCTACCACGAGCGCACCCGGTGACTCCTCAAGTAACAGGCGCAGGTCCACACGCAGACTCTCCCAACCGGCCACAGCCTGACGGTATCGGAACCGAGCACTCTTCTGGCCGCAGGCGGGACATCGAGTCCACTGCGCAACTTCCTGAATTCGGCATGAGCGCGCGGATCGCGGCAGATGAGTGCGTTTCCCGAGTCAGCGTTTAGTAGCGCAACAGCAGCGGCAGGGTAGGCCCGGGCGTAGATCGGGGTGATCCCCTATGTTGATTGCGGCTACACAAGCGCATGCTGTGGCCGTGAACAAGGTTCCGCTGACGGCGCCCGAAGGAGTAAGAGATGAGATCGCCGCACAAAAGGGGGCCGATCCCGACCCCTGCGTTCGGGGAGCGGGTCGTGGGCGCGGCGGCGATCGCATTGGTAGCGTCGTTGGTCATCCAGAATGCGGTGCTGGTCTGGGCCGGAGCGCCCGGCTTCGGCGACCCGATCGAGAAGGTGCTCGCCTTCCACGCGGAGAACCGGGGCGCGGTCGCGATCGCGGTCGGCTCAGAGGCGCTGAACCTGCCGCTGCTGCTCGTGTTCGTGACCGGTCTCCACGGGCTGGTCGGGCGTCGCGGGGGTGCGGGCGCCGACTGGTCGCGCCTCGCGGTGGCCGCGGGCGCGACTCTCGCGGCGGTCCTCGCGCTCTACGCCGTTCTGTGGAACGGAGTCGTATTGTCCGCCGGCGGTCTCGCCGAGCCGAGCCCGCTGTTCGAGCTGGTCTGGCAGCTGCATGCAGGAGCATTCGCTCTGGCGCTGCCAGCGCTCGGCACCACCTTCATCGGCGCGGCGCTGGCGGCGCATGCGAGTCGGCTGGCGGCGCCGTGGCAGCGTGTGCTCGGCGTGGCCGGGGGAGGCCTGCTGATCGCCGCCGGGGTGGCCAACCTCGCGATCGCTGACGGGTCGCCGATCCTGTTCGTGGGGCTGCTCGGCTACGCCGCCTGGCTCGTGTGGCTGCTGGTGACCGGGGTACGGCTGGTTCTGACGCCCAGGAAGGTCGGCGCTGCCTAGGAACCGTTCCCGCCACGCGGCAGCCCCGATACAAAGATTGCGTCCATCTGGGCGAGCCGAAGTGACACGACCGCTCATCGGCAGATCCGTGCGTTGGCCGGTGGCCGGTGGCCAGGGCCGGCAGGCTTCCACCAGGTCGCGAATCAGTCGGCGGACATGTGTCGCAACTGTTGGCGGATCACACTGTGCTGGGAGGGCTGCCCGGTAAGCCAAGCAATGCGACGGCCGACCTTCTCATTACGAGGAGGAAGGTCACCGTCACATCTGCCGTCTTCAGGCGTGATGCGTTGCAAGGAACCTATCTCCGGTGCCCGTATTCTTCATCCGTATCGGGCAGTTCGCTCCATGAATGGCTCCACGCCGCCGCTACAACGCCCCCGTCCGCTGGTCCACTCCGACCCACGAGCAGGGGCGGTCTGCACCGCCGTCGGCGTCAACCCCGACCACTACCGCGTCTGGGCGTACGAGGGACCGGAGGCGACGGCGCCGGCCACCTCATGCGCGGCCTCCTTGCGAGACGTTTGGCCTGGGGCACCTGGGACAGGTCAGCTGGCTCCTTTCTCGAGCGGGATCCAGCTCGCGCTGGTGGGAGGGGGCCAGCGTCGGGCCGCAGATCCTTCCGGCCGGCCAAGTAGTTCTGGGGCCTACGGGGGAGTTGGCCGGGAGGATTTGCGGTTGACGCTTTCGTGTCAGGCAGTGATTGTGAGGTCCGGTGGCGTTGGATGGAGCTGGTTGCGTGTCCACCCCGGGCGCAAGCCAGTCAGACTGACCCCGCCATCCCCCGGCCGGGGTCTGTCGTGACGAACGGCCAGACGGTGGGTGTGGGGCGGGTTCGAGTTCGGGCGTGCCGAACGGGTGGTAGCCACAGCCGATGCAGGAGCAGCCGACCACCCGGTCGTTGTCGTAGTTGCCCGTCGGATCCAGGAGCAGAACGAGGGTGTACTCGTCGCCGGGGTCGACAGCGGTGGGACACCAGTCGTGACCGCCGAGGTGATCGGCGGCGACCCAGTCACACAAGACCTCGTGATCAGCACGCTGGTGGTGGCGTGTCCGTGGAGGTCATGAGGGTCTGGAGCGAGTGGCGAGACGGTGCAGTGCCGACTTCGGAGGAAGCTACGCAGGCGGTCATCTTCTATGGGGAGCACGACTCGTATCAACCTCACGCGTAGGTCATTAGTAGCATCCGCACATCGCCATGAGCGCGCGGATCGCGGCTAGATGAGTGCGTTCGTCCCTACGCTTGCGCCATCGACCAGACCGTACTTCTGCGAGCGCTGGTAGGCAGTTCAGGGCGATGCCGTCTGGGTGCCCGGGATCTAGGCGCCGACTGGACGGTGCGGCGAGGCGTGTTGGCCATCCTGATTCCCGGGAGCGGCTTCGGCATTCAATGGCCGGGCTGTCGTGCCGGGGAGTCTGCGTGTGTCGATGAGTTGCTGGGCGACGTCACGGAGTTTGGTGTTGGTGTCTTGGGAGTAGCGTCTCAGGACGGTGAAGGCCCGGTCGCTGTCGAGGTCGAAGCGTTCCATCAAAATCCCCATCGCCTGTCCGACCAGTTTGCGGGCGTCGACGGCCTGCGCGAGGTTCGCCTCGTGGCGGGCGCTCGCGAGCGCGACCGAGGCGTGCCGCGCCAGGATCTGCGCGACGGCAATGTCATCGGGGCCGAACGCCTCCGGTGTGGTGCTGTACAGGCCGAGCATCCCGACGGTGCCGGTGGCGATGGTGAGCGGCACATCCAAGACGGCGCGGACGCCGAGTTCACGGACCTCGACAGCCCATTCGGGCCAGCGACCGTCGGTGGCGATGTCTCGGACCAAGACGTCCTGGCCGGTTCGCATCGCCTCGACCAGCGGCGCGTGCCCCGATGCCATGGCGTGATGGAAGATCTCGCAGACCAGCGGGTCGGTTGCGGCCGGCACCTGCGGCCGTCCACGGCTGTAAAGGGCAATGCCGGCATGGGAACAGTCCAGGGCCTGGAGCGCGAACTGCACGACCGCATCGACGGTCTCCTCGAGCCCGCCCGCGCCATGCAACTCGATCGCCAACCGGGCAAACGCCTCCGCGGCGCCTGCACCGGCAGGGTCAATCGTCGCCATCTCGGCCTCCCGGGGGTGAGCGCCGAGCGGCGGGCGATCTGGTAGGTGTGTTCGGCGGCCGTGGCCGCGGGACCCGTGTTGGGCGGGACCGCGGCACCGGCCGCCGAACGGCCGGTCTACGCACAGCTGGCTACATGCCGGTCCGGTAGGTGTCGTCGTAGTAGCCGCCGAGCCGGGTGCGGTAATCGTCATCGACGCGGGTGTCCGGGTCGTACTCGGGGGCGGCCTTGATCTGGTCCTTGGTTCGGTCGACGTAGACCTTCTCGTCGTCGTGGTCGACCCGCTCGACCACGCCGGCCGGTAGCAGCACCTTGCGGCCGAAGATCCACGGTCCGGTGTCGACCACCAGCCCGGCGCTGCCGGTCTGGTCGGTGGCTTCGTCGACCTTGCCGATGTCGCCGTCGGTGGCGGCGATCTTGTATCCGGTCAGGTCGTTGCCCTCGGTGTAGCCGGAAGTCGCTCGGTAGGTCCAGGGGTCGAATGCATGCATCGACATCTTGGTCTGCCTTTCGGGTGCGGGTGGGCCGTGGCCCAGCAGGGAGCCCGTGACAACGCGTGCGGGCTCGAGGCCCGCACCCGGTGTCTCGAGCATTTGGTAGAGCGCCGGTACCCACCGCTCACGCGGATCAAGCAATACTCCGCAGGTCGAGTCCACCAACCGCGGAGGGACAACGGCCGCGGCAACCGGTCAAGGCTGGGTGGTGTCGGCTAGGGAACTGCTAGGGACGCGGTTGCGGCGGCGGCGCGTTGCGCCGGTGTCAGCCGGCGTGTGGCGGCGATGAGGTTGCGTGCCTGTGTGGGCGAGAACAGGTAGGTCTGTTCGCCGCCGCATTCCCCGTCGGATTCACGTGGGGCTTTGATCCAGAGGAACGCGGCGAGGTGTGGCTGATGGGTGGTTTGCGGCGCGGCGCCGAGTGCCTGCCGGGCCGGGTTGCACCATTCGTCGTCACGCTTCGGGTCGTCGGGTGGCGGTCCGGTGCCGTTGCGGGAGGTGCCGATGACGAAGTCGCGGTCGCCGGTCAGGTCGGACAGTTCCAGGCCCCATCGGCATCTTCGTAGTCGGCTTCGACCTCCCGCAGCCGGCGCTCAAGTTGCGTTCTCCCGCCTGAGGACCTGCGGCTCGGCACTCGCGCGAGTGAACTCGTGCACGTCGCCGATTGTCGCAAGACCCGCTGCTCGACGCAGTTCGGCTTCACGGTCATCGGCCGAGCGCGATTCGCTATCAGCGGCAGAGGGGCGATGTCGATCTGCACGGGGCGTGACAGAACGTTCGGCAGGGCACAATGCTCGCGCGATCCTGTGCAAGGACGGCCTGCCTGACGCCGATGGCGACCGCTTCACGGACACTGCGGCGGCTCAGGGCTTCGAGCCGATGCGGCGCTCGAGGGCTTGGATGACGGTCGGGCAGACGTCGATCTCGTAGAGCCTTTCGACGCTCTGCATCCCGCCGGGGCTCTCCGCGTTGATCTCCACCACTTTGTCGCCGATCACGTCGATGCCGACGAAGTACATGCCGTCGGCCACGAGTTTCTCGCTCATTGCTTCGACGATGCCGCGTTCCACGGCACCGATCTCGAGAGGGACCGAGCGTCCACCCTTGCTGATGTTGGCCCGTGGGTCGTTACCTGTGGGCACCCGCCGGAAGGCGGCCGGCTTCCCGTCGCGCTCGAGGATCTGTCCCTCGAGCAGGAAGATCCGGGCATCGCCGTCCTCGCCGCCGTCGACGAACTCTTGGACGATCGCGTAGCCGTCCTGGAGTACCGCTTCCGTCATTTGGGCGAGGTTCGCTTCGTCCGCGTCCTCGATCATGAACACGTTTCGGCCTTTGGCTCCGTACAGCGGCTTGACGACGCAGTGGCCGACCTTGCCGGCGAACCGTTCGATTGCTTCCGGGTCGCGCGTCACCAGCGATCGGGGGCGGATCTTCTCGGGGAACTCTTCCAGGTAGAGCTTGCTCGTTGCACGTGTCAGGGACATCGGGTCGTTCACCACCGTGACGCCTCGTGCCTGGAGCATCTGGCCGAAAACCACACCCAGTGGACTTGCCCACGGTCGCTCGTGCAGATCGTCGATCGATTCGTTGCGTAGGAACAAGGCGTCGAGGTCGTCCATGACGATCCGTTCGGCATCGCGCTCCTTGATGCGCTCCATGAAGACCTCGAGCGTGTCGTCTTTCTCGGACTCTGCGGGATGAGCCTGGGCGACCAACTGCCCATCGCTTTCCCCGAGGTCGACGTCTCCGACGCCGACGTACCAGACCTCATGCCCACTCTGAGCGGCGGCCCTCGCCAGCCGCGTCGTGGTGTACTCGTCTACCTCGGTGGCGACGTCGTTGACGAAGAAGGCAAGCCTCATGCGGATACATCTCCTTCATACAGGTCCGTGACCGACGCACCCGCGCGCAGCCTGTCAAGGCGCTCCTGAGCGCCGGGCACGTCCAGCCAGCGTGGACGCACCCATGGCGCCTTGAGCACCTTGCGGTCGAGCAGATCCTGGATCAACGGGATCTGATCCAACGCGAGCTTGCCGACGAAGAGGGCATCGAGGCTGCTGCCCTCGGCGAGGGCCTCGAGGATGCGCGTGATCCCACGCAGGTAGATCGCGTCCTTCACAGAACCGCCCCCCACGACAACCCGGATGGCGATGGACCAGGCGGTCCTCGTCGGTATCCGATGTTCTGCCCGTAACGATTCGAAGATCTCCAGGAATCCGGCGCCGTCGAGCATCTGGCCGATCGCAACAACCCTCGCCGCGAGCACGCGCAGACGCCGCGGATCCAACCCGCCGGTCAGGTACTCGGCGAGCACGGCAAGGCCCTCCTGGGTCTCGTCGTAGCCCGGCAGCCCGATCGTCAGCAGCGTCAGGGGCTGCCTGGCACCGTTCTGGTAGGTGACGACATGGGTGCCGACCTCGTGATGCAGCAACGGCTCGACGCGATCCGCCCTGATAGTGGCGGCCTCGGGGATGAGCAGCCAACCGAACGACACCATCAGTTCGGAGATATCGTCGCGCACCTCGATGTGCACCGGGAAGTCCGGATACACCGCACGGTACCGATCGAACTCCGCATGAGCCGCCTCCGCGAACGCGCCGGCCGTGACGCTTCGGGTGCTGGGAGCCTGGGCTGGGATGTTCTCGAGCAGCCTATCCGCGGCGGACGCGAGAGGCTGGGCAATCCCTCCATACAGCTGCAGCGACCCGTACACGAACCGTGACGTGTCGCGATCCTCCAAGACCGTGATCTGTCGTGCTATCTCGTCGCGCTTCGCCCCGAAGAGTGCGTGCAGCGCAGGGTCGGTGACGTTCTCGATCTCGAGGCTGTAGAGATCACGTCGTACCACGTCCGGCTCGAACTCCAGCGGTCTGAGCCGCAGAGTCGGAGCCGTCCCGAAGTCAGACCGCTCGAAGTCCGCCCATGCCTCCGCCGCATTGACCGGCGTGATGTTGAGCAGCAGATTCAAGCTGCGCTCGATCTCGGTGAGGCGGGCGTCGATATCGCGCGCAGGCGCAAGCTGCTGGATCGGAGAGCTCATCTACACGAGGTACCCACCAACCACTACAACCCAAGCGCGGGTTCAGATCTCCACAAAGGTGCGGCATGTGCGCGTGCTTCTCGCAGCGCCTCCTACCTCGCCCGGTACGGGCGGCGGCTCGCCTCCGAGTGGTCTCTGGCCGCGGCCGGCGACCACAGCCCATAGCGCAGCCCGAGGGGCGAGAACGAGGAACCTGCGGCACTGATCCCAGACGAACGTGCGAGGGACTAGCCCGGGACCGAGCTCCAGGAGACGACGCACGCAGTACGTCGGCATCGCGATGAGCTGAGGGAGTGGCGTACTGGTCCCACGTCCGACTGGGCGTGGGACCAGTGTCGCCTCTACTCAGGGCGTGCGCCCGATCAGTGGTGCGAGTGCTTGCAGATCGAGGCCGGGTTGCTGGTCTTGCAGGAGTTCTCACGGAATACGATGTTCTTGCCAGTCCCGTCCCAGAGGATGTCCAGGTCGTTCTTCTTGAAGAAGTTGCGTACGACCGCGACGTTCTCCGGGGCGTCCGAGCCGGCCAGCGAACCGTTGAGGACCGCGACGCCCGCTGACGGGATGTCACCGGGCTTGGACGCGTTGTTGCCGATGATCTTGTTGTCCTTCACCAGCACGTGGTCGGCACCGAGCACGACGACGCCGTTGCCGGACAGAGCCGGTACCTCGGGCGGCTCGGCCGGGCAGAACCGGTCGTTGTCGGTGAGCAGGTTGCCGACGAGGGACCATGCGCCGCCCGGACGGTTGACCCCGTCCGGAGTGGTGCCGTTAGGACCGGTGTCGAGAACCAGGGCACCGATGCAGTTGGCCCGCATCACGTTGTGGGTCACCAGGCCATGCCGTGAGTCGCGCATGAACATGCCGAACGCCCAGCCCTTCAGCAGGTTGTGCGCCACGTACGCCTTGGCGTTGTCGGTGTCGCCGACGTACAGGCCCGCCTCGCCGCCGTTGCCGAGCTCGGTGTTGTGGGTGAAGACGATGCCCGTGGACTCGAACGCTGCCGCGCCGTACTCACCGTGCCTCAGCCCGGTGTGATGCGACACCTCGATCCCGCGCTTGGCTTCGAACGCCACCACGCCGATGCCCGGGTGGCCGTCCGTGGTGAGGTTGCTGACCTTGGACTTGCGGTCCGGGCCCGCGAAGGCGAAGCCCGAGACCTCGTCTGGTGTCTCCCAGCAGGCGGTCTTCGTGAACTTCTTCTTGGGTGGTTTGACGACCGTACGACCCTGGCCGGCACCGATGATCGTGAGTCCCTTGCCGACGACGCAGACCGCGTCGTAGTACACGCCCTTCTTCAACTTGATGGTGTCGCCTGAGCGGGCCTTGTCGACCACCTTCTGGATCGAGTGGCCCGGTTTCACAACCCAGGTGCGCGAGTGGTACTTCCCGGTGGCTGACGCCGTCCCCGCGCTCGCGACGATCAGCCCGAGGATGGCGACCAACGTGACGACCAGGCGCCGACCTGCTCGTCCCGCTCGGACGCTACCGCGCGAGCTGCGACCTGTTCCTGCTGAAGCTTTCGACCAATGCTGAATGCGCATGGTCCCTCCCTGTGCCTCGATGGGCATGGTGGCCGACCAGGCCCGAGCCCGGTGACCGCAGACGGACAGCCGCTTGCGAACAGGTGGCGACCCCCGCCATCGCCCGGCCATCGAGGCCGGGCGGAAGGGCCGGCACGGCCTACGCGTAGAAAGGCTGCGCTGTGCAGCCGAACAGTCCGACCCCAACACCGCGCAACAGCAACCCGCCCCACCGCGCACACTACGCAGGGAGGGCGCAAAGTCAACCCCTGAAGGGATTCCGGCCCCGATGCGGTCGATGCGCAATGGATGTGAGTGACTCTGTGCTGACGCTGGTCCGGCAGGCAGTCACCCGGCTCGGAGACGGATCAGCGCGTGGCCAGGCGGGTGATCGTGTCGTCCATATGGGCCATCAGCAAGGAATCGGTGAGCACGACGTCGCCAGCCGACCGAGCTCAAGCGGTCTGCACAAACAGCAAGGCGAGCCACCATCCACGACGATCCGGCGTCGCTCGCAGCCATGTCGAACCCAGCTCATCCTTCAGGCTGTCGAGGCGACGTCCGCAGCGCCGCCGTAGCAAGCGACCCCACCGTTCCGCCCTCCTGCGCCGACAGCACCCGTAGCGGCGCCGAGGCCGTCTTCACCTGAGTTCGGTGGGCAGCTATGGCTCATTCACGCCGACTGGGGCAGTATCGGACGCTGGCCAAGGCAGCGAAGGGTTGCAGTCGCCAACGCCCAAGCGGCGCGGCCCGCAGCGAAGCGAGGAAACGCGCCCCAGCCGGGCGAAGCTCGGCCGTTGAACCACAAGAGCCGGATCGGGCAGGCCGTCCGCGCAGAGCAATCGCGCTTGCGCCGTAAAGCACACCGGCCGGCTCGGCCGCAGATCATCTGCCCGGGATGGTGTGGATCACTTTGTGGAACGAGGGCCGGCTCCTGAGGTTCATGACATGCCCTGTCAACACGATGTGGCGCGTGGGTTGTCGGCTTGGCCGAGGCCGGCCTGGCGGCGCGTTCGATCGCCTCGTTGCGGTCGCGGACCTGGAGCTTGGTGAAGACGTTGCTCAGGTGGTTGCGTACGGTTTTGGGGGCGATGACGAGCGTACGGGCGATCTGGCTGTTCGACATCCCTCGGGCCAGCAGCTCGAGCACTTCGCGCTCACGGTCGGACAGTTCGGGGAACAGGATGGGGTCGCGTGCCGACCTGTCACATGACGCTCCCGGCAACTGGCGTCTGCGACTTCTGCGACTGACGCTCACAACTGGTCACCCACGCCCGAACACGCCCCGACTTGCACCACCGGCGAGGACGCGACTCAGGAGTAGCACGATGACTTCGCCTCCGAGGTTCAGGGCGTCGCCCCGACGGAGAGCTGCTGGCCGGCGACCTGGAAGACGAGCGTGCCGAAAGTATCGCGCCCAGGGAGCTCGAGAAGTACGGCATCAGACCGCTCATCGAGGCGCGCCCGATCCGGAGGCAGTTTCGCCGGGGAGAGATTTGTGAGGTCGCCGCGCGTCAAAACACCCGCCAACCGAGTCAACGGGCCGCAATCAGGAAGGCCCAAACGCCTTGCCCACAATGGATCGAGCCGTGCGAGCGTCCAACCACGGCGCGGTCCGTGCCCATGGCATAGAAGAGGTCAGGGCGTCGAAGTTCCCCTGGCTCGAGCGCAGGGCGTAGGCCGGTTTCCACTCGGAGACCCCGACCGCCACGAAGGTGCCGGCACCCACAAGTCAGCTCGCAGCGCCGGTGTCGTCTTGCTGTCGTATCTTCTTCGCGCGCCCACCGCCAGCGCCCGGCGCGGGAGCTGGCGGGGTGAGTTCCCCGGAACGCCTAGTGGCAGTGGAAGAACTCGTTGACCGTGCCGTCGGGTCGGACGTTGAAGTGATCGACTTGGTTGGTGCGGATCGTCGATCCGTCCGAGCCGGTGGCGTGGAGGTTGAACGTGAACGTTCCGTTCACGGTCGCCCCGTTGGCGTTGAAGCCTCCCCAGATCGTGACCTTTCCGGTGTAGCTCGGCAGAGTCGGGTCCTCCAGCGGCACCGCGACGAAGGTGCCGGTCTGGGTGAAGGTGTCGTGCTCCCGGCCGTCAGCGAAGATGGTCGAGTGCATGACGAGGTTGGTGGTCGTGGTGATGGTGTAAAGCGGTCCTTCCTCCGAGCAGACGGGATCGGGAATCACATCGACGAAGGTCTCGACGAGGTTCTTCTGGGTAGTGGTCTCGGTGACCGGTGGCGCGCCGCCGAACGCGGGCGCTCCAGTGAACAACAAGCCCGCGATCAGCAGGCCGACCATCAGTAGCAGGCGACGAAGCATTCCATGCCCCCTCTTGCGAGATGGAGCTCTGTGCGCCGGGCGGTTGAGACGTTACTCGCGCCAGGCCGAGGGAACCAGGGCTGATCCGGGCGACGCCGGCGACTCCTGACGAGTTGACCGACGCCCATGGGGCTGAGGTAGTCAGCCCGTGGTCGTAGTTGCACCGGTAGTTGCAGTTCGCCCAGATCCGCGCACGTCCCCAGGGATACAACAACCAGGTGACGAGCGCGGTGCGGACCGTGATCGGTCCGGTCGGCGTAACAGGCGAGCTTCTCATTACGAGGAGGACGCTCAGCGTCGCATACGCTCTCTAGAAGCGGTTTCGCTAACACGGTCGTCCGCACCACGCCTGGATTTCCCCAGTGGTATCCGTCATTTCGCACCACGATCGGCACCACGGGCGGGCCGTGAGATTCAAAGTTGCTGATCGACCGGCCATCCGGGTCTCCACACCGGTACGGTCGGTTTAAGCAATAGCCGCAGCCTGCGCTGCCGGGAGCTGTGTCGACATTCCGCTGGACGTTGACAGCGGTCAACTCTGGAGCCGCGCCCTTGACGTACGGCAGGATCGGATGCACGCGGAGCCCACCGTCACCTGAAGCTTTGCGCGTGAGCGCATCGCAGGGAACGGCTAGGTTCTCATCCGCGGAAAGGGGCGAGCCTGATCGTCACGTCACTGAGCGCGAAGCGGTGCAGGTACCAGGCGCGCCCATGCGGGACCTGCTTGGCTTCGGCTCGTAACAGCCCGGTGAACTCCCGCTTGAAGCCGACGCGAGGGTAGTCCTGCACGACTGTCTTGCGGACTGCATCGGGTACGTGATTGCTGCGTAGCCCGAACACATCAACTGCTGCACCGGCGGAAAGCAGGAAGGCTTCGGCACCGGATTCAACACCGACGCCTGGGGTGTGGTGCAGGGCAATCGCATTCGTCACGAGCTCGCGTTGTACCTCTGGTACGTAGTGGCGGTCAGTGAAGTCGCGCGCCACTGCCGCGCTGCGAACCGTGAAGTCGACGTCGGGGACCCGGCTCGGCAGGCCGGTGTCGTGAAACATCGCCGCAACGTACAGCAATTCGTGATCGAACTCGACTTCGTCGAGTGCAGCGATGGCTGCACCCCAGGCGTACGCACGGCGCGAGTGGTTGAGCAATGCCGGTGTGAGGAGGTCCTGAGCAGCAGCTTCGGCATCTCGTGCCAGCAACGAGTCCGGCGGGACCAGCGCGGCTGGTTCAACCGAGTTCCGGCGGCCCGAATGTGTTCGAGTGGCCATCGCGAGGCTGCCGACGACGATGCGGAGGTGGCTGCGCAGTAGTGGCCGGGCGAGCGAGATGCGTTCGCGGACCGTCAACACACCACCGGTGCGCTCGGTCCAACCGATGGATCCGATTGGGGCGTGGGTCGCTGGTTGGTTCATGCCAATCTCACCGTTCCTCGATGGTGTCAGAGTAGGGCGTTGGCAGTCAGGGGCGTAGGCCGGTGGGTGATCAGGGGCCGCCGACTCGGCGTTCGGGCCCGACGCACCATCCGGCAACGATGAGTCCAGTGCGGTCGCGCTCGTCCCTCGCAACGGGCCTCCTGAAGTCAACCCCGGCCACCCGCTGCACGCCTTACGCCGACGTCTCGACACCACCCACCTGTAGGGCGGAGACTGCCAGCATGGCCGAGACACGGCTCATCCCGAAGGGCGCGGGTGCTAGAGCTCTGCCCGTGCCTTCCCGTGGGCATGTCGGTCTGGTGGTGCTTGGCAGGATCGCCTCGGGCCTCGTGGCCTGGTTGGTCGTAGCCCTGCGTCCGCCCGAAGGTTAGAAGTTGTACCGCCATGACCTCAGCGGCGGCCGGCGAGATGTCTGCGCAAGGCGGCAGCAGCCACCGTCGAGGACCTTCATGGGTTGGTGATCGACAGGCGCCGGGGGTGTCCAGACGTGAACGGTGGGGGAACTGACGAGCGGCCGGAACCGTCTGCTCGGGCAGAGGGAGCTGCCTGGCGGGGGGTTGGTGATGATGACCGCGTGGAGGTCATCGTGGTGGGGGCGGGGCAGGCTGGGTTGGCGATCGGGTTCTTTCTTGCACGTGATGGTCGCCGGTTCATGATCCTCGAGGCCGCCGACACGGTGGGTGCGGCGTGGCGGGACCGGTGGGATTCGCTTGCCCTGTTCACGCCGCGCCGGTATGACGCACTCCCCGGAGCGGGCTTCCCGGGGGATCTCGACGGTTATCCGACTCGTGACGAGGTGGTCTCATATCTGAACGCGTATGCGGAGACCTACAAGCTCCCGGTGGTTTTGAACAGTGCCGTCAGATCACTGACCCAGATCGACGATGGGTTTCAGCTCGAGTGCAGCGACAGGAGCGTGAGGGCCGACCAGGTCGTGGTGGCGACCGGTCCGTTCCAGCTGCCGTTAACGCCGGCGCTGGCCGGTCAGCTCGGTCCTGAGGTCTTCCAGATGCACAGCACGGGGTACCGGCAACCGCGGGACGTTCCGGCAGGGACCGTGCTGGTTGTCGGTGGCGGCAACACGGGTTTCCAGATCGCGACGGAGCTCACCGGAACCCACGCGGTCCACCTCTCGGTCGGCTCACGGCAAACGCCACTGCCGCAGAAAGTCTGGCGCCGCGACTTGTTCTGGTGGCTCACCAAGACAGGGTTGCTCAACCTGACTGTTGATTCACGTTTCGGGCGCCGGCTGAGCGAGCGGGAGACACTCATCGGCTCGAGCCCAAGGCAGCTCAGGCGTCTCGGTGTCGATCTGCATCCGAGAACGGTCAGCGCGTCGAACAACACCGTGAACTTCGCTGACGGAACCCAACTCCGCGTCGACGCAGTCGTATGGGCAACCGGATACCAGCCCGACTACTCCTGGATCGAGGCCCCGGTACTGGACGCCGGAGGACGGGTCCGCCACCACAGAGGGGTGACCGACCTGCCGGGACTCTACTTTCTCGGCTTGTACTGGCAACACACCCGCGGCTCAGCCTTGCTCGGCTGGGTGAAGGACGACGCCGAGTACATCGCCACACAGATCCAGGTCCTGGCCGACAGCCGCAAACTGCCGCCAGATGCAGCCCATCGTGAACACCCCGGCGCGGGAGACAGCCAGGAAGAGGCCAATCATGTCGAGCCACAGTGACCACAACGAAAGTGAGAATCGCGGAAACTTCCCCACCGACATCCGTGACCTTCCAGAATCCCAACCATCCGAGATCGTCTCTCTCGCAAACGGGGAAGAGTTTGACCTGGGTATCGCTCCGATGGTCAAACGGCTGGGCGATGCGACTGTGCGCATGCTTGCCTACAACGGGTCGGTGCCCGGGCCCACCATGCGGGTCCAGCAGGGTTCGGAAGTGGTCATCAACGTGACCAACGAGGCCGACACCGAGGCCACCGTGCACTGGCACGGACTGCGGTTACAGAACGCCTATGACGGGACCCACGAAACCCAGACACCGATGCAGGTGGGACAGAGCTTCACCTATCGACTGCAGTTCCACGACCCCGGCCTCTACTGGTACCACCCCCACATCCGCGAGGACTACGGCCAGGAGATGGGCCTGTACGGCAACATCGTGGTCGTCCCGTCGGACCCCGACTATTGGCCCCCGGTGAACCGCGAGGAGCTGATCACCCTCGACGATGTGCTGCTCGAGAACGGTCAGATCGCGTCGTTCAGCCGCACCGAGACGACCTACGTGGCGATGGGCCGCTTCGGCAACACCATGCTCATCAGCGGTGACGTCACCCATGAACTGTCGGCCGACCTCGGGGAGGTGGTCCGCTTCTACTTCACCAACACGGCCAACACGCGGGTCTTCAATGTCGGCTTCGACATGGCCCGGATGAAACTGGTGGGTGGAGACAGCGGCAGGGTCGAACACGAAGCCTTCGTGACTGAGGTGATGCTTGCGCCCTCGGAGCGGATCGTCGTCGACGTCCTCTTCGACCAGCCTGGGATGGTGACCCTCGAGCACCGGCATCCAGAGCGCACCTATCCCCTGGCGACAGTCACTGTAAGCGAGACCCCGGCCGAGCCGGAGCTGAGCAAGCAGTTCGAGGTGCTTCGCACCAACGCCGACATGACAGCAGAACGGGATCGGCTGAACCGGTACCGCGACGTGGCTCCGGACAAGACCCTCGCGTTCGTGGCTGAAATGGACATGGGTGTACCCGACGGCCCCATCGTCTACTCCTGCCCCATGCACCCCGAGGTGATAAGCGCCGATGAGGGAACCTGCCCCGACTGCGGAATGAAGCTGTTAGCCATCTCCGTCGCCCTCACCTACACCTGCCCGATGCACTCCGAAGTCATCACCGCCGACCAAGGCCGATGCCCGCACTGCGGCATGAAACTGGTTGCCGTTGCCGCCACCTACACCTGCCCGATGCATCCTGACGTAGTCAGCGACTCACCCGACCGCTGCCCTCAGTGCGGGATGAAGCTCATGCCGGCGCAACTCGTCAACCAGGCCCAAGAACACCACGGCGACGAACCCACCCATGCCCAGCACCACGCGACCGACCAGCAGCACGGCCATGCGGGCGGTCACAACCATGAGGCGACTGGTGGCATCGAGTGGGAAGACGACATGGTCGACGTCAACCGGATCACCACACCGGCCAACATGCGCTGGAAGCTCGTCGACCGCAGCACCGGTGGGGAGAACCATGCGATCGACTGGCACTTCACGGTCGGCGATCAGGTGAAGATCAGGCTGGTCAACGAAATGGACTCCGACCACCCAATGCACCACCCCTTCCACATCCACGGCGCGGGCCGCTTCCTTGTCATGAGCCGCGACGACACCGTCGAACCCAATCTCGTCTGGAAAGACACCGTTCTCGTGCGCACAGGCGAAACCGTCGACATCCTCCTCGACGTGACCAACCCCGGTCTCTGGATGGCGCACTGCCACATCGCCGAACACCACGAGAGCGGAATGATGTTCAGCTTCAGCGTCGACCCCTAGCCCGTACCGACCGACTCCCCACACCCACGTTTGCACCTCGGCCAGAATCGTCGCGACCCTGTTACCGCTAACTGGCCTCGAACGAGGGTGACTTGCCTGCTCACCATGCGTCCAATCGCGCACCCACGGGCGGACACAGGCTCCCGGGGCCACGTGTGCCACTGGTCGCTGAGGTGATTATCGGCGTGGCTCAGGCTCGACGCCGTTCGCCTTCTGGTGGTGAGCTCCGGCCCCGGTCTACGCCCTCGGACTGGTATTCATCGCTGCCGTCTACATCGGGTTCTGGCGGGTCAGCGCCGATCTGGGTGGGCTTGGATGCTGCTGCCTGAGACGGCCGCTCCAGCGCTGCAGGTCGTCGGCCTCGGGGCCTTCAGCCTGCGGACGATCTTGACGAGGTCGTCGACGGTGTCACCGATGCCGGCGATCTCTTCGCGCAGCTCGTTGCGTTCATCGGGGCGCTGTCCACGGCCTTCGGCCACGTAGTCGGCCATCTTCACCGACGCCGGTCTGGAGCCGCCGGATAGTTGGCGCCGACGGCATCATCGGCATGAGCCGCTCGGATCGCGGCTCCGGGCGGACCGGGCTGGGGGCGCCAGTTGCGTGCCGAATGGCACTGCGAGGGCACGGTCGGGCTATTCCGTCGCCCGGGCGACTTAGCGCATGCTTAAAGACGAGGGCGGGGTGGCCCTCATCAAGGGGGAGGTGGTTGTCATGACCGAGCGACGTTCGACTGACACCACTCGCGCCGACCAGGTTGCTGCTCCAGCACCAGAGTCAGCGCGTACGGGCATTGGCATAGTAGTGGCCGGATCGCTGGCCGCTGGGTTCGCAGCGGCGGTCATCCTCGCGTTCCTGCCAGTCGACACCGTGGATATGAACTTCTCCACCGCGATGGTGCTGTTCGGCTTCGCGCTCGGGTGGGCGCTCTTGGCGGTGCTGTCCATGCGGTACACCGACCAACCTCAACGCTGGGCCGTAGCGCCCGCGATCTTTATGGCCGCGTCTGGTGCGTTGGTGCTCCTGGCCCCGGACTCTGTGGTGGGCACGCTGGGGTGGGTCTGGCCGCCGGCCGTGTTGGTCTTGGTCGTCTGGGTGTGGGTCCGCTCCAGGCGTGAGCTGCATAGCCGCACCAGGGCGTGGCTGCTGTGCCCTGTGTTGGTCATCCTGGCGCTTCTCGCCGTGGGCGGGGGGTACGAGAGGATCAGTCAGTCCACCGCACCGGCGGTTGCCATGCGCGGCCAGCTCGTCGACGTGGGACCGTACCGACTCCACCTGGAGTGCACTGGCTCACGCGGCCCGACTGTGATCCTTGAGCCCGGCGCGGGCGGCTCGGCGGCGTCGATGGGGTTGATCGCTCCGGCTGTGGCCCGCGACAGCCGAGTATGCGTCTACGACCGGGCGGGGCGCGGCTGGAGTGATCCGGCTGCGAGTCCACCCGACGGTGCGCAGATCGCCACAGATCTCCACACGCTCCTTGACCGTGCACAGGTTCCGGGTCCGTATGTCCTGGCCGGACATTCATTTGGCGGCCTGTACGTGAGGACGTACGCCGCGAAGTATCCCGAGGAGGTCGCCGGCCTCGTCCTGGTCGACTCCACCGCCGCCAACAACAAACCCGTCTCCCCGCAGAAGGCGGGTTCCTACAGCGTCTTGAAGCACCTGTCCTCGTTGGTCGCGGCGACCTCTCGGCTGGGGCTCGGGCGGCTTCTCGCCGACACCAGTTTCTCGGAGCTACCGCCGAAGTACCGCGACGATGCCCGCGCCACCGCCGCCACCGCGAAGGAAATGAGCGGGGTCCTCGATGAGTACGGCGTCGCGAATCGGTCCGTGCCCGAGGCGGGCACACTCCGCAGCGTTGGTGCGAAGCCACTGATCGTTCTCACCGCCGAACGCGAAAACTCCAAGGGCTGGATGGCCAACCAGAACAAGACAGTCACGCTGTCCACCAACAGCCTTCATCGCGTCGTGTCAGGGGCAACCCACGCTTCCCTCGTGGAGAACCCGGATCACGCCGCAGCCGTCACCCGCGCAATCCACGACGTCGTCGTCTCAGTACGTACCGGAGCACCGCTTACTCACCCCTGACGCCAAGATCTGCATCCGCACACCGGCAGATCCGTGCGTTGTCGGCAGATCAGGTGGTCGGCACAGCAGCCTGTCGCACATCAGTTAGCCGACAAGTGTTGCGGGATTAGTTTGCGGTCACAGCCGGCGGTGGCCGGCCACACCGAGGCGAGAAGATTGAAGCCGGCGAACGTCCGCGGCCGGGTGGTGCCTCCGCGCCACGCGCTCCCGGCCGGGACGTCGGACTGACAACCTTCTCATTACGAGTAGGAACTACGGCAGCGCATCTGCTCTCTACCGGCCATTTTGTCAACACGGCCGCACTCAGTATGCGCGAGATTCCCCATGAGTATCCGCCAATTCGTGCCACGAGTGATGCCACACGGAGGTCGGCCCCGAGGGCCACTCAGTCGACGCGGCGACCGATCTGCAGCTGCGCGGTGAGCTGGCGCCCGCCACCGGTGGGTAGCCGCTTACCGCACAGCGTCGAGGCACGAGGCTCGCCGCCGATAGGCAGGCCCGGGTCCGCAGCAGTTCTACTTCAGGCCTTCGCGCTCGAGAACGTCGAGCGGCTGTAGTGCCAAGTCCACCTGCTGCCGCGCTTCAGGCAGTGCCGGGCAGCGCTGTCCGCGCTTTCCTGGAGCAGAACCACCGCTGGTCGGTCCGCGCCGTATGCGGCGTTGGCTTCGGCCAACTTGGCGAGGGCCAGAGCCTGTTCGGAGGTCACCCGCAGAGCGGAGTGGATCTGGTCGAGCATGGAGGCGATGTCGTTGAGATGATCGACGAGCTGCGCGTCGGTCAGCTTGCTGGTTAGGGCGCGGAGACCCGGCATATGCCGTGTTTTCGATGAAGACCTCGCCAGCTACATGCGTGATGGTCAGGTCGAGCTTTGGGCGCAGGTCGTCCAGGAGGTCCCGGGTGTCGTCGAGTAGCTTGTAATGCCGGGGCCGCGGCGCCGTTGGGGTTTGGGGCCTTTGTGGGCAACGTGATGGGCGGCTGCGGTATCGCGGTCGACGCCTTGAAGGCCTGTCGTCGGGAAGCCCAGGATCCACCCGGTGTCAAACCACCACCCC
The DNA here is from genome assembly GCF_045040325.1 of Kribbella sp. NBC_01510. NCBI lineage: Bacteria > Bacillati > Actinomycetota > Actinomycetes > Propionibacteriales > Kribbellaceae > Kribbella > Kribbella sp. NBC_01510. Next base: position 3,161,587 of record NZ_CP109418.1, on the reverse strand, counting down.
AGCCGCCCCGGCGTCGTAGGTCGCCTCGGCGACTCGGCCGATGTCGCCGTCCGCGGCGGTGACCTGCTACCCAACCAGGTCAAGGCCGGCCACATAGCCCGCCGCTGGCCGATAGCTCCACGGAATGAACGCGCTCACCATTGCTGGCCTCCCCCCGGTCGCGAGGATCACGACACCGCCACCTACAGCCCTCCACGAAGGATCCTTCCCTGGTACCCGCCGGCGGGGGCGACCATGCCCTCCGCCCGACACGTCGGGCTACCAGCATCTCCGGCCGGGCAGCTGAACGTTGCCGACGGCATGCAGGCAGGACGAAGGCCTGCAGCGCCATGAGATCAAAAGGCGATCCCGGCGCTAGCTGTCTCAACGCCGGGATCTGGGCAGTTCTGGGCACTCGAGCGACCAGACGCCTTGTAGTGCCAGGTTCCCAGCACACCCCAGTCTGAACGTCGCCGTTTCACCCCGAAACTCGACCGGCTCGCCCGGTCGGTGCCCGACGCCCGCGAGATCGGTGACTCCCTCGCCGCCCGCGACATCAGGCTGCAGCTCGGCACGATGATCTACGACCCCACCGACCCGATGGGCAAGATGTTCTTCAACATCTTGGCCACCTTCGCCGAGTTCGAGGTCGACCTGCTCCGGATGCGCACCCGCGAAGGTATGGCGATCGCCAAAGCGAAGGGGCAAGCTCAAAGGCCGGGCGCCGAAGTTGTCCCCTGCGCGGCAGGCGCACCTCCTCAAACTCCATGCCGCCGAGGAACACACCATCGCCGAACTGGCCGAACTGTTCGAGGTGTCCCGGCCCACCGTGTACCGAGTCCTAGATCGTCACCGGACGAGCGCCGATGCGTAACTGGGTGACCGGTCTCGCTATCGCCGCCGCATGCCTGCTCACCAGCTGGGCTCTGCTGGTCCTGCTAGTCCGGCGGCTGCCACCCGGCCTGCCGCGCGCGCTGGCCGCGTTCATCCCCGACTGCGTGACCACAGTTCGCCTGCTACGCAAGGACCCCCGCGTGCCGCGCCGAGCAAAGATCGCCATCGTGATCGCCGGCCTCTGGGTGGCCAGCCCCATCGACCTGATCCCCGAGTTCCTCCCTGTCATCGGCCCACTCGACGACGTCGTCGTCGTGGCCCTCGCACTGCGCTACGCCGGTCGGCAGGTACCGCGCGAGGTCATCCTCGCCGCTCGGCCAGGCGAAACCCGCTACTCGAACGGATCCTCGGCCCAGCCAACCCTTCAGCCCCGACCGCCGACTAACCCATCGGCCCCAATCCACGCTCGTCTGCGACGGCGTGGCTGCTGAGACGTCGTGGCGGGGTCGGTGCCCGGCAGTGCGCGGAGTGAGGGATGACTCGCCGGACTTCTGCTGGTGCGGGGATGGCGCCCGGGGAAGCAGGGTCGATCCGCATCGCCGCATCACACGATTGGTTCTGCATCGTGGTCGCGGGGAGTGTTAGCGGGAAGGCCGCGGGCGGGCCGGTCGGCGATGCCCCTCAACCCCGCGAACAGCCCGCCCTTCGTGCCGGAGGGAGCGCGGGCGCTGAGGCTGCACCCTGGCCGCCGCCCCTCACGGTGACCGTTCCCTCACTGTGGTTAACCGTGCCCGACGCGGAACAATCCCAACCCTGGTCGTTCGATAATCGGCCTCCGCGGCGTTCAAGGAACAGGCCTGCGGGTACGGGTGAGGGTGGCGGCAGTGACTTGTAAGGCTGCCACCGGCAGCGATTCCCGGCCCCGACCCCTCCCCAACACGGGGCTAGGAACCGCACGTGCGGTTCTTCAGTTCGCCTCGGGGCCGGTCACGCCCCGAGCGTAGTGATGAGGGAGGTGGCAGGCGTGAGTCTGACGATCAGCAGTGTGGCGCGCGCCGGCCGAGTGGTGTTCACGTTGGCCGGGACGGCCACAGAGGCAACCCTGGAAGAATTGCGGGGCCTGGCGGATGAGTTCCACAGCGCCGGCCACCGAGACCTTGTGGTTGATCTGAACCAGGTCGACTTCATCGACTGCGGCGCGATCGGCGTACTGGTCCGCTCCCAGACCCGTGCCCGCCGGGCGGGCGGGTCCCTGGTGGTGGTCTGTGCCCTGCCCCACATGCTGAGGCTGTTCGACCTGACCGGCCTGACACGCGTCTTCGAGATCCACCCCGACCTCGAGGATGCTTTCCGCGGCGTCAAACCAACCGCCGAGTGACACCAGCCACGGCCCTGAACCGCTGAGCTTCTCCTGGAAGATCCGGCTGCAGCCAGCTCCGGTCAGGGCGTCGAGCTGGCGGCCGAGGTGCTGCTCCCTGGTGGACACCCGGGCGTACACGATGAGCATTCCGCCACCGATGACGCCGAGCGGGTCGGGGTCGAGCAGCAGCGCTCGGCGATGGTCGAGATCGGTTGCCGTCACGCCACGACTGTCCGGAAACGGGTGCATGCGGAGTTGTTGGACACTCCGTCTCTTTACAACACGAGCTGCCCGCGGCTGCGGCTGCCGACCGTACGACGATCACGCCGCAACCGATGCCCGTACCGCCCCGGTCGACGGCCTGCCCGACGTGCGGCCACCGCCCGGCGAACAAGCACGAGCTGCAACTGCACCGCGAAGGCCTCGAACCCGTCTTGCTCTCCCCGGACCCAGCCAGCCTGGCCAGTTGATCGAGCGCTGGCACTGCGAACGGTGCCAGCCACACCGAGCCGAGCCCGTCATGCCCTTGCGGCGGCGACAGCTTGCCACCGCCCGGCGAACCGGCCGTCCCACTGATGGGCGACCCGAAAGTAGCGGTGGTGTCCTGAGAGGGCTGCCGGGACCCCGGGGCAAGGTCCCGGCCGCGTTCGGTCTCAGCTCGTCTGCCGCTGGTGACACGTTTCTTACCGACACCCTGAATACCGGTGCCGCTGGTGCCAGGAGTTCAGCGCGGTTCGAAGCTCTCCCACCCCACACGCAATATCTGTGCTGGCGGGATTAGACATTGCCGGGCCTCGTGTGTAGTGTTCCTCGTGTTGACAGAGAAGAACAGCGAAGCTGACGTGGACAGCTAACGTTCTGTCCAAGAGTGTGATTGTGCAGTAGGTACGACGGCGGACTCCGCCGGGCCGATCAGTGAAGGGGCTCGGGTTTCACGCCAGGATCCGGTCAGAGTCACTGGAGCCAGTGGTCGGAAAGGGTTCCAGGCTTGACGGATGGCAGTAGCTGTTGCAGTTCGCAGGTGTAGTCAGCGGTTGAAGTCGCAGTTTTCGTAGTCGCAGTAGGTAGTGCGCAGTTCCGTACCGGCAGTAGCAGTTGCTGTTTGTAGTTGAGGTAGCGGTCGGTAGTTGTTGTTCGAGAGAGAAGGGAAGGGATTACACCGTCGGATCGCCCGCCAGTGCCAGTACTTCGCCGGACGGGTGCCGTAGTTCCATCGGATGGGAAGGTGGTCTTCGGTTACGCATTCAGCGATCCCCGCAGTGACAGCCTTCACGTGGCGTGCTGCGGACATGCAAGGCCGGTCTCACGGCCGGTAGATGGTGACAATCCACAACCCCTGGGCCCCGGTGCTTCGGCACCGGGGCCCTTCGGCATGGAGGTTCGATGACCCCAGACCTGCACACGGAGACCGCGATGAGTTCAACCCCGCCGACCGGGCCGGCCAGTTTCGACGATGAGGACTACCCCGCCTACACGATGGGCCGGGCCGCGGAGATGCTCGGCACCACGCCGGGGTTCCTGCGGAGCCTGGACGAGGCGAAACTCATCACCCCGCAACGCTCCGAGGGCGGCCACCGCCGCTACTCCCGCTACCAACTGCGCCTGGCCGCGCGCGCCCGTGAACTCGTCGACCAGGGCACCGCGCTCGACGCGGCCTGCCGGATCATCATCTTGGAAGACCAACTCGCCGAAGCCCTGCGCATCAACGAACAGCGGCGGGAACAGGACTAGCGACCGACGACGAGGGTCCGCTGGGCTTCAAACGCCCGACACGAGGCTCTGCGGAACCAGAACCGCCCCTCCCGCCGGGGGTAGTGAGGCCGCACCTATGGAACTCGAACAACACACGACGACGATCGCCATCGCCGAAGGCATCCTGATCGAGCGGTACCGAATGACCCCGGCCGAGGCCACCCAGCTGATAGCCGACCTAGCTCGGGCCGATGGCCTGTCCCTGATCGAGTCCGCTGAGTGGGTCATTCTCCTGCGCTGGCCGCTGGCGTAAGCGCCTGGCGCGAGATTACGGCTGCCCGGTGTGACGTGTGCTGCCACCGCCGCAGCTCGAGTCGCAACGGTACCTGGAACCTCGAGTCGCGGCGGTACCTGGAACCTCGAGTCGTTGGTCGGTCCGCGTGCGTGGAAAGAACGGTTGCGGCTCCGATCGCTTCCACGTCGTGGGCTATGGCGTTGTGCTGCCCCGGCTGTTGGTCGTCTTTGTGGGCTTCGGCTTGGCCAGGACGAGGAGTCCGATCATGGAGACGGCGGCGCCGGCGGTGATGAGGGCGGCCATGGGTAGGGCGGTGTGTTCGCCGCCGAGTCCGGCGATCGGTGCGATGGTTCCGGCGGCGACCCATTGGACGAATCCCTGCACGGCGGATCCGGTGCCGGGGTGTTCGGGGACGGCGGCCGAGGCGAGGGCGCCGCCGTTGGGGATCATGAGGCCTTGGGCGGTCATCAGGACGAAGAAGCACACGAGCGCGAGGATCAGTGGTGTGCCGAGCCACAGGGCGCCGGCCAGCATGGCGATTCCTGCGGCCAGAGCGGCGATCTGGCCGCCCAGGATGAGCTTGCGGGTGGAGACCCGTCCAGCGAGCCGGGCCGCGATCAGCGCAGCGATCGTCATCCCGGTGGCGTTGGCGGCGAAGTCGATGGAGTACGCGATCGGTGAGAGCCCGTTCATGGATTGCAGGACGAACGCGGACGTGGCGACGTAGGCGAACAGCGCGCCCATCGCGGCGCCGGCGACCACCAGGTAGCCGACGTACTCTCGGTTGGCCAAGACGATGCGCCCGGCGGCGAGAAAGTTGCCCAACCCACCGGCGCGACGGCGCTCGGGCGGGAGTGATTCGGGCACGGCGACCAGGGCCGCCACTGTCATCGCAAGGCCGAGCACCGCGACGAGCCAGAACGAGACCCGCCAGTGGGATAGTTGCAGGATGAGTCCGCCGAGGAGCGGGCCGACGATGGGGGCGATGCCGCCGACCGCGGCGATGACGTTCAGTACCCGGACCAGCCGTGCGCCAGTGGCCAAGTCGACGATGATCGCCCGGCCGATCACCATCGCCCAGCCGCCGGCGAATCCTTGGGCGAGCCGGGCCACCGTCATTACCGCGATGGTCGGCGCGAGCGCGCAGACGATCGAGGCCGCGGTCATGGCCAGCAGTGCCGCGAGCAGCGGGATCCGCCGGCCGCGTTGGTCCGAGACCGGTCCGCCGATCAGCTGGCCGAGCGCCATGCCGACGAAGAACGTTGTCAAGGTCAACTGGACTTGCGTCGCGGTGCTGGACAGGTCGCCGGCGACCTGCGGGAAGGCTGGGACGTACATGTCGGTGGCCAGTGGTGCGATCGCGGTCAAGAACACCACGGTCGCGACCAGCCCGGTGGTCAGTTGAGCCTGGCGGCGTGCTTTCAGCAGCGGTGGCGTCGGCCTGGTGATGTCCGGGGGCGACGGGGCCTGTTGCATCATGCCTCTTCAGGTTGCCGGTGGTGTCAGCGCTGGAGCTGGACGGTGATGGAGCCGTCCATGGCCGCGATGCGCTCGGCGGCGTCGTCGTGCATGCGGCCCAGGACGACAATGCCGTTGTAGTAGGACTGGTCGCCGTAGTAGAGGACGAGATCGTTGCCGGGGGCGTAGTAGCCGACGTCGCCGATATCGGGGTCGGCGCCGGCCGGTTGACCGTCCAGGGACAGTGGCGCCGGAAGAGGACCTGTCTTCTCCACGCCGCCGTGGTCGCTCATGTCGAGCGTGAGCGGCAGGTGCGCGGCCAGATCGCGGCTGCCGGCGCTGTCGTCGAGTGTGGCCTGGAAGTGCTGCTCACCGATCGTGATCTGAACTCTCATACCGTCTCCCTCGGTGCTGCGCGTACCGGGCTGGCTGGATCGCTGACCCTCGGACGGCGATTCGGCCGGCGGGTCGACCGGAGCGCTGCTGGTCGGTGTCGCGGGCCGATCGGCGTCGCCGGTGGTTGCGTCGGTTCCGCAGGCAGCCACCGTTAACACGACGGCCGAGGCCAGCACCGCGACGGCTGTAGAGCGAAAGCCACTCATCGATCCCTCTTGTGGCAGGCATGGTCGGCTGGATCAGACGGTGAGTAAGACCTTGGTAGCGGTCCGCTGGTCCATGGCTCGGTAACCCTCGGCGGCCCGGTCCAGGGGCAGGGTCAGGTCGAAGACCTTGCCAGGGTTGATCTTGCGGTCCCAGATGAGCTGGATCAGGTCGGGCAGGTACTGCCGGACCGGGGCGGGACCGCCGTGGAGGTGGACTCCGGCCATGAACAGGTCGTCACCGGGGATGGCGACGTCGTGGGAGACGCCGACGAATCCGACGTGGCCGCCCGGCCTGGTGGAGTGGATGGCCTGCATCATCGCCTCCTGCGTGCCGACCGCCTCGATCACCGAGTGGGCTCCCAGCCCGCCGGTGAGCTCCTTGACCCGGGCAACGCCCTCGTCTCCGCGTTCCTCGACGATGTCGGTGGCGCCGAACTCCTTGGCCAGGGCCTGTCGATCTGCGTGCCGGCTGAACGCGATGATCCGCTCGGCGCCAAGCTGCTGGGCGGCCAGGATGCCCAACAGGCCCACAGCACCGTCACCGACAACCGCGACCGTCTTACCCGGTTCGGCCTCGGCAGCGACAGCCGCGAACCAGCCCGTGCCGAGCACGTCGGAGGCCGCCATCAGCGACGGGATCAGGTCGGGCCCGGGCATGCCCGGGGTGGCGACGAGAGTGCCGTCGGCCAGCGGGATGCGGGCCCGTTCGGACTGGGTGCCGATGGTGCCCATCAGGACGCGGTGCACGCAGTACGCCTGGTAGCCGGCCCGGCAGATCTCGCAGGTGTTGTCGGAGGCCCAGAACGAGCCGACGACGAAGTCGCCGACCTTGACGGTGCGTACAGCCGACCCCACTTCCTCGACGACGCCGACGTACTCATGGCCCATCACCTGGTGGTCGACGGGCTCGGCGCCGCGGTAGGGCCACAGGTCGCTCCCGCAGATGCAGGTCGCCGACAAGCGGATGATCGCGTCGGTCGGCACGAGGATCTTCGGGTCCTCGCGGTCCTCGACCTGGACGTTCCCGGGGCCGTGCATCACTACCTGGCGCATCGCGCGCTCCTCCTCGAAACTTCGCTGCCGAACCCCGGTTCCGGGGCTCTCGCCTTCGAGTCAACCCGCGGGGGTCGGCCCGGAGAAGTCCCTGTCGATGGGTGTACCCACAGGGCACCCTTCACCGCTCCGCCGCCGGTTTCGGCCTACTACTGTCGTAGTCGTGGACAACCGACAGGAGGTGCGCGAGTTCCTCACCACTCGCCGCGCCCGCATCACACCGGAACAGGCAGGCCTGCCGACCACCGGCGCGCGGCGTGTCCCCGGACTGCGGCGCAGTGAGGTCGCGACGATCGCCGGGCTCAGCGTCGAGTACTACGCGAAACTTGAGCGCGGCCAGATCGCCGGCGCCTCCAGCGGCGTGCTCGACGCCCTCGCGCGCGCTCTGCAGCTCGACGAAACCGAGCAGGCTCACCTCTTCGACCTTGCCCGGGCCGCCGACGGGATCCCGACCTCGGGCCGCACCCGCCGCCGATCGTCGGGCAAAGCGGCAGCCTCGCGGCTCAGCCTGCAATGGGCGCTGGACGCGATCAAAGACGGCGTCGCGTTCGTCCGCGACCCGCACCAGAACCTGCTCGCCACAAACGCCCTGGGCCGCGCCTTCTACTCGCCGGTCATCGGCGACAGCGGACGCACACCGAACCTCGCCCGGTTCCAGTTCCTCGACCCCGCCTCACGCGACTTCTACCCCGACTGGGACCTGTTCGCCCAGATGTGCGTCGGCATCATGCGCGCCGAAGCCGGCCGCGACCCGCACGACCGCGGCCTCCAAGACCTCGTCGGCGAGCTCTCCACCCGCAGCGAGACCTTCCGCCGCCTCTGGGCCGACCACAACGTCCGCACCCACGGCACCGGCACCAAACGCTTCAACCACCCCGACGTCGGCGAACTCACCCTCGTCTACGAAGAACTCGCCGTCACGGCCGAGCCGGGGCTAGTGCTCCTGGTCTACACCGCCGAACCCGGCTCACCATCCGCAGAACGACTCCAACTGCTCGCCTCATGGGCAGCACCAGCACAAACCCCAACAGCGAACAGCTAGAGGAATCATGCAGATCACCCGCAGCTCCATCGACACCGTCAAGGGACCCGCCGACTGGTTCACCGGCGACGTCTACATCGACCCTGTCGCCGCCGCCCCGCCACCCTCACGGGTCGCCGCGAACCTGGTGCACTTCATGCCCGGGGCCCGGACCCACTGGCACCGCCACCCGCTGAGCCAGACCGTCTTCGTCACCGAAGGCATCGGACTGTGCCAACGCCGAGGCGGTCCCATCGAGATCATCCGCCCCGGCGACCGAGTCCTCTTCGAGGCCAACGAGGAACACTGGCACGGCGCCGCCCCCAACCGCCTCATGGTCCACCTCGCCATCAACGAGGCCGACACCGACCACGACGTCGTCCACTGGCTCGACTCCGTCACCGACGAGCAGTACGCGGCCGCACCACCCGTCGCCTGACAGATCCGGACCATCGACTGAGCGGAAGGTTTGGCTGATGAAATACTCACTACTCGGCCCGACTGGTGTCGAGGTGTCCCAGATCTGCCTGGGCACGGCCACATTCGGTGTGGCGCCGGCCGCTCAGGACGCCGAACGGGTGGTCCGCGCGGCGCTCGACGTCGGTATCAACTTCTTCGACACCGCCAATGTGTACGGGACGTTGCCGGTCTTCGACCAGCCCGGCGCGTCGGCCGACCGCGACCCAGCCGAACAGATCCTCGGCCGAGCACTGTCCGGCCGCCGCGACGACGTGGTGATCGCGACCAAGTCCGGAGAACGGCGCCTCGGTCCCGGCGCCGGGTTGTCCCGCAGACACATCATCCAACAGGTCGAAAACAGCCTGCGCAGGCTGCAAACCGACTACATCGACCTGTACTACGCCCACTTTCCGGACCCGAACACCCCACTGGAACAAACGCTTCAGACCTACGACGACCTGATCCGCCAGGGCAAGCTGCGCTACGTGGCGCTGTCGAACTACCCGGGCTGGCAACTCACCCACGCGCTGTGGATTGCGGACGACCGGCGGCTGTACGCCCCCGTCTGTGCCCAAGTCCGCTACAGCCTCATCGACCGGTCGGCCGAACGAGAGCTGACCCCGGCGGCCCGGCAGTTCGGGTTATCCACTGTTGCGTACTCGCCGCTGCACGGCGGCTTGCTGGCCGGTACTCGAGTCCTGGAGCGCGACATCCACGGCTGGCAGCGGTTTTCCGGGTCCGGGTTCTCCGAGCGGGAGCTGGAGTTGGGCCGTATGGTCGAGCGCCTGAGCCAGGATTGGGGACTGCCGCCGCACGAGATCTCACTTGCCTGGTTGCTGTCCCGACCGACGGTCGCGTCGGCAATCGTCGGCGCAGAGACCGTGCAGGAGATCACCGCCAACGCCCTGGCGGCCGACGCCCTGCTGGAACCGGCGCAACTGGACGCCCTGACGAAACTGCAGGACGAAGACAACCTCGATCTGTCGTGAGTTCGCGAACGCTCCGGAGAAGACCAGCGAGCTATGACGACCAGCTGAGATCGGCGAATACTCCGAGCTTGGAGGCCGCACGCCGAACGGCACGGCACCAGGCCCGACGGCTCCGCCCAATCGATCCCAGCGAGCCCGCACCAGCTTGACGAGTTCAGTGAAGGTAGCCATCCCACTTCACCTCGTAACGTGACCCGCCCGGCAGGGCATTCGGGGCCGGGATCTGGTCGACCGAGCGGGCCAGGGCGACCTCCACGGGTCCGGCTAACTCAGCCGGGATCCGCACCCCGGCCGGCTCGCTGGCCCGCGGCTCCGGCGTCACGCGGGGCCTCTGCGCCGCACCCGGCCGAACGGCGGCCACACCACGACCCGCACCCACTGCACGGTCAGCGACTTGTCGCGGTGCAGGCAGAACCGGTGGACTGGGAACCGGTGCACATTCAAAGTGTGCGGTATTCCGGTCCGCCTTAGGCAAACGTGGATTAGATCACTGGCTCTAGGTTCATCAGCAGTGCTGGTCATGAGGGTGACGGCGGCATGCTCGTCGACAAGGGCCAACGCTCAAACGCGTGTGAGCTCGGATGCCTGGAATACCCGCTCCTGGCCTGTGCACGAGACGACGCCGATCCGGGCTATGTCTACGAAGCCTCCCCCGACTGTTATCTCGTCGCCGAGCCGGCAGGCCAGCTGTCCTGTTGCATCAATCAGGGCGGGTGTGCCGTCACGGAGTGCGACACTCCAGCCTGGAGGCCAGGCCACATCGATGTCGACGAGGCGGTTGGTGCCGGCGCCAGTGCCCATGGGGCTACGGACTGCCAGGCAGTTTGTTGAAGTGTCGCCCTCGAGGGTTCCGTTCAACCCGGCCTGTAAGGCCACGGTAGGGGCTTTACGTGAACAGTCAGACCAGGCATCGGAGCATCGGGGCTCTGCTTCACGTCGCGATCCATCACACCATCTCCAGGCTGTTGCATTAGATGCATCAATGTTGCTCTGAACCCGTCTGCCCAGGTCAGTGGCCGGCGACGGTCAAACCCGCACTCTCGTTGCACCTCCCCGACCAGCGCGACTAGCCGATCCGGACCAACGAGCAATGTTGCATCAAGTGCAATTCATCCCGTTCATGCTCAGGGACGTCGGCCCCATCACACTTCCCGCGGCGCCACACCCTGGCCACGCCACCAGCATCCGCCGGTGGTCAGCTCATGTCGCCGTTCGGATGTCGAGGCGCTGCAGCCGTCGAACCAGTCGAAGGGCACAGCGTCTGAACTCCTTGATGACCAGCCCGGGGAGCTCGCGAGGTGGAGCCGCCGGTCGGATTCGAACCGACGACCTTCTCATTACGAGGAAGAACGACAGCGTCGCATCCGCTCTCTACCAGCGCTTCTAGCAACACGGCCGCCCCCAGCGAGCGCGAGACCACGAGTATCCGCAATTTTGTGCCACGAGTAATGCCACGCGGCGCGGTTTGCCGCCATCCGGCATCACGACCAGGGCGTCCAGGTCTCTCGGAGCCGCTCGATGTCGGTCGACCTGGTCCAGCTGAGGTAACTGTCACAGCATCCGTGCAGCAGGTACAGCGCCGGCCATCGTCGGGCCGGGGCGCTGGTGAATCTGCGCGGCAGCAGCAGCCGCACGTGGATGTCCGTACCGACCGCCGGCGACCGCACCGTGAGATCCCAGGTGCGGCCCTTCACCAGGTGGGTGCTGACGATCCGCGCGGTGCCTGTTGCCGGTGGTGGCGCGCTCGGCTGCGGCTGTGACCCTGAGGCGGATGACGTGGGCTCAGCGGCAGAACCTGCCCGGGAGGGTGCCGTGCCTCGGCATCCGACCGCGGACAACGTCATCAGAACGATCAGCCCGGCGACCAACCCCTGGCGATACCCGAACACCCGGGCTTGAGCGCTGGTTTCCTAAACCGTGCGTCGCGGATTCGAATCCCGCCGTGGGGACCAATCTGATCTGTTCAGCCCGCCTTGAGTGCGTCGGCACCGCAGCTAGCCCTGCGCAGCGGGCAGGGCTAGCCCCAATACCGTTCAGTTAGGCGCGAGGATGGTGTAGGTCGCGGCGTGACCGGGTTGGGGCCATGCCGCGTGGTGGGAGCGTTTGACGTGCCATTTGGGCATCTTGCGCTTGATGACGCGCGGTGCGGTGCGCAGGCGGCGGTTGGGGTTGAGTCGTCGGAGAAGGCGGCGGAGGAACTCGGGCCACCCGGGGCTGTCGCGGCCGCGCTGGTCAGGGGGAAAATGCGCCCGGGTGGGCGATGGTTTGCCTGGTGATCCGCGGCGCGGCGACGAAGCTGACCCGGTCCGGGTCGTGCCCGAAGTGGTGCGCCGCCTCGGCCATGAGCGTGCGGATCGCGTAGTGGCAGCACAGGTGTCCCCAGATTTCTTGGAGGACCAGGTCGGGGGACTTCGATCGCAGCACCGTGCGAGGGCCGCGTTGGTGGGTCTTGAGCTCATCGAAGACCAGTTCGATCTCCCACCGCTGGGTGTAGGCCGCGGCCAGGTCGACCGCGCTGACCTCGGCCGGATCCAGCACGGTGCTGAACAGCCGGTAGGTGGTGGGATTCTCGCGCCCGTCGTCGATGCTGTAGTCGATGACCCGGACCAGCATCGGCTCCTCGCGGCGGGCTGCAGCCGGTGTGGACCGGCGCAGGTGAGCCAGCCAAGAGCCATCCTCGAGGTCTTGCACGTGGGTCGGCTGGGGGCCGGCCTTGTCGGTGCGGACTCGCCACAACAGGTCCGCGCCGGTCGCGATCGCCTTGCGCCACAGGGCATAGGAGAAGAACCCACGGTCGGCCAAGAGCAGCATCCCCGGCTCCAGCCGGTCCAGTAACGAGCCGATCAAGGTCGCCTCGGACTGGGTGTAGGCGCCGACCTGTGCGGCGAACACCGCGTGGGTGCCGCACTCGGCCAACGCCACGACCCGGGCCTGCGGGAAGGCCGCCTGCTCGCCCTTGTTGACACCGGGCCTGCCGAAGAACTCCGCGTTCCCCGTCGTATCGGCCACATCGAGGCAGGTCCCATCGACCGCGACCAGCCGGCGTCCGGCCAACCACACACCCGGGGTCGCCTCACCACCGATCGGCCTGGCCACCCGTTCGAACAACGCGGCCAACGGCTCCGAACCCAACCGCACCCGAGCCTGGAAGATCGCCGACTTACTCGGCGGCGAGTACGCCTCCTGCCACCCCGAAGCCCACGACAGCCCGTCGGTCAACTGGACCAACACATCCTCATACGAGCCCTCGGAGTACAACGCCATCCCGATCGAGAAGTACGCCATCACCCGCGCCGGCAACGAACGATGCCGCCGCTCGGTCCGACCAACCTGCGCGATCACCTCATCGACCAGCACCGGCGGGAACACCCGCGTCAACACCCCAACCGACACCAAGTCCGACAACCGACGATCCGACTCCGGCTTCTTCCAACCCGCACGCGGCATGCCCCACAAACTACACCACTGTCATCTTAACTGAACGGTATTGGGGCTAGCCCAGCCCTGTCCCAAAGGCTAGGTGGCGCAGACCGGGGCGGCTGCGGATCGCATGGTGAGCAGGAACTGGTCTGTCGCGTCTCGCGCGCAGTCCGAGGTGTAGTACGAGGTGTGGCCGTCACCGATGCGGGACAGCACGCTGCTGCCGCGGATCTGCTCGGCCAGGCCGAAGGCCCACTGGTATGAGACGGACGGGTCGTGCGTCGAATGGACGATCAGTGTGGGCACGCCCTTCACATCCAGGCTGCGCTGCGGATTGGCGACCTTGAAGGGCCAGCCGATGCACAATCCCGCCAGCCAAAACTCCGAACCACCCTGCAGGTGAGGCGCCAGCTGCCGGGCCATCTCGATCCGCTGTTGCATCTCGGCGAAGGTGTGGATGTCGGCCACATAGTCACCGCAGTGATTCGCTATCCGGGCGAAGAGGTTGTCGGTGGGACCCTGAGGTGGTGGGAAAGCGAAGAACTCGGCCTGCCCGGCTATGGCTCGACGGAGCACCTCGGAGAACACGGGCCAGGACAGCTCGCCCACGAGGACGTTGGGCGTCTTCGCGAGGAGCCAGGTCGGGGTGGTCATCCGGATGTCGGCGCCGGTCACCGGGCGCAGGGCGCCCTCGACGGGGATCGGATTCTGGTCGGCGCTCTTGACGAGTTGGTCGTAGAGGGCAGCGACATCCTGGCCCCGCAGTACGCAGTCGTCGGCGGTCTCACACCATTCGACGAACCGGTTGAACGCCTCCTCCACGGTCTTGGTCGCATCGGCGGTCAGCTGCACTTCCGGGCTGCTGTGGTCGAGGGCCGCGTCCAGGACCATGGCTCGCGTGCGGTTCGGGTACAGCTGGGCATACTGCGCGCCGACCTGGGTGCCGTAGGACAGGCCCAGCCAGTTCACCTTCGAGACGCCGAGGGCGATGCGGACCGCCTCGTGGTCGCGGGCGACGCTCACGGTGTCTGCGTGCAGGAACAGTGGTCCGGTCTGCTGCAGGCAGCTCTTCGCGAGCGCGCGATTGTGGGCGACCATCGCGTCGAACTCCCGCTGCGTTCGGGGGAAGAACGTGTAGTCGGGGGTCAATGCCGGCACGCCGCATCTGATCGGGGTGCTTGCGCCGACGCCTCTCGGATCGAGGCCGACGATGTCGAAGCGAGCTCGCAGCGTGGCGGAGAAGAAGGTATCGGCTTCAATGACGTAGCGGACGGCACCGTCTCCCGGGCCGCCGGGGTTGTAGAACAGCGTGCCGATCCGGTGCGCGGGGTCGTCGGCGGGGCGGCGAGCCACGGCCACGTTGATCTTCGGACCCTTCGGATGTGACCAGTCCGCTGGCACGCGCAGGGTGCCGCATTGGGCCACTGTCGATCCCGGACACAGAGCGAAGTCGATGCTGTACCGCGGTGACTCAGCGGTCGCGGACTGCGCGGCTGGCACGAAGGCCGTCGAAGCGAGCATCCCGGCACCGAGGACGGCCACGAGCAGCAAACCACGAACGCGTCGAATCTTCATCGAGACTCCCCACCGCGCGATCCAACCTTCGACCGGAGTCCGGAGCGGACCCTCACTCTGCATGGGTGGAGAGTCAGCCCCATCGCCAAGTTGGCGCGCACTCAAGTTTCACCGTCCTCGCCACATCAGCGAGTGTCAAGACAAGCGTGCAGAGGCGCCCATTGGGGACTTCGTGCGTCCAAACACCGCGGCCACGCCGGGGTCGAGGACCGAATCCGCTGCGGCTCGCCCTGAGCACGGCGTGCGTAGCTAACTTCTTACAGGCAGGTTCGGGGGATCAGCTGAGGGCCGCCGCGGTCGACCGTGAGGCGTGTGACGACGCCGCTGCGGATGCATCGATCGACGACCCAGAGGGCCCAATCGCGGACGGTTTCGCAGTGTCGCTTGCGGCTGGTGACAGCGCTCTTACCGACACCCGAATAGTCGGGACGGCGGTGTCAGTGTGTCCCGTTCCTAAGCCGTGGTTCTTCACTCCGATGCTCGAGGCGAACGTGGTGAAGAACCGAGCCCTACCGTGACTGGGATGAACGCGGCTACGCTGTCGCCGTTGCCCCGGCCCCGGGCGACACCCTCCTGCTCGCCGGAGAGGCCGCGGTGAGTCCGGCAGCCGTCGTGCTCGGACTAGCCTGATCGAGTGGACGAAGAGATGACCCGGCAGCAGGTGCGGAGAATCGTGGACGCTCGGCAGACGGCTGAGGGTCGGCTACGCGGGGCCGACATTGACAACCTGACCTACCGGAAGGTGTTCTGCGCACTCGGACACCCCGGAAGCTGTTGCGGGAACTGAACCCCGGGCAAGCCGCGGAGTAGGTGCAGCAGCGCCTAGGGCTGGGCTGAGGCTGGTTACGTCTTCACAACATGTCCCGGAGGCTCACACGGTGAAGAACGAGGACATGCGCCGGATCTCATCCTGGGTAGCGATCCCCGCAGTGCCGACGTGATCGACCCAGCTGGCGGTAGATCTTCTGGATCAACTACCCAGCTGGTACAGGATCGACAGCTCGCAGACGAGCCCTCAGCCCTCAGCGGGGAGCGGCTCCAGCAGCTCAGGGCCGTTGTTCTTCACGCTGTCCACGGCCTTCGACACCGCGTACAAATCGAGACTGCCGTCGACCGGCGGCGCCATCAGCGCTCTGAGCTGGTCGACGTCGTGGTTGCGGGGATCCAGCCACTCGGCCCACGCGTCCGGCACGATCGCCATCGGCATCCGGTCGTGGATCCGGCCGCATGGGAACCCTGTTACTTGACCAGGCTGTCGACACGGACTACGGCCACGCTCAGCGTGTGGGGCGACTACATGTGGGACGGCGATGCGGATCGGTTCTTCAAAGGCCAGCAGAACGCGGTTGTCGGCGCATCGGGCAGCGACGACGTTGTGATCCTGCTTGCGCGTCGATCCGGCGGCTCGGCGGTACGCCTGCTCGTCTGCGTCTGCGTCAGGTGCGGAGAACGACCGACACCGAGCTGCTTCCAGTGTTGGCCACCTAGACAGTGTTGGTCAGAGGGTTGGTCGCGACCCTAGTGGGAACTGCTCTACGGGAACCGTGGCCGTAACCGTGTTCGTCTGTCCGCTGATCACCGACAAGGTACCGCTGAGGTCGCTGTTGGTGTGAGCGACGTAGATGGTATTGGTCATCGGGTTCGTCGCGACCGGGACACCACCCCGAATGGGTTGTCGGCCAAGGAAACCGTGGCTGTCACCGTATTCGTCTGCCCGTCGATCACCCACAACGTGCCCAGGCCGCCACTGGGCCGTGGTGCCCGTGAGGGGCACTGGTAGAACGCCGGGTTCGGCTCGCGGCGCTGGATGCTGTCGGACGGCAGGCTGGGCGCGGCGTTTCTGACACCTAGTGAGTGGCGTGCAAGTCGTCGCCTTGCAGGTGTCAAGGATCGTGCAAGCCCCCACCTGCAGGGTCTATTTCATGTTCAAGACCGCCCACGCTGATCGGCCCATCCCGGTGATGTGTCCGAGCAATCCTCTCCAATCCAGAATCCCACGCGACTTGGGAAGCCTGACATGACGACAAATGACACCTCCGTTCGGACACTCCAGATCCCTACGTGGACGCGCAGCACGGTGATGAAGGTATGGGCGGCTGCGGCGATCCCCATGGGGATACTCGCCTGGGTCGTCGCCCCCTTGCTGGCTCGGACCTTCTCCGGACCCGCCGCGCTGCCTCGAGCATTGATCCTGACCCTCGGGGCCGGGCTGATCTGGCAGTTCACCTTGGTGCTCATCGTGGTACGGCGCGAACAAGGATCGCTGCGCTGGCCGGTGCTCAAGAAGGCCCTGTGGCTCAACGCTCCCATCAGCCCCCGCACCGGAAAGCGCAGCAACCGGCTGTGGTGGATGATCATCCCGTTGATGGTGCTGCTGGCCCTCGAAGAGGTGTTGCCGGCACTCCCAACACCGGCCACTCGGGACTCCGGGCTCTTCTTCGGCTCTGACAGCGGGCAAGCGTTCATGTCCGGCAACTGGGTCTGGTTCGTCATCCTGGTCGTCCAGTTCGTCTTCAACACCGCTCTCGGCGAAGAGCTGTTCTTCCGGGGTCTCCTGCTGCCCCGCATGGGCACGTTCGGTCGAGCCGACTGGCTGGTCAACGGCTTGCTCTTCGCCTGCTACCACCTGCACGAGCCGTGGGTGATCCCGCAAACCTTCCTGGTCGACACGTTTGCCGAGGCACTGCCCTCACGCCGCTGGCGCAGCTCGCTCATCGGAATCGCGGTCCACAGCGGGCAGACGGTCTTCTTCATCGTCATCGCACTCGCGCTCGTGCTCCGTTGACCAACGCCGGACCAAGGAGAACCAGCATGTCGACCGTCACCCCTCCGTACCTGAAGCAGGTCGCCGTCGACCGACCGATCACCACGCTGTGCGTGCTGACGATCGGGCCCACCCTGGCACTGCAGACGGTGCTGCTGCTTGCGGGCGTCGACCTGTTCCCCGGCAAGCTCGCCGAGCTGCTGCTGCTGACCGCCGCCGCCACGTTGATCACGACCTAGATCGGCGGGCGCGGCGCCGTACGACGGCTCTTCGGCGGCCTGACGAAGTGGCGGATCGGCGCCGGACGCTGGGCACTCGTGTTGGTCGCCATGCCGATCCTTACCATCGGCGTGGCCGCCGCGACCGGGACCCTGCACTCCCCCGAGCACGGCTGGGCCGGCGAAGTCCTGACCTACCTGGTCCTGTTCGCGCTGATCGCTCTCACCGCGAGCCTGTGGGAGGAGACCACCTGGTCCGGTTTCGTCCAGCTACGCCTCATGGACCGGCACGGCCTGCTCGTGGGCTCGATGCTCACCGTCATCCCCTTCGGGCTGATCCACCTGCCGCTCGCGTTCGAGGCGGACGGGTGGACCGGCACGACCTGGTCGGAAGCGTTCGTCAACTGGGCGTTCCTGCTGGGGGCGCTGCCGTTCTTCCGCTACGTCATCGGTCTCCTGCTGGTCGACACGCATGGCAGCGTGCTCGCAGCAGCGATGCTGCACGCATCCTTCAACGCCTCGGGCGCCTTGTCCGTGGTGCCCGACGGCTGGCAGTACGTGCCGGCGCTCGTCATTCTCGCGGGCCTGGTGACGGTCCACCGGCGACTGTCCGGCAGGTCCCTCGTCAACGCTGACGTCGACCCCGCCACAGAGCTCCGACGCCAAAGAGCGTCTTGATTCGAAAGGAACACACGCCATGACGAACACGACACCGCAGCCGATGTCGGACCGAGGTCTCGATGAAACGACCGACCGCCTCAAGATGCCGCAGTACTCCCTCGGCCAGATCCTCGGCGTGTGGGTCGCGGTCACCGTCCCGATGGGCCTCCTCGCCTGGGTCATCACCCCCTGGCTGGGTCACCGGCTCGGCGGTCGGGACCCGTTCATCGAGGCACTCCTGCTCTGTTTCAGCGTCGGGTTGCTCTGGATGATCACCCTGGTCCTCATTCTTGTACGCCGCGAGCAGGGGTCGCTCGCCTGGCCACGTGTGCGTGACGCCCTGTGGTTGCGCGCACCCAAAGACCCGAAGACCGGGCGAGTAGGTGACAAGGTCTGGTGGTGGGTGCTCCCGTTCGTCGTACTCTCGGCCGCCGTGAATGCGTTGCCCATCGACCCGATCGGCCCCCTGCCCAGGGACCTCCCCAAAGCACTCGGAACCGACCGGTTGGACCACTACTTCAGCGGCAACTGGCTCGGCTACGGACTCGTCGTCGCGGTCGTCTTCCTCGCCCCCGTGGCCGAGGAGCTGCTCTTCCGCGGGCTGCTGCTGCCACGCAGCCGAAGGGTCTTCGGACGCGGCGACGTCGTCGCCAACGGTGTCCTGTTCACGCTCTACCACCTGCACCAGCCCTGGAGCATGCCGGCCACGCTGATCGACGGCATCGTCAACCAGGCCTATCCCACGCGTCGCTTCCAGAGCACGTGGATGGGACTCATCACCCACACGGCACCGAGCTTCCTCCTCGCCGGCGCGCTCGTGTTCGCCGTGGTGTAACGCGCGTCATCGACACCGATCCAGGTGTTTCACCTCGAAGGAGAAGGACATGCAACACGTCGAGCTATACCGGATTGCCGAGGCAGCACACCGCGACGATCACGAGACGGTGCCGCAGGGCACCGATGCCGAGCCAAGGCAGGGGCGGATCAAAGCGTGGACGAGGGCGGCTCTGCGTGACGTCCTCTACTGCGGTGCCGTGTTCGCGTGGAGCATCGCTTGCTTCACCATCCTGGTCACCGGCGCTGCCGTGACCGCCTCTCTGCTGTTCCTCATCGTCGGGGTGTTCGTCTGGCTCGGCTTCGTCCACGTCCTGCGCTGGACCACATGGGTCGACCGCAGGCTCGCGGGATGGCAGCGCCACGAACGCGTCCCGGCGGCCTACCGCCGACCAACCGATCGGGGGTTCATCCCGTACTTGCAAACGCTCAGCTCGGACCCGCAGACCTGGAAGGACATGGCCTGGCTGGGAGTGACGTCGATCGTCGGCTTCGCCGGGGGTCTCGCCGTCATCACCGCGGCGGGACTGGCCGCGACATACATGTCGATGCCGCTGTGGTACTGGGCGGCCTCGCATCCGCACCGGAAATACGGCATCACCAACCTCGGCTTCCTCACAGTCGACACCCTGGGCAAAGCCGGTATCGCCGCCGCGATCGGACTCCTGCTCATCCCCGTCGTCCTGCTGCTGGCGCGCTGGTGCGCGGCAACGCACGCCGGACTCGCCGTCCGCCTGCTGGCCAGAGACGCGACCCCATGAAACGCAGATGGACTCCCGGGCTCGATGGTCCATGCCTGCCGGGCTCGTTCCTTCGCCGTCCGGCCGTCGTCGCTTCGCGATCTCGTGGAGGTGACGCATGCCTGCCTTCCTGACCGAGCCAGGGGACCAGCAGGCCCGGCGTTTGGTGTTGCGCCCGATCCAGCCAGTCGGACTCGACGGAAGGGCTCACCGGTCGGTGACCGGGGAGGGATTGGGTCAGCGCGACCAGGAGTGGGAGTTCGCCGACCCTTGGGCAACCGACGAGGGGTCGGCCGCGGCGCTGGCGGTGACCCGTCGGGTGGGCGACTGGGTGATGTTGCTGCGGATCTGGGTTAGCGACGGTGCGCCGGCCGAGACGATCAGACTGCTTGTGGACCAGCTCGTCGCCGTTCTCCGTCGTACCGATGCGTCCATGGTTTGCTCCCTGGTCGAAGACGCGGCCGTGCGTGAGGAACTCCTGGCCGTCGGCTTCAGGCCCCTGCCGTACGAACTCGAGGCCGCGCACCCGAGAATCCCCGCCGACCGCGGGCGGATCGTCCTGCAGCTGTGAGCGCACGGAACGTCGGGTCAGTCCGAACGGTCTTGGGCGTCGTGGAGGATCTGACGAGCGACTTGCTCGAGCCGGTGGTTGACGGTCCTCTCGCCGGTGAGCTGGGTCATTGACCTCGACTCCAGGACCAGGGCTCGCGCGTGCTCGAGCTGACCGTGATGCGCACAGGCTTCTGCGCACAAGAGAAGATGCACCACGGCCAGGAAGCGGAGGCTGAGCGCCTTGCACTCGGCGTACGCCGCCCGCGCCGTGTCCGCACCCCTTTCGTCACCTTCCATGGCGGTGGCCCACCCGACGACGATCCGAGACAATGGCAGGTAGGGCGTGTCGCCCAGTTGCTGGCCGAGCTCCAGGGCCGCTGAGGCATGGTGCATCGCGCTGCGGGCGTCGCCGCGCACCGCAGCTTCCCAGCCAGCGAAATGCTCAACGACCACCAGCTCGTTGGGATCGGAGCTGGCTCGATCTCGGGCCCGGTTCAGGTGAGCTTCGGCCCCGGCCCAATCCTCGACCAGAACCGCGTTCATGGATCGCATCGTCGGTGTAGAGACGCGTAGCGGGACGAGCCAGGGATCAGGGGTGTCGAGGGTTCGCTGTCGTACCTGCTCCGCCAACTCCTCGGAGCGGCCGAACTGCTGGTCGGCCGATTCGAACCTTCCGGTCGCGAAGTGACAGATCGCGGCCACGTGCAGCACCATCGCCTTGATGCTGTCGGGCAGCTCCCGGGCTAACGCCTGCTCGGCCAGTTCCAAGGCCTGACCGGATCTGCCCTCGACGAAGCGAACGACCTGGGCACCCCACCAGGCGAGGGGGTCGGTCTCCGCCAACGAGATCGCTCCCTGGTCCGTCGGCTCGTCATCCTGACCGAAGATGCGGGAGCCCGGCGGGCCCGAGATGACGTTGCTCTGCAGCACGAGGCGGGTCCTGAGCTCGAACTGCAGGACCGTGCGGCGAGCGGGGTCGGCTACGCGGGCGGCGAGCTCCAGCGCGGTGCGCAGAGCCTGCTCGACGAGGTGGAATGATGCACGGCTCCGGGCGTCGTTGGCGACGGCGATCAGATAGGGGATCGCGGCATTGGCTCCCACGATCGACTCGGCGAGGACGAGGTGGCGGGCGATCTCCACGACGACTTCGGGGAGCATGGTCGGCGATTGCTGCTCTTCGGCCTGCATGACCTCGGCGATGCGTGCATGCATTCGTGCCAGCCTGTTGGCAGACAGCATCTCCTCGAGGGTCTGCCGCACCAGGTCGTGGCTGAGGAGGAAGCCGCCGGATGCCGGGTCCTCGATCAGCAGGCTGCTGGCCACTGCCGCCTCGGCGTCGTCGAGGGCGGCCTCGTCGCTCAGTCCGGTGACGCCGGTCAACAGAGCGATCTCCGCGGGACGGTTGAGCAGCGCAACCACGTTGAGGAGCGACTGGGTGCGGTCGGGCAACCGGTCGATGCGTCGGCGGAGTACGTCACGCACCTGATGGGGAAGCACCGTATTGACCGACGCTGCGTCCAGGCTCCGTTCACTGGTCAGCAGCCGCAGGAGCTCGGTGACGAAGAAGGGGTTCCCCCCGGTCCTGGCGACCAGCGCCGGCGCGAGCTGCGCGTGAGCCGCTTCGGGGTTCGTCTGACGGATGAGCTCCTCGACGTCCGAGGTCGTGAGTCCGGTCAAGGAGAGCCTCACGGCGCGAGCGTGGTGCCGCGCAGCGACCGCATCGATCTCGGCCGACACCTCGGGTACCACCACTCCCCCACTGGCGATCGCCGCGGTGGCCATGTCGTCCAGTGCCTGACTCGGAATGAACAACCTGCGACCGACCTTCACCGCCGGGAATGAGTTCGCCTGGATCACCCGGTACAGCGTCATCTCGGACAACCCGAGCACCTCGGCGGCTGCGGCCACGCTGAGGAACTTCCGTACGGCATCACTGGGCTTCGTCTCTTCACTCACCGTCGCTCTCCTTAACTAAAATTAACTAGGTTGACCTAGGCTAACCTAGGTCACTCTGACGTACAAGTCTTCGCGCCTGAAACTGATCTAGTTATCTAGGTCGACTACCGTGGGGTTATGACGGTGGACACCAACGACCCCAGACCGCCCTATGTGCAGGTCGCCGACGGGCTCCGGGCAGCGATCCGCACAGGCGAACTAGCCCCTGGCGTCAGACTCGCGTCGGGCCGCGAGCTGGCCAGCCAGTGGGGTGTGGCGCTGATGACCCTGCAGAAGGCCATAGACCTACTGCGGGACGAGGGCCTCGTGTATTCGCAGCAGGGCCGGGGCGTCTTCGTCGCCGCCGACGGGAAAGTACCGCCGACAGACGAGCTGACCGCCCTTCGCGAGACCGTGGAGAACCTCGAACGTCGGCTCTCGGTTGTCGAGGAACGTCTGCAGGCCAGCGACAACCGCCGCAGGTGACGACAACCACGGCTCCTCTTGTTGCTCCCTGCTTCCATGGGAACTAGTGAATACTGGTAGTGACCAGCAAGGAACTGACTGCTAGTGCGGGTTGAACCGTCCGCCAGCACAATCGGGGAGGCAGCTGCCGCGGTGGCGAGAGCACAAACCCCTACTGGCATGCAGGGTTTCCCAGAAGGTCCGGAGATCGGGGCGGTCGCAGGCTTTCTACTGAAGCTGCTCCGGGGCTCGCTTGGACTAACTCAGGTCGAGCTGGCTGAGGAACTGGCTGTCGACGACAGCACCATTCAAGGTTGGGAGAGCGGGCGCCGGCCGCTCTGCGCATTGAAGGGCTCCGAGCTGGTTCGCCTTGGACGCGCCCTCGCGGGGCTTGGCGCACCCGTGAGGGCTGTCTCGCAGCTGCCGCTGGCGGTCGAGGCTGACGAATTCCTCACCACCTGCATCAACGCGGGTGGTACGCCGATGACTGTACGAGACAACCCACTCGGCCACGCCGTCCACCGACGAGACTTTGTCGCCTTCGCAACTTGGCCCTTCACCGCCGTAGTGCCATCGATTGTCCGCGACCTTCCCTTGCCGAAGTCCCGCGGACCTGTCGCGGACCGGCCTCAGCTAACTTCGATCCAACAACAGTCGTTCTTTGACCAGATGTTGGTTGCTGCCGAGGCAGCCGATGACCGCGCCCAGCTGATCCGCCGGCAAGCCACCTACATGCTGGGCTTCGACACCCGGCCCGCTTCGGCCACATGGCTGGCGGACCAGCATCGGCGCATCGCGGTCCGAGCAGTAGACCTGCGCGACGTCCCAGGCGGAATCGCGACACGATCCGCTAGCTTGGCCCTCGCCCGACAGGGAGACGTGGAACCAGTCCGCCACTTCATCCAGGGGACGCTCATGGAGAACAAGCAACTGCTTGGCACGCTCACGTACTGGGCGTACTGGCTGGGTGAGATTCCCGAGACATACCCCGACGACGAGGCGATGCTGACCTCTGGGTCTGACCTCTGGGTCTGACCTCTGGTCAGGCCGCGGATTGATCGAACATTTAATAGGGCACCTCACTGATCCGAAGAACGCCGAGATGAACATCCACAGCCTGCTGGGCCTCGTCATGGCTCGCCGCGAGCTCCTTGAGTCGAGCGCAACCCTCCGCGATCGCATGTTCGAGGTCATCGAGCAGGCCGACACCCCGGCCCTCAGCCGCCACGCTCGGACGGAACTGGCAAACTTACGATTCGCGGCACAGTTGGCCGGCCGCTAAGCAACGAAGGGCGATCACATGACCGAGTCGTACGACCAGGACGCCACAGGCACCGCAGCGTTCGCCTACGAAATGGGCGTCCTCAAGCGGCTCCGGCGCTCAGGTTGGTGGCACGCCGGCATCCGCGACCCGGAGTCAGTCGCCGAACACAGCCTCCGCGTAGCCCAGCTCGCCGCGCTGATCGCGGCTGAGGAAGGAGGCGATCCCGCCCGCGCGGCATACCTCGGGCTGTGGCACGACTCCCAGGAGACCCGCATCGGCGACATCCCCCACAGCGCGAAGCCATACGTGAGTGCCCAGCCGAACGAGGCCATTACGGCCGATCAAGTCGCGGGACTGCCAAGCCGCGCAGCCCAGTCCATCGTTGACGCCGTCGCCGAATACGAAGCCCAAGGAACGATCGAGGCGATCTGCGCGAAAGACGCCGACAAGCTGGAGTGTCTCATTCAGGCGGTGGAGTACGCCGAGATCGGCGCAAAGAAGATTCAGGACTGGATCGACTCCTCCCGGGCTGCACTGAAGACTGAGTTCGCGATGCGCGTTGCCGATGCAGCCTTGCGGACCTCGACGCTCGCCTGGCGCGAATAGCAGTCAGGAGCGGTTTCAACTCCCGGGATTGCCAAGTCCGCAGGTCACCACCAGCACTAGGTCAGCGTGACTAGAGGTACTCGGCGGATAAGCTGCGGCAGTGATCGACATCGATTTGGACGGCAGCGGTATCTGGGAGTGGCTGTCGTGCTCAGTTGCCAGCTATCCAGCCCTGCTGCGGCGGCTTCGGCATCCAGCAGCGCGTTGACGAAGGGCACGAAGCTGGTGTCGAGCGCCTCCACCTGGTGAGTCGCGAGGGAAAATGGTCCACCGAAGTCGCGTTCAGCCACCGTTGTCCTCCCGTTCAGCACCGCATGCGCGGCCCTCAGGACGAACCGCGTCCCAGCGTAACTCTGGTGTGATCGCTGCGCCGGACGCGCATCATCGGCGCGTTCCACGTCCGCAACGGCTTCGGCTCGAAAGACTTCGGCGGCGCAGCCCCGCCTCCCGGCGACCAGGTGCACCGCTACTACTTCGTCGTACACGCCATCGACGTCGAAGCCCTGGACGTCGACTCCGACGCCAGCCCCAGCAGTAGTCGGCTTCAACCCCTGCTTCCACACCCTGGCCCGAGCAACCCTCACCCCGACGTACAGCATCGCGGAGTAACTGCCGGGGTCGTCACCTACACTGAACGCCCAACCGGGATGTTGCCTCGGCAGACCGTCGGCTGCGACATCCCGGTTGAGCCCACTTGCAGCTCGTTCGGCCGTAACGACGCCCGCTGATCTGGCGATGTAGCCAGTAGAGATGCGGCATAGCGAGAAGCGCCGTTGTCGCCGGCGCGCGGAACTTCGTGAGACCTGCCGTCCAACCAAGCGACGGTGGCCAATCCGCCGTTCACGCGGAGTCAGAGCTTCTCACCTAGCCGCCCGTTGTTGGGGGTAGGCAGATTGAACGTTCCCGCGACCCGAGGAGTGAAGCGACACTTCAGCCGGCAGATGCTCGGGCGGTCCGTGATCCTGTTGCTCGGCGCTCTCTTGACGATTCTGGCGATGGATCTGCTGGCGGCCGCAATTGTCGACAACAGCACGCCACCCGGCCTCGGCCAGAGTCATCTGGACACTGATCCCACCTCGTGGCCAAGCCGGATCAGCCAGGAGGCGAAGGGAAACGAATGCCGCGAGTTGGTACTGCAGATCCGCGGTGCGACACTCACCGGCCGCTACGATCTATATCTGCCATCCGATCACCCGATTCATCAGGCGATTCGAGATGGGGCAGCACAAGCCAGGCCGATGTGGTTCGCGCACGACGTGCTCGGCGACGTTAACCTCCTTGGCTCGAAGATACTGTTCGCCGACGACGACGAGCGCGACCGCTACATGGTCGACGTCCAGCCGCCGGTCATCCTGCCTGCGACGAAAAGCAAATGCGGGCCGGCGGACCCGAACCGGGTGCTCATCCGAACCACCTTCTGGCAAACCGTCCTGGACCAGCGTGAGCAACTCATCGCGGTAGAGGCCGGCGGCCAGCGGGTCAGCAAGGACATCATCACAATCGTCGGCGGTGACGTCAGAGTCGATGCCGGCGCGAACCAGCACGCGCGCCAACTGCTGGAAGACCGCGTGGAACTCACCCGTCAATCCGACGGGACCACCACAGTTACGGTTCACACAAAGGAACACCTACCGGAGGCGTGGGGCAGGGTGTGGTTTCAGACTCCGGTCGCAGAACGGATCCTGCCCTACTTACTTGCCAGCATCCCGTTCATCTTGCTCCTGACCTTACTCGCCGACCTCCGGAAGGAAAGAAAGTGGCAAGACTACGGTCTCCTGGTACGTCTGTCCGGCAGCTTCCTAGCACTTTCTGTCGGCGTCGGTTGCGCGGGTGCGCTGCTGGACGCCACACAACGATTCGAATATTGGCACGCCGATCTGCTCGCGCGCCGGTTCTTCGACCTAGAGCGGTATCCGCGCGACGGCGTAGGCGTCACGGCCTTACTCTTCGCGCTCGCATGCATTTGCTGGCCGGCGGCAGTCCTCTTCGGCCGTCATCGAAACGCGGCACGGTCGGGTTCTGGAGCCAAGCCTGACTCTGGCGGCCTCGGCAATTCAGCACGTCAACTCTTGCTCGGCCTACTGGCTGCAGAGTCTGTCACGTTTGTCGGCGCACTCCTGACGGAATCGTGGTGGGGCGGGCCGTCACGTTCTCAGCTCTTCACGTATGCGGCCATCGCGATTGCAACTGCCTGCGGATACGTCGGTCTTCGGCTAGTGGTTGCCGTCTGGCTGTCGGGGCTGCGCGCGGCCTTGGTGGCAGCCGCCGCCTCAACCGCTGCGGTCTGGTACACCGTCGCCGATCAACTGATCTTCGATGATGAGAGCCTCACAGTTATTGGGGTTCTGGTGTTCGCTTTGGCCGGGACACTCCTCGTCCTGGCAACAGCTGCCGCCGCAGCGAAACTGGCCATCAGGTTAACGAGTGCAAACTCTCGGCCCGGTCAAGGATCGGGCGGCACGCAACAGGCCAGGCTGGTGCTACCGGCCGTCGCAGCGATCGCGGCGACAGTCGCGATCTCGGCCCCAGTTCTGTGGATCCTCGCTCGTCGTCCCCCACCGACCTGGCAGTTCGACGCCTACGGACTGGTAGCCGTCGCCGGTCATGTCCTGAGCATCGTGAGCTACTTGGCGCTCGCCGCGCTTCTCGTTGTTCTCGCCGATCTGTGCGCTCCCCACGGCCCAGCGCCATCACACGGGTTGCTACGCCGAGCAGGCGTTGTCTATGTGGCACTGACCTTCTATTGGTCTTTCGATCAGCTTGTGTACCTACCGGTCAGTCTGATGCTGGGAATTGCGCTGACGTACATATTTACACTCCCCGCAGAAAGGGACTTCAGGGACACATTCACTCCTCGCGTTGCCGTACTCGCAAAGCGCCTCATGCGGGAACGCGACAGCATCGAGGCGAGGCAGCGCGATCTTAGGCCGCCTCGGTCAGGAAAAGGATATGCGGCCTATGCTGAGGAGCAACGCTCACTCGACAATGAGCGTCGGCTCATCCGACTCAAAGATGACGCCTCACCAACCCGTACGACGCGCCGACAGGACGAGAGATGGGCGCATGGCCTGGCCGCCGCAGCAGTTGGGGCACTCCTCGGCCTCCCGTGGGCTGTCGCCCAGATCATCCACATCACGGAATGGACCGGCGATGGCCTGTTCACAGCTTTTGGTCTGGTGGACAGCGTCGGCTGGGAGCTGCTGCAGTGGCCGATCTTCGGGTTCTTCTTCGGCTATTTCTACACAGAAATACGTGGCGGAAGTGGGCTACCGAAAGGCCTCGTCCTGTTCCTTACGGTGACACTGCCTCCGCTTGTCTTGCAGGCTCTTGCTGACATACCAGGGAGTTGGTCCGCCTACGTCGCCTGGACACTGCAGGTCTTGATATTCGCCGTGTTGTTGGGCTTGGTCGCGGGCGACGCCTGGATTCTAGATCGCGCCGGTGTCCGATGGCCGCACCTGCTCGACGTGCATCGGAAACGGTACATCGTTGGTGTCGTCGCAGCTGTGCTAGTTCAGGCTGGAATCGTCGCTGCCTTGGTCAGCGGCCTACTCCCCGTGCTGTTGGTGCACATCGGCGTCATGCCTAGTCCATCGAGTCAATAGGTCGGGAGTCGCAACTCAAAGCGGGCGACGTACACCCAGTTGCCGTTTTCGCGGG
The DNA here is from genome assembly GCF_045040325.1 of Kribbella sp. NBC_01510. NCBI lineage: Bacteria > Bacillati > Actinomycetota > Actinomycetes > Propionibacteriales > Kribbellaceae > Kribbella > Kribbella sp. NBC_01510. The sequence continues at coordinate 3,133,152 of NZ_CP109418.1, read as the reverse complement.
TGAAGGTGCTGGTTAGGTGTTCGGCTCGGGGGTGGTGGTCTAGGACGAAGTGGTCGACGGCATGCGCGACGTGCGGCGGGTTGGTTCGCAGGTTTGGCTGACTCGTCGCGGGGTCGGTTGCCGTGGGCGTAGTCGCGATGGAGACGCCGAGCAGCTCAGACGGTGGCGAGCCGCATCCGGCGGAGCAGTTCAGCGTGGGAACACCTTGGGAACGAACGGGCGGCAAGCCGAGTCGACTGGAGTCGAAACGGCCGAACTGGTGATGGCCGCCTAGCACGTCTCCTCGACCACGAGCAGGGACCTGCGCTGGTCGTCCTTAAACTCCCCTGCCAGGAAGTCGGTCTAGCCGTCCATCGCAGCGCCCCGCTTGCCCTCCAGGTAGGGGCGGATCGATTGCGCGCGGACCCTGTCGTTCGGGCCCGTGCCCGCCATCGCCGACTCGCCCGCCCGGGCACGATCGGTCAGTCGCGCCGAACTGCTGGCCCCGCTGGTCGGCAGCTGGGCCGTGCGGGTCGCGGCGCCGTACTCCGGGTCGCCGAGCATCTGGACGGACGCAGGAAGTCGGTTCTCGAATCGATACTGCGAGCGGTGTTGATCGAAGCCGAGCTCGACGGATTCGTTCCGCAGGTGCGGATCGGCGACGATCGTTTCCATGCCCGGGTCGACCTGGCGGACACCGGCCGGCGGCTCGTCATCGAGGTGGACAGAATGGCCGCCGCTTCGCCGTCCGCCAGCGGACCCGCCGCGCACGAAGGATTCGTCCCGGCTCGCTCATCGCTGGCATTCCTCACACGGTCGGTCGGGCGTGGAGCCCGGACCGTGCGCTTCGTCGATGGAACGAACGAGACGGATCCCTGGTCGTGCGTCAGTTGGGCTGGGTGCCCGTCACCGTGACCTCGGCCAGGCTGATCACACCGGCGCTGGTGGCCGGCGACTGCACCTTGACGTAGCGGGCCACGGTGTTGGTCGGCAGACTGGTGACCGCCCCCGGCGTCGCCCCGAGGTTCAGCTTGGTCACCGTGGAGTCGGCCATCAGCTGGGCGTAGGTCCGGCCCGACATGCTGGCGGTGGAGAGGAACACCACCGCGTTGTTCAGCTTGTCGGCCGAGGCGTCGGTCCGGTTGTGCACCGTGACGTTGCCGACCCGGGAATTGGTCAGCAGGTCGACCTGCCACCACGGCTGCGAGCTGGACGCCGTCCGGCTCACCGACCCGGCGGCGAAGACGCCGTTGGTGTTCCCGTCCACGGCCCGGGCGGCGGTGCCGACGTCGGTCGACGACTGCGTGGCCGGCCGGTTGGTGGACAGGTTCACGGCGCCGGTGGTGCCGCCGACCTGCACCTCGGCCAGGTTCAGGGTGGTGAAGATGCTCGACAGCTGCACCCGCACGTACCGGCCGGTGGCGTTGCCCGCGTTCAGGGTCAGGCTGTTGGTGGTGGACGAGAACGCCGAGAACGACATCTCCTTCACCGAGTCGTCGGCCTGCAGCGAGGACATCGACCGGCCGTTCATGTCGGTCGAGGAGATGAACACCGAGCCGCTGCCCATCCGGTTCGAGTCGGTCCGGCTCCACACCGTGACCGTGGAGACGGCCGCCGCGGAACCGAGGTCGACCTGCCACCACGGCTGGGTGGAGGTGTTGGTCTGGGTCACCGAGCCGCTCGCGAACACGCCGTTGGTGTTACCGTCCACCGCCCGGGCCGCCACCGCGGTACCGCTGGTGCTCGACTGGGTGGCGGTCTTGCCCCGGGCCAGGTTCGGACCGGTGACGGTCACCGTGGTGGTCGACACCGCGCTGTCCACCTTGCCGTCCCGCACGACCAGGCTGAAGGTCAGCGTGGCCGGTGTGGCCGGGGCGGTGAAGGTCGGCTTCTGCACCGTCCGGCTGGACAGCGTCACCGCCGGCCCACCGGTCTGGGTCCAGGTGTAGGTCAGCGGGTCGTTGTCGGCGTCGCGGCTGCCGGAGCCGTCCAGCGTCACGGTGACGCCGGGCTCGGCCGACTGCGCCGCCCCCGCGCTCGCCACCGGCACCGTGTTAGTGGTGACCGTGGTGGTGACGGCGGCGCTGTTGGCCTTGCCGTCCCGCACAACCAGGCTGAACGTCAGCGTGGTCTTGGTGGACGGGGCGGTGAACGTCGGCTTCTGCACCGTCCGGCTGGACAGCGTCACCGCCGGCCCACCGGTCTGGGTCCACGTGTAGGTGAGCGGGTCGTCGTCGGCGTCGCGGCTGCCGGAGCCGTCCAGCGTCACCGTGGTACCCGTGTTGACCGTCTGCGCCGTACCGGCGTTCGCCACCGGCACCTGGTTGACCGGGGTGGTGGTCACCGTGGTGGTCGCCGCCGCGCTGTTGGCCCGGCCGTCCCGCACCACCAGGCTGAAGGTCAGCGTGGACGCCGAGGACGGGGCGGTGAAGGTCGGCTTCGCCGCCGTCGTACTGGACAGCGTCACCGCAGGTCCACCGGTCTGGGTCCACGCGTAGGTGAGGTCGTCGCCGTCGGCGTCGGTGCCGGACCCGTTCAGGGTCACGGTCGTACCAGCCACGACCGACTGCGGCGCACCGGCGTTCGCCACCGGGAGGCGGTTGTTCGACTCCGAGAGCGGCCGCGGGGTGCAGTTGCTCACCGAGACCGTGAAGGGCTCGACGTCGTTGTCCGTCTCGATCATGGCGCCGTCCTCGGAGCCGCTGAGCGAGATGGTGTACGCCTGGCCGGCGATCACGCGGGTCTCCCGCCACTCGTCCGTACCGCGCTCCCACTCGACGATCAGGACCCGGCCGGTGACCACGCGGACGGTGCACCCGTCGGCCCAGGCACCCATGTACGGGTAGAGCGGAACGCCCGACTCCGAGTAGACGGTGCGCGCGTTGTCGCCGGAGCGGCCGTTGCCCTGGTAGGCCGTGCCGACCGGCCAGGCGATCACGCCGCCGTACCAGTCACCGGGGTTCTCGCCGGTGCCGGCGTAGCGCCAGCGGGCGTTGACCCAGGAGACCGGGTCGCAGGTGGTGGGGTCGGTACAGGCGAGCGGCGTCGGCGGGACCGGCGGGCCGGACACGAAGGCGTACTCGAACGGCGAACCGCTCTGCACGCTGACGATGCTGGCGCCGCTCAGAGTGGTCGGCACGGTGTAGCTCTGGCCGGCCGACAGGTTGGCCAGCGACGCGTGCGAGTCCCCGACCGGGCCGGAGAACACGGTGGCGCTGCCCGAGGTGACGGTGATCTTCCAGTTCGCCACCTGCGGGGCCGGCGCGTAGACGTCGTGCGAGGCGGTGTAGCCGTAGCGGGCCCGGCTGGGGTCGGTCTCGGCCGGCCAGACGGCGGCGTACCCGCTGTCCGACGGACCCCACGGGCACGGGCTGCTGGTGCAGGTCCAGGTCACCCGGGCCGACTCGCCGTCGCCGGCCGGCGGGGGCGTGACCGGCCCACCCGGCGTGAACGTGTACTCGAACGCGGAGCCGCCCTGCACGCTGACGATGCTGCTGCTGCTCAGGGTGCTCGACACGGTGTAGCTCTCGCCGGCCGACAGCGCGGCCAGCGACGAGTGCGAGTCCCCGACCGGGCCCGCGTACACGGCGGCGCTGCCGGAGGTGACGGTGATCTTCCAGCCGGCCACCTTCGCCGCCGGGGCGTACACGTCGTGGGAGACGGTGTAGCCGTAGCGGGCCCGGGTGGGCTCGGCCGTCGCGGGCCAGACCGCCGCGTTGCTGGTGTAGCTCGCACCCGACGGGCAGGGCGTGCCGGTGCAGTTCCAGGTGGCCAGCACCGAACCGTCGCCGGACGCCGGCGGCGGCGTGGTCGGCTCGCCCGGAGTGAAGGTGACCCGGAACGCGCCACCGTCCTGCACGCTCACGATGCTGCTGTTGCTGAGCGTGCTCGACACGGTGTAGCTCTCGCCGGCCGACAGCGCGGTCAGCGACGAGTGCGAGTCGTCGGCCGGGCCCGCGTAAACCGTGGCGCTGCCGGAGGTGACGGTGATCTTCCAGCCCGCCACCTTGGACACCGGAGCGTAGACGTCGGCGGAGACGGTATAGCCGTAGCGGGCCCGGACCGGCTGGGCCGCGGCCGGCCAGACGCCCGCGTTGCTGGTGTAGCTCTGGCCCGACGGGCAGGGGCTGCTGGTGCAGTTCCAGGTGGCCAGCACCGAGCCGTCACCGGAGGCCGGCGGCGGCGGGTCGGTCGGGGTGCCGGGGGTGATCGTGTACTCGAACGACCCACCGTCCTGCACGCTGACGAGGCTGCTGTTACTCAGCGTGCTGGACACGGTGTAGCTCTCGCCGGCCGACAGCGCGGCCAGCGACGAGTGCGAGTCGTCGGCCGGGCCCGCGTAAACCGTGGCGCTGCCGGACGTGACGGTGATCTTCCAACCCGCCACCTTGGACACCGGGGCGTACACGTCGTGGGAGACGGTATAGCCGTAGCGGGCCCGGACCGGCTCGGCCGCGGCCGGCCAGACCGCCGTGTTGCTGGTGTCCGACGGGCCCCACGGGCACGGGCTGCTGGTGCAGGACCACGTCGCCACAACGGAGGACGCAGGATCACCCTCGGCTGCCCGCGCGGGCGAGGCGGTGAGGCCTAGCACCATCACGACCGCAGTAGTGAGAACGAAAAATGCGGTCGCAAAACGTTTCGGCATGCCGGCCCCCCGGATTGTGACTCTCTGGTTGCGGCAAACCGTAGCCCAAAGTCGCTCTCTGTCAACCGAAAAAGAAGCGAGAAAATGCAACCAGGAACCATTTGTTATGGACTTCATCACGCTACGGAAAAACCCCACTACTCATTGATGAGACCCATTACTCATTGATGGAAAATGGGAAGATCGCGGGACTGAAGGGCTCGCGGCGGGTGCAGAGCGTAGTGGTCATCAGAGGGGGCGGCCGGCTAGTACGACAGCCGGAGTTCGTGATCTGGCGGTGTGGCGGTCCCGGACGTGAGGCGGCCACCGGTCGATGATCTCGGGTTGTGTGGACTCAAGAAGATCTCGCGGTGGCCGCGGGCCAAAGCATAGACCCTGGTCGTTGGCGGGTGGAGTTCGATGGGTTGATGGCGCGGATCGCGTCTCGGTTCGCCCGATTGGAGTCGCGGCGGCTGGCGCGGGATGCGGTTGCGGGGTTGATGTCGGGGTTGGCGGTGAAGAACTGCTGGACGCTGGCCGAGCACGCCGGTCACGACTCGCCTGACGGCCTGCAGCACCTGCTGCGGAAGGCGAAATGGGATACCGACGGCGTGCGTGACGACCTGCGCCGGTATGTCGTGGAGCGGCTCGGCACGGTGGATGCCGTGCTGGTGGTGGACGAGACGGGCGACCTCAAGAAGGGCGCTCACACCGTTGGGGTGCAGCGCCAATACACCGGGACCGCCGGGCGGATCGAGAACGCCCAGGTCGCGGTCTACCTGACCTATGCCGGCACTGCCGGGCACGCGTTGATCGACCGGGAGCTGTATCTGCCGCGGGTCTGGGCCGACGACACCGACCGGCGCGAGCAGGCCGGTGTCCCGGCGACGGTGAAGTTCGCGACCAAACCAGCACTGGCCACCGAGATGATCACCCGCGCCCTGGACGCCGGCGTCAGCGCGCGCTGGGTCGCCGGTGACGAGGTCTACGGCGCCGACCCGAAACTACGCAAGACCCTGGAGGACCGCGGTGTCGGCTACGTGCTCGCGGTCGCCTGCAGCCACGCAGTCCGCACCGGCGTCGGCAAGATCCGCGCCGACGAACTCGCCGCCCGCCTGCCCCGCAACGCATGGCAGCGGCTGTCGGCCGGTAACGGCTCCAAGGGGCCACGGTTCTACGACTGGGCCTGGATCAGCATCGAACCCGAACCGGGGGCACTGCCCAGTGGCACTCTGGGGCAGCGGTGGCTGCTGATTCGCCGCAACAACGCCACCGGCGAGCTCGCCTACTACCGCTGCTGGTCACCGGCACCGGTCCCGCTGCGCGAACTGGTCCGCGTCGCCGGCCGCCGCTGGACGATCGAGGAGTCCTTGTGCGCCACGAGGCGCCTTGTCATATTCCCCATCCAGTGGGGAGGAACTCGGAGGGAGGTTCTTGGGTCTGATGACTTACCTGGCGCCGAAAGGTTAAGGGGACAACAGCATGTCAGCGAACCAGTGGCCGGGTCCAGGCGTATGGGACGGTGCGCTGGGAAGACCCGCGCGATATGGCGAAAGCTGGATTGCCTGAAGCCTAATCTCCAGACGATGAAACTTCACATCCACCGGAAAGACGTCTGAAACCGGTGTTACGCCCTGCCTCGGCGTTGAACGATAGCCGAGGCAACCTCCGGGGCGGGAAGCGATGTCCAATGAGGACATTCAAGGAGATGAGTGGGCCGCCTACGTCGCGCTGCACCGTATGACAGGGACGAACGTGGGATCGCCTACGGGGCGCGAGTCCTACGGCGACGCAGTTCCCGTAGTAGTCGCAGGAGTCACGACCTGCCAAGGAGGACGGGAAAGCCGTCTGCATGGGCGAAGGGGAACAGGTGATCGGGCACCATCAGATCGGGAGGTATGCGAAATGCAGAGCGCCGAAGCGGTGCTGGGTGTCCTCCGTGAACGCGGCAGGCGTGGCCTGCCATGTGATGAGCTGTATCGGCAATTGTTCAACCCGCAGTTGTATCTGTTGGCCTACGGACGTATCTACTCCAACCACGGGGCGATGACGGCCGGGGCCACGAAGGAAACCGTGGACGGCATGTCGCTGGGCAAGATCGGCCGCATCATCGATGCGATGCGCAACGAGCGCTACCGATTCAAGCCCGTGAAGCGGGTCTACATCCCGAAACGCAACGGGAAGTTACGCCCGCTGGGGATGCCAACCTGGTCGGACAAGCTGGTCGGCGAGGTAGTGCGCCTGCTGCTGGAGGCCTACTACGAGCCGCAGTTCTCCGACCGTTCCCACGGGTTCCGTCCCGGCCGGGGCTGCCATACCGCGCTCCGCGAGGTGGCCAACACCTGGACCGGGACGAACTGGTTCATCGAGGGAGACATCTCCGACTGCTTCGGATCTCTTGACCACGAGGTCATGGTCACGACGCTGGCGGACAAGATCCACGACAACCGTTTCCTGCGGCTGGTGCGCAACATGCTGACAGCCGGATACCTGGAGGACTGGGTCTACAACGCCACACTGTCCGGAGCGCCGCAAGGCGGCGTGGCGTCTCCGGTCCTGTCCAACATCTACCTGCACCGATTGGACGCCTTCGTCGAGACAGTCCTCATCCCGGAATACACCCGAAAGGCACGCAGGGCCCGCAACCCTGCCTACCTGGAGGTCGCGGCCGCGCTCGCACGCGCCCGCAGGCGCGGCGACCGTGTCGAAGCCCGAAGGCTGCGCAATCGCATGCGAAGCCTGCCAAGTCAGGACCCTCACGATCCCGACTACCGACGGCTGCGATACATCCGCTACGCCGATGACCACCTGCTCGGGTTCACCGGACCCAAGGCTGAGGCCGAGGAGATCAAACAGCGCCTGGCGGCGTTCCTGCGCGATGATCTCGCGCTGGAACTTGCCCAGGACAAGACGCTGATCACGCACGCCAGAAGCGGCGCGGCACGATTCCTCGGCTACGACATCACCGTCGGACACGACGATCGGCAGTTCACCCGCGGCAAACGCGCGGTCAACGGCCAGATCCAGTTACGCGTGCCCCCGGCGGTGATCAAAGCCAAGAGCGCCCCGTATCTCATGCGCGGCAATCCCGCGCGGCGGCCCCGCCTGATCAGCCGTGGCGACTACGACATCGTCAGGATCTATGGGGCGGAGTATCGGGGCATCGTCCAATACTTCTTGTTAGCCGGCAACGTTCGCCTACTGCACCGGCTGCGCTGGGTCATGCTGACCTCGATGCTGAAGACGCTGGCCTCCAAGCACCGCTCGACGGTGTCGAAGATCGCGGCCAAACACACGGCCAAGATCCAGACCCCACACGGGCCACGCACGTGCTTCGAGGCCATCGTCGGACGCGGCAAAGACAAGAAGCCACTGGTCGCACGGTTCGGTGGTATTCCACTCACACGGCAGAAGACGGCCGTCCTCGACGACCGTCTTCCGGAACGGGTCATCTACCCCCGCAAAGAGCTGGTCACCCGGCTCCTACGGGGCAGATGCGAGCTCTGCGACCAACCCGGCGAGATGCAAGTCCATCACGTCCGCACCCTCGCCGAGCTCGCCCCACCCAGACCAGCCCAACCCGGATGGAACAACCTCATGGCCAAACGGCGACGCAAAACCCTCGTGGTCTGCGCCGCCTGCCATGACTACATCCACACCGGGACCCCAGTCGCAACACTCACGGAATAGTCACTGGAGAGCCGGATGCCCGGAAACAGGCACGTCCGGTTCGGCGGGAGGCCGCGCGGAAAAGGACCTGCACACCACAGGCACCTCGCCGCGCGGCCCACCCAACCCAAGCGAGCAAGACCCTCACCGGGCTCGACCAGCACCAGGTCCGCCGCTGGACCAGCTGGCACCGCTGGACCATCCTCGCGATGCTCGCCCACGCCCTCCTGGCCGTCCTCACCGCGACCGAACGAGCCGAAACCCCAACCCCACCAGGCCTGATCGCGTTGACCTGCAACGAGATCCACCGCCTCTTCAACACCCTCATCGTCGAACCGATACAAGACCTGCGACACCGGCTGCACTGGTCGACCTGGAGACGCCGACACCAACACCGCGCCCGAACCAGCCACTACCAGCGCCGACAAGCCATCCCGACCAGAGATCACGAACTACGGCTGCCGTACTAGCCTCTATTCAAACGATTGTACGAGCTCGCGAACGGCGTAGTTGCTCAACCCACTCACCTCGGCCAGGTCGACCAACAGCCGTGACCCAGCATGCAAGGCGACACCCGGCCCATCGGTCGTCACCACGACCCTGCGACGCGTCGTTGTAGTATGCACCTACGAAGTGCCTTCCTCTTGCGAACTTCCGGACCCGCAGCAAGTCCAGAATCTCAAGCAGGCAAGGCACTTAGCCACATCTACCCCAAGTGTCGCCCCGGACATCAACCACTGCAAACTCGGGGCTAGGGTGGTTGACGTTGGTCAAGGGGGGCTGAATACGAAGTTCTGTCGCCTGAAGTGCGCTGGTGTGGCAAGTGGCGTGCCTCCAAATCCCGAGGCGCAGTCGCCGCTCGAGATCTGGAAAGCCAACGGTTCGATCACGACCCGGGGCTCACGCTTCCCTTGCTAGCTGCCCGGCAACTAGCCCAGGCGATAGAGCCCGCCTTCCAGAGCTGGCGCCGCGAGCTCGTTGCGTGCCGCGTTTATGAAGCCCGACTCAGCGAGGCGAACAGCCTCGTGGATCGTCAGTGGCATACGGCGGCCAGGGTTGCCGGCGCGGGAGACTGCCATCTCTATGACAGCTCGCCGCAGATCTCGTGCGCGATCGATCGTCTCTGAGTTGCGCACGGTGAGCAGGACCGCAGCTGAGGCCTCCTCGAGCGCCAAACTGAAGGCCTTATCGTCCGCCGCGGCTATCGTGTTGCCGTCCGCAGGATCCATGTAGATGCGAACGACAGTGTCCATGTCCTTGAGGTAAGTCGCGAATCGCCGAACCGCCGCTACATAGTCGGCGCATACCTTCCGGATCGCCTCGCGCTCACGATGCGATTGTTCTCGTTCCCAAGCCTTCCGTTGGGCTCGGACTGTCACAGCACCTCCGAGCCCAACGCCGAGTAGGGCCGCAGCCGGGCCAAGAATCAGAGCTGCGATCTCCACGCACGTCCCCCTCCACAGAATCAAATTGTGACACCCGTCGCCGAGTCACTGATACCAGTCCGGCCCGAGGATCAGGTCAGGGTCACCGTCTGCCCGTCGCTGCGGCTCTTCCGTTCCGACCCGCCGCCACCGACGGCCGGCAGAGTCCTGGTAGGTGATGATCGGAACCCAGCCAAGGCGCAGTGCCATCTCATCATCCGTTAGCGGCGGCTCGAAGTAGACCTCGTTGATGGGGACCAGGGACGAAGCCATGGAAGCGATCCACCCTGGCACGGTCCAGTCATCAACGTTGCTGTCGAACTCCCATCGGCCGGTGCCACCGCCAGGGTGGACGAAGGCCTCTAGGCGAGGGTGCATCACCGGTTCCGGTCCGTAGTTGGTGATTTCGACAAAGGCCTCGAAAGTGCTCGACCGGGAGTTCCAGACCCTCTCAGCCTTGACGAGCACGAGCCGTGCGTACTGCTGAGCGAGCCGCTCAGCAGCGCGATGTTCGCGGTCTTCCCGGTCGAGCAGCTCCGTTCGCCAACGTTCTTCCGCCGCCTCGGCGTCCGTCTTCGCCCGTGCCTCGGCCGCGAGGGCGTCCGCCTTCCACCGCTTCTCGGCCGCCCTGGCGTCGTGCCGGGCGAGGAACAGTGTCGACACGATGGCCGCGGCAGCCGCGAGACCACCTACCCATTGACCCACCACTCCGAAACCGATCCCCACTCGCTCTTGTCGACCGAGGCGTTGAGGCTCACCACCCCACCTCCAATTCCGACTCCGAGGACGAGCAGGCAAGCAACGGCGAGACTGGCGTTCCAGATCCGGCGGCGTCTTTTCGTCACCGCAGAACCATCCCACCCCTGGACGGCCGTAGGGCGACGGCCGCGCCGACGTCAGGGCCCCGCCGCTGAGAGCTGGCACTGCCGGACAAGGCCGGCCAGTCGCGCGACCTCGTCCACCTCGTCGGCATGATGGAGATGCTCTGGCAGGGCCAGAGGTCTCGCCATGGCGGCGGGCCACGTTCCCGGTGGCAAATGGACGAGGAAGCCAGGGCCTTTTGTCCGCTGGCTGCAGTGCCCCGCGGAGGGACTCCTCACGGGCTTCGCCGCTCGCCTCCTTGCCGCCGATCGGCCAACCCACGTATAGAGCCGAGCGAGCGCCGCGCCGGGCGTATCGTCTGTCGCGTGCCATGGTCCGTGCCATGAAATCGCGTCAAACAGAGTGGGTTTAGTCAGCCAGAGGGGCCGGAGTCCGAACTCCGCGAGCCTGAAGTTGGCCAGTGTGGCAAGCGGCGGGGCACTCATAATCCCTTGCCGACAGCTTGTGTGCCGCCTTGAGTACCGCCCCTGCGATCGATCTGAGTGGGCAGCGATCAAGGCGTATCGGCCCGGTTGGGGACGACGGCCGAGACGTTGCGCCGCTGGGTCCGGCAGGCGCAGATCGACGTCGGTCAGACCGATGGGGTGACGTCGGAGTCGGTGCGGGAGATCCGGGAGTTGAAGCGGAAGAACGCCGAGTTGGAACGCACGGTCGAGATCTTGAAGGCCGCGACGAGTTTCTTCGCGCGGGAGAGCGACCCGCGACAGCGGTGGCGGGTCGCAATATACATCGGTGCACTTCACCGAGACCGTGCACCTCCAGGGGATAGACCCCTCGATCGGGACCGTCGGCGACGCCTACGACACTCAAGGCATCATCATGGCTGTGGACGTCGGATCACCGGTTTGATTCCCGCGCAAGGACTGGCGGACCGGCAGGGCCTGACCCGGCTTACGACTGGCGGCATCGCCTGCCAACGCGTTGATCAGTCGGCCCGTGTTCCGGCGTCCACGTCTCGAGTGCGGGCTGGAGCCGTGACCCAATAGGGGCCTTGCCCCCGGCACCCTGAGTGTCCTGTCCGACCCCGACCCGCCCTCGTCCGTGTGCGATGACGAGAGGCACCACATGCCCACGCATGGCCAAACCGTTCTGGGGATCGACACCCATAAACACTTCCACGTCGCCGTCGTCCTTAACGGGCTCGGCCAGCACCAAGGCAGCTTGATGTTTGCCGCCACTGAAGCCGGTTCGCGCGAGCTCCTGGTCTGGAGCGTCGAGCACGGCGACGCGCTCACCGCAGGCGTCGAAGGCACTGGCAGCTACGGTTATCAACTCACCCGTGCCCTCCAGGCCGCCGGCATCACGGTCTTCGAGGTCAACCGGCCCGATCGAGCCAACCGGCGCCGCAAAGGCAAGAGCGACCCGATCGACGCAGAAGCCGCCGCCCGCGCGGTGCTGTCTGGACAGGCAACCGCAGTTCCGAAGAACCGTGAAGGGGCCGTGGAAGCCCTGCGAGCGTTGACGATCGCACGCAACAGCGCCATCAAGGCCACGACCACCGCAAGCAACCAGGTCAAGGCCCTACTCGTCGGAACCGACCAGGCCCTGCGCGACCACCTGCGCGTCAAGAGCCTGCTGCAGCTCGCCACCTTGTGCAGCCAGCTCGCCCCGGCCAGTGGCATGCACGCAGCGCTCGCCAGCCTCGGTCACCGCTGGCTCCAAGTCCACCGAGAAATCATCGAGCTCGACCGGCTCATCCGCGACCTCGTCCGCCGCACCGTGCCGAAGCTCATCGAGCGACCCGGCATCGGAATCCACAGCGCCGCGCAGCTGCTCATCACCGCCGGCGGCAACCCAGACCGTCTCCACAGCGACGCCGCCTTCGCAGCTCTGTGCGGCGCCAGCCCAGTCCAAGCCAGCAGCGGACAACGACAGCGCCACCGCCTCAACCGCGGCGGCGACCGCTCCGCGAACAACACCCTGTGGACCATCGCGAACAACCGCATGATCCATGACCCTCGCGAATTCGCCGACAAGCGACACCAGCAAGGCGACAGCCGCAAGGACACACTCCGGGTCCTCAAGCGCTACATCGCCCGCGAGACCTTCTCCATCATCCGAACCGCACTGACCACTGAACACGCTCTCACCAAGGCCGCTTGACATAGGGGCCTCAACGCCCTGGCCGAGACCACTATCGGGCTCTACAAGACCGAATGCATCCGCGACGACTCACCCTTCCGGCGCGGACCACTGACCGGCCTCGGCTGCCTCGAGGCCATCACCGCAGCCTGGATCCACTGGTACAACACCGCCCGCCTCATGCACCGCCTCGACCGACGCCCACCCGCCGAAGCCGAGGCCGACTACTATGCACAAACCCGTGACGACCGACCGGTCGTTCACATATAACCGAGGGTGCATCAACCCCGGGACGGTTCAGATCATGCTTGCGGGCGCCATGGCGTCCGCGGGATCCGTCCGCGACCGATTAGCAGAGGCTTCGATATGCAGGGCCTGGTGGTACATAGGTCCGCCACTCTTCGGGGGTGAAGGATCGTCCGATCACGGCGCACAGATGGGGAACAATGTTCACGAGGTAGCCGACGTCCCAGAGCCGGAGCGTGTGATCGGCGCCGCCGCTGACTACCGTCTTGCCGTCAGGGCTGAACGCCACGGAGGTGACGTTCCTGGTGTGTCCGGTGAGTGGGTTTCCGATGGGTTGGTGGGTGGCCACGTCCCACAGCCCTACCGTGTGATCGGCGCTGCCGCTGACCAACGTCTTGCCGTCCGGGCTAAACGCCACGGAGATCACAGCATAGGTGTGTCCGGTCAGGGGGCTTCCGATTTGTTGACGGGTGGCCACGTCCCATCGCCGGAGTGTCTGGTCGAAGCTGCCACTGACCACTGTCTTGCCATCTGGGCTGAACGCCACCGAATAAACCACATTGGTGTGGCCGGTGAGGGAGTCTCCGATCTGTTGGAGGGTGGCGACATCCCACAGCCGTATCGTGAAATCGCCGCCGCCGCTGACCACCGTCTTGCCATCCGGGCTGAACGCCACCGAATACACGGCGTCGGTGTGGCCCGTGAGTGGGCTTCCGATCTGCCGGCGGGTGGCGACATCCCACAGCCGCACGGTGTGATCGGCGCTGCCGCTGACTATCGTCTTGCCATCCGGGCTGAACGCCACAGACTGAACAGTGTCGGTGTGGCCGGTGAGTGGACTGCCGATCTGTTGGTGGGCGGCGACATCCCACAGCCGCACGGTGTGATCGGCGCTGCCGCTGACTATCGTCTTGCCATCCGGGCTGAACGCCACGGAATAGACGAAGTTGGTGTGGCCCGTGAGTGGGCTTCCGATCTGCCGGCGGGTGGCCACGTCCCACAGCCGCACGGTGCGATCGGCGCTGCCGCTGACTATCGTCTTGCCATCCGGGCTGAACGCCACAGAGATGACGACGTCGGTGTGGCCGGTGAATGGGTTCTCGATCCGTTGGTAGCTGGTCACATCCCACAGCCGTACCGTGTGATCGGCGCCAGCGCTGACCACGGTCGTGCCGTCAGGGCTGTAAGCGACCGATGAGACGCCATCCGTGTCGCCGGTGAGTGAGCTTCCTATTTGGCGGCGGTTGGCGACATCCCACAGCCGCACGGTGTGATCGGCGCTGCCGCTGACGATGGTCTTGCCGTCCGGGCTGAACGCCACCGAATAGACGAAGTTGCTGTGGCCGGTGAGCGGGCTTCCGATCTGCCGGCGGGTGGCCACGTCCCACAGCCGGAGTTTGTCGTCGGCGCTGCCGCTGACCACCGTCTTGCCGTCCGGGCTGAACGTAGCCGAGTAGATGATGTTCGAGAAGTACTTGAATTGGGTGTGCCCGGTGGGAAAGGTTCCGATTTGTCGGTGGCTACCCACGTCCCATAGCCGCAGCGTGTCATCGGCGCCGCCGCTGACCACCGTCTTGCCGTCCGAGCTGAACGCCACCGTGTTGACACTATCGGTGTGGCCGGTTAGCGAGCTTCCGGTCTGCCGGCGGGTAGCGAGGTCCCACAGCCGCACGGTGTGATCGGCGCTGCCGCTGACTATCGTCTTGCCGTCCGGGCTGAACGCCACCGAATAGACGGCGTCGGTGTGGCCCGTGAGTGGGCTTCCGATCTGCTGGTGGGTGGCGAGGTCCCACAGCCGCACGGTGTGATCGCTGCTGCCGCTGACTATCGTCTTGCCGTCCGGGCTGAACGCCACAGACCGAACAGTGTCGGTGTGGCCGGTGAGTGGGCTTCCGATCTGCCGGCGAGTGCCGAGGTCCCACAGCCGCACCGTGTGATCGCTGCTGCCGCTGACTATCGTCTTGCCGTCCGGACTGAAGGCTACCGAAACCACATAGTCGGTGTGGCCGTTGAGGGTGGCGATGCCAGGGAGCGCGGCAGCGGCCAACATGGCGTATCGGGCGTCGGCGGATGGATGGATGCCCCACGCCGCGATGCTCTCGAGCCTGGCGATCGCGGGGTCGGTATCGCCGAGGCTTTCGCTCTCATTGATCAGCTGACGGGAGACCGCACCGTCGCGTTGCTGGATAGCATCCTGGCTTGCGCGGTAGGCCCAGGTCGCGACGAAGGCGAGCGCGACGACGGTCGCCGCCAGGAATGCGGTGAAGGTCCTCCGACGGAGCGCTCTTCGGCGGCGAGCTCGTTCGCTAGCTCGGAGAAAGTCACGTTCGTTGCCGCTGAGCGGCCTTTGGCGAGCGGACGCGAGGTCGGTCCGGGCGACGGCTTCCGCTGCGGCTTCGAGCAGAGTGCCACTGTAGAGATATGACGGGTCGCGGTCGGCACGTTTCCACTCCGAAGCGACACTGTGAAGCCTGGAGCGGATAATACGGTCGGCATGGGTCGTCGCCAGCCAGGTGTCACGCAGCAATGGCCACGACGTGAGCAGCACCTCATGGCTTATCTCAACGGTGCCGGCTCCCAGGGTGAGCAGCCGCTCGGCGGCGAAAGCCTCCAGGACAGCCTCGACGTCGGCGGCTTCGGCAGGGTTCTCGCGGTTGATCAACTCTGTTCGCGCCACACGATCTGCTGTGTCCACACCGTCCTGGCTCGTCGTGACCAACTGGGTGAATACCTGCCGGGCGACCGTTTGCTGGGCCGGGGTGAGTCGGTCGTAGGCGCGTTGCGCGCTGTCAGCCACAGCTCCTTCGATGCCTCTGGTCCGCTCGTAGTCGGCGAGCGAAAGCGTCGCTCCGGCACGGTTTCGCCAGGCCTGGTCCAATGCATGTGAGAGCAAGGGCAGCACCCCTGCTTGGGAGACTGGTCCCCGCTCCGCTGAAGACGACACTGAGCGGTGTGTGCTGATCTCGTCCAGCAACGCTTCGACTAGTTCCTCGTCAACACGAGAACCTGCCTGCTTCGCCGGTTCGGTGATGGCCATCCGTAACTGCCTGGCTGTCATGGACGTGACCAGATAGCGGTCCTGGACCGCGTCGGCCAGCTGCGGATAGTCCGTACAGCGGGCTTCGAAGTCGGCGCGGACGCCGAGCATGACGAGCGCACCGTGGTTCTCCCTCCGCGCGCTGGTGGCCGCGGCGTGCAAAGCCGTCACGAACGCCTGTCGCTGGAGCTCGTCTGTGCATTGTGTAAACAACTGCTCAAACTGATCGACCAGCAAGATAAGACGCTTGGGGTTCGAACCAGGATCACTGATCTGGCCGTTGGCCTGGGTGAGCGCTACCTGACGCGTGGTCAACGCGAAGCTTGCAGGATCGATTTCCAGTCCACGGCGCATCGCGGCGGCGTCCATCCTCGCCAGCGCAGCCACGCGCACGGCCAGTTCGTCCAGTGGCGCATGGCCGGGGGTGAATACCAGGCAAGGCCACGTCGCCGCCGCCGGTGCGGCCGCGAGTCCACCACCGCGCAGCTGCGGCAATACGCCCGCCTTCAGCAGCGACGACTTGCCCGCACCGGACACACCTGACACCACCAGCGGTCCCGAACCGTTCAGCTGCCGCGATAAGCGGTCCAGCAGCGACGCCGTAGCCGCCTCGCGGCCGAAGAAGAACGCGGCGTCCTGTTCCTCGAAGGCGCGTAATCCTCGATAGGGAGACTCAATTCTTCCGGAGACGGCAATGAGCGGAGGGGGAGAAACCCCATCGGTCCAGGTCAATCTGTTGTAGCTGTAGATGATCTGGGTGTTGCCGTCACCGATCTGCACACCCGTCGCCCCGCGAGCGTTAACGGCATGGGTGCCGCTCTCGCCGGCACGTCCTCCGGAAGGAGCACTCGGATCCTCGTCAGATACCACCGCACTTGCACCTCGGTTTGGTTCGTGCGTACTTATCTCCGTGCCGAGGCGAGTTGAGGTTGGCGATCACGGGACTTCACTCGTCGTGTGGGATTCAGTCGACGGGTTCGGACCCCGACAAACGTCGAGCGGTGGTCTCGCCGAAGCTGACGTTCATTTGTCCGTGGTCGCCGACCTGCACACCTTGGGCGCCGCGCAGGTCAACCTGGTACTTGCCGGCTGCGGCTCCCTGCGGGTCGGCATGCGCAAGCAGGGCCCTTGCCGCGGCAAGAATCCTAGGGTCCTGGTCGGCCCCAGTCCGCTTCACAGCTTCTTCAAGCGGGGCCTTCCAGGTATCTGGATTGGCTTCGTGCGCCTCGAGGACGGTCATCGGCTCCACGGGCGCCTGCCCGGCACTGTTCGACTGGTCAGCGGCGAACGTCCGAAACCGTTTGATGAGCAGCGCCTTCAGACTGCTATACGCATCCATAATCGAGGTGCTGACCACATCCTTCCCCCCCGTTGCTGCGCCTGCCACCAACGCCGCCACGATCAAAGTCACAGGATCCATGACACCCGCCCAAGCTCTTCCCGTACAACCCAGCCGATCTTGCCGTCCGCGTCCTTCCCGCCTGCAACCTGGATCGACAATTCGATCGGCTCCAGCGAAAACCGCATGCGCTGCTGTTCGCTCCGCTCGACGGCGCTGGTCAGCTCCGCCCGCAGCGCCTCAATCGCATCCGCCGGCCCCACGACCGCCTTATCCACGACAAACCCTTCCTCATCGAGTCAACCTCGATAACCCATTCCACCACCCTATGGCCCAGAGCCGATACTCCCGACAGTGCCGAAACGACAGTTTGAGGACGGCCGTGCCGGCCAAATCGTCATCCGGGACCGGCACCTGGCTCATCTGGGGCCCCGGTAGAGCTGCCCGTCGCCGCCAATCACGTACAGGACGAGTTCGTGAGAGTCGTCGGCCCCCGCTGCGATGCCGGCGTGCAGGTCACGCCCGCCGAGGTTGACCCACTGCGACCAGGCATCCGGCTGTGCCGCGTCGATCTGCCAGCGGTTGTAGAGGTGGCGGTCGCCGCCGACCACGAAGATCTCGAGGCGGCCGTCGGGATTGAGCCCGACGGCGCAGGGCCAAAGGAGGCTTTGCCCGAAGAGGTGCACGGGCGGAGCCCAGCCGCCGTTGGGCGCTACCTGAGCGCGATAGGAGACAGCGCCGTCTGACCGCATCATGAATGCGTACAGCCGTCCGTCGCCGCCCGGAACAGCGATGAGGTTGGAGATGGCGGGTAGCGAGGGATCGGCCAGGCTGGCCCAGCCGCTCCAACCGCCCTGACCGTTGGGGCGTTGCTGCCAGATGTGATAGACGACGCCGTCGCCGCCGACGGCGAAGGCCTCCAGCCGGCCGTCGGCATTGCGGGCCAGCGACACGTTGCCCTGCAAGCCATGTCCTTGCAGGCTGTCCCAGTTCCCCCATCCGCCGTTGGCAGTGACCTGGGCAACGTGGTACATGACCCCGTCACCCAAGACCGCGGCGATCTCGAGCCTCCCGTCGGCGTTCTGCGCGACGGCGAAGTCCTTGACCTGGTCGCCGCCGAGTCCTGTCCAGTCCGCCCAGCCGCCGTTGGGCGTGATCTGCCTACGGTGGTAGAGGCGCCCGTCACCGCCCAGCACGAACGCGGCCAGGGATCCATCCGCCTCGCTCGCGACCTCGCAGAGATCCTGCAGGTCGTGTCCCTGCAGCGAGGACCAGCCGCTCCAGGCACCACCAGGAGTGGTCTGCCAGATGTGATACAAAGCGTGATCGCCGCCCAGGACGAAGACCTCTTGCCGACCGTCGGCGTTGCGGATCACCACGGGGAACGAGCGGAGTTGCTGCCCGGCCAGGCTGGTCCAGCTGATGAAGGTGGCGGTCGGGCCGGTCGACGGGAGCTGCACAAGTTGCTGGCGCAGGTTCTCCCAGTCCCACGAGTTAAGGCTGTGGTCAGGGTCGGGATACTCCGGGTCAGGCCCCGTCGGGTACATGACGTCATAGATCGGGGCCGGCCACGGCGCGCTGAACTGGGTATTGAAACCCATCTCAGCATCCGCCGGGTCGATCGCTACGTCTTTGGAGTGGTGCTGATCGAAACTCGGGTCAAGGTGAGGGCTTTGCGGCGCTTCGAGCCCGAACGCGTGAGCAGTCTCCTGGCAGAACACGTTGGCCAGCGGAGCCCCCCACACGATGACTGAGTACAGGACGCTCTGGCCGGGACATCGGTGACCGGAATTCCCGCCGGACCCCTCGCCCGCGTTCGGGAACCGGTAGGTGATCGCCGTGTCGATGGAGTCACCGGCCGGGCGATTCGCCCACTGGGCGAAAAGCGGGCACAGGTGGCCATCCTGATTTGGTGGGCCTATCGGGTTGTCATAAAGGTCATAGCGCAGTCCCGCGTCCGGCTGCCCGTCAAGCGAGCTGACTCCGTCACGTACCGGGTAGATCCACGACAGCCGCTGCATCGCCGTATCCGCAGCCCCCAGCTCGCCCGGCTTGGGTGGAGTGCCCGACCATAGTCGCGCCACCATGACACGCAGATCCTTGGTCGGAAGGAGTTCAGCGGCAAGCGCACCCGTCAGTACAGGTAGCTGATTGACGTCGGTCACGAGTAGTCGGAAGTAGTAAGTTCCTGTCCACGGCATAATCCGCCCCGGAATGACCACCACAATGCTCGGGCCAGCGCTACTGTCCGGGATTACGGTGAAAGAACCGCTGGCCCACGACAGTGTGCGCCGGGAGCCGTCGGGCCGCAGCACTGTCGCCTCCGCGTTCACGGTACTGGCGATAGAACCTGCACCTGCGAACATTCGCAAAGCCGTGGTCTTGCCAGCAACCAGCGTGTTCTTTGCCAGGCCCTGAAGTGCCGCCACGTCACCAGGCCGCAGGTCCGGGACGGCAGGAAGCGCTGGCTGAACGATCGGCGGCTTCTCTCCTTGACGTTTCATCGTCCGATCCTCCCTAACCACCAGACAGTGGCCACACAATGTCGGAGGGCACGTGATCGTCCGTTGATACCCACGGCCGGCCAGCGACACGACAAACGATCGCGTGCGGGGACCAACCCAGGACGCTCGGGAAGCGAGGCCGTCAACTGGCCTCCCGGCCTTCCCTCGTCGCACCGCGGTTTGCTGAGAATTCTCAGCAAGATTCCGACGGGTATGCTAAAATCTTTCCCAATGCTCTTTCGATCGTTTGCGCATCAGGGTGATATGTCAAGTGTCCGCCGTTAGCAATCATTCATTTTAATCGAACACTTGCGCACATTCATGTTTTAATCGAATGCTGGAGGAATTGCGAGCCGATTCGCAAGTCCCGCAGCTGCCCCACCCGGTGATAACGGGCAACCCGAGGTCCGGATCGTTGCGGGTGTCGCCGCCTCCAGAAGAGAGAGACCGCGGCCGCCACACTCAACGGCTCAGACTCATCGCAGTTGCCACCAACTGCGCGAGGCGGCTAACGCTGAGCAGTTCAGCAGGCACTACGAGCTCTGCGCGGGCTAGTCCCGCCGGCGGTCGAGCCCCAGGGCTCTCAGATCGTCCTCATCGATGCCGTGCAGCAGCTCGTGCAGGTCCACTTCGAGCGCCCGACACAGCTTGATCATGTCGGCCACCGTCACTCGCCGGCGGCCGTTCTCCAGGTCGCCAACCACCGGAGGGGACCACCCAAGGTCGGCCGCGAGGTCGGCCTGGCGTTCCTTTCGGCGCGCTCGGATGGCGCGCACGTTGCCCGCGATCAGCGCATCGACTGGTTCGGGCTTGGCGGGCACAGCGTCATCGTTCACCGTCCTACTCCCGTCTGCGACTCGCTAACACCGCTATCCGGCTGCCCACAGCATGCTGGGAAAGCTTGTAGTTAGCTAGAAAAGATATTAGCGTTTCAAGCATGGGAAATCCGTCATCATCGGAGGGTGAATCCATCCGCGGAGTGGAGTGGTGAGCGAGCCGCATCTCTACTACCCGGACGCGGCTGAGCGGCTGGCTAGGTGGCACGCCATCGAATGGGCGGACGGGTGGCAGTACGCCAAGACGTACCGCCTCGTGCGTGGCCTGAACGATGAGGCGGCGCGCAAGGCTGCGACGGCCGATCCGCCGGCGGAACTGCTGGTGCCGCCGGACGGCCAGGGCTGGGAATGGAACGTCGACTGCGCCGATGGCGGCTGGGACGTTGTAGTGCCGGCCTGGTGCAAGGACGACACCGCGGTTCTCCAGCGCGTCTACTGGCGCCGGCCCGGATGGGGCCGGCCCACGTGGGACATCAAGACCCACCTATCGATTCCTCGCAAGGACGTTCAGCTCTAGAGAACCGGGAGTGGCGGTTCGTGTCGCGGTGATCGTCGCCTCTAGCTTGACGGCATGAGACTGCTGGCCCGGATTTCAATCTGCGGGAGTCGGTCGCTGGACTGAGGCTCGGTGGCTGAGTGGGTCAGCGGCATCAGTACCGTCGGAGCTCTGCTCCTCGGCCTCAGCATCCTCAAGCGTAACCACGCCAACGCAGAGAAGAGCCAGATCGATCAGGTCGGATGGGTATGCGTCGCTCGGGACCCGCTGGGGGTGGACCATGACAAACTCCAGCACGGTGCCGGTGCACGTGTTGATCGAACCAGCCGACGCTGATCTCCCCCATCGTCGAGCTGGATTTGTCCAAATGGAGTGGCGAGATCCGAGCTGGAGACACGTTGGATGACCCCGGAGGGGCTGATCGTCCCCCTCGAGCGAGACCGCCACACTCCCATGCGGCCTGGGAATCCCCCTGGGAATCCAGCACCGGCTACTGGAGTGAGCCGGAGTCGACGACAAGCGAACTGAAGTAGGCCAGAGTTTCGCTAGTTCAGGCCTGACAACGCGGTCCGTCCACCTCTAATCCGTCGGTCAGCGGTGCGATTCGGTCTCCAACGCTCAGCCTTGGGCTCTGCAGACAAAGGTCGGTCCCGCCATTGCAAGACTGGTACAGAGGTCGACAAGCTCCAGCCGCACCGCGATCGTCGACGGGCGAGACCGCGACCAAGCGTCGCCTGCCCGTTGGTCGGCTATTCCAGTCCGGCGGTGCTCATCCTCGTCACGGCCGCGGTGCGACTGGTGACACCAAGGCGCTCGTAGATGTGGTTCAGATGCGTCCGTACGGTTCCCTCCGACAACACCATCCGCCGGGCGATCTGCGTGTTGGTGTAGCCCTGAGCGACATATTGCAGGAGTTCGAGCTGTCGTGTGGTCAGCGCCGCGGGTGCCTGGCGGCGGCGCTCGGCGGCGCGGAACGCGGCAATCAGGTGCGGCCGCAGCAGCGTGAGCAGCAGCCGGTCGCGCTCATCGAAGTCCCGGCCTGAGCAGCGCCACAGATACAGCCGCGTTCTGTGGC
Organism: Kribbella sp. NBC_01510; assembly: GCF_045040325.1. Taxonomy (NCBI): domain Bacteria; kingdom Bacillati; phylum Actinomycetota; class Actinomycetes; order Propionibacteriales; family Kribbellaceae; genus Kribbella; species Kribbella sp. NBC_01510. The sequence continues at coordinate 3,110,956 of NZ_CP109418.1, read as the reverse complement.
CGGGTTCGTCGGGTAAGTAGGCCATCAACGCACGCATACGCCCGGAGGCGTAGTCGACGCTCATCGGGCTGGCCCGCCACTGGCGGTCGGACACAAAGTCGCTCAGCTTGGCCACGCTGGCAATGTCGCCGGTGCGGTCGGCGTAGCTACAGGCGTCTGTCGACCGGTACAGCTCCCAGTAGCGCGGGTCCGGAGGGTACGGTCCGACTTGGACCTCCTGGGTCTCGGCCAGAGCTTGTTCGAGTACGAACGCTTCCAGACCAGGCTGAAATCGGGAGAGCTCCACGCGGTCACTGTGGAACAGGTCCCGCATGCACTCCATCAGCTCCCACGGAAGCACCGGGCCGGGATCGTCCATGTTCAGGGCGAGCAGACCGCGCAGCGCGTCCAGGTCCCGTCCGCTGATGCCGTCGGCCATGAGCGCCTCCGCTTGCGACGCTACGCCGTCGCCGCGTCCCGAGCCATACGCGACACCGCGTATACCGGCCGGCGGCCGGCAAACCTAGCGTCGAAAGCGTCCGGACCCGAACCGGACCTTCGTCAGGAGGCTAGTCATGAACCACGCACGCACAACCATCGCCGTATCCGCACTCGCACTGAGCGCTGCCGCGCTCGGCGCGACCCAAGCGTCGGCACGACCAGGCCCGGAGCCGGGATCCGGATACACAACAACGCCGGATTGCCACTGGGCCTACCACCCTGCGTGCCACGAGGTCCCCGTGCCCGGGCCCGGAAACGCACCGACGGCCTCTGAGACGGCCATGTATGACGGGCCGGACGAAGGCTCCGGCTATCCAGGCTCCGAGGCGAAGAGTCCCGACTACAACCACCCGAACTACGACCCGAGGTACGAGGTGCCCCGCGTCGAGGCTGCAACGGTCAGCAGCGCATCGGACGACATCGGAGCGGAGACCATGCAAACAGGCGCATCTGCACTCGGTGGCGCCGGCATCGCGCTCGGTGCAGTCTGGATCTACCGACGTCGCCAAGCAATGAACGGCTAGGCGCACTCGGATGCACTGAGCGGACATCCGACAGTTGCCTCATCGCCTGGGCTGACTCTCGCGCGGCCAGCGCGCTGGGCTAGTCGATCACCTAGGGATGTTGCCGAGCTGCCGGCGGCCCGGCATCCCGTGACACGGTTCATGACGCGAACTGGAGTCAACTCGTGCTGGCAGAGGCGTCCAGAAGCGTCGGCTGCGGTACTCCCGACGCCTAGAGATGGCAGAGTTCATGCCATCGCGCAGCCTTTTAATCCGCGGGTTGTGGGTTCGAGTCCCACGGGGCCTACCAAAACCGTGTATGCGCTGACCTTTGATGCTACGCACGGCTTGGGTGGTGGTGCGGCGCATGACGAGGTCGTCGTTGCCGGGCAGCTCGATGGCCAGGGTTGTCTCGGACTGGAGCACGGTGCGAGAGCGGGCGCCTGCACCCCGGTCTTGCCTTTTGCAGGCTCGCATCCGGCGGCGCCCATGGTTCAAACACTTGTCGGAACAGATGCAGGTGTGGGCCGAGTACCCTGATATGCATCGGACTAGCTGGCATCTCACTCTCTGGAGAACCACATGCCCGGCAGCAGTTTTGGCGCGTGCCCGCTCCGTGCCCGTGTCGATCCGCGCCTCTTGCGATTCAGCGCCGGGGCCACAGCGAGTGTGCTCGCCGTGGTGCTGCTCATCGTTGACGTTGCTCGACCGTTGGGTCTCGGCCTGCTCGCCTCCCAGGTCGCCGTGTTTGCGTTCACCGCGTTCGTGAGTTTTCAGTGGTCGTTGTGGGCGCAGATCTTCGCCCGTGTCATCTGGCCGCGGATCGGAGTGCCAGCCGAGTTGGAGGATGCTCGGCCGCCGAGATTCGCCCAATTCGTCGGCTTCGTGTTCACCGCTCTGGCGCTGACCACCTTTGCACTCGGTGTCGATGTCGCTGGCTACGGCCTCACCGCTCTCGCCTTCGGCGTGGCAGCCCTCAACGCATCCATCGGGCTGTGTTTGGGCTGCAAGGCCTACCAACTGATCCGCCGACCGAAACCGGCCTGAGTCTGGTCGACCGCGAACCCACCACACGTCCAGGCGCTGCTCGCTCTCCCAGACGTAACTGTCGTGGTCGGAGGACCGCAGGTCACCTGCGACCACCGGATCGAGGAGAACTCTGGGACTGAGCCGGCGGCCGTCAACACCCCCGAGCCACAAGGCAGCATTGAGCGCGCTGGTCAGTGGTGGGTCCCGGCCGGGGATCTGCGGGGCATGCGCGTGACGAGCGGGATGCTGAGGGCGACCAGGGCAAGGACGACGATCAGGCTGATCTTCATGGCGTGGTCCAGGCCTGACGTTGCGCCCTGGAAGAAGATCGAGGTGACTGCGGCCGATCCTATTCCGGCGGCGAGTTGTTGGATCGAGCTGAGCGAGCCGCTGGCACTGCCGGCCTCGTCGGGGTTGATGTCGCCGAGGGCGACGTCGAAGATCGTGCTGTAGCAGGAGCCCAGCCCGAGACCGATCACGAAGAACGCCGGGGTGAGCGTCCACAGCCCGAGGCCGGTGCCCGAGGCAATGACCAGGGCGAGCACCCAGCCGCAACCGGCCAGGACGATTGCCAACCCTATGAAGATCAGGGTGCGGCCGAGCTTGGCGACCAGGCCACCCATGGCGGCGAACGCGGAGCCGATGGTGCCCAGGGTCAGCGGCAGCATAGCCAACGCCGCGGCGCGCGGTGAGGCGTGCAGGCCCTCCTGCAGGAACAGCGACAGCACGTAGACCAGCCCAATCGTGGCGGCGAAGACGGCGAGCCCGACGAGCAGGCCGGAGGTGAACCCTCGGTTTCGCAGCAGCGACGGCTTGAGCAGCGGGTCGGCGGCGGTCGACTGGCGGTGCGCGAAGGCGGCGAAGAACGCCAGGCCGACGACGATCGAGGTGATCGGGATCCTGGTCCAGCCGTTGGTGGAGCCCTCGATCAGGCCGTACAGCAGGCCGAACATCGCGCCGGCGAGGAGGCCCGAGCCCCAGCCGTCAACGACCGTGGAGTGGTCGCCGTCGTCGTACGGGAGGATCCTGACCGCCACCGCCAAACCGGCCACGCCCAGGACCAGGTTGATCAGGAAGATCGGGCGCCAGGACAGCCCGAACAGGTCGGCGCTGATGATGAAGCCGGCCAGTACCGGGCCGCCGATGGTGGCCACCCCTAGCAGCGGGCCGAACAGGGCGAGCGCCTTGGTGAGCATCTCCCGCGAGAACGTCTTCGTCATGATCGCCATGCCCTGCGGGATCAGCAGAGCGCCGAAGGCACCCTGCGCCACCCGGGCCACGACGAGCAACGCCGGGTCAGGAGACAAACCCGCCACCGCCGAGGCGACCGTGAAGCCGGCCATCCCGATCAGGAAAAGCCTGCGCTGCCCGTACTTGTCGCCCAACCGGCCGCCCACTACGAGCAGCACGCCCATGGCGAGCATGTACGCCGTGCCCAACCATTTGATCAGGCCCTGGCCGCCATGCAGCTCCTCGGCGATGGTGGGCGCGGCGATGTTTGTGACGGTCGAGTCGATCACGTCCAGGGCCTCGGCGAGCAGCACCAGCGCCAGGATCGCCCACATCAACCGGGAGGACGTCGGACGGGTCGTCGTCGTGGTCGTCAGTTTCATGATCGCGGTTCCTGCTCTTCGGGGCCGACCCCTCGTGGGCAGCCTCACCCCTGCAACGAGCACCACCGCCCCGATCCGACACCGCCTCCCGGATCAATGAGTTGTCTAGAGCCGGCAGCAAGCTCGGCGTTCTCGGCCAGTACAGCCAGCCCGGCGTCCGTCGCCTCGCAGGTCGGGCTGTCGGGCTGTCGGGCTGTGGGGGCAGAATCGCCGTGTGAAGAAACCCGAGATCGATCCCGTGGTCGCGCGCAACCGCAAGGCTGCCCACGACTACCATCTCGGCGAGTCCTGGGAGGCGGGGATCGTGCTGCAGGGCTTGGAGGTGAAGGCCCTGCGTGCCGGGCGGGCGTCTCTGGTCGGCGGCTTCGCCACTGTCGAGAACCGGGAGATCTGGTTGTACGGCGTGCACATCCCGCAGTACTCCCGGGCCCGCTGGTTCAACGACGGTTCACGCCGCAAGCGGAAGCTGCTGCTGCATCGTGCCCAGATCAACAAGATCGAGCGCAAGGTCAATGAGAGCGGGCTGACGATCGTCCCGGTGACCCTCTACTTCAAGGACGGTCGCGCGAAGGTGGAGATCGCCCTGGCCCGCGGCAAGAAGACCTGGGACAAGCGGCACACGCTCGCCGAGCGCGAGGCCAGCCGGGAGGCCGAGCGCGCGGTCAGCCGCCGACTGAAGGGTCGCCCGGACTGATCAGCGGTACGCAGGGCTGCCCATGAACGACGGACGCAAGCTGGCCCTGGTGACCGGCTCCCGAGACAGCTCGGCCGCTACTGCTATCCCCGGGGGGACACGGTGGCCGCGCTCGACCCGCGCAACAGCGTCCACGCCCGCATGGTAGTTGCTGCAGGCAACGGCATGATGGCCCCGGTGATCCAGACATGCACGGTGCGCTCAGGACGCAGCGAACATGGTCGTCCAGCCAGCTGATGATCTCCACATCGGCCCCGGGAAGGCAGTCGGGCCGGGTGAGGCGCTGGAGGATGAACGACCCGGCGCTTGACGACCTCCCTCCGGGGAGGCTGCCATCGATCGGTCGGCGCTCAGCTCACGCCGACTCGTTCTCGCCACCCCTGGGGGAACCGTCGCCGACTCGTTCTCGCCAGGCCCTGGCGAACCCGTCGCCGGCCCCTGCCTTACCCTGCGGACGACGCCCACCGTCAGGAGGACAAGCGCAGCCACGCCTCCGCGACGCCGACAGCCCAATAGGTCTAAGCGTGGCGTCCGTCCGGCGTTCCGCCGACCGAGGTTGATTCAGCCCACGCGGGCTGATCTGCGGTTGGGCGGCATCCACTCGCCTGGCCCGTACTCGTTCTTGGTGGCGTTCGCCGGTCCGTCGACAGTCGGCAGGTTCGCGGTCTCGTCGTCGGCGAAGTCGACGCGTGGCTGCAGGGGCTTGGGGTTTGGCTTACGTGGGTTCGGAGGCGAAGAGGTTGAGGCCGAGGCGCTCGGCAAGGTACTTCGTGACGAGTTGGCCGCGGACGCTGTTTCCGGCGGCGTCGAGCGGAGGTGAGAAGGTCGCCAGGCCGCCCTTGCCGGGCGACACGGTCACAATGCCGCCACTGACGCCGCTCTTGCCCGGCATCCCGATCTCGTACAGCCAGTCCCCGGACAGCTCGTACAGGCCTGCAGTGGCCATCACGGCCAGCACCCGCCGGCACACCCCCGCGACAATGACTCGCTCGCCTGTCATCGGATTCACCCCGCCGTTGGCCAGCGTGGCAGCCATCACCGCGAGGTCGTGGGCGGTCACGTCGAGGGAGCACTGCCGGGTATAGACGTCGGTGGCCTCGTCGGGGTCGAAGTAGAGCCGCTCGTAGCTGTCCAGGAGATGGGCGATGCCCTGGTTGCGCATGTTGGTGGCCGACTCAGATTCGTAAACATCGTTACTCAAGGTGAGCTCGCGGCCGGCGAAGCGGGAAAGCCCGTCGCGGATCCTCTCCCACTTCTCCTCCGCCGTGTCGCCAGGAACGAGGCTGGTGGTCGCGATCGCACCCGCGTTGACCAACGGGTTCATCGTCCGCTCGTCATTCAACTCGACGGCCATCAGCGAGTTGAATGGGAATCCCGTGCTGTTGACGCCCAACCGACGTCGTGCCGCCTCATACCCGATCGCCTCGCAGACCAGCGCGAAGACGAAGGGCTTGGACACGCTCTGGATCGAGAAGGCCGTCTCCACGTCACCGATCTCGAAGGACCGGCCCCTGGCCCCGACCACGGAGATCCCGAATAGTCCAGGTGATGCGCTCGCCAGCGCGGGGATGTAGTTCGCGACGGCACCGTCGCCGTTCGACCGATAGCGCTCGTACGCCTCGGTGACGGCATCCCTGACCTGGTCTGCCTGTGGAAGCTCGCCGGTAGACACGAGTGAGGGCGCCGTCGCCTCGTCGAACGGGAGGCTCTCGTGCATGGAAAGCTTGGTCATGAGATCCCCACTCATCGTCGACTCCAGGCAGCCTACGACAGGGCGATTCCGTGGCGCTCACGCTGCGGACAGCCACCTGCGGCGAGGTACGGCTGGAGCTGGACAGCACGTTCGACCCGGACTTTGTGTGGAACTACTCGTGGTGCTGCGTTCCAGGTAGCGACGCCGTTGAGCCGTCCCCGGCCGCTGCGTCGGCACGTAGGGTCCTGATCCACGGGGACTTCCACCGGTGCAACGTACTGCTCTCGCGACGAGGCTGGCCTACAGCCGGGGTGCGTCGACCCTGCTGTGAGTACGAACAGCGACGGTTGAGCACCGTCTGCGACATGGTGCGATCCGGGCAGTGGTTCAGCCGATCCTTTACCCCACAAGGGCTGTCGATTCTGAGGTGCGGTGATCGTCAGGTAAGCACCACGGGTCACGAAGAGACCCAGAACCTGAGGAGATCTGATGTCCCATCCAGTTGTTCACACCGAGATCCGGTCCGAGGACCCCGACGTCACACGCAAGTTCTTCGCGGACCTCTTCGGCTGGAAGGTCGCGTCCGAAGGCGGCTTCCCCGGCTACACGTTCATCGACACCGGCAGCGAAGCCGGCCCCTATGTGGCGATCGGCCCACGGCAAGGCGCCGAGGACGAAGTTCTGTTCTTCGTCGCGGTCGACGACGTGACCGCGACCCTGCAGAAGGCCGAAGAGCTCGGTGGCAAGATCATCCAGCCGACCCAGCAGGTGCCGGGCACCAGCTTCGGCGTCTTCGCCGACGTCCACGGCCACAAGGTCGGAGTCGCCGCGAACGGCTAGGAGCAGACCAGCTTGGCGTCGGCCCAGTCGGCGTGGTCGTGGGCGTTGGTGTCGCCGGCGTCGTCGATCGCGAGGGTCAGGTACTGCGCACCGGTGACGTCGACGTCGACGGGCTGGGGTGCGGAGGCGTTGGACGTACGGCGTCCTGAAGGGCTTCGACTCGTCCTCGGCCATCGCGACGTACGATTCGATCGCGTGATGATGCCGGAGGCAACCACTCCGGCGACCACGCTGACGGCGATGAACATCATTGATCGAAGCAACTACAGCGGCATCACCATCCTCCCGAGCAGGATCCCGAGCCGGAGTCGATGCCGAACCTCGCGCTGAACAAGCCCGCGACCGCCTCGACCGGGTTCGAGATCGCCGGCCAGGCGGTGGACGGGAACCTGTCCCGGTGTGGCTCCGACCGCACCGACGATCACTGGCTCCAGGTCGGTCTGGGGACGCCGACGAGCGTCAAGGGCGCGACCATGTACTGGGAGGCGGCGTACGCCAGGACCTATGCCATCCAGGTCTCCGATGACAGCAATGCCTGGCGCGACGTCTACTCCAACAACGCCGGATCGGGTGGGGTCGAGACAGCTAGTACCGCGTCAAGCAAGGTGGGGAGGTAATCCGGAGTGACCACCCGAAGCCGGCCCCGGCGGCCAGGTACGGGGTTCACCCCTGATGTAGTCCCTTCACCCCGGGTATGCGGTGGGTAGAAGGGTGCAGCTGCGCGGTTGTCCCCTGAAATTGACCCGGGCGGAAGGCAAGTGCGGTAACGACCTCGACGTTTCCTGGCGCGGCAGTAGCTTCGCTCCGACGACAGCCCGGTACGTCCGGCTGCACTGCATCCAGCGAGCCACCCAGTACGGATTCTCCCTCTGGGAGTTCCAGATCCACTGACACATCCGAGTCGATTTAGGATCGAGCTACATCGACGAAGGGGACCGGCGTGCTGACCTATCAGCTGAGCTCGCGAGACCTGGAGGAGGTGCGATTCGCGATCTCGCCCGCAGCGGAGATGGTTTTGTCGTTGCGGGCGTTGCGGGATCCGGGGCGGTTTCCGTTGCAGCTGGGGTGGGTTCGGGGTGTGCAGCCGGTGGTCGAGCAGGTGGATTGGTCGGTGTTGCGGTGGCTGGTCAATGACACGATGGGGAGTCCGGATTTCCTGACGCCGCGGCCTACCTCGCCGTTGACGCAAATCCAGGATGAGCTCGAGATCATCGGGGCGGTGGATCGGCGGACGTTCGAGCGGCAGTTCGTCGCGGTCAACAAGGAGGTACCCGACGAGCTTGCCGGTGCTGATGGTCCCGCCAGGGTTGTCGACGCGCTGCGTGCGTACTGGCAGTTGGCGATGGCGCCGTACTGGGATCGGATGCGGACGATTCTGTCGGCCGACATCAGCTACCGCGGCCATGTGCTCACGCAGCACGGGACCGGGGCGATGCTGAACGGACTCGGGCCGGCCATCAGTTATCAGAACGGACAACTGAAAGTCGATCGGGTCAGCGATCCGAGTCGGACCGAGCGGGTGGACGGGCGGGGGCTGGTGTTACAGCCGACGTTGTTCGGGCCGCATGCGGTGATTCCGTTCGACGTCGGGGCCGAGCCGCTGCTGGGGTATCCGCCGCGGGGGCAGGCCAATCTGTGGTCCGTCGTCGAACCGCCGTCACGGCAAGACCTTGCACAGTTGATCGGTACGCCGCGAGCCCACATCCTCGCGTTGCTCACGCATCCCCGGACAACGACCGACCTGGCCGGCGAGCTGAAGGTGACGCCCTCGGCCGTGAGCCAGCACCTGCAACTGCTGCGTCGTACGGGGCTGGTCGAAGCGCAACGAACCGGCAAGCAGGTGCTCTACCGACCGACCGAACTCGCCGCCCTGCTCACCGGATCGGACCTCGACTGACCGGGGAAGAGCAGTACTCACGGATTCGGCTTGTTCCCGTTGGCGGCGGCCGTCGGCTTCCCGTTGGCGGTGGACTTTCCGTCGGCGGCGGCCGTCGGCGCGGAGACCTCCGGAGCGTCGGCCGCCGTACCGCTGTCCTCGCCTCCCGCCTCCTCTTCCGCCTTCCGGCGTACCCACCACACGCGTGCCAGCTTGGCGGATCCCAGGATCGCGGCGATGACGATCGCGGTCACCACGCCGGCGACATCGAGCAACCCCCACGCCCGCTCGTACCACGGCGGCTGCTGCTCGACGGCGACCGCGATCGCCTGCTCGAAGGTACGGCTGCTGAGGGGCAGGTCGTTCAGCTCCACAACCAGGGTGAGACGGAGCGTCCGCACACCATCGGTCTGCGGTGTCACGCGCCAGGCCCACCCGGTCACCCCGTCGATGAGCTGGAACTTGTCGCTGAGCGGCTGTACGTCGAGCCCCCGAACCCCGGAGCTCGGCTCGGACGTCACGGGACGGCACCCGGCGGATCGGCCCCGCCGAATCCGATCCTCAGCGCCACGACAACTGCTGCCAGCACCACAGCCGCGGCTATCAGCAGGCCAAGTTTTGTTCCCCCGTGAGCCCGATCGATCGTCCCCATCTCTGCTCACCTTCCCCCAATACACACGGTAGCGGTTTCCGGCCATGGCGTACTGCCTTCGAGACGCGTTGGCGGTCATGGGAAGACGTGAGCTAGAGTCGAAAGCGCCGCGGGAGCTTGCAGGAGTGGGCTGAGAGGGTGACTGGGCCGTCGCCGACCGCTGAACCTGAATCGGGTAATTCCGGCGTAGGGAGGAAGCGATGCAGGAAGCTGTCTGGGTCAACGGTGCGGCGACCGACGTCGCCCCGGGGAAGTCCGTGGCCGAGCTGATCGGCGAGTACTCCGACCGGACCACCGGGATCGCGGTCGCGATCAATCAGAACGTGCTCACCAGGGCCGAATGGGCGTCCACCGCCCTGCGAGCCGGCGATCGGGTCGAGATCGTCAGCGCGGTGCAAGGAGGCTGACATGGACGATCCACTGGAGCTCGGCGGGCGGACGTACACCTCGCGCCTGATCATGGGCACGGGCGGTGCGGCCAACCTGGAAGTGATGGAGGAGGCATTGATTGCCTCCGGCACCCAACTGACCACGGTCGCGATGCGCCGGCTCGGCACCGGCCACGAGGGCTCGGTGCTCGACGTACTCAAGAAGCACGGCATCGACGTCCTGCCGAACACGGCCGGTTGCCACACCGCCGCCGAGGCGGTGCTGACCGCGAAGCTCGCGCGGGAGGCGTTGCAGACCGACCTGATCAAGGTCGAGGTCGTCGCCGATGACCACCTGCTGCTGCCCGATCCGATCGAGTTGCTCGACGCCGTGGACGCCCTGGTGGCCGACGGGTTCACGGTGCTGCCCTACACCAACGACGACCCGATTCTCGCGCGCCGGCTCGAGCAGGCCGGCTGTGCCGCAGTGATGCCGTTGGCGGCGCCGATCGGGTCCGCGCTCGGCATCCGCAATCCGCACAACATCGCCCTCATCGCCGAGGCCGCGAACGTTCCGGTGATCGTCGACGCGGGCATCGGTACGGCGAGCGACGCCGCGCTGGCGATGGAGCTCGGCTGTGCCGCCGTCATGCTCGCCACCCCGGTCACCCGCGCCGAGAAGCCTGCCCTGATGGCCGCGGCCATGCGCGACGCCGTCTCCGCCGGCCGAGCTGCCCGCCTGGCCGGCCGCGTCCCCCGCCGCTGGCAGTCGGCCCTGGCCTCCTCGCCGACGACCGGTCTGCCTACGTTCTAGCCGCCAGTTCGGCAGCTTCGGCGAGGTCGATCGGGCGGTCCAGCAGCAATGCGGTGAGGGACAGGTCGAGGTCTTGGTTGGGCTGGAGGGTCAGTGGGCTGTCCCACGCCAGTGCTGGACCGGCACCGACGTACCCCGTGGAGCGAAGGAACCACGGGCGTACGTCGCTGGGCTGGACCAGGAGCAACGTGGTGATGATGTCGGCGCGATGCTGGACGAAGGCGAGCCACGGACTCAGCGAGCCGAAGACAGCATCGGTCCCTTCGCCGGCTGAGCTGAGGACAGTCGTGGTCTCGGCGGACGGCAGTCGCCAGAAGATGCCGCCGTACCCGGCGTCCGGACGGCCCGTGGTGGCGGGGCTGTCGATGCGGATCGATCCGTAGCGAGCAGTGAGAACGCTCTGCCAGTCCAGCCGCCAGCCGCCGTCGGCCAGCGAGCCCGTCAGTCGTCGGCGTTCGACCAGTTGCGGCCGGCCTTGTTCGTCGTACCAGGTGAGTTCGTCGCGCAGCGTGTGATCGTCGTCGACGGCGACGCTGCGGCTGCGTTGCTGGCCGTGGTTCGTGAGCAGGGTCGGGCCCTGGCCCCGGACGAACGTCCGGCCGCCCCAATGGGAGGTGCCGTTGACCCCGGCGACCGCGAGCGAGACGCCGTAGTGATGCCGGTGGTCGACCGGGCTGACCTCCGTGAGCGGTTGACCGCCGAGCGTCCGGACCGGATGCAGATAGGGCCGCGGCGAGTGGACCTCCGGCGTCCGCCGCCCGAACTCGTACCGCGCGAGCATGCCGGAATCGCTGCTGAGCTCGAAGATGTCGCCCTGCCGCTGCCAACTCACGCGCCCGGCCGGCGCATCCCCATGCAGCCGCGGCGCCTGCGGCACCGGCCCAGTGCTCGCCCGCACCGCCAGCCGCAGCTCGGGTACGCCGTCCACCTCGACATCGGATCCCGCGATCGTGGCGTACATCCGCCGCCACGCCAGCTCCCCAAGGCCCTTCTGCGGCACCCGCACAGTCGTCAGCGACGGTACGGCGAACCGCGCCAAGCCGATGTCGTCCATCCCGGTCACCGACAGGTCCGCGGGTACGGCGACGCCGACCTCGTTGAGTCGCGCGAGCAAACCGAAGGCCACCAGGTCGTTGAACGCGACCACGGCCGTCACGTGTGATTCCAGTACGCGCTCGACAGCGGCGTACCCGTCCTCGATCGACCAGCCGCAGTCGAGCCGGACGATCTCCAGCCCGGGGATCTCCCGCTCGGCCACCTCGAGCGATCGCAGCCGGGCCGTGTTGGACGCGCTCGCCGACGGCCCGGCCAGGAAGGCCAGCCGCCGGTGGCCCAGGCCGACGAGGTGATCCGCCAGGATCCGCACCGCGCGGCCGTAGTCCACGACCACTGACGAGACCTCCGGAGGGCCCTGCCGGTTGACCAGGATCACCGGCTGCACCTGCGGCAGCAGTTCGAGCAGGCTCTCCTCCGGCAACCGCGGCGACACCATGATCAGCGCGTCGCACCGCCGCCGGGCCTCCACGGCGATGGCCGCCTCGGCGCTGGGGTCCTCATCGGTCTCGGCGACCAGGACGCGGTAGCCGGCCGCGGCCGAGGCGTTGGTGATGCCGCGCAGGATCTGCTGGAACAGCGGGTTGCCGAGATCCGGCACCACCAGCGCGACCATGTCCGTCCGGCCGAGGGACAGGCTGCGGGCCAGGTCGCTGGGCCGGTAGTTCAGCCGGTCGATGGCGGCCCGCACCCGCTCGGCGATGTCGGGCGCGACGGAGAGACGCCCGTTCATCACCCGTGACACGGTTGCCCGCGACACCTCCGCCGCCCGCGCGACATCGGCGATCGTGATCGAGTCCTTCGGTGTCCGGCCCACGACGGTATCTTCTCCCGACGGAAACCGGTTTCTCAACCCCGTCCGCGATTTGACCGGCCAACCGGGAGAAGATGAGGTGACGACTCTCTGGGAGGAACTCTTGACCAAGCTCTCGTTCCCGCGGCCCGATGGTGTTACCCCAGGCAACGGTTACAGCCATGTCGTGACCGGACCGGGGCAGTGGGTGGCGATCGCCGGGCAGGTGGCACTGGATGCCGACGGGAAGTTCGTCGGGGTGGGTGATCCGGCCGCGCAGGCGCGCCAGGTGTTCGCCAACCTGGACGCGTGCCTGAAGGCAGCCGGCGCCACCTTCGCCGACGTCGTGAAAATGACCTACTTCGTCACCGACATCGCCTACATGCCCGCGATCCGCGCGGCCCGCGACGCGTACGTCGACACCGCCAACCCACCCGCCGGCACGGCCGTCCAGGTCGTAGCCCTCTTCAGCCCTGACGCCCTCCTGGAAGTCGAGGCCTACGCGGTCGTCAACTGACCCACTCCCGTCCTCGCCTTCCTCCCCGCCCAGCAACTTCAGGTGATAACCGGCTCTTCTGTTGGATGTGTGGGTCGCTCCGGAGGGCGTTGCGTGGTGCTCCTGGTCGGTTCCCGCTCCGTCCCCGCCTCACCCGGTGTGGGGCGGGGCGGACTGTCGACGGTCGGCCGCTGTTGGTCGGCGGGGGTTTGTCTGGGGGGAGCGATACCCCCTGGATCGGCAGGCCAGACTCCCCCAACCCGGTCGGAGCGTGGGAGAGGGCTGGGCACGGGTCCGTGGTGCTGGAGGGTGTGGGCACGGAGATACCGGCCCGGGATGCGCCCCGTTCTGTTCGGGTGGAGGGTTTTCTGCCAGGGAGGGTTTTCCTCCCTCACCGGGCTAAAACCCTCCTCGCACCAGACACAGACCCCATCGAACCCCACCGACCAGGTGATGGACGATTGCGTGAGCCTAGGTCGGCCAGCCGAACGCGAACACATCCTGTCGAAAGTCCGCTGTACCGCGACCGCACCACCTGCAGTACCACCATCCCCACCCACACATCAGTCAGAAGAGCCGGATAGCCCTTGAGGTGGATGGTCGCGCGGATCGCGGCTGTCGGCTTCACCAGCGTGTCCACTCAGAATCGCAGCGGGCAACCATCCAGGTCGGGGGCGGGCACGGGACCCGGGTGGAGCGAGGTTGGGGAGGGTTAGCGCAGGAGGTCTACCGCGACGCGGGCGGCTTCGCCGATGGCGGCGTCGACGCGTGGCTGGCGGAAATCGCCGCGCGCGGCCAGGGTGAAGATCGCGAGTGCGAAGGCGGCACCGTCGGGCAGGGTGACCACCCCGACCTCGTGGCGGAGGGCTCCGAACGTCCCGGTCTTCCCGGCGACGCGAATGGCGTCGTGCGGGAAGCCAGAGGCCAAACGGTGGCCGAACACCTGCCGATGCATGGTCGCCTGCACGAACGCGGTCTGCTCCGGTGACAGCAACTCCCCCGCCCACAATCGCCGCAACAGCGACGTCAGATCCCGCGGAGTGCTCGCCGACGCATTCGCCGCCTCGTAGATCCCGGCCGGATCGGTCCGGTCGTTGTCAGCGAGTACGGCGAGTGCCGCATCCGGATCGTCCAGCCCCGTCCGACGTTGTAGGTCACGCAGGTTCCCCGCGGTCCCTCGTCGTACCCAGGTCCGTTGCAGGCCGAAGGATTCCAGCAAGCCGGCCAGCCGCCGCAACCCGACCACATCGAGCAACGCATCGGCCGACGCGTTGTCCGACACCGTCATCATCGACACCGCCAGGTCGCGCAGCGACACCGTCACCGGGTCCGCGAACAACGACAGCCCAGTAGGCCCGGCGGTCCGCGTCGACGGATCCAGCGTCACCCGCTCGCGCGGATCGACCTCGCTCAGATCCACCAACCGGCAGAACCCGGCGAGCAGCGGCAACTTGTACACAGACGCCATCGGTACGACGCGATCCGCATCCACCTCGACGGTCGACTCCGGCGCATCGAGTGCGACCGCATGCAACCAGCCGCGAACGCCGGCGTCTTCGAAGACCGCGCGGATCCGGGCGCTCACGACGCCACCAACGCATCCGTGAGCTGCGCCATCACGTCCGCCGGGCGGAGGAACGGCGTACGCGTCCTGGACCAGACGAGCCGGAGCCGCAACGGCAGCGGATCATCGACGAGCCGGTGCCGGCCGATCCCCGGAGCGGCGAGCGCCGGATCTGCCGTCACCACCGCGACCTGACCCGCGGCCGCCATCGCCAGTCCGGCCCGTTCGTCCGTGACCACGACGGTCCCGCCGTCGGGCCGGTGCAACGCGAGCGTGTCCAGGAACAGATCCCGCGCCGCCGGCGCCTCGGCCCGCGGCCGGACGGCGATCTGCAGCCGCTCCAGCTGCCGCAACTTCAGCTCCGAGCCGTCATCGGCCATTGCCGACGTCGGCACCAGTGCCCAGGTCGGCAGCAGCGTGACCGGTCCGGCCTCCAACCCGTCGAGCACGGCGGGATGCAGTACGGCGGCCAGCGTCAGCCTGCCCGCGGACACCTGAGCTACGAGCGAGCTGGTCGGCGCGGACAGCACCGTCACCCGGCTGCCCGGGATCACCTCACCACAAGCCGCCGCTACCGCGGCGCCGGCCGACGGCGGGACCTCCGGCGCGAGGCCGAGCCGGATCTCCGGCCCCTCCGGATCGCGCCCGACCGCGGCCTGATGCAGCTCCTCGATCGAGCTCAGTGCCCGCCGCGCGTACGGCAGCAATGCGGCGCCGGCCGAGGTCAGCTCGACCCGGCCCTGGCCGCGCTCGAACAGCTTGGCCCCGACCAGCGCCTCGAGCCGGCGCAGTCCTTGCGACAACGGTGGCTGGGTGATGCCGACCACCCGGGCCGCGTCGCCGAAGTGCTGCTCCTCGGCCAGCGCGATGAAGATCTGCAGATGCCGCTCAGTCAGCATGACCCGGCTGACCTGCGCTGATATCTCCAGCCAATCGGTTCATGCGTAAGAGCATATTCGACAGGCACCAACGGACTCACCTTGACTGAAGCTCCGGTACGGCGAGAGGAGACACGGTGAAGGTGAGTCGCAGAGGCATGCTGACGGGCGCGGCGGCGGTCGGAGCGGCCGGCGTGATCGGCGCGGCGACCCGCGAGGACGCCGCCACGGCGGAGACACAAGCCGGCCAGACCCAGACGGCCCAGACGTCGCAGACCCAGGCGGCCGAGACACAGGGCGGGTCAGGGCAGCGGGCCCCGGTGGAGGTGACCTGGTTCGGGACCCACGCGTGGCAGTTGCGCTGCGGCAAGAGTGTCGTACTGACTGATCCGTGGCTCACCCGCTTCAAGACCGGAACGTTCACGCCGGAGGGTGCGGACCCCAAGACCAAGCTGGTGATCAAGCCTGAGGTGATCGATCGCCACCTCGGGACGGCCGACGCGATCCTCGTCCACCACGCGCATTACGACCACATGGCCGACGTACCGTACGTCGCGAAGAAGACGCAGGCGACGGTCCTGGGCACGCAGACCCACGTCAACCTGCTCCGCGCGATGCGGACCCAGGAGGACCTGCTGTCACCGGTGCGCGGCGGCGAATACCTGCCCTTCGACGGCTTCGCCATCGAGGTGTTCCCGTCCCTCCACTCCTGCGGCGGGAAGCGGCACACCTACGCGTACCCGGGCTACCACCTGGAGTCCGTGCCACCGCGCCCGCGGGTGATCGAGGACCTGGTGGAGGGCGGCACGCTCGCGTACGTGATCACGATCGGTGGCCTGCGCATCCTCAGCCTCAGTACGGCGAACTTCGACCAGAACGCACTGCGCGACCTGCAGGTGGACGTCGTGTTCGCGGCGCCTGGCGGCGAACCGGGCATCACCGACCGGCTGTTCGACACCATCAAGCCGGTGCAGAAGGTCATCGCGACCCATTGGGACGACTTCGACAAGCCGCTCGACGAGCCGGGCGTTCCGTGGACCGATCTCGGCCCGCTCCGCGCCTCGGTCGAGAAGGCAGGCGCGGAGTTCATCCTGCTGGATCACCTGGAGAAGATCACGCTTTGACCCGGTAGTGATACGAGGCGACGGTCTGGAAACCGAGGCGGTCGTAGAGGGCGCGGGCCGGCGCGTTGGCCTCGACCACTGCCAGCCAGATGCGGCCGATCCCCTGGGCCGTTGCCGCCTGCAACAAGCCGTGGATGACTGCCTGGGCCAGTCCCTGCCGGCGCAGGTGGTCGTCGACGGCGAGGCAGTACAACCCCGACCAGTCGTCGACGAGCGCGAGCCGCCCGATCGCCGTGATGTGGTCGCCGGACCGGACGGTTGCGTACAGGGCCCGGCCGCGGTGGAGGATCTGCCGGGCGGTCGCCTGCTCGGCCGGCGAGCCGTGTCCGTCGACCCGCCACCAGAAGTCCGTCCAGTTGTCGTCCGGCGCCGAGGAAATATTCACCTCGACCGTCGGCTCGGGAAGCTTGGCGAGGATGTCCGCGACCTCGGCGCACTGCACGAGCGTCGGTGTCCGGATCTCATAGCCACGCGCCTCGAGGTGCGCGTCGAGGTCGGCGGGCTGCGCCGCCGAGCTGATCTGGAAGGACGGCGTGATGCCGTGCGCCTGGTACAGGTTTTCCACGTAGTCCAAGGCTTTTCCGAGGTCGAACGGCGCGTTCGCGGGCAGCACCGAGTTCGCTCGGAGGGTCACGCCGGCGTTGCGGCGGACCAGCCAGCCGTCGAGTTCGGTGCTGTCCGCGGCGGGCCAGCCTTGGTTCATCAGACCATTCATGCGAGCTGTAGTGATCACTCGCCCAAGAGTAGGAGCAGGCGGATTAATTTGCAACCGATTGCATAATCATTCATGCATCCCGGAGTGTTCCGATCACGTCCGCCAGCAGATCGATGCCCTCGACAACTTCCTTCGGGGTGAGCGAGCCGTAGCCGAAGACCAGCCCGGCCGGCCCTGGGGCCGACACCCAGTACGGCGCCAGTCCGTAAACCCCCAGACCGCGTTCGAGCGCAGCCGCCTGGAGTGGTTCCTCGGCCAGATCCGGCGGCAGCAACGCCATCACGTGCAGCCCCGCGGACACCCCGACCGGCTCGAACTCCGGCAACCGCGCCGCCAGCCGATGGACCAGCGTGTCGCGCAGCAGCCGGTAGCGCGGCCGCATCCGGCGCAGATGCCGGTCGAACTCACCCCGGGCCACGAAGTCCGCGAACGCCAGCTGATCGAACACCGGCGATCCCCGATCGTCCATCAGTTTCGCCTGCGACATCGGCTCGACCAGCCGGGCCGGCAGGATCAACCACCCCAGCCGCAGCCCCGGTGCGAGGGTCTTGCTCGCGGTCCCGGCGTACGCGACCCGATCCGGCGCGAGGCCCTGCATCGCCCCGATCGGCTCCCGGTCGTACCGATACTCCGCGTCGTAGTCGTCCTCGAAGACGAGCCGATCGCCGCGGGCCGCCCAGGCCACCAGCGCCGCCCGGGTCTCCGCCGACGCCACCGCACCGGTGGGGAACTGGTGCGCCGCCGTCACCAGTACGACGTCAGCTCCTGACCGTTCGAGCGCGTCGACATCGATCCCCGACTGCAGCACCGGTACGCCGACGGCCTCGAGACCGGCCGCCGCCGCGACGTCACGCAGGTCGTTGTCCGACGGGTCCTCGACCGCGAGCCGCCGATAACCCTGCGCGGCCAGGACTTGCAGGAGCAAGCGCGATCCCTGGGCGAACCCGTTGCAGATCAGCATGTTCTCCGGGCGGGCCGCCGTACCGCGGACGCGGTTCAGGTAGTCGGCGAGCGCGGTCCGCAGCTCGATGGTGCCGCGACCATCCAGGTAAGCCAGGCTGCGGTACGGCGTCTCGTTCAGCACCCGGCGGATCGACCGGAGCCACGCCGCGCGCGGGAACTGCGAGACGTCCGGCCGGCTGTAACGGAAGTCGATCCGCGGCGGACCGCTCGGCGACGGCTTCACCGCGGAAGGCTCGACCACGGCGATGTCGGCGACCTGCGTGTAGCCGCCGCCCCGGCTGACCAGGTACCCCTCCGCGACCAGCTGTTGATAGGCCTCGACCACGACGCCACGGGACAGCCCGAGGTCCTGCGCGAGCGTCCGGGTCGACGGCATCACCGTGTCGGCGCGCAGCAAACCGGCCCGGATCCGCGTCCGGATCCCACTCTCCAGCTGCTGGTGCAGCGGTACGCCGGTGTCCCGCCGGAGCTCGACCAACAGCTCGCCCGGCCCCGAACTGGTACTGATTCGGCTCACACAACTGGACCTTATCGGAGTACCGCAGCGCTGTCAGTGTTGAAGCAAGCCGATCAGAGAAGAGAGAACGATGACCACACTGCTGCGCTCCGGAGACCAGGGGTACGACGAGGCCCGGACTGTTTGGAACGCGATGATCGACCGCCGCCCCGCCGTGATCGCCCGGTGCGAGAGCACCGAGGACGTGGTCGCCGCGGTCCGGTTCGCCCGGACCAACGGCCTCGAGATCGGGGTCCGCTGCGGCGGGCACAACATCGCGGGTCTCGCCGTACCGGAGGGCGGCCTGATGATCGACCTCACCCCGATGAACGCGGTCCGGGTCGATCCCGAGCGGCAGCTGGCGTGGGTCCAGGGCGGCGCGCTGCTGGGTGAGCTGGACAAGGCCGCGCAGCAGTACGGTCTGGCGACGACCGCGGGCAACGTCTCGCACACCGGCGTCGGCGGGCTCACGCTCGGCGGTGGGATGGGGTGGCTGGCCCGGCGATTCGGTCTGGCCTGCGACAACGTCGCGTCGTACGAACTGGTGACGGCGGACGGCTCCGTCGTACGGGCGAGTGCCGACGAGAACCCGGAGCTGTTCTGGGGGCTGCGCGGTGGCGGCGGGAACTTCGGGATCGTCACGTCCTTCGAGTTCCGGCTGCACCAGGTGGGGACGCGGGCGCTCAGCGTCGAGTTCACCTACCCGGCGTCGGCGGGGTTCGAGGTACTGCGCGGGTGGCGTGAGCTGAACGCGAATGCACCGCGGGAGGCGACGTTCACCGCAAGCATCAAGCCGGACTCTGTCACGGTCGGGTACGTATGGGTCGGCGAGGGCGGCTACGCCTTGCTGCCCGCGTTTCGTGCCCTGGGTCCGGTCAGCGATGAGATTGTCGAGCAGACGTCGTACCTCGAGCTGCAGACCCGGGACGACAACGTGCAAGGTCACCGGTACCGCCGCTACTGGAAGGGCCACTACTTCAAGGCGCTGCCCGACGACGCGATCCGAGCGTTGCTCCGGACGCCGGCTGTGTCCGCCAGCCTGCAGGGGTACGGCGGCGCGATCGCCGACGTCGCCGAGGACGACGCGGCCTTCAGCCACCGGGACACGCTGTTCGAGTTCGTCACCGCGACGCGCTGGGACGACCCGGCCGAGGACGAGAGCCGGATCGCACAACTCCGCGAGTACGCCGCGTCGCTGGCGCCGTACGCGAACGGGGCCTACGTGAACACGCTCAACGGCGACTCGATCAGCCGCGCGTTCCCGCCGGCCAAGCTGGCCCGGCTGACCGCGCTCAAAACGGCGTACGACCCGGCCAACGTCTTCCACCTCAACCAGAACATCCGCCCCGGCGAGGCGAGTGCGGAGACCGCCGCCTGACTGGTACCTGTTGACGGTGGACTTCGAGTCGGTGTTCGCCGGTGTGGCACGGGTGATCGAGGGCACCGGCGTGGTCATCATGGCCATCGGGCTCGCCGTTGTCCTGGTCCGCTACCTGTACGACGTCGTCCGCACGGGCACGGGCAGCTACCAGCAACTCCGGGTCAACCTCGGCCGGGTGATCCTGCTCGGCCTGGAGATCCTGATCGTCGGCGACATCATCCGCACGATCATCGTCGACACGTCGCTCCAGAACGTGCTGGTGCTCGGTCTGATCGTGCTGATCCGGGTCGTCCTCAGCTTCGCCCTCGAGGTGGAGATCTCCGGCGCCTGGCCGTGGCAGCAACGCCGGTCCGAGCCGGCCCCGCCTGACGCGGCATGATGGTGTCGTGACCGAACTGACTCCGGAGTTGGCCGCGACGATCGAGGCGGCTTTCGCGCGCCGGGATCGGGACAACATGCAGCCGACCATCGACTTCTTCGAGAAGCTGCTGACCGAGCACCCGGACAACCCGTACGTGCTCTACGAGGTCGGCGGCTCGTACGACACCGACGGCCAGGAGGAGAAGGCAATCGGGTACTACGAGCGTGCGCTACCCCATCTGAGCGGGGAGATACGCCGGAAGTGCCTGCTGCAGTACGGCAGCACCCTGCGCAACCTCGACCGGTTCGACGAGTCGCTGGACGTGTTCAAGAAGGCGTGCGCCGAGTTCCCGGAGTCGGACTCGCTGCGGGTGTTCAAGTCGCTCACCCTGCACGCGGCCGGTCACAAGGACAAGGCGCTGGCCACGCTGCTGCTGGTCATCGCCGACCGGGTGGACAGCCCGGAGATCAAGCGGTACGAGGCCGCCATCCGCGGTAACGCCGACTACCTCGCCAACCTCTGACGGACGGCCGGCTCACGCTTTGCGGGCGACGCCGCCGTAGATGACGTCGCGGGCATCGGCCAGCTGCTCGTCCTCGGCCGGCGCCTCCGCTCCAGGCGCGTGCCACTCGGCCAGCCGGACCACGCCCGGATCCAGGAGCTCCAGCCCGGCGAACAGCGAGCCGATCTCCTCGACGGTCCGGAACGTCAGGGTCGGGAAGGCGGACTTGACCTTCTCCGTCAGCTCCGTCGCCATCTGGTCGATCACGCCGCCGTCGCGCGGATTGCACGCGTGGCTGATCGCCAGGTACGACCCCGGGGGCAGGGCGTCGACGTACTGCCGCAGGATCGCGCGGGCCTCGTCGAGGTCCTCGACGTAGTGCAGCATCAGCGCCATCACCAGCGCGACCGGCCGGCCCTCCGACAGGATGGCCGTCACGGCCGGGTCGGCCAGCACGTGGTCGGGCCGGGTCAGATCGGCGGCGGCGAAGTACGTGCGGTCGTTGTCCAGCAGCAGGGCCCGCCCGTGCGCGGCCACCGACGGGTCACGGTCGATGTACACCACCGAGGCGGCGCTGTTCTGCGCCTGGGCGATCTGGTGGGTGTTCTGCGCCGTCGGGAGCCCGGAGCCGGCGTCCACGAACCGATCCACGCCGGCCGCACCGGCCAGCCAGCCGATCATCCGCCCGAGCCAGCTCCGGTTCACCCGGGCCCACTCCGGCGCCTCCGGTGCGATCTTCATGATCTGCCGGTACAGCTCGCGGTCGGACTCGTAGTTGTCCTTCCCGCCGAGGAAGTAGTCGTACACCCGGGCGACACTGGGCTTGGTCGTGTCGATCCCCTGGGCGATCAGCCCGCCGTCATCGATCGGCTGATCCGTCACACTGTCTCCTCGCCGTCGGCGTCGCGTACTCCGACGAGGTTATCGCACGGACAGTGAACCGATCAGCACGATGAGTTCACGGTGTGTAAAACCTCAAGAGCTACAGGTGTTTCAGCAGCGCACGCCCCCACCGCGCGCGGTTGCCCGAGCGCGTGGGGGCAGTGATCCCGGCGAACGGGCCGCCGGTGATCCGTTACCTGCGGCGGGAGGTCCGCCGCGCGGTCCGTCGCCCGGTACGGCGTGCGACCCTGCGTGATCCGAACATGTGGTTCCTCCTGGTAGTGGAAAGGATCGGTAGTCGTGAACACCGGCCGCATGGTCAGCCGGCGGCGCCCGCCTTCTCCATGTCGTGCACTTCCTTGGCTTCCTCGGCCGACATCAGCCCGAGTCCGACCAGATCCAGCGGGCTGATGAAGCCGTCACTGATGCGGAAGCCGCCCGCGCGGGCAATCGCGTCCCGCAACGGCACAGCCCAGTTGTGCTCCAGCAGGATGAGCGCCGCCGCGGAGTCGTTCGGGATCTCGTCGAGCACATCCCAGGCGTCCTCCTCGTCGAACACGTTCACGCCGCCCTCCTCGGCCACTGCCTCGGCGCCGGCTTCCGCCCCGGCCTCCATGCCCTCTTCACCCTCGAAGCCCAAGCCGATCAGCGCGCCGATCTTGCTACCGAGCTCGATCGCCTCCGCCTCGGTCAGGTTGCTGAGATGCTCTGCCTCGATCTCTCCGTCCGCGCTCTTGTAGACCGCCAGCGAGTCGATCACCCGAACGGTGTCGCTCTCCCGCAGCCGCTCCAGCTCAGCGATGATCTCACCGTGGAACTCAGGGTGTGAGAACCCCAGCACGATGAGCTGCACTGGTCCGATTGCCATCTTCAAACCTCTTCCGTCTGGCCCGTTCCGGCGCACCCCGAGGGCGTCCGTCTCTTACCTCCCACCCTGGACGGCACGTCGGGACTGCGCCTCATCCGGCGCGGGTGAACGCGGGCCGATTCACCCCGGTGAGGTGGCGCGCCGACGGACGCCGGCGCGCATCCTGGTGGAGTGAGCGGCCACCGCCCCGCTCCGGTCCGTACCGACGGCCGGGCGACTGCAGTAAGACGACAAGGAGTGACGGACATGGGCAAGCCGTTCAAGGGCACCATCAACATCGACATCCAGGACTCGACCCCGGACTGGACGCCGTACGCGCAGCCGCTGCCCGCCGACGGGGCGCCGAGCGTGCTGTACGTCATCCTGGACGACGTCGGCTTCTCAGCGCTCGAGTCGTTCGGCGGGACGATCGAAACACCGAATATCAAGCGAATCGCCGACAACGGCCTGATCTACACGAACTTCCACACGACCGCGCTCTGTTCGCCGACCCGGTCGTGCCTGCTCACCGGCCGTAACCACACGACGAACGGCATGGCCTGCATCAGCGAGGCGTCGTCGGGTTTCCCGAACGCGAACGGGCACATCCCGATGGAGTGCGCGACGGCCGCGGAGGTGCTGGGCGAGCGGGGCTGGAACACGTTCATGGTCGGCAAGTGGCACCTGTGCGCCGAGGACGAGGAGAACCTGGCCTCGATCCGGCAGCAGTGGCCGGTCGGCCGCGGTTTCGAACGCTTCTACGGGTTCCTGGGCGCGGAGACGAACCAGTGGTATCCCGACCTCGTCTACGACAACCACCCGGTGGACCAGCCGAAGACGCCGGAAGAGGGGTACCACTTCTCGATCGACATCACCGACAAGGCGATCGGGTTCGTCCGCGACGCCAAGGCGATCGCTCCGGACAAGCCGTTCTTCCTCTACTACGCCTTCGGCGCCGGTCACGCGCCGCATCACGTGCCGAAGGAGTGGGCGGACAAGTACAAGGGCAAGTTCGACATGGGCTACGAGGCCTACCGCGAACTGGTCTTCGCCAACCAGAAGAAGCTCGGGATCATCCCCGAGCACGCCGAGCTGTCGCCGATCAACCCCTACACGGACCTGAAAGGCCCGCAGGGACAGGAGTGGCCGGCGCTCGACGTCGTACGCCCGTGGGAAACGCTGGCCGACGACGAGAAGAAGCTGTTCGCCCGGATGGCGGAGGTCTACGCGGGCTTCGTCAGCCACGCCGACCACCAGCTCGGGCGGATGCTCGACTACCTCGAGGAATCGGGGCAGCTAGACAACACCCTCATCGTCCTCGTGTCCGACAACGGCGCCTCCGGCGAGGGCGGCCCGAACGGCTCGGTCAACGAGAACAAGTTCTTCAACGGCATCGCCGACACGATGAAGGAGAACCTCAAGTACGCCGACGTGCTCGGCAGCCCGCTGACCTACAACCACTACCCGACCGGATGGGCGTGGGCCTTCAACACACCGAACAAGATGTGGAAGCGCTACGCCAACTACCAAGGCGGCACCGCCGACCCGATGATCATCTCCTGGCCGGCCCAGATCACGACCGCGGGGATCCGTACCCAGTACACGCACGCGATCGACATCGTGCCGACGATCTACGACTGCCTCGGGGTCGAGATGCCCGAGGTCTACCGTGGGGCCACCCAGATCCCGCTCGAGGGCGAGAGCTTCAAGGCGAGCCTGCACGACCCGAAGGCGAAGGGCCGGCAGACGCAGTTCTATTCGATGCTCAGCACTCGCGCCATCTACCACGAGGGCTGGAAGGCATCGTCGGTGACGCCGGCCTCACCCGACGGCTGGGCGGAGTTCGCGACGCAGCGGTGGGAACTGTTCAACACCGAGACCGACCCGAGCGAATGCCACGACCTCGCCGAGCAACACCCGGCCAAGCTGGCGGAGCTGATCGCGCTGTGGTGGTCGGAGGCGGGCAAGTACAACGCTCTCCCGCTCGAGTCCCGGGGCGCGCTGGCCATCCTCACCGCGGAGCGGCCACAGCTCTCCAAGCCGCGCGACGAGTACGTGTACTACCCGGACTGTGAGGAGGTGCCCGAGTCGGTCGCGGTGAATGTCCGCAACCGCTCGTACGCGATCGCGGCCGAGGTCACCATCGACACGACCGACGCGGCGGGGGTCCTGTTCGCACACGGGGCCCGGTTCGGCGGCCATGCCCTCTACATCAAGGACGGCAAGCTCAAGTACGCCTACAACTATGTCGGCGAGTTCGAGCAGATCGTCGACTCGAGCAAGCCTGTTCCAACGGGTAACTGTGTCCTGTCGGCCTCCTTCGAGAAGGCCGGTACCGGGATGCCGACCGAGGGCCTGCTCAGCCTCTACATCGACGAGGAGAAGGTCGGCGAGGCCAAGATCAGGACCCAGCCGGGCAAGTTCTCCCTCGCCGGGGAGGGTCTCAACGTCGGACGGGACCGTGCCGCGCCCGTCACCGACGACTACCCCGGAACGTCGCCCTGGGCCTTCACCGGCGGAACGATCCGCCGGGTCGTCGTGAACGTGGCCGGGGATCCCTGGGTCGACCTCGACAAGGAGGTACGGGCGGCGTTCGCCCGCGATTGACATCCCAGTCCGTCAGCAGGCACACGCGACACCGCGTGGCGCGGTGAGGGGGTCGGGGAGGCGCCGGTCGATTCCGTCGGCGGTCTCCACCGGCAGACCTTCGCGGGCCCAGTACTCGAACCCTCCGATCATCTCCTTGACCGGGTAGCCCAGCTTGGCGAACTCCAGCGCGGCCTTCGTGGCGCCGTTGCAGCCCGGCCCCCAGCAGTACGTCACCACCGTGACGCCGGCCGGCACGGCGGACGCCGCCCGGGCCGCGATCTCCCGGGTCGGCAGGTGGATCGCGCCCGGTACGTGACCCTGGTCCCAGCTCTCCTGGCTGCGGCTGTCGACCAGGACCCACCCGGTCACGCCGGCGCCGATGTCGGCGGCCACGTCCGAGACATCCGCCTCGAACGACAGCCGGCCGGCGAAGTGTGCGACGGCGGCCTCCGATGCGGCGGCGGAGGTCTGCAGGACGGCCGAGGTCTGAACGGTCATGGCTGGCTCCTTCGTGATCAGGGAGCCACCAGCGTCAGGCATCACCGGCAGTGCGCAACAGTGGCGGAAATGCCCTACTACTACAAGATTCAGCCACGCCGCGCACTGATCTTGGCCCGGGCCCGGGCGGTCTTGATCGCCGCCTTCAGCGTCTCGACGTCGTACGCGCCGTAGTGCCGTTGGCCGTTGACGAAGAAGGTCGGTGTGCCGGACACGCCGCTGGTGTCCGCGGACTCCACGTCCTGCGCGACCCGCGCCGCCGCCACGTGCCGCTTCACGTCGTCATGCAGCTTCGCGGTGTCCAGGCCGAGTTGCTCGGCGTACCCGATCAGATCCGTCGGCTGCAGATTGTCCTGGTTCGCGAGCAGCAGGTCGTGCATCTCCCAGAACGCACCCTGCTTGGCGGCCGCCTCGGACACCTCGGCGGCGATCTGCGCGCGGGGATGGACGTCGCTGAGCGGCAGGTGCCGCCAGACGAACCGCAGATCGTCGTCCTGCAGCACGTCCCGGACGATGGGCTCCGCCATCCCGCAGTACGGGCATTCGAAGTCGCCGTACTCCACCAGGGTCACCGAGGCGGTCTCCGGGCCACGGATGTGGTCCCGCTCGGGATCGACCGGGTCGGTCAGGTCGAGCAACTGCTCCGCGTCGCCGAGCAGAGCCAGCGCCTTCTTCGGCGGCGAGAGCAGCTTGGCCCCGTGGAACACCAGCCAGGTCAGCCCCGAGGCGACGATCACCGCCGACAGCAGGCCGACCTTCGCCTCCGCCAACTGCGGTCCCTCGAACGCGATCGTTGCTATCAGCAAAGAAACCGTGAAGCCGATCCCGGCGATGGTGCCGCTGCCGACGACCGCGGCCCAGCCGACCGTCGGCCGGAACCGGCCCCGGCTGAGGCGATCCAGCAGCCAGGACACCGTCGTCACCGCGACCGGCTTGCCGACCACGTAGCCGACCAGGATGCCGAGCGTGATCGGCGCGGTGTACGCGCGGCCGAGGAAGGCGGCGTCGATCGTCACCCCGGCGTTGGCCAGGCCGAACAGCGGGACGATCAGGTAGCTGGTCCACGGGTGGTAGAGGTACTGCAGCCGCTCGTTCGGCGAGATCGTCGCGGTCAGTCCGATCGTCGCGGAGCGCGCCAGCTCGGGCGTCGGCTGCTCCCGGAACAGCCGGAACAATCCGGACGCCTCCTCCAGTTCCTCCCGGCCAGGTGAGTACGCCGAGGCCGTCAGCCCGATCGCCAGTCCCGCGACCACGGGATCCACACCACTCTTGAGCAACGCGGCCCACATGATCACGCCGAGCACGACATACATCCAGGCCTTGCGGACGTGGAACAGGGCCAGGCCCAGGACGACGCCGAACGCGACGATGGCCGCCACCAGCGGCATCACCTGGATGTTCTCGCTGTAGACGACGGCGATCACGACGAGCGCGAGCAGGTCGTCGACCACGAATACCGTCAGCAGGAACACCCGGACGCGGTCCGGGACCCCACGACCCACCAGCGCGAGCAGGCCGAGCGCCAGCGCGGTGTCGGTGGACATCGCGACACCCCAGCCGTGCGAGCCCTCGCCGCCGGCGTTGAAGGCCAGGTAGATGAGCACCGGCGCGACCATCCCGCCGATGCCGGCCAGCACCGGCAGCACGAACCGGCTGCGGTCACGCAGGTCACCGAGGTCGAACTCGCGACGCGCTTCCAGGCCGACCACCAGGAAGAACAGCGTCATCAGGCCGCTGTTGATCCACTCCCGCAGGTCCATGCTCAGGACGTTGTGGCCGAGTCCGATCGACAGGTCGGTCCGCCAGAAATCGTCGTACATCCCGGGCAGGACATTGGCCCACAGGATTGCGACCACGATCGCCGCGGCGAGGACGCCGGAGCTGCCCGCCTCGGTCCGGAGGAACGCCCGGAGCGGTGCTGCGAACTCCCGCCGCCAGTTGGTCCGGCCGCTCAGCAGCGCGGGGAAGTCCGTCATGGCATCACTCTAACGTTCTGGGTTGAAGGACCCAGAAAAATCCGTGCTGATCCGGCTAACAGTTCGGGGCTTGCGGGCTGCATGATGTGTCCTGAGGATCACTCCAGCCACGGGGTGCCCGATGGCTTGAGCACGACTGGAGTCCCCTGTGTCCGAGCAATACCTCGCCATGAGCGCGTCCGCGGACTCGTTCGCGCGACTGGCGATCGAGATGCATGAAGCACCCGGGGTGGAGGAGACGATCGAAGCGGTCGTCCAGTTCGCCCTGCAGGCACTGAGTTGTACGTATGCCGGCGTCGCGCTGTATGCCCGCGGCTCACGCCCGGAGGTCGCGGCGGTCACGGACCCGGTCGTCGCCGACGTCTACGACCTGCAGCTCAGCAGCCAGACCGGACCACTGGTCACCGCACTGCAGGAGAAGACAACCGTCCTGATCCGCGACACGACCACCGACGACCGCTGGCCGGAGTGGGCCGCCAAGGTCGCCGCGCTCGGAGTCCGCAGCGTTCTCGACGTACCGCTCGTCACCGGCGGCGGGGCCCACCAGACGGTCGGTGTGCTCGGCCTGTACAGCCCGGCCGCGGACGCCTTCGACGCCGACGACGAGGCGATCGCGCACATCCTCGCCCGGCACGCCTCGGTCGCGGTCGCCTCCGCACGGCACGAGGAGACGATGGCCCAGGCCGTCGACGCCCGCAAGCTCGTCGGCCAGGCGATGGGCATCCTGATGGAACGCTTCGACGTCGACGGCGACCGTGCCTTCGCCATCCTCAAGCGCTACTCCCAGGACAACAACACCAAACTCCGCGACGTCGCCCAGCACCTGATCGACACCCGCAAACTCCCGCACTAGTCCGGTACGCCGGCCGACGTACCGGGCCGGTGACACACGCTCGTGCCGTCCGGCCTGAGAGCACGAGGCCGAATCTGACACCGTTGTCCAGGGAACATTTGCCGAAATCGGGTGCATACTTCGAGAAGAATTGGGTACGGCGCCCGCGGATGGTTCATCTGTGCAAGGGGTGTGGACACCTAGGCGCCCTTGGGTTGAGCATGACGCCGGGACTTGTGCGGCCAGAACGGCGGACCGGGTCACGTCCCGGCGTCCCCAGCCCGATCGCGCGGTTACCCTGTCGGGATGGGTGAGTGGCGGCCGCTCTCAGGGCCTTCCCGGCAGGTGGCGCTGGAGATCCTGCTGGACGGGCCACTGTCGCGTGCCGAGTTGTCGCGTCGGGTGGGCCTGTCGCCGGGCAGCCTGACCCGCCTGACGAAGCCGATGGTCGAGTCCGGACTGCTGGTCGAGGTGGCCGGTGGACCGACGGACGCGCGGGTGGGCCGGCCGTCGCAGCCACTCGACCTCGACGCGGCCGCCCACCATTTCGTCGGCATCAAACTCACCGGCGACTCGGCGATCGGCGTACTGACGACGCTGCGTGCCGAGGTGATTGCGAGCGCCGAGCGTCCGCTGACCGATCCGACCCCGTCCGTGGTGGCCGAGCTCGTCCTCGAGCTCACCGACGACCTCGCCATCCAGGTGCCGGGGGGGACCCCGATCACCGGGCTCGGGGTGGCCCTCGGCGGCCGGGTGGCGAACAACACCGAGGTCCGCTGGGGGCCGTACCTGAACTGGGTCGACGTACCGTTCGGCGAGATCGTGGCCGCCCACACCAGCATCCCGGTCGTGATCGCGAACGACCTCACCGCGCTGACCGAGGCGACCCACTGGTTCGGCGCCGGCCGGAGCGCCGATCGCTTCGTGCTGCTGACGATCGGGGCGGGGGTCGGGTACGGACTGGTCGTCCACAACCTGACCGTCGACAGTCCCGACACGGACATCGGCACCATCGGTCACTACCCTCTGCTGCCGGACGGCCCTCGCTGCGAGCGCGGCCACCGCGGCTGTGCGCTCAGCCTCCTGACCGTCAGCGCGATCACCGAACAGGTCGGCACGGCGGTCGGCCGGACAGTCGGCTACGAGGAGGCTCTTGATCTCGCGGCCAAGGGCGATCCCGCGGCGAGCGCGGTGATCGGCCGCGCGGGCCGCGCGCTGGGCAAGCTGATCGCGGCGGCCGCGAACTTCACCATGCCCGAGCTCGTCGTCCTCGGTGGCGAGGGTGTCCGGCTCGCCGAAGTCGCGCACGCCGACCTGCTCGCCGCCCTGCACGCGGACCGCCATCCGTCCTCCGCGGAACTGCCGATGGTGCTGCAGCCCGCCGACTTCACCGAGTGGGCTCGCGGCGCCGCGGTGGTCGCGATCCAGACCTTCGTCCTCGGAATCGAGTAACTGACTATCAGGCTATAAACAGTTACACTCCAGGTCATGGACTCAGTGAGGCGATGGCTCGAGGGCTGGCGGCTCTGCCGCGGACTGGAACCAGTGATCGAGTACGACGACGCGCTGGCCGCCGTACTGCGGTTGCCCGGACGCGAGCGGGAGTTGTTCGCGCTCGGCGACGATCCGGCCACCGTGGATCGGCTTGCGGCACAGGTGTCCGGGGACACCTGGTTGACCGTGACCACGCAGCATGGCGACGAGATCGCCCGACGGCTCGCGGCCGCGGGGGTGGAGCCGTTCGCGGAGCAGAAGACGCTGATGTCGATCGATTTGCGTGAACACTCGCAACCGGCAACAGCGGCGTACCGACTTGAGGTGAGCTCCGACGGGGCGCTGGAGTATGTACGCATGCTCGCGGCGGATGGCACGGTCGCGGCGCGGGGTATGGCGGCGACCGTCGGGAGCGACGCGGTGATGCATGACATCCAGACCGATCCGGCGCATCGGCGGCGTGGGCTGGGCAGCGTCGTGATGGGCGCGCTCAGCCGGCGGGCCTTGGAGCGCGGTGCGCGGACGGGGTTGCTGATGGCGACCACCGACGGGTTCCAGCTCTACCGGAAGCTCGGCTGGTTGCCCGAGGCAACCATGGTGACAGGGTCAGGCAGTTCGCGCGCGGTGGGCGGCGACCTTGGTGCGGTTCTGGCAGGCCGTTGAGCAGAACCGCTGCGTGCGGCTCCGGGTCGCGTCGAGGAACAGGTCGTCACAGCGGGTCGCCTCGCACCGGCGGAGACGCTCGACCTCATCGCTGCCGAGCAGCATCGCAGCCGCGGTCGCGAACTCGGCGATCCATCCAGTCGCCCCGGGCCCGCCGAAGTGCAGATGCCACGGCGCCCCGTCATCCCGCACCAGCTGCGGCGCCGCCTTGGTATCCCTGAGCAAGTCGTTCACCAGGTCGACGGCCCCATCCACATCCGGCAGGCGGCTGAGAGCGTCGTACAACTGCTTGCCACCGGAGGCGTACGCCGCTGCGTCCACCTCGCCGACGCGGTTGGTGGTCAGTCGCAGGACAGCGCGGATGTCGTCCGCCTCGGGCGGGACCGCGGGCCGCCCTTGGCGGGTGGCGGAACCGAAGGCGTTCGCCAGCGCGATCGCTGCGACCAGCGACGCCTTCAGGTGATCCGTAGCCTCCACTCCGCCATTATCGCGTGACGGTGGAAATCGTTCATCCGGAGGAGGTGGGTCAGACCAGGGCACTGCGGCGTGTGCTACCAGGGTCGTACGCTCGGACGAGGGAACATCCGTCCGGACTCCGATGCCGCAGATCGTTGCCGGGACCAACAATGACGGACATGAACCTGGTTGAGTCCCGCCACCGCCCTGCAGTCCGTGGGATCGCCGGCCTGTCCGAGGCCGTCGTCGACCTCGCGGCCGTTCGCGACAACGTCCGGACCTTCCGGCGGCTGGTGCCGCAGGACATCCTCGCGGTGGTGAAGGCCGACGCTTTCGGCCATGGCGCCGTACCGGTGGCCCGGGCCGCAGTCGAGGCCGGCGCGACCTGGCTCGGCGTGGCCCACGCCGACGAGGCGCTGCAGCTACGCGCCGGGGGCTTGACCGTTCCGATCCTGACTTGGTTGTACGACGCAACCGAACTGCTGCTGCTCGGCGACCTCGAGGTGGATGTCAGCGTCTCGACCGTCGCCGAACTCCAGCGCGTCGTCTCCATCCCCTCTGTGCATTTCGTACACCTCAAGCTGGACACCGGACTCCACCGCGCGGGCAGTGCACCTGACCAGTGGATCGAGCTCACCCGGGTGGCGGCACTCTACGAGGCGCTCGGCGCCGTCACGGTCCGCGGGATCTGGTCTCACCTCTCGCACGGCGACTCTCCCGATGCCCCGCAGAGCCGGAGGCAACGACAGCTCCTGCGGACCGGGGTGAGCCTCGCCCGCCGGGCCGGGCTGCGGCCGGACGTCGTACATCTGGCCAACTCGGCCGGCGCGATCACGTTGGATGCACCGGACGGCGATCTGGTCCGGATCGGCGCCGGTCTGTACGGCATCGACGAGGTCGGCGTCGGATTGCGGCCGGCGATGCGGCTGACGAGCAAGCTGGCCCAGGTACGCCGGATCCGCGCCGGCGAAGGGGTTTCGTACGGGCACGACTACGTCGCGGACCGGGACACCACGATCGGCCTGGTCCCGCTCGGGTACGCCGACGGGATCCCGCGGGTCGCCGTACGTCGGGCCGGTGTGCAGTGCCGGGGTGTGCGGATGCCGGTGATCGGCCGGATCGCGATGGACCAGTTCGTCGTCGACGCCGGTGATCTGGCGGTTGAGCCCGGTGAGCCGGTGAGCGTGTTCGGAGATGGCTTGGGTGGCGAGCCGACCGCCGCTGATTGGGCCGACTGGGCCGGGACCATCCCGCACGAGATCTACTGCGGCATCGGATCCCGGGTCCCCCGTCGCTACGAGGAAGGCATCCGATGAAGGTCGCGGTGGTGCTGGGTGGGGCGAGTCCTGAGCGCCGGGTCTCGCTGGCCAGCGGCAAGGGCGTCGTGAAGGCGGTCGAGCTCCTCGGCCACACGGCGATCCCGTTGGTGATCGATGCCGCGGGCAACTGGTTGGACGGGCAGCACGAGGCGATCGAGATCCTGCAGGCGTGCGACGTCACCATCCCCGCCTTGCATGGTGAGGGCGGTGAGGATGGCACACTGCAGGGCTTCTTCCAGCAACTGAAGATCCCGTACGTCGGCAGCGGCGTAGCAGCCAGCGCGGTTGGGCTGGACAAGCGACTCACCAAGGCGGTCCTCATGGCGCACGGCATCGCGGTCACTCCGGGCGTGACGCTGCGCGGTCCGGACCTGACCGACATCGAGGCCGCGCTGCAGAAGATCAAAGTGGCCGGCCTCGAGTTCCCGGTGTTCGTCAAGCCCGGCAACGGCGGCTCGAGCTTCGGCGTGACCCGGGCGACCGATCTGCGGACGCTGTCGGCCGCGATCGCGGATGCCGCCGTACTGGATCCGGTCGTGCTGGTGGAGCGGGAGATGGTCGGCCGGGAGATCGACCTGGCCGTGCTGGAGTTCCCGGACGGGCGCATCGACACGGCGCCGGCGCTGGAGATCCACGCTGATCCGGCCGAGCCGTTCTTCAACGCGACTGCCAAGTACGACAGCGGCGCCACGCGGTTCGTCGTACCCGCGCCGCTCGAACCCGGGCTGGCCGAGCGGCTGCGGCGTACGGCGATCGATGTCTTCGATGTGCTCGGGTGCAAAGGGCTGGCCCGGGTGGACTTCTTCGTACCGGCCGATGGAGAGCCGGTGGTCAACGAGATCAACACGTTCCCGGGGTTCACGCCGGCGTCGCAGTTCCCCCGGATGTGGGCGGCGGCCGGGATGTCGTACGCCGAGGTCGTCGACACGCTGATCCGGACGGCGGTGGCTCAGCAGTGACTGTTCTGGCGAGCGACGAACGGATCACCCGGATCCCAGTATGACCAGGCTGTGGGGAGCTTGTTCTCCCGAGCTGAGCAGGTCATTCCAGGAGGGCGGCGGTGAACCTCTCGCGGTGATCTACCAGCCACTCCTGGATGCGGTCCCAGCGTTCCCATCCCCCGCGCTCGGCCAGTGCTTGGAGATAGATGGTGTCGCCGTCGGCCACGCGGCGCGCGACGAAGGCCCGGCATACTGCGGTGGCCTGCTCGATGGTGCCCGGCAGTTCGGCGCGTTCCCGCAGCGAGAGGCCGTAGCCGTCGGCAAGGATCCGAAGTCGCGTCGGGGCATCCAATCCGGCAGGGTAATAGCCGGCCGCTGATGCCGGGTCGACCATGGGGGCCCAGTAGCGGGCGGTCATGGCGACGTCCCAGAGCGGCCGCCCAGGGGCCGCCATGTCGAAATCGATCAGCCCGGCGGCACGGCCGTCGTGGAAGACGACGTTCTCCGGGCATACGTCGTTGTGACAGAGCAACGTCCCTCCCTCCGGATCAGCCAGATCTCGGGGCCATGCGACGTGGATGTCGAGGGGGATGTCCGCGCCGGCCTCGTGGAGGCGCCGCAGCAGGCTCCCCACCGACGTCAGTGCACTCCGGGTCATGGCCCAAGGCGGGAACGGCGGCAGGGCAACGTCGCCGGGAAGAAAGGTCAGCTGCTCGCGGCCGTCCTCGGTGAGGTGGACGGGGGTCGGTGCCGCGTCGAAGCCGTGATCTCTCAGTGCGAGGAGGTGGGCATGGATGGCACGCGCGGTGCTCGGCGCCGGGCGATCCACAAGCGCCCCGTGACGGAAGACCGCGCCCGTGTTCACCATGCCGCCTGTCAGCACCTCGCGGTTCGTCGCGTCGTCTTCAGCCGTCATGCCGATCACGCTAGCGTCAAACCGGCTCTGTGAGTGCCTACCTCGGGGACGGCCCGGCCGCGCTCTACACCGCGGTGTCCAGCCTCTCGACCTTGGTGTAGACACTAAATGTCGAGCCCGGTCGTACGCCTCCGACGTCGCGGACATGAACGACTACGGAGTGACCGGTGCGACCACCGGAGCAGAGGTGTTGCTGAAGCTGCCCGTCGACGCGGTCTGGGCGGGGATCACGGCCATCGACCGGTACGGCGAGTGGAGCCCGGAGTGCTGCTACGGCGCCTGGCTCGACGACGCGGACCGGCCTGTCCCCGGTGCCCGCTTCGAAGCGCGGAATCGCTTCGCGGACGGGTACGAGACCTACGTGACCTGCACAGTCACGATCGCCGACGAACCGCTGCGCTTCGGCTGGGACGTTTACGGCGGTGAGGATGTGCCCTTCGCACACTGGGAGTACGAGCTGCAGCCGGAGGGGCGGGTGACGCTGGTCCGGCAGTCCTTCACCCATGGACCTGGTGACAGCGGCCTGCGTTCCGGCGTGCGGCAGCAGCCCGAGCGGGCCGCCGAGGTGATCCAAGGACGCCTGGACCAGCTGTCCGCGAACATGCGCAAAACCCTGCTGTCAATGCAAGAAACGCTGTCCTGATAACGGGGGGGTTCAGGAGGCTTCGCTGGCCTTGGTGGTCGAGGGCGCCACCCACAGGCACTCGGCCGTACCTTCGGCCAGGTGCTGTTCGTAAACGCCGACCTTGTGGGTGATCACCCGCAGGCACTCGGTGAGCTCCTGGATCTGGGCGGTGACGTGGTCCTGATGGCTGCGGAGCAGGGCGAGGCGGTCCTGTTCGTTGCCGGAGCCCTGGCGGACCAGCTCGGTGTACTTGCGGATCGTGTCCAGCGGCATCCCGGACGAGCGGAACTTGATGCACATGTCCAGCCAGTCGACATCGTCCTCGGTGTAAACGCGCCGGCCGTTCGACTCCCGCCGTACGGCGTCCGCGAGCAACCCCTCGCGCTCGTAGAACCGGAGTGCGTGCACGCTCAGCCCGGTCCGTTCCGCAACCTGTCCGATACTCAGTCCAGCGTCCATACGCGGCACCATAACCCCGGTCGCCGCTCTTACAGCAGTGGTTTCAGGGCCGTCAGCGCCTGATGGACGTCGGCCGAGGTCGTGTAGATGTGGAAGGACGCGCGCAACTTCCCGTCGCGGACGGCCGCACGGATGCCGGCCGAGGCGAAGGCCTCCTGGGCGCCGGGGAGGGGCGTGCTCACGATCGCGGAGTCGCCCGGTGGCAGCCCGAGACCGGCGCGGAACTCGTTGGCCAGCTCCAGGTTGTGCTGGTGGATCGTCTCGACGCCGATCTGCTCGACCAGCTCGAGCGCGGGCGCGGCCCCGACGAAGGAGAACCACGCCGGCGACTGATCGAACTTCCGCGCGCCATCGGCGAGCACCATCCGCGTCCCGTAGTACGAGTCGTGCACCTCGGCACCGGCGTACCACCCGGCGGCCGACGGCCGGCAACGCTCCTGCAACCGTGGCGAGAGATACCCGATCGTCGCGCCACGTGGCGACATCAACCATTTGTACGTGTGTGTGACCAGCGCATCGACACCGTCCACTCGCAACGGCAACCAGCCGAGCGCCTGGCTCGCGTCGATCACCACCAGCGCGCCAATTTCCTTGCTAGCAGCAACAACCGCGGGCAGATCGAGGACCGCGCCGGTCGACGACTGGACCGCACTCACCGCGACCAGGTCGATCCCCGGCCGGATCGCCGCGACCAACTCATCCCCTGGTACAGCGACCACCTCGACGCCACGGTCCGCGTGGACCTGCCACGGAAACACGTCCGACGTGAACTCGACGTCGTCGGTCAGCACCTTCGCCCCGTCCGGCAACACCGCCGCGATCGGCGCCAACGCCGCGGAGACCGTGCTGCCCACGAACACATCGCCGGCGTCCGCACCGACCAGCCGCGCGAACGACTCCCGGACCCGGGTCGTCGACTTGTCCCATGGTTCCCAGGAGGTCGCGCCCACCCGCCAGTCGGCGAGCGCAGCCTGCAACGCGTCCCAGGCCGGCTTCGGCGGCAATCCGTACGACGCCGTGTTCAGCCAGCCCGGCTCCGGATCCCACAGGCCGGCGAAGTCCCCAAGAGTTCCCATTGCTCCAGCCTACGCAGCCGCGCGGATCGGCCGCGGGAGTTGTCCACAACCGTCAGTCACGCAGGTGCGCAAGCAGCGTCGCCAGCCGCCGACGACGGCGGCTCGTGCTCAAGAACGGTTCTGGAGCCGTTGGAACTGCGGACCTCGCAAGGCTCGGCCGCACGCTGTCCGAACCTCTCCCCCCGGGCCCGCCCGCCTGCCCCGATGCTGCACTCCACCTGCGGATTGACCTTGAGAACCCACCAACCACTTTCGGGCGCCGAAAGTGGTTGGTGGGTTCTCAAGGTGGAGCCGCGGCCGGATCAGTGGAGTAGGCCGGCCGACGTCAGGCGGTCGGTGATGGGGTCGTGGGGGACGGCTCGGGCGGTGTTGCCGCGGTGACCGGTGGTGGTGCGGGATGCGGTGCCGTTGACCTAGACAGCGCTCTAGCTTCTAGCGTTGCGCCGGTCAGGACCGGCAAGACTGGGAGCTGTTTCATGCGCTATCGCACGCTGGGTGGGACCGGGATCGAGGTCAGTTCGCACTGCCTCGGCGCGATGATGTTCGGCGCGGTCGGGAACCCCGACCACGAGGACTG
This sequence comes from Kribbella sp. NBC_01510, assembly GCF_045040325.1. Lineage (NCBI taxonomy): Bacteria > Bacillati > Actinomycetota > Actinomycetes > Propionibacteriales > Kribbellaceae > Kribbella > Kribbella sp. NBC_01510. The sequence continues at coordinate 3,073,918 of NZ_CP109418.1, read as the reverse complement.
TGTCCGCATCATCCACGCCGCCCTCGACCAGGGCATCAACTTCGTCGACACCGCGGACATGTACTCGACGGGCGAGTCCGAGGAGATCGTCGGCAAGGCGCTGAAGGGCCTCCGGGACGACGTCGTACTCGCGACCAAGGTGCACTTCCCGTTGCACGACGACAGCCGGAACCGCAGTGGGAACTCCCGGCGCTGGATCACTCGCGCGGTCGAGGACAGCCTGCGCCGGCTCGGCACCGAATGGATCGACCTCTACCAGGTGCACCGGCCGGATCACTCGACGGATATCGAGGAGACACTCTGGGTGCTCAGCGATCTCGTCAGCGCGGGGAAGATCCGGGCGTTCGGATGCTCGACGTTCCCGGCCGAGGACATCGTGGAGGCGTATCACGTGGCGGAGCGGCGCGGGTACGGGCGTTTCCGTACGGAGCAACCGCCGTACTCGATGATCGGCCGGGGAATCGAGCGCTCGCTGCTGCCGACGTGTCAACGGCTCGGGATGGGCGTGCTCACATGGAGCCCGCTCGCGTTCGGCTTCCTGTCCGGCAAGATCCGCAAGAACCAGCCGATCGACCTCACGTCGGGCCGGGCTGCCATCGCTCCGCACCGCTTCGATCCGTCGCTGCCCGCGAACGCGGCGAAGTACAACGCCGTCGAGCGCCTGATCGAAGTCGCCGAGGGCATCGGAGTGTTACTCCCGGAGCTGGCGATCGCCTTCGTCACCACGCATCCGGCGGTCACGTCGGTGATCAGCGGACCCCGCACGATGGAGCAACTCGACGGCCTGCTGAAGGCCGCCGACCTCACCCTGGACGACGCGACCCTCGACCGGATCGACGAGATCGTCCCGCCAGGCACCGACCTCTGGGACACCGACGCCGCCTGGCGCCCCCAATCCCTCACCAACCCCACCACCCGCCGCCGCCCACCCACCGACCGCTGAGCCCGCCCCCATCGCACGACCAGCAAGCCGACCCACCCACCCACCCAAACCGCGACTTTGTGCACCATTGCCGCACCCAGAGACCGCAAAAACACGGATCCGATGCACAAAAACGGCCGGGGGCCGGATGCCGCGTCGGCTTGAGGTGGCCGGGGGTCGGGTGCAACGTCGGCGCGACGTGGCCGGGGGCCGGTCGGCCGGCTCGAGGTCGGCCGGGTGCCGACCCCACTCGCACCGCGACCTTGTTCACCGTTGCCGCATCCACAGGCCGCAAAAACACGGATCCGGTGCACAAAGTCGGCTCGACGCGGGCCGGGTGTCGCGACGACTCGACGTGGCCGGGGCCGGCCGGCCCGAGGGAGTCGGCGCGACGTGGCCGGGGGCCGGGGCCGGCTCGAGGTCGGCCGGGTGCCGACCCACCCGCACCGCGACTTTGTGCACCGTTGCCGCGTCCACAGGCCGCGAAAACACGGATCTGGTGCACAAAGTCGGGTCGGCTTGGGTCTGGGCCGCGTCGGCTCGGGGTGGGTCGAGTGGCTCGGATCGGGGGTGGGCGGGGTGGGTTAGTTGCCGGTTTGGAGGGTGGTCCAGGTGGCTGGGCCTGCGATGCCGTCGACTGTCAGCTGTCTCGTGCGCTGGTAGTCCTCTACGGCCGCAAATCGCCCCAGGCGGACGGAAGATGAAGGTTTTCAGTCAGGGGCGTGGCGACGACGGTTTGTTTTTGGCGGGGCGAGATGGGCACTGGAAGATCGTCAGCCAAGAGAAAGAGTCAGATCGATGAACCCCCTGCCGCAGTCCACCCGTAACGCCGCGGAACCGTGGACGGCGAAGGAAGTCCGGCAGTTCGAGAAACTCGCGGCGGAGAACCTGCCACCCTCGGTGATCAGCCTCCGCCTCGGCCGCCCGGTCGCGGCCATCCTGACCAAGGCCGTCGAGGCGGGTATCAAGCTCACCCCGCTCAACCGCCCGCCGTACGGCGTTTGACGCCGACACCCTGACGCCGGGACGGCGCCGACGTACCGTGGGTGCAAACACGTCCCAGGGAGGGTGTCATGACTGTCCGCAGACCCGGTAGGTGGGATCCCGGTGAAGAGCCGTCCCCGGTGATCGACGAGACGCTGCAGGAGGAAGGCCTCGAGCTGACCAACTACGACGGCGTGCTCCCCGACCACCCCGGTGGCAAATCTCTCGGCCCGCAGCCCAACCCACCCCGGCGCCCGCCCCACAAGGCACCCCCGGAGGAACCGGCGGACGACCCGGCGGAGGAACCGGCGGACAGCTGACCGGAGCGCCCTCCAGCGGCGACGGAGCACGCGGGCGACGGCAACATCCCGCCCGCGTGCATTACCGTGTGTGCCCATGACCGGATGGTTGGGGGTGATGCCGTGGCGGTGACGATGCGGGACGTCGCGCGGCAGGCCGGGGTGTCGCCGAAGACGGTCTCCAACGTGATGAACGGGTATCCGTACATCCGCGAGGAGACCCGGACCAGGGTGCTCGCCGCGATCGATGCCCTCGGCTACCAGATGAACATCTCCGCCCGGAACCTGAAGTCCGGCCGGACCGGCATCATCGCGCTCGCCGTCCCCGAGCTGAGCAACCCGTACTTCGCCGAGCTCGCCGACGCGGCGATCGCGGCCGCCGGTGAGCACGGCCTGACCGTGATGATCGAGACCACCGGCGCCGACCGCGACCGCGAGCTGACCGCACTCGCCCGGCCGCGCGGACACTTGGTCGACGGTCTGCTCTACAGCCCGCTCGGCCTCGGCCCTGAGGACGTCGACCAACTGCGGACACCGACGCCGATGGTGCTGCTCGGCGAGCGGATCTTCCACGGCCCGGTCGACCACGTGATGATCGACAATGTCGAGGGCACCAAAGCGGTCGTCCGGCACCTGCTCGACCAGGGCCGGCGACGGATCGCGGTGATCGGCATCCGCCCCGGCGAGAAGGTCGGCACGGCCGCCATCCGGTACGGCGCGTACACCGACACGCTCGCGGAGTACGGCCTACCCGTACCGAAGGACCTGGCCGTGTCCGGCGGGAAGTGGCACAGGTCGAGTGGCGCGGACGCGATGGAGGAGCTGCTCGCGGCCGGGGAGAAGTTCGACGCCGTCCTCGGCCTGAACGACACGCTCGCACTCGGCGCGGTCCGGGCGCTCACCGCGCACGGCATTCGGATCCCGGACGACGTCGCGGTGGCGGGCTTCGACAACATCGACGAGGCCAGCTACAGCAGTCCGACCCTGACCACGGTCGATCCCAACCGCATCTACATCGCCCGCACCGCGGTCGACCTGTTGGTCCAGCGAATGGCCGGCGACGACTCCGAGCACGCCGAGATCGTCGCGCCGTACGAGCTGCACACGCGCGAATCCACGCTCGGCGCCAGCTGAGGTCTTGACGGTCCCGGAGCACCCGGGCATTATCCCTACACCGATGTAGTACACCGATGTAGAACGCCCTGTCCCCGCCCCCGCCTGGAGGACACGCAGATGCTTGACGACTCCCCTCCGCCCCTCCGCCCACGACGTCGAGCAGTACTTGGTGGCCTGCTCGGCAGCGCCCTCGCCCTCACCGGCTGCGGCAGCCTCGGCAGCAAACCCAGAGTCCGGGAATGGAACCTCTTCGGCGGCGGCGACGGCGCCCGCCTGCTGCAGATCCACCAGCAATACGTCGCCGAACACCCCGACGTGCGGTTCGAGGCGACCACCCTCGCCTGGGGCCCGCCGTTCTACACCAAACTCGCGATGTCGGCGGCCGGCGGCCGGGCGCCCGAGGTCGCGACCATGCACATGTCCCGGCTGAAGGGATTCAGCCCGACGACGATGCTCGACCCGATCCCGGTCGATCTGCTGTCCGCTGCCGGCGTGCACCAGTCCGACTTCCTGCCGGCGACCTGGGACCGCTGCGTCATCGACGGCAAGCTGTACGCCGTTCCGCTGGACCAGCACCCGTTCGTCCTCTACTACAACCTCGAGATCTGCAAGAAGGCAGGTCTGCTCGGCCCGGACAACAAGATCAGGACCGTCAAGGGCGTGACCGAGTTCCTCGACATGCTCCGGGCGGTCAAGGAGACCACCGGCAAGTACGCCGTCTCCGTCGACACCACCAGCCCGTGGCGGCTGTGGTGGACGCTGTACGGCCAACTCGAGGGCGAGTTCTTCAGTCCGGACGGCAAAGAGCTGGTGATCGACGACGCCAAGGCGCTCGAGGCCCTGGACCTGATCGCGAAGCTCGCGAGCGAAGGACTCACGCCGCGGTCGGCGAACTACGCCGCCCTGGTCGCCCAGTTCAGCAACGGCGAGGCCGGGTTGAGCTTCAACGGTGAGTGGGAGGTCACGACGTATCAGACCGCCAAGCTGCCGTTCAGCATGGCGCCGTTCCCGGTCGTGTACGACGTACCGAAGTTCCAGGGCGACTCGCACACCTTCGTGCTGCCGCACCAGGCCCACCGCAACGCCGACGACACGAAGGCGACGATCGAGTACATCGCCTGGATGCTGAAGCACAGCGTCGAGTGGGCGGCCGGCGGCCACATCCCGGCGTACCAGCCGGTGGTGACGAGCCAGGAGTACCTGGACCTCAAGCCGCAGGCGGAGTACCGCAGCGTCGCTCCGAACGTGCTGTACGACCCGGATGCGTGGTTCAGCGGTTCGGGAGCCCAGCTGGAGAACGAGTCCGCCGCGGCCTTCAACGGGATCGCGACCGGACAGGCCACTCCGAAGGCTGCGCTCGCCCAGTTCAAGGCAGCCACCCAGAAGCTGCTCGACACCCCGTCCCCGGTCTGAAAGGAGGCCATCATGGCTGTGCAGACACCACCTCGTGCCCTCAGTACCACCCGACCGGCCGCACCGAAGCCGGGCACTGGCCGCCCGTGGACGGAGCGTTGGGGCGGACTGTTCTTCGTGGCGCCGTTCCTGCTGCTGTTCGCGGTCTTCCTGCTCTGGCCGATCGTGTCCGGGCTGTGGAACAGCTTCTTCAACACCAGCCTGGCCGGGGTCAAGCACCAGTTCCTCGGCCTGGAGAACTGGCGGGAGATGTTCGGCGACCCGGCTGTCTGGTCGTCGCTGAAGAACACCTTGATCTTCACCGCGATGAGTACGCCGCCGCTGGTGATCATCGCGCTCCTGATGGCTCTGCTCGCCAACCGCAAAGGCCTGCTGGGCTGGCTGTTGCGGTTCTCGTACTTCGCTCCGTTCGTCCTGCCGGCCACCGTCGTGACGCTGATCTGGGTGTGGATCTACCAGCCCGGCTTCGGCCTGGTGAACGGGTTGCTGACGGCCGGTGGGTTCGCCGAGATCGACTGGCTGAACACCGAGAACCGGGCCATGCTCGCGATCGTGATCACCACCGTCTGGTGGACCGTGGGGTTCAACTTCCTGCTCTATCTGGCCGCGCTGCAAGGGATTTCGGCCCAGGTGTACGAGGCGGCCTCGATCGACGGCGCCAACGGGCGGCAGCAGCTGTTCCGGATCACGCTGCCGTTGCTGAGCCGGACCACCGGGCTGATCGTCGTCCTGCAGCTGGTGGCGTCGCTGAAGATCTTCGACCAGGTGTACCTGATGACCGACGGCGGGCCGAACTTCGCGACCCGGCCGATCATCCAGTACATCTACGAGAACGGCTTCACCAACTACCGGATCGGCTACGCGTCGGCGATCTCGTACATGTTCTTCGCGGTCATCGTGGTGGTCGCGCTGCTGCAGTTCAAACTGTTCTCCGGCCGGAAGGAGGCCGGCGAATGAGGACGTCGTGGACCTTTCCGAAGGTGGCGAGCATCGTCGGGGCCGTCATCCTGGCGGTCGTGTGGCTGGTCCCGCTCCTGTGGGCCTTGGACACTTCTCTCAAACCGGAGCCGGAAACGACCCGGTCGCCCATCACCTGGTTGCCCAACGCACCGACCCTGGGTGCCTACCAAAGCGTCATCGATCAGGGCGATCTGATCCGCTGGTTCCTGAACAGCAGCGTCGTGTCCGTCCTGGTGACCGGCCTGACGCTCGTGGTGTCAGTGCTGGCCGCCTTCGGCTTCTCGCGGACCAGGTTCCCCGGCCGGCGGGTGCTGTTCGGGCTGATCATCGCCGGCATCCTGGTCCCGCCGCAGGTGCTGATCGTGCCGTTGTTCCAGGAGATGACCGGGCTCGGCCTGGTCGACACCTATTGGGGCATCGTGCTGCCGCAGGCGGTCGCGCCGGTGATGGTGTTCGTGCTGAAGAAGTTCTTCGACGGCATCTCCCGTGACTACGAGGACGCCGCCCGGGTCGACGGCGCGTCCCGGTGGCGGATCGTCTGGAGCGTGATGGTGCCGATGTCGCGGCCGATCCTCGTTGCCGTCGGCATCTTCACGTTCATCGGCGCCTGGAACAACTTTCTCTGGCCCTTCATCGTGACCACCGACCCGTCGATGATGACGATCCCGGTCGGCCTGGCCAACGTGCAGGGCTCGTACGGCCTGCGCTACGCCCAGATCATGGCCTCCGCGGTCCTGGGCGGACTTCCCTTGCTGATCGTCTACGCCCTGTTCCAGCGCCATGTGGTCCGCGGCGTCGGCGACGCAGGCATCAAGGGTTGACACCACTCACCACGACAGGAGCAACCTGGTGCCCGCTGCCAACCTCACCATCGACCCCGCGTTCACGATCGCGCCCGTGAACCGCCGTACCTTCGGGACCTTCGTCGAACACATGGGCCGGTGCGTCTACACCGGTATCTACGAACCGGGCCACGCGACCGCCGACGAGGACGGGTTCCGCAAGGACGTCCTCGAGCTCACCCGCGAGCTCGGCGTCTCGGTGGTCCGCTATCCCGGCGGCAACTTCGTCTCCGGCTACCGCTGGGAGGACGGCGTCGGCCCGCGCGAAGGACGGCCGCGCCGGCTCGACCTCGCCTGGCACAGCATCGAGACGAACGAGTTCGGCCTGGACGAGTTCATCCGCTGGTGCGCCAAGGCCGGGGTCGAGCCGATGATGGCGCTCAACCTCGGTACGCGCGGAGTCCAGGAGGCGCTCGACCTCCAGGAGTACTCGAACCACCTGGGCGGGACCGCCTTGTCCGATCTGCGGGAGCAGCACGGCGCATCGCCGTACGGCGTCAAGCTGTGGTGCCTCGGCAACGAACTGGACGGCCCGTGGCAGGTCGGCCACAAGACGCCGACGGAGTACGGACGGCTCGCGGCAGAGACGGCACGGGCGATGCGGATGATCGAGCCCGATCTGGAGCTGGTCGCGTGTGGCTCGTCCTCGTCGCGGATGCCGCTGTTCGGCACCTGGGAGCGGGAGGTCCTGCGGGAGACGTACGACTTCGTCGACTACATCTCCTGCCACGCGTACTACAGCAACGACGACGGCGACACGGCGTCCTTCCTGGCCTCGGCGGTGAACATGGACCGCTTCATCGAGGCCGTGGTCGCGACGGCGGACCACGTCGGCGCCGAGCTCAAGAGCAGCAAGAAGATCGGCATCTCCTTCGACGAGTGGAACGTCTGGTACGGCGAACGGTCCCGCCGGACCGACGGCCCGCACGACCGGTGGGAGGTGGCGCCGCGACGGATCGAGGACGAGTACAACGTCACCGATGCCGTTGTCGTGGGCAACCTGCTGATCTCGCTGCTGCGGCACAGTGACCGGGTTGCGGTCGCGTGCCTGGCGCAACTGGCGAACGTGATCGCGCCGATCATGACCGAGCCCGGCGGGCCGGCCTGGCGGCAGCCCACGTTCCACCCGTTCGCGATCACCTCCCGGCTCGCCGCCGGCCAGGTGCTCCAGGTGCGGGCCGACTCGCCGACCGTCAGCACCGCCAAGTACGGCGACATCCCGGCCGTCGACGCGGTCGCGACGTACGACGAGGGCCGGCTCGCGGTCTTCGCCGTGAACCGGTCCACCGAGGGCCCGGTCGAGATCACCGTGGACGTCAGCCGGACCGGCGTCACCGCGATCGAGGAGGCCGTGATCGTCCACGACGAGGACCCACTCGCCACCAACTCGGCCGCGCACCCGGACCGGGTGACCGCCCAGCCACACGAGTCGGTGAGCCTCGCCGACGGCAAGCTGACCATTACGCTCCCAGCGATCAGCTGGACAGCGCTTTCTCTGTCGACGGACTGATGGTGCTAGGTCAGACTGGGTGGCCGTGAGCACCCAGTCTGACCTTGCCGAGACCAACCGCCTGGAAGCCTTCAGCGATGGCGTCTTCGCGATCGCGATCACCCTGCTGGTCCTCGAGCTGCACAGCCCCGAACTCGAGGAGGGGCAACGGCTGTGGCCGGCACTGGTGCACGAGTGGCCACAGTTCGCGGCGTACCTGACCAGCTTCGCGATCCTCGGGGTGATGTGGGTCAACCACCACTCGCTGTTCCGCCAGATCGAGCGCGCCGACCGTGGGCTGCTGTTCCTCAACCTGCAGCTGTTGCTGTGGGCCACGTTGCTGCCGTTCCCGACCAGTCTGTTCGCCGAGCACCTCAGAGACGACTCGATCAACGCCAGCGTCGCCGCAGCCGTCTACAGCACCAACCTGACCCTGGCCGCGATCGCGTTCAGCCTGATCTGGTGGCACGTCCTGCACAAGCATCTGGTCGAGCACAACATGACGAACGCCCAGGTCCGGAGGTCGCTGCTCAGGTACTCGATCGGCACCTTGATCTACGCGGCCTGCATCGGGCTGTCCTTCATCTCCGCGCAGGCAACACTGCTGGTCGTCTTCCTGCTGGCGGTGTACTACGGCTTCGAGCAGCTCAGGACACGCGCCTCAACTGCGTGACGTACACCCCCGGAGCGACTTCGACCTGGTCGGTCTCCGTGTAGCCGCGGGCCTTGTAGAGAGTGATCGCCGGCGTGTTCGCGCTGCCGGTGGATACCAGGCTGACCGGTCGCGGCTCCAGCTGGTCGAGGTGGTCGAGCAGGGCACGACCATGGCCGCGGCGGGCGTAGGCCGGGTCGACGATCAGTCGGCTGATGTCCACCGAGTCGTCGGTCAGCTCGTAGGCGACCGCGCCGACCAGCACGGCACCGTCGTACCGGCCGAGCCAGTGCTCGGTCGACGCCATCAGACCGGCTAGATCCTCCTGCAGTGGCGGGATGCCGTCGAAGCCGATCAGCTCGGCCTCCACGGCGTACGCGGCGTGCTGGATCGTCAGCAATCGCTCGGCGACCGCTGGGTCGGACAAATCGAGACGTCTGATCACGCGCGTCAGGTTACGCTGCCCGCCAGGACCCGAGCGCTGTCTGGTAGCAGGCTCACCTGACTGAAACGAGGACCGCTGTGAATGCGAGGGTGTTCCGGGACACGTACGGCGTACCACACCTGCAAGCCGGAGACCCCCTTGCCCTCGTGTACCTGCAAGGCATCAACGTCGCTCGCGACCGGGCCTGGCAGATCGAGTTCGAGCGGCGGCGCTACCTCGGGACGAGTGCGGCGTTCCTCGGTCCCGAGGCGGCGGCGTGGGACGTGTTCGCCCGGCAGGCCCGGCTCGCCGATACCGCGCGGCGCTGCTTCGAGGCGCTCGACGACGAGACGCGGGAGTGGATCACGGCGTACGTCGACGGCGTCAACCACGCGCTTCCAGGTGGAGCCCGGCGCGCCCCGGAGTTCGCCGAGACCGGGCTGACGCTGCAGGAGTGGGAGCCGTGGACGCCACTCGGGATCTGGCTGGCGGTGCATGTCCTGTTCGCCGGGTTCCCCTCGAAGTTGTGGCGGACACACGTCGCCCGGCATCTCGGCGACGAAGCGCTCGAGCTGTTCAGCTCGGAAGGGCCGCACACGTCCGGGAGCAACGGCTGGCTGATCCCCGGCTCGCTCACCACCTCCGGCCAGGCGATCGTCGCCGGCGACCCGCACCGGTACATCGAGAGCCCGGGCGTCTACCAGCAGATCCAACTGACCTGCCCCGAGTACGACGTCCTCGGGCTGGCCGTCCCCGGCATCCCGGGTCTCGCCCACTTCGGCCACACCGGAATGGTCGCGTGGGCCATCACCAACGCCATGGCCGACTACCAGGACCTGTACGCCGAACAACTCCGCCGCACCGGATCCGGCGTGGAGGCCCTCGGCCCGGAGGGCTGGACTGCGTGCGCCGTGCACACCGAGGTGGTCGAGGTCAGTGGGGCCGACCCGATCGAGGTGGACGTGATCGAGACCGACCGCGGTCCGATCATCTCGGACGGAATCAGTCTGAGGTATCCGCCCCGGGTGACCAGCCGACTGGGTTTCGAAGTACTGCCGAAGTTGCTCCGAGCAACAACCGTGGACGATGTCGATGCCGCCTTCGAGCAGTGGGTGGAGCCGGTCAACGTGGTCTTGGCGGCAGACACCGCCGGTGGTTTGCTGCATCGGACGGCCGGGATGGTTCCGCGCCGGCACGAGAGCAACCGGCTGCGCGTCGTACCGGCGTGGGAGGCCGAGCACCAGTGGGACGGCTGGCACGATCCGATGCCGCGGGCAACTGTCGACGGGCCGGCCGTGATGGCGAACGCGCGTGAGCTCGCGGCACCGCTGGGCGTCGAGTTCGCCACCCCGCACCGGTCCCGCCGGATCCGGGAGCTCCTCGCCTCCCGGCCCACGTGGTCGGTCGGCGAGATGCCGGACATCCACACCGACACCTTCCTCGGATCCGCCGGATCGATCCTGGATCTCCTGCCCGGCCTGGAGAATCTCTCCGAACAAGCCGTTGCCCTGCGCACCGAGTTGCTCGGCTGGGATCGCCGGATGGACGCCGCGAGTACGACGGCCTCGTCGTACGCCGCACTCCGCAAGGCGCTCGTCTCCCGGCTGACCGACCACTTCACGATGCTCGAGGACGCCCACTGCGCGGAGGTGTTCACGCCGTGGATGGACACCCTCACGCACGTCTCGTTCGCGCTGGAGAACCTGATCGCGACCGACCTGCTCCCGGACGTCAACGTCGGCTGGCTGGCCCGGGAAGCGCTCGAGGAAGTGGCCGCCCGCAAGGCCAGGCCGCCGTGGGGTGAGACGCATCAGCTGTCGCCGCTGCATGCGTTGCGCGGTCCGGTGTTCGCGCCGGACGAGGAGCCGTTCGATCTCGGGGTGTCCGGCGACCACCACTGCGTGATGTCGACGTCAAGCCTTCCCGGCCTGACCGACGTGTGCATCCGCGGGTCCGCGGCCCGCTATGCCTTCGATCTCGCGGATCGCTCGGCGAGTGGATGGGTCGTGCCGTTGGGCGCGTCCGGCGTACTCGGGGATCCGCATCATCACGATCAGCTCCCGTTGTGGCAGCGCGGTGAACTGGCTCCGGTCGAGGGCTCACTCACCCGCGAGGACGACGAGGACGGCGCAGTTCGCCTTCCTCACCCGGGCACAGTTCCTGGGTGAGGTCAGTCCTTGACCGCGAGGACGGCGGCGATGAGCCGCTGCCAGTCGGAGAGCTCGTCCGGCGCGTCCGGGTTGCGCCACTGGACGGCCGGGACCAGGCCGGGCTCGACGACGGTGAAGCCGTCGCCGTAGAGCGCGAGGATCTGCTCGTCGGTGCGCCAGCGGCCGCGACCCAGCGACCCCTGCAGCACCTGCTCCAACTCCTGGCTGCGCGGGTCGTTCTCGCTGCGGAAGTGGCTGATGAAGACGTAGCTGCCGGACGGGATCCGGTCGTACCAGAACCGGACCAGGCCGGCCGGGTCCTCGTCGTCGTTCACGTGGTGCAGGGTCGCGCTGAAGATCACCCCGACCGGCTGCGTGAAGTCGATCAGCCGCTGGGTCTCCTCGTGGTCGAAGATCGCCTTCGGGTCGCGCAGGTCGGCCTGGATGACGCTGGTGTTGTCGTTCTCGGCGAGCAGCGCGCGGCCGTGGGCGAGCACGATCGGGTCGTTGTCGACGTACACGACCTTCGCATCGGGGGCGTACCGCTGGGCGACCTGGTGGACGTTGTCCGCGGTCGGCAGCCCGCTGCCCAGGTCGACGAACTGCCGGACCGGCGTGTTCGAGACGATCTCGCGCACCGCACGGATCAGGGCGCCCCGGTTGTCGGGCGCGATCTGCCGGGAGCCGGGCAGGTCCGTGATGAACTTGTCCCCGAACGCCCGGTCGACGGCGAAGTTGTCCTTGCCTCCGAGCAGGTAGTCGTACGTGCGAGCGATACTCGGCTTGCTCACGTCGAATCCGGGGAACGGCGGCTTCTCCGGAACCTGCTCGTTTGCATCGGCCATCGCGGCAGTCCTTCCGATCCGGTGGTGACAGCAGTCACTCTATGCGACCCCCGAACGGCCTCGCGCGCGACCCCGGCCAGTCTTTGCCGAGCTTTGTGCTACTGACCGGTTCCCGAACGCGGGTCAGCCGGGTCAGGGCTCGGTGTGGTGGCCGGGCAGGCCGCAGCGGCCGTCGGGTTCCGGCTCGACGGCCGCTGTGGTGGTGCTGATCGAATGAGTGCGGTGACCTGATCTGGCGGGTCCTGCCACCGTTCTCTCAGCCGAGGACGGTCTTGGGCTTGTCGTGCTCGCGGCCGGCCGGATGGCGCTCGCGAGGTGGCGGCTCGTGCAGCGTGTGGTCCGCGGTCCGTGGGGCCGGGCACACCGGGCCCCGGCGGATCGGTCCGCCGCCCAGCCGCCGGCTCTTCCACTGCTTCTCTTCGTAGTCGTAGTAGGTATCGACGCCTCCGATAGTCACTCAGATCCTCCCGTCTACCCCCCGGCTTCCCCTGCTGGCGATTCCACGTTGCGTCACGGGACGCGTGCGCACAAGCGATTCCGGAAATCACCATCGATCAACAGGCTCGAACGCCAGGTTCTGTTGGATTGCGCCGGAATTGGGGGGCCGTTGGTAATTCTCAGACCGCGACGATCGCAACGCCGTGACCCGGCAACCGGACACCGCCGGTGACCAGCTCCCCGGCGCCGAAGGCCATCACCAGGTACTCCGGGACCTCGTCGACCGGCACCACGGCCCCGGCCGCGGCCAGATTCACCACCACGCGCAGGCTGCCGCGTGCCACGACCAGCCAGTCCCCGCCGGGATCGAACGAGATGCCGACCGAGTCCAGCCGGTCGTTGCGCAGCTCCGGCATCCGCGCGCGGAACGCGAGCAGGTGGCGATACCAGGCGAGCAGCTCGTGGTGCGGTGAGTCGTCGAGCTCGGACCAGTCCAGCACCGAACTTCGCCACGTCTGCGGGTCCTGCGGATCCGGGATCTCGTCCGCGGTCCAGCCGTGCGCCGCGAACTCGCGCCGGCGGCCGGTCCGGACCGCCTCGCCGAGGGCCGGCTCGTCGAAGTCGGTGAAGAAGCGCCACGGCGTCGAGGCGCCCCACTCCTCCCCCATGAACAGCATCGGGGTGTACGGCGAAGTGACCACGAGCGCGGCGCCGATCGCGAGCTGGCCCGGCGTGAGCGCGGGTCGATCACCGAGCGCGCGGTTGCCGATCTGGTCATGGTTCGACGTATAGGCGAGGAACTCGGCACCGCGGTGCCTCGCCGGGTCGACCGGCCGCCCCCAGTCCTTCCCGCGGAACGTCGAGTACGAGCCGTCGTGCCGGAACACCTGCGTCAGCGTCTTCGCGAACACGGCCGGGTCCCCGAAGTCCACGTAGTACCCGAAGCGCTCGCCGGTCAGCAGGCTGTGCAGCGCGTGGTGGAAGTCGTCGCTCCACTGCGCGGTCATCCCCAGACCGCCGTCGACCACCGGCTCGACGACGCGTGGGTCGTTCAGATCGGACTCGGCGACCAGTCCGAGTGGCCGACCGAGTTCTTCGGACAGCTCCTCGGTCTCGAGCGACAGCTGTGCCAGCAGGTGCACCGGGCTGTCGTCGACCAGCGCATGGACGGCGTCCAGCCGCAAGGCATCGACGTGGAACGATTGGAACCACCGCAGTGCGTTGTCACACACCCAGCGGCGTACCTCGGTGCTGTGGGTGTCGTCGAGGTTGACCGCCGGACCCCAGGGCGTCGTGTGCCGGTCGGTGAAGTACGGACCGAAGCCGGCCAGGTGGTTGCCACTCGGACCGAGGTGGTTGTAGATCACGTCCAGACACACGGCCAGTCCGGCGTCGTGGCATCGGTCGACGAACCGCTGCAACGCTTCCGGCCCGCCGTACGGCTCGTGAACCGCGTAGAGGTGGACACCGTCGTACCCCCAGCCGTGGCGACCTGGGAACGCGGCGACCGGCATCAGCGAGACCACCTCGATGCCCAGAACCACCAGGTAATCCAGGTGCTCGGCGGCTGCGTCCAGCGTGCCTTCCGGCGTGAACGTCCCGATGTGCAGCTCGTAGAAGACCGAGCCGCGCACATCCCGGCCGATCCAGTCCTCGTCCGTCCAGCCGAAGCGGTCCGCGTCGAAGACCCGGCTGAAGCCGTGAACGCCGTCGGGCTGCCACGGGCTGCGTGGATCCGGCAGCGGCTCGCTTCCGTCGATCGAGAACGCGTAGTCGGTGCCGTGGTGAGCCTCGACCACCTTCCGCTTCCACCAGCCGTCGGCGGCCGGGCGCAGGGGCAGTACGCCGTCCCGCAGGACCAGGTCGACCGACGACGCGGCCGGTGCCCACACGGTGAAGGTGTGCATGACATCAGCTCCAGACACGCCCTAGTAGGGCCACCGGGAGGTTCTCCAGCAGCTCGTGGATCCGGGCTGCTCCACTACCCACCTCGTGGCCGGTCAACACGTTCTTCCACTGGCCACTCGGCAGCACCACCGTGCTGTCGCCCCAACCGCCGAGCCGATGCAGTGCCGCGGGCAGCCGGGTCGCCACCGTGATGACCGCGTCGCCACGAGCGAAGGCGACCGCGTGACCGTTGGATGTCGGGAGCGGGGTGTAGCTGCCGGCGAAGGCCTCCGGGTACTGCCGGCGAAGGCGGAGCGCTCGCGAGGTGACGAGCAGCTTCTCGTCGGACAGGTCGTCCGGCTTGGCACCGTCGTCCAGGCGCCGCAACCGGTCGATCCGGTGCTGGTAGTCCACGGGCCGCCGGTTGTCCGGGTCCACGAGGGACAGGTCGACCAGTTCCGTGCCCTGATAGACATCCGGTACGCCGGGCATCGTGAGCTGCACGAGCTTCTGGCCGAGCGTGGCCGCCCGGACGAACTCGGTCTGCCGTGCGGCAAAGCGCCGTACCGACTCCAGCACCGCGGCGTCGGTGAGGACGGCACTCGCGAAGGCGGCGACGGCCTGTTCGTACTCCTCGTCCGGGGAGGTCCAGGTGGTGTGGCGCTTGGCTTCGCGGATCGCCTTGAGCAGATACGCCTGCAGCCGGTCCTCAGGCAGCGGTCCGTCGTCCCAGGTGCCGAAGAGGGTCTGCCAGAACAGGTACTCCGTGCTCCCGTCCAGCACCGGGCTCCGGTGGTCCTCCGACAACCGCCACCACTCGCGGACCGCCTCGGACCACGCAGCGGGCTGCTCGGACAGCACACCGAGGCGCGCACGCACATCCTCGGATCGCTTGGTGTCATGAGTGGACAGCGTGGTCATCGTCTTCGGCCAGTGCTGGTTCAGCCGGGCCGCGAACGCGTGGAACTCCTCCGGTGTCACGCCGAAGTGCTCTGGATCCCCACCGACCTCGTTCAGCGACGTGAGCCGGAACCACCGGTAGAACGCGGTGTCCTCGACCCCCTTGGCCATCACTGGCCCACACGTCTGCTGGAACCGAACGATCAGCTCGTGCCGCGCGTGCTCGTCGATCCGGCTCGCCGTCCCGGTCTCCTTGCCGAGCAGCAGCTGCAGTACGACGTCCAGCGTCTCCTGGCGGTCGTCGTCCAGGTTCTGCCGGGCTTTCCCGGCCGCGCGCTCCAGAGCGTCGATCGCGGTCGGCGCCGGCTGTTCCCCTGGTACGACGTACGCCCGGTAGACGTCGAAGTGGACGAGCAGCTCGACGACCACCTCGTGGAACGCACGGCGCGTGTGATCGCGCAGTCGTACGTCGTCCTGACAGATGCGGGCGAGCAACTCCACCAGCCGATGCACTTCGGCGTACTGCCCGTGCTTGACGACCTCTCGCTTCGCCTCCTCCACGACCGGGCCGAAGTCGGCAGGTGCGCCGGTGAGTTCGGAGTGCAAGGCCGCAAGCGGTGCGGCACCGGCCGGGTCGACGAAGAGGCCGCCAACCCGGAGCAGAGCGTCGTACCCGGTGGTGCCGGCGCAGGGCCAGTCGTGGGGAAGTTCTTCGGTACCTTCGAGGATCTTCTCGACCACGACCCACGCACCGCCGGTGCGCTCGGCCAGCCGACGGAGGTAGCCGCGCGGGTCGGCCAGACCGTCCGGATGGTCGATGCGGAAGCCGTTGAGCTTGCCCTCGTGCAGCAGTGCCAGCAGCAGCTCGTGCGTCGCGTCGAAGACCTCCTGTGTCTCCACGCGAACCGCAGCGAGGGTGTCGACGTCGAAGAAGCGCCGGTAGTTCAGCTCCTCGTCCGCGACCCGCCAGTGCGCGAGGCGGTACCACTGCTCGGTCACCAGCTCCGCGATCGGCAGGTTCTCAGTCCCTGGCCGGAGCGGGTACTCGTGCTCGTAGTACCGCAGTACGTCGCCATCGACCGACAGCTCGCCATCCGCCAGCACCCTGCCGATGCGCTGGCCCAGCACCGCCATCAGCAGCGGCTGGTTCCCCGAACCCCAGTCGACATCGAACCACTCAGCGTACGGCGACCCCGGCCCGTCCCGCAGCACCGACCAGAGCGCCTTGTTGAGCCGAGCCGGTGTCGGTACAGCCACATGATTGGGTACGACGTCCGCGACCGCCCCCATGCGATGATCGGCCAGCCGTGCGGCCAGCCGGTCGAACGCGGGGCGACCACCGGCCGGCTCGGACAGGCGACTGTGGTCCACCACGTCGTACCCGTGCGTGGAGCCGGGCGCGGCCTGGAGGATCGGGGACAGGTAGGCGTGCGAGATCCCGAGGCCGGACAGGTACGGGACGACCGTGGCGGCGTCGTCGAACCCGAACTCGGCGCGCAGTTGCAGCCTGTAAGTGGCCTGCGGGATCGCCGTCATCCAGCGGCCCGCCGCGGCCGGGTCAGGACCAGCATGCCGTGGGCCTCGATCCGGATGGTGCTGCCCGCGGTGTGCTCGCGTTCCTCGGCACGACCGGTCGGCCTGATGGTGTCCACCACCACGGACCACGCCTCGCCGTACTCCTTCACGGGCAGCAGGAAGTCCTGCGACTCGTAGTTGCTGTTCAGCAGGATCAGGAACGAATCGTCCACCACCGGCTCACCGCGCAGGTCCGGCTCGGAGATGGCGTCGCCGTTGAGGAAGACGGCCACCGCACGGGCGTCGTCGCGGCTCCAGTCGCCGTTCTGCATCTCCTGACCGTCGGGAGTGAACCAGACCAGGTCGCCCAGCCCGTCGACGCCCGTGTCGCCGTGGAAGAACCGGCGGCGCCGGAACACCGGGTGCTCGTTGCGTAACCGGACCAGCTCGCCGGTGAACTCCAGCAGGTCCTGCTGCTCCTCGGTGAGATCCCAGTTCACCCAGGCGAGCTCGTTGTCCTGGCAGTAGACGTTGTTGTTGCCCGACTGGGTCCGGCCCTGCTCATCGCCGTGGGCGAGCATCGGAACGCCCTGCGAGATCAGCAACGTGGCCAGGAAGTTGCGCTGCTGCTTGGCCCGCAACGCGAGCACGGCGGCATCGTCGGTCTCGCCCTCGGCGCCGCAGTTCCACGAGCGATTGTGACTCTCGCCGTCGTTGCCGCCCTCGCCGTTGGCCTCGTTGTGCTTCTCGTTGTACGAGACGAGGTCGCGCAGCGTGAAGCCGTCGTGCGCAGTGACGAAGTTGATGCTCGCCAACGGGCGGCGGCTGTCGTCGCGGTACAGGTCCGACGAGCCGGTCAGCCGCGAGCCGAACTCGGCCAACGTGTACTTTTCGCCGCGCCAGAAGTCGCGGACGGTGTCGCGATACTTGCCGTTCCACTCGGTCCACAGCGGTGGGAAGTTGCCCACCTGATAGCCGCCGTCGCCGACGTCCCATGGCTCGGCGATCAGCTTGACCTGGCTCACCACCGGGTCCTGCTGGACCAGGTCGAAGAACGCCGACAGGCGGTCCACTTCATGGAACTGGCGCGCCAGCGTCGACGCGAGGTCGAACCGGAATCCGTCGACGTGCATCTCGGTGACCCAGTAGCGCAGCGAGTCCATGATCAGCTGCAGCACGTGCGGGTGCCGCATCAGCAGGCTGTTCCCGGTGCCGGTGGTGTCGTAGTAGTGCGACTTGGCCGAGTCCACCAGCCGGTAGTACGCCGCGTTGTCGATGCCCTTGAACGACAGCGTCGGGCCCAGCTCGTTGCCCTCGGCGGTGTGGTTGTAGACGACGTCGAGGATGACCTCGATGTCGGCCTCGTGCAGCGCCTGCACCATCGTCTTGAACTCGGTCACCTGCTGGCCGAGGCCGCCCAGCGAGGAGTAGGCGTTGTGCGGGGCGAAGAAACCGATCGTGTTGTAACCCCAGTAGTTGGACAGGCCCCGCTCCTGCAGATGCCCGTCCTGAGCGAACTGGTGCACCGGCATCAGCTCGATCGCGGTGACCCCGAGCTCCTTGAGGTGGTCGATGATCGCCGGGTGGCCGATCCCGGCGTACGTGCCACGGATCTCCTCCGGCAGCGCCGGGTGGGTCTTGGTCAGGCCCTTGACGTGCGCCTCGTAGATCACCGTCTCGTGGTAGTCGTGCCCCGGCGGGCGGTCGTTGCCCCAGTCGAAGAACGGGTTGGTGACGACCGAGAGCATGGTGTGCTCACGGTTGTCCATCGTGTTCAGCTCGTCGGGCTTGGCGAACCGGTAGCTGAAAAGTGACTCGTCACCGTCGATCTGCCCATCGATCGCTTTCGCGTAAGGATCCAGCAGCAGCTTGGACGGGTTGCACCGGTGCCCCTCGGCCGGGTTGTACGGTCCGTGCACCCGGAACCCGTACCGCTGCCCCGGCTGCACCGCCGGCAGGTACGCGTGCCAGACGAATCCGTCCACCTCGGTCAGCTGCACCAACTGTTCGGTCCCGTCGTCGCCGATCAGGGCCAGATCTACTCGCTCAGCTACCTCCGAGAACACCGCGAAGTTCGTCCCGGAGCCGTCATACGTGGCTCCAAGGGGATAAGGGCGGCCAGGCCATTTCTGCACCTGATGACAGTAGCCACCCCGACCCCCGGTCGCGGCATGGTGGGGTGGTTTGCGCGAGAATTCATCCCGGTGCGTCGCACCGCAACTACGCTCAGGCGGTGTTGCGTAAAGGGCTCCGGAGTACTTCCGTCAAGGACTGCCGTGACCCGCGGGTAATCGGTAAGATCTCGGCCTTGTGAAATCGCCCTCCGTCCGGCGTCCAGTGTTCCTGGATTCGACCGGGCAACGTCGTCGCCTTCTCCGCCGCGCAGGAGCCTTCCTCGCTGTACCCATCGTCGGCTATCTCATCCTGATGAGCAGCAGCCTGCTGGGCGGGCCTCGCCTGGACACACCGCTGGTTCCGCTACCCGAAGCGGCCACGAAGCCCAAGCATCGGCCGCAGACTACGCCACCACCCGCCGCCATTCAAACGATCGAATCATCTCCGACCCCGGTCGGAGCGAACGAGCCGAGCAACACGCCTGGGACCACGCCCACCGCCACCGCAACCGTCGTCCCGACGACCCCAGGCGCCGTCCCCTCGACTCCGGGCGTCGTACCTGTGACACCGCCTGTTGTGCCGACCACTCACACCACAGGTTCACCCACCGTGCCACCCGGTGCGCCGACGACGGTGCCGACCCTGACACCGACGCCGACAACCGGGCAGAACGGCAACAAGCCGACGACGCCTCCTGGTCAGACGAAGACGCCCGGCAAGCCGTGAGTAGGCCGGCAGCACGCCGTGCCAAACAGGTCCCGTTGCGGTCGCACTGGTTCGTTCTGACGATGCTGCTCGTCTGCCTCGCGACCATGCTGCTCCTCAACGGCTACACGCATCACATGTACGGCGCGGAGCCCGACGGTGCGGTCAGGTCACCAGGCAAGGTCGGCGGAGCGCCACCGACGATCGTCAAGGGCGGGCCGGTCATCGACGCCGGGGAGGGACAGCCGAGGTCGGCGTCACCGAAGCCCCGCACCATCGCGCTCACCTTCGACGACGGACCGGATCCCGTCTGGACACCCAAGATCCTCGACCTGCTGAAAGCCCAGAAAGTGCATGCGACGTTCTTCGTTGTCGGCACCGAGATCGCTGCCCACCCGGCACTGGCCCGGCGAATTGTTGCTGAGGGCCACCAAATCGCCGTGCACACCTTCACGCACGCGAATCTGACCACTGTGGCAGGCTGGCGCCGGGACATGGAGCTGCGACAGAGCCAGTCGATCCTGGCCGGTGCCACCGGAGTCACCACGACGCTACTCCGGCCGCCGTACTCGTCCGAGCCAGCTGAGCTGACCGACCGCGACTGGGAGAGCATCGAGGCCACCCGCAAGGCCGGTTATCTGACCGTGCTGACCACTCAGGACAGCGAGGACTGGCGTAAACCGGGTACGACGCAGATCATCGCCAACTCGATGCCGCGGAGCAGTGCCGGACAGGTGCTGCTGATGCACGACGCCGGTGGTGACCGCAGCGAGACCGTCGAGGCGCTGTCGAAACTCGTTCCGAGGCTCAAGGCGCGCGGGTTCCGCTTCGCGACCGTCAGCGACGCCGTCGGCCTGCCGGACCCGACGCGGAAGGCCGGGCTGCTGGACCGCGGCCGCGGACTCGCGGTGATCTGGGCGATGTGGTTGAGCGACTTCGTCCTGAAGCTCCTCACCTGGCTGCTGTACGCCGCTGGTGCGCTGGCCGTGTTGCGGGCGATCACCACGCTGATCGCGGCGCGGCGTCATGCCCGGATGCGGGACTGGTTGTACGGTCCGCCGGTGACCGAACCGGTCAGTGTGATCGTCCCCGCGTACAACGAGAGCGCGGGGATCGAGGCCGCGATCAGATCGCTGGTGGCGTCGGACCATCCGCTCGAGGTGATCGTGGTCGACGACGGTTCGACCGACGGTACGGCGGATCTCGTCGAGTCGCTGCGGATCCCCGGAGTCCGGGTCATCCGGCAGGCCAACGCCGGCAAGCCGATCGCACTCAACACCGGCATGCGGGCGGCCCGGTTCGACCTGATCGTCATGGTCGACGGAGACACGGTGTTCGAGCCGGACGCCGTGCGGATGCTCATCCAGCCGTTCGGACATCCGGCCGTCGGTGCGGTGTCCGGCAACGCCAAGGTGGGCAACCGTGGCGGGCTGCTCGGTCGCTGGCAGCACATCGAGTACGTGATCGGGTTCAACCTGGACCGGCGGCTGTTCGACCTGGCCGAGTGCATGCCCACGGTGCCCGGTGCGGTCGGCGGGTTCCGTCGTACGGCGCTGGAGCGGATCGGTGGACTGAGCGACGTGACGCTCGCGGAGGACACCGACCTGACGATGGCGTTGTGCCGGGACGGGTGGCGCGTGGTCTACGAGGAGCGCGCGGTGGCGTGGACGGAGGCGCCGGCGTCACTGGATGCGCTGTGGCGGCAGCGGTATCGCTGGTGCTACGGCACGATCCAGGCGATGTGGAAGCACCGCGGCGCGTGGGTGCAGCGGGGCCAGGCCGGGAAGTTCGGCCGGCGCGGACTGACCTACCTGCTGCTCTTCCAGGTACTCCTGCCGCTGCTCGCACCGGTGGTCGACGTGTTCTCGCTCTATGGCCTGGTGTTCCTCGACCCTGTCCGGGTGCTGCTGGTCTGGCTCGGCTTCCTCGTCGTGCAAATGGGCATGGGCCTGTATGCGTTCCGCCTGGACGGCGAGCGGGCGGGGCCGTTGTGGACCCTCCCGCTACAGCAGTTCGTCTACCGGCAACTGATGTACCTGGTGGTCATCCAGTCCGTCTTCACCGCACTGGCCGGGACCCGGCTGCGCTGGCAAAGAATGGAACGCTACGGAAGTCTGCAAGCCCCGGCGAGCACCGAAGGTTTTCCCTAGACCGCCGGAGAAAGCGCGGCGATCGCTTCCGCAGCAAGGAAGTTCTTGCGCAGTATCCGGGCATAACTCCCTGAGACGTGGTCACCCCGGCATGCGTGGCCGGGGTGACCACTTTGCACGTCTGATCGAGGTCACCTGACGCATCCGGATCGTCACGTGGAGTAGGTTCGGCGCATGCTGAAACGGGCCGCAGTTCTTGCCAGTGCTCTTCTGCTTGTCACGGCGGGGTCGGTGGCCGCGTCGACGGACAAGCCGTTCGTCGTCGGGGGGACGCTGGCAAGTGTGAGCGAGGCGCCGTGGGCGGTGTCGCTCGCGAACACGGCGGCCGCCGGGGCGACCGGGCGGTGGTGTGGTGCGGTGCTCGTGCGGCCGGACAAGCTCGTCACCGCCGCGCACTGCATGATCAAGCCGCTGTCGACGTACGTCGCTGTCCAAGGGCGGGCCGATCTCAGCGATGACAGCACCGGGCAGGTGTCCGGGATCAGCAAGGTGTGGATCCATCCCGGGTACAACACGAAGAACAACCGCAACGACTTCGCCGTACTCACGCTGTCGCGCCCCTTCACCGGTGTTCCCTTGATCCGGTTGGAGACGAATCCGAGGGCCGACCGGCACGGCGCCGTACCGACGGTCTACGGCTGGGGCGACACGGCCGGCACCGGGCCGGACGACACCCTGCAGAAGCTGGCCGTCCCCGACCTCGGCGACAGCACCTGCCTGGCCAACAAGGAGTACGTCGCCCACGGGTACGCCGCCGCCTCGAACATCTGCGCCGGCTACCTCGACGGCACCGCCGACTCCTGCCAGGGCGACTCCGGCGGACCCCTGGTCCTCAACGGCCGCCTGCTCGGCGTCGTGTCCTGGGGCAAGGGCTGCGCGGAGCCCGGATTTCCTGGTGTTTACGCGGAAATCGCGCCCGTCGTCAAGGCCCTGCGGGCACAGTTCCAACAGGTTCGTTAAGCCGAAACATACCTGTCAGTACCGGTCTCAGGTCGTCACCGCCCGGACACACTCCGAAAACACCAGGTCCTTACCTTTCTGGTCAGCTACCCCGTTGCCCAGTGAGGAGAAGGCATGGCGCAGACCAGACGTCAGTTCCTGCAACAGGTCGGTATCACCGGCGGAGCCGGTGTCCTGTACTCCACGATGTCGGCGCTCGGTCTCACGAGT
This sequence comes from Kribbella sp. NBC_01510, assembly GCF_045040325.1. Lineage (NCBI taxonomy): Bacteria > Bacillati > Actinomycetota > Actinomycetes > Propionibacteriales > Kribbellaceae > Kribbella > Kribbella sp. NBC_01510. Next base: position 3,050,942 of record NZ_CP109418.1, on the reverse strand, counting down.
GCCGCCGAGACTCCCGCGTACGCCGCTCCGTCGCGGGCTGACCTGCACGGCCGCGACAGCAAGCACGTCGTCGTCCTCGGTGCCGGGATCTCCGGTCTGACCTCGGCGTACGAACTGCTCAAGGCCGGCTACAAGGTCACGCTGCTGGAAGCCCGCAATCGGCCCGGCGGCCGCAACTGGACGGTCCGCGGCGGCACCGTGGAGACCGACCTGGCCGGCAACACCCAGCGGGCGACGTTCTCGTCCGGCCAGTACATGAACGCAGGCCCGGGCCGTCTTCCACAGCACCACCTGACGCTGGAGTACTGCCGTGAACTCGGCGTCGCGATCGAACCGTTCGTCAACCAGAACGCCGACGCGTATCTCTACCGCGAGGGCACCACAGCCCTGTCCAGCAAGGCGATCCGGCACCGTACCGCCAAGGCGGACGTCTATGGCTATGTCGCCGAACTGCTTGCCACAGCCACCGACCAGGGCGCGCTCGACAGTCTGCTGACGCAGGCCGACAAGGACGCGCTGATCGGGTTCCTCAGTAGCTTCGGCTCGATCGGGAACAAGGCGGCCGGCTTCGCCTACAGCGGCACCGACGGCCGTCGTGGCTACGTCGTCGAACCGGGAGCCGGGCTGGAGGGCGGGACGACGGCCGCGCCGTACCCGCTGAGCGATGTCTTCGCGAGTGGGGTCGGCAACTATTTCTCGTTCGAGTTCGGCTGGGACCAGGCGATGATGATGTTCCAGCCGGTCGGCGGGATGGACCGGATCCCGTACGCCTTCGAGAAGGCGATCGGCCGGGAGAAGATCAGCTATGGCGCCGAGGTGACCGGGCTGCGCAACACCGGCGCCGGCGTCGAGGTCACGTACACGACCGGGACGCGGACCCGGACGGTCACCGCGGACTACGCCATCTGCACGCTGCCGCCGCACCTGGCCGCCAAGGTCCCGTCGAACCTGCCGGCGCCGATCATCGAGGCGCTGAAGTATGCGCGTCCGACGAATGCGGGCAAGATCGGTATCGAGTACGGCCGGCGCTGGTGGGAGGAGGACCACAAGATCTACGGCGGTATCACCAACAGCTCTCTCGACACGGTCAACACCTGGTACCCGTCGACCGGCTTCCACGGCCAACGCGGCACTGTCATCGGCTACTACAACACCGGCTCGAACGCCAACGCGTACGGCGCTCTGACGCCGGCGGCCCGGCTCGAACGAGCCCTGATGCAGGGCGCCAAGATGCACGGAGACGTGTACACCAAGGACGTCAAGGCGGCGTTCTCGGTGAACTGGCTCGGCACCAAGTACTCCGAGGCGTCCTGGGTCAGCTGGCCGTCCCAGACCGACGGGATCTACGCCCGGCTGCTCGATGCCACCGGCAACATCTACTTCGCCGGCGACCACCTGTCCCACACCATCGCCTGGCAGCACGGCGCGATCGTGTCCGCCCGCGCAACCGTGACCGCACTGCACACCCGGGTGACAAGCCGATGAGGAAACGCGCGGTGCTCGCCGGTATCGCCGTCGTCGCCCTGTCCTTCGGTGGCGGCGCGACGACGGCCGCCGGATGGTGGGACAAACCCAAGCCGCCGAAGCCCGGCACCGTCGTACCGGCTCTGCCGGCCGGTCAGTCCAACCCGATGATTGCCAGCGGTGTCGGCATCGGCGCCAACACCCCCGTCTACAAGACCAGCGGGATCGGCCCGACGGCACTCAACACGGGCGCTCCGGCCGGCTCGGAAGCGTCGTACGTCGACACCGTCGTGTTCCCCGGCGGCACGCTCCCCGCGGGCGTCACCATCACCGAGGCCCAAGGCATCAACGTCCTCCGCCGCATCGGCGAGAACCTGCAAGCCGCGGGCCTGTCCTACGCCGACGTCTACACGATGCGCGTCTTCCTGCAGAACCCGTCCGGCGCGGCCACCGCCGACTTCGCCGGCTGGAACCGCGCCTACCGCCAGTACTTCGCCAACACCGACCTCACCACCGGTCAGTACGTCCCCGTCCCCCTCGGTACGGCTCCACCCGCCAAACCGTTCGTGGTCAACAAGGTCAGGCCGTCACGCTTCGCCCTGGAGATCGAGAACCTGCCGGTGAACGGCTGGCTGGTCGAGGTCGAAGTCGACGCGGCCTACCCCACCAAGCGCTGAACGGATCCGGATGCCCTGGCGAGCCGACGCCAGGGCATCCGGCCGCAATCACCGCGGTTACAGGACCGCGCCTCGTGGCGCGATCTCCACGGCGGCGACTCCGCGCGCGTACAGGACGAGAAGCCGGTCGCCATGTCTGCACCGAAGCATGCCGCCATCGCTCGCGAGGGCGGCGACAGCGTGCTCGACAACTTCGTCATCATCGGCCGCAGCGGACTCCTCATAGGTGACATCGAGGTGGTCACCGCTCGTCAGCCGGACCCGCAACACAACGCTCGCCATCTTCGTAGCCTAGGCGCGCGACTGCGTCGTTGACAGTGCGCCCGGCGGGCCGCAAGGCTGCATTCGACGGCGTCGGCCGCGGGAGGAGGGCCTATGCGGCACGGGATCTACTTGCCGAACCAGGGTGCTTTCGCTGACGTGGGTGTGCTCGTGGAGCTGGCGCGGTCGGCTGAAGCGGCCGGGTGGGACGGATTCTTCATCTGGGACGAACTGCTGCCACTGCATCCGCACACGGACGCGGTCCGAGCGGCGCTCGGTGAGTCCGACGACGTGGCCGACGCAATGGTGGCGCTGACGGCTGTGGGCTGGGCGACGGAGCGGATCCGCTTCGGGACTCTGGTCACGGCGGTGGCGCGACTGCGGCCGGAGGCGTTTGCGCGACAGGCGGTGACGCTGGATCGGCTGTCCGCGGGCCGCCTGGTGCTCGGAGTCGGTCTCGGTCACCCGGATGACCAGTTCACCGCGTTCGGGATGGACGTGGATCTGCGGACCAGGGCGGCGATGGTCGACGAGTTCCTCGAACTGGTGAACCGCCTGTGGACCGGCGAACGGGTCGACTTCGAAGGCGAGCACTACACCTGCCGCGGCGTCTCCCTCCAACCCACGCCGCTGCAGCACCCCAGAATCCCGATCTGGATCGGCGCCGGCGGCTCCTTCCGCCCACCCCGCCGTCGAGCCGCCCGCTGGGACGGGTTCGCGCCAGCCAGCGAGCAGTGGCCGACGGTGGTGATCCCGCCCGAAACCTATGCGGAGATCGCCGAGGATCTCCGCGTTGCCCGGACCTCCGATGCGCCGTACGACGTCGTCCTCATCGGCAACGCAGACGCGACCGAACCCACCCCCGCCACCATCCCGCAGTACGAACGCTCCGGCGTCACCTGGCTTCTCACCCAGGCCCTCACCGTCCCCGATGCCCGCGCCCGCATCCGCACCGGCCCACCCGCTGGCGGGAGCCCTTCGGGCGGAGGCAGACTACTGGCATGAGTGAGCCTGTTCGGGTGATCAAGGCCGGCAACCTGGTGGCCGCCGATCCGACATCCGGGATGTTGCGGATGCGGGCGTTCGAGTTGCCGATCCTGTGGTCGGGGCAGGTGACCACCGAGCCCGGCGCGATCTCTGGGTGGCATCACCACGACAAGAACGAGAGCAGTCTCTACATCGTGTCCGGCGTACTGCGGCTGGAGTTCGAGGGGAGTGACGAGTACCTCGACGCAGTGGCCGGGGACTTCGTGCATGTACCGGCCTTCACGGTGCACCGGGAGAGCAATCCTTCCGGTGCACCGTCGCTGGCCATCATCGCCCGGGCCGGGGGCGGCATCCCGACCGTGAACGTCGACCCGCCTCAGTCGAAGCGTTCGTAGGCGGGCAGGGTCAGGAAGTCGACGTACTCGTCCGCGAGCGCCACCTCGAGGAAGAGGGCGCGGGCGGACTGGTAGCGCAGGTACTGGTCGAGTTTGGTGATCTCCTCGTCGGCGATCCGCTCGACCAGTTCGGTCGTGACGGTCTCGCCGGTGTCCAGGACCACGCCGTTCTGTCGCCACTGCCAGATCTGCGAGCGGGAGATCTCGGCGGTCGCGGCGTCTTCCATCAGGTTGAAGATGCCGACCGCACCAGTGCCCTCCAGCCAGGCCGCCAGGTACTGGATGGCGACGCTGACGTTGTTGCGCAGCCCGGCCTCGGTGACCTGGCCGGGCGTGGAGGCGATGTCGAGCAGTTGCTCGGCGGTCACCGCAACGTCCTCGCGGAGCTTGTCGACCTGGTTGGGCCGATCGCCGAGGACCGAGTCGAACACCGTCCGGCAGGTCTCGACCATTCCGGGGTGCGCGACCCACGAGCCGTCGAAGCCGTCACCGGCCTCGCGCGTCTTGTCCGCCTCGACCTTCGCGAACGCCTGCTCGTTCACCGCCGGGTCCTTGCTCGGGATGAACGCCGCCATCCCGCCGATCGCGTGCGCGCCCCGCTTGTGACACGTCCGGACCAGCAGCTCGGTGTACGCGCGCATGAACGGCACCGTCATCGTGACGCTGTTGCGGTCAGGCAGCTGGAAGTCGGTGCCCCGGGTCCGGTGCGTCTTGATCACGCTGAACATGTAGTCCCAGCGCCCCGCGTTCAGCCCGGCCGAGTGCTCGCGCAGCTCGTAGAGGATCTCCTCCATCTCGAACGCGGCCGGGTAGGTCTCGATCAGCACCGTCGCCCGGATCGTCCCGCGCGGGATGCCGGCCAACTCCTGCGCCGTCACGAACACGTCGTTCCAGAGCCGCGCCTCCAAGTGCGACTCCATCTTCGGCAGGTAGAAGTACGGCCCCTGGCCGCGGTCGAGCTGCAGCTGGGCGCAGGCGCTGAAGTACAGCGCGAAGTCCACCAACGATCCGCTCACCGGTGAGCCGTCGACCGTGACGTGCTTCTCCGGCAGGTGCCACCCGCGCGGCCGGACGACGATGGTCGCCAGCTCGTCGTCCGGCTTCAGCGCGTAGCTCTTGGCGTCGGTGCTGAAGTCGATCCGCCGGGTGATCGCGTCGAGCAGGTTGAGCTGGCCGCCGACCACGTTGTCCCAGGTGGGCGTGTTCGCGTCCTCCTGGTCGGCCAGCCACACCTTCGCGCCGGAGTTCAGCGCATTGATCGTCATCTTCCGATCGGTCGGCCCGGTGATCTCCACCCGCCGGTCGACCAGCCCCGGCGCCGCGGGAGCGACCCGCCAGTCCGGGTCGTCCCGCACGTCCTTGGTCTCCGGCAGGAACCCCAGCGACGCGCCGGCCGCGATCTCCGCGACCCGCTCCCGGCGACGCTCGAGCAGCTCGCGCCGCCGTCCGTCGTACTCGCGGTGCAGCCGCTCGATCAGCCCGAGCGCCCGCTCGGTCAGGATCTCGTCGTACCGCTCGCGCCGTGCCCCGGTGACCTCGACTGCCACGAACTCACTCCCTCTCACTCCACAACCACGACCTCGTGATCGGCGATTCGCGCCACCTCGACCGTAATCCAGCCGTCCCGCTCGTTCACCTCCGCCTCCCCGCCTGCGACGAGGAACCGCGCCCGCCGGCCGCCCGCCTTGAGCCTGACGGTGAATGGGCCGGAGGGCGTGAACTCCTCCAACCGCCCGCGCCACGCACCGCCCTGGTCGAGGTTGACGAGGTGGAGCACCACCGCGTCGCCGTGCCGATAGACCTGACAATCGAGTACGCCGGCCCCGTCCACCTGCAACGGGATGTCGCCGTCGGCTGCCCGGCGGACGAGGTTCGCCAGCAGCCGTCCGTGGTCGGGGTGGTGATACTGCGCGTACAGCCGGTCCAGGTCGGCCGCCAGGTACGCCGTCCGCTCGCCGAGCACCACCACGGGTACGTCGGTCCGCGGCTCGGCCATCCACGACAGCTCCGGCGGATAGATCGGGAACGGCGGCACATAGGTCATCGCGGCACCCGAAGCCTCGACCACCTCCAGCTGCCCACCGAACGGCAGCAGGTCCGTGTCCCCGAAACCGTCTGCGATCCCCCGATCCTCGATCCGCAGATAGCTGTGCGCGCCGTACGTCTCCCAGTCGACCTGCCCCGCCTCCAGCCGCTTGCCCTGGTGACGCACTCCGAGCAGCCCGGCGAGCGCCGACTCGTCCCGCCGATCACCCCACTCGTCGTACAGGCCTGACTCCCCGGTGACCACGAGCTGCCCGCCGGCTTCGACGTACGCCGTCAACGCCTCGGACTGTGCATCGGTGAGGACACCCAAGTTCGGGACAATGATCACCGCCAGCCGCCGGTCGATCTCGTGGATCGGCAGATACGGGATCCGGGCCCGGATCAGCGCGTCCACCCACCCGCGATAGGGCAGCAGACTCGTCGTCTCCGGATCGTCCTTGCCGTGGAAGTCCACACTGCGCTGACTCCACAGCAGCCCGACCGTGGCGACCGGCTTGCGGTTGATCAGGTAGTCCTCGTGCTGCGCATGCCACTCGAACAGCGGCTCGGCCGTCGCGTACTGCCGCCGGTCCTCGTGCACGGACCCGATGTGATGCCACCACGGCTGGATGCCGCCGGCGAACCCCTCGAGCGCCCACATCCGCGCCTCCGGCTCGGGCTTGCTCCCGAGCCGGAAGGTCGGCACGCCGGCGTCGTACATCGCCGTGCTCTCCGGGATCAGCGTGTCCCAGCCGAGCAGGCCGTGCAGCCGCTTGCCGGTGTCCGCGTTCGCCTGGAAGCCGGACTCCTCGTGCCGCCACTGCGAGTCGAGCATGAAGATCGACGCACGTTTGCAGATCTCCACGTCGTCCCGAAGTCGCTTGCTCTGGGCAACGACGTCGCCGCCGTTCATGCCGATCCACAGACAGTCCGGACCGCCCGCGCGCCGGGTCACCTCGTTGTTCAGGTCCCACACGGCGAGCCGCTGGTCGTAACTCCAGCGGATCCATTGCCGGTACACCGGATCCGCCCAGTCGACGCGTGACGGGAGCTCCTGGCCGAAGCTGTCCCGGCAGTTCGGGCAGTAGCAGATCTGGTCCCGGCCGAGACCGCTCCAGCTGTTGTCGGTGAGCCCGTCCGGCGCGCTGCGCTCGATGATCTCCTCGAGGATCCCGGTCAGGAAGTCCCGGTAGTACGGCCCGGTGACACAGGCGACGTACATCTTCCCGGCCCGGTACGGGTTGCCCTCGGCATCGATCGCGAACCAGTCCGGATGCGCGTCGTACAGGGGCTGGTGGGCCCGGTTGGAGTCCATCCGGGCCAGCACGGTCAGGTCGTCCTCCTTGGCCAGCGCGGCGATCTCGCCGTACAGATCGCGATCGCCGAGGAACTCAGCCCGGTGCTGGAGCTCGAACTTGCTGGGGTAGTAGGCGACGATCCCGCCGGCGTTGACGATCACCCCTTGCACCTTGGTACGACGCCAGTGGTCGCGCCACCAATCGGCGTCGTACCGGGCCGGGTCCTTCTCGGTCAGATTGGTCTGTGCCCAGCGCAGAGTTCTCTGGTACCAAGGTTTCACTTCAGGCTCCGGATCGCGTCGCCCGCGCCGGAGACGTTCTCCAGCAGCATCTCGGAGTACTTGCGACTCAGTACGACGCCCTCCGCGCCACCCTCGAACGCGGCCAGCGTGGCGTCCCGCACCGACTCACGCGTGCACTGGGTCAACTCACCCTCGTTGTCGTCCCAGTTGATCTTCGTCCCGACGTCGCGGGGCTTCTCGAGTCCGCGCTGCTTGGCCACACCGACCGGGATGTCGATGTCGATGCCCGGGTAGATCTTGCTCTGCCCGCCGACCCCGGCGACCGCCCGCGCGGTCTCGCGGCGGACGTAGTCGGAGCTGAAGCCGTTCTGCGGCAGCTTCTCGTACGCGCCTTCGTCGAGCTGCAGCAGCTTCATCATCAACGGGTAGACGTCGTCGGGCTCCGCATCGCCGAACAGCGCGCCACAGATGCTCTTGACCCAGGTGAAGAACCGTGGCCCGGCGCAGTTGTTGTAGATGACCACCTTGATGAAGTCGGAGAACTTCGCCATCTCGGTGTAGTCCTGGTCAGCCCGGTAGAACGGGCTGAACGAGATGTTGTGGTAGACGTGCCAGCCGACCTGCACCTCGGGCGAGATCGCCTTGGCCACACCGTAGATGTCGCGGTACAGCTGCCGCTGGCTCTCGGTCCACAGGGTCTGCCAGGCCAGCACCTCGGGGTGGTTCAGCAGGATCCGCCAGAACGTGACGAACGCACCGTCGACCGGGCGCTCACCGGCGCCGACACGCTGGTTCCACTCGACCAGCTCACGGTAGCCACGCATCGCGCGGTCGACGTCGATCCCGCGCTCGCGGGCGATCTGCCGGCAGTGCGGGCAGAAGCAGCCGATCTCCGACACGTCGACCGTGCCCTGCATCAGCATGTTCAACGGACCGGGCCGCTCCGAGCACCACGCCAGTCCGTCGAGTTCGTAGCTCTGCACGTAGTCCTCGACGAACCCGAGGTGCCAGTTGCGGTAGTCCGGGTTGTTGAAGCACGGCCGGCGGCCGGGCCGCCCCCACGCGTCCACCTCGAGCACCTTGGCGAAGTTCGGGTAGGTCCGCAGCTCGCGGGCACCGCCGCTCTCCTCCATCCAGGCGAACGACTGGATGCCGCGCTCACGGGCCTTCGGCACGACCTCGGCCAGCAGGTCCAGCTCCGGGTGTTCCGGCGCCCGGCCGACCGCGCCGAGTGCGGTGTTGCCGTAGTACTGCGGGTGCGGCGTCGCGTAGTTGCCGCCGACCCAGCCGAGGTCGTACTCGGATCCGCCGTGGTCGGGGATCGGGTGCCCGGGGATCTGCCGGCCGCCGGTCCCCCGGGTCCAGGTCGGCGTGGCCAGGAAGAGCGCGTTCACCGCGCCGCGGTCGGCCAGGATGTCGAGTGTCTGGTCGACGCCTTCGTCGACGAACGAAACCGCTCCGATCTGCATGGCAACGAGCCGGTCCGGCACGGTGCTCACCCCTTCATTCCTGTCATCGTGATGCCTTGGATGAAATAGCGCTGTGCAAAGAGGAAGACGGCGATCACCGGTACGACGGAGATCGTCGCACCGCACATCAGCAGACTGATCTGGGTGAAGTACTCGCCCTGGAACTGGGCCAGCGCCACCGGGAGCGTCTGCAGGTTCTCGGATGTGATGTAGATCAGCGGACCGAACAGGTCGTTCCACGACTCGAGGAACGTGAAGACCCCGATCGCGGCCAGCGCCGGTTTGGTCTGCGGCAGCATGATCCGCCAGTAGATGCCGAACGTGGAGGCGCCGTCGATCTTGCCGGCGTCCTCCAGTTCGTTCGGAATGGTGAGGAACGACTGCCTCATGAGAAAGGTCGCGAACACCGGCGTGAGCACCTTCGGCACCCACAGCGGGTACTGCGTGTCCACCCAGCCGATGTGCTGGAAGACGATGTACTGCGGGATCAGGTACGCGATGCCCGGGATGATCGAGGTGGCCAGCAGCACCATGAACGCGATGTCCCGGCCGGCGAACCGCAGCCGCGCGAACGCGTACCCGGCCATCGACGCGACGATCAGGATGCCGATCACGTTCAGCCCGGCGAGTTTCACGCTGTTCCAGAGGAACATCGGGATCAGGTCGAACACCTGCCGGTAGTTGTCCCACTGCGTGTCCGTGGGCAGGAACTTCGGCGGCACCGACAGCACCTTCGCCTCGGGCCGCAGTGACGCGCTGATCATCCACACCAGCGGCGCCAGGAACGCCACCGCGAACAGCGCCATCACGACGTACTGCGAAGTCTTTCCGACGATTCTCATGAGTAGAACACCCACCTCTTCTGCAGCTTCCACTGCAGGAAGGTGACGGCCGCGATCACCGCGAACAGGATCCACGCCATCGCCGAGGCGTAGCCGATCTTCCCGTAGCTGAACGCGTTCTGATAGATGTTGTAGATGTAGACGCTGGTGGCGTGGCCGGGCCCGCCCTTGGTCATCACGTAGATCAGGCCGAAGACCTGGAACGACGAGATGAACTGCGTGATCAGCAGGAACAGGAAATGCGGCGTCAGCAGTGGCAGCGTGATGAACCGCAGCCGCTGCCAGGCTCCGGCGCCGTCGATCTTCGCGGACTCGAAGAACTCGCTCGGCAGGCCCTGCAGGCCCGCGAGCAGGATGATCATCGGGTACCCGATGCCCTGCCAGACGCTGACCATGATCACGGCGGGCATCGCCCAGCTCGAGCTCGACAGCCACTGCGGGCCGTTGATCCCGAGCTGGTTCAGCAATCCGTTGATCACGCCGTTGTCCGGCTGGAAGAACCAGAACCAGACGAACCCGATCGCCACCACGTTCGTCACGTACGGCGCGAAGTAGGCCGTCCGGAAGAACGCGACGCCCCGGATCGGGCGGGCGCACAGCAATGCCAGGACCAGGCCGATACCGATCGTCAGCGGGATGGTCGCCAGGGTGAAGTAGACGGTGTTCTTGAACGTCTGCAGGAACAACGGATCGTCGCTGAACATCTCGGAGAAGTTCTTCAGGCCGACGAACTTCGGCGCCGAGATGCCGTTCCAGTCGGTCAGCGAGGCGCCGATCGAGACCAAGATCGGGAAGAACTGGAACGCCACCACCCCGACCACGATCGGGCTGATGAACAGCCAGCCGGTGAGGTTCTGCTTACGGCGGGCCCGGCGTACGTCGGTTGTGCTGACCGCGCTGGAGGTTTCGCGCGCCATCGTGATGGTTGCCATCGACATCAACCCTTCAAGGCGTTCTCCACCTGTGATTTGACCCCTTGGAGAACGTCACCGACCGGCTTCTCGCAGTTGTACGCCGTGTCCAGCGCGGGCCGGTACAGCTCGCGGGCGCCGATGGTGTTCTTGGTCTGGTTGGTCGCGGTGAGGTGCTTGGCCGCCTCGGCGAACAGCCCGATGTGGGCGGGCGCCTTTCCGTTCGGCGCCAGCCCGGCCGCGGCCTTGAGGTTGATCGGCGTGAAGGCGCCGCCCTGCAGCAGGATCTTGCCGCCTTCTTCACTGGCCAGGTACTTGAGCAGATCCCACGCCTGGTCGGGGTTCTTCGCCTTCTTCGGGACGCAGAACACGATCACGCTGGACTCGGTCTTCTGCTCCACGTCACCAGGCGGTGGAGCGACGTCCCAGGTGAAGTCCTTGACCGCGGTCCGCAGGTACGGCACGGTGCCGAAGGTCGCGAACATCATCGCGATCTTGCCCTGGGCGAACATCTGGTTCTGCACGTTGTCCTGCTGCAGCGCGGACCACGGCGGCTGCACCTTGTCCTTGCAGGTCAGGTCGGTCGCCCACTGCAGCGCCTCGGCCTCCTTCGTGCCGGGCAGCGTGAACTGGGTGCCGTCGGCGGAGAAGATCCCGGTCTGACTGCCATGGTTGACCGTGAAGGTCTGCTCGTAGCCGGTGTCCAGATAGACCAGAGCGCCGTACTGCTTCTTGGCCGGATCGGTGAGCTTCTTCGCCTTCTCGGCGAACTCGGCCCACGTCCACCCGGTCGACGACCAGGTCGTCGGCGGCAGCGGTACGCCGGCCTTCTTGAACAGATCGACGTTGTAGAAGATCAGCCGGGGTTGGTAGCCGAGCACCCAGGCCGTGTGCGAACCGTCCGGCTGCTTGGGGAACTCGTACGTCTCCTTGGCGAACGCCGAGGTGTCCAGCTTGTCCTTCTCGATGTACGGCTTCAGGTCGAGCAGGGCTCCCTGCTGGGAGAAGCCGCGGACGAAGTCGTCGTTGATCCGCATCACGTCCGGCGGACTGCCACCCGCGATCAGCGTGCGCATCTTGGTGTCGTACTCCTGGGTGACCGCGGGCTGCACGGTGACCGACGTACCGGACTCCTTCTCGAAGGCCTGGATCGCCTGCTCGAGCGGGTTGCCCTTGACCTGCTCCCAGTTCAGGAAGGTCAGGCCCTTCTTGCCGCCGCCATGGGCGGCGCCGTTGCCTCCGCAGCCGGCCAGTACGCCGGCAGCCGTGAGTCCCGTCAGTCCGGCGAGAAACCTGCGGCGGCTCAGGTTGGAGAGTTGTGTCTGCACCGGAATCTCCCATCCGTTAGGGATGAATACGTATACAATGAATACGTATACACATGTCCTTGGGCGTGGTCAACGACCTGGGGCGACACTCTTGAGTAGGGTTCAGCATTTGGACGACGAGGGGAGGGCGGATCATGGCGCGACCACCGACGAGCCGGGATCTGGCGCGACTGGCAGGGGTGTCCCAGGCGACGGTTTCACGGGTGCTGACGAACAATCCGAAGGTCAACCCGGAGACCCGGGCCCGGGTGCTGCAGGTGCTGAAAGACGCGAACTACATTCCGAACGCGCTGGCCCGGGCGATGAAGACAGGGCGGACCGACACCATCGGCGTGTTCATGACCCGGGTGACCAGCCCGTTCCACGCCGCACTGCTGGACGAGATCGGCCGGGTGCTCAGCTCGGTAGGCCAGCACATGATCCTGTGGAACATCGAGCACGACCCCGAGGACACGATCGCAGGCGTGCTGCAGCAGCGCCTGGTCGACGGGTTCCTGCTCACGTCGGCGACGTACGACTCGAAGCTGCACACGATGGCGCTCTCCTCCGGGACTCCGACCGTGCTGCTGCACCGCGGCATCGACGGTCTGGACTGCGACCAGGTCGTCGGCGACAACTGGCAGGGCGCGTACGACGCCGGCCGGTATCTGGTCGAAGCCGGGCACACCGACATCGGCCTCGTCACGCTGACCCACACCGGGAACACCTCGCGCGACCGCGACCTCGGCTTCCGGGCCGCACTCGCCGACGCCGGCGTCGAGATCAAACCCGGCAACGTCGTCCCGGTCGGCGTACCCCACGCGGACGGCCACGCCGCGGCGCAGAAACTGCTGTCCCGGAAGAATCCACCGACCGCGATCTACACCGTCACCGACCTACTCGCCTTCGGCATCCTCGACGGCGCACGGGCACTCGGCGTCCGGGTCCCCGACGACGTGTGGGTGATCGGCTTCGACAACACCGAACTCGCCGCCTGGGAGTCCTTCGACCTCACCTCGGTCGAGCAACCGGTCCACGCCATCGTCGAAACCGGCGTGAACCTTCTCCGCCAACGCATCGAAGACCCCGACCGAGCCGCCGAAACCGTCACCCTCCCCTGCCCGCTGATCATCCGCGGATCAACCGCGAATACCCCTTGGTCTAGCTGAGCTCCGGGAGCACGTCGCGGAGTACTTCGGCGTGGTCCTCGGGCTTGGACAGGCCCATGTTCATGGTGTTGACGCCGAAGTGGGTCGCACCGAGCTCGCGCCAGCCGTCGGCGAAGGCTCGCCAGTCCTGCTCGGGTACGGCGCCGAGCGTGAGCCGGGCCTCGATACCGATCGTGGCCGGATCACGTCCAGCCTGGGCAGCCGCCTCCCGGATCGTCTCCAGCTGGGCACGAGCCTTGTCGTCGGGCGGACTCGTCGGCATCCAGCCGTCGCCGATCCGTCCGGTACGACGCAGTACGGCGTCCGCACCGCCGCCGAACCAGATCGGGATCTCCCTGCCGGGCAACGGATTCAACCCAGCCGCCTCGACCCGGTCGAACGCGCCGTCGTACGAGATGACCGGCTCGGCCCACAACTTGCGCAACAACTCGACCTGCTGGGTCAGCCGCGCGCCCCGCTTCTCGAACGGCACCCCGAGTGCGTCGTACTCGACGTGGTTCCACCCGATGCCGACGCCGAGCCGCAGCCGACCGCCACTCAGCACGTCGACCTCGGCCGCCTGCTTCGCCACCAGTGCCGTCTGCCGCTGCGGCAGCACCAGCACACCAGTCACCAGCTCGAGCTCGGTCGTGATCGCTGCCATGTACCCGAACAGCACGAAAACCTCATGAAACAAGGACTTGTCGGTGTATCCGGTCCACCCCGGCCGATTGGCGGGATCCGCACCGAGCACGTGGTCATAGGCGACCACGTGGTCGTATCCAGCCGCCTCGACAGTGGTCGTCCACTCCCGCACGACCCGCGGATCCGCTCCGATCTCGAGCTGCGGGAACACGGCACCGATCTTCACTTCGCACCCTCCGGCAACAAGTTGATCAATCCCCGCACAGCCAGCTCGAACGGCTCGACCGACCCCGCCGCGCGAGCCAGCACATACCCACCCTGCAACACAGCCGCGATCGTCGCAGCCGTCTCCTCGGCATCCAGCGACTCCGGATACTCCCCCGCAAGCTTGCCCTCGGCAACAACCTCGGCCAGCCGGGTACGCAGCCAGGTGAACGTCTGGTCGATCGGCGCCCGCAACTCCGGATCCGCCATCACCTCCGGATCCGCCGTCAACCGCCCGATCCGGCACCCCCGCAGCACCTCCCGCTCCCGCTCGAGATAGCCGCTGATCTTCTCCGTCGCCGACCCCGAGCCGCTGAACTGCTCCTCAGCAGCCTCCCGCAACTCGGCGCTGGACCGCTCGATCGCCGCCTTCGCCAACTCCGCCTTCCCCGCGAAGTGGTGATACATGCTCCCCTGCCCCGCGTCCGCGGCCCGCTGGATCGCCTTCGGCGAGGTCCCGACATACCCCCGCTCCCACAACAATTCCTGAGTACTGCGAATCAACCGCTCCACCGTCTCCACCCGACCAACTGTACCCACAGGTACACCGAACAGATCGGGGGCAACTGCGCCTAGAGTGTCCGGATACGCCCGCCCAGTCCGTGCCGCTCAGGCGAATGGAGCCTCGATGGTCGTGAGCAGGGAGGAAGCGCCGCGGGAGTGGGTGCCGGTCGAGGACCGGTTCCTCGGACTCGACCGGCGTACGTTCAAGGCGGGATTCACCGCGCTGGCAGTGGCGCTGGTGCTGATCTACGGCCTGCAGGCGTTGAACGCGGCTATCCCGTGGCACAACGAGATCCAGGCCGGCCAGGTCCTGGATCTCGGCAGCGGCGCGACGGCGGTGCCGCCGGTCGGCTGGCAGTTGGAGAGTGGGACGTTGACCGGTGGGGCCGGCGCGACCGCGACCAGCCTGCAGGTCCTGCTGGCGTCGGGCGGCGCGACGATCGAGATGCGTGGTGCGTCGTACGACGGGAGCGCGACCGGATTCCTCGATCAGGTCGAGCGGTCCGAGAGCGACACGCCAGGCGTCACCGGAGCGCGCGGGACGCTCACCACCGACGCCGGGCTGGTCGGGGTCGTGCAGAGCCGCACCGGGCCTAGCGGCGACGGCATCGATGTGGCGTTCAAGATGGCCACCGGCACGACGCAAGAGGTCGACTCGGCACCGGCTCTGCTCGTCCGGGTCCGGACAGCGTCGGGTCAGTTCGAGCGCTACCAGGACGACGTCGGCGCGCTGCTGCGGAGCATCACCCCGGGGGGTGGCGCGATGAGCGTCGTATCCGAGGAGAAGACAGCGCAGCTTCGCGCGATCGAGGAGTCGGGCTGGGGTGCGCCGTTCCGGTTCCTGCGCCCGGACAACGTCGCCTTCTGGGTCTACCTGCTGGGCGTGGGCGGTGGCGCGCTGACGATGCTGCGGTACTTCGGTCCTGGCGCCACGTTCTACACGCCGGCTCTCGCGGGAGGCGTCGTACTGTTCGGTCTCTATCTCGTGCCCTGGCTGCTGCTTCTGCGGCATCACAACCGCTTCACCTCGCAGCCGGCCGGGCTGCTGGCGGCCGGCTTCGTCTGGGGCGGCGTCGCCGCGACGTTCTGGATCGCGCTGCCCGCCAACTCCGCGTTGCTCGCGATCTGGGCCAAGGTCGGCGGCACGTCGTTCGCGTCCGACTGGGGTGCCGGTCTGACCGCGCCGATCAACGAGGAGTGGGGCAAGGCGATCGGCCTGGTCCTCCTCATCGGTCTGGCGCCCCGCCTGGTTCGCAGTGCGTACGACGGCTTCATCATCGGAGCGTTCATCGGCCTGGGGTTCCAGGTGTTCGAGGACGTCTTGTACGTCTACAACGGCGCCACCCAGCTGTACGGCGTGGACCAGCTGGGCTCGTCGTTGCGGGTGTTCGTGACTCGCGGCGCCGCCGGGATCGTGTCACACGCCCTGTTCAGCGCGATCTTCTGCGCCGGGCTGATGTGGGTCCTCGGCCGGACCCCCGGTGAACGCAAGGTGGTTCGAGGTGTGTTGACCATGCTGATGGCGATGGTGTTCCACTTCGCCTGGGACGACATGGCCGCCCTCAGCGGCGGCACCGTCGCGGCAGCCGTGCTGCCGTTCGCGATCGCCGCCGTCGAACTCGTGGCGCTCTTCTACGTCCTGCGCCACGCCGCCGGCCAGGAACGCCGCTGGATGCGGGATCTACTCGGCCCCGAGGTCGAGGCCGGCGTCATCGACCCGGCCCTCCTCGACGCGGTCAGCGGGCTTCGGAAGGATCGGAGGAAGTACCGCAAACACCTCCACAGCCGTTCCGAAGCCCGCCACCGCCTCGAAGCCGCCCACGACCTGGCCCGCGAAATCGCCCGCGCCGACGGCACCGAGACCCCACCCGTCACCCACGCCCGCCAGGAACTCCAGCGCCTCCAGACCTGACCTCGTTCAGCTGACGGTGACGATCTTGTTCACCGTGTAGGCCTGGGCGTGGTCGGCGTCGGCGGGGAACCAGACCCGGTAGGCGATCTGGCCCCGGATCGCCGGCTTGATACCGAAGGCGTACTTGCCCGAGGTGCTGAGCTTCACCGACGCGATCGACTTCCACACCTTGTTGCCGTACTGCTGCAGGTACACGGACCGGCCCGCGTGCGCCGGAGCGACGTACCCGCTGAAGGCGGTCGTGCCACCGAGGCGGATCGACGCCGGCGACAGCGTCGCCGAGATCGTCGGTGCGACCTGGACGGTGATGTCGACGGTGCGGGTGCCCATCAGATCCGCGCTGCCGGGGAACGTCAGCATGTACACCGACGAGACGGCCGGCTTGTCGACCACCGAGAGGGTCCCGGTCGACGACGTCTTGAGCGCAGCCAGCAGCTTGAAGGTGGAGACGTTCTTCGGTCGCACGTAGACGTTGACCGGCAGACCGGCGTACGCCAGGTTGTCGATCCGCAGCGTGCTGCCCTTGATCGTGATCGAGCCACCGTAGTTGATCAGCGTGGAGGTCGTCGCGATCCCGGACTTCATCCCGAGCAGCTGCTTGACCGCGATCGGGCTGTAGTGGCCGGTCCGGTCGACGACCCAGCCCGCGTAGGTGTACGTCGTCCCCTGGGCCAGTCCGGTGTTCTTCACCGAGGTCGCGGTGCCCGCGTACACCAGCGTGCCGGTGCTCGGCGTCGGCGCCTTGCTACCGACGTTCCGCCGAACGATCACCTGGTCGAGATCCGTGGTCGGCGGGATCTTCCAGGCCAGGTTGACGGCCAGGTACGCGCCGCTACCGGTGAAGGTCGTCAGCGCCTGCGGCGCCAGGTCGGCCGTACTGAAGACCGTCCTGAACCCGAACGACGCCGAGCTGTCCGCCTCCACCAGGCCCCAGCCTTCGATCTTGTACGGGCGGTTGTCGAGGAGCGGCTGCTGCGGCGTGATCGTGGCCGTGCGCGACGCGGCGTCGTACGTCGTGATCGCGTTGATCTGCTGGTCGGTCTTCCCGTCCCGGATCAACACGTTGGCGCTGCTGACGGAGGCAGGGACCACATCCCTCGCGAACGTCACCGTCGGCTTCGCGGACGCCGGCACACCCGACGCCAGGTTCGCCGGGAACACGTCCCGCAGCGGGTACGCCGGACCCGTCGCGGCAACGCCTACGCCGCTGCTCCCCACGCTCAGCGTGTACGGCCGGGTGACCTTCGAGCCGTTGTAGTTGCGCACAGCAACGTACAGGGTGCCGGCGGGGGCCTTGACGTCGACCGACGACGTCAGCGGACCCCACTTCGGACCGGTGACAGGGTCGACGACGGGGAACTCGTTCTCGGCGTGACCGAGGAGCTTCAGGTCCGAGTCGTAGACATCGACGACCGGGCCGACGTTCGAGGAGTAGCTGCGTTCGTCGAACGACGGGCCGGTGACCACGGCCCGGATGTCCTGGGGCGTGCCCAGGTCGACCGAGTACCAGTCGACGTCACCTTCGGAGTCGATCGCGCCCGTGGTCGAGCCGAAGCCGCTCAGCTTCTTGGCGCGGATCGGCTGGTCGTTGCCATCTTCAGCCGCCGTCGGGAAGTCCGGCGCGAACCGGCCACCGAGGGCGGCGTACGCGTCCAGGATGCCGTGGCCGTAGTACGGGTCGATGCCGCGCGGGCCGGCGTCCCGGGAGAGCGCCTCGAGACGCTGTGCGATGTCGTACGGGCCGAGCGACGGGTACTTGTTCTTCACCAGCGCCGCGACGCCGGCGACGATCGGCGCCGAGCAGGAGGTGCCGGTGCAGTACCAATACGGCAAGTGGCCGGCCGCGGTCAGTGAGCGCGGGCCGGTGCTCAGGATGTCCCAGCCCGGCGCCGCGATGTCGACCCAGTCGCCAAACGAGCTGAAGTCGGTCAGCGCACCGTTGGCATCGGTCGCCGCGACGGCGATCGCCTCGGTGTAGGACGCCGGGTACTGGAGGTCGCCACTGCCGTCGTTGCCGGCGGCCGCGACCACTGTGACACCCGCGTTGACCGCGTCGCTGACCGCCTGGTGCAGGATCGGGTTGTCGCCCGGACCGCCGAGCGACATGTTGATCACCTTGGCCCCGTGGGCAACGGCCCAGTCGATGCCCTCGGCGATGTCCACGTCGTACCCGGACCCGTCCGAGGCGAGCACCTTGACCGGCATCGCCTTCACGTTCCAGCCGACCCCGGCGATGCCTTCTCCGTTGTTCGCGGCGGCCGCGATGATGCCGAGCGTCATGGTCCCGTGGCCGTTGTCGTCGATCGGGCCGCGGTTCGGTGACGTCGCGTTGTACCCGGTGACGAGGTGCCCGACGAGGTCCGGGTGGCCTGCGTCGACACCGGTGTCGAGGACGGCGACGATCTGGCTCCCGGTGGTCTTGGACAGATCCCACGCCTGCGGCATCCGCACCGTGTTCAGGTACGCCGCCTGGTCGGTGCCGTAGAACTCGTCGTTCGGTACGGCGGTGGCGTAGCGCTTGTAGTTCAGCGAGGCGAGCTCGACCGTCGGGTCGGCCTTGACCTTCTTCAGCAGCTCGGGCGCCGACAGGTCACCCTTGATCTTCACGACGTTCGAGCGCACCGACTCCTCGGCGGCACCAACCTTGGCGACCGCAGCCTTCCGGGCCGAGGATGTGGCCTTCGCCTTGAACTTCACCATCACCGTGTTCGGCTCGAACTCAGCCTTCGCAGAGTTGTGGTGAGCGGCGAACGCCGGACGGAACGGCCTGGGCTCGGCAGCGGACCCGGACGAACCGGTCACAACAACCAAACCCCCTGCGACCAAGGCTGCAGGCACAGCCAAGCGCAACAAACGAGCGGGACGGGACAACAACGGGACCCCCAAAGAGCCTCGCGGGCGGAAGGACCGAGAACCGGCCCGTCCCTAAATCGCCCAAACCACCCCCAGCGTTACGGCCCTCACCCAAAACCCGGCTTTTGTCGTTTGCGTGGGTGATCGGTCCTTGCGGCGTCGAGGCCGGTCTGCCCGGATCGTTGCGGGTGTGGACCTGAGGCACTCACCAACCTCACCGCCACGCCATCACCGGCCCAGGCCTGAGCGTGACCAGCCAGGGCAGTGCCTACTTGGTGGTGCACAGATCCGCCCCGCAGCTCCGGACCGACCCCGCGCTGTCCTCGCGCGGCTGGATCGGAGCTGTGGACGACGGCCAGGATCGACTTTGTGCACCAGATCCGTACGCCAAGGCCGTCGCCGTACGGATCTGGTGCACAACGTGGCCGGTCCCGTGACCACGCAGCGTGTCGACTCGTCGGCGATCACATCCACGCCGCCAACTCGACCGCACAAGGAGTCAGTCAGGACAGCGCGAGACGCATCCGGAGTTTTGGTGGTTCTTTGGCGACGACGCGGAAGCCGAGCCGCTTGTAGAGTTCGCGAGCACGGTTCAACTCGAGGACGTGCAGCTCGACTGCCTGTGCGTTCGACTGCCGGGCACGCTCCACCAGGTGCTGCATCAGTGCGGTGCCGACGCCATGGTTCTGCAGGTCTGGGTCGACCTCGATCCTCGAGATGTAGAACGTGTCGAGTGCGGTTGAGTCAGCCTGAATCATCCCCACCGGCCGACCGTCGATCACCACTATCTCGACCTGTTCAGGATCGAACCAGTCGCGATGGAACTGCCGCTGCAACTCGTCGTCCCAAGGCCCCCAGGTCGCCTCGATGGCATCGCCCAACGATCGACGATGCAGGTCATACAGAAAGTCCCGGTCGTCGGCCGTAGCCACTCGAAGCTCGAATTCGCGCACCGCACTCCCCTCCGCGCCACCGCGTTGCGCTGCGCCAGCCGTCAACCCAACCACGCTGCAGGAACATGATTGCGTCGCCCGACAGGCAAGACCACAGAATTCACCTCCGCACCCGCAGACCGCCGACAAGAACTGCCGCCGCATACCAGCGCCCTCCGCGTGTGATCACATCCATCCCGCCGACCGAACCCACTCCCGACAGCCCGCGGCAGCCACCGAAGGCGTCCAGAAGACAGCGGCGGCCGAGGGCCGCGTCCTTGCCCGTGATCACAGCCGACCCGCGCCGACCACATCAATCCGTGTCCCCTGCTCGCGGCAGCCACCGCAGGCGGCCCACAAGACCAGCCGCCGCGAAGAGGTGCCGATCGTCTGTCACCCGCCGGGACCTTCGAGTCGTGGTGATTGGCGCCCGTCCGATCCGTCGAGTCGTGGATCCCGGCGGAAAACGCGCCCGCTGGGCAACCCCAATCCCCGACTCGAACCCGAGTCCGCTCCCGACGAGTAGCCACCTCCCCATCCGCCGACCACACCAACCCGTGACACTCCACCGAAGGCGGCCAAGGGGCTGCCGCCGCGGAGCGGTGTTGTTGGGCGTGTCTCACAGCAATCAAATGCCTTGTCGGATGGGCGGTTGTTGGGCGGGACCGATAGTCTCGGGCGCCATGAGCACCAGTGTCGCCATTGCGGTAATCACGTTCAGGCGACCTGCTCTGCTGCACGGGCTGCTGACCAGCCTGCAGGCCCAGGAACTGCCGGAGGACGGGGATTACGCGATCCGGATCGTGGTGGTCGACAACGACGCCGAGGGGTCGGCCAAACGGGTCCTGGAGGAGTTCGGGGCAGGTACGCCGTACCCGATCGAATCGGTGGTGGAACCGGAGCCGGGGATCCCGTTCGCGCGGGAGCGGTCGGTCGCGCTGTGCTGGAACGATGACGCCCTGGTCTTCGTGGACGACGACGAGGTCGCGCCACCCGGCTGGCTCAAAACCCTGCTGAAGGCCTGGGAGTCGACCGGTGCCGACGTTGTCACCGGGCCGGTCAAGGGCCACCTGCCGCCCGGCGCGCCGCCCTGGAACCACTACAGCGACGTCCACGACTCGACCGGGAAGCACACCACCGGCGAGGAACTGCGCAAGGCGTACACGAACAACACCCTGGTCAGCCGGCGGGTCTACCACGCGGTCACGCCCGGCTTCCATCCCGCGTTCCGCTACACCGGCTCCAGCGACCTGCACTTCTTCCTCCGGGTGCACCGGGCCGGGTTCCGGATCGTCTGGTGCGAGGAGGCGTGCATCGCCGAGGAGGTGCCGGTCGGGCGGACCACGCTGCACTGGCTGGTACGGCGTGCCTTCCGATCCGGCAGCGGGGACACGATCAGCCGGCTGCTGATCCGGCCGGGCGCGATCAGCTACCTCCTGGTGCTGGCTTATGCTTCGGCCCGGGTGATCTCGGCGATCGGGTTCGCCCTCGCCGGGCTGCTGCTCGGCCGGAAGACGCACCTGCTGAAGGCGGTCCGCCGGTTCTTCTCCGGCGTCGGCAGTCTCGCGGGGATAGTGGGGATCAACCATGACGAGTACCGGGAACGGCACGGCGCCGACGGTGGCGAGCCTGTGCCGGGCGATCTGGCAGCTGGAGCGGGACCTGAGTCTGCTCGACTGGAGGATCCGGGACGCGCATCCGTGGCCGATCATCCGGATGCGCGTCTTCCATGAGCTGACCCGCCGCAGCGGCATCCACGGCGCACCCCATCCGGTCCGACGTTCGCCGTACGACAAGGCCGCACTCGTCGCCAAGCACGTGAGCGGTGTGGCCACCCGCAACCCGTTCTTCGGCCGGTACGACGCTCTCGTCGTACCGCACCCGCGGAAACCGAGCGGTGTCGAGATCTACACCGACAAACTTCGCACCGCCCTCGGCTCGTCAGCGCTGATCCTCGACTCGGGGATCAACGGGACCCCGCTACCCGGCAGCAAGAACCTGGACTTCTTCACGTCGGCTGCCGGAGCGGTACACAAGCGCCAACTGGACGACCGTGGCATCGCGACAGCACTGCAGAAACTGACCGGTGTCTCGGTACCTGTAGGTGCTCTGCTCGCCCGCGAGGTCCCCAAGCATCTCCGGCTGCGCGCGCTGTACCGCGCGCTGCTGCCACGCCACCGGATCAAGACGGTCTATGTGGTCGTCGCGTACTTCCACCAGCACATCGTCGGCGCCGCGCGCGACCTCGGGATCCGCGTAGTCGAGCTGCAGCACGGCGCGATCAGCCCGTTCCACCTGGGCTACAGCTACCCGGGCCGCCCGGTGGTCGCGGACCAGCCGGACGAGCTGTGGTGCTTCGGCTCGTACTGGACGAACGTCGCCGACCTGCCCGCCGACATGAAGACCGCGGTGGTCGGCGCTCCCTTCCTCCCCACAGCACGCCCGAAAGAGCCCCACCGCGTCGTCTTCCTGTCGCAGGGCACGATCGGCGCCGAGCTCCTCCACGTGGCCGAATCAGTCGCGAAGGAGCATCCCGGTCTGGAGGTCCTGTATCGCCTCCATCCAAGCGAGCGCGCGTCGGACTACACGATCCCGGCCGGTGTGCAGCTGTCCACCGATGGCAGCACGCTGGACCTGCTGGCCTCGGCCACCTACCAGGTCGGCGTGTCGACGACCGCGCTGTTCGAGGGGATGGCCCTCGGCTGCCGGACCGCGGTCGCGAACCTGCCCGGGCACGAGTACCTGGAGCCGGCGATCGCCCAGGGCCATGCACTCCTCATGACCAGGCCGAAGCAACTGACCACTGCCCCGCTGTGCACAGACCCCGCGACTTACTACGCCCCCACCAACCTCCACTCCCTCCTCGGCACCCCGCCGCATTTCGCTGGCTGACCCAGCAAATGCGGGGTTCACCACCCTGGTTAACGGTGGCAAACCCACAAGCTGGTGGGTCAGCCAGCCAAATGGGAGCGGCGCGGCGGGGTTACGGCTGACGGCCGATCAGGCCCAGTAGCCGGTCCTGGAGCGGCGCGTCCGAAGGGACCGGCACCTCAGGCCCGTAGACCTCGATGCCCTCGCCGAAGGCTCCCGGGGTGCGGTACTTCTCCATCACGTCCGGCGGGATCGCGACCGCGGTCGCCCAGAGGCGTTCGACGTCGGCGTGGTCCATCGTCTCGTCCTGGCCGGTCGCCCGGGCCAGGTCCCAGCCGTGCAGGACGAGGTCGTCGGAGACGACCTGATCGATATGCCGCTCGGCCGTCAGCGGGCCGCTCGGGGAGTCGGTCTCGGTGAGCGCGAGGATCGGGTCGTCGAGCACGTCCTCGACCGCGGCACGCGCCTCCTGGAACGCGGTCAGCGGGTCGTCGGACGGCTCGAGCTTGCGGGCGACCGGCTGCAGCATGACCCCGTGCATCGTCACGACGTGCTCGACCACGTCCCGGGCGGTCCACCTGGCGCACGGCGACTGGTTGTCCCACTGGTCCGGCTCCACCGCCGCGACCTTCCGCTCGAACGCCTCGGCCCGCCGTCGGTACCGCTCCGCGATCTCACCCATCCCCGCATCCTCCCGCCCCCACGCCCCGCGCGGAAGACCTCCCCCCGCGACCTTGTGCACGGCTCAACCGAGATTCGGCGCTAGAAACGGTTGACCGGTGCACAAGGTCGGTTTTGGTAGGGCGGTGGAGTGTCGGTGGGGGCTTTTAGGGTCGGTGGCATGCGGATGGTGGAGCTCGGGCGGACCGGGTTGACGGTGAGCAGGCTGGGGTTGGGGCTGGCGTCGATCGGCGGAATGTTCTCCGCCGTACCGCAGGCGCAGGCGGTCGCGACCATCGACCGCGCCTGGGAGCTCGGCGTCCGGCTGTTCGACACCGCGCCGGTCTACGGCTACGGACTCTCGGAGCAGCGGGCCGGGCTCGCGCTCCGCGGGCGGCCGCGGGCGGAGTTCGTGCTGTGCAGCAAGGTCGGCCGGTTGATCGAGCCCGGCGGCCCGGATATCCAGCCGATCTGGGCCGAGCCGCCGGCCGGCCTCGGTCCCCGGCTCGACTATTCGTACGGCGCGGTGCTCCGCTCGTTCGAGGCCAGCCTGGAGCGGATGGGCATCGACCGGATCGACATCCTGCACATCCACGACCCGGATCTCGACTACCTGACCGCCTCGACCGAGGCGCTGCGAGCGCTGAGCGAGCTCCGTGGCCGCGGCACGATCCGCGCGATCTCCCTCGGCGTCAACCACGCGAACGTGGCCGCCCGGTTCCTTCGCGAGACCGGCCCGGTCGGACCCGACTGCATCCTGCTCGCCGGCCGGTACACCCTGCTCGACCAGTCCGGCGCGGACGAGCTGCTGCCGCTGTGCGAGAAGCTCGGCGTCGCCGTACTCGCGGCCGGCGTGTTCCAGGGCGGCGTCCTGGCCGACACCGCGGCGGGCGCGCCGCATGGGTACGCGCGGGTCTCGCCCACCCTGCTCCGGCGGATCGACGGACTCCGCGAGCTCTGTCGTGGGTACGACGTACCGCTGCTGGCCGCCGCACTCCAGTTCCCGCTCACGCATCCCGCCGTATCGGCCGTGGTGGTCGGGGCGCGGAGCCCGCGGGAGATCACAGAAGCCGCGGCGTGGCTCGACCACGACATCCCAAAGCGGTTCTGGGCAGCATTAAGGTCAGGCGTATGAGGTACATGCTGCTTCACAAGACGAACGACAAGCTGGAGGCGGGGAACCCGCCGGACCCGGAGATGCTGGCGCGGGCCGACGCGGTGCTCGAGGAGATGCGTCAGGCGGGCGTGCTGCTGCTCGGTGAGGGCTTGATGCCGAGCTCGCGCGGGGCGCGGATCACGTTCCCGGCCCCGGGGGAGCCGCGCGTGCTCGACGGCCCGTTCGCCGAGACCAAGGAGCTTGTCGCGGGCGTCTCGATCATCCGCGTCGACTCCAAGGCGGAAGCCGTCCAGTGGGCCCTCCGCTTCGCCGAGGCCGACCCCAACACACCGATCGACATCCTGGAGATCGCAGGCTAGAGCGCCAGGTGCAGGATCGGGTAGGGCCTGTTGGTCGAGTCCGTCTCGCTGCGGCCGACGACCCGGAAGCCGTGGTGCAGGTAGAACCCGGTGGCCTGCGGGTTCTGCTCGTTGACGTCGACCGACGTGGCGTCGAAGGTCTTGAAGGCGTGCGTGGCAACATGCTCCCGCCACCTCTCGCGCGGTACGCCGGATCCAGGAAGAGCATCTCGACGTTGCCCTCGGCCACCCCGATGAAACCGATCAGCAGCCCGTCATCCGCCCGCAGTCCGGCCAGGTGCTCGATCGCTCCGAACGACGCCCGCACCAGCGGCCGGAACACGTCCAGGTCCGCCTCGGTGACGAAGTCGTGCGTCGCCCGTACGGACGCCTCCCACAACTCCGCCGCCCGGTCGTACTCGTCCGGCGCAATGCCGCTGATCTCCATGCCGGCCACCGTCGCACCGGCGCCGCCAGGCTGTCAGCTGAATTACACCGCGATGACGCCTTCCTCGGCGACGACCAGTGAGTCGATCGCCGCGAAGAAGCGAGCGATGCCCGGCAGGTTCCCGCCCTTGTTCCGGGATGCGGCGAAGTCCTCCGGGCTCGCCCACTCGACGATGTCCAGCCACTGGTCGTCCGGCAGTTGCACGAGGCGGGCGCCGAGGAAGCCGGTGCGGTCGGCCTCGAAGTCCTTCAGCATGTCTTCCCGGGCGGCGAGCAGTTCCTCGGTCTTCTCCGGCAGCACGCGGAAGCGGGTCAGCTCGACAGTCGTCATGGACGTCCTTTCAGGCGAGGTTGGTGGATGCCCACGTGGTGATGTCCTCGTGGCGGATGGCGGCGGCCATCAGGTCGGGGAAGAGGTCGGGAGTACAAGCAAAGGTGGGTACGCCGAGATCGGCCAGGGCGGCCGCGTTCTCGGCGTCGTACGACGGGGTGCCGGAGTCGGCCAGGGCGAGCAGAGCGATCAGCTGTACGCCGGACTCCACCAGCGAACGCGCCCGCCGCAGCATCTCTTCGCGGACACCGCCCTCGTAGAGATCCGAGATCAGCACCATCACGGTCTCGGCCGGCTTGGTCACGAGCTCCTCGCAGTACGCGAGGGCGCGGTTGATGTCCGTCCCACCACCGAGCTGCGTGCCGAACAGGACATCGACCGGATCCTCCAGCTGATCGGTCAGGTCGACGACCGCGGTGTCGAAGACGACCAGGCTGGTCCGCAGCGTGCGGATCGACCCGAGCACCGCACCGAACAGCGACGCGTACACCACCGACTCCGCCATCGAGCCGGACTGGTCGATCGCCAGCACGATGTCCCGCTGGATGCTGTGGTTCCGCCGCGCGTACCCGACCAGCCGGTCCGGGACGATCGTCCCCAGCGCCGGCGAGAAGTGCTTGAGGTTGGCCCGGATCGTCCGGTCCCAGTCGATGTCCGAGTGCCTCGGTCGTCCGGTCCGGCCAGCCCGGTCGAGCGCGCCGGTCACGGCAGCCCGGGTGCGTTCGGCCAGGCGTGCCTCCAGCTCGGCGACCACTCGCCCGACCACGTCCCGCGCGGTCTGCTTGGTCTCCTCCGGCATCACCTCGTTGAGCGCGAGCAACGTGCTGACGAGGTGTACGTCGGGCTCGACCGCACCCAGCAACTCCGGTTCCATCAACATCCGGGTGATCCCGAGCCGCTCGACCGCGTCCCGCTGCATCACCTGGACGACGGTGCTCGGGAAGTACTGCCGGATGTCGCCCAACCACCGCGCCACCCGCGGCGCCGACGAACCCAGCCCGGCCGATCGTTGTGTCCCCGGCTCGCCGGCCTCCGCGTCGTACAACGCGGCCAAGGCGGCATCGACGGATCGGTCCTGGGCGGAGAGCGTCGTACCGGTCTCCGGCTCGGCCTCGCCGCCCAGCACAAGGCGCCAGCGGCGCATCCGTTCCTCGCTCATCACACCCCCAGCAGCTGCGCGACGACGGGAAGGACCGACGCTGCCAGCTCGGTGTCGAGATCGTTGTCGTCAGCAACGACCAGTGCCGCCGGATCGCCCAGCGCACGAGCCCTGGTCCCGATCGACCGACGCTCGGGCGCGGCGAACGTCCCGAAGGTACGCCGCAGCAACGGCAACACCTCGAGGAACGCATCGTCCGGGACGGCACCCAGCCACGAGTCCACCAGCGCCAGCAGGCGCTCGTCGTGCACCAGTAACAGACCGCCTCCGGCCAGGAACCCCTCGACGTACCCGGCCGCGTCGGCGGTCGGCGTACCAGGGGAAAGGGCTCGCCCCAGCCGCAGCGCGACCTCGTGATCCGGCAGCCGCGAGGTGTCGAGCATCAGCCGGGTCAACCGGCCCCGGATCAGTGGCGGTACCGAGACGCGATCGCTCAACCCCTGCAACGTGTTCAGCCACTCCGACCGCACATTCTCGGCCAGCAACACCGTCGCGTCCTGCACGCCGTCGATCAGTTCTTGTACGGCGGCCGCCGCATCCGGATCGAGTCCGTGCACAGTCCGGCTGAGGCCGGCGCAGATGCGCGACACCATCCGGCCCGCGACCGCGGCGAGCCCGGCGGTGTCGGTGCCCCGGACATCGCCGTACCGCGAAGAGCGCGCGAGCGCGGGCAAGGCCGCCATCAGGTGGCCGACGTCGGCATCGGCGGCTGCGCGGGTGTCAACACCCTGCAGCAATGACGGCAACGCCTCGGCGAGGTCGGCGAGGAGCGACTTCTCCAGCGCGGCGGTGACCTCGGCGAGCGTCGAGGATTCGTCACCCACGCGCAGCATCACCGTCGTCGCGGCGCCGACCACTGTCGTGCCGTGCGCACCAGCGGCGACCAACTCGACCTCGAGGCCGGGATCCCAGGTCAGCCGCCACATCTCCCGGAAGGTGCCCTGCGCCCGCCGTTCGTCGGCGGCCGGCACACCCCAGTGCACCCCGAGAATCCGCAGGCGGTGCAGGAGTCTGGACTTCTCCAGGTCGTTCGGCTTGCGCAGGTCGAGCTCGATCACCCGCTCGGTCGCGTCCCGCTTCATCCGCAGCCGGCGGGCCTGCGCCGCGAGATCCGCCGCGACCGGAGCCTGCGGCGTCTCCCCGGGCACCGTGCCCAGCAGCTCCCCGACGACCGCTTCCCGCGTGACGAGATCAAGCAGTACGTCGTTCCCGCCGCAGAGCACCGCGCGCGTCGCCTCGGTCACCTCGCTCAGCCCGGCCAGCGGACGTCCCCGCAATGCGGCCAGGGTGTCCGCGAGCCGGACCGCCTCGATGACATGGGCGCTGGAGACCGGCAGATCCTCGGCCCGCAGGACCCGCGCGACCTTCGACAGCCAGCGGGGGGTGATCTGGTCGGGAGCGGTGAACAGGTGGTGGTACCAACCAGGTGAAGTGATGCCGGCGCCGTACCCGCTCGCCGCCGCCAGCCGGCCGTGCGTCCAGGGAACCCAGGTGCAGGCGACCTTCCGCTTCGGCAGACCTTTCAGGATCCGTTGGTCATGAGTTGCCGGAGGCAACGGTAACTCCAGCGCGGGCACGTGCCAGGCGCCGCAGATCACCGCGATCCGTTCGAACCCTTCCCGGATGGCCTTCCGCAACACGGTGCGCATGTAGGCCTCACGTTGCGCCTCGCGACCGCCTGACCGGGGCGGTGGGGCGGGGGAGGAATCAAACACTGCCCCTTCATCGCGGCGGAGTTCGCGCATCGCGTCGGCGATCACGGTGAACGGTTCGGCACCTTCGCGCCGCGACTCGATCACATCGTCCCACCAGCGCTCGGGATCGTCGTACCCACCGGCATGTGCAAGCGTCGCCAACGGATCCATCGACGCCGCCCGTCGGCCGCCACCACCGGACGATGCGAACTGATGCGCGGCCGGCAGATCGCAGAACCGCACCGGCACCCCGGCCGCGAGCGCGTACTTGATCGCCTGCCACTCGGGACTGAACACCGCGAACGGCCAGAACGCGGCCCGCGTCGAGTCGTCGACCGCGTACGCCAGCAGCGCGACCGGCGGCTCCATCTCCTCCGACCCGGCCAACTCCACGACCTTGTCAGCCTCCGGCGGCCCCTCGATCAACACCACATCCGGCCGAAGCTCCGCCAGCGCAGTCGCCACCGCCCGCGCCGACCCCGGCCCGTGGTGCCGAATTCCCAGCAAATGAACGGTCATCCAGAGATCTCTCGGCAGGCTCGGTAGAACGGCGCCCAGCCGTCACGTTCGCGGACCACGGTCTCCAGGTACTCCGACCAGACGACGCGGTCCGCGGAGGGATCCTTGACCACGGCACCGAGGATGCCGCCGGCCACATCGGTCGGCCGCAGGACGCCGTCGCCGAAATGAGCCGCCAGCGCGATGCCACCGGTGACGACGCTGATCGCCTCCGCGGTCGAAAGAGTGCCGGACGGCGACTTGACCGCGGTCCTGCCGTCCTCAGTCCGGCCGGACCGCAGTTCGCGGAAGATCGTGACCACGCGGCGGATCTCGTCGAGTGCGTCGTCCGGTTGCGGCAGCTCGAGCGCCGTACCGAGCTGTGCCACCCGGCGGGAGACGATCTCGACCTCGTCCTCGGCCGAGTCCGGAAGCGGGAGTACGACGGTGTTGAACCGGCGGCGGAGTGCGCTGGAGAGTTCGTTGATGCCCTTGTCGCGGTCGTTCGCGGTCGCGATGACGTTGAAACCCTTGCGGGCTTGGACTTCCGTGGCCAGTTCGGAGATCGGGAGCGTCTTCTCCGACAGGATCGTGATCAGCGCGTCCTGGACGTCGGACGGCATCCGGGTCAGCTCCTCGATCCGGGCGATCTTCGCCTCGGTCATCGCCCGCTGCACCGGACTCGGCACGAGCGCCGCCTCACTGGGGCCTTGGGCAATCAACTGGGCGTAGTTCCAGCCGTACCGGATCGACTCCTCGGCAGTCCCCGCCGTACCTTGCACGAGCAGGGTCGAGTCCCCGCTGATGGCCGCCGCCAGGTGCTCGCTGACCCACGTCTTCGCCGTTCCCGGTACGCCGAGCAGCAACAGCGCCCGGTCTGTCGCGAGGGTCGCCACCGCCACCTCGATCAGCCGCCGCGGACCGACGTACTTGGGCGAGATCTCCACGTCGCCCGCCTTGCCACCGAGCAGATACGTGACCACAGCAGCCGGCGAGAGCAGCCACGCAGGCGGCCGAGCTCTGTCGTCCGCCGCAGCCAGCGCGGCCAACTCCCCCGCATACTCCTCTTCCGCATGCGGCCGCAGTACTTCAGTGGTCATGCCAGCTCCTCATACATCTCACGACGGAAGATCAGGGTCTCGACGAGGCGGCGGCGCCAGGTGTCTTCCTCGCCGGTCGGCTCGCGGGTGATCGGATGATTCAGTACGTCGGGCGGCACCGCACGCGCCGCGATACTCGCCAGCCGGGCCCACGCGCGGTTGGTCCCCACCTTGGCCAACTGGTCGAGAATCATGCTCGCCAACGAGGCCGGCCACGGCACCGGCAGTCCACCCACCAACTCGGCGACGTCGACTGTGGTGCGGAGAGTGTCGATCGCGCCGGCCCACTCCTCGGCGGGTAGCAGGCGCAGCAGCTCCGCAGGACTCCGGCTGCCGGTGCCGGCATTCGCTCGCAGCAACTCCCGCGCCCACCGCGTCGCCAGATCCGGCGCCTCGACCGCTCGCCCGGCGGCTTGGCGCGCAGTGCCTTCTCGGATGGCGGCCTCTGTCCAGCCCGACTGCAGCACCTCCGGTGCACACCCCTCCACCGGTAGGTGGAGCCAGGCGGTGTCCATCTCCGACAACGGGGTGGTGGCGACGATCTGCAGGAACCACCACGCCCGCTTGCCCACTCCCTCCGGGTTCTGGGAGTCGATGCCGTCGCGTTCCATCGACTGGGTGAGGCGTTTCGGGAGGTCGACCGCGAGTACGTTTTGGGTGAGGGTCAGGTGCGAGTGCAGGCGCTCGGTCATGCGTACGCCGTACTGCGCGCCGGGGACTCGGGCGAGGAGGCGGGCGGCGGCTCGGCGAACCTCCTTGGAGCGGTCGTCGAGGGCCGCCTCGAGGAAGCCCTCGTCCTGCTTGGACAATCCGTCGGCGAGCAGGCTCAGGAAGTCGGTGCGGGTGGCGGCGGACTCGGTCGGCCAGACCTCGGCCAGGGCTTCGCGAGCGGCCTCAGGGTCTTGCAAGCGGAGAGTGCGGAGCCAGGTACGCCGTTGCAGGGCGTTGCCGTGGGTCCACAGCTCCGGGTCGTTGCTTTTAGCAACTGCAGCGTGAAGGAAGCGCCATTCCGGGTTGAGGTCCGCGAGCCACCGGGCGCGGCGGCCGGCCGCGGTGATGACGAGCGGACGGTACTCGGCCCGGTTGCGGGCGTAGTCGGCCAAGGCCGGCAGGTGTTCGGGGGGAACGCCCCAGCCGCGAGCATCAGCAGCCCGCAACCACTCGCCGAGCGCCGTCGCCTGGAAGCCACCGAGCATCGCGGCCAACCGCCGGATCGCGACCGGCCGGGGCAGCGGCCGATCCTCACCAGGGGCCGCAGGCAACGGTTCGACCTCACGGAGCGGCGTGCGACCGGCGCGCTTGTAGACAGTCGCGAGCGCGGCGGCATCCAGCAACCCGCCATCCCCCAGGCGTTCCTGGACATGCTCCGGCAATTCCTCGAAGTGCGGCGGCCGCCGGTCCGTACCAAGCAGCGCCGAACTCACCAGCCCGTCCCAGCCCTTCACAAGACCACCGGCCGATCGTCGTGCCAGCAGGTCATCGGGCGGAAGCCGGCGCGGTTCCACTCACCCGCAACGGTGACCGGATCGCCGGCGGACACGGCGAGCAGTTTCCACGGATCCACGCCCGGCAGGATCTCGAGCCCGTCACCGGCGGCGTCCACGAGCGCCCAGCCCTCGCCGTACCGAGCAGGTCGGACGTCCTGCAGGACCAGCGGCCAGCGTTCGTTCCACGGGTCGGCCGCGACGGATTCGACGTACGACGCCAACGCCTGGCGCGCGGTGAATCCGGATGGCCGGGGCGCGGGCAGGCGGGGAGCGGTCTGGGTCAGGAGGGCACGCATCGGGAGTGCACCGGGGTAGAACGACACGGCACCCGGGACATACTCACCCGGCCGGCCCGGCAGTGGGTCGAGCGGCCGTCCGGCGGCGGCGAAGGTGAGGATCAGGCCGAGCCGTCCAGTTGTTGCCCCGCGCAACCATACGCGGCGGACCGTGAGCCGCTCGTCCGGCTCGATCACCCGGCCGAGCACGAGCCAGTCGTCCTCGACCTTCTCGCCCTCGGCCAGCACCCGCGCGGTCTCGACGGTCCAGCCGATCCGGCTCTGCACGGTGTCGGCCAGCGACGGCGGCAGCTCGGCCAGCCGGTCGTGCGCGGAGACGATCAGGTGAATGAGCGAGAGCTCCTCCAGCAGTTCGCCCGGCCATCCGTGACCACGGCCGATCACCCCGGCGGCGCGCCGTACCGCTCCCGCCACGCCGGGCGCCTGTGCGTCGACCATCCGGGCCGCCAGCCGGCTGAGCTCGGTGTACGCACGCTGGTCGAACCCACCGAGCCCTTGCCGGACCTGATCATCGAGCCAACTTGCCAGCTCCGCCATCCCGGCCGACACCCGGTCGGCTCGCCGGGACGCCCGCTGCTGCGCGGCCAGCGGGTCGGCGACCTCACCCGGTTTACGCTCCGGCCGCTCCGCGCGAGCCGCGCGTTGCTCCACCCACGACGTCACCCACTCCGGCTCGTCGCCCGCCCGCACCTCGCCGCCGGCCCATAACAACAGCAGCCCGAGCGCATGCTTGCACGGGAACTTCCGGCTCGGACAGGAGCACTTGTACGCCGGTCCGCTCAGATCGACCGTGGTCTGGTACGGCTGCTTGCCGCTCCCCTGACACAGCCCCCACACCGCCCGCTCGGACGAGGCGGTCTCGGGCCACTTCGCCGTACGCGCCTGTGCTTGACCGGCCTTCGCGGACGCAGGATCAGACGCCAGCCCCAGCACCTGCTCCACATCCCACGGCCCCACGGCACTCCTCGCTCGACAACCCCTCCCCCGGAAGCATGCCACCCGCCCCCGACATCCTCCCAAGAGCTCACCCGGCATCGCGTCTCCCCACCCAACCCGACGACCCCAGGCCCACGTAGACCCGGGCCCATGTAGACCGGGCCGACGTAGACCGGGGAGGGAAATGCGCCTCCACAGGGGTAAAACCCTCCCCAGTCGCCCCGCCTCCACCCAAACCACAACTCACCGCACGCCGCCCGCCGCGAGAGCGCAAGGGGGGTCGCGACCAAGCGGGACCGAGTCGTGGATCGCGGTCAGCCTCGATCTTCAGCCGCCAAGATCCACGACTCGGCGCTCTCGCGGAGTGGAGCCGTGAATCACGGTCACACCTGAGCCCAAGGGCCTGCCGTCGGCCAGAATCCACGACTCACCAATCAGCCACCCCGCCCACGGACCTGGCAGACGCTGAATGGCGCGCGACCGAGTTCCCCGGCTACTTGGCATGGCACGGGCGTCCTCCCGAGGCACCGTTGACCGGGGAGGGAATTGCACCCCCACAGGGGTAAAACCCTCCCCAGTCACCGCGCCGGCGGTGGTTGGTTGGCGGGGGAACGGGGTGGAGGGGCGGGGTTAGCCGAAGGCTTGGCGGTGGTGGGCTTCTTCGGGGTAGCCGTTGGAGGCGGGGTGGGGATGGCTCGGCGCGGAGTGGGTGGGGGCCGGGTGGGTGGGAGCCTGGTGGGTGGGAGCCGGGTGGGTGGGAGCCGGGTGGGTGGGGTGGGAGTGGTTGGCGGCGGGAGGTGCGGTGGGGGTGTTGGAGAGGCCGTCGCGGATGGTGGCTAGGAGGCGGTGTTCGACTGCCTCGAGTTCGGCGATGCGGCGGCGGATCTCGTGCTCTTCGGCGTGGGCCCCGGCGAGGAGCTGGTCGGCCTCGGCCTGGGCTGCGACGCGGAGGTGGTCCGCCTCGGTCTTCGCGGTTTCGCGGAGGTGGTCGGCGGTGCGTTGGCTGGCGCTGAGGATGCTGAGTTCGTAGCGGCGGAGTTCGTCGACGAGCTCGCCGGCCGGGCGCTGGGCGTCGAGGATCGCGGCGGCCGGTTGCGGTACGGCGTCCGGCAGCGTGTTCTCCAGGGCGGCGATCTGCTGGTCCACGCGGGTGAACAGGTCGGCGACGTCGGTGCGCATCTGGCGGACGACGTTCGCCGCGGCCTGGACGCGTTCGGTGGCCTCGCGCTCGCGTTCGCGGGCGGTGCGCTCGGCCGAGGTGATCACGTCGAGCGCCACGACAGCGGCCTGCTCCGCCGGATCATCCGGGAACGGGCTCGCGACATCCTCAACGCCCTCGTCCGTCATCGCGACCGTACGCCGCAGTGGGACCTCCCGGATGAACAGCACCGCGAGCAGGCTGACCAACGCCGCCCCCGCCGCGATCACGAAGATCTTCCCGGTCGCATCGCCGTACGCGTGCCGCACGATCTCTGCGACCGGCGCCGGCAACGCGTTGACGTCGAGCACGCTGCCACTGGATCCGTTCTGCGCCGCGGCCGCCGCCTCGGGCCCGAGCGCCCGGAGGTTCTGCGTGATCAGATCCGTCACCCGCGTCGCCAGGATCGCGCCGAGCACCGACACCCCGACCGCACCACCGAGGCTGCGGAAGAAGGTGACCGACGCGCTGGCCGCGCCGACCTGGGTGACGTCGACGGTGTTCTGTACCGCGAGCACCAGGTTCTGCATCATCATGCCCATGCCGATGCCCATCGCGAGCATGCCGCAGCCGACGTACCAGTACGGGCTGGTGTGATCGATGGCGCCGAGCAGGCCGAGGCCGGCGGTGAGGAACAGCCCACCGAGCACGAGGTACCGCTTCCACTTCCCGAAGCGCGTGATCAGCTGCCCCGCCCCGACCGACCCGAGGAACGAGCCGAACATCATCGGGATCGTCAGCAACCCGGCCTCGGTCGCGCTGTATCCGCGGGCCACCTGGAAGTACTGCCCGAGGAACACCGCGCTGCCGAACATCGCCACCCCGACCGACAGGCTGGCCAGGATCGCCAGTGCGGTGGTGCGTTCGCGGACCACCTTCACCGGTACGAGCGGCTCACGCGCGTGCGTCTCGACGACGACGGCCAGGATGCCGAGGAGCGCCGTACCGCCAAGATAGGCGCCGGTCTGCCAGGACCACCAGGGGAAGTGCGTCCCGGCGAACGAGACCCAGATCAGCGGCAGGCTGGCCGCACCCGCGATCAGGATCGCGCCGAGGTAGTCCAGCTTGACCTCGCGCTTGATCACCGGGAGGTGCAAGTACCTCTGCAGGACGATCAGCGACAGGACGGCGAGCGGCACGCAGACGTAGAAGCACCAGCGCCAGCCGAGCCACGACGTGTCGACGATGACGCCGCCGACGAGTGGCCCGGACACGGTCGCGACCGCCATCACGGCACCCATGTAGCCGGAGTACCGGCCGCGGTCACGCGGTGGGATGGCGGCGCCGACGATCGCCTGGGCGAGGGCCATCAGGCCGCCCATCGCCAGGCCCTGCAGGACGCGGGCACCGATCAGGAACGGGACGTTGTGCGCTGCGCCGGCGAGCGCCGACCCGGCCACGAACATCACGATCGCGAGCTGGACGAGCAGCTTCTTGCTGATCAGGTCGGAGAGCTTGCCCCAGACCGGTGTGGACACGGTCATCGCGAGCAGGCTGGCGGTGATCACCCAGGTGTACTGCGTCTGGGAGCCTTCCAGGTCCGCGATGATCGTCGGCAGTGCGTTGCTGACGATGGTCGAGCTGAGTACGGCCGTGAACAACGCGGCGAGCAGCCCCGCCAGGATCTCCAGGATCTCGCGGTGGGAGAGTCCTGGGTCGGCGGCAGGGGTGGTGGCCGGGGGTGTGGCCGTGTCCAGAGTCCGGGTGGCAGACATCGGGTTCCGTTCGTACGCGGGGTCGCTGCGGCCGGGGCAGCGCGGGGCGCTGCTCCGGGGCGGAAACGGCCGGCAGGTCCTCACCCAGCCTGATATTTGGTTGCGATAACCAACAATAAGCCCGCAGCGTCAGCGGCCGCTCACCGGGAGCTACCTACCGCTCGGCGTCTTTTCTTGAGACGACATCTCCTCGGGAGAGGGTTTGCCACGTACGATCCGGTTCCAGTTGAGAGATCAACACTCGGCCCCCGGCGGTGCTGTCAGGGCCCGCCGGGGGTCACCTGAAGGCGGAGACGAGGACGTCGACGCACGCGACCGGGCGACCCGGTGCGATCACCAGGTTGCCGGGAGCGCGCAGCGGTGGCGCGAACGGCCCCATCCACAGGACGCCTTCGGCCGATCCGCACGACGTGCCGTACACAACGGTCCAGGCCGGGGAGCCGGTCGACATCTCGACGATGGTGGCTTCCAGGTCGTCCGCCGGCCGTCCCAGCACCGGCTCGAAGCCGGCGTCCCGGCATGCCGCGGTGAGGAACTCGCGCAGCCAGGGGTCGGCCGGCAGACGCATCGGCAGACCGGCCAGGTCGACCAGCTTCACCCCGTCGTCCGCCCGGTACTCCGACGGCACCAGGACCGACAGCGGATCCTGCCAGAGCTCGATCACCCGGAGATCGGCGGCGGCCACCTCGCCACGGACGAAGGCCGCATCCAGGTCCCCGGATCGAAGGGCGTCGAGATGATCGGCCGCGGTACCGGAGCTGAGCTTGATCTCCAGGTCCGGCGTGCTCGCCCGCAGGGCGGCGAGGCCGCGCTCGAGCCGGTCCCGCAGACCCGGCGCCGTGCCGATCCGGAGGACGCCGGCCCGGCCGGAAGCGAGCTCCGCGGCGACCCCGGTGGCGTGATCCGCGGCGGCGAGGATGGTCCGTGCCTCGCGCAGCATCCGCTCGCCGTCCCCGGTCAGCCGAACGTGGCGCGACGAGCGGTCGAGAAGTTTCAGACCGAGTTCGC
The DNA here is from genome assembly GCF_045040325.1 of Kribbella sp. NBC_01510. Classification (NCBI taxonomy): domain Bacteria; kingdom Bacillati; phylum Actinomycetota; class Actinomycetes; order Propionibacteriales; family Kribbellaceae; genus Kribbella; species Kribbella sp. NBC_01510. Next base: position 3,013,951 of record NZ_CP109418.1, on the reverse strand, counting down.
GTTCGAGCCGGGCGACCTGCTGGCTGACCGCGGGCTGGACGATGTTCAGCCGCTCGGCGGCCCGGCCGAAGTGGAGTTCCTCGGCGACGGTGACGAGTACCGCAGCTGCCGCAGCTCCATCGGCCACCCCCAGCGATCACGATTCCTTATCACTGCACAGGGTAGCTGCGTCTTGGTCACCGATCGCCGCGCTCGTTGACTTGTCGACATGAGAATCGGACTGTGGATCGAGGAAGAAGGCCTCCGGATCGATGAGGTCGGCGCGGCCGCGAAGGCTGCTGAGAACAGCGGGATCGACCGGATCTGGTTCAGCCAGCGCACCGGTTGGGACGCCCTCACGCTGATCGCGGGAGCGGCGCCGTTCACCTCCACCATCGGCTTCGCGGTCGGCGTCGTACCGATCTACCCGCGGCATCCGATGGCCCTGGCAGCGCAGGCGCTCAGCGTGCAGGCGGTGACGGGCAACCGGCTGACGCTCGGGATCGGGACGAGTCATCCGCACATGGTCGAGGGGATGTTCGGCCTGTCGATGGACCGGCCGGCAACGTACATGCGCGAGTACGTCGAAGCGCTCGGCCCACTGCTCTCCGGCGAGCCCACCAACTACGAAGGCGAACGGCTGACGGCCCGCGGCCACATCGAGATCGCCGGCGCGGAGGCCCCGGACCTGATCCTGGCCGCGCTGGGTCCGCGGATGCTCGAGACCGCCGGCCAACTGACCCGCGGGACGATGACCAGCTGGGTCGGACCCGAACTGGTCGAGAGCTACATCCGGCCGACCATCGACCGAGCCGCCACCGCCGCGGGCCGGCCGCAACCACAGGTGGTCGCCGCTGCCTGTATCGCGCTCACCGACGATCCGGACGCGACCCGCGAGTGGATCCGGGGACGCTTCGGTGCCGCCGGCGACATGCCGGCGTACCGGGCGGTGCTCGATCGCGGCGGGAAGGCGGGACCGGAGGACACTGCTGTGCTCGGCGACGAGTCGGCGGTGGCGAAGGAGATCCAGCGATTCGCGGACGCTGGAACCACGGAGTTCGTGTTCTGTCCGGTCGGAACGCCGGAGGAGCACGAGCGGACAGTCAGGTTCGCCCTCGACTACGCGGCACAGCAGTAGCCGCTGCCGGAAACGTACGAGAGGTTCTTCAGCTGGGCGGCCACGCTTGACGTCCCGTGAAAGAGGTCGATGCGCTCGCTGAGGAACGGGAGCAGGTCACCTAGCGCGACGACGAAACGGATGCCTGGGTGGCGGGTCAGGACACCGGTCAACGCCAGATCCGTGACCGCCCGGGCGGTGTCGAAAGGGAACTCGATCATCGGTCGCGGCCGGTCCAGCGCGACCTGACGCCACTGTGGTGGCGACGTCGGATGCAGCAGCACCACCGCCGACCTCGCATCCAGCGCCCGCCACAGTGGCTCCCACAACGGGTCGCCCGGATACATGCCGCCGGCGTTGCTCAGCAGTACGACGCCGTCCGCGTGCAACACGTCGTACGCGTAGTCGACCTCGACCAACGCACCTTCGACATCCGGCAGCGGCAGGCTCGCGAAGAACCCGAAGCGGCCCGGGTGATCGCGGCCCAGCTTCGCGGCGGCCTCGTTGACCCGCCGAGCCAGGACCTGGGCCCGGAAGTCGTCCCCGAAGTGCACTCCCGGCGACGGCACCGACAGCACCGCCTTCTCGACGCCGGTCCGGTCCATCTCCGCCAAGTGGTTCTGGACAGACCACTCCGGCCAGCCGGGCATCCCGTCTGGCCGAAGGTGTCCCGCCCGCTCCGCCGCTGCGACGTACTCCGGCAGCAGGAAGTGCGCGTGGAGGTCGATCACCCTCATCCCACCACCGGGTGTAGGAGGTCGTCCAGACCGATCCGGCGGAGCAGTTCGGCGCGGACCCGGTCGGCCACCCCGTTCACCACCGCGGCGCCGTCGTCCGACGGGTCGATGTGCACCCGGAACGGCCGGCGGCCCTTCTCGGTGCCGACCACGGTCACGATCGCCTCGGCGACCTCGGCGACATCGGCCCAGGCCGGCTCGAGCTCGGCCAGCTTCTGGCCGACCTGCGCCATCAGACCTGCGTACTTCGTCTCGTACGCCGCGACCACGTCCGCGTCGGCCGGGGAGCCGCTGTGGGCGAAGTGGTTGGTGCCGTGCGTGAAGGCGCCTGGTACGACGATCGTCGTCTCGATCCCGAACCGCGCGACCTCGAGCGCGTAGCTCTGCGCCAGCGCGTCCATCGCCGCCTTCGCCGCGAAGTACGGAGCCAGGTACGGCGGGGTCCCGCCGCGCGTGCTCGAGCTACCGACCCACACCATCAGGCCGTCCTGCTGCTCGCGGAGGTGCGGGAGTGCGGCGCGGTTGAGGCGCTGCGTGCCCACCACGTTGGTGTCGTACAGGTCGGCCAACTGCTCCGGCGTGAACGCTTCGGCCGGACCAGTGACCATGTGACCGGCGTTGTGCACGAGTACGTCGAGACGCCCCTGCTCACTGATCACGGTGGCGACGGCCTGCTGGACGGAGGCATCCGCGCTGATGTCGAGCTCGACGGCGCGGAGGTCGACGTTGTGCTCGGACGAGTACTGCTTGGCGTCCGCAGCGGCGGCTGCGTTGCGGCCGGCGACATCGCGCATCCCGGCGTACACGATGTGGCCGGCGTCGGCCAGGGCGCGGGCGGTCAGGGCGCCGAAACCGCTCGACGCGCCGGAGATCAGGACTGTCTTGCTCATAACGGTCTTCCTTTCAGCACAAGGTTTCAGGCGGCCGAGCCACCGTTGGCGTAGATGACCTGGCCGTTGATCCATCGCGCCGGACCGGCCAGGAAGGCGATGATTTCGGCGATGTCGGACGGCTGGCCGAGGCGCTCCAGCGGCGGCTCCGCGGCGATCCGGTCGATCAGTTCCTGCGACTTGCCGTCGAAGAACAGTGCGGTCGCGGTCGGGCCGGGGGCCACGGCGTTGACGGTGACGTCGCGGCCGCGCAACTCGCGAGCCAGGATCAGCGTGATCGCCTCGACGCCGCCCTTGGTGGCGGAGTACGCGGAGTAGTTCGGGCGGGCCAGCTTGGTCAGTGAGCTGGAGATGTTGATCAGCGCGCCGCCGGTGCGGAGTCGCCGGACCGCCTGCTGGTCGACGACGAAGGTGCCGCGGAGGTTGGTGCGGACGATCCGGTCGAAGACCTCCAGGTCGAGGTCGGCCAGTGGTGCCAGCGGCATGATCCCGGCGGCGTGCACGACCACGTCGATCCCGCCGAGCTCCTGCTCGGTCCGGTCGAACAGCGCGGCCACGGCGGTCTCGTCCGCGACATCGGCCTGCACCGCGATCGCCCGGCCGCCGGCCTGCTCGACCTCCTTGACGGCTTCCTCGGCGTTGGCCTGGCCGCCGACGTACACGATCGCCACCGCGTAGCCGTCCCGCCCCAGCCGGACGGCGGCCTCGCGGCCGATCCCGCTCGATCCACCCGTCACGATCGCGACCCGTCCGGCGGTGGTGTTCTCGGTCATCGTCCTGCTCCTCGATCTCGATGTCTTGCTGACATCTCGATCCTGCTCCGGACGATGCATCAAGTCCAACGACTCAAGTCGATGGGTGGATCAATTCTGTTGATCCACGGCGCGGCCGAGTTCGGTGCCCGGCGGGTGGCGGAGGTGGGTGCTGACCAGGCCGAGCAGGGCCCGGAGCGCGGCCGTCGGCTTCCGCTTCTTCAGCGTGGCCATGTAGAGCGACCACTGGAACGACTCGTCGGCGATCCGTACGACGCGGATCGCGTCCACCCCGCTCACGGCGTACCCGGGCAGGATGCCGAGGCCGACGCCGTGGGCGACGAACTGGACGCCGTTCTCGATGCCGAGCGCCTCGACCACGACATGCCGCGCGATCCCGGCCGCCTCGAAGGTCTGGTCGATCAACGTCCGGGTACCGAAGCCGGGTGGGAAGTCCACGAACGCCTCGTCGGCGAGGTCGGCCAGCGTCACCGTCCGCCGGCGCGCGAGCCGATGCCCGACCGGGACCGCGAGGACCTGCGGGACCCGGAGCAGCTCCCACGCGGTCAGCTCACGCGGCACACTCCCGGCCGCGATCCCGAGGAAGCCGACGTCGATGTCGCCGTTGCGCAGCCCGACGATGACACCGGCCGAGCCGTCGGCATCGACCCGCAGTTGCAGCTCGACATTCGGGTACCGCCGCCGGAACTCGCCGGCCGCCGCGGGCAGATCGACCAGTCCGAGCCCTGGCAGCAGCCCGACCCGGACGGATCCACGCATCCCCGCGCCGAGCTCGTCGACGACATCACGAGCGCCCTGGACGGCGTCCATCACCGCGAGCGCCTCCGGGAGCAGCGCCGTACCCGCCTCGGTCAGCACCACGCGCTGGGCGCTCCGCTCGAACAGCGTGACCTTCAGATCTTGCTCCAGTGCGGCGATCGCGGCGCTCACCGCGCTCTGCACGACATGCAACCGCCGAGCGGCCAACGTGAAGCTCCGCTCGTGCGCCACCGCCACGAAGTACTCCAGCTGCCGCAATTCCACGGGAAGAGCGTACGTAAGAACGGGTAGTAGTAGCCGTCAGCCAAGCCCTGGCGAGGCGAGCACACGGGCGGCGGTCCGAGTCGGCCGACCACTACCCGTTCTTACGTACGTCAAGAACGTCGGCGTCGCTCCGACCTCTCCGTGAAAGGCCACCGAGAGACACAGGATGGGAATCGTGACGAACCTTCAGGACCAGGCGCAGGGGCGGCTCGACGAGCTGGTGGAGGCCGAGCTCGGGCTGCAGGTGGCGGTCTACCACCAGGGTGAGCTGGTCGTGGACGCGGTCGCCGGCGATATCACGTCGGACACGCTCTTCTACGCGGCATCCACCGGCAAGGCAGCCGCCGCGACGGTCGCGAACGTGCTGGTCGACCGCGGCGTGCTCGAGTACGACGCTCCGATCGCTGACCTCTGGCCCGAGTTCGCGGCCAACGGCAAGCAGAAGGCGACCCTACGGCACGTGCTGACCCACTCGGTCGGCCTGCCCGCGCTGGCCCCGGACACCACAGCCGACGATCTCACCGACCCGGCGAAGATCACGTCGTACCTGGCCGCGGCCGAGCCGTGGTGGGAGCCGGGCACCAAGATGACCTACCACGCCATGACGTTCGGCTACCTGGTCGGTGAGATCGTCCGCCGCGCCACGGGCCGGCGGATCTCCGACGTACTGCGGGAGATCGCCGAGCCGCTCGGGATCGCCGACGAGGTGTACTTCGCCGTACCGCAGGACCAGCTGCACCGGGTCGCGACGCTGGTCGAGCCGGAGGGCGCCGAGGACACATTCGCGATGGTCGCCGGGCTGTTCGCCAAGGTCACCCCGCCCGGCCTCACCCCGCGCGCCGCCCGCTGCAACCGCCCGGACCAGCTCACCGCCGAGATCCCCTCCGAAGGCGTGCTGACCGCGCGCGGCATCGCCAAGCTGTACGCCGCTCTGATCGGTGAGGTGGACGGTGTCCGGCTGGTCCGCCCGGAGGCGGTCGCGGAGATCACCGGGCCGGCACTGACCGCGCCGGACGAGCTGATGGGTAATCCCGCGACGTGGGCGCTGGGCTATCCGATCGGCCGGCTCGGGTCGTCGGCGGAGGAGAGTCCGACGTCGTTCGGGATGCCGGGGATGGGCGGCACCGTCGGCTGGGCCGACACGCGCTCGGGCGTCGCGTTCGGTCTCACCAGGGTGCTGTTCGACCCGGCGCAGTCGGCGTCGGCGGTCGAGATCGGCAATCTGGTTGCGAAAACTCTCTGCTGAATCCTTGTGCTACAAGGGTTTCTCAGGTGCTAGGACTCGCGCACCGACTGCTCGTCGACCCAGACGAGGTGGCCGTGGTGGCTGACGAGCACCTCGTCGGCCCCGGCCGCCCCGGCCCGGCGGCCCAGCTCCTGCCCCGCGATCCAGCGGCCGCCGAGGCGGACCTGAACGGCGGTGGGCCGAGCCGGGGAAGTGGCTACTGGCATGGCACCTGACTTCTGGACAGGGGCGGAAGTGGTGGGATGGCGTCGTACTGCTCTGGGGTGGTGCTGAAGATCGGTCATCGTCGCCCTCGCAGGGAAACAAAGCCAACTTCGGGGGGCTGGCTTCTCAACCAAAGGCCACCCTACAACCGCCAGATGACGCGCCGTTAGCGGTAATTCGGATTGGTCGCGAACCGAACACGACCGCACAGAATCGCCCGTGTGCCAGGGGATCCGGCCGGCGCCGGAGTGAGGAATCCTCAGGAACGCGCGACGATCTCCTGCAGGGCCCAGGCGTTCCCGTCGGGGTCGCGAAAGAAGGCGAAGAGCCCCCACGGGAACTCCTGCAGGTCCGACACCTCGACACCGCGGGCGAGCAACGCGTCACGAGCGGCCGCAACGTCGGGTACGACGATCTGCAGCCCGCGGACCGAGCCGGGTTCGGCCTGGTCCATACCGCTGCCGATCGCGATCGAGCAGGCCGAACCCGGCGGGGTCAGCTGAACGAATCTCAGTTCGTCGGTGACCCGATGATCGTGGTCGGCGACGAAGCCGACCTTGTCCGTGTAGAACGCCTTGGCCCGGTCCACGTCGGACACCGGCACCGACACCAACTCCAGCTTCCAGTCCATGGCCCGCAACCTATGCCAAGGAGGTGCGGATGCTTAAGCCCGGCCGCAGGGGGTAGAAAGGTGACCAGAACCTTTCTGACCGCGGTCCAGACCCGTGCCGCGCCGTGACTCCAGTCGCGAGGTCAGACCCAAAATGAACACCGCACAATCCAGCACCACCCCCGAGCCGCCGACCGATCCGGCCGAGCGGCGGGACCACGAGACCAGATCGCTGCTCAGTCGGCGCGCCGCCGCTACCGACGACCAGGTCCGCCAGGCACTCCTGGAGCAGGCGATCGAACTCAACCTCGGCATCGCCCACAGCATCGCCTCCCGTTTCCACGGCCGCGGCGTGGAGGCCGACGACCTGAACCAGGTCGCGTCCCTCGGCCTGGTCAAGGCCGCGCACAGCTACGAACCGACCACGGACACCCCGTTCCTGGCGTACGCCGTACCGACCATCCGGGGCGAGGTGAAGCGGTACTTCCGCGACTGCTCGTGGACCATCCGGATCCCCCGGCGGCTGCAGGAGCTCCAGGGATCCATCGGCGCGGCCCGGCCGGGACTCGTCCAGGATCTCCACCGCGAGCCCACACTGCGGGAGCTGGCCGACGCGATCGGCGCGGACGTCGAGGACGTGACCGCCGCGCTGTCCGCGGACGGATGCTTCGCGGTGATGTCGCTGGACCGTCCGCTCGAGGGCGACGCGGCCGTGCCGCTGGCCGAGACCCTCGCGGTCGACGACACATCGTACGAACGGTTCGAGAACGTCGCCGTCCTCGAACCGGCTCTGAACAGCCTGCCACCGCGCGAGCGTAGGATCGTGACCTTACGGTTCGTCGAGGAGCAGACCCAGGCGGACATCGGCGCCGAGATCGGGGTGAGCCAGATGCAGGTCTCCCGCCTGCTCCGCGGCATCCTCGGCCGGCTGCGGCGCCGGATCGAACCGCCGACGGCAGCTGCGGCTTGACCCCGAGGCCCATCTTCGTGGTGCAGCTGCATGATGCTCGGCGGCTGCACTACGACGTTCGGCTCGAGGTCGACGGCGTCCTGAAGTCGTGGGCGGTGCCGCGCGGGCCGTCACTGGATCCGACCGTGAAACGACTCGCGGTGTTCACCACCGACCACGATCTGGAGTACGCCTCCTACGAGGGCGTGATCGCGGACAGCCAGTACGGCACCGGCGCGGTGATCGTCTGGGACGCGGGCGTCTTCACCAACCTGACCCGCGACGATCGTCACCAGCTGGTCGACCCGGCGGCGGCGATCGAGCGCGGGCATCTCAAGGTGCAACTGCACGGCGTGAAACTGAACGGCGCCTGGGCCTTCACCCGCACCGGCGAGGACTGGCTGCTGGTCAAGGTCCGGGACGCCGAGGCCGATCCGGCCGTGGATCTGACCGTCACCGAGCCGCGCTCGGTGCTGAGCGGTCTGACCATCGAGGAGATGGCCGCGTCCTGATCTACCAGGTGTCGAGGTGGAGGACGTCGTCGAGCGGTTGACGAGGCGCGGGCTTGAAGTCGGTCCCGATCGTGTAGGCGGTCGGGATCAGCACTGTCTGCCGGATCTCTTCCGGGAGCCCGAGCAGGTCGGCGACCTCTTGTTCGTAGTTCATGTGCAGGGTGGTCCACGCCGTACCCAATCCGCGGGCCCGGGCGGCGAGCATGTAGCTCCACGCGGACGGGAGGATCGAACCCCAGAGGCCGGCCTGGTTCCCCGCGGGCAGCGATGCGGCCTCGAGGCAGGGGATCACCAGTACAGGCACCTGACCCATCCGCTCGCCCAGGTAGGCCACGCCGTCCCCGATCCGGCGCTGGATGGGTCCGCGCACGGGATCGTCGGCGTACAACTTGCCGGCGGCTCCGGGACCGGCCAGGTACTTCTCGACCGCGAGGCGGTAGTACTCGCCGATCGCGGACCGCTTGTCCGCATCCGTGATCACCAGCCAGTGCCACTTCTGCCGATTGCTCCCGGACGGTGCCTGCAAGGCGATCTCGATGCACTCACGGATCAGCTCGAGCGGAACCGGCTTCTCCAGATCGAGCCGCTTCCGCACCGTGCGAGTCGTGGTCAGCAGTTCGTCGGGCGACAGATCGAGTGTGGTCACCGCACCACTATCTCAGCAGGTGTGCAGTGAACTGGGGTGGACCTTTTCGCAGAAGCGGAAGTGCAAGTGGTTGTCGTGGTTGGGCCACTGAGTGGTCAGGCCCTCGTTGATCAGGGTCGGGTCGTTGAAGAAGATGAGGCGGACATGGCCGGGCGCGGCCGCCTTGATGGACTGGATGAGTTGGCGGGTCGCAGCCCGGTCGTACGTCGCCGACTGCCACGTGATCCGGCCCGCGGTGCACTGGGCGTTGTCGGTCCGGATCGGCCAGACGTCGATGTCCAGGCCGACATCGTGGCTGCTGTGGCCGGGGATGTCGCCACCGTGCTCGAAGCCGGCATCGCCGTACGGGACCTGACCCTGGCCAGTCGACGCGAACGCGCGAGCGCCCTGCTCCAGTTCGGCGACGGCCGCGGCCGTGGCCCAGTTGGCCGCCGTACCGTTGCCGTCCGGGTCCTGGTCGCACAGGTTCGCGCTGAAGTCCGGATAGTCGTAGTGCCAGGCGAGGTTGCGCCACGTGATCGGGCCGACGACACCGTCCGCGCCGATTCCCGCGTGCGACTGGAAGGCCACCACCGCGTCGTGGACCGCCGTACTGAACACTCCGTCGACGGCCAGGCTCAGCCGGCGCTTGGCGTTCAGCTCTACCTGCAGAGCCTTGACCGCCGCGTTGTTGTCGCCGGATCCGATCGTCGGCGTCAACGCCGTCCACGTCTGCGGCCCGACGATCCCGTCAACGCCCAGCCCCTTGGCCGTCTGGAACGCCTTGGCCGCCGTGACAGTGGTCGCGCCGAACACCCCGTCCGCGCCGACGGACTGCCCGTTGTACTGCAGCAGGTATTGGATCGCCTGGACGTCGGCACCGCGGTTGCCGCTGCTCTGGGTTGGGAAGAAGGCATTGGCATAGGCGTACGCCGGGGCCGGCAGACCGGCCAGCAGGACCACGGCCAGCAGCGCGAACACGAGACGTTTCATGGCTCCTCCGGGGCGGGTGAGGATGCGTTACTGACTAACGTTCACCAGCCACCATCGGGCACAATCTTGCCGATCGCAAGGCCTCACTCGAACGGCGTGGGGTCCCCCGCGCCGACCCGGACGATCTCGGGTACGTCGTCGGAGAAGTCGATCACCGTGGTGGGCTCGGTGCCGGCCTCACCTTCGATGACCGCGTCGATCTGGTTGTCGAGCTCTTCCTTGATCTCCCAGCCTTGCGTCATCGGCTCGTCATGGTCGGGGAGCAGCAGGGTGCTGGAGACCAGCGGCTCGCCCAGCTCGGCGACCAGGGCCTGGGTGACCACATGGTTCGGGATGCGCACCCCGACCGTCTTCTTCTTCGGGTGCAGCAGCCGGCGCGGTACTTCCTTGGTCGCCGGCAGGATGAACGTGTAGCTCCCGGGCGTCGCCGCCTTGATCGAGCGGAAGACGGCGTTGCTGATGTGCACGAACTGCCCGAGCTGGGCGAAGTTCTCGCAGACCAGTGTGAAGTGGTGCCGATCGTCCAGGTGCCGGATCGTCTTGATCCGGTCGATCCCATCCTTGTTCCCCAGCTGGCAACCGAGCGCGTAGCAGGAGTCGGTCGGGTACGCGATCAGACCGTCCTCGCGCAGCAGGTCGACCACCTGCCCGATCGACCGCCGCTGCGGATTCTCCGGATGCACGTCGAAATACCTGGCCATGGCCGCCGAGCCTACCGCTGCCGACTCCGTCAGGATTGTCGGCGCAGGTACTCCACCGCCGTGTTGAATGCGGAGTCCCGGCCGCCGTTCAGCTCGGCCGGCGTGAAGACCGGTCGCCGGATGTCCGGTGGAATGCCGGCGCCGTCGTACGACGTCCCGGCTGCCGTGCGGTACACCTCGTTCGGCAGGAAGAACGTCCAGCCGTTCGGCAACGTCCGGTCCATGGTGTCGGAGAAGACGCCTTGGGTGTTCTCGCCGATCCGAATCGGCCGCGGCGTGCGATTCATCATCGCCATCGTGAACGTCTCACCCGCGCTCAGCTGCGATCCACCGGTCAGGATCGCCATCGACCCGGTGAACCTCGACTTCCCGGACGGTACGACGTTCGCCGGTTGCGGCGCGGTGAACGACGACGGGTCGGCCGGGTTGTTGCGGGTCCGCTTGGAATAGGCGAAGTACGGGCGCGCGGTCAACCGGGATGCCAGGTCGAGTCCGAGTTGATCCGAGCCGCCGCCGTTGAGGCGCAGATCCAGGATCAGCTTGCGCGGCTTGGTCGCGAGGATCGTGTCCAGGGTCCGGTCGAGCACGGCTCGCTCGGAGTCGTAGTGCGGGATGTCGCCGTACCCGAGGAAGCCGATCACCCGGAGGTATCCGATCCCACCGGGGAGTTCGGCGTACCCGATCCGGTCGTTCGCGTACGACGTGTAGCGGACGCCGTGCAACGTGGCTTTCTCGATGTACGGACGGATCACGTTCGTCTCGAGCTCCAAGGTAGGGAGCGTCGTCCCCGGCCGGACGCCGGCGAAGTCCCGGTCCGGCGTACTGATGCCGGTGTGCGCGTCACCCAGCGGACGGATCATCGCCGTGAGGAGGTCGAACAGCGCCGCGTCGGAGGTCACCTGCGGCCGGTACTTCGCACGGACCGCGGTCCAGTCGATGCCCTTGGCCGCGAAGAACGGGTAGTTATCCGCGAAGGTAGTCCAGAACTGATCGAAGGTAGCCAGCGGATCGGTTGCCCCCGGCATCGAACACGCGGCCGGGAGCTTCGGGACCCGGCGCAGGTGCCGCGCCCCGACGTCACCCTCGAGCCGAAGCTCCGCGCGATCCCGGTGGACGGCGAAGGTGAACGACTGCTCGCCGTCCGCGGCGAAGGTGCTGCCGTCCTGGGTGTACTCGGCGGCCGGCGTACAGCTGATGGTCGTGGTCTGGTAAAGCTTCGCCTCACCGTTGTCAACAGCAACGATCGTGCCGTAGCCGTCCATTGCCCACACCCCGGTGGCGGATCCCGCGGCGGTAGCGGCGAGTGGAGCGGACAACGGAGCCGCCACCAGTCCGGCGGCGGCTCCTACAGCTACCAGCAAGCGGCGCGCGGGGCGGAGAGTCGTCAGAGTCATGCCGCCAGCCTGGTCGGCGGCCGGCCTCACCGACAGGAGCCAATCACCCCAACCAGAGGTGGAGCTAACACCACCGTCCTACTTCGCCAGACCGAGCGACGTCGCCGTGACGACCAGGTTGTCCGCGTAGCCGCCCCGGGAGGCGTCGTACGGTCCGGTGCAGGTGATGAGAACCAGCCGGTGATCACCGGTCTGAGTGAAGGCGCCACTCTTGGTCGCGAGCGCGTCCTTCGGCACCGACACGATCGACGTCACCTTGTACGACGCCGTACGCCCCGAACCATTGAGTACGACGACCTCCCCTACCTGCACGCGCCGCAACCGCGCGAAGAAGCCGAGCCCCTCGGTCTTGGTGTCGACGTGACCGGCCAGGACCACCGAGCCGAACGGATCACCAGCCTCGGCCCCACCATCCCACCAGCCGACCCGCTGAGCCTTCGCCGGCACCTGGAGCTGACCGTTGACGGTTGTTGCCGGAAGCACCGGTGCGCTCGCGCCGCCGGGCAGCACGACCTGTTCGGGGACGAAACGGATGCGCTGACTCGGGGCCGGTGTCCCGACCCGGCCGGGGGGCGCGGTCACCGGCTCCGACGGCGTGGGGATCGTCGGGGTGATCTCGGAACTGAACCCTGGTACGGACGGCGGCGCCGGCATTGAGGTGCCGCCATCCGTACCCGGACTGGGCATGGCGCTGTCGTCCTGGCCGGAACAGCCTGCCAGGACGACACCACACAGCACCGGCCCGATCAGCCACCGTTTCAGCGACGTACCACCTTTCGCGCGACCTTGCGGCCGGCCACCGTGCGGACCGCCACCACAGCCGCGAACAGTCCGGCCAGCAGAACCACGACCCAGAGGCCGGACTCGTTGGACGGGGCAGAGTTTCGCGCCTGGTCAACCTCTGCCGCCTGCCCGCCCGTCCCGGTGTTCACCAGGTTCGGTGTGCCCGACCCCGAGGCCGGGAGTTTGATCGTGCCGACCGCGACCGTCATCGTCTTCTGACTCGGTGCGCCGACCGCGAATACCCGGGTCAGATAACCAGCCTTCGCCGGCAAATCCAACGGACCGAGAACAACAGGTGACGTCGCGCCGGTGGGCACGATCTCGACCTTGTACGTGGCCGCCGGAACGACTACGTCGAGTGATTCCCCGTTCGCGACATTGGAGAACAGCACCTTGCCGTTCACCAGGATGTCGGCCGGGCCGACCGCCGCGGTGTGCGCCACCCGGAGCGCGGCCTTGTCCTTCGGGACCGAGTCCAGCTTGTTCGCGTACGAGGTAATCACCGGCGCCCCCGTCGGCGAGGCCGGCTGGTGGATCACGACGTCCGTGCTGGCCCCGGATCCGGCCGTCACCTGACGCTGGATGACCACCTTCCCGCCCTGCTTGGCAGTGATCATCCGCTTGCCCGCAGCAACCCCGAACGGCCCGACGATCTGCGCCGCCTGGACGCCGGTCGCCACCGAGTGGCCGTCGATGCTGATGTCCAGGGTGCGCCCCGGCAGGCCCTGGACGATGTACAGGTTGGCACCGGCCGCCCCCTGCGCCGGCGTCGCGAGCAGCGCCGGCGCAGCCGCGACGGTGACCGCCAGGAACAGCGGAATCACCCTTCGAAATACCGGACCACGAATTCTCGTTAGTACGCGTTGCGATACTGACCGGAATTGCCCGGACACGCTCCGTCCCTGCATTTTGTGCCCCCTCCGTAGCTCACGGAAAAATACGGCAGTAATTGCCGCACCCCACTAATTCGGGCGTATCGTAAGCCCCAGTCCGATCCGGCCGGAAGGGGTAACGGCCAGGTCCGTTTTGGGGGGCGATGACTCATGTCGGGACGCACTGGTCCGGGGCGTGAGTTCCTCCCTTCGTCAACGGGGGTGGAGGACCTCACCCGCACCGCGGTTCGGGTGCTGGCGGCGGCCGCGCTGATGCTGGGGCTGAGCGCGACCGCCGCCTGCACGGACGGCGGCACCGGTCCGGTCGCACCCAGCCCCGGCATCGACCGCGGCTCGGCCACGCCCACCCCGGAGGCCGGCGGCTCGGTCAGCCCCGGCCCCGGTGTGACCAAGCCCGGCATCCGGCTGACCGCCGTACCGCGCAAGGACGGGTCCTTCGACATGACCGAGGACGTGATGTTGCCCGAGGCCATGAACATCTTGCAGCTCCAGGTGCCGTCGTCGGGCGAGCACCTGCCCGGGATGATGGCCAAGACGAGCCCGCAGGTGACGAACCTGAAGGTCCTCGCCGACGACCAGTCGGTGCCGGTCCAGAACACCACCGTGAACGGCTCGGCCGACCTGCCGTTGACGACGGCCGCCACCAGGGTCCGTCTGACGTACCGGCTGTCCGGCTCTGTGGTCCGCAGGACGCTGTCGAAACCGGAGCGGGCCGGCGCGGCGATCCGGCCGCTCACCGCGATCACCGAAGGGACCCTGCCGACCACCTTCTCCGTCACCGGTGGACTGCTCAATGCCGTCTGCCCACTGATGACCGACACCCGGTGCGCGGTCGGCGATCCCCCGAAGCTCGGAATCCTGCCGAACATCCCGGCCAGCAAAGCCCTCGTCGTACTGCAGTTGGATCTACCGCGCTGACCTGAGCCGCTATCCGCGGCCCCTGGCAGCAGCGAGCAGGTGCTCGGCGGAGTGCAGCGCAAGGCGGAGGACGGGGCTCGGAGTGGGTTTCTCCGTGCCCCGTCCTCCAACGCCGCGATGTGCCCGCCGAGTGCCGCGCAGCGCGCCAGGGGCCGCGGATAGCGGCTTAGGCTGACCCCATGAGCGATGACTGGATCGCGTTGGGGACGAGCCGGGGGCGGTGGGTGCTCGCGGCGACGGCGCTGGGGTCGGGCATGGCGTTCCTGGACGGCACGGTGGTGAACGTCGCTCTGCCGGCGATGGGCGAGGACTTCAACGCGGGCATGGCCGGCCTGCAGTGGATCGTCAACGGCTACATGCTGATGCTGGCCGCCCTGATCCTGCTCAGCGGCTCCCTCGGCGACCGGCTCGGCCGGCGGCGGGTGTTCGTCATCGGGGTGATCTGGTTCGCGGTGGCCTCGATGCTGTGCGCGGTGGCGCCGACGCTCGAGGTGATGATCGCGGGCCGGGTCCTGCAGGGCATGGGCGGCGCGCTGCTCACTCCGGGCAGCCTGGCCATCCTGCAGACATCGTTCCAGCGCTCCGACCGCGCCAAGGCAGTCGGCATCTGGTCCGGCCTCACCTCGGTCGCCGCGGCGGTCGGCCCGTTCGTCGGCGGCAGCCTGGTCGACAGCGGCTCGTGGCGGCTGATCTTCGTACTGAACGCACCCATCGCGCTGGTGACCGTCCTGGTCACTCTCCGGCACGTGCCCGAGACCCGCGACGAGACAGCGACCGGCAAGCTCGACCTCAACGGCGCAGCCCTGGTGACGATCGGTCTGGCCGGTCTCACCTTCGGCCTGATCGGTGCCGGCGATGATGGCTTCGGTTCTGCGCGCGTCCTGATCAGCCTCGCGATCGGCGTACTCGCGCTGGTGGCCTTCGTCGAGGTCGAGCGCCGCAGTTCGCACCCGATGCTGCCACCCGGCATCTTCGCCAACCGCCGCTTCACCGGCGCGAACCTCGTCACGGTCGCCGTGTACGGCGCTCTCGGCACCTCGACCTTCCTCCTGGTCGTGTACCTGCAGACCGTCCTCGGGTACTCCGCTCTCTGGGCCGGCGCGTCCCTGCTGCCGATGACCCTGCTGATGCTCGGCCTGAGTGGGTACGCCGGTGGTCTGTCCGAGCGGATCGGCGCCCGGATCCCGATGACGGTCGGACCGCTGCTGATGTCAGCCGGATTCCTGCTGATGCTGCGGATCAAACCGGGCTCCAACTACTTCATCGACGTACTGCCGGCCGTCGTCGTCCTCGGACTCGGCCTGGTGTCGACGGTGGCGCCGCTGACCGCCACCGTTCTGTCGTCGGTCGACGACCACCACGCCGGGATCGCGTCCGGGGTCAACAACGCGGTCGCGCGGTCGGCGCAACTGATGGCGGTCGCCGCGATCCCGATGGCGGCCGGGATCACCGGCGACAGCTACCGCGATCCCCTTGCCTTCCAGAACGGGTTCGACAACGCGCTGTGGATCACGGCGGTGCTGGCCATAGCCGGCGCGGCGATCGCCTGGTTCAGCCTCGCCGAGCCGAGGACGAAGCCGAGCAAGATCCGGGGCCTCGTCCACCACCACACCACCTGCGCTCTCGAAGCCCCGCCCTACGCCGATCCCCGGCTGAATCAGCGCAGCGCGAGGTAGTGCTTGCGTACGGCGGGATCGAGCCGCTCGATCGCATAGCGGAGCATGGTGCGAGGCATCTGCGTCGCGTGCTGGTCGAGGAACGCCAGCAACTCCTCCTCCGAGACTCGCTTGCCGGCTTCGCGCAGCATCCAGCCGGACGCCTTGTGGATCAGGTCCTCCCGATCGCCGAGCACCGCGGCGGCCAGCGCGTAGGTGTCCGCGGTCTGACCGACCCCGATCAGGAACTGCGTCGCGATCAGCGCGATCCGGCGCTCCCACAGTGATGCCGAGCGGACCAGCGTGTAGAGGATGTCCCGGGGCTTGTCGACCACGTAGCCGCCGACGACCTGCGGAGCACTGCAGTCGACCAGGTCCCAGTTGTCGACGTACGCCGTACTGCGTAGATAGAGCTCGTGGATCGCGGTGAGTTCGGCCGGGTTCGCCGTACGCGGCTTGAGACTGCGGGACGCGCGGTCGGCGAGCAGGCAGAGGACCGTCAGCCGATGCTCGTGAACCGGGCTGGTCAACGCTTGCTCGAGCTCGGGCAGCGGGAGGTCGGCGCGCAGGTACGGCTTGAGGATGCCGCGGATGGTCGACAGCTTCACCCCGATCATCCGGTCGCCGTGGCCGTAGCCACCCGGCTGCAGCTGGAAGTACCGCGACAGCACCTCGGCCACCGCCGGGTCGGCCGCGGCGTCGACCTCGGCGAGCAGGTCCGCGGTGCTCAGATCAGCAGCCCCCCGGTGGCGAGCAGGTTCTGCCCGGTCATCCAGCGGCTGTCTGGACCGGCGAGGAACGCGACGACGTCGGCGATGTCGGTGGGCTCGCCGAGACGGCCGAGGGCGGTGAACTCCGGTGTCGACTCGAGCGCCTCGGGCGGGTTGGCGCCGCGCAGCATCTCGGTGTCGGTGGCGCCCGGGGACACCGCGTTGACGGTGATCCCACGCTCGCCGAACTCGCGGGCGGCGACTTTGACGAACTGCTCGAGCCCACCCTTGCTGCCGGCGTACAACGAGCTGCCCGGGTCGGGGACAGCGGTGTTCAGGGTGGAAATCGCGATGATCCGGCCGTTGTCGGCCAATCCGCGGCCAGCCTGCTGGAAGGCGAAGAACACGCCCCGCAGGTTGGCCGCCATTAGCTGATCGAACTCGTCCTCGGTGACCTCGACGATCGGCTTCACCATCACCTGGGCGGCGTTGGCGACGAAGATGTCGAGCGATCCGGTCGCCTCGGCCGCCCGGGCAAACACCTCGGGCAGCGCTGCCACGTCCGCCTGGTCGGCCTGGATCGCGATCGCTTCACCGCCGGCCGTCTTCACCGCGGCGACCACGTCGGCTGCCGCGGACTCGTTCGACATGTAGGTGAAGGTGACCACAGCACCGTCGGCGGCCAAGCGCCGTACGATCGCGGCGCCGATGCCGCGCGAGCCGCCGGTGACGAGAGCTGCCTTGCCTTCGAGTACGCCCATTGTTCTTGTCTATCACCGCGAGTGGGTCTTTCGTTTGCTTGAGTCTTCGAATCGCTTGCCTGCCAATTGGCAGCGCTTACAGCGGTCAGGTCACGCTCCGAGGTCATCCGCACGAGAACCGTTGTGACGCCGGCGCGTTGGGGCATACGGTGAGAACAGGGCAGTTCCGTTCCGCCAGGACCGACCGGTGGTCATGGTGCTGCCCGGGGGAGAGACCGGCGTGACAAGCCACCGAGACCCGCGGGATGGCGAGATGATCAGAACCACGTTCGACGCTGAGACCCAGGAACTCGAACCCGGCGTACTGCTGGTCCGGCTGTCCGGTGAGATCGACATCGCCAGCACCGACTTCGCGTCCGCGTCGATCCGCGCCGCGGTGGCGCCGCCGGCCCGGCTGGTCCTGATCGACGTTTCCGACGTCACCTTCTGCAGTTCCGCCGGTCTCGGCAACCTGGTCGAGGCCCGCAACCTGGCCGGCGAGCACAACATCACCCTGGCCCTGGTCGGCGTCGGCCGGCCGATCGACCGGCCGCTCGAGGTCACCGGTCTCGGCGCCCAGTTCCGCATCTTCGCCACGGTCCCGGAGGCGCTGGCGCAGCTCTGATCGTCGGATGCGGTAGCTTTCCTTGTCTCCGACAAAGGAAAGTCATGGGTGAGCTGACCAAGATCGTGGTCGTCGTGCCGACCTACAACGAGCGGGAGAACCTGCCCGTGCTGGCCGGACTGCTGGCCGACCTCAACCTGCCCGGCCTGGAGATGCTCGTCGTCGACGACAACTCCCCCGACGGCACCGGTGACATCGCCGACGAGCTGGCGAAGGAGTCGCCGGAGCGGGTCGGCGTACTGCACCGGACGGTGAAGGACGGTCTCGGCCGCGCGTACATCGCCGGGATCACCCGCGCCCTCGACGAAGGCGCCGACATCGTCATCCAGATGGACGCCGACCTGTCCCACCCGGCCTCGGTGATCCCGACCATGGTGGAGACGCTGCGGACGACGGACGCCGGCGTGGTGATCGGGTCCCGGTACGTCGAAGGCGGCGAGGCGGCGGCCGAGTGGGGCTGGCACCGGCGGGCGCTGTCCGCGTGGGCCAACTTCTACGTGAACGCGATCCTGCGGCTGCACGTGAAGGACGCCACGGCCGGGTTCAAGGCCTGGAAGGCGGACACGCTGCGCTGGATCGACGTGGGCACGATCGAGAGCAACGGGTACTCGTTCCAGGTCGAGATGAACTACCGGACGGTCAAGCGCGGCCTGCGCATCGCCGAGGTTCCGATCCGCTTCGAGGAGCGGACCGTGGGTGCGTCGAAGATGACCCTGAAGGTGCAGCTCGAGTCGGCCCTGATGCCGTGGAAGCTGCTGTTCTCGCGCTCCTAGCCGTAGCCCAGTTCGTGCAGGCGGGCGTCGTCGATGCCGAAGTGGTGCGCGATCTCGTGCACCACCGTGATGTGCACCTCGTCGACGACGTCCTCGACCGTGGCGCACATCCGCAGGGTCGGGTTGCGGTAGATGGTGATCCGGTCCGGCAGTACGCCGCCGTAGTAGTGCCCGCGCTCGGTCAGCGGGATGCCTTCGTAGATCCCGAGCAGCTCCCGATCCCCGGCCGGCGGCTCGTCCTCGACGAAGATCGCCACGTTGTCGATCAGCGCCGCCAGCTCGCCCGGCACCTCGTCCAGCGCCTCCGACACCAGCACCTCGAAGTCCGCCCGACTCATCTCGATCACGCTGCCAGCGTAGTGACCTAAAGCCAGCCCTGACGCGACGCTTGCACGCCGAGCTGGAACCTGGTCTGCGCCCCGAGCGCCTCCTGCAGGCGGCCGATCCGGCGCGCGATCGTACGCTCGCTGACCCCGAACTCGCGGGCAATCGACTCGTCCGTCAGCCCTGCACTCAGATAGGTCAGCAGCCGCTTAGCGTCCAGGCTGGGTCCAGCGGTCACGTCGTTCAGCTCGGTGCCGCCGGTGATCGGTACGGCGATCCGCCACAATGCCTCGAAGATCCGGGCAAGCCCACCCAGCAGCGGCGAATCGTGCACCACCATCGCCACGAACTCCGGCCCCCGCTGTACGTCTGACCGTGCGCCGACCAGCGCCCACCGATCGTCGACGATCGTGATGTTGAGCGGTACGTGCGGGAACACCCGGGCCTGCTCACCGGCCTCGATGCACGCCTGTACCAGGTGCAGCGCGTTGGCGTCCTGGAGGACGTGGGCGCCGTAGATCACGTCGTACCTGACACCCCGCTCGAGGGCGTCGAACATGCCGTCGACGATCCGCAGCTCACGGGCGGCGATGTTGCCCATGGTCATTGCCCGGACCTGCTCCTCGGCCTCGGTCTGGACCGAGTTCAGGACCGCCTGCGCGGCGGCGTACGTCGGCAGGACCTCGAGGTAGTCAGGTTTGCCGGTGGCCGCCTTCCAGAGCTCCGACAGCAGCTCGGCGCTGTCCCGGGCCAGCGCGGCCTGCTGCGTATGACGCTCCGCGAGAGCGCCGAGCGCGAGGCGGGGCGGCCGAACCACCACCGCGTCGGCGGTCCGCTCGATCAGACCGAGATCAGTCAGCTCGCAGAGGACGGCGTCGAGGTCGTCGTGGCTCGCGGCCAGCTCGGCCGGGGTGGTCTCCGGGTTCTGCAGCAACTCGAGCAGGACCCCCTCCGCGCCGGCCGACAGACCCAGGGCCCGGAGCGCTTCCATGCCTCTGTGTATCACCGGCGACAGGTTCTCGCCATGCCGGTTTCTGACAGCTCCAGCCCTCGAAGCGTCCGCTACCTGCGGCAAATACTGATGCCGCCCAAGTCCCCCACGCGTTCCCAGGAGTCCCCGATGAGAAAACGCCTGATCTGGCCGGTGGTCGCCGCTCTCGCCCTGACGTTCGGCCTCGCGATCCCGTCCACCGCCACTGCGGCCCCTGTCGTGCAAAGCGCCGTACCGCAGAACCTGTCACCTGAGCTGCAGCAGATTGTCGACAACCTGCCGGCGATGCGCGAGCGGGCCGAGGCGGTCAAGGCCAAGCTCGGGCTGAAGGACAACACGGCCCAGGACGCCGTACTCGAGGCCATCGACCCGACCCAGTACGAGTGCTCCGACGCCACCCCGCCGGTGGTGTCCGCGATCATGCCGGACGTCACCGACTGGACCTTCGAGCAGCGGCTCGCCGTCCTCCACGTCCTGTTGTTCAACATGGCGCTCATGGACGCGGCGTACCTGCCGCAGACCGGTCCGTTCACCTACGGTGCACGGGGCGAGTTCAGCAACCAGGTCAACCGCACGATCCGCGACCTGAAGACGTTCTGGGACATCCCGTCCGGCGACGTCGAATTGGTGCCCGCGCACGGCCGGGCCATGCTCGACCCCGAGGTGAACTACCGCGTCTTCACGACGCTCTACGGCTTCGACCCGGCCGCGTCGCGGATCTCCGCGGACCTGGTCGCGCACGAGCTGAACAGCCCGGCGCTCGGGTACGGCGACCTACCGATCTTCACGTTCAACGCGTACGCCGCTCCGGGCGGTGAGGACATCCCCGGCCTCGGCAAGTCCCCGCGGCGGATCGCCTTCGGTGACGGCGTGCTCGAAGGCTTCGCCCGGGTCGGGCTGGGCGACGTGGCGCCGCAGGCCATCCTCGCCCATGAGTTCGGTCACCAGGTCCAGTACTCCGACGACCTGATGCGGCCCGACCTGCCCGGGCCCGAGGCGTCCCGCTGGGCGGAGCTGATGGCGGACGCGTTCAGCGCGTACTTCCTCACCCACGCCCGCGGCGCCGCGATGCAGTGGAAGCGGGTGCAGGCGTTCGGCCAGATGTTCTACCAGCTGGGCGACTGCGGCTTCGCCGCGGACGGCCACCACGGCACACCCAACCAGCGGATGCGGTCCGCCCTCTGGGCCTACAGCGTCGCAGATTCCGCCCGCCCGCAGGGCCACATCCTTCCGGCCCTCGACTTCTACGGGCTGTTCGCCGCTCAGTACCCGCAGCTGGTTGCCCCTGACGCGACCAGCTGATTCCAGGGCGCCGTACGCCTCCCCCCAGGGCGTACGGCGCCCGCCCCGGAACTCGTTTTGGCTGCGGGCGCGGTCTCCTCTATGCTTACGGCTGTCCCTGGAGCTTCGGCTCCCGCGGGTCCGAGTCCCCATCGTCTAGTGGCCTAGGACGCTGCCCTTTCAAGGCGGTAACGCGGGTTCGAATCCCGTTGGGGATACGGTCGAAAGACCGGTGTCAGAAGCACCTCGAAGATGCTGTAGGATCATCGAGTCATCTGGCCCAGTGGCGCAGTTGGTTAGCGTGCCGCCCTGTCACGGCGGAGGTCGCGGGTTCGAGTCCCGTCTGGGTCGCCAGGAGAAGGCGGCGGTGTAAACACACCGCCGCCGAACTTTCTCCCGGTCAGGTAGCTCAGCTGGTAGAGCGTCCGCCTGAAAAGCGGAAGGTCGGCGGTTCGAGACCGCCCCTGACCACCCTTCTCACCTACGGTTTCTCCTTCTGAGAATCGCCGACCCTCCCGCTAGTACAGCAACAGGTCCAGCAACGTCTGTCGGCTAGGTGTTCCGCGAGAGCTGATCCAGCCCCCGCCGGCCCTCACGGGATGCGTGCGCGTAGGCCGCGATCGTGACCTGGATGTCGGCATGACCCGACGATCGACTGAACGTTGTGCGGCGGCACCAAAGCCACTGATCACACCAGTGGTGGCCCTCCGACACCCTGCAGGTGCTGGGTCTCGTTCAGAGACACAACCTGATGGCTGAAGTGGGTGTCGTTGCGGCGGAGAGTGGTGATACCGCCTGCAGCCAGGGGAAAGAAGACCCGGTCTGTCGACGTCATCGGCATGCCGATCCAGGCAGCAATCAGATAGCTCGATGCGGACCCGTGCGACACCACTATCTGGTTCGCGACTGGTCGACGGAGGATGTCATCGAGGGCCGGGTACAGACGTGCGACCAGTTCCATTCGTGTCTCCGCACCGGCTGGTCCGTCGTGGTGGCCGAGTCGATCGCCGTATTCCGGAAGTGGGATGCGGCGCTCGGCGAGCCACGCTTGGGGACGCCCGTCAGCCTCACCGTTGGACCTCTCGCGAAGCCGCGCATCAGTCTGGACCTCGACGACGAACCTCCGAGCAATTCGCTCTGCCGTTTGGCTGGCTCGCCGCAGATCAGAGGAGTAGACCTCGACCGGCTGGAGTTCGATCCTGCTCGCCAGAACCTCGGCGATGCGTTCGGCCTGCACGCGCCCAAGGGCTGTCAGATCTGAGTCGTGCCAGCCTCCAACGACGCCGTCAACGTGATGCTGTGCCTCGGGATGCGTGACGAGGTAGATGTGTCTCATTACCCTCCTTCGACCCACCTTTGCAGGCACAGAGCCTCTCACCAGTCAGCGATACACGCTGAGGAGACGCTCTGCACGGGTCCCATCTGGGTCATGACGACGAGAGGTTTGGCGCCGGCAGGGCGGGTAGAAGCAGCTCCTCACCCTCCGCTTGCGGACCCGGCGACAGGGGCTGACTCCGCGACTAGCATTGTCGTGCTGGCCTGGGGGACGTTCGGGAGGGCCACCGTGGCCGATCAGCAGAACTCAGCGAGCCGTATCGCCGAGAGCGTCATCGCCGCGATCATCCTCGCCGCGGTCACCTGGGCCTGGAAGCGGGATGTCGTCGGCACGCTCTGCATGTTCGTCGCCGTCGGCTGCGCGTACTACGTGATCAGAGGCGCCCGGAAGTCCGGCAACAGCATGGCCTACTGGCGTGCCGCAGTTCCGTACTTCCTCGTCGGCGTCTTCCTGGCTGTCGTCCTGATCCTCTTGTTCCCGTAGCCCTCTGAGCTCCCCCCAACGATCGTCGTACCCCGCAGGGCCGTGATCCTTCAGAGATCTCCGATGCCCTTAAAGGTCAAGCTGACACCTACTCCGTGGCCGGGCGCTAGCGCCGCGTCAAGCAAGGTAGGGGAGGTAATCCGCAGTGACCACCACCCCGAAGCCCGTCCCGGCGGCCAGGTGCGGGGTTCACCCCTGATCTGGTCCCTTCACCCTGGGAATGCGTAGGTAGAAGGGTGCAGCTGCGAGGTTCTCCCCCAAAATTGACCGGGCGGAAGGCAAGTGCCGTAACGACCTCGACGCTTCCTGGCGAGGCACTAGCTTGTGTGTTGGCTGTTGGAACCCGAAGTTCCCGTGATGACCGAGGCCCTCCCGAAGTTTGCCTTCGATCGGGGCTCAGGACCGCAGCGGCCGGGGCAGGGGCCGGATCTCTTCGGCTCAACTGACCCGTCACCGCGCGCCCGGCTTCCCGGAACCACGCCTACAGGTTTCGTTCCCACTGAAGTCTTCGGTGACCGCAACCCGGACCGCAACGGCTACCCGGCAACCAGCTCCGCGAGCTGATCGAGGGCCTTCCGCTGATCGTCCAGCGATACGTGCGCGTAGATCGTCTCGTCACGTGAATGTCCGCGTGCCCGACGATCACCTGCACGATGTGCGGCGGAACCCCGAGCAGCAGGAGCAGCCTCACGCAACTGTGGCGTTCACGCGCAGGCTCGACGACATCAAGCGGCCGGCGTGGCGATGTGCTTAGTGCGGAATTGGCGCGATGACTCCGACATCGGCCAGGCCGTCGAGGACCAGCTGCACAGCGATCGCAGCGATCAGGAAGCCGAAGACCTTCTCGGTGACCAGCATGCGGCCTTCGTCGAGCTTGTCGCTCACCCGGTTCGCCCAGCGGAACACCACGACGTCCAGCAGCAGGACGAACACGAGGATGCCGAACTCCACGGCGAAGACGCTGAGTGACTTCGCCTCAGCGGAGATCGTCATCAGGCCGACGATGCCCACCGGGTTGAGCAGGTAGGGCACGGCCAGCGGGAACTGCGCAAGCTGCATCGGGTCTTTCCCGGCGGTGCGGTGGCTGCTGTCAGTGGGTGGCCCGAGAACCATCCACACCGCCAGCACGAGCAAGATCACGCCACCTGCGATCGACAGGGATCCGATCGTGAAGTGCAGCAATGCGCGCAACAACTCGCCCAGCACCATGAGTGTCACGGCCACCACCGCCGCCGTGGTCAGCATCTTGCGCAGCACCCGCCGCTTGACGGCCGGGTCAAGGGAAGCGGTGATTTCCAGGAACGGGACCAGCGCGAGCTTCGGCCCAATACCGATCAGCAGCACCAGGAACGTGTCGATCGCACCAGCGGCAGTGATCGATGTCTCCATCCACCAAGTGTCGCGGACGCCGCTCTCCGGCGCCTAGTCTGATTAGCTGGCGTCTTTCGCGCCTTGGCAGGTACGGACTTTCACGAGCCTTCAGCAGCGCACGGGGTCGCGCCTTGTTCTGCTTTACCACCGGCCCAGACAACAAGCTGGATCATTGATCGGCGCTGTCGCCACGTCCCTGTGCCGTGAACCGGCCGCGCCTGCGCAGTGAGGCAGGGGTTCTGGGAGTTGCTACTTCCCTCCATGAAGTGCCCCCTTGTGCCGGGGGACCGGGGTGCCGACTAGCGAGTGGACCATGGCCAACGAGGAATACGGCTCGCGTCCGCGCCGCAGGCGGAAGACTTACATGATCATCGCCTTCGGTGTGCTGGCGTTCCTGGGCGTCGTCGCCGTGCTCTACGTGATCGGTGAGCCAGGGGGTGCGAAGAGCTACAGGACGACCGTCGATTGTCAGGTGAACACAGTCGGATCGCAGGGCGCGGTCACGATCAGCGGCACGATTTCAGGCGACGCGGCGAGCTACTCAGTTACCGTCGACGTCTTGGATGCAGCCTCCCACCAGAGGATCGGCGGTCAGACCTTCGAGGTTCGCGGCACGACCACATTCGGAGGAACCACCCCGGCGCAAGCTCCATTGGATCGGCCGGCATCGAATGCAAGATTGCCAAGGTGGCCTAGCAGTCCTGACCAGGGAGGTTGGTTAGGCGGGTGATGCCGCGAGCCACGTTCGTATCAGCGGCTGGGGCGGTCGAAGATGAGTTCCAGGCCGTCCTCCTCGTCCCACTGTTCGCCGTTCTCGACGAAGCCGAAGCCGGCGATGGTGGCCAGCGATGCCTCGTTGGTGGGGCTGATGGTGGCCCGCACGGTCCGTACTGCGGGTTCGGCCGCCGCACGTTCCAGGAGCGCGGTCACGATCGCCCTGGCGAAACCCTGTCGCCGGTACGGCGGGTCGACGGTGTAGCCGATCTCCACCATGCCGGCCTCGTCCGGTGGACCGTGGAAACCGGCATAGCCGACCACGATCCCGTCGGCCACAGCGAGCTTGACGAGCCAGCCGAAGGTGCTGGGATCCCGGGTCAGCTGATCGAGGCGGTACTGCCAGAGCCACTTGGCCCGGTCAGTGAGGAACTCGTCGCCGAGTGGGAAGCCGAGCTCGGTCTCTGCCGCGGGACGGTCGTCGGCCAGCAACGCGCTCAGCGCGGTACTGGTCATCTCGACGAAGCGAACCGCTCGGGGGGAAGTAGTAGTCATCGCACTCATCCTCAGCCCCGGCAGCCCGCCAGGCCAACCATTAACCCGCCAGCGCCTCGGCGTACCGGGTCGCGTCGACCCCGGCGCGGCGATCGGTACGGCGACGGCCGAGTGGCTCCAGGGCAATCCGGTCACTCACGGCGAACCGAGGTACAGCGTCGAAGACGGAAGGCCCGTCAGCCTAGCTATCGCTGTCGGACTGAAAAGCGAGGTCGGCGGTTCTAGACCGCCCCTGACCACCCTTCTCACCTGCGGTTTCTCGCTCTGGGAATCGCCAACCACTTCGCCAGGACCGCCGGTCAGTTCGGTGGGGTGTGGATAGCTTTGATACGCGGAGGGTCTGCTCAGAGTAATCTGGTGACATGACTGCTCAGCCGATGCAGAGCTCGCCGGATGACCCCAGCGAGATCCTCCGCCTATTGCCGGCGAAGTGGCATGAGCAGTTCCTCAGCGAGTACCACGGCGCACTGGACGCTGCCCACGAGGTGTGGCGCTTCCAGCAACTGCGGGACGTATTGCACCTCTGGCGCCTGAGGGCGGCCGCGTACTCCGATCCGGGCTTCGATCATGCGCTGCAAGCGACCCGCGAGGATCGAGCTGACGAGTTCGTGCCGGCCGAGCAAGCGATACCCCCACGGACCTCAGTGCCCGCCGTTTCGGCCTAGGCCGAGGCCGGCAGCTTCGGCGTGATCAGGCCCTGTCCGAGGGCGATCATGATCGCGTTCGCGCGATTGACGGCGCCCAGCTTCTCGTACACGCGGGAAACATAGGTCTTGGCCGTCGAGAGACTGACGAACATCGCGCCGGCGATCTCAGGCACAGAATGACCCATGGCCAGGAGGGACAGAACCTCTTGCTCGCGCGGACTGAGCGCCAGACCAACCGGCACCCGATCACTGACAGACTGCCCACCGGTGGGCCGTCCAGCGCCGCGACGAGCCAACGCGTGCATCAGGCCGGTCGCGGTGAAGGAAGCGGCCGCCACGGCGGCGTGCCGGATCGCCCCGAGGACCTCGGCGTTCGGGGCGGTCTTGTCGACGAAGGCGGAGACGCCGGTCTCGAGCGCCCTGAACAGTAGGTCGTCCTTCGCCTGGGCCGTGAGTACGACGATGCCGAGCTCGGCGTACCGGTCACGGAGTTCACGGGCGAGCTGGAGGCCGTCAGCGTCAGGCAGAGCGACATCCAGGACCACGACGTCCGGCCGGGCGGACTCGACCAGTGCCGGCGCCTCAGCGGCGAGGCCGCATTCGCCGACGACGGTGATGTCGGCGTCAATGCTGACGAGCCTCATCAGTCCGTACCTGGTCAGTGTGTGGCCGTCGATGACGACGACTTTGATCGAGCTCTGCATTGCTTGCCCCCGCCGGACTCTCGGTGGCCCCCAGCCGGAGATGAGTAGATGTCACTTACTGGTCCGTTGATCGGCGATCGCCTACAACCCGTTACGGGATTCGGATGGGTGCTTTTTGCCGTAACAATCAGACAGCTGGTGACATAGTTCCTGCAGGCCACGCTCCACTCGTCACGCGACGGCGAGGATGGCCACCAGTGCGCCGCCGAGCATGAACGGGCCGAAGCTGATGCTGTGCTGGAGCGTGATCCGGCGTGCGATCAGCAGCACGAGGCTCACGACACCCATCAGGACGAAGCCCAGGGACGCCCCGACGAGCAGAGTCGGCCAGCCCAGCCAGCCGAGCGCGATGCCGATTCCGCCGGCGAGCTTGACGTCCCCGCCACCGAGCTGGCCCCGGCTCAACACCGCCAGCACGAAGTAGCCGCCACCGAGCACCAGCCCGCCCAGTAGCGCGCGCAGCAGGTACGACGGATGCCCGTCGACCGCCGTCGCGAGTCCGAACAGCGCAATCAGACCCGGGTACAGCAGCAGAGTCAACCGGTTGGGTAACCGCTGGACCGCGATGTCGATGGCGGCCAACGCGACCCCCAACGCGCCGATGAAGGCGAACGCGGCCGCATCCGGAAGACCGGCGAACCGCCACAGCAGCAGGGCAACCACCGCAGCGGTCACCAACTCGAGGACGAACGGAACGCCGAACCAGCCACGACACTGCGTACACCGGATCGCGAAACGTCCGCCGACCCGTGCCCCGCAGCGCGCGCAGCAGGTGGGGGCGGGTTCGCCGGAAACCACCGACAACCGGAAGACCGTGCTACGCAGCAGCAGTCCGGCCACGAAGCCAATGATGCCCCCGGCAACTGCCCACGCGATGTCCATGCCGGCCAAGGTACGGCGCACGTCACGCGCGAAGGAACCACATCACCGCAGAACCAGCCGACCGGAGCAGCGAGGCCGGCTGACCGGCCGACGGTGTCAGCCGAACGACCGACAGACCTGTCATCTCCTGTCGGCCGGTCGGCGGTGGTCTCCGCCGTTGTCGGTCGATCGTCCTGCGCTGTCTGGCCGGTTGACCGATGCCGGGCCAGGGCGGCGATCCCGCACTGTTTCGGTACCGATCGGCAGGTCGCCGTTCGATCAACGGGTGGGTCCCGCACCCGCCGCCAACTGAAGGAGTTCCCATGATCAACAACCTGCTCAGCTACGTGCAGACCGCCGTCCAGCAGGCGCGTCGCGACGAGCGTGGCGCCACCATGATCGAGTACGGCCTGATGGTCGCGCTGATCGCGATGATCGTGGTTCCCGCGCTGATCGTCCTCGGCCCGGCCATCGCCGGCCTGTTCACCGACGTCGCCGGCAACCTCTGACCGATCGAACGATCTGCCGATCCCCTCCGTTCGATCGCGAGGGGTGGTGCGGCCCGGCCGGACGGCCGGGCCGCCACCGCCTCGCCCAGGTTGGAGTTCCGATGCCCAGTCTCGCGGGGTTCGTCAAAACCCTTGCCGGCAAGGTGATGCGCGACGATCGCGGCGCGACGCTGATCGAGTACGGCCTGGTGGTAGCGCTGATCGTGCTCGTCGTCGTACCCACTGTCATCATCCTCGGCCCCTTGGTCGCCGCTTTGTACGCCGGCGCCATCGGGGCCTTCTGATCGACCTTCAGGAACCGGGAGAGCTCATGTATCCGAGACGAGGGAAGCGCGGCGGGGAAACTCACCACGGCCACCTATCTCGCATCCGGCCCACGGCATGGGTACGCCGCATGCTGCCCTCGTCGATACATGGGGGCAGCGGCGCGGACCGCGGCGCCACCGCTGTCGAGTTCGCGCTTCTGCTTCCCCTGCTGCTGCTGATCGTGATGGGCATCATCGACTTCGGCCGGATGCTCAACGCACAGCAGACGCTCACCCAGGCCGCGCGCGAAGGCGCTCGGCTCGTCGCACTCGGACAGCCGAACGTGGCGAGTCGTACGCAGGCTGCCGCAACCGGGCTGAGCCCCGTCGGTGTGTCGATCCAGTCGGCCTGCCCAGTCGGCGCCGGCCCAGGCAGCAACGGCGCCGTGCAAGCCAGCTTCACCTTCCAGTTCACGCCCGGCCTCGGATATCTCGTCGGCCTTTTCGGTGGCACCGGCCTGAGCGGCCAGACCACGTTGTCCGCCCGGGGGGTCATGCCATGCGAAACCTGATCCCACCGTTCGTCCGTCCGATGATGCGGCTACTCGGCGCCGACGACCGAGGTGCCTTCGGGGTCCTGGTCGGCATGCTGCTCGCGACCGGCGTACTGCTGGGCATGGCTGCTCTGACCGTCGACGTCGGACAGCTGTACCAGGAGCGTGCCGAGTTGCAGAACGGTGCCGACGCCGGCTCGCTCGCCGTCGCGAAGAGCTGCCTCATCGGGCCGGCGTGCACCACCGGTACGGCGGCCACCTATGCGAACCTCAACGCGAAGGACGGCGTGTCGGCGGTGACCTTGGTCTGCGGTCACGACATCAAAGGTGGTCTGCCGGGTTGTCCGGCGTCCTCGGGAACCATGGTCGACTGCCCGAGCGCACCGGCGACCGGGACGAACTACGTCGATGTGCACACCGCCACGAGGACATCTGGCGGCTCCTCGCTGCTGCCGCCGGTGTTCGCCCGCACCCTGACCGGAAACGCCGGCTACCAAGGTAGTACGGTCCACGCCTGCGCTCGCGCGATGTGGGGCCCGGCCCTGCAGAGCTCGCAGTCGATCGCGATGACGCTCTCGCTGTGTGCGTGGACCCAGGCGACCGGCGGTACACCGCCGACCTTCGGCACCGACGTACGGATCTTCGTCCGCGACGCGCCCAACGCGCCCACCTGCGCCGGTCTGAGCGCGCCCGGTGAGTTCGGCTGGCTGATCGACAGCGGTGGATGCAGGGCCGCGATCGACCTCACGCAGAGCGGTGCCATCGGAGGCAGCGACCCCGGCAAGAGCATCACCAAGCCGTGTCAGGACGTGTTGACGTCGTACGTCGCGAGTGGGGCGCCGATCTTCATCCCGATCTTCGACACGACGACCGGTTCGGGCAGCGGTGCCACATATCACCTGGTCGGACTAGCTGCCTTCATCCTCACCGGCTACGCGAACATGAACCCCCTCAAGGACGCCATCCCATCGCCGTTCACCAAGAGTTCGTGCCCGAACGGGGGCACCACTCCGTCCTGCATCTACGGACATTTCACGCAGGCCCTGGTGCCTGTCTCCACCAGCGTCGGCACCGGCACGTACTTCGGCGCCGTAGCCGTCAAGCTCGCCGGCTAGAACCGCCAGCAGAAGAGAGAGAACCATGAAACGTCGAGTTTTGACCATCGTGCTGGCGGTCGCGCTGGCCGTACTCGGGACGGCCGCCGTGCTGGTGTACGTCGATCGCGCGGACGCCCGCGCGGTCGCCGGACAGCAAGCGGTGACCGTTCTCGTTGTAGGCAAGGCGATTCCGGCCGGAACCTCTGCCGCTGACGCGAAGGCATCCCTGCACCAGGAGACATTGCCGGCATCGTCGGTGTCGTCGGACGCGGTCATGGAGATCACGCCGGCGCAGGAGTCCCTCGTCACCTCGTCCGACCTCAGCCCGGGCCAACTGCTCCTGAAGTCGACGCTGGTGACCCCCGCACAGGCCACCGGCGGACTGGCGATTCCCGAAGGCAAGGTGGCCGTCACCATCACGCTCTGCAGCCCGGAAGTGGTGGCCGGCAACGTGAAGGCCGGGTCGGACGTCGCCGTCTTCGGTACGGTCGTCGCCGGCAGCGCCGGCGACGTCAGCGCGCAGCCGAACTGCACCGGCCAACACAAACAACAGGGCGGCGGCAAGGCGGTCGCCAAAACCGCGGTCGTCATCCCGAAGGTGCGCGTGATCGCGATCGGCCCGGCCACGTCCGGCACGCCGCAAGACGATGCAAGACGAGCAACAGCTCCTTCTCGCAGGGCGCCGCGTCGGGGCAGAACGACCTGACACTGGTGACCTTCGCCGCGAATCAGATCGACGCCGAACGCCTGATCCAGCTGTCGCAAACCTCGCTGCCGTACCTGGCACTGCTCGGCCCGTCCGCTCAGGTCAAGGTCCAAGACCACAACGAGCCGCTGTTCCCGGTGGCGCCGAAGACCACGAAGAAGTGAGGGCACTGCGATGACCATTCTTTGTCAGCCGGCCGCTGCGCCGGACGACCTGATCTCGAACCTCGGTGGGAACGTTCGGTCGGTCGACGACCTCGATGCCGCGCTCCGCGCCCTGAACGACGACGCCGCCGAGGATCTCGTCGTGGTCGGACCCGATGCCGACGCCCGGGCCGCCCTGCGGTTCGCCGCAGAGCTGCGGTTGGAGCGGCCGGCCACCGGCCTGATCCTGGTCCGCGAGCACGTGGACGTCGACCTGCTCACGGAGGCACTTCGAGCCGGAGTGCGGGAAGTGGTTGCCGCCGGCGACACCGTAGCGCTCGTCGCGGCGTGCGAACGCTCGCGCGCGCTGTCGGGCCGGGTGCGTGTCAACGACGAGCCGGAACCAGAGCACCAGGGCAAGGTCGTCACCGTGTTCGCCGCCAAGGGCGGGTGTGGCAAGACCACCATCGCGATCAACCTGGCCGCGGCGCTGTCCGCGAGCGACGGCATCCGAGTCTGCTTGGTGGACCTCGATCTCTCGTTCGGTGACGTGGCGATCAGCGTTCAGCTCGACCCGGTCCGCACGATCAGCGACGCCTTGCCGATGGCCGGCCATCTCGACACGACAGGTGCGGTCTCGCTGCTGACGTCGTACCGACCTGGGCTGGACATGCTGCTCGCGCCGGTGACCCCCGGCGATGCGGAGAAGATTCCAGCCACGCTGGTCGGCGAGCTGCTCACGGTACTGCGGGGGATGTTCGACTTCGTCGTGGTCGATACGCCGGCGCAGTTCAGCGAGCATGTGCTGACCGCGATGGACGTCTCCGATCATCATGTCCTGCTGACCACACCGGACACACCAGCACTGAAGAATCTGCGAATCACGCTGGACATGCTCGACCTGCTGTCCTACCCGCGCGACATTCGCTCAGTGGTGCTCAATCGCTCCGACTCGAAGGTCGGACTGTCCTCGAGCGATGTCGAGCGCGTGGTCCGCAGTGCCATCAACGGGCACGTGCCGTCCAGCCGCAACGTGCCCATTTCGATTAACAAGGGCACCCCGATCGTGATCGCGACCCCGACTCATCCGGTCAGCCAGGCGATTACTCGGCTCGCGCACGAACGGCTGCTCAACCGGCCGGTTGCGTCGAGGTCCAAGGCGTTCGGACGCCGTGGTGCGGGCAGGCGATCATGAATCTGTCCGAACGACTGGCCAAGCGCCAGGCACCCCCTGGGCAACACTCCCGGACGGTGCCGACGAGTTCACCGAGTCCGCAGACGTCGGCCGACGTACCGCGCCGGGCAGCGCGCAACGCGGACCCGTTCGCCGGCGTGAAGCGCAGCGTGCACCAGGGTCTGCTGGAGAGCCTTGGTCCCAAGCTGTACGACGCTCACCTCGACCAGCACGAACTCGAACAGCAGGTCACGCAAACCCTGCAGGCAGTACTGCAGCGCGATGACACCCCGATGACCGCGGCCGACCGTGCGCGCGTAGCGCAGGAGGTCGCCGACGAGATCCTCGGCCACGGCCCCCTAGAGCCGTATCTGCGTGATGCCGGCGTCTCCGAGATCATGGTCAACGGTCACGACCAGATCTACGTCGAACGCGACGGGCGGCTGACTCCGGTCGACGCGGCGTTCACCGACGAGAGCCACCTGCGTCGCACCATCGACAAGATCGTCTCCCGAGTCGGCCGCCGGGTCGACGACGCCAGCCCGATGGTGGACGCCCGGCTGCCCGACGGCAGCCGGGTGAACGCCGTCGTACCGCCGGTCGCGCTGGACGGGTCACTGCTCACGATCCGGAAGTTCGCCGCCGACCCC
Organism: Kribbella sp. NBC_01510; assembly: GCF_045040325.1. Taxonomy (NCBI): domain Bacteria; kingdom Bacillati; phylum Actinomycetota; class Actinomycetes; order Propionibacteriales; family Kribbellaceae; genus Kribbella; species Kribbella sp. NBC_01510. The sequence continues at coordinate 2,980,756 of NZ_CP109418.1, read as the reverse complement.
TTCACGGTCGACGACCTGATCTCGTTCGGCACGCTGACCGGGCCGGTCGCGGAACTGCTGCAGGCCTGTGTGCGGGGCCGGTTGAACGTCCTGATCGGCGGCGGCACCGGCTCCGGCAAGACGACGACGCTGAACGTGCTGTCATCGTTCATTCCCGATGACGAACGCATCGTCACGATCGAGGACGCCGCCGAGCTACAGCTGCGGCAGGAGCACGTACTGCGGCTCGAGTCGCGTCCGGCGAACGTCGAGAAGCGTGGCGAGATCGCGATCCGCGAACTGGTGCGCAACTCCCTGCGGATGCGCCCCGACCGCATCATCATCGGTGAGGTCCGCGACGGCGCCGCACTCGACATGTTGCAAGCCATGAACACGGGCCACGACGGCTCGATCACGACCGTGCACTCCAACGCGCCACGCGACTCGCTGTCCCGGCTGGAGACCATGGTGCTGATGGCCGGCGTCGACCTGCCGCAGCGGGCGATCCGCGAGCAGATGTCCTCCGCGCTCGACCTCATCGTGCACCAGGCCCGCCTCAAGGACGGGACACGTCGCATCACGCACATCACCGAGGTCACCGGCATGGAGGGTGAGGTCATCACTCTCCAGGACGTGTTCCAGTTCGACTTCCGCGCGGGCGTCGACGAGCACGGCAGCTTCCGCGGCGCCCTGCGGTCGACCGGCCTGCGCCCAGGTTTCCTCGAGCGGCTCGCTGATCGCGGCGTCTACGTGCCGCCGCGGATGTTCGGCGTGGAAGAGGTCTACCGATGACGATCGCGCGACGCATCCGATGGCTGGGTGCCATAGTCCTCGGCTTGGCAGTGGTGCTGCCGGGAATTGCGCACGCGGACGGCAGTCCGTCGGCACGGATCGACTCTGTGCAGGTCAGCCAAGGCCATGCCAGCTTCGTGCTCACGACCGCCAACGTGTCAGGAAAGCTGGACTCGAAGTCGGTGCGCGTCCAGGCAGGCAGCACCTCGCTGCCGGCACAGGTGACGCCGGTGAGCAGCACGACCATGACAGCGGCTCCGCCGCGCGCGGTGGTCATCGCACTGGACACCAGTGGCTCGATGGCCGGCTCGGGGCTTGCTGCGGCGCGTCAGGCCGCGCTCAGCTACCTTGCCAGCCTGCCGAACGACGTAAGGGCGGGCCTGATCACCTTCTCCGACCGGCCTCGTCTCTTGGTCTCGCCGACGACGAACCGCACGCTGGTTCGTGCGGCGTTGGCGCACGTGCAGGCCACCGGCGACACAGCGCTGTACGACGCTGTCCGCGCAGCCGTCGCCACGCTCGATGCCGCCCGCCTCGGCCCGGCAGCCCAGCGCAGACTGGTCGTGCTGTCGGACGGCGTCGACACCTCCAGCAAGGCGAAGCGCACCTCGGTGACAAGGCAGCTCGCGGCGGATCGCGTCCCGGCTGACGTCGTCGCCTTCCGGTACGGCAGCGGCGACGCATCAGCGGCACAGGAGATCGCGTCGGCCGCGGGCGGACGGATACTGACCGCGCAGAACGCCAGTGAGCTGACGGCAGCCTTCGCTGCCGTGGCGCGGAACTTCACTGCGCGCGCGGAGGTCGACGTCACTGTGCCCGACGCGTTGGCAGGCCGTAGTGTCATGCTGCGGGTCGCCATCGGTTCGGTCACCGCCAAGACCATGGTGACCTTCGCCGCGGTCACTCTGCCAACTCCTCCATCGGCGCCGACGAACGCGGTACAGCCGGCTCGGTCGCACCAGACCATCTGGTCATGGCAGCTTCTCGCGCTGCTGGCCGGGGTCTTCTTGATCGTGGTGCTCGCTGTCGTACTACTGCGCTGGCAGGGCTCCCGGGAAGACACTGCGCGTCGGTTGGTCCAGAAGGTCAGCCAGTACGGGCCTCGCCGCGACGAGCACCACACCGGTGAGGTGGAGGGCGCTTCCGCGCGGACCGCGGTCGGACTCGTCGCCCAGGTCCTGCGGTCCAGTGGCGTCGAACAAGGACTTGCCAAGCGGCTCGATCTCGCGGACGTGAAGCGCAAGCCCGCCGAATGGGCGTCGCTGGTCCTCTGCGGCAGTGTGGCGCTGGGGGTCGCCCTGATGCTCGTGGGCGTCAACGAGCTGCTCAGTTTGCCGATCGGACTTCTCGTCGGCTGGCTCGCCCAACATGTCTTCCTCAACATCCGCATCGGGCGCCGCCGTGCGGCCTTCGGTGAACAACTCCCCGATGTGCTGCAGCTGATCGTCGGATCGCTTCGCTCCGGGTTCTCGCTGGCTCAGGCCATCGATGCCGTCGTACGAGACGGCACGCAACCGGCCGCGAGTGAGTTCTCCCGGGCACTCGCGGAGACCAGGATCGGTGTAGATCTCGAGGACGGTCTCACGCACGTTGCGGACCGGATGCACTGCGAGGATCTGCGCTGGGTCGTGATGGCCACCCGGATCCAACGGGAGGTCGGCGGCAATCTGGCCGAGGTACTGACGAACACCGTCGACACCATGCGCGAACGCGCACAGACCCGCCGCCATGTCCGGGCTCTCAGTGCCGAAGGGCGGCTGTCCGGCTACATCATCGTCAGTCTGCCGATTGCGCTCGGTGCGTGGCTGACGTTGAGCAAACCGCAGTACATGAGCCCGCTGTTCACCACACCGATCGGCGTCATGATGGTCGCCGCCTGCGTCGGGCTCATCATCGTGGGCGCGTTCTGGATCCGCGTCCTGATCAAGGTGGAGGCATGAGATGAACCCGACCGTGCTCTTGATCGCGGGAGTCGCCGCGCTCGGCCTCGCCATTGTCATGGCAGTCATCAGCATCACCGCGCGAACTGCCGAAGGGGGCGTCGCCCGGGCACTCGCCACGATCGACAGTCACTACACGCGGCACGCACCGGTGGAGGTCGAGCCGAAGCGCGATCCGTTCGCCGCACTGCCAGGCTGGCTGCGCGGAGTCGCCGTACGCCTGTCGCCCTCAAGCATCAGTACGACGTTGCAGCGCCGGCTCGACCTGGCCGGCAACCCGTCGGGGTTGACGCCCGACCGAGTCCTGGCGGCGAAGGGCCTTGGTCTGTTCATCCTGGGCAGTTTGGGCGGCCTGTACGGGCTTCGGACGATCGGCCTGCTCGTCGTGGGCGCTGCCGTGGCGGCGACCATCGGCTTCTTCCTGCCCGACGTCCTGCTGTACAACGCCGGGATCAAGCGACAGGAGAAGATCCAGAAGGCCTTGCCCGACGCGCTCGACCTGCTCACGGTCTGCGTCGAGGCCGGCCTCGGATTCGACGCGGCGCTGGCGCAGGTCGCCCGGAACACCACCGGCCCGCTGGCTGCGGAGTTCTCCCGGGTGCTGCAGGAGATCCAGATCGGCAAGTCGCGCTCGCAGGCTCTGCGCGCGATGACAGACCGGACGACGGTGCCCGGGCTGCGGTCGTTCGTGTCCGCGCTCGTGCAGGCAGGCGAGCTGGGCATCACCATCGCCGATGTACTGCGTGAACAGGCGAAGGAGATGCGGCTGCGGCGCAGGCAAAGTGCCGAGGAGAAGGCACAGAAGGTGCCGGTGAAGATCCTGTTCCCGCTGGTGTTCTGCCTGTTCCCGTCCATGTTCGTCGTCATCATCGGCCCCGGCGTGATCAGCATCATCAACGTCTTCTTCGGGAAGTAGACGATGGCCTCGACCCCTTCTAGCTCAAGGGGTCGAGGCCATGCTGCCGATCGAACCAGCGTCGCGTCAGATGTGGGCGCGTGGCGACTCCTTCAGATCGCAGTGGCTGGCTAGCCGTTGATGAACACGTAGTCGGCCTGGTACGGGACGTTGACGAGTGGCGTGGCCTGCGGGTCGCAGGTACCGGTCGGCGCGACGCCGCCGACTGTGTTGAGGCGAAGCACCTCGACAGCGTTCGACAGCAGTCCGGAGGAGTCGCCGATCTGGGTGGCGTCGAGGTCCAGTTCGGCGATGTTGCCCGCGCCGTTGGCGTTCTTGGTGACGACCTTGCCGGTGACAGCGCTGCCGTCGGCTGCCTGCCACTGCGGCGGGCCGGCGGCCGGCTGGACGAAGGTGTGGTGGATGCCGCCGGTGAGGCGTGCCTCGACGTTGTTCTGGGTGAAGGCGAAGGTGCCGTCGCGTTGCACGGTGCAGGCGTAGATCTGGCTGCCGAAGATCACCGACTCCTGCACTGCGGCCACTCCGGTCGTGCTGACCGCGTGACTGAGCTGGTGTAGCTGGGCACGTACGGCGCCATTCGGGAAGTCATCGTTTCGCAGGTCGGTGTAGAAGCCGCTCGGGTCTGAGCGCAACGCGTCAAGCACGGTCGGGTCAGTGATGGTGACGCTGCCGGAGGCGAAGCTACCCCCTCCGCTCGGCTTGGTGAACAAAGGCACGACAACAGGCCCGTCCGCTCCTCGACCGGCGGCGTGGATGGCTGCCTCGGTCGGGGTGCTGATGCCGCGCCAGGACACCGAGTAGCTGAGCGTGTTGCCCTGAATGCCGATGAGTTCCAGCGCCTGCCCGTCTGGATCGCCGCCCGTCACCTCGTTGCGGCCCTCCAGGCTCGCGACGAAGGCGGCGGGTGCTGCGGTCGGGTCGCCCGGCACGTTGATCCCCGCCGGCGGTGTCGCCTGGCTGTTCGCTGACGCCGCGCCGACGGCGAGCGTGGCGGACGCGGCAGTCGCGACGAGGGCCGCGCCGATGCCGCGGGCCAGGCGGCGTTTTGTGCTGCTAGACATGACGTTTGTCCTTCCGGATCTGCGGCCGATGCTTGTGCACGGCCCACGCCAGGTAGTACGGCGATCTGCCGGCCGGCGCCCAATCGAAACCTGCGGCAAACCTCACAGCCGCCAAGGTGAACCGAACCGATGCCGCATACGTACCGCGCGAGGGCCTGGTGGTGCAGGATGAGACGGCCTCGACGAGCGGTCCCAAGTCCGCACCCGCCTCACCGACGAGGTGAGCTAGAGCTTGATGCGGCCGGTTTCGTAGGCCCACATGGCGATCTCGACCCGATTCCGGGCGCCCACCTTGCCCATCACGCTGGTCAGGTGAGTCTTCACGGTGCTGAGGCTGATGTGCAGCTCGGTCGCGATCTCGGCGTTGGTCCGGCCGGTGGCCGCGGCGATCAGGACCTGTTCCTCGCGGGTCGTCAGCGGATCGACCGGTTGGACTGGTGTGCGGCCCTTCGGTGGTTCGGAGAACGCGGCCAGCAGCCGTGCGGTGATCTTCGGCGCGATCAGTGCGTCACCGTTGGCGGCGGCGTGGATCGCCTGGACCAGAAGGTCGGGGCCGGCATCCTTGAGCAGGAATCCACGCGCGCCGGCCTTCAGAGCGCCGTACACATACTCGTCGAGATCGAAGGTGGTGATCACCACGATCGCCAGTGGGTCGTCGACGCCGGGGCCGGCGAGTTCGCGGGTCGCCGCGATCCCGTCCAGGCCGGGCATCCTGATGTCGAGCAGGCACACATCGGGCCGCAGCCGGCGGGCGAACTGGACCGCTTCCAGGCCGTCGGCCGCCTGACCGACCACCTCGATGCCGGGCTGCGCATCGAGGATCATCGCGAGTCCGGTCCGGACGAGATCCTGGTCGTCGGCGACGAGTACGCGGATCGTCATCGGCCGACCGCCGTTCGCGGCAGCACCACGTCGACGGACCAGCCCCGGTTCGCATCGGGTCCCGCGGCGAACGTACCGCCGAGCAGCGTGGCCCGCTCGGTCATCCCGACCAAGCCATAGCCGAGCGAGTTCCGGGGCGCCGACGTGGCCTCTCCGTCGTCGCGGACGGTCAGCCGGACGGAGTCGTCGTACGACGTCAGCCGGACGTCGATGCGAGTTGCCTGCCGGGCGTGCCGTACGGCGTTCGTGATCGACTCCTGCGCGATGCGATAGATCGCGGCACCGACCGCCGGCCCGAGGTCGTCGAGGTCACCCGACACCTCGACCTCGACCCGCGGCCGGTCCCCGACGCTGCGGGCGAGCCGCTCCAGGTCGGCCACCCCTGGTTGTGGAGCCAACGCCGCCGTTCCGTCATCGCGCAGTACGCCGACCATCGTCCGCATCTCGGCGAGAGTACGCGTGCCCTCCGCCTCGATGATGGCGAGCGCATCGACCGCGGCTTCCGGGCGGGTGGCCGCGACGGCTCGGCCGGCCTGGGCCCGGATGACGATGGCCGAGACGTGATGAGCGACCGTGTCGTGCAACTCCCGGGCCAGCTGCTCGCGCTCCCGGAGTCGGACCTGATCCAGCTCGCGGAACCGGGCGGACCACCAATACCGGACCGCGGCCCCGACTGTCGCCGGGAACAGCAGGAACATGCTGCCGGCGGCGGCTTCGCCGTACCCGGTGAAGTCACTGATGATTCCCAGCACCAGCGCCACGAGGATGAACGCGAGCCCGATGAGGATCTCGCGGCCGGATCCCCAGCGAACGAGTGAGTACGGCAGTAACACCACGCAGATCATCGAGTACAGACCGAAGGTCGCGTCCCCACTGATCAGGGCCGCGATGTTGACCACGATGAGGGCGCCGAACACGGCGGCCACCACGGCCAGCGGGTGGGTACGACGCCACAGGAGAGCGCACACGGTAGCCACAGCGAGCGCCACCGCGACGGGCCTCCAGACCACGTCCTCACGGAGTATGCCTTCGAGAACGACCGCCGTCAGCAGACCGCCGACGAGCACCCAGTCGCGCCACACCCGCCTGGGTGGGTCGGGCGCTCGCGGCTCGGCCAGCAGCGAGCGGACGGCGTTTCTCACCATGCCCACAGCGTAGGGACTCCGGGCGCCGAGCGGATCGGCTCAAAGTACGGGACGCGACCCGGCTGATCGGCCGAGGGAAGTCCGGCTCATCGCCTGAGGTGGTGGCCGGCCCCACGCCCACACGATGAGTCCAACTCTCGCTGAAGGGATCTGTGATGAGGTCGAATCTGTACAGACTGGGCCGGTACGCCGCACGTCGGCCCTGGGTCGTGATCGGGGCGTGGCTGGTGGTAGCGGCGCTCGTGGTCGCGGCATCCGGCGCCTTCGGCAAGAAACTCGAGGAATCGTTCGGAGCACCTGGTGTCGACTCGCAATCCGCGACCGATCTGCTGTCGGCCGCGGGAGCGGATCAGGCCGGGCTGACCGCGCAGGTAGTCGTGACTCCGCTCGACGAGGAAGCCACGCTCAACTTACCCGAGCTGCGCGCAGCCATGACGCGGGTCCAGTCGACCGCGGCTTCGTTGCCACACGTGCTGGAGGTCGGCGACCCCGTCATCTCGCCGGACGGCCGGGTCGGGCTCATCCGGCTTCAGTATCCGGTGCTCGACAAGCTGGAGCCAAGCGACCTCAAACAGCTCAAGACCCTGACAGCGGTGGCATCTCCGCTGCGGATCGAGCTGGGCGGGGATCTGTTCTCCGCGTTCGAGGAGGGCCCGGCCGGCCTCAGCGAGGCGTTCGGGTTGATCACGGCGATGGTCATCCTGCTGCTCGCGTTCGGATCGATCATCGCGATGGGGCTGCCGATCGGGATGGCCGTGTTCGGCCTAGTGCTGGCGATCAGTTCGCTGTCGTTGGTCACATATCTCATCGAGCTGCCCAGTTGGGCGCCCGTACTCGGCAGCATGATCGGACTCGGCGTGGGCATCGACTACGCGCTGCTCATCGTCACCCGGCACCGCGAGTACCTCGCTCGCGGGATGGAGGTCGAGGAGTCGGTCGGGCGTGCTGTCGCCACGGCCGGGCAGGCTGTGCTCTTCGCTGGTGGCACAGTGGTGATCGCGATCCTCGGTCTGGTGGTGGCCGGCGTACCGTTCATGACCGCCGGCGGGATTGCCATCTCACTCATCGTGCTGACCATGGTGCTCGCTTCGCTCACCTTGCTACCCGCGTTCCTGGGTCTGGTCGGGCACTGGATCAATCGCCTTCGAGTACGGCGGATGCAGGCGTCCCCTGGTTCGGGTTGGCAGCGGTGGGCGGGGCATGTGTCCAGGCACGCCGCCGCCTACGCCGTCGGCGCCACCGTCCTGCTGCTGGCGCTGGCCGCACCCGTGCTCGCACTCCGCGTCGGTACGCCCGATGAGGGCACCCTTCCGGTGCAGCGCACCGAGCGCCGGGCGTACGACCTGGTTGCCGCGGGATTCGGTGCCGGTAGCAACGGTCCGCTGGTGATCGCCGTCGACGTCTCGCGAGATGCGAGCGTCGTACAACCCCTGTTCAAGGCCGTCCGGGCCGATCGGGGCATCGCGTCGGTCGCACCTCCGCAGGTGAATACCGCGGCGGGCGTCGCGACGTTGATCGCCGTACCGACGACCGGACCGCAGGACGATGCCACGATGACGACGGTCGAGCGGCTTCGCGCGGAGGTCTTCCCCTCGGTACTGCGGGACAGTCCGGCGAAGGCCCATGTCGGTGGTCAGACGGCGACCCAGGCGGATGTGGGTGCAAAGGTCAACGATCGGCTGCCGTGGTTCATCGGCGCGGTGATCCTGTTGTCCGTCGTGCTTCTCACGGTGGTCTTCCGCTCGGTCGTCGTACCGCTGAAGGCTGCTGCGATGAACCTGCTCAGCATCGGCGCGTCCTTCGGCGTCATGGTGATGATCTTCCAGTGGGGTTGGGCCGCGAACCTGATCGGGCTGGAGTCGACCATTCCGATCCTCCCGTTCATCCCGATGTTCATGTTCGCCGTGGTGTTCGGGCTCTCGATGGACTACGAGGTCTTCCTCCTCAGCCGGATCCGTGAGGAGTACGTCCGGACCGGTGACAACACCCCCTCGGTCGTCCACGGCATCACCACCACCGGCCGCGTGATCACCTCGGCAGCGCTCATCATGATCGCGGTCTTCGTCAGCTTCTCTCTTGCCGACGACCCAACGGCCAAGATGTTCGGCCTGGGCCTGGCCACCGCCGTCTTCATCGATGCGACCATCGTGCGACTGGTTCTCGTGCCGGCCTTGATGAAGCTGCTGGGCAACGCGAACTGGTGGATGCCTGCCTGGCTCAACCGGCGACCGGTGACCGGGGTCGGCGTCATGCTTCCTGACATCGCGGGGACCGCTGTCGAACCGTACCCAACACGGGTTGCGCGGCATCCGGGCCACCACCGGCCGCGCGGGGACCGCATCGGCTAGCGTCTGCGCTGTCGAGATTCTCGGCCCTGTCGATCTGCGATCGGTTGAGGCATCGGAGAAGTAGGTGGCGCGATTGGTCAGCGGGAGCGTGCCGATCCGAACGAGATCGATGAGGGCTATGGAGGGCTGCGGAGTGAGTGGCGTTGTGATCGAGAAGGTCGTCAGGCCTGCGCGTCGGTTGTCGGGGTCGTGGCTGGAGGTGATCAGCTCGAATCTCGAGTATCATCGGGCGACCTTCTTGTGGAAGTGCGAAGGGCTCTCGGAGGCTCAGCTGCGGCAACGGGCTTTGGCGTCGACGGAGTTGACCCTGCTGGGGCTCATGCGCCATGTGCAGGGAGTCGAGCGGTACTGGTTTCAGCGCAGGCTTGCGGATGCGGCTCCTCGGTTCTTTCCCTATCGGACCTATATCGCGGGTGATGGGGGCGAGTGGTTCGATGAGGCGGATCCCACGCCGGCCAAGAATGTCTACGCGGATTACCTGGCGGCCTGTGACGAGTCACGGGAGGTGTTCGCGAAGGTCACTGAGAACCTCGGGCGCATTGTGCCGAGCCCGGAGTTCGGGGACACGGATGTGCGGTTCATCCTCGAGCACGTGATCGAGGAGTACGCACGCCATGTGGGTCACGCAGACCTCCTCCGCGAAGCCATCGACGGCACCACCGGGGAATAGGCCGGCAGCCCCTGCCCCGGGCAACGGGTTCTGACCGGTCACGCGAATCACTGGGATCAGGTGATGCCTGCTCACCTGCCGTACGGCGAGCCTGGTTGTGGCCCGCCTCTCCGGCAGGAGATTGCAGCGGTGGATTGACGTTGGCGAGCCCGCAGGGGACCGCTCCCGAACCGACCCACCCGAAGGGAGTTTCTCCGTGAGCACCGAGCAGCGACAGAACCTCGAAGCAATGCTGCGACAGTCAGCCTTCCCCACCGATATCGACCTCAACGAGCAACGCCGACTGCTCCGGGAGTTGCTCTCGGCGCAGCCGCTGCCGGCCGACGTGACCGTGACCGCAGCCACGCTGGGCGGTGTCCCGACCGCCGAGATCACTATCGACGGAGTCGAACCTCGCCACGTTGTTCTCTACTTCCACGGCGGCGTCTACGCACTGGGGGACGCCTTCCTCTCCGCTGACCTGGCCTCGCAGGTCGGCCGGCGTACGCGCGCCAAAGTCATCTCCGTCGACTATCGGCTCGCACCCGAGCATCCGTATCCGGCGGCGGTCGACGACGCGCTTGCCGCCTACGAGGCCCTTCTGCAGAACGGCATTGACCCTTCGGACATCGTCTTCGTAGGAGAATCCGCCGGTGGTGGGCTCGCCGTCGCCACGCTGATCAACGCCCGAGATCACGGGCTGCCGTTGCCGGCCGCGGCTTTCGTCATGTCGCCGTACGCCGACCTCACGCTGACCGGGTCGACCATGGAGACCAAGCGTGAGGTCGATCCCTTGATGAGCCGAGAGAACCTCCAGGCCCGAGTGACCGACTATGCGTCGGGACAAGACACCGCCCTTGGTCTCATCAGCCCGATCTTCGCCGATCTGTCCGGCCTGCCGCCCCTGGTCATCCAGGCCGGAAGTCATGAGGTACTCCTCGACGACGCCGTACGCCTCGCGCAACAAGCCGCCACAGCCGACGTCGAGGTCACCCTGGACATCACTCCCGGCGTACCGCACGTTTTCCAGGCCTACTACCCGATCCTCGACGAAGCTGCCGCCGCGCTGGACAGAGCCGGCCAACTCCTAACAACCCATCTCGCCGCCGCAGAACACATCACCGCCTAGCGGACAGAACACAAGCTGTCGCATGACCCAGGGCTCTAGATTCCAGGTCGTAGGCGGCCGAAGAGGATGCGGCTCAGGAGGCCGGCCAGGATTAGGGCAAGTAGCCCTGTCAAGGCGACCACGGAGATGATGCAGGCTACGTTTCTGGCTAGCGATAGGCGTGGGGTCGAGCGGGTGAAGCCGTCGGTCAGGATGGCGAGTGTTGCAAGGATCGCGAAGCCGATGGCGGCGAGAACAAGTACGACGATGTGGTGGCCGCCGAGCGTGGCGGTGGCGGTGAACTTCGACGTCCGGTCAAGCCACGATCCGACAGTGTGCATCCAAATCACCGTCGCCAGATCGGCCGCCATCACAAACCACAGGGACATCGAGGGCCGGGACGCCATGCGCGCCCCTACCTGGATCAGCCCGTCGTGCCTTTGGTTGTCAGGTGCGCCGGCGGCCCGAAGATCCCGCCGCCTGTTCAGACTGCTTGCTCTGGTGATCGACATGGCCTGCTCCTGGCTGCACCGAGCCACGTCCGCTCCCGACAACGGACGTGCGCCCTGATCAAACCATCAGTGACCGCACCTCATTGAGCGAAAGAACGATGCCGTGACGGCATCATCACGCGAGAGGGCAACCCCGTCAGCGATTCGCGTGCACAGCCGCGAGCTCCGCCACGAGCAGTTCACCCGCTCCTTCGGCCGACCTGAACCACCGATGGGCAACAGTCTGCGAGTCCCCACCCGGACGCTCGATCAGTTGTGCGAGCTCTGTCGGCGTCGGCCCTCCGAAGAATGCCGGCTGATCGGCGTCACTGGTCTGCATGAGTACGTCGACCAGCTGCGCCAGCCGACGTTTGCGCATCTTCACACCCCGCGACAGACGTGCCTCGGCCGCCGCCCGGCGCCACTCACCAAGGACGAACTGCGCACGTCGTTGCCGCAGCAGGGCGCTGTCGGTGTCGGTCCGCGCCGGGGCCGCCTCGCTGTCCGGGTCGAAGACATCTGCGCGCAGAAACTCGAGCGGCGCCCCGCGCAGCGGCACTACCTCCGTGAAGACCGGAGTCCGCACCCCGAGCCGCTCGGCCTCGCGACCCGCTCTAAACGTCAGCAACACCGGCTCCTGCGCTGCGCCTGATCTGCTGTCGACCAGGCGAACCATCAGGCGATCCGCGAGTACGACGGACTGTCGGCCTGAACCGAATGCGGGCACGATCACGCGAACCGCCGAACCCTCGCGCGACATCACCATCCGGATTTCCTGGGCCTGCACATCGGTATCGACGATGCGAGCTCGCAACTGACGCGGGTCCACCGAACTGGTCAGCGCCACCTTGCCGACGTGCGGCCTGTCACTCAACTGGTAGGTCACGGAGCGATCAGGCAGCTTGAAGGTACCGACGACAGGCGCCTCGGCCTTCAGGCTCGCCCACGCATGTACGACAGCCTCCAGCTCCTCGTCCGGCCCGTCGACCACCCGACGGCTGAGAATCGCGTACCCGCTCACGAGGCGTGAGAGCCCGGAGAACAGGGCACGGGGCAACGGTGCCGTCGACTCAGTCAACTCGGTCAAATAGTCGGCGAACCCGTTGGCCGATCGGCGCGCCAGCACGAGCGCCTGACCAGTCAGATCCCGCCGGAGCAAGCTCGCCGGGAGCGACTTAGCCGCCTGGGCTCGGACCACTGCCCGCTCCGCGTCCACCAACGCCTGATCCAAGGGAAGTTGCAGCCACCAGTCCAACGCGTCAATGACAGCGATCCTGCGCCAGGGCCGTGCAGGCGTGAACTCGATCGACAGCTCACTCTCAACATGCGGCCGGCCTGAAGCGAGCCGATCGGCGCGGAGTTGCGTGAGGCGTCGTACGGCGTCCTGTCCGATCACCGAGTCCAGCAGGACCAGGTCGGTCTGTTCCCACCGGTGCACCATGACGGATCGCCACCGATCGAGGTCGGCCAGGTCGACCTCGACATCGAGACCCGGCCCGAGCTGGGTCGTCCGGACGAGATCGGCCGGCTTTTGCTCTGCGAGGCGAACCTCGGCCGCGAGACCCCGGTTGCCGCTCTCAGGCGCGGTCAGGAAGGCGAACATCAGGTCGAACCCTCCTTCGCGCGCTGCCGGGTGAATCCTCGACATCGTTGACGATTTCAACGATGTCGACGCCGACCATGCGATGGAACACGGTTCCCCAAAGGGTATGACTGAAGCGATCGAATGGTAAAGACCGCGCAGGGGCGGCGTCGATCAAGCTGGCTGCGCCATCATCCAGGCCAGCTGTGCCCCCTTGCGTGCTGGAATCCCAGCAGGCGTCGCCGAGCCCACCCACGGAGGTCGTCGACGGATTGCCAGTTCGTCCATCGCCATCCGGCGCAAGCCGTAGTACTGGTCGGCCCGATCCCAGACCGCTCGAGTCATCCCACCGGCCGTCGGACGCCGAAGATGGCGCAGATCGGTCGCGCTGCGCAGGAATCCGTCACGCCGTCGATCGCGAAACTCATCGATGCGCGCTTCCATCGACGCGCTCTCGTCGTCCGGCGGTTCCTCCTGCATCCAGCTCTCACGATCACACTCGACCCAGCACAGGTACTCGACAAATGCCAATAGAAGAATGTGCCTGTCCTGAGTGAGACCAACAGGGCTCTCGGCAGCCTGCCGACGAAGCCGGCTCAACTCGCCCTGCTCACGCCAGATCAGCCGGACGGTGCGGAAAGCCGCCCCCGTCTGTCCGCCGGGGTTTGGTGGTAGCACGAACCGAACGACGTCGGCACCTTTCGCCGGCAAGACGGGGACAGCCGGCTGACGGCGGTGCACACTTGCCGCCGCAATCCCGAGAGTCGTCCAGGCCCGGCCGTGCTCACCCGCCGCGCGGCACGACATCGCTCGCGCGACTGTCCGCAGATCGGCTCCGATGTAGGCATCTGTCAGTTCGCCCTCGGAAAGGATCCGCCACGCGGTCCGCCAATTGCCGAGCTCCAGCGCGTCGATCGCGGCGACCTCGCCTGGAACGGTGTTCATGGCCGTGGCGGATCGTCACGAACCACGCCCCACGTACTGGCCTGATCCTGGATGACGAAGCGTCCTCGCACTCTTTCGACGAGGTAGGGCCGAACGCCCCGGAAGGGCGAAGGCGTCGCGGTGAGCATGTGTGCTGCTGCGAAGGATCTGCTCATGGGGCACCTGCTTCGGTCAGTCACGCCGGTCTGGATCCTCGTCGGCTCCCGTTCGTCGGTTCTTCAGTGACTTCAGTTGACTACAGATCGAGTTAGGTAAAACGATACTGAAGTGGGGTGTAGTCGGCGCAGTGTGCGGCGAGTCCATCACAGTCTGATCACGAAACGGACGTCTGAGTAGCAGGGGGTACCGGTAGCGAGTTGGTTGAGTAGTCTCCCTTTCCAACTTCACCTGTAGTCGGGTGTAGCGCAGTAGACACCCACGTCGCCTGCGCTGGCTAATCCTTCGGAGTGACAGTGGCCCCCTCACCAGAGGCCGTACGATTCGCCAGGCGGCTCCGGGACCTGCGCGAATCTCACCGGCTGACCCAGGCCATCCTGGCGCGCGCGCTGAGCGACGACACTCGGGTCGCGGTGGCGACGATCAGCTCTTGGGAATCGCTGACCAACCCCAAGCTGCCGCCCACCGACCGTTTGCGTTCCTACGCCATGTTCTTCTCGCGGAAGCACGACGCCGACGGCACGCCACATCTGCCGCGTGATCGCGATCTAACCGCGGACGAACGGGAGCGCTTCCAAGAGCTTCACCAAGAGCTCGTCGAACTCCGCGAGGCAGTTCGCAACCAGGGCGTCTCATCAATCGTCGGCTCCTATACCTGGGATTTCGAGCGAGGTCCGATCACGATCATCTGTCCGGAAGCGCCGACGGCGGGGCGTTCTCCGCTGGCGGACGAAGGAAATCCCAACCACACAAAGTTGTATCGATACGCCGACCTAGATTCGCTGATTGAACTCTGGGGTCACATCCGCGCCTCCAATCCAGAGCTGAAGGTGGCACACCGCTTACCCGGTGAGGTGGTTGCGGACGACTTGTCGGGCCACCTCATCGTGCTGGGCGGCGTCGGGTGGAACCTCATCACGAATCGCCTGCAGAGAGTGCTGAGCGAGCTGCCTGTTGAGCAGATCGAGGTCCCGGATCTAGCAAACGGCGAAATCTTCAGATCCAACGGTCCAGGTGGCCGTGATTACCGTCCTCAGTGGGAGGATCGGGAGGACACCGAGCAGGAAGTCATTGACACTGCGCAAATCGAGGAGCAACAAGCCGAGGACGCGTGGCGCGGCGGCAAGCGTCTCGAGCTCGTCGAGGACGTCGCGCTCTTGGCACGGTTGCGCAACCCGTTCAACCACAGCCGCACTATCACCATCTGCAATGGTGTGTACAGCAGTGGAGTGCTGGGCGCGGTTCGCACCCTGACGGATGTCGCCGTTCGGGAGCGGAACGAGGCATATATTGCCAATCGGTTCCCTGGTGGCTCATTCGCGTTGCTCATGCGGGTCCCAGTCGTCAATGGCGAGGCGATATCGCCCGACCTGGAGATTCCTGAGAACCGCCTCTACGAGTGGTCACCCGCTGAGGAGACCGCTGGATGAGCCGCCAGATCAGGCACGGACAGTCGCATGCATCCTTGCTCCGCGATGTGTCCACTTCGGTCGTACCGTCAAGCCGCAGCCGCCTGGACGTCATCGTTGTCCCCACCGCTCGGCCGTCATCAGCCTTGCAGAATGTCATAAACCTGTCGGCGACGCTGTCGGTCCCACTGGTCATTCTTTGCAGCCGGCAAGCGAATGTAGGGCAGGTCGCACAGCGTGTGGAGAAGACGTTCGGTGCACGCGCGCTAGTTATCGATGTACCCGACGGATACCAGCTGTTGGACAAGCCGCACTTGACGTCGGCGCCGCACCTCCGACAGGCGTGCGCGGAGCGTTCCAGCGACCTCAGCGTCAAACGCAACGTCGGCCTCCTCCTAGGTCGCTTGAGGGGCTGGAACAAGATTCTCTTCGTCGATGACGACATCAACCAGCTCCGCCCGCTGCACGTCGAGCAGGTCTCGAGCGTCCTCGATCGTCACGCCGTGGCGTCGATGGCCAGCCGTGAGTTCCCAGACAACTCGGTTGTCTGTCATGGCCGACGCCTCGCCGGTCTCGATCAGGACGTATTCGTCAGTGGCGCTGTGCTAGGAGTCAATCTGCAACATCCGGCGCTGTCGTTCTTCCCGGACATCTACAACGAAGACTGGTTCTTCTTCGCGCGTCATGCCGCCGCACGGTGCCTGCCCAAGGTTGGCGAGGTTCGACAAGCTGAGTACCTGCCCTTCGCCGATTCGGGGCGTGCGGAACGTGAGGAGTTCGGAGATCTGCTCGCCGAGGGTCTTTATGCGCTCTTCGAGAGCACACCGCGCTGGGACTTCAAGGAGCAACTGACGGCCGCGTCACGGAAGAGCCACTGGCAAGACTTCAGGGAGATTCGCGCGCAGACGATCCAAGAAGCTATCGACAAACTCTGGTGGCAGCAGTCGACGGCCGGCGCAGTGCACAACCGAACGATGCTGGATGCTGAAGATTCGCTGCGATACGCCGAGAAGCAGTTGTCAGGCATCACGGCTGACCTTTGTGTCGACTTCATCCAGAGTTGGCAGGAAGATGAGCACCGCTGGCAGCAGGTCCTGCGACGCCATACCGCAGCGCTCAGTCAGCGTGACGCTCTCTCCGAACTCGGTCTGTCGACGTCGATCCCTTGCGGCTATGGCATCAACTCGATGTCATTCGGCGCCGTCGGTTCGAAACCTAAATCGGATCTCACTGCGGCCGGAGCCGTCAGCTAGAGGCTGGCGCTCACCGGTCGGGTGAAAACCTAGACGTTCGTACACCTTGCGTGCCGGTACATTGTCGTTCAGGACCCAGACCAGCCAATCCGTGATCCTCGGTTCTGCATCCTCCAGGTAGCGCAGCATCGCACGGAGGGCGCCTGTCCCACGATCTCCCGGATCGACCCACACGGACTCGAAATGACGCTCGTCAGGCGGACGCTCGTCGACCCGGACCGCGCGCGCCAAGCCGAACACCCGGTCGCCTTCCTGGGCAACGACCCACAGCGAGCCGGCGAAGCGACGGCGCCAGTTCGCCTCGGGCCAGGACTCTTCATCCTCGTAATCGGCGAGGTAGGCCGCTGGGGAGTCCTTCAGGGCTCGGAGGCGAACGTCTCGCAGAAGTTGCCAATCATCGGCATCGAGCGCCCTGAGTTCCATCGCGCCGCCCCCTCCATCACGCAACTCGTGCCCTGCCGTCGGGCGCAGCGTCAACCGATCAGCAAGAGCCCGTCCAGTGATCGTTTGAGCTACTGCGACAGGACATCCATCACAGTGCGACCTTGCCACGAGATCGCGAAACAGTTAAGGGCAATCCGGCCCGAACCGCAAGCCAAGCATGTGCGAGCGCTCAGGAAGTTGGGAAATCCCGTGAAGATCTTGTTGCCTTTCACATGCATTTTCCAGTATCGAGAACGCAGCTAGTCGCGTATCGATCGACTCAGTACCAAACGGTTCTCCTCGGTCGGACTGGAGGCCGCCCCTGATCGCCGATGAGAGACGATGCATTCGAATCCTTCGGGGTGCGTCCGGCTCAGTTCGGCCATCCGCACGATGTCGTTCACGGCTAGAAACCCTGCGGCCACGCAGCCGAATCCATAGGCACCGGCCAAGATGACCACCAATCTTCCTTCTTGGTAAGGACTTGGCGCCCTGATCAGGATGCCGTAATCCCAGGCCTTCCCTCCTCCGATACTCGCAACGTACTGCTGCCCATAGACCAGATCCTGAACTACATTCCGATCAGAGTCGTCTCTGGCAATTTGTCACTCTGCTTTGCAGAAGAGATAGCAACTCCTTCGTTATTCCATTGACGTCAGGTCCACCGACCACGATCAGATGATCTTTCCTGCGCTCGCCCAACTCGTCCTCAGATCGAACCGGAAGGGTCTTCGGCAGTCCGGCCCTGGCAAGACCGGCCTGAACCCGGACGATTGCCTCGTGATCGCCCTTTCCCATGAGTCCCGACGGTTCCGCGTCTGCCAGGTGCTTCTCGAGATGGGGAAGCAGGTGGATCGCCTGTTGCCGTAGGTGTGCGGGCACTCGCTCCGGAAGGGATTCGCACAGCATGCCCGCACTCACTCCGCCCTCGACTATGCACGACTCCTCAGTGAGGAACGGTCGCCACATAGCCTGGATGTCCTTGGAGCCTGTTCGTTTACGTGACATTCGCCAGCCCGCAGTCAAGATGCCTCCGATTGCTGCCGCGGTCAGGTTCTCCGCAATTCCCCCGAGTGCGTTCAACGCGGCCTCCCGAACGGCGTCTAGATCACTTCAAGCTGCTTCTGGTACTCGGCATCGTCGGTGACGAGATCGTTGACCTGATCGGCTGCTTCTGAGCCGGGCGGCATAGCCGGGCCGCAGATGAAGACTTGAGCCGATCGGGTTCGACGAAGACCCAGAGTCGCAACTTTCGCCTGCTCCCGCGCGCCGCCTGCTCAACGAGAGATGACACCACGGACGGCGCCACTCGGCGAATAGACCGCGATGTCGTGCAGTCACACAACCCAGTACTGCACCGGCCGAGGCTGGCTTGGCCGGTGCAGTCTGGTGTTGGTGGTTAGGGGATGGTCGGGGACAGGGTGTTTCTTAGGGATCTAGCGGCGCCGGTTGAGGCGGACTTGGCGGCGGCTGCGGCCGGGGGCTCGGGGGCGGGGACCGGGTCGCATTGGACGTCGGAGCGGTTGCCGGGCTTGCGGGGTGGCAAGGCTCCTGTTTGGAGATACGCCGCGATGCGGTCGTCGGTGCAAGTCACGCCGGATAGTGAGCCGGCGTGGGTGGTTCCGCCGACGCCCTCGATCAGGACGGAGTGCGGGAACGTCTTGCGGGTTTGGAGTGCGCCCGAGTACGGCGTTGCCGCGTCCAGCGTCTCGTTGATCATCAAGAGGCTCTTGACCCCTCGGCCGTCGACCTTGACCGGGCGGCCTGCCTTCGCCGGCCAGTAGAAGCACGGCGCGTTGAACCAGGCGTTGGCCCAGGTCAGGAACGGCGCCTTGGCGAACGTGCGCCAGTTGTCACGCTGCCACGTGCTCCACTTGCTGGGCCACGGGGCATCGGTGCACGAGACGCCGAGGTAGATGGCGTACCCGTTGTCGTCGAACGGCGGGCCGCCGTACAGCGCGACCAGCCCTGAGGCGTCGCCGTTGTGCACCCACGCGGCGAACGCGTCGGCCACATCCACCCAGCCGTACACGTAGTACGCCGCCTGGGTGAAGACGTCGGTCCACTCGGACGGACCGATCTTGCCGTCGGCCGGGTGGCCGATGAGCTTGACCATCTCGCGGTAGTACAGGCGCTCGACCGCGGCCTCGGTCTTGCCGAGGTGCCAGGTCGAGTCGTGCGCCGCGACGTACTGGAAGAAGACCTTCACGCTCTTGTTGAACGCGATGTCCTGGTCGAGGTTGGCGTCGTACCAGACCCGCGTCGCGTTGACGACGCCGTCGAAGACGACCCGGCGCAGCCGGTTCGGGTACAGGGTTCCGTACACCTGGCCGAGGTACGTGCCGTACGAGAATCCGTAGTAGTTGATCTGCGGTGCGCCGAGGGCCTTGCGGATGCTCTCCATGTCGCGCACCGAGTCGGTGGTCTTGAGGTGGCCGAGCAGCGCGTGCTGGTTGGCGTCGCAAGCCTTGGCGTACGACTTGGACAGCTTGAGCCAGGTCTGCTCGATCCTCGGCGTGACCGGCACGTAGAACGGACGGTTGTAGCCGGCGTAGTCCGGGATGCAGCTCAGCGCCGGCTTGCTCGAACCGACGCCACGCGGGTCGAAACCGACCCAGTCGTAGGCGTCACCGGCACCATGCGGGATGGCCGGCCCGAGGATCGAGTAGATCAGGCCGGAGCCGCCCGGACCGCCCGGGTTCACCAGCATCGGACCCTGCGCCTGCGAGTCGGGCGTCTTGTGCATCACGCGGGACACCGCGAGCTGGATCTTCGTCCCCTTCGGATGATCGTAGTCGAGCGGTACGACGACGTAGCCGCATTGCGCACCAGCGCTCACCAAGCGTGGATTGGTGCATGCGCCCCATTGCACGGGCGGCGGCGTGTAACTGGTCGAAGACGGGCTCGACGGCGCAGCAGTCGCGACGGGGACCGACATCACCCCGGCGACCAACGCGGACGAGACTGTGGCAGCAACAATCAATTGGCGGATTCTCATGTGCCCTCCCTCCGGCATCCTGAACCCGCACCCCAGGCAGAAACAAGGGCCTGGATGGCAATTAGTTGCTAGACCGTCAGTGCGCTGGGGAAGCGGGTTTCGAAGTCGAGCACCGCCACCCACGTCGGTCTGACGCCGACGCGCGCCATTCGTTGCCCTCGCAGTTGCGACACCCACGCAGCGCCTTGCTCGGGTCCGAAGTAGCGGTTGGCGGACTGCGCGTACTCCGGTACGACGTCGTCGTACATCTCGACCGTTGCGGTGCCGCGCAGCAGCAACACCTTGTACGGCCATGACGACGAGTCATCGATGGTGACGGCAACGTCACTCGCTGCGGCCAGCGCCTTGAGCTTCGGCGCCCCCGGCGGGCAGGCGCACACGAGCTCCTCACCGGTCCAGGTGAACCAGATCGGTACGACGCGTGGCGTTCCGTCCGTCCAGGTGTACGCGAGCCGCGCCGGCTGACGCGATACCAGTAGTTCCTGCGCGATCGGGTCCTGCAGAATTGCAAGGTCACCCTGTGCTGTGGTCATGACAGCCTCCCCCACGAAGCCTGAAGCTCCCTCCACAATCACAGTACGCCGACAGCCGCCCGCGGTCAGGAGAAGGCTTGGGCTGCGGCGGCGACCACCTCGTCGTGGGGGACGTCGCGCAGGTGCTGATCGACGTTCCAGCGGTGGCCGAACGGGTCGTCGAACTGGCCGTGCAGGTCCCCCCAGAAGGTGTCCTGCAGCGGCTGGCGAACCTCGGCGCCGGCGGCAACCGCCTGCGCGAACACCGCCTCCGCGTCGGCGACGCCGAGCGCCAGTACGACGGCGGTCCCACCGATCGTGGGCGGAGCGAGAACGCCCATTTCCGGAAACTCGTCGGCCACATGGAGGAGGCTGTCGCCGATGCGCAGCTGAACCGACATGAGCCGGCCGTCCGGTGTCGGGATGCGCTCGATCTCCTCGGCGCCGAATGCTTCCCGGTAGAAGGCCGCGGCGCGCTCGGCGCCTTGAACGACAATGTGTGCGGTGATCGACATGCCCGCAACGTACGTCGCCGCGAAGAGCCCGTCTTGAACGTTCTTGCACCTGCCTAGCATGGTGACGTGGCGACTGAGCAGGTTCGGATGTGGCGTGCACCGGACGAGCAGCGGGTCCTGCTGATGGCGGGCCGAACCACTCGGTACGCCGTGGAGCCGCGCGGCGAGTACGTCTTCGGAATCGTGGGCGAGCAGCCGATGCGGTCCTGGCGCGGTCGCGAGCACCGCCTGGTCCGCCCAGGCCAACTGGTTGCCTGGGACCCCTCCCACTCCCACGCGGGCAGCGCCGTCGATGAGCACCCGTGGCGGGCTCGCCTGCTGGTCATCGAAGTCGCGGATCTCGCGGCGCTCGCGGACGACTCCGAGTCCGACCCGTTGGCCGACGTACTGTTTCCCGATCCAGTGCTCTCCGACACCGAGCTCGCGGCAGGCTTCCTGCGGCTTCACACGACCCTCGAGTCGGCGTGCACCCGACTCGAACAAGATGAGCTTCTCGCCGAGTGGTTGCGGCTTCTGATCGACCGCACATCAGCCGTCCGCTCACCGCGGTCGGCGACCACGGCTCGTGAGGACAGTGCGCTTCGCCTCGCCTTCGACTATCTCGCCGACCAGCCCCAGCGGAACGTCGGACTCGATGAGCTCGCCGCTGTCGCGGGCATCGGGAAGTTCCGCCTCATCCGGCTCTTCCGCCAGCGCACCGGGCTACCTCCCCACGCCCTGCAACTAGCTCACCGCATCCGAGCCGCCCGCCGCATGCTCGAGGCAGGCGCCACCATCGGCGAAGCCGCCACAGCCACCGGCTTCGCCGACCAGAGCCACCTCCACCGCCACTTCCAACGAAGCCTCGGGCTGACGCCGGCCCAGTACCAGCAGCGATTCAACGCTTGAGTCAGTCCTGGAGGGAGTCGCCGGGGAAGCTCCGGGTCGGGTGGATGCGGTAGGTGAAGACGCCGGCTTGGACACCGGGGTCGTCGTCCATGATTCGGCGTACGTCGTCTGCCGTGCCGGTGAAGATGCCGACGCCGCAGAGTGGAGAGTCGTCGGTGATCGGGCAGACGATGTTGAGGATGCCGTCGGCCCGGAGTTCGAAGTTCCGGCGGCCGTGTTCCCAGATCACCGGCTTTGCCGCCTCAGTCCCGTACTGCGGCCCTGCTTCGAGCACCACCACGGTGTACTCGCGGGTCTGGGTCATTGCCGCCTGCATCTGCTCATCGGAGAAGCGCGTCATACGAGCAGTGTGAACCCTTCAGGAGCAGATTGCCTTGTCTATCAAGGCATTGACGGGGACGTCGGGGTTGTTGGTGAAGTTGGGGGTCACGGCAACGGTGATCTGGCGGTGGGTGTCGGCAGTGGAGAAGGAGTAGGCCTGATACGCGAGCGCGTCGCCGTCGTTGCCGTAGACGCGAGTGCCGCAGGAGGTGTCGTGCCAGGAGAGGCCGAGGCCGTAGGTGCCGTCCTTGGTGCCGGGGGTCTTCATCTCGTTGAGGAGGCGGAGTGGGAGGAGCTGTCCGCCGAGGAGGGCGGCGAAGAAGGTGTTCAGGTCGGCCGTCGTGGAGATCATCTCGCCGCTGGCGCCGAACAACGACGGGTTCAGCTCCGTGTAGTCGAGCAGGCCTTGCTCGGTTCGGATGTAGCCGTGTGGATGCGGGCCGCGGATCCACGGTGACGTGCCCGGTACCGACGTACCGTGCAGGCCCAGTGGGCGGATCAGGCGGCGTTCGATCTGGTCGCCGTACGTGTGGCCGGTGGCCTTCTTGATGATCTCGCCGATCAGCAGGTAGTTGGTGTTCGAGTAGGAGTACGACGACCCCGGCGGCTCGAACGTCGGCGGCTCGGCGACCGCACGCTGGATCAACTCGGATGCGGTCCACGTCCGCCACCGGTTGTCCAGGAACTCCTGCGACGGCGGCATCGGCAGAGTGTCCTTGTAGTCGAACAAACCACTGGTGTGGTTGAGCAACTGCCGCACGGTGATACGTGAGCCGTTCGGTACGACGCCCGGCAGCCAGTGCTCCACTGAGTCGTCCAGCCGCAACCATCCCTCGTCGACCAACTGCAGTACGACGGTCGCCACAAACGTCTTCGTAACACTCCCGACCCGCACGCGCGCACCAACGGGCACAGCCTTGGTGGTCTCCACCTCGGCGACCCCGCTGCTCCCCCGCCACACCCGCTGCCCATCCCGCACCTCCGCCAGTGCCCCCACAGCACTCGCGGCCACCACGTCATCAAGGCCCTTCTGCAGCCCTCCACGATCCCCCGCCATCGCCACGCCCGGCGACAACCCCACAACAGCCGCAGTAACTACAGCAACCAGCTTCATCCCCAGCTCCCATCACCAGTCCGTCCCTCAACCCTCACGGACCAGACCGCCCCCAGACATCCGGGAACCACCCGAGGCATTCCCCCAAGGATCAACTAGTGGAGCCGGTCAGTCAGGGCGGTGAGTTGGCTGGAGGTCGCACCGGACTGCAGGAGGTAGCGGGCCGTGCCGCCGTACCTCATGCTCAGGTGAGCCAGGACGCGGAGGATGGTGTCGGGGTGGGGTGGGGCCAGTTCGGGGAGTGGATTGGTCGTGGTGGTCTCGGGGGCTGTGGCGTAGTCCGCGGCGATTGCCGGGAGAGGTACGCCGAGTAGATCGAGGGTCAGCGCGATGACGAGACCTGTCCGGTCTTTGCCTGCGTGGCAAGCGACCACCACGCAGCCGGGGGGTGCGTCGGCGATGGCGGTGACGGCGGCTGTGAAACGGTGCGGATAGTCGTCGATCAGCATGCGGTATTGCTCGAACATGTCCTGCTCAGCTACATCAGGGTCGGCGGGATCGGTGAGCGCCACGTTGAGCCAGCGCTCGTCGTTGGCGAACGGGGACGGGTACTTCTCGCACTCCCAGGCACTGCGGAGATCGACGATGCGGCTGATCCCAGCGGCCTGGACTGCGGCGAGGCCGTGGGAGTCCAGCTGATCAAGGTTGTCGCTGCGGATCAGAGCACCTGCGCGCACCTGACCGCCATCGCTGATGGGGAGTCCGCCGAGATCTCGAGCATTTCGGCAGCGGGGCCAGGTCAACGAGGTCATGGACACCACAGTAGATGGCATCGGGGAGGTTGCCTTGAGCAACTGAACGAGCCCCGGCCGGTGGGCCGGGGCTCGTTCAAGGGGTTGTCAGGCGGCAGCTGTGGCTTCGGTTAGTTGTTCAGAGGTTGGCTGGAGTTGGGGAGTGGCCATGGTCAGGAGGACGTTGGCCAAGGCGAAGGCGGCGGCTGCCAGCAGGCCGCGCTGGAAGCCGGACTGGAGGGCTTGCAGCTGGGTGGCGCCGTGGGTCAGTTCGTGGGTCGTGTGGCTGATGGAGAGCGTGGTGACGATCGCGAGGCCCAGCGCACCGCCCACCTGGTACATCGCGTTGACCACACCGGATGCCGCACCGGCCTCAGCGGGGCGGACTTCGGACACGGCGGTGATCTGGCCGGGCACGCCGACGCCGATGATGCCGAAGCCGAAGATGATCGGGCCCGGAAGTAGCTGAGAGGGGTAGCTGCCGGCGGCGTCGGCCTGCGAGAGCCAGAACAGACCGGTGACGCTCAGGACGGCGCCGGCGAGCTGCACCGTGCGAGTGCCGACCCGCTGCACGAGCTGGGAAGCCAGGATCGCGCCGACGATGGCCGCACCACCCATCGGCAGGAAGTGCACACCAGCCTCGAGCGCACTGTCTCCACGGACCTGCTGCAAGTAGATAGCGGTCAAGAAGAACATGGAGAGGAACGCAGCGCCGTTCAAGGCGAGCGATGCGCCCGAAACACTCAATGCACGCGACCGGAACAGCCGCATCGGCACCAGTGGCGCAGCAGACCGCCGCTCCACCACGACAAACGCCGCAAGCAGAACCACTCCAGCGGTCAGTACGCCGACAACCTCAGCAGATCCCCATCCCGCGGGCTCCGACCGCACCACGCCGTACACAACAGCCATGAGGCCCGCAGTCCCGAGCACTGCGCCCAGAGAGTCGAAGGTACGACGCCCAGACGAGTGCCGTACGTCGGGAACGAACACCGGGATCAAAGCGACCAGTGCGAGCACGATCGGCACGTTGACGAAGAACACCCACTGCCAACTGAGTGAATCGACCAGTACGCCGCCCGCCACCACACCGAGCGTCCCACCGAGGCCGGCGAGACCACCCCAGACGCCCATGGCGATGTTCCGCTCGCGGCCATGCGCGAACGTCATCGTCAAGATCGCCAGTGCAGCCGGTGACAGCAATGCACCACCAAGACCCTGCACGGCGCGCGCACCGATCAGGAACTCGGGTGAGTTGGACAACCCCGCCAGGAGCGAGGTGACACCGAACAGCAGCAGGCCGGCCACGAACACCCGGCGCGGCCCGAGCAGGTCGGACATCCGCCCGCCCAGCAGCAGGAAGCCGCCGAAGAGCAGGGTGTAGGCGTTGATCACCCACTGCAGGGAGTCGGCGGAGAAGTGCAGGTCCGCCTGGATGTGGGGCAGCGCGACATTCACGATCGTCACGTCGAGCACCACGATGAACTGCGCAAGAGCCAGCACCGCCAGGGTGGCCCAAGGACTGCGTCGCATGACTACCTCACTCAGAAAGAGAGTCTACGCCGTATGTATACGCCGTAAGCTTACGTGGTAGACACTAGGTCTACGGTGTAAACTTGTCAACGTGATCACCAAAGAGAGCGGCCGCCGCCTGGATCCGGAGAAGGTCGTCGACAGCGCGTTGGCCATCGCCGACGACGAGGGACCGGCCGCCGTCACGTTCCGCCGGCTGGCCGGCCAGCACGAGGTCACGCCGATGGCGCTGTACCGGCACTTCAAGGACAAGGACGACTTGCTGGCCGCTCTCGGCGATCGCCTGCTGGCGGACGTCGTACTGCCGGAGCCGACCGACGAGCGGTGGGACAAACAGCTGCACAAGGTGCTGACGGCGTTCGTGACCGCCTTGCGCGGGCATCCGCGGCTGGCAGACCTCACCCTCGTCCGGATCCTGACGTCCGAGCCAGGGCTGGCCATGGCCGAGCGGACGATGGAGCTGCTCACCGAAGGCGGGTTCTCGATCGATGACGCGGCCGAGGTCGGCCGCCAGTCACTGTGCTCACTGATCACCCTGGTGACGACGGATCCGATCACTCGGGAAGTCAGTGACCCGGTCAAGCGCGAGGATTCGTTGCGGATGAAGCGTGCGGCGCTCGGCGCCCTGTCCCCGCGGAAGTACCCGCTGATCACCGCCGCCGCGGACACACTGATCTGTCCGTCGTCGACCGACCGCTACTACACCTTGGGGATCGACCTGGTGGTCGCCGGCGTCTGCGGCGTACTGAACAAGGAGTAGCAGCTTGGCTCTCAGCGTCATCACCTATCTGCAGCAGAACAGTCCTGACGAGCTGGTGCCGGCGCGAGAGCAGCCGATAGAGGTCAGGCGGGTCGAGGAGGTCTCACCGGAGTTCGCCCGCTACCTCTACACCGCTGTCGGCGGTCACTGGCATTGGATCGGCAAGCACGGCTGGAATTGGGACCAGTGGGTCGACTGGCTGAGCCGGCCCGGCTTCGAGACTTACGTGCCGTGGGTCGGCGGCGTTCCGGCCGGGTACGTCGCTCTGCGCGGAGTGGGCCAGGAGACCGAGATCGAGAACTTCGGGCTGTTGCGCGGCTTCATCGGCCGCGGGATCGGCGGCCATCTGCTCACGGTCGGCCTGCGGAACGCGTGGACCCTGCACGAGCGGCACGCCGGCGTGGACCCGATCACCCGGGTCTGGGTGCACACGAACACCCTCGACGGGCCCGCCGCGGTGGCGAACTACAAGGCGCGTGGCCTGACGCCGTACCAGACGGTGGAAGAGGAGCGCCCCGACGCCGACGGGCCGCCACCCGGGCCCTGGCCGGGCTGGTCCGACGCGCCCGGCGTGGTGCGCGAGGTCCCGCCGGGCTGACGGGACTACGCTCCGAAGCGGAGCGATACCACTACACGCGGAGGTTTACCGGTGGCGGGGAAGTTCGAGCTGTACGAGGACGAGTCTGGTGAGTACCGCTTCCGGCTGAAGGCCGGGAACGGCGAGGTGATCGCGACCAGCAGCGAGAGCTACAAGACCAAGGCCTCGGCTCTGAACGGCATCGAGTCGATCAAGAAGAACGCCGCCGACGCGAACGTCGACGACCAGACTTCCTGAAACCTCAGGAAAACAAGGGGGTTCTCCACAGACTGTGGAGAACCCCCTTTGTCATGGATAGTCAGAGACCGTCGGAGAACACGACCGGCCGGATCTCCACGCCGAGGCCCTCGATGCCGGCGTCCGGGATCATCGCCGCCAGTTCGTGCATGCGCTCCGGGGTGGCCGCCTCGATCAGGTAGTAGCCGCCCAGGAACTCCTTCGCCTCCACGAACGGCCCGTCGGTCACCGCCGGCATGCCGTCGCGGACCTTCACGACCACGGACTTGGCCGGCTCCGCCAAGGCGACCGTGCTGTGGAACTCGCCCGTCGCCTTCGTCGTCTCCATGAACTTCTGGTGCCCGGCGCCGATGGCCTGCTGCTCCTCCTCGGTCAGCGCGGCCAGCACGTCGGGGTTGATGTTCATCACCAGTAGGTACTTCACAGTGTCTCCTTCACCCGTGGCCCCCGGTGTGGGCGCCTCTCGTGCATCAGTACGGAGCGGACCGCGCCATCTTGACATCGCTCGCAAGCAGATAGCGTCACCCCATGGCCGAGCTGAGTCTCACAGATGTCCGGGCGGCCGCGGACCGCATCGCCGGGGTCGCCCACCGCACGCCGGTGCTCACCTCGCGGACCCTGGACGAGCGGGTCGGGGCGCAGGTGTTCCTGAAGGCGGAGAACCTGCAGCGGATCGGCGCCTTCAAGTTCCGCGGCGCCTTCAACGCGATCAGCCGGCTCACCCCGGAGCAGCTCCGGTACGGCGTCGCGGCGTACTCGTCCGGTAATCACGCGCAGGCCGTCGCCCTGGCCGCCCGGATCGCCGGCACGAAGGCGGTCATCCTGATGCCCGCGGACGCGCCGCCGACGAAGCTCGCCGCCACCCGCGGGTACGGCGCGGAGATCGTCGAGTACGACCGCTATACACAGGACCGAGCCGCGCTGGCCAAGGAACTGGCGACCGAGCGTGGGCTCACGCTGATTCCGCCGTACGACCATGTCGACGTGATGGCCGGGCAGGGGACGGTCGCGCTCGAGCTGATCGAGGACGTCGGCCACCTCGGGGCACTGCTGGTCCCGGTCGGCGGCGGCGGGCTGATGGCCGGCTGCGCGACCGCGGCGACGATGATGTCGCCGGGGATCCGGATGATCGGCGTCGAGCCGGCCGCCGGGGACGACCACGCCCGGTCGCTGGCCGCGGGCGAGCGGGTGGAGATCGACGTACCGCGGACGATCGCCGACGGGCAGGCGATCTCGACGCCTGGCGAGCTGACGTTCGCGGTGAACCGGCGGCTGGTGGACAGCTTCGAGCTGGTCAGCGACGAGGAGATCCTGGTCGCGATGGCGTTCGCGTTCGAGCGGCTGAAGATCGTCCTCGAGCCGAGCGGAGCGAGTGCGCTGGCGGCCCTGCTGGCCGGCCGGATCCGGGGGCTGCCCGAGCGCGTCGGAGTGGTGCTGTCGGGCGGGAACGTCGGCCTGGACCGGTTCGTCGAACTGCTCGGAAATCGCTGAAATCGCAAGGACTTTAGGGTGCCCTGGACACGCACTGTGCCCGTTGTCACAGAAAGCCACGGTGAAATGTGACCGAGGTCACATCGAACCCGCCATTTGCCGTCTGAGCCACCCTCAGACGCGCTCAGGACACCTGGTGTTCACTCTGACTCCCTGACCCGTCAGACAGCCCTCCAGGGCCTTTCCAGAGGGTCTCTGTGGATCTGAGGGTTTGCGTCGTGATCGTTCTGTTATACAGTCGTCGGCGGTTCGGTAAAGACGACGAACCGCAGACGGGTCAACGCCGAGCCCTGCCAAGGCCCGCCTGCTCCCCTCGAAAATTTATGGCAGGGGTGGGGGACCCAGGAAGTTGGGTCTCGACCGTGAGTGGTCGAAACCCTGGGGTGAAGTCCGCGGGAGCGGACCGGGCTATGAATCCCAGCCCGAACCCGACAGCTAACTTCACAGGCGTCGGGAGACAACCATGCCCGTCACTGCCCGACGGACGTCGCTTTCGCGCGCCGTCAGTCAGACCAGCGAGGACAGCCTCCGGCGATCCGGCCGGACTCGCGCGAAACACCGCAAGCCCACCAAGTCGGCGACTCCGCGGGCAACCGCCGCCGTTCTGTCCGTCGGCCTCGCAGTAGGCGGTGGCGCTGCGATCAGCCTCACCGCGTCCCCGGCAACCGCCTCGGCGACCACGACCGCCACCACCACCGTTCCGCGTGGATACTGGAGCATCCCCAGCAAGCCGCTGCTCCGGTACGGCGACAGGGGCCCGACCGTGAAGTACGTCCAGCGGGCTCTGCACCTGGGTCCGGATGGCTACTTCGGCACCAGCACCGTGCGGATTCTGAAGAAGTACCAGGCATCCTGGGGTCTGCGCGCCACCGGCTACACGGACAAGGCGACCTGGGGCCGCCTCACCTACACCGCCAAGCACCACCTGCTCTACGGTCCCCACCGCAGCGGCTCGAGCACCTCGATCGGGACGTTCCGGGCCCGCGTGCTCCGGGAGGCGGCGAAGCTCAAGGGCACGCCGTACCGCTACGGCGGCACCACCCCGCGCGGCTTCGACTGCTCCGGCTACACCGGCTACGTGTACAAGAAGGCCGGCAAGAAGCTACCGCGTACGTCGCGTGCGCAGTACAGCGCGACCAAGCACATCAGCCGGAAGGCCGCCAAGCCAGGTGATCTGGTGTTCTTCAAGAGCGGTGGCGGCGGCGTGTACCACGTCGGCATCTACGCCGGTGGCAACATGCTGTGGCACTCCTCGCGTCCGGGTCGTCCGGTCGCCAAGGCGAAGATCTGGACCAGCAGCGTGGCCTTCGGCCGCGTCTGAGTCCCGCCGGTCAGCGTCCGTCCCCCCGGGCGCTGCCGGTTCGTCAGCGTTCCCTCCCCCCAAG
Source organism: Kribbella sp. NBC_01510 (assembly GCF_045040325.1). NCBI lineage: Bacteria > Bacillati > Actinomycetota > Actinomycetes > Propionibacteriales > Kribbellaceae > Kribbella > Kribbella sp. NBC_01510. Next base: position 2,950,594 of record NZ_CP109418.1, on the reverse strand, counting down.
GCGCGCTGACCACTGAAACCGGCCCGGGCCGTCGTCCCCCACCCCTCCGACGGCCCGGGCCGGTTTCTCATCGGTCGTGTCTAACCGTCCAGAAGACCGGCCTCGTAGGCGAGGATCGCGACCTGGACCCGGTTGGTGGCCGAGAGTTTCACCAGCGTCCGCGAGACATGCGCCTTCACCGTCGCCTCGCTCATGAACAGCGTCTTGCCGATATCGGAGTTCTGCAGTCCGCGGCCGACCTCGATCAGCACCTCCCGCTCCCGTTCGGTGAGTTTGCTGATCCGCTCCTGGGCCAGCCGCCGCCGATCCGCGCGCGGGTCCGCGGCGAAGTGCCCGATCAGCCGCCGGGTCACCGCCGGCGAGAGCATCGCGTTCCCGGCCGCCACGATCTTGATCGCCTGCACCAGCTCACGCGGCGGTGTGTCCTTCAGCAGGAAGCCACTCGCGCCTGCCTGCAGCGCCCGGAACACGTAGTCGTCCAGGTCGAACGTCGTCAGGACGACGATCTTCGGCGGATCCGGCAGCGCCTGCACCGCGCGGGTAGCGGCCAAGCCGTCCAACCGCGGCATCCGGATGTCCATCAGAACGACATCGGGACGGTGCTCCTTCACCATGGCCGCCGCGTCGGCTCCGTCATCGGCCTCGGCGACCACCTCGAGGTCGTCGTCCGACTCGAGGATCATCTTCAGCCCGGCCCGCACCAGCGCCTCGTCGTCCACGATCAGCAGCCGCGTCATCGTTCCCCTTCATCCACGAACACAGGCTCAGCACTCCGTCGGTGGTCTTCCCAGGGCAGCCAGGCTTCCACCCGCCAACCGCCTTCCGCCGTCGGCCCGGTCGTCAGCCGACCGCCCACCAGTTGCACTCGCTCCCGCAGGCCGACCAGTCCGGCCCCGGCGCCCGGGAGCAGTGAACCAGCAGCCACCGGCCGCACGTTCGTCACCCTGACCGTGACGCCTTCACCAGGAGCGCCGTGCACTTGCACCTCGGTCGACGCTCCCCGCGCATGCTTGTGGACGTTGGTCAGCGACTCCTGGACCACGCGATAGATCGTCCGCCCGAGCGACGTCGGTACGTCGTCCGGCAGCGCGAACTCGCTCGTCACGCTGACCCCCGCGTCCCGCGACGCCGCGACCAGCCGTTCGAGATCCGCCGCCTGCGGCACCGGAGCCAGGTCGGCGCCGTCCACACTGACGTCGGAGCGCAGTACGCCGAGAACCTCGCGAAGATCCTCCATCGCCTGCCGCGCGGTCTCCCGGATCAGCCGGGCCGACCCTTCCACCTTGTCCGGGCCGACAGCCGGGTTCACCTCGAGGCCGCCGGCGTGCAGTGCGATCAGCGAGACCTTGTGCGCGAGTACGTCGTGCATCTCCTGGGCGATCCGGGCACGCTCCCCCAACCGGGCCTGCTCGCTGCGCAGCTCGCGCTCCGCCTCGGCCCGCTCGGCCCGGTCCCGCAACGACACCATCAGGTCGCGGCGGGCGCCGATGTACGCGCCGATCGCGACCCAGGTCCCGATCAGGAACAGCCCGGTGAACACCGGCACCCAGAACTGGCCGTCGGTGCGCCAGGTGTTGAGGACAGAGGCGGCGTACGCGGCCAGGCTCAGGAGCACCAGGACCAGGTCGCGCCGGCGGATCGCCAGGGTCAGCAGGGCGAGGCCCATCGGGACGAAGATGCCCGCGGTCAGCATCGCGAGTACGGCGATCGCGGTGACGGTCGCCGGGAACCGCCGGCGCCAGAGCAACGCGACCGACGCCACCACACCGGCGCCCAGGACGAACCAGTCCTTGATCGTCCAGCCCCCACCACCGGAGGCGGCCTGCGCGACGATGGTGAGCAGGCTGAAGCCGGCGAACAGGAAGTCGCGCAGGCGCGCGGCATGCCTGACCCACCAGGCGTACCACCGGCGCAACCGTCGCATTCTGTCAGCGTAGTTGTCCGGTGGACGTGCTCACGTCCCCCTTCCGGGTGTGATCCAGGGCGTTCCCGGACGACTTTCGTAGGGGGTCGGTGCAGCCGGTCGTCCGATGTGCGACAGGGGTCGCCGACGGTTGACTCGTTGCCATGATCACCGTCGAGAATCTGACCAAGCGCTACGGCAGCACCACGGCTGTCCAGGATGTTTCGTTCACGGTCCAGCCCGGCAGCATCACCGGCTTCCTCGGCCCGAACGGCGCCGGCAAGTCCACCACACTGCGGATGCTGACCGGGCTCACCCCGCCGTCGTCCGGCACCGCGACCATCACCGGCAAGCGGTACGCCGACCTGCCGAATCCGGGCCGGGTAGTCGGGGTCATGCTCGACGCCGCCGCGCAGCACCCCGGCCGCACCGGCCGGGAGACGCTGCTGCTGAACGCGAGCCTGCTCGGCGTCCCGAAGGGCCGCACCGACGAGATGCTCGAGGCGGTCGGACTCAGCGACGCCGCGAAGCGCCGCGTCGGGCAGTACTCGCTCGGCATGCGGCAGCGGCTCGGTATCGCTTCGGCGCTGCTGGGCGATCCCGCCGTACTGATTCTCGACGAGCCGGCCAACGGCATGGACCCGGAAGGCATCCGGTGGATGCGCGGTCTGCTGCAGGACTTCGCTGCCCGCGGCGGCACAGTGATCCTGTCCAGCCACCTGCTGGGCGAGGTGCAGGCGACGGTCGACCGGCTGGTCGTCATCGGCGGCGGCCGGATCGTCGCCAACGGCTCGCTGCAGGAGTTGCTGGCCGGGACCGGCACGCTCGTCCGCGGTCTCGACCCGATCGGCCTGAACCAGGCCCTGACCGCCGCCGGCCTGGACCTCGAGCCGCTGCACGACGGCGCGCTGCGGGTCGACGCCACCGCCGAGCAGGTCGGGCGGGCCGCCGCGGCCGCCGGTCAGATCCTTCTCGAACTCCGCCAGAGCGACGGTGCCGGCCTGGAGGACCTGTTCTTCCAGCTGACCGCCCCGGTCGCCGCAGCGGCCTGATCACACCTACTTCTTGGAGCTCATACTCATGACCACCGTCACTGACATCGCGCCCACGGCGCCTGCGAAGCACCGGGCCGAGGTGGCGACCGCGCTGCCACCGGCCCGCGGGCAGTCCTTCCTGAAACTCGTCACCATCGAGCTGCGCAAGTCCGTGAACACCCGCAGCGGCCGGGTCCTGATCGCGGCGATCCTGTTGCTCGCGGCGGTCGCGATCACCTGGCAGCTCACTCACCTGCCGGAGGGGCCGGCCGGCTTCGACGGCTTCCTCGGCGCCGCATCGACCGGCGTCATGCTGATCCTGCCGGTGATCGGCGTGATGGCGATGACCAGCGAGTGGACCCAGCGGACCGCGCTGACCACGTTCACGCTGTCGCCCCGCCGGGTGCGGGTCCAGCTGGCCAAGTTCGTCTCCGCGATCGTGCTGAGTGTCGTGGTGATGACCGCGGTCGTCGTACTCGCGTTCGCCGGTACTGCGCTGGCCGGAGCGGTCACCGACCACACAACGACGTACGCCGGACTCGGCGGACAGCTCGCCGGGGCCTACCTGACTGTCGCGCTGAACGTGGTGATGGGCGCCGCCTTCGGTGCGGTGATCGCCCAGACCGCGGTCGCGATCCTGGTGTACTTCATCGCTCCGACCGCCTGGTCGCTGGCCGGGCCGGCGCTGTTCAAGGACAACGCGAACTGGCTGGACCTGTTCGGCGCCTTCGGCCGGATCGCGGAGCGTGATCTGCACGGGATGCTGCCCGAGACGCTGGTCGCGGTCGGGGTCTGGATCGTCGTCCCGACCATCGTCGGACTGTGGGCAAGCTCACGTCGCGAGGTCAAGTAACGGGGCCGAACGCGGCGGGGTGGGCCGGTTTGAGGGGACCGGCCCACCCCGCCGGCGGTGTGATCGGACCTCTCCGGATTCCAGCCAGGGGGCGGTGCGTGTGTCGATCCCCCGCTCCGGGTATCCTTTAACCACGATTACTGACGACTGATCCGTGGGCGCCACGCTGCGTACCCGGTTGACTTGTGCGAGGGGGTCGACGCTATGGGGCGCGGCCGTGCAAAGGCCAAGCAGACGAAGGTCGCTCGCGACCTGAAGTACCGCACCTGGGACACCGACTTGGACCAGCTCAAGCGTGAGCTGTCCGGCGGCGACCAAGGTGGCGACCGTTCTGCCAACGGCGAGAACGACGGCGACGACTACGACGCCGACGACTACCACCCCCGTCGGTAAGCAACACCAGCCCGGCTGACTGCTCAGCACCCACCAGGGTGCCTGAGCAGTTCACCGTGCGCCGACGAGTTCCACCACACCAGCAGTACCCGATGCAGTGCCGCCTACCCTGAAACCTCGGCGCGCTCCTGCGTGCCGTGATCTCGGGGTAGGCGGGGCCTACTTCGCGTAGGTGCCCTCGAGGGTGACCGTGCCACCGGCGTTCGCGGTGACCTCACCGCACACCCAGGCCGGGATGTCGCGCGCCGCCAGTGCGGCGATCGCGGCATCGGCTGCGGACGGGTCGAGTACGGCGACCATGCCGGCGCCCATGTTCAGGGTCTTCTCCAGCTCCGGCAGTGCGACGTCGCCGAGCAACCCGACCAGGCCGAAGATCGGCGCCGGCGACCACGTGGACCGGTCGATACGGACTGACAGCTCGTCCGGGATCACCCGCGCCAGGTTCGCCGCGAAGCCACCGCCGGTGATGTGTGACATCGCGTGCAGCGGTCGTTCGTCCCCGGCGTTCAGCTCCTGGATCAGCTCCAGGCAGTGCTTGGCGTACACCCGGGTCGGCGTCAGCAGCACCTCGCCGAGCGTGGCGCCCAGCTCCGGGACCTCCCGGTCCAGCGTCCACTTGGCCCGCTCGAAGAACACGTGCCGGACCAGGCTGTACCCGTTCGAGTGCAGCCCCGACGACGCCATCGCCACGACGACATCGCCCGCGCGCACCCGCTCCGCGCCGAGCACCTCGTCGGCCTCGACCACACCGGTCGCCGCGCCGGCCACGTCGTACTCGTCCGGCTCGAGCAGGCCGGGGTGTTCCGCGGTCTCTCCGCCGACGAGCGCCGTACCGGCCTCGACGCACGCCTCGGCGATGCCCTTCACGATCTGCGCGATCGTCTCCGGGACCACCTTGCCGGTGCAGATGTAGTCGGTCATGAACAGCGGCTCGGCGCCGCACACGACCAGGTCGTCGACGACCATCCCGACCAGGTCGAACCCGATCGTGTCGTGCTTGTCCAGCTTCTGCGCGATCGCGACCTTGGTCCCGATCCCGTCGGTCGAGGTCGCCAGCAGCGGCCGCCGGTACGACGTCAGCGCGGTCGCGTCGAACAGCCCGGCGAACCCGCCGAGCCCGCCGACCACCTCCGGGCGGGTCGCCTTGGCCACCCACTCCTTCATCAGCTCGACGGCCCGGTCACCGGCCTCGATGTCGACTCCGGCCGCGGCGTAGCTCGCGCCTTGACTCACGTTCTTCTCTCCTTGGTACGGCGTACTACGGGCGGCTGAGCGCGTCGGCGGCGCCACCACCGCCGGAAACCGTGGCCAGCCCGTCGGCGTCGGTGGCCACCGGCAGCTCGAGCAGGTGCTTGCCGAGCTGCTCCGGCTCCGGTAGTGCGACGGGGTAGACACCGTCGAAGCAGGCGCGGCAGAGCCGCTCCTTCGGCACCGTGGTCGCCTCGACCAACACATCCAGGCTGATGTACCCGAGCGAGTCGGCGCCGAGCGAGCGGCAGATCTCCTCGGTGTTCAAGCCGTTCGCGATCAGTTCCGCGCGGCTGGCGAAGTCGATGCCGTAGAAGCACGGCCACTTCACCGGCGGCGCGGTGATCCGGACGTGGATCTCCCTCGCGCCGGCTTCACGCAGCATCCGGATCACCGCGCGCTGGGTGTTGCCGCGCACGATCGTGTCGTCGACCACAACCAGCCGCTTGCCCTCGATCACCTCGCGCAGCGGGTTCAGCTTGAGCCGGATGCCGAGCTGGCGGATGGTCTGACTCGGCTGGATGAACGTGCGGCCGACGTACGCGTTCTTGACCAGGCCGGACCCGTACGGGATGCCGGACTCTTCGGCGTACCCGATCGCGCCCGGTACGCCGGACTCCGGGGTGGCTATGACGAGGTCGGCCTCGGCCGGGTGCTCACGCGCCAACCGGCGGCCGATCTCGACTCGGGTGGAGTGGATCCGCTGGCCGGAGATCTGAGTGTCCGGGCGGGCCAGGTAGACGAACTCGAACAGACAGCCCTTCGGGTCCGGCTCGGCGAACTTGGTCGAGCGGAGCCCCTCGGCGTCGATCGCGACGATCTCACCCGGCTCGACCTCGCGGATGAAGCTCGCGCCGACGATGTCGAGGGCCGCGGTCTCGCTGGCGATCACCCAGCCGCGCTCCAGCCGGCCCAGCACCAACGGGCGGATGCCCTGCGGGTCGCGAGCGGCGTACAGGGTGTTCTCGTCCATGAAGATCAGGCTGTAGGCGCCCTTGACCTTCGGCAGCACCTTCGCGGCGGCCTGCTCGATGGTGAGGTCCGGGTAGCCGGCGAGCATCGAGGTGAGGATGTCGGTGTCGGACGAGGCGCTGTGCTTGGCGTTCGCCTTCGCGTGCTCGACCTCGACGTCCAGGCCGAGATCGAGATCACCCTCGCCGTTCAGACTGGCGGCCAGTTCACCGGTGTTGGTCAGGTTGCCGTTGTGACCGAGCGCGATCGAGCCGCTCGCGGTGGACCGGAAGGTCGGCTGCGCGTTCGCCCAGACACTGGACCCGGTCGTCGAGTAGCGGCAGTGCCCGATCGCGATATGCCCTCGGAGCGACGCGAGCGTCGCCTCGTCGAACGCCTGACTGACCAGCCCCATGTCCTTGTAGACCAGAATCTGGCTGCCGTTACTGACCGCGATCCCCGCCGACTCCTGCCCGCGATGCTGCAAGGCGTAGAGCCCGAAATAGGTGAGCTTGGCAACCTCTTCGCCAGGAGCCCAGACCCCGAAGACGCCACACGCGTCCTGCGGCCCCAGGTCCTGAGGGTCAAGTTCATGAGTAAGCCGACCATCGCCACGAGCCACACCAGCAGTCTACGGGACGCGGACAGGTGCACCGTCCGGGCGGGTCCAGCACGCAGACTCGCCCGGCGGCCACAACAACTCCTTACGACAGCCAGCACACTCCAGCTGGACCGCATTCCGGGTAGGCGGCGTCGGCCGCGAGCGGTGAGAGCGCCCCGAGCACAAGCGCCAAACTAGCTACTGTCAGCAACTTCTTGATCACAAGCAGCCCTTTCGAAATAATCCGACCCGATCTATTGAGTGCTCTTTGTCGACGCACTCTGTATATGGTCGGTTCCGACAAGTTCTGGAGGAGAGGGATCGTGCTCGAACCGCTGGGTGTGGACGAAGCCACCTTTGCGGTCTACCACGCCCTGCTCAGCCACCCAGACAGTACGCCGGAGCAGATTGCCGCGCTAGTAAATAGTCCATTGACCGGCGTGATCGAACTGATGGACAGGCTCCGGGACCTGGAGTTGCTGGTGCCGACCTGGACCAACCCCGAGGGCGAGCACGCCGTCCATCCACGCGTAGGGCTGACCGGGCTGGCTGAACGGCGCCGTGCGGAGCTCAACAAGATGCTCGGTGAACTCAAGGAGGCCGAGGCAACAGCCGAAGTAGTCGCCGAGCAGTACAACGAGCTACTCACGTCCCGTAGTAGTGGTGACGTCGAGGTCCTCCAGGGGCGCGCGAATGCCTCTCGCCGCATCGAGGAGCTTGGTCTGAAGGCGACCGAGTCGTTCTGGGGCCTGCTGCCCGCACACGTGGACGACACGATCCTGCCGCTCGAGCGATCGCCGGATCTGCCCCTGCTCGAGCGAGGGCTGAAGATGCGGACGGTCTACCTGCAGAGTATGACCACATCGAAGCAGGCGCACGACTACGCCGCGATGATCCACCGACTCGGCGGTGAAGTGCGGGCTACCCCCACGCTTCCGATGCGTCTGCTGATCTTCGACCAGGAGATCGCGATCATGCCGATGGACCCCGAGAACCCGACGGCCGGCGCAGTCATCCACCGCACCCCCGCGGTCGTCTCCGTTGCTCTCGCCCTGTTCGACGCCTACTGGGCGCGCGCGACCGAGATGTTCGACCCGGACGAGCGCGACGACGACAGCCCCCTCACTCCGCACGAGGCCGAGGTACTGCGTCTCCTCGCCGGCGGAGCCAAGGACGAACAGGTCGCCCGTCTGCTCGGCATCTCGCTCCGCACCGCCCGCCGCATCACCGCCAACCTCTCCGAACGCCTCGATGCCGCGAGCCGCTTCGAACTCGGCGTGGCTGCTGCCAAGCGTGGCTGGGTCTAGTCCGAGGGCCGGCTTGTTCGAATCGTTAGGTTTGGCGGAGCGCACCCTCACCGTTTATCGAGCGTTGTTGCAGCGGCCAGAGCTGATCCGACGCAACAGATTGCTGGATCTTTGCACCGAACTCCAACTCAGCGCAGACGAGGCGATTGCCGAACTTGATCCGCTCCGCAAACTGGGCCTGCTTGTTCCTCGCTGGAGCGCTGCAGACGAGGAATACCCCTTGCACCCTGCTGTGGGATTCGAGCGCCTCGCCGCCAGGCGCCAACAGGCAATTGATGCCATGGTGAACACACTTCGCCACGACCAGCAGGCAGCGAGCCACTTCGTCGCGGACTAAGTGAGTTCGTCAGGCAATCCAATGTCGCGGATGTTGAGGTGCTCGAGGGCCGCGACAAGGCGTACCAACGCATGCAGCATTTCCAACCCACCAAATCGGTGTGGGCAATTCTCCCACCGCCTCACGTCGCGCCATCCCATGAGCCGCACGAAAGTCCGGACATTCCATTCCTCGAGCGCGGAGTAGATGCGCGCACTCTGATGGCCGAATCTGTCCTGAATATTACGGCCGTCCGGAGGCATTTCCGCTACCTACTGGGATTCGGCTCACAGTTCCGGACGATGCCGACCGTACCCCCGAAGTTGGTCATCTTCGATGGGGAGTCCGTGGTCTTGGGGATCGATCCTGACGACCCATCCGTTGGCGCGGTGGTGCACCACAGCCGAGCGGTAGTCAGGATGGCCCAGGAACTCTTCCTTAGCTACTGGGCCAGGGCAGTCGACCCCTTCGCCGCGCATCGGATTAACGGCAAGGAGGTATCAACGACCAAGAGAGAGCATTTCTCGGCCTCCTCGTACAGGGCGCGACCGACGAGCAGGTTGGGCGGAAGTTGGGGTTTTCTCTGCGGACTGTTCGGCGGATGGCTGCGAAATTGAGTGAGCAGGTGGGGGCTTCGGGGCGGTTTGAGTTAGGGGTTCGGCCGGCGCAGCGTGGGTGGGTGGATTAGTCAGCCCCAGTCCCAGGCGCGGCGGGGTTTGCTGGATGGGCAGCACAAAATGATCTCCTCTGTGATGGGCGGCGAGAGGGACTGGCGCGCGCGGCCCATATTCCTCATCGCCCGAAGTCAAACAGAGGCGCAAGTTGGGGGTCAACGATCCGCGGTGGCCGGGGTGGGTCGTTGGCCGCAGGCGGCCAGGTCGTCGTCAACAACTATCGGCGTGGGCAAGAAACCGGACTGGACCGCTTGAAAGCCGTCCAGTCCGGAAGTGTCAACGATTTGCCACAAAGGCTCAGCACGTGGTGTAGTTCGCGACTTTCCCAGGTGACAACGAAATCCCCGAGTCAGACCGTCTTGAGGGCGGCCAGGAGTTTGGTCAGGGAGTCTCGGGCGTCGCCGAACAGGAGGGTGGTTCGGGGGTCGTAGAGGAGTTCGTTCTCGATGCCGGCGAAACCGGGGCGCATGGAGCGTTTGAGGAAGATGACTCGCTGGGCCTCGTCGGCGTTCAGGATGGGCATGCCGTAGATGGGGGCCGACGGAGTGTTGCGGGCTGCTGGGTTGACTACGTCGTTGGCACCGACGACCAGGACGACGTCCGTGGACTTGAAGTCGCCGTTGATGTCGTCCATCTCGCGAAGCTGGTCGTAGGGGACCTGAGCCTCGGCCAACAGCACGTTCATGTGGCCGGGCATCCGGCCCGCGACCGGGTGGATCGCGTAGTCGACCTTGACGCCGCGGCTCTGCAGCTCCTCGACCAGGTCGCGCAGGGTGTGCTGGGCCTGGGCGACCGCGAGACCGTACCCGGGCACGATGATGACCCGGTTCGCGTACCCGAGCAGGATCGCGACGTCCTCCGCGCCACCCGAGATCACCGGCCGCTCGGACACCGTGCCGGCACCCAGTGTCGACCCGCCGCGGACGGCACCGAAGAGGATGTTGAAGACCGACCGCCCCATCGCGTCGGCCATCAGCTTGGTCAGCAACGTACCGGCCGCGCCGACCAGCGTGCCCGCCACCAGCAGCAGCGTGTTGCCGAGCACGTAACCACTCGCGGCCACCGTCAGACCGGTGAACGCGTTCAGCAGCGAGATGACGATCGGTACGTCGGCCCCGCCCACCGGCAGCACCAGCATCACACCGATCGCGAGACCGACCAGGCAGAGCAGTACGCCGACCCACACGCGCGGATCGGAGACCAGCCAGCCGGCCAGCGCGAGACCGCCGAGGATCGAGGCGATGAACAGCACCGGCAGGCCGGGGAACGTCACCGGCCGCGTCGTCATCAGCTCCTGCAGCTTGGTGAACGTCACCACCGAACCGGAGAAGCTGACCGCACCGACCAGGATCGTGAATGCCGAGGCAATCGCCGCCACCGTCGCGTCGTCGGAGACCTCGCCCAGCTCGATCAACGCGACCAGCGCCGCCGCGCCGCCGCCGACGCCGTTGAACAAGGCAACGAGCTGCGGCATGTGCGTCATCTGCACCCGCCGTGACCCGACCACGCCGCCGACCGTGCCGACCGCGAGCGCGATCAGGATCGGGGCCAGGTGGTCCGGCTTGTACGCGACGAACGTGATGATCACCGCGAGCACCGCACCCGCGGCGCCGAGCAGGTTGCCGGCCCGGGCGCTCCGCGGCGACGACAGCGCCTTCAGGGCGACGATGAAGCAGACCGCGGCGACCAGATAACCGATCTGGGCCCAGGTGGGGATCACTTGTGCAGCTCCTTCTTGCGAGCGCCCGGACCTTTGAACATCTCCAGCATCCGGTCGGTGACCACGAACCCGCCGACCATGTTCACCGTCGCCAGTACGACGGCCAGCAGCCCGACGATCACCACGATCGTCGAGTCGGCCTGCCCGGTGACGATGATGGCGCCGACCAGGATGACGCCGTGGATCGCGTTCGCCCCGGACATCAGCGGGGTGTGCAGGGTCGAGGAGACCTTGCTGATCACCTCGACCCCGACGAACGCGGCCAGCACGAAGATCGTCAGCAGCGCGATGGACTCACTCACAGGCCCTGTCCTTCTAGGAGTTCGCGGGTTGGCTCGTGCAGGACGCTGCCGTCGTGGGTGACGCAGCAGCCGCGGACGATCTCGTCGTTGAAGTCGGGGTCGAAGGCGGCATTGCGGGTCATCAGCCGGATCAGGTTGGTGAGGTTCTGACCGTAGAGCCGGCTGGCCGGTCCGGCCAGCTGGCTCGCGACGTTCGCGCCACCCCAGACCAGCGCGTTCCCGATCGTCAGTTCCGTGCCGGCCACGGATCCCTCGACGTTGCCGCCCTGCTCGGACGCCAGGTCGACCACGACCGACCCCGGCTTCATCTGCTCGACCATCGACCGCGACACCAGCATCGGCGCCGTCCGGCCGGGTACGGCGGCTGTCGTGATCAGAGCGTCCGCGGCGGCGACGTACGGCGCGAGCAGCTCGCGCTGGAGTTGAGCCCGCTCGGCCGTCATCTCGCGGGCGTATCCACCGGGGCCGTCGAGGGTGCCGAGCTCCAGTTCGATCGGTACGGCGCCCACCGAGGCGATCTCCTCAGCGGCCGCCGTACGGACGTCGTACGCCTTGACCACCGCTCCGAGACGCTTGCAGGTCGCGATCGCCTGCAGGCCGGCCACGCCGGCGCCGAGGACGAGCACCTGGGCCGGCGGGACGGTGCCGGCCGCGGTCATGTTCAGCGGGAAGAAACGCGGCAGCCGCTCGGCCGCGACGATCGCGGCCCGGTAGCCGGCGACCAGGGCCTGGGAGGACAGCGCGTCCATCGACTGGGCCCGGGAGATCCGCGGGATGAGCTCCATCGCGAACGCGGTCAGCTTGGCCCGCGTGGCGGTCCGGACCACATCCGGCGGATTCGTCGGCAGGAACGACATCAGCGCCGTACCGGCGTGCAACCGCTGCAGGCGCTCGCGCTCGAGCGGCTGCACCGACGTCACGATGGTGGCCGCGTGGTCGGCACCCCAGGCGACCTCGGCACCGGCGTCGCGGTACTGCTCGTCGGAGAACAGTGCGCGCTCCCCGGCGGCCGGCTCGACCGCCACCTCGTAGCCGAGCTCGATGAGTTTCGCGACTTGTTCCGGCACCAGCGCGACCCGGCGCTCGGCCGGTCTGGTCTCCCGCACGACTGCGATCTTCACTCGCCGAAACCTATGCCAAACACTGGGTCGCCGGAAAGCCCGATCACGCCTGGTCTGCCAGGTTTTGAAGCAATAACGCCTCGGCGAGACAGACCTTGGCGAACTCGGCGAGGTGCAGACCTTCGTCGATGCCGTGGGCGCGGGTGTCCGGATCCTCCACGCCGGTGACCAGGATCGAGGCCTGCGGGAAGGTCTGCTGGAACTCCGCGATGAACGGGATCGAGCCGCCCATGCCCATGTCGATCGGCTCGACGCCCCACGCGGTCGCGAAAGCGGAGCGGGCCGCCTCGTACCCGGCGCCGCGGGCGTTGACGCTGCACGGCTGGCCGGTCTGTCCCTCGGTGACCGTGACCTGGGCACCCCAGGACGCGTGCGACTCGAGGTGCTCCTTCAGCGCGGCACTCGCCTTGGTCGCGTCGTCGCCCGGCGCGACCCGCAGGCTGACCTTGGCCCGCGCGACCGGCACCAGCGTGTTGCTGGCCTCCGCGACCGACGGTGCGTCGATCCCCAGTACGGCGATCGACGGGCGGGTCCACAGGCGGTCGACGAGCGAACCCGAACCGGTCAGTCGCACGGACTCCAGCACACTCGACTCAGCCCGCAGCCGATCCTCGGGATACTCCACCTCCGCCGCCCGGGAGGCGTGCAACCCGTCCACCGCGACGTCACCCTTCTCGTCGTGCAGTGTGGCCAGCAGCCTGCACAGCGTCGACAGCGCATCCGGGATCGGACCGCCGAACAACCCGGAGTGGACCGCGTGATCGAGCGTCCGCACCTCGACGTACGCCTCGACCAGGCCGCGCAGCGACACCGTCAGCGCCGGCCGGCCGACGTCCCAATTGCCCGAGTCGGCGATCACGATCGCGTCGGCGGCGAGCTCGTCGGAGTACTCGTCCAGCAGTTGCAGCAGAGTCGGCGAGCCGATCTCCTCCTCGCCCTCGACGAACACGGTCACGCCGACGGGCAGGTCGTTGCCGAAGGCCCGTACGGCGGCCAGGTGCGCGGCGATGCCCGCCTTGTCGTCGGCCGCGCCCCGGCCGTACAGCCGGTCGCCCCGCTCGGTCGGTTCGAACGGGTCCGACGTCCACTGCTCGACCGGTCCGGTCGGCTGGACATCGTGGTGCGCGTACAAGAGGACGGTCGGCTTCCCGGCCGGCGCGGCCTTCTTCGCGATCACGGCGGGCGCGCCGTCGTTGACCCGGACGATCTTCACCGTGAAACCCTCGGCCTCGAACAGCGCCGCGGTCGCCGCGGCGGAGCGCTGGACGTCGGCCGCACGGGCCGGTTCGTAGCTGACCGACGGGATCCGGATGAGGTCCTCGAGGTCGGCACGGACACTGGGCAGAACGCGGTCGATCGCCGCTGACAGATCGGTCATGCGCCTACCGTACGGCGTCCGTTCGCGGAGCCGACGCCCGGGAAACCCTCGCGCGTTACTCATTGGCGATCTAATCTGGAATTCTCGTAGGTTTCCGCCCAACCTCCAGACGATCCCATCATGGCCAAACGCCGTTCAGCCATCCTCACCGCCCTCATCACGGCCGGCGCCGCGCTCACCGCTGCACTGCCGGCGCACGCCGCGATCAGCTGTGACACCGACACCACCGGAGGCTCGACGTTCTACGACGGGCCGTCCGCGTCCAAGAAGTACGACGCCCGCTTCAGCAACAGCGCGAGTATCCCCAACCTGAGCACGCAGACCCCACAGGGCGCGGGCACTTGGTACAACTGGGACGGCTCCGGCAAGAACCTGCTCCTGGTCGGGTCGTACCGCGACGGCGCCGACTCGCAGATCTACGGCATCGACCCGGCCACCGGCTCCACCGTCGGCATCGTGGCGATCGCCGAGTCCCACGTCGGCGGCATCACCGTGAGCAAAGGCTGGGCGTTCGTGTCCGGCGCCGGTAGCAGCATCCGCAAGTACAGCCTGACCGCGCTGCGCGACGCCATGAAGGCAGCGGGTACGCCGTACCTCACGCAGGTGGGGACCGCGCGGGACGTGGCCGGAGCATCGTTCATCGGCAGCTACGGGGACTCACTGTTCGCCGGCACGTTCAACGAGACGGGCCGCGGCACCATGTACGAGTACAAGATCGCCGACGACGGCACCCTGACCACGGTCGCCGGTGCGTGGGAGGTGCCGACCAAGACGCAGGGTCTGACGGTCACCGCGAATCACTTCATCTACAGCACGTCGTACGGGCGCGGGAACCGCAGCAACATCTATGTGGTGAAGCGCGGCCAGAAGGACCTCGACGCGGCGGCCTTGAGCTGCTTCCGCGCGCCGAGCATGACCGAGGGCATCACCGAGTACAACGGAACGGCGTACCTGGTCTACGAGTCCGGCTCATACCTCTACGCCTCGGACTCGGCCACCCTCAACGTCATCCCCCGCATGCACAAGGCAACCATCTCGTCCCTGACGTCGCTCGTCCCCTAAGGCGTGTAGGCCGCCGAATCCAGTACGGCCTGACGTTCCTTCGTATCCCCGCGCACCTGAATCCGAAGCTGCGTCGTGTCGTTCACCTGCCGGTACTGCTCCACGACCGGCGGGTGGCCGTCGCAGCTGTGCTGGAAGGTGACGATCTGCACGCCGCCGGCTGTCTGACCACGATCCGCGGTGCCAGCTGTGCATCCCGGTGGTGCGCTGGCGCTGTTCGGCAGCGTTGACGAGGCGACCAGCCCGACGAAGACACCCTGGGTGTCCGAGTTGGTCTGCCACGTCGACGTGCTCGTGCTCACCACCAGCGATTTGCCGGGGTCAACCGCCTTCTGCGACCAGGACCGCGGCACATCGACCGACAGGTGATCGGTCGTCACCTTCACTGGGCGAGTCAGGACGTAGCGGTACCCGCCGTAGCCTCCAGCGGCCGCCAGCAGGAGCGCGACGAGGACGGCGATCACCCGGGAGCGAGCAGACCGCTTCGGTCGGGTGGCGACGGTCGACTGGTTGGACCTGGGCGGCTGGGTCGGCTCGGCCGCACTTGCTGGCTGACCAGCGTCCGTCAACTGGCTCACGCTGGTCGGCTCGGCCGCGCTTGTTGGCTGGCTGGCTCCGGACAGGGCCGTCGCCTGATCGACGGCACCGGTCGCGGGGACCGGTGTGGGCATCTCGTCGGCCGGGACCAGCCCGGGTGGGACCTTCCCGGTGGTGTGGGCCTCCCGCAACGCGTTGAGGAAGCTGTCCAGGTCCGGCCAGCGCTTGTCCCGGTTCGGCTCGAGGGCACGGCGTACGACAACATCGATCGCGTCCGGGACGTCCGCGCGCAATGTGGTCATCGACGGCGGTGGCTTCTCGATCTGCATCACCGCACCGAGGCTGGCCACGCCGTGCGGCGCCTGTCCGGTGAAGGCGGCGTACGCGACCGCTCCGAGCGAGTACAGGTCCGCACGCTGGTCCAGCCGCTCTCCGAGCACCTGCTCGGGCGCGACGTACGCCGGAGTGCCGCCAGGCAACGTGATCCGGGAGACCTCGGCCAGCGACTTGCCCAGACCGAGGTCTGACAGCATCGCCCGATCGCCGGCCGGATCGGTGTGGAACAGCACGTTGGCCGGCTTCACGTCGCGGTGCAGGACGCCGCGGGCATGCAGGTGCTTCAGCCCTCGGCCGACCTGGGTGATGATGCGCACGACCTCGGCGAACTCCATCGGGCCGGCCTTGATCCGGTCCGCGAGCGTGCCGCCGTCGGCGTACGTGAGGACCATGAACGGGCGTCCGTCGTCGGCCTCTCCGATGTCGTGCACGCCGACGACGTACAGCGAGTCGACCTTGCGGAGGAACCGCCCCTCGGCCAGGAACCGGCGCCGGACGTCGTCGTCCTCGATCCAGTTCTCGGACAGGATCTTGACCGCGACCTCGGCGTCCAGTTGCTCGTCGCGGGCCAGCCAAACGGTCGCGAAACCCCCGGCACCCACCCGGCGGACCAGGGAGTACCGGCCGATCCGCGGTGGCTGGTCCATGGCGCAATTATGCTCGATCGCTCCTGCGACTCGCTCGCCGGAGCAAACAATCGGGCGTCTTGGTGCGTCACACGGGGATGGATATGGGACGAGTGGCAGCGCGAAAGCGGCCGCCGGTGGCTGTGGTCCTCCGAACCGCTGCTGCTCGGGTCATGACGTTAGGAGTCCGCTGATGCGGCAGAAGTACGGGGGGCTGATCGCCCTCGTCGCAGCCGTCGCCGTGGCCGCCATCGCCACCGGGGGAGCCCTCGCCTACCGCCAGGGCCCCCAGGACAACGCCCTGGCCAACGCCGCCCCGCTCTCCGGCACGCCGTCCCCCACCCCGACGCCCACTCCGACCGCAACCCCTTCGGCGCCCCCATCGAGTTCCCCGACGCCGAAGCCCACCCCCACCAAGTCCGGTCCACTCAAGACCAAGGTCGAGCTCGCCAAACTCACCCAGGGCCGTGCCCCGCAGGTCACCTACCTGTCCGGCCGCACGGTCCGCGGTGGAGCCGGCCGCGACGTGAAGGTCCCGGGCACGGAGGACATCCAGGACGTCGCCCGCCTGAACCAGTCGGTGCTGGCCGTCGTCAGCAAGGGCACCGACACCGAGATGCTGACGATCGACGACTTCAGCGGCAAGGTGCTCCGGCACACCCCGGACGTCACCAGGATCGTGACGACCGAGGACGGCCGGGCTGCCGCCTATGTCGCCCTGCGCAGATCCGCGGAGAGTGACTCGACGCCGGGCGCCGTCATCTACGCGGAGCAGGAATCGGTCCAGAAGCTCACCCTGCCGGACGTCTGGGATCCTGTTCCGCTCGGCTACGTCGACGGCAAGGTCTACTTCCGGGCCGAGTCCGCCCAGGGCGCGCTCACCTGGACCCTGTACGAGTGGGTGCCGGGCGCCTCGAAGGCGACCGCGATCAAGACCGTGCCGAAGGCGACCGCCCTGACCGGCGACGGCAAGCTCGCCGCGTCGCTGAGCAATCTGACCGACTACAACAGCTGCTCCACCGTCGTCGAGGTCGCGACCGGCACGCGGCTCTGGCGTACCTGTGACTACCAGATCCACGGCTTCACCCTCGACGGCTCGACCGCCTTCGGCGGTCCGTTCTACGAGGACGGGTATGGCAACGGCGTCGCTTCGGCCTTGGACGCCAAGACGGGCGCCCTGCTGCACGAGTGGTCCGGGATCTTCCGGCAGACGGTCCCCGAAGACGACCAGCACCTGCTGATCCTGGCCGATGACGGCGAAGAGACACCCGCCTCGATCATCCGCTGCACGATCCCGACCGGCACCTGCGAACTCGCCACGCCGCTGGCCAAGGGCAATCTGCTCATCGGCAGTTGATCTGCCGTGAGCAGATACCCCTGTGATGCAAGGGGTTTGAGGGCAGACTGACGCCATGGAGCGGATAGCGGTGCTGGCAGATGTGCATGGCGTGTTGCCGGCGTTGGAGGCGGTGCTGGCCGAGGAGGACGTGCTGGCGGCCGATGTGATCGTGCTGGCGGGGGACATCGCCAGCGGGCCGCAGCCGGTGGAGACCTTGGACTTGCTCACGGAGTTGGGTGAGCGGGTGGTGTGGGTTCGGGGGAACGCCGACCGGGAGCTGGTGGAGATGGCCCGGGGTGCGTTCGACCGCGAGGCGCCGGATGCGGTGAGTCCCTGGGCCGCTGAGCAGTTGCGGGCGGACCAGGTGGAGTTGCTGGCTGGGTTGCCGACCACGGTGACGATCGGGGACACGGTGTTCTGCCATGCGACGCCGCGCGACGACGAGGAGATGGTGCTGGTGGACAGCCCGATCTCCCGCTGGGCCACGGTGTTCGACGGAGTGCCTGCAGACATCCGGACAATCGTCTGCGGGCACACGCACATGCCGTTCGCCCGGCAGGTCGATCGGCGGCTGGTGGTCAACGCCGGCAGTGTCGGCATGCCGTACGGCGCTCCCGGGCCGAGCTGGGCTCTGCTGACTCCGGATGGCGTGCAGCTGCGGCGTGCACCACTCGACGCGGTGAAGGCTGCGGAACGCATCGTTGCCGAGTCGGCGTTCCCGGATCGCCGCGCCTGGGTGGACGAGTATCTGCTGAACACCTACTCCGACACCCAGGCCTTGGACGCGTTCAGACCACGTGCGGAGGGTTGAACAGCTACCGTCGAGGCATGTTCGCGCGGCGGCGGAAGCATTTCGGGACTCCGGCTGACAAGGCGACGTATGCGACCCTGCATACCGCCTCGCTGGCCACGCCGCACCTGCGCGAGGGTCTGACGCCCGCAGCGGCGGGTAAGGCGAGCCGCCACCTCAGAGACCTCCTCGGTACGGCGGCCATCGCGATCTGCGACTCCTCCGGCGTACTGGCATGGGACGGCATCGGTGGACCCTACGAGAGCAATCACCGTGGTGATGCGAAGGCCATCGCGGCCCCAACACTGCGGTCCGGACGTACGGCGGTGCTCGGCGCACATGACGTGGCCTGTGGCGATCCGCAATGCCCGATCCGTACGGCGGTGGTCGCGCCGATCGTCACCGAGGAGCGAGTGGTCGCGGTACTGGTCGCGTACAGCATCCGCACGTCGGCTGCACTGGTCAGAGCGACTGAAGAGGTCGCCCGCTGGGTCTCGGGCCAGGTAGAGCTGGCGGAGCTCAACAAGGAACGTACTCGTGCCATGGAGGCCGAGCTGCGCGCACTGCGGGCGCAGATCAGCCCGCATTTCATCTACAACGCCCTGGCCGCGATCGCGTCGTTCGTCCGGACCGATCCGGAGCGGGCGCGTGAGCTGTTGCTCGAGTTCGCGGACTTCTCCCGGTATGCGCTGCGGCGCGGCGGCGAGTTCACCACACTGTCGGACGAGCTGCGCAACGTGGAGCGCTATCTGGTGCTGGAGCAGGCCAGATTCGGCGACCGGCTCAAGGTGTCGCTGCTGATCGCGCCCGAGGTTCTTCCGGTGGTCATCCCCTTCCTCGTCGTGCAGCCGCTGGTCGAGAACGCCGTACGGCATGGTCTGGAAGGTACAACTGGCGTCGGCCGGATCACGATCCACGCGCGGGATCGGATCAACGAGGCGGAGATCAGCGTCGAGGACGACGGCGCCGGCAGCGACCCCGAGGTGATCCGGGCCGCGTTGTCCGGCGAGTCCGGCAGCGACTCGGTCGGCCTCGGCAACGTCGACGCCCGGCTGCGGCAGGTCTACGGCGACGCGTACGGCCTGGTCGTGGAGACCGCCGTCGACGCGGGCACCAAGGTGACTTTCCGAGTACCCAAATACTCCTCAGGGGTGCACGCTTCGCCGTAGGGTGACGCCATGGCCGACACTCCGCTGCGCGCGCTGGTCGCGGACGACGAGGAGCCCGCCCTGGCCGAACTGGTGTACCTGCTCGAGCGCGACCCCCGGATCGGCCAGATCAGGACGGCGTCGAACGGACCGGACGCGCTGAAGATCCTGCACGAGACGGACCTGGACGTCGTGTTCTGCGACATCAAGATGCCGGGCCTGGATGGCATCGACCTGGCCCGGGTGCTGTCCAAGTTCCGCCAGCCGCACCCGCAGATCGTCTTCGTCACCGCGTACGACGAACACGCGGTGGCCGCGTTCGACCTCCAGGCGGCCGACTACGTGATGAAGCCGGTCCGGGCCGAGCGGCTGGCCGAGGCTGTTCGCCGGGTCGTCACCGCTGGCGCACCGGCCGCGCTGCAGACACCCGACGAGACCGAGGACGCGACGATCCCGGTCGAACTGGCCGGGGTGACCCGCTGGGTGAAGCGCTCGTCGGTCCGGTACGTCGAAGCGCAAGGGGACTACGCCCGCCTGCACACCGGGCAGAACTCACACCTGGTCCGGATCCCGCTCAGCACACTGGAGGAACGCTGGCGCGACGCCGGCTTCACCCGGATCCACCGCAGCACGTTGGTCGCCCTCGCCCACGTGGACGAGATGCGCGTCGACGGCGGCCGGTGCGCCATCCGCGTCGGCGACGACTGGCTCCCGGTCAGCCGCCGCCATACCCGTGAACTCCGCGACCTCCTGGTCCGCTCGACCGCCCTGCGCGGATGACGTGAGGCGGATGACATGAGTACGGCGGAAGGCCCGCGACGGGTCCGGGTCACGAGCCCGCGGACCAGCGCAGCCCGCCGGCCCATCATCCCGACCGGTACGCGCGAGATCGACGAGCAGACCCGGCTCGGCGAGATCTACATGCACTCACTGATCCAGTCCCAGCTACGACTTGCGCTCGCCGTCATCGGCGGCGTCCTCCTCGTCCTCGGCAGCATCCCGTTGCTGTTCTGGCTGGTCCCGCCGACTCGCACGCTGTCCGTCCTCGGGCTGCCGTTGCCCTGGGTGCTGCTCGGCATCGCGATCTATCCCGTGGTTTATGGCGCCGCCCGCATCTATGTCCGCAATGCCGAGCGGATCGAGGCGGAGTTCACCGAGTTCGTCGGGAGGCAGTAATGCCTGCCCCGTCGGGAGGCACTAAATGTCTGCCGCGATGAGCGTGACCGCGATCGGATTGGTGATCGTGGCAACGATCGGGATCGGTCTGTTCGGGCTGCGGATCTCGCGGACCACCAGCGACTTCTACGTCGCCAGCCGCGCGGTCTCCCCGCGCTGGAACGCATCCGCGATCAGTGGTGAGTACCTGTCGGCGGCGTCGTTCCTCGGTGTCGCGGGCCTGGTGCTGGTGAACGGCGCCGACATGCTGTGGTTCTCGGTCGGGTACACCGTCGGCTATCTGATGCTGCTCGTGCTGGTCGCCGCCCCGCTGCGCCGCTCGGGCGCCTACACGTTGCCCGACTTCGCCGAGACCCGCTTCGAGTCCCCGATAGTCCGCCGGATCTGCTCCGGCCTGGTCGTCGGCATCGGCACGCTCTACCTGCTCCCGCAGTTGCACGGAGCCGGACTGGCCGTGCAGACCGTTACGGGCGCGCCGCCCTACGTCGGGGCTGCGATTGTCGCGGTGATCGTGGTGATGAACGTCGCCGCCGGCGGCATGCGCTCGATCACGTTCGTGCAGGCCTTCCAGTACTGGCTGAAACTCACCGCGCTCGCCACGCCGATCTTCGTCATCCTGATCGTCTGGCACCAACCGGTCGGCGTACTCGACTCCTTGCACGGTGCGGCGGCGCAATGGGCCGAGCCGCTGTCCCGGGCCGGTGGTCGCGACCACCCGCTGTACGCGACGTACTCGTTGCTCTTGGCCCTTTGTTTCGGGACGATGGGCCTTCCGCACGTGCTCGTGCGGTTCTACACCAATCCGGATGGACGGGCAGCACGCCGTACGACGGTCGTCGTACTGGCGCTCCTCGGGTTCTTCTACTTGTTCCCACCCATGTACGCCGTTCTCGGCCGATCGTTCGCGCCTGACCTGGTGAGCAGTGGTGCGGACACCGTCGTACTCAAGCTGCCCGGGCTCGTTTTGCCTGGCACAGCAGGGGATTTGCTCGGGGCGCTGGTTGCGGCCGGGGCGTTCGCGGCGTTCCTCTCGACGTCGTCCGGGCTGACGGTCGCCATCGCCGGAGTGATCGACCAGGACCTGTTGCGGAGCCGGTTGCATCGGTGGACCGGTGGGGACTACGTGGCGGTGAACAGCTTCCGGATCGCGGCGCTGCTGGCGATGACCGTGCCGTACCTGGCGTTCACGGTGACCGGTGCGTTGAGTCTCGCGGACACTGTCGGACTCGCGTTCGCCGTGGCCGCGTCGACGTTCTGTCCGCTGCTGGTGCTGGGGATCTGGTGGCGGCGGATGTCGACGACCGGTGCGGCGGCCGGGCTGGTCGTCGGCGGGATCGCCGCGAGCGCGGCGGCCCTGGTGAACGTGGTCGGCGCACCGCACGGCGGCTGGCCGCGGGCGCTGGTCGGCCAGCCGGCAGCGTGGACGATGCCGCTCGCGTTCCTCACCGTGATCGTGGTCTCGAAGCTCACCCCGGACCGCATCCCGGCCGGCACCGCCCGCAGCATGGTCCGCCTCCACACCCCCGAAGCAGTCGACGTTGATCGAGGCCTTCCCACCCGATGAGACCGCTCGTCGTGTGATTCCTACCGCTCATCGCAACCGAGTGATCCACCGGCCGACTGGTCTGCTCCGCTGAGCGCTCGTTGCGTGTGGGTGCTGTCGGTGCGACGTGACCGGGACCACAGTACGAGCAGCAGCAGCCCCTGCCGGTCCAAGCCGCCCGGCCTCATCCCCCCGTCTGGAGGTCACGCGATGAGTGATACGCGCGATCCGGACCTGACGACGTACCGAGATGTCCAGTTGTCCCCGGACTTCTCCGAATTGCGTCGCCGGTTCCGCAACTTCGTGTTCCCGATGACCGGACTGTTCCTGGTCTGGTACTTCGTCTACGTCCTGCTCGCCGCCTACGCGCACGACTTCATGTCGCACAAGGTCGGCGGCAACATCACCGTGGCCCTGTTGTTCGGGCTCGGCCAGTTCGTGTCGACGTTCGCCATCACGCTGATCTACGTCCGCTGGGCCGATCGCCGGCTCGACCCGGACGCCGAGAAGCTGCGCCACCAGATCGAGGGAGCCGAGCAGTGACCGCCCCATTGATGTTGCCGCTGGCAACCGAAATCGGCAATCCGACCGTCAACATCATCATCTTCGCGCTGTTCGTGGTCGCCACCTTGGCGATCGTGCTCCGGGCGTCGCGGAACAACAAGACCGCGGCCGACTACTACGCCGGCGGCCGGTCCTTCACCGGCCCGCAGAACGGCATGGCGATCTCCGGCGACTACCTGTCCGCCGCGTCGTTCCTAGGCATCGCCGGCGCGATCGCCCTGAACGGGTACGACGGTTTCCTGTACTCGATCGGCTTCCTGGTGGCGTGGCTGGTGGCCCTGTTGCTGGTCGCCGAACTGATCCGGAACACCGGCCGCTTCACGATGGCCGACGTCCTGTCGTTCCGGCTCAAGGAGCGACCGGTCCGGATGGCCGCCGCGATCTCGACCCTCGGCGTCTGCTTCTTCTACCTGCTGGCGCAGATGGCCGGCGCCGGGGGTCTGGTCGCCCTGCTGCTCGGTGTCTCCGGACGGACCGGACAGAGCATCGTGATCGCCGTGGTCGGCGCGATCATGATCACCTACGTGCTGGTCGGCGGCATGAAGGGCACCACCTGGGTGCAGATCATCAAGGCCGTCCTGCTGGTGGTCGGCGCCGGTATCATGACGATCTGGGTGCTGGCGAAGTACACCTTCAATCTGTCCAGCCTGCTCGGTGCGGCCGTCGACAAGAGCCCGGCGGCCGGCGAGAAGCTGCTGAGCCCGGGTCTCCAGTACGGCGCAACGGGGATCAGCAAGCTGGACTTCATCTCACTGGCGCTCGCGCTGGTGCTCGGTACAGCGGGCCTCCCGCACGTGCTGATGCGGTTCTACACGGTGCCGAACTCCAAGGAGGCCCGGCGCAGTGTCAGCTGGGCGATCTGGATCATCGGCATCTTCTACCTGTTCACCCTGGTGCTCGGGTACGGCGCCGCCGCGATCGTCGGCCCGGACCGGATCAAGGCCGCGCCGGGCAAGGCGAACTCGGCCGCACCACTGCTGGCGTTCGAGCTCGGCGGTGAGCTCCTGCTCGGTGTCATCTCCGCAGTCGCCTTCGCCACCATCCTGGCGGTCGTGGCCGGCCTGACGATCACCGCGAGTACGTCGTTCGCCCATGACATCTACGGCTCGATCATCAAGAAGGGCCAGATCAGCGGCGACGGCGAGGTCCGGGTGGCCCGCTACACCGCGGTGGTGATCGGCCTGGTCGCGATCGTCGGCGGCATCTTCGCCAACGGCCAGAACATCGCCTTCCTGGTGGCGCTCGCGTTCGCGGTCGCGGCCAGTGCGAACCTGCCGACCATTCTGTACTCGCTGTTCTGGCGGCGGTTCAACACCCGCGGCGCGCTGTGGAGCATCTACGGCGGTCTGAGCTCGGCGATCATCCTGATCGCATTCAGCCCGGTCGTCTCCGGCAAGGTGGACGCGAAGACCCACGCCAGCCTGTCGATGATCACCGACACCTCGATCGACTTCCACTGGTTCCCGCTGGACAACCCCGGCATCGTCTCGATCCCGCTGGCCTTCTTCCTCGGCTGGCTCGGCACGGTCACCAGCAAGGAGCCGGTCGACATCGACAAGTTCGCCGAGATGGAGGTCCGCTCCCTGACCGGCGCGGGCGCCGAGAAGGCGGTGCAGCACTAGACCTGTCAGCCAGGCCCTGCTGACTCGACGCGAACCTGCCTGACAGCCCCGCCCCGAGAGACGGACCCGGCCCCCGCCGGGTCCGTCTCTCGTTCAAAACAACAAGCAAATACCGAAAAGCCGAGATACATGCAGCCGGGATCCGTGGACCGTTCCGGCGCGTCCCCCGATCCACCAGCCCACCGCGCAACTTCGGGGGATATCGGGCTCTCCTGACGTATCCGTGGGTGGTTGGTTCGCCTCCTTCGCGTCCCGGGCAGGCGGCCGTGTTGTGTCGGTTGCCGCCGGGGTGGGGAGGATCTCGTCCCGGGTCCGGTGGGCAGATCCTCCCCAGCCTGACCCCGGACGGCCCGCGGGTCTCGACCTGGGCGGACGTGGCGCACTCACTAACCCGGTCCGTCAGCCACCGAGTGCACGCGGCCGAGCGTGGCAACTCTGGCATCGCGTTGCTTGTGAGTGGTGCAGGTCCGGCCAGCGTCCCGGCATCACCAACCCCGCCACCACCGCCGGGCCACGTATGGCGGACTTCCAGGCCATCACAATCACCCAGACGCTGCGATAGCCCGCGGGAGGCCGTCGTCCTCGCCTCGTTGTGATGGCCTGGCGGTCCGGCCGGACAGCACGGGACCTGGGAGACCATGTCGAGGCCTGTGGGACAGGTTGTGAGGTGTACCAGGTCCCGACATGGTGTCCACGCCCCCGCCGCCAGACCGCACCCCGACGATGGGCCGGATATCCGTGCGTGGATTGGGTTCCCCGCTGGTGTGCGCGGAGAGAACCCACAACAGCAGCGGATAACCCATGACCTGAACGCCATCCCGGGGTGCCGGACTGGTCAGCATCCACAGATCCGCGTATAGGCAGGTGGTGGCGCAGGCTCTCATTCATCTGAAGCATCGGTCCACGCAACAGTGAGCTGTTTGGGAACAACGCCCGCCTCGCGCAACTCCGCCTCCTCGAGAGGAGTACCACGGAGAGTCGCTATGGCCTGTGCGGGCAACACGCCTTCGATGTATCCGGTGATCGCCCGGGCCGGCAATCGCTGGGGTGCAGGCGCCGCCAACCGGCAGTCCGTGTCGTGCTGTCAGCGGGCCTCGAGGGTGGGCCAGAGAGCGAAGAAGGCGTCGCGGGAGCGGGTGCCGCGGAGTTCCTCGGCGGCGTGCAGGCGGCCGAAGGTGAAGGAGTTGCCACCCTCGAGGTAGACCTCGACGGCCAGTTGGCGCAGGAGGTCGCGCGACACGACGCTGTCCTGGTGTTCGCCGAGAACCTCCTGGACTTCCTCGGCGCGGGCGGCGAGGGAAGCGGCATCGTCCCCCAGGACGGGTACGGCGGACTCGGCGGCGTACCGGAGTCGCTTGGCAGCCTTGCGGACCTCGTGGAGTTCGTGGTCCAGCTCGGCGCTGGTCTCGGCCGACTCGGCGCGCCGGACGGCCTTGCGCAGGCGGCGCCGGTCATGGTGGAGGAGGTCGGGGACCTGCTTGGCGGCCTTGCGATCGTCGTCCGTCAGCGGCGGCTTGGCAATCAGCTCGTCCAGCGCTTCGAGCAGGCGGAAGTAGCGCTCAGTCTCCAGCGCGGCGAGCGCGCCCGCCAGGCCGGCCTTGTAGACCCCGCGCAGATGGTCGTCGATGCGGCCGGCCACGCGGCCCATCACCAGTTCGACCGGCTGCTCGGCGACCTCCGCCGCGAAATGCTCACGCTGAACCTCGGCGTCTCGCGCTGCTCCGAGCTCACCCGCCAGCCACTTCAGCTCGACGCGGATCAGGTGCCCGGCCGCACGATCCACGACCGGCCGGTACGTCGCCAGTGCCGACCGCAGTCGCCGTGTCGCCACCCGGAACTTGTGGATCGAGTCCGGGACATCCCGCCGTACCTCGGGGTCACGCTCGCGGATCGCCTGCACCTGGGCACCGGCGTACGCGCGGAACACGTCCGACGTCCTCGGCTTCTTCGGCAGCTCCAACGACTCGGGCGGCGGCACGCGGTCGCCGAGCGCCCGCGCGAGCTTGCTCGGACCTACGGCCGGCTGGGCCCCCGCGGACCGCAGCAGCTCGCCCGCGGCCGCCAGGAACGCGTGGTCCCCGTTGACGAGCTCGACCTCCCACTCCCGCCAGCTCTCGGGCTCGCCACCCTCGACGGTCGCGGTGACGCGGTCGTCGGCGAACTCGGCGAGCACCTCGCCGGCCTCGTCCAGGACGCGATGCACGACGCGCTTGGTGTTCAGCGCGACGACGGGCACGAGCTCCTGCTCCCGGACATGCACCCGCACCGAGCGGACGACCGCGACCGGGACCTTGCGAACCGCCCGCCCGAGCGGATGGTGGACCTCCAGCCGCTCGCCGTTCGACCTGGGGAACTTTACGTGCCAGCCGTCGTCCTCGCCGCCGGTGCGCCGACGCAAGGTCACCTTGTTCGCAGCCAGGTCCAGCCCGGCGGTGTCGAAGTACACGGCCTCCAGCTCGAGCTTGACCGGTCGCGACACCCTCGCGACACCGGGGAGATCGCGCAACGCCGGCAGGCTTGCGCTCTCGTCGACGTCGTACTTGGTCTCGATCTCCAGCTGTTCGGTCGGAGGCATACGTACTGTTTACCAGGCATTCATGAACTGGTCAGCTAAGTGCGCGCAGGTCGGCGATGAGGCGCTCCATGTCCCGGTCCGGCACGCCGTTGGGTGACGTCGGCCGGAGTTGCCGCCGCTGGTTGCGGTTGAGCCCCCGCCAGATCAGTACGACGAGAGCCAGCAACGTGATCATGTCCGTCCCACCGCCTTGAAGAACGTGTAGTGAAAGGTGCCGCCGGAAGCCGCGGCCTTCTCCAGATCACGGATCCCCGCCGCCCACTCGGCCGGGGTGCGCATCCCAGCGGCGATGGCGCGTTCGCGGACCGACTCGACCATCGCAATGAACGTCTTGCGGGTGAAGCCGTCGACCAGGTGCGGCAGCGTCTCGTCGGCGTACACGGTGCACGGCCGGGCGCGGACGTCGTCGTACCCGGCATCCTTGAGCAACGGCTGCAGGCGCCGGCCGATCAGCGCGTCGCCGCCGGTCTCGGCCTGGAGGTCGCTGAGGCAGTCGATCACCGCTTGCGCCGCCGTACTGCGGGGGTGGAAGAAGGCTGACCCGTGGTCGCCCTCGATGACGGTGATCGTGCCGCCGGGCTTGAGCAGGCGGCGCAGTCCGGTGAGCGCGGCGTGCGGGTCCGGCAGGTGCTCGAGGACGAAGCAGAGGAAGAGGTGGTCGAACTCCTCCGCAGGCAGGTCGTGCAGGTCCGCGTGCCGCCAGTCGACTTGGGCGTCCGGTGCGATGGCGGCGACCCGGGCCTTGGCTCGCGCGAGTGATTCCTCGGAGATGTCGACGGAGACGAGGTCGATGCCGGGGCTGCGGGTCACCAGTTGCACCGTCTGTGCGCCGACCCCGCAGCCCGCCTCGAGGACGCGGCTCCCGGCCGGGTAGCTGGTGCCGTCGTGGAGAAGATCGGCCAGGGTCTGCGCCTGGTCCGTCAGCCGGCGGGTCTCCGCCAGCGTGTAGCCGTGCACGTAGTCGGTTCCCATAACTCCACGGTGCCGCCACAATGGTCCGGTGCACAGGTCCAATCCGAGCCAAAGTGGCAGGTCCAATGGATCGGCCGCCGGTACGTCGCCGACCGGCCCCGACTCCCCGCACCAGAGCCCGGCCGGCGCCGACTTCCTGCAACTGAATCCGGCGGACGCACCCGCGGGCGGCCTCGCGGACTGGCTCACCGACCGCCTCCGCACCGCCATCTCCGACGGCCGCCTCCCCCTCGGCACCCGCCTACCCGCCACCCGAGTCCTGGCCGCCGAACTCCACATCTCCCGAGGTGTAGTCACCGAGGCCTACCAACGCCTGACCGAAGATGGCCACGTGGCCGGCCGCGGCCGAGCCGGCACCATCGTCGTCGCCGCCCCCATCGGCACTCCCGCACCTGCCGAGCGCCGGGCTGGCGACGTGACAGCCGCCGGACGAGAGGGAGCGGCGGCGCAGCACGGTGGGGAGGTCGACGGCTCTCGGCGACTTCCCACCGAAGGCAGCCCTCGGCCGCGGCGGGACGGGGAGGCGGACGCCGCACCGCACGCTGGGGTAAGGGACGCCGCTCGGCCGATCCTCACTGAAGGCCGTGGCCCTCGGGCGGATGGGACAGGGGCGATGATCGAGCAGCCCGGCTTGGATGTGTTTGACAGTTTGCGGGCTGCGCCGGCGCGGATCGATCTGACGCCTGGGGTGCCGGATCTGGCGGCCTTTCCGCGGAGTGCCTGGTTGCGGGCCGAGCGGGCGGTGCTGAACGATCTGGAGTCCTCCGCATTCGGGTACGGCGATCCAGCCGGGACGCCGGCGCTGCGCCGGGCAGTCGCGAACTGGCTGGCGCGCAACCGGGGTGTCGGCGCAGACCCGGATGACCTGATCATCGTGGCGGGCGTCTCACAGGCGATCGGCCTGGTCGCACAGGTCCTCAAGAACCGCGGCATCACCGAGATCGCCGTCGAGGACCCCGGCTCGCTCGGCTCCCGGCAGCACCTGCAGAACTGGGGTCTGACGACGATCCCGATCCCGGTCGACGGTGACGGCCTCCGGGTCGACCTGCTCCGCGCGTCCGGCGCCGGCGTCGTGATGGCGACTCCCGCGCACCACTTCCCGACCGGCGTCGTACTGGAAGGGGAACGGCGGCGGGAGCTGATCCAGTGGGCCGCCGAGGGCGGGCTGATCCTGGAGGACGACTACGACGCCGAGCACCGGTACGACCGTCCCCCGGTTCCCGCTCTGCGCGCGATGCTCACGGATCAGGTCATCTACGCCGGCAGCGTGTCGAAGCTGCTCGCACCCTCGCTCCGGATCGGGTGGATGCTGCCGCCGCCGCAGTACAAGGACGCGCTGATCGGCATGAAGCGCCTGGCCGACCTCGGCAACGCCGCGCTCCCCCAGCTCACCCTCGCCCAGCTGATGGAGTCCGGCGAGCTCGAACGCCAACTGCGCTTCCTCCGCCGCCGGCACCGGACCCGCCGCGACGCCATGGTCGACGCCGTCCACAACTACTTGCCCACAGCAACGGTCCACGGCGCCGCGGCCGGCCTGCACCTGACCATCACCTTCGACGACTCGTCCAACGACGTCGAGCTGGCCGCAGCCGCACTGCACAAGGGAGTCAAGACCCACCCCCTCTCCTGGCACTGCCAACTCCCGCACGCCCCCGGCCTCGTCCTCGGGTACGCCGCCCGCACCCCCACCGAGATCACCGAAGCCATCGCCACCATCGCCGAGGTCAGGGCTGGCGTACCGAAGAACGGGTGGTAGTCGCCGCAACCCCGGCCACTCGCGCCGATCCACGCCTGGACTCCCCAACTGGAGGCCGAATCAGCCGACTACTACCCGTCCTTCGGTACAGAAAGGCACGGTTTCAGCGGGTGTACAGCGGGGACATCGCCAGGGCGAAGGTGGTCATCAGGTCCGGGTCGATCGGCCGGGCAGGCAGTGGGACGAGGTCGACCAGCTTGTCGTCGCCGACCCGGATCGTGGTCCGCCCGGTCGCGGTGTCGACGTACGCCTCGTCGCCCAGCGGGATCGGCTGCGACGTCGCGGCCTTCCGCATCGGCGCCATCAAGGCCTCCGCGTTCGGAGTACGCCGTACTGATGTGGAGAGCACGCTCGTCGGGTTCACCCAGCCACAGACCAGGTCACCGAGCGCGGTCTGACCGTCCCGGCGGACCATCGCGGGCGCGCCCATCACCTTCTCCGCCGCGGCCGATCCGCGCTCACAGTCCGGCCGCGCGATCAGCGGCTGCGCCTCCGGCAACCCGGGCGCCTGCCGGACCACCTCCTGCCCGAGTACGACGTACTTCGCCAGGGTCGCCGGTGGTCCGCTGACCTTGTACAACCGCCCGTCCAGCAGGAACACCACGAACGTGCTGGTCCCGTAGCCACCCTCACCCACGACCACGGGCTTGGCCTTCTCGCCCTTCGTCGCGGCATAGGCCTTCTGCGCCGCCGCCAGCGTCGCCTTGGTTGCCGGAAGCACCGAAGTCCCGACCCGCAGGACCGGCCCGTTCGGACTGGTGCTGAGACCGAGCTGACAGACGTCGTACGTCGGCAACCCGAACTCGGCCGGGATCGCCTTGGGCTGGATCTGCACCACCGGCACCGCGAGCGTCGACTGCACCAGCGACTGATCCATCCGCACACACAGCGTGTCAGCGACCTTGGACGTGGCCGGACCGCTCGGGGTCTCGGACGGCGTCTCCGACGGGGTCTCGGTAGGCGCGGTGCTGACCGAGACCAACGGCGGCACGTTCGGGGCATCCTCCTGTCCGGGACCACTACACCCCGCGACGACCAGCAGGCCGACGATCAGTACAAGGCGGATACGCATGATGCCAAGACTTTAACTGGCTGTGCGTAGTTCCCTTTCGCGGACCGCGTGTTCGTCGGTGCGGGAGTCGTACTGCCAGAACTCGCGCAGCCAGGCCGCGGTCCCGATCACGCCGACGACGCACAAGGCGCCACCGCTGACGATCGCCGCCCGGACACCGGTGAGGTCCGCGACCAGGCCGGAACGGGCCTGGCCGCCGAGCGGACCGAGGGAGTAGCCGAGCATCTCGATGCCCGCGAGCCGGCCGCGCATCTCGTCGGGGATCGTCTGATTCCAGATCACCGATCGGAACAGCACCGAGACCATGTCCGCGGCACCGGCTACGGCGAAGAACGCAATGGCGAACCAGATGTTCGGCGCCAGCCCGGCGATCCCGACCGCGGCACCCCAGCAGATGGTGGCGAGGACGACCGCCCGGCCCTGGTGGTGGACGTGTTTCGCCCAGCCGCTGGTGAGGCTGGCGCACATCGCCCCGATCGCCTCGGCGCTGTAGAGGAGACCGAGCAGTTTCGGCTGCTGCAGGACCTCGGTGGCGAAGGCCGGGAACAGCACGATCGGCATCGCCAGGAACATCCCGACCATGTCCACCAGGTAGGTGGCGAGCAGATCTCTGCGGCGGAACGCGTACACGATCCCGCCGCCGATCGCGCGCAGGCTCGGCGGCGTGCTGTGCTCATTCGTCCGGTACGGGCGCAGGCCGAGGTAGAGCGCGGTCGCGAGCACCAGGCCGGTCAGCTCGACCGCGAACGCCCAGGTCACGCCGACCGCTCCGACCAGCAGGCCGGCGAGCGCCGGGCCCGCGAGCTGGCCGACCTGCATCGTCAGCGAGCTGAGCGCGACCGCGGCCGGGATCTCCTGGTGCCGCACGACCCGTGGGAGGAGGGCCTCCCGGCTCGGCCGCTGCAGGGAGGTGGCGATTGCGTTCAGCGCGCCGCAGACGTAGATGAGCCACACCTGCGGGTGGTCCAGCAACGAGTTGCCGAGCAGTGCCGCGCAGATCAGGGCCTGCGCCATGCCGGTGCCGATCAGCAGCTTCCGGCGGTCCACATGGTCCGCGAGGGCGCCGCCGTACAGGCCGAAGACGACGAGCGGCGCGATCGTCACCAGACCCATCGCACCGACGGCGAAGTTGGAGCCGGTGAGCTGGTACAGCTGGTACGGCAGCGCGACGTACCCGAACATGCCGCCCAGGAAGAAGACCGATCCCGACACCAGCAGGATGCGGTAGTCGCGAGAGCTGTGCCACGGGGTCAGATCGACGCGGAGCCGGGCCAGCCACGCGGGGACACTTGCTGCCACTGGCACATAGTGCCAGCTCCGATCGCCGGGGAAGAACCGATTTGTCCCTACCGTGAGACGCACGCGGCCGCGGCATCCTGGGGGTGCCGCGGCTCAGTGCTGTCTGCGATGTGCGCGCTCTCAGGCCAGTGGCAGCAGGGCGCTCAGGTCGGTGCGTTCGCCGCTGGCGCGGAGTTTGCCGGACTGGCGGGCGTCCGCCCAGGCGACGCGGCCGAGGGCCAGGTCGATCCAGAGCTCGGGCGGGAGCTCGACCACGGCGCCCGGCGTACCCCGGGTGTGCCGCGGACCCTCGATGCACTGGACCGCGCCGTACGGCGGGACCCGCACCTCGACCGCGTGTCCGGGAGCCTTCGCGACCAGGAGCTTCAGCAGCTGCTTGGTGAGCAACTTGAGGTCGGCGCGTTCCGCCGTACCGGCGTCATATCGCTGCAGGGCCTGGTGAAATGCGGGGTCGTGCGTGCTCACGAGGTGTCAGCGTACTGCCGCGACGAAGTTTGGTGCTCATCCGTAGCGGCCGATTGCGGAGACGCCCCTCTTGTCGGGGATAATCGGCCGGGAGAGAGGGAAGCGAGGTCGGGATGCTCACGCCCAGGCACCAGGCACTGCTGATGACGCTGGCGGGAATGACCGTCGGCGTAGCCGTGTTCGGCGCGGTGCTCGCCTTCAACGGCAATCCGTTGGCAGGTGACGACACCCCTGCCGGGATCGTGAACAGTCAACCCGCCGCCAGCACGCCGGCCCGGACCGACGGGCTCCAGCCCGACTCGCTGCAGTACGCCGTACAGACCTTCGGCAGCGCGGACACACCGGTGTCGGCCGAGGTCCCGACCGGATGGAAGAGTTCCCAGGCCGGCACGCGGCCGCGGTTCCTCGACCCGACCGGCGTCTGGCAGCTCCGGTTCGACACCCGCGGCAGCAAGCAGTCCCCGGACGAGCTGGTAGCGGCCCGGGCCCGCAGCATCAACGAGCGGGATCTCAAGGTGATCAGCCGCGACAACGGCACGCTGATCTACACGTACGTCGACCAGACGCGCGGGCCGCGGATGGGCTTGTCCCGCTGGATCTCCACCGACGGCGGCACGAGCTCCGCGGTCGAGATCACCGTCGGCGGGCGCCCGCAGGACGAGGCCGGCCTGCGCGCCATCCTCCAGCACGCCACCGACACGCTGCAGCTCCCGCCGTCAGCGGGCGACACCCGTCCGAACTGAACAGACTTCCGGCGCTACGCGCGGGCTAACACTTGATGTCGCTGGTCGGCGCCGTGCCTTGCAGCAGGTAGCTCTCCACGGCGTTGTCCACGCACGGATTGCCCTGCTTGTAGCCGGTGTGGCCGTCGCCGTCGCGGGTGATCAGCACGCCGCTCTCCAGCTGGTGCGCGAGCCCGACGGCCCACTCGTACGGCGTCGCGGGGTCGCGAGTGGTGCCGACGACCATGATCGGCTTCGCGCCGGCCGCCTTGATCGTGTGCGGCTTGTCCTCGGCCTTCACCGGCCAGTTCGCGCACGGCAGCGAGCCCCAGAGCAGCGCGCTCCCGAACCGCGGCGAGGCCGCCTCGTACTCCGGCATCTCTGCCTTGGCCTCCGCGACCGAGGTGATGTCCGGGCGATCCAGGCAGTTGACCGCATAGATCGCCTCGTTGGCGTTGTCCGAGTACCCCGACGGCTCGCGGTCGGTGTACTGATCGGCCAGCGCGAGCAGGCGAGCGCCGTTCCCGGCCAGGCCGTCGAGGACCGCGTCCTCGAGCTGCGGCCACAGCTGCTTCAGGTAGAGCGGGGACAGCACGCCGAGCAACACCAGCGCCTGCGTGACCTCGCGTTTCCCGTCGCCGGGCAGCGGGGTCGCGTCACTGTCGTTGATCAGCTTGTCGATCTTCGCGAGCACCTCGGCCTTGCTGCTGCCGAGCCGGCACGACCGCTGGGCACAGTCCTCCGCGAACGCGTCCAGCGCGGTGTCGAAGCCCTTCGCCTGGGCGATGTTGTTCTGCTTCGCGGTCTTCGACGGGTCGACCGCGCCGTCGAGCACCAGCCGGCCGACGTTCTTCGGGAAGAGTTCGGCGTACGTCGCGCCCAGGTAGGTGCCGTACGAGAAGCCGAGGTAGTACAGCTCCGGGTCGCCGACGATCCCCCGCAGTACGTCGATGTCGCGCGCGGCGTCCTTGGTCGACACGTGCGGCAGCAGCTCGCCGGACCGCTGCTCACAGCCGTCCGCGAGGATCTTCGCCTCGTTGTTGAGGTCGGTGATCTCGGCCTCGTTGTCCGGGCTGCCGTCGGTCGCGATGAACTTGTCCATCTGCGCGGTGTCCAGGCAGCGCACCGGCGTCGACTGCCCGACGCCGCGCGGGTCCCAGCCGATCACGTCGAACTTCCGCAGCAGCGACGAGCCCAGCACGAACCCGGCCGAGGCGGCGAACTTCTCCCCGGAGGCACCCGGCCCGCCCGGATTGATGAACAACGTCCCGATCTTCCCGGCCCGGTCCCTGGCCGGCACCTTCCGCGCCCGCAGCTCGATCGTCTGACCGGTCGGCTTGGTGTAGTCCAGCGGCACCGTGATCGTGGCGCACTGCTGGTTGGAGCCACAGCGCTGCCAGTCCGGCTGCTGCTGGTAGAACTTCTCCAGCCCGGCCGGGATCGGCCCGACCGGCCCCTTGGGCGGGTTGGCCCCCGTCCCGGTCGCCGTACCGTCACCCGCATCCTGCGCGCGACTCGCCACCCCACACCCACTCACCAGCACCGCCAGGGCTGCCACCAGCACCGTTGTCCTGCGGAATCTCACTGCGGGCTTTCTCCCTCGTCTTCGTGGTGCAGTCGGCGCCGGCGCCGTGGCTTGCGTGGCCGCCGCTCCTCGGGCGCCTCGGCCGCCGTTGTCTCGGCCGCCGTTCCAGCTGGTGGCGTCTCGGCCGCCGCCTGGGCTGCTGGTGCGTCCGTGACCCCGGGTTCGTCCGGTACGACGTCGGCCGGCTCCTCGGGCAGTGGTGCGTCGGAGGTTGTCGTACTGGATGCTTCGTACTGTTGCCGCGGCGAGCACACGTCCGCGCGGCTGCACGCGCACCGCCGGCCGGATGCCGCCAGCCGGACCACCACGGTGTCGCTCGGAACGTTGTGCCCAACCACCACTCCATCACCCGCGGGGGTCTCCACCTGGGTCCCGGCCGCCGGCGCCTTCGCGTTGAACTCCTGGTAGAGCGGGTGCTCATACTTCAGGCAGCACATCAGCCGCCCGCACGCGCCGGAGATCTTCAACGGGTTCAGCGGCAGGTCCTGGTCCTTCGCCATCCGCACGCTGACCGGCTCGAAGTCCTTCAGGAACGTCGCGCAGCACAGGTCCCGCCCGCACGGCCCGATCCCGCCCTGCAGCCGGGCCTCGTCGCGCGCACCCACCTGCCGCAGCTCGATCCGCGCCCGGAGCGCCCTGGCCAGATCCCGCACGAGCTCGCGGAAATCGACCCGGTGCGGCGCGGAGAAGTACACGATGACGAGCTGATCGACGTCCGCGCGGCGGTCGACGAAGTCGATGCCGACCACCTTCATCGGCAGGCTGTGCTGCCGGATCGTCCGTTTCGCGATCACCCGGGCGTCGGCGCGCCGCTGCCGGTTCTGCTCGTCGCGATCCAGGTCCGCGGCCGTGGCGATGCCCTCACACAGCGGCAGACCGCCGATCTCCTCGGTGACGTACTGCGGCGCCCACACGCACTCCGCCACCTCCGGCCCGTCATCGGTCGGAACCAGCACTTTGTCCCCGACACGCGGACGATGCGGGCCGGGGTCCAGGTAGTAGAGCCGCCCATACCGCTCGAACGACACAGCCATAACCATGCCCACGGCGCCAGGGTACTTGCCGGAAGCCAGCTCCACCCCTGCGCGCTCCTACTCACCCGACGTCTTCTTGCCTGCGTCGCACGAGTGGGGTGCCTAGCGGTGGGTGCCCTTCACGCTCCCGGTGAGCGGCTCGTCGTCCGGTCCGTACGCCGCACAGACCACCAGGCGGTCGTTGTGGTTCCACAGGCTCTCATCGGGTGACCAGTACACGAACTCGAGCTCGGACTCGTCCGCCGGGGTGCCGACGTACGTGCCGAACTCCGTCGCACAGGTGTTGTCGGCAGCCTTGCGAACACCCTTGTCGCCCGGGTACGGACCGTCCGGGAGCGTGACATCGGCGATGATCTCGGCGTCGTGCGGCTCCGCACAGGGCTTTCGGATCGCCTCGTTCTCGTCCTCGCCGTCGTCGTAGCAGTCGCCGACGGCCAGGTATTCGACGTACGTGATGTCGGCCGGAGCTGACGAGACGGGCTCGGCGCCGCTGGAGGTGTCGTCGACTGTTGAGCCGATCGCGATGAGGACGCCGAAGAGGACGAGGTAGCCGATGGTGGTCAGGGAGCCGATGACCAGGCCGGCGATCGCCATTCCCTTGCCGGTTTCCTGGCGCTTCCTGAGTTGGACCAGGGCGGCGATGCCCAGGCCGATCGCCACCGGGGCGGCGAGGCCGAAGAAGATGCCGCCGATGCCGGTCGCCAGCGCCGCCGTGGCCAGCCCGTTGGTGCCACCCGTCGTCCCCGGATACCCGTAGCCGTACCCATAGGGCGCCGGCGCCGGGCCGTACGCCGCCGGATACTGCGGCTGCCCGTACTGCGGTTGGCCGTACGGCGCCTGTCCACCTGGCTGTCCGTACGGCGTTTGCCCACCAGCGTGGCCGTACGGCGGCTGCGTGGGCTGCGTGGGCTGCGGCTGCGGTTGGCCGTACGGCGGTGGCGGCTGAGGCTGGCCTGGGGCGGCCCATGGGGTGGCGGGCTGTTGGGCGTGCGGCTGGTCGGGCCGGCCGTAGTTCGGGAACGACCTCGGCGCGTCCTGTGGGCGGCCCGCGTCCGGGTCGTATGGTGGCTGCGTCACTCTTCCCCCGCGAGTACTACCGTTGCGATCCGCGCATACTACCGGTCAGCCGCATCCCCGGCATTCCGAGCAGGCACAGGACGTTGCCATCAGCAACAGCACGATCTTCCAGGACGACGTAGTACATGTCCAGTTCGGACCGCTCGTACGGCTTCCCGACGAACGCGTT
The DNA here is from genome assembly GCF_045040325.1 of Kribbella sp. NBC_01510. Classification (NCBI taxonomy): domain Bacteria; kingdom Bacillati; phylum Actinomycetota; class Actinomycetes; order Propionibacteriales; family Kribbellaceae; genus Kribbella; species Kribbella sp. NBC_01510. Next base: position 2,913,324 of record NZ_CP109418.1, on the reverse strand, counting down.
GAACGAGGTCGCGCACTGCTGGGTCGCGACCGTCTGGGTCTGGTCGGCGGCCAGGCCGGTCAGACTGGCGCGGACCTTCGCGTACGCCTCCCCGGTGTGCGCAACCGCACAGTCCGCGATCCGCACCACCCGCAGGGCTGCGGCCTCCAGGTCCGCGTCGAAGCACCGCCCGACGGCGACCTGCGCGATCCCGACGGTCCGGCCGATGCCGGCCCGACGCTCGCCGAGCAGGTTGAGCGTGACCGCGACGCTGGTCGCGAGCACCCAGCACAGACTGACCGCCAAGGCGCCGTACGCGAGTTTCTTGCCGCGGCCGCCGGTCCGCTTGATCCGGCGCAACGCGATCCCGGCCAGCACCAGGGCGATCGGGACCAGGCCGGGAAGGCTGGTCACGAACGCCGCCACGGCGTAGCGGTCCTGCCGCTGCTGCGCCGGTGTCGGTACGCCGGCCAACCACGATTCAGCCGGCGGCAGCGAGGGCCGCGCCGGCTGGATCGGAGGGGGCGGCTGGCTCATTGGCGTCCGTTCGGCGATCGGCCGAGCGGTAGTGCTCGGACACCCAAACATCGGACTGGCCGGTCTCGGTGTTACAGCAGCTGCCCAGTAATCGGACGGCAGTCTCAGACAGTGACCACGCGGTTATCGCTGGACCCGGCGCGGGACGTGCGGGCCGTCGTTGCGGCCCTCGAACAGCGACACGGTCATCGCCTCGAGGGCGAGCAGCGGTGCGACGTTGGCCTCGATGGCCTCACGACAGGCAGTGATCGCATCGATACGGCGAATGGTCTGCTCCGGCGTGGTCCGGCCGGCCAGTTGCTCGATGGTGCGGTGCAGCTCGGCGTTGATCAACTCGGTGCCGGCGTTGGTCTGCACGACCAGCACGTCCCGGTAGAGCGCCATCAGATCGACGAGTGACCGGTCGAGCACGTCGCGTTCCCAGCGCTTGGCGCGCGCCTTCTGCTGCTCGTCGAGCTCCTTCAGCGCGGCGTTGGCCTCGCGCGGCTTGGCGCCCTTGGTCCCGACGCCGAGCGCCTGCTCGAGCGCGGCCCGCTCCTTCTCGTCGACCTTCTCGGCGCTGGCCTTGGCCTCGTCCTTGGCCGCCTCGACCAACTGCTGGGCAGCCTTCAGGCACGCCCCGAGATCCCGTAGTGCGAACGGAACCTCGAGCACCTTGTTCCGCCGGTCGCGCACCTCTTCGTCGCGCGCCAGCGCCCGCGCCCGCCCGATGTGCCCCTGCGCCGCCCGCGCCGCGAACCCGGCCAGCTCCGGATCCACCCCCAGCTTGCTGGTCAGCATGTCCGCCACCGCGGCCACCGGCGGCGTCCGCAGCACCAGGAGCCGGCACCGCGATCGGATCGTCGGTACGACGTCCTCCACGGTCGGCGCGCACAGCACCCAGACCGTCCGGGGCGCGGGCTCCTCGATGCTCTTCAGCAACGCGTCGGCGGCCTGCTCGGTCAACCGGTCCGCGTCCTCGACGACCATCACCTGCCACCGGCCCTGGGTCGGGCTCATCGCCGCCCGGCGGACCAGTTCACGGATCTCGCTGACCCGGATCGACAGCAGTTCGGTGCGGATCAGCGACACATCCGGGTGCGCGCCGCTGAGCGCCGTACGGCAGTCCTTGCACTCGCCACAGCCCAGGTCCTGACACTGCAGCGCGGCCGCGAACGCCCGCCCGGCGTTCGACCGGCCGGATCCGGGCGGGCCGGTGATCAACCACGCATGCGTCATCCCGGCCACCGCGGCGCCGGTCTCGCCCCGCATCCCGGCCGCCGCGCCGGCCACGGCCCTCGTCAGCACGGCGACGGCCGGCTCCTGCCCGACCAGGTCGTCCCACACACTCATAGGTCCACCTTCGGAAGGATCGGCTGGAGCCGGGCGCGGATCTGCTTGGCGAGGTCGTCGCGGTCCTGCGTGGCGTCGAGGACCAGGTAGTGCTGGGGCTCCGCGGCGGCGAGCTCGAGGAACGCGGTCCGGACCCGCTCGTGGAAGTCGTGCGACTGCGACTCGATCCGGTCCCGCTCAGCGAAGCGGCCGAGGCCGCTCTTCGGGGGCAGGTCGAGCAGGATGGTCAGGTTCGGCCGGAGGTCGTCGGTCGCCCAGCGGTTCACCCGCTCGACGTCGGACAGGTCGAGGTCTCGCCCGGATCCCTGGTACGCCAGCGCGGAGTCGACGTACCGATCGGTGATGACGACGGCACCGGCCTTGAGCGCGGGCTTGATCACCGAGTCCACGTGCTCGGCCTTGTCGGCGGCGTAGATCAACGCCTCGGCGCGATGCGAGATGTCGCCGGTGGCCGGATCGAGGACGATCTGCCGCAGCGTCTTGCCGAGGTCGGTCGCACCCGGCTCGCGGGTGAGCAGGACCTGCTGGCCCTGCTCCTTGAGCCACTCGACCAGCAGCGCGGACTGCGTCGACTTCCCCGCGCCCTCGCCGCCTTCCAGCGCGATGAACAGTCCAGTGGTCGGATACACACCAGGAGTCTTGCCGAAGCTGCGCCGTAAGTCGCCCCAGAACGGGACGCCCGGTCGGTCGTCCATCTGCCGCCAGGCGATCAGGCCGATCACGCCGGCCACGATCGCGGCGATCAGCATGGTCATCGAAGCGCCGTTGTAGGTGACGGACTTCCCGCCGATCGTGTATGTCTGCCGGCCGATCGCCCCGGCGGCGAACGGCGCGATCGCCAGCGTGACCGCCAGGACCGTGCGGACGGCGGACTGGACGAACGCGAAGGTCCGCCCGCGGACCGCGTCCGGGACCTCGAGACCGAGCAGGGTGTAACCGGAGACCCAGGAGGCGCCGGCGCAGAAGCCGAGCAGGATCGCGATCATCGTGGCGATCTCGATCTGCTGGATCAGTGCCAGGCCGGCCAGGCAGATGCCGGAACCGACCAGTCCGGCGGCGAACAGCCGGCGCCGGGACAGGCCGGAGAAGATCCGCGGCCCGAAGCCCATGCCGAGCGCGAGACCACCGAAGACGGCCCCGAAGAGGACGCCGTACCCGGGATCGCCGGCGCCGAGATCCTCGACGTACGTGCGGCCGAGGCCGATCACCACCGCACCGGCCGCGAACGCGCCGGAGATCCCGACCACGAGGCCGCGGACGACCGGCGTACCGGTGACGTAGGACCAGCCCTCGACCATGGTCCGCCACAGCGTCGGGTGATCCTCGTGCTCGTGGACGGCGCGGCCGATCTCGGCGACCGACAGGATCGCCAAGGCCGAGACGACGAAGGTCGCGGCGTTCACATACACGGCCAGGTTGATGGCGAAGTCGCCGGCCCAGCGAAAGAGGAGGGTGATCGCGGTGAAGATGACCGCGGCCGGCAGGGCGGTCCCGTACGTCGTGATCAGGCTGATCTGGTTGGCCGCCTCGAGCCGGTGCCGGGGCACCAGGTTGGGCACGCTGGCGTCCTTGGCCGGACCCCAGATCAGGCTGACGATCTCGATCAGCACGGTTGCCACCAGCACCCAGGTCAGCGTGCCGACGAGCGGGATGCTGACGAAGAACGCGGCCCGGATCAGATCGCCGATGATCATCGTCCAGCGCCGGTCCAACCGGTCCGCGATCCAGCCGGCCACCGGGCCCATCACCAGGGCGGGCAGCACGCGCAGGAACAGCACCCCGCCGATCGCGAAGTTCGCCGCCTGGTAGTCGTCGCCGGCGAACGCCTTCGCCATCGCCGTCAACGCCAGCAACCCGATCCAGTCGCCGAGACTGGACAGCCCGAACCCGACCCACAGCCGCCGGAACGCCCGGATCCGCAACACCGCACGCACATCGTGCGCCGGTGCAGGATCGGTCAGCGGGTCATAAACCTCCGGCACACCCAAAGCCTAGTGGGCGGCATCGACAGCCTGACGCAGCGCATCCAGGGCCGCCTTCAGCTCGACCGGAGGCGGGAATCCGAACCCCAGCCGGAACACCCCGGGCTCGTCGCCGAACCAGTCGCCGTCGGCCAGTCGCACCCCCAAGTCCGCGGCCGCCCGGCGGAACCGACCCAGATCGACCTGCTGCTTCAGCCGAACCGCGCACAGCGCACCCGCATCCGGCCGGATCCACTCGATCACGTCGCTGTTGTCCCGCACCCACCCCTCGGTGATGGCCAGTCCCTCGGCGAGCGACGCCCGTCGTACGGCGAGAATCTCGTCCTCGCGCTCCAGCACCCGGACGGCGAGCGCCTCGGTCACCGGGGACGCGGACACGACCGTGTTGAACTTCGCGGTCACCACGCGGTCGACCAGGTCCGCATCGGTGCTGACGAGCCAGCCGATCCGCAGCGCGGCCGCGCCGTGGCATTTCGACAGCGACGCGACCGTCACGACCTTCGGGCCGAGGTCGACCGCGGTCGCCGCGACCGGATCGTCGCCGTACGCCGCGGCCCGGTAGGTCTCGTCGACCATCAGGTACGCGTCCGGGCAGATCTCGGCCATGGCGGCGACGATCTCTTCCAGGGTCTGGCGGGGTACGGCGACTCCGGACGGGTTCTGTGGTGTCGTCAGGCTGACCAGCTTGGTGTCGGGCGTGAGCTGCGCACGGACGGCGTCGGCAGTCAGGCGGTAGCCGTCGTCGAAGGTCAGCGGGACCACGCGGACGTCGGCACCGATCGACGCGTAGGCGTTGCCGGTCGACGGGAACAGCGGCTGGGTCGTGACGACCTGACCGCCGCGATCCACCAGCAGGTAGGCGAGCAGGAAGATCGCGTGCATTCCACCGACCGTGACGACGACCTGCTCCGGACGTACGCCGTGGCGTCCCGCGATCGCCGTACGCAGCCGGAGGTCGCCGGGCGCGGTGCCGTAGCCGAGCTCGAGGTCGGCCAACTCCGGGGTCAGGAGGTCGCCCAGGCGCAGGTCCGGCCCGTAGCTCTCGCCCAGGTCGTGCCGGGGATGTTCGGCGGTCAGGGACGCGATGTCGTTGCGGGGAAAGGTGGCCATACCGCCATCGTCCGAGGGTTTCGCTGGCATCCCCAGAGCCAATCCGGCAGAATTGGTTCGCGAATGAGGCCAATCGAGATGGTTGAGCGGTTGGGCCGCTGGTCGTCCGGCCGCGGCCCGCTGTACGTGCTGCTCGCGACCCGGCTCCGCCGGCTGATCGACGACGGCGAACTACCTCCCGGTGTGCTGCTGCCACCGGACCGGGCGCTCGCCGGCGCGCTGGCAGTCGGGCGGACCACGGTCGTCGGGGCGTACGAACTGCTCCGATCGGAGGGGCGGATCACTCGCCGTCAGGGCAGTGGGACGCGGGTCGCTGGTACGCCGACGACCGGTGCTCTTGAGGACGCCCCCGTGGATCCGATCTTCCTCGACTCACTGGAGTCGCGGGACGACGACGTACTGCTCGCGATCTGTGCCGCTCCCGGCGACCCGCCGCCGCAACTGGCCGAGGCGTACGCGCGGATCGTGCCGGAGCTCAGCCGGATCTCGGGTGACATCGGGTACTACCCGTACGGCCATCCGGTACTGCGGGAGGCGCTGGCCGACCGTTATGCCGAGCAGGGTGTGCCGACGACGCCGGACCAGATCCTGGTGACGAACGGGGGTCAGCAAGCGCTGTCGTTGCTGGCCCATGCGTTGCTGTCGCCTGGCGATCAGGTGCTGGTCGAGGCACCGACGTACCCGGGTGCTTTGGAGGCGTTCCGGGAGAAGGGCGCGGTGCTGCGCGGTCTGCCGGTCGGACTCGAGGGCGTCGAGGCCGCCGTCCGGGAGCGTCGTCCAGCGGCCGTCTACGTCATCCCGACGTACCAGAACCCCACCGGCTCGGTGCTCCCCCCGCTGGCCCGTGAGCGACTGGCCAGGGGCGCGGCCGACGTACCACTGATCGAGGACGAAGTGCCGGCCGACCTCGGCTTCCCCGGTGAGCCGCGGCCCATGTCCTTGGCGGCCTTCAGCGACGCTGTCATCTCGGTCGGCTCCCTCAGCAAGAGCATCTGGGGCGGCCTCCGCACCGGCTGGATCCGCGCCGCCGTACCCCTCGTCAACCGCCTGGCCCGCATCCGAGCCGTCCACGACCTGGGCGGCAACGTCCCCGCGCAACTGGCCGCCGCCCACCTGGTCACCCAACTGGACGACCTCGGCCGCGCGGAAGAACTCCAATCCCGCCACGACCACCTCCGGGCCCTCCTAACCGAGCACCTCCCAAGCTGGCAGGTCCCGACCATCCAGGGCGGCCAAACCCTCTGGGTGAAACTCCCCCAAGGCGACGGCAACTCCTTCGCCCAAACAGCCCTCCGCCACGGCCTGGCCATCCTCCCCGGCGCCGGCCTCGACGTCACCGGCGCCAGCGACTCCTACGTCCGCCTCCACTTCCGAGCCCGCCCGGACGACCTCACCGAGGCCGTCACCCGCCTGACCACCGCCTGGCACGCCTACAACCCCCCAGCCGACCGAGTACACCCCCGCCCGACCATCGCCATCTGATCGAGCGATGACGCACAACGCACTGGTCTGAGCGCTTGGACAGCACGTCGCGGGCAGGCCAAATCTCGGACCTATCGCACTGACCAACCCCATGGCGCCCCGACCAACCGTGGACCGCCAGGCCATCACAAGCGCAGGGCTCACAGTACCCGTGCGAGGGAGTTGCCCCCGGGCGCGCGTTTGTGATGGCCTGCCAGTCCGCGTGATTGGCCGACGCCGGACTGCGAACGCGGCGCCGGGCGCCGACGCGTAGGACAGCCCGCCGGAGTGGTCCTCAGCTGGTGGCCTCGGCGCAAGCCTGGACGAACTGCCACAAGGCGGTCGAGGACGCATCGGCCCGCCACGCCAGGACGAGTTCGCTCGGTGGCAGATCGGTGACCGGCACCATGACGACGCAGCCGCGGGCCAGCACCGGAGCGTTGCCTTCGGCAAGCAAGCAGATGCCGCGGCCACCGGCCACGGCCTCGTACGTCGACTCCGGGTCGCTGATGGTCCCGGCGATCACGGGCGGTGCCCCGGCTCGCTCCGGCAGGGCGAGGAAGTGATCCCGTAACGCTCCCGCGCTCCGCGGCAAAGCGAGGATCGGCTCGTCCACGATCTCGGCGAACCGCACCGACTCACGCCGCGCCAGCGGATGGTTCTCCGTCATCGCGACGACCCGCCGCTCCTGTGCCAAGGTCAGCCACCGGTACGCCGACGGCTCCGGCAGCGGCAACCAGCAGAAGGCGGCGTCCGTGGTGCCCGCGGCCAGTCCCGCGGTGGGGTCGTCCCACGGGACCTGACGCAGGTCGAACTCGATCGGCTCGGGCAGGTGATTCCTGATCCGCGGCAGCAGGTTCCGCCCCGGACTCGTCTGCATGCCGATCACCAGGTGATCGCAATGTCCTTCCAGAGTCGCGACCGCGGCCTCCCATCGCTCGATCACCTCACGCACCCGCGGCAGCAGTTCGGCGCCGGCCGGAGTGAGGCAGATCCCGCGACTGTCGCGGCAGAGCAGAACGCGACCCAGGTTCTTCTCCAACGCCCGAACCTGCTTGGACAGCGCCGGCTGGCTCACGTACAACCGCTCGGCCGCCGCGGTGAAGCTCCCTGCCTCGGCCACCGCCACGAAGTACCGCAGATCCCGCACGTGTGCGTCCATAACCAACGGTTGTACCAGCAGGTCTTGGACCACCCGGCCCAGCTCACCACAGGCTGGACGCATGGGTCTTCCTCAGCAGATGCACGCGCTCGTCTTCGATCCCCCGCACGGTCTCCGGATGGCCGAGGCCACCGTCCCGCGACCCGGGCCGGGGCAGGCTCTGATCGCCGTCGAGTACGCCGCGCTCAACTGGGTCGAGGTGGCCCGGATGGACGTCGTCCATCGCCCCGGCGACATCGTCGGGCGAGATTCGGCCGGAATCGTCGTCTGTGCTGCCAAGGACGGCTCGGGCCCGGCCGTCGGTGAGCGCGTGGCCGGCTTCCGGCCGGCCAGTGCATGGGCGGAGTTCCAAGCAGTCGACACCGCGGACATCGCGGTCGTACCGGCCGAGGTCGATCTCGCGTCGGCCGCTGCCCTACCAGGTGCAGCCGTGAGCGCCCTCCAAGCGGTACGGCGGCTCGGCTCCACACTGGGTCGCCGGGTACTGGTCACCGGCGCCTCAGGTGGGGTCGGCCGCGCAGCGGTCCAACTGGCCGCGCTGGCAGGCGCAGAGGTGGTCGCAGCCGTTGGCGCTGCCGGACGAGGTCTCGGTCTGACCGAGCTGGGCGCGAGCGAGGTAGTGACCACACTCGACAACCTCAGCCCGCTGTACGCCGTACTGGACGTGGTTGGCGGTGACACCCTGACGGCGGCGTACGAACTGGTCGAGCCGGATGGCGTCGCCCTGTCGATCGGCAGCACGGCCGGCCAGGTGGTCAGCTTCGACTTCGAGGCAGCCCGGCGCCGCGGCGGACGGCAACCGATCTCGGCCTTCGCCGTCAGCGGGCCGTTCGGTCCAGACCTCGCCTACCTGCTCGACCTCGTGGCCGCCAACCGCTTCGACCCCCAGATCGGCTGGCACGGCTCGTGGCACGACGCTGGCACAGCGATCACAGCCCTCCTCGACCGCAAGGTCCGCGGCAAGGCAGTCCTCCACCTCGACTAGCCGATCGCGCCGTCCACCCACGGATCGCCACGCCATCACAACGCGGAGCCGGCGGCACCGTCGCGCGGGAGTCGCTCGGATTCGCGTCGTTGTGATGGCCTGGCGGTCCGCGTAGGTGGACCGGCGAGGTGACCTATGCCGTGGTGAAGCGGACGGCGAGGGTGGCCGGGGCTGTTGTGAGTTTGTCGCGGTCCGGGAGGGCCGGGCCGCAGGCGGCGGTGCCTACGCCGGATTGGGCGATGTCCAACGTGATGTAGGAGGTCTCGCCGGGCACCAGGTCGGCGGTGTGACTGGCGGTTTCCAGGGCTTGGGTGGTCCAGTCGCGGACGGTGAGGCCGAAGGGGGTGCCGATCGCCTCGACGCGGAGGCCGTCGAAGGCGGCCCAGCGGGTGTCGATGCGGTGGCCGTTCTCCTGGGGGCGGACGTACGGCGTCTGCAGCTCGGCGACCGTGGCCGAGTACTTGCCGACCGCGGCGGCCTCGCGGGTGTCGGCGTACGCCTCGTTGGGGCCGGTGCCGAACCACTCGACGCGCTCCACCTTCGGAAGCTCGAAGGTGACGCCGAGCCGCGGCAGCACCTCCGGGAACAGGCCTTCGGGTACGACGTTCAGCTCGAGAACGACCGCGTCGTCGACGGCGGTCCAGCGCCAGGTGCTGACGAGACCCCACTGCAGTTGCGGCGGCGCCGTGCGGGTCACGACCTCCCACGCGCCGTCGCGCTCACCCTGGGAGACGATCCGGTGCTGCACCCGGTGCAGACCCTGCTCCCGCCAAGCCTTCGCGACCCCCGGGATCGCGTCGTTGTCGATCGGCGCCCGCCAGACATCCAGCCGGGCGTTCTTCACACCGGCGACGGTGATCCCAGCGACGCCTGCCTCACCGTCAGCGGGCGATCCACCAACAACAGCCACAGGCTCAGCCGGCTCGTCCAGCCGGACCTGGCCCCAGGCGATGCGATGCCCGGCGTCGGCCCACGGGGTCGGCGAGGTGAGCTCGGCCGCCACGGTCACCCAGGTGTCGGGCCGACCCGCGTCACCCGCCTTGATCACGCCGGGCGGAAACTCCACCGATACGGTCTCGCCCGGAGCGATCGCCGGGACCGGCAGAGTTCCGCTGCCGACCAGCTCGCCCTCGACCTCGGTCACGATCGTAAAGGTCAGATGACTCGTGTCCAACACCTCGTAGCGGTTCGTGATCGACACCCCACCGTTGCCATCAGCAACGATCCGCAACGGCTCGATCACCTTGACGTACTCGAGCATGCCGGGTGACGGCGTCCGGTCCGGGAACAGCAGCCCGTCGCAGACGAAGTTCCCGTCGTGGATCGTCTCGCCGAAGTCACCGCCGTACGCGTAGACCTCGCGTCCGTCGATCGTGGTCCGGATGCCGTGGTCGATCCACTCCCAGATGAAGCCGCCCTGGCAGCGCGGGTACTTGTCGAACACCTCACGGTAGTCGAGCAGCCCGCCCGGCCCGTTGCCCATCGCGTGGCCGTACTCGCACAGGATGAAGGGCAGGTTCCGGTACAGCGAGGAGTCGGCGCCGATCTCCGCGCAGCCCTCCGGCGAGGTGTACATCCGCGAGTAGATGTCGACGAACTCGGCCTCGGTGTCGCGCTCGTAGTGCACCGGCCGCGACGGGTCGACCTCCTTCGCCAGGTCGTACATCGCGCGCAGGTTCTCGCCCATCCCGCACTCGTTGCCGAGCGACCAGATGATGATCGACGGGTGGTTCTTGTCCCGGTGCACGGTGCGCGCCATCCGCGCCACCAGGTCGTCGCGGAACCGCGGGTCCATCACCGGGTTCGGCAGCTTCGGCGGCTGCGGCTCGTACCCGAACCCGTGCGTCTCCAGGTCACACTCGTCGATCACGTAGAGGCCGTGGGAGTCGCACAGCGAGAGGAAGTGCGGGTGCGGCGGGTAGTGGCTGGTCCGGACCGCGTTGATCCCGGCCCGCTTCATCAGCAGTACGTCGTCCAGCATGTCCTGCTCGGTCAGCGCCCGACCGCGGTCGGGGTGGAACTCGTGCCGGTTGACGCCGTTGAACAGCACCCGGTTGCCGTTGACGGTCAGGATGCCGTCGACGATCGCGACCGTGCGGAAGCCGATCCGCAGCCGCACCTCACCACCCTCGGTCCGCAGCACACCGTCGTACAGGCGTGGCACCTCGGCGCTCCACGGCTCGACGCTCTCGATCCGCGTGTGCTCGCCGGTCGCCAGCTCCAGGCCCAACTCAGGCACCGAAACAGTGCCCGGTACGTCGGACTCCACGAGCAGCGTGCCGGCACCGTCGAGGTGGTCGTACGCCACCTTGACGAAAACGTCGGTCGCGACACCCGGACGCAGGGCGATCAGGTTGACCTCGCGGAAGATCCCGGACAGCCACCACATGTCCTGGTCCTCGACATAACTGCCGGCCGACCACTGGTGCACGCGGACCACGATCCGCGCTTCCTTGCCCGGGGCAACCAGGTCGGTGACGTCGAACTCCGACGGCAGCCGCGAACCGGACGACCAGCCGGCCAGCTCGCCGTTGACGTGCACCGCGAACCGCGAGTCCACACCCTCGAACCGCAGCACCACGCGGGCGCCGGCCCAGTCCGCCGGGATCGCCACGGTCCGGACGTAGTCACCGGTCGGGTTGTCGGTCGGCACGTACGGCGGCTCGAGCGGGAACGGGTAGACCACGTTCGTGTACGCCGGCGCGCCGTACCCACTGAGCTGCCAGTGACCAGGGACGGCGATCGTGTCCCATCCGGAGGTGTCCGGGTCCTTCAGGTCGTCCGGGGCGTCGGCCACGCTCGGCGACAGCCGGAAGCTCCAGTCACCGGACAGCGGCAGCTTGGCCGAGTCGTCGTCCAGCCAGGCCCGCGGGGGAAGCACGTTGGCGCCGGGAGCAAAGTCCTCGACGTAGCTGTGGTCTTGGGTCACAGGTATCGAGCCTAAGCCCTAGCTGTTCACGAATCCACATCGATCAACAGATATGGACAGCCCTGACCCCGATGTGGCCAGGGCTGTCCGTACGTACTCCTATCCGGTGGTGGCGCTGAAGATGTCGTTGTTGCCGAAGTCGGCCGGGCAGTCGCCGAGCGGCCAAGGCGCCGGCAGAACCACCTGGCCGGCATTCGCGGACTGCTGACGCCAGGCGTCGAACGCCGGGCAGTCGGCCGTACGGCGAACGTCGGTCCACACACCGGCGCCGTAGTCACGGGTGGCGATGCTGTAGACATAGTCGCCGAGGAACTCGTTGTACAGGATCCGGCCCTGCGACGAACCGCGCGCATCACCGAGCGGACCGGTGTACTCCGTCGTCCACGCGCCTGGCGCACCACCTGCCCCGATCGCGGCAGTCTGCAGTACGCCGTGCTCCGGCCGCGGATTCGCCGTGGTCGTCTGGAAGGGCTGCGTGAACGACTGCGACGTCACGTACACCCGGGTGCCGTCCGGGCTGATCGCCGGCGCGGCGTACGCCGCGATATCACCCGCCGGCGAGATCGGCGTCGGTGTGCTGAAGGAGGCCGCCCCGTTGGACGAGTAGGCGAAGAACGCCCGTTCGTTGTCGGGACCGTCGCGGCCGTCGACCCACGCGTCGACGATCTCGTTGGTTGCGTCCGCGCCGGTCGGCGCGCCGTTGGCGATGTCGATGCTCGGCATCGCGGCCAGGTCGGTCCGAGCCCCCGAGACCCCGTCGATGATGCACCGCCCGGTCACCGGGTCGTTGTGGAAGCACGGGTCGGTGATCGCCACGACATCCTGCGGCTGCCGCCAGGTCTGGCCGCCGTCCAGCGACTTGATCACGCTGTGGAAGCCGGCCAGGCTCGTCCCGCCGAAGTGCGTGAAGAACACGTAGACGACACCGTGGCTGTCGGTCCGCACGGTGCAACCGTCGTACGAACCTTGTTTGCCGTTGGCGATAGCCGGTGCGACCTGGTGCTGCTTCCAGGTGACCCCGCCGTCACGGGAGGTGGACACCATCGGTTTCAGCGGGAAGGCGTTGCCCCCGCTGAAACTGTGGAAGTCGGAGTAGCAGACGTACACGTTGCCGAAGAACGGGCTGCTCTCGGCGTTGTCCGCCCAGATCTGCTCCTTGTCGAGTCCGGAGCTGAAGGCCGCATGCGGTGCGGCGAAATACGGCTTCGACCAGTTGGACTGGTCGGCGATCCGGGCCGGCGTCGCGCTGTCGATGCTCGAGACGGTCACCCCGGTGGGGCTGTTCTGGCCGCTGCCGTTGCGGATCACGGTGTCGGTGAGGTTCGTGGCCAGAGTGGACAGGTAGAGCCGGTCGCCATTGCCCCAGGAGAATCCGTTCGGACCGGGGGCCGGTCCGAAGGCCACGCCTGGGTCACTGCGCGAACGCAGGCCGTTCTCGTAGTAGTTCGGCACGGTGTGAATCGGGCCGACGTGTGGGACGCAGGGCTCGACGGTCGGACTGCAGTCGGCCGCGGTCAGGCCTGAGTACGTCGGCTGGGTCCAGGTGTGACCGCGGTCGAACGAGAAGTACACACCCGTCAGGCCGACGCCCAGGTTGAAGGTGCCGAGCGGGAACGAACAGGCCGCGTGCTGGGTGGACGCTTCACGCGAGCACGGCTGCATGTCCACCAGGTCGTTGGCGCCGGCCGCGAGTACGTCCGGGCGATGAGCGCTGGCCGCCAGTGCGGGCTCGTTCTGCGCATTGCGTGGGTGGAGGTTCGTGGGACTGGCGACGCTGACCAACGCGTCGACCGCAGGGGCGGAGTGGGCTGCCGGAACGCCGATCGCGCCGAGCGCGAGAGCGGCGGCCAGGATCAGACATCGTCGTAAGGAACGCACGGGGGACTCCTCTCCGCGCGGCCCAGGTCCGGGCAAGCGGCGTTCACCACAGGAATGGCCTGGGCCGTGACAAACGTGTCCGGCGCCAGCGTAAGCCTGGCCGCATCATGCGCCCAGGGCTCACGTCAAGTGCTCTCGGCGCAGTTCTTGCAGGTGCCGACGAGGGCCACCTGTTCCGGGGCCAGGTGGAAGCCGAGCTCGCGCTGGACCTTCTTCCGGGCCGACTCGAGGATGTCGCCGGGAGCGTCGTACACCTTCCCGCACTCGGAGCAGCGCAGGTGCAGATGGCGCGGCGCGAGATCCCCCGCCAGGTGGTACGTCGTCCCCGCCCGGCCGAGGTGGACGTGCGTGACGAGGCCGAACTCACCGAGCGCGTCGAGAGCCCGGTAGACGGTGGCACGGTGGATCCCCGGGCGCAGCTCCTCGGCCCGTTCGCCGATCTGCTCCGCGCTCAAGTGTTCCTCGGTCCCCGCGAGGACCTCGACGACCGCCAGGCGGGCCGGCGTGACCCGCTCACCCCGCTCCCGCAGTCTCTGCGCGCTGACCTCGACCGGACTGGTCATGGGGCCTCCCGGCCTGGACTGAGGAGCGTAGGGAGCGAAGCGACCGGAGCGACGAGGGAAGGCCGGGAGTAAAAGCCCCATGACCCGCCGCGCCGGAGGCGTGGCATCGATGCCGTCACCGGCGCACCCTCTTTCAGGACTTCTTCGCCGCCGTCTTCTTGGCCGTGGTCTTCTTCGCGGCGGTCTTCTTCGTGGCGGTCTTCTTCGTGGCGGTCTTCTTCGCCGTCGTCTTCTTCGCAGCGGTCTTCTTGGTGGCCGACTTCTTGGCGGTCTTCTTCACCGGCCCGCGGGCCCGCTTGTCGGCCAGCAGTTCGGCGGCGCGCAGCAGCGAGATCGTCTCGACCGAGTCGTCCTTGCGCAGCGTCGCGTTCGTCTCGCCGTCGGTCACGTACGGACCGAAGCGGCCCTCCTTCACCACCACCGGCTGACCGGACTCCGGGTCCGCGCCCAGCTCCTTCAGCGGCGGCGCGGCAGCCCGGCGCCCACGCTGCTTCGGCTCGGAGTAGATCTTCAGCGCTTCCTCGAGGGTGATGTCGAACATCTGGTCCTCGGTCTGCAGCGACCGCGAGTCCGTGCCCTTCTTCAGGTACGGCCCGTAGCGCCCGTTCTGCGCCGTGATCTCCTCGCCGGTGGCCGGGTCCTTGCCGACCACTCGCGGCAGCGACAGCAGCTTCATCGCGTCGTCGAGGCCGATGCTGTCCAGTGCCATCGACTTCAGCAGCGAACCGGTCCGCGGCTTCGCGCCCTTCGGCGCGTCCTCCGGCAGGACCTCGGTCACATAGGGTCCGAACCGGCCCGCCTTCGCAACCACGCGCAGGCCGGTGTCCGGCGCCGTACCGAGCTCGTGCTCGACACCGGACGGCTGGGACAGCAGCTCCTGGGCCTTCTCGACGGTCAGCTCGTCCGGCGGCAGGTCCTCCGGTACGTTCGCGCGCCGCTCGTCCTTGTCCTCGACGTACGGCCCGTAGCGCCCGACCCGGAGCACGATGCCGCTGTCGTCACCGCCGACCGGGAACGTCGACATCTCCCGGGCGTCGATGTCGCCCAGGTCGCTCACCATCGACTGCAGACCCTCGAGGTTGGTGTCACCGAAGTAGAACCGGGACAGCACGCCCTCGCGCTGCAGGTCACCGGAGGCGACCTCGTCGAGGACGTCCTCCATGGTGGCCGTGAACGCGTAGTCGACCAGCCGGGTGAAGTGCTCCTCGAGCAGCCGCACCACCGCGAACGCCAGCCAGGCCGGCACCAGCGCCTGGCCCTTCTTGTAGATGTACCCGCGAGCCACGTTCGTGCCGAGGATCGTGGCGTACGTCGACGGCCGCCCGATCTCGCGCTCTTCCATCTCCCGGATCAGCGTCGCCTCGGTGTAGCGCGCCGGCGGCTTGGTCTCGTGCCCGGAGGCGAGCACCTCGATCGCGGGCAGCACGTCGCCCTCGGCGACGTCCGGCAGCCGGGTCTCCTGGTCGTCCGTCCCGGCGGACGGGTCGTCCGCGCCCTCGACGTACGCCTTGAGGAAGCCGTGGAAGGTGATCACCCGGCCGGACGACGTGAACTCGCACTTCTCGCCGGTCGACGCGGTCGCGTCGATCCGGATCGAGACGCTGCGGCCCTCGGCGTCCTTCATCTGGGACGCGATCGTGCGCATCCAGATCAGCTCGTACAGCCGGTACTCCGAGCCGGACAGACCGGTCTGCGCCGGGGTCTGGAAGACCTCGCCGGCCGGCCGGATCGCCTCGTGCGCCTCCTGCGCGTTCTTCACCTTGGAGGTGTAGACCCGCGGCTTGTCCGGCAGGTACGACGCGCCGTACAGCTCGCGGACCTGGGCCCGGGCGGCGGTGATCGCCGTGTCCGACAGCGTGACGCTGTCGGTTCGCATATAGGTGATGTTGCCGTTCTCGTACAGCCGCTGGGCGATCTGCATCGTCTGCGAGGCGGACATGCCGAGCTTGCGGCCGGCCTCCTGCTGCAGCGTGGTGGTCCGGAACGGCGCGTACGGCTTGCGGGTGTACGGCTTGGAGTCGATCGACCGGACCGAGAACTGCGAATCGCGCAGCGCGCCGGCCAGCGCCGTCGCGGTCTCCTCGTTCAAGTGGACCGTGTTCGCGCCCTTCAGCTCACCGATCGAGCTGAAGTCGCGGCCCTGCGCCACCCGCTTGCTGTCCACCGAGACCAGGCGGGAGGGAAACTGCCGCGGCGTCCGGCTCTCGCCGGCGTCCAGCGTGGCGTCCAGGTCCCAGTACGACGCACTCCGGAAGGCGATCCGCTCACGCTCGCGGTCGACCACCATCCTGATCGCAACCGACTGCACCCGGCCCGCCGACAGCCGCGGCATGACCTTCTTCCACAGCACCGGCGAGACCTCGTAGCCGTACAGCCGGTCGAGGATGCGGCGGGCCTCCTGCGCGTCGACCAGGTCCTCGTCGATGTCCCGGGCGTTGCCGACCGCGTCCTGGATCGCCTTCGGCGTGATCTCGTGGAAGACCATCCGCTTGACCGGGACCTTCGGCTTCAGCTCCTCGAGCAGGTGCCAGGCGATCGCCTCGCCCTCGCGGTCCTCATCGGTGGCGAGGAAGAGTTCGTCGGCGCCCTTGAGCAGGTCCTTGAGCTTGCGGATCTGCGCCCGCTTGTCGGCCGGCACGACGTACAGCGGGTCGAAGTGGTCCTCGACGTTCACGCCGAGCCGCGCCCAGGGCAGGCCCTTGTACTTCGCCGGGATCTCGTCCGCCCCACTCGGCAGGTCCCGGATGTGGCCGAAGCTCGACTCCACCACGTACCCGGACCCCAGGAAGCCGGCGATCATCCGCGCCTTCTTCGGCGACTCGACGATCACCAGGCGCCTGCCCGTCGATGTCTTCGTCCCTGCTGCCCCTGCCACTGCGCTCCTTGCTCTCGCCTTCTCGTCCTGCCGACAACGCCCGTGACCGGACGTCTGTTCCCCCGAGCACACTCCGACCACGTCCGAGGACAGAGTACGGCCGACGGCAACGCATTTCTCAACGCACGGTAACCGGTGCGGGCCCGATTACACCCCTCAGGGTTCCAGAGTGTGGCCAACAACCCACTCTCACGCGCGTCACAGCCGCCCCGTTTGACCTCCCCGAGTCCCGCCCGAGCTTTCCGAGCGTACGCCGTCTCAGCGGGCGAAGTGGACTTCCGGGAACTTTGGGGAGTCGCCGCGGAGCAGAAGGGACGGGCGGCGGCGGAGGGTCTGGTCGAAGAAGGCGGCGATGTAGTCGCGCTGGGCCAGCACGCTACGCTGCGGCTCCGCGCCGCCGACAAGAGCCTTCAGCACGGAGGTGATGATCGGGTCGTCGCCGTAGATCTCGTGGAAGAGCTGGTCGAAGATGAACTGGTAGTCGGTGAACGCCTTCTGCTTGGTCCCGGCCAGGCCCAGATTCAGCTTCCCGCCGCGCTGGGCGGCCCAGAAGCTCGCCCAGGACGGGTCGTAGTACTCCTTACCCGGATCGGTGCGCTGGGTGTCGGCCGAGCCGAACAGCAGGAACGGCTGGTCCAGTCCTTTCCGGGCCACCTCGCCGAGCGGACCCTTCGCAGGGTCGTCCTGCAGGCTGCCGTCCAGGTCGATGCCGGCCAGCACCCGCTCGTCCTCGAGCAACGTGTTCGCGGTCGCGTACCCACCGAGCGAGAAGCCGAACATGCCGACCTTGCGCAGGTCCAGCCCGTCGCCCAGCCCGTCCGGGAGATCGTTGCCCTCGGCATCGGGATTCCCGCCGCCGGCGATCCGGTCCAGCTGGTCCAGGACGAACCGCGCGTCCGCGGTCCGGGTCTCGACCGCCTGCCGGGTGAAGTCCGGATCGGGCAGTTGCGAGGCTGGTACGCCGGGCAGGAACCGCCCGCCGGGAAACTCGACCGGTGTCTCGTGCGTGTGGTCCATCGTCACCACGACGTACCCCCTGCTGGCCAGGTCCTCGACCTGCGCGGTGTTCACGAACCGGCTGTACTGATAGCCGGGCGAGAACAGGGCGACCGGATGCCGGATCGGCTGCATCGGCGCGTCGACGCGCGAGTGCGTCACGGTCCCGGCGAAGTCGAACGACCCGGTCGGCAGCGCGAGCCCGTACTCACCGGTCCAGGCATCGTCCACCTCGACCGCGGTCCGGGCCGGCATGTACTTGGCGACGGGCGCGGAGCTGACCACCGAGGCCGGATACCAGAGGCTGATCATCAACTCCCGGCGTCCGCTCGGCATGGTCGGATCCGGCCGGGACTGGTCGACCAGGTGGATCGAGGTCGTCCCGAGCGCACGCCGCCCGGTCGGCGCCGGTAGCCGGAAATTCACCGGATGGAAGTCCGGGTCGCCGGCCGCGCGGGCGGTCGCGTCCGGATCGATCGGGACCGCCCGGGCCAGGCCGGGAGCGGCCAGCGCGAACCCCGCGGCCAGCCCGCCGGTCAGCAGGCCGCGCCGGGTGAGTGAGTGACGGGTGGTGCTGATGGGACGCGAGTTCGCCATGCGACTCATCGTCATCGCCGGTTTTCACCCTGTGATGGAGACCCCGTCTCAACTTGATGACGGCCGACCACGTGACAAGCCGACCACTCTGCGCTTCAATGACCGCATCTTGTTCATTGATGCGTGAAGTGAGGCACTCGTGAGCATCTTTGTCCGCATGAAACGTTCAGTAGTCGTCGCGGCCGCCGCCATGGCCGTGATCACCGGCGTCCTGGTCAACGGCGGGCCCGCGACCGCCCAAACCGCGGCCGGCGACACCACGCTCGGTGACGTGACCGGGTTC
Organism: Kribbella sp. NBC_01510; assembly: GCF_045040325.1. Classification (NCBI taxonomy): domain Bacteria; kingdom Bacillati; phylum Actinomycetota; class Actinomycetes; order Propionibacteriales; family Kribbellaceae; genus Kribbella; species Kribbella sp. NBC_01510. The sequence goes on along the minus strand of NZ_CP109418.1, from coordinate 2,894,655 downwards.
TCCGCCGACAAGGCGACGTACACCCTCAGCGCCGGCGCGGCGAAGGTGCGCGTGGTCTTCCTGAAGGACGACGTCTTCCGGCTCTGGCTGGCGCCGGACGGGAACTTCACCGACCCGGCCAGTACGCCGCCCACCGATCCGAACGCACCGGCGTCGACCATCGTCACCAAGACCGACTACGGCACCCCGCACACGGACTGGCGGGACCGCGGCTCCTACTACTCGCTGACGACCGGCAAGGTCGAGGTCCGCGCGCAGAAGTCGCCGCTGAAGTTCTCCCTCTATCGGACGAACGGCCAGCTGGTCTGGGCCGAGACCGCCCCGCTGTCCTGGAACGACACGTCGACCACCCAGTCGCTCGGCCGCGGCCCGAACGAGCAGTTCTTCGGCGGCGGCATGCAGAACGGCCGCTTCTCGCACCGCGACCAGACCATCAAGATCTCCGCCGACTTCAACTGGGAGGATGGCGGCAACCCGAACGCCTCGCCGTACTACATGAGCACCGCGGGGTACGGCGTACTGCGGAACACGTTCAGCCCGGGCAGCTACAGCTTCACCAGCCCCGTGGTCACTACGCACGACGAGCAGCGGTTCGACGCGTACTACTTCGTCGGCGACCTCAAGACCTCGCTGGACCGCTACACCGAGCTCACCGGCCGCCCGTTCATGCCGCCCATCTACGGACTCGAGTACGGCGACTCCGACTGCTACAACCGCGGTCACTACGGGACGGACCCCGATCCGAGCAACGACTGGAAGGTCAACCCGGACAAGGTGACCACGCTGGACGCGGTGAAGGTGGCTCAGCGGTTCAAGGACGAGGACATGCCTGGCGGCTGGATGCTGGTCAACGACGACTACGGCTGCGGCTACTCCGCCAACACAGACTCCGAGCAGGTCGACGGCACGTGGTGGGGCAAGCGCGACATCCCCGCACTCAAGCAGACCGGTGACGAACTGCGGCAGCGCAACCTCCAGATGGGTCTGTGGACGCAGTCCTCGCTGGACCGGCAGCCGGCCGAGGTCGGCGAGGCAGGGGTTCGCGTACGCAAGCTGGACGTCGCCTGGGTCGGCCCTGGCTACCGCTACGCGCTGAGTGCCTGCGACACCGCGCACAACGGCATCGAGCAGTACAGCAACGCTCGTGGTTTCGCCTGGATGGTGGAGGGCTGGGCCGGCGCGCAGCGGTGTGCGGTGCAGTGGACCGGCGACCACAGTGGTTCGCTGGACGCGATCAAGTGGCAGATCCCCGCAATCACCGGCTCCGGCAACTCCGGTATCGCCTACAGCGCCGGTGACGTCGACGGCATCTTCGGCGGCTCGGCCACGTCGTACGTCCGGGACATGCAGTGGAAGGTGTTCAACCCCGCCTTCATGACCATGTCCGGCTGGTCCACCCCGGCGTACAAGCAGCCGTGGGCGTACGGCGATCCCTACACCTCGATCAACCGCAAATACCTCAAGCTTCGCGAGCGCCTGCTCCCGTACTTCTACACGTACGCCGCTGAGGCGCACCGGACCGGAGCACCTCTCAACCGCTCACTGGTGCTGGAGTACCCGGACGACCCGAAGACCTGGGACGACACCACGAAGTACGAGTTCCTGGCCGGCAAGGAGTTCCTCGTCGCACCGATGTGGGGCGCCGACGAGGTGAAGAACGGCATCTACCTGCCCAAGGGCCAGTGGATCGACTACTGGACCGGCCGGGTCTACCAGGGCCCGACCACGGTGAACGGCTACCACGCCGCACTCGACACACTGCCGCTGTTCGTGAAGGCCGGAGCGGTCGTGCCGATGTGGAAGGCCGGGATCAACAACGCCGCCGAGCAGGGCTTCGGCGACCGGCTCTCGGTCGACATCTATCCGCAGGGCAAATCGTCCTTCTCGCTCTACGAGGACGACCGCGTCACCCGCTCGACCAAGTCGGCTCAGCAAACCTTCGCGGTGGACGCGCCGACGCAGTCCCGTGGCGACGTGACCGTGAAGATCGGCGCCAGCGTCGGCTCGTACACCGGCAAGCCGGCGACCCGTCCGTACGAGCTCACCGTCCACACCGGCACCGCGCCGCGTGAGGTCACGGTCGACGGACGCCGAACCAGCTGGAGCTACGAGAACGGCGTCGTCCGGATCGACACCCCACCGATCTCGACCGCACACACCGCGGTCGTCCGGCTCGCCGACACCTCCTCGGTCGGCGGTGGCAGCACGGTCACCAACACCTTCGGCACTCCGGAGCTCACCACTCCCTCGCTGTGGAACGCTCCGGGGCAGGCCACCGAGGTGAGCGCCGCCTTCCGCAACGGGACCACGACGACCGCCCGCGACGTGCGCCTCGACGTCCAGGTCCCCAGCGGCTGGACTGTCACCGGCTCGAACACCTTTGCCGGCGTAGCTCCGGGCAAGACGGTCACGACCAAGCTGCAGGTCACCCCGGCAGCCGACGTCAAACCCGCGAGCTTCACGCTGGAGCTGAAAGCCAGCTATGTTGCCCAGGGCAAGAGCTACACCAACAGTGCGGTGGCAACGGCGCAGTTGCCGTATGCCTCCTTGTCCCAGGCGGCGAATGTCGTCGGGATCAGCGACGCGGCAACCTATGCCCAGGGCAACTTCGACGGATCCGGCGACAGCTACAACGGCGAAGCGCTCGCCACGGCCGGCTACACCCCGGGTGCCACGGTCACCGTCCAGGACGCGCAGTTCACCTGGCCGACCGGAGCGCCCGGAACGCCCAACCTGGTGAAGAACCAGCCGGCCCCGATCCTGGTCTCCGGCACCGGTACGCACCTCGCGCTGCTGGGTGCGGGCGCGAGTCTCAACGCCCGCGGCACGGTGACGATCATCTACACCGACGGCTCCGAGTCCCAGGGCACGTTCCAGCTACCGAACTGGTGCTGCCAGGACCCGGCGACCGGTGGCGCCAAACTCGCGGTGTCGGTGAAGGGCCGCTACACACCAGCGGGTCTGAGCAACACCACGACCGACTACCGGGTCTTCTATACCGCCGTACCGCTCGATCCGGGGAAGACGGTCAAGGCGATCAAACTGCCCGGCGGCGGGCTGGGCTTCTTCGCCGCCACGATCGCCGACAAACCGTTGCCGCCGGCACCTACTGGCGAGCAGTGGGTGAGCGACCTGGAGTTCCTCGACTCGACGAACGGCTGGGGACCTGTCGAGCGGGATCACAGCAACGGCGAGGACGGTGCCGGTGACGGCGGCCCGATCACTCTCGACGGCGTGCAGTACGCGAAGGGCCTCGGCACCCACGCGCCGTCGTCGGCCAGCGTGCGGCTCGGCGGCAACTGCACCACCTTCACCGCCAAGGTCGGGGTGGACGACGAGATGGAGGACCGCGGCAAGGTCAGCTTCAAGGTCCTGGTCGACGGGGTCGCCAAGTACACCTCGGATCTCCTCACCGGTACGTCGCCCACCGCGGACGTCTCGGTGAACGTGGCCGGCGGCCAGACCCTCACCCTGCAGGTCACCGACGGCGGCGACGGCATCACCAGCGATCACGCCGACTGGGCGGACGCCAAGGTGACCTGCAACCCATAATCGCCGGACCTTGCCCACTGAGATCTGGGGTTGCCCCCTCAGATTCTCAGTGGGCAACCCTCCGACTCGGGGGATGACCCCCGAGTCGGAGGGTTCGCGCTGATGGGTGGGGTGGCGGGGGTGGGTGCGAGGATGGGGGTGTGAGTGAGCTGACGGGGACGGATGTGGACGCGCTGCGGCGGGCGTTCACGGCAGCTGGATACACGGTGGACGGTGTGGCCGACCGGCTGGGTCCCCAGGCCAACGGGGCGCTCGCCCGCAACGAGACGACTCTTGCGGGCCGGCGCACCGGCGGCGGTGACGAGCTGGACACGATGATCCGGTTGTTCCTGCTGCAACACGCCGTACCGGAATCCCTTGTCACACAGGCGATTCCGGGCCTGGATTTGGTTGCTCTTGGCATCATCAAGGTCAGCGCCGGGGAAGCGCGGGCCGTCCTGGACATCCGGCCGTTCGCGGAGGACGACCGGCAGTGGTGGGTGATCGCCGACCTGACGCCCGGGCTCGACGGGCGGCGGGAGCCGATGCGGTCGGACTACGTGCTCGGGATCGCGCCGGCCAGCCTGAGCCTGATCCACCTGACCGTGCCGATCAAAGCCGAGCGAGCGCTGGACGTCGGCACCGGCTGCGGGATCCAGTCGCTGCACCTGGCCGACCGGGTCAACCAACTCGTCGCCACCGACGTCAACCCGCGAGCGCTCCAGCTGGCCCGGTGGACGGCCGCGCTGAACCGGATCGACCTCGACGTCCGCGAAGGCAGTCTGTACGAGCCGGTCAGCGGCGAGCGGTTCGACCTGATCGTGAGCAACCCGCCGTACGTGATCTCGCCACCCGGTGGCGGGCTGACCTACCGCGAGACCGGGTTCGCCGGTGATGCCGTCGTAGAGCAACTCGTGCGGCAGGCGCCGTACCACCTGACCGAGGGTGGCTGGTGCCAACTGCTCGCCAACTGGACCTGCGTGCGCGGCGAGGACTGGCAGGACCAGATCGCCGGCTGGACGGGTGACCGGTCCGCGTGGGCGGTGCAGCGCGAGCAGCTCGACCCGTCCGAGTACGTCGAACTCTGGCTGCGTGACGCCGGTCTGCACGGGTCCCCGCAGTACACGGCCCGGTACGACGAATGGATGCGCTGGCTCGACGAGCAAGAGGTCGAGGCGATCGGCATGGGCTGGATCACCGTGCACAACGTGGAAGGCACGCTCGAGGCCGAGGCCTGGCCGTACGAGATCGAGCGGCCGATCGGTCCGCACGTACTGCGCCGGTTCGAGCGGGCGGAGGGGTTGCCGGACGACCTCATCGGCCTGCACCTGGTGCTGGCGGAGGACGTGGTCCAGGAGACGAGCGGTCAGCCGGGTGCCGAGGACCCCGCCACGATCGTGCTCCGGCGGCAGCGTGGGATGCGGCGGGCGGAACAGGCGGACACCGTGCTGGCCGGCTTCGTCGGCGCGTGCGACGGCGACCTGAGTGTCGGGCAGATCCTGGGCGCACTCGCCGACCTGCTCGATCGTCCATTGCAGGATGTATACCGCGAGTACCTGCCGGCGATCAGACGCCTTGTCGTGGAAGGCTTTCTGGACTACTGACGGCGCCGGCGCTTCTCGGCGTACATGCGCCGATCGGCCTCGGTCAGCAGGTCGGCCACCGGCGTACCGTCGGTGCTGCTCGCCTGGCCGATGCTGAGCCGCAGCATGGCGAACCACGGCTCCCGGGCCAGCGCCGCCTCCCGCTCCGCCGCGGCCTTGATCCGCTCCACCAGCTCCCGCGAACCACGCTCGTCCGGCTTGTCCAGTACGACGACGAACTCGTCCCCACCGGCCCGCGCCACCACGTCCTCGGCCCGGCACTGCTCGGACAGCAGTTGCCCGACACGACGCAGTACGTCGTCTCCGCAGGCGTGCCCGTAGCTGTCGTTGATCACCTTGAGGTTGTCCACGTCGATCGCGATCACCGCCACGGACCGCCCGGCGTCGTGCGCGACCGACATCCGCTCGTCCAGCGCGCGGCGATTGCCCACACCGGTCAGCGGATCCTCCCGTGCGGCCCGCCACTCCGCGTCATGCCGGATCGAGAGCTCATGGTTGGCCAATGCGCTGCGTACGGCGTACAGACCACGCAACCGCTCCGCCCACCAGCCTCTGGTGATCGCCCGCGCGTACTGCAGCCCAGCCACCGCTCCCGGATCGCCTGACTCCGCCACGATCAGCACAGTCGTGTGCCGGATCAGTGCCTCGACCGGCGGATCGGATGTGGGTGGCAGGTCGCTCCCGGCTCGGTGCGCAGCCTCCATGGCGTCGTCGAGCCGTCCGATGGTGGCGTACGCCTTCGCCAGATACGCTCCCGCGATCGCAGCGAGCTCCAGGTCGCCCAGCTTGGCCAGCTGGTCCCTGCAGTCCTTGAGGATCACCGCGGCCTCGGCAGCGTCGGTCTGGTCGTTGCTGGCGGCCAGCCACAGCCTTCCGGCGATCGGCCAGTACCCGAGCAGGTCGGCACGGACGATCACCTCGACCGCCTCACCCGCCCACTTGTGCGCGGACCGCCTCCGCTCGCGGATCTCCTCGTCGTACGACGTGTCGCCCAGGCGCTCGAGTTCGTGCGCCCAGCGCAGGTTGGACTCGGCCAGATTGAGCCGGTTGATCGCGGGCGCCTCGGCCAGCCCGAGGGGATCGTGATCGCCTTCCGCGGCGAGCTCGAAGTGCGGGACGCACAGCTCGTACAACCTGAGCAGGTCGTAGGCGTAGCCGAGGCCGGTGTGCGCCCAGCCGGCCAGCCCGAGGTCGCGGGTCCGCGAGAGCGCGTTCTCCGCGGCGACCAGGTCCGCGACCGAGTCGCCGCCCTCGCCGGTGCGGATCAGCGTGACGATCCGGATCGCGATCGCGTTCGCCTCCCAGCCGGGCTCGTCGATCGCGCGGGCGACCCGGATGCAACCTTCGACGGCGTCCAGCGCCTCGACCGCGTCGGTGGCGTGATGCGCCGCGACGGCCCGCACATACTCGGCCGCGGCCCGCTGATGGCTGGGCTCCGGCCCGAGCTCGGTCAGCAGCGCGTTGATCTCGAGCGCGGCCTCGGCCGGACCGCCCGACTGGGCCAGCGTCATCGCCGCCGCGATCCGTGCCGTCACCCCCGACGTCTCGCGCACCACACCTCCCCTGAGTGCCTCACTCGTGCCGCGTCTGCCCGTAAATCATCTTGTGGCGCTTGTCCCCGTACAAGCGCCGATCCGCCGTGGCGACCAACTGATCCACACCGACGCCTTCCGCGGTCGCGGCGTACCCGATGCTCAACCCGAGCCGCCCCAGCCAGGGCTTGTCCGTCGCCGCCCCGATCGCGGCGACCGCGGTCCGGATCCGCTCGGCCAACTGCGCACCACCCTTGGCGTCCGGCTGGTCGAGCACCACGAAGAACTCATCGCCTCCCGATCGAATCACGGCATCGGTCGCTCGCGCCTGTTCTACCAGGAGATTTGCAACAACCTGCAGCAATTCGTCCCCACAGGCGTGCCCATACGTGTCGTTGACCAGCTTCAGGTCGTCGACGTCGATCGCGAGCAGGGTCACCGCGCGCCCCGAGTCCCGGTCCGCGGTGAGCCGCTCGTCGAGGGCGCGCCGATTCCCCACGCCGGTCAGCGGATCGTGCCGCGCCGCATGCCACTCGGCATCGTGCCGCGCGGACAGATCATGCGTGGCAAGCGCGTGCCGTACGGCGTTCAGCGCCCGCTGCCGCTCCTTCCACCAGCCCCGGGCCACCGAGCGCGCGTACTCCAAGCCGGCCTGGGCTCCCGGACCGCCGACGGCCGCCGCGATCTCCGCTCTGGTCTGCAGCACGAGCACATGCGTCGACGGATCGGCCAACGGAATCAAGTCATCCGCGGCCCGGTCCGCCGCGGCTCGCGCTTCCTCGGGTTTGCCATCGGCGTGCAGGGCTCTGGCCAGGTAGGCGCCGGCGATCGCGACGCGCTCGGTCTCACCCAGCTTGCTGATCTGGTCGCGGCACTCGGTCAGCTCGGTGACCGCCGCGGCCGGATCCGCTTCCGTGGCAGCCGCCGCGAGCCACAGCCGGGCCGACAGTCGCCAGAACTCCTGGCTCTCGTCGTCGACGATCACGCGCTCCGCCTCCCGCGACCAGTACGCCGCCGAGGCGAGCCGATCCTGGATCTCCCGGCCGTACGACGGATCACCGAGCCGCTCGAGTTCGTGGGCCCAGCGCAGATACGTCTCGGCCAGGTTGAGCCGGTCGATCGCCAGCGACTCGGCCAGCTCGAACACGTCGTCGTCGAGCTGAGCGGCCAGCTCGTAATGCGGAATGCACAGTTCGAAAAGTCTCAGAACGTCGTACGCGTAGCCGAGACCGGTGTGGGCCCAGGCGGTCAGGCCGGCGTCCTTCGTCCTGTCGAGGGCGTACTCGGCCGCGACCAGGTCGTTGACGGTGTCGCCACCGCGGCCGCTGCGGGCCAGGTTGATGATCCGGATCGGCAGCGCGTTCGCTTCCCAGCCGGGCTCGTCGATCGCCTTCGCGACCGCGATGCAGTCGTCGACCGCACGCAGGGCCTCGTCGGCGTCACTCGCGTGGTGGGCCGTGACGCCGCGCACGTACTCCGCGGCGGCGAGCTGGTAGCTCGGCACCCCACCCAGCTCGGACCGGACCGCCTCGATCTCGGCTGCCGCGGTCGCATGCCCACCGGACTGGGCCGCTGTCATCGCAGCGGCGATCCGGACGGTCAGCGCATCACCCGTCGACATCTCGCCACTACCCATACCCGCCGACGGCCTTCCCCTGTTCCCGTCACCCGCACCTCGGGCCGGACCGCCCATTGTGACCACCCACCCCCACCTCTGTCACGACCCGATCCGGCCAACGACCACCTAGTGCCATCTCAGCACTACTCTCGAGAACCACCAGTTCCGATTTGCCTTGACCCCAAGGGCAGGGTTTTAGGGTCGCGGGATGAAATTCGCCGTGAGCTACAGCACGCCGTTCTACGGGATGGATCCGGACAAGCTGGTCGGGTACGCGCAGCGGGCCGAGGCTTGTGGTTTCGAGGGTTTGTACGTCCCTGAGCACGTGACGCTCTATCGGGGCGCGACCTTCGGCAGCGTGGAGATGCCGACCACGTTGCCGTACGCCGATCCACTCGACCTGCTCGCGTTCGTCGCGGCCGCGACCGAGCGGCTCCTGCTGGGGACCGCGGTGTTGCTGCTGCCGTATCACCATCCGGTCGTGCTGGCGAAGCGGCTCGCGACGATCGACGGGTTGTCGAAGGGCCGGATGCGGTTGCTGAGCGTTGGTCTGGGCAGTCTGCCGGGCGAGGCCGAGGCGATGGGCGTGGATTTCTCGACCCGTGGCCGTCGTACCGACGAGGCGATCGACGTACTGCGGCTGCTGTGGTCAGGGGACGCGGACGGCGTGAGTCACACCGGCGAGTTCTTCGCCTTCGAGGGTTTGTGCAGCTTCCCTCAGCCGCTCGCGCCGCTCCCGATCCACATCGGCGGCTCGTCCCGCGCCGCGGCTCGCCGCGCCGGCCTGCGCGGCGACGGCTACTTCCCCGGCGGCGCGCTCCTGCCTGCTGAACGCACCGCCCAGTGGGACCTCGCCCGTACGACGTCCGGCCGCGACGACCTCGAGTACACCCGCTGGGCCTCCACCGACCTGACCCCGCAATCGGTCGCGGCGTACGAGGCACAAGGCGTCACCCGCCTGGTCGTCAGCCCGCCCACCCTGGACGACCTCTCAGCCTTCGCAGAACGCTTCGGCCTGAACGCCTGAACGCCTGAACGCCTGAACGCCTGACCGCTCAGCCGGCAGCTTGTTCGGCGGGGCTGGCGTGGAGTTGGACGGGGAGGGTCTCGACGCCGTAGACGATGGAGAAGTCGCGGAAGCGGAGTTGTTCCTCGGGGACGGCGAGGCACAGGTCGGGGAAGCGGTGTGCGAGGGCCGTGAAGGCGGCGCGGAGCTCCATCCGCGCCAGTTCGGCGCCGACGCAGCGGTGCATGCCGTGACCGAACGCGAGGTGCGCGGACGACACCGTACGGCGTGGGTAGAAGTCCTCGGCGTCGTCGCCGAACACCTGCTTGTCCCGGTCGGCGCCGGACAGCGACACCGCGACCAGGTCGCCCTTCTTCACCTGCTGGCCGAACAGCTCCTGGTCGTGCCGCGCGAACCGCGGAAACGCCACCTGCACCACGGTCAGATACCGCAGCAGCTCCTCGACGATCCCGTCGACGGCGCCCGGCTCGTTCCGGATCCGTTCGAAGTTCTCCGGATCGCGCAGCAGCACCAGCGTGCCGAGCGCCAGCATGCTCGCGGACGTCTCGTACCCACCCAGGAACACCCCGTCCGCGAGACCGCCGAGCTCGATGTCGTCGATCGCGTCGCCCTGCTCGCGGATGATCGACCCGATCAGCCCGTCGCCGGGGTTCGCCCGCTGCTTGCGGACGATCTCGAACAGGAAGTCCCGCGACTCCGAAGCCGACCCGAACACCCCGATCCCACCGCCGGACAGGTCGAACCGGGCCGGCCCGAGCGCACGGAAACGGTCCCGATCGGACTCCTCGACGCCGAGCAGGTCCGCGATCAGCAGGAACGGCACGTTGAAGGCGAAGTCCGAGACGATGTCGGCGACCGGTCCCTTCGCCTCCATCAGGTCCAGCTGGTCGTTGACGATCTTCTCGATCGCCGGCTCCAGCCGGGCCAGCCGGCGCTTGGTGAACTCGGGCGTCAGCAGCTTGCGGAGCCGGGTGTGGTCCGGCGGATCGGTGAACCCGAGACCGCCGATGCCCTCCGACGGCTTGTTCGGGTCCGAGCCGACCAGCGGCCGGATGTCGTTGCTGAAGTTCGTGGTGTCGGCGAGCACGGACTTCGCCTCGGCGTGACCGCTGACCACCCACACGTTGAGTCCGAACAGGTGGGCCAGTTTGTGCACCGGCTCGGTCTCGCGCACCTGTGCCAGCACCGGCACCGGGTCCACGCCCTCCCGGCGCAGCGGCATCGAGACCGAGCTCGGGATCATCCGCATCTTGGACAGGTCGAGACCACCCCTGCGGGTGGTCCTGCTCAAGATCCGGTTGCCGACCCATCTCTTCAGGTATGTCGCAACCATGACTTCCACGCGCCCTCTCTGAAACTGCTGCCCCCGACGGCTTTCGTCACCTAAAAGCTAACGTTGCCAAGGACCAGATCTAATGGTGTTGGCACTACTTCGGTAATGGCGTTGGCACCACCATGGGAGGGGTCCATGGTTCTGCCAGCACAGACCTTGTCACAGACGAGATCCCCGCAGCCACCGGAAACCACCTGTACACCGCCCTGGACCACGGCACGCCGTACATCAGGGTCACTTCAGGGAAATCACAGCCGAAAGTAGGATGCGCCGACCACCGGTGGTCTGTTGCCCTGTCTCTCAAAGGTAGTACGGCGTCACCATGCGGATGACCTCGGTGATCTTCGCCTTCACCTGATCCCGCTGTGGGATGTGGGCAACGTCCTGAACGCCGGGCAGCCGAAGACCATGGTCGACGAGCAGGTAGAGAGCTCGCAGGGTGCGGATGGTGTTGGTCACCTCAGGGGTGATGCCTTCCGCGGGCGGGGTCGCGAACGCCCGCAGCGCCGGGTCCAGCCACTCGGTGGCGTCCGAGTCGGTCAGGTCCGGGCGGGTCAGAGTCACGGCCAGGGCGTAGCCGAGGCGGTCGTCTTCCATGTCGCGCAGGACGTACGGCGTGGGCGTGAGCAGGCGGCCGATGCCGAGGCGGAGCATCTGGACGGGTTCGACCGCCGGGTGCAGTCCGAGGGTGCCGAGCAGGTCGGCGCCGTGCGCGACGGCGTGCAGCCAGCCGAGTTTGGCGTCGTACCCGCGCAGGTCCTCCTCGGCGACGTACCAGCGCTCGTACGGCGGCACCCAGCTCGCCTCGAAGACACCGGCGGAGACGATCGCGTCCAGGATCAGTGGGGCGAAGGTCCGGGCCTGGATCTCGCTGTCGCCGAACCTCGGAACCATCTCGTCGCCCAGGGCGCGCAACTGCTGGGTGGAGAGCACACCACGGCCGATCCAGGTGGCGAGTACGGAGTACGCCTGCCTGTCCCGCACCAGCGGATCCGGCGACCGCAGCATGCCGGTCAGCTCCGCGACCAGCTCGTCCACCGGACGATCACCCGGAACCGGGTACCCGTCTTCTCTTACCTGCGCCCAGTCGGTCATGCGCGGCACGGTAGACGCTTCCCCAGGCCACCCGCTACCCCATGCCCAGGTACGCCGCCCGACACAGGGAAACGGCCCGTGGCGCGTCCGGTCTCCCAGACGTTCCACGGGCCGCGTAGCGACCAGGACCCCTCAGCCCGGCCGGGCCCCACGCCCCGGCCAGGGCCCCTCAACCTCAGCCGGGGTGGTCTGCATCAGGCGTCGCGCTTGCTCGCCGTGACCAGGGCGATCGTCATCAGTGCGGCCGCCCAGCCGGCGAAGTACAGCAGTGCCCACCAGGGGCCGAGCGCGTACTGGTCGCCCGCGTTCTGGCCGGCCAGGCCGAAGTCCTGGCCCTGGTTCAGGAACGAGCTGCCGTTCGCGAACGGCGCCCACTTGGCCAGGTCGTCGCCGACCTTGGGGATCAGGGTGACCAGGTTCTCGACCAGGAGCGGCCAGAGGATCAGGATCGCGATCGCGCCGGCGCTCTGCCGGATCAGGATGCCGACCGCCACCGCGATCACCGCGGAGATCGCGAAGACCAGGCCCTGTCCGGCCAGCAGCCGCCACTCGGCACCGGTGTTGATGGAAAGGTCGGCGGTGCTCGCGAACAGGCTGCCGACGCCCCAGGCGCCGAACGACGCGATCAGGCCGACGACGGCCGCCAGGAAGGCGACCACGGCGGTCTTGCCGAGCAGCAGCGCGGCGCGCTGCGGGACAGCCTGGAAGCTGGTCCGGATGGTGCCGAACCGGTACTCCGTGGTGACGGCCAGCGCGGCCATCACCATCATCACCATCTGGCTGAGCTGGGCGCCCGGCTGGGTGATGAAGATCGTCGCCTGCTGCTCGTCGGCACCCTTGAGGAAGCCGGTGGTCAGCGCCGCGAAGCCGACGGTCAGGAAGGCCGCGATGACCATGCACCACCACGGCGAACGGGTGGAGAAGAGCTTGATCCGCTCGACTGTGATCACCGACATGTCAGTTGTCCTCCTTCGGACCTGCGGCCACCTCGGTGGCGGTGGGCGCGTCCAGCTGGGTCACCGCAGCGATCTCGTCGTGCGCGTGGTACTCGACCGAGTCGCCGGTCATCTGCATGAAGGCCTGCTCCAGCGAGCCGCGCTGCAGGGTCAGCTCGTGCAGCACGATGCCGTGCGCAGCGGCCGCCTCACCGACGTGGTCGGTGGTCAGGTCGCCCTCGACGAACAGGACCTTGCCCTCGTTCTCGATGTCCTCGATCCGGGTGACCAACTGCTGCTGGTGCAGTACGCCGGCCAACTGGTCGAGCTGCGGCGTCCGCACCTTGACCGTCGTACCGCTGGCGCGGTCGACGAACTCCTGGGTGGTGCTCTGCGCGATCAGCTTGCCGCGGCCGATGACGATCAGTTCCTCGGCGGTGAGCGCCATCTCGGACAGCAGGTGGCTGGACACCAGGATGGTCTTGCCCTCGTCGGCCAGCCGGTGCATGAAGGTGCGGATCCAGACGATGCCCTCCGGGTCGAGGCCGTTGACCGGCTCGTCGAAGAGCAGCACCTCCGGGTCGCCGAGCAGGGCGCCGGCGATGCCGAGCCGCTGCGACATACCCAGCGAGTAGGCGCCGGCCCGCTTGCCGGCGACCGCGGTCAGGCCGACCATCTCCAGGACCTTGTCGACGGAGTCCTTCGGCAACTTGTTGGACGCGGCCATCCAGGCCAGGTGGGCCCGGGCGGACCGGTTCGGGTGCACCCACTTCGCGTCCAGCAGCGCGCCGACCTTGGTCAGCGGCCGGTGCAGGTCGCGGTAGCGCTGGCCGTCGATGGTGACCTCGCCGGCGGTGGGGGCGTCCAGGCCGAGGATCATCCGCATGGTGGTCGACTTACCGGCCCCGTTCGGGCCGAGGAAGCCGGTCACCTTGCCGGGTTTCACCTCGAAAGACAGGTTGTCAACGGCAACGGTTGCGCCGTATCGCTTGGTGAGGCCCTTTGCCTCGATCATCGCCGTACTCCTCGTTCGGGTGGCGCGTCAGTTGGTCGTCGGGACGTTCTGTGTCGCATTCAGTATCGAGGTCGGACGGGGCCAGATCATCGGACCCGGGGCGGATCCGGTGTGTCCACCCGTGGGTTGATTCTGCCGTCGGGCTGGAGACCGCTGCCATCGGTTAAAGCCCTGACCACAACCCCGACGATCCCCCATCCACCCAGCGGGGCGCATCAGCCGAAAGTCGACGGCCGGCGCTACTTCGGGCTGGTTGACCGCGACCGCCAGGGACTACCAGAAAGGCGGAACGGCCCGCCGGGTGATCCGGCGGGCCGTTCCGCTCGAGCTACATCGGTGTACGACGGGTTCCGCCGTACGACTGCGGTCAGGCGGCGGCGTTCACCTCGGCCGGGGTGTCGGAGATGACCGACTCACGGCGCTTGGAGACGATGACGGCCACGGCCAGGATCAGCACCGCCACCAGGGCGATCGCGATCCGCAGCGGGGTGTTGGTGTTCTCGCCGATCGTCGACATACCCACGACGGCAGGGGCGATCAGCAGCGAGACCAGGTTCATCACCTTGATCAGCGGGTTGATGGCCGGACCGGCGGTGTCCTTGAACGGGTCACCGACGGTGTCACCGATGACGGTGGCCTCGTGCGCGGGCGAACCCTTGCCGCCGTGGTTGCCGTCCTCGACCAGCTTCTTCGCGTTGTCCCAGGCACCACCGGAGTTGGCCAGGAAGACCGCCATCAGGGTGCCGGACGCGATCGCACCGGCCAGGTAGCCGGCCAGCGCCGAGGCGCCGAGACCGAAGCCGACGGCGATCGGCGCGGTCAGCGCGAGCAGACCCGGGGTGGCCAGCTCACGCAGCGAGTCGCGGGTGCAGATGTCGACGACCTTGCCGTACTCCGGCTTGCCGGTGCCCTCCATGATCCCGGGGATGTCGCGGAACTGGCGACGTACCTCGTAGACCACCGCGCCCGCGGCGCGGCCGACGGCGTTGATGGCCAGGCCGGAGAACATGAACACCACCGCGGCACCGATGATCAGACCGACCAGGGTGGACGGGTCGAAGACCAGCGCGTCCGCGTTGAACGCCGCGTCGCCCGCGTCGTTCAGGACCGCGTAGATCGAGTCGGTGTAGGAGCCGAACAGCGCGGTGGCGGCCAGTACGGCGGTCGCGATCGCGATGCCCTTGGTGATCGCCTTGGTGGTGTTGCCGACGGCGTCCAGCTCGGTCAGGATCTGGGCCGCTTCGCCGTCGACGTCACCCGACATCTCGGCGATACCCTGCGCATTGTCGGAGACCGGGCCGAAGGTGTCCATCGCGACGATGACGCCGACCGTGGTGAGCAGACCACAACCGGCCAGCGCGATCGCGAACAGGGCGACGACACCGGAGCCGCCGACCAGGAACGCGCCGTACACGGCGGCCGCGATCACCAGCGCGGTGTAGACGGCGGACTCGAAGCCGACCGAGATACCGGACAGGATCACGGTCGCGGCGCCGGTCAGCGATGTCTTGGCGACGTCCTTCACCGGCTTGTCCTCGGTGCCGGTGAAGTAACCGGTCAGGGCCAGGATGATCGCGGCCAGCACGATGCCGATGATCACCGACACGGTGGCGATCAGCCGCGGATCGCCGTCGTGGGCGGCGATCACGTCGGTGGCGCCGGTCAGGTCCCTGAAATGGCTCGGCAGGTAGACGAATGCGGCCACCGTGCACAGGATCGCGGAGATCACGGCGGAGACGTAGAACGCGCGGTTGATCGTGCGCAGCCCGTTCTCGCCGGTCCGCGGGCGGGTCAGGAAGACACCGATGACCGCGGTGACGGCACCGATGGCCGGCACGATCAGCGGGAAGATCAGGCCCTGCTCACCGAAGGCAGCCTTGCCCAGGATCAGCGACGCCACCAGCATCACCGCGTACGACTCGAACAGGTCGGCCGCCATACCGGCGCAGTCACCGACGTTGTCGCCCACGTTGTCGGCGATGGTCGCCGCGTTGCGGGGGTCGTCCTCGGGGATGTTCTGCTCGACCTTGCCGACCAGGTCGGCGCCGACGTCGGCGGCCTTGGTGAAGATACCGCCCCCGACCCGCATGAACATGGCCAGCAGGGCGGCACCGAAACCGAAGCCCTCGAGCACGGTCGGGGCGTTCCCCTGGAACAGCAGGACGACGAGCGCGGCGCCGAACAGGCCGAAGCCCACGGTCATCATGCCGACACTGCCACCGGTACGGAACGCGACCCGCATCGCCGGGTTGCGGCCCTCGTCCCGGGCCGCGGCGGCGACCCGGACGTTGGCACGCGTCGCGAGCCACATACCCATGTAACCGATCAGGGCGGAGAAGCCCGCACCGACCAGGAAGAAGACGGACCGGAAGATCTTCAGCGTGGTCTCGTTGCCACTGTCACTGTGCGCGGGCAGCAGGAACAGCAACAGGAACGCGGCCACGGCGAAGACCGACAACGTCCGGAACTGCCGGTTCAGGTAGGCGGCCGCGCCTTCCTGGACCGCTGCGGCGATCGTTTTCATGTTCTCGGTGCCATCGTTCGCGGCAAGCACCTGGCCCCGGAAGACCATCGCAAGGGCGACCGCGAGGATCGCGATCACTCCGACGACGATCACCAGTGTGGTGTTGCTCGACGAAAGATCCACCGCTTGTGGTGCAAGCAGCGCGGACATCCGTCCTCCTTGTAGGCAACCCATCCAGGCTTGACGGCCCCCATCTGCCGCAACCGAAGGGTTGGGGAAATACGACAGCGCCAGGAACTGGCGCGGTGGGTCACTCTAACGGGTATCCGACCAGACCTGACGACAGGGTGGTCTACGCCATACCCGGGTGTCGGGACACTAGATGACTCCTCGTGGTGGGGTGGATACCTTTTCGCTGTGGTCAGATCGCCGAATCGATGTCCGGATGGATGTCGAAGACCTTGTTCAGGCCGGTGATCCGGAACAACTTCAGCAGCCGTTCACGGGTGCAGACAAGGGACAGCGAGCCGTCGTGGTTACGCACCCGTTTGAGTCCGCCGATGAGCGCACCGAGACCGGTGGAGTCCAGGAACTCCACGCGTTCCAGGTCGAGCACGAGGTCGTAGGAACCCTCGTCGACCAGCGCGGCGATCTTGTCGCCGAGCTGCGGCGCGGTCTCGACATCGATCTCACCCGTCGCCTCGATGACGGTCCGCCCGCCCTCGGCGCGCGCGGTCAGCGACAGACTCACTTCAGCCTCCGATCCGTGAACTGCTGCATTCAACCATGTACGGACCGTGAGAAGGGCCGTTGCCGAAAACTCTTTCATCTCGTCAGACCGAAGTCGATCTCCACCCCGAAAAAGCCGCGTGCATCTGTAGTGTGCACCCGCTCGTGCACGCCGGCTGCTGCTGTCCGTGGCCGGGACTAGGCTCACGGTATGCGTGCGGGTGGTGAGGCGGCGGCCGTACTCAAGCGTTTGGCGAACGGCCGCGACGATCGGCTCACCCATGTCGAGTCCGTGCCACCCCGGGTGGGGCAGACGTGTGCTTGGCCGCGCTGGGTTCCGGACGACGTGCTCAGCCAGCTCGCCGACGCCGGGATCATCACACCCTGGACGCATCAGGTCGCCACTGCGGAAGCGGCGTACTCCGGTCGGCATGTCGTGGTCGCAACCGGTACGGCGTCGGGAAAGTCCCTCGGCTATCTGCTGCCTTCGTTCGCGACGTTGAGCATCGCGCAGGCCGCGTCACCACATCGGCGGACGGCCTCGGTTCTGTACCTGTCCCCGACCAAAGCTCTGGCGCACGACCAGCTCCGCGCGGTCTCGTCGTACACAGTGCCCGGTCTGCGCGCCACGACGCTGGACGGCGACTCGGAGCGCACCGAACGCGACTGGGCCCGCGACCACGCGACGTACGTGCTCAGCAACCCGGACATGTTGCACCGCTCGGTCCTGCCGAACCACCAGCGCTGGGCGCGCTTCCTGGGTTGCCTCCAGTACGTCGTGGTCGACGAGTGTCACCACTATCGCGGCGTCTTCGGTGCGCATGTCGCCGGCGTACTGCGCCGACTGCGTCGAGTCTGCGCGCAGTACGGCGCCCATCCGATCTTCGTCTGCGCTTCGGCGACGGTGGCCGAGCCGGCGGTGTCCGGCGAGCGACTGACCGGTCTGCCGATGGTCGAGGTGGTGGAGGACGGCTCTCCCCGCGGCGGCATCTCTTTCGGCCTGTGGGAACCACCTCTGACCTCACTGCGCGGTGAGAACGGCGCTCCGGTACGGCGTTCTGCCACGGCGGAGGTGGCCGACCTACTGACCGATCTGGTCGTGTCGGGCGTGCGGACTGTGGCGTTCGTGCGCTCTCGTCGTGGCGCGGAGACAGTCGCGATGACAGCCCGGGAGAACCTGGTCGAGGTGGATCCTGCGTTGTCAGAGCAAGTGTCGGCGTACCGGGCGGGCTATCTGCCCGAGGAGCGTCGGCGACTCGAGAGCATGCTGCAGAGTGGTGAGCTCACTGGGGTCGCGGCAACCAACGCTCTGGAGTTGGGCATCGACATCGCCGGACTGGACGCCGTACTGCTGTCAGGTTGGCCTGGCACCCGGGCGTCGTTATGGCAGCAGGCAGGGCGCGCCGGCCGAGCCGGTGGGGACGCCCTGGCCTTGCTGGTGGCCCGCGACGACCCGCTGGACACCTATCTGGTCCGCCATCCGGCCGCCATCTTCGGACGCCCGGTCGAGGCGACGGTCTTCAACCCGGAGAACCCGTATGTCCTCGGTCCGCAGCTGTGCGCCGCCGCGCAAGAGCTGCCACTCACCTCCGATGACTACGAGATCTTCGGCAGTACGACGCCATCCGTGATCGCGCAGCTCGTCCGGCAGGGTTTGCTCCGCGAACGACCGCACGGCTGGTTCTGGACGCGCCGGGAGCGGGCCGTGGATGCCATCGACATCCGATCGGCCGGTGGCAAGACAGTGCAGATCGTCGAGGATCAGACCGGTCGGCTGCTCGGCACTGTCGACGGCGGCTCCGCGCATGCCTCGGTCCACGAGGGCGCTGTCTACGTGCACGCAGGTGAGTCGTATCTGGTCAGGACCCTGGACCTCGAGGAGCACGCAGCCGTCGTCGAGCCGGCGTCGCCCGACTACACCACCTTCGCCCGGGACGTCACCGAGATCAGCATCCTGGCAACCGAAGCGACCTGCACCTGGGGCACGGCGGAGTTGTCGCGCGGCTGGGTCCAGGTGACAAGCCAAGTGATCTCGTACCAACGCAAGCTGATCGCGACTGGCGACGTACTCGACGAGCAGCCCCTCGACCTGCCGGAGCGGACCCTGCGGACCAAGGCGGTCTGGTGGACCGTGCCCGACGCAATCGTCGAGAGTCTCGGGCTGTCCGACGTACCCGGAGCGGCGCACGCGGCCGAGCACGCGTCGATCGGCCTGCTCCCGCTTTTCGCCACCTGCGACCGCTGGGACATCGGTGGCGTCTCCACCGCCCGGCATGCCGACACCGGGAGCCTCACCGTCTTCGTGTACGACGGTCACCCGGGCGGAGCCGGATTCGCCGAACACGGGTACGCCGCGGCGCGCGAGTGGTTGACCGCGACACGCGAGGCGATTGCACACTGTGAGTGCATGGACGGATGTCCGTCGTGCGTACAGTCGCCCAAGTGTGGGAACCAGAACAACCCACTCGACAAGAGCGGCGCGGTCGCGCTGCTCACCGCATTACTGAGCAGTGAGGCCTGAAGAGTCCGGCAGCCCCGGGCGGAGAGGCAGCTTGCCATGGTTGTTCTCGGGATAGTTCTGATCACGCTTGCCGTGTTACTCGGGCTCGGAGTCTCGGTGTCGTCCACCGCCTCCACCACGCTGGAAGTGTTCGGCGTCGACTTCGGCGTCGCCGTACCGACTGTGTTCTTCCTCGGCGTGGCGGCCGGGCTGGCGCTGATGGCCGGCCTGTGGCTGACGAAGAAGGGACTCGGTCGCGGCTACCGCCGCCGCAAGGAGATGCGCGAACTCCGCGCCCAGGCTGCCACTACACCGAGCGACACCGTCGGCGGCGAGATCACGGAAGGTGACGCCGGCGCCGACCAGCCGGCAGCTCTCGAGACCGCCCGAGAGGCGCCGGCCGACGAACGTCTCGCGACCGAGCAGGAGCTCGCTCCGGACCCGGGCGACACCAAACAGCCGCACTGAGAAACTCTGTTGCCGAAGGCATCAACTAACGCGGCGGCGATCCCCTTCATCGCCGGATTGCCGTAATATCTCGATCACCGCACAGCCTCCACACGGCGGACCTGCAGCAGGGTTTCGATGCCTTGCGCAACGACCTTGCCCTGGCAGTTAGTTGCCATTGGCATCAAGTTCCGTGGTCGCGCCATAACCACCGCCGACCCAGCTGTGCCTTACTGGTTGTGGCGTCAACGTCGCGTTGAGTCACTATCGGCCTTCCGGGCCACACCACCTCCTCACGGAGGATCGACCCGCAGTTCGCCCTACGCGCAAGGGGTGTCCGTCGCGGTTCCCGGAACCCGGACCGGCTCACGCCGCGGGGTCCCGACGACCTGACGCGAGCTGAGATGGCACGACCTCTGGAGGTTGTCTTGATCATCCAAAAGGTATTGAGCCGCACCGGCGTGGCGGTGCTCGCGGTCAGCGTGGCCCTGGCCACCGCCGTACCGGCGCAGGCCGCGAACCCGGTCTCCGGCGGCTCGACCGCTCCGGGCGTCGAGGTGGGCTTGGCGCAACAGATCGCCACCCGCGCCGACACGCGGTACTGCCTCACCTTCGTCGCGGCTGCCAAGGTCCCGATGGCGGTCATGATGGCGTGTGCCCCGGGCAAGGAGGGCAAGACCCAGGAGTGGATCTACACCGAGTCAGGCCGGCTGCAGGTCGCCATGAGCAAGAGCGTCGGTGGCGCCCTTGCCAAGACCGGGGCCTGCCTGGACAGCGGTGCAGACCTGGCAAAGGTTCCGGCCTCCGCTCCACTGCTGGTCCTGCCCTGCCGTAGCGGCGACGGCCAGAAGTGGACCTACGACGAGGACGCCGGCACGTTCGTGAACGCGGCCAGTGGTCTCGCCCTGACGTCTCTGCTTGGCAAAGGGAAGGCCAAGCAGGCACAACCGACCGGCACCATGTCCACGGCCGGCACACCGATCCAGGGCTGGAGCGCACTGCCGCTGCCGGGTCTGGACATCCTGGGCGCGGTCCTGGCACTCGTGAACGCACTACTGGCCTCGCTGGGTCTGGCCCTGCCGCTGCCGATCGCGAACGCGGCTGCCAGCCTGCTCCAACTGGTTCGTCCACAGCTCCCGATTCCGGCACAGATGACGGTGCTGCCGAAGCAGATGATGCAGCTGGCGCAACGCTGATCCGCAGTGGATCCTCAGCCAGACGGAGGACAGCCGGCCCCGACGATGTCGGGGCCGGCTGTTTCTCACTCCTTCGCGATCGACGCTGCGTTCAGTTGTCCTGGTGATCTCGTTCGGGGGTGGAGCGGTGCTCGGGGTGATTCCGGGATCCCCGCTGCTTGCGCGTCAGCGGGAGCCCGGCGGGATCGTCACCGGCCCACCAGCCCGGTCGCGGCCGTCACCAGCCGGCCAGGGGGGTCACCACCAGCACCAGTGGTGGCAATGCCTGAGCACGTCGTCGAGAAGGCAGGCAACTCCGTGAAGCAGCCCCATGTCGTTCACCTCCGATCCACTGAACCGATCGGCAAGACCGTACCGCCGCTGCTCACGTTCTGTATCTACTCAACTACCTGTTGCCACACAACCTTGAGCATCCTTTAACTCTTCCGCAACGCGTGCCGCGGACTTCCAGGTTGACAGTTCGCGCTTGGTTGCCTACAGCCCCTGGCAAACGTTCGTCCCAGGGTTGGGAAAAAGTCTTCACATAATCGCCAAGGAGTGCCAATCTTTGACCGGCACTCTTGCTGGACCACTTTCGCTAGGAGCCCCCCAGATGCGATCACTCACGCGGTTGACCACCGCAGGCGTCCTCGGCGCCGCGACCCTTGCCCTGCTCACCGGCTGCCTCGGCTCGTCCGACGCCGGCAGCGGCGATCAGGACGCGAACCGGAACTCCGAGGCCAAGAAGGTCGAGCTGACGATCGGCTCGAACTCGGTCAAGGGCGGCAAGAGCAGCGCCGGCGCCACCTTCCTCGAGGACGTGCTGATCCCGAAGTTCGTCGCCGATCAGAAGGGCAAGGGCGTCGACGTCACGGTCAAGTTCCAGGGTGACGGCTCCGACGACGAGGTCTACAAGCAGAAGCTGTCGCTCGACCTGTCGAACAAGTCCGGTCCGGACCTGTTCCAGATCGACGGAATCTGGGTCGGCGAGTTCGCTCAGGCCGGGTACATCAAGCCGCTCACCGACACCGTCGGCGACACGGCCAAGGTCGACGACTGGGACGGCTGGAAGCAGATCCCGGAGGCGGTGCAGCAGCTCGGCAGCTTCGAGGGCAAGCGGTACGGCGTTCCCGGTGGCACCGACGGCCGGGTGCTGTTCTTCAACAAGAAGCTGTTCCAGCAGGCCGGCCTCCCCGCCGACTGGCAGCCGAAGTCGTGGGACGACATCATCACCGCCGGCCAGGCACTGAAAAAGCTGACCGGCGTCACCCCGATCCAGATCAACGCCGGGACGGCGATGGGCGAGGCGACCACGATGCAGGGCGTTCTGCCGCTCCTGGTCGGCACCGGCGCCACCGTGAACACCGACGGCAAGTGGCTGGGCGACACCCCGCAGCTGCGCCAGGTGCTGGACTTCTACCACCAGATCTACAGCACCGGTCTCGGTGACCCCGTGCTCCAGCGCGAGGCCAAGGGCCGGGACAAGTCGTTCGCCGAGTTCGCCGCGAACAAGGTCGGCATCCTGCTGGAGAGCGACTACTTCTGGCGCAGCGTCGTGGAGCCGAAGGCGGGCGTCGCCAAGATGGCCGACCGCGACACTGCTGTCGGCTACGCGCTGATCCCGGCCAGCAAGCCGGGCGGCGGCGTCAAGGGCCAGGACTTCGTCTCGATGTCCGGCGGCGGCGCGACCGTGATCAACCCGAACACCAAGTTCCCGCAGCAGGCCTGGGAGCTCCTGCAGTTCATGAACTCCGCGGACATGGTGAAGGCATCGCTGGACGGCGCCGCCAAGATCACCCAGCGCAACGACGTCAACAGCGAGGTGCTCGCCGGCGACCCGATGCTGAACTTCGTCGCCACCAAGGTCCTGCCGATCACGCAGTTCCGGCCCGGACTGGCGGAGTACCCGAAGATCTCGGCCGCGCTGCAGCAGTCGACCGCTGACGTGGTCGGTGGCAAGACGACCGACGCGGCGGCGACGGCGTACCAGAAGGCCGTCGAGACCGCGGCCGGCAGCAAGGACAAGGTCACCAGCAACTGATGACTTCCGCTTCCGCACCCGTGCCGGGCGATCCGGTCCGGGAACGCGGTCCGGCAGCCCGCCGGGGCCCCGCTCGTGATGTGGCGGGGCTCGGCGTCGGCCGGGCCTTCGGCTTCGTCGCTCCGGCCCTGCTGCTGGTCGGCGCGTTCCTGGTCTTCCCGGCGGTCTGGACCATCTACATCGGGCTCACCAACTACCGGCTGACCGGTGTCGAGGCCGTGTCGCCGTCGATGGTCGGGCTGTCCAACTACACCAAGGCGCTCAACGACGCGCTCTTCCACAACGCCTTGTGGCTGACGATGTTGTTCGTCCTCGGCTCCGCGATCATCGGCCAGAACATCCTCGGCTTCACGCTGGCCTGGGTGATGCGACGTACCCGGCCGGCCGTTCGCCGTACTGTCGAGGCCTTCGTGCTGCTGGCCTGGATCCTGCCGTCGACGGTGGTCGCGTACCTGTGGGTCGCGTTCTTCGACCGCGACGGCGGCACGCTCAACAGCGTCCTCGGTACGCCGGGGACCGCATGGCTGATCGACTACCCGATGGCGTGCCTGGTGTTCTTCAACACCTGGCGCGGCACGGCGTTCTCGATGATGCTCTACTCCTCCGCGCTGCAGGCGGTCCCGCCGTCGCAACTGGAGTCGGCGCGGATGGTCGGTGCATCCGGCTGGCAGACGCTGCGGGACGTGGTGTTCCCGCACATCCGCGGGCACGTGCTGACGAACACGCTGCTGATCTCGCTGTGGACGGCGAACGACTTCTCGCCGTTCCTGCTCACCAAGGGCGGGCCGAACCACGAGTCCGAGACGGTGCCGGTCTACATCTACAACGTGGCCCTGCAGGGCGGCGAGCTCGGGTACTCCTCGGCCATCTCGTTCCTGCTGCTGATCGCGAACCTGCTGGTCTCGCTCATCTACCTCCGACTGTTGAGGAGGCGCTCGTGAGTACGCGTGCCGCGGCGCTCACGCCGGCGTTCGTCGTACGGCGGATCGGCTTCTACGTGCTGATCTGCGCGATCACGCTGTTCTTCGCCGTACCCATGCTGTGGATCGCGTCGGCGCCGTTCGACAAGAACCCCGGTCTCGGGGTGCGCTGGCCGGACTGGACGCTGGAGAACGTCCGCAAGACGCTCGACCATCCGTACGCGATGCACTCGATGGTCAACTCGCTGCTGATCTGCGTGACGACGGCGGTGGCGGTGACCGCCTTCGCCGCGCTGGCCAGCTATGCGTTGTCGCGCGTCCGTCTCCCCGGCCGGGACGCGTTGCTGTACGGGCTGTTGCTGCTGTCCTCGGTCGTCACCGGGACCGCCGCGATGGTGCCGATCTTCGTGATGATGTTCCAGCTCGGGCTGATCGACTCCCGGTTCGGCGTCGCGCTGGTGATGACCGGCGGGCTGTTGCCGGCGGCAATCTTCATCCTGAAGGACTTCGTCGACGCGGTGCCGAAGTCCTACGAGGAGTCGGCCCGCGTGTTCGGCGCGTCCACGGGACAGATCCTGCGGGACGTCGTACTGCCGGTGGCGCGGCCCGGCCTGGCCACCATCATGGTCTGGGCGTTCGTGAACTCCTGGGGCAACTTCCTGGTGCCCTTCCTGCTCATCCGGTCGATCGACAAGCAGCCCGGTGCGGTGCTGATGCAGACCCTCACCGACGAAGGCGGCAGCGTGAACCTGCAGGTGCTGCCGGTCTTCTCGCTGCTGTTCTCGATCCCGGTCGTCGTGCTGTACCTGCTGGTGAACTCGCGGTATGGGTTCCGCTTCCATGGAGGGATCAAGAGCTGATGGCGGGCATCGACATCGAAGGCCTGGCGACCGTCTACCCGAACGGCGTGCGCGCCGTCGACGGGCTGGACCTGCACGTGGCCCACGGCGAGTTCTTCGCGCTGCTCGGCCCGTCCGGCTGCGGCAAGACCACGCTGCTGCGGACGATCGCCGGACTGGAGGCCGCGACCGAGGGCACGGTCCGGATCAACTCGGCCGACGTGACTCGGACCGAGCCAGGCAAGCGCGGCGTGGCGATGGTCTTCCAGGACTACGCGCTCTTCCCGCACATGAATGTGGCGGAGAACATCACCTACCCCCTGAAGGTACGACGTGTCGCCCTGGCTACTCGTACGGCGACAGCGGAGCGGACCGCTGGTGCGCTGTCGCTGCAAGGACTGCTGGAGCGCAAGCCAGGCCAGTTGTCGGGCGGACAGCAGCAGCGGGTCGCACTGGCCCGCGCCATCGCCTCCCAAGGCAAGGTGCTGCTCTTGGATGAGCCGCTGTCGAACCTCGACGCTCGGCTGCGGCTGGAGGCGCGCACCTTCCTCAAGAAGCTGCAGCGCGATCTGGGCATCACCACCGTCTTCGTCACCCACGACCAGGCCGAGGCGCTCGCGCTGGCCGACCGGATCGCGGTGATGGAGTCCGGCAAGCTGCGGCAACTCGGTTCGCCGCGCGAGGTCTTCGCCCGTCCGGCCAACACCTTCGTCGCCAACTTCATCGGCTCCACCCCGATGAACCTTCTCCCCGGCAAGGTCGCCGCGGGTTCCTCGGGCACCAACGGCTCGTCCGCCGCCGAGGGCTCGGTCACGGTCGCCGGCGGCTCGTTGCCCGCGACAACCTTCTCGGCCCCCGCCGGCGCGGAGGTGACCGTGGGCATCCGCCCCGAGTACCTCACCATCGCGACGGGCGACGTCACCGGCCCGGTCCTGCGTGGCACAGTCGTCGTGGCCGAGAACCTGGGCACCCAGTCCCTGGTCAGCGTCGACTGCGACGGCACCCTGGTCGGCGTGACCGTCCCGGAAGAAGATGAGCCGTCCCCCGGCGCAACCGTCGTCCTCACCGCCCCGGCCTCCCGAGTCCTCCTGTACGACAAGGAGTCCGGCGACCTCCTAGCCCGCCAACCAGCCCCCGTGCCCTCATGACCGACAACCTCCCGACGGTTACGGTCGACTGATGGCTGTCACGTCGTACCGCCGCGTCTGGACCCTCGACGACCGCGCCGAGTCGGTCTACCACTCGTTGCCCGTCGACATCCCGGCCGGTTGCCCGGGCCTACTCGTCACGCTCACCGTCCCGCCGATCGAAGGCGCGGTCATCGACATCGGGTGCGAAGGTGCGGCCGGTTGGCGTGGTTGGTCCGGCGGCGCGCGCCAGACGTTCGCCATCACACCGTCCGCGGCGACGCCCGGCTACGTCCCCGGGGAACTCGAGCCCGGCACCTGGTGGGTCGTCCTCGGCCTCCATCGCATCCCAGTCGAAGGCGTCGAACTCATCGTCGAAGCCGTGACCGGCCCCGTCGACACCGTGCCGGGCCTCGCGGAGTACGCCGACGCCGACGCGGCGATCGCCGTACCCGCAAGACCGCCACGACGGTCGCTGCCCGCAGCGCCAGGGCTGAAGTGGGTCGCGGGCGACTTCCACGCACACTCTCTCCACTCTGACGGCTCGACCCCGATCGCGAACCTCGCCGCCCTCGGCGTCACCGCCGGCCTGGACGTGCTGGCGGTCACCGATCACAACACCGTCGCGCATCACCTCGAACTGCCGTCGCTCAGCAAACGCTTCGGAATCGGCCTGATCCCCGGCCAAGAGGTGACAACCGACACCGGCCACGCGAACGCCTTCGGCGACATCGGCGTCATCGACTTCCGTCAGCCCGCCGCCACCTGGGTCTCCGAGGTCGCGCGCCGTGGCGGCCTGCTCTCGATCAACCACCCACTGGGCGGCGACTGCTCTTGGCGCCACCCACTCCCGGAACACCCACCACTCGCCGAAATCTGGCACTCGTCCTGGCTGGACCACACCTGGGGCGGTCCCATCGCCTGGTGGCAGGCATGGGGCCTGGAGAGCACAACGCCAATCGGCGGTAGCGACTGGCACAACCCAACCTCACTCACCTCACCCGGCACCCCGACCACCTGGATAGCCGTAGACGCCGCAGCCGAAGGCCCCGACGAGCTGCCACTCGCGGTCCTAGCAGGCCTCGCCGCTGGTCGCACAGCCCTCTCCTGGTCCTACACCGCCCCAGTCCTAGTCCGCACCGACAACGAACTGGTCGCCCTGGACGCCCCCAACACCCTCGTGATCTCACCCAACGGCACCCGCCACCCCATCCACACCCCCCGGCAATCCATCCCAGCCAGCCCGGGCCCCCACCTCCTCGTAACCCACACCGGCCAATTCCTCTCCACCTGCGCCTAACCTCACCCACCTGCGCCGCCGGCCTCCCCCGCCTACACCTCGCGACCCCGCGGTCTCCCGCCCCATCTGCGGCTGCCCGCCTCCGCCTGCGGCTTGGCACCTCGAGCACAGCTCCACCTACGCCGACCGAGGCCGCACCTTCTCGGGAGCGCCCAAGACCTGGCCTCCGCCTGACGTGTCCGAGGCCGTGCCTCCACCCGAGCCTGCCCAAGGTCCGACCTTCGCCTGTGACCGTTGGAGACGGCGGAGGGGCAGACTGAGCTGATGACAACCGGACACCGTCAGGTGATCGTCGTCGACGCCGCGAACGTGATCGGCTCCCGCCCCGACGGCTGGTGGCGCGACCGCCCTGGCGCAGCCCGTCGCCTCCTGACGAAACTCGCCGTACTCCAGCAACACCTCGACGACACCGACATCATCGTGATCCTCGAAGGCGCCGCCCGAGCCGCCGTCTCCGGCCCCGACGCCCCCGACACCGGCGAACTGAGTGTCGTCCTCGCCCCCGGCTCCGGCGACGACACCATCGCGGCCATCACCGCCGAGTCCACCGCCCAACCCAACACCCCGGAAGTCACCGTAGTAACCGCCGACCGAGGCCTCCGCCAGCGCATAGAACCCACCGGCGCCACCCCAGTAGGCACCCGCTGGCTCCTAGACCAACTCGACTAACACAGGTCGTGAAGCCGTGACCATCGCAATCCAGAACGTCGTCTACGCCGACCACCCCTTCTGCGTGTAGCCACACCCCGCCAACCGCTCGGATCGACCGTGGGCGGGTGGGTCAGTCGAGGAGCCAGCCGTTGTGTTCGGCTATTTGGATGGCGTCGGAGCGGGTGCGGGCGCCGGTCTTTCCGATTGCCGACCAGAGTCGGGTACGCACTACACGCTCGGAGACGTCGAGCTTTCGTGCCATCAAGGCGACCGAACCACCATCGCGGGCTGCCCGGAGCGTGTCGGTCTCGTCTTCGTTGAGCGGGGTCTCGGAGTACCTGAGTGTCTCGGCCGCGAGGTTTGCGTCGACCACGCGCAGGCCGAGGTGCACCCGTCGTACCGCATCTGCCAACTGCGGAGCCGGACTTCCCTTCAGTGCGAAACCCTTCGCGCCGGCATCGAGACCACGTCGCAGGTGCACCGGGCGCCCGTACGTCGTCAGCATGACGACCCGGCATTCCGGCATCGAAGTACGTAACCTGGTGGTCACGGTGATGCTGTCGTTCCCCGGGCCGGCGGCGTCGAGTAGCGCGACGTTCGCACGATGCCGTTTCGCGGCACTCACCACGTCGTCGCTTCGGTTGAGCTCGGCAACGATCTCCAGATCGCGCTCGCGCTCCAAACCGCTGCGCAGCAAGCCGCGGCTGAGGATCTGGTCATCGACCAGCAGCAGCCGGATCCGGTCGGGCAAACGGACCTCCGAGGTAACCGTCCGGGCGCCGGGGAAGTACGTCCGGGAGGAATGAGCAGGGACTCGGTTCCAGATCATGAAGCCCGGTCCCACGCCCCGTCCACATCAACGCGGCATCTCTACCAGATTGCGACCAGATCGCGACCCCACCAGAACCACCCCAACCCACCACATCCCCACAACCTCCGACCACGCAGTCTCCCAAGCACCAAAGCGCAGCCAACCCGGACGGACCCGCAACGCCATCAACCCTGCAAGCCGACGTATGGCCGCAGGCGCGAATGCAGGGCCCACCGACGGGAGGGGCGCGGGCGCAGATGCAGGAGCCCACCAGCAGAGGAGTGCGGACGGAGGGTTATGGGATGGCCGGGGTGGGTTGGGTGGAGTGGTGGGTGGGGACGGGGTGCGGCAGGCGGGGGCGGAGGTTGAGGTAGACGAGCAGGGCGGTGGCGAGGATCAGGGTTGCGGCTACGGAGAGAGCGAGGTGCATTCCGGTCAGTTGGGTAGCCTGGGTGGCGGCGATCGCGGCGAGGACTGGTGTGCCGACGGTGCAGGCCACCTCTTGAGTCATTGAGGTCAGGCCGGTCGCCAGACCCTGCTCGCTGTCCGCGACCCCAGACGTGCCGATCACCGAGTAGGCGACCATCGCGGCGACGTGACCGAAGAAGCCGATGAACAGCGCGGGGACAAGGATCACCAGCGCGATCCGATGAGCTCCCAGGAACGCCAGCGGCAGCGTCGCGATCCCCTGGATGGACATGCTCACGGCCACGACCCGCCGCCCCCCGAAGCGTCCGATGATTCGCCCTGCCAGGACTCCGGCGGCCACAGACGCCACGCCTGGCACCCCGAACACGATGCCGGTCGTCAACGGTGAGAGCTTCAGCGTCTGCTGCAGGTACAGCGTCGTCAGGAAGATCATCCCGGTCACCATGGAACACGTCACCAACCCGGCCACGTTGCCCCACGTCACCGATGGCCGCTTGAGGATGCGCAGTGGCACGAGCGGCGCCGACGTTCGCAGCTCGATCACGGCGAACGCAGCCAGCAGCAGTACGCCGACACCCGCAGATCGAACGCTCCCCTCGATCACCGCATAGACCACGGCCATCAGCCCGCCGGTTACGGTCACTGCTCCAGCCACATCCAGCTTCGCCCGAACTGCCACCGAGCTCTCCTTGACCACGAACGGGCCGAGCACCAGCACAGCCACCGCGGCCGGAACGTTGATGAAGAACGCCGCCCGCCAGCCAAACAGGCTGACAAGGGTTCCGCCCACCAACGCACCTACGGCGAACCCGGCCGACCCCAGGGCACCTCTCAGCCCGAGGACCCGCTCACGCCGCGCACCCTCGGCAAAAGTCGTCGTGAGCAACGACAGTGCGGCGGGCAGCGCCATCGCGGTAGCGAGCCCCTGCAACGCCCGCGCGGTCAGAAGCACCTCGGCACTGCCCGCGAAACCGCCGAGCAACGACGCTCCAGCCAGGAGAACCATGCCGGCCAGGAAGAACCTGCGCCGACCGTACAGATCGCCCAGCCGGCCGAACAGGAGCGTGAAGCCGGCCGCCGGCAACGCGAACGCCGACGAGATCCACGGCAACCCCTCAGGCCCCAGTCCGACGCCCGCCCCAGCCTCGGGCAGCGCCACATTCAGGATCGAGAAGTCGATCGACAACATGAACCCGGCACCCAGCAGGACCAGCAAAACCAGCTGTTCCCGAGTGCTGAACCGCACCCCAACCCCGCCAGCCATCACAACCTCCGACTATTTAGCAACTGATTGGTTGCTACTTTATAGCAACTGATTGGTTGCGTCAAAGATCGGGCGTCCTGCGCCGATGGCGGCAGGTCAGAGGGGGCCGGCTCGCGCAGTGGTGGTCAGTGTCGGGTGGGTGAAGGGCAGGCGCAGGTCGAGGGCTACCTGGATGGTTACTGAGGTCGGCGTGAGGTGGCAGGCGACCAGATCGACCTTGTGGAGCGCTGCTATTCGAGCCGCGATGGCGCAGGGAATCGTGCGGTCCAGCGCGGAGGAGCTGGAGGTGGTCAGGTCTGGGCCGGGGAGGTCTGACGCCGTGCGCGCTCCGGTGATGTCGAAGGTGGTTGCGCCTGAGGCCGTCGTACTCGCGTCAGCGGCGGCTGGATTGGCTAGGGACTGGGCGGCGCTCAAGGCTGTTAGGTCTGCTGCGGTCGCCAGCTTGTGGCGGGCTGTGGAGATTGTGGACCAGAGGATGGCGGCGGCTAGGGCTGTTAGGAGCAGTACGGCGGCGAAGAGGGAGTGGAGGGTGGCGCTTCCTTTCTCGTTGTGGGTCATGGGGATTCTTCCTGGCTGGGTTCGGACTCGAGGGTGGCGTGCGCGGTGAGGTGGGTGGGGGCTAGGGCTGACAGGAGTGGGGGGTTGTGGGTTGGGGTGGCTGTGACTGTTACGTGGATGTCGGGACCTTCGCGCGAGATGGTGATGCTGCCGGTGGGGATGGTGCGGTGGCCGATGGCCTTGGCTTGGTCGGGAGGTTCGCCTCGGGCTACTGCGCGGGCTACGTCTCGGGCGGCGTCGATGCATTGGATGTTGAGGATGACCAGGCCGATCGACCAGATGCCTAAGAGGAGAAGGGAAAGCAGGACTGGGAGTGTGATCGCGAGCTCAGCGGTGACAGCACCGCGCTCGGACGGTTTGGGTTGCCTGGTGGGATCGCTGTGGTCGGTTGGGTTGGGTTGGGCTGTGGGGACAAGGTGATTCGGGGTGGCGGGGGCTGGGGCTCTGGTGGAGGGCATCTGGGGCTCCTTGGGGCGGCCGGTCGGGTTGAGGGGTGGACTCGACCGGCCGCCTGGTGGGTGGGCGGGTTAGAGCTGGACGCCTTCTACGCCGGCCAGTTTGAGGGCGTAGTTGATGAGCGCTTTGAGGGCGTTGAGCATCACGTCGGACTTGAGGAGTGCGACGAGGATGCCGCCGAAGCCGCAGGCGGCTACGACGCTGACGGCGTACTCAGCGGTGGCGGCGCCGCGCTGGGTGCGGGCGGGGGTGTGGAGATGGTTGCGGACGGCTACTAGTGCCTTGGACATCTGGTACCTCCGGGGGTGCGAAGCGGCTTGTCCGGATCGCTTACTGACAACATGCCGTTGCCGGACGGCCTTTTTTGAA
This sequence comes from Kribbella sp. NBC_01510, assembly GCF_045040325.1. NCBI lineage: Bacteria > Bacillati > Actinomycetota > Actinomycetes > Propionibacteriales > Kribbellaceae > Kribbella > Kribbella sp. NBC_01510. The sequence goes on along the minus strand of NZ_CP109418.1, from coordinate 2,862,885 downwards.
GGAGTTTCGGGGCTGTGGATGACGCACTTTCAGGGGTTGAGCAGGTACGGGACGAGGGCGTCGGCGATGGTGGGGACGATGGAGAGAAGGACGAAGGCCGGCAGGAAGCAGAGGCCTAGCGGGAGGGCGGAGCGGGACTCTGCGGCGCGGGCTCGTTGATCGGCTGCGTGATGGTGCGTTTGGCGGGTGTCGTCGGCTAGGTGTTCGAGGGTCTTTGAGAGCGGTGCGCCTGAGCGGATTGAGCGGTCGATTGCTCGGGCGACGGATGAACAGGCTGGTTCGGAACGTAGGTGGGACCACGCGTCGGCCGGGTCTGCGCCTAGGGCGAGGTGGTGGGCGACCTTGGTGAAGAGGTCGGCTAGTGGGCCAGGGACTGCGGTTGCGACGAGGCTGAGGGCTTGTTGGGGTGGGCGGCCTGCGCGGAGGCAGGCGGTGAGGAGGTCTACGGCTAGTGGGAGGTCGCGGGTGATCCGGGCTGTGCGTTGTCTGATGGCGGTTGGTTCGAGGCGGGAGAGGGCGCGAGGGATTGTGTAGAAGGCGAGGGCCGCAGGTATGGCGCCCCATGGGAGGCCGATGAGCAGGAGTGCGCCGATGGCCGTGGTGACTGCTGCCAGGCGATGGGCTCGGGGTGTTCGGGGTCGGGTGGAACGCGGCGGCGTGGTCAGGCGGCGGAGGTTGGGATGGGGTGCGGTCAGCAGGTAGGTGGTGATCGCCAGAGCTGTGGCTGCGGAGAGGGTCGGGGGCATGAAGAACCTCGGAGGACGGTGGGGGTAAGCGGATCTCGGACGGGTGAGTCGTCCCGTGGGGAGGCGGGTTGTCGCGCGGGGCGCCGGGCAGGCGAGTTGTTACGTGGGGGTGTCGGAGAGGCGGGTTGTCCAGTGGAGGCCTAGGGCGGTGAGGGTTAGGCCGGTGGTTAGGCAGAGCCAGCCGGTGGGGGTGGCGGTGAGGAAGGTCAGGGGGTTGGCGCCTAGGGAGTAGCCGAGGGCTATGCCGAACACGGGGAGGGCGGCGAGGATGCGGGCGGTGGAGCGGGCCCCTGCGAGGCTGGCTTCGGTTTGGCGGTGGATGGCTTCGTCGGCGCGGAGGGAGTCGGCGAGGCGTTCGGTCAGGGCGGCGAAGGCGGCTCCGGATTCTTCGGCTACGCGCCAGGCTGCGGCCAATGCGCGGAGGCCGGTGGCGCCGGGTGACTCGGCTGCGAGTTCTAGGGCGCCGGGAACATCGCCGCCGAGTTTGGCTGCTGCGTGCGGGACGTGGAAGTCGGGGCTGATGGATGCGGCGCCCTCCAAGGCGTCGACGGGTGGGCGGCCGGCGATCAGGTCGGCTGTTAGTACGTCGAGGGCTTCGATGATCTGGGTACGGCGGGCTGCGGCTGTTGTACGGCGTCGGTGTTGGGCTCGTTGTACGGCGACCAGGGCAGCGACCACGGCGATCGCGATGGTCGAGACCAGGATCTGTGCGCCGAGGGTGAGGAGGGTGGCCGTGGCGATGGACGCGACCAGCCAAAGGCGGCTCGGCGAGGGTAGTCGCGTCAGTCGGCGGCCGTCCGGTTTGCTTCGGCGTACGTCCGGTTTGTCACGGCGTGGCGGCGGGTCGGTGAGGCGGTGTAGGCCGCGGCCTGGTTTCGGCAGGATCAGGGCGCTGGCGAGGAACACCAGTAGCCCTGAAACCACGGCGCTGCTCATGCGGCACCGCTCAGACCGGGCTGAAGGCTGGTGAAGAGCTGGGCTGGAGGGAGGAGGGTGATGGTGCCGTTGGGGTGGAATTGGACGGCGGGATGGGTGGTGACGGTGCCGGTCGGGTGACGGGTGAGGGTTTGGATTTCGGTGATTCGGCGGGTGCCGTCGGGAGTTCGGGCCAGGTGGATTACGGCGTGGACGGCTGAGGCGAGTTGGCTGTGGAGGGCTTCGCGGGTCAGGCCGGCCAGGGCGCCCAGGGCTTCCAGGCGGGCTGGTACGTCGGACGCGGAGTTGGCGTGGATTGTGCCGCAGCCGCCTTCATGGCCGGTGTTGAGGGCGGTCAATAGGTCGACTACTTCGGGGCCGCGGACCTCGCCTACTACGAGGCGGTCTGGGCGCATGCGGAGTGCTTGGCGGACCAGGTCGCGGAGGGAGATCTCGCCGGTGCCTTCGATATTGGGAGGGCGTGCCTCCAGGCGCACGACGTGGGGGTGGTCTGGGCGGAGTTCGCTTGCGTCCTCGACGAGGATGAGGCGCTCTGATGGGTCTGCCAAGGAGAGGAGGGAGTTGAGCAGGGTTGTCTTGCCGGTGCCGGTGCCGCCGCTGATAAGGAACGCCAGGCGGGAATTGAGCAGGTCGCGGAGTATCGGCGTACCGGCTGGTGGGAGGGCGCCGGCGGTGACGAGGTCGTCGAGGGTGAAGACGTGGCGGGAGGGGACGCGGAGCGACAGGCAGGTGCCGGGGGCGGCTACCGGTGCCAGTACGGCGTGGAAGCGGGTGCCGTCGGAGAGTCGGACGTCGACGTATGGCGTGGCGTCGTCCAGCCGGCGGCCTGCGGCGGCGGCCAGGCGGGTGGCCAGCCGGCGGATGGCAGGTTCGTCGCCAGTGCGGACGAAGACGCGTTCCAGGCCGTGGCCGCGGTCTATGTAGACCTCATCGGGGCCGTTGACGAGGATGTCGGTGATGCCTGGCTCGGCGAGCAAGGTGTCGAGGGGGCCGGCGCCGAGGGCCTCGCGGCGGAGGGCGGTGACTACTGCGAGGACCATTGCGTCGCCGCAGATGGTGCCGTCGGCGCGGAGGGCGGCTGCTACGTGGGCGGGAGTTGGTTTGGCGCCGGTCAGGGCGAGCGTGCCGCGGACACGGTCGAGGAGCTCGGGCGAGACGGAGGCGCCGTCGAGAGCCGAGATGGATCTGCCGTGGAGCGTGTTGGGGGTTGGGTGTGCGTTCATGCGGTTTCCGATCCGAGTGGCTCCGGCAAGCGGGGGCTCAGGCTGCGGTTGATTCGGGGGTGGGGAAGAGGTCGAGGATCTGGGTGGCGGCTCGGGACAGGGGGCCTCGGGGGTGGGGGTCGAAGCGGCCTTGGTCCATCGAGACCGGGAGGTCGCGTTCGGGCGTCACTTTTGTTGCTAAGGGCAAGGAGAGGTGGGTGGCAACATCGGTGGCCGAGAGGCCGTGGGGGCGGCGGGATTCCCGGGCCACCACTCGGAGGTCGCCGGCTACGGCGCGGAGAGGGCCGACCAAGCGCTTGGCTGCAGCGACGGAGCGGACGTCGCAGGGCACGACGAGGAGGGTTGCCGCCGCACGGATGAAGCCCTCCTCGACGGCGGGATCCGCACGGCGGGGAAGGTCGACCACGACCAGATCGCTGCTGCGTTGGGCGGCGCCGATCACCGAGCTCATCGTGTCGGGTGGCAGGGCGGTCACGTCGGACTGATCCCAGGACAGGACGGCCAGTCCGTCGACTGAGGGCAACGCGGAGCGTAGGGCGGCGGCGCTGACACGGCCTGAGGCGTTGAGGAGCTTGGGCCAACGGTCGCCGGGATCACGTTCGATGCCGAGGGCGAGCTCGATGCCACCGCCCAGGGGATCGCCGTCGATGAGCATCGTCCGGAGGCCGCGCCGGTTGCCGAAGACCGCGACGGCCGACGCGAGCGTGGTGGCACCCGCTCCCCCACAGCCGCCGACGAAGGCGAGAGTGAGAGCTGTCCGGACCGCTCCGTCCACCGCGTCCGCAAGCTTGCCGGCGAGCGCGGATTCGTCGTCGGGCAGGCGGAACACCCCGTCGGCGCCGACGTCGAAGGCACAGCGGTAGAGCTCGTCACCGTCCAGCGCGGAGCCCACCATGACGACACCCGGCCGCGGCGCAGGCTGGGCGCGCGCCAGTGGCTCGGCCAGGTCTCGCCCGACCACGACCAGCGAGCAGGAGTGCCAGCTCCGGCGCAGGCCGATCAGGTCGGGCTCGACCAGTGGTGTGATCGCGGCTGCCGCCGACAGCCGGAGCAGGTCGTCGAGCAGGATCTCGTTGGTAGTTGCCAAGAGCACCGATGTGGGAGGTGAATTCGTGTCCATGCCTTAGAAGATGCCGTTGCCGGACCCACTTCGCGCATCCCACCGGAATCCCTGTGGACAAAGGGTTGTCGGGTTTCCGTCAGCAGCGGGAACCCGCCACGACGAGGCGGCGACCAACCCGCCGGGAACGGTTACGGTTCCTTTCGAAGCGTCTTTAACTAAATTTCACCGGACCGCTTCCGTCCCACGCTCCGGAGGACCCGCCCATGAGTCGATTGCGCATGCTCGCCGCTACGGCCACCGTCGCCGCCACCGCTCTGATCGCCGCCGCCGGCGTCTCGCTGGCCACCCCAGAAGCACGCACCGCCACGGCTGCGACGAGCGGCGGCGTGAAGACGGCGTACTTCACCCAGTGGGGGATCTACGCCAACGCGTTCTATCCGAAGAACCTGGTCACCACCGGTGTGGCCGGCAAACTGGACTTCCTCAACTACGCGTTCGCCAACGTCCACCCGACCGACCACACCTGCTTCATGGCCAACAAGGCCGCCTCGCAGGACGAGAACAACCCGAACGCCGGTGACGGCGCCGGTGACGCGTTCGCCGACTACGGCAAGTCGTATGGCGCGGACATCAGCGTCGACGGGGTCGGTGACGTCTGGAACCAGCCGATCCAGGGCAACTTCAACCAGTTGAGGAAGCTCAAGGCGAAGTACCCGAACCTGAAGATCCTGATCTCGATCGGCGGCTGGACGTACTCGAAGTACTTCTCCGACGCCGCCTCCACCGACGCCAAGCGCAAGGCCTTCGTCAGCTCCTGCGTGAACATGTTCCTCAAGGGCGACCTGCCGGTGGTCGACGGCTTCGGCGGCCCCGGTACGGCGGCCGGCATCTTCGACGGCATCGACATCGACTGGGAGTACCCGGGCTCGCCGAACGGTCACGTCGGCAACCACTACAGCGCCGCCGACAAGCAGAACTTCACCCTGTTGCTCGCCGAGCTGCGTGCCCAGCTTGATGCCTATGGCAACCAGATCGGCAAGCGCTACTACCTGACCGCGGCCACTCCGGCCGGGCAGGACAAGATCGCCACGATCGAGACGAACAAGATCGGGCAGTACCTCGACTACAACAACGTGATGTCGTACGACATGCACGGCGGCTGGGAGGCCACCGGGCCGACCAACTTCCAGGACCCGCTCTACACCGCTCCCAATGACCCGAGCAATCCGATCCCACCGGGCTCGGGCAAGTACTCCGTCGACGCCGCGGTCAAGGCGTGGACGACTGGTGACCCGGCGTACGGCATCCCCGGCGGGTTCCCGGCCGGCAAGCTCACCATCGGCTATCCCTTCTACTACCGGGGATGGAAGGGTGTTCCGAGCACAGCCAACGGCAAGTACCAGACCGCGACCGGACCGGCCGACGGACACGCGCTGAGTGGCAACGTGCCGGGTGTCTCGTTCTACAAGGAGCTCACCGGCTTCGTCGACAACCCGTCCGTGTCGTACTTCGACGACGCCACCAAGTCCTCGTGGTTCTACAGCAACGGCACGTTCTGGTCCGGTGACAACGCCCAGTCGATCAAGGCCAAGGCCGACTACCAGCACTGCAACGGACTGGGCGGCGCGATGATGTACTCCCTCGAGGCGCTGGACCCGAACGTCACGCTCTTCAACGCCGTCGTCAACTCGGTCAACGCCGAGACCCCAGGCTGCAGCGGCCCGCCGACCACACCGCCGACCACGCCTCCCACCACACCCCCGACAACACCGCCCACCACTCCACCGACCACGCCCCCGACCACCCCTCCCACCACACCGCCGACGCCTCCCACGGCCACCCCGTGGGCGCCGAACACGACCTATGCGACCGGTGCGCTGGTGACCTACAACGGCGTCACCTACAAGTGCATCCAGGGTCACACCTCCCTGACCGGCTGGGAGCCACCGAACGTCCCCGCACTCTGGGGCCGGGTCTGATCACGTACCGCCCACTGATCGGAGCATCATGAAACGCATCTCTCTGGCCATAGCGGCCATCACCGCAGTGGTTGTCGCACTGCTGACAGCACAGGCGGCGAACGCGGCAGGAGTCACCGCAGCCTTCACCAAAGTGTCGGACTGGGGCAGTGGCTTCGAAGGCAAGGTGACCGTCACCAACGGCACCACCAGCTCACTGAGCACCTGGTCCGTCGCACTGGACTTCCCGTCCGGTTACACCGTGAGCAGCGCGTGGGACGCCACCCACACGAGCAGCGGCCAGACCCACACCTTCACCCCGCCAAGCTGGGCTGGACCGCTCGCACCGGGCGCTTCGGTCAGCTTCGGGTTCAACGGCAGCCCGGGGAACTTCCCCGGCCTCGCTGCCTGCCGGCTCAACGGCGGCTCCTGCTCGGGCGGCGGTGGCGGGACAGTCCCCGGCGCACCGACAGGCCTCTCGGGTACGGCGTCCTCGAGCTCGGTGAGCCTCAGTTGGTCGGCGACGTCCGGCGCGACCAGCTACAGCGTCTACCGCAACGGCACGAAGGTCGGCAGCCCGACCGGTACGTCGTACACGGACTCCGGGCTCAGCGCGAACACGACGTACAGCTATCAGGTCAGCGCGTCCAACAGCGCCGGAGAGGGTCCGAAGAGCGGCAGCATCTCGGTCAAGACCACGACAGGTGGTGGCGGCAACACGGGCAGCGCGAAGGCAGCGCCGTACCTGTACATGGGCTGGGGAGACCCACCGAGCCCGACCACCGTGATGAACGCCACCGGCATCAAGTGGTTCACCATGGCCTTCATCCTGTCGTCCGGTGGCTGCAACCCGGCCTGGGACGGCTCGAGGCCGCTGCAGGGCAGTGCGGACGCGAACGCGATCGCGGCGATCCACGCGGCCGGCGGTGACGTCGTACCGTCGATCGGCGGCTGGCAGGGCAACAAGCTCGGCCCGAACTGCAGTACGCCGGAAGCACTCGCCGGCGCGTACCAGCAGGTGATCAGCGCCTACGGCCTGAAGGCGATCGACGTCGACATCGAGAACACCGACGAGTTCGAGAACGAGGCGGTCCAGGACCGGATCCTGAGCGCGCTGAAGATCGTCAAGCAGAACAACCCCGGCATCCAGACGATCCTCACCTTCGGCACCTCGACGACCGGCCCGAACTACTACGGCAACCGGCTGATCGAGCGGTCCGCGGCGCTCGGCGCGAACATCGACATCTTCACGCTGATGCCGTTCGACTTCGGCAGCTCGAACGTCTACAACGACACGGTCGGCGCGTCGCAGGGCCTGAACAACAAGCTCAGAGCGACCTTCGGCTGGAGCACCGCGGAGGCCTACGCCCACCAGGGCATCTCCGGGATGAACGGTCTGTCGGACCAGCAGGAGATGACCACGACGGCGACCTGGCAGAACATCACCAACTGGGCCAAGAGCAACGGGCTCGGCCGGCTGGCGTTCTGGTCGGTGAACCGCGACCGCGGCTGTGCCGGCGGCGGTGTGGTCTCCAACTGCAGCGGCATCGCGCAGCCCGACTGGGAGTTCACCCGCATCACGGCAGGGTTCTAACTGGTACGGCGCCGCACGGGAAACCGTGCGGCGCCATCAGCCGGCCTTGATCGCGTCGACGATGAGGCCGTTGCGGGCGTTCTGCCCGAGCGGCATCGAGGGGTGCAGGCCGTCGCGGAGATATCTGGCCAGGCGGTTCGGCTTGGCCGCCAGATGCTCGGCCCAGTGCACGATCCGGAGGTTCTCATACCGGCGCTGCGCTTCCGCGAGCTGCAGGTTGATCCAGGCGCTGTTGCGCTGGTCGGAGACCTGCACGCCGGGCCCGTGCGCCGTCCGGGCCGCCTGCACGTTGACCCAGTAGACCGTCCGCTCGTCGCCGACGATCTGCATCGTCCGGTCGACCTGAGCGGCGACCGCGGGCGGCGTGAAGATGTCGTTGGACCCGACCGACATCAGGATCCGGTGGGGCAGGCCATAGTCCTGCGCCCAGGTGTCCAGGGCGTCGACCGCCGGGGTCACCGGCCGGCCGGCCCAGTTGTGCACGGCGACGCTGATGCCGAGCTGGGACAACTGCCTGGCCAGCGGAGGCCCGTCCTGGACGCCGATGCTGTCGCCGAACATGAAGACGCCGTCGTTCTCCCGCGTCTTGCGGACCTGCGCCTCGCTCGAGATCGCGCGCGCCTGCCGCTCCCAGGCGCCGAGCACGCCCGACCCGTAGTTGCCCAGCGAGGTCAGTCCCGTCACCGACTCGGCCGACGCCGAAGCGGCCGCGACTGTCGACGCCGCGGCCGCCGTACCGGCCGCGAACAGCAGTCGCCGGCTCGGCCGGAACGAACTGAGACTCTTCCTCACGGAGGAAAGCGTGCGGTGGAAAGGCCTCTGACTGCAAGTCGACAGCGGGAAAATTGGACGAACGCTACGGAAGTCGCTGCCGGGGAAGTCAGGTGGACGTCACCGGCCGGGAGCGGACGAATGTCCGGAATCGCTCGGCCGCCGGGGTCAGCTGGGTCCGCAGCCGCCAAGCCATGCCGATCTCGCGACGAGCCTGGACACCGGCCAGCGGCACGGACACGGCTCCACTGTCATTCCCACGGACGGCCCCGGACGGCAGGACGGCCACCCCGAGGCCGGCACCGACCAGACTGTCGATCGTCGCCAGGTCGGTCGCTTCGAAGGCCAGCCGTGGCGTGAAGCCGGCCGCTCGGCACAGCTCCTCACTGATGCGGCGGAATCCGAACCCCGGCCGCAGCCCGATGAACGGCTCGTCCGCCGCCGCGGCCAGCTCCACCCGCCGCCGCGCCGCCAGCGGATGCCCCGGCGGGACGTGCAGGCACAGCCGCTGCTGCTCCAGCAGATGCCAGCCGAACACCTCCGGGTCCGGTCGCGGCGCGACGATGCCGATCTCGGCCTCACCGCTCTCCAGGTCCTGGACGATGTCGTGCGCCGGCTCCTGCCGCAGCGCGAACCCGACACTCGGCGCAACCTCGCGGAACGCCTTCAGCAGATCCGGCACCAGGCTGGTCGCGACCGAGTGCAGGAACCCCAGCCGGACCGTCCCCGACTCCGGATCGAGCAGCGCGTCGATCCGCTGCCGCGCAGCGTCGACCGCCGCCGTCCCGGCCTGGGCCGCTTCCAGCACGAGCCGCCCGTACGGATTCAGTCGCACGCCCCGGTGCTCGCGCTCGAACAACTGCACCCCGAAGGCGCTCTCGACCCGCCGGAGCGCGCGGGACAGATTCGGCTGACTCGTCCCGAGGGTCGCCGCCGCCTCGGTCAGGTGCTCGGTCTCCGCGAGTACGGCGAACCACCGCAGGTCCTCGACATGCATGCCGAAAGTGTATCGATTACTGCCGAGATCGACATTTCACGTATCGCACAAGCTGTGCGACCGTCGAGGACATGCACAAGTCCGCCGCCCTCGAGCCCGGGTACCTGCCCGGCGATCCGGAGTACCGCAGACTTTCCATCGCTCTCTTCGCGGCCGGATTGGCGACGTTCGCACTGCTCTACAGCACACAGCCGCTGCTCCCCGAGCTGGTCGACGCATTCCACGTCTCCCCCAGCCAGAGCGCCTTCACAGTGTCGCTCGCCACGCTCGGGCTCGGCATCGCACTCCTGATCGCCGGTCCGGCCTCCGAGGTGATCGGCCGCACCACACTGATGCGCTGGTCGGTCGCGGCGACTTCCGGCTTCGCCCTCCTCAGCGCAGTCGCCCCGACCTGGCGCACCCTGCTCCTGCTCCGCGGTCTGCAGGGCGTCGCGATGGCTGGGCTGCCTGCGGTCGCCATGGCGTATCTCCGGGAAGAAGTCCACACGGACAGCCATGCACGCGCCAGCGGCCTCTACATCGCCGGGACGGCGGTCGGCGGGATGGCGGGCCGCCTCATCGCTGGAGGCTTAGCGGATATCGCTGGGTGGCGATTCGCGGTCGGTGGCATCGCGATGGTCGGGGTCGTGTGCGCCGCACTGGTCTGGCTCCTGCTCCCCGCTTCGCGGAACTTCCGTCGAAGCTCCGGACGCGTGAGCATCTGGCCTGTACTGCGGGATCCGGCGTTGCTCGCGCTGTACGGCATCGCAGCGACCGCGGTCGGCGCATTCGTCGCCGTCTACAACGGAGCCGTGTTCCGGCTGTCCGGAGCGCCGTACCACCTGAGTGCCGGAGCGGCCGGGCTGGTCTTCTGCGTCTATCTGCTCGGGTCGGCCGGCTCTGCCACCGCGGGGTCGCTCGCGGACCGCTACGGGCGACGTGCGGTCGTACCGGTCGGCTGCCTGATCACGCTGGCCGGTGTGGCGGTCACTCTTGCCGCGCCGCTGCCGCTCATCGTGCTCGGTCTCGCACTGATGACCGCTGGCTTCTTCGCGGTCCATGGTGTGGCCAGCGGCTGGGTCCCCGCCCGGGCACACGCCAGCGGCGGAGGCACAGGCCAGGCGTCCAGCATGTACCTCTTCTCCTTCTACCTGGGCTCGTCTGTCTTCGGAGGTCTGGCAGGTACGGCGTGGAGCCGCGCAGGCTGGAGTGGAGTCGCCCTCGAGGCCGGAGTGCTGTTCCTGGCGACGCTGGTGCTCGCCGTACTGCTGAAGAACGTCCCCAGCAGGGTGCGAAACTGATCGGGTGACGAAAGCGACCGATGCAGCCGATCAGTTGGGTCTCAGCTACCAGGTGACCCGGCACGGCCGAGTGAACTCGCTGGAGGAGGCCGCGGCGGCCCGGGGCATCGAGCCGGCCAGGCTGATCAAGACGATCGTGGTCCGGTTGTCCGACGACGACTACCGGTTCGTGCTGGTCCCCGGTGACCGCGAGATCGCTTGGCCGAAGCTGCGGACGCTGCTGGGCGTCAACCGCATCTCGATGCCCGACAAGGACACCGCGTTCGACGTGACCGGCTATGTTCGCGGCACGATCACCCCGCTGGGCAGCACGCGTCCCTGGCCGGTGATCGCCGACGAGCGGATCACCGGCACGGTCTCGATCGGCGGCGGCGACCACGGCGTCGGCATCACGGTGGACGCCGAGGCGCTGGCCAAGGCGCTCAACGCCACCGTCGCCGATGTCACCGACTAGACGAGCAGGCCACGCTGCCCGGCTCGAAGCCCGGCTTGGAAGCGCGTGGTTGCGTCGAGGGTTTTGAGGATGCGTTGCATCCGGCGTTCTACGGTGCGTTGGGCCACGCCCAGGCGGCGGGCGATGGCTTGATCTGTCAGACCGGCTGCGGCCAGGGAGAGCAGTTGGCGATCGTCGGAGGTCAGGGGGCCTTCGCTGGTCGACGGGGTCAGCGGGGTTGCCTGCTGCCAGAGCAGGTCGAAGAGGCGCAACAGGGCGTCCAGCAGGCTCGAGGGGCCCAGTTCCACGACCACGTCGGGACCAGTGGGGAGTAGGCCGGTGCGGCGGTCCGCCACGAGCAGCTTCAGCGGTACGTCGCGAAGGATCCGGCACCCGGCCGACCTGGCAGCCACCAGGTCACCGGGCTCCGAGAGCGACGCCATGTCGTAGATGGTCCGGTACGACACCCCGTGCGCACGGGGTGGTTCGATCGGCACCACGGCGTACGGCGGCCGGTCCAGGACCAGCACCTCGTCCTGAGCGCACTGCTGTGCCTGGTAGAACCGCTGAGCGATCGCCTCGGCCCCTCGGACCACGGTGAAGGCATTGCGCCGGCGAAACTCGGAAGAGAGCACCGAAGCACCCAGTCGAGCCTCGACGATCGCGGCCTGCTTCCGCAGCGCCAGCAACTCGACAGCAGCCTCCGGCACGGCGGGCACGTAGCGAGCCGGGCGCACCGGCGTCCGCGCGGCCAGGCCGAGGGACAGCAGAGACCGCAGGTGCCGGCCGACGCGGGTGGCCGGCCAGCCGGTGTCCCGGACCAGATCAGTCGTCGTTGACTCCGGGCGGGCCAGAAGCGCCCGGTAGAGCTGCTCGTCCTCCGAGCAGACACCGAGCGCCTCCAGCACCGGAGCGGGGCGGTAACTGTGCATGTCAGGGCAGGGAGTGGACGTGGGCACCGACCTGGTTGGCGAACGCGCTGCCGTTCAACGCGTCCCAGTTGGTCGACCAGGTCATCGCACCGCGCAGCGACGGCCACGTGGTGCTCGGCTTGAAGTTGCCGCAGTTCGTGCCCTTGGTCAGGCAGTCCAGCGCGTTGTTGACGATCGTCGGTGAGACATAGCCGCTCCCGGCTGCCCGGGACGACACCGGCAGGCCGAGACCGACCTGGTCGGGCCGCAGCCCGCCCTGCAGCATGATGCAGGCCTGGGCGGTGATGAAGTCGACCGTGCCCTGGGAGTACACCTGTCCGTCGCAGCCGTTCATCGAGCCGGAGTTGTAGTACTGCACGTTGACCACGGTCAGGATGTCCTTGATCGCCAGCGCGAGCTTGAAGTACTCGAACGAGGTGCTTTGCATGTCGATCGTCTGCGGCGCCATGGCGATGATCAGCCCGCTGCCGAACTGGCTCTGCAAGCTGCGCAGCGCCTGACCCAGGTACTGCGCGTTGACACCGTTCTCGAGGTCGATGTCGATCCCGTCGAAGCCGTACTCGCGCAGCACCGAGAGCGCACTGCTCGCGAAGTTGGCCGCGGCGGTGGGGTCGGCGACCGAGATGGTGCCGTTCTGGCCGCCCACCGACAGGATGACCTTCTTCCCGGCCGTGTGCTTCGCCGCGATGTCGGCCTTGAACTGGGCGACGGTGTAGCCACCCAGCCCGGCACTGTCCAGGGTGAAGGTGATGCCACCGGGCCGCGACAAGTCGGCGTCGGCGAAGGCCACCGCGATCAGGTCGTACGCCGACTGCACATCGGAGATGCGCTGCACGGTCGCACCGTTGTTGAAGTTCTGCCAGTACCCGGTGAGGACGTGTGTCGGCAGGTTGCCGGCTGGCGGCGGGTCGGTGGGACCGCTGGAGGTGATGCCGGACACGGTCGCGCCGTACGGCGAGCAGTTGCCGCTCGGGTCACACGCCCGCACCTTGAAGGAGTACGTCGTACTCGGGCTCAGCCCGGTCGCGGTCCAGTTGGTCACGTTGCCGACGCTCTGCGCGGCGCTCGTGCCCCGGACGACGTCGTAGTGGTCGATGCCGTTGGCGTCGGACGCGGCGGACCAGTTGAGCTGCAGCGAGCTCGAGGTCGGGCTGCCGACGGTCAGTCCACCCGGAGTCGACGGCGGCGTGGTGTCCGCAGTCCCACCCGGTCCATCCAGTACGACGTCATCCGCCTGGTACGGCGGGAGCCCGTACCAGCCATGCAGATAGATGGTGACCGACGTCGCCGACGCACTCGTGGTGAACGGGACGGTCAGCTGGCTCCAGGTGGAGCTGGTGGTCCAGGTGCTGGCCCCACCGTCGACCCCCAGGTACACGTTCGACCCTTTGACCCAGGCAGACAGCGTGTACGCCGTATTGGGTCGGACCGCTATCGACTGGGTGCAGCGCGCAATGTCGTTCGAGCTCGGACTGGACTGGAGCGCGTAGGAGCCCGAGTGCGGGCTGGAGGTGGTGACGCTGCCGGCCGGACAGGACCATCCGGACAGGCTGCCGGACTCGAAGCCGGCGTTGGTGACGAGGTTGGTGGCGGCGGACCCGGTCGAAGGGACCAGGAGCAGGCCCAGGAGGGCCAGAGCAAGCGCGAGCAGGCCGGTGATGATCGCTGCCTGGGGGCGGTGTGCAGGCGGGTTCATGGCTTACAAGCTGTGACCGCGCAACTACATTGTCAAGACCCTGCATAAAGTGAACGCGCTCTCACGCGCGAAAAAGCTGAGAACTGTACAGGTCTTTACACGGGGAACCCGGAGGAGGAAAGGCGACGGCCCCCGGCGGGGGGGTGACCGGGGGCCGTCTTCGGCCACGGGCTCGGGGGGAGGAGCCGGGGGCCGTTCAGGAGGCGACAGTCTGCCACTGTCAGGGGGTATGTACCCCCCAAAACCAGATCTCACACATCTCGATTCGATTGCGAACCAGACCCGTGTCGTCCAAGCGTCAGACCCGCCGGTCAGGCGGTTCCAACCAGTGTCACTGTCACACTGCGAACTAGTCTAACGGGATACCGGCCGACACAAAAGCCCGGGTCTCTCGGCGTTTCGCCCGGCTGCCTATGCTCGACCTCATGGAGCCCTCCAGCCCGCCCCGATCGGCCGCTTTCTTCGATCTGGACAAGACCATAATCGCCCGCTCCAGCACCCTCGCGTTCTCCCGGCCGTTCTACGCCGGCGGGCTGATCAACCGCCGGACGGTGCTCCGCAGCGCGTACGCGCAGTTCGTCTACCTGCTCGGTGGCGCCGACCACGACCAGATGGAGCGGATGCGCGAGTACATCTCCGCGATGTGCACCGGCTGGGACGTCCGGACCGTGCAGGCGATCGTCGCCGACACCCTGCACCACATCGTCACCCCGATGATCCACGACGAGGCGGTGGAGCTGATCGAGCAGCACCACGCGGCCGGCCGGGACGTGGTGATCGTGTCCTCGTCGGGCGCCGAGGTGGTCGAGCCGATCGGCGCGATGCTGGGCGCCGACAAGGTGATCGCCACCCGGATGGTCGTTGCCGACGGCAAATACACGGGTGAGATCGCCGAGTACGCGTACGGTCCGCACAAGGCGACCGCGATCCGCGCGCTGGCCGCGGCCGAGGGCTACGACCTCGCAACCTCCTACGGTTACTCGGATTCCGTCACCGACGAGCCGATGCTGGCCGCGGTCGGTCACCCGTACGTGGTCAATCCGGACAAGGCGCTGCGCCGGCTGGCCGTCGCGCGGGACTGGCCGGTGCTCGACTTCAGCAAGCCGGTCGGCCTGGCCGAACGGTCCCGTTTCCGGGACGTACGGCGCCCCGCCGCAGCCACCGCGGTCGCCGGACTGGCGGCCTTCGCGCTGTTCCTGGCCGCCCGCCGACGCAGCCGCCGGGGGCTCTGAAACTACCCTCCGCCGGAGCCGTCGAGAGGCCCGAAAGCTGAAGGATGCTTCATTGTTCTCAACTCCATGAAGGCCACGCATCCCCTTCACAGGAAGGGTTTTCAGGAGTACAAAGGAAGCACAAAGGATCTTCGGATCCGGTAGAGATTGCACGGCAGTCAGGCACCCACGCGGCGACCAGCCCATCCCAAACGGGCAGCTCGACCCAGGCTTGATCCTGGGCGGCAAAACAGGTGCACGCATGGTAACCAGAATGACGTGCCAGCGGCGGCGTTCTCATCAGAGGACGCCGTTCGCACGTCAGGCCCTGGTCCCCAGCGGCGAGCGCTCGGCACCGAGTGACACGACCTCGCACGACCGCAGCAACCAATCACGAACCCCGGTCAGTCCTCGCGCTGCGTAGTCATCGAGGCCCGATCCATAGGTCGCCGCCAACTCCCAGTGACCGGCCTCCGGCACCGTAACCGCCACCGGATCGATGCCCCTGGCAACTAACAGGCAGCGTTCGGCGGCCCGGGCAACGAGTCCGTTCGCGGTCGGGAAGGGGCGCAGGACGGCCAGTTCGGCGTGCACGATAGCTGCGACGACCAGGCCGGGCGCCTTGGTCGGCCGGGTCAGGTTCTGCGCCAGCGCGCTCAGCCGCTCCCACATCTCGTCCGCCGGCGGCGCCGGCAGCAGACCCGGGATGTCGTCCGGCACCGGCTCCTGAGTGGTCCGCAGATGGCCCAGTTCCTGTTCCGGGCCCAGGTCGGCCGCGGCCAACTGGTGCAGTCTGGTCCAGACCTGCACCGGTGCGGTGTCCACGCGCGGCGCGAGCGCCATCAGCTCGCCGGTCATCCGGACCGCGCCGGAGGACAGTCCGTCGCCGGTACCCCGGCGTACGTCGTCCAGCGTCGCCGTGCTGCCGGCCAGCGCGGCGGACGCGTGCGCGCCGAGCAGCAGCGCCTCGGCAGTCATGTCCGAGCCGACCTTGCGCAGCCCGCGGTCCCGGAGCAGTACGTCGACCGCGTCCCGCGCCGCCCGGGCCGCCGACCCGACCCCCTCCAGACCGGCCAACGGCTCGAACACGTCTGCACTCATAGCTGCACCTTAAGATGACGTGGCATGGCGCTCGGCATCGTCCCCAAGTTCAGCATCGTGGTTCCGTGTCATGGGTCGCGGGCCTGGCTGCGGCCGTGCCTGGACTCGGTGCTGAGCCAGTCGTTCACCGACTTCGAGGTGATCGGGGTGGACGATGCCGACCTGGGCGGCTCCGGGCGGATCCTGGACGAGTACGCCGCCGCCGACCCGCGGGTGCGGGTGCTGCACCTGGACGAGAACGTCGGCCTCGGCTCGACCCGGAACGCCGGGCTGAAGGAGTGCCGCGGCGAGTACGTGCTGTTCCTGGACGCCGACGACCTCTACCTGCCGGGCTCGCTGGAGGCGATCGCCGGCCGGATCGACGCGACCGGGCAGCCGGACATCGTGCTGTTCGACTACGAGCGGGTCTTCTGGGACGGCCGGGTGGTCCGCAACCAGCGGCACGACGCGTTCGCCCGGGAGGGCGCGGGGGTGTTCACCGCGGCCGAGCGGCCGATCTTCCTGACGTTCCTCGAAGTGGTCTGGAACAAGGCCTGCCGGCGGGACTTCCTCAGCCGGCACGGGTTCGCGTTCACGGCCGGCTTCTACGAGGACGCGCCCTGGACCTACTCGACCATGCTGACCGCCGAGCGGATCGCCACCCTGGACCGGGTCGTCGTGCACTACCGGCAGCACCGGACCGGCGGCAACATCCACGCCACCAGCGGCCGCAAGCAGTGGGACATCTTCGACCAGTACGACCAGGTGCACGCGTTCATCCAGTCCGATCCGGAGCTGGCCGGGTGGCGCCGGTTCGCGTTCGACCGGTCGCTCGACCACATCCTCGCCGTACTGGCGAAGCCGGAGCGGATCGATCAGGACGACCGGGCCGACTTCTTCCACGCGGCGCACGCGTTCGCGAAGCGCTGGAAGCCAGATGGGTACACGACTGACCGGACCGGGCGCGGGTTCAAGCGCTGGCTGCTGATCCACGACGACTATGCGACCTACTCGACGCTCAAGCTGAGCGCGAAGGTGTTGCACGTCTCGAGTCCGCGCAAGACGGTCGGCAAGCTGCGGCGGCGCGGCAAACTCGACCCGAACCTGGCGGCCTACACGGCGTACTGGTTCAAGCAGTTCGCGTGCAACCCGCGGGCGATCTACGAGAAGGCCGCCGAACTGGCGCCGCACCTGCGTGGGGTGTGGGTTGTCGACGCCGACCACCTGAGCGCCATCCCGGAGGGTGTCGAGTACGTCGTCGCCGGCTCACCGGCGTACCAGAAGCTGCTGGACCGGGCGACGTACTTCGTCAGCAACATGAACTGGCCCAAGGAGCTGGAGAAACGCGAGGGCCAGATCCACCTGCAGACCCAGCACGGTACGCCGCTCAAGACGATGGGGACCGATCTCCGGTTCTTCCCGGCGGCCGCGAAGGACCTGGATCTTGAGGAGTTGATGCGCCAGGTCGACCGGTGGGACTTCAACCTGTCCTCGAACCGGTACTCCTCGGAGATCTGGGAGCGGACCTACCCGGCGTACTTCGAGGAGCTCGAGTACGGCTACCCGCGGAACGACCGGCTGCTCACCGCGACCGTCGACGACGTCCGCGCGATCCGGGCCGGGTTCGGGTTCGACGACTCGCAGCTGGTCGTGCTCTACGCGCCGACGTTCCGCGACGGCGTCGACTCGATCCGGACGCCCAGCGGCCTGGTCGACCTCGGTGGGGACGGGATCCACCTGGACCTGGACCAGTTGGCGAGCGCGGCCGGTGAGCACGGCCGGGTGCTGGTGCGGACGCACTACTCGTTGTCCAAGGCACCGGATGTGCACTCCGGCAAGGTGATCGACGTGTCCGAGCACCCGCGCGTCGAGGACCTGATGCTGGCGGCGGACGTGCTGATCTCGGACTACTCGTCGATCACCTTCGACTACGCGAACCTGGACCGCCCGATCGTGCTGCTGGTCGACGACAAGGGCTTCTACGACGGGCGCCGGGGGACGTACTTCGACATCACCGAGTTCCCGCCCGGGCTGATCGCGCGGTCGGCCGAGGAGTTGCACGCCGCCTTCCGGACCGGCGCGTTCGCCTCGCCGGAGGCGGCCAAACACCGCCATCTGTACCGGGAGAAGTTCTGCGAATACGACGACGGCCGGGCGGCCGAACGAGTAGTACGACGCGTCTTCCTCGGCGAGACCGACGTACCGGCGATCGTGCCGCTCGCAGATCGCAAGGCGGCACCCTCGCCGCACTTCATGCATAATGGCTGACATGTCGATCAGCCTGGAGTTCGCCCACGCCCTGCGCGTGCGCTCCAGCCTGCGACGACGACGCACTGTCTGAACACCCCAGCCTGTTCCAGTCGCGTCTCCCTTGAAGGACTTCATCATGTCCGCTGTTCTGCCTGTCCTGGCCGCCAGGCTGTCCGCCGCCGCCGCGGCCGCCTTCGGTTCGTCGTACGCCGACCTCGATCCCGAACTGCGGTCGGCGACGAAACCCGAGTTCGGCCACTACCAGAGCAATCTCGCGCTGCGGCTCGGCAATCTGCTGAGCCTGCCGCCGCGGGAAGTCGCGGCACGCCTGGTCGCAGCCCTCGACCTCGCCGACCTGTGCGAGACCCCGTCGATCGCCGGCCCCGGTTTCATCAACCTGACCTTGCTCCCCTCGACCCTCGCGACCGCGGTCAACCAGCCGACCACCTTTGGGCCGAGGAACCAGCGGGTTGTCGTCGACTACTCCCAGCCGAACGTCGCCAAACAGATGCACGTCGGCCACCTGCGGTCCACGGTGATCGGCGACGCGCTCTGCAACGTGCTGCGGTACGTCGGGTACGACGTCATCCGGCAGAACCACGTCGGCGACTGGGGCACGCAGTACGGAATGATGATCGAGCAGTTGCTCGAGGAAGGTCTCGACGCGGAATCCCTTGATCTGCGGGGATTGCAGCTGCTCTACGAGCGGAGCCGGAAGCACTTCGATGTCGATGGCACCTTCGCCGACCTGTCCCGGAGACGGGTGGTGCTGCTGCAGTCCGGTGATCCGGAGGCGCGGGCGATCTGGCAGTGGATGGTCGACGTGTCGCTGGACGACTTCGAGCAGGTCTACGCGCTCCTCGGCTCCAATCTCCAGCGGGCGGATGTGGTCGGCGAGAGTGCGTACAACGATGACCTGCCGACGATCGTCGACGAGCTGACCGAAGCCGGCCTGCTGACCGAATCCGACGGCGCGCTGTGCGCGTTCCTGCCGGGCTTCGTCGGGCGGGACAACCAGCCACTGCCGGTGATCGTGCGGAAGTCCGACGGCGGCTTCGGCTACAGCGCGACCGACCTCGCCGCCATCCGGCACCGGGTGAACACCCTGCACGCAGATCGGATCGTGTACGTCGTCGACCACCGGCAAGCCCTGCACTTCGACCAGATCTTCACGCTCGCCCGGACCGCCGGTTGGTTGCCGCCGGCAATTCCAGCCGAACACGTGTCCTTCGGCACCGTGCTCGGACCGGACGGAAAGCCCTTCAAGACAAGGGCCGGTGGCACGGTGAAGCTGACCGCGCTGCTCGATGACGCCGTCGAACGGGCGGATGCACTGCTCGAGGGCAGAGCGGGCATCGATCGGCCGGCTACCGCGCGAGCGGTCGGGATCGGTGCCGTCAAGTACGCCGACCTGTCCAGCGACCGGGGCAACGACTACGTGTTCGACCTGGACCGGATGGTCGCCATGACCGGCAACACCGGCCCGTACCTGCAGTACGCCCATGCCAGGCTGACCCGGCTCCTCACGAAGGCCGGCTCCGAAGGCGGTGAGGTGGTCGAGCTCAAGGACCCGGCCGAGGAGCGGCTGGCCTTGTTGCTGACCGGCTTCGCGAGCACGGTCGCCCAGGTCGCCGACACCCTGCAGCCGCATCGGCTGTGCACTTATCTCTACGAGGTCGCGTCCGCACTGTCCGTCTTCTACGAGCGGTGTCCGGTCCTGACCAGTGACGGCCAGACCCGGGCGAGCCGGATAGCCCTCTGCACGGCGACGCGGAAGGTGTTGCAGGATGGACTCGGCCTGCTCGGGATCGAGGCCCCTGACGCGATGTGACACTTCGGAGGTTGCCCATGTTGCCGTGGTCCGCTGAGCTCGCCGGGCGGTTGGAGCAGACGACGTACGAGAGCGAGTTGCTCCGCGGGAATCCGCTGGGTGATCCGCACGAGCGGCCGGTGCTGGTCTACCTGCCGCCGGGGTACGACGAGTCGGACCAGCGCTACCCCACGATCTACGTGACGATGGGGTACACCGGTCACGTCGGGATGTGGTTCAACCGGGTGCCGTTCCGGCAGCCGTATCCGGAGTTGCTGGACGCGATGTTCGCGAAAGCGGATGCGCCGCCGGGAATCGTCGTGTTCGTCGACTCGTGGACGAAGTACGGCGGCAGCCAGTGCCTCGACTCACCCGGCACCGGGCAGTACCACTCGTACCTGTGCGAGGAGATCGTCCCCTGGGTGGATGCGACGTACCGGACCATCGCGGACCGCGATCACCGCGCCGTCACCGGCAAGTCCAGCGGCGGCTACACGGCCATGGTGACGCCCCTGCTGCGGCCGGACGTGTTCGGCGCGCTCGCGACGCACGCCGGCGACGCGGCCTTCGACCTGTGCTACCGGCCGGAGTTCCCGGTGCGCGCCCGGACGCTGCGGGACAAGTACGACGGCAGCTACGACAAGTACTTCGAGGAGCTCGCGACCCGGGCCGGCCGAACCACGAACGAGGATCTGCACCTGCTCGAGATGTACGGGTACGCCTCGGCGTATTCGGCCGAACCGGACGGCACGGTGCTGCTGCCCTTCGACGATCTCGGCGCGGTCATCCCGGAGATCTGGGAGCGCTGGCTGTCCCGCGACCCGGTCGAGATGGTCAGCCAGCCGCAGTACGCCGATGCGCTGCGCTCACTGAAGGCCGTGTGGATCGACGCGGGCCGGCAGGACGAGTACTACCTGGACCTCGGCGCCACCGCGTTCCACCGGGCCGCCCAGAAGGCAGGTCTGCCGGACGAACGAGTGCACTTCGAGCTCTTCGAGGGCACCCACGGTGGCATCGAGTACCGCTACCCGCTCGCGGTCCGCTGGTTGTGCGAGCAGATGCGGTAATTCGGATGCCCCGAGCCCACCCGGGCCGTACCTTCGAGCCATGAGCTGGCCGGAGGGGATCGTCGCGCGCCCGATCGACAAGGGTGATGCCGAGGCGTGGGCGGACTTGCTGGCCGCCAGGGAGAAGGTCGATCAGGAGGGCGAGATCTACGGCGCCGAAGACCTGATCGAAGAGCTGCAGGACCCACGCCTGGACGCGGCCCACGACACCATCGGTCTGTGGGACGACGGCCAGATGGTCGGGTATGGGATGGTGCGTATCTCCGAGACCGTGGTGGACGTCGACCGGGTGCACACCGAGGGCACCATTCATCCGGAGTGGCGCCGACGTGGCCTCGGCACGACGCTGGTGCGCTGGCTGATCCACCGAGCCGGTGAGCTGCACGCGGCGAAGCACCCGGACGCGGTCGGAGAGGTCAGCAACGGCACCATCAGCACGAACACCGGCGCCAACCAGTTGCTGCGGAGCTTCGGCTTCGAGGAGGCTCGGTACTTCATCGACATGAAGCGCTCGCTGGACCAGCCGGTCCCCGACGCTGCGCCCGCGGACGGATTCCGCCTCCAGGTGTACGGTCCCGAGCTCGACGAGGCGCTGCGGCTGACCCACAACGAGGTGTTCCTCGACCACTGGGGCTTTACGCCACGGAGCGTGGAGAGCTGGAAGGCGAGGCACGCCGGATCCCGGTCGTTCCGCGGCGGATCGTCGTACCTCGTCCTGGAGGGGGAGACGATCGCGGCGTATGTGCTCTGCTACGAGTGGGACGCCGACACCGCGCTGACCGGGATCCGGGAGCTCTACATCGGCCAGGTCGGCACCCGGCGCCAGTACCGCGGCCGCGGGCTGGCCCGGGCCGCCCTGGCGAAGGTCCTCACCGAGGCCGCACAGGCCGGCTACCAGCGGGCCGGTCTCGGCGTCGATGCCGACAACCCCACCGGTGCGCTCGGCCTGTACGAAAGCCTCGGCTTCACGGTTCACAGCAAGTGGATCACCTACCGCTTGCCGCTCTGATCAGACGTGTGAGTCGGCCACCACGGGCTCGGTGGTCGCCTCGACCGGCTCGGCCTTGCCGCGGAACCAGGTCCACGGGCGGACGCTGACCACGATCATGGTCAGGCTCAGTACGGCGTACACGAGGGAGCCGATGAAGGCGGCGTGGACGCCGTCGACCAGGACCTCGCGCGGGACCCTCGAGGTCGAGTTGCGGCTCGCCGTGCCGAAGATGGTGACCAGGATGCCGAGGCCTAGTGCGCCACCGACCTGCTGGACCACGTTCAGCATGCCGGATGCGGCGCCCGAGTCCTCCGGCGCGACGCCGGAGATGGCCCGGCCGACCAGCGGGATGAAGATCATCCCGGCACCCGCTCCGAACAGCAGCAGCGGTCCGACCACATCGGCCAGATAGGTGCTCTGCGCGTCCAGTCGCGTCAGCCAGACCGTGCCGAGCGCGACCAGCGTCGATCCGGTCAGCATCAACTTGGCGCCGTCGATCCGGGCGACCAGCTTCGGTACGACGCGCGACGCGGTGAACAACAGACCGGTCAGCGGCAGGAAGGCCAGACCGGCCGCCAGCGGGCTGAGCTCGAGCACACCCTGCAGGTACTGCGTCAGGAAGAAGAACATCCCGAACATCGTCCCGACCACCAGCAGCATGGTCAGGTACGCCGTCGACCGGCTGGCGGACCGGAACAGCCGCAGCGG
Source organism: Kribbella sp. NBC_01510 (assembly GCF_045040325.1). Classification (NCBI taxonomy): domain Bacteria; kingdom Bacillati; phylum Actinomycetota; class Actinomycetes; order Propionibacteriales; family Kribbellaceae; genus Kribbella; species Kribbella sp. NBC_01510. The sequence continues at coordinate 2,840,139 of NZ_CP109418.1, read as the reverse complement.
CACGATCGGGTGGCTGACCCGGCGCTCGATCAGCACGAACGAGACCAGCAGGATCACACCGGCCGCGAACGCGGCCAGCACCTCGGGGGACGTCCAGCCGGCGTCGGCGACCCGGATGAAGCCGTACACCAGCGAGGTGATGCCGAGCGTCGAGGTGAGCGCGCCGGCCACGTCGAACCGGCCGGTCTCCGGCTCGGTCTCGGTCAGCACCCGCCGGGCCGCGAAGACCAGGCCGATACCGATCGGGACGTTGACGAACAGGCCCCAGCGCCAGGACGCCCAGTCCGTCAGCATGCCCCCGAGCACCAGGCCGACACTGCCGCCGCCGGACGACACCAGGCTGTAGTAGCCGAGTGCCTTCATCCGCTCCGGGCCTTCCCGGTAGGTGAGCATGAGCAGGGTCAGGGCCGCCGGCGCCGCGATGGCACCGCCGATGCCCTGCAGGACGCGGGCGGCGAGCAGCAGCTCCGCGTTCGGCGCGAGACCGCCGAGCAGCGAGGCGAGAGTGAAGATGCTGACGCCGGTGACGAACACCCGGCGGCGACCGAGCAGGTCCCCTGCGCGGGCGCCGAGCAGGAGCAGACCGCCGAACGCGAGGGCGTAGGCGTTCTGCACCCACGACAGGCTGGACGGGCTGAAGTGGAGGGCGTGCTGGATATGCGGCATCGCGATGTTCACCACGGTGCCGTCGAGGATCACCATCAACTGGGTGATCAGGATGACTGAGAGAACGACCCCGGGCCGCCGGGCAGGCGTGCCTGAGGCGGCGCCGGCCGGCGCCGCGGCTGTTGCCGACATATTGCTCCTTACCCCGAAGGGGCTACAGTTGGGAGGGAAAAGCGGAGCGCTCCTCCGGATACGATACGGAGGCACCCTCCGCTTTAGCAAGCGATATTCTGCGTGAACTTTGAGCGGCATGCCCGCCACGGACAGCGAGGAGGCCGGATGGCGCCGACACCGTTGCCGTCGATGCGGCCGACCCGCGCGGACGCGGCGCGGAACTACGACCTGCTGGTGACGGCTGCGCGGCAGGCGTTCTCCGAGCACGGCACGGACACCTCGCTGGAGGAGATCGCCCGCCGGGCCGGTGTCGGCATCGGCACGCTGTACCGGCGGTTCCCGAGCCGGACCGCGCTGCTCGAGGCGGTCTATGTGGACGAGATCCAGTCCGTCTGCGATCGCGCGTACGACTTCGATCGGGAACTGCAGCCGTTCGAGGCGCTGGCCGCCTGGCTGCGCAGCTTCATCGGGTACGGACTGTCCAAGAAGAGCCTGGCCAGCGAGCTCATTGTTGCCCTAGGCAAGGACTCGCAGTTCTTCCAGGTCTGCAAGCTGAACGTGCAGGACGCCGGGCAGCTGCTGCTGGACAAGGCGAAGGCGGCCGGCGAGGTCCGGCAGGACCTCGACCTGACGGACATCATGCGGCTGGTCGGCGGCATCAACATGGGTCGCGACATGGAGCCTGAGCAGGCGCACCGCCTGCTCGACATCGTGCTGTGCGGCCTCAGGCCCGCTGCTTCCTGACCTTCATCGGCGCACCTGCCGGCGGGCGTCGAGCTGGGCCTGGTCGGCCGCGGTCAGGCCGGCGTGCCAGCCGGCGCCGTTGGTGATGCGCGTCCGTCGGGTCGTCGTGTTCGGGAAGAGCTTGGTGAACAACGCGTCGACCTGTTCCTCCCGCTTCGCGAGCACCGGCAGCAGCCGGCCCGCATCCGCTTCGGGTACGGCGGCCTGCGTCGCGGCCGTGGTCGCCTCCAGCCGCTCGCCGATCCGCTGCGCATACGCCATCAGGAAGGACTGCCGGAACGATCGCGTCCGGGACTCACCCCGATGACCGATGTGCTTGCCTGCAGCAAGCATCGCCCGGTTGGCCTGTACCAGCAGGGAAGTGCTGAGGAGCTCGGTGTGCTGCAGATCCAGCTCGGCCCCGACGATCGTGACCACAGCGAGTGCGTCGATCACGACCGTACGGCATCGATTCGCCGAGGCCACGGCGCCGACGAGCTGCGCCTTGGCCGAGACGTACGGCGTATCGACCCAGAGCCGGCGACCCGCGGAGTCGTCCGGGATCTCCACGTCGGCCTCGAGCAGCGCGCTGTCGAGGGAGAACTTGGCCATCAGTTCCTGAGCCTTGCCGGACAGGGCTTCCGCCTCCTCCGGGAACTCGGTCGCTTCCGCCTTGGCGAGCAGGCTCCGGATCCGCGCCAGCATCTTCCCGTTCGCCGGTACGACGGGTTGTCCGCCGCGGACCGTCGTACCGGGCAACGGGTAGAGCCGGGCCAGGACGGGCAAGGACTGCAGGAAGCCGGACAGCGAGAGGGCGTGGTGAAGGGTGAGGTAGCGGCCGACGCGGGCACCCGCGGCCCAGGCCGTCAGGCTCAGCTCGGTGAACGGCTGCGGGACGCCGAGGTCGGTGAGTTGATCCAGCCAGCGCGGGTCGATGGTGGCGGCTCGGTAGCTCTGGTGTTCCGCGGAGATCGCGGCCAGCAGCAAGGGTTCGACGCCGGGGTCCAGCTTGCGACGGCCGTGCTGGACGACATCGGTGGGCGCCCAGCCGCGCTCCCAGGCGGTCCGGAGCAGACCGCCCAGGAACGTCTGCACGCAACGATCCACCTGCGCCTGGTCGCGTTCGTCGTACGCACCCAGCCGCGCCAGTTGCGCGTCGGCCTGGTCGTCGCGCACGGCAACGACGGCTGCCGCCATCGGTAACAATCGCAGGATTTCCTGGTCACTCACGACGTCGAGTCTGACACCCACCGAAGTTCCCACCCAAACGGGAATGCGTTCCCTTGTGGAAAACCCTGCCGCTCTGAAGGCTGGCCGAAGACAGCGCCCGAAGAGCTGCCCAAAGGACGCTGCCCAAGGGGGATCAGGCACCTGGCCTGGCCGCAACACATCGGGGAGGAACAAGCATGACTCAACTTGCCGACAGTGGCATCGGCGATCTGCGCCGAACGATGGGTGGACCGGTGCTCGGTCCGCACGATCCTGGGTACGACGACGCGCGTCGACTGTGGAATGCGGCGATCGACGGGCATCCCGCCGTGATCGCCCGTTGCCAGAGCGCAGCGGACGTCTGCCGGGCGGTGCTGTTCGCGCGCGACCACGGACTGGAGATCGCGGTCCGTGGCGGCGCCCACAATCCGGGCGGCTCGAGCACCGTCGAGAACGGGCTGATGATCGACCTCAGCCTGCTGAACGAGGTCACGGTCGACCCGGTGGCGAAGCGCGCCCGGGTCGGCGGTGGCGCCCTGCTCGGGCAACTCGACGCGGCGGCCCAGGAGTACGGCCTGGCGACACCGGCCGGCATGATCAGCCACACCGGCGTCGGCGGTCTCACCCTCGGCGGTGGCATGGGGTGGCTGACCCGCAAGCACGGGCTCAGCATCGACAACCTCGTCTCGGTCGCGATCGTCACCGCCGACGGGCAACTCCGGCGCGCCTCCGCCGACGAGAACCCGGACCTGTTCTGGGCTGTTCGCGGCGGCGGCGGCAACTTCGGTGTCGTCACGGAGTTCGAGTTCCAGCTGCACGAGGCCGGGCCGATGATCCAGTTCGGCCTGGCGTTCTGGGATCTCGACCGTGGCGCCGACGTACTCCGGATGGCCCGCGAGGTGATCGCGAAACTTCCCGACGAGGTCAATGTCGTGGTCGGTGCGGTGAACGCGCCGCCGGCTCCGTTCGTGCCCGCCGAGTACCACTTCCGGCCCGGGTACGCGCTGATCGTCACCGGCTTCGGATCGGCCGAGGAGCACGCCCAGGTGATGGACGAGATCCGTTCGGCGGTGCCACCACTGGTCGAGTTCGCGAGCCCGATGCCCTACCTGGCGTTGCAGCAGCTGCTGGACGAGGCGAACGCGTGGGGATTCCACGCCTATGACAAGGGCTTCTACCTCGACGACTTCACCGAGGACGCGATCCAGGTCATCACCGAGCAGGTGCCGCTCAAACAGTCACCGGGATCGGTGCTGTTGTTCTACCGCCTCGACGGCGCCTATTCGAAGGTCCCGGAGGACGCCACCGCGTTCAGTGGCCCCCGCGCGCCCGGCTTCGCCGGCTTCATCATCGCGGTCTGCCCGACGCCGGAGCTGCTCGAGCAGGACCGGGCCTGGGTGCGGTCGTTCTGGGACGCGCTCGTGCCGGTCAGCCGTGGCATCGGCAGCTACGTCAACGCGATCAGCGATGCCGGCGTGGACGATCGGGTCCGGGCGTCGTACGGCACGAAGTACGACCGGCTGGCCGCGATCAAGGCGACGTACGACCCGGACAACATCTTCCACCGGAACGCGAACATCAAACCGGCCTAGATCGAGGCTGCACCATCGATGACCAGGACCTGGCCGTTGATGTTGGTGTTGTCGAGGAGGAGCATCCGGACGACGGGGACGACGTCGTCGGGTTCGGTCAGGTGACCGGTCGGGGTGCGGCGGACGATCTGGTCGAGTTGGGTCTGGCCGAGGACGGCGGACATCTCGGAGGCGAAGAAGCCCGGCGCGACCGCGTTGGCCAGGATGCGGCCGCCCAGTTCACGCGCGAGTGAACGGGTGGCCGCGTCCATGCCACCCTTGGTGGCGGAGTAGGCGACCAGGCCGGGATATCCGCGCTGAGCGCAGATCGAGGTCACGTTGACGATCCGGCCCTTCAGGCCCTTCGCGAGCATGCGGCGCAGGACGAACCGCGTGAGGATCAGCGGCGAGGTCAGGTTGGTCTGGATGATCTCGGCGAGGTGATCGGCCGAGGTGTGCACGTGCAGCGAGTCCTGGCCGATGGCCGCATTGTTGACCAAGGCATCGATCGGACCGAGCTGCGTTTCGACGGCCTTGACGAAGGCCTGGCCGGCGGCGGCATCGTTGATGTCGACGGAGCCGTAGTACAGGTGGTCCGGGTACTTCTCGCCGAGGGCGGTCAGCTCGGGCGTCACGGTGCGGGCGAAGGCGGCGACCTTCAGGCCGGAAGCGAGCAGGTCGGTGACGATCGCCAGGCCGAGGCCGCGGGAGCCACCCGACACCAGCACGACCGACGCGGGCGGGACAGTGCTGGGCTCAGACATCGCTCTTCAAGGTTTCCTTCTGCGGGATCTGATCGAGGAACTTGATCCGCCGCGGTACGCCGTAATCGGGCAGACGGCTCGAGCACCACTGGACCAGGTCGGCGTCCGTGATCGGGCCGAGCGCCCGGTTCGGAACCACTTCGGCCGCGACCATCCGGCCGACCAGCGGCGCCTTGCGCGCGAAAACCCGCGCCCAGGAGACCCCCGGGTGACGCATCAGCACGTTGCGGACCACTCCGGCCGACACCTTCGATCCGCCGACGTTGATCTCGTCGGTGTCCAGCCGCCCGGTGATCAGCACTCGGTCCCCGTCGTACTCGACCCGGTCTCCGGTGTGTACGGCGCCGACCAGGCCGGCACCGTGATGCGGCGAACGGATGACCAACTCGTCGCCTTCGACCGAGAGGATCGGGCGGTCCGGGTCGGGCGTGCGATCGAGCCAGTCTTTCGGGAAGCCGGCCTTGCCGTCGTGCACGACGATCGACGCACCGACCTCGGAGGATGCGTAGATCCAGGAGATCCGCGCCTTCGGGAAGATCTCGTGGAGCTGGTCCAGGATCGCCTGGTCGACAGGCTCACCACCGAGCGTGATTTGCTCCAGCGGTACGGCGCCCAGCGTGTCGGCGTCGCGGTAGATCGCCTGCCGCCAGAAGGTCGGTGTGCCGGAGGCGGCGGTGACACCGTGTTCGGCGGCGATGGCAGGCCAATCCTCGAGTTCGTCCGGCTCGATCACGACGAGGCCCTGATCGGCGTGGGTCAGTGAGAGCGTGACGACCTGCCACCAGGCATACGTGCCGGGAGAATAAGGGAGCAGCCAGGTGCGCGGCGGCTGGTCGCCGGTGACGGTGGTCAGGCTCTCGAGAGTGTGGCCGATGCGCTTCGGGCGACCGGTCGAGCCGGAGGTGAGCAGCCAGGCGCGGCCGGACTCCTCGACCCGCTTGAGTTTTGCCGGTGTCACTTCCCCATCGGGCAGCACGATCGCGAAACCGGACTCGCCCAGTTCTTCGCGCATGCGCTCGTCGACGCGGGTTCGGGTGGCGACGAGAAGCTCGGTGCCGTGCACCGCGTGGTGGCGGAGGGCGGCTAGCGCGTCGGCGCCGTTGTCGACCAGGACGGCGGCCGGCGACGGCAGTTGCGGCAGTTTGTGCAGGGTCCGCCAGGTCAGGCGTTTGCCGGCGACGACAACCGTGTTGTCGTCGCCGATCAAGGCGGTGGTCCGGCGCCGCGCGGTCACGCCGACTGGAGCTGCTCGATGAAATCCAGCACGTCGCCGACAGTGGCGATCCGGCGCAGCCCGGGGGCATCGAAGTTCAGCTCGTCACCGAGCTCGTCCTCCACCCGGAGGGCCAGCTCGGAGAAGTCCAGCGACCGGAACCCGATATCGCGCAGATCCGCCGCGTCCTCACCCGGCAATATCCGTCCCTGAGCCGTCATCACCTCACCCATCAACTCTCTGACCCGACCCCGTGGCACCGAACTCATAAGCCCAAAGCCTAGCGTCCCCATCCGGTGGCACCCCCGGCTAAGGGGGTTCCGGGGGCGGCGCCGCCACCGGCGGGCGGCGGCGTACCCAGGCTTTCAGGCGTTTGATCCGCGCCGAGAGCTCCCAGCCGACCAGGGCGATCAGCGGACTCGCGGCGGCGACGGCGGCGAGCAGGACCTCCTCGACCGGCAGTCCGGCGATGTGGAGGGCGACCATCGGACCTCCCGAACGCTGCGTGATCTGGGAGATTACTGAGTGTAAAGGTGAATTCCCTGGCCGTAAACGGCTTACCGGGCGGGGACGCGACTCGGCAGGCTCATACACTTTGCCGATGATCAGAGGCCGGGGGAAGCGCGTGGCCGCGGTCCGTGGGAAGCGCCTGGCGGCGATGGTGAGCCTTCCGGTGCTGCCACTGGCCTGGTTCGTCGCGTTGCAGGAGCAGCCGCCCTGGATGGCCGGCGCGTATCTCGGGTACCTCCTGCTCATCATCGCCGTACCAGGCACGATGTTCTGGCGGCGGCTCACCGGCGGCACCGGCTGGTTCGCGGCGGACGCGGTCCTGGGGACGGCGTTCGGCCTGGCCGTCGAGACGCTGCTCTATCCGATCGGGATGCTGTTCAGCATGCCGTTCGCGGCGCTGCTGATGCCGGCGCTGGCGTTCGGGATGTGGCGGGCGCTGCCGCGGCGCAAGCTGCCTGAGCGGCCGACGCCGTGGTGGGCGACGGCCGGGGCGATGGTGGCGGTCGGCGTCGCGGCCGCGTGGTTCGTCCGCGTCGGATCGCACCTCATTCCGCTGGTGGGACCGGACGCCCTCCGGCCGAACTCGGACGCCCCGCACAACCTCGCGGTGGCCGCCGAGCTGACGCACCACTTCCCACCACGCATTCCGTACGCCGATGGCAGGTGGCTGACCAGCCACTGGGCGGCGTACGACCACATCGCGTCGTCGCACTGGATCACCAGCGTTCCACTCGACGTACTGACGTTTCGGATCGTGCCGTTCGCCTGGATCTTGCTGACGGTCTTGGGAGCCGCTGCGGTCGGCATGCTCCTCACGGGTCGCGCTGTTGCCGCTCCGATCGCTGCTGGACTCACTGTGGCCGCCGGTAACCTGATCGCTTGGCCGTGGGCGGTGTCGGACCGGGTGTTCGCGGATGGCCCGTTCTCACTGGGCCAGCTGACCAATCCGCCGCAGGCATTCTCCACTGTGCTGTTGCTGCCGCTCATCGCTGTCACTGCGTTGCTCTTGCGCCGTAAGCCGGGTCAGACGCGCGGTCAGGTGTTCCGGCTCTTCGTGGCTGCCGGAGTGTTGATTGCGGCGTTGGCTCTGACGAAGGCGACCACACTGCCCGTCTACGCCACCGGACTGGCCGCTGCGTGGATCTATCTGACGGTCCGGGCCGGACGGCTCAACCTGCGGGCACTGGTGCTCGGTGTGGCGGTCGCGGCCGCGTACGCGGTGACCTTCTTCGTCGTACTGCGTGGCGCCGCGTCCGGTGTGCGATTCGATCCGGGCGCGACGTTCGAGGACCTGGCCGACCAGATGGGTGGCGAGTCCGCGGTGGCGGTCATCGCGGTCGTCGTGGTACTCGGCTGGGTCATGCCGGCAGTCGGCGCACTGCTGATCAGGCGACGCCTGCCACGCGACCCGATGCCGGTGTTCCTGCTCTTCGGCTTCGCCGCCGCGATCCTGGGCGCGTCCCTGCTGTACGACCAGGGCCTGACTCCAGTGTTCTTCGTCCGCACCGGCTTCATCTACGGCGTACTGCTCGCGACCTGGGGTCTCGGGTCGCTGGAGCGTCGCCAGTACTACGTGGCAGCGATCGCACTGGCCATCGGGGCGGCCGCGATCTACTGGGGCCGCGACCGATCGGACGGTTCGTGTACGTCGACCCGCTGCTTCGCACAGGGCCCCGCGGTCGCTCTGGTGATCGCAGCACTCGGCATCGGCGTGCTCGGGCTCGTCCTGCGCGGCTCACGTCGTACCTGGGCTGTCATCGCCGTCGCCGTCCTGTTGGGTACGACGGCGTCGACCACGGTGGCGTCGGTGCGGAAGTTCGCCACACCGCCGTTGACGGAGTACGCCTCGATCGCACCGGGTGGGATCGAGGCGGCGCGCTTCATCCGGCGGAACTCCGGGTCGGAGGACCGGATCGCCACCAACGTGCACTGCCAGCGCGCCCGCGCGTCGCACTGCCTCACTGGCTCCTACTGGATCGCCGGGTACGCCGAACGCCGGGTCCTGGTCGAGGGCTGGGCCTACCAGAGCCGAGTCGACGACACGTACCCCGACGGCGTCCAGAGCGCCTTCTGGGACCAGGAGGAGCTCCGCCTCAACGACGAGGCCTTCACCAACCCCACCCGCGACGTCGTGGAGACGCTGCGAACCAAGTACGGCGTGCAGTGGCTGCTGCTCGACGAACGCGTCAGCGCACCGCCCAAGAACCTGGACCGCCTGACCGAGCTCCGGTTCCAGTACGGCACGGTCCGCGTCTACCAGCTCTACCCGCCCCCGCCGGCCAACCCGTTCCCGTCCCAGACCCCGTCACCGACCGGCACGCCGTCCCAGACGCCGAGCTTCCCCACCGGCTCGCCCAGCCTCCCGACCCAGACGCCCGGTCTCCCGACTCAGACGCCCGGGACCTCGAGCCTGACTCCCGGACAGACCTTTCCGAGCCAGCCCTTCCCGACCGGAAGCTTGCCGACCGGCAGCCTCCCGCCAACCTTCCCCACCGGCCCCCTCCCAATCCAGCTCACCACCACCCCAGGCCTCCGAAGCCCCTGAGACGGGTGCCTGCGCCCGCCCGGAGTGTTGATCGCCGCGACTGCCGCGACCTCGGACAGGTAACTAGGGCCCTCGGACACGGCACAGCCTGTCCGAGGACCCCAGGTGGTGTCCCAGGAGCGTCAGTGCAGGGAGATGGTTGGGATGGGGATGCTCTGGTTGGCGAGGCGGTCCAGGGCGGTGACTGTGTAGAGGTACTTCGTGCCGGGGGTTGCTGTGGTGTCGAGGTAGGACTGGGTGGCACCGGTTGAGCGGAGTGTCGCGATCAGGTTGCGGGCGTCGTTGTCCGGGCAGTGGTCGCCGCCCAGCAGTTCGCGACGGTAGATCGCGTACGACGTGGTGTCGCTCGTCGTACGACGCCACTTGACCTGGACGCCGTCAGCGGTGCGAGTGGCCTGGACGGCCTGGACCGGGAGGGGCGGGCGTGAGTCCAGCGACGGCATCGCGGGGATGAGCGCCGGACGGGTGTACCAGGTGTTGTTCAGCAGTGTGGTCGCACCGAGGCGGTCGGCACGCACGTCCTTGGCGGAGAAGTAGATGTTGCCCTTCACCTCGGGGATCGTGCTGTCGAACGCCAGGTGGTCACTCAGCTCCTGCGGATCCGCCCAGTCCGGCGACTGCGTCGACGTACCGACCTTGTACGTCGCCTCGCCGATGTAGAGGTGCACATGGGTGCCGCGGACCTGGTCGGCCCACCACGGGACGATCTTGTTGTAGTCGGCCGGCGCGAACCCACCAGCCCAGTAGACCTGCGGGACGATGTAGTCGATCCAGTCCTCGCGGACCCACTTGCGGGTGTCCGCGGCCAGGTCGTCGTACGTCTGCACGCCCGCGGTGGTGTCGGAGCCTTCCGGGTCGGTGGCCTTGTTCCGCCAGACCGCGAACGGCGAGATGCCGAACTTCACCCACGGCTTGATCGCCTTGATCCGCTGCTGGATCTCCTGGATCAGCAGGTCGATGTTGTGCCGCCGCCAGTCGGCCAGCGTCGGGAAGCCCGCGCCGTACTGCGCGTACGTCGCGGCGTCGTCGAAGACCTGGCCGGCCACCGGGTACGGGTAGAAGTAGTCGTCGAAGTGCACGCCGTCGATGTCGTAGTTCGACACCGCGTCCATGATCGCGTCCTCGACCAGCTTGCGGGCCGCTGGGATCCCGGGGTTGTAGTAGAGCTTCCCGCCGTACGTGACGACCCAGTCCGGGTGCTGCCGCGCCGGGTGGGTGGGGATGAGGGCGTTGATGTCGGTGCCCATCGAGAGCCGGTACGGGTTGAACCAGGCGTGCAGCTCGAGGTTGCGCTTGTGCGCCTCGGCGACGGCGAAGGCCAGCGGGTCATAGCCGGGGTCGCCGCCCTGCGTGCCGGTCAGGTACCGCGACCAGGGCTCGACCTTGGACGGCCAGAAGGCGTCCGCGGTCGGGCGGACCTGCAGAATGACCGCATTGTGGTGCTGGCGGACCGCGTCGTCGAACCAGGAGATCAGCTCGGCCTGCTGCTGTGCCGCGCTCAGACCGGTCTTGGACGGCCAGTCGATGTTCACCACCGACGACACCCAGCTCGCCCGGAACTGCCGCAGCGGTGTGGTCGGACTCGGGGCACAGCTCTGCTGATCCGCGGGCACCTGCGCGGCCGACGCCGTACCGGCCACGCCGCTCAGCAACAGACCTGCCGTCACGCCTAGAACACCCATGGCTCGCCAGACTCTCATGTCACTCTCCGACCGTCGTTCAAGGTGAAGTCGAAAGATGTTTACACATCAAGGCGCTTGAAGAGAAGACGTAGCGCCTCGTCGAGGGCCGTTGGTGCGCTTAGCGGTGGTCCGGTCGTTCGCTGGCAAGGCGGAGGAGGAGAGCAATGCGGAGCATTGCGCGACGACGACAACGCCGCCAGCGGGCGTCCGGGGCGCCGCTAAGTGTGCCGAACGGTCCTCGACGAGGCGCTAGGTTAGGAACATGTTGCGCGCCGCCACCGAAGACGATGTCGATACCATCCGGCGCCTGCGTAACCAGCAGGCCAATCGCGATGTCAGCATCACGGCGCATGAGATCAGTGCGGACGAGCACGCTGCGTGGTGGGCGAAGGCCTCGGCCGACCCGACGCGGCGGGTGCTGATCTACTCGCGGGACGGCGTGACCGCCGGAGTCGTGAACTTCTTCGACATCGAAGGATCCACCGGAGCGTGGGGGTTCTTCCTCGACGCGGACGGTCTGGCTGAGCGCGGCGAGACGTTGCCCGCGTGGATCGAGGTGATGCGCGAGGCCACGTCGTACGCGTTCGACGAGCTCGGCCTCGACGTACTCACGGGCGAGGTGCTCGAGCACAACACCGTGGTCCGGCAGATGAACCGGCGGTTCCGCTTCACCGAGGGGACGCCGGAGCAGCGGTACGCCGACGGCCGCGAGATCACCGTGATTCCGATCAGCCTGCGCAAGCAGGACCGTAGACAGGGGAAGTAAGTGAGCACCATCGACATCGGCGGAGTGCCGGTCGGGCCAGACCACCAGCCGTTCGTCATCGCGGAGATGTCGGGGAACCACAACGGCGATCTCGAGCGGGCCAAGGACATCGTCCGCGCGGTGGCGGAGTCCGGTGCGCAGGCGCTGAAGCTGCAGACGTACACCGCGGACACGATGACGCTCGACGTCGACCTGCCGGCGTTCCGGCTGCCGGTGGAGCACGAACTGTGGAGCGAGGCGCGGCTGTACGACCTCTACGCGGAGGCGCACACGCCGTGGGCGTGGCACGAGCCGATCTTCGAGCTGGCGACGTCGCTCGGGCTGGTGGCGTTCTCGTCGGCGTTCGACCAGAGCGCGATCGACTTCCTGGAGAAGCTGAACGTCCCGGCGTACAAGGTCGCGTCGAACGAGATCGGCGACCTCCCGCTCGTCCGTGGCATGGCGGAGACCGGGAAGCCGATCATCATCTCCACCGGCTCCGCGACGCTGACCGACATCGACGCCGCCGTCCGCGCGGCCCGCTCGACCGGCAACGAGCAGATCATCGTTCTGTCGTGTACGGCGAGTTACCCGGCGCCGCCCGAGCAGTCCAACCTGCGCGCGATCCCGGTCCTCCGCGACGCGCTCGGCGTCCAGGTCGGCCTCTCCGACCACACCATGGGCATCGGCGCCGCGATCGCCGCCGTGGCGCTCGGCGCGACCGTCATCGAGAAGCACGTCACGCTCAAGCGCGCGGACGGTGGCGTCGACGCGGCCTTCTCCCTGGAACCGCAGGAGCTCGAGTCACTCGTCGAGAACACCCGCATCGCCCAACTCTCCCTGGGCCGCCCGATCATCGGCCCCAAACAGGCCGAACAGAACGTCCTCCGCTTCCGCCGATCCCTCTACGTCACCCAGGACGTCCACGCCGGCGACCCCATCACCCCCGACAACGTCCGCTCCATCCGCCCCGCCGGCGGCCTGGCCCCCGACACCTTCCAACAGATCGAAGGCCGCCCCTTCCGCCTAGACGCCAAGGCCGGCACCCCCCTCACCTGGGACCTCCTCTAGCCGACTCCCCAGGAGGCTGCCAGCAGCCGCGGTGGTTCGTCCGTCGGCGTACCGAAGCACGGGTAGTAGTCACCCCCTGCCGGCCAGCCGCCCGCCTGCGCCCGCCCAGTGGACTCCTGTTTTGAGGACTACTACCCGTCGCTCGGTACGCCCGCCAACCCCAAGACTGTCCAAGATGTCTGGGCCAGCCGATCTGTGGAAACAAATGTGCACCCAGTGACAATTTTGTTCCACAAAGGGACCGGCGGGTGCCGAGCAAACCTAAGGCCGGGGCGTTTGTCGCTCACCGCGGCAGGGGTGCGTCATCCCGAGGCCCCAGCGCAACATGCTCGGCTCGGGCGTCTGCCCCCCGCCGAGCCGGACCGCTCCGTCGCACTCGAGTCCCTCGACGACCCAGCGGCGCGCGTGAGCGGGCTCTCCACGCGGGCGCGGTTCTTCCAGTTCGCCCACGACTTCCGGCGGAACGCGAAGGTGCCGTTCGAGTACGGCGTCCGCGGAGACAGGCTCGTGCTCCGACTGGCCGATGCGATGGACTTTCTCACCCGTAAGGACTACGGCGACAACTGGGTGAGCGAGGCGCACGAGCAGTTCTGCGGCCTGAACCTCGCCGGCTGGTCCGCGGTCGCCGAGCGGGCCGGGTTCCACGTCGACCCGGCGTCGAGGGCCTGGCGCAACGACTGGGTGATCGAGCACAGGATCGCCCCGGTCGCGTCCCTCACCTCACTCGATGGCGACCCGATCGACTGGCCGGACACCCGCCAACTCCTGGTCGCCCGCCGCTGATCAGCGCACCTCGACGTGTAGCGTGCCCGCTAGCGGCCCGACGGCGAGAGCGTGCGAGTCACGCGAGATCGTCAACGGCAACCGGCTGGACAGGAACGGCTCGCACTGCACCGCATGCGACGAACCGTCCAGCGCCGTCGCGAACAAGATCCAGTCCGCCGGGAGCTCGTCCGTCCGCAATGCATCCACGTCCACCACCGCCGCCCACCCGTCGTCCGAGACGGTACGGCGACAGGCCACGTCCACGTAGTCGTCGGAGCCGGCCAGGTACCGCCGCCAGCTGAACCCGACGTCGCCCCAATCCGGCCCGCGCACCACCAACATGTTGCCAGCAGCAACAGCAGCGGTGGCCGTCATCCGGATCGGGGACTCGTGCAGATTCACGTACCCGCCGGTCGACCGGGTCAGCATCACCACCCGGCCACCCTCGGCATGCGAGACCAGTCGGTCGCCGGCCGTCCACAACAGCACCTGCTCCTGGCCCTCGCGACCGCGCATGCGGAACGCCCGCGCCGTCCGCTGGCTGAACGGGTCGTCCGGATTCGTCTCCTCGATGATCGGCCGGATCGGCAACCTCGCGGTGAAATCGCGGCCGTCGATCTCCAGCGGGACTTTTTCCTCGCCGCCCGCCACCGACCGGGTGACGAACAGGGCCGGATGGTCGAACCTCGACCGGCCGTGCAGCACCAGCGCATCAGGCGTCTGCTCGACCGAGGTCAACCGGCAAGGATCGGTCAGCTGCCGAACGACGAAACAGTCATCCTTGCCGGGACCTGGCTGAATCCAGCTCATGTCGTCGATCCACGCGCCCGGCGGCCATCCCGGGCTGCCGGCCCGTGGCCCGCGCAGCCTGTCCCGCCGCCGTACGCGGCCGGACCTCATCGTCACGTCGAAGTGGGCCGGTCCGGCCGTGCACTTGGCGAGCAGCTCACGATCCAGCAGTACTTCGAACCCGACCTGGGCCTCGTCGCCGTGCAGATCGGTCTCGGCATACCGCCGTACCTTCAACGGATAGGGCCTGCCGGCGATGACGAGTGCGATGCGGAGGCTCGAGGCGCGTTTGGTCTCCAGGTGCCGGATCTCGGCTGTGCCTTTGACCGACAACTTGCCGTCGACCCACGTCACCTCGCGCACGCTCGTCGCCAGCGTCAGGTCCTGCTCCGACGCGACGTACAGCTCCTGGGGTACGGCGGCCTCGCGCACGCCCGGGTAGTCGAGCTGCCACCGCCCCGACCGGCGTACCGCACGCACCTCCCGACGCTGTCCGTCGCGGAACACCGCGAGCCGCCGGAGCAGCTCGACGTCACCGGCCCGGAGCGCCGCATACTGCAGCCGGTCGAAGCGAGACGCACCGTCGAGCGCCGATGCGTCCAGTCGTTGGATCAGCGCGTGGGTGAGCTCGACGAGCTGCTGCTCTTCCTCCGCGGGAACCGTGCCGAAAGCCGTCAGCAGGGCCTGCAGGTCGATCTGGGTGAAATGCGAATGCACCCGCTCGCGCACCGGCGGCAGGGCTTCCTCGACCAGGTCCAGCACCATCCCGGCCGAGACGACCCGGTCGCGGAGGTTGCCGAGCTGGAACTTCTGCTGCGTGATCGAGTCGCCCGACTCCCGCTCGCGCCAGTAGTAGACCGGAGCGGCGAGCGTGTCGACGGTGACCGCGGCGAGATGTGCCTTCAGGGTGACCGGGTAGTCCTCGTAGCGGATCGCCGGAAAGTGGAAGCCGAACTCGTCCCAGAACGAGCGCCGGTAGACCTTGTTCCAGACCATCCGATCCAGCACGAGGTCGGGTGTTTCCGACACGTGGGTCGCCAGCCGATCCTGGGTAAAGCACTGCCGGTGGAGCCACGAGGGCCGGACCCCATAGCTGTTGTTGAACCGTCGCGCGTTGCCGCCGGCGAAGTCCGAGCCGGTCCGGTCCAGGGTCCGGACCAGCATCCCGAAGCCGTGCCGAGTGACCAGGTCGTCGCTGTCGACAAAGGCGACGTACTCCCCGACGGCGTGATCGACACCGGTGTTGCGCGCGGGTCCGAGTCCCGCGTTGTCCTGCTGGACGATCCGGAACCGCGAGTCCCGGATGCAGTACTCCTTGGCGATCACCGCACTGTCGTCGGGTGAGCCGTCGTCGACGAGAATCGCCTCGAAATCCGTCCAGGTCTGCCGCGCGATCGAGTCCAGACAGTCGCCGATGTACGCGCCGACGTTGTAGAACGGCACCACCACGCTGAGCCGGGGCCTCACTACCGCAAGCTCCGCAGGCGGCGGGAGAGCTTGCGGGCCATCACCCGCGGCTTGCGCACCTGGGCGGCGTGGAACACGACCCGGGAGAGGGCGTACGTGCGTGATCCGCGGATGCGCTCGTGGTCGGCGGTCAGCTTCTGCAGCTGGATCCGCAGCTCGCGGATGCGGTTCTCGCGCGTCTTCATCGCCTTGTTGCGGAATCCGAGCGTGCGCTCGAGACCGTAGACATGCCCCTTCAGCTCGAACAGCTCACGCCGCGCGGCCTCGGCGTCCGCCAGTGCGGTGCGTACGTCGGCAGCCGCGTGCTCGCGTGTCTCGAGTACGCCGGCCAGCGCGGAAGCCAATTCCTTGCCGCGAGCAACGTGTCCGGCGGAGGCCGGTGCGGTGTCGGGTGAGGTCGCCTGGACGGGCTCCGGCAGTTCGATGCCGGACATGCTCATCCAGGTGGACACCAGATCGTCGCCGACCATCCACGGCGGCCACGGGTGGCGTCGATGGCCGCCGATCAGCCGATCGTGGAACCGATACCAGGCAGCCGCCAGCAGGTCCGCCTTGTCCGTCGGATCCGCAGTCGCCCACGGCGAAACCCCGTAGGCAAAGGTGTCTCCGTCGACCACGACGTCGTCCCACCGAAGCACGACCTGCGAGTCAGCGGCCCAATCCCCGAGGCAGGAGGCCAGTTTCCGGAAGCCGGGAACGTCTTCGGCCGCTGCCAGCCGGAAGAGAACGGACTCGACGGTCACGCCGCCGGGAACGGCCGACGGGACGACGCTCGCGTCGAACACAGGCGTGGTCGCGGACGCCGAGCGGTCGGCTGCGGCCGCGGGGACGCCAGCCGTGGGGCGGTCAGCCGCGGACCTGTCGGCGGTGGGGCTGTCAGCCGTGGGGCTGTCGGCGGCGGGGCTGTCGGCCGCGGGACTGTGGGCCGTGGGCGGTGTGGTGATGGTCGTCCGCCAACCGGCGGGGCCCTGGTCTGCAGTGAGAACGGCCGGGCCGGATTGAGCGTAGACGGCATGGGCGGCCGGGACGCCGGAGATTGCGAGCCACGCGGTGGGGATAGCCGGCAAGAGGCCGGCCCGGGCGGCGGAGTCGACGCCCTGGGCGATGGACGAGAGCAGCGGAACGTCGCCCGCTTCCAACGCATCTGCGGCCAGACGCGTAGGCAACTCCCCCGGCCGAGCGGCCGCGGCGACCTCCGCGGCGACGAAAGCCCGCGAGCCGAAGTCGGCGTAGATCGCCGCCGTCCACGGCAACGCGGCTTCGAACTGAGAGACCGAGACCGGGCGCGACGGGTCGTCGTGCAGCGGCCGCCACTCGTCGTCGCCATGGCGCTCGTCCGCCGGACGGCTGTCCAGCAGATTCACCAGGGAGAACTCGTTCTCGAGACCGAGCACGACCACCGCATCCGGAGCAGCGAGCGCCGCCAACGCGTGCAACCGCTCGGTCCAGCTGAGGTCGCCACTGTCGTAGCCAAGGACCCGATCAAGACCGTCAGCGGCGATGACCACCTCGAACGGCTCGGCGCGGAGGCCGTCCAGTGCGCCGGCGACGACCTGGAGTCGGTCGGCGAACTCCGCGGCCGACTCCTCGGCGTCCGACACCGAGCGGAGCAGGATCGTAGCGTCGGCGGTCCGGTCGAGGACCGTCGAGATCAGCGGGCGAGAGTGCGGCCCGACGATCAGGGTGCGGCGGTCGCCGGGGAGGACGTCGGCCAGCACGGCGGCCAGAGCCGGATGGTTGTCGGCGCGGTCGGTCCAGGGTTGCATCTCGCCGAGGACCACCTGAAGGTCAGACACGCTCTCTCCAATCGAACAGCATCCGCAACTCCGCGGGCGGCATCATCCAGGGCTTGCCGAGCTCCAGGTCGGTGGTCGCCCGGGCGGCTTCGAGGTCGATCGACGTACCGAGCATCTCCGGCCACAGCCGCTCGATCCGGCTCTGCCCACCGAACAAGGGGTTCTCGCCGTCCATCTCCATCGGGTCGCCGTACACCGCGGGTTCGCAGCCGGCCGCGACGCCGTAGAAGATTGCCGTCGACAACCGGTTGGCGGCGACCCGCTTGTGCCGCCGCAGCTCGGCCAGTTGCTTGAACAGGAAGCGCCGATCGGTCCCCTCGTACGAGAACCCGCGGCGCCCGAACGACACCACCCGGAAGCCCGCGTCCTCGTAGAACCCGCGGACTTCGGGACGGTCGTACTCCGTGTAATACAACGAAAAGGTGACCGGCCCGGGCTCGGTCTCGCGGATCTCGTCGATCAGTCGCTGATGGTCGCCGTGGATCTTGCCGCCCTCCCACCCGTGGAAGAGGAACCACAGCGTGCCCTCGCGCTCGACCGGCTCGGCTTCCTTCTCGAGCTCCAGCAGGTAAAGGAACGGCGCGCCGATGCTGTGGTAGTTCCGCCGGCCGAGCGCATGCCCGCGGCGCCGCGGTGCGTCGCTCCAGGTGAAGCGCCAGGCGCCGTCGTAGAACTCGTGCACCGGGTTCCACCCACAGCCGATGTTCCAGCCGTGCTGCAGATAGCCTCGCAGCCGCGGCGGGTGATCGAAGTCGAAACCCGCGTAGCGACTGAGGATGTGCGTCTGGCCGTAGTAGTGGTTGTGGTGATGCATCAGCGGACCTCCACGTGCAACGTGCCGGCATGCGGCCGTACGGCGAGAACGTGCGCGTCTCGCGAGATGGTCAACGGCAACCGGCTGTACAGGAAGGGCTCACACTGCACGGCATGCGATGAGCCGCCGGGCGCGGTCGCGAACAGGATCCAGTCCGCCAGCGAGGCCAACGGGTCGTCAGAGACCCGCTCCGCCGCCGCGGGGATCAGCGCGTCCACCTCGACCGCCGCTTCCCAGCCGTCGCCGGACAGGGTACGGCGGCACGCGACGTCCAGGTGGTCGTCGGAGTCGGCCAGGTAGCGCCGCCAACCGAAGCTGACGTCACGCCAGTGCGACCCGCGCACCACCAACATGTTGCCCATCGCAACGACAGAGGTTGCCGTCGTCCGGATCGGGGACTCGTGCAGGTTCACGTACCCGCCGGTCGACCGCGTCACCGTCACGACCCGATCGCCTTCGGTCCGGGACACCGCGGACTCCCCTGCCGTCCAGAGCAACACCCGCTGCTGTCCCTCGGGGCCACGGAGCCGGAACGATCGCGTCGTCCGCTGACCGAAGGGGTCGTCCGGATTGGCCTGCGCCAGGAGGTCCGCGATCGGCAGTCTCGCCGTGAAGTCGCGGCCGTCGACCTCCAGCGGGATCTCTTCCTCGCCACCCACGATCGGCCGGGTGGCGAACAACGACGGCTCGTCGAACGAAGACCGGCCGTGCAACACCAGCGCATCCGGCGTCGGCTCGACCGACGTCAGGCGGCCAGGATCCGTGAGCCGGCGTACGGCGAACCATCCGTTCTTGCCCGGGCCGGGCTGAATCCAGCTGGCGTCGTCGATCCACGCACCGGGCGGCCACCCAGGACTGCCCGGCCCCTGCCCACCGAGCGTGCCCCGCCGGTGCCGTCGCCCGGACGTCATCTGTACGGCGAAGTGCGCCGGAGCACCCGTGCAGAGAGCGAGTAGTTCGCGATCCAGCACGACCTCGAATCCGACCCGCGTCGTGTCACCGTGCAGGTCCAGCGCGTCGTACCGGCGTACCTGGAGCGGGTGCGGAGTGTCCTCGATGACCAGGGCGATCCTCAGGCTCGAGGAGCGTCCGGTCTCCAGGTGACGGATCTCGGCGGTGCCCTTGACCGACAGCGCGCCGTCGACCCACGCCACCTCGCGCACGCTCGTCGCCAGCGTCAGATCCTTGTCCGACACCCGGTACAACTCCTGCGGTACGACGGCCGCCCGCAGGCCCGGGTAGTTGTAATCGAGCTGCCGTGACCGCGGCCGGGACACTGCCCGGGCACCACCGCGGAGTCCGCCGTCGTTGCGGAACAGGGCGAGCCGCCGGAGCAGCCCGACGTCGCCGGCGCGGAGCGCGGCATGCTGAATCCGGTCATACCGGTGAGTGGCCGCCAGGACTGACGAGTCGAGCCGGTCCAGCAGCAGTCGCGACAGCTCGACGAGGTGCTGCTCCTCGTCGGCCGGCACCGAACCGAACGCGGACATCAGCGTGAGTACGTCGATCTGGGCCAGGTGCGCGTGCACCCGCCGGCGGACCCACGGCAGGCCGTCCTCGACCAGGTCCATCACCATCCCGGCCGAGACGACCCGGTCGCGGAGGTTGGCGAGCTGGAACTTCTGCTGGGTGATCGACTCGCCGGACTCGCGCTCGCGCCAGTAGTAGACCGGCGCCGTGATGGTGTCCACGGTCACGGCGTCCAGGTGCGCCTTCAGCGCGACCGGGTAGTCCTCGTAGCGGATGGGCGGGAAGCGGTAGCCGAACTCGTCCCAGAACGAGCGCCGGTAGACCTTGTTCCAGAGCATCCGGTCCAGCACGAGGTCGGGCACCTCGCAGACGTGGGTCGCGGACCGGGTGCGGGCGAAGGGCTGCCGGTGCAGCCACGACGGCCGGACCCCGAAGCTGTTGTTGAACCGCCGCGCGTTGCCGCCGGCGAAGTCGGACCCGGTCCGGTCGAGGGTCCGGATCAGCGACTCGAACCCGTGCCGCGAGACCAGGTCGTCGCCGTCGACGAACGCCAGGTACTCACCCGTCGCCGCGCGGATCCCGGTGTCGCGGGCCGGCCCGGGCCCGGCGTTGTCCTGCTGGATGAGCCGGAAGCGCGAGTCCCGGGAGCAGAACTCCTTCGCGATCACCGCGCTGTCGTCGGGCGACCCGTCGTCGACCAGGATCGCCTCGAAGTCGCTCCACGTCTGCCGGGCGATCGAGTCCAGGCACGGCTCGACGTACTCACTGACGTTGTAGAGGGGCACGACCACACTCAGCCGCGGCGTCACTCCGGCAAAACCCCCCTCGCTGAAGTTAGGTGTGCACCCCCAAGGCACCTACGGAGCGTAAACGAGGTGAAGGGTCACAAGGTTATGCACCGGCTCGAATCCGTAGCGGGCCCAGACCCGCTGGATGCCGGTGTGGTGCGCCTGCGTGGACACGACCAGGCGCCGGCTCGTGCAGGCGTCCTCGATCGCGGCGAGCAGGTGACCGTACCGGCCGCGGCCCTGCTCGGCCGGGACGACGCCGGCGAGCTGGATCTCGGTCCAGGAGCGCTGCTGGTCGATCGCGGCCAGCGCGAGCACCCGGCGGTCGGGCCCGCGCAGGACCACCGCGCCGGCGTCGGCGATCCGCCGGCGGGCCCAGTCCTGCCGGCCGGCCAGGGCGAGCGTCCGGTCGAACTGCGGGTTGGCGCAGTAATGGTTCCCCGAGTCGCCGAAGACGTCCGCGACCACGTCGTCCACCAAGACGTCGTCGGCCGCGGGTTCGACCTGCGCGCTGAACCCGGCCAGTGGCGCCGGCCGGCGGCCCTTGCCGGTCGGGAGGGACCAGAAGACGACGGTGTCGGCCAGCAGCGCCTGCCGCGGCCCGCTCGTCAGCGCCGCGAACCAGGTGGTCTCGCGGGCGGGGTAGCGCAGCACGATCACGTCGGCGGTCGATCTCTCGACGGCGGACAGCACTTCGGCGAGCGGCGTACCGGCGGAGGCGGACACGGACATCCGGTCGATCGAGACGCCGAACCGCTTCGCCGCGTCCACGGACGGCCGCACGGTCAACTCACCGGCCTCGAGCGCGTCGTACCAACTCATAGAGGAGGGAGCTTAGTCGTTTTCGTCGACTGTTTCGGCGAAGGTGTGGTGTCCGTGGTCCTCGAGGCTGTCGTAGCCGACGAGGAACTGGGGGCGTCGCTGGCTCGACTGGAACAGGCGGGCCACGTACTCGCCGAGCAGGCCGAGGCAGAGCAACTGGATCGCGCCGATCACGCTGACCGCCAGCACGGTCGACGTCCAGCCCGGGATGCTGCGGCCGGTCAGCTTGATGACCAGCGCACCGATCACGAACACGCCCGACAGCATCCCACCGAGCAGCCCGAGCCAGGTCGCCAGCCGCAGCGGCGCGGCCGAGAACGCGGTCACGCTGTCGAAGGCCAGCCGGAGCATCTTCGAGAAGCTGTACTTCGTCGTCCCGGCCGCTCGCTCCGCACGCACATACTTCACTTCCGCGCTCGGGAAGCCGAGCCACGGGATCACCAGCCGGAACACCCGGCCGTCCTCAGGTAGCGCGTTCACGGCATCGACCACCCGGCGCGACACCAGCCGGAAGTCGCCGGCGTCGAACGGGATCTCCTTGCCGACCAGCCGGCACATCAGCCGGTAGTACATCCGCGCGGTCGTCCGCTTCAGCCAGGTGTCACTCGACCGGTCCGAGCGAACGCCGTACACGACATCGACGTCCTGGTCGCGGACGGCGGTGAGGAACTCGGCGATGACCTCCGGCGGATCCTGCAGGTCGGCATCGATCGTCACCACGTACTCGCCCCGGGCCCGGCGGAAGCCGGCCGACTGGGCGGCCTGATGACCGCTGTTCCGGAGCAGCCGGACCACGCGCAGCTGAGCCCAGTCCTTCGCGGCCTCGAGCAGCAGCGTCGCGGTCTGGTCGCGGCTGCCGTCGTCCACCACGATCAGCTCGTAGGTGATCCCGAGTCCGTCCAGCAGCGGCCGCATCCGCGCGAAGAACATCGGCAGCACTTCCTCCTCGTCGTACATCGGTACGACGACGGAGAGCGCCGGCTGATCGGTTCGCATACTCCGGGACATTACTAGCGGTGACACTCCGCATTCGTGACGCAACAGATTTCACATTACTGTTACGACATGCGCGCGAGGGCGAGGCGGCGGGGGCCGCGGACAGCGGGGCCCTCCCTTTCCGGTCTGGTGGCAGGGCTGACGGTGCTGATTCTCGCGATCGTCCTGCTCGCCCTGCACTCGACCTTCTACGAACTCGGCCGGTTCGTCCTGTTCACCGGGCTCGCGGTCGCGCTGCCCGGGTTCGCGCTGTGGCGGCTGATCGGCAGCTACGGACGCAATCTGGTCGAGGACCTCGCCGCCGGGTTCGCAGTCGGCACCGCCGCGCAGGTGATCGTGTATCTGGCCAGCGCGTCGATCGGGCTGCAGGCCTCGTCCTGGGTCTGGGCGCCCGTCGTACTGCTGCTCACCTTCGCGGACAGCGACGTCCGAGCACGGGTCTGGCGGCGGGTCGACCAGCCCCTGCGACCACTGCAGGCGTGGCTGCTCGCCGCGTCGACGGCGGTCGTCGTACTGATCGTCTACCGGCGCGGACCGGGTCAGTTCCTGCCGGCGTACACCGATCCGCTGCGGGCGTACCCAGATCTCGCCTTCCAGCAGGCTCTGGCCGCCAGTGCGAAGTACGACGTACCGATCTCGACGCTGTGGCTCGGTGGCGAGCCGATGAAGTACCACACGTTCTTCCACCAGGCGACCGCAGCGACGGCGTGGGGGACGCGGATCGACCTGACCGACCTGATCCACTCGCTCAGCTGGCTGCCGTTGTTCCTCGCCGGGTGCGGACTGGTCTTCGCACTGACCACCCGGTTCACCCCGACCGCAGAGACGGGCGCGACATGGGCCGGGCCGCTGGCCGTCCTGATCGCCGGGCTGGGTGGGGCTGTGCAACCACTGGCTGATCAGGGACTCGGCGGGATCTCCACCGCGGTCGCGGCGTACCTGAGTCCGACGCAGAACCTCGGCGTCCTGATCGCACTGGCGCTGTGCATCGTCGCGGTCGATCTGCTGCGTTCGGGGGCGCCGCGGAGCCGGTGGGTGCTGTTGATCCTGCTCGCCCTGGTCGCGGCCGGGGCGAAGTCGACGATCCTTCCGCTGCTGGGGCTCGGGTTCGCTTTCGCGTTCCTGCAGTTGGGGATGGCCCGGAAGAGCACGCGTACGGCGCTGCTCGGCGGACTGCTGTCGTTCGTGGTGTTCCTGGCCGCGTTGATCACGATCTTCGGCGGCAGCACGTGGGGGACGCAGATCAAGCCGTTCGAGACGTTCGTCCAGCTGGCGCCGTACCCGACGCTGGTCGCAAACCCGCATGCCAAATCGTTGTCGGCGGCAACGACTCTACTGAGCTGGGGACTGGCGGCGTCCGGGCTACTGTTCGTCGGGCGGAAGTGGCGGGACACCGGGGCGGTGTTCCTGCTGGGCTTCGCGGTCGCCGGGCTGCTCGGGACGATGCTGACGACACAGTCGGGGGTCAGCCAGCTGTACTTCCTGCGGACGGCCTTTCCCGTTGTCGCCGTACTCGCGTCGGTCGGGCTGGCCAATCTGGTCGGACGACTCGGCGATCGGCGGGCTGTGGTGCTCGTGGGTGTGGCCGGACTGCTCGGGCTTGCGGGACTCGCCATCGCCCGAGTGGAGTCGGCGGACCTGCGTGGGATCAAGGGTCCTTGGCTGTGGACGGCTGCTGTGCTCGGGACGGTCGCCGTGGTGGTTGCCCTTGTGTGGAAGGCGTTCCGGCGGCCCGGCAACGTGTTCGTGGCTCTGCTGGCCGGTGCGGTGGCAGCGAGCATGATCGGGGCGACGCTGGTCCCGCTGCAGGCGTTCGTATCGGGCAAGGCGTCCAATCTGGTCTTCGCCCACCCCTTCCGCGGCGGTGCGACCGCTGCCGAGGCCGGTGCGGCTCAATGGCTGCGCCGGAACAGCAGACCGGGCGATCTGGTCGCGACCAACGCGCACTGCATCATCGAACGCAACGGCCTCTGCGACAGCCGGCACTTCTGGCTCGCCGCCCTGTCCGAGCGGCCGGTGCTGATCGAGGGCTGGTCGTACTCCAACCAGGCCAACCGGATCGCCCTCACCACCGGTGGGAACCCGAGCCTGATCCCGTACTGGAACCGTGAGGAGCTGGCCGCCAACGACGCCGCCTTCAAGGCCCCGACGCCCGCGGCGATCGAGCGGCTGCGCAAAGCCGGCGTGCGCTGGCTGTACGCCGACCATCGAGCCGGCGACGTGTCACCAGCACTCCGCAACTACGTCCGGCTCCGCCACGCCACGCTGGACGCCACCATCTACGAGCTCAGATAAGCGCCAGCAGCGCGTCGGCCACGCGTGTGCGCCCGAGGCCGTCCACGAGCTTCCAGCCCGCCGAAGCGAGACGGGCGCGCTCCAGCGGATCGGTCAGCAGACGTTTGAGCACAGCGGCCGCCGACGACGGGTCATCCTTCAGCTCGGACAGCACGCCGACGCCGGCCGCCGTACCGGTGGCTATCGCGCGCTCGTACCCCATCACCTGGTTGTCCACGACACACACGAGTCCACCCGTCGCACCGAGACACAGCAGCTCCCACGTCGACGTACCCGAGGCGCTGATAGTCAGATCGGCCTCGCGAACCGCCGCCGCCAGCTGATCCGTTGGTGCGATCACGTCAACGTGTTGCCCCGGTTGGAGCTGGATCGCGGCGATCCGCGCGGAGAGGTCGGCGGTCGGCGCGACCACGGTGGCCTCGAACGGCACGCCGGTCGCCACGAGCGCGTGGACCACGGGCGCACCGGCGCCGAACGCGTCCGTCCCACCGAAGAACGCGAACACCTTGGGTACGGCGACCTGCCGCGGCGCGGGTGGTGCGGACGGGCGGAGAGCGAGGATCTCGTCGCGGATCATCACGTACTGGAGCCCGGCGAGCCGGATCGTGCCGGGTGGCAGGTTGGGGCGGTCGAGCTCGGCGGAGAGGTTCTGGTCGACCAGCAGGTCCGCCTCTGCGCCGCGGAAGTCGCCGTCGACGACGGCGAGGGTGGGGACACCGGTCGCACGGACGGCACGGTAGACCGACGGGTCCAGGTCGTAGCCGTCGAAGACCACCGCATCAAGGCCGAGCCGGCCGACCAGCTCACCATGCTCGTCCGGTGTCGACACCGCCCGCTCCACGCCGATCCCGCGGGCCGCGATCTGCTCCGCGGCCCACGGCACCGTGTGCGCGTCGCAGACGAACACGATCTCGACGCCGCGTCGCCGTACCTCCTCCGCCAGCGCCAGGCACCGCATCACGTGCCCGATCCCGGCCCCCGGACCGACATCACACCGCATCCCGACGCGCTTCACGCCCCGACCGTATCGGCTGCATATCGGCTTTCGGCCGCGGACCCCGGGTGAGAATCCGCACTTGTGGATAGACTGGTAATACGTAGGAGGCGTACTACGTAGGAGGCTAGGATGCGACTCAACAGCAAGGGCCAGGTGACGATTCCGGCCGAGCTCCGGCGGAAGCACCATCTGCACGAGGGGGACGAGGTGACCGTGATCGAGGCGGCGGACGGACTGCGGATCGTGCGGGTCGCGGAGGCGGAGAGCCGCGGGCAGCGGCTGGTGCGCGAGATGCGCGGGCGGGCGACGAGCGCGATGAGCACCGAGGAGCTGATGGAGCTGCTGCGTGGCGACTGACCGGACCTCCGACCTGCTCGGCGCGCGGCGCGCCGACCCCGCGGCGGGCGAGCAGCCCGTGACCCTCGTCGACACCTGTGTGCTGCTCGACATCCTGACCGACGACCGCGAATGGGGCGAGTGGTCCGCGACCGCGGTGGCGGAGGCCCGGGACCAGGGCGAGCTGGTGATCAACCCGATCGTCTACGCCGAGGTGTCGGCCGGATTCGACCGGATCGAGGACGTCGACGCCGCGCTCCCGGCCGGCGACTTCCGGCGCGAACCGCTGCCGTTCCCGGCCGGATTCCTGGCCGCGCACGCCTTCGTGGCCTACCGGCGCCGCGGCGGCGCGAAGACCTCGCCACTGCCGGATTTCTACATCGGCGCACATGCCGCGGTGCAGCGCTATCAGGTAATCACCCGCGACCACCGTCCGTTCCGGACGTACTTCCCCAGCGTTCGTTTGATCACGCCCGGCTGAGACGCGGGATTGAGAGGGCGGCGGGACGGGCGGCTATTGTTCGAATCTGCACTGCGCGTACGGTGCTAAGAACTGTCCGTCAGAAGGGTCCCGCTCGAGTGTCCATCCTCACCGGCTCCGACATCCTCGTCACCGGAGGCACCGGTTCCTTCGGC
This sequence comes from Kribbella sp. NBC_01510, assembly GCF_045040325.1. Taxonomy (NCBI): domain Bacteria; kingdom Bacillati; phylum Actinomycetota; class Actinomycetes; order Propionibacteriales; family Kribbellaceae; genus Kribbella; species Kribbella sp. NBC_01510. The sequence continues at coordinate 2,813,355 of NZ_CP109418.1, read as the reverse complement.
CGGGAGTTCGTCCGGCACGCGCTGGACCAGCTGAACCCGCGCCGGATCATCGTCTTCAGCCGCGACGAGCTCAAGCAGTGGGAGGTCCGCCAGCGGTTCGGCGACGACCCCCGGCTGCGGTTCTTCCTCGGTGACATCCGGGATCGGTCCCGGCTGTTGCGCGCCATGCACCGGGTCGACTACGTCATCCACGCGGCCGCCCTGAAGCAGGTCGACAGCGGCGAGTACAACCCGTGGGAGTTCGTCCAGACCAACGTGGTCGGTTCGCAGAACGTCATCGAGGCCGCGATCGACTCCGGCGTGAAGCGCGTGGTGGCGCTGTCCACCGACAAGGCGTCCAGCCCGATCAACCTGTACGGCGCGACCAAGCTGACCGCGGACAAGCTGTTCATCAACGGCAACCACTACGCGGCGGCGTACGACACCCGCTTCAGTGTGGTCCGGTACGGCAACGTGATGGGCAGCCGCGGCTCGATCATCCCGAAGTTCCGGGCCCTGCACGCGGCCGGCCAGTCGCTGCCGATCACCGACCTGCGCTGCACTCGGTTCCTGATCACGCTGCCGCAGGCGGTCGAGTTCGTGGTCGACTCGTTCGACCTGATGACCGGCGGCGAGCTGTACGTGCCGCGGATCCCGTCGATGAAGGTGACCGACCTGGCCGAGGCGATCGCGCCCGGCGCGAAGATGCACGACATGGGCCTGCGCCCGGGCGAGAAGCTGCACGAGGAGATGATCAGCCCGGAGGAAGGCCGGCGCGCGCTCGCGCTCGGCCAGCGGTTCGTGCTCCAGCCCGACCTGGCCAGCTGGGGCTATCTCCCCCCGGCCGACGGCATCCCGGTGGCGGACGGGTTCCACTACGCGTCGGACACCAACGACCTGTGGTACTCGATCGACGAGATCCGCAAGATCCTGGAGAGCGACGTCTAGAACATGATGCCGTACGGGCGTCAGTCGATTTCTGACGCGGATATCGAGGCCGTCACCGCTGTACTGCGAGGTGACTGGCTCACCACGGGGCCGGCGGTCACGGCGTTCGAGCAGGTCGTCTCCCAGCTGGCTGGTGGCCACCGCACGGTCAGTTGTACGTCGGGGACGGCGGCCCTGCACATCGCGTACGCCGCTCTCGGTGTGCGACCGGGTGACGAGGTCATCACCACCCCGATGACCTTTGTCGCAACGGCATCCTGCGCGGCGATGCTCGGGGCGAAGGTGGTCTTCGCGGACGTCGACGAGGACACCGCGTTGATCGATCCCTCGGCCGTCGACGTCGCGCTGACCGAGCGCACGAAGGTGATCGCGGCCGTCGACTACGCCGGCCAGGCCGCGGAGTACGCCGTACTGCAGCCGCTGGCGGACCGGGTCGGCGCGCGCACCCTCGCCGACGCGGCGCACTCGATCGGTGGTTTCGCCGACGGCCGTCCGGTCGGGGATCTGGCCGACGTGACCACGATGTCGTTCTTCCCGACCAAGAACCTCACCACCGGCGAAGGCGGCGCCGTCGTCTGCAAGGACCCGTCGATCGGCCAACGGGCGCACGAGTTCCACTTCATCGGCCTCGTCCGCGACCCGGACCGGTTCGAGATCACCGACGAAGGCCCGTGGCATCAAGAGGTGCACGAGTACGGCGTGAACTACCGGCTCACCGACCTCGGGGCCGCGCTCGGGTTGTCGCAGCTCACCCGACTCGCGGAGTTCAAGCGCCGCCGGTCCGAGATCACCGCCCGCTACAACGAGGCGTTCCATGGAGTGGACGGCCTGCGTACGCCGGTGCAGCGCGCCGGCGTGGATCCAGCCTGGCACCTCTATCCGGTCCGCGTCCTCGGTGGCCGCCGCCGCGAGGTCTTCGAAGGCATGCGGGCGGCGGGCATCGGCGTCCAGGTGAACTACATTCCGGTCTACTGGCACCCGGTGTTCGCGCGGCAGGGGTACCGGCGCGGCCTGTGCCCGAACGCCGAGGCTTTCTACGCTGAGGAGTTGTCACTGCCCCTCTTCCCCGACCTGACCGACGCCGATGTCGACCGGGTGATCGACACTCTGACGAAGCTGGTTCGTTAACGTGACTGATGTGACCCGATCGAACTTGATCGGCGGAGAGATGCTCAACTGGTCGGATCTGCACCCGGTCGACGCCCGCCCCGCGGCCGCCGGACCCGCAGCCACAGCACTCCTGGCCGCCGCCCTCCAGCCCGGGGACTCCGTGCTGATCGCCGGCCCGCACGCCGTCGACGTGATCACCGCTGTCGCCGCCCGGGTCACGTCGGTCGACCTGCTGCTGCGCTCGGCCCCGGACGCGGAGGAGATCGCCGAACTCCTCGACGAGACCAAGGGCCAGGTCTTCTGCGGCGCCCTCGACCGCTTCGGCGCCGACGAGACGTACGACGTGATCGTCGCGCTCGACGGCCTCGAGCGGCTCGTCGGCCCGGACACCCCGAAGCTGACCTGGACCGAGGCCCTCGCCCGTCTCCGGTCCCGGCTCGCTCCGACCGGCCGGTTACTCCTCGGCGCCCAGAACTCCTTCGGCGTCGAACGTTTGATCCAGCCCGCGATCACGGCCGCCCTCCCCCGCGACGAGGACTGGGCCCGCGACGTAGCCGACACCGCTCCCGCCGGCATCAAACCGCTGCAGGCCGCGCTGCGCGACGCAGGTGTCGAGATCGTTCAGACCTACGCAGTCTTCCCGTCCCTGGTCGAAGCTCAACTCGCTGTGACCTCGGTCCATGGTCTGGCGGCTGTCGCCGCCGCCAGGACGGTTGCCGCACGCAACGCAGGCCCGACGCTGATGGACCCCTACCGCCTGGTGCTGGACGCAACTGCGGCGGGCCTGGGCAGCGACCTCGCACCCGCGTGGTACTTCGTCGGCGGGGCCGAGCGGCCGGGGGACGCCGCCTCCACCAGCCCCAGCGTGCTCCCGGAGTGCGCCGTCCCCACCGGTTCCGGTGTCCTCTTGGAGGAGCACCTTCTTGCTGCCCTGCGGGTCGATGACCAGGCGACTGTGCGCCGGATCATTCCTGACTACGTTGCCTGGCTCGGCGACGGGGGTGCGGGATCGCCGGACAACGTGATCCTGGACGGGACGTCGTACCGGCTGTTCGGGGAGGCGCAGGACGGGGATGTGGTCACGCATCTCACCCGGTTCGCGCGGCGGGTGCTGGAAAGTGGCTCACGGCAACCATGGCCTGCGGGTGGCGACCCGCACGCGTTGACCGCACGGCTGGCGTCGATGGCCGGGATCACTGTGACAGAAGAGGTTTCGGCCTCGGCCGAGGTGATCCGGCCGATGGGGAGTGCCGAGCAGCTCGCGACCGTGGCGCGGCTCGCGGACGAGCTGGCGCACGCGAGCGCCCGGGCGATCCTGTTCGAAGGCACGGTCAGCGGGATCCGCCGGTCACTGCCCTACCGGGTCGGCCACGCGGTGCTCAACCCGGCCCGGGTGATCCGCCGCCGCGTGAAGCGCCTGCTGCGGAAGGTGCGCCGCTGATGCACCACGCGAACCACTTCTACGGGCACGCCAACATCATGGCGTCGTACGCCGGACTCGCGAAGCCGCCGCGGATCTGGGGGTACCTGCAGCACGGCTGGAACATCCTGGACGGCTTCGCCCACGGCACCACCTTCGCACCCGGGACGCCGAAGTTCGTCTGGTCCGACAGCGTCCGCCGGCGCGGCCACTCGATGGGCCTGCGCAACTACTCGGTGATCGGCTCGGTCTGGCTCTACCTGCTCGAGGTGCATCCCGAGCTGGCCACGCCGGCAAAAGGTGCCGCGGGCACCATCTTCTACCCGTTCCACGGCTGGGAAGGCCAGCACGTGCTGGGCGACCACGGCCGGCTCATTGCCTCGATCAACGAGCATGAGACCGGCCCGGTGACCGTCTGCCTGTACTGGAACGAGTACGAGAAGCAGGAGATCCGCAACCTCTACCAGGAGGCGGGCTTCCGCGTGATCACCCATGGCTACCGAGGCCTGCACTGGCGCCGGACCGACGCCAAGTTCCTGGTCAAACAGTTGCGCGAACTCCGCAGACACACGCGGGTCGCGTCCAACCGGCTCAGTTCCGCCGTCCTGTACGGCGCGTCGATCGGCCTGCAACCGGGGGTCTACGGCGACCCGATGGTGCTGGAACACGAACATCCCTCCTTCGGCGGGCAGGCCAGGATCAAGCGGCTCTGGCCGGAGCTGGACCAGCCGTTCGTGCCGCCCGCGATCGCCCGCGAGTTCACCGACACCGAGCTGGGCGCCGGCCATCTCGCCGGCCCGGCCGAGATCCGGGAGTTGTTCCGATGGAACCCCTGACCATTGGCATCGTCACGCAGGTCCGGGTGACCAGCTCGCGACTGCCGGCCAAAGTCCTGCTGAGCGTCCGCGGCCGGACCTATCTCGAGCATCACCTCGACCGCCTGCGCGGCACCGGCCTTCCGGTGATCGTGGCGACCACCACGAACTTCAACGACGACGTCGTGCTGGAGGTGGCCGCGCACGCCGGGGTCCCGGTCTTCCGCGGCAGCGAGGACGACGTCCTGAGCCGCTTCGCCGGAGCGGCCCGCGAGCACGGTCTGGACGGGATCGTCCGGGTGACGTCGGACTGCCCGCTGATCGATCCGGAGGTCGTTGCCGCCGGCGTCGATCGCTGGCGGGCCGAGAACGACCTCGATCTCTACGTCTCGAACTGCCTCGAGCGGACCTACCCCCGAGGCATGGACTACGAGATCTTCTCCGCGGCCCGGCTGTACGACGCCGAGGCCAAGGCGACCCTGCGACCTGACCGTGAGCACGTGACGCCGTACCTGCATCAGAACCGGTCCGGCGAGATGCGGCTGCTGAACCTGCCCTGGTCCGGCGGCGGAGCGCAGTACCGGCTGACCCTGGACACCCCGGACGACTGGAAGTTGCTCGACGCCCTCATCGAGGACTTCGACGCGACCACCCTGAACTGCGCCGAACTGGTCGCGATCCTCGACGCGAATCCGCAACTGGCCACGCTCAACGCGCACATCGAACAGAAGAAGCTCGGCGAGTGACGACGCGGCAGGCTGCTGCTACGGCATGATTTGCGGTGATGACCACCGATGATCCAGGTTCCGAGCCGGCGAACGAGGCCCGCGCGAAGTCGTTCGGCGCGGTAGCGGCCGCGTACGACGCCGGCCGGCCGACGTTTCCGGGTGAGGCGCTGACCTGGATCCTGGGCCGGGGCCGCGGACTGCAGGTCCTGGATCTGGGCGCCGGCACCGGCAAGCTCGCCGCGGTGGCCGCCGGGCTCGGGCACGATGTGGTCGCGGTCGACCCGTCGCAGGAGATGCTCGAGGTCTGCCGTCGGCGACCCGGCATCGACACCATGGTCGGAGCGGCCGAGTCGATCCCGCTCGCGCACGCCTCGGTGGACGCGGTGATCGTCGGTCAGGCCTTCCACTGGTTCGACCACGCCCGCGCGCTGCCCGAGATCGCGCGGATCCTGCGGCCGAACGGCGTACTCGGCCTGCTCTGGAACAACGCCGACACCGTCGTCCCCTGGGTCCGCCGGATGGTGCACGCGATGCAGGGCAGTGACCACATCGCCGGCGACCGGTTCGACCCGATGCCGATCCTGCTGCAGTCGGATCTGTTCGCCCTGGTGGAGACCGCCCGGTTCCGGCACTGGCAGGATCTGGACCGGCTGGGCCTGCGGCAGCTGGCCCTGTCGCACTCCCGGATCGCGGTGCTGACCGAGTCCCGTCGCGAGGCCGTGCTCGACCAGGTCAATGCTCTGTACGACACCACCGCGCGTCCTCCCGAGCCGCTGCGGATGCCGTATTTCACCGACTGTTACCGCGCTCGTCCCAGCGATCTGGCGAATTACCGCCGTACTCTCGACGCGCCGGTCGCCCCACATCTCTAAAAGGGCGAAACGTTTTGGTTGCGGTAGGTCACAAACCCGCGACTTGCGGCTAACGTGCACCTGTTCGTGTCCAGCAAAAGGGGATCTCATGGACGAGCAAATGGTGCGCGAGCGCGACGCCCGCGCCTATGAGGCGGTGTACGAGACAGCCGACTTCACCGAGCTGCGACGGCGCTACAAGAACTTCGTGGTGCCGTGGACCATCACGTTCATGGCCTGGTACCTGGCCTATGTCGCCTGCTGCAACTGGGCCCGCGACTTCATGGACCACAAGGTGGTCGGGCACGTCAACGTGGCGCTGATCTTCGGCCTGCTGCAGTTCGTGTCCACCTTCGTGATCGCCGCGCTGTACGGCCGGTTCGCGAACCGGAAGCTCGATCCGCTCGCCCAGGGGCTCAACGCCAAGTACAAGAGGGAGCGCCGCCGGTGAGCGCAATTCCTGTGTTGTTGCCGCTGGCCGACGCCGAGCCGGGCAACCGGGCGCTGACCATCGCGCTGTTCGGCGCGATCGTCGCCGTGACGCTGTACATCACCTGGTGGGCGTCCCGGCAGAACAAGACCGCCGCCGACTACTACGCCGGCGGCCGCTCGTTCAGCGGCGCGCAGAACGGCCTCGCCATCTCCGGTGACTACATGTCCGCGGCGTCGTTCCTCGGCATCTCCGGCTCGATCGCGCTCTACGGGTACGACGGCTTCCTCTACTCGATCGGGTTCCTGGTGGCCTGGCTGGTGGCGCTGCTGCTGGTCGCCGAGCTGCTGCGGAACTCGGGCCGGTTCACGATGGCCGACCAGCTCGCGTACCGGATGCGGCAGCGGCCGGTCCGGACCGCGGCCGCCACCTCCACGATCGTGGTGTCGATCTTCTACCTGCTGGCCCAGATGGTCGGCGCCGGGGCGCTGGTCGGGCTGCTGCTCGGCGTCAAGAGCGAGGGTTTGAAGGCGGGCGTGATCATCCTGGTCGGCGCACTGATGATCATCTATGTGACCTTCGGCGGCATGAAGGGCACCACCTGGGTACAGATCGTCAAGGCCGTGCTGCTGATGTCCGGCGCGGTCCTGATCACCTTCCTGGTGCTGCTGAAGTTCCACTTCAACCTCTCCGAGCTGCTCGGCGCGGCCTCGGCAAAGTCCGGCAAGGGCGAGGCGTTCCTGCAGCCTGGACTGCTGTACGGCAAGGACCTGACCGGTCAGATCGACTTCCTGTCGCTCGGCCTCGCACTGGTCCTCGGTACGGCGGGCCTGCCGCACATCCTGATCCGCTTCTACACCGTGCCGGATTCGCGGGCCGCGCGCCGGTCGGTGCAATGGGCCATCGGTCTGATCGGCGCGTTCTACCTGATGACGCTGGCCCTTGGGTTCGGCGCGGCCGCGCTGTTGGACACCAGCAAGGGGTCGGCTGTGGCCGAGTCGAAGGGTAACGTCGCCTCGCCGCTGCTGGCCGAGTCCGTCGGCGGTGGCGCGGATTCGCTGGGCGGCTCGATCCTGCTCGCGCTGATCGCGGCGGTGGCGTTCGCGACCATTCTCGCGGTGGTCGCCGGTCTGACCTTGACCTCGGCCTCGTCGTTCGCGCATGACCTCTACGCCAACGTCATCGCGAAGGAGAAGCCGTCCGAGCAGAGCGAGCTGCGGGTGGCCCGGTTCGCCGCGATCGGGATCGGCGCGGTCTCGATCGCGCTGGCGATCCCGGCGCAGAAGCTGAACATCGCGTTCCTGGTCGCACTCGCCTTCGCAGTCGCGGCGTCGGCGAACCTGCCGGCACTCCTGTTCAACCTGTTCTGGAAGCGGTTCAACACCGCCGGCGCGGTCTGGAGCATCTACGGCGGCTTGATCTCGGCCGTCGTCCTGGTGGTGTTCTCACCGGTGGTGTCCGGCAAGCCGACCTCGATGATCACCAGCGCCGACTTCGCCTGGTTCCCGCTGTCGAACCCGGGCATCGTGTCGATCCCGCTCGGCTTCCTGTTCGGCATCCTGGGCACGTACCTCGGCCGGGACAAGTCGAGCGAGGACCGCTACCACGAGCTCTCCGTCCGGTCCCACACCGGCGCCGGCGCGGAAGGCGTCGCGAAGCACTAGTTTCTGGCACTCAAAGGGCCGGTTCGCGTTCTGCGAGCCGGCCCTTTCAGTTGATCTGGAAGATCGTCGCGAACACATCCAGGTCCGCGGCGCTTGCCTGCTTGCCGACGATCCCGTCGGCGCGGGCTTTCGCGCCGTCGATCGCACCGGTCAGCAGCGGTGTCAGCGGCGCCATCGCCTCGACGACGACCACGTTGGCCGGCGCGGGCTCGGGGAACTGGCCGGGCGCCGCTGTCAGCGTCGGGCCGGAGCTGAGCGCGTGCACGACGATGTCGCCGAAGCGCAGTTCGTAGGCGAGCTTCCCGGTCCCGCGCTTCGGTGGGTGGTACGTCGACCGCAGCGCCATCACCAGCGAGTCCGCGGTGGCGATCTCGCCCGGCCGGAGCTCCCCGAGTGACCGCGCTCCCCAGCGGCCGAGCGCGAGTACGACGGGCTCCAGGTCCAGCCCGTACGGCGTGAGCTCGTAGACGATCGCGCCCGACGGCCGGGGCTGCACGTGGCGCTCGACCAGGCCGGCGCTCTCGAGCTCCTTGAGCCGGGTGGCGAGGACGTTGGTCGGGATCTTCGGCAGGCCGGAGCGCAGATCCGTGTAGCGCTTCGGGCCGACCAGCAGGTCGCGGACGATCAGCAGCGCCCAGCGCTCCCCGACGAGCTCGAGCGCCCGGGCGACCCCGCAGTACTGGCCGTAGGTCTTCGTCGTCATGTCTCCAGTCTACTTGACAGAGTCTGCTTGTTTTTTACAAGCTTGCTTCATGACGACTATGACGAAGCAGCAGCGCGAGGAGTTCCTGGCCGGTCAGCACATCGGGGTGGTGAGCGTGGGCCGCCCCGACGGATTGCCGCCGACCACCGTGCCGACGTTCTACGCGTTCGAGCCGGGCGGCACGCTGACGATGTTCACCAACACCCAGGGCCGGACCACCGCTCGGGCCGAGGCGATCAAGTCGACGGGCGTCGTCACCTTCCTCGTCCAGGAGGAGACCTGGCCGGCGAAGTACGTCGCGGTCGAGGCGACGCTGGACTCAGCCACCCGGCCGACGATCGAGCAGATGCTGACGATCACGCGCCGGTACATGCCCGAGGAGGCCGCGCAGCAGTTCGCGCACGCCGAGGTCGACAACCCGGACAGCACCATCATCTTCTTCAGCTTCACCCCGACCCGTTGGTTCTCCGGCGACTACTCCTGACTTCCCCTGGATCAGGAAGCAGATCAGCGGCCTGCTCGGCCGCTGACCGCTGTCAAAGCCCCACCAAGCGTCACGAGGCGTTGACGCTCGCGTAGCCATGCCGTAACAATAGGCCAGCGTCGCGCAAGAAACGAGCAAAACTAGAGCAAGTTTCCGACTTTTGCGTGGCGGCTATTTCCTTGCGTCCTCACCCCCGCCCACCAGGAGAGGCCATGCGAATCCCGAAGTGGCGGCTGCCAACCGCCTTGCTCGCCGCGAGTCTCGCGCTCGCGGCCGCCCCGCTCGTCCCCCCGACCCCGGCCGGCACCGCGGCCGCCGCCGTACTGGCCGGACCGAACCTCGCCGCCGGCAAGGCCGCGTCGGCCAGCAGCGTCACCCAGACCTACGTCGCGTCGAACGTGACCGACGGCAACCAGGGCACCTACTGGGAGAGCGCCAACAACGCGTTCCCGCAGTGGGTCCAGGTCGACCTCGGCTCGTCCGTCGCGACCAACCAGGTCGTGCTCAAGCTGCCGACGGCGAACTGGGGTGCCCGCAACGAGACCCTCGCGGTCCAGGGCAGCACCGACGGGCAGAACTTCACTGACCTGTCCGCGTCCGCGTCCCGCGCGTTCAACCCACCGAGCAACACCGTGACGATCGACTACGGCACGGCGACCGCGCGCTACGTCCGGATCCGGATCACCGACAACACCGGCTGGCCGGCCGGACAGCTGTCCGAACTCGAGGTCTACGGTCCGGCGACCGGTGACACCCAGGCTCCCACCGCCCCGGGCAACCTGGCCTTCACCGAACCCGGCACCGGCCAGATCCGGCTTAGCTGGAACGCCTCGACCGACAACGTCGGCGTCACCGGGTACGACGTGTACGCGAACGGGCAACTGCGGACCAGCGTGGCCGGCACCGTGCTCACCTACACGGACAACCAGCCGGGCAGCGCGTCGATCACGTACTTCGTTCGCGCGAAAGATGCCGCTGGCAATCAATCGCCGAACAGCAACACGGTGACCCGCAACGGCAGCAGCGGACCCGGCAGCAACCTCGCGCTGGGCAAGCCGATCACCGCGTCCGGGTACACGTTCACCTATGTCCCGGCCAATGCCAACGACGACAACGTCCAGACCTACTGGGAGGGCGACGCCAACCCGGCCACGCTGACCACCCAGCTCGGCGCCAACGCGGACCTCAGCTCGATCGTGATCCGGCTCAACCCGGACTCGGCCTGGGGACCGCGGACGCAGACCTTCTCGATCCTCGGGCGGGAGCAGAGCGCGTCCGGGTTCACCACGGTCGTGCCGAGCGCGGCGTACAACTTCAGCCCGGCGAGCGGGAACAGCGTGACGATCCCGGTCAGCGCCCGGGTGGCCGACGTACGGCTGAACTTCACCGGCAACACCGGCGCACCGGCCGGCCAGGTCGCCGAACTCCAGGTTATGGGCGTGCCGGCGCCGAACCCGGACCTCACGCTCTCCGACGTGTCCTGGACGCCGACCTCGCCGGTCGAGACGGACACGATCACGGTCCGCGCGACCGTCAACAACGGCGGTACGGCGGGCTCCCCGGCGACCGACGTCAACTTCTACCTCGGTGCCACCAAGGTCGGTACGGCGGCCGTCGGCGCACTCGCGGCCGGGGCGTCGGCCACGGTCAGCGCCTCGATCGGCACCCGAGACGCGGGCAGCTACGCCCTCAGCGCGAAGGTCGACGAGTCGAACACTGTCATCGAGCAGAACGACGGGAACAACACGGCGAATGCGTCCGGACCACTTGTCGTGACCCCGGTTGCGAGCTCGGACCTGATCGCGGCTGCGGTCAACTGGACGCCGGGCAATCCGGCCGCCGGGAACTCCGTCGCCTTCTCGGTCACCTTGAAGAACCAGGGTAGCGTCGCATCGGCATCCGGCGCGCACGGCATCACGTTGACAGTGCTCAACGGCGCCAATGTCGTGACCACCTTGACCGGCTCGTACAACGGCTCGATCGCGGCCGGCGCGACCACTCCTGCTGTTGCCCTCGGCAACTGGATCGCGGTGAACGGTCGCTACACGGTGCGCGTCGTACTCGCGGATGACGCGAACGAACTGCCGGTCAAGCGGACCAACAACACCAGCGAGCGGCCGTTCTTCGTGGGCCGCGGTGCGAACATGCCGTACGACCACATGGAAGCCGAGGACGCCTCCATCGGTGGCGGCGCGTCCGTGATCGGGCCGAACCGGACCATCGGCGACCTGGCCGGCGAGGCGTCCGGACGGCGCGCGGTGACGCTGAACTCGAACGGCTCGTACGTCGAGTTCACCACGCGGGCCAGCACGAACACCCTCGTTACCCGGTTCTCGATCCCGGACTCGGCGGGCGGTGGCGGCCAGACGTCGTCGATCAGCGTCTACGTGAACGGCAGCTTCGCGAAGACGTTGCCGCTGACCTCGAAGTACTCCTGGCTGTACGGCGCGGAGGCTTCGCCGAACAACTCACCAGGGTCCGGGCCGGCCCGGCACATCTACGACGAAGCCAGCATCATGCTGGACCAGACCTACCCGGCCGGGACCAAGATCCGGCTGCAGAAGGATCCGTCGAACGGCACGACGTACTCGATCGACTTCGTCGACACCGAGGCCGCGACGCCGATCGCCAACCCTGGCACGGGTTTCGTGACGCCGGCCGGGTTCACCCAGCAGGACGTGCAGAGCGCACTCGACCGGGTGCGCCAGGACACCACGCTGCAGGGCGTGTACCTGCCGGCGGGTGACTACCAGACGTCGTCGAAGTTCACCGTGTACGGCAAGGCGATCAAGGTGGTCGGCGCGGGACCGTGGTTCACCCGCTTCGTGGCACCGCAGACCCAGTCGAACACCGACGTCGGCTTCGACGCGCAGTCGTCCGCGAACGGATCGACGTTCAGCGGATTCGCGTACTTCGGCAACTACGACAGCCGCAACGACGGACCGGGCAAGGTGTTCAACTTCGCGAACACCTCGAACATGACCATCGACAACGTCTGGGCCGAACACCAGATGTGCCTGTACTGGGGCGCGAACACCGACAACTCGGTGATCAAGAACTCGCGGATCCGGGACTCGTTCGCCGACGGCATCAACATGACCAACGGCTCGGCCGGCAACACCGTCAGCAACAACGACGCCCGGTCCACCGGGGACGACAGTTTCGCGCTCTTCAACGCCACCGACAACGGCGGCGGCGAGGTCCGGGACAACGTCTTCGAGAACCTGTCCGCGTCGCTGACCTGGCGGGCCGCCGGCTTCGCGGTGTACGGCGGGACGAACAACGTGTTCCGCAACCTGTACGCCGCGGACATGCTCACCTATCCCGGCATCACGATCAGCTCACTCGACTTCGGTATCCCGATGAACGGCTTCGGCGCGACCCCGCCGACCCAGTTCCAGAACGTCTCCGTGGTGCGGTCCGGCGGTCACTTCTGGGGCAACCAGGCGTTCCCCGGGATCTGGATCTTCTCGGCGTCGAAGGTCTTCCAGGGCATCCGGGTCAGTGATGTCGACATCGTCGATCCGACGTACAGCGGCATCATGTTCCAGACCAACTACGTCGGCGGGCAACCACAGTTCCCGGTCGCCGACACCGTCCTGACCAACGTCACCATCTCCGGCGCGCAGAAGAGCGGCGACGCCTTCGACGCCAAGTCCGGCTTCGGCATCTGGGCCAACGAACTCCCCGAACCAGGCCAGGGCCCAGCCGTCGGCAACGTCACCTTCAACAACCTCACCCTCACCAACAACGCAGTAGACATCCGCAACACCACCACAACCTTCACCATCACCCGCAACTGACCCACCCCCCACGCATTGCCTTGTTCTGCAGCAGTCTGGGGCAGTTCGATCTGCCCCGACCTGCCCCGGTGTCACACTCGCAGCCCTGCCTCCGCACGTGTAAAGGTCGAACCTTGCACTCAACAGGGCGGGGAAATGCCGATCCACGTATTCGTCGACGAGACCAAGGCTCGAGGGCTGCTGATGGCTGCTGCGCGCTGCCCGTCGGGCGATGTCACCGTTACTCGCAAGGCACTCAAGGGACTGCTGTTGCCGGGACAGGAACGGCTGCACTTCAACCACGAGAGACCCGCACGTCGCAAGCAGATCCTGGAGGTCATTACGGGGTTCCATCTGCTCGTGGATCTGTATCGCGCGGATCGGGACACGCATGCGGATCGCCGTCAGTGTCTCGAGGCGATCGTCAGGGACTGCGCTTCGTCCGCCGAGCGGCTTGTCGTTGAGTTGGAGGAGTCGACGTATGAGCATGATCGCCGGTGGCTGCGTGACGCCACTCGTCGCTTCGGCTGCCACGAGACGCTTCGGTGGGACGTGCTGGTTGCCAAGGCCGACCCGTTGCTTTGGGTGCCGGATGCGGTTGCCTGGAGCTGGATGCGCGGTGGTGAGTGGCGACGAGCCGTGGCGCCGTTCTGTCAGCTGAGAGGGCTGTGAACGCGCGAAACCCGGCTCGTCCACCGTCCGGTGGGCTGCCGGGTTCACTTCCGGGGGACTCTTGTCCCCCGGCGTACTCAACTGTAGCGGGTGTCGGCGGTTTGGGGAGGGGGTTTGGGGATCTGCCCCAGGTTGCCCTGGGTTGCCCCGGACAACAGGTTGTGGGCGGTGGGGGTCAGGGAGTGGAGGGCGGTGCCGTTGGTTCGGTGGGTGGTGAGGAGGCCGGCAGAGCGGAGGACTCGGGTGTGGTCGGAGGTGGAGGCCAGGGAGATGCCGACGCGGCGGGAGAGTTGGGTGGTGGTGGCGGAGTGGCTGAGGGCGCGGAGTACGGCGGCCCTGGTGCGGCCCAAGAGGTCGGCGAGGGCGTCGGGGGTGGCTAGGTCGTCGGTGGGGAGGTCGGCGCAGGGGTAGACGAGGACTGGGCGACGGCCGGGGGCGTCCAGGGCCAGGCAGTCGGCGGTCAGGGACGACGGGTAGAGCTCGAGGCCCCGGCCGTTCAGATGGATGTCCAGCGTCGACCCGCCGGTCAGGCCGTAGCTGGTCAGCACCGGTGTGAACCACTCGACGTCGGGATGGAGTGAGCCGAGGAGCGCGTCGACGCCGCCGTGGAGTACTGCCCGTGAGCGGACCGCCAGGTCGGCGCCGTATCGACGCTGTAGTTCGGACGTCGCGGCGTATTGATGAAGCTCGTGGACGGCGACGCCCAGCGCGCGGCGGGCTCCGGCGCGGCCGCTGAGCAGACCTTGCATGAAGGGGTCGGGCTCGGCCGGGAGCCAGCGGCCGAGCTCGTCGCGGACCACGTCGGCCGGGGTGTTCATAAGGATCTCCACCGCTGGTTCCAGACCAGGCCCCGGCACCTCGGGGGTGAGGAAGTCAGGGAATTGCCCGGTCGGGGCGATCAGCTTGAACAGCGGCCGCATCGACGGCCTGATCCGGTGTCCGATGTGGCGGCGCCACCGCCGCGCGATCGGTGGGATCGCGCGGTCGCCCAGCGCGCGGGCCGCGAGGGCGGTGTCCCACAGCGGATGAGGTTCGGCGGGGAACGTGACCCGGCCGAGGTCCGCGGCGGTGAAGTGGATCCGGATCATCTCCCGATTGTGCCCGCCCGCAGGTCAGCTCACCGACCACTTCGGTTCTGGCCGAATCCGGTCGCGACCGACCGCCGGCCCATCCCACGCTGTCGCGATGAAGCGGATGGTGGTTCTCTCGATCCTGGTCCTGATGGTGTCCGGACAACCCGCGGTGGCTCATGCCAGTCACACGCGACCCTCGACGTACGTCGTCTCGACCACGCCAGGCGAGACGCTCGAAGGGATCGAGGTCACGCGCGACGGCACCATGTATGTCACCAGCGTCGGGACGGGGGCGGTCTATCGCGGCAGCACGTCGTCTCCACGCTTGAAGCTCTTCCTGCCCGCGGGCGCTGACGGCCGGACC
Source organism: Kribbella sp. NBC_01510 (assembly GCF_045040325.1). Taxonomy (NCBI): domain Bacteria; kingdom Bacillati; phylum Actinomycetota; class Actinomycetes; order Propionibacteriales; family Kribbellaceae; genus Kribbella; species Kribbella sp. NBC_01510. The sequence continues at coordinate 2,798,332 of NZ_CP109418.1, read as the reverse complement.
TCGGCGACCGGCGTCCACGTCGACCGGTGGGGCCGCGTGCTCGTCGCCGGCGCGAGTACGTCGAAGCTCTTCCTGTACGACGCTCGCGGCCAACTGCTCGTCGTCCGCGAAGCTACCCCGGGCTCGTTCCTCAACGACTTCACGATCACGGGCGACGCGGTCTACGTCACCGATTCCGCGAACAACCAGATCTGGCGCGCGCCCCTCACCCGCCACGGACTGGGCGAGCTGAAGCCCTGGCTCACCCGCGACCAGATCCAGCCGATCCCGTACTTCATCAACGGCATAGTCAGCGACGGCCGCACCCTCCTGGTCGGCGAGCAAGGTCAGGACGTCACCTATCGCATCGACGTGCTGACCAAGCAGGTCAGCGTCCTCGAGGTGCCCAACGGCATCCTCTCCGGCGACGGATACCTGCTTGAAGGACACCACCTGTACGCCGTCTACAACGCGGGCGGCGGCAAGTACGTCGCCAGGCTCGCACTGCTGAACCATGACCTGACCAAGGCGACCCTGATCGCGGACTCGAGCCCGGGAGCGGCCGGCGCCACCCCGACGACGATCGCCCGCGACCGCGGCCGGCTGCTGTGGGTCAACAGCCAGCTCGACGTCGCCCCGGGCACCCCGCCGTACACGGTCTCGGTGGTGCCCGGCCTTCACTAGAGGTCGTCGGCGAGGCGGGAGAGGGCTTGGCCGGCGTTGAGGATCAGGGCCTGGTCGGCTTCGTCGAGGCGGTGGAGGAGTTTGCCCAACTCGTCGGCGGCCTGGCGGCCGGAGGCTTCGACCGTGGCGACGCCGGCCTCGGTGAGGACGACCGCGGTGGCCCGGCCGTCGACGGGGTCGGGCTCGCGGCGAACGAGCCCGGCCTCCTCGAGGGACGCGACCGTGGTCGTTGCGGTGGGCTGTGAGCACGGCACCCGGGCGGCGATCTCGCCGATCCGGATCGGTTGCTCGTCGGCGATCAGCATCAGCGCCAGGAACTGCGTCGGGTGCAGATCCGTGGTGGTTCTGCTCCGGCGCAGGTGCCTGACGATCCGGTGCATGCTCACCAGCAGTTGCAGGGTCTCCTGCGCCATCGCGATCACCTCCGAAGGAAGCGCCATCCTGGCACAGCTGAGAGCGATCTCCTATGACTGGTTCCAGCGGATGTCCGGCTTGTAGAGATCCAGCCACGTCGCGAGGGACAACGTTTGCTCCAAGTGCCTGCGCGCTTCCGGGGCAGCTGAGCGAGCGAGTTGGGTGGCCGCCTCCCGGTCGATGAGGTCGAAGACCGGGTGGTGATCGGAGCGCAGGCCGCGGAGTTGGCCGGCGATGGCCTCGACATACGCATTTCTGACGATGTGTGATCACAAGGGGCGGATCCGGTGACGAACCTCAGAGGTGGACGGCGACCACTCCGAGAGCGAAGGCGAGTCCGGTCAGCCCCAGCATCGTGGTCGCGAGAACGATCAGCCGGCGTTGGAGCGCGGGCACTTCCGATGCGGTCGCGAACACCCGGCGCGGCCAGTGCCGCCAGGAGACGTACCAGAAGATGCCGGTTGCACAGAGCAACAACAAGCCCTTGACGGCGTGGATCCACCAGTGCTCGTGATGCATCAGCAGCAGGACCAGACCGCTGAGCGCGATCGCCGCGATCAGCCCGACCACCTTCCAACGATTGCCTGAGGCAATCACTGCGGTCAGCGTCTCGCGGCCCTCCTGATCGGGACCGAAGTACCTCTTCAGCTTCGGCTGGACGACGAACAGCGAATAGGCCATCCCACCGACCCACGCCGCCGCCAGGCCCGCGTGGATGATTGCGACGAGGGCAGTCATGCCCGGCAGCCTAGGCCGTGCGCGGACCACCCGTCAGGCGGCGACCGCAGCGCGTGTCCGGAGCGGCCGTCAGGCGGTGACCGCCTCGCGCTCGGCGGCGGGCTGCTGCCGGTTCATCCCGCGGAAGCTCGGAATCAGCGCCGGCGCCATGGTCGCGGCGAAGTACGCAAGCCCGATCGTCAACTGTGCGGGCGAGAGCCCGATACCACTGACCAGGATGCCACCGAGCACGCCCCCCAAAGGCATCAGCGACCAGGACAGGGCGCTGGTCAGCGACGTCACCCGGCCGACCATCTCGCGCGGGATCCGTTCGAACTGGACGGCGCCGAGCACCGGGTTGAGGAAGCCCGAGGACAGTCCGCCGATCGCACACATCGCCAGGATCGCCCACAGTGGGACGCCGAGCGCGAACAGGACGAAGCGCGGCAATCCGGTGATCAGGAAGGCGACCAGATACGTCGCGAACCGGGGTAGCCGCGCGCCGTACGCCGCCGCCACGACCGAGCCGAGCATCGACGCTCCTCCCCAGACCGAGAAGACCAGGCCGACGGCACCGGCTCCGGCGCCGGAGTCACGCGCCCAGACCGGGAGCAGGACCGACGACCAGGCCAGGTCGAGCAGGTTGGTCACGGCGACCATCACGCACAGGCTCGTCAGTACGGCGTCACCGCGCAGGAACCGCCAGCCGGCGCGCAACTCCATCGCATACGACGTGCGCTCAGCGACGGACGACGCGACCGCGGGCTCGGCTACGGACGACGCGGACTCGGGAGCGACGGACGAGGTGGGCTCGGGGGCGACGTACGAGGTGGGCTCGGGGGCGACTGTTTCGACCACTTCATGCCGGTCGGGACTGCCGTCGACCAGGCCGCGGGTGGCGAGGACGAGAACGACGGCGCAGACCGCGAACGAGACAGCGTCGACGGCGACGGCGTTCGCCGCGCCGACCGCGACCACCAGACCACCGGCGATCGCGGCGCCGATCATCGTTGCACCGCGCTCGATGGCCGACGAGAGCCCGGTCGCCCGCTCGTACGGCACGCCGGCGCGCTCGACGAGGGCCGGGATGAGGGCCGTGCCGGCTGCGTCGCCTGGACCGCGGAGCGCACCCGCGACCGCGACCAGGCCGAGCAGGATCGGGAAGGTGAGCGCACCGGTGTGGTGCAGCAGCGGGATCATCCCGACCGCGAGGAAGGAGAGCACGTCGGCGTTGATCGCCATCCGGCGCGGTCCGACCCGGTCGACCAGCGGCCCGCCGAACGCCTTCAGCAGCACCATCGGGGTGATCTCAGCGAAGGCGACGAGTCCGGTCCGTGTCGGGGAACCGGTTGTCGTGAGCACGAGCCACGGGATGGCGATCATCGAGACCCGCGTGCCGAGCAGGGAGATCGCCTGGGCGGTCAGCCAGCCGTAGAGCGGGACGCGCCGGCTGCTGACGCTCATGAGTCCTCTCCCTCCAGGACCACGGTGCCGGGGCGCGGGAAGGCGTTGAGGTTGACCACGAACGAACCGGTGCCGGCCGCTTCCTCGCCGTCCTCGCGCCAGTCGTCGATCAGCTTCGCCAGGGCTTCGACCAATTGCTCAGCACGCTTCGGGGTGAGTCGCAGATGCCAGTCACTGGTGGTGCTGGCCGCTTGCCACGGCGCCGGGAGGTAGCGCCGCTCCTCGGCGTGCTGCATCAGCGTCTCGGTGTACATCAGCGCGACGGTGTGCAGGTAGGCCTCGGCACTCTCGGCTTCCTCCTCGCCGGCGCGCGCATCGAGATTGGCGCGGGTGCTCTCGTGGGCCGCCTTCCACCAGCGGTCACGCGCGTCGCCGCGCTCGGTGTCCTCGGCGATGAACCCGTGCTCGGCCAGCTGACGAAGGTGGTACGACGCGGCGCCGGTGTTGAGCTTGAGCTGCTGTGCGAGCTGAGTCGCCGTCGCCGGCCCCTCGAGCCGGAGCAGCATCAGCATCTTCAGCCGGGTCGGGTGGGACAGCGCCCGGAGCCCGGCGGCGGACGGCGTGATCGCGGAGGATGCCATATCCACAACATATCTTTGCAAAGATCCTTTTGCAAAGGTATGCGTGCAGTTTCTTGAACCCGGCACGCAGAAGGCCCCCGGAGCGGCGTTCCGGGGGCCTTCGGAGTACGACGCGGCGGGCCTAGTCCTCGTCAGCCTTGCCGGACTCGAGGTTGGACTTGATCAGGTCCATCACGGTGGAGTCGGCGAGGGTGGTGACGTCGCCGACCTCGCGTTTCTCGGCGATGTCGCGGAGGAGGCGGCGCATGATCTTGCCGGAGCGGGTCTTCGGCAGCTCGGCGACGACCATGATCTGGCGAGGCTTCGCGATCGGGCCGATCTCCTTGGCGACGTGGTTGCGGAGTTCCTGGACGACGTCGGGACCACCGTCACCGGCCTCGGACCTCAGAATCACGAAGGCGGCGATCGCCTGGCCGGTGGTCGGGTCGGAAGCGCCGACGACCGCGGCCTCGGCGACCTTCGGGTGTGAGACCAGCGCGGACTCGATCTCCGTGGTGGACAGCCGGTGGCCGGACACGTTCATCACGTCGTCGACCCGGCCGAGCAGCCACAGGTCGCCGTCCTCGTCCTTCTTCGCACCGTCACCGGCGAAGTACATCCCCGGCCAGCGGGACCAGTAGGTCTCGACGAACCGCTGGTCGTCGCCCCACAGCGTGCGCAGCATGGCCGGCCACGGCTTGGTGATGACCAGGTAACCGCCGGAACCGTCCGGCACCGACTTGCCCGCGTCGTCGACGACGTCCACGCTGACACCCGGGATCGCCTTCATCGCGGCACCCGGCTTACCCGCGGTCACGCCCGGCAACGGCGAGATCATGTGCATGCCGGTCTCGGTCTGCCACCAGGTGTCGACCACCGGCGCCTTGTTCCCGCCGATGTTCTCGCGGTACCAGATGTAGGCCTCCGGGTTGATCGGCTCGCCGACCGACCCGATCACCCGCAGACTCGACAGGTCGAACTTCTCCGGGATGTCCTTGCCCCACTTCATGAAGGTCCGGATCGCGGTCGGCGCGCAGTACAGGATCGAGACCTTGTACTTCTGCACGATCTCCCACCAGCGGCCCTGGTGCGGGGTGTCCGGGGTGCCTTCGTAGAGCACGGACGTGGTCGCGTTCGCGAGGGCGCCGTACACGATGTAGCTGTGGCCGGTGACCCAGCCGATGTCGGCCGCGGTCCAGTACACGTCGGTGTCCGGCTTGAGGTCGAACACGCCCCACTGGGTGTACGACGTACCGACCAGGTAGCCGCCGGTTGTGTGCAGGATGCCCTTCGGCTTGCCGGTGCTGCCGGACGTGTACATCACGTACAGCGGGTGCTCGGCGTCGAAGGCCTCCGGCGTGTGCTCGGGCGACTGCTTCGCGACGAAGTCGTCCCACCACAGGTCGCGGCCGTCCACCATCGCGGTGTCCTGGCCGGTACGGCGTACTACGAGCACGTTGCGCACATCGGGGCAGTCCACCAGCGCGGCGTCCACCGCGGGCTTCAGCGCTGCTGCGGCGCCACGGCGGTAGCCGCCGTCGGAAGTGATCACCACGCGGGCGTCGCAGTCCTGGATGCGGCCCTTCAGTGCGTCCGCGGAGAAGCCGCCGAAGATGACCGTGTGCGGGGCACCGATCCGGGCGCAGGCGAGCATCGCGACCACGGTCTCGGGGATCATCGGCATGTAGATGGCGACGATGTCGCCGGGCCTGACGTTCAGCTCGAGCAGCGCGTTGGCGGCCTGGCTGACCTCGTCCTTGAGCTGGGCATAGGTGATCTCCCGGGTGTCGCCGGGCTCGCCCTCGAAGTAGTACGCGACCTTGTCGCCGAGGCCGTTCTCCACGTGCCGGTCGACGCAGTTGTACGCCGCGTTCAGCTTGCCGTCGGCGTACCACTTCGCGAACGGCGGGTTGCTCCAGTCCAGCGTCTCGGTCGGCTCGGTGGCCCAGGTCAGCCGCTTGGCCTGCTCGGCCCAGAACCCCTCGAAGTCGGCGGCGGCGCGGTCGTAGGCGTCGGCCTTGAGGTTCGCGTGCGCGGCGAGCTCGGCCGGCGGCTCGAACCTGCGCTCCTCGTGCATCAGGTTCGACAGTGCCTCGGACTGGCCCCCTGCCTGGGCGGCTCCGGACTGGGGTGACTCTGCATTCGTCACGTCGACGACTCCTCCTCGCTGGCTTCGGCGCGCTGGCGCGCCCGCCACCTTTCTACCAACGCCGGAGCCGAGGCGGAACCGGTGTATCGCCGAGCAGCCCCCGATCTGCGCCGAACAGGACCAATTCCAGGCCGGGCGGCCGGAGATTCCGGCGTACGACGGAACCGTTCGGACGGCCCGTGCATCGGAGTGGTCGTGAACGCGACGCAGCCGAAACCCCAGATGCCCGAGCCGACTGCTTCCGCCGCGGGGCCCCGGAAGATCTCCCGCGCCGCCCGCCGCCGGGTCCACGCCCGCGAGCACCGCGTTCGCCGTACCCAGAAGGCTGCTCGCGCTCAGCTCCCGGTCTGGTAGCTACTGGTGCTGGGCGAGGAGGCGGCCGAGGAGAGTTGTCAGGCGGCCGCGGTCCGCCGGTGAGAGCGCGGCGAAGATCTCGTCCTGGGCCCTCGTGGCCAGGGTGGTCAGGCGCCTGTACTGCCGGCGGCCCGACGGGGTGATCGTGATGATGTTGCAGCGCCCGTCGTCCGGGTCCGGTGAGCGTTCGACGTACCCGTCCGCCTCGAGTTCGTTGAGAGCGGCAACCACGTCGCTGCGGTCGATGCAGCTGCGCCGGCCGAGCGCCGCCTGACTGGCCGATCCGAACTCGACCAGCGTCGCGAGCAGCCGGAAGTGATAGCCCCGCGCACCACCCGCGGCGAACGCCTCGCCGACGATCCGCTGCGCGTGCGTCGCGCTCTGCGTCAGCAACCAGCTCGGCAACTGCGTCAACACACTCGGCGTCTGCTCGTCCACGCCGCGCAGTCTAACCATTGGCTGACCCTACGAATCCCGCGCGTCGAGCAGTTCGTCCCAGTGCTCGGCCGTCCACTCGCAGACCACCCGCATCGGCTCGAGCAGACTCCGGCCGAGCTCGGTCAGCTCGTACGTCACCCGCCGTACCGGTGTGGTGTGCTCGGTCCGGTGGACGAAACCGTCCCGCTCGAGCGCGCGCAGCGACTGGGTGAGCACCTTGGGACTGACCCGCGCCAACGGCACCCGCAGCTCGGAGAACCGCCGCGGCCCGTCCTCCAGGCAGCGGATCACCAGCCCGGCCCACTTGTCCCCGCCGATCCGGAACGGCAGCAGGGACGACGGGCAGATCTCCTCGAACATGTCCGTCCGCAACGCCTCCATGGCATTCACGGTATCCAACCGGTAACCGGCCCGCCCTTTACGGTCGCGGCATCAGCGGATCGAGGAGGTTGCAGTGAGCAAGATTCTTGTCATCGGGGCTCGTGGCCGAGCCGGGCGGGCAGCTGTGGAGGAGGGGCGCCGGCGAGGTCACGAGGTGACGGCTGTCGCGCGTACGGCGGGAGACGGACTGGTGGGTGGTGACGTGACTGATGCGGAGCGGATCGCCGAGCTCGCGGTGGACCACGACGCCGTGATCGCGGCCGTGTACGACGGCGGCACGGACCCGGCCGTGTTCTTCCCTCGGGCGTCCCGAGCGCTCGTCGACGCTCTGGAGAAGGCTCAGGTCGACCGTCTGATCTGGGTCGGCCTCGCGTCGGTCCTCCCCACTGCCGACGGCACCCTGCTGATGGACACCCGCGGCTACCCGCAGGAGTACCGGTCGTTCTACCTCGCGCACCGCACGGCGCTGGAGACCTTCGCGGCGTCGACACTCGACTGGGTCTCGGTGGCACCGGCCGGCGACTTCGACCATGCCGACCCGACGCGCTCCGGCGGCTACCGCGTCGTACCAGGCGACGCTGCCGGGCTGATCTCGTACGCCGATCTCGCTATCGCGCTCGTGGACGAGGTGGACCAGCCTGCCCATCATCGCGCGGCTCTCGGCGTAGTGGTCTAGACGGGGTTCTCGCGGGCGGGGCGGCGGGGCGGTAGGTTCAGCGGCATGGCTGGGGCCGAGGGGTACTTGCAGAAGGCGTTGGAGATCGCGCAGCGGGCTGCGGAGACGCAGGTCGGGCCGATTCGGGTCGCGGCCGGGTTGGTGGTCGAGGCGCTGACCACCGGGAAGCGGTTCTGGGTGTTCGGGACCGGGCACAGTCACGTGCTCGCCGAGGAGTTGTACGGGCGGGCCGGCGGGCTGGCCGACGTCCGGGCGGTGCTCGAACCCGGGCTGATGCTGCACGAGGGGTTGCAGAAGAGTTCGCTGCTCGAGCGGTTGCCCGGGCTGGCCGACGTACTCCTGGAGATCAACGAGATCGCCTCGGGTGACGTCGTACTGATCGCGTCGAACTCGGGGCGGAACGCCGTACCCGTGGAGTTCGCGCTCGGGGCCCGCAAACGGGGTGCGCAGGTGATCGTGCTGACGTCGATGGCCCACAGTACGGCGACGACGTCGCGGGCCCCGGGTGGTCAGCGGCTGTTCGAGACCGCGGACGTGGTGATCGACAACTGCGGCGTCCCCGGCGACGCCCTGATCGAGGTCGACGGCAGCCCCGAACGCACCGGAGCCACCTCAACCATGGTCGGCGCCATGCTCGTCCAGGCCCTCACGGTCGAGATCGTCACCCGCCTCGCCGAGTCCGGCCAAACCCCAAATGTCCTACGCAGCCTGAACGTATAGGCCGGGTCAGGTCGCGCGGTAGGCGACGGTGATGTCGTAGCGGTCGGAGCGGTAGGTGGAGCGGCCGAACTCGATGACCTCGTCGGAGGCGGTGCGGGGCGCTGAGGTGATGATCAGGCAGGGGGTGGTGGAGTCGATCTCGAGGAGGGCGGCGTCGCCGGGCTCGGGCGGGGCGGCGACGATCGACGCCGAGACCATGCCGAGGGTGACGCCCCAGCGGGACGACAGTTCGCCGTACAGCGAGTTCTCGCCGAAGTCGATGTCTTCGAGGCCGGGGTAGCGGTGCAGGGACAGCGCGGTGCGCTCGATCGCCATCGGCTCGCCGTCGGCGGTGCGTAGCCGGACCAGGTGCAGCACGGGGGTGCCGACCGGCTCCTCCAGCTCGCGGGCCAGGTCCTCGTCGGCCGAGCCGACCCGGTGCTCCAGCACCTTGGCGCCGGGCTTGATACCGCGGTTGATCATGTCCTGGCTGAACGACGACGCGAGCATCCGGGACGGCCGCGGCTCGGCGACGAAGGTGCCGCCACCGGGGCGCCGGGCGGCCAGGCCCTCGGCCACCACTCGGTCCACCTCCTGGCGCACGGTCATCCGGGCCACACCGAAGCGCTCCGCCAGGACGCGCTCGGAGGGCAGCACGGTACCGACGGCGAGGGATCGGGTGAGGTTCTCCAGAATCTCGCGGATCTGGTCACCCTTCGGCCGATCGGTCCGAAGCTCCGTGGGGAGTTCGGCGAGGTCGCCGGGGTTGTTCCTTGGGCGGGCCATGAGGTCAGTATCCCTGGGAATCTGCCCGGCAAACCGGTTGCCGGGGGTCGCGAGCCGCGGTCGTGCTCCTGATCATTCGAGTGCCTCGGCCGCCTTGACATCGCTGTCCCGAACGACCTTGTCAGCCTGACTGTAACGGCTGCTACCACTTCACGGCCAGTGAGCCATCCACAGGTTGCAGGAATTTCGGACCGGGTAGTTTCGTCATCATGACCGCGGCACAGTTCGCACAGGAGAGCTCATCCACCGGCGAGTGGAAGCGGCAGGGCAATCGATTCACTGGCCGGATCACCCGCGATTCCCGATCCGCGCCCGGCCAGGGCCCGGACGATCAGGGCCGCTGGCCGGTCGAGCCCGGTCGGTACCGGCTGGTGGTGAGCCTGGCCTGCCCGTGGGCGCACCGGTCGGTGATCGTCCGGCGTCTGCTCGGCCTGGAGGACGCGATCAGCCTGGCGATCGTCGACCCGATCCGGGACGAGCGCGGCTGGCGGTTCACCCTGGACCCGGACGGCCGCGACCCGGTGCTCGGCATCGAGTTCCTGTCCGAGGCCTACCTGCGGACGGACCCGTCGTACGACGGCCGCGTGACGGTGCCCGCGATCATCGACACCCGCACCGGCGAAGTGGTCACCAACGACTACCCGCAGATCACGCTCGACTTCTCGACCGAGTGGACCGACTTCCACCGCGAGGGCGCACCCCAGTTGATCCCACCGGACCGCGCCGAGATGGACGAGTTGATCGAGGACATCTACCGGGACGTGAACAACGGCGTCTACCGGTGCGGCTTCGCGACCAGCCAGGAGGCGTACGAGGCGGCGTACGACGCTCTGTTCGCGCGGCTCGACGTCCTCGAGGAGCGGCTGGCAGACCGCGCGTACCTGCTCGGGGACACGCTCCGCGAGGTCGACGTCCGCCTCTTCACCACCCTGGTCCGCTTCGACGCGGTCTACCACGGCCATTTCAAGTGCAACCGCCAGAAGCTGACCGAGTTCCCCCACCTGTGGGCCTACGCCCGCCGCCTCTTCCAACTCCCGTCCTTCGGCGAGACGGTCGACTTCGACCAGATCAAGCGCCACTACTACGTCACCCACGACACGATCAACCCCACCGGCATCGTCCCCAAGGGCCCGGACCCGCGCGTCTGGACCACCTGATCAGAGGGCGGGCCTGCCCGTAGGTACTTGCTCTCGGCAACCTTCGGCGCACTGACGAAGGCCTCCTCCAGGCCGATGGTCTTATCGTTGAGGGACTGATCCAAGATGGCGGGAGTCGCGATGATCGACGTGCTGGTCCTCGACGTCAACGAGACGCTGACCGACCTCGAGTCGCTGCGGGACGGATTCGTCGCGGCCGGCCTGCCCGCGCACAGTCTGGACACGTGGTTCGCGGCGACCCTGCGGGACGGGTTCGCGCTGACCGCGGCCGGGGCGTACGCCGACTTCCGCGTGGTCGGCGGTGACGTCCTGGCGAGCCAGTTGGCCGCCGCTGGGATCGACCCCACCGAGGAGACGATCAACGGCGTACTGTCCGGCTTCACGCGTCTTACGCTGCACCCGGACGTCGAGCCGGGACTCCGCCGGCTGCACGAGTCCGGCGTACGGATCATCACCTTGACCAACGGATCGGCGGCGATGTCCGAGCGTGTCTTCACCGAGGGCGGGATCATGCCGTTGCTCGAACACCGACTCGACGTCGCCGCACCCCAACGCTGGAAGCCCCACCCGGACGCCTACCGGTACGCCGCTGACGTGTGCGGCGTGCCCGTGGGGCGGATGGCGCTGGCCGCGGTCCATCCGTGGGACATCGACGGCGCCCAGCGGGCCGGTCTGCAGGGGATCTACATCGACCGGCGGAGTACGCCGTACCCGAAGGCCTTCCTGACACCGGACATCGTGGCCGAGGACTTCCTGGCGCTCGCGGACTCGCTTCAGGCGAAGGCGAAGTAGCGCAGCCAGAGGTACGGCACGGCAATGGCGATCGTGATCGCGGTCATCACCAGCCCCTTTCGGGTGAAGGCCCAGAAGCTGATCGGTGACCCGGCCCGCAGCGCGAGGCCGATCACCACCACGTTGGCGCTCGCGCCGACAGCCGTCGCGTTGCCGCCGAAGTCGGCTCCGATCGCGAGCGCCCACCAGAGTGCGTGTGCCTGAGCGGGGTCCGCGATGCCTTTCGTGAGCTCCAGAACGACCGGACTCATGGTGGCCACGTACGGGATGTTGTCGACGATGCCGGACAGCACCGCGGAGACGACCAGGATCAGCATCACGGTGAGCAGGACGTGTCCCTCGGTCGCCGAGCCGACCCGGTCGGCCAGGTCCGTGATCACACCGGTCTTGACCAGGGCGCCTACCATGACGAACAGGCCGGCGAAGAACAGCAGTGTCTGCCACTCGACGCTCGACATGTAGTCCCGCGTCGGGACCTTCGAGATCAGCACCAGGACGCCCGCCCCGAGCAGCGCCACGATCGACGGCTCGATGTGCAGGAACGACTGCCCGACGAAGCCGACGAAGACGAGCAGCAGGACGGCACCGCACTTGATCAGCAGGGTCCGGTCCTCGATCGCCTCGCGCTCGTTCAGCCGCATCACGTCGTTCACGCGCTCGGGATCGACCTCGAACGACCCTTTGAACAGCCGCGGCAGCACCAGGCAGAACACGATCAGCACGATCACGACCAGCGGGGTCATGTTGATCAGGAAGTCGTTGAAGGTCAGGCCGGACCGGCTCGCGATGATGATGTTCGGCGGGTCGCCGATCAGCGTGGCCGCACCGCCGATGTTCGAGGCCATCACCTGGGCGATCAGGAACGGGATCGGGTCGATGCCGAGCCGGTCGCAGACCAGCAGCGTCACCGGAACAACCAGCAGCACTGTAGTCACGTTGTCCAGGAACGCCGACGCGGTCGCGGTGATCAGCGTCAGCAGGATCATCACCCGCAGCGGCGATCCCTTGGCCCGCTTGGCCGCCCAGATCGCGACGTACTCGAAGACACCGGTACGGCGGAGCACACCGACGATCACCATCATCCCGAACAGCAGGAAGATGACATTCCAGTCGACCCCGGTGTCAGGCGAGTAGAACGCATGATCGGAGTCCGTCACCCTGAGCGCGAGCAGCACGCCGGCACCACCGAGTGCGGCCAGCAGTTTGTGGACCCGCTCGGTCGCGATCAGCACATAGGCGATCACGAACACCGAAACCGCGACGACCGTCATGCGGTCATCGCGCTGTCGGTCAGTGCGGAGTGATCGCCTGCTCGAGCAGGCGGGACGCGGTGATCGCTCCGAGGATGTGACGGTCGCGGACCACGACCACCAGTGGGCTGCGCAGCCGGGCCATGATGGCGGCGATCTCGAGGATCGTGTCGTCGTGGTTGACCACCGCGATCTCGCGGGGCTCGTCCGGCAGCAGCTTGCGGACCGTCAGCCCGGTGAGCTTGTCGGCGATCCGATCCGCGAGGGACTCGTCGATCACCCGGGCCAGCGACGGGTCGTCCTGGACGTAGCGGGGAACCAAGAAGCGGACCACCTGCGAGGCCGGCAGAACGCAGCACGGGCTGCCGTCGGCCTGTGTCACGATCAGCCCGGGCAGCCGATGTGACGCCAGCAGCTCGACCGCCTGCCGGGCGTCGTCGTCCAGGCTCACCACCGGGAACTCTTCGGCCAGTTGCTCTCCGTGCACATCTGCAGCGTACGCCGGGATGCGGCCGCCGGATGATCCCTCTCACGCGGCTCTGACAGACGGTGCGCACAAGACCTCCCGGGCAACGGCGACCGGCTCGCACCCCGGCGTGGGCACGAGCATGCCGACCAGACTTCCCGGCGCACCGCCCCCAACCCTGCCGCAAGCGGGCAGCGCAGGCAAACACCAACAGTTAGAATCGCCCTGTCGGAATCGCCGTCCGGCGGACGCGGCGACCTGATCACACGGTGTGCCGGGAAGCCTGGTCGGCAGTGTCCGAAACGACCCCGAACAAAGGGCTTCGAGCATGAGCCAGACTCGGCGGATCCGGCAGAAGAAGCGCGCGTTCCCGCGAATTCTCGGGCACGAACGAGCCTTCCTGGCCGACACACTCCGTGCTGAGACCACGGGTGGACTGCTACTCCTGGCCGCTGCGGTGGTCGCGCTGGTCTGGGCCAACTCACCCTGGCAGGACAGCTACCACCACCTGCTCGAAACCCAGCTCGGACCGCTGACTGTCGAGGGCTGGACTTCTGACGGAGCTCTGACACTGTTCTTCTACCTGGCCGGTGTCGAGCTGAAGCGGGAGCTGGTGGTCGGCACGCTGTCGAAGCTGAGCGAAGCGGTGGTGCCGGTGGTCGCGGCCCTCGCCGGAATGGTGCTCCCGGCAATCATCTACCTGGCGGTGAACCTGACCGCCAGCCACGGCCGGCCGAGCGGCTGGGCGGTGCCGACGGCAACGGATATCGCGTTCGCCCTGGCCGTGCTGGCGATCGTCGGGTCGTCGTTGCCGAGCGCGCTGCGGGCGTTCCTGCTGACGCTGGCGGTGGTCGACGACTTCGGCGCGATCCTGGTGATCGCGGTGTTCTTCTCGCACGGCTTCCACCTGCTCCCGCTGCTCGCCTCGATCGCCCTGATCGCGCTCTGGTACCTGCTGCAGCACCGCCGCGTCAGGACGCCGTTCCTGTACATTCCGATCGCCATCGGCGCCTGGTGGTTCATGCACGAGTCGGGGATCCACGCGACGATCGCCGGGGTGGCGCTCGGGCTGGTCACGCGGGTGGTGCCGGATCCGGGTGAGGAGCACGCACCGGCCGAGCGGATCGAGCACCGGCTCCGGCCGTGGGTCGCGGGCATCGCCGTACCGCTGTTCGCGCTGTTCGCGGCCGGGGTGACGCTGAGCGGCAGCGCCGTGCGGCAGCTGCTGACCGACCCGGTCGCGATCGGCGTGGTCGCGGGTCTGCTGTTGGGCAAGTCGATCGGGGTGTTCGGCGGGTCGTGGCTGACCGCGCGCTTCACCCGGGCCGAGCTGAACTCCGACCTGGCCTGGCGGGATGTCGCCGCGGTGTCGGTGCTGGCCGGGATCGGGTTCACGGTCGCGCTGCTGATCGCGCAGCTCGCGTTCGGCGCCGATGTCGCCCAGGTCGAGCGCGCGAAGGCCGCCGTACTGATCGCGTCGGTGCTGGCGGCACTGATCGCCGCCATCCTGCTCGCCCGGCGCAACCGGATGTACGCCGACTGAGCCTGGGGTACACGGGGTTGGGGAGTCGCGGCGGTAGTGTCAGGGGACGGACGTGTGGAAGGAGTGCCATGTCGATGGGGCAGAACGGGGATGAGCCCACGATCGGCCAGCTCGTCGCGAACGCCAGCAAGGACCTGTCGGGCCTGGTCCGCGGCGAGATCGAACTGGCGAAGACCGAGCTCAAGAAGACCGCCGTGAAGGCCGGGACCGGCGTCGGCATGTTCGCGGCGGCGGCCTTCCTGCTCGTGCTGGTGATCATCCTGCTGTCGATCGCCGCGGCGTTCGGACTCACCGCGGCCGGGCTGGACCCAGCCATCGCGTTCCTGATCGTTGCCGGGGTCTACCTGCTGATCGCGGTGGTGCTGGTGCTTATCGGGCGGCGGACGTTGGCCGGCGCGAAGGGACCGCAGCGCGCGATAGAGAGCTCGAAGGAGTCGGTCGAGGCGCTCAAGGCGATCGGCAAGGGCGACCAGGAGCCCGCGCTCGAGTCCCGGCCCGAGCCGGGCGTACCGCGCTGAGCCCGGCGGGTGTCGTCGACCTGCTGGTCGACGGGCCTTGGTCGCACTCGCTGGTCGCGGCCAACGGGGCACGGTTCCACGTCGCGGAGTGCGGCGCCGCGGACGACCCGCTCGTCCTCTTCCTGCACGGGTTCCCCGAGTTCTGGTGGGCCTGGCGGCACCAGCTGCCAGTGGTCGCCGAGGCCGGCTACCGCGCCGTGGCCATGGACCTGCGCGGGTACGGCGCCAGCGACAAGACGCCTCGCGGTTACGACCCCTACACCGCCGCTGCTGACGTCTCGGGCGTGATTCGATCCCTCGGCGCCACGGATGCCGTCGTGATCGGCCATGGCTGGGGTGGGTTCATCGCCTGGTCGGCCGCCGTACTCGCACCGCGACAGGTCCGCGGACTGGCGGCTGTCTCCGCGCCACACCCGCTCGTGCTGGCCCGCTCCGGTCTGACGAAGGCGCTGACCCGCACTGCCTGGTTCCAGCTGCCGATCCTCCCGGAGCGCCGGCTGCTGGCTCAGGACGGCATCCACATCGAGGGACTCCTCCGCGCCTGGTCCGCGCCCGGAGGCACGTTCCCGGACGCGGAGGCGTCCCGCCGCTACCGCGCGGCACTGCAGGTCTGGCCGGCCCCGCACTGCGCGCTCGAGTACCACCGCTGGTTCGCCCGCTCCCGGCTACGTCCTGACGGCCGCAAGTACTCGGCCAGGATGCGTACGCCGATCGACGTGCCCGTGCTGCAGCTCCACGGCGCCCAGGACTCCGCGGTGTCCCCCACCGCGACCACCCCTCCTCGCCTGGCCACGGCCTCCCTCCGCCACGAACTGCTCGCCACCGCCGGTCACTTCCCCCACGAAGAGACCCCGGACCTGTTCAACAGCATGCTGGTCAACTGGCTGGCCAGTCTGGAGTGAGACCTACCAGGTCTGCGTCCGTTGGTCCAAGGTCGCCGTGACGACCCAGGTCTTGTGCTTCTCGATGCGATACTTCGCCCACGTCCAGTGGTTGCAGTCGTGAAAGAGGCTCACGTCGACCTCGGCGTGGTCGGCCTCGTCGGCTATCTCGCTGACCAGGGTCACCCCGACCCGACGGTCGCGGCACGTCGGAGGCGCCGGTGACAGATCCTCGTGGAACGCGATCGGGGCGGTCTTGCGAACAATCGCCGCCATCAGCCTCCTCTGCGGGTCGGAGAAGGCAGGGCCTTTTCCGGCTTTCGACTCGTCCAACACGAACACCGTCTTCCAGCCCTGCCCCGGCGTCACCTGCCGAAGCATCGATTCGATGGCAGCAGCCCAGATCATGGCGTCGTCGCCCTCGGACCGCACCGTCGTACTCACCTGGCCGGCGGGTGACACCGCATCCGGGTCGCCGGCGCGATCGACGCCGTACAAGACTCCGGCCAGTACGACGAGGACCGCGGCGGCCGCGAGCAGCACCGGCCCGGGGTTTCGGCGCTTGGTTGCCAGAGGCAACTCGTCGACCAGATTCTCCTTCTCCGCAAAGGTTTCACGGAGCAGCTGTTCGATATCGTCGTCGGTCAGCTTGGCCATGTCAGTGCTCCTCCTCGGCGGGCAGGTGGGTGCGCAGGGCCGCCAGCCCGCGGGCGGCGTTCGACCTGACGGTTCCGGGTGCGACGCCGAGCACCTCGGCGATCTCGTCGTCCGGCAGGTCTTCGTAGTACCGGAGCACCAGGACCGCGCGCTGCTGGCGCGGCAGCCCGGCGAGCAGACGCCACGCGGCGTCGCGCTGGGCCTGCCGGGAACCGATGTCCTCCTCGGACGGCCGGTCGATCGGCTCGGCGAGCGGGACCTCCCGGCTCTTCAGCAAGCGGCGCCAGCTGAGGAACTCGTTGACCACCATCGTGCGCAGGTACGCCTCAGGGCTTTCCACCGCGCTGATCCGGTCCCACTTCCGGTGCGCGCGGGCGAACACCGTCTGGACCAGGTCCTCCGAGCTGTGCACACCGCCGGTCAGCATCAGGCCGAGCCGGAGCAGTCGCCGCTCGCTCGACGTCACCAGTTCGTCGAACGACAACGCCCGTCTCACCCCATCCGTCGTCACCGTCACACCTCTCCAACGCGGCGGCGGCGCCGATCTGCTGCACGACCTAGGTGCAGCTTTGGGTGGAAACCTCCTGGGTGGCGGTGGAGCCGTCCTTGGCGTCGTCGGAGACCTGGTCGGCGGTGAGGACGTAGCCGGTGCGGTTGTCCTCGACCGAGGCGGCGAAGACCACGCCGTACACGGTGCCCTTGTTCGACAGCAGCGGTCCGCCGGAGTTGCCGGGACGGACCGAGGCCCAGATCGAGTACGCCTCCCGGGTGACCGTGCGGTCGCCGTAGATGTCCGGGCCGCGGAGACGTTCCTCGGATCGGATCCGGGCGGGCTCGGAGTCGAACGGACCGTTCTCCGGGTAGCCGAGGACCACAGCCGGGTCGTCGGCCTTGCCGGTGAAGTCGAAGTCCAACGGCGTCTCGGTCAGCTTGGGCACGTACAGTACGGCGATGTCGGTCTCGGGATCGAAGAGGACAACGGTCGCGTCGTACTTCTTGTTGTTCACCTGGACCTGCGGCGAGCTCACCCCGGCGACGACGTGCGCGTTCGTCATCACCCGCTGCGGCGCGTAGACGAATCCACTGCCCTCGAGGCCGCGCGAGCAACTGGCGACCCCGGTCACCTTCGCAATCCGGCTGTACGCGTCCCGGACCGGCTTCTGCCGGGCGATCGCGGCGTCCGGCGGTTGCGTCTCGCGGATCCGCTCGGGCACGAACGGATCGAGGAAGCGCGGGAACAGATCGGTGTTGACCACGTCGTTGAACGACTGCAGGGCCCGGTCGGCGCTGCTCGGCAGCAGCTCGTCGACCTTCGCCAGCACCTGCGAGCCACGCACCGCCGACGTCACGCTGGGGATCCGCGCCCCGCTGACCGCGACGCCGAGCACCCAGGACACGATCAGCACCGACACCGCCGCCAGCGCGGCGCCGCCGAGCGCGTCGAGGAACTTCACCGGCCGCCAGGACATCCTGTTCCGCAGTCTGGACCCGAGGACGGCGCCGAGCGTCCGGCCGATCGAGGCCAGCAGCACCACCAGTACCAGCGCGGCGAACGACACCGACACGCTCGGCGAGAAGTTGTCGAGCACCCGCGGCACGCCCCAGACCCCGATGGCGGCACCGGCGAGCAGGCCGAGGGTGGCGCAGGCGCCCAGCACGAACCCCTCGATGTATCCCGAGATCGCCACCAGCGCGGTCACGATCACCAACGCCCAGTCGAGCTTGCTCACTCCGCACCTTCCGGCTCTTCACCTGTCGACCGGCCGAGGTCGTGCTCGATGGCGGTCAGCCGCCGCACGTCCTCCGGCCGTCGCCCCTCGCTCCGCCAGGCCGCCTCGACCAGTCGGTCGGGCAACGGTACGACGAGCGAGGGGTCCCAGTCGCGCGCCCACCCGCCGAGCAGGAGCAATTTGTCCAGCAGCCCGGCGGTGAAGCCCCAGATGTAGAGGTCGCCGATGGTGAAGGCCGGCCCGGTGAAGCCGGACGGGTGCAGGCAGCTGATCCGGTTCGCCGGGTCGGCCAGCGCGCGCAGCGGCACGGTGTGCACCGAGGCGACCTCGGCCGGGTCGACCACCGCGACCGGCGACGGCTCCCGCCACCAGGCCAGCACCGGCGACACGCCGAAGTTGCTGACCGGCACCCACAACGCCGGCCAGACCGCGAACGGTACGACGCCGGCCGGATCGAGCCCGGTCTCCTCCTCGGCCTCACGCAACGCGGTCCGCACCAGTCCCTCGTCGCCGGTGCCGTCCTCCGGATCGACACCACCGCCGGGGAACGCCATCTGGCCGGCGTGCTTGCGCAACGTCCAGGCCCGCTCGGTCAGCAGCACCTCCGGCCCATCGTTGCCATCAGCAAGCAAAATCAGCACGGCGGACTTCCGCACCGACGGATCGTCCGGCGGCAGGAACCTCGACAACTCGTTCGGATCAACCGCCTCCGACGCCTTCGCCAACGTCTCGAGCCACTCGGGGATCTCCACACCTTCGAACGTCATGGTGTGACCCCTAGCTTGTCCTTCACCAGTTGGTCGAGTTGTTGCTGCGAGGTGAGGACGCCGCGGTGTACGAAGACGACGACGCCGTCCTGGTTCACGAACGCCGTCAATGGCGGACCGCCGACCTTCAACGGTGACTGGATCGCCTTGTCCTGGTCGACCAGGTGTGGGTAGGCGAGTCCTTCGTCGGTCGCGAACCGCACCGCGAGCTCGGGTCGCGGGTCGGCGTAGTCGATCCCCAGCATCCGCACCTTGCCCGACTTGGCCAGCTTCGCCAGGTACGGCGCTTCGTCGCGACAGGGACCGCACCACTGCGCCCACACGTTCACCACCAGCGGACCACGCAGGTCGGCGAGCCGGATGTCCGGTCCGCCGCCCAGGCACGGCAGGCTGACGTCCGGCATCCCGTCGCCGACCGGCGGCTTGGACGGCGTCGCCGGGCAGGGAGCGAGCTTGTCCGCGCCGGCCACCGCAGTCGGAGTGGTGGCCGACGGGGTCGCGGCGGGCTGTTCGGATCCACACGACGCCAGGACCAGTCCGGCGACGAGCCAGCCGATCGCGCACAGCGTCGTACGGAAGTTCACGCGGGGACCTTCACCAGCTTCGCCGCCGCGACGGGGTCGGTCGGGCCGGTGCCGTACGACGGGCACCACTGGGCGACCGGGCAGGCGCCGCAGGCCGGCTTCTTGGCGTGGCAGCGGCGGCGGCCGTGGAAGATCAGCCGGTGCGACAGCATCGTCCAGTCCTTCTTCGGGAACAGGGCGCCGATGATGTGCTCGACCTTGACCGGGTCCTCCTCGGTCGTCCAGCCGAACCGCCGGACCAGCCGGCCGAAGTGCGTGTCGACCGTGATGCCCGGGATGCCGAAGGCGTTGCCGAGGACGACGTTCGCGGTCTTGCGGCCGGTGCCGGGGAGCTTGACCAGCTCGTCCAGCTTGTTCGGCACGATGCCGTCGTACTCGTCGACCAGGGCCTGGCCGAGCTTGATCACGCTGTTGGTCTTGGCCCGGAAGAATCCGGTCGGCTTGAGGATCGCCTCCATCTCCTCCCGGTCGGCCTCGGCGTACGCCTGCGCGGTCGGGTACCTGGCGAAGAGGGTCGGGGTCACCTTGTTCACCGTGACGTCGGTGGTCTGGGCCGACAGGATGGTGGCCACCAGCAACTCGAGCGGGCTGGTGAAGTCCAGCTCGCAGTGAGCGTCCGGATACGCCTCGGTGAGCACCTTGTGCATCTTCCGGGCCCGGCGGACCAGCTGGGTGGGGGTCTCGTCGGTATAGACCGGCGCCTTGCGGGGGAGCTTCAGCGGCACCACCGCGAGGGGCTCCGCGACACGCTGAGATGGCATGGAGGCAAGCCTACGTGGCGGTCCCGACACCGGAGGGGCTACGGTTTTGGGGCAACCGGGTGTGAACGACCCGGTGCCGGGCGGGGTCGATCCCCCGTTCGCAGCCGTGGTCGAAGGTCCTAGGAGGCCCAAAGTGGATGCCGCAGTGCTCCGACAGGCACCGCTGTTCAGTCAGCTCGACGACGAGGCGGCCGACGCCCTGGCCGCATCGATGACCGAGAGCCGGCTGCGCCGCGGTCAGGTGCTGTTCCACGAGGGCGATTCCGGTGACCGGCTGTTCATCGTGGTCGAGGGCAAGGTCAAGCTCGGCCGCACCTCCGCGGACGGCCGGGAGAACCTGATCGCCGTGCTCGGCCCGGGCCAGATGTTCGGTGAGCTGTCGCTGTTCGACCCGGGACCGCGGTCCGCGACCGTCACCGCCGTCACCGACGCCTCGATCATGTCGCTGACCCACGACGAGCTGCTCCGCTGGCTGGACGGCCGCCCCGCGGTGGCCCGTGGCCTGCTGCTCCAGCTGGCCTCCCGGCTGCGCAAGGTCTCCGACGTCGTGGCCGACCTGGTCTTCTCCGACGTACCGGGCCGGGTCGCCAAGGCCCTGCTCGACCTGGCCAGCCGCTTCGGCCGCACTGCCGACGACGGCGTACACGTCCATCACGACCTGACCCAGGAGGAGCTGGCCCAGCTGGTCGGCGCCTCCCGCGAGACCGTCAACAAGGCCCTGGCCGACTTCGCCTCCCGCGGCTGGGTCCGCCTCGAGCCCCGCTCCGTGGTCCTCCTCGACGTAGACCGCCTCCAACGCCGCGCCCGCTAACAGCCCACCCCGTCGACCCGTCGCACCCGGCCGCCGAACCCGCTCGGCCCCGCCGGCCCGCGAACCACGCCCCGCCGAGATGGCTGACCCGCCCGCCCGGGGTTCGGCGAACCCTCCAACTTGGTGGGCATCCCACCAGTTGGAGGGTTGCCCACTGAGAATCTGAGGGGGCAACCCTCCGGCTCGTGGGGCAGGCCGGGCAAGCCCAGCCGGTCAGGCGCGGGCGAAGGCTTGGCGGATGCGGGCCACGACCTGGGCGGGGCGATCGAAGTCGGCCCAGGTCGTACGCACGACCTGCAGGCCGAGCGCCCGCGGCCGGTCCTCCCGAAGCTTCTCCCGGACCAGGCTTTCGGGCGTCCCACCGGCGTACTTGACCAGACCGTCGAACTCGACCACCGTCCGCTGGTCGGGGAAGTAGAAGTCAACCCGGGCCACGAAGCCGTCCGCGTCGGTGAACACCACCTGGAGCAGAGGAGCCGGAAGGCCGTAGGTGTACATCAGGACTCGCAGCCGCGACTCCCCTACGGACTCCGACAACGGATCGCTGAAGTCCAAGGCAGCTCTCGCCGTCGCACTACCGGGCCAGAACTCGGTGACCCCGAGCAAACGCCGCAGCTCATCCGCAACGTCCGGATGATCACGACGTACGGCGTCGGCACTGATCACAGCCGCCTCGAAAGACGACGAACAGGCTGTCTCGAGGAGAGCGCGCGGAACGGCGGTCGCGGGCAGGCCGCTCACCACCGCCAGGTCCGCGTCCGCCAGTTTGCCGCGATGATGGTGCACGCCGCCGATGCGACCGCCGCGGTGGCGGTCGAGTCTGCTGACGTGGACCTCCGCGAGATCCGGTCCCCACAGGGGTACGCCATGCAGCACGAGGGCCGATTGGTGGCTGACGACAACCGTCCCGGGACGCAGGGAGTTCATCACCGCGTGGACAAGGCGCTGGTGCCGCATGATCTGCTGATCCCAGGGCGCGAGGTGGCTCAGATCCACCGCCTCGGCGTACTGGCCGTAGCGGATCCGCTCCCAGCGGCCGTCCCGGATGCGGTCGTGGATCTGGCTGGGCGTATAGCCGGAGTCCGCGGCCTGCACACGGCTGTACACGCCGCCTTGTCCGTCCGCGAGCAGCTTCAACTTCGGGTTCACCCGCCAAGCATGAGCCGCGCCGCCCGTCCCCCGCCGCCCGTCACCCCCAACCTGTGGATAACCGCGCGAACCCACCAGTCCAGTGGACATCCCCTCAGTTGGAGGGTTGCCCACTCAGATTCTCAGTGGGCAACCCTCCAGCTCAGTGGGCAGCCAGCCTCTCAAGGAGCGGAAGCCTCGCGGGACGGGCTAGGAGTTGAGGTAGTCGAGTTGGGCTCGGACGGAGCGTTCGGCGGCGGGCCAGAGGGTTCGGTCTACGTCGGAGTACACGTGTTCGACGACGGCCTCTGGGGTGGTGTGGCCGGCGGCTACTGCTGCGCGGACCTGGTCGAGGCGTTCCTGGCGGTGCTCGAGGTAGAAGTCGAGGACCGCGGTCGGGTCGTCGATGACGGGGCCGTGGCCGGGTAGCAGGCGGTCGACGCCGGCTGGGGAGTTGGCGAAGGCTCGGAGGCGTTCCAGGGAGTCGAGATAGGGGCCGAGGGCACCGTCCGGGTGGGCTACCACGGACGTGCCGCGGCCGAGGACCGTGTCGCCGGTCAGCAGGGAGCCGTCCTGCGGGAGCCAGAAGCAGACCGAGTCCAGGGTGTGACCCGGTGTCGGCAGGACCTCGATCCGGAGGCCGTCGGCGGTGATGACGTCGCCTTCGGACAGTCCGTGAGCGTGGTCGGTGGGGATGCGGAACGCCGGATCCACCGCCCGGACCCCACATCCGGCCTGGTTCGCGAACCAGGCAGCACCCTCGGAGTGATCCGGGTGCTTGTGCGTGAGCAGTACGACGGCGACGTTGCCGGCCGCGTCCAGGACCGCGCGGAGATGGTCCTCCAGCATCGGCCCGGGGTCGACCACCACCGACCGCTCCCCGTCCGGCGCCCGGAGGATCCACGTGTTGGTCCCCTCCAGCGTCATCAGGCCGGGATTGTTCGCGAGCACCCGGCTCGCGTAGTCGGTGACTCTCATGTCGTCTCCAGGTAGGCGTCGTCGCCGTCCACCCGCACGGTCGGCAGGACCGCCCGGATCTCGCGGTCACCCGCCGCGGCCAGGCTGGCGGCGACGTCGGCGTACGGCGTGAGTTCGCGGCAGCACACGTACGTCGGGGGCAGCATCAACAACTCACCGGCCTCGACGGCGGCGACGGCGTCGGCCGGGCGCATCCAGGCGACCTGGTCGGACTCGCTCGTCACGTCCCGAGTGATCTGGCCGGCCGGAAGCGCTGCGACGAAGAAGCAGGTGTCGTACCGCTTGGGCTCGAACTCGGGCGTGATCCAGTGCGCCCACGGACCCAGCAGATCGGCCCGCAGTACCAACCCACGCCCGTGCAGGAACTCGGCAAACCCGAGCTCGCGCGTCTCCAGCGCGATCCGGTCGGCCTCCCAGTCCGCCCCGGTCGTGTCGCCGACCACGGACGAGCTCGACGGCCCCGCCAGCAGTACGCCGGACTCCTCGAACGTCTCCCGTACGGCGGCCGCCACGTAAGCCGCCGCGGTATCGGCCGAGCACCCCAGCCGGTCCGCGAACCAGGCCGGCGACGGCCCGGACCACGAGTCGGCGATGGTCGCGTCGGTCGCGTCGACCCGGCCGCCGGGGAACACGGTCATCCCGGCCGCGAACGCCATCGACCGGTGCCGCCGGAGGAGGTAGACCTCCGGTCCGGCGGCAGTGTCACGCAGCAGGATGACCGTCGACGCCGGCCGCGACTCGACCGGCGTCCGCGCTTCCCGGACGTGCGCCAGCGCCGTCTCGGCCATCCGGCCGGACATCAGCTGCGATGTGAGATCGCGCACTGTCAGCCCACCGCCCCGGTCGGCGGTCAGCCGACCTCGACGATCAGCTCGACCTCGACGGGAGCGTCGAGCGGCAGGACGGGCACGCCGACCGCACTGCGGGCGTGCTGCCCGGCCGCGCCGAAGACCTGGCCGAACAGCTCGGAGGCGCCGTTCGCCACCTGCGGCTGACCGGTGAAGTCCGGCGTGGAGGCGATGAACGCGACCGCCTTGACGATGCGCTTGACGTTCGCCAGGTCGCCGATCTCGGACTTGACCGCGGCCAGCGCGTTCAGCGCGCACTGCTGGGCGCACTCGCTTGCGACCTCGGGGCTGACCGCGTCACCGACCTTGCCGGTCGCGATCAGGGTGCCGTCACGCAGCGGCAGCTGGCCGGACGTGTAGACGAGGTTGCCGGTCCGCACCACCGGGATGTAGGCGGCGACCGGCTTGGCCACCTCGGGCAGCTTCAGGCCGAGCTCGGCCAGCTTCTCCTCGGGGTGGCTCATTTGTCCTCGATCTCCCGCTTGAAGTAGGCGACCAGGTTCTCGGGGTTCAGGCCCGGGACGACCTGGACCAGCTCCCAGCCGTCCTGGCCGAAGTTGTCCAGGATCTCCTTGGTCGAGTGGACCAGCAGCGGTGCGGTGAAGTACTCGAACTTCTTCATGACACGGACTCTAACGGGCTCCGCTCCCGGTGTGCTGTGGGCCACGTCCTACCCTGGAGATCATGGCGAGGCTGCATGTGGTGACCGGTAAAGGGGGCACCGGGAAGACGACTGTTGCGGCTGCCATGGCGTTGTCCCTGGCCGACCAGGGGAAGCGCATTCTGCTGGTCGAGGTCGAAGGACGCCAGGGGCTCGCCCAGCTCTTCGACGTACCCCCGCTTCCGTACGTCGAACGCCGGATCGCCCAGGGGCCCGGTGGCGGCGAGGTGTTCGCGCTGGCCGTGGACGCCGAGGCCGCACTGCTGGAGTACCTCGACATGTACTACCACCTCGGCCGGGCCGGGAAGGCGCTCGAGAAGGTGGGGGCGATCGACTTCGTCACCACGATCGCGCCGGGCCTGCGCGACGTACTGCTGACCGGCAAGGTCTACGAGGCGACGCGACGGAAGTCGCACGGGCGGCTCGCGTACGACGCTGTCGTGCTGGACGCGCCGCCGACCGGGCGGATCGCGCGGTTCCTGAACGTGAACCACGAGGTGGCCGGCCTGGCCAAGGTCGGACCGGTCCGCAACCAGGCGGACGCGATCATGGGCATGATGCGTTCGGACGTCACCCGGATCCACCTGGTCACGCTGCTCGAGGAGATGCCGGTCCAGGAGACCCTGGACGCAGTCGAACAACTCGAGGCCATCGACCTGCGGATCGGATCGATCGTGGTGAACATGGTCCGGAAGAGCCCGCTCGACGACGACGCGCTGGCCCTTGCGGTGAAGGAGAAACTGCCGATCAGCGAGCTGACCAGAGGCCTGCGGGCGGCCGGGCTCACGGCCGGCGGCGAGCTGGTCAAGACGCTGGCCACCGAGGCACACGACCACGCGATCCGGGTCGGACTCGAACGCGAGAACCGCGACCGAATAGATGCCCTGGGCAAGAAGGTCACCGAGCTCGCACTGCAGCCAGAAGGCATCGACCAGGGTGCCCTGGTCGACCTGGCCGAGGAGTTGCGCGGATGAGTGCCCTGCATCTGGATGCGTTGATCGACGACCCGGCGACGCGCATCGTGGTTACCTGCGGCGCGGGCGGGGTCGGCAAGACGACCACGGCCGCGGCACTTGGTCTGCGCGCTGCCGAGCGCGGGCGGAAGGTCGTCGTACTGACGATCGACCCGGCGCGGCGGCTGGCGCAGTCGCTCGGGCTGACCGAGCTGGACAACACCCCGCGGGCGGTGGCCGACGTCGACACCGCGAACGGCGGCCGGCTGGACGCGATGATGCTGGACATGAAGCGCACCTTCGACGACGTGGTGCTCGCGCACGCGACGCCGGAGAAGGCCGAGCAGATCCTGGCGAATCCCTTCTACGTCGCGCTGTCGTCGTCGTTCGCGGGGACGCAGGAGTACATGGCGATGGAGAAGCTCGGCCAGCTGCACAAGCAGGCGGAGGGCACCGGCGAGTGGGACCTGATCGTGGTGGACACCCCGCCGTCGCGGTCGGCGCTGGACTTCCTGGACGCACCGGAGCGGCTGGCGTCCTTGCTGGAGGGACGGTTCCTGCGGTTGCTGCTGGCGCCTGCCCGCGGGCCGTTCAAGCTGATGTCCGCCGGGGTGAACATGGCGATGTCGGTGCTGAACAAAGTGCTCGGTGCTCAGGTGCTGACCGACGTACAGACGTTCGTTGCCGCGTTCGACACGTTGTTCGGTGGTTTCCGACAGCGGGCCGAGCAGACGGTAGCGCTGCTGCGGGAGCCGCACACCGCCTTCCTGGTGGTGGCCGCCCCGCAGAACGACGCGCTCCGGGAGGCGTCGTACTTCGCCGAGCGGTTGCGTGAGGAAGGCATGCCGCTGGCCGGAGTCGTCCTGAACCGGGTGACGAACACGCAGGTGCGGGATCTGTCGGCGGAGCGCTCGCTGGCTGCGGCGGAGCGGCTGGAGGAGGCGGAGAAGTCGCCTCTGACGGCCGCCGTACTGCGGCTGCACGCGGACAAGATGCAGCAGGTGGTCGGCGACCACAAACGCGCGGACCGGTTCCGGCGCGGCCACCGCTCGATCCGGACGGTCGAGGTGCCCGCGCTCGCCGACGATGTGCACGACCTGAGTGGTCTACGCCAGATCGCAGACCTGCTGACTGCCTGATTTCACCGTCAGCGAACGCCGGGAATGACCTGGTGGGGCCTGTGGTTGAGCCTGTCAGACTCAATCTTTGATAAGGGTGTGACAGCGTGACCGATACGTTGAATCTTCCTGTTCTGCCGCTGGACGACGTTGTGGTCCTGCCGGGAATGGTCGTGCCGGTCCGACTGGCCGACCCCGAGGCACGGGCGGCGATCGACGCCGCGCAGGCCTCCGGCGAGGACAAGGTGCTGCTGGTACCGCGGCTGGACGGGAAATATGCAAAGGCCGGGACGCTCGGTGAGATCGAGCAGATCGGCCGGCTGCCGGGCGGAGCCCAGGCGGCCGTGATCCGCGGGACCGCTCGGGTCCTGATCGGCGCCGGGACCACCGGTCCGGGTGCCGCGCTCTGGGTGAGCGCTACCGAGCTGCACGAGATCACCGACTCCAGGTCGGCCGAGCTCGCCCGCGAGTACAAGACCCTGACGACCTCTGTGCTGCAGCGTCGCGGCGCGTACCAGGTGATCGACTCCATCAAGCAGGTGAACGACCCGGCGGAGCTGTCCGACCTGGCCGGCTACGCGTCGTACCTGACCAACGAGCAGAAGTCCTGGCTGGTGGAGAACGCGAACGTCTCCGAGCGGCTGGAGAAGCTGATCGGCTGGGTGAAGGACCACCTCGCTGAGCTGGAGGTCTCCGAGACGATCCAGAAGGACGTCCAGGAGGGCATGGAGAAGCAGCAGCGGGAGTTCCTGCTGCGCCAGCAGATGGCCGCGATCCGCAAGGAACTGGCCGAGCTGGACGGTAAGGCCGAGTCCGAGGAAGAGGACTACCGGGCCCGCGTCGAAGCGGCCGACCTGCCGGAGCACGTCCGCAAGGCCGCGCTCACCGAGGTCGACAAGCTGGAGCGGACCGCGGAGCAGTCTCCCGAGGTCGGCTGGATCCGGACCTGGCTGGACACCGTCCTCGAGCTGCCGTGGAACGAGCGGACCGAGGACAGCTACGACATCCGCGAGGCGCGGGCCGTGCTGGACGCGGACCACTCCGGACTGGATGACGTGAAGGAGCGCATCACCGAGTACCTGGCCGTACGGCGTCGCCGCGCGGACCGTGGTCTCGGTGTGGTCGGTGGGCGTCGTAGTGGCGCCGTACTGGCTCTGGTGGGTCCGCCTGGTGTGGGTAAGACCTCGCTGGGCGAGTCCGTGGCGCGTGCGATGGGACGGAAGTTCGTCCGGGTCGCGCTGGGTGGTGTTCGGGACGAGGCCGAGATCCGCGGTCACCGGCGTACGTACGTCGGTGCTCTGCCGGGCCGGATCGTTCGGGCCATCACCGAGGCCGGGTCGATGAACCCAGTGGTGCTGCTGGACGAGATCGACAAGGTGGGCGCGGACTACCGGGGCGACCCGACCGCCGCGCTGCTGGAGGTCTTGGACCCCGCGCAGAACCACACCTTCCGGGACCACTACCTGGAGGTCGAGCTGGACCTGTCCGACGTGGTCTTCCTGGCCACGGCGAACGTGCTGGACTCCATCCCGGCGCCTCTGCTGGACCGGATGGAACTGGTGCAGCTGGACGGGTACACCGAGGACGAGAAGGTCGTCATCGCCCGTGACCACCTGCTCCCGCGTCAGCTGGAGCGGGCAGGCCTGACGGCGGACGAGGTGACCATCGAGGACTCGGCGCTGCGACTGCTGGCCGGCGAGTACACGCGTGAGGCCGGCGTACGGCAGCTGGAGCGTGGGATCTCCCGGGTGCTGCGCAAGGTGACGGCGAAGCTCGCGCTTGGCGAGGACGTCGGCAACCTGACCGTCGGCGCGGGTGACCTGAAGCAGTACCTGGGCTCGCCGAAGTTCACGCCGGAGACGGCGGAGCGTACGGCGCTGCCGGGTGTGGCCACTGGTCTGGCAGTCACGGGTGCCGGCGGTGATGTGCTCTTCATCGAGGCATCGCTGGCGGACAAGGAGACCGGCCCGACCGGAGTCACGTTGACCGGACAGCTCGGCGACGTGATGAAGGAGTCGGCGCAGATCGCCCTGTCCTACCTGCGGTCGCACGGCGCGGAACTGGGTCTGCCGGTCGGCGATCTCGCCGAACGGAACACCCACATCCACGTGCCTGCCGGTGCCGTCCCGAAGGACGGACCGTCGGCGGGTGTGACCATGACGACGGCGCTGGCGTCGCTGCTGTCCGGGCGGCCGGTTCGTTCGGACGTCGCGATGACCGGTGAGGTGTCGCTGACCGGACGGGTCCTCCCGATCGGTGGGGTGAAGCAGAAGCTGCTCGCCGCGCACCGGGCCGGGCTGACCACGATCCTGATCCCGAAGCGGAACGAGCCGGACCTGGAAGACGTGCCGGAGTCCGTGCTGTCGGAGCTGACCGTTCACCCGGTGAGCGACGTCCGCGAGGTCCTGGAGCTGGCGCTGGAACCGGCCCAGGTCGACGTACACCAGTACGCCGCCTGACCCGTCGTACCGCAGGAGGGCCCGAGCGATTGCTCGGGCCCTCCTCCTTTTGGATGAAACTTGAAGGCGCTCCCCGCAGAGCGTGATGGAGCTCACAAACACGGCGGTAACCCAACCGGGCGTTCCCGTAGTCTCTATAACCATGCGCGTCAGGGAGAAGGGTGACCGGGGAGTCGTCCAATCGGTGGTTCTGTTCCTAGGGGTGAGCGTGCTGTCGGGGGCCTTGGCCGCCGGTCTGGCCATCCCGTTCGCCGGCTTGGCCGGGTTCACCACACAGAAGACCAACGAGACCCTGAAGGACCTGCCGCAGCAGTTCGACGAGGTCCCGCAGAAACAGAAGAGCACCATCCTGGCCGCCGACGGCTCGGTGATCGCCACCCTGGCGGAGCAGAACCGGGTGCCGGTCAAGCTCAGCGCGGTCGCGCCGATCATGCAGAAGGCGATCGTCGCGATCGAGGACGACCGGTTCTACGAGCACGGCGCGCTGGACCTCAAGGGCACCCTGCGCGCGCTGCTGCAGAACAAGTCCTCGGGCGGGATCCAGCAGGGCGGCTCGAGCATCACCCAGCAGTACGTGAAGGTGAGCCTGGTCGAGAAGGCGAAGACGCCCGACGAGGTCGCGGAGGCGACTGCCGACACGTACCAGCGCAAGGTCGCCGAGCTGCGGTACGCGATCGCGGTCGAGAAGCAGTACTCGAAGAACGAGATCCTGGAGAAGTACCTCAACCTGGCGAACTTCGGCGACGGCGCCTGGGGCATCCAGGCCGCCGCGCAGCACTACTTCTCCGTGAACGCCTCCCAGCTGACCCTGCCGCAGGCCGCCCTGCTGGCCGGCCTGGTGAAGAACCCGACCGGCTACGACCCGACCAACGACATGAAGCGCGCCAAGGACCGCCGCGACGTGGTCGTCAAGCGGATGCTCGAGCTCAAGGTCATCTCGGTGGCCCAGGCGAACTCGGCCCTGAAGACGCCGGTGATCGACCCGGCCAAGGTCCGCCCGAACAAACTCGGCTGCGCCAACGGCCCGTACCCGTTCTACTGCGAGTACATCGTCTCCCAGCTCGAGGCGAACCCGGCCTTCGGCAAGACCAAGGTCGACCGCGAGAACTTCCTCAAGACCGCCGGCCTCACCGTCCGGACGTCGCTCGACCCGAAGATCCAGAAGGCCGCGCAGCACTCGATCGACATCCACTCCAAGCCCACCGACTCCGCGATCGCCGCGATCACGATCGTCGAGCCCGGCACCGGCCTGGTGAAGGCGATGGTGCAGAGCAAGCCGTACGGCGGCAAGAAGAACCAGACGTCGTACAACTTCAACGTCGAGAAGTCCTACCCCGGTGGGTACGGCGGCTTCCAGAACGGTTCGACGATGAAGGCCTTCACGATCGCGGCCGCGATCCAGAAGGGCATCCCGCTCAACTACCAGATCGTCTCGCCCAGCCCGATCGACCTGGGCGGGAAGAAGTGGACGACCTGCGACGGACACGTCACGGCCGAGCAGGGCTGGTCGCCGCAGAACTCGACCAAGAACGTAGCGGACCCGACGATGGTCGAGGCGGCGCAGAAGTCGACCAACACCTACTTCATCCAGTTGTCGGAGCAGACCGGCCTGTGCGCGATCTCGAAGATCGCGACCTCCTTGGGCATGGTCGACGCGCAGACCGGCCAACCGCTCGGCCAGTACCCGTCGATGACGCTCGGCGTCGGCCTCGTGACACCGCTGCAGCTGTCCAGCGCGTACGCCGCCTTCGCCGCCCGCGGCATGTACTGCACGCCGTGGCTGGTCACCTCGATCAAGAACGCCGCCGGCAAGTCGGTCGGGTCGCCCGGCGCGAACTGCAAGCAGGCGCTGGCCCCTGAGGTCGCCGACGGCGTGAATGCGGTTCTGCACCAGGTGATGGAGCAGGGCGGCACCGGTCAGCACCTGAAGTTCGGCAACAGCGACCTGGCCGGCAAGACCGGAACGATCCAGGAGAACAAGGCGGTGTGGTTCGCCGGGTAC
The DNA here is from genome assembly GCF_045040325.1 of Kribbella sp. NBC_01510. Taxonomy (NCBI): domain Bacteria; kingdom Bacillati; phylum Actinomycetota; class Actinomycetes; order Propionibacteriales; family Kribbellaceae; genus Kribbella; species Kribbella sp. NBC_01510. Next base: position 2,766,967 of record NZ_CP109418.1, on the reverse strand, counting down.
TCCAGCAAGCTGGCTGCCGCCTCGGTGGTCGCCGACGCCTCACTCCCGTACCGGAACCTGATCAACCAGACGCTCAACGGCGACAAGATGAGCGACGCGTCCGGCTCCGGCACGGCCGGGCCGCTGTGGATGACCGCGTTGCAGGGTGCTCTGCAGGGCACCGCGACGACGCACTTCACGGCGCCGTCGGACAAGACCATGCGCGGCAACGTGAAGGATCTGCCGTTCGTGAACGGCATGAACCCGGACGACGCCGCCAACAAGCTGCGCCAGGCCGGCTTCCAGGTCGAGCTCGCCCCCGGCACGGTCGACTCCGAGGAGACCGCCGGCACGGTCGCCTACACGACTCCGCGCCAGCGCGACGGCGCCCCCGAGGGCTCGAAGGTCACCATCTACATCTCCAACGGCAGCAAGCAGAACCAGCCGGGCCAGCCGACCAACACCGCCCAGCCGCCAGGTACCAAACCACCGGGCGCCCCGACCACGATCAACCCCAACTGCCCACCGTGGAACCCGAAGTACCCGAAGTGTGGCGGCAGGGGCCGCTAGCAACTGAGAAGGGCCTCGTCCGCCAGGACGAGGCCCTTCGTCGTCGTTGCGTCAGGCGCCCAGTTGGCGCTTCACCTCGGCGGAGACGACGCCGCCGTCGGCCTTGCCCTTGATCTTGGGCTGGAGGGCGCCCATCACCTTGCCGATCCCGCGGGGACCGAGCTCGGCGGCGCCGGTGCTGGCGATGGTCTCGGTCACCAGGGCGACGATCTCCTCCTGGGACAGCTGCTCCGGCAGGTACTCGGCCAGGATGTCCGCCTCGGCCTGTTCCTTGTCGGCGAGCTCGGTGCGGCCGGCCTCGCGGTAGGCGACGACGGACTCGCGGCGCTTCTTCGCCTCCGAGCTGAGGACGTCGACGACCTCGGCGTCGGAGAGCTCGCGGGCCGCCTTGCCGGCCACCTCCTCCTTGGTGACCGCGGTGAGCGCCATCCGCAGGGTGGACTTGCGGATCTCGTCGCGCGCCTTCAGGGCGGCGGTCATGTCGTCGTGCAGGCGCTGCTTCATTCCGGAGTTGGACATACCTGAGATTGTGGCAGGCTGGTGAAATGAGTCTGCGCGGGATTGCCACCACCACCCTCAAGGCCACGGCGGTCGTCGGTGCCGTGGGCGCCGTCTGCGTCGCGTACGCGGCCGGCGTCGAGGTGCGCTGGTTCACACTGCGCAGAGTGACGGTGCCGGTGCTGCCGGAGGGATCCACGCCGCTGAAGGTGCTGCACCTGTCCGACCTGCACCTGTGGCCGACCCAGGAGCGCAAGATCAACTGGGTCAACGGTCTGGCCGCGCTCGAGCCCGACCTGATCGTGAACACCGGCGACAACCTCTCCCACGAGGATTCGGTCCGGCCACTGCTCCGCGCGTACGGCGATCTGCTCGACGTGCCGGGGGTGTTCGTGTTCGGCTCCAACGACTACTGGAAGCCGCATTTCAAGAACCCGGGCAAGTACTTGCTGCCGGCCCACAAGCAGCGGCACAAGCCGCACGGCCCGGACCTGCCGTACGAGGAGATGCGGCGCGCGTTCACCGGCGCCGGCTGGACCGACCTGAACAACGCCAAGGCGACGGTCAAGGTCAACGGCCTACGGCTGGACTTCGCCGGCACCGACGACCCGCACATCAAGCGCGACCGGTACGACGAGGTCGCGGGTGAGATCGATCCGACGGCCGACCTGTCCATCGGCGTCACGCACGCGCCGTACCAGCGCGTTCTGAACGGCTTCGTCGGCGACGGCTATCCCCTGGTCCTGGCCGGCCACACCCACGGCGGCCAGCTCGCCGTGCCGCTGTACGGCGCCCTCGTGACGAACTGCGACCTGGACACGTCGCGGGTGAAGGGCCTGTCCACGTGGGGCCACAACGGCCGCCAAGCGGCTCTGCACGTGTCCGCGGGTCTCGGCACTTCGCCGTACGCGCCGGTCCGGTTCGCCTGCCGGCCGGAGGCGACATTGCTCACTCTGGTGCCGCGGATAAACCCGATTTCGTCCCCACGGTCGGCGCATGTAAGCTAACGGCGACTTCGGGCTGTGGCGCAGCTTGGTAGCGCGCTTCGTTCGGGACGAAGAGGTCGCAGGTTCAAATCCTGTCAGCCCGACCAACACAAGGCGGTGACTCCGGTCACCGCCTTTGTGCTGTCTACGCTGGCGTCATGCAGCGGGTTGATCTGGGTGAGCTGGAGTACGAGGTCGCGGCCGAGGAGATGCGTGGCTGGGTCGAGGAGCGGGTGGCGGGGGCGGCCGAGGACCGGCTCTTCCTGCTGAGTCATCCGCCGGTGATCACGTACGGGCCGCGGACCGTGCTGGACGACCTGCCCGCGGAGACGACCGGCATCCCCGCCGTGGCGGTCGATCGCGGTGGGTTCGCGACGTACCACGGGCCGGGACAGCTGGTCGGGTATCTGGTCGTCGACCTGAAGTCGCGCGGACCGGTGGACATCGTGCGGTGGGTCGAGAACGGGCTGATCGACGCGCTCGGCTCTCTCGGCTTCCCGCTGGTACGACGGGACACACCGAAGGGGGCGAGCAGTCTGGTCGGGGTGTGGACCGAGGACGGCCGGAAGCTGTGTTCGATCGGGATGCGGATCCGGCGTGGCGTGACCAGCCACGGGTTCTCGGTGAACGTGGATCCGGACATGACGGTGTTTCACACGTTCACGAGTTGCGGGCTGCACGACGTCACGATGGTCTCGCTCGCCGACCTCGCGGCCGAGCGCGGCATCGCCACCCCGACGGACGCGGAGGTCCGCGACGCGATCGCGGACTCCCTGGGAGCCGTGTAATCCCGATAGCCTGCGGCAATGAGTCAGGACGACGACGGCCGGATGCCCGAGGATCTCGAGGCAATTCTGGAGGCCGCCGACGAGGACGAGGCCGAGGAGGGCCGGTTCGACGCGCCGCCGTTGCCGCCACTGCTGATCCTGGCCGTCGTGGGGTTGTTGTGCGGGTTCGCGACCATCGCGCTGGTGTGGCTGAGTGAGCGCAGTTGTGAGCGGTTCCGCGACACCACGAACTGCGGTGCCCTCGGGTTGCCGCTGCTGGTTCTGATCGTGGTCGTGACCATTGTCCTCGGCGGGCTCGCGCTGAGCCGGCTGGCGATGCCGCACCCCCGGCTGATCGCGTTCCTCGGGGTCGCGTTCATGCTGGTCCTCGTACTGGCCTTCCTGACCGGGAACCTCGACTCGCCGTGGACCCTGGCCGTCGTCCCGGTCCTGACCGCGATCACCTTCCTGCTCGCCAATCTCGTCGCCCGACTGCTGGAGCGTGCCGATGCCTGACCTGCCCGTCTACGAGTGCCCGCGGACCCCGGCCACGCCGAACCTCGACGGCACCCTGACCGACCCCGCCTGGGACGTCGCCCCCTGGACCACCGACTTCGTCCCGATCGCCGGCGAGGGCCCGGCGCCGCGGTTCCGGACCCGGGCGAAGCTGATGTACGACGACCAGTACCTGTACGTCGGCGGCGTCCTCGAGGAGCCGCACCTCTGGTCGACGATGACCGAGAAGAACAGCAAGCTCTTCCACGAGAACAACTTCGAGCTGTTCCTCGACCCGGACGGCGACGGCCAGAACTACTACGAGTTCGAGATCAACCCGCTCGGCACGATCTGGGAGCTCACGCTGCCCAAGCCGTACGTCGACGGCGGCGTACCGATCGACCCGACCAACCTGCCCGGGTTGCGGACCGCGATCCACCTCGACGGCACGGTCAACGACCCGTCCGACACCGACACGGCATGGTCCGTGGAGCTCGCCGTACCGTGGGCCGACCTGGCGTCGTACAACGCAGGCCGGGCGACCCCGCCGAACCCGGGTGACGAGTGGCGGATGAACCTGATGCGCTGCGAGTGGCCGGTCGAGGTGGTGGACGGCGCGTACGTGAAGGGTGACGGCATCGAGTTCTGGGTGTGGTCGCCGCAGTACATCGAGGACATGCACCGGCCGGACCGGTGGGGGGTCCTCCGTTTCTGACCCGGTGGCATGGCGTTCACAGGCCCGAGTAACAATGAGTTACGTGACTTTCGGGGGCTCCGGCGAGCTGAACCACCTCGAGGGCGACCAGGTCGTCAGCGCGATCGAACGCGCGTGCGAGAGCGACCTGCGGACCGCCCTCCGGTTGGTGGCGCGGTACTCGGCGTACTGGTGGTCGCGCGGCCTGCAGGACGAGGCCGCCGCGGCCGCCGAGCGGGTGCTCAGCATGCTGGGCCGGACCGTGCCGGTCGGGCTCGACGAGGAGTACCTGCTGGCGGTCATCCACGGGGCCGCGTCGGCCGAGCAGGAGCAGGTGGAGCTGGCCCAGCAGATCGTGCTGACGGCGACCGGACCGTTCCGGTACTCCGTGACTGTGCTGCTGTGGTCGCTGGTGTTCGGACCGTTCGAGCCTGCCGCTGTGGTCGAGGACGTCCTGGAGCGCAACGAGTCCGGCGACGCCTGGGCCCGCGCAGCCGTTGAGCTCTGCCGGGGCTATCCGGGTCTCACGCGCGCAGCGCCGAGTGATGCCGCCCAGGCATTGCGTACGGCGCTGGGACGCTTCCGGATGCTCGAGGACCGCTGGGGCATGTTCCTCGCCCTGACCGCACTCCGGCAGGTGGTCGACGAGCCGCTGGACCTCACGACCGACGCTCTGCGGCTGGCAGAGGAGCTGTGCCTGGGTGAGGAGACCGCGCGGCTGCTGTGTGAGCGCGGCGACCTCTACCGGGCCCTGGGCAAGCTGGAAGACGCGCACGAGGACTACAGCCGCGCTCTGGCCATCGGCGAGCACGCCGACTTCGCGGAAACCGTGGCGGCCGCCCGGCTCGGTCTGGCCCGCACCGCCCGGCACTCCGGCAACCTCCCCGCGGCCCGCGCCCACCTCTCCTCGGTCCTGGCGTTCCCCGAGCTGGAAGACGCCCACTCCGAAGCCCTGCACGAACTCGCGGTGCTGAACGCGTCCGAAGCCTCCGCATAGCACCCGACCACATATCCCAGCGGTACGCCGGTACATCTGTGGCGGCGGCCACATCGCGGGAGGGCAGCGGGCTAGTTAGAGTCGGGGGCGACCCAGCATTGTGACTGCAACGGAGCAGCTGATGGATAAGACGTACGAGTCGCCGCAGGCCGCGGTGGACGACATCGGGGACGGCGCGAGCCTTGCGGTCGGCGGCTTCGGGCTGTGTGGCAACCCGATGGAGCTGATCACCGCTCTGCACGACAAGGGGGTGACCGGGCTCAGCGTGGTGTCGAACAACTGCGGCGTCGACGACTGGGGTCTCGGCATCCTGCTCGCGGACAAGCGGATCGCCAAGATGACCTCGTCGTACGTCGGGGAGAACAAGGAGTTCGCCCGTCAGTTCCTGTCCGGTGAGCTGGAGGTCGAGCTGACCCCACAGGGCACGCTGGCCGAGAAGCTCCGCGCGGGTGGTTGCGGAATCGCCGCGTTCTTCACGCTGGCCGGCGTCGGCACCCAGGTCGCCGACGGCGGGCTGCCGCAGAAGTACAACCCCGACGGCTCGGTCGCGAAGGCCTCCGAGCCGAAGGAGACCCGGGAGATCAGCGGCACGACGTACGTGCTGGAGGAGTCGATCACCACGGACTTCGGCCTGGTGCACGCGCTCAAGGGCGACACCCAGGGCAACCTGGTCTTCGACCGCAGCGCGCGCAATTTCAACCCGCTGGCCGCGATGGCCGGGCGGGTCACCATCGCGCAGGTGGAGGAGCTGGTCCAGCCTGGTGAGCTGGACCCCGACGAGATCCACCTGCCGGGTGTCTACGTCCAGCGAGTAGTTGCCGTTGGCAAAAATATCGAGAAGCGCATCGAGAAGCTCACCGTCCAGAAGAAGGAGGCCTGAGCATGCCACTCACCCGTGAGCAGATGGCCGCCCGGGCCGCTGCCGAGCTGGCCGACGGCGAGTACGTGAACCTCGGCATCGGCCTGCCGACCCTGGTCCCGAACTACATCCCCGACGGCGTCACCGTCGTCCTGCAGAGCGAGAACGGCATCCTCGGCGTCGGCCCGTACCCGGTCGAGGGGGACGAGGACCCGGACCTGATCAACGCCGGCAAGGAGACCGTCACGACGCTGCCGGGGGCGTCGTTCTTCGACTCCGCGCTGTCATTCGGGATGATCCGCGGCGGCGCGATCGACGCGGCCATCCTGGGCGCCATGCAGGTCTCGGCCAAGGGCGATCTGTCCAACTGGATGATCCCCGGCAAGATGGTCAAGGGCATGGGCGGCGCGATGGACCTGGTGCACGGCGCCAAGAAGGTGATCGTGCTGATGGAGCACGTCGCCAAGGACGGTTCGCACAAGATCCTGGAGGAGTGCGACCTGCCGTACACCGGCCGTGGCGTGGTCAACCGGATCATCACCGACCTGGCCGTGCTGGACATCACCGACGACGGGCTGCAACTGGTCGAGCTCGCCGACGGCGTCACCTTCGACGAACTGCAGGAGAAGACCGGAGCCCCGATCAAGCAATAGGCTCCGCCGCGTACGGCCCGGTCAGCCCAGTGCTGGCCTGGCGGTACGACGAGCTCGCCCGGCTCCGGTCCGCGTACTGACCGGTGGGTGTCTGGAGACCGGCGGTGCGGTCGCGGAGGTGTTGGTCGAAACAACCACGCTCCGGGACCTTGTACCCCAACCAGGGGGCTGCGACAGGCAATAACCTGTTCAAGCCAACGACGACCTGTTCAAGCCCCCCGGCGCGTAGTCCACCGCGCCCACCAGCGCTACTGGCAGGGGTGAACAGAAGCGTCAGGTGGGCATGGAGCGAGCCTGCCGTACGGACAGGTTGTGTTCAGCTACCGAAAGACACCTGTCATCCCTGTCGAAAGTCGGGTATACGGGACGGGTGGAGCTGGATGTGCTGGTGATCGGTGGAGTGGGGATCGACACGATCGTGCGTGTGCCGAGCCTGCCGTTGGCGACGGTGGAGACGATCGGGGTCGAGCCGATCGAGTCGTACCTGGGCCACACCGGCCACGGCGTCACCCTCGGCTGCCACCTGCTCGGCCTGCGCACCGCCCTGGTCGACGTGATCGGCGCCGACGCCGAGGGCGATCGCATCCGCCGGGCGTACGACGAACTCCGCCTCCCCCTGCACGTCGCGCTCCACCCCAGCGGCACCCGCCGATCGGTCAACCTGGTCGCACCCGACGGCCAGCGCCTCTCCCTGTACGACGCCCGGCACCCACCCGGATTGCAGGTCGACCCGGACCTGTGGCGGCTGAACGTCGTCCACTCCCAGCACGTCCATGTCTCGATCATGGACTTCGCGCGCTACGCCCTGGGCGACGCGATCGCCGTCGGCTGCACGATCTCGACCGACCTGCACGACTGGGACGGGCGCAACGACTACCACAAGGACTTCGCGACGGCGGCCGACATCGTCTTCGTCTCGACCAGCGCGCTGCCGCCGGACGCGGTCGACTGGATCTTCGCCAACGGCCGCGCCGAGGTCGTCGTCGCGATGGCCGGCGCCGACGGCAGCTACCTGTACGTCCGGAACCAGCCCGCACAGCACCTGCCGGCCATCCAGCTCCCCGACCGGCCGGTGATCGACACCAACGGCGCCGGCGACGCCTACGTCGCCGCGTTCCTGGCGCGGTACCTCGATGGCGTCACCTGGTACGACGCTGCCGTCGCCGGCTCGATCGCGGGCGCCTGGGCCTGCGGCTCCCCCGGCACCCACACCGACCTGATCACCGCCGAGGAACTAGCTGTTCGAAGTAGAAAGCACGGATGAAGCAGTCCCGCGGCTGATCGACCGCGAAGAGCACGCAGTCGACGACCGACTGGGCCGTCAGGGCGGCGCCGGTCTCCCGTGGGCCGTCCTGCACGAAGTCGGGTGGGAACAGCGAGATCACCCGGATCCCTTCCGGCCGCAGCCGCTCGGACAGGATCTCGGCGTACCCGGCCTGGGCGTGCTTGGCGGCGTAGTAGGCCGGGTGGGCGTCGGACCGATGCTGCCCGACCTCGCCCGCAGCGGAGATCAGGTTGACGATGTCCGGCTCGGCCGAGGCTCTGAGCAGCGGCAACAGGCGCTCGGTGAGCAGGACCGTGCCGGTGCCACCCCGGCGATGGTGTCGGTGATGTCCGCCGCGGTCGGGTCGCCGACGAGGTAGCGGGCGCCGCTGTTCACGAGGATGTCGAGCCGGTCGACCGGCAGCTCCTCGATCGACCGCGGGTTGGCGAGATCGAGGACGGCGGGTGTTGCCTGGCCGCCCGCGGCCTGGATCACGGCGACGGTCTCCTCGGCGGCGGCTCTGGTGCGGGAGGTGGCGAGGACGTGGGCGCCGCGGGCGGCGAAGGCGAGGGCGAGTTTGCGGCCGGTGTCGCGGCCCGCGCCGGTGACGAGGACGTGAGTCATGCCGCAGGAAAGCACCTCAACCCGACTGGAGGTCAACCCCGGGTCATCGGTGGGTGGAGCCGGGTGGCGATGGCGCGGTGGAAGAGTTGGGCCGGGCGGCCGCCGTCGCGGGTCGTGGCGCCGACCGTTCGACGAAATCGGGGGTCTTGGTGACCTTGCGATGGAAGTTGCGCGGGTCCAGCGGCGTACCCCAGACCGCTTCGTACACGGCACGCAGCTCGGAGATGGTGAACTCGGGCGGGCAGAAGGCCGCCGCGAGCGGTGAGTACTCGAGCTTGGCCCGGGCGCGCTCGACCCCGTCGCCCAGGATCCGGTGGTGGTCGAACGCGAGCCGGCCCGGACCGTCTTACGAGGCGAACACAGAAAGTTGCAGGCGAAGTCTGTCCCGTGATGTGCACAAGAAGTGACCGAGCGGATCGGATCTGTCCACAGAATAGGCCCTCAGCGGGATACACGCGCCTGGGATCCGGTCAGTTTCACCGGCACGGGCAAGGAGTCGGAGAACACCGTCGCTACTAGATCCGACTACAGGCACGACCGGATCGGGCGGTTACCCCAGGTCGAGGCTCCCCGCTGACCGCGCCCGATCACTCGATGGGATAACCCATCGCGGTGGCGGTTCTCTCTTCGCGTTACGAGAGGAGAACCGACAACTCCATGGGATATCCGGCGCTCCGGTCGGTTCCGCGGGTGTGTGCCCGTGCCGTCGACCGGATCGCCGGGCCATCACAACGAGGCGAGGACGAAGACCTCCCACGTGCGGTCGCAGCGAATCGGTGACTGTGATGGCCTGGAAGTCCGCCCACACCCGGCCTGGCGGGTGTGGCGGTGCCGCGCCGCTGACCGGACCTGCACCACTCACCAAGCGGCGCGACGTCAGAGATGCCTCGCTCGGCCGCGAGTACTCGGTGGCTGACGGACCGGGTTGGTGAGTGCGCCACGTCCGCCCAGGCCGAGACCCACGGGCCGGCCGCCCGGCCCAGGCTGGGGAGGACCTTCCACCCGATCCGGGATCGATCCGGGACGAGATCCTCCCCATCCCAGCGGCAACGCTAGAACACGGCCGACTGCCCGGACGCGCTGGAGGCGAACGAACCACCCACCCACGGATACGTCAGAAGTCAGCGCTGGGGCTGGTTGTTGGAGGTGAGGTCGGCGTAAGCGGTGACGAGGGCCGCCGAATCCTTTTCCCAGTTGAGTTCTGCGGCGGCGGAGCGGACTCCGTCGGCGTAGGTGGTGTAGTTCTCGATCAGGGTTCGGACGGCCGCGGTCAACGACGGCGCGTTGCCGGGCTCGTACAAGGTGCCGAGCTTGTACTGGGTCACCACGGCGCGCATCTCGGGGAGGTCGGCGGCGACGACCGGGACGCCGGCGCGGACGGCGTGGAAGAGTTTGTTGGGGAGCGCTAGCCGGTGGTTCTCGCAGGTGTTGGTGAGCGTGACCAGCGAGATGCCGTACGAGCGGAGTGTGTCGTCGACTTCGTCGATCGAGCGTTCCGCCACCGTCTCCACCGGGCCCAGATCCAAGCGGTAGTTGGGATCCACCGACCCCATCAGGACCGTGCGGAACGGCGCGAGCTCACGCGCGGCCGCGACCACGGTCGGCAGATCCCGGCCGGCACCGACGCGACCGGCGTACAAGAGACCCTCGGGCCGATCTAGCGGCGGTGGCACCTCGTCCGGCTTCGGGAACGTGTTGCGTACGACGCGGACGTCCGGCAATCCCCGGGAACGCAGCCGAGCCGCGATCCCATCGGACACGGTGATGACGAGCCGAGCCTTCGATGCAAGCGAAACCTCGAAGCGACGCCCACGGGCACGCCAGAGCGGCGTCGGCCGACCCGGCAGGGCGCGGTCGAACCACAGCTCATGGGTGTCGTAGACCAATTTCGCCGACCACTTCTCGGCGTACTCCGCGGCGAGCTCGAGCGTGTTGAAGTCATGCGCGTGCACGACGTCGAACGGTCCCGCGGCGGCCACTCGAGGAGCCGCCGCGACGCGCCACTGCTTCTCGGTCCGGTTCCGGTGCTCGGGCAGCAGCAGCCACCGGCCGAACCGCTGCACCAGCACCTTCGGCCCGCTCCGGCCGTGGCCGACCGCAAGACCGCCGTTGCCGGTCCGCAGCCCGGCCGAGCGTGACACGGACTCGACCGTGATGCCCGGACCGACCTCGAAGCCTTCCGGAACATCCCGGCCGATCACATGCAGCACGTGACCGGCCGCGGCCAGCGCCGTCGCCTCCCGCAGGATGCGCGAGTCCCCGGCGATCGGGGACTGCGCGATCATCAGAATCCGCACTACTTGCCGCCGGCCTCGAGCTCGTTGTTGACGAACGGCAGCAGAACCTCCACCGACCGGTGCCCGTCATGCAGCTCACGGACGTATTCCGGCCCGGCGTCGGCGATCTTGCGGGCCGTGTCGCGCTCGGCGACCAGCCGCTCGATCACCTCCGACAGGTCGTCCGGGGTCGCCTCCGCGATCGGCAGGCCGGTCGGCAGCAGGTCGCGGACGGGGTCCGCGATGTGCCCGACGGTGACCCGCCCGGCCGCCATCGCCTCGCACGCGAAGACGCCGTACGAGCCGAGCAGCAGCTGGTCGACCACGATGTCGGCGCTCTTCACCATCTCGGCCAACTCGGAGTGCGGGACACCCTGCACACGCTGGTACTCGATCAGCCCCCGCGCATCCAGGTCCGTCAGCACGGGGTCGACGTACGCCGAGCCCTTCAGAGCCGACGCCGACGGCGCGTGCAGCACCACCGGCACCTCACGCTCGAGCACCGGCTGGGTCGACGCGAACTCCCCGACGTCCACGGTCAGCGGCAGCCAGATGCCGTCCTCGACGAACTCCAGCAGGTCCGGCGTGGTGACGAAGATCGGGCCTTCGTACCCGTCCAGGTGCTTGCGCATCAGGTCGTTCGCCGACTGCAGTCGAGAGGTCAGCTCGTCATCCGGGTTGCGGAACGGCGACCACCGGTACCGCGCCCGGTGCTGCGCGGGATCGCGGATCTCCGACCCGTGGAAGACGAGGCCGTGCTTGATGCCCGCCTGGTCCAGCATCGGTACGTCGTTCGTCCACATCTGCCCGCGCTGCTGGCCGAACATCGGCCGGCCGGCCTCGAACAGCACGTGGGTGACCTCGCGCAACGCGTACGCCGTCAGCTCCAGCTGCCAGCGCAGGTCGGACCGGTACTGCCGGTACGTCCCGGTGCGGTGCACGCGGAAGTCGAACGCGCCGCTGCCCGTGGTCAGCGACTCGGCCTTGAGATCCGGCACCTCACGTTCGAGCGCGGTCGCCCACAGCCACGCCTGACCGGCACTGTTGACCGGGCCGAGCAACAGCCGCCGCTGCTTCTTGATCACGCGGCCGCCCGGCTGGACGACCTCCAGCGACCGGCCGACCAACTCGCCGTACACGCCGCGCAGCTTGGCCGCCTGCCCGGCCCAGGACACCTCCTGCTGGTAGCCGGGATCGGCCACCCGCTCGCGGTAGGTGTCGATGTCGCCGAGGACCGTGCGGACCTTCGACGCGAGATCGTGCGCGTCCGCCGCGACGAACACCTCGCCGATCCGGACCCGGTCGACGAACTCCTTCATGCTCGGCATGTCGCTGACCACCACCGGGAGCCCGGCGAAGGCGTACTCGAACAGCTTGTTCGGCAGCGACATCTCGTGGCTCGGGTAGCGCAGAATCGGGATCAGCCCGACGTCCGCGGTCCGCAGGAACGCGACCACCTCGTCCGGCTTCACCGGGTCGATGCAATGCAACCGGTCCTGAACCTCGAGCGCCACGGCCTGTGCCTGCAGGTCGCGTACGGCGTCGGTCGCGACACCGGGCACGCACACGACTGCCAGATGCACGTTCGGCAGGTCGACCAACGCCTGCACGGCGGTCTGGATGCCCCGCGCCTTCGTGACGCCACCGCTGTAGACCAGCAGCGGTACTTCGGAGGCCAGACCGAGCCGGGTGCGGATGTCCGGTACCTCGACCGACACGTCCGCCGGATTCGGCGTGTTCATGATCACGGTGGGCTCGTGGTCGAGCTTGTGCTCGCGCTGCAACCGTTGAGCGATCGCCGGGCTGACGGTGATCACCCGGTCCGCGTCGTTGATGTACTCACGCTCGTGGTTGGCCCAGGCCGCGATCGAGCGCCGGGTCCGAGCGCCGTACCGGGACAGGCCGGCGACGTACTCGTGCGCGTCGTACACGACCTTGAGGTCCTTGCCGCGCAGCTTCGCGCGGCCGGCGGCGCGGGTGGCGACACCGATCACGTGCATGTCGTGCGCGTGCACCACATCGGGCTCGAGGCGGTCGATCAGGTCGCCGAACGCGATCTCCAGGTCCAGCGCCTCGGGGTGCAGCTTGCGCCACGGCGCCGGCCAGCCCAGCCGGTGGATCACCCCGTCGTACGCGCGCCACCCGAACTTGAACGGTCCGTCGGCCGTGTTGCCGACGCCCTTGCGCACCCAGGTCGCCTTCTTCGCGCCCTGCCAGCGCGACCGGCGCAGCAGCCGGGTGGCCACGCCGAGCTTGAACTTGACCGGATTGCCCTTGCCCGCCTTGGCGCGCGCGATCGCATGCCCGGAGTCGGCCTTCAGCTCTTTCAGCTCGGCCTGGATCCGCTGGCTGCGGGCGACGTACGTCGATCGGTACCTGTACCCCACCAACGGCGGCCGCCAGTCCCGGCGCGCGGTGCGGCTGCGTTTCCGCTCCTCCCGCAGGGAGAACGGCACCGCCACCCGGACGATCAGCGCACCGTCGAGCAGCTCCCTCGACGGCAGGCCGCTGTCCGAGACCCCGAGCACAGTCACCTCTGCTCCGGTCTCGGCCAGTGCTGCGGCCTCTTTGCGGACCCTACTGTCGTTGGTGACGTCGTTGGCGACCATCATCACGACCCGCAGGTCGGCAGTTGTCACTGGCTGACCGACCTTCCGATCACAATCCGGCGGACGCCCGCCCAGCGGGCCGGGTCGGTCCGGTCACGGCCGTCGACGAGCACCTGCACGCCCGGCAGCTCGGCCGGGGTCAGCTGCGCGTACTCGGCGTGGTCCGCCTGCAGCACCGCAGCGTCCACCGGCGTCCCCAGCGCGTACGGCGTGAAGCCGAGCTGCTGGAGTTCCTCGTCGGCGTACAGCGGGTCGTGCACGGACACCTCCGCGCCTCGGGCCTTCAGCGCCTCCACAGCCGGGAAGACCCCGGAGAACGCGGTCTCCTTGACACCACCACGGTACGCCGCACCGAGCACGACCACCTTGGCTCCGGTCAGATCGCCGTACGCGCCCTCGAGCAGGCCGACGGTGTACTCCGGCATGCCGAGGTTCGCCTCGCGGGCGGCGCGGACAACGGTTGCCTCCGGGTCGGTCCACAGGTACAGCCGCGGGTAGACCGGGATGCAGTGGCCGCCGACCGCGATACCGGGCCGGTGGATGTGGCTGTAGGGCTGCGAGTTCGACGCCTCAATCACCTGGTGCACGTCGATGCCGTTCTGGCCGGCGAACCGGGCGAACTGGTTCGCCAAGCCGATGTTGACGTCGCGATAGGTGGTCTCGGCCAGCTTCGCCAGCTCGGCCGCCTCGGCCGAACCCAGGTCCCAGACGCCGTTGGCGCGCTCCAGGTCCGGACGCTCGTCGAAGTCCAGCACGGCCTCGTAGAACGCGGTGGCGCGCTTGGCGCCCTCCTCGGACAGACCGCCGACCAGCTTCGGGTACTTGCGCAGGTCCGCGAAGACGCGGCCGGTCAGGACGCGCTCCGGCGAGAACACCAGGTGGAAGTCCTGGCCCTCGGTCAGGCCGGAGACCTCCTCCAGCAGCGGCTTCCACCGGTTCCGGGTGGTACCGACCGGCAGGGTGGTCTCGTAGCTGACCAGGGTGCCCGGGCTGAGGTGCTCGGCCAGCGAGCGGGTCGCGCTCTCCATCCAGCCGAACTCCGGCTCACCGGTGTTCTCGTCGACGAACAGCGGCACGACCAGCACCACCGCGTCACTGCCGGGGATGGCGTCCGCGTAGTCCGTGGTCGCCCGCAGGCGGCCGTCGGCCACGGTCTCGGCGAGCAACTCGGCCAGGTGGGCCTCACCCGGGAAGGGCTCCTGCCCGGCGTTCACCTGCTCGACCGTCTTCGGGTTGATGTCGACACCGACGACCTGATGACCCTTGGCCGCGAACTGGACCGCCAGCGGCAGTCCGATCTTGCCTAAGGCAACAACACTGACACGCACAGGAACTCCACTAGGTAGTGATTCTTCATCGGGGGCCTCGCAACTTCCGTTCCATCGGGCGCTCGACGAACTTGTAGAGCAGCCACGAGGCGAAGATCGAGATGATCAGGACTCCGGCGTACCAGGTCAGGTTGGACCAGCCGATCGGCCCGGCCACACCGTGGTACTCCTTGATCGCGTACAGGATGGTCGCGTGGATGAGGTAGAACGCGTACGACCACTGGCCGAGTGCGACCAGCGGCCTGCTGCGCAGCAGGGATCGGCCACCGCGCATGTCCCGGGACGCGACGGCCAGGATCAGGAATCCGTACAGCAGCGTGAGAATTTCCTTCTGGCACAGGCCCATGGTGATCGCGAACGGCACCTTCGCCGGGTGCGAGCCGGAGTACCACAGCAGGAGCAGCCCGCCGATGGTCACCCCGAACGCGAACCAGACCGGGATCCGCGGCTTCCAGCCGGACCGCAGCGCGATCGCCAAGCCGATGCCGAACAGGAACGCGACCGAGTGCAGGACCGGTTGCGGTAGCACCGGTACGACGTCCTTGTAATGGAACAAGGCCAGTCGATAGGCCCCGCCGAGCCCGATCACCGCGACACACAGGATCAGGCCACCGGCGGTCTTCAGCGTCCGCGTGGCCCGCCAGACGAACGGGAAGTACGCGTAGAAGAACGCCTCCACCGACAACGTCCACCCGGCCGGGTTGCCGCCGTACAGAATGTCCGGGTTGTTCGACCAGCCGTGCAGCAGGAACACCGACAGCACCAGCACGGTGACCGAGATCGGCTTGATCCAGGACATCCCCGCCGGCGGGTCGACCCGGTAGAAGACGAAGAACGCCAGGAGCAAGGTGAACAGGTACAGCGGGACGATCCGGGCGAACCGGCGCCGGTAGAAGGTCCGGATCTTCGTCCCCGGCTGGGCCGACCAGGTCAGCACGAAACCCGACAGCACGAAAAAGAACGTCACCCCGGACGTGCCGTACTTCAGGAAGCGGAAGATCGGCAGCGGCGCCAGGTTGGTCATGTGGTGGCAGAACACGAAGAACGCCGCCCACCAACGCAAACCAGTGAGCGACTCCACCCGCGGCAACCGTCCCGTCGGGGAGGCCGGCGGCGGGCCGGACTCCCCTGGGAACACACTGACAGGCGCGCCGCGTGGCGGGGTCGCCACGTCGGCCGCCAGTGTCGGCGGCTGCTGCTGGTCTTCTTCGGCGGCCTTCGTCATGTGGTTACTCCGCTAGGGCGGCGACAACCCGGCCGGCGGCCTGGCCATCGCCATAGGGCATTGGGCGATCCCCCGCGGGAGCCGGCCGGGCGGCCAGCTCGGGCAACTTGCTCACATCTGACGTGAGGACGTTCCAGCCGTCCTCCAGCGTCTCCACCCACTCGGTCTCGGTGCGCAGCGTCGTGCACACCCGGCCGAGCAGGAAGGCTTCCTTCTGCAGACCCCCGGAGTCGGTCACCACACCGGCCGAGCCGAGCACGGCCGCGACCATCTCCGGGTAGGCCAGCGGCTCCCGGACGTGCAGCGAACCGTCCGGACGCTCCAGCTTGATCCCGTACTGCGCGCACTTGGCCACCAGCCGCGGGTGCGCGAGCAGCAGCACCGGTACGCCGGCCGCAGCGAGACCGTCGACGATCGCGGCCAGCCGGGCCGGGTCGTCGGTGTTCTCGGCGCGGTGGATCGTCGAGACGACGTACTCGCCACGCTTGAACGGCAGGTCCAGCGGCTTGTCCTGCACCGCGTCGCGGACCCGGAAGCACACATCCGTCATCACGTCGCCGACCAGCCGGGCCCTGTCCTTCAGGCCCTCGTTGGCCAGGTGGTCCATCGCCACCTGGGTCGGGGCGAGCAGGATGTCGGCGGCGTGATCGGTCAGGACCCGGTTGTGCTCCTCCGGCATCCGCCGGTTGAACGACCGCAGCCCGGCCTCCAGGTGCGCCACCGGCAGGTGCATCTTCACCGCCGACAGTGTCCCGGCCAGCGTCGAGTTGGTGTCGCCGTACACGAGCACCCAGTCCGGCTGGTGCTCGTCCAGTACGGCGTCCATCGCGGCCAGCATGGCACCGGTCTGGACCCCGTGGCTGCCGGACCCGACGCCCAGGTGGACGTCGGGCGCCGGGATGCGCAGGTCGGCGAAGAACACGTCGGACATGTTCTTGTCGTAGTGCTGCCCGGTGTGCACGATCACGTGCTGGTGGTCGGTGGCGGCGAACGCCTCCGCCACCGGGGCCAGCTTCACGAACTGTGGGCGAGCCCCGACGACACTCAGGACCTTCATGACTGGGCGGACTCCCCGGCGACCTGGATCGTGCGGTCCTCGGCGGCGGACTGGATCACGGCCTCGGCCACCTTGACGGTGGTCAGACCCTGCTGCAGCGTGACGATGTCGGCTTCCTTGCCGAGCACGGCGTCACGGAACGCCTCGTGCTCGGTGCGGAGCGGCTCCGGCTTGCTGATCGCGTACCGGATCATGTCACCCTCGCTGACACCGCGGAAGTGCGCGACGTCGTCCCAGGCGGTGGCGACGGTGCCGTTGGCGTGGAAGGACAGGTCGGCCGTCAGCGTGTCGGCGATGAACGCGCCCTTCTCACCGGTGACGACGGTGAGCCGCTCCTTCATCGGCGACAGCCAGTTGACCAGGTGGCTGGTCACGGTGCCGTCGGCCAGCTTGCCGGTCACGGCGATCAGGTCCTCGTACTGCCGGCCGGACTTGTGCGCGCTCTGCGCGGACACGGTGACGAACGGCGACTGGGTCACCCACGCGGTCAGGTCGATGTCGTGGGTGGCCAGGTCGAGCACCACGCCGACGTCGGCGATCCGGGATGGGAACGGGCCCTGGCGACGGGTGGTGATCTGGTAGATGTCACCCAGCTCACCGTTCTCCAGCCGCACCCGCAGCGCCTGCAGCGCCGGGTTGTACCGCTCGATGTGACCGACCGCGCCGACCACACCGGAGGCCTCGAACGCCTTGGCGATCTCGGTCGCCTCGGACGAGGAACCGGCCAGCGGCTTCTCGATCATCGCGTGCACGCCGGCCTCGGCCAGCGCCTTCGCGATCTCGGCGTGGTACTGGGTCGGCACCGCGACCATGCAGTAGTCGATGCCCTCGGCAATCAACTGCTCGATCGTCTCGTGCACCGGACGACCGCCGGCCACGCCGAACTTGTCACCACCCGGGTCGGCGACGGCGACCAGGTCGACGCCGTCGAGGGAGGCCAGCACGCGGGCGTGGTGCCGGCCCATCATGCCCAGGCCGATCAGGCCGGCTCGCAGGTTCGCCATCTCACGCGCCAGCCTTCGCCACGGTGTTCACCGCGGCCACGATCCGGTTCAGGTCGTCCTCGGACAGCGAGGGGTGGACCGGCAGCGAGAGCACCTCGGCCGCGGCCTTCTCGGTCTCCGGCAGGTCCAGCTCACGCTTGAACGACGGCAGCCGGTGGTTCGGGATCGGGTAGTAGACGCCGCAGCCGACGCCGTACTCGGTGCGCAGCGCGTTCGCGAAGCCGTCGCGGTCCTCGGTCACCCGGATCGTGTACTGGTGGTACACGTGGGTCGCCTCGGCGGCGACCGCCGGGATGCCGACACCCTGCAGGTTCGCGTCCAGGAAGGCCGCGTTCTCCTGCCGCTGCTTGGTCCAGCCGGCCAGCTTGCCCAGCTGCACCCGGCCGATCGCGGCGTGCAGGTCGGTCATCCGGTTGTTCAGGCCGACGACCTCGTTCTCGTACTGCTTGAGCATGCCCTGGTTGCGGAAGAGCCGCATCCGGCGCTCGAGGTCGGCGTTCGCGACCGAGTTCATGCCGCCCTCACCGGACGTCATGTTCTTGGTCGGGTAGAGGCTGAACATCGCGAACTCGCCGAAGGTGCCGACCTGCGCGCCGTTCCAGGTCGCGCCGTGAGCCTGCGCGGCGTCCTCGTAGATCTGGATGCCGTGCTTGTCGGCGATCGCCTGCAGGGCGGTCATGTTCGCCGGGTGACCGAACAGGTGCACCGGCATGACGGCCTTGGTCTTCTCGGTGATCGCGGCCTCGACCGCGGCCGGGTCCAGGCAGAAGTACGTCGGCTCGACGTCGGCGAACACCGGGGTGGCGCCGGTCAGCGCGACGCTGTTCGCGGTCGCGGCGAAGGTGAAGGACGGAACGATGACCTCGTCACCCGGTCCGACGCCCGCGGCCAGCAGACCGAGGTGCAGGCCTGACGTGCCCGAGTTCGTCGCGACGCACGCACGGCCGGAGACCAGCGCTGCGCCGAACTCCTGCTCGAACGCCGCCACCTCGGGGCCCTGGGCC
Organism: Kribbella sp. NBC_01510; assembly: GCF_045040325.1. Taxonomy (NCBI): domain Bacteria; kingdom Bacillati; phylum Actinomycetota; class Actinomycetes; order Propionibacteriales; family Kribbellaceae; genus Kribbella; species Kribbella sp. NBC_01510. Next base: position 2,748,078 of record NZ_CP109418.1, on the reverse strand, counting down.
AGCATGCCGGACTGCATGACACGGTCGACGGCCTCGCGCTCCTCCTTCCCGATGATCGGCTTCGCGGCCGGAATCGGCTGCACCATCAGTTCTCCTCCATGTCTTCACCGGCCGGCCGCAGCCGTCCGTCGGTTTCGATGTATGTCTCGCCCGTGTTCGGGCACTTCCACTCGCCGTTCCCGACGTCGAGCAGCGGAACTCCGGCCTTGCCGACCCACTTGAGCCGGCGGGCCGGAACGCCTGCGACCAGCGCGAAGTCTGGCACGTCCTTGGTGACCACCGCACCCGCGGCGACGGTGGCCCAGCGACCGATGGTGACCGGCGCCACGCAGACGCTGCGCGCCCCCAGCGAGCAGCCTTCCTTCATGGTCACGCCGACCGGTTCCCAGTCGTGCCCGCTCTTCGGTGAACCGTCCGGGTTCACCGCGCGCGGGAAGTAGTCGTTGGTGAGCACCACGGCAGGTCCGATGAACACGCCGTCCTCGAGCGAGGCGGGCTCGTAGACCAGGGCGTAGTTCTGGATCTTGCAGTTGTCGCCCATCCGGACCCCGGTCCCGACATAGGCGCCGCGGCCGACAATGCAGTTCTTCCCCAGGACCGCGTTCTCGCGGATCTGGGCCAGGTGCCAGACCGACGAACCGTCGCCGATCTGGGCGCTGTCGTCGACGTCGGCCGAGGGCGCGATGCGGGACGTCACAAGATCTCCTTCGCAATGAGCCAGCTGGTGAGTGCCTGGGCCGAGCGGCGTCCGTCGTGCAGCTCCGCCACGAAGCCGGGGCCGGCGGCCGCCCGCTCGGCGGCGGCGTCACGATCGGCGATCAGGCCGGTCACGACGTCACCCAGGGTGTCGGGATCCGCCTCCACGATCGGCACCTCTCGCCCCGTCAGACTACGCACCCGGTGGCGCACCGCGTCACCGACGTACGAAACCACGATCCGCCCGGCGGCCAGGGCTTCGGCGGCCGCCACGCCGTACAGGCCGATCCGGAGTTGGTCGACAACGATGTCGGCGTCGCCGATGACGCCCGGCATCCGATCGTGGGCGACTCCGGTGATGCGCCGGTACTCGATCTGACCGCTCTGGTGCAGACCGGTTAGGACGGCGTCGATCTCCTCGGTGCCCTTGAGCTTCGCGTTCGACGGAACGTGCGCGATCACGGGCTTCTCGCCGGAGAACAGCGGGCGAGCGGCCTGCCGCCACGGCGCCGGGTCGATCGCGACCGGGAGCCACTGCGCGTCCGGTACGTCGTCCAGCAGGTCGACCGTGGACACGAAGACCGGCAGGCCGAGGCTGTCGATCAGCTCGGCATGCCGGCGGGCCTGCTTCTCCAGGCGCTCGGTCAGTTCGTCGCCCGGGGTGAACGGAGACCACTGCTCACGCTTCGCGTGCCGACTGGGCAGGCGGATGTCGGAGCCATGGAACAGCAGGGACACGTTGATGCCCTGGTCAAGCATCGTGGCGATGTCGGCCGCCGCGTCCGGGTAGCCGCGGGAGCCCAGGATCGGCCGCAGCGACTCGATCATCACGTGCGAGTACGACGCCAGCACGTGCTGCTGCTGTGCGCGCTGCCAGCGAGGCTGGCCGAACCACGCGAGCGGTACGCCGTAGTCGTTCTGGAACTGGAACTGGCCCTTGCGGTGCAAGGAGAACGAGACGGCGTCGACGTCAGCCAGGGTCTTGGCGGCCTGTGCCCAGGCGTGCCCCTGCCCGGCGGAGTTGGTCGGTCCGACCAGCATCCGCACTCGCGTCGTCGCCACCGGCGGAAAGGCCGGCAGTTGCGCGTACGAGTACCGCAAGCCCCGCAGGCGCCGCCGGACCGCTCCCGCGGTCCGGGCAAGTGGCGCCGGCAGGTGCTCGCGAATCGAACGCGTCACCGTCATCGTGTCACCCATTACCTGCCGGAGCCTTCAGCTTTTCCGGCGCAGCCTTCAGCTTTTCGGGCGCAGCCTTCAACTGATCCAGCTCCCGCCGGGCCGCCGGAATCCCCAGCACGACCGGCGTACTCGCCCGGCGCTGGCCCAGATTCCACCCGGCCCAGATCGCGCCCGCATCCAGCGCGACCACCACATCAGCCTTCTCGATCGTCGCCATCACATCCCGGCGACTCAGCACCCGGCCCCAATACGTCTTCCCCAGATCCTTGCTGGCCCGATTCCCCCGCAGGAACTTCACCGGCGCCGACGTCTTAATTGCCTTAGGCAACATCCGCCCAGCCACCTTCCGAGCCTTCCGCGCCCGCCAGGCCACAGCCTTCCGCACTCGCTTGATCCCAGTCGGTTTGGGTTTCGGGGCGGGTGCGGGCTGGGGTTCTGGTGCGGCTGCGGCTACTTCGGCGGCGGCAGGTGCGACCTCGGCCTCGTCGGCAACCACAGCTTCCGGCTCGGCGACCGCCTCCGGCGCGATGACCGCGTCGGGTGCTTCGTCGGTGGGGTCGGCGACCGGCTCCGGTGTGGGAGCAACTGGCATCCGGCCCGGCCCGATGAGGGTGAAGGTGTGGACCTTGTCGGCGACAGGGCCGGCGGGGGCTACCCAGCCGACGACGTCGAGGGTGATCTCGGCGTTGCCGAGGTCCTCGCGGACGGTGTCGAAGTACGTGGGTGGCAACCGGCGCGTGCTGAGCAGGACGACGTTCTTCATGCCGCCACCCCCTTCACGGCCACGGCCAGCGCTTCGATCCGCGGATCCAGCTGCAGATCACGCCGGTACGACGCACCGAACTCGCGCGCCTTCGCCCGGATCCCCTCGTCGGCCGTCCGGGCAGCGTGCGCGGCCTCGGTCAGCGCCGCCGCGATCGCCTCGGGCGTCACCTCCGACACCGGGAACCACAGTGGATGACCCCGCAGTACGTCGGACGCCGCGTTCTCCGGGTCGTGCACCGACACGACCGGCAATCCGGTCGCCAGGTACTCGAACACCTTGCCGCTCGTCACGTACCGCCCCTTGCCGAGCATCAGCAGCTGGACGTCGAACTCGTCGTACGCCTTGGCGATCTCCGCCTTGCCGACCGGCCCCTCGTAGCTGACCCCGTCCTCGGACGCGCTGTTGATCGTGCCGAGCATGTCCGCGCGCGGCTGCGCGTAGTACCCGAGGTAACCGTGGATCTTGGCCTTCGCGCCGGCCAGCTCCTCCGACGACGAGCGCGCGAGCTGCCAGCCCTCGACGAACTCGGCCAGCGGCACCTTCGGCGACACGGTCCCGACGTACCCGAAGACCAGCGGCCGGTCGGTCACCGGGCCACGGTCGCGGGTGTCCGGCACCAGGTCGGGGTCGAAGCCGTTGGCGACGGTGTGCATCTTCGCGGCCTGCGCCGGGTAGAGCTTCTCGTGCCACTCCTTGATCGGGTCGTTCACGAACCAGACCTCGCGAGCGGACTCGACCAGCTTCTTCTCCCACTTGGCCGCCCGGCTGTTCGGCTCGTGCAGCCGGTCACCGGTGAACACGTCCAACAGCCACGCGTCCCGGTAGTCCATCACGTACTGGACGCCGTGCTTCTTGTGCAGGTGGTACGCGGCGGTGAACGCGACGTGCGGGTTCGCGGTGGCGACCGTCAGGTCGACCTTGTGCGCCTGGTGGATGCGCTCCGCGGCCTTCTCGATGATCGAGCGCCACGGCCCGTACCCGGTCTCCGGGAACGGGATCTGGTCCTGCTTCGTGCGCCACTTGCTCCACAGCTTCGGGTTGGAGGCCCGGCGCTTGGACCACTTGCGCAGGTCGGCTTCCAGGATCGGCCACTCGAACGGGACCCGGACGACCTCGATGGACGGGTCGATCCGCTCCTCGAGGGTCAGGTCGGCGCCGGTGAACCGATGGAAGGTTTCGCGGTCGGCCGTCAGCACGGTCACCTTCCAGCCGAGCGCGGCGAACCGGTTGGCCGTGGCCAGGGCCCGGTAGACACCGCCACCTCGGCAGGGCGGATAGCCCCAGGCGACGTACAGCATGTGTGGGCGGTCGGTCATGCCCTTCCTCTCAGCAGGTTCAGGCTCTTAGCAGGTTGAGAATCGCGTCGGCCAGTTCGTCGTACGGCGTGGTCGCGGGCAGATGGTCAGCCGCCCACTGCAGCGCGTGGTCACGCAGCTTCTCCAGCTCGCCGGGATCCGCGGACCAGCGCCGCAGGGTCTCGGACGCCTCCGCCACCGACTCCACCAGGACTCCGCCACCGGACTCCTCGATCACCCTGGTCTGCCGGGGCAGGCGGGTGGACAGCACGGGAAGACCGCTGGCGAGGTACTCGTAGATCTTGGACGGCATCGCCTCCACGAACGCCGGCGTCGGCTGCAGCATCGCCAGGCTCGCCCAGGCTCCCTGGGTGAGCCGCCACGACTCGGCCGGTGGCTGGCGTCCGTGCAGCCGGACCCGGCCGGCCAGGTCGGACTGCCCGATCCGGGCTTCGAGCCGGTCCCGGTCCGACGGTGCGACCGGGCCGATCAGGTCGAGAGACCAGTCCGGGGCCGCGGCGACGGTCTCGACCATGTCGAACAATCCACGGCTGGCCCGCAGGTCCCCGACGTACACCGCGCGCGGTGAGCCGGACGGCGGCGTCGGGGCCAGGAACGGGATGTACGGCAGGTTCTGCACGACCAGCCGCTGCTTCGCCTCGTGCGGGGCGAGGTGCGAGTCGGCGACGACGGTGAGGTCGGCGCCGGCGGCCAGCTTGGAGCTGGCCCGGACGATCAGCCGGGCGGGCAGACCGGCCGGGCCCTTGGCCCAGGCGCGATCGGCGAGCAGCCGGGTGTAGTCCTCGTGCACGTCGGCGACCATCTTGCGCCGCCGGACGGTGGTGACGAACCGGGTGATCGGGATCATGTCCGGATCGACCGTCATCACCACCTTGGCGTTGGTCCGCCACGGCAGTACGGCGGTCCGCGCCAGCCGCTGGACCAGGTTGCCCCGCGGTCCGGCGTGGATCGTGGCGCCCGCGGGCCCACCGGCCGGCTCACCGAGACCCCAGAGCTCGACGCTGAGGTCCCGGTGCTGCAGCGCCGCGGTGATCTTGTGCAGGCGCGCGTCAGCGACGTCATGACCGGTCGTGATGATCCCCACGTCCGGCGCCGTGCTGCGTGACATCGTCAGAGGTCCTCGAGAGAAACGGCTTCTGCTTCGCCGACCTGCAGGAACTTCGTGTAGGCCTGGATCACCTCGTCCGGCTCGCCCCGCATCATCAGCTTGCCCTTGTGCAACCAGATGCAGTCGTTGCACATCTCGCGGACACTGCTCATCGCGTGGCTGACCAGGAACATGGTCCGGCTGTTCGTGACCAGTTCCGACATCTTGGCCGCGGCCTTGGTCTTGAACGACGCGTCACCGGCGGACAGCGCCTCGTCGATCAGCAGGATGTCCGGATCCATGTGCACGGCCACGGAGAACGCGAGCCGGCTGAACATGCCGGACGAGTATGTCCGCATCGGCATCTCCATGAAGTCGCCGAGCTCGGCGAACTCGGCGATCTCCTCGTACCGCGCCTCGATCTCCTTGCGGCTCAGACCGGCCGCGAGTCCACCCAGTACGACGTTCTCCTTGCCGGACAGCGCCGCGTTGAAGCCGACGCCCAGTGACAGCAGGGTGGAGACCCGGCCGTGCACCTCGATCCGGCCCGAGGTCGGCGGCAGGATGCCGGCGACCGCGCGCATCAGCGTCGACTTGCCGGCGCCGTTCGCGCCGATGATGCCGATGGTGGTGCCGTGGTTGACGTCGAAGGAGACGTTCTGCACGGCCTTGACCTCGCGGACCGCGCGCTCGCCGCGACCGAACCGGACGATCGCGCTCTTGAAGGTGGGTACCCGCTCGAACGTGGTCCGGTAGGTGATGGACACGTCCTGCACCTTGACCGCCGGCATACCCGACGTGCTCTTCTGCATCGGCTTCTTCTCGGTCTCAGAGACGGACAACGAACTCACGCTCCCTCGACATGAAGAACAACGAGCCCACCACGAAGGCAAGGATGGCCCAGAACCCGGCACCGGCCCACATCTGCCACTTCGGGATGTCACCGCGCACCAGGAGGTCGGTCCAGCCGCCGAGCAGCGGATACAGCGGGTTGTACTGAATGAAGCCCTTGAACTTGGCCGGGGCCTGCTCGGCGAACCAGAGCACCGGCGACATGTAGAGCCAGATCCGCACGAAGTACGGCAGGAAGCTCGTGGTGTCGCGGAAGTACACCTGCAGGGCGGCGAAGATCATGCCCATGCCGGCGGCGAAGATCGTCAGCATGATCAGGAAGGCCGGGGCCAGCAGCATCGGCCAGCGCAGCGGCTGACGCATCGCCAGGTGGATACCGAAGTACACGACCAGGGTCGGCAGGAACCGGTGGAATGCCGTCCGCACCGCGGACAGCGGCAGGAGCATCCGCGGGAACGACTGGTTCATCAGTAGCTTGCCGCCACCGACCACGCTGGCCGCACCGGCGGTCATCGCACCGGAGAAGTAGTAGAAGGCGAACAGGCCGCCACACATGTGGGCGAACCGCTCCGCGGCACCGACCCTCGAGGCACCGCCGGCGATGATGTCGGTCAGCAGGTAGTACACCAAGGCGAGCAGCAGCGGGTTCAGGACCAGCCACACCTGTCCGAAGAAGGTGTTGGTGTTGGCCGCCCGGATGTTCGTCCGGGACATCTCGGCCGCGAACTCCCGGCGCTGCCACAGTGCCTTGAAGTAAGGACGCAGCGCCGGTAGGCCGACCTTGTGCGGTTCGTACACGTGCACCGACGGGTTGAACTCCTCGTCGACGCTAGTCGCGTTCATTCAGGCGACGCCTCTCTCTGCCGGAAGTCGAGTCTCTGTGGCCGATCACCTGGGTTTCGGCGGTTGCCGCCCGGTACGACGGCGGGCCACGCAGACCGGGAAGCAGAGTAGCGGATCTGCTCACACGCCGACGACACAGTGGTCCTCCATAGTGAGCAACGACGTACAGACGGCTACCGAACGTCGCACGCCACTATGCCCACAACGCCAGAGTCGTCCTCCGCCGATCGTTACCCGGAATATACATTTGACAGCCATCGACGGCCAAAACGCCTTCCAGCGCAACGGAAACGGCGCAGCGACCATGCTCACCGTCCGCCGGGGCGAACGACAGTGCACAAGGTCAAATCGCGGTCAATTCACCAGTACGACGCTACCCGCGCCCGGGAAGTTGTCGTGACATGTCCCACCCAGCCCCACGACCCGGTCATGGGGCCGCCCGACCTGGACTGAGGAGCGTAGGGAGCCCGGTCATGGGGCCTCCCGGCCTGGACTGAGGAGCGTAGGGAGCCCGGTCATGGGGCCTCCCGGCCTGGACTGAGGAGCGTAGGGAGCGAAGCGACTGGAGCGACGAGGGAAGGGCGGGAGTACAAGCCCCATGACCCGCCGCGCCGGAGGCGTGGCCAAGGGCACAGCGACCGGAGCGACGAGGGAAGGTCGGGCGTAAAGCCCCATGACCGCGCCGAGCCGGAGGCGAGGCCAAAAATCACTGTGGGACCCCAGGAGGTGCTTCCTGGCCGGGGCGAGCCGGGCGGCGGACCTGATGTCCCCGCTCCCCATGGACAGCCTCACCATCCACGGAGCTCCGCTCGGCACCTCCCGGGGCCTCACACGCGATCCAGGGACCCGTCCGCGGTGGGCGGAGGCGGAGCGGGCACGCGCCGGATCGGCCGGCACGATGACCAGGGCGGCGGTCATCGCACCTTGGGCTCGTCCCCAGACGTGCTGCGATCGCCGACAGGTGCGCGCAGCAGATGTGGGGACGGGCCCGAGGCCGGCGGAAGGCAGCGCGGCCCGGCATCCCTGCAAAGATGCCAGGGCGGGTGCGCTGGGGACGGCAGCACCGATGCGAACCGCGGTACGGGGCGGAACCGGTCGCATCGGGCTCTCCTCCTCATCGGCCTCACGATGGAGATGCACAGTTTGTACACCCTCCGGCACAGCCGGTGATGGCACGGGAGTGCGAGGGCACCGATGCGCCGGGATCGAGACCCAACCGAAACGGGCTCCGCTGACGTAGCAGCGAACTCAGGCCAGAATTGGAACAGCAGCCCGGCGGCGCTCAGGTGGTCCGTCGCCGGGCTGCTGGACCTCAATTCTCGCTCACAACTGCGCGGAAATGGTGGCCAGATGGTGACACGGCACAAGAATGCTGACAGGACAACAAATATCGCTAGGCGCATTCACGACGACACGGACAGTGCGATCGGCGCTGGATCGGCCGTCTTATTCTGGAGGGACGGTTGCCGACGGTGACAGCATTCGGAAGGGAGGGGAAGTTGTGAGCACAACGGACACGGAGCGTGCCGACCATCTCAAGGTGCTCGGACTCACTGACGACGAGATCAAGGTCTACCAGCACCTGCTGCGGACCGGTCCGTCGTCGATCACCGAACTGGACGAGGCGGTCCCCGATCGGTCGGCGAGCATCGATTCGACGCTCGGCGGGCTGGTCCAGGCGGGCCTGGCCCGACGGTCCGGATCGGACCGTTCCCGCTTCCTGCCGGTGCCCCCGGACGCCGGTCTGGAGGCGATGACGCTGCGGCGCGAGTCGGAGCTGAAGCAGGCCCGGATCGAGGTCCTGAACGCGTACGACGAGTTCCGCCGGACCGTGCACAACGAGTCGACCACGCACCTGATCGAAGTGGTCACCGGCAGCGCGATCATCGAGCGGATCCACCAGATCAAGGGCGGTGCGCAGCGGGAGATCCTGGCCATCGACTCCCCGCCGTACTACATCGGCGGCCCGAACCAGGAGGAGATCGAGCACCTCAAGCGCGGCATCTCGTACCGGGTCGTGTATTCGCCCGAATCGGTCGAGGTGCCCGGGTATCTGACCGAGAACATCCTCCCGTGTGTGGAGGCCGGTGAGCAGGCCCGGGTGCTGCCCGACGTACCGGCGAAGCTGACCATCATCGACGCGTCGATCGCGTTCGTGTCGATGTCGGTGCGCGACACCGATGTGAACCGGTCGCTGCTGATCATCCGGCCGAGCAGCCTGCTGACCGCGTTGATCGGCATGTTCGAGCTCTGCTGGCGCAACGCGCTGCCGCTGCACGCCTCGGTCGGCACCGAGGACGACCGGCTCGAACCGATCGAGCGCCGGCTGCTGGCCCTGCTCGCGACCGGCGCCGCGGACGACACCATCGCCCGCACGCTGGGCATCAGCCGGCGGACGTTCTTCCGCTATCTCGAGCGCCTGATGAACCGCACCGGCGCCAGCACCCGCTTCCAGCTCGCGTTGCACGCAGCCCGGGAGAACTGGCTCTAGCAGTTGCCGAAGACAACAAAGGGCTCCCACTCGGGAGCCCTTTGTTTGTTGGGAGATTCAGGCCTTGGCGGCGGTGAACTCCTTGGCGACGACCTCGGCGATCTGGGCCGTGTTCAGGGCCGCACCCTTGCGCAGGTTGTCGCCGCAGACGAACAGCTCGAGCGCGTTCGGGTCGTCCAGCGACTTGCGGATCCGGCCGACCCAGGTCGGGTCGGTGCCGACCACGTCGGCCGGGGTCGGGAACTCACCTTCGGCCGGGTTGTCGAACAGCAGCACGCCCGGGGCGTCCCGCAGTACCTCCCGGGCGCCGTCGGCGTCCACCTCCTGGACGAACCGCGCGTGCACCGACAGCGAGTGCGTGGTGATGACCGGGACGCGGACACAGGTCGCGGAGACCTTCAGATCCGGCAGCCCGAGGATCTTGCGCGACTCGTTGCGGACCTTCAGCTCCTCCGACGACCAGCCGTCGTCCTTCAGCGAGCCGGCCCACGGTACGACGTTCAGCGCCAGCGGGGCCGGGAACGGGCCGAGATCGTTGCCGATCACCCGGCGGACGTCGCCCGGCGTGGTGCCGAGGTCGCGATTGCCGGCGACCTTCGTCAGCTGGTCGTAGAGCGCGTCGATGCCGTCCTGACCGGCCCCGGAGGCGGCCTGGTACGACGCGACCACGAGCTGCTCGAGCTCGTAGCGGTGGTGCAGCGCACCCATCGCGACGATCATCGACAGCGTCGTGCAGTTGGGGTTGGAGATGATCCCCTTCGGCCGGTTCCGGGCCGCTTCGGCGTTCACCTCGGGCACCACCAGCGGGACGTCCGGGTCCATCCGGAACGCGCCGGAGTTGTCCACCACGACGGCGCCCTTGGCGGCCGCGATCGGCGCCCAGTGCGCGGACACGTCGTCCGGTACGTCGAACATCGCCACGTCGACGCCGTCGAAGGCGTCCTCGCTGATCGCGACGACCTCGACCTCCTCGCCGCGGACCTTCAGCCGTTTGCCCGCGGAGCGCTCGGACGCGATCAGCCGGATCTCTCCCCAGACGTTCTCCCGGGTCGAGAGCAGGGCCAGCATCACCGACCCGACGGCGCCGGTCGCCCCGACCACCGCCAGCGAGGGCAGGCCCGCCCGGTCTTCGGTCTCGTGATCCAAAGCGCTCACAGGTGTCACCGTCCAGTTCCTCCGTACACGACAGCTTGGGTGTGCTCGTCGTCCAGGTCGAATGCAGTGTGCGCCGCTGTGACGGCTGCGTCTACAAGGTTCTCGTCGATCACCACCGAGATCCTGATCTCCGACGTCGAGATCATCTCGATGTTCACGCCTGCGTCGGCGAGCGCGGAGAAGAATTTCGCCGACACGCCCGGGTGCGAGCGCATGCCGACGCCGATCACCGACACCTTGCCGATCTGGTCGTCGTACAGCAACTGCTCGTAGCCCACTTCGTCCTTCATCCGGGCCAGCGCGGACATCGCCCGGGCGCCGTCGGCGCGGGGCAGCGTGAACGAGATGTCGGTGCGGTTGGTGGCCACGGCCGACACGTTCTGCACGATCATGTCGATGTTGGTCTCGGCGCCGGCGACCGTCTCGAAGATCCGGGCGGCCTCACCAGGCTTGTCGGGCACGCCGACCACGGTGATCTTGGCCTCGCCGCGGTCGTGGGCAACGCCGGAGATGATCGCCTGTTCCATCTGATCCAGTTCCTTCGCATCGACGACCCAGGTGCCTTCCTTCTGCGAGAAGGAGGAGCGCACATGGACAGGGACGTTGTAGCGCCGCGCGTACTCGACGCAACGCAGGTGCAGCACCTTGGCGCCGCAGGCAGCCATCTCGAGCATCTCTTCGTAGGAGATCTTCGGGATCTGCCTCGCGGCCGGCACGATCCGCGGGTCCGCGGTGAAGATGCCGTCCACGTCGGTGTAGATCTCGCAGTAGTCGGCCTCCAGCGCGGCGGCCAGCGCGACCGCGGTGGTGTCGGAGGCGCCGCGGCCCATCGTGGTGATGTCCTTGGTGTCCTGGGCGACGCCCTGGAAACCGGCCACGATCGCGATGTGGCCCTCGCCCAGCGCTCCCTCGATCCGGCCCGGCGTGATGTCGATGATGCGCGCGTTGCCGTGCGCGGACGTGGTGATCACGCCGGCCTGCGAGCCGGTGAAGCTTCGCGCCTCGTAGCCCAGGTTCGCGATCGCCATCGCCAGCAGCGCGGCGGAGATCCGCTCACCCGAGGTGAGCAGCATGTCCAGCTCGCGCGGCGGGGGCAGCGGAGAGACCTGCTGGGCCAGGTCCATCAATTCGTCGGTGGTGTCGCCCATGGCGGAGATGACCACCACCACGTCGTTCCCGGCCTTCTTCGTCGCGACGATCCGTTGGGCCACGCGCTTGATGCCATCGGCGTCGGCGACCGAAGAACCGCCGTACTTGTGTACGACGCGTCCCACAGCTGACTCTCCTCAAACCACTGGTTGCGGTACGCCGTGCGGCGTTGCACCAGGCGTAGTCGTTTCCGGGTCATTCTAGCCGTGACCTGCTCGTTGCCTACCGGCTGACCAGCACCTGGGCGCACAGCACTTGATACCTTCCGCACCCCACCGCCCCGGTCGTCCGGCCGATCCGGACGCCGCCGGAAGGTTCCACGGCGACGCTCCGTACGGGCCGGAAACCGTCCGGCCGGACACGGCTCTTGTTCATATAAGTCATCACTGAAATACTGTGGACGTGCACGCGTTCGACATTCTCGGCGACCCGGTCCGGCGCCGGATCCTGGAGTTGCTGGCCGACGGCGAGTTGCCGGCCGGCAGTATCGCGGCGGCGATCGGCGACGAGTTCGGCATCAGCCAGCCGGCCGTCTCCCAGCATCTGCGGGTGCTGCGCGACAACGGGTTCGCGACCGTCACCGTGGACGGCACCCGGCGGCTGTACGCCGTCGACCCCGGCCCCCTGCGCGAGATCGACACCTGGCTGGACCGGTATCGCAAGTTCTGGATCAACCGCCTGGACGCCCTGGAGACCGAGATCCATCGCGGCCGCCGGAAGAATTCCGTCGACTGACGTGTCGATCCGGCCACCGGCCGGTCGACGCCTCGGTGAAAGGCAACCGATCCCGAGGAGTCACCATGCGCAACATCATCGCCGGACTGTTCATCTCGCTCGACGGAGTCGCCGAGGCGCCGGGCACCTGGCACTTCCCGTACTTCAACGACGAGATGGGCGGCGCGGTCGAGGCGATCTGGTCGCGGTCCGACACCATGCTGCTGGGACGCAAGTCGTGGCAGGAGTTCGCGTCGTACTGGCCTGAGCACCCGGAGGCCGACGGCGCCGACGTGATGAACGGCACACCGAAGCTGGTCGTCTCGAACACGCTCGACCAGGTCGACGCCTGGCAGAACTCGTCACTCCTGAAGGGCGACCCGATCGAGGCCCTGACCGAGCTGAAGCAGGGACCGGGCCGCGACATCAGCATCAGCGGCAGCCTGACGCTGACCCGCTCGCTGCTGCGCGCCAAGCTGATCGACGAACTGCACCTGCTGATCCATCCGATCGCGCTCGGTTCCGGCGCCCGCCTGTTCGACGGCGGCGACCACATCCCGCTCGAACTGGTTTCCTGTACGCCGTTTTCCACCGGCGTGCTGCACACCGTGTACCGATCGGCCTAAACATTCGGCGCCGCCGCTGCATCTGAGTTGGTAAGGAGACTCAGAGGAGCGGTAGAGATGCGCAACATCGTGGCCCGACTGTGCATGTCGGAGGACGGCATCGTCGATCGGCCGGAGCAATGGCTCCCCGACGCCGGCCAGGCGCTCGACCAATTGGTGACCGGTGCGGAAACGGTCCTGCTCGGCCGGAAGACGTTCGAGCAGTACGCCGGTTCCGTCACCGGGCTGGATCTCGCGCGCAAGCTCGTCATCGCGTCCCGGCCGGTGCTTGCGCGGCGGGACACCGAAGTACTGCAAGGTGATCCGCGCCGGGTGCTGACGGCGCTGAAGGACGTGCCCGGCGACGACCTTCACGTCGTCGGCAGTCTGGCGCTGGTCCGTTCGCTGCTGCGATGGAGGTTGATCGACGAGGTGTCGCTCCTGATCCACCCGGTGGCCGCGGGCCGCGGCACGTTGCTGGATCGCCGTACCCTGCGGCTGATCTCGATGTGCGCGCGCGATGGCGGCATACTGGAGGCCAGCTACCGCGTGCTCTACGCCGCGACCGCGGCGCCTTCGAGGTCGGCGGACTCGGCCGGGCGATGGGGCGGCACGCGCAGCACGGACAGCGTCGCGACGAGCGCGAGGCCGGCCATCAGGACCCACGCGTAGCGAACCCCGAACGACTCGACCAACGCACCCGCGATAGCGGAGCCGGCCGCCGAGCCGATCATCCCGCCGCTCAGCATCCAGCCGAAGATCTCCGTCCGGGCGGAGGCCGGCGTCAACCCGCCGAGCCGCTCGTAGATCGCGCCGACCGTCGGCGCGATCAGAGCGCCGGCCGCGAACATCATCACCGACAGCGCCACGACGGAAGAGGTGGCGAAGACGCAGCCGACGACCAGGACCGTCATCGCGAGCATCCGTCGCCAGACGTGCGACTCACGCCGCCCGGGCAGCGCGCCGCCGACGAGACCGCCGGTCAGACTGCCGAGCGCGGCCACCATCTCGAGTACGCCGGCGATCAGCCGGTTGCCGTGCTCGTCGGCGAACGCGACGATGCCGAGCGACATCGCCGCGAAACCCGTGACCATGCAGGCGAAAGCGAACAGGAGCGCGAACCGATGCCGATGGATGAGCAACTCGCGCACGGTCGGCCGGACACTGCCGTCCTCCTCGTGGATCGCCCGCGGCTGCTGCTTGAGACCGAACCACCAGATCGCCCCGGCCGCGGTCGCGGCACAGCCGAGCAGACCTGCCCGCGGGCTGGCGAAGCTGACCACCAGCGCGCCGAGCATCGGACCGATGACGAAGAGGAGTTCTTGGGCGGTCGCGTCCAGCGCATAGATCGCCCGCAACCGCGCACCGTGTACAAGACGCGGCCAGCTCGCCCGCAGCGCCGACGTCACCGGCGCGACGAACATTCCGGCCAGCGCGGCCGCCAGGGGCAGCACCCGATACCAGCTGTCCGGCAGCATGGCGACGACCGCCATCAACACGCCCCACGTCATCCCGGTGGCGATCAGGACCCTACGTGCGCCTCGACGATCCGCGCGCCGCGACCACACCACGCTCGCGACCGCCATACCGACCGAATAGCCACCGGCCACCACACCGGCCCAGCCGAAGTTGCCGGCCGCATCCTTCGCCAGGAACGACAGCGGCACCATCGTCGCCATCACCGGCAGCCGCGCGATCAGAGCCGAAGCCAACAACGCCATCACACCGTGGGTCTTCCAGAGATCGCGGTACGACGTCAGGTCCATGGGCTGCATTCTGTCCTGACAGAGCCGGCCGCGGCCTCGGGATTTCTCCCTATCTTGTTGTCGGCGACGTATGCGAACATGTGTTCGTGTCCGAATCCCGCGGGGCGACCATCCTGCATGCCGACCTGGACGCGTTCTACGCCTCGGTCGAGCAGCGGGACGACCCACGCCTGCGCGGCCGCCCGGTGATCGTCGGCGCCGGCGTCGTCCTCGCCTGCAGCTACGAGGCCAAGGCGCTCGGCGTCCGCACCGCGATGAACGGTGGACAGGCATTGCGCCGCTGCCCCGGCGCGATCGTGGTGGACCCGCGGATGTCGGCGTACTCGGAGGCCAGCAAGGCCGTGTTCAAGGTCTTCGAGGAGACCACGCCGCTGGTCGAGGGATTGTCGATCGACGAGGCGTTCCTCGACGTCGGCGGGTTGCGGAAGATCTCCGGGACGCCATTGGAGATCGCCCAGCGGTTGCGCACCGACGTGCTGTCGAAGGTCGGGCTGCCGATCACGGTCGGGGTGGCGCGGACGAAGTTCCTGGCCAAGGTTGCCAGCGGGGTCGCGAAGCCGGACGGGTTGCTCGAGGTGCAGCCCGAGCGGGAGCTGGAGTTCCTGCATCCGCTGAATGTCGAGCGTCTGTGGGGCGTTGGCGAGGTGACCGCAGAGAAGCTGCGCAGCCGGGGGCTCACCAAGGTCGGTGATGTCGCGATGCTGCCCGAGGCCGCGCTGGTCGCGATGCTCGGGCGGGCTTCCGGGCGGCATCTGCACGCGCTGGCACACAACCGCGATCCCCGGCCGATCGAGGTCGGCCGTCGTCGGCGGTCGATCGGTTCGCAACGAGCCCTCGGCCGTTCACCCAAGTCGCCGGCCACCCTCGACGCCGTACTGGCCGGCCTGGTCGATCGGGTGACGCGCCGGATGCGCACGGCGGGGCGGTCCGGTCGGACTGTCACGTTGCGGCTGCGCTTCGACGACTTCAGCCGGGCGACCCGGTCCCATACGTTGCCGCAGGCGACAGATCAGACGCGGGCGATCCTGATCACCGCGCGGGCGCTGCTGACCACCGCCGGGCCACTCATCGCGGCACAGGGGATCACGATGATCGGCATCTCCGTCGGCAACCTGGAGAACGAGGCGGCACAGCAGCTCGCGCTGCCCTTCGACAAGGCGGCGAACGACGAGCTGGACACGGCCATGGATCGGGTGAAGGACAAGTTCGGCACGAATGCGATCACCCGTGGGATCCTGCTCGGCCGCGACCAGGGACTGACGGTGCCGATGCTGCCCGACTAGGTTCCTCGTCCGAGTAGGTTCTTTGTGCGGCTAGGTTGCTTGCCCGGCTAGTCGAGCCGCAGCTCCAGGGTCAGCTCGTCGCGCAACGGGATGTCGTACGCACCCGTCAGCGGGATTGACGGTTTGAGCTTGCGCGATGCGTCCATCGCGTCCGGAGTGACGCCGACGATCCGCAGCCCACGTCGCTGGTAGAACCGCAGCGCGTCGAGGTTGTCGTTCGTGGTGATCAGCCACAACCGGCGCGCGCCCGCTTCGCGGGCAACTTCCGTCGCGGCCGCCAGCAAGGCGCTGCCCGCACCCAGGTGTCGCACTGGGGCGTCGATGGTGACGACCTCCAGCTCGCCGTCCGCCAGCGTGTAGGTGAGCAGACCCATGATCCGGTCGTCCTGCTCGGCCACCAACGCCGGCAGCGTCGCGGCGTCATACGCGACTCCGTGCGCGACGGCGATCGCGCCGCCCCACGCGGCGGTCAGGATGTCGACGATGGCCGCGTGATCCGCGCCCGTGGCAGCTCGTACCTTCATGTCGGTCAACGCTAGTGCCTCGCCAAGAAACGTCGAGGTCGTCACCGCACTTGCCTTCCGCCTGGGTCAATTTCAGGGGAGTCGTTGTGGCACTGGTGGTGACGTCTTGCGGTCGTGAAAATGGGGTTGGGGTGCCCGTTGACGCCGGTTGGTTCTTGGTCGTAGGAGTCCGTAGGTGGAGTCTGGCGCCGGGGCCCGACCTGATGGGTCATGCATTGTTGCTTCGAGCACGCCGGTCAGAATTTCGGTTCCCGACCGTGGCCCCCGGGCATCCCGCCGAGCGGTGTCGTTGTGGGTGGGAGGGTGGTCGGGGTGAGGTCAGAGCCGGTAGTGGTCGTTGATGCCGAGCAGGAGGAGACTCTCGAGCGGGTTGCCGCGGTCGATGTGGCCAAGGCGACGGGCAGGGTGTGCACCCGGCTGCCTGATCCGGGCCGTCGCGGGAAACGGGTGACCAGGGTGTGGGAGGTGCCGGCCACGACCAACGCGATCATCGAACTGGGTGATCAGTTGATGGTTGAGGGGGTCGAGCGGGTGGTGGTGGAGTCGACCTCGGATTATTGGCGGCCGTTTGTGTATCTGCTCGGTGCGGCTGGGCTGAGGGTGTGGCTGGTGAACGCCCGCGAGGTCAAGAATGTCCCGGGCCGGCCCAAGACCGACACGATCGACGCGGTCTGGCTGGCCAAGCTGAACGAGCGGGGGATGCTGCGGCCCTCGTTCGTGCCACCCGCCCAGATCCGTCAGTTGCGCGACTACACCCGGCTGCGCTCGGATCTGGTCGCGGAACGGTCCCGGCACAAGCAGCGGCTGGAGAAGCTGCTCGAGGACGCGCTGATCAAGCTGTCCACGGTGGCCTCGGACATCTTCGGTGTCTCCGGGCGGGTGATGCTCGAGGCGCTGATCGCCGGCCGCCGCGACCCGCGCCAGCTGGCCGACCTGGCGCGGGGCAAGCTGCGGGTCAAACAGGCCGCGCTGGTCGAGGCGCTGACCGGCCGGTTCGACGACCACCACGCCGAGATCGCCCGGATGCTGCTCGACCAGGTCGACAGCCTCGACGCGCAGATCGACCGCATCACCGCGCGGATCGACCAACTCCTCACCGACATCCCCGAACCTGTCGACCCCACCACCAGTGGCCAGGACAGCGGCGAGGGCGGGGGCGAGGGCAGTGGCGAGGGCAGTGGCGGATCTGCACCGTGCGAGGCCTCGCGGTACTACCCGCCAGCCCAGCGGCTCGCCGAGATCCCTGGCATCGGCCTCAAAGCGGCCCAGGTGATCATCGCCGAGATCGGCCTGGACATGCGCCAATTCCCCACCGCGAAACACCTGGCGTCCTGGGCAAAACTCTCCCCCCGCACCATCCAGTCCGGGCCGAGGAACCGATCCGGGCAGACCGGCAAGGGCAACCCCTACCTCAAAAGCGTCCTCGGCGAAGCCGCCGCCGCAGCCTCCCGGACCGACACCTTCCTCGGCGAACGCTACCGGCGACTGGTCAAACGCCGCGGCAAACTCAAAGCCCTCGTCGCCGTCGCCCGCTCCATCCTCGTCATCATCTGGCAACTCCTCGCCAACCCCCACGCCCGCTACCACGACCTCGGCCGCGACTACCACAACACCCGCATCGACAAGAACCGCAAAGTCCGCACCCACCTCCGCCAACTCCAAGCCCTCGGCTACCACGTAACCCTCACCACCACCTGACCCCCACCACCACCACCACCCCACCGCACACCCAATCCAGCCTCGCCCCACCCGCGAGACCACCCCACCCTGCCCAGCCAAGGTCGTTATTTTCCGGTCAGAACCTCGCAGCTGCACCCTTCTACCCACCGCATACCTGGGGTGAAGGGACCAGATCAGGGGTGAACCCCGCACCTGGCCGCCGGGGCCGGCTTCGGGGTGATGGTCGCTCCGAATTACCTCCCCAACCTTGCTTGACGCGGCATTAGTACGAGTTGTCGTGCAGGTGGCCGGCGTACCAGTTGAGGGCGGCGCGGAGTTCGTCAACCTGGCGGATGCGGCGGTTGACGGTGGCGCCGTGGGCGATCGGGTAGATCCTGATGCCGCCGTGGTGCCGTCGCTTCGGCGCCGGCAGCGTGGATTGGTACGGCGCTTCGAGCCACGCGATCAGCCAGGGACGTCGGACGTCACCGCCGACGCGGAGCCGGGTGACGCCGTCCCAGGGGATCATCCCTTGCTTGTAGCCGCGTTCGACCCTCAATCCCTGTGGGGACAGGCGAAGGACGACGCGACGGCGCAGGACGAGGCGCCAACTGCGGATGGCGAAGTACAGGAAGATCAGGTCGACGATTCCGAAGAATGCGGTGGTTGCCGGGTGCTGGGCTTGCATCTGCGGGTCGCGCTGGATGAAGGCGAGGAAGAGGACGGTGGTGATGCCTGCGATGATCGCCGGCCGCGTCCGGCTGGTAGTGAAGGCAGCGCCCGTCGGTTGTGCCGGCCGCGGTTGCCCTGGTTGCGGTTGCGCCGACTGCGGTTGCAGGGCTTGCGGTTGCAGGGGTTGCGGTTGTGCCGGTCGGGCGGGGAGGAGTTTGGTCGGCGGTAGCGGGTAGGGAATCGTCTCGGCGGGTGGGCTGAGGAGAGCTGGGCTCGCGGGTGATCCGAGCACCTGGAGCAGCTCTTGCGGCGTCGGCCGCTCCGCGGGATCGCGTGCGAGACAACGGCGTACGACGTCCTGCAGTGGATTGGGGAGCGGCGGGATGTGTGGTTGCTCGTGGACGACTCGGTGCAGCAGGGACGCCGGATTCCCGTGCGCGAACGGACCACGTCCGCTGGCGGTGAACACCAGCACGGCCCCGAGCGCGAACACGTCGCTTGGCGAGCCGATCACCGTACCGGTGATCTGCTCCGGCGACAGGTAGCCCGGCGTACCGACCACCACGCCGGTCGCGGTCAGGCTCGCTTCCTCCAGTGCGCGGGCGATGCCGAAGTCGATCACCCGCGGACCGTTGTCGGTCAGGACGATGTTCGACGGTTTGAGATCGCGGTGGATGAGGCCGCTGGCATGGATCGCCATGAGCGCCTCGGCGAGGCCGCCCGCGAGCGATTGCACCCCACCGGGCGTCAACGGGCCGGACGTGTCGATCGCCTTCTGCAGCGTCGGTCCGGGCAGGTACTCCGTGGCCAGCCAGGGATGCTCCGCGTCCGGATCGGCGTCGACGACCGCGGCCGTGAACGCACCACCGACCTTGCGCGCCGCCTCGATCTCGCGGGCGAACCGGGCCCGGAAGGCCGCGTCACCGGCCAGTTCGTCGCGAACCACCTTCACCGCGACCAGCCGGCCACCGGGCGACCGCGCGAGGTAGACGGCGCCCATCGCACCACGACCGAGCCGGCCCTGGATCGTGAACGACCCGATCACCGCCGGATCCTCTAGGTGCGTCATCGGGCGACACGCTAACGCGCTTCAGGACCGCGGGTAACCGATCTCGGCGATCCCCTCGGAGAGATCGGCCAACCGGCGCCTCGGGTTGAGCGAAGTCACGACGTACTCGGTCAGCGGCATCAAGCCGTAGGCGTGCCGGACCGACTCGAGGTCGAGGGCGACCTCGTAGTAGTCCTCCGCGAACGTCAGGTACGCCTCCGGCCGTCCGTCGGCGATCACCTCGAACAGCCAGTCGGCGCCGTCCTTGTCAGCGTTCTCCACCGGACCGCAGCGCCACGCGGAATCCTCCGTCGTACGCCAGAAACACACCGTCGCCCTCGGCACATCGTCACGGAACGCGGGCTCGTCGCGCGCTGTCTGAAAGACCTCCGGGACGCCGTCGAGCAGTCCGGGCCAGGTCCGCATGCCGTTCACCCACGGCGACATCGGCGACTCGTGGTCGAACCCGTACGCGAACGCGCCGGCGGGCGAGAACACGATCGAGTACTCGTTGCCAGACCCGTCCCGCATCAACGCGGCCTCCTCGATCTCCGACCAGCGCGCGTCGAACGAGAAGAAGTTCAGCAGGTCCTCGTCGTCATTGAGGATCAGATCCAGAACTGCGAGCGCACGACTGATCCGCCGTACCGTGGGCGGATCGGGCAGCCGCCGGATCAGGTCATGGACAGACATCGCCCTCCTCCGAGCGTCAGAACCCACTCGTACGGCACTGCCAGGACGAGAAGGACCAGTGTCGCGGTCACCGCGACCACGATCGGTCGGGTTGGCGTGGTTGTGAAGGTAGCGCCGACTTCTAGGTCCAACGGTTGCTGCACCCCAGGCCTCCTGACCGGATCGAATCCTCACCGTAGTGGCTGAGGCACCCCTCGCGGGGTCCGGTCGGAGGCGGCCTGTGGATAACTTCAGCGGCGCTGGACGGCTTCCTCCGCGACCTCGACCAGCTCGCGATCGGTGGCCTCGGTCTCGGCGTCGTGGGCCGGCTCCAGCCGGTCGTGCGCGATCAGCGACTGGATCGCCCGCAGTACGGCGCTCGCCGCGGCACCCCACGTGGACACGTACGAGAACTGCCACCACCACAGTGCCTCGACGATCCGGCCTTCCTCGTAGTGCGCGAGGCCGTGCACGAGGTCGGTCGCGATCGCGGTGAGGTCGTCGGACAGCCGGTTGACGGTGATCTCGGGCGGCGCGGCGTACGGGTCGAAGACCTCGGCGTACTCGTCCAGGCCCTCGAACAGCACCGCGAGCCGGTCCCGCATCGCGTCCAGATCCGGATCCGGTCCGGCGTCGCTCTCGAACCGCTCCTCCGGGACGAAGTCCTCGAACGCGCCGAGCCGGCCGCCGGCGAGCAGCAGCTGGCTCACCTCGAGCAGCAGGTACGGCAGCGAGGCGAGACCCTCGTCCACGCCGTCCTCGTCCGGCTGCGCGGCGATGTCGCGCACCGAGATCAGGAAGCTCTGCACCTGGTCGGCGATCTGTTCGGCGAACTCGGTGAGGTCCTCGGAGTCCGTGCGCAGTGCGCGCTCTGCAATATCGGTTGAATCAGTCATCTATCGATCGTCGCCCTTCAAACGCCCGTCCGAGTGTGACCTCATCCGCGTACTCGAGGTCACCGCCTACTGGAAGTCCACTAGCCAAACGGGTGACGCGCAACCCCATGGGCCGCAGCAGACGGCTCAGGTAGGTGGCCGTCGCCTCACCCTCGAGGTTCGGGTCGGTGGCTAGGATGATCTCGGTGACCTCACCGCTGGCAAGCCGCACCATCAGTTCCTTGATCCGCAGCTCGTCCGGTCCGATCCCCTCGATCGGCGAGATCGCCCCGCCGAGCACGTGGTACCGGCCACGGAATTCGCGGGTCCGCTCGATCGCGACCACGTCCTTGGCCTCTTCGACCACGCAGATCAGGCTCAGGTCGCGGCGCGCGTCACGGCAGATCCGGCACTGCACTTCCTCCGCGACGTTGCCGCAGATCTCGCAGAACTTGACCCGCTCCTTGACCTGCACGAGCACGTGCGCGAGCCGGCGTACGTCGGTCTCGTCGGCGGCGAGCAGGTGGAACGCGATCCGCTGGGCGGATTTCGGACCGACTCCGGGCAACCGGCCGAGCTCGTCGATCAGATCCTGAACGGCCCCCTCGTACACGTCAGCCCGGGTTCTGACCGGATGGGCCGGTCCCACTGCCCGGGTTCGTGAACCCGACGCTGCCGCTGGTGCCCTGGTTGCCGGGCTTGTCGTCACCCTGCTCCACGGCGGGAGCCGACGTACCGGGCAGGCTGAAACCGGCCGGACCACCGGCGCCGGGAACATCCGCTCCGCCGCCGAACCCGGGCAGCCCACCGGCCAGCGGGCCCATCGCCCGCGCCGCGGCTTCCTTCGCGTTCTCCGAGGCGTCGCGCACCGCGGCGACGATCAGATCGGCCAGTGTCTCGGTGTCGTCGGGGTCGACGGCCTCGGGCTTGATGTTCAGGCTGAGCAGCTCACCCGTGCCCGACACCAGCGCGGTCACCAGCCCACCGCCGGCGGAGCCCTCGATCTCCTGGCTCTCCAGGTCGGCCTGAGCCTCCATCAACTGGTTCTGCATCGCCTGCGCTTGCGCGAGCAGGTTGGACATGTCGAAGCCCCCAGCACCGCCACCGTCGAACACCGCGATCTCCTCGTCCCAACCGCTCCGTGTCTAGCCCGAGCCTCAACACTAGCCGGTCCCCCCGACAACCCCACGCTCTCCCAGAAACCGACCAGTCTCCCCAACTTTTCCACACCCCTGTGGACACCCCCAATCCACACCCCGTGATTCCTGTGCACACCCACCGCAACCACCCACACCCCCAGCCCCACCCCTGTGGAAAACCTCCGCCCAGCGACCCACCTCTCACCGGCGCCCCCACAGCGACTTGGCACAGCACGACGCCGGGCGGTTGGTGCTGCGCGCGCGACCCCAGCGTCAACCAGCGAGGTCGACGCCCGAGAACCTAACCGTCCTCCACCGGCCACGACGACGTACCGAGCCCCGACACCGGCCGGTGGGTGCCCGGTGGCCAGCGGGCTTTGCGATCGGCCGGTGGGCGTTTGCGGTTAGCCAGTTGGCGGGTGGTTGTGGCTGAGATCAGTTGGGTTCTTCGGTGATGATTTGGGCGCCTAGGGTCTCGCGCAGGAGGTCTGTGTGGGTGCGGGAGTCTTCTTCCAGCACCACGTCGTCCTCGCCGATCGCGTCCGCTTCCTCCTCCGGAGTCAGCGGCACCACCGGAGCGGCCGGCGCAGCAGCCGCCCGCCGCGCCTGCTCAGCCGCAACCGCCGCCTCTGCAGCGCGCCGCTTACTCGCCGCCTGCTCACGCCGATCACCCCCAGACCCGCCAGCCGACCCACCCGACTGCCTGGTGGTCGCGGCCGACTGCCCAGCTCCCGGCGCCCGCGTCCCGGGCCCGTCTGCGCGAGCGGCTCGCGGACCCTGCCGCGACACCGGTACGTCGTCCCACGGATCAGGCTCCGGCGGTACGTCGTCATACTCCGGATCCGGCGGCTCCTGGAGGGCAACCGCCGTACCTGCGCCATCACCCCACTGCCCAACCCCTGCAGCCCCGCCCGCACCAGCCTGCCCGGCGTTCCGTCCCGGGTTCACCGACGACTGACCACCGCCCGGCTGATCCCCGGCCCCGCCTACAGCGCCCCCACCCGCACCAGGCGTCGCCGCCACACCCGTGCCCCACGCACCGGTCCGAGCCTCCGGGCCAGCGGAACCCACACCACCCGACGCCGATCCCGCGGCGGCAACCCGGCCAGCCGCAGCACCACCACCGCCAGCCGGACCCGCACCTGCTCCACTCGCCCCGAGCCCGCCCGCACCGGATCCACTCGCGCCAGCACCACTCGAGGCCGCACCACCCCTGGATCCGCCCGCACCACCCGCGCCGAGACCACCCGCGCCGGATCTACTAGCCCCCATGCCACCAATGCCGGGAGCACTCGCGCCGGGACCACTGGCCGAACCACCGACTCCAGAACCATCCACGGCCTGTCCACCGACTCCCGGACCGGCCGCAGAACCACCCGCGGCCGAACCACCGGCTCCGGAACCTGCGACCGACCCGTCGGCTCCGCCACCCGTGCTCGTTCCACCCGCCGCCGAGCCGGCTCCGGAACCTCCGGCCGACCCACCGGCTCCGGCGCCCGCGCCCGGACCGCCTGTGCCCGGACCGCCTGCGCCTGGACTACCTGCCTGCGGGCCGCCTGGTCGGGGGCCGGCTGGTTGGTGTGCGCCGCCTGCGCCGGGATCGGTCGATGGGTCGACGACGGCTTCGATCCGGCGGTTCAAGCCGATGGTGTCGATCATCGCCTGCCGGAGGATCTCGTCGCTGCCGGAACGGGCGAAGCTCTCCCGCGCCCCCGCGTTCACCAATCCCAGCGTCAGTGTCTGATCGTCGACGGCGATGACCTGCGCGTTCTGGCTCAGCATGATCCAGGCGAACCGCCGCTTGCTCTTCACCGCCTCGAGCACCTCAGGCCACAACCGCCGAATATCCGCCAGCCCCACAGAACCACCAGACGGCGCCCCCGAGCCCCCACCCACCGGAGCACCAGCCGTCCCCGAAGCACCACCGACCGCCTGCCCAGCACCAACCACGGGCGCCGGAGCCGCAGACTCATCGCCCCACGCTCCGGTACGCCCTGCACCAGCTGCCACCGAACCGGAACCGGAAGCGCCGCCATCAACAGCACCCCCGCGCCCTGCGTCTCCCGTCCCAGCGCCGCGCCGCGACGTACCGGCACCCCCGCTGCCAGCGGTACCAAGTGCACCACCTGTCGCCGTGCCACCACCGGCCCCCGCGCCAGCTGCATCCCCTCCGGCCGCCGCGCTTGAGGAGTCAGCTTCGGACGGGGCGACGCCTGAGCTGGCGGCAGCTGCCGGTGCTGGGTACGCAGCGGCCTCGGCGTCGGCGGCAGCTTCGGTCGCCGTCGCAGCGTCGGGTGTCGTGCCGACCGCACCAGCGGCGGCTCGGACTGCGGCTCGGCTGGCGGCAGCGTCCTGGGAAGCTCCGCCGCCGAGACCCGATGGGGCCGCGGGGGCGGCGTCTGGCGTAGTGGTGGGGACCCCGATGGTTAGGCGTCGTTCCATCCGGTCGAGGCGGGCCTGGATGCCGTTGGTGGAGTCGTCGGCACCGGGGAGGAGGACCTTGGCGCAGATGAGTTCGAGCTGAAGGCGGGGTGCCGTCGCGCCACGCATCTCCAGCAGACCGGCCGCGACGATGTCGGCCGCCCGGGTGAGCTCCGCCGAGCCGATCCCGGCAGCCTGAGTCTGCAGGCGCTCGCCTTGGTCCTCAGCGGCTTCGATCAGACCAGAGGCAACAGCATTCGGTACGGCGGACAGCACCACGAGATCCCGCAGTCGCCGCAGCAAGTCCTCCGCGAACCGCTTCGGGTCCTGCCCGGTCTCGATGACCTTCTCGATCGTTTCGAACACAGCCGCACTGTCATGCGCGGCGAACCCATCAACACACGCGTCGAGCAACGAGTCCGGAGTGAACCCGAGCAGCGCGACGGCCAGCTCGTACGTCACGCCCTCCGGACCCGCCCCACCGATCAGCTGGTCGAGCACACTCAGCGAGTCACGCACCGACCCGGCACCCGCGCGCACGACCAGCGGCAGCGCGGCCGACTCGATCGCGACACCCTCCGACTGACAGAGCGAGGCCATGTAGTCGCCGAGCACCTTCGGGGGCACCAGGCGGAACGGGTAGTGGTGGGTCCGGGACCGGATCGTCCCGATCACCTTGTCGGGCTCGGTGGTGGCGAAGATGAACTTGAGGTGCGGCGGCGGCTCCTCGACCAGCTTCAGCAGGGCGTTGAAGCCCTGCGTGGTCACCATGTGCGCCTCGTCGATGATGTAGATCTTGTAGCGGCTCTCGACCGGCGCGAAGAACGCCCGCTCACGCAGGTCCCGCGCGTCGTCCACACCACCGTGCGACGCGGCGTCGATCTCGATCACGTCGATGCTGCCGGGACCGCCGCGCGCCAGGTCGGTGCATGATTTGCACACCCCGCACGGCTCCGCGATCGGGCCCTTCTCACAGTTGATCGCCCGCGCCAGGATCCGCGCGCTGGTGGTCTTCCCGCACCCGCGGGGCCCGGAGAACAGATAGGCGTGGTTCACCCGGTTGTTGCTCAGCGCGTTCCGCAGCGGCGCCGTGACATGGTCCTGCCCGATCACCTCGGCGAACGTCTCCGGGCGATACCGGCGGTACAACGCAAGGGGTGCTTCCACGCCCGCCACCCTAGCGCCGCGCCCCGACAAAACCAGCCTCGTCCCCGCGGTGCGCGAGTGGGGTGCGAGGGATCGGTGGAACCGGGACCGTTCTAAGGTGAGGCAGGTGGACACTGGGGACGAGTTGCAGCAGGCGGCGATCGGGCGAGCCCGAGAGGTGCTGCCCGAGGACGAGCGCATACTCGCGGTCTACCTGATCGGAAGTTACGGGACCGGCGAGGCGGACAGGTTCAGCGACGTCGACGTGCATCTGGTCGTGACCGACGAGAGCCTGGAGTGGTTCGAGGAGAACTGGGCCGACGTACTGCGGACGGTCGCTGGGCCGACCGTCCTGGCAGATCGGGTGCCCGGGTTGATCGGTGGGCTCGGGATCACCGCCGACTGGCTCCATGTCGACCTGATCGTGCATCCGCTCAAGTCCTTCGATCGGTTCGGGTACGACGGTGTGCGGGTGCTGTTCGACCGGGACGGGACGTTGTTCCCGGAGGGCGATCTCCCACGGAAGGGCGGTCGGCCCGGAGACCCGTACTGGCCGGCGGTCGCGGTCAACCTCTTCTTCTACTTCCTCGGGAACCTGGTCACGGTCCTCGGCCGCGACGAACGGATCGTCGCCAACCAAGGCATCGGGGCGGTCCGCGACCAACTCATCACCCTGATGCTCGCCGAGCGCGGCGTACGTCGTACCGGTGGGGCCAAGCGCCTCAACGCCTACCTCTCCGACGAACAACGCGCCGTCCTAGAAGCAATCCCCGCGGCCGGCGCCGACCCCGCGGCCATCGTCGCGGCCAACCAGTACATCTGCCGCGAGTTCATCCGCCGCGGCACCGCCCTCGCCCACCAAACCGGCGAGCCGTGGCCGACCGAGTTCGTCGACGCGACCCTCGCCTACCTCCGCCGTCAGTTCGACGTGGACTTCAGCTGACGCCCCCGAGGAGCCGATGAGCGCCAGCTGACGCGTCCACCCGAGCTACTCGAGGTGGTAGTTGGCGAAGCGCGTGCGGAGGTCCTTCTTGGAGAACTTCCCCACCGAGGTCTTCGGCACCTCCTCGATGAACTCGACGGCGTCGGGAAGCCACCACTTCGCGACCTGGGGGCGGAGGAAGTCCAGGATCTCCTCGCCGGTCACGGTTTCGCCTTCCTGGCAGACGATGCAGGCGAGGGGGCGTTCGTCCCACTTCGGGTGCGGGACGCCGATGACGGCGGCCTCCTTGACGGCCGGGTGGGCCATCAGGAGGTTCTCGAGCTCGACCGAGCTGATCCACTCGCCGCCTGACTTGACCAGGTCCTTGGTGCGGTCGACCAGGCGAACCGAGCCGAACTGGTCGATCGCGGCGACGTCGCCGGTCTTCATCCAGCCGTCCTCGGTGTTGAGCTGGGCGCCGTCGTCCGGGCGGTAGTACTCGGCGGCGATCCACGGGCCGCGGACCTGCAGCTCCCCGGTGGCCTTGTCGTCCCAGGGCAGCGGAGTGATCGACCCGGGCTCGACGA
This sequence comes from Kribbella sp. NBC_01510, assembly GCF_045040325.1. Classification (NCBI taxonomy): domain Bacteria; kingdom Bacillati; phylum Actinomycetota; class Actinomycetes; order Propionibacteriales; family Kribbellaceae; genus Kribbella; species Kribbella sp. NBC_01510. The sequence continues at coordinate 2,720,511 of NZ_CP109418.1, read as the reverse complement.
TCCGCACCTCGACCCCCGGCAGCGGCAGCCCCTGGCGGGCACGGAGCCGGGCCTTCTCGTCCTCAGCAAGCGCGTCGTACCGGGCCGGCACGTGCGACGCGGTCGCCACCGGGCTGGTCTCCGTCATGCCCCACGCCTGCAGGATCGGCCGACCGAGCTTCTCCCGGAAAGCCTCCGACAAAGCCGGCGGTACGGCGGATCCGCCACAAGGGATCCGCCTGAGCTTGGGCAACTCGACCCCGTCCAGCAACGGCAGCAGACCCTGCCAGATCGTCGGCACGCCCGCCGACAACGTGACCTCTTGTTCTTGCAGCAACTTGAGGATCCCCTGCGGACTCATGTCCGGTCCCGGGAACACCAGCGACGCGCCGGCCATCGGCGCCGCGTGCGCCAGGCCCCAGGCGTTCGCATGGAACATCGGCACGACCGGCATCACGGTGTCGGTCTCGGCCAGGCCGAGACCGGCGTTCGTCAGGACGCCCATCGAATGCAGCCAGGTCGATCGATGTGAATACACGACGCCCTTGGGATGGCCCGTCGTACCGCTCGTGTAGCACATCGCGGCGGCCTGGTTCTCGTCATCGACGTGGAACTCGACCGGCTCGGCCGCGGCCAGCAGCTCCTCGTAGTCGTGGAACCGGGGATCATCCGGCACCTCCGCACCGGGTGCTCCCGGTGGGAGGTCGTCCATCACGACGACATGGCGGATCAGCGGCAGCCGCTCGAGCAGCGGCAGGAACAGCCCGAGCAGCGATTTGTCGACAAAAACGACCTCGTCCTCGGCATGGTTCGCGATGTAGACGACCTGGTCAGGGAACAGCCTGATGTTGAGCGTGTGCAGGACCCGGCCGGTGCACGGCGCGGCGAAGTACAGCTCGAGGTGGCGCCCAGAGTTCCACGCGAAGGTGGCGACTCGGCCGTCCGGACTAGTCCCGAGCGTGTCCAGGACACCGCCCAGGCGTCTGGTCCGCGCGGCCCAGTCGCCGTACGTCAGCTTCGTCGGCGCCGGCCCGCCGGTGTAAACGGTCTTGTCCGGGTAGAACTGCTCGGCCCGGAGAAAGATGGTGTCCAGGGACAGCTGGTAGCTCTGCATCAGACCCTTCATGCCAACACTGTGCCAGTCGCGATGCCACCTTGACCATGAAGAGTGCCGGACTTTCTCCGGCACTCTTCCGGCACTCGGAGCAACGAACGATCGCGGCACAGATAGATGACACAACATACGTGTCGTGTAATATATCGGCCATGAAGGTTGTCGAGGAGCTGCGTTATCTCGTGCTGGCGATCCAGCGCGAGGGCACCCGGCTGCTCGCCGCCGAGCTGCGACCGCTCGGAATCACACCGTCCCAGGCCGAGGTGCTGCGGGTCCTGCGCGATCACGGGCCGCTGACGCTCAACGCCCTCGGCGACCTGCTGGTCTGCGAGACCGGCAACAGCCCGAGCCGCCTCGTCGATCGGCTGGTCGGGCAAGGGCTGGTGAAACGTGGCATCGACAAGGTTGACCGGCGCTACCTCGCGCTCAGCCTGACCCCGCAGGGCCGGGCGCTGCACCGGCGCGTCGTCACCGCGGAGAACCGCCTGCACCGGACCATGCACGACCTCGTCGCGGGCCAGGCGCTCGACGAGACCATCACCACGCTGCGCGCCATCGCCGACGCGTTCCCCGCCGGGGCCGCGCTGGCCCGCCGGCGAGACCCCGAGTACGACCACCACCTCGCCCAGGAGAGATAGTCATGGAGCAAGCCACCGAGGCCGTCCCCGCCGACCCGACGGCGATCCGGCACGTCCTGCTGGACGCGCTCGCGCTGCCGGAGTGGAACGAGGCGTTCCTGACCATCGACGGACCGGAGCAGGCGGAGCTAGGTACGAGATACGCGCTGCGGGTGCGCCCGGGCCTGGCCGGCGAGTTGCAGTACACGGCGGTCGCGGCGGATCGGATCGAGATCACCTGGCAGGTCCCCGGGTTCCGCGAGGTCGGCATCTGGACCATCGGCCCGGACCGCCAGATCACTCACACGTTCGAGCAGTCCGGGCCGTTGGCAACGGTTCTGCGCCCGGCCTACCGCAACGTCGCCACCATCCGCCTGGCCCGCCTCGCCAACCGGGTCCGCCAGCTCGCGCACACCGCCTGAGCGCTAGACGGCCAGCGGCAGAGCGCGCTTGTGGGCGGTTCGCCGGTGGGTGCCGATGATCGTCGCGGCCGCCTTCTCGTCGATCTCGCGGCCTTCGAGGAAGTCGTCGATCTCGTCGTACGTGACGCCCAGGACGACCTCGTCGGGCACGCCCGGGTTGCTGGTCTCGAGGTCGGCCGTCGGCACCTTGCCGGTGATCTCGTCAGACGCGCCCAGGCGTGAGCCCACCTCACGGACCCGGCGCTTGGTCAGGCCGGACAACGGCGTGAGGTCGCAGGCGCCGTCGCCGTACTTGGTGAAGAACCCCATCACCGCCTCCGCCGCGTGATCCGTGCCGACGACGAGACCGCCGCGTGCCCCGGCGATGACGTACTGCGCGATCATCCGCTGCCGTGCCTTGATGTTGCCGACGTGGAAGTCCTCCCGGGCGCCGAGCCCCGCGTGCCGGACCGACTCGACCATGGCGTCCGTGGCCGGCTTCACGTCGACCACGAGCGTCTCGTCCGGCTTGATGAACTCCAGCGAGCGCTGCGCGTCCACCTCGTCCGCCTGGACGCCGTACGGCAGCCGCATCGCGATGAACGTCGCCTGACCGCCCTCCGACCGCACCCGCTCCACCGCCAGCTGGCAGAGACGGCCCGCAGTCGCAGAGTCGACCCCGCCGCTGATGCCGAGCACGTACGACGTCACGCCGTTCCGCCGGACCTGGTCGGCCAGGAACTCCACCCGGCGCTCGATCTCGGTGTCCGGATCGAACGACGCGGTGACGCCGAGCTCGGCGATGATCAGTTCCTGCAGGTAACGGCGCTCGGCGCTCATCGGGCTCCCTCGCTGTGGTCGGTCGAAGCGCCACCAGCCTAGACAGCCCGGACATGAGGATTCCCCGCGCACCCGGAAGAGCTCACTTACCCTTGCTGCCTTCCGGCCCTGGGGGAGTTGGGCGAGATACCGCCACGCGGGGAACCGGAGACGAGTGTACGGGATCTCCTCCGCAGGCCCGAAATCCCGCCCCCGGACTACTCTGGTTGCGTGACGGATCATCAATTCGGCCCGTTCGGGATCTCGACGGGTCTGGACAGCAGCGAGCAGTCGATCGAGGCCGCGCGGGCGGCCGAGGCGCTCGGGTATCCCGCGATCTGGCTGTCCGGCGGCCCGCTGCCGGGACTCCAGACCATCGTCGATCTGGTCGGCGCGACCACCTCGATCAAATTCGTCAGCGGCATCCTCGCGGTCGTGAGATACAGCGCGGCCGACGTCAGTACGACGTACGCCGCGCTGGAAGCGTCCGCACCGGGCCGGTTCACGGTCGGACTGGGCGGAGCGCACGGCCCCAAGCCGCTCGCCACGCTCAACGCCTATCTGGACGAGATCGACGTACCAGTGGAGCGGCGTGTGCTTGCAGCGCTCGGCCCGCGGATGCTGGAGCTGGCCCGGGACCGGTCCGCCGGTGCGTACCCGTTCCTGATCAGTGCTGCGTACGCCGCTGAGGCACGCAAGGTACTCGGCCCGGACAAGCTGCTGTCGGTCAGCCACCTCGTCGTACTGGAGTCAGACGCGGACCGGGCCCGGGCGATCGCACGGGACACCATCGGCTTCTTCCCACGAATCCCCGGGTACGCCGCCTCCCTCGAGCGGCAGGGGTTCAGTGCGAAGGATCAGGCTGAGCTCCCGGACCACATGGTCGACGCACTGGCCGCATGGGGTACCCCGACCGACATCAAGGCGAAGCTGACCGAGCATCTGGACGCCGGCGTCGACCACGTCGCGGTCAACGTGATCACAGGTGTCACCGGCCCCCAGCCTGTCGAGCAGTGGAGAGCGTTAGCCCCCACGCTGCTTGCGTAGCAGCGCCGGGATCCAGTGGTCGCCGTACCGGCTCTGGAGCTCCGGCTGCTTCCAGTCCTCACCCGTGATGACGCCTCGGCAGAGCGGTGAGCCACAGGTGCAGCGCAGCTCGTAGTCCACACCGGTAGAGGTCCCGTAGTCGCTCGTCACCTCGTCGCCCACCGCGATGTCCCGGCGGGCCTCGAGCGTGACGGCGTCGATCCACCACATGTTCGGGTCACAACTGTGGTTGCCATAAGCAATCACAGGGCGAGGGTCGTTGCTCAGCACAAGGTGTTCGTCCTCGCCGATCGTGATCGTGTCGACGGGCGGACGCTTCAGGAGTTCGCGGAGCTCCGCCGTGTTGACCCGGCGGCCGGACAGTTGGCCGACGACTTCACCCTTGGCGATCGGCTGCGTCGCGAACAGGCCCTTGCCCGCGACGGGCGACTCCCGCACCTCCAGCGCGGGATGCGCCCAGGTCAGCTGCTTCTCGTAGAGGCGTGCGGTCGACTCCAGTTTGTCGTAGCGATACGGCCGCTCCTCACCGGTGGCCGTAAACCCCTGCCGCAGCCAGAAGCCCGTCGCGATCCGCGCGTTCGTGTCCACGATCGCGAGCCGGATCGTCCGCACTTCGGGCCACGAGGTCTCGACGTACCGCTGGACTTCTTCGTACGTCGCTCTGCCGAGACCGCTGCCCTGGTGGTTCCAGTGAACTTCGAGCAGGCCGATGAAGGCGGTGTGGTCGTTCGGATAGCCCCTGAGCAGGTCGACGACGGCAACCAACCGGTTGGTGACAAACGCGCCGAGGACGACCTTCCCCTCCTCGGGCAGGCCCTCCGGTCGCATCATCAACAGGCTCTGCGCGTCCGCAGGCCCCGGCGGGTAGCCGGTGATCCGCTCGGTGTAGCCGGGATCGGATTCGATCAACTCCTGCAACCCATCCACGTCGCCCGGTGCGATCGGGCGCAGTACAAGGCTCATTTCTCCAGTTCCTCGATAGTGCCGGCCATGATCGCCCGGACGTTGGCTGTGACGCGGTCCGCCGGCCAGTCCCACCAGGCGATCCGGAGCAGCCGGGCAACGTCGTCGTCGGAGAACCGCCGGCGGATCAGCTTGGCCGGATTCCCACCGACGATCCCGTACGGCGGTACGTCGTCGACCACCACCGCACCAGACGCGACGATCGCACCGTCCCCGATCGTCACGCCGGGCATCACCAGGCTGCGGTATCCGAACCACACGTCGTTCCCGACCACGGTGTCGCCGCGGCCCGGCAGTCCGGTGATCAGATCGAAGTGCTCCGCCCACGCACCACCCATGATCGGGAACGGGAACGTCGACGGCCCGTCCATCCGGTGGTTCGCACCGTTCATGACGAACGTGGTGCCCTCGCCGAGCGCGCAGTACTTGCCGATGCGCAGCCGCTCCGGACCGTAGTGGTAGAGCACGTTGTTCGCCTCGAAGGCGGTGGGGTCACGCGGGTCGTCGTAGTACGAGTAGTCGCCCACCTCGATCAGCGGCGACGTCACCACCGCTTTCAGCAGCACCACGCGGTCCGTGGCGGGCATCGGGTGTACGACGTTCGGATCCGGTGCACCGTGCATACCGCGACCCTAGATGAGCAGGCTGACCACCAGCAGCCCGATTTCACCTTCCTGTGCACCCTCGCGTATTCTCTGCGCTTGGAGGATTCGCCTAGAGGCCTAGGGCGCACGCTTGGAAAGCGTGTTGGGGGCAACCCCTCACGAGTTCGAATCTCGTATCCTCCGCCACTCCCCCGGAGCCAAGAAGCCGCAGGTCAGAGCGTGGTTTCGGGCTCCAGAGGGACTAACAGAACGAAGGGCCGGTCCTTGCGGCGCGACCGGCCCTTCGTCTGTCAGGGTCTCAACAGGGGTCTCAACGACCCCTTCAAGCCGACTGCTGCGCCCCGCTCGATCCGTTCTCAACGCCTGCTGCCGCGCCGCCCAGATCAGGCCGCCGACTCGCTCAGCGATGTCCATCCGTACCGGCGCGGTGATGTGCTGGTACCGCGTGACCGTCGTGGATGACGACCAGCCCATAACGTCCATTACAGCTCGATCGGGGACGCCCAGCAGAAGTAGCACGGTGGCCGCTGTGTGCCGGGTATCGTCTAGGCGGCCGTCACGGAGTGCAGCGGCGGTGAGGAGAGACTTCCACTCCCGGCGGTCCACGTTCGGGCTGAGCGGCTTCCCGGTCGGCCCGGCGAAAACCCAGCCCTCCTCATTCCAGAGTTGCCGCGCAAGCGCACGTTCCGCGGTTTGCTCCTTCCAGTGCTCTCGCAGGATCTCTGTCAGCTCGGCTGGCAGCCCGATCGTCCGCCGACCTGCTCGCGATTTTGTCGGTGCAGTGTCCGGCCGCGCCAATCTCGAGGCATGTGCCATGGAACCGGCCGATGTCGCAATACGTCAGGTTTGCATGCTGCAGAATTGCTGCAGCTGCAACGAAGGAGTACGGAGAATGACGGACATCGGGGCTGACCCGAAGCCAGCGCCGACGCGCAGGCGTAAAGCGTCGGAGGCCGGCGCGGAGGCGAACGAGCTGGGGCTCCATCGTGTCGACGCTTGTCACCACACTCGGCGTCGGCCTCAGCAGTCCCAATCCGTCTCATCAGTCTTCATGAAGGATACCCTCGGCTCGATATGCAGTGATGGACTAAGCGCGTTTCCACTGTCCCGAGATGTTTGCCGCATCAATGCTTCCCGTATGCCGAATTCTGTTGTAACATCTCGCAACAGCTAGCGCAGATTGCAATTCTGCGAAAGATAATGCACCCCCCCTCGGATGAGAGCAACACGTGAAAGCTAGAGAGAAGATCGAAGATAAGCCCGTAGGTCTGAAGATTCTTTTGAATAGGGCTTTGCGATCACAGAGCTACCGCAAAATAGGCAAAGCTCAGGGTTCGGACTACTCGGTGGGCAGTAGCACGATCAGCAAATTCCTGGTCTCGGCCATCTTCCTTGGGTCGGCCATATCAATCAATCGCATACTTGACTTGACGCTCTGGCATTCCGTTGTCCTCGTCGCCGGAATTTTCGTCGCCTGGATTGCGCTTGTCTTAATCTTCGGCGTGCCGGAGACCTTGATTGTATTCCTGCTCATGTTTTTGTGGCTGGCTGCCGGTGGCTATCTGATCATTTCAGGTGAGCTCTCGACCCTCGTGTTCACCCATCTTCTACCTTTTGGCGTCATCCTGGGCGTGGGATGGGTGGGAGGATCCATAAGGCTTGCTGGACATGTGCCTCTTTTCGTTCCGCTCGCCCTAATTATCGTTCTCCTCCCGTTGCTCACCGAAGATCCATGGAAACTCGCTTCGGAAGCAGGAGCAAGGATAGCGATACTGGCGGCTCTGTCGATAGTCCCGCTCTGCTATGTGCTGATTCTTCGCATTGCGAGGACGGATGTAGGTACGACTTTCGCGCAGGGGGCGAGCCGAATAGGAGCGGAACCATCCAAATTTAGCGCCAGAGCGTCGCGGTTCTTATTGAAGAAGATGCGGCAGAGTGGGGAGGTCGAGCTTCGCGACGATGAAGTTCGGGAAGAGATCGAAGCCGCGTATAGCCGGATGGACAGCTACCTAGAGCAGGCCACATCGCTCGCTGGTCGGGCCTTCCGAGTAAGGGCAGTCCGGCGACTGCTTACGATGGTTATCGGCATATCCCTGGCGGTCTGGTTGCTCATCTACATTCTCGCGTGGGCCGCTATGCCTGTCAGCTTAGCGAAGCAATGGTCAGGTCAGGACGTCGCGTTTTGGACGCCTTCTCCGCTTGGCTTTGAGCTGTCCCTGCCGTTAGGTCCCTATTTGCTCGTCGCCGCCCTGCTCGCGACCGTAGCCTGCGTCGGCTTCCTTGGCTTCGCTCTAACCGAGGATCAGTATTCCGAGGCTCTATGGGGTGCCGTGATTCATCGAACGGCTGAAGATTGCCTAATGTTCGCCGTCCCGTATTTGCACCAGAACGACACGGCTGAGATAGGGGATGGCGAGCCAGTTTTGAGGGCCGCCGGTCAAGGCTCGTGCGTTGAATAGTGCCGCCTAATGTCGCCGACGATCGCTCTCGACTGCACTTGAGATGACTCTTCGCACCCGGGTCGCATCGAACGGCCGGGGCTTGGCCGGACCAGGCGCCGTAGCGCTCGCGCCCTGGAAGCGCTCTTTCCGCGGACGGCGCCGAGGATCGGACTCAGATTGCCTCCTCAGCCGTCGTGCCCGCTTCAGCGCCTTTGAATCCGAGGCCTCACCCGTGAGCCTGCGTAGCTCGGCCCGAAGCGCCGATCTCCGCTGGCCGGCCGATCGTGTTAACGCTCGACCATTGGTCGCAAGGGAGTCGTGTTCCTTCAACACCCGGAGCAGTTCTGGCAGATTTATCGAATCCTTGGACATCAGTCACCCCACTGCCTACATCGTGGTGCGCCGGACGTCGTTACTGAAGTTCAACCGTTCGCGCTTGGAGCGGGAGACTGCAAGTGCTGAGCAAGGGGCACAGCCCCACGTGTTCCAGCAGGGTGGAGACGGCTGGAACAAGACGTTGGCGGGCTTTGTCGGGTAGCCGAAGGTCTCAATGTGGGTCTCATCCGTCATCGTTTGGCAAGGTTCGTAGCCGTTCGTCGCGCCTGCGACAGCGGCCGAGGATAGCCGCTCGGCCCGAACCGAACATTGGATTGCGGTCTTGGAAAGCGTGTTGGGGGCAACCCCTCACGAGTTCGAATCTCGTATCCTCCGCCACTCCCCCGGAGTCAAGAAGCCGCAGGTCAGAGCGTGGTTTCGAGCTCTACAGGGATGAGCAAGGAAGAAGGCCGGTCGCATCCGCGATCGGCCTTCTCTCGTTCAGGGTCTCAACCAGGGTCCGGGACGGGCTCACCAACGGCGGCCGGTGGATGTCCTGTCAACCTGGAGCGATAGCTGCGAGCCTGGGACCGCTACAGCTGATCAACCGCGAGCGCCAGGAGGAGCGATGTCCGAGGAAAAGATAGAGCACGCGGTTCAGCAGGCGCTGGCTCGCGAGGGGATCGCCGATGAGGTGATCGCTGCGGGCCAGTTCAGCCCGCGCGGCCAGACCGGCTCGCTCTTCGCCGGCGGTTTGGCGGGCGGCAGCTTGGGCGAAGTCGGTGGCTCGGTAGGTGAAGCCGTCGGTGAGGCCGCGGGCGTGATCGGTGGCATGCGCGCGAACGCGGCCGCCCACGGGATGCCCGAGTTCATGCTGGTCGGAGTGACCGCCGACGGGGTTTACGGCTTCGAGGGCCGGTCGCGCAGCAAGGAGCCCGGCGCGATGGTCTTCAAGGTCGCGAGGGCGGGGCTGGAGGTGACGGTCCACCAGCGAGTGAACGTCAGGGTGCTCGAGCTGATCCATCCCGAGAGCGACTCGCGGATCGAGCTCGAGGGCAGCAGGATACCGCTGACCCATTCCAAGGACGTGATCGAAGCGCTCTCCGAGGGCTAGTCACAGCGATACGCCCGGGGGCGTTTAGCTTGAGCTTCTGCTCCGCGCCGGGCGTACTTAGAGTGTTCTCGTGAGTCTGTTGTCGAACGGGCGGTACAGGCACGGCCTCAGGTCGATGGTGGGGCGCGATGCCAGCGAAAGTGGACGGGCGGCGACTCCACTCGAGTTGCTCTACGACCTCACATTCGTCGCAGCGTTCGGCGTCGCTGCCGGCGAGCTTGCCCACGGTGTCAGCGGAGGCCACCCCGCCGCTGCGACAGTGAGCTTCATCATTGCGATGACGACCACAGTGTGGGCGTGGACGAACTTCACCTGGTTTGCATCCGCCTTCGACAACGACGACTGGCTTTTTCGAGTTCTCACCATGCTCCAGATGGCCGGAGTCCTGGTCTTGGCCATCGGATTGCCGCCGCTCTTCGCGTCGATCGAGAGCTCCGGAAATGTCGACATCGGACTCGTGGTCGCCGGGTACGTCGTTATTCGGGTGGCCGTCGCGCTCCAGTGGGTACGCGCCGCGCACGATGACCCACAATACCGGCGACCGGCCTTCATCTATGGTGTGGTTGTAGGCCTCGCGCAGCTCGGGTGGATACTTCTCGCGCTGAGTCATTTCACGGTGGTTCCTTCACTCGTGGTTATCGGTGTCCTCTTCACCATCGAATCGCTGGGTCCGGTCGTCGCCGAGGCAAGGGGCAGGTCGAACGGGGGTGTGACGCCGTGGAATCCCCATCACTTGGCTGAGCGATATGCGCTCCTCACGATCATCGCCCTCGGTGAGACGGTCCTGGGGACTCTGTCCGCCGCGACGCAGATCTCGGCGCTCCACGGATGGACGGTCGATGCTGTGGTCGTCATTGCTGCCGGCGTCGCGATGTCCTTCGCACTGTGGTGGGTCTACTTCCTGGTGCCGCACGGACTCGCCCTCCGCGCTCGCCGCAAGAAGGTGGTGCCCTGGGCGTACGGACACATTGCCCTGTTCATTGCCGTCGCGGCGACAGGCGCAGGCCTCCATGTCGTCGGCGGCGTCTATGATCCTGATCATCCCGTCCAAGTGCGGACGGCAGTAGTCGCTATCGCCGGCCCCGTGCTGCTCTTCATGCTCACCCGCTACCTCTTGTTTGCGTGGCTCATCTCCTCACTTCCACGTAGCGTCCTACTTCACTTGGCCGTACTGATTCTCCCGATCATCGCGATCGTCCTTGCGTCTGTCGGGTCGCCGCTGTGGGTGTGCCTTCTTCTCACCCTGGCCTGTCCCGTCACAGTGATCGTGACCTACGAATTGGGCGGATGGCGCGCCCACGAGATGCAGCTCGCCGGACTCCTGGCACCTCCAGCATCGTCCGAACGAAAGGCTTGAGCAGTGGCAGACGCAGAAGCAGCTCATGGCGACCTCACCGACAAGCTGGCGGCAGGAGTCGGCGATCGCGGAATCACACTTGCCTACGGCGACAAGCAGACGATTGATGGGGTCGATATCATCCCCGTCGCGTTCGTCAGCTACGGATTCGGTGGTACCCAGGGCTCGCCGAAACTCGGCGACGGCGGAGGGGGCGGTGGCGTCGCGATTCCGCTGGGCGCGTACGTCGGCGGCGCGGACGGCGTTCGCTTCCGGCCGAACACGATCGCCGCGCTTGCTGTCGCCATTCCCGTCATCAGCACTCTGGGATGGGCTATCTCCAGGGTGATAAAGGCGGCGAAATGAGTATCGTCCCCGCGCGAGCGTGGCTTTGGTCTCTGGGAGGATGACACAAAGCCGGGGCGGCTCTCTGGTTTGGGAGCCGCCCCGGAGTCGGCTCGTTGGTCAGTGAACCGTGGGCCGGGTTGGGGTGATTCGGGTGCTGACGGAGGTCCAGGTGACGATGTCGCCGCGTTTCAGGGGCATCGGGTCACCGTCGCCGTTGAGTGGTGCCGTGATGGTGGCGACTTCGCGAAGCCCGAGGAACTGGCCGGTTCGGGAGTCGATGATCAGTTCCTTGCGGATGCCGAACTGCTCCACGAGGCTGATGGCGCGGCCGCTCTTACCATTGAGGTTCACCGCATCGGCCTGGAGTTGAATGCCGGGAATCTGACGGGCTGCCTCGTACAGGGCAGCGCGAAGATCGGCCGGCGCGATCCCCGAGGCCAGGATGGTGACCATGCTGTCGAACACCCTGGCGTTTGCCACCTTGGGATCCATGTGCGGGTAACGAAGCATGTGATTCTGCTCGCGCAGCGCCGCCAGGAGCGCGGACGGATCCCGTGGCAGCCGGGCGAGATAGTCGCCGGACGGGTGGAACAGGCTGGGTCTGCAGACGTTCCCCCTCCCTCGGGGGGCGATGGATCCGCCCTCCATTCCCACCCCGCAGGCATCGCGGGACCTGAGGGTCTCGGGCTTGATGTTCAAGGGGTCGGTCTTGTTCCAGAGCGTTCTGGCCGCCTCACTGGAGAACGTCTTCTTGGCGTTGAGCACCATAATGACGGTGTACGGCGGGTTCTGGTCAGGGGTGACCCACCAGTCGGTCACGTTGAGGCTGGTGCCATGGAACTTGTTGCCTGGCCCGAAGTTCCACGTGCGCTGGGTTCGTTGGGTGATCTGGCGATAGTGACCGGGTGGGATCGGCGCGTCGGGGTTGGCGCTGGTGTGTGCGGCGGCGGTGGCCAGGAAGGTGCTGGCGTCAGCGATGGCGCCAGGTGTCGCCGTACCGCCGTCACGGGTGACCACATCGTTGACCAGGAAGCCGGCGGCCAGCGTCGCGGCCAACGCACCGGCAACCAGCACCCGGCGCCGGGCCGTGGAGCGGCGGCGGACAGGAGGCTGGGGCACCAGATGCTGGCGGGCGCGGGCCAGTGCGACCGGATTGGGAGGGGGAACGTCGTCGCGCACCCGCTTGAGCAGGTCGATCTCGTTCATGATGGGTTCTCCAGGAAGTCGGGGCCGAGAGCCGCACGCAGGGCTCGCCGGGCTCGGTGCAGGCGGGACGCGACAGTCCCGACGGGGATGTCCAGGGCGTCGGCGATCTCGGGGTAGCTGAGGTCTTCCCAGGCGTAGAGCAGCAAGACGTCCCGCTCACTCTGCCGCAGGCCGGCCAGTACTCCGGCCAGCGCACGAGAGGCGGATTCTGCGTCGACCCGGGAGGCAACCTCCGCCGCGAGGATGTCCGCGCCTTCGAGGGATCCACCCGGATCGGAGCGCGAGTACGCACGGTACTGGCGGACCTCGTCTCGCCGTCGGCGGCGGACCAGATTGGTGGCGATCCCGTAGAGCCAGGGCAGGGCGCCAGCCGAGGACTCGTGGTAACGGTGTCTGCGTTCGAAGGCGATCAGGAACGTCTGACCGACCAGGTCGTCAGCCTCGCTGCTGCCGAGTCGACGGGCGACGTAGCGGTGGATCGCGACGGCATGCCGATCGAACAGCAGGGCGAAGTCCTGCGGTGCATCCTGACTGGACGAGATGAGTTGGGCATCCGGGTCCGTCGTCGGGCTCGGCGCCGGGGCCAGGGCGGGTCTCGGCGGCGGATGGTGTTCGGGTGGCATGCGTTCAAGGGCGAACGATGCCGCTTGGGGTCGGTTCACAATGGCTTCTGCCCGATCGGCCGACAGCACTTCCCGCCCACCCAGAAACCATGCCAGGACCGCGACCGACTCCCTCTCGTTCAAGGGGTGACGTGCGTCACGTCGTGTCAGGGGTTGGGGGTCGGCGGTGTCTTGAGGGCATGAGTGAACACGAGACACAGCACAAGGTCGTCGTCATCGGTGGTGGGTATGCCGGGACGCTCGCGGCCAACCATCTGCGGCAGCGCGACGGAGTCGACATCACCCTGGTCAACCCGCGACCGGACTTCGTCGAACGGGTGCGGCTGCACCAGTTCGTGGCCGGCACCGACGACGCCACGATCGACTACGGGACACTGCTCGGCGAGGGCATCCACCTGGTCGTCGACAGCGCCCTGCGGATCGACACCGCCGCCCGCGCGGTGCAACTGGTGTCGGGCCGAACGCTGCAATACGACTACGTCATCTATGCGCTCGGCAGCACCGCGGCGATCCCGTCATCAGTGCCTGGCGCGGCCGAATTCGCTTACCCGATCGCCGAGTTCGAGGTTGCGCGGCGGCTGCGCGCCAGGCTGGACGAGTTGCCCGTCGACGCTCCGGTCACCGTGGTCGGCGGTGGACTGACCGGCATCGAGACGGCCGCCGAGCTGGCCGAGCAAGGACGCAAGGTCACCCTGGTGTGTGGCGGAACCCTGGTGCCGTCCTGGAGTTCTCCGGGTCGCCGGTACGCCGCCAAGTGGCTGTCCCGGCACGGTGTCACCGTGCGCGAAACTGACGCTGTGACCGAGGTCCGGCGGGATGCGATCGTCGTTGCCGACGGTACGACGCATTCGAGCGCACTGACCATCTGGGCGACCGGTTTCGGCGTACCGGAGTTGGCCGCCGCGAGCGGGCTGCGTACTGACTCGCTCGGCCGGCTGCTCACCGACGAGACGTTGACCAGTGTTGACGACGACCGGGTGATCGCCGCCGGAGATGCCGCGGCACCGTCGGGTCAACCGCTGCGAATGAGCTGCCAGGCCGCCGGACCGCTGGGGGCGCAGGCCGCCAACACTGTGCTGAGCCACATCGCGGGGACCGAACCGGCTGCGATCAACCAGGCACTCACCGGGTCGTGCGTCAGCCTCGGCCGGCACGCCGCCATGCGGCAGCTCGCCCGCAAGGACGACACCGTCGTGAACATCTACATCGGTGGTCGACTGGGCGCCGCGATCAAGGAGAAGACCTGCAAGCTCGCGGTGTCGAGGATCCGTCGCGAGGCCCGCGAGCCAGGTTCCTGGGCCTGGATCAAGGGCGGTCGGCAGCTGGAGCGGCCGCAGGTGGTCACGTCCCCATGACCACCGATGAACATGCCGAGCGGTTCACTCTGTTGCGGCCACTGCTGTTCACGATCGTCTACGAGATCCTCGGCTCCGCCACCGAATCCGACGACGTACTGCAGGACAGCTATCTGCGGTGGCCGAGGTGGACCTCGCGACGGTGCGGGACACCAGGTCGTACCTTGCGCGGCTGGTGACCCGTCAGACGCTCAACACGTTGCGGGCGAGCACACGCCGGCGCGAGGACTACGTCGGCCCCTGGCTGCCCGAACCGCTGCTGCTCGACGAGAACGACCCGTCGGCCGACGTGGTGCTCGCCGAGTCGGTGTCGATGGCCATGCTCGTACTGCTCGAACACTCACCCCCGACGAGCGTGCGGTGTTCGTGCTTCGCGAGGTGTTCGGCTTCGGGTACGACGAAGTCGCCGCCGCGGTGGGCAAATCCGTCGCGGCGGTCCACCAGGTCGCGCACCGCGCGCGCGAACACGTGCAGGCGCGACGCAGGCGATTCCAGCCCGTCGACACCGCGAAGACCGCGCGGATCACCGAGCAGTTCATGACCGCGACGGCGACCGGTGACCTGGCGGGGCTGCTCGACCTGCTCGCGCCGGACGTCGTCTGGACCGCCGACAGCGGCGGCAAGGTCACTGCGTCGCGCCGGCCGGTGGTGGGCGCGCGGAAGGTGGCCGCCGTCCTGATGGATCTCTTCCGCACCGGTCGGGAGAGGCCCGGCCTGCGGCTCCAGATGGCCAACTACAACAACGCGCCCGCGATGGTCGCCAACCTCGGCGACCACCCCGAAGGCGTCCTGCTGATCGAGATCACCGGCGAGAAGATCACCAACCTGTACGTCATCCGCAACCCGGACAAGCTCGTCACGATGACGGTCCCGCGTCAGATCAGCCGCTGAGAATGAGCCCGGAGCCCTGGCAGAGAACCGGTCCGGCCGCATCAGCGGCCGGACCGGTCTCGTGAGTCGTCGAACCGACGAGCTAGTGCGCGATCGGCGCCGGCTCGCGGTGGCCGGTGTCGATGGCCAGATCGCCGACGTAGTTGATGCGCAGCGTGAAGCGGTCCGCGCTGTTGGCCTTGACCCAGTCCGCGGCCTTGGTTGCGGCGGTGTCGGCCTGCGCCCTGGTCTCCCAGGTGCTGATCGAGACGAAGGCGTTCTTGTCGACCTGAGCCACCCCGTAGGACACGAAGCCGTCGCTGCCCTTGAACAAGGGAACCATCTCGGCCTTCGCCTGGGTGACTACCTCGTCGAACGTGCCGGTCTTGATGTCGTAGAGAGCTACGCGCGTACAGCGCATGGTGTGCCTTCCTATCGTGGAGCGGCTTGCGTAGACCCACAAACCAGTTCCACCACCGAACCTACGCTGGTATTTCAATACTAGCAATAGAATTCCTGGATTAAGATTCCGGTATACTCTGTGTCATGGCTTGGGGCTTCCTGACGAACCACGCGCAGGCACTGCTGTGCATTGCCGACGACCCGGGCGTGCGGCTGCGGGAGATCGCCACCACGCTCGGCATCACGGAGCGCGCGGCCTTCGGCATCGTGACCGATCTGGTGGAGGCCGGTTACGTGGTCAAGGACAAGAACGGCCGCCGCAATCGCTACGCAGTCCAGGTCGACAAACCCCTGCCGGGGGCTCTGCTGCGACAGCGAACGGTCGGCCAACTAGTGACCCTCCTCGCCCGCACCGACCTCGAAACTCGCGACCACGCCTGAGCACGGCTCGGCGCTTCAGCGGCTGGCGCGGGTCGAGGCGGTGGCGACGCGGGAGATCACGGCCGGGTCACATCACTCGCCGTTGTAGGCGGCCAGGACACGCATGGAGCCACTGGTGACGCGGATCTTGCGGTCGCGAAGGAAACGGAGGCGTTCCACCGGCGGGACGAGCCGCGAGACCGGGTGGAGCAGCTCCCGGACACGGCGGCTGACGAACGGCAGGGCGTAGTACTGATAAGCGCTGTCGACGGCGCGGACCGTGTAGCCGCTGCGGTTCAGCAGTGTGGTGATAGTTGCCGGGTCGTAGTAGCTGACGTGCTCGGGGATCTTGAACGACACCCAGCGCGATCCGGAGGCGCGGGCCAGCAGGCTCTTGATGTTCGGGGTGACCATGACCACCAGGCCACCGGGCCGGAGCAGGCGGCCGGCCTCGCGGAGGAACTCGGACGGCTCGGTCAAGTGCTCGATGAGGTGCGACCCGAAGATCACGTCGTACTTCTGGTCCTGGATCTCGGGCACCTCCTCGAGCAGACCGCAGAACACGCGGCCGGGGTGGCGCGTCGCGGCCCACTTGACGGCCGCCGGGGAGAGATCGATGCCGTAGGCGTCAAAACCGGCATCGAGCGCACACTGCAGGAAGTAGCCGTACCCGCAGCCGACCTCGAGGATCCGGCCGCTGGGGACGAACTCACGGATCCGGCGCACGTCCTCGCGGAACGTCGCCAGGTACTCCTGCTCCTGGTCCTCGTACTCCGAGTACCCGGTCCCGGCGCCGCCCTCGAAGTACGAGTCCCCCTCGTACAGGGCGCGCAGCACGTCCGCGGTCGGCGTCGGCACCAGCTGCACCAGGCCGCACGACGGGCACTCCTCGATGCCGTAGCCGTCCTTCTCGCCGCGCGGGCGGAAGGCGCCGGTCTCAGCACACAGAATGCAAGTCGCCATGAACAGGCTCCCCCTAGGTCCGCCCCGGGCGGGCGAGGTTTGACGAATCTAGTTGATTCGGCAGTCAATCAGCAACGGATCACGGCTGAGTGCGGTCGCCGGGGCGGACGAGGCCGGTTTCGTAGGCGAGGACCACGGCCTGGGCGCGGTCGCGGAGGCCGAGCTTCGCGAAGATCCGGGCGACGTGGGTCTTCACGGTCGCCTCGCTCAGCGTCAGTTCGGTGGCGAGCTCGGAGTTGGACAATCCGTGGCCCATCAACGTGAGGACCTCGACCTCCCGCGGCGTCAGCGCGGCGAGGTCGCGGTGGATCGCGGGCTGGGCCGGGGCCGGGATCGCGAACCGCTCCACCAGCCGCCGCGTGATCGACGGAGCCAGCAGCGCGTCGCCGGTGGTGACCAGCCGGACGGCTGCGGCGAGGTGCTCAGGGGTGACGTCCTTCAGCAGGAACCCGCTGGCTCCGGCGGCCAAAGCGGCGTACACATAGCGATCCAGGTCGAACGTGGTGAGGATCAGGACGCGGCAGTCGGTGGGCTCGGCCAGGATGCGGCGGGTCGCCTCGAGACCGTCCATCGTCGGCATCCGGATGTCCATCAGTACGACGTCCGGCCGCAGCCGGCGGACCGCATCGACGGCCTCGGCACCGTCGCCGGCCTCACCGACGACCTCGATGCCACGCGCGTTCAGGATCATCCGGAACCCGGTCCGCACCAGGGCCTGGTCATCGGCGATCACCACTCGAAGGGCGCTCGTCACAGGCGCTCCAGCGGGATCTTCGCGCGGACGCGGAACCCGCCACCCAATCGACGCCGCGCATCGAGATCGCCGCCGTAGACGGCCACCCGCTGCCGCAACCCCAGCAGTCCGTGCCCCTCGCCACCACCTGACGGTGCGCGGCCTCCGGTCAGCACGCTCGGCCCGGTGTTGAGGATCTCGACCCGCAACGCGTGGTCGGCGTACCGCACCGTCACCTCGGCCTTCACCCCGTCGCCATGCTTGAGCGCATTGGTCAGCGCCTCCTGGATGATCCGGTACGCCGTGACGTCTACCCCGGCCGGAAGTGGTCGAGGGTCCCCCGAGATGCGCACCTCCACCGGCAACCCGGCGAATGCGATCCGGTCGATCAACGGACTGAGCCGGCTCAGACTCGGCTGTGGGGCCAGTCGCTCGTCCTCCTCACCACTGGCCGACGGTGCGAGCAGGCCGAGCAGATGCCGCAGTTCGGCCATGGTGTCGCGGCCGGCCGCTTCGACCGCGAGCAATGCCGCCTCGGCTTGATCGGGCTGGGTCTCCAGCACATGCCGCGCTGCACCGGCCTGGATCACCATCACGCTGACGTTGTGGCTGACGATGTCGTGCAGGTCGTGAGCGATCCGGGCCCGCTCCGCGTCGACCGCGGTCTGCGCGGCACTCTCCCGTTCGCGCTCGAGCAACCACCCGCGTTCCTCCAAGGCGCGGGTGTGCGCCCGCCGCGCCCGGAGAAGGGCCACAGCGAGCGCCGCTGCGGCCAGGCAGGCCACCGCGGCGACGAGCAGCCAGATCGTGGTCACGAGAACCACTGTCCCAGGGGCGTTCCGGATTCCGCATCATCCGCTGGTGGCACGCCGTACATCTCCAGGATGAGCAGGCGCGGACAGTACGCCGGCAGGCTGACGTCAGACGGGTGCGGGCGGTCCTAGCGTGAACGCATGACGGATGACGAAGGCAACGGACAGGTGGTCGTGCGGCTGACCGACGTACGCAAGGAGTACGGCGACTCCGTCGCACTGGACGGGGTGTCGCTGGAGATCCGCGCCGGCGAGGCGGTCGCCGTCATGGGACCGTCCGGCAGCGGCAAGTCCACGCTGCTCAGCATGGTGGCCGGGCTGGACCGGCCGACCTCGGGCTCCGTCGTGGTGCACGGCGACGACCTCGGCACGCTGGACGAGAAGGGCCTGGCGCTGTACCGACGCCGGCGGATCGGCATGATCTTCCAGTTCTTCAACCTGCTCGACGACCTGTCCGCCCTCGACAACGTCGCACTGGCCGCGCAGCTGACCGGTACGTCGGCCCCGTCCGCCCGGAAGCGCGCCCTCGAACTCTTCGACGAACTCGGCATCGCGGACCGCCGGAACATCTACCCGGCCCAGCTGAGCGGCGGCGAACGGCAACGCGTCGCCGTCGCCCGGGCGCTGATGAACCGCCCCGCCGTACTGCTGGCCGACGAGCCGACCGGTGCCCTGGACACCCGTGCGGGCGAACAGGTCATGGACCTCCTGCTGGACCTCAACCAGATCGGCCAGACCCTGCTGCTGGTGACGCACGACCAGCAACTCGCGACGCGCTGCGCCAGCCGGGTGATCGAGTTCGTCGACGGGCAGATCGCGGGCGAGCGCAGCCTGGAGCGTACGTCGTGAGCGCCGTGTGGCCGGTGTCGCGAGCAGCGGTACGGCGACGCCGGATGCAGACCATGGTGATCGGTGTGGTTGTTTTGCTGTCGACCACGATGATCGTGGTGGCGCTGGGATTGCTGGCCGCGTCGAGCAGGCCCTTCGACCAGGCGTACACGAAGCAAAGTGGTGCACACCTGGTGGCGTCGTACGACAGAAGCAAGGTCAGCGACGCCCAGCTCACCAGCGCGGCGCAGAGTGCCGCGGCTGTAGCCGGACCGTTCGAGCAGGCCACGCTCGACCTGAGTTCGACGCGGATCATGGGGATCCCGCTCTCCCTGGTGGCGGTGGGACGGGCAGATCCCGGCGGCCCGGTCGACCGCCTGAACGTGTGGAAGGGGCGCTGGGCGGACAAGCCGGGCGAGATCGTGCTGAACCGGAACCCGACCGACTCCACTGGCCGTGGTGCGCCGACGGTGGGTTCCACAGTGACCGTGGCCGGCGGTCAGCGGCTGACCATGGTCGGATTCGCCTACAGCGTCAGCGGATCGGCCGATGCGTGGGTCACGCCGGCCCAGATGACTTCGTTGAAGCCGACGTCTACGCAGATGCTCTACCGCTTCGCCCAGGCCGCGACC
This sequence comes from Kribbella sp. NBC_01510, assembly GCF_045040325.1. NCBI lineage: Bacteria > Bacillati > Actinomycetota > Actinomycetes > Propionibacteriales > Kribbellaceae > Kribbella > Kribbella sp. NBC_01510. Next base: position 2,700,568 of record NZ_CP109418.1, on the reverse strand, counting down.
AACGCACAGGTGTCTGCTGGTCAGTCCGCAGTGACCGCCGGTCTGCCTTCCGGTGCGCTGGTGGGCACTCAGTCGTACCTTGCGCTGCGAGCACTCGCCACGGGCGAACCGAACACGTTTGTGCCGTTCTTGATGGTGTTCGGCTGGCTCGGGCTGGCCGTCGCCGTGCTGATCGTGGCCAACGTGGTCAGTGGTGCTGTGGTCGCCGGCTTCAAGCACATCGGCGTACTCAAGGCGCTGGGGTTCACACCTACGCAGGTGATGACGGTCTATCTGGCCATGGTGTCCATTCCGGCGATCGTCGGCTGCGCTATCGGCACTGTGCTGGGCAATGTGCTCGCGGAGTCCTTGCTGACAAGGGCTTTCGAGAACTATGGCGCGGGCGGCATCGGCGTACCGGTCTGGGTGGACGTGGCTGCGATGCTCGGCGTACCTGCGCTGGTCGCGCTGTCCGCTCTGGTGCCTGCATTGCGAGCGCGGAGTCTGTCGGCGGCTGAGGCGATCAGTGCGGGCAGTGCACCACGGGCCGGGCGTGGGTTGCGGGCGCAGCGGTGGCTGAGTGGTACTCGGTTGCCGCGGGCGGTGAGCCTAGGTCTTGGGCTTCCGTTCGCCAGGCCGGCGCGTACGGCGCTGACGCTCGCGGCCGTCGTACTGGGTGTCACGAGCGTGACGCTGGCGGTCGGGCTCGGGAAATCCTTGACGACCTACCAGACCGCCGCGAGTCGGGTCGGTGCGGTTGACCTGGCGATGTTCGGAGGTGTCCCGGACGGCGGGGCACCACCTCCAGGTGAGGAGGCCCCACCGGGCGCCAAGCTGAGTGACGCGGCTGACGAGGCGTTGCTGCGGTCCACTCCGGGTGCGTCGTCGGTGACGGCGAGCCGGGAGCTGGATATGCGGCTGGCCGGGACGAATACGGATCTGCGGGTGTCGTTCTACCGCGGGGACTTCGAGACGCTCGGCTATCGGATCCTCGACGGGCGGTGGTTCGACGGTCCGGGGCAGGTGGTGGTGTCGGAGCGGTTCCTTCGCCAGCGTGGGTTGGCGGTTGGGGACACAGTCACGTTGCAGGCACAGGGGAAGAGCGTCCAGGTGCGGATCGTCGGTAAGGCGCTCTACAACTCGGGTGACGAGGTGTTGTCGAACTGGCAGACCTTGGCGCTAGTGGCCCCGACCATGCGCGCCTCGCTCTACGAGATCAACCTCAAGCCGGGCACGGATCTGGACGCCTACGTCAAGGCCGTGCAGGCGGGCGACTCCGGACTGCAAGAGACCTCCGGTCAGGACGCGGGCAGCTTCGTCGCGATCGTGCTGGCAACCGTCGTACTGCTGACTCTGATGCTGGGGACCGTGGCTGCGCTCGGCGTCTTCAACACCGTCGTCCTCAACACCCGCGAACGCCGCCGCGATCTCGGGATGCTCAAGTCGATCGGCATGACGCCCAGCCAGGTCACGCTGATGGTTGTGACGTCGATGACTGCTCTGGGCGCGATCGGCGGCCTGCTGGGCATCCCCTTGGGGATCCTCGCGCACCGCTTGGTCGTCCCCGCGATGGCGAACGGCGCCCAGGTGGCAATGCCCGCCTTCATGCTCGACGTCTACCCGCTGTCGCTCCTGGCCCTGCTGGTCCTCGCCGGCATCCTCATCTCCGCCGCCGGCGCCTACATCCCGGCCCGCTCCGCCGCTCACACCACCATCGCCGAGGTTCTCCACAACGAGTGACTGTCGGTTCCCGCTGATAGGAAGACCGGCATGACTGATCGGGCGCGAGTGGTGGTGTCGGTGACGGCGTCGGTGGATGGCCGGGTGACGCTCGGGCGGGATCGGCTGCTGCTGTCCGAAGAGGCCGGGTCGATCTGGCGATCGATCTGGCCCACGGGCGCGGATGCCGCCTCGGCCGCGCGTACGGCGCTCTTGGAGGAGCTGTACGCGCCGACGGCGATCCTCGAGGGCAGCGGCACCTTCGTCACCCCGGACGCCGGCCCGCTCGACCTTCCGCCGGCGGATCACGTCGAGTTGTACGAGGACTACCTGCCCGCAGTGCCGCCGAACCACAGGAAGTGGTTCACAATCGTCGACAGCCGAGGCCGTGTGCACTGGGACATGAAGGGCGGCGACGGGACCGATCTCCTTCTGCTCGTCGCCCGCACGACACCCGCGTCGCACCTTTCCTATCTACGCCGGGAGACCATCCCGTACCTGGTCGCAGGCGAAGACCGAGTCGACCTTTCCCTTGCACTGCAGAGGATGCGCGACGTCCTCGGCGTCACCTGCGTCATCTCCGAAGCCGGCGGCGGCCTGAACGGCGCCCTCCTCCGAGCCGACCTGATCGACGAACTCCACCTCGTCCTCCTCCCCACCGCCATCGGCGGCGCGTCGGTCCCATCCATCTTCGACGGCTCCGAACTCCTCCCCGACACCCTCCCCACCGCCCTGCACCTCCTCTCCACCAACACCACCCCCGACGGCGTCCTGTCCCTCCGCTACGAGGTCATCCGGTGATGCCCGCGGAGCAGGTACTCGAGCTCCTGGACCTGCTGGACGCTCGGGGCATTGATGTCTGGGTCGACGGCGGCTGGGGGGTCGACGCCCTGGCCGGCCGGCAGACGCGAGAACACGGCGACCTGGACCTGGGAGTGGTTCGACCCCACCTCGACACGGCGATAGAGGTGCTGGGAGCGACCGGCTACGCGGTGACAGACGCCCGGTTCGTCGAAGTGACTGTGCAGCTCACGCACGCGGAAGGGCACCGAGTAGACCTACATCCCAGTACGCCGATGCCCGGCGGCGGCACCGAGCAGACCGACTTCGACGGCAACACCTTCCACATCCCACCGCCGGAGATCGGGCGGATCGCCGGTCGCGAGGTGCGCTGCCTGCCGTTGAGTGCGCAGTTCCACACCCACCAGGGCTACGACCTACGCCCGCAAGATCACCACGACCTCGCGTTACTCAATCAGGTGGTGTGGGAGCGGGCCTCGGAGAAGCACGTTCGGGAGTACGACGAGTTGCTGGCGGAGGCGCGGGGGGATGGGCTGCTGGAGCGGCGGGAGGTGGAGTTGCTTGGGCCGGTGCTCGCGACAGGGCCGGTCGTGGTGCATTTTCAGAGTGGGCATGGACTGGATGACGTTGGGCTGGTGAAGGCGGGGGCCCGGCTCGTGGTGGGGGTGGACTACAGCTCGGTGGCTGTCGGTGCGGCTCAACGGCGGGCTGTCGAGCTGGGGGTGAGTTGCCGGTACGCCGTCGCCGAGGTGCCCGGCGTACCCGTGCGAGACGGGTGCGCAGATCTCGTGTACACGGGTAAAGGCGCGTTGATCTGGATGCGTGACATCGCCGCGTGGGCTCGGGATGTGGCACGGGTACTGCGGCCAGGTGGACACCTCTTCGTGTACGAGGCTCACCCCGCCGTCCCGCTGTGGACGTGGGACGAGGACGAGCCGCGGATCCGGCCGGACCGCAGCTACTTCGCCGAGTCACACGTCAACGACACCTTCCCCGGCAACGGCGCCCGCGAATGGCAATGGAACCTCGGCCAGATCGTCACCGCGATCACCACGGCCGGCCTGCACCTGCAAGTCCTCGAGGAGTACGCCGAACCCTTCTGGCGACCCCAGGACGGCACCACCGCGGCCGCGTGATCCGGCCGGCTCCCCAACTTGTTCGGGCTACTGGCCCGCCGCCCGGCCGCGGATCACTAAGTATTCGGCGGGTACGACGACCTGGCTGGAGCTTGACGTGTGGTGCGGGTGAAGAGGTTGATCAGGTCGGCACGGAGGGCGGGCCAGCGCCGACCGACCAGGCGAGCGCAACCCGGCCGGCCGCGACGGCCTCGTCGTACATGAGGACCTCCTACCCCGCCGGCCGACGCCGGCACAAGAGCTCAGAGCAAGGGCAGCAGCGCGGCCTCCTCACGATCCAGGTGGGCGTTGAGGAGGGCGACGATGCGGTCGACCTCGGGCAGGAGATCCGGCTCGGGTCCTATGACCAGCTTCTCCAGTTCGGCCAGGTGTATGGCGATCTGGTCGTGTTCGGACTGGAGTACGGCGATCTCGTCCGATAGCTCGGGGTGTTGTTCGAGCGTGGCCGGGAAGAGGCCGCCGGATTCGCCGGTGTGGTGATAGTGCAAGCCTTGGCACACCGTGAGGCAGTTGACGCGGAGCTGCGCGCCCAGGCCCGCGGTGCCGGATGTCGCGACTTCCTCGCGGATCAAGGTGAGTTCCCGGCGGAACGCGGTGTGGATGAGCTTGAGGGCATCGGCGAACGAGCCACGATCGCCGGTGGGCGGGCCTGGCTGCGGGACGAGGGCGACGACCGGGATGGTCCGGGTGGTGCGGGTCTGGTAGTCACCCCAACCCGAGTCCGCCTCGACGAGTCGCGCGAAGACCTCGTCGCGCTCGGCGTCCCGCAGTACGACCGCGGTGGCTGGGTAGGTGAAGAGGCCGGTCTCCACGGTGACCGCCGGATCGGCGATCAGGTTGTGGTACCAGTCGGGGTGCTTGGGGCCACCGCCGGCCGAGCCGACGACGAGGACCCGCTCACCGTCCGGGTAGTACCCGAGGAGCGTGGTGTGCGGCCGGCCTGAGCGTGCGCCGGTGGTTGTCAACAGCAACAATCTGGCGTCGGTGAACGGGCCGCCGACCTGGCCGTCGTTCGCCCGGAACTCCTTGATGATCTGTTCGGTGAAATCGTTCAGTGGTCGCTTCTCTCGTGAGCTGGGGGTGGAAACCTTGCCGACAGAGAGAAACGAAGGCGGGCCCCGAACGGCCCTCCCGGCGCTCAGAACGCGCCCGGGCACCCAACTCGTGCATGGCCCATGGCCGACCCGGCAGTCACGCGGAGCATCCTAACCACCCACCAGGCCAAACCCGAGGAGAGCCCGTGATCCGGGCACCCATCAGTCTGGTGTGGGCTGCACATTGTGGGTCAGATGAGTCACTCGGCCGGTGAGGTAGCGCAGCGGTCCTTGAGGCAACTGCCAGACGGCGCTGACTCGGCCTGGCACCGGCCGTCCGTCGATGACGGTCCAATCCTGCACAGGAGTGCGCCACTCTGCGCGGACCAGTCCTCCGGCCAGGTCGGCGTACCGGTCGGTGGTGCTGAAGTCGCAGGGCGCGCCCCGTTCATCGAGGAAGACCCTGGCGCGGACGGTACGCCCGGCATCGGTGAGGGCCACGTCGAAACTGTGCCCATCGACCGGCTGCCAGGACGTCGCCGGGCCAAGCAGCAGCGAGGGCGCGAGCAAGATCGCATCGTTGAGGTAGGTCGTCAGCTCACCGATGTCGAACTCATCTCCCTGGCCGTCTGCGACAACGATCCTGTCGAGCAGTTTGCCGAGCATGCGACCGTGCCCGTGCAGATAGGTGTCAGCGCCGACCATCGGCACGACGCGGGCGAAACGCAGCCGCATCACGAAGATGCGGGCGACCTCGATGCCGGAGTTGTACTGCCAGGCTTCGGCGGGCATCCAGCCAAGCCGTGGCCGCAGCCGGAACTTCCCGACGAACCGGGCCCGGAAAGACCACTCCCGTGGCCGGCCGACCACGCCCATGAAGCGCAGGTAGCGCTGAACGACCTCCGGCATCCCGGCCAGGTCGGCGTCGGTTACCAGTGCCTCGTCACCGGTGCCGGCGGGCAGCCCGGCGGCTTGGACCGCCTCGACGAGTCGACGGCTCAGGCGGTCCCGGCCCCAGCCCGCGGGCGTGTCATGTGTTGTTGTCATCACGGTTCCTGCGGCGAGGCGAGAGCGGCATGGCTGGTCCTGTGCGTGCTGAAATCAGGTGGTCTTCTCCACCCTTCACCAGCGGACGTCGCGGCAGTAGGGACGAACGTCCTCAGTTGCGCCACTTCGTAGACAATGTCCAGGTGACCAGCCCCCCGCTACGTGATCGCCTTGTTCAGGCCGGGATCGAACTGCTCGAGGAAGAGGGGCTCGCGAACCTCACTCTGCGCGCCATCACCCGGCGCGCGGGTGTCTCCCACGGCGCTCCCCGCCGGTACTTCCCCACCCACAACTCCCTGCTCGCCGCGATCGCCGCCACCGGCCTCGCCGACCTCGCCTCCCGGCTCGTGCCACAGGACGGCGACAAGGAGGCTGACGAGCTGTTGATCGAGGCAGCGCTGCGCTATCTGGACTTCGCCGCCGAACGCCCAGGCATGTTCGAGCTGTTGTTCCGGCACGACCTGCTGGCAGGTGCCGGCGGCAACCTCCGGGCGACGTCACTGCCGCTCTTCCAGACCTTCGTCGACCTGGTCGCCCAGGTCCGGCCGACCGACGCGCAAGCACGCGCGACCGCCCTCTGGACCAACGTCCACGGACTCGCCACCCTCCGCGCGACGAACGCCCTCGAACTCCTCGGTACGACGGACCTGACGCCGATGGTGAAGCACGTCGTACGCGTCCACCTCAGCTAGCGCGCAGAGCGCCGTACAGATCCCGCACGAAGCAGGTATGTCCGGGATCAGATCATCCAGGTGAGTCCGATGCCTTCACCGCCGACCGCCCACGCGTCGTGATAGCGCGCGCTCAGCCCGGTCCCCTCGACCAACTCGGCCCGCTGGTCGCGGCGGGTCGGGTGGCAGACCGGCAGTGATCCGCCTACCCAGTGTCGTTTGCCAGGTGCTTGATGTAGCTGGGATGGGGGAATTTGGCAAGGTGTTGGAGAAATCATTTCGGGAAGGCGCGAAAAAACCTCACGAATGCTGTAACGGCGGCCACACAGGGACGATAAACGGGTGAGCGACCCGGCAGGGGGGCCTAGCGGGACGCTCCGGTGTTTCTTCGGGACCACCGCATGTGGAGGGGGGCCTCGCAGGTGCTCGCCCGGGGCGGGGTGAGCACCTGTTCGAGGCTTCAGCCCTTGATGCCCACGTTCGCCATTCCCTCGACGAACCGCTTCTGGGCGAACACGAACAACACGATCATCGGCAGCGTCGCGAGCGCCGTACCCGCCATCAGATACGGCCACTGGATCTCGGCCGGGTTCTGCGAGAAGATCGCCAGCCCCAGTTGCAGCGGGCGCATCGTGTCCGACGTGGTGATCATCAGCGGCCAGAGGAAGCCGTTCCAGGCCGCCTCGATCTGGAACACGCAGATGGTGATCAGCGCCGGCTTGATCAGCGGGGTCATGATCCGCCAGAAGATGCCGAACTCACTGAGCCCGTCCACCCGGGCCGCCTGGGCCAGCTCGTCCGGCAGGGAGACGTAGAACTGCCGGGCCAGGAAGGTGAACAGCGGCGCCGCCCCGAGCGGGATGATCAGACCCCACCACGAGTTCAGCCAGCCGATACCGCCGTGGCCGAGGATGTTGTTGCCGCCGAACAGCGGGATCGACTTCACGATCATGAACAGCGGCACCAGGATGATCTGGAACGGCACCAGCAACAGCAGGATGAAGTAGTTCAGCAACATCTTGCCCCCGCGCAACGGCAGCTTCGCCAGCGCGTAGCCGGCCGTCGTACAGACCGCGAGGGTGAACGCGGTCTCGCCGACCGCGATGAACAGGCTGTTGCGGAAGTACCGCAGGAACGACGCGGTCTGCATCGCCTCGGTGAAGTTGCGCCAGCGCAGCTCTTTGGGCAGCCAGCTGAACGTGGCGATCTCCAGATTGTTCTTGAACGCGGTCAGCAGCATCCAGACGAATGGCGTGATCATCAGGATCGCGCCGACCAGCAGCACGACGTACAGCAGGATCCGGCCGGGCCGGAACGCCGACGGCTTGCGGGAATCCACCGCCGGCAACGTAACGCTAGTCATTGGCATCCGCCCTCTGGATCAGGCGCCCGACGCTGATGAAGGCCGCGATCACGAGCATCATGATCACGGTCTCGGCGGACGCGTAGCCGAGTTTCAGGTCCTGGAACGCGTTCTGATAGATGTCCATCACCAACACCCGGGTCTCCGAACCCGGACCGCCCTGCGTCATCACGTAGACCAGGTCGAACACCTGGAACGTGCCGACGATCGAGGTGATCAGCACGAAGAACTGCACCGGACCGATCGCCGGCCAGGTCACGTTGGCGAACTTCTGCCAGCGGTTGGCGCCGTCCAGCTCGGCCGACTCGAGCAGGTCGCGGGAGACGCCCTGCAGCGCGGCCAGGTAGATGATCACCTTGGTCCCGAGGCCCTGCCAGATGCCGACCACCATCAGTGACGGCAGCGCGGTCGCCGGGTCGGCCAGCCAGCGGTTCGGCGCGAACCCGAACAAACTGAGGAACCCGTTCGCCAGCCCGGAGCCGGGGTTGTAGATCCACAGCCAGATCGTGGCCACCGCGACCGTCGCGGTCACGGTCGGGATGTAGAACGCGGTCCGGAAGAACCCGAGTCCCTTGATCCTCTGGTTCAGCCCGATCGCCACCGCGAGCGAGATCGCCATCGAGATCGGGATCACCACGATCGCGTACAGGACCGTGTGCCACAGCGACGCCTGGAAGTCGACGTCGCGGAACAGCTCGGAGTAGTTGCCGAAACCGACCCAGGACCAGGTGTCACCGAAGCTGTAGTCGGTCAGACTCAGCACCAGTACGGCGACGACCGGGATGACGATGAAGATGCCGGAGTGGAGCAGGGCCGGGGTCAGCAGGGCCCAGCCGGTCCGGACCTGACTGCGGAGCAGCGTGCCGCTGTCCTTGGCCGGAGCTACCTTGCGCGGGGTGTCCAGTGCTGGACGTTCAAGTGTTGTGCTCATCGGGACTGTCCTGCCAGGTCGGCCAGCGCCTTGGCGGGATCCTTCTGTCCGAGGACCGCCTGGGTGAGCTGGATGTCGAAGTTGCCGCGCATCTCGAGCCAGTTGGACGGCACCTCGTTCTCGTTGACGGCGTACTGCAGGCCGTCGGCGACGAACTGGCTCAACGGGTTCGATTTCGCCTGCGGCGAGTTGCTCGCGTCCGGGTAGGCCGGGATCTTCTTGTTCAGCTTGGCGATCGCGTCCAGCGTGTCCTTCTTGGTCAGGGTCTGGATGAAGGTCCAGGCCGCGTCCTTGTGCCGCGCGCGTGACCCGATCGACGCCAGGTCGCCACCGACGTACTCGATCTCCTTGCCGCTGTTGAAGCGGAAGAACTTCAGGTCGTCGCAGTTCTTCTGGCCGATGCCCTTGTCCGAGCAGTCGACGCCGCCGTTGACGATCCCCATCGCGGCCTCACCGGTGAGCACGAGGGGTTGCTGGGCGGCGTTCGCCTGGCCGTACGGCTGGACGTTGTTGATCATCGACTTGATCCACAACAAGGTGTCCAGGCCCGCCTTGTTGTTGAAGTTCGGTTCGCCGCCCACGTAGAGCGGCGTACCGGTCGAGGCCAGGAAGGTGGTGAACGACTGCCGGAAGCCGGTGGCCGACGCGAGGTCGAAGCCGCTGCGGGTGATGTTCCCGTTCTTGTCCCGCTTGGTCAGCTTCTCGGCCGCGGTCTTGATGTCGGCCAGCGAGGTCGGCGGCTTGTCCGGGTCCAGGCCCGCTTCACGGAACGCACTCTTGCGCAACGCGACCGCGCGGGTGTCGGCGATCAACGGAAAGGCGTACAGCTTGTTGTCGTACGTCGCCGCCGGGATCAGCGCCCCGAGGCTCTTCTGCTTGATCACGTCTGGGGTCACGCCGTACTTGCCGAGATCCTCGAAGATCCGCTTCGACGCGAACGGCTGGACCCAGCCGACGCCGGTGACCATCACGTCGTACGGGATGCCGGCCGCGATCGAGGTGGACAGCTTCTCGTTCAGATTCTTGTACGTCGCGAAGTCCGGCTCGACCTTCATCTTCGGATAGGTCCGGTGGAAATCGTCGACGACCTTCTGGAACTCCTCCCGGCCCTTGGTACTGGGCGGGAAGGACGGGAGCAGCACGCGCAGCGTCCCGGTGGCCTCGGCCGGCGGAACCCCGTCCGTACTCTTGTCGATCACCCCGTTGCCACAACTGCTGACCACAACGCTGAGCGCTGCGGCCAGCAAGGTCAGTCCCACACCACGTCTCACAGGGGAACTCCTTCGCTGCCGAACCTGTTTCGGCCGGGTCCGGCGGACCGGACCACCACCCAAGTGCAGCGAAAGTATGGGAAAGGGCTTTCCTCGTCAAGGCCTCAGAGCTCGAATGATCAAATCCGATCACTCCCGGAACTAGATCGATCAAAGTTCCGTCCAGAGGGCGCGTCAGCGGTCTGCTGGGAGTGCGCTCACCAGCAGGAACAGATCAGGTCTGGCGGCCCGGATCCTGGCGCTCTTGCCCCGCAGTCGTGGTCGTGCGACGGGAGCCTTGCTGAGCGGCGGGCAAGCGGGTCGCCGACCGCAACGGCTGCGACCCGCCCAAGCCAGCCCGCGCCGCAGCCGCCAGATCAGGCGGCAACGCCGGCCCCCGAGGCCCGCTGGCTCGCATCGGCTCCTGAGGCCCACTGGCCGGCCCTCGACCCTGAGCACCTCGATCCTGAGCCTGCCCTTGAGCAGGCCCCTGCCGACTCCCGCGATTCTGCTCCACCCCGGCCGCCCGCTGCACCTGCTGCTCAGGGGCCGGCATGTTCCACTGCTGCTTGAGGGTCCGGATCTCGTCCTGGCCTGCGCGGGCGGCGGCCGCGCCCGCCTTGGCGGACTTCCGGCGAAGCTGATCCCCGTCCAGCTTGCTGAGATCGTCGACCCCGGCGAACGCCGGCTTCATCGCCGCCTCGATCCGCCGGACGGACGCGTCCCGCTCCTGGTCCGGCACCATTCCCGGGAGCTCGCTGTTGTCGTACAGAAGTTCGGCTGCAACCCGGAACTTCTGCTCGGCGTTGACGACGGCAAGCCTGCGGACGGCCTCCTCGGAGCCCAGACCGGTGTCGCGTCCGATCGCCTCGGTGAATCTCCGCGCGGCCGGGGTGAACTGACGGTACGACGGGTCCGCGTCCGCCGAGCTGATCCCGGGCGCGACCTCCTCGAGCCCGAGGTCGTCGATGTAGCGGTTCAGGTTGTCGTAGCTGTGGACCTCGGTGACGCCCTCCTCCAGCGCACGCACGCTGGGGTCCTTGAACGCCTGCATGGCGTCCTTGTGGTCGCTCCCCTCGGCCGCGAGGAGGTGGGTGTTCTCGTGGAACACCGTCTTGACCGCCTCGCGGTACCACTGCAGCGTCTCGGCGTCCTGGTTGTGGACGCGAGCGTTGGCGAACATCTCCTTGATCGGAGCGTTCACCTTCTCGTCGTTGTACTCGACCGTGTTGTCCCACGTCACCGCTCCGCGAACCTTGCGTTCGGGTGCGGCGGCGACCTGCCGACCGTTCCAGGACGAGTGGTGCGCACCAGAAACCCGGACGGCGGACCTGGCCTGCTCCGCCATCAGCTCCTGGTAGCTGGTGACTTTCACCTGCTGTCGGGTTCCAGGGCCAGAATCAGCATGTACAAGGATTCGTTCAGCTCGAGGATCGGCGCCTGCTCGGTGCGCGGGACGCTCTCGGCGATGCGGTTGATCTCGGCCATGCCGGCCTCGGCGCGGGCGATGCGTTCGGCTGGAGTGCCGTCGCCGACGCCGGCAGCGGAGTGGATCCGGATGGCTTCCATCATCGCCGGGGAGATCGGGGGGCCGTCGGCGGCTTCGGACAGGATGCCCTCGATGTCGGCGATGTCGTTCTCCGCGGAGCGGCGGTCGGCGGGGTCTTCGATGGTGGCGGCGAGGTCTTTCAGGCGGATGACCGCGGCCGGTAGCCAGTCCGGGAGTGTTTCGGCGTCGAGGACGTCGAAGACCGGGTCGTACTCGGTCCGGAACTGGTCGTAGTCCATGTCCTGCCCTTCGTCCTGGTAGCGACCTTCGAATTTACCTGGCCGAGCGGCCAACGGCGGCTGGTTCGAGCGCGCCGCAGGAGGTTCGGATGTTGAGGTGGGGCAGGAGGCTGAGGTGCTGGACGGGTCCGGGTGTGGACTGGAGTTTGCGCAGCAGGAGCTCGCAGGCCGTCTCGCCGAGGGCGTACTTGGGCGGGCAGACCGCCGTCAGCGGTACGACGGCCAGGGCGGCGGTCACGTCGTTGTAGGCGATCACGGCGAGGTCGTCCGGAACGCGCAGACCGCGCTCCATCGCGCGCTCGACCAGGCGGGCGCCGTGCTCGTCGGAGTGCACGAGCACCGCGCGGCTCCCGAACGCCTCACACTCGGCCAGGAACGCGTCCAGCTGCGCGAGCGCCGAGGGATCGTCACCGGCAGCCGGCAGATCCACCGGCGACAGGAACACCTCGACCCCGAGCGCCGCCGCGGCCGTCTCGATCCCGCGCCGCAGCCAGTACGCCGTCACCGTCGCCTGCAGGTTGATCGCGATCCGGCGGTGCCCGAGCGCCGCGAAGTGCCGCAGCGCCAGCATCGCGCCGTACGCGTGATCGGTGCGGACGTGGTCGTACTCGCGCGCCACCTGCGGGAACCCGAACGCCCGCTCCATCAGCACCACCGGTACGTCGATCTCGTCCAGCCGGGCGTCGAGCTTGTCCGCGTCCCCGTCGCCGAGCGCGGTGCTGATCAGCAGCCCGGCCACGCCGATGCCGAGCACCTTGTCGATCCGCTCCCGCTCCATCACCACGTCGTACCCGGACACCCCGAGCACCAGGCGGGCGCCGTACCGGCCGGCCGTCGCCTCGGCGCCGCGGATCACGTCGGAGTAGTACGTCGCCGCACTCGGTACGACGATCCCGATCGTGAGCCGGCTGCCCTGCGCCTGCTGGTCGGCGGGGCCGGCCCCGATCGCGCCGCCGTGCACCCGCCGGAGCAGGCCGCTCGCGTCCAGTTCAGCCAGGTCCCGGCGTACTGTGATCGCGGAGACGCCGAGCTCGGCGACCAGTTCGGCCACCCGGAGCCGGCCGTGCCGGCGCAGGCTCCGCAGGATCAGCTCGTGGCGCTCCGGTGCAAGCATGCGGTCCCCTGTGATCTCGGGTGATTGTTTGTGATCATACGATCAACCAGCGCCCACGCGGAACGAGGAGGCAATCGGTGGCTGTTCCCCCACGTGATGGCAGCGTCGGCCGAACGAACACCGTGATGGCGAAGCTGTCGACGATCGGCGACCTGCTGATGCTGCAGCTCGTCTTCCTGGTGCTCGGCTTCGGGATCATCACGCTGTTCCCGGCGGCGTTCGCGCTGCAGCGGGTGCTGCCGGACGCGATCAGCCAGGACCGGCCGCAGTTGCTGCGGCGGTACTTCAAGGAGTTCGGCTGGGCGATGCGCCGGTTCTGGCTGACCGGTTTCGGGCTGTACGCCGGCGGCGTGATGCTCGCGTTCGGGATCTCGTTCTGGGCGTACTCCGGTGGTGCGGCGCGGGTCTTCGCGCTCGCGATCCTGATCCCGCTGACCGGGATGATCCTCGGCCTCTACCTGAGCGGCCTCGCCGTCCTCCCGGACGCGCCGGAGACAGCGACCATGAAAACGGTCTTCCGGTCGGCGAACCTGTTCCTGCTCCGCCGCCCGATCCCGGTCGCCGGCGGGGTCGTCGTACTGCTCACCTGGTTCGCGCTCGCGTCCCAGGTCCCGACGCTGCTGGTGGTCGGATCCGGGCTGGTGCCGGCATTGACGGCGTACTGGCTGTCGCGGGTGCGTCGGGAAAAAAGTTCTGAGGACGTGTCAATCTGAGGGCTCCGAGTTCGACGTAAGGGTGTAAGGCCCAAACGACGGACTTCAAGGAGACATAGACATGTACGCGACGACCGACTCCCTGGCGACTCCGCCGGCCGCGCAGGGCGGCCGCTCGCGCTGGCTGGCCCTTTACACACTGTGCGCGGGCATGTTGATGATCGTGCTCGACGTCACCGTGGTGAACGTGGCCCTGCCGGCCATCCAGGACGATCTCGGCTTCACCAGCTCCTCGCTGGCCTGGGTGGTGAACGCCTACCTGATCGCGTTCGGCGGCCTGCTCCTGCTGGCCGGTCGCCTCGGCGACCTGCTCGGCCGGCGGAACATCTTCGTTGCCGGACTGATCGTCTTCACCGCCGCCTCGGTGCTGTGCGGGCTGGCCGGGTCCCAGGAGGTGCTCGTGATCGCCCGGTTCATCCAGGGCGTCGGCGGTGCGCTGACCTCCGCGGTGATCCTCGGCATGATCGTGACACTGTTCCCGGAGCCGCGGGAGCAGGCCAAGGCGATCGGTATGTACGCCTTCGTGGCGTCGGCCGGCGGCTCAATCGGTCTGCTCGCCGGTGGTGTTCTGACTCAGGCGATCAGCTGGCACTGGATCTTCTTCGTCAACCTGCCGATCGGCGTGCTGACCACCGTCCTGGCCGTCAGGCTGATCGAGAAGGACAAGGGTCTCGGGCTCGGCCGCGGCACCGACGTACCGGGTGCGGTGCTGATCACCGCCGCGCTGATGGTCGGCGTGTTCACCATCGTCAAGCCGGCCGCCGAGCTCGGTTGGACCGCCCCGCGGACTGTGGTGTTCGGTGTAGTAACGCTGGTTCTCCTGGCGGGCTTCATCGTCCGTGAGGCGACCGCCGCCAACCCGCTGGTCCCGCTGCGGATCTTCCGTTCCCGGACGCTGACCGGTGCGAACCTGATCCAGGCGCTGTCCGCGTCCGGCATGTTCGGCATCTTCTTCCTCGGTTCGCTGTACCTGCAGCGAGTGCTCGGGTACGACGCTCTCGAGATCGGACTGGCGTTCCTGCCGACCACTGTGGTGATGGGACTGCTGTCGGTGAGGTATTCCGAGAAGCTGGTGATGCGGTTCGGTCCGCGCCGCCCGCTGATCGCCGGACTGTCGCTGATCGTGGTCGGATTGGCGCTGTTCACGCAGGCTCCGGTTGGTGGCAACTACTTCGTCCACGTGCTCCCGGTGCTGGTCCTGCTGGGTCTCGGCGGCGGCATCTGCTTCCCGGCGCTGATGGGCCTGTCGATGGCCGACGTCAAGCCCGAGGACGCGGGCCTGGCCTCCGGCCTGATCGGCACCATGGGCGAGGTCGGCGCCGCCCTCGGCCTGGCCATCCTGGCAACGCTGTCCGCCACCCGCACCGCCGCGGTCGCCGACACCAAGCCCGCCCTGGAGGCCCTGACCGACGGCTACCACCTCTCCTTCGCCGTAGCCGCCCTCATCGTCGCCGCCGCGGTAGCCATCGCCATCACGGTGATGCGCCCCACCAAGCAGCAGGCGACCGAGGCTGACACGGAAGAGAACCTCGCCCTCGACGCAGCCTGACACCTAACGAGACGAGGGTTCGCCGTCCACGTCGGACGCCGAACCCTCGTCGACGTTTCGATGCCGCCGACGACCGCTCAGCCGGCTCGATACACCCAGCACAAGACCTAGCGGTGCGGCTATGAGCAGGCTCGTGCGTACTGCGAAGAGATCGGACAGGAACAGAAGACCCAGGAAGACGACGAAGCCCGCAGTCAGAACTGATGCCAACCCTTCGTGCTCACGGGTCCACCGCTCGAACCGCCCGTCGTAGAAGCCTCTGGGCGCGATGGCAACAAAGCCCGTGAGCAGCAACGACCACGTCGCCCAGAGGTAGTCGTGCCAACCCGCTGCCTCCGGTAACGCGTAGAGGCAGACGAGCAGAATCGACAGCGCGAACAGCCGCACCGTCCGACCGGGTCTTCTCAGACTCCAACTCGCGAACGTCTCGTGCCGGTGTTTGAGCACCGAAGCCACCCGCGCCAAGACGGTCATGTCTGATCCGACGATGGTCGTGGCGTGCTCCGTCTCCAGACGACACCAACCACAGCCAGCCCGGCCGCGACCGGAAGAGCAACCGCCGCGCTGAGCCTGCGGTCCAGGAAGTACCTCAGGAGAAGGAAGCCACTGCTCCCGATCACCGCGAGCGCGACGAAGCAATCCAGCACCGGATGGGCCCGCTCCCAACGGCCGATGCGGTCGACCACAGCGGGCGCGATCGCCGCCGGAAGTAGCACCATGGTGAAGAGGACGGCCGCCAGCACATTCTCGAACCGATGGTGGAGCACCGCGCGGACGACGAGCGCCGCCACCATCACCAAGCTCCACCCCCGCATCAGGCCGCGCGGCGGTACGAGTGTGCGCTCGACGAACCGGTCGATCTGCCCCATGTGATCCCCTCCCCGAGGAGATGGTCGCATGTGGCGGGCTCCGGCGTGCGAGTCCGCCATACCGCATCCCACGGACCAGATGATCATTTCCATGGGTGCGCGGCCCGGTCCGGAGGCGTGCCCCGCACCGCCCTCGGTCGGCGTCGGCAGGCTTGAGGAGTTCTACCTCTCGTTTCGGGCGCGCAGCGCTTCCCCAAGCCAGCCAGTCCTCCCTGTGCCACGGGTCACCGCTGGCGGCGGGATCGGCGCGCACCGAAATAAAGCGCAGCTCGACAGGACGTATACGCCCACTGCCGTCCACCGCCCACCTGAGGACACCGCGAATCCGGCTCGATTGCCGGATACCTCCTGTCGAGCTGCCCACGTCACTGATCGGCGTTGCGTGTGCTCCGACTGTCCGGTCCCGTGCCCTCGGGTTGTGAGGCGTGAGGGCGGGGTTGTCCACAGGTGGAGGGGATGGGGTTTCGGGGTGGGGGGTGGGATGGGGAAGGATATGGCTCACGCGGGCGCTGGTGCCGTGGGTTTGTTGTCGGTAGAGGGGAATCGGACAGTGGTGGTGCAGTCGGTCGAGCAGCGGATCGCCGAGGAGCTGGAGGTCGGTGAGAATCAGGTGCGGGCAGCGGTCGCGCTGCTGGACGAGGGATCGACAGTCCCGTTCATCGCGCGGTACCGCAAAGAGGTCACCGGGATGCTCGACGACGCGCAACTGCGTACGCTCGAGGAACGCCTGCGCTACCTGCGCGAGCTGGAGGAACGCCGCCAGACGGTGCTCGAGTCGATCGAGAGTCAGGGCAAGCTCGACGACGCGCTGAAGGCCTCGATCGTCGCCGCGGACACCAAATCGCGGCTGGAGGACATCTACCTTCCGTTCAAGCCCAAACGCCGGACCAAGGCGATGATCGCCCGGGAGAACGGCCTGGAGCCACTCGCCGACGGGTTGATGGCCGACCCGGACGTGGAGCCGATCGCGGCCGCCGCGGTGTTCGTCAACGCGGAGGTCCCGGACCCACAGGCCGCGCTGGACGGCGCGCGGGCGATCCTGGTCGAGCGGTTCGCCGAGGACGCCGACCTGATCGGTGAGTTGCGCGAGCGGCTGTGGACGCAGGGCCGGCTGGCGTCGGCGGTGCGGGAGGGGAAGGAGACCGACGGCGCGAAGTTCTCGGACTACTTCGACTTCGACGAGCCGTTCACCAAGATGCCGTCGCACCGGATTCTCGCCATGTTCCGCGGCGAGAAGGAGGACGTACTGACGCTGACGGTCGAGCCGCTCCCGGCCGGGGTCGAGGCCGACGGACCGACGGAGTACGAGTCGACCATCGCCCGCAAGGTCGGCGTGGAGAACCAGGGCCGTCGCGCCGACAAGTGGCTGGTCGAGACGGTCCGCTGGGCCTGGCGGACGAAGATCCTGGTGCACCTCGGCATCGACCTGCGGATGCGGCTGCGTCAGGTCGCCGAGGACGAGGCGATCCGGGTGTTCGCGGCCAACCTGCGCGACCTGCTGCTGGCCGCCCCGGCCGGCACCCGCGCGACCATGGGCCTCGACCCGGGCTTCCGGACCGGTGTGAAGGTCGCCGTGGTGGACTCGACCGGCAAGGTGGTCAACACCGGCGTCATCTACCCACACCTCCCGCAGAACCAGTGGGACAAGTCGATCGCCACCCTGGCCGCGCTGGCCGCCGCGCACAACGTCGAGCTGATTGCCATCGGCAACGGTACGGCGTCGCGCGAGACCGACAAGCTGGCCGCGGAGCTGATCGCCAAGCACCCGGAGCTGAAGCTCACCAAGGCGGTCGTGTCGGAGGCCGGCGCGTCGGTGTACTCGGCGTCCGCGTTCGCCTCCCAGGAGCTGCCCGGGATGGACGTGTCGCTGCGCGGCGCGGTCTCGATCGCGCGCCGGCTGCAGGACCCGCTGGCCGAACTGGTCAAGATCGACCCGAAGTCGATCGGCGTCGGGCAGTACCAGCACGACCTCCCGGAGAACTCACTGTCCCGCTCCCTCGACGCGGTGGTCGAGGACTGTGTGAACGCGGTCGGCGTCGACCTCAACACCGCGTCCGCGCCGCTGCTCACCCGGGTCTCCGGGATCACTCCGGGCCTGGCCGACAACATCGTCCTGCACCGCGATCAGAACGGTCCGTTCACGTCCCGCACTTCGTTGAAGGACGTCGCGCGGCTGGGCCCGAAGGCGTTCGAGCAGGCGGCCGGATTCCTCCGGATCCCCGAGGGCGACGACCCGCTCGACGCGTCCAGCGTGCACCCCGAGGCCTACCCCGTCGTACGGCGGATCCTCGACGCGACCGGTCAGGACGTGAAGGCGCTGATCGGGTCGGCCGAGCTGAAGCGGCTGAAGGCGGCGGACTTCGTCGACGACTTGTTCGGTCTGCCGACGGTGACGGACATCCTCGCCGAGCTCGAGAAGCCCGGGCGGGACCCGCGGCCGGCGTTCAAGACGGCGGTGTTCGCCGAGGGCGTCGACAAGATCGCCGACCTGAAGCCGGGGATGCGGCTGGAGGGTCAGGTCACCAACGTGGCCGCGTTCGGCGCCTTCATCGACATCGGCGTCCACCAGGACGGGCTCGCGCACGTGTCCGCGCTGTCGAAGAACTTCGTCAAGGACCCGCGCGAGGTGGTCAAGCCCGGCGACATCGTCACCGTGAAGGTGCTCGAGGTCGACATCCCGCGCAAGCGCATCTCCCTCACCCTGCGCCTCGACGACGAGGTCGGCGGCGGCGCCCGTACGCCGGGCGGCCAGGGCAACCGTGGTGCCGGCGGCCAGGGCGGTCGCGGTGCGGGTGGCCAAGGCCGTGGTCCCGGCGGTCAGGGCCGTGGTCCCGGCGGTCAAGGTCGTGGTCCCGGCGGTCAAGGTCGTGGTCCCGGCGGTCAAGGCCGCGGTCCCGGCGGCGGCCAAGGTGGTCAAGGTGGTCAGGGCGGTCAGGGCGGTCAGGGCGGTCAGGGTGGCCGCGGTGGGAACCGTGGACCTGGCGGCGGCCAAGGTCGTGGTGGCTCCCAGACCGAAACCCCGATGGACGAAACGTCTCTCGCCGACGCCTTCCGCAAGGCAGGCTTCACCGTACGCTGACCCGGCTACGCAACACGCCCGCCCCAAGCACCTAGGGGCGGGCGTGTGCGCTTCCGATGTCGAGACGACGCGGACGACTCCGACGTACCCCGGTGAAGCCACCGAGGAGGACAACCTGATGCGCGATCTGATCGTCACCCAGAACATCACTGTCGACGGCGTGATCGGGGCGGGTGACTGGTTCGGCCCGGCCGACGGCGGGCCGGATGTGCTCGAGGCGGTGCGCGAGCAGTCAGCCCGGGCGGACGCGTTCCTGACCGGACGCCACACGTTCGAGGACATGCGCGATTTCTGGCCGAAGCAGACGGACGACACCACCGGCATCACCGCGTACCTCAACCAGGTCCACAAGTACGTCGTGAGCACGACGCTGCAGGAGCCGGGCTGGGAGCCGACCACAGTGCTCCGCGGACTGGACGACGTACGCAAACTGAAGGAGGCTGACGGCCGCGACATCGTGTGCACCGGAAGCATCCAACTGACTCACCAACTGATCGCGGCCGACCTGGTGGATGAGTACCGGCTGTTCGTCTATCCGACGGTGGTCGGCAGCGGGCGGCGGTTATTCGTCGACGGCACACCCCACAAGCTGCGACTCACCACTAGCCGCGCGTTCGCCGGCGGCGTCGTGCTGCTGACCTACCGGTGACAGCTGATCAGTCGGCGACCTCGTAGCCGGCCGCTTCGATCGCCGTACGGATCGCGGCCGGCTCGAGCTCGCGGTCGCTCACCACTGTGACCATCGACGTGGCCAGATCCACGGCCACGGACTCGACCCCCGGCACGGCCTCGAGCTCATCGATCACGAACCGCACGCAATGCCCACAGCTCATCCCCGCCACCCGGACAGTCGTCGTCACACGCTCACATCCCGCGTCGCCTGCGTGGTACGACGGATCCGGCCGTCGGGCGCGAGTTCGCCGAACAGGTACACCTCGGTCGAGATCGTCCGGCCCCGGCGCATCTCCGCGTGGATGGTGAACCGCGCCGCCAGCCGATCGCCGGTGCGCATCGCCTCGTGGACGTCGTACGAGCAGGCCACCAGGTTCTTCCGGATCGGCCGCAGGTGGTCGATCAGCCGCCGCCGATCCAGCGTGACGCCATCGGCGATCTGCTCGACGTCGGGCGTGTAGTACCGGTCCACGACCTCCGCCGCATCGCCGCCGGCCACGACCTCCCGGGTGAACGAGCCGAAGAAGTCCGCGACGAACTCCCGTGCAGTTAACTCTGACATACCGTCAAAGATAGGTGGATCGGCTAATCTTGACAAGGTGTCAAAGAATGAGCCGGTACGACGGAGACGTCGGGCGGACGCGGATCGGAGCCGGGTCGCGATCCTGACCGCGGCGATCACACTGCTGGACGAGCGGATCGACGCGAGCGTGGAGCGGATCGCCGAGACAGCGGGGGTCACGCGACAGACGGTGTACGCGCACTTCCCGTCCCGCGACGTGCTGATGAACGCCGTCGTCGACGAACTC
Source organism: Kribbella sp. NBC_01510 (assembly GCF_045040325.1). Taxonomy (NCBI): domain Bacteria; kingdom Bacillati; phylum Actinomycetota; class Actinomycetes; order Propionibacteriales; family Kribbellaceae; genus Kribbella; species Kribbella sp. NBC_01510. Next base: position 2,680,044 of record NZ_CP109418.1, on the reverse strand, counting down.
ACCCGCGAGACCACGCAGGCGATCGACACCCTCGACCTCGATCACGGCCCCGCGCTCGACACACTCCTGCAGTTGATCGACCTGGGCTGGCGAAGCTTCGAGCAGCATCCCCTGCTCCTGCATCTGCCGCAAACCGCCGGACCGGACGAGCGGCACGACCCTGTGGTCGAGCGGTTCGAACGGCTGATCCGCCGAGGTCAGCGCGCCGGCGAGATCACCCGCGACCTCCCGGTCGCCTGGCTGGTCGACGCGCTGATCGCGCTGGGCCACGCGGCCGGCGAGGCGGTCGCTTCCGATCGCCTGCCGGCCAAGAAGGCCGCCACCGCACTCCGCACGACCGTCCTGCGACTGCTCACTCCGGGATAGGCGAACCACTCAGCTGTGGACGACCTTCAGGACGTTGCCGTTCTTGTCGTAGGCGGTCAGTTTGAACTTGCCGGTGCCGTGCGAGTCGGGGTCGAACCAGGACAATGCGAACCAGCCGTCGTGGAGCGTGATGTCGTGCACGTTGCGGCTGCCGACCGGCGCGATCCGGATCCGCGCGATGTTCGAGTCGGTCCGCCCGGTCCCGTCGTAGTACTTCGTCTCGCACCCGGTGCAGCCCTGGCTGTAGCCGACGTACCACTGCGCGAAGTGGTCGTCGAACTTCAGCCGACCACCGGCGTCAACGGCATAGATGCCTGGCCCGGATCCGGCCGGAGTCGCGGTGCCGTCCGGCTTCGGGACCAGCGCGCAGTCGACGTACTCGCGGCCCGACGGAGACACCGCGATCAGGTGGGTCACTCGCCCGGGTGCTGTGTCCGACGCCATCACCCGCCAGTTCCTCAGGTCGGTCCAGAACATCACCGAGCAGTTCCTCAGCTGGGCTGACGCCTCGGCCGGCATCGGGTCGCGCTGAGCGGCTGCGGCGAGGGCCCTCGACGGCTGATCTCCGCCGGGGATGGTGCACAGCGCGAACCGCTCGCCCTGCTGCTGCGCGTACGGCACTGTATGGGTCGTCGACCAGAAGAAGTTGGGTGTGAGCGGGCGCTTGTTCTGTGGGTACCGCAGCGTGCACAGCCGCGTCGCCTCGGCGAGGGTGAGCTTCACCGCGGCCCCCGCCTCGCCGCGCGGAATGCCCGGGACCGGGGTGAAGTCGGGCTGCACCGCCTTGGTCGCGAGTGCGTTCGTACCGGTCACAGCAGGTTGCCTGTCGGCGGTGTTCAGGTTCGGAAGCAGGCTCGCGGCGATCGCGACCACGGCAACGCCGGCGACGCCTCCGCCGGCCGACAGCAGCCTGCGCCGGCGGCGGCCGCGGTGAGCGCGGGCGAGGAGTGCGGGCGCGTCGATCGGGTCCAGCGGATCCGCGCCTGCGAGGCGGCGGAGTTCGGCGCCGATGTCATCCATGTCGTTCTCCTTCACAGGGCTCGCTCCGTCTGCCGGGCCCGGTCGATGGCGATCCGGAGAGTTGCGAGTCCACGCGCCACCTGGCTCTTCACCGTGCCCTCCGAGCAGCCCAGAATCTGGGCGGTCTGCTCGACGGACAGGTCCTCGTAGTACCGCAGGACCACACAGGCGCGCTGCCGCGGCGCGAGCGCGCCGAGCGCGGTCAGGACCTCGTCCCGCTCGGCGTGCTCGTCGGTATGATCGCCCGGCAGAACCCGGTCGGAGGGCAGGTCAGCGGTCGGCACTTCCCGGCGCCAGGGGCGCCGACCGCTGTCCAGGGCCACGGTGACGACGACGCGGCGGGCGTACGCGAGCGGGTTCCCGCCGCGATCCACCTTCGACCAGGACCGGTACAACTTGTACAGCGCGTCCTGAACGACGTCGTCGGCGCGATGCCAGTCCCCGCAGACCAGGAACGCGGTCCGCCGCAACGACCCACTGGCCGCCGCGACGAACTCGACGTACTCCCGATCCCGATCCACCACCGCCCCTCACTCTCCCTTGTCCCCCTCATTACGGGCAGCGGGTCGTCCGGGGTTGCATCAGGCCAGCAGCAAGAGATCGAGCAGTCGGTTCAGGTCCGCATCCGACAACGGACGATCGAGTACGGCGGTGAGCCCGTCGACGGCTCGAATCACATCGGCCCGGACCGCGGATCGGGAACGCGACTGAGCCACGGCCAAAACCCTGATGACCTGGCCGGATCGATCGGAGCCGCTCAACAAGTCGGCGGAGGCCTGTGACGCCTGGGACGCGTCAGGTGGCTCGTCGGCGATGCCGACCTCGAGCCGGGTCCCCAGGGCGGTGGCGAGCCGGTCGAGCGCGGCCACGGTCGGATTGCCGCGCCCGTTCTCCAGGTTGGCGATATAGGGCACGGACAGTCCCGCGTCGACGGCGACCGACGCGATGGTCCGCCCCGCTGCCTTGCGCCGCTCACGGAGGCGCTCACCCAATTCCACGACCGTCAGCCTATTCTCACAGAACACTCTTGCCAAGATCTATCTCGTCAAGATAGTTTCCCAGGCCGTGAGGACACTCCGGAACCGCGACTTCCGCCGCCTGTGGATCAGCGGCGGGATCTCCGGCATCGGCTCGTGGCTGCTGGTGGTCGCGATCCCCGTTCTACGTGTTCGCGCTGACCGGATCCACGGTCGCGACCGGCCTCACGCTCGCCCTTGAGGCGCTGCCGGCACTGCTGCTCGGACCGTGGGCCGGCGTACTGCTGGATCGCTGGGACCTGAGCCGGGCGATGTGGATCGCTGATCTGGTCAGCGCCGCCGCGGTCGCACTGATCCTGTTCGCCGACGCGGACCGGATCTGGTTGATCTACCTGGCGATCCTCGCCGAGAACATCGCCACCATGGTGTTCCGGCCGGCCTCCCGCGCCCTACTCCCCGCCGTCGTCGGCACCGGCAACGAGCTCGCGGCCGCGAACGCCCTGAACGCCTTGACCAGCAGCACGATCCGGCTCGCCGCACCACCGCTCGGCGCACTGCTGCTGGCCGGTCCGGGTATCGAGTTCGTGCTGGCCGTCGACATCGCCAGCTATTTGTTGTCAGCGGCAATCATCGCGACCGTCCGGACCCACAGACACCCGTCCGGCCGAGAGACATCACGACCCCTCGAAGGATTCCGGTACGTCGTCCGGCACCGCGCACTCCGCGGAGTCCTCGTCGGCCAGACGATCTTCCTCACCGCGAACGCCGGCCTCACCGCACTCCTCGTCCCCTTCGCCGTCGACCGGCTGCACGCACCCGGCTACGTCGTCGGCTACCTGATCTCCGGCCTCGGCGCCGGCTACCTGATCGGCGCCGCCCTGAGCACGAGGGCCGCGACCTGGCTGGGGACTCGCGAACTGCTCGCCGTTACCCAGTTCGCGACGGCCGCGGCCTTCTTCGCCCTCTTCAACGCCCCGAGCATCCCGTGGGCAGTCGTGGCCGCCGGCCTGATCGGCCTTCCCGGCAGCATCCTCCTGATCACCGCGGAGACCACGATCCAACGGACCGCACCGACCGCCATGCTCGGACGCGTCGGCGCACTCTTCTTCGCCGCCGACTCCCTCGCCCTCCTGATCGGCGCCGTCGCCGCCCCGGCCGTGACGCTCGTGCTGGACCTGCCCTTGACCCTCAACCTGCTGGCGGCCTTCGCCGTACTCGCGGCACCTTTGACGCTGGCCGTCGTACCGGGTCATCCGGCGGCTTTCACCAGAATTTCTACCGGTGCGTGAGCAACCGGGTGCAAACGGTTAGCAGGACGTCATATATTCTGCGGCGGTCGAAAAGACACGGTCGCCGAATCGTTATTGGTAAATTACTGCAAACCTTCTTGACAGCGGTTTTCCGCGGTCTACTGGGCCTCTCCGAGAGGGCGCTGACCAGCGGATTCGAATGATTCCCTACTCTGCGTTAGGGCTCTGTAAAGGTCCCTTCGGAAGTGTTCCGGAGGGACGTGCCGGTGAGGTGTTCTTTATCTCAGCACCGGACAAAGCCGTCCGGGGCGCCGACCGACACTGCTGAAGGACCGCTGATGACCGAGACGCTCGAAATCCCTGCCGCGCACCGTCGGGTGCGGGTCTGGTTCGGCGCTCACCCGATTGCGGACCACACCGCCACGGCGGACCAGGCAGCGCAGTACGAGGAAGCCATGCGGCGGCGGTTCGCCTCCCTCCGGGTGACGAGCGAGCCGGTGCTGGCGGAGAGCACCGCGGAGCCGGGACGATGACCACCCGGCCGACGCTGCTCGGGTATGTACGGGCCGACGCGCTGAGCTGCGCGGAGGAGCTGGCCGCGGCGACGGATTCGCTCGTCGCGTTCGCCAGTGCGGAGGGTTTCACCCTCGGCACCGTGTACACCGAGCGCGACGCGGCCGAGTCCGCCGCCTTCCACGCACTGCTCGAGGAAGTGAAGCGGTCCGACGTCCGTGCGGTCGTCGTACCGACGATGAACCACCTCGGCACGGTCGGCACCCCGGCAGCGATGCAGCAACACCTCGAGTTCCACCAGGCGCAGGTCTGGGCGGTCGACTCGAGATAACTCCACACAGGCAAGCGGAGCTGACGTCTTGACCCCTGCATCGGCGTCGGTTCCGCTCTCCACCTCCACAGCTGCACCGGGGATGCCCGGGCGGTAGTGGACTATCAAGGCCCCACCGGCTGCTACCGGTGGGGCCTTGTCGTCGGTACGGCGGTTCAGGCGACGATCGTGTAGCCGTAGCGCTTCATCACCGTGGCAACCGCGGCGTCGAAGCTGCCGGTGTCCTCGAGCTTGAAGTGCACCTGCACCTTGCGGATCACCCGCTGGAAGTGCAGGTGCCACGGCACACCGGCCGGCGGAACGGTCTCGGCCCTGGTGATCGCGCCGACCCTCGGATGCGCCGCCCAGGCGATCACCCGGGCCCGGTCCGCGCCCCACACCCCGGTCATCGCGTCGTGCGTCCGCGCGTACGCCATCGCGGCCAGCGAGATGGTCGAGTCCGGCACCGGCTGCTTGGGCGCGTGCGCCTTGAGGTACAGCTCCCAGGTCATCCCGTAGAACCCGGGCGGCCCGTCGTCCTTGCCCCGGTTGGCCAGGCCGTTGCGTTTGCGGTGGTACTCCACGACCTGGGTCGCCGCGCCCCGGGACAGATCCTTGTCCCCGACCGCGATCGCGTGCACGTGATACGGCCAGTTGCCCTGAGCCGGCGTACGCAGCCAGGCCGCGAACCCGACCGCGCGCATCGCCTTCACGACAGCGACCCGCTGCGCGACACTCTTCGTCCGTACGTCGATGTCGATCGCTCCGCCACCGTCGTGGGTGCCGGCCGACGCCTCTACACCACTCTTGTTGTACGACCCCTGCAGGATCGCGAACTTCGACTTGTACAACTTCTCCGCAGCCTCGACCATCGCCGCGGTCCGCTTGTTCAGCGCCCAGCCCCGCCAGACGATCCTTGCCTCAGGCATCTGCTTCACCGCTGACCGGACCGAGGATCAGGTCCGCGTCCTCCGCGGCCCCGAGCGCCTCCAGTTCGTCCAGGTCGGCCTCGGACAGCTCGTCGTCGAACACATCCGGCATCGTGTTTCCTCCCCTGGCGTCCGCGTACCTCCCCCGGCACGCGAAATCGCCGTCCAGCGTAGGCGGGACCCGGGTCACAGGTCGAGACACCTCCGGGCCGAAGGTTTGAGAAACGTGAAGATTTCCGCTCGGTCCGCGTGCCGGGACGTGTGAGCCGCGCGCGGTTGGGTACGTCTAGGTGGTCCCGCGGTTCGGTCAGTGCCATTCGGGCATGGGTGGTGTTCACCGAGCCGCGAGTTCTCCCACTGAGGGGCGGGAGAACGACCGGCGCCCGGCGGGCGCATCTATCCCAGGATGCGCTCGCCGAGCTCGGCGCTCACAACGCCGACGCGACGACCAGATACCGGTTGAGGCTGAAGAAGTAGCCGGCCCCGAGGCCGCGCAGGTCCGCGGCCCACGCGCGCGCCTCGTCCGCGGTGACGCCGCCATGGCCGGGCACGAACCCGGAGACGATGTCGATCAGGCCGGCGCTGTACGTCCGATTGTCGTACCCGGTGTTGAGGAGCGGCACCACCTGCTGGTGGGTGAGCATGAAACCGGACTTGGCCAGTCCGTCGGCCAGCGTCCGGGGCAGATGCGGATCGGCGAGATGGTCCTCGAACGCGGTCAGCACCCGCGCCATCCGCGCGTCGTCACTCGACCGCCACACCACCGAAGCCCAGTCGGTGTCCAGCAGTACGACGCGACCCGCCGGCCGCAGCACCCGGTGGACCTCGTCCAAGGCACCGGCCACGTCGTCGACGTACTCGAAGACCTGGGTGGACACGACCACGTCGAAGCTCTCGGCCGGATGCGGGATGCGCATCACCGACGCCGCCTCCAACTCGATCCCGGGTCCCGCGCCGGCGCGGGTCCTCGCGATCGCCAGCATGCTGTCGCTGATGTCGATCCCGCAGATCCGCCCGGTCGGCCCCACCTCTTCAGCCATCTCCGCCGCGAGCAACCCCGGCCCGACGCCGACATCCAGCACCCGATCCCCCGGCCGCAACGCCAGCGCCACCCGCACGATCCGCCGCTGCTCGACCATGTCCGACGTCGTGTACATCGCCTCGGTCTTCCGAGACACTTCCGGATCGAACTGCAACCCGCCCATCCCAGCCTCTCCGCCCATGCCCACATCATGGTCCGCCACCCCGCCGTCTGGGAGGCCTCGGTAATTCGGGCGCGTCGCCAGTACTGTCGCGGCTAGCTTGTTCGGGTGATCGAACTGCCTGAGGAGTTCCTGCGGATGCCGCGCTGGTGGACGGAGGGCGCGGACTGGCTGGGTGGGCTGACCCGGGCTGTCGAGGAGCAGTGTGCACGGTGGGGGTTGGAGATCGCCGGGCCGGTCGCGCACGGATCGAACGCGATCGTGGTGCCGGTCATGCGGGGTGGTGACGACTTGGTACTACGCATGTCGCCGCCCGGCCGCGAGGTCGAGGAGCAGGCCCGAGCGCTGCGGTGGTGGGACGGGCGCGGCATGGTCCGGCTGTACGACGCCGACGTCGAAGCCGGTGCGATGTTGCTGGAGCGGCTGACGACGCCGCTGACGAGTCGGCCGGTCGACGAGGCGGTCGCCGTACTGGGGCACCTGATGCGGCGGTTCGCGGTACCGGCTCCGGATGATGTGCCGTCGACCGCTGCGATCGTGGCCCAGCGGTCGGCCGCGTTGGAGCGGCAGTGGGAGCAGTTGGGTCGGCCGTTCGACGTCAGTGTGCTGCGCGAGGCGTTGCGCGTCGCCCCGGACCTGGCCGAGACCACGTCAGATCTCGCAGTGAACGGCGACTTCCACTCCGATCAGGTACTCGCGGGCTCCCGGGAGCCGTGGTTGACGGTCGATCCGGTGTTGTTCCGCGGCGACATCGCGTACGACCTCGGCCGCGTGCTGTGGACGCGCCTCGACGAGATGGCCGACATCGTGCCGCACTTCGACACGGCCGTGGGCGCCGCCGGTCTGGATCGGGATCGCGCGCGGGACTGGGTCGTCTGGCGGACGGTCGACTACTGGCTCTGGGGCTTGTCGGTCGGCCTCACCGAGGACCCGGTGCGGTGCGCCCGGCTGGTCGCCGCCTTCTGACCGCTCAGGCCGACTTCCAGATGAAGCGGCTCCGCATCATCCGTGGGGTGTCGCTCGCGTTGGGCGCGATGGAGTGCAGGATCCACGGATGGGTCACGTAGACGTCACCCGCGCGACCGGTGAGCTCGACCACGCGGACCGGTAGTCCGTCGAGATCGGCCTCGACCATCGGATCGACCGGCCGCTCGCCGGCCGAGGTCAGGTTGCGGAACCACGGATCGGACCGCAGCACCTGGTCGCGGATCGCGGTGAACTCGCGCTCGTCCGTCGTACTCAGGTAGCGAGCGATCACCTGCGGCGATCCGGCCACCTGCGGAGTCCCGCCGCCACCAGGCTCGAGATCATCCAGCAGAGCCCAGATCTTCACCGCCGCCAACTCGTCCGCAGGCTGGTCGAACCCGACATCGGTGTGCCACTGGCGATGCGGCACCGCCCAGCCGTCGCCCGTCGGCATGGTGACCAGCACCTGACCCTGATGCGGCGGCTGCTTCCACTGGCCAAGGAGGTCGTCGAGCGCCGACCGCAGGCGAGGGCCGAGGATCGCGTTCGCGACCGAGTGTCGCTTGGTGGTCTTCAGCCCGGTCGGCCGCAACGTCGTCCAGGTCGAGCGGTCGTCCGGATCCATCCCGTGCCGGTCCTTCAGTTCGGACCACAGCACGTCCCGCATCCGCGCGGCTTCGTCGGCCGAGAACGCCGCCGGGACCTTCACGATCCCGTCGCGCTCGAAGGTTTCCAGATCCTGGGCGCTGAGCATCCACCCATGCTGCGCCGGGCCGCCAGGACCTGCCACCCAATTGACAGGCCCTGGCGATCGATGCCCCGGTCAACGAGGGGACTAGTGCGCGGGGGCGAAGTCGTGGAAGCCGATCAGCTTCTGGATCTTGCCGTCCTCGGTGAGCACGACGATGTCCGTGCCACCTGCCACCGGTTCCTGGCCGTCAGCCTGCAGGTGCCAGGTCCAGCGCAGGTAGGTGTGGTGCTCGTCGATGTCGCCGATGCGGACGAAGGACAGCCCCGGGAACATCTGCTGCGCGGCGCCGACCAGCTTGTTCAGCTCGTCGTGGCCGTTCGTCTCGAAGCTCGGGTCGACGAAGGTCGCGTCCTCGGTCCAGGTCCCCGCGATCAGTTCGGCCCGGCGGTCGGCGTCGGCGGCGTTCCACATCGCGAAGTACCGGTCGGCGAGAGCGTTGGCGTTCATGGTGTTTCCTCCTCGGAAGTTCGGATGACCAGAACCCTGCCGCCGGTCCGTAGGTCCGGTCGATGACGTCCGAGGTAATGGCGTTGTCTATGCAAGCGGTTACGGTCGGACCATGGCAGCGACGATCGAGGAGACGTTCCAGCGCCCGGTGGGTGAGCTTCTGCGTGGCTGGCGGGAGCGCCGCCGGCTCAGTCAGCTGGAGCTGGCGAACCGGGTCGAGGTGTCCACCCGGCACGTGAGTTTCGTGGAGACCGGCCGGTCCAGGCCGAGTCGCGAGATGGTGCTGCGGCTGGCCGAGCATCTCGACGTACCGCTGCGGGATCGCAACCAGCTCCTGCTGGCCGGTGGTTTCGCGCCGATCTACAGCGAGGCGTCGCTGCACTCACCGGCGATGCTCGCGATCCGGACGACGCTGCGCCGGCTACTGAAGGCCCACGAGCCGTACCCGGCCCTCGTCGTCGACCGCTGGTGGAACATCGTCGAGACGAACGCCGGCATCCAGCTGTTCACCGCCGGCGTCGACGAAAAGTTGCTCCAGGCACCGATCAACGCGCTCCGGCTGACCTTGCACCCGGACGGCCTGGCCCGCCGGATCGGCAACATCGCCGACGTGCGCGCCGCCGCCCTCGGCAGCCTGCAGCGCCAGGCCGCGAGCACCGCCGACCCCGAGCTCCAGGATCTGTACGACGAACTCCGCCGGTACGCCGTGGACGACCGGCCGGCGCATCCGGGGCCGGCCGAGATCGTCGTACCGTTCAAACTGATGCACAACGGCCACCAACTGTCGCTGCTGACGATGATCGCCACCTTCGGCACGCCGCTCGACGTCACGGTGTCGGAGCTGATGATCGAGTCCTTCTACCCGGCCGACGCCGAGACGGCCGAGTACCTCAGGGCGCTTTGATGACCACTCCGCCTCGCGACCTGGCCGACACGGTCGAGCTCCACCTGTGGTACCTCGACCAGTACCGCGGCGTCATCGAGACGAAGCTGACGGGCCTGTGTGAGGAAGACCTGCGCGGCAGTCGCCTGCCGTCGGGCTGGTCGCCCCTGGAACTGCTCAGGCACTTGGCCTTCGTGGAGCGACGCTGGCTGCACTGGGGATTCGCGGGTGAGCCGGTGGATCACCCTTGGGGCGACTCGGGCGACGATCCGGACGGCCGGTGGGAGATCGGCCCGGACGACACTCTCGAGGGCCTCTTGGCCGCGCTGCACGAGGGCGGCGAGCTCACCCGGCAGCTGGTCGCCGGGGTGGATCCGGCGACTCTCGGCGCCGCCGGTGGACGGTTCGACGCCGACGACCGCCCGACGCTGAACTGGATCCTGTTCCACGTCCTGCAGGAGTACGCGCGGCACACCGGCCAGCTGGACGTCGCGCGGGAACTGATCGATGGGGTCACCGGCGAGTAGGACTGCAGGGTGCCTACTCGCCGGTGACCACCGGGATGCCCTACCGGCTTGAGGAGGGGTGACCGGTGGGGAGTGCGGTCGGGAGGCTCGGCGTCGGGACGATCGGCTTCGTGGTCGGGAGCGTCGGCAGCGACGGCTTCGTGCCGGGGTGCGACACCTTGCCCGGGTCGATCGTGACCGTGACCTTCACCGTCGGAACGGCGGCCTTCGGCACGGACGGCTTGGTGGTCGGCAGCGACGGCTTGCCCGGCAGGCTCGGCTTCGACTGCGGCAAGGACGGCTGCTCGGTCGGTACGCCGTGCACGCAGTCAGCCACCGACGGAACCGGGACCGGCTTGCCAGGCACCGACGGCACGGTCGTCGGCAGCGACGGCGCGGCGGTCGGAACCGGCAGCTTGCTCGGAAGAGTCGGCTTGCCGGTCGGCACCGACGGAAGCGTGGGCTTGCCCGGCAGCGTCGGCTTGGCGATCGGCAGCGTGGGCTTTGCCGGAAGGGTCGGCTTCGTCGTCGGCAGCGTCGGCTTCCCCAGCAGACTCGGCTTGACAGTCGGCAGCGTCGGCTTGCCCTGGGGGAGCGACGGCAGCGTCGGCTTCGTCGTCGGGAGCGACGGCTTACCCGGCAGCGACGGCAGGGTGGTCGGCACCGACGGCAGGGTCGGCTTGCCGGGCAGGCTCGGCTTGGTCGTCGGCACGCTGTTCGGGTCGATGGTCTTGTCGATCGAGACCTCCACCTTCGGCAGCGCCGGCTTGCTCGGCAGGCAGGTCGGGTCGACCGACGGCGGCTGCGGAGTCGCCGCCGGCACCACCACCGGCACCGGTGGCTTGTCGCCACCGGCCAGCAGGTTCTTCACGTCGGTCGGTCCCCCGACCGCGGCGGACACCGTCGCAACGGTTCCGGCGAGTGCGGTGACGCCCGCCGCGGCCAGTCCGCGGCGAAGCCAGGCCAGCCGCTTGCCGCGCCGCATCAGGTCGGCGGGGTCCGGCTGCCACGGCTCCAGGTCATAGTCGAGAGCGTTGCGAATCCGCTCGTCACTCATCAGTTTCCTCCAACTCCGGTATCGATCAGGTCGGGTGCCAGACGCAGCTTGGCCAGCGCCCGGGAAGCCGTGCTCTTCACGGTCCCGGCCGCCACACCGAGCAGCTCGGCGGTCTCGGCCTCGGAGAGATCCTGCGAGTAGCGCAGCGCGACGACGGCTCTCTCCCGGACGGTCAGGCCGGCGAGAGCCGAGAGCACGGCCTCCCTGGTCTGCACGTCCTGGGCGAAGTCCGCTACCGCTCGCTGGTCCCAATCGTTCTGCACCGGGTCACTGGGTACTTCGTTGTTCCAGCGCCGGCGGGCCTGCGTGAGGAATCGGTTGACCAGCACCCGCCGTACGTACCGCAACGGGTCGCCGCTCAGCCGGTGCCATTTCGGATAGGAGCGCATCAACGCCTGCTGCACCAGGTCCTCGGCGGTGTGCCGATCGCCGCACAGCATCTCCGCGAAGCGGAGCAAGGGGGTCGACTGCGCCAACACGAAGCGCTCGAAGTCGGCGTCCGCGGTCCGGGTCATCGATTCTCCTCTGCCTCTGTCACACCGGTACAAACCCACTGGGTGATCGATCGGGTTCTGTTCGGTCACCAACTCCTTCGAAGAAATTTATTCACGGGCTATGCAGAGTCGCGGTTCATTTGTCACATTGGGTGCACACACCTTCACCGCCCCGGAGGTTCCGCCCATGCGTGTCACCCGAAGTATCAAAGCCCGTCGGCAGGCCATCGCCTGCCTGGCCGCCGCCCTCGCGATCGCGCCGCTCGCCGCCATCGCCCTCCCGAGCTCCGCCGCGGAGACCGACCCCGCCGTCGTCGCCACGCAACCTGTCCAGGGATCCAGCAACGTCAAGGTCGACGGCAACCGGATCGTCCTCGGCGACGCCCCGGCCGCGATCGGCTCGACCGAGATCAAGCAGCGCTCCGGTCTGGCCGAGCTCACCCCGGTCCGCTTCGGCGCCGCCACCTCGGCCGTCGTCGTCGGCTACACCACCGGCACGCCGGACAGTTCGTCGGCGGAGGTCGACGTACGGGCCTGGGTCAACGGCAGGTGGTCCGAATGGACGGCCGCCAAGGCCGGTACGCCGACCGCCCTGCCCGGCACGAGTGACCAGATCCAGCTGCGGATCATCGTCAGCGCACCACCGACCGGCGCGAGCCCGTGGGTCGGTGACGTGACCGTTCAGCCCACCGACCAGGCGGCCCCGAGCGGGATGATCATCCAGGCCGCGCCGCTGCAGTCCCGGGTCTTCGCCACCCGCGAAGGCCTGGTCGGCGGTACGACGGCCAACGGCCACGTGATCGTGAGTCGCGACCACTTCGTCGCGCTGCCGTCACGACGAGGACTGGCCGGCAACGGCTCCGGCACGTACTCGGTCAAGGTCTGCACCGCCTCGCGCTGCGCCTTCGAGCCGGTGTGGGACGTCGGCCCGTGGAACACCAAGGACGACTACTGGAACCCGAGCGCGACCCGCGAGATGTGGAAGGACCTGCCGCAGGGCAAGCCCGAGGCACAGGCGGCGTACCAGAACGGCTACAACGGCGGGAAGGACCAGTTCGGCCGGACCGTCGCGAACCCGGCCGGGATCGACCTCGCGGACGGCGTGTTCTGGGACGCGCTGGCACTGCCGGACAACGGGTTCGTGGATGTGACCTACCTGTGGACCGGCGACGGCGGCCGTGGCACGGTCTCGATCTCGTCCGGCTACCTGAACATCCGGAACTCGGCGAGCTCGTCCGGCGCGGTTGTCGGCATGGCAGGCAAGTCGGCGCAGGTGACGGTCGAGTGCCAGACCACCGGGCAGAGCGTCACCGGCTCACAGGGCACCAGCAGCATCTGGCTGCGGGTCAACGCCGGCATGTATGTCGCGAAGGCCTGGGTGTCGGCCGGATCCTTCGGCACCTGCTGAACCACCAACCCCTCCCCACGGCGGCCGCACGCTCAATGAGCGTGCGGCCGCCGCTTTGGATCCGGGGTCAGCAGCCGTGGCTGATCTGGGCGCAGGTGTCCTCGCCCCAGACCAGGAGGAAGTCACGCAGGGCGTGGCCGTTGGCGCCGTACAGCGTGACCTTGATCAGTGTGGTCGGCGCTGTGCCTTCCTTCCATGGCGTTGTGGTCTGGTGTTGCATCACCCAGTACTTGCCCTGGATGACAGCGTTCGTGGTGCGGCCGTCGGGGAAGGCATACGAGATCTTGGTGACACCGGACGGCAGTTGGCCGGCGGCCCAGTAGTACTCGTACTGCTTGCCGTTGATCGGGATCAGGTTGTTCGCGACGGTGAAGGCTTCCGCGTCGCCAGGCGCCGGATTGGCGAGCTTGGTCGGTTGCCGGATGGAGCCCTGGCCGCCGCCGGTCCGGGCGTAAGCGGTGTCGCAGCCGGCCCAGTAGTTGCTGTCGGCAAGGATCAGCACGGTGCCCGGCGTACCGTCCAGGCGGGCAACGGCCTTCGCCCGGCTGCCGGGATTGCCCTCGCCGGTGTCCTTCAGCCACTGCTTGCACGCGGCGACCGGATCCGCCGGCGGCTGCTGCTCTTGCGGCTTCTGCGGCTTCGGCCTCGGTACGACGACCTTGCTGCTCGGCACCGGGGTCTGCGCAATCCTCGGTGTGGCAGCGGGCGTGACTTTCCGCGTCGCAGGTACAGGGGTTTCCGCGGCACTCGGTGTCGCGGGCGTTTGCAGGACCGGCGTTGCCGGGCCACCGCCCCCGACCGCCACGTCCGGCCTTCCGCTGCGGGCCATCGCCGTCCCCGCGATCGCGACGCCGGCCACCGCCGCGACCGCGAGTCCGCTCACCAGGATCCCGGTCATCCGCCGTTTCCGGCCCGGTTCGATCATCGTTGCCCTCCACAACTTTCTTGGACTCTGTCGGACTGAAGGACGCGCCTCGGGTCCGGAAGGTTCTGGTGCTCAGCAGCCGTGGCTGATCTGGGCGCACGTCTGTAGTCCCCAGGTCAGCCGGAAGTCGTTCACGACGGCACCCGACGCGGACAGCAGGCGGACCCGGATCGTGGTCGTCGGCGGGCCGCTCGGCGGCACCCGGTCGGAGATATGCCGCAGCAGCCAGAAGCCGCCGTGGACCACGGCGTCCTCGGTCGCGCCGTCGGGGAAGGTGTACCGGATTCTCGCCACGCCGTCGGGCAGCATCCCACCGGCCCAGGAGAACTCGCGCTCGCCGTCCGGGCGCGTGATCAGGTCGTCGGCGACCGCGAAGGCGTCCGTGTCCTGTGGGCTCGGCTTCTGCAGGCGCGCCGGCCGCCGCGCCGACACCTGCCGGCCGAACGTGTTGTCGCATGCCACCCAGTAGCGGCTGTCCGCAATCACGATCGCGGTGCCGGTCTCGTCGCTCAGCAGGCTCCGCTGGGTGGCCTTGGGGCCGGGGCCCGGCTCGCTTGCCGCCGCCGCGCGGCAGGCCGCCGCTGTGATCGGGATCGCGCCAGGCGTGCTGGCCGGCGGCCTCGGGGTGGTGGCCGATGGCGTCGGGCTGTTCGGGGACATCAGCGCCGTCGGTCCGGGATTCGCCGGTTCGGGAGCCTGCCCGAGCAACCTGCCGCCGGCCAGGAAGCCGCTGGTCGCGACTCCGGCGACCGCTATCGCGGCGACCGCGGTCGTGGCGAGGCCGCGCACCTTACGCCGGCGGCGAGCTCCCGAGATCACGCGAGCAGGATCGAGGGGCGCGATGCTGCCGTCCGGCGCCAGGGCGGCCCGTAGGTCGTCCTCGGGCAGGGTAGTGCCCTTGTCGTTCATGCTCGCTCTCCTACATAACTACCGCTCAGCTCGGGCGCGGCCCGCAGCTTCGCCAGCGCCCGCGCGTTCGCGCTCTTCACCGTGCCGACCGCGACCCCCAGCAGCGCCGCCGTCTGCTGCTCGGTGAGGTCCTCGACATACCGCAGTACGACGACCGCACGCTCGCGCCGGGTCAGCGTCGACAGCGCAGCGCCGACGGCGAGCTTGCGCTCGACCGCACCCGACGGGTCGGCGACCGTTGCACCGAACCCAGCGGTGTCGCCCGCGTACAGTTCCAGCTCGCTCGCGTCGCCGCTAGGCCGCTCGCGCCACGGCCGGCGTCGTACCCAGGACAGGTGCTGATTGACCACGGCCCGCCGGACATAGCCGAAGGGGTCGGCCAGCTCGATCCGATCCCAGCGCAGGTACGCCTTCTCCAGCGCGGTCTGCACGAGGTCCTCCGCCAGGCCGGCGTCACCACAGAGCATCCGCGCGAAGTGCACCAACCGCGCGGACCTGGCCAGCACGAAGGCCGTGAAGTCGTCGTCGCGACTCCCCGAACCGGCCATGTGTTCTCCGTCCTGCCACCCTCACCCCTGGAGACGCCGTACCGAGGTGAATGGTTCTGCGCCGGCGGCGGAAGATTGCCGACGGGTGCAGGTCGGTCAGCGGCGGTCGGTGGGCGCCGTCGCGCCGGTGGCGACCGCGTGGTCGGCGCCGCGATCGGCCGGGGAGCTGTCGTGCGACCGGACCGGGGTGATCGGGGTCAGCCGTGGGAGAGGCAGCGTGTCGGCGGCCAGGCGAACGCGGTTGCGGCCGGCGGACTTGGCGGCGTACATGGCCCGGTCGGCTCGGAGCAACAGGTCGTCGACAGTGCTGCCGTCGGCCGGGTGGACGGCCACGCCGATCGAGACGGTGAGCCGGAACGTGTCGGGGTCGAGATCCGGCTCGTCCAGTACGCCGGCGCACATCGCGGCGAGCGGGCTGGCGGCGACGGCGTTGCGGAGCCGGTCGGCAGTGACCGTCGCCTCGTCGAGGCCGGTGTCCGGCAGCGCGATCACGAACTCCTCGCCACCGAACCGGCCGATCACGTCCTTCGCCCGGATCGCACTGCGCAGGATCGTCGCGACCGCGCGGAGCGCCTCGTCGCCGACCAGGTGCCCGTGCCGGTCGTTGACCTGCTTGAAGTGGTCGATGTCGATGAGCAGCACCGCCATCGGCTCCCGCTGGGTCCGCGCGGTCCGCAACATCTCCTCAGTACGGCGCCGCCACCAGTCGACCCGGGTCAGGCTGGTCTTCGGATCCGTCTGCGCCTCGGACTCCAACTGGCCGAGCAGCAGGGCTCGCTGCGCGGTCAGCGTGATCGGGATCGCCACGAACGCGAACCACGGGCTGATCAGGCAGGCCGCGGCCAGCAGGCAGCCGAGGGTCGCGGCCGTCACGTCGGTGCAGAGATCGTCCAGCCCACCGACAGCCTCGCGCCAACTGCTGCCGGGGATGATCAGCGAGATCGCCAGGCCACACAGCACGGTGTCGGTCACGACGTACGCCATCGCGCCGGACACCATCGAGACGACCAGGCCGAGACCGCTGTCGCCGGTCAGGTCGCGAGCCCAGACGAAGACCGCGTGGGCCGCTCCGACCGCGAGCACGTACACCGCGGTCGAGAACGCCCATCGATACGGGATGCACTTGCCGGCCCGGATCCGCCACCAGATCCGGAGCAGGACGGCGACCAGGATTGCCAGCGCCGGGTGCAGGATGACGGCGGCCGCGATCATCCAAGCCGGCGCCAGGTCCTTGTGCAGCGCTCCGCCGCGACGCCGCCGGTTCTCGACCCGGCGGGCACCCTCGACCGAGATCAGCGCGGACACGGTCAGTGCGAACACCACGTCCAGGCCGCGCCAGTCCGGCCGGTCGGTGAACGCCTGCACGCCGTACCCGATCGCGGCGAGGTCGACGAGCACCACAACAGCGAACGCCGGGACCGTCAGGGTCCACAGCGCCCAGGACCGTATCGCTCGCCTACTCTGCGCAACCATCCCTCCCACCGTACGACGAGTAGGCGTCTCGTCCCAATCCGCGACGGCGCGCTGTGGATGACGAGTTGGAAACGATGGTCAATGGTTGATGATTCAGTCGTTTGATCAACGATCAAACGACTGAATTCCCTGCCTGCGCAGGGTTTACTTGTGGCGGCGGGCTGCGCCGAAGAGCCCGCGGACGATCTCGCGGCCGGCGGAGCGGGCGAACTGCTTGAAGACCGTCGAGCCGATGACCGCCTCGACCACGGACTTCTCCTGCTTCTGGGCACGCGGCCTCGGGGCCTCCGGCTGCTTGGCCTGCTCCTCCGTCCGGGCCTGCTCGGCGCCGGCCTGCACCTTGGCGGCGAGCATCTCGTACGCCGACTCCCGGTCGATCACCGCGGTGTACTTCGCGTTGTTCGGCGAAGCCTGCACCGAGGCGGTCAGCTGCTCCGCGGAGGCCGGCGCCATCAGCGACTGCGGCGCCCGCAACCGGGTCCACGCCACCGGCGTCGGCGCGCCCTTCTCGTTCATCACCGTCACGATCGCCTCGCCGATCCCGAGCTGGGTCAACACCTCGCCCAGGTCGTACGACGACGTCGGGAACGTCGACACGGTCGCCTTCAACGCCTTCGCGTCGTTCGGCGTGTGCGCCCGCAACTGGTGCTGCACCCGCGAGCCGAGCTGCGCGAGCACGTCGTCCGGCACGTCCTTCGGCGTCTGGGTGACGAAGAAGACGCCGACACCCTTCGACCGGATCAGCCGGACGGTCTGCGCGATCGCCGACAGGAACGCCTTCGACGCGTCCGCGAACAGCAGGTGCGCCTCGTCGAAGAAGAACACCAGCTTCGGCTTGTCCGCATCGCCGATCTCGGGCAGGTCGTGGAACAGGTCGGCCAGCAGCCACATCAGGAACGTCGAGAACAGGGCCGGCCGGTCCTGCAGGTTCGGCAGCTCGAGCAGCGAGATGACGCCCTTGCCGTCGCGCTGCTGCATCAGATCCGCGGTGTCGAACTCCGGCTCGCCGAAGAACGCCTCGGCGCCCTGGTCGGCGAACCCGATCAGCGACCGCAGGATCACGCCGGCGGTCGCCGCGGACAGCCCGCCGAGCTCCTTCAGGTCGTCCTTGCCCTCGTCGGACGTGAGGTGCTGGATGACCGCGCGCAGGTCCTTGATGTCGAGCAGCGTCAGTCCGGCCTTGTCGGCGTAGTGGAAGATCAGTCCGAGCGAGGACTCCTGGACGTCGTTCAGCCCCAGCACCTTGGACAGCAGCACCGGCCCGAACGACGTGATGGTGGCCCGGATCGGGATCCCGGTGCCCTGCCCGCCCAGCGCGTAGAACTCGGTCGGGAACCCGGACGCGGTCCAGTCCTGGCCGATCGACTTGGTCCGGGCCAGCAGCTTGTCGTTGCCCTCACCCGGCTGCGAGATGCCGGACAGGTCGCCCTTGATGTCGGCGGCGAACACCGCGACACCGGCCGCGGACAGCTGCTCGGCCATCAGCTGCAGCGTCTTCGTCTTACCGGTACCGGTGGCGCCCGCGACCAGGCCGTGCCGGTTCACCATCGAGAGCGGGATCCGGACCGCCGCCTCCGGTTTCGGCTCGTCGTCGACCAGCAGCGCGCCCAGCTCGATCGCCGCCCCCTCGAACGCGTAGCCCTGCTTGACGGACTCCACGACGTCGGCTGTCTCGGCCATGTCAGCGTGCCTTTCCCCGGTTGACAGAACTACCCGCTGCGCATGCTAGTGCCCCGGAGCGTGGATCGGACCGTTATCCACACCCCGGGGCACTCGGGGACCTCAGCGCATCACGACCACATGGGTCGCGCCGGCGGCGAAGGACCAGATCGTGGCCGACATCGACGCCGACACCCGGATACAGCCGTGGGAGGCCTTGTAGTTGGTGCCGAGCAGCCAGTCGGCGTGGATCTGCTTCCCGGTGGACTTGTACGTCGGGATCTGGTGGAACCCGATCCCGCAGGGCGCGAACCGGACGAAGTTGTTCAGGTACAGGCTCGCACCGTCGGTGTTCTTCCGGACCCGGGCGGCCCGCCCGCACTTCGCGCCACTCGTGTAGTTACCGGCCTTCAGGTACGTCGGATTGTCGATGATCCCGCCCTGCCGGACGACCTTGCCGCGGGCATCGATGAGCCAGACCCAGTTCTGCGTCTGGCTGATCACGATCCGGCGGCCCGTGCCCGACCGGCGCGGCACCGCCCGGACGTCACACCGCTTCGCGGTCGAGGCCATCAGCCGCGAGTACGTCGTACTGCTGAGCGAACCGGTCTGACTCAAGACGTTGGCGGCCTGGAACCGCACGGTCGCCGCCTGGGTCATGGCGCCGGCCTTGCCGTCGACCGGTCCCGCCATGCAGCCGAGCCGGTTCAGCCGGGTCTGGGCCGCCTTCACCTGGGACACCGTGATCGCGTCCGCCGGCAACGTCATACCGAGTGCGACGACCGTGATCGTGGCCGTCGCGAGGCCGAGTTTGGAAAGAATTCGCATGCGGTTAACCCCCTTGGTCGTGAGCGCTGTATCTGGCTCACTGCTCCCGATCCCGGTGGGACGTCTGACGGCACCGAAAGGTTGAGTCACCTCTCCGGGCTGTTCCGGTGACCTTCACGACCTCTCACAAGACCTTTTACCCCGCTAGACTTCGGGGGGTGATCTTCAAGCGTGTCGGGGAGGAACGCCCGTACCCGGACCATGGGCTCAAGCCGAAGGACTGGTCGTCGCTGCCGCCACGGCAGGTGCGGCTGGACGAGCTCGTGACGACCAAGGGCACTCTCGACCTGAACGCACTGCTCGACGAGGATTCGACGTTCTACGGCGATCTGTTCGCACACGTCGTGGAGTGGAAGGGCGACATGTACCTCGAGGACGGCCTGCACCGCGCCCTGCGCGCCGCGCTGCAGCAGCGTCTGGTCCTGCACGCCCGGGTTCTGGTCGTGGACTGACCATGTCTGCTCACGGGGGGTTGAGCCGATGACAGCGATCCATCCGCAACCGAGGCCACACTCGCGGATCCACTGGCGGACGCCGATCACGATGGTGATCCTGCTCGGCATCCTGGCCGGCGGCGGCTGGTGGGGCTGGAAGTCCCTGATCAACAGCAGCGCCGAGCCGACCTGCGTCGAGCAGAAGCTGCCGAACAACCGGCTGGTGCCCAAGCAGGTCGTGCTGAACGTCTACAACGGCGGTGCGAAGGCGGGCTCGGCGCAGCGGGTCGCGGATGCGTTGCAGAAGCGCGGCTTCAACATCAGCAAGATCGCGAACGAGCCCAAGGGCGACAAGATCGACGTGGTCTCGATCCGCGGCGCCAGCGAGACCGCGCCCGAGATGCTGCTGATCGCCGGCCAGCTGAATCAGAAGGCCCTCCTCATCGGCGACGGCCGCACCGACCACACCGTCGACCTGGTCATCGGCGCCGGCTTCGGCTCGGTGAAGCTCAAGGGCCTCCCCTCCGTCACCGTCCCCCCGAACGCCAACGTCTGCCTGCCCGTCATCCACACCCCCCAACCAGTCCCCTCCGGCCAGAACCCGAACTGATCAGTCGGTCGCCCCGAAGTTGCCCTTCTCTGGCGAGGTCAGGGTAGGTCAGGATCGGCGTAGACCTCCGCAGTGTTGCGCCAACGAGCGATGAGCAGCAGCACCGGGCCCGGGACGCCGAGGTCCACACTGGCCTCCCACACCTCGACGAGCTCCTGCGCGAATTCGGTCTGACCGTCGGTCGGCAGGAATCGAATCCATGGAAATACCTGCGGCAGGATGTCGAGCAGGTGGGTGGAGCGCAGGGTCGGGTTGTCCATCACAGCACGCAGGGTCCGCGCGCCAAGCTCAGCCCACTGACTCTGCACCGTTACGCGATCGACAGTGGTCAGGACCAGGTCGTCCTCGGAGCCGCGGCGGTGGACGCGGAGGGCGCGGTGCCGGCTTGCCTTCAGCTTTTCCACTGTTTCGTTGGGGCGCTGAAGCAGGTCCGAGAAGTTCACTTCCTGCAGGTCTGACATAGTTCAAAGGTAGTTCAGAACTAACCCCTAGGCAACCGAGTCGAGCTCAGAGCTGTTCGCGGCCGCGTTCGCCGAACCAGCCGGCCAGGCGGCCGGCTCGGGAGACGGCGCGGAGCCTGCGGACGGTCTGGTCGCGGAGCGGGCTGGGGGCAACGACGAGGAGGGAGTCGGCGGCGCGGAGGACGGTGCGGCGGTCCGGGACGAAGGCGCGGTCGCCGCGGATGATCAGGGAGACCGAGACGCCGGCCGGGAGGCGGAGTTCGCCGATCTCGACGCCGGCCAGGCGGGACTCGCTCGGCACGTGCACCTGGATCATGTCGGCGCCGAGCGACTCCAGCGGCGCCACGTCGATGTCCACCTCGTACGCCGCGGTCTCGTCGAGCACCCCGAGCCGGCGCGCCAGCCAGGGCAGTGACGGCCCCTGGAGCAGCGTGAACAGCAGCACCAGCACGAACACCACGTCGAAGATCCGGTCCGCCTGCGGTACGCCCTCAGCCAGCGGGATCGTCGCGAGCACGATCGGGACCGCGCCGCGCAACCCCGCCCAGGCGATGAACGTCTGCTCAGCCCACGGCAACCGGAACGGCGCCGCCGACACCGCCACCGATGCGAACCGCCCGACCACCGTCACCGCGATGCCGATCACCAACGCGAGGAGTACGTCGTTCAGCCGGAAGCGACCCGGTGACGCGAGCAGCCCAAGCATCACGAACAGCCCGATCTGGGCCAGCCACGCAATCCCGTCGACGAACGACCGAGTGGCCATCCGGTGCGGCAACTCGGCCCGTCCGAGCACCAGCGAGGTCACGTAGACGGCCGCGAACCCCGACACGTGCAGCAGCACCGCGCCACCGGCGTACGAGATGATCGCCAGCGACAGGACCGCCAGCGGATACAGACCGGCCGAGCCGAGCGCCATCCGGCGGATCAGGCCGACGCTGAGCCACCCGATCACGAACCCGAACAGCGCACCGATCACCAACTCGTAGAGCACCAGGCCGCTGAAGTACAGCAGCCCCTTCTCACCAACCTCGCCCGTGCTGACCAGAGTGACGAGCAAAACGGTTGGCGCGTCGTTCAGACCGGATTCGGCCTCCAGCGCACCCCGCAACCGCGGTCTGACCGGGACCCGCCGCAGTACCGAGAACACCGCGGCCGCGTCCGTCGGTGACGTCACGGCCCCGAGCAGTACGGCGATCTGCCAGTCCAGCCCGAGCACGAAGTGCGCCACGCAGGCCACCACGCCCACGCTGATCGCGACGCCGACAGTCGCCAGTACGACGCCCAGCGGCATCACCGGGCGCACTTCGTTCCACCGGGTGGTCAGACCACCCTCGGTCAGGATCACCACCAGCGCGGCGAACCCGAGCGCATGCGCGAGCTGGGCATTCTCGAAATGAATGTGCCCCGGCCCCGACTCGCCGAGGACGAGCCCCATCCCGAGGTAGATCAGCAGCGACGGGAGCCCGAGCCGCCCCGACAGCCGGACGGCCACCACCGCGACCAGCAGCACCGCGGCCCCGGCCAGCAGGATCCGATCGAGCTCCTCAACATCCATGTGGGGCCCCTCGTCGAGTCAGGTCCCGAGAGACGAAAACCCTGACGCATCACACAGCATCAGGGTCTCCGGCCTAACTTCCACCCGCGAAGGGTGGTTGGCGGTGGCGGAGGGATTTGAACCCTCGGACGGGGGTTGCCCGTCACGCGCTTTCGAGGCGCGCTCCTTCGGCCGCTCGGACACGCCACCGCCGGAGAGGCTATCAAGGTCTGTGCCCGATAAAGAAATCGCGGAGCCGGGCACCCGCCTCGTCGGCCATCACGCCGCCCACGACCTCGGGCCGATGGTTGAGCCGCCGATCCCGGACGACGTCCCAGAGTGAACCCACGGCCCCCGCCTTCTCGTCGTACGCCGCGAAGATCAGCCGGTCCAGCCGGGACAGCACGATCGCGCCGGCGCACATCGTGCACGGCTCCAGCGTGACGACCAGCGTGCACCCGGTCAGCCGCCACTCGCCGACGTGCCGAGCGGCGGCGCGGATCGCGAGCACCTCGGCATGCGCGGTCGGATCGCCGGTCGCCTCCCGCTCGTTGTGGCCGCGGCCGATCACCGTGCCGTCGGCGTCCACGACGATCGCCCCGATCGGTACGTCGGGCCGCGCCTTCTC
This sequence comes from Kribbella sp. NBC_01510, assembly GCF_045040325.1. Taxonomy (NCBI): domain Bacteria; kingdom Bacillati; phylum Actinomycetota; class Actinomycetes; order Propionibacteriales; family Kribbellaceae; genus Kribbella; species Kribbella sp. NBC_01510. The sequence continues at coordinate 2,656,953 of NZ_CP109418.1, read as the reverse complement.
CCCCTCCGCCAGCGCGAGTGTCATCAACCGCCCCCACTCGCGCCGCAGCGCCGGACTAGCCAACGGCTTCGATCGCCTCGTGGAACTGGTTGCCGAACCCGAGTGCGTCGGCGATCTCCTCCAGCATCTCCTCCGGATAGAGGTCGACGTCGTCGCACAGCGCGCCCAGATCCATCGCGCTCATGCCGAGGTCGGCGATGATCGCCAGGTCGCCGGCCGGGACCTGCTCGTCGTCGTCATCGGCGAGCGGGATGTCGAGCTCGTCCACCACCTGCCGGGCCAGCGGCCACTCGGTCGCGGCGGTGACATCGGAGATCAGCAACCGGGCCCGGCCGCCGATCACCCGCAACAGGATGAAGAAGTCCTCGTCGACCGAGAGCATGCCCAGGACACCGGCCTCGCCCGGGTAGCGCCGGAGCGCGGACACCACCGTGGACAGGTCCGGCTCACCGCGCAGCACCAGCGGTGTGACGGTCCAGACCCCGTCCTCGGTGTAAGCGGCGACCGCGAAATCGAGATCGGTGGTCATCGGCCCAGCCGTGGCATCAGACACCGGATCATCGTCGCAGACAAGCGCTCCGCACGGGAGGCATTCGCGATCTCGACGCGATATCAGATCCACGAACACCGGTCAACGGTCAGTGACCGTACGTCGCTCTCCGCAGGGCTACGCGGAGCCGCCGGAGCCGGGCGCGCCGGCAGGGGGCAGATTCCGGTGCCCGGAAAGCAGAGCACAGTCGAGTCTGACAGCGAGCGCGCTTTCCCGCCGCGAATCGCCGACGGTACCGTTCCGGCTTATGCAGATCCTCGTCGTGGACCACCCGCTCGTCGCCCACAAGCTCACCGCGCTGCGGGATGAGCACACGGACTCACCCACCTTCCGGCGACTGACCGAGGAACTCGTCACGCTGCTCGCCTACGAGGCGACCCGGGACGTCCGCACCGGTCCGGTCACCGTCCAGACGCCGGTCGCGGAGGCCCAGGGCGTCAAGCTGACCGCGCCGAAGCCGCTGGTGGTGCCGATCCTGCGGGCCGGCCTCGGCATGCTCGAGGGCATGTCCCGGCTGCTGCCGACCGCGGAGGTCGGCTTCCTCGGCATGATCCGGAACGAGGAGACCCTGACGGCCTCGACGTACGCCGAACGGCTGCCGGAGGACCTGTCCGGTCGGCAGTGCTACGTGCTCGACCCGATGCTGGCCACCGGCGGCACGCTGGCCGCGGCGATCCAGTTCCTGGTCGACCGGGGCGCCGACCACATCACCGCGATCTGCCTGCTCGCGGCGCCCGAAGGCGTGCAGCGGATCGAGCAGGAGCTGGCCGATCTCCACATCCCGTGCAACCTCGTCATCGCGGGGATGGACTCGCATCTGAACGAGAAGGGCTACATCGTGCCCGGCCTGGGCGACGCCGGGGACCGGCTGTACGGCGTCGCCCAGTAGCAGTCAGACGAGCTTGGTCCGGTAGAAGAGGTTGGCCCGGCGGTCACCAGTGACGCCGGAGGCGAACCCGAAGCAGAGCCGCGGGGCTCCGAGGTGGTCGACGTACACACCGACGCCTTCGGCCTCGCGGTAGACCAGGTCGGCACCGTCCAGGATCTTCACCGACTCGACGACCTCGCCGCAGTTGATGTCGTAGCACCAGAGCTTCGACGTCGCCTTCTCCGGACCGGGTTCGCCGGCGTACGCCTCGCCTTCCCAGAGGTAGACGTACGAGCCGTACAGTGCCCAGCCCTGGAAGTCGATGTCGGCGGTCATCGGCGGTTGCTTGAACGAGGCAACAGGATTCGAGAAGTTGCCCGCCCGCGCGGCCGCCAGCGAGTACACGTTGATGTGAAAGCCGTCCGCCAGCGTGTGGCGGATCCCGATCCGGCCGTGCCGCTGGTCCACCGAGGGTGTGAACACGGCGCCGTCCGCGACCGGCTTCCACTTCCGCAGGCCTGGGGAGTCCTTGGTCAGCGTCGCGCCGTCCTGCCAACGGAAGCGGGCGATCTGCCGGCCACGCCCGTTGGCCGTGTCCACGTCGGTTTCGGTCCACAGGTACGTCGTACGCCCGACGGTCTCGGCCCCGATCGAGACGGCGTGGCCGAACCCACTCAGGTACATCTGGCCGACGACGTCACCGCTCATCGTCAGTTGGGTCAGGGTCAGGTCGCCGCTGTTGGCGCCGGTCTTCGAGCGCAGCTGACCGGTGAAGAGCCGCTGGTTCCAGGTGTCGAACGCGATCGACTGCATGACGGTGACATCGGCCAGCGGTTTGCTGCGGAACAGCTCACCGCCCGGTCCGTCCAAGGCGAAGCGTCGAGTGGGCAGCAGGTCGAGCGTACGGGCGGAGGCCGGTAGGCCGACCGCGCCTGCGACGAGCATCGCACCGGCACCAGTGAGCAATCCACGGCGGGAGAGGTTGTCCATATCGCCCGACCGTAAGCGTTTTACCGCGAACTGTCAGCAGTCCGCACGAATTTTTCTGCGAACTACTCAGAGATCAGTGTTAGAACGCATAGGGGTACGGCGACCAGTCCGCCGGGCGCTTCTCCAGGAACGAGTCGCGACCCTCGGCGGCCTCGTCGGTGCCGTAGGCGAGGCGGGTCGCCTCGCCGGCGAACAGCTGCTGCCCGACCAGTCCGTCGTCGATCAGGTTGAACGCGTACTTCAGCATCCGTTGCGCGGTCGGCGACTTCGCGCAGATCTTCTTGCCCCACTCGAGCGCGACCGTCTCGAGCTCGGCGTGCGGCACGACCTTGTTCACCATGCCCATCCGGTACGCGTCCTCGGCGGAGTACTCGTCACCGAGGAAGAAGATCTCCCGCGCGAACTTCTGCCCGACCTGCCGGGCCAGGTACGCCGACCCGAAGCCACCGTCGAACGACGCGACATCCGCGTCCGTCTGCTTGAACCGCGCATGCTCCGCGGACGCCAGCGTCAGGTCCGCGACCACGTGCAGGCTGTGCCCGCCGCCCGCGGCCCAGCCCGGTACGACGCAGATGACGACCTTCGACATGAAGCGGATCAACCGCTGCACCTCGAGGATGTGCAGCCGCCCGGCCTTCGCCGGATCGATGCTCTCGGCCGTGGTGCCCTCGGCGTACTTGTAACCGTCCTTGCCGCGGATCCGCTGGTCGCCACCCGAGCAGAACGCCCACCCGCCGTCCTTCGGCGACGGGCCGTTGCCGGTGAGCAGCACGCAACCGACGTCGGTCGACATCCGCGCGTGGTCCATCACCCGGTACAACTCGTCGACGGTGTGCGGCCGGAACGCGTTACGTACCTCAGGCCGGTTGAACGCGATCCGCACCACCCCGGCGTCGACCGCCCGGTGATAGGTGATGTCGGTCAGGTCGAAACCGTCCACCTGCTTCCAGGCCGACGGGTCGAAGATCTCGGAGACATGCGCGGCATCGGTCACGCCGCGAGCATATTTCAGCCGCGTGCGGTGCTTTCCCGCAGCACGACCTCGGCCTTGAACGTCTCGGTGGTCGCGTCGCCGCCCTCGATCGCCAGCTCCAGCGCCCGCCGGCCCATCTGCTCCAGCGGCAGCCGGACCGTCGTGAGTCCCGGCCAGACGTCCCGCAGCGTGGCGATGTCGTCGAATCCGGCCACTCCCAGCCGGCCAGGTACGTCGACCCCGCGCGCACGCAAAGCGGACATCGCACCGACCGCCATCACGTCGTTCACCGCGAACAGACAGTCAACGTCGGCCTGCCGATCCAGCAGCACCCCGGCAGCGGCGTACCCACCGTCGCGGGTGAACTCGCCGGCCTCGACCGCCACCGGCTGCAAGCCGGCCTCGGCCAGTCCCGCAACGAATCCGTCCCGGCGGTCCCGCGCCGTGGCGAGAGTGTCCGGCCCACCCAGTACGGCGAACTTCCGCCAGCCGAGCCCGATCAGCTCGCGCGCCAACGCCGCCGCGCCGGAACGGTTGTCCGGCTCGATCGTGTGGGCCGGCATGCCGGACTGGCTGACCAGCGCCAAACCGGCACCGGAGCTGAGGAACGTCTCGACCTCGGTCGCGGTCCGGGCCAGGCTCTCGGCGTCGGTCCGCCGGCTGCCGATCATCACCGCGGCCCGCGCCCGCTGCGCCCGCAACGACGACAGATAAGCGATCTCGCGCTCCGAGTCCCGGAACGTGCTGGCCATCATCACCAGCAGATGGCGCTCGTCCGCGGCGCGCATCACGCCGTTCGCGATCGCGGCGAAGTACGGGTCCTCGATGTCGTGGACCAGGATGCCGACCAGGTTCGTCGACGACTTCGCCAGCGCCTGCGCCTGCGCGTTCGGCGTGTAGCCGAGCTCGTCCGCGGCCGCCTTGACCCGTTCCTGCAACTCGGGGCGGGGCACTCGATCCCCGCCGTTGAGCACGCGGGAGGCAGTCGCCACCGACACGCCCGCGCGCTGTGCCACGTCCAGCAATGTCACCGGTGCTCGCAGATTCACTGGCCTACCCTTTCCTGCTCTCCCCCCAGGGGTGGTGGCGGTCACCTTATCGGAATCAGTGTCTCGTTACGCTGTGTCGCCGGGAAGTGCTTACCAATCTCGGCAGAACCTGGCTTTGCGGCGCGGGAGTGACTAGCCTTCCGAGCCATGACGACCGTCCGCGCCAGGGTGACGATCCTGGTCTCGTCCACCGTGCTCAGCCTGGCGACCGTGACCGGTCCGGCCATGGCTGCCCCGATCCCGGACGACCCCGGTGCCGGCGCCGGACCGGCCGCCACTTCGAGCGTGCCGGAGCACATCGACACGGCCACGAAGAGCACTCAGCCGGTCTACGACTACGACGCCGCGATCCGCGAGTCCGTGTACGTCGACACCACGATGGACACCGACTCCGACGGCAAGGACGACGTGATCGCCGTCGACATCGTCCGGCCGGTCGAGACCGCGCTGGCCGGGGTGAAGATCCCGGTGATCATGGACGCTTCGCCGTACTACTCGTGCTGTGGTCGCGGCAACGAGAGCGAGAAGAAGACGTACGACGAGAACGGCGTCATCCAGAAGATGCCGTTGTACTACGACAACTACTTCGTCCCGCGGGGCTACGCGGTGATCGGCGTCGACATCGTCGGCACCGGCCGCTCGACCGGCTGCGGCGACGTCGGCGGCAAGGACGAGATCGACTCCGTGGTCGACGTGATCGACTGGCTGAACGGCCGCAACACCGCGCACACCGCGGACGGCCGCCAGGTCAAGGCGACCTGGACCACCGGCTCCGTCGGGATGATCGGCAAGTCCTACGACGGCACCCTGGCGAACGGGGTCGCGGCGACCGGCGTCAAAGGCCTGAAGACGATCGTACCGATCTCGGCGATCTCCTCGTGGTACGACTACACCCGCTCCGGCGGCGTACCGTACTCCGACGACTACATGCCCTGGCTGGGCGGCTACGTCGGTCACGACAGCCCTGCCTGTGAAGCGGTTCGGGGCGAGCTCGGTGACAACGACGACGACGAGACCGGCGACTACACCGCCTTCTGGTCCGAGCGTGACTACCTGAAGGACGCCGGCAACGTGAAGGCGTCCGTCTTCATGACGCACGGGCTCAGTGACTACAACGTCCAGACGAACCACTTCTCCCAGTGGTGGACCGCACTGTCGAAGAACAACGTGCCCCGGAAGCTGTGGCTGGGTCTTGAAGACCACGTCGATCCTTTCGAGTTCCGTCGTGACGCCTGGGTGGACGAGCTGCACAAGTGGTTCGACTACTGGCTGCAGGGATTGCAGAACGGCGTCATGAAGGAGCCGATGGCAACGATCGAGACCGCGCCCGATGTCTGGCGCAGCTACCAGACCTGGCCGGCCGTGAACCGTCCCATCTCCGTGCCGCTGTCCGCGGGCAAACTAGGTGCCCAGGGCAAGGGATCGGTGACGATCACGGACGACCCGGACCTGACCGAGGACGACATCGTCGCCGACCCGACCACGGTGATCGCCGGCAGGCAGATGTTCCTGTCCGCGCCACTGCCGGTGCCGATCCGCATCAGCGGTACGTCGTCGGTCACGCTCAAGCTCAAGTCCGACTCGACCACGACGCCGGTCACCGCCCGCCTGATCGAGTACGGCGACGCCCAGCGGTACACCGGGGTCCGGCGTACCGACGTGAGCTCCTGCGAAGGCGCGAGTACGGACTATGACGACAGCTGCTACTACACCGTCGAGAAGCTGACCGCACAGAGCGACCACGGCATCATCAGCCGCGGCTGGATCGACGCCGCCCACAGCAAGTCCCTGAGCAAGCCGACTCCGCTCACCCCCGGCCAGTGGACCACCGTCACCGTTCCCCTCCGCGCCCAGGACGAGGTGATCCCGAAGGGCCGCATCCTAGGCCTCGCGATCACCCTCTCCGACACCGAGTGGACCAGCCCCAACGACACCGGCGCCACCATCGACATCGACCTCGCCGGCAGCAAACTCAACCTCCCCGTCACCTCCGGCACGATCGCCGCCCCCACCAAACTCACCCCCATCGACGTCGACATCACCACCCCCACCCAACGCCCCGACCTCCACGACCCCACCAACTAACCTGGTCCGACCCCGCCCCGTTCGCCGAGTCGTGGATTTGGGTTGATTCCATCGCCGTTGCGCAGCCCTGAGTCACGACTCGGGTTTCGTACCTCCCGCCGGATGCCACGACTCGAAGTCCCTGTGGATAAAGGGGATGGGGTGGTCGTAGGGCTGGGAGAATGGTGGGATGTTGTTCACGGCGGCGCAGGCACAGGCGGCGGGGATGTCGCGCGGGGTGTTGCGTGGTGTGGGATACCGCCGAGTGCTGGGGTCTGTGTACGTGGCTGCCAGTGTCGCGGTGACGCCCCGGTTGCGCGCCGAGGCCGCATTGCTTTTGATGCCTGGTGCCGTGGTGAGCCACCACACCGCCTTGAACTTGTGGGTCGCGGACGCACCGGCCGGTGACGACGTACATGTGAGTGTCCGCCGTGATCCCCATCGAACCCTGCCGCGCATCCATGGTCTGCGCGTTCACGAAGTACACAACCTCGAGTGCGTGCTGCGGGTCGGACTGCCGCTGACGCCCCCCGACCGCACGTTCCTCGACGTCGCCCCGTACTGCGACCTGACCGAACTCGTCACGGCCGGCGATTCGCTGGTACGGCGCGCTGGGGCAGACCCCGAGCACCTGAGAGAGATGGCGTCGGCGGCGATCGGCGTACGTGGTGTCCGGCTCGCCCGGGAAGCGGCCGCACTCGTTCGGCGCGGGGTCGACTCGCCCATGGAATCGCGGCTACGGCTCCTGCTCGTCCTAGCCGGTCTCCCCGAGCCCGCGGTCGGCCGAGTGATCTACGACGCCGACGGAGGCTGGCTGGCGAAACCGGACCTGTGCTACCCGGACCTCAAGGTCGCGATCGAGTACGACGGGCGACACCACGTACTCGATCTCCGCCAATGGCGGCGAGACATCCGCCGGCGCGAGAACCTCGAGCGCGAAGGCTGGCTCGTCCGCGTCATCACAGCCCACGACCTCCTCGAGTCCCCCACCACCGTCATCGCCCGCATCTCCCAAGACCTCCACACCCGCCGCCACCACCTGGCCGCTTAGCCCATCGAGTCGTGAATGGCGGCTCTCATCCGGCCCGGATCCGAGCGCGAACCACGACTCGGCGAGTTACTTGCCTTCGGCTACGTAGTGCATGGGGTCGCCGAAGCCCAGGTCGGTGATGCCGGCGGTGTAGAAGGCGCCGATCAGGAGGGAGCGGCGGTGGGCGGCGAAGGTGAGTACGTGCGCGACCATGCCGCCGTACGTGAAGACTCGTGGTGGTTCGCAGGTCGTGTCGACGAAGCTCTCGTCGAAACGGCCCTCCTCGTTCAACTGGTTGACCAGGGCAACGAAGCGGGAACCCGCGATCGCGTGCCGCTCACGCAGTTCGGAGATCGGCGTGACCACCTGCCGCCCGCACTCCGGCACCTGGAACGGCCGGTCCTCCACCGACGCCAGCCACATCTCCTCCTGCCAGACCAGCCGATCCAGCAGATACCGGATCGAGATGTCGTCGTCGATCCCTTCCACCGACAGCTCGATCGGCCGGTCCAGCGCCGCCGCGTCCAGCCGGGCGCCGCGCTCGATCATCTCGCCGGTCAACCAGACGTGATGCTCGACCATCCTGACCAGTACGTCCATCCCTCTCACCTCTCTCCGCGCCGGCAGCCTCAAACCCGCCGGCGGCTGAAAATGAACCCCACTCGGCGCCGTCAGGAAGAACACCCGCGACGCCTCCCGCCGCCACTCCCGCGGCGACATCCCATAAGCCCTGGCGAACGCCCGAGTGAACGCCTCGTGCGACCCGTACCCCGCCTCCACCGCCACATCCAGTACGGCGACCTGCTCAACCAGCAACCGGTACGCCGCCCGCTCCAGCAACACCCGCCGCCGGAACGCGAACGGCGACTCCCCCGCCACCGCCCCGATCACCCGATCGAAATGGAATCGCGACAAATGCACCCGTCCGGCCAGCCCGGCCCCGTTCACCACCGCAGTTCCCGGCCCGGCCATCCCCTCAGCCACCACCGCCACGAACTCCTCGAACACATCCGCCATGCCCCCACTGTGCCCGACCCACCCCCGCCGCATTTGATCGAAATTGCGGACCTGTCAATCACGCCCGAGGCGATCACTCGCGCACCCCGTGCGGTCGCGCCGGGTGCTGCCTACCGGAGTACTCCGCAGTGTGTAGTAGTGTGGTCAGTAGAGCACCGGGAGGGCGGTCTGAGGGGTCCGGCCTTCCGGTGCGTTAGGGAGGTTGGGATGGACACGAGCCAGTTACTCAAAGGCGTGCTGGATCTGGCGGTGCTTGCCGTGTTGCGGGACGCCGACGGGTACGGGTACGACGTGCTGCGGCGGCTGCGGGCCGCGGGGCTGGAGGATGTCGCGGACGCGTCGGTGTACGGGACGTTGCGGCGGTTGTTCGCGGCCGGCGCGTTGACGTCGTACGTGCAGCCGAGTGAGGAAGGGCCGCACCGGAAGTACTACGGGCTGAACAAGACCGGCCGCGAACTGCTCCAACAGTCCACCAAGACCTGGAACCACTTCGCCGACACCATGTCGGTGTTGCTGCTGGAGAAGGAGGCCGCGTGAACAGCACTCTGACCGGAGCGGTCGCGATCTACCTGGCCCAGGTGCGGGCCGAACTCAGCGACCTGCCACCGGGCGAACTGGAGGATGTGCTCGACGACGTCAGTGGTCACCTCACCGAGGTGGCCGCCGAGTTCGAGGGCGAGTCGACCATCGCGGCCTTGCAGGAGCGTCTGGGCACACCACAGCAGTACGCCGACGAACTGCGCACCGCGGCCGGGTATCCACCGCGGACCCAGCCGGTCGGCGACGCCCATCTCGACGCCGGCTGGAAGGCGCTGCGCTGGGGCCTGATCGCGGCCACCGCCGGACCGTTCTTCATTGCCGTCGGCATCTTCGCGTGGCAGCAGGACGCGACCGCGTTCTTCGGTCTGCTCGGACTCGCGGTGCTGTTCGGCGGGGCCTTCCTCGGCGTACGGGCGCTGCACGGCAACGACCCGCGGATCGTCCTCGACACCCCGCACGGTGCCCGCGGCACCGCCGCCATCCACGCGTGGATCGAGCAGATCCCGCCGCATGCCCGCCGCGAGCTGGTCAGCATCGGCCAGCCGGTCTGGTGGGTCGCCCGCGGTGTGATCGGCGCCGGCGGCTTCTTCGCGTTGTTCGGCGCGAACTCGGTCACCGTGGTCGGCTCGATCGCCGGCGCCGCGGTGTCGATCTGGATCGGCCGCAAGACGCAGCAGGACCGGCGCTGGCTCTGGTACGTCGTACCGCTCAACGTCGTCGCGGCGATCGCGGTCCCGGCCTTCCTCGCCGCCGCGTACGCCGGTACGTCGTTCGGCGTGTTCTCCAACTACAACGACTACCGCGGCGGCTCGTCGGCGTACAACCCGCCGTCGAACGGCCTGACGCTGGACGGGAAGCAGGTCTCGAACATCTACCCGTTCGATGCCCAGGGCAAGCAGGTCGACGTCCGGCTGTACGACCAGGACGGCAACCCGATCAGCCTGCCGCTGCAGGACTGCGCGACGAACTACGGCTCCGGCGACCGGGACACGACCAGCAACCTCTTCCCGCAGGCCGTGGTCAGCCCGGACGAGAACGGCAACTCGGACCCGGAGAACTGCAAGGACACCAGCAAGGCCCCGTTCGTCCCGCCCCCGGCGCCGGCCACCCGCACAGAGCCGAGCCCGACACCGAAGCCCAGCTCCGGACCGACCCCGAAGCCGTCGCCCCCGCGCCCGGGCGTGACGCTGACGGTGCAGCCCAGCCGCTAGGCCGCGAGCAGCTTGGTGAGGCGGACGGCTCCGGCCGGTGCGGGTTCGGTGGAGAGCGTGTAACCGGCCTTTTGGTACAGCTGAATGTTGCGGTCGCTGTGTTCGCCGGTGAACAGCCCAGCGGCCGTGACTCCGTACGGCGCCTGGGCCTCGGCGAAGGCCAGCAAGCGCCGGCCCAAACCGGTGTGACGCTGGTCCGGGGCAACCATCAGCCGGCCGATCTCCCAGCTGTCCCCCTCACGCCGCGCCCGCACCGAGCCGACGAGACGCCCGGCGGATCGCACGCACCAGGTGGACCAGGTGCGCAGACCGGCCACGACCTCGGCCTCCGACTCCACCAGGGCCGGCAGATCGAGCCGTGAGTTGGCGATCGCCTCGTCGACCCAGCAGCACCGCTGCAGCACCAACAGTTCGGCCGCATCCCCGAGCACAGCGGGCACGATCGCGGCCGACTCGAGCGCACTTGTCCCCGTGTCCTCCCGGTACAACGGCCGCAGGACGCCGGCCACCCGACTGAGCTGGCGCAATGCATCGCGGGCCCGCACGGCCAATCGCTCCGAGTTGATCACAACGCCATCCTGCAGATCATCGGCGATCCGGAGAAAGATGTCGCTCCCGATCGGCAGCATCCGCAAGGACGCCGCCACGCCCCGAGCCATCTGGACACCGCGGGTCCCGGCCGAGGTGTTCCCGTACCCGATGAACAGGCACGGCTTCCACGCCCACTCGGCGTACAGATAGTCGAACGCGTTCTTGAGCGTGGCCGGCATCGCGTAGTTGTACTCGCTCGTCACGAAGACGAGGGCGTCCGCCGCCGCCACCCGCCGGCTCCAGGACCGGGTGTGCTCGTGCAGGTAGTTCCCGCTCGACGGATGCTCCGGCTCGTCGAGGAACGGCAGGCCGACCTCGGCCAGATCCGCCACCTCGAGGCGCACCCCGAGCTCGGCCGCCACCTCCGCCGTGGCACCGGCGAACCACTGCGCAACCGCCGGCCCCAGCCGCCCGGGGCGAGTGCTGGCAATGACCAGCAGAATTGTCTTTGACATGTCAACGAGCGTACACCTGTTCTTTGACACGTCAAAGAAGTACGATCGGACCCGTGACCGAGACGCGCTGGCTGGACTCCGACGAGGAGCGGGCCTGGCGTGCGGTACGGCGGTTGCTGACCGTGGTCCCGTCCCGGCTCGCCCGTGACCTGAACCAGCTCGGCCTGTCCACCGCGGACTACGAGGTGCTCAGCACCCTGTCCGAGAAGCCCGGCCGGCGCTGGGGGCTGAGGGACTTCGCGGAGAAGATGCAGTGGTCGCGCAGCCGGTTGTCACACCACGCGGCCCGGATGGAGGCCCGCGGCCTGATCGAGCGCGAACCCGATCCCGCCGACGCGCGCGGCTCGATCTATCACCTGACCGACCACGGCTTCGATGTACTCGCGGAAGCCGCGCCCGGGCACCTCGACTCCGTCCGGCAGCGTTTCATCGACCACCTCAGCCCCGAGGAGCTCGCCGTCCTGGAGCGAGTCTCGACCAGGATCGCCGACCTCCCCGACTGATCAGACGAAGGCGGCGGCGACGCGGTGGTAGGTGTAGCCCAGCTTGCGATAGAGCCCGATAGCAGCAGCGTTGTCACCGTCGACCATCAGAGCGGCCCGGCCGTGCCGCTTGATCAGTTCGGCCGTGACGAACCCGCACACCTGCCGGGACAATCCCTTGCCCCGGGCAACAGGCCGGGTGGCGACGCCGGCCAGAAATCCGACCTCCGGTGCGCTCCACGCGTCCGCCGCGATGCTCAACAGTTCCCCGCCATCACCGCTCACCGCAGCCCAGCGCCGTACGCCGCCACGCCCGGGCCACGCGTACGACGAAGGAGACGCCTCGGCCAGCAACTCCTCGACCCCGGCGTCACCGTCGAGCCAAGCCGCGGTCGTGGTCACGTCCGGAGTCTGCACCGTCTCCATCCAGCCGAACGCGGCCGCGAACTGCATCCCCGGCACGCGATCCGCCAGCTCCCGCAGCAGCTCCTCCGAGCCGAACGGGCGGAAGCTCGGTCCGACCTCGGCCAAGACGCCGGCCGCCAACCGAGCGGCCGGTTCCGCGGACCCGGACACCGCGAGCCGGTCGCGCTTCGAGAGGTCCGGTGACGCCACGGCGACCGCGTCACCGTCGTACCAGGCCCGGACGCCGGGGCCGAAGCCTTGGGCGGCCCAGACGATCAGCGGATCGCCTCCACTCGCCCGGATCAGGTCAGCAGTGGTCTGGATCTCGCGCACCCGATCATTGTCCCCCAGGCCGTTGGAGGGCGTACGGCGTGAGGTGGTGATAGCCACGGACCGAGACCCGGCGGAGGCGGCGCAGGCGGAAGTCGGGGTGACCGTCAAGGGCGGCGGCGAGCTCACGGTCGGCCAGGACACGGCCGGGTTTGCACTCCGACGTGAGGCGGGCGGCGAGGTTGACGACTTCGCCGTACACGTCGCCGAGCCGGATCAGGATCGTGCCGTAGGACAGCCCGATCCGCAGCTCCGGGAGATCCTCGGCCGCGGTCACCGCGTCCTGCAGCGCGAGCGCCACCGCCGCACCCTGGGCCGCGGTGTCGGCGACGAACAGCACCTCGTCGCCGATCGACTTGATCACCCGGCCGCCGTTCAGCGCGACCACGTCGGCGGCCATCCCCTCGAACCGCTCGATCAGCTGCCCGAGCTCGGCCTCCGTCAGCCTTCGCGTCAGCCGGGTGAAGCTGACGATGTCGGCGAACCCGACCGCCCGCACCCCGCGCGCCACCTCGTCCGACCCGGCCATCGCCCGCCCGGCGGCCGCGGCCAGGTGCCGGCGCCACACGTAGGTCTGCAGCCGCTCCATCGCCGGCAGCAGCATCCCCGCCACCTCGAGCGCCTCGTCCGCCGCCAGCTTCGACCCGCCCAGGAACTCCACGAACATCGCCGACTGCCAGGACGCCAGCCTGGACTGCGTCTGGCCGAGCTTCCGCGCCAGCGAGGACTCCATCTCCGGATCGATGAAATCGTCGTCCTCCAGCGCCGCCACCAGCCGCAGCGCCTCGACGTCGTCGTCGGTGAACGCGACCTCGTCGTCCGGCACGGTCGCGAACCCGAGCGCGTGCCACATCCGCTCGGCGCGCGCGCTCGAGATCCCGGCCCGCTCCGACACCTCGATCCGGGTGAACTTCCGCTCCCCACCCAGCAGCGTCCGCTCGAACTCCCGCTGCATGCCCGCCAGATCTACCTGAGCTCCGGCAGCGGGGTCGGCGTCAGGAACCACCGCGGCGCTCGGCGATGGTCGCGTCGATCGCCTCGCGGAAGGCCGGCAGGCGGCGGGTCAGGTCGTCGAACTTCTCCCGGGTGAAGTGCAGCAGCTGCAGCCGGGACTTCGCCGTGACGGTTGCCGTGCGCAACGTGTTCTTCCGGACCGCGACCTCGCCGGCGATGTCGCCGGGCCCGAGCTCGGCGATCTCCTGGCCCTTCTCCCGCACCGCCGCTGTACCACTCAGGATCAGGTACGCCGCGTCCGGCGGGGTCTGCTCCAGGATCAGCGACCAGCCGGCCGGCACCGAGACCTCTTCGCCGGCCCGGAAGATGTCCCTGATGTCGCGTCCGGACAGATCCGCGAACAGCGGCAGGTCGCGCGGGGATGTCCTACCCAGTGCCACGTCGATCCTCCGAGCCCGCCGGGCCACCCCGGCGATCAGCCGATGTTTCCAGTCGGTAACTCTAACGGCTGCCCGGGGCAGAGGTCACTCGACCCTCCGCCGGCGGCGCGGGCGGCCGGCACGACGACGTACCGGGCGGCGTGGTCCGACCAGGCGAGGCCCGGCGAGGCGATCCTCGAGGCGCCGGGCCTCGCGACGGATCGGCTGCGCGACGTACTCGCCGAGGATGACGCCGGACGCGAGCGCGACGCCGATGGCGATGGCCGTCACCAGGCTGAAGATGCCGAGCAGGTTGCCGAGGCCCATCAGCTCGTACAACCCCTTGTAGATGGTCAGTCCCGGCAGCAACGGGATCGAGCCCGACACCACCAGGACCAGCGGCGGTACTCCCGACCGCCGGCCGAGCGAATAGCCTCCGAGACCCACGGCGAAGGCCGCCGCCGCGGTCGACCACGCCGGACCGAACGAGGCTCGCGTCATTAGCGTGAACACCAGCGACCCCAGAGCGCCCATCATTGCGGCCGGCAGCAGCGCTCGGAGCGGCGCGTACGACGCGTAGGCGAAGGCGACCGCCATCAGCGCGCCCGCACCGACCATGATCGGCAGGTTCGCCAGCTGGATCGTCTGCGCCTCGATCCCGACGCTCAGGCCGAACTTGAGCCCGATCGCGAGACCGAGCGACACTCCGGCGATGATCCCGCCGGTCAGCAGCATCGCCTCGAGACTGCGCGCCGCCGCGGTCACGTAGTACCCGGTGATCGCGTCCTGGACCGCACCGGTCAGCGCGATCCCGGCGAGCAGCATGATGATGCCTGCGGCAACGACCAGGGACGGTTTCACCGGCGCGTGGACGGCGTACAGGATCAGGGCGACCGCGGTCGCGACGAAGGCGCCGGCCACCTGCTGGTAGAACGCGGGCAGCCGCTGCCGGTTGAACCACCGGTTGTTCAGGTCGATCACGATCGCCGTGACGACCGCCACCAGCGTGATCAGCCAGCCACCACCCAGCAGGAGCGTGGCGCCACCCGCCATCACACCCCAGGCCAGGACGGCACTCCAGCGCGAGTACGGCGGACCCGCCGAGGTCAGCCGGGCCAGCTCACGGCTCGCCTCGTCCCGGGTCACGTCGCCGCGGGCGAACCGCCGTACCAACTGATCGACGTCGGTCAGCCGGGAGAAGTCCTGGGACCGATAGCGAACCAGACGGACGTGCGTCTCGGGCGCGACGTCCGGCGCGGCCTGGTACGAGATCGTCATCGAGGTGAAGGTGATGTCGACCTCGCACCCGCGCAGCCCACCGGCCGCGGTGACCCCGAGCATGGTCGCGGTCGCGTCCGCCGTACCGGCGCCACTGGACAGCAGCACCTCGCCCACTCGCAACGCCAGATCGATGGTCCGGTAGACCTCCCGCTGCTCGAGCTCCATCACTCGCCGAGCAGCCGGTGGGCCATCGCCAGGTCGGTGATCAGGATGTTGACCCACCCGCCGAGCAGCGCAGCGCGGATCGCGGAGTACTTCCGCTCGCCACCTGCGACCCCGATCCGGCGCGGCACCGCGAGCAACTCCTTCGCGGTCACCCCGATGACTCGCTGGTCGAACGTCGAGCGCACGTGCTTTCCCTCTTCGTCGAAGAACCGGAAACAGACGTCCCCGACCGCGCCGAGCCGGCGCAGCTCGTCCTGGTCGGCCTCGGCGACCGCGTTGCCACTGCGCTGGAGCAGCGGCGAGGGCTCGAGGCTGCCGATTCCCACCAGGGCGTCGGTGAGCTGTCCCCACGTGCCCAGAACGTCCCGAACGGACACGTCGTTCATCATCGCGCGCCGCACCGCGGGCGTCCCGACCAGGCCCGGCGCGGGCAGGTAGACGGGCATCGCACCGGTCAGCTCGGCGAACCGCGCGGTCAGCCGGGTGGCTTGCATCTGCACCGCCGCGTCGCCCAGCCCGCCGACGATCTGGACCACCTTGTCCACCACCGGCACGCTCTTGCGCGGCATCCGGTCCACCGCGCTGATCAGCGTCTCGCTCCAGGACGAGATGCCGATCACGTGTCCGCCGGTCAGCGTCATGTCGAGGTACGCCGCCGTGCCCGAGCCGAGCGCCGGCAGCACCTCGTCCCCGCTCCCCGCGGTGTCGACGACGACCGCGTCCCGCAGTCCGTAGCGGCCCTGCAGCTCGTCCTCGAGGTCGCTGTGCACGCCGCTCGGCATGGTCACCACGGTGTGCACGATGCCGACCTCGACGGCCTGCTTGAGCATCCGCGACACCCGGGCCTGGGAGAGGTTCAGCTCGGCGGCGATGCGCGGCTGCCGGATGCCCTTCTCGTGGTACATCCGGGCCACCTTCGCCAGCAACCGCAGCTCGTCCAGCCCCGGCTGACGCACTGCGCGGTTGGCGTTCACCTCGACCCCCTAACAAACGATCAGGAATCTGGACTATAGGTCAGATAAACTCAGACCGAATCTGCAAGACCACACGTGCTCTGGGGTCGGTGAAATTCCGAGCCGGCGTCTGACACCCTGCCAACGTCCGAAGAAGCGTGGGCTATAGGCCACACTTCTTCGGACGCGAGCGTCAGTGGAGGAGCCGGCGGGCGGCGTCCGCGATCCCCTCGGCGGACAGCCCGTACCGGTCCAGCAGGTAGCCGGCCGACCCCGTGGGCGCGAACTCGGGGATCCCGAGGATCGACACCCGCGCCGGATGCTGCTGTACGACGGTCTCCGCAACGGCACCGCCAAGGCCGCCACCGGACACCGCTTCCTCGGCGGTGACGATTCCGGCCGTCTCCCGCGCGGCCGCGACCACGGCTCCGGTGTCGAGCGGCTTGACCGTCGGCATCGACAGCACCCGGGCCGAGATGCCCTCCTCGGCGAGCCGTTCGGCCGCGGCGATCGCCCGCCACAGCACGGTCCCGTTGCTGATCAGCGTCACGTCGTTCCCGTCCCGGACCGTGATCGCCTTGCCCAACTGGAACTCGTAGTCATCGGCGTAGACCTTCGGCACGCTCATCCGGCTGACCCGGATGAACACCGGCCCGTCCGAGGCGGCCGCCCAGCGCAGCGCCGCCGCCGTCTCGATCGGGTCGGCCGGAACGATGATCGTCAACCCGGAGATCGCCCGCAGCCAGGCGATGTCCTCGATCGAGTGGTGCGTCGGGCCGAGTTCGCCGTACGCGACGCCCGGGCTCATACCGCACAACTTCACGTTGGTGTTCGAGTAGGCGACGTCGGCCTTGATCTGCTCGAGCGCGCGCCCGGTGAGGAAGCACGACGCGGCCGAGACGAACGGGATCCGGCCGCCGTTGGCCAGCCCGGAGGCGACCCCGACCATGTCCTGCTCGGCGATGCCGACGTTGATCAGCCGGTCCGGGAACGCCCTGCGGAAGCTGTTCAGCTTGCTCGAGCCCACCGAGTCGTTCACCACGCCGACGATCCGGTGGTCCGCGTGCGCGAGCTCGGCCAGGGTCTCGACGTACGCGTCCCGGCAGTCGTACCTCGGCTGGTCCGCGATCGAAGAGACTTGCAGGACGGTCATGGGGCCTCCCGGCCTGGACTGAGGAGCGTAGGGAGCGAAGCGACTGCAGCGACGAGGGAAGGCCGGGAGCCAAGGGCCCATGACCACGCCGGCGCCGAAGGCCCGGCCAAAAGCAGGGTCATGCGGACCGCCTGCCGTGGCGCGCCAACTCGGCCAGCGCCTGGTCGAACTCCGCCGCGTCCGGCACCCGGTGGTGCCACGCGACGTTGTCGCTCATGAACGAGATCGGGTGGCCCTTGTGCGTGTGCGCGATCACGAACGTCGGCTTGCCCGGCCGGAACGGTACGGCGGACAGCACGTCGAGCAGCTCGCCGTGGTCGTGACCGTTCACCTCCACCACCGCGAACCCGAACGCCGTCGCCTTCTCCGGCAACGGATCCAGGTCGTTGGTCTCCTTGGTGGTCGCACCTTGCTGCAGCCGGTTCCGGTCCACGATCACGGTCAGCCGATCCAGCTGGTACTGCGAGGCCGCCATCATCGCCTCCCAGTTGCTGCCCTCCTGCAGCTCGCCGTCCCCGACGAGCACATACGTACGGCGCAACGACATGTCGAGCCTGGCCGACAAGGCGTGCCCGACCGCGACTGGCAGGCCATGTCCGAGCGGGCCGGTGTTGGCCTCGACCGCCGCGACCTTGGTCCGGTTCGGGTGACCGTTCAGGGCGGACAACGGCTTCAGGAACGTGACCAGCTCGCTCACCGGCAGGAAGCCGAACGCCGCCAGCGTGGTGTAGAGCGCTCCGGCGACGTGTCCCTTGCTCAGGATGAACCGGTCGCGCTCCGGGTCGGCGACCGTCTCGGGCGAGATGTCGAGCACCGCGCCGTACAGGGTCGTCAGGATGTCGATGGCGGAGAAGTCTCCGCCGATGTGCCCGGCGCCCGCGTGGTGGACCAGCTTGAGGTCCTGGATCCGGATCTGTTTCGCGGCCTCGGCGAGGTGCGCGATCTGCTCGACGCGGCTGCTGTGGATCGGCAGCCGCCCGAGCACGGGCATGGTCGTGTGTTCGACCGTCAGCGTCATGCCAGCTCCGCCATCGAACTCAGCAGCACCTTCTGCACCAGCTTCTGCGCGGCCAGCGCGTCGTGCGAAGCCTGCGCCGCGGCCAGAGCGTCGTCATCGAGTACGTCGAGCGCGTGATGCACCGCCTTCAGAAACCGGATCGCCTGCTTCGCGGCCTCGACACTGTCCTCGCGGAACGGGAACTGGTCCAGCTGCCAGACGCCCTCCCAGTTGTTCTTCCGCAGGGTGTGGAAGAACTCGAACGTCTCGACCAGGTGCACCGAGCCGACGACCATGTCGTCGTCCCAGCCGCGCAGGTTGTCGTTCACGTCGATGGCGAACAGCCGGCCGTAGTCGATCGCCAGCTGGGCCGCGTCGGCGGGCGTCTCCTGGCCGTAGAGCGAATGGCCGAAGTCGAGCAGGATGCCCAGGTTGGGCAGGCCGATCTTCTCGATCCCGAGCAGCGTGCGGGCGACGTTCGGGAAGATGATCTTCACCCGTGGCTCGCGCGGCTTGTACTCGATCACGAAGTTGATGTCCGGGTGCGCGGAGACGAGCTCCTTCAGGCCGTCCAGCGCCAGGTTCCAGATGTCGTGGTAGTCGACCTGGAACGGGTAGTCCCAGCCGTCCTGGCCGGGCCACAGCTTCACGTACGAGCAGCCCAGGTCCTTCGCCAACTCCGTTGCCTGATGCAACAGCTCCATCGCCTGCCCGCGGACGGCGGGGTCCGGGTTGGTGAGCGAGCCCTTGACGAAGTCGCGGGTGTAGATCTCGGGCGTGATCGCGATCGCCTTGAGATTGTTGCGTTTCAGCGCGTCCTTGACGTCGTCGAGGGTCCCGTCGTACCCGGCGAACGGCCAGTTCAGGTCGACCACGGACAGGTCGCCGACGGCGCCGGCCCGGTCGATCTGCTCGAGCAGCCCCACCGGCGGCCCGTAGCCGTCGGTGGCGTAGCGGTCCTTGTAGGTCGCGAAGTGCCAGATACCCGCGCCGAAGACCGGCAGGTCGGTCATGAAGTGCTCCTTTGGTGGGCGAAGCGGCGGATCTTGGCGAACATGTCCTCGAGCAGGAACCGGACGTCGACCTGTTCGACCACACTGATCGGGTTGTTGGTGCCGGGCAGGTACCAGCCGTCGACGCCGAACCGCGGAGCCGGACGGACGCGCAGGTTCCCGCTGCTCGGGTAGAGCATCAGCGCGATCGCCGGCGAGTCGCCAAGGGACCGGGACTCGATCGGTTCGCCGTGGTAGGTCGCGTTCCACTCGTGCAGTTGCTCGATCAGGTACTTGCCCAGCGGACCGGCATCGCCGATCTTCTCGTCCAGCTCGGCGTATCCGACCGACACCTTCGTGTAGACGTCGCTGGGCACCTGCCAGACGGTGATGCCGGAGCCGAACACCACGTTCGCGGCGTGGATGTCGTTCGACAGGTTGAACTCGATCCCGGGGTACGACGTGTGCCCGTAGTACCCGCGCCCGCCGATCCAGATCACGATCACGTCCCGGTGCACGATCTCGGGGTCGAGCAGGATCGCCGACGCCATGTCGGTCAGCGGACCGAGGAAGGACACGAACAGCGGATCGTCCTTCGACGCCAGCTTGGACTCCTCGATGATCAGCCGCGCACCGGGCGAGTCCAGCGGGGTCTGCTCGTCCGCGATGCCGGTCGGCGCGCCGTTCGCGACCGGGACCTGACCGGTCAGGTCCAGCAGGTCCAGCAGGTGATCGATCTCCTCCCGCGACTCCGCCATACTGCGGTCCGACCGCCGCGTGCCGAAGTGGGCCGCGATCAGGCCGCGGATGTCGAGGGTAGGCGACAACAGCCCATGCACGATCGCGAACTGATCGTCCACCTCGTTCTTGGCGTCGGTATCGATGATCACCCGCCGTCTGCTCGGCTTCACCGCGGCTCCCTTACTGCGAATAGATATTCAGTAGTGCATAGTTTATCGCGACGAGTGTCGTCACGAGGCTAGAGTCCCGTCAAGAGCTCGGTTGAAAGTTGTCAGATCCGGAGGGTTCGATGCTGCGAGCGGTACTCGCGATCGACCAGGGCACCACGAACTCGAAGGCGGTCCTGGTGAGCGCGGACGGCGGCGTGCTGGCGACCGGATCCGCGCCGGTCGGCCTCTCCACTCCGCGGCCGGGGTGGGTCGAGCAGGACGCCGATGACCTGTGGAAGAGCGTCTTGCGGGCGATCGCGTCCTGCCTCGCCGCCGCGGAACACAGCGTGCTCGCGGGGCGGGTGGAGATCGTCGGAATCGCCTTGTCCACCCAGCGCGAGTCGATCGTGGGGTGGAGCCGCCAGGGTGAGGCTGTCGGCCCGGTCATCGGCTGGCAAGACGTGCGCACGGCCGCATGGTGTGCATCCTTGCCTCCATCCACTGCTGAACTGGTGCGTTCGCACACCGGGCTGCGAGTGGATGCGATGTTCTCCGCGCCGAAGCTTCACTGGTTGCTGACGGAGACGGGTGCTGATCGTGTCGGCACCGTGGACTCCTGGTTGATCCATCGGCTGACTGGTTGCCGCGAGCACCTGACCGACGCCGGCAACGCGTCACGGACCTTGCTGTACGACGTACGCGAGCTCGACTGGTCGGACGGGCTGCTGGACGCATTCGGCGTACCGCGGTCGGCGCTGCCGGAGGTGCGTGCGTCGAACGCCGGATTCGGCGCGACGGCAGGGGTTCCGGGGCTGCGCGACGGGATCCCGATCGTCGTCGTACTCGCGGACTCGCATGCGGCGATGTACGGACAAGGGTGCGTGCGGGCCGGGATGATCAAGGCGACGTACGGGACCGGGTCGTCGGTGATGACTCCGGTCGATGGCTTCATCCCGGGTGGGTGCACGCTGGCCTGGTTGACCGACCAGCCGTTGTACGCAGTAGAGGGGAACATCGTGTCTTCCGGCGCGGCGCTCGCCTGGACGGCCGCGATGCTCGGTCTGCCGGATGTCGGCGCGTTGATGGAGCTGGCGGCGACGGTTCCTGGTGCGGACGGCCTCGTTCTGGTGCCGGCGTTCGCCGGTCTCGGAGCGCCGCACTGGGACCGGCAGGCCCGGGCCGCGCTGACAGGGATGAGCAACTCCACCACGCGCGCCCACATCGCCCGCGCCGCCGCCGACGCCGTCGCACAGCAGATCTGCGACATCGCGGAAACCATCCCGGCCACGGACGGCACGCCCCGGCGCCTGCGGGCCGACGGCGGCGCGACCGTCTCCGCCCTCCTGATGCAAACCCAGGCCGACCTCCTCGGATACTCGGTCGAGGTCGCCGACGTCCCCGAGATCTCCACCCTCGGCGCCGCCGAACTCGCCTGGACCACTCTCGGCCAGTCGACCACCTGGTCCAGCACCCGCACCTACCGCGTCTTCGAACCCACCCTCGCCACCCCGGCCCGCACCACTTCCCGCGCCCAGTGGGCCGCCGCCGTGGCCTCGGTCCACACCTGAGCGGCGCGTCGGTCGCCTTTCCGGAAACAAACCGGCACCTGGCGACGGTTTCTTTCCGGAAAGCGCAGGATGGCCCCCCGCTCCCGCAACTGAGCGGACGTGGTGCCCCACCTACCCCTCCTCCCACTTGACCCCCTTTCTTCCCCCTCGCCACCGTCGGTTCAGATCCCGAAGTAACTCCTTGTAGCTGACCGGATGTGGTCGGAGATCGCTTTCCGTTACAGGTTGACTCCTCGTGACAGCCCACCTAAGGTTGCGGTCACAAGCCTTGGAAAGGGCTTTCCGGGGCTGGGAGGGAGGCCGGCATGTGCGAATACGCGCCAGGTTCCGCCGCGGCACTGCCCGGCGGCATCGGCATCTCGTTGCTGACGGTGTACGACATCGAGGCACCGGACGGCCTGGTCGGCGGTGCGCCGCACGTCCACCTGGCCTGCTCCGAGGGGTACTACGTGATGGCCGGCTCCGGTGCGGTCCAGACCCTCAACCCGAAGGGCTTCACCGAGACCCCACTGCAGGTGGGCTCCGTCGTCTGGTTCGACCCCGGCACGATCCACCGGCTGATCAACGGCGGCGGTCTCAAGATTCTCGCCCTGATGTCGAACTCCGGTCTCCCCGAGGCCGGCGACGCCGTACTGACGCTCCCGCCCGAGCACCTCACCGACCGCGAGACCTATCTGAACGCGACCACGCTGACCGGCGAGGGTGAGGTCCGGACGCTGTCCGCGATGGCCCGGCGTGACCTCGCGGTCGAGGGGTTCGCCGTACTGCGTAAATCCTTCGACGCCAACGGCCCGTCGGGCCTGGACGACTTCTACGCGGCCGCGGTCCGGATCGTCCAGCCACAACTGGCGGACTGGCGCAAGCGCTGGGAGCAGGGCGCCCGCCGCCTCGCCGACGAGACCGGCGCCGCGCTCGACGCGCTGGAAGCCGGTACGGCGCCCCACCTACAGACCGCTGAACTCCATCAACTCCCCGCCCCCACCGAGCTCGGCCGGCACGGCATGTGCGGTCGCCTCGACATCTACGACATCACTTCGTGAGAGGCAGAACTGTGAACGAGCGACGCGTCGGCATCGTGATGAACGGCGTCACCGGCCGGATGGGCCTGCGCCAGCACCTCGAGCGTTCCATCGTGGCGATCCGCGAGCAGGGCGGCCTGCCCTCCGCCGACGGCACGATGATCATCCCCGAGCCGATCCTGGTCGGCCGCAACGAGCTGAAGCTGCGCCGGATCGCGGAGCAGTACGACCTGACCCGGTGGACCACCGACCTGTCCGAGGCGCTGGCCGAGCCGGACGTCGAGATCTACTTCGACTCCCAGCTCACCCAACTGCGCGAGAAGGGCGTCCGCGCCGCGGTCGAGGCCGGCAAGGCGATCTACTGCGAGAAGCCGATCGCCGAGAGCCTGGAGGCCGCGATCGACCTTGCCCGGCTGGTCCGCGACTCCGGCCTGAAGAACGGCATCGTCCAGGACAAGCTGTCGCTGCCCGGCCTGCGGAAGCTGAAGCGGCTGGTCGACGGCGGGTTCTTCGGCCGGATCCTCTCGGTCCGCGGCGAGTTCGGCTACTGGGTCTTCGAGGGTGACTGGCAGGAAGCCCAGCGGCCGGCCTGGAACTACAAGCAGGAAGAGGGCGGCGGCATCGTCCTCGACATGTTCTGCCACTGGCGGTACGTGCTCGACAACATCTTCGGCCCGGTGAAGTCGGTCTACTGCCAGGGCGCGACCCACATCCCGACCCGGGTCGACGAGCAGGGCAACGAGTACACCGCCACCGCGGACGATGCGGCGTACGGCGTGTTCGAGCTGGAGGGCGGCATCGTCGCGCAGCTGAACTCCTCGTGGGCGACCCGGGTGTTCCGTGACGAGCTGGTCGAGTTCCAGGTCGACGGCACCGAGGGTTCCGCGGTCGCGGGCCTGCGCAACTGCCGGGCTCAGCACCGGTCCGCGACGCCGAAGCCGGTCTGGAACCCGGACCTGCCGGCCACCGAGATGTTCCGCGACCAGTGGGCGACGGTGCCGGACAACGAGGTGTTCGACAACGGCTTCAAGGTGCAGTGGGAGATGTTCCTGCGGCACGTGGTCGAGGACGCGCCGTTCACCTGGGACTTCGTCGAGGCCGCCAAGGGCGTGCAGCTCGCCGAGCTCGGCCTGCAGTCGTGGCGGGAGGGCCGCAAGCTCGAGGTCCCGCCGCTCGACCTCGAGGGCCGGCCGTGACGCTGGAACTGCGCCTGCCGCTCGACGGCGGGCTGGAAGAGTACCGGCTGGCCGGCGAGCCGGTTGCCCAGGGCACCTATACGCCGGCGGCGAGCCGGCTGGCCTTCGCCGCCGCACACGTTGTCGCCGACCCCTTGGGCGACAACTCGCCCGGACAGCCCGCGGTGATCGACTGGGAGCACACGCTGGGATTCCGGCGGCACCTGTGGTCACTCGGGCTGTCCGTGGCGGAGGCGATGGACACCGCGCAACGCGGGATGGGCCTGGACTGGGCGGCGACGGAGGAGCTGATCCGGCGATCCGCCGCCGAGGCGCCCGACGGCCGGATCGCTGTGGGAGTTGGCACAGACCAGCTCACCACCGCGCCTCGACCCGCTGCCGGCTCGCGCGGCGACCACTCCTTGGACGCGGTGACCGCGGCGTACGAGCAGCAGCTTGCGCTTGC
Organism: Kribbella sp. NBC_01510; assembly: GCF_045040325.1. Classification (NCBI taxonomy): domain Bacteria; kingdom Bacillati; phylum Actinomycetota; class Actinomycetes; order Propionibacteriales; family Kribbellaceae; genus Kribbella; species Kribbella sp. NBC_01510. Next base: position 2,632,366 of record NZ_CP109418.1, on the reverse strand, counting down.
CGAGGAGGTCGGGGCTCAGCCGATCTTGATGGCCAGCAGGGCGTTGTGCGCCGCGGCGACCTCACCGGACGACTACCGCAAGGTCTACGACAACCTGCTCGGCCAATCGAGCAGGCCGGTGATTCTGCACTGGCTGGGCCCGATGTTCGACCCGGCGCTGGACGGCTACTGGGGCAGCGACTCGCTCGACACCGCGGCCGACGTCGTGGTCGATCTGATTGTCGACAACGCGACAAAGGTCGACGGCATCAAGGTGTCCCTGCTGGACGCTTCCCGAGAGGTTGCCCTGCGCAACCGTCTGCCGGAGGGCGTTCGGCTCTACACCGGCGACGACTTCAACTACCCCTCGCTGATCAAGGGCGACGAGAACCGCTACAGCGACGCCCTGCTTGGCATCTTCGCCGCGATCGCTCCGGCGGCCGCGGCGGCCCTGAAGGCGCTGGACGACGGCGATCTGGACACCTACGACCGCGTCTTCGCGCCGACGGTCCCATTGGCCCGCCAGATCTTCTCGGCACCGACGTACTACTACAAGACCGGAATCGCCTTCCTGGCTTGGCTGAACGGGCACCAACCCGGATTCTCGATGGTGGGTGGCCTGCAGACCGGGCGGTCGCTCCCGCATCTGGCTGACACCTTCCGCCTTGCCGATCAAGCCGGCGTACTCACGGATCCGGAGCTTGCCGTCGAGCGGTTCGGGCAACTGCTGCGTGTGGGTGGAGTCGACGCGTGAACCGATACAGCCTGAACCAGGCGACGACGAAGTACTGGCCGCTCGAGGACGTGGTCGCGGCCAGCGCCAAGGCCGAGCTGTCGTGGATCGGCCTGTGGCGCGAGCCGATCCAGGAGTACGGCGTCGACAAGGCAGCGCGGCTCGTCACGGACGCGGGCCTGAAGGTCTCGTCGCTGTGCCGGAGTGGATTCTTCACGTCGACCGATCCGGCCGAGCGGAAGGCGAAGATCGAGGACAACCGGCGCGCGATCGACGAGGCCGCGACGCTGGGTACGTCCGTGCTCGTGCTCGTCAGCGGTGGTCTGCCGCCAGGCTCGCGTGATCTCGATGGGGCTCGTTCGATGGTCCGCGATGGGCTGGCCGAGCTGGCGCCGTACGCGGCAGAGCGTGGGGTGAAGCTGGCGGTCGAGGCATTGCATCCGATGTTCTGCTCGGATCGGTGCGTGGTCTCGTCGCTGGGTGGCGCGCTCGAGCTGGCCGAGCAGTTCCCGGCGTCGCAGGTGGGTGTGATCGTGGACGCGTATCACCTGTGGTGGGACGCCGACGTCTATCGGCAGATCGAGCGGGCCGGCGAGCGGATTCTGTCCTACCAGGTGAGCGACTGGGTGGTTCCGTTGCCGGCGGACACGCTGCTCGGGCGCGGCATGATGGGCGACGGTTCGATCGAGCTGCGCCGGCTGCGCGAGGCCTGTGACGCGGCCGGGTACGACGGACCGATCGAAGTGGAGATCTTCAACCAGGAGCTGTGGGACGCGCCGGGACAAGAGGTCTTCGACCTGGCGCTGGCACGCTATCAGGAACACGTCATCTAGTAGCTGAGGAGCTGCCTGTATGAGTATCCCCGCCGACGGCATCGGAATGCACCTCTACACCATGCGGGAGGTGTTGGCCGAGGACTATCCGGGGACGCTGAAGCGGCTCGCCGGGATCGGGTATCGCACGGTGGGGGTGAGTGGGCGGTTCGACCACAGCGCCGAGGAGATCCGCTCCTTCGCCGACGACGCCGGGCTGTCGATCGTGCTCGAGCACGTCGGGTACCCCCGGATGACGGACAACTGGGCCGGTGCGCTGGCCGACGTACAGACGTTGGGCGCGCAGTGGATCGTCGTACCGTCGATTCCTTCCGAGTTGCACTCCGTGGAGGGGTTCAAGACGGCGGCGGCCGCGTTCACCGAGGCCGGCAAGGCCGCGCGGGATGCCGGCCTGAAGCTGCTGTTCCACAACCACGGGCACGACTTCGATGCGGTGGACGGACAGGTTCTGTACGACATCCTGCTCGACGTGAACCCGGAACTTCTGGGCTTCGAGCTGGATCTGTACTGGGTGGTTGACGGTGGCCACGACCCGGCAAAGTACTTCCAGGAGCACCCCGGGCGGTTCCCGGCGCTGCACGTCAAGGACATGGCCGCGGACGGTTCCTGGGAGGACGTCGGTGCGGGCAAGCTCGACTTCGCGGGCATGTTCGCCTACGCGACCGAGGGTGGGGTCGAGCAGTGGCTGGTCGAGCACGACAAGCCGGCCGACGCCTGGCAGTCGGCCGAACGGAGCTACCGCGGGCTGACCGAAATCCGGTACTGACAAGCGCTTAACCGGATCAAAGGTGATTACAACTGCTCACGGCGGGTGAGATCGGCCTATTCTCGACCCGTGCCCAACGACGACCCATCGGTCCGGCTGACGGCTGTCCGCCGCCTCTACGAGGTGAGCGCGCGGATGGGTGCGGGGCGCAGCCTGGCCGAGACCCTGCAGGCGGTGGTCGACGGGGTCGTCGACGGGCTCGGCTTCGGCATCGCCGTACTGAATCTGCGGCATGCCGACGGGAAGTTCGAGGTGTTCGCGGTCGCCGGGTCGCCGGAGGCGCGGGAGGCCCTGCTCGGCCGGGTGAGCGCGGCGGACATCTTCGACGCCGACTTCGCCATCGCGGACGAGTGGGGCGGCCTGCGCTTCGTGCCGCACGAGCGGCTGCCCGAGGGCGAGGTGACCGGCTGGGTGCCCGACGTACCGGTGTCCGACGATCCGGCCGCCTGGCATCCGCTGGACGCACTGTTCGCGCCGCTGTACTCACCGAGCGGTGAGCTGGTCGGGATGCTCTCGGTCGATCTGCCCGAGGACCAGCGCCGGCCCGGGCCGATCCACCGGGAACTGCTGGAGATCTTCGCCACCCAGGCCGGCCTGGCGATCGACAAGGCCCGGCTGACCGATCAGCTGCGGGCCGAGAAGGCACGGCTGGAGGCGAGTGAGACCACGTTCCGGATGGTCTTCGAGGGCGCTGGGAACGGGATGGCGACGATCGCCTTCGACGGGCCCGACGCCGGCCGGGTGCTGCGGGTGAACGACGCCTTCTGCCGGATCACCGGGTACGACGTCGATAAACTGCTCGGCGCCCGCCTGCCGGACTTCCTCCGCGACGAGGAGCCCGGGCAGTCCCGGCGCGAATTCGACGAGGTTGCTGCTGGCAACGCGCCGTACCGGTTCGAGCGGCTCTTCTCGCAGCCCAGCGGGAACGAGATCTGGCTCGGCGGTACGGCGGCGATCGTCGAACAGGGCACCAGCCAGCCGCAGATCCTGCTGATCCAGATCGACGACGTGACTGCCCGCAAGGACGCCGAACGCGAACTGCGCCACCACGCCGCCCACGACCCGCTCACCGGCCTGCCGAACCGGCGGCTGCTCCAGCATCGCTTCACCTCGGTCCTCGAGCGGACCCGAGCGTCCGGCCGGCCCGGCGCCTTGCTGTTCTGCGACCTGAACCACTTCAAGCTCGTGAACGACAGCTACGGACACGAGGCCGGCGACCATGCCCTGCGCGAGATCGCCGCCCGGCTGTCCACCGCGGTCCGCCACGGCGACACCGTGGCCCGTCTCGGTGGCGACGAGTTCGCCGTACTCGCCGAGGACATCGCCGGTGAGGACCTGACGACGTTGATCTCCCGCCTCGAGTCCGCGGTGAGCCGACCGCTGCCGAACATCGCGGTCGAGGTCACGACGAGCATCGGCACCGTCCCGATCACGCCGGACGCGAGCGACCTCGACACCCTCCTCCACGAGGCCGACCAGGCCATGTACGCCGCGAAGCACCGCCGCTCGTAGGCTGCTCGGATGGACGAGGTGGAGTTGCGTGGCGGGTTCGTGAACGTGGTGGTGCGGCAAGGAGACGCCGTACTGCGGAAGCCCGGTGAGCGGGCCGGTTTCGTGCATGATCTGCTGCGGTTGCTGGCGGGGTGGGGTGGCGCGCCGCGGTTTCTCGGTGTGGATGCGGACGGTCGGGAGCGGCTGAGCTTCGTCGACGGGTACGTCGCGTGGGAGCGGCCGTGGCAGCCCGCCGTCATGTCCACTGATGCATTGCACTCGGTGGGCCGCTTGGTCCGCGAGTTCCACGACCTCACCGCGGGTACGGCGCTCGCCGGCGACCAGGAGGTGGTCTGCCACAACGACCTCTCGCCGAAGAACACCGTCTACACCGACGACGGGACGCGCGCCATCGCCTTCATCGACTGGGACATCGCCGCCCCGGGTGCCCGCATCCACGACGTCGCCTTCATCTGCTGGCAGTACGCCGACCTCGTGAGCCTCGACCGGGCTGTCCCGCACTGGAAGGCGCTACTGGCCGGCTACGGTCCGGCCGATCTCACCGCACTTGTCCCCACGGTGCTGTGGTGGCAGTCCCGCGCCGCCGACGGCATCGACGCCCAGGCTGCGGCCGGTGACCAGGCCATGCGGCACCTCCGCGACCTCGACATACCGAACGACATCCGTCGGACGCGCACCTGGGTCGAAGCTCACGCCGACGAATTGCAGGAAGCTGCAACCGGCCAGTCTTGAACCGCCGCCTCCGCGTGTGCTTCAAATAGGGGCTGATCATCAACGTGGGGGGGATCCACAGTGCTACGGAAACTCGGTCTCGGCGGCGTGGTCTGATGCGGACGGTGATGAGTGGGCCTGCATGGGTCGCCTACGCGCAGATCTATGTGGAGAGCTCGGAGAACTACGCCGACCTCGGCGAGTGTTTCGCCGGGCAGCGGAACGGGTTGTGCGGGGCGGCGGTCGAGGGGAAGTTGTTCCTGATCACCGGGCTGCACACTGGCAAGGTCGGGTTCGTGGTCGAGGTGCACGACAAGATGCCGTCGGTCGAGTACAGCGCGGACGAGGTTGTCGAGGCGTCGTACCGGCCGTTGGGTGCGGCGGCGCTGAAGGGTTGGGGCGGTGAGGGGCGCTGGCCGCTGGACCTGGAGCAGGTGAGCTACCGCGTGCGGTATTCCGGCTGGGGAATGGATTCCGGACATCAGGCCGGACCGCCGATGGACGACGAGACGCTGATCGACCGCTACCTCCTGCAGTTCTGGCCGGCACCACCTGCGCCTGACCGCGTGATCAGGCAGACCGGCAAGCAGGCGGCGTACTGGCACAAATACGCGCGGCAACAGCCGACCCCGGCGCAACTCGCGGAGATCAAACGCGAACGCGCGCGCCTCGAGTAGGACCGGCGCCTCTTCGCAGACGGCGGGCAACTGATCAGCGAACTGCGGCGGGCGTTTCCGGGGTTACGAACCCAGTTGGGCGAGGGCGGCGTCGGTTAGACGGTAGACCATCCATTCGTCTTGGGGGCCGGCGCCCAGGGACTTGTAGAAGTCGATGGCGGGGGTGTTCCAGTTGAGGACGGACCATTCGAGGCGTTCGTAGCCGTTGGTGACGCATTCCTGGGCGAGGGCGGTGAGCAGGGCCTTGCCGAGGCCGGTGCCGCGGGTCTCGGGGCGGACGAAAAGGTCTTCGAGGTAGATGCCGTGGACGCCGCGCCACGTGGAGAAGCTGAGGAACCAGAGTGCGCAGCCGGCCACCTCCCCCTCGTGTTCGGCGACGTGGCAGAAGACCGCGGGGGCATCCGCGAACAGGGCGGTCTCCAACTGCGCCGCGGTCAAGTGGCATTCGTCCGGGGCTCGCTCGTAGTAGGCGAGTCCGTAGACCAGTTCCACGATCGCCGGGACGTCCTCTCGCCGGGCTCGCCGTACCCGCTCGTCAATCTGCATGGGAACATCCTGCCCTCGACACCGATTCAGTACCGGGAGTGCTGAGTTTGTGCGGATATTCCTGTTTGAATCGGCGCCCGTCGCGCGCGAGGTTGGAGTCATGGCAGCTGACACGAAGAAGACCCGCCGGATCGGTGACGTCGAGGTGTCCGCGATCGGGCTCGGCGGGATGCCGATGTCGATCGAGGGCCGGCCCGACGAGGAGCGGTCGATCGCGACCATCCACGCCGCGCTCGACGCCGGGATCACCCTGATCGACACCGCCGACGCGTACCACCTGACCGCGACCGACGACGGTCACAACGAATCCCTGATCGCTCAGGCACTGGCGTCGTACGGCGGCGACACGTCGCACGTGCTCGTCGCCACCAAGGGCGGCCACCTCCGGCCCGGGGACGGCAGCTGGACTGTGGACGGCTCACCGAAGCACCTGTTCGAGGCCGCCGACGCGTCCCTGAAGCGGCTGGGTGTCGAGGCGATCGGCCTGTACCAGTTCCACCGGCCCGACCCGAAGACGCCGTACGAGGACTCGATCGGGGCGATCCGCGACCTGCTCGACGCGGGCAAGATCCGGCTGGCCGGCATCTCGAACGCGAACCCGGCCCAGATCAAGCAGGCCAACGAGATCCTCGGCGGCCGCCTCGTCTCGGTGCAGAACCAGTTCTCTCCCGCGTTCCGCTCCAGCGAGCCGGAGCTCGACCTGTGCGACGAGCTCGGCATCGCATTCCTCCCCTGGTCGCCGCTCGGCGGCATCTCCAACGCGGGCAACCTCGGCACCAAGCACCCCGCGTTCCACCAACTCGCCGCCGAACTCGGCGTCAGCCCACAGCGCCTGACACTCGCGTGGATGCTGGCCAAGTCGCCGTACGTCATCCCGATCCCCGGCTCCAGCCGGCCGGAGACCATCCGCGACTCGTACGCCGCGATCGACCTCGAGCTCACCCCCGACCAGGTCGCCACGCTCGACGCCGCCTGACGCCGGACCGCGGCGCGGAATAGCTCCGCGCCGCGTGGTGTTCCTGTCACGTTCCCGAGATGACAGGAGGCCCGCCATGGAAGACATGCGCGCATTGAGCTACGGCCTTGGCCGGCAATACTTCGAGGACCGGGACTACCGCGGCGCCATCCGCGCCCTCCGCCCGGTCGTCGACGAAACCCCCGACGACGTCGGCACCCGGCTGCTGCTGGCCCGCGCCTACTACCACGCGGCCCTCCTCAAGCCCGCCGAAGAGCACCTTCTCGAGGTCGTCGAACGCGAGCCCACCGAGTACTACGCCCACCTCATGCTCGCCCGCACCCTCGAACGCCAGTCCCGCCGCGACGAAGCCACCAAGCACCGCCGCATAGCCGCCGCCCTCACCGGCGACGACGAGCTCCTCGAGCCGCACACAATCTGACCGGCGCAGCCGACGGCCCGCGATCCCCCGTGGATCGCGGGCCGTCGGCGTTCACCGGGCAGGATGGAATGACTCGCGGGGGATTGGCGTTCTCCCAGCAAGAGTAGTTTAATAGTGAACTATCTAGGCGAGGAGGACCGATGCAGTTCGGTGTGTTCAGTGTTGGGGATGTGACCGAGGACCCGACGACTGGGACGACCGTGAGTGAGGGCGAGCGGATCAAGGCGATGGTGGCGATCGCGCTGAAGGCCGAGGAAGTCGGGCTGGACGTGTTCGCGCAGGGTGAGCACCACAACCCGCCGTTCGTGCCGTCGTCGCCGACCACGCAGCTCGGGTACATCGCGGCGAAGACGTCGAAGATCATCCTGTCCACCTCGACGACGCTGATCACGACCAACGACCCGGTGAAGATCGCCGAGGACTACGCGATGCTGCAGCACCTGGCCGACGGCCGGGTCGACCTGATGATGGGTCGCGGCAACACCGGTCCGGTCTACCCGTGGTTCGGTCAGGACATCCGCAACGGCATCGCGCTCGCGGTCGAGAACTACGCCCTGCTGCGCCGGCTCTGGCGCGAGGACGTCGTCGACTGGGAAGGCAAGTTCCGTACGCCGCTGCAGGGGTTCACGTCGACCCCACGGCCGCTCGACGGCGTACCGCCGTTCGTCTGGCACGGTTCGATCCGGTCTCCCGAGATCGCCGAGCAGGCGGCGTACTACGGTGACGGGTTCTTCCACAACAACATCTTCTGGCCGGTCACGCACACCAAGCGGATGATCGAGCTTTACCGCAAGCGCTTCGAGCACTACGGGCATGGCGCCGCCGACCAGGCGATCGTCGGGCTCGGCGGTCAGGTCTTCACGCGGAAGAACTCGCAGGACGCCGTCAACGAGTTCCGGCCGTACTTCGACAACGCGCCGGTGTACGGACACGGCCCGTCGCTGGAGGACTTCACCCGGGAGACACCGCTGACGGTCGGCAGCCCGCAGCAGGTGATCGAGCGGACGCTGACCTTCCGCGAGGAGTTCGGCGACTACCAGCGTCAGTTGTTCCTGATGGACCACGCCGGGTTGCCGCTGAAGACTGTGCTGGAGCAGCTGGACATCCTTGGTGAAGAGGTCGTTCCGGTGCTGCGGAAGGAGTTCGCGGCGAAGAAGCCGGCGCATGTGCCGGACGCGCCGACGCATGCTTCCCTGAAGGCCGCGGCCGAGCGGGCGCACGACCTGGAGACGATCGAGGAGCCGACCCGATGACCGCACCTGCTGAACGGGTGATCGCGGTGGTGACCGCCGGGCTGACGACACCGTCGTCGTCCCGGCTGCTCGCCGACCAACTGGCGGCCGCGGTGCAGGATGAGCTGTCCGGGCGCGGGATCGCGTCCCGGGTCGAGCTGATCGAGGCGCGCGACCACGCCCACGACCTGACCAACAACCTCCTCACCGGCTTCCCGACGGCGTCGTTGCAAACCGTTCTGGACACGGTGACCGAGGCCGATGCGCTGATCGTGGTCAGCCCGACCTTCAGCGCGTCGTACAGCGGTCTGTTCAAGATGTTCTTCGACGTCCTGGACGACCAGGCCCTGGCCGGCAAGCCCGTCCTGCTCGCCGCGACCGGAGGCACCGAGCGCCACTCGCTGGTGCTCGAGTTCGCCCTCCGCCCCCTGTTCGCCTATCTGAAGGCGCTGCCTGTCCCCACCGGCGTGTACGCCGCCTCCACCGACTGGGGCCCCAACGCCGCCAAACTCCGCACCCGCATCACCCAGGCGGCCACTGAACTGGTCGCCGCCCTCCACCATGAGGCCCCCACTCACGCCGATCCCTACGACAACCCCACCCCCTTCGAAGACCTGCTCAACAGCTAATCGATCAGCAGGGAGATGCCGTCGAGGATCCTGGTCAGCCCGAACGTCAGGGCGTGGGCCGGATCGATGACGGATTGGAAGTGTTCGCCGACCGCGGTGCCTACGCGGCCGGCAACGGGGAAGTGTTTGGCGCTGCCGGACATGACGTGGGTGAGCGTCGGGGAGATCTGACGCCACCACTCCTCGTCGGTGAGGCCGGACTCGCGCTGGGTGCGGAGCTGCTCGGCGCCGGCGCGGGCGGTGCCCTGGACGTGGGTGAGGACCAGGGTGAGGGCCGAGTCCATCTCGACGTCGGTCAGGCCGAGGCCGTCGAGGGGGCGTAGCTCGGCCTCGTACTTGGCGGTGATGTTCGGGCCCAGCGCCGTACGCATCGTCGGGACCTCGTGGATCCACGGGTGCGCGGTCAAGACGTCCCAGTTGCGGTGGGCAATGAATTCCAGCGCAGCGCGCCAGCCGCCGGGCTGCCGCGACGGCTCGTCGACGTCGGCGTACAGGTCGCCGTACACGCGGTCGAACATCAGGTCGGTCAGCTCACCCTTGCCGGGCACGTGCGTGTAGAGCGACATCGTGCCGACCTTCAGCCGCTCGGCCACCATCCGCATCGAGAGGGCCTCGAGCCCCCCGCCGTCGGCCAGCTCGATCGCCGCGTCGACGATCGCGCGGACGGTCAGACCGGAGCGGCCGGGCTTCGTGTGGCTCCCCCAGAGCAGCGCCAGACTGCGCGCCGGATCGGACGCTGCCACCTTCTTTCCAGCCAAGGAACTAACTCCAGCCGCTCGTCGTTGTCCCGATCGTACCCGAGCCGTACAGTGTACGGTACACTCTACGACTCAACTCGGGCGAGAGGTGGGACGTGACAACGGAACGTGTGATCGAGGCCGTCGGCGTACGGAAGCACTACAAGGGCGGCACCGAGGGGGCAGGGCTGAACGGGTTCGACCTGGAGGTCACCGCCGGCACGGTGACGGGCCTGCTCGGCCCGAACGGCGCCGGCAAGACGACGGCGGTGCGGATCCTGTCCACGCTGCTGGAGCTCGACTCGGGTACGGCGACCATCGCGGGGTACGACGTCCGACGGCAAGGCGCCGAGGTCAGACGGCGGATCGGACTCGTCGGCCAGTACGCCGCGATCGACGACGTACTGACCGGGAGGCAGAACCTGGTCATGTTCGGCCGGCTGAATCACCTGGGCCACTCGAAGGCGGTCCGCCGGGCGGACGAGTTGCTCGAGCGATTCAGCCTGACGGAGGCGGCCGGGCAGGCGGTCAGCAAGTACTCCGGCGGGATGCGGCGCCGGCTCGATCTGGCGGCGAGCCTGATCGTGGCGCCGGCGGTGTTGTTCGTGGACGAGCCGACGACCGGTCTGGATCCGGCCGGGCGGCTCGAGGTGTGGTCCGCCGTACGCCAGTTGGTCGACGGCGGGACGACGGTGCTGCTCACGACGCAGTACCTGGAGGAGGCGGATCAGCTGGCGGACCGGATCTCGATGCTCAAGGCCGGCAAGGTCGTTGCCGAGGGCACCCCGGACGACCTGAAGACGCAGCTCGGATCCGACTGGCTGGATCTCGTACTCGCGGATCCCACCGACGTGCCGCGGGTGCTGCGGTTGGCGGAACCCTTGGCGGACGGGGAGATCCGGGTCAGCGACGTACGGATCAGCGTGCCGGTCAAGGACCGTACACGGGCGCTCGTGGTGATGGCCAACTCGTTGCACGAGGCAAGGATCGAACCGGAGGACATTACCCTGCGCAGACCGACATTGGACGAGGTCTTCCTGCATCTGACCGGGGCGGAGGTGGCGGCATGACGGCCTTGGGCTGGGCGCTGGCGGACAGTTGGACGATCGCGCGGCGGACGCTCGTGCACTGGCGGATGCAGCCGGGGATCGTGATCTTCAACTGGTTCTTCCCGGTGCTGATGCTGCTGATGTTCGGCGCGCTACTGGGTGGTGCGATGGACTTCCCGGACGGACAGTCGTACTACGAGCTCCTCGTGCCGGGGATCTTCGCGCTGGCGATGCTCTTCGGGCTGGAGGGCACGATGACCGCGGTCACGACGGATGCCGCGAAGGGTGTCACGGACCGGTTCCGATCGTTGCCGATGAGCTCGGCGGCAGTCGTGATGGGGCGGTGCATCGCGGACATGCTCGACTCGGCGGTGACGCTGCTCGTGCTGGCCGCGACCGGGCTCGCGCTCGGCTGGCGGTGGCACGAGGGTGTGCCGTCCGCGCTGGCCGCCTTCGGGTTGCTGTTGCTGCTGCGGTTCGCCTTGCTGCGGGTGGGGATCTTCATCGGGCTGACCGTGAAGAACGCGCAGAGCGTGACGATAGTGCAGGTCCTGGTGTGGCCGATCGGCTTCCTCTCCAGCGCTTTCGTGGCCACATCGACGATGCCGTCCTGGTTGGGCACCATCGCGCAGTGGAACCCACTCTCCGCGACCGCCACCGCCTCTCGCGCCCTCTTCGGCAACCCCGACCCCTCGGCCACCTGGATCGGCGCCCACGCGGAGATCGCCGCGGTGATCGCCCCGTTGCTGCTCATCGCAGTCTTCCTGCCACTCTCCGCACATCGGTTCCGCACCCTTTCGCGATAACTGGGTACTGGACGGTCATGGCCGTTCGGGACGGAGCGGTACGACGAGCGACGTGGAGTCTCGCCTACGCCGTGGGGCGTGTGCTGGGATCACCCGCGGCACGTCGTACCGCCCCCCTGGTCGGCTTCTCCGAAGGACGTCGGCGTCCACGCGCTGACGGTGGCGAAGCGGCTGGAGGAGCTCGGCGGCGGACGGGTGATCGCGGTCGAGCCGGCCGCGGACTGTTTCGCGACGGAGCGATCGTCCAGGAGGTGCCCGTGATCCGGCTGGACGACTGGGCGCCCTCTCCGGAGCGACCCGCACGCTCAAGCGGTTGCAGCCACGCGCTCTGCCGGTCGAGAACAAGCGAAGCGAGTCGAACGCGCGGCTGCACGCGATCCTGGACGAGATGGGCTACCTGCCGGCCGGCGAGACGCTGGACCACAACGCGCTGTTCCGGCCGGAAAGCTTGCTCACGGCATCAATTGGCCGCCGTTGACCTCGATGATCTGGCCGGTGACGTAGGAGGCCATCCGGTCGGAGGCCAGGAAGAGGATGGTGCCGACGCACTCGTGCGGGGTGCCGGTGCGCCCCATCGGGATGGTGGCGATCATCGCGGTCATCTGCTCGTCGCCGGTGTGCCGATCGTGGAACGGGGTCTTGATGACGCCGGGTGAGATCGCGTTCACGCGGATGCCCTCGGGGGCGAGTTCCTTGGCCAGGCCGCGGGTGAACGTGCTGACGGCGCCCTTGCTGGTCGCGTAGACGACCGAACCGCCGCCTCCACCGTGCCGGCCGGCGATCGAGGTCACGTTCACGATCGCGCCGCCGCCCTGCGCGCGGAACACCGGCACGATCCGGCGGCTGAGCGCGAACACCGAGGTCAGGTTCACGTCCAGGATCCGGTGGAACTCCTCGTCCGGTACGTCGGCCACCGGCGACCGCTTGACCAGGTCACCGGCGTTGTTCACGAGCACGTCGATCCGGCCGTGCTGCGCGAGTACGTCGTCGATGAACGCGTCGGCCGACTTCGAGTCGGCCAGGTCCGCCTGGTGCAACGACGCCGTACCGCCGGCCGTCTGCACCGCGCCAACGGTGTGCTTCACGCCCTCCTCGTTGCGGTGGTAGTGCAGCGCGAGCGTCGCCCCGGTCTCCGCGAATCCCACCGCCGCAGCAGCCCCGATCCCGCTGCTGGCGCCCGTCACGACCACGACCTGATCCCTGAAATCCAGATATCCCATACGCCCTATCCTCTCCTAGTGCCACGCACCGTTCTGATTGCCGTGCATGTCGCCTGGCCGGCCGGGATCCTCCTGCTGCGACTGATCACGAGGGTCCGCCGCCGGTGCCTGGCGGCTGCTGGCATCGGGTGGCTGGCTGCGGTCGTGGTGGCGACCACAGCCACGCCGACCTCTCGGGCACTGCCGATCGGGCTCATCCTCGGAGCGGGGATCGCAATCGGCGGCTGCCTCGCGACAGCGCGCGGGGTGACGTTCACCTGGGAGCAGCAGCAGACGTACTGGGCGTACGACGGGAAGATCCCACCCGGCGATCGGCTCGTGGAGGTCCTGACCGGGCTGGTAGGGCTCATCGGCGTGATCGCGCTGGCTTGAACGCGCCGTGAGCGCAGTTGCCATTGGTGGGTGGGCGGTAGATTCGATGGATGGGATACGCGCTCGGGGAGCTGGGGCTGCGGCGGTGGCGGACGGCTGACGCGCTGCGGCTGGCCGCGGCTCACCAGGATCCTGAGATGAGAACCCAGGGCGGGATCGTGGACCGGGCGTCCGCGGTGGACTGGATCGGCCGCGTCGCGGACCTGGACAACGGGCATGTGTACGCCGTCGCCGATGCCGACGACCACCCGATCGGGTGCGTGGCCGTGACGAACATCGACCGCCACCAGGTGGGCTGGACCTGGTACTGGACCCTCGCCGACGTCCGCGGCCACGGCGTCGCCCGGGACGCACTCCGCGCCCTCGCGGACTGGGCCCACCACGACGCCGGCCTCTACCGGCTTGAGCTCGGCCACCAACTCAACAACCCCGCGTCCTGCGCGGTCGCGGCCGGCGCGGGCTTCCTCTCCGAGGGCCTCGAACGCCAACGCCTCGCGTACGACGGCTCCCGGTACGACGTGGAGCGCCACGCCCGCCTGATCACGGACCCGCTGACCCCGCCCGAGCGCCCAGTCTCCATCAGCGTCTGATATCCGCCCTGGTTCTGCGACCCCGCAACAAGGACTCGCGGGTCAGCACCTGGTCGACGGTCCGCTCGATCAGGTCGTGGCCGACGACAAGGTTGGGGGTGCTCGTCGCCGAGGGCAGCAGACGAGCTCGACTGCCGAGTCATCGACAGGCTGATTGGCGGTGAGCAGTCGAGGTCGATCAGGCGGCGTTGCCTACCCCGTTCTCCTCCCGAGAGCCGTGTGATGTTTCCCCTTGTGGATAAGGGCTTTCGGGGCTCGGCGATTTGCCGCAGCTCGATGGCGATGCGTAGAATCGAAGACATGTTCGAAGGAGATCTGGCGACGCTGTCGACGGCCGACCTGCTGGAGTCGGCCGTCGAGTGGCGTGCCGTGGGTGTCCGGGCCGATGTCCGGGTCCTCGAGGTCGCCTTGGTCTATGCCGATCGCTTTCACCCTGACGCGGGCCCGGTCCGCCCGGGCCGCCGTTCCTGCGACGGCCGCGAACGCGCGGTGGTTTTGGGTGGTGACGGGTGTCCGGAGGTCTTGGAGTTCGCGGTCGCGGAGTTCGCGGTGGTGCTGGGGATCTCACCCCGGGTCGCCGCGGACTACCTGGGGCAGGCGTTGGCGTTGCGGCACCGGTTCCCGTTCACCTGGGCGCGGGTCCTGGCCGGTGAGGCGACCGCGTGGAAGGCGTGCCGGATCGTGGCCGACTGCGTGAAGCTGTCCGCGGACGCCGCCGCCTACGTCGACCAGCGGATCGCACCCCTGATCGATTCGATCACCCCGTACCGGTTGGACAAGATCGTGAAGGCCGCGAAGATGCACGCCGATGCCGATTTGGCGCGGGCCGAGGCCGCCGAGAAGGCCCGCGAACGGGGTGTGTTCGTCGGCCGCGCGGATGAGCACGGCACCAAGACCATGTACATCAAGGCCGCCGCCGGTGCAGTGATCCGGACCAAGGCGACCCTCGACGCGATCGCCGAGGCGTTGAAGACCTTCGGCGACACCCGCCCGGTCCAGCATCGCCGCGCGGACGCGGTCGGGATCATCGCCGACCCCCGTTACACCCAAGAACTCCTCACCCAGGCCCGCCACCACCACCTCACCACCCCAGCACAGGACACAACGGCCCCGGACCCCGCGGGGCCGGACGCCGCCGGGCCTGTGAGCACGAGCCCTCGGGGTGCGAGCCACCGGGGCACCGGGTGCCCCGAGGCCGGTGACGACGATCGTCCTCACGCGACCACCGACCTGGCCCGAGCTGATGTCGACCACCAGGTCGACTCGGGCCACGGCATCGCTGCCGCGGGGGCGAGCGGGATGCCCGGCGCGGGCTCGGCATCCCGGAGGGGTGACGAGGACCGGACCAAGAGACACGACGAACCCGGCCCGGACGACGAGGCCGACCGCGACGCACCCCACCCCAGCAGCGCCCTGCCCGACCCCCTCGACACCCCCGACACCGTGCCGATCGAACCCTTCGACCCCTCCGACCCCGGCCTACACCTCGACCCCGACGACGGCCGGCCCCTGAACGCCGCCGCCCGCCGCGCCCTGCACGCCCGCCTCGCCCAAATCAAACAAGACGCCTACACCACCCACGCCACCCGAACCGGCGCCGACCGCGCCGATAGTCCCGACCGTACCCGCGGACGGGTACGTCCGGGCCAGACCCAGATCTATGTCCACCTCACCGACCACACCCTGGCCACCGGCACCGGCGTCCTCCGCGCCGAAACCATCGGGCCCCTGCTCGCCGACCAACTGGCCGACCTCATCGGCCACGGCCCCTACACCGTCAAACCCGTCATCAACCTCAACGACGCCATCAGCGTCGACGCCTACGAAATCCCCGACCGGATCCGCGAACGCATCAAACTCACCCACCCCGTCGAACTGTTCCCGTTCGGCACCCAAGAAACCCACCGCGGCATGGACCTGGACCACCTCCAGCCCTACGACCCCCTCGGCCCACCAGGCCAAACCAGCACCACCAACCTCGCACCGCTCGGCCGGTACGGCCACCGGGTCAAGACCCACGCCCACGGCTGGACCGTCCGCCGCCTCGACCACCAGACCCTGGAATGGACCACGCCCCACGGCTTCGTCTTCCATGTCACGCCTACCGGCACTTTCAGGGCGATACCAGGATCACGATCGCAATAGCCGGCGCCGCGTTCAGCCCCGCCAGACAGGTCAACAGAACTGTCGGAGGCCGCGGATACGGTCCGATTGTGGACACCCATCCCGCGCTCGATGTCGTACTGACCGACGATCCGATCGACGCCGAGGTCGCCGTCGTCGCGGATTCGCTGGACGAATTCAACCTCAGCGCGAGCGGGGTTCAGGACCGACGGGCACTGGCTGTGTTCGTGAAGGACCCCTCGACCGGACGGACCCTCGGCGGGTTGACCGGCCGGACCTCGCTGGGGCTCTGGTTCGTCGATCTGCTCTATCTGCCGGATGCGCTACGCGGGTCAGGCCTGGGGAGCAGGATCCTTCAGGAGGCAGAAGCCGAGGCACGGGATCGGGGCTGTGTCAGCGGCGTCGTCTACACGATCAACTTCCAGGCGCCCGACTTCTACAAACGCCACGGCTGGACCGAGTTCGGGCGAATCCCGAGCGACGCCGGCATCAGCCGGATCTTCCTCAGCAAGAGCCTCGGCTAGAGGAACCGCTGCGGCAGTTTGGGGTGGCGGTTGACGTCTTTGTAGAGGAGATAGCGGAAGCGGCCCGGGCCGCCGGCGTAGCAGGCCTGCGGGCAGAAGGCGCGGAGCCACATGAAGTCGCCCTCCTGGACCTCGACCCAGTCCTTGTTGAGGAGGTAGACCGCCTTGCCTTCGAGGACGTAGAGGCCGTGTTCCATCACGTGCGTCTCCGGGAACGGGATCACCCCGCCCGGCTCGAAGCTGACGATGTTGACGTGCATGTCGTGCCGGACGTCGTCCGGATCGGCGAACCGTTGCGTCTTCCATCGACCCTCGGTGCCCGGCATCTCGCGACCCTCGACGTCGGCCTCGTTGGTGACGAAGGCCGGCGGTACGTCGATGCCCTCGATCCGCTCGTACGCCTTCCGGACCAGGTGGAAGGTCGCGGTCGCGTCGCTCGTGTTCCGCAGAGTCCAGTCGCCGCCCGGCGGCAGGTAGGCGTACCCACCCGGCGCCAGCGCGTGCTTCTCGCCCGCGACCGTGAGTACCAAGTTGCCTTCGACAACGAACAGAACGGCCTCGGCGGCTGGGTCGGTCTCCGGCTTGTCGCTGCCGCCGCCCGGCGCGACCTCGACGATGTACTGCGAGAACGTCTCGGCGAACCCGGACAGCGGCCGGGCGATCACCCACAGCCGGGTGCCGTCCCAGAACGGGAGCCGGCTGGTGACGATGTCGCGCATCGTGCCGCGCGGAAGGACGGCGTACGCCTCGGTGAAGACCGCGCGGTCGGTGGTGAGGTCGGTCTGCGGGGGCAGTCCACCCTTCGGGGCGTAGTAGTTCATCGTTGTGCTCCTCGGGTCAGCAGGCGGCCACGCGGGGCCGCCTCGATGTCGACGGGGTGGCCGCGGAGCCAGGTGCTCCGGACGACACCGTCGAGCGTCCGTCCGTCGTACGGCGTGATGGCGTTCTTGTGCTGCAGGGACTTCGCGTCGACGACGAAGGTGTCGTCGGGGGCGAGGACACAGAAGTCGGCGTCGGAGCCGACCTCGATCCGGCCCTTGGTCTTCAGTCCTACCTGTGCGGACGGAGCGGCGGACATCCAGCGGGCGACATCGGTCAGGGTGAAGCCGCGGCGGCGGGCCTCGGTCCAGACGGCCGGCAGGCTGAGTTGCAGGGAGGCGATGCCGCCCCAGGCGGTGCCGAAGTCGCCGGTGTCGAGGTGTTTGAGGTCGACCGTCGACGGCGAGTGGTCGGAGACGATCATGTCGATCGTGCCGTCGCGGAGCCCTTCCCAGAGCAACTCACGGTTGGCTGCTTCGCGGATCGGGGGGCAGCACTTGTACTGCGTGGCGCCTTCGGGGATGTCCTCGGCGGTGAAGGTCAGGTAGTGCGGGCAGGTCTCCGCGGTGATGCGTACGCCGGTGTCGCGGGCAGTGGCGATCCTGGGCGGGATGTCGGCGCTCGAGACGTGCAGGATGTGGACGCGGCAGCCTGACCGGCGCGCGAGCTCGATGACCTCGACGACGGCGGTGTTCTCGGCCACGCGCGGGCGGGAGCGCAGGAACGCGGGATAGCTGGCGCCGTCCGGCGGCGGCGCCTGATCGATCCGGTGAGCGTCCTCGGCGTGCACGATCAGCAACCCGTCGAACTCGCTGATCTCGGCCATCGCGTCCTCGAGCTGACTCTGGTCCAGCGGCGGGAACTCGTCGACGCCCGAGTGCAGCAGGAAACACTTGAAGCCGAAGACGCCGGCCCCGTGGAGTGGGCGGAGCTCCGGGACATTGTCCGGGATCGCGCCACCCCAGAAGCCGACGTCGACGTACGCCTGAGGCTGCGCGGTCTTGCGCTTCAGCTCGAGCGCCGGGAGGTCGCAAGTCGGCGGGATGCTGTTGAGCGGCATGTCGATGATCGTGGTGACGCCGCCCGCCGCGGCTGCTCGCGTCGCGCTGGTGAAGCCTTCCCACTCGGTCCGACCTGGGTCGTTGACGTGGACGTGGGAGTCCACGAGGCCCGGGAGCAGCACCTCGTCGTCGGCTAGCTCTACGTGCCGCTCGGCCGCGAGGTCGGCGTCGTACGGCGCGATCGCGACGATCCGCCCGTCGCGGACCCCCACGGCAGAGGCCGTCTCCCCCGCGGCACGCACCACCCGGCGGGCCCGGATCAGAAGGTCCAGCGCGCTCATGCGATGCCCCTCTCACTTGCAGTCATCGTAGGTGCTCCCTCGCGATCCACTCCCCAACCCGCTCCAGCAACGGCGCGGGCTCAGCAATACACCGCCGTACGTCGGGCTCCAGGTCGGTGAGCGCGTACGCCGCAACCACGCCAGCCGCTCGTAGTTGCTCGTGGTCCAACCGGTTGACCCCACACACCGCAACCACCGGGATCCCGAGTGCTGCCGGGGAAACAGAGGCTCCAGGTGCCCCGGCGGAGCCAGGTGCTCGAGCGGAGCCGGGTGCTCCGGCCGACCCGGGAGCGGAGCCGGGTGCCCCGACCGAGCCACGTACACGGGCGGCGGCTGCGGCTGCGGCTATGCCGGCTACGGCTTTGCCGTGCAGGGTTTGCTCATCGAGGGCACCTTCCCCGGTGATCACCAGATCCGCACCAACGAGTTGCTCGCGGAAGCCCACCAGATCAAGAACCAGCTCGATCCCCGGGCGGAGGTCGGCATCCAGGAGCGCGAGCGCGGCGAAGCCCACCCCACCTGCTGCTCCAGCGCCCGGCGCGTCGCGCAGGTCGCGGCCGGTCTCGCGGGCGACGAGGTCGGCCCAGCGGGTGAGTGCGGCGTCGAGATCGGCTACCTGCTCGGGGGTGGCGCCTTTCTGTGGGCCGTAGACCGCCGCGGCACCCTTTGGTCCGGTCAGCGGGTTGTCGACGTCGCACGCGACGACGATCTCCACTCCGCGAAGCCGTTGGCGGAGTGCGGGCAGGTCGAGAGACTCGGTCCCGGTGAGGGCGTGGACCAGGCCGGCGCCGCCGTCGGTGGACGCGCTGCCGCCGATGCCGAGGATCACCTTCCGGCAACCGGCATCGATGGCCGCCGCGATCAGCTGGCCGGTGCCGTAGGAGGTGGCGGTCATCGGAGCCGGCCGGCCGCCGGGAAGTCGGACCAGACCGGAGACATCGGCCAGCTCGACGACGGCGACATCGTCACGACCGCCAGAGCGACCGAAACCGCGTGGAGCACCGCGGTCGGCGGATGCGCGGCGGCGGGCGTAGGCGGTGTGGACTGGTTCGCCGGTTGGGCCGGATGCGGTGACCGGCACCAACTGGAAGCCGGCGGCGACGGCGGCGGCCAAGGTGCCGTCGCCGCCGTCGGCTACTGGGATCGCGACCACGGTGGCGTCAGGGCGGACCCGCCGTACGCCCGCATCGACCGCGGCGGCGACCTCCGCGCTGGTCAGGGTGCCCTTGAACTTGTCGGAGGCAACGATCACCCGGGGTGCCGGCATCAGTCGAGCAGCGCCAGGGCGGTGGGCGCGTCCGCGGGGACCTCGGCGAGGTCCTCGAATTCGGTGATGTTGTCGATTTCGAGGCCCATGGAGACGTTGGTGATCCGTTCGAGGATGATCTCGACGACGATCGGGACCTGGTGTTCGACCATCAGCTTCTTCGCCTGCTCGAGGGCGGGGAGGATGCCATCGGGCTCGAAGACGCGGAGGGCCTTGCAGCCCAGGCCTTCGGCGACCTTGACGTGGTCGACGCCATAGCCGTTGAGTTCCGGGCTGTTGATGTTCTCGAACGAGAGTTGCACGCAGAAGTCCATGTCGAACCCGCGCTGCGCCTGCCGGATCAACCCCAGGTACGAGTTGTTCACGACCACGTGGATGTACGGGATGTTGAACTGCGCCCCGACCGCCAACTCCTCGATCAGGAACTGGAAGTCGTAGTCACCCGACAACGCCACCACCATGCTGTCCGGATCCGCGACCGCGACCCCCAGCGTGGCCGGCACGGTCCACCCGAGCGGACCCGCCTGGCCGGCGTTGATCCAGTGCCGCGGCCGGTAGACGTGCAGCATCTGCGCGGCCTGGATCTGCGACAACCCGATCGTGCTGACATACCGGACCTCAGGCCCGAACGCCCGATTCATCTCCTCGTAGACGCGCTGCGGCTTGATCGGCACGACGTCGAAGTGCGTCTTCCGCTGCAACTCCGTACGACGCTTCCGGCACTCGGCCGCCCACGCGGACCGGTCGGCCAGGCGGCCTTCCAAAGCCCTCTCCCGCGCCACCTCGACGAACACTTCCAGCGCGGCGCGAGCATCGGACACGACGCCGTAGTCCGGCGCGAACACCCGCCCGATCTGCGTCGGCTCGATGTCGACGTGGATGAACTTCCGCCGGCCCTGGTACACCTCGAGGCCGCCGGTGTGCCGGTTCGCCCAGCGGTTGCCGATGCCGAGCACCAGATCGGAGGCCAGCAGGGTCGCGTTGCCATAGCGGTGCGACGTCTGCAGCCCCACCATCCCGGCCATCAGCGGGTGGTCGTCCGGCAGCACGCCCCACCCCATCAACGTCGGCACGACGGGAATCCCGGTGAGCTCGGCGAATTCGACCAGCAGGTCGGCCGCGTCCGCGTTGACGATCCCGCCACCGGCGACGATCAGCGGCTGCTCGGCGGCGGCGAGGAAGGACAGCACCTTCTCGGCCTGCGCCCGGGTCGCGGCCGGGCGCGACACCGGCAGCGGCTCGTAGGTGTCGATGTCGAATTCGATCTGCGCTTGCTGCACATCCACCGGCAGATCGATCAGCACCGGCCCCGGACGGCCCTCACGCATCACCTGGAACGCCTTCTGGAACGTCCCCGGCACCTGCGCCGCTTCCATCACCGTGACCGCCCACTTGGTGACCGGCTTGGCGATCGAGGCGATGTCGACGGCCTGGAAGTCCTCCTTGTGCAGCTTGGCGACCGGCGCCTGGCCGGTGATGCACAGGATCGGGATCGAGTCTGCCGACGCCGAGTACAGGCCGGTGATCATGTCGGTCCCGGCGGGCCCCGACGTACCGACGCAGATGCCGATGTTGCCGGCCTTGGCCCGGGTGTAGCCCTCGGCCATGTGCGAGGCGCCCTCGACGTGACGGGCCAGCACATGCTTGATCCCGCCGTGGTTCTTCATTGCGCTGTAGAAGGGGTTGATCGCGGCGCCGGGCAGCCCGAACGCCTGCGTGGACCCTTCCTTCTCCAGGATCAGGACCGCGGCGTCGACCGCGCGCATCCGGGTCATCAGCCGATCTCCTTTCCGGACAGGCGCTCCACGCCACGCAGCAGCGCGGAGTGGTCGAGACCGCCGTCACCGTTGACCCGAGCTGACGCGACCAGCTGCGCCACCAGCGCACCGAGCGGTACGACGACACCCGCCTCACGCGCGGCGGCCGTGACGATGCCCATGTCCTTGTGGTGCAGGTCGATCCGGAAGCCCGGCTGGAAGGAGCGCGACAGCATGTTCTCCTTCTTCTGGTTCAGTACGGCGGAACCGGCCAGCCCACCACCGAGGACTTCCAGGGCCGCCTTGGTGTCGACGCCGTACGCCTCCAGGAAGATGACAGCCTCGGCCACGGCCTGGATGTTGGCGGCGACGATCAGCTGGTTGGCGGCCTTGACCGTCTGGCCGGAGCCGCTCGGACCGACGTGGACGACGGTCTTGCCGACGACGTCGAACAGCGGCTTGGCGGTGGCGAAGTCGTCGGCCTCGCCGCCGACCATGATCGACAGCGCGGCGTTCTTGGCGCCCGCCTCGCCACCGGACACCGGGGCGTCGAGCAGCCGGAAACCGAGCGCCCGCGCCTGCTCGGCGAGCTGCTGCGTGACGTCGGGCCGGATGCTGGAGAAGTCGATGATCAACGTGCCGGTCTCGGCATGCTGGAAGACACCGTCCTCTCCTTCGAGGACGTCCTGGACGTCGGGCGAGTCCGGCACCATCACGCAGATCACGTCCGCGCCCTTGACCGCGTCGGCGATCGAACCGGCGGCCCGGCCGCCGGCGTCGACGAGGGTCTGGGTCCGCTCCGGGCTGCGGTCGAGCCCGGCCACGGTGTGACCGGCGTTGGCGAGGTGAACGGCCATCGGGTTCCCCATGATGCCGAGGCCGATGAAGGCGATGTTCGTCATGTCAGTCTCCTGGTCAGCGGCGCTCGTACGGGAGCCACGCGAAGCTTTCGTCGGTGCTGGTGGACGGCTTGTACTCGAGCCCGACCCAGCCGTCGTACCCCTGCGCCGCGAGGGCGCTGAGCTGCTGGTCGAGCGGGAGGGTGCCGGTGCCGGGCTCGTTGCGGCCCGGCGCGTCGGCGATCTGCACGTGCCCGACCCGGTCGGTGTGCTCCGCGATCACCCGGTCGACGTCGTCGCCGTTGACCGCGAGGTGGTAGAGATCCGCGAGCAGGCCGAGGTTCGGTACGTCGTACGCCGCCTGGACGCGATCGATCACGGCCAGGGCGTCGGCCGCGGTCCGCAGCGGGTACTGGTCCGCACCGCTGACCGGCTCGACCAGCACCGTGGCGCCGATCCGGGCCGCCGCGCGGGCGGCCAGGGCGAGGTTCTCGACCGCGAGCTCGTCCTGCTCGGCCTCGGTGTGAGCGTTGTCCCGGTTGCCGTAGAGGGCGTTGAACCCCTGGGCGCCGAGCCGCTCGCCGATGCCGACGGTGACCTCGACGTTGTCCCGGAACTCACTCGACCGCTTCGGCCAGGACACCAGGCCGCGGTCGCCGCCCGGCATGTCGCCGGCGAAGAAGTTGAGGCCGGTCAGCTGGACGCCGGCATCCGCGATCGCGGTGACGAACGCCTCGACCTGCCGGTCCGGCGGCACCGCCTCGACGAACGGCCACCAGAACTCGACGGCGCTGAAACCGGCGCGCCGGGCGGCCGCGGGCCGCTCCAGCAGGGGCAGCTCGGTGAACAGCAGCGAGCAGTTCACCGTGTGGCGCAGTGGGTGGCTCATGGCAACTCCATGTTTTCCGTATTGCGGAAGTCAAATTCTGTTCTGCGAAATGACCATAAGGCGGTCGTGTCGAGACCGTCAAGCACCCGGCCGAGCCGACAGGCAGCCGGCCGCGAGCGCTGTCTCGCGTACGGGCGCGCGTTGTACGTTCCTCTAAAGACCCCGGATCTGGAGGAGGTGCGTCGTGCTGCTGTCCGAACTGCTCGACGCACCGGAGCTCGGGCTCCGCCTCCTGCACTCCGCCGGCGGTGCGCTCGACCGGCCGACCGGTCGCCTCGTGACCACGGACCTGCTCGAACCCGGCCGCTACCTGAACGGCGGCGAGGTCGTCCTCACCGGCCTGGTCTGGCGCCGGCGACCGGCGGACAGCGAACTGTTCGTCGCCTCGATGGCCGGCCGGGGTGCCGCCACGATCCTGGCCGGCAAGGCGTTACTGGGCGAAGTCCCGGACGACCTGCTCGCGGCCTGCCGCCGGCACGAGGTCACCCTGATCGAAGTGCCGATCGAGATCGCGTTCGCGGACGTGACCGAGTACGTCGCCGCCGCGGGGTCGGCCGAGACCGGAGCCCGCCTGTCCGCGAGTCTGGTCCGGCAGCGCCAACTGCTGTCGTCGATCGCGGCCGGCCGCAGCCTCGACGAGCTCGCGGCCCGGATCTCCGCCGAGATCGGCCACGACTGCCGCGTGCTCACGTCCACCGGGCGGCACGTCGTACCCGGGCCGGGTGAGCTGGACGCCGAGACGCTCGACGTGGTCACGCGGCGGTTCCTGACCGCCGATCGCACACCGGCGGTGGCCGAGGCCGGCGGGGCGTCGTACAGCCTGTTCCCGGTGGGATCGGGGCTCGGCAATCGGCTCACGGCCTGGGTGCTGGTCATCGAAGGGGACCACACGCAGTGGTCCCACGACCATGTCGAGGCCGTGCACGAGTTGTGCGCCATCGCTGCGCTGGACCGAGCGAGGCGCGACGAAGGGCGACGGGCACTGCGGCCGCTGGTGGCTGATGCGCTGGCGTTGGTCGAGTCCGGGGCGCCGCATGCGGAGGTCGCCGTACGACTGCGGCAGGCCGGATCCCACGCGGAGCGGCCGATGGTCGTCGCGGTGGCCGAGCTGCGGGACGACGGACCGAGCGAGGTCGCGCTCAGCCTGTTCGAGGACGTCGCTCTCACCGTCGGTCCGGCGGTGGTCGCGCCTGGCCGCGACGGCTTGCTGGTCGGGTTCCTGCCGTTCGTACCGGGGTTGCCAGAGCAAATGCGGCGGGCCTTCGGGCGACTCGCCCCCGGGCTCGTCCGGGCCCGGCTCGCGGTCGGCATCAGCGGCGAGACCACGATCGACGCGCTCACCGGTGCGCTCGAGGAGGCCCGCTTCGCACAGCGCGCGGCCGGGGCGGGACGCGCGCCAGTGTCGGTGGTCACCTCCGACGAGGTCGCGTCGCATGTGCTCCTGCTCGCCACGCTGCCTGATGACGTACGGCGTACCTACACGCACCGGGTCCTCGGACCGGTGCTCGAGAACGATCGCCGTACGCATGCCGACCTGCTCGCGACGCTGCAGGAGTTCCTCGCCTGCTCGTGCTCCTGGTCGCGTACGGCGGAGTCGCTGCATCTGCACGTCAACACGGTTCGCTACCGGATCGAACGCGTGGAGCAACTGACCGGACGCGATCTGTCGCGGCTCGAGGACCGTGTCGACGTGTTCCTGGCCCTGAAATCGCTCTGATTGTGTGATCCTCCAAAGCCGGCGTTCATCAGCGGTTCAACTTCGGAGGTTCATCGGGTGCAATCCCGGCCGCGCTGAGCAGATGCTGGCGTGCAGGTCAAACCTGCCGACGCCAAGGAGCGTGTCCCGATGAAGGCCACCCTGCGACCGAGCCGCCGTGCCAGCCGCCATCCAGTCGACGAGGTCCTGCCGGTCGGCAAGCTCGCGGTGTACGGCACGCAGCACGTCCTCGCGTTCTACGCCGGCGCCGTGATCGTGCCGATCCTGCTGGCGAACTCGATCGGGCTCACCACCCAGCAACTCATCCACCTGATCAACGCCGACCTGTTCACCTGCGGCATTGCCTCGATCATCCAGTCCGTCGGATTCTGGAAGGTCGGCGTCCGGTTGCCGCTGCTGCAGGGCGTGACGTTCACGGCAGTGTCGCCGATGATCGCGATCGGCCTGGCCGCCGGCGGCGGGACGCAAGGCCTGCTCGTCATCTACGGCGCGGTCCTAGTCGCCGGTCTGGCCACCTTCTTCATCGCGCCGTTCTTCAGCAAGCTGATCCGGTTCTTCCCACCGGTGGTGACCGGCTCGGTGATCACGATCATCGGCCTGGCGCTGCTGCCGGTGGCGGCCGGGGACGCGGTCGGCGGCGCGGGCCCGACGGCCGACCCGACCAGCGGGAAGAACCTGGCGTACGCGCTCGGAACGCTCGGGTTGATCGTGCTGATCCAGCGGGTCTTCAAGGGCTTCATGGCGACGATCGCCGTCCTGGTCGGCCTGGTCGCCGGCACGATGGTCGCGTGGGCCTTCGGCGACACCCACTTCGGCGCGGTCGCCGACTCGGCCTGGGTCGGTGTCACCCAGCCGTTCTACTTCGGCTGGCCGAAGTTCTCGATCGCGGCGATCATCTCGATGGTTGTGGTCATGCTGATCACCGCGGTCGAGACGACTGGTGACGTCTTCGCGACCGGCGAGATCGTGGAGAAGCGGATCGGCAAGGACGACATCGCCCGCGCGCTGCGGGCCGACGGCCTGGCCACCACGATCGGCGGTGTCTTCAACTCCTTCCCCTACACGTGTTTCGCGGAGAACGTCGGCCTGGTCCGGCTGACCCGGGTCCGCAGCCGCTGGGTGGTCGCGGCCGCCGGCGGGATCATGATCCTGATCGGCCTGGTGCCGAAGGCCGGCGCGGTCGTCGCGGGCGTCCCACACCCGGTACTGGGCGGCGCGGCGCTGGCGATGTTCGCCACCGTGGCCGTGGTCGGCATCCAAACCCTGGCCAAGGTCGACTTCCACGATCACCGCAATGTCGTCATCGTCGCGACCAGCCTCGGCCTGGCCATGTACGTCACCGCGCAGCCGGAGGTCGCCCAGGCCGTCCCGGGCTGGGCCGAGATCATCTTCGGCAGCGGCATCACGCTGGGCAGCCTGACCGCGATCGGTCTGAACATCCTGTTCCACCACGTCGGCAAGGACTACGGACCCGCGGTCGCCGGCCAACCGGGCGACTCGATCCGGCTGGACCAGGTGAACAAGATGAGCCGCGACGAGTTCGTCGAGACCTTCGCCGGCCTGTTCCAGGGTCCGCGCTGGGCGGTCGAGCGGGCCTGGGACATGCGGCCCTTCGCCGACACTCACGCCCTGCGTCGTTCCTTCCAGGAGGCTCTGTTCTCCGGCTCGCACGACGAGCAGCGCCAGCTGATCGAGGCCTATCCGCAGCTCGGTTCGCAGTTCGTCGCCGACGGCCTCAGTGGCGAGGCGTCGCTGCGGGACCAGTCGGACAAGGGCCTTACCTTCCTGGCAGATCCGGACCGGGACGAGCTGGCCGCGATCACCGAGGCGTACCGCGAGCGGTTCGGCTTCCCGCTGGTCATCTCGGTTCGGGACGCGAACTCGTTCGACCGGATCGTCGAGCAGGGCCGCGAGCGGCTCGGCAACTGCGAGAACCAGGAGCACGCCGCCGCGCTGCTCGAGATCGCGAAGATCGCCGGATACCGGTTCGACGACTTCCTCTCCGACGCCAACCCGATTCATAGTGCAAGAACACGCTGGAGCAGTAACCGATGACGACACAGGCCCAGACGAGACAGACATCGCGTGCACCTGCAGTGAAGGTGAACGGCGAGGACACCGCGATCGGCGATGTCGCCGTCCACACCACCGTGCTGGACTGGCTCCGCGACCAAGGCCTCACCGGCGCGAAGGAAGGCTGTGCCGAAGGCGAGTGCGGCGCCTGCTCGGTCCTGGTGGCCCGGCCCGGCATCGACACCCAGACCGAGTGGACCGCGGTGAACGCCTGTCTGCTGCCGATCGCCTCCCTGGACGGTCAGGAGATCGTCACCTCGGAGGGGCTGGGCTCGCCGGCGGCACTGCACCCGGTGCAGGAGGAGATGGCCGTCCGCGGTGGATCGCAGTGCGGCTACTGCACCCCGGGCTTCATCTGCAGCATGGCGGCCGAGTACTACCGCCCCGGGCGTACGACGTCCACCGACGGCGATCACGAACACGGTCCGAACGGCTTCGATTTGCATTCGCTCAGCGGGAACCTGTGCCGATGCACCGGCTACCGGCCGATCCGGGACGCGGCGTACGCACTCGGTGACCCGACCGAGAACGACGCACTCGCCGTACGCCGGGACTCGCCGCCACCTCCGCCTGCAGTGACCGGGATGGTGACCGGTGAGGCTGAGTTCGTGCGGCCCGGATCGCTCGATGACGTGCTGGGCTTGCTGGTCGATCGGCCCGGGGCGCAGGTCGTGGCGGGGTCGACCGATCTCGGTGTGCAGGTGAACATCTTCGGCTCCCGCCCGCCGCTGACGGTCGCGATCGACCGGCTGGCCGAGCTGCGCGAGTTCGCGTTCGGGCCGGACGAGGTCCGGCTGGGCGCCGCGCTCACACTGACGGAGATCGAGCGGCGGCTGGCCGGCCGGGTGCCGCTGCTGGCCCAGATGTTCCCGCAGTTCGCGTCCCGGCTGATCCGGAACGGCGCGACCATCGGCGGCAACCTGGGCACCGGTTCGCCGATCGGCGACACCCCGCCCGCGCTGCTCGCCCTGGATGCGTCGATCGTCCTGGCCTCGCGCCGAGGCGAGCGAGTGGTCGCGCTGGCGGACTACTTCACCGGCTACCGGCAGACGCTGAAGGCGCCCGACGAGCTGATCAAGACGATCGTGCTTCCGCTGCCGCTCCAGCCACTGACCGCGTTCCACAAGATCGCCAAGCGGCGCTTCGACGACATCTCCAGCGTCGCCATCGGGTACGCCGTCGACGTGGTGGACGGCGTCGTACGGCAGGCCCGGATCGGGATCGGCGGCGCCGCGGCCACACCGCTGCGGGCACGAGCCACCGAGGCGACACTCATCGGTCAACCGTGGACCGAGCGGACGGTCCGCGAGGCGGCCGCGGTGATGGCTGCCGAGGGTACGCCGATGGACGACCACCGCGCGAGTGCGTCGTACCGCTCGGCGATGCTCGGCCAGTCGCTGCTCCGGTTCTACTTTGCTGAGGGGGCCGGCGCATGAGTTCGTTGTCCGAACGGCCCGCGCAGGCGGTGGTCGGCGTACCACTGCCGCATGAGAGTGCCGCGTTGCATGTGACCGGTACGGCGCTCTACACCGACGATCTCGTGCAACGGACCCGCGATGTCCTGCACGCCTGGCCGGTCCAGTCGTCGCACACACATGCCCGGATCACGGCGCTCCGGGTGAAGCCGGCGTACGACGTGCCTGGCGTGGTGCGGGTGTTGACGGCGGACGACGTACCCGGGGTGAACGACGCGGGGGTGAAGCACGACGAGCCGTTGTTCCCGGGTGAGGTGATGTTCAACGGGCATGCCGTGTGCTGGGTACTCGCGGAGACGTTGGAGGCCGCGCGACTCGGGGCGCTGGCGGTGGAGGTCGAGTACGAGCCGCTGCCCTCGCTGGTGACGGTGCGCGAGGCGATCGCGGCCAACAGCTTCCAGGGCATCGGGCGGCACCTGGAGCGCGGCGAGGTGGATGCTGCGCTGGCCGGAGCAGCGCACGTGTTCCGGGGTGAGTTCGAGTTCGCCGGGCAGGAGCACTTCTATCTGGAGACGCATGCGGCGCTGGCGCTGGTCGACGAGGGCGGTCAGATCTTCGTGCAGAGCAGCACACAGCATCCGTCCGAGACGCAGGAGATCGTCGCGCATGTGCTCGGTCTGGCCAGCCATGCGGTGACCGTGCAGTGCCTCCGGATGGGCGGAGGCTTTGGCGGCAAGGAGATGCAACCGCATGGCTTCGCCGCGATCGCGGCGCTCGGCGCGACGTTGACCGGCCGGCCAGTGCGGTTGCGCCTCAATCGCACGCAGGACATGACGATGTCAGGCAAGCGGCACGGGTTCCACAGCTCGTGGACCGTTGGGTTCGACTCGGAGGGTCGGCTGGTGGCGTTGGATGCGACGCTGACCGCCGACGGCGGGTGGAGTCTGGATCTGTCCGAGCCGGTACTGGCGCGGGCGATGTGTCACATCGACAACGCTTACGAGATCCCGCATATCCGCGTGGACGGGCAGATCGCCAAGACGAACAAAACGTCGCAGACCGCGTTCCGCGGCTTCGGCGGACCGCAGGGCATGCTCGTGATCGAGGACATCCTCGGTCGGTGTGCGCCGCTGCTCGGGTACGACGCTCTGGAGCTGCGCCGGCGAAACTTCTACCAGGTCGGCGACTCGACGCCGTACGGGCAACCCGTGCGGCATGCGGACCGACTGGACTCTTGCTGGAGCCAGGTGATCTCTGGTGGGGACGTCGTGGCGCGCTCTGCCGAGATCGCGGCCTACAACGCTGCGCATCCGCATGTGAAGCGCGGGCTGGCGATGACGCCGGTCAAGTTCGGCATCTCGTTCAACCTGACCGCGTTCAACCAGGCCGGGGCGCTCGTGCACGTCTACAAGGACGGGTCGGTGCTGATCAACCACGGCGGCACCGAGATGGGCCAGGGCCTGCACACCAAGATGCTGCAGGTCGCGGCGACCACGCTCGGCGTGCCGCTGGCCCGGGTCCGGCTGGCTCCGACGCGTACCGACAAGGTGCCGAACACCTCGGCGACCGCGGCCTCGTCCGGCGCGGACCTCAACGGCGCGGCGATCAAGAACGCCTGCGAGCAGATCCGCGAACGGCTCGCGCAGGTCGCGGGCGGGCGGCTCGGCATCAGCCCGCACGATGTCCGCTTCGTCGACGGCGTCGTCCGTGGTCTGTCCGGTGACGGCGTGGAGTGGAATGAACTCGTCCGCGCCGCCTACCTGCAGCGAGTGCAACTCTGGGCGGCCGGCTTCTACCGCACCGAGGGACTGCACTGGGACGCGAACGCCATGCACGGCGAGCCGTTCAAGTACTTCGCGTACGGCGTTGCCGCGGCCGAGGTGGAGGTGGACGGGTTCAGCGGGGCTTACACATTGCGGCGGGTCGACATCGTGCACGACGTGGGCGACAGCCTGAGCCCGTTGATCGACATCGGTCAGATCGAGGGCGGGTTCGTTCAGGGGACGGGCTGGTTGACGCTCGAGGATCTGCGCTGGGACGAGAGCGACGGGGATCGACGCGGACGGCTCGCGACGCAGGCGGCCAGCACCTACAAGCTGCCGAGCTTCTCCGAGATGCCAGAGGTCTTCAACGTCCGGCTGCTGGAGAAGGCCCACGAGGATGGCGCGGTCTACGGCTCCAAGGCGGTTGGTGAGCCGCCGCTGATGCTGGCCTTCGCGGTCCGCGAGGCCCTGCGCCAGGCCGCCGCCGCGTTCGGTCCTGCCGGGACCAGCGTCGACCTCCCGTCGCCTGCCACACCGGAGGCGGTCTATTGGGCGCTGGATCGCGCACGGGGTGGTGACTCATGGAGTGGATGAAGGCTGCCCAGCAACTGCGTACGGGACGCCGGCCGGGCGTGCTGGTCACGGTGATGTCTGTCCGTGGGCACGCGCCGCGGGAGGCCGGGGCCAAGATGGTCGTTGCCTCTGACAACGTTTGGTCGACGGTCGGGGGCGGGAACCTGGAGTCGGTGGCCGTCGAGCGCTGCCGGGCGATGATCGCGGACGGTGTGGTCGAGCCCGAGGTGCTCGAGTTCGCGCTGTCGGACAAAGCGCCGTACCAGCATGGTGTTCAGTGTTGCGGCGGTGAGGTGAAGCTGCTGCTCGAGCCGTTGCCGGTGGTGCCGTCGGTGGCGATCTTCGGGGTCGGCCATGTCGGGCTCGAGCTCGCGCGGATCCTGGCGCGGCATGACATCGAGTTGCATCTGGTCGACTCGCGGCCGGATCAGCTGACCGCGTCCCGGCTCGCGGTTCTCGATGACGCGGTGGCTCAGGTGCACGTCCATCAGGTGCCTTTGCTGCCGGAGCTCGTGGTCGGCGAGTTGCCGCCGGGCACCCACGCGCTGGTGATGACCCACGACCACGCCGAGGACGCCGCGCTGTGCGACGCCGCGATCCGCAACGAGCAGCTCGCCACGATCGGGCTGATCGGATCGCAGGCGAAGTGGGCCCGGTTCCGCCGCAAGCTCGCCGAGGACGGCAACTCATCGAAGGCCATCGATCGGATCACGACTCCGATCGGGCTGCCCGATCTGCCCGGCAAGGAACCGGCCGTCATCGCCGTCAGCGTCGCGGCCTGGCTCCTGCAGCAATTCTCCGCCGAGCGGCATCCCGCGTCGGCCCGATCTGCCGAGCGTCGCTCCACGCCGGCTCAGCGTGAGGCGAAGGCATGACCATCTTCCGAGGCACCTTCCTCGACACCCCGGACAACCCGTTCACCGGCGGCAGTCTGCGGGTCGACTCCGACGCCGGCCTGCTGGTCGAGGACGGCGTCATCGTTGCCCGCGGCCCCTTTCTGGAGATCCGGCAGGCGCATCCGGCCGAACGGGTCGTCGACCTGAGTGGTGGCGTCGTACTGCCTGGTTTCGTGGACACGCACGTGCACTTCCCGCAGATTCGGGCGGTCGGCGGGCTCGGGTTGCCGCTGCTCGAGTGGCTGGATCGGTACGCGCTGCCCGAGGAGGCGCGGATGGCGGACGTCGCCTACGCGACCGGGGTGGCCGGTGAGTTCGTCCGCGGGCTCGCGGCCGCGGGGACGACCTCGGCGCTGGTCTTCGGGGCGCACTACGCCGACGCGGTGGATGCACTCTTCAACGCCGCGTCGAATGTCGGACTGCGGATCACCAGCGGACTGGTCCTGAGTGACCGGCTGCTGCGGCCGGAACTGCTGACCACGCCGGTCCGCGCGTACGCCGAATCGCTTGCCTTGGCCAACCGTTGGCACGGCGTCGGCCGGAACCGGTACGCCGTCACACCTCGCTTCTCGCTGTCCTGCACGGACGACCTCCTCGCGACCTGCCGCGAACTGATGGAGGCGGTCCCGGGCACGCTGTTCACGTCGCACGTCAACGAGAACGAGGCCGAGATCGCGACCGTGGCCGATCTGTTCGGCGGCAGCGACTACGTCACGACGTACGACCGGCACGGATTGGTCGACCGCCGCTGCGTACTCGCCCACAACGTGCACCCGACCGACGTCGAGCTCAAGACGCTCGCCCTCGGTGGCGCGACCGTCGCGCATTGCCCGACCAGCAACGCCGCGCTCGGCAGCGGGTTGTTCCCCCTCGGCCGGCATCTGCAGCACGGCGTACGCGTAGCCCTCGGGTCGGACGTCGGCGCCGGCACGGGCTTCTCGCTCCTCAAAGAAGGCCTCCAGGCCTACTTCTGCCAGCAGTTGCTCGGTGATCACGGGCTCGCCCTGACCTCAGCCCACCTGCTGTATCTGGCCACCGCCGCAGGCGCTGAGGCACTCGGCCTCGACGAGGTCGGCCACCTGAGCGTCGGCCAACGCTTCGACGCCCAACTCCTCCGCCCCGCCGACGGCTCGCCCCTCGCTGTGGGAGTCGCCCACGCCAACGACGCCGACGAAACCCTCTCCCGCATCTTCACCCTCGGCACCCCCGCCGACGTCCAAGCCGTCTGGATCGACGGCGAACTACTCCACGGTTAGCCGTCAGCAGGGACCTCCTCCAGGGGTGACCCCGACGGTCGGACGCTATTTCGGCGCTCCTGTCGTTTCCGTGGGTCTCGGCCCGCCTGCCTTTGCGCACCGATCAAGCACCGAGCCGCCGCCGCGACGCTCGACTGGTGCA
Organism: Kribbella sp. NBC_01510; assembly: GCF_045040325.1. Lineage (NCBI taxonomy): Bacteria > Bacillati > Actinomycetota > Actinomycetes > Propionibacteriales > Kribbellaceae > Kribbella > Kribbella sp. NBC_01510. Next base: position 2,599,181 of record NZ_CP109418.1, on the reverse strand, counting down.
CACCCGGGCGGAACGACAACCATCACCAGCCGGCGCCGGCGGGCGACGACAGGCGCTGGCGCTGATGGGCAGCGGCAAGCCACAGCGGGCTCGGTCGCCGGCGGGCGGGGCCATCAAGAATTGGGTCGTCGGCAACTCGTGGGCGGCGGCGGGCGGCGGCGGCGGGAGGCGGCGGTGGGAGGGGATTTCGGGCCGGCGCAGGGAGCTTGGACAACATGTCCGCACCCCCGCCCGCCACACGGCGCCCCCGGACGGTGGAGCCGATATCCGACCGCGCGCCGGGTTGTCTGCGGGTGTCCGAGGGGAGAACCCCTCGAGCCGAGGGGTTGTCCGGGCGGTCGTGTCGTATCGGTGGCTGCTCGATCGTGGCGGGGTCGATGCCGCTGTTGCGGGGATGAGTGCGGGTGCGGACCGGAGACACTCAGCGACCCGCCGTCGGCTCACCGCGGCCCGGGATCGGAGCGTGACCGGGGCAGGACCGCGTCTGCTTGGTGAGTGCCAGCACGGCGGCATCGAGCCCGGACCCGTGGCCAATCCGGGTTCGGCCACAGCAGAGATCGACTTTGTGCACCAGATCCGTAGCCGGAGGGCCGGCGCCGTACGGATCTCGTGCACAAAGTGACCGACCAAGCCAGCCCGGCCGGGTAGCCAGGCAGCCGGGCGGGTGAGTGCGCCAACCCCGAGGCATCGAGCCCGGACCCTGGCCGAACGGGGTCGGACACGGCAGAGATCGACTTTGTGCACCAGATCCGTACCCGGAGACTGGCGCCGTACGGATCTCGTGCACAAAGTGACCGATCAAGCCGCCGGGCCGGGCAGCCAGGCAGCCGGGCGAGGCAGCGAGGCAGTCGGGCTGCCGGGCGGGGGTCCCGGGCCGGCTCGTCGGTGGGCCACTGGCGCGGCTCGACGTACGAGTTGCGGCTCAGTCTCAGCCACTGCCCGCTGCGAACCGGATGGCTGTCCGGAGTCCCTAGTACTTGTCGGACCGACCTGTCCGGCCTACTTGTCCGCGCGACCCCGGGCGTCGTCTGTCTTGGACGCCGGGCGCTCAGGTGCCGGCGAGGAGGCGGGTCTGGGTTTTCGCTACCTGGGCAGCCAGGGCGGGTTCGTCGAGTGTGGTGACTGTGTCGTGCTCGACGACGGGGTGTCCGTTGACCAGGAGGAGTTTCAGGGGTGGGGGTGTGCCCAGGACCAAGGCGGCTATGGGGTCGGAGATGCCGGCGTGGGCCAGGGTGTTCAGGTTCCAGACGGCCAGGTCGGCGAGTTTGCCTGGCTCGAGGGAGCCGATGTCGTTCTCGCGGCCGAGGATGCGGGCGCCGTCGAGGGTGGCCATTTCGAGGGCGGCGCGGACGCCGAGGGCCTGGGGACCGCCGCGGGCTCGGGCGAAGAGGAGGGCGTGGCGGAGTTCCTCGATGAGGCTGCCGGCTTCGTTGCTGGCGGCACCGTCTACGCCCAGGCCGACGGGACTGCCGGCGGCGCGGAGGTCGGCGGCTCGGGCTATGCCGGCGCCCAGGCGAGCGTTGGAGCTCGGGCAGTGGGCGACACCGGTGCCCGTCTGGCCCAGGCGCTTGATCTCGGCGTCGTCGAAGTGGATGCCGTGCGCGAACCACACGTCGGATCCGGTCCACCCGAGCTCGGCGGCGTACTCCAAAGGCGTGCAATTGAAGGTCTCGCGGCACCAATGGGTCTCGTCGGTAGTCTCGGCCAGGTGCGTGTGCAGCCGGACGCGCTTACGCCGGGCCAACGAAGCCGCCTCGCGCATCAGGTCACCACTCACGCTGAACGGCGAGCACGGCGCGACCACGATCTGCAGCATCGACTCCGGCGAAGGATCATGCCAGCGGTCGATCGCGGCCTCCGTCGCGGCGAGGATCTCGTCCCGGTCCTCGACCACGGAGTCCGGCGGCAGCCCACCGTCCTTCTGTCCGCGATCCATCGATCCACGCGCCGGGTGGAAGCGCAGCCCGATCTCGGCAGCGGCGGCGATCTCGGCCGCGAGCAGATCTCCACCACCGCGCGGGAAGAGGTAGTGGTGATCCGCCGCGGTCGTGCACCCAGTAAGCGCGAGCCGCGCCAACGCAGCCTGAGCAGCCACATGCACCGACTCGTCAGAGATCCGAGCCCACACCGGATAGAGCGTGGTCAGCCAGCCGAACAACGTCGCATCGGCCGCGAGACCGCGGGTCACCCACTGGTACAGATGCTGATGTGTGTTGACGAAGCCGGGTGTGACGAGACATCCCTGCCCGTCGATCACCCGTGCTCCGTCGTACGCCGGCGCCGGACCAGGGCCGACGGCAACAATACGGTTGCCCTCGACAACCACATGTCCGGTGAACTCACGCCGCTCCGGATCGACCGTGACCACGGCCGCCCCGTCGATCACGATCGTGTTCATCACTGCCTCAGCAGAAGCCCGGTACGGCGTGCCACGCGCTGCCGGCGTCACTCGCGTCGTCCCGGACCACAGTGGCCTCGATCAGGCCGTACGGGCGATCCGCGGCGATGAACACCTCACCCGGGTTCTCCACGTCGAACGGACTCAGATCGACCAGGAAGTGGTGTTTGTTCGGCGCCGAGAACTTGATCTCCGCGACCTCCGGATGCTGCTGCAGGACAGCCTCACCCATCCCGTACAGCGTCTGCTGCAACGCCAGACTGTGGATCTTCGCGAACTGCTCGAGCAGCAGTCCCTTGATCTCGTCGTAGGACTTGTCCCAGTCGACCTCGGTGTGGTCGTACCGCCACCGCGCGACCAGCGACGTGGCCAGGATGCGGTCGTCGGTCTCCGGCAGCGTCGTGTACTTGTCCTTGAGGAACCCGTGGAACTCCGACCCGGTCGACTTCAGCACGACCAGATCGCGAATGCCGGACACGACGTACCGCTTCTGCTCGTCACCGCGGCCCTCCACGTTGACGACCGTCGTACGTACGCCGCTGCCGGCCCGGACGAACGAGTGGTCGTGCGGCGAACCGTCGACGGAGATCCGTTCCCAGGCGTACTCCTCCACCTCGATCCGCGCCCCGTCGGCCGCCGGCGACGCGTCCAGGAAGTGCGCGCCGAGCGTCAGCGCGTAGTCCTCGATCGCCCCGACGCCCTTCTCCTTGGCGAAGGCGAACGCGGTGTTCTTCTGCGTGTCGGTCGGCAACACGTCGCTCTGGTCACCGGTGGTGTGCGCGGACTCGAACCGGCCGCGGAGGGCGGACGAGACGTTCAGGTCGCGGATCTGGTGGCGGGGCGTGTCGCGGTAGATCCGGACGACGCGGCTCTCGGCCTTGCCGTACTGGTTGGCTCCCAGGTGGATGGCCATCGGGCTCAACTCCCTCGGTAGGTAGAAAACGCGAATGGGCTGAGCAGCAACGGGACGTGGTAGTGCCGCTCGTCGGCGACCGTGAAGGTCACGGTGACCTCGGGAAAGAAGATGTCCTGGCCGGACGCGGCCGCGTACGCGGCGACGTCGAACCAGAGCCGATACGTGCCGGCCGGCAGGGCCGGTTCCAGCTCGGCGATCCGCCCGTCGTCATCCGTCGTACCGGTCGCCAGTACGACGTCCTGGTCGCCGGTGACCCGGGACAGGCGAACCGGCACACCGTGCGCCGGGAGCCCCAGCCCGGTGTCGAGAACATGTGTGCTCAGGCTGCTCATGCGTCCACCACCTTGGCGAGTCGGAGCAGCGCGATCTTGCGCAGTTCCTCGCATACGACGGCGACCTCGGTGGCGTCGTCGTGGGTGAGCCGGCGGCGGAGGCTGGTGAGCATCTGCTCCGCCGACAGGCCGGTGGCGCAGATCAGGAACACCCGGCCGAACCGCTGCTCGTACTCACGGTTGCCCTCGGCAAGGGCCTCCCGGACCTCGGGATCCGCGCCGACGCCGGACTGTTCCCGGCGCGACCAGGCGGCCTCGGTGCCGGCGCCCTGTGGGCGGTCCCCGATCCGTGGGTGCGCCTGGAGAGCGCGATCGACCTCGTCGTCGTCGAGCTCTCGCAGCGACTGGTCGGCGACCGCGGTCAGTGCGGCGAGGTCGCCGTACGGCCGCTTGGCCAGGAGTCCGTCGACCCAGCGGGGGACGTCACAGCAGGCCGCCAGCATCGGACGCAGCCGGTCGGCCGGAGCGGAGTTGAACTCCTGCAGGTCCACGGATCACACCTTCTCGAATCCCGAAATCGACTTTCCGTATGACGAGAGTGGCAGCCGCCTCGCCCGTCGTCAACAGTTTGTTGAAAAGCCGGGTCAGTCGCGCGCCCGGTTGAGGTAGTTGTAGACGGTGAAGCGGGTGACGCCGAGCGCCTCCGCGACGATCTCCGCGGACTTCCGGTACTCGAAGGCACCGCGGGCCTCGAGCATGAGGACTGCCTGCTGCTTCTGACCCCGGGAGAGCGTGTTCAGCGGTCCGCCGAGCTCGTCGGCAACCTCCGCGAGCAGTGAGCTCACGCCACCCTCAGAAGCCTTTACGGGGAGGCGGACGGCGACCAGCGGCTCGCCCTCCCACAGCAGTGGTACGTCGTCGTCGCGAGCCTCCTCGGGTACGACGAGTTCGGCGTCCAGTCGCTCGATCAGCGGCGAGATCGCCGTGATCAGCGGATGGACCTCAGGCTCAGGCATCGCGGCGTACCTGCAAGGTCACCTGGCTCGCGCCGCCCGCGAAAGCGGCGGCCAGCACGCCGGGCAGCGCGGGCAGGAGCAGCGCCTCCTCGCCGCGGACCTGTGTGCCCAACGGGCCGAAGTCGCACTCGAGACCGGCTTCCTGCGCCGCTCGCAGAGCCCCGGTGGCGTGAGCGGGTGGCGTTCCTTCGACGTCGAAGGGTTCGGTGGTGAACTCCGCAACCAGTCGCATCTAGTGAGGCTAGCGCTCCGATCGCAGCGGGCGACGGGCCAGCTTCGCGAGTCCCGCGATGTCGACGCCGATGAGCTTGTCGACCTCGGCGGGATCGACCGCACCGCAGTCGAGGCCGCGCAGGACGAAGCCCGCCAGGGCCGCGGCGGTTGCCGGCTCGTCGAGGTAGCCGGACTCGCCCTGGCCGAGGTACGCGCGCAACCGGGTGGCGGCTGTCTCGAGTCCCTCGCGATAGAAGAGATACGTCGCGACGAAGCGAGTCGGCAGCTGAGCCGGGTGCATGTCCCAGCCCTGATAGATGCCGCGCGCGAGTGAGCGTCGTACCAGCCGATAGTGGAGGCGCCAGGCTGCGTGAACGGCGTCGCCGATCGGGAGCACGTTCGTGGAGCCGTCCGAGACGAAGACACCGGTGCCGGCCGCGGCCAACTGCATCACGTCCTTGGCGTGGTCGGCCACGGGATGCTCCATGCTCTGGTACGCCGCGGCGACACCGAGCGAGGCCGAGTAGTCGTACGTGCCGTAGTGCAGGCCGGTGACGCGGCCCGCGCCGGCCTTGATCATCCGCGCGATCAATGCAGTCCCGTCCGACCCGAGGATCGCCTGCGGGGTCTCGACCTGGATCTCGAACTTCAGCTCAGATGCGCCGTACTCGACCTCGAGCGCCTCCAGCACCATCACCATCGCCTCGACCTGCTCGACCGAGGTCACCTTCGGCAATGTGACCACGAATCCATCCGTCAGGCCGCCCGCCGCCGTCAGCTCACGGACGAACAGATCCAGCGTCCGCACCCCACGCCGCCGGGTCGGCACCTCGAGCGACTTGATCCGCAGCCCGTGGTACGGCGCCACCGCGCTGGCGCCGTCCGCCGACGCCCCGGCCCGCACGCTCCGTGTCAAGGCGCGGGCAGCGGCGAAGGCGGCCGCGTCCTCTTCCTCGTCGGATCGGGTCCCGTAGCCGTCCTCGAAGTCGATCCGGAGATCCTCGATCGGCTCCCGCGCCAGCTTGGCGCGAACACGCTCGAAGACCTCGCCCATCAGCCCGGGCGGCAGCTCCAGCACGTCCGCGAGCACCTCGGCCGAGCCGCCGTACTCGCTCAGCACCGCCGTTGCCTCTGCACCCCAGGTGCCGACGGTGTTCACGTCGTACTTGTCGGCCGGCACGTAGACCGTGTGCACCGGCTGCCGGACGCCGCGGTCGCCCGGGTAGTCCGCCGCCAGCGCCACGTCGGCGTCCGCCAACCGCCGATCCAGCTCGCCGACCAGATCCTCCAGGCTCATGCGGGCCACCTCTCGCGCTAGAATTCCGTATTGCGGAGACTAATATCTACTCTGCGGAAGACACAAGATCCACATCTTTCCGGAATCTGGCGCTAAACTTCCGTCATCCGGAAACCCTCGAGAGGCTGGATCCATGGCGGAAGCGAACGGCGGCAAGGGCCGCACCGGCAGTGTGCAGTCCATCGAACGCGCCTTCGGGCTGCTCGAGACCATGGCCGACGCGGGCGGGATGATGGGCCTGTCCCAGCTCGCCACGGCGTCCGGCCTGCCGCTGCCGACGATCCACCGGTTGGTTCGCACCCTGGTCGACCTCGGCTACCTGCGTCAAGAACCCTCGCGCCAGTACGTCCTCGGCCCGAAGCTGATCCGCCTCGGCGAGAGCTCCTCACACATGCTCAGTGTCTGGGCCCGCCCGCACCTCGCGCGGCTGGTCGACGAGCTCGGCGAGTCCGCCAACATGGCGATGCTCGACGGCGACCAGGTCGTCTACCTCGCCCAGGTCCCGTCCCGGCACTCGATGCGCATGTTCACCGAGGTCGGCCGCCGGGTCCTCCCGCACTGCACCGCCGTCGGCAAGGCGATCCTCGCCCAGCTCCCGGAGTCCGAGGTGCGCGACCTCCTCCACCGCACCGGTATGCCGAGGCACACCGACAACACCCTCACTACCCCGGACGCCTTCACCGCGCAGCTGCACAAGGCTGAGGAGAACGGCTACGCCACGGACGAAGGCGAGCAGGAGGTCGGCGTCCGCTGTGTCGCGGTAGCGGTCCCCGACGCTCCGTCCCGACTGGCCATTTCCATCTCCGGCCCTGCCGGCCGCATGACCGAAGATCTGGTCGAGCGAGCCGTCCCTCTCCTCACGCAGGCCGCCAAAGCCCTGTCCGATGACCTGCGCTGAGGTGCGCGGCTAGGGGGCGTAGGTGCGCCAGCGTTCGGTGAGGACGTAGCCGAGGGATTCGTTGGCCTGCAGGCTCGCCTGGTTTGCGGCGGCACCACCGGTGCTGAAGCTCTTGATGCCGAGGTCGAGGAAGGCGAGGATCGACGCCGCCTTCACGGCCTGGCCGACGCCGCGTCTGCGGTACGGCGCCAGCACCGAGGTGAACCTGGTGTCACCGAAGCCTTCGCGGACGCGGATCACCGTGGCGCCGACCAGGCGGCCACCGTCGAACGCGCCGAACACCCGGTGGACCGGCCAGAGGCCCTGGGTGTCGGAGAGGTCACCGACGACGCGATGGGTGGCCGGGGTGTAGGGGTAGTCGCCCTCGTTGGACTTCTCCAGGGCGTGGAGAGCCTTGGCGGACTCCGGGCCGACTTCGCGAATGGTGAGTCCGCCGGCGACCGCACGGCGTACGGCGGAGTCCAGCAGCTCGCGGTCGGGGTTGTGCAGGCGGACGGCCCAGGACTCGGCGACCACGCGGTAGCCGGCGGCTTCCAGCTCGGCACACCGCGGGTCGCCCTCCTGCACAATCACGTAGTCGCCCATCTCGCGATTGTCGCTCCTCAGCCCAGCTTGCGCAGCAGCGGAAGCACGTCCTCGGTGAACTGGGTGAGGAAGCGTTCCTGGTCGTGGCCGGGGCCGTGTACGACGAAGTGGTTGAAGCCGGCGTCCAGGTAGGGCTGGAACTGCTTGACGACCTCGTCGGGATCGGAGGCGACGATCCAGCGCTGCGCGACCTGCTCGATCGGCAGCTCGTCGGCCAGCCGCTCCATCTCGGTCGCGCTCGTGACGCTGTGCTTCTGCTCCGGCGTCAGCGACAGCGGCGCCCAGAACCGGGTGTTCTCCAGCGCGGCGGCGGGGTCGCGGTCGTAGGAGACCTTGACCTCGAGCATCCGGTCGAGATCCTCGAACGTCTTGCCGGCCTTCTCGGCGCCTTCCTTCACGGCGGGGATCAGCTTGTCGGTGTAGAGCTCCATGCCCTTGCCCGACGTCGCGATGAATCCGTCGCCGGCCCGACCGGCGTACTTGGCGACCAGCGGTCCGCCGGCGGCGACGTACACCTTGAGCGGGGTCTCCGGCCGGTCGTAGATGAACGCGTCGACGGTCTTGTAGTACGGGCCCTCGGCGTTGACGCCGTCCTTCGTCCACAGGTCGCGGATCAGCTGCACGGCCTCCCGCAGCCGGGCGAACCGCTCCTTGAACTCCGGCCACTCCATCCCGGACACGGCGATCTCGTTCAGCGCCTCGCCGGTGCCGACGCCGAGCATCACGCGGCCCGGGTACAGCTCGCCGAGCGTGGCGAACGCCTGCGCGATCACCGCCGGGTTGTACCGGAAGGTCGGCGTGAGCACCGACGTCCCGAGCAGCACCCGGTTGGTCCGCTCGCCGACCGCCGCCATCCAGGCGAGCGCGAACGGCGCGTGACCGCCCTCGTGCCGCCACGGCAGGAAGTGGTCCGACACGGTCACACTGTCGAGCCCGAGCTCTTCGGCCCGGACCGAGTACTCCACCAGCTCCCGCGGCCCGAACTGCTCCGCCGAAGCCTTGTACCCGACTCGAATGCTCACCCTCTGCTCCCAACGTCGTCTGCTCGTACTCGGTGGACAACCGCGTCCGGGTCCGACTTTATGCCGCCGGGGGTAACCCACGGCGTGGCGGCGTGGACGTTTGACCAAGGGCATGGGGTCGGGAAGGATATGGGCCCGGCGCGGTCCGCGCCGCACCTTCGCCGACCGGCCCCAGCCTGGTCCTGCTGAGAAGGCAAAGGGACTTCCTGTCTCGGACTGCTCGTCCTGGTCAACTGCCTCGGGCGGGATCGCTGGGGGATCGCGTGCGAGTGCGTGGAAGGCCAGATGACAGCGCACAGGAACTTCAAGCAGCGGGTCCGTGCCCGCGCCGCCAAGACGGGCGAGTCCTACACGGCTGCCCTCCGGCACTTCCGTCCGACTCCCCCAGGAGAAGACATGCCGGAGAACACCCTGCGGATCGCCGTCGCCCAGTCGACGGTCCGCCGAGATCCCACCAACGCCGCCCTGCTCCGCGCGAGTGGCACCGAGGTCCGCGACCTGATGCGGCAGGCGGCCGCGGCAGGCGCCCGCCTCGTCCACTTCACCGAGGGCGCGCTCTGCTTCCCGAGCAAGCACGTGATGTCCGAGCTAGGCCCGGACGAGGTCGGCCCGTCGGACTGGAGCAAGACCGACTGGGCGGTGCTGCACGACGAGCTGGACCAGATCACCAAGCTCTCGCGTGAGCTGAACATCTGGACCGTGATCCCGTCCGTACATCCACTGCCCGGGGCCCGGCCGCACAACAGCATGTACGTCGTCTCGGCCGCGGGCAAGGTGGTCGCGCGGTACGACGAACGCACGCTGTCGACCACGAAGATCACCTGGATGTACACCCCGGGCAGGGAGCCGGTGACCTTCGACATCGACGGCTATCGATTCGGCCTCGCGCTCGGGCTGGACGTGCTCTTCCCGGAGCTGCTCACGGAGTACGACCGCCTCGACGTGGACGCCGTACTCGTGTCGTACGCGAGCACCGGCGTCGGGCAGAACGAGCACATCGGGGTCCAGACCCGCGGGACGGCCGCGACCAACACCTACTGGGTCAGCCTGGCCGTGCCGGCCAATCCGGGGGCCGGTCTGGACTCGGGCGTGAGCGATCCGCACGGGGTTTGGGCGGTGCGGGGACCCGCGGACAGTACGCCGGGGATCGCCGTGACCGACCTGCACCGGGTGGACGTGAGCCAGGTCGGCCGCGACTTCCGGGGCCGGACCCGGGAGCGCATCGGCTCCTGAGGCCTCACACCTCCGGGTGCTGACGCGTTCCATCAGCATGAACAGGCATGCGATCGTCAGCAGCCGGATCGGGGACCTCACGCTGGTCGCCTCGGACAACGCGCTCGCCGGCGTCTACTTCCCGCATCACTGGGTGAAGCCGTCGCCGGACGTGCTCGGTGACCTGGTCGAAGCCACCGACCCGGTCATCGCCGAGGCGGCCCGCGAGCTGAACGAGTACCTGACCGGCAAGCGAACCACGTTCGACCTCCCGACCGTCCTGCGCGGTGACGAGTTCCAGCGCCGCGTCTGGTCGATCCTCGAGGAGATCCCGTACGGCGGGACGACGACGTACGGCGAGATCGCGGCGCGACTCGGTGACAACGCCCAGGCGGTCGGGAAGGCAGTCGGTCAGAACCCGCTGTCGATCGTCGTGCCGTGCCACCGGGTGATCGGGAAGAACGGCTCACTGACCGGGTACGCGGGCGGCCTCGAGCGCAAGCAGTTCCTCCTCGAGTTGGAGGAGCCGGTGGGCGCGCGGCTCTTCTAGGACAGGTCGCCCACCTGCTGGGCGTACCACTCGACCTCGACCAGGTGTTCGGCGATCTGGCGGAGGGTCCAGTTGGCGCCGCGGTCCTTGTCCCACTCGGCCGGGTCGACCGCGGCGTACCGCAGGGCGAACGTCCGTCCCAGCCGGCTCAACCGCTGCTCGGCCTCGCGCACGTCGTCCACCGTGAACGGCGCGAGGTCGGCGGCGGAGGTGAGCGCGCTCGCGTGCCACTCGTCCGGCTGGGTCGGTACGCCGGCCAGCAGCGCCTCCACTTCGGCCAGGTGATCGACGAGGTGGTCCGCGATCCGGCGGACGGCCTTGTGCGGGGTGAAGGTGCGGTCGTCGTCGGAGATGCGGGGCTGCCCGTCCCAAGCCGGCCAGGTGGCGACCAATCGGAGCGAGCGCTCGACCGCCTGCTGAACCAGTTCTCCAGGGTTCTCAGTCATGCCGATCACGCTAAGGCCGTGATACTTCGGCACCCGCCGAAGTGATCCCGAGCCGGCGGGACAGCCCCTCCGCGTCGAACGGCGCCCGGACCTTGGCGTCGTTGTCGAAGTAGACGTAGGCGCTCTGGTCCCAGGCCCGGATCTTCGCGGCCCACCGGTCCAGCGACTCGTCGTCGTATCCGCTGACGTAGAGCTCGTCGGCGCCGTGCAGCCGCACGTAGGCGAAGTCGGAGGTGATGTCGTCGAACATCGGCCACTTCCCGGCGGTGTCCGCGCAGACCAGAGCGATGTCATGCCGGCGGCACAGTTGGACGAAGCCGGGCGTCTGGAAGCTGGAGTGCCGTACTTCGATCGCGTGCCGGAGCGGGATGTCGACCGCGCACTCCAGCAATGAGCGGCCCTCCATCCGCTCGTCGTGGCCCTTGGCAACTTCCGCGGCTACCGCCGTGGACCGCGGCAACGAGGCGAAGAACGCGGTGCAGCGCTCCTCGTCGTACCCGAGGGTCGGCGGGAGCTGCCACAGCACCGGGCCGAGTTTGTTGCCGAGCGCAAGGACTCCGGAGGCGAAGAAGTTGGCCAGCGGCGCGTCCACGTCGGCCAGCTTCTTCAGGTGCGTGACGAACCGCGGGCCCTTGACCGCGAACACGAATCCGTCCGGCGTCTCGTCGTGCCAGCGCTGGTACGACGACGGCCGCTGGAGCGAGTAGAACGAGCCGTTCAGCTCGATCGAGTTCAGCCGGCCGGAGGCGTACTCGAGCTCGGCCCGCTGCGGCAGGCCGTCCGGGTAGTACACCTTCCGCCAGGGCGGGTAGCGCCACCCCGAGATCCCCACCCGGTACGGACCATCCGGCCACCCATCGCTCACGTCCCGATTATGCGGTGTGATCATCCGGAACGCCGCCGGTTGACGGGTCGTGTGGTACGAAGGTCGGCATGTCTGTCACCGACAGTCCCGTCGACGCGCTGCTCGAGAGCGGCCTGCGGATGCTGATCACGTCCATCGTCGACAACGCCGGCATCACCCGCGCGAAGACGGTGCCTGCGGCCCGCGTGCGTACGGCGGTCCGCGACGGGATCGGGCTGTCGCCGGTGTTCGCCCTGATGTGCGCCGACGACGCCATCACCTCGTCGCCGCTGGTGAACGGGCCGGTCGGCGACAACCGGCTGATGCCGGACCTGGGCGCGGTCGCCCCGCTCGGGCCGGACCACACCGTGTTCTGGGCGCCGGCCGACCAGTTGACGCAGGACCACGAGCCGGTCGACATCTGCCAGCGTGCGGCGCTGCGGCGGCAGGAAGCGCGGGCGGTCGCGGCCGGCCTCGACGTCAAGCTCGGGTTCGAGCTGGAGTTCACGGTCTTCACCGGTGATCCCGGCGATCCCGCGGTCGGCACCATCGGACCGGCGTACGGCGTGCTGGCCATGGTGAAGCTGGAGGACTTCGCGGTCGACCTGCTCGAGGCACTCGACGCGGCCGGGGTCCCGGCGGAGCAACTGCATCCGGAGTACGCGCAGGGTCAGGTCGAGGTCGCGCTGCCGCCCGCGACGCCCCTGGCCGCTGCTGACCAGTCGCAGCTCGCGCGGCTCGTCGTCCATCGGGTCGCTCGTGCACATGGGCTGCTGGCGTCGTTCGCGCCGATCACAGTGGCCGGGTTCGTCGGCAATGGCGCGCATATCCACTTCTCCGCGTCGCTGGATGGCGTGCCGTTCGGTGGTGACGACGGTCCGTCCGAGCATGCGCGGCAACTGATCGCCGGAGTGCTCGACGAGCTCGACGGACTGACCGGTGTACTGGCGCCGAGCGTGGTCAGCGCGGATCGCCGCGTGCCCGGGAACTGGGCCGGCGCGTTCGCGTGCTGGGGCGAGGAGAATCGCGAGGCCGCGCTGCGCTACGTGCCGGGCAGCGTGACCAGTCGGCCGGACTCGGCCAACTGCGAGATCAAGATCGGCGATCCGTCGGGCAACGCGTACCTCTCCGCCGCAGCCGTGCTGGCCGCCGCCTTGACCGGGCTGGAGCGGAAGGCGGTCTTGCCGCCCGGCCTCGACCGCGACCCGGCGACGTACCCGGACGACGAACGCCCGCGCCGCTTGCCGCTCACACTCGAGGACGCGCTGTCGGCCCTCGAGCGCTCGGCCGTTCTGCGGGACGCCCTGGGTGACGCGATCGTCGACCCGTTCCTCGCCGTACGGCGTCATGACGCGGAGTCGCTGGGCGGGTTGTCGCTGGAGGACCGGGTCCGCGCGCTGCGCTGGCGGTATTGAGTACGTCGGACCCCGCCGGGGCGAGCTGAAGTGGCCGCCCGGATCACTTACGGTGAACCCCATGGCGTTAGCTGCGAAGGGGAGCAAGGGCGAGTCGTTCCTTGCGGTGGTCGTCGGCGGCGGAGCAGCGTTCGGGCTCGTCGTGATCACTTCGCGGGCGTGGAAGGCGTGTAACGTCGACGTCACCGGCAGCGTCCCCAACGGCCTCACCCTGCTGTTTCTCGGCCTGCCGCTCGCCCTGATCGTGAACCTCGTTCTGTTCACCACCGTCTTCCGCTACGCCGGCAAGGCGTTCCTGTTCTCGCTGCTCGCCGCCGCGATCGCGATCACCATCGCCGATCTCGCCCTGTTCTCCTGGCAAGGCACGCCCGCCGGTTCCCCGGGCACCTGCCCGGGGAACGTTCCACCGTGGTGGCCCACGTGGATTCCGACCTGACGTCAGCGGGCTGAGCGCCGGGTCACCAGGACGAGGGCGACGGCGGCGATCACGCCGAACGGGATGGCCTGCAGTTCCTGGAACGCGATCAGCTTGAAGAGCGTGAAGTAGATCATCCACGTCGCGTAGAGGATGACGCCCGGACGGCCGAGGGAGTGGTTGCGGAGGAACGCGACGACGGCGATCAGGCCGGTCAGCGTGAGGAACTCGTACGCCACGACGAAGCAGACGCCGAGTGCCGTCCAGCCCTCGAGGCCGGTGAAGTAGATCGAGCCGTAGCCGCCGACCGCGGCGATCAGGCCGAGCAGGATCGCGGCGACGAGCACGCTCGCCGGCCGCCGGCGCGTCGCGGTGGAGTGGGTGGTGGTCGCGGTGGTCACAGTGTTTCTCCTGTCGATCGGATTCGGTGCCCCTACGGTCGCGACCGGGCTGTCCCGTCCACCACGGCCGGCCGTCACGATCCGATCCGGGACTCCTTGTCCCGTGACGCCGGGACAAGCTGGCGGCGACGCGTTCACCTCGCCGGGCATGACCATGATGCGGTCATGGGGGTTGTCATCGGTGTACTCGCGGTCCTCGCCGGACTCGTGGGGGCCGGCCTGCACGCGGTCAACGCGGCCGCCGGCCGGACGATCGAGCCGTCGTTCTGGTTGATGGAGCTGGCCGCCGCGCTGGCGTAAGGTCTCGCCTGCCTGCTACTCCGGGCGACCGGCTACACGGCGATCGCCGTACTACTGCCGGTGATGCTGCCCGATGGCCGGCAAACGTCTCGGCCGGCGTTGTGGTTCAACGCAACCGCAGTGGCCGTCATCGCGGTCACCTGGGCGCTGACGCCGTACGAAGGGCCCGAGTATCCCGAAGGTCTGCACGGCGCGACGAATCCGGTCGGCGTCACCGCGACCGGTGAACCGGTCGTCGCGGCTCTGCTCGGCGGAATGCTCCTCGCAGCCGTGGTCGTGGGCTTCGCGTCACTCGTGACCAGGTGGCGGCGGGCCGCCGAGCTGGAGCGGCAGCAGCTGAAGTGGGTGCTCGTCGGCTACGCGTGCACGATCGTGCTGTTCGCGGTGGTGGTCGGTGGCAGCCCGGGGGGTGCGGACGGTGGCTGGGGGTGTGCAAGGTCGACAGGAGGTGTCCGCGCTGCCCCGGCCGGGCCGACCGGGGCCAGGCGTGAATGCCACGCCCGACCGGCAGCCCTGGGCCGATACCTCCTGTCAAGCTTGCACACCGGCCGACGCCGCTCACCTCGCCCACACATCCAGCAGAAGCCGGAGAACCCCCGAGCTGGAGGGTTGCCCCTCACTGGCCGACGGGGCTGGCGTCGGGGTGGTGGTCAGCCCGTCAGAAGGTGAGGGTGGCGCCGACCTCGGCGGTGGTGGTGAGGCCGCCAAACGCCTTGCTGGCTTGGGATGTGGCGGCTTCCGGGGTCAGCAGGGGCCCGACGTGGGTGACGACCAGGCGGTTGGCGTGAGTGCGGCGGGCCAGTTCACCTGCCTGGGTTGGGGTGTGGTGGACTGGGGTGGGATGCGGGTCGTTGGCTTCGCAGAGGAGGAGGTCGGCGTTGATGGCCAGGTCGTCCAGGGCGGGGCAGGGGGCGCAGTCGCCGGAGTACACCAAGGAGCCCGCTCGGAGGGCGTAGGCCTCGGTGCCGTGCTCGACCGCGCGGGTGGTGAGCAGCACATCCCGGATCCGGAGCTCGTGGCCGTCGTGGAGCGGACGCAGGTCCAGTACGTCGGCCAGGAACGCGCCATCTGGTTGGGCGAAGAAGCCGGCCATGCGGTCCGCGAGAGCGGCGGGGGCGTAGACCGGGAGTGGCGCGGGACGTGGCGGGAGTTCGCCGTACGCCAAGGCGTAGTACGCGTTGAGCAGATCGCCGATGTGGTCCAGGTGGAGATGCGAGAGCCAGACAGCGTCCAGCCGCGCCAGAGTCGTGTGGCGCAGGAGTTCGGCGAGTGAGCCCGGGCCCGCGTCGACCCAGACCTCAGCGCCGCCGGCGCGGAGAAGGTAGCCGGAGCAGGGTCGGTCCGGCTGCGGGTACGGCGCCGCTGTACCGAGGACTGTGAGCGTGCTCAGAGTTTGGCGCCGATCAGTTGGTAGATGTCGTCGTGGGCGCCGGGGAGGTCGTCGTGGCCGAAGTCGGGGTAGAGGCGGACGTCTTTGCGGGACGTGATCTTGTTGTACGCCGCGAACTGGGTGGACGGCGGGCAGACCTGGTCCTCGAGGCCGGTAAAGAGGGTGACCTCGGCGCGGATCCGGGGAGCGAGGTGCTGGACGTCGATGTAGCCGAGGGTGGTGAACACCTCGTCCTGGCGCAGGTGCCGGGGGTCGCGCTTCTTGAACCAGGTGACGATCTCGTCGTACGGGCCGGTCTCCAGGTTCAGGTCCCAGGTCCGCTGATAGTCGCACAGGAACGGGAAGACGCTCGCGGTGTACTTGATGCCCGGGGTCAGCGCCGCGGCGACCAGGCTGAGTCCACCGCCCTGGCTCCAGCCCGTGGTTGCGATTCGCGCGGCGTCCACCTCGGGCAGGGCGCCGATGATGTCCGCCAGCCGCCGGGTGTCCAGGAACACGTGCCGGTACAGCAACCCGTCCGGTCCGTCGTCGAGGCCGTGGACCAGGTGGTTGTGCAGCGAGAAACTGTTCACCGCCTGCGACTCGGTCCGGAATCCGACCTGCTCACGCACGTCCAGCGCGGCCACGGTGAACCCGCGGGCGGCGTACGGCAGCAGATCGACCCACTTCGGCTGCTCACCGCCGTACCCGTGGAAGATCAGCACGGCCGGGCCGGTGGGCTCGGCCGGACGGATCACCTTTGCGTGCACGCGGTAGCCGCCGGTGCCGATGAAGTACAGGTGCTGCGCGGTCGCCGTGGTCAGCGGGAAGTCGGTCGCGTCGGCGAACTCGGTCTCCGGGGCGACGGCATCGAGCTCCAGCAGCGCCTTGTCCCAGTACTGGTCGAAGTCCGCCGGCCTGGGGTTGGTGCCCTGGTAGGCGATCAGTTCGTCGTACGACAACTCGAAGGACAGCACCCGGACTCCTCAGGTCGAATCGGCTCGCAAGTCATTCTGCGCGATCGTTGCCGTCCGGGGCAGTGCCGTCCCAGATCGTGTAACCGTGCGCCGCGTTCAGCCGGTCCCGCAGCGCGGTCTCCAGGCTCGCGGAGCGACCAGGCGCCAGCCAGGCGATCGGCAGCAGGATCGAGTGGTCCGGCTGCTTGGTCCGCAGCACGATCGCCTCGCCGTGCGTGGTCTCGACCCGGCCGACCTCGGTGACGTCGGTCCAGGGCGTCCGGACGCCGCGCACCTCGATCCCGGTGTCCCGCAGCTTCGCGATCTTCGGCGGCCAGATCAGGATCCACAGCCCGGCCAGCGTGATCAGCCCACCCAGGGTGACGAACACCGAGACCGCCACGGCCGGCAGCCCGAGTGCCCACAGGATCGCCGCCACGCCGAGGATGATCAGCCCGGCGGCCAGCACCCCGAGGAACCGCCCCGCCCGCATCCGGTACGTCGTACGCATCGCACAAGGATCCCATTCGCGGTCCCGGCCGGTTCCCCCGGGCGGCGGGTCGGACCACCGATCAGAGGCCTGCGGACTCTTCGGGCTGCTGTTGGTCCGGTTGCTGTCAGTTCCCGGTCTGGCTCGGGTTGTACGCGCAGGCGTCGTTCAGGTTCTCGGTGGCGCCTGGTGTCACGGCCGGCTTCGGCGTCGCCTTCTTGGTCGACCCGCTGGACGGCTTCTTCGTCGTGGCGGCCGACGGGGTGGAGACCGGCTGCGTCTTCGGGGCGATGGCCTTCTGGATGATCTCCTGCATCGCGGTGTAGTCGGGGTTCTTGCCGGTCGGGAAGTTCTTGTTCTTGTCCAGGTCGACGTTGGTGACCTTCGCGCCCTTCACCTTCAGACCCAACTGGATGAACGCCGGCAAGATCTCCTGCGGGATGTCGGTCCGCAGCACCTGCTTGCCGGCCGAGGCGATCTGCTGGTACTTCGTCACCAGGGTGGCCGGGTTCACGCTGTTCACCAGCGCGTGGATCGTGCAGCGCTGCCGCTCCTGCCGGGACGGGTCGCTCAGGCCGTAGCGGCCGCGGGCGAACCAGAGCGCGTGGTAGCCGTCGAGCTTCTGGTTCGGGCCCGGCTCGATGTAGCCGGACGGTTTCTTCGCGGTGTTCGACCCCGGGCCGTCGCCGTAGTCGCCGCCGATCGGCACCCGGTAGTTGACGTTGACGGTGATGCCGCCGACCGCGTCGATGATCTGCCGGAACCCGGCCAGGTTGACCTGCATGTAGTAGTCGATGTCGAGGCCGAGCGCCGCGCCCGCGGCCAGCTTGACGACGTCGGCACCCTCATTGTCGGTCTGGCCCAGGATCCCGGGATGCGCCTTCGGGACGTTGTCGTACATCGAGTCCAGGTAGTACTCGGGCTGCTCGACATTGCCCAGCTTCGGGTCCCAGAAGCCGTCCGGGTAGATCTTGTGCAGCGGCGAGTCCTCGGGGAACGGCATCCGCATCCAGTTCCGGCTGAGCGAGATCAGCGCGGTGTCACCGGTCTTGGTGTCGATACTGGCCACGATCACGGTGTCGGTCCGGACACCGGTGCGGCCGACGCCGTCGTCAGCGCCGAGCAGCAGCAGGTTCAGGCGGGGAGTCTTGGCCCACGGGTCCTTGTTGTTGTCCACCTTCGGACGGGTCGCGCTCTTCGAGTTGCCCTCGGACTGGAACACGCTCCCGACCAGGTCGCGCTGCGCCATCACGGTCTGCGCCGCCACGGTCGTCGGTACGGCGATCGCGAAGCAGAGCAGCCCGACGAACATCGACCCGACCAGCCGCCCGGTGTAGGTCATGCTGACCGGGCGGAGCAGTTTGTGCGAGGCAACCACTATCCAGATCCAGCCCACGCCCAGCACCACGACGGCCGCGGTAGCGATCAGCAACTGCCGCGGCGACACCGCGAAGGCGAGAATCGAGTCCCGCCGCGTGAGGCCGACGTACGCGGCGATCAGCAGCAACCCGACGCTGATCGTGAGCACGAACGCACCCAGCTTCTTCCGCCCACCCATCAGCAACCCAGAACCCGGGATCAAGGCGCTGAGCAGCGTCAGGCCGATCGCGTTCGAGGTCGTCCGGGCCCGCTGCGAGCGGTGCCTGGACCGGCTGGCCCGTGGCGCGGATCTGCGTCCGGCTGCGCGAGTACTCCGCGACATAGCTCCGTTCCCTGATCGACGACGTGGCGACCCTCCGTCGGCCGCGCACAGCAGCCCACGGTACTTCTGACGCCCACGACACCTGGTTGGTTGACGTGAAGCTGGCGACCCCCGTCGATGCCCGCCACAGTACAGGTGCCCCGGGCTACTCTCCCAAGGTGCCGCCCCCGGCACGCAGAGTGTCGGTCAGGAGGGTCGGGACCCGCTTTGCCGCCGACAGGGTCGAGCGGATAGTCTTGGCCGTCGTCGTGTCCCCCCAGGGGGATCGTCGGAGGAGGCGTCGCCTAGTCCGGTCGATGGCGCCCGCCTGCTAAGCGGGTTGAGGGTAATCCCCTCTCGCGGGTTCAAATCCCGCCGCCTCCGCTCCCGGGAGCTCCCTGTCCGCAGATAGCGCGGACTAGGGAGCTCCGGCTGTTTTCCGGGGGTGCAACCCCCGGGGCCCGCCCGGCGGGCTTCGCCCCCGGACCCCCGGGGTCGTGCCTGGCTGGCGTTGTCTGTCTGCTCAGCGGGTGCCTGGCGGCGTTGGCTGTTCGCTCAGCAATTGCTTGGCTTCGGCGATGCGTTCGACCGAGCGTGGGGTCATCGGCTCCGGGGAGATGATCAGGTGGTCGACGCCTAGTTTCTGGTATGCGCTCAGCGCCTCGGCGAGTTCCGGGATCGTGCCTTCGATGGCGCGGGGATCGGGGTCCGCGACGGATGGCTGGTCGGCGTCGCGGACGACGATCCCGACCGTGGCGGCCACGGCGCCGTCGGGTTTGCCGGCCGTCTTCACCGCCTCGCGGAGGGTGCCGAGCTTCTCCTCGACCTTGTCGCTCGCGGCGCCGTACCACGCGGTGTTCCAGGCATCGGCCCACTCGGCGACGAGCCGCATCATCCGCGGGCGGTGGCCGGCGACCAGGATCGGGATCCGGTGCGGCGGTGCCGGATCGAGGTTCGCCTCGCTGACCCGGTAGTACGTGCCGTCGAACGTGACCGTCTCGCCACGGACCATCCGCGCCACGATCTCGAGCCATTCCTCGAAGCGCCCGACCCGATGGTCGGTCGGCAGCCCGAACGCCTCGTACTCCGGATCGTGCCAGCCGGCCCCGACGCCGAGGATCAGCCGTCCGCCGGACACCTCGTCCAGCGTCGCGGCCATCTTGGCGGTCAGTCCGGGGTCACGGAACGATGCGCACAGCACCATGTTCCCCACCTCGACGTTCGTGGTGACCGCGGCCACCGCGCTCAGCAGCGTCCACGACTCGTGCATCCCGAACACCCGGCCCTCCGGGTCGCGGTAGAGGAAGTGATCCGCGAGCCACACCGAGTCCAGCCCGTTCTGGTCGGCCGCCTCGGCGACCGCGCGGAGGTCCTTCCACCCCGGCATCCCACCCCCGGGGCCGTCCCCGTCACCCAGCGGAAGCATCACGCCGATCTTCAGGCCCATGGTCCGACACCGCCGATCTTGTCCACCGTGATGTGCGTGACGTACCCCGGCGGCAGGTCCTCGCCGGGCCGGTACTGCGCGTCCGGACCGATGTAGGTCTTGGCGAGCTCACGCAGTACGTCGCCCGCCCCGCCCTCGGTGATCCGGGCAGTGCCCGTGATCACCAGGTACTCGGTCAGGCCCATCTCGTTCCTCCGGTCGGTCTCGACCGACAGCACCACCCGGCCGTCACGCCGGATGTTCTTCACTTTCTGGTTGTTCGGGATGTGGGCGGCGACGATCTCGTCCCCGTCCAGCCCGACCCAGATCACCGACACCTGCGGACTGCCGTCCGCATTGATCGTCACCAGATGCCCAAGAGCATTCGATTCGAGCACGCCCCGCGCGCTCTCCGGGATTCGCATGCGGCCAACGTAGTTGGATGATGGCGTTATGAGGAGGCCGTACCTGGATCGGGCGGCTGCGGGCCGGGCGTTGGTGGAGGAGCTCGGCGAGGTCGGCGGATCCGTTCTGGTGCTGGGGCTGGCGCGGGGCGGGGTGCCCGTGGCGGCTCCGATCGCGGACGCGTTGGACGCGGATCTCGACGTACTGATCGTCCGCAAGCTCGGCCTGCCGGGTCAGCCGGAGCTGGCGATGGGGGCGATCGCGGGCGTCGGCGACTCGACGCACACCGTCCGCAACGAGACGGTGCTGAAGGGCGTCGACGAGCAGACGCTGGAGCAGGTCCGTGAGCGCGAGGTCCGTGAGCTGCGCCGGCGTGAGCGGGAGTATCGCGGCGACCGGCCGCCCATCGACGTCCACGACCGCGTGGTGATCCTGGTCGACGACGGTCTCGCCACCGGTTCGACCATGCGCGCCGCGGTGGAAGCGGTACGACGCCAACGGCCGGCTCGCGTGATCGTCGCCGTACCGGTCGGTGGCGTGGAGAGCTGCCGGTGGCTGTCGCAGGTCGCGGACCAGGTGGTGTGTGCGTGGATCCCGCGCCGCTTCGCCGCCGTCGGGCAGGCGTACCGCGACTTCTCGCCGGTCGGCGACGACGAGGTCCGCCGGGTGCTGGCCGAAAGTACAGCGCGGCGCCCCGGCCGGTGAGCCGGGGCGCCGCGCTTCCTGCCCGACCGCTGGCTTCCGATTCAGCGGCCGGTGTCCTGGGGCGTCAGCCGAGCCGCGCCTTCAGGTGGTCGAGCTCGATCCGCAGCGAGGCCGGCACGGTGTCGCCGAGCTTGGCGAACCACTCCTCGATCAGCGGGATCTCGGCCTTCCACTCCTCGGCGTCGACGGCGAGCGCGATGTCGAGCTCGTCGGCGGTCAGGTCGAGCCCGGACACGTCGAGCGAGTCCGGCGTCGGGATCCGGCCGATCGGGGTCTCGACCGCGTCGGCCTGGCCCTCGATCCGGTCGATCACCCACTTCAGCACCCGGCCGTTCTCGCCGAAGCCCGGCCAGACGAACTTGCCCGCGTCGTCCTTGCGGAACCAGTTCACGTAGAAGATCTTCGGCAGTTGCGCCGCGTCGTGCTCCTTGCCGACGGTCAGCCAGTGGTCGAAGTACTGGCCCGCGTCGTAGCCGAGGAACGGCAGCATCGCCATCGGGTCCCGCCGTACGACGCCGACCTGGCCGACCGCGGCCGCGGTGGTCTCCGACGACAGCGTCGCGCCCATGAACACGCCGTGCGCCCAGTCCCGCGACTCGGTCACCAGCGGCACCGTGGTGGCGCGACGGCCACCGAAGATGATCGCCGAGATCGGTACGCCGTTCGGGTCGTCGTACTCGTCAGCAATGATCGGGCACTGCTTGATCGGGGTGCAGAACCGGCTGTTCGGGTGGCTGGACAGCTCGTCCGAGTCCGGCGTCCACTCCCGGCCCTTCCAGTCGGTCAGGTGGTTCGGCGGGGTCGGCGAGTAGCCCTCCCACCAGACGTCGCCGTCATCGGTGAGCGCGACGTTGGTGAAGACCGAGTTGCCCTTCTCGATCGTGCGCATCGCGTTCGGGTTCGTCTTCCAGCCGGTGCCGGGGGCCACGCCGAACAGGCCGAACTCCGGGTTCACGGCGTACAGCCGGCCGTCCTTGCCGAACCGCATCCAGGCGATGTCGTCGCCGAGCGTCTCGACCTCCCAGCCCTCCAGGGTCGGGTCGAGCATCGCCAGGTTGGTCTTGCCACACGCGCTCGGGAACGCGGCCGCGACATAGTGGACCTTCTTGTCCGGCGAGATCAGCTTCAGGATCAGCATGTGCTCGGCCAGCCAGCCCTCGTCCCGCGCGATCGCCGACGCGATCCGCAGCGAGTAGCACTTCTTGCCCAGCAGCGAGTTGCCGCCGTACCCGGAGCCGTACGACCAGATCGTCCGCTCTTCCGGGAACTGCACGATGTACTTCTCGTCGTTGCACGGCCAGGGGACATCTTTCTGACCGGGAGCGAGCGGAGCGCCGACCGAGTGCAGACAGGGCACGAAGAACGCCTCGTCGCCGAGCTTCGCCAGTACTTCGGCACCGGTCCGGCACATGATCCGCATCGACGCGACCACGTACGCCGAGTCGGTGATCTCGACGCCGAACATCGGCTTGTCCGCGGTCAGCGGGCCCATGCAGAACGGGACGACGTACATCGTCCGGCCACGCATCGAGCCGCGGTACAGCTCGGTCATCAGCGCCTTCATCTCGGCCGGCGCCATCCAGTTGTTGGTCGGGCCGGCGTCGGCCTCGTCGACCGAGCAGATGAACGTCCGCTGCTCGACCCGCGCCACGTCCGAGGGGTCCGTGCGCACCCAGAACGAGTTCGGCTTCTTCCCCTCGTTCAGCCGGACCATGGTGCCGGCCTCGATCAGCTCCGCGGTGAGTCCGGCGTACTCCTCGTCCGAGCCGTCCACCCAGTGGATCCGGTCGGGCTGCGTCAGTTCGGCGACCTCGGCGACCCAGGCCAGCAGGCCGGAGTGGCGGGTCGGGGCGTCGGTCAGGGGGTACGGCGCGGGGGCTGCGGCTGGGAGGGGGTCCGTGGTGGCTGCTCGGGTGGCGGTCTCGGTATGGGTCGGGCTGGCGGTTGTCGTCATCGGCGGCTCATTCCCTCTCGGCTGTCGGGCCCGGCGGCCGTCCGATCCCTCGACACTGAGGGGGGTACGGCTCCGGCCGCCGGGGTCTCCGGCGGTTCGATTCAGCTGGCTGGCGGTGTGAACTCTCGCATACCAGTGCGTCCAGTGGACGTATACCAGTGTGCAAGTGGTACTACGGTACGCGAACGACCCGAGTGCTGAGAACCCCTAGAACGTGAACCCGGTCACAAAGTTTTGGCGACAATCGCTTTCCGGCGAACCTTGTGAAAATGAGAACGGCCCGCGCTGCTCGCGCGGGCCGTTCCTGCAGATCTTGCGGTGGATCAGCTGGTCTGCCGCCAGATGTCGTTCACGATGCGTTGCACGTCCGCTTCCTCGCCGGGCCCGCCGGTGACCACTGAGCCGACGAGCCACCACTGGCCGCCGCTCACATAGGCCCTCGTCATCGTCACGGCGTACGGCGTTGTCTTCACCGTCAGCCACGTCCGCGCGTCCTTCGCCGTCGTGGGTGCCTTCGCCTTGTAG
Source organism: Kribbella sp. NBC_01510 (assembly GCF_045040325.1). Classification (NCBI taxonomy): domain Bacteria; kingdom Bacillati; phylum Actinomycetota; class Actinomycetes; order Propionibacteriales; family Kribbellaceae; genus Kribbella; species Kribbella sp. NBC_01510. Next base: position 2,575,470 of record NZ_CP109418.1, on the reverse strand, counting down.
ACCTTCGCCCACTGCTTGTCGAACGCGGCCCGGTCGGCCCGGCAGGCGGCGAGGCTCGCGCACGGGTGCAAGGCGATCCGAGCGTCGAGCGAGTTCTTCAGTCCGTCGTTGGAGTAGTCGGAGCGCGTCACGATCCGCCGGTAGACGACCGAGGAGGACTCGCGGAGGAACGTCACCTGCGGCGGCCGCGGCCAGCCGAGCGCGAACGGCAGCTCGGCCGTCGTGATCACCTGCAGGTCGGTGCCGGCGGCGTACGTGGCGCCGAACACGCCGGCGGATCCGTCCGGCCGCTTGTACGGCGCGGTGGTGATCTTCGGGATCGCGGGCAGCAGGACGGGCGACGGGTACGCCTCCGGGCTCACCGCGGCCTGGGGAGCGGCGTCGACCGGCTGGTCGGATTTCACCGAACTGCCGACGGCGGCGCCGATGGAGTAGGTGACCGTGAAGACGAGCAGCACGACGAAGGCGACGACCGCGTAGATCCAGCCGCCGATCTTCCGCTTGTACTCGCGGGCGACCTCGATCGTGGACTGCGGTTGCGCGGTTGGTTGTGGGGCTTGCCCGGGCTCGGCGGTTGCTTGCGGGTGGTCGGCGTACGACGGGATCGTCGTGTCGGCCGTCGGCGGCCTGGCGCCGTACTGGCTGAGCTGGGCGCGGACCGCCTGCAGCGACTCGTCGTCGTTGCCGATGACACCGTCGAGTGGGTCGATCAGGCGCTCGGCGCCGGTCTGGCCGGGGATCAGTTGCGTGACCGCATACGGGCGGTCGGAGCTGAAGTTGGCCGCCCACAATGGGGTCTCGAGCCGCGCGGGTTCGAGCGCGGCGCCGCGGCCGGCCCGGACGAGCCGGTCCCGCACGGTCGCGTCGCGCGCGCCGGCCTCGCTGAGCACCAGAGCGACGATCTCCATCCCGGTGAAGCTGCGGCCGTGCCAGAGCTCGGCCAGCGGGTGCTGCAGCAATCGCTGGTCGAACTGGTAGCCGGGGATCTCCGGCGTACTGTTGCTCACTTCGTCTCCCAGATCGCCCGGTCCGCGAGCGCGATAGCTACCTTCTCCGCCGTGTCCGCATCGATCGGATTGGCCGTGTAGTCCACCTGTACGACGATGTCCGCGCGCTGGACGAGCGCGCGGACGATCCACGACTCAGTGGCCGCGCCGTTCGTGCTCCGGCTGGTCTTGGTCGGGTACGTGCTGTTCGGGACCGCCTTCATCGGCGAACGGGTGAAGGTCTTCTTCGCCACTTGATCGGGCGTCAAAGGCGGATTGCCGGCGCCGGCGTCCTGCCCGGGGCTCGGGGTGATCGTCACCTTCAGCGTCGCGGCGGTGTAGGCGGCGACCTTGGCGCGGCTGCTGCCCGCCTCGCAGGTGATCGACGTACTGCCACCCTGGACCAGCGTGACGGGCGCCGTACTGCTCGATGCCTTGGGCAACAGGCTGGACACGTCGCCGAGCCGCGCACACAGATCGGCCGGCATCGACCGCGCCGGCAGAATGTCCTCCGGCTGCACCGGCTCGCCGACAGCGAACCCGATCCCAGCCCCCGCGATCGCGGCCACACCACACCCGATCGCCGTACCGCGCACCAGTCGACTCGCCATGCCCGCGACCTTAACCACGCGGAGGTCCTCCCTTACCGATCAGCCGACAACCGCCTCCGACGCACCCCGACCCCACCCGGTTCCAGCAACTGTGGTCGACCCACGCGTCCCCTGGTTGTGCGTGCTGCTGCACGCGTTCTCCGCGCGTGCCGCGGAAGCTAGAGCCCCCACCCAGGAGCCGATTGGCACACACCCGCCCCCGCCATGTATCGTTACTCGACGTTGTCCAGCGCTCGTAGCTCAACGGATAGAGCATCTGACTACGGATCAGAAGGTTGGGGGTTCGAATCCCTCCGAGCGCGCTTCCAGACCGCAGGCAGAAACCACTTCTGACCTGCGGTTTCGCGTTTCCGGCGCTGTTCATTGTTGCCACCTCCCTCCTATCTGATCTGGGTTTGCTGCACATCTGCTGCACATGACTACTTGGCGACGATCCCGGACAGTGCAGCGGCCAGCTTGTCCCCGGCTGCCTTCAGCCCCTCATCGAAGGCGTGCTGGTAACGCTCGGTGATGCTGGTCTGCGACTGCCCCAACCACCGGGCCGCATCCACAATCGGAACACCGTTGGCCGCCAGCAGCGACGCCGCTGCGTGTCGCGCACCATGCAGCGGGATCCGCGGCAAGCCGGCATCCGCTGACAGTGCCACGAACAGATCCGAGTAATACTCCGGCCTGTAGGGCTTGCCGATCTCGTCCACCACGACCAGGCCTTGATCGCTGTACGCCTCACCGGCCCGCAGCTTCTCCGCTGCCTGGTGCCGCCTGGTCTCCCGCAGTGCAGCTGCCACTGGTGCCGGCAGCGGGAGGGTGCGGTCCGATGCCTCAGCCTTGGTGTCGGTGTCGTACACCACGCCAGCTGTCACCACGCGGTTGTGGTCCACCGTGAACTGTCCAGCCTCGAAGTCGACCGAGGACCAGCGCAACCCCAGCACCTCGCCGCGGCGTAGCCCGAGCATCGACAGCCACCACGCCCCGGTGAGGCGGTGGTCCGCGATGTGCCGCAGGAACGCCTGGGAGTTTTCCGGCTGCCAGGATCCACGGGTCTGCCGAACCTTGGCCGCGGTGCGCCTGGAGGTCACCCGGGCCACTGCCTCAGCCGGGTTGATGTAGATCAGCTGCTGCTGCAGCGCCGACTTGAGCACGGCGTGAGTGGATCCGATGGTGGCGTTCACGGACCGGGCTGACATCGGCGCACCCCGGCGCCCAACCACCCGGGCCTCCCCCGACAACATCTCCTGCTTCAGCTTCTCCAGATCCCGCGTGGACAGTTCCTGCAGCTTCACCGTGCCGTACCGCTTCACGACCGGCTGCAGGGTGTCGCGGTAGTACCGCAGCGTGGACGGCTTCACGGTCCGGGTGCCGGCTTCATCCGATCCCGCGCCCTTCACCTCGAGCCACTGCTGCACCCACTCGGCCACGGTGATCTTGGTCCGCACCACAGCGGTGCCCCGGTCCCGCTCGGACAGCATCCGACCCCGCTCGGCCTTGGCTTCCTTCCAGGTGTCGAAGGTGTAGCGGGGCCGGACATACCGCCCGGTGCGCGGGTCCTTCATGCCGACCCGGAACCAGTAACGGGTGCGCCCGTCCTGGAGCGTTTCCTTGTGGATGTGTTCCTTGCTGGTCACTGGCGTGATGTTCCTTTCGGGGTTGGCGGGTGGTGGGGGTCAGGTAATGAGGCCGGCCTTTTTGGCCCGGGAGATCCGGTTTCGCACGGTCACGTCGCGGACATCCTCGCCGCGTTCCCGGAGCTTGTTGGCGACGTACAGCGCGACTTTGCGCTCCCCCTTGGCCTTGGCCTCTGCATAGAGGTCGGCCACCAGCTGCAGGCCCTCGGGTATTGGTCGCTGCCGTTGTGCTGCTGCTGCCTCAGACCGCGCCGTCTTGGCCTCAGCAAGGAACGCCTCATCCATCCGGACACCCTCGACCGGTGTCGTAGCGGCGACCAGTTCACTGAGTGCGCGATCGGTGATCTCGCGGGGCCGTAACAGCAGGCGTGCCACGTCGTAGCTGAACCCCTGGTATCCCTTCGGGCCAGGTGTGCGGTGGAGCTCGCCGTCCTCGTGTCGGTGCTCATCGAAGGACCGGACATCGACACCGACCACCTGCAGCGAGCCATCTACAAGGCCCAGGTGGGCACGGATCAGCCATCCACTGGCGTCCCACCATTCGATCGCCTCTTGGCCTGTCATCAGTGGCGTTACCCATCTCATGGACTGTGGTTTCGGGTCTGTAGGGGTCACAGCCGCACGGTAGCCCGTGTTACTGTCACCTGCATCACTACTGTAGCACAGTGGACTGTGCGTACCGTGCTACAGTTAGAGCCACAGACAGGGCACCGCACCTGGCACAGCCGAAAGGAGAGGCACACCGATGCCTGCACTGAAGACCCCGAAGACCCGGGAGCTACCGGACCCGCGGATGGAGCCGACCATCACCATCAACCGGGCCGCCGCGATCCTGGGGATCAGCTACACCAGCATGTCCAACCTGATCGACGCCGGAGACGCCCCAGTCCTCGCACTTGGCCGGCGTCGCGTCGTGCCGACCGCGCAGTTCATCGCCCGGTTCGGCCTCGGGGTCACCGAGCAGCCCGAGCAGGGCAGCGCGGCCTGATCGCGCCCTAGGAGATCCACCCGGGAATGGATGAGGGGCCGGTCCGCCAGAACCGACCCCTATGCACCACCCAACCCGACCCGGGATCCCGCCAGAACCCCGGTGGTTTGTCAGCGACCGCTGGACCTGAGAAAGCCACGCAAACCGGTTCACCGACAGACAGCCCGCCCAGTGTAAGTGCTGTCAGCCGGATTGCCCTTGCCTGAGAGGAATCACCGTGCACGTGCACGAGAGCGACCCGGATGCTGGCGTGCCGGTTGCGTACATGAACGTGGGGGAGGACTACCCAGACCCGTTCGACCCGGGGCCAGATGACAACCCAGCGCTTGCCGATGACAACGGTTTCGCTCTGGCCGTCGAGCATGAGGCGCGGCGGGTTCGGATTCGGGAAGCTACCCGCGCCAAGGTCGCAGCAGAGAGGCAGGGCAGCGACGCACCGCCGATCGACGCTGGGACGCTCGCGGAGATCCTGGCTCGGCCGGCTGAACCGCCGCACCGCGTGGAAGGTCTGATCCCCTCTGAGGCTGGGACCCTGATCGTTGCCCAGCGCAAGACCGGGAAGACGACCCTGGAACTGAACCTGGCCCGGTCGCTGATCCTCGGTGAGGACTTCCTGGGGCGGTTCCCAGTCCGCAAGATCACGGGCCGGGTCACCCTCATGAACTACGAGGTGTCTGCAGCCCAGATAGCCCGGTGGGCCGCTGAGGTCGGCATCCCCGGTGACCGGCTGTTCCTGGTGAACGTTCGGGGGCGCCGCAACCCACTGACCCACCCGGAGGACCGGGCTGCCCTGGTTGCTGCGCTGAAGGCTCAAGCCACCGAGACGTTGATCGTGGACCCCTTTGGGCGTGCCTACACCGGGGCATCCCAGAACGATTCCGGGGAGGTCGGTGCATGGCTGACAGACCTGGACTACTTCACCCGTGGCGAGGTCGGTGCAGTTGATCTGATCCTCGCCACTCACGCCGGTTGGAACGGTGAGCGGTCCCGCGGTTCATCCGCGCTGGAGGACTGGGCCGACAGCATCATCACGTTGACTCGGGACCCCGACGACGAGCGAGTCCGGTTCCTGAAAGCGATGGGCCGTGACGTGGAGGTGGACGAGGACCAGCTGTCGTTCGACCCGGCTACGCGACTCATCACACTTACGGGCTCGGGAAGCCGCAAGGAAGCAGCGAAAACCCGCCACCTGGACGCAGTTGTTCAGGCTGTCGTCAAGGCAGCAGAGGCCCAGCCGGGGATCACCGGGAACAAGCTGCTGGATGCGATCCGGCAGGCCGGTTGCCCGTGCCAGAAGGGCGACGAGCTGAAGGCTGCTGCGCTGGCTGTCCAGCGGGGGGCTCTGCGCATCGAGATGGGTCCACGGAAGGCAAAGCAGTACTACTCAGCTAGTACATCCCCCGACGTACCCCGACGTACCCCAGCGGGGGACGTGCTGACCTCCCCCGACCTCCCCTATATAGACGGGGGAGGTCAGCAAGGGGACGTCAGACCCTCCACCTCCCCCGAGACAAATCCGACCTGTCAGGTCTGCGAGAAGCCTCTACACCCGTCAGTCGTTGATGGCGGGTTCACCACTCACCCCGCCTGCCAGCAGGAAGGGGCCGCAGCCTGATCGGTGCCCAGAGCCACATCCATCCCTTGCTGGCCCCACCCCAACTCCAAGCCCGCCCGCACCTGGAAGGAGCGAAACACCCATGACCGACGTGCAGGAGTACCTGGACAACTTCACCCGCCGTGTCATCCAGGACGCAGCCGCTGAGGCAACCGCCACCTACTGGGTTCACCGAGCCGCCCAGCTGGACCAAGCCCGCCCTCGACCTGGCGACTACACCGGGCAGGCCACGGAACAGCAGCTGGCAGAGCGCGAGCGGCTGCTGGCCGCTCAAGCCGAAGCCTGCCGGCGCCACGCTGACCTCCTGGCCACTACCGGCCTTGCTGCTGACCTGGAGGCCACGGTCCGGGACCAGCAGCGGTTACAGCCAGTCCGAACCTCGCCGGCACGCTCTGCGGCTTAGGCGTCACGTTGGCGCCCAGAGACGACCTCACCCCTACCCAGACCCTCCAACCCCGCAGAAGCCCGCGTGCCGAGCTCCCAGCGGGGCCGCTAGAACCCAGGAAGGAAACACCCCCGATGCATGACTACTCACGAGGACTCCGGCACGGCTGGACCGACGCCCTCCGCGAACTCGCCAAGACGCTCAATGACGACACCCTGACCGATGACCAGAAGGTGGAATCCCTCCACAACTTGGCGAACACCGACCTGTTCACCACTTGGCGGGACACCGGCAGCGGACCAGGCCAGCAACCCCCGACAGGAGACGCCCGATGACCACCAACAGCAACACGGACCAGGCTGCCGATAACAGCCTGGTCCGTGCCCCCAAAGCCTCCCACACCCCACACCGCACCCACACCTGGCCCGTGCTGCTGCTAGCCCTGCCCGCCTTCGTCGCGATCTGGTCCGGCTGGGTAGGGCTCGGACAGATGACCGAGTTCGGCGTGGTCCACCCGCTTCCCGGGATCCTGGACAGCTTCAGCATCAACACCGCGATCACCCTGCCGATTGGGGTGGAGACCTACGCCGCATTCGCGCTGCGAGTGTGGCTCGCCGGTCGCGGCCCGGTCCGGGCACGCCGGTTCGCCAAGCATTCAGCGATCGGCGCCCTGGTGCTGGGTGCGCTCGGCCAGGTCGCCTACCACCTCCTGGAGGCTGCCGGCATCACCCGCGCACCGTGGTGGATCACCACCGTGGTTGCCTGCCTCCCGGTGGGTGTGCTGGGCGCCGGTGCCGCCCTGGCTCACCTGATGCGAGCCGACCACGACCCCGTACAGGTTGCCGACCTCGAGCAGGTGGACCAGCCCGAGCACACTCCGGACAGCCCGCTGTCCCCGTCCCTGGCCGACCCGGACAGCGGGCAGGACAAGCCGACCACCCCGAGCCTGTTCGGTCCGGACAAGCCCACGGACAGCACCCCGGACAAGCCCACGGACAGCCCGGACAAGGGCACGGACAGCACCCCGAACAAGGCCCGGACAACCCGCCGAACAAGCACCCGGAAGACCCCGGACAAGACCACCCGGACACGCCGCCCAAGCCTGACCGATGACCAGATCATCACTGCTATCCGGGCCGCAGAGTCCGATGCCGGACAGGAGCTATCCGTGTCTAAGCTGAGCACGGTGGTCGGCGCCGGCAAGCCCACCATCACCCGGCTGCTGGACCAGGCCCGCCGCCCTGACCTGCACGCGGTAGGTGAGTGACCCAAGCAGCGGCCGCTGGCGGATCGGCGGCGCTGCTGCTGTCTACTCCGGCTGCTACGTTCGGCGGACGATCGAAGTCGACCTGACCGAGACGCTCCGCCAGGTGGATAAGCTCGAGGCCGACCTTCGGGGCTCGAGCTGTAGGGAGGTCAAACACCACCGCCGGGGTTCACTCGCCCCGGGGTAAAGCCGCGGGTAGCGGTACTCGAGGCCCGCGGCGAACCGGCTTGCCTCCCACACAGCAGCACCCCGGTACATGCTCGCCCGGGGGTGCTGCTGTGGTTCAGGACAGGGGGTATGCAACGGCTTGCCACGGTAGCCACACTGGGACCAGACTGCGGGCGATGGGGACGTCGGTCTATCTGGGGCTTATAACCGCCGATCCCGGTATCGAGGCCAAGATTCAGGAGAAGCACCACATAACTCTGGCCGAGGTCAGAGAAGCCTTGCAGTGGCCGGCGCAGGCACAGACGGTGGAAGAGGACGATCCAGAGCATGGGCATCGGTGGGTCGCAGTAGGGCAGAGCGCAGGAGATCGGCTGGTGATCGCATGGCTCCTTCCCCTGCCGCCCTACATGGGATCACTCGCCGATACCTGGACGTTGAAGAGTGCGAGGTGGCTGTGACGTTTCGCCACCATGCGTACACACGACGGTTGATTGGGAGAGGATCCGACCATGGACGAAGACTGGGTTGACGACGAGTCACTCACGCGCGAAGAGACCCTCGCTCGGTTCCGAACGCTTGGGCCCGCTCCAACTCGCGGCCCCCTGCCGGGCGGAGCCGTCATCATGACCACCCCCCAGTCCTATGGGGTCGGTGCAATCACAGTCGTGGGTGGTAACCCACTTCGCGCGTCATCGCGGTCCGGACAGGTGACTGCTTCGGCATGAGCATCTTCTCCGAATGTCGCGCCGTCGTCCTACTCGCGGACTACGCGGTGGCGGACTCAGGTGGCAAGCTGAACATCCTTGGTGCCGGCTTCACCATCACTGCCGTGCAACCCACCACTGGCCTGACCGCCGCGCAGTACGTGGTCGTCATGGTCGACGTCCCCCCGAGATATGTTGGAGAGGACTTTCCTTTGGGGGTCGAACTGAGAGACGAAGCGACGGGTCAGACCGTCGTGATGCCGGGTCCAACGGGCAATCCTGACGCGTTGCGAGTGCAGCAACTCGTCAGAGCAGAGCCTCCGCAAATCGCCGGGGTCTACTTGCCTACATCGCTCTGGTCCCGTGTGCAGTTGGTCCTGGCGTTTCCGAACGGTTTGCCACTGCAGCCCGGCGGCGAGTACCACTGGCGAGTCGAGGTCGAGGCTCAGCACCGCCAGGGGTGGTCGGCTCACTTCCTCGTGGCTGGTCCGCCTCCGCCGCCGGTATTCGGCGGCCCGGCCGGCAATCAAGATATCCAGGACGTGCCTCCGGTCGAGTAAATCGGCCAAGAAGCAGCAGCGCCCCACCGGTTCCCCCGTGCCGGTGGGGCGCTGCTTCATTTTGCGGAAGCGTCGTTGTCTGCCGGGGCTGCTACGTTCGGGACCCAACGGTCTACAAGGGGGACTCGATGAAGCTGGATGTGACGGAACTGCGCGGCGTGGTCGACCGCTTCAAGGATGAGCGCATTGAGCCACCGTTCCCGGTTCTCCACGCGCTGGCGTCACTCATCGGCGACGCGACCGTTTCGACGGCTATCACCGTCCACAAGCTCGCCCGCGCCTCGGAGTCCTCGCAGGAGACAGGCACGACCTGGGAGTGCATGGCGCTCGCAGGCGACGCCGTGGTTCACGTGTCGGGCGCCAGAACGGGTCGGGACTGGTACCTAGGCCGCGTCTATGACGAAGACGAGGATTCAACGCCGGTCGTCATTGGCAGCCTGACACCGTTGCGGGAAATCGCCACGTGCCGGGTGCTGAAGGTGTGGACGATCTCCGAGACCGAATGGATCGCAAAGTGGCAGTTCGAGCTCCGGAACCGCGACCCGCTGGTCATCCCGTGGCCTGATCACCTTTACGGTCAGCAGCAGCACGAGGCGCTTGCGCTCGACGTCGCGAAGCGTCTGCGCTGACAGGTCGCCAGCCCGGATCTGCCTGCCGGCGGAAGTACCTGCGCACCTCGACGCTATGCGGGCTGCGGCTTCCGGGGTGACAACGGATCGGGGCTGGCGACACGTCACAAGTCTGCCGTTTCCCGCAGTCGGTCCGCGGAAGTTACCCACAGCCCCACACGCAAATGCAGCGCTCCCCGATTCCACCGGTCGGGCGCTGCGCTCAGGTGTTCGGTTAGTGCAGGATCCACCACACGATCGGCCCGACGAACACCGCGAGCCAGAAGACGGCGCTCAGGCCACGGACTCGCTCGCCACGGTCCTCCCCACTCTCCAGATGCCGCCGGGCTACCTGTTGCCCTTGGCGCGGTTGTGCGTCACGCACAGCATGGTCAGGTTCGAGAGGTCCGTCGCCCCGCCCCTCGACCAGGCGGTCACGTGGTCGGCGTCCATCTCGTTCTGCTTGTAGATGCGCGTCTTGTTGGCGTCGCCGCCGAGTGCGCACAGCGGGCAGTTCGAGACGCCGTCGACCTTCGCCTTCTGGGTCTGCTGCTCGTAGCCGACGCGCTTCGTCTTGTCGTCGAAGAGCCGGACGTCGAGCAGCTGCGGTGAGGTCTTGCCACCGAGCAGGTACTCGTAGATGCCCTTCGCGTTGTGGACGTAGGGGTCGGCGCGGAGGGCATCGACGCCGGCGTCGATCGCGGCCGCGTTGTACGAGTTCGAGTGGTAGAGCTCGTAGAGCCGCCCCCACTCGAGTCCCTGCATCTGTTTGTCCGGAGGGCGGGTGAAGACGCCGCCGACCCAGTCGATCACCGACGTGAAGTAGGTCTTGAGCTCGGCGATGCCGGCGTTCTGGCGGTGCTGCGCGAGGTAGGCATCGACGCTCAGATCCTGGGCGGACGCGACCCAGTCGAGCGCGACGGCCAGGACTCCCTGCCGCTTCGGGTCGCCCTTGACGTACGACTGCCACTTCTGCATGTTCGCGTTGTTGGAGTTGCTGTACTCCTTCTTCGCCGCGGTGATCAACGGCCCGGAGTAGATCGAGTTCAGCAACTCCTGGGCGTTGAGAGGGACGCCGGCGATGTTGATGGTCTGGAACCACTGCTTGATCTCGACCTCGGAGCCGTCGCACTCGTAGATGTCGAGTCTGGTCTCCAGGATCTTCTGCTGCTGGTCCTTCGACAATGAGGAGAAGGTCTGCTCCTTGCCGTCGACCTTGATCGCGAACTTGCCGGTGACGAAGCGGCCGACGCTGGTGATGCGCTGCTGGCCGTCCAGCACCTCGAGCGACTCGTCTTCGACGTTGAAGTAGATCAGCCCGAGCGGGTAGCCCTTGAGCAGCGAGTCGATGACGGCGACGTCCTTCTTGCCGTCGTTGTAGATGTAGTTGCGCTGGTACTCCGGCTGGACCACGAGCTTGCCGGCGAGCCCGAACAGCCCCTTGCCCTCGAGTTCGTTGTAGACGAAGCCTTCGACGACCTGCTCGACGGTGTAGTGCTTGAGCTCGGTCTTCACGAGGCGTCCTTCCGCCGGATGATGATGCGCTTGTAGGCGGTGTAGTAGTGCGGCCTGGTCAGCCCGAGTCTGCGGTGTCCGGGGCTGTTGCCTCCGGTGCCGCCGCCCTCGTAGTACTTCTTCACGAACGCCTCACCGAGCGTGTCAACGCCGATCTCGCGCATCGCCTCCATGTCGTCGGCGTGCGCGATGATCTCGAACTGGTCGGGGTTGTACTTGTCCAGGAAGGTGATCGGGACGCCCATCGGCCCGTCGTAGTCGCTCGGGATGGAGTCGACCCAGGGGACTTCGATGGCCTCCTGGAAGTTGTAGTAGCGCTGGTAGCCGACGCCGCGGACGTCCTTGTGCTTGGAGTACTTGATGTTGTCGGCCATCGTCATCAGCTGCAGCGGCTCGTGCCTCCGCCCGTGCTCGATGTTCGTGAACCAGCACGAGTGCCCCATCCGGGTGAAGTCGCGATCGTCGGTCGACGGGTAGCCGAGCCGCTCGGCCTTGAGTCGGTCGGCCTCCTTCACTGGTGTGCCCTTGGGGACGCCGAACACCATGTCGGTGCTGTTGCCTGTCGCGCCCTTCCAGAGCCGGTTCTCCTTGATCAGCGGGAAGATCTCGACGTAGGTGGTGGCCCCGTTGTTGCCGATGACAGAGACCTGCTTGCCGGCCTCGACCGCCCACGGGACGAATGTCTTGAAGAGGCTGAATGGCGGGTTGGTGATGATGATGTCTGCCTCGTCGCGCAGCGCCGTGACCTCGGCGCTGCGGAAGTCGCCGTCGCCCTCGAGGTACTCCCACTGCAGGTCGTCGATGTTGACGACGCCGTCGTCGTTGACGTCCTTCGGCTCGAGGGTGAACTTCTTGCCGTTGGCGCGGGTCTTGGTCTCGTCGAACTGCGGGTCGCTCGTCTCGAACAGCGTCGGCTGGTAGTTAAGCTGCGCCGGGTTGCTGTCCGGGGCGTATGAGGTCGAGATGAGCTTCTTGATGCCGTACTCGACCAGATGCAGCGCGAAGAACTTGGCGAAGTTGGACCACTCCGGGTCGTCGCACGGGAGCAGGATGACCTTGTCGCGGAACACGTCCGGGTCGTACTCCAGGTAGGCGTTGACCTCGCGCTCGATGTCGGCCCACTGGGTGTAGAACTCGTCGAACCTGGCGGCCTTCGCCGACTGCAGGTTGGTGTTCTTGGTCCGCACGCGTGTGACGGCCTCGTCCTGCGTGGTCATGCTCGCTGTACTCCGTTCAGGCGGCCGGACGCGCCACCGGTTGGGGCACGTCGTGGGGGCCATCGTATCGACGGGCAGGGACAGGGACTGGTAGACGAGGCGGGTCGTGGTGGCCGGACAATCGAGCAGCGCTAACGGGTGGATATCGTGGTTTGGTGGCTGGCCGTTACGGAGCGTCGGGCTGTCCGGCAGTTCGATGACCCGGAGCCGGGTGGCCACCCCACAGCCGACGTGTCGCCACAACACCAGTAACGAAACCCCCTAAAATCAACACCGGGAGTTGCTGGCTTCGGGCCGAACCACCTTTCACAGAAGGGGTTCGGCCCGATGTCATCTCCAGCCGAAACCACGCCTCCCAGCGACCCGGGGAAGCGCACCATCGTCGTTGGTCTGCGCCTCACCCCCACCGAAGCCGAAGCGCTCCGCGGCTGGGGAACCCGCCACGGACTCAACGATGCAGCTGCTGCCCGCCAGGGACTCCGACAAGCCGGCATCCTCCCCCCGGTAGACCGCGCCCGTACCCCGGGCACGCGGATCTGATGGACACCCAGCCCAGCCTGTTCGATGACCTGGACGCCATCGCCAACGACCTCATCCACGAGCGGGACGCTGACCGGATCCGCCGCGAAATCCTCCGCGTCGGGTGCCTGAGTGGCCAGTTCTCCTCCAACGATGTCCGGTCCCGCTGGTGGACCGCAGAAGGCGACCAGTCCGTGTTCCCCAACCTGATCGGCGCCACGTTCGCCTCGCTGACCAAGCACAAGGTGATCGAGAAGTGCGGCACCACCAAGTCCACGGACCGCAGGGGCCACAACAGGGGCCGGATCATCCCGGTGTACCGGCTTATTGACCGGTCGTGCTGCGGAAAGGCCGGCTGATGGCCCGCAAGCTGGGGCAGCGGGCCGCCGCTGTCCTGGAGTTCGTCCAGCTGCACCCGGCTGGCGTGCGGGCGGCCGAGGTTGATGCTGCTCTCGGGACCACTGGGTCAGCTCGCTACCTGTCCCGGCTCGTCGCGTCAGGCCAGCTGCGCAAGGCTGGGCGCGGCCTGTACGCCGTGTCGGACACTTCCCCCAGTTCGGACACTTCCCGATCCCGCAACCGGACACAATCCGCCAAACCGGACACTTCCGCTCGATCGAAACCGGACACTTCGGCGCCACCCGGCTGGGTCCTGCTCGCGGAGATCCCAGACGGCGACTACCTGGGCCTGCCCCGCAAGGCTCTGGCGTTCCTGGACACACTCCGCGGTCCCCGTGGCCGCGCTGAGATCGTCCTGGACCTGCTGCGCCGTGAATACCGCCGCACCCACGCCCCAGTCGCCCCACCAGTTGACCGTGACAACGACGACCTAGCCGCGGCTCGCTCCGTCGTCGCCAGCGCATTCGCCACCGCCAGCCCAGGCGCCCGGAAGCGGGGCCACACCAAAGGAGACATCCGTTGACAGACGCCCGCGCCGTCTCGCTGTTCACGACCGCGTACCGGCCAGACACCCTCCACCCGCTCACCCCACCTGCGTCCACAGGCTCGGCCTGCGCCGTGTGTGGCGTGCGCGTGGAAGGCAGCGCCCCCGACTGGCCCGCCCGGAGCGGAGTACAGACACTGCTGTGGCGTCGCTGCCCCGACTGCGTGACGTTGGCCGGCCAACTGGCACCGATCCGCGACCCCAACCAGCAGGCACTCATCCTGGCCGCGGACATCCTGGGTCACGCCATCGCGCCGGTAGACCGTGAGGCCACCTGCGCGGTCATGCATCGCGAGTTCTGCACAACAGCCCAGACCACCACGAGCGAGGCCGCCCCAGGTGCTCCACGACGCTGGGAACACCTCAGCGACCTGGAATCCCGCATCGCACAGAAAGCGGTGAACCTCCACACTGAACGCACCGGCATGCCCCACCCAGACGGGACAGGGTGCGGCTACTGCGGACAAACCCACAGCCTGGAGGGGTGGCGGCTGACCATCGCCACAGCGGGCCGACGTATCCGGGAGTGCAGCGAATGCACCGCGGCTGATGAGCAGATCCCTGCCGCCAGCGAGCAGCTGTCCACCAGGCTTGACCGGATCGCCGCCGACTGGAAGCAGGCACCAGCGGTTCCCTACGTCCACGACGGCACCCCGTATGCCCGCACAGTCGGGTACGTGCCGTTCCACCTGGTCCCCGGCGCCCAACCCAGCCGGCAGCGGTTCGCCTACCTCGAGCAGGTGCTCAGCCGTGCCTGACCCACGTGACATGCCAGCACGCCGTGACCTGGGCAACCCGCGTCGTCTCCAGCTGTCCCGCCCAATCGGGGCACTGGTCGCCCTGACCCCGGAGACCGCCGACAAGCTGCGGGATCTGCTGCCACCTGGCCAGAACCTCGCAGACGGCGCAGAGGAACTGATCCACGGGATCCACAGCCTGAAGGAACACACCAACACCGAAGGGAACACCAGCGATGGCTGATCAGAAGTGCGCCAACTGCGGCAAGGCCACCGGCGAGGGCCAGGTGGAGATGGACGGGCAGGTGTACTGCCGGGACTGTGCCACCGACATCGACCCGGGGTCCGGCGTCACCCCCCACTCAGCCGATGACCGGGTGCGTGCCTCGCTGAACGACTGGGCGGAACCGGCACCGCTGACGCACAGACCCCTGGCGCGGGCTGGCGGAGTCTGGTGGCACGATCCAGAAGGACGTGGCGCCTCCGCTGGTCGACACGTCGAAGGGCACCCCGGGCCTCGCGTCCGATCTGTTCAAGCGGGCCAACCGGCTCGACATCTCGCTGCAGAGCAAGGAAGCAGCGGGGTCCGTCACCCTGCCGGATCGAGGTCGACGGCAAGGTGGTCGACGAGGCCACGTCGAGCGGCGCCTACAAGGTCGTCACCTGTGTCGGCAAGGTGCCCTAGCCGACGCGGCGCCCGACCTGCAGCTGGGCGTGCAGCTCCTTGCCCACCCAGTCCCCGGTGAGCTGGCGGACGGTGGCGAAGTATTTGCCGGCCCCAACGTGCACGGGATCCGAGACGACTTCGAAGCGTTCCCCGTCGTCCACGAAGAACACCATGCCCTGGGCAACGATCTCGGCGGCCAGAAAGAACTCCCCGATCCCTGCGCGCGTGGCCGGTACGTCGTCCGATCTGGTCAAGCGGGGTTCCTCCGCTCGAGCCTGCGATTGATCTCCTTGACCAACGCTTCGTTGTCTGCCGGGCTGCGCCACTGGACGAAGGAGGCGTAGTCGAGCTCGCGCATGAGAGTCGCCATGTGGGCCTCCGCGAGGCCGCTCAGTGGGGCGTTCGACACCAGCAGCAATCTGATCGGAGGGCCGAATTCAGTGAGGAACCCCTTCAGGTCCCGGGAGTGCAGCTCTGCGTGGCTCACAAACTTCATCGAGACGGCGAGGTTCTGCTTCTCGGTTTGCCCCCTTAGCCGAACGGCGTCGATCCCGTCGTGGGACACGTATAGGCCGGCGTAGTCATCGGGGAACAGCCGCCGCAGTTCCATGCGGAGGGCCCGCTCGTACATGCTCTGGTTCTGGGCCGCGAACAGTGCGTCGGACAGTGCGCGCCTCGTGCTGGTTGGCAGTTCCGCACGCACCTCGCCGAGCGCGGCAGCGACGTCGCCCTTTACCTCGGTGGGCACGGACTGGTTTTCCAGCACGTTGTAGGTCACGACGTGCGCGAGTTGGTCGAACGCCGCCTCGTACTCGCCCATCTTGAGGCGGTTGAGGCGCTGTCCGGACACCGCGATGTAGCCGAAGAACGCGCTCAGCGCCAGGAGGACGGGCACGCCGATGCTGCTCGCGTCCTTGGTGAAGACGCCGATGACGCCGAGGACGCCGGCCGCCGCACCGACCAGACCGCAGGTTACGCGGGCGATCCAGCCCAGGCGGATCGAGGATGACGGCTGGTTGGGCTGCGATGGCTTGGCAGGCGGCTCAGGCTCGGTCGGGCTCACGGCAAGTGATCATCGCTCAGGCAGTCGGTGAGCGCCAGCGCTGCAGGCCAGCTCACTAGCGCGAGATCAGGACACCACCCGGGCCAGGAACCCGCCGAGGCCTACCCGCCCGATCGCCGGGGTCGCCCTCCCTGCCCCCACCGCTGAGACACCCCGTGACAGTCCGTGTGACGGAACAGCCCTTGTCACACCCCCGTAGCCCGCCTCTTCCGGTACGGGGACAGCTGTCAGGGTGTGACAATCCGTGGGTGGGCTCCCACGACGGCTACCCCGACGCAACAAACCGAGTGACGTGAACTGCACCAAACCGTGTGCAGTTCATGTGCAGCGACCCCCTGTGACCTGCAGGTTTACCCCGGGCATTTGAGACAATCTCAAATGGTTCTCGTGGATCCTGACTTGAGCCACATTAATACGCACAGGCTGAGATGACGCCCACCGATTCAATCCGGGTCAGCCGGCGCGCTCGTGGCTAGACCGGGCTGGACAAATTCTGAGTCGCCAGCGACGGGTCGCCTAGCGGGTGCGTGGTGCTGTCGAAGAACCTCGGCTTGTTCTCACCGAGTAACTCAGTGATGCGGGCCTTCTCCTGGATGATCCACTGGTCGGTGCTGCGTGGGTAGATCGACACGGCGACCTCACGCGGAGCGCCTTCGATCAGCGCAGCGACGATGTGCTTGTCCTGCTCGCCGAGCGAGTGCCCGAATACGACCACGTTCTCCGGGTCGGCCCGGAGTGAGTCTAGGCAGAAGTTCAGATACGGCGACCGCCCGATCGTTTGCAGCTTAGCCTTCGACGATCCCTCGCTGACGAACAGCGGCCACTTACTCGACCCAGGCGGGTAGTTCCCGGCCAGCGACAGCAGGTCCCCGCCGTTGGCGCTCGTCCACTTCCCGTTGTTCCCCTGGTCGTCTTGCCAGAGGTGAATCGCACCGTGAAGGTGATACATGGCCGTGCGCTGCCAGACGTCCACGTTCTCAGGATCGAACGTGTTCCCTGCGTTCCAGAAAAAGTCGATGACGGTCCGTTTCTTAATCCGGTCGGTCGCATCGACACGGGCCCAGTACATGCAGAGGTCGTAGTTCGTCGTGAAGACGGCGTCGTGGTTCTGGATCACACGGGCGATCTTGTCGAATCTGTTGCGCGTGAAGTCGGACCAACTGATGTGCGCGCCATGCACGGCCTCGAAGAGGGCATCCCTGACGTGCTCGTACTGTGCATCTATGGCCTCGGTCGAGTTGCCCAACGCGTCGACGACCACGTGGGCGTGGTGGATTGCTTCCAGCACCGTCTCGAAGTTGGTGACGCCGAGATCCCCGAAGACCGCCTTGGCGACCGCCGAGAGGTTCCCTCGCTCGTACAGGCCCGGGTACGCGAAGCCGTTCCACAGGTTGATTGAGGCTCCGTTCCCGACCAGCAGGGTCGGCCAGGAACAATCGTCCTCGACGTCGGACCACTTCTCGAGCTCGGCGGTCTGCGTGGCAGTCCCCACAGCCCTCCCTCCCATCAACTGATCCCGACCCTTCGTCGACGCGCACCCTACTCCAATGAGCTGGTACATCCTTCGTTCACGCCGACCGCTCCGGCCGGCCTGAGGCCACGGTTCGTGCACAGTTTTGGCGCCTGCGGCGACAACAGCGCACGTCAGCGAGCAGCGCCTGGCGTTCAGGCCGATCTTGTGGCCCAAGTCAGGTCAAATGGTTCTCGTGGGTCGGGGACATGAAACAGCCCCCACCGGAACCATCCCGGTGGAGGATGCCTGCCGTTGAGGGATCAGCCGGCACTGCTGGGTGCTGCGCGCCCCGCGACCGGCGGGGTCCGTTCCCGGGACTGATCCTGGAGTGGAAGCACCAGGGCGGGACTCTATGGTCTGCGCGGGTCGCCTACGTCATCGACCCCGGTCGAGCCAGCTCGGCCGAGGAGTGGTTCGCCCGCGACCACCTGCGCCCGGTCGACTCGTGGCCGAGCGCGCGCGTCCAGAAAGAGGCCGGCGCCCTGGCCGAGGGCATGGCCGTAGACGCCTAGCAGCGAATCGGGCACACTCTGCGCATGAGCGGGGCGGAAATCTGGAATCACATCATTGCGACCTTGAAGGTCGTCCTCTGGCCGGCCGTCGCGGTATGGGCCTTCTTCGTGCTCAAGAACAGCATCAAGAATCGAATGGATGACCTTGAGAGTCTGGACGTGCGAGGAATAATCGCGCGGTTCTCTCGGAAGAAGCTTGATGTCGCATCTGAGGTTGGGCAGATCCTGTCGAAGACCGCAGAGATTGAGGCGACGGCTAGTAATGACGGAAGCGAAGACAAGGTCGAGTCACTCGACTTGCTGTCCGTGCGGGAAGACATTGAAACGATCATCGAACGATCATTCAGTGCAGGAGTCCAGGCGAGCCTGACCGTTGGCGTTGGCACCGAGGGCGGCCCAGAGCCTGAGATCACGTGGGTCGGATCTCAGCCAAAGGTGGGATTCAAGATGGGGGCAGGAACCCGGACCCCAAACTACTTCCAGCCGGCGGCCCCAAACTACTTCCAGCCGGCAGGCCCAAACTACTTGAGCGTGACCCCAAGTAACTGGCGCGCGGCCCTTCGACGCAGGATGGATCGAAGGGACGCGGCGGATCGGGCACAGCCACTCACAACCGACGTGATGGCGCACATGCTGGTCCGTAACTTCGACTCGCTGAAAGATCTCAGCACAGATGAGCAGCTGGCCAACATCAGAGAGGTCGCGAGTCTAGAGACCGAGATGAAGGACCTGGCTCTGTCGATCGCCAATCGTCGGGGAATAGATCGACTAGATCCGATGTCGAGCGAACTCTCCGCAGATCGCCACCTGTGGAGCGAGCTTCAGTTGAAGCTGAGAACCCTCGACCCCACCTCACCTTGGGGGCAGCTGGACCTTGCCGAGGTCGCGAGCATCGGTAAGCCCAGGGACTAGTGGGCTAGTCCCGCCGGCATGATCCTGCAGGGCCGGGACGACGACCGTTCCCGCTCCCTCCGCTGCCTGTCCAGCACGGGACCGGTACGCCACCGCACCCGCGATCAGCAGGGCCAGGACAACGACCAGCTGCACGGTGTTCTTGGCCCTCCGCCAGTTCCGGGACTTTGCCGGCTTCACGCCAGCTGCGTCCAGTGCCCATGCACCGAACCGGCGACGACGCCCCGACCCGCCACACACCCGGCAGCTGCGGAACGCCTTCGGGGACACGTTCCACCGGGACTTGCCGGTGGACTTGCACGCCGGACAGCCGGTGAACGGCCAGATCCGGCACGACACGAGGTAGACGACCAGGGCGACGATCACGACGCCGACCACGGCCAGGATCTGATTGCTGGTGAGGTCCTGCACGGTCCCTCCAGGGGATGAAGTCCGGTGGTCCGGGATGCAGCCGGACCAGTGCATTGGGATGAGGTTTGTCATCCGGGGTGAAAGTGGCTGTGACCTGCAGAAATGCACCGAATGAGCCACCCTCCGGGGGCTGTGCAGGCCCCCGGACCGCGGGATTTCGCGTGGTGGCTCACCCGGTGCATCCGCTTCATTCGCGCTCGGCCAGCGCCTGCCGGATCACAGCCGGGGACACGGGGTACTTCCGGTCCGTGGACGGGATCGTGATGCCGTGGTCCCGCTTCAGCGCGTCCCGCAGCTGGGCCCCGTTCAACCGCTGGTACGGCGCCCAGTCCGGGGCGAGCTCGCGCAGCAACGCGGGCACGTCAGCTGCCTTGACTGGCTCGTCACCGGCCAGCACCTCGGCCAGGTCCTCGAGCAGGTCACGCCGTACCGCGGCCGCCGTGGTCCCGGTCCCGGGGACAGTGCCCTTCACCGCGGCCAGAGACCGCTTGATGACCGGGGACAGCTGGTCGTTGTCCTTCGCCCCTGACACGAAGAACCACTGCAGGACATCGGACCGCTCGCCGGTGAACCCGCGCACCACCGACGTACCGATGTCAGCGCCAGGACGCAGGATCGTGGCCCGGTGGCCAGACTTGTACGCGCCCGCACCCAGCAGCCCGTCATTGGCCACGTGATCGGTGACCGCGAAGGCCACACCGTTGGAACAGTTGCGGGTCACGTCACGCGGGATGCTGGTGGCAGTCGGGGCCTGGGTGGACAGGATCACGTGCACACCGCGCTTCCGGTCCAGCTTGACGATCTGCTCCATCAGGAAGCTGATCTCCTTGCCGTGCGCGGCGTCCTGGAACAGCACGTGGCACTCCTCGAACAGCGCCACGATGGGGTGCAGGCCGACTCCCTTGCTGGCCAGCTTCCGGTCCACCTGCTCGGCCTCGAACTCCCCGAGCAGCCGTCCACGGCGCTGCAGTTCGGCGTGCAGGTCCGCGATCTCGTCGCGGATGCGCTCGATGCTCTCCCGCTCGGCGCCCATGACGTACCGGGAGGACCGCGGCTCGAACCGGGCAAAGTCAAAGTTGGAGTCCGGGACGTAGATCCGCAGTTCACAGGTGGGGTCCAGTGCTGCCCCCGCCATCAGGATCCGGGCGCTGCTGGACTTGCCCTGACCGGGCAGTCCACCCGTGATGGTGTTCCGGCCACTCATCGGGGCGGTGACCACATCCCCGCGCAGGGTGCGACCAGCGGGGAACCCGGCGAAGAAGTCAGCCACGCCCTCGTCCAGCAGCGGGTACATGCCGGCGCCCTCGGCCAGCGCTCCCTTGTCCGCGATCCACAGATCCAGCAGGCCAGCCTCACCGCCCACCGTCAGCCACGTCTCACCCTCGGCGCGGTGGAGAGCACCGGCCACCTTCTGCCGGCGCTTGGCCACCTCCTCCGCGGTCACGCCAGCTGGCAGCCGCACAACAGCGTGGGTGCCGCGGCCATCGACCCGGGCAGGGGTCGGGAACTCCAGGCTCAGCCCTTCCTTCAGGTGGTCGCTGATCGGCTTCAGTCGCAGACTGTCCAGCGCCCGGGCGATCGTGCCCTCATCGATGACGATCGTGGAGGCCAGGTCCCGCTCGGTCAGCAGCCACGTCGGTGGGGCCGCCCGCCGCTGCCCTTCCCGGAACGCGAAGTACAGCAACAGGACCGGCCAGCAGTACCAGAGCACCAGCGAGGTGATGGTGACCGCGATGACACCAGCCCCGAGCACCTTCACGAAGCCGTTCCAGACACCAGAGAACGACCCATTGCCGGTGATCTCGGCCAGGATGCTGATCAGCAGGACCGCACCGGGGATGCCGACCAGGGCCAGCAGCGCGATCCGCAGCAGCCCGCCCAGCATCGTGGGCAGGTCCAGCATCCGCTTCCACCGCCGATCGGTGGCCTGCTCCTTCAGCTGCACCCAGGTCTGCAGGGCCTCACGGTCCCCGGCCTTCTCGGCAGCCTTGATCTGGCGCCGGTAGACACCCATCGTGGATGCGTCCCAGGCTCGGGAGCACCACGACTCGATGCCCTGGGCAACCGTGACGACGGGCCGGACAGCCCGCTTGGTGTAGTCGTGCCGTACAACGACAACAACCGCGGTGGTGACCTGCCGGACCGCTGGCACGTTGGCCGGCTGCTGCGTGGCCGGGGTTTCGAGGTCCACCAGTTCGGCCTCGATCACCTCGGCCTGCAGGTCGCTGGAGTGCTGGTCAGGGATCACCAGCTGGGCGTGAGGCGAGTCCGATTCGACGGGTTCGCCTGGGGGGTCAAAGATGGTGCTCATGCTGAGTGGCCTTTCACTCGGTTAGCGGGTCACTCCGGGTTAGGACCGGGGTGACCCGTGCTTGCGTCATAGGGGGTTGGCTTGCTGCACATCGGGTGCACACGAACCGCCGAAACTCAGCCGGACTCGATGGGCCTGGGCGGGATTTCAGGCGTGCAGAAAGGGCGGAGACGGGTCGGAAACCCTTCCGCGGAACCTTCCGAGTTGGCTACGGATCAGAAGGTTGGGGGTTCGAATCCCTCCGAGCGCGCAAACAAAACCCCAGGTCACGCAGGTGGGTGACCCGGGGTTTTGGCGTTTCTGAGGGTGGTTGACCCCCACGGCTGACCCCAACGTCACTCGGGTTCCTGCTCGAACAGGAACCCGAGCTTGTCCACAGCACCCCGCTGAAGATCCTCCGCCACGTCGACATAGATGGTCTTCGTCGTGCGGGGGTCCTCGTGCCCGAGGATGTCCTGAATCTGCTCCAGCGGAACCCCCTGGCTCCACAGCAGAGAGGCGCAGGAGTGTCGGAGGTCGTGGAATCGAATCCGCCGAACTCCACTCGAGGCACAGAGCTTGTCGAAGTGCCGATTGATGTTCCGAGGCTCAAACGGCGTCCCGAGGCTCGTCGTGAACACGTAGTCGCCCTCCTTCCAGCTTCGGCCGGCCTCCTCACGGTCCGCGTCCTGTGCGCGACGGTGAGCGCGGAGGACCTTGAGCAACGGTGCGGGAAGCGGGATGACCCGAGCCGAGCCGTCGGTCTTGACTGGGCCAAGTTGCAGCTCGCCCTTCACCCGATGCAGACCATGTCGAACTCTGATCAGCCCGTTATCCAGGTCGACATCGGACCACCGGAGGCCGAGAGCTTCACCCCGCCGCAGACCCATAGAGAGTGCCACCGCGTAGAGCGCGTACAGCGGCTGGTCGCGAACTGCCGAAAGGAATTGCTGAGCCTCAGCCGGAGTCCAGGCCACGAACTTCGGACGGTACTTGTGATCCATTCGCAGCTTCTTGGCGACGTTCTCGCTCAGGACCTCATCCTCCGAGACAGCGTCCTGGAGGAGTGCCCGCAGAAGTCGGTGCAGGTACCGGACAGTGCCATCGGAGACCACTGACCGGCAGCACTCCTTCGGGGTCTTTGCACAACACCGGGCGCCCTCGATCTTCCGAGCGTTCTTCCGGGGTGCCTTACCTGCGCGCTTGGCTCGCAGCAGCTCCGCCCGGTCCTCGCGGGCCTGGTCTTTGCCTTGGGCGCAGCACTGGCAGACCTGCTTGAGCTGGAAGAACCCTCGACGGATGTCGCTCGGCCGCAGACCGGTCAGCTTCCTCTTGCGGAACAAAGGCGTCAGGTACATCCGGATCAGCCACTCATAGCTAGCGAAGGTCGTATCCCGGACTCGGTGGCGCGCGTGCTCTTCGAGCCAATAGGCCATGTACTCGCCTACCGTCTGCGACGTGGACGCAACCCGCTTGCCGGACATCGTGTCGGCCTGCAGCTTGGTGAGCTTCGTGTGTACGTCGTCCCAGGACTTGCCGTAGACGCTCTTCCGGATCTCGCGCCCATCGGTGGTGATGACGTACGCCCGACCCTCCCACCGGCCGTCTGACCGCTCTCGGATATTGCCCTCACCATTGACGTTGCGACGGCCCCTCGTGGACTTGTTCGCACGCTTGGGGTCCTCGTCTGGAAACGCGAGCGCGGTCACGGTGCCCATCAGGCGGCGTCCGCGATGAGCGATCGGACGTATTCCCGAACCGACTCGACGGGTACTCGGCGACCATTGCGGACCTTGACGCTGACCAGTTCCCTCTCCTTGATCAGCCGGTAGACAGTCCAGCGCGAAACCTTCAGCAGCTCGGCTGCTTCCTCCACCCTCAACAGAGCCTCCATCGTGCTCATCCCCTCGTGTCATGCCGCCGTGGTGGCGGGGTCGTGGTCAGTTGCCGAATGGGTGTCGTCGGTGGTGGGTCCGGCGCGTTTGGCCTGCTCGTAGTCGGTTCGCCAGCGGATGCGTTCGTTGATGCCTCGGGTCATGAGTCCATGCCAGGTGGGCAGGTCGTCGTCGTTGGCCCGGTCGACGGGTTCCCAGATGAAGCGAGGTGTGCCGTCCTCGAGGGGCTCGGTTGCTGCGCAGCGATTGGTGTCGTGCATGTCGACACCGGCAGCGGCCAGGGTCTGCCGGACAACCTCGGCGCGGTCGGCTTTGTGCTCTGACAGGGTCTTGCCGGTCCACTGGCGCGATACCAGGACGCGGCGGCCACCAAGTCCCAGGTGATGCCGGTCGTGGGCCTTGGAGGGGCACCAGCCGGGGCGCATGCCAGCTTCCGCGGCTTGGGGCTGGACGCCGAACCGGAGCCAGTTGGAGCAGGTCGGGGAGCAAGGCAGCCAGCGGACTTCGCGGTGGAGCCGGTCGAGGTGGATCGCTTGTGGGGTGGTGATTTCGTCGTCGTCGCCGTAGGTGTCGGCGATGGACTTGGCCAGGTACTTGGTCAGGTAGCCGATCGCCTTGCCAACCTTGTCCTCAGCGGTGCCGATGATGCCCTGGTAGTCGAGCTGAGTCCCGAGCTTGACCACGTGCGCAGGCGAGGCGGCCGGGTCGTCACAGATCGCGTCCAACGCCTCATCCCAGGTGGGCAGCGGAGCGCCGTCGACCGGGTCACCAAATCGGCCGGCTACCTCATCCCACCGGGGCAGCTCATCTCCGACGTACACCGGGCGCTCGCACTGCGGCCACCACAGTTGGGCATAGGTGGCGGCGGCAACGTCCTTGACGGTCTGACGGGGAATGACGCCCCGAACGGCGGCATGCAGATGTGGAGCGAGGCGGCGTTGTGCTTCGACGGTGGCGAAGTACTGGACCTTGTACCCGGCGCAGCGGCGCAGGTTCTGCCAGAACCGATCGACGATCTTCGGGAAGTGCAGCGCGTCCATCGCGGCCCGGTGGTAGTCGTACGAGGCCGGGTCAGCAGGCGTCCCATCCGGCCGGACCTTGCCGTACGACGGGAGGGTCAGCGTGAGGAACATCGAAGGCCGGTAGGTCTGGCCGTTCGACCCGGTGAAGGTGGTGCCGACCGTGCGGTTCTCCATCGGCACCCGGGGCAGATCCGGAGCGTCCTGGCGTCGACGGGTCGAGCGGACACGACGGCTGGTTTCGTCCTCCTCGACCTGGTCGTCGACCTCGTCGGCGGGTTCGGCGGCCAATTCCGCGGGAAGGTCCTCGCCCTGGTCGTCAGCGTCGTCGGTGGGGATCTCGTCGTCGCGGTGCCAGCCTTCGCGGCATTGCTGCATGCGGAGCTTCCTGGCCCGGTCGGCGCACGGCGGGCATTGGCGGTGCTGGGTGGAGCCGCACGGGATCGGTACGACGGACTGCTCACCGGTCGTGGTGTCGGTCATCCGGGAGAGCACGGGGCGGACGCAGACCCCGGTGCGGACGGCAAGGTCGTGCAGCACGTCGGGGGCGATTTGTCCGAGGGTGGAGATCATCGGGGACCATCTCCCCGCCGTTGCTGGTCTCGCCCACCGGCCCACGGGATCCGCGCCGTGAGGTAGACGCGGACACCCGAGGCACCGTGGTTGGGGTAGAGGCGGTGCGAGCCGGTGCAGTCGAACACCACCGCGAGGACCTTCAGCATGATCTCGATCTCTTCGGGATCGCCGGAGACGCGGAGGCGGACGGTCATGACGCCTGCCTCCACAGCAGTTCCGGGAGCAGCGTCGAGCGGTCGAGCGCGTCGCCGATCGGGACTCCGGCAGCGATGTCGGTTCGGATCACGTCCCGCTGAATCTCGGTGGTTCCGCCCCAGACGCCGAACTCCTCATCGTTGGCAAGTGCAGCGGCGAGGCAGGAACGCCGTACCGGGCAGAACCCGCAGCGGCCGACAGCGGCGGCGGTGGCCTGACCGGGTTCGGGGAAGCAGGAGTCGTCAGCCACCGAGCGGCATTCGCCCATCGACTGCCAGCCGAGGACGATGTGTGCGCCGATCTCGGCTCGCTGGTCGACAGTCAGGGCCGGGGTCTCGAAGACGAGTTCGAGCTGGCCGGGCACCTCGCGAACATTCATGCTGCCTCTCCTGTCTCGGGGTTGTCGGTGGTGTTGCTGGGGGCATCGATGGAGTGGAGGACCCGACGCGGCCGGTAGTCGCGGGCCATGGCGCGGATCTCGTCGTCGGTGACGTAGGCGGCGCGGACCCGGGTCGCGTGGGCTTGGCCTTCCATCAGGACGTAGCCGATGCCGGGCAGGGATCGAGGGATCGAGTCGCAGAGCGCGCCGTTGTCCCAGGCGTCGTCACCGAGCACCATGTCGACCTCGGTCGCCTTGCCGAGCCGGAGCGCGATCTTGTCCGGGAACAGATCACGCCACTCACAGACCCGCTTGGTCACGTCCTGGACGGCAGCCAAGACGTGGAAGCCAGGAGCACGGCCCTTGGTCAGCAGCAGGCCGAGCGCGTTCTCAGCGCGGCCCTGTAGACGCCGATCGGGTTGGAGCGCAGTCAGGGTCGCCAGCTCGTCGACGACCACCATCACGAGCGGCGTCGCGGTGGTCGGGTTGAACGTCCGGGTCGTTCCGCGGAGCCGCCTGCACCGCTCGTCCATGTCGGTCGCGGCGTCTTCGAGGAGTGCCACCATGGCCTCGTAGTCGTCGCGTTCGTAGCGGGTGAACAGGTCTTTGCCGAACTCCAGCTCCATCCCGCCCTTGGGGTCGACGGCCCAGATCTCGACCAGCCCGGCGCGGATGAACGGGGCCAGCGCCCGCAGCGTCGACCAGATGATCGAGCCCTTGCCCGAGCCGGTCGCGCCAGCGATGAAGACGTGAGAGCCACGGACCCGCAGCCGCCACGGGGTGCCGTCGTCGGCGTACCCGATGACCAGCCCGTCGAGGATCGCGGGGTCGAGCGACTCGACGACGGGGATCGCGGGAATCGTTGCCTGCAACGGATTGCGCATCTCCAGGTCGAGCCAGATCCGGCCGGGACGGTCTTTGCGTGTCCGGGCATCGAGAGCGCGCATCGACTCGGCCAGGTGGATCCGCTTGTCGTCGAGTTCCTTGCTGGTGAGCCCGACCGGGAGCTGAAGCAAGAGCCGGTCGACGCTGGGGGTGTAGCGCAGTTTCACGATCCGGGGACGCATCACCCGGCCGGTGGTCTCGTCGGTGATCCCGAGGCCACAGCGCCCCATCCAGAACCGCCACGCAAGGCCGTAGCGGATCCATCGGCGGTACCACTGCACGGCCGGGATCCAGACCAGCCG
Source organism: Kribbella sp. NBC_01510 (assembly GCF_045040325.1). Taxonomy (NCBI): domain Bacteria; kingdom Bacillati; phylum Actinomycetota; class Actinomycetes; order Propionibacteriales; family Kribbellaceae; genus Kribbella; species Kribbella sp. NBC_01510. The sequence continues at coordinate 2,548,403 of NZ_CP109418.1, read as the reverse complement.
GTTGAACGACGACCGGTGCTTGAGCCGCCAGGCCAACCCGCCGGCTAGGACCAGGACGAGCACGGAGGAGCGAGCCACCCAGCCCCACCGGGACACCTGCACGGCCACCACGACGGCGACCAGGAGCGGGCCGGTGAGGCCCGGTCGGCGCAGCAGCGCGAACACCAGGTACGCGAGGGTCTTAACCAGCCGCCCCAGTACTTGAGCCAGTACGGTAACCATGCGCTCATCAGCCCCGTCCTCGTTCGTGCTTGTGGAATCGCCGTTCGACCGTGAGCAGTTCTGCGCCTGCCCGTTCCAGGGAACCCATCGCGAGGACGCAACCGCGTGCCGCGTCAGGGTCGGGTGCGTTCACGAGAAGCCGGTTGGCCTTCTGTAGAACGGATCTGGCGTCGTCGAGCTGGTTCATCAGCCGGTGCAGCTCGACGATCGCGTCCAGGTCGTTGTCGACACCGAGCGCCTTCGCCCAGGCGACCAGGAGCCGACCTTTCGGAGTTACAGCCATTGGTGTCACCGCCTCTCGTGGATCCGGAAGCCGCGCAAGGCGTCCTCGACCGCGATGACCGACAAGTCGATCCGGCCCAGCGCCGTGCTCAGCTCGCCTTGCAGGTCCTTGCTCGGAGCACCAGACACGGCGCGGGCCGCAGACCGGACCCGGTCCTGACCATCCAGCAGACGACCCAGCAGCCGCTGAAGGACCCCGACCGCCTCGTCATCGTTGGCGGCCCCGAGCGAGTCAGCCCACACGTCCAGGTCACGCCGAGTCGCGAACAGCGGCATCAGATCCACCCCTCCGCGTACAGCAGTCGGGAGCCAGAGTCATCCAAAGAGTCGTCGTCGCCTTCGTCGTCCTCGAAGTCGTCCGAATCGTCGTCAAGCGGGTTGTCCTCGACGGTCGGGTCATCGTGCCGCTCCCAAGCGGTGCCGCTGGTGAGCATTGACGCGAGCGACTGCCGAGCCTCGGCGACCAGGTCACCAAGGCGGTCCAGATCGGCCAACTCGTGAGTCATCACCGCGACCTCTCCGGCCCCGTCGCCGATCTGCATCGATACGAACGGCGAACCGGTCGCGGCGCGAGGGAAACTGGACACCCTGAGGCCAGTGGTCGGCCGAAGGTGGACCCCGACCGAGACACGCGCGGTGAGTTCGTCGTACATGTCCGTCACCGCTCTCAGGCCGCAGGCTTGTTCGCGGCGGCGGAGTTGCGCGGAGCCCGGACCTCAGTGGCCCGGAACGACCACGCCAGCCGGGCCCGACCGTTTCCGGTCTCCGCCACGTACGGGGTCGCCGTCATGCCCTCGAAGACCACCTGAGTGAACGGGCTGCCCGGGGCGTGGGCGGGCAGAACCGGCTGCACCTTGGACAGGATCTTGATCGACACCGTCCGGTCGGCCTTGCGGGCGTCGGGGTCGCCGTCGATGACATCGACCGACCAGATCGGCAGACCGGTCTCCTCGTCGGTCGCGAAGACTGCGCGGTCCTTCGTCGAGCGGTCGAAGTCCCTCACCTCGGTCACGGCCGAGACCGCGTACGCGCCGTACGGGAAAGCGTCATCGAAGGTCACCTTGATCTTGCGGGGCATCGCCATGGTGTGATCTCACCTTCACTCTTCGATTCGTACCAACCTTTGGTACATCACCGACCTTAGGTACAGATTGGTGCCGGGTCAAGAGGGATGAGACCATTTGTTGGGACAACTTTTGGAAGGCATGGACATGGCGCAGTCAGACCCGCTCTATCGGCAGATCGCGGCCGACCTTCGCGAGCAGATTCGCGGCGGCCAGCTCAAGGCCGGGGACCGCCTGCCGACCGAGGCCGAGATGCGCGAGCAGTACGGCGTCTCCCGCAACACCGTCCGGCTTGCCTTCGCCCAGCTCCAGAACGAGGGCATGATCACGAGCACCCAGGGGCGCGGCACGATCGTGCGCGAGCAGGTCATCACGACCTATCACGCGAGCTGGGCCGAGAGCCGCGACCGGATGTCCAGCGACCAGGTCGACGCCTTCCACGCCGAGCAGGCCGCGCAGGGGCACAAGTCGGCGTACCGCGACTTTGAGATGCGGATCGTCCCGGCGTCACCGGAGCTGGCCGAGCGGCTGAGCGTCGACGAGGGCGACTCGCTCGTGTCCCGATCCTTCGTCCGCCAGGTCGACGGGGATCCATCGAGCTTGCAGGACAGCTACTACCCGATGGACATCGCTCAGGAGTGCGGCCTGCTCACCCCGCACGACGTAGCAGGCGGAGCGATCCGAGCCATGGCAGCCAAAGGACACGTCGAGATCGGCTACATCGACGAGGTCACGACACGGATGCCCCGGCCGGACGAGTCGCGAAAGCTTGGACTTGGCATCGGCACACCCGTCCTCGTCTACGTGCGCACGACATACAGCGACACCCGACCGCTTCGACTCACGCTGACGATCTTCGCCGGTGACCGCAACCGGCTCGTCTACGAGCTCGGCGATATCAGCGGGTACCACGGCGAGAACGGATACGCCTCGTGATCATCGAACAAGCGACCATCGACGACCTGCCGGCCATCCTCGCGATGCGCCAGGAGGCCAGCGACTGGCTCGCCAAGCAGGGCATCAACCAGTGGGCCGCCGCCTGGCCGACGCCCGAGGCACAGTCCGAGCGCATCCTCAGCAGCATCCGGGCCGGAGAGACATGGATGGTCCGCGACAACGACGGAGCCACCGCCGCCACGGTCGCGCTCGACTCCTTCTCCGACCCCAAGCTCTGGACGCCCGAGGAGCAGCAGCAACCGTCCATGTATCTCCACCGGCTCATCGTCCGGCGCAAGTACTCAGGACTCGGCACCGACGTGATCGAGTGGGCCTGCAAGCGAGCCGGAGAACTCGGCAACGACTGGGTCCGGATCGACGTGTGGACCGACAACGTTGGTCTGCACCGCTACTACGAGCAGCGCGGGTTCAGCCACGTCCGGACGCTCGATCTAGGTGATTACCCATCCGGTGCACTGTTCCAGCGCAAGGCGACCGACAGGCATGGCGCGCGAGCGGACTTGGTGATCGCCGAACAGTCGCGCAATCTACCGACCCGAGGTCGTTAGTCGATACGTCGGGCTAACCACTCACTGGCCGGTAGCCGTCGCTGTGCCCTTCTTCTGCTCATGGGTAATCTTCATCATCAGAACGTCAGAAGCTTTGACGACTACGTACTTCCAGTAGCTGTCCTTCTCTGCCTCCTCCTGCTTCGCCTCGCCCTTCCGTAGGACGGTCAGGCCGGGGCCCTTGAACGAAATTTCTCGCTCGCCGATGACCTGTCCAACCGTGTAAAAGTCCACGTATCCCCAGATTCGCGTGCCGTCGGACAGCTCCGCCTGGACCCAAGCGACCTTATCCTTAGGCAAGTCGCCACGAAAAAGCTGATACCAGATGCTCGTCTTCACAATCGAGGCGTCATCGTCGTCATCCATTTGGCGCACCAACCAATAGTTGGTCAACGCCGCGAGCCCGCAGGCAAGAGCGACAGTCAGCAGCACAGACAGGGCCGCCGTCCAAAGGTGGCCCTTCAAGTAGTCGCTTCCGTCGCCAATCCATGTGGCGAGATCGACGAACGCGCTCGGTATCAACAGACTCAGGAGCGCAAGCAGGCTGACGGCCGCCGTCGTAAAGGCCAAGCTCGTAAAGGCGATGCGGCTGGCCTCCCGAAACGCGGTCTCCTCTAGGCCTGGTCTGGTCTTCTCGCGAAGCAACTGAAAGAGGAGACCGGGTGCGACCAGGCCAAGGAAGCCATACAGGGTGGCTACGCCTTCAGGGATCAACGTCAGTCCTCAAGCTTTCCAGGGCCTGCGCCCTCCCCGCCGCGCGCAGCGTCTCGGATCTCCTGATTTCGCCTTGCATCTTGTTGGGCTTGTTCGGCGGCCTTCCTCGCTGCCTCGTGTGCCGCCCTCGCCGCTTCCCTCGCCGCTTCCTCCGCACGTCGTGCAGCCGCCTCTGCACGCGAACTGGCCTCGCTATCACTCATGGATTCTGATCCTTTCTGGCATCGACAACATCGGGTTGACCAGCGGTCTTCTTGGCTCACCGCTGGATCTACTATTGCCGAATTTGGCTCTCTTGGATCAAGGCGCGCCTTCGGCGCGCGGCGCGGACGTGCGCATGCGGCCTCCGGCCGTTCACCGCCCGCGCCCGCTCTCGGTGTCTTTCAGGAGAGCCAAGAGCAATGCCTCCGGCCGGGGCCTCACGACTCCGGGATGACGGTCGGAATCGGCCGGCGCTTTGGTCGGGGTCGGGGTGCGTCTTCCCGTCTGCCGCTCAGCCCAGTCAGGACCTATCAGGAGCCACCAGAGGGGCCAAGATCGTTCGTCCAGCGGGGCGCTCCATCTTGGCCCCTCTGGTGTCTCCTGATCGCGCTACGCGTGGGCTGAACGGCAGACGGGAAGACACAAGGGCGACCTGTGGGCAGGTGCCGCCTCAGAACTCAGAGCCCCTGCGGCCTGACCGGCGGTGTCTCGGGGGACCGTCTTCGGACTTCCCGCTCCGCCTGGCGACCCACCATCGCGCCACGAGCCACGCGGTTGCTACCACCGCCACCGCGAGCCCGAGCTCTGCCAGCAGCCAGTGCCCGGCATCACCCGCGATGGCGGCGCCGAAGAATCCGCCGTAGAAGCCCACCATCGCTGGCCACGGAGCCTCCATCTCACGAATCGGTGCCCACCAACTGACAGCCGCGAGAGACAGCGTGGCTACGGCAACTAGCCAGGGCGGATCAGCGGTCATGTGCACAGGGTAGGCCGATCAACCGTTTCGGAGCGGTCCGGCCGCTTGCTAACAGCGTCCACGGATCGCGCCGGACAACCCTGGACATTCCGTCAGATCGGCGGGTGCGCTCAGGCGTGCAGTGGTCAACGATGGACGCGTTGAACTCGACTCGGATCAGAAGGCGGTGCCCCCGAGGTGCCCCCGAAAGGCACTTAACAGCCGTCAACGACCCCCGGCCACTGAGCACGATCAGTGCTCAAGGTCGGGGGTCGTCGCGGAGTTGGGGCTCAGGGCAACGGACTCGTAATGAGGAGGTCACCAATGACCCCAGTCCGACCCCAACGACCGCTAACGAGGTGCGTTGGTCGGCACCGCTGGCTGCATGAACGTGTGAAGCGTGGCCGAGGGGATCGAGGTGTGCAGGCTCCTACGGATCAGAAGGTTGGGGGTTCGAATCCCTCCGAGCGCGCAAACCATCAAGCCCAGGCAGACCCGGTCTGACCTGGGCTTCGGTGTTTCCGGGGGGCAGGGCGGCTCGCTTGGGTCAGCTGAACTTTCGTCCGCCCGGCCGGACTGAGCTGGGTAAGAGACCCCAGATGTGTGAGCGAAGTGACAACTGGTGACTGATGGCGCGCAGCTGCGCCGTGTGCAGCTCGACCCGCATCGTGTCATCGATGCCCGGCTGGCTGAAGTGACCGTAGATGTAGGGGTAGGACGGCGGGCCGGTCGCCTCGAGGTACCGCAGGACGGCGTCCCCAGGCACCGTCTCGGGGACGCTCGCGGAGCCTGCGGTGACGCGGTGACCGGCCGCGAGGGCAGCGTTGATCTCGTGGATCTGGAGCAGCTCGGCCGTGTGCGTTGTGGGTGCCAAATCGTGGTGCATCGTGTTCTCCGTCTGCCCGCGGGTGGCCTACCTGGCCACCGTCCTGCATTCAGATTGCGCCGTCCTCGATGGCGCAGCCAGGGCCACAGGTCCCGGCAGGCGACCGCCATGATCCCCCGATCCCTCGCCCGATGACCCAACAGGGCTACCGCCGCGTGACTACCCCCGTAGCGTCGCCGACTCGCCGTCGGCGAGCGTTCCTTGGACCCGGGGTCCTACACACAACGACGTAAACAGCCGAGCAGATTCATCCCGCGCGTCGACTTTGTCGACCACACCGTGGAGTCGACACTCGTGGCTCGCGATCGGACTAACCAGCGTGGCCTTGGACACCTTCTCCGGACCGCGCTGTGGACCCCGGCGTACAGGCCAACCCGGCGAGTAAGTGCACCGCCTCATCGTCCGCCGGCAAGCACACGTCCGCACCCTCGACCTCGGCGACTGCCCCTCAGGCGCGCTCTTTCAGCACCGGACCGGGCCTCGGGGGTTTGCCGTCGTTCGAAGGACGGCACTAGCTCGCCAGCGCGGCGACACTCGCCAGATAGTTCCTGGGTATCTCGGCTCGTGCTTGGATCTCGATCGGATCGGCGTACGGAACGAGACGTAACCACGAGACGAGCCGGTGCACACCGACCAGCGCCTCAGTGGCGGCGAGGTCGCTCCGCAGCACCTGGGGGTCGGCGTCGAGATGGTCACGCCAAACCGTCACGTAGATGTCGAACAGCTCGTCGCGGTGTGCGCGAGACAAGGGCGCTCCGGTCCATTCGACCACTGCTTCGAGGAAGCCGTGCAGCGAGACGAATGGATGACCCCAGATCGCGTTGCCGAAGTCGAAGAACCGCGGCCGGAGTGCGCCAGTCGAGCGCTCGGCAAAGATGTTCGCGGGGTACACATCGTTGAGCTCCAGGTCGAGCGGAACGATGTCGCTGAGGGACGCGATCCGTCGATCCAATACCTCAGCGGCAGCCTCAGCTCGTTTCAGCATGTCTGGCCCGGGCCGCAACGGATGTCCGAGCTGCAGCGACGCCCACTCCTGGGCCACGGCTCGCACTCGGTTACCGGCCGTGCTGGGTGCAAGCTCGATGATCCCGGAGCGCTCAGTCACATTGAGGCGGCCGAGGAAGGCGCACTGAAGGCGGGCCAGCGCGCGTACGACGATGCAACGCGTCGGCTGATCATCAACGTCAAGATGCGTGAGCGTCGTTCCCTGATCGTCCGTGAGCAGCCAACTGCGTTCGCGATCGATTGCGATCGGCACGATCACGTCCTCTGGCGCGAGGCGCGCCAACGCAGCGACCAAACCGGCCTCGAATCGGTGGCCAGGATTGTTCTCCTTGAACCACACCAATCCCTCGACGGACGGATAGCAGCGGACCACGGACCAGAAGCGGGCCCGGTACGTAACCGGCTCGCCGCTGATCCGGCGACCACGCTCGGCGAGGCGACAACCAACCCAAGCATCTGCGGTCTCCGTCCACTCTGGTGATGTCCAGCGGTGGACCCATTGGCCCCCAGCGTCGGGGCCGAGCGGTCTCGCCGGCGGCGGGTAGTGCGGCACCCACGGGACGCTAGCGCTCTGCCCCGACAGGTCGACTAGGAGACACGCGACGCTCGCGGGGCAGGTCGTATCGTCCCACCTAAGCTCGGCGGCGTGTCTGGCTACTTGCAGGTCTATACGGCGACGGCGACTCGTGACGAGACGGTCCAGCTCGCAGGTTCGGCGGTCGGCGCCGGCCTTGCGGCGAGTGCGCAGGTTGTGGGCCCCGTCGTATCGGTCTTCTGGCACGAAGGCCAGTACGGCGAAGGTGAAGAGAGGAAGGTCCTGTTGAAGACCACGGAGCGCCGGTACGCCGAGCTTGAGGCTCACCTGCTGGAGCAACACTCGTGGGCCAACCCCGAGGTGAGCGCTGTACTGATCACCGCAGGCTCCGCCGCCTACCTGGACTGGCTCGATCGAACGACGAAGGGGTAGCCGCGAGCCCGCTCGAGCACGGCCGCAACCTCAGGACCCCAAAGCGTGCATGCGAGCCGGAGAACCTGGCAAATGACTTGGTCCGGAACGACGGTACCGGCCTCCACCGGTACTACGAGCAGCGACGTATGACCGTCAGGAGGTTGGATCTGAGCGACTACCCGTCCGCCCTGTTTCAGGGCAAAGCGACCGACCGGCACAAGACGCGAGCTGACTTGGTGATCACCGAGCAGACGCGCAACCCTGCGGGCAGCTAGTCGTCGTCCTCGCGAAATGCATCGACGGCCCGTTCGCGCAGCATGTCCAGTTGAATGGTGAGAACGCCGATGACTTCCTCGATGTTCATACCGTCGGTCTCGCGGAACGCCCAGCTTGGGTGGCCTTCGGCGTCCAGGCACTTGACCAGCACGATGCCTTCCAGAGCGGTCCAACCTGGCAGCAACTCGGGCACTCGAAATCCGTCGCCCAAGACCTGGCCAATCGGTTGTCCGTAGTCGATAGACATGATCCGCATGCTGCCAGGTGATCGCGACTGCCGCTAACGGCCTCGCTAACAGCGGCACCGAACGGATCGGACGGACGTCGACAATCCGCCAGATCGCTACCTGCGGCCAAGCGCGAAGTGGCCAGGGACGAACGGTTTGAACTCGACTGCGGATCAGAAGGTCGGGGGTTCGAATCCGTCCGAACTCGCAGACTGAAGGCCAAGCAGACCAGGCCTTTCGTGGTTCCGGGGACATGCCGCAAGTACGTCCGGTTGCTCGGCCACCTCTCCGTATCCCGCGCGCGCCCGCCACTCTTTGCTCCGCTGCCCGAAGAGGAAGCCGGGCGCCGCCATCACATCTCCACAGACCCGATCACCAGCAGAGTGCGGATGCACAGTCACTGCCGCATCGATGAGTTCGTCCGACTAGCTCCGCTCACGGGAGATCGTGCGGCAGGTCATGCGCAGATCGGGTGTGTCGCTGCGTTGCAATGCGCCTTCCGGCAGCGGTGGCATCCAGGCGCCGGCTCGGGTGTTCAGCGTTACGCGTGTCGGTCATGCAGTCATCAAGTCGCGAGCAGGGACAAAGATGTTGGCCCGCGCCAGGTAGTCCGGAGTTTGCTCGATGATCTCGTCGCGCTCCAGGAACGGATGCTCGGGAACCCATGGATCCGAGAGAGCCTTCACCTTGCTCCATTCGGGCGGATCTTCGCCTGCCGCCTTGAACTCGTGCGCAGTCAGGACGGCGAGCAAGGCATCGAAGCCCGCGTGACCAGTCGTGGTTGGCGCTGCCTCCCATGCAGCTTCGGAGCCATCGTGACGGTGTAACAGCAAGCGCAGGTGGTCACGGCCCTGAAGCAGCATCCGCCACGCCCAATCCTCATCACTCGCCTCGCGAATAGCCAGCGCGGTAGCCGGGGCAGTCATGATCCGGTACTCACGTGCTGCATGAAGGGCATGAGCAATCCGTCCAGCCCGCAGGAAGAACTGCGCCGTCGGCTTGGTCCTGCCAGAACGGTAAGTGGAGAAGCGGGAAGCGGAAGTGCCGAGGGCAGCGGCGAACGCAGCCTGAGACAGCCCGCTCTCCGCAAGGGCGCGGTTGAGCCGTTCACTGACCGCCCGACTGTCCTTGTCCATCTTGGCACCTCTAGATCCGTTATCTAATCAGATAATAACCTCGCTGTCTCGCTAAGCCAACGTCAGGAAGTTCCCGTCGCCATCGGAGCGGCTTGATCAAGACGCACTCCGTGGGACTCAGCCACATCGTCGAGCAGGGGCTCGTCGACCTGCTCAGGCGTTTGCATGACGGACCAGAAGGTTGGGGTTCGAATCCCTTCGAGCGCGCCATGTGATGTCTCAGGACATCGGCATAGCTCCGAACCCTCATTTGGGTTCGGGGCTTCTTGCTTGGGGCCGGGTGGGGGGCGCGGGGGGTTGCTAGGCCTTGATGGGGTCGAGGGTGAGTTCGCGCAGGGGTTCGCCGGGGGCTGCGTCGATCACGGTCATCTGAAGGTCTTGGATCAGGAGCAGGAGTTCGGGCGTGGGATCTAGCTCAGCGTCTTCTTGTAGAAGACGGCGGAGTCTTCGTAGTCGAGGGCTAGGTAGAAGGGTCCGGCTTGGCGGCTGGCGAGAGCGAGGTAGGCGGCGCCGATGGATCGCGCCCACTGCTCGGCGTGTTCCATCAGGTGGCGTCCAACGCCGGAGCGTCGCGCCTGTCCGTCGACCATGAGTTCCTCGACCCAGGCGACGCGTCCGTTGGCGAGGAAGGTGAGATGGCTGTTGCCCAGCAGGTAGCCGACGATCTCGCCCTCCGGGGTCTCTGCCACCAGCAGGAGTGTGTGCGGGGCGCCGACCAGTTGAGGCCAGGCGGCGTCGAATGCGGCGCGTTCGGATCTGAACGAGGTCGCAAACTCCCGAGCGAGGGGCCAGACACGTTCGTCGTCGTCGATGCGGGCTGGACGGATCAGCGTTTGTCGGTCAAGCACGCACCCAGTTTGCCAACGCGAGGGGCGCAAAGGACTGTTCGCCGGATCACGTCATTGGCGGGGAACCAATCGCGGTCTCTCCATCCAACTGCCTTCACTCGTCCCGCTCGTGAGCGGTCAGGTGAGGCCCCGCGCCGCAGACGTCGTTGCCGGCGGTCTCACTCTCCGGCACTGGGTGCAGCAGCTCGAGGTGTCGCGCAATTGCAGCACTGCGGTGGTCCAGACACACGCCGGGTTGATCCCGGGTGATGAAGATCGATAGGGGCTCAGAGCGTCGATCATGCGAGCTCCTGGATCAACACGGCGTACCCTCGCGCAGATCGGTCCCGGCGGAGGGCGGCTCGGCTGAGGGATGGTGTGGTCAGGGGCGTCGGGACAGGGGTATGTCGACAACCGCCGGTAACCGGTGAGCCCAGGGGTACCAGCGCCCTGACCAGTTCCTGGGTGAGAGCTGAGGGAGACTTGGGGGCATGACCTTCGGTGACCGGCTGCGTGAATTCCGCGAGCATCACGGGTGGTCGCTCGGTGACCTCAGCATGGCCACGCACTTCAGCCGTGGGCACCTGAGCAACGTTGAGAACGATCGGAAGGCACCAACGGACGCCTTGATCAGTGCGTGCGACCGGGCCCTCAGAGCCAAGGGTGAGCTGATAGCGGCGGCCCGCAACGCGGCGCTCCTCAAACTCGATGAGGTGCCGTGGCAGACGGCGGAGCTGGTTCAGCGGATGCAAGCCAGCGACACAACGCCGCACACGCTGGAGATCCTCCGTTCCACAGTCGAGGATCTCTGTTGCCAGTACAGCCGCCGCGATGCTCTGGAGCTGCGCGAGGAGGCTCACGCCTGGCTCGATCACGTTGGCGGTCTCCTCATGCGCCCGGTTGGCTTGAAGGCACATCAGGAGCTCTTGGTTGCAGGCGGCTGGCTGGCGCTGCTAGCTGGTTGCGTCGAGTACGACCTCGGTCTGCGGGCCGCCGCGGAATCGACGCGGACTGCGGCCCTTCAACTCGGGCTCGAGGCGGGTCACCCGGAGATCGCGGGCTGGGGCCATGAGATGACGGCGTGGTTCGCCCTGACCCAAGGACGCTTCCGTCGGGCGATCGCGGCGGCACAGCAGGGTCAGGCTGTCGCGAAGACGTCGAGTGTTCATGTCCAGCTGATCGCCCAGGAGGCGAAGGCCAGGGCGCGTCTCCGTGAAGCTGGACTGCAAGGATTGCTGGAGTCTGGCCGTGAAATGCTAGACCAGCTGCCCCATCCGGACCGCCCTGACAATCACTTCAAGGTAGACCCTGCGAAGTGGGACTGCTACTCGATGGACGTCCACCGCATCGCCGGTGACGACGAGATGGCCAGGCAGCATGCCGAGACCGTCATTCGCGACAACCTCGCGCCGGACGGAACCGAGCTGAGCCCGATGCGCGTCTCCGAATGCCGGATCACCCTCGGCTTCATAGCCGGCCGACAAGGCGACCTCGAACAGGCCGTCGATCTCGGCCTCAACGGCTTGAAGGACGGCCGCCAGTCCCGCCTGCATCTCCTGATGATCGCCGGCGAACTGGACCAGGAACTCCGATCCCGATACCCATCCGAATCCCTCGTCCACCACTTCGAAGACGCCCTCAAAGCTGTCTGACGAGCCGCCTGAGCTCACCCTCGCCAAGGGGGCGCCTTCGAGGAAGTTGGCGGGGCTCAGTCGAGGGGGTCGAACTCGTTGAGTTTCCAGGTTTGGTCGAACCAGGCTTGGAGGGGGCCGTAGAGCCTGAAGAGTTGGAACCAGGACTTGCCGGGGATTGTCTCCACCCAGTTCGACTCCTTGCCGGGTGGGGCGGTGGGGCCGAAGTACAGGTCGTAGGAGCCGTCGTCGTTGGCCTGGAGGGTGCCGGTGTTGCTGGCCAGGGCGGGCCAGATCGTGGAAGGCACCTGCAGCAGGGACCGGGTCTGGGTGTCGTAGACGTCGACGGCCCAGAAGTTCTTCGCCGGTGGGTTCGGGTCGATGTGGAGCCGGTAGGTCCGGGATCCGTCGAGGAGGTCGCCGTTGCTGTCGTGGATCGTGTAGGCGTAGGCGGAACCCGCACCGACCTGGGCGTGCGCCATCGCGGGCGTCACGACCGTGGCGAGGTAATGGAATTGGGTGCGCGCATCGAGGAGGCGGACGCCGTTGCGGAGGAACTCGTAGCTCCCGCCGACGAACGCGACCTTCCACGACCCGTAGAGCACGGCGTCGGGGTCACGAGGCGCATAGGCGAGGGTGCGCGCCAGCCCGGCGCCGATCCCGGCGGCCCGGGAGAGGATGGCGCGCATCCGGTCGTCGGGCGCGAACGGCTGACCGTGGACAAGACCGATGGCCGCGAGCTGTCCGGCGCGCTCCGCATCGAGCGCCTCCGTCGGCTCCTCCTGCACGAGCTCGTCGAGCTCCTCGAAGAAGGAGAAGTCGTTGCTATGCACCGTGTTGAAGATCGACTCCGCCAGGTTGACGAACTCGTTGTCGGCCGGCGCCGCGGCCTCCGAGAGCGGGTAGATCCGGGTCTGCTTCATGGCGGGTACGCCGCCGAGTGCGCGGAGTACGACCCAGTTGGTGTAAGTCGGGCACCGGTAGGCGAAGTACCCGTCCGGGGCCTCACCGTCGTACCCGGGTGGCAGGAACAGGTACTTCCCGCCCTGGCCTCGATCGGGCCCGGCGATGCCCATGTCGGCGACATAGCGGAACCAGAAGTCGTCGACGACACAGAGCGACTCGGCTGGCGCCTCGATCACGGTCGGGCCCCACGCCTTGAGGTCCAGGAACGTGGTTCCGTAGGTGGTTTCGGTGTTCGGGGTCAGAAACAGACTCCGGGAGTTGGCACGGGGGTCGGTGAAGCCGATGATGCGTGCCGAGGTGACGCCCGCGGACCGCAGGCCACGACGCATCGCCACCAGGGAGGCGCCCGGGACCGCGTTGAGGAACACGTCGATGCCGCGCATCAGGTCGAGCGCGTCGTACGCCGTCGACACCGTGTCCGGTCGCGGCACCCCGTCGAAGAATTCGAGCCGCCCGAACGGCGAGTCCACCGTGGGCGCCAACGAGACCTGGGCGATCGCCGCCGCCATCTGCTCCGCCGACAGCCCTGACCCGACTGGGCTCGTACTCACCATGGCGTGCCCCCACTCGCAATCGACGCTCTTGATCAGCCAATCTCGCAAGGCGTGCACGGCGCCGTCCTCATCCGGGACGGGTGAGCTCGCACCGGATCAAGGAAGAGTCAGCGCTGACGAGTCAGGAGCTGCGCAAGGGACTCCAGGTCGGGGGTTTCGTAGTGCACGTGGGTTTGGGGTGGCGTGGTCTTGGCCTTTCGGTTCACCCAGGCGACTGGGATGCCCAGGGCGTTGGCCCCGCGTACGTCGGCAGCCAGTGAGTCACCGATATGCAGTACTTGAGTCGGCGCTAGCCCGAGAAGGTCTAGGGCTAGGTGGAAGGGTTCTGCGCGGGGTTTGTAGGCGCGGATGTCTTCGCTGGTGACCAATAGGTCGATGGTGAGGCCGTGGAAGTTGATTGCAGCCTCCAGCAGAATCGCCTCCGGCCTGTCCACACCTGCATGCTTTCGCGTGCCATGCCGTCGTCACCACCGGGGCCCGGACTGAACCCCGAAGGGGCAGCCGTCGTATTCAGGTTGGTTGCGGTGGGGGGAGATGTGTCTAGGCTTCGTCGGGGGAGGGCGATGGTGCGGATTCGGTTGCTTGGGGGGTTCGGGGTCGATCGCGGAGGGCTGCCTGTCGACGGGCGGGCCTGGCGGCTGCGGAAGGCGCGGACGCTGGTGAAGATGCTGGCGTTGACGCGGAGTCAGCGGCTGCATCGCGACGTACTGCTCGAGGCGTTGTGGCCTGATCGGGCTCCGGTGTCCGCGGTGAACAATCTGCATCAGGCGCTGCACGTTGCGCGGCGGGTGCTGGCCGGCGATGAGCCGAGCAACGGGTTGCTCGAGTTGCGCGACGACTTCGTGGTGCTGCTCGCGGACGGGCTCGTCGAGGTCGACGTACGGACCTTCGAGCGGTTGGCCGCGCTCGGCCGGACCAGCGGTGATCTCGCCGACCTGCGCACCGCTGTCGCTGCGTACGCCGGTGATCTCCTCCCCGAGGATCGCTTCGAGGACTGGGCCGTCGGGCCGCGGGAGGAGCTCCGGGCGAGCTTCTGCGACGTCCTCGTCGACCTCGCGGATACGGCCGCCGACAAAGGGCACGACGTCGAGGCGCTGGATGCCCTGCAGCGCGCGCTCGCCATCGACCCGCGCCACGAGCGCGCCGTCCGGAGCCTGATGCGGCGACATGCGGCAATGGGCCGCTCGTCGGAGGCACTGGCGCAGTACGAACGACTACGCCAAGAGCTGCGTACGACGTACGGCACCGATCCGGACCCGGAGACACAACGGGTCTACCGCGACCTCTTGACCGGCAGCATCGAGGTCGAGGAGCCACCAGCCCAGCCCCGCCACAACCTCGTTCCAGCGCTGACGAGCTTCGTCGGGCGCGAACGGGAGATCGCCGACGTCCACAAATTGCTGGAGCGAGGCCGCCTGGTCACGCTCACCGGGGTCGGCGGTGCCGGCAAGACCCGGCTGGCCGAGGAGGCCGCTCGCCGCCTGCTCAACTCGTACGCCGACGGCATCTGGATCGCCGACCTGGTACCAGTGGCTGATCCACGTCTCGTCCCTGACACGGTCGCCGCCGCGCTCGGGCTGGACCCCGCCGCAGGCTCGGACTCGTTGCGGACACTGATCACCCGCCTCGCCCCACGCAACCTTCTCCTTGTTCTGGACAGCTGCGAACACCTCCTCGCCGCCTGTGCCGGTCTCGCCAGCGCAGTACTGCGAAGCTGCCCCGGAGTCACCGTGCTCGCGACAAGCCGCGAGCCCCTGCACACTCCAGGCGAGGTGACCTTCCGGGTGCCCTCACTCGAGCTCCCCGAGCCGGAGGATGCCGGCGACCTGGGCCGGCTAGGGACTCTGGCCTCGGTACGACTCTTCGTCGACCGGGCGCAGGACGTCCGGCCCGGATTCGTCCTCGATACGGACAACGCCGCGCCGATAGTGGAGATCTGCCGCCGTCTCGACGGCATCCCGCTCGCCCTGGAGTTGGCCGCCGCCCGCGCGTCGCACCTCGAGTCGGCGGAGATCGCCGAGCGGTTGAGCGAGGCACTCCCCCTGCTCGGCCGGCACGGTGAGATCACTCGGCATGCGACGTTGCGAGCCGCGCTCGAGTGGAGCCACGCCTTGCTGTCGGACGACGAGCAGGTCCTGCTGCGGCGGCTCGCTGTCTTCGCCGGCAGCTTCTCACTCCCGTCGGCCGAGCAAGTGTGCGCGGACGAGCGGATTCCCGCCGCGGACGTGCTGGACTGCCTCGGTCGGCTGGTCGACAAGTCCCTGTTGCTCGTCGACCACGACGGTCCTCGTTCCCGCTACCGCCTCCTGGAGACCATCCGGCAGTTCGCGCGGGAGCGGCTCGTCGCCGCGCACGAGGTCGAGCCGCTGGAGACAACTCACTTCCAGCACTTCCTCGACTTGGCCTGCGACCAGGATCCGGAGCGGGCCACCGTCACCGTCGAACGCCCGCAGTCGCTCGACCTCGACCACGACAACCTCCGCGCCGCGCTCGGATGGGCCGTCCACCACGATCACCAACGGGCCTTGCTGCTCGGCGTGAACCTCTCGCAGTACTGGCTGGCGCGAGGTCATTTCGTCGAAGGAGCCGGCTGGCTCGAACGCATTCTCAAAGTGGCCGTCGCACCGTCTCGGGATCGGGTTCGGGCGATCTTCGCACTGGCGGTTCTCGACGCCCGCAGCGGCCTGAGCGACCGACTCCCAGGGCTCGGAGACGAGGGTGTCGCCGTCGCCGAGCAGTCCGACGACCCGGCCGACATCGTGTCCGCTCGGGTACTGCGCGGCACTCTGCTACTCGGGAGCGGAGACCTCAACGAGATCGAGCAGACCGCCACGGAAACACTTGCCCAGGCCGACTCCCTGGGAGCGGCGCCCGTGGCCGCTGCCGCCCAACAACTGGCCGCGATGGCCGCCTTGTTCCGCGAGGACGTTGAGACGGCACAGCAACGATTCGCCCAATGTCTCGAGCGGCTGAGCCTGATCGACTCGACAGCTGTCCCGTTCTTTCCTGCCGTGACGGTGTGTCTGCCGCTCGCCCCCGTCGACGGCTCGATGGTGCCGGTATTCGAGGAGACGTTCTTGCTCGGCCGTCGGGTCGGCGCCGTACGCGGCCGTGGTTATGCCTTGTCGGCCTTCGCCGACGCCCATCGGCTGGCGGGAGACCTCGACGGTGCGCTTGACACCGTACGGCGGTCGGTCGCGGTGTTCGAGCGTGTCGACGACGCGGCGGGGCTCGGCCACGCGCTCAACCATCTGGGCTGCATCGAGCGCGACCAGGGACTGTTCGAGCCGGCCGAGAAGCATCTCCGCGACGCGCTGCGGATCCGGGAGCAGCTCGGCGATCGTCGCGGCGAGAACCTGACGCTGGCCAACCTCGGGCTGCTGTCCGCGGCGGCCGGCGACCCCGCGGCCGGCCGGCGGCTCACCCGTGTCGCCTTCGACCGCGGCGAGGCGGTCGACGATGTGCCCGGCGCGGCGGGCGCGCTGCTGAACCTGGTCGTCGTCGAGCTCTTCGCCGGCCAACGCCAAGCCGCGCGGGCGCTGGCCGAGCAGGTGGTGGAGGCCTTTCACCCGCAGGGTTATCTGCGACTCGAGGCGTGGGCGCGGCTCCTCGCCGCCGAACTCGCGCGCGACGACGGTGACACGGAGACACTCTTCCGACACGGCCGGATAGCGTCCGGGATCTTCGCCCGGCTGGGCTGCCGCATCGGTACGGCGCGGGCTGCCGCCCTGCCACAGCACCCCTGACGACCCTGTCCCGCAAGCACGCTAAGTCACGCTAAGCCATTGCGAAGTCGGTCTTCCTAATGTCGTGCAGGTCCAGGAAAAACCCTGGTCACGACGAATCAGGAGTAGCGCATGACAACGACGCAAGCGCGGCACGACACGCTCGGGGAGGCCACGCTCGGTGAACTGGCCGAGGGACTTCGTGGCGAGCTGGTCCGCCCGTCCGACCCGTCGTACGACGAGGCGCGGTCGATCTGGAACGCCGCGCATGACAAGAGACCCGCGCTGATCGTGCGGTGTCGCGGGGTGGCCGACGTCATCCGGGCTGTCGAGTTCGCCCGGAGCGAGGGGTTGACGTTGGCTGTGCGGGGCGGTGGCCACAGCATCCCCGGTTTCTCGACCACGGACGGCGGCCTGGTGATCGACCTGTCGCCGATGAACGCGGTTCGGGTCGACCCGGACCGGCGCCGGATCGTGGCGCAAGGCGGCTGCGTCTGGGGGGACGTCGACGCCGAGGCACAGGCATTCGGGTTGGCGGTCACCGGTGGCCTGGTGTCCACGACGGGGGTCGCGGGCTTCACACTCGGGGGCGGCATCGGCTGGCTCGTCCGCCGGGCCGGGCTCGCCTGCGACAACCTCGTCGGGGCCGACATCGTCACCGCGGACGGGCGGTATCTGCACACGAGCGAGACCGAGAACCCGGAGCTCCTCTGGGCGTTGCGTGGCGGTGGCGGCAACTTCGGCGTCGTCACATCGTTCGAGTTCAAGGCTCACGAGGTCGGCCCGACGGTCTTCGCCGGTCTCGTCTTCTACCCGGGCGACCAGGCGGCGAACGTCCTTCGCGGCTTCAGTACGGCGGCTGCCGGCGCACCCGACGAGTTGTCGCTGGCCATCAACCTGACGACCGCACCGCCGTTGCCGTTCCTGCCGGAAGAGGTGCACGGGAAGCCGATTGTCGCCGTACTCGGCATGTGGTCAGGGCAGACCGAGGACGGCGATGCGGCGACGAAGCCGTTCCGCGAACTCGCGCCGGTCGTGGCCGACCTGTTCGGTCCGATGCCGTACGTCGCGATGCAGACGTTGCTGGATCCGCTGTTCCCGCGGGGGATGCGGAACTACTTCCGCTCGGCGTTCTTCGACGACCTCGGCGATGCCGCGACCGTCGACGCGATCGTCTCGGCGCACGCCCAAGTGCCGAACGGTGTGTCCGAGCTCCATGTCCACCACCTCGGGGGCGCGATGGGCAGGGTGCCGGCCGACGCCACCGCGTTCGGGACCCGTGACCGCGAGTTCATCCTCAACGTGGTCGCGCGGACTCCCGACGCGGATGGCTTCGACACGGCCGTCCAATGGGCCCGGGCGTCCGGGGCCGCGCTCGGACCGAACGCGGCGTCGTACGTGAACTTCACCGGCGAGACGAACGAGGACATCGTCCGGGCGTCGTACCCGGCGGCGACCTACGAGCGGCTCGTCGCGGTCAAGAACACCTACGACCCGACCAACCTGTTCCAGCTCAACCAGAACATCCGTCCAACCACTCCGGAGCGGCACGCCTAACGCCTCTTCGCGAACACAAGCAGCAGAGGCCCAGGTCGATTCACCAGCCGACCTGGGCCTCTGCCCTGCCTACCGAAGGGGTATTCAGCAGGTTGTGGTGGTGCGTTGGTTGGCGAAGCGGGCGGTGGTCCAGGTGAGGATGTCGGGCATGGCGCCGTCGTCGATGCCTTGCACCCACGGGTAGGTGTCGTGCTCGAGGCCCGGGTAGGTCCGGTACTCCAGGCGCGTGCCGAGCCGGCACAGTGAAGCGACGACCTGATCGGTGACGCTCACCGGTACGACGGTGTCCGCTTCACCCTGGAGCAGCAGAACCGGTCCACCGAGCGGCAGGTGGCCGGTCGAGTTGGTCCGCAGATACCGCACAAAGGCGGGATCGGTCGCGTACGCCGGACTGACCAGTTGCGATCCGGTCAGATCGCCGTACGCCGCCGACACTGCACCAAGACAACCGATGGCAGTGATCCCCAGCCGGGAGTACGCCGCTGGAGTGAGCAGCCGGTCCGGTCGGATCAGCGGATCGCTGGTGTGCGCGCCCTGCGCCAGCAACGCCGCGAAGGCGCCGTACCCAGGCGTGTTGACCACGTGGGCGGCGAGGGCGGGCAAGTCGGCGACCGGCGACGTGACGACCGTGCCGAGGTAACCGGGCTGCGGTACGACGCGCTGCCGCTCAGCCACGGCCAGTGCGGCCCCGCCACCTTGCGAGTGTCCCCACAGGACCCACCGCGGGGAGAGATCCGGCTGGGCTCGCCGAGCGGCACGCTGAGCAAAGATGACGTCGTTGGACTCGGCCGTCTTGTTCACGATCTCCTGCCGACCGTCGGTACCCAGCCCCGCATAGTCCGGCGCGACGATCGCGAACCCACGCTCGACGAAGCGCAGCATCTGGTTGCCGTGGTAGAGGTCGCGCATCAGCGACGGCGCACAGTCCCGGCCGATCCCACTCGCACCGTGCGCGTCCACCACGACCGGCCATCCCCCGGCCGGCGCCTTCCCCGCCGGGACGATGACAACAGCCGACGCAGCCACGTCGCGGCCGGCCGACGTCCGCGAGTGATAGAGGATCCGGGTCGCCGGGACGGCGTAGTCAGCCGTCGCCTGCGCCCGGATCACCGCCCCCGCAGGGGCCCAGGGCAACGGAACCGGCGGATCGTAGAACGCCGTCCGCGGTACGGCGTTCTGCCGCTGCAGATCGAGTTGGCACTGGACATCGCAAGCGGCCGCCTGAGCAGGCAACGCCAGCCCGCCGACAGCCGTGGCCGCGACGGCCAGGGTGATGAGGTATCGCACGTCACTTCTCCAGAGAGCTGAGGCCGCCCCCAACGGGCGGGCCAACGCACCCCAGGACACGGACTACCGCGCCGCTGTGACCCTTCCAGCTCGTGATCTACCTCTCAGGGGCCGACGAGGGCTGCCTCGATGGCGGCGACCAGGAGTTGCTCGTCGCCGGCTCGCCACTGGTGGGCGGCGGGGCAGCACCACTGGTCGGGTTGGGCTGACATGACGCAGCCCGCGAGCTTGACGCGCCCGGCCGAGGCCGCGCGCCGAGCCTTGGCGGTCGGCAGACCGTAGAGGATCGGCACTCCCCGATCCCCACAGGTCGGACAGGCCGGCCCAATCACAGCGACTCCCATACAGCCAAAGTACTCGCCGGTGGATCCGCCGAGGCGTTCGGCTGATGGTGGTCAAGTAGCTCCGCAGTACCCACCCAGGGGACCTTGATGGCCGGTGAGTACTGCGCAGCCGCCTAGTTGGCCTCTTTCGTAGCCCAGTAGTGCCATTGGGGGGACGCGACTGGGGAGCGGGTCAAGCCGTCCGGCCAGGTTGCCGGGAGGTCGTGACTTCGCGCCGCGTAGAGGATCACCTCCGATGCGATGCGGTCGCCGCGAACGGCGACGCGGGCGGCGGTCTCGGCACGCATGTCGGTGAGGTAGTGGATGGCGGGCAGGAACTCGGCGCTCAGCCGTGGACTGAGCCGGCCGACCGGTTCGTCGTCCAGCCGGATCTCGACCACGATCCGGTGCCGGTCCTGGAAGCTGTCCTCCTCCTCGATCGCGTGCATGGTGGCGTACGCCCAGCACTCGCCTTCCGCCCGGAAGAACGGCGCCAGGACATCCGGGTGAACCTCACTGCCCGGTACGACGATGCCACTGCCGGGCGGCAGCAGGTGATAGCTGCCGGGCGGCGGCAGATTCACCGGGACGAGCATGTGCGGCTGGCCGAGGGCCACCGCCACGCTGGCGTGGAACTCGGTACCCTGGTCGCCCTTGCCGTCCCAGTCCGCCGGTTCCCACTCACTGACCCACAGGTGACAGGGCACCTGCGGTTGCAGGCCTTGTGCCACCAGTTCTGACAACACCGGGTGATACCGGTGCGCGTCGTCCCTCGGCAGGTAGCCGACAACCTTCCCCTGCACCCGTACGGCGATCGATCGGGGGTCGAAACGGTTGTGCGGTTCCGGGACGAGGTCCGCATCGGTGTCCAGGTCTGCGCCGCGCGCCGGGATGGGGTCGGGAAACAGGCTTCGGATCGCCTGCTCGTGCGGTGTCTCCCGCACGACCTCCTGACCGCACCACAAGGCGTCGCCCCACAGACTGAACGGAATCAGTTCCATCCTGCCCTCCAGTCCTTCTGACCGGCTTTACTCGGCTCATCCCGTCCAGACCCCTGGCCGTTACACCGAGTGAGCGTATGAAAACTAGACTGCCCAGTGAAGGGCTGTTTCACGCATAGTGCAAGAGTCTGATACGCAAAGGTATCTGCACGTCCGTAGTGTGGACCCGGATTGTCTTGTGCTGCGAGCGAAACTGCGAAGATCGTGCAAATGCACGGGAAGGAACGTCATGCAGGGCAGTAGTTCAGTCGCTCGATCCACCCCGCAATCCCTTGACGCGGAAGCCATCGAGGCGGCAGTCAAGCGACTGGACGGCGTCGCCGTCCGGACGCCGTTGCAACGCAACCTCCGGCTCTCCGAACGCACCGGCGCGCAGGTCTGGCTGAAGCGGGAGGACCTGCAGATCGGCCGCTCCTACAAGCTCCGCGGCGCTTACAACCTGATCGCCCAGCTCGACGACGCGGCCAAGTCGGCGGGTGTCGTCTGCGCGAGCGCAGGCAACCACGGCCAGGGGCTGGCGTACTCGTGCCACATCCTCGGTGTCCACGGCAAGGTCTACGTTCCGCGTACGACGCCACGCCAGAAGCGGGACCGGATCGCGGCGCTCGGCGGCAAGCAGATCAAGGTGATCGTCACCGGCGACACGTACGACGACGCGGCCGCCGCGGCGCACGCGGAAGGCGAGGCCACCGGGGCGACGATGGTCCCGGCGTTCGACGACCTCAGAACCGTTGCAGGGCAAGGGACTGTGGCCGTCGAGCTGGTCGAGCAGCTCGGTCAGGCGCCCGACGTACTGGTGGTTCCGGTCGGCGGTGGCGGGCTGGTGGCAGGTGTCGCGACCTGGCTGACTGAGCGGCATCCCGGCGTACGCATCGTTGGTGTCGAGCCGGCCGGCGCGGCGAGTATGGCTGCGGCGCTGGCGGCCGGTGAGCCGGTGACGTTGCCGCACCTGGACAGCTTCGTGGACGGCGCCGCCGTACGGCGGGTCGGTGAGGTGACGCTGCCGTTGGTCGAGCGGACCGGCGTCGAGATGATGTCGGTGCCCGAGGGTCTGGTGTGCTCGGAGATGCTCGAGCTCTACCAGACGGACGGTTTGATCGCCGAGCCCGCGGGCGCACTGGCGACAGGTGCCTTGGGCAACGATCTGACCGTGCGACCCGGCGAGACCGTGGTCTGCCTGCTGTCCGGTGGGAACAACGACGTCAGCCGGTACGGCGAGATCCTCGAGCGATCGCTCGTCCACAAAGGGCTGAAGCACTACTTCCTGGTGACGTTCCCGCAGGAGCCCGGCGCCCTCCGCCAGTTCCTCGACGAGGCCCTCGGCCCCGACGACGACATCACGCTCTTCGAGTACGTCAAACGCAACAACCGCGAAACCGGCGTCGCCCTGGTCGGCATCGAGATCAGCCGGCCCGACGACCTCGAGGGCTTGCTGGCGCGCATGGACGCCGCGCCGCTCGACATCGAGCGCATCAACCCGAACTCACCAGAATTCAGGTACCTGATCTGAGCAGCAGCCGATCACCTCAATGGTCAGCGGCTGCCAACAGCTCACACCAGGCCGCGGCGGGCGGCCCAGACGATGGCTTCGATGGCGGTGCTGAAGCCGAGGCGGTCGCAGATCAGGCGGGTGCGGCGGCGGACAGTGCGTTCGGAGAGATCGAGACGCCGGGCCACGCCGTCGACCGGGAGGCCGGTGGCGAGCAACCGGAGGAGTTGCAGTTCATCGTGGCTGATCTCGCGGGGTGGGACCCGGCGAGCGAGGGGGCGGAGTTCCTGGGGGAGGACGGTCATGCGGATCACCCTGTTCCGAACATCCGGGACTCGGCGGCGTCCCAGTCGGCCGGTTTGCCCTGCGGCTCGTAGCGCCGCAGGTGAAGCGTGGACCGGACCAGCGCGCGCATCGCGCCCAGATCCGGCAACGGCTCGCCCAGCGCGCGAGCCTGAACCAGAACGTTGCCCAGCGCCGAAGCCTCGACCGGCCCGGCCAGCACAGGCAACCCACACGCGTCGGCGGTCAACTGGCAGAGCAGTTCGTTCTGCGAGCCGCCACCGATGACATGCAGTACGTCGACCTGCCGGTCCGCGATCGTCTGCGCCTGACGCAACGTCCGGCGGTAGGCGAGCGCGAGACTCTCCAGCACACATCGGACGAGGGCGGCGCGCGACGACGGCGGTTCCTGCCCGGTCGCCCGGCAGTGCTCCTCGATCCGCCGCGGCATGTTGCCGGGGGCAAGGAACTCCGGGGCGTCCGGATCGATCAGTACGACGAACGGCGGCACCTCGGCCGCCTCACGCAGCAACCGCGGCAACTCGGTGGTGCCCCAGACCCGCAGGCACTCCTGCAGGATCCACAGGCCCATCACGTTCCGCAGGAATCGGATCCGCCCGTCGACCCCACCCTCGTGCGTGAAGTTGGCCGCCCGGGCCTCGTCCGTCAGCACCGGCTGGTCCAGCTCCAGCCCGACCAGCGACCAAGTGCCCGACGAGATGTACGCGAAGTGCTCGCCCTCCGCAGGCACAGCCACGACGGCCGAAGCCGTGTCGTGCGACCCGACCGCGATCACCCGCGTCGCGGGATCGAGCCCAGTCTCCTCCGCCACCGCCGGCAACAACGTGCCGATCACATCTCCCGGCTCTCGCAACTCCGGCAGAACCCCCGGCGGCACCCCGACGCGCGCCGCCAGTTGCTCACTCCACTCCCGAGCGCGCACGTCGTACAACTGCGTGGTGGACGCGTTCGTCCGCTCGGCCCCGATCTCCCCAGTCAGCCAGTACCCAAGGAGATCCGGGATCATCAGCAAGGTTTCCGCCTGGCTGAGGAACGGCTCGACCACCAATTGGCAGATGGTGTTGAACGGTAGTTGCTGAAGGCCCGTGATGTCGTACAGGTCGGCGGCCGGCACGGATTCCAGGACGCGTTCCATCACGCCGTCGGTGCGGGCGTCGCGGTAGTGGACCGGGTTGCTCAGAAGGCGACCCGCGTTGTCGAGCAAGCCGTAGTCGACAGCCCACGAGTCGATCCCGATGCCGTCCACCGGGCCGGTCGAGCGCAGGCCGTCGAGCATGGCGCGATGGAGATGCAGGATGTCCCAGTGCAAGGTGTCTCGCACCCGGACCGGGCCGTTCCAGAAGCGATGGACCTCGGTCAGGTGGAGGCGGCCGTCACCGACCGCGCCCAGCATCACCCGCCCGCTGGACGCGCCCAGATCGACTGCGGCAACACGCTTCATCGGGACACCTGGCGGACATCCAACTCGGTCATGCGACTCCTATCGCAGGAACGCGGCGGCCACGCCGGCGTCGACAGGCACGTGCAGACCGGTCGTGTGGGTCAGCTCGCCACCGGTCAGCGCGAACACAGCGGCCGCCACGTGTTCCGGCAGAACCTCCCGCTTGAGCAACGTCCGCTGCGCGTAGTACGCGCCGAGCTCCGACTCCGGTACGCCGTACACCGCTGCGCGCTGCGCACCCCAGCCCTTCGCGAAGATCCCGGATCCCCGGACGACGCCGTCCGGGTTCACCCCGTTGACACGGATGCCGTACCCGCCGAGCTCGGCCGCGAGCAGCCGTACCTGATGTGCCTGGTCCGCCTTGGCCGCGCCGTACGCGACGTTGTTCGGGCCGGCGAACACCGAGTTCTTACTGGAGATGTAGACGATGTCGCCGCCGAGGCCCTGATCGATCAGCACCTTCGCGGCCGCCCGGGACACCAGGAACGAACCCTTCGCCATCACGTCGTGCTGCAGGTCCCAGTCGCGCTCGGTGGTCTCCAGCAACGACTTCGAGATCGACAATCCGGCATTGTTGACAATCAGATCGACGCCGCCGAAGGCGAGTACGGCCTCGCGCAGGGCCGCCTCCACCGCCTCGCCCGACGAGACATCGGCGCCCACGGCAACGGCCACGTCGGACGACCCGATCTCCTTCGCCACCGCCTCGGCCGCAGCCAGATCCAGGTCCGCCACCACGACACAGGCGCCCTCGGCCGCCAGCCGCTGAGCGATCGCCTTGCCGATCCCCGACCCGCCACCGGTGACGAACGCGACCCGCGTCGCCAGCGGCTTCGCCTTCGGCATCCGCTGCAGCTTCGCCTCTTCCAGCGCCCAGTACTCGATCCGGAACTTCTCCCGCTCGTCGATCGGCGCGTACGTCGACACCGCTTCGGCGCCCCGCATCACGTTGATCGCGTTCACGTAGAACTCGCCGGCCACCCGCGCGGTCTGCTTGTCCTTGCCGAAGCTGAACATGCCGACCCCGGGCACCAGCACGATCGCCGGATCCGCACCCCGCATCGCCGGGCTGTCCGGTTCCGCGTGCCGGTTGTAGTAGGCGGCGTAGTCCTCGCGGTACGCCGCGTGCAACTCGCGAAGCCGCGCCACCGCATCCTCCAGCGGCGCCGTCGCAGGCAGGTCCAGCACCAACGGCCGGACCTTCGTGCGCAGGAAGTGATCCGGGCAGGAGGTACCCAGCGCGGCCAGCTCGGCCAGCTTCTCCCGCGCGGTGAACTCCAGGACGACCTCGGAGTCGGTGTAGTGACCGACCTGTGGCTTGTCGGTGGACGCCAGGCCGCGGATCACCGGGGACAGGGCGGCAGCGCGCTGACGGCGTTCTTCAGGAGGTAGCGCCTCGAAGCCTTCGACCACAGCACCGAAGGGTTCGGCGACACCACGGTCGGCCAGGAAGGCTTCCGCCGTACGGATGATCTCCAGCGAGTTGGCCTCGCACTCCGCCGATGTGTTGCCCCACGCGGTGATGCCGTGACCGCCGAGGATGCAGCCGATCGCCTCCGGGTTCTCCCGCTTCACGGCCGCGATGTCGAGACCCAGCTGAAACCCGGGCCGCCGCCACGGCACCCAGACCACTCGCTCACCGAAGCACTCCGTGGTCAGCTTCTCCCCGTCGGCCGCGGTCGCCAGCGCGATCCCGGAGTCCGGGTGCAGGTGGTCGACATGCGGAGCGTCGACCAGACCGTGCATCGCGGTGTCGATCGACGGAGCCGCGCCGCCCTTGCCGTGCAGGCAATAGTCGAACGCGGCAACCATCTCGTCCTCGCGGTCGACGCCGGGGTACACGTCGACCAGCGAGTTCAGGCGGTCCAGCCGCAGTACGGCGAGACCCTTCGCCGTCAGCGTGCCGAGGTCGCCACCGGACCCCTTCACCCAGACCAGGTCGACGGGTTGCTGCGTCACCGGGTCGGTCGCCGTCCCCTTCGCCGACGTGTTCCCGCCGGCGTAGTTGGTGTTGCGCGGATCGGCACCGAGTCGGTTGCTCCGCGCAACGAGTTCGGCTGCAGTGCCTGACCGGGGCGGTGGGGTGGGGGAAGAATCAGAAACGGTCATCTGTTTCAGGCTCCCCATCCGGCTTGCTGACCGTCGGCGCGGTCCTTGACGATCTGTTCGTAGTACCCGCTGCGTTGGTAGGCGGCGACCGGGTTCGGATCCAGGCCCTGCGACTCGCGCAGGTCGGCGAGCAGCGGGCGGACGTCGGTGTTGTAGGCATCCATCAGCGCGGCGTTGGCCTCGAGTACGTCACCCGATCGCTGGGCCGCGCGCAACGCGTCCCGGTCGACCAGCAGCGCCTTCGCGGTGGCCTCCTGGACGTTCATCACCGAGCGGATGATGGCCGGGATCTTCATCTCGATGTTGTGGCACTGGTCGAGCATGAAGGCGATCCCGCGGTCCGGGTCGAGCGCGTCGCCACGGACGATCTCGTTCATGATCCGGAACAGCTGGAACGGGTCCGCCGCCCCGACCATCAGGTCGTCGTCGGCGTAGAAGCGGCTGTTGAAGTCGAACGCCCCCAGCTTCTCGACCCGGAGCAGGAAGGCGACGATGAACTCGATGTTGGTGCCCGGCGCATGGTGCCCGGTGTCGATGCAGACCGTTGCCTTCGGCCCCAGTTCGAGACAGTGCGCGTACGACGTACCCCAGTCCGGCACGTCCGTGGTGTAGAAGGCGGGCTCGAACAGCTTGTACTCCAGCAGCATCCGCTGGTCGTCGCCGAGCCGGTCGTACACCTCCTTCAGCGCGGTCGCGAGCCGGTCCTGCCGGTCCTGGATGTCGTCCTGGCCCGGGTAGTTGGTGCCGTCGGAGAACCACAGCTTCAGGTCCCTCGACCCAGTCGCGTCCATGATGTCGACACACTCGAGCAGGTGGTCGGTCGCCTTCCGCCGGACCGCGGGGTCCGGGTTGGTGACGCTGCCCAGCTTGTAGTCGTCGTCCTGGAAGACGTTGCTGTTGATCGCGCCGAGCCGGACGCCCTGCTCCTTCGCATACGCCGAGAGCCGCGCGTAGTCGTCCACCTTGTCCCACGGGATGTGCAGGGCGACGCTCGGCGCGACGCCGGTGTACTTGTGCACGACCGCGGCGTCGGCGATCTTCTCCTCCGGTGAGCGCGGCACCCCCGGCTGGCTGAACACCTTGAACCGGGTGCCGGAGTTCCCGAACGCCCACGAGGGCAGTTCGATCTCCTGGCGGCTGAGGGCGGCCTTCACGGCTTCGGTCGTCATGGTTCAGTCCCCTTCAATATCCAACGCAGTCAGGTGGAAGATCTCGGGCAGCAGCTGGAACAACTCGTCCGGCGGCCGGCCGTCTGTGCCGCTGAAGAACTCGGTCATCTGGGCTTGCCAGCGGGTGTTGACCTCGGTCGCCGCCATCGCCTTCTGCGCGGCCTCCAGGTCCGCGGACTCGACGTACCCGATCAGCAGGCCGTCGTCGCGGAGGAACAGCGAGTAGTTGTGCCAGCCGGAGTCCCGCAGCGCGGCCTGCATGTCCGGCCAGACGTTCCG
Organism: Kribbella sp. NBC_01510; assembly: GCF_045040325.1. Classification (NCBI taxonomy): domain Bacteria; kingdom Bacillati; phylum Actinomycetota; class Actinomycetes; order Propionibacteriales; family Kribbellaceae; genus Kribbella; species Kribbella sp. NBC_01510. The sequence goes on along the minus strand of NZ_CP109418.1, from coordinate 2,520,539 downwards.
GTGGCGTTCGACGTACTCGTCGAGGCGGTCGGGTCTGACCTGGAGGCAGAAGCAGTAGCGATTCACAAGATGCCCTCAGAAGTTGAACTGGTCGAGACTGGCGGCGGAGAACTCGGGCCGACCCTCGACACCGGGGAGCCGCGGGCGGGGTCGACCGACACGCCGAGGCGGATAGACAGCCCGTCGGCCATAGTCACCTCCAACTCGGGGCGGCCAGAAGCTGAAAGGTTTCAAGAGGACTGCACGAACGTAAGCGCGGGCCCCTCCAGCCGTCAAGACCTCGCCCACCTGTCGGCGTCCGATCCCGGACCATTACTGCGGAAATCACCCGACAACCAGGTAGGCTTCGCCAGCTAAGACGTTTCAAACCGGTCCGTCGCAGGACTCTTGACGCGGGGAGGATGAGCATGCCGGCAGACAGCGCGCCCGAGCAGACCTCCGGCCCCTCCCGCACGACCTCCCCTTCTCCCTCCTCCTCCGGGGTAGGAGGCCGGCGCCGGCGGGCCGCGAAGCGGCATGCCGCGGGCGTCAAGGCAGTGGCGGCGGCAGCGGGAGTGAGTTTGGGAACTGTTTCCAACGTGCTCAACCGGCCCGAGGTGGTCAGTCCGTTGACGCGGGCGAAGGTCGAGGCGGCGATGGCCTCGCTGGGGTTCGTGCGGAACGAGTCGGCGCGGCAGCTCCGCGCCGGCAGCAGCCGGATCCTCGCCTACCTGATGCTCGACGCCGGGAACCCGTTCTTCACCGACGTCGCGAAGGGCGTCGAGGAGGCGGCCCGCGCGGCCGGCCTGTCGGTCTTCCTCTGCAATAGTAACGAGGACGTCGACCGCGAAGCCGACTACCTCGACCTGCTCGAACAGCAACGCGTGCAGGGCATCCTGATCACCCCGATCGACCAGAACTCCTCCCGCCTGCGCAAACTCCCCTCCCGCGGTACGCCGGTGGTCGTGGTCGACCGCGCCATCGACGACGGCGAGCACTGCTCGGTCGCGGTGAACGACGTACTCGGCGGTGAGCTCGCCATCGCCCACCTGCTCGAGCTCGGCCACGAACGGATCGCGTACGTCGGCGGCCCGAACACGATCGGCCAGGTCATCGACCGCCGTGATGGCGCCCGCAGCGCACTGCGCAAGGCCGGCAAACCACCGGAGAACCTGATCGAACTGACCACCGGCGCCCTCACCGTCGCCGAAGGCAGGGGCGCAGGGCAACGACTCGCCGGCCTCCCGGCGGCCCGCCGCCCGACCGCCGCGTTCTGCGCGAACGACCTGCTCGCCCTCGGCCTCCTGCAGCAGTGCGTCAGCCTCGGCCTGCGTGTTCCCGAGGACCTCGCCATCGTCGGGTACGACGACATCGAGTTCGCCGAGGCGGCCGCCGTACCGCTGACGTCGGTCCGTCAGCCGCGGCAGCTACTCGGCCGGACAGCCGCGGAGCTGCTGCTGGACGAGTCGTCCAACCCGGACCACGAACACCAGCGGGTCACGTTCACCCCCGAGCTCGTCGTACGGACCTCGACCCGCGGCACCCTCTGAGCCGCGGCTCCACCGACCGGCCTCATACTTTGCGGCGGATGGTCGACCCGGCTGGTCGCGCTATGGTGGCGAGGCGAGTGGTCCACTGAGCGAGGTGAGACATGCGCGTCGCTGGCGGGGGTTTGGTGCGGCGATGGGGCGGCCGCGCGGTCGGCTTGGCGATCACCGGTGTCAGCCTGTACATCGTGGCGCCGAGCCTGCTGTCCCTCTTCGGAGCCTGGCCACGCCTCGCGGACGTGGAACCCTGGTGGTTCCCGGTCCTCGCGCTACTGGAGACCTGCAGCTTCGCCGCACTGTGGTGGCTCGCCCGATTGGCCTTGACCCAGCAGGCCGATGACAACGCCGTGGACGAGGCGCCGCCACCAGGCCATCCGGGTTGGGGCACGATCGCCACGGCGCAACTGGCCGGGAACGCAGCCAGCAAGGTCGTCCCCGGCGGCGCCGCCACCGGCAGTGTCGTCCAAGCCAAACTCCTGATCCAAGCCGGGCAGCCGTCGGCAGTCGTCGCCTCCGCTGTCACCGCGATCGGCCTGATGACCACCGGTGTGCTGTTGCTGTTGCCCGTCCTCACGGTGCCCGCGCTGCTGATCGGTCCACCGCCGGCCCGGCAGCTGGAGCTCGGCCTCCTGGTCTCGCTGATCATGGCGATCGTCATCGTCGGTCTCGGGCTCACCGCGCTCACCTGGAGCCGGTTTGTCGTAGTGGTCGGTCGTGCGGCCGGTCGCATCATCCACGTGGTCAAGCGCAGCGTGACCGCCGACAGCTGCGCCGCGCAGTTGGTCACGCAGCGGGACCGGGTTGCCGCTGCGTTCAAGGGCCGCTGGTGGGCTGCGGCCCTCGCGGCGGCCGCGAACCGCATGTTCGACTACGCCGCACTCGTGGTCGCGCTGGTGGCGCTCAATGCGCATGCGCGCCCCTCCGAGGTGCTCCTGGCCTATGTCGTTGCTCAAGCCCTCGCAATGGTCCCGGTGACGCCGGGTGGTCTCGGCTTCGTCGACGCCGGTCTCGCAGCGCTGCTCGTCGTCATCGGAATCCCCGCGGACACAGCACTCATCGGGACGCTCCTGTACCGGCTCGTCTCCTTCTGGCTGCCGATCCCGGTGGGCCTCCTGGCCTGGGCCGGCTGGCGGATCCACCGCCACGTCACCAATCCGTCAAGAACGAAGGCGCCCCCTTCCCTCGGGGACGACGCCTAGCAGTCAGGCGCCGTAGGCGGCGAGGAAGACCTCGGTCGCCTGATCGGCGAGCTTGTCGAGCTCATTTGGCTTCGGGCGCTCCCGGGTGCCGGCGAACATGGCCCGGTTCATCGGCTTGTACATGACCAGCCCGGCGAACTGGTACGCCGCGAGTGTCGGGTCCTCGAGCTCACGGAGCAAACCGCGTTCGGTCAGCCGGGTGAGCGCTTCGCCCAGTGCCTCCAGTGACTTCTCGAAACCGCTGGTGAACCAGGCCCCGCACACCTCGGGGAACCGATCGGCCTCGGCGATCACGAGCCGACGCAACTGGAGGACGCTGGCTGCGGTGAGGCTGTCGAGCAGTCGGCGAGCCAGCGCCTGCAGGCCTTCGCGCGCGTCCACGGCCCCGTCGAGGGTCTCGGCGTACGCCTGGACGAGTCCGTCCATCAGCTGATCGCTGGTGCCGAGGACGATCTCGGCGAACAGGCGTTCCTTGTTCTCGAACTGCTTGTAGACGGTCTGTTTGGAGACGCCGGCCTTCGCGGCGACCTCGTCCATGCTCGCGCCGAGGTACCCGTGCTGGAGGAAAACCTCGGTCGCCGCCGCCAGGATCGCCCGGCGCTTGCGCGGCGTCCGGCCCTCGCCCTCGATCGTGACGGCCTGCTCCGGCTGCCAGACGGCGGCCCGCTGTCGATACTCCACGACGTCCTCCTCTGCGGTCACGGAAATCATACTAGACAGTCCAGTTCCTTTCTGAGTACTGTACGGTCCAGTTCCCAACGATCACAGAGGAGAGGGACTATGAGCACACTGAAGTCCGCCGACGGCACGACGATCGCCTTCGAGGCGTGGGGCGAGGGGCGGCCGCTGATCATGGTCGACGGCGCCACCGCCCACCGCGCGGTCAACCCGGCGAATGCCGAGGTGGCGAAGCTGCTGAGCGACGAATTCCGGGTCTACGCCTACGACCGGCGCGGACGTGGTGAGAGCACCGACACCGCGCCGTACGCGATCCGCCGGGAGGTCGAGGACCTCGCCGCGCTGATCGAGGACGCCGGGCAGCCGGCCATCGTGTTCGGCTGGTCCTCCGGTTCACTCCTCGTTCTGGACGCGGCGGCGGCCGGGCTGCCGATCTCCGCCCTGACCCTGTTCGAGCCGCCGGTGGTGGTCGACGACTCGCGTCCGCCGCTGCCATCCGACTACGTCGAGCAACTCGACGCTTTCGTCGCGGCCGGTCAGCGAGACAAGGCGGCGGAGCTGTTCATGACAGCCGCGGCCGGGATGCCGGCCGAGTTCGTTGCCGGGATCCGGCAGAGTCCGTACTGGGCGCCGGTCGAGGACATCGCGCCCACGATCTCGTACGACGGCCGCATCATGGGGACCACGATGTCCGGCAACCCACTGCCCGCGGATCGCTGGGCGGCGATCGACGTACCGGTCCTGGTCATGCACGGCGACAAGACGGCGCCGTGGCTGGTCTCGGGTGCGGAAGCGATGGCCGCTCACCTCCGGACCGCGACGCTGAAGCCTGTCCCGGGTGAGAACCACAGCACGGAGCCGTCCGTGCTCGCTCCCGTCCTGCGCCAGTTCGCACACGAGGTGTGACTGCCATGGGGACGCTGGTGGTGACGACGTTCATCTCGCTCGACGGGGTCGCCGAGGCGCCGGGCGGGGGCGATTTCAAGTACGCCGAGTGGAGCTTCGAGTTCGACCGTGGTGAGGACGGCGAGCGGTTCAAGCACGACGAGGCGCTCGGCGCGGAGGCGTTGCTGATCGGGCGGACGACGTACGAAGGCTTCGCGGCCGCCTGGCCGAACTACGAGGGCGAGCTGGCCGACAAATACAACAGCATGCCGAAGTACGTCGTCTCCACCACGCTGACCGACCCCGCCTGGAACAACACCAGAGTGCTGTCAGGCGACGTGGTCGCGGAGGTGACCAAGCTCAAGAACGAGGTCACCGGCGAGATCCAGGTCCCGGGCAGCATCCGTCTGGTCCAGGCACTCCTCGCCGCCGACCTGGTCGACGAGATCCACCTGATGACCTTCCCCGTCATCCTCGGCACCGGCCGCCACCTCTTCGCCGAAGGCCCCCAAAAGACCAAGTGGAACCTAACCCAGTCCAAAACCTTCGGCGAAGGCATCCCCGTCACGGTCTACCAACGCGACCTGTCATAAATCACCTGCAATCAGCGCTCCCGTTTGGCCTAGGGGTGGTGAGACGCTTTGGGGGTGGACAGGGATGGATTCTGGGGGCTGGTTGAGGATGCGCGCGGTGGGGTGGATGACACCGTGGCGGATCCGGACGGGGTTGCGGACGCGCTGACCAAGGTGCTGGGTGGGCTGGAGGCCGAGGAGATCGCGGGGTTCGGGGTCGAGCTCGCGCGATTGCAGGTCGAGTCTTTCCGGTGGGATCTGTGGGCGGCGGCGTACCTGATCAACTCGGGGGCCTCGGAGGACGGGTTCGACTCGTTCCGGGGCTGGCTGGTCGCGCAAGGGCGGGAGGTCTGGGAGGCCGCGCTGGCCGAGCCGGACTCGCTCGCCGACGTGGTCGACGAGGACCGGCCGGAAGGCTTCGAGGGATTCGACGGTGAAGGCCTGCTGCATGTCGGCAGTCACGCGTACAAGAACGTGACCGGCGACGAGGCGGCGTACTGGAAGGCGGTCGACGCGGAGGCGCCGGACACGCCGGACCTGCCGGCCGGCAAGGAGATCGACTTCGACGACGAGGACGACCTGGAGACCCGCCTGCCCCGACTGGCCGCGCTCTACCTCGACGCCTAGCGACTAAGCGGGCTGTTTGCAGCGCTAGGCGGGCTCGCCGGACAGGCGTTCGATGGCGGCGCGGAGCCGGCGGCGCCAGCCGGGCTGACCGGCGTCCTGGTCGGCCGCGGCCAGGCTGACCAGGTGCTGCGCCATCTCGAACCCCTCCGTGGTCTGTGGCTCCACATCGGTCAGCGCGGCCTGCGGCTCGTCGTGGTCGAGCTCGATCCGCCGGCTCGTCCACCCGAACCCGTCCGGCACCAGCAACTCCGGCACCAGCGTCTCGTGGCTGAGCGATGTCAGCTCCTTGTCCCCGTTCCCGATGCTGAAGATCGTCGTACCCCGGCGCCGTACGTCGCTGATCCGCTCGAGCAGCGTCTCCGCCGGGTCCTCCTCGGCCACCACCAGCAGCGACTCGCCGCGGCCCGCGTCGCGCAACCGGTCCAGTCCGATCGCCAGGTGCGGCGGTGCGTCCGGTGGCGGCGCCCAGCGGACCAGCGACGGCCGGACGTCGTCGACCCCGGCCCGGTGCAGTTCGTCGTCCAGGTGCGCGGTCAGGTGCCACGGCTCGTCGTCGACCGGCCCGAACAGCATCAGCCCACCGGTCCGGGTGGTGAACCGCCGCAGTGAGTGCGCGAACTCGGTCGTCCGGCTTCCCAGCTCAGTACCGGTCAGCATCTCCCGGAGGAGTGAGGCCCTGGTCAGATCCACGGCTCAAACCTGACACATGTCCGGGAGCACCGCGAGTCAGGTCAGCCGGTCCGCCTTCGACTGCAGGTAGTTGCGTTCCGGGACACTCGTCGTACGGCGGGCCGCCAGCAGGTAACTCTCGCGCGCGGCGGCCAGATCGCCCGACATCTCCAGCAGGTGCGCGCGGACCGCCTCCAGCCGGTGGTGATCGGTCATGCGGTCGTCGGACTCGAGTGGTTCGAGTACGGCGAGTCCCTCCTTCGGACCGACCGCCATGGCCACCGCGACCGCGTGGTTGAGCTTCACCATCGGATTGTCGACCATCTGCTCGAGTACGTCGTACAACGCGACGATCTGCCGCCAGTCCGTGTCCTCAGCCCGTTCGGCGGTGTCATGTACCGCGGCGATCGCGGCCTGCACCTGATACGGGCCCAGCTGCGTACGGGACAGCGCATCCGTCACCAGCGCTTCACCCTCGACGATGACCGCCTTGTTCCACTTGGACCGGTCCTGCTCGGCCAGCGGGATCAGCGAACCTTCCGCACCGGTACGCGCGGGCCGACGCGCATCGGTGAGCAGCATGAGCGCCAGCAACCCCGCCACCTCACCGTCATCGGGCAGCAGCCTGCGCACGCCCCGCACCAGCCGGATCGCTTCCGTCGTGAGCTCCGCGCTGTGCAACGACGTACCCGACGAGGCGGTGTAGCCCTCGTTGAAGATCAGGTAGAGGACGTGCAGTACGGCGCCCATCCGCTCGTCTCGCTCCGCCTCGGGCGGCAGCTCGAACGTACTGCCCGCCTGCTTGATACTGCGTTTCGCCCGGCTGATCCGCTGCGCCATGGTTGCCTCCGGCACCAAGAACGCGGCCGCGATCTGCGCGGTGGTGAGACCACCGACCGCGCGCAGCGTCAGCGCGATCTGCGAGGCCGGCGACAGCGCCGGGTGGCAGCACAGGAACAGCAGCGTCAGCGTGTCGTCCCGGCCGCCCGGATCGTCGATTTCCGGGCCTGCAGCAACGAATTCCTCGGGCGGGGCGAGCTGGGCCACGTTCTCCTCGCGCCGCCGCCGGGCCGACTCGCTGCGCAGCAGATCGGTCAGCCGGCGCGACCCGACCCGGATCAGCCATCCGCGCGGGTTGTCCGGCACGCCCTCGCTCGGCCACTGCTGAGCCGCCGCGAGCAGCGCCTCCTGGACCGCTTCCTCGGCCAGGTCGAAGTGCCCGTAGTGCCGGACCAGCGCGCTCAGCACCTGCGGCGCCTGCTCACGCAGCAGCAGCTCGAAGTCGCCGGACTCGGACCGGCCGGCGGGGTCGCTCACATCTCCAGCCCGGACGCGTCCATCACCGGCCGCACCTCCACGGCGACGTACTCCGCGTCCGGCATCCGGGCCGCGTAGCCGATCGCCTGGTCGATGTCGTCGCACTCGACCAGGTAGAACCCGGCCAGATGCTCCTTGGCCTCGGCGTACGGTCCGTCGGTGGTGGTCGCGGTGTCGTCACGCACCTGCACCGTCCGGGTGGTGATGGGATCCGCCAGTCCGGCCGCACTGACCAGAAGGCCCTGCTCAGTGAGCTCACGCGACAGTGATTCGTGCGCCCGGGACAGACCCTCGCGTTGCTCGGCGGACAGGCTCGCCCAGCTCTCGGCGTTGCTGTAGATCAGCAGCATGTACTTCACAGGCACCATCCTGTCCCTCGCGGAGGCCGCTGTGACCCCCTGTCATCCGGTACGTCGGAACAGGGGTGCACAAGTTCGACAGTTCGAAATGTCGAAGTGGTCCCAGTGAACCCGACGTCTCCACCGAGTGACGCTCAGCCCGGGCGTCCCCGCCGTACTGGAGATGTCAGATGGTTACCGAATCGAAGCGCTGGTTCGCACTGGCGCTGCTCTGCCTGACCGGGTTCATGATCATCCTGGACGCGTCGATCGTGCTGGTCGCCGTACCGTCGATCGAGCGTGAGCTGACCTTCTCGACCGGTGGCGTGCAGTGGGTGCCGAGCGGCTACGCGCTGATGTTCGGCGGCCTGCTCCTGCTCGGTGGCCGCATCTCCGACCTGCTGGGTAGGCGGCGGGTGTTCATCACCGGACTGCTGCTGTTCGCCGGGTCTTCGCTGCTCTGCGGGTTCGCGTGGAGCGGTGACGCCCTGGTCCTCGCGCGAGGGCTGCAGGGCGCGGCGGCCGCCGTACTGGCGCCGAGTGCGCTGTCGATCGTGATGACCACGTTCCCCGAGGGTCCGGATCGCAACAAGGCGCTCGGGATCTGGGGAGCGACCAGTGGTGTCGGTGGTACGGCGGGGTCCCTCATCGGAGGGCCCGTCACGGACGGACTCGGCTGGCAGTGGATCTTCTTCATCAACGTGCCGGTCTGCCTGCTGGTCGCCGTACTGGCTCCCGTTCTGCTGCTGGACAGCCGTGGTCCGGGCCGCCGCGGTTTCGACGTGGCCGGCGCTGTCACGGTGACCGCCGCGCTCATCGTGCTCGTGTACGCCGTCATCGAAGTGCCTGACTCGGCGATCGGGTGGACTGTCTTGCTTGTGCTGTTGTCGGCTGGGCTGTTCGGGCTGTTCGTGGTCGTGGAGAAGCGGTCGGCCGCACCGCTCGTACCGCTGCGGATCTTCCGCTCGCGCGCGCTGGTCGGCGGCAACCTCATCACGATCGCTTGGGGGCTGGCGGCATTCGGGCTGAACTTCATCTATACGCAGTACGCCCAACTGGCGCTGGGAGTCTCCGCGATCCGCTACGGCCTCATGTCCGCCGTACTCGCGGCTGCCGCAGTAGTCGGCTCCATGGTCGGACAGCACCTCGTCACCCGAGTGGGAATGCGCAGGGTCGCGTTCGTCTCGCTACTGCTCGCCGGCGTCGGCACCACCGTGATGACTCAGCTCACCGTGGACTCCGGGTATTTCGAGCTGGCCTTCTGGGGTCTGACGATCTTCGGCGCCGGACTGGGCGCCGGAACGGTCGCAGGGGCCATCGCCGCCCTCAGCGACGTGGCCGGCCCGGACTCCGGCGTCGCCTCCGGTCTGCAGAACGCCAGCTTCCAGATCGGTGGTGCAGTAGGCATCGCCGTACTCTCCGCGGTCGCCACAGCCAGTACGACGGGTGCCACACCGACCGCGCTCACCCACGGCTACCGGGTGGCGTTCATGGCGGTGTGGTTGTTCATCGCGCTGGGTCTGGCGGGCTGCGCACTGCTCCTCGATCGGAAGCGCTCACCGCGGCTCGAACCAGTGGCGTCGTGACATCAAACGATTGTTGGAGGTTCGGAGCCGTGCGACTGGGCACCGGAGTCCCGTGGCTGCCAGCGACCGCCCGGCGGCTCTTAGAAGGAGGCTCCATGCTCATCCTCGGTTTGATCCTGCTGATTCTGGGATTCTTGCTGAGTATTCCGATCCTGTGGACCATCGGCATCGTGTTGCTGGTGGTCGGAGCGGTGCTCTTCCTGCTCGGATCGACAGGCCGTGCCGTCGGCGGACGCCGGCACTGGTACTGATCCACCCCTAGTCCGACCTGACATCAGAACCCCGTGGGCCACTCCGGCCCACGGGGTTCTGTCGGTCCGGGTCGCTACGGTGAGGCCCATGAAGTACGTCGTGATGATCTTCCGGAGCATCGATCGCACCTGGACCGACGAGGACCAGCAGGCGCTCGGCCGGCTGGTGCGGCTCGAGAGCGAGCTCGCGGCCAGCGGCGAGCTGGTCAGTTCCGAGGGCCTGCTGCCGCCCGAGGAGGGCCGGATCGTGCAGATCCGCGACGGCGCGCAAGTCGTCACCGACGGGCCGTTCGGCGAGGCGAAGGAGCAGCTCGCGGGCTTCTACCTGGTCGACGTCACCGACGACGCGCACGCCCAGGCGATCGCCGCCAGGGTCTCGGCCGCGGTCGGCGATCGGGTCGAGCTCCGCGGCACCCTGGTCTCAGCCTGAGTGCCACGGGAAGTCGGGCGAGCGCTTGCGGGTGAACGCCTCGATTCCCTCTGCGAGCTCACCGGAGGCGATCGTCTCCTGATACCGCAATCGGGCCGCGGCGTCCGCGTCCGCGCCGGCCAGCAGCGCGTTGACCGTCTCCTTGGCCGAGCGGATCGTCAGCTGCGAGCGCGAGACCATCGTCTCCGCGAACGCCTCGGCCTCCGCCGCTGGGTCGTCGACGACACGATCCACCAGGCCTTTCAGCTCGGCCTGTTCCGCGGTCAGCAGCTCACCACTGAAGAGCAGGTACTTCGTCGTCGCGGGACCGACCAGGTCCAGCAGCACCTTGATCGCGGCCGGCGGATAGACCACCCCGATCCGCGCCGGCGTCACCCCGAACGTCGCGTCCCGCGCGGCGAACCGGAAGTCGCAGTTCACCGCGATCTCGAGCCCGCCCCCGATGCAGTGCCCCCGCACCACCGCGATCGTCGGCTTCGGGAACTCCCGTAGCGCGGTCTGCGCGCGCAGGTTGAACACGCGCAACTCCGCCATCGGATCGGCCGGATCGTCACCGGAGATCAGTTCGCCGATATCCGCCCCGGCCGAGAAGCTCGGCCCTTCGCCGGTGACGAGCAGCACCTTCACCTGGTCGTCGGCGGCCAACTCCGCGAGCAGTCCGGGCAGCGCCTCCCACATCGCGCGGGTCAACGCATTCCGCTTCGCGACCCGATCGATCACCAGCCGGGCCACGACTCCACGCTCGACCCGCAACCCCAGCTCATCCACGCCCGCAGTCAACCAGGCAGTCACCCCTCTGCGCCGCCAGCTGGATCACACAACCCGACCTTGTGCACCAGATCCGCACGCCGCGCCCCCTCACCGTACGGACCTGATGCACAAAGTCGGCGTATCGGCCGGCGGTCGACGGGAGGCGTGGGCGGTCGGCTGGGGTGGGGCGGGTCAGGCGGCGGCGCGCTTGGTGCGGGACTTGGCGCGGGCCATCCGGAAGAGGTATGCCGGTGTCGGCGGGACCCAGCCGAGTTGCTTGCCCTGGCCGAGGTCGTCGCGGTTGGCCCAGTGATCGACCACCTTGCCGTCCTGGATCCGGAACCAGTGCGACTGCCTGACCGCGAAGGTCTTGCCGGTCGGCGGGAAGACCGTGTCCACCGCGCCGTCCGGGGTGTAGACCGCGAACGGCGCCACATGCCGCCCGCTCATCGTCGAGTTCACCGCCACCAAGTTGCCATCGGCAACCACATGGTGGATCTCGTACGCCAGCCCCTCGAACGCGGTCCGCAGCCAGCGCGCGGTCGCGGAGAAGCCGGCCGGGCCACCCACCCGGCACTCCGGCGGCTCGATCCGCCCCTCCATGGTCGCGAACGCGATCACGGACGCGCTGTGTCGACCAAGCGTTTGATCTCGAGGTGATCACATCCGGATAGCGGCCGGACCACGGCTCCGCCGAGGCTGGTGGACGTTCGTAATGCGTTAAGACTGGGGGCCGATTCGAACCCGCGTCGCGATGTGTGCTTGACTCCTCCGGTCGATAACGTTTTGGTCTCGGCAGATTGGGTTTCCAGAAGTGACTGAAGGACGGCATAGACAGGCGCGGCACCGTCAATCGCGCCCGCAGGTGATCCGCCCAGGTATTGCAAAGGTGGTGATCCCCGGCGCGGCAGTGGCCCTGGTGGCCACCGGTTCGGCGGCCGCGCTCCCCGACCACCACGTCACCTTCGACCCGTCGATCGCCAGCTCGTCCCTGCAGCTGTCGCGCGACACCCAGGTCAGCCGGGACGCGCTGCGACCCCCGTTGAACGTCACCCCGTCGACAGCGGCTCCCAAGCCGAAGACGACTCCGGCGCCCAAGCATCTGAAGAAGCAGGCGCCGATCCCGAAGCCGACCTCGACGCCGACCCGCACCGCGACGCCGCCGAAGGCAACGGGCACGAAGTACACCACCACCGACGTGAACCTGTGGTCCCTTCCGCTGACCGGCCTGCTGCTGGACGTGTTGCCGAAGGGCACCAAGGTCTCCGTCACCGGCAAGGTCGACGGCATCTGGGCCGAGGTCGTCAGCGACAACAAGTCCCGCTGGGTGAAGGCGGTCTACCTGTCCGCCACCAAGCCGGTCGCAACCACCGCCGCCTCCGCCGGTGGCTCGATCTCCCAGGCGGCCTGCAAAGCCGGTTCCTCGGTGGAGAGCGGCCTGACCCAGGACGCGATCCGCGTCCACCGGGCGATCTGCGCCAAGTTCCCGGACATCACGTCGTACGGCGGTCTGCGCTCGGGTGACAGTGGTTCGGAGCACTCGAGCGGGCACGCGCTGGACATCATGGTCAGCGGCTCGGAAGGCCAGGAGGTCGCCGACTGGCTGCACGCGAACTACAAGAAGCTCGGTGTCAGCCAGCTGATCTGGCAGCAGCACATCTGGACGGTCCAGCGCAGCAGCGAAGGCTGGCGCGCGATGGAGGACCGCGGTAGCACCACCGCGAACCACTACGACCACGTCCACGTGACCGTCTACGGCAACTCAGGCACGGTCTGAGCACCCCGAGACGCCCTGAGCGATCCGGTCCCCTGCCCTCCTGGGGACCGGGTCGCTTTTTCACGGCCGGATGTTCGCGTTGAGGTGGAAGAGGTTCGTCGGGTCGTAGGCGCGCTTGACCTCGCGCAGCCGGCGCAGATCCTCCGGCGCGTACGCCGTGTCCGCGCGCTCGGGATCACCGAGGAAGTTCACGAAGGTGCGACCCGAGTCCGGTAGCAGGCCGTGCATCTCCCGGTCCACGATCAGCGAGTACGACGCTTCGCGGTGACCGACCGGTCCTGCGCCGGGACCCGGGTGCGCCATCGCGCCACCCCAGTGCCTGATCTCGACGGTCGGCGCGTCCTCGTCCTCGAATCCGGTGACCACGTCGATCACGTCGTCGGTCAGGGTGTCGAGGAAGTCGAGGTGCCGGGCGGGTGTGCCGCCCATCGCGGCTTCGCCGTACTCGATCGTGGTCAGCTCGCCGGCCAGCCTGGGACCGGCGACCGCGAACAGTGGCTTCAGCAGGTGCTCGGCCAGTTCGGCGGCACCGGCGTACAGAACCTTGATCGCGACGGCGCGCTGTTCGGTGCCGGGGACCCGGGTCAGGAGGACCGCGGTGCTCAGCTCGTTGGGGATCGTGGCGGTCCAGTCGCGGTAGCGGCGCAGGATCGCGGCCGCTCGGTCGATGCCGTAGTACAGGATGCCGGCGTGGACCTGGCGGACCGGGTACAACCGGAACTCGAGCGAGGTCACGATGCCGAAGTTGCCGGTGCCGCCGCGGATCGCCCAGAACAGGTCCGCGTGGTGCTCGGCGCTCGTCGTGACGAGGCGCCCGTCCGCGGTGACGACCTCGGCGCGGATCACGCTGTCGGCCGCGAACCCGTACTTGCGCGCGAGCCAGCCGACTCCGCCGCCGAGCGTGTACCCGGTGACGCCGACGTCGCGGTGCGAGCCCGACAGCGGCGCTAGGCCGAACTGACCGGCTGCGTCCAGGACCGCATCCCAGCGCGCGCCCGGCGCGACCTTGGCGATCCGGCGCTCCGGGTCGACCAGTACGGACGTCATCGGCGTCGTCTTCAGCAGGATCCCGCCGTCGGCCGGAACGCGAGTCCCGTGACCCGTGGCCTGCACCGCGATCGGTACGCCGTACTCCCGTGCCGTCCGCACCGCCGCCTGCACGTCGGTCCGGCTGTGGGCCTCGGCGACCACCAGCGGCCGCGAGTCCACCGTCGGGATCACGGACTTCCGCTGGACGTCGTACTCCGCCTCACCGGGCAGCCGGACGGCACCGTTGAACCCAGCTCCCAGCAGCCCCGCCACGACGTCACATGCACTCGGTGCAACCGCCTGCGTCGTCATCCGAACCCACTCCCTCACGTATTCGCTCCTGCTCATACGTCGAAGGAAAGAGGCGCCAATCGACACGCCCCGGCAAACTTCTCCAGATGACTCACACCGTCGAGGTCACCGACGAGGTCCTCACGAAGCACTACACCTCCTGGTCCCGCGACGAGCCGGGGCGCGAATGGGCCGCCCTCAACCTGCTCTCACAGCACGCGCCGAGCTTGGCACCGGTCCCGCTGGACCGATCCCAACCCGCTTCCCCGGGTCCGTGGGTCTCGATGTCGGTCCTCCCCGGCCAACCCCTCTCCGAGGCGCTCACCCCCAGCCAGCTGGATGCCTTGGGCGACGCCCTCACCACCCTGTGGTCGGTCGATCCCCACGGACTGCCCCTGATCGACACAGCAGCTCTGGTCGACCGCACGCGCACTGCGCTCGCGCTCCTGCGCACCGGCGCCGGTGTGATCGCCGGCGCCGCGACGGCCGCGGCGGCCTGGCTGGACAGCTTTGCCGGGTTCGAGCTGCGCGATCCAGTGGTCGGCTATGGCGATCCCAACCTGGCCAACTACCTCTGGGACGGGAGGCGGATCCGCATCGTCGACTTCGAGGACGCGGGACTGGGCGACCGCACGCTCGAGCTCGCCAATCTCATCGAGCATCTGGCCGGACGCGCGACCGACTGGAGTTCCGTCGTACGGCGCTTCGACGTCGATCCGGACCGCCTCCGCGAAGCCCGCTGCCTGTGGGCGGCGTTCTGGCTGACGCTGATCGGTCCGGGCGGGCCCAGCGCCGACCGGAACCCGCCCGGTACGGCGGAGGCGCAAGCGCGACGCGTGGTCGGGCTGATCAAGCCGGAAGCGGGAGCTCCTTGAGCCGCTCGAGGTCGGCGAGGATGTCCATCTCGGTGATCTTGCCGTCGACGACCGTGACGCCCATGACGCCCATCAGGCGGCCGTTGACGACGGTGATCGCGCCGGGCGTCCCATTGACCACGGCGACCTCCGTGTACGGCGCCATCCGGGTGAAGAGCAGCGCCTGCTCGACCACCGCCAAGGCACCGCGGACCAGCTTCGACACCGCCGGACCGGAGAAGTCCTCGGTCGCATCCCCGGCGTCGGCCCGCAGTACGACGTCCGGATCGAGCAGCGCGAGCAGAGCCTCGAAGTCACCGCTCCGCGACGCCGCCATGAACGCCTCCACGACCGCGCGCTGCCGCCCAGTGTCGCCGTCACTCACCGGCGCACCCTGCACCCGCCGCCTGGCCCGGCTGGCCAGCTGCCGCGTCGCGGCCGGCGACTTGTCCACGATCATCGCGATCTCGTCGAAGCTCACCCCGAACATGTCATGCAGCACGAACGCCAGCCGCTCCGCCGGCGACAGCGTCTCCAGCACGACGAGCAGCGCCAGACCGACCGCATCCGCCTGCAGCGCCTCGTCCTCCGGCCCGACCTCCCGACTGACGATCGGGTCCGGGACGAACGTGTCCAGTGAGTCCTCCCGGCGCGACTTGCGGCTCCGCAGCATGTCCAGGCAGACCCGCGAGACCACAGTGGTCAGCCACCCGGACAGATTGCCGACGTCACTCACGTCGGACCGGCTCAGCCGCAGCCACGCCTCCTGTACAGCGTCCTCGGCCTCGGCGACCGACCCGAGCATCCGGTAGGCGACCGCGCGCAACTGCCCGCGGTTCTGCTCGAACTGGCGCGCTAGCTGATCGTGCTCGTCCACGGGTGCCTTCTCCTGGTCGCAGTCCATCACTACCTAGACGGATCGGAGCACCATGATGTGACAGCCTCCGGCATCGCCCATCATGGGGTCATGAGCGCGACCCGCGGTGACCTGGTGTTCGAGGACGACTTCGAAGCGTCCTCGCTCGACCAATCCGCCTGGTCGCCGTACTACCTGCCGCAGTGGAGTTCCCGTACGGCGTCAGCTGCGACGTACCGGCTGAGAGACTCCTGTTTGACGCTCAGCATCCCACCGGACCAGGGACTCTGGTGCTCCGGCGACCACAAACCGGATCTCCGGGTGTCCGGGATCCAGTCCGGCAACTACTCCGGTCCGGTCGGCAGCGCCGTCGGTCAGCAGCCGTACCGCGAGGGTCTCGTCGTCCGCGAGGAGCAGGAAGCGTTCTGGGGCTGGACTCCGAACGGCGGGTACGTCGAACTGCGCGCACGCGCCGACATCAGTCCGCGCTCGATGGTGTCGCTGTGGATGGTCGGGCTGGAGGACCAGCCGGAGCGGTGCGGCGAGATCTGTGTGATGGAGGTGTTCGGCGACACGGTGGCCCCGGGCTCGGCGGCTGTCGGGATGGGCCTGAAGACCATCCGCGACCCGGCCGTGCCGCAGGACTTCGAGGCGGTCCGCCTGCCGTTGGACCTGGCCGACTTCCACACGTACGCCGTCCAGTGGGCCTCGGGTGAGGCGACGTACTTCGTCGACGGCGCGCCGATCCGCAGTTGCTCAGGCGCCCCGTCGTACCCGGTGCAGTTGATGCTTGCGGTGTTCGACTTCCCCGAGCGGAGTGTCGGTGATGACGGCCGGCTCGTCCCCACCTTCACCGTCGACTACATCCGCGGATGGAACGTTGCGGAGCAGTTGGTCGCGTGACTACAGTTCTGACCATGTTCCTGCGCGCGGGTATGTGGTGGGCCGTCGGCTAGACGGCTGCTTCCGCGCGTAACCCACCCGGCCGTCTCCTTCGAGGCGGCCGTTGTGATGTCTCCTCGTGGGCGGCCCAGCACCCTGAGGATTGCCGATGGCAACAACACTCCGGACCTGGTCCGGACTCATCTCCGCGCTTCTGGCCGGCTCCGACCTGACTGCGGCGGACACCGGCTGGGCCATGGACCAACTGGTGCTCGGCGACGCCTCACCGGCCCAGATCTCCGGCTTCCTGATCGCTCTGCGGGCCAAGGGCGAGACCGCCGACGAAATCGGCGGACTGGCCTCGGTACTACGCTCGCACGCGACGCCGGTGCGGATCGCCGGGCCGTTCGTGGACATCGTCGGGACGGGCGGTGATCGGACCGGTGCGGTCAACGTCTCCACCATGGCCGCGGTGGTGGCAGCATCCACCGGCGTCACCGTGATCAAACACGGCGGTCGGGCTGCATCGTCATCAGCGGGCGGCTCTGCCGACTTGGTGGAGCATCTCGGCGTCTCACTCGACCTGTCGGCGTCTGACGCCGTTCGGTTGGCTGCCGAGGTCGGACTGACCTATCTATTCGCACCACGCTTCAACCCGGCCATACACCAGGTCGCGGTGGTACGCCGCGAGCTGGCAGTCCCCACCGCGTTCAACGTCCTGGCACCGTTGCTCAACCCCGCCGACCCGCAGCATCAACTAGTAGGCGTTGCCAACCCCCGAATGCTCCCCGTGATCGCCCATGCGCTCGCCCAGCAAGGTAAGTCCGCCCTTGTGGCCCGAGGTGACGACGGCCTGGACAAGCTGACCACCACCGGGCCTTCGCGGATGTGGGTGGTGTCTGGAGGCTCCGCTCGCGAAACCGTGTTCGACCCACGCTCACTGGGACTGCGGCCGTCTTCACTGGCCGAGCTGCGTGGTGGCGACGCTGCCTTCAACGCCGGCGTGCTGCGCGGTCTGCTCGACGGCGAGCCCGGGCCGGTGCGGGACGTCGTACTGCTGAATGCTGCGGCTGCACTGGTCACTCTGGAGTTGGAAAACGGCCTGTTGCTTGAACAGTTGGCGGACTGTCTGGAGCGGTGCCGGCAGGCTGTGGACAGCGGCCGGGCCGCCGCGACACTGGAGCGCTGGGCCAGCCATTCGTTAGCGTGCAAGTGATGCGAGAGCTGTTGGACGCCGCACGCGCCGGTGACGAGCACGCCTTCGGACAGCTGGTTGAGCCGTGGCGTGGTGAGCTCCACGCGCACTGCTACCGGATGCTCGGATCCGATGCCGATGCGGAGGACGCCGTACAGGAGACGCTGGTCCGCGCGTGGAGCGGTCTCAGCGGATACGTGGACCGCGGCTCGATCCGGCCATGGCTCTACAAGATCGCCACGAACCGCTGCCTCACCATGATCGAGCGCCGCGGCCGCCGGGAGCTGCCCGTCGACGTCGACGACTCAGCCGAGGTCCTTTGGCTGGAGCCGTACCCGATGAGTCGGCTGTCGTGGACTGCGTCGCTGAGCCCGGAAGCCAGAGTGCTGGCGTTGGAGTCCGTGGAGCTCGCCTTTGTGGCGTCACTACAACACCTGTCCGCGTTGCAGCGTGCGGTGCTGCTTCTGCGCGAGGTGCTGACCTTCACTGCCCGTGAGGTGGCAGAGCTCCTGGACACGTCGGTTGCCGCGGTCAACAGTGCACTGCAACGAGCCCGGGCAGTGGTGAGCTCGGCGCCGAGCCAGCAGGCCACGCTGAACGCGCTTGGGGAATTTGGTGAACGGGAGCTGGTCCGGCGGTACATGGCCGCGTGGGAGGCGCGTGACGTCGACGCGATCGTCGCGATGCTGGCAGAGGACGCGAAGTACTCGATGCCGCCGCTGCCGGAGTGGTTCGCGGGCCGCGCCGCGATCCGGTCGTTCCTGCTCGATGGGCCGTTGGAGTCGGAGTGGCGCTTCCTGCCGGCCCGTGCGAACGGTCAGCTCGCCTTCGGTACCTATCTGTGGGACGGCTCGCGCTACGTCCCGGGAGGGCTCGACGTGGTCGTGCTCCGCGGGACGGAGATCGCCCAGGTCGTGTCGTACCTGGAGGCGGACTTCCCGTCGTTCGGACTGCCGTCATCGCTGCCGCGATGAGTTTGCGTCCGGCGCCGGGTTGTAGGGGTGACAGAGCCGCGAATGGATGGACGAGAGATGACTGACGAGCAGGAGATCCGCACGCTGATCGAGAACTGGGTCACCGCGGTCCACACCGGTGACCTGGCCACGGTCCTGGCCGACCACGCGCCGGACATCGTGATGTTCGACGTACCCCCGCCGTACGACGGAGTGCGGGGCCTGGACGCCTACCGCGAGACGTGGCCGGGTTTCTTCGAGTGGCAACGCTCTGGCGCGACGTTCGCCTTGGAGTCGCTGGAGGTGACCGCCGGCTCGGATGTCGCCTTCGCTTTCGCCCTACTCCGCTGCGGCACCCCGGACGAGAATCCTTCGCTGCGCCTGCGCCTCACCATCGGTCTCCGCAAGACCGGCGACCGCTGGACGGTCACCCACGAACACCACTCGTTCCCGCACGACGACGTACCACCGGCCGTCGCCACTGCCGACGTCCGCAGCATCCTCGACCACTGGACCACCGACACCGCCACCCGCGACCTCGACGCCCTGATGGACCCGATCGCCGAGGACGTCGTCTCGTACGAAGTCAACGGCAACTACGCTGGCAAGCCAGCAGTCCGCGAGGTCTGCAAGTCCGGCCTGGAATCCACCACCGCCCCCATCACCTTCACCACCCCCGACACGGTAGTGAAAGCCTCCGGCAACCTCGCCATCGCCTGGGGCATCGACCACGTCACCACCGCCGGCGTCGACACCGAGTCCCGCTCCACCCGAGTCTTCACCCACACCCCCCAAGGCTGGCAACTCATCCACCAGCACCTGTCCTACCCGTCAACGAGCTAGCCGCAGGATGATGTCGAGCACTTTGGCCGGGTCGCGGAGGCTTGGGAGGTGGTCGGCGCCGGGCATCCAGATGAACTCGGCGCCGGGGATCCGCGCGGCTGTCGCGCCGGCGATGGCTGCCAGGATGGGGCGGTCCTTGTCGCCCACCATGACCGCGGTCGGCACCTGGAGCTCGTGCAGGCGGTCGTAAACGGGCGGATCCTCCTTCAGATACTGCCGTTGCTCGAACCACGCCGGTACGGCGGACCGCAGCTGAGCGACCGCGGCGTCGTCATCCCCCGCCGCAGCCCACAGCCGTAAACCGAGCCGCACCATCCCGTCGACATCCCGAGCCTCTCTCAGCGCGTCCGCCTCGGCGTCTAGCTCCGGCTCCTCGGGCCAGGGGAACCCGGGCACTCCCGGACACAGCAGCGCCAGCCCGACGACCCGTTCGGGCTGCTTGAGCGCCAGTCCGATCGCCGTACCCCCGCCCATCGAGCACCCGACCAGCAGCACGCGCTCCAGCCCGAGCTGATCCAATACGGCGACCAAGTCCCCGAGCAGCGAGAACTCGGCCGTCGGCGGTGCGGACCGGCCGTAACCGCGGACGTCGTACCGCACCACCCGGTGGCCGGTCAGTCCGGGCATCACCAGGTCCCAGACCCGCGAGTCACCGATCCCGGGGTGCAGCAACACCACAGGCACCCCGTCACCCGCCAGATGCTCTGCCCAGACCTCATCCCGACCGACCGGAATCCTCAGCTCCATCCGTCCAGCCTGCCAGGCCGAAGCGCGCCAGGCAGTGCCAGACCCGCTTCAGCTCGTGTCCGTCGTACTCACCAGCCGCCTCACCGATCACCCGCGGCGTCAGCACCCCACCGACCGCGATCCGCTCACCCAGCTCGACGTACTGCGGACCGCCGTAGTCAGCGTGCTCCCGCAGTACGCCAACCCCGAGCCGGAACCGCCGCCGAGTGCACCCGAAGACAGCGCTGCCACATGCTTCAGCGCCCGTTCCGTCAACTCCACGCGAGGTCCGAGCGGAGGATGCCGGTGCGCGTGTGCCAGTGCCGGCCAGAGCGCAGGTGAGTCACGAACGCGCGCTGCAAGCTCGTGTCCTGCGGTATCCGCGCCAGATCCTCGTCGTCCAACGCACTCTCCGGTACCGCTAGTTGCAGACCGAGGCGCATCAGCTCCCGATCACCCTCGCTCGGGTCTTCAGGGGGCACCAGCGGCAGCACGCTGAAGCGACGCTGGAAGCGCAGGATGTTCGAGTCAGGGCGCAAGTACTCGCCCAGCTGTGGATCCAGCAACCACGACGAGCACACGAACCCAGTCAACGGCTCCTCCGGATACCACCGGCCGAACGCCTCCACCGCGTCGGCGATCGACCGCTCGGACTCCTCCGCATCGAGCGGACCGATCGGCGGGATGTGGATCATCAGCACATGCCCGGAGACCCCATCGCCCAACCCCAGGTGCGCGCGAGTGAAGTCGTGCCGGCCGATCTGATAGTCCGCACCCCGGAACCGCAGCGGCGGTCCCCATAGACTCATCGACCCAACGCCCGCCCGACCGGTGATGTGCCGGTGCGTACCCATCACCCCTCCGAGCGCTGACACAGTCGCAACACTCACCGACTCCGGCACACCCCGCTGCGCGTGCAACTCGAGCAGCCGCGGCAAGTTGGCCAGCAGCGCCCACGCCCCGGCGAACAGCCCGACCGGAGACGCCGACCGCGGCATGGTAGGCCACCCCTGGAACCCGGTTGAGGGGATTGCCCGGTCCAGCTCCCGCTCGAGTCCGCCCGCCATGGCGGACATGACCGCCCACCACTCCGGGTCCTTCACCGGATCCGGCCGCGCCGCCAGCATCTCTCGCCGATCCGCGCCCGACACTCCGCAGTACTCAAGGAGACGGTCAGCGTCATCGGGAAGCCGTACGCCGTCACTGTCAGGCAACCCACGCAACCAGGCCCGCGCCGTCCCGGTGAACCCCAACCGCTCCGCAGCATCGTCGACATCCACACCCGTGTCCCTTCGCCGAGGCCAACCCCTGACCTCGACCCCACCACGGGCCGCACCCCGAACGCACGACTCGCGTGAGCCAGCTCACACCGATCGCACTACGCCTAGCCCTCTTCAGTGCGCGGTGATGAGGCGGGCGGCGAGTGCTCCGCAGATGGTTCCGGTGATCTTGTTGAGGATCTGCCGGAAGATGCGGCTGCCGAGCAGAACCCCGCGCAGCCGGCCGGCCAGCAGCCCGATCTGCAGGTCGACCACGAGTCCGACGAGCAGCATCGTTCCACCCAGGACGAACAATTGGCGGGTCACATTACCAACTGCCGGATCCACGAACTGGGGCAGAAAGACGACGTAGAACACAACAATCTTCGGATTTGCCAGGTTGTTGAGCGCCCCTCGGCCGAACAGGCTCCAGAACCGCCTTCCATGTCCAACGGGTTCGATGGCCACGGATTGCTGGCGCGCCCGGAATGCCTGAAGAGCAAGCCAGAGCAGATACAGCCCGCCGATCACCTTGATCACCGCCAACGCTTCTGGCGCTGCTTTGAGCAGGGCAGCAAGCCCAAGCGCCGTCAGAGACGTGTGGACCAGCATCCCAGCTGCCGTTCCGCATGCCACCGCCACGCCGGCGCGCGCCCCGCCGGCGACTCCGTTGGCCAGGAGGAAGAGCATTCCGGGACCGGGGATCACCTGCATGACCAGCACGCCAACGAGAAAGCTACCGAACATCGCTGTATTCATCGCTCTGCTTCATTCCTGGCGACGCGATAACGCAGGTGGGTAGCGGCCCCCGCGACGGGCTTGTCCTCCGGGATCAGCTCAGCCCGTACTCCATCGAACAGCCGCGTGCCCTCCCCCATCAGCCGGGGGACGAGATGGATCCACACCTCGTCGAGCAGACCGGCCGTGATCAGCTGCCCGCCGACGTCCGCACCGAGGACCACAACGTCCTTGTCCCCCGCGGCAGCTTTGGCACGCCGGGCCGCGGCCTCCAGCCCATCGAAGGCGAACGTCCCTCCGTTGTCGCCGAGGAGGTCCTCCCTGGTCCGGTGGGTGACAACAAAGCTCGGTACGCCGGGCCATGGCGTACCGCCCCACGGAGCCAGACCGAGGTCGAAAGTACGCCGTCCAATGATGGTGGCGCCAACCATCGCGTCCAGCTCCCGGCGGATGGCGCTGTCGATCTCGGCGTCCGGTCCCTCTCCGGAGAAAGCCCACTCGTGCAGCCGTTCGCCGCCATCTCCCATCGGCTCCTCCGGCCGGATGTTCGGTCCGGCCGAGAATCCGTCCAGGGACATCGATACATCCATGACTACCTTGCTCATCTCGGGTTCCTTTCGCCTTGTCGGGCCTTCTGGCCCTGTCGTGAGAAAGTCGGAGCCCATTGATCCGACTTGACGACTGTGGCCGGGGCAACGCGAGACGGCGATACTTTTAGCCTGACCTAAAACACGCAGCGGAATGCCGGCGAGGAGGCTCGAGTGATCGAGTGGCGGCTACGTGGGTACGCACGATGACCGGTCGCTTTAAGCCGGGGTACGCCGGCGCCCGCTACCAGCCGATGATCGCCTACCCGGTCCGCGGCGTCGCCACCCTGTGGGAAACCACCCCACCGCCCCCGCCCGACGCACTGGCCGCCCTGATCGGCCGAACCCGCGCCGGCATCCTGACCACACTCGCCGAGCCCGCCACCACCACCGCACTCGCCCGCCGGTTGCGACTCACCCCCGGAGCCATCAGCCAGCACCTGTCGGTCCTGAACGCGAGCGGACTCGTCTCCCGGACCCGAGTCGCAGGCACCGTCCTCTACCGCAGAACCACCCGAGGCGACGCCCTCACCGAGTAGCGCCGAGAGCTGAGACGCTCGGTGATTGGTGTCGTATCACCATTAGAATTGGTGAGATGACATCCAACGCTGGGGAGTACGCCCCGAGTCCGACCGGGTGGGTCCGGGAGGAGGTCGACAAGGTCACCGAGGCCGGGACCACCGACGTGATCGACGTGCGCGGCCTGAAGGTGGTGCTGCTGACCACGCGCGGCGCGAAGTCGGGCAAGATCCGCAAGTCCCCGCTGATGCGCGTCGAGCACGACAGCGTGTACCTCGCCGTCGGGTCGAACAGCGGCGGCCCAAAGAATCCGGTCTGGTACTACAACCTCAAGGCCGACCCGAAGGCCACGGTGCAGGACGGCGAAGTCACCAAGGAGTACGTCGCCCGCGAACTCGAGGGCGAGGAGTACGAGGTGTGGTGGGAGCGGGCCGTCGCCGCGTTCCCTGGGTACGCCGACTACCAGACCATGACCCCCCGCAAGATCCCCCTCTTCGTCCTCGAGCCGGCCGAATAGCCCTCCACCTGGAACTCTCGAGACATCACAAGGCGGAGGGTGTGGGATTCGAACCCACGATGACGGTCACCCGCCATACCGGCTTTCAAGACAAGGCGACTCGACGACCCCAAAGTAGATCTGACCTGCATGTATGCCTCAAATCGCATCGAAGGTGGAACGGTCTAGGGCACCAATAGGGCATGTTGCGCTCGTTTGGGGCGCTCGATTGGGCCTCAGACGGCGTCCCGCGACCACTGCCGCGCCGGAAGCTCCCCAGCCGGTCTCTGCATTACCGACCTTGCGGTATCTCCGGTCAAACCGCTGGCATCAACGCGCCAGAGGTAGGTGACGTGTCGGACTGGGTCGGGTGGTCGAAGGGCGACATCCGAGCTTGAGCCGGTGTCAAACGCTGTGGCTCTGGAATGATCAGTGGCGCGTCCGCGATCGGCACCGCCAGATCAGCCAAGGACACGACATCCGGACCTCTAGAAGAACCTAGTGTCCTGCTTCTGAAGTTCGTTGCATAAGTTGATTGTCGGCGGTTTGTCCTGTGACGCGCTGGAGGTAGCGGCTGAGGGAGTCCAGGATTTCGTCGGCGGTCTTCTTCCAGACGAACGGTTTCGGGTCGTCGTTCCAGGATTTCACCCAGGCGCGGATGTCGGCTTCCAGTGCCTGGACGCTCTTGTGGGTTCCGCGGCGGATCTTCTGATCGGTGAGGTGGGCGAACCAGCGTTCGACCTGGTTGAGCCACGACGAGCCGGTCGGGGTGAAGTGCATGTGGAAGCGGGGGTGTTTGGCCAGCCAGGCTTTGATTGCCGGGGTTTTGTGGGTGCCGTAGTTGTCGGCCACGATGTAGACGTCCAGGCCCTCGGGCACGGTCTTGTCGATCGTGGCCAGGAACTTCTTGAACTCGGTCGCGCGATGCTGGCGATGCAGTTCGGTGATCACGGTGCCGTCGGCAACGTTGAACGCCGCGAACAGCGAGGTGATCCCGTTGCGCCGGTAGTCGTGTGTGCGCCGCTGCGGCATGCCCGGCATCATCGGCAGTACCGGCTGCGACCGATCCAGCGCCTGGATCTGTGACTTCTCGTCCACACACAACACCACCGCCCGTTCCGGCGGATTGTGGTAAAGCCCGACGACATCGACGACCCGCTCCACGAACAAAGGATCGGTGGACACCTTGAACCCGTCGACGCGGTGCGGCTTCAGACCGAAATCGCGCCAGATCCGCCCGATCGTCGACCGCGACAGGCCAGTCCGCTTCGCCATCGACGACTGCGACCAATGCGTGGCATCGGCCGGCTTCGACTCCAGCGTCGCCACAATCACGTCCTCGACCTGATCCAGACTCACCGACGACGGCCGGCCCGGCCGATCCTCATCGACCAGCCCCTCCAGACGCTCCCGCAGGAACCGGCGCCGCCACTTCCCGACCGTGGTCTCCGAACACCCCAACCTCGCCGCGACCTGCTTGCTCACAGACCCCGGCTCGGCACAGGCAAGAACGATCCGCGACCGCAACGCCAGCACCTGCGACGACTTCGCCCGCCGCGCCCAACGCTCCAACTGCGCACGCTCATCAACACTCAACACCAACTCGGCCTTCGGCCGACCAGTCCTAGGCACACCGCCACCCTAGACTTATATGACGAATTTCAGAAGCAGGACACTAGCGGATCTGCGCGTTCCGGCAGTCGCACCGTTCTACTGGCGCCGGCGCACCATAGGGCTGGCACTCTTGAGAACCGGAGACACCTGGCTGGTCCGTCGATACGATGCCCTCCAGCCACGGTGTTCTGTCTGCCTGACGCGCCGCCGATGGCATAGTAAGCAACGACCGCGGGATGTGGGGGTCGCGATTCCGCGTGTGCTAGAGAACGCGTGCGAGGGGGATAGACATGACAGGCGTAGATCCGGTTACTGGGGCGGTAGCCGGTGCGGTGGTTAAGTTGGTGATCGATAGAGGAGCCCCCGCTGGGCTTCGCCTCGTTCGCTCGTGGCTGCGCGGGCAGACGGTCCTGATCGTTGGCCCGGGCGCTTCTGGGAAGACCACGTTCCTACAGTACTTACAATTCGGCATCTTCCTGCACGAGCAGGAACACCAGAAGACTTATCACGCTCTTGAGAGTCCCCGGTTCAATCTTGCCCTCGGACCGAACAAGAACCTCAACGTTTCAATTAAGACGGCCGTTGACTTGCCGGGTCAAGACGCTGACATCACGGACATCGTTGTGGCGCAGCGACCGCATGCTATGGTCGTTATTCTCGACTGCGCTTCGAAGGCGAAACGTGAAGAGTCTGCGAAATGGCTCACTGAATTCTTGCAATTGTTGGATCAGCGATGGCTCGGAAAGTCAACTAAGAAGAACAGGCTGCGCACCATGATCGTTGTCATGAATAAGATTGACAAGCTTTCAGGCGCCTGGGATTCCAAGTTCGAGCGGCCATATCGACAGGCATTCGACCTGCATTTCAAGGCCGCGCGGGGGCCATTAATGCCGGATATCAAATTCAGGCAATGCGTTATGGTAGAATCGTCAGACGGCACGAAATGGGTTGACGCAGTGTTGATCGACCTGGCAACCGGCCTGCAGAGAAAGGCTTGATGGAGCATGGCGGGTGGCGGTAGCGCAGCCGAGTACGTTTTGCCGTTCCTGCTTCAACGCCACAAGTCATCATTGACAGAGCGTTCAGCGGTCGGAATTTCTTCTAGGTTGCTGTTCGTGGTATTGCTCGTCGCTCTGTCTTTCTTGGACGCGGGGACGGTTTATGTTGTAATACCACTCCAACTTGGCGCCGCATTGCTGTTCGCAACTTGGAAGGTCCGCGGAGTTCGTCTTGATTGGGAAATAGCGAGAATCGAAGAAGTCTTGGCGCGGCGGGCTGGAGAACTCGACGAGGATTTGTACATTGCCGCAGGCCTCGGAACGTATCGCCTGCGCAGCGGATCCGGAGCCATCTTGCGGTTCGAGCCTGAGCTCTGGCTTCTTGTCTTCTTCGTCGCTTCCTCCGTCCGCATCTTCCTATTCGACTGACATCTGGCCTGACGGGACGACGCACTCTGCACGAGTCGTTGGATGGCGGACTAAAGCCGTCCGGCGGCCTGGGCAGTGGGCGCTCAGTCCGCCCTCAGACAATGCTGTCGGCCCCAACCCAGGGTCTCGGGTTGAGGCCGACCTCGCGCTATGGGGTCGTCAGCCTCCGAGCACCGTCTCGATGCGGTCCAACGCCTGTTCCTCGAAGCCGTCGAGAACCTTGGCGTAGATCCGCATCAGCACCTCCAGCGATGGCTGGCACGGCTACGTGACATACCTAGAACGCCATCCTCTAGACCCCGGACGGTGGGCTCACGCGTCAGCACTCAGACAGATGTCGCGCAATGAGATCGACGAGTTTGGGAAGGTGTCGGCCTTCCGTCGACCGCCTGCGTAGCCGGCCATCCATGGGTGGGATGCCGAGCGACGCGACCTCGGCTACTTCAGAGAGATTGCAATCTGGCTTGCTGGGAGACTGATAGTCGATCGGCCATCCCGGAAGATCGCCACCCCGTTGGCTGTCCCAAGGCATCGAAGCCGTGACGAGTTCAATGCTGCCGGCCGGACGCTAGCGCTACCGAGCCATTCAACGGTGCATGGCTGTGATCTGATGTCAAGGACTCGAATTCCAGCGAACGTCAACGGGGTTACCGTTTGGCCCTCCGCGGCGGCATCAGCAGCCCTTTCGACCCTGGCCCAACCAACTGTAACAGCGATGGTCAGTCCCACACTGCCGAACACAGCCCACCGGATAGCGAGCTGCAACTTGCTGGGTCGGGGATAGCCTGCTGAACCGAGCACGGCTGGCAGGAGCACAGACATGGGGGGAAGCATAAGGGGAACCCAGAACTCAAAACGCACAAACCACCTGCGAACCCATGTCTGCTGCCACGCCTGTTCCCACACCTGGGCCCAGGTGCTGTCGAACTCCTCCAGGGATCCCTGAGGCAGTTGTGACTTCAGTTTCCTGAAGCTCCAGACGGCAACCCAACCTAATGCCCAGCCGATGAGAGTGAAGAGGACGACGGCTAGCGAGACAACGACGATGAGACCCAGAAGCGCTATCACGCCAGCGACTGCGCGAGACACGATCGCAGTGCGATCCAGCCCCACGTCGCCAGGCTCAATGCCGAGCCGCGAATAGAACTTGTCGTAGTAGATCGACAGAACGAGGTAGAGCAACAGGGCAGCTGTACCCCCGAGCTGCAGCAGAGACTGCCAGTTGATCTCACGTTTTCCGGATGGCTCCGCGGCTCGCGCTGCGCGTCGCTCGGCGGAGGCTGACCGCGATCGACCTGCAATGCTCGATCGTCGCGGCTCAGTAGCATTCACGACGCAAGTACATCCGATAGCGGCTCCGTTGTGGAGCCCTAGCGGTGCATCATTCTCAGAGCCAGGCGCAGCGGGTGCGGGAAGGGTCTCAATGTGGGTCTCATCCGCGACAGTTCGGGACCGTTCGTCTCAGTTCACACCCCTACCCGGCAACGCTGAAAGAAGCGTCCTGAGACATGCATGAACATGGGATTGCGGTCTTGGAAAGTGTGTGGTCGAGGCGCGCCATCGGGTCGCTTGCCATGATTGCGCCATCACGAGTGGTTCGCGCCAGTTTGTGCAGGTGAGAGCCATGCAGAGGCTGGTCTGTTGTAAATCCGCCTCCAACGGCACGACGCTGCCGGGGCTGTTATCGACGCTGATGGGTTCAGCACCACCATTGCCGCATTCGATGACGTGACCTGCAAGGACGTTTCCCCCGCCCCCGAAGACTGCTGACCTGCGTCGGCCTGGCTCGCCCGCCGGTTCCTAACGAACGCGGACCGTGCCCGAGAGCGCGACGAAGCTGCAGAACGAGATGCACGCCTCCATGCTCCCCTGCGCCGCGGCATCGCCCTTCTTAAACGCGATGGCGTCGCCGATCACCCTGACCGTAGCGGTCCGCTCGGCACCGTCGCACACAAGGTCTCTGGTGAACGCGGAACCTTTCGCCAGGCGACCGCCGGCAACACGCTGAGTCAGGCTGACACTGATGAGGGCGGACGTCGCGTCCGACGAACAGCTGTAGAGGACTCGAACGTCGACGGCGGCACCCTTGGCGACCAGCGTTGCGTCGCCGGTCAGGCTGGCAGTGATGATTGGCGTCTCCTGCGCGACCGCTGGTGCAGTTAGGGCGGCGGTCGCAAGGACCGTCCCGAGCGCCACGACGACCGGGATACGGACAAGGTGCCTAAACATGGATCAATCTCCCTCCCAAAGTATGGTCATTGTCGTTGGTCCGGTTTCTGAGTGATCCCGTCTCCGTTGCTCCCCCTGACCACCCATCCCTTTTGTGGGTCATCGCATCGTGCGGGTAGAACGTTCGAAGCTTGCTAGCGAAGGTGTCTGGGACCGACGCCACTAAGCAGACGATGACCGGGATTGCCCATCACGTGCGCCACGCTACCCCCCTTCCCGGGCGCTGCCCATACCAGGATCAAATAGTCAAGCCTCAGACGTACTCGGGAAGTGATCGCGGACGTGGCGCGGGGCGGTGCCCCCATCTGTGCAGCCAGAGATGGACGCACACGTAGATAGGCCGCCTCAACCGTCGCGGCGCATCTCAAGACGGCCAGAACGTCTGGAGAGTGTGTGCAGGCGAAGAAGCCGACATGCGATGTAACTGCCGGGAATCTTCAAAATGCCCGGTACAGGGCAGGCATGTGTTCGGTACGCCGGCCGCACGAGCCGCCATGAAGGCAGTGATGCAGACACTTCCGCCGACACTGGTTGGACCGGCAGGAGTGGCGTTACTCGGACCGGTCGACGCTGATGGGTTCAGCACCACCATTGCCGCATTCGATGACGTGACCTGCAAGGACGTTTCCCCCGCCCCCGAAGACTGCTGACCTGCGTCGGCCTGGCTCGCCCGCACGCCCTATGTTTCAGCCCGAAAGCGCTGGAACATAGGGCGGCGGGCGAGGAAGGGTCTCAATGTGGGTCTCATCCGCGACAGTTCGGGACCGTTCGTCCTAGTTCAAACCCCTACCGGCAACGCTCAGAGGGAGGGTCCTGGGACATGCGTGAACATTGAATTGCGGTCTTGGAAAGCGTGTTGGGGCACACGAGTGACGAGGGCACGCATAGGGCACGAATGGCCGACATCAACAGATGCTTGCCGGACTTGGCCGGACGCAACCGGACAGGTACCCGCGTGAAGGGACAGCAGCGTGTTCTCGCAGGTCACCGGCGGTTTTCTGGTCGTGTGAGCGGAGGGTGTGGGATTCGAACCCACGATGACGGTCACCCGCCATACCGGTTTTCAAGACCAGCGCACTCGGCCACTATGCGAACCCTCCAGGCGACGTGGTCGCCGATCGTCGAGGATAGCGCAGCCGGTCGGGCCGGAACTGGAGTGCGGGGGCAGGTGGCGGCCGGTAGGGTCCTGGGCAGGCGGACGGGCCGCCTGGGGTACGGACGGAGGTGAGGGCAATGTCTCGGTCGTTCGAGGACATGGCACACACCGTCCGGTTGGCGCGCTGACCAGCAGCTGACCGGACCATCCGGCCGGCTGCCGAGCAGCCGATCGGGTCTACCGCCGGCGTCACGCCGGCAGTTCCGGTTGTTCCGTCATGCCCTCTGGAGCCCTCGCATGTCTTCCTTCGGTACGTTCCTGCTGCCGTCCGATCTCGGATCCGATTTCCGCAAGATCTGGCCGGCCGCGATCATCTCCAATCTCGGCGACGGCGCCATGCTCGCCGCCGGCCCGTTGCTGGTCGCCTCGATCACGAGTGAACCGGCCGCGGTCGGCGCCGCCGCATTCGTCCAGCAGTTGCCGTGGTTACTGTTCGCCCTGTTCAGCGGTGCCCTCGTCGACCGGCTCGATCGCCGACTGATGATCGTTGCCGCCGACACCTTTCGCGCACTGGTGCTCGCCGGACTCGGCGCCGCCGTACTGCTCGGCTCGTCGCCACTCTGGGCGATCTACCTGTCCCTGTTCTTGTTGGGTACGGCGGAAACCCTGGCCGACAACGCATCTGGTGCGTTGCTGGTGAGCGCCGTACCCAAAGCCCACCTCGGCAGGGCCAACGCGCGGCTGTTTGCCAGTGGCACCGTCCTGCAACAGCTTGGCGGCCCACCACTCGGCGCACTGCTGTTCGCGGTCGGGGCCGGCATCCCACTGGTCCTCGACGCAGTCACGTTCGCCGCCGCGGCCGCCCTGATCGCGCGGGTCGCTGTACGGCCGCCACTGCCGGAGTCATCGGGTACGGCGATCTGGAGCGAAGTACGCGAGGGAGTGCGCTGGCTGTGGCACCACGCCGGCGTACGAACGCTCGCGTGCTCGATCCTGGTCATGAACATCACCTTCTGCGCGGCCTTCGCGACCTGGGTGCTGTTCGCCCGGGAGCGGCTCGGTCTGAGTGAGACGCAGTTCGGACTACTCATGTCAGTCGGCGCAATCGGAGCCGTCTTCGGCATGCCGGCGTACCACCTGTTGGAACCGCGTGTCGGCTCACTGACTCTGCTGCGCGCCGGTCTGGTGATCGAGACGACGGTCCATCTGATACTCGCGCTCACCCGGAGTCCGTGGGTCGCCGGAGTGACCATGGCTGTGTTCGGCGTCCATGCGGTGGTGTGGGGCATCGTGTCGACCACTGCACGGCAACTGGCGACGCCGGAGCCACTGATGGGCCGAGTGAACAGCGTCTACCTGCTGGCCTCGGTCGGCGGCGCAGCGATCGGTTCGGCGCTGGGCGGCGTACTGGCACAGCGGTTCGGACTCGCCGCGCCGTTCGGCATAGCGTTCGTCGCAATGGTCCTGATGACGGCCGTCGCCTGGCGGCCGCTACGGAATGTCTCGGTACGGCGGGTGCCCGCAGCGGACTGAAATCCGCTGGGGCTATCGGCAAACGGTTGCTATGTTCGTGGTCGCCGAGTCGATGCGATGGGAGCACTCTGTCATGCCCGCAGCCACATCCCTCGGCCTCCCGAACGTCCGTGGGCGCCAACCGCTGCTGGTCGCACTGGCCATCGACTCGTTCGGTGGCGGCTGCGCGGGTCCGCTCCTCCTCCTCTACTTCATCAAGGTCGCCGACATCCCGCTCGGAACAGCCGGACTGCTGCTGACCGTCGCGACACTCTTCTCGATCACCGCACCGGCCGCAGTGGGGATGGTGATCGACAGAGTCGGGCCGCGGAACCTGGTGATCGGCGCGCAGTTCGCACAGGGCCTCGCGTTCACCGGCTTCTTCTTCGGGCGATCGGAGTGGTTGCTGTTCCTCTGCGCACTGGTCATGACGACCGGTCAGCGAACGTTCTGGTCGGCGATCTTCAGTCTGCTGGCGGACATCGCGGACGAGGGCGACCGCGACAGGTGGTTCGGTCTGGGCGGCATGATGCAGGCGGGAGGGTTCGCCCTCGGTGGACTGGCGGCCGGTGCCCTGCTAGCCATGGGTGGCGACACGCCGTTCCTGATCGCCATGGCAATCAACGCGGTGACCTTCTTCGTGGCCGGTCTCCTCCTGCTGCGGCTGCACCCGTCGCACCACAAGGAGGCCGCCAAGGACACCGGTCCGGCACCGCTCCTGCGCAAGGACAAGCCGTTCCTGGTCCTCATCGGTGCCAACACCTTGCTGGCGCTGTGCATGATGACGATGGGTGTCGGACTACCCGTTTACATCACTGAGGCGCTGCCGGTGCCCAAGTGGCTGGTCGGCGTCCTGCTGGCCGCGACTTCCGTCGTACTGGCGACCGGTCAGACGCTCGTAGTTCGGCACACCGAACGGCGACGCCGTATGTATGTGATGGCCGTGGCCGGCGTGGCCTGGGCAGTGTGGGGCTTGCTGATGGCATCGCTGCTGCGTATCCCTGACGGATTCGTGGTGCCCGTGCTCGTCCTGGCCACGGCGTGCTTCGCGTTCGGCGACGTACTGCACGCAGCGACCAACAACGCGGTGTCGGCGGCAGCGGCGCCGGTGGTCGGGCGCGGGAAGTACCTGTCCTACTGGCAGTACTCCTTCACCTTCGCCAGCGTTCTGGCTCCGGCCTTCTTCGCTCAGCTCTTCGAGCTCCATCACGAGCTGCCCTGGCTGGCGGTGTCCGTCGTCGCCCTCGTCGCCGGTGCTTCCATCTTCGCCCTTGACCGCGCGGTCCCTCACCTCGCAACCCAGCGCGCCTAGCTGCGCCGGTGGACGCAGACCGGAGCTAGCGTTGCGGTGTGATGCCGGGGTGGACCACTGTGGCGATCGTCGGCGGCGGGCCGGCCGGTCTGATGCTCGGCGCCCTCTTGGCCCGGCAGGGCGTGAACGTCACCGTGCTCGAGAAGCACGCCGACTTCCTCCGCGACTTCCGCGGCGACACCGTGCACCCGTCGACCATCGAACTGATGCACGAACTCGGCTGGGCAGACGAATTCCTCGCCCTGCCGCATCGACGCATGGACCGAGTCACCATGGGCACGCCGGACGGCCCAGTGACCGTCGCCGACTTCCGCCACCTCCCCGTGCGATTGCCGTACGTCGCGTTCATGCCCCAGTGGGAGTTCCTCAACTTCCTCGCCCAGAAGGCATCTGAGTACGACGCCTTCCGCCTACTCCGGCGCACCACCGCAACCGACCTGATCACCGCGGCCGGCCAGGTGATCGGCGTACGCGCGGAAACGACTACCGGCCCACTCGAGCTGCGTGCCGAACTAGTCGTCTCTGCGGAGGGCCGCGACTCCGTCCTGCGAGAGATCGCCGGGTTGACGTCGGGCGCGGTAGCGCCGGGTGTCGACGTGTTCTGGTTCCGCGTCTCACGCCGTGCCGATGAGTCTGTGCCGTTCTTCCAGAGTGGTCGCGGCGGATCACTGGTGGCCGTGGACCGCGGCACCTATTGGCAGCTGGCCTACGCATTCCCGAAGGGCCGAGCCGACGCCATCAGAGCCGACGGCATCCAGCCCTTTCGCGACCGCATCGCCGCACTCCTTCCGTTGCCGGCCGACCGCGTGGACGAGGTGAGGAGCTTCGACGACGTCCACCTGCTCGGCGTCCGAATGGACCGCCTGACGCAGTGGTACCGCCCCGGCCTCCTCTTCATCGGCGACGCCGCCCACGCCATGTCACCAGCCGGCGGAGTAGGCATCAACCTGGCAATCCAGGACGCCGTAGCCAGCGCCAACCTGCTCGCCCCCGCACTACACCGCGGCCGCGTCACCACCCACACCCTTCGCAGGATCGAACGCCGCCGCACCTTCCCGACGCTCGTAACCCAGCGCTTCCAAGCCGCCGCCACGAAAGCCCTGTACGCCGCCTCTACGTCAGCCGATCCCAAGACACCAAAGTTCCTCCGGGCACTCCCACCCCTGACACGCCTAACCGGCCGCTTCATAGGCCTAGGCATCCGCCCAGAACACCTGAAATAGCCCGCCTCACCCCAGCCCGCGCAGCCCCGCACGCGCAACCGCCGGGCGGCCAACATCTCGGGTATTTGACTCGTCAGGATGCATTGCATCTGATCGAACATCTGTTCTAATGTTTGCAGCGTTCGCGGTTCTCCACCCCGGATCGTCCGGTCGACCGAGCCTCCCACCTCCGATGTGGACGGCCGCCGGACGCCGCCGCCCGGGTTGTGAGGACCCGGGCAGTGGAGAATCCGCTCACCAAACGGGGTACAGCTGAGGAAGATGAGGTGATGCTCAACGGAAGGACAGCTGATGCTGCTCGAACACCGCGGCCGGCGACCGGTCGTGCCCGAATCCGCTTACGTCGCCCCATCAGCCGTGCTCTGCGGAGCCGTCGTGCTGGCCGAGGGCAGCAGAGTCCTGCACGGTGCGGTGCTGACGGCGGAGAACGGCGAGGTCCGTCTCGGTGAGAACAGTGTGGTGATGGAGAACGCCCTGGTACGCGGCCGGGCAGACCATCCCGCCCTGGTCGGCGACGCGGTCCTGGTAGGTCCCCATGCACACGTCAACGGCGCCACGGTCGAGGACGAAGTCTTCATCGCCACGGGCGCAGCGTTGTTCCCTGGTTCCGTCGCCGGCGCGGGCGCGGAGCTCCGGATCAACAGCGTGCTGCACGTGAACTCGCGCCTGGAACCGGGCACGGTCCTCCCGATCGGATGGATCGCGGCCGGCAACCCAGCCCAGCTCTTCTCACCCGACCGGCACGAGGAGCTCTGGGAACTCCAACGCGACCTGGACTTTCCCGGCACCGTCTACGGCGTCCCCCGCGGCACCCCCATGCGCGACATCATGTCCCGCCAATCCACCTACTACGGCACCCACAAGTCCGACCATCGCATCGACCCATAACTTCGTCGACGGGAGGCTTACCTGACTCGGGGCGCTCGTTGCTCGCGAGGCTGTGGTCATCCTGTGCGCACAGTGGAGCCGCACTGAACCTCGCTGAAGTTACAGCGTCAACTCGGTGGGAATGCAGTGCACAAATCAGTCAATCCGTCAGGTCGCGCAGTACCTTCACAAACGCATCGGTCACATCGGCCGGCCGTACGGCGATCCGCAGCCAATCCGGCCCGAGCCCAGGAAACGTATCACCCCGCCGGACCGCAAACCCCTTGTCCCGCAGGGATTCCCGCAGTACGGCGCCCCCCTTGACCTGCACGAGTACGAACGGTCCCCGCGCCACGCCGTACGTCGACAGCCCACTCACCGAACCAAGATTGTCAAGCAGATGGACACGTTGCCGATCGATGTCCAACGCCGCACTTGTTGCCTCGGACAAAGCACGCTCGTTGCTGCAGGCAATCGCCGCCGAAAGTGCAGGAGTGGACACCGGCCAATGCGGCTGGACGGCGGCCAGTTGCTCGATCAATCCGGGTGCGGCGAGGACGTACCCGATGCGCAGCCCCGCCAGTCCCCAGGTCTTGGTCAGGCTGCGGATCACCACGAGGCCCGGGATCGACGCGCCGGCGAGCGACTCGGGCTCGCCCGGTACGGCGTCGATGAACGCCTCGTCGACGACGAGGATCCGGTCGGGCCGCGCGAGTTCGCGCAGGTCGTCCGCCCGGTGCAGCACGGACGTCGGGTTGGTCGGATTGCCGATGACAACGAGATCAGCGTCGGCCGGCACGGCGCGTGGATCGAGCACGAACCCGTCCTCCGGCCGCAGGATCACCCGGTCGACCAGATGCCCGGCGGATCGCAACGCCGCCTCGGGTTCGGTGAACTGTGGATGAACCACTACCGCATGCCGCGGCCGGAACGCCCGCGCGATCAGCACGAACGCCTCGGCGGCCCCCGCAGTCAGCAGGACCCGATCCGGCGCTACGCCGTGCCGTGCGGCGACCGCCGCCACCGCCGCGTCCTGCCGCGGGTACGACGCGAGGTCGCACAGACTGCTCGTGATCTCGTCGACCAACCACGGCGGCGGTGTCCCCGCCCGCACATTGACCGCGAGATCGACCAACCCGTCGCCGACCTCGAGGTCGCCGTGATGCTCCAGATCAAACCCATCCAGCACCCCTGGAGGCTAACCGCTCGGCCGCGATCAGATACGGCCTAGTCCGCGCCTCGGGCGTCAGCGCGGGGTGACTGTGTAACGGCGGTTCTCGAGCGAGGGGTTCCGTCGGCGTACGTCGGCCAGCCGCTCGGCCGAGACCTCCGCGACCGCATGCCCATCCGACTCGCCGACTGACACCACAGCGATGCCCTGTGGATCAATGACCTGGCTGAGCCCGCAATACTTCTTCCCGTTCTGCGCAGCGGCCGCCACATAACAGGTGTTCTCCACAGCCCGAGCCGTAAGCAGAGTGGTCCAGTGGTGCTCCTTCAACGGGCCACGGACCCACGCGGCCGGTACGACGAGCACCTCAGCACCGGCGTCGACCAGAGCGCGAGACAGCTCGGGGAAGCGCAGGTCGTAGCAAGTCATCAGGCCCAGGGACATGCCGCTGACGCCGACGACCACCGGTGCGACATCGCCCGCGGTCAGCTGATCCGATTCCTTGTAGCCGAAGGCGTCGTACAGGTGGATCTTCCGGTAGGCGCCGAGCAGCGATCCCTCCGCGCCGACCGCCAGCAGCGTGTTGTAGGGACGGTGCTGGTCGCAGCTGCGCTCGAACATGCCCGCCACGATCGCCACACCGTGCTCGACCGCACACTTCCGCAGCGTGTCCACGAACTCCCCGTCCAGGGCCTCCGCGGCCTCGGCCACCGAGCCGCCTTCGACCGCGAAGTCGGACATCATCGCTTCCGGGAGGACGACGAGATCCGGCCGGCCCTGAGCCGCGTCGGCGACGACGCGGGTCACCAGGTCGCGGTTGGCGGCCTTGTCGTTGCTGCTGGCGGTCTGCACCACGGCGATCTTCACCCCTCCATGGTGCCGCAGATCCGGGCTTGAACCCCGCGCGATGTGAGGACCTGCTGTCGAGGGAGTGCGCAAGAGGCGGGAAGAGTTGGTCCAGAAGGACCGACCCGGCGAGACTGCTGTCGTGGAGTTCGACGCGGTGGTGCTTGCTGGGGGCGGGTCGACGCGGTTCGGTGGCGTGGACAAGGCGATGTTGGTGCTGGACGGAGTCACACTGCTCGATCGGGTGCTGACGGCAACTGCCGACGCGGTGTCGACCGTGGTGGTCGGCCCGGTCCGCACCACCTGCCGCCCGGTCGACTGGACCGTTGAGGATCCACCGTCCGGTGGTCCGGTTGCAGGGATCGCGGCTGGGCTGAGCCACGGCACCACTCCGGTCGTTGTCCTGTTGAGCTGCGACCTCCCCTGGCTGACGAAGGAAGACGTCACAACACTCCTCAACGGACTGGGCGACCACGACGGATACGGCCTGCGCGACACAGACGCCCGCGAGCAGCAACTCGCGGCCGCCTACCGCCGGACCGCTCTGGCCGAAGCGATCGCGCGCGTCGGCGACCCCAGTGACAAGTCGGTACGACGAACGCTCGCCGGCCTCGACCTCGCCTGGTCCAACCCGACCCGGGCCGGCGACGATGTCGACACCTGGGCAGACTTCGACGACTGAAGACGACTGAAAACCGCTGGACGCGGCTCCTAGCGTGAGGCTGTGGATATCGCAGCGATGGTCGCCAAAGCCTGCCCGGACAGCGAGGTCGCCGAAGTCGTCCAGCGAACCGGCGGCCAACTAAGCACAGTCTTCGAGGTACGACGAACCGACGCCGACCCCTTGATCGTCAAGGTCTACGCACCCGAGTGGGCCTGGAAGCAGTCCAAGGAAGTACACATCTACGGCCGGCTGGCCAAGGAGCTGGACGGCTCGATCCCACGGGTCGTCCACGCCGAGCCGGCCGGTGACCACGACGCCTTCACCGTCCTGACCAAGCTCGACGGCGTACCACTGTCCGAGACCGATCCGCCCGACTGGCGAGCGACGTACGTCGAACTCGGCCAACTGCTCGCCCGTGTCCACCGCATCCCGCAGCCGGCGTACGGATATCTCACCGACCGGATCCTCGATCCGCTGCCGGACAACGACCAGTACATGCGGAGGCAGTTCACCAAGAAGCTCGACGAGTTCGCCGGGGATCCAGGATTGCACGAAGCAATCCGCGCGTACGTCGACGAGCACAGCGGACTGTTCGCGGCGAACCACGCACCAGTCCTGTGCCACAACGACTTCCACGAGGGCAACGTCCTCGTTGATCCGGAGACCTGGCGCGTCACCGGGTTCATCGACGTCGAGAACGCGATCGCCGCCGACCCGCTCATCGACCTCGCCAAGACAGCGTCGTACTCGATCCGTGGCAACGCCGACAAGCTCGCCGGCCTGATCGAGGGGTACGGCGCGCTGCCGCAGGACTGGGAGGACCGGATCCTGCTGTACCGCGTCTACCACTCGCTCGAACTCTGGGACTGGTTCAAGTCCATCGGCGAGACCACTCATCTCGACAGCATCGCCGCCGAGCTTGCTGAGCTGGTGAATCGCTGAGGGTACGGTGTGCAGCATGCGAGCTGTCGTGTGTGAGGGTGCCGGCGGGATCGAGGTCCTGACGGTCGGCGAGATCGAGGACCCGCGGCCGGCCGTGGACGAGGTTGTCATCGACGTGGTCGCGGCCGGTGTGAACCGGGCCGATCTGATGCAGCGGCAGGGGTTCTATCCGCCACCGCCCGGCGCGCCGGG
Organism: Kribbella sp. NBC_01510; assembly: GCF_045040325.1. Taxonomy (NCBI): domain Bacteria; kingdom Bacillati; phylum Actinomycetota; class Actinomycetes; order Propionibacteriales; family Kribbellaceae; genus Kribbella; species Kribbella sp. NBC_01510. Next base: position 2,481,611 of record NZ_CP109418.1, on the reverse strand, counting down.
GACGATCGGGCTCGAGGTGTCCGGCACGATCTCCGCGGTCGGCGCCGACGTCGAGGGCTGGTCCGTCGGCGACGAGTGCTGCGCGCTGCTCGCGGGTGGTGGATACGCCGAGAAGGTCGCCGTACCGGTGCCGCAGGTGATGCCCGTGCCCGACGGGCTCGACCTGGTCAGTGCCGCGGCGCTGCCCGAGGTGGTCGCGACGGTGTGGTCGAACGTGTTCATGACCGCGCACCTCAAGTCCGGCGAGACGCTGCTGGTGCACGGCGGTTCGTCCGGCATCGGCTCGATGGCGATCCAGCTCGGGGTCGCGCACGGCGCTCGGGTGCTGACCACGGTCGGCAGCATCGACAAGATGGAGTTCTGCACCCGGCTCGGCGCGGACGTCGCGATCAACTACAAGGAAGCCGAGTGGGCGTCGGTCGTCCAGGAGGCGACCGGCAACGCCGGGGTCGACGTGATCCTCGACATCGTGGGCGCGAAGTACCTGACCGACAACGTCAAGACCCTCGCGTACGACGGGCGCCTGGTGGTGATCGGGATGCAGGGCGGCACGAAGGGCGAACTGGACCTCGGCCGGCTGATGAGCCGCCGCGGCTCGATCACCGGCACCGGCCTCCGCGTCCGTTCGGTGGCGGAGAAGGGGCGCATCCTCGCCGAGGTCGTCGGCCACGTCTGGCCGCTGATCGCCGAGAAGAAGGTCCGACCGATCGTCCACGCCACCTACCCGCTGGCCGAGGTCGCCCGCGCCCACCAAGACCTCGAACAGTCCAATCATCTGGGCAAGATCCTGCTGACGCTCTAGCTTGTCGGCAGGTTGGCGGCCAGCCAGGCCGGGTCGGGTTCGACCAGTTGAATGACGTCGAGCCAGGTGCCTTCGGGGTCGCGGACGAAGAAGTGCCGCTGGCCGAAGACCTCGGTCACCGGCTCGGTCTCCAACCGAACGCCGGCCTCGGTGAGCGCGGCGGCGATCTTGTCCACGTCGTCGACGATGAAGCCGAAGACGCTCGTGCTCTCGGTGGCAGCGGACACGGCGGCCGGGACCGTCGCATGCCCGCGCTCGCAGATGGCGAGCTCCCAGTCGGCCTCGCCCCGGCGCAGGGTGATGAACCAGCCGAGGTCCAGGGTGATCTGCAGGTCGAGGTGCTGCTGGTAGAAGGCGGCGACCTCCGCCGTCCGGTCGGTGACCACGGTCGCGCCGAAAGCGGCGGGATGCATACGTTCTCCTGACTACTACAGCTGTTGTTGTTGTGCACGACAGTTGTAGTAGAACTCTGCTAGCGTTGTCAACGTGCCCCGGAACACGGAACGCCGTACTCAACTCGCCGACGCCGGCCTCGCCGTCCTCGCGGAAGCCGGCGCCCGCGGCCTGACCCATCGAGCCGTCGACGCCGCCGCCGGACTCCCCGCCGGCACGGCGTCCAACTACTTCCGTACGCGCGACGCACTGCTCGGCGCACTCGGCGAGCGCGTCTTCGAGCGGCTCACGCCGGACGAAGCCGTCCTCGAGCCACTCTCGCACCGCCAGCCGACCATCGACCTGGTCGTGGACTACGTGCGCTACATCGTCGAACGCCTTCTCGGCCGCCCCGAACTCTCCCTCGCCCTGTTCGAGCTCCGCCTCGAGGCCGCGCGCCGCCCCGGCCTGGACGAGATCCTGTCCCGCACACTCCGGCAGGGATTCGACGCCGACGTCGCATTCCACGTCAACGCCGGTCTCCCGGGCGGCGCCGAAGAGGTTCGCCTGCTTCGCTTCGCCGTCGACGGGCTCGTCCTCGACCAGCTGACCCCCGGCTCCGGCCGCCCGTACGACGTCGACGCCATCACCACGCAACTGGTCCGGCGTCTGATCCGCGAGGACTAGACAGCTCCCTTGACCGCCCATCCGGGAAGTCCACCCTGCTCACCTGCGCCGGTGGACTCGACCAGCCGACCAGCGGCGAAATACTTGTCGACGGCAACGACCTCGCTACGCTGAGCCGCACACCGCCGCGACGAGCATGGCATCGCCGGATCGACTAGCCCACTCGGGCCACCTCGGGGTGGGCGACGGCGTACGGCGGTGTGCTGGTGACTCTCCATTGACCGCAGGCACACCGCTGGTACACGACCAGGCCTTCGCTGACCTGATGGGAGGACACCACACTCCAGCGGTGTCGATGGGCATCGAGGTTGACTGTCATGGGATCCATGGTGATGTAATGCCATTATGCATCTCAACCCTTACGGTGCCGACGCGGTCCTGCTCGCGGTCAACCTGGCTACCCGGCCGGCGACCACCCCCGAGGAACTGGCCGAGCGCTGCGAGGAAAGCGGGGTCGAGAGCCGCCTGGTCCGTGAGCGCCGCGTTACCACCGCGGACCTGGCGGCCGTTCGCGTCGCGCTCGACGAATGGCTCGCGGTCGTGGACGCGAAGGACGAGCAGACCCGCGTCGATCTGATCAACGCGATGCTGGCCAAGTACACCGAGCATCCGCGCCTGACGAACCATGCCGGCGACGGCTGGCACATGCACTACCGGCCCGACAAGGTCCCGGTCGGCCGGCTCGTCGCGACACTGATCAGCACGGGTACGGCGCTCCACCTGGCGGGCCGTGGCATCAGCCGGCTCGGCCGTTGCGCCGCCGACGGCTGCGGCAAGGTGTACGCCGACCTTTCACGGACCGGCCGTCAGCGCTATTGCAGCCCCGCCTGCGCCAACCGGGACGCCGTCCGACGGCATCGCGCCCGCGCATCGTAGGACCACCGGACGGGTCGTAGGTTCAGTCGACCGGCCTAGGATGGACAGATGACCGAGAGCAGCAGCGAGGGCCAGGGAGTTCCGATGACCGGGGCGCGGACCGAGGACGGCAAGGTGCTGATCGTCGGGCCGGACGGAATGGCTGTCGAGGGGCCGCCGCGCTCCAACCGTGGCGACGACGAGCACGACGAACCGCGGTCGGTGACCGAACTGGTCGAGCAGCCGGCCAAGGTGATGCGGGTCGCGAACATGATCCGCAACCTGCTCGAGGAGGTGAAGTCCGCCCCTCTCGACGAGGCATCGCGGCAGCGACTGAAGGCGATCCACGAGGCGTCCATCAAGGAGCTCGAGTCCGGCCTGGCGCCGGAGCTCGTCGAAGAGCTGGAGCGACTCAGCCTCGACTTCACCGACGACAGCACTCCGACCGACGCCGAGCTCCGGATCGCGCAGGCGCAGCTGGTCGGCTGGCTGGAAGGTTTGTTCCACGGCATCCAGACGGCGCTGTTCGCTCAGCAGATGGCGGCTCGTCAGCAGCTGGAGCAGATGCGGCGCGCACTGCCCGGCGGCCAGCAGCTGCCACCCGAAGACGGCCCCGGCTTCCCCGGTGCGCCGCAGGCCGGAACCACCGACGGCCCGGGCAGCGGCGGGATGTATCTGTAAACGCCTTATTCCAAAGGCTGAAGCAACTCTTCGAGGACGGCGGCGACGCCGTCCTCGTCGTTTGCCGGGCACACCACGTCGACGACGGCCAGTACCTCGGCATGCGCGTTGGCCACGCCGTACGACGTACCGGCCCAGGCGAGCATCGGCAGATCGTTGATCGAGTCGCCGAAGGCGATCGTCGCAGCGGCCGGGATCCCTTGTTCGGCAGCGAAATCGGCCAGCATCGCGGCCTTCGAGACACCGTTGGCGGAGATCTCCACCAACCCGTGACCACCGCTGTGACTCGCGGTCACCCGATCGCCCACCACCGGACCGATCCGGGCGAGCAGTTCGTCGGAGTGCCAGCTCGGATGGCGAACCAGCAGCTTCGCGGCCGGCTCGGACAGCAGCACCTCGACAGCAGCGACCAGTGTGTCTTCGGGCTTCGGCCATCGATTGAGGTAGTCCGGTTCCTGTCCGTAGCGGTTCGATCGCTCGATGGCGAACTGCACGTCGGGAACCTCCGACCGGATCGCCCGCGCGACGTCGAGCGCGACGCCCGGCTCGATCAACCGGGTCCGGATCGCCTTGCGGCGCTCGACGTCGTACAGAATGGCGCCGTTGGCAACTATTGCGACACCGTGATCGCCGACCAGGTCGGACAGGTCGTGCAACCAGCGAGGTGGCCTCGCGGTGACCATCACGAAAACACTCCCCGCGTGTTGCGCGCCGAGCACCGCCGCGCGGGTCCGCGCCGAGATGGTTCCGTCACTGCGGGCAAGCGTTCCGTCGAGGTCGGTGGCGATCAGGCGAGGGAGTTCGGCGGCGGTCACACAGCTACCGTATCCGGCGGGTTCATTACTCCTCCGACCACCTCCGGCGCAAGCCATTGGACATCGGTTTCAGACGTTTCTGATCTTTCTGATTGAGCTTTTGACAACGTCATCAGACCGTTACGGCAGGATGCTGCAAAGGCAGCAAGTTCCCCTGCGCAGCGCGGGGAGCACATGATTTCATGCGGTGGTCTGGCGGGGAACCGGGGGCGATTCGACCGCGTCGTAAGCCTGTTCTGGATCAGCGCGACTGATGCAGCCCCACCACCGGAAGCACACAGAAACGTCGAAGAACTGATGCGGAATTGGCTGCAACCAAAACCGCAGCAGCGGCGTCAACAGTTATGGATCGGTGCGTCCCGCGCCCGGGACGACACGGTGGGTCGGCAACAAAGTTCGCCGGTCCATCAGCTAGTGGATTCGTATGGCCGAACGTCGTTCACCGTTCGTTCACTCGGGTCCTGATACTTGGGGAGCCTTGATGATCGTCAACAGCGCCAATCTAGCGGGGCCGGGGGGCAGCAGCTCCCGAGCGGCTGTCGACACGGCTTCCATCAGGGAAGGGGCGATGACCGGCTGCATCGCCCGACCGGAGATTTTCCAGCACCGCCTGATGGAAGAGCCGCCGCCCGCGTCCGCCACCCGTCGCACCCGGGAGCGGTACGAACAGCTCGTCCGCGAGGCGAAGGCCTTGTGTGCCTCGTGCCCGTTGTTCACCGACTGCTTGTACAGCGCCGTTGCTGAGCACGACGTGAGCGGGTTCGTCGCCGGAACCACTGCCGCACAACGGCGTTCCATCCGCAACCTGCTCGACGTCGAGGTCCAGGCCGACGACTTCGACCAGCTCGCCGGGGCCCGTGGCACCCGCCGGCCGGTCAGCCACGAAGAGGTGCTGCGGCTGCGGACGCAGTACCCGAACGACAGCCTGGAATCTCTGGCCATGCGGCTGGGTTGCTCGCTGTCGACGGTGAAGCGTCACCTGCGCCGCGCCCGCCGCGGGCAGAGCCCGGCCGCCAAGACGCCACGGCCGCGTCCGAAGGTCAGCGCCGTGCTCGACGCATTCGACACGGTCATCGACCACCAGCAGTGCCAGCCACGCCGGACCGGCAGCAGCCGCGTCGCCTGATCCGATACTCGGCCCGCCAGCGGACTATCGGACACTGACAGCGAAGGCCCGGAATCCCTGTGCAGACAGGGATTCCGGGCCTTTCGGTTGCTTTGGACAACTGTCAAGTTTTCGGTTGCGCTTGACAACTGTCAAGTGTTTGGTCAGAACCAGCGGTTCAGCACTGCGGCGACGCCGTCGTCCTGCACCGACTTGGTCACCTCGTCGGCCGCGGCCTTGACCTCGTCCGGCGCGGACCCCATCGAGATGCCGCGACCGGCGTACGTCAGCATCTCGATGTCGTTGCGTCCGTCCCCGATCGCGACCAGGCCGGACGGATCGAGGTCGTACTGCGCCAGCGCCACCTTCAGCCCGGTCGACTTGTCGACTCCCTCAGGCGCGATGTCCAGCCACGCCGTCCAGCCGACGAAGTAGCTCACACCATGCAGACCAAGGCGTTCGGCCAGGTGGACGAAGTCCGCTTCGGACTGCTCCGGGTCGCGGATGATCAACCGCGTCACGGGCTCCGGTGCGAGCTCGTCGTCGCTGACCACGCGGATCCTGGCTCCGACGCCGAGATCGCCGTCCGGGAAGGGCTCGGTGACCAGGTAGCTGCCGTCGTACTCCTCGACTGCCATCCGGGCGTTCGGCGCGTACTTGCGGACCGAGGCGATCACGGTCGTCGGATCGAAGGTCCGCTCGTCCACGACCTTCCCGTCCGGGAACCGCAGCGTGCGCGCACCGTTGCTGCAGACAACGAATCCGCCGGCCGGCAGGCCGAACCGCTCGGCCACCGGCTTGGTGGTCGACCAGGCCCGGCCGGTCGCCAGGATCACCGGCACCTGGGCGGCGGTCCGCCGGACCGCGTCGACGACCGCGGGCGACAGCCCTTCGTCGTGGTCGATCAGCGTGCCATCGATGTCCAGGGCAACGGCCGTCGGCCGCGGGCCGCCGGTCATTGGGCCTCCCGGCCTGGACTGAGGAGCGCAGGGAGCGAAGCGACCGGAGCGACGAGGGAAGGCCGGGAGTTACAGCCCAATGACCCGCCGCGCCGGAGGCGCGGCATCAGCACTGTCATTTGGCAACCGGTTCGAGAACCTCGCGGCCGCCGACGTACGGGCGCAGCGCGGTCGGCACCCGGACCGAGCCGTCGGCCAGCTGGTGGGTCTCCAGGATGGCGACGATCCAGCGGGTGGTGGCCAGTGTGCCGTTCAGCGTCGCGACCGGCTGCGTCTTGCCGTCGGCGTCGCGATGCCGGATGTTCAGCCGGCGGGCCTGGAAGTCCGTGCAGTTGGACGTCGAGGTGAGCTCGCGGTAGCGGTCCTGCGTCGGCACCCACGCCTCGCAGTCGAACTTCCGGTACGCCGAGACGCCGAGGTCACCGGTCGCGGTGTCGATCACCCGGTAGCACAGCTCCATCTTGTCGAGCATCTCCTTCTCCCAGCCGAGCAGCCGCTGGTGTTCGGCGTCCGCCTCGTCCAGGCTGCAGTAGGAGAACATCTCGACCTTGTCGAACTGGTGGACACGGATGATCCCGCGGGTGTCCTTCCCGTGCGACCCGGCCTCCTTGCGGTAGCACGACGACCAGCCGGCGTACCGGATCGGGCCGCCGGACAGATCGAGGATCTCGTCCATGTGGTAACCGGCCAGGGCGACCTCCGACGTACCGGTCAGGTACAGCTCGGGGTCCTCGAGCCGGTAGACGTCGTCGTGCGCCGACAGGTAGCCGGTGCCGCCCATCACCTCGGGCTTGACCAGTGTCGGCGTGATCATCGGGGTGAAGCCGTACTCGACCGCCTGCTGGATCGCCAACTGCAGCATGCCGAGCTGGAGCAGCATGCCTGCGCCCTTGAGGAAGTAGAACCGCGAGCCGGAGATCTTCGCGCCGCGTTCCATGTCGATCGCGCCGAGCAGTTCGCCCAGCTCGAGGTGGTCGCGGGGCTCGAAGCCCTCGGCGGCGAAGTCGCGCGGCTTGCCGACCTCCTCGACCAGGACGAAGTCGTCCTCGCCACCGACCGGGGCCTGGTCCGAGACCAGGTTCGGCAGGGCGCGGGAGAGGTCGTCGAAGCGGTTCCCGGCCTCGTTCGCGGCGGCTTCGTTGGCCTTCACCTCGGCGGCCAGCGCCTTGGTCCGCTCCAGCAGCGCGGTCCGCTCGTCGCCCTTGGCCTGGGCGACCTGCTTGCCGAGCGTCTTCTGCTCGGCCCGGAGCGCCTCGAAGGCGGAGATGGACGATCGACGCTCACTGTCGGCCACCAGGATCTGGTCGACCAGGTCCGTACTTTCGCCGCGCTTGGTCAGGGCCGCACGCACGATATCTGGGTTCTCACGGAGCAGTTTCGCGTCAATCACACCCTGAGGGTATCGGGGCGTGTCAGAACCGGCGAAGTCTATTCGGGATGATGTGGTGGCAGCACGCGATCATCGAGGGGGATCAGAGGCGGCCATGAACCACCATCCACCCAGCTCGCTAGGCCGTGCGCTGACGGTCGTCCTGGGTGCGCTGCCGTTCGCCGTGATCACGCTGCTCGTCTTCAAGGACTGGCCTCCGCTGCAGCACTGGGACCAGTCCGTCGCCGCCCGCGCCGCCGCGTACGGCGCCGGCCACGAGACCGTGATCGACTTCTGGCAGGTCGTCGGCGCGGTGGTCCTGCCCTGGACCTCACGGGCGGTGATCGTCGTGGTCGCGGCGTACCTGTGGCGCCGCCGGGCCCGCGTGTTGGCCTTCTGGCTGCTGGTGTCCGCCGGGGCGGAGCTCGTCCTGGTTCAGTCGGTCGAGTACATCTTCGAGCGGCCCCGGCCGGCCCAGATTCTGGTCGAGAGCGATGGCTGGTCGTACGTCTCGGGCCATGCGACCGCTGCGTTCGTGATGGCCGGCGCGCTGGGCGTCGTCCTGCCGTCGGTCCGGGGCTGGCGGCGCCGGTTCCGCCTGCTGGTGATGCTGCCGGCGATCGCGGTGGTGTGGATCGCGTCCGCCGACCAGATCGCTCTGAACGCGCACTACGTGTCGGATGTGCTCGGCGGATGGGCGCTCGGCCTGGCGATCCTGACCGCCACGTCGATCGGATTCGGCCTCCGGCCCGGGTTGCGGCGTCGGCGTCGGCGTACGCCCTCGGACGGCACCGGTACGACGATCCCGCCCCGGGCGGCCGTGATCGTGAACCCGATCAAGGTCGGCGACGGCGTGGCGTTCCGTCGGAAGGTGACCCGGGCGCTGTCGGTCCGCGGGTACGACGACCCGCTGTGGCTGGAGACGCGCGAGGACGACGCCGGGAACGCGATGGCCAAGCGCGCGATCGAGAACGAGTCGGATCTGGTGCTGATCGCCGGCGGCGACGGTACGGTCCGCGTGGTCTGCGCCGCGCTGGCCTACACCGGGATCCCGGTCGGGGTGATCCCGGCCGGCACCGGCAACCTGCTGGCCCGGAACCTGCACATCCCACTCGACCTGGACGATGCGCTGGAGCGGATCCTGGACGGCCGTGACCGCAGGATCGACCTGGTCAGTGTGCGCGGCGACGATCTGGACACCGACCGGTTCGCGGTGATGGCCGGGCTCGGGCTGGACGCGGCGATCATCTCCGATGCGCCTCCGCACCTGAAGAAGCAGATCGGCTGGACCGCGTACCTGGTGTCGGCGGCGAAGAACATCAACCATCCGTCGGTGCGGGTGAAGCTGACGATCGATGACGCGGAGCCGATCGAGCGGCGGGTGCGCACGGTCGTGATCGGGAACGTCGGCATGCTGCAGGCGAACATCCCGCTGCTCCCGGACGCGCGGCCGGACGACGGGCTGCTCGACGTCGTGGTGATCGCCCCACGCCGGGTGACGCAGTGGCCGATCGTCGTCTGGCGGCTGATGACGCGGACGAACCGGACGGACATGTATCTGGAGCGGTTCACCGGGCGGAGGGTGGAGATCACCGCCGCGGTCGACGTACAGCGCCAGCTGGACGGGGACCCGATCGGGCCCGGGCGCTTCCTGTCGGCGGAGATCGAGCCGGGCGCGCTGACCGCCCGAGTGCCCAAGCGTCGTTAGTCGGTCTGCTCGGATTCCTTGCGCAGGTTCTCGATCGCCTCTTCCTCTTCGGGCGACAGCTTGGCCTCGCTCGCGAACGCCCTGACCTCTTTGGCGTACGTGCGCGCATCCGCCCGGCTGTTGATCGACGTCAGGACAACCCCGTCGCCCTTGTCGTCCAGCAGCGCCATCGACCAGGACAACTTCCCGCCGGTGTCGCCGAACGCGTCGTACCGGACCACCGCCAGATGTTTCAGGGTCTCGCGCAGTTCGCCGCGGGCGACCTCGATCTCCTTGCCCAGCTTGCGGAGCTCGGACCGGACCGTGCCCGGCTTGGACTCCGGCTGTTGCGGCTCCGGCCCGGGCGCCGGGGCCGAGTCGACCTTGGCCGGCTTGGACGCACCGGACTGAGTTCGCAGGGCCTGGATGGCGAACACCAGGGCGAGCGCCGCCACGAACAGGGCGGCGATCCCGAATGCACCGGCTAACGTCGAAGACACGCACTGCAGCCTAAGGCATCGGACGGTATGCCTGAGTACTCAGGCGGTTGCACAGCGTGTGCGTCTGGACCGGAAGAGGTGTTGTCCGTGCAGGCCACGTAGATTCTCGGCGTGACTCATTTGCCAGACCAAGGTCCCCTGCCTGGCGTCCACGACTTGGGATACGCCAGGCTCGACACCGATCGGCTGGAGCGGACCGGCGATGCCGAGGTGGTCTACGGCGCCGGTAAGACGCCCTCCCAGGTCGTCGAACTGCTGCGGACTCTGCACGCCACGCATCCCGATCACGCCGTACTGGCCACCCGGCTGACGGTCGAGGCCCAGGAGGCAGTTGCCGCCGCTCTGCCGGCCGCAGTGATCGATCCGGTCGGTCGTACGGCGGTCCTCGGTGAGCCGCCCGTCCTGCGCGGGACTGTCGCCGTGGTGTCGGCCGGTACGTCGGACGCCCCGGTGGCAGCCGAGGCGGCGACGACGGCTCAGGTCTTCGGCGCCGAGGTCGACCTGGTGACCGACGTGGGTGTCGCGGGGCTGCACCGAGTCATGGGGGTGCGGGAGCGTCTCGACGCCGCGGACTGCCTGATCGTCGTCGCGGGCATGGAGGGTGCGCTGCCCAGCGTGGTCGGCGGACTCGTCGGCGTACCGTTGGTCGCAGTACCGACCTCAGTCGGGTACGGCGCCTCGTTCGGTGGGCTGGCGGCTCTGCTCGGGATGCTCAACTCGTGTGCGCCCGGTGTGACAGTGGTGAACATCGACAACGGCTTCGGCGCCGGGGTCTTCGCCGCGCGCGTCGCCCGCCGTTCCGCACCTCGCGAGTCCAAGGAGACCGAGTGAGAATCGCCTGGATCGACTGTTCGGCGGGCGCCTCCGGCGACATGCTGCTCGGGGCGTTCCTGGACGCGGGCGCGGATCTCGCGGTGGTCAACGCCGCGGTGGCCGCCGTCGACGCGTCCCTGTCAGTGACCGTCGCCCCGACGGCCCGGCACCAGATCGCCGCGACCAAGGCGACGGTCCAGGTCAACGGCACCCCGCACCCGGAGAACATCCCGGACGCCGGCCACGGACATGGTCACGGCCACGGAGATGAGGCTGGACACGGCCATGGGCACGAGGCTGGAGACGGGCATCAGGTGACTCGGGCGTGGGCTGACGTCCGGCAACTGCTCGAACGGGCCGCTTTGAGCGACGCCGTTCGGGCCCGCGCCCTGGACACCTTCGCTCGGCTGGCGCGGGCCGAGGGTGCCGCGCACGGCGTGACACCTGACGAGGTGCACTTCCACGAGGTCGGTGCGCTCGACGCGATCGCGGACATCGTCGGAGTCGCGGCGGCGTCGATCGCGCTCGACCTCGACCGGATCGTCGTCTCCACCATCTCGCTCGGCGGCGGTGGCCAGGTTCGCGGTCAGCACGGCGGGATCCCGGTGCCCGGGCCCGCGGTCCTGGCCCTGCTGTCCGAGGCCGAAGCCCCGGTCGTCGGCGGCGCAGCGCCGTACGAGATGACTACGCCGACCGGCGCGGCCCTGCTGGCCTCGATGGCGAACGAGTTCGGCCAGCTGCCGTCGATGCGGATCGAGCGGACCGGCGTCGGCGCGGGCGGCCGCGATCCGGTCGAGGTGCCGAACGTCGTCCGCGTGGTGGTGGGCGAGTCGGTCGAGCACCCGGCCACCGAACTCGTCTACGAGACCAACGTTGACGACCTGGACCCGCGGATCTGGCCACAGGTCCTCGCCCGGCTGATGGAGGCCGGCGCGGCCGACGCGTGGCTGACACCGATCCTGATGAAGAAGGGACGGCCGGCCCACACGCTGTCGGTCCTCGTCGGCAGCGCGAACGCCGAGGTGGTCCGCTCGGTGATCCTGGCCGAGACGTCGGCGATCGGCCTGCGGGAGTTCAGCATCCGCAAGCACGCCGCGGATCGCGAGTTCGCCAGCGTCGACGTCGACGGCCAGCGCATCCACGTCAAAATCGCCAGGTACGGCGGCCAGGTCGTCAACGTCCAGCCCGAGTACGACGATGTGGCCGCGGCCGCGGCAGTCCTGAAGAAGCCCGTCAAGACCGTTCTGGCCAAGGCGATCGCCGCCGGCCACGACCTCTGGAGCTGACGCCGGCTAGTGGGCTTCGGCCTTCTCCGTGAGGGCTTTCTGTTTGCGGCGGGGCCAGTCGTACGGCCACCACTGTGCTCCGCCGCGGCGCGCCCAGACGATCAGGGCGATCAGGACGCCCAGCTCGACGGCCGGGCAGATCGTGTCGCGGAGCCGGGCGCTGAACCACTCGAGCGAGTCGGACAGGCTCGCGGCCACTTGGCGCGCGTTCGGATCCCGGCCGGGGACATAGGCGATCGCGAGCATCGTCGTCCGGATCACCATCAGCCCGTCCACCTTGGACGCGGCGACCGCGGCCAGCGCGACCCAGGCGATCAGGTCGTACCAGGGCAGTGAGTACATCGCGGTGAGGATCCAGGCGATCGCGTAGATCGCGGTGTAGCGGATCGCGGCCGGCGTCGGGTCGTCCGGATGCGTCTGCGGCACGATCGACTTCGGGAACACCTGCGTCAGCAGGATCGCGACCACGATCAGGCCGACCCACGCGAGGATCGCCAGGACCGTCCGCACCAGCCCGTTCGGCAGGAACAGGGTGAAGAAGCTCAGCAGGACCTTGTGCGGTGTGCCGGTCGAGATGAACGACGTCTGCGACCGCGCCTGCTGGAACGCCTGCAGCCCGACGATCGCGTACAGACCACCCATCGCGAGCGCACCGCCGCCACAGAAGATCAGCGCCTTCCGCCGATCCGCCCGCAGCGACCACAGCATCGCGACCCCGACCAGGCCGATGGACAGCTTCGTACAGCCGGCCACTCCGAGCATGATGCCCGCCCAGAACACATGCCGCCGGAACAGCACCAGCGCGATCACCGCGAACATCACCGCGATCGCGTCGTTGTGCGCGCCGGCCAGAACCGTCCACAGGATCAGCGGATTGGCCAGGCCGAGCATGATCACGCGGCGCCGGTTCGGCAGGTTGGGGCCGACCAGCTTGAGCAGCAGCAGTCCTGTCACGATCAGGCTGATCGCGACGGACAACTGCAGCATCCACACGGTCAGCTGCATCGAGTCGCCACCGATCAGCGACGCGATCCACTGGATCCAGGTCGCGATCGGGCCGTACACGCTCTTCGCGCCCTGCCAGGGCCGCTCGGTCGCCGCGATCACGGGGTCGTAGCCGAGCCGGATCGTGTCCGCCGGCGCGGTCGTGTACGGGTTGCCGCCGAGCGCCATGATCCGCCCGTACGCCGCGTAGATCAGCACGTCGCCGGAGGCCATCGGCGGGACCAGGGTGATGGCCGCCGTCGTACCGATGCCTAGGGCAACCAATCGGTCGACCCGCGGGGACCAGCCGTGTTTCAGGGCCTTGGTGGCGAGGAAGACGCCGTACCCACCGAGCAGGATGGCGACGTAGATCATCACCGTGACGAGCCAGTCGTTCGGCTTCGAGTCGAACCAGTACGACGGAAGCCAGGCGTGCCGGTTGGTCAGGGTCAGCACGACCACCGACGGACCGAGCAGGCCGGCCGCGACGATCAGCGCCGTACAGGCCAGGTAGAGCGCGACGGCGCGACGGCCGTAGCGGTTCGCCAGCTGCGGATCGGCAGTCGTGGTGTCGGGCGTGTCGCCAGTGCTCATTGCACTGTCTTCCGCGGGAACAGGCTGCGCAGCGACGGGCCGCCGCCGTCCGCGGGCAGGGCGCTGCGCGCGGCCAGGGCGCGACGGACGTGCAGGTATTGCTTCGCGCGGTGGAGCTGCCCGCGCAGATCCGTCCCGGTGGCCCGGTGCCGGACCTCGATCGGAACCTCGAGAATGCGGAAACCCTTGCGGCCGAGATCGATGCTCAGCGCGGTCTCGACCCCGAATCCGGCGGCCAGCGGTACGGCGGAGTCGAACGCGGCCCGGGTCAGGCAGCGCTGCCCCGACAGCGGCTGCTCCGGAGCCCAGCCGGTCGCTTCCTCGATGCCGGCCCGGGCCAGCTTGACGACGAACCCGTGGCCGCCGGCCTTGGACCCGTCGGCGCGCAACTGCACCGGCAGCGTGCCGATGGTCATGTCGGCCCGGCCGGTCTGGACCGGCTCGATCAGCGGCGCAGCCGCGGTCGCGGAGTCGGTCAGGTCGGCGTCGAGGAAGAGCAGGTGCCGTGGCCGGGCACCGTCGCGCTCCGCGACCGCCGCCGCTCCGGTCTCCATCGCCGCTGCCTTCCCCCGGTTCCGCTCGTGCCGGACGACGACTGCTCCGGCCTGCTCGGCGGCTTGCGCCGTACCGTCGGCCGAGCCGTCGTCCACGACCACGACCAGGTCGACCCCGATGATCTTGTGCACCGCGTCCACGGTCGCCGCGATCCGCGCCACCTCGTCCTTCGCCGGGATCACACAGGCGACGGCACGCTGATAGGGCTCGGAAGGCAGATCATGACCGGACACAGCACGTCAGCCTAGTTCCTCCGCAGCCGATCGACCTCGTCAGCGCCCACCCGCTGTGGATATCTCGTTCTTTCGAACGACCCTGTGGAAAACCTTCAGGGGCGGGCGCCGATCGCGGCATCTTCTCTGGCGACAGCTTTCATCATCGATCGGAGGAGTTCGGATGACCAGTTCACGTGCTTCAGGAGCGCACGCGGTCGAAGAGCAGGCACACGGCGCCGGACTCGGTCGGCGTCGAGTCGGCCAGTCGCCACGACGAGCCCGGCAGCCCGTCCTCGAACAGGCGGGCCCCGCCGCCGACCAGCTCCGGCGCGAGCGTGATGCTCAGCTGGTCGACTTCGTCCGCGGCCAGCAGCGCCTTGATCACGCTGCCGCTGGCCAGCACGATGATGTCCCCGCCCTCCTCGGCCCGCAACTGCTTGACGACATCGGCTGGGTCGGCGTCGACGACCCGCGAGTTCTGCCACGGCCCCTCGGTCAGCGTTGTCGAGAAGACGACCTTCTCCGTCTCGTTCATCCACTTCGACACCGCCCGGTCCTGCGGCGCCGCGTTCTCGTCGTCGGCCACCGCCGGCCAGAAGCCGCCGAAGCCTTCGTAGTTCTTCCGGCCGAGCAGGATCGTGGTCGCCGGCGACGTCACCCGGATCATGTGATCGCGGGACGCCTCGGTGATCGCGTGCGGGACGATCCAGCTCATGTCGTAATCGCCACCGGCGCCGTTCACCCGTCCGTCGAGCGAGAGCGTGATGTTGGCGGTCACCTTGCGGGTCATCTCGGTACCTCTTCCGATCCGGGTCGCCCTCGTGGCGTCCTCACACCAGAGATCCTGTCGCCCCGGCCCCGGGCGAACATCTGCCATCTGGCCTATATCCCCGCCCGCCGGGCCGATCCACATCCGGGGTGGCCTGACCGACCCCGCATCGCCAGGGAAGTTGGAGGATCAGGGATATTGTCGGACAATCAGACAGAGCAAGTTCCTTCGGCGCGGAGGCGTCGGGCTGCCGTAGCGTGGTTGGCACGATCGGACGAAAGGGCAGGCGCATGACCGAGGCTCGAGCAGTCGACAGGGCGTACGGCGTCGACAGTGAGGTCGGACCGCTGCGGACGGTGATGCTGCACCGCCCCGGGAACGAGCTCCGCCGGCTCACCCCGCGGAACAACGACAAACTGCTGTTCGACGGCATCCCGTGGGTCGGCCGCGCGCAGGAGGAGCACGACGCCTTCGCCCAGGCGCTGCGAGACCGCGACGTCGAGGTGCTGTACCTCGGCGAGCTGCTCACCGAGGCGCTCACGGATCCGGAGGCGCGAGTACGAGCGGTGACCGGCACCACCGAGGACCTCCGGCTCGGCGACACCCTGCGCGACTACCTCCGGGCGTCGCTGGCCGGCCTGGACCCGGCCCAGCTCGCCGAGGTTCTGATGGCCGGGGTCCGGAACGACGAAGTCCGCGTGGGCGGCCTGGTCACGTCGTTGCTGGCCCACGAGGACTTCCTGATCGACCCCCTGCCGAACCTGCTCTTCACCCGCGACTCCAGCGTCTGGATCCGGGACTCGGTCGCCGTCACCTCGCTCGCAATGCCGGCCCGGGCGCGCGAGACCCAGCTGACCGAGTTGATCTACACGTTCCATCCGCGGTTCGCCGGCGCCGACAAGGTGTACGACCACCAGCTCGAGCACGTCGAGGGCGGTGACGTCCTCGCTCTCGGGCCCGGCGTACTGGCGGTGGGGGTCGGGGAGCGGACCACGCCGGCGGGTGTGGAGCGGCTGGCTCGGCGGGTGTTCGCGAAGGATCTGGCCCACACGGTGCTCGCGGTGCCGATCGCTCAGCAGCGGGCCACGATGCACCTAGACACCGTCTGCACGATGGTCGACGTCGACGCCGTACTGATGTATCCGAACATGGCCGAGGAGATGCGTGCGCTCGCGGTCACCACCGATGGCGACGAGCTGCACGTTGCGGAGCCCGAGCCGTTCCTGGTGGCGGCGGCGAAGGCGCTCGGGATCGACACGCTCCGGCGGATCGACACCGGCCTGGACCCGGTCACCGCCGAACGCGAGCAGTGGGACGACGGGAACAACACCCTCGCCGTGGCGCCGCGCGTGTGCATCGCCTACGAGCGGACCGTGGAGACCAACGCGCGCCTGGAAGAGTCCGGGATCGAGGTCATCCGCATCTCCGGCTCCGAGCTGGGCTCCGGCCGCGGCGGACCCCGCTGCATGTCATGCCCCGTCCTCCGCGCCCCACTCGGCGGCTCCTGACCCGCGCCTGAACGTTTGCTCCACCACCCAAGTGAGCCCTACGACACGCGCAGTGAAATCGGGGCTTGTGGCCGACATCCATTCTGAGTACTCTTCATGGCTAGGCCCAGGCCCTGTTGCTCCCCCGTCAGCAGGACTTGGGCCGTCCACGTTCCTAGCCCGGTCCGCAGGTGTACACCCCCTCCCGGCCTAGACCACTCTCAGTAACCCCACCCGGCTGCCCCCAAGGCACCGGGCGCTCGTGTCTCCACCACGCGGGCACCCACCACACCCAGTCGGCGCCCCCAGCCACATGTGCGCTCGCGCCTCCACCACCCCCACGCCGGCCACCCGGCGCCCCCAGCCACACGTGCACACGCGCCTCCACCACGCCCACTCGGGCCTACCCGCCCCACCTTCAGGTCGGCGGCTGGTTGGGAGCAGCCGGCACGTGGTGGAGCAGCCCACGAGCTCCCGGCGCGTGGTGCGGCGAGTCGTGGATTGAGGCTTGTTGGAGGCGAGATTTCTCGCCGATTTTCACGACTCGACGACTCCATGACTCCCGCGCCTCTGGCCGGGCGTCGCCGGCGGCCGGGCGGGCGGGTCGGGGCGGGCCGCTCGCACGTGGGCGGGGTCGGAACGGGGGCTCCCACGTGGGCGGGGTCGGAGCGCGGGCTCGTATGTGGGCGGGAGTTGGGTGGGCGACTGATGCGCGAACACCCGGGTGCTTGGGGGCACCCGGGTGTTCGAGGTGATGGGAGGCGCCGTCGGCGCCGGGGTGTCAGCGGATGGTTAGTTGGCGGCTGGAGAGGCCGGCTCGGGCTGCGCGTTCTTCGGTGGTGAGGGGGGCCTCGGTGGTCAGGGCCTTCTCGAGGGCTACGGCGAAGTCGGCGGCGGGCTTTTCTACGTCGGCGGCTTCGGTGTCGGCGGGGAGTTCCCAGACGGGGGCGAGGACGCCGAGAGCGCGGAAGGAGCCGATCAGACGGCTGCCTTCGGTGAGCGCGGAGGAGCCGGCGGCGTGCAGGCGGGCGAGGGCGTCGAGCAGGGTGTCCTCGCTGTGCGGCATCACCCAGCGCAGGTAGCGGCGGTCACCGATCTGCGTCCAGTACGCCGCCTCGACGGACTCCAGCCGTACGGTCGGGGCAGCGGCCGCGTTGGCCCGCTCAAGACCCGCGGCGACCTCGCCGGTCGGGTCCTCGACGTTCTCGCTGACCCAGAAGTCGAACCCTTCGTGCACCTTGACCTCGATCGGCTTCGAGGTGTCGATCAGGTCCTGCAGCCGCGGGCCGTCCGTCATCAGGTCGCCGAGCTGGATCGGGTTGCCCGGCTCGGTGTCCAGCGCGGCGGTGATCGCGTGGCCGAGGTCGCGGGACGGATCACCCGACGACGCGTGCGTCTGCAGGCCGATCCAGATCGTCTCGTCGTCACGGACCAGGCCCGGCATCGCCATCGGCAGCAGGGTGACCAGGTTGACCACCTTGCCCGCGTGGTCGCCGGTCAGCACGACCTCCGCCGTGCCCGAGGGGACGATCTCGCGGAACGCGATCAGGTCGGACTCCGACGGCAGTCCCTCGAACGGCCGGACCACGAAGGTGTCCGCCGCCTGCGCCCGGTCCTTGCCGTGGCACTGCTTGAACCGCTTGCCCGAACCACACGGGCACGGTTCCCGCGGCCCGACATCCACCAGGTCGGCCGGGTCGAGGGTGACGGTCGTCGTGTTCTTCGCGCGCTGCCGCGACTTCTTTCCCATAGGCGCAGTCTTGCAGCCCACCGCACCAGACAGCCAACCCGATCAGACAGCCAACCCGATCAGGTCGGGGACGATCGCGCGGACGATCAGTTCGGGATGATCGCGTGGACGGTGCGGTGGTTGGCGGCGGTGCGGACGTCCCAGCTCGAGGTGAGGATGTCGACGATCCGCAGGCCGCGGCCACCGATCGACTCGGGGTGGGTGTCGGTGATGGGTTGCGGCTCGGTGTCGCCGCGGCCGTCGGTCACCTCGACATGGATGCCTGCCTTGTCGATCCACCAGGCCGCGCGGACCTCGCCGGCGGGCAGCGCCGGGGCGTACCGGATCGCGTTGGAGAGCAGCTCGGAGAGCACCAGTTGCGCGTCGTCACGGGGGGTTTCGGCGACCCGGTACCGCTTCAGGTAAGCGGCCAGACGGCGGCGGGCGTCCGCGACTGCGGACACTTTGTGCGGCAAGACGACGTCCACGATGCTCACGTCGGCAGGCAGGGTCGCTGAGGACAAGCAGGGTCTCCTCGATGATCGGAACAGCCACAGTGACATCTGCCCACGTTCCAGCCCTGGAAAACAACCCAGATGCATTCCGTTACATAGTCACAGCAGCGTCACAGCTAAACCCGAAGAAACCGTGACGAAATCGACGGAAATGAACGTTGCAATAACCGCCCGCATTCATGCCACTACGTATCTCGACCTGCGTGACACACGCCACACACAACGCCAGTGATGTGTAACAAACTCCGTGTGCACCTGCGACGTCCACTTCTCCCCCGTCGGCACCCCGGGTCAGGACTGACGGCGATCACGGCGTCTCGGGGGGTAGGTGTACGTCGGGACCGGAGCCTTGGCGGGTTCGGCGAGGGTCTTCAGCGCGGCCTCGGGCCGGTCGGTGATGATCGCGTCGACGCCGATGTCGCGGCAGTGCCGGACGTCCGCGTCGGCGTTGACGGTCCACACATGGACCTGGTGCCCGTGCTTCTGCGCGCGATCGACGTACTCGGGGTGTGCGGTGACGATCTCCAGGCTGGGACCGGCGTACGAGACCCCGGTCGGGAGTGAGCCGTCGCGGAAGCGCAGCGGGACACGGTCCATCAGCAGGACCGTCCGGAGGCCGGGCGCCAGCACCCGCATCCGGCGCAGGGACAGCCAGGAGAAGCTCATCACCCGGACCGGAGACTCCGTGCCGACCTTCGGATGCGCCCACCCGTAGCGGTCGAGGGCCTCGATCAGCCGGCGCTCGACCAGACCGGCGTACCGGGTCGGGTGCTTGGTCTCGATGGCGAGCTCGACCGGCCGGCCGGCGTCCCGGACGGTGGCCAGGAGCTCGTCGAGCGTGAGCACCTTCCGCAGGTCGGGGCTCGGCAGCTCGGCCTCGTCGTCGAGCTCCGCCCACGGGTTCTTCCAGGAGCCCCAGTCGAACGCCTCGAGCTCCTCCAGACTCATCGTGGACAGCACGCCGCGACCGTTGGACGTGCGCTCGATGCGGCGGTCGTGGACACAGACCAGATGTCCGTCTGCGGTGAGCCGAACGTCGCATTCGAGACCGTCTGCTCCCGCGTCGACCGCCCGGCGGTACGCCGCGAGCGTGTGTTCGGGACTGACATCACTAGCGCCACGATGGGCCACCACCTTTGGGCGTTTCCCCATAGGGACAACTCTGTCACGCGGCCTTGTGAGGAAGTCACGGAGGCTCGCCGGGTGATGGAAAACGGTTTCTGATCGCACCCTCAGGTGAGGATGGATCGCATGGAGATGCGCGCGATCGTGCTGGACGGGCCGGGGGAGCCCGAGGACATGCGGGTACGGCGGATCGCCGTACCCGAGCCTGAGACCGGGTGGGTGCGGATCAAGGTGGAGGCGTTCGGGCTGAACCGGTCCGAGTACCACCTGCGGGCCGGGCTGGCGACGAACGCGCGGTTCCCGGTGATCCCGGGGATCGAGGCGACCGGGACGGTGGACGCGGCGCCGGGCGGTGAGTTCGAGCCCGGGCAGCAGGTGGTGGCGATGATGGGCGGGATGGGCCGCCGGTTCGACGGTGGGTACGCCGAGTACACCGTCGTACCGGCGTCGTCCGTCATCCCGGTGACGACGGACCTCGACTGGGCCACGCTCGGCGCGTTGCCGGAGATGCTGCAGACGGCGCACGGTTCGCTGCACACCGGGTTGGCGATCGAGCCCGGGCAGACGTTGCTCGTCCGGGGCGGTACGTCGTCCGTCGGGGTGGCGGCCGCCGTACTGGCCAAGGAGCACGGGCTGACCGTGTTCTCGACGACACGGAATCCGGACCGCGCACAGGTGTTGCGCGATCTCGGCGTCGATCACCCGATTGTTGATGATGGCAACGTTGCGGAGAAGGTCCGGGAAATCCTGCCCGGCGGGGTGGACGCGGCCCTCGAACTCGTCGGGACAAATGTTCTGCCGGACACCCTGAAGGCGACCGCGGTACACGGCACGGTGTGTTTCACCGGAATGCTCAGCGACAACTGGACGATCCCCGACTTCTACCCGATCGGCTATCTACCGAACGGGGTCCGGCTGACGGCGTACGGCGGCGAGAGCGGCGACCTGCCGCCCGCGGCCTTCCAGCGGTACGTCGATCTGGTGGCGGAGGGGAAGCTCCCGATCCGCATCGATCGGGTGTTCGGCATGGA
Source organism: Kribbella sp. NBC_01510 (assembly GCF_045040325.1). NCBI lineage: Bacteria > Bacillati > Actinomycetota > Actinomycetes > Propionibacteriales > Kribbellaceae > Kribbella > Kribbella sp. NBC_01510. The sequence continues at coordinate 2,460,676 of NZ_CP109418.1, read as the reverse complement.
GGAGATCGGCGAGGCGCACCGCATCATGCAGGACGGCAAAGCCGTCGGGAAGCTGGTGGTCCGGGTCAACTGAGCCGGGAGTGGTGCCGGGGCCTGCCACCTGACGGGCCCCGGCACCGGATCAGGCGGTGGCCTCCTGCAACGCGGCCCGGGTGGCGGGACGGGCCAGACCGTAGTGGTCGCGCAACGTGGTGCCCGTGTACTCGGTCCGGAAGAGACCGCGGGACTGGAGGATCGGGATCACCTGGTCCACGAAGGTGCTGAGCCCGGACGGCAGGACCGGCGGCATGATGTTGAATCCGTCGGCCGCGCCGGCCTCGAACCAGTCCTGGATCGCGTCCGCGACCTGTTCCGGCGTACCGCTGAAGGTGCGGTGACCGCGGCCGCCGCCCAGCCGGCCGATCAGCTCGCGGACCGTCAGCTTCTCGCGCCGGGCCAGCGTGACGATCAGCGTGTACCGGCTCTTCGCGCCCTCGATCTCGTCCTCGTCGGGGAGATCGGCGGGCAGTTGCTCGTCGAACGGCAGGTCCTCCGGCTTGACCTTCAACGTCTTCGCCAGCGTCAGCCGGGCGTAGTCGGGCCGGATCAGCGAGTCCAGCTCGCGCTCCAGCCGCTGCGCCTCCTCGACCGTCCCACCGATCACCGGCACGATCCCCGGCAGGATCTTGATCGTCGACGGATCACGCCCGAGCGCGGCCGTCCGTGCCTTCAGATCCTGGTAGAACGCCTGCGCGTCCTCGAGCGTCTGCTGCGCGGTGAAGACGGCCTCGGCGTACCGCGCCGCCAGGCCCTTGCCGTCCTCCGACGATCCGGCCTGCACGATCAGCGGGTGCCCCTGCGGGGACCGCGACAGGTTCAGCGGACCGCGCACCTGGAAGTACCGGCCGACGTGGTCGATCGGCACCACGCGGTCGTTCACCGCCCACACGCCGGTCGACTTGTCCGCGATCGCCGCGTCGTCCTGCCACGAGTCCCACAGCTGGTAGGCGACCTCGAGAAACTCCGCCGCCCGCTCGTACCGCTCCGCATGCGCCGGCTGATCAGCCAGATTGAAGTTGCGAGCCGCGTCCGGACCGGCCGTGGTCACCACGTTCCACCCCGCCCGCCCACCACTCACGTGGTCGACGCTGGCGAACCGGCGGGCCAGGTTGTACGGCTCGTTGTACGTCGTCGACGCGGTGGCGATCAGCCCGATCCGTGATGTCACGGCGGCAATCGCGGTCAACAGCACAGTCGGCTCCAGCGATCCGGCCGGGCGACGGCCCACGTCACCGAGGAGCACTGGCGAGTCCGCGAAGAACACCGAGTCGAAGAGACCTCGCTCCGCGATCCGGGCCAGCTCCTGATAGTGCTCCACCGACGTGTTCGCGAACGGGTTGCTCTCCGGCAACCGCCACGACGCCTCGTGATGCCCGGTGCTCATCAGGAACGCGTTCAGATGCAACTGCCTGCTCACAGCGAAACCCCCAATGCGTCGAGAAGCCGCGACCGGACCGCGGCGAATCCTGGATCGGCCGGACTGCGCGGCGTGCTCAGCGAGATCAGTTCCTCGGCGACGAGCTTGCCCTCGTCGAGCACGATCACCCGATCGGCCAGCACGATCGCCTCGTCGACGTCGTGCGTGACCAGCAGTACGGCGGGTTGATGGGCGGCGCACAGCTTCCGGAGCAGCACATGCATCTTCAGCCGGGTCAGCGCGTCCAGCGCGCCGAACGGTTCGTCCGCCAGCAGCAACTCCGGCTCCCGCACCAGCGACCGCGCCAAGGCGACCCGCTGCTGCTCGCCACCGGACAACTCATTGGGCCACGCCTTCTCACGGCCGGCGAGCCCAACCTCCGACAGACTTTCCCGGCCCCGCGCAGCAGCCCCGGACAGCCCGAGTACGACGTTCTCCAACACCCTTGCCCAGGGCAACAATCGGGAATCCTGGAAGACAACCGAAACCTGCGTCGGTACGACGACCTCGCCCGAGCCGGCCACATCCGGGTCCAGCCCGGCCAGCGCCCGCAGCAAGGTGCTCTTCCCGGACCCGCTCTTTCCCAGCAAGGCAACGAACTCACCCGGCGCGATATCCAGGTCGACCCCGTCCAGTACGGCGCGATCGTCGTACCGGCGGACCAGGTCCCGGACCTGGACAGCAGCGGTCAGGAGGCCAGTGTGCGGCGCCATGAGAGGGCCCTCCTCTGAATCAGGCGGACGGCCCCGTCGGACAGCAGGCCGAGGACGCCGTACAGGACCAGGCCGACAATGATGATGTCGGTCTGTCCGTACGTCCGGGCCAGCTCCATCATGTAGCCGATACCGCTGGTGGAATTGATCTGCTCGACGACGACCAGCGACAGCCACGCGCCGGTGACCGCGAACCGCAGCCCGAGCAGGAATCCGGGCAGCGCGCCCGGCAGGACCACCCGGCGGATGAAGTCCCAGCGCGACAGCCCGACGGTTTGCGCGAGTTCGACGTACCGGCTGTCGATGGTGCGGAGTCCGTTATGGGTGTGGATGTAAATCGGCACGAACACCCCGAGGAGGATGGTGACGACCTTCATCGACTCACCGATACCGAGCCAGAGGATCAGCAGCGGCAGCAGCGCCAGCGACGGGATCGCTCGCTTGATCTGAATCGGACCGTCCAGCAGTGCCTCGCCGAGACGGGACAGTCCGGAGAGCAGCGCGAGTACGACGCCCAGCACGATGCCGAGCGCAAGTCCGATCAGCGCGCGCTGGGTGGACGTCCACAGGTTCGGCTGGAGGCGACCGTCGGCGATCAGGTCGCCGGCCGTGGTCACCACGGTCCACGGCGCGGACAGCACCCGCTGGTCGATCCAGCCGGTCGCCGATCCGATGCTCCAGATCACCAGCAGCAGCATGGGTCCGATGGCCGCGCCGAACCTGATCGGCTTGCCCAGTCCGAGGCGACGACGCCGTACGACGGGCGCGACCGAATCGGCTGTACGCAGTCCAGGCAGTGTCGCGGCGCTCATTTGGTGGCTCCCTTGATCGCATCGGCCGCGACGCTCTGGAACCGCAGGTCATACAGGTCCTTGGCCTGGATCACCGGGTTGCCGGTCTCCTTGGCGAGCAACTCGATGGTCTCCTGCTGCCGCTGGATCGCGTCACTCCAGTCCGCGCTGATGTCAGGGTGACCAGCGTTGTCGACCAGCCACTGACCGTCGGACTCGGTGAGTCCCTGGTCCTTCACGTAGTACCCCTGGATCCACTCCTTGGGGTGTTTGTCGATCCAGTCCTGCGCGACGCCCCAGGCAGCGACGTACGCGCGGATCGCGGCCGCCTTCGCCGGGTTCTCGAGCGACTCGGTCACCACGTACAGGTGGCCGGCGTCGTCGCGGAGGCCGTGCGGGATCGTGGTCCCGCCGTCCTTTGCGTACTTGGCCAGATAGCGCTTGATCTGGACGCCGCCGATCGGGGCGACGTCGACCTGCTTCGCGGCCAGCGCGTTCGTGTACACGTCGCCGGTGCTGGGTAGCTCGACCAGTTTGACGTCGTCCTTGGTCAGGCCGGCCTTCTTCAGCACTTTGAGGACGAGCGCGCCCTGCGCCTGGCCCGGGCTGTACGCGATCTTCTTGCCCCGCAGGTCCGGCAGCGTCTTGACGTTCGCGCCGGGCGCGATCCCCAGCTGGTAGATCGGGTGGTCGAGCGGGTCCTGGCGGAACTTGGAGGCGACGATCTTGACATGCAGCCCGGTCCAGGTCGCGTGGATCGGCGGGATCTCCGCGACGGAGCCGACGTCCAGCGCGTGCGCCCGGAACGCCTCGGTCGTCTGCGGACCGCCGCTCAGGTTGGCGAACTGGACGAACTTCGACACCTTGTCGAGCTGTCCGGACAGCTTCAGGGCCACCTGGGTGGCCGGGTCGCCGACGACGATCTTGGTGCCGTCCGGGACGGTCGTCGGCAGCGCGGCGTCCAGCGCGAGCTTCGCGCCGCCGTCGTTGCCGGCCTGGGCAGCGCCTCCGCAGCCGGTGACCAAGGCGGCAATCGCGACGGCCGCGGTCAGAACCTTGTGGGTCTTAAACATGATGTGCCTTCGAATGCGTCGTGACGTAGCGGCCGTCGTGGTACAGCAACGGGTCGTGCTCACGTCGTTCGGTATGGGTGGCGAGGCGGGCGACGACCAGGTGGTGGTCGCCCACGGCGAAGCGGTGCTCGACCTGCGCGCGCAGGTAGCTGGGCGCCTCGTCGAGCACCGGTTCGCCGGTGTGCAGCCGGGACCAGCGGGTCGGCTCGGCGAAGCGGTCGATGCCACTGGTGGCGAACCGGCCGGCGATCGCCTGCTGGTCGGCGGACAGGAAGTTGATCACCAGGCTGTCGGCGGTGCTGACGGTCGGCCAGCTGGACGCACTGGTGGCGATCGCGAACGAGACGAGCGGTGGCAGCAGGCTGACCGAGACCAGTGAGGTCGCGGTGAACCCGGCCGGGCCGCGGCCGGCGTCCGCGGTGATCACCACGACACCGGCGGCGTGGCGACGGAACACGGACCGGAACACGTCGGCGTCGACGATCCGCTCCTCGAGGCGGTCCGGGACGACGGACAGCGGCGGACGATCGGACGGGTTGATCGCATGGACTGACATGTCTCTCCCTCGGATACGGGGGCAGGGACGACCGGCAGCGGGCAGCAGGAAGCACCACAACCGGGCGGGGTGTGGGAGGCGCAGGCTCAGACAGGCCTCGTACGGCGGGAGTCCGCCGGGGCAACGCGGGCAGCAGCGGTCACCGACAGGTGGCGCTCGCCGTCCGCAGAAGATCGATGACGCGACGGCGGGTGAGCAGTGTCGTCGTCATGTCAGCTACCTTCTCATCAATGTCTACTGGACAACTAGACAATCTCGCGATCCGGGACAGCCGTCCGAAACTGACCATCCGCTGGGACGACACGCCGCCAGGTCGCCCTCACACTCCCGGCCGTGCGTGCGTTCTACTTGCGTGATGGCTCGGGAGAAGGTCGTACTGCCGCCGTTCCAGGCGTTGATCGACGCGCACTGGCGCGACGTGGCCCGGCTGGCGCGTGCGATGGCCGGGCCGGTGGACGGCGACGACGCGGCCCAACGCGCCTGGGAGAAGGCGTACGCCGCCTACCCCGACCTCACGTCGGCGAAGAACCTCCGCAGCTGGCTCCTCACCATCACGGCCCGGTGCGCGACCGACGTACACCGTGCACGCAAACCGCAGCGCCCTCTGGACGAGGCTGCACCGGTCGCCGTCGACGGCCCGGAGGCCGCGGACTGGCCGGACCCCGACCTCTGGCGCGCGGTCAACGAGCTGCCGGAGCGGCAACGCTTCGCGATCACGCTCAAATACGTCGGCGACCTGGACCACCACGGCGTGGCCGCCGCCCTCGACACCACGCCTGCCGCGTCGCGCCGGCTCGTCAGCGACGCCCTCGCGGCACTGCGCAGCAAACTCGGAGTAAACGATGACTGACCTCGAGAGCCGGCTGACCCGGCTCACCACCCCAGACCTGACCCCACCGATCCTTCCGGACGCCGACGTCGCCTACACCCTGCACGACACCCCGATCGGCACGATGCTGCTCGCCGTCGCGCACGGCCGGGTGGTGGCCAGCTCCTTCGGCGACGAGGAAACGATGACCACCCGCCTCGCCCGGGCGGTGTCCCCGCGCGTACTCCGCCAGCCCCGCGCGCTGGACGACGTACGGCGGCAACTCGACGAATATCTGGACGGCCGGCGGCACGCCTTCGATCTGAAGGTCGACCTGGCGCTGGCGACTCCGTTCCAGCGACTCGTGCTCACCGATCTGCCGAAGCACACCCGCTACGGCACGACGACGACGTACGGCGCGGTCGCCGGGGAGATCCACAAGCCCAAGGCGGCTCGGGCGGTGGGTACGGCACTCGGCGCGAACCCGGTCTGCGTCGTCCTGCCCTGCCACCGCGTGATCGGCTCGAACGGCGCGCTCACGGGGTACGCCGGCGGACTGGACGCGAAGCGTTTTTTGCTGAATCTCGAAGCAAAAGACTGAATTTTCCTCAGCCTGCCAGGAAGCATTTACACTCGACAGACAAAGGAGCAGATCCCCAGTGTGGAGTGGGGATCTGCTTCTTGTTTTTCCCTTACCTGCAAGGGCCGCTGACGCGTCAGTCAGTGGCGGGCTGGTGGATCTCCAGAATGAGCCGGCGACGGCCGCCCCAGTCCCGCTTGTAGACCTTGTAGTCCTCGATTCCGGCCTTCGCGCAGAGCCGGCCGTAACTGATCTCGTCGTGGATGAAGTGCACGCTGCTGGTGCCGAAGTGCTCGGTCGTGACGATCCGGTGCTCCGGGCCCTGACGCATCCCGTTCGCGATCTCCGCCGCCGTTGCCGGTCCCCAGGCCGGGCCCTCGATGATCGCGATGCCGCCCGGCTTCAGCACCCGGGAGATCTCGCAGATGGTCGACACCTGCTCGTCCTCGGCGAACAGCTCGTGGAACGCGGTCCACAGGCAGATCACCGCGTCGAACGCGTCCCACTTGTACGGCAGGTCCGTCATCGACCCGACCGCCCAGTCGATCGACAGTTCCTCCTCGGCCGCCTTCGCCCGGCCGGCCTCGATCAGGTTCGGCGAGATGTCCAGCGCGCAGACGGCCTTGCCGGCCTTGGCCAGCGGCAACGCGATCCGGCCGTAGCCACAGCACAGGTCGAGCACCGACTCACGCCCGTCCAGCAGTTCCTCGACGGCCTTGACGGTCGCCGCGTCCCGCTCGGGCGTGGTCCGCGCGGCCAGGCCGTCGGCCCCGAGTTCGGCATACTCGGCCCGGCTGCGCAGTGCGGAGTTCAGCATGGGCGCAAGTATCCCGGTTACTCCGGGTCAGTTGTCCAGCGGTCGGCGCCCTACACGACCGAGCACGACCGCGGCCAGCATCGAGACGACGATCGAGGTGACCGTCGCACCCAGCCAGGTCGGCACCGGCTGGTGGTTGAACACCCGCTGCTGGACGTCGGTCCAGAACGGCGACCAACGGCTCACTGTGCCGGGGTTGACCACCTGGTAGGCGACGAATCCGATCAGCCACGCCACGGCCGGCTGCCACCGGAAGCGCGCCGTACCCGAGACGTCCCAGTTCATCTTGCTGACCAGGAAGAAGTCCGCGATCGCGGCCGCGAACAGCGGGACGAAGACCGAGCCGATCAGGAAGAGGAACTGCGTGTAGTTGCCTAGGTCAACCATCAGGGCGAGGCCGGTGGCGAGTACGCCGATCGCGACCGAGATCCAGCGCCGGTCGACCTTGCCGATCAGGTTGTGGGCGGCCATCGTGGTCGAGTAGACATTCGCGTACGCCTCGTCGACCTCGTCCACCAGCAGGACCAACAGTGCGATCGCGCCGGCCGGCAGGACGACGAGCGCGGTGATCACGTCCTCGCTGTTGGTCTGCAAAGTCGCGACCGCGAACACACCGAGTGCGTAGTACGCGATCGCCGCCAGGCCGTAGCCGAGCGAGGAGCCGGCGAACGCCGCCTTGTTGGTGCGCGAGTGCCGGGTGTAGTCGGCGGCCAGCGGCGCGAACGAGACCACGCCCGCGGCGGCCAGGTCGACGGCCGGCCAGAAGCCCAACACGTTGTCCTGCGGCAGGTCGTGCATGGGCTTGCTGAGCACCTGCACGAACAGGTACACCGACGCGATCAGCACCAGCCAGACCATGAACTTCCGCAGCAGCTTCACACTGCCGAGCGGCCGGACCGCCATCGTCGTCGCGATCACCCCGGCCAGCAGGACGAACACCCAGCGCCAGCGCTCACTCGTCACCGCGACCGCGGCCTGCGAGATGATGATGATCTCCATCGTGGCCCAGCCGACGTTCTGCGCGATGTTCAGCACGGTCGGCGCCATCGAACCGCGTCGGCCGAACAAGCCGCGCAGGCACGTCATCGCCGGCGCACCGGTCTGCGATCCGAACACCGCCGCCCCACCGAGCACCAACGCGCCGATCCCACAGCCGACGACGACCGCGAGCAGGCCCTTCCACAGCGAGCCCGTGGTCGCCGCCACCAGCGCACCGGTGACCGGCCCGAACAAGGAGATGCCGAAGTTCCCCCAGAGGGCGAACTGGTCGAGGAATCCGAGCGTCCGCGGGGCGTCCGTGGTCAGGACAAGCGGCGCCTCGATGTCGCTAGCAGGACGAACAGCAGTATTGGTCATGATGACCTGCTCCCTACGCCGGCATTACCCGGTCAGGTTCAGGCGGTCGGCGACCCAGCTGTCGCCCTCTCAGCCCGCGCGTACGGTGCGAGCTCCCGCAAAGGTTGTTAGCGCGTCAACGATAGCGCTTCACTCGCTTTCGGGAAGGGTGGCGGCTCGCTGGATGAGAGCGGCCACCTCGGGACCGTTGGTCAGCACTGGTATGTGCGCGCCCGAATCCAGCGTCCTGGCCTCACCGTGGCTGAGCTCCGCCAACCGCTGTACCCACTCGGCCGGCGAGATCAGATCGTGCTTGCCGCGCACGATGACCACCGGCACGCGCACCTGGGTGATGATCGCGGCCAGGTCGTGGTGCCGGGCGGCTTCCGCGGCTCGGGCGATCGAGGAAAGCGTCGTACGGGCGTACTGCGGGGTGACAACCCGAATCAGGCGGGGTGCTTCCGGTACGGCCGACCCCAGCCATCGGACCGTCCGGTCCACCCAGCCCGACATCCGGATGTCGCCGGTCGGCGCCACCAGCACCAGCGCATGGACGAGCTCGGGGTCGATGATCGCGGTCTCGACCACGATCTGGCAGCTGGCGGAGTGTCCGACCAGGACCGACCGCTCGCGGATCTTGTCGGCGAGTGCCACGCCCAGCGCGCGCGGATGCAGATCTTCGCGGGCCCCGGCCGGTTCGCCGTACCCGGGAAGAGTGACGACGACGTACGGCGTGGTCAGGTGCTCGACCGTTTTGGCGTACGACTCCGGCCCGAGACCGAGGCCCGGGACCAGGACAACGGGTGCGCTCACTCCCAGGGCGCTTTGACCGGCGGGCCCTGGACGACCGGGTTGCTGACGTCGGGCTTCAGCTCGCGGTACCCGATCGCCAGACCCGCCGCGAGGATCAGTAGGCCGGTGCCGCCCCAGCCGTACGCCTTGGGCAGCCGGTCGATCGTCTCGTTGATGGCGCCCAGGCCGGTGGACAGGACGATGCTCAGCCAGATCAGGATCGGGATCGCGGACACCGCGACCAGCAGGAGGCCACCGAGCTCGACCGGGTCGGGCTGGCGCCCTGCCTTGCGGCGGGCGAGCACGTCCCGGATCCACATCCCGATCGCGACCGCGCCGACCACGATCAGCAGCAGTTGGCCGATGGTGTCGATCACGTCGGTGCGGAGCGGGTGGTTCAGCGGTGAGCCGGGGGCCTGGGAGATCTCGCGCAGGGCGACCCGCTGGACGGACACGACGAGCAGTCCGTAGACGGCCGCGATCAGTGCGGCCAGTCCGACCACCCGGGCGGCACGCGGGTCACGGGGCGCGACCGGCTCATCCCGTCCGTACGTCGGGAGCTCGTGCTGCTGCGGATGCGCCGCGGGACCGTAGGGGCTCCCGGGGCGGAAGTTCGGCGGCTGGGTGTACGTCGGGCCCTGGCTCTGCGGCGGACCGGCGTACTGCGGCTGGCTCTGTTGCTGATCGGGCCGGTCTAGTGGCTGGCCCGGCTGGCCTTGAGGTTGGCCCGGCTGGGAGCCGTAGGGCTGCGGCTGGGCGTAGGGGCCGGGCTGCGGGTCCGTGTATGGGCCCACGCCGTAGGTCCCACCGCCGTACGGCGTGGGACGGGCGTAGTGGTGCTCCTCACCGGACTGGTCGGGCTCGTCGCCCCGGCCGTACGTCGGGAAATCCTGTGACGACATCGCTGCTCCCTCCCCTCCGACTCAGCTTCTCACGAACGGATGCTTCGCTCAGGTCGCTTTGATCGTCGGCCAGGCGTTCGGCAGGCAGCCGGCCAGGCCCTTGGTCTGCTGCATCATCACCGGCGCGGGGGTCTTCGCCTTGGTGCAGGTCGAGTGGCCGTGGCCGAGCGCGTGCCCGACCTCGTGGTTGACCAGGTAGCTGCGGTACAGCGAGACGTCGCCGTTGTACGCCGGGATCGCGTACATCCACCGTTTGGCGTTCAGCACGACCCGGTCCTCGACCCGGCAGGACACCTCACCGCCGGTGTCGAGCGGCAGACAGAGCTTGTCCGTCAGCGCCGGCGTGGCCAGGATGATGCGCAGGTCGGCGTCGACCTTGTCGGTCCGCTCGAAGCTGACCGGGTGAACCGCCTGCCAGCCGCGGGGGTCGGCCAGCGTCTTGTGGATGATCGCCGCAACCACGGCACCGTTGACCGACAGTCCCTGCTCGATCTCGACCCGATAGGTCAGCTTGTCCCGGACCCCGGTCGCCTTGTTGAACCCGGGCACTACGGCAAGCTTGCCACTGGACACACTGACATTCGGCTTCGCGCCCTTGGGCTGCCGCGTCAAACTCGGTGCCGGCCGCAACGGAGTGGTGAACTTCTGCGTAGGCGTCGGAACCGGCGTGGGCGTGCTGACCGGCACCTCGGTGACAGGCGCACTCACCCCGGACACCACATCAGCCGCCAGACTCCGCCGGTTGGCCACATCCGGATGCATCACCACCACAGTCCCCAGCACGGCTAACGCAGTCACCGAAAACCACTGCACCTTGTGCGACTTCCGCCGGCTGTGCCGCCCACCCCGCTGGCGTACAGGCGCGTCGCCGCGCTGGCCAGTCCGCCGGGTGGTCATGACAATCGACCCTACCGACTCACCGGTCCTCCACGAAAGGTGAGTTTCGTGAACGACCGGTCAGGGCGTCACGACAAGCTTCCCGATGGCTTCGTTGCTTTCCATGTAGTGGTGAGCCGCAACAATGTCGTCCAGGCCGAAGACCCGGTCGATGTTGGGTCGATAGACGCCGGCCTCGATCTCATGCACGACCCGCTGCAGCACGGTTGCGCCCGCCTCGCCCTTCAGGTTGTCGCTGTGGAAAGCCGTGAGCTTGGTCCCGGACGGAATCATCGCTATTGCTTCGAAGTCCGGGATCAGCCACCCACTGAGCGAGCCCGCGACACACACCGTCCCGCCACGACGGACCAGATGCAGCGAGTCGACCGCAGTACTCGCTCCGACGAGGTCCAGAACATAGTCCGGACCCTCCGGCCAAACCGCGTCCATGGTCGCCGGCGACCCACGGCCGTCGACGAGTACGTGGTCGACACCGGCCGCAGCCAACGCGTCGACCTTGTCCTGCCGCCGGGTCGTCGCCGCCGTCTCGACACCGTAGCCGGACGCGATCGACGCGGCCGCCATCCCGACGGACGAGGTCCCGCCGCGGATCAGCAGTTTGCCGCCGGGCTCGATCCCCAACGTGTCCAGTGAGCCATGTGCGGTCAGGTACGTCTCGGGTAGCGCGGCAAAGACGTCCCACGGCAATGCGGTGGTGATTGGCATCAGCAGGGAGTTCGGCAACAGTGCGTACTCCGCGTAGCCGCCGTCGAACTGACGTCCCATCTCACCCATCACCGCCGCGACGGTCGTCCCATCCGGCAACCCGGGATCGGTCGACGCCGCCACGACTCCCACACATTCGATCCCGAGCACCCGCGGGAACGTCACGCTCGGGGAATACCCCTGCCGGGTCCGCAGCTCCGACCGGTTCAAGCCCGCGCCCATCACCCGCACCAGGCTCCAGCCCGCCCGGACTGCTGGTACCGGCAGTTCACGGATCTCCAGAACCTCCGGGCCACCCGCCCTGACGCAGACCGCCGCGCGCATCGTCGTACTCATGCATTCACTGTCGCCAGCAGGCGGTGTGGCGGGCCACCGATAGAATGCCAAGCGATGCCCGTTCGTCGCCAAGTCGCCCGATCCTCCCAGCTGTGGCCGTCCGGAGGCGTGCACCTCTGGCCGTCCGGGGGAACGAGCTCCGTGCAGTCCCATTCGCGCGGGCATCTGGTGTACGCCGCTCGCGGCGTCCTGTCGGTGCACACCGAACGGGGCACCTCGATCGTGCCGGCCAATCGAGTCGCTTGGACTCCCGCCGGCTTCACGCACTACCACCGCGCCCATGGCAACACCGACATGCGGATCCTGTTCCTCCCGGCATCTCTGGCCCGGCTCGTACCAGCCCATCCCGCCGTGTTCACGGTCTCCGACCTCGCCCGCGAGATCCTGCTGAACCTCACCGGCCCACGCAACTACGACCCCGCCCTACCCGCCTACGACCGGGCCGCGCGCGCCCGCGTCCGCCGAGTCCTGGTCGACGAGCTCCACGAAGCACAGGAGCAGCCACTACACCTGCCGGAACCACAAGACGATCGACTGCAGGCGATCGCCCAACTCCTGTACGACGACCCCGCGGACAACACCCCGCTTGCCGAGCTCGGACGAACCATCGGAGCCAGCCCCCGCACCCTCAGCCGCCTCCTCCACAACGAACTCGGCATGACCTTCTACGAATGGCGCACCCAACTACGCATCCACCAGGCCCTCATCCTCCTCGCCGATGGCCACACCACCACCCACGTAGCCCACGCCTGCGGCTGGTCCAACCCCAGCACCTTCATCACCGCCTTCACCACCCTCCTAGGCACCACCCCAGGCCGCTACCAAACCAACCCCCGGCACCCCACCTAGGCGGTACGGGTGCGGAGGAATTTGCCGAAGTGGGGGACGGTGAAGGCTACGGTGCCGCGTTCGGCGGAGAAGACCAGGCCTTTCTTGATGAGGCCGTCGCGGGCGGGGGAGAGGGACTGGGGTTTGCGGTTGAGGGTGCTGGCTACTTCGGCGGTGGGGACGGAGCCGTCGTCGACGCCGATGCCTAGTTCGGCCATGGCGCGCATGTACTCGCGTTCCGCGGGAGTCGCGCGTTCGTAGCGGGAGCCGAAGAAGCCGACGGTGAGTTCGGCGGAGGCCTCGGGGGCGGCGACCGCGACGTCCTTGATGGTGATCGGGGAGGTCGGGGCGTGGTCCCAGGTGGAGTGGGCGAAGGCCTGGACGAAGTACGGGTACCCGTCCGTCTGGGCGTACAGCTCGTCCAGCGCCTCCTCGTCGTACAGAACGCCCTCGCTCTCCGCCGGCACCATCAGCGCCCGGTCGCACGCTTCCCGCGCCAACCGGTCCACGCGGATGTAGCGGAAGAGCCGCTCGGAGTACGACTTGCTGGCGGACAGTACGGCGGGCAGATGCGGCAACCCGGCGCCCACGACAACCAACGGCGCACTCTGCTGCGAGATCTCGTGACAAGCGGCGCACAGCGCGGACAGGTCGTCCGCACTGATGTCCTGCATCTCGTCGATGAACAGCCCGACCCCCACCGACAGATCACCGGCCAGATCGGCCGCATCGGTGAAGAGCTCGATCAGGTCCATCTCGAGATCACCCGAGTCGGCTCGCCCTTTCGCCGCGGCCACGTCGACCGGCGGATGCCAGCGGATCCCCTTCCGGTCGTTCGCCGCCGTCCGCAACGCGAAGGCCTTCAGTACGGCGCTGAACTGGTCGACCCGCTCGTCGTCACGGTGCCGGTGTCCCAGCTCCCGCATCGCGGTGTGCAGTGCCTGCGCGATCGGCAGCCGGACGCTCTGGTCCGGCCGGGCCTCGATCTTCCCCGTGCCCCACGCCCGCTTGATGGCCTGGCTGCGCAACGTGTTGAGCAACACGGTCTTCCCCACACCACGGAGTCCACTCAGCACCAGACTCCGCTCCGGTCTGCCTGCCGCGACCCGCTCGAGGACTACCTCGAACTGCCGCACCTCGGTGTCGCGTCCGGCCAGCTCAGGCGGCCGCTGACCGGCGCCGGGCGCATAGGGATTCCGGATCGGATCCATGCTGTCACTGTATGAGCCCGTCTAGCGTTTTCCTTAGATTTCACTAGCCACCGCGAGAGCGTGTCGCGAGCCTTGTCTACGGCTTTCTAGTGAAAGAACTAGATTTCGATAGACGCGTCCAGAGAGCGCGTCAGCTGTCGGCACACTAGGGTGCGGCCATGGAGTGGGCTGGTCAGGCGGGCGCGTTGTACGAGCGCGTGCATCAGCAGTACGTCGGTGGTGCGCGCAAGCTCGAGGCCCTGATCGACGAGCTGATCGGCGAAGAGGAAGGCATCAACTACCTCAGCGCGACCGCCCGGGCGAAGGATCCGGAGTCGTTCCTGGCGAAGGCGGCCAAACCGCATCCCGACGACCCGACCAGGCCGAAGTACGACGACCCGCTGAACCAGATCACCGACCTGGTGGCGGCCCGGGTGATCACGTTCCTGGTCGAGGCCGTGGACCGGGTGTGCGAGGTGATCGAGGCCGAGTTCGAGATCGTCGAGCACACCGACATGGGCGCGCACACCCGCGCGCAGGGGGTGTTCGGGTACGCGAGCAAGCACTACCTGGTCCGGCTGAACGCGCATCGCCGGGAGCTGCCGGAGTACGCCGTACTGAAGAACCTGACCATGGAGATCCAGGTCCGGACCGCGGTTCAGCACGCGTGGGCCGAGTTCGAGCACGACATCCGGTACAAGCTGGACATCCCACCGGAGCGCAAGGCGGAGTTCGACCGGCGGTTCCTGCTCGCGGCGGCGTTGATGGAGCTGGCCGACAACGAGTTCACCGAGATCGACCGGCTGTACCGCGAACTCGCGGCCGCCGAGCCGGACAAGACCCCGCGTGACCTGACCACGGCGACCCTGACGTCGTACCTGACCCGTCGCTACCCGGACGCGCCGCACGCCAAGACGAACCACTACGCCTGGATGCTCGGCATCCTCGGCCGGCTCGGCGTCACCACCGAGGAGCAGCTGACCGAGCTTCTCACCGGCATCGACAGCGCCGCGGTGCAGGTCGCGATGACGCACCGCTTCCCGGCCGGCACGGTACGACGGCTCGACGACGACCTGCTCGCCGCAAAGGGGACGGCGTACGTCGAGCTGTTCCCCGACGAGGAGCGCCGGCAGAAGATCCTCCGCGGCCGGCTCAAAGCCCTCGGCCGCGCCGGACTCATCGAGCCCTGACGAGGTCCTCCGCGACAGCTTCCGCCGTACGACGGGCCCACTTGCCGGTCGTGATCAGTCCGAGCACGAGGACCAGGAAGCCGCAGCCCGCGATGATGTACCAGCACAGCACAGCGGCTTCGACGAAGCCGGTCTCGAGCGGGCCGACCAGCCGAGCGGTCAGGACCGTGCCGGCGATCGCGACGCCGAGGGACGCGCCGACCTGGCGACTCGTGGAGGCGAGCGCGGCCGCGACGCCGGCCTGGGAGAGCGGCATCCCGGAGACCGCGGCGTTCGTGATCGGCGCGTTCAGCATCCCGAAGCCGAGGCCGAAGATCAGATAGCCGGCCAGCAGCACGACGGTCGAGGTGGTGAGGTCCAGCCGCGACAGCAGCAGCCCGGAGACCGTGAGCCCGATCCCGGCAACGACCAGCGGCAGCCGCGGTCCTCGATGTCCGACCAGCCAGCCGGACAGCGGCGCGAACACCACCGTCATCGCCGCCATCGGCAACGTCAGCAAGCCGGCGTGCAACGCGGAGAACCCACGCACCGACTGCAGATACAGCGAGTTCAGGAACAGGAACCCGGACAATGCCGAGAACCCGCAGACCGCGATCAGCGTCGCGCCCGAGAACGGTGCGCTCCGGAAGAACCGCGGCTCGAGCAGCGGTTCCTCCCGGCGACGCTCGTACAGGACCAGCGACACCAACGCCGCCGCGCACAGCACGAAGCACCCGATGATCAGCGGCGAGCCCCACCCGGCCGACTGCCCCTCGATGATCGCGTACACCAGGCTGCCGAGCACCAGGACGACGAGCACCTGACCGACCGGATCGATCCGCCGCGGCACCGCGGCCCGCGATTCGGGCACGAAGAAGGCAGTCATCAGTACGGCGGCCACCGTGACCGGCACGTTGATCCAGAAGATGTACCGCCAGCCCGCCGCGTCGACGAGGGCACCACCGACCAACGGGCCGACCGCCATGCTCAGCCCGACCACACCGCCCCAGATCCCGATCGCCTGAGCGCGCTCACGCGGGTTGGTGAACGTGTTGGTGATGATCGACATCGCGACCGGGTTCAGCATCGAGCCGCCGACCGCCTGCACCATCCGGAACACGATCAGCAGGTCGATGGTCGGCGCGAATCCGCACAGCAGCGACCCGATCCCGAAGACCACCAGCCCGGCCTGGAACGTCCGCCGCCGTCCGACCCGGTCCGCGGTCGAACCGGACACCATCAGCAGACAGGCGATCACCAGCGTGTAGGCGTCGATGGTCCACTGCAGCTTCGTCACCGACGCGCCCAGCTCGACCCGGATGGACGGCAGCGCCAGGTTCACGATGGTGGCGTCCAGCCCGACGATGAACAGGCTGGAGCAACAGATGCCGAGAATCAGCAGCCGCCGCCCTCGCGTCAGCTCCGCCACCCAGCTCCCTCCGATCATCTGTTGAAGACTTTACTACCGCCGCCGGAAACGATTCCCCCGGCGTCCGACCACTGGTTGAAAAGGGTTGGCGGACTGTCGGCGGGCCCGCCTAGGCTTGATCCATACGCCTGGTCAGGTGCCTCTTTCTCAACCCTTCTACGCCTCTTGCGAGACGTCATGTCCCTGCGCCTCATTCCGTTCGCCGACCCGGGTGTGCCGGACACCCGGTCGGGTCTCCGACTCATTCTCTGGCTGGAGCACCAGCAACTGCGCGGGCAGGCCCTCGCAGTGTTCTGGGGACTCCTCTATTTCGGCGGTATCGCCGCCGCTCCGATCGCCGTCGGTCTCGCCGTCCAGGCGGTGATCGACCTGTCCTGGCCGAAGCTGATCCTGGCCGGCGTCCTGCTGCTCGCGTTCGGCGCAGCCAAGGCCGGTGCCGACTCGTTCTTCCACCGCGCCGTGGTGACCAACTGGATCAGTACGGCGTCGCGCCTGCAGCAACTGCTGTTCCGCAAGGCTGCGGAGCTGGGCTCGCTGCTGACCCGCCGGATCGCCGCCGGCGAGGTGGTCGCCGTGAGTAGCGGCGACGTCGAGAAGATCGGCTGGTTCGTCGAGGTGCTCGGCCGGTTCGCGGCCGCTCTGCTGACCTGCTTCGCCGTCGTGATCGGTCTGCTGTTCTACGAGCCGCAGCTCGGTCTGGTGGTCGCTGTGGCCGTACCGGTGCTGGCGTTCTCGATCGTTCCGCTGATGGGTCCGGCCGAGCGTCGTGCGGACGCGCAGCGGGCCAAGGGCGGCCGGGCCACCGAGCTGGCCGCCGACACCGTCGCCGGTCTGCGTGTGCTGCGGGGTATCGGTGGTGAGCAGCTGTTCCTGGACCGCTACCGCACCGCATCGCAGGACTACCGGGCCAGTGCGGTCCGCAGTGCCCGGATGTGGTCGCTGATCGCGGCTCTCCAGGTGCTGCTGTTCGGGATCTTCCTGGTAGTCGTCGTGTGGCTGGGCGTCCGGATGGTGATGTCCGGACAGATCTCGGTCGGCGAGCTCGTCACGACGTACGGGTTCGTCACCTTCATGCTCGTGCCGCTGCACACGTTCGAGGAGACGGCGAGCGCGTTCATCTTCTCGAAGGTGTCGGCGCGCCGAGCCGCGCGCGTGCTGTCGCTGCAGCGGACTGACGAGACCAAGGGCACGGGCGAGGCCCAGCTGCCCAACGGTGACCTGCTCGACCCGGTGTCCGGTCTGCACGTTCCGACCGGCAGCTTCACCGCGGTCGTCTGTGGCGACCCGGACGCGGGTGGCCGGCTGGCGGACCGCCTGGGTGGTCACAGCCCGACGGCCGAGGACGGCGAGGCCTCTGTGCTGCTCGACGGTGTCGCGCTGGACGACCTCCCGTTGGAGTCCGCACGGACCGTCGTACTCGTGCAGGACAAGGACCCGGTGCTGCTGTCGGGGACAGTGCGCGAGCTGTTCGACGTACCGGCGAGTGGTGCGGTCTCTCCGGAGATTGCGCTCGACGCAGCGCAGTGCACGGACATTCTCGACGTACTGCGGCAGACGCTGCCGGCCGGTGAGTCGGACGCAATGAAGGCCGTGCTGACCGAGCGTGGACGGTCCCTGTCCGGTGGGCAGCGGCAGCGGGTCGCTCTGGCCCGCTCGCTGTACGTCGACCCGCCGGTGCTGGTGCTGGACGAGCCGACCAGTGCGGTGGACGCGCACACCGAGGCGCGGATCGCCGACGGCCTGCGGCTGCTACGCGCCGGCCGGACCACTGTGGTGTTCACCTCCAGCCCGCTGATGCTGGACCGCGTGGAGCGAGTGGTCTTCGTTCCGGAGGGCCGAGTCGACGCGGTCGGGACCCACCACGAGCTGGTGCTCACCAACCCGCGCTACCGCGCGGTTGTGACCCGTGAAGACGAACCAACCTTCGAGGAGTTGGCGTGAAGCGCCCTCTGTACGACCCGGCGGCGCCGCAGGAAGCGGCCCGGCTGCCGGTGGCGGGCAGCGCGACCGTGCGCGCCTACCTGAAGACACTGTTCCGCCGGCACCGCCGCGCGTTCGGCTGGCTGACGCTGGTGAACGCGGTGGCGGCGCTGAGCGGCATGGTCGGGCCCTGGCTGCTCGGCAACGTGGTGCAGAAGCTGTCGCAGGGCAGCACCGATGTTCAGCTGCCGTCCGTGGTGATCGGGTTCGTCATCGCCCTGCTGGTGCAGACGGTGTTCGTCCGGCTCACCCGGCTGCGCGGTGCGGTGCTCGGCGAGGAGATGCTCGCCGATCTGCGCGAGGACTTCCTGGTCCGCGCGGTCGGGCTGCCGCCTGGTGTCCTGGAGCGGGCCGGCACCGGCGACCTGCTGTCCCGGATCACCACCGACATCGACCGGCTCTCGCACGCGATGCGGGACGCTGTGCCGCAGCTGACCATCGCGGTGATCTGGGGGTCGCTGCTGATCGGCGCGCTGATCGTGACCGCGCCCGTGTTGGCGGTGGCGGTGGTGATCGCGGCGCCCATCCTGATCATCGGTGGCCGCTGGTACTTCCGCCGTGCGCCATCGGGGTACCGGTCGGAGGCCGCCGGGTACGCCGCGGTGGCCTCGGGGCTGGCCGAGACGGTCGACGCCGGCCGGACCGTGGAGTCGCACCGGCTCGGCGACCGCCGGATCAAGTTGGGCGACACCCGGATCGGTCAGTGGGTCGCCTGGGAGCGGTACACCCTCTATCTGCGGATGATCCTGTTCCCCGTGATCAACATGACCCACACGGTCGCGCTGGCCGCCGTACTGGTCATCGGTGGCGGGTTCGCCATCCAGGGCTGGCTCACCGTCGGCGCACTCACCACTGGTGCGCTGTACATCCAGATGCTGGTCGAGCCGGTCAACATGATGATCCGCTGGTACGACGAACTCCAGGTGGCGCAGGTGTCACTGGCCCGGCTGGTCGGGGTCCGTGAGATCGAAGCGGCCGCCGCCGAGGGAGACGCCGAGCCGGAGGGCCGGACTGTGCTGGCCGACGACGTGCGGTTCGGCTATCTGGAAGGCCGGGACGTGCTGCACGGTGTGACGCTGACTGTGCAGCCGGGCGCGCGGGTTGCGCTCGTAGGCCCTTCTGGAGCAGGGAAATCGACGCTGGGCCGGCTGCTGGCAGGCATCTACTCGCCACGGGTCGGTGACATCACCTTGGGTGGTGCCGCCCTGGACCAGATGTCGGCCGAGCAGGTCCGGAGTCACGTTGCTCTGGTCAACCAGGAGCACCACGTGTTCGTGGGCAGTGTGCGGGACAACCTGCGGCTGGCCCGGCCGGAGTCCACCGACGCCGACCTGTGGGCCGCGCTGCGCTCGGTCGACGCCGACGGATGGGTCGCCGGGTTCGACGACGGGCTGGACACCGAGGTGGGGTCCGGTGGGATCTCGCTGACTCCGGCTCAGGCGCAGCAGGTCGCCCTGGCCCGGCTGGTGCTGGCCGACCCGCACACGCTGGTTCTGGACGAGGCGACCTCGTTGATGGACCCGCGGGCCGCACGGCATCTGGAGCGGTCCTTGGCCGGTGTCCTGGCCGGCCGGACCGTAGTGGCGATCGCACACCGGTTGCACACCGCGCACGACGCGGATGTGATCGCTGTCGTGGAGGACGGCAGGATCGTCGAGCTGGGCGGGCACGACGAACTGGTCGATGCCCAGGGCCCCTATGCGGCGCTCTGGCATTCCTGGCACGGCGAGCGCTGACGCGGCGCCGGGGGCAGACCGCACGGGCTGCCCCCGGTGACCGCCACCCATGTGAGGATGGGACGGTGCTGACAACGCTGTTCTCGCTGACGTCCACGATGGCACTCGACGTGAACGACGAGGGTCGCCTGCTCGTCCTCTACGACGGCACCGGTGTCCGCCAGGTCAACGAGATCGCCCCCGACGGGACGTGGCGAGCGCTCACCGACCTCGGCGACACCTGCCGCGGGGCGCGGTTCGTGCCCGGGAGCCGGCGTGTGGTCGTCGAGCACGACAGCGGCGGCGACGAACGTGGCCAGCTGTCGATACTCGACCTCGACGACCCCGGGCTGCCGACGCTCACGCCGCTCGTCCACGACCCGGCGTACAACCACCACCTGGTGGACGCCAAGCCCGACCGGATCCTGTTCACCACCAACCGGCGCAACGGTGTCGACTTCGACCTGGTCGGCCGCGATCTGCCGACCGGTACGGAGAAGGCCCTGTACGACGGCGGTGGCTGGGTGATGGCGGTCAGCCTCTCTCCGGACGGCCACTGGGTCGTGCTGTCTCTGGCCAGCGCACCGGCGAACTCCATGCAACTGCTGCTGGTCGACACGGCTACGCAGGCCGTCACCGAGCTGACCCCGGCCGACGCCCACAACGACCAGACAGCAGTCTCGTGGCTGCCGGACTCCAGCGCGTTCCTGGTATCGAGCAACGCAGACCGGGACCGGATGGCAGTACGGCGCTATGACCTGGCCGACGCGGTGTGGAGCGACGTACTCGTCGACGACGCCCGCGACCTGTCCGGCTGGGTCTCACCCGACGGCGAGCACCTCCTGGTCGGCGTACTGGAGGACGGCGAGGTTTCGCTGGCGCTGCACCGGCTGGACGGCTCGGCGACCGCGCCACTGGACCTGCCCTCGGGCGGCTGCGCCGGGTTGACGATTGCGACGCCGGATCCGCTCTGGTCCGCGGACGGCTCGTTCGCGGCGATCACCTACAACTCACCGATCACGCCGCCGACGGTGTTCCGATACACCCCGGCGACCGGCGAGGTCGTGGAGCTCCGGTCGCCGGGTCAGGTGGAGCCTCCGGCCGAGCTCGAGCACCCGGAGAGCCTGCGGGTGCCGTCGTTCGACGGTGAGCAGGTGCCGGTGTTCGTGTTCCGGCCGACCGGTCCGGACCTGGGTTCCACCGTGGTCCACGTGCACGGTGGTCCGGAGGGCGCGGCGATGCGCCTGTGGAGCCCGATCATCTCGTCGCTCGCCGCCGACGGCCACACGGTCGTCGTACCGAACGTCCGCGGCTCGGCGGGATACGGCAAGCGCTGGTACTCCCTCGACGACCGGGAGCTGCGGCTCGACTCGGTGAAGGACCTGGCCGCGATCCACAGCTGGCTCCCGTCGATCGGCGCCGACCCGCAGCACGCCGCGCTGTGGGGTGGTTCGTACGGCGGCTACATGGTGCTGGCCGGGGTCGCGTTCCAGCCGGACCTGTGGGCGGCCGGTGTCGACATCGTCGGGATCGCCTCACTGGTGACCTTCCTGGAGAACACCTCTGACTACCGCCGGGCCATGCGGGAGCGCGAGTACGGCTATCTCGCGACCGACCGGGACTTCTTGGAGTCCGCGAGCCCACTGAGCCGGGTCGACGACATCCGGGCGCCGCTGTTCGTCATCCACGGCGCCAACGATCCACGGGTGCCGCTGTCAGAGGCTGAGCAGATCACCGAGGCGCTGACCAAGCGCGACGTACCGTGCCGGCTCCTGGTCTACCCGGATGAAGGCCACGGCCTTGCCAAGCTGAAGAACCGCCTGGACGCCTACCCGCAGGCCTTCACCTTCCTGCGGGAGCATCTCACCACAGCGGAGTGAGGGTCCCCGCGGTCGCGTCGAGCCGTACCGGCAGTCCAAGCGGTACGGCGAGGTTCAAAGCCTCATGCCCGATCGCGGCCCCCTCCACAATCGGTACGCCGAGTGGCTCGAGCCGCTCGTGGACCACGTCGTCGATCGGATCGGCCGCTTCACTGAAGTCCCCGACCACGACACCGGTCACCTTGTCGAACCACCCGGACCGCAGCAACTGGGTGAGCAACCGGTCCACCCGATATGCCTCCTCGTTGACGTCCTCCAGGACGACGACACCCGCCGGCGCCGCGTAGGTCGGCGTACCGAGGCTCGACGCAAGCAACGCCAGATTGCCGCCCCGCAGCCGCCCTTCGGCCACGCCATCGACCACAGTGCGAGCTCCAACAGGCGCGAGCAGGTCAGTCACACTCTCCGGCTCGAACAGCAACGCACGCAGCCGCTCCCGTCCCTCCGGAACACCCAACTGCTCCACTGCGGCGGCCATCGGTCCGTGGACCGTGACCAGGCCCCGGGCGTTCAGCGGCTCGTGCAGTGCGCTGATATCGCTGAATCCGATGAACCACTTCGGCACCGCCGCCAACTCGTCGAAGTCGACGTACTCGAGCATCCGCTGCACGCCGTACCCACCGCGCGCACAGAACACCGCGGCGAACCGCTCATCCAGCCAAGCCGCCCGCAAGTCCTCGGCCCGGGCCTTGTCGTCCGCGGCCAGGTAGCTGAACCGCTCATGCCCGGCCAGCACCGCCGGCATCACCTCGACCTCGAGCCCCCACGCCTTCAGGCGCTCGACCCCGATCTCCAGCCGCTCCGCCTGGACCCGCCCCGACGGCGCCACCACAGCAACCCGATCACCAGTCCGCAGCCGCTGCGGCACCACCAGGTCAGTCACCCGTCGGACGCTACCCGACGGCCGGTCGCCGCGTGCAGATGGACAGGTAGTAGTGCCTCATTCCGCCCGAACCACTCGCCCGCTGAGCGTGAACCGAGGACCTACTACATGACTACGTCCTGTTGACCTGCACACCTACCAGCCCACCTCGATGGTGGTGGACTTGGAGACCCCGTTCACCGTGACGCCGAGTTGGGCGGTGCCGGGGCGGAGGGCGGTCAGCTGACCGGTCGCCGGGTCGTACGACGCGACCGCCCAGAACGGCGCGGTCCCGGCCGGGCCGATGTGGAGGGACGCTGAGCCCCACCAGTCCGACGACACCGGGAACGCGACCGGGACCCGGCGACCGTCCTGGACGACGGTCGCCGAGGCAGCTGCCGTCTGACCGCGCTGGAGGGAGGCCGGAGCGGTGAGCTCGAGCGTGTCCACGTGAGGCCGTAGCTCGACCTGGAACCATGATCGCTCGGGCGCCGACCACTTGCGCTCGCCGGCCGGCGCCGCGGTCGCCTTGGGGTCGATCCCGACCAGGGCCCAGCCGGTGAAGCCGCCGGCGTCCGGAGCAGCGGCCGGGCTCTTGCCGGAGTTGCCAGTCAGCGGCAGCAGGACGCCATCCGTCCGGGTGGCCGCGAAGGTCCCGGCGTGCCCCGCCATGTACGCCGCACCCTTGCCGGTCGAGGCCCGGAAGCCGGCCAGCCACTGGACGATCATGGCGGCTTCCTTGCGGTCGCCGAGCTGCGAGTTCTGCGTCGGCGACGGATCGTCGATCGGGTGATGCGCCATCACCACCACGTTGCGGATCGTCGTGTTCGTCGCCGCGTCGTCCAACTGCTTGCGCAGGTCGAGGATCTGGTCGAACCCGCCCGCCCGGAGCGATCCCAGCGACGAGTCGCGCAGGATGAACCGCGTGCCCTTGTGATCGAAGGTGCTGGTCGGCGACCCGAACACCTTGGTCCACTCGGACAGGTCACCCGGCCCGTACGTCTCGTGATTGCCCGGCACGTAGTGCACCGGCACCTTGCCGGCGACCTCCTCGTCGATGATCTGCTTCGCCAGCGCGATGTCCGGCCCGAACGCGCGGTCGACGAAGTCACCGTTGATCACCAGGAAGTCCGGTTTCTGCGCGAGCGCCTCGCGGATCGTCCGCCGGGCCTGCTTGACGTAGTCCGAGTTCGGGTCGTCGGAGGTGAACTGCGCGTCCGACATCACCGCGAACCGCCACCGGCCGCCGCCGGTCACCGTCCCGTCCGTCACCACCATCGGGTCGATCACCTTCGCGGGCGGCTCCATCGTCACCGGCGGCGCGCTGCGGACGGTCAGGTCGTCGATGATGATCCGGCCCGAGTACTGCCGGGTCGGCACGGTCTCCACCACGTAGATCCGCCAGAACCGCAGCGGCATCGTCAGACCGGGCGGGATGTCGGCCTCGACGTACTTCCAGCCGGTCCAGTCGACCGCGGTCGCGAGGTTCAGCGTCTGCGCGGTGCCGCCGGCGGCGTCGTACGCGTTCGCCCGCAGCCACGCGCCCTTGCCGTCGCCGTACACCCACGCGCCGAGCTTCTGCGGCTGTCCCGGGAGCGTCTGCTGCGGAGTCTGCGAGAGGTACGCCGCTCGCGTCGCCGTACTGCCCGTGAGTGAGTAGTCGAGCGCGATCGCCTGGCCACCGTCATGGCCCTCGGCCGCCGACCGCGACGCCGTCGCCGCACCGACCGGTACGGCGTTCGCCGCCCACTTGCTCAGGTCGTCGACCTCGTCCACCACCGTACTGGCCAGCCCGGCCGTGACACTGAGCTGCGTCGACAGGTTGCCGACCGTGGCGGTGATCACGGTCGACACCGCTTCGTTGCTCAGGGCATTCACGTCAAACCCGTTGCCGCGCGCAACCACATTCACGACCGCGGGGTCGTAGGTCAGCTTGACGTCGCGCGGTTCGATCCAGGTCGAGAAGCCGTCGGCGTCGTACCCGTCGACCTCGAAGAAGCCCTTGGCCGTTGCGTCGGACAACGACACCTGCCGGGTCGACGGCGCCAAGCGGGTCGGCGGACCGAGCACTGTCATCGGGAACCTTCCGTTCGCCGTACCGCGGGCCGCCGTGATCACCGCGTCGCCTGCCTTCCGACCGATCACCACGCCATGCTGGTCGACCCGGACATTGCTCCCACCGAACCAGTACGGCGTACCCGTCGCCGGCGCGTACGTCTCGTCGTGACCGGTGGCGGTGAGGACGCGGCTGAGGCCGGTGAGGACGCGGGAGCTGCGGGAGATGTCGGTGTCCGGCTGCTCGGCCGCGGTGCCCACCGCCTCGACTCGGAAGCCCTTCAGCTTGCCGGAACCCTTCACCGGCAGCAGGCCGAGGCCGTTCGGGATCAGCCGCTCGCCGCCGTCGGACGGGTCGTTCACGACCTGCGGCGCCGCCTTGCCCGGCGTCCGGGCCAGCATCGTCGACGAGCCGCCGCCGTCCAGGTTGAGCGCGTCGTCGGCCCCGAGGCCGATCATCAGCTGACCCATCTCCTTCAGCGACAGGCCGCGAGAACCGGTCGTGCGGCCGTCGACGGTGAGCAGGATCATCCGGCTGCCGTCCGCGTCGAACCCGATCGCGGTCCGCGGCGCGAGGTCGGCGTCCGGCACGTCGCCGGGGACCTTGCCGTCCTTCGCGAGCTGCGTGTTGCCGCTGATGCCGACCGCGACATCCGTCGCGTCGGGGCGCAGGCCGTACTGCACGTCGACCTTGTCGCCCACCTCGAACGCGGTCAGCGCGTCGGCGCCGGCCTCGCGGCCGATCAGCGCCTGCTCGTTCGCGGCCAGCGGGGCGGTGCCCGGAGTGGTGGCCGACGAGACGACCACACCGTCGCGAAGGATCACCTCGCGGACGGTCGGCAGGCCGTCCACGGTCCTGGTCCGGGCCGCGTCGCCCCACTCCGGGGTGTAGAGGCCGATGCCGCCGGTATTGACGGCCGGCGAATTGAGGTTGGTCAGCTGGAGCTTCGTCGCGTCGTCGTCGGTCGCCGTACCTTGCAGGAAGAGCTGGGCGATCGTGCCGAGTCCGTCCTTACCGATCACCGCGGTGTCGTTGTGGCCGGCGGCCGGGGCGTTGATCAGCCGGCCGGACCGCTCGACCCCGACGCCGAGCGGCGCGGTGGTGTCGTTGATGTCGAAGAAGTCGCCGTTGACCCCGGCGATCGCGCCCTTCCGAGCCAACTGCTGGCTCAGCGGCGTACCGCCGGAGACCTTGCCGGTATTGACGTAGTCGACGGTGACGCCGTGCTTGTCCAGGTCGGTGGCGAGAATGTCGCCACGCAACCAACCGCGGGCGTCGAGGCGCTCGAAGGCGGTGTAGTTGACGCCGGGCGCGACCGGGCTGTTCTGCCGGCTGGTCACCAGCCCTTCGCCGGCCGGGGCGATCGCGAGGTCGGAGATGTCCGAGCTCGACGACGAAGGCCGCTGCGCCTCGACCGGCTGCGGGCCGGGGACAGGCTGCGCGAACGCCGGGTTCAGCGCGGCGCCGGCGAGCAGACCGCCGATGCCGAGCGTGGTGGCGAGTGGACGGAAGAGCGACACGACAGCCTCCCCAGCGTGGACGGACGCGGCCATCCGACGCTGTGCGCTCTACCGCCGCATGAGACACAGGTGTACGCCGGTCAACCGACCGGTGACAAAGTAACGCCTCCAGAGCCTGATCGGAAGGTTTTCTCCTCCACTGATCAGTGCCGAGCGACGAACCCGGTCTCGTAGGCGACCACCACCGCCTGGACGCGATCGCGGACGCCAAGCTTGGTCAGGACCCGGGCGACGTGGGTCTTCACGGTCGTCTCGGCCACCACCAGCTCGGCCGCGATCTCCGCGTTCGACAGCCCACGGGCGATGAGCCGCAGTACGTCGCGCTCGCGGTCGGTCAGCGCGGCCAGCTCCGGGGGCAGCTCTTGCGGCTGGACCGGCTCGACGAAGCGCTCGACCAGCCGCTGGGTGATCGCCGGCTCGATCAGCGAGTCGCCGGTGGCCGCGGCGCGAACAGCCGCGACCAACCGGGTCGACGGGGAGTCCTTGAGCAGGAAGCCGGCCGCGCCGGCCCGCAACGCCCGGTAGATGTACTCGTTCTGGTCGAACGTGGTGAGCACGATGATCGTCGGCGCGTTCGGGTGCCGCCGGATCTCCTCGGTGGCCGACAGTCCGTCGAGTCCGGGCATCCGGATGTCCATCAGGATCACGTCGGGCTCGACCAACTGAGCCTGCCGGATCGCCTCGGTTCCGGAGTCGGCTTCGGCCACCACCGCGATGTCTCCCTCAGCCTCCAGGATCACCCGGAAGCCTGTGCGGACCAGGGTCTGGTCGTCGGCGACGAGCACGCGGATCTTCGACCGGGGCGGTGGGGCGGGGAAGGAATCCAACTCGGTCACACCGAGAGTGTGCCCGCTCCGGTCCGCCGGGTCATCCATCCGGCGTCGGTGTCATCCCTGCGGAGGACAGCAGCGCCTGACAATCGTCCTCGCGCCAGAGGTGGACGACGGATGCCGCGACCTACCGTCGCGGCATCAGGGTCAATCAGGGTGGCCCGGAACGAAGGGAAGACCAATGAACGGAATCTTCAGGGGAATCCGGCCGCTCGACTACGTCCTGGCCGGCCTCATGACCGCCGCCGGTGTGTTCATCATGCTCGAGAACGTCACGGCGTCGAGCTCGGACGGCCTGCCGCACCCCTTGTCGTCGACCTCGTGGGTGATGGTGCCGGCCTTCCTGCTCGTCACGCTGCCGATCCTGTGGCGTCGGCGCAATATCCTCGCGGTCGTCGCAGTGACCGCGGTCGCCACTCTCGCCCACGTGCTCGCGTTCGGCTGGATCACTCGCTGCGGCGTCGAGCTCCCGCTGGCGTTCGCCCTGGCGTACGCCGTCGCCCGGTTCGCCGGCTCCTGGCGGAACCAGGTGCTCGGCCTCGTCGGCATCGTCGTCACGCAGCTCGTCATGCTCGCCAGGGACGCGTCGATCGACACCATCGCGGGCGGTCTGGCGGTGGCGCTTCCGCTCACCGCGCTCTTCTACGGCATCGGCCTCTTCGTGCAGAATCGGGTCACCAGGCAGTCTGCGGGCGTCGCGCCGGTCACCGAGCGTTCAGCCGCCTGACCGGGTCTGCTGCGAGTAGGAGTTGGCGATGGATGAGGTCTTCCGCGGCATCAAGGTCCGGGACTGGGCCCTGGCGGGAGGCCTCACCGCGCTCGGCGTCCTCCTGATGTGGGAGGACGTCCGGATGACCGGCGACCAGGTCCGTGCAGCCATCGCGGAGGGGTCGATGGTTCACCTGACGAGTTCTCGGTCGCCCTGGATGATCGTGGTGTTCCTTGGCGCCACGATTCCGGTGCTCTGGTGGCGGCGCAACATCATCGCCGTCACCACCGCCGCCGTCGTGGTGATGGCGCTGCACGACGTCGTCTTCGGCTGGGTGACCCGCTGCGGCGCCGGTCTGCCGCTGGCCTTCGTACTGGCGTTCCTCGGGGCACTCGGGTCTGAGCGCACGACGGCGTGGATCGTCGGCGCACTCGGTGCCTTGCTGACCGTGCTCGTGCTGGTCGTGGACGCCACCACCGGTCCGAGCGCCATACTGCTGGCTCTACCGGTTCTCCTGGTTGTCTTCGGCGTCGGCCTGGCCGCCCGCCACCGAACCGCTTTGAACCGGGAGCTCGAGATTCGTGAAGCGGAGCTGCGTCAGTTGCGCGACGAGCGTGCCGCGCTCGACGTCGCGGACGACCGGGCGCGGCTGTCCCAGCAGCTCGATGGGTTGCTGCAAGAGCGGCTCGGTCAGCTGACGACGGCTGCTGAGTCCGCCGACCGCCTGCCGCCCGCCGAGGCGAAGGTCGTGCTCGAGTCCATCGAGTCGCGCAGCCGGCAGACCCTGGACGACATGCGTGAGATCGTCGGTCTGCTGCGCGGCGATGACGTTGCGCTGGCGCCCGTACCGACCGTCGCTCATCTCGACACGCTGCTCGCCCGGCTCCGCACCACACACTCGCGGCTGACCGTGACGGGAGACCCCCGAGTGCTGCCGGCAACGGTCGAGCTGTCGGCGTACCGGATCGTCGAGCACCTGATCACCGCGCTCGCCGACCATGCCGACGCCCCGATCGAGGTCGGGGTGAGATTCGAGACCGACGCCCTCGAGATCCGCGTGAACGGGCTGGTGGACAAGAGCGCGGACCTGAAGGCGGCCGTCGCCCGGGCCAGGGAGCGGGCCAAGCTGCTCGGTGGCTCGGTCGACGTGAAGGTCGCCCGTGGCCGGGCGGGCGCCGTGGCCCAGTTGCCCGTCCTCGGCTGATCCGAAGGGGCGGGCGTGCACAGACTCGAGCGAGTGGGGATCGTCGTCCTCGACGCCATTGTGGTCGCGCTGCCGACGGCGTTGCACGGCTGGCCGACCACGGTCGTGGGGAACGTGTTCACCGCCGTGCTGCTGGCGAGCGGACTCACGCTGCTGTGGTGGCGTGACCACCCTCGTCTGGTCGCCATCTCAGGTGGCGCGATGTGGCTGTTCCTCGCGCTGCTCGGCGACTACGGCTGGTTCCCCGACACCGCCTTCGCGATCATGGTGCTGCTTGCGACGGTGACAGCACTGGCCTGGTCCGGCCGGGCCGCCTCGGTGGTCGGGGGCGCGTTGGCGGCGTACCTGTTCGTCCTCTGGCTTGTCCTCGGCAGCACCAGTTGGGTCGCGTTGGGGATGTTCAGTGTTCCCGGCTTCTTCGCCGGCACGATCCTGCGGCTTCGTCAGGAGGCCGCGGACGAGCTTGCCCAGCGCGGCCGGGAGTTGGAGGAGGAGCGCGAACTCTTCGCCGAGCTGGCCGTCCGCCATGAGCGGGCGCGCATCGCCTCGGAGCTGCACGACATCGTCGGCCACGCGCTCAGCGTCATGGTCATCCAGGCCGCGGCCGGGCAGCGACTGCTCGAACAGGATCCGGTCCGGGCCAAGCAGGCCTTCTCCGCCATCGCGGAGTCGGCGCGGCGGGGCCATGACGACCTGCAGCGGCTCGTCGAGCTGCTCGGCGGAACCGAGGTCGCCGAGCCGGATCTGTCCCTGATCGAGGAGGTCGTGACCCGGGCCGCTCGGGGTGGGCTGGACGTGTCCTGCCGGTTCGAGGGCGAACGCGACGGCTTGGCCGCTCCGACCGCCCATGTCGCCTTCCGTGTCGTCCAGGAGAGCTTGACGAACGCGCTCCGCTACGCACCGGGCGCCGCCGTACGCGTGCTGGTCAACGGGTCAGGTCGCGAGATGACCGTGAGCATCGAGAACGACCACTCGATCCAGGAGCGGCCCGGTCTGGCCGGTACGGGTCGCGGGCTGGTCGGGCTGCGGGAGCGGGTGCAGGAGCTGGGCGGCCGGCTGGTCACCGGACCGATCCCCGGGGGCGGGTGGCTGGTCGAGGCCACCCTGCCGGACGGTCGCCGCGTTGGCGATCGCGGGAGTTGACCGGGCAGAGCTCAGGTTCTGGATCGCCCTGGATGACTGGGCGGCCGCCGAACCCGATGCCGTTGCCGGGAGTCGTCAGTTGGTGCTGACCGGGCGGCCGGAGGTCTGCCATGCGTGCATGCCACCGTCGAGGTTGATCGCCTCGCGGCCGAGCTGGTTCAGGAACTGGGTCGCCATCCCGGACCGGCCACCGACCGCGCAGACGCAGAGCACCTTCTGGTCCAGGGGCACCTCGCCGACCCGCTCCTGCAGTTCGCCGAGCGGGATGTGGTTGGCACCCTCGATGTGCCCGCGGTCCCACTCGTCCGGCTCACGCACATCGAGCACGAACGCCTCCGCCAGCAACACGTCGTCGAGATCGGCCACGACGACCGAGGGAATCTCCTGGTTCTGGAACATGCGACCAAGCATGTCAGATCAGCACCTCCCTCCGTAGGTTCCGCCGAGGAGGGTTGGGAATGCGATTGCCCGCTGTGTGGGATATCGCATTGACACCGGCCGCCGGATTGCGGACCGTGGCTCGAAGGAGGCGCGGCCGTGGCACTGATACAGGGGATCCCGGGGGAGTTCGAGCCGCAGCCCTGGGGCGAGGCAATTCTGCGGAGTCGCGAACTGCTGCTGCTCCGGATCGCGCGCCGGCCACCCGACCACGAGGTCCGCCTGCCCGGTCTGGCCACCACCCCGCTGCACGTCGTCGAGGACCGCACCGGCAAGGCCTTGACCTGGCGGCACGACGGCGACGACCTGATCGTCCGGCTGCCCGGCTCAGGCGAACCGCCGCTCGTCCGGGTCGCCCTGCAGGGCAAGCTCCGCATCGTCCCGCCGGACACCGTCACCGCGAACGCCGACGGCGTCTGGGACGTCACCCCGACGGGCACCACGGCCCACCTGGTCGCCCGCCGCTCCGCGGACGTCGCCGTACGCTTCCTCGGCCCGATGGACCCGGACGCCCAGCAGCACATCCGGCTGGCCGGCCGGAGGTACGTCGTCTCGGGTCATCAACTGCTGCGGTCGACGATCGGCCCGTTCCCGATGCCGGCTCGACGCGTGCTCCCGCTCCTCGTCCCCACCGGCGTACGACGGATGCTCGTCGCGCCGGTCGGCACCGTGCTGGCCTCGATCCACCCGGGGACCTCCGGAGAGCTCACCGTCCTGGTGACGAACTTCGGCCGTGGGCGAGCGCGTGGCGAGGTCGTGCTGCCGCTGCCGCCCGGGTGGTCCGCCACCGACCGTGGGTGGACGTTCGACGATCTCGCCGCGGGCCGGTCGATCGGCTGGGCGACCCGCCTCGCCGGGCCGGCAGGTGCCCACGAACTGCAGCTCCGCCTCGAGGCCGGCCGCCGCTCGGCGTCGTCACCCTACGTCATCCACCTGTGACTGACTGGATTCGCCTACTTGAGGAGCTTGGACAGGCGGCGGTCCGCGAGGGGTTTGCCGCCGGTCTGGCAGGTGGCGCAGTACTGCAGCGAGGAGTCGGCGAAGCTCACCTCGCGGACGATGTCACCGCAGACCGGGCACTTCTCGCCCTTGCGTCCGTGCACCCGCAGACCGGACTTCTTCTCCGACTTCAGATCCTGTACGGCGAGGCCGGCGGAGCGATCCACCGCGTCCTGAAGGGTCTCGCGCATGGCGTCGTACAGAGTCTTCAGCTCGTCCTCGGAGAGGTTGGAGGCCGGCTTGAACGGGCTCATCTTCGCGACGTGCAGGATCTCGTCGGAGTATGCGTTGCCGATGCCGGCGATGACCGACTGGTTCCGCAGGACGCCCTTCAGCTGGACCCGGCCCTCCCGCTTGAGGATGGCGCCGAAGTCCTCCAGCGACAGCGTGAACGGATCCGGCCCGAGCCGCGCGATCCCCGGCACCTCGGCCGGGTCGCGGACGACGTACACCGCGAGCTTCTTCTGCGTGCCCGCCTCGGTCAGGTCGAACCCGGAGCCGTCGTCGAGCACCGTCCGCAACGCGATCGGCCCCTTGCCGGGCCGGACCAGCGTCGTCGACTGCTCCTCTTTCCACCGCAGCCACCCAGCCCGCGCCAGGTGGATCACCAGGTGCACGCCCTGCGCGGAGATGTCCAGGAACTTCCCGTGCCGCTGCACATCGTCGATCAGCAACCCGACCAGCGCCGAGATCGGCGGGTCGTAGGTCTTCAGCGCGCTGATCGCCGTGATGTCGGCGCGCACGAACGCCTGCCCGACGGCTCGCTCCCGCAGGAACCCCGCCAGCGACTCCACCTCCGGCAACTCAGGCACGAACCCAGTGTGCCAAAAGCCAGGGACACTTTCCCGGGTTTCTCCGGCGGATCACCTATGGAAGGGGTTGGGCGGGGCGGCTACCGTCGGGGGCAACAGAGTAGGGAGGCCCTCATGGGGTTTGTGAAGACGTTGGTGAAGGGTGCCGTCGTCGCGACGTTGGCTCAGGTCGTGCAGCGCGAGTTGAGCAAGCCGGAGAACCAGCAGAAGATCAAGGAAGCCTTCCAGAAGGTTCAGCAGCGCCGGAGCGGGGCGCAGTAGTCACTGGGCGCGGTGGGCCTGGAGGGTGTAAGTGGCGGGGAGCCGGAGCGGGTTCTCCGTCAGCCGCCACTCGCCTGCGGCGTCCTCGGTCATCAGACCGGGCAGGGCGTTCCAGGGCGCACTGTCGTGCTCGCTGAGTGAGTCGAAGGTCAGCCCGGCGCCCTGGACCGCGGTGATGATCTCGGCCAGGCCGTGGTTCCACTCGTGCGTCAGGTTCGCGGTGAACACTGCGTCGGTTTCGACGTACGTCCCACCCTCGTCCCAGACGATCGGCTCGGGCGTCTCGAAGTACGGGTGCCTCAGCACGGGCTCCTCGAGGCCTTCACCGGCGAGCGCCCACAGCATCGGGTGGCCCTCGCGGACGAAGAGCCGCCCACCGGGCTTGAGCAGTCCGGCGACTGTGTCCGCCCAGCGCTGGATGTCGGGGAGCCAGCACAGCGCGCCGATCCCGGTGTAGACCAGGTCGTACGACGACGCGCCGAGCACCTCGACCGCGTCGTACACATCAGCCACGTGGAAGTCCGCGGTCAGCCCGAGCCGATCGGCCAGCGACTGCGCCTGCTCGACCGCGGGCGCCGAGAAGTCGAGTCCGCTCATCCGCGCCCCGAGGCGCGCGAGGGACACCGTGTCAGTGCCGATGTGGCACTGCAGGTGCACCCCGCGCAGCCCGGCGATGTCGCCCAGCCGGGGGACGTCGAACCGGACCACCCCGCTGAGGTACGACGGATCCTGCTCGAACGACGCCACCCGGTAGTCCGGCGACGCCACATGCGCCGGGACCCGCTCGTCCCAGCTGGCCCGATTCACGTCCCGGTAGTCGGTCACGGTTCGAACTGTCGCACACCGCGACCGCGGCTCAGAACAGATTTACTGGAACGCCGTGGTCCAGATCCGCGCCTTGTAGAACTGTGCCCCCGACCGGGTCCGGTCCGGCGAGGCGGAGAAGCGGACCGTCTTGTTCGCCCAGTCCCTCGGCTGCGTGCCGTCACCGCGGATCGACACGACCTCGCCCGAGGAATGCTTCACGTACGACTTCACCCCCGACTCCGACGAGATCTTCCGGGTCCGGAACGACCCGCCGTCGGTCAGCAGCTCGTACACACCCTTGGTCGACGTGATCAGCATCTTCTGGTGGTTGGTGTAGTCCGGCTGCAGGTCGTGGCCGAGGTTTCCACTGCCCAGGCTGAAGTGGGCGGCGTACTTGAGCCGGGTGTTCCGCTTGCTGCCCATCACGGCGTAGTGGCTGAACCGGTTCTTCCCGACCACCCAGAGCAGTTCGTACGTCGGGTCCCACAGCACGCCGTGCGCACCTGGGTAATCCACGGTCTGTACCTTGGCCAGACTGCCGAGGCTGCCGACACTGCTCGGCGCGTACAGCGTCAGCTTGCCGTCGGAGCTTGCCACGATCACCGAGCCGTTCCCCGGCACTCGCTCGATCGCATGCGGATTGCCGCCCGGCGTCGCACTCCAGGCCAGGTCGTTCAGCTCGGTGTTCTTCTCGCTGTCGATGTCCACGATCCCGGCCTTGCCGCCGGACGCGGCCATCAGAGCGATCCAGCCCTGCGCCGCGGTCTCGCGGATCTTCACGTCGGACAGGTTCGACCAGGCTCCGCCGCCAGGGCTGAAGCTCCAGTGCACATTGGCGTCCGAGAACGCCTTGTTCTTGGGGAAGACGAGGACCTTGTTCTTGGTCTGCTCGGTGGTCGCGACGTAGTAGTTCGCTGCCACCGCCGCCTGTGCGTCCTGCTGCCCCAGTAGCGTGATCGCCGGCGCGCCTACGGCCGCCGCGGCCAGCCCCTGCAGGAACGTCCTCCGGTGCATTCAGATCCTCCTCAGGTTGGTAAGCCCTTTCAGTCGGTACTGACGCCGCCGACGGTGCCGGGGTTCCCTCCCACAAGGAGACCGCCCGGGACAGGAGCCCCGGGCGGTCTTGGTATGACTCAGGCCGCGTGGCGGCCGTGGTGGGTGGTGAGGCGAGCGCGACGGATCGCGTGCACGGTCCCCGCGGTCGAGGCGGGCTTGTGGTTGAAGGGCTCGGCCACGCCACCGAGGGCGAGCAGGTCGAGCTTGGTCCGGGCCTTGTCGCGGTCGTCAGCGATCCAGGTGCCCTCCGGACCGGCGGTCAGACCGGTGGAGTGGCGCTTGTTGCTGATCTCCAGAGCCGCGATCACGGCCAGCACGAGTACTGCGAGAACGATGTATCCGGTCATGGCAGTAATCATGCTACCAACTAGATCCAGCCACCATTGGCACTATTGACATACTTCCACAAATTACTGCCATACTGGCTGCATGCTCCGAAAGATCGCGGTCGTCCTGATGGAGGACGTCGCCATGTTCGAGTTCGGCGTGGTGTCCGAGGTGTTCGGGATCGACCGGACCGACGACGGTGTGCCCGAGTTCGACTTCAAAGTGTGTTCGACCAAGCCCGGTGAGCCACTGCGGAGCAGCAGTCACTCCTCGGTGATCGCGCCGTACGGGCTGGAGGAACTCGAGGACGCCGACCTGGTCGCGCTGCCGGCGACGACCTGGCGCGAGGAGTACGACGAGCGCATCCTCGACGCACTCCGCCAGGCCGAGGCCCGCGGGGCGATCCTGCTGACGGTCTGCTCGGGCGCGTTCGTGCTCGGCAAGGCGGGTCTGCTGGACGGTCGGCCGTGTACGACGCACTGGCGCTACGAGAAGCTGTTCCAGGAGCAGTTCCCGCTGGCCAAGCTGGACGCGGACGTGCTGTTCGTCGACGACGGCAACATCATCACGAGCGCCGGCACCGCGGCCGGCATCGACGCCTGCCTGCACCTGGTCCGCCGCGAGCTCGGCAGCGCGGTCGCGACCCGGATCGCCCGCCGGATGGTCGTCCCGCCGCAGCGCGACGGCGGCCAGCGGCAGTACGTCGAGGTCCCGGTGCCGGAGTCGTCCGGGGAGAGCCTGCAGCCGGTCCTCGACTGGATGGTCGACAACCTGACCATCGAGCACACCGTGCCCGCACTGGCCCGGCGGGCGCAGATGTCGGAGCGGACCTTCGCCCGGCGGTTCGTCGCCGAGACCGGGACGACCCCAGTGAAGTGGGTCACCACGCAGCGCGTCCTGCGGGCCCGGACGCTCCTCGAGCAGACCCGGATGGGTGTCGAGCAGATCGCGACCGAGTCGGGATTCGGGACGGCGGCTCTGCTGCGGCATCACTTCCGTAGGGTGGTGGGCGTGCCACCACAGGACTATCGCCGTACGTTCCAGACCGCCAGCTGATGGTCGCCTACCGCAACGCCGTCGCGGCCGATGCCGACGACGTGATGAAATTCTGGGCCACCGCCGCTGAGGACTCACAGCGCCCACCGGACTCGGCCGACGCCGTACTGCGGCTGATCTCGCGTAATCCGGAGGCGCTGATCCTTGCCGTCGACAACGATATGGTCGTCGGCTCGATCATCGTCGGCTGGGACGGCTGGCGCTGTCATCTCTACCGACTCGCCGTCGCTCCGACCCATCGCCGCCAGGGCATCGGCCGCGAACTGGTCGCGCGGGCCGAGGCCCGGTTCACGGCGTACGGCGGGACCCGCGCCGACGCGATGGTCCTCGACGACAACAGCCAGGCCCACCGCGTCTGGTCAACCGCCGGGTACGCACCCCAGCCCGAATGGTCTCGCTGGGTCAAGCCGCTCCCCTGATCCACTGGTGCAGCTCGACAGGACGTATACGTCCACTGCCAAGCGACCGGACGTCTGCACACGCTTGGCAGTTGGCACGCTCGCCGGACAGTAGGCGTATACGTCCTGTCGGGACTGGCCGGCGCTGACCAAACCTCCTCCGCGCTCGATGGTGTCCGATCCCGTCGACCGGCTCCAGCTACTTGACATCGGATACCCGCGGTCTAATACTCGATTTCGAGTACTTGAGATCGAGGAGGGTGTCGTGGCGAAGCGAAAGGTGGGGAATCCCCTGGCGTTCGCCGTGCTCGGGAGTCTGGGCGAGCGGCCGATGCACCCGTACGAGATCTCCACGATGCTCCGGGCCCGCGGCAAGGACCAGAGCATCAAGGTGAACTACGGCTCGCTCTACTCCGTCGTCGGGGCCCTGGAGAAGCACGGCTTCATCGAGGCGCTGGAGACGGTCCGGGAGGGCAACCGCCCGGAGCGCACGGTGTACCAGATCACC
Source organism: Kribbella sp. NBC_01510 (assembly GCF_045040325.1). Classification (NCBI taxonomy): domain Bacteria; kingdom Bacillati; phylum Actinomycetota; class Actinomycetes; order Propionibacteriales; family Kribbellaceae; genus Kribbella; species Kribbella sp. NBC_01510. The sequence goes on along the minus strand of NZ_CP109418.1, from coordinate 2,423,738 downwards.
ACCGCCGGCCAGGCCGAGTTCTCCGACTGGCTGGCGGAGCTGATCGGGACGCCGACCCGCGAGTTCCACCCGCTCGAGGCCGGCCTGGCCTACCTGCCCGGCCTGCCGCCCGACCGCGTGCTCGAACTCCTCGACCAACGCCTGACGACGATCGACGGCGAGATCCAGGAGCTGACCGAGCTGCACGATCAGATGGACTCGATGGAGTTCCCGCGCATCTTCTGGATCGAGTCCGAGTTCCGGTTGAAGCTGCTCGAGGCCGAGTCGGCGTACGTCCACCAGCTGGCCGCGGAGATCCGCTCGGACGCACTCGGCGGCTCCGCGTTCTGGCGGCTGGCCTGGAAACACTTCGAGGAGGACGGCATCACCCCGACCGAGCAACTGAAGGATCCGGTCAAGTATTTCGGCACGGACTTCGCCTGGATGAAGGCGATCCCGCCGGAAGCTCAGTAAATAAACGGCCCTCGACCACGGTGCGGCAACACCAGGGTCAAGGGCCGCGGTTCCTCGAGTCGGTCCGAAGACCTGGCACCCAAGGCGCAATCACAGGATAGGCCAGACCGGACCGGCTCCCAGCACCCACAAAGGGAGTCACCTGATGGCTACGCATGCCCTCGAAGCGGTCGACCTGGTCAAGACGTACCCGGCCGGCCGGAAGAACCCACCGCTCCGCGCGCTCGACGGTCTCACGTTCAGCGTCCCCGACGGCGTCGTCCTCGGCCTGCTCGGCCCGAACGGCGCCGGCAAGTCCACCACCGTCAAGATCCTCACCACGCTCTCCCGGGCCGACTCCGGCCGGGCGCATGTCGCGGGGTACGACGTGGCCGGCCGGCCGGACCAGGTACGACGCTCGATCGGCTATGTATCGCAGAAGTCCAGCTCCGACCCGATGGCGACGGGCGTCGAGAACCTCGTCCTCAGCGGCCGGATCTACGGCCTGTCGCGGCCGGCCGCGGTGCGGCGGGCGACCGAGTTGCTGGAGCGGTTCGACCTGACCGAGGCCGGCGATCGCCAGGTCAAGACCTACTCCGGTGGCATGCAGCGCAAGCTCGACGTGGCGCTCGGCCTCGTCCACCGGCCGCGGGTGCTGTTCCTCGACGAGCCGACCACCGGCCTCGACCCGGAGGCGCGCGCCGACCTGTGGAACGAGGTCGGCCGGCTGTCCGGCGACGAAGGCCTGACCGTGCTGCTCACCACGCACTACCTGGAGGAGGCGGACCGGCTGGCCGGCCAACTCGCCATCGTCGACCACGGCAAGATCGTTGCCGAGGGCACCCCGGAGGCTTTGAAGGCCGAGCTCCGCGGCGACTCGGTGCACGTCGAACTGGTCGATCCGGACCTCGACGGGAGTATCCGCACGCTGCTCGGACAGCTGTCCGGCATCGGCGCGATCGTTGTCGAGGGCAACGTGCTGCGGCTTCGGGTCGACCACGGTGCGACCGCGGTTCCCGCTGTACTGGGAGCCCTTGAAGACAAGGCGGTTCCGGTCACCGCGGTGACCGTCTCACGGCCGTCGCTGGATGATGTGTACCTGCGCTACACCGGCCGCTCGTTCCGGGAAGCCTCGCTGGAGAGGGAGGCCGCGTGATGGCCACTTTGACGGCAACGCTTCCGGTTGTGGCCCAGCGCCGTACCGGATTCCTTGCGCACACTCGTTTCATCACGGGCCGTTGGCTGCGGGCGTCGTACCGGCAGCCGGCTCTGATCGCGTTCACGCTGATCCAGCCGGCGATCTGGCTGCTGCTGTTCGGCCAGCTCTTCGAGGGTGTGGTGAACATCCCGGGCTTCAGCGACTCGTCGTACATCGCCTTCCTCACGCCCGGCATCGTGATGATGACCGCGCTGATGACGAGCGGCTGGAACGGTACGACGTTCATCGCCGACATGGAGCGCGGGGTGATGGACCGGTTGCTCGCGTCGCCGGTCAGCCGGGGTGCCCTGATGGCCGGGCAGTTGATCAGCAACGCGACCACGACGCTGATCCAGACCATCCTGGTGTTCGCGATCGGCATCGCCGCCGGCGCGCGGTACCACGGCGGTGCGGCCGGCTACCTGGTGACGATCGGGGTGTCGATGCTGGTCGGGATCGCGTTCGGCTCGCTGTCCAACGCGGTCGCGCTGCTGACCCGGCAGCAGGAGGCGCTGATCGGGATCTCGCAGTTCGTCTCGCTGCCGCTCACCTTCATGTCGTCGATCATGATCGACCCGGCGGTAGCCCCGCACTGGGTCAACGTGGCGGCTCGCTTCAACCCGGTCGACTGGGCCGCCATCGCCGCCCGCCAAGCCCTGGCCGCCGACCCGGACTGGTCGTCGGTAGTCCGGCACAGCGCCTACCTGCTCGCGTTCACGCTGGTCGTCGGCTGGGCCTCGACCCGCGCCTTCCGCACCTACCAACGCTCGGTGTGAGGTTGGCCCCGGACCTGCACCACTCAACAATCGTCGTCTCGGCCTGATCCGAGCTGCCGGCTGAGCGTAAGCCGCCGAGGGTGCGTGCAATTGATGAGTGGCGCAGGTCCGCTACCCGAGGGCTTCGGCGTACCAGGGCTTGATGACGTTGTCGATCAGGGCGAGGCGTTGGTCGAAGGGGATGAAGGCGGACTTCATGGCGTTGATGGCGAACCAGCGGAAGTCGTGGAGGCTGTAATCGAAGGCTTCCGCGAGCAACGCCAGCTCCCGGCTCATCGACGTACCACTCATCAACCGGTTGTCCGTGTTCACCGTGACCCGGAAGCGCAGCTTGGCGAGCACGCCGATCGGGTGGTCGGCGATCGACTCTGCGGCGCCGGTCTGCAGGTTGGAACTCGGGCACATCTCCAGCGGGATCCGCCGGTCCCGGACGTACGCCGCCAGCAGCCCGAGCTCGGCCTTCTCCCCGGCCTCGTCGTACGTGATGTCGTCGATGATCCGTACGCCGTGACCCAGCCGGTCGGCGCCACACCATTGGATCGCTTGCCAGATCGACGGGAGACCGAACGCCTCGCCGGCGTGGATGGTGAAGTGCGCGTTCTCGCGCTGGAGGTACTCGAACGCGTCCAGGTGCCGGGTGGGCGGGTACCCGGCCTCCGCACCGGCGATGTCGAACCCGACCACTCCCGCGTCGCGGTACGCGACCGCCAGCTCGGCGATCTCCATCGACCGGGCCTTGTGCCGCATCGCCGTCAGCAACTGCCGAGCCACGATCGGCCGCTCCGCGGTCGCCATCCCGTGCTCGAACCCTTCCCGGACCGCGTCCACCACCTGCTCGAGCGTCAACCCTGCAGTCAGATGCTGCTCCGGCGCGTACCGCACCTCGGCGTACACCACTCCATCCGCGGCCAGATCCTGCACACACTCACTGGCGACCCGCTTGATCGCCTCGGCGTTCTGCATCACCGCCACCGTGTGATCGAACGTCTCCAGATACCGCTCCAACGACCCCGAATCCGCCGACTCGACGAACCATTCGGCCAGTTCCCCCGCGTCCCCCCGCGGCAACCGATGCCCGATCTCCCGCGCCAACTCCACAACCGTCCCCGCCCGCACCCCACCATCCAAATGGTCATGCAACAAAGCCTTGGGCGCTGCCTTCAACTGCTCCGGGGTGATCATCCCGCCATCTTCGCAGTCCCCCACCAACCTCAAGCACATCCGAGCCTTCCCACCGCCATTCGAATTCGTGCAACGCGGCGTTGCACTTTTCCTTGGCTCGCCACCGGTCACCGCCGCGAACCGGGAGATGCTCAAGAGCTACTGGCTCCATCGGGCACGAGATCCTTGACCGGCAACAGGAGCAGGACTGGGGCAGCAAGGTCATCGACAGGCTCTCGACCGACCTCAAGAATCGTTGTCCCGGAGTGACCGGATACTCACCGCGCAACCTCAAGTACATGCGAGCGTTCGCGGCTGCTTGGGCAGGAGAGGCAATTGTGCAAGCGCCACTGGCACAATTGCCGTGGTACCACCATCTCGCCTTGCTGACGAAGATCGACCACCCTGAGTTGCGCTCCTGGTACGCCGCTGCCGCAGTCGAGCGTGGCTGGACCCGGGACGTACTCGCGCTCCACATCGACAGCCGATTCCACGAGCGCGCCGGCAAGGCGGTGACGAACTTCGCCACGGCGCTGCCGTCGGAAGAGTCCGACCTGGCTCAGCAGGCAACCCGCGATCCCTACCTGTTCGACATCCTCGGCGCGACCGACGGCTGGCGGGAGCGGGAGGTGGAGAAGAAGCTGGTCGAGCACGTCGGCAAGTTCCTCCTCGAGCTCGGACAGGGGTTCGCGTTCATCGGGCAGCAGGTCCGGCTCGAGTTGGACGGCGAGGAGTTCTTCTGCGACCTGCTCTTCTACCACCTGGAACTCAGGTGCTATGTGGTGATCGAGCTCAAGTCCGTGAAATTCGACGCATCGTTCCTGGGTCAGCTCGGGCTGTACATGGCCGTCGTGGACGACGTACTCGCGAAGGACGGCGACAAACCGACCATCGGCCTGCTGCTCTGCCGGAACAAGAAGCAGGTCGTCGCCGAGTACGCCTTGAAGGGGTTCAAGGCGCCCATCGGAGTGGCGGACTGGACGAGCGCGATCAACAGGTCGTTGCCCGAGGAGTTCCAGTCCGCACTGCCGAGCGTTGCCGAGTTGGAAGCCGAACTTGCCTCCGGAGCGGTGGAGGACTGACCGACAGTCGCCTGCGCTCCGCAGGGCGATTCCCGGGTGGGAATTGAGGGTGGGTGCGGGGTGAACGCACCGTTGGGGGGTGGAAACGATGAAGAGCTATCACATCCAGTACGGCGGCGGGCTCGAGAGTTTGCGGTTGCGCGAACACCCCGTGCCGGAGCCCGGGCCGACCGAGGTGCTGGTGCGGATCCGGGCGAACTCGCTCAGCTCACGCGAGCTGAACATCCTGCGCGGCCGCTATCCGCTTCCGGTCTCCGACGACATCATCGCCGCGTCGGACGGCGCCGGTGAGGTGGTCGCGGTGGGTGGCGAGGTCGACCGCTTCCAGGTTGGCGATCGGGTGATGGGCGTCGTGTTCCAGCGGTGGTTCGACGGGCGCTTCGACCTCGCTCGCGCCGACCAGCTGGGCGGGTCGCTCAACGGTCTGCTGACGGAGTACGCCGTACTCGACCAGGAAGGCGTCGTACCGATCCCCGATCACCTCACGTACGAAGAGGCGGCGACGCTGCCGTGTGTGGCAGTCACCGCGTGGAACGCCCTGCTCGGCGGGCAGGGTCTGGTGCCTGGCGAGCAAGTCCTGACGCTGGGTTCGGGTGGTGTGTCTCTGTTCGCTTTGCAGCTCGCCAAACTGCTCGGTGCTCGCGTGATCGCTACCGCCGGCACTGATGAGAAGGCCGCGCGACTGACCGAACTTGGTGCCGACGCCGTGATCAACCACACCACCACGGTTGACTGGGCGAAGCAGGTCCGTGAACTGACCGACGACCGCGGCGTCGACCATGTGGTCGATGTGGCCGGCACTCTGAACGAGTCGCTCCGAGCCACCGCCACCGGCGGCGAGATCGCCTTCGTCGGCTCACTGGGCGGCGCCGACCCCGTCGACGCCCGCCTCCTCTTCACGTCCTCGGTCACCGTGCGCCCGATCGCCCTGGGCCACCGCGCCCACTTCCAGGCAATGAACCAGGCCATCGCCGCAGCCGACCTGCACCCGGTCATCGACCGGGTCTTTCCCTTCGACCAAACCCCTGCCGCCTTCGCCTACTACGCCAACGGCGGCGGCTTCGGCAAAATCGTCATCTCCCACACCGCCTGACCTTTGCCCAGTGCGGCCCCGCGCCTACTCCAGCCGCCCCGCATCAGCGGGTCGTCAGATGGCGTGGATTCGGAAGACGGGGACGCCGGGGGCGATGTGGTGGAGGACCTCGTCGGGGGAGTTCTTGTCGACGTCGCCGCCGAAGAATGTGCCGACCTCCCAGGCCCACTTCTTGAGGTAGAGCCGGAGCATCGGGGTCTTGTCGGCGTCGGCGATCTCCTCGGCGCGGAAGGTTTCGACCTTGCGGCCGAGTTGGAGGCGGCCTTCCTTGGTGGCGCGGAGGTTCTTCACCCACTGGGTGTGGCCGCGAGGGGCGACCAGGTAGCGCTCGCCGTCGAGGATCAGGAGGTTGACCGGAGTGCTGCGCCACTCGCCGGACTTGCGGCCGCGGACCGAGAGGACCCGGCTGCCCATCAGGCTCAGGCCGAGCTTGGTCATGCGGGCGACGATCCGGTTGAAGACCCGCATGCTGCCCTCGGCCGCGGTGATCACGCGCTTGCTGTCGTAGGTCTGCTTGTACTCCGGCATCGTCCTGCCCTTTCATCGTTTCGAGAGCGGTGCTCTCTGTTGAGATCAGTGAACACGGAAGCAGTGCTCCTTGTCAAGAGCACTGCTCTCGAATCTGTGGCAGACTGGGTTCATGAACGCTGGACGCACCGCACGCGAGAGAGCCAGGGCCGAGCTGACCGACGAGATCAAGGCGGTCGCCCGGCGGCAGCTCGCAACGGTCGGGGCGGAAGGGCTGTCGCTGCGGGCGGTCTCCCGGGAGCTCGGGATGGTGTCGTCGGCGCTCTACCGGTACTTCCCGAGCCGCGACGACTTGCTGACAGTGCTGATCATCGACGCGTACGACGCTCTCGGGGAAGCGGCCGAGGCAGCGGCGATCAAATCGGGAGCGTCGTTCGCAGTCGGCGGGGCGACCCCGGACGCGGAACCGCCGGACGGAGGGCTGGCGCCGGCCCCGGGGTCGTGGGACCCGTTGCAAACCTGGGTGGCCGTGTTCAGCGCCATTCGGGACTGGGCTCGCTCGAATCCACAGCAGTACGCACTGATCTACGGGTCGCCGGTGCTCGGCTATCAGGCACCGCAGACGACGGTTCAGCCCGCCATCCGGGTGCCCATCCTGATGCTCGGGATTCTCCAGCAAGCGCATGCGGAGGGCCGGCTGGCGCCGCTCGACGATGCGCCTGAGCCGGACGGCGTACTTGCCGGCCAGGTGGCAGTGCTGGTCGGGTTGGCGCCTGGTGTGCCACCCAGCGTGCTGCTCCGCATGGTGATCGTGTGGACGCAGCTGTTCGGGATGATCAACTTCGAGTTGTTCGGTCAGCTGGTCGGATCGATGGACCCGGCGGACGAGTTCTTCACCTCGGCGACCCGGCAGATGGCCGCCTTCGTCGGTGTCAGTTGACGACCTTCCTGCACGCCCCGGCAGGTGTCAGCTGAACGCCTTCGGAAGCGGGAGGTCGACGGCGCGCGCGACCCGGCGGACGTAGTCTTCGCGCGGGATCGAGACCGCGCCGAGGGTGGCCAGGTGGTCGGTGACCCATTGGATGTCGAACACGCGCTCGGCGGCGTACTCGTCGTCCAGCAGTTCGATCAGACCGGCGACGGCAGCCTTCGAACCATCGGTCTTGTGATGGAACATCGACTCTCCGGCGAACAGCCCGCCGATCGACACGCCGTACAGGCCGCCCGCGAGCTCGTCGCGGTCCCAGGCCTCGACCGAGTGCACCCAGCCGAGCCGGTGGAGTTCGGTGTACGACGCGATGATGTCCCGGTCGATCCAGGACCCGGGCCGGCGCGGATCGGCACACGCGCGGATGACCTGATCGAACGCCGTGTTCACCCGGATCTCGAACTTGCTCCGGGCCCGCCGCACCGACCGCGACGGCCGGTACCCGGCGACCTCGATCACCCCGCGATCGACCGGCGACCACCACAGCACCGAGGCTCGGCGGTCCGGCATCGGGAACAGACCCCGCCGGTACGCCGCCAGCACGGTCCCCGGCGCCAGGTCGGCACCACCCGCGACCACGTCGCTCGCCCCGGCAACCCCGACCGGCGGAAACTCCCACACAGAAGCAGCAGGCTCGACAGGCACACCCCCATCCTGGACCACACCCCACCACTCCACCGCCGAGGGGACACCCCGAGCTGGAGGGTCCGTCCCGGGCCGAGGCGACACTCCGCGGTCGAGGGGACACCCGAAGAGCTAGGGGACACCCGGGGTTTCTCCCGAGTGGCGGGGTACCGGAAGCCACGTAGAGTTGAGGCACGCCCAGGCTTCCGGACGCGGGGGAGGGCGGGAAGGAGCACCGTGGCCGGAGTAGCCAGGTTCGTCGCCAGCAGTCTTGCGCCCGCCGCGCAGCGGCTCGCTCCGCAGGCCGCGGCGGGAGTACTGCGCCAGATTCTCGAAGTCGCGATCGACGGGTACCAGCGGTTCCCCGGCGCCGAGCGGATCGCGGAGAGCAAGCTGGCCCGGTGCGGCGGCGACCCACAGCTCGCCATCGACGCGGTGATCGACCAGCACATCCGGCTGGCCGGCGTCCAGGGCTTCGCCACCGGCCTCGGCGGCCTCATCACCCTCCCGGTCTTGCTGCCCGCGAACCTGACCGGCATCGCGATCGTCCAGGCGCGGATGGTCGCCGCGATCGCGCACCTGCGCGGCTACGACCTGGACGACCCGCGCGTCCGCACCGCGGTCATCACCTGCCTGCTCGGCGAGGAGGGCATCGCCGACCGGCTGAAGAAGTCCAGTCTGGTGTCGTCGCCGATGGCGATCGCGACCGCGCCGGTGTTCGACCCGGAGCTGGATCGCCAGGTCTCCGGCGAGGTGGTCGGCGAACTGATCGCCCGGATCAGCGGCAAGAAGATGGCCCTCACCGTCACCCGCCGGGTTCCGCTGCTCGGCGGCGCGGTCGGCGGCTGCGTCGACGGCTGGTCGACGTACCGCGTCGGTCAGTACGCCGACAAGAGCCTGGTCCGCCGGATCCGGCGCCCGATCGAGCCGTGATCGCCGTACGCCGCAGCGCGCTGACGGCTGTGGAAGGGTGATCGCCGCGTGGTAGCGCCGTTTTGGGGACCGATGCTGGACTGCCCGGACCCGCTGCCGCTGGCTGAGTTCTACCAGCGGGTGGCCGGCGGTGAGCTGGCGGTCGTCCACGAGGCGTTCGTGGAGCTGAGGTTCGACACCTTCAGCCTCGGCTTCCAGCGTGACCCCAACTACCGGGCGCCGACGTGGCCGGACCCGCGCGTACCGCAGCAGACCCACCTGGATTTCATGGCCGAGGATCTGGACGCGGAGCAGGCTCGAGTGATCACTGCCGGTGGGACGCCGACTGCCTTCCAGCCGCAGCCGTCCGTCTTCCGCATCTTCCTCGACCCGGCCGGTCACCCGTTCTGCCTGACCACGTGGCGTACGCCGGGTGGTCCACCCGAATCACGCTGACGCTTCGGCCGGCTCCAGGCTGCGCCGCGTCAACGGAAGGCGAGTCCGGGTCTCCTCGTCCGCGGGCGTCTCGACAAACAGAATCAGATCCGGATGCGCGGGCAACGCGAACTCGGTCACCGTGAAGTGGAGCTCGCCCGCGGCCGGGTGGATCACGTGCCGCGGCCGCGGCGTGCAGGCAGCGACCTCGTGCCGTGACCACAGCTGGGCGAACTCAGGACTGAGCGCCTGCAGCCGCTCCAGGTCCGTCTCCCAATCCGGGTCGCCGAGGTGTTCGCCGTACGCCGATCGCAGCCGGCCGACGAGGTACGGGAGCTCGGTGTCGTAGTTCAGCAACTGCTGCCGGGCGGTCGGCTCGGTGACGATGCACCACAGCAGGTTCTTGTGGATGCAGGGCAGGCGGTGCCAGTCGTGGAAGAGGTCGCTGAACGCCGCGTTCGTACGGACGATGTCGAACCGGGTGTTGGTGATCACCGCGGGCAACGGATCGAGTGCGTCGAGGATCTCGGCGAAGACGTTCTCCTTCGCACACACCGTCGCCCGAGGTGGTCGCACAGGCGTCGCCTCGGCCAGACGGTAGAGATGCTCGCGCTCGATCGAGTTGAGCCGCAGCGTCGCGGCGACCGCATCCAGCACCTGACCGCTCGCGTTGATCGGTCGCCCCTGCTCGAGCCACGTGTACCAGGTCACGCCGACCCCGGCGAGCTGAGCCAACTCCTCCCGCCGCAGCCCCGGCGTACGACGCCTCCCGCCGGCGGGCAGGCCGACATCCTCGGGGGACACCCGCGCACGCCGCGCCTTCAGGAATTCCCCGAGCTCAGCCCGGTGAGTACTCACGCCACCATCGTGACGCCCCGCACCGACAGTTTCCGGTCGGCGAGCAAGTGCGAGCGGAAGCCATGACTCGGCGGCCGGGGTCGCCCGAGCCGGGGCACCACCCACTCCAGCCGTGGGCCAAAAGTCGTTAGGTGGACCAGGAACTGGGGGGCTGGGACAGGCCCCAGCCCCCGACAACCTCTCCCAGGTCCCCGGATGTGATCCCGTTCGCCGGCGGACGGGGCGCTGCGATTCAGCCGGCGAGAGCTTGCACCACTCGGCTCGGGGACGGCTTGCCTAGCTGCTCGGCCATCCAGACGCTGGTGGTGACGAGCTTCTCCAGGTCGACGCCGGTGTCGATGCCGAGCCCGTCGAGCTGCCAGAGGAGGTCTTCGGTGGCGAGGTTGCCGGTTGCGCTCTCGGCGTACGGACAGCCGCCGAGGCCGCCGGCGGAGCTGTCGACCGTGGTGACGCCTGCGCCGAATGCGGTGAGGGTGTTGGCGAGGGCCTGGCCGTAGGTGTCGTGGAAGTGCACAGCCAGCTTGTCGACCCCGACCCCGGCGGAGCCGAAGGCCGTGATCAGCGCGGTCACCTGGCCGGGCGTCGCGACGCCGATCGTGTCGCCGAGGGACAGCTCGTGGCAGCCGAGGTCGACCAGCCGCGCGCCGACCTTCACCACCTGATCGATCGGTACGTCGCCCTCCCACGGGTCGCCGTAACACATCGACACGTAGCCGCGGACCGTCAGTCCTTCGGCCAGCGCACGCTGGATCGTCGGGGTGAACATCGCGAACTGGTCGTCGAGTGTGGAGTTCAGATTCTTCGCCGCGAAGGTCTCGGTCGCGCTGGCGAACATCGCGATCTCGCGGACACCGGCGGCCAGCGCTCGGTCCAGGCCGCGTTCGTTCGGCACCAGGACAGGGGCTCGCACATCCTCCGGGAGGTCGAGCTGGTCGAGCAGTTCGGCGGCGTCCGCGAGCTGCGGGACCCACTTCGGGTGCACGAAGCTCGTCGTCTCGATCGTCGTCAGGCCGGCCTCGATCAGCCGCCGGATGAACTCGGCCTTCACCGCGACGTCGACGATGGCCGACTCGTTCTGCAGTCCGTCCCGTGGACCGACCTCGTAGATCGTCACCCGGTCGGGCAGGCCGTCGGCCTTCACCAGTTGCGGTTTCCGCATCGTGCCGCCTCCGTGCGTCTGAGCCTGACACGGGATCTCCGCGACAATGGCTCGTGATGACAACTCTGGCTGACATTCTGCGCGGCATCGAACGTGGCGTCTTCCCCGCCCCGGATCTCGGCGTCACCGTCGTACCGGCGCCGTCGCCGCGCGAGACCTGCGTGGTCGCGCTGACCGGGCACATCGTGATCGCCGCGGACGTCGACCCCGCGTGGGTCGCCGAACGCGTCCCGGCCGGTGACCTCTCCGCACCGACCAATCCGCCGTTCCTCTCGGCTCTCGAGGAGTTCACCGGCCGCCGGGTGAACGCGATCGACGCGATGCTGCTCGCGCCCGCGCTCAAGGATCCGGCCGATCGCGTCGCGGCGACCACAGGTGTGACCGAACTCACCAATCACGACCACCCTCGCGTCGAGCGCGCGTGGCGCTACCGCGACGACGTCCGGGTGTACGGCGACGAGTACGGCGGACTCGTGCTCACCGGGCGAGGTCTGGCCGGCCGCCTCGAGTGTGCGATCGAAGTACCCGAGGAGTCCCGCGGCAAAGGCCACGGACGCCGACTCGCCTCAGCCGCTCGTGCGCTCGTCCCGCCGGACGCACACATCTGGGCGCAGGTCACGCCAGGCAACGCGGCCTCGTTCCGGACGTTCCTGGCCGCGGGCTACAAACCCGTAGGCTCCGAAGCGCTGCTGGTCAAGTGACCGCTCCGTGAACACCCGGCGGATTGTTGCTGACGGCCACTAGTCCACACCTGTGGACAAACCTGGGGAAAGCGGGCGTCACGCCGTACGGCGATGGTACGTGTGCGGCTCGTCGGCGTAGAAGTTGCCGCGGTAGAGGCCGCGGATGATCTCGGCTTCGTAGCCGTCGAGTTCGGGCATGCCGAGGTCGCGGGCGATCTCGAGTTCGGCGTGGGCGTCGTACGGGATGCGGACGAACTGGATCGAGAACGGCGCCGGATCCGGTGAGTCCGGGACGCCCTCGAGGATCGCGTAGACCGGGGTCGGATCCTCCAGGCTGTTGCCGACCGAGCCGATGTTGAACAAGGTCCGGCCGAGGTCGACCTCGTAGAACGGATCGTGGGTGTCGGCATACCCGACCACAGTCGGGATCGGGCCGTCTCCGGTGGCCGGCGTGTTCTCGAACATCCCGACGTACTCCGCCTCGTCGTGATCGAACCGGACCCGCCGGTGAACACTCGTCGACGACGCGTGGAAGAGCCGGAGCTGGCGGCCGCTCAGCAGGAAGTCATGGCAGAACGGAAGCCCGCGCAGCCAGGCCCACTGGTCCTCGCGCAATTCCTTCTTCCACCACCGCAGGCCTTCGCTGTCGTGCTCGCGCTCGGGATCGGGCAGGAAGTCGTCCCAGTTGCCGAGGATGTTCACCTCGCAGACCTCGCGACAGCGATCCACCACCGCCTGCCCGCGCGGCCCCTTCCCGACATAGTCGCCGAGATTGAAGATCCGCTCGATCCCCCGCCCCTCGATATCCGCGAGCACCGCCTCCAGCGCGGTCAGATTCCCGTGCACATCCGAAATCAGCGCAATCCGCTCGAGACCCATGAGCCGCATCCTTCCATCCCGCCGGGCCTCTCGGACAACGAATTCCAGCCGTCGGAGGGCCTGTGGATAACTTCCGCGGCGATCGGCCGATTTTGCCAGCCTTGTGTTCGTGAGGTTTCCAGCCGACAGATCGGGGAGCGGGATGAGTGAGAACGAACAGAAGTCACCCTTCGGGGCAGGGTTTGCCGCCGCATGCATCGTCGTCGGAGCCGTGCTGGTCTGCGGCATCCTCCTCCTCGTCAGCGGGCCGAACCACTCCGACGCATCAACGGGTACGACGCACTCCTCGGCCGCCGGCGATCCGGGGGCACCCGTGAGCTCACGGACCGATGGTCAGACCGCCGGTGCTCGGCCTGCGACCCCGTCGGGCAATGGTTCAGATCAGGCCGCTGCCGACGGTCGGAACGGCTGTGGCCCAGCGGCTGGGGATCAAGCGGTCCCCACCAAGCCGCCGGTTGCCGACAGCTGGGAGGTCAGCCATCGGGTCGTCGTCCCACGATCGACCGCCCACGGGCCGGCCAGGACCGACGCCGACGGCTTCCGGCGGTGCTTCGCCCATTCACCGACCGGTGCGGTCTACGCCGCCTACAACGTCGTCGCCGCACTCGCGGACCAACGGCAAGCGATCCCGACCGTTCAGAAGCTCATGGTCCCCGGCTCCAACACCGACGCACTGCTTCAAGAGCTACGGAAAGAGACGCCGACCGACGAGGCTGCCACCCAGTTGGCCGGCTTCCGGGTCCTGGACGCCGATCACGATCGGGTCACCATCATGCTCGCGGTCCCGGTCGAATCGGAGTACATGAGCCTCACCCTCACGCTGATCTGGTACGCCGGCGACTGGCGGGTCCGATCGCCATCGCCCGGCAACCCCGTCGGCGCGCCGTTCTCCCAACACCGTGATCTCGACGACTTCGTGGCTTGGAGTGGTGTCTGATGTGTGGCCCGACTAATGTCACCTGTCACATCGGCGAGGGATTCCAGGCGGTCGCCGAGAACGGGCTCAAGGCGCTGACGAAGGCCATCGGCGAGGCTGCGATGGAGGCCATGAACGGCGTGGCGACTTTCTGGATCGAGCAGCCGACCCCGACGCTGGTCGTCGGCGCCGACGGCAAGTCTCCCCGGAACAGCGAAATGGTGGCCTTCCTGCAGGGCAACGTCCTCGAGATCGCGGCGATCATCTTTATCCTGGCGGTGCTGGTCGCCGGCATCCGGACCGCCTGGGAGCAGCGCGCGCAACCACTCCAACAGTTGCTAAAGGCAACGCTTGTGTTCGTGGCCGTCAGCGCGGCCGGCGCGGCGACCCTGCAACTGCTCTCCGAGTACTCGGACTGGTTCGCGCAGATGATCATCAAATCGGTGCTCCCCGAGGATTCGGCTCTCGGCCCCGCGCTGGGCGGACTCGTGCTGCGAGGCAGTCTGGGTCCGATCACCGGCGACCAGACCGCTAGCCTGATGACGATGCTGATCGGGATGTTCGTCATCATCGGCGGCCTGGTCCAGGTCGTTCTGATGGTGATCCGGTCGGCGCTGTTGATCCTGCTCGCGGGCACTTTTCCGCTCGCGGCCGCCGCGACCAACACCGAGATCGGCAAGGCCTGGTTCAAGAAGTACTGCGGCTGGGCGCTGGCCTTCGTCGCGTACAAGCCGGCCGCGGCACTCATCTACGCCGCCGCGATGAAGATGAACCAGATCGGTGTCGGGGGCTCCGGCAACACCTTCGTGCGGACCGCCACCGGTCTGATGATGCTGTTCCTCGCGATCTTCGCCTTACCGGCCCTGCTGCGCTTCATGGTCCCCGTGACGGCGGCGGTGGCCGGCGGTAGCGCAGGTATGGGCACGGCGGCCGCCGACCCCGGTGGCATGGCCACCGGTGCCATCAACATCGGTCGGTCGGCCATGGGACGGCTCGGTGGATCGGGCGGCTCATCGGGTGGTGGAGGTGCGTCCGGGGCAATCGCGGCCGGCCCAGCAGGTGCGGGTCTGGCCGTCGCCGGTGCGGCTGTCAACGGGGGCAAGAAGTTGGCCGGTGGGGTGGCGGGTGCGGCCGCGCACTCGGCTGGTGAAACAGGAGGTGGGTCGGTCACGCCGACCTCGTCGGTCGGTCCGATGTCCCGCAGCGGATCCGGCGCACGGTCGTCCGGCGCGCGGTCATCGGGTTCGTCCGGTTCGAGTACGGCGAACTCCGGGACTTCCGCGTCCGCCACACCGGGACGGATCCCCGAACCCGCGGGTCCGAACGGTGCGTGGTAGGTGCCGAACCGCACCGCACTAGACCGGATTTTGCCGCTGTTGATCGAGCAGCCCGCAAGCCTTTCCGCACACCCCGGTGGCGCCGAGTTACGCTCAGGTGGTTTGCGGTTGAGGGTCGGTCTGTAGCCGAAAGGTCACCCCGCGTAGCGAAGTGACCTAGTCAGCTAATAGAGTCCGCGCATGACCATCGCGCCTTCGCTTTGCTCGCCCCTAGCGCTAGCCGATGCAGAACCCACTCGCGCCTCGGAACCTTGGGAAAGCGATGTGATCTCGGCCTATGGCCTGCTGCGTGAAGCAGCGGCCGAGCTGGATCATCTGATGCGCCACTCCCTGAAGCGCAGTGGACTGCAAATGGCAATGTTCGAACTGTTGCTGCGGCTGGCCCGCAGCCACGGGGAGAAGCAGCGTCTCACGTCCCTCGCCCGGGAGTTGACCGTCACCACCGGCGGCATCACCCGGCTGGTGGACCGCGCCGAGAATCTCGGCCTGGTGCGCCGGGAGCCGTGTCCCGACGACGCCCGCGGCTCGTTCGCGGTGCTGACCGAGGAGGGGAAGCGGCGACTGCGCGAAGCACTGCCGGACCACCTCCTCGAGATCGACAGCCTTTGGATGTCCCAGCTGGCCGACGAGCGGGACCTCGTCCTCGGCAAGCTCCGCCGGGTCCGGGACAACGCCCGCCGCTGGCCGAACGGCCGCCCGGGCCTGGGGCCGATCTCACCCGACCGGATCTGAACCACAGCGACAAACCTGAAAATCGGATACGAAGCATTACCCGCTACTAACGGTTGGGGCGCTCGGCTGGTGTCGAGCGCCCCGGCGCGTAATGGTTGAGAGGTGAAGCAACCAACCGGTCAGGTGCGCACGGACACCCCCAGCCGACGTACCGGCGGACCCGGAGACGGTGGCCCGCCGACCGGGCAGGAGCTGAGCCGGTGGCGGCATGCGACGCGGTGGCGGGGCGCTGTCGCCGGCGTGCTCTCGGCGTTGGCCGGGCTGGCGGCGGGGAGCGTGGCGGCGGGTCTGCTCGGCACCTCGCAGACACCCGTGGTCGCGATCGGGTCGGCGTTCATCGACCGGACACCGCCGTGGCTGAAGGATCTCGCCATTTCGTGGTTCGGCACCAACGACAAGAACGCACTACGGGTCGGCATCCTGATCGTCGTTCTGGCACTGGCCGCGATCGGCGGCGTTCTCGCCGTACGGCGCTATTGGGCCGGCGCACTCATCATCGTCGTACTGACCGGCGTGGCCGTGATCGCGGCGATGACTCGGGCGGACTCGGGGCAGACCGGGTTCCTGCCATCGGCGGTCGCCGGGATCACGGCGTTGCTCATCCTGCGGCTGTTCAGCAAGCGGCTCGAGCCACTGATCGACTTCCCCGATGACGGCGTCACCCGCCGGGGGTTCCTGCAGTTGTCGGCCGGGGTCGCACTCGGGTCGGCGGCAGTCGGTCTGCTGGGCCGAGTGGTCAGCGGAAATCGTGCGGCCGTCGCGGACGCGCGGAAGAGCCTGAAGCTGCCCCAGCCGCCGACCCTCGCTCCGCCGGCCGGTGTGCAAGCCGACGGCGCCACCCCGTGGGCCACGTCGAACGCCGACTTCTATCGCATCGACACCGCCCTCTCGGTGCCGCAGATCCTGCCGACGGACTGGAAGCTGCGCATCCACGGCATGGTCGACAACGAGATCCAGCTGACCTTCGACGACCTGCTGAAGCGCCAGGTGCTGCACAAGTGGGTGACGCTGACCTGCGTGAGCAACGAGGTCGGCGGTGACCTGATCGGCAACGCGCTCTGGTCCGGCGTACTCCTCAAGGATCTTTTGCAGGAAGCCGGACCGTCCAAGGACGCTGATGCGATCCAGTCGACATCGAAGGACGGATTCACCGCCGGTACGCCGCTCAGCACGCTGCTCGACGATCGGCAGGCGATGCTCGCGTTCGCGATGAACGGTCAGCCGCTGCCGGTCGAGCATGGTTTCCCGGTGCGGATCGTCGTACCCGGTCTGTACGGCTACGTGTCGGCGACGAAGTGGCTGGTGGACATCGAGGTGACCCGGTTCGACCAGTTCGAGGCGTACTGGACGCCGCGTGGGTGGTCGGAGCTCGGCCCGATCAAGCTGTCGTCGCGGATCGACGTACCGTTCGGCAAGAAGGTGACCGCAGGTCCGGTGACCGTGGCCGGGGTCGCGTGGGACCAGCACGTCGGGGTGTCCAAGGTCGAGGTGCGCGTTGATGGGGGCCCTTGGCAACAAGCGACGCTGGCGACGGACGCGTCGATCGACACCTGGCGGCAGTGGCACTGGACCTGGAACGCGCCGCATGGCACGCATCTGCTGCAGGTACGGGCGTTCGACGACAAGGGCAACCCTCAGGTCGAGGCGTCGGCTCCGCCCGCTCCGAACGGCTCGACCGGCCTGCACACCGTCAGCGTGAAGGTCGACTGACCGCAGCCAGCACCATGGGCAGGAACGTGTGCTCGAGCGAACCCGCCGGCACCTTCCGAGGCTCCAGCAGGCTCTGTGAGCGTGCGCCCTCATGCAACGCGATGACCATCCGGACGAACTGCTCCGGCGGCACGCTGAACGTCAGCCCACTGGCCGCGGAAATCTCCTCGACCAGTTTCGTCAGGCTGTCCCGGAACATCGCCCGCTGGCGGTTCAACGCCCGCGCCGCCTCTGGATGCCGCAGCGCGTGCAGAGTGAACTCGGTCGAGATCAGATGCCACTGCCGCTGGTCCGGCGACGCCTCGTCGAGCAGACCGAGGACGGCGTCCAGCAACGTGCCCGGCTGATTCGCGAGGTCGGGCAACAGCGCGGCGATCTGCTCGAGCAGGCGGTCGGTGGTGGCCTGGAACAACGCGAGGACCAACTCGTCCTTGGACGCGAAGTTCGAGTAGAAGGCGCCGCGGGTGAACCCGGCCCGGTCGCAGATGTCCTCCACCGAGGCTCCGTGGAATCCGCGCTCGGCGAAGACTTCGAGGGCGCCGTCGAGCAGACGGGCCCGGGTGGCGGAGCGACGGCGTTTGGGCGGTTCCATACGAGTAGGATACAGTTCTGTATTGAATACACAACCGTATTGAACGGGGAACTGGGATGCAGCTCGAGGCCACCGGGATCAGCGTGCGCGGTCCACACGCGCCAATGCTGGCCGCGACGTCGGTGCGCGTCGCCGATCATCAGCTGGCGGTGCTGGCGGGCTACCCCGGTCCGGGCCATGTCGCGGCCGGCCTAGGGCTGTCAGGTCGTCTCAAGCCCGACACCGGCTCGGTCCGGCTCGACGGGAAGGCGGACGCGGCGCTCCTGCGTCGGCGGGTCGCTGTGATCGATGCACCCGGTATTACCGAGCCGGACGACGCCCTGCCCGTTCAGACCGTCGTGGGCGAGGAGCTGGCGATCGCGGGTCGCAAGGCCGGCCGGAAGGCTGTCCTGGAGTGGCTGAACGAGCATGACGCGGCGGAGCATGCGGACAAGCGGTTCGAGCACCTGCCGGTCGGCGTACGGACCAGCCTGCTCGCGGAACTGACCGTCGCGCGGCCGGACGTGAAGCTCGTCATTCTGACGATGCCGGATCGGCACGGTGGAGATCCGCACGAGTGGTACGCGCTCGGTCGCGACCTGGCGTCCCGCGGGTACGGCGTGATCATCACATGCGCCGATGCGTCGGCACGGCTGCTGGACGTGGAGGCCGCCCGGCTCGGCTCGACCGACCAGCCGGACCCGGTGCAGGTCGCACCCATCGCACCGGTCGCACCCATCGCACCGATCGAGGACCCGACGCCGGAAGACGTCGTACCGCTGGAAGAGGAGACGAACGCGTGACTGCGATCAGGATGGCCTTGAGCGAGTTGCGCAGGCTGACCGCGGGGCGGTTGCCCAAGTTGGCCGTGGTCGCCCTGCTGCTCGTGCCAGTGCTGTACGGCGGTCTGTACCTCTACGCCAACCACGACCCGTACGGGCGCCTCGACAAGATCCCTACCGCGGTCGTGGTGGAGGACGCGGGGACGACGCTCGCGACCGGGGAGAAGCTGAACGTCGGACCGCAGGTCGCGGACGAACTCGTGAAGTCGCGGAGCTTCGACTGGCATCGCGTCGACCGGGCCGAGGCGGCCGCGGGAGTGTCGGACGGGAAGTACGAGTTCGCGCTCGTGCTGCCGAAGTCGTTCTCCGCTGACCTCGCGTCGAGCGCCGAGTTCACGCCGCGGCAGGCGCAGCTCGAGCTGCTGACCAACGACGCCACCAACTACATCGCCCACACCATCGCGAACCAGGTGGTCGCGCAGGTGACCAAGACCGTCGCGTCGCAGGTGAGCGAGACGGCGGCGAGCCAGTTGCTGGCCGGGTACAACACGATCCACACGCAGATCGGGCAGGCGGCTGCCGGTGCTGCTCAGCTCCAGACCGGACTGACGTCGGCGGCGACGGGCGTGACCAAGCTCCAGACCGGCGCGACCCAGCTCAATACTGCACAGAAGCAGCTGTCGGCCGGCGCGACCAAGCTGGCGGCCGGCACCACTCAGGCATCGCAGGGCGCGACGTCGCTTGCGGCAGGTGCGAGCAAGCTGGACAGCGGTCTGGACACACTCAAGCGGAAGACGGCGACGCTGCCGAAGCAGACCAAGACCCTCGCCGCCGGTGCCGATCAAGTGGCCGACGGCAACGAAAAGATCGCAACCGCCGGACGCCAGGCCGCGACCGCGTCGAGCACGCTGGTGAAGGACCTCAGCACGCTCGATTCCGGATTGGCTGCCCGGCTCAGGGCCCGCGGCTTCAGCCAGCACCAGATCAACGAGGTCCTGACCGAGACCGCCAAGCTGCGTGGGCCCGTCGTACGCGCGAACACCAAAGTCCAGTCGACGTCCAAGCAGCTCAACCAGTTGGCCACCGGAGCCCGCAAGGTCTCGAACGGCGCGGCCGCGCTGGCCAAGGCGACCCCGGCGCTGACGAGTGGCATCAGTACGGCGGCCAACGGCGCACAGCAACTGGACTCCGGCGCGGGGCAACTCAAGACCGGCCTCGCCAGCCTGCAGACCGGAGCACAGCAACTCGCGACCGGTGAGAAGCAGGCGGTGGTCGGACAAGGGCAGCTGCTGACCGGCGTGAACAGCCTTGCCACCGGAGTCACCAAGCTGAAGACCGGTGCGACTCAGCTGAACACCGGACTGGCCGACGGCCTCAAGCAGATCCCGAACCCGTCCGCTGACCAGCGCAAGGCGGTGGCCGAGACGCTCGGCGCGCCGGTGACCCTGCAGAACGTCTCACAGGCGACGGCCGACAGCTACGGCGCCGGTCTGGCTCCGTTCTTCCTCAGCCTGGCCTGCTGGATCGGGGCGTACGTGCTCTTCCTGCTGGTCCGGCCGCTGTCACCGCGGGCGTTGGCGGCACTGCAGTCGCCGTTCCGGGTCGCGCTGGGCGGTTGGTTGCCCCCGGCCCTCTTCGGCGCGATCCAGGCCACGCTCGTCTTCACCGCGGTCACCCTCGGCCTCGGCATCCACGCGGCGCATCCGTGGCTGACCGTCGGGTTCCTGATCCTCACCTCGTTCACGTTCGTGGCGATCCTGCATGCGCTGTCCGCGTGGTTCGGCGCGGTCGGCAAGTTCCTCGGTTTGGTCCTGATGGTGGTCCAGCTGGTCAGCGCCGGCGGCACGTTCCCGTGGCAGACCATCCCCGCGCCGCTCTACTTCTTCCACCACGCCCTCCCCATGAGCTACGCCATCGACGGCGTCCGCCACCTCATGTACGGCGGCCCCGGCACCTCCCTCGGCCGCGACCTCCTGGCCCTGCTGGCTTGGTTCGCAGTAGCCCTCGCCGCGTCGACCCTGGCGGCCCGCAAACAACGCGTCTGGCCAGCCAAGAGCCTCCAGCCGGAACTTGCGCTCTAGGTGTTCATGAAGGCGGTGGTGCGGGAGAGCAGTTGGGTGGTGGTGGGTTGGTCGAAGTAGGTGATGAGGGCTTCGTAGGCGCCGGATTCGGCGGCGGAGTGGTCTACGACGTAGCCGTAGTAGCCGTCGGTGTAGCCGACGACGCGGGTGACGGGGTGGGTGCTGTCGGCTTGCAGGCAGGCGCCGTGGACGGCGAAGAGTTCGACGGGGAGGTTGACCCAGCAGACGTCGCCCATCGTCACGACGCTGATGGGCAGCTCGAGGGAGTCCGGTAACGGGACGGCTGCCATCAGCGCTTGGCCGCGGGCGCCGTCGAGGCGGGTCTGGGCGATCCGGCCGGAGGGGTCGTCCTGGCCATTGGCCCGGCCCTCGGCCGCGACGACGAGTCGGGCGGCCTCGGCGGCCGACGGGATCTCGCGCACCTTGAGGTCCAGCGTCGTACGGCGAATTGCCGGTGCCGACTCTGGGAGCGCCAGGCCAGGCCCGGCCAGCGCTTCGCGGACCCGTGAGGCGAGCAGACCGCCGAGCCGGGCGACCTCGGCGGCTCCGCGACCCTGCCGAGTGAAGCGGGGACTCACATCACCGGCGGCACCCTGCAGGAACCCGACCACAGCGGGAGCGAGCGCGGCGCGGGCAGCGCCCGGCCAGTCGGCGGAATACCGCAGGTTTTCCGGACCATAGGTGGTCGGATGGCAGGCGAAGTCCAGCAGAACCGCCTCGAGTGAGCCCTCCGGCGAGTGCAGCGCGAGGATGCCGGCGGTGTTGTCGTGCGGACCGCTGCGACGGTGCCGATTGGTCCCGACACCGATCACCTCGACCGACCGCCACGACGCCGTCACCGACCGGCGCGCGAGACACGTCGCCCGGACCTTGGTCGTCAGCGCGTCGACCAGGTCCCGCTCCCGCTCGGCCGGGATGACCGGATGGATCTCACCGGTCCAACCGGACGGACCGGAATGCGTGTGCGAGGCGGACACCACCACGTGCGACGCCGGGATGCCCGCCGCTGCGCCGGCCGCAACAGCCAGCTCTGTAGTCAGGTCCTTGCCGACGGCAATCGCGTCCAGCGTCAGCCACAGCACACCGGGCTCGTCCGCCGTACTCAGCCAGATGATGGTGGCCCGGAGTGGGTCCGCGGCCCCGGTCGCGAGGTCGGTACGGGCGGCATAGCCGTCCAGCCGGTGACCCGGTGGCGGGGTGACGTCCAGGGATGTCGCGGCCAAGAGGAGTTCGGTCACGTCGGGGCTCCAGCGTTCATACCGGCTTTGATCTGGCAGGGGCAGGCGAGTCGGTGTTGTGTACCAAGACAACCAGGTATTCGTTCCACCTGCCCAGACACGGAGCGGACTACCGCCGCGCGGGAATCGCGCTGACCAGGCGGGCGGTGATGTCCGTGGGGTCGGTGATCGCGTGGCCGACGACGACGGCGTACGCGCCCGCGTCGCAGACGGCACGGACGTCCTCGGTGGTGCGGATCCGGCCCTCGGCGACGACCGGGCAGTCCAACCTCGCTGCGAGCCGGCGGACCAGTTCGACATCAGGTCCGGTCGGCGTAGGACCCGCGGTGTAGCCCGACAGGGTGGTCGCGACCAGGTCGGCACCTGCGTCCCGGGCAGCCAGGCCGGCGTCGAGGCTGTCCACGTCCGCCAGCACAGGTACGCCGAGTTCGTCATGGATCCGGCGGATCTGCCGGTCGAGCGGCTGTCCGTCGGGCCGCGGCCGGAGTGTGCCGTCGAGCGCGACGAGGTCGGCGCCGGCCGCGACGACGCCGGCCGCGGCCTCGTAGGTCGGCGTGATGAACACACCGGCCGGGTCGCCGAGCTTGTGCAGACCGATGATCGGCAGGCTGGTCACGACCCGGATCGCGGCGATGTCGGCCGGCCCGTTGGCCCGGATCGCACCGGCTCCACCGGCCTCGGCGGCCCGGGCCATCAGCGCCATCGCGGCCGGGGAGTCGAGCGGGTTCCCGGGACCTGCCTGGCAGGACACCACCATGGTGCCGGGCGCGAGAGCTGTCATCGACGGTGCGTCACGATCAGGTCGGCGTACGTTCCTACCGGCCCGGTCGCCAACCGCTCCGCGCCGTCGAGCGAGTTGCCGACGGCCGGGGTGAGCTGCGCTCTGGGCGACAACGCCGTACGGACCGGAGTCAGCAACTGCTCGCCGGCGCCGTCGAACAGTCCGCCGACACACGCCACCGGAACCGGGCCTTCGCCGGCCAGCTGCGCCACGGCCGCACTGACCGTCTCGGCGATGTCACCGGCCGCGCGTACGACGAGATCGTGCGCGACCGGATCACCCTCGGCGGCACACCGCAGCACCTCGGGAGCGAAGCGGGCGACGTCGTCGACCAGCGTCGAGGACCGGTAGAGCGTGACCGGATCGAGCGCGGTGTCCGCGAGCTTGGTCACCGGGCCGCGGCCGTCACGGGCACGCTGGACCGCGACCAGGCCGGCGCGGCCGATCGCGAACGCGCTCCCCGCGTCGCCGAACAGGTACCCATGCCCGTCGAGCTTGCGCCAGGTGCCGTCCCGGTCCACCGCGAGGCAGACCAATCCGGTGCCTGCGGCAACCACCACGCCGTACCCGTCGGGCAGGGCGCCGGCGTGCGCGGTCACCATGTCCTGGGCCAGTCGCACCTCGTCGGCGTCGAGCAAGGCGCCGACCTCCGCGGCGAACGCCTCCGCCGCGCCCGGTGCGGGCGGGTAACCGGTCAGGCCGAGAGCAACCACCTCGACCGGCCCACTGACACCTGCCTCGGCCGCGGCGTCGCTGATGGCCGCCAGCATGCGTCGGGGAGCGTCCGGGCCGTGGGTGTACCCAGGCCCCCTGCCGGTACGGCGCGAAGGGAGGGCTCGGAGTCTGAGGGCGGACTGTCCGCCGTCGATCGCAATGCGGGTCACCGGTTCACTCTTTCCCACCAAGCGCGGCCGGTAAAGCACCTCAGGTAGACCACTCGGGCGGATCGCACCGAACACTGTGGCAGGCTGGCAGGAATCCTCGGGAGGGATCAGGTATGCGCTTCGGACTCAAGGTCAACCCGGCAGGCTGGGACGACGCGTCGTCCTGGGCGGCGATCGCGGAGGAGGCCGGCTTCGACGGGCTGTGGACCGGCGACAACCTGCGCAACCCGCGCGATCCCGCCATCGCGGTGCACGACGGGCCGACCATCATCGCCGGCTGGGCCGCGACCACGCGACGGATCCGGGTCGGGTTGCTGATCGCGAACCTGGTGTTCCGGCACCCGACCGTCCTGGCCAAGCAGGCGACGACACTCGATCATGTGTCGGGCGGCCGGTTCGATCTCGGCATCGGCTCCGGCGTCTGGCCGACCGACCACGGCATGGCCGGTACGCCGATCTGGACCGCGCGGGAGCGGACCGAGCGGCTGGCCGAGTTCGTGGCGATCGTCGACCGGCTGTTGTCCGGGGACGTGACCGATCACGCCGGGCCGTACTACCCGTACTCACTGGCCGCGATGACACCTGGGACAGTGCAGGATCGGCTGCCGCTGATCATCGCGGCGAACGCGCCCCGCGCCCTCGCGGTCGTCGCGGCGCACGGCGACGGGTGGGTGACGTTCCCGGGTGCGGCGACCGAGGCGGAGTTCTACGCGAAGTCGGTCGAGCGCATACACGCCCTGGACGCGGCCCTCGAAGGCAGGAGGATCCGGCGACTCCTGCTCGCCTACGGGCAGATCGATCCGTGGGCGTCGGAGGATGGGTTCGCCCGGCTGGTCCAGCGCTACCAGGGCATCGGCTTCGACGAACTGGTCGTCTACGCGCCGAAGGATCACGAACGCGCCGTCTTCGACAAGGTGGCGAAGCGGCTTGACGACTACCGCTAGTCCTCGATGTTGGACATGACGTGCTTGATGCGGGTGTAGTCCTCGAGGCCGTACATGGACAGGTCCTTGCCGTAGCCGGAGTGCTTGAAGCCGCCGTGCGGCATCTCGGCGACGATCGGGATGTGGGTGTTGATCCAGACGCAGCCGAAGTCGAGGCGGCGGGCCATCCGCAGCGCGCGGCCGTGGTCGCGGGTGAAGACCGAAGAGGCCAGGCCGTACTCGACCCCGTTGGCCCAGCGCAGCGCCTCGTCCTCGTCGGTGAATCGCTGGACCGTGATCACCGGGCCGAAGATCTCCTGCTGGATGGCGTCGTCGTTCTGCCGGAGTCCTGAGACGACGGTCGGCGCGTAGAAGTAGCCGCGTTCGCCGACGGCCGCGCCACCGGTCCGGACGGTCGCGTGGTCGGGCAGGTTGCGGATGAAGTCGCTGACCCGGTGCAACTGGGCTTCGTTGTTCAGTGCGCCGTACGCCGCGTCCGGATCGTCGGGCTGGCCGGTGTGGGTGTGGTTGGCCCGCTCGGTCAGGGCGTCGACGAAGTCGTCGTGGATGCCGGGACCGGCCAGCACCCGGGTCGCGGCCGTGCAGTCCTGGCCCGCGTTGAAGTAGCCCGCGTCCGCGATCGCCTGCGCAGCCTTCGCCAGGTCGGCGTCGTCGAAGACGACCACCGGCGCCTTGCCACCGAGCTCGAGGTGGGTGCGCTTGAGCTGCCGGGCCGCGGCCGACGCGACCTCCATCCCGGCCCGGACCGAACCGGTGATGGCGACCAACTGCGGGATCTCGTGGTCGACCAGCGCGCGGCCGGTGTCGCGGTCGCCGCAGACCACGTTGAGCACCCCCGGCGGCAGGAACTCGTTGCACAGCTCGGCGAGCAGCACCGTCGACGCGGGTGTGGTGTCGCTCGGTTTCAGCACCACCGTGTTCCCCGCGGCCAGGGCGGGCGCGATCTTCCAGATCGCCATCATCAGCGGGTAGTTCCACGGCGTCACCTGACCGACGACACCGATCGGCTCCCGCCGGATCCAGGACGTGTGGCCGGTCATGTACTCGCCGGCTGACCTGCCCTCCAGCACCCGGGCCGCGCCGGCGAAGAACCGCAGCTGATCCACACACGGCGGCACCTCGTCGGTGGCCGTGATGGACAGCGGCTTGCCCGTGTTCCGGCTCTCCACCGCGATGAACTCGTCCGCCCGCCGCTCCATCGCGTCCGCGATCCGCAGCAACGCCAACTGCCGCTCGGCCGGCGTCGTGTCCCGCCAGGTCTCGAAGGCTCGCGCGGCCGCGGTCATCGCCTGGTCGACATCCTCCGGCCCGGACAACGGCGCCCGCGTGTAGACGTCACCGGTCGCCGGCGCGATCACGCCGTACGTCGCGCCACTCAGCGCGGCCACCGGCTTGCCGTCGACGATGTTGGTGAGGGTCTGGTCCATGACGGTCCTATCTGCTCGATTCTTCGCCGAAGACGCACTCGCCCTCGACGTAGGTGGCCCGCACCCGGGCTTGCGCGATCTCGTCCGGCGGTCCGGCGAACGGATCGCGGTCGAGGATCGCCAGGTCCGCGAGCGCCCCGGCCTCGATCCGGCCGGTCTCGTCGGCGTGGTTCACCCACGCGCTGCCCGAGGTGTACGCCGCCAGCGCGGCAGCCAGGTCCAGCGCCTGCTCGGGGAGGAATGCGTCGGCCGCGCGGTCGTCCCTGCGATTCACCGCGACGTGTACGGCGGCCAACGGGTCCGGGCTCGACACCGGCCAATCTGATCCAGCAGCGAGCCGGGCACCCGACCGGGCCAGGGCACCGAACGGGTACTGCCACGCCGTCCGCTCCGGCCCGAGGAACGGGATGGTCAGGTCGACCATCTGCGGTTCGTACACCGCCCACAACGCCTGCATGTTCGCGGCCACCCCCAGCTTCGCGAACCGGCCGACGTCATCGGGATGAATCACCTGCAGATGGGCGATGTGGTGTCGCAGGTCGCCGTCGCCGTTCTCGGTCAGCGCCGTCTCGAACGCATCCAGCGCCTCCCGGACCGCCCGGTCGCCGATCGCGTGCACGTGGACCTGGAACCCTTCCGCGTCGAGCCGCGTGACGTGCTGCCGCAACTCGGCCGGATCCACGAACGACAGCCCGGCGTTGGCGGTCCGGCAACCACAGCCGTCGAAGTACGGCTCGAGCATCCCGGCCGTGAAGTTCTCCGCCACGCCGTCCTGCATGATCTTCACGCTGCCGGCCCGGAACCGTGGGAATTTCAGGGAGTCTCGCCGTACGACGAGGTCCGGGATCTGCTCGGCGCCGCGGTCCCGCTGCCACCACAGCGCGCCGACGACCCGTGCCGTCAAACGGCCTTCACGAGCGAGTTCGACGTACGCCGGAGTCGCGTCACCCATGTTCGCGTAGGCACCGAGGATCGCGTCCTGCCAGCCGGTGATGCCGAGGGAGTGCAGATACGCCTGCGCGTCCATCAGGGCCGCTACCAGCTCGATGTGTGTGGTCGGCGGGAGCAGCCGGCCGACGAGGTCCATCGCACCCTCGTGCAGCGTGCCGGTCGGCGATCCGTCCGGGCCGCGCTCGATCCGGCCGTCGGGCGGGTCCGGCGTACGCGCGTCGATCCCGGCCAGGGCCAGCGCCTGGGAGTTGGCCCAGGCGCCGTGGTGGTCCGCGTTCACGAGGAAGGCCGGGCGGTCGCCGGTGACTGGGTCGAGGTCGATCGCGACCGGCGCGGCGCCCGGGAAGTCGGGCTGGTGCCAACCGCCGCCGAGGATCCACGGGACGTCCGGGTGCTGTACGGCGTACCGCGCGATCGACTCCTGGTACGCCGCCAGCCCGGAGGCGGGCGCGAGATCGCAGCGGGCACGTTGCAGACCGCCCTGCACCGGGTGGATGTGGGCGTCAACGAATCCGGGGAGCAGCAGGCCGCCGGCCAGGTCGACCACCGTGGTGTGCGGACCACGCAGCTCGCCGAGGTCGGGACCGATCGCGGCGATCCGGCCGGAGCGGACCGCGACGGCCAGGCCGGGCCGGTGCCGCAGCCCGTCGAAGACCGAGCCGTTGACGAACAGCGTGTCCACCCCGCCGACCTCCCGCTGTACTTGGTGCTGTCACCCCAGTCGACTGATTCCGCATCAGATGCCGATCTGAACTGCCGACATCGACACACTATCGGCTCGCTGGGAACGAAATCACTTGCCCGAACGCATTTTTCCAGGCACCATGGCGGGCAACGCCAGCCTGAGACGAGGGAACCACCATGTCGTCCGACACGCTCGACGACGCCGACTTCGCCCACCTGCAGCAGTCGGCTCGCGATCACCTGTGGATGCACTTCACCCGCTTGTCGAGCTACCAGACCGGTGAGGTCCCGGTCATCGTCCGCGGTGACGGCGCCTACATCTACGACGCCCGCGGCAAGCGATACCTGGACGGCCTGGCCGGTCTGTTCGTCAGCCAGCTGGGCCACGGGCGGACTGAGCTCGCCGAGGCGGCGGCCAAGCAGGCCTCGGAGCTGGCGTTCTTCCCGCTCTGGTCGTACGCGCATCCCAAGTCGATCGAGCTGGCAGAGCGGGTCGCGGGCTATGCGCCGGGGGACCTCAACCGGGTCTTCTTCACCAGCGGCGGCGGTGAGGCCGTCGAGACCGCCTGGAAACTGGCCAAGCAGTACTTCAAGCTGACGGGCAAGCCCGGTAAGCACAAGGTGATCAGCCGTGCGATCGCCTACCACGGCACCTCTCAGGGTGCACTGTCCATCACCGGGCTGCCGGAGCTGAAGGCGCCGTTCGAGCCGTTGGTGCCGAGCACGTTCCGGGTCCCGAACACCAACATCTACCGCGCCCCGATCCACGGCGACGACCCGGCCGCGTTCGGCCGCTGGGCCGCCGACCAGATCGCGGTCGCGATCGAGAACGAGGGCGCCGACACCGTCGCCGCCGTCTTCCTCGAACCGGTGCAGAACGCGGGCGGTTGCTTCCCGCCACCACCCGGGTACTTCGAGCGGGTCCGCGAGATCTGCGACGAGTACGACGTACTGCTCGTCAGCGACGAGGTGATCTGCGCGTTCGGCCGGCTCGGACACATGTTCGGCGCCGAGCGGTACGGCTACCAGCCGGACATGATCACCTGCGCGAAGGGCATCACCTCCGGCTACTCACCGCTCGGCGCGATGATCGCGACCGACCGGCTGATCGAGCCGTTCCTGCACGGCGACACCACATTCGCCCACGGCTACACCTTCGGTGGCCACCCTGTATCCGCCGCGGTCGCGCTGACCAATTTGGACATCTTCGAGCGCGAAGGCATCAACGAGCACGTCCGGAGCCGGGAGGGGGATTTCCGGGCGACGCTCGAAAAGCTGCTCGATCTGCCCTTGGTCGGCGACGTCCGCGGCGCTGGGTACTTCTACGGGATCGAACTGGTCAAGGACAAGGCGACCAAGGAGACGTTCGACGACGACGAGTCGGAACGCCTGCTCCGCGGCTTCCTCTCCAAGGCCCTCTTCGACGCCGGCCTCTACTGCCGCGCCGACGACCGCGGCGACCCCGTCATCCAGCTCTCCCCACCCCTGATCTGCGACCAGCCCCACTTCGACGAAATGGAACAGATCATCCGAGCCGTCCTCATCGAGGCCGAGTCGAAGCTGTAGGCGTCGTCGGACCACCTCCGGGGGTTCGGACACCTTCCGCGGGTCTGGACACCTTCCGCGGGTCTGGACACCTTCCGCGGGTCTGGACACCTTCCGCGGGTTCGGACACCTCCCGGGACTTCGGACACCTCCCGGGACTTCGGACACCTCCCCGGGGGCGTGAACACGAAATAACCTGTGCCGGCCCACCACGTCTTGTCCGAGGCCCCGGCAGTTGGCTAGCGACTGGCCCAACCCCATCCCCATCCCAGCGGACACCACCCGCCAGCGGACACCACCGCCCAGCTCTACAGCCCGGCTGCACAGCAGCCCGGCTGCCACACCTTCGTCCGGGCCGATCACTTTGTGCACCAGATCCGTACGCCGACCACCTCGGCGTACGGATCCGGTGCACAAAGACGATCCCCGCCGTCGACCACAACTCCGATCCACCCCGGCCGAGGACCGCGCCGGCGGGCGCAGCGCACCGAACCGACGTCACCACCACGGGGCGGTTCGGATCCGTGGCGCGGATCTGGGCCACTCACCAAGCAGTCACCGCCCCGACCGGTCACGCTCCAACCTGCACCCGTGATGATGCGGCGGTGGGGTTGGTGAGTGCCCCAGGTCCGCACCAGCAACGATCCGGGCCCACCGGTCTCGAACACCGCCAGGACCAGTCGCCCACGGAAACGACACAAAGAGCCGAAATAACCTGTCGCAGCCCACCACGACCTGTCCCAGCCCACCAGACGTGGACCGATCCGCGGGCAACGAGCCCGCCGGCAGCCCGCAAGTCCGGCGGCGGTACGTCTTTGCGGCTGGTTTCGGGCGGATGTCGCGTTGAGCGCGCGCCGATCGTCATACAGGTGAGGGCAGATAGCCTGACTGCGGAGGAGGCGGAGAGTGCCGTGCCGGATGACGACAAGAAGCGAGCAGCGCATCAGGCTCTGGTCGATCGAGTCCTGAGCGGGGAAGGCAAGGCACCCGCGGATCAGCGAGCGCGTGCCTTCAGGAACGACGGGCTGGCCCCACCGTTGGACGCCCTGATCGCCAAGGTCGCCGACAGGCCCGCGCAGATTACCGATGAGGACCTCGCTGCGGCCAAGGCGTCGGGCTGCACCGAGGATCAGCTGTTCGAGCTCGTGGTCTGCGCCGCGGTCGGCCAGGCTGCCCGGCAGTACGAAGCCGGACTGGCCGCCCTCGCCGAAGCGACCGGCCAAGGGGAGGCCTGATCATGCGTCTCGACATCCTCAACCACGGTTACGGGCCAGGCACCAAGATGCTCTTCGCGGTCATCCGGCTGTTCTCCCGGCACTCCGTACCGGACGCCGCCAAGCTGGTCTTCTACCGGCCCGACTTCTACGGCACCCGCGCCAAGGAGTTCACCCACGAGGCGATGCGCGGACCGTCCGCCTGGTCGGTCGGCGACCGCGAACTGATGGCGGCCTACGTGTCCAAGGTGAACGACTCCGCGTTCTGCATCAGCGCCCACACCGCAACCGCCTCCCAGGCCTACCAGGACGGCCCACGAGTCGCGGCTGTCTTGGCCGACCCGGACTCGCCTCCCGTCGAGGAGCCACTCCGGTCAACGCTGCGGATGCTGGGCAAGCTGACCCGCGAAGGAAAGGTCGGCGCCGAAGACATGCGCGAAGTACTGACCGCCGGCGCCACACCCCAACAGATCAAGGACGCCCTAGCCGTCTCCGCTGCCTTCAACACCACCGACCGCCTGGCCGACACCTTCGGCTTCGAACTACTCACCCCCGAAGGCTTCGACGCCGGAGCCAAGTACCTCCTCAAACGGGGCTACCGGTAACCGATCTTCCCGACGGTGGATCGTTGCCGAGCCCTCCGGTCTTCCAGGCGAACTGACGATGGACCCGCCCCAGGGCGAACAGGAGCATGTCGCCGCGTACCGACGAACGGGTAGTGGTGTCGACATCGAGCGGCTGATGGATCCCGCAACGCCTGACGGGTGGAGGCGGGCGGCACTACTACCCGTTCGTCGGTACACAGACCTGGACATCGCGGGCAGAGGTTGCGATGGCACGCGCGTGGGCACGACGGAGGGGTGGGTGCGTGGCACGCGGGGGTGGGATGCGGTTAGAAGTCGAAGCCTAGGCCCATTCGGTCGAGGGTTCGGAGCCAGAGGTTGCGGTGGCCGGCGTGGGCGTCGGCTTGGGACATGGACCAGCGGGTGAGGTGGATGCCGGCGGCGCGGAAGGGCTCGGGTGGGAAGCGGTGGGGGCGTTCGCGGACCATGCGGAGGCGGGTGCGTTCGGTGTCTTCGCCGTACAGGAGGTCGAGCATGACGTCGGCGCCGAAGCGGGTAGCGGCTACGCCGAGGCCGGTGTAGCCGAGGGCGTAGCCGACCTTGCCGGCGTGGGCGGTGCCGAAGAAGGCGCAGAAGCGGGTGCTGGTGTCGATGACGCCGCCCCACCGGTGGGTGAAGTGCAGGCCTTCCAGTTGCGGGAACGTGGTGAAGAAGTGCCGGGCCAGGAGCTTGTGGATGGAGTCGCGCTGCTCGAAGGACGGGTCGATGCGGCTGGCGTAGTGGTAGAGGGGGAGGTAGCCGCCCCAGAGGATGCGGTTGTCGCGGGTGAGGCGGTAATAGTGGAACAGGTTGGAGGCGTCGCCGATGCCTTGGCGATGGCGCCAACCGATGGATGAGAGTTGGGCGGCAGAGAGCGGCTCGGTGACGAGGACCAGGTCGTAGACGGGGACGGTGTACTTCCGCAACCGCCGCAGCAGCGAGGGGAACGCGTTGGTGGCGAGGGCGATGTGCTCGGCGCGGACGGAGCCTGTTGCTGTTGCCAACGAGCGGGTGTGCATCCGGTTGACCTGGCTGTTTTCGTGGATGCGTACGCCGAGGTCGAGGCAGGCCTGCCGCAGTCCCCAAGCGAGCCGCGCGGGCTCGACGAGTGCGGTGCGGCCGGGGTCGTGCAGCGCGCCGAGATAGGTGGGTGAGTTCACCTCGGCGCGGGCCGCGTCCTGGTCCAGCAACCGCACGCCGGGACGCTCCTCGGCTTCCGCGGCCAGCTCGTCCAGGTGATGCGGCGCGGTGGCGACGGTGAGCTCGCCGGTTCGTTGCCAGTCGCAATCGATGCCGAGCCGGGTGACGGTGGCACCGATCGCGTCCAGGTTCTCCAGGCCCAGGCGCTCCAGGTCATCCATCTCAGCAGGCCAGCGGGCCTGCCCGTTGGCGAACCCGTGGGTGAGGCTGGCGTCGCAGAAGCCGCCGTTGCGGCCGCTGGCCGCGGATCCGCAGGTGTCCGATTCCAGGAGTACGACGTCCAGCGACGGGTACCGCTCCTTCGCCCGCAGCGCCGTCCACAGGCCGGTGTACCCGCCGCCGACCACGGCCAGGTCGGCCTCGGCCCGCCCGAGCAGTGCGGGCGCCGGCTCCGGCGCGGACTTGTCGTCGAGCCAGAAGACCCGCGGTTCGGCGTCTGCGAGCGCCGCGAGTTTCATCGCGCCCGTCGCCGCCGCGTGAGTTCGCCGCCCAGTACGAGGACGAGAGCGAGCAGGAACATCGCCGTACCGACGACGTTGATCTGCGGCGGGATGTCGCGTTGCGCCGAGCCCCAGACGAACATCGGGAACGTGACCGTGGTGCCGGCGTTCAGGTTGGTGATGATGAAGTCGTCGAAGGACAACGAGAAACTCAGCAGCGCCGCGGCCACGATGCCGGGGAGCACCAGTGGGAAGGTGATCCGCCAGAACGCCTGCCACTCGTTCGCGTACAGATCCATCGCGGCCTGTTCGAGCCGGAAATCCATCCCGTTCAGCCGGGCCTTGACCGTCACGACGACGAACGACAGGCAGAACATCACGTGCGCGATCAGCACCGTCCAGAACCCGAGCTGACCGCCGAACCCGCTGGAGACGAACAGCGCGAGCAGCGACGAACCGAGCACGATCTCCGGCGACGCCATCGGCAGGAAGATGAACAGGTTCGTCGCGGACCGGCCACGGAAGCGGTGCCGCACCATCGCGAAGGCCATCAGCGTGCCCAAAGCAGTCGCGATCACCGTCGCGAGCAGGCCGATCCGCAGGCTGGTGCTGACCGCGTCGCACAGCCCGAACGGCCGGCACGGATGCTGCCAGTTCTGCCACGTGAAGCCGTCGAAGGTGTACGAAAGCTTGCTCTTCGGCGCGTTGAACGACATCAACATCACGACCATGATCGGCGCGAAGAGGTAGAGCAGCACGAGCACGGCGAACATCATGACCAGGTTCCGCCTGATCCAGCGCCCGGCCCTCATACCAGTTCCTCCGTCCCCGAGCGCCAGACGTAGACAACGACCAGCAGGACGATCGCCGCCATCAGTGTCACCGACAGCGCGGCCGCGGTCGGATACGCGCCCGCGGCGAACAGACGCTGGATGTCGTTGCCGATCATCCGCTGCTTCGGCGTACCGAGCAGCTGCGCGTTGATGTAGTCGCCGGCCGCCGGGATGAAGGTGAGCAGCGTGCCCGCGACCAGGCCCGGCATCGACAGCGGCAGCGTGACGGTCCGGAACGTGGTGAACGGATTGGCGAACAGATCCCCGCCCGCCTCGATCAACCGCGGGTCGATCCGTTCCAGGCTCGCATACAGCGGCAGCACCATGAACGGCAGGAAGTTGTACGTCAGCCCGGTGACGACCGCGGTCGTGGTGGCCAGCAGCCGGCCGTCCTGGCCGAGGATGTGCAGCCACTTCAGCGTGTCGACGACGAACCCGTTGTCGCTCAGCAGCAGCTTCCACGACAGCGTGCGAATCAGGAAGCTGGTGAAGAACGGCGCGATCACCAGCGCCAGCATCAGGTTCTTCCACCGGCCTGCCTTCATCGCGATCGCGTACGCCAGCGGATACCCGAGGATCAGGCAGAACGCGGTCGTGATCAGCGAGTACCACAACGACCGGAAGAACGGCCGCGCGTAGTCCGCCATCGCGTCGGCGAAGTTCTGGAAGTGCCAGGTCATCTTGAACCCGGACTCGATCGAACCGTTCGGGTCGTACAGGCTGGCCGCGAGCAACGTCACCAGCGGTACGACGAAGAACAACAGCAGCCAGAGCCCACCCGGGAGCAGCAGCAGGTACGCCGTGAGCCGCCGGCCGGACCGTTGGGGCTTGGCGGTCGGGGCCGCGGTGGCCGCACCCAGCTGGCCGACCGCGCTCATCCGGCGCCCCCCGCGTCGTCGATCTTCTCGACCCCGGCGTGCGCATCCTGCTCCGCGTCCAGCACGAACGTATGCGACGGCTGCCAGTGCAGGTCGACCGCGTCCCCGACGGCGAACGTGTCGCGGGCGCCGGTGTTCTGCTCGAAGACCGTCAGTTCCTGATCCCACGGCAGCTTCGCCAAGTACTGCGTACTGACGCCGACGTAACTCACATCGGTCACCAGCGCACCACGCAGCTGGTTCGCTCCGTTGCTCTGCTCGGTG
This sequence comes from Kribbella sp. NBC_01510, assembly GCF_045040325.1. Taxonomy (NCBI): domain Bacteria; kingdom Bacillati; phylum Actinomycetota; class Actinomycetes; order Propionibacteriales; family Kribbellaceae; genus Kribbella; species Kribbella sp. NBC_01510. Next base: position 2,388,976 of record NZ_CP109418.1, on the reverse strand, counting down.
CCCGCTCGCGCCAGGAAGACCTTCTCGGGTCTGATCCCCATCCAGACGTCGCCCTCGGTCACCCGGCACCTGGGCAGCGGCACGGTCACCTTGCGTCCGTGCACGTCCACCACCAGGTTCTCGTCGGCCTGGCCGATGATGGCGGCCCGGATCAGGTTGGACTGACCGAGGAAGTTCGCCACGAACGTCGTGGCGGGCAGGTCGTAGAGCTCGGTCGGCGTACCCATCTGCTCGATCACGCCGGCGTTCATCACCGCGATGGTGTCGGCCATGGTCATGGCCTCCTCCTGGTCGTGGGTGACGTGCACGAACGTGATGCCGACCTCGGTCTGGATCCGCTTCAGCTCCAGCTGCATCTGCCGGCGCAGCTTGAGGTCGAGCGCACCGAGCGGCTCGTCCAGCAGCAGCACCTGCGGGCGGTTGATCAGCGCCCGGGCCAGGGCGATTCGTTGCTGCTGGCCACCGGACAGCTGGCTCGGCTTGCGCTTGCCGTACCCGCCGAGCTCGACCAGGTCGAGCATCTCGTCGACCTTCGGCTTGAAGTCCTTGACGCCACGCCGCCTCAATCCGAACGCGACGTTCTCGAAAATGTCGAGATGCGGGAACAGCGCGTAGTTCTGGAACACCGTGTTGACCGGACGCTTGTACGGGCGCAGCCCGGTGATGTCCTGCTCACCCAGCCGGATCCTCCCGGCGCTCGGCTCCTCCAGCCCGGCGACCATCCGCAGCGTGGTCGTCTTGCCGCACCCGGACGGGCCGAGCAGCGCGAAGAACGCCCCCTCCGGCACGGTCAGATCCAGATCGTCGACCGCCCGGTGCGCGCCGAATTCCTTGCTGATGCCGGTGAGAACCAGATCGCTGGTCATCTCAGCCCCCGATCGCGAGATTGAAGTCGGTTTCGTAGAGGGCTGCCTTGGCCGTGTCCAGTGGCATGAACGCGGAAGTCTTGGCCAGCATCGCCTCGTCGGGGAAGATCAGCGGGTCGTCGACGACGTCGGGATCGACCGTCTCCATCGCCTTCTTGGCGCCGGTGACCGGGCAGATGTAGTTCACCCAGTCGGCCAGCGTCGCGGCGACCTCAGGTTCGTAGTAGTAGTTCATCAGCTTCTCGGCGTTGCCCTTGTGGGTCGCCTTGTTCGGCACGAGCATGTTGTCCGACCAGAGGTTCAGGCCCTCCTCAGGCACCACGAACTTGATGTCCGGGTTGTCGGCCTGCATCGCGATCACGTCGCCGGACCAGGCCTCGCAGGCGGCGATGTTGCCGGCGTTCAGGTCCTGCACGTAGTCGTTGCCGGTGAAGCGGCGGATCTGCCCGGTGCCGACGACGTCCTCGAGCTTCTGCAGCGCCTTGCTCCACTCGGCGTCGTTGAACTTCTCCGGGTCGGCGCCGACCAGCTTGAGCATGAACGACATCGTGTCCGGCATCTCGGACAGCAGCGTGATCCGGCCCTTCAGGTCCTCCCGGGTGAGCAGATCCGTGAAGCTGCCCACTGGCTTGGTGACCTTCGCGTTGTACGCAATCCCGGTCAGACCGCTCTGCCATGGGACGCTGTAATCGCGGTTCGGGTCCCAGCTCGGCGCCTTGAGCTTGGCCAGCAACTGCTGGTCGACGTTCGGAATCTTCGCGTGGTCGAGCTTCTGGATCCAGCCCAGCCCGATCATCCGGGCCGCCATCCAGTCGGTCAGCACGAAGATGTCCCGGCCGCAGGACTGGCAACTGCCGAGCTGGTCGCGCACCTTGGCGTAGAACTCGGCGTTGTCGTTCACGTCGGTGGTGTAGGTGACCTTGATACCGGACTGGGTCTGGAAGTCCTCCAGGGTCGGCAGCACCGTCTTGCCGTTGACCTTCTCGTCGGACTCGTCCATGTAGCTCGGCCAGTTCGAGAAGTTCAGCGTCTTCTGTTGCGCCGACTCATCGGTGCTGATGCAGTCGCCCGCGCTCTGCTTGGCCGCGGGGATCCCGCAGCCGGTGAGGACCCCGCCCAGCCCGAGGGCGGACAACGACATCCCCTTCAGCACCGCCCGGCGCCCGATAACAGGCTGGTGACGAGGACTCATTGGACCCCCCTAGAAAGCGTCGTTCGCGGGCGATACTGTCAAACCGGGCCGACATAGACAAGGGATTCCGAAGTTATTCGCCCATTTCGCAACGAATTCCGCTTTGCCGACTTGCTTACGCCCGGTGACACTGACAGGATCTCCGCGTGGCAGTACGAACGGGGAACTCCGACAAGAACCAGACTCTGCTCGACGACACCTCGAAGGCGATCATCGAGCAGCTGCAGCTCGACGGGCGTCGCTCGTACGCGGCGATCGGCAAGGCGGTCGGCCTGTCCGAGGCGGCGGTCCGGCAGCGCGTGCAGCGGCTGACCGAGGCCGGCGTGATGCAGGTGGTCGCGGTGACCGATCCGCTCGAGCTCGGCTTCGACCGGCAGGCGATGATCGGGATCAAGGCCGAGGGCTCGCTGGAACCGATCGCCGACGAGCTCGCGAAGATGGACGAGGTCGAGTACGTCGTGATCACGGCCGGCTCGTTCGACCTGCTGGCCGAGGTGTTGTGTGAGAGCGATGAGCACCTCCTGCGGGTGCTGTCGGAGCGGGTCCGGCAGATCGAGGGCGTGAAGGCGACGGAGACGTTCGTCTACCTGAAGCTCGTCAAACAAACGTACTCCTGGGGTGTGCGCTGAACCTCTGGTCCACGACCACCTCGGCCACCGAACGCCCCGGGCTCGCCGGTGACCGGGACGCCGACGTGGCGATCGTCGGCGCCGGGTACACCGGCCTGTGGACCGCGTACTACCTGGCGAAGGCCGATCCGTCGCTGCGGATCGTCGTACTCGAGGCACACACGGCCGGGTTCGGTGCGTCAGGGCGCAATGGTGGTTGGTGTTCCGCGCTGTTCCCGGTGTCGTCGCGACGGTTGGCGTCGCTGCCGGGATCGAGCCGGGAGGCGGCGATCGAGCTGCACCGCGCGATGCAGGCGACGGTGAACGAGGTGGGGCTGGTCACCGCTGCCGAGGGGATCGACTGCGATTACCACAAGGGCGGGACGATCGTGCTGGCCCGCACGCCGGTGCAGCTCACCCGCGCTCGCGCCGAGGTGGCCGCCGCCCATGAGTGGGGACCTGGCGATCTCCGGTTTCTCGAGCCGGACGAGGTCGCCGCGCAGGTGCGGGCAACAAAGGTGCTCGGGGCAACATTCACACCGCATTGCGCGGCGATCCATCCGGGCAAGCTCGTGCGCGGACTGGCCGCCGTGGTCGAGCGTCTCGGCGTGACGATTCACGAGCACACGCCGGTACACACGATCGAGCCGGGTCGCGCGATCACGTCGTACGGCGGAGTGCGGGCGGACGTCGTGGTCCGGGCGACCGAGGGATTCACACCAGGGCTGGCCGGAGAGTCTCGGGCGGTGGCGCCGGTGTACTCGTTGATGGTGGCGACCGAGCCGCTCGATGCCGCCGTGTGGGAGCGGATCGGGCTGGCGGATCGGCCGACGTTCGGCGACCACCGGCACCTGATCATCTACGGGCAGCGGACGGCCGATGGGCGGCTGGCGTTCGGCGGGCGGGGTGCGCCGTACCACTTCCGGTCGCGGATCAAGCCGTCGTACGACGAGATACCGCGAGTGTTCAAGGGGTTGCAGGCGACGTTGCGGGAGCTGTTCGATCTGCCGGAGGTTGGGTTCACGCATGCGTGGGGCGGGCCGCTGGGGATACCGCGCGACTGGTGCGCGTCGGTCGGTCTGGATCGCGGGTCGGGGCTGGCGTGGGCCGGTGGGTACGTCGGGGATGGCGTGAGTACGACGAACCTCGCGGGGCGGACGTTGACCGATCTGATCCTCGGGCGGGACACCGGGTTGGTCCGGTTGCCGTGGGTCGGGCATCGGTCGCGGCAGTGGGAGGCCGAACCGCTGCGGTGGCTCGGGATCAACGCGGGGCTGCGCGCAATGACGCTCGCGGACACGGAGGAGCGGGTGACCACGCGGGAGAGCCGGATCGCGCGGTTGATGGCGCCGCTACTGGGCCACTAGCGTCCGGCCGGACTCCGCCATCAGCGCTGCGAGCGGGAGAGGGGTCAGTTGGATGCTGGGACGCATCCAGTCGTTGAGGATCGGCTCCTCGGCGGCGAGGTGGCCGGCCAACTCGGTCCGGCTGAGCTCGAAGACATGAGCCGGGTTGCCGGTGAGGTCGACCACAGTCTGCATCAGGCGGCCGGCCTGATCCTCCCAGAGCACGTCGCCCGCATCCAGGTGGTCCGGCCGGATCAGCAGCAGGTCGACGTCACTGTCCGGATCACCGTCGCCGCGCGCGAGAGCGCCGTACACACTCGCGTGGACCGGCGGGATCCGCCAGCCGTTGATCTCGTCCGCGAGCCGGCTGATCAACGTACTGCGGAGGTCCGCGAGGAACACGACCGCGGGTGCGACGAGGTGCTTGCGGTTGAGGCGATAGAGCAACGAGTTGCCCACGTCATCGACATGCACCAGCCCGGTTGCCGCCAGCCGCTGCAACACGAGCCGGACGCCCGCGACACTCCCCGACCCGGCCAGCTTGTGGATCTGCCGTCCCGACAGCCCTTCCTCACTCCGCGCCAGCACCTGCAGGACCGGCCCGTCCAACGACGGCACCACAACACTGATCGGGCTCTTGAGATCCATGGTCCGCCCAACCTAGCCACCCCCGCCCCCACCCCGTAATCAACGTGACGAGTCAGCGACCAGGCCGACTTTGTGCACGGTAGACGCACGCGACGGCCCTGGAACTGCGGACTGGGTGCACAAAGTCGCCGGTTCAGAGGCCTTTCGCGGTGGCACGCGGGGTTGGGGTGGTGCGGAGTTCGGTGGTGAAGGCGTAGCGGTCGCCGCGGTAGAGGGCTGAGGTGTACTCGAAGACGCGGGCGCGATTGTCGAAGCTGATGCCGTGGATCGCGAGGCACGGCTGGGTGGTGGGGATGTCCAGCCAGCCAGCGGTCTTGGCGTCGGGCATGACTGGTTCGAGTCGCGACGTACCGCTGACGAGGTCGATGCCGTAGCGGCTGGTGAGCAGGTCGTAGAGGGATCCGTTGAGGTCCTCGGCCTGGAGGCCGGGGACGTAGGCGGCCGGCATGGTGGTGCGTTCGACGACCATCGGGAGATCGTCGGCCAGCCGGAGCCGGGTGAACGCGATGATCGGGTCGCCGACCGGGATCCGCAGCCGGCGGGCCGCGGCTCGTTCCGCCTTCTGGTGCCGGAACTCCAGCATCGTGCTCCCCGGCCGCATCCCGCGCCGGCGGATGTCCTCGGAGAACCCGATCATCCCCAGCCACCGCGCCACCTTCGGCCGCGTTGTGTAGGTCCCACTCCCGTGCCTGCGGACCAGCAACTCCTCGATCACCAACTCGTCCACCGCCCGCCGCAACGTCATCCGCGCCACGTTCCACCGCACCGCCAACTCCCGCTCCGCCGGCAACGCCGCCCCCTCCGGCAACGCGTCGATCAACCCCAACAACAAAGCCCGAACCTCGGCAGCCTTCCCCGGCAACGACCCACGCATTGCTCCTGCCTAACACTCCCCACAACCCCCGGGAACCCTTTTCACCGGGATCTAACCCAATCGCACTAGACCACTCCGCGGCGGGGGCGGTCGTTGGAAAACAAGCACACTTGATTCTTTTTGCTGGGCGTGCCAGTGTCGGCTGCACGATCCCCGGCGAGGGAGTGCAGCGTGCAACTGGACGAAGTGCTGGCCGATCTGTGGGCCGAGAGTGCGGAGCTGGATCGGCTTGTCGGTGGCCTGGCCGCCGAGGCGTGGGCGACGCCGACGCCGGCCGAAGGCTGGACGATCGCACATCAGATCGCCCACCTGGCATGGACCGACGAGGCCGCGCACCTGGCCGCCACCGATCCGGAAGGGTTCAAGGCCTCACTGCAGAAGGCCGTCGCCAACCCGACCGGCTACGTGGACGAGGGCGCGGCCGAGACCGCGGCGCTGCCCCCCGACCAGCTCCTGCCGTACTGGCGCGAGACCCGCACCGAGCTCGCCGATGCACTGAAGAAGGTCCCGACTGGCGAGAAGGTGCTCTGGTACGGCCCGCCGATGAGTCCGACCTCGATGGCGACCGCCCGGTTGATGGAGACCTGGGCTCACGGGCAGGACGTGGTCGACGCGCTCGGTGTCCACCGCCAGCCGAGCAATCGACTGCGGCACGTCGCGCATCTCGCCGTCCGCACCCGCGACTTCGCCTACCTGCTGAACGACCGCACCCCGCCGGCCGACCCGTTCTACGTGGAACTCACCGGCCCCGATGGCGACACCTGGACCTGGGGCCCGGACGACGCTGCCGACCGCGTGACCGCTCCCGCGCTCGACTTCTGTCTGCTGGCGACTCAACGCCGCCATCGCGACGACCTCGCCGTACGCGCGGAAGGCGCGCAGGCGGAGGAGTGGCTCGAGATCATCCAGGCCTTCGCCGGGCTCCCGGGGAAGGGCCGTGAACCGGGGCAGTTCGGATGACCGCGCCGATCCGGATCGGCAACGCGTCCGGCTTCTACGGCGACCGGTTCAGCGCGGTCCAGGAGATGCTCACCGGCGGTCCGCTCGACGTGCTGACCGGCGACTACCTGGCCGAGCTGACCATGCTGATCCTCGGCCGGGATCGGCTCAAGGACCCATCCCTCGGGTACGCGCGGACCTTCCTCAAGCAACTCGAGACCGGCCTGGGCGAGGCGCTCGACCGTGGCGTGAAGATCGTCAGCAACGCCGGCGGCCTCAACCCCGCCGGACTCGCGCAGGCCATCCAGCAGCTCGCCGACCGCCTCGGCCTGCACCCGAAGATCGCGTACGTCGAAGGCGACGACCTGCTCGCGCGAGCCGAGGAGCTGGACCTCGGCACCCCGCTGACCGCCAACGCGTACCTCGGCGCTTGGGGTATCGCGGAAGCCCTCCAAGCCGGCGCGGACGTCGTGGTCGCCGGCCGCGTCACCGACGCCTCGGTGATCGTCGGGCCCGCCGCCGCCCACCACGGCTGGAAGCGGACGCAGTACGACGAACTCGCCGGAGCCGTCGCAGCCGGCCACGTGATCGAATGCGGGTGCCAGGCGACCGGCGGCAACTACGCATTCTTCAGCGAGATCCGCGACCTCGGCCGGCCCGGCTTCCCGATCGCGGAGATCCATGCCGACGGCAGCAGCGTGATCACCAAGCACGACAACACCGGCGGCGCGGTCACCATCGACACGGTCAAGGCCCAGTTGCTCTACGAGATCACCGGCGCCCGGTACGCCGGTCCGGACGTCACCACCCGCCTGGACACGATCGAGCTCGACGACGACGGCCCGGATCGGGTCCGGATCTCCGGTGTCCAGGGTGAGCCGCCGCCACCGACGTACAAGGTGTCGCTGAACAACGTCGGCGGGTTCCGCAACGAGGTGGATTTCGTGCTCACCGGCCTTCAGCTGGAGGAGAAGGCCGAGCTGGTCAAGGCGCAGCTCGAGCAGGCGCTCCCTAATCGGCCGGCCGAGCTGCGATGGACCGTGGCCTGGACCGAGAAGCCGAACGCGGACTCCGAGGAGGAGGCCAGCGTGTTCCTCCGGTGCGCGGTGAAGGACCCGGATCAGAAGGTGGTCGGCCGGGCGTTCTCCAGCGCCGCGGTCGAGCTGGCGCTGGCGAGTTACCCCGGTTTCCATGTGACCGCGCCGCCGGGCGACGGATCGCCGTACGGCGTCTTCCGGGCCGGGTACGTCGACATCCGCGAGGTGGAGCAGGTCGTCGTACTGCCGGACGGGACGCGGAAGGTGATCGAGCCCGCGGCGGAGACGCAGCCGCTGACCGCGGTCGAGGAGACCGGACTGCCGATGCCGTTGCCCCAGCTCGCCTCGAGCGGACGACCGCGGACGCGCGAGATCCCGCTCGGCCGGATCGCCGGTGCGCGGTCCGGCGACAAGGGCGGCGACGCGAACGTCGGCGTGTGGGTGCGGCAGGAGAAGGCCTGGCGATGGCTGGCGCATTCGCTGACGGTCGAACTCTTCCAGGAGTTGCTGCCGGAGACCAAGGAGCTGACGGTCACGCGATATCTGCTGCCCAATCTGTGGGCGGTCAACTTCGTGGTCGAAGGGCTGCTCGGCGAGGGCGTTGCCGCACAGTCGCGGTTCGATCCGCAGGCGAAGGCGGTCGGCGAGTGGCTGCGGTCCCGGTACATCGACGTACCGGAGGTGTTGCTGTGAACGACTTCCGGCAATCCGTCCGGCGCTTCATGGCCGCCGAGGTGCTGCCCCACGTGGACCAATGGGAGCGCGACGGCGAGCTGCCGCGCGAGCTGCACAAGAAGGCCGGTCAGCTCGGGTTGCTCGGGGTGGCGTTCCCGGAGGCGGTCGGTGGTGGCGGTGGTTCGTTACTCGATGCGCTCGCGGTGGTCGAGGAGATGCACTACGCCGGTGGGTCCGGCGGTCTGGTCGCCTCGCTGCTGACCTGCGGAATCGCCGTTCCCCACCTCGTTGCCGCAGGCAACCAGGAGCAGGTCGACCGGTGGGTGCGACCGACCCTCGACGGTGAGCTGATCGGCGCGCTGGCGATCACCGAACCCGACGGCGGTTCGGATGTCGCCTCGCTCCGTACGACGGCCCGCCGCGAGGGCGACGTGTTCGTCGTGAACGGGGCGAAAACGTACATCACCTCAGGGTGCCGCGCGGACTTCGTGACGACCGCCGTCCGCACCGACGGGCCGGGCGCGCACGGGATCAGCCTGCTGGTGATTGAGAAGGGCACACCGGGATTCGAGGTATCGCGCAAGCTGGAGAAGCTGGGATGGCTGTGCTCGGATACGGCTGAGTTGTCGTTCACCGACGTACGGGTTCCGGTGGGGAATCTGGTGGGAGCCCAAGGCAGTGGGTTTGTGCAACTCGCGGTGAACTTCGTCGCCGAGCGGCTGACCCTGGCTGTGCAGGCGTACGCGGGAGCGCAGCGAGCGCTCGACCTCACCGTCGAATGGTGCAGAAACCGGGAATCGTTCGGCCGGCCGTTGATCTCACGGCAGACCGTGCAGCACACGCTCACCGAGATGGCCCGGCGGATCGACGTCGCCCGGGTCTACGTGCACCACGTGGCCGAGCGAGCAATGAACGGCGAGGACGTGATCGCCGAGGTGTGCTTCGCCAAGAACACCGCGGTCGAGGCCGGCCAGTGGGTGTGTGACCAGGCACTCCAACTGCACGGCGGTCTCGGCTACATGCGGGAGGCCGAAGTGGAGCGTCAGTACCGCGACCAGAAGATCCTCGCCATCGGCGGCGGCACCACGGAGATCCTCACCGGCCTGGCCTCGAAACGACTGGGGTTCACCGCATGAACAACACCGTTACGTCCGAAGATCCGAGGGCTCCAGGCCACACTTCTTCGGACGCAAGCAATCGCGAGGCGATGCTGGAGAAGCTGAGCGCGCTGGATGTGGAGCACGCGAAGGCGCTGGCGGGGGGTGGGGAGAAGTACGTCGAGCGGCATCACCAGCGCGGGAAGTTGCTGGCGCGGGAGCGGATCGAGTTGCTGCTCGACCCGGATTCGCCGTTCCTCGAGCTGTCGCCGCTGGCCGGCTGGGGTTCGGACTTCACCGTCGGCGCAAGCCTGGTGACCGGGATCGGCGTGGTCGAGGGGGTCGAGTGTCTGATCACCGCGAACGATCCGACGGTCAAAGGTGGCGCCAGCAATCCGTGGACGCTGCGCAAGGCGCTGCGATCCGATGAGATCGCACGGGCGAACCGCTTGCCGGTGATCAGCCTGGTCGAGTCCGGCGGCGCGGATCTGCCGACGCAGAAGGAGATCTTCATCCCCGGCGGCGCGATGTTCCGCAACCTGACCCGGCTGTCGGCCGAGGGGATCCCGACGATCGCGCTGGTGTTCGGCAACTCGACCGCGGGCGGCGCGTACATCCCGGGCATGAGCGACTACGTGGTGATGGTCGACGGCGGCGCGAAGGTGTTCCTGGCCGGGCCGCCGCTGGTGAAGATGGCGACCGGTGAGGACGCGGACGACGAGTCGCTCGGTGGCGCGTCGATGCACGCGCGGAAGTCGGGCCTGGCGGACTACTTCGCGGTCGACGAGCAGGACGCGATCCGGCTCGGGCGGCAGATCGTGTCCCGGCTGAACTGGCGCAAACTCGGTCCGCCGCCGGCTTCGTCGTACGCCGAACCTCTCTACGACTCCGACGAGCTCCTCGGGATCGTGCCCGGGGACCTGAAGATCCCGTTCGACCCGCGGGACGTGATCGCTCGCGTGGTGGACGGCTCGGTGTTCGACGAGTTCAAGCCGCTGTACGGCTCCTCGCTGGCGACCGGGTGGGCCTCGGTGCACGGATATCCGGTCGGCATCCTGGCGAACGCGCGTGGCGTGCTGTTCAGCGAGGAATCGCAGAAGGCGGCCCAGTTCATCCAGTTGGCGAACCGGGCGAACACGCCGCTGATCTTCCTGCACAACACCACCGGTTACATGGTCGGGCAGGAATACGAACAGGGCGGGATCATCAAGCATGGCGCGCAGATGATCAACGCGGTCTCGAACTCCAGGGTGCCGCACATCTCGATCCTGATGGGAGCGTCGTACGGCGCCGGCCACTACGGGATGTGTGGTCGCGCCTTCGATCCGCGCTTCCTGTTCGCGTGGCCGTCGGCCAAGTCGGCGGTGATGGGACCGCAGCAGCTTGCCGGGGTGCTGTCGATCGTGGCGCGGGCGGCCGCGGAGGCAAAGGGGCAGCCGTACGACGAGCAGGCCGACGCCCAGATGCGCGCGTACGTCGAGGGCCAGATCGAGGCGGAGTCGCTGCCGATGTTCCTGTCCGGCAGGTTGTACGACGACGGCGTGATCGATCCCCGCGATACCCGCACTGTGCTCGGGATCTGCTTGTCCGCCATTCACTCCGCACCGGTCGAAGGCACTTCGTCCTTCGGCGTTTTCCGGTTGTGAGCCCGATGACTGTGCTTTTGGAGCCGCGCGTGATCACCTCCGTGCTCGTTGCCAATCGGGGCGAGATCGCTCGGCGGATCTTCCGTACCGCGCGCACGCTCGGCCTCTCGACGGTCGCCGTCCACTCGACCGCCGACGCGGGATCGCCCCACGTGACCGAGGCGGACGCGGCGATACACCTGCCCGGCAACACGCCCGGCGAGACCTATCTCCGTGCTGACTTGATCATCGAAGCGGCCTTGCGGGCCGGCGCGGACGCCGTACATCCCGGCTACGGCTTCCTGTCGGAGAACGCCGGGTTCGCGCAGGCCGTGATCGATGCGGGTCTGACGTGGATCGGGCCGCCGGTGGACGCGATCTCGTCGATGGGCTCGAAGATCGAGGCGAAGAAGCTGATGTCGGCGGCCGGCGTGCCGGTGCTCGCCGAGCTCACGCCCGCGGAGGTCTCCGCGGACGACTTGCCGGTGCTGGTGAAAGCATCGGCCGGCGGTGGTGGACGCGGGATGCGGGTGGTCACGCGGCTGGAGGACCTGCCGAACGAGATCGAGGCGGCCTCCGCCGAAGCGTTGTCCGCTTTCGGGGACGGCACGGTCTTCTGCGAGCGCTACCTCGCGTCCGGCCGCCACATCGAGGTCCAGATCATGGCCGACCGGCACGGCACGATCTGGGCGGTCGGCGAACGCGAGTGCTCCATCCAACGCCGCCACCAGAAGGTCATCGAGGAAGCCCCGTCCCCGCTGGTCGAGCGGATCCCGTCCATGCGCGCCGAACTCTTCGGCGCTGCCCGAAAGGCGGCCGCCGCGATCGCGTACGTGGGCGCCGGCACCGTCGAGTTCCTCGCCGATGAGAAGGGCGCGTTCTACTTCCTGGAGATGAACACCCGCCTCCAGGTGGAGCACCCAGTCACCGAGGAGACCACAGGCCTCGACCTGGTGGAGTTGCAGTTCGCGATCGCAGCCGGCGAACCGCTGCCCCCTGGGCCGCCTGAGACGGTCGGTCACGCGATCGAGGTGCGCGTCTACGCCGAGGACCCAGCCCACGACTGGCAGCCCACAACCGGCCGGATTCACCGCTTCAGTGTCGGGGATGGTCAGCTGTGGGGAAACAAACTTGCACCAGGTGACGAAAAGTTTCCCCACGGCGGCAGAGGACCTCGGCTGCGGGTCGAGTCCGGGGTGGTTGACGGGTCGGCGGTGTCGCCGTTCTACGACGCGATGCTGGCCAAGGTGATCGTCTGGGCGCCGAGCCGAGCCGTGGCCGCGGCGCGGTTGGCCGCGGAGCTGGCGCGGGCGAAGATCCACGGCGTGGGCACCAACCGCGACTTGCTGGTGTGGATCCTGCGGCATCCCGCGTTCTTGGCGGGTGACACGGACACAGGGTTCTTCGAGGTGCACGGGATTGCGCCCGCTGTTGATGCCGAGGTCGTCAGGGTTTCGGCGTTGGCGGTTGCGCTGGCGGATGCGGCCGCCCGAGTGCCGGTGGTCCGGGTGCCGAGTGGGTGGCGGAATCTGGCGTCGCAGCCGCAGCGGAAGAGCTACCGGGCAGGGGACGACACCCACCAGGTCGAGTATCGGCTGACCCGGGACGGGTTGGTTGCTGCGGGCAACGTTCAGCTCGTCGACAGTACGGCGGACCGCGTGGTGCTGGCGGTTGACGGCGTACGGCGTACCTTCGAGGTAGCGGCGTACGACGGGCTCGTCTGTGTGGACTCGTCATGGGGGAGCGTCGCGTTGACTCCGGTGGAACGGTTCACGGACCCGTCGCAGCAGGTCGCGGCCGGATCGTTGGTGGCGCCAATGCCGGGGATCGTGATCCGGGTCGGGGTGCAGGTCGGTGACGAGGTCAGACAAGGGCAGCCGTTGCTGTGGCTGGAGGCGATGAAGATGGAGCACACTATCGCCGCGCCGGCCGACGGGATCGTCGGTGAGCTCATGGTCGAGGCAGGACAGCAGGTCGAGGTCGGCGCCGTACTGGCGGTCGTAGGGGAGGAAGCATGAGCTTCACCGAATCCGAAGAACGCCAAGCGCTCCGCAAGGCAGTGCGGGAGCTCGGGAAGAAGTACGGCTATGCGTGGTTCAACCAGCAGGCGCGGAGCGGCGGGCACACGACCGAGCTGTGGCTGGAGGCCGGCAAGCTCGGCTACCTCGGCGTGAACCTGCCCGAGGAGTACGGCGGTGGAGGCGGCGGCATGGCCGACCTGTCGATCGTGCTCGAGGAGCTCGGCGCCGCGGGCTGCCCGTTGCTGATGCTGGTGGTCTCGCCGTCGATCTGCGGCACGGTGATCGCCCGCTTCGGCACCGACGAGCAGAAGCAACGCTGGCTGCCCGGTCTGGCCGACGGTACGACGATCATGGCGTTCGCGATCACCGAGCCCGACGCCGGGTCGAACTCCCACCAGATCACCACGACCGCCCGGCGTACCGAGGACGGCTGGTCGCTGACCGGGCGGAAGGTCTTCATCTCCGGGCTCGACGTGGCCCAGGCGGTGCTCGTGGTCGGCCGGACCGAGGACGCCCGGACCGGCAAGCTCAAGCCGGCGCTGTTCATCGTCCCGGTGGACGCGCCCGGGGTGGAGTACCGGCAGATCGAGATGGACCTGATCAGCCCGGACAAGCAGTTCGCCTTGTTCCTCGACGACGTACGACTGCCGCGCGAGGCGCTCGTCGGCTCCGAGGACGCGGCCCTGATGCAGCTGTTCGCCGGCCTCAACCCGGAGCGGATCATGGCGTCCGCGTTCGCGCTCGGGATCGCCCGGCACGCGCTCGGCAAGGCGACCGCGTACGTCAAGGAGCGGCAGGTCTGGAACACGCCCATCGGCGCCCACCAAGGGATCGCGCACCCGCTCGCGCAGATCAAGATCGAGCTCGAACTGGCCCGGCTGATGATGCAGAAGGCCGCCGCGCTGTACGACGCGGGCGACGACCTGGCGGCCGGCGAGGCCGCGAACATGGCCAAGTACGCCGCCGGCGAGGTGGCGGTCCGGGCCACCGACCAGGCGGTCCAGTCGCTCGGCGGCAACGGCATGACGACGGAGTACGGCGTCGCCTCGCTGGTCGCGGCCGCCCGGGCGACCCGGATCGCCCCGGTCAGCCGGGAAATGATCCTGAACTTCGTCGCCCAGCACTCGCTGGGTCTACCCAAGTCGTACTGAGATCCAGCACAGTCTGTTCACCATCCGGGCAAGGAGAGGATCCCGCCGATGATCATCACCAGTGAATTCCCGCCCGTCGAAGTGCTCGACGTCCCGATCCACGACGCCGTCCTCGGTCGCGCCCAGGAGTACGGCGACCGGCCGGCCATGGTCGACGGGGTCACGGGCCAGGAGATCAGCTACGCCCAGCTGGACGCGATGAGCCGCCGGGTCGCGGCCGGCCTGGCCGAGCTCGGGATCCGGCACGGCGACACGATCGCGCTCTACAGCCCGAACACGATCCTCTACCCGGTCGTCTTCTACGGGGCCACCCGCGCCGGCGCGACAGTTACCACGGTCAACGCGCTCTACACCGCGGACGAGCTGCACAAGCAGCTGGTCGACTCGAAGGCCAAGTTGCTGGTGACGATCTCGCTGTTCCTGCCGGTCGCCACCCGGGCGGTCGAGGGCACGGACGTCGGCGAGATCCTCGTCTGCGACAGCGCCGAGGGGTACCGCTCGGTGCTGGAACTGATCGCGTCCACGGGCCCCGAGCCGGACGTGACGATCGATCCGGCCGAGGACGTCGCCGTACTCCCGTATTCCAGCGGGACCACCGGTGCGGCCAAGGGCGTGATGCTGACACATCGGAACATCGCGACGAACATCGCGCAGGCCGAGGTGATGATCAAGCTCGGCGAGGACGAGCGGATCATCGCGATCCTGCCGTTCTTCCATATCTACGGCCTGACCGTGCTGATGAATCTCCCACTGCGCCTCGGTGCGGCGGTCGTCGTGCTGCCGAAGTTCGACCTGGACCAGTTCCTCACCACGCTCGACCAGCAGAGGATCACCCGCGCGTTCGTGGCGCCGCCGGTGGTGCTGGCGCTGGCCAAGCACCCGGCGGTGGACGGGGTCGACCTGTCCGCGCTGAAGTACGTGATGTCCGCGGCGGCGCCGCTGGACGGTGAGCTGGCCGAGGCGTGCGCGAAACGGCTCGGGCTGCATGCCGTACTGCAGGCCTATGGCATGACCGAGCTGTCGCCGGGTACGCACTCGGTGCCGCAGGACGACCAGGAGCCGCCGCCCGGCGCCGTGGGCAAACTGTTCCCGTCCACCGAGATGCGGCTGGTCGGTGCCGATGGCAACGATGTGGGCGACGAGGAGACCGGCGAGATCTGGATCCGCGGGCCACAGGTGATGAAGGGTTACCTGGGCCGGCAGGCCGAGACCGACGCGACCATCGACCCGGATGGCTGGCTGCACACGGGCGACATCGGCCGGGTGGACGAGCGCGGTTATCTGTACGTCGTCGACCGGGTGAAGGAACTGATCAAGTATCACGGCTACCAGGTGCCGCCGGCCGAGCTGGAGGCGGTGCTGCTCACCGACGACCGGATCGCGGACGCGGCGGTGATCGGGGTCGATGTCGAAGGCAACGAGGTGCCGAAGGCGTTCGTGGTGCCGATGCCGGGGATCGAGCTGACCGAGGCCGACGTGATGGAGTACGTCGCGGCGCGGGTGGCGCCGTACAAGAAGATCCGGCAGGTGGAGTTCATCGAGGCGGTGCCGAAGGCCACGTCCGGCAAGATCCTGCGGCGGGAGCTGCGAGCCCGCGAGGCCGCCCGTGAGTGAAGTGTTCAATGGTGAACTCGCTGCGCTCGCTCACGGCCTCAAAGCACCCCAGCAGGACCGCAGCCGGGCGACCCGGCAGCGGCTGCTCGCGGCGGCCGTGGAGTCGCTGGCCGAGGTCGGGTACGCCGCGACGACGGTGAGTGTCGTGGCGACCCGGGCCGGGGTGTCGCGAGGTGCCGCTCAGCACCACTTCCCGACGCGGGCGGATCTGTTCGCGGCGGCGGTCGAGTACATGACCGAGGTGCGGCTGGCGGAGATCCGTGCTCAGGCTGGTCGACTGCCCAGCGGCCCCGGCCGGACCGAGGCGATTGTCGGGATGCTCGCGGAGGTCTACACCGGACCGCTCTTCCGGGCGGCCCTGCATCTGTGGGTCGCTGCATCGACCGAGGAGGCGTTGCGGCGGCAGATCGTCCGGTTGGAGGCGCATGTCGGGCGCCAGGCCCACCGGGCGCTGCTGGAAGTGCTCGAGGTGAGCGAACGGACGCCTGGTGTCCGGGAGACCGTGCAGGGTGTGCTGGACATGGCGCGCGGTCTCGGGCTGGCTGACCTGCTCACGGATGACAGTGCGCGGCGTCGGGGGATCGTGCGGCAGTGGAGCCGCATCCTCGATCAGGCCTTGCGAGACCGCGGCGTGTGACCGAACGCCCGGCGGAAGGTGTCGATGAACGCACTCGTCGACGCCCACCCACACTGGTGCGCCACGCGGGTCACCGACTCGTTGTGGGCCAGGAGCCGGAGAGCGTGATGCAGGCGCAGCTGGGTGCGCCACTGCGGGAACGTCATCCCCAGGTCGGTCTGGCAGAGGCGGCTCAGGGTGCGCTCACTCGCGCCGACCTCACGGCCCAGCTCCGTCAGCGTCCGGGTGTCCGCGGGGTCCTCGCGCAACAGGTCGCAGACAGCGGCCAGCCGTGGGTCGTGGGGTGCCGGTAGATACATAGGCCGCTGCGGCGATCGCCGCAGCTGATCAAGCAGTACGGCGTGCAGCCGCTCCCGTTCCACCGGGTCGCCATCACCTGACGTGTAGACCCGGATCAGCTCCCTCAGCAGCGGGCTGACCACCAAGGCCGACGGTCCGTCCAGACCGAGTGGGTTCACGGTGAGGCCAACTGTGTGCAGCGTGGTCTCGCCGTACGCGCGGTGTTGGTGGAGGGTGCCGCCGGGGACCCAGATCGCCCGGGTGGCCGGGGCGATCCAGCTGCCCGCGTCGGTGGTGACCGAGAGGACGCCGCGGCCGGCGTAGACGATCTGATGCTGGTCATGCCAGTGCGCCTCGATGCCGCCGCCGGCCCGGATCGGCTGGTGGCCGGTGGTCGCGGTACGTTGGCGGGTTTCCGGCATAGGTTGGCATTTTATCGGAAGCCGGACAGGCAGTCCGCCCACGACGATCGATGGTGTGCGGAGACTGCGACCGATCGGGCTGATGGCGGTTGGCCACGCCTGCGTGGATGTCTACCAGGGCAGCGTCCCGGCGCTGGTGCCGTTCCTGGTCGCCGAGCGCGGGCTCGGGTACGTCGCGGTGTCCGGGATCACCTTGGCCGCGACCTTGCTGTCCTCGGTGGTCCAGCCGGTGTTCGGCGTACTGACGGACCGGCGGCCGCTGACCTGGCTGATCCCGGTCGCCATGACCACCGCCGGGCTCGGGATCGCGCTGGTCGGGGTCGGGCCGTCGTACTGGCTGAGCTGGCTGGCGGCCGCGTTGTCCGGGCTGGGGGTGGCGGCGTACCACCCGGAGGCCGCGCGGATGGCGCGGGCGGTGAGTGGCGGGAGCCATGTCGGGATGAGCTGGTTCTCGGTCGGCGGGAACGTCGGGTTCGCGCTGGCACCGGTGCTGGTCACGCCGCTGATCGCGGCCGGTGGATTGTCGCTCACACCGCTACTCATGATCCCAGCACTCTTCGGCGCAGCGGTCACCCAGCTCGCGCTTCGATCCACTAATCTAGTTGCCCCTAGCAAACAACCGTTGGCCGGCGCCGACGACTGGTCGTCGTTCCTGCGGTTGTCGGCGATCATGATCTGCCGATCGATCGTGTTCGTCGGACTCGGCACGTTCATCGCCCTGTACGCCGGTCAGCGGGTCGGCGGCGGGACGACGACGACCGGCGGGGTGGCGCTGTTCGTGCTGTTCGCGGCCGGTGCGTTCGGCACGCTGCTCGGCGGCCGGTTCGCCACCCGTTGCGGGCGGGTCCGGACCCTGCGGACGTCGTACGCCGTCGCCGTGCCGGCGCTCGCGGGTCTGGTGCTCGCGCCCGGGCCGGCGTTCTTCGGGTTCCTCGCCGTCACCGCGATCGCGATGTCGATCCCGTTCTCGCTGCACGTCACCCTCGGACAGGACTTCCTCCCGAGCCGCATCGGCACCGCCGGCGGGATGACACTCGGCCTGGCCGTCAGCATCGGTGGCGTCGCCACCCCGGTCCTCGGCACGATCGCCGAGCACACGTCCCTACGCGTCGCGCTCAGCACGCTGATCGCCCTTGCCCTCACGAGCAGCCTGATCGGTCACGCCCTGACCGAGCCGGACATTGCCTAACGGCGGGCGGCACGTGCGGCGATGCGGCGGTCGACCTTGGCAGCCAGTTGGTCGGGTGAGCATTCGGCCAGGTGGTCGCGGACGAGCAGGTGGATGAAGGAGTACTCCCCGCGGCCGCTGCGGGCGAGCACATAGCGGTCGGCGGCGTACCTGAGGAACGCGCGACGGCGCCAGGGAAGGTATCCGGTCCAGCGGAGCAGGAAGTCGTGGAGCAGGCGGGACAGGGGGCCGGCGAACACCGGTGGCCGGCGGCGCCAAGCCTTCGCGGCGACCGCTCCGACGATGACGCCGGCGGCGGCTTCCAGGTGGGGCGAGGCCGGGTCCGCACCGAGCGCCAGGGCCAGCAGGAGTCCGGCGGCGGCACCGCCCAGCACCCACGGGTCCATCCGCCAGCCCTGTCCGGTCGTCGGGCGGACCAGGTGGTCGGTCGGGAGCGACTTCACCATGCGGATGCCTTGGGCAACCATTAGACCGATCGCGAGCCCGGCGGCGAAGCTGCCCGGCGCGTCACCGAGGCCGAGCGTCACCCAACTGGCCGCGACGACGACCGTCAGCCGGACCGCGAGCAGCAGCCGGCGCCGGTTGTCATGGAACACCATCAGCTCGACGACGTACGACGCTGCGATCGCGGCCGCCTCGATCGCGAGGGCGATCGATGTCGGAAGGAACTCCACCAGTCCGATCGCGGCGACCGTGAGGATGACGGTGGTCGCCGTACCCGCGAGGAGTGTGGCTGTCAGGAGTGGCGCCCACTGCGGTCTGGGTCCGTCGGTGGTGAGTGCCTGCCAGGGGTGTGGGCGCAGGTGCACGAGCAGCAGTGTGGCCCCGGCCACGGCCAGCGCCGCGAGTACGCCGTACTGCGCAAGCGTCACGAGGGTCGCGCCCGCGGCGAGGCCGGCGAAGAGTGCGGGCAGGCAGACGGCGTGGGCGAGGTAGTCCACCTCTGGGAGCGAGAGGCCGTACCAGCCGTTCGGGACGAGCCATCTGGGTACGGCGGTGCGATCGCCGGCGCGGCTGCGGGTCCACCAGGCGAGGCACCACAGTGAGCGGACCGCCGTGCTGGAGTCGTACTGGCGGCTGGTGGAGCGGTCGCGGGCGAGGACCTCGGTGATGTAGGTGTCGAACAGTTCGCAGCGGAGGTCTGCGACGCCGCCGGCGGCGACCTCCTCCGGGGCTCGGCCCTGGTAGGCGAGGATCGTGACGTTCAGCATCAGGGGTGAGTTGACCAGGTCCCAGAGTGTGTCGTCCTGCTCGATCGCGGTGCGAGCGCCGTCCAGCTCCGGCCCGACGGCGGCGAAGTAGTCGAGCACCTGTTGCCGGTTGAGCGGTCTGATGTGCACAGCGCCGTACAGGCTGAGCTGGTCGGGGAGGAGCTCGTAGTCCTGGGTGCGGCAGGTGACTGCGAGCTTCCCGATCAGATAGCGGCGGCGGAGTTCTTCCAGCACCGGTGCAAGCTTGGGACGGTTCGGCTTGGCGATCTCGTCGAGACCGTCGAGGAGAAGGGCCAAGCGACCACGCCGCAGCCAGATGCGGCCGACGGCGGCGGGGATGCCGTAGCGGGTGCTGAGCTCGAACAGGAGCCAGCGGACGAAGCCGGCCAGGTTCGGGCTGTCGAGCGGGTCGTCGTCATCCTTGCGGGACGGCTGCGCGGTCCAGCCGGCCAGATCGACCACGACCGGGATCGGCTTGCTCTCGTCGGCGTGGGCCTGCTCGGACAGCGTGCGGGCGAGCTCCAGCAGCAGAGTGGTCTTGCCGGCGCCGGGCGCACCCAGAATCAGCATGGAGTCCTGGAGCTCGTCGAACACCGCAGCGATGTCGGTGTCGTCGGGCACCTCGCGAGGTGCGCTGTCGAGCGGCTGGACCAACAGGTCGTACGGGCGCAGTACTGCCTCGGGCCGTTCGTCGAGAGCGAGCGCGATGCGGGTGCGGGAGGCGAGCGAGCCGGCATGACGCTGGGACAGGTAACGGTCGACGCGGGCGAGCGCGTTAGGCCGGTTGCGTGGCTGGTCCGCACTGCGTCCGGAGACTGTCGGCAGGCGACGGCTGCGGAACTCGAACAGTGCGGTGACGATCGCGACGAGCCAGAGCAGCCCGATCAGCGGCCAGGTCCAGCCCGCGTACGGCGCGAGGAACCTCGGCGCCGTCCCGCCGGTGCCCACGTTGATCGCGATCGGCAACAACACCAGGGTGAGTGACACAGTCACCACGAGCACGACGGCCCGCACCATCCCATCCCGGATCCTCACCCCCCGGAGCGTAACCGCCCGTAAGCCCACAGTCCCCACCTCCGCGTGCCGCTCCGTCAACTCCCGGGACCTGACACGGGCAGTGGTGGGCTGAGACAAGTTATTGCCTGTCCGCGCCCACCAGATGGTGTTCCCGGCCCCGACTCCGGGCACTGGTCCACCAACTGGGCCTGGGCTCGGGGAATTGTTGTCAGATCACATACATTGACCACTGATATGACTACTGAGCGGATCGACCGGGCGAGTGTGGGGCTCCGGTCGGAGCGTGGGCCGATCCTGCTCGCGGTGATGCTGAGCGTCGGGCTGGTCGCGATCGACGCCACCATTCTGGCCACCGCCGTACCGTCGATCGTCGATGACCTCGGCGGGTTCACCCAGTTCCCCTGGCTGTTCTCGATCTATCTGCTGGCCCAGGCGGTGTCGGTGCCGATCTACGGCAAGCTCGCCGACCTGCGCGGCCGCAAGCCGATCATGCTGCTCGGCGTCGGGCTGTTCATCCTCGGCTCGGTGCTGTGCGGGTTCGCCTGGAGCATGCCGGCGCTGATCGCGTTCCGGCTGGTCCAGGGTCTCGGCGCGGGCGCGATCCAGCCGATCGGGATGACGATCGTCGGCGACATCTACACGGTCGCGGAGCGGGCCAAGGTGCAGGGCTACATCGCCAGCGTGTGGGGGATCGCGTCGTTCGTCGGCCCGACGCTGGGCGGCGTGTTCTCGGACTACATCTCCTGGCGCTGGATCTTCTTCGTGAACATCCCGCTCGGACTCGCCGCCGCGTGGGTGCTGGTGCGCCGCTTCCAGGAGAACGTCACCCAGAAGACCAGCCACCAGATCGACTACGCCGGCGCGGTTCTGCTCGCGATCGGCGGTTCCCTGTTGCTGCTCGGCCTGCTCGAGGGCGGCGTGATGTGGACCTGGGCCTCCGGCGCGAGCATCGCGATCCTGGCCGCGGCGGCGGTGCTGCTGATCGTGTTCGTCCTGGTCGAGCGCCGGGCGGCCGAACCGATCCTGCCGTTGTGGGTGCTTGGCCAGCGCGTGCTCAACTCGGCCAACTCGGCCGCTCTGCTGATCGGGCTGCTGATGATCGGCCTGTCGACGTACGTCCCGCTCTTCGCCCAGAGTGTGCTCGGTACGTCGGCTCTGGTCGCCGGGTTCGCGTTGGCCGCGATGACGCTGGGGTGGCCGATCGCGGCATCGCTTGCCGGGCGCATCTATCTGCGGCTCGGGTTCCGCACGACCATGCTCTTCGGCGCGATCATCGTCGTACTCGGGTCGGCTCTGCTGTTGATGGTCGACTCCGGCAGCTCCGTACTGCATCTTGCCGCCGCCTGCTTCGTGATCGGCGTCGGTCTCGGCTTCTCCGCGTCACCGTCGGTCGTGGCCGCCCAGTCGTCGGTGGACTGGACGACGCGCGGTGTGGTGACGGGCGCCAACATGTTCTCGCGCTCGGTCGGTAGTGCGGTCGGCGTCGCGGTCTTCGGCGCAGTGGCCAACGGTGTGGTCGCAGCACGCCTCGGCAACAGCCACGAGGACTTGGAGAAACTCCCGGGCGAGGTGCTCGCTCCCGCGATCCACGATGTGTTCTACGGCGCCGCGATCGCCGCCGTACTCCTCGTCGTCGCGGTCCTCTTCATGCCCAACAGAGTCGCCGAACGCCCACCGGCAGGTCGCTGACCAGCCATCTCCGCAACCGGCCGAGCGCGGCCGGTAGTGCTGTTCCTGCTGATCTTGTGCAGGTGCCTGAGGCAAGCACATACTCCGAACTGGGGGCGGGGACATGAGCACAGCGGGGATTCTCGAGTTCATCACGTACGCAGGCATGGCGGCATCCGTTGTGATGGTCGTCAGTGTCTTGCGACTGCACGGGCATGCCTGGAAGCAGGCCGGACGAAGGAAGTGGCTCTGGGCACTGTTGCCCGTTGTCACGTACTTCATCCTGCTGAGCATCCCGGTAGCTGTGTGGTACTACGTCCGGATCCGCCCGGGGGTCGCGGCCGCCGACGCGGACTGCATCGCCGCCCGCGTGGCGAAGCGCAACACCCGCGCGGCCAACCGTCCGCGGGCCGGCCAGCTGCCACCCCAAGGGTCGACCTCCGCCAGCTGGCTCGCAGCCAGCCCCGCGAAGCAGGTCTGCTCTGCCTGCACCAATGGCAAACAGATGTGCTGGACGTGCCATGGCCGCGGATCGATCCAGGACAACGACTCGACATGGAAGAGCTGCTGGGCCTGCAACGGCGGCTACACGACCTGCGCAATGTGCAACGGCAGCGGCTATCGCTGAGCCCACCGGCGCGCCTCGGTCTAGGTTGGGGGCATGCGTTCGGTTGACTGTGTGGGTGCTTTGATCCGGGACGAACAACATCGCGTTTATGTGCAGCGGCGTACGGCGGAGCGGCGGTTGTATCCGGAGATCTGGGACATCGTCGGCGGGCACCTGGAAGCAGGGGAGACGCCGGAGGAGGCGCTGGCGCGTGAGGTCGAGGAGGAGACCGGGTGGAAGGTCCGCGACATCGTGTGGGCCGTCGCCGACTGGGAGTGGGAGTACCGGGGACGCGTACGGCGTGAGCTCGACTACCTGATCACCGTCGACGGAGACCTCACTCGTCCGCGGCTGGAAGCCGGCAAGCACGACGCGTCGGCCTGGGTCGGGCCGGACGAACTGGACCTGCTGATGGTCAATCGGACTGACGGCGACCGGCGATTACGCGATCTGGTGGCACACACGGTGCGGACCAGGTTCACCGACCGCCTCCGCCTCGAACCGATCACCGGGCCCAACGGGGTCCTGCCCGGACATGTGGAGGACCTCGTCAGCCTGTACGCGGACCCGGTGATGGCGCACTGGTACGACGAGTCCTGGTCGCCCGAGGAGGCGGCACGGCGAACTGCCGGGTTCCGGGACGCTTGGGAGCGAGACGGCGTGAGCAAGTGGATCGCCTACGAGCGCGTCGGTGGCGCGCTGGCCGGCCGCGGCGGGCTGTCCCGGATACCGGCCGATGCGCCGGCGGCCGCGGCTATCGCCGAGTTGGTCAGCGCGGAGTGGGCGGTCGATCGGCTGGAGTTGGGGTGGGCACTGGTCGCGTCGGCGCGGGGGCGCGGTCTGGCCACCGAGATCGGGCGTGCAGGGCTGGAGTTCGCGTTCGGGACATTGGGCGCTCAGGCGGTGATCGCGTTCACCGAGCAACACAACCGTCCGTCTCGGGCGGTGATGGAGCGGCTCGGCATGACCTACGCAGGCGAGATCACCGCGGAGGGCTGGGTCGAAGGCTCACCTGTGGTCCGGCCCGACGCTCCCTTCGCCGTCTACGTCACCGACGCGGCCCAGGTCACCGGACCGGAGGCGGACATCTAACGGTCCAAGCCGGCCACGAAGCGGGTCAGGAGGTCCGCGAAGGTCTCGCGCTCGGTGGCGGTCCAGTCGTCCATCGCCGCGGCGAACCGCTCTCGGCGGTAGGCGTGCACCACGTCGAGCTGCTCCCTGCCCGCGGCGGTCAGCACGAGGTTCGTCCGGCGCCCGTCCCGCTGGTCGGCCTCACGTCGTACCAGGCCTGCCGACACAGCCGCCGCCACCAACTTGCTCGCCCGCGGCTGGTCCACCGCGAGGGCAGCCGCCACTCCGTTCACCCCGAGGGCGTCGGGCGCCGCCGCCTCGATCGCGTCGAGGACCTCCTGGACCGGGTCGGGCCCGCCGGACTCGACCGCGAAGGTACGGCGGGTCTGCCGCCGGCGGACCGCGATCATCGCCGACTCGACCGCGGTCACAGGATCGGGCTTGGCCACAGCCTCTCCACGATATATGTTGATTGACATGTATATGTCAGATGACAACAAGCCTATCGGATGGTGGCTGAAAGAGGTGGATCGGCTGCTCGAGGCGTCGTTCGAGCAGGTCCTCGCAACAGACGGGTTGACCCGCCGGCAATGGCAGGCACTGAACGCGGCCGCCGGCCCGGAGTCGGTTGCGACCGCACTGGCCCCGTTCCTGACCGGCGACCCGGCGGAGCTCGCGACGGTCACTGACCCGCTGGCCGAGCGCGGCTGGCTGAGCGGTGACGAACTCACGCCCGCGGGCCGGGTCGCGCTGGCGGCGCTGACGACGAAGGTCCAGGAGCAGCGCAGGCGAGTGACGACCGGAGTCAGCGACGACGACTACGCCGCGACCGTCGACGTACTGCGGAAGATGGCCGCAAACCTCACCCGTTGACCCAGCGACCCCGAGGACACAACTGGCGCCCGTGAACAGGACCTGGTGCCTCCGCACAGGAGGCTATTTCGGCTCTTGTGCTGGGTGTGTGGGTGATAGGGGCCGCTGCGGTGCGGTCGGTGGGTTCGGGGTCTGTGGTGCGGTCGGTGGGTTCGGGGTCTGTGGTGCGGTCGGTGGGTTCGGGGTCTGTGGTGCGGTCGGTGGGTTCGGGGTCTGTGGTGCGGTCGGTGGGTTCGGGGTCTGTGGTGCGGTCGGTGGGGTCCGGGGGCTGCGGGGTCACCCGTTGGGGAGTGCGGACATGGGGTGTGGTGTCCGCGGCCTCGATCAGGTGTCCGCGGTCCGAGAGGGTTGCTTGATCGAGTCCCCGGGAAAGACCCGGTGTACCGACGAACGGGTAGTGGTCGGCCACGCCCCACCCGACCGGCCGGCATTCAGGCTGACCACCGCACCCAGGTGCCCGCGCCGGCTGACCACTACCCGTCCGTCGGTACACCGGTCCCCTCCCCCTCCTCCGCCACCGTCCCCGAGCCCTCGGGACCCGATCGGTAGGTCACCCTTGGGCGGGGGGCGCGAGGTCGACTTTGTGCACCGGATGGTCGTTGTGCGTGCCGTTCCGTGGTTGAACCGTGCCCAAGGTGGCGAGCCGCGCCCGGGTACACCCGCGGAAACGACAGGGGAGCCGAAATAGCCTGTTCAAGCCCCCACTCGCCCTCCACACCCCCGCCGCCTGTCGCAACTCTCCAAACATCCCCGCCCCATCACCGCTGCCCACGGCACCCCGCCTCGGCAGCCCTCCGGCGTCCCCGGCCCCGGCCCGGGTGGACGAAAGAAGGGCTCCGCTGTGTGACCGCCCAGGCGCGACGGTCACACAGCAGAGCCGGCCACCTCAGGGGGAGGCTCCCGGTGAGGTGTCGGGAGCCTCCGGTGTCCTACCGCCCAGGACACTCGCCCCGCCTGGCCCGAGGTGTCGGCCAGGAGGTGGTTGGAACGGCTGGGCGGCGGCGATACAGGGTCAGCCGCCAGGCCCAGCCGGGTCGGTGGGCGGTGCGGTCCGGAGCTGAGGAGTGCTCCGGACCGCACCTGGGTTTCGTCCGGGACTGAGGAGTGCCACGGACCTTCCAGTGCTACCCCTGGACGTGAGGAGACTCCAGGGCGCAGCGGCCGGGTCTGAGGAGGACCCGGAGGTTCAGGTTTTCAGTCGGTGCTGTCGAGCGGGCCGAGCAGGTCGTTGGTGACGCGGAGACCGGCGAAACGGCGCCGCATCGCCTGTTCGTAGCGGGCTGCCAGTGGCGCGTCCGCGACGTACTGCGCGATCACATGCTCGCCGAACCAGACCCGAACTCTGCGTCGGTGCTGCCTCGACGTCATCTCCGCGATGCTCACTACCTCTCACCCCGTAACTCTGAGCCCTTGCAACCAGTTGGACTTACTGGTTGTCATGGCAGTAATGGTGCACGAGCCCACCGTGACCGCTCTAGGACCTGGACCGGACCTTTGCCGGACCTCTTCCGGTCCTCTGGCGGACATCTGGGGGACCGCACCTTGTCGTGGGGCATGAGTCGAGACAACGTCTGATCTGACGTGAACAGGAGGAACGATGGCGGGTAGGTATACGCCAAAGACGGTCCTGGCGCACCTGATCCAGCGCCGGAACCAGACCTACTCCGAGATCGTCGCCGAGTTCGTCGAGCTGGGTGGAACCATCACCGAGCGGCACCTGCGGCGCCTCGCATCGGGCGAGCGTGCAGGCACCACTCCTCAGACCCGGCGCACCCTGCAACGCATGTTCGGCAAACCGGTCGAGGAGCTCCTCGCGCCGTACGTCGCCGAGCAGGCCGCCCAGGTGGTGCCGTCACCTGCCGCGAGTGGACGGATCACGACAGGTAATGAGATGGAGGTTCTCGACATGGCTGCCAGCCGAGCGAGGGCGTTTGCCCTCGCGGCCCAGTCCGGTCTCGGAAGCGAGGCCATGGAACAGGTGTACGACGATGTGCGCCACGTCGCGAAGGCCTACCCGCAGCGCCCGCTGCCGGAGATCCTCGGCCAGCTGGTCGAGACCCAGGACCTGGTCTTCGCCCTGCTGGAGAGCCGGCAACGCCCGGAGCACCTGCGGCAGCTCTACTTCCTCGGCGGCGTGACCGGCGGTCTGCTGGCCAAGGCGTCCCACGACCTCGGTAACCCGCATGCTGCCCTGACGCAGGCGAGGACCGCGTTCCTGTGCGCCGACAACGCCGACCACCACGGCCTGCGCGCCTGGGTGCGCGGCCTGCAGTCCCTGGTCTCCTACTGGGCCGGCAACCCGCACGACTCGGTCCGGTACGCGCAGCTCGGCGCCGGGTACGCCGAGCAGGCCAACAGCACCACCAGCGTCTGGCTGCCGGTCAGCGAGGCCCGTGCCTGGGCGGCGCTGGGCAACCCGGAGGCCACCCGGGCCGCGCTCGAGCGGGCCGAAGAGGCCTGGAGCTCGGTGCGCAAGGACGACCTGGACGAGATGGGCGGCCTGTGCACCTTCGGCCGTCACCGCCAGCTGTACTACGCCGCCGACGCGCTCGCCTGGCTGCCCGGTGAGGTCGACCAGGCCGAGCGGTACTCCAGCCAGGCCGTCGACGCCTATACCGACCAGAACCACCCGGAGTGGGCCTTCGGCGACGCCGCCGGCAGCCAGGCCGCGATGGCGATCAGCCGGATCGCCAGCGGCGAGCTGGACGGCGCGGCCGACGCGATCGCCCCGGTGCTGGGCCTGCCGACCGAGCGCCGGATCAACGGCGTGGTGCACTCGGCCCGCCGGGTCCACCAGGCGCTCCGGCAGTCCGGACGCGCGGACGACGCCCGGGAGTTGCAGGAGGAGATCGAGATGTTCACCCGGACGCCGATGCAGACCTTCTCCCGGTAGCGTGCGGATGGAGCCCCTCACCGGCGACCTGACCAGACTCCGTGACTTTCGGCCCTCCGACCTCGACGACTACCTGGCGATCGCCGGCGACGACCGGGTGACCGCCTGGATGGCGTTCGACAGCTACGACCGCGAGAAGGCGGCGGAGATGCTGGCCGGCATCATCGAGCGCTCGGCGCGGGAGGACCGCCCGGAGCACATGCTCGCCGTCACGCGCCAGGACGGCGACCAAGTGATCGGCTTCGCACGGATCGCTCCGAGTGGGCCCCGGGCGGCCAAGCTGGGCTATGCGATCCACGCCGACCACTGGGGGCACGGCTACGCGACCGACGCCTCCCGCGTGATGCTCGACTTCGCCTTCGGCCCGCTCGGCAGGCACCGGGTCACCGCGGCGATCGGCCCGGAGAACGAGGCCTCGATCGCCGTCGTCAAGCGCATCGGCTTCACCTACGAAGGCCACCTGCGCGACCACGTCTTCACCAACGGCAACTGGCGCGACTCCCTCCTCTACTCGCTGCTGGAGGACGAGTACGCCGAGCGTTCGTCCGGCGGCCGCCTGGAACCTTGACGGGATCGGTCGAGGCACACTGGTCGTATGACCGCCACCCTCGCTGGACCGCTGGACCCGCTGCGAGACGGACTCGCGCGGATGATCATGACGAAGGTGGCGGGTCCGGACCCGCGCGCTGAACGCAACCGGGTGCACAACACCCCCGGTCCACGCTGGTTCGCACCGGACCGCCCGATCCGCCGGGTGCATGGCGACGCGTCGATGTTCGCCGGCGGCCTGCGCGCTCTGCTGCTGCAGTCGCTGCATCCGCTGGCAATGGCGGCTGTCTCGGCGCACTCCGGCTATCGCGGCGACCCGTGGGGGCGGTTGCGCCGGACCAGCTACTTCCTGGCGATCACGACGTACGGCGCGATCCCGGACGCGGAGGAGGCGATCGCCCGCGTCCAGGGGGTGCACGAGCGCGTCCGCGGGACCAGTCCGGACGGGGTCAAGTACCGAGCTTCGGACCCGCATCTGCTCAAGTGGGTCCACCTGGCCGAGCTGGACAGCTTCCTCGCCGCCCACCAGACGTACGGCGTTCAGCCGCTCGACGCCACGGAGCAGGACCTGTACGTCGAGGACGCCGCACTCGTGGCCCGCAAGCTCGGTGTGGTCGACCCTCCGACCACCATGGTCGAGCTACGTCAGATGCTGGCCGAGTATCGGCCGGAGCTCCGCGGCACGACCGAGGCACGCCAGGCTGCGCGCTTCATGCTCGTCCACCCGCCGGTGCCGTGGGCCGCTCGTCCGGCGTACGGCGTACTCACGGCCGCCGCGGTCGGACTGCTGCCGTGGTGGACCCGCTGGCCGCTGCGGCTCCCGTACCTGCCGCTGGCCGAGCGGACCGTCGTTCGCGCGGCCGGCGAAGGCCTCACCCGCACCATCCGGTGGGCCCTGACCTCACCCATCCTGGGAAATATCGAGGTTTAGCGGCGGACTCGCCGGTAGGTTGTTCTCGTGCCGCTGCGTCCTCATCGTCCGCTCCCCCTGGCCACGCCGGCGGGAGTCGCGGTGCTGACCAGGATTCTGACCCAGGGCCCGATCCCGCGGGTGGAGATCGCGCGCCGGACCGGGCTGTCCCAGGCGGCTGTCACGAAGGCGGTCGCGCCGCTGATCGAGACCGGGTTCGTCACCGAGCAGGGGGCGGCGCCGGCCGAGGTGGACAGCCAACTCGGCATCGGACGGCCGGTCAGCCCGCTGACCGTCGTACCGAGCAGCGTCTCCGTGATCGGGGTGAAGGTGACCCCGACCAGCCTGATCGGGGTGACCACGGACTTCACCGCCGGGATCCTGAGCGTCCGGCACGAGAAGCTCGACGACACAGCGCCGGAGCGGGTGATCGAGCGGCTTGCCGAGCTGGTGAAGGCGTTGATCGGTTCGCTGAAGTCGGGCGAGGTGTCGGCCGGGCCGCTGATCGGGATCGGCGTCGCGGTGTCCGGTGATGTGGATGCCCGGCACGGCGTGGTGCGCGACTCGCCGCTGATGGGCTGGCGCGGCGTGCCGGTCGCGGAGTTGCTCGGCAAGCGGATCAAGGTGCCGATCGTGGTCACGAACGACGTCCGCGCGCTGACCGTGGCCGAGCACTGGTTCGGCGTCGGGGTGAACGCGGACTCGTTCGCGGTCGTGACGATCGGCTCCGGCATCGGCTGCGGCCTCTACATCAACGGCGAAGTGGTGTCCGGCGCGTACGGCGTCTCCGGCGAGCTCGGCCATCTCCCCCTCGCGCCGGGCAACCTGGTGTGCACGTGCGGCCGGCGTGGTTGCGTGGAGACCGTTGCCTCGTCGGACGCGATCCTGGCGCGGACCCGTGAGACGACCGGGCGTGCGGACCTGGATCTGGCCGGTGCGATCAAGCTGGCCCACGAGGGTGACGAGCATGCGCGGGAGGCGTTCGACCGGGCCGGTGAGGTGATCGGTGCGGCCCTGGCCGCGATGGTGAACCTGGTCGGCCCGGAGCTCGTGGTGATCGCGGGCGAAGGCGTGGCGGAGTACGACCTGTACGAGGAGCGGATGCGGCAGACGTTCGCGGACCATGCCTTCGGCGCCGCGGGAGACTGCCGGCTGATGCTGCGCTCGCACACCTTCGACAACTGGGCGCGCGGCGCCGCCGCCACCGTCATCCGCTCGTACGTCCGCGGCGAACCACCCCTGCAACGCTGACGCGAAAGTTGGGCGGGCCGGGTCTGCGAGCGAGTTCGCCGACCCGGCCACCTCGGGCGATCAGGTCCGGGCCGCGGCCAGGATCTTGCGCCAGACCTTCTTGTAGGACTCCAGTCCGTCCGCGGCCAGCGGGCCGGCCGGGCCGGCCGTGATGGAGACCCGCTCGGGGATCGTGCCCCAGACCGGGACGCCCTCCGCGGCGTACTGCTGCATGGCTTCCTGGTAACTGCGGGTGTAGGTCCGGGCCGAGCAGATCACCAGGCCGACCGGGATGTTGTCCGGCACCAGGTCGAGCACGGCCTTCACCCGCGGCGTCTCCACCCCGCCCACCCGGGTCGGGATGATCACGATCCGGGCCCGTTCGAGCGCCTTGTTCAGCAGCCGCTCATGGGACGGGGGCATGTCGACGATGCCGATGCCCTCCGGCGGCACCTTGTCCAGTGCCTTGCTCAGGAGGCGCTCGGTCGGCGCCTCGGCGATCTCGATCCTGGCCAGGTGCTGGTCGTCGGAGGCTTCGACCCAGTCGGCTGCGCTGCCTTGTGGATCCGCGTCGACCAGAGTGGCTGTGCGGCGGTTGGAAGATGCCAACGAGGCCAAGTACACCGACGTGGTTGTCTTACCGACCCCGCCCTTCAGTGCAGCTGTCACGATGATCATGAGACCGAACTTACCCGGTTTTGTCCGACATCCGGCGTGTCGTCGGCGTTGCTCGCCCACATCGTGATAGTTGCCCCCGGCCCGTGAGAACAAGCTCAAGGGCGCTTCAGAGCTACTTCCCGAGCCAGGCGTCGACCTTCGACTGGTTGTCCTTGATCCACTTCTCCGCGGCCGCGTCCGGGGTCATCTTGTCGACCGCGATCATCCGGGCTACCGCGTTCTGGTCCTCGTTGGTCCACTGGAAGTTCTTGACCAGGTTGTATGCCGGGCTGCCGGAGTCGGCGAACTTCTTCGAGACGATCTTGTCCAGGTCGTACGGCGGGTAGTCGCAGGCGACCTTGGCCGGGTCGGTGTCGCAGCCGGTCTTGTACGCGGGCAGGTCGACCTTGACCAGCTTGACCTCGTTGAAGAACCACTGCGGCTCGTAGAAGTACGCGAGCAGCGGCTTCTTGTTCTTCTCCGCGTCCCGGAACGCCTGGATCAGCGCGGTCTCGCTGCCGCTCTGCACGACCTTGTAGTTCAGCGCCAGGTTCTTCACCAGCGCCTCGTCGTTCGTCACGTACGACGGGTCGCCGTCGAGCAACTGTCCCTTGCCGCCGGACTCCGACGTCTTGAACAACGCGGCGTACTTGTTCAGGTTGTTCCAGTCGGTGATGTCCGGGTACTGCTGCGCCATCCACGGCGGCACGTACCACCCGATCACGCCTTTGACGCCGGTGGAGCCGGCCTCGACCGCGACCTTCTGGTCGGTGATGTACTTCTTCTTCAGGTCCTCGTGACCCCAGTTCTCCAGGTTCACGTCGACCTCGCCGGTGCTGAAGCCCTGCCAGGCGATCTCTTCCTTCAGGTCCTTCTTCACCACCTTGCAGCCGAGATCCTGGGTCGCCACGTACGCGACCACGGCCGCGTTCGCCTCGTACCCGACCCACGGGCTGACAGTCAGGTTGAAGGTGCCGCAGTCCTTGCCCGCGGCGACAGCCGGCTTGTCTTCGCCGACCTTCGCACCACCGCACCCGGACAGGGCCAGCGCCACCGCCGTCAGGACACCGGCGTACCGGAGCTTCTTCACCGCTTGTCTCCTCTTCGTTGGAATCTCTGCGTACGGCGGGCCGCCGCTTGCGTCACCCGGTCGAGCAACACGCCCAGCAGGACGATCGCCAGCCCGGCCGCCAGGCCCTTGCCGTACAACTCGCTCTGCGCGAAGCCCGCGGCCACGTCGTACCCGAGCGCGCCGGCCCCGACCAGACCGCCGACGACGACCATCGCGAGCACGTAGATCAGGCCCTGGTTGACCGCCAGTGTGATCGCGGGCCGGGCCACCGGCAGCTGCACCTTGCTGATCACCTGCCAGCTGCTCGAGCCGACCGAGTTGGCCGCCTCGACGGTCGCGACCGGCACCGCCCTGATGCCATCGGCAACGATCTTGGTGGTGACGGGTACGGCGTACACGACGGCGGCCGCGATCGCCGTGAACCGGCTGGTGCCGAACAACGCGAGGAACGGCACCAGGTACACGAACGGCGGCATCGTCTGCCCGGCGTCCAGCACCGGCCGAATCCAGGTGTCGACCCGCCGGTTGCGCCCGGCCCATACTCCGAGCGCAACTCCGGCGGCGACGACCACGACGGTCGCGAGCAGGGTCGAGGCCAGCGTGATCATGCTGTCGTGCCAGAGACCGGTCGCGACCAGCAACCCCGAGCACACCGCGGCCGGGACCGCCCCACGCCAACCACCGAGTACGGCGGCCAGCGCGACGGCTACCGCGGTCACGAGCCACCAGGGCGACCCGGTCAGCAGAGCCTCGAGCGGGTTGAGCAAACCGTTGGTCACCGCGTCCCGGACGCCGTACGTGAACCCGCCGAAGACATCCTGCACCCAGTTCGTCACGTCGGTGGCGATCACCGCGATCCGCGAACCGATGTTCGCACCGGACGGGAAGTCCGCCGCCCACACGTAGGTCCGGGAGAACCAGATCGCGACCAGCACCGCGACAGCTCCCGCGCCGAGCAGGATCCTCCGGCGCACACTCGCCGTACGCCAGGGCCGGTCACCGGCCGCCGTGGTCACGCGGTCGAGCACGATCGCGAGCACCACGATCGCCAGGCCGGCGTTGAACGCGACGCCGACGTCCAGCGTCTGCAGCGCCTTCAGCACGGTCTGGCCGAGACCGGGCGCGTCGATCAGCGCGGCCACGGTCACCATCGACAGCGCGGCCATGATCGTCTGGTTGATGCCCACGACAACGGTCGACCGCGACATCGGCAGCAGCACCTTGGTCAGCGTCTGACCACGGGTGGAGCCGAGCGACCGGGCCGCCTCGACGCTCTCCGGCGGGACCGAACGGATCGCGTGCGCGGTCAGCCGGACGGCCGGCGGCGCGGCGTAGATCACCGTCGCGATCGTGGCCGCGGCCGGTCCGATCGCGAAGAACAACACCAGCGGCGCGAGGTACACGAACGTCGGCAGCGTCTGCATCAGATCGAGGACCAGCGTCGCGACCCGGAACGCGCGATTCGACAGACCGGCCCAGATCCCGAGCGGGATCGCCACCAGCAACGACAGCAGCACGGCCGCGATCGTCAGCGCGAGCGTGTCCATGCTCTCCTGCCACAACCCCTGCAACCCGACGAACACCAGCCCGGCCGCGGTCAGCAGCGCGACCTTCCAGGTGCCGAACGCCCAGGCCAGGTACGCCGCCAGCGCGACGACGCCGAGCCATCCGATCACCGGGACCGGCCGGTCGTACGACGGTTGGGAGATCAGGTTCTGCAGCAGGACGACCAGGTGGTCGACGCCCACCCGGATCCCGTCGAAGACGGCGTTGCCCTGGCCGACATCGTCGCGGTGGTCGGTCAGCCAGCGGTGGAACGCGGTCGTCTCCTGACCACCGAGCACGAGGTTGTCGATGCCGCGCAGAACGAAGTACGCCGCAACCCAGACGACGAGCAGGACGCCGACGACCACACTGCGGCGGGGCCGGCGTACCTCGACGTGGAGGTCGCTGGTGATGGCGGCCATCAGGAGTCCGCGACGACGGCGAGGATCTCCTCGTCGCTGATCACACCCAGCAGCGTGCCGTCCGCGACGACCTTGACCGGGCGGTCCGACTCGAGCACGAGCCGGGTGGCCTCGCGGACCAGGACGTCCGGGCCGAGCTCGGGACCGTCCAGCGGCTCCTCCGGGCGCGGTTCGCGGACGATCCAGCGCAGGGTGAGGACATCGGGACGGTGCACATCCCGCACGAACTCGCGGACGTAGTCGTCGGCCGGTGCCCCGACCAGTTCGTCGCCGGTGCCGAACTGGACCGCGGCACCGTCGCGCATCAGCAGGATCCGGTCGCCGAGCTTGAGCGCCTCGGACAGGTCGTGGGTGATGAACACCATCGTCTTGCCGACCTCGCGGTGCAGCCGGACGACCTCGGTCTGCATCTCGCGGCGGATCAGCGGGTCGAGCGCGGAGAACGGCTCATCGAACAGCAGGACGTCTGGATCGTTGGCGAGCGCACGGGCCAGGCCGACCCGCTGCTGCATGCCGCCGGAGAGCTGCTCGGGGTAGAGCTGCTCGTTGCCGGCCAGGCCGACCAGGTCGATGACCTCCTGGGCGCGCCGGCGCCGGTCTGGCTTGCTCTCGCCGCGGATCTCCAAGCCGTACGAGACGTTGTCGATCACCTTGCGGTGCGGCAGCAGCCCGAAGTGCTGGAACACCATCGAGAACTTGCTCCGCCGCAACGCCCGCAGCCGCTTCTCGTCGGCCGCGCGCAGGTCCTCGCCCTCGAAGAACAGACTGCCGGCGGTCGGCTCGATCAAACGGGTGAGACAACGCACCAGCGTCGACTTGCCGGAGCCACTCAGGCCCATCACCACGAATACTTCGCCGGGCGCGACGTCGAAGCTGAGGTCGCGGACGGCCGCCGTACAGCCGGTCTTGGCGTAGAGGGTGGCGCGGTCGAGGGACGCAAGGTCGGGCCGGTGCGGGACCCGCTGCGCCTTCGGGCCGAACACTTTCCAGAGGCCCTGGATGGACAGCAGCGCGTCGTCGTCCTGGATCCCGGGATACTCGAGCTGAGCGGTCACAGGTTCACCCTCGCATCCCCGCCACGCGGTTTCGTCGTGAACCGCGACTGTATCCAACCCCCAGTCCCGCGGCGTGTCCCCGGGTGTCTGTCAGGTCAACTATGACTGGTAGGGCCTAACTATGGCTGGTAGGGCGGGGCCTCGCCCCAGCCCCAGTGGGGGACCGGTGCCTTCGGGGGCGGGGTTGCGCCGGGCTGGGAGTTGGCGAGGGCGATCCGCGTGCCCCACTCGACGTAGGCGACGAAGGCCGAGCGGAACTCCGGGTCGTCCGGCAGCCCGGCCGGGTCCGCGCTCTGGGCGATCAGCGCGGCCCAGCGAGACCGCTGCTCCTCCGTCAGCGCCAGACCGATGTGGTGCGACAGCATCGCTGGGTAGCCGCCGAACTCGTCGGTGTAACGGCTGGGACCGCGGAACACCTCGCCCAACCAGATCGCCACGTGCTCGCGATGCTGGTCGCTCATGTGCGCGAACACCGGCGCGAGCACCG
This sequence comes from Kribbella sp. NBC_01510, assembly GCF_045040325.1. Taxonomy (NCBI): domain Bacteria; kingdom Bacillati; phylum Actinomycetota; class Actinomycetes; order Propionibacteriales; family Kribbellaceae; genus Kribbella; species Kribbella sp. NBC_01510. Next base: position 2,353,489 of record NZ_CP109418.1, on the reverse strand, counting down.
GGTCCTCGAGCACCTTGTCGTAGAAGACCTCGGTCAACCGCCGCAGCGCCTCATGCCCGCCGGCCCATTCGTACAGCGTCGGAGTACTCACGTAATCATGTAATCACACATAGAGGGCAGCCGAGATGGCCGCCAGCTCGGACTCCAGCCGGGTCGCGCCGTCCCCGACGAACCACAGCACGTTCTGCAGGATCCGGCCCGCCGTCCAGCCGAGCGCCCGGTCCCGATCGATCCCGGTGATCTCGAGCATCAGATCGAACCGGTCCCGGATCGCCCGCGGCACGTCGCCGGTCGCGACCAGGTCGTCCCACCGGTTCCACAGCACCGGGAAGACCTCGAAGGCCGGGTCTCCTGCCAGCGGTTTGGGATCGATGACCAGCCACGGCTTCCGCTTCGCTGCCATCACGTTGAGGTAGTGCAGGTCCCAGTGCAGCAGCCGGTCACCGGACTCCGGCAGAAGCTCGGTCACCTGAGCGACGAACCGCCGTACCAGCTGCTGCTCGGCCGGATCGGCCAGCCGGGGGATCAGACCGGGCGCGTCCTCGACCATCGCGCCGGCGATGTCGGCGAGCCGGCGGATCCCGGGCGGAGCCGGTACGGCGCTGAGCCGGGCGAGAAGCTCGGCCAGGATCCGCGTCGCCTCGACGTGATCGGGCAGGTCGTTCAACGTGCGCGGCTCGAGTCGCTCGAGCAGGAGAGTCGACGTCTCGGGGTCGTCCTCGAACACCTCGACGACATCGTCATGGTTCCACGTCCGCAGCGCGAGGGCCTCGCCGTCGCTTTCGCCGTTCACCGGCTGAAGCTTGAGCATCGCCTCGGCGCCGTCCCGCCGTACGACGGGCAGGATCAGCGAAGCCTCGCCACTCAGCGGCTCACCCGTGACCGTCAACTGCCACCGGTCGAGGTACTTCGCAGCATCCCCAGGCAACCCCGCCAGCCACTCGGCCGACTGCTCGCCGTGGTTGTCGATCAGCTTCGTGGGAATCTCGATCACTCTCGGCACAGTAGGTGGTTGGGCGGCGATGTGCTTGGGTTTTCCCTGTGAGCGAAGTGGAGCGCAGGCATCGGCGGGTGCAGCGCGTGGTCGCGGTCATTTATCTAGGGATCCCGTTGGTATTGCTCGGGTTCGTCGCATGGATCAGCTCGACCGGGCCGGCCGCGGCCTGGATCGGGTGCGTCCTACCGGCCGGGATGCTCGTGCTCGGCTGGATTCTGCGGCGGCGGCACCGCTATCAGCCGCGCTGGTGGATGGGCGTCGGCGGACTGTACGGCGGTATCGCCGGGCTGGTCGTGACACTGTTCCCGCTGGTGACAGGCGTCTGGTGGCCGGCGATCCTCGCGCTACCCGCGCTCATCGTTGGCGTGGTCGGCGGCCTGGCTCTGGCGCGGTACGCCGATCGCGTGTTGCTGGTGCCCGTCGTACCTGAGCTGGCGGATACGCCGTACGAGCTGGTCTTCCGGCTGCGTGGACTGCCGTTGGCCGCGGTGCTTGTCGGGGCGGATTCGGTGACGATTCAGTCGCACCCGGTCCCGCGGTCGGAGCAGCAGTTTCGGACCTATCCGCTGGCCGAGGTGACAGGGACCTTCGAGTTCTCGCTGTCGGGGGCCGAGCGGCTCAAGTTCCCGATCGCGGTGAACCATGCGGTTGCCACTCCTGGACCGGCCGTCATCCTGCAGGCGTCGGGCGAGGACTGGGTCCTGCCGACGAATCAGCCGGACACGTTGATCGACGTACTCACGCGCCGAAAGCCCCACTGACGCCGCGACCGTCGGTCCAGCGCATCGCGAGCGCGAACCCGAGGTCGGTGTACTGCGCCCCCGGGAAGACGCTGTCGTAGATCTCGCGGAACTGCGACCGCGACAGGTACCGGTCGCTCCGTAGGTGGTCGAGCCACGGCTTGCTGTGCCAGAACCGGAACTCGAACCACGCGCCCCGCAACCCCAGCCGCGCGATCTGCCGCGGGAATCCCAGCCAGGCGCCGAGCAGGTACATCCACCCCGGCGGAGTCGGGTAGCGATCGCAGACATTGTCCACCACCGCCACTGTCCCACCGGGCCGAACCAGAGCCTTGAGGTGCTGGAGGCCGGCCCGGTAGTCGGGCAGGTGATGCATCATCGTGTGGCTGCAAACGAGATCGAAGCCGTCGTCGTCCACCGCGAACACGTCGTCCACCCGGTACTCGACATTCGGCTTGGACCGCTTGGTCCGGGCGAGCTCGATCATCGGCTCACTCAGATCGACGCCAAGCACCTCGTCGTACTGCGCAGCCAGCCGCTCGGCCGCATGCCCGGAACCACAGCCCACATCCAGCGCCCGCTCCCCACGCAACCCGAGCCCAGCCACCCACTCCACGTGCTGCCGAGGCTGCAAACTCACGAACCGGTCGTACGCCGCCGCGAACCGATCAAACGAAGCAGGATCCTCAACCATGCCCGGTACGACGCGGCACACGCCGCGATGGTTGGAAGCACCGGCCCGCGACTGCCCGGTGTTGTCGCGGCTTTACGGCGCAACCCAACGGCGCGGCAAGGTCTTCTCCATCCGCGGTCTCTGATCGGTCAGGAGGCGGCCGCTTCGCGCTCCTTGCGGGAGGTCTCCGCCTTCTCGGCCTGCCAGCCGTCCTCGTTCTTGCCGAGGCGCCAGTAGCCGGAGAGGGAGACGCGGTCGCGGGGGAGGCCGCGGTCGGTGAAGAGGTTCTGGCGGATGCGGAAGACGAAGCCGGCTTCGCCGTGGACGAAGATGTGCGGGTCGCCGGCGGGGAAGTCGAGGGCCGCGACCGCGGCGACCAGACTGTCGCCGCGGGCGGTGTCGCTGCCTGCGCGATGGAAGAAGGTCACGTCGACCTCACCCGAGCCGCCGAGCTTCTGCTCCTCGGTCTCGTCCTCCACTTCGAGCAGGACGGTCGCCCGCGCACCCGGAGGCAACTGCTCGACCGCGGCGCCGATCGCCGGCAGGGCGCTCTCGTCACCCACCAGCAGGTGCCAGTCGGCGGCCTCGTTCGGCGAGTACGCACCACCCGGACCGTTGAACCACAGCACATCGCCGGGCTTCGCCGCCGCAGCCCATGGACCAGCCACGCCCTCGTCGCCGTGGTACACGAAGTCGATGGTCAGTTCCTTGCTGTCGTCGTTCCAACTCCGCACCGTGTAGGTCCGCATCGTCGGCCAGTGCTCGGCCGGGAACGTCTCGCGGACCACGCCCATGTCCAGCGGCTCCGGGTACTCGATGCCGGGCTTTCCGAACAGCAGTTTCACGTAGTGGTCGGTGGTGCCGTTGTCCACGAAGTCCTCGGAGGTCAGCACGACCCGGATCATGTGCGGGGTGACCCGCTCGGTCCGTTGGACGACGGCGCGCTTGCAGACGCGGTTACGGCGGGGTGCGGGGCTGGTCACGCGACCACGGTCCTCTCGGGCGGAAGTTAGGTTTACCTAACCGAGGTTAACCCACCAACGCCAACAACCGCCCGGCGAAGGTCGCCAGGACCGAGGCGGTGATCGGCGGCGGTCGGTGGTTCAGCTGCCGGGGGACGAGTGTTAACCGACAGGCGATGTACAGCCTGTGTCGGGGACCGCTACGGTCCGCACGCTGGTCCAATGAGCCAGGTCTTCGGTACGCCGCGGCGCCCGGCGTACACCGTCACGCGGACGGACCGGCTCGGACGGCCGATCTCGCTCGGTGACCCGCTCCCGGAGAGCAAGGCGATCCTGTTCACCGGGCCGCCCGGTATGGGCAAGACCCGGGAGCTGGATCAGGCCCGGGCGCTCGCGGCCCAGCACGGCTGGACGGCGATCCGGGTGGAGGCCTCGGCGCGGGATCCCTTGGAGAACCGCTTCACCCGCGCGATCTCCGCGGACCTCGAGAACCTGCGCGCGCGGTTCGGATGGCTGCGGGTGCGCAAGCTGCGGAAGACGGTCCGTGACCTGACCCAGCGCGCTCGCAACACCCAGCACGGCGCCGAGGTCCGGGTCGGCGCCGGGGCTGTGCAGTTCATCGGCAAGCGGCAGTGGGACGTCACGCCGCAGGACAACCTCGGCACCACTCTGAACGACTTCGCCGACCAGCTCGGAGAACTTGCCGCGAGCAAGGGTCAGCGGGTGCTGCTGCTGGTCGACAACATCGACGCTGCGTCGCCGCGTGACCTGGCCGGGCTGAACGAGCTCGCCGTACACCTGGAGCAGCAGGGCCGCCCGGTGTGGCTGGTGGCGGCCGGTGGTGCGATGGCCACGAGCCGGCTGATGGCCGCTTCCGACCGGATGTCGGGCATCGCGACCACGGTCACCAATCAGTTCGACATCCGCGAACTGGGGCCGATGGCCGATCATGATCTGCGGCCGGCCGTGACGGTACCGCTGCAGCAGGCCGGCATCCGCTACCAGCCCGAGGCGATCGACAGCCTGCTGCGCGCCGCGAACGGCGACCCGAGCCGACTCCGCACCCTCGCCGACACCGCGGTCGCCTGCGCTGATCCCGCCGACGGGATCACCATCGCGACGGCCGCCGCCGCGACAGCTCGCGTCAACGACGAGTCCGCGGTGTTGTACCAGGGCCGGTGGAACCGGTGCACCGACGCGCAGAAGGACCTGCTCGCCAAGGTCGCGGCCCAAGGCCCGAACGGGCTGTCGATGCCGGCCGAGACCCAGGTGGCCGGGCCCGGCCACTGGCAGGCGATCGACGAGGCGCGCCAGGATCTGGTCGCTCGCGGCCTGCTCCGTGAGCACGGCGGCGAACGTGTCACGATCGCCGAGTCCGGCCTCCAGGATTGGGTCAACAACTACCTCGACCAGACCCCGGCGGAACCGACCCCGGCCGGTCAGGAGCTCGCCCGCACCGCCCAGCAGGGCGCCGGGATCGCGCCGGTGCACCCGACCGGTGACCGGGCGGCGCTCGTCAGCCAGGTGTTCGGTACGGCGCGCAACCCGGTCCACCCGGTGATCCGGACCGACCAGCTGGGCCGGCCGATCTCGCTCGACCAGCGGCTCCCGCGAGGGACCTCGGTCCTGTTCACCGGTCCGCCCGGCATGGGCACGAGCCACGAGCTGGACCGGACCCAGGCGCTGGCCGACCGGAACGGATGGACGGCCATCCGGCTGGACGCCTCACCGCGCGAGCCCCTGGAGAACCGGGTGATCCGCGCCGTCAACCAGGACATGGACAAGTTCCGCCAGCGCTTCGGAATCGGCGCGGCCCGCGATCTCAAGAAGTCGCTCGGCGAGCTGGCGGTGCGGACCCGGAACGCCCAGAACGGCGCGGAGGTGCGGATCGGTGCGCCCGGTGTGTTCCAGGTCGTCGGCAAGCGGCAGTGGGACGACGCGCCCCGGGACACCGTCGGCAGCACGCTGAACGAGCTCGCGGATCACCTCGGCCAACTGGCCGCGGAGAAGGGCGAGCCGATCCTGCTGATGGTTGACAACCTCGACGTCGCGTCGGACCGGGATCTGGTCGCCTTGACCGAACTCTCCGCACACCTGGAGCAGCAGGGCCGGCCGGTGTTCCTGGTCGGGGCCGGTGGCGAGCTGGCCACCACCCGGCTCCTGGGCGCGTCCGGCGGGCAGGCCGGTGTCGAGACCAAGGTCGCCCACCGGTTCGACATCCGGGAGGTGCCGCCGCTGACCGACACGCAGCTGCGCCAGGCGCTCACCGAACCACTCCGCCAGGCCGGCATCCCGCACGAACCGCAGGCTGTGGACAACCTGGTCAAGGCGGCCAACGGCAATCCCAGCCGCCTTCGCACGCTGGCAAGCTCTGCGCTCGAGCTGGCCGACCCGCAGACCGGGATCACCTCCCGGGTGGCGAAGGCCGCGATGGCCCAACTGAACGACCGCTCACGGACGCTCTACGAAGCCGCGTGGCACAACTGCTCCGACGCGGAGAAGGAGCTGCTGGCGAAGGCCGCCGTACGCGGTCCGCACGGGTTGTCGATGCCGGCCGAGTCCGCACCACCCGGCCCCGGCCGCTGGGACCTCGACAGCGCCGGTCAGGGCCTCATCTCCCGCGGCCTCCTCCGCAAGTCCGCCGGCCGCCTCACCGTCGCCGACCCCGGCCTCCAAGACTGGGTCCAAACCCGCCTGGGCCACTCCGCCGCCCACGCCGGCATAGCCCTCCCCACCGCAGCTCAACCCCAACTCTCCACAGGCGACCGCCGAGACGGCCGCCATGCCCCCGGCTCGCCCCGGGAACACAGCGGCCGAACCGTCAACCGCTAACCGCGTCTACTGCCCGAACTCAGGATCATTGGTGTCCGCGACGTAGAACCCGAGATTTTGGCCGGCTTTAAGCAGCTGACGGTCTCCCGAGGCGAAGAGCAAGTCTCGGTCGTTGACCTCCTCGGCCGAGGCGCAATGCAGCGCGTCGTAGCCCCGGAGCGCCTCCGATGACGTGAGCGTCGCCGCTCGGCGAATGACCGGCTCGGTCGGCTCGATGACATTGAGCTCGCGCCAAAGCCGGTCGACTACGCGCAGCGCCCGCACCTCTTGGTCAGCTGTGATCCGGCGGCATCGCACCGCCTGAGCCAGCGCTCCCGCTGCCTCGACATACAGCAATTGAGTGGACATCACATCGTCTGCTTCCTCCCAGAGCCGACGGCAGGCAGGTGACGACGCTTCATCGATCAGCAGAGGAACGAAGGCCGACGTGTCGAAGTAACAGATCATCGCCGTTGGTCGCCGATCAGGTCGCTGACGGTTCCCTCGGCTTTGATCGGTGGCGGTGCCGGCCGCTTGGGTTGCAGCGGCGGCCTGACCGTCCCCTCCGCCACCAGTTGCTGCAGTCGTGTTGGTCCGTCGACCGGGATGATCCGGGCGATCGGCTTGCCGTGGTCGGTGACGGTGATGGTGTGTCCTTCCCGCACGGACGCGAGATGACGGCTGAGACCGTCGCGGAGCTCCCGGATCCCGATATCCATCAGTAGTCCTCCTGTGGCCACTTTTCCTCCTTCGATACTAGCCACAATCTGTGTCTCCACTCACTGTGGAGGCACAGTCGGCCGGTGCGAAGGGCAGATGGTGGGGCAGGGCGGGGCAGATGGGGCTACGGCCAGATCGAGGTGATCCATTCGGGGTGGTCTATGAAGGGGTTCCGGTTGTGTTGGTAGGTGGTGTAGATGACCTCGTTGCGGCGCTGCTCGAAGGCATCGGGCGGGTCGGCAGCGGCCCAGGCCTTCAGGACCGAGAGCCTGCCGATGTACGGCGCGCTGCCGTTGTTGACCGAGTTGTTGACTTCGAGGTTCGCGAAGCCGTCGTCGCCCTCGTAGCGGACGGCCATGTAGAAGATCATCCGGGCGATGTCGCCGCGGACAGCCGGCCGCGGGGCGAAGGAGTCGGAGTCTGCGGTGCAGCCCGAGCACTGGGCGACCGCCGTACCGCCGTTGTCGAAGTCGAGGTTGCCGCGGGCCGCGTTCACCGACACGTCCTCGGGACGCAGGTGGTGGACGTCGGTGCCCGGGCCGGTCGCCGTACCGAAGTCGCCGTGGGACTTGGCCCAGACGTGCTCGCGGTTCCAGTCGTCGGCGGCGCTGCCGTTCGCGCTCTTGCTGATCGAGCGGCCGGAGTAGATCTCGATCACGTTGTTGCTGTTGGCCGGGTCCTGGTCGGTGTCCTTGAGCGCGGTCCAGACCTGGTCGTAGGTCAGCTTGGTCTGGCTGGAGATGATCGTGTGCAGCGCGGCCTTCAGCGCGGCACCGGTCTTGCCCTCGGCGCCGGCGTAGTAGTCACCCGGATCGCCGGGGTCCGACGAGCCGCCGCCGCTGAACGCGGTCGGGTCCTTCAGCCCGGCATGGGTGAAGTACGCGGTCAGTGTCCCGGTGACGGTGATCTGCTGACCGATCAGTCCGGGGTTGCTCTGCAGTCCGTACGACGCGCGGAAGGCCGTCGGGATCTGGACGTACAGCATCGACGACGTACTGGTCTGGGTCGCCGAGTCGGCCAGCGCCAGCGCGAAGTCGTTCGGGAAGTTGCTGCGGACAACGGTGTTGGTGGCGGTCGGCTGACCGACCACGTAGCCCGTGACCGAGGCAGTCGATCCGTCCTGCCGGCCGATCGCCGTACTGACGGTGATGGGCGTGGCGGCGTTCGACGGCGTGATGCCGAAGCCGAGCAGAGCGAGTACTGCGGTGACGACCAGAGCTGGGCGGAACAAGCGGGATCTCAGCACGGCAACTCCCAGGGGCGGGTGGGGACCGGACGCCTGACAGTCTGCCCAGGTCGTCCGGCTACCGAACATCCCGATCGCGAACACGAGATGAAGAGACGGAACCACCACGGCCTGGGATCAGCCGGTGAAGAGTTGAGCCGGTGGGGCGGAGAGCGAGTGAGTGCCGCTCGCCGCCCCACCTGGGTGTCTGGGCCCCCATCAGGCCGCGACGAACTGCCGCGGGCTGCTCTGCCCAGCCACCAGCGAGGCGCTACTGGCGGGCAGCACCTCACCGACAGGGGGAGGACTCACCATCCTCCGGCGGTGGCGTGGTGCGGACGCCGTTTACGGACCGTACTCAGTCCAGCACGCATTGTCCACAGCTCAGCGGGGCCATCTCACACTACTGACCGGTCACTGAGCAGGAAGCGGATCATCAGTGAGGTCCGACGGCCGCGGGCTAGCATCAGGCGGTGACCTTGCGGCTCTACAACTCACTCGGGCGCCGAATCGAAGACTTCGAGCCGGCCACGGACAACGTTGTGAAGCTCTACAGCTGTGGCCCGACGGTCTACAGCTTCGCGCATATCGGCAACCTGCGTGCGTACACGTTTGCCGACACTCTGCGCCGGGCCCTGCTGTGGAAGGGCTGGCAGGTCGAGCACGTCATCAACATCACCGATGTCGGCCACGCAGTGGCCGAAGCAGAACTCGGTGACGACAAGATCGAACTCGCGGCGGCTCGCGAGCGCAGGTCGGTCGAAGAGATCGCCGAGATGTACACCGAGGCGTTCTTCGCCGATCTCGACGCGCTCAACATCCTGCCCGCTCACCACTATCCACGGGCGACGCAGTACGTCGATGCGATGATCGCCTTTGCGGAGCGTCTGGTGGAACACGGTTTCGCGTACGAGATCCCGTCGGGCCTCTATTTCGACACCTCGAAGGATCCCGGGTACGGCCGGCTCGGTCTGGTCGACGTCGGCGGACAACTCGAGGGAGCTCGGGTCGAGCAGGTTCCCGGCCGTCGGGCCAAGACCGACTTCGCGCTCTGGCGTGCGGAGGCGCCGGGCCAGATCCGCGCCATGCGATGGAACTCGCCGTGGGGCTGGGGCGCGCCGGGATGGCACCTCGAGTGCTCGGTGATGAGCATGAAGTTGCTCGGGGAGCACTTCGACATCCACACCGGCGGAGTCGACCACCGGCAGTTGCATCACGTGAACGAGATTGCCCAGAGCGAGGCCTATCTGGGCGACGGCCGGCCGTGGGTGCGGTTCTGGCTGCACGGCGAATTCCTGCAGCTCGGCGCGGCGAAGATGGCGAAATCGGCCGGGCCAGTGCTGACCCTTCAGGAGTTGCAGACGCAAGGCTTCCACCCGCTCGCGTACCGGATGTTCCTGCTCGGTGGCCACTACCGCGCCCAGTTGGAATTCACCATGGATGGACTGGCCGCCGCGCAGGCAACGCTCCGCCGGCTGATCCGCCGTACGGCGGCGCTCGGGCGACTGCCGTCCGTCGGCACTCTCGAGGAAGCTCGCGCCCTGGCGAGCGACGACTCGGCCGCAGTCGCGGTGATCGACCAGCTCGATCAAGCGATCAGCGCGGACCTCAATACGCCTCGGGTGCTCGCCGTACTGCAGGAATCGTTGCGGGATGCGGTTCTGTCCGAGCACGGTCAGCGGGTGGTCACGGCCGCCAGTGGCGCCGTACTCGGACTGCCGTTCGATCGCCTCGAACCGGCCGACGTCGAGCCGGCGGCCGAGCAGTTCTCGCAGTCAGATCAAGCAACTGTCGACAAGTTGATCGCTGAACGCGAGGCAGCCCGTACGGCCCGGGACTGGGCTCGTGCGGACGCCTTACGCGCTGAGCTGAGCGAGCTCGGCGTTCAGCTCACCGACACACCGACCGGCCCGGTCTGGAGCAGAACCACCTCTTGACCGCGGTTGCGCCAAACTCAACGCACTATCTGACCAGTTGCTCCAGGACCGCAGCCGCGACCGCCGCGTCGGCCGCGCCGATGCCGGTCAGATCGGCGACCGACCGGCGCGTCCGGTCCAGCCCGTCGCGGAGTACGGCGCCAACCGCGAGGTCGACGTCGTCAGTCACGACTCCGGCCCGGACCGCGTTCCCGAAGTCGCCGTGGTCGAGGCACTGCGCGTGGTCGTCGGTGGCGACCAAAGCACCCGCGAACACTTCGACCGGCAACTCGCCCTTGCCCGGCATGTCGGTGCCCACCCCGGTCACGTGGATCGCCGACCGGAACAGCTCCGCCGGCAACGGCTCACGGGCTGCGGTCGTCGCGATCACGCACGCCGCACCACCGAGCGCATCGGGCTGAGCGTCCAAACCATCCGCAACGAAGGCCGCACACAAGCTCTCCACAGCCTCGGGTCGGCGACCCCACACCTGCACCTTGCGCAGTGGTCGCAGCTCCCGCAACCACAGCACTTGCAGCCGCGCTTGCTCGCCGGTCCCGAGTACGGCGACCTCGTCCACGCCGGCCGGGGTCATCGCGTCGGTGATCAGCGCGCCGGCTGCCGCCGTACGCCAAGCCGTCAGCATGCCCTCGTCAGCCAGCACCGCGGCCGGCGCACCCGTGGTCGCGTCGACGACGAGCATCAACCCGTTGTTCACCGAGGCGAACGTGCTCGCGATCTTCACCACGAAGTACGGCGACCCGTCCACGTACCCGGCCTTCACGTGACAGTCGCCGGCGTGGTCCGGGAACTCCAGCACCATCGGCGCCGGCACCGACGTACGCCCCTCGGCGTGGGCGATCAACGCGTCCCGGACCGCGCCGAAGACCACGTCAGGCGTGGCGACCCGAGCGATCGCGTCGAGACCGATCACCGGCAGCGTCATCCGCGCTTCTCCAACCAGGCCGCCCAGACGTCGAGAGCCTCCGCGGGATCACGGCGCCCGAGGCCGACCCGGAAGCGGTCGGTCGGGGTCTCCGTCAGCGCGGAGCTGTAGATGCTCGACGGCAGCAGCAGTACGCCGGCCTGGTCGACGAGCTCGGCGCACATCGCCTCGACGCCGTCGGTACCGACGTAGCGCGGAAAGCAGACGCAGCCGCCATCCGGCGGGGTGAACTCGAAGAGCGCGGGATACCTCGCGAAGAAGCGGCCGAAGACGGGAAGGTTCTCCGCGACGATCCGGCGGTTGCGGTCCAGCAGGTTCTCGCGTGCGCGGAGGGCGATCAATGCCAGCACCTCGCTCGGCGCGGAGTTGCAGATCGTCGTGTAGTGCTTGGCCCACTCGAGCTTGTCGAGGACGGCGCGGTCCCGGCAGGCAATCCACCCGATCCGCAGGCCGGGCAGTCCGTACGCCTTCGACATCACGTTGAGGGAGAGCGCCGTACCCGACAGGTCTGTTGCTTGAGGCAACGACGGGATCTCGAGCTCGAGGCCGCGGTACACCTCGTCGCTGAAGAGCGTGATCCCGCGTTCGTCGCAGAGCCGCACCAACCGGTGCCAGCTGTCGAGTGACGGGACGGCGCCGGTCGGGTTGTTCGGGAAGTTGACCGACACCATCCGGGTGTTCGGCCGGAGGACGCGCTCGATCGCGTCGACGTCCAGCGCCCAGTCGTCCTCGGGCCGCAACGCGACGCCGGTCACCTCGCACACGGACAGCGGGATCGTCTCGGCCGCCTGGTAGTTCGGCGTCAGTACGACGACATGGTCCGACGGCTCGAGCAGGGTCCGCATCGCGAGGTAGATCGCTTCCTCAGCGCCGGCGAAACACAGGATGTCCTCGGGGTCGGCGTCCGAGTACGTCGCCGCGATCTCGGCCCGCAACACGGGGAGACCCCGCGTCTCGGTGTAGCCGAGAGCCAGCGACTCCCACCGCTCACGGCCGTCGTCGTCGGCCAGCGCGAGCAACTCCGACATCGGCAGCGTCTGCGCGTCCGAGGCGGTCAGGTGATAGCGGGCGCTGAACTCCCAGCGCGCGAAGTAGGTCTCCAACCGGAAGTCAGGCAGGGTCGGCATTCGGCTCCTTCCGGGTCTGGGCGAGCAGTTGATAGAGCGCGGACCGGGAGATCCGCAGGGCGCGGGCAACGGCCGGCACAGACCGGCGCTGGCTGAGTACGCCGGCCGCGTCGAGCCGGCCGAGCAACTCCAGGCGGTCGGTCCGGCTCAACCGCTCGACAGTCACGCCGTGCTCCCGGATGTAACCGGCGACGATCTCGTTGAGGGTCTCGGACCAGTCGTGCTCGAACAGCACCCGCGGCTGCCCCGCGACCGGCGCGGCGAACGCGGCCAGCAGCCGGCTCGCCTCCTCGAAGGCGGACCGGTCGACGTTCACGCACAGCACGTACGCCGGTTTGCCGTCGTCGGCCCGGATCACCGCGCTGACGCTGGACAGCCGGCGACCGTCGGGCAGCGTCTTCGGGTAGGGGCCGTAGACGTCCGCGCCGCTCGCGCTCAGCTCATCCAGTTCGCCGAGCAGCGAGGGATCGCCCGGCTCGCGCCCGGACAGCGGGTTCCAGATCGCGGCAACCTCGTCGGTGGCCGGGTCGTGCAGCACGACCTCGGCGTGTGGGGACAGCAGTCGCGCGATCGCCTCGCCGATCGGGGTCAGTTGCTCCGGTGTCACGCTGAGACAATAGGTCCAGCTTGGACAATCTGTCCAGAGTCGCTGCGCTGGGCGCGCTTGAGGCCGTAGAGCAGCAGGCCGATGGAGATCGATCCGACGATGACGTACGTGATCCAGCCGCCGATACCGTCCCAGGTGGTGTGCAGGGCGACGGCCACTGCGTACATGCCAAGGAAGAAGGCGAGGTGCCGACCGGACGGCGCGGTCACGAACCGCCACAGCCCCCAGCAGGTCAGCCCGGTCCAGGCGGCGTGTCCGGCCGGTGACAGCAGACCGCGGATGAACAGCGTCTGCTCGGCGGCCCCGACATTCCCGTTCGACTCGAGCAGGGCGACGAACGCGTAGCCCATCGTCTCCAGTACGGCGAACCCGGTGCCGACCGCGACCCCGATGACGATGCCGCGGCCGATCGAGGTCCGGTACCGGGTCCCGAAGAACACCACCAGGATCACCGGCACGATCAGCTTGGCGGCCTCCTCGATCAGCCCGACCCCGACCAACGGCAGGGTGCCCAGCCGCCGCATCGCCTTGTACTCGAGCAGACCTGCGACGGCCACGCCGACCACGCCACCGAACAGGAGGCAGCCACCGAGGGTCGGGCCGTCGATCAGCCAGCGCCCGGACCGGCCGTCCGCGAACGTGACGAACGTCAGCGGTACGACCATCGCGCCGAGCAGGATCAGGGTCGGGAACAGGTTCGGGTTTCCGGTGTCGGTGAGGACGGCGAGCACGCCCAGGTACAGCCCCCCGCCGATCAGAAGCGTGCCCAGCCAAGCCCACCTGCGTACGACTCTTGGGGTCATTACCCGATGGTGCCGGTTAATGGCGTGGTTGCGCCATGTCGCAGGGACGGCCGTCCGGGAGTCAAAGGCCCCATGACCCGCCGCGCCGAAGGCGCGGCAATAAGTATGGCGTGGTTGCGCCATGTCGCAGGGACGGCAGTCATGGACAGGGCTCAGCCCCGTGACCTGGTTGCAAACTCTCTCGGAAGAAAAGGTGTGCCTGCCCCCAACCTCTCGAAGGAGAACTATGTCCCCCTACCGGATCACCGCCGCCACCCTTGCGGCGATGCTCACCCTCGGCGTGGTGACGGCCAACCCGGCCGCCGCCGCGACGCCGAGGGCCGGGAACACCACTGTCAAGACCACCACAGTCACGCTGATCACCGGCGATGTCGTCGATGTGACCGACGCCGGCGCCGGCAAGAAGGCGGCCACCGTCCGTCCGGCCGCGGGTCGCGAGGGCGTCTCGTTCCACACGATCGAGGCCGACGGCGGACTCCGCGTCCTGCCGAGTGACGCCGTACCGTACATCTCCACCGGCGTCCTGGACGTCGACCTGTTTGACGTCGACGAGCTGATCGCCGACGGGTACGGCGACTCCGCCGCGCGGCAGCTCCCACTGATCGTCAAGGACAGCGCAGGCTTCCGCGGTTCACAAGCCCTGGCTGGTACGACGACCACCCGGCAGGTCCCGTCGATCGGTGGCCGCGCCGTGGACGCGGCCAAGGACCAGCTGCCCGAGCTGTGGAAGTCACTGAAGCCGGCCGCAGGTGCGCGGTCGCTGAACAGCGGCATCACCAAGATCTGGCTGGACGGCAAGGTGCGCCCGGTGCTCGACAAGAGCGTGCCGCAGATCGGTGCGCCCGACGCGTGGAAAGCCGGCTACGAGGGCTCCGGCGTCGAGGTCGCCGTACTGGACACCGGCGTCGACGCGACACACCCGGACCTGGCCGGCAAGGTGAAGGAGAGCCAGGACTTCTCCGGCAGCCCGAGTGGCACCGTGGATCACTTCGGCCACGGTACGCACGTCGCCGCGACCATCGCGGGTACGGGAGCCGGCGCGGGCGGGACCCGGAAGGGCGTCGCACCGAAGGCCGACCTGCTCGTCGGCAAGGTGCTCGGCGACGACGGGTACGGCTACGACTCGTGGATCATCGCCGGGATGGAGTGGGCCGCGGCCGAGGGCGCGAAGGTCGTCAACATGAGCCTCGGCGGTGAGGCGACCGACGGCACCGACCCACTGAGCCAGGCGGTCAACGACATCACGGCGCAGACCGGCACGCTGTTCGTCGTCGCGGCCGGTAACGAGGGCCAGGACGAGACGGTCGGTACGCCGGGCGCCGCAGCGTCCGCGTTGACGGTCGGCGCCGTGGACCGGAACGACGGTCTGGCCGACTTCTCCAGCCGTGGACCGCGGCTCGGGGATGCCGGCCTCAAGCCGGAGATCACCGCGCCGGGTGTGGGCATCATCGCCGCCCGGGCCGCCGGCACGATCATGGGTGACCCGGTGGACAACCTCTACACGGCCGCCTCAGGTACGTCGATGGCCACACCACACGTGGCCGGAGCCGCGGCGTTGCTCGCCCAGCAGCACCCGGACTGGAAGGCCGACCAGCTCAAGAACGCGCTGGTCAGCACGGCGAAGACCCAGCCGAACCAGACCGTCTACCAGCAGGGCGCGGGCCGGGTCGACCTGACCCGGGCGACCGCACAGAAGGTGTTCGCCACCGGGGTCGCCGACTTCGGCCTGCAGACCGCGGCCGACGCGTCGAGCCGCACGATCACCTACCGCAACCTGGGCACCGCCCCGGTCCCGCTGAACCTCTCCGTCGCCGTCACCAACCTGGACGCGGGCAAGGCGGAAACCGACGCGTTCACTGTCCCGGCGACCGTCACGGTCCCGGCCGGCGGCAGCATCGACGTACCCGTGAACCTGACCGCGACCAAGCTCGACCGCGGCCTGCACAGCGGCTGGATCGTTGCCACCGGCCCCGATGGGATCGTCACCCACACCGCGGTCGGCGCCCTCCGGTCCGGGCCGAAGCACAAGGTCACGCTGCGCGCCGTCGGCCTCGACGGGCAGCCCACCGGCGTCCCGGTCGTCTCGCTGTACGGCGACAACTCGCGATCGGACGTACTCGCCTGGATCCCGGACGGGTCGAGCTACACCGCCGAGGTCGAGGAAGGCACGTACCTGCTGCACTCGCTGGTGGAGAACAGCGACCCGCAGGACGAGCAGGTGAGCCTGTTCACCGACCCGAACATCGCGGTCACCCAGGACATCGAGGTGGTCATCGACGCCCGCAAGGCGGTGCCGATCACGATCGAGACGCCCAAGCCGTCCGAGCAGCAGGCGGTGCTCAGCTACTACGTGCACCGCGAGTACGGGAACGGCCGGTCCATCAGCCACGGCGTGATGCACTTCAGCACGGTCAAGCAGGTGAACGTGACCCCGACCAAGCCGGTCAAGGACGGCAGCTTCGAGTTCTCGTCCCGCTGGCAACTGGTCGCGCCGATGGTCCAGGCGTCGGTGTCCGGGGTGACCGGGCCGCTCGACATCAACCTGCTGCACCAGTCGCCGTCGTACGAAGGGAAGAAGCGCTTCCGGCTCGTCTCGTCGCTGCAGGACGCGAAGGGCGCCCTCGTGGTGCTGGACTCCGACGACGAGCAGGCGCAGATCGAAGCAGCCGCCAAGGCAGGTGCCGCGGCCGTGATCCTGATCCGGCCGGCGGACTGGTCGGCGTGGACGGTCTGGCGCCCGACGGGGGACCGGGAGCCGATCCCGGCCATGGTCACCACGTTCAAGGACGGTCACAAGCTGGTCGATCGCGCCGCCAAGGGCCGGGCCACCATCGACCTGACCCTGACCACATCCAGCCCGTACCTGTACGACGTACAGCAGGTCTCGACCGGGTTCATCCCGAGCAAGATCGACTACAAGGTGACGCCGGCGAACAGCGCGCGGATCACCACCCGGTACGCCGACAACGGCGGCTTCGACTGGGCCAAGGAGCAGCGGTTCGGGTGGCGGCCGTGGCAGGAGTACTCGTGGAACGACGCGCAGCGGTTCGTGCAGACGCCGAAGGTCCGGGAGGAGTGGGTCACGTCCGGTGACTCGCTCTGGCAGCACCGGGTGCACCACCTGTACACCTGGGACGACATGAACCCGTTGGCCGGTGGGATGACCACACTGCCGCGGAGCTACCAGACGGGCACATCGGACGAGACGTGGTTCGGTCCCGTCGTACGCCCGGCTGCCGCGCCGGGTGTGGTGTCGACCCGGACCGGTGATCGGTTGTCGCTGCGGATCCCGTCGTTCGTGGACGCGGTCGGCCACTACACGGTCGGCGGGACGACGTCGTCCTCGGCGGTGCTGTCACGCAACGGCTCGGTCGTCGCCGAGTTACCGGATGCGTGGGAGGACGTGATCACGTCGAGCGATGACGCGTCGTACAAGCTGGATCTCTCGACCGAGCGGATCGATCCGGACGGCGAGTGGAACTGGGGGACTCGCACTCAGACGTCGTGGGAGTTCCGCTCGAGGAAGCAGGCGGACGACAAGGCCGTCCCGCTGTCGCTCCTGCAGGTCGGCTACTCCGCGCCGACCGACCTGAGCGGTCGAGTCGCCGCCCGGGCGCAGGCGATCGGGTTCACGGTCGATCAGCAGGCAGGTGCTCCGGCCGCGCGATCGACGACCCTGCAGGCTTCGGTGTCGTTCGACGAGGGCAAGACCTGGCAGCGCGTTACCGCGGTCGGTGCCCTCGGCCACTATGTGGCTCTGGTCCCGGCCGGGCGGTCGGGTGGCACCGTCTCGCTCAAGGTGAGCGCCGGTGACAACACCGGCGCGAAGGTCACCCAGACAGTGATCCGCGCGTACGGCATCGCCTGACCACCGCGTTGCGTCCGAAGATCCGAGGGCTATAGCCCACAGTTCTTCGGACGCAACGGTCAGAGCCAGCGGCGTTTGGCGGCTTGGTAGGCCAGTCCGGTGCGGGTGTCGACGCCGGCCAGGGCCATCATCCGGTCGAGCCGGCGCTGGACGGTACGGCGGCTGATGCCCAGCTGGGAGGCGATCGACTTGTCCGGTACGCCGGCTACCAGCAAGGAGAGGAGGAATCGCTCGGAGTCGTCCAGGCCTTCCGCCACCAGAGTGTCGTCCGGACGCAATCGCACCGGCGTCGCCTGCTCCCAGTGGCTCTCGAATAGCGCGAGCAGTGCGTCCAGCAACTGGCCGCGGCTGATCACCGCGGCCGTCGGTTCGCCGATGCTCATCTCGTCGTCGCGAACGAGCGGACAGATCGCGGTCGACCGGTCCACGATCGCCAGCCTGACCGGGAGAGTCGGCAGGGTGCGGGCCTCCTCACCCCAACCGACCCCCTCGGCGATCGTGTCGAGTTCGCCGGGGGTCTCGAGCAGCGCCCGCTCGTAGATCGCGCGATACCGGACGCCGCGGGACAGCGCGCCGTACTCCTCGGTGTTGTCGGCGCCCTGCATCGCCAGCGGGTTGGCCCGGCAGAACCAGAGGATCTCCTCGCGGGCGGATTCCTGCAGGTCGCGCAGCCGCTCGCGGAGCGTGGCCGCCCCGACGATCACCTCGACCAGGTGGTGCGCGTCCCGGCGGCTAGCGCTCGCGCGGAACTCCTCGCTCAGCGCCGCCACCGTCTTCCGGGCCGCCTCGAGTGACTCCTGCCGGCGGAGCAGCGTCGTACCGAGGGCCACGTCCGGCGGCAGCGCCCGGAACACCGGTTCGTCGGCCGGCTGGACCGCGACCAGCCCTGTGGCCTGCAGGCGTTGCAGCACCTCGGCCGCCTCGTGCTGCGGCAGCTCGGCGACCTCGGCCAGGTCCGCTGCCTTGGCGGCGGACAGACCGACGAGCAGCCGGTAGGCCTGTTCCTCACGGGCATCAAGCAACGAGCCGTCGTGCATCGACCCCACCTCCGGGCACCACCTAAGCAGGGTTTCCAGCGGTGGCACGAGGGTTTTCTCAATGGCACACCAAGGCCACGGCATGCCTGTGCCATCACGGACCTGCCGAGGCACCGTCACTTCCGGTCAGAACGTTCGCGGAACTCGCCGCCCCCTGACCGGGGCGGTGGGGTGGGACCGAGATGAGCACAGCGCCACCGCCCTTGAAGGAAGAACCAATGATGAGTCTGACCGACTATGCCGGAATCGCCGGCCTGATCGCCGCGGCCGGCGTCGGCGTCTGGATGCTCCGGAACGGCCGTGCTCCCAGCGCCGCGGGCCGGCACCGGGGCAGCCCTACTCTGCGGCTACCGCGGCCGAGCCACCCCGAGCGGGCTTCGCGCGCAGATAGGTGAGGCCGCCGTACGTGTACATCGACACGCCGAGCGCGGCCATCGCCACGATCACGACCCACGGCCACGGCGCCGGCACGTAGAGGGCGAGGAACCACGACTTGGTGTCGTGGTTCCCGGTCAGCAGGAAGATCGCCGGTACGACGGCCTGCGGGAACAACGGGATCGCGGCGAAGCCCAGGCAGAAGCCGGCCGTGGTACGACGCCAGCGCGGGAGCTTCTCGAGGTTGGACCGCTTGATCTCCCCGATCACGGATCGGCCGTGCCTGAGCAGCATGAGCAACTCCGGACCCCGGCGATCGAGCCGTCGTGCCGCCAGCCGGCCGAAGTACCACCACGCCAGGACGCCGGACAGGACACCGATCGGCACGCCCCACCACGACCAGGCGAGTGCGGCGACGAGCGCCGGCCCCGCGGTCAGCGACACCAGCACGAGCATCAGGTAGACGATGCCCATCGTCTCGCCTTCGTTCTCGCCGGCGTTGAGAGGATTGTCGGACCGTTTGTGCGCGTCGGTCGTCGGTACGGCGGCGTACACCGAGCAGGCGACGACCAGACCGGCCGCGCCACCGAGGATGGCCGGCAGCACGCTGAGCACGAGCGGCCAGGCACTGGCGTAGCCCGACCACCAGGTCAGCAGCAGAGTGATCAGCAGGGTGGGCGGACCGAATACCAGAAGGAACGCGCGCTGCCGTGCTCGCACATCGGGCCGGGCCGAGCCCGGAATCATCAGCGTGGTCCACAGCGCCGTACCGTCCGAGCCGTACAGGTTGGAGGACATCGAACCTGCCATCACGACGGCGGCCGGACCGGCCCACGGCAGCATGGCCTTCCAGCCGATCGCGAGTGGCATCAGGCAGAAGAAGAGCCCGTAGCTGATCGCGAAGACAGCCCGGTGACCGTAGAGCAGGTCCCGTGTCCAGGACCGCACCTCTTTGGCCGCAGCCGCGTCACGTGCGTTGGTCGCGCTGAGCAGCCGCCGGGGTTTGCTGCCCGCACGGCTACTCGTCGTACGTCGGACCAGCAGGGCGGACCAGGCCACCAGCATCACGGTGCCGAGTAACAGCAGACCCGCAAGTGCCACCAGCGCTCGGGGCCAATCGTTGCGCCCCGCCGCCTCGACGGCCACCAGACCCCAGCCGGACGGCGCAATGCGAGCGGCACTCGCCATGGTGCCCTGCACATCGGTGGACACGAAGGCGACGATCAACGCCCAACCCTGGGCCGTGAAGGCCAGGATGAACGCGTTGACCAGCGCCGCGATGACCGCACCCGACCGGACTTGCAGGAGTACGCCGTACACGGCGACGGCGAGCCGGGACGCCAGGACGAAGCAGAACAGTTGGAGTAGGAGCGCGGGTACGGCGATGATCGCTGCCGCCACACTCAACTGCGCACCGACGACCAGCAGACTGAGTAGGGCGAGCAGGCTGATGACCGGCGCGACGCCGGCCAGCGCGGCGGTCAGGAGGCCGGTGGCCAGCGTGCGCGGCGGGAGCGGCAGCATGCTGAAGTACTCCGGCTTGAGCGTCTCGTCACCACCGCCCGCGAACATCGGCCCGATGATCCAGCCCAGCATCCACACCGCGAGCGCGACGGCCAGGATGTCGTTGTCGCGGCCCGCGACCCAGACGGTGCCGCCGGCGAGCACGAGGCCGACGAATCCACCCCCGACGATCCAGGTCAGCCGGTTCTGGTCCTTGAGCGCGTGCCGGAACGCGGCCAGCCGCATCCGGACCAGCGTGTGCGACGTGGCATAGGTCAGGCCGACAGCCACGACAACCCCTCCGCGCCCCGGGTGGACGCTCCGACCAGCGCCACGAACGCGTCCTCCAGGCTGCCGCCGGCCTGCACCTCGGAAACGGTGCCTGCAGCAACTACCTTCCCGTTGGCGACGACGGCCACGCGGTCGCACAGCTGTTCGACGAGCGCCATCACGTGACTCGACATCACCACGGAGCCGCCGCCGGCGATGAACCTGTTCAGGATGGTCCGGATCGTCGCCGCCGAGATCGGGTCGACCGCCTCGAACGGCTCGTCGAGGACGAGCAGCCGCGGCGCATGCAGCAACGCGATCGCGAGCCCGAGCTTCTTCCGCATCCCGGTCGAGTAGCCGATCACCTGCTTGTCGTCCTCGTGGTCGAGCTCGAGCACCTCGAGGAGTTCCGCCGTACGCGCCTTCACCTCGTCCTCGGGCAGGCCGCGCAACAGCCCGAGATACGTCAGCACTTCCTGACCGGTCAGCCGCTCCGGCATCCCCAGCCCGTCCGGCAGTACGCCGACCAGCGCCTTCGCCTTCGTCGGCTCCTGCCAGACGTCGGCTCCGAAGATCTTCGCCGTACCGGCATCGGGCCGCAGCAGGCCGACCGCCATCGACAACGACGTCGTCTTGCCGGCGCCGTTCGGCCCCAGCATCCCGAAGAACGATCCCTTGGGGACCGTCAGACTGAGATTGTCGACCGCCCGCTGGTCGCCGAAGGTCTTGGTCAGCCCGATCAGCTCGAACGCGTGCTCCATACGCAGCACCCTCTCATCCACCACCGGCCCAAGCGTCACTCTCCCGACGGATCCGGCCGCTCACCTGCCGGTCGGACCACCGGTCACCCGTGCGCCGGTCCACCGATCTGTCGGTTCCGGGTGGCACGGTAGGGCGATGACGGGGATTCGGGTCGGTATTGCTCAGCCGACGATCAGTGCTGACGCACGGGTCAACGGGGAGACTGTTCGGGCGTTGATGCAGAAGGCGGCGGCCAAGCGGGCGCGGTTGGTGCAGTTTCCCGAGGGGATGCTGAGTGGGTACGCCAAGGAGCAGATCGCGGACTGGTCGCAGGTCGACTGGGGCGTCGTCCGCGCGGAGCTCGAGCTGATCATGGCGCTGGCGGCCGAGTTGCGGCTGTGGGTGGTGCTCGGGTCGGCGCACCCGCTCACGCCGCCGCACCGGCCGCACAACAGCCTGTACGTGATCTCGAACGCCGGTGAACTCGTGGATCGGTACGACAAGCGCTTCTGCTCGCACACCGAGATCAACCACTTCTATTCGCCGGGCTCCGACCCGGTCGTGTTCGACGTCGACGGGTACCGCTTCGGCTGCATGATCTGTGTCGAGGTCAACTTCCCGCATCTGTTCAGCCAGTACGAGCGTCTCGGCGTCGAGTGCCTGCTGTTGTCGGCGTACCCGGTGGACTCGATCTTCGAGCTGAAGGCCCGCGCGTACGCCGCGATCAACTGCTACTGGGTCGCGATGTCGCTACCGGCCCAGACCCTCGACCTGATGCCGTCCGGCCTGATCACGCCGGCCGGCATCTACGCCGCCCAGGTCACCGGCCGGGCCGAGCTCGCCGTCATCACCCTCGACCGCGACGACCCGGCCCTGACCGTCCTCCTCACGCACGCCCGCCCGTGGCGCGCCACCGCCCTGAAAGGCGACATCTACCGCACCCGAGCCGTCACCGACCCCCGCTCCACCAACCGGAGGTCGCTCTGACACCGTCAGTCGTCGGCTGACTGGAAGGCCTGGATCTCGTCGAAGTACGCGGCGCGCAGCATCATCGACGCCTGTGGCTCGCCCGCGATGTCGGCGAGCTGCGACCCGAGCAGCGCGGTCATCCCGACCTTGCCCGCGTAGACCTCGTCCTGCTCGCGCAGTTCGACGTACTTCTCCAGTGCATCGACCGCCAACCGGAACGCCGCGACCGGGTCGGCCGAATAGCTCAGCTGGGCGCTGACCGCGGTGAAGAACGCTTCCGCGGCCGGCGCTTCGAGCGCCTCGGACGTCTCCACGGCGTCGGCCACCTCGTCGAGGCCGACCGGCTCACCGCTTGCCAACCGATCGCTGAGCAGATAGAGATCGACGACAGCCGACTCCCGCGCTTCCCCGGCGAACGCCGCCCGCACCCTGTTGACCGTCGCCGCGCCGACCGCGCCCGGACCGAAGTACTGCTCGACAAGTTCGTCGAGCGCCGCCTTCTGCTCCGTGGACAGCTGCTGCGCGCGGGCCGCCTCCGCGATCGAGCCGAGCATGTCGGCGATCGCCTGCCGTTCTCCGGTCGCGATCATGCGCAGCATCCACGCGGTCCAATGGCCGGTGGTGAGGGCTGCCGCCGACGCATCCGCGGTGAGCAGGTTGCGGAGCATCAGCTTCTGCGCCTGGCGATCGCCGCTGTCGGCGGCCGCGTAGGTGTCGGCGTCGACCCCGGCCAGTTCGCCGACGTCGATGTAGATGGGCTCGTCGTCAGACATGTGTTTCCTCCCCAATCAGGGCGCGTCGCGCCCCGTCGAGCGGCTCTTCGTCGGCGCTCAACCAGCGGAGCCGACGTCGGGCCGCATCCAGAACGGTCTTGTTGTCGCCGAACGGCAACAGGTGCTTGCGCAACTCCACCGCGGCGGCGACCAAGAGATACGAGTCGCCGAGGATGCGTTCGATAGTGCGCGACTGGGCGACGATCACCTCGGCCTTCTGCTCGCGGTCCGCCGCGGCGGCAGTGGCGTGGCGCAACTCGCCGTACGAGCGCACCATCGCTGCCACGATCGCCGCCTGCGAGGTGGACGACAGTTGGTCGACGATCGCCTCGTCGGTTGCGGCGAAATGAGCCGCATCGTGTTCGGCGAGCGCCCGGAGGTCGTCGTCGATCGCCTGCGCGAGGTTGGCCGGCAGCCGCGTATCGTCCGCGAGCCGGTCGCGAGCAGCGCGAAGGTGTTCCTCGGTCCCGCTCGCGAGGTACCGCGAGGCCCACTCCGACCAGGTCCTCGGCTCGCTCAGGTGTGGACGGTCGAGGCGCAGGTCGGCGGCGCCGTGCTGGACGAAGCATCCCCACGCGGCCGGGTGGTAGCCGTCATCGGCGAGAGTTTGACGCGCCAGCAGCATTGCATCCGTCAGCAGGGCGTCCTTGGCGAAGTAGTACAGCAATGCCGTGAATTCGGCGGCGAGATGGTCCGGGACCATGTAGGCAGCCGCGATCGCGCCCGGTGCTCCTGTCCGGATCAGCGCCGTGACGAACCCGTGCTCCTGACCGGTCCGCAGCTGTCGACTGCGCCCGGCGAGGCAGGCGCTGAGCATGGTGAACGGCGCCGGTGCCGGTCCGATGGCCTCGAATCCACGCGCCGTGAGCCGCTTGCCAGGACCGAGCGGAAGCTCCTCGCCGATCCTGTCGGCGAGTCCGTGGCCGACGTAATGCAGCAGGTCGGCCCCGGCGCCGAGGTCGCGCAGGAGCGTCGAGGGTTCAGGCGCTCTGTGGACACTCGGTGTCATGCCCAGGTCGGTGGCAGCGGCTACGGCCATGCTCGTCTCCGCGTCGGCGTGGACGAGCGCGTCCTCCGCCCGGACGACGATCGCCGTGCCGGTCGGCCGGGCGTTCACCAGGTTGCGAGACAGCGAGAGGTTCAGGTCGCGGAGCGCCGGCGAGCGAACGATTCGCTGGCGGAGGCCGAGGTACGTCGTGCCGTCGTGGAGGATCTCGATCGGCAGTTCGCCGAGGTCCGTGCTGCTGTCCATCACGACCGCGAGCACCCGGACGCCGTCGATGTGCGCGCGGAGCTCGGGATCGAGCGCCTGCCACATCGCCTGACAGGCCTGCACATGGCGGGGACTCGGCGGGCTCGAGGCAGGGATCGCTCGATTCGACAGACGGTCGGTCGCCAGTCGCTGCTCGGCGATGAGGTCGCCGACCACCGCGGCCGCGTCCCGATCGAGAAGCTGGACCGCCACGCTGCCGCCGGCGAGTGAAACCAGGAGAACGGCATCCGGCACGGACTCGACGACGAGCACCCCGGTCGCTGTACTCGTCAACCGCTCGAGCAGCACAGTGATCTCGGAGTGGAACGCCGCGTCCGGCCGCCGCTCCATCGCCTGCGTGACGCTACAGAACTTGCCTTCCTCCTCTTTGAGCGCGAATACGAGATGCAGGAAGCGGACAACGGCACGGGCGTCGGCCGTGTCCAACCGCGCCGTTTCCAGCTTCAGCCAGAGCCGGTAGACGACGTCGAGGCCCTGCCGGACATCGAGATCCGATCCGCCGGCGGTCGACTCGGCCAGCACCTCCTCGTACCGGCACGCGAGGTCCGCCAACTCCTCGATCAGGCCGCCTTCCCGCCCGAGTTGGTACTTCGTGAACGCGACTGCGTAGCGAGT
Source organism: Kribbella sp. NBC_01510 (assembly GCF_045040325.1). Classification (NCBI taxonomy): domain Bacteria; kingdom Bacillati; phylum Actinomycetota; class Actinomycetes; order Propionibacteriales; family Kribbellaceae; genus Kribbella; species Kribbella sp. NBC_01510. The sequence goes on along the minus strand of NZ_CP109418.1, from coordinate 2,328,538 downwards.
TCGGAGCGCCGCCTCGACGCGTCCGCCCACACCGATCTCCGCTGCCGACGTGAACGCCTCCAGTGCATCCTCGAGTTGTCCCAGCTTGGCGTGCTGGTTGCCCGCGTTGAACGTCAACTGGCCTCGCAGGTTGGTGATCTCGGGCTGGTCGGCGTACCCGTCGAGACGCTGCAAGCCGTCCTGTAACACAGCCAAGGCGCGGGCCGAGTCGTCGCACTGGTCGTAGACGTCCCCGAGCCTGAGCGCGAAACGGGCCCGGAGGAGGCCCTGCCCGGCCTCGGGTGTGAATCGCTCGATCCAGCCGAGGTAGTCGTTGGCGACCTCGTCGGCCAGGTCGACGCGATGCACATCGGCAAGGAGGCCGAGGACGAGGCCGGCGCTCCGCTGGAACTCGATCACGAGCCGGTCCTCGAGCCAGGCGGCAAAGACCTCGGCGTCGCTGAGCTTCGGCGGTGGATCCGGCGAGGACAGGACAGCGAGCAACACACGCGCCGCGGGCAGGATGACGTCGGAGCTCGGTCCGTTCGCCAGTGCGAGCCAGCGCTCCCAGGCGGCTCGCGCCGGGCCGATCGCTTCGCGAGGCTCGTCGAGTGCGACCCAGCACCTCGTCTCGCCGGCGAGCAGCGCGGCAGCGGCAACCGGATCGGGCGTCGCACTGTCCAGCGCGCGAGCCTCCGCGAGCCATCGCAAAGCCTGGCGCGGACGCCCCTGCCCCATCGCCCGCTCCGCTTCGGCCCAGCGCCGGAACACCCGCTCGAGCAGCAGGCCGTCGTCATCGGGCGGTACGCCGCCGAGCCCCGGGCGCGTGCAGTACCGGTGCAGGAGCACCTCGAACGCAGCCATTTAGGACCGCCCCCAGAACGGGAAGTCCTTTCGCCGGCCGATCAGCTCATAGCCCACGAAGTTCGCGCGCCCTGGAAACGTGTACGACGCCTCACACCGGCTGCGGACCTCGCGGTTCATCGCGACACCGGGGACCAGTCCGCCCAGCGACAGCCCCGGGATCTGAAGGGTGACCTCCAGCTCCGCTTCCCGGGTGAACTCGACGGTCACGCGCTCGGTCACACCCTTGTCGTCCGAGGTCAGATCCCACCCGATACCCGCCGGATGCGCTCGGTGCGGTCGACGAGCGGCGTCGGTGAAGCAGAGGGCGCAGGGCTGCAAGGGCTCGAGGTAGGAGTTGGTGACCGCTTCGACGTCCACCCTGAGGTCCTCGGGGGCATCGGCGCCGCGGCCGCGGAACGTCCGGAGCCGGACCTCGATCCACGCGCCGAGCGCGAAGCACTGGTCCCGCGTGCCGAGGTCGCGCTCGGCTCCGAAGCTGAACTTTCGCCCGGACCCACCGCCCAGGCCCATCACCTTCAGCTGCACCGCCGCATGCTGCGTCCCGGCGACTTCGAGCTGGAGCTGACCGGTTCCCCCTGGCGGGACGTGGAAGGCCAGCCACTCGAGCTTGGTCGAGTGCGTGCCCAGATCGTCAACCAGTTGCACGCCGCGGAACTGTTCGAGCAGGTTGCGCAGGATCCCCCGATCGCCCGCCTTCCCGACCTCCTGCTCGTCGAGATGCTGCTCGAGCGCGGCCGCGGCCGCTTCGTCGTCCTCGTCCGCCAGGCGCTCGACGGCCGCGGCCATTCCCTCCAGCGGCACGTCGTCCAGGATGACGAATCCACCCTCACGGTCCATCGCCCCTCCCACCACGCGGACGGACCATTCTCATAGATCAACGCACGGATCGATCAGCGAGACAAGACGCCGGACCCGGTCCGGCCACCGGACTCACCGTGTGAGTGAACACACCCCCGGGGAATGCAAAAAGTCCCGGTCATCGACCGGGACTTTTGGTGCGCGAGGGGGGAGTTGAACCCCCACGCCCTTTCGGGCACACGGACCTGAACCGTGCGCGTCTGCCTATTCCGCCACCCGCGCGCTGGTCGCTTCGAGATCTCTCAGCGACCGGAAGGAACAGTAGCACGGGTTGTGCCGGAGCTTCACATTGCGGGTTAGGTCGAACCTCCCGATACGATCGATCGTCGTACCCGGTGTGTCCGCCTCGACCGGTGGACTTTTGGTGTACCGACCATGGAGGAGGAGGCGTGCGACCGCTGCAGCGCTTCGAGCGACGCCTGGAGGGCATTGTGAGCGGTGTCTTCGCGCGTGCGTTCAAGGGCGACGTCGAGCCGATCGAGCTGGCGGCGGCGCTCAAGCGTGAGATCGACAACACCGCGCGGATCCTGTCCCGGGACCGGCGGCTGGTGCCGAATCACTTCACCATCGAGCTCGGCCCGGGCGACTTCGAACGCCTGAACGCCTACGGCCGGACCCTCAACACCGAGCTTGCGAACGAGCTGCGCGACCACGCCGACATCCAGCGGTACACGTTCTCCGGGCCGATCGAGATCGAGCTGACCCAGCAGGACGAGCTGCCGACCGGTAAGTTCCGGGTGGTCAGTGCCACGGTCGGGACGCCGCAACGGCGGCAGCCCCCGGCCTACGAGCAGCAGCCCTACCAGCAGGAGCCCTACGTGCCGCCGAGCGACGGCCAGACGGTCATGCACAGCACCCCGCCCCCGCAGCAGCCCCCGCGCAGCGGGCACCCGCAGGTGATGCTCGAGGTGAACGGCCGGCGCCGCCCGGTCAACCCGCCCGGCGTCGTGCTCGGCCGCGGCACCGACGCGGACATCCAGATCAACGACCCCGGTGTGTCCCGGCGGCACGCGGAGATCCGGCTGATGCCGGAGGGCCCGGGCGGGATCCGGGTGGTCCTGGTCGACCTGGGCTCCACCAACGGGACCCTGGTGAACGGCCGGCGCAGTACCGAGGCCGAGCTGGTCGACGGCTCGACCGTGCGGATCGGCAACACGACGATGACGCTGCGTCTGGCGGACGAGCCGATCGCCCAGCCGCCGAGCAGCGGGTGGTGATTGAAGCTCCATGTCGGAACTGACCCTGACCCTGATCAAACTGGGGTTCCTGGCCCTGTTGTGGATGTTCGTCCTCGCGGTGCTGTCCGTGATCAGGTCCGACCTGTTCGGTGCGAAGGTGGACAGCCGGGCCGCGGCCGCCGTCGTACCGCAGAACACCCGGACGCCGAAGACCACCAAGCCGGTGAAGAAACGCAAGGGGCTGCCCGGCTCGGTGACGATCGCGGACGGCCCCCAGGCCGGTGTCGGAGCGACCCTGGTCGACGAGCCGGTGATCATCGGTCGCGGCTCGGACTGTCAGATCCGGCTGGATGACGACTACTCTTCCACCCGGCACGCGCGGCTGTTCCAGTCCGAGGGGCAGTGGTGGGTCGAGGACCTCGGCTCCACCAACGGCACGTACCTGGACGGCCAGCGGGTGACCCGCCCGGTGCCGGCCGAGATCGGCGGCTCGATCCGGATCGGCCGGACGACGCTGAACATCGCGAAGTAGGCCTGCCTCGATGACCCTGTCGCTCGACTACGCCGCACTGTCCGATGTCGGACGAGTGCGGCGCAACAACGAGGATTCGGCGTACGCCGGTCCGCACCTGCTGCTGCTCGCCGACGGGATGGGCGGTGCGGCGGCCGGTGAGGTGGCCAGCGCGGCGGCGGTCCAGGTGATCCGGCGGCTGGACACGACCGAGATCAGCGGCGACGACATGATCGAGGCGCTGGCCGGCGCGGTGCACCGGGCGAACGAGCGGCTGTCCGAGCTGGTCGAGGAGGACCCCGAACGCGAGGGGATGGGTTCGACCGTCACCGCGCTGATGTTCGACGGCCAGCGACTCGGCCTGGCGCAGCTCGGCGACTCCCGCGCGTACCGGATGCGGGACGGGCAGCTCTATCAGCTGAGCCACGACCACACGTTCGTGCAGTCGCTGGTGGACGAGGGCCGGATCTCCCAGGAAGAGGCCTTCACCCACCCGCACCGCAACCTGATCCTGCGGGTGCTGGACGGCCGGCCGGACTCCGATCCGGACTTGGAGATCCTCGACGTCCGGGCCGGCGACCGGCTGCTGCTGTGCAGCGACGGGCTGCCCGACTACGTGAGCGACGAGGTGATCTCGGCCTCGATGGCCGACGGTACGCCGGACTCCGTCGTGGTGGAGCTGATCACCCACGCCCTCGAGGCCGGGTCCAACGACAACGTCACGTGTGTCGTGGCGGACGTGGTCGAGACGGAGCCGTCGAGCGGCATCACGCCACAGCTCGTCGGCGCCGCCGCGGAGCTGGCGCAAGGCGGGACCGGCCGCCCCGAGCCGACGATCGGCGTACGCGTCGGTGAAGGCTCCGATGGGGGCGGTCACACCAGTGGGCTCGACCCGGAGGAGTTGCGGTACGCGCCACGCCCCCCGAAGCGTTTCCCCTGGCTGCGGCGGATCGCCGTACTGGTCGTCATTCTCGGCCTGATCGGTGGCGGCGCCTGGTTCGCCTACAGCTGGACGCAGAAGCAGTACTACGTCGGCACCGACGGCGACTACGTGGCGATCTTCAAGGGTGTGGAAGCCGACATCCCGGGACTGACGCTGTCGAACGTGTACGAGCGGCAGACACTGCAGGTGGACAAGCTGCCGACGTACAGCCGGGAGCAGGTGGAGGGCAACATCCAGGCCGACAACCTGGCCGGCGCGCGGACGATCGTCAGCGAGCTGCAGCGGACCGCCGACGAGTGCGCCAAGCCGAAGCCGACCCCGACGCCCAAGCCGAGCACGCCGCCGGTGTCGAAACCGCCGGCGTCCACGCCGCCCAAACCGCCGGCGACGATTCCTGCGACGCATCCGTCCACCACGCCGTCCACGACACCGAGCGCACCGGTCGACCCGGACGACTGTGACGGGGTTCGATGAGCATCGCCTCGACCTCGGTCATCCAGATCATCCCGCGCACCCGCCGTGGGGTGGAGTTGGTGCTGCTCATCATCGCGATCGGCGTCTCCGTCGCCGCGTACGTGAACATCGGCATCACCGTCCAGGACAAGGTGCCGGCCAGCACCGGGTACTACGCGGCCGGGATCAGCCTGCTCGCCGTGATCGCCCACCTCGCGCTGCGCTATCGAGCGCCGTACGCCGATCCCGTCCTGCTGCCGTGTGCCGTGCTGCTGAACGGTCTCGGTGTCGCGATGATCCACCGCATCGACCTCGGTCTGGCCGCGGTCGCCGAGGCGAACGGCCGGACCCCGAAGCCGGCCGCCGCACCGCAGCAGATCACCTGGACCGCGGTCGGCGTTGTGCTGTTCCTCGTGGTGATCCTCGTGATCAGAGATCACCGCCGCCTGCAGGCCTTCACCTACACCGCCGGACTGGCCGGTCTGGTGCTGCTCGTACTGCCGCTGATCCCAGGCCTCGGCGTCAACCTGAACGGCGCGCGGATCTGGATCCGGCTGGCCGGCATGTCGTTCCAGCCCGGTGAGTTCGCGAAGATCTGCCTGGTCGTGTTCTTCGCCGGCTATCTGGTGGTCAAACGCGACGTACTCACGCTGGCCGGGCACAGGTTCCTCGGGCTCGACCTGCCGCGGGCGCGTGACCTCGGGCCGATCCTGATCGCCTGGTTCGTCAGCTTGGGCGTCCTGGTGTTCGAGAGTGACCTCGGGTCGTCCCTGCTGTTCTTCGGCCTGTTCCTGCTCCTGCTGTACGTGGCGACCGAGCGGGCCGGCTGGCTGATCATCGGCGGCCTGCTGTTCATCGGCGGTGCGTACTTCGCCTACGTGGCCTTCGGCCACGTGCACAAGCGGATCACCGACTGGCTGGACCCGTTCTCGATCGACGGCGGTCAGGTAGCCAACGGCCTGATGGGTCAGGCCTGGGGCGGCATCCTCGGCCGCGGACTCGGCCAGGGCCGGCCGGAGATCACCCTGTACGCCAACAGCGACATGATCATCTCCTCGTTCGCCGAGGAGCTGGGCCTGACCGGGCTGATCGCGATCATCCTGATCTACACGCTGATCGTCGAGCGTGGCCTGCGGACCGCGCTCGGCTGCCGGGACGTCTTCGGCAAGCTGCTGGCGACCGGTCTGGCGATGTCGTTCGCGCTGCAGGTGTTCGTGATCGTCGGCGGTGTCACCGGGCTGATCCCGCTGACCGGTCTGGCCACTCCGTTCATGGCCCTGGGCGGTACGTCGCTGGTCGCGAACTGGGCGATCATCGCGCTGCTGCTGCGGATCAGCGACCAGGCCCGGCGGCCGCAGACCCCGGCCGCTTTCGTGTCCGACGAAACGATCGCCATGGTGGTGCAGAAGCAGTGAACTCAGCGATCCGACGACTGGCCGTGGCGGCGATCATCCTGATGCTGGCCCTGATGGCGAACTCGACGTACCTGCAGGCCTTCCGGTCTAACGAGCTGAACGGCCGCAACGACAACCGCCGGGTGCGCGACTCGCAGTTCTCGGTCAACCGGGGCCCGATCCTGATCGGGAGTACGCCGATCGCCCAGAGCAAACCGACGAACGACCGGTTCAAGTACCAGCGCTCCTACCCGGCCGGGCCGACCTACGCTCCGGCGACCGGGTTCTACTCGTACCTGTTCGGCCGCAGCGGGATCGAACTGACCAGGAACTCCGAGCTGAACGGCTCCGATCCGTCGATGGCGTTCCGCCGAATCATCGACGTGATCAGCAACCGGCCACAGCAAGGCGGCAGTGTCACGCTGACCCTGAACGCGGCGGCCCAGCAGGCCGCCTACGACGGTCTGGCCGGGAAGACCGGCGCGGTGGTGGCGCTGGAGCCGAAGACCGGCCGCGTGCTCGCGATGGCGACCAGGCCGTCGTACGACCCGAATGTGCTGGCCTCGCACGATCTGAACAAGGTCGGCGCCGCCTGGAAGAAGCTGAACGCCGACAAGGACAGGCCACTGTCCAACCGAGCGGTCCAGGAGCTCTACCCGCCTGGCTCGACGTTCAAGCTGGTCACCGCCGCCGCGGCGCTCTCGAGCGGCAAGTACACGCCGGAGACCAAAGTGAACTCGCCGGCCGAGCTGCCATTGCCGCAGACCACTGTCCCGCTGGTCAACGAGGACCTGAAGAACTGCGGCGGGAGCAACAACGCGACCCTGACGATCGCGCTGCGGTACTCCTGCAACACCGCCTTCGGCAGCGTCGGCCTGAACCTCGGCCCGGACGCGCTCCGCGAGCAGGCGGCCAAGTTCGGCTTCGGCGACCGTCCGCTGGACGAGGTGCCCGGTGTGGCCACGAGCCAGTTCCCGGGCGACCCGAACCAGCCGCAGACCGCGCAGTCCGCGATCGGCCAGTTCGACGTCCTGGCCACTCCGCTGCAGATGGCGATGGTCTCGGCGGGGATCGCGAACAAGGGCGAGGTGATGAAGCCCTACCTGGTCCAGAGCGTGAAGACGGCGGACCTGAAGACAGTGTCGGAGACCAAGCCGGAGACGCTGCACCAGGCGGTCACCCCGGAGGTCGCGGCCCAGTTGACCACGATGATGGTCGACGTGGTGAACAACGGCACCGGGCGGCCCGGCCAAATCAACGGCATCCAGGTGGCCGGCAAGACCGGTACGGCACAGACCTCGAAGGAACGCCCGCCGTTCGCCTGGTTCACCGCGTTCGCGCCGGCCAACGACCCGAAGGTCGCGGTGGCGGTGTTGATCGAGGACGCGAACATTCCCCGCAACGACATCGCCGGTGGCACCTTGGCGGCACCGATCGCCAAGAAGGTGATGGAGGCGGTGCTGGGGCAATGAGCACGATACGGAATGATGCCGTCACAGCGCGTCTTTCCAACGGGGCTCCACGTGTGGCGGCCGCTACCGTGGGCAAATTGAGTGTTTCCGGACAGGTTGGAAGGCTGAGGTCATGACATCGCAGGCACGTCTCGTCGGCGGCCGATATGAAGAAGGCGAACCGCTCGGCCGCGGCGGCATGGCCGAGGTCCGCAGGGGTGTGGACAACCGGCTCGGCCGGTCCGTCGCGATCAAACGACTCCGGGTCGATCTGGCCAGCGACGCCACCTTCCAGGCCCGATTCCGCCGGGAGGCCCAGTCGGCCGCCTCGCTGAACCACCCGACCATCGTGTCGGTGTACGACACCGGCGAGGAGCCGGACCCGAACGGATCCGGCGTCACCATCCCGTACATCGTGATGGAGTTGGTGACCGGCAAGACGCTGCGGGACCTGATCCGCGAAGGCCGCAAGATCATGCCGGAGCGCGCCCTGGAGATCACCTCCGGTGTGCTCGAGGCGCTCGACTACAGCCACCGGGCCGGCATCGTGCACCGCGACATCAAGCCCGGGAACGTGATGCTGACCCCGCAGGGTCAGGTCAAGGTGATGGACTTCGGCATCGCCCGCGCGGTCGCCGACACCTCGTCCACGATGACCCAGACCGCGGCCGTCATCGGCACGGCGCAGTACCTGTCGCCCGAGCAGGCCCGCGGCGAGACCGTGGACGCCCGCTCCGACCTGTACTCGACCGGCTGCCTGTTGTACGAACTGCTCACCGGCCGGCCGCCGTTCGTCGGTGAGTCGCCGGTCTCGGTGGCCTACCAGCACGTCCGGGAGCAGCCGCTGCCGCCGTCGTCGTTCGACCCGGACATCCCGCCGGAGGTCGACGCCGTCGTCCTGAAGGCGCTGGCGAAGAGCCGCGAGGAGCGGTACCAGAGCGCGTCGGAGATGCGCCAGGACATCCACCGGGTGCTGGCCGGCCAGCAGGTGACCGCGCCGATGGCGCCGGTGGCCGCGATGTCGGAGACCCGGGCGATGGCCCCGACCGCCGTCGCGGCGGCCGCTGCGACCCAGGCGTACCGGCAGTCCGGGGACGACGACCTGCTGCCCCCGGGCGGCGACGACCTCGACGATCAGGACTCCCGGTCCCGGCGCAACCGCGGCCTCGCCTACTTCCTGCTCGGCCTGGCCATCGTCGCGGTCGCGGTCGGCGCGTACGCCCTGTTCACCAACCTCGGCAACAACAACGGTGGGGCTACGGCGACCAACACGCCGCCGGCGAAGGTCGCCGTACCGGATGTGAGTGGCAAGTCGGTGGCCGACGCGACTGCGTTACTCGCCGACAAGGGCCTGAAGCTCGCAGTGGGACCGGCGGAGACCAGCGACACGGTCGGCCGCGGCTCCGCGATCCGGCAGACCCCGGAAGCGGGGATCGAGGCCGACCAGGGTTCGACGGTCACCGTGGTGTTCTCGTCCGGGCGGAGTGCGTTCCCGGTGCCGGATGTGATCGGCAAGTCGGAGAACGCGGCCCGCAAGGCGCTGGAAGGCACGGCCGGGAACTTCAAGGTCAAGGACGCGACGGTCAAGCAGGACAGTTCGGAGAAGGAGGGGACCGTGCTCGCGGTCAGCCCGGACCCGAACGGACAGTACCCGTCGGGCCAGGAGTTCACGCTGACCGTGTCCAGCGGCAAGGAGCAGGTGGAGGTCCCCAACGTCGTCACCCAGGTGCAGGACGACGCGGCCGCCACCCTGAAGCAACTCGGCTTCCGGGTCGGCTACACGTCCGGCGTCGACCCGAGTGCTCCCGATCAGACGGTGCTCCAGCAGAGCGTGAAGGGCGGCACCAAGGCGCCGAAGGGCAGCTTGATCACGCTGACGATCAACAACCTGCCGCAGAACTCGCCGCCGCCGAGCCAGCCGACCGACACTCCGTCGAGCACGCCCACGGACACGCCACGGATCACCATCGGCGGCTGAGCACCGTAGGCACGAAGAAGCCTCCCGCGGGGTCCGCGGGAGGCTTCTTTTCTTGGGTCAGCTGACGATCGGGGCCAGACCGGCGGAGCGGGCGACCGCGTCGGGGTCGCCGCAGATGGCCAGCCAGTTGGCCAGCATCCGGTGGCCACCCTCGGTCAGCACCGACTCGGGGTGGAACTGCACGCCCTCGACCGGGCGGTCGCGATGCCGGGCCGCCATGATCACGCCGGCCTCGGTCCGGGCGGTCACCTGCAACTCGTCCGGCACGGTGTCCTGCGCGATCGCGAGCGAGTGGTACCGGGTTGCGGTGAACGGCGACGGGAGTCCGGCGAGCACACCGGCGCCCTCGTGGAACACCTGGCTGGTCTTCCCGTGCAGCAACTCGTCCGCGCGCCCGACGACACCGCCGTACGCGACGCCGATCGCCTGCAGGCCGAGGCAGACACCGAAGATCGGGACCTCGCCGCCCTTCTCCTTCACGATGTCCACGCACGCGCCGGCCTCTTCCGGCGTACCCGGTCCGGGGGACAGCAGGACGCCGTCGTACTCGGAGACCTGGTCAGGGGTGACCTCGTCGTTGCGCAACACGGTGGTGTCGGCCTGCAACTGCTGCAGGTACTGAACCAGGTTGTAGACGAAGGAGTCGTAGTTGTCGACGACAAGGATCCGCAGCATGCGGACCATTGTGACAGCTAACGACCGGTCGTAGTCGGGCTGGCCGAGGGAGTGTGCTCGAAGCCGGGGACCGTCGCGCTCTGCAGGTCCAGCGTGCCCTCGTACGCCGGCATCTGGATCGAGGACTCGTTCTTCACCTCGTACCCGAGCTGGAACTTCACCACGTAGTCCTGCAGGTTCTCGATGTACTGCGAGTCGTCCAGCGCCTGCTGCAGCTTCCGCCGGTCGCCGATCGCGGTGATCCGGTACGGCGGCAGGTACGGGACGCCGTGCAGGACGACGGAGTTGCCGACGCACTTGATCCCGGTGGTGGAGATGACCCGCTGGTTCTGGATCGACATGGCCTCGGCGCCGCCGGCCCAGAGTGCGTTCACCACGGCCTGGATGTCCTGCTGGTGGATGACCAGCCAGTTCTCGTCCACGTCGGGGTTCTCCTTGACCACCTCGGGCGGTGCGTCCTGGAGGGTGACGGTGAGTCCGGGCCCGGTGACCGGCCTCGTCCCCACCTGCTCGGACAGATCGTCGAGCTGCTTGGCCAGCTTCGGGTCGATCGATCCCTGCTGCGCCTGCAGGGTTTCGATGTCGTGGGTCAGCGCCGCGTGCTGGCGGACGAGGGTCGCGCTGCGCCGGCTCTGTTCCTCCACGAGCCCGGCAAGCGTAGTGTTGCGACTGGGCCGCAGGTCGGTGCCCCGGGCGTTGGTGGCGCTGGTCGCGAACAGCAGACCGGCGCACAGCAGCGCCAGCGGCGCCCCCACCCGCCACAGCGAAATACGCCTCAACCTACGCACCCGTGATCTCCGTGTTCCTCTCTGCACTACGCTAACCCGGGACCGGACCCCTACAGGTCCTCAGCGGTCAGCTTATGCGTCCTTACAAGGAGTTCAGTCGTGCCCGAGTCGAGCAGTCGCAACAAGAAGAAGACCGAGAAGGTCAAGGCGGAGAAGACGCCGAAGAAGCCGCGCACCACCAGTCGCGCGTGGGTGGCGCCGCTGATGCTTGCCTGCTGGCTGCTCGGTCTCGCCTGGCTGGTCGTCTTCTACGTGGCCGGCCAGGACATCCCGGTGATGGACAAGCTGGGCAACTGGAACCTGCTGGTCGGCATGGGCCTGATCGCCGTCGGCTTCGTCGTCTCGACCCAGTGGGTCTGATCCCGGCGCGGGTGCACGGCTGAGAATCACAGCGGTGGAGTTGTCCACATCCGTATCCCCAGCTGTGCACACCATTTTCGCGAAGTTATCCCCACCTGATCCCCGAGTTCTCCACCGAATCTGGCGAAAACTCGCCCCAATCTGTGGATAACTGAGGTTTGAGCCGATCAGTTTCCACACCGTTCACGTAGGCAGCGGGCGGTTGTCCACGACCTTCTTCATCACGATCGTCGACGTCATCCGCTGCACCCCGGGCAGCCGGGCCAGCCGTTCGTCACGCAACCGCTGGAACGCCGCGATGTCCGCAGTCGCCACCCGGACGAAGTAGTCCGGCTCCCCGAACAGCCGCTCGGCCTGCACGACCTCCGCGATCTCCGCGAGCCCGGCCTCGAACGCGGCCACCGATTCCTCCCGGTCCATCGTCACCGCGAGCAGCACCTCGAACCCGTGGCCGACCGCGGCCCCGTCGATGACGGCCCGATATCCACAGATCACCCCGGACCGCTCCAGCTCCCGCAGCCGGCGATGACACGGCGCCGCGCTCAGCCCGATCCGCTGAGCCAACTCGGTCACCGTCAGCCGGCCCTCCGCCTGGAGCACCGCAAGGATCTTCCGGTCGATCGCATCCACGGCAAGGATTCTATCCCGGAGCGCCTCAACAGAGCATGAATTCGCACGATATGGTCGCGGACTCAGCCGTAATCTTGCGCCATGCTCGACTTCCTGCCGATCGCCGCTGCCGTTTTCGGGATTCCGCAGTACCTCCCGCAGATCCTCAAGCTCCGCCGGACCGGCGACACGGCCGGCGTCTCCTGGTCCTGGGCGACGCTGACGAGCATCAACAACGCCGCCTGGTTCGGCTACTTCATGGCCTCGGGCTACTGGTCCGCGAGCCTGCCGTCTACCGCCGCCAGTGTCCTGGCCGGCACGGTCTCGGTACTACTGGTACGACGTGGCGCGGTGAATCGGCGTGCGATCGGCTGGATCTGCGCCTGGGCTGGGCTGCTCGTAGCCGCCACCGTCCTCGGCGGGCGGCTCGGCTTGGGCACGCTGCTCGCCGCGGCCTCGATCGTCCAGGTGACGCCTTCCCTGTGGACGGCGTACCGGACCGCTCACCCGACCGGGATCTCGCAGGGCACCTGGGCGCTGGTCTTCGGCGAACTGTCGTGCTGGTTGACGTTCGGCCTGTGGAAAACCGATCCCCGCTTGATCACCCTCGGCGCCATCGGCGTCCTCGCCAGCCTCTTGATGCTGGCCCGGGCACGTCGCGCCGGCCACCCGTCGGCGATCAGGACAACGGGCGTCGACGAGGTGCAGCCGCAGGCGTAGCTTCGAAATGACCGCAGCGACCTGGGGGACACAGGGAGGGTCGCACTATGTTCGTTCAGGTCATTCAGGGACAGGTCACGGACGCCGAGCAGGCGCACGCCGCGTTCGATCGGTGGATGGAAGAACTCGCACCCGAGGCGACCGGCTGGCTGGGGACCACGGCCGGCGTCACCGAGGACGGCCTGCTCATCGCACTCGCACGCTTCGACTCCGCCGACGCCGCACGGCGCAACAGCGAGTCGGCGGCGCAGGACAAGTGGTGGCACGAGTTCTCGTCGGTGCTCAGCGGCGAAGCCACCTTCCACGACACCGACGACGTGGAACTCGACCTGCACGGCGAGCCGGACTCGGCCGGTTTCGTCCAGGTGATGCAGGGCCGGGTGACGAACCCCGAGCGAGCCCGGGCGTTGATGGCCCAGAACCCGGAAGAGTGGGCTGCGTTCCGGCCCGACTCCGTCGCCAGCATGTCCGCGATGTACGACGACGGCGGCTTCACGACGGCGATGTACTTCACCTCCGAGGTGGCCGCCCGGGAAGGTGAGCGGAAGGAGCTTCCGGAGAACCTGAAGCCGATGATGGACGAGCTGAACTCGCTCGACGCCGAGCCGACGACGTTCTTCGACCTGAAGCAGCCCTGGTTCTACTCGCCGAGCTGATCCACCTCTACGTAGAGATATATGTAGACATCTGCGTAGCCTTCTGCGTATAGTTCTACGTAGGAGGAGTCAAGGATGCCCAACAAGACGATCTACGTGTCGGACGACGACCTGCCGCTGTACAAGCGGGCGCAGGAGCTGGCCGGGAACCTGTCCTCGGCGATCTCGATCGCGCTGCGCAAGTACGTCGAGCTGGAGGAAGGGCGGCTCGAGGGGTACGACGAGATCACCGTGCGGGTGGGCCGGGGCGCCGGTCGCAAGCAACGGTTCTCCGGCGTACTGCTCGCCGAGGGCGGCCGGGCCAGCAAGTCGGGTTACGAGGCCTTCAAGGTCTACCGGAGCCGGACGGGCAAGTTCGTGCTGCACGCGGACCGCCGCAACCAGTACATCGTCGGCGCCGACGACGAGCGGTACCTGTCCGGATGGCGCTCCTGGGTCGGCAACTGGAGCAGTGACCAGTCCTGGAGCATGGCCCAGGGCGAGGCGACGCTGGACGTCGTCGACACCATCGAGGAACTGCGCGAGCTGGTCCCCGAGGACCTCTACGAACTGGTCGAGGAAGCCGCCGGCCAACCCGCGGTGGAGGACCTCGACATCTAGTCCCCTCAACTGAACACACCTGATCCGGGGCCCGGCCGGCCGGCTGGATCAGTGCGCCCTGAACCTCCTCCCGAAGACCCTTCAGCCACCTGGGTCAGGTTCACCCTGCCCGAAAACATCCGAGGAAGAAATCATGTCAGCAGCGATCGACGTCCGTGGACTGCGCAAGTCGTACGGCGAGAAACTCGTGCTCGACGGCATCGACCTGAACGTTGCCGAAGGCACCATCTTTTCCCTGCTCGGCCCGAACGGCGCCGGCAAGACCACCGCGGTGCAGATCCTGTCCACCCTGATCACCGCCGACGCCGGCGAGATCCGGGTGGCCGGCCACGACCTGCACGCCGAACCCGAAGCGGTCCGCGCCGCGATCGGCGTCACCGGCCAGTTCTCCGCGGTCGACGGTCTGCTCACCGGCCGGGAGAACCTGATCATGATGGCCGACCTCTACCACCTCGGCCGCCGCGAGGCGCGCCGCCGGGCTGACGAACTGCTGGAGCGGTTCGACCTGGTCGAGGCCGGCCCGAAGACGGCGATGACGTACTCCGGTGGTATGAAGCGGCGGCTCGACCTGGCGATGACGCTGGTCGGCGACCCGCGGATCATCTTCCTGGACGAGCCGACCACCGGCCTCGACCCGCGCAGCCGGCACAGCATGTGGCAGCTGATCCGGGAACTGGTCGCCGGTGGCGTCACGGTCTTCCTGACCACGCAGATCCTGGAGGAAGCCGATCAGCTCGCCGATCGGATCGCCGTACTGGACCATGGCCGATTGGTTGCCCAGGGCACCCCGGAGCAGCTGAAGCGGCTCGTGCCCGGTGGACACATCCGGTTGCGGTTCACGTCGCCGGAGGCCTTCACACTGGCCGGTCAGGTCCTGCCCACCGCGGTGCCGAACCACGAGTCCCTGGTCCTGCAGGTGCCGAACGACGGCAGCGTGCACGCGCTGCGCGCCCTGCTGGCCCGGATGGACGACGCCTCCCTCGAGGTGGACGAGCTCACTGTCCACACGCCCGACCTGGACGACGTGTTCTTCGCCGTTACCGGTCAACCCACCGCTCACGAGAACACCGACGAGAAAGTGACGAGCAAATGAGCACCGCGTCCTACCAGTTGGCAGACACCGCCACGATGCTGCGGCGCAACCTGCGGCACGCCCAGCGCTACCCCGGCCTGTCCCTCGGCGCCCTCGGGATGCCGGTCATCATGTTGCTGCTGTTCGGCCTCGTCTTCGGCGACACCTTCTCGGCCGGCCTCGGCGGGGCGAGTGGCTTCGACTACATCGACTTCCTCACCCCGGGCATCCTGCTGATGTCCATCGCGTCCGGGACCATGTCGCCCGCGGTCGGCGCTGCGATGGACGTGACCGAGGGCATT
Source organism: Kribbella sp. NBC_01510 (assembly GCF_045040325.1). Classification (NCBI taxonomy): domain Bacteria; kingdom Bacillati; phylum Actinomycetota; class Actinomycetes; order Propionibacteriales; family Kribbellaceae; genus Kribbella; species Kribbella sp. NBC_01510. The sequence continues at coordinate 2,313,144 of NZ_CP109418.1, read as the reverse complement.
GTCGCGAGGTTCCGGACGATGGCGATCTTCCGGCCCGCCGTGCTGGCTGGACACGTACTGGGCAACGTGATCGTGACGACCGTCAGCCTGGCCCTGGTGGTCGGCTTCGCCGTCCTGATCGGGTTCCGGCCGAACGCGTCGGTCACCGACTGGCTGCTGGCGATCGGACTGCTGGTGGCGCTGACCTTCGCCCTCACCTGGTTCGCGATCGCGCTGGGTCTGAAGAGCAAGACAGCGGAGGGGGCGAGCAACATCGTCCTGCCGATCAGCCTGCTGCTCCCGTTCCTGAGCAACACCTTCATCCCGCTGGAGTCGATGCCGAGCGGCATCCGCTGGTTCGCGGAGTACCAGCCGTTCACCCCGATCATCGACACCTTGCGGCATCTGTTGCTCGGCGCCCCGGTCGAGAAGGGCACCGGCTGGCTCGCCCTCGCCTGGTGCGTCGCGATCGCCCTGGTCGGCTACTTCTGGGCACAAAAGAGCTACAACAAGGGGACCGTCGCCTAAGAAGGTGCGCCTAGGAGGTTCGCGCGGGTGCGGATGTGTGCGGGCACCAGCAGGTCGCAGTCGGGGTTGTTCTCCGGTACGCCGGCCACGACGTGGAGCGGGATCACGCCTGTCCAGTAGGGCAGGTCGAGGTCCTGCTCCTCGTCGTTGGCGGGTCCGGAGCGGGTCTTCACCGAGGCCTCGGTCAGCGACAGGGCGAGGACTGAGGTCTTCGCCAGTTCCTTGCGGTTCGGCGGGCGGGTGGCGGAGGACCGGCCGGGCACCAGATGGTCGACGATCCGGTTGAGGCCGTGCAGTTTCTCGTCGGGGTCGGTGATCAGCCGCGGTACGCCGAAGACGACCGCCGAGCGGTAGTTCACCGAGTGGTGGAACGCCGACCGGGCCAGCACCAGACCGTCCGCGTGCGTGACGGTCACGCAGACGGTCTGCTCCGGCGCCGCGACCACACTGCGCGCCGCGACCGAGCCGTGCAGGTACAGCGTCCCGTCGGGTCCACGCTCGAGATCCACGCCGTACGCCGTTGGCAGCACCAACGGATCGCCGTCCACCACGACGCCCAGGTGGCAGAACATGCCGTCGAGCAGAACGTCGTACAGGACTTGGCGATCGGTCGCGGCGCGTTCCTTCGAGCGTCGCAGGGAGGTGCGGGCGGTCGGCTGGAGCGGCGTAGTGGTCATGCAACCAGACTCACGCCGCGAGTGGCATGGTGGCACGGTCCATTCCGGCTCGAATCAGGTAGTCCATTCGTGTACCCCGACGGCGACGTGGCGGCGCCGGGTCGGCATCCCGAGCATCGGGTTGGCGACATGCCAGGCGGCGCCTTTGCAGATCAGCTCCTTGTAGACGGCGGCGAACCGTCCGGTCAGCGCCGCGTTGACGGCGCGGTCGTCGGTGGTGACGTACTGGATCAGGCCTTCCGTGCGGCCCAGCGAGATGCACTGGTTGAAGTAGAAGAGCGGCGCGTGCGGAAGCTTCCCGCCGGTCAGCAGCGCCACGATGGAGTCGGCGGCCTGCCACGCCATCGGCTGCCCCGAGGCACACGACATCCGCAGCGGCTTGTTCTTCGCGCCCATCGCGAAGGCCGCGTCGCCGATGGCGTACACGTCGGGGTGCGAGACCGAGCGCATCGTCGCGTCGACCACGATCCGGCCGGTGTCGGTGACCTCGAGGGCGGTCGCGGCCACGATCGGGTGCACTGCGAAGCCCGCGGTCCACACGGTGACCGCGGCCGGGATCGTCGTACCGTCGGCGGTGGTGACGTGGTCGGCCTCGACGCCGGTCACGGCCGCGCGCTCGTGCACGGTGATGCCGAGCTTGCCGACGACCTTCCGCAGGTGTCGGCGGCCCTTGGGTGAGAGCCAGTCGCCGAGGCCGCCACGGACGGCGAGGGCGATGTCGAGGTCCGGGCGGGCGTCGGCGATCTCGGTCGCGGCCTCCAGCCCGGTGAGTCCACCGCCGACGACGGTCACGGTCTGCCCGGCGTCCAGCTGGGTCAGGCGCTCACGCAGCCGAAGCGCTCCGGCGCGGCTGGCGAGTTCGTACGCGTGCTCTGCGGTGCCGGGGACGCCTTGGGCGTCCCAGCCGCTGCCGAGTGCGTAGACGAGGGTGTCGTACTCAAGCTCCTCTGCGCCGCCGTCGACGGTGACGGTCTTGCGGTCAACGTCGACCCCGGTAACCGTCGCGAGCTTCAGTAAGACGCCGGTGCCCGCGAACATCTCACTGAGCGGCCTGGGCTTGAGGTCCTGGCCCGTCGCCAACTGGTGCATGCGGACCCGCTCCACGAAGTCGGGTTCAGCGTTGGCGAGGGTGACGGCGACCTCCTCGCGGTGCAGCCGCTTGGCGAGCCGCCCGGCGGCGATCGCTCCGGAGTAGCCGGCTCCGAGGACGATGATGCGGTGCTGCATATCCGTACTCCTGTCTGCTGCGGGTTCGCCCCTTGAACCGGGCAGCCCGCCGTTTCCTGACAGGAACGCGCTGTGAAGCACCTCACAGCATGGTCAGAAAGCCTCGAACAGCGGTTCCCCGTGGTCGGTGGCCGCGAACCGCTCGGTCGCGCGGGCCAGCTTGTCCGGGTTGGCCTGGCTGAGGAACGCGGCGATGCCGTCGGCGGTGACCTCCAGACACATCACGCCGACGACGTCGCCCTTCACGACCACGACGACCGCTGGGTCGCCGTTGGCGGTCCAGGCGTAGATCTCCGGCGTACCGCCGAGCCAGACGCGCTTGGCCTCGGCGGGCTTGAACACGCCGCGCAGGAAGCGCGCGACCGCGAGCGCGCCCTCGGTCGCCTTCGCGCGAGCCGGAACCTTCCCGCCGCCGTCGCCGATCGAGATCGCGTCCGCGGTGAGCAGCCGCGTGAGCGGCTCGGTCCGGCCGCTGGTGGCGGCCGCGAGGAACTCCTCGACGATCCGCCGGGCAGCGGTCGCATCGACCTCGGTGCGGGCCTTCCCGTCCGCGATGTGCTGCTTGGCCCGGTGATAGGTCTGCTGGCTGGCGGCCTCGGTGACGTCGAGGATCTCGGCGATCTCCCGGTGTGGGTACTCGAAGGCCTCGCGCAGTACGTAGACGGCCCGCTCGTTCGGGGACAGACGCTCCATCAGGGTGAGTACGGCGTACGAGATCGACTCGCGCTGCTCGGCGGTGTCGGCCGGACCGAGCATCGGGTCGCCGACGAGCAACGGCTCGGGAAGCCACTGCCCCACATAGGTCTCGCGCCGCGCCCGGGCCGAGGCGAGCTGGTTGAGGCACAGGTTGGTGAGCACCTTCGTCAGCCAGGCCTCGGGGACCTCGATGCGGTCGAGGTCGGCGGCCTGCCAGCGCAGGAACGTCTCCTGGACGGCGTCCTCGGCCTCGCCGGCAGCGCCAAGCAGGCGATACGCGATGGCCTCGAGACGATGCCGAGACGCCTCGAACCGGTCGATGTCCGCCGCGGTCAGGGCCATGCTGCGATCCTAGCTTTCGTGGAAAGCTCGCTGCCGCTGACGATCGATCGCGCCGCCGGTCTGCCGCTGCACCTGCAGCTGGCCGAGCAGTTCCGGGCCGCGGTCCTGGACGGCCGGCTCCAAGCCGGTCACCGGCTCCCGTCCACCCGCGACCTCGCCAGGGATCTGTCCGTGTCCCGGTCCGTGACGCAGGCGGCTTACGACCAACTCCATGCCGAAGGCTGGATCGAGGGCCGCACCGGCGCCGGCACCTTCGTGACGGACGTCGTACCGCTGCAGCCCGCCGTACGCCGGCGAGCGGCACACCGGCCGGATCCCGGCACCAGGCTCCTCACTCTGCGACCGGGCATCCCATACATCGCCCCGACGCCTGACCCTGGCTGGCGCCGCGCGTGGCGGGAGGTGTCGACACAGTCGCCGCCGCCCGGGTACGACGATGCCGCCGGCCTCCCAGCGCTCCGCGCTGCGTTGGCCGATCACGTCGGCCGGGTCCGCGGGATCGCGTGCGGACCGGAGAACGTCCTCGTCACCAACGGCACCATTCACGGCCTCCGATTGCTCCTCACCGTCACCCGTCGACCGGGCGACCGGATCGCGATCGAGGACCCCGGCTACCTCAACGCGGTCGTCGCCGCCCGCGATCACCAGCTCGAGATCGTCGACGTGCCGGTGGACGAGGACGGCCTGCGGGTGGCCGCGCTGACCGACGTACCCGCCGTCTATGTGACGCCGTCGCACCAGTACCCGCTCGGCGGCCGGCTACCCGTTGCCCGACGCAACGAACTGATCCGGTGGGCACGCCGGACCGGGGCGACGCTGATCGAGGACGACTACGACAGCGAGTTCCGGTATGACGTCGCGCCGCTGCCAGCACTGGCCCAACTGGACCTGGATCGCGTCATCCACCTAGGCACCCTGTCGAAGACCCTCAGCCCGGCGCTCCGCCTCGGCTGGCTGGTCGCATCCGAACAGACTGTCGATCGCCTGGCCACCTTCCGCGCCGAGTCCGGCGACTGGCCCGGCTGGCCCATGCAGGCGGCCCTACTGGCCATGCTCCGCGACGGCTATCTGGACCAGGCCGTCCGCCGCGGCCGCCGTCTCTACGCCGAACGCCGTACCCACACCTGCGCCGTCCTCTCCCCGTACGGCCAAATCATCGGCCAGGACGCCGGCCTCCACATCACGCTCCTGCTACCCAACACCACCGACGACTTGCAGCTCGCCGCCGCGGCCCGGCAGGCCGGAGTGGTCGTGGCGCCATTGTCCGAGTACCGCCGTACGACGCCTGGCCCGCCCGGCCTGGTCATCGGCTACGCAACGCCATCCACCCCCGACTTACACGATGCCCTAACCACCCTGACCCAGGTCCTGGACCATTTCACCGGCCACCGAAGCCCGGACTGACCTGGCCGGAGGCCCGCCGGCCCTCGAGCTCCAGAGCGCGGCCGATCCCTCCACGGCCGCCCCACCGCCCGAGCAGCCAACGCAACCGCGCCCGCTACCAGTCATCACACCTACCTAGATGCGAGACCAGCCGAAAAGGTTGCGCCCCTACGCCGAGCGCGACTCGCGGAACTGGTCGAGATCCAGCTCGACCTCCACGCCGTTGAGCACCGCAACAATGCGAGGATGCTCCGCGCCGGTCGCGTGCAGGTAGTCCGCCAGCGTCGACAGGAGCATGTCACTTCGCCGCTCGAGCCGGGAAACAACCGCCTGCCCGACTCCAAGCTTCTCAGCGACCTCGACCTGAGTCAGATCACTGGCTCGACGGATCATGGCAAGGTTTTCGGCATAGACCCGATCCATCTCCCGCGCCTCGACCTCGACCTCGGCAACACCGGCCGCGATCTCCGGCCGAGCCAGCAACTTGTCGAGCCGCTCATTGCCACGAACGAACGTCCTCCGACCTGACTTGCGACTGGTCATGACCGTCCTCTCATCGCTTCTCGTTTCCATTGGTCGATGAGACCGTCAGCGCGACCGCCGACGGAGTTGTAGAACGCATCGCCGATGCGCGCCTTGTCGCCTGCGAACAGCGCGACGACCACGGTGTCGGAGTCTGGTGGAAACCAGCAGATGAGCCGCACAGCAACGCCGGCCCGGTAAGGATGCGAGACCCGCCAGAGGGCGTACCGCTTCGATTGCCGTATCCATCGCAGCGTCGCCGTCTCCGTGTCACGGGTGGGTGGTTCCTTGAGTTCCTGGAGATGCTTGAGCGCTGCGGTGACCAAGATGAGGACCTGCTTCGCGTGCGCCTCTCCCTTCTCAACCCGAGCCTCGAGGTCATCGAGCCAGACATCGAAGTCAGCCGGCCAGTCAATCTTCACAGGCCAGACTATGACATCCGCGTCATATGACTCTCAAATCATATCGGATGCCGTCGGCGCAGGCCATTGCTTTGCTGGAACCGTTACCTTCTTCGGTCAGACCGGGTTTGGGTAGCCGGTCGCGGGGGTTGTTTACGGGTGGGTTGGGTTGTTGTGGAGGGGTGGTTGTACGGCGGGGGTGTCGTCGGTCCAGGTGAGTTCGGAGAGCCACATGGTGCGGCCGGTCGGGTCTGTGCCTGGGGCGGATGGGTTCCAGGCGTGGTAGACGAACCAGTCGCTGTCGGCGACATGGAGGACCATGTTGTGGCCGGGGCCGGCGGCGTCGGGAGAGGTGCGCAGGATGGGGTCGCCGGACTTGGTGCACGTGCCGGTTGGTGACTCGCACAGCGCGTGGCCTACGGCGTACCCCGCTTTGTCGAAGGCGTTGGCGGAGTAGAAGAGGTGGAACTTGCCGTTGCGTTCGACCATGTAGGGGGCCTCGACCAGGTTGCCTTCCCAGGGGAGGGTTTGCTTGATCAGGCGGTGGGTCGGGCCGACGAGGGTCAGACCGTCGGCGGAGAGTTCGGAGGCGTAGATCCAGGTGTCGACGCCGATCGCGTTGCCGTCGTCCTTCCAGTACAGCCAGCGTTTACCGGCCGAGTCCTGGAACGGCGACGCGTCGATCGAGCCGCCCTCGTCCACCTGGTTGATCAGGGGTGAAGGCGATTTGTCGACATATGGACCTTCGGGTCTCGACGCCACCGCGACCCCTATCGCCTGCCGGCCCGAGGCAGTGTCGGCGGACGTGTAGTACATGACGTACCGGTCCGCGGCGTGGGCCGCGACCTCCGGCGCCCACACCCGGCCCGGCGCGGTCCACGGCGCGAGCGCGGGGAGCGCATCGCCGACCGGCTCCCACGAGACCAGGTCCGGCGACGTCAGCGTCTGCACGTTGCCGAGCGGCCCATTGGTCGCGAACGCGTAGTACACGTTGTCTACGGCAACAACCTGCGGGTCCGCGAAGTTGTTGCCGTAGACCGGATTGGTGAAACCCATCTCACTCGCTTTCGTAGAAGCGCAGGTAGTCGAAGGTGGCGACGGGTGGTGGGTTCGCGCCGGTGGATTCACCGTGCGCGTACAAGCCGATCCTCGCCTGAGCGGGCAGCACCCACGACGCGCCCCACGTCCAGTTCGTCCCGTCCACCGAAGTCCCCGCGCGGTACACATGCTCGCCCGCTGCGTTCTTGTGGTACGCGAGCCGCATCCACAGCGTCGGCGCCGACCGTCCGATCGCGGCCGCACCATACGAAGTCGCACCGTCCGACGGCCGCGCCACCAACTCACGCCCGTACTCCGTCTGCCGGGTCTTCCAGATCGACACGTTGCCGAGTCGCGCGAAGTCGCTGTCGTTCAGATACGCGACCATCCCGGCCTGTTGATAGTTGCGGACATCATCGACACCAGTGTCGAGGTGCAACTTGGTCTCCGCGATCCAGCTGTCGACGGCCGGCGTGGTGTGGAACAGCAGCCCGGCGTTGTTCGCGGCACCGACCAGGTCCGCGTTCTCCAACGGCCACGACAACTTGCCGTCGGCAACAACTGCGGCGGAGTCCTGGCGCACCCACGACCAGTCCGCGCCCAGTCCACCATCGAACTCGTCCCCGGCCAGCAGTTTCCCGGTCCGCGGTACATCGGCCATCCGTCGTACCGGCGGTGCCACCGGACGCACAGTCAGGTTGTCCACCTCCGCCGACCCGACCCACCGCACCGGCGCGGACCCGAGCTTCAGACCGGGTACGGCGAGCTGCGCCTCGGCGTACACATCACCCAGACCCGCGTCGTTCAACCGCGCACTCACGGTAGAGCCGGAGACCTGGACACTCAGCTTGTTCCACTGCGTCCGATCGAAGTCCGCGGGCAGCGGCGCCGATGCGGTACTTCGACCAGCCGCGATGCTGACCTTGTCAGTAGAGACCGTGACGACGACCGCAGCACCTCCGAGCACCGTGGTGAACGAAGAGCCGAGACGAACATCGGCCTCGACACGCAACGATCCGCCAGGAGCGGGCTTGCGAGTCTGCGCAGCATCCGAGATCGCAGCGGTTGCGCCGCCAAGTGCATCGCCAGGCTTCTGCTGAGCGCCGAGCAGGCCGCCGGCCGGGTCGGTGGAGTCGATACCCAGCCCGGATCCCGTCGTCGGCGCGGGCACCGGGCCGTCGGACGGACCGAGCCCGGCCCGCGTCCGCGGCCAGCCGTCGATCCAGTCGATCCGATCGATCAGCATCGGCCGACGGTTGATCCCGAACGGGTCGGTCAGCCACGGCGTACCGCGATCAATCGCGTGGTAGACGATGTGGTCCTGCCCGGCCGCGTCGGTGATGAACGCATGGTGGCCCGGGCCGATCCATTTGTTGCCGTTCTGCGTGATGACCGTCGTACCGCCCACGCGCGAGTCGGTGAGAGCGGCACCGTCCGCGTCGACGAACGGCCCCCGGGGAGACCGCGATCGCCCCGCGAAGACGGAGTACCCGGTGGTCGGGCCGGCGCAGCAGTTCATCGACGAGCCCATCAGGTAGTACCAGCCGTCGCGGTAGACGACGTACGAACCCTCGTACCTGTCGCCGATCGTCACCTGAGTCGGCGAGCCGACCGCATGCATACCGTCGGGCGAGAGTTCGGTGACGGAGATGCCACCGTAGAAGCCGCCGTAGTACAGGTACCGCTTGCCGTCGGCCGCGGTGAGAAGGGCCGGGTCGATGGTGCCGAAGTAGCCACCGGCACCGTCAGGCCGCGGCGCGACCACCGGGCCGTCGCTGGCGGTCCAGGGCCCCGCCGGCGTCGGGGCGGTCGCGACACCGATCGCCGGGTCACCGCCTGGGTTGGCCGCCGTGTCGGTGACGGTGAAGTACATGACATACCGGCCGCCGAAGTACCGGATGTCCGGCGCCCAGAAGAAGGACCCGGGCGCAGCCCAGGCCGGCTTGGTCTGGTCGTTGAAGACGGTGCCGAGGTACTCCCACGAGCTGAAGTCCTTGGTCCGGGCCATGTGCATCAGCCCGAACGGGCCGTTGGCAACCAACGGATCCGACGTGGCGTACGCGTACCAGTAGCCGTCCCGGCCCTGGATGATCGACGGGTCGGCGAACGTATCGGCGAAGGACGACGAGATGGCGTTCGTCATCGTCACCACGGGTGCTGCTGTCGCGGCCGAGGTACCGGCGGCTACCGCGGCCACGGCCAGCGCTGCGGCCAGGAGTTTCTTGACTGCGTTGAACTCTTTGGGCACGGGCGGGTCCCCTCTCGAATCAACGGTGCAGGCGGATCAGATGCCACGACGCCGGCGGCAGCGTGGCGGTACAGGTGCCGTTGACGACCTCGGTGCCGTCGACCGCGCGCGGCACCACGCGGTCCGGATCGTCGGCGGTGTTCACCGCGAAGCGGTCGTCGTCGTACAGGGCGATGTGTTCGATCAGTCGCAGGCCGAGCGGGATCTCCAGGTCGACCTTGTCGGTCTCGCTCCGGTTCACCACGAAGATCGCGGTCTCCCCGGTCTTCTCGTCGTACGTCGCTGTGCTCCACAGCGCCGGGATCCGGCCGAACCGGGCGGTGTCGATCTCCGGCCCGCCGGTCACCGCGGTCTGCAGCACGGTCGGACCGGCGTACCGCGCGGTCAGCGCGAACGGGTGGAAGATGGTCTGCCGCCACGCGCGACCGCCGGGCTCGGTGCGGATCGGGGCGATCACGTTCACCAGTTGCGCGAGGCAAGCGATCTTCACCCGGTCCGCGTGCCGGAGCAGCGTGATCAGCAGACTGCCGACCACCACCGCGGCGTCGACGGTGTAGCTGTCCTCGATCAGCGGACCGGCCTCGCGGATGTCGAGGCCGAGCTCTCCGGGGAAATGCTGCTGGTACCAGACATTCCACTCGTCGAACGACAGGGTGATCTCCTTGTCGCTGCGCTTCAGCGCCTTCACGTGGTCCGCGGTCGCGACCACCTCGGAGATCATCCGGTCCATCTCCTCCGACGCGGCCAGGAAGCTCGCCTGGTCACCGTCGTGCGGTTCGTAGTACGCGTGCAGGCTGATGTGATCGACGAGGTCGTAGGTGCGTTCCAGGACGACGCGCTCCCATTCGCCGAAGGTCGGCATGCCGGCGTTGCTCGAGCCGCACGCGACGAGTTCGAGCCCGGGCTCGACCCGCCGCATCGCGTTCGCGGTCTCCTCGGCCAGCCGCGCGTACTCCTCGGCGGTCTTGTGACCGATCTGCCAGGGACCGTCCATTTCGTTGCCCAGGCACCACACTTTGATGCCGTGCGGGTCCGGGTTGCCGTTCGCGACCCGGCGGTCGGGCAGTTCGGTGCCGGCCGGAAGGTTGCAGTACTCGAGCAGTTCGACGGCTTCCCTGATCCCGCGGGTGCCGAGGTTGACCGCCCAGATCGGCTCGATCTCCGCCTTCCGGGACCAGGCGACGAACTCGTCGGTGCCGAACTGGTTCGGCTCGATCGCCCGCCAGGCCAGGTCGAGCCGCCGCGGCCGCCGGTCCTTCGGCCCGACGCCGTCCTCCCAGTCGTAGTTGGAGACGAAGTTCCCGCCGGGGTAGCGAATGGTGGTGACGCCGAGCTCGCGGACCAGGTCGAGCACGTCCTGGCGGAAGCCGTCCGGGTCGGCGGTGGCGTGGCCGGGTTCGTAGATGCCGGTGTAGACGCAGCGGCCCATGTGCTCGACGAACGAGCCGAACAGCCGCCGGTCGAGCGCGCCGACCACGAACGCCGGGTCCACCACAAGCCGCGCCACAGGACCTCCCGGAGGGTCTTTACAACGTTTAACGTGGATGTCTACAACGATTGACAACCCGTGTAAAGGGTTCGCGCTGAACGGCCGTGACACACTCAGGCTCAGGCCGGTGACAGGAGGTTGGCGATGACGACCAGGCTGAGCGATGTGGCCGCGCGGGCCGGGGTGTCGGTGAAGACCGTCTCCAACGTCATCAACGACTACCCGCACATCACCGCACAGACCCGGGCCAAGGTCGAGGCTGCGATCGCCGCCCTCGACTACCGGCCCAACGTCAGCGCCCGCTCGCTGCGCAAGGGCCGGTCCGACTTCATCGCACTGGCGATCCCCGAGATGGCCTCGCCGTACTTCGCCGAACTCGGCGCCGCGATCAGCCGGGCCGCGAAGCGCCGCGGCATCACCGTGCTGATCGACCAGACCGAGGGCGAGGCCCCCGCCGAGAAGGTGGTCCTCGACGGCATGCGCGGGCAGTTGATCGACGGCATCATCTTCTCCCCGATCAGCACGTTCCCGGCCAAACTGACCGTTTCCGAAACGGGGAAGCCGCTGGTCCTGCTCGGCGAGCGACCGGCCGGCGGCCAGTTCGACCGGGTCGCGGTCAACTCGGTCCAGGCGTCGTACGACGCCACCACGCATCTGATCGCGCTGGGACGGCGCAGGATCGCGGCCATCGGCGTCGGCGGGACGAGCACCGGAGCGGTCCGGCGGAGGGGCTACCGGAAAGCACTCAAGGCGGCCGGGATCCCGCACGACCCGGCGCTCGAGCTGGCCGGGACCGGGTATCACCGGCCCGACGGCGCGGCCTCGATGCGCGAGCTGCTGGCGTTGCCGGAGCCGCCGGACGCGGTGTTCTGCTTCAACGACCTGCTGGCGCTGGGTGCACTGCGGACCCTGGCCGACGCCGGCCTCAAAGTCCCGGGCGATGTCGCGGTCGTGGGCTTCGACGATATCGAGGACGGCCGTTACCACGCGCCGTCGTTGACCACGATCTCGCCGGACAAGGAATGGCTGGCCGACAACGCGGTCGGTCTCCTGCTCGAGCGGATCGCCGGGACCGGTGAGGCTGCTCGCCGCGACCTCACCGTCCCGTACACGTTGGAGATCCGGGAGTCGACCGCTGGTTAGCAGGTGAGGTTCGCGGTCACGCTCGCGTCCCGGCCGACGGTGATCGGCCGGCTTTGATGGAGTGCCGGGCTGGATTGACGGTCGACTCGGCGCCCAGTCCTCGCCAAGCACCGTTGAGGTCGTTACCGAATCTGGCTTCCGCTCGGGTCAATTTCGGGGGAGAACCTCGCAGCCGCACCCTTCTGCCCACCGCATACGTGGGGTGGAGGGGCCAGATCAGGGGTGAACCCCGCACTTGGCCGCCGGGGGTCCGGGCCAGGTCGAGATCGAGGCCGGCCAGCCGCATGCGGTCGGCCTGCGTCGGCGTGTTGACCCGGAGCAGGTGGATCAGTTCGTCGGCCTGCTCGGCCTCCGGTCCGGTGACGGTGTGGCCCGCACGTGGCTCGCGGCGCCGAAGGCGAGGACGGCCGCGAGCGCGAGCGGAGTGATGCGGGTCCATCGGGTGGGGCGGAACACCACGACCTCCAGTCGTCGAATGGTTGCTTGTGGCAACTGAAGGCTAGCGGCCGGTCAGCGCTCTGGGAAGCCTGCCAACTGCTTGGCGAACTTGACCTGGACCTTCTGCTGCCGGCCGGCCAGGCCGACGATCGTGTTGCGCACCTGGCGCAGCGGCCGGGGGAGGTTCGCGAGCCGGGTCAGCCGGTGCGCCAGCCCGATCACCCGGACCGCCTCGGCGCGGCTGTTGGTCGCGTAGGCGTCGAGGTCCGCCTCGTCGCCGCGGGTCAGCGCTACCGAGAGGGCGTCGGCCAGCGTCACCGCGTCCCGCAGTCCCAGGTTCATCCCCTGGCCGCCGGCCGGGCTGTGGGTGTGCGCCGCGTCACCGGCCAGCAGGATCCGGCCGGCCCGGTACTCGTCGGCGACCCGCTCGTGGATCCGGAACCGCGAGCCCCAGACCACCTCGGTGACCTTCGGCGAGGTCTTGCGCGGACCGCGGTCGATCAGCAACTGCTGCGCGTATGCGGCGTCCGGGTGCTCCGGGGCGTCGTGCACCTCCGCGACCAGCCGGAACGATCCGTCCGGCAACGGCGCCACCACGAGCAGGCCTTCGTTCGAGAAGTACAGGGCGACCTCGTCCAGCGGCAGACCGCCGTCGACCCGGACATCGATCAGGCTGCAGGACAGCTGCAGGGTGTTGCCGGGCATCCGCAGACCGGCCAGCTCGCGGACCGTGCTGTTCATCCCGTCGGCGGCGACGACGTACTTCGCCTTGATCACGTCGCCGCTGTCCAGGGTCACCTCGGCGCCGTCCACGGTCTGGGTCACGGCGGTGGCGGCGTACGGCCGCAGCACCGAGCCACCGAGCTCCTCGAGCCGCTCGAGCAGGATCCGCTCGGTGTCCGATTGCGGGATCATCACGATGAACGGGTACTTGGTCGGCAGCTCGGCGAAGCCGACCGGGATCAGGCGGCGGTCGGCGTCGCGGACCGCGAACTCCTCCAGCTCCAGGCCTTCGTCGACGAGCCGCTTGGTGGCGCCGATCTGGTCCAGCATCTCCAGGGTCCGCGGGTGGATCACGCAGGCCCGCGAGGTGTTCGCACCCGCGGCCTGCCGGTCGACCACGGCCACCGAGTGACCGTGCAGGCGGAGCCCGGCTGCCACCGCGAGCCCCACCGGACCGGCACCCACCACGACGACATCAGCACTCTCCGGAATCATGTTCCTCCCCTTCGCATTTATCAACGCTTGTTGACTTTTACTGTAGGAGCGGTCTCGGGAAAAGTCAACAACCGTTGGCATATGCTGGGGGCATGGCGGAGAAGAAGTCGGACCGGACCCGGGCGGCGATCCTGACGGCGGCCCGGGAGCGCTTCGGCGCGGACGGGTACGAGCGGGCCACGATCCGGGCGATCGCGGCCGACGCGGCGATCGACCCGGCGATGGTGATGCGGTACTTCGGCAACAAAGAGAAGCTGTTCGCCGCGGCGGCCGAGTTCGACCTCCGGCTGCCCGACTTCCGCGACGTCCCGCCGGACCAGCTGGGCGAGGCTGTCGTGCGGCACTTCGTGACGCGATGGGAGGGCGACGACACGCTCCGGGCGTTACTGCGGTCGTCGGTCACCAACGAGGCGGCGGCCGACCGGATGCGTGAACTGTTCGCCGCCCAGCTCGCGCCGACGCTCCGCGACCTCGCGATCGAGCAGCCGGCCATTCGGGCCGGTCTGGTCGCGAGCCAGACTCTGGGCTTCGCGCTCTGCCGCTACATCCTGGGGATCGCGCCGATCGCGACCATGTCCCACGACGACGTGGTCGCCTGGCTCGGCCCCACCCTTACGCGCTACCTGACCGCGCCGACGCCCTAGCTCAACCAGGCGAGCGCGGCGGGGAGGGCTTCCTCCAACGGCGGGAGGTGCGGGTGCCACTTGAGCTCCCACTCGAGGGAGACCGGGTAGTCGGTGCCGTCGAGGGTCTGCAGCAGATCGTGGACCGGGAAGTCGCCGGCGCCGATGGCGACGGGGCGGTAGTCCTGACGGGAGTCACTGTCCTTGACCTGCACGAACTCCAGCCACGGCTGCAGCAGGTTGAACGCCTCGGCCGGGCTCTCGCCGTGTGACCAGGTGTGCGAGCTGTCCCAGATCACCTTCACGTTGTGGTCGGGGACGTCGGTGTCGAGCAGCGCACAGAGCGCGGCGACCTGCCGGCCGGCGGAGTGCGAGTCGTGAGTTTCCAACAGGATGTGGACATCCCTGGGGGCGGACGTGACCCGATCGAGGGCCCGGATCTCGCCGGGGGTGGGGGAGTCCGCCGTACCGGCGTCCGTCGCGTCCGTCGTACCGGGATCGTCGCCGGGGAAGACGCGGACGCCGCGGGCACCGAGGTCGGCGGCGAGTTCGAGGTGGGCCTCGAGAGGCTGGTCCTCGACCGCGCAGAGCTTGACGTAGCTGCTCACCGCGAGGATCTCCAGACCGGCGTCCTCGATCCGGGTCCGCAGCTCGCGCCGCTGCGCCGCGGTCAGCCCGGTGTGGGTGAACTCGTCAGGCGCGGCGCGCAGTTCCAGTCCGGAGATATTGTTGCCCTTGGCAAGCTCCAGGACATGGTCGAGGGGCGCTCCGGGGCAGCCGAGCGTGGCGAAGGCTAGATGCATACGGCTAGACGGTATGTAGTGGCGCCGTCGTCGTGACGGGGTTGCGGGCCGGGGCCTCACTCACAACATTCGTGGGTTACCGAGTAGGGGCTGCCTGCTCGGCCTATCCGACATTTGTGGGAGGCCCCGGTGTTTGTCGAGCGTACGAGTGTGGGGCTGGATGTGCACGCCCGATCGGTTGTCGCGGCGGCGATCGATGGCGTGACGGGTGAGCTCGTCCAGGCGAGGCTGACTCCGTCGCATGAACACATCCGGTCCTGGTTGGGTGATCTGCCGGGCCCGGTGGCGGTGGCCTATGAGGCCGGTCCGACCGGGTTCGGGCTGGCCAGGTCACTGACCGCGGCCGGGATCCGCTGCGAGGTGGTCGCGCCGAGCAAGCTGCAGCGACCCAGCGGTGATCGGGTCAAGACCGACGCGAAGGACGCGGTGCATCTGGCCCGGCTGTTGCGGCTGGACGAGTTCACGCCGGTGTCGGTCCCGACCGTGGAACAAGAGACCGCCCGGGATCTGGTCCGGGCCCGCGAAGACGCCCGCGCGGATCTGATGCGTGCCCGGCACCGGCTGTCCAAGCTTTTGCTGCGCCAAGGCATCGTCTACTCCGGTGGGCAGGCATGGACCGGTGCGCACGACGCGTGGCTGCGAGGTCAGCGGTTCGACTCGGTGGCGCTGCAGCTGACGTTCGAGTCCGACTACGACGCCGTCCTGGCCGTCCAGGCCCGCCGCGACCGCCTCGATACCGCGATCACGGCGATGGCCGCCGACAGCCAGTTCACACCCTTGGTCCACCGGCTTGGCTGTCTGCGCGGGATCGGTGCCCTGACCGGGTTCGCGCTGGCGGTCGAGATCGGCGACTGGCACCGGTTCACCGGAAACACCATCGGATCTTTCGTCGGCCTGGTCCCCTCGGAGTACTCCTCCGGCCAGTCCCGGGTCCAAGGATCGATCACCAAGACCGGCAACACCCACGTCCGCCGGCTCCTCATCGAAGCGGCCTGGCACCACCGCGCCCGCTACGTGGCCGGCAAGACCATGCGCGACCGATGGGAACTCGCGTCGCCGGCCGCCCGTGCCCGCGGCGACGCCGGCAACCGGCGACTGCATGATCGCTGGGACGCTTTCCGGACCCGTCGTAAGCGCCACGTGGTCGCCAACGTCGCCATCGCCCGCGAGCTGGCCGGCTGGTGCTGGTCCCTGGCCGTGCTCGAGGAGTAGATCCCACAAGCCGGCTTCGTCGACCACCGAGGTGGAAGCAGCGCGTGGAGCGACCCGCGACACAGCTATGAGCAACCCGGCCCGGCCGGGCGACGCTCGATCCTAGACACGCGGACCCGCTCCTGCCGAACACCCCGTCCTGCGGTAACCAACCCGCGCATATCAGTCTGACCGCGCGTCGCCAACGACACACCAGCCGACAAAGCCAAGAGGCGCCCGCCCCGAACACCGTCCGGGACGGGCGCCTCAACCTGCCCATTGACAAGAGGTCCCTACATATCAGCTGATCAGACCCAGCGACGGCGCGGGTGGGTGCGCGGCGTGGTGGGCTGCTCGGGAGCGGGCTGCTGCTGCTCGTAGGAGTACGGCTGCTGCTGCTCGTACTCCGTCGGCTGCTGCTGCTCCTCAGCCGGGGTGTAGTACGACTCCGACGTGTAGTTCGGGCTGTAGGTCTCGTAGGGCTCGTTGCTGCTGTACTGCGAGCCACTGTAGGAGTCGTACTCGTAGTTGCTGTTGCTGTTGCTCGAGTAGTCCGAGCTGTAGCCGTAGTCGGTCTGCTGGTCGTAGCTGCTGCTCGGGTACTCCGGGCTGTACGACGTCTGGTAGTCCGAGGGGGCCTCGTACGACGACGGCTGGTAGCTGGACTCGCCGTACGACGAGTTGCCGTAGTCCGAGCCGTGGTTGTCGGCCTGGTACGACGGCTCCGGGCCGTACTCGGGAACCGGCGGCAGCGGCTTCGACGGGGTCAGGAAGTCGTCCTGCTGCGTCACAGCCGGTGCCGGCTCGTAGTATCCGGAGCCCGCCGTCACGTGCGACGACGGCATGGTGTGCTCCGACGGCGCGTACACGGTGTGCTCGGGCGGGGTGTCCACGGCGTGCGACGGGATCGCTGGCTGGATCGCCGACGGGCTGTCCACCGCGACCCGAGCGGCCCGGCGACCGGCGCGCGCAACTGGCGCGGGCTCAGGCTCGGGTGCGGTCTCGACCTCCGGAACGGAGGACGTCGGGGTCAGGTAGTCGGGCGTCTCGTACGAGTACGGCTCGGAGTAGGTGGCCGCCCACGACGGCTCGGCCGGCTGCTCCGGCTGGTACGAGTACGGGTCCGGCTGGGCGACGGTCATCGGCGCCGCCTCGTCCAGCCAACGGCTCCCGGTGTCGGTGGAGAGGATGTCGTCGCTGCCGGAGTCCAGGTAGTCGCTCCAGGACGTCTTCGGGCTCTCGTACGACGTCTCCTCGGCCTGCCGCTCGTGCTGCCAGGACTCGACCGCGTTGAACTGCTCGGTGGCCGGACCGGTGTCGTTGCCGTCCTGCCAGCTCTGCACGACCGGAGCGAACGGGCTCCACTTCGGCGGCTCCTCCGGAGCGTTGTCGCCACCGAATGCGGCGGGCGCGGCACCGGCCGCGAAGGGGCTGCCACCGCCAGGGAATCCACCCGCGGCCGCACCGTCACCCGGGAAGCCCTGCGGAGCGGGGGCCGGGGCCGGGGCCGGAGTCGGAGCCGGAGCGAACGGGTTCGGCGCCGGGGCCTGGCTGACGCCGGCCATCTGGAACTCGGGCTGGCGCTCCAGCCGCCGCGAGGGTGCCGGCATCGGGGCGGACTGGGCGATCGGCTCGGAGATGGCGGGCTGCTCGTCGGTGTCGTCGTTCGCGTAGGTGGGCACCGCGGTGAGCTTCGGCTCGCGCTCGTCCCACCACGGGACCCACGCGCGGCCGGTCTGCATCCCGTTGATCTTGCGGATCACCATCGTCGCCGCGACCGCGGACACGGCCGTCAGCACGAGCGACGCCGTACCGGCCAGGGCGATCCCGCGCAGCGACCCGACGGTCGCCTCCATCCACATCAGGAAGCGGCGGACCACCACGTCGAACGCGAGAGCGCCGACCCAGGCCACCCACCACGCGGAGGTGAGGGTGGGAGTCCGGAATCGGCGCAGGTCGTCGGTGTACACCGGGGTCTTCGGATCGCTGGCGAGCCAGACGTCGTCGACGATCTGTTTCGGATACCAGAGATTCGGGCCGGGGACGAACCAGCTGGCCAGCACCCAGCCGTGGCTGCGGCGGTGGTCGGCCTGGCAGAACACCTCGGAGTTGATCCGGGCCCGCCAGAGCCAGATGACGAAGACCACGGCGGCGGTGACCGAGATGATGACGTTCGGGACCGCGGTGACCTTGGCGATCGCGTCGGCGCGGTTCAGGTCCGCGTCGTCGACGTTCGGCATCCCGCCGAGGTAGCGGTGGACGACGGAGTACGTGTTCCAGTCGGACCAGGTGGAGAGCAGATGGGTGACCGTCGATGCACCCAGCAGACCGATGGCGATCTTGCCCACCGTTCCGACTTGCTGGAACTCCTCGGCAGCGTGTGGCTGCCATTCTTCGTGGTCTTCAAGGGCAGACAGGACTGCTGGCTGCGGGTGGCTCACGTCTCGCGTCCCTCGCGTTGCTGGAACTCCGTCGTTCGTTGGGCGTCTCGGCCAGATCCTGCCCCCGCATGACCGAGCCACATTGATACCACGAAGTAGGTACGCGACGGGAGTCGGCCCCTGCACGGAGGGTGTCGACTTAACATGTTCTTTTCGTACGCCCATCACCACTTGTAACGACGCATTGGACGGTGCGTGACGGTTTGGTTTACCGCGCAGGAGGTTGGAACCCGTTCTGCGGCTGGTCGATCGCCCACCACGGCACCCACGGACGTTTGGTCTGCAGCTCGTCGATCCGCCCGACCAGAATCACCGCGAGCACTGCGGCCGCGGTGGTGAACACGGCCGAGATGCTGGACAGTACGACGTTCGTCCGCAGGTCACCGAGCTGCGTCGAGCCGGCCAGCACGCCGCGCTGCACGATGTTGCCGGTGACGAGGCCGACCACCCACGTGAGCCACCAGATCCAGACCAGTTGGGTGCCCGGGATCTCCTTCAAGCTCGCCGTGTGCGGATCGGTCCGCGGGTCGCTGGCCGCCATGATGTCGTCGACGACCTGCTTGGGGTACCAGAGGTTCACGATCGGGCAGATCCAACTGCCGAGCACCCAACCACGGGTCAACCGGTGCTCGCCGCGGCAGAACATCTCCGCGTTCCACCGGACCCGCCAGAGCCAGACGATGAACACCACCGCGGCCGCCAGCAGTGCGAGCGCGGCGACGATGCCGAGCGAGCCGGAGATGAGGTCGGCCTCGGCCAGTCGGCCCGGGTCGTCGGCGTACTTCTTCAGCGTCTGGTACGAGTACCAGTCCGACCAGGCGGTCGCCCACGTGAGGACGGTGACGAGCCCGATCAGGATCGACGCGGCCAGGCCCATCGCACGCTCGGAACTGAACCAGCGGTCCAGCGGGGGTTGCGACGCCCGGCTCGGCATGGATCAGATGTAGCACAACACGGCGTGACCAGGCGAGGACATCACGTCGCGGTCGTTTGGTGGCGCATTTCCGCCGGAAACTGTCGGTGGGCAGCGGCAGGATGGGGGTATGCGCTGGTCCGTGATCGACTCGCCCATCGGCGACCTCACTCTCGCGGTCGACGACATCGGCCTCTGCCGCCTGCACTTCGGCTCGACCGATCGGCCGGTCGACGCCGACCCACTGCTCACCGAGACCGCCGAGCAGCTGAAGGCGTACTTCGCCGGCGAGCTCCAGCAGTTCACCGTGCCGCTCTCGGTCCCCGGCGGCTCCGACTTCGAGCGCGCCGTCTGGGCCCAGCTCGGCCGGATCCCCTACGGCGAGATGCAGACGTACGGCGACGTCGCGAAGATCGTCGGGGATCCCGGCGCCGCCCGGGCCGTCGGCGTCGCCTGCAACCGGAACCCGATCGCCATCGTCCTGCCCTGCCACCGGGTGGTCGGCGCCGGCGGGAAGATGGTCGGCTTCGGCGGCGGCATCCCGACCAAGCGGCATCTGCTCGAGCTCGAGGCCCGGGTCACACTCGAGACGCTCTGGACCTGAACCGGTGTAACCGGCGCGGCACGCTGCGAAACCTGACGAAGATCTGACACCGCGATGGTGCTTATCAGCGCGCGGTTGGGGTTACCAGAGGACTACCGTTGCTCATAGCGATCGAGTCGTCACGTTTGAAGCGAGCGATTCAACCGCGCCCTCCACCCTGCCCCGGAAGACTCATAGATGACCAAAACCCGCTCGACTGCCCACCTCCACCCCGACCTCAGCGCGCTGATGGACAAGAGCGCCGAAGACTGGTCCGCCCCCGAGATCCAGGACGCCGCCCGTGCGGCGCTCCAACTGCACGCGCCGGACCGTGAGCCGCTGACCTGGATCAAGCGGTTCGGCATTCTCCCGTGGCTGCACCGCAACGACGCGGTCTGCCTGCACTGCGGCGGCACCTATCCGTGCATCACCCACCGGTACGCCACCCAGCTGCTCTCGGCCGGCCGTTACACGATCGCCAAGCCGGATCACGCCGACGCCGATACTGATCCCGAGCCGCAACCGAACTGACGTCGTACGCGCAAGGCGACGCCGAACAAACGAAGGCCGCGAACCCCCGGATCGGGTTCGCGGCCTTCGCCGTTGCGGTGGTCGGTCAGTCGCGGTTGGTCAGTTGCGGTGGTTGGTCAGGAGTCGGTCGGCTTGGACTCGGTCGAGCCGGTCGGCTTCCGGGAGGTGGTGGTCTTCTTGGCCGCCGGGCCGTTCGACGTGGCGCCGTTCGCGGCCGCCTTTGCCTCGGCGTCCGCCTTCGTGGCTTCGGTCTTGGCGGTGTCGGCGGGCTTCGCGGTGTCGGGCTTGGCCGTGTCGGTCTTGGCGGTGTCCGGCTTCGGCGACTCGGCCTTCGGGGCGTCGGTCTTGCCGTTGGCGCTCGGGCTCTCCGGGCGCGACGTCGTACCGGCCGGGGCGGAGCTGTAGTCGCGGCCGCTGGTCGGGGTCGACTGCCAGGCCGGCTCCGGCGGGGTCAGCAGCTTCTTCACCGCTGCCGCGGCCAGGGCGCCGAAGCCCAGGATCAGCACGACCGTGCGGAGCTTGTGGCTCTTCTTCTTCGGCACGTCGATCTCACCCTTGAGCGCGGCCTTGGTGGCCTTGCCCCGGCGCGAGGTCTCCTCGACCACCGGCTCGGCGGCGGCCGCGAGCGAAACCAGCGCGGCGGTCACCTTCGGCAGCACGTCGTCGTTGAACCGCACGCGCGCCTTCTCGGCGGCGGCCCCGGTGGCCGGTCCGACGCGGGCCAGCGCATCGTCGATCACCGGGCTGGCCTTCTCGACCGCCACTCCTGCATAGTGCGCGCCACGCTCGACGGCCTTCTCGGCGTACGGCGACACCTTCTCCCGTGCGGTGCCCACAGCGGGGCCGAGGTGGTCACGGACCTGGCCGACGGCCGGTCCGATCTTCCCCGACGCCGACTCGGCGAGTGGCCGGACCTTGTCCTTCTTGGTCTCGGCCCGGCCATTGGACTTCCTTGAACCCACGGTTCCCTCCTCGGTGCCACCCGTCATGACGGACAGCGCTCCGGCCCATCGGCGTCATGGACCCTGCTGATACGGCTCTGGACAAATCCGGTGTCATCTGCATCGTACGACGTACCCAGCCGATCACCCGGTGCCCCATCCCCGCCCCACCCATTCCCCAACGCAGTTCTCCCCTTCCCCTACCCGGGAGCAAAGCCGAGGCCCGGGCGATTGTCCAGCGCCTGGGCGATCCGGTTCTGCTTGGCCCCGGAGCGATGCGGAGGGGTGGCGTATTGGTTTCCGGCCGGTCGGTGCGGTTCTGCTTGGACTCACATGACAGGATCGAGGG
Organism: Kribbella sp. NBC_01510; assembly: GCF_045040325.1. NCBI lineage: Bacteria > Bacillati > Actinomycetota > Actinomycetes > Propionibacteriales > Kribbellaceae > Kribbella > Kribbella sp. NBC_01510. The sequence goes on along the minus strand of NZ_CP109418.1, from coordinate 2,291,440 downwards.
CGTAAGCCGTAACTGATCTAGGAGTGACTCCCGTGGCCGAAGAGCTGTACGCGACCCTGCAGACGACGAAGGGTGACGTCGTCATCAGGCTGTTCCCCAACCACGCGCCGAAGACGGTGAGCAACTTCGTCGGCCTGGCCGAGGGCACCAAGGAGTGGACCGACCCGCAGACCGGGCAGGTCACCACGAGGAAGTTCTACGACGGCCTGACCTTCCACCGCGTCATCGACGGCTTCATGATCCAGGGCGGCTGCCCGCTCGGCACCGGCACCGGCTCGCCCGGGTACGCCTTCGACGACGAGATCCACCCGGAGCTCCAGTTCGACCGCCCGTACCTGCTGGCGATGGCGAACGCCGGCATCCAGTTCGGCCGCGGCACCAACGGCTCGCAGTTCTTCGTGACCGTGGTCCCGACGCCGCACCTGAACCGCAAGCACACGATCTTCGGTGAGGTCGCCGACGACGAGTCGAAGAAGGTCGTGGACGCGATCGCGACCGCGAAGACCGCGCCGGGCGACCGGCCGATCGAGCCGATCCTGATCAACACCGTCGTGATCGAGCGTAAGAACGCCTGATTTCCCGGTCCGGGCCGGTCAGCCGGCCCGGATCCGCCGTCCTGTGGAGGATCCAGCCGCGTGACCGAGACCGTCTGCTACCGGCACCCGGATCGGCCCGCCGGGGTCCGTTGCCAGCGCTGTGACAAGCCGATCTGCCCGGCCTGCATGAACAGCGCCGCGGTCGGCTTCCAGTGCCCGAGCTGCTTCAACGAGGGCGTGAAGTCGGTGCCGCGCACCCGCACCTCGCTCGGCGGCATCCAGCGCGGTAGCCCGCAGGTCGTCACGCTCAGCCTGATGGCGATCAACGTGCTGGTCTTCATCGCCGTCCGCACCGGCAGCGCCCGGATCCTCAACGACCTGGTGCTGGTCCCGGTGCTGGTGGACAACGAGCCGTGGCGGTTGCTCACGTCGGCCTTCACGCACGTGCAGATCTTCCACATCTTCTCGAACCTGTTCATGCTCTACGTGCTCGGTCCGCCGCTGGAGCAGATGCTCGGCCGGATCAGGTTCTTGACCCTTTACCTGCTGTCAGCCATCGGCGGCGGCATCGCGGTCTGGCTGCTCGCGGCCCCCGGCTCGGCGACCCTCGGCGCGTCGGGCGGCGTCCTCGGCCTGGTCGGCGCCCTCCTGGTGGTCAACCGTGCCCGCGGCCTCGACGTCACCTGGATCCTCGGTTACGTCGCGATCACCGCCGTCCTCTCCTTCGTCATCCCCGGCATCTCCTGGCAAGGCCACCTCGGCGGCTTCCTCACCGGCGCAGCCGTAGCCTGGGTCTTCCTCCAAACCAGCAACCACCGCCGCAAGAAGACCCGCACCTGACCCAGCTCCGACCGAAGAGCGGTTGGTGCAGGGTGACCACACCCGCCGCACAGTGCTGCGGCGGCAGCTCTCCGGACGGGGCGGCAGCTCTCCGGACGGTGAGTCGGCCGGGTTTCGCGCGTTCAGGATTCGAACCGCTTGACCCCGACGACCAGATCGCCGGCACGGCGGAACCAGTCGCCGCCTCCCGCGTCCCGCCTCCCGGCCCGGCCCGGCGCCTGCCGCGTTCGAGGGCATATCCGGCGCTCAGGTCGGTTCGGTGGGTGTTTGCCCGTGCCGTCGACCGGATCGCCAGGCCATCACAACGAGGCGAGGACGAAGGCCTCCCGCCGACGATCGCAGCGTCTCGGCGATTGTGATGGCCTGGAAGTCCGCCACCCCCCGCCCGGCGGCGAGTTCAGCGATGCCGGCCGTGACCGGACCTGTGCCACTCGCCAAGCAGCGCGATGCCAGAGATGGCACGCTCGGCCGCGAGCACTCGGCGGCTGCCGGACCGGGTTGGTGAGTGTGCCACGTCCGCCCAGGCCGAGACCTACGGCCGACGGCCGATGTCGGGGCCAGGGACACCTCACGACCTGTCCCAAGTCCCGCCATCTTGTCCCAAGGCCCCGCGTGCGTCCGAAGACGCGGCCGCGGCACGCCGCGTACGCTGCCGGCGGTTCAATAGGCAACTAATCGGCCTAGGCCACAATTTGCGCTCGGTTCGATGAATGCGGATGACAGCGAGGGCCAGATACTCGTCTAATCAGGTGACGTCCCGACGGGGGACCCAAGTGGTAAGGACACCTGCGATGAGTCCACGTGCGGTGGAGAAACGTGCACGGCCGGGCAATGAGGGGCAGTTGCCGACGTCGTCAGCGCAGCAGCAGGCAACTGTCGCCGAACTCGTGCCAGAGGTAGTGCTCGTCCAGGGCCGCGTCGTAGGCGCGCTGGACGGTACTGCCTCCGACGACCGACTCGAGAAGGAGTAGGTGCGAGGCCTCGGGTGCGTGCATCCCGGTCACAAGGCCATCCACAACGCGCACCGAGTGGTCCGGGCCGAGGACGAGGTCGGTCCAGCCGTGCGCCGCGCTGACAGAGCCATCTGGCCTGACGGCTGACTCGATGGCTCGGACCGCGGTCGTGCCGACTGCGATCACGCGCCCTCCGTTGGCCTTGACCCAGTTGACCAAGCGGGCCGTGTGCGCGGGTACGTCGTACCGCTCGGGCAGAGGTGGTTCGTGGCTCTCGAGTGACGACACGCCGCAATGCAGGAGGATCGGCGCGATCAGCACGCCCTGCGACGCCAGGTGACTCACCAGCTCAAAGCTGAACGGCCTTGCCGCACTGGGCATCTCCGCGCTGCCAGGCTCGCGGGCGAAAACAGTCTGGTACGACGCCAGCGGCCATTGCTGACCGACGTACTTATAGGTGATCGGACGGCCATGGCGTTCCAGGTAGCCGAGCACATCCACCGCTGGAGGCTTGGCACGCCATAGGCGATTGGAGCCCGGTTGGTACGGCGACAGCAGCGTCAGCACACCCTCTGGCAGTTCGACGTGGTCGCCCGCCGTACCGCCGAACATCGGTGCACCACCGTTGCGCAGCTCGACCACCCAAGTGCCGTCGTCGAGCGCAGTGGAGAAGTGCACGACCACTGGCTCCACACCCGACCCGCTGATCCATGAGCCGTCGACGGCCGCGGGCAATGTGCCGGAGGTGTTCACCAGGAGCAGGTCTCCCGGTCGCAAGTGTTCGCCGATCCGGTCGAAGCGGGTGTGCGTGACGGTCGACCTCTCCGTGACCAGCAGCTTCACCTGATCCCGCGACAGCCCCCGGGCCTCGGGTGGTTCGCCGGCGTTGAGTGAATCGGGCAGGACGAATCTGGTGTGGGGATGCACCCTCACGACGTCACCGCCGGCGTGAACTCGGCGGCTCGGTAGCGACCACTCTCCGGCCGGCTGTCGAGCAACTGCAGGAACGCCGGTACGACGGTCGCCGGCTCGGGCCGGTCCGAGATGTCCTCACCGGGGAACGCGGCCTGGTGCATCGCCGTACGCAGATCACCCGGATCGACGGCGTACACGGACAGCGTGGGGTGCTCCGCCGCGAGGACTCGGGTCGCGTGGTCAAGTGCGGCCTTGGCGGAGCCATAGCCGCCCCACGTCTCATATGCCTCCACTGCGGCGTCAGAACTGATGTTGAGCAGCACACCCGACGCCGCGGTGAGTGATGGCAGCAGTGCTTGGGTCAGAGCGATCGGTGCCAGTACGTCGACCTCGTAGACGCGACGCAGTTCGTCGAGATCGGCGGACCCCAACGCCTGCAGAGGGCTCGGGCCGAGGTAGCTCGCGTTGTTGACGAGCAGGTCGAGCCGGCCGAGCCCGGCCACGGCGTCGACCAGGTCGGCGCGATGCGTGGGGTCGGTGACGTCGCCCGCTAGCGGGATCACATCGGTGTGGCTCGCCAGCGCGTCGGCCGCGTCCTTCAGTGCTTCGGCGCCGCGGGCGTCGATCACCAGCGTCCAGCCGCGTCCGGCGAGTCCGTGCGCCAGCGCGAGTCCGAGACCGGCGGACGCACCGGTGATGAGAGCGACAGGACGGTCGGAGGATTCAGGAGTCATGCCCCGACTGTCATCCCTCAAGTGAACTTGAGGTCAAGAGTTCCGTCAGATCAGAATGCCGGGGTTGAGGACGGCGCCGGGGTCGAGGACGTGCTTGACGGCTTGGAGGGCTTCCAGCGCAAGCGGACCGATCTCGTCGGCGTAGGCCGCGCGGTGGTCGGTGCCGACACCGTGGTGATGGGAGATGGTGCCCCCGACGGTCGCGATCGCCTGGCTGGCGGCGGCTTTCGCCGTACGCCATTGCCGCACGGGATCGCCGGTCTGCGCCGAGATCACCGTGAAGTACAGCGAGGCTCCGGTCTCGTAGACGTGGGACACGTGGCAGAGAACCAGTGGTGGCGTGCCTTGCTCGGTCAGCTTCTGCACCAACGCCGCGGTGACGGCAGCCTTCAGCTCGGGGATGCGGGACCAGAAGGCGGCCGTCTCGAGGGTCTCCACCAGCGCGCCCTCGTCGAGCAAGGGATCACGCAGGTACGGCGCTCGGTAGCGGCCGACTCGCCACGTCTCACCAGGACCCTCGCCGAGGTTCTGCCCACCGGCGGCGGTCAGGACCTCGGCCGTCCCGGAGTTGTACGGCCCGTCGAACCCGATGATCGCCAGTACGCCGCCCGACCCGCCACCGAGCACATCTGGATCGGCCAGGTTCACCGCGGTCTCGACCTCGTCGGACAACCGCAGCACTGTCGGCAACGGCCCGTCCTGCGCCAGCCGCCGGATCGCGGTCAGACCGTCGGCGAAGCTCTCAAACCGCCACCCCTCGAAGTGCCGCTCGGTCGGTCGCGGCCGGATCCGTACGACGACCGACGTGATGATCCCGAACGCGCCCTCGGACCCGAGCACGAGCTGGCGCAGATCCGGCCCGGCCGCGGACATCGGCGCCCGGCCGAGCTCGATGGTCCCGCGCGGCGTGGCCAGTGTCAGCCCGACCACCATCTGGTCGAAGCGTCCGTACCCGGCCGACGACTGCCCGCTCGACCGCGCGGCGGCATAGCCGCCGATCGACGCGCCCTCGTAGGACTGCGGGAAGTGGCCGAGCGTATAGCCGCGTTCGGCGAGGAGCGCTTCGGCCGCCGGACCCCGGACACCCGCCTGCAGCGTCGCCGTCCGCGAGATCTCGTCCAGCGCGACCAGCTGATCCAGCCGGCGCAGATCCACGGTGATGAAGCGGCGATCGGGAGCGAGTCCGCCGACCACCGAGGTGCCGCCGGAGTAGGGCACAACTGCGAGGTCGTGGTCAGCAGCGCCGGCGAGGAGAGCGAGCACCTCGTCGTGCGACCCCAGGTAGACGACGGCGTCGGGCATGTCGGACGTATCACCCGAGCGGTGGCGGAGGAGGTCGGTGGTCGAGTAGCCGCGGGTGTGCGCCCACCGCGATTCCAGGTCGGAAGCAACGTGCTCCGCACCGACGACTCCGGCTAGGAACGACAGTTGCTCCGGGCTCAGACCCGGTCGGTCGACTGCGGCCGGCGGGTCCACGGGATCCGTCGTCGGGCGTCGTACGCCGAGGTGCTTCAGGGCTTCGAGCGCCGCGGGCCGCAGGGCGACGGGGTGGGCGGGGTCGCCCCAGCGGCCGGGCGTGAGATGCACCACCGGAAGGTCCGACTCGGTCATCGTGGGCTCCCTTTCGGGGGTGCTGCGAGGTAGCGTCCGTGGGAGGTGGAACCCCCTGGCTCCCACCTCCCACGGACAGTTTCGGGATGGCACAGTCGCTGATACACTCTGACGTGTGATGTCTCAGCGTAGCAGCGAGTCGGAGCCCGAGACCAGCGCCCGTCCGGCGCCCGCGAACGCGATCGGCGAGGAGCGGATCCTGGACGCGGCCTACGAGCTGCTGCTCGCGATCGGGATGCGCCGGATGACGATGGCCGACATCGCCCGGCATGCCGAGGTCTCCCGCGCGACCCTGTACCGGCGCTGGCCGAACGTGCAGGCCGTCGTCGCCGCGCTGATGACCCGGGAGTGGACCACCGCTCTGGTGTCGGCGTTCCAGCCGGACGCCGCAGACGCCCGGTCCCGGCTGGTCGAGGGCGTGGTCGAGGTGGTCGCGCAGACCCGGGTCCACCCGTTGATGCGCAAGATCATCGAGCTCGACCCCGAGTTCCTCACGCCGTACCTGCTCGAGCGCCGCGGCAGCAGTACTGTCGCGCATCTCAAGCTGGTCGAGGAGGGCATCAAGTTGGGCCAGGCCGACGGCTCGATCCGGACCGGCGACCCGGTCTGGCTGGCCCGGCAGATCATTCTCGTCTCGCTGGCTTCGGCGGTCTCCGGTCCGGTGATGGCCGCGAAGGACGAGTATCCGAAGCTCGACGACGAGCTGCGCGACATGCTCACCAAGTACCTGACGCCATGATCGACCGGGGCGGCGGGGCGGGGAAGGAGTTCAGGACGGTGGGCAACGCCAGCCTGAACGCGGCCCGCCGGACCCGCGAGCTGGACTGGCTGGACACGACCGGCAAGGTCGACGTCCTGGTCATCGGCGGCGGGGTGACCGGCGCCGGCGTCGCCCTGGACGCGGCCGCCCGCGGCCTGTCCGTTGCCCTGGTCGAGAAGCACGACCTCGCGTTCGGCACCAGCCGCTGGAGTTCGAAGCTCGTGCACGGCGGGCTGCGCTACCTCGTGTCCGGTCATGTCGGCATCGCGTACGAGAGCGCGGTCGAGCGCGGCATCCTGATGAAGACGACCGCGCCACACCTGGTCCACCCGATCCCGCAGGTCGCGCCATGGTTGCCGCAGGCACAGTTCGCGCAGGCGGCAATGCTGCGGTCGGCGTTCCTCGGCGGCGACATCCTGCGTACGTTCGCGCGGACCAGCGACGACTTCCTGCCGCACTCGCGCCGGGTCAGCTCGGCCGAGATCCTCCGCTACGCCCCGACCCTGCGGCCGGAGGGCCTGCGCGGCGGCTTCCTGACCTGGGACGGTCAGTTGTACGACGACGCCCGGCTGGTGGTCGCGATCGCGCGGACCGCGGCGCAGTACGGCGCCCGTGTCCTCACCCGGGTCGCCGCCACCGAGGTCACCGGACGCGGTGCGGTCCTGGTCGACGAACTGACCGGGCACCGGCTGTCCGTGGACGCGAAGGTGGTGATCAACGCCGCCGGGATCTGGGCCGGTCAGGTCGCCGCCGGCATCAGGCTGCGTCCCAGCCGGGGCACGCACCTGGTCTTACCTCAGTCCGCCTTCGGCGGGTTGTCCGCCATCCTCACCGTGCCCGTGCCGGGTGAGCTGCACCGCGTGGTGATGGCGATCCCGGCGCCGGACGACCGGGTGTACGTCGGTCTGACCGACGAGGACGCGCCCGGCCCGGTGGACGACGTACCGCAGGCGACCGACGCGGAGATCGACTTCCTGCTCGACACCATCAGCAGGGCGGTGCAGACGCCGCTGACCCGGGCGGACCTGCTCGGCACGTACGCCGGCCTCCGTCCACTCCTCGACACCGGGCATCACAAGGGTGCGGACAGGACCGCGGACATCTCCCGGCGGCACGCGGTGATCACCAGTGACGACGGACTCGTGACGATCGTCGGCGGGAAGCTCACCACCTACCGCAGGATGGCGCAGGACGCGCTCGACAAGGCGCTGGAGCAGTCCACCCTCGAGGTACGCCGGCCATGCCTGACCCACCGGATTCCGCTGGTCGGTGCGGCCGATCGGGTCCGGCTGGCGGCCGTGCGGGCGCCGTCGCGATTCGTCCAGCGGTACGGCGTCGAGGCGCCCGAGGTGATCGCGGGAGCGCCAGGGTTGCTGGAGCCGATCGCGCCCGGACTGCGGACGACGTACGCCGAGCTGTTGTTCGCGATCCGGCACGAGGGTGCGCTGACCGTGGACGATGTACTGGACCGGCGGACCCGGATCGGGCTGTCGGCCGTGGATCGGGAGCTCGCGTTGCCCGCGGTCGAGCAGGCGTTCGCCACCGTCTAGTTGCAGCTTTTCACCTGTGGACAATGGTTGATCGCTCCTGGCCGTGGGTTAACTTGGCTGCGGGGAGGTGCACAGATGACGCAGCCGTATCCGGGCCAATATCCGCAGTATCCGGGCCCGTATCGCCCGATGCCGTACCAGCCGGCGCCGATCCCGCCGCGGTACCGGCCGCTGCGGAAGATCGCGCTGGTCAGCATCGTGCTGATGGGGCTGACCGCGGTCGCGGCGGTGATCCAGTCCGCGCTCCTGTGGAGTTCGTACGACGACGTCAAGCGGTTCGTCTACGGATTGCTGTCCGAGGAGGAGGTCAACCGCGGCATCCAGTCGATCGCCGGCACCGGACCGCTGCTCAACCTGGTCAGCTACCTGCTGATGGGCACGGCGGTCGCCTTCCTGATCTGGCTGTGGCAAGCGCGGGAGAACACCGACTTCCTGCACTCACCGCTGGCGCCGCGTCCCGGGCCGCCCGTCGACCCGGCCCGCGGCCTGCATCGGCGTGCGCAGGGCTGGGTGGTCGGCTCGTGGTTCTGCCCGATCGTGCAGTTCTGGTACCCGTTGGAGATCGTCCAGGACATCGCCACCGCAAGCGAGCCGCTCGAGCAGCCGGGCGCCACCCGGACCGGCCGGATGCGCGCGCTGCTGTACGGGTGGTGGGCGTCGTGGACGGGATTCTGGGTGATCCTGATCGGCGGCGGTGGTATCGCCTTCATCGGCTTCATCGTGTGGGTCGTCCGCCTGGTCGACGCGGCCGACGCCGCCGACGCGACCGGTGACTACGTCGACATCTACGGCCTGCAGGACTTCATGGTCCGGGTCGCGCTCGCGGTCAACATCGGCTTCACCGTAGCGACCGTCCTGCTGATCGTCGCGGGCATCGCCGCCTCGCTACTGCTCCTCGAGATCACTCGGTGGCAGCAGGACCGGGTCGACGTTCCGCGCGTTACCGATGTGGTGCGACCGCCCGAGCCACCGCAGTACGCGCCCCGCTACAACAACCCCGGCCCGACCTTCCCGTCGTACGGTCCACGTCCCTAGGGGCGGCAGAGTACGACGCTCGCGTCGTCGTACCGCTTCCCACGAACGCCGGCCGGCTGGGCCTCGTCGTACGCCCAGACCCGGTCGACCAACTCGCGCAGTCCGTCGGTGGTGAGGACGTCGACCAGGTCCTCCCACGGGTGGCCGTAGCGCTCGACGTACCGCGACGCGCCATCGGTCATTACGGCGACCACCTCGACGTCGGCGCGATCCGTCGTACCCGTGACCGCCTCGTACGCCGCCTTGGGATCGGTGCTCGCCACCCAGAAGCCGCCGGGCTGGTTGCGGAGCCGGCGGACGGCCGCCAGGGAGTATTCGGGGAGGAGGTCGATGCGGTCGTCGCTGTGGACGGTGATCGCGCCGGTCGGTGACCGTACGACTAGGGGCGAGTCGGCCAGGACCAGGTGCTCGACGTGGCCCGGCTGGATCCGGAGCATCGAGACGGTCGACGAAGGGCTGTCCGGGTTGGTGATGTCGCAGGTGTCGGCGTGCGCAGCTCGGACCGCGGAGATCGCGTCGGCCAGCAGGTCGGTGAGCGGCGCGGACGAGTGCGAGAGCAGCGGCGGCGCGAGCTGGGTCGCGAGGTGGCTGACCAGCCAGGCGACTGTGTGCCGGCAGCCGGAGTCGACACCCGGTGGGGCGGTGGCGCCGTCGAGTACGACGACGAAGTCGGGCCCGGTGAGCACCAGGTCCTCGTTCACCGCGGGCGGTCGCCGATCCGGCGCGGGCAGGCTGAGCAAGCGGATCTCCACCTGTCCAGTCTCCTACGGCTGATCGGACCAACCGTCGGCAAGCGACTGTTCGAGCGAGATCTTCGGCGACCATCCGAGCTGTGCGCCGATCAACCCGATGTCTGCCTGCTGCCAGCTCACGCCGGGACCGCCGTCCTGACCGTCCTCGACGATCTTCGCCGGCTGCCCGCTCCGCTCGAACAGCTGACCGGCGACATCGCGTGCGAGCGTCGCCCGGCCGGTGCCGACGTTCAGGACCGGCGGGAGCCTGGCGTCCGCGAGCGCCACCGCGACCACGGCCTCGGCGACGTCGCGGACGTCGACGAAGTCCCGCCAGACGTCGAGGGATCCGACCTCGATCAACTGGCGCGACCGGAGATCCCTGATCACGCGGCCGGGCAAGGTGCTTGCGGGCGCGCCGGGGCCGATCACGTCGAAGATCCGGAGCACGACGGCGTCCGCGCCGTTCCGCTGGGCGCGCAGGACGAGTTCGGAGCCGGCCAGCTTCGTGACGCCGTACGGACCGGCCGGGCGGGGTTCGGTCTGCTCGTCCAGGCTGGTGCCGTGCGGACCACCGCCGTACTCGGCGGCCGAACCGAGCTGGACGAAGCGGGCATGGCCTGCGTTGTCCCGGGTTGAGGCGAGCAGGGCCTCGACGGCGATCACGTTCGCCCGGACGAGGTCGGCCGGCTCGCCCAGCGTGGCGCCGGCGGCGTTGACGATCACGGTCGGCTTGTACATGCCGATCTGGGTGTCCAGGGCGTACGAGTGCATCGCGGCCAGGTCGCACAGCCGGTACGGCTCACCCCGGCTCCGGCTCAGGCCGCGGTACTCGACCCCGCGGTCGGCGAGCAGCGCGCAGATCCTGGCGCCGAGGAAACCTCCCGCGCCGAACACCATCACCCGCTCAGTTCCGGTCACCCCTCCATCGTGCGGCCCGTAGTTGTCGGTCGGCCTACCGTTCTCCGTCGTACCGATCACAACTAGGTCGTATCCGCGCGGGATGGCAGGGTGGGAACTCCAGGCGACCGAGCGAGGGAGATTCATGGCCGACCGTGCGCGACCGGGAGCGCCGACCGAGTCGACGATCCGCGACTGGGACGACGCCGACCCATCTGGGCAGACCTACCACCGGGTGCTGTTCATCGACTCCGACCTGACCGAGGTCGACAACCGCGGCGGGATCTTCGAGGAGTGCACGTTCCGCGGGGTCCGCTTCAACGCCTCGACCCACACCGACGCGGCGTTCGTGAACTGCACCTTCGTCCGCTGCTCGCTGTTCGACACCACCTTCACCCGGTGCAAGCTCGTCGGCAGTTACTTCGACGACTGCACCTTCAACCTGCTGAAGGTGTCCGGCGGCGACTGGTCGTTCACCGGCCTGCCGGGCGCGGACCTGAAGGGGACCGAGTTCACCGGGGTGAGGCTGCGCGAGGCGGAGTTGACCGGCATCCGGGCGGCGAAGGCGACGCTGCGCGACCTCGATCTGTCCGGCGCATCGCTGCAGCGGGCCGACTTCACCGGCGCCGACCTGCGCGGATCCGACCTGTCCACGCTCGACCCGCTGACGGTCACGCTCAGAGACGCCCGGATCGACGTCACCCAGGCGATGGTCGTCGCGGCCACCCTCGGACTGGACGTCCGGCCCTGACCTGTGGATATCTCCGCGTAGTTGCGCAGTCATCCCCCGTTCTATCCACAACCTGTGGATAACCATCCGGATAACTTCGTACACTTTTTGTGATATTCACCGCGCTCTGTCGACCGTGCGTAGTCCGTTGGCCGGTTTCGGTACTGGTACAGGCCGCTGAACCAGCCCGCCGCGCCGGTGCCGCGCCGGCCGCCGGGACCGTACGACGAGCATCGCGGCGTGCTCGACGACGTACGGGCCCGTCACCAGCCGGCGGCTGCGGGTGAGGGTCTGCAGGCCGGCCGCGAGACCGACCCCGCAGAACGCGCCGAGCGAGTTCGCGATCAGATCGTGCAACTGACAGGACCGCCCGAGCTGCGGGATCAGCGCCTGGATCGCCTCGACCGCGGCCGACATCCCGATCCCGGCGGCGATCCCGTCGCCCGGGCGGCCGCCGGCCAGCGTGAGCATGCCGGCGGCCGGGACGAAGAGCAGGACGTTGAGCAGGCCCTGGAGTGAGGTGAGCCCGCCGGTGGTGGTCAGGTGAGTGCCGCACTGGCCGACCTGGCCCAACCGGTGTGCGGTCGGGCTGAGGGTTGCCGCGAGTACCAGCGCGAGGGCCACCGGTAGGCAGAAGGCCGCCAGGCGGGGGACCAGGTCGCCGGGCCGGCGCAGCGACGAGATGGCGATCGGCAGTGCCATGCCGGTGAGCACGAGCCAAGTGTCCAGTAGATGTGGGATGCCGCGATAAGTCTCGAGCACGCGTCCGGACCCTCCCGTGGTCGACCGGCTGTCTCGATCTCTTCCTCGTCGATTGCGCTTCCTCACAAGACGATCTGCCCGTCGGCCCCGCGCCCGCCAGGCTTGCCCGGACATCTGCACGCACCCGCAAACAGTCCGTGACAATCCGTGCACAAACCGTCACGGAAGAAAGGTGCTCAGGGCAACGATCATTTGCCTGCCCTCCACCGATCGGTGGAGTGCCCGGTCAGCCGGACGAGGCGTGGATGTGGCCCGGCGGTCGATGTGGGCGAAGGGGCCGGACCACGACGCTGGAGTGGTCGAGCTTTCGAAAGGAGCCGGAGATGTCCACTGTGGACGTGCGTCACCCGCGGAGTGCGGCAGCGTTGCGGAGTGTGCAACTGCTGGTCGGCGGGTATCTGGCCATCAGCGTGCTGACGCTGGTCGCCATCATTGCCTTGCACAACGACACGGCGGCGGTCAACGCCGCGGTCTGGACCCGCGGCACGATCGTGGTCGCCAGCTCGCTGCTCACGTCCGCGTTCGCCCGGCGGGCGGCGCGCGGATCCCGCAAGGGGTTCCTCCGGCTGCGGCTGGTGTCGGCGATCATGCTGGTCGCGATCGTGGTGATCATCGCGTTGCCGGGCACCTTCCCGCTGTGGATGAAGTGCGAGCAGGCGATCTGCGGTCTGCTGTTGCTGGGGGTCGCCTTGCTGGTCAACGGCAAGCACCTACGGTCGGTGTTCACTGGTCGGTGAAGGAGGACGGATGAGCGAGCGGGTGTGGCCGGTGCGGGTGACCGTGGTGCCGTACGCGCTGCTCGCCTTCCTCACCGCGGTCACTGTGCTGGTTCGCCGTACCGACCCTCGGGCGATGCTTGTCGACGTAGTGCTGTGTGCGGCGGCCGCGCTGTGGATGCTCCTGATGTTCACGCTGCGCCCGGCCCGGCGCGAGCGGTACGGACCCATGGTGGTCTTCATCACCGGCTTCGTGCTGATCATGGCGGTGCTCGTGGTCCGCGACTCGTGGTTCGGCTTCCTCACGCCGGCCGGCTACTTCTACGCGTTCGTCTTGCTGCCCTGGCCCTCCCGCCTGGTCGGCGTCGCGGCCGTCGCCCTGGTCGCCGGCACGGCGCAGGCGTACGACATCCCGAAGACCGACGCGTTCGGCCTGCTCGCGTACGTCGCGGTGCTGGGGGTGAACGTGGTCGGGATGTGCCTGGCCGCGTGGCTCGGCTGGCGCAGTGACGTGCTCAGCCGGCAGCGCCAGGAGGCGGTCGACGCGCTGACCGAGACCAACCGTCGCCTCGAGGTGACCATGGCCGAGAACGCGGTCCTGCACGACCAGCTCCTGACCCAGGCGCGCGAAGCCGGCGTGCACGACGAGCGGCATCGGATGGCCCGCGAGATCCACGACACGCTCGCGCAGGGCCTGACAGGGATCGTCACCCAGTTGCAGGCGGCCGAGCACGCCGCGGGCTGGCGCCGGCACGTCCAGGCCGCGGTCGGTCTGGCCCGGGAGAGCCTGACCGAGGCGCGCCGCTCGGTCGACGCCCTCCGTCCACAGCCCTTGCAGGCGGCGACCTTGAGCGAGGCGATCGCCGACGTCGTACGACGCTGGTCGGCTCTGCACGGAATCGACGTACAACTGGCGACCACCGGCACGCCACGGATGATGACACCCGAGGCCGAGGCCGGCCTGCTCCGCGCGACCCAGGAGGCGCTCGCGAACGTGGCGAAGTACGCGCAGGCGACCCGCGTCGGTGTGACGCTGTCGTACATGGAGAAGGAGGTTGCCTTGGACGTCCGCGACGACGGCATCGGCTTCGACCCGTCCCGCCGGACCGCGTCCAATGGCGGCGGCTTCGGCCTGGTCGCGATGCGGCAGCGGATCGAGGCGCTCAACGGGACGCTGGAGATCGAGTCCGAGCCAGGATCCGGTACGGCGATCTCCGCGAGCGTCCCCATGACCGCGGCGGGGGCGTCGGCATGATCAGGCTGCTGATCGCGGACGACCATCCGGTGGTCCGGGACGGGTTGAGCGGGATGTTCGCGGCCGAGCCCGAGTTCGAGGTGGTCGGCGTGGCCGCCGACGGCGCTGCGGCGATCGGTCTGGCGCAGGCGCTACGGCCGGACGTGATCCTGATGGATCTGCAGATGCCGGGCGTGAACGGCCTGGCCGCGATCGCCGAACTCGCCAAGCGCGGGGTCGCCGCTCGGGTGCTCGTCCTGACCACCTACGACACGGACGGCTACGTCGTACCCGCGATCGAGGCCGGTGCGACCGGCTATCTGCTGAAGGACGCACCCCGCGACGAGCTGCTCCGCGCGGTCCGCGCCGCCGCAGCCGGCCAGTCGGTGCTCGCGCCGTCAGTCGCGAGCACACTGATGAATCGCGTCCGCACGCCACCCGCGCCTGGCGTGCTCAGCCCGCGGGAACTCGAAGTCCTCGGGCTCGTCGCAGCCGGCAACACCAACCGGGAGGCCGCCGCTCATCTGTTCATCAGCGAGGCGACGGTCAAGACGCATCTGCTCAATATCTACGCCAAGCTCGAGGTGCCGGATCGCGCATCCGCCGTCGCCGAGGGCTTCAGGCGCGGTCTGCTCTGAATCAGCGCCTGTGCTCGGCGACCGCGGCCGCGGTCCGGTCTTCCCCGTCCGCGCGGAGCCCCTCGATCACCCCGTCGACGTCTGCCTCCGGCCGGTTCTGGCTGAGCTTGAACTTCGCCTCGATCCGGTTGATCGCGATCTCCACGCCGACGATCGCCCGGAGCTGCCCACTGACGAACTTCTCCGGCGCGTCGTCGACCGACCACGGCTCGGCCCGGCCCGCCTCGTGGTGATCCGACAAGCGCCGTACGACGTTCTCGACCCAGGCCGGATCGTCGTGCACGGTCATGGTCCCGTAGACATGCGCGGTGATGTAGTTCCAGGTCGGCACCACACGGCCGTGCTCGCGCTTGGACTCGTACCAGGCCGGTGAGACGTACGCGTCCGGCCCGCGCATGATCACCAGTGCCTCGCCGACCACGGTCCGGCGCCAGTGGTCGTTGTTCCGGGCGAAGTGCCCGAGCAGCACGTTCCGCGAACGGTCGTGGACGAACGGCAGCATCGTCGCCACCAGCCCGTCCGTGGTCATCGTCACCAGGTCGGCGGCGCCGTGATGGGCGAGCAACTGGTGCACCGCCTCGTCGTCGGCGGCGAAGTGGGCGGGAACATACATCAGCGATCCTCATCGGTGGCGAACAGCAACAGTCTCACCGACGCCGGCCGCCCGCCGACAGGGCCAATCCGGAGGATCTTGACCAGTCCACTCACAGCAGGACTTCGTGCGTCCAGTCTCCCCGCTGTTGGGCGTGCAGGCGCCAGTAGTGGTCGGCGATGTCCTCCGGGTCCCACAGCGAGCCGGGAGCGACTCCACCGCCCACGGTGACGGTGGCTGCGTGGATGCCCGCTGCGCCGTACTGCTGGTCGAGCAGGGTGACGAGCGTCCGGACGCCGGCCTTGCCGAGGGAGAGGCTGACGTAGGCGGGCTTCGGCTCGGGCATGCCGCCGGTGATGATGAACGTGCCACGCCCGCGCTCGACCATCGACGGTACGACGTAGGCCGCGGTGGTGATCGCACCGACCACGTTGACTGCCCAGGCGTCCAGCTGCTGCTGAGCCGTCAGGTCGCCGACCGCGTCCGGCTGGATGACCGCCGCGTTGTAGACGACCACGTCCGGTACGCCGTGCGCGTTGATCACCCGGTCGAGTGCGGCCCGCAGCCCGACCTCGTCCGTGCTGTCGGCCGTGACCGCGAGGACCTCGGCGCCCGCGAGCGCGTCGGCCGCGGCCTTCACCTTCTCCTCCGACCGCGCGATCAGCCCGGCACTCATCCCTTCCCGCACGAACCGCCGGGCCACCGCCACGCCGATCCCCGGTCCAACTCCAACCACCACGATTCCAGCCATGCCACGACCGTAAAGCCTGACACCAATGTCAAGGTCAAATCAGCGCCGTGGGAGCACGGTGCCGGAGCGCTTGAGAGTCGATCCGTGGCTGGACCGCAGACGCCGCTACGGTGCTGGGTGTCGGGGATCGGCTCGGTTCGATCGAACCCGGGAAGCTCGCGGACTTCGTCGTACTGGATCGGGACATCCTGACGTGCCCGGTCGACGACATCCGGGAGGCTGTCGTCCTCACCACGGTGCTAGCAGGTGGGGATCCAGACGGAGGTCAGTGTGGGTTGCGGGACACTAGGCCTTGAGCTTCGCGGCGTTCTCGTAGGCGCGGCGCCAGTCGACGGCGGGCGGGAGGATCAGGCGTTCGACGCCCGCCGCTTCATATGCTGCGAGCTGCTCGGCCTGGTCACCGTCCAGCTGGGGTGCGACGACCGTTGCCTTGAGCGCCGGCCTGTTGCGTTCGGCGGCGAGTTCGTTGATCCGGGCAAGGTTCGTCCGGATCTCGGCCGGCGACATCGCGATCGTCGCCCACCCGTCGCCGTACGTCGCCGCCCGCCGGTAAGCCCGTGGTCCGTTGCCTGCGACAACGATCGGCGGCACCACCGACCCGGGTTCCAGGGTCGCCTCGAGGCCGTCCGCGAGTACCGTCGGCTTGCCCGCGATCAGATCGCGCAGCTTGTCGAGTGCCTCGTCGGTGAGGCGGCCGCGGTCCGCGAACTCCACGCCGGCCGCGCGCCAGCCGATGTCACCGTGCGCTGGATTGCCGGTGCCGACGCCGAGGACGAGCCGGTTGTTGGACACCAATTGCAGCGTGTTCACCTGCTTCGCCGCCCACGCGACCGGACGCAGCGCCAGCAGCATCACGTTGAACCCGACTGTGATCCGCTCCGTCACCGCCGCCGCGGTCGCCAGCACCACCGAGCTGTCCAGCATCGGCGCACTCGCGATCAGATGATCCGTCGACCACACCGAGTCCAGCCCGATCTCCTCGGCGAACCGTGCACTCTCGCGCACATCCCCGAGAATCGGTTGCTTTGGATCCGGCGTCGACGTCGGGAGAATCACGCCAATCTCAAGTCCCATACTCCCGCCAACCTCCACCCCGGCGGCCCTATTCCGTCAGCGGGGGTTCTTCGCTCGCCAGGTGACGTAGTCGGCCACGGCCGCGGGGACATCGAACGCCGGCGTGAAGCCGGTGTCCTCGGTGAGCCGAGTGATGTCGAGGTACGGATCGTCGCCGGGACCGGCCTGCCGTCCAGGCAGGAGGTCGAGCCGCCGGCCGGGGGAGAGCGCCTGCAGGGCGTCCACGATCTCGCGGTTGGTGTACGGCCGGCCGCTGGACACGTTGTACGTGTCGTGCCGCAGGACGTCCGTGGTCGTCAGGAGGGCGATCGCACGTCCAGCGTCCGGCGCGTAGCAGGAGTCGCCGCCATCGTCGGCGTACAGCGGCTGTGGTTCGTCACCACGCAGTACGGCGCTGATGTACGGCGGGATGTGGAAGAACGGTGTTTCCGGGTCGACGAGCGGTCCCCAGATGGTCCCGATCCTCAGTACGACCGGCTGGACGCCGCTGCCCTGGAGGCTGTGCGTTGTGAGTGGCTCGACCGCCTTCTTGAAGGCGATGATCAGGTGGGGCAGCGCCGTGGTGGGGAGCGCGAGGTCCTCCTGCCAGGGGATCTCGGTCCGGCCGGTGTACACGCCGAGGCTGCTGGCGACAGCGAACCGGCGTACGCCCCAGGTGCGGGCGGCGTCCAGCGCGTTGAGCAGACCGGTCAGGTCCGTGCGGAAGAACTGGACCGGGTCCTCGTCGGCGATGCTGCCCGCGAGATGCACGACGTCGCTGATGTCATAGCGGTCGCCGAGGGCCAGGAACGCGTCCCGATCGGTGACGTCGAGAGCTTCCACCGTGACGTTGCCGGCGAGGAACGATGGGACCTCGGTCCGGCGATGGGTGGTGACGACGACCTCGCGTCCGAGATCGACGAGCGCCCGGGCGGTGTGGGCGCCGATCATGCCCAGCCCTCCGGTGACAAGGATCATCGGACCACCTCGTAGTGGAGGTGCGTCACGCCCGGTGCCGCGATGGCCGTGAGCAGGCGGAGGTTCACGTGCTTCGGGACCGCCTGGAAGAAGCCGCGCCCGGCACCGAGCAGGACGGGCACCTGATGGAGGATCACCTCGTCGACGAGGTCCGCCGCCAGAGCGGAGGTCAGCGTGCCGCCGCCCATGACGGCGACGTCCTTGTCCCCGGCGGCCGCGCGGGCCGCCACGATCGCGTCCTCGATCCCGGTGGTGACGAGCGTCTGCTTCTCGCTGATCTCAGGTGCGGGCCGGTGGCTGAGGACGAAGAGTGGTGCAGTCGGATGTGGTCCAGCGCCGCCCCAGTGGCTGGAGTGCTCGTACGTCGTACGCCCGGAGACCGTCGCCCCGACTCGGTCGGCGACCACGTCGAGGAAGCGGGCGCTCGGCTCACTCAGCTTGAAGCCGTCGAACAACTGGCTGGGCGTGTCCCAGTCGAAGTAGCAGTCGAAGAGCATGCCCGGAGGCTAACTGGCGTTGGCTGTTGGGGGTGTGCTGGTGTGGCTTGCGCTGTGGCGCCAGGTGCGGACGACCCAGACGACTCCGATGAGGCCGATGACGACCAGGGCGCCGTCGTACATTACCTGGAAGACCCACATCTGTTGTTTGGTCGGGACACCCTCCCAGTAGCTGTCGTCTGGCCAGTCCGCGATCCAGCCGCTCCCGGTGAGTCCCTGGGTGACCCAGATGGCCCAGCCGTACGACGCGTCCCATGCTCCGTGGAGTGCGGCGACCCCGAGGAGTGTCCATCCGACCCGCGGGGTGAAGCGGAATCCGCCGTTGGTTGGCGCGGCAACGGCGAAAAGTGCGCCACCGAGCAGCGCCGTCCAGGTCAAGTGGCCGAACGGGGCGAGCATGGCTCGCGACACCTCGGTTTGCAGGATGCTCAGCTCGGGGTGGTCATCGGTGTGCTGAACATACGCGTAGAAGGCGTAGCCGGTGCTTTCGAAGGCGGAGAAGCCGGCGCCCACCGTGGCCCCCAGCACCAGTCCCCCGTGCACTGTGCGTTCGCGCACCCGCCAGGCGACCGCCACCAGCACAGCACCCTTGGAGACTTCCTCGATCAAGCCGACGCCGAAGAACCCGAGCGCATTACCTATCGGTCCGGACCCGGTCGGCAGCAGGTAGATCTCCGTCACAGCAGAGACGACGACGCCGATGGTGCCGGCGGCGATAAACCCGATGAGGACCACGCCGCTGGTCAGGCGACAGTCGTCCAGGCGAGCCATCGCGAACGTCACGACCGTGACCGGCACCAGAAAGCTGCCGATCAGGAACAGCGTTGGAACCAGGATCGCGTCCTTGGTGATCGCGGTGACGCCGGCCGCCAGCAGCCAGACCAGCACGCCGGCGAGCAGAATCGCGAGCCACGCACGCTTCCCCGCGGCAACGGAGAACCCCACCGATTGATCGGCCACGCACCGGAATCTGTCAGGCGAACGGCCGCGCGGCCTCCTCCCGCGCGGGTGAGATCTCAAATCGCATCACTGTGAGCGATGACGAACGGCGGCAGGACGCCGTCCTCGCCGGGCCAACGAATGGATCGCTGCACTGGGGCGGGTCTGGTCGGTGGATCGCATCCGCGGACCACTCCAGTCGGCGCGTTGCAACAAGCTGTAACGAGGGTTCTGTGCGGCGTAGTGGTTGCGCTAACACTTACCGTCCGCTGACGACGAGGCGCTAGGGGCAGGTGCCGCGGGCTTGAGGGTTAGGTCGGATGGTCTCGGTAGGGTCCGGTCAGGGAGGTGCAGGTGATGGTCGATC
Source organism: Kribbella sp. NBC_01510 (assembly GCF_045040325.1). NCBI lineage: Bacteria > Bacillati > Actinomycetota > Actinomycetes > Propionibacteriales > Kribbellaceae > Kribbella > Kribbella sp. NBC_01510. The sequence continues at coordinate 2,271,618 of NZ_CP109418.1, read as the reverse complement.
TGAAAGCTGAGCTGTTGAGGGTTCTGCAGGGCGGCCGGGCGCAGATGCTCACCAAGCTGGACGGGCTGTCGGAGTACGGCCGGCGTCGTCCGTCGACCCCGACCGGCACGAACCTCCTCGGCCTGGTCAAGCATCTGGCCGGACTCGAATACGGCTACCTCGGTCAGTCGTTCGGCCGCCCACCACGTGAGCGCCCATCGTGGTTCCGAGACGACCCGTACGCCGAGATCGACATGTGGGCCACGCCCGACGAATCGAGCGACTACATCACGGGCGTCTACCGGCAGGTCGGTGCGCATTCCGATCGCACTGTCACCGAGCTCGACCTGGACAGCCCGGGCCGCGTGGAGCATTGGGCCGACGGTCACCGGGAGACAACGCTAGGGGTGCTGCTGATCAGGATGGTCGCCGAGACAGCACAGCACGCCGGCCACGCGGACATCATCCGCGAACAGATCGACGGCCGGCTCGGCGACGACGAAGCGACCGTCGGTGCAGACGCCGTCTTCTGGCGCCACAGGAGAAACCGAGTCCAAGAGGCTGCTGACCACTACCGCGTGCTCTGAACAACCTCCTCGTCAGCGGACGGCGAGTTTGAAGATCCGGCTTGGGGTGGCCACGATCGGGAGGCCGTTCAGCGCCCTCGTCGGAACGACCACCCGCCAGGATCGCGGGCGGATCGGTGCTCAGTTTGGAACGGCGAAGACCAACTGGAACCTCGGAGTCCGTCAGGCTGGGAGTGCCAGGTTCCGGCGGCGCAGGGCCACGATGCTCGTGGCGGCCAGCAGAAGGCAGGCCAGGCCCAGACCCAGGATCGGTCCGGAGGTGACGGCGACGGCTGGTGCGTTGGGCACCTGGGTGAAGGGCGACAGGTCCAGCAGCCACGTCGGCAGCCCGAGTGAGGGGCCGAACATCGGCCCGACGATGATCGAGCCCACCACCAGTGCCCAGGACAGACCGACCGACCAACGCGGCAGCAACATGACCACCGTGACGACCGCGGCTCCCAGGACGCCGACGGCGGGGAGTTGGACCAGCGCGGCGATGACCAGATCATGCACCAGCGCTGCGGTGCCGCCGAACACCTGACCGCCGGTGATGCCCATCGCCACTGCGAAGACCAGGATCAGCAACATGGCCCCGGCCAGGGCGTTAACGGCGTACGCGCCCAGCCAGCGAAGTCGGGAGACTGCGGTGCCGAGCACCGACTCCAGCGTGCCGTGCGCTTCGTCGTGGTGCAGGCGAAGCAAGAGCGTGACTACGTAGATGGCCACGGCCATTCCCGCCATCTGCATCATCGAGGCCCAGTACGCGCCGAGCAGGTCGGCGTGACCGCCGAAGGTGGCGTACCACTCCGTGGCCGCTCCTTCGAGTCCCCCGATCTGGTCACTGAGCGCACCGAAGATCAGGCCGAAGCCGAACAGGCCGATCGCCCAGCCCAACAGCGTTCCACGCTGCAGCCGCCAGACCAGGCCGGCGGGGCTCAGCAGGACCGAGCTCGCGTGGGCGGCACCCCTGCGTTCGGGCCACATTCCCCGACCGACGTCGCGTCTGCCGACGAGGACGACGGCCAACCAGAACAGCGCAGCCAGGACCAGCACGGCGAGCCCGAGCGGCCACCACAGGTTGTCGGCGAACGGCCGCATCTGCTGGCCCCAGCCGATCGGCGAGAGCCAGGCCGGCCATGCGCTGGTGATCCTGAGGGCGGCGGAGTCCACGGTTCCGAGCATGTTGCCGAGCGCCGCGAGCATGAAGGCAACGCCGAGGCCCGCACCGGCAAGACCGATCGCGCCGCGCGTGGTCGACGCGAGCTGTGACGTCACCGCGGCGACGCCGGTGAAGGCCACGCCCACCAGGGCGATCGACGTACCGGCGACCAGGGACCCGGCCGCGGGTTGTCCCGCGACCACCATCCCGAGTCCGAGCAGTACGGCCAGGACAAGGTTCGCAACAAGCGCGACGATCACGGCCGCGGCCAGCGAAGCGTAGCGACCGACCACGCCGGCACCCAGCATCTCCGCGCGACCGAGCTCTTCGGCCTGACGGGTGTGTCGCACGACTGCGAGGATGCTCATCACGGCGGCGAGCACGGCGAGGGTCAGGGCGTCTCGGTGCATGGTGTAGCCCCCGACGCTGGAGCCTGTCACCAAGCCGAGCACGCGCATGCCGGGGTTATCTGTGACGATGCGGGTGTCCGGCTCCAGGAGCTGGGGGTGTTTGGAGTAGTTGTCCTCGAACATGGCGGTCGTCGCAGCCAAGAATGCGGCCATGCCGAGGATCCATGCGGGCAGCGTGATCCGGTCGCGCCGCAGCGCGAGGCGGACCAGCCGTGTCGTGCCTGTGAAGCCGCTCATCGTGCCGTCACCGCCTCGGCATCTGCATCCGCGGCAGCCGCGGCGATGTCCTCGCCGTAGTGCCGCATGAACAGCTCCTCGAGGGTGGGCGGCGAGGTCGTCATCGACCGCACCTGGAGGTCGACCAGGTGCTCGAGGACGTGGTTCAGCTCGCCCGGGTCGACGCTGAACTCCGCGTGGCCGTCGTGTGCCCGGGCGTCGTGGACGCCGGGCCACCGTGTCACCGACTCCAGCGGCTTGGCGGTGTCAACGACCACCGACGTGCGGGTGAGGTGACGCAGCTCGTCGAAGCTGCCGGTTTCGGCAGCCCGGCCCGCTCGGATGATGGTGACGCGGTCGCACAGCGCCTCGACCTCGGAGAGGATGTGGCTGGAGAGCAGAATGCTCCGTCCGTCGGCGCGCAGCTGCTGGACGACGTCCTGGAAGACCGCCTCCATGAGTGGGTCCAGCCCGGAGGTCGGCTCGTCCAGCAGGTAGAGCTCCACGGGGGAGGAGAAGGCGGCCACGAGGGCGACCTTCTGCCGGTTTCCCTTGGAGTAGGCGCGAACCCTCTTGGTCGGGTCGAGCTGGAAGCGCTCGAGGAGCTCCTCCCGGCGCCTCGGTTCGAGCCCTCCCCGCAGATCGCCGAGCAGGTCGATCACCTCGCCGCCGGTGAGGTTGGGCCACAGGTTCACCTCACCGGGCACGTAGGCCAGACGCCGGTGCAACGCCACAGTGTCGCGCCACGGGTCACCGCCGAGCAGGGCGACGTGTCCGTCGTCGGCGCGCAGCAATCCGAGCAGGACGCGGATGGTGGTTGTCTTCCCTGCGCCGTTGGGCCCGAGGAACCCATGCACCTCACCGGTCTCGACGTGCAGGTCGAGATGGTCAAGGGCCCGGGTCCTGGGGCCGAAGTCCTTCACAAGTCCGGAGATCGCTATCGCAGCCGTCACTGAGATCACTTCCCTTGGCACTTCTCGCCAATCCAGACGTCCCCAACTCTCAGCACATCGCAACCGCGCACGGGCAGGCAGGGCCGAACGCCACCGACAAGCCGGCCTTATGTCACCCGGAAGAGGGTCCGGTGGCACAAGGCGCGCGGAGAGGCGATATTCGCTGCACCCGCTACGGAGCCCGGCCTTGCACGGTGCGAGAACGTCGTCGGGCTCCAGACCCGGTCAGACCGCCACAATCACCGTTACCATGCATGCGGAGGTAGACCCTCATGCCCTGGCCGGCGTTCCTCAGACCCGCGCACGCAGCGATCAACCCGGTTGCGTTGCGGCTCGCGGGTCGAGCAGGTTCCCTTGCGGTCTTGGTGCATACGGGGCGGCGAACCGGGCGTACGTACCGCACTCCCGTCCGCGCGTTCAGACGGGGACACTGGGTCGCTGTCGGGGCGAACTTCGGCGCGGACTCTCAGTGGGTGAAGAACGTGGTTGATGCGGGCCATTGCGAGATGCTGCTCAGGCACGACCTGCTGTACCTCGCGCGTCCCAAGGTTGTGCCGCTCGACAGCCTGCCTGCAGTATTTCCAGGTTGGTACGCGTTCGGTCTCCGTCATTTCGTGCGTACCCGCGAGTGCCTGCTCTTGCAGATCGAGGACCGGCGTTGACCGGTTCGAGGAGCCGGGGAGCCAGGTCAGAACGTCCCAGGTACCAGCCACGGGGCGCGCCGTGAGCATCGTCAACCGGTACCGCCTGTTTCCGTCCGCGAACGCACGCGAACCCTGACCAGATCAGGCGACACCGTTGACGTTGCCGAAGGCAACGCAGACCTGCTCCATGATTGTTGCCCGCCACAACCACCTGCTGCCGCGGCGCGGCGAGACCCCGCTTGATGATGATCCGGTGGCCCGCCGCGGTGAGGGCAGGGCCACCGGATCAGTGGGTTAGCGCCCGGTGGCGAAGAAGGTTGCGAAGACGTTCTGGAGCGCGAGTGAGTCGACCAGGGTCGGGTTGGCGCTGCCCTGGTTGCCCCAGCCGTAGGTGTAGTCCATCACTGGGGACGGCACGAGCCGCTTCCACTCGGTCAGGATCGCGTGCTCCTGAGTCGCGGTCGGCAGGTTGTAGTAGTGGCTCGTCGTCCGCTCCTGGCCGAATGCCTGGTACACGGGCACGACAGCTGTCAGTGGGACACCAGCCGCCACGGCCGCGGCGACCTTCTCGCCGATCTTGCTCAGGTCACACTGGGGGTGGGCGATCGAGCAGGGGTACGGGTCGAGGCCGACCAGATCAACATGGCTGCTCGCCGGCGCGAACGGCTTGTAGTCGGCCACCTTGCTCAGCACGATGAATGACTTCTGCCGCCCGCCGCTCGCGGCGCGAATGTAGTCCGCCCGCGACCGCAGCGCCGCGGGACCGCCTGGGCAGTCCCCGATGTGCGGCTCGTCGGACAGGTAGTACGCGAACACCTTCGGGTTCGAGGCGAGGGCGTCGATCTTGGCCTTGAAGGTGCTGTCGGCCGGGGTCGGGCACTTCTGGCCCAGCCAGAACACCGACTGCACCCCGGTCGGCAATGTGCTCAGGCTGGAGATCGAGGACTTGTCGGCCAGGTTGTAGCCGAGAGCGAAGGGCGCGGTCGCCCCCTTGAGATTGGCCACGAAATGGCGGGTCGGCGTCTGTACCCCCGTCTGGGCCTCCGCCTGCGCTCCGCCGGAGGTCGCGTTCAGGGCAACAACGAGGCTGGCCATCAGAGCGAGCAGGCCGGCGCCGAGGGTGATCTTGGTCGTTCGCGTCATGAGCGGCCCCTCTCGCCGCAGGTCGCGACAAGGAAGGAGAACGACAGGTGAGCGGGGATGGCGGACATGCAGCAACCTTTCGGGGCGCGTCGGATTACCGGACGGAGGGGGAACCATCCGGTCGGCAGGTCACCATCGGCAGTCGTACTGCGACTCCCAGTTCCGCACCAGCCGCATCACGGTGACTCAGGGGCGATTTCCCCAGGCCACAATCGCCCTCTCTACTTGGCGCGTGACCTTACCGTGATGTTGCCGGGACGGCGAATGCCTACCGGATACCGGTCAGCCAGGTCCGCTGGCCGTGCTCTCGTCAGAGGAACCCACGATCCGCGAAGCCCTGCTGAACCTGGTCGACCACCAGCAGACCATCCACCGGCTCACCGAGGAACTCGAGCACGCGCGACTCGCTGCGCGTAGCACGGCGTGATACCCGGCGCCTCGAGCGCCAGTGGCGATCGCCGACCGTGATGCGACCGCCGCGTTCATCCATCGATGGGGCCCGAAGGCTGACGGGTCAAGGCGGGACTTCAGATGGCGAGAGTCTTTTGATAGCAACGAGCGAGCGTGTCATTCACGTACTTGCCGTACGGCTCGATCAACCGGTATCCGCGCCGTTCATACAAAGCGATAGCTTCAGGCTGCCGTACTCCTGTCGCCAGCCGGATCTTGAGGTAACCAATGTCCGCTCCGAGTTTCTCCAGCCCGGCCAGGACGGCTCCTCCAATGCCTCGACCACGGAACGCAGGTTCGACATACATCCGCTTGAGTTCGCCGATGGACGAGTCACCCGACGGCTGCAGTGCGCCACATCCGACGGCTCTGCCTTCCATCCCGGCGACCAGGAACCGAGCATCGCCGTGGACTGGCGAGCGCCCCTCGGCTCCGTAGCGATTGACCAGTTCGCCAAAGGCGGCATCCAGAAGCACCGCGAGTTGTCGATCGGTGGGATGCCGCTCTTCGATCAACATGCGGCAGATGCTACAAGGTTCATCGATCACACAGACAGACGCTCAGCAACAGGGCAAGAACGGCCGGGCTCGGCTTCACGAGGCCTGGGTCGGATGGGTCGCGCGCCTCGATGTGCTGGACGAGATCGGCTCAGCGCTCGGCTGCGGGAGGCTCTCCGAAGTCTGGGCAGGACGCGGTTAGGCCACCTGGAGGGTATGCAGCCCTCGGCGAGTCCAGCGGCGGCGGTGCTGCGCGACGATTCGTGAAAGTGGGTCGCGAAGATCGCCGGCGGACCAGCCTCGATTCACGACTCGCGAGTTGGCGGCAACCACGGGGTGGTCGGTTTGGGCGACGGAGGAGCCCAGACGCGCGATAAGCGCGGCACTTCGCGCGACAGTGCCAGGAGCGCGCGCAGCATGCGCACCGTCGCAGGGTGGGTGGGAGCCGGCGCGGAGCACGGCGACGGAGGAGCCGCGCGTAGCACCGCGCGGCGAAGAAACTTTGTGGAGACGAGGGGACTTGAACCCCTAACCCCTGCCTTGCAAAGGCGGTTGTGGCGCTCCCGCCTGGCCGAGCGCTAGATCGCTGAGCGTGGGCTCGGTCGGTAGCACCCCATGAGTGACCGGTCGAGCCCACTGGCATGCTCTTGTTAGGGCAAGTGGAGGGCACGCATTAGGTCTCCCTCGTTTGACGGCGCCGCGAGTTCCCAACGCCAGCCCACTGGGACCACCGCCCCGCATCACAACAAACGCATCTCTCCAGACGCCGCGAAAACCCTGCTGCTGTTCGTGCAGGAGACGCAATGCGCCTTGGCAGGTTCCACGTACCCTCCTGCGAGCGCCAGCCTGTCACCGACCTTGGCGAACGTCCGTCCGGCCGGATCGACCAAGGCAACCGTGCTGTCCCGGACGGCAACTTTCCAACCCTGCGGCCACGCAACGTCGACCTGCCATACCTGGATCGTCCCCTTCAGCACCACCAGGCACTTCGTGATCTCGTCGACCACGAGCGTCCCCTCCAACCGCGCCTGATAGCCCCCCGCCCTGCGCTGCTGAACCGTCACACCGGGCACGCCAGGCTGCACCATGTGTCCTCCCCTTGTCCGGTGCGGACTCCTCACGGCCCTTCCTCGACCGGGGTCCGCATCTCATCTCCACGGCCACCCGTGTACCCGAAACCGTACGCAAGACGCCTCACGCCACGACAAAAATGCCGCATGGTGCGGTGCAGGTGCCTAGCAGTATTCCTCGACGACGAGCATCGACCGGTGGTCGTTGGCCTTGAACTCGGCGGCCACGAAGTCGGTGTAATCGCCAGTTGCAGGTCCATCCCCCGAGGACTTCACGTACGGCCGGATCCTCGCCAAGAAGTTCTCCCGCTCTGCGGTCGGTATGTCATTGAGCTCGCCCAGGTAGACGTGCAGCGCAGGCACAGCCGGGTCCCGGATCAAGCGCTCTATGCGGCTCCACCGCAACTCGCCGCCTCGCATCCGCCAAAGTGTTCCGCTCTCGTCCATCAACTGGCGGTCCCGGATCGGCGACCGGATCTCCATCGGCTCGCCGTCGAGGTGTGTGGACTCGCGGATCTCCTCGACCACGTCAGCAAAGGCCTGTTGCTGGTCTGTCCTCCGCTTGTGCCCCATGCATCCATCATGGGGCGATCAGTGCGCTGACACCACACCTGCCCCGTCCCCCCGATAGCTGCCAACCCAGGCCAGCGCGGCGCATGTCAAGAGTCGGCTTGCCGGTCCCGTAGGGACGCGGAGCGCTCTTGACGTGTGTCGTGGTGGCCGTACGATCGAGCGGCCGGGGGGACGGGGCTAACCGGCGGTCAGACGCCAGGACGCGGCTCGTGGCAGTTGGGATCGCGTGGACGGGGGAGCGCCCTGCTCGTTTGGACCCGGCGAGGACGGCGCGCCAGCGCCGCCCGCAGTCCGGGTCTGCGCGCCGAAGGCGCGCGCTTGATCAACGAAGTACGGGAGGCCGACGTACGCCGCTGGTACGCGGGGATGCTCGACGCCGGCACCGGGAGGCCGAGCGCTGCGAAGGCGTATCGCGTCCTGCGCGCGATGCTGAACACGGCTCTCGACGACGGCATGATCAAGCGGAACCCGTGCCGCATCCCCGGAGCTGGGGATGACAAGAGCGCTGAACGTCCGGTGCTGACGATCGATGAGGTATTGCGGGTGGTCGACGCGATGCCGCCCCGGCTGCGGATGATGGTGCTGCTTGCGACGTTCACGAGCCTGCGGTTTGGTGAGCTGGCTGCGCTGGCTCGGGGCAACGTCGACGTGTCCACAGGGTTTGTCACAGTCGTGGAGAACCAAGCCCAACTGAGCAACGGTGAGCTGTTCCTGAAGGACCCGAAGTCGGCCGCTGGCCGCCGCGCCGTTCCGATTCCCGATGACCTGTTGGACGAGCTGAAGCAGCACCTAGCCCGAGTACGCCGAGCCGGGGGAGGACGGTCGGGCGTTCGTCGGGCCGAAGGGCGGCAAGCTCCGCCGCCAGAACTTCCGCAAGGTGTGGATCAAGGCACTCGCTACCTCCGGCGTACGCCTGGTGCACTTCCACGATCTGCGCCACAGCGGGAACCAGTTCGCCGCCGACGACGGTGCGAGCCTGCGGGAGCGGATGGGGCGCGCCAGCCCGCGTGCGGCGATGATCTACCTGCACGTCTCGAAAGCTCGTTCGCGGCACATCGCCGACAAGCTCAACGCCCGGCTGCGGGAGGCTCGTCCCCAGGTCGACGGCGACTCGTTAGGGCACGCGGAGGGCACGCGGAGGGCACGCGGGTTGAGAACGAAGCAACGGAGAACGGCGGCGAGAGCCGGAAATCAGGCTCTGACCTGCATGAACGTGATGGTGGAGACGAGGGGACTTGAACCCCTAACCCCTGCCTTGCAAAGGCAGTGCTCTGCCAGTTGAGCTACGCCCCCGTGGGGGTGGTCAGTGGCCGGGGGGTACCCGGTCGACTGCCTCGGCCCAGAGGTCCTTCTCGGCGCGGGACTGCTGGGTCTTCTTGTAGGCGAAGTATCCACCGATGCCGGCCAGCAGCACCAGCAGGATCTTTCTCAGCACTGGAGACTCCTCGGAATCGGGGTTCGTGGTGGTGGGCCTAACTGGACTTGAACCAGTGACCTCTGCCTTATCAGGGCAGCGCTCTAACCGTCTGAGCTATAGGCCCGCGGTGCGGGGTCGAACCCGGGAGAGATTACCGCACCAAGTGCCTGTCTCCCAAACCGGTTCCGGCCGGGCCCACCTGAGGCCCGGCCGACCGGTGTCAGTCCTCCGACGCCAGCGTGACTTCGAGGCCGCCGAGCAGCGTGGCGGCGATGTTGTAGAGGAAGGATCCGAGCGTCGCGAGCGCGGTGATGATCAGCACGTCCGCACACGCGAGCAGCGTGGTGAAGCCCATCACCTTGCCGGTGTTGACGTAGTTCTCGATCCGGAACGGCTCGGCCGTCGGCGTGCCGAGCACCTCCTGGACGGTGTTGTTGATGTTGTCGAACACCCCGGCCGCACCGATCGCGGACCAGATGATGAACACCGCGACCCAGGTCACGATGCCGAACGCGATCGACAGCAGGAACGCCGTCTTCATCACCGACCATGGGTCGATCCGGGACATCCGCAGGCGCGCCTTGCGGGTCTGCGGCCGGCTCGACGGCTTCGGTTCTCTCCCGGCCTTCGCCGCGTGCCTGTTCTCGGTCTTGTCCGTCTTGTCGTTCTTCACCGCGGCCGCCTTGTCCAGGACTGCCTGACGTGCCGCGCTCACCCGATCACCGAACGACTCGGTCTTCGGCTCGGTCGTGCCGGTCAGTCCGTACGACGAGGCTGACACCGGAGCACCGGGTGGCGGCGGGACCGGGGTGGGTGACCATGGCTCAGGGCGACCGGGCGTGCTCGGGCCCGGCGTCGTACCGGGACGGGCCGGCTGCTGCTGCGGGCGCACCGGTGTGGCACCGGCCGCGCCCGGCCGCGGCTGCTGGCGGAAGTCCGCCGGCCGCTGGCCGTTCGGCGTACCGCTCCTTGGCTGGCCGTTGCCGCTGGGCGCGGCACCGGAACGACCGTTGGAGGCCGGAGTGGCCGGTCCGGTGGGCGGCTTCCCGGCCTGCGATGCCCGCTGGCTGGAACTGTCCGCCGCACCATCGGGCCAGGTCGGCCTCGCGCGGTTGGTCATCAGTTACCCCTCCTGGCCGGCATCGTCGTCTTCGACGGTAGCCGCGCCGTCCACGTCCGTCGAACGTTCGTCATCATTCTGGACGCTCTCAGGGGTGGATTCGGTTGTCGATCCGTCCACATCCTGGGCATCTCCGAGGGATGTACCCCCTTCGACGCCTTCGGATTCCTCGCCGATGAGATCGCCGTTGACGGTCAGATCGGTGTTCCGGGCGATCGCGACGACCGCGTCGGACTCGCCGACCCCGGCGAACCGGACGCCCATCGTGTCCCGGCCCTTGACCGGCACGCTGTCGACCCGGCTGCGGACCACCTGACCGCTCGCCTTGATCGCCAGCACCTGGTCCTCGTCGACCACGATGAGTGCGCCGACCAGCGAGCCGCGCTCGTCGTTCAGCTTCACTGCCTTGATGCCGAGACCACCGCGGCCCTGCTGGCGGTACTCCGAGACCCGGCTGCGCTTGGCGTACCCGGCGTCGGTCACGGTGAAGACGAACTGGGAGTCCTCGTCCGCGCCGGCCCGGATCACCGACATCGACAGCAACTCGTCGCCGGAGCGGAACTTCATCCCGGTCACGCCGGAGGTGGCCCGGCCCATCGGGCGGAGCTGCTCGTCGTTCGCGGTGAAGCGGATCGACTGGCCTTTGCGGGACACCAGTAGCAGGTCGTCCTCGGCGGTGGCCAGGTCGGCACCGATCAACTCGTCGTCGTCCTCGCGGAAGTTGACCGCGATGATGCCGCTCTGCCGGGCCGAGTCGTAGTCGGTCAGCGCCGTCTTCTTGACCAGGCCCCGCTTGGTGGCGAGCACCAGGTAGTCAGCCTGCTCGTAGTCGCGCAGTGTCAGGACCTGCGCGATCTCCTCGTCCGGCTGGAACGACAGCAGGCCGGCGACGTGCGAGCCCTTCGCGTCCCGGGCGGACTCGGGCAGCTGCCACACCTTGGCCCGGTAGACCCGGCCCTTGGTGGTGAAGAACAGCATCCAGTGGTGGTTCGTGGTGGCGAAGAAGTGGCTGATCTCGTCCTCGGCCCGCAACTGCGCACCGCGAACACCCTTGCCGCCGCGGTTCTGCGTCCGGTACAGGTCGGTCTTGGTCCGCTTCGCGTACCCGCCGCGGGTGATGGTGACGACGACGTCCTCGTCCGGCACCAGGTCCTGGACGGACAGGTCGCCGTCGGCCGCGATGATCTCGGTCCGCCGCTCGTCGCCGTACCTGTCGACGATCTCGGCGAGCTCGTCTTTGACGATGGACCGCTGCCGCTCGGGGCTGGCCAGGATGTCCTCGAGGTCGGCGATGATCGCCTCGAGCTCCTGCAACCGCTCGATGATCTTCTGCCGTTCCAGTGCGGCCAGCCGGCGCAGCTGCATGTCCAAGATCGCCTGCGCCTGGATCTCGTCGATGTCGAGCAGCTGCATCAGGCCGGTCCGCGCCTCGTCGACGTCCGGGCTGCGCCGGATCAGCGCGATCACCTCGTCGAGGGCGTCGAGCGCCTTCACGTAGCCGCGGTAGATGTGCGCGTTCTTCTCCGCCTCGCGCAGACGGAAGCGGGTCCGACGCTGGATGACCTCGATCTGGTGGTCGATCCAGTGGCTGATGAAGAGATTCACGCTCAGAGTGCGCGGTACGCCGTCGACCAGAGCCAGCATGTTGCACCCGAAGGTGTCCTGCAGCTGGGTGTGTTTGTAGAGGTTGTTCAGTACGACGCGCGGCTGAGCGTCCCGCTTCAGCACGACGACCAGCCGCTGCCCGGTCCGCGACGAGCTGTCGTCGCGGATGTCGGCGATCCCACTCATCTTGCCGGTGTTCACCAGCTCGGCGATCTTCAAGGCCAGGTTGTCGGGGTTGACCATGTACGGCAGCTCGGTGACGACCAGGCTGGTCCGGCCCTTGGCGTCCTCCTCGATGTCGACGACCGCACGCATCGTGACCGAGCCACGGCCGGTGCGGTAGGCGTCGTCGATGCCCTTGTAGCCGACGATCAGTGCGCCGTTCGGGAAGTCGGGGCCCTTGATGTACTGCAGGCAGGCGTCGAGCAGCTCCTCCTGGGTCGCGTCCGGGTGCTCAAGCGCCCAGTTGACCGCGGCCGCGACCTCGCGCAGGTTGTGCGGCGGGATGTTCGTCGCCATGCCGACGGCGATGCCGGACGAGCCGTTCACCAGCAGGTTCGGGAAGCGGGCCGGCAGGATCACCGGCTCCTGCGACTTGCCGTCGTAGTTGGCCCGGAAGTCGACCGTGTCCTGGTCGATGTCGCGGACCATCTCCATCGCCAGCGGCGCCATCCGGCACTCGGTGTACCGCATCGCGGCCGCCGGGTCGTTGCCCGGCGAACCGAAGTTGCCCTGGCCTTGGATCAGCGGCGCCCGCATCACCCACGGCTGCGCCAGCCGGACCAGGGTGTCGTAGATCGCCGAGTCGCCGTGCGGGTGGTACTGACCCATCACGTCACCGACGATGCGGGAACACTTGTTGAAACCACGGTCCGGTCGGTAGCCGCCGTCGTACATCGCGTAGAGGATGCGGCGGTGCACCGGCTTGAGGCCGTCGCGGACCTCGGGCAGTGCGCGGCCGACGATCACGGCCATCGCATAGTCGAGGTACGACTGCTGCATCTCGGTCTGCAGGTCGAGGGGCTCGACCCGGTCGTGGCCCGGGGAGGTGGGGGTCTCCGTCATGAAAAGCTCGTCCCGTTCAAGTCATCAGTACGTCGGTGAGTGGCGCAGGGTGGACTGTGGCCCGGGGCAACGGACCACGAACCCGTCAGATGTCGAGGAAGCGGACGTCCTTGGCGTTGCGCTGGATGAAACTGCGCCGCGCCTCGATGTCGTCGCCCATCAGCGTCTGGAACGTCTCGTCGGCACGGATCGCGTCGTCCAGGGTGATCTGCAGCAGCACCCGGTTGGCCGGGTCCATCGTCGTGTCCCACAGCTCGTTCGCGTTCATCTCGCCCAGACCCTTGTAGCGCTGGATCGGGTTCTCCTTGGGCAGCTTCCGGCCCGCCTCGGCGCCGGCCTCGAGCAGGCCGTCGCGCTCGCGGTCGGTGTAGGCGAGCTCGTCCGCGTGGTTGCTCCAGCGGATCTTGTACAGCGGCGGCTGCGCGGCGTACACGTGCCCGCGCTCGATCAGCGGCCGCATGAACCGGAACAGCAGCGTCAGCAGCAGGGTCCGGATGTGCTGGCCGTCGACGTCGGCGTCGGCCATGATCACGATCTTGTGGTATCGGAGCTTGTCCTCGTCGAAGTCCTCGTGGATGCCGGTGCCGAGCGCGGAGATGATCGCCTGGACCTCGTTGTTCTGCAGGACCTTGTCGATCCGGGCCTTCTCGACGTTCAGGATCTTGCCCCGGATCGGCAGGATGGCCTGGAACTTCGGGTCCCGCCCACCCTTCGCGGAGCCACCGGCCGAGTCACCCTCGACGATGTAGACCTCGCACTCCTCGGGGTTGGTCGACTGGCAGTCGGCCAGCTTGCCCGGGAGACCACCGCCACCCAGCAGGCCCTTGCGGTTGCGGGCCAGGTCGCGCGCCTTGCGGGCCGCGATCCGGGCACTCGCCGCGGCGGTCGCCTTGCGGATGATCTCGCGGCCCTCGGCCGGGTTCTGCTCGAACCAGGCGCCGAGCTTGTCGTTCACGACCCGCTGGACGAAGCCCTTCACCTCGGTGTTGCCGAGCTTGGTCTTCGTCTGGCCCTCGAACTGCGGCTCGGCGAGCTTGACCGAGATGATCGCGGTCAGGCCCTCCCGGATGTCGTCACCGGTGAGCCGGTCCTCCTTTTTCTTGATCATCCCCTGGTCCTCGCCGAACGAGTTGACCAGTGAGGTGAGCGCGGCCCGGAAGCCTTCTTCGTGAGTGCCGCCCTCGTGGGTGTTGATCGCGTTCGCGAAGGTGTGCACGGACTCCTGGAACGAGCCGCTCCACTGCAGCGCGACCTCGAGGCTCATCGTGTTCTCGGCGGTGGCCGCCTCGAACGAGATGACGTCCCGGTGCACGGTCTCGCGGATGCCGGTCAGGTACTTCACGTAGTCGACCAGACCGTCGTCGTACCGGAACGACTGCTGGAGCGGCTTGCCGTCCTCGTCGATGTGGTCGGGCCGCTCGTCCCGGATCACCAGCTCGAGTCCCTTGTTCAGGAACGCGTACTCACGGAACCGGGTGGCCAGTGTCTCGTAGGAGTACGTCGTGGACTCGAAGACGTCCGGGCTGGGCCAGAACGTGATCGTCGTACCGTTCGCGTCCGAGGTACCGATCTCGGCGAGGTCGGCGTCCGGGACACCCATCGTGAAGGACTGGGTGTACAGCTTGCCGTTCTTCTTCACGTCGACGCGGAGGTGGCTGGACAGCGCGTTCACGACCGAGACGCCGACGCCGTGCAGACCGCCGGACACCTTGTACCCGCCGCCGCCGAACTTGCCGCCGGCGTGCAGCACGGTCAGCACGACGGTGACGGCCGGCTTGCCCTCGGACTCGACGATGTCGACCGGGATGCCGCGGCCGTTGTCGTCGACGCGGACGCCGCCGTCGGGCAGCAGGGTCACGACGATGCGGTCGCCGAACCCGGCCATCGCCTCGTCCACCGCGTTGTCGACCACCTCGGTGACGAGATGGTGCAGACCACGCTCACCGGTGGACCCGATGTACATCCCCGGTCGCTTCCGGACGGCGTCCAGACCCTCCAGGACCTGGATCGCGCTCGCGTCGTACTCCCGATCCACGACGTTCGACGGGATCGCGTCGAGCATCGCGGGGAGTTCACCGCTGTCGGGTACGACGGTGCCGATGGGGTCGGCGGGCTGGTTGGCGTCGATCTCGGTCGGCTCGTCGGTCACCGGCTGTTGTCCTCCTCGGACCCCGCGCTCGCGAGGCATCGTGCACAGTGGAAGCCGCCCTCCACAGTATTGATAGAGGCGCGGCTTGCTCTACACCGTCCATCTTACCTGTCGACCGAAGCAGAACCGGCCACCAGCCGCCTGAAACTGTGGACAGGGCGTCTTTTCTCCCTCCTCGCCATGTCCCCACTCACGCATGGGGGGCCTGAAAGCGCTCACGGCCGCTCAGTGGCCTCCGGGGTCTTCACCGCTGACGGTCTGGAGACCGAGACGACGCCGACCGGTCCAGACCGCTCACGACCAGGTGGACGAGAGGGCCCGCCGCGCACCCACGGGCCTTTAGGATCGCTGCCGTGGAAAGTCTCGACGACGTCATCGACGCCATGATCGCCGACCGGGTGATTCACCGGCACCGGCGCAAATGGCTGATCGCGATCGCGATCGTCGTCATCCTCGCGGTGGTCGTCCTCTTCACCGGCGGCTGGAAGGAGAAGCACGGACGTAAGGTCCCGACTCTGACCGCGCCGGCGACGCTGACCTCGGGCCGGTACGAATACAACTTCACCAAAGCGGAGATCGTCCGGACGCCGAAGACGAAGTACGACGAGGCGAAGGCGGAGCTGAAGGTCTACTTCGACGTGAAGAACGTCGACACCGAGGAGTTCACGAGCCATAACGTGGACGGCGACCTGCTCCGGCTGATCTCCGGCCCCGGCAAGGACCTGGTGCACTCCAACGGCGCCGACTGCCGCGGCATCCTCGGGTGGGAGCTGGTCTACGGGCTGCCGCCGGAGAGCTGTTTCACCAAGTTCGACATCCCCGCCGACTTCAGCGCGGACATGATCGAAGTCGGGGTCCTCGGCGAGCGCTATGAGTCGGACCCCTCCGTGCTCGGTGCGAATGACACGCCGTACTGGCACAACGAGACCGCGGACGCCGTTGTCCAGCTCAAGCCGACGGTCGTCATCGACGACGGGGAGGACAAGTGAAGCTCTATCGCCCGGCCACCGTGCTGGTGGGCGTCCTCTTCGTCCTGCTCGGCGGGCTCACCCGGCTGGCCGTGCCGGACCAGGTCTACAACGACGAGGACAACCTGATCATCGAGCACGGCACGGTCGGCTCGAAGCTCGAGTACGGCGACTCGACCATCGAGGTAACCCGGATGAAGTTCGCCAAGTCGTACCTGCCGAGCAGCGCCGGCGATGACGACAAGCCGATCGAGACCAACGGCATGTACGTCGCGCTCGAGTGGGACACGGTTCGCGGTACGCAGAATCCGACCACTCTGAACGTGACGATGGAGGCCGATGGTGGCACGGTCTACAAGCCGGTGGGCGAAACGACCGGAAACGGCATCGACTTCGCGGCCGCCGGGTTCGGGCAGACGGGCGCCGTCGTGTTCGAGGTCAACCCGGTCGATCTGAAGGGACTCACGCTGAAGCTCCGGCCGAGCCAGTTCTACAACGTGCTGGCGCACGCGATCGACGTCGACCTCGGCGTCCCGAGCGAAACCGTCGCCCAGCAGCTCGTCGACGGCGCCGCGGAGCAGTACGTGATCCCGAACTCGGTTGAGCGGGTGGCCCAATGAGAATCGCCACCCGTGCGGGCCGGGTGACCGCGCAGATCTCTCTGCTGCTGGCTCTGGTGTCCACCAGCGGCTACATGGTGACGCGGACCTATCTGGACGACCCGGAGCAGGTCTACAAGGACGGTGCGATCACCGATGTCGTCAAGGCCGGCGGACCGGTGACCATCGATCACGTCGAGTGGAAGCTGGACTCGCTGCAGGCGTACACGCGACTGGTCGACGACGAAGGCGAGGAGATCGACTCGATGGGACCGGCCGGTTCGGTGATCCTCGTCGCGACCGTGACGCTGACGCCGCTCGACGGTCTCTACATGAAGGACAAGGGCTTCCACTGCGAGGCGGACCTGCGCGACGATCGCGGCAACGTCTGGCAGGGGCAGCAACCCTACGGCTATCCGCTGCCGACGTACTGCGGTGATACCGACCACCCGTGGACGCGTAACAAGCCCGGCAAGATCGCCCAGGTGTACGTCGTTCCCGCGTCCGCCGTGCCGCACCTGACCGGTATCCAGGTCGAGTTCAACGACGAGAACCGTCGCTTCCTCATCACTCCCTGACCGGGCCTCGCGGCCGGCTCTACACCGTGGCGACCTCGGCCTCGGGCTTGGCCTCTGCCTCGGCATCGACCTTGGCCTTGGCCGCCGCGGCGGCCTCGGTCTTGCGCTCGATACCGACCGAGATGCAGAGGTCGAAGGCCGCCGCCAGCAACGCGATCCGCAGCGTCTGGAACACGACGTCCCCGATCAGCCGGGCGATCTCGGCGTTCATCAAGCCCCAGCGCTCACCGTGGTCCCCGATCAGCCGGCTCAGTCCGTAGAACAGCCAGTCGTCACCGAGCAGCCAGAACGTGTACACCATGCAGACCACGCCGAGGAACACCGGGCCGACCCGGACCAGCAGCCGGAAAGCGTTCAGCGTCGGGTAGAACTTCTCCCGGAAGCCGCCGAGCAGGAGGTTCGGGGCCTTGTTGGTGAGCGCGACGATCCGGTTCTGCTTCGGCGCCTCGGCCTCGAGCTGATCTCCGAACCGGCGCTCCACCCGGGTGCCCCGGAAGACGCCGCCGCTCGACAGCACGCGGTGGCCGAAGACGACGGTGGTGATGGCCAGCCAGGTCAGCGGTTCGGCGACACCGAGCTTGAACAACGGCCAGAGGTTCTCCCAGAAGAAGCCCCAGAGGAACTCGATACCGGCGGGGACCGGGATGTGGATGCTGGCGAAGAAGTCCTTCAGCCCGCCCCACCAGCCCAGCGACCAGTACCAGAAGTTGCGGACCTCGAACCAGTCCTTGCCGTCCTGGATCGCGAACGGCGTCACGACGACGGTGATCAGCAGGAAGAACGATTCCGCCCAGACCTGGGCGAACTTCACCGGCCGGCTCGGCCAGCGGTCATCGACCGCTTCGAAAACCCGTCGCAGCACCAGCAGGATCACGATCGCCGGCAGATACTTGTGCCACCGGCCGTCGGACAGCTGGAAGAACTCCGACCCGGGCTGCAGTCCGCGCTGGACCAGGTTGCTGACGTTGAGCTCGGAAACCTGAGTTTCCAGGAAGCCCCAGGCCGACCACACCGCGACCAGCGGAAGCAGCGTGACGGCGAGCAACTCCAGCAGACCCCGCTGGGTCGGGTCGGACGTCTCCTCGGCCTGGTTGCCGGCCGCGTCCCGCCAGCGGTAGAGCGACGTCGCACAGGTCCGGATCATGCCGACGTACGCCGCGATCTGCATCAGCACACCGGCTGAGAAGAGCCCGACGCCGATGCTGCCGTGGGAGTGCTCGGACAGCCAGATCGCACCCTCGGTGCACGCCTTGAAGCCGATGTAGCCGGCCAGGAACCAGGTCGCCAACGGCAGGAGGTTCCGCCACCAGAGCCGGAAAGTGTCTCCGATCAGGTGGACCATCTCGCGAAAACCATCGACGATCGTGCGCATCGCGCCCGATCCTAGGGGACCATCGGGGTCGCCTGACCGGTCGGTCTCACAGTTGGGGCCGGTTGCTCAGCCGTAGGTGTCGCGGGGGCCTCGGCCGCCGCGGACGGTGCGGGGGCCCTTGCGCCAGCTGGGGGTGTGGGGACCTTGGACGTTGACGCGGGTGACCGTGCCGTCGCCGAGTTCGGCATTCAGGCGGCGGACCAGGTCGGGGGCGAGCAGCTTGAGCTGGGTGGCCCAGGCGGTGGACGACGTACGCACGGTCAGTTCGGTGTCCTGGTAGGACTCGGGCGTGCAATGTTCGGCCATCTCGGGGCCGACGATCGACGGCCAGCGCGCCATCACGCCGTGGACGGCGACGTCGACTTCCCAGCCCTGGTCGCGCATCAGCCGGCCAAGCGTGTTGGTCAGTTTCTGCGGGTCCCGGTCGTCGGGGCGGGCGCTACTGATCTGGGCGCCGTCGACACGCGGTCGCCGGCGCGTCCGCTTGACCGGCTTGATCCCGCCGTTGGCCGCCTTCAGCCGCCCGGCGAGCGATTTCGCCAGGTCCAGTCCCTGTTTGTCGTGCTCGGTTTCGCCCGGCGGTTCCGGAGCGGGCTCGCTCTCGAAGCCGCTCTCAGAGGAATTCCGGGGTTCAGACACGGCGAACGGACCCGTCACCGACGTCGAACCGGGCTCCGCTGAGCTCAGCGGGCACATCCGCGCCGACCGCCGCGGTCACCAGCACCTGCTCGGCGGGCGCGACCAGCTCGGCCAGGCGGTCCCGGCGCTGCGAGTCGAGCTCGGCGAACACGTCGTCCAGGATCAGCACCGGCTCACCCCCGTCCGCTCTCAGCAGTTCGTACGACGCCAGCCGCAGCGCGAGCGCGAACGACCACGATTCACCGTGACTCGCATACCCCTTCGCAGGCAAGTCCCCAAGCCCGAGTACGACGTCGTCGCGATGCGGGCCGACCAGCGACACACCCCGGTCGAGCTCGTCCGGCCGCTTCTCGCGCACCGCCGCCAGCAGCACCTCGCTCAACTGCTCCCGCGACGTCACGCCGGGCTCGAGCACGACCGACGACTTGTACTCCAGCCGCGCATCACCCTTGCCTCGGGCAACAGCGTCGTACGCGCCGGAAACCAGCGGGCGCAGGGATTCCAGCAACTCGAGCCGGGTCGCGAGCAGATCCGAGCCGGCCCGGGCGAGGTGCGAGTCCCACACCTCCAGCGTGCGTAACTGTCCCTCGGCGGCGCTCGACCGGTTCTGCCGGCGCGCCATCGACGCGCTCCGCAACAGCGAGTTCCGCTGCTTCAGCACCCGGTCGTAGTCCTGCCGTACGCCGGCCATCCGCGGCGACCGCAGGGTCAGCAACTCGTCCAGGAACCGGCGCCGCTCGGACGGATCGCCCTTCACCAGCGCCAGATCCTCCGGCGCGAACAGCACCGTGCGGAGCAATCCGAGCACGTCCCGCGGCCGCGGCACCGGCGAACGGTTCACCCGGGCCCGATTTGCCCTCCCAGGATTGATTTCCAGCTCGACGACCACGTCGCGGTCGTACTGGCTGTGGATCTCGGTCCGCACGATCGCGCGGGTGGCGCCGGCCCGCACCAGCGGTGCGTCGTTCGCCACCCGGTGCGAGCCGAGTGTCGCGGTGTAGTGGATCGCCTCGACCAGGTTGGTCTTGCCGTGGCCGTTCGGTCCGACGAAGGACGTCACGCCCGGAGTGAGCTGGACCTCCGCCTGCTGATAGGACCGGAAGTCGAGCAGACCCAGGGCGGTGACATACACCTCAGTGCTTGATCGGGGGTGTCGCGTACGACGGGTCCTCGGCGCCCTTCACCGCGTGGCCGCCGAACTGGTTGCGCATCGCGGCGATCGCCTTCATCGCCGGCGAGTCCTCCTGCCGGGACGCGAAGCGCGCGAACAGCGCCGCCGCGATGGCCGGCACCGGTACGGCGTTGTCGATCGCGGCCTCGACGGTCCACCGGCCCTCGCCGGAGTCGTCGGCGTACCCGCGGATCTTGTCCAGGTGGGTGTCGTCCTTGAGGGCGATCACCATCAGGTCGAGCAGCCAGGACCGGATCACGGTGCCCTCGCGCCACGAGTCGAACGCGGCCGGCACGTTGTCCACGATCTCCGCGGCCTCGAGCAGCTCGAAGCCCTCGGCGTACGCCTGCATGATGCCGTACTCGATGCCGTTGTGGACCATCTTGGTGAAGTGCCCGGCGCCGACCTTGCCGGCGTGCACGAAACCGAACTCGCCCTCGGGCTTCAGAGCTTCGAAGATCGGCATCACGGTCGCGACGGTGTCCTTGTCGCCGCCGCACATCAGGGCGTACCCGTTCTCCAGGCCCCAGACGCCGCCGGACACACCGCAGTCGACGAAGCGGATGTCCTTCTCGGCGAGCTGCGCGGCCCGGCGGGTGTCGTCGGTCCAGCGGCTGTTGCCGCCGTCGATCACGATGTCGCCGGGGGAGAGCAGGTCCGCCAGTTCGGTGACGACCGGGTCGATGGCCTGCACCGGAACCATCACCCAGACCACCCTCGGCTGGTCGGGGGCGGTGAGTTTGCCGACCATGTCGGCGAGATTGCCGGCGTCGGAGATGTCCGGATTGTGATCGAAGCCGACCACAGTATGGCCGGCGTTGCGGATCCGCTGGCGCATGTTGCCGCCCATCTTGCCGAGACCGACAAGGCCGAGCTCCATCGTGAATCCCCTTGTTCTGTTGGCGTTCAGCTGTTCAGGCGGACCGGCATCAGCACGTACCGGAACTCGGTGATCGGTTCGCCGTCGAAGTCCCGCACACCGGTCAGTTCGGCCGGCTTCGTCGCCTGCGTGAAGGCCAGGTGCGCGACCGGCGTACCGATCGCGTTCAGCCCGTCGAGCAGGTACGTCGGGTTGAAGCCTACGGTCACCGGATCACCGGCGACCCGCGCCTCGATCGACTCCGAGGCCTGCGCCTCGTCACCACTGCCGGCGTCGAGCGTCACGCTGTCCTCGGCGAAGGTCAGCCGGACCGGCGCGTTGCGCTCCGCGACCAGGGCAACCCGCTTGACGGCCTCAACCAGGGTCGCGGTGTCGATCCGCACCCGGGTCGCGATCGCGGCGTCGGTCGGGATGATGCCGCGGACCTTCGGGAACTCGCCGTCCAGCAGCCGGGTGGTGGCGCGCCGGTTGCCGCCGGACACCTCGCCCTCGAAGCCGACGATGCCGTCACCGGTGCCGGGCGCGGCCAGCGAGACGATCACGTCCGATCCGGTCATCGCCTTCGCGGTCTCGGACAGCACCCGGGCCGGCACCAGCGCGGCCGCGGACGCGTCGGGGGACTGCGGGTTCCACTCGAGCTCGCGGATGGCGAGCCGGTAGCGGTCGGTGGCGAGCAGCGAGATCGTGGATCCCTCGATCTCGACCCGGACGCCGGTCAGCACCGGCAGCGTGTCTTCGCGACCAGCCGCGGTCACCACCTGGCCGACCGCCTGGGCGAAGACGTCCGCCTTGACCGTGCCGCTCGCCGCCGGGAGCTCCGGCAGCGCCGGATATTCCTCGGTGGGAAGCGTTTGGAGCGTGAACCGCGAACTGCCGCAGGTCACTTGGGCCTTGGCGCCGTCCAGGGCGATGTCCACGGGCTGGTTCGGCAGGCTCTTGGAGATGTCGGCCATCAGCCGGCCTGAGATCAGGCACTTGCCGGAGTCAGCCACCTGAGCGGGCACGGTGACCCGGACCGAGGTCTCGTAGTCGAAGCCGGACAGGGTGATCTGCCCGTCCTCGGCCTCGACCAGAAGGCCGGCAAGGATCGGGACGCTGGGACGACTGGGCAAGCTGCGCGCGGCCCAGGCCACCGACTCGGCCAGTACGTCGCGCTCGACGCGAAACTTCACCGCTGGGTGCCTCCTGATTCGGCTGTGTGCCAGGCAGATCCTGCCACGGACAAGTGTGCTCTGCGCCAATCGGGCGTGACGTGGCGCTTCGGGCGGGTCGCGTCGGCGTCGTTCGGGTGCTGTTGAGGACAGCCTGACAGGTCGTTCAACCCGGCGCGAGACCGGGGTTTTCCCCAGGAAGCGCGGCTCGATCGTTTTGTGGACTGGGAACTCTCTACAGATTCCATAGGGTTCTTAGCACCGGTGGATACTGTGGAAAAGCGCCGACTTCGCAGGTCAGGTACCGAATCGCCCTGTGCACGGCATGTGGACGAATCTCGGTCGTGCTGAGGACGGCTGGGTACGACGGATTCTGTCCCCACAGCGAATCCACAGCACACAGCGATGTGTCCACGGTGATACCCACAGTTATCCACAGGTGTATCCCCACCCTGTGTGGTTCCGGTGACCGCGTTGTAGCGCTCGGCGTCCGTGGCTTCGACGCGGTCACCGTTGCTCATTGCTGCTTGGCCTGGTGCTTGATCCGGTTGGTCAGTTCGGTGACCTGATTGAAGACGCTGCGCCGCTCGGACATCAGCTGCCGGATCTTCCGTTCGGCGTGCATCACGGTGGTGTGGTCGCGGCCGCCGAACTGCTGGCCGATCTTCGGCAACGACAGATCGGTGAGCTCGCGGCACAGGTACATCGCGATCTGCCGAGCCGTCACCAGCACCCGGCTCCGGCTGGATCCGCAGAGGTCGTCGATCGACAGACCGAAGTACGAAGCGGTCTGGCCCATGATCATGCTGGCGGTCACTTCGGGCTTGCTGCCTTCGGGAATCAGATCCTTCAGCACGATCTCGGCCAGACTCAGATCGACCGGCTGCCGGTTCAGGCTGGCGAACGCGGTGACGCGGATCAGTGCGCCCTCGAGCTCACGGATGTTCGTCTGCACCTTCGACGCGATGAACTCCAGCACCTCCGGCGGCGCCGTCAGCCGCTCGGTGGCCGCCTTCTTCCGCAGGATCGCGATCCGGGTCTCCAGGTCGGGCGGCTGGATGTCGGTGATCAGTCCCCACTCGAACCGGTTCCGCAGCCGATCCTCCAGCGCCTCCAGGCGTTTCGGCGCCCGGTCGGAGCTGATCACGATCTGCTTGTTCGCGTTGTGGAGGGTGTTGAAGGTGTGGAAGAACTCCTCCTGGGTCTGGATCTTGCCCTCGAGGAACTGGATGTCGTCGATCAGCAGGACGTCGACATCGCGGTACCGGCGCTGGAACTGGGACGCCTTGTCGTCGCGGATCGCGTTGATGAAGTCGTTGGTGAACTCTTCGCTGGACACGTACCGGACCCGCGCCCCGGTGTAGAGACTGCGGACGTAGTGGCCGATCGCGTGCAGCAGGTGGGTCTTGCCCAGACCGGAGTCGCCGTAGATCAGCTGCGGGTTGTACGCCTTACCCGGTGCCTCGGCGACGGCGACCGCGGCCGCGTGCGCGAACCGGTTCGAGCTGCCGATGACGAAGGTCTCGAAGGTGTACTTCGGATTCAGCCGGGCTTCACCCTGTGCCTCGGTGGCCGGCTGGATCGGAGCGGAGCCGTTCGGCAGCGGTGCGACCGAGCCGAACGGCTGCTGGGACTGCTGAGCCGGCTGGTCGTAGTGCTGGCGGGCGGGCTGTTCGTAGCGCTGCTCCTGCCGCGGCTGACCGAACTGCGCTCCGGGCGCCGGGTCGGTCAGCGCGGACTGGATCGTCGGCTGGAACGCGCCGTCGGTCCGCAGCGGTTCGCGTACGGCGGGCTGCGGCGGCGACTGTGGTTCGCGCAGCTCCGGGTCGAGCGTCGGGTCGACGGTCACCGCGATCCGGATGTCACGACCGAAGCTCTCGGTCAGGATCCGCTCGAGGTCAGGTCGCAGCCGGGTCTCGAGCTGGCCGCGGGTGAAGTCGTCCGGCACGGCCACGATCGCCGTACTCTCGTGCAGCGTCACCGGCCGCGAGTTCGTCAACCAGGCCCGCTGGTTCGGCGGGAGGCCCGCGAGCACCCGGGCCCAGGCTTCGCCGAGGTCCATCACGGGTGCCGCGGCTTCCGGCTGTGGCTCGACGGGTCGGGGCTCAACGGCCCGCGGTTCGACAGGTCGTTGCTCGACCGGCTGGGTCTCGATGGGTCGGGTCTCGATGGGTCGGGTCTCGATTCGGCGGGGCTCCGCCGGTGGTTGCTCGGCCGCCCGTGTCTCTGGCATCCGAGGCTCAGGTCCTCTGCCGTCACCGTCCGCACGTGCATCACCCTCGTTCCGCGCCGGCCCTGCTGTGTCGCCGCTGCCGGTACCCCCAGCGGCGTTCCGCTCACCACTCCAGGCATTGCTGTTCGAGTCGGGGTAGCCCAGGTTGCCGACCGCGGGTGCGCTACCGAAGTACGCCGTACCTGCGGAGGGCTCGGTCACCGGGCCGGTCGGAAGATCTGTCGCTGCGCGCTCCAGGTCGGAGCGGTAGCGGTAGCCGTCGTACTGCGGAGGAGCCGTCGGCCGGTAGCCGGACTGCGGTGGCTCGGGCATCGGGATCGGGAGAGAGGGGCTGAGGTGGTCGCCGGGATCCATCCGCGGCGCGGGCTCGGCGGCCGGAGCGACGTCGGGCCGGAACTCCGGCGGGACGATCTCACCCCGGAAGTCGGTCGGAAGGGGCTCGACGCGGAAATCTGCGGAGAGGGGCTCGGCGCGGAAGTTCCCGGGGTTGGGTTCGGCCCGGAAGTCCGGGGGGTTGGGTTCGGCCCGGAAGTCCGCGGGGGTGGGTTCAGCGCGGATGTCCGTGGGCTCGCTGCGGAAGTCGGCGGGATGCGGCTCGGACCGGAATTCGGTCGGGGTCACCTCGGTGCGGAAGTCCGCGGCCGGTTCGGGTCGGAGGTCCTGGCCGCCGTCGCCCTGGTACTGCGACCCGATGCGGTCGGGCCTGATGTAGTGCGCCGGTGTGTATTCCGCCGGTGTCTCGTCCGCACTGGCGGAATGGTCCTCGACCACGCGTTGCTCCCCGATTCATCGCTGCGGTGGCCGGCGCGTTCCGGGGGGACC
This sequence comes from Kribbella sp. NBC_01510, assembly GCF_045040325.1. Taxonomy (NCBI): domain Bacteria; kingdom Bacillati; phylum Actinomycetota; class Actinomycetes; order Propionibacteriales; family Kribbellaceae; genus Kribbella; species Kribbella sp. NBC_01510. The sequence continues at coordinate 2,246,186 of NZ_CP109418.1, read as the reverse complement.
CGGGCGGCGCGACCATTCGACCCGACACCGTGCGGCCGGTGAGTCGTGGTGCTGTTCGGCTCAGCGCGGTTGCTGGTTTCCGCAGTCCGATCGCCGCACTGTCCACACGGTTGTCCACAACTGTGAACGACGCGTGGAGCAGGTTGGTTACCGATCGCGGGGTGTGGGACATCTGGTGTGAGGGGCTGACGCTAACAAGTCCGCCCAGGCTGCTTCAAGCCGTCATCCACAGGCTATGAAGCACAAATTGGGGGCAACCTCCGGCGTGTCGGGTAGACGCCGGAGCGTAGTCGTGGTCAGTGATCGCTGACGGTGGCGAATCGGATCGGACAGTGACGATCCTGGGTCGTCCACTCGACCAACCACCCACCCACTATTCTGTCCACAGGTCTGTGGACAACTCTGGGGATGGCTGGTTTGACCTGTCCACAGGCGGCCACGTACCGTGGATCAGTCGGTGTTGAGCCGGCCGTTTCGTGCTGCGCTCCCTGCTGGACCACCCTGGTTCTTGAGTGGTGTGCAGGACTTGCACCAGCGGCAGATCTATCCATGGATTTGTCGACAATTTTGTGATCTCGAGTAACCGGAGTCATTCCAGTGAGCAAGCGGACGTTCCAGCCGAACAACCGGCGCCGGCACAAGAAGCACGGCTTCCGTCTTCGCATGCGGACCCGTGCGGGTCGCGCCATCATCGCCGCCCGCCGTGGCAAGGGCCGCCAGCGCCTCGCGGCCTGAGCGACCTCCTCGACGGTGACCACCTCGTGTTGCCTGCGTCGAATCGGCTCCGCCGGTCCGACGACTTCCGCCGCGCCGTTCGTTCTGGACGGCGCGCGGGCCGGCGCGCGGTGGTGCTCCATCTTCTGGTGCGGGATGGCCGGGCGGACGACGCCACGGCCGAGCCCGCTCGCGTTGGATTCGTGGTGAACAAGGCGGTGGGCAACGCGGTTCTGCGGAACCGGGTCCACCGCCGCCTGCGTGCTGTCCTGGCGACTCGGCTCCCCGAGCTGCCGGCCGGCAGCCTCACCGTCGTCCGCGCACTCCCGTCGTCCGGCGCCGCGTCGTACGACGAGCTGGCGGCGGATGTCGACGGTGCGCTGAAGCGGTTGCTGACACCATGATGCGGTTCAATCCCGTGAAGAGCGGGATCATCGGTTTCCTGAAGTTGTACCGGCTGATCATCAGCCCGATGTACGGGCAGGTGTGCAGGTTCTACCCGAGTTGTTCGGCGTACGCCTTGGAGGCGGTCGAGCGCCACGGTGCGGTGCGCGGTAGCTGGCTGGCGGCGAAGAGACTCGCCCGCTGCCACCCGTGGAACCCCGGCGGCTACGACCCCGTTCCACCCACAGATGTCGACCAGCGCGGAGACTCGATCTCCGCCAACCAGCCCGGACCGTCAGCCGACGGCGGGCCTGTGCAGCGAGGTGCATGAGTGACTCTTCTGGCCATCCCCGGGCTCGCGGTGTGGGACGGGATCATAGACCTGTTCAACACCATCATGACGCCGCTGTACTGGGCCGTGTCGGCCCTGCTCGTCGGCTGGCACTGGCTCTGGAGCCAGGTGCTCGATCCGAACGGCGGCTGGGCCTGGGCGCTGTCCATCGCCGGCCTGACCGTGGTGATCCGGACCCTGCTGATCCCGCTGTTCGTCCGGCAGATCCGCTCCAGCCGGAACATGCAGCTGCTGCAGCCGCAGATGAAGGAGCTGCAGAAGAAGTACGGCCATGACCGGGAGAAGCTCGGTCAGGAAATGATGAAGCTGTACAAGGAGACGGGCACCAACCCCTTCTCCTCGTGCTTGCCGCTGCTGCTGCAGTCGCCGATCTTCCTGGCCCTGTTCCGGGTGCTCGACTATGCGGCCAACGGCAAGGCGCACAGCGCGATCATGCAGCCGTTGGTCTTCTCGCTGCAGCACGCGAAGATCTTCGGCGCGGAGATCTCGCAGAGCTTCCTGAAGGCGAGCGGCCCGGGCGCGAACAACGTCAAGGCCGTCGCGATCGTGCTGATCATCTTGATGACGGCGACGATGTTCACCACGCAGCTTCAGCTGATGCGCAAGAACATGCCGAAGGAGGCCCTCACCGGCCAGGCCGCGCAGATGCAGAAGATCATGCTGTACGTCTTCCCGGTCTTCTTCCTGATCGGTGGCTTCAACTTCCCGATCGGTGTGCTCATCTACTGGTTCGTGTCGAACCTGTGGACGATGGGCCAGCAGTTCTACGTGATCCGCCGCAACCCGGCTCCGGGCACCCCGGCGTACGACGCGATGGAGGCCCGCAAGCGCGAGCACAACCTGCGCGCCGGCCGTCCGGCCGACGCGGGCCTCGCGAGCGCCGACGGTACGACGGACACCGCGGTCCAGGACCGTCGTCCGGCGCAGCGGCAGCAGCCGAAGCGGCAGTCCCGCAGCGACCGCAGGGGTGGCCCCGTGACCAGCGGTGGAGCCGCGGCGACGCCGTCGGACGCGGACACCGCCCCGAGCAATGGACAGACGTCCTCGAACGCTCAGCAGGGTGCGACCAAGAAGACTCAGGCCGGTGCCGCCAAGAAGCAGCCGGCTGCCAAGAAGGGTGCGGCTACGAAGCGCCAGCCCGCGGCCAAGTCGGCCGCGCAGAAGAAGGCGGCGCAGAAGAAGTCCGGCGGCTCGCGCTGATCGGCGCGCCGGTTCCCTCCCTGCTTGTGAACGACCTGGGTCCCCGTGGGGCGGATCTCGACATTGTGAAGGAGTGGCCGTGACCGACGGCATGCAGAACAGCGAGGCGGCGGAGCAGTCCGCCGGTACCACCAGCACCGCCGACGATCGGCTGAAGGCGCTGGAGGCGGAGAGCGACATCGCCGCCGACTACCTCGAGGAGTTGCTCGACATCGCCGACCTCGACGGCGACATCGACATGGACATCGACGGCGATCGGGCCGCGGTGTCGATCGTCGGCGCGGAACTGAACAACCTCGTCGGTGAGAACGGCAAGGTGCTGGAGGCGCTGCAGGAGCTGACCCGGCTGGCGGTGTACCGGGAGACCGGCGAGCGGTCCCGGCTGATGCTGGACGTGTCGAACTACCGGGCGAACCGGAAGGCCGAACTGGAAGAGGTCGGGCGCAAGGCGGTCGAGGAGGTCAAGGCGACCGGGACCCCGGTGCGACTGGACCCGATGACGCCGTTCGAGCGCAAGGTGGTCCACGACGTCGTCGCGGCCGCCGGCCTGACCAGTGAGTCGGAGGGCGAGGAGCCCCGCCGGCGCGTCGTCGTTCAGCCGTCGTGATCGTGGGCTCGTGACCGAGCACGTTTCACGTGAAACGCCGCCGCCGCTCGTGGAGGAACTGTATCCACGGGCGGCGGTTCGGCTTGCGGCCTATGCCGACCTCCTCGCGACCCAGGGGACGGTCCGCGGGCTGATCGGCCCGCGTGAGGTTCCCAAGCTGTGGGACCGGCACCTGCTGAACTGTGCCGTCCTCGAGCGCCTGATCCCGGAAGAGTCGTCGGTCGCCGATGTCGGCACTGGCGCGGGTCTGCCCGGGATCGTGCTCGCGCTGGTTCGTCCCGACATCGAGGTTGCGCTCGTCGAGCCCTTGCTCCGGCGCACCACCTTCCTCCAAGAGGCGGTCGACGTACTCGCGCTCGACAACGCGACCGTGGTCCGGGCCCGGGCCGAAGAACTTCCTCCGGCGTCGTACGACGTGGTGACTTCGCGGGCCGTGGCTCCCTTGGGCAAACTGGCCCGGTGGTGTCTGCCACTGTGTGTCGAAGGGGGGCTGATGCTCGCGATGAAGGGGTCGTCCGCGGAGGAGGAACTGGACTCCTCCGAACGGGAGCTCGCGGCCCTCGGGGCCGAGCTGTGGCACATTCACCAACTCGGCGTCGATGAACTGGCCCAGCCGACGACTGTCGTGAGTATTGTGGCCGGACGTGCTGCAGGGGGATCCCGGCACGGAAGACGCGGGAGGTGAGCGGGTTGGTGAGTCGTGCCCTCGGATGGCCCGAGAAGAGCACCGGTGAACCGAGAACATCCCAGGCCATCGGCTGGCCGTCCGATCCGGATTCGGCCGTCCGCCTGATCACTCCAGATCCGCCCGCCGCCACCCACCCCGCCCCGGCGCCGCCAGTCCCCACCTCCCCCACCCCGGCAGCCTCGTCCGCGACCTCGGCCGCCCTCGCTCCGACGTCGGCCGTCCCGGCTCCCGCGCCGGCCGCCACTCCGGCTGCCGCGGCTCCCACGTCGGCCAGCTCGGGTCCTACGTCGGCGACTGTCGATCCGATGCCGGCCGCCTCGGGTACCGCGTCGGCCACTCCGGCTGCCGCGTCGACGACACCAGCCGCCGCGTCGGCCACGCCGGCCGCTACGCCCACCGCCCCGCTTCCGACATCGACAGCCTTGGCTGCCACGCCGGCCTCGGCCCTCACCCCTGTTGCCTCGCCCCCCGCGCCGGTCGCCTCGGCTCCGATGGTTGGAGCCGTGCGGGCCACGATCGATCTGCCTGCGCCGGTCTCCGAGTCGGTCGCGGTGAGCGAGTCGGTCGAGGACCGTGGGCCGATCGACAGCTCGGCATTGCGGGCGATCGCCGCGGCCGGTCTCGACCTCGCGCCGGCAGCCGGCCCCGTTTCACGTGAAACGGGGGAGTTGGGAGATGATGGTCCGGGTCGGGAAACGGCGTCACTGGTGGACGCCGACCAGGACTTCGCGGAGTCTCCACTGCCTGTGGATGACGACCCCACGAAACTGCCCTCGCACACGGGAATTCGTCCACAGAGGCCTGTGGATGAAGCTGGGGGCAGACCTGCCCCGACCCCTACTGACATCCTCTTCGGGCCAAGTCCCGCACCTATCGGAATGGGCGCTATGACTGCCGCACAGATCGCCGCGCGGGCCACGTCGGACGAGCTTCAGCGACGACTTCTCGAGACTCCGATCGCCGCCGCCACCGAACGGACCCTGCTGGTGAATGAAGGACGCACGATGGGCCGCGAGTTTCCGCTGCCCGCCGAAACCCGAGTCTTCGTCGTCGCCAACCAGAAGGGCGGCGTCGGCAAGACCACGACCACTGTGAACGTCGCCGCCGGCCTCGCGCTGTACGGCGCCCGCATCCTGGTGATCGACCTCGACCCCCAGGGCAACGCCTCGACCGCGCTCGGCATCGACCACTCGGAGGGCACCCCGGGTGTCTACGAGGCGATCATCGAGAACGAGCCGCTGAGCAAGCTGCTCCAGCCGTGCGCCGAGCACCCGGGCATCATGGTGGTCCCGGCGACGATCGACCTGGCCGGTGCCGAGATCGAGCTCGTCAGCATCGTGGCCCGGGAGAGCCGGCTGAAGCGGGTGCTCGATACGCACCTGGCCGAGACCGAGGCCGCGGGGGAGAAGTACGACTACGTCTTCATCGACTGCCCGCCGTCGCTCGGCCTCCTGACCGTGAACGCGCTGACCGCCGCCCGCGAGGTCCTGGTCCCGATCCAGAGCGAGTACTACGCACTCGAAGGTCTGTCCCAGCTCCTCCGGCACATCGACATGGTGAAGTCGCACCTGAACCCCGGGCTCGACGTCTCCACCATCCTGCTCACCATGTACGACGCCCGCACCAAGCTGGCCGGTGAGGTCGCCGCCGAGGTCCGTGGCCATTTCCGGGACGCCGTACTGCGGACCGCCGTACCGCGGTCGGTGCGGATCTCGGAGGCACCGAGCCACGGCCAGACCGTGCTCGCCTACGACCCGGCGTCCGCCGGAGCCCTCTCGTACCTCGAGGCGTCCCGCGAGATCGCGATGCGGAACAACTCCTGATTCGCTTGATCGCTGTGGCACCGTTTCACGTGAAACGAGGCGCCCGCGGCGGACGGTGGCAGGTGCGGCAGGTCAGCAGTAGCTCAGCAGGATGTCGAACTCGAGGGAGCGCGATGAACACCCGACTCGGACGTGGACTAGGTGCGCTGATTCCCAGCAACCCGGCTCCCGGCACCAGTACGACGCTCGGCAGCAAGTCCCACTCGATTCCGGGAGCGCCGCCGATCGCGACACCGTCGGCGCCCGAGTTGGCCGCCGTACCGGGCGCTGAGTTCGCGGAGATCGACGTCGACAAGATCACTCCGAACCCGAAGCAGCCGCGCAGCGTCTTCGACGAGGACGCGATGGAGGAGCTGGTCCACTCGGTCAAGGAGATCGGGCTGCTGCAGCCGATCGTCGTCCGGCGGCTCGAGAAGGACAAGTACGAACTGGTGATGGGCGAGCGTCGCTGGCGGGCGACGCAGCAGGCCGGCCTCACCACGATCCCCGCGATCGTCCGGGACACCCAGGACGACGTGATGCTCAGGGACGCGTTGCTGGAGAACCTGCACCGCAGTCAGCTGAACCCGCTCGAAGAGGCCGCGGCGTACCAGCAGATGCTCGACGACTTCGGCTGCACCCAGGAGGTGCTCGCCACCCGCATCGGTCGATCGCGTCCGCAGATTTCCAACACGCTGCGGCTGCTGAAGCTCCCGGCGTCAGTCCAGCGTCGGGTCGCGGCCGGCGTCCTGTCCGCCGGTCATGCCCGCGCTCTGCTCGGCCTGCCGAGCGGCGACGCGATCGAGCGACTGGCCCAGCGGATCGTTGCCGAGGGCCTCTCGGTGCGCACGGTCGAAGAGATCGTTGCCCTGGGCGACATGAACGGCGATGACCCGACGCCGGCGCAGCGCCGCCGCAACAAGCCGGTCGCCCCACGCCTCGTCGACCTGGCCGACCGCCTCTCCGACCGCTTCGAAACCCGCGTCAAGGTAGACCTCGGTAAGACCAAGGGGAAGATCACCGTCGAGTTCGCCTCCCTCGACGACCTCGAACGCATCGTCACCCTGATGGACCCCAACAAGCAGAACAGCTAGCGCCTCACCCCTGCGCGAGCAGGTCGCGCGGCCAATGGGTGGCTGAGATAGGAACAGGTCGCCGGGGACGTGACATTTCAGGTCCCTGCCCACCGACGGCTGTCTCAGGTCACGGCGAGTGCACCCGATCCGGCCGACGCCACCAGGCAGCCGAGGGTGCCGGGCGCCGCCACGCTCGCAGCGAGCCATTGACCGGATGGCCGCCGAGTCGTGGATGGGCTGACGAAACCGCCCGCCGCGAGCCACGGCCCACGACTCGGCCCAGCCACTGGCTGCGTATCGGCGTTGCTGAGCTGTTGGGTGGGGAGTGCCGGTGCTGCCCGGGTCTGGTGAGTTTGCTGAGGATCGCGTTCACAGAGGAATTCTGGGGTGACGGACCTATCGGGGTCTCGCGGGATTTGTCGACAAAGCTACTTGGTGACTCGCGGCGATGTTTCATGTGAAACATTGCGTGTGGCTTTGATGAGGTAGGTGGCGGGGAGTTGGGCCGCGGCGAGGCCGAGGCCGGGGGTACATGTCGGCGGCGGGGGACTCGCGGAAAACGGCGCGGTGGAGCCCGGCCGACATCAGGCTCGTGATGATGTCGCTCGGCGGCCAGATGAACGCGGTGAAGTCAGGGGCAGTCGGGTTGTCGCGAGCGCCGGTGGGGAGTTTGGCGTTGTCGATGGTGGCGCGGGGTGTGGAGCGGCCGAAGTAGTCGGCGGTGACTTCCAGCTGGTTGGGGCCGCGGACGGCGAGGACTTCCCAGATCGGGTGATGATCCGCGAGCAGGACGGACCCGCCTGGAGCCAGCCGGTCGGCGACGAGTTGCGCGAAGACGGCCAGGTCAGGGACCCAGCAGATGGCGCCCCAGCTCAGGTAGATGAGATCGAAGCCGGTCAGTTCGGCTGGGAGGTCGAGCATGTCGGCTTGGCGGAAGTCGACCGCGAGACCGGTGGCGGCGGCCTTGTCGCGGGCCATCGAGACCGCGACCTCGGAGATGTCGACGCCGGTGACCTTGGCGCCCAGCAAGGCCCAGGACAGGGCGTGATCGCCGCAGGAGCAGGCGAGCTGGAGCACGCGCCGGCCGGATACGTCTCCGGCCGCGGCGATCTCGTCCGCGTCGAGGGCCGAGCCGCCGGAGCTGAAGAACGCCGCGGGCTCGCCGGGGCGGGCGTGGTGGATCTGGTTCCAGCTGGCGCGGTTCGACTGCGTGATGTCGTGGAGGCTGGGCACGGACCTGAAGCTAGGTCAGAACGACCGGGCCTCCAAGGCAATTACCGGCCGAGCAGTTCGTGCGTGGTCTTCCGCTCCGCGTAGAACGAGAGGAACGGGATGGTGCCGGCCAGGGCCGTCATCACGAGGCGGGGGAACGACCAGCGGACCCGGCGATACAGGTCGAACGTGCCGATCAGGTAGACCATGAACAGGAACCCATGGAGCGGACCGATCACGTCCATCGCGCCCTGGCTGTCGGCGAAGTACTTCAGCGGCATCGCGACGAACACAAGCAGCAGGAGCATCACGCCGACGACGTACGCGATCACGCGGTACCGGATGAGGGCACCCCGGACGGCCGGGGTCAGCGGCTGCGGGCTGGCGGAAGTGGCGGGATCGGCTGAGGAAGTCACGCTGAAACGGTACCGCTTGGCTCCACAGGCTCCCCGGCCTGGTCGTCCCCGGACTCCGCCTCGGTGGAATCGGGATCCGGCTCGGCAGGGGTCCGATGTGCGTCCAGCACCATCCGCCACCACATCCACAGCGTGAAGGCCGCGAAAACCCACCACTGGAAGGCATACGCAATGTTCCGCAGTCCGGCGTGGTCCGTCGGCGGAGCCGGCGGTTGTACGACGGCCGGCGCCGGTGAAGGTACGACGCCTGAGTCGACCGACGACTGGATCACGAAGGCGTCGTACACCCGATAGTCGACGAGGTGCACGATCGTGGGGATCCGGAGCGATGACAGCACGCGGCCCTTGGCAGCGTCGTCCGAAGAGTCCTCCGCCTCGGAGGCCGTCACAGTGCCCGTGAGCGAAACAGGACCGGACGGCGCGGCGGCGGCCGGATCGGACACCGCCGGCACCCAGCCCCGGACCACCATCACCGCACCGGCAGCCGAGCCGGAGCCGGCGGACGCGACCTTCAGTGGAGTCACCACCCAGAAGCCGTCTGCCGTGCCCTGGCGGCGATCGGCGATGAAGAGCTGGTCGGCGGCCGGCCCCCATGTCCCGTTCACCGTCACGCGGCGGCCGACAGCCTTCGACGGCAAACCCTCGTCGATGGAGAACAGCGACTGCAACGCGACCGGCGCGGCATCAGCCTGCTTGGCCGTCGCGGCGTCGGTCTTCGACCGGTACACGTCCAGCTGCCAGACGCCCATTGCCGACATCACCGCGGCGATCGCCAACGCGAGCAGGAGCAGCCCGGACCACCGCGGCGTCAGGATCGTCCGCCACAGCGGTCGCTCAGCCATCAAGACCTCAACGTGCCGCGGCGGCAGCCAGCAGGTCGCGGCACAGCACACCCAGCTCGATCCCCGCGGCCTCGGCGGCGAGCGGCACCAGCGAGGTCTCCGTCATCCCCGGCGCCACGTTCACCTCGAGGAACCACGGCACACCGGCCGCATCGACCACCAGGTCGGACCGGGACAGATCCCGCAGCCCCAGCGCCTGATGCGCCGCGACAGCCGCGGACGCACACGCGCCCGCCACCGAGGCATCCAACCGAGCCGGTACGACGAACTGCGTCGCGCCGGCCGTGTACCGCGCCTCGTAGTCGTAGAACCCGGAGTCCGGCCGGATCTCCACCGCCGGCAGGGCTCTCGGTCCATCCCCGGTGTCGACCACGGTCACGGCCACCTCGGTCCCGTCGATGTACTGCTCGATCAACGCCACCGGTCCGTACGCGTAGCAGTTCACCATCGCCGACGGCAGTTCCTCGGCCGACCGCACGATCGACGCACCCAGCGCCGAACCGCCGCGGGCCGGCTTCACCACCAGCGGCAGGCCGACCTGGTCGATCACCGCCGCCATCAGCGCCGCCGCACCGAGCTCGCGGAACGTTTCGTGCCCGAGCACCACGGAGGCCGGCGTGTGCAGTCCGGCCGTCCCGACCATCGTGGAGGCGACGGGCTTGTCGAAGGCCGTCCGGCACGCCGCCGCGTCGGCTCCGACGTACGGAACGCCGTACAGGTCGAGGACCTGGCGGAGCGCGCCGTCCTCGCCGGTGACGCCGTGGAGGACCGGGAAGACCGCGTCCGGCGGATCTTCGCGGAGCCGTTCGACCAGATTGGCGTCGACGTCACGCTGCTCGACCTCGACACCCACACTGCGCAGGGCGTCGGCAACCCGCCGGCCGGACCGGAGCGAGACATCCCGCTCGTGTGACAGTCCGCCTGCCAGTACCAGCACTCGACCCAGATCACTCATCACAAATATCCCGATCACTCGTGGGCGACTCCGGCACGGTCGCCGGTCCCGAGGCCCACTGGAACGGTACCGCGACCGTCTCAGCTACCCCCCGGGCGCCCGGAGATCCATTGCGCAACCTTTGCGCAGGACCCCTAGCTCAGCTCCGGCCCAGGGGCGTCGTAGTCCCGCCCCGGACCCGGTGTCAGCGGGCCGAATGTCTCCCGCAGTTCGAGTTCCTCGTGGATCACCGCGGCCAGCCGGCCGACCCCTTCGGTGATCCGCGCGGGCGTCGGATGACAGTACGACAACCGCATGCACTGGGAGCCGAAACCGTCGGCGAAGAAGGCGGTCCCGGGCACGTACGCGACCCGGGCGGTGACCGCCCGCGGCAGCATCGCCTTCGCGTCCAGGCCGTCCGGCAGGGTGAGCCAGACATAGAACCCGCCGCCCGGCCTGGTCCAGGTCGTTGCCGCAGGCATCTTTTCGGTCAGGGCCGCCAGCATTGCGTCCCGGCGCTCCCGGTACATCTCGCGGAACTGCTTCACCTGCCCGAGCCAGTCGTGCCGGGTCAGGTACGACGAGATCGCCAGCTGGCTGAAGACCGGCGGGCACAGGGTCGCCGATTCCTGTGCCAGCACAAGCTTTTCGCGGACGGCGTGCGGCGCGACCGCCCAGCCGACCCGGAAGCCCGGCGCGAACGTCTTCGAGAACGAGCCGAGGTAGATGACACCCTCGCGGTCGTCGGCCCGCAACGCACGCTGCGGCTCACCGTCGAAGCCGAGCAGGCCGTACGGGTTGTCCTCCAGCACCAGCAGATCCGCGCGCTGACAGATCTCCAGCACCCGCCGCCGGCGCTCGTCGGACAGCGAGACTCCGGCCGGGTTGTGGAAGTTCGGGATCGTGTAGAAGAACTTGATCCGCTTGCCGGCCGCGCGCACCGCGGTGATCGCCTGCTCCAGCGCCTCCGGCACGACACCGTCGTCGTCCATCGCCACGTGGACGACCTCGCACTGGTACGCACGGAACACCCCGAGGGCACCGACGTACGACGGAGCCTCGCAGATCACCACATCGCCCGGATCGCAGAACACCCGGGTCACCAGATCGACCGCCTGCTGGCTGCCGACCGTGATCACCACGTCGTCCGGGTGGGCGTCGATCCCCTCGAGCCGCATCACGTCGCAGATCTGGTCGCGGAGGGCCGGATCACCCTGACCGGAGCCGTACTGCATCGCGGTGGCGCCGTTGTCGATCGCCAGGTCCCGGACCGCGCCGCCGACCACGTCCAGCGGCAGGCCGCCGATGTTCGGCATACCGCCCGCGAGAGAGACCACCTCGGGCCGGCTGGCGACCGAGAAGAGCGCCCTGATCTCCGATGCGGTCATGCCCTTGGTCCGTGCCGCGTACCGGTCGACGTAGTTGTCGAGGCGGGTCTGCCGGACATCGGGCACGTCAGCACTCACGGGGGCCACTCCAACGGTGAATCGAGGGGGAAGTCACCAGGTTACGTCGAGCGACCCGAGTTGTGTCCGGGCTGTGGATCGGCGCGACCTCTCACTACCATGCCTTATAGGGGCAGGTTCGACCATGCCGCCATCTGGCTGCTGAGACAGTCGCAGCCGGTGACGCGGGGCGGTGCGGCCTGAGAGGTGGAACCGGAAGGCGGATCGGATGAGCGTGGGCAAGACAGCCGGCGTGGCACTCGGTGGACTGCTGCTGGGCGTGCTGGCCGGGTTCGCGGGCGAACTGTTCAGGCGGCAACCCGCCGCGAAAGTGCAACAGCGGTACGTCGCTCCGGAGGCGGCGGTGACACCTGGCGCACGGACTCCGGCACCGGAGCCGGCTACTCGATGAGTCATCAAGTGATACCGATCGTGACGAACCTAACAACCAGCACACCGGCCGACCGGACGCGCTGCACCGCGGATCGGACGCGCTGATGGCTCGACGGCTCGAACCGCTCACGCTCGCCAATCTCGACGAGCTACCGATGGCGTGCCGTGACTGTGTGTTCTGGGAGCTCGACCCGGTCGCCGCCAGGCAGGCCGACCGCAACGGCGACACCGGCCTGGAGAAGGAGGCCTGGCTCTCCCAGCTCCTGCTCGACTGGGGTACCGCGGGTGTCGTGCTGTACGTCGACGACGGGCCGGCCGGGTTCGCGGTGTATGCGCCGGCGGCGTACCTGCCGAGGATCCAGGCGTTCCCGACCGCGCCGGTCAGTCCGGATGCCGTCGTCCTCGCGACCGGCCGGATCCAGCCGCGCTACCTGGGGCTCGGGCTGGGGAAGATCCTCGTCCAGGCGGTCGCGAAGGACGTGCTGAAGCGCGGGTTCCGGGCCGTCGAGGCGTTCGGCGACTCCCGCTGGGACGGGCCGGGCTGCGTCTGGCCGACCGAGTTCCTCCGAGCGGTCGGCTTCGGCGTCGTCCGCGAGCATCCACGCAATCCCCGGCTCCGGCTCGACCTGCGCTCGGCGATCACCTGGCGCAGTGAGATGGAGGCCGCGGTGGAGCGGCTGATGGGCGCGATCCGGCCCGAGCACTCACCGCCCGCGCCGGTCACGGTCCGGGACGGCCTCACCCGCGACTCGGCCACCTGACGGCAGGGCCATCATGATCTGGCGCTTCCTCGCCGACGTCGTGATGGTGGTGCACGGCGCCCTGCTGGTGTTCTTCCTGATCGGCGGCTTCCTCGCCTGGCGCTGGCCCAAGCTGATCTGGGCGCACCTGGCCATCGTTGTGTGGAACATCGTCATCGTGCTGGTCGACTTCGGCTGCCCGGTCACCGCGACCGAGAAGTACTTCCGCCGCCGCGGGGGAGAGACGCCGTACCCGGCCGGCTATATCGAGCACTACCTGGACGGCAAGCTGTGGCCGGAGGGCGCGACGCCGACCGTCGAGAAGATCGGATTCGCGATCGTCGTGATCTCCTACATCGGATTCTTCATCCTGCAGCATCGCCGGAAGGCGGCCGGACAGGCCAAGGTCAGGGGAGATTCAGTGGGACCCCGGACGTGATCGGATCCGGGGGGACCCATACTGGGAGGCGTGTCCAGCCGCGTAAGCACCCGCACGCCGGTCGACGAGTACCTGGCCGCGCTGAGCAAGTCGCTCGCCGGTCCGCGTCGCCGGAAGGCAGACCTGCTGGCCGAGGCGCGTGACCACCTGACCGATGCGACCGAGGCCTTCGAGGCCGACGGTCTGGATCGCGAGCAGGCCGAGCGGGAGGCCGTGGCCGACTTCGGTGAGCTGTCCGAGGTCGCGCCGGGGTACCGGGCCGAGCTCGCGGTCAGCCAGAGCCGGCGGACCGCGATGCTGCTGTTCCTGGTGCTGATCGCGCAGCCGATCGTCTGGCAGGACGGGGTCTGGAGCTGGAACCAGGAGCCGAGTCAGCCGAACGTGCTGAACGACTTCCTCCAGACGCTGGTCCGGGGCATCGGCATGGTGGCGATCGCCGGTGCGGTCCTGGCAGTCATCGCGGCCGGCGTCGGCATGCGTTACCCGCTCGTCCGGGATCATGTCAGCCGGGTCACGGCGTTGTTCGCCCTGGCGAGCGCGGCCGTCATCAGTGCGATCGGAGTCGGCATGGCGGCGACCAGCCCGCACCCGCCCGACGTACCCGCCTTCGGCATCGTCGGGAGTTTCGTCGTACTGCCGCTGCTCCTCGTCGGCCTCCAGGCCGGCCGTGTCCTACGCCTGGCCCGGGCGTAGCACCCCTTCCACCACAGCCCGGAAGGTCACCCACTCCTGCTTGCCTGAGGCAAGCATCTTCGTGCCGGCGCTGGTGAGCTGATACGTACGGCGCTTCCGGCCACCGACCGTGCTCCATTCGCTGGCCAGGTAACCGGCCCGCTCCAGCCGCCGCAGCGCGGGGTAGAGCGTCCCGGTCGGCAGGTCGAGCTCGCCGCCGCTCCGCTCCAGCAGCGCCTCCATGATCGCGTAGCCGTGCAAGGGCTCGTCCTCGACGACCGCCAGGATCATCGGGTCGAGGTGTCCACGCAGCGCATCCGCCTTCATGTAGCCAGTCTACTCATATGCCTGCTACTGTCGAGAGGCAACATGTAGTCAATCTACTTATATCGACAGCTGAGGAGGCCCGGCGATGACCGTGGACACCCCCGTACGACGACCGCCCGGGAAGGAGGGTGGACGCTCCGGCCTGCTGCACCGGGTGTCCGGCTGGTCGATGCGGCACGCCGGTCTCGCGCTGGCGCTCTGGGTGGTCGCCCTCGTCGCCGTCACCGCGGCGTCGACCGTGGTCGGCGACCGGTACAAGAACGACACCTCGCTGCCCGGCACCGACTCCCAGCGGGTCACCGACATCTTCCGTGCGCATCAGCCGCAAGGGGAGACGGCCTCGGTGCAGATCGTCGTGCGTGCCGACGGCGGACTGCCGGCCGAGAAGCCCCGGGTCGCCTCGATGCTGGCCGTGGTCCGGGACCTCCCGCACGTCGCCTCGGTCGCCGACCCCTTCACCGCTCCGGGATCACTCTCGCAGGACGGCCGGACGGCGTACTCCACGGTCAGCCTGGACGTCGCCGTCGCGGATATGCCGGTGGAGGACGTGCGGACGATCATCCACCGGGCTCAGGACTTCGCCCGCCCTGGATTCCAGGTCGAGGTCGGTGGTGATCTGGCCCGGTCCGCCGCGGACAGTTCGGGTGGCGCCTCCGAGGGCGCCGGCATTCTGGCCGCGCTGGTGATCCTGGTGTTCCTGTTCGGGTCGTTGCTCGCGGCAACTCTTCCGCTGCTGACCGCCGTGTTCGCGGTGGGGAGCACGCTCGGCCTGCTGGTCCTCGCGTCGCACCTGTTCACCGTGCCCAGCTATACGGCGCCGGTGATGATGCTGGTCGGTCTCGGTGTGGGCATCGACTACGCGTTGCTGATCTTCTCGCGCTCTCGCCATGAGTTGCTCAAGGACGGCACCGATCGGGAGACCGCGTCGATGATCGCCCTCGACACCGCCGGCCGATCGGTGATGTTCGCCGGCTGCACGGTGGTGATCGCGCTGCTGGGTCTGCTGGCGCTGGGACTCGGTTCACTGCAAGGCGTCGCGCTCGGAGTCACGCTGACCGTGCTGACGACGATGCTGGCCGCGGTGAGCTTGTTGCCGGCGCTGCTGACGCTGTTCGGGAAGCGGATCGAGCGGAGTGTCCGCAAGCACGCCGCGAAGAAGCGCCGTACGCCCGGTGACGGCTGGCGGCGGCTGGCGGCCGCGGTGCAGCGTGGACCGTGGGTGCCGTTGGTGCTCGGGACGGTCGCGCTCATCGCCTTGTCGCTGCCGGCGTTGAACATGCGGCTCGGGTTCGCGGACGCGGGTACGGACGACCCGGCCAAGACGAGCCGGAAGGCGTACGACCTGCTGGCGGACGGCTTCGGGCCCGGCTTCAACGGTCCGCTCGTGGTGGTCTCCGAGGGAGACCAGGCCGCGGCTCAGCGACTCGGGCAGACGCTGGCGGCCGATCCGGGCATTGCCGCCGTCACGCCGCCGCAACTGACGCCGGACGGCAAGATCGCGACCGTCCTCGCGTTCCCGAAGTCGGCACCGCAGGACGCCGCGACCAGCGATCTCGTGAACCGGCTGCGGGACCAGACCCTGCCGGCCCTCGAGTCGCAGACCAGCGCGACGTACCTGGTCGGTGGTGCGACCGCGGCGGCCGACGACTTCGCGTCGGCGGTGAGCAAGCGGCTGCCGATCTTCGTGCTCGTGGTGGTCGGATTGTCGGCGCTGCTGCTGATGGTGGTGTTCCGGTCGATCCTGATCCCGTTGAAGGCGGCGCTGCTCAACCTGCTCAGCATCGGTGCTTCGCTGGGAGTGATCACG
Organism: Kribbella sp. NBC_01510; assembly: GCF_045040325.1. NCBI lineage: Bacteria > Bacillati > Actinomycetota > Actinomycetes > Propionibacteriales > Kribbellaceae > Kribbella > Kribbella sp. NBC_01510. The sequence goes on along the minus strand of NZ_CP109418.1, from coordinate 2,230,136 downwards.
CTGGTGTTCCAGCAGGGCTGGTTCGGGGCGCAGTCCGGTCCGATCGAGGCGTTCGTACCGGTGATGATCTTCGCGATCGTCTTCGGGTTGTCGATGGACTACGAGGTCTTCCTCGTCTCGCGGATCCATGAGGAGTGGCGTCGTACCAGGGATGCTCGGGAGGCTGTGCGGGAAGGGCTGGCGACCACGGGCAGTGTGATCACGGCGGCGGCCGCGATCATGATCGTGGTGTTCGGCGCGTTCCTGCTCAGCCCGGACCGGATGCTGAAACAGTTCGGACTCGGCCTCGCGACGGCGGTGCTGCTGGACGCGCTACTGATCCGCTGCGTCATCGTCCCCGCCGTACTGCGCCTGTTCGGCGACCGCGCCTGGTGGCTGCCGCGCCGGCTCGACCGGGTGCTCCCGAAGATCGCGCTGGAGAAGGAGAACTAGACCGTGAGCTGGCCGAACCGGAGCATGCCGGTGGCGGCGTCCTGGTCCGGCGGAAGGTACACGCGCTGGATGGCGACGACGATCGCCTCCGCGATGACGTCCCGGAAGGCCGGGTCGGCCAGGCGGGCGGAGTCGTGCGGATTGGTGACGTAGCCGATCTCCAGCCGGACCGCGGGCATCTTGGTGCGCCGGAGCAGGTCCCAGGTCTTGGCGTGGGTGCGGCAGTTCAGCAGGTCGGTGCGGGCGACGATCTCGCGTTGCACGAGACCGGCGAACTGCTCACCCACGCTCGACGAGGCGCCGTGCAGGTCGTTGCCGTAGTAGTACGTCGCGACGCCCTGGGCCTCCGGGTTCATCGACCCGTCGGTGTGCAGCGAGACACACAGGTTCGCGTCCGTCTCGTTCGCGAACGCGGCCCGCGCCAGCTCGTCCGGTCCCTGATCACGCCCACGCGACAAGTACGCGCGTACGCCGGTCGCACCCAGGCGACCCTCGATCCGGGCGGCGAGGTCGTACGCGACGTCGGACTCGCGCAGGCCGAAGCCCTCCCAGCCGTGGTCGAAACCACCGTGGCCAGGATCGATCACCACGGTCTTCCCGGACAGCCGTGGTCCGGCGGCGCGAACGGCCTCGGAGGCGCGCAGGGCGTCCGGCCGGCCACCGGTCGCCATCGGCCGGATCCGCTGCAGTGCCTTGAACGTCGACGGGCCGCACGTGCCGTCGCCCGGCAGGCCCATGTTCCGCTGGAAGTCGGTCACCGCGCGCTGGGTGTCCGCCGCGAAGATCCCGTCGATCCGGGCGACCGCGAACCCGAGCTCCTGCAGCTTCGCCTGCAGCGCGAGCACGTCGTCACCGGTCAACGGGTGCGCCGGCACGTAGGTCAGCAGCCGGTCGCCCAGCCGCCAGCGCGCGTCGTCGATCGCCCGGTACGTCTGCGGGCCGACGATCCCGTCGATCATCAGCCCGCGTTCCTGCTGGAACCCCCGGACAGCGTGCGCGGTCGCTTCGTCGTAGACGTCGTGACCGCCGGCCAGCAGCCCGAGCCGCTGCAGCTTGCCGACGATCTCGGCGACAGCCTCACCGCTGTCGCCGATCCTGTACACGCCGTGGGGGGCTTCCATGAAAAGGCTCCTTGCCGTGGCGGTCGGAGGTGTCGTACGGATCAGGCCGTGAAGTCTGCCAGTTCCTTCAGCAGCGCGGCCTTCGGCTTGGCGCCGACGATGGACTTGGCGAGCTCACCGTTCACGTAGACGTTGATGGTAGGGATACCGGTGACGCGGTAGTTGCTCGGGGTGACCGGGTTCTCGTCCACGTTCATCTTCAGGAACGTGAGCTTGTCGCTGTGGTCCTGCGCCAGCTCCTCCAGGATCGGGGAGACCTGGCGGCACGGCCCGCACCACTCGGCCCAGAAGTCGACCAGCACCGGCTTGTCGCTCTTCAGTACGGTCTGGTCGAACTCGGCGTCGGTGACGGCGTTCATCTTCTCGCCCACGGGCGTAACTCCTTCAGTGGTTGTGAGGTTCAGACGGAGACAGGCTGAGTGGTCGCGGCGCTGGTGTCACGGGCGGCCGTGGCCGTCTCGGCGTCCTCGAGGGTGGCCAGGAAGCGCTCGGCGTCCAAGGCGGCCGCACAGCCGGTGCCGGCCGCGGTGATCGCCTGCCGGTAGGTGTGGTCCACCAGGTCGCCGGCGGCGAAGACACCCGGCACGTTGGTCTCGGTGCTGCCTTCCTTGACGAGGACGTAGCCCTCCTCGTCCAGGCGCACCTGACCCTTCACCAGCTCGGAGCGCGGGTCGTGCCCGATCGCGATGAACAGGCCGGTCACCGGCAGCTCCCGGGTGTCACCGGTCACGGTGTCCCGCAGGGTGACGCCGGTCAGCTTGTCCTCACCGTGGATCGCGGCGACCTCGGAGTTCCAGGCGAACTCGATCTTGTCGTTCGCGAACGCGCGGTCGGCCATGATCTTCGAGGCGCGCAGCTCGTCGCGGCGGTGCACCAGCGTGACCTTCTTGCCGAACCGGGTCAGGAAGGTGGCCTCCTCGACGGCCGAGTCGCCACCGCCGACGACGGCGATCTCCTGCTCGCGGAAGAAGAACCCGTCACACGTCGCACACCAGGACACGCCATGGCCGGACATCCGGTCCTCGTCGGACAGGCCGAGCTTACGGTAGCCGGAGCCCATCGCCAGGATCACTGTCTTCGCCCGGTGCTGGGTGCCCGCCGAGTCGGTGACGACCTTGATGTCGCCGGTCAGGTCCACGGACACGATGTCGTCCGGCACCAGCTCGGCGCCGAAACGCTCGGTCTGGGTGCGCATCTCGTCCATCAGCGCCGGGCCCATGATGCCCTCGGCGAAACCGGGGAAGTTCTCGACCTCGGTGGTGGTCATCAACGCGCCACCCGCGGTCACCGAGCCCTCGAACACCAACGGTTCGAGCCGGGCGCGCGCGGCGTACACGGCGGCCGTGTAACCGGCCGGGCCGGAGCCGACGATGATGACGTTGCGGACTGTGGAGTCGCTCATGCAGGCGTTCCTCGTGTCGTCGAGACTTCTGGTACGTCGTACTCAACGGATCCTAGAGGCCGACCATTCCCACGGTACCCATCACGAGGCCGTGGCACCGCATTGCGATCTCAGCGATTGCGCAGTGTCACCGAGGTGTCGTAGAACGGGCTGGCGACGCCACCTGGGTCGCTACATCCGGTGACCGCGAAGACCTGGATGTCGCGGGCCGATCCACCCTGCACGCCGATCAGGACCGCGCGCTTGCCGTCGATCTTGGCGGGCTGGACCAGCCGGAGCTGCGGGTTCGGCCGGCCGGCCGCGAACACGCGGGCGCAGGCCAGCTCGGTCGCCGAGCCGTGCAGCACGGGGTCCTTGCTGCTCTCCAGCCAGTGCTGGGCCTGCGGGCCGATGTCGTTCGTACTCATCGTCGGAACGCCGCTCGGCAGCGCGGTCGGGTTGGTGTTGGCGGCGTTGTCGCCGGCCTGGTCCTTGGTGGTGATCACCACACCGACGCCGATCGCCGCCACCAGCACGACGGCCGCGGCAGCACCCAGCAGCTTGGGCAGGTGCCGGCGGGGCTCCTCGCGGATCTGCGCCAGCGAGTGCACACCGACGGTCGACGCGCGCAGCACGGACTCCGAGACGATGACCGCGTCCAGGTGCTCGGCGACGTCGGTCGGCATCGGGATGTCCTCCCGGCCCTCGTCGGCGAGATCCTCGGACAGCTGGACCAGGGCGTCGTACGTCTGCTGGCAGTCCGGACAAGCCTTCACGTGTTCACGAGCGCGATGCGCCTCGGGTGCGGGCAGCAGATTCTCGATCAGGTCGGCGATGGTGTCCGTGTCCAGGTGCTCGAGGTGCTCACTGGTCGGAAGACCGGAATCGGTCATCGGGAACTCGCCCCCTCATGGGAGGAACGCGGTGTGATCATCAGAGTGCTCCGGGTAGAGGCATGGAGGCTGAGTCGCAGGTAGGCGACTTCGCTTCGACGGAGTACCCACTCATTCGGTTCCCACCGTTTCGGCCGCGGCTTTCTCCGGTACGCCGGCATCGGCGGAACCGGCCCGGGTCGTCTGCCAGTGCTTGAGCAGCGGCAGCAGCCGGGCGCGGCCGCGGGCACAGCGGGACTTCACCGTGCCGGGGGCGCAGCCGAGGATCGCCGCCGCCTCCTCGATCGAGTAGCCCTCCATGTCGACCAGGACGAGGGCACTGCGCTGGTCGGAGTTGATCTGCTTGAGCGCGTTCAGCACGTCCAGCCGGCGTTCGCGGACCTCGGCCGGGTCGTCCTCGGCCGGTCCGGCCAGCTCGGCGGCGCGGTCCTCGTCCTCCGGCAGCGGGTCGGCGGCCCGCACCTGGCGCCGGCGGATCCGGTCCAGGCACGCGTTCACCACGATCCGGTGCAGCCAGGTGGTCACCTTCGCGTCACCGCGGAACGAGTCGGCCCGGCGGAACGCCGAGATGAACGCCTCCTGCAGCGCGTCCGCGGCCTCCTCGGGCTCGCCGAGGGTGCGGATCGCGACGGCCCACATCCGGTCCCGGTGCCGCTTGACCAGGAACCCGAACGAGTCCGGATTGCCGGCCACGTGCAGCCGCAGCAGTTCGTGGTCGTCGAGCTGGTCGTAGCTCGTCGGCGGCCCACCGTGCGTGGCAGGCTCGGCCGCGCCGATCCGAGGTAGGTCCGACCGGGGCGGCGGCGTGGGGCCCGAGTCCAGGTGAGCCGTCATTTCTGGATTGTGACCTCCGAGATCGTGCCCCGGTACTTGCCGCCGTCTTCCTTCGGCAGCTTGGTCAGCCAGACCAGAACGTACTGCGTCTCGGTCGGCGCCGAGGGGGTAAGAGTCACCGTACCCTCGGGCTGGTCCTCTTCGGTGGCGACCGGCTTCCACCCGCTGACCGCGCCCGGCGACGTGCTGGTGTCGTCCTTCGGGATCATCAGCTGCACGCTGGAGCCGTCGCCCTTGAGCGTGACCTGCACCTTGGACACCGTGGTCGGAGCACCCAGGTTGTAGATGATGCCGACGCCCGGCTTCTGGCCCCCGAGGTTCGGCCGGCTGTACGACTGGGTGGTCCAGGTCGTACTTGTCTTGCCGTCATAGGTATTGCCCACGTCGTCCGGATGTTCGCTGCCATTGCCGTCGGGCAGCGGGTCGAAGTCCTTGGCGCTGACGATCTTGGCCACCCCGCCCGTCGCCGACGGCGTCGTGCTGGTCTGCGGCGCGTTGGTCGTCTTGTTGCTGTCGCCGCTGCCCTGGTCGTTGTTCATCGCGCCCTTGAGCAGGAACTGCGCCATCGCGACCACCGAGAGCAGCGCCAGGACGGCGAGCAGGATCAGGATCCGGCCACCCCAGGAGCCCTTCGGCTTCGGCTCGTCGGCGCGGCGCCGGCCGTTCCCGTTCGACGGGGGCGGTGGCTGGCGCCGGAGCGGCCGGGTCTCGGGCGCGGTCGTGTACGCCGAGTGCTGCTGGTGCCCGTTGTCCGACTGGTACGCCGACTCGTAGACCGGTGGGGTCGGGTCGAGCGCCGGCGGCGGCGTCTCGGGGACGACCTGGGTGGCGTCGTCGATGCTGCCGTTCTGCCGGGCGACCTGGACGGTCTCGTCCATCTGGTTCGGCGGCTCGTGCGAGCTGCCGACGACGCCGGACAGTGCCGCGGACAGGCCGGCGGCGCTGGTGATCAGCGGGGCGTGGTGGCGTGGCGGATTGCTCAGCAGCCGGTCGCAGATGTCGTCGAGCGAGCGCGGGACGCCCGCTCGCACCTGGCGGGGACTGAGCAGCCGGCCGTGCTCGACCGGCGCGGGCTGCAGGCCCCAGGCCGGCGCCGGGCCGGGCCAGCGACCGGTGAGCGAAGCGAACAGCAGCTCTCCGAGCGCGTGCACGTCCTGCTCGGGCGAGCCGGGGCCGGACGACCGCAGCGCCGCTTCGGTGGCGAGGCCGACGACCTTGATCGCGCCCGCGTCCGTGACCACGACGGTCGAGGGACTGATGGAGCCGTGCGCGAGGCCGGTGCGGTGCAGGTTCTCGAGCGCTTCGGAGACCTCGCGGGCCAGCCAGCCCGCTTGCTGCCCGGTCAAGGGGCCGGTGCCGAGCATCCGCTCGAGGGGCCGGCCGCCGGCCCACTCGCGGACGCAGTACGTGACGCCGTCGTGCATGTCACAGTCGAGCACGCGAAGGAAGCGCGGGTCGGCCGCCGCGGCGGCCCGCCGGGCGGCGTCGAAGAGCAGGTTGGTCCTGGGATCGCCGACCGGCAGGACGTCCACGACGACGGCCCGGCTGAGTACCTCGTCCACTGCCCGCCATACCCGCGCACCGTCGATCTCCGCCAGTAACTCGGCGATCCGGTAGCGGCCGGCGAGCAGGGCACCAGGACTGACGGTCTGGTTCGACACGGTGTCTCTCGCCCTCCTCGATGCACTGGTCGGCCTGCGTCTGCCACTCCGGACCCTGTCGGCGGGAGTCCGTTAGCAGCCCCCATGCTAGTGCCCCCCTGACCCGACAAGTGGTGCACGAGTGCACAAGCACCCCGGTTCAGCGGCGGCCGGGCAGTTTCCGTGTGACCACGGCCACCACGTCGTTCACTTCGTGGATGCGGAGTACCCTCGCCACCCCGGCGTACACCGGCAGCATCACGGCGGCCGCGACCGCCAGTTGGAGGATCGCGCCGATCGGTCCGGACCAGTCGACGGCCAGGCCGAGCAACTCGAGCGCGATGCGGCCGGCGGCGGCGCCGAGCACAGCGGCGATCACCATCGCGAGCAGCGGCAGCCCGATCCCGGCGCCGGGCACGCGCGGCACCTTCCGCCGCAGCACCGGCCGGGACATCAGCACGGCGACCAGGTAGGCGAGCGCGTACGCCGCACCCAGGACCACGCCGCTGAACCGGAGGTGCTGCGGGTCCAGCAGCACCCGAACCCCGATCAGGGCCGCCGCGATGTTCGTCGCCGCGATCACGCATTGCAGGAAGAACGGCGTCCGGGTGTCCTCAAAGGCGTAGAAGGTGCGCAGCTGGAAGTACTGGATCGTGAACGGGACGATGCCCAGCGCGAGGGTCACCAGGGTGTACGACATCAGCGTCAGGTTGTCCTTGCCGGAGCCGTAGCCGGCGATCACCGTGACGATCGGGTACGCGAACGCGATCATCGCGGCCGCCGCGGGGACGACGATGGCCAGCGTCTGCCGGATCGATCGGGCCGACAGCCGCTCGACCTCGGTCACATCGCCGTCGGCCGCGAGCGCGGACATCTGCGGCAGCGCGGCCGTCGCGAGCGAGACCGTGACGATGCCGTGCGGCACCAGGATGATCAGCATCGCGGTGCTGTAGGCGAACAGACCGGCCTTGGCACCCGGGTCGTGCGACGCGCTACCGGCGATCGCGAGCCGGGTGACAACCACCAGCGTCACCTGGTTCACCACGACGAAAAGAACTGTCCAGATGCCCAATCGGGCAGTGTGACCGAGCCCGGTGCCGCGCAGACCGAACTTCGTCCGGTAGGTGTGCCCGCTGGCCCGCAGGTACGGCAGCAGCACCAGCAGCTGTACGGCGATGCCGAACGTGTGCCCGAGTCCGAGCAGCAGCTCCTCGCCGTGGCTGAAGGTGGCCGGCGGATCGCCGGTCCGGTAGATCATCAGGAAGATGACGATCGAGGCGCAGGCGACGACGTTGTTCGCGATCGGCGCCCACATCATCGGGCCGAACCGGCGCCGCGCGTTCAGCACCTGGCCGACCAGCACGAACGCGCCGTAGAAGAAGATCTGCGGCAGGCAGAGCCGGACGAACATCACCATCGCTTCCCGCTCGGGCGCGCGGGACGGGTCCTTCAGCTCTTCCGGCATGTACAGCCCGGCGATCGCAGGTGCCAGCAGCACACACCCGACCGTCACCACCGCCAGGACGACGAAGCCGAAGGTCAGCAGCCGGTTGGTGAAGTCCTGGCCGCCGTCGTCGTGGTTCTTGATCGCGCGGACCAGTTGCGGGACCAGCACGGTGTTGAAGACACCGCCGGCCAGCAGGATGTAGAGGCTGTTCGGGATGGTGTTCGCGGCGGTGAAGATGTCGCCGCGCAACGCGGTGCCGATCGCGGCCGCAAGCAGGGCGATCCGGACGAATCCGAGCAGGCGTGACAGCACCGTTCCGGCTGCCATCACCCCCGCGGAGCGCAGGGTGCGGTCAGCCATCCTTCGAACCGACTCCTTCTCTCAGCGATCCACCGGCTGGGGCGTCGGCGGACGGTGGGTCCAGCGGCTCGGGGTGCAAGGCGTCCGGGGTGGCCTGCTCGTCCACCGCCGGCTCCGACGACGGAGCCGGTGACGGATGCCGGCGTTCGGTGCGGATCCGCCGGTAGATGCGGACGAACGACGTACCGAAGAGCAGTGCGCAGGCGGCGCCGACCAGGATCCACCCGACGCTGCCGTACTGGCTGGCCTGGATCAGCAGCTCCTGGGACTTGCCGACCGGGCGGCCGGAGCCGGTGATCACCTGGGCGCTCGCCCGGATCAGGCCGTTCTGCTCGGCGCTCGCGTTGATCCGGGGGGTGAACTTCTGCTTCGGCGCCAGGATCCTGGTCTGCTGCGGTTCGATCCGCAGGTCGGTCCGGTTCGTCGGGGAGACCACGATGCCGACCCGGACGGACCAGTCGGTGTCGTTGGTGATGGTCAGCGGGAAGGTGCCCTTGCTGCCGGCCAGGTTGACCTTGATCTCCCTGTGCTCGCCGTTCACCGCGTTGTTGACCAGGTGCACCTTGGACAGCTGCAGGTTCACCGAGCCGAGCTCGACCGCGGCGAAGCGCTTGGCCTCGTCCGGGAATCCGCGCCAGCTGATCGACGCCGAGCGGAGCAACGCCTGCGGCATGGCCTCCGGCAGGTCCTCGGCGGGGTTGGTCAGCAGGTCCTTGAACGTGGTGGTGGCCTGATCGAGCTGCTTGACGCCGTCCAGCTGGTCGGAGCTCATGATCGCGTTGGACCGCGGCGCGGCCGGGGCCTTGATGACCGGCGGTCTCGGCGTGCCGGCCACGACCTGCTTGACGCTGGTGGCGTTGATCCACCGCAGCGACAGGTCTCCGGCCAGGGCGGCGGTGGCGCGACCGGTGGAGTCCCAGCCACGGGGCGGTACGGCGACCACCGAAGCGCTGCCCTTGCCACTTGCGGCGATCAGCGCGGTCTCGGCCGCGAACCGCTGCCGGACCTGGATCGGGTTCTCGCCGGTGTCCGGATCCGGGCCGCCCGCCGTCAGCGCGGAGTCGGCCACCACGGTGCGCACCGTGTCCCACGGAGCCTCCGGCGTTCGAATGTCGTACACCGGTGAGGTGGTCGTCAGACCAGCGCGCTCGACGGCCGGCCAGGAGCCGCTGCCGACCAGGTTCAGGTCGTCGTCGGACGCCCCTGGGAAGCCTCGGGAGGCGGGTCCGAGGTAGCGGCTGGCGGCGGCGCCGCCCTCCAGCCAGAGACCGTTGGTGAAGCCGGGCGGGAGGCTGAATCTCTCGGTGGTTCTCCGCGCGTCGTAGACCAGCTCCTTGAGCTGGTCGCCGGCGTCCAGCAGGCCGGCGATGTCCGGATCGCCGTACGGGAGCAGGACGACCTGGTTGCCGCTGGCCCGGCTGGCGTCGAACGCTTTCAGCCAGGCGTCCACGACGACCCGGCCGGCACCGGGGGTGGGCGTGCCGCCTGCACCGACGTCGTACCCGTCCTTGACGATCCTGCGAGCCTCGTCGAGCGTCGCGGGGTCGACCAGCCAGGTGACCTTGCGCCCGTTGCCGAGGGCCAGCAGCCGGCCGAGCCGGCCGTTCGGCGCCATCGACTCGGCCAGCGACTCATTGGTGAACCGCTTGCCGCCGAGCTGCGTCGGCCGGTGCTGCAACGGAATGATCAGTGCGGTGTTCACCATGCGGGTCAGGGGCTGGTCACCGATCACCGGCATCAGGGTGCGGGCGCGACCGACAGTGAGCCGCTCCTCACCTTGCGGCGTCCCGCGGACCACGACGCCGACTACATAGACCCCGGTCTGGTGGCTGATGCGCCACTCGTTCCACGGGACCTTGAGGCTGAACTGCAGCGATGCGTTCGGTGCCAGCGGGGCGTCGTACTGCTGGAACACGCCGGTGTCCGGAGTCGTCATCCGGCTGCAGCTGTTCCGGTCGTTCATCGCGACGTCCTGCTCGGCGGAGACGGCGGCGATCTCGGCGGCCGTGGACAGGCGGTGGGTCCGGTCGATACAGGCCAGCGCCTGCGGTGCGTCGAGCGTCTCGGTGCTGGTGTTGCGGACGGTGCCCTTGATCAGCACGTCCTCGCCGGGCGTCGGGGCGACCGGTCCGAAGGAGTCGATGGTGACCTGGACGACCGGGTCGTCGACAGGCGCCGCGACGGTCGGCGGGGTGCCGAGAGTCGCTGCCGTCGCAGCGATCAGCAGGCCCGCACCCGCCGCCGCGGAGAGCCTCAGTCGCCGTCTGAACACGCCGTCACCGTAACCTAGTTCCCCGTGTCACCCTTTGCCGACCAGTCAGCCTCCGCCGGATCGTTGTCCGCCGTCCAGCGGCGAGGCGTCCAGGCGCTCCTGGAGATCGCGCCGGTGGTGGACGAACTCGGGTCGCGATTCGACCGGGCCGGCCACGAGATCGCGCTCGTAGGCGGTCCCGTCCGGGACATTCTGCTGGGCCGGGGGAGCAAGGATCTGGACTTCGCCACGTCAGCCCACCCGGACGTCGTGGAGCGGTTGCTGGCCGGCTGGGCGGACCACGTCTGGGACATCGGCAAGGCGTTCGGCACCATCGGCTGTCGTAAGGGTGAGTGGGTTCTGGAGATCACGACCTACAGGTCGGAGTCCTACGATCCCACGTCGCGCAAGCCGGAGGTCTCGTACGGCGACAGCCTCGAGGGCGACCTGGCCCGGCGCGACTTCGCGATGAACGCGATGGCGGTCCGGCTGCCGTCGCACGAATTCGTCGATCCGTACGGCGGGATCGCGGACGTCGCGAACCAGCGGATCCGGACCCCTGGTACTCCGGAGGACTCGTTCTCCGACGATCCGCTGCGGATGATGCGGGCGGCCCGGTTCGCGGCACAGCTCGGCTTCACGCCCGACCCGGCGGTGGTGGCCGCGATGACCGCGATGGCCGACCGGATCACGATCGTGTCGGCCGAACGGGTCCGCGACGAGCTGATCAAGCTGATCTGCGCCGACCACCCGCGGATCGGCCTCGACCTGCTGGTGACCACCGGCCTGGCCGACCACGTGCTGCCCGAGCTGCCCGCGCTCAAGCTGGAGCGAGACGAGCACCACCGGCACAAAGACGTGTACCAGCACTCGCTCACCGTCCTCGATCAGGCCATCGATCTGGAATCCCGTCTATCTGTTCCGACGCCGGATTTCGTCGTTCGGTTCGCTGCGTTGATCCACGACATCGGCAAACCGAAGACCCGGCGGTTCGAGGACGCGGGCAAGGTGACCTTCCATCACCACGACGTGGTCGGCGCCAAACTCGCCCGGAAGCGGATGAAGGCGCTGCGGTTCAGCAACGAGCAGATCGACCAGGTCAGCAAGCTGATCGAGCTCCACCTGCGCTTCCACGGATACAGCGGTGGCGAGTGGAACGACTCGGCCGTACGGCGTTATGTCCGCGACGCCGGCGACCAGCTCGAGCGACTGCACGTCCTCACCCGTGCCGACTGCACGACGCGCAACCGGCGCAAGGCCGAGATGCTGCGGGCGGCGTACGACGATCTCGAGGAGCGGATCGACCGGCTCCGCGAGCAGGAGGAACTCGACGCGCTCCGCCCCGACCTGGACGGCAACCAGATCATGGAGATCCTCGGCATCCCACCGGGCCGCGAGGTCGGTGAGGCCTACAAGTTCCTGATGAACCTCCGCCTCGACCAGGGCCCTCTCGGCGACGAGCAAGCCCGCGAAGCGCTCCAACGCTGGTGGTCCGAGCGCGGCTAGATCTCCTGAGCCGGCTCTGCCGCGTAGGCGATCGCGATCAGCTCCGCCGACTCCGGATGCGGTGCGTACGACGTCGTGTCCGGGCCCGCCGTGATCGAGGCGACCGGGAGGGCCGGGTCGATCGAGTTGGTCAGGTAGGCAGCGTCGTACGACGGGAGGTCGGTCAGGCCGACCGAGGTCGTGTCGAAGGTGGTGAGGCCGCGTTGGAGGGTTTGCTGGCGGATGCCGGGGAGGACCGGGGCGGACGGGAACACGATCGTGGTGCCGCGGGCGAAGCAGATATTCCAGATCGAGGCTTCGGAGATCTCGCCGGAGGTGGTGTGGAAGACGGCGTCGTCGTACCCGGCGAGCCCCGCCTGGCGGCCGTAGTACGTGAGGTCGAAGGAGCCGGTGTGCTTGAGATGCGGAAGGGCACGCTGGTGCTCGAACGCCAGCAGTCGCGGCGGTTGCACGCCGGGCCCGATCGGCGGGCTCACGCGGATGAGTAGCTGTAACTCCGTGGTGCTGAAGACGTTGACGCGGAGGGACAGGTCGCTGGAGCCGGCGTGCTCGAGGGCTGCGCGGAGATCGGCTTCGACGCGGTCGGCGGGGAGCGGCTGACCGAACACCTCCCGGGCGCTGCGGTCGAGACGCTCGAAGTGCAGGTCGAGACCGTGCACCGCGCCGGCGCGGACCTGCATCGAGGTGAAGTGCCCGTAGCTGATTGCTCTCAGCAACCCCGGGTCGACGGTCCGCAGAGGTTCACCGTTGAGCAGCAGCGACTCGGTCACAACCTCAGTCTGACCTCACCAGTCCACCGGATCGGCATAGTGTCCCGCGACACTGGTCTACCCTCGCGCTGTGGACGTCTTGAGCATCATCGGGTGGGGCGGATCCGCGCTGGTCGTGGTGTCGCTGCTGCAGACGCGGATCCTGCGACTCCGGGTACTGAACCTGGTCGGCTGCGTGATCCTGGTCGGCTTCAACCTGGCGATCGGCGTCTGGCCGATGGTCGGTATGAACGCGGTGCTGGCCGTGATCAACGTCGTATACCTGTGGCGGCTGTTGCGGCACCGGCACGACCAAGCCGAGTACACGGTGCTCCAGCTCAACGACACCGACGCGTACCTGGACCACGTGCTCGCCCGGCACGAGAAGGACATCAGCCGGTTCAACCCGGGCTTCACGGCGGGCACCAGTCCGTACGCGTTCCTGGTCCAGCACGGCGACCGCACCGTCGGCGTCGTCCTCGCCCACGACGCGGGCTCCGGCCGGGCCCAGATCGATCTCGACTACGTCCTGCCGAAGTACCGCGACTTCACCCCCGGTGAGTTCGTCTACCGCCGCAGCGACGTCTTCACCGACCACGGGTTCCACCAGGTCCTCGCCCCACCCCGCATGCGCGACTCCAGGCCCTACCTCACCAACCTCGGCTTCCACCGCGACGGCGACGACCTGGTCCTGGATCTGCGTTAGAGGTCCTTCGCGAAGCAGACCGAGGCCGGCTCGTTCTCGAACGGCGGGTACGTCGCGATCGGCTGGTAGCCGTGGTTCGTGTAGAGAGCGATGGCCTCGTGCTGCCGGGTGCCGGTCTCCAGGCGTAGGCGGGTCAGGCCGATGCGGCGGGCCTCTGACTCGACCGCCTCGAGCAGGGCTCGGGACAGACCCCAGCCGCGGGCGGACGGATCGACGTACATGCGCTTGATCTCGCCGAGGCCGGGGGAGACGGGTTGCAGGCCGACGCAGCCGACCGGGATGCCCTCGAGCAGGAGCAGCGTGAACGAGATGTCCGAGTGCAGTGCGACGAGTGGCTGGTCCTCGCCGTACGTCGCGGCCAGTTCGGCCTGCTGGGCGGTGGTCAGCGCCAGCAGGGCGGGGTCGGTGCCTGCGACCGCCCGGAGTTCCGTTCCCTCGATCAGTTCCGCCGTCATGCGTCCGGACGGTAGCAACACAGCATGACGCTCCTGTTTCTGTTTCCTCTCCGGCGCCACCTCACCGCGAGAGGCGGTTCCGCGCTCGGCGTGCTGTGATGACCCGATGGAGTCCCTGAAAGAGATCGCCACAGGTGTTCGGGCCGGCCGGGTCGATCCGGTCGCACTGGTCGAGAAGGCGCTACGGCGGGCCGACGAGAACGCCGAACTGAATGCCGTCGTCCATCTTGACGTCGAGGGTGCGCGGAAGGCGGCGGCGGACCACGACCGGACCGGGGCGCTCGCCGGTGTGCCAGTACTGGTCAAGGAGATCGTGGAGGTGGCAGGCCTGCCTTATCGCTGCGGGTCGGCCGCGATGGACGAGATCGGCCGGCAGGACGCCGACGTGGTGCGCCGGCTGCGGGCCGCCGGTGCGATCGTCATCGGGCTCAGCTACACGCACGAGTTCGCCTACGGATGCACGGGTACGTCGAACCGGGTCGGGCCGTGCCGCAATCCGCACGACCCGGCGCGGATGACCGGTGGTTCCAGTGCGGGCGCGGGTGCCGCGGTCGCGGCCGGGGTGGTTCCGTTGGCGATCGGCACCGACACCGCCGGATCCGTACGCATCCCGGCGGCGTTGTGCGGAGTCGTCGGCTTCAAGCCGTCGTACGGCACGTTGTTGACCGATCGCGTCTTCCCGCTGTCCCAGAGTCTCGACCACGTTGGTGTCCTGACGCGGACTGTTGCCGACGCCGCTTACGCGCTCGGGGCCCTGACCGACGTTCCGCTGGCGGCGGCGCGACCGACGCGGCTCGGAGTGGTGACGAACCCGGAGTACCTCGACTTCACCGCCGAGGTCGGCGCGGCGTGGTCGGCCGCGCTTGCTCGTCTCGCCGCGGCCGGGGCCCAGCTCGTCGACGTCGAGCTGCCCGACTGGCGGCACAGCTTCACGACCGCCGCCGCGATCCAGGGACCGGAGGCCGTCGCGAACCACACCGGCCGATCCACCGCGCAGTACCAGCCCGACGTCCAGGAGCGGCTCCGCGAGGCGGCCCAGATCACCCGCGCGGAGTACGACGCCGCCAGGACCGAAGCCACCGCGATCACCGCTGAGGTGAACGGCGTGCTCGGGCAGGTCGACGCCGTACTCATGCCGACCGTCCTCTGCACCGCACCGCTGATCACCGACGTCGACACACCCGAAGGCAGCAAGGCGGTCCGCTCCCAACTCCTCAAGAACACCCGCCTCGCCAACCTGACCCGGCACCCGGCCGTCAGCCTCCCGATCCCGACCGACGGCCTCCCAGTAGGCCTCCAAGTCGTTGCCGCCACCAACAACCAAGCAGCCACCACCGCCCACTGGATCGAGGACCGATTGTCCTGATCAGCGGTAGAGGCGGATGTCGGCGAGGGTCCACCAGTTGGGGGCGGTGCCGGTCGCGGTGATGCGCAGGTAGCGTGCGTACGTCGGGCGGAGGGCGACCGTGGTCAGCTGAGCGGTCGAGGTGCCGGTCGCGACCGTCCGCCATTGGACGCCATCGTTGCTGACGGCAACTTCGAAGCCGCGGGCGAAGTCGCCGGTGTTCCCGCCGCTGTCCAGTGCGACCTGGCGGAACGTCTTCGCCTTGCCGAGATCCACCTGCACCCACTGACCCGGCGATTGGGCCTGCTTGCTCTGCCACACCGTGGACCCGTCGGCGTCGATCGCCAGCCCTGCCTCGGTGCCGTTCACCGATGCGGTCGCCGTTGCGCCGTCCAGTGAGATCGGCTGCGGCACGTCCGCCGATAGGTGGTCCCAGGTGAAGGTTGCGATCGAACCACCGGGCAGCTCGTACTCGAACGACTTGTCGCCGACCGCCACCGCGAAGCTGCGCGGGTCGTCGTTCTCGTTGTGGACGAGGAGCGCAGTCGAGCCATCCGGGTTCCGGAAGGCGGCGGACATCAGTTGCCCGTTCCACCCGGTCGTCCCGTACGACGTACTCCCGATCCGGACCGCGCCCGCTTTCACGAACTTCGACAGGTGCCCGATCGTGTAGTACTCGGCGTCGGTCGTGACCGTGCCGTCCGGTTGCAGCGTGACCAGGCCGGTGCAGGTGTCGCAGCCACCGAGGTGTGGGCCGCCGCTGGAGTCGAGGGCGATGTTCCAGTTGACCACCGACTTCGCCCAGTTGCGCGTGGTGCCGAGCATCAGGGTGCGGGCGTGCCACGTCAGCGTGCCGCGGAAGATCTGCGGCGGCGTGTCGGTCGGCCCGTGCGACCCCGAGCACTCGGTGAACCAGATCCCCTTCGACGGGAACGCGTTGTGCAAATCGGTCTGCTTGGACGGATCGCCGGAGTAGCAGTGGTACGCCGTACCCGCGATCCACTTGGCCGCCGGCGTCTGCAGCAGCTTGTAGGGATAGTCGGTCTCGGGGTCCTCGCCGGGCGGGGTGGACGCGATGTCACCGGGGTGCGTGGTCCAGTTGTGGTCGTAACCGAGGATCTTCGTCCGCGGGCTCGCCTTCTGCAGCAGCGGGCCCAGCGCCTCGATCACCGCTGCCTCTTGGCGCACAGGCATGTCCGTGCCCGGGTACGCACTCGGCTTGCGGTTCTGCGGCTCGTTCTGCACGGAGAGGAAGTCGACAGGTACGCCGGCCTTCGCGTACGCCTGGACGAACTTCACCAGGTAGCGCGCGTAGGCGTCGTACACCTTGGGGTCGTCCTTGAGCCGGCCGCCGACCAGCGAGTCGGCGGTCTTCATCCAGGCCGGCGGACTCCACGGCGTGGCCATCACCTTGACCGCCGGGTTGAGCTGCTTGGCGCGCCGGAGCAACGGCAGCACCTGCTGCTGGTCGTGCGCGATGCTGAACTGTGTCAGCCCGAAGTCGGTCTGCCCGGCCGGTACGTCGTCGTACGTGTAGTGCTCGGCCTCAGCGGTGAAGTCGGACGAGCCGACCGGCTGCCGCAGGAAGCTCACGCCGATGCCTTGGTTCGGATCGAAGAGTTTGCGCAGCGTCTGCTCGCGGTCCGCCGGGCTGAGCCGGTAGAGCACATTCGCGGACGAGTCGGTGATCGAGGCTCCGAAGCCGTCCATCGTCTGGTACGACGTCGTCGGGTCGACCGTGATCGTCGTACGGTCGCTAGCCGCGCGCTGGAACGTGACCGGCGCGCGCTCGTGCAACAACTCCGCCCGGTCGGGCGTCGTCACCCAGACCTGGGCCTGGGTCGACGGGGGATGGGCCTGGGCGGCGGGACCGGTGAGCGAAGCTGTGGCCAGGGCCAGGGCGACGCCGAATGCCTGTGTTCTCATCGCAGCTCCTCGAATGAAACAAACGGCCTCAGGACACGCCCCCCTCCTGCCCCTGTCAAGATGTGGCAGCGGGGTCGTAGAGTGCTGAGCGTGAAACACGGCGATGTAACAAATGCCTAGAGATCGGGCCACCGTTCGCGAGGTCGCCGCGGCGACCGGAGTCTCGATCGCGACCGTGTCCCGGGTGCTCAATCAGCAGGGCAGTGTGGCGCCGGAGACCCGGCGGCTGGTCGAGCGCGCGGTCGAGGAGCTCGGCCTGCGCGCCCCGAGCCCGCGCGGTGGTACGGCGAAACCCGTCACCGGCGCCGTGTACGTGCGCTGCCCGTATGTACTCACGGACTACTTCGGCCTGATCGTGTCGTCGATCGCGGAGACGCTCGACCGGCACGGACGGCAGGTCGTCCTCAGCGCGGGTGAGGCGGCGCAGCACGAGCAGGTGCTGTCCCGGCTGCCGGCGCAGCGCGAGATCGGCGGCGCGATCCTGATCCTGCCGCCGGAGCCGGGGGCGGAGCTGGTCCGGCTCGGTGCGCGCCGGTTCCCGTTCGTCGTCGTCGATCCACGGACGACGCTGCCGCGCGACATCCCCTCGGTCTCCGCCGCTCACCACTCCGGCGCTCGGCAAGTCACCGCCCACCTGACCTCGCTCGGCCATACGCGGATCGGCGCCATCGCAGGCCCGCGCGAGTGGCTCGCCGCGGACGCCCGGTTGAGCGGTCACTCCGCCGCTCTCGCCGCCGCAGGCATCCTGCCGGACCCCACGCTGGTGAAACACGTCGAGCCGACCATCGCCCACGGCTACCGAGCCGCCGCCGAACTCCTCGAGCTCGATCCCCGGCCCACCGCCCTGGCCGCGTTCAACGACAAGACCGCGATCGGTGCGCTGCAGGCCGCTGCCGAGCGCGGACTGTCCGTCCCTGGAGATTTGTCGATAGCCGGCTTCGACGACATCGATCTGAGCCGCGCGACCACACCTCAACTCACGACGGTCCGGCAGCCATTGGAGGAGATGGGCCGGATGGCGGTCAGTCTGCTGATCCGCCTGCTGGACCGCCACGAGGTCGAGGCGCTGCACGTCGAGCTCGCGACCGAGCTGATCGTCCGCGGGACCACCGGCCCGAGAGTGTCCACCATCAGGGCGTAGGAGTGCGCGAAACGGCTCGGTTGTGGCAGGTTTTAGTCATGAACCTTCGGATCGGCATTGCCGGGATCGCCATCGAGTCCAGCACGTTCTCGCCGCATCGCGCCGGCCTGGCGGATTTCGACGTACGCCGTGGGGAGGACTTGCTGCGGCGGTACGACTTCCTCGGCAAGGAATGGGCGCAGGGCGTCGACTGGGTGCCGCTGCTGCACGCGCGCTCACTGCCCGGTGGCGCCGTCCTGCCGGAGGTGTACGACGACCTGTCCGCCGAGATTATCGACAAGATCGGATCGGCCGGTGAGCTGGACGGGTTCTTCTTCGACATCCACGGGGCGATGAGCGTGGTCGGGCGGCAGGACGCGGAGGGTGATCTGAGCACCCGGGTCCGGGCCGCGCTCGGGCCCGACGTCCTCGTCTCGACCTCGATGGATCTGCACGGGAACGTCTCCCGCGAGCTCGGCACAGCCGTCGACCTGATCACCTGCTACCGGATGGCGCCGCACGAGGACGCGATGGAGAGCCGGGAACGCGCGGCCCGCAATCTGGTCGAGCGGCTCCGGTCCGGGCTCGGTAAGCCCGGCAAGGCGTGGATCCAGGTGCCGGTGCTGCTGCCCGGTGAGAAGACCTCCACCCGGCTCGAGCCGGCCAAGTCGATCTACCGGCGGGTCGCCGAGATCGCCGACGAGCCCGGCGTACTCGACGCCGCCGTCTGGGTCGGCTACGCCTGGGCCGACGAGCCGCGGTGCCGCGCGGCCGTGGTGGTCACCGGCGACGACCAGCAACTGATCACCGAACGCGCCGCCGAGCTGGCCCAGGCGTACTGGGGTGCACGGGACGACTTCGCGTTCGTCGCGCCGACGGGCACGTTGGAGGAGTGCGTGGCCGCCGGTCTCGCGAGTACGTCGCGGCCCTTCCTGATCAGCGATTCCGGCGACAACCCGACCGCCGGTGGGGCCGGCGATGTGTCCTGGACTCTCGGCCAACTGCTCACCGTCGATGAGCTGACCAGCGGCAACGCGACCGCGATCCACGCGAGCATCACCGACCCCGATGCGGTCGCCGCCTGTGTCGCGGCCGGCGTCGGCAACCCGGTCCAGGTCTCCGCGGGCGGCAAGGTCGACTCCGGTCCGGCAGGCCCGGTCGAGCTGGCCGGCACGGTGTTCTCGCTGTCGGAGGACCCAGTCGGCGGGACGGTCGCGGTGGTCAAGGCCGGCGGCCTGCACTCGATCCTCACGTCCCGCCGCAAGCCGTACCACCACATCGCCGACTTCACCCTTCTCGCGCTCGATCCGGCCGCCACCGACCTGGTGATCGTCAAGATCGGCTACCTCGAACCGGAGCTCTACAACCTCGCCAAGGACTGGCTCCTGGCCCTCACCCCCGGCGGCGTAGACCAAGACCTCCTCCGCCTCGGCCACCACGGCGTCCTGCGACCCCTCTTCCCCTTCGACCCCGACATGCCCACCCCCAACCTCACCCCAGAACTACTCCCGCCCTCCCAGTAGACGCGCGCCACTTCTGCATCGCGGTCCGATCGGTCCTGAGAGATAGTCGCCTCGCCGCAGTGTCTGAGTTGTCCGGCGTGCCAGAAGGAAGCGGTCCACTTCGACAGGAAGTATCCGGAGGTCGAGTCGGCTCCCCCGGCGTGGGCAGGCGTGCGGTCGCCGGGTAGTGGGCGACGTCCTGTCGACCTGCCCCAGAACCCACCGCGAACCCGTGCGGAGGTGTTCTGCAGGGGCGGTTTTGGAAGGTGGAGGCGGCGTACTCTGGCGGGCGGGGGGTGCCCATGGATGCTGGTGGCGGTGGGGAGCTGGAGCCGGTTCGGGGGGAGTCTCGGTGGCCGAGTCTGGCCGCCGTGGTGGTGGCCATCTTGTTGACGCTCGCGCGGCCGAAGGAGATGCGGGTGGCGCCGGCCTGGACGCTGCCCGCGGTCGAGGTCGTGCTGCTTGCGGTGCTGATCGTGCGTGACCCTGGGCGGATCGACAAGCGGTCGTCGTTCCTGCGCGGTGTGTCGATCACGGTCGTGGCATTGCTGGTGCTGGACGCGCTGCTGGCGACGGTGCGGCTCGTCGCGGCGCTGATCCACGGCGGGTCGATGACGAACTCACCCGAGGCGCTGCTCGCTGCCGGCGGTATCGTGTGGTTGTCGAACCTGCTCGCGTTCGCCTTGCTGTACTGGGAACTGGACGCCGGCGGTGCCGCCAACCGAGCCCACCGGATGCCGAAGTACCTCGACCTCGCCTTCACGCAGCAGCTCAGCCCGGAGGTCGCGCGACCAGGCTGGCGACCCCGGTTCGCCGACTATTTGTATCTGGCGCTGACCACATCCACCGCCTTCAGCCCGACCGACGTGATGCCGCTGGCGCTCTGGGCCAAGCTGGCCATGGGCCTCCAGTCCATGATCTCCCTGGCCGTCGTCGGCCTCGTTGTAGCCCGCGCGGTCAACGTCTTCACCTGACGCCACCAGGTGTCGGGAGCGGAGTCCTACAGCTTGCGGAGCGTGTGGAGGGCTTCGATGGCGTGGTCGACGAGGAACTTGTCGGAGTACGGGCGTTCGTCCTCCGGGAGGCCGGACCACTCGATCGCGAGATCTTCCGCGTACGCGAGCCAGGCGTGGATGCGCATGTACTCGGGGGATGCGGGCTCGTCGGCGACTTCCGGCGTACCGATGTAGGTGAGGATGCGCTTGGTCAGCCCGGCGCGGGTCTCGTCGTAGACCTCGACGGCGTAGTCGTCGCCGCCGGCGGCTCCGCGGACGAAGGAGATGTACGCCGTCCGCCGCCGGCTGATGAACGCGACGAACTGCATCAGCATCTCCCGGAGCTTCTCCTCCGGCGGCAGGGACTCGTCCGGCTTCGTCACCCGGAGCAGGCGACGGCCGGCCGCCGAGATCACCGCGACGTAGTAGTCCCGCTTGCTCGGGAA
This sequence comes from Kribbella sp. NBC_01510, assembly GCF_045040325.1. Taxonomy (NCBI): domain Bacteria; kingdom Bacillati; phylum Actinomycetota; class Actinomycetes; order Propionibacteriales; family Kribbellaceae; genus Kribbella; species Kribbella sp. NBC_01510. Next base: position 2,209,027 of record NZ_CP109418.1, on the reverse strand, counting down.
GTAGTGGAACAGCAGGCCGCGGGAGATCCCGGCCTGGCCCGCGATCGCGTCGATCGACAGCTCGTGGATCGGCTGCGTGCGCAGCATCATCAGCCCGATCTTGACCAGTTGCTTCTTCCGGTCCTCCGCTGACAGTCGGTGATCCATGCTATTGAGCATTGCTTAGCGGCTGAGCTACGGTCAAGACGACCTAAGGAGTCTTGATGGGATTCGAACCTTCCGCCCGCGCGACTGAGCTGATCGGCCGGGCAGCGGAGTTCATCCGGACCGAGATCGAGCCGGTCGAGGCCGAGCTGCAGGCCGCGATCCGGGCGGCCGGCGACCCCTGGCAGCCGCAGCCCGTGATGAAGGAACTGCAGGCGAAGGCCCGAAAGGTTGGCCTGTGGAACCTCTTCCTTCCGCCCGCCGAGCCGGGCAACGAGCAGTACGGCGAAGGCCTGTCGAATCTCGACTACGCCCCGATCGCCGAACTCACCGGCCGATCCTTCATCGCGCCGTACGTGTTCAATTGCAACGCGCCGGACACCGGCAACATGGAGGTCCTGCTCCGGTACGGCAGCCCGGACCAGAAGAAGCGCTGGCTGGAGCCGTTGCTCGACGGCACGATCCGGTCCGCGTTCTGCATGACCGAGCCGGATGTCGCGTCGTCCGACGCGACCAACATGGCCGCGACCGCGAGCGTCGACGGTGACGAGGTCGTCATCAACGGCCGCAAGTGGTGGAGCACCGGCGTCGGTCACCCGGACTGCGAGCTGCTCATCTTCATGGGCCTCACCGACCCCGAGGCCCACCGGTACGCGCGGCACACGATGGTGCTCGTCCCCCGCGACACCCCAGGCGTGAAGGTCGAGCGCCTCCTCCCCACGATGAGCCGGTACGACGAGCCGCACGGCCACGGCGAGGTGTCGTTCACCGAGGTCCGGGTGCCGGCGTCGAACATCCTGGTCGGACCGGGCAAGGCGTTCGAGATCGCGCAGGGCCGGCTCGGACCGGGCCGGGTGCACCACTGCATGCGCCTGATCGGGCTGGCCGAGAAGGCGCTCGTGCTGGCGATCGAGCGCGGCACCAGCCGGACCGCATTCGGCAAGCCTCTCGTGAATCTCGGCGGCAACCGGGAGCGCATCGCCGACGCCCGGATCGCGATCAACCAAGCCCGATTGCTCGTGCTGCAGACGGCGTACCTGCTGGACACGAAGGGGCTCGCGGGTGCGTTGAGCGAGGTGAGCCAGATCAAGGTCGCCGTCCCGCGGATGGCGCAGGACGTGATCGACATGGCGATCCAGTTGCACGGCGGTGGTGGACTGTCCGACGACTTCCCGCTCGCGGCCGCGTGGACGAGTGCCCGGTCGCTGCGACTGGCCGACGGGCCGGACGAGGTGCATCGTGGGGTGATCGCCAGAATCGAACTGGCGTCGTACCTGGGGCGGGAGACGAAGTGAGCCGGATCCTCGTCACCGGTGGAGCGAGCGGGCTCGGCGCCGCGCTGGTCGCCCGGTTTGTTGCCGATGGCCACCAAGTGCTCAGCACGGACGTCGCGTCGGACGGCACCGACGACGGGGCGACGTACCGGCAGCTCGACGTCCGCAGTCCGGCAGACTGGGCCGCGGCAGTCGAGTGGTGCGAGCAGAACTGGGGCGGCCTGGACATCCTGGTGAACAACGCCGGGATCGCGACCGGCGGCCGGATCGAGGTCGAGTCCCTCGACGAGTGGGATCGCGTCGTCGACATCAACCTGATGGGTGTGGTGCGCGGCTGCCGCGCGTTCACGCCGCTCTTCAAGCGGCAGCGGTCCGGCCACATCGTCAACACGGCGTCCGCGGCCGGACTGGTCCACCCGCCGATGATGAGCTCGTACAACACGGTCAAGGCCGGAGTGGTCGCGCTCTCGGAGACCCTGTCGCACGAGCTGCATCCGTACGGCGTGACCGTCTCGGTGGTCTGCCCGTCGTTCTTCCGGACCAATCTGGCCGACTCGATCCGCGGCGCGGACACCGCCATGGGCGCGACCGCGCGCCAGTTGATCGAGAAGTCGCCACGGTCGGCGGACGACATCGCGGCCGCGGTGATCGCGGGGATCAAGAAGAGGCAGTTCCTGATCATCCCCGATCGGCCGGCCCTGCTGGCGTGGCGCACCAAGCGCTTCGCCCGTCCGCTGTACGACCGGCAGATGCGCAAGATCGCTGCCCGGGCGCGCGCTCGGGCCGAGGCCGCCGATGGGTGATGGCGCGCGGGCGGTCCGGGACGAGGACGCCTTCGACGTGCCGGCGGCCGATGGTTGGCTCCGGCAACAGACAGAGCTTCCGCCCGGCCTCCCCGAGGTGCAGCAGTTCTCCGGCGGCGCGTCGAACCTGACCTATCTCCTGCGGTACGGCGACCACGAGCTGATCCTGCGCCGCCCGCCGGCCGGGACGAAGGCCAAAGGCGCGCACGACATGGGCCGCGAGTACCGGATCCAGGCCGCGCTGAAGCCGGTGTTCCGCTACGTCCCGACGATGGTTGCCCATTGCAACGACGACGCGGTGATCGGCTCCGAGTTCTACGTGATGGAGCGCGTCGTGGGGACGATCCCGGGCCATCACGAGCTGGGCGTCGACCTGACGCCCGAGCAGACCCGGCAGCTGGGTTTCACCTTGATCGACACGCTCGCCGAGTTGCACGCCGTCGACGCCGAGGCCGCCGGCCTGACCGACCTCGGTCGTGGCGAGGGGTACGTCGGACGCCAGGTCACGGGCTGGTCGGAGCGCTATCGCAAGGCGAAGACGTGGAACGTGCCCAGCTATGAACGCGTGATGGCCTGGCTTGCGGAGAATCAGCCGGCCGACGTCCGGACCTGCGTTATCCACAACGATTTCAGGCTCGACAACGTCGTACTCGCGCCGGACGATCCGTTGCACGTGGTCGGCGTACTCGACTGGGAACTCGCGACACTCGGCGACCCGCTGATGGATCTGGGGGGTGCGCTGGCGTATTGGGTGCAGGCGGACGACGACTGGGCGTTCCGCCGCTTCCGGCTGCAGCCGTCGGACGCGCCCGACATGATCAGCCGCGACGAGATCGTTGCGTACTACACCGAGCGGTCCGGGCTGAAGCCGGAGAACTGGGCGTTCTACGAGGTGTTCGGGCTGTTCCGGCTGGCGGTGATCGCGCAGCAGATCTACTACCGCTATCACCACAAGCAGACGCGCAACCCGCGGTTCAAGAGCTTCTGGCTCCCGGTCAACCTGCTCGAGCGGCGTTGCCGCCGGATCATCCGGCAGGCGTAGCCTGTCCGGGGCGGTGGGGCGGGGAAGGAAATAGCATGGCAGTCATCTATCTGATTCGGCATGCGCAGGCGTCGTTCGGCGCGCGTGACTACGACAAGCTGTCGGCTCAAGGTGAGCAACAGGCAGCGATGCTCGGCAAGGCGCTGGCCGATCGTGGTGCGCGGCCGGATGTGGTGGTCTCGGGGTCGATGCGACGCCACGCACGGACCGCCGAGCTCGCGCTGGCGGCAGCGGGTGTGGACGCTCACGTCGAGGTCGACGAGGGGTTCGACGAGTTCGACCACGACCAGCTGATCGTGGCGCACAAGCCGGCATACCGAGTTCGTGCGGTGTTGCTGGCAGACCTGGCCCGGACCGGGAATCCCCACCGGGCGTTCCAGGAGATGTTCACCGCGGCCACGCAGCGGTGGATCGACGGTGGCGACGGCTACACCGAGTCCTTCGATGCCTTCTGCGAACGGTCGGAGGTCGCGGTGCGGCGTACCGCCGGGCGACTGGGGAAGGGCGAGACCGCGGTGGTGTTCACGTCCGGCGGACCGATCGCGGCTGTGGTGAGCCGGCTGCTGTCCGGCGGCGACGGGCTGTGGGCGAAGCTGAACCCGATCACGATCAACACCGCCATCACCAAGGTGTTGTCTGGACAGCGCGGACTGACGGTGGTCAGCCACAACGAGCACGGGCATCTCGACGGTACCGGGATGATCTCCTACAGATAGGGCTGCGATGCGACGGAACATCCTGATCACCGGCGCCAGCGCCGGACTGGGCGCGGAGATGGCCCGGCAGTTCGCCGCGAAGGGGCACAACCTGGCGCTCACCGCGCGACGCGAAGAGCGGCTCGAGGCGCTGCGGACCGAGCTGACCGAGCGTTATCCACAGGCACAGATCGTCATCCACAGGCTCGATGTGACCGATCACGACCAGGTGTTCGAGGTGTTCCGCAAGGCCGACGCGGAGCTCGGCCAGCTGGACCGGGTGATCGTGAACGCCGGCCTGGGCAAGGGCGCGCCGCTCGGCACCGGCCGGTTCGACGCCAACCGCGAGACCGCGCTGACCAACTTCGTCGGCGCGCTCGCCCAGGCGGAGGCGGCGATGGAGCTGTTCCGAGCCCGGAACGCCGGCCACCTCGTCTTCATCTCGTCCATCTCGGCGTTGCGCGGCCTGCCCAAGACGGTGACGACGTACGCCGCGACCAAGGCCGGGCTGGCGTCGCTTGCCGAGGCGCTCCGGATGGAGTTGCTCGGCAAGCCGATCAAGGTCAGCACGATCTTCCCCGGTTACATCCGGTCCGAGATGAACGAGCACGTCGCGAACACCCCGCTGATCGTCGACACTGTTTCCGGCGTCCGTGCGATCGTCGCCGCGATCGAGGCCGAGAAGGCGAAGGCGTACGTACCGCCGTGGCCGTGGAGCCCGCTCGCCCGGGTGATGCGGTTCGCACCACTGCCATTGCTGAAGAGGATGATCTGAGATGCGCTGGGGTCTGACCGTTCCACTGACCGGGGTACCGCTGCGGGACCACCGGCCGCTGATTGCCGAGCTGTCCTCGCTGGGATACACCGACCTCTGGTCCGCCGAGGTCGCCGGCGCGGACGCGTTCACCCCTCTGGTACTCGCGTCCGAGTGGGACGACCGCCTGCGGTTGGGAACGGCCGTCGTACCCGTGCACACACGCGGACCGGCCGCGCTCGCGATGAGTGCGGCGGCGCTCGCGGACCTCGCGCCCGGGCGGTTCGTGCTCGGGATCGGGGCCTCGTCGGAGACCATCGTGACCGGGTGGAACGGGATCGCGTACGACCCGCCGCTGGCGCGGACCCGCGACGTACTCCGTTTCCTGCGGCAGGCGTTCGCGGGGGAGAAGGTGGATGGCGAGTTCGACAGCTTCACCATCCAGCGGTTCCGGCTGGAGAAGGCGCCGGATGTGCCGCCGTCGATCATGCTCGCGGCGCTGCGGCCGCAGATGCTCAAGCTTGCGGCGCGCGAGGCGGATGGCGCGATCACGAACTGGCTGTCCGCGGACGACGTACGGCAGGTCCGCGCGGAGCTCGGCCCGGACAAGGAGTTGGCGGCGCGGATCTTCGTCTGTGTCACCGAGGACGCGGAGATGGCCCGCAACATCGGCCGCTTCCTGGTCGCCACCTACCTGACCGTCCCCGGCTACGCTGCCTTCCACGACTGGCTCGGCCGTGGCGCGGCAATGAAGGAGATGCGTGAGGCGTGGGCCGCGGGTGACCGCAACGCCGCGATGGCCGCCGTACCCCTCGAGGTCCTCGACGACCTGATCGTCCACGGCACCGCCGAACAGTGCCGCGACCACATCAATCGCTATGTCGGCAACGGCCTCGACACCCCGATCATCGCTACCCTCCCCACCGGCACCGACCTCCTGGAGACCGCCCGCGCGCTCGCGCCGCTCGACTAGACGCCACTTGGCGCCGGCCTCGCTGCCGTGTACGCTGTGTACACAGTGAAGGGATGGTCATGAGCTCCACGGTCGACTACCGCAGTGCCCGCGAGGCGCGTGAGCATTTCAAGGAAATCCTCGATGCCGCCGACGACGGTCGCCCGGCGACGGTGACTCGAGACGCACGCCGGGTCGCAGCCGTGGACGCTGACCGGCTGGTGCACTTCCTGACCCGGGTTCGCCCCTCCGGTGCTCAGGTGGTCGCGGAGAACGACGGTTGGTCACTCTTCATTCCAGGACTCCCCGTTGCGGCAGATGGTGCCACGCTCGACGAGGCCGCGGAGGAGATGATCGACGCGCTCCGCGACTACGCCGAGGAGTGGGCCGACCACCTTCGCCTGGCTCCCAACCATGCCGAGAACTGGGGCATCGTGCAGATCGTCGCCCTGTCGTCGGACGAGCAGCTGCGCGACTGGCTGCTCGCCTGACGCGCGCCGTGAGCGAGCAACGCCGTCCGGTCACTCGGACGGACCACCAGAACTTCTGCCTCATCGAAGGCTGGACCGAACGCAAGCGCGCGACGGGCAAGCGCGGAACCCACCACGTCAACTACGAGTTCGCGCTGCCGGACGGGCTGATCCTCTACACGAGGATCAGTCACCCGGTCGATCGCACTGACTATGGCCCGTCGATCTGGTCGCACATCCTCCGTGACCAACTCGCCGTCACGGCCGAAGAGTTCTGGGCTTGCGTCGAAGACAAGGTCATCCCGGATAGACAAGGCCCGCAGGTTCCCGCCGAGACGATCCCCGCAGGAGTCGTCCGAACACTCGTCACAGAGGCGCACATCCCGGAAGTCGAAGTACTGGCCATGACAAAGGCGGAGGCTGTCGAACGGCTCGCCCTGTTCTACACGACTGGTCAGTGAAGACACCGATCTGTCGTTGCAAGGCCTGCCTGTAGCTCACCACGCTCAGTGTGGCAGTCGGTGTTCCTCGAGCCAGGTTCTGGCCCGGCGGTTGGAGGCTCGGGAGAGCCAGGCGTCCTGGATCACCTCGGTCAGCTCCTGCTTGGTGAGTTCGCCGATGCGGCTGCCGCGGACCAGGACCGAGGGGTGGCCGTCGAAGTGCGGGGTGGTGAAGAACGGGTTGGACTCGTCCGCCACCAGCGCCAGCTTCTCGTCCTGCGACTCGACCCAGAACACGATCACATCGTCGTACCGCTCGCCGGTGTCGGGATCGAACGCGTCCGGCCGCCGGCTCCGGAAGAACACGAACGACTTCCCACCCACCTGATAGACCGGCCGCTCGGTGTCTTCCTTCTGCCACACGGTGACATGCGGCATCCCCAGGGCGATCTCGTGCACATCCGCAACGCGTGCTTTCCGGCCGGCCACAGGCTGAGGTTAACCAGCCGGGATCCAGATCGTGAAGGTCGATCCGGAGCCGAGGCGGCTGGTCACCGTGATCCGGCCGCCGTGCGCCTCGGCGAGGTGCTTGGTGATTGCGAGGCCCAGTCCGCTGCCGCCCGTCGACCGGCTGCGGGACTGCTCGGCACGGTAGAAGCGGTCGAACAGATGTGGCAGGTGTTCGTCGGCGATCCCGGTGCCGTTGTCGGTGACGGTCAGGTTGTAGCCGTCGTCGACCCGTCGTACGCCGACCACGACGTTGCCGCCGGGCGGCGTGAAGCGGATGGCGTTCGAGACCAGGTTGCCGAGCGCCTGCCGGATCCGCGCGCTGTCGACGGAGGCCGTCGCAGCCCCTTGTACGTCGGCGGTCAGCGCTACCCCGGCCGTGTCGGCGGCAGGCTGGTGCGCCAGTACCACCTGTTGCGCCAGCTCGGTCAGATCACGTGGAGCGGGATGCAGCCGGAGCATGCCGGCGTCGGCGAGCGCGAGGTCCTGCAGGTCGGCCACCAGGTGCTCGAGCAGCTCGGTCTCCTCGAGCAACGACGTCACCAGCTCCCCATCCAGCGGTACGACGCCGTCCTCGGACGCGACCAGATAGCCCTTGATGTTGGCCAACGGCGTCCGCAGTTCGTGGGCGACGTCGCTGACCATCGCCTTGCGCTGGAAGTCGTGCCGCTGGATCGCCTCCGCCATCTCGTTGAAGGCATTCCCGAGCCGGGCCACCTCGTCCCTCCCGGTCACCGGGACCCGGGCGGCGTGGTCGCCGTTCCGCATCCGTTGGGCCGCTCCGGTGAGCGCCACGATCGGGCGGACCAGCCGGCGCCCGGCGAAGATCATCACCAGCGCCGCGATCAGCAGGACGCCGAGCGCGGTCGCCGCGGTCCGCAGCATGCCCTCGCCGGAGAACACGTTGAACGCGCTCTTCGCACCCAGATACAGCTTCGCGGGCGGAGCGACGTACGGCGTCAACGCCTCCGAGCGGGCCTGGGTCGTGCAGGTCGCGAACGCCTCGGACACCGCACCCTTGGTCTTGGGCTCGGCCGCCTTCAGCCCGTCGTAGTCGGCGATCGTGTACTTCTCACCGGCGGCGTCGAGGCAGGCGGTCGCACGGCGGAGCTCGTCGTCGTTCACGATCTTCGCCTTGGCGCTGGGCGCGTTCAGGCCGGGCGGCATGCACCTGTCCGACCCCGTGACTCCGGGCTTGGAGACCTGCATCTGGCTGACGCCGTTGGCGAGCTTGCCGGACTCGATCAGCACCTGCGGTGCGGCGTCGCCCCCGTTCGCGATGGATGCCGTAACGCCCTGGGCCCGGAAACAGTCGATCGCTTTCTGCGCGAGCTTCTCGCGCTCGTGCCACTCCTGCTCGGTCAGCCCCCAGACCGGGTACGGCGAACCTATTCCGGCCGATGTGATCACATCGGCCCGGCCCAACACGGTCGTCTTGCGCACAGCGGACAGGCTCAGCGCGCCGGCGAATTTCAAAGTGCCGTCGTTGCGGGCGTCGATGGTTGCCGCCGGCACCGAGGGCAGCTCGGGACCCGCGCCGAGCATCCGGGCCGAGTCGGCGATCACAGTGCCGTCCGGTTCGGTCACGGCGATCCGGCGGCCGAGCTTGCCGGCCAGATCGTGCACCAGCTTGTCCACCCCGGACCAGGTGGGGTGATCCGAGGCGTACTTCGACAGCTCGCCGTAGATCTGCCCGTCGACCTGGAGCTGGCCGGTGTTCGCGTCGATCTCGCCCTGCAGCTTCTCCGAGGTGCTGTAGGTGGCGATCACCGCGGTCGCGATGACCGCACCGAGGGCGACCGCGAGCGCCAGGCCGAGGAACCGAATCAGCACGCTACGACGCATCGACCTGTACCTTTTCCGCGAGCTTGTAACCGACGCCGTACACGGTCTTCAGGTACGCCGGTGCGGCCGGCGACGGCTCGATCTTCTTCCGCAGGTTCATCACGTGGACGTCGATCGTCCGGTCGAACACGTAGTGGTCGAAGCCGAACGCGTGCTCGAGCAACTGCTGCCGGGAGAAGGCCCGCCCGGGGGAGGCGGCCAGGCAGGCCAGGATCTTGAACTCGGCCGGCGTCACGTCGACCAGCCGCCCGGCCAGCCGGATCTCGTGCCGGATCGGGTCGATCTCCAGCTCGCCGACCCGGTACACCTCGCCCTCGGCCCGGCTCCGGGTCCGCCGCAGGACGGTCCGGACCCGGGCGACGAGCTCGCGCGGGTTGTACGGCTTGGTCAGGTAGTCGTCCGCGCCCAGGTCGAGACCGAGCAGCAGGTCGTCCTCGGTCGAGCGGGCGGTCAGCATGATGATCGGCACCTCGTCGTCGGCCCGCAGTACCCGGCAGACGTCCAGGCCGTCGACCTTCGGCATCATCACGTCGAGCACGAGCAGGTCGGGGCTGCGCCGGCGGGCCTCGTCGATCGCGGCCCGTCCGTCGTGCACGACGACGGTCAGGTGCCCCTCCCGCTCGAGATACCGCCGGATCAGCTCCGCCTGCTTCAGATCGTCTTCGGCGACGAGGATCCGCGCTGGCATACCCATCAATGTCCCCGAGTTTGATGAGAATCCGATGAAGATCGACTGAGAGCATCGGGTGCAAATCGGTCCTTCACAGGTTCTTCACCGCCGGCGCCTCAGGCTCGACCGCCATGAAGACCTCTCGAAAAGCACTCGCCCTGGTGGCGGTCCTGGCGCTGGCCGGTTGTGGCAACAACCAGAATCCGGTGGCCTCCGGGGACCAGAACAGTGACAAGAGCCCTCTAGCGGAGTACATGGGCGAAGGCTTCACGTCGTCCGGCGGCGGGATGCGGATCACGGTCCGGGCCGGCGGCGGTCAGCAGCCGTCGGAGGAGGAACTGGCCAAGCAGCGCAAGGTCGAGGACGCCACCACCGCCTGCATGAAGGCGGCCGGGTTCGAGTACGTCGCGGTCCCGCCGGAGTCGAACCCGAAGAGCAAGTTCGCCGACGCGTTCAACCTGCCACCGGACAAGTTCGCCGAGCAGTACGGCTACGGCATCAGCACCATCGACTGGTCGAAGGCCGGCGCCGACGACACCAACCCCAACACCAAGATCCGCAACGCCCGTTCCCCGAACGCGAAGAAGGCCTACGACAAGGCGCTGAACGGCCCGAACGCGGTCGGCAACGGCAACGTCGTGATCGCCCCGAAGGAAGGCGACGGCCCGAGTTCGAGCGGCACGATGGACCTCGGGTGCCGCGGCAAGGCGGTCGAGGAGGTCTACGGCAAGGGCAAGGACCGGACCGCCGACTTCAAGAAGTTCGACAGCCTGTTCAAGGACATCCAGGCGCTGTCGAAGCGGATCGAGGCCGACCAGCGGGTGGTGGACGCGACGAAAGCCTGGTCCGACTGCCTGGCCGACGCCGGTCAGGCCGGCTTCAGCAAGGTGGACGCGCCGCGCGAGAAGGTGCAGCAGAAGCTCGACGCGCTGACCGGCAACCAGGCACCGCCGAAGAACGGCCAGGGCAAGACGCTGCAGGGTCCGCCGTCGTTCGACAAGGTCGACGCGACCAAGCTGGCCGACCTGCGCAAGTTCGAGATCGACCTCGCGGTCGCGGACCAGAAGTGCAAGGCCAAGGTGTACGACGCGTCGTACAAGAAGGTGCAGTACGACCTGGAGAAGGAGTTCGTCAGCCAGCACAAGACCGAGCTCGAGTCGTACCGCGACGAGATGGCGAACCGGTGACGGCTTCGCCCAAGTCCCGGCGCCGGGTCCTGGTCGGGGTCTCCGCGGTGGCCGCCGTCTCGCTCGGCGTGGGCGTGGCCGCGGGCAGCCGGATCACCTCACCGGAGGACGCTGCCGCCAAGACCGCAGCCCCGAAGGCCTCCCAGATCACTGTGCCGGTGGCGAAGAAGGCGCTGTCCAGCAAGGTGATCGGCCGCGGTGACGCCTCGTTCGACGGCGCGGTGAACATCCGGGTCGAGACCAGCGGGCTGACCACGCCGGCCATCGTGACCGGGAAGGTGCCGGCGGTCGGGTCGACGATCACCGAGGGCAAGGCGTTACTGGAGATCACCGGCCGCCCGGTCATCGGCCTGGCCGGCGTACTGCCGATGTACCGGACGTTGAGTCCGGGCAGCAAGGGACCCGACGTACTCCAGCTCGAGCAGACCCTGGACCGGCTCGGCCTCGACCCGGGCACGGTCGACGACGAGTACGACACCGACACCTCGCAAGCGGTCGAGAGGCTCTACGAGAAGGCCGGGTACGACGCTCCCGCGCCGGATGAGCGACTCACGCAGGCCGTCGACCAGGCGAAGAAGCAGGTCGACGCGGCGAAGAACCAGCTCCGCCAGGCGAGGGCTCAGCTCAAGCAGGCCAAAGATGCAGCCAAAGCCGGTGGCAACACTGACACTTCGGTCCAGCAGGGTGCGGTCGACGATGCCGAGAGCAACCTCGCCGACGCCCAGCAAGCCCAGAGCGAGGCCGAGTTCAAGGCCGGTACCCCGCTCCCGGTGTCCGAGATCGTGTACGTGAAGACCCTGCCGCGCCGGGTCGACGACGTGAAGGTCGAACGCGGCGGCACGGTCAACGGCGTGGTGATGTCGGCGAGCGGCGCGTCGCTGGTGGTCACGGTCAAGGTCGACGCCGAGACCGCCCAGCGCCTGAAGGCGGGCATGGCCGCGACCCTCGACCTCGGCGAAGGTACGGCGGTCGCCGCGAAGGTCCGCCGGATCACCAAGAACGGCAACCAGTACGACGTCGTGGTCGCACCCAACGCGCTGACCGCAAGCCAGTTGGCGCTGCTCCGAGACGCGAACGTGCGGGTGACGATCCCGGTGAAGAGCACCGGCGGCAAGGTCCTCGCCGTACCAGTTGCGGCGTTGTCATCCGGCGCGGACGGCGGGTCGCGGATCGAGGTACTGCGGAACGGGAAGACGGAGCTCGTGCCGGTCACGGTCGGACTGTCCGCCGACGGGTACGCGCAGGTCACGCCGGCCGGCGACGCCAGGCTGTCCGAGGGCGATCAGGTGGTGGTGGGACGATGACCGCCACCGCGGTTGCCTTGCCGGCGCCGGTCGTCGAGATGATCGGCGTACGGCGATTCTTCCCCGGACCACCCGAGGTCCAGGCGATCCGCGAGGTCGACCTGACGATCGGGCAAGGGGAGTACCTGTCGATCGTCGGACCGTCCGGGTCCGGGAAGTCGACGTTGCTCCACTTGCTCGGGTTGCTCGACAACCCGACCGGTGGTGTCTATCGGCTGGACGGGGTGGACACGATGAGCTTGCGCGAGCGGCGTCGCGCCGTACTGCGTGGTGAGCGGATCGGGTTCGTGTTCCAGTCGTTCCACCTGCTCGACCACCGGACCGTCCTGGAGAACGTCGCCCTGTCGATGGTGTACGTCGGAGTGCCGCGGCGCGAGCGGATGGCCCGGGCCCGGGTTGCACTGGAGCGGGTCGGGCTCGCGCACCGGATGGAGTTCGCGCCGACGACGCTCTCCGGCGGTGAACGGCAGCGGGTGGCGATCGCGCGGGCGCTGGTCGCCGAACCGAGTCTGCTGCTCGCCGACGAGCCGACCGGCAACCTGGACACAGCCAATGCGGAGGCGATCCTCGCGGTGTTCGACGAACTGCACGCCGAGGGGATGACGCTGGCGGTCATCACCCACGACGACAACGTCAGCCGCCGGGCGCAACGTCAGGTCCGCATCGTCGACGGAACGCTCCAGTGGTAACCCCAGCAGGCCCCCCGGATCCCGCCGGCGGGCCGTCCACCGATCGGCGCGGAGCGCGGCGACTGCGGCCCCGGCTCGCCCTTGCCGGACTGATCCGCCGGGCGGGCTCTCCCCGCCCCGCCTCGCTCCGCCGCCGGTCTCGTCCCGCTGTCCGGGACCTCCTCGACGAGGCGCTGGCGGGCGTTGCCGCCCGACCGACCCGGCTGATCCTGACGACGCTCGGCACTGTGCTCGGGATCGCCGCGCTGGTCGGGACGGTCGGACTCGGGCAGACCGCGTCGGGCCAGATCACCCAGCGGTTCGACCTCGCGGCCGCCACGCGGGTCGTCGTACAGCCGGACGACAAAGGCGGTCAGGAAGGCGAAGCCGCCACGCAGTTGCCGTGGGACGCGCCGGATCGGATCCAGCGGCTCAACGGCGTGGAGGCGGTCGGCACAGTCAGCAACCTCGACGTGGGGGACGACCTCGTCCGCAGCGTGGAAGCGCTCGACGATCAGCGCAACGGTCATGCGCTGCAGGTGATGGCCGGTTCGGCCGGGTTGTGGGATGCAGTCCGGGCGGTGCTCTCGACCGGCCGGTTCTTCGACACCGGACACGATCGGCGCGGTGACAAGGTCGTTGTTCTCGGCAAGCATGCCGCCGAGCGGCTGGGCATCAACCGGGTCGACTCACAACCAGCGATCTTCATCGGCGCCGAGCCCTACACGGTGATCGGCATCCTCGATTCCGTCTCCGGCCGGGCCGAGCTCAACGATGCCGTGATCATGCCGAACGGTGCGGCGAAGGCGGTATACGACCTGGAATCCCCGGACGCGGTCGAGATCCGAACCCAGGTCGGTGCGGCGCAGTTGATCGCCGAACAGGCGCCGATCGCGATCGAGCCGAACAACCCGAGCACGCTGCGCGTCGACGCCCCGCCGAAGCAGGGCGCCGTACGCAAGGGGGTCGAGTCCGACCTGAACGCGCTGTTCCTGCTGCTCGGCGCGGTCGCGCTGCTGGTCGGCGGTCTCGGCATCGCGAACGTCACGCTGCTGTCGGTGCTCGAACGGATCTCCGAGATCGGGCTGCGCCGCGCCCTCGGGGCCGCCCGACGACACATCGCGGTGCAGTTCCTGGTGGAGAGCGTGATCGTCGGCTTCCTCGGCGGACTACTCGGTACGGCGGTCGGCGTACTGCTCACCGTGGGAGTGTCGTGGATCCGGGACTGGACGCCGATCCTGGACAACCGGCTCGCGTTCGGGTCACCCCTGCTGGGTGCGTTCATCGGCCTGGTCGCCGGCACGTACCCCGCGTGGAAGGCCTCCGCCATCCAGCCCATCACCGCCCTGCGCGGTACCTGAGTCATCCCGGCTGAGCCGTGAGTACACCACCGCGGTGGCGGCGAAGCCGAGCACGATGAAGGCGAGCACCGCGTACGACTTCCCGTCGTCGGGCAGGATCCACGCGCCGAGCGCGGCCGCGGAGACCTGCCCGACGTTGTAGATCATGTCGTACAGCGCGAACACCCGGCCGCGGTAGACATCGTCGACACCCGTCTGGACGAGGGTGTCGACGCTGATCTTCACGCCCTGCGCGCAGAAGCCGGTAAGGAAGCCACCGACGATCAGCGCGGGCTGGGTGTAGAGCCCGATCGGCACGGCGGTCACGACCGCGGCGGCGACGAACAGCCAGGTGATCCACTGCCGCAGCGTCATCACCCGGGTGCCCCACGGGGTGACGAGGGCGGCGAGGAACAGACCCGCGCCGACCGCACCGGTTGCGATTGCGAGTGCGCCGAAGGCCTCGTCGAGCTGATCGGGTCCGTAGAAGTAGTTGCGGTACAGCAGGATCATCGAGACGGTCATCAGCCCGAAGAAGAAGCGCAGCGAGCCGATCGCGCCCAGCCCGAGGGCCGCTTGCTTGCGCGTGCTCAGGTACCGGGCGCCGTCGATCAGGCCGGACGCGATGGTGCTGAGCGCTTCGACGATGCCGGGTTCGTCGCCGTTCAGGTCCGGGCCGAGCTGGTCGCGGCGTAGCCGGAGCGCGAGCAGGGCGGCGGCGGTGTAGACGACGACCGTGAGTCCGAGGACGGCGAGATCGGAGTCGCCGATCAGCTTGACCCCGGCGCCGACCCCGCCGCCGATGAGGAAGAACGCCGTACCGGAGGTCGGGGTGACGGCGTTGGCCATCACCAGTTCGTCGCGTTCGACCACGTGCGGGAGGCCGGCGGACAGGCCGGAGAGCAGGAAGCGGTTCACGCCGAGGGTAAGGAGCACGGCCAGGTAGAACGGCACGCCCGCGTTGCCGGTCGCGACGATGGCTCCGACTCCGACCACGAGGACGGCTCGGGTGAGGTTCGCGCCGAAGAGGATCTGCCGTCGCGACCACCGGTCCAGCAGTACGCCGGTGAACGGCCCGAGGACCGAATACGGCAGCAGCGCGACCGCGAACAGCCCCGCGATCGCCGCCGCGTCCGGAGCCCGCTCGGGCGAGAACAGCACGTACGACGCCAACGCGACCTGGAACACGCCGTCCCCGAACTGCGACGTCAACCGCACTGCGAACAACCGGCGGAAATCCCGGCGCTTCAGCAGCGTCCACAGATCCCGGATGAACCGCACGCCTGCACTGTAACCGCTGCGGATGGCCGGACCGGCCGGGCGGCTACTCCTTGGTGTGCAGGCGTTCGGCGGCGGTCTCGCCCTTGGTGCCGACCGGGACGACGCCGGCGACCTTGCCGAGACCGAGCAGCGGCATGTTGCCGTAGATGGTCTCGGTGTTCCCCGCCGGGACGACGTACGTCTCGTGCCAGATGCCGACGGCGCCGCTCTTGTACGACTGCTTGAAGTAGTCGAGCCAGGCCGGCCGGTGGGTCCGGTTGCTGTCGTTCGCGAAGCTCTGCAGCTTCTCGATCGACTCCCAGTACTGGATCAGGGTGGCGCCGCGCCACGTCGGCAGCGTCCGGAACCCGAGCAGGCCGCTGTCCGGATCCTTCGACAGCTCACGCAGCATCGGTCCCATCGCCCTGGCGACCGGCAACCACGCCTTGAACCCCCGCAGCGAGTTGATCCGCAGACCGATCAGGAACACCACGACGTCCCCGTCGTACGCCGCCGTGTGCCGCCCCTCCACCACGCTCATCCGCCCCACCTCTCCTGGTCATCCCTGTCGAGGTACAGCATGAACAACGATCAGGCCGACGGCACCTCTGTTGCTCTGGTGGTGCGGACAGCCTGGCGGGCGCGCAGGCGGTCGCGTTGCTCGACGAACCGGGCGGCCTGGGCGTCCAGGCCGGCCATGAAGTCGGCGAGCTCGTCGCGGGCCTTGGCTCCGTCGCCGGTGAGATCCTCGCGGTCGAAGACCTTCCACTTCCGCAGGATCGGCGCGACCACCTCGTCATGGTGCAGGCGCAGATCGTAGATGCCGGCCTTGGCGATCGTCACCGAGTTGCGGGTGAATCCTTCCATCGTCGCGCCCGGCATGGAGAAGTCCCTCACCTCGTTGGTGACCGCTCGCATGGTCTCGTTCGGTGCCGTCTCGAACGCCGCGGCGACCAGGTTCCGGTAGAAGATCATGTGCAGGTTCTCGTCGGTGGCGATCCGGGCCAGGAGCTGGTCCGCGATCGGGCAGCCGGTGGCCTTACCGGTGTTGCGATGGGAGACGCGGGTGGCCAGCTCCTGGAAGCTCACGTACGCGATCGCCTCGAGCATGTTCTTCTCGACGACGTGACCGGCGGTCATGTGCCTCATCCGGGCGTTCTCCAGCTCGACCGGGTCCACCCCGCGGGTGACCACGAGGTAGTCACGCAGCGCGATGCCGTGCCGCCCCTCCTCGGCGGTCCACCGGCCGACCCAGGTGCCCCACGCGCCGTCGAGGCCGAACTGGGTTGCGATCTCCCGGTGGTACGAGGGCAGATTGTCCTCGGTCAGCAGGTTGGTGACCATCGCGACCTTGGCGACCGGATCGAGCCGGGACTGCTCCGGCGACCAGTCCTCACCACCGAGGAAGGCGAAGTCGCGGCCCTCGCTCCAGGGCACGTAGTCGTGCGGATTCCAGTCCTTGGTCATCGCCAGGTGCCGCTCGAGATTGTCCTCGACGACGGGTTCCAGCTCGTGCAGCAGGTTCGTGACCAGCTTGTCGTTCACCGGGGTCTCCTTCGTCGGCGGTTCCCCCCACCCTACGGCACCGTAAGTTACGGCACCGTAGGTTGTGGGCCGTCGCACAGCCGGGGCCGCCGCTATGGTGGCCCGATGGATCGGAGTTCCTTCCCGCACTTTCTGGCGATCACGTTGCGGTGGAAGGACAACGACGTCTACGGGCACGTGAACAACGTCGAGTACTACAGCTTCTTCGACACCGTGATCAACGACTTCCTGATCCGGTCCGGCGGACTCGACATCCACGGCGGCGACGTGATCGGGCTCTGTGTCGACTCGCAGTGCACGTTCAAGCAGGCACTGGAGTTCCCAGGCGTCGTCGACGCGGGATTGCGGGCCGCACAGCTGGGTAACTCCAGTGTGCGGTACGAGATCGGCCTCTTCCGGGAGGATTCGGACCTGCCGGCCGCGACCGGGCGGTTCGTGCACGTGTTCGTCGATCGTGCGGACCGCCGTCCGGTGCCGGTCCCGGATCGCATCCGGGAGGCACTCGAAGGGATCACGGGATGATCGTGCGCGGCGCCGTACTGCGGGAGATGCGACTGCCTCGCCCGTACGCCGAGTCGCGGCCGCTGAGCGTGGAAGAGGTCGAGCTGGCCCCGCCCGGTCCGGGTGAGCTGCTGGTCCGGATCCGCGCGGCCGGCCTGTGCCACTCAGACCTGTCGGTGATCGACGGCTCCCGCCCGCGAGTGCTGCCGATGCTCCTCGGCCACGAAGCCACCGGCGAGGTGCTCGAGTCGGCGGCGCCCGGGTTCGCGCCGGGTGACGTGGTCGCCTGCGCCTTCGTCCCCGCCTGCGGAAGCTGCGGCCCCTGCGCCGAAGGCCGAGCCGCCCTCTGCGAGCCGGGTGCCGCCGCAAACACCGCCGGCACTCTGCTCGGCGGCACCCGAAGGCTGAACAGCGTCCACCATCACCTGGGCGTGTCCGGATTCGCGGATCACGCGGTGGTGTCCGCGCATTCGGCGGTGAAGATCGATCCGTCGCTCCCGCCCGAGATCGCGGCGCTGTTCGGGTGCGCGGTGATGACGGGCGTGGGAGCTGTCGTCAACACGGCGCAGGTCAGAGCCGGCCGGAGTGCGGTCGTCTTCGGCCTCGGTGGTGTCGGGCTGTCGGCGCTGCTCGGTGCGGTCCTGGTCGGTGCGCATCCGATCGTCGCGGTCGACGTCGTACCGTCGAAGCTCGAGTTGGCTCGGTCACTCGGCGCCACGGTGACTGTGGACGGTCGTGCTGCCGACGCCGTCGAGCAGGTCCTGGCGGCGACCGCGGGCGGAGCCGACTACGGATTCGAGACCGTCGGGAGTGCGAAGGTGCTCGAGCAGGCGTACGCCGCCACCCGCCGGGGCGGAACAACGGTCACGGTGGGGCTGCCGGATCCGTCGCAGTCGTTCAGCGTCCCCGCGGTCAGCCTGGTCGCCGAGGAGCGCACGGTGAAGGGGTCCTACCTGGGCTCGTCGGTGCCGTCGCGGGACATCCCGCGCTATGTCGCGCTGTACCAGGCAGGCCGGCTGCCGGTCGACCGCCTGCTCACCGCGACGGTAGGCCTCGACGAGCTCAACCGGGCCTTCGACGACCTCGCCGCCGGCGCGTCGATCCGTCAGGTATTGCTCTTCTGAAGGTTTTCCGCGGCCTTCAGGAAGGTCCGCTCCTCGCGGGCCCGCGCCTCCGGCGTGAACTCGGCGCCGAAGTCGTCCGGGGTCGCGACCTGCCGGATCTCCAGTCCGGTGCCCCGACCGGTGCCGGCTGGACCCTCGTCGGCGGCCATGCAGCGCCAGCCCCACTCGAGGGCCTCTTCGCGGGAGGCCACCTCGATCAGGCAGAACCCGGCGATCAGCTCCTTGGTCTCGGCGAACGGGCCGTCGACTACCCGGCGCTTGCCGCCGTCCAGCTGGAGCCGGACGCCGTTCGAACTGGGCAGTAGCCCGTCGCCGGCCAGCAGGACGCCCTTCTCGGCCATTTCGGCCATCACCAGACCCATCTCGGTCAGGCTCTTCTCACTCGGCATCGCTCCGGCCTCGGATTCCTCGCTGGCCTTGAACACCATCATGAAGCGCATCGGAACCTCCGCAAGTCGGCGTTAAATCCCGAGACGAATCTATACAGCGCGAGGGCCGGTCGGGCAGGCTACCGAAAGCACATGCCCGCCTACGAGATGTGAAGCAGTGCCCGCCCACCGCCCATGGTCGGTCGGAGTCCCTGAGGAGGACCCCAGCAATGCACACCCGCCCCCGCCGCGTCGGCGCCCTCGTTGGCGCCGCCGCTGTTGTCTTCGGTGCGCTGGCCGTCGTGGCCGGTAACCAGGCCGACGCCCAGCAACCCGCCCCCGCCCCGATCGACCAGCTGCTCGGCCAGGAGCTCCAGGGCAAGGCCGCCCTGGGCAAGGTCCAGTCGCGACTCGCCGAACTGGCGGGCCGCAACGGGATCCCGGCCGCTCAGCTGGAGCAGATCCTGGCCACCGACAAGACCAGTTGGCTGGACCGCGACGGCAAGCTCTTCTACCGCGAACCCGTCGCCGGGACTGCCGCCCGCCGTGCCGCCGCCGCGCCGTCCCCGCGCTGGGCGGCGAAGGCGGTCGCCGCTGCCACCGGTCCGGCCTTCGAGCTGCACAGCAAACCGGGCTCCAACCGGGTCATCTACCTGGACTTCGACGGCCACACCATCACCGGTACGGCGTGGAACACCGGAGGCAAACCGGCCACGGTGAACGTCACGGCGTACGACACCGACGGGAACCCGAACAACTGGAGCACCGCCGAGCAGGACGTCGTCCGTGATGTCTGGGCGCGGGTGTCCGAGGACTACGCGCCATTCGACGTGGACGTGACCACGCAGGAGCCGGCCGCGGCGGCGATCACCCGGTCCGGTGCGTCCGACCAGCAGTACGGCACCCGCGTCCTGATCGACCCGACCACCTGGTACCAGTCCGGCTGCGGATGCGGCGGCGTCGCGTACGTCGGCGTCTACGACAACACCAGCCAGCACTCGTACTACCAACCGGCCCTGGTCTTCACGAAGGGTGTCGGCACCGCTGCGAAGAACATCGCGGAGGCCGCGTCGCACGAGGCGGGTCACAACGTGGGCCTGAGCCACGACGGTACGGCGTCCGTCGGGTACTACGCGGGTCACGGCGCGTGGGCTCCGATCATGGGCGTCGGCTACTCCAAGGCGATCAGCCAGTGGAGCAAGGGCGAGTACTCCGGCGCCAACAACAAGGAAGACGACTTCGCCGTCATCGGCCAGAACGGTCTGGCGCTGCGAGCCGACGACCACGGCAACGGCACCACCGACGCCACCGCGCTCACCCTCGGCACCGGCGTGAAGGGCATCTACGCCAACGACTCCGACGTCGACACCTTCCGGATCGACCTGGCGGCCGGCACCTTCACCTTCGCGGCGAACGCGGCCGCGTCCGGCGCCGACCTGGACATCAAGCTCCAGTTGCTGAACTCGGCCGGCACTGTCGTCGCCACCGCCGACCCGTCCGCCGGGCAGTCCAACTCCGCCACTCCGACCGGCCTGAGCGCGAGCATCAGCCGCCAGGTCACCGCGGGTCGCTACTACTTGCGGGTCGAGAACACCGGCTACGGCAACCCGCTGAACACCGGCTACTCGACGTACGGCAGCCGCGGCGCGTACACGGTCCGGGTCACCGCCGGCTGAAACACCTGAGCTGTCCGGGGCCGTCGTTCCCACCGAGATCGACGGCCCCGGGCCTTTGGGGGATATGCCCGGGGGGATACCGCCCTATCCCTGGAGGACCTTGTGAACAGACTCCGCCGCACCGGTGCACTGACCTGCGCCGGTGCTGTCGTGTTCGGTGCGCTGGCCGTGGTGGCCGGCAACCAGGCCGACGCCCAACAGCCTGCTCCGACCCCGATCGACCGTCCGACCCCGATTGCCCAGCTGCTCGGTGAAGCCAGGCCCGGTGTCGCCGCGCTCGGCGAGGTGCGGTCCCGCCTGTCCGAGGTTGCTGCTGGCAACGGGCTCCCCGTGGCCCAGCTCGAGCGGATCCTGGCCACCGACAAGACCAGCTGGCTGGATGCCGACAGTCGGCTGTTCTTCCGTGAGCCGACTCTCACAGCGACGCAGAAATCGGCTGAAGCGTCACCCCGCTGGGCCGATCAAGCCGTTGCCGCCGCGACCGGTCCGGCCTTCGAACTGCACAGCAAGCCCGGCTCCAACCGCGTGATCTACCTGGATTTCGACGGCCACACCATCACCGGTACCGCGTGGAACGCGTCGAAGGGGATCGATCCGGTGAACGTGTCGCCGTACGACACCGACGGCGATCCAGCGACCTTCGGTACGGCCGAGCAGGACGTCGTACACGAGGTGTGGGCGCGGGTTGCGGAGGACTACGCCACCTTCGACGTGGATGTGACCACGCAGGAACCGCCGCAGTCCGCGATCGACCGGTCCGACGCGTCGGACCAGCAGTACGGGACGCGGGTGCTGATCGACCCGGACACCTGGTACCAGTCCGGTTGTGGATGTGGCGGGGTCGCGTACGTCGGCGTGTACGACAGCACCAGCCAGCACGACTACTACCAGCCGGCGCTGGTGTTCACGAAGGGTGTCGGCACCGGCGCGAAGAATCTGGCCGAGGCCGCTTCCCACGAAGCCGGTCACAACGTCGGCCTGAGCCACGACGGCACGTCCACTGTGGGCTACTACCAGGGGCACGGCGCCTGGGCTCCGATCATGGGCGTCGGCTATTACCGCGGCATCAGCCAGTGGAGCAAGGGTGAGTACGCCGACGCCAACAACACGGAAGACGACTACGCGGTCGTCGGCACCCACGGCTTGGCCTTGCGCGCCGACGAGGCCGGTGACACCAGCGGCGACGCGGCCGCGCTGACCGTCGGCACGCCGGTGTCCGGGGTGATCGCCGCGGAGGCCGACACGGACGTGTACCGCGTCGATGTCGGTGCCGCTGGCAACTACACCGCGACCGCGAGTGCCGCGCCGACCGGCGGTGACCTCGACATCAAGCTGGACCTGCTGGACAGCTCGGGCGCGGTCGTCGCCTCGGCCGACCCGGCCTCGGGTCAGGCCGACGCCGGTACGCCGACCGGCCTCGGCGCGAGTGTTAGCAGCACGCTCCAGGCGGGTACCTACTACCTGCGGATCGACAACGTGGGCTATGGCGACCCGCTGAACACCGGGTACTCCACCTACGGCAGCCGCGGCGCCTACACCCTAGGCATCACGCCCTCCTGAACCCTGTGGCTGGCCGGCCTCTGGCGGGCCGGCCAGCCCCAGGCCAGGTCAAGCGGTCAGGCCACTTCAAACGCTCAGGCGGGGATCAGGTGGTTGACCGCGAGCTGAGCGAGCGCCGCGGCCTGGTCGCCGAGCACGACGTCGTCGAAGCGGACCACGCTGGAGTGATTGGACGGCGCGCCGTCCGCGTCGACATCGTCGGGACGCGCACCGAGCATCACGAACGTGCCCGGCACCTCCTGCAACACCATCGAGAAGTCCTCCGACCCCATCAACGGGTTGTCCAGCGGCTGCACCCGCTCCGCACCGAGCAACTGCTGCAGCACCGCCGACGTCTCCGCCGTACGCTCGGCGTCGTTGACCGTCACCGGATACTGCGGGACGAAGTTGGCGTCGACCGTGCAGCCGTGGGCCGCCGCGATCTTCTCGGCCAAGCTCGGCAACTCGTGCGACAACTGCTGGAACGTCGCATCCGACAACGTCCGCACGGTCGCGCCGAGCCGGGCCGTGTTCGGGATGACGTTGATCGCGACTCCGGCCTCGAGCTGCGTCACCGTGATCACCACCGGGTCGAAGACATTCGTCCGCCGCGTCGCATACGTCTGCAGCGCGAGGACGAGCTCGGCCACCACGGGCACCGGGTCGATCGTCTTGTCCGGAGACGAACCATGCCCACCCTTGCCTCGCACGGTGATGTGCAGCTGGTTCGAGCCGGCCATGATCGTCCCGGGCCGCGTCTGGAAGATCCCGCTGGCCTCCTGCGACCAGACATGAATCGCGTACGCCGCGATCGGTTTGTCGCCGGTCGCCTCCAGCAGCCCTTCGCGGAGCATGTACCCGGCGCCGCCCAAACCTTCCTCACCCGGTTGGAATATGAAGAGCACGTTCCCGTGCAGCTCCTCGCGATGGGTGCTCAGCAGCTGTGCCGAACCCACCAGGCCGGCGGTGTGCAGATCGTGGCCGCAGGCATGCATGTTCCCGTTCCCGGCCGCGTACTCGAGATCTGTCTCCTCGGCCACCGGCAGCGCGTCCATGTCACCCCGCAACAACACCGTCGGCCCCGGCCGCCCACCCCGCAGCACGCCGACCACCGAGGTCAGCTCCTTCCCGGTGCTGACCTCCAACGGCAACCCGGCCACCGCGTCGAGCACCATCGCCTGTGTCTTCGGCAACTGCAGCCCGACCTCAGGAATCCGATGCAACTCCCGCCGCAACTCCACCAGCCCAGGCGCGACTCCCGCACCCTCCGCGACCAGATCCACCACAACTCCCTCCACGAAGCTCAGCACAATCCGCAACAACACATCCGAACTCGCCGCCCGCAGCGCGGCCGTCTCCACCACCGCGCCGAGCGGCGCTACACCGACGGCGGCGGCTCCGTAACAGCTGCCGTCTTCAGCAGCCTTCCGCCGCTTACCGCAGCCGCCACCACCGCTTTCAGCCTCCCGCCGCTTACCGCAGCCGCCACCACCGCTTTCAGCCTCCCGCCGCTTACCGCAGCCACCGCCGCGGCCAGCCGCTTCCGCGGGTTGCCGCAGCCGCCGCCGCGTTCAGCCGCTCGCCGCAACTGCCTGCGGTGTCTGCGCCAACGCCCGCCACCGTACCCGCACCACCGGACCGTCAGTCCCCCAGCACGTGGGGCTTTCGGTCCGGCCTGCCGATGACACCGAGTTCGTTGGCGCGGGTGTCACGGCCGGGAGTGCCGTACTGAGGCTTCCGCAGCGGTGGGCTCGCCCCGAGACCAGCATCCAGACTGCGGCGGAGCTCATGGTCGGCCGACCAGTACCCAGCGATCTCGCGGACCTCCGCGTCCGCGTCGAGGCTCGCCCGAGTGCCGGCCAGCGCGGACATGCGAACATCCAACGGATCCTCGGGATCGAAGTCGCGGATCTTCGCGAACGGTCGCCGCATCGCCGCCTCGATGCGCTCGAGCGCGGCGGCTTTCGCAGCCTCTGGAACCACCTCGGACAGCTTGTGCGCGTCGTACAGCAACTGCGCGGCGACCCGGAACTTGTTCTCGGGGTTCACCACCGCCAGCCGGCGAATCACCTCCCGAGCGGACAGTTCCGCGCTGTCCGCCACGGCTTGACCGAACACCTCGACGGCGGGCACGTACTGCCCGTACGCACGCCCTGTCCGTACGTCGGTGATGCCCGGTGCGATCGCCTCCAGATCGAGTTCGTCGATGTACTCGTCGAGAGCGTCCTGCGTTGCGAGCTCGGTGGTGGCCTCCTCGACAACCTTGTTCGACGGCTCCTGATACGCGTCGACGGCCATCCCGTACGACGTACCCGCCGCGGTGAGCAGGTGGATGTTCTCGTGAAACACGACCCGCAGTGCCTCGCGATACTGTCGCAGCGTCTCCTCGTCATGCCGCTGCCCGGCCCGGTCGAACATGTCCTGCAGTACCGCGACGACATGCTGCGGGTGGTACTCGATCGTGTGGTCCCACCGCACCAGCCCGCGCCGTTTGTCATCCGCGGCGAGCAACTCGTACGACTTGTTCCAGGACGAGTGATGCGCTCCCAGAACCTTCACCGCGGCCTGGGCCTGCACGGCCATCAGTTGCGGAAAGCTACTGACCATCGCTCACCACCCTCGCCGGCCCGCCAGCCACTTCCGCGGGTTCAGCGGTCGGGGGAGGGCGGCGTGGTGAGCCGCAGGGACTCGAGGAGGATGGAGAGCGGCTCGTTCAGATCGAGGATGCGCGGGTGGTCGGCGGGCGACGCCGCGTCGGCGATCCGGCCGATCTCCGCGATGGCGGCGCTGAGGTGCTCGATCCGCTCGGCTGGAGTGCCGTCCGCGGACTGGGCCCGGGACTGCACGCGAATAGCCTCGGCCAACTCGTCGGACAGCGGTGGCGGTTCGTAGCTCAGCGCCCGCTCGAGCGACGTCAGATGCGATCCCGCGAGCCTGCGATCCGCCGCGGGCTCGACCAGAGTCGCCAACCCCCGCAACCGGTCGACCTCGGCAGCCAACGTCGCCTCGTCCAGCGATCTGGTCGTCGCCGCGTCCAGCACCCGCCTGAGCTCCACGTCGAACGCGTCGTAGTCCATTCCCTCAGTATCCCGTCCCGCCTACCTCTCCCGCCGCGTCATCCCACGCCAGGGCGCCGTCCCCGCGAGCCAGGAGACCGTCGCTGAGCCGCGGGTACGCCGGTTGACCTCGGAGGTGCCGTGGATTGCACGGTTGGGGCGTCGGCGGGGATCGGTCGAGGCGGGCAGATGCCGGACAGCGCCGCCTGGAAGGCGTGCGGATCGGAAAGAGCTCCGCCGTGGGCAGGTACGACCGAGGAGGGAGTCGGCAGGGCGAGCCTGGTGGGTGGTGGCGGGGTGGGGGGTGATGGCGAGGTGCGCGCGGGGGTGGTGGAGGGCGGAGGGAGGGTGCAGGCGGTGGGGTGGAAGGTGTAGGCGGATTCGGCGGTCTGGATCTCCTGGTGGAGGTGGTGGAGGAGTTCGCCGGCGGTGGAGTGGGACTTGGCGGCGGCGAAGCCGGGTGGGTGGAGTTCGAAGTTGTCGAGGTGGCCCAGGCCCGTGCGGAGGATGGATTCGAGGTGGTGGCGGGTGTCGGCGCCGGCGAGCTCCAGGTCCGGTAGGCGGGTGGAGTTGTAGACGAGGCTGACGAGGAGGGGGAACTGGCCGGCGGCGGTTTCGCGGTTGAGGACGTCGAGGACCTGGCCGGGGCGGAGGTCGTTGCGGATCTCGAGGTCGGTGGCGAGCCTGCGGACGGCGGGGACGAACGCGGCGTAGTACCCGCCGGCCTGGACATCTTTGATGCCGGGGGCAACCTTGTCGACGCCGAGCCGGGTCAGGTAGTCGTCGAGGTGGTCCTGGGCCCAGGCCTCCGCCACGCCTTCCTCCAGCTGGCGGCCGCCTGGTTGGGTGAACGCATCCCGAGCGGCGTCCTGCGATGCGCCGGCCGGGCCGAGGAAGTGGGCGTGCTCATGTAGCAACGTGGCCAGGGATTCGCGGTAGTGGACGAGCATCGGGATCGGCTGCTCCTCGCCGGCATGCTCGTACATCCGCTGCAGTGGATCGAGGATGCACTCCCGGTCGAGATACAGCGTGCCGTCCCAGTGCGCGAGCCCGAGGATGCTGCCGGTCGTCTCGATCACGCGACCGCTCCACGCGGACTGGTCCGCCCCGGAGAGCTCGAGCGCCACCTGACCGCTCCGGGCCAGGAGTTCGTCCGCGGAACTCGGGGCAGTCAGGATCGGATCACGACGCACCGCACGTGCGGTGGCAATCACGAACGGAACGCGATCGCGAGCCGGACCAGGGAGTCCGCCGTCCGCCGCAGGCCGGCCTGTTCCTGAGGATCGTCGGCCGCGGCGGCGAGCCGGCCGAGCTCGGTGATGAGCCAGTCGGACCGCGCCTGCCGCTCCGCGCGGGTAGAGCGTGGCGAGGCGGCATCGTCCGGTGTGGGCTGCGGTGGGGTGTACTGCGAATGCTCCATGATTCGTCCTCCCGAGGTTGATCTCGGCGGAGAACATATGGAGATCGACCCGCATCCGAGCGGACGACTTCTCAGCTGTGGATAACTAGAACAGCGTGGGTGGCTCGACCAAAACCGGCGACGGCAGCGGCTCGAGGCCGGGGACGAGGGCACGGACGTCCGCGTGGAAACGGCGGGCCAGGTTCAGTGCTTCGGCGTTGTCCGGAGTGTGCAGGAAGATCGTCGGTGAGCGGCCCTCGGCGAGCCAGGTCGTGACCAGCTCGACCAGGTAGTCCCAGCCCTCGACCGTCTCCGAGACGGAGTCGCGGCCGATGTACCGAACGATGGGGTGAGCGGTCAGGGCTCGCGTGCGGCGCGTGACCCGGGGCTTCTTCATCCAGGCGTCACGTTCGGCGTAACTGGTGGGGCGGCGGCCGAAGAGAGTGCCGGTGTCGAAGGGAATCCACTCGGCGCCGACGCGACCAAGGACCTGTTCGAGCAAACCGGCGGACCGGGCATCGTCGAAGAACGCCGGGTGCCGGACCTCAACGGCGTACCGATAGTGGCGCGGCGCGTGGTGCAGGAAGGCGGCCAGGCTGCCGAGGTCGGTGGGAGCGAAGGACGCGGGCAACTGGATCCAGAGCGCGTGGTTGCGGTCGGCCAGCGGCTCGATTGCGGAGAGGAAAGCGCGCAGCTCCACCTCGACACCCGCGAGGCGGCGTTCGTGGCTGATCAGCTGTGGCAGCTTCACTACGAAGCGGAAGTCCGGCGGCGTCTGCCCGGCCCACTTCTCGACGGTCGAGCGGGACGGAGTCGCATAGAAGGTGGTGTTGCTCTCGACCGCGTTGCACCACGAGGCGAACGCGCGGAGTTTCTCCCGGCCGGGTTGCGGCCAGCCCGGGTGGGTCCACTGGGCACATCCCACATGCAACCGCACCGAACAAACCTACAGAACGGCGCGGGAGCCGGCCCACCGGCCGGCTCCCGCGCCTGAGGTGCAGCACCGCTGCGACGGGTGGTGCGAGCTCAGCGCTCGACCTCGCCGCGGATGAACTTCTCCACCAGGTCGCGGCAGACGTCGTCGGCGTACTGCTCCGGCGGCGACTTCATGAAGTACGACGACGCCGACAGGATCGGGCCGCCGATGCCACGGTCCTTGGCGATCTTGGCCGCGCGGATCGCGTCGATGATGATGCCGGCCGAGTTCGGCGAGTCCCACACCTCGAGCTTGTACTCCAGCGACAGCGGGACGTCGCCGAAGTTGCGGCCCTCGAGTCGGATGAACGCCCACTTGCGGTCGTCCAGCCAGGCCACGTAGTCCGACGGGCCGATGTGCACGTTGCGGTCGTCGATCTCGTCGCGCAGCTGCGAGGTGACGGACTGGGTCTTGCTGATCTTCTTGGACTCCAGCCGGTCGCGCTCGAGCATGTTCTTGAAGTCCATGTTGCCGCCGACGTTCAGCTGGTAGGTCCGGTCGACGGTGACGCCGCGGTCCTCGAACAGCTTGGTCAGCACCCGGTGCGTGATGGTCGCGCCGATCTGCGACTTGATGTCGTCACCGACGATCGGCACGCCGGCCGCGGTGAACTTGTCCGCCCACTCCTTGGTGCCGGCGATGAACACCGGCAGTGCGTTGACGAACGCCACACCCGCGTCGATCGCGCACTGGGCGTAGAACTTGGCGGCCTGCTCCGACCCCACCGGCAGGTAGCAGACGAGGACGTCGACGGCCGCCTCACGCAGCGCGGTGACCACGTCGGCCGGCTCGGCGTCGGACTCGGTGATGGTCTCGCGGTAGTACTTGCCGAGGCCGTCGAGCGTGTGGCCACGCTGCACCGTGATGCCGGTCGGCGGCACGTCGGCGATCTTGATGGTGTTGTTCTCGCTGGCGCCGATCGCGTCGGCGAGGTCCAGGCCGACCTTCTTCGCGTCGACGTCGAAGGCGGCGACGAACTGCACGTCGCGGACGTGGTAGTCGCCGAACACGACGTGCATCAGACCGGGGACGCGCTCGTCGGCCTTCGCGTCGCGGTAGTAGTGCACGCCCTGGACGAGCGAGCTGGCGCAGTTGCCGACACCGACGATCGCTACGCGGATCGAGGTCATCTGGAATCTCCTTGGATAGGCGGTTGGTGCAGGTCAGGGGGCCGCTGTTGACGCCGCTCGCCGTCGATCAGTTCGTTCAGCCAGCGGACCTCGCGCTCGGCCGACTCCAGGCCGTGCCGTTGCAGCTCGAGGGTGTAGGCGTCGACCCGCTCCGCGGTCCGGCTCATCGCGGCCCGGAAGTTGGCCAGCCGCTCCTCCATCCGGGCCCTGCGGCCCTCGAGGATGCGCAACCGGGTGGCCGGATCGGTCCGGCCGAAGAACGAGAACCGGACGCCGAACGTGTCGTCCTCCCACGCCGACGGACCAGCATCGTGCATCGCGTGCGCGAAGTAGTCCTTGCCGTCGGCAGTGATCGTGTAGACGATCTTCGGCCGGCGACCCGACTCCGGCGTCCCGGAGTCGGCCGTGATCAGACCGTTGCGGAGCATCGCCTTCAGACACGGGTAGAGCGATCCGAACGACAGCACGCGCCCCCAGCCGAACTGGGCGTTGACGCGCTTGCGGAGCTCGTAACCGTGCATCGGCGCTTCGTGCAGCAGACCGAGTACGGCGAGCTCCAGGACCCCACTGCGGTTTCCCATGACCCACCTCCCTCGGCCTAGTTTGTCATGACCTGATGTATCGGTTCGATACATCGTGCCGCCAGAGTAAGCACAGCCGAGGACTGTGGACAACTCTTGACAAAGCCGGGCTTTGTCAGCTTGATCACGCGGCGCGCCCGGAAATCTGTCACGTCGGGCGCCGACCTCCGTTCATCAGGTGACCACAGAGAGTCGTGATCCAGGAGCGGAGGGTCATAGCAGTACTCAGGCCGCCGGACGACCCGGCCGCGACCAAGGGCTACTGCGTGGGACCGATCGTGGTCTGCTGGCCGTGACTTTGCTCGCACCGCACGTGACCCGGGAACCGCTTGCTGAGGGCGTTGGCAAGATCTGGGTAAGGCGGTGGGCCGCCGAATCGCGGGGTGACCGGGCGGCTTGTTACCATCCGGAGCGGATTCGGGCCCGTTACCACACCCACCGTAGTCTGTGGGGCAATGACTTCAGCGAGATCGTCGAGGATTGCACTGTGAGTGAAGCTCGTAGAAAGGCCGTCAAACCCGCGCGCGCCAAGAAACACTGGGCGCTGCGGGTCCTCGGCTGGCTGACCGCGCTCTTCTTCGTCGGCATCATCGGCGCTGTCGCGACCTTCTTCATCGTCTACCAGTCCACGAAGATCCCGGACCCCAACAAGGAGTTCGCGACCAACACGACCACGGTGACGTACGCGGACCAGAAGAACCCGCTGGGCTCGTTCTACGAGCAGAACCGGCACACGGTTCCGATGTCGCAGATCCCCAAGCACGTCCAGGACTCGGTGATCGCGGCCGAGGACCGCACCTTCTGGACCAATCCGGGCATCTCGCCGTCGGGTATGGTTCGCGCCGCGTGGAACATTTCCCAGGGTGAGCAGTTGCAGGGCGGATCGACGATCACCCAGCAGTACGTGAAGGTCATGTACCTGACCCAGGAGCGGACAGTCTCGCGGAAGCTCCAGGAGCTGTTCATCGCGACGAAGCTCAGCCGCCAGCAGGACAAGAGCAAGACGCTCGAGGGGTACCTCAACACCGTCTACTTCGGTGAGGGCGCCTACGGCATCTCCGCTGCCGGTGACGCCTACTTCTCGCGGCCGGACCCGCGGACGCTGAGCGTGCCCCAGGCCGCTCTCCTGGCGACAGTGCTGAACAACCCGACCCTCTTCGACGTCAACGACCCCGATCCGCGGACGAAGAAGCGGATCATCGAGCGGTACAGGTACGTCCTCGATGGCATGCAGCAGATGGGCACGATCACTCCGGCTCTGGAGGCGAAGTACGCGAACAAGCTGCCCGCCCTCAAACCGAAGCCGAAGGACAGCCGCTACCAGGGCCCGAAGGGCTTCCTGCTCGACACGGCGCGCAAGGAGCTGCTGCGGCTGGGCTTCGACGAGGACCAGATCAGCGGTGGGGGCCTGAAGGTCACGACCACCTTCAACTACGGGCAGCAGAAGAAGATGACCACTGCCGCGCAGAGCGAGTTGCCGGACAAGCGCGACAACCTGCACGTAGGGATGGCCACGGTCCAGCCGGGCACCGGCGCGCTGCTGGCGATGTACGGCGGCCCCGACTACCTGAAGAGTCAGTTGAACTGGGCAACGAGCCCGGCCCGGCCCGGATCGGGTTTCAAGCCGTTCGCGCTGACTGCGGCTCTCGAGGACGGAAAGAGCCTCTACGACATCTTCCAGGGCGACAGCCCGATCAAGGTCCAGGGCCAGAAGCTCAACAACGAGTTCGACCGTGACTACGGCGACGTCACGTTGCTGAAGGCGACCGAGCAGTCGATCAACACCGCCTTCTACGACCTGGTCGACAAGCAGATGGACGACGGTCCGAACAAGGTGGTCGACGCGGCCGAGAGGGCCGGTATCCCGAAGGGCAAGTACCTCGAAGCCGGCCGGCACAACCCGTCCACCGTGCTCGGTCCGGACCCGTACGCGTCGGCGGTCACCATGGCCGAGGCCTATGCGACCTTCGCGGCCAACGGCAAGTTCGCGCCGCTGCACAGCATCAAGGAGGTCAAGGGCCCGGACGGCAAGGTGCTGTGGTCGGAGGCAAGCCTGAAGAAGCAGGAGAAGCAGGTCATTCCCGAGGACGTCGCCGCATTGGTCAACTACGCGCTGCAGGACGTGGTCACGAAGGGGACCGGTACCGGCGCCCAGGACCTGGACCGCCCGGTGGCCGGCAAGACCGGCACGGCAGGTGGCGTTGCGGTCGAGGATCGAGCGGAGAACGCGAAGTGCGGTGGCTGCAAGGACGGCTCGGCGACCCTGACCTCGTGGTGGAACGGCTACACACCTGACCTGTCCACATCCGTCGTGTACCGGGCCGGCAAGACCGGTGAAAGCAACCTCGACGACTACACCGACGAGAAGGCGTTCTTCGGTGGCACCTGGCCGCTGAAGACGTGGCTGGCGTTCATGAAGCCCGCTCTCGATGGTGTGGACAAGACGGACTTCCCCGCGCCGAACGAGGACGACATCAAGGACACCTCGACCCCGACGTTCACGCCACCGCCGAGCACGCCGACGAACACCCCGCCGCCCAGCACGCCGCCACCGAGCACTCCGCCACCGAGCACGCCGACCAACACGCCGCCGAACCCGCCGACCAGCTCTCCGACCAGGACGAAGACGAAGCCGCCAGGTTGGCCGACGCTACCGACCGGCGCACCGACGGCACCGACCAGTACCCCGAAGAATCCCGGCGGCGGTCAGTAGTTTCGGCCGGCCGGCCCGGGATGGGAGACGATAGGCGGGTGACTCGGGCTCGGGTGGGTTTTCGTGTGCGGTGGTGCCGGCGTGTTTGAGCGCACGGCAGCAGACGAGCCCCCACCTGGTCGCGCGCGGCGGGCGCGGGTCGAAGGGGTGGGCTGGCAGCGGTGGATGCCGACGGCGCAGACGCGTGAGGTGCTCGGGTGGTGGTTGGTCACCCGGGCCGCACTGTTCATGTTGTCGATCTCGACGCCGCTGCTGTTCAACCGGGGCACTGACTACCCGAACGTCTGGCGCGCCTGGCTGCAGTGGGATGTCTGGCATCTGAACGCGGTCGCCGAGTTCGGGTACACCCACGGCGAGCCGTCCGGCGCACCGCTGGCGGCGTTCTTCCCAGGGTTCCCGGTGCTGGTGCGGATCGTCAGCTGGACCGGGATCGGTTACGTTGCCGCGGGCATCGTCGTGTCCGCGGTCGCGAGTGCAGTGGCGGGCGTGTACCTCGCGCGACTCGCGCAGTACCAGTTCCCGGAGCTCAAGGGGATCGGGCCGAACGCGGCGATGATCTGGTACTGCGCTCCCGTCGGCGTCTTCCTGGCTGCCGGGTACACGGAGGCGCTGTTCTGCGCGTTCGCGTTCCCCGGCTGGCTGGCGGCGCGGCAGGGCCGATGGGGCCGGGCGGCGATCTTCGTCGCGCTCGCGTCGACCGTGCGGGTGTCCGGGATCTTCCTGGCGTTCGCCTTGGTGGTCGAGTTCATCACCTCGAAGAAGCGGGACTGGCTGTCGCTCCCGTGGCTGGCGCTGCCGGCGGTCCCGGTGCTCGGCTTCATGGCGTACCTGAAGCAGATCCACGGCTCGTGGTTCGCCTGGCAGCAGGCGCAGGAGAAGGGCTGGGCGCGCGAGTTCACCTGGCCGTGGACCTCGCTGATGCACACGTTCGAGGCCGCGAGCAAGGGCCACTTCGCGGCCGAACGCAGCGACTGGACGTGGATGTTCCGGGCCGAGCTGGTCGCCCTCGTCGTCGGCCTGCTGCTCCTCGCCTGGCTGCTCTGGCGCCGCTCCTGGGGCGAGGCGGCCTGGGTCGCGGCCACGGTCGGAGCGTTCTGTACGTCGTTCTGGATCTACTCGCTCACCCGGGCGACCCTGCTCTGGTGGCCGCTGTGGATCGGCCTCGCCGTCATGGCCCGCCGAAAACCGTGGCTCGGCCGCCTCTATCTCGCCCTCGCGATACCGCTGGCCGCGATCTGGGCGGCGGGATTCTTCACCGGCCGCTGGTCCGGCTGAGTAGTTCTGCTCAGGTACGGCGTCCCGTCGCGCACTTAGCGTGATGTCATGGAGGCCACCGCAGCGGTCCTGGCGCTGAACTTCGCGTGGTTCGTGGCCACCGCTGCCAACCTGCCGGTGTCCGGCATGTGGACTCTTTTGCACTGAGGCAACCCCTGGAGACCCTCGAGCGTCGTTAGGGATGAAGGGGTGGCAGTCCGGGCGGGGACCGCCACCCCTCATCAGGTTTCCGGCGGAACCTTTCAGGGGCAGGCTTCGCCGGACAAACGTCCGAGCGGGCGGCGGCAGGATGCCGCCGCCCTTGCCATCTCGCGTGCAACCTGTCCCGGTGCTCACCCAGTACATCCAGGGTGGAGATCACCGACAGGGAGGGCTGGCCGTGAGCGATCGGGACGCGGACTTCCTCGAGTACGTGACGGCGCACCGCGGCCGGATGCTGCGGACGGCCCGCCTGCTCACGTGCGGGGACGCGCACTGGGCCGAGGACCTGGTCCAGGTAGCTGACCAGGCTCTACGTCCACTGGGGCAAAGTACGGCGCGTGGACGGCGCGGCGCGGTGCGCCGACCGGATCCTGGTCAACGCGTTCCTCGACGAACGACGGCGACTCTGGCGCAAACGCGAGGCGACGACGGAGCGTCTCGACGACGCTGCTCCCACGGCCGGCCAGGACCCGGCCGAGCGGCTGACCGTGCTGGACGCGCTCGCGAAACTCCCGCGCCGGCAGCACGCGGTCGTCGTCCTGCGATATTTCCGGGACTTCGACGTCCAGACCACCGCCGAGCTGATGGGTTGTTCGGAGGGAACGGTGAAGTCCCAGACGTCGCGTGCACTCGCCACGATGCGCAACCTCCTGCATGAGCCACTCGACACCCTGGAGAGTCTGCGATGACCGACCTCAAGAACCTGCTCGACGAAGCCGCCGGCGCCGAACCCGGCGTCACTGACGCGGACCTGTCCGCCGACCTCGATCGCGGCCGCCGCGCGCTGCGCCGCCGCCGGACCATCGGCATCGCGAGCGGTGCCGTCGCGACGGCCCTGGTGATCGGCGTCGGTTGGTCCGTCCTCCCCTCCGGCACGGCGACCGACGGGACGCCGGCTCCGGCCGACCGGACCACCGCGACACCGCCCCCGGCCGCGACACCGTCCGCGACACACATCGCCGGTGGACTTCCGAGCGACCACCGCGGGCTGCCGCCGGTCCCGTCCACCCCGGTCCAGTTGGTCACGAACACCAAGCCGTTCCCCGGTGTGATCATCTGCGACCTGATCCCGAAGGGCTGGGCGGTCGAACTCACGGTCACCGCCGCTCAAGGCGGTGGCTGGGAACAGCAGGTGGTCTACGACCCGAAGCTGCGCAACCCGAAGCAGTACCACGACGTGACCTACACCCTGACCGTCCGACAGGTCGACCTGATGGACAACGGCCGGGGACTGACCGCCGACAAGTACACCGAGCCGTGGACGAAGCTGCCGAAGGTGCGCGCCGGAAAGAACGAGGCGGTCATTTCGCTGGGCGGCGACAAGCGCAACGGGCTACGGGAGGTCCACGTCCGCCAGGGGAAGACACCCGGCTCGTCGCGGTCAGCAACCAGGCCTAGAACCTGGCCTGGGACGAGCCGACCCTGCTGAAGTTCGCCGGTTCCTGTCACTACAAGAAGTGACAGGAACCGGCGATCTCGGTCAGCCGTAGTTGCGGTCGATCGACTGCGAAGGAGTCGGGTTCGGCTGGGTCTCCGCGACGCGTTTGTCGGTCGGATGCGTGCCGGCCTCGACGCCCTTCAAGGTGCCGAGCAGTTCGATCTCGGACAGTGTGACGCCTGCCGAACCCGCAGCCGCTGTCAGCACCAGGCGGTACTGCGTGTAGGCCTTGGGCGACACGACACTGAAGGACCGGGTGTACGACGTCCACGACCAGCTCTCACCGGATCGGCGATCCACTGTCGACCACGTCGTACCGTCGTTGGAGCCCTCCAGTACCCACGCGGACGGGGCCGCGCCCGTTGCTCCACTGGTCAGCGTGTACATGCCGACCGGCCGGCCCTGCGGCAGGGCGACCGTGACCGTCGAGGTCGCGCCGGTCAGCGTGACCTGGGTCTTGGAGTCGTTGTCGGTCAGCGCGGTCACATCCAGTCCACCCGCACCGACCACGGCACCGATGTCGGACGTCGAGTCCCGCCACGTCATCGGGTCTTGGCCGGGGGTGGTGATCGACGGCGGCGCGTCGTTCCGGCCGGTGCCCCACTTCGACGGCTGGTCGCCCATCTGGAACTCGATCTTGCCGCCGTTCGCGATCAGATCGTGGGGCAGCGCGGTCGAGGTCCACGTCTTCCCGTTCACGCGAACGCTCTGCACGTAGATGTTGCGCGAACTGTTGCCCGGCGCGCTGACCACCAGCTTCTTGCCACCGGCCAGCCGGACCGTCGCCTTGGTGAACAGCGGCGACCCGATCGCGTACGTCGGCGAGCCGACCTGCAACGGGTAGAACCCGAGCATGCTGAACAGGTACCACGAGGACATCTCGCCGTTGTCCTCGTCGCCCGGGTACCCCTGCCCGATCTCCGAGCCCAGGTACAACCGGGACAGCACCTCGCGCACCTTCTCCTGCGTCTTCCACGGCTGACCCGCGAAGTCGTACATGTAGGTCAGGTGGTGCGACGGCTGGTTGCTGTGCCCGTACTGACCCATCCGTACGTCGCGGGCCTCGAGCATCTCGTGGATCGTGCCGCCGTACCCACCGGGGTGCATTGCGTCCTCGGGGGTGCTGAACATCTCGTCGAGCTTCTTCGCCAGGCCGTCGCGACCGCCGTACAGCGCGGCGATGCCCGCACCGTCCTGCGGCGCCGAGAACGCCATGTTCCACGCGTTCGTCTCGGTGTAGTCGTGACCCCAGTCCTGCGGGTCGAACGTGCTGGGCGAGTTGCCCCAGACGCCGTCCGGGCCCTTGCCCTGGAAGAAGTTGATCGCCGGGTCGAACAGCGTCACGTAGTTGCGGGCGCGGTTGATGAAGTACTTGTAGTTGTCCAGGTACTCCTGCTTGCGCGGGTCGCTTTTCTTCGCGGTGTCGTAGAGCTTCTTCGACATGTTCGCGATGCCGAAGTCGTTGATGTAACCGTCCATCGACCAGCTGAAGCCCTCACCGGTGCTGTTGGCCGTGTAGCCGTTGAAGGTGGACAGGTCCATGCCCTTGCGGCCGACGTTCTGCGACGGTGGCACGACGGACGCGTTCTTGAGTGCCGCGTCGTACGCCGCCTGGACGTCGATGCCCTTGATCCCCTTCAGATACGCGTCCGCGAAGGCGACGTCGGACGACGTACCGACCATCAGGTTCGCGTAGCCGGGGGACGACCAGCGAGAGATCCAGCCGCCGTCCTTGTACTGCTGGACGAACCCGTTCACCAGGCTGGCCGCCTCGTCCTGGGCGAACAGCGAGTACGCCGGCCACACGGTGCGATACGTGTCCCAGAAGCCGTTGTTCACGTACGTCTGGCCGGCCACGATCTTCGACCCGGTCGTGGTCGGGGTGTCGGTGCCCACCTTCGGCGAGGTCGGCGACGCGTAGGTGATCACCGGCTTGTCGTTGGTGCCGGTGTTCTCGGAGCCGTTGTTCGGGTAGAGGAACAGGCGGTAGAGGTTCGAGTACATCGTCGTCAGCTGGTCGGCCGTCGCACCCTCGACCTCGATCGTGCGCAGCTTGGCGTCCCACAGGTCCTGGGCCGCGCCCTTGACCTTGCCGAACTTCGATCCAGCCGGCAGTTCGAGCTCGAGGTTCTTCTTGGCCTGCGCGGTGCCGATCAGCGAGGTCGCGATCCGGAGCTGGACCTGGGTGGCCTTCGGATCGAAGGCGAAGTAGCCGCCGACATTCGCGCCGCCACCGTCGGACAGCTTGCCGGAGGCAACCACCTTCTGGTCCACCACGCCGTACACGAACAGCCGGCCGGCGCCGGTGGACAGTCCACTCTTGATGTCGCTGAACCCGGTCACCACGCCGGTCTCCGGGTCGAGCGTCAGACCGCCGCTGTTGCTGACGTTGTCGAACACGAGTGACGGCTTGCCGGCCGGGAAGCTGAACCGCAGCATCGCCGCGTGGTCGGTCGGCGCGATCTCGGCCGCGTTCCCGTTGTCGAACGTGACGCCGTAGTAGTACGGCCGGGCGATCTCGTTGTCGTGGCTGAACGACCAGGCGCGCGCCTTGCGGTCCGCGATCGGGGTCGTCGCGGTCGACGGCATCACCTGGAAGGTCTGCCGGTCACCCATCCACGGGCTGGGCTCGTGGCTGATCGACAGCGCCTGCATCGTGGGCTTGTTGGCCTCGTTGTTGCCCTTGGCGTAGTCGTACAGCCAGGACGTGGAGCCGGCGTTCGTCACCGGGGTCCAGAAGTTGAAGCCGTGCGGTACGGCGGTCGCCGGGAAGTTGTTGCCCCGCGAGAAGCCGCCGGTCGCGTTCGTACCACGGGTGGTCAGCGCCAGGTCGGACGGGTGCTTGGCCGCGGTCTTCTGGGCCGCCCGGTCCGGGTCGATCGCGGCCGCGATCCGGACGTCGTCGACCCAGCCGCGGAAGTCGGCCGGCCCGGACGGCTTGTCGTAGCCGATCAGGATTCGCTGGATCGTCTTGCCGGCGGCCACCGTGCCGAGATCCGCCTCGACGTTGTTCCACTGGTTCGTCGACAGGCCCTTGGCGTCGCCCTGACCACGGGGGCTGAGCGTGAAGCCGTGGTGGTCCTTCGCGTTCAGGTCGCTCAGGTACGTCCCGTCCGAGAAGGCCAGGTCGAGGGCGGCGTACGTACTCGGGTAGCTCAGATCACCCTCGACGTGCTCGGGGAAGATCTTGTACGACAGCCGAGTGTCCTTGCTGACCTTCAGGTCCACATCGGAGATTTTGTTCCACGTGTAGCCGCGGCCCTCGGCCTCCTGGTGGCCGGCGTACCGGAACGACTTGACGCCGGTGAAGCCGACCCGGGCGCGGGCGTTGTAGGCGCTGGTCGGGCCGGAGTCCAACCGCGACTCCGCGGTCGGGCCGGGCGGCGGCAGCGGCGCGCCGTTGGACAGGTACCAGTCGGCCAGCTGGACGATGTCCTCACCGTGGTTCAGCGTGATGTCCAGCTTGAAGAACTTGTACGCCGTCTCGTTCGTGAAGCTGTACTCCTTGGTCTGGAACCGGTTCTCGAAGCTCTCGCCGGTCCGGGTGTCCAGCGTGGTCCAGGTGGTCCCGTCGTTCGAGCCGGAGACGGTCCAGTTCTGCGGGTCGCGGCCGTCGGCGTCGTTCGCCGAGGTCAGCGCGTACTTGCGGATCACCACCGGGGCCGAGGTCTCGTAGACCAGCCAGCCGGTCGGCTCGAACACCAGCCACTTGGTGAACTTGTCACCGTCGGCCGCGTTGGTGGCGATCTCGCCGCCACCGGTGTTCTCGCCGTTCGCGGTCACCTTGGTGACCTTGTCCATCTCGCTGCCGCCGATCCCGGTCGGCGTCGGGCCGCGGACGCCGTCGGCGCGCGGCTTCCCGTCCGGGCCGGTCTCGACGGCGTCGGTGTAGCCGGGCTGCGGCTGCCCCGGCTCGAACGAGGTGAAGAACGAGGACCCGGTCATCACCGGCTGATCCCCCTGCACTGTGGGTGAGACAGCATGCGCTGGCGCCATGGCAGACGACATTGTCACAACTAGCCCGAGAGACGCGACGAGCCCCAATGGGCGGCGGAGATCCATCTACGCTCCTTGCACGGCCGGACCGGCGCCGCAGCGCGAGGCTGCCCGCCAGTTGGTTACGCGGCCCCGATGACAAGGTTGTCAGCCCGCGCCCGGGGCGATCCTGCCCATCATGATCACCCCGGGTCAAGGGTTCGTCGCGCACCGTTCGCTGGTGTCTTGTAGTTGGTCTGTGAGCGGTAGGTTGAGGGCCATGGACGAACGTGTGCTGGTCACCGGTGCGGCCGGGTTCATCGGGCGGGCCGTGGTGGCGGCCTTGCGGGAGCGTGGGGTCGCGGTGACCGCTGTGGATCGGGAGCCGCCGGACCCGTCGTGGGACGAGGGTGTCCACGTGGTGACCGGTGATCTGGCCGAGCAGGAGGTCTGTATCGCGGCCTTCGAGACGCGGCCGACCGCTGTCGTGCATCTGGCCGCGCTGACCTCGGTGTTGCGGTCGGTCGACGCTCCGATGCAGACGTTCGCGCAGAACGTGACGATCACGCAGGTGCTGCTCGAGCTGTCCCGCGGGAGTGGCGTCAAGAGCTTCGTGCTCGCCTCGACCAACGCTGTGGTTGGTGACGTCGGTACGTCGACCATCACCGCGGACCTGCCGTTGCGACCACTCACGCCGTACGGCGCGACCAAGGCTGCCTGCGAGATGCTGCTGTCGGCGTACTCCGGCAGTTATGGGATGGCCACCGCCGCACTGCGGTTCACCAACGTCTATGGCCCGGGCATGTCACACAAGGACAGCTTCGTGCCGCGGATGATGCGGGCCGCGCTGACCGGGACCGGCGTCCGCGTGTACGGCGACGGGAAGCAGCGGCGGGACCTGGTGTTCATCGACGATGTGGTGAACGGCGTACTGCTCGCACTGGACACCAGGTACGACGGCCGCGCGATCATCGGATCGGGTCGGTCGGTGTCGGTGCTCGAGATGATCGACACCGTGCGTACCGTGACCGGTCACGAGGTTCCGGCCGAGCACATCGAGGCGCCGGCCGGTGAGATGCCGGCGGTCGTCGTCGACATCACCAACGACCTCGGCTACGCGCCGACGGTGTCGCTGGAGGATGGGCTAGACCGCACGTGGCAGTACTTCCGCGCACAGTGAAGAGGCTGCTCAGAACGCATTGGCTGCTCGCCGTCTTCCTGGTGGCGGGCATAGTGCTGCGCGTCCTGGCGACGATCGCCTATCGCCCGGCGATCGTCTACACGGACTCGGTGCAGTACCTCAACAACATGGGCAAGTTAAGCCCCGACCAGCTCAACCCGATCGGCTACGACTTCGTACTGCGTCCCATGGTCTGGATCGGCGGCCTCACCTTCGTCGTGATCGTGCAGCACGTGGTCGGACTGCTGCTGGGCGTGGCGATCTACGCACTGGCCCGCCGGCTCACCGTCTACCGCTGGCTGGCCGCGCTGGCGGCCGCACCGATCCTGCTCGACGCCTACCAGGTGCAGATCGAGCAGAACATCATGGCCGAGACCACCTTCGACGTACTGCTGGTGGCGATCCTCTGGTTGCTCCTCGGCCGCGGTTCGCCCGGCTGGAAGCGTGCAGCGCTGGTCGGCGTCCTGATCGGCGCCGCGTTCACGGTCCGCGCGATCGGCCTGGTTCTGCTCGTCGCCGTCGTGCTCTACCTGATTGTCGTCGGCAACGCCTGGCGTAAGCGCCGCCTCGATCTCGTACGACGTACTGCCGCAGCCATAGCGGGGTTCGCCGTCGTGTTCGGCGCCTATGCGATCTACTACCACGCGGACACGGGCCGGTGGGGTTTCACCGGGGCTGAGAACCAGGTGCTCTACGGACGGACCGCAGTGGTCGCCAACTGCGCCAAGCTGCCGCTCAACGAAGGCACCAGGCTGTTCTGTCCCAAAGAGCCGCTGGGACAGCGCCTCGGCGTGGACAAGTACGCCCACAATCACTATGGCGATCCGAACTGGCCTGGACCGTTGCCACCCGGCACCACCAAGCGGCAACTGGCTACCGAGTTCGCCCGGCTCGTCATCCGGCATCAACCGCTCGACGTCACCTGGGCCGCGTTGAAGGACTTCGCCAAGGGCTTCGCGCCGACGCGGACCACGTCGCCGGACGACGTACCGCTGGACCGCTGGCAGTTCCAGCTCACGTATCCGAACCTGCAGGACCCCAACACCGCCAAAGCTGCGGTGAGGTGGGGCGGGTCGGAGCCGCACGTCGTCCACGTGCCGGCCGAGATCCTGCGCGCGTACCAGCTGCACGGCGGCTACACGTCCGGCAGCCTGCTCGGTCTCTGCGTGCTGATCGCTTTGGCCGCAGTGGCCGGACTGGGCCGCGCGAAGACGTCCGGCCTCCGATCGGCTGCACTGCTACCCGCTGCGGCTGGTGTGATCCTGCTGCTGGGATCGGCGGCGTTCGAGTTCTCCTGGCGCTATCAGTTGCCGGCACTCGTGTTCTTCCCGCTGGCGGGAGCCATCGGGCTGCGGGCGCTGTTGGGCAAGGACCAGGCGCGTCCGCCGATGGCGGACTACCCGGATGCCGTGGATTCCCTTGCTGTGAAGGACTTCGGGAAGCCCGACTTTGCGCCGGTCGTCGTGGTGATCGCGGCGTACAACGAGGCCGGCGGGATCGGCGCGGTGCTCACGAACATGCCGCGCACCTGCGCTGGCCTGCCGGTCGACGTCCTGGTCGTCGTGGACGGGTCCACCGACGACACTGCCGAGATCGCCCGCAAGCACGGGGCTTTCGTGTGTGTTGCCCCGAGCAACCGCGGTCAGGGTGCGGCACTCCGGCTCGGATATCACCTCGCTGCCGAGGGCGGGGCCCGGTACGTCGTGACCACCGATGCGGACGGCCAGTACGACAACGAGGAGCTCGACGTACTCCTCAAGCCGATCCTGGACGACGAGGCCGATTTCGTCACCGGATCGCGGCGGCTCGGAGCGGAAGACGCGGACAGCCGGTTGCGATGGGTCGGCGTCCGGGTGTTCGCCGTACTGGCGTCGATCCTGACCCGGCGGAAGCTCACGGACACGTCGTTCGGGTTCCGCGCGCTGCGGGCGGAGCTGGCGACCGCGGTGACCTTGCGGGAGCCGCAGTACCAGTCGTCGGAGTTGTTGCTCGGAGCACTCGCTCTCGGCGCGCGCGTGGTGGAACTGCCGATGACGATGCGCCGCCGGGGCGACGGGACCAGCAAGAAGGGCCCGGGCCTGGTGTACGGCGCGAACTACGGGCGGGTGATGACCACTACCTGGCTGAGGGAATACGCTCTGGGACGGGGTCGGCGACGGCGGCGGGCTTGGCGAACACGAGCCGATCGAACAGCACGAACTTCAGGATGAACAGCACGCCGTACGTGCCGAAGTAGGAGCCGGTGACCAGTACGGTCTTCCAAGCGTGCGAATCGATCCCCTGGACCAGGTGATCGGTCGCCGTGGTGACCAGTGCGGCGGTGACCGCCGAGCCGATCACGATCATTGCGTACGGCAACAGCTGACCCTGGCGGCCCCAGGCCCAGCGGCGGCTCAGCAGGTAGTTCGGGACCGCGCCGGCCAGCCAGGCGACCAGGGTCGCCACGACGGCCGGGGCCCCGAGCCAGTAACAGAGCGCGAACGCGACCTGGCTGACCACGACGGCGACTACGGAAGACGCCGAGTACCTCGCCCAGAGCAACAATCGGCTCCGGCGCGGGCCGAGTCTGCTCCGGACCTTGGTGAGTGCACGCATTGCGGCCTATTCTGCACCTCCACACCAGCTCTGGGCAGGTCGACCGAGATTCACAGCCAATTGCCAGGTTCTGAGTGGGGCTGGTCACGTTAGGGGAGCGGTTACTCGGGATAGGAAGGAATAGTGACAGCCAACGTCCCATCGGAAGGCGGCCGAGCCGTGCGCGTACTAGTTCTGGGCGGTGACGGTTACTTAGGGTGGCCGACCGCGCTGCATCTGTCCGACCGCGGCCACGAGACGGCCGTTCTCGACAACTTCGCCCGCCGCGGCTACGACCGCGAGCTGGGCGTGCAGAGCCTGGTGCCGATCCAGGACCTCGACGCCCGGGTGGCCGCCTGGGAGGAGGTCTCCGGCCGGCGGATCACGTCGTACGTCGGCGACCTGCTGGACGCGGGCTTCGTCTACCAGGTGCTCGAGGAGTTCCAGCCGGACGCGATCGTGCACTTCGCCGAGCAGCGGGCGGCGCCGTACTCGATGATCGATCGCGAGCACGCCGTCTACACCCAGCACAACAACGTGGTCGGCACGCTGAACCTGATGTACGCCATCGCCGAGACGAACCCGGACATCCACCTGGTCAAGCTCGGCACGATGGGCGAGTACGGCACGCCGAACATCGACATCGAGGAAGGCTGGCTGGAGGTCGAGCACAACGGCCGCAAGGACCGGATGCTCTACCCGAAGAAGCCGGGCTCGTTCTACCACCTGAGCAAGGTGCACGACTCGCACAACCTCGAGTTCGGCTGCCGGGTCTGGGGACTGCGCGTCACCGATCTCAACCAGGGCGTGGTCTACGGGCAGCAGACGGACCAGACCGTGCGGGACGCGCGGCTGGCGACGCGGTTCGACTACGACGCCGTCTTCGGCACCGTGCTCAACCGGTTCGTCATCCAGGCCGTGCTCGGTGAGCCGCTGACCGTCTACGGCGCCGGCGGCCAGACCCGCGGCCTGCTGGACATCCGGGACACCGTCGAGTGCATCCGGCTCGCGGTCGAGAACCCGGCCGACGCCGGCGAGTTCCGGGTCTTCAATCAGATGACCGAGAGCTACTCGGTCGCCCAGATCGCGGAGAAGGTCGCGGAGTGCTTCCCCGGCCCGGTCCAGGTCGAGCACCTGGAGAACCCGCGGGTCGAGCAGGCCGAGCACTACTACAACGTCAAGCACACCGGCCTGGTCGGCCTCGGCCTGCAGCCGCACCTGCTGTCGGACACCCTGATCGACTCGATGTTCGACATCGTCTCGGCGAACAAGGACCGCGTCGACCCGGCCGCCCTCCTCCCGACCGTCCGCTGGAAGGGCCATCTCAAACAGCGGTAGGTGTCTGATGGTCCAGCGCCGGCTGCGCGGCACTCGGCACGGCGCTGGACCATCAGACACGCCCTAGACGAAGAAGCAGAAGATGTGGCCGACCGGGTCGGCGTAGATGCGGACGTTGGGTAGCGGCTGGAAGTCCATCAACCGCGCCCCGGCGTCGATCGCGCGCCGGTGTCCTGACTCGAGGTCGGTGACCTGGAAGTCGAGATGCAGCTGCATCTGCTGCTTCTCCGCGGTACTCGGCCAGGTCGGCGTCTGATAGGCGGGCTCACCCTGGAACGACAACTTGGTGCTGCCGTCGGGGCCGATCACGGTCGCCCAGTCCGCTTCGTCGTCGCCCAGGTCCCAGCCG
The DNA here is from genome assembly GCF_045040325.1 of Kribbella sp. NBC_01510. Classification (NCBI taxonomy): domain Bacteria; kingdom Bacillati; phylum Actinomycetota; class Actinomycetes; order Propionibacteriales; family Kribbellaceae; genus Kribbella; species Kribbella sp. NBC_01510. The sequence goes on along the minus strand of NZ_CP109418.1, from coordinate 2,164,734 downwards.
AGCAGCCGGCAGTAGAACCGCGCCAACTCCCGCGCGTCCGGCGCGTCCAGTACGACGCCTGTCAACGGAATCTTCTCGTTCATGCCCGGAACGTTAACGGCGGCCACCGACAAGCAACGTCGGGATGGCGGCGAGGAACCGGTCCCGCCGTCCCCGGTCAGCTTGCTCGGTGAGCCAGGCCTCGGCATCCTCCTGGGTGATCAGGGCCTTGTCGACCGCGGCCGCCGCCGCGCCCTCGAGCTGAGCAGCCATCAGGCCGTGATCCGTCACGACCTCCGTGCGTACGACGACCTCGACGTCACGGAACCCGGTGTCGAGGAGGACGTCACGCAGGCTGCGCGCCGCACGCGGCGACACCGACCGCGACTCCAGGCCGAGCAGGACGACGTCGGTCAGGTCCTGGTCGGAGCTGTCCACGAGCAGGAAGCCGTAGTCCTGCCCGCCGAGCACGATTCGTCCACCGGGCCGGAGCACCCGCCACGCCTCGGCCACGGTCGGGACCGGGTCCTCGAGCAGGTGGAAGAGCCGGACGGCCCGGTAGCCGTCCATCGACTCGTCCTCCAACGGCAGGTCATCGGACCGTGCCACGTGAAACATTGCCCCAGGCGCCCTGACCTGCGCCGACTCGATCGCTTCGGGGTCGGTATCCACGCCGGTCACCTTCAGCCCTTTGGCCGCCAGTTCGGCGACCGCGTGCCCGGCCCCGCAGGCGACATCCACGCAGGTGCCGCCCCGCTTCAGTCCGAGCAACCGGTACGACTCCGCCCGGAGCTCCGCTGCTCCGGGCCGCTCCTCGATCCGTTCCAGAAAGCCCATGTCACCACGCTGCAACTTCAGGTGCACCTGAAGTCAACACCACTAGTCCATGGACACCTTGTCGAAGCTGGTGGTGGTGAAGCGGACGTCGACGCCGACGGTGTCGCCGACCGCGGGGGGTGCCACCGACGACGGCAGGAACAGCATGCTGGCCTGCATGTGCGGCGGCTCGGCGAACCAGCGCTGTTTGCCCTCGATGGTGAACGGCGACAACGCCATGCCGGCCGCGTCGAGGCTGCCCTTCGCCATGGCGATCGCCCGCTGACGGACAGACGCCGCAGCGGTGGGAGCCTCCAGGCCGACGCCGTGGGCCGTGCCGCCGGACACCACCAGAATGTGACCGTCCCCGCTGACCCGCCGCTGCCGGTAACCGACCCGCTCGCCGCGGCGCACCGAGTGCACGTCGAGCACGGTCGCGCGGACCGTCAGCGCACCACGGTCGCCGAGCCACAGCCCGGTGCCCATCCGCAGCTTCACGCTCTCACCGATGTCGGCCAGCTTCTGCGACGGTACGTGCGACACCCACAGGGTGCCCTTGCGGACGTCGAGCGCCGCCTTCGCCAACTGCTGCGCTTCCCTCAGGTTGGCCGACGTACCGCCGGCACCCATCGGGAAGTGCAGCGACCAGCCCTCGAACTTGATCCGGTCGAGCGCGTTCAGAAGCATCGTGTGCCGCAGTTCGCGCGCGCCGATGCCGTGCCGCCGCATCGAGGTCATCACCTCGATCAGCACCCGGCTGCCGGCCGGGATCGAGACCAGGTCCGCCAGCCGGCTGACCGTGTGGATCACGTTCTTACTCTGCGGGACATCCAGGAACGGCCGCCACGGCGAGAGTACGACGATGTCCTCGCGCGGGTCCGGCGGCACCTCGAAGTACGTCCCGACCGCGACCGTGCGGGCGCCGAGCGCGCGTGACTCGGCCAGCAGCCGCTGGTTGCCGAACCCGTACCCGTTGCCCTTGGCGACCGGAATGATGTCGGGGTTCCACGTGGAACGCAGGTGATCACGCCATCGATCGGAATCGACGTGCAGGACTAGGGGCATGGTGTCAACGCCGTCTCATGTAGAGGTCGAATGCGGTGTAGAGCGCCTTGTTCAACGGCAGATCCCACTCACCGACGTACTCGACGGCCTCGCCGCCGGTGCCGACCTTGAACTGGATCAACCCAACATGTGGGTCGTTCGGGTCCAAGGTGTCGGTGATGCCCCGTAGGTCGTACACGGACGCACCCGCCGCGAGCGCGTCCGTCATCATCCGCCACTGGATCGCGTTCGATCCACGGACGTCACGCTTGTTGGTCGAGCTGGCCCCGTAGGAGTACCAGGAGTGACCGCCCACCCGGACCCAGATGGTCGACGCGACCAGGTCGCCTTCGTGGTAGGCGTTGTAGATCCGGAAGTCACAGCAGTCGGCCGGCTGGTTCGCCATCGCCGTGTGCATCTTCTCGAAGTACGGCAGCGGCCGCGGCGTGAAGTGGTCGCGCTCCGCGGTCTCGACGTACAGCTGGTGGAAGGCCTTCAGGTCCGCGACGCCACCCTGCGTCACCTCGACGCCGGCCTTCTCCGCCTTCTTGATGTTGCGTCGCCACAGCTGGTTCATACCCTTCAGCAGGTCGTCCTGGCCGCGGCCTGCCAGCGGGACCTGGAACACGTACTGCGGCTGCCCGGCGGCGAACCCTTCACCGACCCGCGGCGCCTTCCAGCCGAGCTTGCGCAACTGCGCGGTCACGATCTCACCGGACGGCTCGATCACATCCGGCCGGACGTCGCCGAGCTTCGGCTGCTGACCACCGGCGATCGCGTCCTTGATCGTCTTCGCGCCCCACCGCCGCGTCGGCACCGGCGGCCCCATGCGTACGCCGAATGTCCCGCGCTGCTGCAGATGCGCGGCCAGCGGGCGCAGGTACCGACCGAGGTCGACGGCGTCCCAGTCGATCACCGGGCCCTCGGGCAGATAGGCGAGGTAGCGCTTCACCTTCGGCATCTGCCGGTACAGCACCAGTCCCACGCCGAGCAGTTCGCCCGGGTTGGAAGCGTCGTACCAGCCGAGCGACTCCGCCTTCCATTCGTTCTTCACCGCGGCCCAGCCAGGGGTCTGCAGGAAGCTCGCCGCCGGTTGCGCCGCGATGTACGCAGCGTGCTCGTCGGTCGAGATGGTCCGGATGCTCAAGTCACTCACGGTCGGTCAGGTTACCGGCCCGAAGCCTTTATCCGTAGCCGAGCCGGTGCCTGATCAAACCCACCTCGAGAACCCACCAACCACTTTCCGGGGCGGAGAACGGTTGATCGGTGCTCAAGGTCGGCCGTCAGCCGGCCAGGAGCTTCTCGGAGAGATCCCACAACTGAGTGGCCGACTCCGGATCGAGCGCGTACGGCGCGACGCCGTGCCTGGGATCGTCTTGCGTCGCGGGCACTGCTTCGCTGTTGTCCTCGAAGTACCGGCCGGTAACGCCGTGGACGAGCGGTGACGCGGCCAGCAGAATCGAGGTCGACGCGCCCTGCTCGACGGTCTTCCACTGGAAGCGGTCCCACGCCTTCTGCACGTCGTCAGGAACATGCCGCTGCAGCGCGGTCCGGATCCCGCCGGGCATCAGGGCGTTGGCGATGATGCCGTCACTCGCCCAGCGCTTGGCCGCCTCGACGGCGAACAGCACGTTCGCCGTCTTCGACTGCCCGTACGCCGCCCATGCCTCGTACGGCCGGTGGTCGAAATGGATGTCGTCGAAGTGGATGTCCGAGCGCAGGTGCGCGCTGGAGCTGACCGAGACGATTCGAGCATCACCGGCCGCGGCGAGTGCGTCGTACAAACCGAGCGCCAGGCCGAAGTGGCCGAGGTGGTTGGTGGCGAACTGGTGCTCCCACCCTTCCGGCGTGCGGTTGAGCGGCTCGGCCATCACGCCGGCGTTGTTCACCAGGATGTGCAGTGGGCCGGTCCAGCTCGCGGCGAACGCTCGGACCGACGCACGGTCCGCGAGCTCGATCGGCGCGACGAAGACGTGGTTGTTGCCGGTGCTCTCGATGATGCCGGCCGCGGTGCGCTCACCCATCGCGGTGTTGCGGACGGCGAGGGTGACCTCGGCGCCGGCCGACGCGAGCGCGCGGGCGGTCTCGACGCCGATCCCGGACGCGCCGCCGGTGACGACGGCCCGGCGGCCGGTCAGGTCGACGCCGGCGATCACCTCGGCGGCGGTGGAGTCATGGGTGAAGGGGGTGGTGATCCTGCTCATCAGGCTGTCCTGTTCTGCGAGCTAGGCTGTAAACGGAGGATCCTCCGGTAATTCGAGTTAACTGGAGGCTCCTCCGGTTAACAAGTCCGCTAGGGTCTGAAGACGCGTTTGAGGAGGGGGACATGACGGGCACCACCGAGCGCCCGCTGCGCGCGGACGCCCAGCGCAACCGCGACCAGATCCTGGTCGCCGCGTCGGCCGCGTTCTCGAAATGCGGTCTGGAGGCGACGCTGGAGGGGATCGCCAAGGACGCCGGCGTCGGCATCGGCACGCTGTACCGGCACTTCCCGACCCGGGAGCTGCTGATCGAGGCGGCGTACCGGAACGAACTCGCCGCGGTCTGCGCCGCGGCCCCGGAGCTGCTCGACAAGATGCCGCCGGCCGAGGCGCTGCGGGCCTGGATGGACCGCTTCGTCGACTACATGACCCGCAAGCTCGGCATGGCCGACGCGCTCCGCGCGGTGATGGCGTCGGGGGCGAACCCGTACGCCCAGAGCTTCGAGCTCCTGGTCGGTGCGATCAAACGCCTGCTGGACGCGGGGGTGGCCGCCGGCGAGATTCGTCCCGACGTCTCGGCCGACGACGTCCTGGTCAGCCTCAGCGGCGTCGCGCTCGCGGCCGGCTCCAAACGCGACCAGGCCGACCGTCTGCTCAACCTGTTGCTGGACGGACTCCGCTACCGCGCCTGAGCGGATTCCACCGAGCTTCTAGGGTGGAGCGGTGCGGAGAGTGGCGTTGGTGACGGGGTCGGCTTCTGGGATCGGTGCTGCGACAGCGCGGCGATTGGCCAAGGACGGGATGACCGTAGCGGTGCATTCGCGTTCCAGTCGGGAAGCCGGCGAGGCGTTGGCCGCGGAGCTCGGGGGGTCGTATCACCAGGCCGATCTCTCCGACGACGCGGCGGCGAGTGCCCTGGTCCCGAGTGTGCTGGCCGAGCATGGGCAGCTCGACGTACTCGTGAACAACGCGGGGATCAGTTGGCCGGTGCCGCATGCGCAGCTGGACGGACTGACCGCGGACGACTGGCGGCGACTACTCGACGTCAACCTGATCGCGCCATGGCTGTTGTGTACGGCGGCTCTCCCCGCGCTCACCGAATCGGGCGGATGCATCGTCAACGTCACCAGCCATGCCGGCGTCCGGCCGAAGGGCAGTTCGGTCGCGTACGCCGCCTCGAAAGCCGCACTCAATCACGTGACCAAGCTGCTGGCCGCCGCTCTCGGACCGTCCGTGCGAGTCAACGCGGTGGCGCCCGGCCTGGTCGACACGCCCCTCACCGCATCGTGGACCGAGGCGCAAGAGCTGTGGAAAACCTCGAGCCCGATGCGCCGCGCGGCACAGCCCGCGGATGTCGCGGACCTGATCTCGGCACTCGTCCACAACACCTATCTGACGGGGGAAGTCGTCCTGCTGGACGGCGGTCTGAACCTGCGCTGATTCTGTCGGTGCCGCCTCCTACGATCGCGGGATGTCTTTGGGTCGAGACTTCCACCGGTTGTGGGTTGCGTTCACTGTCAGCGCTTTCGGATCGGCGGTCGGTCTCGGTGCCCTGCCGCTGATCGCCGTACTCGCTCTGGATGTCAGCACCTTCCAGGTGTCCATGCTTTCCGCGTTGTCCGCGGTCGGCGCCGTGCTCGGCCTGCCGCTCGGTGACTTCATCGAGCAGCGGCGCAAGCGGCCCGTGATGATCACCGCGGACCTGGCCAGGTTCGTCGTACTGGGCTCGGTCCCGGTCGCGGCGGTGTTCGACGCCCTGACCTACCTCCAGCTCTGCGTGGTGGGCGCCGTCCAGGCCGCTGCGATGATCGCGTTCCAGGCGGCGAGTGGCGCGCACTTGAAGGCGCTGGTCCCCGTCGAAGGGCGGTCCGAGGCGAACAGCCGGTTCGAGCAGACCAACTGGATCACGCTGAGCGTGGGCCCGGCGATCGGCGGTGCGCTGGTGAGCCTGGTCGGCGCGACTGCGACTCTGGCCGTCGACGCGGTGTCGTTCCTGTTGTCGGCCCTCGGTGTCCGGCGGATCCAGCAGCCCGAGCCGGCGCCGGTCCGGCGGGATGGGAAGGCGGACTTCACCGCCGGGTGGCGATACATCCTGCGTCATCGCGGACTGCGGGCACTGTTCTGGAACTCGCAACTGTTCGGCGGGCCGGTGATGATGACGATGCCTCTGCTGACGGTATTCATGCTGCGCGACCTCGGCCTGGCGCCCTGGAGCTATGGGGTGTTCCTCGGGGCGTCGTGTCTGGGCGGTGTGCTGGGAGCCCAGCTGGCGCCTGGCCTCACCCGTCGGCACGGACTGCATCGGATGCTCATCGTGTTCGGCGTCCTGCGGGCTCCCTGGCTGCTGCTGTTCCCGTTGGCGCCGCACGGTTTCAGTGGGCTGCTGCTGCTCACTGCGGCCGAGACCGGCCTGCTGGTGGCCGCCGGTGCCTTCAACCCGTCGTTCGCGACGTACCGGATGGAGGTGACCGAGGACGGCTTCATGGCCCGGGTGGTCGGCTCGTGGTCGATCAGCTCGCGGTGCGTGCAGCCTGCCTTTATGGCGCTCGGTGGTGTGCTCGCGGCGCTGATCGGTGTGCGGGGCGCGCTGTGGGTCGCGGGTGCGTCCTGCCTGCTGAGTGCCGTCGTGCTGCCGTGGCAGTCGGCTAAGCCAGTCCCATTGCCTGAGCCAGCCTGACCTGACTGCCCATCGCCCCGCCGTCGGCCTTGGCGTCGAGGTAGTCGGCGGCCTCGTCCGGTGGCAGGACGAGAACTTCGGTCACCTGCTCGCCGTCGTCGGGGTTGGTCGGTTGCCCGTCGACCACGACGTCCGCGACGACGGTCGCCCAGTAGGAGATCGGGTGCGGCAGGTGCGGGCGGTACGGCGTGGGCCGTCGATGCTCGGCCCGGTGAGCGCCGAGCCAGGTCAGCGGTCCGGTCAGCCGGGCGCCGGCCTCCTCGATGAGCTCGCGGTGCACGAGCTGCTCGATGGCTTCGTTCGGCTCGCGAGTCCCGCCGGGTAGGAAGCGCCAGCCCAGATCGTTGCTGCAGACAACGATCCCGCCGTCGGCCCGGCCGACCACATGCACGTTGCTGATCAGCTCGTCGGCCGGCTTCTCGATCGAGTACCGGACGTCGACCTCACCCCAGGCCCAGTGGCCCGGCGCGAAGAGCTCGGGAAACCGCTCGGCCCAGGTCTGCATGCGCGCCATTCTCTCCCTGCGCTACCGTCGCCCCCATGGCGCCCTCAGAACCGGACCCCGTGCCTGATCCTGAGCGGGCCCGCCAAACGACGACGCGACTGCTCTGGGCCTGCGCCGTACTCACCCTGCTCGCCGGCGTCTTCCAACTGTCCGGCATCCTCAGCGACGCCGACGGGTACGACGGACTGGCCTGGGTCGGCGTGGTCGTCGGCGTCGTGTGCCTGCTGGGGTTGATCGCTATCTACAGCGCATGCGCTCTCGACCGGCTCACACTGCGCACCCGCGTGCTCCAGCGCTTCGACGTCTTCCAGGTCACGACCGTCTTGCTCGTGCTCGCGATCGTCGCCGGCATCCCCATCCACAGCACGACCGCCTTGGCCCTGCTGCTCCCGTGGGGGCTGGCCTACTGGCTGCACCACCTCAACGCGCCTACTTCAAGTGCGCCCTGAGGTAGTCGATGTCGGCCTTCTGGCCGTGATCGGCGTTCGGGGTCTCGACGACGACCGGGGCGCCGGCAGCCTGCACCACCGCGACGATGTCGGCCGGGTCGATGTGGCCCTCCTCGAAGTTGCTGTGCCGGTCGGCGCCGGAGCCGAACTCGTCGCGTGAGCCGTTGGCGTGCACCAGGTCGATCCGCCCGGTGATCGCCAGCACCTTCTCGACGATTGTGGGCAGCTCCTCCCCGGCCGCGTGGAAGTGGCAGGTGTCGAGGCAGAAGCCGACGTTCTCCAGACGGTCGTTGCCGGAGGCCTGGACCGCGTCCCACAGCCGGGCGATCCGGTCCAGTTGCCGGGCCATCGCGTTCTCGCCCCCGGCCGTGTTCTCGATCAGCAGCGGGACCGGCAGTTCGGCGCGCTCGATGCACTTGCGCCAGTTGTCGAAGCCGGCCTCGGGGTCGTCCTCGTCGCCGACGTGCCCGCCGTGCACGATCACGCCCTTCACGGCGATCTGGGCGGCCTTGTCGAGCGTCTGTTGCAGCAGTTTGCGGCTCGGGATCCGGATCCGGTTGTTCGTGTTCGCCACGTTCAGCCGATACGGCGCGTGCACGTACAGATCGACGCCCGCCGCGGCCGCCCGCTCGCGCAGTGCCTCCTCGCCGTCGGCGTACGCGAGCTTCGGCGCCTTGTAGTCCTGCGGGTTGCCGAGGAAGAACTGCACCAGGTCGGCACCGCGGTCGGCCGCCTCGGCCAGCGGGTCCTGCTGATCGACGTGGGCACCCAGCTTGAAACTCATGAACCCACCCTAGAACCGTCCATGGACAGTTCAGGAACCCCATCCCGCCGAGCGGGTAACCGGCCGTGTCTCCTGCGCAGGCGGTTGGACCGGGCGCCCCTCGAACTCTGTGGACAGGACGACGTGGGTATTCATCTCACCGTGTTCACCGAGGCGTTCGAAGAGGCCCTCGAGGTGGCGCATGGAGGTGACGCGGACTCGGAGCATCGAGCAGGAATTGCCGCTGAGCTTGTGGATCTCGAGGACCTCCGGGAAGTCCTCCGCCCGCGTGGTCTTGAGCAGGCACCGCCCGGTCGTGCAGCGCATCTGGACGAAGGCCGACAGCGGCTGACCGGCGCGAGCCGGATCCACCTGGGCGCGGTAGCCGACGATCACGCCGGCTTCTTCCAGGCGTCGTACCCGGTCCGCGACCGCCGGCGGTGACAGGTTGACCCGCTTGCCCAGCTGGTTGAACGACAGCCGCCCATCGGCTTGCAGCTCGGCGAGGATCTGCCAGTCGGTGGCGTCCAGGTCTCGCTCCTGAAAGGTCATGTCCCCAGAACACCTTCGACATCGGTCCTCCGCAAGGCCGGATGCCTTGTTTCGGGCATTCAGCGCGGGCTGCGGCCTTTCTAGCGTGGTTGGCATGCTGATCCCCGTCGTTCTCGCCGCCGCCCTGATGAACGCCGCGATGGTCGCCGCCAGCGCGGTGAGCACCATCCTGATCGCCGACGATCTCAGCCCAGCGCTGGCCGGTCTGCCCAACACTGCAGGGGTTCTCGGCACCGCAGTCGGCGCCATGGTGGTCGGCTGGTGGACTGGTCGCCTTGGACGTGCCCACGCACTCCGCACCGGGTACGGCGTGGGTGTCTCTGGTGGAGCGCTGACAGTGCTGGCTGCGGTGGGCGCACCAGTGGCGCTGCTGTTCCTGGGCATGTTCCTGCTCGGCGTCGGCAACGCAGCGAGCCTGCTGTCCCGGTACGCCGCCGCAGACGTCGTACCGGCGTCCCGACGCGCGTGGGCCATGAGCACAGTCATCTGGGCCAGTACGGCGGGTGCTGCCGGCGGTCCGTTTCTGATGGCGCCATCCCAGTCGTTTGCCACGTATCTCGGCCTACCTCCGGTCGCCGGACCCTTCCTGCTCGCCGTGGCCGCCGTCTTCGCCGCACTCGTCGCGTCGACCTACATCCGCGCCGGTCAGCCCGCAGCCGAGCCGGAACTCGACCACCACGAGCCCTCCGCGCCGTCTCGTCGTACGTCGGTTGTGCTGGCCGCCGGCGTGATGATCGTCGGGCATCTGGTGATGGTCGCGCTGATGACTGCTGTGCCTGTGCATGCTCATCTGCACGGCGACGGCCTCGGCGTGCTCGGAGTGATGCTGTCGGCTCACACCCTCGGGATGTTCGCCCTGTCTCCACTGACCGGCTGGTTGATCGACCGCTCCGGGCCTCGACCGGTGATGCTCGCCGGACTCGTCCTTCTGCTGGTGTCGGCCCTGCTGATCAGCCAGGCCGGTCTGGCCTTTACTCCGGCGCTGTTCCTGCTCGGCTACGCATGGAACCTCTGCTACCTCGGTGGCAGCGCGCAACTGGCCGGCACCGACCTCGAGAGCAGGGTCGAGTCGTCGATCTGGACCGTCGCCGCGCTGGCCACAGCCGCCTCGCCGTGGCTCTTCACGCTCGGCGGGTTCCCGGTGCTCGCGGTCATCTCGGCGGTTGTCGCCGTACCGTTGCTCGTGCTGGTGGCCCGCCGGACGACACCCGCACGCGTCTGGCGGTGACACAGAGTCACCGAAACAGGCCTGTGGATATGGTCAAGACGGTGTCCGGACGCTGGTATTCTCTTGGATGTGGCCCGGTCCATCGACCGGGCTCGTTGCTTGGCGTCGACGGCAAGTGTCGGCGCGGAGCACCCCGCATCGCCCTCCTGCCACGGAGAGACCGTGGCCGCCAAGTCCGAAGGAGGTGGAGTTCGCGCATGCGTCGTTATGAAGTCATGGTGATCCTCGACCCTGAGCTCGATGAGCGCACCGTGGAGCCTTCCATCGACCAGTACCTGAACATCGTCCGCAAGGAAGGTGGCACGGTCGAGAAGCTCGACATCTGGGGTCGTCGCAAGCTTGCCTATGACGTGAAGAAGAAGGCCGAAGGCATCTATGCCGTCATCGACCTGACCGCCGAGCCGGCGGTGGTGAAGGAGCTCGACCGTCAGCTCACGCTGAACGAGTCGATCCTCCGCACCAAGGTCATCCGGCCGGACCAGCACTGACCCTGGGGTCGTCAGCAGCCATCGGTACTGTCGGCGCCAGCCGCTACTGATAGCTGTAGACACAGTCACACCCGATAGCAGGAGGAACGGCAATGGCAGGCGAAACCGTCGTCACACTGGTCGGCAACCTTGTCGACGATCCTGAGCTCCGGTTCACCCCGTCCGGCGCCGCCGTCGCGAACTTCCGGATCGCGTCGACGCCGCGGACGTACGACCGGCAGACAGGTGAATGGAAGGACGGCGAGTCGCTGTTCCTGAGTTGTTCCGTCTGGCGCCAGGCTGCGGAGAACGTGGCCGAGTCGCTCCAGCGTGGCATGCGCGTGATCGTGCAGGGCCGGCTCAAGTCCCGTTCCTACGACGACCGTGAGGGCAACAAGCGCACGGTCTTCGAGATCGACGTGGACGAGGTCGGTCCGAGCCTGCGCAGCGCCACCGCCAAGGTGACCCGGGCGATGCGCTCGGGCCCCAGCGGCGAAGGTGGCGGCGGTGGCTTCGGTGGTGGCGGTGGCGGTAACCAGGGTGGTGGCTTCGGCGGCGGCCAGGGTGCCGCTCCGCAGAACGACCCCTGGGCGACCCCGCAGGGACAAGGCGGTGGCGGCCAGGCCGCCCCGCAGAACGACCCCTGGGCCAGCCAGGGCGGCGGCTCGATGGAGGAGCCCCCGTTCTGATCCGGTCCGGGTCGTGACCAGGTAAGACAGACCATTCCGGCATGTGCCGGGCTCTGGAAGGAAGAGAGCACCACAATGGCCAAGATCATTCGGAAGCCGAAGAAGAAGGTTTGCGGCTTCTGCAAGGACAAGGCAACGTACGTCGACTACAAGGACACCGCGCTGCTGCGCAAGTTCATCTCGGACCGCGGCAAGATCCGCGCCCGCCGGGTGACCGGGAACTGCGTGCAGCACCAGCGCGACGTGGCCACCGCAATCAAGAACGCTCGTGAGGTGGCCCTGCTGCCGTACACGAGCACGGCTCGCTGAGGGAGGCGCGGACCATGAAGCTCATCCTGGCGCAGGAGGTCGAGAACCTCGGAGCTCCCGGCGACATCGTCGAGGTGAAGGACGGCTACGGCCGCAACTACCTGGTTCCGCGTGGCCTGGCCATCGGCTGGACCCGCGGCGCCGAGAAGCAGATCCAGTCGATCAAGCGGGCGCGCGACGCCCGGGCGATCCAGGGCAAGGAGCACGCGAGCGAGGTCAAGAACCAGCTCGAGCAGCTCACCGTCACGCTGGATGTCAAGGCCGGTGACACCGGTCGCCTGTTCGGTTCGGTCACCCCGGCCGACATCGCCGCGGCGATCAAGTCCGCCGGCGGCCCGCTGGTCGAGAGGCGCGCGATCGCGATCGAGTCGCCGATCAAGACCACCGGCAAGCACCAGGTCTCCGTCCAGCTCCACCCCGAGGTGGCCGCCACGGTCCGCCTCGAGGTCGCGGCCGTCTGACCTCAGCAACACCTCAAGGCCCGTGCCCCCGCGAGGGGACACGGGCCTTGGTGTTTCACTCTGCTGGGAGGACTTTCGGCCAGCTGACCGGAGCCGGGTCCGATTGGTCGCCGGTATCCGGTTGGTCGATCTTGGGCCACGTCACCGGCTCCGGATCGTTGTCCGCCCGCGCCTGCGCCGACGGCACCAGCAGCACCATCACCGCCAGCACCCCGGACACAACCCGCCCGAGCGGCCTCATCGCTTGTCCAGGGCAAAGAGGACGGAGTTCTGTACGACGATGGCGTGGCCCCCGGCGAGCCCCCAAGGGCGCGCGGTGTCGTTGGCCAGCGTGTGCGAGGTGTGACCTGGCGTGGTGGCGACCAGATCGTTGCGAACGGTCCCGTAGATCGTCGTGCCGGTGATCGACACCGGCTTGAAGTCGGCGTAGTGGAACGACTTCCGCGCGGTGAAGTCGATGAGGCACTCACCCCAGGCCGCGACGTTGCCGGCCGTGTCCGGGACCCACTGCCAGTCGCCAACGTTGTCCGCGCTGGTGGGCTGACACGTTGCGACGGCGGAGCCGTTGGCGGTCGAGTGCACGGCGGGGATCACGGTGTCCGCCGTTGCCGTCTTCCACAGCACGAGGGCGCGGCCCGGGCTGGCGGACACCACGTGATCGATGTCCTTGGCACCGGGTGGCGGTTGGAGCTTGACCTCCTGCACGGGCTTGTCCGGCTCGCTCCAGTACAGCGGTCCCTGGTACCGCGACATCAACGCGCGGCTGCCCTCGGCCAGCAGGATGGTGGACGAACGCGGCTGGTTCGGCACCGTCTTCAGCTTGCCGCCGGAGATCACGCCGGCTCCGGCCGTTTCGCCCATCTGCACCAGCGGCGAGCCGCCGAAGAACTGCAGGTCCGCCGAGTCCGGCAGCTCGATCTCGTTCGGTAGGGCGCCGTCGCCGGCCCAGTAGTACAGCGTGTTCTCCGTCGCCACCGCGACGACCCGCTTGGAGTCGATGGTGGTGTAGATCGGGCTCCCGACCTGCGACGGCACCTTGTCCTGCCAGAGCACCTTGCCGTTGCCGTCGAACACGGCGAGCTTCGAGTCCGGCGTCAGTACGGCGACCTCCGTGCCGTCCGGGGACACCGCGGGGGTCGAGTCGGGCGCGATGTCGACCGTCCAGCTCGCGTTGGCCGACCAGCCCAGCGGGACCGGCCGCGCGACGAACTGATCCGGCCCGACGCTCGGCGTGGGCAATGCCGGCAGCTTCGGCGACGCGGTCGGCGTGGCCACGCCGTCGCCCTTGCTGAACACCAGCAGGTAGACCGCCGTACCGGCGATCAGCGCACAGGCGACGACGGCCGCCACGATGATCGGCCAGATCGGCTTGTTGCCGCCGCCCCTGCCGCCACCGTCCGGCTCGACCGCCTCGACCCGGCCGTCCGGGTGGATGATCAGCGGCCAGGAGGCGCCGTCGGACTCGACCGCGGTCGCCTTCACCGGGCGGCCGAGCTGCCCGGCCCGCTCGCTGACCAGCGCGATCGCGGCCTGCCGCGGGTCGTGATGGTTGACCGGATGACTGCGGCCGGCGATCTTCACCTCGGCGTTGTGGTCGTCGTACAGCCGAATCGTGACCTTGGGCCAGGACGGGATCTTCTCAGCCACGACGACCTCTCATTCCCGCCACAGAACTCCCTCGCTCATCCGAAGTCGACGCCCTCGTTCTAGCATGGCCCCCGCACGAGGCATGCCAGGGATTCCGGGCAGGCAGAAACGACGCGAGCCCGGTGGCTCGACTGACCCCGACAAGGGGGTAGAAACATCCTCGCCTGTGGATGGGTCACGAACGTACACCCGGAAAGCGAGACAATACTGTGGGCGACAGCCTGTGACGCACCGCGAGAGGAGGGGCCATGACGCAGAACCCATGGACTCGGCAGCAGCAGCAACAGCCGGGCTCGGGTCCGCAACAGCCGTCACCCACCCCCTCGCCGGACCTCACTCCACGGGGGCCGTCCGCGCCGCAGCACGGTGTTCCGGCGCCCGCGGAGGATCAACGGCTGCCCAAGTTCGCGATCCCGGTCGCGGACACGTTGTGGTGGGTCGGTGTGCACGGCGGCGCCGGCGAGACCACGATGTCGCTCCTCCTCCCGGGCACCCGGGCGGCCGGCCATCGCTGGCCGATCCCGCCGCCACCGGTGCCGACCCCGGTCATCCTGGTCGCCCGGACCCACGGATCCGGCCTGCGGGCTGCTCAACGCGCCGCGATCGAGTGGGCCTCGGGAGTGGTCCAGGGAGTCGCCGTCCTCGGCCTGGTGCTGATCGCGGACGCCCCCGGCCGGCTGCCGCGCGTGCTCGACGACTTCGCCGACATCGTCGGCGGCGGCGTACCGCGGGTGTGGGACATCCCGTGGATCGAGGAGTGGCGCAGAGGGGAGGCTCCCACGCCTGACAACACCCCGGACGAGGTTTTCGAAGTCCTTGAATCCATCTACGCTCTTCGCGCGTCAAACCCAGCGGACTACCCCGCCCCGTACTGAAAGGCACCTATCGCGATGATGTTGGTACACGTGATCTCGGACGCTGTCAGCCAGCTTCCGCTCGTCGATGACCCTGGCGTGGGCTCGAAGCCGCCGGGTGCGGAGAAGCTCAACCTGGTGATCAAGTGGGTCACCTGGATCGCTTTCACCATCTGCATCCTCGGCATCGTGATCGCCGGCGCCATGATGGCCGTCGGCCAGCGGCGCGGCGAGGGTGGCGAGCACGCGGCCCGGCTGGGCTGGGTCCTGGCGGCCTGCATCGTGATCGGCTCGGCGTCGGCCCTGGTCGGCCTGCTGCAGTGACGATCAGCAGCATCGGCCGGCTCGTCGGACGCTGATCGGCCATGGGACTGTTCAGCCGGGATCCCGACTCCGGCCTCGGAGACGGCGACGCCGGAGGTGAGGGCACGCGCTTCTGGCAGGAGCGCGGATTCGTTGCCTCGGCGATCGTCGTCGGTGCGGTGTTCGTCTGTCTGCTGGTGTGGGTCTTCGCCCGCGGCTCGGGTACGCCGACCTCGCAGCAGTCGCCGGCGCCGACCTCCGTCGTACCCACTGAACAGCCCACCGAGGAGCCGTCCGTGCCGCCCGCCACACCCACGGAGGAACCGACCGGCACCACCACGCCGGGTACGCCGCCGCCGATCAACTCGTCGACCGGCGGGTGCAAGAACCCGAAGCCGGACCTGCGCATTCCGTACTCCGCGCCGCCGGCTGTCACGTGGCAGTTCGAGGCCGACATGCTCATCCCGCTCCAGAAGGCCGGCGGCCCGGCGACGACGGCCGACAACGGCGTGCGTTCCTGTTTCGCCCACTCGCCGACCGGAGCCGTGCTCGCGACCCTCGTGCTGCTCGGCCAGATCCGCAACCAGGACCTGGCCGAGTCCGTGCTGGAGACGCGTGTCCTGCCCGGCCCGGGGCGGACACGTGCGCTCGCCGAGGTCCGGAGCCCTTCGACCCCGCAGGCCACCGGGCAGGTCCAGTTCGCCGGTTTCAAGGTGATCGACTACCAGCGCAACCGCGCGATCATCCAGGTCGCGGCCGAGCTGAACAACTCGAGCGTCGCGTCGCTGCCGGTCACGATGGTCTGGTCGGGCGGCGACTGGAAGGCGGCACTCAAGCCCGACGGCAGCTTCAACGGCGAGGTCGCCCCGGACGTGCTGCAAGGGCTCGACGGCTACGTCAGGTTCAGTGGTGCGTCGTGATCGCGCTCGGCTGTTCCTGGTGGCCCGGGGACTGGGACGACTGTGTCGAGGAATACCTCGGCAAGGCGATCAATGCCGTCATGGGTCCCTTCTTCAAGCTGATCTTCGAGGCCATCCAGAGAGTCGTCGTCGAGGCCGTCAACGTCGTGCTGCAGGCCGTCGGTTTCCTCTGGATCTATATCAAGACCCCGGACGTCTCGGACAACGGCACGGTCAGCTTCATCCAGGTCCATACGAACTACATTCTGGGCGCGGCCGCCTTCATCGCCGTGGTCGTGGCCGCGATCCAGATGGCGGTCTCGCACCGTGGTGAGCCGCTGCGCGAGATCCTGCGATCGCTGCTCACCATGGTCGTGGTGTCCGCCGCCGGCACCGGCTTCGCCGCGTTGCTGATCCAGGCCTCGGACGAGTTCTCCTCGTGGATCATCAGCCAGGCGCTCAACGCGGACGACAAGGCCTTCGCGCACGAACTCGCCGCCCGGATGACCGATCCACTCATGGATCCGGGGGAACAACTGCAGTTCGCCCTGATCATCTTCGTCGGCATCCTGATGGTGATCACCGCGATCATCCAGCTGGGCCTGATGATCGTCCGGTACGGGATGCTCGTGCTGCTGGTCGGCGTACTGCCACTGACCGCCGCGGCGACGAACACCGAGATGGGCATGATGTGGTTCAAGCGGGCGATCGGCTGGCTGGGCGGATTCATCATCTACAAACCGGTGGCGGCGTTGATCTACGCCACGGCGATCAAGCTGATGTCCGCACCGGCGGTGCCCGAAGGGGCCAAGGCGCCGGAGGGAACACCGGAGACGCTCAAGGTCGTCATGGGCGTCACCATGATGATCATCGCGGTCGTCGCACTGCCCGCCATCCTGCGCTTCGTGTCGCCGAGGACGTCCTGAGATGATCCCGCTCAGCTGGTACGACATCATGCTCAAGGCCGTCCAACATGTCCTTCAACCGGTCATTGACAAGGTGATCAGCATGATCTTCCAGCCGATTCTCGATGCCATCGCCGCCGCGATCACGCTGGTGATGGGCACGATCGGCACCTTCTGGATCTACGTCAAGACACCGGCTGTCGGCAGCATCACGACGGGCCAGCCGGCCAACGGCTCGGTCGGCTTCATCTGGGAGCACACCCAGTACATCGCGATCTTCGTCGCGGTGATCGGGGTGCTGGTCGGCGCCATCCAGATGGCCTGGAGCCAGCGGGGCGAGGCCGCCCGGGACATCCTCCGGTCACTGATCACGCTGGCCATCGCCTCGACGCTGGCGATCGCGGTCGCGCAGGCGCTGATCGAGTTCGGCGACAAGTTCTCCGACTGCCTGGTCACCACCGCGCTGTGGGACAACGGCGAGGGCTGGCACTGCGGCATGGGCAACACCGGCGGCAGCAAGGGCTTCGGGGACACGATGGCGGCGCTGCTCGGCTTCTCCGCGGCCGCAGGGCCGATCGGCATCGGCCTGATGATCACCATCGGCATCCTGACCATCGTCGCCGGGGTGATCCAGATCGTCCTGATGGTGGTCCGTTCGGCGATGCTGATCCTGTTGCTCGGCGTGCTGCCGATCGCGGCGGCCGCGACGAACACCGAGATGGGCCGGAGCTGGTTCAAGCGGATCATCTCCTGGCTGCTCGCCTTCATCCTCTACAAACCGGTGGCCGCGATCGTCTACGCGACCGCGATCAGACTCACCTCGAACAACGGGCAGGGCCTGAACTTCAACGGCAAATCGCCCGGCGGCCAGGTCATGAACATGGTCACCGGCGTGACCATGCTGGTGCTCGCGCTGTTCGCGCTGCCCGCGCTGATGCGGTTCATCGTCCCGATGGTCGCCGCCACCGCGAGCGGCGCCGGAGCCGGCATGCTCGCGGCCAAGCTCGGCGGACCGGCCGTGGACAAGCTGGCCGACGCGGCCAACAAAGCCGGCGATCAAGGCGGTGGCAGTGGCAGTGGTGGCGGCGACGGCCCGACCGGTGCCCAGAATGTCGGTCGTGCCACCCAGCAGTCGCAACCCCCGAGCGGTGGTGGCGGCGGTGGTGGTGGTGCCGCGGCAGGCGGTGAAGGCGGCGCTGCGGCAGCAGGCGGTGGTGGTGGCGGCGCGGCGGCGGGTGCTGCCGGCGGCGGTGGAGGTGCCGCGGCCGGTGGTGGAGCCGCAGCCGCTGGTGGTGGGGCGGCGGCAGCTGCCGGTCCGGCCGCGGCCGCGGTGGTGGCCGTGAAGATGGGTGTGGACGCCACCAAGGCGGCCGGCCAGATGGCCGCCGGCGAAACCATGGGCAACGACGCCATGGACGAGGGCTCCGGAGGCGGAGGCGGAGGCGGTGGTGGCGGAGGCGGCGGTGGCCCGAGCGGCAGCGGTGGCCCCACTCGCGACCCGGGCCGGCAACAGCAGGCGACCCGACAGCCACCGCAGCAGCACCAGCAACCTCCACCTCGACCTCCGGACGGACCACGTGGCAGCGGCTGACAACGTACGAAGCGCCCCGCGCACCTACGGCAACTGGCGCCAGCCGGCGTCGGCGGGTATCGCCGGCCTGGGCACTTTGGGCACCGCCATCATGATGGGCGGTCTGCTCCTCACGATCGTGACGATGATGGCGGGCGGCCTGCTCGCCGCAGTCATCACGCTGCTGCTCGTCGCGGTCGCTCTGCTGCTGCTGATGACCAAGGACAAGCACGGGCAGTCCGCGTTGCAACGGATCTCGACTCGCATTGGATGGCAACGAGCAAAGATGGCGAAGCACAACATCTACCGTTCCGGTCCGCTCGGGCGGACCGCGTGGGGCAAGTTCCAGATCCCTGGTCTGGCCGCAGCGTCCCAGCTGAGCGAGTACAAGGATTCGTACGGCCGGCCGTTCGCGCTGCTGTTCTACCCGAGCACGCGGCACTTCACCGTGGTCATCAACGCCGAGCCCGACGGTGCGTCGCTGGTCGACGAGGAGCAGGTGGACGTCTGGGTCGCGCACTGGGGTCAGTGGCTGGCCTCGCTCGGCCACGAGCCGGGCATCGTCGCCGCGTCGGTGACGGTGGAGAGCGCGCCCGACACCGGCATCCGGCTGCGCCGCGAGGTCGGCAACAACATGATGGACGGCACGCCGGCCATCGCTCGGGCCATGCTCACCGAGGTGGTGCAGACCTACCCGGAGGGCTCCGCGCTGGTCTCGGCCCGGGTCGCGCTCACCTTCAAGGGCACGGACCGCAACGGCAAGCGCCGCAAGGAAGAGGACATGGGACGCGAGCTCGCGTCCCGGCTGCCCGCACTCACCCAGAGCCTGAACGCCACCGGCGCGGGCGCGGCCCGGCCGGTCACCGCGCAGGAGCTGTGCGAGACGATCCGGATCGCGTACGACCCGGCCTCCGCCGTACTGATCGACGAAGCACGCAGCCAGGGGATGGCGCCGGAACTGCAGTGGACCGACGTCGGCCCGGCCGCCGCCCAAGGGTTCTGGGACAAGTACCGGCATGACTCCGCGTGGTCGGTGACCTGGCAGATGACCCAGGCGCCGCGTGGTGAGGTGTTCTCGTCGGTGCTGTCCCAGCTGGTCGCGCCACACGCCGACATCGACCGCAAGCGGGTCACCCTGCTCTACCGACCGCTGGACGCCGCCACCTCAGCCCGGATGGTGGAGGCGGACAAGCGCAACGCGTCCTTCCGGGCGACCACCTCGAACCGGCCGACCGCGCGGACGATGGCCGAGGCGCGGGCCGCCGACCGGACCGCGCAGGAGGAGGCGCGTGGGGCCGGTCTGGTCAACTTCGGCATGGTCGTGACCGGAACCGTGATGACGGCCGAGCAGATTCCTGACATGGTCGCTGCCATTGACAATCTCGGCGCCACCGCGCGCATCCTGCTCCGGCCGGCGTACGGCTCGCAGGATTCCGCGTTCGTGGCCGCCTTGCCGCTGGGCGTCGTACTCCAGAGCCACCTGGCCGTCCCGGCCGGGCTCCGGGAGGCCCTGTGACCAAGACAAGCACAGTGACATCTGGGGAGTCACAGTGAGCAAGAAGACGAAGAAGCCGGTCGACCCGTCGCGCCGGGGCAAGCGCCCGATGCCGCGGGGCTGGCCGGGTCCGGGCGGTGGCTACTCGACCTACCTGCAGGCTCCGGCCGAGTGGCGCGGTACGACGGTGCAGGTCTGCGGCATGTGGCCGTTCTCGGCCGGCACCGGCAGCCCGATGGTCGGCGTACCGATCGGGCGCAACATCCTGTCCGGTGCGACCATGTGCTGCGATCCGATCAGCTGGTTCATGCGGGCCAAACTGATCTCGAACCCGTCGATGTTCGTGCTCGGCAAGCCGGGTCTGGGCAAGTCGACGATCACCCGCCGGATGGCGCTCGGCATGGCCGGCTACGGCATCCAGCCACTGGTGCTGGGCGACCTCAAGCCCGACTACAAGGACCTGATCGAGGCCCTCGGCGGGCAGGTCATCCAGCTCGGCCGCGGCCGTGGGCACCTGAACGTGCTCGACCCGGGCGAGTCCCGCCAGGCCGCGCTCCGGCTCACCGGCAAGGCCCGCGAGGCGATCCAGGCGGACGCGCACGGCCGCCGGCAGACCATGGTGTCGGCGCTGATCTCGATCATGCGCTCGGCCCCGCCGACGGACCGCGAGGAGACCATCATCGACGAGGCCCTCAAGGTCCTCGACGAGAGATACGCCGGTACGCCGGTGCTGCGTGACCTGCTCCAAGTCGTCCAGGAGGCACCGGACCGGGTCCGCAACGTCGCCCTGGACCGCGGCAGCCTCGACCGGTACCGGCAGATCACCGAGGGCCTCGAGGCGTCGCTGATCGGCCTGGTCGGTGGTGGCCGGCTGGGTGAGATCTTCTCCGAACAGACCGACAACCCGATGCAGCTGGACCGTCCGGTCGTGTTCGACGTGTCCAACATCGACGACTCCGAGACGAACCTGCAGGCCGCCGTACTGCTGGCCTGCTGGTCGTACGGCTTCGGAGCGGTCGCGGTCTCGCAGGCGCTGGCCGATGCCGGCCTCGAGCCGCGGCGGCACTACTTCGTCATCCTCGACGAGCTCTGGCGGGTACTGCGGGCCGGCCGTGGTCTGGTCGACCGCGTCGACGCGCTGACCCGGTTGAACCGGCAGCGTGGTGTCGGCATGGCGATGATCTCGCACACCATGTCCGACCTGCTGGCGCTGGAGCACCCCGAGGACCGGATGAAGGCGAAGGGCTTCGTCGAGCGGTCCGGCATGGTCATCTGCGGCGGTCTGCCACGCGCCGAGATGGAGAACCTGACCGAGGTCGTGCCGATGTCCCAGGAAGAGCAGAACATGCTCATCGGCTGGCAGGACCCGCCCGCGTGGGACCCGGCCACCGGTGAGGAGGCCGCGCCACCCGGCCGCGGTAACTTCCTGGTCAAGGTGGGTGGCCGCCCGGGAATCCCGGTGCACGTCGGCCTCACCTCGGTCGAGCGTGAGATCAACGACACCAACAAGCTGTGGAAGAGCGGCGCCGACGGCCAGCCGCTGAAGGTCGAGGTCGCCCCCGACGGCACGGAGGAGATCGTCGGGCAGTACAGCCTGGACGACCCGGCGATGCTGCCGCCGCCGGATCCCACTACCCGAGTGGTCGCCCGAACGGGAGTTGACGAGTAATGGCCCAGGGCAAGAAGAGCACCGGACCGGGCGGGCTGTCCGCCGAGTCGATCCTGGTCTTCATCGGCATCGGCCTGTTCGCGATCGTCGTGGTCGGCGTGTGGGGCGCGCTCAAGATCGCCGCCGGGATCAACAACACCCGCCCGGTGCCGAACCCGATGCGGGCGCTGGCCGACCTGATCAAGGGCCGGCTGATGTGGTCCGGCGCGGCGACCGGCGTCCTCATCCTCGAAGTCCTGGTGCTGCTCGGGATCGCCGGCGGCGTCTGGTTCTTCGTCCGGAACCAGCGGTCCTCGGTCGGCCGCGTGGACAAGCAGGCGTTCCTGATGTCGAAGCGGTCCGAGATCTACAAGCTCACCCGTGAGGGTGCCCAGGACATCGCCAACCGGCTCGGCGCCGGGCACGCCGGTCCCGGCATTTTGATCGGCCGGACCGTCCGGGACAACCTCGAGGTCTTCGGGTCCTGGGAAGACATGCACGTCGACATCTGGGGTCCCCGGACCGGTAAGACCACGTCCCGCGCCGTACCGGCGATCCTGGACGCGCCGGGCTCGGTGGTCGCCACCTCGAACAAGCGGGACATCGTCGACGCCACCCGCGGGCCGCGGTCCGAGCGCGGGCCGGTCTGGGTGTTCGACCCGCAGGAGGTCTGCGAGGAGCCGCCGAACTGGTGGTGGAACCCGCTCAGCTACATCACCGACGAGACCAAGGCGCGCGAGATGGCGGAGCACTTCGTCGCCTCGCAGCGCAAGGAGACCGCCCAGACCGACGCGTTCTTCGATGCCGCCGGCACCGATCTGCTGGCCGGGCTGCTGCTCGCGGCCGCGGTCGCGAAACGCCCGATCACCCAGGTCTACTCCTGGCTGGCCGACCAGCGGAACGACGAGCCCGAGCGGATCCTGCGCAACACCCCCGGCCTGCAGTTGTCCGCGGACGCGCTGTCCGGGGTCATCAACGCGCCGGACAAGCAGCGTGCCGGTGTCTACGGCACCGCCCAGCAGAGCGCGATGTTCCTGGTCAACCGCAAGGTCACCCGCTGGGTCATCCCGCAGGGCCCGAACGACACACGCCCGCAGTTCAACCCGCACGAGTTCGTCCGCCAGGGCGGCACGCTGTACAGCCTCTCCAAGGAAGGCGCCGGTACGGCGGGTCCGCTGGTCACCGCTCTCACGGTGGCTGTCGTGGAGGCGGCCGAGCAGTACGCGCGCGGCATGCCGATGGGCCGCATGCCGAGCCCGCTGGTCGGCGTACTGGACGAGGCCGCGAACGTCTGCCGCTGGAAGAACCTGCCCGACCTCTACAGCCACTTCGGTTCCCGCGGCATCGTGCTGATGACGATCCTGCAGTCGTGGGCGCAGGGCCAGGAGTGCTGGGGCGACCACGGCATGGAGAAGCTCTGGTCCGCCGCCAACATCCGGGTGTACGGCGGCGGCGCCTCGGACTCGAACTTCCTCGAGCGGCTGAGCAAGCTGATCGGCGACTACGACATCGTCTCCAGTTCGGTGTCGTACAACGAGGGCAAGCGCGGCACCAGCCGGCAGACCCAGCGGCACAACATCCTCGAGGTGTCCGACCTGGCCGCGATGCCGCCCGGGCGCGCGGTCGTGTTCCCGTCCGGTATCCCGGCGACGATGGTGAAGACGGTGCCGTGGTTCACCCGGCCGGACGCCGGTGCGGTGAAGGCGTCGCTGGCCAAGTACGACCCGGGAGCGTCCGGTGCGCCGGCGCCGCAGGCCGGCGGGAACCCGTGGGTCTCGGCCGGCACCCAGCAGGCGCCCGCCCCACGCGGCCCGGAGAGGCCGGTCTGGGAGCAGAACGAGGAGCAGCGCGGTGGATGGTGAACAGGAGCTCTTCTACCCGCATGTCGCGGCGTTCGTCGAGGACCGGCTGATCTACCTGTACACCCGGCGGATCGGGCAGCAGTACATCTGGTGCCCGGAGTGGTACCGGCATGCCGAGGCGTTGAGCCGGCTGGATTCGATCTGGCGCGCCTGGGAACACCTGCGGCTCGACCCGGCGACCGGGATGTCGGTCTGGTGGCGCGACCACGCCGACCCGCACATGATGGCGCTGCTCGACCCGGACGGCCCGTTCGCGGCCTGCCGGGGTGCGCACACCGACTACCCGATCCCGCCGCTGCCGGTGGAGGAACCGCCCGCGGGCCTGTTCTTCGACCAGCGCCAGCCCAACGTCCGCGGCATCTGAGATGTGGAAATGGGGCAACCTGCTGCTGGCCTTCCTGGCCGAGTTGGTTGCCCTAGGCATCTTCGCCTGGTGGGGCTGGGAGGCTGTCTCCAGTACGCCGCTGAAGCTCTTGCTCGCGATCGGCCTGCCGGTCGTCGCCGCGGTGCTGTGGGGACTGTTCGCGGCGCCGACCGCGTCCCGCGGTACTCCGGTGGTGCGGGCGATCGTGAAGGTCGTCGTCTTCGGCCTGGCGGGTGCCGCGCTGTGGAGCCTCGGGCACCCGCTGCTCGCCGTGATCTTCGTCGTGGTGGTCGCAGCGAACCTACTGATCATCCACGTCCAGAAGATCGAGCCTTAGTCACCTAATCCGATGTCGGGCTGGGTACTTCGGTCGTGCACCTTCTGCTTGAGCTGCTTGCGCACGAACTTGCGGGCGCGTGGTGCCTCGGCCGGTGGGTTGCGGACGGCCTCGCTGGCGGGCGGCTGTGCCTCACCGCGTCGCTCCCGGGCCTCTTCGTCGTACCGATCGGCGATGCCGTCGTCGCGGTCCGCGTCCCGGTCCTCGCGGACGGCGGCGCGCTGATAGCGACGGCCGGCCGCGGCGGTGGCGTCCGCGCCGGGCTCGTCGGGTCTGGCGGCCGCCTCGTCGAGCAGATGATTGCCGTGGGCCCAGTAGCTGGTGGCCTGCCGGCGTTCCGTCCCGGCGTCGCGGCGGTAGCGGTCGCGGGCCGACTCGGCGATCTCGGCCAGCCGGATCGCCTCGGTGGTCTCCGCGGTGGCATCGAGAACCTCGCGCCGCTCGCGGACCTCCTCCAGCCCCCGCTCGTCCCGGGCCGCGAGCTCGATCCGCTCGTTGCGGGCCTGGTCGAGCTCCTCCTGGCGGCGGGCCTCTTCCTCCTCCGGCGTCAGCCCGACCACAGCGGCCGGACGCTCGCCGTCCCGCTTCGAGGCGCGGGCGCCGTGCCGCTCACTCGCGGCCCCGGTGTCGTCGTCGCCCTGCGCGTGGTTGGGCTCGAGCGCGATGGTCTGCTCGTCGTCGGTGTCGGCCATGCCGCTCCTTTCCTCCGGCTCCACGATGCCGCACCCCGGGGTCAGCGGGTAGCCCCGGTCACCAGCCAGCCGTCACCGCGCTCGCGGGTGATCAGGGTGAGCAGCCGCAGCAGCATGTAAACACCGAATGCCCACCACAGCGCGACGATGCCACCGCCGAGCCACAGCACGCACAGCGCCAGCGGTACATAGAGCACGAGCGCGATGACGCCGGCCACCGCGAGATACGGTCCGTCGCCCGCGCCGATGAGTACGCCGTCCAGGACGAAGACGACCCCGTTCACCGGTTGCCAGATTGCGGCGACGACCAGTACGGCGGCGAGAGTACTGCGTACCTCTGGATCCGAACTGAACAAGGGAACGTAGAGGTCGCGCAGACCCCACAGAGCGAGGCCGCCGATCAGTCCGGAGAACAGGCCCCACCACATCATCCGGCGGGTGATCGCCCGAGTGCCGGCGACGTCGCCCGCGCCCAGCGATCGACCGGTGAGTGCCTGGGCGGCGATGGCGATCGCGTCGAGCGCGAGGGCCAGGAAGGACCAGAGGGTGAACGCGACCTGGTGTGCCGCGACCGACGTCGTACCCAAGGCCGTGGCGACGAAGGCGAGCAGGATGATTGCCGCGCGCAACGTCAGGGTGCGGACGATCAGCGGCACGCCCATCTGCGCCGACGCGAGGATGCCGGGGCGGTCCGGCCGCAGCTTGGCGCCGTCGCGCCGGGCGCCGCGGACGACCACCACGACGAGTGCTACACCGGCGGCGGTCTGGGCCAGCGCCGTACCGAGTGCCGAGCCGGCGATGTCAAGGTCGAGGCCGTAGACCAGCAGGACGTTCAGCCCGATGTTGGCGAGGTTGGCGCTGATCGCGACGATCATCGGGGTCTTGGTGTCCTGCAAACCGCGCAGTACGCCGGTCGCCGCGAGCAGGAGCAGCATCGACGGGATCCCGAAACAGGAGATCCGCAGATAGGTCACCGCGTGACCGGCCACATCCGCGGATGGGTCGAACGCCGCGATGGCGGTCGGCGCCAGGATGAGCCCGGCGAGCGCCAGTACGACGCCCAACAGCAAAGCCAGCCACAGTCCGTCGATCCCCTGGGCCAGGGCGCCGCGGTGATCACCGGCTCCGATCCGGCGGGCGACGGACGAGGTGGTGCCGTACGCGAGGAACACGCACACGCCGACGAGCGTCTGCAGAATCGTCCCCGCGACACCGAGCGCGGCGAGTTGCGGCGTGCCGAGGTGCCCGACGATCGCCGAGTCCGCGAGCAGCATCAGCGGCTCCGACACCAGGGCGAAGAACGCGGGAACCGCGAGCCGGAGGATCTCCTTGTCCTGGACCCCGATCAGTCGACGCAGTCCGGTCCGGCCCGTCACCATGCCGTCACCGTGCCGCCGGCTGGAGACGGCGGCATGTCATGAGCATGCGGCCTATTGTGCCTGACTTCGGCTGTGCACAAGCGCCGGATCCCGCACTCCGGAAAAAGGACGCGAAGTTTTTCTTCTCCACAGTTGTGAATGAGTGAAAGCGCAGGTCAGAGGGATGTTGTGGACCTTTGTCCCCAGATATCCACAGGGTTGTGCCCAACCTGTGCACACCCGTTCGCGGGGTTTCCCACAGTTCGTCCACACCCCCTGTGGACGACCGGCTACCACCGGGTGACCAGACCGGCGTACGGTCGCGTGACTGACGCCGTCCGCCCGCAGTCCCGGGGGCGAGCCCGCCTGCGGATGGCGCCGGGGGGACCCTCGTTCTGGCGGGGCGGAAAGTGTCGGCGGGCAGGGCTAAGATTCGATCAGGTGTTCGAGCCCGGCATTCGGTGGTCGGGCGGCGAGGAGGTCGGGCGAAGTGAGCGTGGCGGAGTTCCGCGGGGGACAGGGCGGCGGCCAGGAAGAGCGCAACCCGGAGATGGGCTTCGACCGCACGCCGCCGCAGGATCTGGCGGCCGAGCAGTGCGTGCTCGGCGCGATGATGCTGAGCAAGGACGCGATCGCCGACGTGATCGAGACCCTGCGTGGCACGGACTTCTACCGCCCGGCCCACGAGATCGTCTTCGACGCGATCACCGATCTGTACGCGCGGGGCGAGCCGGCCGACGCGATCACCGTCGCCGCCGAGCTGAACCGCCGGGGCGAGATGGCCCGCATCGGCGGCGCGCCGTACGTGCACACTCTGGTCGCCTCCGTCCCGCTCGCGGCGAACGCTGGGTACTACGCGCACATCGTCCGGGAGAAGGCGATCCTGCGCCGCCTGGTCGAGGCCGGCACCAAGATCGTCCAACTCGGGTATGCCGGTGAGGGTGAGGTCGACGACGTCGTCGACGAGGCCCAGGCCGAGATCTACTCCGTCACGGAGAAGCGGACCACCGAGGACTACGCGCCGCTGAAGGACATCATGGAGGGCGCGCTCGACGAGATCGAGGCGATCGACTCCCGTGGCGACGCGATGGTCGGCGTACCGACCGGGTTCACCGATCTCGACGAGCTGACGAACGGGCTGCACCCCGGCCAGATGATCATCGTCGCCGCCCGCCCCGCGATGGGGAAGGCGCTCGCCCTCGACACCGCCCTGCCGACGCCGTCCGGTTGGACCACGATGGGCGAGGTCGCCGTCGGCGATCAGCTCCTCGACGTCAACGGTCAGCCGACCACGGTGGTCGCGGCGACCGAGGTGATGGTGGACCGGCCGTGTTTCCGGCTGTCCTTCTCCGATGGCAGCACGATCGTCGCCGACGCCGAGCACCAGTGGGTGGTCGAGGACGGCGGCCGCCCGGTGGTCTGCACGACCGCTGACCTGCACACGGCGATGTCCGCGAGTCCCGGGCTGACACCGCCGATCCCTGGGTCAGCGCCGCGCCAGATCACCGGGCACGGTTTTCCGGCCGCGCTGTCGGGTGAGGGGGAGCGGCGGATCGAGTGGATCGACGCTGTGGACAGCGTGCCGGTGCGCTGCGTCGAGGTGGACAACCCCGACCACCTGTACCTGGCCGGCAAGACGATGGTCCCGACCCACAACTCCACCCTGGGCCTGGACCTCGCCCGCTCCGCGTCGATCCGGCACGGCCTGACCTCGTGCATCTTCTCGCTCGAGATGAGCCGCAACGAGATCACCATGCGTCTGCTCTCGGCCGAGGCGAAGGTCCCGCTGCACCACATGCGCAACGGCAAGATGACCGACGAGGACTGGGCTCGCCTGGCCCGCAAGATGGGCGAGGTCTCCGAGGCCCCCCTCTTCATCGACGACTCGCCGAACCTCACCATGATGGAGATCCGCGCCAAGGCCCGCCGCCTCAAACAACGCCACGACCTGCGCCTGATCGTCATCGACTACCTCCAGCTGATGACGTCCGGCAAGAAGGTCGAGTCCCGCCAACTCGAAGTCTCCGAGTTCTCCCGCTCCATCAAACTCCTGGCCAAAGAACTGGAACTCCCCGTAGTAGCCATCTGCCAGCTGAACCGAGGCTCCGAACAACGCTCCGACAAACGCCCCATGGCCTCCGACCTCCGCGAATCGGGTTGCCTGACCGCGGACACCCGGCTGTTGCGCGCGGACACCGGTGCGGAGATCTCGCTCGGCGAATTGCTGGCGACGGACGCGCGGGATGTTCCGGTTTGGTCGTTGGATGACCGGTTGAAGCTGGTGCCGCGCACGCTCACACACGCTTTCCCGAGCGGCGTGAAGGAGGTCTTCCGGCTGAAGCTCGCCTCCGGCCGCGAGATCAAGGCCACCGCGAACCACCCGTTCCTCACGTACGACGGCTGGAAGCCGCTGGGCGAGCTGGTCCCGGGTTCCCGGTTGGGATCGCTCCGGCATGTCCCACCACCGCTCGAGCTCAAGCCGTGGGACGAGGACGAGATCACGCTGCTCGCACACCTGCTCGGTGACGGCTCCTTCGTCAAGCGCCAGCCGATCCGCTACGCGAGCATCGACGAGGCCAACCTCACAGCCGTCTCGGAGGCCGCTCACTGGCGCTTCGGCATCACGGCGATCCGCGACGAGTACGCCGCCGCTCGCGTGACCAGTCTCCGCCTGCCCGCGCCGTACCGACTGGCCCCAGGCAAGCGCAACCCGATCGCCGCCTGGCTCGACGACCTGGGGCTGTTCGGCTTACGCAGTCACGAGAAGTTCATCCCGGCCGGCATCTTCGGGCTGCCGAAGGAGCAGGTCGCCCACTTCATCCGCCACCTCTGGGCAACGGATGGGTCCGTCCGGTGGGACGCGAAGACCGGGCAGGCGCGGATCTACTACACCAGCACGAGCCGCCGCCTGGTCGACGACCTCGCCCGCCTCCTCCTCCGCCACAACATCTTCAGCCGGATCAACACCGTGAAGAAGGAGGGCTACCCCGACTCGTACCACCTGCTCATCTACGGCGCCGAGAACCAGTTGCGCTTCTGCGACCAGATCGGCGTACACGGTCTGCGTGGCCTGAAGGTGCTGGAGGTCGCGACAGCCCTGCGCGACGTCAAGGGCAACACCAACCTCGACACGGTGCCGAAGGAAATCTGGTCCCGGGTCCGCGAAGTCCTTGCCGAGCGCAACGTCAGCCATCGCGAGTTCGCGGCGGCGATGGGCACCAAGTTCTCCGGGTCGACGATGTGGAAGCACGCCCCGAGTAGGCAACGCCTGGCCAAGGTCGCCGACATCCTCGACAACGCGGACCTCGAGGTCCTCGCCACCAACGACATCTTCTGGGACACCATCACGTCGATCGAAAGCCTCGGCGACCAGGAGGTGTACGACGCCACCGTCCTAGGCACCCACAACTTCGTAGCCGAAGGCATTGCTGTCCACAATTCCCTGGAGCAGGACGCCGACGTAGTAATCCTCCTCCACCGTGAGGATGCCTACGAGCGCGAGTCCACCCGCCCCGGCGAAGCAGACTTCATCGTCGCCAAACACCGCAACGGCCCGACTGCCGACGTCGTCGTAGCCTTTCAGGGCCACTACTCGCGCTTTGTGGACATGGCCCACGACGGCTGATTGTCGAGGTCCCACAAGCCATCGGGGCTGCGCCATCGCCCAGAAGACCGCCACCGCAATGACCACCGGCCTCAAAGCCTGACCGCCGCAGGGCCTGCTGCAAGGTCGCTCGGTCGCATCGCCATTCACAGAGTTGGTTCGTGAGGTTGGGTAGCCGGCCCGGACCGTCGGCACTCACAAACCTGCCGTTTCCGGCCGAGAACCTGACTGCGCACGCTGAGCTGGAGGCGGTCAGTTGAGGTTGGTGAGTGCCGGAGGCCCGTGGCACACGCGGACTCGACGAACTCGCCGCGACCACGCCGACGCCCGACGCTGTGGCGCGCGCCGGTCGCGACGTGGGGGCCGTGAACACCCAACAGGGACCGCGGACACGAAATAACGTGTTCAAGGTCCCTACCACCTGACCCAGCTCCCCACTCCAGACCGGGGCGCACCCCAGTAACCCTCCGCGCCCGAAGGTACCTTCACGACCGGGATCTGGATCTCCGTGCGCGCCCTCCGTCGTACGCCCCACGTCGCCCAAGCTCTCTAGGTCGACGACCAGCGCTCGGCTGAGATGGATTCTTGGGCTAGGAGGCGGAGGGAGGAGATGAGGGTTTCGCCGAGGATGGTGCCGATGACCACGGATTCGGCCAACTGGTCTCGGGTGGGGTTGGTGGTTACGGCGTCGATCTCGAGTTCGGTGAAGCGTTCGACTGCTTCGGCGTAGGCGTCGAGGAAGGTGACGAGGTTGTCCTGGCCCAGGGTGCGGAGGGCGGCGACGGTTTCGATCAGGGTGGAGAGGGCGGGGGCGTCGGGGTCCACGGACCAGCCGCGGCGGGTGATGAGGTCGGTGACCTGGGCGGTGGCGGCGGCGCGGGCTTCTTCGGAGGCGGCTTGTTTGCGGGTGGGCGTGAGGGCGCGGTGGGCGCGGCCGATCTGTTCGTGCAGGGGTACGGCGTCCGAGTCGAGTGACTCGAGGATCTCCTTGACCTGCGCCACCGGGACCTGAGCCAGCTCGACCAGGGCACGGATCAGCCGGAGCCGGCGGACGTGGGGTTCGCCGTACGACGCCTGGTTCGGGCTGCTGAGTTCGCCCGCGGGCAGCAGGCCCTCGCGCAGGTAGTACTTGATCGTCGGCACCGGGACCTCGGTGACCTTGCTCAGTTCCCCGATTCGCATTCCGCTTGCCTTCCTCTCGCCTGTGATGGATAGTATCAGTATCCATAAACGGATACCTCAACTATCCATAGAAGGAGTTGACCGATGATCCCCCTCGTCCTGGTGCTGACGACGCTGGCGTTCCGGGCGCTGGGTGCGCTTGGGGTCCGGCGGTTCGCGACCTGGCCGGCGAGTGCGGCGCACGGAATGGCGGTGATGCTGCTGTTCACCGCGAGCGCGCACTTCGTCCCAGCCGACGTGACCGCGATGCCGAACCACGCTGACATGGTGCGAATGGTGCCGCCGTTCCTGCCGTTCGCGGACTCGCTCGTGTATCTCACCGGCGTCCTGGAGTTGCTCGGCGCGGCCGGCCTCGTGATCACCGTGACCCGCTGGACCGCCGGCTACGCGCTGGCCGCCCTGTTCGTGGCGTTGCTGCCGGCAAACATCCACGCGGCGGTAGCCGACGTACCGTTCGCGGGCGGCGAGGCGACGCCGCTGTGGCAGCGCATCCCGGAGCAGATCCTCTATCTCGCGGTCGCGGTCTGGGTGGCCCGTACGGCGACCCGCGCCCCGCTCGCCAACCACGCAGAACCGAAGGAGAACGTGTACTCATGACCGACTCGTCGCGGATCATCGCCGGGGTGGTCCTGCTCACCATCGTCACGATCCAGTTCGGCGGCTACTTCATGACCAGGATCGTCCGCGGTCAGGTGCCGATGACGGACTTCCAGAAGTCGTTCGCGCGGGCCGGTCACGGCCATGCCGGCGTCCTGGTCATCCTCAGCCTGGTCGGCCTCTTGTACGTCGACGAGACCAGCCTGACCGGGTTCTGGTTGTGGGTCGCCCGGCTGGCGATTCCGGCCGCGGCGATCCTGATGTCCGGCGGCTTCTTCGCCTCGTCCGCGGGCCAGGACCGCACCCAGCCGAATCAGTTCCTCTGGGTCCTCTGGCTCGGCGCCGCGTCCCTCGCGCTCGGCGTGCTGACGCTCGGCATCGGCCTGATCCTCGCTTGAACGACCGTCACCTCCGAGCGACGGCGTACGCGCCGCCGAAGCCCTCAGCCCGGCTGAGGATCCGGCCGTCGGCGATCGCGGCGGCGTACTCGAGGTCGTCACCAATCACGTCGCAGCCGAGGGCGGACGCGAGTATGCCGTCCTCGTCGTGGACGAGCTGCACCCGAGGGGGTGATTGCTGCAGGCAACTAAGGAGACTGCCTGTGGTGTAGCGGGCGAGTGGGCCGAGCTCGTCGGGATGGCTGGAGACGAGGGCGATGGTGATCATGCCGCGAGCCGACCGTACGACGTCCTCCGCGGCGCTGAGGCGATTCAGGCCGAGTACGGCGACCACGCCGGGGGAGTCGAGGTCCGCCGGGCGGTGCCGGACCTCGTCGATCACGGACGGCGGCGACCACGGCCCTTCCGCCGGCCGGATCGCGGGAGAGGTCGGAGGCGGGATCCACGGGTCGTCGAGGTCGAGACCGGTGAGGTAGGCGCAGGCCCGGGCGACATCGAGGGGCTGGACGAACCCAGGGGCCGAGGTCAGCTGGCTCGCGCCGGTGAGCAAGGTGAGCGCGAGCCGCGAGACGCGGATCATCCGGCCGAGGCCGCCCGGGGCTGACCGGTCGAGGGAGAGGCCGAGGAGTACGGCGTTCAGATCGAGGAGCCCGGAGTACGGCGTGCCGACGTCGGCGAGTTCCGTCAGCACATCCGGACCGGGGTGCTGCTGATCGAGCCAGGCGGCCGCGAAGGCGCTGAGACCGTCGGCGGTCGCAGCGTGACGCGCCACAGCCCGCCCGCCAGCACCGGGACCACCGGCACCGGGACCACCGGCACTAGGTCGGCCGGCACCAGGTCCGCCGTCGGTGCCGGGACCGCCTGCACCAGGTCCGTCGCGGCCACCGGGAGCACCGGCACCGTGTCCGCCGCGGCCACCGGGACCGCCGCCCACGTCGCGAGCGCCGGTCGTTGGAGCACCGGCGTCCACCAGGGTGGAGAAGTACAGCGCGCGCTTGCCGGGGAAGTTGGAGTAGACGGCGCCGCGGGTGAGGTCGGCGCGGGCGGCGATCCGGTCGATGGTGGCGTCGCGGTAGCCGTGTTCGGCGAACTCCGCCCGGGCCGCGGCCAGCACCTTCGCCCGGTTGCGGAGCTGCAGTTCCGCCCTGCTCAACCGGCTCACGACCTCACGATAGCACCCAGATGTTGCTATCATCTGGATGATCATAACATCCGAGAAGGCGGTGCCGATGGCGGCCGAGGTGCTGAAGTGCACGTTCTGCGGCAAGAGTCAGCAGCAGGTCGGCAAGCTGATCGCCGGCCCCAGCCCGCTGTGCATCTGCGACGGCTGCGTCGAGCTGTGCAACGAGCTGATCGTCGACGGGGACCTCGCTGACATCAGCGACGACCTGCCCGCGCGACTGCCGAAGCCGCGCGAGATCCGGGAGTTCCTCGACAGCTACGTGATCGGCCAGGACGAGGCCAAGAAGGCGTTGGCCGTTGCCGTCTACAACCACTACAAACGGCATCGGGCGAAGAGCACGGACGTCGAGTTCGGCAAGTCCAACATCCTGCTGATCGGACCCACTGGCTCCGGCAAGACCCACCTCGCGCAGACGCTGGCCCGGATGCTCGACGTACCGTTCGCCATCGCGGACGCGACCGCGCTGACCGAGGCCGGGTACGTCGGTGAGGACGTCGAGAACATCCTGCTCAAGCTGATCCAGGCCGCCGACTTCGACCTCCGCAAGGCCGAGACCGGCATCATCTACATCGACGAGATCGACAAGATCGCCCGCAAGAGCGAGAACTCGTCGATCACCCGCGACGTCTCCGGCGAGGGTGTCCAGCAGGCGTTGCTGAAGATGCTCGAGGGTACGACGGCCTCCGTCCCGCCGCAGGGTGGTCGCAAGCACCCGCAGCAGGAGTTCCTGCAGATCGATACGACCAGGATCCTGTTCATCGTCAGCGGTGCCTTCGACGGCCTCGAGGAACTGATCGCCCGCCGCACCCGCCCGACGAGCGCAGGTTTCGGCCCGTCGATCGAGCAGTCGTCACCGGCGAAGGTGATGCCGGAGGACTTGGTGAAGTTCGGCCTGATCCCCGAGTTCGTCGGCCGGCTCCCGATCGTCACGACGGTCCCCGCGCTCGACCGCGATGCGCTGGTCCGCATCCTCACCGAGCCGCGCAACGCCCTGGTCAAGCAGTACCGCAAGCTCTTCCGCCTGGATGGCGTCGACCTCGAGTTCACTCCCGACGCGGTCGAGGCGATCGCCGACCTCGCCCTCCTTCGCCGCACCGGCGCCCGCGCACTGCGCGCCATCCTCGAGGAGGTCCTCCTCCCGGTGATGTACGACGTACCGAGCCGCGACGACATCGAGAGAGTCGTGGTGGACCGCGACGCCGTCGACCGCAACACCAATCCGACCCTGATCCCGCGCACCCAACCCCGCCGCAGACGAACGGCCTGAACCGGCGCGGTCATATCCGGGGTTCTCCCCTGATCTGGTCCCTTCCCCCTCGGAATGCGGCGGGAGAAGGGTGCATCTGCGGGGTTCTCCTCTCAAATGGCGCTCGCGGGTCGCGGCGTGGGTGGTCGGCGGTCTGCGTGTGTTGGTCGGAGGATGGACCCAGATCCGGTGACCTGGGGCACCCGGTGGTGTGGGCCGGTGTGGTGCAGCTCGACAGGAAGTGTCGGCCGGGCCCTGCCCGGGCCGGCCGGTTTCACGCCTGAATACCTCCGCCGACCAGTTGCGCTGAACCGACACTTCCTGTCGACCTTGCACCCCAGCCACCCGAACCTCACCAGCTAGGCCGGATCCCGGACCTCCGCCCACATCACCGACACATCCAGCAGCAGAGCCAGTTCTCCCCTGAAGTTGACCCCGCACAAGTCTCCGCGCCGACCGGTTCGTCGATGCCCTGGACGACTCCGGCCGAGCTGCGCGAGGCGTACGAGCCTGACGCTTGGAGCCGGCTGACGGAGCTCAGGACCCGGTACGACGCGGACCGCCGACTGGTAGCGAACCACCAGCTGTAGCGATCAGCTCCTCGACCAGCGCCGACTTCCCATCGACGTAGGCCGGGCGGTCCGTGGTCAGCAGATGTGCGAGCTCGCGCTTGCGGACGGCGTACCGTTCCCGGTCGGCGGCGTTCGTCCGCAGGTGGTCGCGGAGCACGGTGTGGTCCCGGTGCGGTTTGTTGCCTTCGACAACGACGTACAGATGGTAGTAGTGGTCGGCATCAGGTGGGAGCGCGAAGGCCTCCCGTCCAGGAATCCCCCGGTCGCCTTCATGGTGGTAGCCGGCGGCAACGAGTCGTTCGATGGCCGGCGGCACCAGCTCGGCCGCGGGGACCACGACGTCCACGTCGATGATCGGTTTGGCGGCGAGCCCTGGTACGGCGGTGCTGCCGACGTGTTCGACCTGGTGTGGCAGGTCACCCAGGTACGGCGTGAGTCGCGCCCGGATCTCCTCGAACCACAGCGGCCAGCGCGGGTCGTACTCGACGACCTCGGCGGGGACGATCACAAAGCCGCCGTGACGTCGATCTCGACGAGCTGACCCGGGAAGCCCAGCTGGGCGACACCAAGCAGCGTGCTGGCCGAGGTGAAGGCCGGCGCGAGCGGCGATGCGTTGAGCTGCGTCCAGACGGCTGCGAGATCCTCGCGCAGCGGGCTGGCGACATAGATGACGGTCCGTACGACGTCCTCCGGGGAGGCGCCGGCGGACTCGAGCGCAGTCAGGATGTTGCGAATCACCTGCGCGGTCTGGCCCTCGAGCCCGCCCGCGGCCAGGTCACCCGACGGCTGCAGCGGGCACTGCCCGGCCAGGTAGATCAGCGTCTCCGCCTGAACCTTCGTCACATGGTGATACCCAGGCGTCGGGTGCAGTCCGCCCGGATTGGTCCGCTTGATCGTCACCTTCCAGACCTAACGCGACGACGCCTTCCCCGGTCAACAGCTTTTGCCGGGGAAGGCGTCGTACTGGACCGCGGGTCAGGCGGTCAGCCGCTCCTCGGTGGAGGTTGAGAAGAGGTGCAGCTTGTCGGCGTCCGGGGCCAGGTGCACGAGAGTGCCCTTGTCGTTGTGGAGGCGGGTGCCGATCCGGGCGATGATCTGCTGCTTCTCGTCGGTGTGCTCCGCGGTGCCGTACAGGAACGCGTCCGAGCCGAGCTCCTCGATCACGGCGACCTTCACCGGCAGACCCTCGTCGGCCAGGTGGAACGCTTCCGGGCGGATGCCGAGCGTCAGCGTCTTGTCGTCGCCGGCCTTGGCCAGCAGGCTGCGTTCGATCGGTACGACGTAGTCGCCGATCTTGGCGCCGCCGTCGGTGATCTCGGCCTCGATCAGGTTCATCGCGGGGGAGCCGATGAAGCCGGCCACGAACTTGTTCTTCGGCCGGTCGTAGAGGTTCAGCGGGGTGTCGACCTGCTGGAGCAGACCGTCCTTCAGTACGGCGACCCGGTCGCCCATCGTCATGGCCTCGACCTGGTCGTGGGTGACGTAGACGGTGGTGACGCCGAGGCGGTGCTGGAGTTCCGCGATCTGGGTGCGGGTCTGGACGCGGAGTTTGGCGTCGAGGTTGGACAGCGGCTCGTCCATCAGGAAGACCTGCGGGTTACGGACGATGGCGCGGCCCATGGCGACGCGCTGGCGCTGGCCGCCGGACAGGGCCTTCGGCTTGCGGTCGAGGTACTCCTCGAGGCCGAGCAGCTTGGCGGCTTCCTGGACGCGCTTGGCCCGTTCGTCCTTGTGGATGCCCTGCATCTTGAGGGCGAAGCCCATGTTGTCCGCGACGCTCATATGTGGGTACAGCGCGTAGTTCTGGAACACCATCGCGATGTCGCGTTCCTTCGGCGGGCTGTTGGTCACGTCGCGATCGCCGATGTAGATCGAGCCCTCGTTCACCTCTTCGAGCCCGGCCAGCATCCGCAGCGCCGTCGACTTGCCGGAGCCCGACGGTCCGACGAGCACCATGAACTCGCCGTCGGAGATGTCGAGATCGAGCCTGTCCACAGCGGGGGTGTCGGTGCCCGGGTACACCCGGGTGGCTCCCTTGAACGAGACAGTTGCCATGTCGCGCTTCCTTTCCTCCGCCGGCAGGAACGTGCCGGACGATCCGTAGCAAAGGCCCCCAGGGCTGGGCGTCTTGCTTCGGTGATCCATCACCAAAGCACTGGGTTCAACGACCGAACGCCGATTTACATTCCCGGGTGATGGAACTCCGGCGCATTGACAAGTCAGATTTTTACGTACAAACTTTTTTGTGTGATGAGAGACGTGATGCACCTGGAGCAGCTCGAGCAGGCCGAGGCGCTGTTCAAGCCGCAGCGGATCGAGGTGCTGCGGCGGCTCGCGGAGCCGCACACCTGTGGTGAGGTGGCCGAGCAGCTCGGGCAGACTCCGCAGCGCGTCTACTACCACGTGAAGCGCCTCGTCGACGCCGGGCTGGTGACGCTCGTGGAAGAGCGCAAGGTGCGCGGCGTCCACGAGGGCATCTACCAGGCGACCGCCCGCACGTACTGGCTGTCGCCCCGGCTCGTGGGCCGGATCGGTGGCCTCCGCCGGGCCCGCGACGAGCTGAGCCTCGGCTACCTGCTGGACCTGATGGAAGAGGTCCAGACCGACATCGCCGCGCTGGACCGGGCAGCTCCGGAGCTGCCGTCCATCGGGGTCTCCGGTGAGATCCGGGTCCCACCGGACCAACGGCGGGAGTTCTTCCAGGACCTGCGCACCACGCTGCAGGACCTCTTCGAGCGCTACGGCGGCGCCGAGGGCGACGCCTTCAAGCTGGCCGTGGCGTGCTACCCCAAGGGAGACCAAGATCATGACTGAACCGCTCATTCTGCAAGCCCGCGCACAGGCCGGCATCGACGACGTCCGGCAGGCGCTGACCGACCCCAAGGCGCTCAACGTCTGGCTCGGCGAGCACTCGACCGTCGACCTGCCCGGGACCTTCGAGTTCTGGGGCCGCTACATCCCGGACGGCGACGCCCCGCATCAGCGAGTCCTGGCGTACGACGACCGCACGCTGCGGTTGGCGTGGTTGCTCGACGGCGAGGAGACCACGACCGAGATCACGCTGATCCCCGAGGGCGATGACTCCACCGTCGTCCGGCTGTCCCAGAGTCACTTCGACTTTGCGGACGCGATCAGCGGCGCGACCATTCGCGGCGTACTGCAGACCTTCTGGTCGCTCGCCCTCGCCAACCTGGTCGACTACCTGGACGGGCGCGAGCTGACCACCCGGCCCGACTTCACCTCGCCCGTGTTCACCGGCGAGGCACTGATCGACGCGCCGCTGGCGCAGGTGTACGCGTCACTGACCGAGTCCGAGAAGGCGTCCGCCTGGTTCGGTTTCCCGATCGGGATCGAGCCGTACGCCGGTGGCCGGTTCGCGATGGGCGGATTCGACGCCGGCCCGGGCGCGACGGTGGTCGAGGTGGTCGAGGGCCGCACGATGTCCGTCGACTGGGGACCGACCGGGATCAGCACCTGGGAGCTGGCCGAGTCCGACGGCAAGACCCGGCTCACCTTCGTGATGAGCGGGTTCGACGAGTCCAACCCGCCGTACGGCGCCTGGCTCGGCTGGCTCAGCGGGGTCGCGTCACTGCGCCGCTTCAACGAGCAGAAGAACTGGCAGTCAATCTGGGTTTCCTAGAAGTACGCGCCGCCGGGGCGGATCGAGTCGGTGAGGAGATCGAGCAGGGCGGTCACCGCTCTGCTCGATCGCCGACCGCTGGCCGTGACCACGGACAACGTCCAGGTCAGGTCGGTCCCGGCGATGGGGAGTTGGGTGACGCCTGGCGC
Source organism: Kribbella sp. NBC_01510 (assembly GCF_045040325.1). NCBI lineage: Bacteria > Bacillati > Actinomycetota > Actinomycetes > Propionibacteriales > Kribbellaceae > Kribbella > Kribbella sp. NBC_01510. Next base: position 2,126,089 of record NZ_CP109418.1, on the reverse strand, counting down.
CCTGGCCGGCTCCAGTTCCGGTACGACGGCGACGCCGAGGCCGACGCGGACGTAGTCGGGGATCGTGGTCAGCTCCGGCACCTCGACCTGGACCCGCCGCGGGATGCCGGCGTTCTCGAAGGTCCGGTCGACCATGCTGCGGTTACCGAACCCGAGCGGCATGTCGACGAACCGCTCACCGGCCAGCTCCTCGAGCCGCACGTCCGGCTCCTTCGCGAGCGGGTGCGACGACGGCAGCAGGACGACGAACGGCACCGTGGCGAGATCGCGAATCTCGAGTCCGTACAGCTCCGGCTTCGCCAGGCCGACCAGGGCCACATCGAGTCGACCATGACGTACGTCGTCCGCCAGGCCACTCGATCCGGTCGGCGACGTCGCCACCTGAACGTTGACCAGCGGGTACTTCTGGTGAAACGCCCCCAGCAGCTCGGCGAGGTTGACCAGGTTCAGTCGCGCCAGCGTGCCGATCCGGATATTGCCCCGGAGGCCGGTCGACGCCTCCTCGACCACTGCCCGCGCCCGGTCCAGCGCCTCCAGCGCAGCCTTTGCCTCCGGCAACAAAGCCTGGCCGGCCGCGGACAGTGTCACGCGCCGGGTCGAGCGGTCGAACAGCGTGGTCTTCAGGTCTGTCTCGAGGGCGCGGACGGCGGCCGACACCGTGGACTGGACCGTGAACATCCGGTGCGCCGCCCGGGTGAAGCTCAGCTCCTCGGCGACGGCGACGAAGTACTCGAGCTGCCGGCTGTCCACGGGGCAATTATCGAACTTCTCGATAAGAGCGTGCAAGAACTTTCGTTGGACTCGATAGATGAGGCGAGCGACGCTGGGAACATGTCCACCTTGACTGGTTCGCGTGCGCTGGTGTCGACTTCCCGCGTGCGGTTCGCTCACGGGCCCGGTTTCTGGGTGATCGCCGCAGCCTTCCTGATCACGATGGCGTTCTCCACGGTCCCGACTCCGCTCTATGCGATCTACCAGCAGCGCGACGGCTTTCCGACGTACATGATCACCGTCATCTTCGCGAGCTACGCGGTCGGCGTGATGGCGTCGCTGTACCTGGCCGGTCACATCAGCGACTGGCTCGGCCGTCGCCGGGTCGCGCTGGTCGCCGTACTCACGGAAGCGTTGGCGGCGGCCGTGTTCCTGCTCTGGCAGGATGTGCCCGGGTTGCTGCTCGCGCGCTTCATCTGCGGGGTCGGTGTCGGTGTGCTGACCGCGACCGCCACCGCGCACCTGTCCGAGCTGCGGCAGATCGCACGCCCCGATGAGGATCCGAGCCGGTCGGCGCTGATCTCGAGCACGGTGAACCTCGGCGGGCTCGCGTTCGGTCCGCTGGTGGGCGGGTTGCTGGCGCAGTACGTCGCGTCTCCGCTCGAGCGCCCGTACGAGATCTTCCTGGTGTTGCTGCTGCTGAGCGCGGTCGGGATCGCGTTGGTGCCGGAGACTGTGGAGCGGTTGGAGGAGCGGCCCCCGTACCGGCCGCAGCGGGTGGCGTTGCCGTCGTCGGCGAAGCCGCTGTTCTTCGCGTCGGCGATCGGGGCGTTTGCGGCCTTTGCGATCTTCGGGCTGTTCACGTCGCTGGCGCCGACGTTCCTGGCCGGGACGTTGCACCACACCTCGCGGGTGCTTGCCGGTGTGGTCACCTTCGCGGTCTTCATCGCAGGCGCCGCCAGTCAGGTCGTGTTCGTCCGCCTCACCCGCCGGCACCAGCTTCGCCTCGGTCTGGCGGCAATGTCGGTGGGCCTGGTCGGCGTCGCTGTCGGTGGTCTGCTCCCCAGCCTGTGGACCTTCATCCTCGGAGGCGTCATCGCCGGCGCCGGCGTAGGCCTCGTCTTCCGCGGCGCCGTAGCCACCGCCGCCTCGCTCGCCGACCCCGCCTCCCGCGGCGAAGTCCTCGCCGCGCTCTTCCTCATCGCGTACGCCGGGTTGGCGATCCCCGTCCTCGCCATCGGCCTGGGCATAGCCCTCCTCCCCGCCGAAGTAGCCCTCCTCCTCTTCACCGCCCTCATCCTCATCCTGGTCAACACCGCAGTACTCCGCATGCTCGCCGCCAACAAGTAATCCCCGGAGAACGCACACTGATCGGTCAGGGCGTCGTGGGTTGGACGTCGGTGACGGTGCCATCGGGCGTGGTGGTGTACACGCCCTTCGACAGGTCTACGAGGATCAGGGTGTTGCCGAAGGGGTCTTGGATGACCGCGGCTCGGCCTACGGGGATGTCCAGGGGGCCGGTGAGGACGGTGCCGCCGTGGGTGGTGATGTGGGTGAGGGCTGTCGGTACGTCGTCGACGAGCCAGTTGGGTTCGTAGGGGCGGGTCGTGGTCAGGACGAGTTCGCTGTCGCCGTCGGGTAGTTGCAGGCCGGCTTGGCCGATGGCGTCGTTTCGCCACAGGAGCCGGTGGCCGAGGGCCTCGCCATAGAAGGCGAGACCCTCGGCCAGGCTGGGGACTGGAACCTGTACTGCGTCTACTCGTCGCAGGAGACCGTCGTTAGGCATACCCCAGCATGCGGGATATCAGGGTGTGGTGAGGATGACTAGTTGTTGGGTGGCTCGGGTCATGGCGACGTAGCGGTCCACTGCGCCTTCGATGCCTTCGCCGAAGGACTCGGGGTTGATGAGGATGACCAGGTCGAACTCGAGGCCCTTGGAGAGTTCCGGGGTCAGGGATCGGACTCGGCCCGTGTCCTGGACGGTGGGGTCGCCGATGACGCAGGCGATGCCTTCGGTGTGGTCGGCGAGCCAGGTGTCGAGGATCGAGGTCAGGTCCGCGGTGGATCCGTGGATGACGGGGGCGTCGCCGGTGCGGATGGAGGTGGGGACGTTGGCGTCGGGGAGGACGGCCCGGATGACCGGCTCGGCTTCGGTCATGATCTGTTCTGGCGTCCGGTAGTTGATGGTCAGGGAGGCCAGGTTGATCCGGTCGAGGCCGATTCGCTCGAGGCGTTCCTGCCAGGATTCCGTGAAGCCGTGCCGGGCCTGGGCGCGGTCGCCGACGATGGTGAAACTGCGGGACGGGCAGCGGAGCAGCAGCATCTGCCATTCGGCGTCGGTGAGTTCCTGGGCCTCGTCCACGACGATGTGCGCGAACGGGCCGGCGAGCAGGTCCGGGTCCGCGGTGGGGAGCGCGGACACGTCGACCAGGGCCTCCTGGATGTCTTGGCCACGCAACATCGGCGCCCACGCGTCGTCCGCGTCGGCGGACTCGAGGATGTGGTCGATGACGTCGGTCATGCGTTCGCGTTCGACTGCGGCGGCGGCCTTCTGCCGGCGCTTTCGCCGGGAGGCCTCGGGGTCGCCGAGTCGCTGCCGCGCCGCGTCCAGGAGCGGCAGGTCAGACGCTGTCCACGCCTGCGAGTCCGCGCGCTGCAGCTTCTTGACCTCTTCAGGGCTGAGCCACGGAGCGCACATGCGCAGGTAGGCCGGCACCGACCACAGGTCTCCGACGAGGTCGGTCGGTTCGATCAGCGGCCACGCTCGGCCGAAGGCATCGACCAGGTCCTCGTTCCGCTCGAGGGATCTGCGCACGAGGTCGATCGAGACATCGTCGTCCTCGTACTCCTTCTCGTGCTTGTCCAGCAGGATCGTGATCAGCTCTTCCCAGACCTGGTCGCGCGCCTCGTTGTGCGGCGTCGCGGGGTCCGCTGCTCCGAAGGCCTCGGCCCAGTCGGCGGGGCTGACCCGGAGATCGGACCAGTGGGTCTCGACCGTCATCGCCTTGGTGGGCACTTCCTCGTAAAGCTTCACGGCCGGTTCGATCGCCCTCACCATGTCCGCGGACGCCTTCAACCGGGCGATGTCCGGGTCGGCCTCGGCCGGTGCGGTGGGCCCCTCGGGCAGGAGGTCTCGCAGCGTGCAGGTCTGCACACCTTCCTCGCCGAGGCTGGGGAGTACGTCGGACACGTACGCCAGGTAAGGCTGGTGCGGACCGACGAACAGTACGCCGCCACGCCGATGGCCGAGGCGTGGATCGGAGTACAGAAGGTACGCCGTACGGTGCAGTGCCACGACTGTCTTACCCGTACCGGGACCACCGTCGACGACGAGCGCGCCGCGAGAACCCGCGCGGATGATCGCGTCCTGATCGGCCTGGATGGTGCCCAGTACGTCGCGCATCCGGGGCGACCGGTTGCTGCCCAGGCTGGCGATGAACGCGGACTGGTCGTCGAGCGCCGCTGCGTGCCCGTCGAACCCGTCCGAGGTGAACACCTCGTCCCAGTAGTCGCTGATCCGGCCGCGGGTCCAGCGGTACCGGCGGCGGCTGGACAGCCCCATCGGGTTGGCGTGCGTCGCTCCGAAGAACGGCTCGGCCGCGGGGGAACGCCAGTCGATCAGCAGCCGGCGACCGGTGCTGTCGGTGAGGCCGAGGCGTCCGACGTACAAGGCCTCGGAGTTGTCCGCGCTGACCATGTGTCCGAGGCACAGGTCCAGGCCGAAGCGGCGCAGGGTGCGCAGGCGAGTGGTCAGTCGGTGGATCTCCAGGTCTCGGTCCAGGGCCTCTTGGCCCTCGCCGCCCGGCGCCTTGCGGGTGGCGTCGAGGCGGTCGGACAGGTCGGCGATCGTCTGCTCGAGCGTCTCCGCGATGGCCGCGAAGTGCTGCTCGTCGGCGCCGATCAGTCTCGGGTCGGACTTGGCGGCGAGAGTGTCGGGAAGGTCGAACGCACTGGTAGTAACGGGGTTCACGTCAGCAGCTCCGATCTAGCAGCAGCTTCGCGGCCACCGCCGCTCCGTCGGTTCGGATGGTGGCGGCCACGGCGGTGGCTCGTGCGCGGGTCTCAGGGGTCAGCGCCGTCTTCAGCGCGACGGACAGGGATTCGGTGGTCGGAGTGGGACCTTCGTGGGCCGCCCCGATGCCCAGGTCGACCACCCGGCCGGCCCAGTACGACTGGTCTCCTGCTTGGGGTACGACGACTTGCGGCGCGCCGGCCAGGGCAGCGGTGGTCGTCGTACCGGCGCCGCCGTGGTGCACGACAGCGGCCACTCGGCCGAACAACTGCTGCTGGTTGACCTCGCCGATGACGAAGCAGTCCTCCTGGTCGTCGACCGCGGCCAGCCCCGCCCAGCCGCGCCCTACGAGTACGCGGCGCCCTTGCCCGCGGATCGCCTCGATGGCCACCCCGGCGATGTCCTCCGACACGTGGCGCATGCTGCCGAAGCCGACGTACACAGGTGGTTCGCCGGAGTCCAGGAAGGCCGTCAGCTCAGCCGGCAGCGGCCGCTCGTCCGGCAGGATCCACGCTCCTGTGTGTACGACGTCCAGCTCCGAGGTCTCCTGCCACGGGCCCAGGATCGGGTCCGTGGCCAGCCACGGCTGCTCGGTGAAGGTGAACGTGCGGACATCGTCCACCAGCGGCAAACCGACCGAGGCCCGGTGTGCATTGAGCGCCTCGCCGTGCATCTCGTTGAACCGCTTGGCGTTCAGCTCCCACAGCACCCGGTTGTCGGTCACCCCCGGTGGGAAGGTCTCGCCCGGCATCAGCAGCGGCGGCGCGTGATGCGGCGACGGCAGCAGGAACGGACAGAAGGTCACATACACGTACGGGATGCCCAGCTTCTCGGCCACCGACCGCGAGGCGAAGTACGCGAACCCGGTCGCCAGGACCAGGTCACACCCCTCGGCGGCCTCGGCGACCGTGTCGAACATCGCGGCGAACTCGGATACCCGCTCCGACGTCCCCGATGCCGTCGACGGCCGCACCATCGAACCCATCCGCGGGCCGACCGGCGTCAGCGGTACGCCGGCCCGCGCCAACAGCTCCGCGAAGACCTCGTCCGGCGGCGCGCACACTCGCACCTCCGCGCCGAGGTCCCGTAACTGCACCGCGAGCGCCACCACCGGTTCGACGTCGCCTCGCGATCCATACGTCGACAACACAACACGCACTGCGCAAACCCCCAAGATGTCGATCAATTCCGCCTACGGCCAGCGATTGTCCGGCACAACTGGGGGCTTGCGGCAAGTCCCCCAGTGCGCTATAAGTTAGACATGGCAAGGAGAGACTTCTCCCTGCCTTTCTTCTTGTCACGATCAAGGGGATGAATCAGGTGGTCCAGCCCGCGGATCTCGCGCGGGACTTCGGGGTGCGGGCCGGCGTACTGCGGCCGCATCCGGGCGGGTACGAGAGTGACTGCTGGGTGGCGGACGACGCCTGGTTCGTCAAGCTCTGGAAGCAGCAGGGCCATCCCCGCGGACTGAGTGTGTTGCAGGAGCTGCAGGATCTCGGTCTACCGGTGCCGGCTCCGATTCCGGCGCTGTCGGGTGCGCTCTACGCCATCCTGGATGGAAGGCCGTACGCCGTTTTCCCTTATATCCAAGGGCGTACGGCGAACCACGACGACTGGCGGGTCACAGCCCGGGCGCTCCGCCACGTCCATGACCTCGGTGATCGTCCGGACCTACCGCACGCCACCCTCGACGAGCCGGAGATTCGCGCGTTAGGTGAGCGGCTCGATCATCCCTGGATCGTCGAGCGGCGAGACGAAGTGGCTGCCGCGATTCATCGACTGGACGACACGATCGAGCGGGTGCGGTCGAGGGTGGTGCGCGAGGTCGTCTGTCATCGGGACTTCGGCGGCCTCAACCTGATCCTGGACGAGGGCAGCAACGTCGCGGCGATGCTCGACTGGGATCAGGCGGTCATCGGCCCGCGCGAGCACGACGTGTGGATCGCCGCCGAAGGACCGCACCTCGAACCGTTCCTCGCCGAGTACGGCGCTCGCGACCTCGACCTCGATCACCTCGAATATGCCCTCCTCGCCCGAGCCCTCCGCGACATGGCTGCCCGCGTTCTGGACGAGGTCGACCGCCCCGGAGTCACCACGTGGGGTTTCGATCGCATCGCCCGGCTGGACAACGACCTCGAGATCTTCCGTGCCCACTGCAGTGCGGGTTAGCGGGCTCATAGGATGCGGGTATGGGCGTGACTGTGGCGGTTGGGGAGCAGACGGCGTACTTGGCTCGAGTCGGGCACGCTGGGGTGTTGCTGTTGCCGATGATCACCGGGATCGGGGAACAGATCCGGGAGTGGGCCGACGAGTTGGCCGGGGAGGGGATCACGGCGCTGGTGTGGGATCCGTTCAAGGGGCGGAGCACCGACAACTCGACGCGGGAAGAGCTCAGTGGGCTGTTGCGGAAGATGGATGACGACACCGCGGTGGCCGAGCAGACCGAGTTGCTGGACTACCTGACCGGTGAGCTCGGGTGCAGCAAGGTCGGCGTGATCGGCTGGTGCCTGGGTGGTAGGTTCGCGTTCCTGCTCGGTGCGCGGGATCAGCGGCTGGCGAGTGTCGTCGCGTTCCACCCGACCGTGCCGTCGAAGCTGGCGCCGCATCACACGTACGACGCGATCGCGGAAGCCGCCGGGATCACCGCGCCGGTGCTTGTGAGCTACCCGAGCGCGGACACCGCCGTACCGAACGCCGACTTCGAGGCTCTCCAGACGATCCTGCAGGCTCGTCAGACCGGCGCGACGTTCACGCAGTACTTCCCCGGTGCGGACCATGGCTTCTCGGACAAGTCGCGGCACGACAAGGTCGTCAACGCGGACGCGTTCCGGCTGGCGTGGCCGCAGGCGCTCGCGTTCATGCGGTCGACAGTCAGCTAACTGCGCACACGCGTTGAGGGTTCATGCCGCCTGGCGGTGAGCGGTCGGCGTCGTACCGCGGACCCGCTTGAAGGCGACGCTCAACGCGAACGCGTTCGCGTACCCGACCCGCCGGGCGATCGTCTCGACGGTGTCCCTCGTGGCCCGTAGTTGGTCGGCGGCCAGCGTGATGCGCCACCCGGTGAGGTAGCTCATCGGCGCCTCACCGACGAGCGCGGTGAATCGGCGCGCCAGCGAGGCCCGTGACGCACCCACCCGGTCGGCGAGCTCGGTGACATTCCACGGGTACGCCGGATCCTCGTGCAGCAACCGCAATGCCGTGCCGGCGATCGGATCGGACTGCGCCTGGTACCACCCCGGCGCCTGTGACTCCGGCCGATCGAACCACGCCCGCAGCGTGGTGATCAACGCCAGGTCGAGCCATCGATCCAGCACGCTCTGCTGTCCGGCCGCGTCCCGCTGGATCTCGCTCGACACCATGTCCATCACCGAACCCGCGACGTCGGCAGCCGGTACGACGAGCACCGGCGGGAGCGCCGTGACGAGCCGGCGGCTGACGTCGCCCGCCACCTGATAGGTGCCGCTGGCAACCATCACGGCTCCCGACGCGCGGCTGCCGTACGTCCGCACCCCGAGCCGGGCGCTGTAGTCGACCGGTGCCCCAGGCAACGGTTCGCACACGCCGCCCGGGTGGATCCGCAACTGTGGCGCCGTCTCGACGCTGTCCCCGACGACGTACGGCGAGGGTCCGGTGAAGATCGCGACGTCACCCTCGGCCATCCGCACCGGCGGGATCCCGTCGCGGGTCACCCAGCCCGATCCGCGGACCAGGGTCGCCAGCGCGAGCGGTGCCTCGTCGCGGATCTCCACCGCCCACGGCGGATCCATGATCGTCAGGTTGAAGACGCCGTCCCGGGCGCGGGTCCCGGCCAGCAGGTCGTCGAGCACGTCCATGGCCCAACCCTACCTTGGCTGAGCGTCTCGAACATTGAATTGCGGCAAACAACCATGGTTCGTCTCACCAGTTGCCGGTGGACTAGACCCATGACAACAACACCGATTCTGATCCTGAGTGGTAAGGGCAAGACCGGCCGCCGCGTCGCCGCACAGCTCGAGGTACGGGGCGTCCCGTTCCGGCTTGCGTCCCGGTCCAGCGAGCAGCGCTTCGACTGGTACGACGAGAGCACCTGGTCCGCGACGATCGCCGGCGCCGACACCGCGTACCTGGCACCTCCGGTCGGCCCGACCGGCCTGGCGCAGGCCGGCCGGTTCATCCAGCAAGCGGCCGCCGAAGGTCTTCGCCGGGTGGTCCTCCTGTCCGGCCGCGGCGTCGGCAGCCCCGGCCGCGACTTCGCCGTGTACGACGGCTCGCTCGATCTGGAGCACGCGGTCCAGGCGAGTGGCGCCGATTGGACCATCGTCCAACCGGCCTGGTTCGCGCAGGGGTTCAGCGAGGACTTCCTGCGGTACCACGTGCTCGCCGGTGAGATCCGGTTGTCCGCCGGCACCGGAGCCGAGGCGTGGATCGACACCAACGACGTGGGAGACGTGATGACGGCGGCGCTGCTCGACGAGGCGTACACCGGCCAGGTCATCGCGATCTCGGGTCCGCGCCCGCTCACGATGGCCGAGGTCGCCGATGCGCTCTCGACCGCAACCGGCCGACCGATCACGTACGCCGAGCTCGAGCCCGAGAAGCATGTCGGCGAGCTGGTCGAGCAAGGTCTCACTCAGGAGGACGCCGAGGCCGTCCGCGACTTGTTCGCCGTCATCCGCAACCACCGCTCCGAGTACGTCTCCGACGGAGTCCAGCAGGTCCTCGGCCGCCCGCCGCGCGACTTCGCGGACTGGGCCCGCGAGACCGCAACGACCGGAGTCTGGGCGGTGTAGCGGACGCCAGGCACTCATCAAATCGGGCACTCACCAAAGTGAGGCTCTTCTGTTGGATGTGTGGGCGAGGTGAGCGGGGTCGGTCGGTGTGCAAGCTCGACAGGATGTGTCGGTCGAGGGGTGCTGGCCAGCGTGGCATCCACGCCTGGCCGCGCCGGATCGGCCGGCGGCAGCGCTAACACGTCCTGTCGACCTTGCACACCCCCAGCCACCGTCCGCACCCCCGGGCTGCCGGGTGTGCTGGTTCGGGATAGGGGGTGATGTCCGGGTGGGCAGGGGTGGGAGGTGCCGGGGTTGGGCCGGGCGGTTCCGGCGGGCTTGCTCCGCGCCACCGGCACCGGTGTGCTGCGCGCCGAGGGATCGGTCCACGTCTGGTGCCCTGGGACAGCCCACCGGTCCGGTCCCAGCGCTCCGTGTCGCCGCGGACATGTCCCCGACCGACCCCGTTTGATGGGTTGGCGTCCGAGATAGTGGGTTGGCGCCCGGGAATCCGGTACGGCAACCCACCACATGGGACGTCAACCCACCAAATGCGCCAGCGGGTCCTGCCAGTTGGGCGAGTTGGCGAACCGCAGGCTCAGGCAGCGGCCCGAGGGCAGTTGATGAGTGCTGGCGGTCCGCCTCCCCGCGCCTACTTGTCCGTGGGAAGGCGGATCAGCCGATCAGCGGTGCAAGGCCGTCGTCGTCGGTCAGGCGGCCGAGCGGAGCATCGACCGGATGCCGACGGTCAGTCCGGCGGCCGCGGTCACGATCGCGGCGACCCAGCCCCACAGCACCGCACTCGACAGCACCTCACCGGAGAACAGCGTCCGCTCAGCGTCGACGAGATAGGACAGCGGGTTGAACTTGGCCGCGATCCGCATCCACTCCGGCCCGGTCTCCAGCGGGAGCAGCATCCCGGACAGGATCATCAGCGGGAACAGGAACGTCTGCTGCACCATCCAGAACATCCAGTCCTGCTTGCGGACCGCGATCGCCAGCGCGTAGCTGAACGAACCCAGCCCGATCCCGAAGACCGCGAGCAGCGCCAGCCCGACCAGCGCGCCACCGACATGCAGGTCGAACGCGAACGGCGTCATCACGGCGATCACGATCACCGCCTGGCCGAACAGCGGGACCATTTCCTTCAGCGCCCGGCCGATCAGCAGCGACGACCGCGCCAGCGGTGTGACCAGCATCCGCTCGTGCGCTCCGGTCTGGAACTCGAACAACAGGTTCGCGCCGGTGGCCGACGTACCGAACAGCGTCGTCATCACGAGGATCGCCGGCACGAACCACTGCCAGACCCCGCCGCCGAGCGAACCACCCATCGACCCGGACAGCAGCGGCCCGAACAGTGCGAGAAACACGAGTGGCTGGATCATGCCGAACAGCAAGGTGAACGGATCCCGGAGGACCGGCTTCAGTTCGCGCGTCATCACGATCCGGATGTCGCGCAGCAGGTTCCGCGACGGATGCTCCGCGGTGACGGTCGGAGTGGTGGAAACAGTGAGGGTGGTCATCAGGCTGCCTTTCCATTCGAGTCTTCCCGCAAACTGCGGCCGGTCAGGTTGAGGAACACGTCGTCGAGGGTCGGGCGATGCACCTGCGCCGCCGCGACCGGTACGCCGGTCTGCTGAGCGGCCGTGATCAGCAAGGGAAGCGTCGCCGGACCGTCCGCGACCCGGACACTGAGCTCGTCGCCGACGGCAACCACCTCACGCGCCCCGGGCAACTTCTCCGCCATCGCGGCGATCTGGGAAAGATTGTCGGGAGCAACAGTCAATGCGAGCCGATCACCGGCCAGCTTGGTCTTCAGGGCATCGGCGGTGTCGTCCGCGATCACCTGACCGTTGTCGACGACAACGACCCGCTCGGCCATCGAGTCGGCCTCGTCCAGGTAGTGGGTGGTCAGCACGATCGTCATCGCGTACTGCTCGCGCATCCGCAGGATGTGGTCCCACAGGTTCGCGCGGTTCTGCGGGTCGAGGCCGGTCGACGGCTCGTCCAGGAACAGTAGCGACGGCGCGTGCACCAGCCCCATCGCGACATCCAGCCGCCGCCGCTGCCCGCCGGACAGCTCCGACACCTTGCGGTTGACGAGCTCGGTCAGCTCGAGCGCCTCCACCAGCTCGGCGGTACGGCGCTTGGCCGCCCGCCGGTCGAGTCCGTAGATCACACCCTGGCCGACGAGCTCGTCGCCGACCCGTTGCGAGTGACCCGCGCCGTTGCCCTGACCGACGTACCCGATCCGGCGGCGGACCTGGCTGGGCTGTGCGGTCACGTCGTACCCGGCGACCGTCGCCGTACCGGACGTGGGGGTGATCAGGGTGGTGAGCATGCGCAGGGTGGTCGTCTTGCCTGCACCGTTCGGGCCGAGGACCGCGACCAGTTCGCCGCGTTCGACGTCCAGGCTGATGCCGCGGACCGCGTGCACGGTCTCGGTACGGCTCACCACGAAGTCCCGGGTGAGCTCTCGCGTGCTGATCACGATGTCTCCTTCAGTCTTGGCTTGATGTCGGCGACATTTCCAGCAGAAGAGGACAGGTTCTGGCCGTTACTCGTGGCAATCTGAAGACATGTCCGAGACCTCAGCCCGACTCCTCTCGCTGCTGTCCTTGCTCCAGGCCCGCCGCGACTGGCCCGGTGCGCTGCTCGCCGAACGTCTCGAGGTCAGCCCGCGCACGGTTCGCCGCGACGTCGACCGGCTGCGCGACCTCGGCTATCCCGTGCGCGCGACCAAGGGACCGGACGGCGGCTACCGCCTCGACGCCGGGGCGGACCTGCCCCCGCTGCTGTTCGACGACGACCAGGCGATCGCCGTCGCGGTCGCCCTGCAGACCGCGACCACCACGGTCACCGGGATCGAGGAGGGTGCGTTGCGCGCGCTCGCCACGGTCCGCCAGGTGATGCCGGCGCGCCTGCGCCAACGGGTTGACGCACTACAGGTGACGACCGTCGATCGGTACGCCGACAGACGCCGTACGACGGTGGACTCGGACCAACTGATCGCGGTCGGGATGGCGGTCCGGGCGCATGAGGTACTGCGGTTCGACTACGCGTCACCGGGTGCCTCGGACGAGTGGATGCCGCCGCGGAAGGTCGAGCCGCATCACCTGGTGACGTGGGGTGGGCGGTGGTACCTGGTCGCGTGGGACCTGGATCGCAAGGACTGGCGGACGTTCCGGGTGGATCGGATGACGCCGAAGTCACCGAGTGGCCCGCGGTTCACTCCGCGGGAATTGCCCGCGCCCGACGTGGCGACGTACATCTCATCGCGCTTCAAGGGGCAGGACCAGACGCCGTACCGTGGCGAGGCAATCCTGCAGGCGAAGGCGTCCGACATCGTCCAATGGGCCGGACGCGACGCGATCGTCGAGGAGATCACCCCGACGAGCTGCCGACTGGTGCTCAGCGCGTGGTCCTGGACCGGACTGGCCGCGACCTTCGGGATGTTCGAGTGCGACCTGGAGTTCGTCGGTCCCCAGGAGCTCAAGGACGCCGCCGCCCAACTGGCCGCCCGCTACCAGGTAGCCGCATCATGACGGCCGAATTGATCGTCGTGGACGCGGACGCGTGGCGGGTCTGGCTCGGAGAGAACCATCAGTCGTCGGACGGCGTCTGGCTGGTGCTCGCGAAGAAGAACGTGACCACGCCGACGAGCCTCACCTACGACCAGGCGCTGGAGGAGGCCTTGTGCCACGGCTGGATCGACGGCCGGCGCCGGAGCCGGGACGAGCAGACCTTCATCCAGCACTACACGCCACGGCGGTCGCGCAGCATGTGGTCGCAGCGGAACGTCGGCCTCGTCGCGCGCATGGAGACCGAACGCCGGATGCTCCCGGCCGGTCGCGCCGAGGTCGACCGGGCCAAGGCGGACGGGCGCTGGGACAAGGCGTACGGCGGCTCGAGCGCGCTGGAGATCCCGCCGGACCTGGCCGAGGCGCTGGCCGCGGTGCCGAGGGCGCAAGCGATGTTCGACATCCTCACCAGCGCCAACCGATTTGGAGTGGTCCACCGCGTAAACACCGCAAAGCGACCGGAGACCAGGTCAAAACGCATCACCCAGTTCGTCGACCAACTGTCCCGCGGCGAGACCATCTACCCACAGAAACGCACGCTCTGATCTAGTAGCGTGTCGCTGCTTAGTTCTGGGGGTGTGGTTGGGAGGTTTGGGTCCGGCAGATCTTCCTTCCCCTCTGCCAGACAGGACTGTTGTCGTGCCTTCGCTGATGAAGCGTCCGGTGGTGTTGACCGAGGCGGATCGTGACTGGCTGGTTCGGGTGACCACGACGGGTGTGCATCCGGCCGCGGTGATCAGGCGGGCGCGGGTGCTGCTCGCGCTGGATACCTCGGTGGGCGAGGTCGATACCCAGGAGGTGCTCGCGGCCCGGGTCGGTGTCTCGGCCGAGATGCTGCGGCTGGTCGCCAAGCGGTTCGCCGAGACCGGCGGGGATGTGGACGCCACGATCTCGCGCAAGCAGCGTGAGCATCCGCCGGTGCCCTCGCCGGTGACCGGCGAGGTCGAGGCGAGGCTGATCGCGCTGGCGTGCTCGCAGCCACCGCAGGGCTATGCCCGGTGGTCGCTGCGGTTGCTGGAAAGGCATGTCGCGCTGGTCGAGGACATTCCGGACCTGGATCACTCCACGATCGGGCGGGTGTTAAAAAAACGAGGCTGCGTCCTCATCTGAAGAAGTGCTGGACCATCCCACCCACGGCGAACGCGCAGTTCGCTGCCGCGATGGAAGACGTTCTCGCGGTCTACGCCCGCCGCTTCGACCCGGCGCGTCCGGTGGTGTGCATGGACGAGAAGCCCTACCAGCTGCTGGGTCACGCCCGCGACCCGATCCCCGCCGCACCGGGACAGGACCTGAAGGAAGACAGCGAGTACGTCCGCCGCGGCACCTGCTCGATCTTCTGCTGGGTCGAGCCGCTGGCCGGCTGGCGGCGCGTCGACGCCCAGCCACAGCGAACCAGGACCGACTGGGCCCACCAGACCGAACGGCTACTCACCCTCGACTACCCCGACGCCGAGAAGGTGGTGCTGGTGATGGACAACCTCAACACCCACACCATCGGATCGCTCTATGAGGCGTTCGATCCGGCCAAGGCGTTCGCGTTGGCGCAGCGCCTCGAGATCCACCACACCCCCAAACACGGCTCGTGGCTCAACATCGCCGAGATCGAACTGTCCGCGCTCACCCGCCAATGCCTGGACCGCCGGCTCGACGACCTCACCCTCCTGAACACCGAACTCGCCGCCTGGCAACAAGCCACCAACACCACCCAGCGTCAGGTCGACTGGCAATTCACCACCCACGACGCACGCACCAAACTCCGCCACCTATACCCAAACAATTAGCTGCGACGATCTACTAGTTGGCCCGCGCCTTCCCGTTGCGTGACCAAGAGGTCAGTAAAGCACCGGGTTGAAGGGGGAGGAGATGGTGTCGCCGGGCTGGTTGCCGGGCATCCAGGCGGCGAGGTCGGCTTCCTGGGAGCGGTTGGTCGGCGGGGCGATCTTCATCGCGGCGTCGACGTAGATGATCGTCATCACCCGGCGCGGTATGTCGGTCTGGTTCGCCGGAGCGTGGTGGAAGGTCCAGCCGAGGTGGTAGCTCACCTCGCCCAGTTCGTACGGCTCGGAGATCTCCGGGAACTCCTGCTCGGCCAGCGTCTGCTGCAGGACCCGCTCGGACTCGTCGCTGATCGGCAGGTTGCGGCCGTGCTCGAACACGTGACTGCCCGCGGCGAACGACAGCGGACCCATCTCCATCGGTGTCTCCTGCAACGGCACCCACACCGTCACGCACCGGTCCGTCGAGAACGGCCAGTAGTACTGATCCGCGTGCCACGGGGTGACGCCACCGCCGGACTCCTTGTAGAGCGCCTGGTCGTGGTACAGCCGGACCGACTGCACTCCGAGCAACTGCGCCGCGATCCGGGCCAGCCGCGGCGAGGAGACGAATTCCAGGACCCGCTCACTGTCCTGCCACAGGTTCGTCACCTGCAGGAACGCCTTCCCGTAGGTATCGCGTTCCTCCAGCGGCAGATCCTGAGTGTTCAGCTCGATCACCTTGCCGGTGATCTCCGGCTCGTACGCCGCGATCGTGTCCGGGCCGAGCACGTTCCTCAGCTTGACGAATCCGTGCTCGGCGAAGTGCGCGATGTCGGGCCGGCTGAGCGTGTAGTCGGTCTCGAGCTCTGGGCGGGTCAGAGTCATGGGACCTAAGCGTTCCGGTGCGCTTTATCGATGTAAAGATCAGTGATCAAATCTTTGCTCGAATCAGTGAACTGATTCAGCGCGGCCCGGCGAACCGGTCCAGTGCCTCGAGGATCAGGTCTCGCGTGCCGAGTCCGCCCGCGCCGTGACCCTCCTGCTCGACCAGGTGCAGCTCGGCATCCGGCCAGGCCTGGGCCATCCGCCAGGCGATGTCCGGCGGGCTGCTGATATCGAGCCGGCCGTGGATCAGCACACCTGGAATGCCGGCCAGCTTGCCGGCCTCGTGCACCAGCACGTCCTCCTCCAGCCAGGCGGCGTGACCCCAGTAGTGAGTGACGAGCCGGGCCATCCGCAGCCGGAAGACGGGATCGTCGTACCGGGAGTCCGGCCGCCAGCCCGGATGAGTGCGGACGTGGGTGTCCTCCCAGTCGCACCAGTCGCGCGCGGCCTTGTCGCGGACCGCGGGATCCGGGTCGTGCAGCAGCCGGCTGTAGGCCAGCGAGAGGTTCCCGTCCCGCTGGTCTTCCGGTACGCCGTCGCGGAAGCGGGCCCACTCTTCGGGAAAGATCCGGCCCATCTCCCGGGTGATCCAGTCGACCTCGCGGCGGGTCGTGTTGGTGACGCTGAACAGCACGATCTCCGACACCGAGTCCGGGTGTTGTTCGGCGTAGGCGAGTCCGAGCGTCGCACCCCAGGACGCGCCGAGCAGCAGCCACTTCTCGATCTCGAGGTGGTGCCGGAGTTGCTCGAGGTCCGCGATCAGGTGGGCGGTGGTGTTGGTGCTGAGGTCCACGTCCGGCTCGGCGGCGTCCGGCGTACTGCGGCCGCAGTTGCGCTGGTCCATCAGGACGACCTTGTACTTGGCGGGATCGAAGTACCGGCGCCACCACGCGCCGGCGCCGGAGCCCGGACCACCGTGGATCACCACCGCGGGCTTGCCGTCCGGATTGCCGCAGACCTCCCAGTAGACGCGATGCCCGTCGCCGACGTCGAGCAGGCCGTGGTCGTACGGCTCGGTCTCCGGATACATGCGGACGCTCCTCGGATCTAACAGTACTGTTAGATTAAATGTAACAGCACTGTCAGATTGAGATGATGCCGGTGTAGGTCAAGGCGAAAGTGCCGCAGGGGAAGAGGAAGAGCGCCGCGAGCACGATGATCCCCCGGAAGGACTGACGCGGGCCGATCAGTTTGCCGTACGCCGCGATCAGGACCAGGACCATCACGACCTCCAGGGCCAGCATGCTGCGCGGGATGATCGTGCCGGTCGCGGCCAGGACGACCGAGAGTGCGGCCGCCGCGATCCACGCGCCGTACCCGATCAGGTACGTCGTCCGCGCGCCGAAGCGAACCGCGATCGTGTGGTAGCCGGCGGCGCGGTCCGCCTCGAGGTCGGCGAGGGTTGTCGGGAGGTAGAGGCCGACCGCGGCGAGGGTGCCCTGCAAGCCCATCAGCCAGGGAAAGCCGCTCAGGTCCGGGTTGATCGCGGCCCAGCCGGCCAGCGGTCCGAAGGCGCCGAGGGCGAGCGCGTTGACGGCGACGTCGAAGCCGGCGCGGGTCTTCAGGCGGACCGGCGGGACGCTGTAGGCGTACCCGAGCAGGACGGCGAGCAGTACGCCGAGTGCGAACACGATCCCGACATGCAGACTCAGTCCGACGGCCGCGACCGCGGCGGCGAAGGCGAGGCGCTTCGCCGCGCGCAACGTGATGCGGCCGTCGAGGAGTGGTGACTTCGCCTTGCGGGGGTTGAGCCGGTCGCTCGGCAGGTCGTACGCGTCATTGACCGCGAGCACCGCCAGCCAGACCAGCGGTCCCATCACGACGGCGCCGACAATCAACCGTGGCCACTCGTCGAGCGGCGGCACCAGCCGATGCGTCGCCAGCAGAATCCCCACGTAATAAGGCACGATCGAAACAACCCAGAAGGCCGGCCGCCCGACCGCCACCACATCCCGAACCCGCGGCCCCGCGCGCCGAACCCCCACCACCGTGGTCACAACCCCACTCTCCTCCCGGCACGGCTCGCCGTCCTCCACCCACCGAGTGAACCCCCTCACTCTCCCGACTGAATGTGGTCAACCCCACGCGCCTGTCGGGGTCAGGTGGTCACGTACGCGAGCGAACCCTTCTCCAGGGCTACCCAGACTGAACCGTCTGTGTCGATTGCTAGGCCGTGGGGTTCGGAGCCTTCGCCTAGGTTGAACTGGGCGATGATGTTGCCGTTGGCATCCAATCGGACCAGGGCGGCTGCGGCCCACAACGTGATCCAGCAGCCGCCGTCGTCCGTCGCGACCACCGCGTGGGGCTTGGAGCCCGCCGGCAGCGGGAACTCCTCGATCTTCCCGTCCGGTGTGATCCGGCCGGCCTGATCCGCGAGGATCTCCACGAACCACACGCCCTGGGGTCCGGAGCTGACGCCGACCGGGCCGGCACCTTCGGTTGGCAGGGGATAGGTGGTGGCCTCGCCACTCGTACTCATCCGGCCGATCGCGTTGGCCTGGTTGAGGGTGAACCACAGCTCGTCATCGGTCGCGGTGATCATCGCCGGGAACGCGCCTGAGGTCCCGATCGCATACGTCGACACCTCGCCGTCGACTGTCACGCGCCCGATCTGGTCGACGTTCATCAGCGTGCACCACAGAGCCCCGTCGGGTCCCACGCAAAGCCCGTACGGCGCTCCCGCGACGGCGACCACGGACACGGCGCCGTCGTACCCGATCCGCCCGAGGTGATCGTCACCATTACGCGTGAACCAGACGGCGTCGTCCGGCCCCGGCACGATCAGACTCGGCCGAGACCCAGGCGCACCAAGCTCGAACCGCGCCTCCCTCGCGGCGGGCATACCGGCGCCCGTGCGGTCATCGTCCGCGGCCGGCTCGCCGCCGCGTTGGAGCCTCGCGATTTGGCCCGTGTGGACGAGGGTTGTCCAGAGCGCGTCGGCGGTGACGGTGACGGCGTACGGACCGTCGGACGGACCGGCGATGGTGTGTTCAGTGATTGGCAAGGGAGGTCTCCTTCAGGGCGAGGGTGGTTCCGTGCCGGCGGGAGATGAAGCGGCGGTCGTGCGTGACCACGACGAGCGCGCCGGCGTACCGGTCGAGGTGGCGACCGGAGGGTGGCGTCCGGGCGCGGCTCGGACCTGTCCCGGCGGGAATGCGCAGGTGACTTGGTCGAGCACCAGACGGGTGGTCATAGGACTTGGTGTCGTCGTGCAGGGGCAGCTGAGTAGACATGGGGATCCTCCTGACTCGCGCGGGTTCGGGTGCTGCGAACGGCGGGTCAGAGGATCACGTGCTGCCTCCATTAATGCGACGATTGTTGCGTTAAGATCATGCCATGACGGATGCCGAACGTGCAAGCAGGCCGGGTGGACGCACCGCGCGGGTGCGCGCCGACGTGCTCGCCGCGGTCGAGGCCGAGCTGGCCGAACAGGGGTACGACGGCCTCACGATCGACGCGGTCGCGGCCCGTTCCGGCGTCCACCGGACCACCGTGTACCGCCGTTGGAAGACCGTCGCCGGCCTCCTCGTCGACCTACTCCAGGCCGGACTCGACGACACCTGGGAGCCCGCCGACACCGGCTCACTCGAGGGAGACCTGATCAGCCTCAACCGCGAGGTGTACGCCGCGCTCGCTGCCCGCCCGTCCGTCACCCAGGCCGTCATCGCGGCCTCCTTCCGCACCCCGGAAGCCGCCGAGGCCCTGACCGCGTTCTGGTCCGATCGCTACACCCGCAGCGAAGCCGTCGTACGCCGAGCGATCGCCCGCGGCGAACTGCCCTCCACAACCAACGCCCATCAACTCCTGATGACCGCAACCGGCCCCCTGTACCACCAGCTTGTCCTCCTCCGTCAACCCATGCCCCGAGCAACCGCCGACCACTACGCGAGAGCCGCCGCCGCGGTCGGTATGTCCGGACTAGGCTCCAGGCACGCCTAGGCTGAGGAGACTGTTTTGACTGGACGGTTGGCGAACGAAATTGTGTTGGTGACGGGGGCCGCGCGGGGGATCGGTCGGGCGGTGGCGGTGAAGGCTGCGGAGGAAGGCGCCGCGGTGGCGTTGGTCGACATACTGGCCGATCAGCTGACCGCGACCACCGCGGAGCTTGCCGAGACCGGTGCAAGGGTGGCGGCGGCGGTCGGTGACATCACCGATGAGGTGTCGGTCCGCCAGGCGGTGGGCAAGTTGACGGACGACCTCGGGAAGCCGGTCACCGTGCTGGTCAACAACGCCGGCAAGAACGCGTACGCCGACGCGACCAAGATGTCCGTGGCCGAGTGGGACAGTGTGTTCGACGTCGACCTGAAGGGCGCCTGGCTGATGGCGCGTCAGGTGTTGCCGCCGATGATCGAGGGCCGGCACGGCTCGATCGTCAACATCGCGTCGATCCACTCCAGCCTGACCACCGCCGGGATGTTCCCGTACGCCGCGGCCAAGTCCGGCCTGGTCGGGATGACCCGGTCGCTGGCCCTGGACGTTGCCCCACACAACGTTCGCGTCAACGCCGTCAGCCCCGGCTACATCGGCACCGATCTCCTGGAGGAGTTCTTCGACACGATCCCCGGCGAACGCGAGAAGGCGCTCGGCGTCCACCCGCTCGGCCGGATCGGCACCCCGGAGAACGTGGCCGAGGTCGTCTGCTTCCTCGCCTCCGAAGCCGCCGCCTTCGTCACCGGCGCCAACTGGTCCGTAGACGGCGGCCTCGGCATCCGCTACGCCTAGCCGACCACCGCTGGTCCGCGTCAGAGCAGCTCTTCAAGCATCGTGACGGCCTCATCCATGCCGTATCGCTCGCGCAACACCAGCAGGAGGTCGTCAACAGACTCTGGCGGATAGCGTCTACGAGCAGGCATCCTGCTCACGGCTCGGAGGGCCCGCTCCGGGGCCACCGACACGGCATCGGCAGCGAACTCTCGCGTCGCCACTACCTGGATCCCGCGGGGTAGGCGCCGTTCGGGGAAGTCCTTCAGGTTCTCGGTGACGATCGCTCCGGCACCGCCGGCCAGGGCGGCCGCGACGACGTGCTCATCCGCGAAATCTGGAAGGCCGAAGGTTCCTTCGTACGGTTCCCAGTGCGGGACCTCTGCGTCGTCGAAGGCGAGGCGCATCTGCTCGATCAAGCGGGCCGATTGCGCCTCGGCCTTCGCCGGTGGAACGGATCGCGCGAGGAGCTTCCGTAGATTCGTGTAGCGCAA
Organism: Kribbella sp. NBC_01510; assembly: GCF_045040325.1. Classification (NCBI taxonomy): domain Bacteria; kingdom Bacillati; phylum Actinomycetota; class Actinomycetes; order Propionibacteriales; family Kribbellaceae; genus Kribbella; species Kribbella sp. NBC_01510. The sequence continues at coordinate 2,105,200 of NZ_CP109418.1, read as the reverse complement.
CTCCTCGAGGATCGCGCTGCTCCACAGGGGCCGATACAGGTTCTCCACCGCGAGTGAGAGCAGGAAGTCGCGTTGGGTGCTGGGCCAGAGGACCGAGGTGTCGAGGACTGCGCTGAACACTCCGGCGGCTCTCAGCTGGTGTGGCCGCGGCGCCGGTCGGCGAGCTCTTGGCGAATGGCTCGGAGCTGTTCCTGTACGGCGACTGGGTCGTCCTCAGCGTCGAGTTCGACACCGGTGGCGGCGATGGCGTCGTACTGACGCTGGCGACGGCGCTCCCGGTAATCGAGCAACTCGCGCAGCAGGACCTTCCGCCTGGTGCCGATTCGCTCCGCCGGCAGGTCACCCTGGTCGATCAGCCTGACCACCGTCGGGCGGCTGACACCGAGAAGGTCGGCCGCCTGCTGTGTGGTCAGCTTCGAACTCTGTGGTGCGACGGTGACCGCGTGGCCGGCCTTCAAAGCCTCGACCACTTGCAGGAGAACCATGTGCAGCGCCTCCGGGACCTCGACCTGATCGCCTTCCTGCGCGCCGGCGAGGAAGTACCGCGGCTCCGGCGACGAGCCCCGTCGGCCCTGGTGTGCCTCGAGAAAGCTGGCGACGGTGGCTAGTTGCTCCGGCTGGTCGGGCAGGTAGGTCTGCTGCTCCAGCGCCTCGGCGGTCATCACCCTCCCGCGAACGAAAAGAAATCATGTTCGTAACGTTCGAATAATAGCCCGTTAGCCGCCCACTGCACAACCAGCGGGCGATCAGCCGGGTGGGCCTGGGTTGTAGGCGCAGGCTGAGGTCAGGTCGGCTGCGTTGGTGGTCGGCTTCGTAGTGGTCGGCTTCGTGGTGGTGGTGTGCCGGGGTGTGGTGGGAGTGCTGCGGGGTTTGGCGGACGGGTTGAGGGCTTGCTGGATGATGGTGCGCATGCTGGCGTAGTTGGGGTTGCGGCCGTTGGGGTAGTTCTTCTTCTTGTCGAGGTCGATGTTGGTGATCTTGGCGGTCTTGACCCGTTGGCCGAGGGTGACGAAGGCGCCGAGCAGGTTCTGTGGGATGTCGGTGCGGATCAGTTGCTCGCCGGCCTTGGCGATGGCCTCGTAGTTGGAGAGGACGTTCTGCGGGGTGGCCCGTTCGACGATCGCCTTGACCGTGCAGCGCTGGCGGGCCTGCCGGGCGAGGTCCGCGGTCGGCACCATGTAACGGCCGCGGGCGAACCACAGCGCGTCGGACCCGTTCAGCTTCCGGTTCGCGCCTGGCTGCAGGTACCGGCTGGCGGGGATCTTCTTGTCGTCGTTGCCGCCGACCGGGACCGGGTAGTTGATGTTCACCGTGATCCCGCCGAGCGCCTCCACCAACTGCGCGAACCCGGCCAGGTTGATCTGCACGTAGTAGTGCAGTTTCAGCCCGAGCGCTTCGCCGACCGAGAGTTTCAGGATGTCGGCGCCCTCGTTGTCCGACGGCCCGATGATGCCGTGGTGCTTGGCCGGGATCATCCGGTACATCGCGTCGAGGTAATAGTCCGGCTGATCCTTGTCACCCTTGGCCGGATCCCAGAAGCCGGTCGGGTAGATCTTGTGCAGCGGCGAGTCGGCCGGGAACGGCATCCGCATCCAGTTCCGGGTCAGCGAGATCAGCGCGGTGTCCCCGGTCTTCGTGTCGATGCTCGCGACCATCACCGTGTCGGTGCGCGTCCCCTGCCGGTCCTCACCGTCGTCCGCACCGAGCAGCAGCACGTTCACCCGCGGCAGTTGCTGCCAGACGTCGTCGCGAGGGATGATCGTCGGCCGGGTCTGACTCTTCGACTCCTTGCCGGAGAACACCTTCTGGACCAGGCTGCGCTGCGCCATCAGCGTGTCCGCGCCCATCGCCGTACTCGCGACCATCCCGAAGCACACCAGCCCGATCACCAGCGAGCCGAGCACCCGTGACCCCGGTCCGACGGTCAGTGGGCGCAACATCTTGTACGACGTGACGAGTACGACGACCCACACGAGGGCGAGCGCGCCCAGTCCCGCGACCATCCACAGCAGCAGCCCGGGATCCAGTGCCCATGTGATCACGTCGTCCCGTCGTCGCAGCCCGACGTACGCCGCTCCGCCGTAGAGCGCGATGCTGAGCGTCGTCAGCAGGGTGCCGAGCCGGATCCGGCGGGCGACCAGGTACGCCGTACCAGGCAGGAGTGCACCGAGGATGGCGACCGCCAGCGCGGCGAGGGCGGACCGTTGCCGAGGCTTCGCCCTCCGGGCGCGTCCGGGTGAGGCACGGCGGGCTCTGCTACTCGACGACATGGTCTCCCTCGACGGCCGACGACAAGACAGTGGACGCGTCCCCGGTGCGCGTCCACTACCTACGATTCACTGACGCGGCAAAAAGTTGGCATGATCGTCCATGTGACCGAAATTCAGGTACGGCGGGCCAAGCCGGACGACGCGGAAGCCCTGGTCCGGCTGCGTGGACTGATGCTCGCTGCGATGGGCAACGATCTCGGCGGACCGGACGCGCCGTGGCGGGAGGCCGCGCGGCAGTGGTTCGTCGAGCAGCTCGCGTCACCGGAGACGTTCGCGGCGTACGTCGTCGACGATCCGGCGGCCGGATTGGTCGCGTGCGCCGCGGGCAATGTCTACGTCCACCCGCCGGGCCCGAACGACCTGACCACGCTTCGCGGTCACCTGTACAACGTCAGCACCGAGCCCGACTTCCGCCGCCGCGGCCTGGCCCGGGCCTGCGTGGTTGCGCTGATGGACTGGTTCCGCGACGAGACCGCCGTCGGCCAGGTCGAATTGCACGCGACCGACCACGGCATCGAGCTCTACCGGGCGCTCGGCTTCACCGAGTCGCGCTATCCGACACTGCGCTTCCGCCGGAGCTGACCCACCGCGCTGGAAACCGCCTGCATCCGTGGGCGGAGAAGGGTTTGTGGGCACAGGGGCAAGTAGTCAGTGAGGACGCGCCCGCCGCGGGTGCGGTGTGAGGAGCTCACCAGATGCGCCGCTGGACTGTTGTCAGGACGATCGGGTGGGCGATCGCCGTCGTGGCCGTGATCGCGGCGCTGTACCAGCTGCCGGCCAGCCCGTTCGCCCGCCACGGCTACCCGGATCGCCGCGCCGCGGAGACCGGCTCGGCCGGCGTCGCGTCGTCTTCGGTTGCTTCGCGACAGACACCCAGCGGCCCGGTCAACCCGTCGTCCTCAGCGCCGGCGGTGAAGCCGCAGCCGGTGATCACCTATCCGATGGCAGGGTCCCGCTCGTACGCCGTTCTGCCCGGCAATGCGGCGGTGATCGGGCGGTCCGGGCAGTTGATGACGTTCCAGATCGCGATCGAGGGTGGGATCACCGGGATCGACCGGGCCGCGTTCGCGCAGTTCGTGCGGACGACGTACGGCGCGCCGCAGGGCTGGGCGTCACACGGGCTGTGGCGGTTCCGGCAGGTCGGGTCGGGGCAGGACCCCGACTTCACGTTGATGCTGGTCACGCCGCAGACACGCGACACGATCTGTGGGGCGGCGCCCGACCGCTACACCAGTTGCCGGATCGGCGATCGCGTCGTCCTCAACGTCGCGCGCTGGGTGCACGGCGTACCGAACTACGGCGCACCGCTGACGGCGTACCGAACTACGGCGCACCGCTGACGGCGTACCGGCATTACATGATCAACCACGAGACCGGGCACCGGCTCGGCCGCGGGCACGAGCTGTGCCCGGGGCCTGGTCAGCCGGGCCGGTCATGCAGCAACAGACGCTGGGTCTGCACGGCTGCACGCCGTACGCCTGGCCGTACCTCGACGGCGCCCGCTACACCGGCCGCCTAGGTCAGTACGACGACCGCGTCCCTCACTCCTGAATGATTGCGATGACATTGCCGGCAGGGTCTTTGAACCAGGCGATCAGGGGGCCGATCCCGCGGTAGATGCCGGAGTCGTCCTGATCGTCGTTGTAGCGCTCGAAGCTGACGCCGCGGCCGGTCAGCTCCCGGACCGTCCCCTCGATGTCCGCGACCGGGAAGTTGAGCATCGTGTATTCGGCCGGGACGTGGTCCGACTTCGGGTAGACCAGGATCGGGTTGCCGCCGGCAACCTTCAGCTGGAGCATCCCGTTCGCCTCCCCGACATCCAGTCCGAGCGTCCCGCCGTAGAACGCCTTCGCCGCCTCCAGGTCGTTCACCGAGAACCCACTGAACGCCTTCGTGTCCTTGAACATCTGATGTCCTCCTCGCTTGCCTGACATCAGGTACGTCGACGCCGTCGGCGTCATTTCGACACTAGTTGTGCAGCGCGACCTGGGGAATGGCCCGGGTGACGGTGGCGGACTCGAGACCGTCCGCGACGGTGTGCAGCAGGCGGACCAGATGTGCCGCGTCGGTCGGGCCGAGGATGCCGGTGACGACGTCGAGGACACGGACGGTCAGTCCGTCGAGCTGGGACAGACGCGCCTGGCCCAGCGAGGTGACGGTCAGCGGCGTGGTCCGGACCATGCCGAGCGCTGCCAGGTCCGCGATCGCCAGCTCGGCCTCGGCCGGGGTGATGCCGACCTGGTCGGCGACCTCGTCCGGGGTGGTCCGGCCGTTCCCGATCGCGTTCAGCACGAGCGCGGCCGGCATCTTGATCCCGACCGCGTCCTGCAGACCGAGGATCAGTGGGTGGGCGTGGCCGCGGACGCGTTCCACCGCGTCCAGCAGCCGGAGTGCGTCGCCGACGTCGCCGATCAGTTGCTCGGTCTGCACGGCCGCGAGGCCGGTCGGAGCCGATTGGGCGACTCCGTTGGCCCCCCGCTGAGGGACCGCAAGAGCCTTCGTTCCAGCGTCTTCGATGGTCACGCCTCCAGCGTACGGAGTGGTTCTGACAGCTCGGCGTGTCGTTCCTGAAGAAACCCTGTGAATCTGAAGGCATTGATCATCTACCCTCGCGACCATGCAGCTGAGCGGGAAACGAGCGCTGGTGATCGGCGGCGGTGGCGGCGGGATCGGCCGGGCGGTGACCGAGGCCTTCGGCAACGAAGGGGCTGCGGTCGTGGTCGCGGACCTCGACCCAGGTCGTGCCGAGGAGGCGGCTGAGGCAGTGCGGCAGCGTGGCGGTACGGCGTACCCGGTGTCGGGTGATGTCCGCTCGCTGGCCGACATCGAGGCATGGGTCGCCGGCGCGGTGGAGAAGCTGGGCGGACTGGACGTGCTGGTCACGGTCGTCGGCGGGCAGGTCGCGTTCGTGCCCGCGGTCAAGCTGCACGAGATGGCCGACGAGGACTGGGACACCATCTACGAGGTCAACCTCCGCTACGTGGCGCGGGCGGTTCGCACGGCGTTGCGCGTCTTCCTTGAGCAAGGTGGCGGCACCATCGTCAGCGTCGGCTCGGTCACCGGATTCATGGCCGCTCCGCAGCAGGCGGCGTACGGCGTGATGAAGGCGGGACTGCTCAGCCTGGCCCGGACTGTGGCCGCCGAGTATGCCGGCGACGGCATCCGGATGAACGTCGCGGCGGCCGGCGCGATCGCGACCGCGGTGGCCAACGCGAATGTCGACGCTGAGGTGGTCGACGAGATCCCGGCCGGCCGCTTCGGCCGCTCCGAGGAGGTCGCCGCCGCGGTCGTCTACCTCGCGTCCGACGCGTCCTCGTATATGACCGGACAGCAGGTCGTCCTCGACGGTGGCGTCTCCGTCCGCGGCCCGTTCGACTGAAAATCACGACAGTCGAAGACCTGCTCGAAGAATGCGGTTCTGGCTGGTCTCGAAAAAGTTTGCCCGGCGGCGGACAAATCGCGATCGGGGCGTGACTTCGCGTCTCGGTCCTCCGTTGGATCTGACGTGACGGTGAACACACGGCGCACCGGCACCGCGCTCGCTCCGCGCTCCCAGGCCGACCACCCCTCGAAGAATTGCCAGGAGGACCAGTGACAACCGCCACCGCCACCCAGACGTCTGAGCGCCGACGCGTCCGAGTCTGGTTCGGTGAGCACGTGATCGCCGACTACAACGCCGAGCCGGCGTTGGCCGAGCGGTACGCACACGCCATGAGCCGTCGTTTCGCCGGTCTTCGGGTCACCAACGACCCGATGCCCGCCGTCGACCGGCTCCCCGACCCCCTGCCCGGCGAGCGCATGTGGGACGTAGCCCCCCGCTGAGAAGACCCCCGGTACCTTTTCGCGTTCCGTTTCTCACCAGACAACCCACCCGGAACACGGCAAGGGTCGAGAACCTCACCTCGATCACCCATAGGGACCGGTCTTGGGCGGCGAGCGAGTGTTGGCGTTCTGCTCCTCGCTTGCCGCCATTTCTTCCCTGCAAATGCGCCTGACAACGCAAGACCGCGTCCGCACCGGAACCCCAAGTCCGGTGCGGACGTTTGTCGTCAGAGCCCGGCGTAGTACTCCGGCTTCATCTGGATGAGCTGGACGTAGTTGCCGTCCGGGTCGATCAGCGTGGCGAACCAGCCGACGCCGCGATCCTCCGGGTGCACCAGCCACTCGACCTCGAGCGTGCGCAGGTGGGCGGCCGTCGCCTCGATGTCCTCGACGGCGAAGTTCACGATGCAGCGGCCGGGCTCGACGGTCTTGGTGGTGACGTCGTCGCGGTGCTCGATGACCAGGCCGAAGCCGCCGAGGTTCAGGTTTCCGTACCCGTCGACCTCGGCGTGGAAGCCGTCGCGGTACCACGCCGTCAACCGGTCCGGGTCGGTACTGCCGAGCAACATGCTGTTCAGAACGGGCCGTGCCACGGTGTCTCCTCTGTCCGTCGAGCTGCCGATCAGCTCACACATCCAGTACGTCGGAGCCGCGCCGGCCGTCTCGACATCAGGGCCGGGTGATGAACTCCGTCACGATCGGTCCGAGCACCTCGGGTTCGACGTCGTGTGGCTGACCAGCCATCGTCAGCCGGCGCCCGCCCGGCAGCACCTCGGCGACGACCTGCGCGGTGTTGCGTCGCCAGTCCCGGCTCTCACCGCCGTCGATCACCAGCGCCGGCACGGTGATCGCGGTCGCCCAGTGGTCCGGGATCGTGAAGTCGCCCATCATCAGGGTGTCGTAGGCCAGGGTCGGCGCCAGCGCCTCGAGGTCCTTCCAGAGTGGAGCGGTCCGCAGCGGGGCGACCACCTCGGCCGGCATCTCCACCGCCGTGATCAGGAACAGTTCGGTGGCGTCGCCGTACCGGCCCTGCGCGACCAGCTCCTGCAACCGGGCGGCGAGATCGAGTGGCACCGATCGCGTGTCGTCGATGATGAACGGCGGTTCGATCAGCAACAGCCCGCTGATCGGCACACCACGCGCTGCCGCCTCCGCCGCGAACACGGCCCCCGTCGAGACACCGAGCGCGTACGCCGATCCACCCACGAGCTCGACGATCGCGGCCAGGTCCTCCAGCTCACGGTCGACCGCCCACGGCAGCACATCCCCGCTGTCACCGCGCCCCCGCCGGTCGTACGTCGCGACCGTGAACCCGTCGGCCAGCCACTTCGCCAGCGGGATGAACGTACGCCGGTCGTTCAGCGCTCCACCGACGAGCACGATCGCTGGACCGCTGTCGCCGTACACCTCGGCGACGATCGGCGTACCGTCGGCCGACCGCACGGTCTCGATCCGCGGGCGCCTTGCCGTAGGCAACGATCTCCGAGGCGGCGCGGCCTCGCCGTAGAGACCGCCCAGGTAGGCGAACAGCTCGCTGTGTCCGTAGAGCCGCGGCTCGGTGTGCTGCGCCAGCCCTTCGAAGTAGCGCTCGTACCGTCGCCGGACCGCCTCGACCTCGCCCGCCTCCTCCAGCCGCTGCAGGCAGAACGCCCGCACGGTCTCCAGCAGCCGATACCGGGACCCCGACGTCCCATCGACGCGGACGACGAGCGACCGATCGACCAGCCTGCTCAGGACTTCCGCGATCTCGGCCATCGGTACGTCGTCACCCGAGCACACGGTCTCGGCCGCGGCCAGCGTGCACCCGCCGGGATGCGGAGCGAGTCGACGCAGCACCGCCCGCTCGCGATCGCCGAGAAGATCCCAGCTCCACTCCACCATTGCCGACAGCGTCTGCTGGCGGTCCGGCAAACCACGCTGCCGGTAGCGATCGTCGAAGCGGTTGACCAGGTCGCGAACGTCCATCGCGCCCACCCGGCTCGCCGCCAGCTCCAGCGTGAGCGGCAGCCCGTCCAGCCGCCGGCACAAGGCCGCAACCGCGTCGATGTTGTCGCGGGTCAGCCTGAAGCGGGGATCGGCGGCCTCCGCGCGGACGACGAAGAGCTGCACCGCCGCGCTGTCAGCCGCGTCGCTCCCGGCGACCGGAAGATCCAGCGGCGGCACCGGATGGCGATGTTCGGCCGCGACCGCGAGCGGTTCCCGGCTAGTGGCGAGGATCCGCACACCGGGTCGCTCACGCAGGAGCCCCATCACCACCTGCGCGGCGGCCTCGATCACATGCTCACAGTTGTCGAGGACGACCAGTACATCGGAGCCAGGCTCAACCTTGGCTTCGACCGACTCCGCCACCTCATGGGCATCGGCTCCCGGTTCAAGCGTGGCGAGATCGACCATCCAGACGCCGTCGGGAGGAGTCACGCGGCGAGCCGCCGCGAGGGCGAGGCTCGTCTTGCCCACGCCACCGGGACCGGTCAGCGTCACCAGCCGCGCCGCCTGGAGCTGCGCCACCACTTCGTCGATCGCGGCATCCCGGCCGATCAACTCCGTCACCGCGGCCGGCAGGTTGGTCTTGCGCTGCGCCGACGCCGATGGTTCCGACGTGAGGATCGTCTGCTGCAGTGCGACCAACTCGGCATTCGGATCCAGCCCGAGCTCCTCGCGTAGCCGATCCCGCAGGTCGGCGTAGCTCGCCAACGCCTCCGCCTGCCGCCCGGCCTGATGCAAGGCCTTCAGCTGTACGGCGCGCAGCCGCTGGCGCAACGGATTGCGGGCGACGAGTTCGGCCAGCTCGGCGACCAGTTCCTCGTGTTCGCCGAGGACGAACCGGGCTTCGGCGTACGCCTCCTGCACGGCGAGCCGTTCCTCGTCGAGCCGGTCGATGGCCGCCCGCGCGAACGCGTCCGCCGCGACATCGGCGTACGCCGGACCTCGCCACACCGTGAGCGCGTCGGCAAGGGTCGCGGCGCGCATCTGTGCGCTCCCGGTCTGCCGGGCGCGGGTGGCAAGCGCGCGGAAGCGACCCGAGTCGAGCTCCTCGGGCGCCACCGACATCAGATAGCCGGCCGGCCCGGTCCGGACCAGCTCCCGCGCGCCCGGCTCGGCCTCGTCGAGCGCACGGCGCAGCTGGGACACGCGAGTCTGCAGGGTGGCGGTCGGGTTGACCGGAAGCTCGTCACCCCACAGGTCGTCGATCAGCGTTGTCGCGGCGACCGGGCGCCCGGCGTGCAGCAAGAGATCGGCCAGCAGCGCCCGAACCTTCCGATCCGGGATCCGCACCGCCTGGCCGTCGTCGGTCCACGCGGTGACCGGCCCAAGCACGCCGAAACGCATGCGGGTCAGCCTAAGGCCGGAAAGCCGTCGGTGAATCCGGAAGTTGTGTGTCCGGAATGGGGCCTAGTCTCTGGGCATGGATCAAGAGTTCGTCGGCGAGGTGATCGAGTGGCGCGGGCCGGCGCCGTACTACTTCGTGCCCGTGCCGGAGCAGGAAAGTGCCGTCCTGCGGGGCGCGGCCTCAGCCGCCGGGTACGGCTGGGGGATGCTGCCGATCCGCGTTCGGATCGGCAGCGCCGAGTGGAAGACGTCGCTGTGGCAGAAGGACGGTGGCTACCTGCTTCCGCTGAAGGACGCCGTGCGCAAACCCGCAGGACTGGACGCAGGCGACGCGGTGGACATTCGGCTCATGTTCGACGCGCAGCCCCGGAGGCAGAAGAGGCCGCCGGCCAAGCGGGTGCCGGTTCCCCGCCCGACGGGCTCGCGGGAGCCGGTCACCGCCGAGCAACTCACGATCGTTCCGGCCAACGAGGCGGCTTGGGAGGACCTGCAGGCGGTCTTCGGCACGACCGGTGAGACCGCACGGTGCTGGTGCCAGCGGTTCCGGATGCTGCCCAGGGAGTCCTGGGCGTCCGAAGGTCCCGAAGAGCTCGCCGCCCGGCTCCGCGACCAGACCGCCTGCGGAAACCGAAAGGCACGGGCGACGAGCGGCTTGGTCGCGTATCTCGACGGCGAGCCCGTCGGCTGGTGCGCTGTCGCGCCGCGGGCGGACCACCCGAGGCTGCTCCGCGACTTCCGCGTCCCGTGGCTGGGCCGCACCGAGGACAAGGCGGACACCACCGTCTGGGCCGTGACCTGCTTCGTCACCCGCGTCGGCTACCGGCGCCGAGGAGTCGGCCGCGCGCTCGCCCGTGCGGCCGCCGGGTTCGCCCGTGAGCGCGGCGCCCACGCTGTGGAGGGCTACCCGGACCTCGTGGACGGCGGGTTCGTCGGCACTCTCGCCATGTTCGCCGATGCCGGGTATGCCGAGGTGAATCGGCCGGGCACACGCCGCGCCGTCATGCGTATCGACTTCTGAGCCCAAAGAGTTTCTGAAGCGGCTGCTCGCAGGCTTGCGGGCATGACAACCACCACGAAGCAATCCACAGCATCACTTCTCCTGGCGGGCGCGCTCGCCGGCCCGCTGTACGTCGGCATCGGCACCATCGAGGCGATCGTCCGCGACGGCTACGACATCCGTCGCCACTCGCTGAGCCTGCTGGCGAACGGCACCGGCGGCTGGATCCACTCCACGATGATGGTCGTCACCGGCCTGCTCACCGTCGTCGGCGCACTCGCCCTCCGCCGGGCCGGACTCCGGTCGCGCTGGGCCTGGGGCGGCATCCTCGCGTACGGCGCCGGTGTCGCCGCCGCGGGCCTGATGCGCGCCGACCCGGCCGACGGTTTCCCGATCGGTACGCCGCCTGGGCTGCCGGAGACCGTCTCGTGGCACAGCTTCGGTCACATCATCGCCGGGTTCATCGGATTCATCGGCCTGATCGTCGCCTGCTTCGTCGTCGCCCGCCGCTTCGGCCGCGACAACGAGCGCGGGTGGTCGCGCTTCTCGCTGATCACCGGCATCGTCTACATCCTCGGCCTGGTCGGCCTGGCCACCGGCAGCGGCACCGCGGTCGTCAACCTGGGCTTCACGGTCGCGGTGATCGTGGGCTGGGCCTGGTTGACTCTGTTGATGGTCCGCACTCGCACGGAGGAGATCCGATGAAGTTCACCGCCGAACTCCTGTCCACCGGCAAGAACACGGCCGGCTTCGTCGTCCCGGACAGCGTCGTCGAGTCCCTCGGCGGCGGCGCGCATCCGAAGGTCAGCGTCATCGTCAACGGCTACACGTTCCGCACCTCGATCGCCCGGATGGGTGGCCGCTATCTGCTCGGTTTCAGCGCCGAACGCCGTACCGAGGCCGCGGTCACGCCCGGCGAGGTGCTCGACGTCGAGGTGGACCTCGACACGGCTCCGCGCGAGCTCGACGTACCCGTGGAACTGGCCGCGGCGCTGGCCGCGGATGCGAAGGCCAAGGAGTTCTGGGAGACGTTGAGCTACAGCAAGCAGCAGTGGCACGTCCTGCAGGTGACGGGGGCGAAGACCGAGGAGACCCGGGACCGGCGGATCGAGAAGTCGATCGGGATGCTGCGCGAGGGCAGGGCGCGCTGATGCGCTTCATCGCCGTGTTGCGGACTGCCGAAGCGCACGGGTTCCCGCCGCCGGAGCTGGCCGAAGGAATCGCCGCGCTGGGGGCGGAGGCGTCTCGCCGCGGGGTGCTGATCGACACGGCCGGGTTGTTGCCTCTCGCAACGGCCACCCGGGTCGGGGTCTCCGGTGGTGAGCTCACCGTCACCGACGGCCCGTGCGGAGATCCCACCCCGCTCGGCGCGTACGCCGTGTACGAGGTGGCCACCCGCGACGAGGTCATCTACTGGACCAAGCGCTTCATGGACCTCCACCGTCGTACCTGGCCGGGCTGGGAGGGTGAGTCGGAGATCCGCCAAGTGGTCGGGCCGGAGTCCTGATGGGCTGGCCCGCTGGAGTGACGACGGGACAGCTCGGGCCTGAGCACCCACCGGCTGCGGTCGTGGTGGCGAACGCGATCGCCACCGCCGACGACAGCGGCAGGTACGTCACCCTCGACGACTTCGCCGACGAGCTCGACGGTGCGGACTCGCTGGGCGTATGGCTCGGCGGCCGGCTCGCGGGGTACGGCCTCGTCCCGCCGCCGGACGTGGTCGACGGGCAGCCGATCGTCACGCTCAGGGGCGGCATCGACCCTGCGTTCCGGCGACGCGGTCTCGGCGGGCCACTCCTCGACTGGCAACTGCGGCGCGCGGCGGAGCAGGGCGAGGTCGTCGACGTCACGGTCCAGCCGGTCAACGCCGGTGGCCTCGCGCTGGTCGCGAGCCGGGGGTTCCGGCCGATCCGCTACTACCGCGTGATGCGGCGCTGGTACGACGATCAGCCGGTGCGGGTGCCGTCGCTGCCCGACGGGTTCGCGATGATCGGATTCGACCCGCGGTACGACGAACTGCTGCGGCTCACCTACAACGAGATCTTCACCGGCCAGTGGGGATTCCTCCCCAAGAGCGAGGAGCACTGGACGAAATGGTTCACCAGTCACCACGCCTTCCGGCCGGAGTTGTCGAGGATCGTGGTCGACGGCGATCGGATCGCGGCGTTCGCGCTGGGCTATGAATTCACGGTCGACACCGAACAGACCGGCGTACGCGAGCTGTGGATCGGGCAGGTCGGTGCGCTCGAGGAGTACCGAGGTCGTGGGCTGGCCCGGGCAGCCATCAGCGCCATACTGCGGGAAGGTCAGGTGGCTGGGTTCGAGCGGTCCGCGCTCGGCGTGGACGCGGACAATCCGACGGGAGCCTCCCGGCTGTACGAGTCGCTCGGCTTCGTTACCGTGACGAGCGAGATCCAGCAGCGGCTCTCGCTCGTACGACGGAGTACGGAGAGCTGATGTCCGGCGCGCGCCAACGTCGACGTGATGCCGCTCGGTGATGCGCTGCTCGGTCTGGCCTTCGTGTCAGCAGTACGTCCGGCAACCACGGTCGACGCCGTACGAGCGTCTGGTCCTGGCGACCAGCGAGACAGGTGAGAGTTGGCCACCGTCGTGCCAGCTGTTGAGGAACGCCTGCGGTGGCACGGCCCCACGCCGGATCCACCACACACCCGCGGCCGTCGGCCAGCTGATCGCAAAGTGCAGATGCGGCGGCGTGAAGCGAGCACTTCCGGTCTTGCCGGTCCGCGCGAGCACCTGCCCGGCCCGCACCGACACCCCCGGACGAATCCCAACCTCGATCGCCGACAGATGCGAGCCGTAGTACCGCACACCGTCAACGCCCACGACCGACACCGACAGTCCGCCCCGATCCGCCCCCACATTGGTCTTCGGATCCCACGCGTCCACCCGTGTCACCTCGTCGACCCGCCCGTCGACCGGTGACACGAACCGGCACCCGACCTTCGCAAACACGTCCGACGCCGGATAATCATGGTGACTCTGCGAAGCATCCGCCCGACATCCGGCGATGGGGAACACGTACCGAATCCGCGCCGCCGAAGGCCGAACAGGCACCGTCGTACGCCGCGTCGGCCCGGCGGTCGGCGTCCGCTCAGGTGTCGGCTTAGGCGTCGGCTCGGGCGTTGTCGCGACGCGCGTCGGCGTCGCGACCGGCCCGCTCTGACTACTCGGCTGCCCACGCTCGAAGACACCGGCCGACGACAGCGCGAAGATCCCAGCGGCCGCGACAACCACCGCACACGTCAGAAAAACCGCCCAGACCCGACCCGTCACGGGAACCAGAAGGCGTTGACCGCCGCCGTCGAATACACCGTCTCGCAGGGAATCCCGTTCTTGTCCGCGTCCATTCGCTGTGGCATGTCGTAATACCACCAATAGGCGACGGCCTGCGCGTACGTCGCTCCCCGAGCCGCGAGATCCCGGCAGAACAACCCAGCCGTCCACGGCACGACGCCGGTCACCTCACGCCCGTTCCAGTACGCGGCGACATCGCTGCGCGAATAGACGGTCTCGCACGGGATTCCGTTGCGGTCGGCATCCATCTGGTCCGGCTGGCCGTGCAGCCGCCAGTAATCGATCGCCGCCACGTAGCTGTACCCCTTGGCCTTCAGGTCCCGGCAGAAAAGTCCCGCGGGCAACGATCGTACGTTGCCGGCAACCTTCGGTGCTGCAGGTGCGGACGACGTCGTGGTGCCTTCGACGGGCGGTGCGACGGTCCGTGTCGCCACAGAGACGGGCGCCGCCGGCGCGGACGCCGGCGTGCTGGCTGCCTGCTTCGACGGATCATCCTTGGTCATCAGCACCAGCAACCACGCTAGCAGGACGAGGATGACCCCGACCGCGACTCCGGCCAACGCTGCCAGGGTCGCGTTGCCGCGTTCATGACCGAGGCGACCGGGCTTGTGACAATGCGTGCGCGAATGCAGTTCTCCATTCATGATTCCCCCCGCTGTCATTGAAGCTCCGGGGGTCATCGGTGTCCACGGTTCATCGGCAGAGCAGCTGCGCCGACCCCTAGTCCCAGGCGGCGGAGTCCTGGAGTACGTCGGGAAGCGTGCCGACGACTCCGAGTCGTTGGGTGCATCGGGTCAGAGCGACGTACAAGTCCCGCAGACCGCGCGGGGACTCGATCACGATGCCGTCGGGGTCGACGACCAGGACGGAGTCGAACTCGAGGCCCTTCGCCTCGCGCGCGCTCAGGACCGTGACGCCGGCGAGGTCGGCGACCGCCTCCTGGACGAGTTCGAGCCGGCTGCGGGACGTGATGACGCCGACCTGGCCGTACTGCGTCTCCTCGGCAGCGATCTTGTAGACGTACAGGGCCTGCTCGGCGGCGGGCACGTCCGCGTGCCACGGCTTCACGCCGGTGGACCGGACCGAGCGTGGTGCTCGCGCGGAAGGGTCGACCTCGCGCAGTACGTCCTGAGCGAGATCCATCACCTCGGCCGGGGTGCGGTAGTTCAGCGTGAGCTCGGCCGGTCGCCAGCGATCGCCGAAGGTCTCGCCGAGCGCGGCCGACCAACTCGTCCCGCCACCGATCGCGCCGGTCTGCGCGACGTCGCCGACCACGGTCATCGAGCGCAGCGGGCAGCGGCGCGCGATCGCCCGCCACGCCATCGGGGTCAACTCCTGCGCTTCGTCCACGATCACGTGCCCGTACGTCCACCGCCGGTCGGCCGCGGCGCGGTCCGCGAGCGTGCGGTCGTCGTCCGCCTCGAACCGCTCGGCCAGCATCTCGGCGTCGAGGATGTCTTTCGCGGTCAGAACCTCTGACTCGTCTTCATCGTCGAAGTCGGTCGAGCCGGAACCGGACAGCACGTCCAGCGCCCCCTGCGCGTAGGCGACCGCCCGGGCCCGGGCCGCACGCTCCTTCGCGGCTTCGGTGCCGTCGTCGCCGAGCAGCTCCGCGGCTTCGTCGAGCAGGGGTACGTCGGACGGACTCCAGTCATCGCCGTACCGCAGGAGGTGCTCGCGGTCGAGTGCGGTCAGCTGCGGTGCCGCCAACGCCAGCCGGTCCTCGTCGCCGTACAGATCCTCGAGGAGTTTCTGCGGACTGAGCAGCGGCCAGAGCTGGTCGAGCAGTGCTTGGACCGCGGGCTCGGCGAGGACTTCCTTGCGCAGCTCCGAGAGCTCGTAGTCGTCGAGCAGGTTCTCGCCGTCGAGTGGATCGGTGCCGATCAGGTCGGAGTACTGGTTCGTCAGGTGGTCGACGATCTCGGTCCGGAAGTACGGGCGGGCTTGGTTGTGGGTGAGGTTCCGGCCCCGGGCGCGCTCGCGGGCCGCGAGGCAGACCTTCGGGTCGAGTTCGAGGTCGGTCCGGTCGACGGTGAGCTGGACCGGACGGTCCGGGATCCACTGCCGGTCGGCGACCGCCTTGGCGATCACGTCGGCCATCACCACGCGACCCTTCACCTCGGCGCTCTCGGCGGTCTCCGGCCGGGTTGCAGTCAGGCCCGGGTACAGCTCGGCGACGGTGACGAGCCGGACACCGTCCTCACCGAGCGACGGGAGCACCTGGCCGATGAACCGCAGGAACGCCGCATTCGGCCCGACCACCAGAATTCCACGCTTTTCCAGAAGCTCTCGATGCGTGTAAAGCAGAAATGCGGCTCGGTGCAACGCGATCGCAGTCTTGCCGGTGCCAGGACCGCCCTGGACGACCAGGATTCCGGGCAGCTCGGAGCGGATGATCCGGTCCTGATCGGCCTGGATCGTCTGCACGATCGACTCCATCTGGCCGGTCCGCCGAGCCTCGAGTGCCTTCAGCAGAACGGCCTCGCCGATCACGCCGGTCCCGAGCTTGGACGCGTCCGCCGCATCCCGCTCCAGATCGAGTTGCTCGTCCTGGACGTCGACCACGTTCCGCAGCCGGGTCTGGATGTGCCGGCGCCGGACGACGCCGTGGTTCGCCACCGCGGTCGCGATGTAGAAGGGCCGTGCGGCGGGTGCACGCCAGTCGACCAGGAGGGGTTCGTAGTCCGCGTCGTGGAGGCCGATCCGGCCGATGTGCAGGATCTCGCCGTCGGCGGCGTCGAGGCGGCCGAAGTACAGGCCCTCCTCGGCGGCGTTCAGCCGGGCCTGGCGGAGCTTGAGGTCACGGATCCGGCCGTCGCGCTGGTGCAGGGCCTGGGCGTTGCGGGTCTGGACCAGTTGCTCGTCCCGGGAGCGCTCCTCCGTGCGCTCGCGCTCGGCGTCCAGCGCGGCGTAGAACGTGGTCAGGTGCGCCTGTTCGGCGTGGACCGGATTCGGCAATTCCAACCCCTCGTGGTAAAATTCATCGCCTTGGCTCCCAGAATGGTTTTCTGCATTTCTGGTCGCAGCCACAAATCCTTGAGTTTATCCGCTGTCAGAGGATTTCTGTACTGCGGTCTGTCCCCGGATCCACCCGGTGGGGCACGATCTGAGGATGGTGTCCCACTACATCGTCCCGCCGTACCTGCTCGAGCAGCTCGAGCGCACCGTGGACGACCCCAACCTCCGCGCCAGGTATCGCCAGTCGCTGCAGCACGACGCCGTACTGCGAACACGTCCCGCGGCCGGCCTCGGCCGGGCGACCGCGGAAGGCGGTCTGCGCCGCGAGGTGTACGACGCGGAGCACGGCACGAACCTGCCCGGCAGCCCGGTCCGCGCCGAAGGTGAGGATCCCGTCGAGGACCTGGCCGTGAACCAGGCGTACGACGGGACCGGCGCGACCTGGACGATGTACAACGAGTGCTTCGGCCGCGACTCCATCGACGGCGAAGGTCTCGTGCTGACATCGACGGTGCACTACGACCGCGGGTACGCGAACGCCTTCTGGGACGGTGCTCAGATGGTCTTCGGCGACGGGGACGGGGAGATCTTCGGCAACTTCACCGGGTCGATCGACGTCACCGGCCACGAGCTCACCCACGGCGTGACGCAGTACACGGCGAACCTCTCCTACGAAGGCCAATCCGGCGCGCTGAACGAGAGCATCTCCGACGTCTTCGGCTCACTCGCCAAGCAGCACGCGCTCGGCCAGAGCACCGAAGAGGCCGACTGGCTGATCGGGGCCGGCCTGTTCATGCCCGGCATCCGGGGCGACGCACTGCGGTCGATGAAGGCACCGGGCACGGCGTACGACGACCCGCGGCTCGGCAAGGACCCGCAGCCGGACCACATGTCGGGCTACATCGAGACCGAGGACGACAACGGCGGCGTCCACCTCAACTCCGGCATCCCGAACCGCGCGTTCTACCTCACCGCGGCCGAGATCGGCGGCAACGCGTACGACGACGCCGGCAAGATCTGGTACACCACGCTGACCTCCGGCACGCTCTCCGAATCCGCCACCTTCGCCGAGTTCGCCGAAGCGACGCAGGCGAGCGCGCGGAACCTGTACGGCGAGGACTCGACCCAACTGGCCGCCGTCACCCACGCCTGGCAAACCGTCGGCGTCCTTCCCGCCGACCAACCCACCACCGATCAACCCGACGCCACCGGTCAGCCTGATGCGACCGGCCAGCCTGATGCGACCAGCCAGCCTGGCGCGACCGGCCAGCCCGATCTCATGACCGCTGCCCAGACCGAACTGCAGCCCAGCACCCCACCCTCGCTGCCACCCCCTTCCGAGAGCGGCGGTTCGTCCAGCGGGAAGTCGACCGACTGACGATGCGGAGCCGGCTCTGGCGTCTCTCGACAGGTGATGAGACAGCGTTTGACCTCAAGTCTTGTTGAGGTACTAGCGTCGTTCGCGTGACTGTTCACCCGCTGCGTCTCGCGCTGCTGACACGCAACGTGGACGCCGGGCGGTTCGGCACCCTGGTGACGCGGTGGTTCGCCCGCGAGTGCGAGCGGAGTGACGAGTTCAAGCTCGACCTGGTCGACCTCAGCGCTGTTCCGCTCGCGGGATTGCCGGCGCGGATCGAGGACGCGGACGCAGTGGTGATCGTCACAGCCGAGTACAACCATGCGTATCCGGGCGACCTGAAGACCGCGATCGACGCCGTCCGCCGGCCCTGGTACGGCAAGCCGATCGCCTTCGTCGTGTACGGCGGCCGGTCCGGCGGACTGCGCGCGGCCGAACAGCTGCGGCTGGTTTTCGCCGAACTTCATGCGATCACCATCCGCGACACCCTCGGCTTCCACGAGGACGACTTCACGCCGGCCGGCGAGCCCATCGATCCGACGACACCGGCCGCGGCCGCAGCACAGCTCCACCAGCTCGCCTGGTGGGCCCGCCCACTGCGGGACGCTCGCGCCCAGGCGCCGTACCCGGGCTGAGCGGATCCCAGGCACTCACCAATCACGGTCTTGTCGCTCGCTCCACGCTCAGCGCCTGGTTGCGACGCCAGTTGATGAGTGCTGGGCGGTCCGCCCCGGAATAGGCCGGGGCCAGGCGCGGTTGCTGATTCAACGTGACAGCCGAACCGATGCCCCTGTCCGTGCTCGACCTCTCGCCGGTGCCGACGGGATCGCGGCCGTCGCAGGCGCTGCACGAGACACTCGAGCTGGCCCGCACCGCCGAGGCCGCCGGATACCACCGCTACTGGCTGGCGGAGCACCACAACATCCCCAGCGTGGTGAGCACGAGCCCCGAGGTGATGATCGCGGCCGTCGCCGCCGCCACGTCGAGCATCCGGGTCGGCTCCGGCGGCATCATGCTGCCGAACCACTCACCGCTCAAGGTCGCCGAGACGTTCCGCGTCCTGGCCGGTCTCTATCCCGACCGCATCGACCTCGGCATCGGCCGCGCGCCCGGCACCGACCAGCGCACCGCGCTCGCCCTGCGCCGCAGCCGGGAGACGCTCGGTGCCGACGACTTCCCCGAGCAGTACGCCGAACTCCGCGCGTACGCCGAGGGCTTCCCGAGCGGCCACCCGTTCGCCCCGATCTCCGCCCAACCGGACGACGTCCCGCTGCCGCCGGTGTGGATCCTCGGCTCCAGCACGTACGGCGGCCAGGCGGCAGCCGCCCTCGGGACCGGTTTCGCGTACGCCGGTCACTTCGGGACTCTGGACCCGGCCGGCGTCATCGCGTCGTACCGCGAGAACTTCCAGCCCTCGGATCACCAGACGTCGCCGCACGCGATCCTCGCCCTGGCCGCGATCGTGTCCGACACCGAGGAGCGCGCTCAGCAACTGGCCCGCGCCAACGCCCTCTCCATGCTCCGCCTCCGCTCCGGCCGCCCGGGCCCACTCCCGTCCCCCGAGGAAGCCGAGTCCTACCCCTGGTCCGAAGGCGAACTGGCCGCCGTCGAAGAATGGTCCGGCCTGGTCTCCGTAGGCACCCCCGAGCAGGTAGCCGCCGACCTTCTTCACCGAGCCAAGTCCGCCGGCGCCGACGAGTTGATCATCACCACCAACATCCACAACCCGGCCGAACGCCGCCGCTCCTTCCAGCTCCTGGCCCAGGAGTGGGGCCTGAAGCCCCGCTAGCCCCCAGCACCCCGCACGTGCTCGAAGATCAGGCTCGTCTCGGCGTGCACTACAGCCGGGTCGGCGGTCAGGTGATCCAAGACGAATTCACGCAGCGCGTCCGGCGAGGCGGCTGACACGTGCAGCAGGTAGTCGTTGGCGCCGCTGACGTGGAACAGGGACAACACCCCGGATAGGCCGGGGACTTTGCCGCGGAAGCGGTTGATCTCGTCGCGGGAGTGAGCCCCGATGCGGATCGCGATCAGGGCCTGAAGCGGCTGGCCCAGCGCGGCCAGGTCCACGTCGGCGTGGAAGCCGCGAATCACCCCGCGCTCGCGCAGGGAACGCACCCGGGTCAGGCAGGTGGACGGCGCGATGCCGGTCGCCTCGGCAAGGGCGTTGTTCGGCATCCGGCCGTCGGCGGTGAGCAGCCGGACCAGTTCCCGATCCACCTCGTCGAGCCCGCCAGACCCTGCGCCTGGAACTGGCCGCGGGGCCGGTCCCGGCGTCCGACGATCCTTCGGCATGGCACCAACTGTAGAGCGCGTCTACAGAATCCACAGCGTGTGGATGAGCCTGTGGATGAACTTTCTTCGGATCTCTTGCACTCTCTCCGCAGAAGATTCCATCCTCAGCCTCGACTGCCAGCTGTGGAGGAGGCCCCCGATGACCCAGCTCGACACCCGGTCCGTGCACGCCGGCCGCGACGACCTGACCGCGCTCGGCGTCCACGTCCCGCCGATCGACCTGTCCACGACCTACCCGCTCCCCGACGTCGGCACCGGCGGGACGTCGTACGACGAACTCACGCAAGGCCACGGGCCGGACGGCGGCAGCCTCGTCTACCAACGCTTGTGGAACCCGACCGTCGCGCGCTTCGAGGACGCCCTTGCGGAGCTCGAGCACACCGACGGCGCCGTCGCGTTCGGCTCCGGCATGGCCGCGCTCACCGCCTGCCTGCTCGCCGCTGTCGCCGCGGGCCGCCCGCACGTGGTCGCCGTACGGCCGCTGTACGGCGGGACCGACCACCTGTTATCCACAGGCCTGCTGGGGACAACGGTCACCTGGGCTGAAGTCACCGAGGTCGCCTCAGCCGTTCGGGCGGACACCGGGCTCGTCATCGTGGAGACGCCGGCCAACCCGACGCTGGAGTTGGTGGACATCGCGGCCGTGGTCGCGGCGGCGGGCGACGTACCGGTGCTGGTGGACAACACGTTCGCGACCCCGATCCTCCAGCAGCCGGCTCGGCACGGGGCGAGCCTGGTGTTGCATTCGGCAACCAAATACCTGGGCGGGCACGGCGACGTCATGGGCGGCGTGGTCGCGGCCGGCGTGGAGTGGGTCGGCCGGCTCCGGCAGATCCGCGCAGTGACTGGTGGCCTGCTGCACCCGTTGGCGGCGTACGAACTGCACAGGGGACTGCAGACGCTGCCAGTGCGAGTACGGGCGCAGCAGGCGACCGCCATCAAGGTCGCCGACTGGCTCTCCGCCCAGCCCACCATCGAGCAGGTCTACTACCCAGGCCTCTCGGACCCCCAGGCCCTGATCGGCCGGCAACAGTCAGGCCCCGGCGCCATCCTCGCCTTCACGCTGACCGGCGGCTACGAGGCGGCCGCTCATGTAGCCGGCGCACTGAAGCTGATCACCCACGCCGTGTCATTGGGCGGCGTAGACACCCTGATCCAGCACCCCGCCGCCCTGACCCACCGCCTGGTCACCCCCGAGGCCAAGCCCAGCGAAGGCCTCCTCCGCCTGAGCCTCGGTCTCGAAGACCCCGAAGACCTCACCACCGACCTCTCCCAAGCCCTCACCCAGCTCTGAAGACCACCTTGGGCACGGGCCAACCATTTTCGGCGCCGAAATCTGGTTGGCCGGTGCCCAAAGGTGGGGGGAACACGTTAGGTGGCGACGGCTACGGGGCGGGTGAGGACTCGGTCGATGATGCCGTAGTCGCGGGCTGCGTCCGGGGTGAACCAGCGGTCCCGGTCGAAGTCCGTGGTGATGGTGTCGAGGGGCTGGCCGGTGCGGTCGGCGATCAGTTGGGCGAGGTCCTCACGCGCCTTGATCGCCTGTTCGGCCTGCACCTTGATGTCGCTCGCCGTACCGCCCATCCCGCCCGTCGGCTGGTGCATCATGATCCGAGCGTGCGGCAGTGCGTACCGCTTCCCCGGCGTACCGCAGGTCAGCAGCACCTGCCCCATCGACGCGACCATCCCCATCGCGTACGTCGCCACGTCGTTGCTGATGAAGCTCATCGTGTCGTAGATCGCCAGCCCGGCCGACACCGAGCCGCCGGGGGAGTTGATGTAGAGCGAGATGTCCGCCTTCGGGTCCTCGGCGTTCAGCAGGATCAGCTGCGCGCACAGCGCGTTGGCGTTCTCGTCCTTGATCTCGTCGCCGAGGACGAGGATGCGCTGCCAGAGCAGGCGCTCGTAGATGTGACGGTCCAGGTTGTTCGGTAGCTCGCTCATGGTCTCCAGCGTGTGGGTGAGCGTCCGGAAACGGTCAGGAATCTGCCCGTGGCAGATATGCCCGCCGCAGACCCCGCCGGGATGGCACACTCGTTACAGGACATCAGGAGGCGAGGAGGACCAGACGTGTTGCTACGCCAGGTGATCGGGAACGTCTTCCGCCGGTTGCGGCGCGAGCGGGGGATCACCCTGCGCGAGCTCGCGGAGCTGGCTCAGGTATCGGTTCCCTACCTGTCCGAGATCGAGCGCGGCCGCAAGGAGCCGTCCTCGGAGATCCTCGCCGCGATCTGCCGCGCCCTGGAGCTCGAGCTGACCGACCTGCTGGCCGAGGTGCAGTTCGACCTCGCCACCGCGGTCCGCTCCACGCTGCCGGTCCGCCTCCAGACGGCGGCGATCCGGGTCCAGCAGGCGCCCCAGCGCATCACATCGTCCCCGCACGCGTACTCCGGCACCGCCCAGGCGTTTGCCCTGGTCGCTTAGTTGGCGCGCTGGTACAGCAACCCGTCCGCGAGGTCCTGGCGTACGACGCCTGCACCGGCCGAGGTACTGGCGTTCCACCAGAGCCTCTCCGGCTATCGCTCGACTCCGCTGACGCCTGTCCGGTCGCTGGCGGCTGAGCTGGGTGTCGGCGAAGTCCTGGTGAAGGACGAGTCGCAGCGGCTCGGCCTGCCCGCGTTCAAGGCGCTCGGCGCATGGTGGGCGATCCACCGCACGCTCCAGGACCGCTCTGGCCCGGTGGAGCTCGTCACCGCGACTGACGGCAACCATGGCCGTGCCGTCGCGCGCCGAGCCACCATGCTCGGTCTGTCGTCCCACGTGTTCGTCCCGGACGTGGTGAGTGACACAGCGATCGACGCCATCCGCGCCGAGGGTGCCACGGTGACCGTCGTACCCGACTCGTACGACGCCGCGGTCGCCGAGGCAGCGTCGTACGCGTCAGGTACTCGCCTGCTGATCCAGGACTCGGCGTGGCCTGGCTATGAGGTGGTGCCGCAGCACATCGTCGACGGCTACTCGACTCTGTTCCGGGAGATCGACGTACGGCCCGATCTGGTCGTCGTACCGATGGGTGTGGGGTCGATAGCGCAGGCGGCCGTCACGCACTACCGCAGCGGGTCGATCACCCCAGCGCTCCTCGGTGTGGAGCCCGCCAGCGCCTCCTGCGTCACCACTAGCCTCCTGGCCGGCGAGTTGGTCACAGTGCCGACCGGCAAGACCGCCATGGCCGGCCTGAACTGCGGTACGCCGTCCACTCTCGCCTGGCCCGTACTGCGCTCAGGACTCGACTACTCGGTCACAGTCGACGACGAGGCGGCGCTTGAAGCCACCGCCGACCTCGGAGCCGCCGGAATCTCCTCAGGTCCCAGCGGAGCCGCCACCCTGGCCGGACTCCGAGCCGCCCGGGACCGCCTGGACCTGAATCCCGGCAGCACAGTCATCCTGATCAGCACGGAAGCGGCCCTCCCATAAATCAGGTCCGGTCGCAGAGCGATCGCGCCTAGCCTGACCGGATGCCGAACCACGTGAAACGCCGTGATCCCGCGGCAGCAGGGTCGATACCGGCGGTGCTGAAGATGTTCGAGTCCGAGGTGCGGTTCTACCGGGAGATTGCGCCGGTCGTCGGCGTCCGCGTGCCGGCCTGCTACCAGGCCGAGGAGAACGCGGACGGGACCCGGCTGGTGCTGGAGGATCTGTCCGCCTGGACGCCCGGCGCAGAGCCGGCGGTGGGCGCCGCGGCGATGCGAGACCTGCATGATCGATGGGTCGGCCGCGCTCACCTGCTGTGGCCCTGGCTGCGGCCGCTCGGAGCAGGTGAGGACCTGGTGGCCGACCTGTTCGATCGGACCTGGCCGGAACTAGCCGCGCGGTCGGATGTGTCGGCACCGGTGCGCGAGGTGGGGGAACGGCTCGTTGGGCACGTCGTGGACGCTGAGCGCGATATTGCGCGAGCCGGTGACCTGACCATGGCTCACGGCGACGCCTCGGCCCAGAACCTGCGGACCGGTCCGGGCGGTGAGGTCGCGTTCCTGGATTGGGAAGACGTCTCGGCGGCACCAGGCGTACTGGATCTCGCCTGGTGGCTGGTGTCGTCTGTGCAGCCGGAGCGGTGGAGCGAGGCCGTGGACGCGTACGGCACGAGCCAGGGACTCGTCGAGGTCATGCCGTCGACGATGGTGCAGGGCTACCTCACCATGGCGGACTATCCGGACGGCTCCGAGGTCGCCGCGGCTTGGAACGCCCGCCTGGAAGCGGCCTCGGCCTTGCTGGCAGCAGGACGCCTGTGACTGTGCACTACGAGGTGCGGTTCCCGGTTGACGACCGCGACCTGTCCACACTTCACGCGCTGGCATTCGAGAGTGTTCTCGAGGTGCAGCAGTGGGCGGAGCGGTTGGAGCGGTGGGCGCTGACGTGGGTGGGGGCCTTTAGCAACGATCAGCTGGTCGGGTTCGTGCAGGTGTGCTGGGACGGCGGTGCCCACGCGTTCGTGCTGGACACCGCCGTTCATCCTGACTACGGCCGGCAGGGCATCGGCAAGCAGCTCGTCCTGACCGCGGCGGAGGAGGCGAAGGCTGCCGGATGTGAGTGGCTGCACGTCGACTACGAGCCGCATCTGACCGCCTTCTACGTGGACGCGTGCGGCTTCCGTCCGACCGATGCCGGGCTGCTCAAACTCCGATAGCTGTCAGGCGCTCGGTCGAGATGCAGGAGGTCAGGCAGCGTTCCTTCTGGTCGCCCAGCAGGTCAGCGGTCCACCGGGTGAATCCACCGTCGCCCAGGCCCTCCCCGTCCCGGTCGATGCCGAGCGCCGTGCCGGAGTAGTAGTTGGCGCTCTTGGTGCGTGCCGTGTCCTCGGTGAAGGCGATCTTCAGCGCGGGGCGGACCGTGTCGTCGATCCGCTCGCGGACCGCCGACGGCGTGAACATCGTGAAGGTGAGCTCGGCGGTGTCTCCCAGGACGTCATGCCAGAAGTTCAGGTGATCGATCAGCAGCGCGGCCTCGGTCCGTCCCGAGCCGCTGTCCCGCGCGCTCGACACCAAACCGAACAGCTCGAAGTGCGCGGACATCCCCGGCCCGTCGAACGGTTGTGCGCGAAGGACCCGCTGGCACGCGGCCAGGTCGACCCGATCCTGCCCGGCACGACGCCGTACGGCGGCCTCGATCGCGAGCTCGTTGGTCGGGTCGCTGGCGACCTCGGTGCCGCGGATCGTGCCCACCACCTGGTTCTGGTTGATGGTTGCGACCGCCGAACACGTCCCGAGCGGTGTCACCGGGGACAGCTCGACACCTTCGAACCGCGCCGGCAGCCGTTCCCACAGCCGCTGCCGGGTCTTCACCAACTGCCGCGGGTCGGCGGGCGACGGTCGCACGAAACGGTCCTGCTGCCACCGCTGCAGCAACCTGGCCGGCGTCACCTTGGCGGCGCGTTCGCGGCTCACGTCCAGCAGCACCGACTGCAGTTCGGACGCACTCAACCCGTTGACGAGGGCGTCCCGGCTACCTGCCGGCAGCTTCGCCCAGAACCGCTCGATGACATCGCTCATCGCCCTACTGTGACGGACTCCCCACTGTCGGCGCTCGTCAATTACGCCTGTACCTACTAGTATGTTCGGGACTCGACCGAGAGGGTGTGCCGTGGACGCGATGCAGTACGAGATCACCTTGCCGACCGACTACGACATGGGGATCATCCGGCGCCGGGTGGAGACGAACGCGCCCAGGCTGGACGACTTCGAGGGCATGGGACTCAAGGCGTACCTGATCCAGGACCGGGCGAACGGCGCGATGGTCAACCAGTACGCGCCCTTCTACCTGTGGAACGACCAGGCCGGGATGGCCAAGTTCCTGTGGGGCGGCGGATTCTTCACCGGGATCTGTACGTCCTTCGGGCGGCCTCCGGTTCGGCACTGGGCCGGGGTTGACGTGCTCGCGGGTCCGGATCTGGATCAGCCGGCGCTGAGCGCGACCAAGCACACGCAACTGCTGGAGCCCGACGTGGACCCGGCCGAGCCGATCGCGGCGGCGGTGGAGACGCTGCAGCGCACCGCCTCGCTGGAGGGGGTCCACACCGCGGCGTTGGCCGTGGATACGGCTCGCTGGGAGCTCGTCCACTTCACCTTGTGGAGCGGACCCGAGCCGGGTGCGGTGCCGGGGACGCGGTATCAGGTGCTGCACTTATCCACACCTGGCACAAAAGAACTGCTGGGGCGCTGAAATCGCCGTATCTTCTTGGACATGAGATACCCGAGCCCGCACCTTTGACGCCCTGACCGCCCCGACCGCCTGCCGCGCGGTCTGTCCACGCGCATCGTCGCCTACGAGGCGCTGCACGACTTCATCCCGCTGTATCCGCTGTACCAGTTGCTGTTCGCCGATCACGGATTGTCGGCAGCCCAGATCTCGACGCTGTTCGTCATCTGGTCGACGACCGCGTTCGTCCTCGAGGTGCCGTCGGGCGCCTGGGCGGACACGTACTCCCGGCGCACGCTGCTGGTCCTCGGTGCACTTCTCAGCGGGCTTGGGTATGCCGCGTGGATCACGCTGCCGTCGTTCGCCGGCTTCGCGCTCGGCTTCGTCCTGTGGGGAACGTCGTCGGCGCTGATCTCCGGCACCTTCGAAGCGTTCATGTACGACGAACTCGCGGCCCGCGACCGCACCGACCGCTACGCGAGCCTCCTCGGCCGGGCCAGGTCCGCGTCGTTCGTGATGAACCTCGCGGCCACTGCCTTGGCCACCCCGTTGTTCGACCTCGGCGGCTACACACTCGCCGGCGTCGTCAGCGTGCTCAGCTGCCTGGTGCAGGCGGCGGTGGCGTTGTCGCTTCCCGAAGCCCAGCCGGTGGAGACCGCCAGAGATTCGGAGGAGCCGGGGTCGAGGGCGGCGTTCACCAACTACCTCCACATGCTGCACTCCGGCGTGACGGAGGTGCTGACCAGCCGGCTGGTCAGACGCGCTGTTGCCTTGGTTGCGTTGCTCGGGGGCTTCCTGGCGTTCGACGAGTACTTCCCGTTGCTCGCCCGGGAGGCCGGTGCCACGACCAGCGCGATCCCGCTGCTGATCGCCGGAACCGTGGCAGCACAGGCGATCGGGGGTGCGTTCGCGGGACCGGCCTACAAGTTGCCAGCGGCAACCTTCGCGGTGGGGTTGGCGGCGACGGCGGTGCTGATCGCGGCCGGGTCGCTGAGCCGGTCGGCCTGGGGGTTCCTGCCCATCGCGGTTGGTTACGGCCTCATGCAGCTGGTGATCGTGGTGTCGGAGTCCCGGCTGCAGGACGCGATCACCGGTCCGGCCCGTGCGACCGTGACGTCGGTCTCGGGCTTGTTCGCCGAGGTCTTCGCAGTCGCGGTGTACGCGGGGTTCGCAGTGGGTTCGATCTGGTTCCCGATGTCGATCCTGGTTGCTGCGCTGACGATCCCGGTCGTGCTGACGGCGCTCGTCGTACCGTTCGCGCTGCCGCCGCCAGGCGGTGCGGCGCCTGACAATTCGGTGTCCACCGAAGTGAAGGAGATCTAGTGTCACCAGCATGAGGAAACAAGGGCTGCTGGCCGGCGGCGCGGCCGCGGTAACGGTGGTGTTGTGGGCATCGGCGTTCGTCGCGATCCGCCATGTCGGTCAGGAGTTCTCGGCCGGCGCCCTGTCCCTGGGCAGGCTGCTGGTCGGGAGTGTGCTGCTCGGCATCTTCGTGTTCACCCGGCCGCGTCACTGGCCGGCGAAGGCGGACTGGAAGTTCCTGCTGATCTGCGGCCTGCTCTGGTTCGGTGTCTACAACCTCGCGCTGAACGAGGCCGAGCACAGGCTCGACGCCGGGACGACGGCGATGCTCGTGAACATCGGCCCGCTGCTGATCGCACTGCTGGCCGGCGTTCTGCTGCACGAGGGCTTCCCGCGCCAGTTGGTGATCGGCAGCGTCGCCGCGTTCGGTGGTGTCGTCCTGATCGGTCTGTCGTCCTCCTCGGGGAGCGCCGAGACCTGGGGTGTCCTGCTC
Source organism: Kribbella sp. NBC_01510 (assembly GCF_045040325.1). Lineage (NCBI taxonomy): Bacteria > Bacillati > Actinomycetota > Actinomycetes > Propionibacteriales > Kribbellaceae > Kribbella > Kribbella sp. NBC_01510. The sequence goes on along the minus strand of NZ_CP109418.1, from coordinate 2,076,929 downwards.
TGCCTGGTGGCCGCGGCCGCCTACGCCATCGGGGTCGTGTCGCAGAAGCCACTGCTTGCTCGGCTGCCTGCGCTCGAGGTGACCTGGCTGTCATGCCTGATCGGCGCGATCGCGTGCTTGCCGTTCGCGCCGACGCTGGTCCGGGAGACCGCCGACGCGCGGCCGTCGACCATCTGGTGGGTGGTCTTCCTCGGTGCGTTCCCCACCGCGATCGCGTTCACCACGTGGGCCTACGCGTTGGCGCGGACGACGGCCGGTCGGATGGGCGCGACGACGTACCTGGTGCCGCCGTTGACGATCTTCCTCGGGTGGCTCCTGCTCGACGAGAGTCCGGCGCCGCTGGCCTACCTCGGTGGGCTGCTCTGCCTGATCGGCGTCGCGATCTCGCGCTACCGGCGGCGGACCGTGGCCCCGATGCCCGCGGTCACGGTGGACAGTCCGGATTCGAAGCCGCTGTCGAAGTCGTAGGCAAGACCTTCGGGGCCGAGCTCCTGGACGATGCGGGTGAGGATCGGCGCCTTGCCCGCGGGCAGCCCCTCGACGCGGGTGAGCAGATCGGGAGCCAACTCGAAGGTGTCGGCGCGGACCGATGCCTCGCCCAGGCTGAATCCGTGGATGAAGTCGATGAGCGTGTTCGCCGACTCGAAGATTTGTCGCGGTGACAGGCCGGCCCGGTCGAGTGCGCGGTAGAACGGCTCCATCGTGACCACCACGACGTCCGACACCGCCGAGGTGTCCGACAGGACCTGCAGTGCGAGGTTCGGGTGCGCCTGGAGCGCGTTGCGATAGGCGCGCGCCGCGTCCTTCAACTGCTCGTCCCACGGCACGGCATCGCCCGGGTCCGGGTACTCGAGGCCAGCGAAGACCAGCTCGGCCAGCCCTGCCAGAACGGCGGCCTTGTTCGGCAGGTGGTGGTAGAGCGACATCGGGTTGACCTCGAGGGTCGCGGCGAGGCGGCGCATGGTCAGCGCGTCGATCCCTTCGTCGTCGACGATCCGCAGTGCTGCGGTCAGGATCGCCTCCCGGCTCAACCGCTCCTCCCCGGCCCGGGGGCGCCCGGAGCGGTTGCCAGCCTTAACCATACGTCGTATGGTACATAATCCTACAGCGTATGGAAAAGGAGTGCGGGCATGAAGTCGTTGGCGGGGAAGGTGGCGCTGGTGACCGGGGCGACTCGGGCGGCCGGGCGGGGGATCGCGGTCGAGCTCGGCGCCGCCGGTGCGACCGTGTACGTGACCGGCCGCAGCACCCGGGCCGCGCGGTCCGAGATGGACCGGCCGGAGACGATCGAGGACACCGCGGAACTCGTCGACGCCGCCGGCGGCCGCGGCATCGCCGTACCGGTGGATCATCTGGACCCGCAGGAGGTCAGCGACCTGATCGATCGGATCGAGCGCGAGCAGGGCTCGCTGCACATCCTGGTGAACGACATCTGGGGTCAGCACGGCGAGCCCGAGTGGGACAAGACCGTATGGGAGAGCGACCTCGAGGGTGGTCTGCGGTTGCTGCAGTTAGGCATTCACACGCACGCGATCACCAGTCACTACGCGCTGCCGCTGCTGATCAAGTCACCCGGCGGACTCGTCATCGAGATGACCGATGGGACGAACGACTACAACGCCGACCACTACCGGGTGTCATTCTTCTACGACGTCGCGAAGGGCGCCGTCAGCCGGATGGCGTTCGCGCTCGCCCGCGAACTCGACCAGTACGACGCGACCGCCGTACTGCTCACACCCGGCTGGCTGCGGTCCGAGGCGATGCTCGACGGGTTCGGCGTGACGGAGGCGAACTGGCGCGACGCGACCGAGCGGATCCCACACTTCGCGATCTCCGAAAGCCCGTCGTACGTCGGCCGCGCGGTGGCGGCCCTCGCCGCGGATCCCGACGTACACCGGTGGAACGGCAAGTCCACGTCCAGCGGCGAACTCGCCCAGCTCTACGGTTTCACCGACCTCGACGGCAGCCGCCCCGACGCGTGGCGCTACATCATCGAGGTTCAGGACCCCGGAAAACCCGCAGACACCACCGGCTACCGCTGACGCCTACAGCTTGTACGGCGGGCACACCACATCGCCGGCGCCCGCCGAGGCGACCGGCCGAGCATCACCCGACAGCGCCGCATGCGGATGTGATGCGGCGAGCGGGATCCCGAGAGCGGCCGCCATCGCGAGCACCTCCCGTCGCGACGTCACGGCCACTGCCGGATCCCGTTCGTACACATAGGTGAGCTCAGGCCACCGAGCCTGCGCCGGATGTACGAGCACATCGCCACCAAGCACCGCCCGCGAGGTCACCACCGACTGATGCCCAGGCGTATGCCCCGGCGTCGGCACCAACCGCATCCCGTGCAGCGCGGTCTCCCCATCCACCACCCGCAACTGCCCCGCGTCCACAATCGGCCGAACCATCCGCTCGTACGTCGTCCCACCCTGCACGTGCTCGACCTCATCCCGCTGCACCACATACTCCGCATTCCGAAACCGCGGCACCGACCCATCCGCACTCCACCCCACATGATCCAGATGCACATGCGTCAACACCACCGCGTCAACCTCATCAGCCCGAACCCCAGCCACCTCCAGCAACCCAGGCAACCGCCCCACCACCCCCAACCACTCAGCCGCCTCCCCACCCGCCGGCCCCACTCCCGCATCCACCAACACAACCCCCGCATCCCCAGTCACCAAGAAGCTGTGAAAATGCAGCAACCACCCCGCCTCACAAACGTTCCCCGGCACTACTCCAGCGGTCCACTCAGCATGCTCCGCACCCCACTCCGGCAACGCCTCCTCGACGTCTTCCGGAAACACCGCCACCGCATCACACAGCACCGTCACGTCCACCCGGAACCTCCTCTCAACCCGACCCACGGCTGCTCGGCCAACCAGCCGCTGGGGAAGCCCAGCTCTTGAATCCGACGTCCGCAGGCAGGGATCTCGTGGTTGATCAGCTGTCCGACCCTCGCAACCCACCGCGGACCTTGTCCGATTCGGGCCAGCAGGAATGCGACGATGCACAGCGTCGAATAGATCCGGAAGTGCGACACGTGACGATCGGTCAGATGCCGTAGGTCGGGGATCGAGCGCAGATGGCGCGGCGCGATCTGATCGGCGAGATTCCTGTTCCACAGGCGAGAATGGTGGGCGCAGACGTTGCGGATGTAGTTGAGGACTCGCAACCAGTTGGCCAAGGCGCCGCCGTTGCCGTCATCGTGCCGGTCCAGGATCCCAAGCCTGGCAGCGATCTCGTTGCGGTCCTGTGCTTTCAGCCCCTGGATCAGGTAGCTCATCGAGCCGAAATCCAGAATCTCGGTCATCACCCACACCCGGAGCCGGCCGTCGTACTTGTGCTGGAAGTGCAGTACGAAATCCTCCGACGACCTGCCTTGTGCCGTCAGCACCTTGTGCAGCCATCGGTCATAGGTGCTTGGCCGTCCGCCGCCCGACTGGGTGAAGCGGCCGTCGAGGTTTCGTCCGTCGAGATGTGCGTAGGCGCCGCGCCGTTCGAGCGTGAAACCGATCATGACCCGAACCCCGATCTCAATGCGCTCGAGAGCGTCGAGGACGTGCAGTTTCAGCCGGCGATCAGCGTCGTACAACTGCACGATCTGCCGGAAGGTGGTGCCTTCGACGAACTCGTCGGCACGGTTCGCGCCGTCCAGTCGGCGGCGGTAGGAGTACCAGTAGCCACTGAGGCGGTAGTACCCGACGACGCTCAGCAGGTGCTCCGCTTCGGCTTCGTCGTCGATGATCAGTCCCCTTCTCTTCAGTAGCCCGACTTGGTCGGCGAAGGCGAGATGAGGCTTGGTGTAGGTAGTCACGGAAGTCCCCCAGGGAAAAGAAAACCAGCCCGTGCCCTGAGGGGCAGAGGGGCTGGCCGTGTTACCGACAAGAATACATCGATCGCCTGCCCCGCCTGACCTGAAACCTCGCGCCTGTGGATATCAGGGCAAGAGCATCCAGGTTGCCAGGGCGGTCATGAGGAGGGCGATAGCGGAGTCGAGGAGTTGCCAGGCGCGGGGGCGAGCGAAGATCGGGGAGAGGTTGCGGGAGAAGAAGCCCAGGGCGAAGAACCAGGTGAAGCTGGCGGTGACGGCGCCGAGGCCGTAGAGCCAGCGGCCGTCGGTGCCGCGTTGGTTGGCGAGGGAGCCGAGGAGGACCACGGTGTCGAGGTAGACGTGCGGGTTGAGGTAGGTGAAGCCGAGGCAGGTCAGTACGACGCTGCGCAGTGCGGCGGGGGCGTGGTCGGCGGGGCTGATGGATCCCGGGTTGAGTGCTCGCCGAGCAGCGAAGACGGCGTACGTGTAGAGGAAGGCGGCGCCGCCGTATTTCGCGAGGTCGAGGGCCAGTTGGCTGCGTGTGAGCAGCGCGCCGAGGCCGGCGATGCCGCTGGAGATGAGGAGCGCATCTGACAGTGCGCAGGTGAGGACCACCGGCAGGACGTGTTCACGGCGGAGGCCCTGACGGAGCACGAAGGCGTTCTGGGCGCCGATCGCGACGATCAGGGTCAAGGACGTGGCAAAGCCGGCCAGGAGGGGCATGCCTCGACGGTAGGCAGCAGCAGGCTGGTCAAACCAGCTAAAGATTCTGAAGCACTATTAGGATTGCTTCATCATGCAGTTCGACTCCGCGCAGCTCGAGACGTTCGCGGCTGTCGTCGACGAAGGCAGTTTCGACGCGGCCGCGAAGCGCCTGCGGCTCACGCCGTCCGCGGTCAGCCAGCGGATCAAGGCGCTGGAGAGCCGCCTTGGCCAGGTCGCGGTGATGCGGGGCAAGCCCGCGAAACCGACCCAAGCCGGCGAGGCGCTGCTCCGGCTCGCCCGCCAGGTCGCGTTGCTCGAACTGGAGGCGATCGCGGCCGTCCGTGGCACCGTCGACGCACTCCGGCTCCCGATCGCGGTGAACGCGGACTCGCTCAACAACTGGTTCCTGCCGGCGATGCTCGACCTGTCCCAGAACCGCGACGCCAGGTTCCTGGTCCACCAGGAGGACGAGGAACACTCCGCCGAGTTGCTCCGCAACGGCACGGTCCTGGCCGCGGTCACGGCCGATCCGCGGCCCGTCCGGGGCTGCCGCGTCGTACCGCTCGGCAAGATGCGGTATCTACCGGTCGCCACCCCGGAGTACGCCGAACGCTGGCTGACCGGCAAACCACTTCCGGACGCGCTGGCCGAGGCCCCGATGATGGTGTTCAACGCCAAGGACGTGCTCCAGCACCGCCTGATCCGCAAGGTCACCCGGCGGAAGCTCGACCCGCCGACGCATGCGGTCCCGGCGCCCGGCGCGTTCCATCAGGCGGTCCGGATCGGTCTCGGCTGGGGCATGATCGAGGAGGAGGTCGCCGAACCCGAGCTGGCCGCCGGCCGCCTGGTAGATGTTGCCCCAGGCAAGTACATCGACGTGCCGCTGTACTGGCAGCACTGGAAGCTCGAGTCCGGCATCCTCGACGCGCTCACGGCCGCGGTGCTGCGGGCCGCTACGGCTGGTCTTCGTACGTCCTGAGCTCGATCGCGTTGCCCACCGTCAGCGGCTGGAGGGCTGGTCCCAGCGCAGCGCCATCGGGTTGTCCGGCGGGATGAAACGCGCGGACATCAGCTTGGCGCTGAGTGGGTGCACCAGGTCGTGCAGCTCGGCGGTCAGGTCGTCGCCCAGAGCTCTCCAACCCTGGTCGGCCAGCCGATCCGTGGTGTCTTCGACCTCCTGCCGCAAGGCTCGTCCGGCGTCGGTGAGCGCGCCCGTGGAGTCGAGCAGGCCGCGACCACGCAGCTCGTCCTCGGCAGCGGCCCAGTCCTCGTCGCTCCACCGCCGGTTGACCTGGAAGACCTCCTTCGACGGTCCGCCGGCGGCTGAGATCGTCAGGCACGCCTGGCATGGGCTCAAGCCCGCGGCGACGAGCGCCGCGACATGACCGTCGCCGCGAGACTCCCGCAGGATCGTGGTTGCCTGCCACAACACCAGATGCGGTTCGTCCGGCCAGTCCAGCGCGGCGTTGGCCGCTGCCATCGGTCGCCCGCTGACGGGCGCCAGGTCGGCCGCCTGACGAGCAACATCGGCCGCGCGCTGGAACGACGTCCCTGGAAAGAGGCGTCGTACGGCGTTGTCCACCGCCTGCAACCGTGCGTCGAGCAACTGTGCGGGTGTCGCGTGGTCCCACGCGTCCGGCAGAGCGCGCGCCACCATCGCCGGATGGAAGCTGTAGAACAGCGCGGCGACGAGGTCGGGGCCGACCGGGCCGAGCGGTGCTGCCCGGCAGCCGAAGTAGCTCATCCAGCCACCCTTCAGGCCGAGTGCATCGGTCGCCTGCTTGGTGTCGGGTGAGAAGTACGTGATCGCGTGATACGGCTCGAGCGCCTTCCACATCCGCCGAGCCCGGCTGTCCGTCATGGCAGTGGGCGGTACATGACGTGGAGGCCGACGTACCCGAGTTTGGGGTGGTCGAACGCCTCGGGGACGGTGCCGGCGATGCGGAAGCCCAGTGACTGCCAGAGGTGTACGGCCGGCTCGTTGGTCTCCACCACCGCGTTGAACTGGATCGACCGAAAGCCCGAGCGCTCGGCCCACGCGATCATGTCCTCGCACAGCAGCCGCCCGACTCCCTTGCCACGGGCCGCGCCGTCGACCATGAAGCTCGCGCTCGCGACGTGCGCGCCGGGGCCTGGGCGGTTCGGGTACATGTTGGCGCTGCCGAGAACGGTGCCATCGGCATCGACCGCGACCGTGGTCCGGCTCAGCGCCGCACTCGACGGTGACATCCAGAGCACCCGCGCCTGCTCCTCGGTCAGCTCCGGGTCGTAGGTATACGTCTCCCGCGCGGCCACGATCTCGTGGAAGAAGGCCCAGATGGCCGCCCAGTCATCGGCGGTCGCGATTCTGATCTGCACAGACATGATGCGAGAAGCATCACCCGTGGATCTCCGGTTGCCAAGCGCATTCCCGATAGACTGCCTGAGGATGACAAACACCGTGATCCAGGGGCTGCCGCGCTGGAGTCTGGCCGTGCCCCCGCTCGCCTTCGTCGTCCTGCTGCTGACCTGGCATCGTCACCTGGGCGTGGCGCTGCTGATCCTGGTCTGCGCCGGTCTCGGCGCGGCGGTGATCGCCGCCGTCCACCATGCCGAAGTGGTTGCCCATCGGGTCGGCGAACCGTTCGGCACGCTGATCCTCGCGCTCGCCGTGACAGTGATCGAGGTCGCACTGATCGTCACCCTGATGGTGCCCGGTGGCGTGAAGGCCGCCACCCTCGCGCGGGACACCGTGTTCGCCGCGGTGATGATCACCTGCAACGGCATCCTCGGTCTGTCTCTCGTTGTCGGCTCGCTGCGGCACGGCACCCAGGAGTTCCGCGTCCGTGCGTCCAGCAGTGCGCTCGCGGTGATGACCGCCTTGGTCACGCTGAGCCTGGTGCTGCCGACGTTCACGACGAGCGCGCCCGGTCCGCAGTTCAGTCCGGCCCAGCTGGCGTTCGCCGGGGTGACGTCGTTGGTGATGTACGGCGTGTTCGTCTTCGTGCAGACCGTTCGGCATCGGGACTATTTCCTCCCGGTCCCGTCGTCGGATGAGGTCGAGGAGGACGAGGACGGTACGCACGCGACGGCGCCGAGTGGACAGGTCGCGCTGCTCAGCCTCGGGCTGCTGTTCGTCTGCCTCATCTCGGTGGTCGGTCTGGCCAAGACGGTGTCGCCCAGCCTGGAGTCGGCGGTGGAATCGGCCGGCGCACCGGTGGCTGTCGTCGGTGTCGCGATCGCGTTGCTGGTCCTGCTCCCGGAGACGGCTGCCGCAGTCCGCGCCGCACTGCGCAACCGCCTCCAGAACAGCTTCAACCTCGCCCTCGGGTCAGCCCTCGCGAGCATCGGCCTGACCATCCCGGCGATCGCGGTCGCGTCCATCTGGCTGAGCGGACCGCTCGTGCTGGGTCTCGGTGGCACCGAGATGGTGCTGTTCGCGCTCACGGTCGTGACCAGCATCCTCACCCTCGCCACCGGCCGGGCCACCCTGCTTCAGGGTGCCGTCCACCTGATGGTGTTCAGCGCGTTCATCTTCCTCGCGATAAGCCCCTGAGGTAGTCGGCGACCGCCTGCTGCTGACCGTGTTGGGCCCACCCCAGCGCGTTCCCGCCGTACGACGGATCCCGCAGCTCGGGATCGGCCCCGAGTTCGACCAGCTTCTTGACCGTGTCCAGGTGGCCGTGGATCGCGGCCTGATGGATCGGTGCGGACAGGGCGACGACATTCAGGTCGAAGCCGAGGCGCCGCAGCGGCTCCAGTGCCTCCGATCGGCCGATCTCGGCGGCGCGGATCGGGAGGTACGGGTTGCGGCTGATCGCCCGTGCGACCAGCTCGGGGCCGGCCGCCGGCGTCTCGCCGCGCATGATCGCGGCGAAGAGTTCATGGACCTCGTCCACCGGCGCCGCACCACGCGCGCGGAGCAGGTCGGCGATCTCGGTGTAGCCCAGGACGGTGGCGAACTCGTACGCGCGATGACCGTGGAAACCGGGATGCCGGGTGCCGCGCCCGTCCGGATCGGTGCCTTGGGCAAGGACCAGCTCGACCCGATGCAGCAGGCCCGCGGATGACGCGAACACCAGCTCGTCCTCCAGCAGCTCACGTGGCGTCGGGTGGGCGGTCGTCATCCGCTCGTGCCACGGACCACCGTCCCCCCGGCCGAGCCCGTACTCGACCAGGAGCTCCAGGTGCACATCGTCGTACGGCGGGGGACACCCGGGACCGCAGTTGTACATGGTCTGGCTGTCGTTCGGATCGGCGCCGGCGTCGAGCAGGAGCCGGGCGAGCTCGACCCGATCGCGATGCGGCGGCTGATCACCTTCACCACGGCCGAACGCGCCGGTCAGTGCGGTGAACGGCGACGGCATGCCCTGCCATAGATAGCCCGCGTTCGGGTCGGCGCCGTGCTCGAGGAACAGCCTCGCGATGTCCACTTGATGCGGCACGTCGAGCCGCCCGTACGTGATGTAGAGCAACGGCTGCCAGCGGTAGGGGCCACCTTCTTCTCTTGCCTGCCAGGGATCCGCGGCGAGCACCGCGCGGACAGCGTCCAACTCGCCGGCCACCGCCAGCGTATAGATGTTGCTCCGGGCAACATCTGGGAACTGCTCCAGCAACTGCTCCGCGGACCGCTGCCGGGCCGGGTCGTCCTGCCCGTAATGCAGTGTCGAGAGTCGCAGGAACTCGTCGGCGCGTTGCTCCGGGGTGTCGAGCGGTCCACCGATCTCCTGGCGGTGGGGGGAGCGGCTGTACTGGTCGACCAGCTCCAGATGCCGGACGATCCGGGGCCAGCTTGGGAAGCCGTAACTGCGGGCGATCACCAGCTGGGCATCGGCCAGAGACTGCACTGGATGGAATTCGGCGGCGAGCGCCACGGCGTCCGGGTCGGCATCACGGACCTGCTTGAGCAGCGTCTTCGCCTGCTTGCGCAGGTGGTCCAGGTGCGGGTCGTTCGGAAGATTCCGGGTCGGCATCGCGACCTCCTCTCTACGAGCCTGCTGTCCGCGTCGTCAGGCGAGAAAGGAGGTGAACACAGCTCACACAGCTTGGTGAACAGGTGGGCTGAGCCCTTCCCGCGGACCGGTGGCACCCTGCGTGCCTACCCGGAAGCCTAACCGACTAAGGCTTTTCCATCCACCACTCGACGAACTCGTGGGCCCGATCGTGGTCCAGCCGGATCACCCACAGGTTGCTGAACTCGCCCGGCGGATCGGTCAGGTACGTCGTCCAGCCGCGCACGAACCCGACTCCGTCGCCGAAGCCGAGCACCTCGTACTCGAACGCTGTCTCGCCCGGAGCGTCCGCGACCTCCAGCCAGGCCTGCACGATCGCATCCCGGCCCAGCACCGGCTCCTCGTCGGGTCGCCGGTACCACGCGGCGTCCTCGGTCCACAGCGCGGCGATGTCAGCCGGGTCGTTGCTCTCCCAGGCCTTCCGGTACTTCGCGACCCACTTGTCGAGGCTCTTCTCCCGCATAGGTCATCGGATCCGTCGGTGCTGGAGGACGACGGCGGCCGGCGTGGCGAGGACCTCGGGGTGCTCGCGCGGATCCGCGTCGTACGTGACGAGGTTGCCGTCGCCGGACAGACCGAGGAAGTCCTGTGCTCCGGTGGATGCGGCCACGAGCGCCTGATCGACCGTCAGGCCGTGCTTCACCAGCAAGTCGATCTCGCCGGCCACGGTCCCGACCACGTCCGACCCGGTCAGCACCCGAACGCCGTACCGATCGGCGAGCTGGAGCATCGACGAGAGGTACTCCGACCTGGCCTGGCGCCGCTTGTCCTGCTCCGGCGTGGCGTCCGGCCTTGGCCCGACGGATGCGCACAGTGTCGGCGTCCACGCACCAACTCGGGCGCCGAGTGTCTCCAGGTCCTGTTCGGTGATCGACGTACCGTGCTCGATCGAGTCGACCCCGACGCGGATCAGGTCGCTGACGATCTCGGTGTTGGTGTGCGCCGCGACCCGGGCGCCGCGGGAGTGTGCGAGTTGAACCACGGCCTCGACCAGTGCGGTCTGGTAGGTCTGCTCCATCGGGCTGTCCCGGATCGGGCCGTCCGGGCCGACGGCCGGGAAGTCGCCGATGAGCTTCACCCAGGTCGCACCGTCGTCCAGTTCGGCGCCGACCGCGGCCAGCAGGTCCTCCGGCTGCACCGGCTCATGCATGCGCGGGAAGTACCGCCCGGGTGGCGCCAGGAACCGTCCGGCCGCCAGGACGACCGGCCGGCTGTCGTCCTGGATGCCCGCCAGCTTCAGAGTGACCGTCCGGTCGCCGCCGACATCACGCACTGCGCTCACCCCGGCGGCGGCGAGTTCCTCGAGCCGCTCGGCCGCGAAGTCGGACCCGAACAGCCGGGGCCCGAGGTCGTCGGTCCCGACGGTCAGGTGACAGTGCGAGTCCACCAGCCCCGGTACGCCGAACCGCCCGGGCAGCACGTCCGCGGCACCGGACCGGCCGAACTCGAGCCGGGCGGTGTCGCCGGCCGGCAGGACGGTCCCTTCGAACACCCAGGTCGTCATGGTGGTCATCCTGCCGCACCGGAGATCCACGTCACATCAGCGGCTACTTGAACATGTTCAAAAGACCGGCGTACGCTCGCCGCGAGACAGAGTTGAACGTGTTCAAGAAGTGGGGACGAGATGACCATGACCGTGACGACCTACCTGATCTACCTGCTGATCGCGGTGCCGCTGACGATCTGGGTGGCCCGGACGCTGAGCCGGAACGGACGGATCTTCCTGGTTGACGTGTTCCACGGCAACGAGGACTTCGCCGACGCGGTGAACCGGCTGCTCGTGGTCGGTTTCTACCTGGTCAACCTGGGATTCGTGACGCTGTTCCTGCGCGCCGACAAGGTCGTCGTCGACGCCCGCGGAGTCTTCGACCAGCTGAGCGTGAAGCTCGGGTTCGTGATGCTGGTGCTCGGCGGGCTGCACCTGACGAACGTCTGGATCTTCAACAAGATCCGCAACCGCAGCCAGCTCCACGGTATGGCCACACCGCCGGTCCCGCCGAACGACGTTGTCCCGATCGCCGCCGAGCAGCCGATGCCGTACGGCTACTGAGCCATGCGTGAGCTGACTGTTCTGTACGACGCGCACTGTTCACTCTGCCGCCGGTTCAAGGACTGGCTGGCGGCGCAGCGGCCGGCCACGAACGGGCAGGGCGGGGTAGTGCGTCTGCGGTTCGTCGCGGCGGGGTCGACGTACGCGCGGGCGCTCTACCCCGGGCTGGATCACGAGGCGACGCTGCGCGAGGTGACCGTGGTCGCCGACGACGGGTCCGTGTACGTCGGCGACCGTGCGTGGATCGTGTGCCTGTGGGCCACGTGGGAGCACAGGCACACAGCCGTACGGCTGGCGAGTCCCTCGCTGCGGCCGGTGGCGCGGGCGATCGTCCAGGCGGCCGCCGGATTGCGGAGCTGGACCAGTGTGCGCGGTGGGGGTGACTACGCTGACGGATGTGACGGACAGTGCGACCGCCAAGGGTGAGCAGACTCGGGAGCTGATCCTGTCCACGGCGCTGCGGTTGTTCCGCGAGCAGGGGTACGGGAAGACGACGATGCGGGCGATCGCCACCGAGGCGGGCGTCTCGGTCGGCAACGCGTACTACTACTACGGCTCCAAAGAGCATCTGATGCAGGCGTACTACGACCACCTGCAGGAGCAGCACCGCGAGGCCGTCGAGTCGATCCTGTCGTCGGAGAAGGCGTTCGTGCCGCGGATGACCGGCGTACTGCGGACCTGGCTCGACGTGGCCGCGCCGTACCACGAGTTCGCCGGCACGTTCTTCAAGACGGCGGCCGATCCGAAGAGTCCGCTCTCGCCGTTCAGCGCGGAGTCGCGGCCGGCGCGAGAGGCAAGCGTCGACGTCTTCCGCCGGGTCGTCGAGGGTTCTGACCTGAAGCTCCCAGCCGACCTGAAGGCGGAACTACCCGAACTCCTGTGGCTCATGGAGATGGGCATCGTGCTCTTCTGGGTCCACGACGACAGCGAGGACCTACGCCGTACCAAAGCCTTGATCGACCGCTCAGTCCCTCTGGTCGACCGCCTGCTCCGCCTGACCCGCATCCCGGGCGTCCGTGGAGTCGTGAACGACATCGTCGGCCTGATCCGCGCGATCCGCCCGTGAGAGCTACTCGCCGGTGAGTCCATCCAGGCGTTCGCGGAGGAGGTCGGCGTGGCCGTTGTGGCGGGCGTATTCCTCGATCATGTGGATGTAGAGGTAGCGCACTGAGTAGTCGCCCTCGTGGCCTGGGCGGACGAACGTGTCGTCGAGGGTGTAGCGGGCGGCGATCTCGTCGGAGGTCTTGGCGATCTGCCGGAAGTCCTCGAGGTCCTGTTCGGCCTGTGCCGGGTCGGCGAGGTCGAAGTCACCGTCGGGATGCTCGGCGGTCCAGAACTTCGGCTCGGCGGGGAGTTGGGCGAGCGCGCGGTGGAACCAGTACTTCTCGACCTCGGACAGGTGCCGGACCAGTCCGATCAGCGACATGCTGGACGGATCCACACTGCGCTCCACCAGTTGTTCACCGGTCAGTCCGGAGACTTTCCACAGCAGTGTGCCGCGGTGGAAGTCGAGGAAACCCTGGAGAAGTTCGCGTTCACCCGCGGCGGTGGCCGGATCCACCCGGAACTGTGACGTCACGAGCAGAACCTAGCGGTGTGACGAGCGTCCTGTGAATATCCATCGGGGTGTTGGCCCCCGGTGCCGTAGACTGTCTGTGACGGCCCGCCCAGTTCTGCCTCGGGCCGGTGAGCGCAAACACATTGCGCCAGCAGTCGACCACCACGCGCCGCGGCAGTAAACCGGCCGCGCCGGGCAGGACGACCCCCGAACTTTTGGAGTACCAGATGGCGGTCCGCCGCCCCACGTCCACATCCACGCAATCCGCCCAACCGCAATCCACCTCCGCGTCGCGTCCGCGTCGCCGGCGCCGGTCCGGTGACCGCCGCAACGGATCCTCCGCCGCGGCGCTCTTCGGCCCACCCGCCGAGACCGGCCGACCGTCGAAGGTTGCTGTCAGCAACAACGCGTCGTACGACGAGGTTGACGAGATGGTTGTCCCGGACAACCTTACGTTCGCCGACCTCGGCGTACCCGAGACGCTGGTCACCGCGCTGTCGGCGACCGGGGTGACGAAGCCGTTCCCGATCCAGGCGGCCACGCTGCCGGATTCCCTGGCCGGCAAGGACGTTCTCGGCCGCGGCCGGACCGGATCGGGAAAGACCTACGCGTTCGTCCTGCCGGTGCTGGCCCGGCTCGCCGCCGGCCGCGGGAAGCGCCGGGCGAACCATCCCCGCGCGCTGATCCTCGCGCCGACGCGCGAGCTCGCGACCCAGATCCAGGCGTCGATCACGCCGCTCGCCGACGCGCTCGGCCTGCGCTCGATGACGGTCTTCGGCGGCGTCGGCCACGGCCCGCAGATCACCGGCCTGCGCAAGGGCGCCGACATCGTCGTCGCCTGCCCGGGCCGGCTCGAGGACCATGTCCAGGCCGGGCACGCGAAGCTCGACGCGGTCGAGATCACCGTGCTCGACGAGGCCGACCACATGGCCGATCTCGGCTTCCTGCCCGCCGTCCGCCGGATCCTCGAGGCGACCCCGTCCAGCGCCCAGCGGCTGCTGTTCTCGGCCACGCTGGACGCCGGCGTCAACGTCCTCGTGCAGCGATTCATGACCACGCCGGTCACGCACAGTGTCGACTCGGCGCAGTCGCCGGTCTCGCTCATGACCCATCACGTGCTGCACGTCCAGCCCGACACCCGGCTCCCGGTGCTCGTCGACCTGACCGCCGCGCCCGGGCGTTCGCTGGTCTTCACCAGGACGAAGTACGGCGCCAAGGCGCTGACCAAGAAGCTGATCGCCCAGGGCGTGCCGGCCGTCGAGCTGCACGGCAACCTCTCCCAGGGCGCCCGCACGCGGAACCTGGAGGCCTTCTCCGACGGTACGGCGAAGACCCTCGTCGCCACCGACATCGCGGCCCGCGGGATCCACGTCGACGACATCGCGCTGGTGATCCACGCCGATCCGCCGATCGAGCACAAGGCCTACCTGCACCGCTCCGGACGGACCGCCCGCGCAGGTGCCGAGGGCACGGTCGTCACGCTGATGACCGACGACCAGGTCCGCGACGTCCGCGACCTCACCCGCAAGGCCGGCATCGCCCCGAAGGTCACCAAGCTCAGCACCGGCGACCCGCTGCTGACCGAGCTGGCCCCCGGCGAGCGGACCTTCGTCGAGCCGGCCGTCAAGGCCGTCCAGCCGGAGCGCGTCGCGAGCTCGACCGGTCGCGGATCGGGCCGAGGCGGCCGTCGCGGGCGCGCCTCGGGCTCCGCTCAGCCGGCAACCGAGCAGCGGCCGAACCAAGGCCGTTCTGCCCAGGCGTCGCGCTCGACGGGTGGCTCGCGGGGCTCCGGCCGCGCGAAGTCCCGCGCAGGCTCGGGCGGTTCGAAGACCTACACCACGAGCACTCCGGGATCGGCCGCTCGTCCGGCCGGTGCCGCAGCGTTCTCCGCCGGCTCCCGGGCCGGCAGCTCCCGCCGCGGTCGCTGACCCACTACAGGTGCTGAAAGGCCCAGTCATGCCGACTGGGCCTTTCGCGCGCTATGAGAAGAAGATGGACAGGTGGCAGGCAACGAGGAGGCTCGGTGATCAGGACCGTTCTCGGAGACCTCGCGCCGGAGGCCCTCGGCGTGTGCGACTCCCACGACCATCTGTTCTTTCGTTCGGCGGTTCTGCCCGGGCAGGAGCTGGATGACGAAGACGCCGCGGTGGCGGAGGTGCGTGCTTTCGCGGCGGCCGGTGGGCAGGCGATCGTGCAGTGGACGCCGCATGGACTGGGGCGCCGGGCCGAGCTGTTGCCCGGAATCTCAAGCAACACAGGGGTTTCGCTGGTTGCGGCGACCGGACTGCATCGGCGTGAGCACTACCCGGAGGGCTTCGTCGACGGCGTGCGGGGTCGGCTGGCCGAGATCTTCGTCCGCGAGCTGACCGTTGGCATCGGCAACAGTTCGGTCCGGGCCGGACTGATCAAGGTGGCCGGCGGATTCCATGTCCTGGACGCGCACGCCGAGCTGGTGATGCGGGCCGCGGCCGAGGCGCATCACGCGACCGGCGCGCCGATCGCGATCCATCACGAACTCGGATCCGCGGCAGACGCCGTACTGGATCTCCTTGTCGACAAGCTCGACGTACCTCCGTCGGCGGTGATCCTCGGGCATCTGAATCGGTTCCCGGATCATCGTGGTCACCTCGAGTTGGCCGAGCGGGGTGCGTGGCTGGCGTTCGACGGGCCGTCGCGGGCGAATCATGCGACCGATCCCCGGTTGCTGGACTGCCTGGCCGCGCTGGTCGACGCCGGGTACGCCGACCGGCTGCTGCTCGGCGGCGACACCACGACCGCCAAGGCCCGCGGCGCGACCGGTGAAGGACCCGGCATCCCTTATCTCCTCACTCACCTCCGGCCCCGGATCGCGCGCCACCTCGGCGCCGATGTCGCGCACGCGATCTTCACCGCCAACCCAGCGCGTTCCTTTTACCGCCGATTGGCGAGCCTGACCGATCCGATGGGTTGACCCACCAGACGGTGGGTTGCCCCCCGAGAATCTCGGTGGGCAACCCACAAGGTGACGGGTCAGCCCACCAGATTGCGTCGGGCGGGTTGCGGGGCCGGGCGGGCGGGCGGCCGGTACGGTTCGCGCATGAGCGTGATCGCGCAGATCTTTGTGGTTGTGGCCGGGCTGTTCCACGTCGCGGTGTTCGCGATGGAGAGCCTGCTGTTCAGCAGGCCGAGCACGTACAAACGGTTCCTGGTGAAGGACGAGGCGGAGGCGGCGGCTGCCCGGCCGTGGGCGTTCAACCAGGGGTTCTACAACCTGTTCCTGGCGATCGGTGCGCTCGGCGGTCTGATCTGGGGTGGCGACAAAGGCCACGCGATCGCGTTGTTCGCGTGTGCCTGTATGGCGGGCGCCGGCCTCGTGCTGGTCGCCTCCGACCGCCGGATGGTCCGTGCCGCCGCCACCCAGGCCGTCCCGCCGATCCTCGCGCTGGTCCTCGCCGCCGTTCTCTGATTGCGCTTGACTTAAAGTCCACTTGATGTCCGAGAGTTCTCGGCATGACCAGCGTTGCCGAACCCGAGGCCGACCAGACCACCGACTCCGGCGGCGTACTCTCGCCGAAGTACCGGGCCCTGACGGTCGGGATGGTCGCGTTGATCACCCTGGTCGCGTTCGAGTCCCTCGCGGTCACGACCGCGATGCCGACGGTCGCCCAGGCGCTCGACGGGCTCAGCCTGTACGCGCTGGCGTTCGGCGGCCCGCTGGCCTCCGGTGTGGTCGCGATGGTCGTCTCCGGCACCTGGAGTGATCTCAAGGGCCCGACCCGCCCGCTCTGGCACGGCACCGCGTGGTTCCTCGGCGGTCTGATCATCGCCGGACTCGCTCCGTCCATGGAGATCCTGGTCGCGGGCCGCATCATCCAAGGCTTCGGCTCCGGCCTGCTGACGGTCGCCCTGTACGTCGTCGTCGGGCAGCTGTACCCGGCCCGGCTGCGCCCGCGGATCTTCGCCGCGTTCGCGACCGGCTGGGTCGTCCCGTCCCTCGTCGGCCCCGCGATCGCCGGCCTGATCGTCGAACACGCGAGTTGGCGGATCGTGTTCCTCGCCGTACCAGCCATCGCGATCCCGGCGGTGCTCGTGATGCGGCCCGGCTTGGCTCACGGCGCTGCGTACGAGGCACGCGAGGGACGGCTGTGGGACAAGCGGGCCATGTGGGCGATCGCAGCGGCGGTCGGGGTCGGTCTTCTGCACTACGGCGGCCAGCAGCGCGGCGTACTCCAGGTTGTTCTGCTGGTGATCGGTTTGGCCGGCGTGGTCGCGTTCGCCCCACGGCTTCTGCCGAGCGGGACGTTCACGCTCGGACGCGGCCTGCCGTCGGTGGTCGCGCTCCGGGGGTTGGTGGCTGCTGCCGGATTCGGTGCCGAGGTGTTCCTGCCGCTGATGCTGACCCGGGAGCGCGGTCTGTCCCCGGCCCTCGCGGGTCTGGTGCTGACCGTCAGCGCCCTGAGCTGGACCGCCGCCTCCTGGTATCGCGGCCGCCCGAAGCAGCCGTTCTCGCACTCGGTGTTCCTGCAGGCCGGCATGGTCTTGATCCTGCTCGGGATCGCCACCGCGACGCTGACCCTCAACGACAACGTCCCGGTGCTGGTCGGCATCCTCGGCTGGAGCCTCACCGGCCTCGGCATGGGCACCGTCTTCCCCACCTTGTCGGTGCTGACCCTGGAATACTCCGAGCGCGACGAGCAGGGCGCCAACAGCTCGGCCGCGCAGTTGAGCGACTCGTTGTCCACAGCAACGGTCCTGGCCGTCGGCGGATCGCTGTTCGCCGCGCTCGAGCCGCACTCGGCGGTGACGGCGTACCTGGTCGCGTTCGGGCTCCCGGCGGCGCTCGCGCTGATCGGCGTCCAGGCGGGCCGGCGGACCGCGCGCGGCGCGAGCTAGTCCGAGCTAGTCCTTGGACCCCGTGACGGCGATGCTCGCGCCGAGGCCGATGATCATCAGGCCGCCGGTGCCGCCGACCATTTCGAGCCGGCGCGGCGAGCGGGCGAACCACTCGCGGGCGGTGCCGGCGACGACCGCCCAGACGCTGTCCGAGCAGAGCGCGATCAGGATGAAGATCAGGCCGAGTACGAGGATCTGGGCCCAGGCCGGGCTGCTCGCGCCCTTGTCCACGAACTGCGGCAGCACGGCCGCGAAGAAGACCGCGGTCTTGGCGTTGGTGACCCCGACCAGGAAGCCCTGCCGGAGCGTCCGGCGGGTGTTGCCCGGCTTCACACCACTCGTCATCGCCTCGACCAGCGACTTCCGGGTCCGGAACGCGTGCACGCCGAGATAGATCAGGTACGCCGCGCCCGCCAGCTTCACCACGGTCAGGGCGATGGCGCTGGCCGCGATCAGGGTGCCGAGGCCGAGCGAGACCAGGCCGAGCAGGACCGAGGCGCCGATGGTGTTGCCGACCATCGTGAGCACTGCCTCGCGGCGCCCGACCGCGAGCGCCCGGCCGACGATGAACAGCACACTCGGCCCGGGCACGACGATGATGATGAACGCGGTGATCGCGAACGCGATCAGGTGGTGAGCGGACGGCATTTCCTCAGAGTAAGTGCGACGCGGTCGCGCCGCACTACCCCTGTCCACCGGGTGGGATAGATCACCGCCACGCCGCCATCCGTTGACCGGCCACTCCGGCGGCCTCTACGGTTCGGGGGGACAACCTGCGGTGCCATGAGGGAAGCCGGTGCAAGTCCGGCACGGCCGCGCCACTGTGAGCGAGCTCTGCTCGTGAGTCAGGACGCTCGGGCACCAGCAGCCTTTCGATGGGGACGCGCACTTCCCCAGGAGGTTCAGATGGCAGCTCCTGCCCGCTCGGTCGCCGTACCGGCTCTCTCCCCCCGGCTCCTCGCCGTCGCGCTGCTCAGCGTCGGCCTGATGCTCCTGCTCGCCTACCTGGTCGGGTTCGACCAGGGCGCGGTCTCCCAGTCCGGGATGTACCTGCACGAGCTGATGCACGACGGGCGCCACCTGCTCGGCGTGCCCTGCCACTAGATCCCGATGCGCACCTTCGGATCGCTCCTGGTGCGCGGACTGATCGTCGGACTCTTCGCCGGCCTGCTGGCCGGGACCTTCGCGTACGTGATGGGTGAACCGCGTGTCGACGCGGCCATCGCGATCGAAGAGGCTGGTGCCGCGCACTCCCACGACCATGGTGACAGCGCTGAGCCTGCCGCCGAAGAGAAGCCGCTCGTCAGCCGTGAAGGCCAGAAGGCCGGCTTGTTCCTCGCCACCAGCCTGTACGGCGTGGCCCTCGGCGGCATGTTCGCCGTCGGCTTCACGCTGCTCCGCCGCAAGCTCCGCACCGGGAACGACGCGTACGCCGCGCTCGGCCTGGCCGCGGCCGGCTTCGTCGGGATCGTGCTGGTCCCGTTCCTCAAATACCCACCGAACCCGCCCGCGGTCGGCAATCCGGACACGATCACCCGGCGGACCGTGACCTACCTGCTGACGCTGGTGATCGGCCTGCTCGCGGTCTGGGCCGGCGTCGCCGCATCGCGCTGGGCCGCCCGGTACGGCGAGCTCGCCCGACTCGGCGGCGGGGTGATCGCGTTCCTCGTGACGATCGTGGTGGCGTACCTGATCCTGCCGCGAATCAACGAGGTTCCGGAGACGTTCCCCGCTACGCTGCTGTGGCAGTTCCGGTTCGCCTCGCTCGGTACGCAGGCGACGCTGTGGCTCCTGCTCGGCTTCGGGTACGCCGCCACCGTGGACGACCGCCGGCTGACTCGACAGAAGGTGGTCGCCGCTTGACGGGATTGACTCTCATTGCGCACGCCTTGACGCCCGCGCTGCGTGGACTCGTGCTCGGCGGCGACGCCGAACCGGATCCGGCGAGTGTCGAGGCTGCCCGCGGACTGGAGCTCACAGCCGATGCCGTGTACGCCGGCCCCGAGCGGGCCGCCGTACGCACCGCCGAGGCGCTCGGGCTGACCCCGGTCGTCGAGCCGGTCCTGCGGGACCGCGAGTACGGCGACTGGGCCGGCCGCGACCTCGAGGAGTTGCTCGCGGCGGATCCGGAGCGGGTGTCGGCGTGGCTCGAGCGTCCGCATACCGCGACCCCGGGCGGGGAGACCGAGAACGACGTGATCGCGCGGGTCGCGGACTGGCTCGGGGATCTCGATCAGCTGACCGGCGATCGCCGTACGGTCGTCGCCGTCGTCCACCCCGCGGTGGTGCGGGCGATCGTGCTGTACGTCCTCGATGCGCCCGCCGAGTCGCTCCGGCACGTGGACGTCCGCCCGCTGGCCACGGTCAACCTCTCCCATCACGCAGGTTCCTGGTCACTGGCCTTCCACTGACTTACTCTCTGCGGTTAACAGGCGACCGCTTGTGTGGATACCTCCTGGGGACCGAGGGATGCCATGACCGAGGCCGAGCAACTCGACCTGCTGATCCGTCACACTCGGGATCTGCCGCACCAAAAGGCGGTCCAGGAGGTCCGGGACTATTTCCGCGCCCTGCCGGCGGCATCCGCTCGCGCGCTCGCCGAGAATCCGCCCGAGCAGCTCAGCGCGCTGGACGGCGCCCCGCTGCAGTTACGGTACGACGCCAGCCGCGTGATCCTGCTCGCGGCGCAGCGGCGGCTACGGGACGCGGTCGAGGGCGGTGAGTCCACACCCGAGCAGCGCAAGCGGCTCGACACTGTGAGCGAGATGCTGTGGTCGGTCCGGAAGGGCCTGGACGTCGATGCCGCCGGCGATCGCATCGAGGTGTTCGGATCGCGGCAGTTCCTGTCCGTGGACGTCGAGGGCCAGGGCCGGATGATCGAGATCCTCGGCGACCTCGAGACGGCCCGCAACGTGGTCGTGCTGATCCCGGGACTCGGCAACGACCTGGACGGCGTACGCGCGCAGATGGACCGGGCGCAGCAGCTCAAGAACCAGGTCGGCCCGAAGACGGCTGTGGTGGTGTGGAAGGACTACGACGCACCGCTCACCCTGGAAGACGCGATGTCCAAGGAGCCCGCGCGGGCGGCCTTGCCGCGACTGTCTCGCTTTGAAGCCGGTGTCGAGGTGGTCAAGGCGCCGTATGCGGAGACGACGGTCATCGGGAACAGCTATGGGTCGCTGGTGCTCGGCCAGGCGCTGATGGAGGGCGTCGACGGGCGGCTGCCGGATGGGGTGAATCCTGACCGGGCGGTGCTCGTCGGGTGTCCCGGCATCGACCCGACCGTGACGTCGGGGGCGCAGATCACGCCGCCGGGGACCAGGCTGTACGTCGCTCGTGCAAAGGGCGACTACATCTCCTACCTGCAGGAGCACGGTCCCGATCCGGCCGACTTCGCGGACGTGTTCCGGTTCGAGACCGAGCGCGGCGACGTCCACGTCCGCGGGCACATGGGCTACTTCGAGCTCAACAGCGAGTCCTTCCGGAACCTCGGCCGGATCGGCCGCGGCGAGCTGGGCGCGGTCACCGCGGCGGTTCGGACGACGGCGAAACAGGAGAGCCGGGTGCTGCCCGGGATCTCCTGGTCGGAGCCGCTGCGTAAGGTGGCTCAGACACCGGTGGCGGTGCCGCTCGCGAAGGTGTTCGACGGCGTGATGGCGCTGAAGAAGATCAGCTCAGGACCCAAGGACAAGCCTCTCGACGGAGCCAGGGACCGGACCGGTGGTGGCCCGGCCCGCCAACCGGAAGGACCTGCTCGATGACGCTGACCCAGGCCCGGGACTTCCTCCGGGCGGAACTGCTGGCCGTGGCGGCCGTCGCCGTACCCGGTCTGGACGGAGTGGTCGCGCACGACCCGGGCCCGGTGAACCCGCGGGCCATGTCGGACGGGCGCGGGCCGGCCACCATCTGCTCGATCACCGTGGAGACCGGCGATCCGGCCGTCGTCGACCCGGCGGGACAGGTCGCGGCTGCGGCTGCCGCCCTGACGTCGCGCGGGTGGGAGACCGAAATCGCTCCGGTGGAGGGCGGCCATCACAGCCTCGCCGCCCGGCGGGACGGGTACGAGGTCGCGGTGCACGGTTGGGACGGGGACTGGCGGTTGACGCTGGCGGGCGAGACCCCGGAGATCACCGATTAGCGAATCGCGGGCAATGCGTCGCAAGAGTTGGCGCCAAGGTGTATGACGGGGATGTGACGCTCACCGAAGCCCGCAACTTCCTCCGGTCGGAACTGCTCACGGTCGCCGCCACGGTGGTGCCTGGCCAGAAACCGGCGGTCACGCAGGACGTCGGGCCGGCGAGCCAGGGTGCGCTGTCGGACGACCGCGGACCGGAGTCGGTCTGCACGATCACCGTCGAGACCGGCGACCCGGCGACGCCTGATGCGGAGGCCCAGTTCGGCTTCGCCGCCGAAACCCTGGAGGGCCGCGGCTGGAAGGTCGAGCTCACCCCCGTCGCCGACGGCCACCACCACCTCACGGCCCGCCGCAACGGCTACGACCTCACCGTCGACGCCCGCACCACCGACTGGCGCCTGACCTTCACCGGCCAGACGCCGTACGTCGACGACCTCTAGAATGCACGCTCCGGAGGGCTTGGCGCGGAGGTGGGTCGGCCTAGCTGGTGGCGGCGCGCTCGGCGGCGCTGCGGAGGACGCAGAACTCGTTGCCTTCCGGGTCGTGCATGACGACGAAGCCGGTGCCGTCGGGGTTGCGGCGGTCGTGGGCGATGGTGGCGCCCAGCGTCAGCAACCACTCGACCTCGGCGTCGCGTGGACCGTCCGGCTCGAGGTCGAGGTGGACCCGGTTCTTGGCGGCCTTCTCGTCGTTGTTCTGCTCGAACAGGAGCTTCACCGAGTCCGCGACGACCGCGGCGTACGGCTCGCCGGGATGGTCGTCGTCGGGCCGCTCGGCCTTCAGCACCTGCAGCCAGAAGCCGGCCAGCTCATAGGGGTCGTGGGCATCGAACGTCACCGTCCGCACGTGGGAAGTCATGCGCCGACCCTACTTCCGGAAGAGCAGGCGGTCCTGCGGAATTTCAGCATCCAGGTACGGCGTGAAGCCCGCCGCGACCGCGATCTCGGTGAGCCCTTCGGCTCGCCACCGATGGACGTAGAGATCCATCGGGAGACCGCCGTACCCGGACGTCTTGTGGGTGGACTCCTCGCCGACGTGAAAGCCCATCAGCAGGACCCCGCCGGGGGCCAGCACGCGGTGGAACTCGGCAAACGCCTGCGGTACGACGTCGCGCGGCAGGTGGATGATCGACCACCAGGACACGACCCCGCCGAGCTCACCGTCGGCCAGTTCCAGAGCCGTCATAGAGCCGACCCGGAAGTCCAGCTCCGGGTGGTCTCGTCAGGCGACCTCGATCATCCCCGGGGACAGGTCGATCCCGGTCACCTTCAGACCGCGCGCGGCCAGCAGGCCGGTCGTTCGGCCGGGCCCGCACCCGACGTCAAGCACCGGACGGCCACCGGCCAGCTCGGCGAACAGGTCGAAGCCCTCGGACTCCCACTCCGCGCCGTCCTGCACGAGGTCGGCGTACGCAGTGGCGACGGTGTCGTATGAGGTGCGGATGTTGCCCAGGTGGTCAGTCACCCGGCCGACCCTAGAGCCGGCCGGGGACAGATTTCAGGCCTTGCCGAGGGTCTGCCGCTGGCGGCCGAGACCCTGGATCTCCAGCTCCATCGTGTCGCCGGGAGCCAGGTACGGGAACCGGCCGGACAACGCGACGCCCTCCGGGGTGCCTGTGTTCACGATGTCGCCGGGGCTGAGCACCATGTACTGCGAGAGGTCGCGGATCAGCGCTGCCACGGAGAAGACCATGTCCCGGGTGTTCGAGTCCTGCCGCGCCTCGCCGTTGACCCAGGACTTCAGGTCGAGGTTGTCGGGGTCGACCTCATCGGCCGGGACCAGCGCCGGGCCGAGCGGGTTGAACGTCTCGCAGCACTTGCCCTTGGACCACTGCCCGCCGGACTCGTCGAGCTGGAAGGCACGCTCGGACACGTCGTTCGAGACCGCGTAGCCGGCGATGCAGGCCAGCGCTTCCTCGTCGGTCTCGACGTACCGGGCCTGCTTGCCGATGACGACGGCGAGCTCGACCTCCCAGTCGGTCTTCGTCGAGCCGCGCGGGACGAGCACCTCGTCGTCCGGACCGACGACGGTGTTCGGGTGCTTGAAGAACACGATCGGCTGCTCCGGCGGCTCGGAGCCGGACTCGGCCGCGTGAGCGGCGTAGTTCATGCCGATGCAGACCACCGCGCCCGGCCGGGCGATCGGGGCGCCGATCCGCAGGCCCTCCACGTCGGCCACTGGCAGGTCGCCGGCCTCGAGGGCGGCGCGGGCCCGGGCGACGCCGTCCGCGGCGAGGAACGCCCCGTCGATGTCGGCGGTGATCGAGCTCAGGTCGTGAACGGTGCCGTCGGCGGCGCGCACGTACGGGCGCTCCTCGCCGACCGCGCCGAGGCGCAGCAGTTCCACAGATGTCTCCCTGGCGGTCTGGTGACGGTCTAGTCCTGGTCGAAGATGGGCCGCAGCCGGGCCCGGGAGGCCTCGATGTGCCCCCGCATCGCCGCGGCCGCGTCCTCCGGATCGCCCTTGCGGACCGCGGTCACGATCGTCTTGTGCTCCCGCAACGCCTTCGTCGCGATGCCGCCACCGTAGTACAGCCGGAACAGGTGCAGGTGGCAGTGTGTCCGCTGGAAGGACAACCGGGCCGTCTCGTTGCGGGACAGCTCCAGCACCAGGTCGTGGAAGCGCTGGTCGTGCGCCGCCATCGCCCGGTAGCTCTCGTACGCCGGCCGGTCCGGTACGTCGGTGTAGCTCAGCATCTCCGCCTTGAGCCGGGCCAGGTCGTCGGCGCCGGCCCGCTCGGCGGCGCGGCCGGCCGCCCACGGCTCGACGTGCAGGCGGTACTCGAACAGGTCGTCGAACTCGGCCAGGGTCAACCGGGACGACACCCGGTAGCCGCGCAGCGGTTCCTTGATCACCAGCCCGTCGGACTCCAGCCGGGCCAGCGACTCCCGGATCGGGGTCTGCGAGATGCCCAGCTCACGGGTCAGCGCGTCGATGTTCAGCCGGGTGCCCGGCTCGACCACGCTGTCCATGATCAGGCCCTTGACCGTCTCGTAGACATCGTCGCTCAGCACCTGCCGCTGAGGCAGCCGGGCGAGCTGCCCCGCCAGACCCACATGCGCATCCGTCACGTGTCGCTCCTCCCAGAGCCATTCTGCCCGACCCGCATCGTTACCTGGACGAGTCTTGACGGGTCCAGTGTGAACGGGCAGCATCAGGTACGCAATATCCTATAGGATCTGGAGCCGCCCCATGACAGCGTCGCCCCTCCGGACCCCCCTTCCGGCGAGTACGGCGATTATCCGCGCCGAGGCCTACCTGGTCGACCTCGAGGTCGAGACGGTCCGCACCGACGCGGTCCAGTCATTCCTCAAGCAGGAGACCATCTTCGTGTCGGTGGAGACCGCGGACGGGCTGACCGGCCTCGGGTACTCCTACACGATCGGCACCGGCGGCACCGCCGTACTGGCGTTGCTGCGGGACCATCTGCTGCCCCGCCTCGTCGGTGCGGACGCCCGGAACGTCGAGGCGCTCTGGTCGGACCTGTTCTGGTCGACTCACGCGACCACGATCGGTGCGATCACGTCGCTCGCGCTGGCGGCCGTCGACACGGCGTTGTGGGACCTGCGCTGCCTGCGGGCGGGTGAACCGCTGTGGCGGCTGGCCGGTGGATATCGGCAGCGGGTGCCGCTCTACGACACCGAGGGCGGCTGGCTGCATCTGACAATCGACGAGCTGGTTGCGGGCGCGCTCGCCTCGCAGAAGGCGGGGTGGCCCGGGGTCAAGCTCAAGGTCGGCAAGCCACGGGTCCACGAGGATCTGGAGCGACTGCAGGCGGTTC
Source organism: Kribbella sp. NBC_01510 (assembly GCF_045040325.1). Taxonomy (NCBI): domain Bacteria; kingdom Bacillati; phylum Actinomycetota; class Actinomycetes; order Propionibacteriales; family Kribbellaceae; genus Kribbella; species Kribbella sp. NBC_01510. The sequence continues at coordinate 2,051,017 of NZ_CP109418.1, read as the reverse complement.
GGGACGCGGTCGGGCCGGCGCTCGACATCATGGTGGACGCGAACCAGTCGATGACGTATCCCGAGGCTCGCCGGCGAGCTGCGGCGTTCGAGGCGGTGGATCTGTCGTGGTTCGAGGAGCCGTTGCCGGCCGACGATGTGACCGGGCACGTGCGGTTGGCGGAGTCCACCTCGATTCCGATCGCGGTGGGTGAGTCGCTGTACTCCGTCTCACAGTTCCGGGAGTACGCCGCTTCGGGCGGAGCCGGGATCGTCCAGGTGGACGTGGCCCGGGTCGGCGGGATCACGCCATGGCTGAAGGTCGCGCATCTGGCCGAGGCGTTCAACCTCGAGGTGTGTCCGCATTTCCTGATGGAACTGCATGTCAGCCTGACGGCCGCCGTACCCAATGGCCGGTATGTGGAGCACATCCCGCAGCTGCGGGCGATCACGTCGTCCGAGATGGCGATCGTGGACGGGCATGCGGTCGCGCCGGACTCGCCGGGGCTGGGCATCGACTGGGATCAGGACGCGATCGACGATCGGAGGGTTGGATGAGTGGCATGACTCGAGTCGACGCCCATCACCACATCTGGGACCTGACCGTCCGCGAGCAAACCTGGATGGTCGGGCCCGCGCTCGACCCGATCCGGCGCAACTACTCCATCGACGACCTGGCCCCCCAGGCCGCGGCCGCCGGCATCACCGCCACGGTCCTGGTGCAGACAGTCGGCCTGGTCGACGAGACCGTCGAGTTCCTGGAGGTTGCCGCCAGCAACGACCTGGTCGCCGGCGTGGTCGGCTGGGTGGACCTCACCGCGGACGACGTCGCCACCGCGCTGGACGGCCTGCGCTCGCGCCCGGACGGCGCCTATCTGAAGGCGATCCGCCACCAGGTCCACGACGAACCGGACGTCGACTGGCTCCTGCGCCCCGACGTCCAGCGCGGCCTGTCCGCCGTCGCCGACGCCGGGCTGGCCTACGACCTGCTCACCAAGACCCCGCACCTCCCCGCCGCGATCCAGACCGCCCGCAACCTCCCCCAGCTGAACTTCGTGGTCGACCACATCTCCAAGCCCGTGATCGGCGAGTCGCTGGAGCCCTGGGCCACCCAACTCCGCGAGCTGGCCGCCCTGCCCAACGTCACCTGCAAACTCTCCGGCATGGTCACCGAAGCCTCCTGGACCGACTGGAAACCCGCCGACCTCCAGCCCTACGCCGACGTCGTCCTGGACGCCTTCACCCCGGCCCGCGTGATGTTCGGCTCCGACTGGCCCGTCTGCCTCCTGGCCGCCTCCTACGCCGAGGTGGTCGAAACAGCCGAGACCCTCACAGCCTCCTTGACCCCCGCAGAACGCGAAGCAGTCTTCGCCACCACCGCCACCAACACCTACAAGCTGTAACTCGGGAACAGTCAGCCGGAGGTGCAAACTCGCCTGGCCGGATCAGGGCTGTGGACGACGGCGAGGATCGACTTTGTGCACCAGATCCGTACGCCGAGGCCGTCACCGTACGGATCTGGTGCACAAAGTGGCCGATCCCGGCGACGCGTGGCAGCCGGGCTGCTGTGCGGCCGGGCGGGGTGGTGTCGGCTGGGATGGAGTTGGGCCGCCAGTTCCTGTCTCAGGCCCTAGCGGCCGAGGGCAGTCAGCGGTCGCGAGCCGGCCGGGACTGCTCTGGGGCCGCGGGTGGCGCCGGGTGCTCGAGGCCGCCGGTGGTGGCGGACCAGCTGGCGAGGAGGGTGAGGGCGTCGTCGGAGGGGGAGCCGGGCTCGGCGGTGTAGGTGAGGAGGCTTTGGTTCGGCTCGGAGGCCAGGGGGAAGGACTCGAAGGGGAGGTCGAGGTCTCCGACGACGGGGTGGTGGAGGAGTTTCCTGCCGGTGGTGTGGATCCGGACGTCGTGGGCGGCCCAGCGGAGCCGGAACTCCTCGCTGCGGGTGGACAGCTCGCCGATCAGGTCCGAGGTCCGGCGGTCGTACGGATCCCGGCCGACCTCGGCACGGAGAAGTGCGACGGTGTCGTTGGCGACCTGGTCCCAAGCGCGGAAGAATTCGGTCGCCTGCGGGTCGAGGAAGACGAACCGGGCGTTGTTGGGCGGCCTGACGGGTCCGGCGTACGCGGGCGAGAACAGCGCCGCCCCGAGGGCGTTCGCGGCCAGGATGTCCAGGCGTCCGCTCAGTACGAACGCCGGCGTGCCGATCATCGAGTCCAGGACGCGCTGGACGGTGGCACGGATCCCCTGGGCCGCAGGTCGCCGGCGTGGCGGTCGGGTCGTGCCGGCGGTGCGGAGCAGGTCGAGTAGGTGTGCCCGCTCGGCTTCGTCGAGCTGTAGTGCGTGGGCGAGACCGTCGATCACGCTGTCGGAGACGCCGACCGCGGTGCCGCGTTCGAGCCGGATGTAGTACTCGGTCGAGATCCCGGCGAGCAGAGCGACCTCCTCCCGGCGCAGTCCCACGACCCGTCGGCGGGCTCCACCGTACACCGGTAGCCCGGCCTGTTCGGGGCTGATCCGGCCTCGCCGCGTGCTCAGGAACTCCCGGATTTCCGAGCGCACGTCGCCTCGGATGTCGCGGTCGTGCCTGCCGGTCATGTTCACCACTGTACGAGCGCTTCCGCGGAGTTGGGGGTCCCTCTCAGTACCCCTCGAACAGGGTCTCCCCGCCATCCGCGCCGACTGGTTTCGTGGGATCACTACATCAACGAGAGGGAAGTTCACGAGCATGACTGACAAGAAGGTTTGGTTCATCACCGGCGCCGGGCGCGGTCTGGGCGTGGACATCGCCACGGCCGCACTGGCCGCCGGCCATGCCGTCGTCGCCACCGGACGCAACGCCGAGCGGGTGAGCTCCGCCCTCGGTGCGTACGACGATCTCCTGGTCGTTACGCTGGACGTGAGCGATCCGGCCGGCATCCGGGACGCCGTCCGCGCGGCAACAGATCGGTTCGGCCACATCGACGTACTGGTCAACAATGCGGGCAACTTCAACGCCGGGTTCTTCGAGGAGCTCAGCGCCGAGGACTTCCGGGCGCAGATCGAGACCACGTTGTTCGGTCCGGTCGAGGTCACTCGCGCTGTCCTTCCGGTGCTGCGCGCTCAGCGTTCGGGCCTGGTCGTCACGATCTCCTCGACCGCGGGGATCGTCGGTCAGGAGTTCTGTACGGCGTACGCCGCGTCGAAGTTCGGCGTCGAGGGGTGGCTGGAGTCGCTGACCCCAGAGGTTGCGCCGTTCGGGATCCGCACGATGCTCGTCGAGCCCGGCTTCTTCCGGACCGAGCTGCTGAGCCCCGAGTCGACCAAGTACGCCGAGGCAACCATCGACGACTACGCCGAGCGCACCCGGGAGACCGTCGCGGGCTGGAAGAGCATGGACGGCCGGCAGGGCGGCGATCCGGCCAAGCTCGCGAACGCGCTCGTGCGGCTCGCGGACGAGGACGAGCCTCCACTGCGCTTCGTGGCCGGCGCCGACGCTGTCGCGACTGTCGAGGAGAAGGCCAACACCCTGCTGGCCCAGGCCGACGCGTACCGCGAGCTGTCGAGCGACCTCGCCCACGCATAAGTCCCGACGCCGACCAGGAGGACCCCATGACCTCGACCCTGACCGGCACCGTTGCGCTCGTCACCGGCGCGAGCAGCGGCATCGGCGCCGCACGCGGCTGTCGGCGAGCTGTGGATCATCCCGATGGATCAGGTGCGACGTCGTCCGGTGGTGCGAACTCGACGCGGACGCCGAGGAGGCGGATGGGGCGGCGGAGTTCGAATTTGTCGAGGAGGGCTTGGGCGGTGGTGGCGACGACCTCGGGGTCCTGAGTGATTTCGGGGAGTTTGCGGCTCTTGATCGGGGTGTAGAAGCTGATGAAGCGGACCTTCACCCAGATGCGTTGGATCGTGCGGCCCTCGGCGACGACGTCCCGGGTGACGTGGATGGCGATGCGGCGGAGTTCCTTCTCCACGTCGGCCCGGTCGACCAGGTCCTCGGGGAAGGTTTCCTCACGGCTGCGGGAGACGGGCTCGCGGGGTACGTCGGTCACCTCGGTGTCGCCGAGTCCCCGGCCGAGGGCGGCGTACCAGGCGCCCATCTTCGGCCCGAAGCGCTTGCGGAGGACGTCGAGGTCGGCGGCGGCCAGGTCGGCGACGGTGAAGACGCCGAGCTCATTGAGGTTCCGCTCCATCCGGCTGCCGATGCCCCACAGTTCCCGGACCGGCCGGTGGTCCATCACCTCCCGCCAGTTCGCGCCGGTCAGTCGATAGACGCCGGGCACATCCGCGGGCGCCTCGGCCGTACTCGCGCCCTCGAAAGGCGCCGCGTGGGAACGCGCGTGCTTCGCGAAGGTGGTGGCCAGCTTGGCGCGGGTCTTGTTGTCGCCGATGCCGACCGAACAGGTCAGGCTCGTCCGGGCCTGCACGGCCTCGCGCAGGTCGGCGGCGAGCTGCTCGGGATCGTCGGTCTCCGCGCCGACGAAACACTCGTCCCAGCCCCACACCTCGACCACCACGGGGAACGATCGCAGTGTGTCCATCACCTCGGTCGACGCCGCCTCGTAGGCGGCCGGATCGGACGGCAGGAAGACCGCCTGCGGGCACTTCTTGTACGCCGCCCGCACCGGCATCCCCGAGTGCACGCCGTACTCGCGTGCCTCGTACGACGCGGTCGCGACCACCTGCCGTGGTTGCGTCGGATCGCCCGACCCACCGACCACGACCGGCAACCCGCGCAGCTCAGGCCGGCGCCGGATCTCCACAGCCGCGATGAACTGATCCATGTCCACATGCAGGACCCACCAGCTCATCACCACTCCCCGGAGTCGACAACCCAGCGTAACCGCGGCTGCGTCAGAGTTCCTTGCGCATCTGCTGGGAGGTGACGATGTAGCCGAGGGACTCGTAGAGGTGGATGGCGGTGGAGTTGTCGCCGAAGACGTTGAGATCCAGGTGGCTGTAGCCGAGCCGGCGGCACTCGTCCTCGCCGGCGAGCATGATCGCGCGGCCGTAGCCCTTGCCCCGGTGGTCGGCGTCGACCTCGATGCCGTAGATGAACGCGCCCCGCGTCCTGGTGTTGATCCACAGGCTCCCGACCGGCTCGTCACCGGCGCAGGCCAGCCAGATCAGGTGATTGTCGGTGCTGGGGCCCTTCGGCAGCAGCCTGTCGGTCTCGCGGTAGGCGAACTCGAGGGCCCCGGCCGGATCCAGCCCTTGGGCCGGGCCGATGCCGGACGCGAACGACGCGGCGGCGCGGTCCCTCCAACTCGCGAACTCGGGGTCGGTGATCGGGCGAAGGGTCACCAGTGGCGTGGTCACGTGCTGACGATAGTCCGCTCCAGGGGTTTGCCGACGGGTACCGGGACAAGTGGCCGCGGTTGTAGACCCAGCCGCGGTGAAATCGATCGATGCCGAGGTGCCTGACCATGACAGCACTGCCGAAATCCCAGCCATGAGGCGTCGCAAACCGCCAGCCGGCGCGGTGAGCAAGGCCCCAGCCGGCCTGCCGTCGCCCCTGATCGAGAACTGGGCCTGGCAGGATCACGCCGCCTGCGTGGACGTCGACCCTGAGCTGTTCTTCGCCGCCGAGTCCGAGCGCGGCCCCCGCAAGCACGCCCGCGAGGTGGTCGCCAAGTCGCTGTGCAGGACCTGCCCGGTACGGCGCGAGTGCCGCGAGCACGCCTTCGTCGTCGGGGAGACGTACGGCGTCTGGGGCGGCACCACCGAGGAGGAACGCGAGCCCGCCCTGCACGCCCGGCGTCAGTAATCTGTCGGCATGGAGCTGACCTTTGAGCTGGCCGAGAAGGTACTCGCGGCACAGCCGTTCAGTGTGCTGTTGGGAGCCCGGCTGACCGCGTTCGATGCGGGCGGAGCCACGCTCGAGCTGGACATCCGCGACGACCTCCGGCAGCAGAACGGCTACCTGCACGGCGGCGTCCTGGGTTACGCGGCCGACAACGCGATCACGTTCGCGGCCGGTACGGCGCTCGGCCCCGAGGTGCTCACCGGCGGTTTCACGATCAGCTACCTCCGCCCGGCCCAGGGCACCGTCCTCCGGGCCGAGGCGAAGGTCGCCCACGCAGGCAGCCGTCAGGCGACCTGCACCTGCGAGTTGTCGGTCGTCGACGAAGCCGGCGCCGCCACCCTGTGCGCGATCGCGCAGGGCACAGTCATCGCCCTGCGCCGATGACGACGCGTCCTCGTCACGGGAGCGAGCGGGTACGTCGGCTCCCGGCTGACTCCCCACCTGCGGGCGGCCGGATGTTCGGTGATCGCGTTCGGCCGATCCCGATCCGGCGATGCCGACCTCAGCAGGACGGGAAGCTTCACCAGCCCGATCGACCTCGCACTGCTCGATGACCTGCCCATCGACGTCGTCGTCCATCTCGCCGGAGTCACCGGCGAAGCGACCGAGGCCGATGCCATCCGGGTCAACGTGGAGGGAACCCGTCTGCTGCTCCGGACCATGATCGACCGGGGGGTCAGGAGGTTCGTCGTCGCGAGTTCGATCGCGGCCGCGGGCTGCCTCACCGAAGACTTCCTGCCGCAGACACTGCCGATCCCCGCCGGCCATCCCTGCCTGTCCGCGAATCCCTATGGCTTCTCGAAGTACCTGGTCGAGGAACTGGCCCGGTACTTCGTCCGGACCGATGACGCCCTGGAGCTCGACCTGTACCGGATCGGCGTGGTCGTCGACGAACCGCATCATCAGGTGGACCTGTCGTCCGTGCGTCTCCCGTTCTGCCAGTTGGGTACAGTCCCGGTCAGCACGGTCGTCGAACGCCTCGCCGGCGCAATCCTGGCGCCTCGGGGTCCGGGCGCTCGGGTCGAGAACCTGGTGTCCCCCGAAATCCCGTCGCAGTACCCGACGATCGAGACTCTGACCGCTGTGCTCGGCGCACGGGTCAGCAGCCTGGACCTGAGCGCCTATCGCCGCCCCGGGAACCACCGGGCCGGGCTGTGGGCCGTACCCGAGGGACGCTGAAGCCCCCAACCCGTCTCAGTCGAAGAGCTCCTCGAAGAAGGACTTCTTCTTCTTGCGCCCGTGCTGATTCCCGTACCGCGGGTCGTACTTGCGGTCGTCGTCGTAGCGCCGGTCGTCGTCGTACCGCTGTTTCTCCTCGTACCGCGGTTGCTGCTGCGGTGGCGCGTTGTACCGCAACTCCGCGTCCACGAGTCGCTCCAGCTCACCCCGGTCGAGGAAGATCCCGCGGCACTCGCCGCATTGGTCGACGGTCACGCCACTGCGCTCGTACGTCCGCATATCGCCCCGGCACTTAGGACATGTCAGGCTCTCCATCCAGCAACCCTAAGTGACGAAACCCCCGCAATCCGGCGCTTTCAGCCAACTCTCAGGAACTTCGGAGGTCAACTCTCAGGTCACTTGAAGCGGGTGAGGAAGTTCTTCACGATCGGGCCGGCTGCGTGGGAGCCGGATGCGCCGCCTTCGACGATGACCGCGAAGGCCACGTCGCCGCGATAGCCGGCCATCCAGGCGTTGGTGACGACCTTGCCGCCCTGGACGAGCTCGGCGGTGCCGGTCTTGGCGGCGACGGCGCCGTTGCCCGCCAGGACCTTCGCGGTACCGCCGGTGACCGTCGTCCGCATAAACGTACGCAGCGCGGCGACCGTTGCCGCGGGCAACGGAGACGCCGCGGGACCGGCCGCGTCCTTGTCCGGCACCAGGACCGGCTTCATCGCCGTACCGTGGTCGACCGTGGCCGCGATCAGCGACACCGCCAGCGGGCTCGCGGTGACCGTGCCCTGGCCGATCATCGATGCGGCCTCGGCAACGTCGTCCTTCGGTGCCGGCACCTGACCGCCGTACGCCGAGATCGACAGCCCGAGATCGCGGCCGATCCCGAACATCGCCGCGGTCTTCGTCATCGCGTCCTTCGGCAGCCGGGCGTGCTGCGAGATGAACGCGGTGTTGCAGGACTCGTTGAACGCCTTCTGCATCGTGCCCGCGCCGTACGCCGCCAGGCCGTCGTAGTTCTTGAACGTCTTGCCGAAGACGTTGATCGTGTTCGTGCACGGCAGCGCGGTCGCCGCGGTCTCACCGCTGCCCAGCAACGCGGCCGAGGTGACGATCTTGAACGTCGACCCGGGCGCGTACTGACCCTGGAAGGCGCGGTTGTAGCTGGCCACCGTCGGCCCGTTCGCCGCGGCCAGGATCTGGCCCGTCGAGGCTTGGACGGCGACCAGCGACGCCGGCAGCTTGCTGGTGGCCAGCGCGGCCTCGGCGTACCGCTGCATGTTCGCATCGAGGGTGGTCTTGACCGGCTTACCGGCGGTGCCCTTCTGGCTGAAGACCGTCTTGATCGTCAGCTTGGTCTTGCCGTCCCGCAAGGCGACGGTTCCGCCCGGCGTCCCGGCGAGCTGCTGCTGGAACGCGTACTGCAGCCCGGTCGTCCCGACCTGGTCCTGCGCCGACGCGGTCGGGCCGGCGTTCTTCAGGCTGTCCGCGGTCGCCGTCTTCATGGTGCCGAGGATCGACCGGGCGAACGTCGCGGTCTCCGGCAGCGACTGCGTGCCACCCATCGTCAGCACGCCGGGCAGGTTGCCCATCACCTTGCGCAGCGCCTCCCACTGCTCGGACCGGATCGTGATCGCGTCGACGAACTGGCCGGTCGGCGCCGCCTTCGCGCGGGCGGCGAGCTTCGCGCCGTCGACCTGGAGGTTCTTGGTGAAGGCGGCGTACGTCGCAGGCGTCGCCACGTTGCCGGAGGCGACCCCGACGATGACGACCTGGCGGTTCGCGGTCAGGGCGACGCCGTTGCGGTCCAGGATCGAGGCGCGGGCGGGCAGTGCGCGGACCCGCTTGAGGTAGTTCGCGTCACCGAGCCCGGGGTAGATGGTGTCGCCGGAGGCCTTGATCTTCCACACGTCGCCGGTCTTCACGGCGGTCGCCGTACTGGTCCACTTCATCGCGCCGATGCCGCGGAGCTGGGCCTCGACGGCGAGGTCCTGCGTGCAGTTGCTGCCGTCGCTGCACTTCGGGTCGCCCTGCGGTGCCACCGTCACGGTGCTCGCGACCAGCGCGGTGTCCACGTCGTCGAGCCGCTTGCCGAACACCGTCGGATTGTCGGTGAGCGCGCCCGCCGCGTCCGGCTTCCCGTCCGGCGCCCACGCCTTCACCCAGGCGTCGGCGAACTCCTTGATCACCGCGGCTGAGGCCTGCTTCTCGTCGTTCGGGTCCGGCTTGCCGTCGGCGCCGGCCTTCTTTCCGGAGCAACCGGCGGTGATCAGCAGACTACTCAGGCAGACGATGGCAGTGGTTCGCTTCACGTTCTCAACTCTCGCACGACGACGGATGGACACCGGGCACAGTCTTCGGCGTGTGCCTTTACAGGCACGAGGGCGAAACTACTCAACCCACCCAAGTACGACGCGGGGTGGGCGGCTGGAGTTGGCATCGAATCGCAAAATCGCCTGATCAGGCAGGTGGATCGCCGCGATGAATCAGAGTCAAGAGCCTGCGCGAATCGTGGGCCAGGCAACCGATTGCTCACTCCCGGCGTATTCTGCAGCCTTGTGACCCGCCTTGCTCTGCACAGCCGGCTGATCCCCGGGACCGAAGAGGCCTACGAGATCGAGCACGCTCGTGTCTGGCCGGAACTGATCTCCGCGATGCACGCCGCCGGCATCAGCGACTGGTCCATCTGGCGCAGTGGCCGCGATCTGTTCCACCTGGTCGTGTCCGACGACTTCGAGGCCGCCGTCGCGCAGTTGAGGAACGACCCGGTCGACCAACGCTGGCAGCAGCACATGAGCCAGTTCGTCGAGGGCTTCGCCCAGAACCCCGAGGGCGTCGCCGGCCAGTCGTTGCGCCACGTCTGGACCATGAGCGAGCAGCAGGACTGAGGGCCGGGCCGCCAGCCCATCACAACCGACGTCGGCTGCGTGGGCTGAGCGTCGCCGCACCGCCGGCGGCTTCATTGTGATGGCCTGGCGGTCCGCCGTCTCTAGTCGGACATCTCCCACACGAGGATCTCCGCACCGCCTGGGCCGGCGGTGAGGCGGCGGCCGTCCGCGTCGATCTGGCGTACGGCGTCCGCGGTGCCGAGGTCGCCGGCATTCTCGAGGCTCGCCGTACCCAGCGCAACGAAGAGATGCAGGTACGGCGCTGACGGCAAGCCCACGGTCTGGCCGGGAGACAGCCGCGCGACTGAGAGACCTGCGGAACCCTGATTGATCCGGATCGCGGTGCTGCTCGCGTGCTGCGGCAGGCCGGACGCGATCGGGACCAGCTGGCCCCCGCGAAGGTCGATCTCGGCCTGCTGGTAGGAGGGTGGCAGGTCGAAGCGGTCCGGGCGGACCCACATCTGCACGTAGTGCACCAGATCGCCTGCGTCGTTCCATTCGGAGTGCTGGATGCCGGAGCCGGCGCTCATCCGCTGGGCCAGGCCCGGGTGGACGACGCCGCTGTTCCCTTCCGAATCGCGGTGCGCCAAGGCACCCCGCAGTACCCAGGTGACGATCTCGAGATCCTGATGCGGATGTGTCTCAAACCCGGTGCCCGGGGCAACGGTCTCGTCGTTGTGCGCGACCAGGAACCCGAACCCGACGTTCGCCGGATCGTAGTGCGGTCCGAACGAGAACGAGTGCCGCGACTCCAGCCACTCACTGGCCGTCCGAAACCGCTCGTCCGCCCGCCGGATCTCGATGCCCATAGCTCTAGTAATAACAGTGGGACTGCGCCGCTCGGTGGGCGGCGCAGTCCCGGATCGTGGGTGGTGGGTGGTCAGCCGGTGGGGTTGCCGTTGTCGGAGCCGAGGGTGGCGGTGATCGACTGGGTCTGGCCGTTCCGGGTGATGGTGAGCTTCACCTGATCGCCCGGGCGGTGCGAACGGACCGCGGCGACCAACGCGTCCCCTGACGCGATCGCCTTGCCGTCTACAGCGGTCACCACATCACCCGCGTGCAGACCGGCCTTGTCCGCCGCACCGCCGGACGTGACCTCGCCCAGGCGTGCCCCGTTCGAGAGCCCGTCGGAGGACTGCGCGTCGCCGACCTGGACGCCGAGCCGCGCATGCGTGGCCTTGCCCTTGGCCACCAGCTCGTCGATGATCGGCTTGGCCTGGTCGATCGGGATAGCGAAGCCCAGGCCGATGTTGCCGCCTTCGGATTGTCCCGATCCGCCGGCGGTTTTGATCGCGCTGTTGATTCCGACCACCTGGCCGGCGAGGTCGATCAGGGCGCCGCCCGAGTTGCCCGGGTTGATCGCGGCGTCCGTCTGGATTGCTGGGAAGACTGTCGTGCTGTCCTGCTGTGCGTCGCCCGACGTGACCGGACGGTTCAGCGCCGAGACGATGCCGCTCGTCACGGTCGCCTCCAGGCCGAACGGCGAGCCGATCGCGACCACGCCCTGCCCGACCGCGAGCTTGCCGCTCGAACCCAGCTTCGCCGGGGTCAGGTCGGTAGCGGAGGCGTGGATCACGGCCAGGTCGGTGAGCGGGTCGGTGCCCTTGATCGTGGCCGGTACGGTCCGGCCGTCGTTCAGCATCACCGAGATGGTCGCGCCGCTGCCGGCGCCGGCCACCACGTGGTTGTTGGTGACGATCAGGCCGTCCTTGCTGATCACGATGCCGGACCCGGTCGCCTCACCCTGCGAGGTCGCGACCGCGATCTTCACCACGCTCGGCAGCACCTTCGCGGCGGCGCTCTGCACCGAGCCGTCCGGCGCCGAGGCGGGTGCCGCCTGGTTGCCGTTCAGCGGGGATGTCACCGACGGGGTGTTGGAGGTGGAGTCGTTCGTCGCCGAGTACACCGCGGCGCCGCCGACACCGCCCGCGGTGCCGACCAGCAGAGCGGTCAGCGCCACCAGGGCGAGGCCCCGCCGCTTCGGCTTCTCCGGTGCGGGTGCCACGGGCTGCGGGCCATAGGGCCAGTTCGGGCCCGGCGACGTCCCCTGATGCGCCCCCGGCCCGAACTGCGGGTAAGCACTCCCACCTGCCGGGTGCTGTCCCGATCCCTGCGGCGGCCGCGGCTGCCCGCCCTGTGGCGCGAATTGCTGCTGCTGGTGCTGCCCGTAGCCACCCATCGGCAGCTGCTGGGTCCGCTCCTGCGGACTCACGCCGTACGACGGGTTCTGGCTCCCCGGCGTCGAACCCTGCTCGGGATTCGACCCAGGCTGGTTCTGCGGCAGCTGCTGTGGGTTCTCGTTCATGACGAGTACTTTGACGGCCGGACCTGAGAGGGCCCTGAAGATCCCCTCGGAGCAGCCGAAGAAGTCCATGAAGATCCTCTGAAGGATCGGTCAGGAAGTCTTCAGCGAGTCTGCGTCGCGGCGTGCGGGAGCCACAGCGTGAACTGTGCTCCGGCGCCCGGGACGTTGCGGGCGTAGATCATCCCGCCGTGCTGCTCCGCCGCGTGCTTCACGATCGCGAGCCCGAGACCAGATCCGGGCCGGCTGCGCGCCTCACTGGACCGGTAGAACCGCTCGAACACGTGCGGCAGGTCCGGCTCGGCGATCCCCGGTCCGGAATCGGTCACCGTGAGTACGCCGTCCAGCAGCCGGACCGTGACGTGGCCGACGGGCTGTCCGTCGCCGCGCGGCGTGACACCCTCCGGCACGCTGTACTTCGCCGCGTTGTCGAGGAGATTCATCACGGCGCGGCCGAGCAGCCGCTCGTCACCCCACACCGGGAACGGAGTCAGCTGGACGTCCCACTCCAGCCCGGGCGCGCGCCGCCGTACCTTGATCACCGCGTCCTGGACGACGTTGGACAGCTCGATCAGCTCCGCGTTCCGCACCTGCGGGGTGTCGCGGGCCAGCTCGGTCAGGTCGCCGATCAGGGTGGTCAGCTCGTCCATCTGCGCCCGGACGTCGTCCAGCAACTGCTGCCGGTCCTCCGGCTTGAGGCCACCGCGTTTGTCCGCCTGGGCGAGCAGGTCGAGGTTGGTCCGGATGCTGGTGAGCGGCGTACGCAACTCGTGTCCCGCGTCACCCACCAGCCGTCGTTGCCGGTCCTGAGAGCGCGCCAGTGCCGCGAGCATCGCATTGAATGCTTGCGCCAACCGCGAGATCTCGTCCGACCCGGTGACGGGGATCGGTTTCAGATCCTCGGTCCGCGCCACATGCTCGGCAGCACCGGTCAGCCGGGCCAGCGGCCGGAGGCCGGACCGGGCGACGGCGTTGCCGGCGAGCGCGGCGCCGATGACGCCGATCAGTCCGAACGCCCACAGCACGATGCCGAGGTTGTGCAACGTCTGGTCGATCGCCCCCAGCGACTGCGCGACAACCAGCGCTCCAGGCTGCAGGAGGCTGGGGTCGGCATTGCACGGCGCGCCGACCGGGCAGTACTTGGCGGGTACGGCGACCACGCGGAAGTGCGAGCCGTTGCGCACGCCGACCGTCCGCAGGCTGGCGTCGGTGCCTTGGTTCTGGGCGATGGCGAGCTCGTCCGGTCCGATCGGCGGGAGCGGGCTGTTCGCGGCACCGAACTGGCGACCGTCCGCACCCAGGATTGCGACCTGAATGTCGCTCAGGCCGAACGCGTCTGACGAGATCCTCTGCAGGTTCGTGAGATTGGTCAGGACGCCCTTCTGCGCGGCCTGGCCGGCCCGCATGATCAGGCTGTCGTCCAGATTCTGGTACATCTGCTGGCGCACCGTGACGTACGCCGCCACACTCACGATCGCCACCGCGAGGGCGACCGCGACCGCGGCGAGCATCGTGACGCGCGCGTGCAGGCTCAGCTGGTGGAGGGTTTCGGTCCACCAGTGCTGGGTGCGGGCAGCCGTCGCGGCGACCCGGTTCCCGTTGCTGTTGGCAACCGATTTGTCCGGGGCCGGTGGCTCCAGCCCGACCGGTGCCGGTTCGTGCGGAGCCGACGCGGCCTGCTGCGGCCGGCCGGCGTACGACGGGAGATCGTCGGGGTGTTGCCTACTCACGGTGGGGTGTCCCTCAGCACGTACCCGATGCCGCGGACGGTGTGGATCAGGCGGGGCAGGTCGTTGACCTCGGTCTTGCGGCGGAGGTAGCCGATGTAGACCTCGAGGGAGTTGGCGGTGGTCGGGAAGTCGTAGCCCCAGACCGCGTCCAGGATGACCGCACGCTCGAGCACCCGGCGCGGGTTGCGGATCAGCAGCTCGAGCAGGGAGAACTCGGTCCGGGTCAGCGGGATCGCGACGTCGCCGCGGTGCACCTCGTGCGCGTCCACGTCGACCACGAGGTCGGCGTACTGCAGGACCTCGCCGCGCTGGCCGCCCTCGCCGGGCGAGCTGCTGCGGCGCAGGAGGGCGCGCAGCCGGGCGAGCAGCTCCTCGAGCGCGAACGGCTTGGTCAGGTAGTCGTCGCCGCCGGCGTCCAGGCCGTCGACCCGGTCCGCGACCGCGTCCCGCGCGGTCAGCACCAGGATCGGAATGTTGTTGCCCGCGGCCCGCAGGGCCTTGGTGGTCTCGAGGCCGTCCAGCCGGGGCATCATCACGTCCATCACGACGACGTCGGGCTCGACGTTGCCGATCACCGCGAGCGCCTCGGCGCCGTCGGCCGCGGTCACGACCTCGAAGTCGTTGAACTCCAGCGAACGGCGCAGCGAATCGCGGACCGCCCGGTCGTCGTCCACCACCAGTACCCGCATAGCGCGCTCCCGCTCCACCTGAGTCCGGACAGCCCGATCTGACCATCCGCGTGTCGAGATTAGGCCGTCTCTTTGAGAATCGCCTGAGAACCCGCTGATCGCTACCCAATACCCTCGTGGACACCTTAGGTTGAACAGTCGTGGACGTCCTCGAGTACACCCCTGAGCCCGACGACTTCGCCTGGACCTTCGGTGGAGTTCCTCCCGTCCGCCGGGTCAAGCCCGGCACCGCGCTGCGGTTGTGGACCGAGGACGCGTACTGCGGCACCCTCCGCAGCACGGCGGATCTCGCCAGCGCCTCGCTGACGATGCCGTTCGTGAACCCCCAGACCGGCCCGTTCTACGTCGAGGGCGCGGAGCCTGGGGACACCCTGGTGCTGCACTTCGTCGAGCTCACGCCGGCCCGGACCTGGGGTGTGTCCACGACCATCCCGTTCTTCGGCGGCCTGACGAGCACCGACAAGACGGCCACGCTGCAGGACCCGCTGCCGGAGCGGACCTGGGTCTACGAGGTCGACTCCGACAAGCAGACGGTCGGGTTCCAGGCCCAGAGCAGCGGATTGGAGCTCGCGCTGCCGCTGGAGCCGATGCTGGGCACTGTCGGGCTCGCGCCCGCCGCGTTCGAGGCTCGCTCGTCGCTGGTGCCGGATGTGTTCGGCGGCAACATGGACACACCGGAGATGCGCGCGGGCGCGACCTGTTACCTCAAGGTCAACGTCGAGGGTGCACTGTTCTCGATCGGTGACGGTCACTACCGCCAGGGCGAGGGCGAGTCCTGCGGGACCGCGGTCGAGGGCGCGATGAACGTCGTACTGATCGTCGAGCTGCTGAAGACGCCCGGACCGACGTGGCCGCGGATCGAGAACGACGACTACCTGGCCGTGGTCGGGTCGAGCCGTCCGCTCGAGGACGCGTGGCGGGCTGGTCAGGTCGACATGGTCGGCTGGCTCGGTTCGCTGTACGGGCTGGACAAGCTGGACGCCTACCAGCTGTTGAGCCAGATCAGCGAGGTCCCACTGGCCAACGTCGTCGACGTCAACTACAGCGTGGTCACCAAGGTCCCGAAGCGCCTGCTACCGGCGACGAACGTGTACGAAGGCATCCACGAGCACCTGCGCACAGCGGCCGCCTCGCTCAGCTGAACGCGGGTACGACGTCCTCCGCGAACCGCTGCATCGGCTCGTGGTCGTACGCGACGCCGGGGATGTACGCGAGGACGTACTCGATCCCTGCCTCGGCCAACTGCTCCACGTGCTCGGTGAGCTGCTTCGTCGTCACGACCTCGGCCAGTGCGCCAGGCGTCCCGCCGGCACCGATCTCGGCGAACTCGTCCAGGCTGTAGCGCCCACGCGCCTTGGCGGTCGCGACGCCCGGATCCGCGCCGGCCTCGACCGGGAAGACGTTGAGACTGGTCGACTTCACGATCTCGTCGTAGTCACGGCCGACCTCGTCGCAGTGCCGCCGGAGGATGGCGAGCTTGCGCTGGATGACGTCG
Source organism: Kribbella sp. NBC_01510 (assembly GCF_045040325.1). Lineage (NCBI taxonomy): Bacteria > Bacillati > Actinomycetota > Actinomycetes > Propionibacteriales > Kribbellaceae > Kribbella > Kribbella sp. NBC_01510. Next base: position 2,034,983 of record NZ_CP109418.1, on the reverse strand, counting down.
ACGCGACCGGTGCCGACGTTGCAGGCGTCGCCGTACCGTGCGACCAGCCGCAGCGTGACCCGTTCGCCACCGCCACCGATCCACAGCTTCGGCTTGCGACGAGGCTCGATGATCGGCTTGTCGACCGAGTGGTACGTGCCCTTGAAGACGACGTCGTCCTCGGTCCACAGCCGGTGGATCAGCTCGACGGACTCGGCGAACGACCCCATCCGGTCCTTGAGTCCGGTCCAGGGGTAGCCGAACGCCTTCCACTCGTGCTCGTACCAGCCCGCGCCGATTCCGGCGTACAGGCGGCCGTGGCTGGCGACGTCGACGGTGGACGCGATTTTCGCGTACAGCGCCGGGTTGCGGTAACCGTTGCAGCCGACCATCTGGCCGATGTTCACCCGCCGGGTGTCGCGGGCCAGCGCGGCCGTGGCCGTCCAGGCCTCGAACACCGTCTCGCGGACCGGCTCGGGAACCGTGTGGAAGTGGTCGAACAACCAGATCGAGTCCCAGGGACCGGCATCGGCGGCGCGCGCGACAGCCGTCATCGCCTCCCACTGCTCGACCGGGTCGTCGAGCTCGACCAGGTCCATCCGCCAGCCTTGCGGAACGAACACTCCGAACTTCATCGACTGCTCCTTCGGGTACGACGGGAGATCGCCACGCCGGTGAGGCACAACGCGCCGCCGGCCAGGGCGAGGAGAGCGGGGGTTTCGCCGAGGAAGAGCCAGCCGAGGACGATGGCGATCACCGGGACCGCGTACACCGTGGCGCCCATCTTGCCGGCGCTGGTCCGCCGGAGGGCGAAGGCCCAGGTGGTGAAACCGAGCGCGGTCGGGAAGGCGCCGAGGTAGATCACCCACCAGATCGTCGCGCCGTCCGCGGTCTGGAGTTCGTCGATCAGCCGCGGGGCGAACGGGAGGCACACGATCGCGCCGATGGTGCACCCGAGCCAGGTCACCTGGGCCGACGGGAGCCGGCTGAGCAGCGGCTTCTGCGTCACCACTCCGACGGCGTACGAGATGGCGGCGGTGACGCACAGGATGACGCCCCACGTCTCGGCGCGGCCGGTGGAGGTCGAGATGCCGATCAGCAGGACGCCGCCGAACGCGACCAGGCTGCCGATCACCACCTGGCGGGGGAAGCCTTCGCCCAGAGTCAGCCCGGCGAGCAAGGCGATCAGCAGTGGGGCGATGTGGATCAGCATGGCCGCGGTGCCGGCCTCGAGGCGGCGTTCGGCTTCGTTCAGGGCGAGGTTGTAGACGCCGAACCAGAGCAGACCGAAGACCAGCAGCGGCAACCAGTCCCGCCTGGCCGGCCACTGGCGTTCGGCCGGGTTCTGCCGACGGCGGATCAGGAGGAACAGGCCGAGGAGGACACTGCCGACCCCCAGACGGGCCAGCGACATGGCGCCGGCGGAGAACTCCCGGCCGCCGTGCCTGATAGCGACGAAGGAGGAGGCCCACACCAGCACAGTCACACCGGCCGCGCCGGTCGCCAGCAGGCTCTTGGCCGGAGCTTCCACGATGGTTGTCACGTGACTACCCTAGGAACCGAATCTGCGGTTTCCCATGGCGATACGAGTTGAGGAGGGTCCTGATGGTTGCCGGAACGAACGCAGAAGGCGCGCAATACCTTCACACTGAAAAGCCGGTGCTCGACGAGCTCAACCTGCGTCTGCTGACGGAGCTGACGGCGGATCCGCGGCTGCGGACCACGGAGCTGGCCCGGCGGCTCGGGGTCTCGGCTCCGACGGTGCGCGAGCGGGTCACCCGGCTGGAGGAATCAGGGGTGATCCGCGGTTACCGGCTCGAGGTGGACCCGGCGGCGCTCGGGCTACCGGTCGCCGCGTGGGTGCGGCTGCGGCCTGGTCCGGGGCAGATCCCGAGGATCATCGCGCTGGCCGACCGGACGCCGGAAGTCGTCGAGTGCCACCGGATCTCCGGCGAGGACTGCTTCCTGATGCGGGTCCAGGTGGCCGCCATCGCCGGCCTGGAGGAAGTCCTCGACAAGTTCCTCGTCCACGGCCAGACCACCAGCTCCTTCATCGTCTCCACCCCAGTACCCCCACGCCCGGTGCCGCTGGGGTGAGGTGGCGGACCGCCGGCCCCTCACAATCGCGCCGGTTCGCCGGGCTCCCGCCTGACGGTCCGCCGGATCCACGATTGTGATGGCGTGGCGGTCCGCCGTCCCCACGACAGGCCCCAACCACAGCTGAGGGTGGTCTGCATCACTAGTCTGGGGGCGACTTCAGTGACGTCTGGAAGGACCCTGCCCATGGCTGCCGACAAGTCTGTCCGCAGAGTTGCCCTGCTCACCGCCGGCGGGCTCGCGCCCTGCCTGTCGTCCGCCGTCGGCGGGCTGATCGAGCGCTACACCGAGGTGGCGCCCGACGTGGAGATCATCGCGTATCTGAACGGGTACCACGGCCTGCTCAGCGGCCGTTTCCTCGAGGTGACGCCCGAGGTCCGGGCGAAGGCGTCCCTGCTGCACAAGTTCGGCGGCAGCCCGATCGGCAACAGCCGGGTCAAGCTGACCAACACCGCCGACCTGGTGAAGCGCGGGCTGATCCAGGACGGCCAGAACGCGCTCCAGGTCGCGGCGGAGCGACTGGTCGCCGACGGTGTCGACGTCCTGCACACCATCGGTGGTGACGACACCAACACCACCGCCGCGGATCTGGCGGCGTACCTGCACGAGCACGACTACGACCTGACCGTGGTCGGCCTGCCGAAGACCATCGACAACGACGTGATCCCGATCCGGCAGAGCCTGGGCGCCTGGACGGCGGCCGACCAGGGCGCGCTGTTCGCCCGCAACATCATCGCCGAGCACAGCTCGAACCCCCGGATGCTGATCGTCCACGAGGTGATGGGCCGCAACTGCGGATGGTTGACCGCGGCAACGGCCCGGTCGTACCGCGAGTGGCTGGGCGAGCAGGACTGGAACCCGGGCATCGGCCTGGACCAGGCCGGCTGGGACGTGCACGCGGTCTACGTGCCAGAGGCAACGATCGACTTGAACGCCGAGGCGGACCGGCTGCGCAAGGTGATGGACGAGAACGACTGCGTCACCATCTTCCTGTCCGAGGGCGCCGGCGTACCGTCGATCGTGGCCGAGATGGAGGCCCGCGGCGAGGAGGTCGGCCGGGACCCGTTCGGGCACGTGAAGCTGGACACGATCAACCCGGGCGCCTGGTTCGCGAAGCAGTTCGCAGAGCGGATCGGTGCGGAGAAGACGATGGTGCAGAAGAGCGGCTACTTCAGCCGCTCGGCCGCGGCCAACGACCGGGACCTCGCGCTGATCAAGGAGTGCAGCGACTACGCGGTCGACGCCGCGCTGCGCGGTGAGAGCGGCGTCGTCGGTCACGACGAGGAGCGGGGCGACGAACTGCGCGCGATCGAGTTCCCGCGGATCGCCGGCGGCAAGGAGTTCGACCCGAACGTCGACTGGTTCGTCGCACTGAAGGCCGACATCGGCCAGAGCTAGCCGCGGAGGCGGCCGACCCACTGGTCGGCCGCCTTCTCGATCTGCGCGAGGACCTCGTCGAAGCCCTCCTCGTCGCCGTAGTACGGATCCGGTACGTCGTCCTCCGCGAACAACTGGACGTCGCCCGCGCGACTCAGCGCAGCCAGGTGCCCGGAGTCCATCGCCAGCACGAGATCGCGCTCGGCGAACCACTCGGGCTGGAACTGACGGGCCCGATGCGTGCTCCCGTCGTACCCGCGCCGTCGCAACGCCGCCGCGGCCCGCGGGTCCATCGGGTCGCCGGCATGCCACCCGCCGGTCCCCGAGCTGGTGACCTGGACATCGTCGATCCCCGCCTCGGCGAGCTTCGCGCGCAGCACGACCTCGCCGATCGGCGACCGGCAGATGTTCCCGGAGCAGACGATCTCGACCCGCCTCACGTCACTTGATCTCCGCCTTCTCCGGGAGTACGGCGTTCAGCAGGATGCCGACGACGGTGATGATCAGGGAGCCGAGCAGCGCGGACCAGAAGCCGTCGACGTGGAACTGGACGTCCAGCTTGCCGGTGATCCACGACGTGAGCAGCAGCATCGCGGCGTTGATGACGAAGAGGAACAGGCCCAGCGTCAGGGCGATGAACACGCACGACAACAACTGCAGGATCGGCTTCACGAAGGCGTTCACCACGCCGAAGATCGCGGCGACGATCAGCAGCGTGAGGATCCGCCGTCCGGTGGTCGCACCCTCCAGGGTGATCCCGCCGATGGCCCAGGTCGCGATCGCCAGGGCGACCGCGTTGGCGAGCAGTCTGATGACCAAGTTCTTCATGCCGCCGATCCTGCCATCCCGCCGGTAGCGTCACGCCTCCGTACGCGCCCTGATCCATCCCTGAGTCTTGACAGGCTAATGACCAAGTGATCTGATCATTTTTGTTCGTGAGGTCAGTGAGTGCTGGAGGAGGCCAGGGTGGGAGCCAAGAAGTCACACCGGTGGGGTGTGGTCGTGGCGCTGGGTGCCGCGGCTGCCGTGATCGCTACAGCGCCGACGGCGTCAGCCGGTCAGCCTGCAGCTGAGCCGGCGGGGACCGCGCAGGACTGCAACACCGTTCGGACCAACTGGACGGCGACCGCCCAACCGCACGCCGCGCCCGAGGGGTTGCTGAACGCCTACAGCAACACCGGCAAGGGCTGGACCGGCGCGGACAGCACGTACTCGGTCCCCCTGTCCGGCGGGCGGACCGCGTGGATCTTCTCGGATACGTTCCTCGGTCCGGTGAACCCGGACGGCAGTCGGCCGACCACGACGCCATTCATCAACAACTCGTTCGTCATCCAGTCCGGCGGCACGCTCAAGACCGTCACCGGCGGTACGGCGACCAACCCGACAGCGCTCGTACCACCGCCGTCCAACGGCTGGTACTGGGTCGGCGCCGCGCAGACCAGTGGCGCCGGCCGGAACCTCGATGTCGTCGCGCTGCGGTTCGAGCGGACCGGTACGGGCCAGTGGGACTGGCACTGGGCCAGCAACTACCTCGCCCGGTTCGACAGCAAGACGTTGAAGCTGCGCAGCCTCAAGCCGCTCCCGTCGGCCGCCAACGTGCAGTGGTCCGGCTGGCTGCTGCGTGATAGCGGCTACACCTACATCTACGGCGTCGAGGACCTCGGCTCCGCGAAGTACGACCATGTCGCGAGAGTCCGCGGCGACGACCTGACCGCGAAGCCGTGGGAGTACTGGACCGGTTCTGGTTGGTCGGCTGACGAGACTGCCTCGGCTCGCGTGCTCGAAGGCGTCGCCAACGAGCACAGTGTGACTCGCTGGGGTGACGGCTATGTGCTGGTCACGCATGACACGACCGAGCTGTTCAGCAAGCGAGTCCTCGGGTACTTCTCCTGCTCGCCGACCGGTCCGTTCGTGAAGCCGGTCGAGCTCTACCAGACCCCGGAGACCGGTGCGACCGGCAGCTACGGCAACGCCAACATCATCACGTACAACTCCCACGACCACCCGGACCTGCGCCGCGGCAACACGCTCCTGGTCAGCTACAACGTCAACAGCCTCGACGCCAACACCGATCTGTACGCCGACGTGAGCATCTACCGCCCGCGGTTCGTCGGCGTCACCTTGACGGCCGCACCATGAGTGCGTCGGGTGGCGTCGTACGTCGGAGTCTCCTGGACGATCTGGCGACCTCGATGCTGGCTCTGATCGCCGATCGGAAGTTGTCGTCCGGCGACCAGTTCGAGTCGGTCCGGTCACTCGCCGACCGGTTCAAGGTCGCCGTACCGACAATCCGGGAAGCACTCCGGCGGCTGGAGGCCACCGGAGCTGTGGAGCTCCGGCACGGATCCGGCGTGTACGTCGGTCCGCACGTCGGCCGGCTGATCCTGGCCAACCCACTTGCCCTGGCGCCGTCAGCCGACCGCCTGGTCGAGCTGCTCCAGGCGCGCGCCTTGATCGAACCACCGGTCGCTGCACTGGCCGCACGGGTCCGCGACGAGGCCGCACTGGAGCAGATGGGCCGGGATCTCGCCGCGGCGGCCGAGCTGATCGCATCCGGCGACCATGCCCAGCTCGCCGAGGTCAACATGGACTTCCACCGCTCCCTGGCGCAGGCGTCCGGGAACGCGACGCTGGCCGAGGTGGTCGAGTCCGTCACCGTCGTGAACGTCCGGGAGCAGCTGGAGATCCTGCACATCCACGGCGACCGGCAGACCGACCTGGACGAGCACCGCGCCATCTACGACGCGGTCCGTGCCGGCGACACCGAGCTGGCTGAACGACTCACGCACGAGCACCTCGACGGGGTCCTTGCTGTCATCAACGAACGACTTCAGCACCCCTGAAGCTGAAAGGACGCACCATGCAACGAATCAACCGGAAGGCGCTGACCGCCCTGGCGGTGGCCACCGCGCTCGCATTGTCCGCCTGTGGAGGCGGAGGAGGAACCGGTGCCGCCGCCAAGGGCGACGACAAGCCGGTCGACTCGCTGAAGTTCTACAACGACAAGGGCGGCTGGAAGGACGCCTTCACCCAGGTCGGTGCGGCCAGCAAGAAGGACATCGGCGTCGGCATGGAGCCGGTCGGGTACTCCGACTCCAACACCTACACCGCGTTCATCCGCTCCTCGTTCCGGACCAAGGAGAAGGCGGACCTGTTCACCTGGCACACCGGCAAGGAGCTTCAGGATCTGGTGGACCAGAAGCTCGTCGCCGAGACGACCGACCAGTGGACCAAGGCGATTGCTGACGGCAACATCCCGGAGCAGCTCAAGCAGTACTTCACCTACGACAACAAGCAGTACTGCGTCCCGCTGAACGCCGGCTACTGGGTGATGTACTACAACAAGGCCGTCTTCAAGAAGGCCGGGGTCACCGAGACCCCGAAGACCTGGCCGGAGCTCCTTGCCGTCGCCGACAAGGTGAAGGCGGCCGGGGTGAAGCCGTTCTACCAGACAAACATCCTGTTCTCGTTCGTCTGGTTCGAGACCCTACTGGCCGGCAAGGACCCGGACCTGTACGACGCACTCGCCACCGGCAAGGCGAAGTACACCGACCCGGGCGTGGTCGAGGTGATGAACGAGTGGAAGAAGATGATCGACGCCGGCTACTTCAGCGACCCGGGCTCGAAGACCGAGCCGCAGGCGCAGCTGAAGAACGGCGACGTGGCGATGATCAACTTCGGCACCTGGTTCAGCGGCAACCTGAACACGCTGAAGATGAAGGCCGGCACCGACTACGACTTCTTCGTGATCCCGAACGTGAACGCGGGCCTGCCGAAGACCTCGATGATCTTCGAGACCGGACCGGTCTGCTCGGCCGCGGCCGGGGACCACGCCTCCACCGTCAAGAAGTGGACCGACTGGTGGGTCACGCCGCAGGCGCAGACCGCCTGGGCGAACTCGCGCGGCGACCTGTCGTTCAACCCGAAGGCCGAGGTCAAGGACCCCGGCCTGGCGACGCTGAACAAGGATGTCGGCGGTGATGGCTACCGGCTGATCAACCGCTGGTTCGAGGCGACGCCGGTGCCGGTTGCGAACAAGGCGCTCGAGGTGTTCGGCGCGTTCGTCACCAAGCCGGGCGACCCGATGCCGGGCCTGCAGAAGATCCAGGCCGAGGCGGACGCGTACTGGGCCAAGCAGAAGTGACTTCCTTGATGGAGCGGCCGACGGCCACTCGCAAGGTGAGTGCCGACCGGTCGGCGCGGACGGGAGCTCGGACAGCGCCCCTGTTCGGGCTGCCGGCCGTGGGCGTGGTTGCGTTGCTGCTGTACCTGCCGTTCCTGTGGACGACGTACGTCAGCTTCACCGACTACGACGGCCTCGCCTCGCCGGTGTGGTCGGGGCTGACGAACTACAAGGCGATGTTCAGTGACCCGGACCTGGTGGGGGCGCTGACCAACACGCTGCTGTGGGTCGTCGGCATGGTGACTCTGCCCGTGGTGCTTGGGCTGCTGATCGCCGTGATGACGTACGGGCACAAGTGGGGCACGTGGCTGCGGTTGCCGTTCTTGCTGCCGTACGCGATCTCCGGCGTGGCCGTCGGGGTCATCTGGGGATTCGTACTGCAGCCGGACGGCGCGCTGGGGCAGGCGCTCGGGTTCTTCGGCCTGCCTGGTGCGCACACCGGCTGGTTGCAGGCCGGTCCGGGCAACACACTGATGATGATCGTGGCCGTCACCTGGCAGGCGGCCGGCGTGAACGCGCTGCTGTTCGTGGTCGGGCTGCAGTCCATCCCGGGCGAGCCGCTGGAGGCCGCGCGGCTGGATGGTGCGGAGGGCTTCCGGCTCTTCTGGCACCACCTGTGGCCGCAGCTCCGTCCGATCACCACAGTCGTCATCGGACTGTCCATCGTGGGAAGCCTCAAGACCTTCGACGTGGTGTGGGTGATGACCCAGGGCGGTCCTGGTACGTCGTCGGAGACGCTGGCGTTGTCGATGTACAAGGAGACCTTCGTGCTCAACGACTACGGACAGGGCGCGGCGATCGCGTTGTTCCTGAGCCTGGTCACGTTTGCCGCGTCGATCCTCTATCTGCGCTACCAACTGGGGGAGTCGCGTGAGCAGGGTTAAGACTCCGATCCTCGTCGTACTGGGGCTGATCTGGCTCGCGCCGGTCTATCTGCTGATTGTCAACGCGTCCAAGTCGGTCGACGGGTACGACGCGAAGACGGTGTGGAAGCCGGGTGGGTTCGCGCTGTTCGCCAACTTCGGCGACGCGTGGAGCAAGGCCGCGCTCGGTGACACGCTGGTGGCGACGACGATGTACAGCGTGATCGCGCCCGTGCTCGCGGTGCTGATCGGCGCCGCGGCCGGCTACGCGATCGTCGTACTGCGGCTGAAGCGCGGGTTCCTGTGGTTCGTGTTCATCTTCGGCGGGACGATCTTCCCGTTGCAGATGATCCTGATGCCGCTGTTCTCGGGGTACGCCAACTCCGGCCTCTACGACACCCGGGTCGGGATGATCATCGTGTACACGGCGATCAGCGTGCCGTTCTCGGCGTTCGTGATGCGCAACTTCTTCACCGGCATCGCCCGCAGCGTCTTCGAGGCCGCGGTGGTCGACGGCGGCGGTCTGTTCCGGATCTTCCGGAGCATCTACCTCCCGATGGCGGGGGCCGCGCTGGCCGCGATCTTCATCCTGCAGGCCACCTTCGTCTGGAACGACCTTCTCCTGGGCCTCACGCTCAGCCAGTCCGACTCGGTCCGCCCGATCATGCCCGCCCTCACTGGTCTGCAGAGCACGTACGGCGGCGCCGCGCTACCGACCGTGCTGGCGGGCGGCCTGCTGGTCTCGCTGCCCACAGTGATCTTGTTCCTCGCCGCACAACGCTTCTTCTCCCGGGGCCTCGCCCTGGGTCAGTTCTGAAAGGACGTATATGAGTAGCCGCACAGTCGTCGTTACCGGTGGCGCTGCCGGGATCGGACGAGGTGCTGTCGAACGCTTCGTCCAAGCCGGCGACGACGTAGTCGCAGTCGACCGAGACGCCGATGCTTTGGCTGGGCTCGAGAAGGAACTCGGGGTCCGGGGGATCACCGTCGACGTTGGGGATCGCGAGGCTCTGGCGACGGCCGCGCAGCAAGTGGAGCGGGTCGACGCGCTGGTCTGTGCCGCGGGCATCCAGCGGTACGGGACCGTGGTGGATACCTCGTGGTCCGTCTACGACGAGGTGATGGCGGTGAATGTCGGCGGCGTCTTCTTCGCTTGTCAGGCGTTTGTCCCGTTGATCCCGCGGGGTGGCAGCGTCGTGGTGGTCGCGTCGGTGCAGGCGTATGCGGCGCAGAAGAGTGTCGCGGCGTACTCGATGGGCAAGGGTGCGTTGCTGTCGCTCGTGCGGGCGATGGCGGTGGACCACGCTCCCGAAGGGATCCGCGTCAATGCGGTCTGCCCGGGCTCGGTGGACACCCCGATGCTGCGGACGTCGGCCGCACAGTTCGGCGGCGGGCGGTCGACCGACGAGGTCGTTGCCGAATGGGGCCGGTCGCATCCGCTCGGCCGGGTCGCGACTCCGGGAGAAGTTGCCGAGGTTATCCACTTCCTCTCGTCGCCCGCCGCTGCGTTCGTGACCGGAGCTGATGTGAAGGTGGACGGCGGATTGACCGCCGGCCTGCCCGTCGTACTGCCGGAGGACGCGAAGTGAAGATTGTCGACATCCGCGCCACGACCGTCACGATGCCGCTCGAGGCGCCGTTGCGGCACAGCAACGGCGCGCATTGGGGCCGGTTCGTCCGAACGGTCGTCGAGGTCGAGGCCGACAACGGGCTGATCGGCCTCGGCGAGATGGGTGGCGGCGGCCAGAGCGCCGAGGCCGCGGTCACCGGGCTCAAGTCCTACCTCGTCGGCCATGATCCGGCTCGCACCGAGGCGCTGCGCTGGATGCTCGCCAACCCGACCGCGAGCCTGTACAACAACCGGACCCAGCTGCTGGCCGCGATCGAGTTCGCCTGTCTCGACTTGCAGGGCCGCGAACTCGGCGTACCGGTGCACGAACTGCTCGGCGGCAAGGTCCGCGACCGGGTACCGTTCGCCAGCTATCTGTTCTTCCGCCACGCGGCCGACGACGGCACCGGCGAGATCCGGACGGCCGAGCAACTCGTCAAGCACGCTCGGGAGCTCGTCGACGAGCATGGGTTCAGCGTGCACAAGCTGAAGGGTGGCGTCTTCCCGCCGGACTACGAGCGCGAGTGCTTTCGCGCACTGGCCGAGGCGTTCCCCGAGCACCGCGTCCGCTTCGACCCGAACGGCGCGTTCAGCGTCGAGGAGGCCATCCGGTTTGCCCGCGGTATCGAGGACCTCGACAACGACTACCTCGAGGACCCGACCTGGGGCATGAACGGGATGCGCCGGGTCCGCGAGAACACGCCGATCCCGCTCGCCACCAACACCGTGGTGGTGAACTTCGAGCAACTCGCGGCCAACGTCCGCGACCCCGCCGTCGACGTGATCCTGCTGGACACCACGTTCTGGGGCGGGATCCGGCCGTGCATCAAGGCGGCCGGCGTCTGCGAGACCTTCCAGCTCGGGGTCGCCGTGCACTCGTCCGGCGAGCTCGGCATCCAGCTGGCCACGATGCTGCACCTGGGCGCCGTCGTACCGAACCTGTCGTTCGCCGCCGACGCGCACTACCACCACCTGCGCGACGACATCATTGCAGGCGGCAAGGTTCCGTACGTCGACGGCGCGATCGCTGTCCCGGACGGTCCCGGCCTCGGTGTCGAACTGGACCGCGACAAGCTCGCCGAGTACGCCGAACTGTTCCGCGAACTCGGCCCCTACCCGTACGACCGCGATCCGGCGCGCCCGGACTGGTACCCCCTGCTCCCGAACACCGATTGGGCCGACCCCTCATGACTCAGCTCATCCCTCGCAGCGCCGACCTGGCGAGCGATGTCCTCACGCACACCTACGACGACATGTTCAACCCGCCCGGGCTGACGAACTTCCTGGGTACGGCGCAGGTGGACCACGACGTGTTCGCGATCCGCAGCGTGAACTTCCCGCCGTACTCGCACGGCGACTGCATCACCGGACAGTTGTACGTCGACGGGCGGCTGGCTCGCTCGTACGGCGGGACCGTCGAGGTGGTGTGGCGACCGGACCAGGTGGTCCGTTCGACCGTGGTCGACGGGCTGACCCTGCGGACGGTCACCGCATGCGCTCCCGGTCGGCCGGCTGTCGTCGTACAGCTCGACGTGGAAGGTGCACCGGGCCGCTCGGTGCGGCTTGGGTTCGCCCTGGACAGTACGGCGACCCGCTCGGGGAGCGGTTGGTTGAAGCCGGAGCCACCGTCGGAGCCGAACACACTGACCGCGGTCGACGGCCGCGTTGTCGGGACAGGGGAGTCCGGGTCCGCGGTGAGTCTCCAGGGACTCGACGTGGCCGGCGTCGTCGACCGGTCGATGCTTGAGGCAACCGTCGTACTGGATGCCGCAGGCAACGGTCGGGTCTCCTACGTACATGTCCTGGCCGGGGACCTCGCCGAGGCGACGGACCACTTCGACGCGTGTGTGGCCGACGTACCCGCGGTGTTCTCAGCGGCCGAAGGCTTGTGGGACAAGGCGCTGGCGGACGCGTTCGATCCGAACGGCGACGGCTTCAGTGGATCCCTGCCGGTCCTCGAGACCACGAACGATGCGCTGCGGAAGCTGTACTGGTGGGGCGTGCTCGGCGTGATCTGGTTCCGGCGGGACAACCCGGCCAGCGTGATCGGGCGGACGTACGACACGTTGATGCCGCGGTACTGGCAGACCACGACGTTCATCTGGGACTACAGCCTCTCCTCGCTGACCCACGCTTTGCTGGACCCGGAGCCGATGCGCAAGCACATCGAGCACTGGATCGATCTCGACATCCACGAGCACTTCGGCACCGAGTGGCTGACCGGCGGACCGGTCGGGCAGTGGTACTCGGTCAACGACTTCGCCATGACGCGGCTGGTGCGCGACTACGTGCGCTTCACCGGGGACTCCGGCTTCCTGGACGCTTCTGTGGGTCCCAAGCCGGTTGCGGAGCACCTGCACGACTGGGCCACCGCCTGGCGCGGCCTGCGGGGCGAGCACGCGCTGGCGGACTACGGAGGCATCGACAACCTGCTGGAGTGCGTGAGCAGCTACGTGCACGAGGTGGCGAGCTTCAACGCCGCCAACGTGTGGTGCCTGCGCGTCGCCGCGGAGGTCGCCGAGCGTTCAGGTGATGCCGATCGCGCCGAGCTGCTGCGCAAGGAGGCCGACCAGCAGGCCGGTCATGTCAACGAGCTGTACATCGAGGGCGCGGGCTTCTGGCACGCGCGGCAGCCGGACGGCTCACTGATCCCGGTGCGGCACTGCTACGACTTCAACATCATCGGTACGACGATGGCCGCCGACCTCTCGGAGTCCCAGCGGGCCGAGATGGTGTCCTTCTTCCAGCGTGAACTCCAGACGCCGGAGTGGATGCGCGCGTTGTCGCCGTACGACGCCGACGCGGCCTTCAGCGTTCGCCCCGATCACCAGTGGAACGGCGCCTACCCGGCCTGGCCGGCCGACGCCGGCCGCGCTCTCTTCGCCTTGGGGCGCGGGGATGTGGCGCTCGACTGGCTCCCGGGCCTGGCCCGCACCGCCAACCAGGGTCCCTGCGGGCAAGCCCACTTCGTCGAAGAAGCCGAGCCGTTGATGTCCGGCGGTGCTCGCAAGTCCCCGCCGCAGTTCCCGTACCTGATCGACTGGGCCTGCTCCTCTTCCGGATCATGGGTCAGCCTGGTCCTGGAGGGCATCTTCGGCGTCGAGGTGGCCCTCGACGGCACGGTCACCGCCAACCCCCAGGTGGCAGCTCTGGACCCCGACGCCCGCCTGACCGGGCTCCGCGTCGGCCCCAACACCTACGACGTCACCGCGAACGGCTTGTCCCCTCTGGTGGGCTGACCCACCCCTCTGCGGGTTGGCCTACCAGAGTCCGGTGGGCCAACCCGCCCGCTGGTGGGCTGACCCGTCAGAGGGGCGCGGGGGAGCCGGGTGACGGGGTGGGGCGTCGGAGGGGGCGTGGATCAGCTCGGGGGCATCGCGATGGCTTCGAGGAGGGACTCCTCGGCGCCGGCCAGGTGGTGGCGGAGCTCTTCGACGCACTCGTCGAGCTCGCCGCGTTCGAGCAGTCGGACCAGTTTTCGGTGCGAAGCGACCTGCTGGCGGGCGTCCTGGCGAAGGGCGTCGACGCGGGCCAGCGCGAGTCGCGCCTCGCCGGTGATCGAGTCGGCGGTCGCGATCAGCCGTTCGCTGCCGGTCAGCGCGACCAGGCTGCGGTGGATCGCCAGGTGCGTCTCCGTCATTGCCTCCGGATCCGCCCCGTCCTTGGCGGTCGCGGCGAACACCCGCATCGCCTCACCCACCCGCTCGCGCGCTGCCTCGTCCGCGTCGAACCACGCCCGGATCCCGGCCGACTCCAGCACGAACCGGGCCCGGCAGATGTCCGCCACCGCGTCCGGGTGCAGGATCGCCACGCTGACACCCTTGTTCGGCTCCCGGACCGCGAGCCCCTCGGTGACCAGCATGGTCATCGCCTCACGAACGGTGCTCCGGGCAACCCCGAGCGCCTCCGCGAGCGGTTGCTCGCGTAACGGCGTACCTGGTTCGAGGTCTCCGGCGAAGAGGGCGGCGCGCAGCGCGTCGACCACCCGGTCCACCGTGGTCGAGCGGTCCACCCGCAGCCGTTCGTACATAGGGAGATTCTCGTCCAGTCGAGCTCGGTTGTCGCGTGCGACCCGGCTCCCGGGACCGACCCGGCGGCCACCTGTGGATAACTCTCGACACAATGACCTGGTTTTCAGGCAGGATTTTCCTCTGTGGCCGCCCCACTCCGCCGACCGGCACGGAGAGCCACCCAGCGAGCGAGGAGCACACCGTGGGTGACAGCAAAGCCCTGCCGATCGTCGGCGGTGTCATGCTGGTGCTGTTCCTGCCGCTGATCATCGTGATCGCCCTGATTGTCGGCGGCCTGGCCGGGATGGACGCGGCCGCGTCGGACTGCGGCACCACCACGGAGACCGAAGGCAAGGCGTTCGCCTGGCCGACCGACGAGCACAACGTCGACCAGGACTGGCAGGACCCCGACGCCGACGGCTACAGCCACTCCGGCATCGACTTCGACGTCGACGAGGGCAGCAAGGTGTACGCCGTCGGGGACGGCGAGATCACCTCGATCGCGAACCACGAGATCCGGATCAGGCACGACGAGGGTATCGAGACTCGGTACAAATACCTCAAAGAGATCAAGGTGAAGGTCAAGGACAAGGTCAAGCGCGGCGACCAGATCGCCACCTCCGGCTCCGGCGACGAGGACCCGCCCGGCCTGACCGGCGACCACCTGCACTTCGAGTTGTGGATCGACAAGAAGGACGACGGCAACCTCGTCAACACCAAGCCCGACAAGGACTCCTTCGGCGATGCCGGCAGCAGCGACGACAGCGGCAGCGCGGGCTGCTGTGCCGGCGGCGACCTGTCCGGCAACAACAACGCCCAGAAGGCGTTCAACTACTTCGCCTCCAGCGGGTACTCGAAGGAGCAGGCCGCCGGGATCGTCGGCAACATGATCCACGAGTCCAGCGTCGAGCCCGGCCGGTTGCAGGGCACGCCGTCCGGCAAGGTCACCAACCCGTCCGACGCGGTCGAGAGTTCGGCCGGCTGGGGCATCGTCCAGTGGACGCCCGCCGGCAAGATGATCAAACCGTCCCGCGCCGCCGGGATCGACGACGCCACCATCGTCTCGCTGCAGTACCAGCTGGACTTCCTCCGCAAGCAGCTCAACGGCGAGACGCCGATCCCGGAGAAGAACGCCGGCGACCAGGTGAAGGCGGCCAAGACCGTCGAGGACGCCGCGGTCGCCTTCGGCCGGTACTACGAGCGGTTCGCCGGCTCCGACGACCTGAGCAACTCGCGCTACACCGAGCGCAAGACCGCCGCCAAGCAGGTCCTGTCCACCTTCGGCGCGGGCGCGCCGACCAGCGGGGCCGGTGGCTGCGGCGCCGGCAGCGGCAACATCGCCGCGGTCGCGATGAGCCTGGCCTGGCCCACCCCGGGACACACCACGCAGCCCTACGCGGACCACGCGACCGACATGTACAAGAAGAACTTCTACCAGTACAACAAGTCGGCCAAGAGTGCCGGCGACGTGGCGTGGACCGACTGCGGCCGGTTCGTCGCGACCGTGATGCACATGAGCGGCGCCGACCCCGACTACCCCGACGTGTACACGCCGACCCAGGAGAACTACCTGCGTACCTCCGGGAAGTACGAGGTGCACGACGACTGGGACGTCTCGAAGCTGCAACCGGGCGACATCCTGATCGGGCCGGGGCACACCTACCTGTTCGTCGGCCCCTGGGCCAACGGCCACAACGCGGCCTCCGCGTCGCTGGACGGCCCGAATCCAGGACCGGGCCACGTGCCGGAGGCGAGCAACGCGTACGAGGTCGGTACGACATACGCCGTCGCGCGGCTGAAGAAGAAGTAGGGAGTAGCGCATCATGCTGGAAGAGAATCGGCGGACGTTCCTGATCGGCGTGACCGCTGTCGTGATCGCTCTCGTGGTGATCGGCGGCTATCTGCTCTTTCGCGGCGATCCGGAGTCGAAGCTGTCCGTGGACGCGGTGCCCAACGACCTCACCCTGAGCGTGGACGGGCACCAGGTCGCGACCACCGGCGACATCAAGCTGAAGGCCGGCGAGCACACCTTGACGGGGGAGCGGAAGGGATTCCAGACCTACAGCCAGACGGTGACCGCGCGCGGCGGCGACCCGATCGACGTGAAGATCTACCTGTACGCCAACAGCGCCGAAGGGCGCGAGTGGGCGGAGAAGCATCCCGCGGAGACCTCGAAAGCCGAGGAGGAGGCCGGGCGGCGCTTCGACGAGATCAACGAGCGGTTGCGGGAGAAGTATCCGATCATCGCGTCGCTGCCGTACCTCGGGCCCGGGTTCGAGGCGAACTACGGGGCCTCCAAGTCGGACCCGAAGAACCCCGAGGCGATCTCGATCGTGATCTCGACGTACACCCCCGACGGCAAGACCAAGGCCCTGCAATGGATCCAGGGCAACGGCTGGGACCCCGCAACCCTCGACATCATCTACACCACAACCAGCTGACCCCAGCCTTCCCCGCAGCCCACGCCGCGCCTGGCGCCGGCTCGCACGGTAGGCTCTGGCGGGCTCGGACACCCCCTGGAGGGTTGGAACAAGAAATAGCGGCTGCCCTGGCGTTTCCGTGGGTGCCCCGGGGACCAGCCACATCCCAGCGGGCACCACTCCGCAAGCCGCTCGCTGGTCACCGCCACCCGGCCGCCCGACTGCCCCCGCCCGACTGCCCCCGCTGCCCTGCCCGGCTGCCTGGCTGCCCCGGCCGGGCTGGCTTGGTCGGTCACTTTGTGCACCAGATCCGTACGGTGCCGGCCTCCGGGGACGGATCTGGTGCACAAAGTCGGTCTCTGCTGTGGCCGAAACCGGTTCGGTCAGGGTCCGGGCTCGATGCTGCGGTGCTGGCACACTCACCAAGCAACGCGGTCCTGCCCCGGTCACGCTCCGATCCGGGGCGGCGGTGAGCTGACGGTTGGGTTGGTGAGTGTCTCAGGTCCGAAGCCGCACCGAGCCCCGCAAACAGCGGCGTCGACACCGCCACGATCGGGCAGCCACCGAGACGCCACAACAGCCCGGACAACGCCTCGGCTCGGGGGGTTCTCCCCTCGGACACCTGCAAAGAACCCGGCACACGTTCGGATATCCGGTCCACCGTCCGGGAGGGGGCGCCGTTTGACGGGCCGGGGCGCGGACACCATGTCGGGGCCTCGGACAACTCATGACCTGTCCCCGGTCCCGACATCTTGTCCCCGGTCCCGACACCTTGTTCCAGGGCCCGGCGTCCTGTCCCAGATCGCTGGCCTGAACAGGGGGCGAGCTGAAGCCCGGCCGCTCAGGCTGGGAGGATCAGGTCGCCGCCGGGGGTGGTGATGCGGTCGAGGGGGAAGTCCAGGGGGTTGGTGAGGCAGCGGATGGAGCCGCCGCCCTTGTGGAACTCGGAGAGGTCGAGGACGAGCACCCGCAGGCCCAGGGTGGTGAGGATGTCGTGCAGGCGGGGGGAGCAGGCCGGCATGATGATCGTCTCGTTGACCACGATGGAGTTGGCGGAGAAGGCGAAGGCTTCGTCGTCGGTGAGGACGATCGGGTCGGGGACGATGCCGAACAGTTCCGCCTGGCCGGCCGCGTCGAAGGCCGGCGGGTAGATCATCGCGTGGGTGCTGTCCACCGGGCAGAACGGCAGGTCCAGGTGGTACATCCCCTCGTGCGCGATCGGCAGCCCGCGGACCCGGATGTTCCACTCGGTCGCGAAGTGCTTGAGCGCGTCGGCCTCGGTCCGCGGCCCGTACCCGACGACCAGGCTGTCGCCGAACACGAACGCGTCCCCGGACTCGAAGTGCGGCCCGACCCCGTCGCTCCCGGTCCGGCCCAGCGCGAAGCCGTGCTCGGTGAACCACTCGCCCGCGGTCAGCGACTCCTTCCGGCGCGGCTCGAAGCGCATGTGCGAGAGCATCGCGCGGCCGTCCGCGGTCGCCAGGCCGAGGTTCATCGCGTACACCATGTCCGGTGAGTCGGCGCGCTGCGCGAGAACCTCGACCGCGCCGCCGGCGTCGACGATCGCCTGACGCAGGGAGTCCCACTGCTTCAGCGCCAGCGCCGGATCCGGCTGGTCCTGGGTGGACATGTACGGGTTGATCACGTAGTCGATCCGGAAGTGGTCCGGACGGACCATCAGATACCGGCGACCCCACTCCAGCGGCTGACCCATGACACCCTCCTGACCGTTGAGATCTATTGCCAGATCCCCTGATTGTCCGACAATCAGTCAGTGTGCAGGCAAGATTCCGTCCGCGCAACACGGTTCGTCCGGGCGCCACGGATGTGACCGCGCAGCACGCGCGGATGTGTGCGGAGGAGTGCTGTGGAAGTGCGCGGAGGAGCGCTGTGGGTGTGACGTAAGCAGGGTGGTCGCGGCGTCGGGTAAGGACTAACCTGCGGGCATGACCCCTGACAGTGAGGTTCGCTTCCGCGCCTGTCTGGACGATGTGGCGGCTTACAAGCCCGGTCGTCCGCCCGCGCGCACCGACGGCCGGCCGACGTACAAGTTGTCCAGCAACGAGAACCCGTACCCGCCGCTCCCCGGCGTGCTGGCCGCCGCGACCGAGGCCGCCGGACAGATGAACCGGTACCCGGACATGGGCGCCGTCGACCTG
Organism: Kribbella sp. NBC_01510; assembly: GCF_045040325.1. Lineage (NCBI taxonomy): Bacteria > Bacillati > Actinomycetota > Actinomycetes > Propionibacteriales > Kribbellaceae > Kribbella > Kribbella sp. NBC_01510. Next base: position 2,016,286 of record NZ_CP109418.1, on the reverse strand, counting down.
CTCGAGGCGCTGTCGGACCGGTTCGGCGTACCGGTGAGCGATCTCGCCGTCGGCACCGGGTCGGTCGCGCTGCTGTACCACCTGCTGCAGGCGACGGTCACCGACGGCGACGAGGTGATCTACGCGTGGCGCTCGTTCGAGGCGTACCCGATCGCCGTCCAGTTGACCGGCGCGACCTCGGTGCAGGTGCCGCTGACCGACGACGCCCGGCACGACTTCAAGGCCATGGAAGCGGCGATCACCGATCGGACCAAGGTCATCCTCGTCTGTACGCCGAACAACCCGACCGGCCCCGTGGTCCGGCGTGACGAACTGCTCACGTTCCTGGACGCCGTACCGTCGAACGTCCTCGTCGTGCTCGACGAGGCGTACCGCGAGTTCGTCCGCGAGACCGACGTGGCCGACGGCGTGGACGTGTACCGCGACCGGCCGAACGTCGTCGTGCTGCGCACGTTCTCCAAGGCGTACGGCCTGGCCGGCTTCCGTGTCGGGTACGCGATCGGCCACCCGACGGTGGTCGCGGCGATCCGCAAGTGTGCGCTCCCGTTCGGAGTCAGCCACGTCGCCCAGGCTGCCGCGATCGCGTCGCTGGCGGTGGAGGACGAGCTGCTCGAGCGCGTCGACGCACTGGTGATCGAGCGGACCCGGGTCGTCGACGAGCTGCGCGCGGCCGGTTGGGATGTGCCGGAGACGCAGACGAACTTCGTGTGGCTGGCGCTCGGCGACGACACCGCCGCGTTCGCCGAGGCGGTGCAGGCCGCAGGGGTGTCGATCCGCCCGTTCCCGGGTGACGGCGCACGCGTCTCCATCGGCGAGCCCGAGGCGAACGACCTCTTCCTCTCCGTCGCTCGCGCCTGGCGCCAGTGACAGCCAAGCCTCCGTCGCAGGTCTGGATCTCGGGAGCATCGGCCGGGATCGGCGCCGCACTGGCCGCGGCCGTGCCGTTCCGCGACGCCCGCGTGATCGACCTGTCTCGCAGCGGCGGCGGTACGGCGGAACACGTCGAGGTGGACCTCTCCGACCCAGCCGGCTGGTCCCGGGTCGATCTCCACTTCGAGGAGGAGCTCAAGGCGTATGAGGGTGATCGCGTCGTGTTCATCCACAACGCAGGCACGATCACGCCGATCGGTCCCGCGGACGCGGTCGACCGCCACGCGTACCGGCGCGCGGTCCTGCTCAACTCGGCGGCGCCACAGATCCTCGGCAGCGCGTTCCTGCGCGCCGCGGCGCACCTGACGTGTGAACGGCACCTGGTCATGCTGTCCTCAGGTGCCGCCAGGACGCCTTACGCCGGATGGTCGTCGTACACCGCGGGGAAAGCGGCGGTCGAGCAATGGGTCCGCACGGTGGGGATGGAACAGGCGGGCGGTTGCCGGGTGATCGCGGTCGCACCGGGCGTCGTCGACACCGCCATGCAGACCGAGATCCGCTCGACCGACGAGCGGGCGTTCCCCGCCGTCCAGCGTTTCAACGACCTCAAGCGCACCGGCGCCCTCAGCACACCAGCCGCCGCGGCCGCCGGGATCTGGTCTCTGCTGGAGCGCGACCTCCCCAACGGCGCCTGCGTCGACCTCAGAGACCTCTAGGTAGTGCCTGGTCGTCGAGCAGACACAGAAAAACCCGGCCCTTGCTGTGACAAAGGGCCGGGTGTGATGCGGCGCCGGGAGGAGTGAGGCTTTCTCCCGGCGCCGCGGATGGTGCTACCGAATCAGTCACCCCACCGAGGTGGCTCTTTCGGGTCCTGCATCACTGACCAGGGAGGGTCAGTTGTTCTGCTCGGAGTCCTGCTCGCAGGTCTTCAGCGTGTCAACGGAGTTGCCGTTGTTGCCCAGGCCCAGGACGCCCGACAGGTTGGTCAGCGGCACGTTCCCGCCGATGCCGGTCGCGGACAGCTCGTTGTGGCAGGCCTGCCACGGGCCGACGTTGTTGCGGCTGACCGACAGCAGACCGTTGTCGCCCATCTTGTACCACTTGTGGTTGGCCTGCGTGTTGCCCTGCTCGCAGGTCTTGACAGCGGTGACCGAGTTGCCGTTGTTCCAGAAGCCGACGACGCCGACGACATCGCTCGCCGGCACGTTGCCGCCGATGCCGGTGCCGGAACCGAACAGGTGGCAGGCCTGGAACGGGCCGACGTTGTTGTCGTCGATGGCGAGCAGCCCGCCATCGCGCTTGACGCCGTACCAGCCGTGGTTGCCGTAGGCCTTGCTGGCCAGCGACGCGGCGTCGGCCAGGCCGGTGTCCTGAGCCTTCTTCTGCGTGTCGTCGAGAACGTTCGCGCTCACAACGGTGGCCAGGCCCAGCGTGGCGACGGTCGCCACAGCCGCGGCAGCGGCGATCTTGCGAGTTACCTGCATTATGCCAGGTTTCCTTTCGGGTTTGACGGATTCGTCTTAGTGCTAACGACACCTGGCTACGCCGGTTACAAACTTTCTTGTCAGATATTCGAGCGGTCCCGGCGCTCATAGCCGGCCGGTGATGAGTTCACTGACAGCGCAGCCGAATCCGTGCTGACCAGGCAACTTCCCGGTGATCAGGTGGTCGCCGGAGCGAGCGGAAGTTGAGATGGAAGGGCCCGTAACCGATGCCGCGGTAGGTCGTTGAGTCAGCGCGGGTGACGGATGAAACCCGGTGAATCGGAAGATTGTTCTCGGTGGGCTCGGTGGTCGCCGAATAGGCAATACCACGATGAATCGGAATGTCGTTGCAACCATTGCCGGAGTTTCGCGCCGTGTTTTTTCGGGGCAGGGCGCCGGCCGGCAAACCAAGGCCCGCTGCCGCGCGCATCGGCAGCGGTGGGAGACCCGGGTCCCTCGTGGGCCCGGGTCTTTCCATTCAGGAGAAGGCCCGGTCAGGTGGTGCTGCGCCGGCGTTCGGCCGTGACGACCAGCGCGACGCCGATGATGATCACCGCACCGCCGAGCAGGATCTGCCAGGTGATGTGCTCGTCGAGGATCAGCCACCCGAGCAGGACGGCGACCGCCGGGTTCACGTACGCGTACGTCCCGATCAGCGAGATCGGCGCGTTCGCCAAGAGATATGAGTACGCCGAGTACGCGAGCAGCGAGCCGAACACGACCAGGTAGGCCAGCGCGAACCACCCGGACCCGTCGATCCGCCCGAGATGCAGCCGTCCGGGCTCGCCCCGCAGTACGCCGATCAGCAGCATCGCCGTACCGCCGAAGACCATCTCGTACAGCGCGGTCACCAGCGGGTCGCGCGGCAGTCCGAGTCGCGGAGCGAACCGGGATCCGATCGCCCAGCAGATCGTTCCGACCACCAGGATCGCCACCGACAGCGGCTTCGCGCTCGTGTTGCCACCTGACAACGCGAGCAGCGCGGCGCCACAGAAGCCGATCAGTACGCCGACCCACGTCAGCGCGCGGGGTCGCTCACCGCCGCCGACTCGCAGCAGCATCAGCCACAACGGGATCGCGGCGACCAGCAACGCGGCCAGGCCGGACGGGACGGTCTGCTCCGCGATCGCGACCGCACCGTTGCCGAAGGCAAGCAGCAGGATGCCGACGGTGGCCGCGCCGAGCGCCTCGCGCCGGGTGATCCGCAGCCGCCGCCAGCCCGACTTCAGGCTCAGCGCCGCGGCCAGCAGCACCGCCGCGGTGAGGAACCGGGTGGCCATCCCGAGCATCGGCGGGATCTTCGCGTCCACGACCACCCGGATGGCCAGGTAGGTCGAACCCCAGACGACGTACACCACCGCGAGCGCCGTCCAGATCATCGCCCCCGATGCCGGCCGGGTGCCGGTCTCGGGCAGTGCGGCCGGAGCGGACGCGGCCATCCGGGTCTCCTCAGCTTGTCAGGGGTGTCATGCGTTAACGATGCTTACGCTAAGCGCGCGCGGGCCGCCGCGCAAGCCGGTATCCGGCCAGCAATCCGCTGTTTCCCGCCAGGCCACCGGCGCCGGGCAAGGTGCCCGCTACGACCCCGAGGGTGAGGAGAGCTGGATGCGGATCGCCGGTGTCCTGGTTGCTGCGATGACTGTCACGCTGTGACGACTCGGCCGCTCGGGCCGCGGTTCCGGCACGGCCTGTTCGCGGTACACGACGGCGAGAACACGCCCGGTGACGGGGACCGCGAGGGCACCAATTTCAAGCTGGTCCGGCTCGAGAAGCTGCCCAGGTCGTGACAGATTTGTGACACATGCTGTCGAGGTCGGCCGATCTCTGTAATATGAGCGCGGTGATGGGACCAGTGGATGGACTGGTGTCTCACTCCAGGACCGGTTTCCGTACCGTCGTACCCGCTCGCGTCCAGACAGTTAGCGGATCAGGCACCCGCTGGGTACGGTGTCCGGCAAGATGGGAGTGAGACCAGTGAGGAAGGTCCACTGCCCAACAGTGCATCAACCCCCTGGATCCACGCGGTCCTGCCTGCGAAGCCTCATCCGGCACAACGGGCCGGCCCCGTGCAACGTTGCGGTCGCGGCGATCCCGCGCTCGAACCCGAGGAGTGCATGTGAGTGAGTCGGTGCCGGGGACCACCCCGGAAGTGTTCGCGCCCGTCGAGGCGCCGGTCAGCCCACCCCAGGCCTCCGAGGAGGTCGAGTTCGTCCAGCTGCTGACGCCCGAAGGTGAGCGCGTCGAGCACCCGGACTACGCGTTCGAGCTCGACGACGACGCGATCAAGGGGTTCTACCGGGACATGACCCTGGTCCGCCGGATCGACACCGAGGCGACCGCCCTGCAACGCCAGGGTGAGCTCGGCCTGTGGGCGTCGCTGCTCGGCCAGGAGGCCGCGCAGATCGGCTCCGGCCGCGCCCTGAACGCCAAGGACATGGTCTTCCCGACCTACCGCGAGCACGGTGTCGCCTGGTGCCAGGGCGTCGACCCGCTGCGGCTGCTCGGCCTGTTCCGCGGCGTCGACCAGGGCGGCTGGGACCCGAAGGACAACAACTTCCACCTCTACACGATCGTGATCGGCGCCCAGACGCTGCACGCGACCGGGTACGCGATGGGCCAGCAGCGCGACCACGCGATCGGCGACGCCGAGAACGGCGAGGCCACGATCGCGTACTTCGGCGACGGCGCCAGCAGCCAGGGCGACGTGAACGAGGCCTTCATCTGGGCCTCGGTCTTCAACGCACCGGTCGTGTTCTTCTGCCAGAACAACCAGTGGGCCATCTCCGAGCCGATCGACCGGCAGACCCGGATCCCGCTGTACCAGCGCGCGGCCGGCTTCGGCTTCCCCGGCGTCCGCGTCGACGGCAACGACGTACTCGCGACGTACGCCGTCGCCCAGCAGGCGCTCAAGCGGGCGCGGGAAGGCAGTGGCCCGACGCTGATCGAGGCCTACACCTACCGGATGGGCGCCCACACCACCTCCGACGACCCGACGAAGTACCGGCTCAACGAGGATCTCGAGCACTGGAAGCTGAAGGACCCGATCGAGCGGGTGCACGCCTACCTGGCCCGCACCGCCGGGGTCGACCACGACTTCTTCGACGAGGTCGAGGCCGAGGCGGACAAGATCGCCGCCGAGCTGCGGGCCGGCTGCCTGTCGATGCCGGACCCGGTGCTGACCGACTTCTTCGACCAGGTGTACGTCGAGCAGACGCCGCAGCTGGTCGAGCAGAAGGCACAGTTCGCCGCGTACGCCGCGTCGTTCGAAGGCGAGGGCTGAGCGATGACGAAGATCAGTCTCGGCAAGGGCATCAACGCCGGCCTGCGGGCCGCGATGGAGGCCGACCCCAAGGTCGTCGTGATGGGTGAGGACATCGGCAAGCTCGGCGGGGTCTTCCGGGTCACCGAGGGTCTGCAGAAGGACTTCGGCGAGGACCGGGTGATCGACACCCCGCTGGCCGAGTCCGGCATCATCGGAACCGCGGTCGGCCTCGCGCTGCGCGGGTACCGGCCGGTCTGCGAGATCCAGTTCGACGGCTTCGTGTTCCCGGCGTACGACCAGATCATCAACCAGGTCGCGAAGATGCACTACCGGTCGGCCGGTCGGATCAAGATGCCGGTGGTGATCCGGATCCCGTTCGGCGGCGGCATCGGCGCGGTCGAGCACCACTCGGAGTCGCCGGAGACGCTGTTCGCGCACGTTCCCGGTCTGAAGGTCGTCGCGTGCGGCGACCCGGTCGACGCGTACTGGATGATCCAGCAGGCGATCGCCTCGGACGACCCGGTGGTCTTCTTCGAGCCGAAGCGGCGGTACCACGAGAAGGCGGAGCTGGACGAGTCCGTCCCGCCGGCGTTGCCGCTGCACCAGGCGAAGGTGGTCCGCGAAGGCACCGACGCGACACTGTTCTGTTACGGCCCGATGGTGAAGACCTGCGTGCAGGCCGCCGAGGCCGCGGTCGAGGACGGCCGGCAGCTCGAGGTCGTCGACCTGCGGACGATCTCGCCGCTGGACCTGGCGACGATCTTCGCCTCGGTCAAGAAGACCCGGCGGGCGGTCGTGGTGCACGAGGCGCCGTTCACGCTCGGCCCGGGTGCGGAGATCGCGGCGCGGGTCACCGAGGAGTGCTTCTACCACCTGGAGGCGCCGGTCCTGCGCGTCACCGGGTACGACCTGCCCTACCCGGCGTCACGGACGGAAGAGGACTACCTCCCCGATCTGGACCGGGTGCTCGACGGGGTCGACCGGGTGATGGGGTACTGATGGGCATCCAGCACTTCCGCCTCCCCGACGTGGGTGAGGGCCTGGTCGAGGCCGAGATCGTCAGCTGGAAGGTCAAGCCCGGCGACACGGTCAAACTCAACGACACGGTGGTCGAGATCGAGACCGCCAAGTCCCTGGTAGAACTCCCCGTCCCCTTCGCCGGCACCATCAGCGAACTCCTGGTTCCCGAAGGCGAAACAGTCCCTGTCGGTACGCCGATCATCGCGGTCCAGACCGACTCCGCGGACGACGCGGCGGCCGCCGCCGAGGACCTCGTCCCGTCGATCCCGGAAGAAGAGGACAAGACCGGCGGCCGGACCGCTGTCCTCGTCGGCTACGGCCCGAAGACAACCGAAGCCAAGCGGCGGGCTCGCAAGACTCCCGCAGCCTCCGCCGGCTCGGCGCCGGGTCCGGCTGCGGGTGGTGCTGCCCCGGCAACCGCCGTGCCGGCGCCCGCCGCCGCGGCGCCCGCCGTCGCGTCTACCCCGGCTGTGGCTGCGCCTGCGGCGCATACTGGTGCGCCGACTGAAGTTGCCGGGGGCAACGGCGTGCATGTGCTGGCGAAGCCGCCGGTGCGGAAGCTGGCCAAGGATCTGGGGGTCGATCTGGCGACGGTGACGGCGACCGGACCGGGTGGGATCATCACCCGGCAGGACGTCGAGGGGCATGTCGCGGCTCCGGTCGAGGCGGCTCCGGTCGCGCCGGCTTACGAACCTGCTCCCGTGGTGAGTGGCCGCGAAGACACCCGCGTGCCGGTCAAGGGTGTGCAGAAGGTGATGGCGCAGGCGATGGTTGCCAGCGCGTTCACGGCGCCGCACGTCACCGAGTGGATCACCGTCGACGTCAGCGCCACGATGGAGCTCGTCGACCGGCTCAAGGCCGACAAGGCGTTCCGGGAGCTCAAGGTGTCGCCGTTGCTGATCGTCGCGAAGGCGGTCACGCTGGCGGCTCGCCGTACGCCGATCATCAACGCGGCGTGGGACGAGCAGGCGCAGGAGATCGTCTACAAGGGCGCGGTCAACCTCGGCATCGCCGCGGCCACCCCGCGCGGGCTGATCGTCCCGAACATCAAGAACGCGGACGCCCTCACCCTGCCCGAGCTCTGCGCGGCGCTGAACGACCTGGTCGCCACCGCCCGCGAGGGCAGGACGCAACCGGCCGACCAGGCCGGCGGCTCGTTCACGATCACCAACGTCGGCGTCTTCGGCGTCGACGCCGGCACCCCGATCATCAACCCGGGCGAGGCGGCGATCCTCGCCTTCGGCGCGGTCCGCAAGCAGCCGTGGGTGGTGGACGACGAGATCGTCCCGCGCTGGATCACCACCCTCGCCCTGTCCTTCGACCACCGCCTGATCGACGGCGAGAAGGGCTCGATCTTCCTCGCCGATGTCGCCAGCATCCTCGAGGACCCGGCGCGAGCGCTGATGTTCTAGGGGTACGACGTACGCCACGAAAGGCCCGGGGTCATCACCCCGGGCCTTTCTGTTTGACCTCAAGCGCTTGAGGTGTGTGACGGTGGGCTGCATGACAGCTTTCACCATCCAGGAGGTGTCGCGGCGGAGCGGGCTGAGCGAGCCGACGCTGCGCTACTACGAGGAGGCCGGGCTGGTCGGCCCGATCGGCCGCGACCAGCGCAGCGGACATCGGCGGTACCGCACCGAGGATCTCGACGTACTCGAGGCGTTGGCCTGCCTGCGCGCGGCCGGCGTCGGCATCGAGGACATGCGCACCTACCTGGCCAACCGTGCCCGCGGGCGCGAGGCCGCGGCCGAACAGCGTGATCTCCTGCTCCGTCACGCCGAGCGGATCGAGGCCGAAATCGTCGCCCAGCAGGTCCGGCTCGAATATCTGCGCGAGAAGGCGGCCCTGTGGGACGCCCGCGACCGCGCCGACTCCACTGCGGAGGCTCACGCGATCGACCGGGTAATGGACGTGGTCGGCGACCTGGCGGCACTGCGATGACGCCGGTCCTGGTCACCGGCGGCTCGGGCTACCTCGGGACCCAGCTGATCGCAGCCCTGTTGAAGTCCGGACGCTCGGTCCGTACGACGGTCCGCTCGACGGCTCGTGGACCCGAACTGCGCGCGGCCGTGCGACGCGGCGGTGCGGACGACTCCGGCCTGGAGATTGTCGCGGCCGACCTCATGACCGACGACGGTTGGCCGGCCGCGGTGGCCGGGTGCGACGAGATTCACCATGTGGCGTCGCCGATCCCGATCGCCCAGCCCGATGACCCCGACGAGCTGATCGTCCCCGCCCGCGACGGAGCGCTCCGCGTGCTGCGTGCCGCGCGTGACGCGAGGGCGCGGCGCGTCGTACTGACGTCGTCCTTCGCCGCGGTCGGGTACTCCCGCAAGCCGGGGGCCGAGTACACCGAGGACGACTGGACGGATCCCGATACGCCGGGCCTGGCGCCGTACCCGCGCTCGAAGGCGATCGCCGAGCGGGCCGCGTGGGACCTGATGAACGGCGCGGGTGGCGACACCGAGCTCGTCGTGCTCAACCCGACCGGCATCTTCGGTCCCACGCTCACGACCGAGCTGCGGTCGTCGACGCAGCTGATCAAGATGATGCTCGACGGCACGATGTCCGTCGCGCCCCGGCAGCGCTTCGGCATCGTCGATGTCCGCGACGTGGCCGATCTCCACCTCCGCGCCATGGCCGAGCCCACGGCCGCCGGCAAGCGCTACCTGGCCGTTGCCGACGGGCCTACACTCAGCTTCCTCGAGATCGCCGGCATCCTCCGCCGACTGCTCGGACCGCTCGCCGCGCTCGCACCGACGCAGGAGGCGCCGGGCGAGGATCCGCCCCGGCCGATCATCCACAACGAGCGGGCAGTCACCGAGCTCGGATGGCGCCCGCGCCCGGCCGAGACCACCGTCGTCGAAACCGCCGAGAGTCTGTGGGAGCTCGGCCTGCTGTAAGCACCCCCGTTGGTCACGGCCGGTGTGCCGGCACCTCATCCACAGCAATGTCCGGCCGATGCTGTGGATTCGTCGAGTGGTGCGGCGCCCGGCCTGGTCCATTGCGGGACGGGGCGGCCGTCCTTCTTCCACCAGGTGTAGGTCCGATCCTCCGGCCAGCCCGCCGGCGAGTCCTCCCAGGCCTCCTGACGACCGTAGACCGTCAGATCGAGCAGGTGGGCCTGCACCATGGTGGCTTCGACGCCGCGACCGACTGTCTCGTTGGTGAGGAAGACCCGGTCGCCGATGCGCAGGTAGCAGGCGAGGTAGCCCGGCTCGTCGATGAGCCCGGTCCCGACGCCGCGATCTTCGACCTCGAGCATCGAGTACCACGGCAACCTGTAGCCCATGAATTCGCGGAACGGCGCGATCTCCTCCCACGGCCCCTCGCAGAAGACCGCGAAGGACACTCCGCGATGGTTCAGATAGCTGGCGTCGTGCACGTCGAAGATGCTTGCGGTGCACCCCTCGCACTGGCCTTCGATCCCTGCGCCGGTGTGCCACATGTGCTTGTACGCGACGAGTTGGTCGCGCCCGTCGAAGACGTCCAGGAACGCGACAGGTCCATCCTGCCCGACCAGTGTGGCCGCGGCGTCGACCTCGGTCATCGGCAGCCGGCGCCGGGCCGCCGCGATCGCGTCGCCCGCACGGGTGTGGGCCTTCTCCCGGACCAGGAGGGCCTGGCGTTCACGACTCCAGGTCTCACGGTCGACGATCTGTGGCGATGCCGTCGCTTCGGTCATGGGGTTCTCCTCGTCGGTCTGGGTTGGTGTTATGAATATCGACGAGCGCCCGGTCGGATCGTCATCGCACTTTCGGCGACGTCGCCGGGGTACGGCGTACGAGCGGGCACGATCAGCAGGATCCGGGAGGACCTGAGCGCATGACGAGTACGGCGGACGACGCGTGGTTCCAGGACGCGTTCGAGGAGCACCGGCGCCCGTTGCATGCGCACTGCTACCGACTCGCCGGGAATGTCGCCGACGCCGACGACCTGGTCCAGGAGACCTTCCTGCGCGGCTGGCGCTCCCGGGCGCAGTACGCGGAGAGGGCGTCGATCCGGACCTGGCTCTACCGGATCGCCACCAATGTCTACCTTGATCACCGCAAGGCCGCGGCGCGGCGGACCATACCGGTCGGTGACCCGATGGAATGGAGCACCGAGATCGGGCCGTATCCCGACGCGCTGCTGGGCGACGACCCGCCATCAGATCTGGTAGCACGGGAGACCGTCGAACTCGCGCTCATCGCCGCGCTGATGTATCTGCCGCCACGGCAACGGGCGGCGTTCGTGCTGCGCGACGTCTCCGGTTGGACAGCGGCCGAGATCGCCGACGCCCTCGGACTCGCGGTGCCCGCGGTGAACAGCTTGATCCAGCGAGCCCGGAAGACACTCCGGCACTATGCGCCCGGTGACTCCCGGCACTGGCGCAGGCCGGTGCTGACCAGCGAGGACGAGGAAATCCTGCGTCGCTATGCAGCAGCTACCGATCCCGCGACCTTCCGGGAGTTGCTGGCCGAAGACGTGCGCATCACCATGCCGCCGGACCCACCAGTCTTCGGGAGCGAGGCGGCGGCCGAGTTCCTGGCGAGGCCGATGGATTGGCGCACGTTCCCGTCCGCTGCCAACGGCCGGCCTGCCCTGATCTGCTATCTCCGACGCCCCGGCAGCGATCGGTACGACGCATTGGTCGTCGACGTTCTCACCGTCGAGAACGGCAAGATCGTGGCGAGCAACGCCTTCGTCGGATCCCACCACGTTGCTGCGTTCGGGATGCCCGCGAGCATCTGATCCGGCACTTGGCGCGAGGCTGGCGAACGCGCGACGGGATCGCAGGTGCGGGGTCCGCTGGGCGAAAAATCACCTCGGCGGACGCTGGACCGGTGAGAGGGTGTAGCGGTGCTGGTCGTGATGGTGGTGCTGGGGGCGGCGGTGCTGCACGCCACGTGGAACGCGATGGCGCATGGGGCACCGGATCGAGTGGCTGGGCTGGCGTTGTTCGAGATCGCGGCCGGGGTCATCGGGCTGGTCGCGGTGCTCGTGATGGGCCTGCCGCCGGCGGGCACCTGGGGATACATCATCGCGTCGGCGTTGCTGCATGTGGCGTATCTGGGTGGGCTGCTGGCGTCGTACCAGCTCGGTCAGTTCAGTCAGATGTATCCGTTGGCCCGCGGTACGTCGCCCTGGGTGGTGGCGGTGGTGTCGATCGTCGTACTGCATCAGGCGCTGGCCGTGCTCGAGCTGGCGGGCGTGCTGCTGGTCTCGGCAGGGCTCATCGCGCTGGTGTTCATCGGGCGGCCCGGTCGGAGACAGGCGCCGGCGTTGCTGGCCGCGTTCGGCACCGGGCTGATGATCGCGGCGTACACGGTCGTGGACGGGCTGGCGGTCCACAAGATGCCGGTCGCGACGTACATGGGTTGGGTCTTCATGCTCCAGGGCTTCGCGGTCCCCTTGGTCGTGATCTGGTGGCGCGGCCCCCGCGTCTTCAACCTCCCCCGCGGTGCAATCCTCTCGGGCCTCGCCGGCGGGGTCGTGTCGATGGCTGCCTACGGCCTGGTCCTCTGGGCCCAAACGCGAGGCACCCTCGCCGCCATCGCAGCCCTCCGCGAAACCAGCATCATCTTCGGCGCGATCATCGGCGCGATCTTCTTCGGCGAACGCTTCGGCCCCCGCCGAGCCTTCGCCGCAGCCGTCGTCGTCGCCGGCATCATCCTGATCACCACGGGCTAGCCGATCATCCGGCCGGGAGGATGTCGCGGCGCACTCGCCGGAGCCACAATCAAGCCGCGCGTCCAGCGAGGGCTGCCGTGTTTGGGGGTCTAGATGTTCTTCGCCCTGCCCAGCCTGGTCCTTGGTGTCGTTCTCCTCCTGATCGTGCTGGGATCGTGCGCGATCGGTGTGCTGGTCGCGCGTCAGTTGCGCGGTCGCCACGAGACCTGGCGAGAGCCGATCGGCGTCGTGCAGGCGGCGTTGCTGGGGTTCGTGGCGCTCATTCTCGCCTTCGGGTTGACGATGGCGGTGGGTCGGTACGAGACCCGGCGGGTCGAACTGGTGACGGAAGCGAACGCGATCGGCACCACCTACCTCCGGGCGCAGACCCTGTCGGAGCCCGTCCGTAGCCAGTCGCTGGGGTTGCTGAAGCGCTACACCGACGTGGAGATCCGTCTGTCGGCGACGCGACCGGGCTCCGCGGCGGCGCGACGCGACGTGGCGGACGGCGGGGCCATCCAGCGTCAACTCTGGGCGCTCGCCGCTGACTCGCTGCGGGAGGCCCCTCAGGCGAGCGCTCCACGTCTGTACGTCGACAGCCTGAACTCGATGATCGACAGCCAGACCTCGCGTGTCGCAGCACTCAGCAACCGTGTGCCCACACCGGTCCTGGTCCTCGAGGTGGTCGGCGCGGCGGTGGCGTTGGGCCTACTCGGCCTCTACCTCACCGTGCTTGGCCGGGGCATGCTCCCCATCATGCTCGCCGCGGTGTTCGTGTCGCTGCTGTTGCTGGTCACCTTCGACCTCGACCGGCCGACCCGCGGCCTCATCACGGTCCCGTACACGGCACTGCTGGACCTGCGGGCGTCGATGGACTTGCCGCCGGCGGCCGGCGGAGGCTAGATCGAGCCGTTCAGTCGTGTTGCATGAGGGAAGCGGACGCTTCCTCAACCGGGGGGCGGCAGGTCTAGAGTCACGAGAATGACTGCGACCTCGACCCCGCTGCCGATCCTGCCGACCTCGCTGGTGGGCAGCTACGCCCAGCCGGACTGGCTGATCGACCGGGCCAAGCTCGCCGGCCGCTTCCCCCCGCGGGTGCGCGCGAAAGAGCTGTGGCGGGTCAACGCGGAGTACCTCGAGCAGGCGCAGGACGACGCCACGTTGCTGGCCATCCGCGCCCAGGAGGAGGCGGGACTCGACATCATCACCGACGGTGAGATGCGGCGCGAGTCGTACAGTAACCACTTCGCCACCGCCCTCGAGGGCATCGATATCGACAACCCTGGGACGGCCCTCGATCGCAGCGGGCATCCCAACCCGGTGCCGCGGATCGCCGGCCCGATCGTGCGGCCGCACTCCGTCGGCGTCCGCGACGTGGAGTTCCTGAAGGCGAACACCGGCCACACGGTCAAGATGACCGTGCCCGGCCCGTTCACGATGTCGCAGCAAGCACAGAACGACCACTACCCCGACCTCGCGTCGGCGGCTCTGGCGTACGCTGCCGCGGTCAACGCCGAGATCAAGGACCTGCACGCCGCCGGCGCCGACCTGGTCCAGATCGACGAGCCCTACATGCAGGCACGGCCCGCGGCGGCCCGCGAGTACGGCCTCGCCGCGCTCAACGCCGCCCTCGACGGCGTCACCGGCAACACCGCCGTCCACATCTGCTTCGGGTACGCCGCGATCATCCACGAACGGCCCGAGGGCTACTCGTTCCTACCCGAGCTGGCCGGCTGCTCGGCCGACCAGATCTCGATCGAGACCGCACAGTCAGGTCTCGATCTCGGCGTCCTGAAGGACCTCAGCGACAAGACCATCATTCTCGGCGTCATCGACCTGTCGGACCCCGAGGTCGAGTCCGCCGAGCTGGTCGCGGATCGGGTACGGCGAGCCTTCTCCTACACCTCCCGGGACCGCATCACCATCGCCACCGACTGCGGAATGAAGTATCTGCCTCGCGCGAGTGCGGAGGGAAAGATGCGTGCTATGGCCGGCGCGGCGTCGATCCTGCGCGCCGAGCTCTGACGGGAGCCGTGCAGCCCGCCGCCTAGGACCCAACCCGAGGATCAAGCAGGTCCGGGCGCTGTTGGCGTCGGTCTCCGGGCTCTGGAATCACGCGTTGACCGCGGCGACGGCATCGTTGACGACAGACGCGATCTGGTCGGGCACCTCGTTCGGCAGGAAGAACACGCTGCCCGGAATCGTCACGATCTTGACCGTCGAACACGCCTCCAGCGTTTGCCGCTCGGCGTCGGTGAGCCCGCCGTCGCCCTTCTCCGCGTGGACGACCCACGTCGGTACGCCCGAGCCGCACAGCATCGCGGCGTGATCCTCGCCGCTCTCCAGCCACTTCAGGTATTCGCGAAGTCCGAGGCGCATGTCCCGCGTGCTGGTCCTGCGGAAGTCGGCGGCAAGCTCGGCCTGCCGCTCCGGTGGTACCGGGATGCCTTTCACCATCGGCCCGATGGACTTCTTCATCAGCGCTAGCGGCAAGCCGCCCAGCACCTTGGACGATCGGACGACGTTGATGAAGAACGCCGACTCGTCCGGCAACGACAAGCTGATGCCGAGCAGCACCGTCGGGCCGGTGAAGAGCTTCTTCTCCGCCATCTCCAACGCCACGTTCGCGCCCATGCTGAACCCGACGACGACATCCGCACCCTTCTCGGCCACGAGGTCCGCCGTCATTCGGCCATAGGCCTCGTGACTGTAGTCGTCCGGGGACGGCGCGCCGGCGTGTCCGGGCATCGTCGCCGCCACCAGCCGCAGCCCGGACAGACTGGATTGCTGCGTCAACTCCAGGTACGAGCGCGCGCTGCACATGCCGCCGGGAAGCAACAGCACGGTATGTTCGGCGTCCGCCGGACCTGACTCGAACAGCTGCCACTCAACGCCCACATCGCACCCCGGGTCGTTCGATCCTGGTCAGACTGTACGCCGGGCCGTCCGTGCCGTCACAGTTCAGGAGAGGAGCGACAACCCCGCGGTACCGAGCGACGCTTCCCCGCGGCGAGCGAAGTTGACGATGGCATCACCCGACGTCCTCGCCATGGTCCCGGTGAACACGCTGACCAGGTCGCTCCACCGATCCGCAGTCACTGCACGTACCTGCACCGACATGGACCCACCCTACGGACGGCGTCAGATCGCCGACAGCTGTGGCGATTCTGTCTCGCTGGGGTTCATACTTCGAGGACCGTACCGACCCTGGCTTTGCTGGACATCAAGGGGGATCGCATGACGGAGCCGTCCACCAGTTGGCAGCTCGACGCCATCATGTACTCCGGGGGCACGCAGGACGGGCCGCGCGCCAACGTGAAGCTATCCCAGGCTGGGGAACGGGTGCAGGCTGAGGGTTCTGGCACCGGGCTCGTCGACGCGGTGTGCAATTCGATCTCGCAGGCGACGGGCGTGGAGGCACGGGTAGTCGCATTCCGGGCGTACTCAGTCGGCCCGGGCAGCGAGGCCGTCGGAGAGGTCGAGCTCGAGGTGGAGCTGCCGGGCCGCCGGGTCGCGGTCCGGGCGTCGTCCACGGACGTCGTGGAGGCCGCCGGGCTAGCCCTCGTCGCAGCCCTCAACCAGTACAACGCGAAGCGGCCGGCACAGCACTGAGTCCTGCGAAACAACGCTGGTCCAGCGACAGCGAGCACCGCCCCCGCGGCTCACGGAATCCGGTTCGACGGTTCGACGTGGGGGAACCACAGCGGCTGGGATCGACGTGTGGCTGGGCTCCATCGGGTGGAGCGCCCCGGTTGACGGTTGTTGAAGATCTGCGGGCTGGCGGGACCACCGGGGTGGTTGGTGAAGCGCGGCAGCGCGCATCGAGGGGTGGGAGCGGCCCGCGTAGCGGGCGCTTGGGGCGGACCGCGGTTGGAGGAGTGGGGGTCCCGGGCGGGGGACCCCCACTCAGCTTGGGTTAGCGGTGGACTGCGTCGAGGGCGTCGGCGATGCCTTCACCGAAGAAGGAGTTGTTCGCGGTGGTGCCGGTGCAGCGGGCGTCCGGGGTGGCCGGGCACGCGGTGTCGTTGGCTTCCTTGCGCAGCGCCGACTCGAGCTCACGCGGGCCCCACCACGGGTGGACCGACTTCAGGAGAGCCGCGACGCCGGTCACATGCGGCGACGCCATCGATGTGCCGCTCATCAGGCCCCACTTGCCGCCAGGCAGCGTGGACAGGATCGAGCTGCCGGGTGCGGCGACGTCGATCTTGTTGAGGCCGAAGTTGGAGAAGCTGCTGCGGGCGCCGGCCTGGGTAGTGCTGGCGACGGTGATCACGCCGGGCAGCTCGGTCGGCATGTCCAGGCAGTTGTTGTTGATCTGCCGGGGGACCGGGGTCGTGTCGTTCGGGCTGCCGTTGTCGGTGGTCTTGTTGGCCAGGTCGTAGTTCGAGTTGCCGGCCGCCGCGACGGACAGGGTGCCGCGATCCGCCGCCCACTCGTACGCGCGCCGTACCGCTTCCTGCACCGCGCCCTGGTCGCCGTTGTCCATGCACCAGAACTCGAACGGGTCGATGAAGTAGCTGTGGTTGGTGACGTCCATGTGGTGCTCGGCGGCCCAGACGATGCCGCAGATCGAGTACTCCGGGTAGATGAACCCGTCGTCGTTGACCACCTTGACCGACGCGATCCGGACACCCGGGGCCACTCCGACGATGCCGACGCCGTTACGAGCCGCGGCGACCGTGCCGGCGACGTGCGTGCCGTGCGAGCTGGTCGTCGGGCGCCAGGCGCCGGGGGTCGTGTTGGGTACGCCGTTGTTCACACAGTTGACCGAGTCCTGCGCGTCGAAGTTCGGCGCGAGGTCCGGGTGGGTGTCGTCGACGCCGCTGTCATTGATGCCGACCAGCACGTGCCGGGAGCCGTCGGTGATCTGGTGAGCCTGATCCGCCTTGATCTGGACCATGTCCCACTGCTCGCCCTCGCGCGGGTCGAGGACCGGGGTCGCCTGAGTTTCGTCGACCGCCTTCAGTCCGGCCGCGGACGCCGTACCGGCGCCGGCTGGGCCTTCGCTGACCGCGGCGGTGCTGGTGGCGCCGACGGACTGCACCTCACGTCCGTTGTGCCCTGCGCGGACGGCGGTGCGGAAGTCCGGGTTGGTCGACTGCGCGACCACCACGCCCAGCTGGTCGTACGAGCTGAGCACCGTGCCGCCGGCTGCCTCGACCGCCTCCTCCACCTTGCGGACATGCCCGGGGGTGGCCTTCGTGTTGACCACGTAGTTCATCAGCGGCCCGGGCGTGGCCGCTGCTGAGGAGTCGGAGCTGGGTACGGCGTGCGCGGTCGCGGCACCGAGTGTCGTCAGGGCCAGTGCGGCCGCGGCCAGGCCGGCAGTCAGTCGGCGGGGACGGGAACTTCGGGACACAGGCGCCTCCTCGGTGCAGGGCCTGGGCGGACGGGCCCAAGCTCGGTACCCGGGACTTTAGAGCGGATTCCGGACCGGCGGAGTTGTTCATCCACAACGCAGGGGAAACCCTCCACTTGTCACTACTTAGCGTCCGCCCGTTCACCCTCAGTTGCCCACATGCTGTGGATCTGCCTGTGGATAACTCGTGGACAAGCTGGGGAATACTGGCTCAGGCTGGTGGATTAGAGGTATGTGTAGGATAGATACAACAAAGATACGAGTCGTATGGGTGGGAGTTCAGTGACCAGCGGGGTGCCGGAGCATGAGCCGGCGAGGGCGGCAATCGAGTTGGGCGACGAGACCGCGGAGATCGCGCGGGTCGTTGTCGAGGCGGCGCCGGGGGTGGAGAAGATCCCCGCGGCGGAGCGGGTCTACGCATACGTGAAGGCCGCGATCCTGGACCGGACGTACCCGGGCGGCGAGCTGCTCACCGAGGGTGAGCTGGCCACGGCGGTGGGAGTGTCGCGCACCCCGGTGCGGGAGGCGCTGCTCCGGCTGGAGGAGTCCGGCCTGGTGAAGCTGTACCCGAAGAAGGGCGCCCTCGTCCTGCCGGTGCTGCCGCAGGAGATCGACGACGTCCTGGAGGCGCGCGAGCTGATCGAGACGCACGCGGCCGCCAAGGTGTGGCCGCGCCGCAAGCAGCTGATCGAGATTCTGACGCAGCGCGTCGACGAGATGCGCGCGCACCGCAAGGCTGGGGACGCGAAGACCTTCCTGGAGGCCGACCGGGCCTTCCACGAGGCCATCGTCGGTGCCGCCGGCAACGAAATCCTCTCCAAGCTCTACAACAGCCTGCGCGACCGCCAGGTCCGGATGGGGGTGCCCGGCATCGAGATGCAGCCGGCCCGGATGGACAAGTCGATCACTGCGCACCAGGAGATGATCGACGCCCTCGGTGGGAACAGCGTCAAGCGTTTCCGCGAGCTCGTGGTCTCCCACATCGACACCGCCGCGGCGGACCTGCGGAGCACTCGGTGACCGAACTCCTCTTCCCCCTGGGCGGACGGCGAGCCTGGGCGGTGTGGGCTACTGCTGTCTTCACCTACCTCGTGACCGTGCTGCACCGCGGTTCGATGAGCGTGGCCGGGCTGCAGGCCGCGGAGCGCTTCCACATCTCCGCATCCGCGCTGGCCAGCTTCACCGTCGTCCAGCTGACCGTGTACGCCGCGATGCAGGTGCCTGTGGGCATCTTGCTCGATCGGTACGGCTCGAAGCGGCTATTGATCGCTGCGTCCGGTCTGCTCTTCGTGGCGCAGTCCGCGTTCAGTCTGGTCGACTCCTACCCGGCCGCCCTCGCGGCACGCGCCGTACTGGGTGTCGGAGACGCATTGGTGTTCATCAGCGTGTTGCGGGTTGTCATGTCCTGGTTCCCGGCGCTGCGGCAGCCGGTGATGTCGCAGGCGACCGGCATGCTGGGTGGCCTCGGCGCGATCATGTCGACCGTGCCGATGGCTGCCGCCTTCCACGCCTTCGGGTGGACCAGCACCTTCGCCGGTGCGAGCGTCCTGAGCCTGGTGACGGGTGTGGCCGTCCTGTTCCTGATCAAGGACACTCCGTACGACGAGCCGCTGCGACGGGCCAAGCAGTCGCTCGGTGAGGTACGGAACAACCTGCGCAGAGCCTGGAAGGAGCCGGGCACCCGGCTGGGGCTGTGGACGCATTTCACCACGAGCTTCTCCGGCAGCACATTCGGTCTGCTCTGGGGGTACCCGTTCCTGGTGCAGGGCCAAGGCCTGGCTCCGACGACCGCAGCGGCGATGCTGATTCTCCCCGTGCTCGCAGGGCTCTGTTATGGCCCGCTGGTCGGACGGTACGCGGCCCGCTTCCCGTTCTACCGGTCCTGGATCGTGCTGGCGGTGATCTCGGGTTCGGTACTCATGTGGACCGTCGTACTGCTCTGGCCGGGACAGGCGCCGATGCCGGTGCTCCTGCTGCTGATCGTCGTACAGGCCGCTGGTGGTCCGGGTTCGATGCTCGGGCTGGACTACGCGCGGACGTTCAACCCGTCGACTCGCTTCGGTGCGGCCAATGGGATGGTCAACACCGGCGGATTCATCGCCACGCTGATCTGCATCGGCATGGTCGGCATCCTGCTCGACGCCTCGTCGGGCGGGGCGCCGCAGACCATCACCGACTTCAAGTGGGCGCTGGCCTTCCAGTACGTGCTGTGGGCGATCGGCACCCGCCAGATCCTCAAGTACCGCCGCAAGGCCCGCGGTCACCTCGCCCGCTACAACCCAGAGGCGTACCAGGCCTTGATCGCCAACCAGATCGTCCCGGTGAAAGGTTGATGCCAGCCCGCTGAGATGGGCTGACAGCCGAGTGCCAGGGCGGTGCCAGAGCGGTGCCGCACGGTAGTCCCAGTGAAGTGAGTCCACTGGGAGGAACCGATGACCACAACGAACCAGGTCGCCATCGAGGCAACCGGCTTGGTCAAGAAATATGGCAATACCACCGCCCTGGCCGGCGTCGACCTGAGTGTGCCGACCGGCACCGTCCTCGGCGTCCTCGGCCCCAACGGCGCCGGCAAGACCACGGCGGTCCGCATCCTCGGCACCTTGCTCCGGCCCGACGCCGGCCACGCCACGGTCGGCGGGTACGACGTCGTCCGGGACGCGGGCAAGGTGCGCGGCATCATCGGGCTGACCGGGCAGTACGCCTCGGTCGACGAGGACATGTCCGGCCGCCGGAACCTGATCATGATCGGCCGGCTGCTCGGGTACTCGCGGGAGCAGTCCCGGGCTCGCGCCCTCGAGCTGCTCGAGCGGTTCGAGCTGACCGACGCCGGTGACCGGATCGCCAAGACGTACTCCGGCGGTATGCGCCGGCGCCTCGACCTGGCCGCCAGCCTGGTCGGCCACCCGAGCATCCTGTACCTGGACGAGCCCACCACCGGTCTCGACCCGCACGCCCGCAACGGCGTCTGGGAGACGATCCGCAACCTGGTACTCGACGGGACCACGGTGCTCCTCACCACGCAGTACCTGGAGGAGGCCGACGCGCTGGCCGACTCGATCATGGTGTTCGACAAGGGCAAGGTGGTCGCCTCCGGGCGGCCGGCCGAGCTGAAGGCGCAGGCCGGCAAACAGTCCTTGGACGTCAGCCCGGCCGAGCCGGCGCACCTCGAGCGAGTCGCGGCCATCGTCGCCGAGTCGGTCGGCGTCCGCCCGACCGTGGACGTGGTGAACGCCCGGGTCAGCGCGCCGGTGACCGACGGTACGTCGATGCCGGTGGTGGTCCGCCGCCTCGACGAGGAAGGCATCGCCGTCACCGAGCTGGCCCTGCGGCTGCCCAGCCTGGACGAGGTCTTCCTCGCCCTCACCGGGCACACCGCCGAAGAGAAGAAGTTCGACACTGTCCTGGAAGGAGCGGCTCGATGAGCATCGCTGTAGCTGACACACCGGCCCACGCGGGCCGCCGTACCAATCCGTTCGCCTGGGTGCAGCAGAGCCTGACGCTGGCGTGGCGCAACATCGTCCGGATCCGGCAGAACCCCGAAGCCCTGGCGGACGTGACGTTCCAGCCGATCATCTTCCTGGTGCTGTTCCTGTTCGTCTTCGGCGGCGCGATCGCCCAGGGCGGGACCTGGCACGACTATCTGCCGTACCTGCTGCCGGGGCTGCTGGTGCAGACCGTGGTGTTCTCCACGATGGGCACCGGGGTGGCGCTGAACGACGACTTCGCCAAGGGCGTGTTCGACCGGTTCCGCAGTCTGCCGATCGCACGGATCGCGCCGTTGGTCGGCGCCGTTCTCGGGGACGCCGTGCGGTACACGCTGTCGATCGTGATCCTGATGGGGACCGGGTTCGCGCTCGGGTTCCGGTTCCAGAACGGGATCGGCAACGGGCTGCTGGCGCTGGTGATCGTGCTGCTGTTCGCGCTGTCGATGTGCTGGATCTGGGTGTGGCTCGGGCTGTCGCTGAAGACCGCGCAGGGTGTGCAGGGCGTCGCGTTCCTGGTGATGTTCCCGCTCACCTTCGGCAGCAACGTGTTCGTCCAGACCAGCACGCTGCCGGGCTTTCTGCAGGCGTTCGTGAAGGTGAACCCGGTGAAGTATCTGGTCGACACGATGCGGGCCCTGATGCTGGGCGGCGATCTGCAGAAGCCGCTGCTGATCACGCTGGCCTGGATGGTCGGGCTGGTCGCGGTCTTCGCCCCGCTGGCGATCCGCGCCTACCGCCGCCGTACCTGACCGATCCTGGGGCGCCGGGGAACTTCCCCGGCGCCCTTTTGTCCGTGCCGTCCGCGAGAGTGGGCGGCATGACGACGAAGTGGACGATCACGATCGACTGCGCCGACCCGGCGCTGGTGGCGCGGTTCTGGTGTACGGCGCTCGGCTATGTGGACGCGGATCCGCCGAAGGGCTGGGACAGCTGGGAAGCGTTCCTCACCGACCAGAACGTCCCCGCGGACGAGTGGAACGACGGCGCGAGCATCACCGATCCGACTGGCATACTCCCCGCCCTCTCCTTCCTCAAGGTCCCCGAACCGCGCACGGCGAAGAACCGCCTCCACCTCGACCTCCAGGTCAGCGGCGGCCGCGCCGAACCCCAGCACCTCCGCGAACAACGCATCCGCGCCACCGCCGAGTCCCTCCTCACCGCCGGCGCCACCCTCGTCCGCGAGGTCCCCGTCGACAACACCACCACCCTCGACCACCTCTGGATGCACGACCCAGAAGGCAACGAGTTCTGCATCGTCTGACTCCTCAGGCGGTGGTGAGGTCGGCGAAGGCGAGGGGTTGGCGGGTGCAGAGGTAGGTTGCCCAGTGCAACTTTTCGGGGGTGCCGTCGGGGGTGCGGGTGATGCGGAGGAGTTCGCCGCGTTCACGGCCGGAGATGGTGCGGTAGACGTCCTCGGAGATCCGTTCGAAGACGGCCGGTGCCTGGTACTCGGCTGCTGCTGGGGACTTGGCCTGGAGGGTGCCGTTCTTGACCGAGAAGACGAACGGGTTGCCCTCGGAGAACCAGGTGCCGAGGACGCCGGCGAGCTCCGGCGGGACGGCGGTGCCGGGGACCCACGGCTCGGTGGGCAGCGGGTCGTCCTCGAGGACCTTGATGACCAGGTCCGTGGCCAGCGCGCTCGGTGCGGGGGACGAGGTGGCGCCGAACAGCGCGATCCCCGCCGTACCCGACTCGCGGTGCACGAACGTCGACGTGATGTGACCCGGCATCCCGCCGTCATGGCCGACGAACAAGCGGTCGCCGCGGCGCAGGATCATGAACCCGAGCCCGAAGGCGAGCTGCCACCGGTCCACGTCGGCCATGATCTGCACCTGGCACATCTCGTCCAGGGTGTCCTTCGACAGCACCTCGTCGATCGGGTTGGCGACGAACATGGCCCACTTCGCCAGATCCGCAGCCGTCGAAGCGAGCCCGCCGCACGCGTCCATCGCGCCGAGGTTCAGCAGCGGCTCCTGCACCGGTACGTCGGAGAACGGCGGCACGTAGTACCCGGTGGCGGCCGGTCCGCCGTCCATCCCGACCGTGGTCCGGCGCATCTCCAGCGGGTCGAGGATCCGGGCCTTGATCGCGTCGTACCAGGGCCGTCCGTCGAGCCGGGCGACGATCTCACCGAGCAGCGAGAAGACGAGGTTCGAGTAGTGGAACCGGTGGTGCGGCTTGCCGACCCGCTCGGCCTCGTTCCAGCCCGAGACCAGCTCGGCGCGGTCCGGGAACTCCATCAGGTCCCAGACGTCGCCGACCGGCTCGCGCTGCATTCCGCTGGCGTGGCTGAGCATCTGCCGGACGGTGATGCCCTCGTGCTTGCTCTCCGGGATCAGCTTCTCGACGGTGTCGTCGAGGCTCAGCTTGCCCTCGTCGCGCAGCGCCATCACCGCGACCGCGGTCAGCGTCTTGCTCTGCGACGCGATCAGGAACTGCGAGTCGGCTGTCGGTGGCACGCCCGGACTCTCCAGGTCGGCCGACCCGACGCCGGTCGACCAGGCCAGCGACCCCGCGCGGGCGACGGCGCCCACCACTCCGGGGACCCGGCCTTTGGCCTGACGGTCGGCAACGATGCGAGAAAGGGCGGTCTGCGTCTGCGCGGCGATATCTGTCACGAACCCTGACCTTAAGGGAACCAAATGACAAAAGGCAGGGGTGTTGGGACGGGTCATGTGCGACGCTGGTGGAGTGCGCATAGCGGTGCTTGGGCCTCTCGCGATGTGGGCGGCTGACGGGACTCCGCTGGACGTCCGCGGAGTCCGGCTGCGCGGCTTGCTCGCACGGCTCGCGTTGAGCGCCGGCCGCCCGGTGAGCGTCGAGACGCTGGTCGACGGTCTGTGGGGCAGCGAGGCCCCGAGCGCGAACGCGCTGCAGTCGCTGGTGTCCCGTCTGCGCGCGAGCCTCCCGGTGACCGAGTCGAGCATCTCGGTCCAGTCGGGCCCGGCCGGCTACACGCTGACCATCGGTCCGGACTGTGTCGACGCCCTCCAGTTCGAGGACCTCGTACGGCGTGGTCGCGGGCTGCTCGCGTCCGACCCTGAGCAGGCGCACACGCTGCTCACCCAGGCCGAGCGGCTCTGGCGTGGTGAGGCGCTCACCGACCTGCGCGACCTGCCGTTCGCCGCAATCGAGGCGGACCGCCTGGCCGAGCTCAGGCTCGCCGCGGCCGAGGATCTGGCCGAAGCCGCCGTCACCTGCGGCCACGCCCGCGAAGTGATCACCGAGCTCGAACACCTGGTCGCAGCTCACCCGCTCCGCGAGCGCCTCCACGAACTCCTGATCAGAGCCCTGTACGCCGATGGCCGGCAAGCCGAGGCGTTGGCGGCGTACGAACGTGTCCGGACCACTCTCGCCGACGAGCTCGGTGCAGATCCGGGCACTCGCCTCCGCGAGCTGCATGTCGCCGTACTCCGCGGGGACTCGCTCGACCCGGTAGCCAAGGCGACCGCCGTACCCGTCGCAGCGCCGTCGGCGCCGCGCAGCAACCTCAGGGCGCCGATGACCAGCTTCGTCGGCCGGCGTGACGACGTAGCCGAGCTGACGCGGCTGCTCAGCAACGGGACCCGCCTGGTCACCATGGTCGGCCCCGGTGGCGCCGGGAAGACCAGACTGGCGACGGAGACCGGCCGGACGCTGGTGGACCACAGTGGCGACGGCATCTGGTTCGTGGAGCTCGCACCGCTCGGTGACGCCGCCGATGTGGCGCCCGCGGTGCTGTCCACGCTGGGCGCGAGTGAGTACGTCGACCTGCCGCCTAGGACGTTCAGCAAGCCGTTCCCGACCAGCCGGGCCGCGACGCTGCGACTGGTCGAGGTGATAGGCGACCGCCGGATCCTGCTCGTCCTCGACAACTGCGAGCATCTGGTGGCGGAGGTCGCCGGACTCGTCGACTCCCTGCTCGCCGCGTGTCCGAGGCTTCGGGTACTGACGACCAGCCGTGAGCCGCTGAGCATTCAAGGCGAGCACCTGCACCCGGTCGGTCCGCTCGGCCTGCCGCCGGAGCACAGCCTGGACGACGAGTACCCGGCGATGCAGTTGTTCGTCGACCGCGCCCGCGCGGTTCGGCCCGACTTCGAGCTCACCGACGGCAACCGCGAGGCGGTCGCCGAGATCTGCCGACGGCTGGACGGGATGCCGCTCGCGATCGAGCTGGCGGCGGCGCGGCTCCGGGCGCTCACTCCACTCGCGATCGTCGATCGGCTGACCGACCGGTTCCGCCTGCTGACCAGCGGTTCGCGGACCGCACTACCCCGGCACCAGACCCTGCGAGCGGTGGTCGAATGGAGCTGGGACCTACTCGATCGGGACGAGCAGGCGGTCGCCCGACGGCTGTCGCTGTTCTCCGGCGGTGCCACTTTGGACGCGGCCGAGCAGGTCTGCAGCGACGACGACCTCCCGGCCGAGGCCATCCTCGGTGTGCTCGCGTCACTTGTCGACAAATCGCTCGTCGAGGCCGCGGCCGACGACCGGTCGGTGCGTTACCGCATGCTCGAGACAGTCCGCGCGTACGGCGCTGAGCAGTTGAAGGACTCGGGTGAGTACGACCGGTTCCGGCACGCGCATACGACGTACTTCAGCCGGATGCTGCGGCGGGCCCGGCCGAAGCTGTTCACCGGCGAACAGATCCAGTGGATCGCCCGGCTGACCGCCGACAACGAGAATCTGCTCGACGCGCTCCGGACCGCGATCGACAGCGGCTCGGCGCGGAGCGCGGTCCAGATGGTCGCCGCGCTGGGTGAGTACTGGAACATGAGTGGCCGTCCGGCCGAGGCGGTCAACTGGATGCAGGCGGCTCTCGCCGTACCTGGTCCGAGTTCTCCGATCGACCGGGCGACGGCGGTGATGCTGCTCTCGCTCGGCACCTTGTCCAGTGGTGACGACCAGGCCGGGTCGTTCCCCCGGGTGATCCGCGGACTGGCCGAGGTCCGCTGGCTCAGCCGGCGGCACGCGCAGGTCGCGGAGTCCGGGGTCGGCCTGTTCACCAATGCGGTGTGGGCGGCGATCCGGCGGGACAAGGCCGGGTGTTTCCGGGCGCTCGAGGCGGCGCGTGAGCACGATGACCCGTGGACCCGGAACATGGGCGTGATGATGACGGCGATGTTCCGCGAGAACGACGGCGAGGTCGAGCAGATGGCGGCCGACCTGGCCATCGCGCTCGAGGGTTTCCGGGCGATCGGCGACCGGTTCGGTACGTCGCTGGCGCTGCGCGGGCAGGCCAGCTACCAAGGCAATCTCGGCGACCACGAGGGCGCTCTCGCCTCACTGCACGAGGCGATCCGGCTGGTCGAGGAGCTCGGCACCACCGAGGGCCTCGCGCAACTGCTGGGCTCCTGCGCGGCCAGCCGGATCGAGCTCGGTGACCTCGACGGCGCCCGCGCGGACCTGGAGCGCGCCATGCAGTTGTCCGAGGAGACCGGATCCCGTGCCGGCCAGGCGCTCGGCTACCTGGGGATGTCGCGGATCGCCCGCCGGACCGGCCGGCTGGACGAGGCCAAGGAACTCGCGGAACGCGCGTACTCGATGCTCGACCTCGAGGCAGAGCGGATGGCGCCGCACGGCCAGGCGATGCTGCTGGCCAACCTGAGCCGGGTGCACGTCGCCAGGGACGAGCTCGAGACGGCCCAGCGCTACGACCGGCATGCGGTCGAACTCGCCCTCACCACCGAGGACATGCCGCTGGCCTCGATCATCATCGAGGCCTCCGCGGACGTGCAGTTGCGGGCCGGAGAGACCGAGCAGGCCGCGCGCACACTGGGGCTGGCGGCGGCGATGCGCGGCATGCGAACGGTCCCGGACGCCGACGTCCGGAGCACCTACGACCGGCTGCATGATGCCTTGGGCAACGAAGCGTTCGACGCGGCGTACGACGCCGGCGCGGCGCTGACCACGGAAGAGGCCGTGGCGGAGCTCCGCAAGCGCCTCAGCTCGTCGTGACGCCGGTCAGCTCGTGATCAGCTGGACCGCCAGCTCGCGCAACGAGTCCTGCACGTTCTGCTCGGGTGGTCGCGGATCGGCCAGCATCCAGTCGTAGACCACGGTGTTGACCGCACCGAAGAACGCCAGCCCGAGGAACCGGAAGTCCTTGCGCTTGATCTCTCCCCGCTCCACCGCCGCGTCGCCCAGGTCCCGCACACTCCCGATCAGCAGTTCCCGGAACGCGATCCGCTGATCCTCGACCGCGGGGCTCGTGCCGACCACCTCGACGAACGAGATCTTGGCCCGGCGCAGGTCGGTCATGATCGTCCGCAGGTAGCCGTCGACGGCGGCGATGATCCGCTCCCGGACCGGCCGGTCGGCGGTCCGGCGCAGCGCGTCGCCGGTGGTCCGGACGGCCAGCTCGATCACCTGCGCGTGCACCGCGAGCAGCACTGCCTCCTTGTTCTGGAACTCGTGGTAGAAGTGCCGGGTGGACACTTTCGCCTGTGTGCACAGGCGTTCCACGGAGGTCGCCGGATAGCCCTCGGTCCCGAACAACTCCAGTGCCGCAGCCAGCAACCGTTCCCGGCGCGCGGCCTTCCACTCCTCGACGGATCGCCCGGAATAACGGCGTACGGAGGGTTCCCTCATCACACCTCTTGTCGCTACCCCGTGCCAGATGCCGGATATCCTATCCACCCTTCGGCGCGGGTGTAACCGGGTTCCGGCCGGCGGCAGTCTTCGCGGAGGTGAGTTCCGCGAAGACTGTCCGGGCAAACGGTCTCAGTTCATCCGTTCGTAGCCGGTCGCGCCGTCCAGGAGTTCCCGGATGATGTCGAGGTGGCCGAGATGACGGGCGGTCTCCTCGATCATGTGACACAGGATGTAGCGCGTCGACGCCGCCGCGCCGGACTCCCGGAAGGAGACCCGCTCCACGTCGTCGAGCGAGACGCCGGCGAGGATCTCGTTGGATCGCGCGCACTCGGCGTCGTAGTCGTCGAGCAGTTGGGTGAGCGGTACGTCGTCCACGAACATCTCCGCGTCGACGTGGCCGCCCTCGGTCCACGGGGTCTCGCCGTGGTCCGGCGTACCCAGGAGGTTCTGGGTGAACCAGGAGTACTCGACCCAGCGCAGATGGGAGACCAGACCTGCCACCGTCATCAGCGGTGAGGTCGGCAGCACCTTCCGGTGCGCGTCCGCTTCGCTCAGGCCTTCGCACTTCGTCCGGACGAGCGACCGGAGGTGGTCGAGCCAGCCGGTCAACTGGGTCCGCTCGTCGGCGGTCAGTGGCGGCCTCATGCTTCGCTCATCTTCGTGTAGCCGGTCTTGCCGTCGACGAGCTCTCTGATGATGTCCATGTGCCCCAGGTGGCGCGCTGTCTCCTCGAGCATGTGGCAGAGGATGTAGCGGAGTGAGGCGGCCTCACCCTTGGCGGCGTACGGGCCCTGTTCCACGGCATCGAGCGGGAGCCCGGCGATGGTCTGGTTGGATCGCTTGCACTCGGCGTCGTAGTCGTCGAGCAACTGGGCGAGCGGGATGTCGTCGACGAACATCTCGGCGTCGTCGTGACCGCCCTCGGTCCACGGGGTCTGCCCGGTGTTCGGGACGCCTATGAGGTTGAGCTGGAACCACGAGTACTCGTTCCAGCGCAGGTGCGCCACGAGACCCGCCATCGTCATCAGCGGCGAGGTGTCCAGGACCTTGCTGTGGGCATCTTCTTCATTGAGCCCTTCGCACTTCATCCGGACGAAGGAACGCTGCAGGTCGAGCCATCCGATCAGCTGGACCCGCTCGTCGGCGGTCAGCGGCGGACGCTGTACTTCGGTCATTCGAAAGCTCCTGTACTGATGAGGAGCCACCCGGCCTCAGCCGCGGGTACGGCGGACGGGCAGCACGACATTGTGACTCGACATCGCGCTCACCTCCTCTCCGCCGCCGGGGGTGTCGAGCCCACCGGCACGAGAAACGTACACCCACCTTGAGCACCCACCAACCACTTTTCACCCCGCGAATCGGTTGGTGTGTGCCCAAAGTGGATCCAAGGGGCTGGCATGCTCGGGGGAGGGCGCCCGCATCGCGCGAAGAGGTGAGACGTGGACCACGGTTCGACCTGCCGCTCTACACGCGTCGAAGGCTCCGACGTCCCGTCGAAGACGTTGTCGACCACGTCCGCACGGGTTCGTCGTACCGCGAGATAGCCACCAAGTTCGCCCTCGAGGACTACGAGGTCGAGGCCCTGGTCCGCCCCCACATCCGCCCACCCGCCGTCCGCAAAGCCCGCCGCGCCCCGGCCCGGGTGCAACCTCTCCTCTAGCGGGTTCCGTGCAGCTGAACAGGTAGTACGGGGTGATTACCTAGTGCACCTCTGCCTGCGATTGAGATGCGTACGGCGTTCGGGCAGTGCACTACCTGTCGAGCTGCACGGCTAGGTCTTGCGGTTGTCCTTGATGCGTTTGGCCTTGCCGAGGGAGCGTTCCAGGGCGTGGGGGTCGACGACCTCGACGGAGACCGTAACGCCGACGCGCTCCTTCACACGCTGCGCCAGGTGGGCGGCGGCCGCTGAACGGCTGGTGAGGCCGGGGGCGGCTTCGACTTGGACGGTGAGCTCGTCGAGGCGGCCCGGGCGGGTCAAGACGCACAGATAGTGCGGGGTCAGGCCGTCGACGAGGAGGATCTGTTCTTCGATCTGGGTGGGGAAGACGTTGACGCCGCGGACGATCATCATGTCGTCGGTGCGGCCGGTGATCTTCTCCATGCGGCGCATGCCGGGGCGGGCGGTGCCGGGGAGGAGGCGGGTCAGGTCGCGGGTGCGGTAGCGGATGACCGGGAAGGCTTCCTTGGTCAGCGTGGTGAAGACGAGCTCGCCCTCGGAGCCTTCGGGCAGGACCTCGCCGGTGACCGGGTCGATGATCTCCGGGTAGAAGTGGTCCTCCCAGATGTGCAGCCCGTCTTTCGTCTCGACGCATTCCTGCGCGACGCCCGGACCCATCACCTCGGACAGCCCGTAGATGTCGACCGCGTGGATGCCGGTCCGCTGCTCCACCTCGGTGCGCATCTGCTCGGTCCACGGCTCGGCGCCGAAGATGCCGATCCGCAACGACGTGTCCTGTGGATCGAGCCCACGCGCCTCCATCTCGTCCACGATGGCCAGGAAGTACGACGGGGTGACCATGATGATCCGGGCCCCGAAGTCCCGGATCAGGTCGACCTGCCGCTCGGTCATCCCGCCGGACACCGGTACGACGGTGCACCCGAGCCGCTCGGCTCCGTAATGCGCGCCGAGTCCGCCGGTGAACAGACCGTAGCCATAGGCAACATGACACACATCGCCCGCACGCCCGCCGGCCGCCCGGATCGACCGGGCCATCAGGTCGGCCCAGTTGTCCAGATCCCGCTTCGTGTACCCGACCACGGTCGGCCGTCCCGTCGTACCCGACGACGCATGCACCCGCGCCACCTCGGACTGCGGTACGGCGAACATCCCGAACGGATAGTTGTCCCGCAGATCATTCTTCGCGGTGAACGGCAACCGGCTCAGGTCCTCGAGCGATTTGAAGTCATCCGGCGCGAATCCCACGCCGTCCAACGCGGCCCGGTAGTGCGGGACCCGCGAGTACGCCGTCCTGATCGTTGACTGCAGCAACGACAGCTGACGGGACCGGAGCTCGTCGACGGACAGCCGCTCGCCGGCGTCACGCAGTTCCTCGGGCAACGCATCACCGAGCATTGGAACTCTCCTAGGGACGGGCGAGCAGGGTCGCGATGCCCTGGCCTACGCCGATGCACATGGTGGCGAGCGCGTACCCGGCGTCGCGGTGGCGAAGCTCCAGGGCGGCGGTGAGAGCGAGGCGGGCGCCGGACATCCCCAGTGGGTGGCCGAGGGCGATGGCGCCGCCGTTCGGGTTGACGTGGTCGGCGTCGTCGGGCAGCCCGAGCTCGCGCAGTACGGCGAGGGACTGCGAGGCGAACGCCTCGTTCAGTTCGATCACGCCGATGTCGGACAGTGCGACACCGGTGCGGTCGAGGAGCTTGCGGGTGGCGGGCGCCGGGCCGATGCCCATGATCCGCGGCGGCACACCGGCGGCCGCCGTACCGACGATCCGGGCCAGCGGTGTCATACCGTGCTGCTCGACCGCGTCGCCGCTCATCACGAGCAGCGCGGCCGCGCCGTCGTTCACCCCGGACGCGTTGCCGGCAGTGACTGTCCCGGGAGAGCGGAACGGAGTCTTCAACGCCGCCAGAGCCTCCAAGGACGTCTCGCGCGGATGCTCGTCGGTGTCGACGACGGTGATCGCGCCACGCTTGCCCGGCACGTCGACCGCCACGATCTCTTCGGACAGTCGCCCGTTCGCCTGCGCCTTGGCCGCCCGCTGCTGACTCCGCAGCGCGAACAGATCCTGGTCCGCACGGGAGATTCCAAAGTCCTCAGCGACGTTCTCAGCTGTCTCCGGCATCGAGTCGATCCCGTACTGCGCCTTGAGCGCCGGATTCACGAACCGCCAGCCGATCGTGGTGTCGAAGATCTCGGCCTGCCGCGAGAACGCGGTCGTTGCCTTCGGCATCACAAAAGGTGCCCTCGACATCGACTCGACCCCGCCCGCGATGACGATGTCGTTGTCCCCGGCAATGATCGACCGGGCCGCCGAGGCGACCGCGTCCAGACCCGATCCACACAGCCGGTTGATCGTCGTACCGGGCACCGAGACAGGCAATCCTGACAGCAGCACCGCCATCCGGCCCACGTTCCGGTTGTCTTCGCCGGCCTGGTTCGCGCAGCCGAGGATCACGTCGTCGATGAGGTCGGGGTCGACGGCCTGCCGGTTCAGCAACGACGAGACGACGTGCGCCGCCAGGTCGTCGGGGCGCACCGCGGACAGCGCACCGCCGTACCGGCCGATCGGCGTACGGACGCCGTCCACCAGAAACGCCTCACGGCTCATGATTCCTCCGGGGGGATGATCGTGCCGGACAACTGGCGGCTGCGGCCGCGGAACTCGGCGATCACGTCGTCGCCGCGGCGGACCGTCACGTCGTAGATCGCGTTCCGGCCGAACGACGTCCGCTCCTGAGCCTCGGCGACGAGCAGGTCCCCGCGCTGGGCCGGGGCGACGAAGACGATGTCGCAGGCCTGCGCGACGGTGACGTGGTTGCGCGAGTTGCAGGCGAACGCGAACGCCGAGTCGGCGAGACTGAACACGAACCCACCATGCGCGATCCCGTGGCCGTTGACCATGTCCTCGCGAACCGGCATCTCGACCCGCGCCGTACCCTCACCGACATCCACCAGCCGCATGCCCAGGCCGGCGCTGGCGGTGTCCTCCGCCCACATCGCCGCGGCCACCCGGCCGGCGAGCTCATCACCCATAGATCTGCCCGATCGTGAAGTTGGCTTGTGACACCCTACCGACGATTGCGTCAACGACTGTAACATCACTGGTGAGACCCCGAGGCTTGGAGCGCATCTCATGACCACGACCGGCACCGACCTGCTCGCCACCCACCGCGAGCGACTCGACGATGCCCTGAAAGCGATCCACGGGCGCGGCTACTTCTCCGCCTTCCCCGAGTCGCCCAGCCCCCGGGTGTACGGCGAGACCGCGGCCGCCGACGGCAAGACCGCGTTCGAGGCTCATCTGGGTACGACGTACGCGGTCGAGACACCGGGTTCGCGGGGCACGGTCGTCACCGAGCAGTCGCCGTACGGGATCACCATGGACGTCTCCTACCCGCGGACCGTCGAGGACGGGCTGGACGACCTGCTCGCGGCGGCCCAGCAGGGTCTGGCGGACTGGCGCCGGGCCGGCATCGACGCCCGCACCGGGGTCACGCTGGAGATCCTCGACCGGCTGCACAAGCGGGTCTTCGAGCTGGCCAACGCGGTCCAGCACACCAGTGGTCAAGCGTTTGTGATGGCGTTCCAGGCCGGCGGCGCGCACGCGCTGGACCGCGCCCTCGAGGCGGTCGCGTACGCGTACGAGGAGATGAACCGCTACCCGGCCGAGGCCGTCTGGGAGAAGCCGGCCAAGGGTGACCCGATCCGGATGGAGAAGACGTTCACGGTCACCGGCCGCGGCGTCGCGCTGGTCATCGGCTGCAACACCTTCCCGACCTGGAACTCCTGGCCCGGCCTGTTCGCCTCCCTCGTCACCGGCAACGCCGTGGTGGTCAAGCCGCATCCGCTCGCGGTCCTGCCGCTGGCGATCACGGTCGACGTCTGCCGCGAGGTGCTCGCCGAGGCCGGCTTCGACCCGAACCTGGCCACCCTGGCCGTCGAGCGGGCCGGCGACGGCCTGGCCAAGCCGCTGGCGACCCGGCCCGAGGTGAAGCTGATCGACTTCACCGGCGGGACCGAGTTCGGCGAGTGGCTGGAGCAGAACGCGACCCAGGCAACCGTGTTCACCGAGAAGGCTGGCGTCAACGCGGTCATCATCGACTCCACCGACGCCTTCAAAGCGTTGACAGGGAACCTGGCCTTCACTCTGTCCCTCTACTCGGGCCAGATGTGCACCACCACCCAGAACCTCTTCGTCCCGGCCGGCGGGATCGAGACCGACGAGGGACACAAGTCCTTCGAGGAGGTCGGCGCCGGGATCGCCACAGCGATGAGCAAGCTGCTCGGCGACGACGCGCGCGCGGTCGAGATCCTCGGCGGCATCGTGAACCAGGCAGTGATCAGCCGGCTCGAGCTCGCTCCCGAGTACGGCGATGTCGTCCTGGAGTCGCGGGCGATCCAGCACCCCGCCTTCCCGGACGCCGTGGTCCGTACGCCGCTGCTGGTCGCGATCGACGCCAAGGACGCGGAGGTGTACGGGCGCGAGTGCTTCGGGCCGGTCTCATTCCTGGTCAAGACGGCCGACACCAACGAGTCGATCGAGCTGTTCCGGACCACGGTCACCGAGGGCGGCGCGATGACGGCCGGGATCTACTCGACCGACGCGAAGGTGCTCGACGAGGCCCGCGAGGCCGCACTCGACGCCGGCGTAGCCCTGTCGGAGAACCTGACCGGTCAGGTGTTCGTCAATCAATCGGCTGCTTTCAGCGATTTCCACGGTACTGGCGCGAATCCGGCCGCCAATGCGACATACACCGACGGCGCTTACGTTGCGAGCCGCTTCCGCGTCATTCAATCTAGGCGTCATGTCTGAGGCCATGGATCCGGAGAACCTGCGCGAAGCGCTCACCTACTACGACAGCTGGCTGGCGTTCAACCAGCGCTATCAGCGGATCCCCGGGATCCAGGTCGCTGTGTACGCCGGAGAGGGCATCGCGTTCTCCGGCGCCTACGGTCTCGCCGACGTCGAGAACGCCGTGCCGCTGACCGAGCAGCACCTGTTCCGGATCGCGTCCCACTCGAAGACATTCACGGCGACGGCCGTGTTCCAACTGGTCGAGCGGGGCCGGTTGCGGCTGGACGACAAGGCGGAGCAGCACGTCACCGAGATCGTCGGTACGCCGCTCGGCGAGCGGACCATCCGTGAGCTGCTGGCCCACGCCGGCGGTGTCACCCGGGACGGCCTCGAAGCCGACTGGTGGCAGCTGGCGACGAGCTTCCCGGACCGGGACCAGTTGCTCGAGGTACTGCGGCACGAGACCTCGGCCGTGATCGCGGAGAACGACCGCTTCAAGTACTCGAACATCGGCTACGGCCTGCTCGGTCTCGTCGTCGAGGCGGCGGCCGGCACGTCGTACAACGCGTATGTCCAGACCGCGATCGTGGACAAGCTCGGGCTCTCGGGCCTCGGCCCGGAGCTGGATCCGGACCGGCTGGACGAGTACGCCGCCGGCTACAGCGCCCTGACGTACGCCGACACCCGCGTGCCGATCGAGCACGTCGACACGCACGCACTGGCCTCGGCGACCGGGTTCTTCGGCAACGCCCGTGACCTCGTGGCGTACTTCTCCGCGCATCTGCCGGGTGACGACCGACTGCTGTCGGACCGGTCGAAGCGGGAGATGCGGCACCCGCTGTGGACGACAAGCGAGGACGGCAAGGCGCGGTACGGGCTCGGTCTGTCCGTGACGAAGGTCGGCGACCGGGATGTGTTCGGTCACGGCGGCGGGTACCCGGGCCACGCGACCAGGACGCTCGTCGACGGTGAGCGCCGGCTGGTCGTGTCTGCGCTGACCAACGCGATCGACGGTCAGCCGAGCCAGCTGGCCGAGGCCGTGCTGAAGCTCATCGACCTGGCCGAGTCGAAGGACCGGGGTGAGTCCGAGGGTCTCGAGCGGTTCGCCGGCCGGTACGCGAACCTGTGGGGTGTCGCGGACATCGCGCTGCTCGGCGGCCGCCTGTACGTGCTCGACCCGGCCGGTGGGGACCCGGCGGCCGAGCCCACCCCGCTCGAGGCCGACGGCGACGAACTCCGCGTCGCGGGCGGCTCCGGCTACGGGTCGTACGGCGAGACCTACCGCTTCACGTTCGGCCCAGCCGGCCGGGTCGAGTCCGTCCGCGGCTCCAGCGGTCTCCTGTCCCACCCTCTCGACCGCTTCACCCTCCCGGATCGCGTCACGGTCACCTAAGTACGGTGCGGGTATGACGATCCACGGCGATCACCCGTTCTTGCCGCCCGAGTCCGAGCGGAGTCCGGTACGGCGGTTCCGCGGGCGACTGCCGTCACCGGTCAGCCTGTGGACGACGGCGTACGACGGGGAGCGCGCCGGGCTCACCGTGTCGTCGATGCTGGTCGCCGACGGCGAGCCGGGGTTCGTGATCGGGCTGATCGACGCGGAGTCGGACCTGTGGGAAACGTTGCGTCAGGCAAGGACCGCGGTCGTGTCCTTGCTCGGCGCGCCACATCAACGGCTCGCCGACGCGTTCGGGTACGTCGCTCCCGCGCCGGGTGGACCGTTCCGCCTGATCGACTGGACCGACACCGCGTGGGGTCCCGCGCCGGTCGGTGTCAGCACCTGGGCCGGCTGCACGCTGGTCACACCTGATCCGCCCGAAGTCGGCTGGGCGCTCCAGGTCCAACTGGAGATCGCCCACGTCGAACTCAGCCCCGACGAGATCCCACCCCTGGTCCACCGCCGAGGCCGCTACACCACCCTCTCCTGACCCGTTACGTCCGCAGTATCGAGGCCTGTAGCCCACGCTTCTTCGGACGCAACGGATGCGTATGGTTGGCGACATGCGTGCCACCACGATTCATGCGCCGTACGACATCCGGCTGGAAGACGTCCCGGATCCGAAGATCGACGGGCCGACCGACGCACTGGTGAAAGTCGTTGCCTCGTGCATCTGTGGGTCCGACCTGTGGCCGTACCGCGGGGAGAACAAGGTCACCCCGGGCCGGCGGATCGGGCACGAGTTCGTCGGCATCGTCGAGGAGATCGGCGCCGACGTGCGCACGGTCGAACCCGGCGACTTCGTCATCGCGCCGTTCGTGGTGAGCGACGGCACCTGCCCGCACTGCCTGGCCGGCTACCAGACCGCCTGCCAGAACATGGTCGGCTACGGCAGCGACCAGGCCGACGGCGGCCAGGGTGAGTACGTCAAGCTTCCGTGCGCCGATGGCACGCTGGTGGCAACGCCCGAGGTGCCGGACGATTCGCTCGTCCCGTCTTTGCTCACACTCTCCGACGTGATGGGCACCGGCTGGCACGCCGCCCGGGCTGCTCGCGTGAAGGCGGGCGACACGGTCGTCGTCGTCGGCGACGGTGCGGTCGGGCTGTGCGGCGTACTCGCGGCTGCGCGGATGGGTGCCGAGCGGGTCGTCGCGATGTCGCGGCACGAACCACGTCAGAAGCTTGCGGTGGAATTCGGTGCCACGGACATCATTTCCGAACGCGGCGACGCTGCGCGGGACGCCGTACTGGAACTGACCGGTGGGGTCGGGGCGGACGCCGTACTGGAGTGTGTCGGGACCGGACAGGCGATGACGACCGCGTTCGACGTCGCCCGGGCCGGGGCCACGGTCGGCTTCGTGGGAGTGCCGCACGGGGTCGAGGCGCCGATCCCGACGATGTTCCGGCGCAATGTCGGACTGGCCGGTGGAGCGGCGCCGGTACGGGCCTATCTGCCGGATCTGATGGCCG
Organism: Kribbella sp. NBC_01510; assembly: GCF_045040325.1. Lineage (NCBI taxonomy): Bacteria > Bacillati > Actinomycetota > Actinomycetes > Propionibacteriales > Kribbellaceae > Kribbella > Kribbella sp. NBC_01510. Next base: position 1,979,200 of record NZ_CP109418.1, on the reverse strand, counting down.
ACGTGCTGGCCGGTGAGATCAACCCCGGACGGGTCTTCGACTCGGAGTTGCCGCTGGCAGAAGTGGCCGAGGGCTACAAAGCCATGCACGAACGGCGGGCCATCAAGGTTCTGCTGCGTCCCTGAATGAACAGCGCGACTGCGCGGTGTGCTCGATCGCGCGCGAATGTGCGCGCTCTCACACCATTGAAGGGCTCGGGGTCACGTCTGCGCAACGCGCCTGCGCGGAGCGTTGACACTCGGCGCGCGGCGTGCCCAGAGTTGCACCGTCAAGGGGGCATCGTTGTCACAGGCGGCTCCATCCAATGATCGGAGAGTGAATCATGCGTGGTGGTCTGAGTAAGACCTTGGCGCTGGTGGGTGCTGCGGGTCTTCTCGCGGTGAGCGCCTGCGGGAACAGCGACAACAGCGGCAGCGGCGGCGGGAACTCGTCGGCGAACAAGGACGTCACTGTCTTCACCTGGTGGGCCGACGGTGGTGAGAAGGCCGGTCTGGACGGCCTCGTGTCGGTGTTCGGCACCGACTGCAAGGACTTCAAGTTCGTCAACTCCGCGGTCGCCGGTGGCGCCGGCTCGAACGCGAAGCAGGTGCTGGCCAACGACCTGCAGGCGGGCAAGCCGCCGTCGACGTTCCAGGCGCACGCCGGTGCGGAGCTGAAGGACTACATCAACGCCGGGCAGGTCGACGACGTCAGTCAGCTGTACAAGGACTACGGGTTGGACAAAGCCTTCCCGCAGAACCTGGTCGACAACCTGACCGTCGACGGCAAGATCTACTCGATCCCGGCCAACATCCACCGGGCGAACGTGGTCTGGGCCAACCCCGCGGTGCTGAAGAAGGCCAACATCGACGGTGCCACCGCGCCGGCCAGCGTGGACGCGTGGATCGCGGACATGGAAAAGCTCAAGGCCGCCGGTGTGAAGGCGCCGCTGGCCATCTCCAAGGGCTTCGCCCAGGAGATGCTGGTCGAGGCCGTGCTGCTGGCCGACCTGGGCGCGGACAAGTTCAAGGGTCTGTGGGACGGCAAGACCGACTGGTCCGGTGCGGACGTGACTGCCGCGCTGAACAAGTACAAGACGCTGCTGACCTACACCAACGCCGACCGCGAGGCGATCGACTGGCCGGACGCGCTGGGGTACGTGAACAAGGGCCAGGCCGGCTACACGCTGATGGGTGACTGGGTCGCCGCGCAGCAGCTGGCCGACAAGGTGCCGGACTCGGCGTACACCTACTGGCCGGCGCCGGGTACCGCGGGCAACTTCCAGTTCCTGGCGGACTCGTTCACGCTGCCGACCAACGGCGCGGACCCCGACGGTGCGAAGTGCTGGCTGAAGACCGTCGGTTCGGCCGAGGGCCAGAAGGCGTTCAACACCAAGAAGGGCTCGATCCCGGCCCGTTCGGACGCCGACCCGGCGGACTACCCGAAGTACCAGCAGGGCGCGATGGCGGACTGGAAGAAGGACACGATTGTCCCGTCCTGCGCTCACGGTGCCGCGTGCACGCTGGGCCAGAACAACGACATCCTGTCCGCGATCAGCCAGTTCAGCGGTAGCCCGGATGTCGCGAAGCTGCAAACAGCGCTCGGTAACGCGATGAAGACGAGCTGATGCGCTGCGAGTTGAGGACCGGTCACGTGGTTGTCGTCGTGGTGGAGGGCTGAGCATGCACGGAAGAATCCGCACCTGGGGACCCGGTGCCCTGGTGCTGCTGCCGACGGTGCTGCTGCTCGGGTACTTCGTGTACGGGCTGATCGCCTGGACGTTCAGCACGTCTCTGACCGATCGGCACACCGCCCGCAGGGGCTCGGCGAACTACGTCGGGTTCGAGAACTACACGAACCTGTTCCATGAGGACCGGTTCCTCAACTCGCTGAAGAACCTCGGCGTGCTCACGGTGCTGTTCATCGTGGGCACGCTGATCTTCGGCTTGGTCTGGGCGCTGCTGCTGGAGAAGGGCGTCACCGGCGAGGGCGTGTTCCGGTCGATCTTCCTCTTCCCGATGGCGATCTCGATGATCGCCTCGGGTGTCGTCTGGGGCTGGTTGCTGAACCCGTCCCAGGGTGACGACGCGCGCGGGCTGAACCGGCTGTTCGAGATTACCCAACTGCACTTCCTGGAGAATCCGTGGTGGACCGCCGGGAGCAGATGGACGACGATGGCGGCCATCGCCCTGCCGGCGGTCTGGCAGCTGTCCGGGTACATCATGGCGCTGTTCCTGGCCGGTTTCCGGGGCATCCCGCCGGAGCTGCGCGAGGCGGCGCGGGTCGATGGTGCGTCGGAGTTCAAGCTGTACCGGCACGTGCTGTTCCCGCAGTTGTCGCCGATCGCGCTGTCGGCGCTGATCATCCTCGGCCACATGTCGCTGAAGCTGTTCGACCTGATCTACGCGATCACCGGGCCGAACCAGTTCCGCACCGAGGTGCCCTCGATCCTGATGTGGAACACCTTGCTGCGCGGCGACCAGGCCAAGGCGGCCGCGATCGCGATCGTGATGCTCGCGGTCGTCGCCGTACTCGTCATCCCGTACGTCGCGTACACCGTCCGGCAGGAGACCAACGAATGACCGCTGTCGAGGCCGCCACCGGCACCACCGCGGCAGCGATTCGCCGGAAGCCACGCACCGGCGCCGATGGGACGACCCGGCTGAGCCGGTCGATCAAGTATCTCCTGCTGCTGCTCTTCCTGCTGTTCGTCCTCATCCCGGTGTACGTCGTGGTGGTCGGCAGCTTCAAGACGTCCAGTGACACCACTGCCGCCGCGCAGTGGAACTTGCCGCAGGTCTGGACGGTGGAGCCGTGGCGCAAGGCCTGGGACGTGCTGCAGCCGTACCTCGTCCGGTCGCTGTCGCTGGCGATCCCGGCCGCGATCATCTCGTCGATGATCGGGTCCATCAACGGGTTCGTGCTGGCGCGCTGGCGGTTCCCGGGCGCGAACATCGTGTTCGCGTTCATCCTGTTCGGGATGTTCATCCCCTACCAGGCGGTGATGCTGCCGCTGCGGGTGACCTTCACCGACCTGAACGTCACCCGGGGTATTCCGACGCTGATCATCGCGCACTGCATCTACGGCATCCCGATCTGCACGCTGATCTTCCGGAACTACTACGCGACCATCGTGCCGAACGAGATCATCGAGTCGGCCCGGGTGGACGGCGCGGGGCTGGTCCAGACCTATGCCCGGATCATCCTGCCGATCTCGATCTCCGGGTTCGTGGTGACGCTGATCTGGCAGTTCACCTCGGTCTGGAACGACTTCCTGTTCGCCCTGTTCCTCACCACGCAGCAGAACGGCCCGGTCACGCTGGGCCTGGCCGCACTGGCAGGCGGGCAGAAGGTCGACTACGCGGCCAGCATGGCGGGTGCGCTGATCTCGTCGTTCCCGACCCTGCTGGTCTACATCCTGCTGGGCCGCTGGTTCATCGGCGGCCTGATGGCGGGCGCCCTCAAGGGCTGATGGTTCGTCGTGCGGCCCGTGCTACTCGACGCACGGGCCGCAGTCCGTCGGTGACGGCGTGTCGATCGACTTGTCCACAGGACGCGCGCAGGGGCCTGCGGGGGACTGTCGGCGGACGGTAACCTCACGAACGTGACCAAGTCTCCCCGCGGCCGGGACGGACGACGCAGCCATCTGCGGCTGGTCGGCTCGACGCCCGGCTCACCCCACGGACCGACGGCAGGTGTCGATGTCGACATCACGCCCAGCGTCGCCGTGCTGGAGACCCTGCAGGAAACGCTCTCCCTCGATCTCGCCGCCGCGCCCCGCGCGCTGCACCCGGTGATCGCCGAGGCCTCGGTCGCGCGTTCGGCCGCGATGCTCGCGGACCAGCTGTGGCCGGCCGGGCGTCCGGACGAGATCGGCGAGGTGGAGCGGTTCTTCTGGGCCGACGCCGCCCGGGTGCTCGGCGAGCGCCGCGATGTGGACTCCTTCGTGTTGTTGACGAGCCTGGCCCGCACGGTCGGTCCGGCCGGGCGGCTGCCGCTGCAGCGGGCCCATCTGTCCCGCCTGCGCACACAGGCCGAGGTGCCGGAGTGGGTGACCCGGATCGCCGGGTTCCGGCTGACCAGCGCGATCGTGTCGGAGGACATCACCGGCGACGGACTGAGCGTGGTGCTCGACTACGACGACGCGCAGCATCCGCACACCGTGGTGGTCTTCATCGACAACAACCTCGGCGCGATCGTGAAGGACGTGTTCGTCGGGCCGCCGGTGGATCGGGTGCTGGAGGCGTATCAGCGCGGCGGCCGGGTGACGATCCGGACCGTGCGCCCGTCGACCGCGGCCGGGATCATCCTGCAGGCGCTCGGCGAAACCGACGACTACGACGATCCGCCGGTGAGCGAGGACTTCGAGTTCTTCTCCGGACTGCTGGTGAACCGGCTGACCCAGCTGCCCGAGCGCCCGATCAGGCCGCCGATCCGGCCGTTGCTGTCACCTCGGCAGCGGGACCAGCTGGTCGACGAGTTCCTCGAGTCGCGGCACGCCATGGGGCTGTCGGAGGACGCCGCGGACATCATCCGGTTGTGGATCGACCACGCGGTGGATCACACCGTCGGCGGTCCGTTGCGGGTGAGCGCCGTACTGGTGGAGCTCTTCCTGGCGCACTGGTTGCCGCGCAAGGTGCTCGCCGATAGCACCTATTTCGAAGCGGTTCCGGTGGCGGTGAAGGCGTGGCTGGAGTTCGCCGGGGAGCGGACCCACCTGCCGCTGGACGCCATCGACGAGGCGGTCGACGCGGTGGACGTGTGGACGCCGGCGCTGGAGGCTGCCGCGATGATCGACCCGGTTGGCTCCAAGCCGGGCGAGCGGGTCTTCCTCGACGACACCACCAACGACCTGGAAGACGCCTACCGAGCACTCTCCGGCCTGGGTTCACCACCGCAGCCGGACCTGCACGGCCTGGACAAGTCCCAGGCCGCCACCCTCTCCGTCCTGGCCCCACACGCCTGGCTGATGGCCGGTGAGACGTTGGGCAACGCCTACGCCCCCGACGCCTTCGACATCGCCGAACGCCTGGTCCGCGACGCCCCCGACCTCCTCACCAAGGCCCGCCTCTCGACCTGGCCCCGCGCCATCGTCTGGCTCCTGGCCCACCGCCACCGCCTGGTCGGCCCCGGCGAGACCCTGACCCCCTACGCCCTGGCCGCCGACCTCTCCTCGTCCCCCGCCACCCTCCGCAAAACCGCCAAACTCCTCACCGACACCCTCATCCTCCCCCGCTAGCCCCACGCCCCCGCACGCCGGCCGCCCCCGCACGCCGGGCCGCCCCGCACTCCGGCCCGCCCCCTCGTACGCCGGCCGCCCGCACACTGGCCCGCACCCTCGTACGCGGGCCTCCCGCACGCTGGCCCTCCCTCCCGCAGCTGGGTCCCCGTACGCCCGCCCCCCGCAGTCCCACCGGCGGCTGTCGGTTGTGGGGAGGGCGGACACCCACTTGGGGGTGAGGACAGGGAATAGCCTGTTCAAGCCCACCGGTTCCTGTCCGAGGCCCCGGGATCAGGGTGGATGCGACCCGCGTCCTCCCGCGTGACCCGGCTGACGGCTGCCGGCTGCCGGGTTGCGGGGCTGCGGACACCCACTTGGGGGTGAGGACAGGACATAACCTGTTCAAGCCCACGGGTTCCTGTCCGAGGCGCCGGGATCAGGGTGGACGCGACCCGCGTCCTCCCGCGTGACTCGGCTGACGGCTGACGGCTGACGGCTGACGGCTGACGGCTGACGGCTGACGGCTGCCGGGTTGCGGGGCTGCGGACACACACTTGGGGGTGAGGACAGGACATAACCTGTTCAAGCCCACCGGTTCCTGTCCCAGGCCACGGGATCAGGGTGGACGCGATCCGTGTCCTCCCGCGTGACCCGGCCGACGGCTGCCGGCTGCCGGGTTGCGGAGCTGGGGACACCCACTTGGGGGTGAGGACAGGGAATAGCCTGTTCGAGGCCACCGGATGCTGTCCCGGGGCCCCGGGGGTTGGGTGGTTGGGGGGCTGCGGACAATGGGGGCATGCATGTGCGTGCGCCGGAGCTCAAGGGTCGTGGGTGGTTGAACACCGGGGGACGGGAGCTGAAGCTCTCGGACTTCCGGGGCCGCTTTCTGTTGCTGGATTTCTGGGCGTTCTGCTGCATCAACTGTCTGCATGTGCTGGACGAGTTGCGGCCGCTGGAGGAGAAGTACGGCGATGCGCTGGTGATCGTCGGCGTACATTCGCCGAAGTTCGCGCATGAGGGGGAGGAAGCCGCGGTCCGGGCTGCCGTGGAGCGGTACGAGGTGGGTCACCCGGTGCTGGACGATCCGGAGCTGATCACCTGGCAGAACTACACGGCCCGCGCCTGGCCGACGCTCGTACTGGTGGATCCGAACGGCTACATCGTCGCGCAGTACTCGGGCGAGGGCCACGCGCACGCCCTGGACGCACTGCTGACCGAGCTGATCGCCGAGCACGAGCGGGCCGGCACGCTGACCCGAGGCAACTCGCCGTACGTCGCGCCCACCCCGGAGCCCACGGATCTCCGCTTCCCGGCGAAGATCGTTGCGCTGGACAACGGATTCCTGGTCGCGGACGCCGGGAACCACAGCCTCGTCGAGCTGGCTGCTGACGCGGAGACCGTCGTACGGCGGATCGGCACCGGTGAGCGTGGGTTCGTCGACGGCGGCGCGTCCGAGGCGCGATTCTCCGAGCCGAATGGGTTGACCCTGCTGCCGGACGAGGTGGCGGCGAGGGTCGGGTACGACGTGGTGGTCGCGGACACGGTGAACCACGCGCTGCGCGGGATCACCTTGTACACCGGCGAGGTGACGACACTCGTTGGCACCGGCAAGCAATGGATGGACGGCGACGGCACGGACGTCCTGAGTTCACCGTGGGATGTCGCGTGGTGGCAGGACAGGGTGTGGATCGCGATGGCCGGCGTCCACCAGTTGTGGACGTACGATCCGTTCCGCAAGGTCACAGAAGTTGCCGCTGGCACGACGAACGAGGGGCTGAAGGACGGCCCGCTTGCCGATGCGTGGTTCGCGCAGACGAGTGGTCTCGCGGTGGACGGTGACCGGCTCTGGCTGGCCGACTCCGAGATCTCCGCGCTGCGCTGGATCGACACCGAGGTGCACACCGCGGTCGGCACCGGCCTGTTCGACTTCGGGCTGCGTGACGGCAAGGCGAGCGAGGCGCTGCTCCAGCATCCGCTCGGTGTGACCGTGCTCCGGGATGGTTCGATCGCGATCGCCGACACCTACAACGGCGCCGTACGTCGCTATGACCCGCGCACCGACGTGGTCGACACGATGGCGACCGGGCTGGCTGAGCCGAGCGGTGCTGTTGTCGTGGGCAACGAACTGCTGGTGGTCGAGTCGGCCGCGCATCGGCTGACCCGGATTCCGCTCGGCGCGTCGGCGAAGGCGGACGAGTTCAGCACCCGGACACAGCGGCCGCCGATGGACATCGCGGGTGGCGAGGTGACGTTGGAGGTCGTGTTCACGCCGCCGCCGGGGCAGAAGCTGGACACCCGATACGGCCCGTCGACGCGGTTGCTGGTGTCGTCCACGCCGGAGAGCCTGCTGCGTGAGGGCGCGGGCGACTCGACAGACCTGACTCGCCGGCTCGTCATCGACGAGCGGGTCGGGGACGGGGTACTGCACGTCGCCGTACAGGCTGCTTCCTGCGACGACTCGGCCGAGGTCGAGTTCCCGGCGTGTCACATGCACCGGCAGGACTGGGGCGTGCCGATCCGCGTCACGGCGGACGGCCCCGCCCGGCTGGAACTGGTGCTCTCAGGCGCGACCGCCTGAGAATCTACTCCTGAACGTCGCGGTGGTGCTCCTCGACGACGCGGTACTCCTCCTCGACCGCGGGGTCGATCGCGTCGGTCTCGACGCGACGGCGCCGGTTGGTGATGTAGAAGGACAGCGCGATGCCGGCCAGACCGGCCAGCATCAGGATGTAGCCGACGACTGTCAGGTTGACCGCATCCCACGAGTCCTGGACGGCGAACGCCAGTACGGCGCCGACGACCATCAAAAAGATCCCCACACCGATGCTCACGCGAGCCTCCTAGTGACATCCTCTGTGCCCCGACGCTACTCCGCCGCGACGGCGTAATCCATCAACACCGGTGTCTTGTGCACCACCCGGCACCCAATTAGTACCCGCGGTCAAACCTGCTTGATCAGTGGGTGCGGAGGTCGATGTCGCCGCTCACGGTGCTCGCCTCGATGGTGTGAGACCCGTTCGGGTCGTCGCCCAGCTCGTTGTCGACGTCCCCGCTGCGGGTGTCGGTGCTGACGTTGTAGCCGCCGGACGGAGCGGTCACCTCGATGTCGCTGCTGGTGCCCTTGGCGCGTACGTCGTTCGCCTCGGCCAGCCCGAGTTCGATGTCCCCGGAGCTGGTCTGGACGTTCACCGGACCGCCCTTCAGACCGGAGGCCGTGATGTCGCCGGAGTTCGCCGTCACGTCCAGCTTGCCGGTCAGGTCGCCGATCTCGACGTCGCCCGAGGTGAGGTCGAGCTTCACGTCGCCGCTGACATCGTCGAGCTCGATCTTGCCGGACCGCGACTTCGCGTCCACCCCGCTCACCCCGGAGATCGACAGGTCGCCGCTGCCGTTGTCGCCGGTCACCTTGGTGCCGCGCGGGACCGTCACCACGAAGTCGGACCTGCACTGCCAGCCGCAGTCGCCGTCGAGCTTGAGTACGCCGTCCTTCACGGAGTACGCGTCGCCGTGCTTCCAGAGCCAGTACGTGCGCTTCTCCTGGACCGTGGTCTTGTCGTCGTTGGACACCTTGATGGTGATGTCGGCGCTCTCGGCGGCCAGCTGGACCTTGGTGATCCGCTCGTCGACCTGGTGAGTGTCGTCGGAGTCCCGGTCCCCGAACTGCCAGAACGCCAGCCCCGCCGCAGCCACCAGAAGGATCGCCCCGAGCTGCTTGGTCTCCGCCATCATCCGCCTCTTCTCGTACCCCGCCCACCCTTGTCGGCTCGACAGTAGGCGCGGGCACGGTGGCGCAGGATCCGGCAGACCCCCGGAGGCTTCCCTGAGCGGATCCTCAGGGAAGCCTGAGTCGCCGGACGTGACGCGACCCTGGCTCGGACAGGGGAAGCCAAGCCAGGGTCGTGGTGTTGCCACCGGCAGAAACGTTGCTACACCAGCGACGTCCTCACCAGGGCAGATCGTGGGGCAGAGCAGGGCAGATCTATCTGCCCCGAGGGTTTTCGAGCCTCCGGCTCGACCCGCGCAAGTGGTCGAGCCGGAGGGGCTGGAAACTCAGAAGGCGGACTCGGGCAGGTCCATGATGTCGAGGTCGGTGAGCTCGGCCTTGATGCGCTCGGCCCGGACCGTCGGCATCGTGGAGCGGACGAACCACTGGGCCGCCGCGACCTTGCCGGAGTAGAAGTCCTGGTCGGCGGGGGAGAGCTCGCCGCCGAGAGCGTTCAGCGCGACCTCGGCCTGACGCAGCATCAGCCAGGAGCAGACCACGTCACCGAGGACGTACAGCAGCCGCGACGTGTTCAGGCCGACCTTGTAGATGTTGCGCGGGTCGCCGTTCTCCGCCTGCGGGTTGCTCGCCATCAGCGCCTGGCCCATCACGCCCAGGATCTTCTGGGTGTCCTCCAGGCCCTTCGCCAGCAGCGCCCGCTCCTCCTTCAGCCGGCCGTTGCCCGCCTCCGAGGCGACGAAGCCCTGGATCAGGTCGGCCAGGTGGCCCAGCGCCTTGCCCTGGTCCTTGATGATCTTGCGGAAGAACAGGTCCTGGCCCTGGATCGCGGTCGTGCCTTCGTAGAGCGTGTCGATCTTCGCGTCCCGCACGTACTGCTCGATCGGGTAGTCCTGCAGGAAGCCGGACCCACCGAAGGTCTGCAGCGACTCGGTCCCGAGCAGCGTCCACGACTTCTCCGAGCCGTAGCCCTTGACCAGCGGCAGCAGCAGGTCGTTCACACCTTCGGCGACCGTGTCGTGCTCACCGGCGTACCGGGCCTGCTCCGCGCGATCCTGGTACGTCGCGGTGAACAACACCAGCGCCCGCAGTGCCTCGGCGTACGCCTTCTGCGTCATCAGCGAACGGCGGACGTCCGGGTGGTGCGTGATCGTCACCCGCGGCGAGTCCTTGGCCGGCTGGGTCAGGTCGGCGCCCTGGACCCGCTCCTTCGCGTACTCGAGCGCGTTCAGGTAGCCGGTGGAGAGCGTGGCGATCGCCTTCGTGCCGACCATCATCCGCGCGTACTCGATCACCTGGAACATCTGCGCGATGCCGTCGTGCACCTCGCCGAGCAGCCAGCCCTTGGCCGGTACGCCGTCGCCGAAGGTGATCTCGCAGGTCGTGGAGACCTTGATGCCCATCTTCTTCTCGACGTTCGTGACGAAGGCGCCGTTGCGCTCCCCGGTCAGCTCGCCGGTCTCCAGGTCGAAGTCGTACTTCGGAACCACGAACAGACTCAGGCCCTTGGTCCCGGGACCGCCGACACCCTCGATGCCCTGTGGCCGGGCCAGCACCAGGTGGACGATGTTCTCGGTCAGGTCGTGCTCGCCCGAGGTGATGAACCGCTTGACGCCCTCGATGTGCCAGCTGCCGTCCTCCTGCAGGATGGCCTTGGTCCGCCCGGCGCCCACGTCCGAACCGGCGTCCGGCTCGGTCAGCACCATGGTGGCGCCCCAGCCGCGCTCGATGATGTGGTGCGCGATCTTCTGATCCCGCTCGGTGCCGTTGCGCCAGAGCACGTGCGCGAAGTTGGGGCCGGCGGCGTACATGTGCACCGGCGGGTTGGCGCCCAGCACCAGCTCGGCGGCGGCCCAGCGCAGCGACGGCGGGGTCGGCTGGCCGCCCAGCTCGGCGGGCAGCTCGAGCTTGAACCACTCGGCGTCCATGTATGCGTGGTAGCTCTTCTTGAACGCCTCGGGCATCCGGACCTCGTGCGTGTCCGGGTCGAAGACCGGCGGGTTGCGGTCGGCCTCGGCGAAGGACTCGGCCAGCTCGTGCTTGGCCAGGCGGTCGATCTCCGCCAGCACCTCACGCGCGGTGTCGACGTCCATGTCGGCGTACGGGCCCTGCCCGAGCACCTCGTCACGGCCCAGAACCTCGAGCAGGTTGAACTCGATGTCCCGCAGATTCGACTTGTAGTGGCTCACAGGGGCTCCCCTACCTCTTCGCAGCATTGTACTCACGAGTAACTTGAGTATATACCCGCCGGTAATGAAGGCAAAGTGCGATTGGGTGTGAGGTATGAAGCTGATTTACGAGACTCACGCCACCACTGTCGACAACGAGAACGGAGTAGCGACCGGCTGGCTGCCGGGAGAGTTGTCCGCGCGCGGGCGCGATGAGGCGCGCGAGCTGGGCCGGCGGCGCGGCGACGTCGATGTGGTCTTCAGCTCCGACCTGAGGCGTGCGGTCCAGACAGTCGAGCTGGCTGGGCTGGCGGCGCCGCACTTCCAGGACTGGCGATTGCGGGAGTGTGACTACGGCGAGTTCAACGGGGTCTCGCGGGACCTGCGCGTTCCGCCGGCCCAGCACGTCGAGCGCCCGTTCCCCGGCGGTCAGAGCTACAACGACGTGGTCGAGCTGACCCGCTCGTTCCTGGCCGACGTGAAGCGCTGGTACGACGACCAGGTGGTGCTCGTGGTCGCCCACTCGGCGAACCAGTGGGCCCTCGAACACCTGCTCGGCAGCCGGAAGCCGATGGGCGAACTGATCGTTGCCTCGTTCAACTGGCAGCCGGGCTGGGAGTACGAGTTGTAGCCCCGAACCTCGAGTCGAAGACCTTCTCGCGACCTAGGATCGGCGCGGAATGAGCACGAGGCCGCGCACGGCCTCACGAGTCGTACTGGAGATGACAATGGGCTGGGGCTTTGGCACCAACAGCGACAAGGTGAAGGACGATATGGCCGGCGAGGTAGTGGAGGAGAAGTCCAGGCTCTTCGGAAAGGTAGTCGGCAAGCTCGATGAGCAAGGCAAGAAAGCGGCGGCAGACAACATCACCAAGAATGCGGGCCGGGCAGACTCGCCAGAGGTACTGGCCGACAGGCGCAGTCGTGGCAAGGGCGGCGGTCAGAGTCGCTGACTGAAAGGATGGCCGGCCCTTGCGGCCGGCCATCCCGTTGCCACTAAGGGGTGTAGACCGGCGCGCTGCCGTAGAGCTTCTGGGTGAAGGCGGTCATGTACGACGAGGTGTCCGACTCGGTGAGGTTGTAGGTGAGGAAGACGCCGTACCCCTCGCTGACCGTCCGTTGGGCGAGGGTAGCCGCGGTGGACGAGCTCGTCGCGGTGTATGACACCGCGGCCGGCGAGAGGCGGGACTTCGAGGTCGGGCCGCTCGGGACGGCCCAGGTGCCGTAGTACGGGTTCCAGGCGTAGTCGAACGTGTTGGCGATGCTCTGGCCGTTGTAGGTGAGGCGGTCCGCGGCGGGGCCGATGTCGTACAGCGTGATCAGCTTGTTCGGGAGCTTGGCGCGGAGCGCCTGGACCAGGTAGACGAACGAGAAGTCGTTGGGCTGGCCGGTGCCGTTGTTGCCGTACTCGGCGTACTCGTCGTCGAAGTCGATGCCGTCCAGGCCGTACTGGTTGACCGCGTCGGCGAGCTGCTGGGCGAAGGCATCGGCCGCGGCCTGGGACGGGAAGTTCGCGAAGCCGGCGCCCTGGTGGTTGCCGAGGATCGACAGCAGGACCTTGATGCCCTTCTGCTGCAGCGGCCGGACCTGGGTCGCGACGTTGTCGAGCACGCTCTGCACCTGCTGGTTGAAGGACAGGTACGCGTTCGAGCCGTCGTAGTTGATGTTCGCCGCGAAGATCACCGCGACGTCGATCACCTGGGCGCCGCCGTTCGCAAGCGTGTACTTGCCGGCGCTCAGCATGCTGTGGTCGTTCACCTCGATGTACGCGACCGTAACCGGGCCGGTCTTCGCCGCGTTGCAGTGCTTCCCTCGTGCCTGGGCGGGCAGCGCGACACCGGTGGTGGCCGCGGCGGCGCCGGCAGCCAGGGCTGACAACAGGGTCCTTCTGCGCATGGGTTGTTGACTCATACGATCGACTCCTCCTCAAAGGCGGGCGGTGCGCTATATCGGTTAAGTACCCATCACTGGCCAGCCGGGAGTGCAGGCGGCAGCAGCAGATAAACCGGTATAGCGACACCGATCATCGATCGGGCCCTCACGCGGTGTCAAGGGCTCACTACGGCGGACTACCTGGTGCGGAGCAGCTTGAAGTCGACGTCGAGGGGTTGGGTGCGGGATGGGAGCTCGGTGATGCTGATGCCGTCCTTGAACGGCCGCAGCGGTATCGCCTCTCCGTCCATACTCCATTGACCGGACGAGGTGCCGGCGGTCAGGACGATCAGCACGCTGGTGCTGCCCTTCGTCAGGATGGCCCAGTAGATCCCGCGCACGCCGGGGCCGATCCCGCCGTGGATTTCCAGCCCGCCGCTGTCGCTCTCGCCGATGAAGGTGCCGCCGACCGGGTGACTCTTGGCGTCCGTCCGCGGATCGATGGACGTCGTCGGCTGCACGACGAGCGCGGCCTTGCCGGCTGGAGTGTTCCCTGCCCAGTAGACCTTGGGGGTGCCGGGGTACGGGTCGTCCCCGGTCGTCATGTGGGTCCTGTCCGTGAGGTCCTTCCAGGTGGCGAGGGCCTGCCCCAGAAAGACGCTGTCGCCGGCGAGGTCGCCCCGGGTCTTCCCTCTCAGCAGGGCCGCGAACGGATCCCCGGACTGCGCCCGCGACTGCGGCGAGGCCAGTGCCCTCGTCCGGTCGTCGGGTTGATGGCGGGTCCGGGGCCTGCGATGCTGGCGGAGATGTTCCCGACCCGGGCGCGCTACACCGGGCTCGGGCTGGCGTACTCGTTGTCCAACGCGGTGTTCTCGGGGTCGGCCGGGCTCATCATCACCGAGTTGATCAAGCGGACGAAGAACGTCGACATCCCGGCCTGGTATGTAGCGGTGACGTGTGCGGTGAGCGTGGCAGCGCTGCTCACGTTGCGCGGAGACGACTACCGACGGGAGTTGCGGGACTGACATGCGAGTCATCGGCCTGATGTCCGGGACGTCGTACGACGCCATCGACGCCGCCGCGGCGGATCTTCGGCTGGACGGCGATCAGTTGGTGCTGACGCCGCTCGGCCTGCTGAGCCACCCCTATTCGGACGAACTGCGGGCTGCTGTCGCCGGTTCGTTGCCGCCGGCAAGTACGACGATGGAGCAGGTGTGCCGGCTGGACACCGGGATCGGGCAGGCGTTCGCCGACGTCGCGCGGCAGGCGGTCGAGCAGTTGTGTGGCGGGTACGCCGATCTGATCGTGTCGCACGGGCAGACGATGTTCCACTGGGTCGACGGAGGGTCGGTGCGCGGGACGCTGCAGCTCGGGCAGCCGGCCTGGATCGCGGAGGCGACCGGGATCTCGGTCGTGTCGGATCTGCGGTCGCGTGATGTGGCGGCGGGCGGCCAGGGTGCGCCGCTGGTCAGCATCCTCGACGTGCTCTGGTTGCGCGGGCGCAGCGGCGTACCGATCGCGCTGAATCTCGGCGGGATCGCGAACATCACCGTGGTGCATGGTGAACCTGTTGCCTTCGACACCGGTCCGGCGAACGCGCTGATCGATGCGGTGGTGGCGGAGCTGACCGGTCGTGCGTTCGACGCGGACGGGGTGATGGCTGCGCGCGGGCGGGTGAACGAGGAGTTGCTCGGGCGGTTGCTGGCGGAGCCGCACTATGGCCGGCCGGCGCCGAAGTCGACGGGGAAGGAACTGTTCAACCTCGCGTATCTCGCGCGGGCACTGGAGGGGCTGCCGGACATCCCGGCCGACGATCTGGTCGCCACGGTGACGACGCTGACCGCCAGGACCGTCGGCGACGCGGTGCGACGGTACGGCGGGACCGAGGTGATCGCGTCCGGCGGTGGGATCCGGAATCCGGTGCTGATGCATCTGCTGGCGTCGGAGGTCGGCGTCCCGGTGCGGACGACGGACGAGCTCGGGCTCCCGTCGGCGGCCAAGGAGGCGTACGCGTTCGCCGTACTGGGCTTCCTGACGGCCCATGGGCTCGGCGGGACGGTGCCGAGTTGCACGGGCGCGGGGCATTCGAGCGTGCTCGGGTCGGTCACTCCCGGGCTGCGCGGCCTGCCGGTTGTTCCGGGCGACGTGCGGCCTCCCGTGCGGCTCGTGGTGCGGTGACCGCACTGAGTGTCGCGCGAGTGGTGGAGCTTGGCGCTGCTGACGCCCATGCACGCACCTCGGGGCACTTGAGCAGCGTCCACGATGCTCCGCATCGAGGACGCTCCTCAAGCACCCCGATGCACGCACCTGGACGCCACCATCGCTCAAGCTCCACCACTCGCGCGACACTAGGACTGTGACGAGGTTGTTCGTGGTGACCGGTGCGCCCGGTTCTGGGAAATCGACAGTGGTGCCTGAGTTGCTCCGGCTGAGTCCGGGGAACCTGGTCGTGATGGACATGGACGAGTTACTGGACGACCACGGCCGGTTGCTCGGGATCGACATCGCGAGTCCGACCGCGGTGCCGATCTGGCCGGCGTACAACGCCCTGTGGTTGCGGATCACCGAGCTGATCCGGCGGTCCGGGATCCCCGTGCTGTTGCTGTCGCCGCTGCTGCCCGCCGAGCTGCCCGAGGGGCGGTGGCTGCATCTGGACTGCCCCGACGCCGTCCGGCGGAAACGGCTGGCCGGGCGAGGCTGGCCGGCGGCGCAGATCGAGGAGGCCTTGGAGGACGCGGCCGAGCTCCGCAAGCACGTGCCGCGGTCGGTCCGGGGTGACGTCGCGCCGGAGCGGTGCGCGAAGAGCATCCTCGAGTGGCTCCGCGGCGAACGGTTCGGCGGCCCGCTGAACCTCTGGGAACGGCTGCGCGGCTGATCTGCGGAACATAACTGGCGCTCGGTGGCAGTGATGTTCCACAAAGGTGCCGTGTTGACCTTCAGGCTGGTGGAAGGGGGAGGGTCGGCGGCATGAGTTTGACGATCAGTGAGTTCGCCAGGTTGGTGGGGCTGGCGCCGAGTGCGCTGCGGTTCTACGACGACTGCGGTCTGCTACCGCCCGCGTCGGTGGACAGCTCGAACGGGTACCGCTACTACGCCGCGTCCCAGCAACCCCGCGCCCGCCTGCTCCGCGACCTCCGCGAAATCGACCTCCCGCTCGCCGAGGTCCGCCTTGCACTCGACGCCGACCCCGCCGTACTCGCGGACATCGTCCGAGCCCACCTCCGCACAGTCGAGGCAAAGACCGCAGCCGCTCGAGCCGCCGCCCACCACCTCCTCACCCAGCTACTCACCGAACGAACAACCGTGATCCTGGGCGGCCCAGAGTTCGCCAGCGCCACCCGCCAAGTAGCCCCTGCCGCCGCAGCCCCCGCTCCGATCATCGCGCCCACCGCCGGGACTTCCGCCACCTCCAGTGGGGTCGAGGCGGAGTTGGCTGTTGCGCTCGGGTGTGTGTTGGTCGAGCTCGCCGGGGACGAGGTGACGTTTGTGGCGACGGATCGGTATCGGCTGGCGGTGCGGACTGTGCGGGCGATGGAGTTCGCGGGACCGAGCGCGCGGGTGCTGGTGCGGGCGGATGAGTTGGCTGAGCTCGGCCGGTGGGCGGCGGCTGGGGAGACGGTGCGGGTGGAGGTCGGCGCTGGGGGTGCCGAGTTGGTGCGAGGGGACGAGGTCCGGCAGATCAGCGTGGTGGCGGCGGAGTATCCGGCGTACCAGGGGATTCTGGATGGGCTTGCGGCGCCGGTGTGTCGGGTGGTCGTGGACCGGGCCGCGTTGCGGGCGGCGCTGGAGGGGCGTGACGTTGTTGCCTTTGACATCGGTTCGGGGAGGCTGACGGTCGACGGTGAGCAGACGCTCGAGGTGATCGGGTCGGGGGCGGCGCGGATCGGGTTCACCGCGGAGTTGCTGGGCGCCGCGCTGGAGGCGAGTGTCGGACCGGACGTGCTCCTGGAGATCTGCGCCCAGGACCGGCCAGTCGTCGTACGCTCAGCCGATCAGGGCACGTTCACCACGCTGGTGATGCCTGTCCGGCTGGATGGGTGAACCGGGCGTACTGCGGCTGGCCAGCAGGTTCCACACTCTCGATCTTCGGCGACACCGCCGGGGAGATCGCGGTCGCCGGGTTCGCGCTGGTCCGCGAACCAGTTGGTGTTGTGGAGCGTCGTACCGTGACGTGACGATCATCTGGATCAACGGGACCTTCGGGGCCGGTAAGACGACCACGGCCGGGAAGTTGGTCGGGCTGGCCGAGGGGACGCGGCTGTTCGACCCCGAGCATGTCGGCTACATGCTGAGGGCCAATTTGAGCGACCAGGAGTTCACGGACTTCCAGCAGCTGCCACCGTGGCGGACGCTCGTCCCCGTCGTCGTGGACGAGATCGGCCGCCTCACGGGCGATCACTTGATCGCCGTACAAACCGTTCTCGTCGAGTCCTACTGGCGCGAGCTCGAGGAGGGCCTCCGTACCCGTGGCTATGACATCGTCCACGTCCTCCTGGACGCCGATCCCGAAACCCTCCACACCCGCATCGACGCCGACCCCGACGGCCACGACATCCGCCCGTGGCGCCACAACCACGTACCCGCCTACCAATCCGCCCGCCCGTGGCTCCTCCCGGCAGCCGACCTGGTCATAGACACCACCAAACACTCAGCCCAATCAGCCGCCGAACAAATCCGCGATCACCTCGGGAGCCTGGTGTCGTAAGACGTTATGTCTTACATTGGTTGCATGGCAGACACCATCACGATTCGCACCGACTCGGAGACCGAGCACGCGCTGGACGTGCTGACCCACGACGGCAGTTCGCGCTCCGCGGTGATCAGGCAAGCCGTGCTGGAAGCCGCCCTGCGCAAGGAGCGGGCTGCGGCGATGCGCCGCGCAGTTCTGCGGATGCCGCTCGGCGAACCGGACGGCGTCGATGTTGCCGCCGAGATCTCCCGCGATCGCGATGGGGAGCGCTGATGATCTACCTCGATTCGGCCGCCATCGTGAAGCTGGTGCACGCCGAATCCGAGTCACAGGCGCTGCGCGACTGGCTCGACGAACGAGCCGAGGTGGGGTGGATCAGCTCTGTCCTCGCTGAGATCGAGTCGTCTCGGGCGCTCGCGCGGCATGCGCCCGCTGCCGTGGCGCGACTGCACCTGGTCCTCGACCTCGTCGATCTGATCGACCTGGATGCCGGCACGAGGATCCTTGCGCAGACCGTGAAGCCGCCGACGGTGCGCAGCCTGGATGCGATTCACCTGGCCACGGCACTGCGCGTCGAGCCTCGGCTCACCTCGTTCGTCACTTACGACAAGCGACTTGCCGACGCCGCTCGCGTGGCCGGGCTGACTGTCGACGCACCCGCCTGACGGTCAGGCCGGGAACTCGATTTCGAAGGTGGGGTAGTCGGGTTGGGGGCAGGGGGCGCCTTGGTGGCCCAGGGCTTCGTAGAAGGGGGCGGAGCGTTCGTGGTGAGCTTGCCATTCGAGGTGGCGGACTCGGGTGGAGGCCCAGGTGGTGACCGCGGCCATCAGGGCGCGACCTACGCCGGTACGACGGTTGGCCGGGTCGACGTAGAGGTCGTGGAGGCGCGCGTGATGGACGCGGCCCGCGCGGAGGTGCGGTCCGTAGTCCTGCATCACCGCATAGCCCACCAGCCCACCAGCCCACCGTCGTCGTACCCGAAGGCGGCCCACCGGGGGTCGTCGGCCAGCTCCTCGTAGAGCGGGCGGGTTTCCGCCTCGGACATCGCCGTGCCGAACCCCTGAACCAGCGGCCACAGCTCATCCCAGTCGTCCCGAGTCAAGCGTCGTACGGGCATGACAGGCAGGATCGCAGGCTGGTCGATGTGGAGGCACCTGGTTTATGGGCTCAGTTGAAGGTCAGGGTGGTGAGGGTGGCCTCGGCGGTGGTGGCGTCGGGCGGGGACGCGTTGGGGAGCGTCACGAAGAGAAGAGCCTTGATGTCTCCGGCGGTGTGACTGAAGGCGTAGCGCAAGGTCGTGCCCTGCTGTGTGCAGGAGTACCAGGAGAAGTCAGGGAGGTCGGCCAGTGGAGCTGACGGGGCTGTCTTGCACCAGTGGGAGTCCAGCGTCTGCTGAAGCAGGGCTGCCTCCTGGCAGGCCTCGTCCGTACTCGCCGTACGGAGTGCCTGCTCGGGCGCGTTCGCGACGACGACGACGGTCTTGTGGTCGGACGAGTTGATGCTTGCGATCTCGGCGTCGGTGCGGTCGCATTGGCCCGGTGTCCAGCCGGACGGCACGCTGATCGTCACCTGATGACCCGGCGGCCGGGCGACAGCGTCCGGGACCCTCGCGATGCTGAGGATCGCCGAGGTCGCGATCACCACGGCCGCGACGGCGCCGGCTGCGAATCTGATCGGACCACCGGCGGGCACCACGGTGGCCGGGGTCCCACCTTTCCACCCTGGACCGACCGGGCGCACCACCGGCTCGGTCTGGCACAACAACGCGAACGTCAACGGAACGATCAGCAGGTTCCACTCGACCCGCGAGCCGTTGTCGAAGAGGCCGATCCCCGCGCCGGCCCCGATCGTGAAGGCCGCCAGGCTGATCAGGGTCGCCCACGTCGCCATCGCCAGCACCGACTTCCAGGCCGGCTTCTCCCGCTCCTCCCGGGTGTCGACGAGGAACCGCCACGCCACCGGCAGGATCACCAGCACTACGGCGGCGGCGGTGGCCGGCGATCCGGACAGCAACGCGTCGATGCCGAAGGCCGAGATCGTCGACCCGATCAGCGTCTGTACCAGTAGCGGCGAGACCGCGCCGATGTCGCGGACGCGGATCGCGACGATCAGTACGGCGATGCACACGCACACCACGAGGCGCTGCGGAGACGCAAGGAGCTGGTCGCTGGAGATCCTGTGCTTGCCGACGGCAACCTGCACGGCGCTCGGCAGGGCCCAGAAGACGAAGGCGAGTCCGAACGCCGTCCCCGTCGTCAGCCGGCGATCGGACCGCAGGTACACGCTGGTCACCCAGGCGACCACCGCGATCGCGGCGAGACCGTCGTACCGCTGGAACCACAGACCCCAGTCCAAGGCCGTCGGCGCCCAGTCTCCGCGGACGATCGGACCGACGACCAACTGAAGCAGAGATCCGGCCACCAGCAAGACCGAGGGCAGACCAAGTGCGGCGATCGCGACGGCCACGGTACTGCGCAATCGGCCGGGAACGATCGGGTTGCGAGACTCCCATCGCAGGGCCGCGACGCCGGCTGCCGCCACGAGGACGCAGTACGCCCACTGCCAGATCGAGCCGACCCGCCAGATACCTGTCGAGGTGGAGCCGAAGGCACCGAGGTAGCCGAGTGTCAGGACGGCCAGAATGAGTACGGCGGCCGCGATCACCACGCCGCGCCGGTGCAGGACCCGCAACCTGGCGAGACGGCCGGCCAGCGACACCTGCGCCCGGGCGAACTCCGAACCGGACAGCAGGATCAGGATGACCAGCCAGCCGGTGAGTCCGGCGGCAGCGACCCCACTGAAGAGCTTCAGCGCCGATGCGGATCGAGGCGCCCGCAGGGACGCGGCGACGTCGGGCGCCAGACCGCCGGCGAGATGGAACGGGATGACGTTCGTGACGTGGCTGGACCACGCCCAGACGGCGATGGTGATCCACAGCGGCACGCTGATGATGAAGCCGGTCGTCACCGGTGACCTGGTGAGTCGCCTGGCCGGCAAGAGGAGCCACACCGCTGGGACGAGACTGGACACGACCATGAGACCGAGCGTCCACCGCGGCACGGAACTCCACTCGACCCGGAAGGATGGGAGCTCCTTGGCGACCAGTGCGATGCTGCGCGCCAACCGGGTCGCACCGTCCAGGACGCTGAAGCTCACGCCACAGGTGAGCAATGCCGTTGCTCCGAGCAACGGGCGGGCGTTCGTCGCGACCGAGGCGACGGTCGCCACCGACCAGGCGGCGAGGGCCAGCGACACAAGCATCAGCACGACGGTCGCGTCGGCGATCGGCGTGCTGTAGAACCACACCTGCGGTTCCGTCGGCCCGATTTCGTAGACGCCCGCGACGATGGCCAGGCCGGCCGAGACCAGCGCGGCCGCGCCGAGCCGGATGCTGGTGTCGTACGGCGCCTCTGCGATCCCCGGGCGAATCAGGCGGTCGCCGAAGTGCTGCCGCAGCCGCCCGACTGGCCCACCGAGTGCGGCTGTCGTCATGGTGCCCCCTGACGTGAGTATGGCATCGCAGCAGCGACTATTGACAATATGTTGTCGAGATGACAAAGTGTTGTCTATGAAGACAGCGTATGCAGCGGTGTATGACACGTGGGCGGACTGGGAGATCGGGCACCTGCTGGTCGAGTTGCGGACCGGGCGGTTCACCGGGGTGCCCTGGCAGGTCGTGACAGTGGGGGAGTCGAGGGAGCCCGTGGTGACGATGGGCGGGCTGCGGGTCGTGCCGGACCTGGCGCTGGCGGATGTCGAGCCGGACGACGGGGATCTGCTGGTACTCGCGGGATCCGGGCTTTGGGACACCGGACAAGGGGACACGTTCGCGAAGCTGGCGCAGCGGTTCCTCGACAGCGGGATTCCGGTGGCGGCGATCTGTGGTGCGACGGCCGGGTTGGCGCGGGCCGGTGTGCTGGACGAGCGCAAGCACACCAGTGCGGCGAAGGAGTACCTGCAGGCCACCGGTTACCAGGGCAGTGACAACTACCTGGACGAGCGGGCGGTCGTCGATGGCGACCTGATCACGGCCGGGCCCGATGCGCCGGTGCAGTTCGCGCGGGCGACGTTGCAGCGGCTCGGGCTCGCGGACGAGCGGAAGCTGGACGCGTACGAGGGCGTGTTCCACCGGGCCGACCCGGCCGCCTACCCGATCCTGGTGGGATGACGGTTCCACCTCGCGAGGACTGGCCGAAGCCGACGCGGCAGACGGAAGGCGGCGCGCTGTTGACGGATGTCGTCCTCGCCACCTTCCGCCTGAACGCGCGGCTGATGGAGGCCGCCCAGGACCTGGCCGCTCGCGGCGGGATCACCGCAGCCTGGTGGCAGGTCCTCGGCGGCGTCCTCGACCAGCCGCGCTCGGTGGCCGACGCCGGGCGGATCATGGGCGTCAGCCGGCAGGCGGTCCAGCGGATCGCCGACCTGCTGGTCGAGCGCGGCCTCGCCGAGTACCGCCCGAACCCGGCCCACCGCCGCGCCAAACTGCTCGCCTGCACCGAGGCCGGCTACTGGGCGATCCGGCAGATCGCGCTCGTCCAGCACCCGTGGACGTCCGAACTCGCCAAGGCGGTCGAGTTCGAGGATCTGCGTACGACGCTCGCCACCATGCAGACCCTGATCACCAAGCTGGAAGAAGCCTGACCACCAGACTGCGACCGTTGGTATGGCGCGTGGTGAAGGTCAACCGCGTCCCGGCCACGGTCCGCACTACCTGTACGCCAGGGGCCGGGGATGCGGGCCGAAGATACTGAGCCCAGAGGTTGACCGTGATGGTGTCGCGGGCGGTCGTGGGATCGGACACGGCGATGGTGACCGAGCTCGACTGGCGTCGGAGCAGGACGGAAGCAGGTCCGTCGATCGTCAGTCCAGGCAGGGTGTGAGCGCCAGGCGTAAAGGTGTTGGCGCCGGTCAGCCGCAGACCGAGGTGCTGGATCGCCTGCATGCGTGGAGTGTTCGACAGCACCGCGATCCGTCCGTGCTGATACGAACGCAGCGCGGATTCCGTTGCGTTAGGCACCAATGCGTAGGCCATCGACCGCGTGACCCCGGCGGGCTGCGCGACCGTCAGACCGAAGACCTGCTTGGTCACCGCGGTGTCCGGGTTCGACGTCCGCACCACGCGCCGGCTCCGCGTCACCTGCTGCAGCTCCACCGATACCTCGCTCGGCTGCAGGAAGTAGTAGCCGAGTGACACGCCGCCGCCCGCATACCGCAGCCACCGCGGATCGACCGTCCCTGTCCCGGTCCACGTCCGACCATCCCGCCGTACGCCGGTGATCGCGACAGCGTCCCCGGTCGCCGCGATACGGGTGTCGAGTGTCGTGGTCACTGCACGATCCGCGTCGCCCACGCCGGCCGCGAGGACGACGATCTCGTCGTCGAGCATGAACCACGACTTGGTCGCCGACGCGTTGCGGTAGACCACGAAATCGTCCGGCAGGATGTCGCGCGACGCGTAGGCGAAGTCATCCGACTGCACCCAGCCGGCCGCGCCGTACGCATCGAGCGTCGCACCGCCGGAGTGGGCGTTGGTGCCGGTCGGGAAGTACACATAGGTGTTCTGCGACTCCGACGACGCGGTGAACGTCGGCGGGTTGTCGTAGTACTGCGTCCCGTACAGTTCCGGGGTCGTCTTGCGGGCCTCGACCGGCGCGGTGACGCCGCCCAGCGCGTACGGCGAAACAGTCGTGAAGTAGTCGACACCGTACGACGTGGTCTGGTCCTGGCCGGCCAGGTAGAGGTAGTGCGCGCCGTCGCCCTGGAACCACGGCATCAGGTTCTCGCCGCTCATGTACTCGTACTTGCTGATCCGCTCCGAGTTCCGCGCCAGCGCGAACGCGAACCCCGGCCGCCGATGGACAGTGCGGTCCATTGCGTTGAACGCCGTACTGCTCGCGGCCGGGTTGAGGTCGGCCGGAACGATTGCCGGGTCGGCCTTGATGTCGGCGAACCGCGCGACGCTGACCGGGGAGACGAAGCTCGTCGGGTTGATCGTCGGCCGCGCGGTGAACTTCGCGAACGACTTCAGCCGGGCCGCGTCCGCGCCGGTCGCGTAGTCGGCCAGGTCGACGATCGCCTCCACCACGACCGCGACGTCGTCGTACCCGGTCGCCGTCCGGGACACGGCGCGACCCTTGACGATCTCCATCATCCAGCCCTCGAAGATCAGCGGCGCGAACCCGTGCTCGATCCAGCCCTGGACCACGCCGACCAGGTCGTCGCTCTGCGCGTACTCGGTGCCGTCGAGCACCTTGATGGTCTGCAAGACCCGGCTGAGCAGGGCCTTCCCGTACGAGCCGGTGTACGCGACCGACGAATGCTGGATGAACGAGCCGTCCGCGTAGTACCCGTCGGTGACGCCGTGCTGCAGGTTGTACGGGTCGACGGTCGCGAATACGGTGAACTGGTCCTGCAGCGCCTTCCGGATCCGCGCGTCGTCCCCCATCAGCGCGCCCTGCAGGACCCGGTTCGCGGTGATGTCGACGAGGTTCGCGCCGGTGTGGAAGCGCGAGTCGAGGTCGACGTCGCCGTCCTTGCCGTTGCGCAGGTAGGCGTCCATCGAGGGCACGTACTGCGCGATCAGCGCGGCCGGCGCGTCGAGCAGGGCGAGCGTCTTCGTCACGTACGTCGAGATGCCGATCTCCCACGTGAACCAGTTGCCGTAATACCCCTTCGACTGGTCGCCGTAGTAGTTCTCGTGCAGCCAGACCAGGTTCTCCGCGACGCGGGCCCGGACCTGCTCGTTGCCCTGCAGGTCCGAGGCCGGGCCGGGGCGTTTGGTCGCGAGCGCGATCTCGTAGAGGTGCTGGTACGACGCGCTGAGGTTGGGATCGCTGGTCCCGAGGGGGAGCCCGGCGAAGAGCTCACCGGCGCCTGCGCGGTCGAGTGCCGCGAGCCAGGTCCGTGCGGTGCTGTCGAGGGCCGCGAGCTTGGCCGCGACTTCGGGGCGCGCGTTGGATTCCGCCGTACCGGCGTAGATCGCGATCGCGTTGGCGAGCAACTGGCTCGGATCGGCCATGGCCTTCAGGGTGGCAGCTCGGGCGGTCGGCGCGGGGTTGACCGCGGTCAGCAGGGCGGTGGCGGGTACGAACGACAGCAGGCGGCGGCGGGTGATGTCCACTGGTACTCCCGGGCGGATGGGAAAAACCTCACCTTCGGAGTCAACCAGTCGAAACTATCCTTCAGCAACCGTTTGCCGCCAACTTCTCAGCCGTCCTCGTGGCATCGTTCCGCCGTGACCACGCAGACGTCACCGGACAGCCGGCTCGCCTCGGCTCTCCGGTTCACCACCGAGCTGATCGCCTGGATCGCGACCCCGTGGGCGCTCGCCCCGTACTCGATCCCGCTGGCCGTCGCGTCCGTCGTCGTACTGATAGGTCTGCCGACGATCTTCCAGACCCCAGGGGACAAGCCGCGCGTGATCGTCGCGGTGCCCGGGGTGGTGACCATTCTGCTGGTGCTGCTCCAGTTGGTCGCCGCGGTTGTCGCCGCTTGGTTTGCGTGGCCGATGGCGGTCGCAGTCGTGGTAAGCGTGCTTGCGGTTGGGTGTGTCGTGACAGAGCAGCCGCGGTGGCGGTGGTTGTTACGAGCCTCCGGCGCCGACTAGCTGGCCGTCCATCGAGAGGATGCGGATCGGGCCGCCGGTCGCCTTGGTCGGGATGACGAGGGCGAGTTGGTGGAGGTAGTCCTGGTGCAGGGTCTGCGTGTACTTGACCATGCTGCTGAAGGCGGTCGCCTCGCCGCTGGTCCAGTACGCGTTCGAACCCGGCTCGACACGCTGCAGGTACTGCTCGGTGAGGGAGAGGAACACGAGCGCCTCGCCCGACGACGTGATGAAGGTGAGCGGGTCGCCGGACGGCTGGAAGGTGTCGGCGACGCTCGCGATGTACGTCTCGGCGGTATCCGCGACCTTGGACTTGGCGCGCAGCTCGAGGAGCTTCGATATCCCGGGGGAGGGTGTGAACAGCTTCGCCTGCGGGGCCTTCACGCCGCCGGTCAGGTACGCCGCGAGGCTCGCGCCGGCCGCGGCCGGCAGGCTGGCCAGCTTGTCCAGGTCGGCCTTGGCCGGAGTCCGCAGGCCCTCCAGCGGCGGCAGCTTCATCGTCTTCGAGGGGTAGACCGAGTTCGTCAGCAACCACGGCGCGCCCGCGCTTTGTCGCTGCCAGACGCCGAGCTGGCGGCTCCCCGGGGCGTTCGAGACGCCGGAGCTGACCACGAACCGCATCGGGTACGACCCGAACTCGGGGGCGCCGATCCGCGGGTCGGTGTAGGTGAACGGCTTGTCCTTGTCCTTGCCAGGCGCGTCGAGCTTCCGCCCGATCAGGAAGCCGGCCCGGGTCTGGGCGAGGGTCGGATCCGCCTCGATCGTCTCGGACAGGTTGGTGTCGCGGGCCCGGTTCGCCTGGTTGTTGATCTGGTTGTAGCGCTGGACGACGGCCTGCGCGTCGGCGAGCGTCACGGCCGGGCGGCGCTCCGGCGCGGCGTCGCTGTTCTGGGCCGGCAGCAGGCCGCAACTTGTTGTCGTGAGCAACAATGCGCCGCTGGCGAGCAGCGCCGCCGTCCGCCGCACCGCCTCATCACTCTTCTCGAACTCCGGCGACTCCACCAACGAAACAGTCTCCGCCCCAACGCCTCCCTGCTCCGCCGGCCGCCCGTTCGTCGCCCGCTCGCCCGCCGGCCGCTCGTCCGCGGGGCGCTCGTGTGCCGGCCGCTCCTTCGCCGGCTGCTCGTCGGCCGGCTGCTCGTATGACGGTCGGTCGTGCGCTGGCCGCCCGTTCGCCGGCTGCTCGTATGACGGTCGGTCGTACGCGGGTCCGTCGTACGCGGGTCTGTCGTATGTCGGCCCGTCGTAGGGCGGCTTGTTGGACGGTGACCGGTCGCCGCGCGATTCGCCGTACCCGCGTTTGTCGGAGTGTTCGGTGTACCTCGGCTCGCCGCAGGTGGTCGCGCCGAACCCGACCAGGAGTCTGGGCGACTTCGCCCTCGCGACCGCGGCCGCCGACATGAACATCGGAGCGGCTGGCACAGCGGGGGGCGGCGGCGTGGGCGCGAACGGGCTCGCCGTGACACGCGTCGGCGCGAAGGTGGTCGCCGCGGACGAGGTGGTCGCCGCGAACGAGGTGGATGCCGGGGTGGGGGTGGGTGCCTGGGAGGTCGGCGCCACAGTGGAGGAGGCTAGCGCGGGCTCGAGTGCCGTGGCGGGCTGGAGCGCGGCAGCAGGCTCGACGGTTGCCGCAGTCTGGACAGCCCCTGCCCCAGCCCCATAGCCAGCGCCAGCCCCATAGCCAGAGCCAGCCGCAGGGCCAGCGCCAGCCGCAGCGGCAGAACCGGCGGGAGTGTGTGCAGCCTGACGGGCTGCAGGGAGGGCGACCACCGGGAAGGCGGTGATTGGAGCTGCCGTAGCGGCCGGGCGGCGGCGGAGGATAAGGCTTAGGCCGAGGGCGAGGACCACGATGCCGGCGCCCAGGGTGATGAGGCTGATGCCGAAGGCGCGGTGGATCTCGACGCCGAAGCGGACCTGCGCGCCTACCGCCGGGCTCCCGTCCGCGTTCATCACGACTACGTCGTACCGGCCGTCCTGGATCGGCCAGGCGACCGACGACTGTCCCGTGCCAGACTTCGCGACCCACCAGTCGAGGTCGCCAGGAGACGTCAGCTTGGTGCTGCGGCCGCGCATGTCCTGGGTGCCGAACGTGGCCGGCGGGTCGAAGCGGATCAGCCGAGTGTGCGCGGCGCCGGCCAGGTAGTCGCGGACGTCGAGGTCCTGCCCGACCCCGACGAACAGCGGCTTGCCGCCGGTCGCGGTCACGTGCAGGGTCGGTCCGTGCCGGTCGAGCAGGTCGGGCGCGGTGATGACGGCCAGGCCCTCGCTGGTCAGCTCCCGGGCGGACGTGGAGATCGTGTTGTCCGGGCCGACCAGCCAGAAGGCCGCCACGGCTCCGGCGACGGTGACCACGAGACCGGCCAAGCTCAGCAGCAGGCCCAGGGCGGTGCGGGCGAAACGCATGAAAAGGCTCCCGTTGTACGACGAAAACCCAGCCCGCGGCGGGTGGACCGGGCAACGGGACCCCCGCCGGGACCCTCAGTGGCCCGACGATCACCCGTTGCCACTGAATAACTGACCGCACAAGAATCTGTTACTGTTCCATCAATTAACGAATGGCCATTCACAAACTCGGAGGTGGCCGGATGGCCCGGCCGAGGCTCGTGAGTGACGACGTGATCCTGGACGCGACCCGCCGGGTCCTCGCCGAGCTGGGGCCGGCGAAACTGACCCTGGCTGCGGTCGGTGCACGGGCCGGTCTCGCACCGCCGACGCTGCTGCAACGGTTCGGCTCCAAGCGCGGTCTGCTGCTTGCCTCGGCCGCCCGATCACCGTTCATGGTGCTCCGCGCGGCCGAGGAAGCGGAGGCGCGGAACACCTCCCCACTGGCCGCGCTGCGGGATTTCGCGCTGACGGCCGTTGCCCACATCAAGCACCGTGAAGAGCTCGGCAACGGGGTCGACGTCACCGACCCCGACTTCCGGCAGCACGCGCTCGCGCACTCGGCGGCAATCGTGGACACCTGCGCCCGGCTCTACCAAGCCGCTGTGCAAGCCGGTGAGCTGCGCCCCGACACCGACGTACCGGCGCTTGCTCGCCACACCCTTGTCTGTTTCACCGGTGCTCTCCAGGTCTGGGCAGTGACCGACTGGGGTTCTCTCCGTGACTTCCTGGCCGACCAGCTGGACCTGATGATCGCGCCTTACCTCGTCCAGCAGTGACGATCGCGACCCGGAGCTGCGCACGGTTGACCAAGGCAACGGTCTGGACCGCAGCTGGGTCAACCGTTTGATGCACAGGCGAGTACGCAACAAAGCCCAGGTCCCGAAACGGTGGGCCTGGGCTTTGACATCTGGAGCGGGTGACGGGAATCGAACCCGCACTGTCAGCTTGGGAAGCTGATGT
Organism: Kribbella sp. NBC_01510; assembly: GCF_045040325.1. Classification (NCBI taxonomy): domain Bacteria; kingdom Bacillati; phylum Actinomycetota; class Actinomycetes; order Propionibacteriales; family Kribbellaceae; genus Kribbella; species Kribbella sp. NBC_01510. The sequence continues at coordinate 1,950,601 of NZ_CP109418.1, read as the reverse complement.
TCTGCCATTGAACTACACCCGCGCAGCCGGCGGAACCGGCAGGCGCAGAAGAGCATAGCCGATCGGTGGGGGCGAAAGCACGACGGGTGCGGCGCGGCGCGAACGGACGGCCGACTGTGGCGCACCGCCCGGCCCGGCACCTCGGTCCGTCGTTCGGGACCGGCCGGTGGGGTGGTTGTTGCGGGGTCAGGAGATCAGGTGCCGAACGCATCGAAAAGGGGTCGCGGACGGTTTGCGATCGGGGTTCTTGGGGAGTTTTCCACAAAGGGCACGCTCAGGACTGGGCAGGTCCGTCATCTTCTGGCAGATTAGAACGCGTTGCCGGGGGCAACATTTGACGCAACGTGAGGATGCGGTCCTCGTCAGGACCGGACAAGATGGTTGCGGGGCAACTGGATGAAGGGGTGAACGGTGGCAACAGACACAAGTGACGCGCTGGAGAACCTGGAGACGGAGCTCGTCACGATGGCGCGCCGGCTGCGTGGTCTGCAGCGGAAGCTGTCCGACGAAGCGCATCCGGACCTGGAGCCGGCGCAGTACGCGTTGCTGAACCACGTCGAGGAGCTGGCGCCGGTGCGGATGGCCGACCTGGTCGCGGCGCTCGAGGTGGACAAGGGTCCGGTCAGCCGGGCCTGTGCGCGGCTGGAGGAGGAAGGTCTGCTGAAGCGTGCGGCCGACAAGTCGGACGCGCGGGCGACCCTGCTGACCCTGACGGCGGCCGGCAAGCGCAAGCTGGCGGCGGCCCGGAAGAAGCGGCACAAGGTGATCGAGGACCTGCTCAAGGACTGGTCGCCGGCGCAGGTGAAGACCTTCGCCACCCAGGTGTCGAGATTCAACAAAGTGGCCGGCTGAGTTAGTTGCCTCAGGCCCGGTTTCGGTACGCCGCAACGGTATCGGAACCGCCCGTGAAGGTCTGGTGGTGAGGTCTCGCCGGGGAGCTGAGGGCTCCGGACGATCCACCACCGGCCCACGGACAGATCCGCCGGACGACCGGCGGAGTGAGGCGGGAACTGGGCGGATGAGCAGCGCGCTGCTAACGTGCGACCGTGCTGCTCTCCGACCGTGACATCCTGGCCGAGCTCGACGCGAAGCGGGTCCAGCTGGATCCGTTCGACGCTGCGATGGTGCAGCCGTCGAGTGTCGACGTACGGCTGGACCGGTTCTTCCGGGTCTTCGAGAACCACAAGTACCCGCACATCGACCCGGCCGAGGAACAGCCCGACCTGACCCGGCTGGTCGAGCCGGACGGCGAGGAGCCGTTCATCCTGCATCCCGGTGAGTTCGTCCTGGGATCGACGTACGAGCTGGTGACGCTGCCCGACGACGTGGCGGCGCGGCTGGAGGGCAAGTCCTCGCTGGGCCGGCTCGGGCTGCTGACGCACTCCACCGCCGGGTTCATCGACCCCGGGTTCTCCGGGCACGTGACGCTGGAGCTGTCCAACGTGGCGACGCTGCCGATCAAGCTCTGGCCCGGTATGAAGATCGGCCAGCTCTGCTTCTTCCGGCTGTCGTCCCCGGCCGAGCACCCGTACGGCTCCACCAAGTACGGCTCCCGCTACCAGGGCCAACGCGGCCCCACCCCGTCGCGCTCCTACCAGAACTTCCACCGCACCGATATCTAGTACGCCGCAACGCGAAAGGGCTCCCGACCCCGGGAGCCCTTTCGCCGTGTGGTCCGATCAGGCGGTCGGCTTGAGCGCGATCAGCACGCTCTGGAAGCTGGAGCCGCCCGGTGCCTGCGAGTAGACGCCGCCGTACTTCGTCACCGCGGTCGGCGACTCTGGCTTGTCGTTGTACAGGGACATGTCCGAACCGTTCGCACTGCCCGGATCAGTCGGCTGCGAGCCCGGGTCCTGGCTCGGCGTCGACCCCTCGGTCGGCGTGCTGCTCTCCGACGGAGTGCCACCGTCCGACGGGCTCGTGCTGTCCGATGGTGTCGGCGCGCTGGTCGGAACGTCGTTCCCGGTGGCTGCATCGAGCATCACCGGCTGTGCCTCGGTCTGCCCGTAGACGACGCCGTGGAAGGCTGCGGTGAGGTCGGGGACGATCCGGTTCGCAGCCTTGTCGGTGTACCCCCAGGTCTTCTTGCCGGTGGTGTCATCGATACCGATGATCTCGCTGCTGTTGCCGGCGCCTTCGACGCAGACCACGGCGTTGGCCTCGTCGCCCAAGCACCTGAACTTCATCAGGTGATCGACAACCTGAGCCGGGATCGGCACGACCGCACCGGTGGCGATGTCGATCGAGTACACGACGTTGCTGAACTTGTCTCCGCCGCTGGTGCTGCCGGACACATAGGCGCGCTTCGAGCCGTGGCCCGCGCTCCACAGCGAGGCCTGCTTGGTCGGGAACTGCTTGGTGATCTTGCCTGTCGCCGCATCGGCGATCAGGATCGTCGTGGTGCCGCGGCCGGCCGCATCGCCGCCGTTCACTCCGGCGACCACTCCGTTGAGCACGCCGGCCGGTTCGAAGGACGGGATGAGGCCCGACTTCTGGGTCTTCGGGTCGGCGAAGACGGTGAAGATCCCGCCGGACTTCGCGGTCGCAGTGTCGGGATGGACGCCGATCACGATCTGACCGGTGGCGGCGTCGTATGCCTGGCTCACGATGTTGTCGCCGGTCTGGCCGGGGCCGAGGAGCGGAGTGAGGTCCGCGGCCACTTCGGCGACCTTCTTGCCGTCGGCGGCGTCGATCCACTGGAACAGCACTTGGCCCTTGGCCTTCTGGGTGCCGCTGCCGGCGACGGACTGGATGTACGCGATCGCGACCACGTCCTTGCCGTCAAGCTGCACGGGCATAGGCCCGGTGACTGCTGCGATGGTGGTGGTCTCCGCTTCCGCCGGTGGGACGGTCCACGGCTGGCCCTGGCCGGCGATGTTCCGTCCGGTGATGCCGAACTTGCCCGCGATCAGCGTGGTCTGGCCGACCATGCCGGAGGTGAGGCTGTACTGGTTGTCCTTGTCGCTCCGCGGGACGCCGAACGCCGACACGGCGGCGAATCCCTTGGGCGGGTCGAAGGAGGCTACGGGTGGCGCCGACGGGGTGGCCGGGGCCGCGGACTCTCCGCCTGCGGACTTCGCGTCGGACTTCTTGTCGTCTCCGCCGCAGCCGGCCAGCAGGACGACGGCGGCGGTGACGGCGGCTGTTGCGACCATCGGACGCAGCATCGTTGGTTACTCTCCCCAGGTCTCGACCGAGAATGATCGCCTGAACGCTAGCAGTGTTCGCGGGTCCCCGATCGCGGTTATCCACAGGGGTTGCACCAACCTGCAGACTCAGCTGTGACTCCGGGTCCCCACCGTCACCAGTCCCAGGCGGTGCAGCACGCTGCAGAGTGCGGCGGCTGCACCGCTCAGCGGTTGGCCGGTCATCGGTACGCCGGTCATCGGACGATCGACAGGCCGGTCCCGCGGTGGCGGGGCTGCGGTTCGGCCAGCCGGCGGGAGGCCGGCTCGAGGCGGTCGGCCAGGCGGCGGAGGGCGGTGGCGAGTCCGTGCCGCGGGCCGTTGCCCTCCGGCTTGCGGTCGCGGCGCTGGGCCCTGGCCTCGGCGGCCCGCAACTGCTCGGCGACCCGGTAGCGTGCGACCTCTTCGTATTCGGTGATCATGTCCTTGCTCCCCTCACGTTGTCCCCGTACTGATGTGATTTCGGCAATGCTTCGCCCAGGTCCCGCCAGACCTAAGACGTGCGGGACCTTCCTGGGTGGTGTGGTTCAGACCTTGACGACGGTGATGTCGCCGGAGACGGTGCGGGCCCGCAACATCAGCGCGTGCTCACCCTCGGCCGGCTTCTCGCCGGGCTCCAGCTCGCACCGGATCCGTCCGGTGACGGTCTTCAGGTCCAGGTACGCCGGGACGCCGTCGGGCACCCCGATCCGGACGTCACCGCGAGCAGTCTCGGCCTGGACGCTCGGCCCGTCGGCGATCTCGACCGTGACGTCGCCGGAGCCGGAGGTGGCGACCGAGTGGTCGCGGATCCGCTCGATGGTGATGTCACCCGAGCCGACCTTGACGGTGGTGGGACCGCCGGCGTCGCCGACCTTGACGTCGCCGGAGCCGGTGCTCAGGCCGAGCCCGTCGGCGGCCTCGCCGATGTCGATCGACCCGGAGCCGGTGCTGGCCCGGACCGTGCCGGCCGCGTGCTCGACCTTGACGTCGCCGCTGCCGGTGCTGACTCCGAGGTCACCCTCGACCCGGTCGAGCTGGACGTCGCCGGAGCCGGTCGACAACCGCGCCGTACCCAACGGCATCCGCGAGTCGATGTCGCCGGAGCCGGTCTTGATCCGCGCGTCCAGCGTCGCCGGGGTGGCGATCCTGACCTGGATCTGCGGGCCGCGGCCACGGACGTTGCGGGGACCCTCGACGATCAGTTCGCCGTCCTCGACGGTGAAGACCACGTCGTCCTCGGGACCGCTGTCGACGTCCAGACTGACGATGGTCTCGGTGCCGTCGTTAGGCACGATCTCGACCTTGCCGGAGCCGATCTCGATCCGGACCCGGTCGATCTTGCCCGCGTCCTCGACGATCTGGCTGCTGAAGCCGCTCACTGGACCCATCCCGTCATCCGTTGTCCCGGCCCGCGGCCCCCACGGCGCTCCTCGTGCCGCCGCTGGTGCTCCTCGCGGCGCTGATCCTTGTCTTCGCGACGGCGCTCCCGGTCGCGGTCGCGGCCACGCCGGCCGCGGTCGTTGCCGAACACGCCTTCCTCACCGAAGGGTCCACCGGGGCCGAACACTCCGTCCGGTCCGAAGACCCCGTCGGGTCCGAGCGGGCCGTTCGGGCCGAGCGGTCCGTCCGGTCCGAAGACCCCACCGCGCGGCGGGCGCGGCGGCCGGGGCGGGCGGGGGCCACCTCGGCGGCGGTCGCTCAGCTCGGTCATCACGGTGCGCATCAGCCACGCGTTCGAGGAGATGCCCTCGGCCGTGGCGGCTTCGTCCACCTTGTTCTTGATCGACATCGGCAGCCGCAGCGTGATCCGTGCGGTCGGCTCGTCGGCGTCCAGCGTGAGCTGGTCGGTGACGTCGGTGTCGTTCTCTTCGTCGATGTCGTCGTCGGTCTCGTCCGGACCGGTCAGCTGGCTCGGAGCCGGCGTGACCACGAACTCGGGACGGCCACCGGCCATCCGGAGCTCGACCGAACCGGGGGACAGCTCGCGGCTGATCTCCCCGGCGGCGTCGGACAGGGCTGAGATGAGGGCCAGGCGGCCCGCGTCATCCAGCGTGGCTCCGAGGCGCTGCGCCACGGAGCGAGTTTGGTCGTCGGCCAGGGCGGTTGCGTTCTCGACGCTCCGCCGGACCGACTCGAGGTAGTGATCAAGTTCCATGGCAGCAAGCATGACGTCATCGTGACGTCACTGTCAACCCCTTCTGATGTCATGGTGGTGGCACGGGCAGAATGAGGGCCAGTCGTCGACAGGAGGAACCGTGTCCAGAGGAGTACTCGTCACCGGCGCGTCCAGGGGCGTCGGAGCGGCCGCCGCGCGGGCGTTCGCGCGGGCCGGCGACCGGGTCGTGCTGCATTGCCGTGGCGCGGTCGACCGGGCCGAGGAGGTCCGGGCCGGGCTGCCCGGCGACGGTCACGCGGTGGTCGCCGCCGATCTCGGCGATCCGGCCGCAATCCCTGCCCTGGTTGAGGAATCGGCCACCGCGCTCGGCCGGATCGACGTGCTGGTGAACAACGCCGCGCTGTTCGTCGACGAGCCGGTCGCCGGGTCCCGCCGGATCGGGCATCCGCTGGCCGAGACGCCGTACGACGAGTGGGTCGCGGCCTGGCGTCGTACCCTCGCGGTGAATCTGGAAGGGGCGGCGCACGTGACCTGGTGCGTGGCCCGGCAGATGCTCGACAAGGAGCCTGCCGAGGGCGTACGGCGGGGTGCGATCGTCAACGTGGGGTCGCGCGGCGCCTACCGCGGCGAGCCGGACGTGCCCGCCTACGGCGCCGCGAAGGCCGGACTGCACTCCCTGGGCCAGTCGTTGGCAGTCTCGCTGGCGCCACATGACATCACCGTGACGTCAATCGCGCCGGGATTCATCACGACCGACATGACCGAGACCATCCTGTCCGGTCCCGGCGGCGATGCGATCCGCGCCCAGAGCCCCTTCAACCGCACCGCCACCGCCGAGGAGGTCGCCGACGCCATCGTCTGGCTCGCCTCCCCGCAGGCCACCTGGTCCAGTGGCGCCGTCCTCGACTTCAACGGCGCCTCCTACCTGCACTGACAACCGCTGACGTCCGAAGAAGCGTGGCCTATAGCGCTCACTTCTTCGGACGCAACGGATCGTCAGGGGCCGTAGACCTCGAGTTCGACGATGCGGGAGTAGGTGTGGTCGTTGCCGTCGAGGCAGAGGATGCGGACGGCCGTGGCTTGGACGGGGGCGAAGGTGGACGTGACGTGACCGGCGGTGTTGCCGCGGACCTGGGCGACGGTCTGCCACGTCCCGTTGGCCGAGACCTGGACGTCCCAGTCGCGCAGGCCATTGGTCGCGGCCGGGTACTTGGCCGAGTCGAGGGTGTAGAGCTCGACGCGGTTGATGGTGGTCGGCTGGGCGAGGGCGACGTCGTAGTTGTCGGGGAAGACCGCTCGGGTGCCGTCGTTCCAGCCGGTCAGGGTGTCCCAGTGCTCGGAGTCCTTGTCGCCGTCGACCGCGCCGCAGAGGAAGAAGTTGCCGTGCGTCGACGAGGCGGCGGCCTGCTCGCCGAGGGCGACGTTGCTGCCCGGGTCCTTCGACGGCAGCGGGTTCACCTGGACCGGGACGGTGAGCCTGGTCTTGTCGACCTCGAGGTCGATCTTGTACGAGCCGGGCTCGGTGTCACGCGGGACGCGGACCTCGACCGGTGCGGACACCGGCTGGTCGGGGTCGACGGCCGGCAGCCAGGACGAGAACAGCTCCCGGGACAGTTGCAACGGACCACTCGGGGCCAGCGTCAGGTCGGCGTACCGGTCCTGGCTGCCGGTGTTGGTCATGGTGAGCGTCAGGTTGCCCGGGAAGCACGGCAAGCCGACGACGCTGAGCTGCTGCGGTTCGACCGAGATCTGTACGTCGGTCTGCGGGTTACTGTTGGTTGCCTGGGGCACCGAACTGGACGCGACCAGGGTCGCCGCCACCGCGGCACCGAAGCCGACGGCCGACTGCCAGCGGATCTTCATCGCTGCACCTCCGAGATGCCCGGGCGCCCGTCCTCGACGAAGAGCTTGGCGCGGGTGCTGACAGTGCCGTTCTGGACCGTGACCTTGTCGACCACCCGGTAGTCGGAGATCCACTGCTGCGGCGTGATGCTGCAGCTCACGTAACCGCGCTGGAAGTTGCCGAACTTGATGTGCGGGTTCTCGTTCAGCAGAGTCTGGCCGCCGGGATCGATGTCCATGCCGTCCAGGCCGGACGTGATCGACGTACCGACGAACTCGGCGGCGACGGTCTGCGAGTCGGGGTTCGTGAAGTCGAGCTTGAGGTCCGAGGCGACGCTGCGGTGCAGGTCGCCGGCGATCGAGACCAGGTTGCGGACCTTGCGTTGCGCGGCGCCGCCGAGGATCCGGTCGCGGGACGCCTCGTACCCGTCCCAGGTGTCCATCGGGACCAGGACGTCGGGACCGTCCTTGGTGTCGAGCCGGGCGATCGCGGTCTGATGGGCCATCACGTTCCAGCGCGATCGCGAGGCGGTCCAGCCGTCGAGCAGCCACTTCTCCTGGGCGTCTCCGGTGATCGTACGGGCCGGGTCCTTCGTCTCCGGACCGGGCGCCTTGGTGCCGTCGCCGTACGCCTGGTCCGAGCGGTACTGCCGGGTGTCGAGCACACTGAACTCGGCTAGCCGCCCGAACTGGAATCGCCGGTAAAGCTGCATGTCCGGACCCTTCGGCAACTGCGCGAGCCGCAGCGGCATGTGTTCCCAGTACGCGCGGAACGCGTTGGCGCGCCGGACCAGGAACTGCGCGGGTGGCGCGCTCGGATGCGCCTCGTCGGCCCAGTTGTCCACCACCTCGTGGTCGTCGAGCGTTACGATCCACGGCGCCACCGCATGAGCTCGCTGAAGGTCCGGATCCAGCTTGTACGCCGCGTACCGGAGGCGGTACTCGTCCAGCGTGACGGTCTGCTGGGTGATGTAGGGCTCGTTCGAGTCCGGCCGGATACCGCGGTCGATGCCGAACTCGTAGATGTAGTCGCCGAGGAAGAACACCACATCGTGGTCTCGCTCGGCCATGTCGGCGTACGCCGTGTACCAGCCCTCCCACGAGGCCTGGCAGGAGGCGAAGGCCAACGACAGTTGGGACAGGTTCGCGTCGGCCGGCGGCGCGGTCTTGGTCCGGCCGACCGGGCTGAGCCTGCCGTTCGCGCGGAAGCGGTACCAGTACTGCCGCCACGGGCGCAGTCCTCGTACGTCGACGTGCACCGAGTGGCTCGCCTCCGGCCGGGCCTGGGTCACGCCGTCGCGGACGATCCGGCGGAAGTGCTCGTCCTCCGCGACCTGCCACTGGACCTCGACCGGACGCCGGTCCATCCCGCCGAACGGCGTGAGCGGCTCCGGCGCGAGCCTGGTCCAGATCACCACCGCGTCCGGCAACGGATCGCCGGACGCGACTCCCAAAGTAAACGGATCCCGCCGATCGGGCCGGCCGGTCGAGCCGGCCGTCGCACTCCCGATCTCGGGCAGCTTGCCGGTCAGCGCCAGCGCGGCCGCCGTCCCGGACACGGTCAGAAAGGTTCGTCGACTACTGCGCATCGGCACAGGCCCACCCGATCATCCATAGGTGATCACTTCCGTAACGGGAGATTACGAGAAGTTCTCAGGATCGGGTGGGATCTGTCCGGATCCGGTCTCAGCGGCTGACGACTTTGCTCGCGGGAGGTGCGGTGATGCTGACGGGCTTGTTGTACTCGGACATCGACATCACCATCGACACGCCACTGAGGTCGAACGACAGGCGGCGGACCAGGTGGGACTTGTCCATCCACATCGAGTAGGTCAGGGTCTTCGGCAGGCCCGCGGGGACCTTCTTGCCTTGTGCGGCCAGGGCTTTCGCGGTGTTGACGGTGACGGCGTACCGGTCCAGCTTCTCGCCGCCGATGGTCTCCGTGCGGACGAACTTGACGCTGGCCAGGCTCGAGTCGAAGGACTTGAAGATCTTGGTCGGGTCGCCGCCCTCGAGGAGTTCGCCGAGCTGGTCGGACTGGCCGGTATTGATCTTCAGATACTTGCCGGCAGGCGTGACGCCTGGTATCGACAGGTAGCCGGTGCCCTTGATCATGACCATCTTCGCCGTCTTGCCCTGGAAGGCAGCACCGGTCATCTCCATCGACAGGGCCAATGGCTTGGCGGTCTGAAAGCCGTCCATCGTCAGCACGGTGGTGCCGTTGGCGGTCATCTTGCCGGTGACGCGCCAGGACTTCTGCTTGGTCATCGCGGCGTTCATCGACGGGACGAAGGTGACGCGGTTCAGGTGTGCCACGGGTGCGGGCTTGACCGGCGCGGCGGTGTTGGTGGCGGCCGGAGTCGAGGCCGGAGCGGACGGCTTGTAGCCGGTGGCTTCGGGTTTGGCGTCGTTACCGCAGGCGGCCAGGCCGAGAGCAAGCGGAACGGTGGCGACGGCGGCGATCGCCGTGCGGAGCTTCATGGTGTGGATTCCTCCCCAGGTGTGCAAACCGTCGGATCTTATGGTCTGGACCGCCTGGAGAGGAAGTCTTTTACAGCTTGTTGCAAGCAGGCTTAACGCAGCATTGATCAGTTCGCGCCGCGCTTGACCGATGCGAGCAGGAGCTGGGCCACGTCCTGGACCTCGACCGATTCCCGGGCCGAACCGTCCGCCTGCTTGGCGGTGAGGCCGTCGGACAGCATCACCCGGCAGAACGGGCAGCCGGTGGCGATCTTGTCCGCGCCGGTCTCGACCGCCTCCGTGGTCCGGTTCAGGTTGATCCGGCTGCCGAGCTTCTCCTCCATCCACATCCGCGCACCACCGGCACCGCAGCAGAACGACTTGGTCTGGTTCCGCGGCATCTCGGCGTACTCCGCGCCCGGGATGATGTCGAGCAGTTCGCGCGGAGCGTCGTACACCTGGTTGTGGCGGCCGAGGTAGCACGGGTCGTGGTAGGTGATCTTCTGGCCGTTGAGTGAGCTGTCGGCCGGCGCGACCGGAGTCAGCTTGCCCTCGCGGACGAGGCGGTTGAGCAGCTGGGTGTGGTGGACCACGTCGAGCTCGACACCGAGCTGGGAGTACTCGTTCTTCAGCGTGTTGAAGCAGTGCGCGCAGGTGGAGACGACCTTCTTCGCGCCGGTCTCCTTGAAGACCTCCGCGTTCTGCATCGCGAGCTGCTGGAAGACGAACTCGTTGCCGGACCGCCGGGCCGGGTCACCGGTGCAGGTCTCGCCATCACCCAGTACGGCGAAGCTGACGCCGGCGATGTCGAGTAGTTCGGCGACCGCCTGCGTGGTCTTCTTCGCGCGATCCTCGTAGGCACCGGCGCAGCCGACCCAGAACAGGTACTCGACCTCGGCCAGCGTCTCCACGTCCGCACCGACCTGCTTGACCTCGAACGGTAGGTCCTTGGCCCAGTCCATCCGGCCGGACGGGTTCATGTTCCACGGATTGCCCTTGTTCTCCAGGCCTTTGAAGAGTCCGTTGAGCTCGGACGGGAACGACGACTCGATCAGTACCTGGTAGCGGCGCATGTCCATGATCGCGTCGACGTGCTCGATGTCGACCGGGCACTGCTGCACGCACGCACCACACGAGGTGCACGCCCACAGCGCGTCCTCGTCGATGACCGCGACGTCCGCGGGACCCACGAGCGGCTTGTCCTGTTCCGCGAGTACCAGCTCGGGCAGCGACTTCCGCTCGTCGTCGGACGACGCCAGCAGGTACGGCGCCTTGGCGTACGCGTGCTCGCGCAGGTTCATCATCACCAGCTTGGGTGACAACGGCTTGTCGGTGTTCCACGCCGGGCACTGCGATTGGCAGCGGCCGCACTCGGTGCAGGTGGTGAAGTCGAGCAGGCCCTTCCAGGTGAAGTCCTCGACCTTGCCGACGCCGAGCGCCGCGTCCTCGTCCAGTTCCTCGATGTTCTCGAAGTCGATCGGCTCGCCCTTGACCATGATCGGCTGCAGGGCGCCGAGCGCCGTACCGCCGTCGGCCTTGCGCTTGAACCAGATGTTCGGCCAGGCGGTGAACCGGTGCCAGGCCACGCCCATCGTGGCGTTCAGCGAGATCGTGATCATCCAGGCGAACGAGATCAGGATCTTGATCATCGCGACCAGGTAGACGGTGTTCTCCAGGGCCTGCTCGGACATGCCGCCGAAGAGCGCCTCCCCGATGAAGAACGTGGTCGGGAAGTGGAACTTCGTGCCGCCGCCGAGCTCGTACTCCAGTCCGCGCAGCAACAGGATGCAGATCAGGACGCCGAGGATCGTGTACTCGACGTAGTACGCCTGCCAGGCGGTGGAACCGAAGAACCGGCTGTAGCGGCCCTTCTCGCCCCGCGGCAGATTGCGCAGCCGGATCGCCATCAGCCCGATGATCGAGACCAGGCCGGTCCAGGTGAGGAACTCGCTGACCCACTCGAACACGAACCAGTGGCCGATCACCGGCAGCACCCAGTGCGGGTCGAACAACTGGCCGAACGCCGTCACCAGGGTGAGGAACAGCCCGATGAATCCGAACGCGACGAACCAGTGCAGGACGCCGACGTGGCTCCACTGCAGCATCCGGGTGTGGCCGAGGGTCTCCTTGGCCAGCGTGGCGGAGCGCCGCCCCGGGTTATCGGTGCGGCCGGCCGGCTGGCCCAGCTTGATGACGGACACCATGTGCCCGATCGTCTTGCCGAACAGCGCGATACCGACGGCGGTGACCGCGAGCGAGACGACGATGGCGAGGATCTGCATACCAGCGATGTTATTGGTCGGTTACCCATGAGTCATGTCGATGCGGCCCTCGTCACGCCCGAGATGTGGTCGTGAGCGAATCGACACAGAGCGTTACCTGGATCTCGTTGTGACCGCGCTAGACCACTCGTAAGTTTCCTTCCAGTGCGACCGCAGTAGAAGTGAATCTTCTTCAAAGGAGAGTGTGATGCGTCTTCGTCAGGGAATCGCGGCGGGATTGCTGCTGGTGACCTGCTTGGTGGTGCCGAGCGTGCCGGCGAGTGCGACCCCGGCCCCCGCCACCGCTCCGGCCGCGGGAAAGAAGTGCAACACCAGAACGATCAACTGGTACACCCGCTATGGGAAAGAGGTGTACGTCGGGACCAATCTGCACAGCGACTGGTTCGAAGGACCCGGCCGGATCACCTACTCGCGGACGGCGACCTCGGAGTCGAACTCGGCGTGGACCGGTGACCTCGGCGTCAGCGTCTCGGCGGTGATCGCGGAGATCCAGAGCAAGTACTCCAAGACTGTCGGTAAGTCCTATTCGGTCTCGCAGAACTGGTCGTACACGGCGGAGGTCAAGGCGGGCCAGGTGCGGCGGTTGCAGCAGCTCAAGCAGTCCTGGATGGTGCAGGTGGTCCGCTGGCGCTACACCACCAGCAACTGCAAGAAGACCAAGGAGATCAGCAAGAAGACCGCGACCTTCCCGGTGAAGAACCACGACTACATGTGGATCCTGGTCGGACAGAATTCCTGAGCGACCGGGGCTGGTCGCTCAACTGATCAGACGGTCGACCCGGGCGGCGACCGCCGGACGGCGCGGCGGACGGTGGCGTCCAGCTCGTCACGTTCCGCGCGCAGAGCCGGCGCGTCGGAGCGCGCCAGCAGCGGGCCGGCGTACAGGCCGAGGGCGGCGTCGAGGTCGCCGTAGCGGAGGGCCGGTCCGCCGCAGCCGGCCGTCACTCCGGCTGATGCTGCTCAGTGCCGGTCAATCGGTCGCGGTCGTCAGCGGCCGCGAGATCGCACTCACCCTGAGGCGGGCCGAAGTACTCGCACTGCTTCTCCTGCATCCGTCCGGGCTCACCGCCGAGCAGCTGATGCTCCAGTTTGTACGGCGACGAGGGCAACCCGACCACCGTGCGCGCGGAGATGCACCGGCTGCGGACTCTGCTCGGTGGGTGGAGTCCTCGACACCAGGCCGTACTGGATCATCGCCGATGTCACCGGCGACGTGACCGACGTCCAGGCCAAGTACGAGTATTGGAAGCACACACAGCTCACCGTCGATGTGGTGAAGGGCCGTGGCAGCGGATTCTCGGTGGAGGCACCGGAGGGCCTCCGCTTCCTGATCCGGTCCCGCGTCTTCACCGACCAAGAGTCCGCAGCGCTGGGACTCCTCTGAGCGAGTGCCGACCGTCCGGTGGCGTTGCCGGACGGCCGGCGCTCTTCATTCCCCGAGCACGGCGCTCGACTTGGTGCCCCGAACGACAAAAACGGCCTCCCGAAGGAGGCCGTTGGACCAAAGCCGCGAGGCCTTGGCGTGGTGAACCCACCTTAGTCATCCACAGGCCGCCACGTCCAACCTGCGAGGATTGGTTGTGGACGACTACGGTCCTGCAATGCCGTCGCGCCCCACACCCCAGTCGCCCGAGCGTCTCACCGTCTACGTCGATGGCTTCAACCTGTACCACGGCCTGAAAGAACGGTCCGGGCGGCGGCTGCTCTGGCTGGATCTTGTCGAACTCTCCCGGCTCCTGCGCCCACGGAGCTCGCTCATCCGTGTCTGCTATTTCACTGCGCCCGTCCTCGACGACCCTGCGGCCGCCTCACGCCAGGGGCGATACCAGGCCGCCCTGCTTGCGCAGAGTCCGGGGCTGATCGAGATCACTCAGGGCCGGTACCAGAAGAAGCTGAGGAGCTGCCGGTCCTGCGGCGCGACCTGGACGCAGTACGAAGAGAAGGAGACCGACGTGAACATTGCGACCACGTTGGTCGCTGACGCCGCAACCGGGACAACGGATTCCGCTCTGATCATCAGCGCGGACAGCGACCTCGCGCCGGCGATCCGGACGGCACGTTCTCTGAACACGACTATGTTCCTCGCTGCCGCCTTCCCGCCGTTGCGGTATTCGGCCGAGCTGAGCAACCTCATGCCTGCCTCGTTCAGCATCGGGATGTCGAAGCTCACCCGTTCGCAACTCCCGCGGACCGTCGTCGATTCAGTGAGTGGCAGGACCTACAACCGGCCGGCGAAGTGGAATTGACGACGGCCTAGCCGTAGGCGGCTCAATGCGGTGCCTGGAGGTAGGTGTCGAGTTCGGTTGGTGTGCGGACGCAGTTGTGCAGTACGGCGTTGTAGATGTCCGTGCTGTGGACACCGCGACAGGCGTCCTTGAGTTGCAGGATCGTCAATCGCTGCTCCTCGGGGGCTTCGCGTAGCCGTTGGGCGTCTCGGAGGAATGGGCGGTCGACGACGTGCAGCCAGAAGGTGAGGTCGACTTTCCAGCGGCCGTTGACCTGCAGTACGGCGTAGAAGCGCTCGTCGGTGATCACAGGGGTCGGACGGCGGGCGCCGCGCTCGTCGCGGAAGTCCACGTCGAGCGTGTCCACCCGCCGCGCGAGCACGGCCAGCCCTTCGAGGACGTCAGCGGCGGTAGCGCCGGGTGCGTCGAATACGACGTCGAGGTCGCGGACAACCATCAGCCCGGACAACGCACTCCCAATCACCTGCCCCGGCCAGGGAAAGGCGGTCTGCAGGTCCAGCTGGTCGGCCAGCTGGTGAGCCTCGGTCTGCAGGGCTTGTGCACGTTCGAGGAGCGTCATGTGGTGACGGTAGGCCTCAGGTTGTGCTGATCACCAAAGGTTTGCTGGTACGACCGTCTCGTCGACAGGGTCGGGGAACTCAGGGGGAAACCTTCGTCGGCGGACCGGGGGGCGACGACGCCGTCAGCCCGGGGAAAATCCGGCTCGATCGGGTCGGCTGTCATGGGTTCACCCATGACATTTGTCAGGGGCCCGATCGCTGGCTTCGGGTCGCGCCGTCGACGGACGATGCGAGAACCCATCCATGCCGGTCTCCGCCCCACCGCAAAGGAACTGGGGCGAAGGCCTGCCCAGCTCGAGGAGTTCTGTTGAGGCAACGGATTCTCGTGTCCGCCCTGGGCGCCGGCGCACTAGCCGTCGCGGGACTGACCGCCCAGGGGGCCATCGCCGCCCCCACCCCGTACACCGCCGGGAAGCACGCCGCCAAGGTCTGCTCGGCCCCGAAGGCCGCGCACACCGCGGCCTGCAACGCGATCAAACTGGTGAACGACAAAGGTGTCGCACCGGCCTCCACCACGCCGCCGTCGACCGGGCTCACCCCAGCGGGCCTGCGCGACGCCTACAAGCTGAACGGTCTCAGCGCCGGCGGCCGCACGGTCGCGATCGTCGACGCGTACGGCTACCCGAACCTGGAGCGCGACCTCGGCGTCTACCGCTCCCAGTTCGGCCTGTCCGCGTGTACGACGGCCAACGGCTGCCTGCGGGTCATCAACCAGACCGGCGGGACCTCGCTGCCGAGGTTCAACGCGGGTTGGGCCGGTGAGCAGGCGCTCGACGTCGACGCGGTCTCGGCCGCGGCGCCCGACGCGAAGATCGTCGTCGTACAGGCCAACTCGGCCAGCTTCGCCGACCTCGGCACGGCCGTGGTGACCGCGTCCAAGCAGGCCGGTGTGGTCGCGATCTCGAACAGCTACGGCGGTGGTGACGCGTCCGACGCGACGTACGGCACCTACTACAACCACCCCGGCATCGCAGTCACCGCGTCGACCGGTGACAACGGCTACCAGGGTGGCAGCTACCCGGCGTCCTCGTCGTACACGACGGCCGTCGGCGGTACGTCGCTTGTTGCCGCCAGCAACTCACGCGGCTGGAGCGAGACCGTGTGGAGCGGTGCCGGTTCGGGCTGCTCGACGTACAACACCGCACTGAGCGCCGCGTCGTCGTTCAACACCGGCTGCTCGAAGCGGGCGATGGCGGACGTGTCCGCGGCTGCCGACCCGGGCAAGGGCGGGATGGCGATCTACTACCCGACCAGCAAGACGAACTCGACCTGGGCGCAGTTCGGTGGCACCAGTGAGGCCGCCCCGATCATCGCCGCGGTCTACGCGCTGTCCGGCAACACCAGCGGCTACGCGAACGCGCTGCCGTACGCGCACGCGGGCTCGCTGTTCGACGTGACCAGCGGGAGCAACGGCTCCTGCCCGACGACCCAGTGGTGCAACGCCCGCACCGGCTGGGACGGCCCGACCGGCCTCGGCACCCCGAACGGCGCAGGCGCCTTCTGATCGAACGGGCGGACCCCTACCGCGATTGGGGTCCGCCCGTTCCCCAGTAAGTCCACCACCACCGCGGCGACACACGCCGCGGTGCGTTGGTGGCTGGGTGCGACTGTTGGCCTGTCGCTCCTAGTACTCTGCCGGGCACGAAGGACAACCCTCGTCTCCACGTCATTCCGGTGATTTCCCTTCCCAGCGAGCGCTTGCCCGCCTAAGGTCGCCCCCGGACGGGTCGTGGAGGGCGACCCGCAAACACGAACTCCATGGAGATTTGCTGTGACAACATCACGCAGAGGGCGGGGGCTCCTGGCAGTCACCACCGCCGTCTCCGCCGCCACTGTGCTGGCCGTGACGGCCGCCGGTGGCGCCACCGCCGCCCAGACCGCCGGACCGGGTGAGGGCAAGGGCAAGGCGGCCCAGGCCGAGAACCTGTCGGGCAAGGAGCGGAAGGGCAACTACGACGCCCGGACCCCGAGTGCCAAGATCACCCACGCCCGCGCCGCCAAGGTGGCCGGCAAGGAGACCGCGGCCTCGGAGAAGTTCCGCAACTCGCTCGGCACCCAGGGCGTCGTCGAGCTCGACCCGAACACCGGCACCCCGGCCCAGGTCACCAAGCTGAACGGCTTCCTGACCGGCAAGAGCGCGAAGAAGGCGCCGGACGTCGCGCTCGCCTACGTGAAGGCGCACCCGGAGGTCTTCAAGCTCTCCGACGCCGACCTCTCCACCCTGAAGCTGCGCAAGGACTACGTCGACGACCTGGGCACCCACCACGTGTCCTGGTCGCAGGTGGTCGACGGCGTCGAGGTGTTCGGCAACGGCCTCAAGGCCAACGTCACCAAGAACGGCCAGCTGATCTCGCTGATGGGCTCGCCGGTCTCCGGTCTGACCGCCCAGGCCGAGGCCGCCGCGGCCGCTCCGAAGGTGACCGCCGCCGCGGCCCGCACCGCGGCTGCCGAGGACGTCGGCGGTACGCCGAAGTCCGCCACCGCGAAGGCGGCCGGCGTCAGCACCCGGTGGAGCAACGGCGACACCGCCCAGCAGGTGTGGTTCCACACCGCCGACGGGCTGCGCAAGGGCTGGCTGACCTACGTCAACGCCGGCGGCATGAAGATCTACAACCACGTGATCGACGCCCAGACCGGCAGCCTGCTCTACCGCAAGGACCTGGTCAGCGAGGGCAACGGCGACGCGCTGGTCCAGGACAACTACCCGGGCGCGGCCAAGGGTGGCACCCAGCGGGTCGAGAACCTGATCTACAACAAGTGGCTGCCGAAGAACGCCAAGACCCTCCTCGACGGCACGTCGGTCGCGGCCTGGGCGGACGTGAACGACGACAACCAGCCGAACGCCGGTGAGACGGTCAAGGTGCCGGGCACCAAGACCGGCGCCGAGTACAAGCTGACCACCTTCCAGAGCGCGTCGTCGTTCTGCTCGGCGGCGTTCGTCTGCACCTGGGACCCGGCCAAGCCGGACTCCTGGAAGACGAACATGAACCAGGACGTCACCAACGCGTTCTACCTGGCCAGCAACTTCCACGACTGGCTGGCCAAGCCGCCGATCAGCTTCACCCCGGCGGCCGGCTCGTTCGACGCCGCGGGCGGCGACCCGGTCCTGCTGAACGCGCTCGACGGCGCGGCCACCGGCGCCGACGGGGGCCCGGACGCCAACCACATCGACAACGCCAACATGTCCACCCCGCCGGACGGCACTCCGCCGACCATGCAGATGTACCTGTGGCACCAGCCCGGCGCGACCGACGCGCAGGATCCGTTCGTCCCGGCCAGCGGCGCGAACGACGCGAGCGTGCTGTACCACGAGTACACCCACGGTCTGTCCAACCGCCTGGTCGTCGACGCCACCGGCAACAGCACGCTGAACAGCATCCAGGCCGGCTCGATGGGCGAGGCGTGGAGCGACTTCTACGCGATGGACTACCTGGTCTCGCACGGCCTGGAGAAGGACAGCACCGCACCGGGCGAGGTACTCGAGGGCAAGTACGTCGCCCACGGTGAACTGTTCCGCACCCAGGCGATCGACTGCCGGGTGAAGGCGGTCAGCCCGAACTGCATCCAGCCCGACGGTTCGAAGGGCGGCTACACCTACGCCGACTTCCCGACCATCGGCGGCACACCTGAGGTCCACGCCTCCGGTGAGGTCTGGGCGCAGACGCTGTGGGACCTGCGGGAGCGCTTCGGCCGCAGCTACGCGATGAGCATCATCACCCGCGCGATGGAGCTGTCGCCGGCCGACCCGACCATGCTCGACATGCGCAACGCGATCGTGCAGGCCGACCTGGTCGCCAGCGGCGGCAAGAACGCCGACATCATCTGGACCGTCTTCGCCAACCGCGGCATGGGCTGGTACGCCGGTGTCATCGACGGCGGCGACGCGTTCCCGGCCGAGGACTTCCACAAGCCGCCGACAGGTGCGACCACGACCCTCAGCGGCACCGTGAAGGACAAGGACACCGGTGCTCCGGTGGCCGGTGCGCTGGTCTACATCGGCGGTCACTCGTCCGGTTACGCCGGTGACTACGCCGCCTCGACCGACGCGAACGGCAACTACGCCATCACCGGTGTTGCCCCGGGCACCTACCCGAAGGTCGTCATGTCGGCTCCGGGCTACGAGCTGCTGGTCCAGTCGGCCACGGTCAAGCCGGGTGCGAAGGTGGCCTTCACACCGCGTCGCAACTGGGCGGCCAGCTCCGGCGGTGGCTCGGTGGTCGGCTTCAACGGACCGGACTTCACCCCGCAGTGCGGCCCGGCGTACGCGATCGACAACGCGCAGGGCACCGGCTGGGGCAGCACCACCGGTGACGACGCCGGCACGCCGACCAACAAGATGATCGACAAGCACGTCGACATCAAGCTGCCGGCGAAGGTGAACATCAGCGCCTTCAACGTCGACCCGTCGAACACCTGTGGTGACCCGGGCAGCTCGTCGACCGGCAAGTACCGGATCGAGACCTCGGTCGACGGCACCACCTGGCTGCCCGCTCAGACGGGCGAGTTCACCGCCGCCAACCGGGGCAAGTACACGCTGCTCACCCCGAGCGGCAACGTGACCGGAGTTCAGTACGTGCGGTTCTGGATGCTCAGCCCGCAGGTTCCGGACTTCGAGACCAACTGCCCGGCCGGCGCGTTCGGTGGCTGCACGTTCACCGACATGACCGAGATCCAGGTCTTCGGTACCAAGTAACAACCCCTCCCGCGAAGGCCGGCCGAGCACCCGCTCGGCCGGCCTTCCGACGTTTCAGGACGGGCTGAGCGACGCCGGCCCGGCCAGGCGCAAGTGACTCGTTACTTGGCGGGTTTGGCCGGTGGGACGGTCTGGGCCCAGTCGGCCCAGTCGGCGAGGGAGGTGTAGAGGCGGATGGCAGCCTCGACGGTTACGCGCAGGGATTGGGTCTGCGGGCTGTAGCCGAACTCGCCCCGGTCCTTGCGGGCCGCGTACTCCCGGTACTGCTGGGCCAGGTCCCGGTAGTACCGCGCCTCCGCCTGGAGGTGACGCTGCAGGTCGTCGGTGTCCATCAGCCAGAAGAACAGTGATCGCAGCAGCGGCTGCAGGCGCATGGTGTGGTCGACGTCGACCTCGGTCAGCCAGCGCCTGACCTCCGCCACCCCGGCGTCGGTGATCCGATATGCCTTCCGTCGCCGCGGTCCCTCGCTCTCGACCTCGACCAGGCCCTCGGCCGCGAGCTTGCCGAGCTCGGCGTAGATCTTCGGGTGCTGGGCCGGCCAGATCGATCCGAGCACCTCGGTGAACCGGCGGGCCAGGTCGTACCCGCTCGCCGGTCCCTCGGCGAGCAGCCCGAGCAGCCCGTGCCGCAACGACATGCCGTCTCCTCGCATCGCGTCGTACGTCCAGAAGCATCTTGACATGTCCCTGCGGACATGTGCATGCTCGCTTATGTCCCTAGGGACATGTCCTATGGAACATCACGGCGTGAGGGAGTCGATATGGCGGACAGGCAGGCGGTACTCATCACCGGTTCGACCGGTGGCATCGGGACGGCGACGGTCGAGCTGCTCCGGCGTCGCGGGTTCACCGTGTACGCCGGGGCGCGCGGCCCGGCCGACTTCGGGGCGGGCGTTCACGTGGTCCCGCTGGATGTGGCGGATCAGGAGAGCGTCGCCGCGGCGGCCAAGCGCGTCGCGGGGGAGGTCGACGGGCTGCGGGCGGTGATTAACAACGCCGGGGTGATCGTGCAGGGGCCGCTCGAACTGGTGCCGGCCGACGAGTGGCGGCGGCAGCTCGAGGTGAACACGCTCGGGCCGGCGTCCGTGGTCCGGGAGTTCCTGCCGCTGGTGCGCGCGGGCGCCGGGCGGATCATCAACGTGGGTGCGGCGACCGGGCGGATCGCGTTCCCGCTGCTCGGTGCGCTGTCCGCGAGCAAGGCCGGTCTGGAGGCGTTGTCGAACGCGCTCCGGCTGGAGCTCGCCGCGTGGGACATCCCGGTCGTGATGATCGAGCCGGGATCGACCGAGACGGCGATCTTCGCGAAGGCCGGGGAGGCCGAGCGGGCGGCGCAGGGGCGGATCAGGGCTGATCAGGTGGCGCTCTATCGGGCGCATCTTGCGGCGTACGAGAAGGCCAGTGCGCGCTTCAAGCCCGGGCCGGTCGACAAGGTTGCCGAGGTCATCGTTCGTGCCGTCGAGGTATCGCGGCCGAAGCGCCGCTACACCATCGGCGACGCCCGCACACTGGGTGCCGTCCTCACCAAACTCCCCGCGGGTCTGCGCGACCGGGTTCTGACCGGCGCCCTCGGCCTGAACGGCATCAGGCCGTGAAGACGGGCACTTGCGGCCGCACCCCGTGACCACGTGGGGCCCACATCGTGGACAACGGGAAGTAAGTGTAGTGAATTAGTCTAGTTTCGCGGGGTGGATGTTGCCGCTCGACCGTCGCCGTCTCGCTCAGCCGGGCGGGGCGGCGACCGAGCCGCGCTCGATCAGGACCGGCGCGATCGTGGTCCGGCGGACCCGGCGGTTCGTGTCGACGGTCGAGGTGACGCGGGCGACGACGTCGGCGACCAGCTCGTCGAGCGGCCAGTGGAAGGTGGACAGTGGCGGCGTGAGCAGCTGCGACACCGGCTGGTCGTCGTACCCGAGCAGGGAGAGATCGTCCGGGACGCGGAGGCCGAGCTCGCGGCTGGCGGCGTACACACCGAAGGCCATCGAGTCGGCGAGCGCGAGGATGCCGGTCGGGCGCCGGGTGCTGGTGAGCAGCCCGCGGGCGACCTCGGTCGCGCCGGCCAGGTCGTGCGGGCATTGCAGGATGCGGATCGTCAGCTCGAGGTCGACGCCGACGCGCTGGGCGATCTCCTCGGCCGGCCGCTCCACCTCGAAGCGGCGGGTCGGACTCAGTACGGCGATCTGCCGGTGACCGGCGTCGGCCAGCCGGCGCAGGGCCGTGCTGACACCACTCTCGTTGTCGAGCATGACCTCGGACTTCGCCTTCGCGCCCGGCAGCGCGTCGCCGATCGCGACCACCGGCGCCTGCCGCGCGATCTCGGCCCAGCCCTTCGCGGCCGGGTTGATCGGGATCACCACGATCGCGTCGGCGCGGTGGTCGACCAGGTGCTGGGCGAGCTCGAGCTGGCGGTCGGCGTCACCGGCCGAGTCGATGATCCACGCATTCCGGTCCGGGGCGAGCAGCTCCCGGCCGAGGGCGGCCGCGAGTCGCTGCTGCCAGAGATCCTCCAGCGAAGCGCAGAGCACGCCGATCGAACCGCTCCGGCCCGAGGCGAGGGCCCGGGCGACCGGGTCGGCCTGGTAGCCGAGGCGGTCGGCGGCGTCCTGGACCCGCTGCCTGGTCTCGGGCGTTCCGTGCAGGCCGCGCAGTGCGTAGGACACAGCGGCCATCGAGAGCCCGGTCTCGGCGGCGATGTCCTTGAGGGTTGGCCTCCGGCCGGTTCCGGACATGTCCACGACCTTAGGGCAGACCTCGGACAAAAGCTTGACAAGAGGTGCATTGAAGCGCTTCACTCTAATCATCCTGAAGCGCTTCAATCTGATCAGACCGCTGGGGGGAGGGTCCGATGATCGACGTCCACCAGCATCTGTGGCCGGTCGGGTTCGTCGACCGCCTCCGGGCCCGCTCCGAGCCGCCGTACCTCGACGGCTGGACGCTCCACACCGCGACCGAGGCGCCGTACGACGTGGATCCGGCTGCGCACGCGGTCGACAAGCGGGTCGCGCTGGAGCAGGACAGTGGGACGAAACTCGCCGTGGTCTCGCTGTCGAGTCCGCTCGGGATCGAACACCTCGGGGATGCCGCACTGCTCGATGCCTGGCACGCCGGGGCCGTGGAGTTCCCGGCGCCGTTCAAGGCCTGGGCGGCTGTCGATCTGCTCGATCCTGACGTCGAGGGTCTGGAATCCCTTCTGGACAAGGGGTTTCTCGGGCTGCAGCTGCCCGCGCACGTGCTCGGCACGCCGGCCGGGTGGGCCGCGCTGGGTGAAGTGCTTGCCGCGGTCGAGCGACTGAACAAGCCGATCCTCGTCCACCCGGGGGTGGCCCAGCCGGTCGACGAGGCGCTGTGCTGGTGGGCGCCGGTGGTCGATTACACGAGCCAGTTGCAAGCCGCTTGGTGGTCATGGCATGCGTTCGGCGGGCGACGCTCGTACCCGGCCTTGCGGCTGTGCTTCGCGGCCGCGGCGGGGCTGGCGCCGGTGCACCACGAGCGGCTGGCCGCGCGCGGCGGGCGGCTCGGCACCATCGATCCCAATCTGTACGTCGACACCTCGAGCTACGGCCCGCAGGGGATCGACGCGGTCGCAAGGGTCCTCGGCATCGACCAGGTCGTGCACGGCACCGACCGGCCGTACGCCGGGATCACCGACCTCCGCCAAGGCGACGCCGCGACCGCGGTGATCCGCCACGACAATCCACACCGGCTGCTGTTCGGCGCCGGTACACCGACTCCTGAGAGGGGAGTGCAGTGACTGCTCAGCCCATCACCGACGTACCGGTGCCCGCGCGCCAAGCCAGCCGGCTCGTGGAGCTCAACAACTGTCTGTCGCTGGACGACCTTCCGGGCCGCGACCTCGATCCCGCCGAGCTGGCCGAGTTGGCCGCGTCGATCGCCGCGCAGCCGCAGCTGTGGGAGGACAAGGTCGCCTACAGCGACGAGGAGCGGGTGTTCGCCTCGCTGCACCGGGACGCGAACGTCGACGTCTGGCTGATCTGCTGGACCCCGGTCAACGACACCGGCTGGCACGACCACGACGTCTCGTCCGGCGCGGTCGCGGTGGCCAAGGGAAAGCTGGTCGAGCACAACCTGGCCATCGGCACCGAGTCCGTCGAGACCGAGGTGGAGGCCGGCGACGTCTACGGCTTCGGCCCCGACCACATCCACCGCCTCACCGGCCTCGACAAGGGCAGCGTCACCGTCCACGCCTACAGTCCGCCGCTCTGGCGCATGGGCCAGTACTCCGTCAGAGACGGCGTACTCCGCCGAACCTCCGTCTCCTACGCCGACGAACTCCGCCCCCTCGACTGACCCCCGCCCGTCGACTGACCCCCGGCCCATCCCGCCCACCGGTTGACCCCTGAAATGGCGCTCGACTGATCGCGGCGTGCGTGGTCGGCGGTCTGCGCGTGTTGGTCGGGGGCGGACCCAGATCCGGTGACGTGGAGCAGCCGCTGGTGTGGCCCTGTGGTGCAAGGTCGACAGGAAGTACCGGCCGGACCCTCCCCGGGCCGGCCGGTTCCACGCCTGAATACCTCCCCCGACCAGTTCCCCTGAACCGACACCTCCTGTCGACCTTGCACCCCAGCCACCCGAACCCCACCAGCCAGACCGCATCCCAGGCCCCCGCCCACATCACCCACACATCCAGCAGCAGAGCCTCAAATTGGGGAGTTGGCGTCCGGGCGATCTGCCCCGGACGGCGCTGGAGTGCTCGCGGACAGCTATCCGGAGCTGGTGCCGGCCAGCTCGCTGCTGTTCGGTGTTGGCCAGCGCGCCTGATGCCTGGTCTCACCCGCCGGCTGCTGAAGCGCCTGTACCGCCGCTGCGACCCTCTCGACCCGATCCTGGATCTCTGACTAAAGTCAGAGGATGGAGGTTGGTGGGGTTCGGCGGTTCAATCGGGTGGTTACGCAGCGGGTGGGGGCGTTGCAGGAGGCTTATCTGGCTCGGGGGCGGTCGTTGGGGCTGGATCGGGTGTTGTGGGAGATCGGGCTGGACGGGTGTGATGTCAGGTCGCTGCGGGCACGGCTTGATCTGGACTCGGGGTATCTGAGCCGGCTGCTGCGATCGCTGGAGAGCAGTGGGCTGGTCCGGGTCGAGCGGAGCGGTGGCGACGGGCGGGTGCGGATCGCGCGACTGACGAAGGCGGGTGTCGCCGAGCGGGAGGTGCTGGATCGGCGGTCGGACGAGCTGGCGGTGTCGATCCTGGAGCCGTTGAATGAGCGGCAGCAGGAGCGGCTGGTCGCGGCGATGGACGAGGTGTCGCGGTTGCTGACCGCGTCGATGGTGCGCGTCGGGGTGGTCGATCCGCGGCGGCCGGACGCGCAGTACTGCGTGCAGTCGTACTTCGCCGAGCTCGGCCGGAGGTTCGATGCCGGGTTCGATCACACCCGCAGCATCTCGGCGGACAACGCCGAGTTGACGTTGCCCACCGGATTGTTGCTAATGGCAACACTCCACACCGAGCCGGTCGGTTGCGGCGGGTTGAAGCTGCACGGTGCCGAACCGGCCGAGATCAAACGGATGTGGGTCTCACCCGAGGCGCGGGGCCTCGGGCTCGGGCGCCGGTTGCTGACCGAGCTCGAGCGCGAGGCGATCGCCCACGGTGCCCCCGCCGTACGGCTGGAAACCAACCGCAACCTGACCGAGGCGATCGCCCTGTACCGCGCTGCGGGCTACCGGGAGGTGCCGGCGTTCAACACCGAGCCGTACGCCCACCACTGGTTCGAGAAGTCGCTGCGTTAGCTCACGGCTTCCTGAGTACGCCGAGGAGGCCGTGGGTCTCGTCGTTGGGTCCGGCGGAGAAGAAGAGCGAGTCGGTGCCGCCGGTGGTGGCCGTGCCTTGGAGGAGCGCCCAGAGGCCGTCGATCACCAGAGTCTTGCCGTGGGTGTTGCGGACCTGGCCGGCTGGGGTGAACCTGCCGTGGGGGTTCGGATGGAAGATGTTGATCCGGCCGTCGCCGAAGTTGCCGACCAGGAGCGTCCCGGCGGGCTCACCCCAGGCGGCGGGAGCCATCGCCAGACCCCAGGGAGCATTCAGCGTGCCGCGCGTGGCGACCCGCGCGACCAGCCTGCCGTCCACGGTGAACTCGTCGACGAACCCGAGTCCGCGGCCGGCGATCTCGTCGCCGGTCTGCGGGTTCACCTTGGCGTAGGCGACGAAGATCCGGCCGTTGAGCGTCTGCACGTTGAACGGCCCGAACCCCTTCGGCAGGTGAGAGTCCCGGAACGCCCACCACGGCTTCTTCACCAGGGTGAACGTGGAGTCGAAGACGTCGATCCGGCGCTGGGTGAAGTTGGCGGCGTACAACCGGTCCCCTGCTCTGGTTGTCGCGATCGCCAAGCCCTTGTAGATGGCGCCGGGGGTGGTGGCCTTGATCTGGGCGGCACCGATCAGCGGGCTGACCGGCGGACCCCAGGCCGCGATCTGGCCGGTCTCGGTGGCGAAGATGAACCGGGCCGGCGCGCTCACCGTCCCGTTGGTGAGCACGAACCCGGTGCCGGGGTTGTTGACCTGCCCGGTCGGCACCGGCATCGTGACCCGGACCGTGGGCACCTTGGTCGCGGTGGTCGAGCCTGGCGCGGACGAGTACAGCGTGGACGACGACGTACCGTTGTTCGACACCCACAGCGGGGTGGTCGCGCCGAGGGAGAGACCCCACGGGTTGACCAGGTCGTCGTCTTGCAGCGAGGCCTTGCCGGCCTGGTCCGAGACCAGGTTGACCTGCTGTACGGCGAGTGGAGCGTGGCGGGACTGGTGTGCGCTGGCGGTTGCCGGGCTGAGCAGAGCGAGACCGCTGATGAAAGCGGTCGCCACCGCGAGTGGACGGCCCTTCGAACGGAGTGACATGTCACTTTCCTGTCGGTAGGGATGCGGAACACTCTCGACACGGCCGGGTGGGCTAGGCGGTTCAATCGCCGCAAGGTAAACATGGCGGAGAACTCGGGGCGGGGAATGCACTGGTGAGTAGGAGGGGGAGTACATGTCAGGACTTGCGATCGAGCCGTTGAATCCGGAGATCCTGCCGCCGGCGACCGGCAACTACGCGCATGGCGTCCAGGTGGACGGAGCACAGCGGATGGTGTTCGTCAGCGGACAAGTGCCGTGGGGCAACGAGCACGGCCGGGTGCCGGAGACGTTCGAGGCGCAGTGCCGGATGGTCTGGCGGAATGTGCTGTCGGTGCTGGCCGAGGCCGGCATGGGGATCCGGAACCTGGTGAAGGTGACGACGTACCTGTCCGATCGGCAGTACCGGGCGCTGAACTCGAAGATCCGCGAGGAGGTGCTCGGCCTGCATGTACCGGCCCTCACCGTCATCATCTGCGACATCTACGCGGAGAACTGGCTCCTCGAGATCGACGCCGTCGCCATGGCCTGACCGGTCCACCGCTCGCCGAGTGGCTATGGAAAGCGTGCGTACGCCGTCTTAGCGTGAAGAGCATGAGAATCCGGGTAGTCGACGCGTTCGCCGATCGTCCCTTCACCGGGAACCCAGCGGGTGTCTGTGTCCTGCCCGCCGGGGCGTGGCCCGAGGCCGCCTGGATGCAGTCGGTCGCGGCGGAGCTGCAGCACGCCGAGACTGCGTTCGTGAAGCCGTCGCCGGGTGGTGACGCGGAGTGGGAGCTTCGCTGGTTCACGCCGACGATCGAGGTCGATCTGTGTGGTCACGCGACCCTGGCGACGACACACGCGCTGCTGTCGGACGGGCTGGTCAGCGGCAAGGTGGGCTTCTCGACTCGGAGCGGGGTGCTGACGGCTTCGGTCGACGACGGCTGGATCACCCTCGACTTCCCGGTCAACCGAACGGTCGAGGCGGAGGCGCCGGCGGGTCTGATCGCGGCGCTCGGGGCCGAGCCGGTCAGTGTGCACAGCACGGGCGCGCTGACCGACGTGTTCGTCGTTCTGCCCGACGAGTCGGCGCTCCGCGCGCTGGCGCCGGACCTGGGGCAGGTGAAGGCGATCAATCAGCGCGAGCGGAACCGGGGCACGATCGTGACCGCCCCCGCGAACTCCGGCTTCGACTTCGTGTCGCGGTTCTTCGCTCCGGCCGCCGGGATCCCCGAGGACCCGGTCTGTGGCAGCGCGCACACCGCGTTGGCGCCGTACTGGGCCGAGCGCCTCGGACGGAACGAACTGGTCGGATTCCAGGCGTCCGCCCGAGGCGGTGTCGTCCGCGTCGCCACCGTCGGCGATCGCGTTCACCTCAGCGGTCAGGCGATCACCACACTCGACGGTGACTTACTGGTCTAGGCCCAAGTCTCGGCGTGGGTGGCCACGCCGTTCGGGGCGATGAGTTCGGTGACGACGTCCTCGGCGTCCGCGTCCAGCGGCTCGAACGGGTGCTCCGGTACGACGTACGCGCGGGCGCCGGCCACCATC
Organism: Kribbella sp. NBC_01510; assembly: GCF_045040325.1. Taxonomy (NCBI): domain Bacteria; kingdom Bacillati; phylum Actinomycetota; class Actinomycetes; order Propionibacteriales; family Kribbellaceae; genus Kribbella; species Kribbella sp. NBC_01510. The sequence goes on along the minus strand of NZ_CP109418.1, from coordinate 1,922,858 downwards.
TCGATGCCGGGGAGCTCGAACCACGCCTCCCCGACCTCGCGGCTGATCTCGTAGATGGCCTGCTCGGCGGAGTCGACCGGCTCCTGCTCGACGGTCTCGTCCAGCTCGGCCGGGTGCCGTTCCTGCGCGGCCCGGCCGGCCTCGAGCAGCGCGTCGAGGTCGATCACGCGCAGGTCGAACCGCGACACCACGCTGATCACCTGGTCCTGCTCGGTGTCCTCGTCGTCCTCTTCGTCGACCGCGTCGTCCAGCAGGAGCGGCGCCGTACCGGTGTGCTCGAAGACGGCGTCGTTCCAGTCCTCGACGAGTTCCTCGAGCGCGGCGTTCTGCTCGAAGAGCGCGGCCTGCTCCTCGTCGCCGGTCATCGCGAGCAGGGCCTCGGTGTGGGCCTGGAGGCGCTCGGCGAGCTTGCGGCTCGCCTCGGCGAGCGCGTCCCGGGTCTCCGTGGAGAAGAACTGCTCGGCGGGGGCGATGTCCATGTCGGTCACTAGGTGTTCTTCCCTTGTCCGTGGGCTGTGATTGCCACGCGTAAGTATGCGGACTGGTGGCGCTCTCGCGAAGTTCTGTCCGGAACGAGTTCCCTGTGAGAGGCCTGTGAGAGGTCTGTCAGCGGGTGTGAGAGGGCTGTGAGAACACTCCTGAGCAGGCAGCGAGCGGTGTGCAGTGAACTCATGAGCACTTTTGCCGTGAGGTGGTGGCGTCATGCATGACGTGATCTACCTCGCCGTCACCGTCGTCGTGTTCGCGGCCGTCTGGTTCGCGCTGCGTGGAGTGGAGAAGCTGTGAGCGCCGAGAACATCGCCGGCCTGGTGGTGGCCGTGGCTCTGGTCCTCTACCTGGTCGCCGCCCTGATCTTCCCCGAGAGGTTCTGATGTCCGATACAGGAGCCGGCCTGTTGCAGGTCGGCCTACTCATCGTGCTCCTGGCCGCCGCATACCGGCCGTTCGGTGGGTACATGGCCAGGGTCTACTCGAGCGAGAAGCACTCTCGGGTCGAGCGTGGTGCCTACAAGCTGTTCGGGGTAGACGCGAAGGCCGAGCAGAGCTGGGCGGTCTACGCCCGGTCGGTGGTCGCGTTCTCCGCCGTGAGCGTGATCCTGCTCTACCTGATCCAGCGGCTGCAGCACGCCCTGCCGCTGTCCAACGGTCTGCCCGGGGTCGAGTCGGGACTGGCGTTCAACACCGCCGCGTCCTTCGTCTCGAACACAAACTGGCAGTCCTATGTCCCCGAGGTCACGATGGGCCACCTGGTCCAGTTCGCCGGCCTCGCGGTCCAGAACTTCCTGTCCGCGGCCGTCGGCATCGTGGTCGCGATCGCGGTGATCCGCGGTTTCGCCCGGAACAAGACCGACCGGCTGGGTAACTTCTGGGTCGACCTGACCCGGACCGTGATCCGGGTCCTGCTGCCGATCGCGATCCTGGGCGGTCTGTTGCTCGTCGCGATGGGCGTCGTGCAGAACTTCTCTGGCGGCCACGAGGTCACCTCGGTGGTCGGCCAGACGCAGACCCTCCCCGGTGGTCCGGTCGCGAGCCAGGAAGTGATCAAGGAGCTCGGCACCAACGGTGGTGGCTACTACAACACGAACTCCGCGCACCCGTTCGAGAACCCGAACCCGCTGTCCGACCTGTTCGAGATCTTCCTGCTGCTGGTGATCCCGGTCTCGCTGACCCGCACCTTCGGCGTGATGATCAAGGACAAGCGGCAGGGCTACGCGATCCTCGGCGTGATGACCACGATCTGGGCGACCTTCGTCGCCCTCGCGACGATCTTCGAGGTCCAGGGCGCGGGCACCGCGACCCGGGCCGCGGGCGCCGCGATGGAGGGCAAGGAGACCCGATTCGGTGAGTGGGCGTCGTCGCTGTTCGCCGTCTCCACCACGGGTACGTCGACCGGCGCGGTCAACTCGATGCACGACTCGTTCACCCCACTCGGTGGAGGCGTGCCCCTGTTCCACATGATGCTGGGAGAAGTCACGCCTGGCGGTACGGGCACCGGTCTGTACGGCATCCTCGTGCTCGCCGTGCTGACGGTCTTCGTGGCCGGGCTGATGGTCGGCCGGACCCCGGAGTACCTGAAGAAGAAGATCACGGCCCGCGAGATGAAACTGGTCTCGCTGTACATCCTTGCCACCCCAACCGTCGTACTGGTCGGCGCCTCGATCGCGATGGGCCTGGCGACAGCGCGCGCGTCGATCCTCAACACCGACAGCCCACACGGCTTCTCCGAAGTGCTGTACGCCTTCACTTCGGCCGGTAACAACAACGGCAGCGCGTTCGCTGGTATCAGCGCGAACATCCCCTTCTACAACACGGCCCTCGGGCTCGTCATGCTGCTGGGCCGGTTCGTGCCGATCGTGATCGTGCTGGCCCTGGCCGGCTCGTTCGCCCGGCAGCAGCCGGTCCCGGTGACCCAGGGCACGCTGCCCACCCACAAGGCACTATTCGTGACGATGCTGGTCGGGGTAGTCCTGATCGTCACCGGCCTGACCTACTTCCCCGCTCTCACCCTCGGACCCCTCGCGGAGGGACTGTGACCACGCTAGTGAAGACCCCTCCTCCGGTTCCGGAGAAGGTGGCGAAGAAGGCACCCTCGGGTGCGTTCGACCCGAAGATGCTGCTCACCTCGCTGCCGGACGCGCTGCGCAAGCTCGACCCGCGGGTGATGGTGAAGAACCCGGTGATGTTCGTGGTCGAGGTGGGCGCGACCGCGTCCACGATCAAGGCCATCACCGATCCCAGCGTCTTCGTCTGGTGGATCGTGGTCTGGCTGTGGCTGACCGTCGTGTTCGCCAACCTGGCCGAGGCGGTGGCCGAAGGCCGCGGCAAGGCGCAGGCGGAGACGCTGCGGCGGGCGAAGACCGAGACCACGGCACGACGCCTCACCGACAAAGGCGAGGAGGAGGTCCCGGCCACCGCGCTGCAGCTGGGCGACCGGGTGGTCGTCGAGGCAGGGCAGATCATCCCCGGTGACGGCGACGTCATCGAGGGTGTGGCCAGCGTCGACGAGTCGGCCATCACCGGTGAGTCGGCCCCGGTCATCCGGGAGTCCGGTGGCGACCGCAGCGCGGTCACCGGCGGCACGAAGGTGCTGTCGGACCGGATCGTCGTGAAGATCACCACCAGGCCCGGCGAGAGCTTCATCGACCGGATGATCGCCCTGGTCGAGGGCGCGTCGCGGCAGAAGACGCCGAACGAAATCGCGCTGAACATCCTGCTCGCCAGCCTCACGATCGTCTTCCTGATCGCGGTGGCGACGCTGCCGACGTTCGCGAACTACGCCAACGTGCACCTGAACATCGTGATCCTGGTGGCTTTGCTGGTCGCCCTGATTCCGACCACCATCGGGGCGCTGCTGTCGGCCATCGGCATCGCCGGCATGGACCGGCTGGTTCAGCGCAACGTGCTGGCCATGTCGGGTCGTGCGGTCGAGGCCGCGGGTGACGTGAACACGCTGCTGCTGGACAAGACCGGCACCATCACGCTGGGCAACCGGCAGGCGTCGGAGTTCATCCCGGTCGATGGCGTGTCCGACACCGAGCTGGCCGACGCGGCCCAGCTGTCCAGCCTGGCTGACGAGACCCCGGAGGGCCGGTCGATCGTCGTACTGGCGAAGACCGGCTACGGACTGCGTGAGCGGCACACCGGAGAGTTGCCACACGCAACCTTCGTGCAGTTCACCGCGCAGACCCGGATGAGCGGTGTGGACGTCGACGGCCGGCAGGTCCGCAAGGGCGCGGCCGGCGCGGTCAACGCCTGGATCACCCAGAACGGCGGCACGACCGACCCGAAGCTCGGCGAGATGGTCGACGGCATCTCGGCCTCCGGCGGTACGCCGCTGGTCGTCGCCGAGAGCATCGACGGGAAGGCCCGCGCGCTCGGCGTCATCCACCTGAAGGACGTGGTCAAGGAAGGCATGCGGGAGCGGTTCGACGAGATGCGCCGGATGGGCATCCGGACGGTGATGATCACCGGTGACAACCAGCTGACCGCACGGGCGATCGCCGAGGAGGCCGGGGTCGACGACTTCCTGGCCGAGGCGACGCCCGAGGACAAGATGGCGCTGATCAAGAAGGAGCAGGAGGGCGGTCGCCTGGTCGCGATGACCGGTGACGGTACCAACGACGCCCCGGCGCTGGCGCAGGCCGACGTCGGTGTGGCGATGAACTCCGGTACGTCGGCCGCCAAGGAGGCCGGCAACATGGTCGACCTCGACTCCAACCCGACGAAGCTGATCGAGATCGTCGAGATCGGCAAGCAGTTGCTGATCACCCGGGGATCGCTGACCACGTTCTCGATCGCCAACGACGTGGCGAAGTACTTCGCCATCCTGCCCGCCCTGTTCGCGGCGGCGTACCCGGGACTGGACAAGCTGAACATCATGGGGCTGGCGACGCCGCAGTCGGCGATCGTGTCCGCCATCGTGTTCAACGCGCTGGTCATCGTGGCGCTGGTGCCGCTGGCGCTGCGGGGCGTCCAGTACAAGCCGTCGTCGGCTTCGGCGATGCTGCGGCGCAACCTTCTGATCTACGGCGTCGGCGGTCTGATCAGCCCGTTCATCGGTATCAAGCTCCTCGACCTGGTGATCTCACAGATCCCCGGGCTCGGCTGAAAGGTATTTGTCAATGGCAAGCAATCTCCCCGGCTCGGCACGCCAGTTCGGGGTCGCTATCCGGGCCCTGCTGGTCTTCACCGTTGCCCTCGGCATCGTGTACCCGCTGGCGATGACCGGTGTGGCACAGGCGCTGTTCCACTCCAACGCGAACGGCTCGATCGTCCAGGTGAACGGCAAGGATGTGGCGTCCGACCTGATCGGTCAGCCCTACACCAAGCAGGCGACCAAGGACGGCAAGCCGGAGGTCGACGCCGACGGCAAGCCGGTGATGGAGGCCGACCCGATGTGGTTCCAGTCCCGGCCGTCCGCGGTCGACTACGACGCGATGGCCAGCTCGGGCTCGAACCTCGGCCCGAACAACGCCGACCTGCTCGCGGCGATCGAGGAGCGGAAGAAGGCCGTCGCCGAGCTCGAGGGCGTGGACCCGTCCCAGGTCCCGCCGGACGCTCTCACGACCAGTGGTAGCGGTCTGGACCCGCACATCAGCCCGGCGTACGCCGCTCTGCAGGTGAACCGGGTCGCGCGGGAGCGTGGCCTGGACGTGGCCAAGGTCCAGCAACTGGTGAAGGAGAACACGGAGGGTCGCACCCTGGGCTTCCTGGGTGAACCCCGCGTCAACGTGGTGAAGCTCAACAACGCCCTCGCGGCGCTGGGCTGAACTGAGAGCATGGGGGTATGAGTAAGAGCGGCCGTGGGCATCTGCGGATCTACCTGGGTGCCGCGCCCGGCGTCGGAAAGACGTACAAGATGCTGGGCGAGGGTCAGCGACGGCTGACCCGGGGCACCGACGTGGTGGTCGGATTCGTGGAGACCCACGGCCGTGAGCACACCGCCGAGATGCTCCAGGGCCTCGAGGTGATACCCCGCCGGATCCTGGACTACCGCGGCGCGAGCTTCACCGAGATGGACGTCGACGCCGTGCTGGCCCGGCGGCCGGAGGTGGCACTGGTCGACGAACTGGCGCACACCAACGTGCCGGGCAGCCGGAACGAGAAGCGCTGGCAGGATATCGAGGAGTTGCTGGCCGCCGGGATCGACGTGATCTCGGCGGTCAACATCCAGCACCTCGAGTCGATCAACGACGTGGTGGAGAAGATCACCGGCGTACCACAGCAGGAGACCGTCCCGGACCGGGTGGTCCGAGCGGCCGACCAGATCGAGCTGGTCGACATGACCCCGGAGGCGCTGCGCCGCCGGATGGCCCACGGCAACGTCTACACGGCGGACAAGATCGATGCTGCCCTGGGCAACTACTTCCGCGTCGGCAACCTGTCCGCCCTGCGCGAACTCGCGTTGCTCTGGCTCGCCGACCGAGTGGACGCCGGCCTGCAGCAGTACCGTGCCCAACATGACATCGACTCGACCTGGGAAGCCAGGGAGCGGGTGGTGGTCGCACTCACCGGCGGCCCCGAAGGCGAGACACTGATCCGGCGTGCCGCCCGCATCGCCGCCCGCTCCGCCGGCGGGGACCTGCTCGCCGTCCATGTCGCCCGCTCCGACGGCCTGACCGGCGCCGACCCGAAGCGCCTCGCCGAGCAGCGCAATCTGGTCGAAAGCCTCGGCGGGACCTACCACCAGGTGGTCGGTGACGACATCCCGGCCGCGCTGCTGACGTTCGCCCGCGCGGAGAACGCGACCCAGTTGGTCCTCGGCGGCTCGCGAAGATCCCGGCTGTCGTCGCTGCTCACGGGCCCCGGGATCGGGTCAAGCACGATCCGCGATTCCGGTGATATCGACGTCCACATCGTCACCCACGCGCTGATGGGCCGCGGCCGGCTTCCCCGGCTGCGGGGCAGCCTGTCCCGGCGCCGCAAGATCGAGGGTTTCATCCTGGCCGTCGTCCTGCCACCGGTGCTCGCGCTGCTGCTCGGGCTAGGGGGCGACAGCCTCAACCTGACCAGCAACGTGCTGGCATTCCTGCTCGCCGTGGTCGTGGTCGCGCTGGTTGGTGGGCTCTGGCCCGCGTTGCTCACCGCGATCGGTGGCACCGTCGTACTGAACTACTTCTTCACACCGCCGACCCGGACGTTCACCATCGCGGAGCTGAACAATGCGCTCGCCCTGGCGATCTTCGTGCTGGTCGCGGCGATGGTGAGTTCGGTCGTCGACCGGGCGGCCCGTCGGACCAGACAGGCGGCTCGGGCCGCCGCGGAATCCGAGACGCTGGCGACTCTGGCCGGCTCCGTGCTGCGTGGCGAGACCGCCCTGCCCGCCCTGCTCGAACGGGTCCGCGAAGCTTTCGGGATGACCGGAGCCTGCTTGATGGAGCGGGTGGACGACGACGAACTGACCGAGGTCTGGCGCCCGCTGGCCTCGGCCGGCACGCTGACGTGCAGCCGGCCGGAGGAAGCCGACGCCGAGGTCCCGGCCCGCGACGACCTGGTCCTCGTTCTGCAAGGCCATCAGCTGGCCGCGGACGAGCGGCGGCTGGTCGGGGCGTTCGCCGCGCACGCGGCCGCGCTGGTGGACCGGGCCCGGCTGAGCGAGGCCGCCGCCGAGGCGAAGCCGCTGGCCGAAGCCGACAAGCTGCGGACAGCGCTTCTTCGTGCGGTCAGCCACGATCTCCGGTCCCCGCTGGCGTCGGCCAAGGCGTCGGTGACCAGCCTGCGCAGTGACGACGTGGAGTGGAGCGATTCCGAGCGCGAGGAGCTGCTGGAGACGGCGGACGAGTCGCTGGACCGGTTGTCGCGACTCGTGGACAACCTGCTCGACCTCAGTCGCCTGCAGGCCGGGGTCCTGCCCGTCTTCACCCGGCCGATGGCTCTGGACGAGGTCCTGCCCGGTGTGCTGGCAGAGCTGGGTGACGAGAGTGACAAAGTCACAGTGGACATCCCGCACACGCTGCCGCTGGTCGAGGCGGACCCCGCGCTGCTGGAGCGCGTGATCGCGAACCTCCTGGCCAATGCGCTTCGCTACTCGCCGCCCGGACGGCCGCCGCTGATTACTGGCAGCGCGCTCGGCGACACCGTCGAGATCCGGGTGATCGACCGTGGACCGGGGATCCCGCGCGAGGACCGGAATCGCGTGTTCGCGCCGTTCCAGCGGCTCGGCGACACCGACAACACAGTCGGCGTCGGCCTCGGACTGGCACTGGCTCGTGGTCTGGCCGAGGCGATGCACGGCACGCTGCAGCCCGAGGACACCCCGGGTGGCGGGCTCACCATGGTGGTGGCGATGCCGACCGCGACCCTGCGACCGGCCGACGCGCCGGTGCCGGGCACTCGCGAACGGTCCGAAGTACCTGAGCCGGAGATACCTGAAATGACCCAGTCGGAGGTGCAAGAGTGACCGTATTGATGCCACGCCTCCGGCGCGGCGGGTCGTGCGGCTTCGACTCCCGCCCTTCCCTCGTCACTCCAGTCGCTTCGCTCCCTACGCTCCTCAGTCCAGGCCGGGAGGCCGCATGACCAGGGTCCTGGTGATCGACGACGAACCGCAGATCGTCCGGGCTTTGCAGATCAACCTGAAGGCGCGCGGGTACGAGGTGCATCTGGCCGGCACCGGTACGTCGGCCCTGAAGGTGGCGGCGCAGCACCCGCCGGAGCTGGTGATCCTCGACCTGGGGTTGCCGGACTTCGACGGTGTCGACGTGATCCGCGGCCTGCGCGGCTGGACCGAGGCGCCGATCCTGGTGCTGTCCGGGCGCACCGACAGCACCGACAAGGTCGAGGCGCTGGACGCCGGCGCGGACGACTACGTGACCAAGCCGTTCGGGATCGACGAGCTGCTGGCGCGGATGCGCGCCGTACTCCGCCGGAGCAACATCGCGCAGGACCAGCCGGTGGTGACGGTCGGCGGCGCCACCGTCGACCTGGCGGCGAAGCGGGTCACCCTCGAGACCGGCGAGGACATCCGCCTCACCCCGACCGAGTGGCACCTGCTCGAGGTCCTGATCCGCCACCCCGGCAAGCTGATGTCGCAACGCCAGCTCCTGACCGAGGTCTGGGGCCCCGGCTACGAAACCGCCAGCGGCAACCTGCGCTTCTACATGGGCCAGCTCCGCCGCAAACTCGAAGAAGACCCAGCCCGCCCCAAGCACCTCCTCACCGAACCAGGCATGGGCTACCGCTTCGAGCCCTGATCCGTGCAGAAGGACTGGAAGTAGTCGGTTCAGCGACCCCTATGCCGGTGGTACTCAGGCGTGCGGTGGGATCTACGTAGACGACTACGTCCTGTTCTTCTGCACGGCGTCAGCGTGGTGTGAGGCGGTGAGGTGGGGTCAGACGCCCTGGCTGACGGTGACCAGGGTTGAGGCGGATTTGGCGGCCGGCTCGTTGGCGCGGATACGGAAGCGGAGGCGGCAGACGATCGCGTCGGTGTCGCGGCGGAGGGCGTGGGCGAGCAGGGCGCCGCGGTGGTTCTGCAGCAGGCGCTGCCACCGGGGCCGGCTTCGACACCCGATCCTCACAGCATCCTCATGCCGCCCGCACGGACTTCAACACACGCCTCATGCCGGTGTCCGATTCGTTCAAGACGGGCGGTGCGATCTGCGCCAAGGTAGACCCATGGACATCTTCATCGCAGGTCGTGATTTCGTACGGCGGGACGCCCGGCTGCTCGAAAGCCGGCTGTTCGCCACGCTCTTCGAGGACGCCGACCCGCAGGGCGTGGTCGACGCGCTCCGCGGTTATCAGAACGCCGACGGCGGCTTCGGTCACGGCCTGGAGCCGGACAAGCGGTGCCCGGACAGCCTCGCGCTCGACGTGGAGGTCGCGTTCGACACGTTGCTCGCGGCGGGAGCCCGGGACGACCTGATGATCCGCCGGGCCGTCGACTGGCTTGGCCTGACGGCGAATCAGGACGGCGCGGTGTCGCTGTGCGCTCCGGCGGTCGAGGACTATCCCCGCGCCGAGCACATGACCGAATGGACCTACCAGCCCGGCCTCAACCCGACCGCGGGCCTGGTCGGCCGCCTGTACAAACTCGGCTTCGAGCACCCCTGGCGCGAGAAGGCGGGCGCCTGGTGCAGCGCCGAAGTGGCCAGGGGCTTCCCCGAGGACGCCCACGGGATGCGCGAGGTCCTCGAGTTCCTGGAACACACCGACAATGTCGATCTCGATCGCGTCCGCGACTGGCTCCCCAAGCTGCAGTGGTTCCGGGCCGACGCTGCGGACCCGACGTACGGCGTCACCCCGCTGTCCTTCGCCCCCACCCCGGACAGCTTCTGGCGCCCGCTCTTCACCGAGGCCCAACTGGAAGCCCACCTGGACCGCCTGCTCGCGGACCAGCAACCCGACGGCGGCTGGGCCATCACCTGGGAGCCCCCGGGCCCCGCGTCCACCCTCGCGTACCGAGGCATCGTCACCCTCGGCGCACTCCGCACCCTCAAGGCCTACAACCGGCTTTAGGGCCTGTCTCCTAACCGGATTCGGCGGGATGCTCGACCTGGCGGTCGCCCCATTGGGTCATCAGACCGCGGGCGATCTCCAGGTCCTCCCGCAACGAACGGTCGGCGAGATCACTCGGTAGCGCCGACAGCGCGTCGGCCAGCCACGGGCCGACGGCGGCCGGTGCGAGATCCTCAGGCGTCAACCCGGCCAGGCGAATCGCCCGGACCGCGGTGACCAGCTCACTCGCCAGGACTTCCCGCAACGCGTCCAGGAGTTGAGCCGTCAGTACGGCGGCCTGTGGCGCGAAGCTGGCGTGGTGCTCGGCGCCCCGGGACAGGGTCGCCGTACCGAGAGTGGCCGGCTGGGCGGACGACCGGACCGCGGCCAGCGCGTCGTGGGCGACATACTCGATCATCATCACGCCGGAGCTCGCCTCGGCCCCGCTGGCCAGGAACCGGCTGAGCCCGGTGAACTCCGGGTCGACCAGGTTCGCGACCCGGGACGTCGACAGGGTCGCGACGCTGTGCAGGCTGAGCCGGAGCGAGTCGAGGGCGAGCGCGATCGGCATCGCATGCCAGTTGCCGTTGTGCAGCACGGTGTCGCCGGCCACCAGCGGGTTCTCCGCCGAGGCGTTGATGTCGATCCGGATGCTGTTGCCCAGGGCATCCACATGGTCGACGGCCGGGCCGAGCACCTGCGCGAAGGCCCGGAGCCCGAAGGGATCCTGGATCCGGGCCGGTGGCAGCGGCAGGTCGTCCAGGAGACCGCGCATCCGGCGTGCGACCCGGACCTGCCCCGGCTGCGGACGAGCCTCGTGCACGCGGACGTCGTACACCTCGGCGTTGCCGCGGAGGGCGACGTGCGAGAGGGCGCCGACGAGCGGTACGACGTTGATCAGTGTGGTGGCCTCGACGTACGCGAGACAGCACTCGGCCAGCGTGATGGCGTTGCTGGAGAGCAGCGGGAGTGCGCTGGTCCCGTCGATGACATCGCCGAGTGCGAGGCCGAGCTCGGCCAGTGGTCCGAGGTCGCCGGTCCCGATCGCGCCGCCGCGGTGCAGGTCGGGCAGCTCGTCATCGTTGAGCAAGGCAACGATCGCGTCGGCGACGGCCGGCTCGAGCCCGGACCCGCCGGCCGCGAGCTGGTTCACCCGGATCAGCAGCCCGAGCCGGACCACGTCCTTCGGGTACGACGTCGTACCGGTGGTGGAATGCGATCCGAGCAACCGGGCGCCGTGCTCGGGATCGGACGTCAGCACGTCGCGGTTGGCGCCGACCCCGGTCGTCCGCCCGTACACCGGCCGGTACCGGGCGACCTCGGCCACCGCGAGGGCCGACTCGTGCATCCGCTTCCGCGCGTCGTCACCCAGCCGCACCGCCGTCCGCCGCTGCCCGAGCGCCACCGCCTCCAGCGGCGTCAACCCACCACCCGTGAGCTCCACCGGTTCCATGCGCACAGTGTGATCCCCGCCACCGTCCGCACCTAGCACCCTCGCCGGCTCACCGTCTCGAATCCGAGATATTCGGCCGCGGTGTGCAGGTCGACAGGAGGTCATCGGCCCGACGGCACCCCGCCACGCTCAGGCCGCTCCTCGGCAGGCGCTTTCCAAGGGACACGTCCTGTCCAGCTGCACACATCGCCCAACAGAAAGCCCGCCGCCTCGGTCGAGGCGACGGGCTGGAAAAGACCAGGGGTTACTTCTGGCCGTAGCGCTTCTTGAACTTCTCCACGCGGCCCTGGGTGTCCATCACGCGCTGCTGGCCCGTGTAGAACGGGTGGCTGGCGGACGAGATCTCGACGTCGACGACCGGGTAGGTGTTCCCGTCGTGCCACTCGATGGTCTCGTTGCTCTCGCGCGTCGACCCGGTGAGGAAGCTGAAGTTGCCGGACTTGTCCCGGAAGACGACCCGGCGGTAGTCGGGGTGAATGGCGTTCTTCATGCTGCGGTACTTCCTTCCAAGTAGGGGGCGAACGGATCGGTCAGGGGGTGGACCGCTTCATCCGCACGAAGGACACAACCATCCAGGCGCTCCCGTAATTCCCGGACGTCCAGGCCGACCCCGGTGATGGACAGGTACGACGCGCGATCGCCGTACTCGGGGTGCCACTCGAGGGCCGAGCGGGTCTGATGCTGCTGCCCGACCGTGGACCAGCGGTCGGCCGGCAGATCGGCCAGCCACGGACCGAGGACGCCGAGCGCGATATTGGTGCCGAAGCTGTCCCAGCTGAGCCGGTTGCGGTGCTGGGTCGCGATCCACAGCGTCCCCCGGCCACGTGCCGTACCCGCGACCAGATCCTCCAACGCGTCGTACAGCCGCTCGGGGTGGAACGGCCGGTCCGACTGCCAGACGAGCGTCCGCACCGGCCCGTCGTCCTGCGGAGCCGTGATCGACCCCGGCTCGGTCGCGTCCGGAGCTTGCAGGTGTACGCCGAGGAGCCCGGCCGGCGTGGTCCGGACGAGCAGCTGCGGATTGATCGCCCGGACGAGTGCGCGGACGGTGTCGTCGTCGCTGCTGAGGACGGCCGCGTTCGCGTACTCCAGTTGGCGCGCGACCACCTCGGCGATGGCCCGGCCGTCCTCGGCGGCAGTCGGAACACCACGATCCTGGATCAACTGGTCGCCGGTCAGGTCGTCGATGACGCTGCCCGTGTCGACCGTCGTGACGACCGCATCCACCCGGAGTTCCCCGGCGCCGTCCCGGGCGATCTCCTCGGCCAGGGCCTGGGTGTCTCCGGCGGACGGCAGGTCCACGATCGCGACGTCGTACTGCTCGACGGCTGCGATGCTCAGCAGCAACTCGACCAGCGAGCCGCGCATCGCGCAGGAGGCGCACGGGTGGGCCATCCGGATCACCTCGCGGTCGATGACGCCGGTGGCGGTACGGGCGATCCGTACGACGGAGCCCTCGGTCAGCCCGCTGACGTCGTACTCGATCAGGACGCCGGCCGGCCCGGCGGCGGCCAGGGTGTTCCCCGCGACCGCGCCACGGAACTCCTCGTCGACACCCGTCAGCAAGGTCACCGGCAGCATCCGCACTCCCGTCTTATTGAAAACGATAACCAATACAAGGCACCTCTGAACCGGAATAGCCGCCACCCCACCGGTGTTCTACCCAGTGTGGGTCACCCGCCAGGTGATCCAAGGAAAGGACAGTATGGCCAAGCGCAACGACCTCCGCCCGATCGTGAAGCTCCGCAGCACGGCTGGTACCGGCTTCACCTATGTAACGCGCAAGAACCGGCGGAACAATCCCGACCGGCTCGTGATGCGCAAGTACGACCCGTCGGTCCGCCAGCACGTCGACTTCCGCGAAGAGCGGTAAGCCTGCGTGGCGAAGACCAGCAAGATCGTCAAGAACGACCAGCGCAAGCGGATCGTCGCTCTGTACGCCGACCGCCGCGCGGAGCTGAAGCGGATCATCGCGGACCCGCAGTCGACCTTCGAGGCCCGCGGTGATGCGCAGCTGAAGCTGCAGAAGCTCCCGCGCGACGCCAGTCCGATCCGGATCCGCAACCGCGACGCCGCCGACGGCCGCCCCCGCGGCTACCTCCGCAAGGCCGGCATCTCCCGCATCCGCTTCCGCACCATGGCCCACCGAGGCGAACTCCCCGGCATCACCAAGTCTTCCTGGTAACACCCCGATGACTCCCCCGAAGCCCACCCGGCCTCGGGGGAGTCGTCGTACGCGCGGTTCAGCCGTGGAGGCGGCGGGTCAGGGCTGTGGCGGCTTGGCGGATGCGGTGGGCCAGGAGGTGGCGATCGGGTGGGGGTACGGCGTCGGTGCGGAAAGTGACGCTGATGGCGGCGGCCGGGTGGCCGGCGTGGTCGAGGGCAGCGCTGGCGACCGACGCGACGCCGGGGGTGATGAAGGAGTCCTCGACCGCGAAACCCTGGCGTTTCTCGTCCGCCAGGAGGCGGCGGAGCTGGGTGAGGGTCTGCGGTCCGTAGTCGGTGCGTCGTACGAAGCTCTCCGGGGTGGGGAAGAGCGCGCGGACCTGGGCCGGTGGGAGCTCGGCCAGGAGCGCGCGGCCGGATGCGGTGAGGGTGGCGGGGAGTCGTACGCCGACGTCGGTGACCAGCGTGACCGGGCGAGGCGGCTGCTCTTTCAGCAGATAGACGAGCTCACGACCATGCAGTACGCCGAGGTGCGCGGTCTGCCCGACCTCCGCGACCAGCTGGACGAGCAACGGCCGCGCCAGCCGCTCGAGCGGGTCGTGCCGCAGATAGGCGGAACCGATCTCGAACGCGGCCACCCCCAACCCGTACCGCTTCTCCTCGGGCAGGTGGACGACGAAGCCCTCGTCGATCATTGCCCGCAGCAAGTGGTACGTCGACGAGCGCGGCAGGCCGACCGCGGACGCGATGCGCTCCATCGGTACCGGTCCGGGCTGCGTGGCCAGGAACGTCAGCACCCGCAGAGTGCGGGTCGAGGCGGGAACGTTGCCGCTCACAACGGCAGGGTAACCGCCCAGGTCTCAGATTCCGGACGATTGCCGCTTCTTGGCGCGGCCCCGCTTCAACCAGAGCCGCAGACACTCACCCGCCGCGGCCAGTGCGAACAGCCCGCCCGCGACGCCCCAGTCGAAATAGTCGTCGCCGGACACCAGCGAACCGACGACGAGGGACAGGACGCCGAAGAACACCAGCGTCAGCGCGAACCGGATCACAGCGCCTTCTCCGCGGTCCAGGCGCTCGACGACACGCGGTACCCGAGCCACTCGTTCACCGCGAGCATCGGCGCGTTCCCAGCGTCGTTCCCGGTGGATGCGATGCGGAACCCGGCATCCCGGGCCCGCGCCAGCGCGTGCGACTTCACCACCTTCGCCAGCCCACGTCCACGGGCCGACGGGATCGTCCCCGTCAGATTCGACCAGATCATGCTTCGCTCCGGGCCTGCAGTCGTCGTCACAAAGGACAACACGGTGTCGCCGTCGACCACCGCGATACTGAGATCGCGCCGCAGGTCCGGATGGTTCCAATAACTTTCCAGCCACTCGTCGTACGCCGGACCGCCCGAAAGACCACTGGGGTCGTCGTCGCGCACGGCGGCCTCGGCCAAGTAGACCTGCCGCGGATCCACCTGCTCGTAGTCGACAATGCGAAGCCCGGACGGTGCCGCGACCGGTTCGCGGGCCGCGCTCAGCTCCGCCTTCGAATGGCTCATCCGGCGGCCGATGATGAAGCCACGCCGGGTCGCGAATCCCTTCGACTCGTCGTCATCGCCGACCACGACCAGCAATCGTGCCGCGCCGGCTTCGGCGGCACCCGCAGTGACATGCTCGAGCAGCGCGCTCCCGATCCCGAGCCGCCGCGACGCGGGCGCCACGTGGACGGTGATCCGTACGCGCGGTGCCTGTTCCGCCGGGTCGGGCAGATAGATGTTCGCGTAGCCGACCACCTCCGGGCCGTCGACCGCGACCAGGACGACGCGGCTCTTCGCACGGCGAAGTCCGGCTGCGACGCCGCGGGCCGTCATCACCAGTTGCGGCATCGTGACAGCCCAGAGCCGGGCGATTCCGGCCGCGTCCTCCGGGGCCGCCGTCCGGATCTCGAACACCATTCCTGAACTCTAAGGCGGCCGAGGGTTCACAGATGTCTGAGATCCGAGACAGAAAGTGCACGGTGCCGCTGTCGGTTGCGGGTGCCGCGCGGTGCAATGTTCGAGTGGAAGAGACCAGCAAGGTAACCGTCGGCGTCGGGCCGTTGACACCGGCCGACGTGGTCGCGGTGGCACGGCACGGAGCCCGGGTGGAGATCGACGACCAGGCCCTCGAGGAGATCGCGAAGTCACGCGCCGCGATCGAGGCCCTGGCCCACGCGGACACCCCGCACTACGGGGTCTCGACCGGCTTCGGCGCGCTCGCGACCCGGCACATCGCGCCCGAGCTGCGCGCCCAGTTGCAGCGCAGCCTGGTCCGGTCGCACGCGGCCGGCTCCGGCCCCGAGGTGGAGACAGAAGTGGTACGGGCGCTCGCCCTGCTGCGACTGTCGACCCTCGCCACCGGCCGCACCGGCGTGAAGGTCGAGACTGCCCAGGCGTACGCCGGTCTGCTCAATGCACACCTGACTCCGGTGGTCCACGAATACGGCAGCCTCGGCTGCTCCGGCGACCTCGCACCGCTGGCCCACGTCGCGCTCGCCGTGATGGGCGAAGGCCCCGTGAGAGATGCCGAGGGCAACCTTCTCGACGCCCGCGACGCGCTGCCCGCCCACGGGCTGACGCCGGTCGTGCTGGCCGAGAAGGAAGGCCTCGCGCTGATCAACGGCACCGACGGCATGCTCGGCATGCTGGTGCTCGCGCTCGCCGACCTCGACCGTCTCTTCAAGACCGCCGACATCGCCGCCGCGATGAGCGTCGAAGGGCAGCTCGCCACCGACCGGGTGTTCGCCGCGGACCTGCAGGCCCTGCGTCCGCAGCCCGGCCAGGCGCTCGCCGCCGCCAACCTGCGCGCGATCCTCGCCGACAGCGCGATCGTCGCCAGCCATCGCGGCCCGGACTGCAACCGCGTCCAGGACGCCTACTCCTTGCGCTGCTCTCCGCAAGTGCACGGCGCCGCCCGCGACACCGCCGCCCACGCGGCCACCGTCGCGGGATATGAGTTGGCCGCCGCGATCGACAACCCGGTCGTCCTCCCCGACGGACGGGTCGAGTCCAACGGCAACTTCCATGGCGCCCCGGTCGGCTATGTGCTCGACTTCCTCGCGATCGCCGTGGCGGATGTGGCCAGCATCAGCGAACGCCGTACCGACCGCTTCCTCGACGTCGCGCGCAACCACGGGCTGAACGCCTTCCTGGCCGACGATCCCGGTGTCGACAGTGGTCACATGATCGCGCAGTACACGCAGGCCGCGATCGTGTCCGAGCTGAAGCGGCTCGCCGTGCCGGCCAGTGTGGACTCCATCCCGAGCAGCGCGATGCAGGAGGACCACGTCTCGATGGGCTGGTCGGCCGCCCGCAAGCTGCGCAAGTCGATCGACGGGCTCCAGCGGGTGCTCGCGATCGAGATCCTGACCGCCGCGCGGGCGCTGGACCTGCGTGCGCCACTGACCCCGGCTCCGGCCACCGCCGCCGTCCGGGCCGCCCTCCGGGAGTACGTCGAGGGGCCGGGCACCGACCGGCATCTCGCCCCCGAGCTCGAGCACTCCGTCCGGCTTGTTGCCGACGGCACCTACCTGTCCGCAGCCGAGGCCGTCGCCGGCCCACTGTCCTAGAAAGGCTGGATCACCCATGTCCGGACCTCGTCCTGTCCGCGCGCCCCGCGGTACCACCCTCACCGCCCGCGGTTGGCAGCAGGAAGCCGCGTTGCGGATGCTGCAGAACAACCTCGACCCCGAGGTCGCCGAGCACCCCGACGAACTGGTCGTGTACGGCGGTTCCGGCAAGGCGGCCCGGGACTGGAACTCGTTCGACGCGATGGTCCGGACGCTGACCACGCTGAAGGACGACGAGACGATGCTGGTGCAGTCCGGTAAGCCGGTCGGCGTCATGCAGACCCACGAGTGGGCGCCGCGCGTACTGATCGCAAACTCGAACCTGGTCGGCGACTGGGCCACCTGGGAGGAGTTCCGCAAACTCGAGGCGATGGGCTTGACCATGTACGGCCAGATGACGGCCGGCTCGTGGATCTACATCGGCACGCAGGGCATCCTGCAGGGCACGTACGAGACGTTCGGCGCGGTCGCGGAGAAGAAGTTCGGCGGTTCGCTGGCGGGCACCATCACGCTCACCGCGGGCCTCGGTGGCATGGGTGGCGCGCAGCCGCTGGCCGTCACGATGAACGACGGCGTCGCGATCTGCATCGACGTCGACTCCAGCCGGATCGACCGCCGGATCGAGCACCGGTATCTCGATGTCCGCGCCAAGTCACTGGACGACGCGCTGCGGCTGGCCGAGGAGGCCAAGAAGGCGCGGCGGCCGCTGTCGATCGGTGTCCTGGGCAACGCCGCGGTCATCGTGCCGGAGCTGCTGCAGCTGGGCGCGCCGATCGATATCGTCACCGACCAGACCTCCGCGCACGACCCGCTGATGTATCTGCCGGTGGGCATCGACTTCGACGACTGGGCCACCGCCCGCGAGAAGGACCCGGCCGGCTTCACCGAGCGCGCGCGGGCCTCGATGGCCCGGCACGTCGCCGCGATGGTCGGCTTCCAGGACGCGGGGGCCGAGGTGTTCGACTACGGCAACTCGATCCGCGACGAGGCCCGCAAGGCCGGGTACTCCCGGGCGTTCGAGTTCCCCGGCTTCGTGCCGGCGTACATCCGGCCCTTGTTCTGTGAGGGAAAGGGCCCGTTCCGGTGGGCCGCGCTGTCCGGCAACCCGGCCGACATCGCGAAGACGGACCAGGCGATCCTGGACCTGTTCCCGGACAACGAGCACCTGCGGCGCTGGATCACGCTGGCCGGCGAGCGGGTCGCGTTCCAGGGGCTGCCGGCAAGGATCTGCTGGCTGGGCCAGGGCGAGCGGGACAAGGCCGGGGTGCGGTTCAACGACATGGTCGCCTCCGGTGAGCTCGAGGCGCCGATCGTGATCGGCCGGGACCACCTGGACACCGGCAGCGTCGCGTCGCCGTACCGGGAGACCGAAGGCATGCTGGACGGCTCGGACGCGATCGCGGACTGGCCGTTGCTGAACGCAATGGTGAACGTGGCCAGCGGCGCGTCCTGGGTGTCGATCCACCACGGCGGCGGCGTCGGCATCGGCCGGTCCATCCACGCCGGCCAGGTATCGGTTGCCGATGGCACCGACCTGGCCCGGCGGAAGCTGGAGCGGGTCCTCACCAACGACCCGGCGATGGGCGTCATCCGGCACGTCGACGCCGGCTACGACAAGGCAGTAGAGGTCGCCGACGAACGAGGGGTCAGGATCCCGATGCGGGAGAGCTGACTCCCCTGATCGGGGCGGAGCGACGGGGCTGGAGATAGCACAGTGCGACCGTGGCAATGCCTACCGCTATGGTGCACTTTCTCGGGGATCGAGAAACCGTGCGATCACGTGGCATCGGTCTCGCGGTCCGCTAGGGTCGATCGGGCGACCGACGACGAGCGCGAAGGGGCGCAATGATCGAGTTCGAGGACGTCACCAAGCGGTATCCGGACGGCACCGTCGCCGTCGACACCCTGTCCCTGCGGATCCCGAGCAACCAGATCACCGTGTTCGTCGGGCCGTCCGGCTGCGGCAAGACCACGTCCCTGCGGATGATCAACCGCACGATCGAACGCACCAGCGGCCGCATCTCGATCGACGGCGAGAACATCAACAGCAAGGACCCTGTCACGCTGCGGCGCGGCATCGGGTACGTGATCCAGCACGCCGGCCTGTTCCCGCACAAAACCGTCGTCGACAACGTCGCCACCGTGCCGAAGCTGCTTGGCTGGGACAAGCGCCGGACCCGCGACACCGCGATGGAGCTGCTCGAGCGCGTCGGTCTGGATCTCAAGCTGGCCGAGCGGTATCCGGCCCAGCTGTCGGGTGGCCAACAGCAACGAGTCGGCGTCGCCCGTGCCCTGGCGGCCGATCCGGCCATCATGCTGATGGACGAGCCGTTCAGTGCTGTCGACCCGATCGTGCGGCACCAGTTGCAGGAAGAGCTGCTCCGGCTGCAGCGCGACATCGGCAAGACCATCGTGTTCGTCACCCACGACATCGACGAGGCGATCAAGCTCGGCGACAACGTCGCCGTACTGAAGGTCGGCGGCAAGCTGGCCCAGTTCGCCCCGCCCGCGGAGCTGCTGGCCAACCCGGTCGACGACTTCGTCCGTGGGTTCGTCGGACAGGATCGTGGTTACCGGGCTCTCACGTTCGTGCATCCCGACGAGTTGCCGGTCAAGCCGTTGCCACCTGAGCTCGCGTTGAAGGACGGCGTACCGGTCGGCTGGCGCAACGGCAGCGCGGAGACGTTGCTGCCGGTCGGCGCGGTCTTCAAGCGAGGTGACTCGCTCCGCGCCGCCCTCGACTCCGTCCTGACCTCCCCGAGCGGGTTGGGCGTCTGCGTCGACGACGAAGGCCGTGCCATCGGCGTAGTCGACCAGGGCACCGTAGCCGAGGCGTTACGCCCATGAGTGTGCACATGGCCGCGCCGCCGGCGCGGCGGTCATGGGGCCTTAACTCCCGGCCTTCCTTCGTCGTTCCAGTCGCTTCGCTCCCTACACTCCTCAGTCCAGGCCGGGAGACCCCATGACATGGATCGGCGACAACTCCGGGCTCATCTGGGAGCAGTTGCGCGAACACATCTACCTGTCGATCGTCCCGGTGATCCTCGGGCTGATCATCGCGGTGCCGCTCGGGTACATCGCCACGCGGTACGGGTGGCTGGCCAACCCGTTGGTCGCGCTCGGCGGCGTGCTGTACTCGCTGCCGTCGATCGCGCTGTTCATCGTGATCCCGGCGGTCCTCGGCACCAAGGTGCTGTCCACGGTCAACATCATCGTCGCGCTGACCCTCTATACGGTCTCCCTGCTGATCCGCAACGTGATCGACGGACTTCGCTCCGTACCGGCCGAGGTGCGGCAGTCGGCGATCGCGGTCGGGTACAGCCCGTTGCATCGGCTGATCGCGGTCGACCTGCCGATCGCCGTACCGGTGATCTTCGCCGGCCTGCGGGTGGTCACCGTGGCGAACATCTCGATGGTCAGCGTCGGCGCGGTGATCGGCATCGGCGGCCTGGGAGAGCTGTTCACCCTCGGCTTCCAGAAGGACTTCCTCACCCCGGTGGTGGTCGGCGTGGTGCTGTCGCTGCTGCTGGCGCTGTGTGCCGACCTGATCATCGTCACGTTGCAGCGGATCCTGACTCCGTGGGCGCGCGTCGCGACTCCGGTGGCGGGGGTGGCCTGACATGTGGCAGTACCTCACCGATTCCTACAACTGGTCCGGCAACGAGGGGATCTGGGCGCGGATCGTCCAGCACCTCTGGTACACGTTCGCCGCGCTCGGGCTGTCCGCGGTGATCGCGCTGCCGATCGGCCTGCGGATCGGCCACACCCGGCGCGGCGCGTTCCTGGCGATCAACCTGGGCAACGCCGCCCGCGCCCTGCCGAGCCTCGGCCTGCTGATGATCGCCGTCCTGCTGACCAACGACATCGGCTTCCTGCCGGTGCTGATCGCGCTGGTCGCCCTCGGCGTCCCGCCGATCCTGGCCTCGACGTACGCCGGTGTGTCCGGTGTCGATCCGGCCACGATCGACGCGGCCCGGGGGATGGGGATGACCGGCCGGGAGATCCTGACCAAGGTGGAGATCCCGATCGCGCTGCCGCTGATCATCTCCGGCCTGCGCAGCGCCACCCTGCAGATCGTCTCGACAGCGACGATCGCCGCACTGGTGTCGCTCGGTGGTCTCGGGCGCTATGTGGTCGACGGGCTCAAGCTCCGCGACTTCCCGCAGATGTTCACCGGCGCCCTGCTGGTGGCCCTGCTCGCCATCGGGCTCGACGCGATCTTCGCGGCGATCAGCCGGCTCACGGTGTCGGAGGGCCTGAAGGCCAGGTGACCGGTTTTGTCCGACGTATCTGATGAACTTGACGATCTGATGAATCTGCTGAACCGCCCCAACGAAACATCCATCGCCACCGGCCGGTGGCTGACGAGACTCTGGAGGCTCTCGTGTTGAGATCCACACTCATCCGTACTGCGATCGCCGGGGTGGCGGTGCTCGGCCTGGCTGGTTGCGGGGGTGGGGGCGACCAGCTCGGCAGCGACAACGCGGGCTCCTCGCCCGCGCCGTCCAAGGTGTCGAGTATCACCGTCGGGTCCGCCGACTTCTCCGAGAGCCAGCTGCTGGCGGAGATCTACGGGCAGGCGATCGCCGCCAAGGGAATCGAGGTGAAGAAGAAGCCGAACATCGGCAACCGTGAGACCTACATGGCCGCGATCAAGGACGGCTCGGTCGACCTGGTCCCGGAGTACACCGGTGCCTCGCTGGCCTACTTCGACAAGAACTCCACCGAGACCGACCCGGAGAAGGCGTACGACGCCCTGAAGAAGGCGCTCACGCCCGGGCTCGAGGTGCTGGACAAGTCGCCGGCCGCCGACGAGGACACCATCGTGGTGACCAAGGCGACCGCGGACAAGTACAGCCTGAAGTCGCTGGCCGACCTGAAGCCGGTCGGCAAGGAGATGGTCGCTGGCGGTAGCTCGGAGTTCAAGGTCCGGTCCGCCGGCCTGAAGGGCCTGAAGGAGAAGTACGGCGTCGAGTTCAAGGAGTACAAGACGCTGGACGCCGGTGGCCCGCTGAGCATCAAGGCGCTGCTGGACAACCAGATCCAGCTGACGAACCTGTTCACCACCCAGTCGGTCATCAAGGAGCAGGGCCTGGTCCAGCTGGACGACCCGGAGCACATCCTGCCGCCGAACAACATCGTTCCGTTGATCCGGACCGACCACAAGTCGGACGAGATCGCGGCAACGCTGAACGCGGTCGACGCCAAGCTGACCACCGACACGCTGACCGACCTGGTCAAGCGCATCGACGTCGGCAAGGAGAGCGCGGACGCGGTGGCCAAGGACTGGCTGTCCAAGAACCCGCTGTCTTGAGTTTCGAATCCCTGTGGGCGGCCCTGTCCGCCATCGGCCGTGACCCCGACACCGGCGGCTACCACCGAGGCGGCTGGACCCCCACCGAACGCGACGCGACGCACTGGTTCCACGACCAGTGCGTCGCCCGCGGGCTGCAGGTCGAGTCAGACGGCATCGGCAACCTCGTCGCCTGGTGGGACCCGCTGGACCGGCGTAGCGAGGCGGCCGGAGGGCCGGCTTCCCGCCCGGGCATCGTCACCGGGAGCCACCTGGACTCGGTGATCGACGGCGGGGCTTTCGACGGGCCGCTCGGGGTGGTGTCCGCGCTGGCCGCGGTCGATCAGTTGCGGGCGGAGGGGTTCGTGCCGTCGGTGCCGATCGGAGTCGGGGCCTTTGTCGAGGAGGAGGGGTCGCGGTTCGGGATGCCTTGCTTGGGGTCCCGGGTGGCGGCTGGGGTGTTGCCGGCCTCGAAGGCTCTTGCATTGGAGGACCGCACAGGGGTGACGCTGGCCGCGGCGCTCGAGGCGGCGGGGACGGATCCCGCCGGAGTCGGGCCGTCGCCGTTGCTCGAGCGGATGGGGACGTTCATCGAGTTGCATGTGGAGCAGGGGCGGGGGCTGACGGCTCCGGTGGGGGTGGCCAGTTCGATCTGGCCGCATGGAAGGTATCGGTTCACCTTCGGCGGGGAGGCCAATCACGCCGGTACGACGCTGATGGAGGATCGGCACGACCCGATGCTCACCTACGCGATGACCGCGCTGGCCGCGAACAAGCAGGCCCGCCTCGCCGGTGCCCGCGCGACGTTCGGGCGACTGTCCGTGGAGCCCAACGGCACCAACGCCGTACCGTCACAGGTCACCGCCTGGCTGGACGCCCGCGCCGCCACCGACGAGATCCTGCAGTCGTTGCTCGCAGCAATCACCAAGCAGGCCACCGAGCGGGCCGAGCGGGACGGTACGACGCTCGAGGTGGTCGCCGAATCGGTGTCGCCGATCGTCGACTTCCCGACCGGACTGCGGGACCGGCTGGTCGGCGTACTGAATGGTGCGCCCGTGCTCCCGACCGGTGCCGGCCACGACGCCGGGGTGTTCTCCGCGGCCGGCATCCCGACCGCGATGCTCTTCGTCCGGAACCCGACCGGCGTGTCCCATTCACCCGCCGAGTACGCCGAGCTGGACGACTGTCTCGCCGGCGTCGACGCGCTGGCCGCCGTACTGAAGGATCTCGCCACGTGACCTCGTACTGGTGCTCGACCGCCCTGCTGCCAACCGGCATCACCCGGGGCGTGCTGGTGACGGTCGCCGACGGGCGGTTCGCTTCCATCGAGACCGGTGCGGATCCGGGCGACGCCGTACGGCTGGACGGCCTGGTGCTCCCAGGGCTGGCCAACTGTCACAGTCACGCGTTCCACCGGGCGCTCCGCGGTCGGACGCAGACCGAGCGCGGCACCTTCTGGACCTGGCGCGACCAGATGTACGCCGTCGCCGCGGCACTCACCCCGGACACGTACTACGACCTCGCCCGCGCCGTCTACGGCGAGATGCTGCTCGCCGGGATCACCGCGGTCGGCGAGTTCCACTACCTGCATCATGCCCCGGGCGGCCGCCACTACGACGACCCGAACGCGATGGGTACGGCGCTGATCGCGGCGGCTCGCGACGTCGGGATCCGAATCGCCTTGCTGGACACGTGTTACCTCGCCGGCGGCATCGACCAACCGCTCAGCGAGGTGCAGCAACGCTTCAGCGACGGCGACGCCGCGAGCTGGGCCGCGCGGGTCTCGTCGCTGTCCGGATCCGATGACGTCGTGATCGGTGCGGCGGCGCATTCGGTCCGCGGGGTGCCGCCGGAGCAGATCGGTGCGGTCGCGTCGGCGTTTCCCGACGTACCACTCCATGTGCACCTGTCCGAGCAGGTCGCGGAGAACGCTGCCTGCCTCGAGGCGTACGGCCGGACGCCCGCGCAGGTGCTCGATGAGGCCGGGTTCCTCAGCGGCCGGACGAGCGCCGTCCACGCGACTCACCTCACCGATGTCGATGTGCGGCTGCTCGGCAGCTCGGCGACGTACTCGTGCTTCTGCCCGACCACCGAGCGGGACCTGGCCGACGGGATCGGCCCGTCGGTGGCGCTGCGCGACGCCGGCTCGCCGTTGACCCTCGGGTCCGACAGCCACGCGGTGATCGACCTGTTCGAGGAGATGCGGGCGGTGGAACTGGACGAGCGGCTCGCCGCCCAGGAGCGCGGCCACTGGTCGGCATCGGAACTCCTCAAAGCCGCAACAGCCGATGGGCACCGGTCGATCGGGTTCGACGACGCCGGCGTGATCGCGGTCGGCGCCCGCGCCGACCTGGTCGCGGTCCGGTTGGACAGCGTGCGTACGGCGGGAACCGGTGGGACTGTGGAGACAGCGGTGTTCGCGGCATCGGCTGCCGATGTGAGCGATGTGATTGTTTCCGGCAAGCATATGGTTGCTGATAGCAAGCATGCGAACCTTGATGTGGCGGCTGAGCTGGCGGCCTCGATCGCGGCGGTGACACGGTGACTTCTCTGCTCTTGACGGGTATCGGTTCGCTGGTGACCAACGACCCAGCGCGTGGCGACCTGCTCGGCGAGCTGCACGACGCGGCCCTGGTGATCGAGGGCAGCAGGGTCGCCTGGGTCGGCTCCCGGCGCGAGGCGCCCGCAGCTGATGAGGTCTTGGAGGTGGGTGGGCGGGCAGTGATCCCCGGGTTCGTGGACTCGCACTCGCATCTGGTGTTCGCCGGCGACCGGGCCGAGGAGTTCGCGGCCCGCATGACGGGTACGCCGTACTCCGCCGGCGGGATCCGGACCACGGTGGCGGCGACCCGGCAGGCCACGGACGAACAGCTGACGGCGAACGTCGCCCGGCTGGTGGCGGAGATGCGGCGCCAGGGGACGACGACGGTCGAGATCAAGTCTGGGTACGGGCTGACGGTCGGCGACGAGGCGCGGGCGCTGGAGATCGCGGGGCACTTCACCGACGAGACGACGTACCTCGGGGCGCACGTCGTACCCGCCGAGTATGCCGACGATCCGGCGGGCTACGTGTCGCTGGTGACCGGGCCGATGCTCGATGCGGTCGCGGGGCACGCCAAGTGGATCGATGTCTTCGTGGAGCGCGGTGCCTTCGACGAGGACCAGGGCCGCGCGATCCTCGAGGCCGGCCTGGCCCGCGGCCTGCAGGCCCGCGTCCACGCCAACCAGCTCGGCGAGGGCCCCGGGGTCCAGCTGGCGTGCTCGGTCGGAGCCGCAGCGGCCGACCACTGCACCTATCTCACCGACGCCGACGTCGACGCCTTGGCTTCCGCGGGTGTGGTCGCCGGGCTCCTCCCGGCGATCGAGTTCTCCACGCGTTCGCCGTACCCCAACGCCCGGCGCCTCCTCGACGCCGGCGTCACGGTAGCCCTGGCCACCGACTGCAATCCCGGATCCGGCTACTCCTCGTCGATGCCGTTCTGCATCGCCCTGGCCGTCCGCGAGATGCATATGACCCCCGCCGAGGCCCTTTGGTCCGCGACAGCAGGCGGCGCGGCGTCCCTCCGCCGGAGTGACATTGGTCACCTAACCCCCGGCGCCCAAGCAGACCTGACCATCCTCAACGCCCCCACCCACCTACACCTCTCCTACCGCCCGGGCGTACCCCTGATCTCCCAGAGCTTCGCCCGTGGACGGCCGGTCTGATCGAGCGGACGCTCAGGCCATCACATCTCGTCACCCAGCCAGCGGCTCCCGCGTGCGACCGCGGATCTCGGGCACATTGTGATGGCGTGGCGGTCCGGCCACCGCCTCCCGGATCGCGATCACAACCCATTCCCGGTCGAACATCACGTCCTCCCAGGAGAACCGGAGAAGCCGCCACCCGCAGAGGGTCAGGCTGACCTGGCGACGACAGTCACGCGTCAGCGCGGCCCGGGTGCTGTGGAAGGCGAACCCATCCGCCTCGAGAGCGATCAGCAGCCGGGGGTGTCCGAGGTCGACCCGAGCCGAGAAGGTGCCGTCCCGGACCACGACCTGCGGTTCGAAACCGTCGATACCCGCCTCGATCAGGATCGATCGGAGAACGGACTCCAAGGGCGACTCCGCTCGACCGTCCGCGGCGGCCGCGACTCGTCGGGCCCGGCGGGAACCAGGACCGGTGAGCTCGGCCGCCGCGATCAACAGCTGCCCGCGGTCTACCGCGCCAAGTCGCAGCGCCGAGTCCGCGACCGTGAGGGCGGCCTCGAACGGAAGGGTGCGGGCGCAGTCCAGCACCGTGCGGAGCTTGCCGGTACATCGACCGTCGGACGGGACCTCGTCGGCCCAGTGCAGTTCGCACGGGATCGGGCTCAACCGGCGGTGCTGTCCGCGCGGCACGGTGATCTGTGGTTTGTCCGGCAGGTCGAGCACCGAGAAGCCGTGCAGTCGGGCGGCGCTCAGGTGCGACACGATGCCACCCTGGGCACGCGCCGCGGCGAGCGGGTCCGGCACCGGCGGCAGGGCGTAGACCCCCTTCGCGATCCGGCGGATCGCCCCGTCGGCCAGCGCCGTTCGGATGGTTCGCGCGGAGACAAGCGCTCGAAGCTGGGCGAACGTGGCGGTGCCCTCGCGCCGGTGGAGGACGTCAACGACCTGGGACATCTGACGAGGATGGCGGAAACCGGCCCGCGCCGTCGGAGATTGTCCACAGGCGGACCGCCAGGCCATCACAATCGGCCTCGGACTGGCGGTGCCAGGCGGCGCGGACGGCCAAGCCGGCCGTTGTGATGGCCTGGCGGTCCGGCCGGGCGCACTGATCAGTGGAGGCCTGGTGGGGGCCGCCCGGTCTAGGTCAGGTCTTTGGTGAGGAGGGTTGTGGTGGTGCCGTTGGCCAGGCGTTGTTTGGCTACCTCTACGTAGCCGCGGTTGGTGTGGAAGGCGAGGCCGGCCAGGTCGGGTGGGTCGGTGCGGACCCGGGTGGCGGCGCGCTCGAAGGGTTTGGCGGCGCGTTCGATCGCGCCGTACACCTGCGAGGCGAGGCCCTCGCGGCGGTGCTCGGGGGCGATCACGATCCGTTCGATGAACAGGAAGCGGCTCGCGTACGTGGCCGCGAACCACTGGAACTCGAGGCCGTCGTACGCCGACCCCGGGGTGAAGGTGAGCAGGAAGCCGGCCGGACGGCCGTCGAGGTCGACCACGGCGGCGTGCGCGGCGATCAGGCGGAGCCAGTCAAGGCGGTCCGGGCCGAGTGGTTCGACCAGACCCTCCGCGGTGGCGTTGAGCGCAAGTACCGCGGCGAGGTCAGCGGCGGTCATAGGGCGGAGTCTCACGGTGACACCCTCCCACGGAAAACCTTTTCTGCGGCAGGGGTCAGTTCGGGTGCTCCCTGGCCCGACCCTGGCCGGGACCCGGAAAATGGGGGGCTGCCTTGGGAATGACCTGGCCCATGTGCCATGTTGAGTCTAGTGAACTCAAGTTTGTTCGGTCTGTGCCGTCTTTGCCGGGCTCATCGCCGGCCGGGATTTGAAACCGAGGCGGACGAACGGCAACATTGAGTCTGCATCACTCAACTCTGTGGAGGTAAAGCATGGCCCGCGCGGTCGGTATCGATCTGGGTACGACGAACTCCGTCATCGCCGTACTCGAGGGTGGCGAGCCCACCGTCATCCCCAACGCCGAGGGAGCGCGTACGACGCCCTCGGTGGTGGCCTTCGCCAAGAACGGCGAGGTCCTGGTCGGCGAGGTGGCGAAGCGCCAGGCCACCACGAACGTCGACCGCACCATCCGCTCCGT
This sequence comes from Kribbella sp. NBC_01510, assembly GCF_045040325.1. Classification (NCBI taxonomy): domain Bacteria; kingdom Bacillati; phylum Actinomycetota; class Actinomycetes; order Propionibacteriales; family Kribbellaceae; genus Kribbella; species Kribbella sp. NBC_01510. The sequence continues at coordinate 1,894,639 of NZ_CP109418.1, read as the reverse complement.
CAAGCGTCACATGGGCGAGAGCTGGAGCGTCGACATCGACGGCAAGAAGTTCACGCCGCAGCAGATCAGCGCGTTCGTGCTGCAGAAGCTGAAGCGGGACGCCGAGGCGTACCTCGGGGAGCAGGTCACCGACGCGGTCATCACCGTGCCGGCCTACTTCTCCGACGCGCAGCGCCAGGCGACCAAGGAGGCCGGCGAGATCGCGGGCCTGAAGGTGCACCGGATCGTCAACGAGCCGACCGCGGCCGCGCTCGCCTACGGCCTGGACAAGGGCACCGAGCAGACCATCCTGGTCTTCGACCTCGGTGGTGGCACGTTCGACGTGTCGCTGCTGGAGATCGGCGACGGCGTCTTCGAGGTGAAGGCGACCAGCGGTGACAACCACCTCGGTGGTGACGACTGGGACAACCGGATCGTGCAGTGGCTGGTGACCCAGTTCAAGAACAAGAACGGCACCGACCTGTCCAGCGACAAGATGGCCATGCAGCGGCTCACCGAGGCCGCCGAGAAGGCCAAGATCGAGCTGTCGGCCGCGGCCGAGACCACGATCCACCTGCCGTACCTGAGCCTGACCGAGTCCGGCCCGCTGCACCTGGAGGAGAAGCTCTCCCGGGCAGAGTTCCAGAAGATGACCAACGACCTGCTGGAGCGCGCCCGCGCCCCGTTCAAGGCCGTCATCAAGGACGCCGGCATCGACGTCGCGAAGATCGATCACGTGATCCTGGTCGGCGGCTCCACCCGGATGCCCGCGGTGGCCGAGCTGGTCAAGGAGCTGACCGGTGGCAAGGACCCGAACAAGGGTGTGAACCCGGACGAGGTCGTCGCGGTCGGCGCCTCCCTGCAGGCCGGTGTGCTGAAGGGTGAGGTCAAGGACGTCCTGCTGCTCGACGTGACCCCGCTGAGCCTAGGCATCGAGACCAAGGGCGGCGTGTTCACCAAGATCATCGAGCGCAACACCACGATCCCGACCAAGGGCTCGGAGATCTTCACCACGGCCGAGGACAACCAGCCGTCGGTGATGATCCAGGTCTACCAGGGCGAGCGGGAGATGGCGCGCGACAACAAGTCGCTCGGCAACTTCGAGCTGACCGGCCTGCCGCCGGCGCCGCGGAACGTGCCGCAGATCGAGGTCACCTTCGACATCGACGCGAACGGCATCGTGCACGTGAACGCCAAGGACCTGGCCACCGGCAAGGAGCAGCGGATGACGGTCACGGGTGGCTCCGCGCTGCCGAAGACCGACATCGACCAGATGGTCCGCGACGCCGAGCAGTACGCCGAGGAGGACCGGTTGCGCCGCGAGGCGGTCGAGTCCCGCAACCAGGCGGAGAGCTTGGTCTACCAGACCGAGAAGTTCCTGCAGGAGAACGAGGACAAGATCCCCGACGACGTCAAGACCGAGGTCAAGGACGGCGTCGCGGAGCTGAAGAAGGCGCTCGAGGGTGACGACGCCGACGCGATCAAGGCCGCGTCGGAGAAGCTCGCCCAGTCCAGCCAGAAGATGGGTGCCGCGATGTACGCGAACGCCCAGGCCGCCGGCGGTTCCGAGGACAGCAGCTCCGCGTCCGACGAGAGCAGCTCGAGCAGCGACGACGACGTCGTCGACGCCGAGATCGTGGACGAGGACCGGCCGCAGGACAAGACGGAGGACAAGTGACGGATCGACCGACTGGCAGCGAGTTCGGCGACGGCGAGCCCGTCGTCCGGGACAAGCGCCGGATCGACCCGGACACCGGCGCGGCGCGGGAGCCTTCCGAGGCTCCCGCGGCCGGCGCCGCACCGGGCATGCCGGGCACCCCGGGCGCGCAGCCGCCGCGGGACCCGTCCGATCTGATCGGCCCGTCCGCCCAGGAGGCACTGTTGACCGAGGCGCTCGCCGAGCGTACGGCGGACCTGCAGCGACTGCAGGCCGAGTACGTCAACTACAAGCGCCGAGTGGACCGGGACCGGGAGGCTTCGCGGGAGCTCGTGATCGGCTCGGTGCTGACCGAGCTGCTCGGGATCCTGGACGACGTCGGCCGGGCCCGGGAGGCGGGTGAGCTCGAGGGCGCGTTCAAGGCGGTCGCCGAATCGCTGGAACGGGTCACCGAGAAGCTCGGCCTGGTGAAGTTCGGCGAGAAGGGTGACACCTTCGACCCGCGCATCCACGAGGCCCTGCTGCACAACTACTCCGACGAGGTGGACGGTCCGACCGCGACCATGGTCATGCAGCCGGGGTACCGCCTCGGCGAGCGTGTCCTGCGGGCGGCCCGGGTGGCCGTGTCGGAGCCGACCGAGCAACTACCGGCCGACGCCGCGAAGGCCGACGTACCGGTGGAGAGCACAGATGATGACGCGGACAGGTCCGCGGAGTAACGACCACGACGGGAGGGGAGGCGTCAAGTGAGCACGAAGGACTGGCTCGAGAAGGACTTCTACAAGGTTCTCGGCGTCTCCAAGACCGCCGAGGCCGATGAGATCAAGAAGGCCTACCGCAAGCTGGCGCGCAAGTACCACCCCGACTCCAACGCCGGTGACGCGTCCGCGGAGGCGAAGTTCAAGGAGGTCTCCGAGGCGTACGACGTCGTCGGCGACCCGAAGAAGCGCAAGGAGTACGACGAGGCCCGCCGGCTGTTCGGCAGCGGCGGCTTCCGGATGCCGAGCGGCAGCAGTCAGGGCGGCGGCGGGTTCAACTTCGACGTCGGCGACCTGTTCAACCGCGGCGGCGGCTCCGGTGGCAGTGGCGGCGGTCTCGGCGACATCCTGGGCGGCATGTTCGGCGGTGGTGGCCGGACCACGACCACCACGTCGACGGCCCGGCCGCGGCGCGGTGCGGACATCGAGACCGAGGCGACGATCGAGTTCGCCGAGGCCGTGAACGGTGTCACCGTCGGGCTGCGGATGACCAGCGACGAGCCGTGCAAGACCTGCCGGGGCACCGGCGCGAAGTACGGCACGGTGCCGAAGGTCTGCCTGAAGTGCGAGGGCACGGGTATGCAGACCTCGGTCCAGGGCGGCGTGTTCGCCATGACCGAGCCGTGCACCGAGTGCAAGGGGCGCGGCCTGGTTGTCGACGAGCCGTGCGAGACCTGCCACGGCTCCGGCCGCGGCCAGTCGAGCAAGACCATGCAGGTCCGCATCCCCGCGGGCGTGCAGGACGGTCAGCGGATCCGCCTGAAGGGCAAGGGCGCGGCGGGCGAACGGGGTGGCCCCGCGGGCGACCTCTACGTCACCGTGCACGTGACGTCGCACCGGATCTTCGGCCGCCAGGGCGAGCACCTGACGCTGAACGTCCCGGTGAGCTTCACCGAGGCCGCGCTGGGCGCCGAGATCAAGGTCCCGACCTTGGACGGCATGCCTGTCACGGTCCGGATCCCTGCCGGTACGGCGAACGGCAGCAAGCTGCGCGTCCGTGGCAAGGGCTCGGTCCGGCGGGACGGCACCAAGGGCGACATCCTGCTCACCCTCGAGGTGCAGGTCCCGCACGAGTTGACCGACGAGCAGCGCGCCAAGCTGCAGGAGTTCAACTCGGCGTCGGACCACCCTGACCTGCGGGCCGGGTTGTTCGGGAGCTCGTGATGGGCCTCCCGTTCAGCCAGGTGCCGACCTGGGACGACCGCACCCCGATCTACGTGATCTCGGTGGCGGCCCAGCTGGCCGGCATGCACCCGCAGACCCTGCGCCAGTACGACCGGCTCGGCCTTGTGGTGCCGAGCCGGGCGTCCGGCCGCGGCCGGCGGTACTCGGCGTACGACGTGGCGAGGCTTCGCTACGTGCAGCACCTGTCCCAGGAAGAGGGCGTCAACCTGGCGGGAATTCGGCACATCCTCGCGCTACAGTCGGAGGTGGAGGACCTGCGAAGGCGGGTCAACCAGCTCCTCGCAGAAGTCCAGCGCGGTGTCGGTGTTTCCCGGCAGAGCACGAACAGCCGGGTCTTCTCAGCCGGCCCGGCCGGCGACGTGATCGCCATGGGCCGGCAGCAGACCACGACCCGCTGGATCCGGACCCAGCCACTGGAGCTGGGTTCCCGCTGACCTAGCATTCTCCGACCACCGGAGGATTCCCGAACCCACCCTTCGGATCCTCCGGTCCCGTGGAGGTCGTCGTCCCCCCGACACCTCCACCGTCGAAGGTGCGCTTTCCCCCAGCGCTCTTCGGCCCCCGCAGGGTGGTCCGTTCCAGGACCGCCCTGCGGCTCGCTCGCAACGGAGCCCCCGGCCCGCATGGCCGGGGGCTCCTCGCGTTCATCTCCCGGTGACCGCGCGCCATGTTGTCTGCGGCGGTTCACCGCCTACTCTGGCGAGGTGACACTCAGTCTGCAGACAGACCGGCTGATCATCCGGGACTGGGAAGAAGACGACGCCGAGGCCGCGCTGGAGATCTACGGCTCGGCCGATGTGGCGCCCTGGCTGTCGCCGGCCATCGACAAGGTCCCCGACGCCGCCAGCATGCGGCTCGTCCTGCAGGCCTGGATCGAGGCCCAGCCGAACTTCGTCCTCCCCGCGGGCCGGTGGGCCGTTGCCCGCCGGGACGACGGTGAGGTCGTCGGCGCACTGGTGATCCGCCTGCTCCCGCCGTACGAGGAGGACCTGGAGATCGGCTGGCAGCTGCGGCCGAGCGCCTGGGGCCATGGTTACGCGACCGAGGCCAGCCGCGAGCTGATGCGCTGGGCGTTCAAGGAAGGTGCCGTCGACGAGCTGTTCGCCGTCGCCCGCCCGAACAACAGACGCGCCATCGCCACGGCCCGCCGGCTCGAGATGCAGTGGGTCGGCGAGACCGACAAGTACTACGACCTGAATCTGCAGGTCTACCGCATCCGCGCCTCAGAATTCAGGGCCTGAAGCAACCAGCGGCTGCGACTGGGTGGCCCGTCACAGTCCGCCGGCGATGAAGCCGAGCGTGAGCTGCTCGAACTTCCGGCGGGTGGCGTCGGGGGCGTCGCGCAAGGGCCCTTGGCCGGTAAGCACAGCGAGTCCGTGCACCGTGGACCAGATCGGGTACTCGATGCCGTCGCGGCGTCCGGGCGCGAGCACACCGGCGACGACGAGCTCATCGAGGACGGCCCGCAGTTGACCGAGGGGTGACCGGTCCTGCCCGGTCCCGTCGACTGTCGCCGCGTACTCATGCTGCGCCGGCACTGCGAACGCCGTGGCGAACAGCCCGGGCTCCGCGCGAGCGAAATCCAGGTATGCGGCACCGATCGCGCCGAGACGGCGACCGGCAGCCGCGGCATCGCCATGCTTGCCGCGCACCCGACTGACACCGGCTGCCATCCGGTCGGCCAGTTTGCGCATCGCCGCCGCACAGACCGCGGCGAGTAGTTCGTCACGGTCGGCGAAATGCCGATAAGCGGCATTGGGCACAACGCCGACCAGTCGGGTCGCCTCGCGGAGCAGGACCGCGTCCGGGCCACCGGTCCGGGCCAGCTCCAGCCCTGCGGCGACGAGGCCGTCGCGGACCGCGCCCCGCACCCTCCGCCGCGTCGCCTCTGGTGTCATAGGCAACAGACTAACTTAGTGGACACCGTCCACTTAGCGCGTTAATGTGGACAGTGTCCACTAAACGAGGAGGAGCGATGGGAAAGAGTGGCGCGGCGGTACTGGTGACCGCGGACCAGTGGTACGCCGGCGGCCAGCGGGTCCTGTATCACCCGGATCCGGCGCGGGTCCTGCCCGCGGAGGCTGCCGCAACCCCTGGCGCCTTGCGGGTTTTCGAGCGTGTCGTCGGCGCGTCTCGGGATCCCGACGCGACCTGGCTCACGATACTGCCCGGCTTCCCGGACGGCTCGTACGGCTGGGCGCAGGTGGACCGGATGCTCGGCGTGGACCTCGGTCCACGGCTCTACGTCGAGCCGGTCGGGCAAGGGGATTCGGACAAACCGGGCAACTATCGGCACTCCACGATGGAGCGTGCGGACCTGGTCGAGGCGCTGTGGCGCCACCACGCCGTACGCCGCACGGTCGTGGTTACCTTCGACTACACGTCGTTGGCGTTGCTCGAACTGCTTCGCCGTACGTCGGAGCGGGCCGGCGCACTGCCGGAGATCGTGGCCGTGTTCATGATGAACGGCGGCCTGTTCGCCGACTCGCACACGCACCCGTGGCAGGTCACGCCGATGCTGCGCAGCCCGCTGGGCGCGTTGGCCATGCGCCGGGCGCAGCGCTCGCCGGAGATGTTCGACTCGGCGATGCTCGGGGCACGGTTGTACTCCCGCAGCTATCGCCCCAGCGCGGAGGAGCTCGCCGAACTGCGGTCGGCGGTCACGCGCCGGGAGGGTGCGGCATTCCTCCATCGAGCCGCTGGGTTCGTCCAGGAACATCGCCGCCATGCCCAGCGCTGGGATCTCGCCGCCGTCGCACGTGACCTGGCGGACACCGTGGCTGTGTACCTCGGCGGCAGCGAGGAGGACCGCTACGAACACCGCCAGGTCACCGCCGCCCGGATCCGTGTGCCGAGTGCCGACGTACTGACCTTTCCTGGCGGTCACCTGACCACCAGCGAGCATCCGGACCTGCTCGCCGACGCCATCCGCGAGATCGCCTCGCGTCATGTTGTCGCCGTCCGTCCCGACCTTTCGAAGGAGCACCGATGACCAAGCTGTTTCCCTTGCTCGAACGCAATGCGGAGTTCGCCCGGACCTACTCCCCGGCCGCGCTCGGCCTGCCCGCCGTACCGGTGATCGTCGTCACCTGTCTCGACCACCGCATCGACCCGGCTCTTGCCCTCGGGCTCGAACTCGGGGACGCCCCCGTCATCCGCAACGCGGGTGGACGCGTCACGCCGGCGGTCATCGACGACATCGCCTACCTCGCGTTCCTCGCCGAGCAGTTGCGCGGCGGCGCCGGCGCGGTCGATACGCTCTTCGAAGTTGCGGTGATCCACCACACGCAGTGTGGGACGGCCTTCCTGGCCGACCCCGGGTTCCGCCGGCGGGCGGCTGAGGCAACCGGCCTCTCCGAGGTGGCGCTGGAGGCGTCCGCCGTCGCCGACCCACAGATCACCGTCAAGGCCGATGTCGAGCGGCTGCTCGGCTCACCGCTGCTGTCACCCAAAGTGAGCGTCTCGGGACACGTCTATGACATCGCCACCGGCTACCTCGCCACGAGCGTCGACGCCCGTTTTCCACAGCCGGCGAACTGAGCCTCAACCAGCGGCAGTCAAGCGGATACAACTTGTAGTGAGGATGGGTGGGGACCCTGAGATTTCCCCAGGATTTCTCAGAGTTGAGTGGAATGGACTCAAGTTTGGATAAGTTGTAACGAGTGACTGTTGTAACTTGAGCTGGAAAGGCTGGAACTCGATGGACGTTCAGCGGTTGACGACGCTGGCCCGGGAAACCCTGTCGGTCGCGATCCGTCAGACCTCCGCGGCGGGCAACCCGACCGTGGAGCCCATTCACCTGCTCTCGGCGCTGCTCGCGCAGCCCGAGGGGACGACGGTCGGCCTCCTCGAGGCCGCCGGTGCCGACCTGGACGCCGTACGCCGCAAGACCGCCGAGCAGCTGAGTCGGCTGCCGAAGGCGAGCGGTGGCAGCGTGCAGGCGCCGAGCCTGTCGCCGAAGACGAGCGATGTGCTGTCGCAGGCGGAGCAGCGGGCCCTCGGGCTCGGGGACGAGTACGTCTCCACCGAGCACCTGCTGATCGCGCTCGCGACCGTCGAGGGCAACGCGAAGTCGGCGCTCGGCGTGGGCGCTGACGCGTTGCTGCAGGCGTTCGACCAGATGCGTGGCAACCGCCGGATCACCTCCCCGGAGGCCGAGGGCACCACCAAGACGCTGGAGAAGTACGGCGTCGACCTGACCGAGCGGGCCAAGGACGGCAAGCTCGACCCGGTGATCGGACGTGACTCCGAGATCCGCCGTGTCGTGCAGGTCCTGTCCCGCCGGACCAAGAACAACCCGGTCCTGATCGGTGAGCCCGGCGTCGGCAAGACCGCCGTCGTCGAGGGCCTGGCCCAGCGGATCGTGGCCGGTGACGTGCCCGAGTCGCTGCGCGGGCGGCGGCTGATCAGCCTCGACCTCGGTGCCATGGTCGCGGGCGCGAAGTACCGCGGTGAGTTCGAGGAGCGGCTGAAGGCCGTGCTGACCGAGATCAAGGAGTCCGACGGCCAGATCATCACGTTCATCGACGAGTTGCACACCGTCGTCGGCGCCGGCGCGACCGGCGAGGGCGCGATGGACGCCGGCAACATGCTGAAGCCGATGCTGGCCCGTGGTGAGCTGCGGATGATCGGCGCCACCACCCTGGACGAGTACCGGACCCGGATCGAGAAGGACCCGGCGCTGGAGCGCCGCTTCCAGCAGGTGTTCGTGGGCGAGCCTTCGGTCGAGGACTCGATCGCGATCCTGCGTGGCCTGAAGGAGCGCTACGAGGCGCACCACAAGGTCGCCATCTCCGACTCCGCACTGGTCGCGGCGGCCACGCTGTCGCACCGCTACATCAGCGGCCGGCAGCTGCCGGACAAGGCGATCGACCTGGTCGACGAGGCCGCGTCCCGGCTGCGGATGGAGATCGACTCGTCCCCGGTCGAGATCGACTCGCTCCGCCGGACCGTGGACCGGCTGAAGATGGAGGAGCTTGCGCTCGCCCGGGAGGAGGACGCCTCCAGCCAGGAGCGGCTCGAGCGGCTGCGCGCCGACCTCGCCGACCGCGAGGAGGAGCTACGTGCTCTGGAGTCGCGGTGGGAGAAGGAGAAGTCCGGCCTGAACCGGGTCGGCGAGATCAAGGAGCGGATCGACGAGCTGCGCGGCCAGGCCGAGCGGGCCCAGCGCGACGGCGACTTCGAGACCGCGTCCAAGATCCTGTACGGCGACATCCCCGAGCTGACCAAGGAGCTGGAAGAGGCGTCCGCCGAGCCCGAGGTCGCCGACGGCCCGGACGCGATGGTCAACGAGGAGGTCGGCCCGACCGAGATCGCCGAGGTGATCGCGATGTGGACCGGCATCCCGACCGGCCGGCTGCTCGAGGGCGAGACCGGCAAGCTGCTCCGGATGGAGGACGAGCTGGGTCACCGGCTGATCGGTCAGCGGGAGGCGGTCAAGGCCGTCAGCGACGCTGTCCGTCGGGCCCGTGCGGGCATCTCGGATCCGGACCGACCGACCGGAAGCTTCCTGTTCCTCGGTCCGACCGGTGTCGGTAAGACCGAGCTGGCCAAGGCGCTCGCGGACTTCCTGTTCGACGACGAGCGGGCGATGGTCCGGATCGACATGTCGGAGTACGGCGAGAAGCACAGCGTCGCGCGGCTCGTCGGCGCCCCGCCCGGCTACGTCGGGTACGAGGAGGGTGGCCAGCTCACCGAGGCTGTCCGCCGCCGTCCGTACTCGGTGATCCTGCTCGACGAGGTGGAGAAGGCGCACCCCGAGGTGTTCGACATCCTGCTGCAGGTGCTGGACGACGGTCGCCTGACCGACGGCCAGGGCCGGACGGTCGACTTCCGCAACGTCATCCTGATCCTGACCAGCAACCTGGGTTCGGCCTACCTGGCCGACGTCCGGCTCGACGACAACGCCAAGCGGGACCAGGTGATGGCGGTCGTGCGGCAGTCGTTCAAGCCGGAGTTCATCAACCGGCTCGACGAGATCGTGCTGTTCGACGCGCTCGGCAGCGAGGAACTGACCCAGATCGTCGCCCTCCAGGTCGAGGCCCTGCAGCGTCGCCTGACGGACCGCCGGATCACCTTGGATGTCGACGAAGGTGCGCTGGAGTGGCTCGCGATGACCGGCTACGACCCGGTCTACGGCGCCCGTCCGCTCCGCCGCCTGGTGCAGTCGGCGATCGGCGACGAACTGGCCCGAGGCATCCTCACCGGCAGTGTCCGCGACGGCGAGACCGTCAAGGTGACGCTGAACGAATCCAAGGACGCCTTGGAAGTAGCCCCCGCCTAGCAACCCCGACAGCCGGGCCGGTTGAGGAACCGGCCCGGCTGTTCTGCGTCAGGCGATGGTGTAGGTCAGGAGCATGACACCGGTCGGCAGCTGGGATTGGGCTTCGAGGGTGAGCTCGGTTCGGGGTGCACCGTCGGGGAAGAGTTTGGCGCCGGTGCCGAGGACCAGCGGGTGCAGCGCGATCTCCAGCTGGTCGACGAGGCCGTTGTCCAGCAGCGTGCGCAGCAGGTTCGGGTTGCCGTACATCATGATGTCGCCGCCCGGCTCCTGCTTGATCTGCTTGAGAGCGGTCGCTGCGTCTCCGGCGAGCAAGGACGCGTTCCAGGTGAGCTCGCCGGTGAGAGTGGTGGATGCCACCAACTTGGGCAGGCTCCGCAGCTGATCGGCGTACGGGCCAGGTGCGTCAGCCCACGCCGCGGAGAACATCTCATAGGTACGGCGCCCGCACAGGAAGTAGTCGCATCCGGACAACTGCTCGATCGACCGCTGGACGGCCTCCGCATCGAAGTACGGCGACGCCCAGCCGCCGAACGCCGTACCGCTGAACCCGCTCGGGTCCTCCACGACACCGTCCAGCGTCATCAAGGTCGACGCAGTGATCTTGCGCATGGTTCTCCTCCCGTGAACTGCCGTGTAGACCGGCAGGAGATCCGAAAGGAATCGGCGAGAATGGGCGGGTGACACAACCTCGCGCCGACTGGGTCAACACCACGCACGACTGGGCCGGATCGGTCGATCACGCTCACCTGCAGCGGATCCGCGACGACGCCGACAGCTATGCACCGGGCGGCGTACTCCATCTCGTGCTCGAAGTCATCGCCTACCCGGACGACGAGGCCGAGTCGGCCGGGCAGCGGGGGAGCTGCACGGTCACGCTTCACCCCGACGGCTCGATCTCGATCGCCGATGACGGTCGCGGCACCGATACTCGCGTCGACGAACTCGGGAACGTCGTGAAGAAGCCGGTCATGGCCACCGAGGACCTCCGCTTCTTCCAGGACCCGGCCGCGCCACTGCTCCCCGATGGCCGGCCGCGCCGCGGTATGTCCATCGTCGCGGCCCTCAGCGATCAACTCACCCACACCAACCGCCGCCGCAACGGTTCGTGGACCCAGCGCTACGAGCACGGCATCCCGATGACCGATCTCGAAGCCGTCGAGCCGAGCGACTCGACGGGTACGACGGTGCGCTTCCACCCCGACCCTGCGTACTTCGCGCCGACCAGGCTCACCGCTGCCGACCTGGCGCCGTACCTGACCTTCGAGCATCTCGACATCACCGTCACGACGGGCTGATCGCAGCACCGGTTTTGCTCGATCTGCGAGGATCGTGGGCAGGGGGCAGCTGGAAGGAACACTTGACCGCATGACCGAGCAGCACGGCGACGACTCGACCGAGGACAGGCCCGGCCCGTACCGAGGCGTCTTCGGTTCCGCCGACGCTCCACAGTCTCCCGGCACGACGCCGTACGGCGACCGCCCGAGTGCGTACGGCGATACTCCGGCAGCGTACGGCGGTGCCTACGGTGCCGGCGCGGATGCGGATCAGGCGAACCCGCCGAAGCAGGTCACGATCGCCGCGGTCATCTCGCTCGGCCTCGGTGCGATGTGCGTACTGCTCGCCGCCATCGCGCTCACGTCCGCGGGCGCGCAGGTCTCCGAGGTCCTCACCGGCTCCAAGGACAACCAAGGCGTCGCGGTCGCGGCGGCGATGATCTGCGCCTTCGTGTACCTGCTGCCGGCGATCTACCTCCGCAAGCGCCGCCCGTGGGCCCGCTACCTGCTCATCGGCGTCGCCGCGATCGGCATCGTCGGCGGTGTGATGGCGCTGCCGGCCAGCATCCTCGGCCTGGCCATCCACGGCACCCTACTGATCCTGATGCTCCAGCAACCCACCAAGCTCTGGTTCCACCACCGCTGACAGAAGGATCCACCCGTGGAGATCTGGATCAATCCCGCCTGCTCCAAATGCCGAGCCGCCACCGAGGCCCTCGACGAGGCCGGCGTCGACTACACAGTCCGCCGGTACCTGGACGACCCGCCGACGGCGGAAGAACTGGACGCCGTCCTGACCCGCCTCAACCTCGACCCCTGGCACCTCGTCCGCCACAACGAACCCGACGCCAAACCCCTCCGCGATCTCCCCCAAGACGAGTCCCACCGCGCGGACTGGATCCAGGCCATGGTCACCCACCCCATCCTCATCCAACGCCCCATCCTGACCGCCGACGACCAATCCACCGCCATCGCCCGAGACCCCGAAACCATCTCCCGCTTCCTCCCCTGTCGATCTGCCCCGCCCTGCCCCTCGACACCTGTGGACAGCGCCGGTACGAGAGCGGCGGATTCCTGGACAATCCGTTGAATGCCGAGCTGGACCAGTTCGGGCTGTCGGAAGCTTGGCTGGAGTCCCGGGCGGCGGCGCAGGACAGACGTGACCTCCGGCTGGTCGACAGTGCGCGTCGTAAGCGCCTGATCTCGTCGGATTTGCAGGTGGGATTTGCCCGGCCGTCAGCCGAACCGATGCTCTGGTTGCCCGATGCCGTCGCGGGGGCGATGTCGGCGGCTGTCCTCGGCGAGGAGAGGTGGCTGACGGCGATGGCCGCAGTGGTCACGGTCCATCAGGTCGTCATCCGCTGACCAGCGTGAACAGGCTCCGAAATGCGCGAAAGCTGGGGCCCGTCATTCCGGCGGGAATCCCAGCTTCACTTCTCACCTGGCAGCGCGAGGTGAGCTGCTCCTAGTCTCTCGGAACCGGCCTGCCGGTGTCTCGCACCGTGCACAACCTACCGGGTCAGAGCTTTTGGAGGCGGGTTAGGGCTTCTTGGAGGACTTCGGGTTGTTTGCAGAAGGCCCAGCGGACGAGGGGGCGGCCGAAGTCCTGGTTGTCGTAGAAGACTTGGTGGGGGATCGCTACGACGCCGGCGCGTTCGGGGAGTTGGCGGCAGAAGGTGATGCCGTCGGTGTGGCCGAGGGGGCGGATGTCGGTGGTGACGAAGTAGGTGCCCTGCGGGCGATGGACCTCGAAGCCGAGGTCGGCCAGGCCGTTGCAGAGGAGGTCGCGGCGGGACTGCAGGTCGGCCCGCAGGGCGTCGAAGTAGCGCTTGCCTAAGGCAAGCGCTTGCGCGATGGCCGGCTGGAAGGGCGCACCAGAGGTGAAAGTGAGGAACTGCTTGGCCGTCGTCACCGCCGTCACCACCGACGGCGATCCGGTGACCCAGCCGATCTTCCAGCCGGTGACCGCGAACGTCTTCCCGGCGCTGCTGATCGACACGGTCCGCTCGGCCATCCCGTCGTACGACGCCAGCGGCCGGTGCTCGAGTCCGTCGTACACGAGGTGTTCGTAGACCTCGTCCGTGATGACGACCAGGTCGTGCTCGACGGCGACCGCACTGATGCCCCGCAGTTCCTCATCGGTGAGGACGGTGCCGGTCGGGTTGTGCGGGGAGTTGATCAGCAGGACCTTAGTGCGCGGGGTGACCGCGGCGCGCAATTCATCCAGGTCGAGACGGTACGACGGGGCGCGCAGGGTGACCGGGACACGGCGGCCGCCGGCGAAGGCGATGCCGGCCGCGTACGAGTCGTAGTACGGCTCGAGCGCGATCACCTCGTCGCCGGGCTCGACGAACGCGAGCAGCGCGGCGGCGATCGCCTCGGTGGCGCCGGTGGTGACGAGAACCTGCGTGTCCGGGTCGTACGAGAGGTCGTAGAACCGCTTCTGGTGGTCGACGATCGCCTGCCGGAGCGCCGGGATGCCGCGGGCCGGCGGGTACTGGTTGGCGCCGGCGCGGATCGCCGCGATCGCATCCTCGAGCAGCGAGTCGGGCCCGTCGCGGTCCGGGAACCCCTGACCGAGGTTGACCGAGCCGGTCGCCACCGCGAGGGCGGACATCTCGGCGAAGATCGTCGTACCGAGCCCGGTCAACCGCTCAGCGTGTGCGCGCATGCCTCAAGACCCTAGGGCATGTCTGACGATTCCCCGCCTACTGCGCGGCACTCGGCACGGCACCTCGCCGCACTGGCGCGAAGGCCACGATGCTCCGCATCGAGACCTTCGCTCCAGCACGCCGAGCTACCGCACCGAGCGCCTGCTCGCGACGGCGCGGAATCGTCAGACATGCCCTAGCCCTCGACCGACGTGACCATATGCCCGAGCCACGTCCGGACGGTCGCGCGGTCGCCGGCGCTGAACAACGCCTCGAGTTCTGCCTCGACCTTGCGTACGGCGGGGGCCGCGTCGGCCAGCCGCTGTTCGCCGGCCGGGGTGAGATGGACCTGCTGGGTACGACGGTCCGACGGGTTGGGGCGGCGCTCGACCAGGCCGGCTCGTTCCATGCCGGCGATCAGCTCGTTCGCAGACTGGCGCGCCGTACCGACCTCGCGGCCGACCTCGGCGACGGTGCGGCCCGGCTTCTCCCGGACCAGCAGCAGCGTGCCGTACTGCTGCACGGAGAGCCCGTGCTCGTCCAGGGCGACGGCCAGCGCCGAGCGCATGCTCAGCCAGGCGTGCCGGACGAGGAAGGTGACGCAGCCGGTCGGGTCGCTGGGGTCCATGCATCTCATTCTGCCGGGGTCGGGACGAAAAAGGAGATTGACAGGTTCCTGTCAATCGGCGACGATGGAAACCTCGTCAGGGTCCTGTCAATTATAGGAGACTTCGTGTCCTCGATCGACCCCTCGCGGCAACGCCGCATTCTCGCCGTCCTGGTCGTGTCGGCCGTCCTGATCTGGATCGACTCGACCGTCCTCGGAATCGCCCTCGAACGCCTCGCCGACCCGGTCGACGGCCTCGGCGCCACGCCGGGGCAACTGCAATGGGCCATCGGCATCTATTCGCTGCTCTTCGCCACCGCACTCTTCGCGGCCGGCGCGCTCGGTGATCGGTACGGTCACCGGACCGTGCTGATGGCCGGCCTGCTCATCTTCGGCGGCTCATCGGCCTGGGCCGCCTGGGCCGGCGGTCCGGTCGAGCTCATCCTGGCCCGCGCGACGATGGGTCTGGGCGGAGCGCTGATCATGCCCACGTCGATGGCCATCATCGGCTGGACGTTCCCGCCGGAGCGCCGGGCCGGAGCGATCGCGGCCTGGTCGTCGTCGGCCGGCGTCGGTGTCGCCGTCGGCCCCGTGCTGGGCGGCGTACTGATCGACCACTTCTGGTGGGGATCGGTCTTCACCATCAACTTGCCGATCGTCGCGTTCGGCCTGGTCGGCGCCGCGCTCGTCCTCCCGAACCCGAAGAGCCCGCGGCGGCGCAAGCTCGACCCGGTCGGCCTCGGCCTGTCCACCCTCGGTCTGCTCGGTGTCTCGTACGGACTGATCGAGGGCGGTCACCAAGGCGGCTGGAACCGCTGGCAGGTGTGGTCGAGCATTACCGTCGGCCTAGTCCTGCTGGCCGGCTTCCTGTACTCCGAATGGCGCGAGCACGAGCCGAGCTTCGACCCGCGCCTGTTCCGCAACCGCCGGTTCGCCGCGGGCAACGTCGCCCTCGCCGCGGTCTTCCTGACGATCACCGGGCAGAGCTTCTACCTGGCCTTCTATCTGCAAGGCGCGCGTGGCATGAGCGCCCTGTCGGCCGGGCTGATGTCACTGCCCGGCGCGGCCGGAGTAGTGGTTGGTTCACCGCTCGGCGCCCGCCTGGCCGCCCGCTTCGGGGTGGCACCAGTGTCTGGCACGGCTGTACTCGCGCTGGCATTGTGCTTCGCGCTCAACCTCACGTACGACGTGCACACCTCGCTGATCTGGATCGGTATCGTCGGTGGACTGGCCGGCCTGGCGATCGGTGTGACCGTCGCGCCCACAACGGCAGCCGTGATGGCGACTCTGCCGATGGACCGCATCGGCGCCGGCTCGGCCGTCAGCAATGCGCTGCGTCAGGTCGGCAGCGTTCTCGGTGTCGCCGTCCTCGGCACGATCGTGTCGTCGACGTACCAGCATCGGATCGCACCGTCGCTGGCCGGCCTTCCCGACAACCTCCGCGAAGCCGCGGGATCGTCTGCCGAGGCAACCCGGCACGCCGCCGGCACGATCGGCCGGCCGGACCTGGTGCACGTCGCGAACAACACCTTCGTCCACGCGATGCACACCGCGGCAGCGGTTGCCTCCGGCATCGTCTTCGTGGGTGCAGTCGTACTCACACTGGCGTTCCGCGTGGCCCGCCGTACGCCGGAGGTCCCGGCGGAACCCGAGCCCACCACCGTCGAGGTGTGAGCGGGCCGCTGGGGACGAGTTGGGTGGCCTTCTCGTCCCCAGCGGCCGGATCCCGGGTGGTCAGCTCCAGGGTGACGGTGGCGGCGGAGGTACGACGGCGGGGCGGTCCTCGCACCACGTTGCTCCGGTCCAGCCGCCGTCGTTGCCGGCCAGCAGGCGTACGTCGAACTCCGGCGGCCCGTTGAAGTGGAACGTCCCGCAGTTGTTGACGAACGGCGCGCCGACGTTGCGCGCGTCGACATTCTCGAACGTGGCCCAGCCGCCGACCCGGGCGTTGACCACGTTCGTCCCGGTGCCGTCGACCTTGATGTTGCGCACGGCAACGTTCGTGATCGCGTAGTCGTCCTTCACCGGCCAGTCGACGACGAACATCATCGCGTTGTACGTCGAGTCGAGGAACGAGCTGTCGGTGATCTCGATCGACCCGGACATCGTGGACTGCAACGCGTACAGCCAGATCGCGCCGAGCCCGATGTCCCAGTTCAGGTCGCGCGGACCACCGCGGACCGTGGTGTTGCGGGCGAACGTCAGCTTCCCCTCGAACGGCGTGGCGTTGAACCGCGAGCCCGCGTGCAACGTGCTGCCCTCACGGATCGGGTCGGCGACCAGGTTGTCGGTGACCGCGTTGTCGCGACCGCCGTAGATCGCGATGTCGTTCGCGAGTACCGGCGTCTGGACCGTGTTGTGGTCGTAGACGTTGCTGTGATTGACCAGGCCGTCCGGGTTGGACTCCGACCACATCGCCAAGCCGTCGTCACCGCTGTTGCGGACGAAGTTGTTGGTCGCCCGGACGTTCGAGACGCCGAGATGAAGGTTCATCCCGTCGGCGACCGCGTCGGTGACGATGTTGTTGCGGATCAGCAGGCCGTCCATCGGGCCGTCGAGCCAGATGCCGACCTTGGTGTGGTGCAGATAAAGGTTCTCGATCGTCGAGCCGCCGCCGATCGCGCCGCCGATCCCGTTGACCTGATCGGTGTCGATCCGTTCTCGTACGTCGCTCTCGATCGCGAAGTCGGCCAGGTGAACCCGGGTGCTCCCGCCGTCGGCGGCGTACTTGCCGTAGAAGCCCGGTGCGCTGTGCACCGACTTGTCCGGCGCGGGTTCGGCCAGCGGCAGGACCTTGCCCTTGATGATCGTCCACCAGTTGCCGGCGCCGCCGACCGTGACGTTGTCGACGACGATGTGGCGGTTGACCTGGAACGTGCCCGGCGGGATGAAGACCGACCAGCCGATCCGCTGCGCCGCCGCGATGGTCCGCTCGATCGCGGGTGCGGCGTCGTGCCGGCCGGTGGGGTCGGCGCCGAAGAGCCGGACGTCCAAGGACCGCGCGGGTTGCTTCAGCGGCACCTTCACCAGCTCGAAGTCTGCAACATCCAGCACATACCAAGCGGCATTCGTCTTCTTGGGTACGGCGAACCGGACGCGGTCACCGGCCTGGTAGGTCCGGTCGAGCAGGAGCCGCTGCTCGTCGTAGAAGTGGTTCGGCCGGAACGGCTTGGCGACCGGATCCGGCTCGGGCTTCCACCAGCCCGGGATCGGGTCGACGTTCGGGTCGTTGGAGAACGGATACATCCCGTAGAGCCAGGCGTACTGCGACGTCAGCGTCATCGTCCGCTTGTGCTTGCCGTTGACCGTCACGTCGAGGGGCGCCGTGATCCCACCACCGCCCGGTGCGTCCGGGATGCTGTAGCGAAGCGTCAGTGCGTTGGCCGGCCGGGTCAGCGTGAATTCGACGTACTGCGAAGGTTGCAGGCGTACGGCGGTCCGTCCGGACGCCTCGGCCGGCAACGTGTAGGCCTCCCGGCTCGGGCCGATCTTCTCGCCCGTGTAGTCAGCGTTCTCGGCCTCTTGCTCGAGGAACGCGACCTCCGCTCCGCGTCCGGAGACGAGCGCCGGATCCAGCCCGGCGCGGGTGATCCGCGGCGCCGGGCGAGTGGCGACCGCGGGAGTAGTGAGGACGGCACCTAGGAGTGCGGTGGTGAGCGCGACCGCGACGGCGCGCAGGTGTGATCGGGACATTGGCGGATCCCCTCCAGACGAACTGCCTGGAGAGTATGTAGTCGAGCACCTGTCTGCAAGATCTCGACAGAAGAAAGAAAATTCCTTTCAGGAACGAAGGCTCGGCGGACGCACCATGAAGACGTCGACCGGGTCCTCGGACTCCATGACGAAACCGTGCCGCTCGTACAGCCGGCGGGCCGCGCTGCCCTGCAGGACGTTCAGGCCCACGGTCGCGCGCTGGGCATCGGTTTGTTCCAGAATCGAGCGCAGGATCGCCGATCCCAGCCCTCGGCCCTGGCAGTGTGGGGTGAGGTAGAAGTGCTCGAGCCACTGCCTGCCGGCGCTGGGGCGGAGCGTGATGGAGCCCGCGAACTCGCCGTCGACCAGGATGATCGAGGTGTGCTGCCGGGAGAGCGAATCCCGCAACCGCTGCCGCACGCGGTGCTCGTCGTACCGCCCGAGGCGTTCCAGATCCGGACGCATGACCACAGCGCGCAGGTCGGCGAGCGGCTCGATGTCGGTGGTAGCCACAGCGCGCAAGGCCCAGTCCGAGGTCTGTGCCACCTCAGCGTCCATCGTCAACTCGCCGGCACCGCCTCGGCCGGCAGGTCGACCTGGGGCACGGGGCGGAGGGCCCGGAGCCAGAGTTCGGTTTGGGCGATGTGGGCCGAGGCGGCGGTCGCGGCGGCCGCCGGATCGCGGGTGGCGATAGCGGCGAGGATGGCGCGGTGGCCGCGGTCGCTGGTCTGCTTGATGGCATCGAAGTCCGCGCCGGGCTCGAAGATGCGGTAGTGCCCACCGCGGCCCCGGATCACGCCGGTCAAGGCGGTGACGGTCGGGTTGCCGCCCGCCGTACAGATCGCGTTGTGGAACTCGGCGTCGAGATGCTGGATCTCGGTCGCGTCCGTGGTCGACTCGAGGCGGTCGAGGATGGCACTCAGCCGCGCCTGCAGGTCCGGGTCCTGGCGGGCCGCGGCCGAGGCGGTGGCGTGGGACTCCAGCACGCGGCGGACCTCGAGCAACTGGAGGACGCCTTCGAGCGGGATCAGCTCGACCGACAGCGAGAACCGGCTGATGATCTCGGCCGGATCCAGCGCCGAGACGTAGGTGCCCGAACCGTGCCGTGACTCGATCACGCCGAGCGCGGCCAGCGACCGGGCCGCCTCTCGCAACGAACTGCGCGACACCCCGAGGTGGTCGCACAGTTCGGGCTCCGGCGGGAACTTGGCCCCTGGCCCGAGCTCCCCGGACGCAATCATCTGGCGCAGGCCGGCCAATGCCTTGTCGGTGGCTGCCACTCGCTACCTCCCCGTCCCTGTCGATACACGTGCAGGGTAAGTCCTCAGACCAATCGCGGTCACGTTGCCCTCTGTGCGGGCCGTTCCCCGCGAGGCGCCGACCGATTCATCAGATGTCAGGAGGTCAGTTCGCGGGCCACGACGAGGCCGAGCTGGAAGCGGGTGGTGACGCCACGGTCGGCCATCACGTGCGCGATCCATCGCCGCGTGGTTCGGAGGCTGATCCCGAGCTGACGGGCGATTGCCTCGTCCTTCAGCCCGGCCGAGAGCAGTTGCAGCACCCGTTGCTCGGACTTGGCCGGCGGCTGGCCGCCGTTCAGGTGCTGGTCGAAGGGAATGCTCCGCTCCCACATGCCGTCGAAATGCGTGACGAGCAGAGAGAGCAAGGAACTCGGATGGACCAGCACCGCGGTCTCCGCCGCGTCCGCTCCGGCGACCCCCAGCGGTAACAGCGCGAGGCGACGGTCCACGATGACCAGCTTGGTCGGCACGACCGGCGAGAGCCGTGCTTGCTCGCCCGCGTCCCGGAAGGCCGTCATCGTGGCGAGCTGACCCGGCTCGGTCAGTGACTCGGTGGAGTAGATCGCCCGCCACCGCACGCCGCGGGCCAGCGCATCCATCTCGTCAGGGTTGTCTTGGGCGCCGACGTACGGAGGCTTGTCGAACACCACCACCTCGTGCTCGGCGCCGCTCATCAGTTGGACCGCCCGCTGACTGATGGCGGCCTGGCCGCTGATCAGCTCGACGACCTGCGAGGTGTGCTCGTAGCGCGTGCCCTGGTGGAAGTCCGCGAGCAGGCTCTCCGCCGCCAGCCTGGCCCGCTCGAGCTCGTCCTGGCGGTGGGCGATCAGCGAGCCGACTGCGACATCCGGCGGTGCCGGGAGGAATCTCGCCGGAACGCCGGGCCTCCTGCTCACCAGTCCGCATCGCTCGAGCCGCGCGATCGCCTGCCGGGCACGGGTCGCGCCGATCTCGGTTCCGGCGGTCAGCTCGGCCAATGTCGATCCGGGAGTGGTCAGCAACCGCCGGTAGAGCTGCTCGTCCAGTGCGGCGACACCGACGGCGGAGAGCTTGCCCTCGTCACGTCGCTCCCTGGTGGACATCGTGGCGAGAGTACTCCGCGGAACCGGTCTCGGCGCAGTGAATATCTCGATGGCCGGTGAAGGACATTGGCTGCATCGTGCCGCCCGATCCTCTGGCCGCTCGCTGCGTGCCGTGAGCACACTGCATCCGCCATAGATCGATTTCCGTCCTGCCATCGGGAGTGCCCTCATGCATCCTGTACCGAGACGTGTCGTCCGGGGGGCGGTGGCGTTGGCGACGCCGCTGACCCTCGTCCTCGCGGCCACCCCAGCTGTCGCCACACCCTCGACGCCGACTTCTCCGATACCCAGCACGCGGGTGATCGTCCAGTTCGCCGGCGCCCCGGCTCCGTCCGCTGGAGCGCGGGCTCGGCAGCAGGCCGCGATCGTGCAGGCCGCACATGCGAGCTTCCGGCAGTCCGTCACGACCGCCGGTATCCATGCCACCGTCACCCGCGAGTTCAGCCAGCTCCTCAACGCCGTGGCCGTCACCACGGACGAGGCCGGCGCCGCCCGGCTCCGCACGCTGCCCGGCGTGACCGCGGTGTACCCGGACCAGCAGCTGCACTCCACCGGTGACGCCGCTCTGTCGCAGATCCAGGCGCCTCAGGTGTGGCAGACCAAGGATCGGAAGGGTACGCCGGTCACCGGCGCCGGGCAGACGATCGCGATCGTGGACACCGGGATCGACTACACCCACCCCGATCTCGGGGGCGGATTCGGCCATGGCCACAAGGTCGCCGCCGGGTACGACTTCGTCAACAACGACACCGACCCGATGGACGACAACGGTCACGGCACCCACGTCGCCGGGATCGTCGCCGGCCGCAGTACGCAGGCTGACGGCAGGACCGGCGTCGCGCCGGGCGCGACCCTCACCGCCTACAAGGTGCTGGGTGAGGACGGCCGCGGCTACGAGTCCGCGGTCATCGCCGGGTTCGAGGCCGCGGTTGCCGTCGGCAACCCGTACCGCGCGGACGTCGTGAATCTGAGCCTGTCCGGCGACCCGGCCCCCGACGACCCGCTCGAGCAGGCCGCCGAGAACGCCGTCCACGACGGGGTCGTCGTGGTCGCTGCCGCGGGCAACGAAGGTCCCGGCGAAGGCACGGTCGGTTCGCCGGCGGAGGCGCCGGGCATCCTCGCGGTCGGCGCCAGCATCACCGGTATCGACGTACCGACCGTCACGGTCACCGCGCCGGTCCGGCGCGCACTCGACGTCCAGCGGGTGGGACTGTCGGCGAACCCGCCGGCCGGTGGTGAGGACCTGGAGGTCGTCGACGCGGTCAACGGCGCCCCGGACGACTACGACACCATCGACGCCACCGGTAAGGCCGTCCTGGTCGCGTACAACAGCGAGACGCTCGGCGACATCCTCGCGACGGCCGAGCAGCACGGCGCGAAGGCGGTCCTGCTGCGAACGCCGAACTACTACAGGGGCGGCGCGGGTCACCTGCTGCTCCCGGCCTTCGCCACCGGTTCGTCGGACGATCCGGGCAAGGCCTCGATGGTCGCCGCCGTGATGAACGGGACCGATGCGTCGGATCTGGCGCAGTGGCTCACGCAGGGCCCGGTCCAGGTCCACATCGGTGGCACCGACGCGACCGACCAGATCGCCGGGTTCAGCTCCCACGGCCCCGCGTCCGGCAGCTTCGCGATCAAGCCGGATCTGGTCGCGCCCGGCGTCGAGATCCGGTCCACCTGGCCCGGCGGTCAGTACGCCGACGACAGCGGTACCAGCATGGCCGCGCCGCATGTCGCCGGTGCCGCCGCGCTGATCCGGCAGGCGCACCCCGACTGGACCGCCGAGCAGGTCGCCGCAGCGCTGACCGGCGGCGCCGACCGGCTCTCCGGGTATGACGCCGTCACCCAAGGATCGGGTCGTCTCGACGTGGCCAGTGCCGACCGGCTGGCCGTCCTGCCGAGCAAGCGGTCCCTGAGCCTGGGCGTCGCGGACCTCAGCAGCCACACGATGCGCTCCACGACCACGCTCACGCTGACGAACGTGTCGTCCACGACCAGGACGCTGCATTTCGACGCGAAGCCGGCTACTGGCACGCCGGCGAAGGTCTCTGTGACTCCGAGCTCCGCCCAACTCAGTCCGGGGAAGAAGGTGACGGTCCGCCTCACGGTAACCGGCGCACGTCCGTCCGGCGGCGCGGATTGGAGCGGCTGGCTGCGTGCCTCGGTCAGTGGATCCCCGGAACTGTCCGTCCCCTGGCTGCTGGCCGTACGTCCGCTCGACCTACACGCGAACCCCGACCCGACCGTCACGGGTGCGTCGGTCTACATCCACTCGGAGGCCGGTCTGGCCACGGCTCCGCGGGTGTCCGTTACTGCGCCCGGTTCGCATCACGCGATCACCGGTACGGCGACGTTCGACCACACCGGCTGGTGGAAGTACACCGTGCCTGCGGGGCCGGCCGGCGCGTACCAGGTGTCCGCGGTCGCCCGGACCCCTTCGGGCGCCTGGCTCGACGGACAGACGTCGTACGAAGAGTTGGGCACTGCGCATGGGTCCGGCCCGAACGGATGGCAGTCCGTCGGTCCGACCAGTCAGGGTGCGGACAAGATCGGGTACACCTCGAAGGCCGGGCGGATGTTCGCCCTGCCGTACCTGTCGCCGCGGCCCGGCGTGTTCCGGACCGACGACGCCGGCACCACCTGGCGTGAGCTGCGCAATCTCCCGATCGGTGGCGGGGTGAACCTGGGAATGGCGACCGACCCGACCCGGCCGGACACGGTGTACCTCGCGGTCGAGGGCGGACCGGACCCGACGTACCAGGGGAAGATCCTGGTCAGCCACGACGCTGGCGAAACGTGGACCACACTGCCGTTCCCGGACGTCAGCCCGAGGGATCTGTCCATCGACCCGACCGGGCGGATCCTCATCGTGCCCGCGTTCGACAACAGCATCTATGTCAGCACCGACCGCGGTCAGACGTGGACGAACTACCGTAGCCCCGGCGAGAACCTGCAACAGGTCAGCCTGATCGGCCACGACCTGTACTTCGGCGATGGGCTGAAGCTCTACGTCATCCGGAACGTCGACGGTACGCCGGAGCCGCGGCAGGAACTGTTCACCTCGCCCGAGGAGGACCAGTTCGTGGAGGAGGTCGCCGGTGATGCGAATCTCCTCGTGGCGCGCACCGCGCGGCAGCTCTACCTGTCCCGTGACCACGGTGCGAGCTGGCAACCCGGGCTGGCTGCGGCGGAGACCGACACGTTCGCCACGGTGCAATTGGTCAACGGC
This sequence comes from Kribbella sp. NBC_01510, assembly GCF_045040325.1. Classification (NCBI taxonomy): domain Bacteria; kingdom Bacillati; phylum Actinomycetota; class Actinomycetes; order Propionibacteriales; family Kribbellaceae; genus Kribbella; species Kribbella sp. NBC_01510. Next base: position 1,870,940 of record NZ_CP109418.1, on the reverse strand, counting down.
GACCTATACGCCGCGACCGATGGCCAGATCTTTGTCGACCGGGGCGAGGGGACGCAGTGGAGCACGCTGCCGGCTCCGGTCGGCAACGACATCTTCCGGATCTCGTCACCGCCGAACAGCAAGCGGCTGGTGGTTTCCGCGGTGGGCAGCGGGCTGTACGTCACCGACGATTCCGGTGCCACGTACCGCCGCGTCGGCCTGACCAGCGCCGACGTTCATGCGCTGGCAGTGGGCCAGGACGCGTCCGGCAAGTCCACCCTCGTCGCCGGTACGACGTTCTCCACCTTCACGACCGGGTTGCCGGTGCAGCCTGTTCCCAGCCCGGCCGACCACGACTGGGGACTCAACGGCAGCGACATCCTGCTGGGGAACCGGATCACGGCGCTGACCACCGACCCGTCCGATCCGCACCGGCTGTTCCGGGCCGTGTCGAAGGCACAGGGCCGTCCGACGATCGAGGAGTCGACCGATGGCGGCAGGACCTGGACGGTCAAGATGAGTGTGCTGGCCAATGCCCGCGTGTACCAGATCGTCGTCGACCCGGCGAACCGCGACTACATCTATGCGGCGGTCAACGACGTCCTGAGCCCGGGCGTGGTGGTCAGCCGTGACGGCGGCAAGACGTGGCGGAAGAACAACCTGCCCATCCTCGTCACCGCGATCGCCGCCGATCCGCGCAACCCCGACCACCTTTGGCTCGGCGGGCCGGACGGGTTGTACCGCTCGGACGACCAGGGCCAGTCGGTCCAGCGGCTGTCCGCCGTACCGGTGTCGGTCCTGGCGCTCGATCCGCGCAACCCCGACCACCTGGTCATCGGCGGGAGCGGCTTGTACGACAGCCGGGACGGTGGCCGGACTGTGAAGGCCGCCTCGACGTCCGGGTTCCGGCTGAACATCACCGCCCTGACGTACGGCGCCGACGGCCAGCTCTTCGCGGCCGACGGCGACGGCGCCGACGCGGGACTGCCGGTCGGCGGCCGGGGTGTGCTGAACAGCCGCGACGGTGGGCGCAGCTGGCACAACATCTCCGACGGCCTGCCCAACCTGGACGTGGCCAGCCTGATCACGTCACCGGACGGGCGGTGGCTGTACGCCGGAACCGTCGGCGGTGGCGTCTACCGGATCACGACCCACTGAGCACGACCTACTGAGCCGTCCGGCCGGTCCCGTGGCGCCGCGGGACCGGCCGGACATCTACGTCATATCCCTGAGGAACGCGGGCAGGTCCCGGACCTGCCAGCGCTTCGGCGCAATCCGCTCGTACGGCGTCCCGTCCGCAGCCGGCTCGTGCGTCACCCACGCGGTCGTCATCCCGCGCTCGTGGGGGAGGGTGAGGTTCACCTCGAGGTCGTCGATCATCGCCGCCCGCGCTGGGTCGATCGCGAAGCGGGTCAGGAACGCGTCGAGGCTCTCCGGGTACGGCTTCGGGATCAGGTCGCCGGCGAGGATGTCGAAGACACCGTCGAAGTGGGTCGTCAGCCCGAGTCGCCCGAGCGCCTGCTCGGCGTGGTAGACGGAGCCGTTCGTGTAGACGAAGCGCCGTCCGGGCAACGCCTCGACCGCCGCGGCGAGGTCGGGATCCGGAGTCAGCACCGAATAGTCGATCCGGCGCTCGAAGCCGAGGAACTCGTGCGGGTCGATGTCGCGAGTGACCATGGCACCGCGCAGCGAGGTGCCGTACTGCGCAACCAGCTCGGCCTGGATCCGCCGGGCACCGGTCAGGTCGGTGCCGTAGAAGCCGGCGACGGCCGAGAGGATGCCGTGCGTGAGTTGCGCGGCCAAAGCGGAGCCGGCGGGATACAGCGTGTTGTCGAGGTCGAGGATCCAGGTGTCGACGTCAGCCCGCATCTGGCCAGGGTAGTGACACACTGGGGGCGTCACCGACGGGAGGATTTGAACGTGGCGACTGCGCTCATCACCGGGCCGGCGACCGGGATCGGCCGTGCGTTCGCGGACAAGCTGGCGCGGGAAGGCTACGACCTGGTGCTGGTGTCGCGGGACGAGGCGCGGCTGAAGGAGGTCGCGGCCGACATCGCCCGGCTCCACGGGGCCGCGTGCGAGGTGCTGGCCGCGGACCTGACCGACGCGGACGACCTGGCCCGGGTGGAGGAACGGTTCCGGACCGGACCGATCGAGGTGCTGGTGAACAACGCCGGCTTCGGGCAGAAGAAGCCCTTCTGGGCCAACCCGGTCGAGGTCGAGGAGAAGCAGCTCGACCTGCTGGTCCGCGTCGTACTGCGGCTCACGCATGCCGCCGTACTCCCGATGATCGAGCGCGGATCCGGTGCGGTGATCAACGTGTCGTCGGTGGCCGGGTTCATGCAGCGCAACGTCTACAGCGCACACAAAGCGTGGGTGACGAACTTCTCGGCCGGTCTCGCGGTCGAACTGCACGCGAAGGGTGTCGCGGTGATGGCGTTGTGCCCGGGCTTCGTGCACACCGAGTTCCACGAACGGATGGGGATGGACAAGACGATCATCCCGTCGTTCCTGTGGCTGGACGCGACAGACCTGGTCGAGGACGCGTGGAAGGACCTGATGCGCGGCAAGCCGGTCTCGGTCCCGAGCCGCCGCTACAAACTGATCGTCGGCGTGACCCGCTTCATCCCCCGGGCCCTCATCGCACGGGTCTCGACCGTAGGCCTGGACGGCCGCCGCCGCCTTTGACCGGCTGGAGGGACTCGTACAGAGTCTTGGCCAGCGCGCCGGCGTAGGCGTTCCGCTCCTCGTCCGAGGTGTCGATGCCGGTGAAGTTGACCTCGAAACCGCGCTGGAAGCAGGCGCCGAAGAGCAGTGCGGCCGCGGCTTCGACATCCGCCGTACGTCGAATCCGTCCGAGCTTCTGCTCTTCGCGGAGGTAAAGGATCAGACCCTCCTGGGCTTTGTGCGGACCGGCGTTCAGCTCCCGCATGCGCCGGCGGTGCGCGATCAGCAGGTCCTGCGACGAGAACAACGAGACCAGGATCGGGAAACCGTCGACGTAGAAGTCGATCGCGGTCCGTGCCAGCTGCGTCAGATTGGCGCGGACCGTGCCGATGCCGGGGTTGCCGATCAGTTCCATGAGCGAGCCGGGAAGCTCGGGCAGTCGCTCGTGCATGACCGCGAGCAGGATCGCGGCCTTGTCGGAGAAGTGCTTGTACAGCGCGGCTTCGGAGTATCCGGCGACGTGGGCGATCGACTTCGTCGTCGCCCGCGCGAACCCCTGCGTCCGCATCACCTCCGCGGCCGCGTCCAGGATGTCGTCCCGCGTACTCATCCCCGTGCTCCCCTCGTCGACGGCAGCCTACCTTGACAGGTTGGTGAGTATTCACTAACCATGGTGAGTAAGTGTTCACTAACCTGAAGGGCTGACGATGAAGCTCGTGGTGTTCGGGGCGTCGGGGCGGATGGGGATCGAGCTGGTGCGGCAAGGCGTGGCCGCGGGCCACGAGGTGACGGCCGTGGTGCGCGAGGGGTCGACCGTCCAACTACCAACGCCGGCAGGAAGTGTGGGCGGTGCCGGCGAGCTGGTGACCGCGGATGTGATGGATCCGCAGGCGATCGCGTCGGTGGTGGAAGGGTGCGACGCGGTGCTGTCGGTGTTGGGACCTCCAGGGAACGGGCCGAGCACTGTGCTCACGGACGGAGCGCAGAGTGTGCTGCGGGCGATGGGGGAGACCGGCGTACGGCGGTTCCTGGTCGTGAGCGTGGCCGGCATTCACAGCAAGGGAGACGGGCCGGTTACGAAATACGTCGTGAAGCCGATTCTCCAGCGGATCCTGCGGGAGCCGTTCGCGGATGCGCGCCGGATGGAGCAACTCGTTCGCGCGAGCGAGTTGGACTGGACGATCGTCTGCCCACCAAAGCTCACTACCGGTGCGGCGAAGGGAACGATCCGCAGCAACACCGACGGGACGGTGCGTGGCGGATTCACGATCACTCGTGCGGACGTGGCGGCGTATCTGCTCAGTGCGATCGACAACGCGGCAGTCATTCGGAAGACCGTTGTCATAGCCAACTAGCTCCGCCACCGAGCGAGACGGTTGTGCTGCTCAACGTAGTCGCGCCGAAATCGTGGCCAGGTATGGGGCATTGATCCCTAGGAGCATCGCTGACCTTGTGCGATCTTGCTGGTAGTTCGCACGTGAAGGGGCTGCCGGGGGGCAGGCACGTGCGGGCGGGGGGATTACGGATCGGGGCGTGCATTCCTCCGCGGAGGTAGGGGGATGCACGATGGACATCAGCGACGCCGGACGACTCCGGGTGGGTAGGAGATTCTCGTCAATTCGGCGCAAGTTCGGCGCGGCGGGCATAGCAGTCCTCCTGGCGGCGGCGACTCTGACGGTCGCCGCCGGACCGGCGACGGCCGTTGTGGCCAACGTGACGATCACAGGGACCGCAGTATCGAATGGCACAACCACACTGACCTACCGAGCCACGGCGACCCGAGCCGGAACCGTGCGGTACATCACCGTCACGATCCCGAAAGGAACCGGCGGGCGGGTCACATCGGTCAATGGCACGGTCAGCACCGTAGCGACCGGCGTGCTGCGGTGGACGCCCAGCAAGACGGTCAAGGTTGCCGTCGGCGCCCGTTTCGCGATTCCGTTCTATGGTCTACGGCTGCCGAGCGGTGGGCCGTGGACCTTGAGTTTCACGGCTACCGGCACCACGGGAGTGGCGCTGTCGTCCGGCACCGGACGACTGACCCGGCCGGTGACGATCTCGCCGAACGTAGCGATCACCGCGAGCAACCCGATCCCGGGTCAGAAGACCACGCTGTACTACTACGGCACACTCACGAGCCCGGGAATCCTCTCCGCCGTTCGGATGCAGCTGCCGACCGGCACAACAGGAGCTGTCAGCAGCATCAACGGAACGCTGACGACCTCGGGTGGTTACGCGACCTGGCACGCGGCCACTCCTCGCAGCGTTGCGGCCGGAGCTCGACTGGCGATCCCGATCAACGGCGCGGTGCTGTCGAAGTACGGCGGCATTTTCACACTCGCGGTATCGGCCACGAACACGGCCGGCGGCCTGATGATGTCCGGCTCGGGAACCCTGGCCCTGATCGCACCACCCGCGCCGATGCCGGCGGTGGCAGTCGCGCCGTTCCGCGCGATCCCGGCAGGTTGTCCGTCCTCCTGGCCGTCGACGACTGCCGAGAACGTGAAGGCGGGCACGGGTGCCTGGGTCATCCCGGAAAGCATGAACGGAACGCTGGCGGCGTACCTCACCGAGGTTTCCGCGACGTGCGGTGACACCGTGGACATCAAGGTGACGTCCGGCAATCCGGTCAGCGTGGTTGCCTACCGGATGGGGCACTACGCCGGCCTCGGAGCGCGTGAGGTGTGGCGTCAGGACAACGTGCCGACAGTTGCGCAACCCGCCCCGACAACCGGTGGTACGGCCAACGGTCACCCGCTGCGGATGACGTCGGCAGCGTCGTGGTCGAAGACGTTGAGCATTCCGGTGACGAGCCAGTGGGTGCCCGGCACGTATCTCATCCGGGTCAGCGACGGCCGGTTCGCGTCGTACGCTCCGCTGACGGTCCGCGACGATACGGGGACCAAGCACGGTCTGCTGATCCAGCAGGCGAACACGACCTGGGAGGCGTACAACAGCTACGGCGGCGTGAGCTTCTACTCCGGTCTGGACACCGGATCGGGCCGCCTGACCTTCGACCGTCCGTACGGCGAGGGGCAAGGTTCCGGTCAGTACCTGCCTCTGGAGCAGGGACTGGTGTTCTGGGCCGAGTCCAAGGGGCTGGACGTCACGTACTGGACCGACAACGACCTGGACGAGTTCGGTGGCCAGTTGCCGTTGCGGGCCGGGACGATCTTCCTGCCTGGGCATGACGAGTACTACTCGCTCGGGATGCGAGCAGCGCTGAGCCAGGCGATCACGCGGGGTGTGAATGTGGCCAACCTCGGAGCGAACGCGGCGTTCCGGCGAATCACGTTCACGGACAGCACCCGGCGGGCCTGGGACATCGACCGGTACACCGCCGGCTTCGACTCGACGACCTGGCGCTACCTGGGCGATGCCTATGCGTCGCAGCCGCTGCTCGGGGCCGAGTACATCTGCGCCGACCTGGGCAACACCCTCACGACTGGAAGCGGCTGGTTGTTCCAAGGCATCGCGGCCGGGACCGCCCTACCAGGCTTCCTCGCGGGTGAGGTGGACTTCGTCTGGCCAGGTCTGTACAAGCATCCAGGGCTGGCGATCGTTGCCAGCGGCACCGGTACTTGCCGGACCAACGCCAAGTCGACGCCGATGCACGCGACCGCGTTCACCGCGCCGTCGGGCGCCCGGGTATTCAACGGCTCGACCTTCGCCTACGGCTGCTTCCTGGTACGCCGCTGTCCGTCCAACTGGAACGTCACCGCACCGTCTGCAGCCTCACAGCAGGCCGTGACGATCATGGTCAACAACATCGCCGACTGGGTCGGCCGCGGGACGATCCAGCCGCCGGTGGACACCGTCGCCGCGATGCGGGTCGCCGTCCCCAAGCAGGAACTGCCCGTCAACAACGAAAGGTGATAACCGCTCAGAGCTTCTCGGCTACTTCGGTGAGGACGTCGAGGGTTGCGGTGACCAGCGGATGGTCGGCCCGGCTCGCGCGTACGGCGGCGTACACGCGCCGGGTCGGCACGGGCTCGGGGAGCGGGCGGATGACCGCCAGGGCCGGAGGCGGCACGGCCAGACGCGGGACAAGCGAGACTCCGCCGCCGGCCGCCACCAGCGCCGCGACTGCTTGGAAGTCGTCGGATTGATGGACGATGCGCGGCTGGAAACCGGCCTGCTCGCAGGCGACTAGTACGACGTCCCGGATCGGATTGCCGGGTGCGGTCATCACCCAGTCGTCGTTCGCGAGCATGGACAGCTCGATCGTGTCGTGTCCGGTCGCGGGGTGTGCGGGTGGGAGTACGGCGACGAAGGGCTCGGCGTACAAGGGGATCCGGATCAGGCGCTGATCGTCGGGCCGGGGTGAGCCGCGGTGCTCGACGGCGATCGCGATGTCGGCCTCGCCGTCGAGCAGGTGGGTGATGCCTTGATGGCCTTCGGCGTCGCGGACGACGAGGTCGAGGCCGGGGCTGGTTTCGCGCAGTCGGGTGAGAGTCGGAGCGACGAGCAGGCTGATCGCGGTGGCGAACGCGGTGACGCGGACCTCACCGGTGGTGCCGTTCGCGTACAGGCGCATCGCCTCTTCGGCGCGTTCGACCTCGGTCAGGATCGTGTCGGTGTGGGCGAGGAGCAGGCGGCCGGCCGAGGTGATCGCGACCCGGCGGCCGCGGCGTTCGAGCAGCTCCTGGCCGACTTCGGATTCCAGTGCGGCCAGTTGCTGCGAGACCGCCGAGGGCGTCAGATGCAGCACCTCGGCGGCCGCGGTCACAGTCCCGTGGTCAGCAAGCGCGCGCAACACCCGCAGGCGTCGTACCTCGATCACGGACCTCAGCTTCGCACAGCCCGTCGATGGACTCGCCCGCCACCAAGGCCAGCTTGGGCAGCGTCTCGGCGACGGGTGCCGGCTCGGCGAGGATCGCGGGTCGCTGCAGGAGCAGTCGGACGGCGCGCAGTGGGTGACGGCGCGACTGTCTGTGCGGGACGACCGGTGCGTTCGGCATTGCTGAGTGGGTCTGCTCGTGGACCGATTTGATCACGGAGAAGGGGACGTACATCACTTTGATTCCTTTCGACCCTTCAACGGTAGAAACAACCCCCTCTATACGTCCAATGGATTCTTTTCGCAGAGTTGATGCACTTAGTGCATGATCTGACGTATGGAACTACGCCAGCTCCGGTCGTTCGTCGTGGTGGCCGAGGAGATGAATGTCGGCCGGGCTGCGGCCCGACTGCACCTCACGCAGCCGTCGCTCAGCCGGCAGATCGCGACGCTCGAGCGCGATCTCGGCGTGGAACTGTTCGCCCGGGTCCGCCGGCGATTCGTGCTGACCGCGGCCGGCGCGACGTTCCTGGCCGAGGCGCAGGATGTGCTCCGGCGCTCCGACGAAGCGGTACGCGCGGCCCAGCGAACCCAGCGAGGTGAGCTCGGGACGCTGCGGCTGCGGTTCGTCCAGTCCGCGACCCACGAGGCGCTGCCGCGCTTGCTGGGTGCGTTCCGCGACGCCTATCCGGAAGTGGTTCTGGATCTGGAGACCATGACGACTCTCCGCCAGACGGAGGCGCTGCGGGACGGCCGCATCGATGTCGGACTGCTCCGGCCGAACGCTCCGGCGCCCATCGATGGAGGCAGGAAGCGGGGGTCCACAGCGGCGGGCGGCGCCGGGGACCACTCGCCGGGCGCCGGGACCGTCGTCGTACAGCTCGGGCCGGGCTTGGCGTCGCGGGCGGTTTCGGCGGATCCGCTGGTGGCGGTGCTGCCGGCGCGGCACCCGCTGGCGCGGCGGCAGCGGATCCGGCTGGCCGAGCTCGCGGACGAGCCGTTCGTGTTCTACTCCCGGCCCAGCGGCCCCGCGGTGCACGACACGATCGTCGGGTTCTGCCGGGCGGCCGGGTTCGTGCCGCGGATCGAGCAGGAAGCGGCCGACGTACAGACGATCGTGTCGCTCGTCGCCGCCGGCCTCGGAGTCTCGCTGCTGATCAGCCCGACCCCGCTGAGTAACCCGGAAGCCGTCGTCTACCGCGAGTTGTCCGACGACCTGCCACGCTGGCAACTCTCCGTCGCCTGGTCGCCGGACAACCGCTCCCCGGTCCTAGCCCGCTTCCTCGACCTCCTCTGACCGCCCGCTTGCCCCGCGAGCTGGACGGTTGCCCCCTCAAATTCTGAGCGGGCAACCCTCCAACTGAGGGGATGCCCCCTGGGTTGGAGGGTTCGCCGCGCGGGGGGGGTGTGGGTGGGGCGAGGGGTGTGGGAGGGGCGTTCAGCCGAAGATGTCCGGGTCGCCGCCGGTGCGGATGCCCGTCTCCAGGTCGGCGATGGCGGCCATGTCGTCGTTGTCGAGCTGGAAGTCGAAGACGGTGAGGTTCTCCTGGATCCGGCTCGGGGTCTTCGACTTCGGGATCACGACGTTGCCGAGCTGCAGGTGCCAGCGGATCACGACTTGAGCCGGCGACTTGCCGTGTTTCTCGCCGAGCGTCTTCAGGGTCGCGTCGGCGAGCAGCTCACCCGAGGCGAGCGGGCTCCACGCCTGCGTGACGATGTCGTTCTCCGCGTTGAACGCGCGCAGCTCGTCCTGCGGCAGCGCCGGGTGCAGCTCGATCTGGTTCACCGCCGGGCGGATCGTGGTCTCCTCGAACAGCCGCCGCAAGGCCGGCTCGTGGAAGTTCGACACTCCGATCGCGCGCACCCGCTTGTCGGCGTACAGCTGCTCGAACGCCCTCCAGGTGTCGACGTACTTGTCCCGCTGCAGCGACTGCCAATGGATCAGGTACAGGTCGACGTACTCGAGGCCGAGCCGCTCCAGGCTCGCGTCGAATGCCTTCAGCGTGCTGTCGTAGCCCTGGTCGCTGTTCCACACCTTGGTGGTGATGAACAGGTCGTCACGCGGCAGGTCCGACGCGGCGATCGCCCGTCCGACGCCGGCCTCGTTGCCGTAGATGGCCGCGGTGTCGACATGCCGGTAGCCGGCCTCGAACGCGGTGGTGACGACGTCGGTGACGATCTCGTCCTCGACCTGCCAGACCCCCAGGCCCAGCTGCGGGATCTCGACGCCGTTGTCCAGAGTGATGGTGGGGACTGTGCTCATCTGCCCATTCCACCGGGCCGAACCGTTCTGGCCCAGTCATCCGACGTGTGACAACAACCTCATCAACCGTTCGTAACCACCTGATAGGTCTTCGCATCGGGCTCCAGGAACCGCAGCAACGCGGTCCCTTCCCGCTCCAGTTCGGTCAGCGTCCTCTTCAGCGTCCGGCCGAACGGCGTCAGGGTGAGAGTCGCCACACCACGCTTCTTCTCGGCCGTCCAGAGCCCGGCGACCAGACCGTCCACGGTGTACGTCGACTTCACCCGGAGGTTCTTGGTGTAGACCGCCGGCTTGTGCTCGTCCGCGATGATCCGCTCCCGTTTCGCGTGCGAGAGCAGCAGATTGTCGAACTCCGGCAGGAACCGCACGGGCGCCGGTGTGTCCGGATCCGGCCGCGGCCCATCGGGTACGTCGTACAACGTCCTGCCGGCCTCGTCCGTGAAGGTCTCCAGCTCGAGGTCGTCGAACAGCGGCTTGGCCTTCTGTAGCCCGGACCACGTCTGGAAGTCCGCGGGCGTGGCCGGTCCGAAGGCGGCCAGATACCTGGTCACCAGCTCTTTGGGCTCGGCGCGCGTGTGCAGCTTGCTGCCGAGCCAGTCCTCCGCAGGGGTGAACCGAGCGTTCGCGGACCAGCTCCACCGGGCGTCCGTCGGGTACATCACCAACGGCACCAGCATCCGTGTGCAGAACCCGAGCGCGCGCTCGTTCACCTCCGGGAACTGCTGCTGGAGCGCATCCCGCACCTCGGTGAACGTCAACGGCTCCTTCGCCAGCAACTTCTTCGCGGCCGCCACCACCTTCGCCGGCTCCAGCCCCTCGCCGCGGTCGCCCAGGATCTTCAGCCCGGCCTCCAGCACCGGGCTCACCGTGGTCCGGAACCGCAAGTAATCCGCCGCGGTCACTAGATGCAACGTCCCCCGGAACATCGTCGCCCGCACCACGTCCCGCTCTGCGACCGCCCGATCCAGCTCGGCCTCTTCGAACCCGTCGATCCGCGACCACAACCCGACGTACGGATGCTTGGGCTCCTGCCCCTGCATCCCCACGAGTCGCCCGACCGCTTCGACCCCGGATACGTCGGCCCGCTCCACCAGCATCTGCCGAGCCAACGTCGCCCGATTCACCGCCCGCGCATTCATCAGCACCATGCACGCATCCTGCCGGACCCAGCCGACAACTTCAGGCCGCGGCGTCGACCGGCCCGGTGTCGACCGATCCGGGCCGGTGCTCGGTGCTGACGGTCAGGGCTTGCGGGCGACGCCGACCCAGAGGCTGCACATCACGTCGTTGAGCTCGTCCTTCGCGACCATTGCCTCGGTCTCGGCGTCCGGGTGCCAGCGGAACGGAGCGGACACACCGGGCTCGACGAGCTCGAGACCGTCGAAGAACCGGGTGACCTCTTCCTTGCTGCGGACCTGGGCGTCACCGCCGTCCGCCTTGTAGACCTGGATCGCCCGCTCCCACAGGTCGGGCGCGAAGTCGGGCGTGCAGTGCGAGAAGATCAGCAGCGACCCCGGTGCGAGCGGCTCGACCAGTTGCCTGATCAGGTCGTACGGCTCGAGCGCGTCGGGCAGGTAGTGGAACACTCCGACCAGGCTCAGGGCGACCGGCTTGCTTAGATCCAGCAGGTCCTTGACCTCTTCCGAGCCGAGGATCGACTGTGGGTCGGTCACGTCGGCCTCGAGATACGCGGTCCTGCCCTCCGGCCGGCTGGCCATCAGGGCGCGGGAGTGGGCCAGCACGATGGGATCGTTGTCCGCGTAGACGACATGCGCCGAAGGCACGATCTCCTGCACGACCTCGTGCAGGTTGGGGCTGGTCGGGATGCCGGTGCCGACGTCGAGGAACTGGGTGATGCCCTGCTCGGCGGCGTACCGGGCGGCGCGATGCATCCACATCCGGTTCGACAACGCCGCGGTGCGGAACCCGGGGAATGCCTCCAGCAGGTGCTCCGCCGCCTGCCGGTCGACCGCGAAGTTGTCTTTGCCGTGCAGGAAGTAGTCATAGACACGGGCGGGATGTGGCCGGTCCATGTTGAGCCGCTCGGTCATGGTGGCGTCTTCGCCTTCGGCCATCGATGAACTCCCTGTTCCGTTTGCGGTTCGGCCTGCAGGAAGAGCGTAGCGGATCTGCGACGGCACGTGACCGCGACCGCGACAGGCTTTTCCGGAACTGAAGGTACGACCGAGCATGTTGCGCCGGCGAGTCGGGATGACCCGCCCCTGTGAGCTAACCCCACAACGGCCTCGGCCTTCGGCTCCCGCCGGTCCCTTTGTGGAACAAAATTGTCACTGGGCGCACATTTGTTTCCACAGATCGCTTGGCCAGACCTCCTGGACAGTCTTGGGGTGAGTTGTTGGGGTGGGGGGCGTACCGAGCGACGGGTAGTAGTCCTCAAAACAGGAGTCCGCTGGGCGGGCGGCTGGCCGGCAGGGGTGACTACTACCCGTGCTTCGGTACGCCGCGGGACGAACCACCGCGGCTGCCGTCAAGCGGCGGAAGCGGAGGACGTTCTGTTCGGCCTGTTTGGGGCCGCGCGCTTGAGGTGATGTGTTTCTCGATGACCGTCGCGCCGAGCGCTACCGCGGCGATCGCGGCGCCGATGCCCATGGTGCCGGCAATGTCCGAATATCGCCCCACGCGGATGAGTCGGGCCCGGACAGAAGATGCGATCTTCCTCGTGAGGACAGACCACACGAGGGGACCCCACACCATGATGCGAGCCGTTGGTCTGGCTGTGGCGGTCCTGCTCCTCACCTCGTGCGCAGACAACGGCTCCACCGAGCGGCCGTCCCCGGCGTCAACCCGCACGCCGGCCTCGCTGCCGTCCCCGACGGCGACGATCCCGGAAGTCACTCGCACGCCGGAAGGCGGGCAGACGTCATCGACCTCCGAGCCCACCCGGTCACCGGAACGCGGGCAGACGTCGTCCAGCTCCCAGCCCACCCGGTCACCGGGGCGCGGGGAACAGCCTTCGCCCACCGAGACGACGCCGGAACCGACCCGCTCGTCTCAAGCCGTGGCGGCCCCGTCGCCGACGCTGCCGGAGACGGAACCGACCCGCACCGAGTCATCGGCACCCGAGGAGCCAACGTCGCCGACCGAGACGGAATCCACAGCTGCCCCGTCACCCACGACCTCTGCCTCGGTCCAGCCCACCTCGGCCGAGTCGGACGGCGCGCCCACCTGGTTGTGGTGGCTGCTGGTGGCGCTGCTGATCGCGCTTGCCGTGGCCATTCCGCTGCTGGTGAGAGCCAGCCATCGGCGGGAGTGGCGCGATGAACTCGCGTCGGCCGAGGACGAGGTGGCGTGGTTCGCCCGCGGGCTCATCCCCCAACTCCGCCAGCTGGGTTCGCTCGCGGAAGTCGCCGGTGCCTGGAACCTCGCCGAGAGCCGGGTCGCCGCGGTGGAGGACCGGCTGACCGCTCTGGCGCCATCGGCACCGGACGAAGTCGCTCGAGCCCGGGCACTCGACCTGCGAGACGCCGTACGAGCAGCCCGGGGTCAGATCCAGGCCCTGCTGGAAGCCGGCCGGCAGGAGACGATGACCCAGGACCTGGACGCGGTCGCCGCCCGGCTCGAGCAGGTCCTGCGAGCAGGAACCCCCCTCGACTGACGACAGCGACCCCGCGAGCGCAGCGCGGGCCTCGGTGAAGGGCGGCGTCACTCGCGGCCGGGTGACGCGACGGCGAGGGAGTTGCGGCGGCAAGCGTCCGCGAGTCGGTCGTCGTACGTAACGACGAGGTCGGCGTCGATCAACACTGCCGTCGCAAGATGGATGGCATCGAGGCTCCGCGGCACCAGCGGCTCGATCCGGCGAGCGACGCTGACGACCTCGGCTGTCATCGGCCGTTCGTCGATACCGGACATCGCCCCATCGATCAGATCGCCGGCAGTCGTCGGCGCCTTGGCGCGCGCCAGTACGGCGCGGGATACCTCGACCCATGCGAGCGAAGACGACGCCAAGAGGTCGGCCTGCTGGTAGTGCGCATCGAGGAAGTCCACCAGATCGGTGGATTCCGGCTCGACGATCACTCGCTTGATGAGGGCGCTGCTGTCCATGTACACGCGCATCAGAAGCGGTCGTCCCGATTTAGCAGGCCGAGACTGTCGGTGCCCTCTGGGAGGTGGAGTCGAGGCGTCACCTTCCGATAGGCCACCCGCGCCGGACGTACGACGTGCGCCGACCTCGCCTGGTCTCGATCGGTTGCGAACGAATCGTCCTCGACCAAGTGGAGATGACGGGCGACAGCGTCCCGGACGATCTCTTGCTGTGACCTGCCGGTGCGCTCAGCCTCGGCCTGGAGCGCCGTCGCGATCTCAGGACTGAGTCTCAGATTCATGTCCGGCACCAACGGTGCGGGGTCAGCCGAGCGCGGCGCGAGCCTCGATGAAGGCGGCGATGGCGCGTTCGACGTCTTCGGTCGAGTGAGCGGCGGAGAGTTGGACGCGGATGCGGGCCTTGCCGTGGGGTACGACGGGGTAGGAGAAGCCGATCACGTAGATGCCGAGGTCGAGGAGTTTGTCGGCCAGGCGGCCGGCCTCGGCGGCATCGCCGATCATCACCGGGGAGATCGGGTGGTCGCCGGGGAGGACGTCGAAGCCGGCCTCGGTCATCTTGGTGCGGAAGAGCTTGGTGTTGGCGGCGAGCTTGTCGCGCAGGTCGCTGGAGCCGCCGATGAGTTCGAGCGCCTTCAGCGAGGCGGCGGTGACGGACGGCGCGAGGGAGTTGGAGAACAGGTACGGGCGGGAGCGCTGGCGGAGCAACTCGACGATCTCGCGGCGACCGGAGACATAGCCGCCGGACGCACCGCCGAGCGCCTTGCCGAGGGTGCCGGTGACGACGTCGACGCGGTCCTTCACGCCGAACAGCGACGGCGTACCGGCGCCGTCCGCGCCGACGAAACCGACCGCGTGCGAGTCGTCGACCATGACCAGGGCGTCGTACCGCTCGGCCAGGTCGCAGATCTCGTCGAGGGGAGCGACGTACCCGTCCATCGAGAAGACACCGTCGGTGGCGATCATCCGGTAGCGGGCGTCGGCGGCGTCCTTGAGCTGGGCCTCGAGGTCGGCCATGTCGCGGTTCTTGTACCGGTAGCGCCGGGCCTTGGACAGCCGGACGCCGTCGATGATGCTGGCGTGGTTGAGCTCGTCGGAGATGATCGCGTCCTCGGCGCCGAGCAGGGTCTCGAACAGGCCGCCGTTCGCGTCGAAGCAGGAGCTGTAAAGGATGGTGTCCTCGGTGCCGAGGAAGTTGCTCAGGGCACCTTCAAGATCCTTGTGGATCTGCTGGGTCCCGCAGATGAAGCGCACCGACGCCATCCCGAAACCCCAACGGTCCAAGGCGTCCCGGGCCGCCGCGATCACCTCGGGGTGGTCGGCCAGGCCGAGGTAGTTGTTCGCGCAGAAGTTCAACACTTCGTTGCCGGACGCAACGGAGATCAGAGCCTGCTGCGGTGAGGTGATCACCCGCTCGGACTTGTACAGGCCGGCGTCCCGGATCTCGCCGATGGTCGCCGTCAGGTCGTCCCGCATCCGTCCGAACATCAGTGCTTCTCCTCCAGGGATTCCGTCGTCCAGTCCATGATCACCTTGCCGCACTGCCCCTGCCGGGCCACGTCGAAGGCCCGCTCGTAGTCGCCGTACCCGAAGCGGTGGGTGATCACCGCGGTCAGGTCCAGGCCGCGTTCCAGCATCACGGACATCGAGTACCAGGTCTCGAACATCTCCCGGCCGTAGATGCCCTTGATCGTCAGCATGTTGAGCACCACCGTGCTCCAGTCGATCGCGATCTCGTCCGACGGCAGGCCGAGCATCGCGACCTTTCCGCCGTGCGTCATGTTCGCGAGCATGTCCCGCAGCGCGGCCGGCTGCCCGGACATCTCCATCCCGACGTCGAACCCTTCCCGCATCCCGAGGCCGTGCTGCGCCTCCGCGATGGTCTCCGCGCCGACGTTCACCGCGCGGGTGACGCCGATCTTGCGGGCCAGATCCAGCCGGTACTCCGACAGGTCCGTGATCACCACGTTCCGCGCGCCGGCGTGGAGTGCGACGGCCGCGGCCATCACGCCGATCGGCCCGGCGCCGGTGATCAGCACGTCCTCGCCGACCAGGGGGAACGACAGAGCAGTGTGTACGGCGTTGCCGAACGGGTCGAAGATCGCGGCGACGTCCAGATCGACCTGATCCCGGTGGACCCACGTGTTGCTCGCGGGCAGAGCGACGTACTCCGCGAACGCGCCGGGCACGTGGACACCGAGGCCGCGGGTCTTGATGCACAGGTGCCGGCGGCCGGCCCGGCAGTTGCGGCAGCGGCCGCAGACCAGGTGACCCTCGCCGCTGACCACGTCACCCACCGCGACGTCGCGGACACCGACGCCGACCTCGACCACCTCACCGCAGAACTCGTGCCCGGTCACCATCGGCACCGGCACGTTCTTCTGCGCCCAGTGGTCCCAACTCTGGATGTGCAGATCGGTGCCGCACAACCCCGTGCGGAGCACCTTGATCAAGACCTCGTCGGCCTCGATCTTCGGCTCCGGAACGTCCTGCAACCACAGGCCGGGCTCGGCCTCGGCCTTGACCAGCGCCTTCACGGCACACCTCCACCTTCGACGATCGTCCACATCGTCGTCCCCGGCAACCACCGGCGTCCATCGACACGTCGTGCACAGCCTTTGCAGTTCCACTGAACATCCGTGGACTCACCTGTGTTCTAAGCTCAAGGCTCATGAGCTACGACCGGGACGGACTGCTGGAGCAGGTCAAGAGCAAGGCCATCGTGCACGGGCGCGTGACGCTGGCGTCGGGGAAGGAAGCCGACTACTACGTCGACCTGCGGCGGATCACGCTGGACGCGGCCGCCGCGCCGCTGATCGGCCCGGCGATGCTCGAACTGACCAAGGATCTCGAGTACGACGCCGTCGGCGGGCTGACGCTCGGCGCCGACCCGGTCGCGATGTCGATGCTGCACGCGGCGGCGCAGGACGGACGGTCGCTGGATGCGTTCGTCGTACGCAAGGCCGAGAAGGCGCACGGCCTGCAGCGGCGGATCGAGGGGCCGGAGGTGAAGGGCCGCCGGGTGCTCGCGGTCGAGGACACCTCCACCACCGGCGGGTCGGTGCTCACCGCCGTCGAGGCGCTGCGCGAGGCCGGGGCCGAGGTGGTCGCGGTCGGGGTGATCGTGGACCGCTCGACCGGCGCGCGCGAGCGGGTGGAGTCGGAGGGCCTGGAGTACCGGGCCGTGTTCGGGCTCGAGGACCTGGGGCTCGGCTGATGCAGGGCGGCACCGTCCTCATCATCCTGCTCGCCGTCCTGGTCGGCGGTGGCCTCTTCTACCTCAACTACATTGCCGCGAAGAGGCGGCGCGAGCTGTTCGCCGGGTTCGCCGCGCAGCAGGGCTGGGCGTATCTGCCGTCCGACAACACGCTGGCCGGGCAGTGGTCGGGTACGCCGTTCCAGGCCGGTGACAACCGCCAGGTCCGGAACGTGCTCTCCGGCGCGTTCAACGGCCACCAGATGGTTGCCTTCGACTACAGCTACCAGACGCACTCGACCGACTCGCACGGCCGGCGTACGACGACCACCCACAAGTTCGGCGTGGTCGTGGTGCAGCTGCCGGGCGCGCTGCCGCATCTCGAGGTGACCCACGAGGGCATCTTCGGCGGCGCGGTCGCGAACGCCTTCGGGTTCCGCGACATCCAGTTCGAGAGCGAGCAGTTCAATCGGGCGTTCCGGGTGAAGGCGGACGACGAGCGGTTCGGGCACGCGGTCGTGACGCCGCGGATGATGGAGCTTCTGCTGGCCCGCGGCGAGATCGGCTGGCGGATCGAAGGGAACTCCCTGGTCGGCTGGGACAAGGGCGCCCACCATCCCACCGAGATCATGAACCGGCTCGCCCTGCTCCAGCAGATCGTCGAGCAGGTTCCGCCGTACGTCTGGCGCGACTACGCGGGCGTCGACCCCCGCCTTCGGCAACCGCCGCTCGGCCCCGGCTACCCGTAGAGTCGCACACAGCATTACCGACACTCGGGAGCAGGGAATGACTTTCGTCATCATCGCGATCGTGGTGATCGTCGTGATTCTGGCCATCGCGCTCATCACGTCGTACAACCGGTTCGTCAAGCAACGGAACCTGATTCAGGAGTCCTGGCGGCAGATCGACGTCGAGTTGCACCGCCGGTACGACCTGATCCCGAACCTGGTCGAGACCGTCCGGGCCTACGCCGCGCACGAGCGGCACGTGTTCGAGGAGGTCGCCCGGCTCCGCACCCAGGCCGTCAACGTGCAGGGCGCGACCCCGGAGCAGCGGGCCGCCGCGGAGGGTGAGCTGTCCGGCGCGCTGCGTCAGATGATGATCTCGGTCGAGGCCTACCCGCAGCTGCAGTCGAACCAGAACTTCCTCGGTCTGCAGCGCGAGCTGACCGACACCGAGGACCGGATCGCTGCCGGGCGGCGGTTCTACAACGCCAACGTGGGCGACTACAACACCCGGATCGAGGCGTTCCCGTCGAACCTGATCGCGGGTGGGTTCAAGTTCGAGAAGGCCGGCTACTTCGAGGTGAAGGACGAGCAGGTCCGCTCGGTCCCGCAGGTCTCGTTCGGCACCATCGGCTCGGTCGCCGGTGAGCAGGCGCCGCCGCAGGTGCAGCAGGGTGGGCCGTCCTCGGGTCAGATCCACCCCCAGATGCCGGGTGACCAGGGCAACCACCAGGGTCAGCCGCAGTTCCCGGGCTACCAGGAGCAGCCGGGTCAGCCGCCGTACCAGGGGCAGCCGGGCCAGTACCCGGGTCAGGGACAGGGCCAGCCACCGGTGGGCGGCCCGCCTGCGGGTTCCCCCGCACCGCAGGACGGTCAGCCGCCATTCACCGGTGGCCAATAGGGCACCGGCTCCCCGTAGCTCAGGACCCCCGACCCCGAACCCCTGCCAGTGCCAGACCCGGTTGTGACGGCGGTCAAGTCGCCACTTCCGGGCCTGCCTCCCCCCGGTACCTGTGTCAACAGTGCCGCAACGAGATACATCCGGCGTACATCGGTCTTCCCGCCTGGCACAGCCGGATGCCACGATAGGTCGGTTCCAGAGTGAGGAGGTCAGGGCGAGTGGACAGTCTGAGGTACGGCATCCTCGGACCCCTGCGCCTCGTGCACGTCCCGGGCCAGCCGCTGAAGGCCGCGAAACCCCGCCAACTGCTGGCCACACTGCTGCTGCACCCTAACCGGTTCGTCTCGACCGATCTGATCGCCGACGCGCTGTGGGAGACCAATCCGCCGCGCTCCGCGACCGCGAACATCCGCACGTACGTCCGGGCGCTCCGCGGTGTCCTGCAGGAGGCCGGACTGCCCGCGCCGATCGACACGTCGACCGCCGGATACAGCATCGAGGTCGGTGTCGACGAGCTCGACGCCAGCCTGTTCGAGTCGCTGCTCGCGGAGGGCGGGCACCTCCGCGACGCCGGTGACGGCCGCCAGGCGATGCAGGTGCTGTCCCGGGCCTACTCGCTCTGGCGTGGCCGCCCGCTCGAGGATCTGTCGATCCCGGCCGCCTGGGAGGGCTCGATCGCCCGCCTGGAGGCGCAGCACCGTGGGCTGGTCGACAGCCTGCTCGACCTGCGGCTCGAGTACGGCGACGCGAGTGGAGCCGCCGTACTCCTCAGCGCGCGCCTCACCGAGGATCCGTACGACGAGCAACTCTGGCGTCGCCTGGTCGACGCCCTGCTCGCCGCCGGCCGGGTCGGCGAAGCCCGGGCCGCCTACACCAAGGCAGTGCAGACACTCGCCGACGAGCTCGACATCAAGCCGGGTCCCGACCTCGAGGCCGCCGGCGCCCGCGCCGAGAACGGCCGCTCCGCCAACTGGCCGAACCCGGGCATCCCCGCGGCCCGTACGACGGAACGCCCGGAACCGGATGTCGGCGTACCGCAAGGCCGATGGGATGCGCCGGAACTGACCGATCCGCAGCGGCCACCGAGTCAGTTGCCGCTCGACCTGGCCGACTTCAGCGGCCGGCGGGAACACCTGGAACAGCTGCGTGACCTCGTCTGCGGTCGCGACCCGGTGCGTCCGCCGGTAGCGGTCATCTCCGGAGCGCCGGGGACCGGCAAGACGTCCTTGGCCGTACGGCTCGGGCATCTGGTCCGCGAGTCGTTTCCGGACGGGCAGATCTATCTGGACATGCACGGTGCGACGCAGCCCCGGGATCCGGCCGCGGCACTGACCGATCTGCTGCTCAGCCTCAACCTGCCGGACTACGCGATCCCCACTGACCCCGACCGGCGCTCGGCGATGCTCCGGTCCGAGCTGGCCAGCCGCCGGGTGCTGATCATCCTCGATGACGTCGCCACCGCCGGTCAGGTCACCCCGCTGATGCCGGGTACTGGCGCGTCGGCCGTTGTCGTCACCAGTCGCAACCGGCTGATGGACCTGGCCGGCGCCGACAGCCTGCCGCTCGACACGTTCGACGACCGCGAGGCCGCCGCGCTGCTCGCGTCGGTGGCCGGCGCTGATCGGCTCGACCAGACCTCTCCGGAAGCCGAGGAGATCCTGACCGCCTGCGCGAACCTGCCGCTGGCGATCCGGATCGTAGGCAGCCGGCTGGCCCAGCGTCCCGACCTCAGCGCGCGGGAGCTCGCTCGGCGGTTGCGCGACGAGACGTCGCGGCTGGACGAGCTGAGCATCGGCGAGCTCGCCGTCCGCACGAGTGCGGACCTGAGCTACGGCGCGCTCAACCCGGAGGAGGCCCGGCTGTACCGCCTGATCGGCCATTTCGCGGTCGGCGTCTTCTCGGCGCGGGCCCTGGAGGCGGTCGCGTCGCCGGCCTCGGTACGACGCAGCCTCGACCGGCTGATCGAGGTGAACCTGGTCCGGATCAGCTCGGTCGACCACCGGGGGACGGCTCGCTACCGGGTCCACGACCTGCTGCGTCTGCACGCACTCGGCGTCGGTGACGAGGAGCAGAAGGCTGAGGCGATCCGGGACGTGGAGGCCGTGCTCGACGCGATCCTGAACAAGATCCGCCGGGCCAACAACGCCTTGGCCTTCGAGTACTTCGGCGTACTCGAGCACACCGGGCCGCTGACTGCGCCGGACCCAGCGCCGTTCACGGAGACCGACGCGATCGCCTGGTTCGACAGCGAGCGCAGCACCTTCGTGCCCGCGATCCGCGCCGCCGCGCAGAACGGGCTGCACGAGTACGCCTGGCGGATCGCCGCCGCCTGGGGGCCGTACCTCGACATGCGGGCCGGCTTCGACGACTGGAACGGGTCGCACCAGCAGGGCCTGCTCAGTGCGATCGCCTGTGGCGACCGGCGCGCGGAGGCGATCATGCATCGTAACCTCGGCCAGCTCGGGCTCTACCAGGACGACTGGGACCCAGCGTGGCGGCACCTGAACGAGGCAGCGAGTGGGTTCGCCGAGGCCGGTGACCGGCTCGGCGACGGCATCACCGCCGTCGGACTCGGCACCTGGCTGCGCGAGCGTGGGCGGCCCGACGAGGCACTGGCGCAGTACGAGAAGGCCATCGAGGCGTTTGTCGAGGTCGGCAACGCGAACGGCGAGGCAGTCGCCCGGACCGCGACCGCGTCCATTTGGCTGGCCCGCGACGACACGGTCACGGCCGGGCGGTATCTGGCTCAGGCCTTCCTGCTCGGCGTACGGCTCGGCGACAACCACCGCGAGGCCAAGGTACGGCGGCGGATCGCGGCGCTCCGCATCCACCAGGAGCGCTACGACCAGGCGGTCCGTCAGCTGCGGACCTCGTTGGCGATCTTCAACGGGATCGGTGACGACCACTGTGCGGCGTACACCCGGGCCGAGCTCGGCCGTGCGCTGATGGCCCGTGGCGAGGTGGCCGCGGCCCGGAAGATGCTGCTGGACGCGATCGACATCGGTCACCGGCTGGGTGATCGCAGCGTCGAGGGACAGGCCGCGCAGCACCTCGGCCAGTTGTATCTGACCACGGGCAACCTCGACTCCGCCCGGCGTACCCTCGACCGCGCCGCACGGGTCTGGCAACAGGCCGGCAACGACGTCCGCGCCGCCGAGTGCCGCCGCGAGCTGGCCGCCTTCGACCCCGGGGCCGCAGCCGGCTGATCACCTTGTGTGGTTGGCGTTTGCGAATGTACGGCGGCTGTATTCGCACCCGGCAGGATCAGTACTGCCACGGCAAGCAGGCCGAGGGTTTCGGGGGAACGGGGAGGAGACCTTATGGCCTGGGGGGAGGTTGCTGTGGAGCGCCCGATCGTCCCGCGGGTCTCGAACCCGCGGGACACGGAGGCGGCGCTGAACTGGCAGCTGGAACGGGTGGGCTCGACGGCCTGGCAGGACTGGCCGTTGAAGTTCCAGCGGATGTCTTTCGGCTATGCCCAGGACAGCGGCTGGCACGACGCGGCCGATGCGGTGCGGTGGCTCGATCATCACACCCTGCTGCACGAAGGGGTGGCGCCACGGGGGGCGCTGGTCTGGTACCACGCGGCAGACCGGATCCGGGTGGCTTGTGCGCTCGGATCCGGTCAGGTGGTCGGCCCGTTACTCAACGGTCAGGTCGAGATCGCGGACCTGGCTGTGCTCAGCAATGACTGGGTCTGGTCCGAGCCCCATTTCCCGTTCGGGCACTGACCTTCAGTCGTTGGTGTGGTTGGTGACCGGGCTCTTCGGGGCGGCGTGCCTGGGGGCATCCTCCGCCGGGGTCGCGGTGCGGTTGCGGCGCTTCGCGAGGAAGTACTCCACGACCATCGGGATCAGCGAGATCAGCACCAGCAGGATCAGCGCCGACTCGAGATGGTTGTGGATGAACTTCACGTTGCCGAGCGCGTGGCCGAGCAGGGTGATGCCGGTCGCCCACAGGACGGCGCCGATGCCGGTCCAGAGGAAGAACTTCTTCGGTTCCATCCTGCCCGCGCCGGCCACGACCGTGATGAAGGTCCGCACGATCGGCACGAACCGGCCCAGCACCAGGGCGCGCGCGCCGTACCGCTCGAAGAACTCGTGCGTCTGCACGAGGTACTTCGGTTTCAGGATCCGGGCGTTCGGGTTCTTGAAGAGCGTCGTCCCGAGCGCTCGGCCGATGTAGTACCCGGAGACGTTGCCGAGGAACGCCGCGACGGTCAGGATCACGCAGGCGAGCCACAGCGGGACGCTGATGGTCCCGGCCGCGATGAAGAGGCCGACGGCGAACAGCAGTGAGTCGCCGGGCAGGATCGGGAACAGCAACCCGCACTCGATGAACACGACCAGAGCCGTCCCCCAGAGGGCCCAGTCACCCAGCCAGTGCAGCAGGTATTCCGGATCCATCCAGTTCGGCATCAGCATCGCGGCAAGAGAGAGCACGCGGACAGGGTAGCGTCCCGAACTGTGCAACAGCTGAGTGGCGATGATCTTCGCGGTGCGGACACGGTCGGTCCGAACGAGGTCGGTGTCGGCCCGTGGCAGGGCGAATGGCCGGATGATCCGCGCCTGGATCCGGAGCTGCTGGCGGCCGGCGACCGGCGGAACGTGGTGGATCGGTACCGGTACTGGAAGCTCGAGGCGATCGTCGCGGACCTCGACACGCAGCGGAACCCGTTCCACGTCGCGATCGAGAACTGGCAGCACGACCTGAACATCGGCTCGGTCGTCCGGACAGCAAACGCATTCCTCGCCGCCGAGGTGCACATCGTCGGCAACCGGAAGTGGAACCGCCGCGGCGCGATGGTGACCGACCGCTACCAGCACGTGCGGCACCACCCTCGCTTGGCGGACCTGGCGTCGTACGCCGCTGAGCGTGAGCTGCCCGTGATCGGTATCGACAACCTGCCTGGCGCTGTCCCGTTGGAGACCTTCGAGTTGCCGCGCGGCTGCGTCCTCCTCTTCGGTCAGGAGGGGCCGGGGCTCACGCCGGAGGCCCACGAGTCGTGCAGTGCCGTCCTCTCCATCGCCCAGTTCGGCTCGACCCGCTCGATCAACGCCAGCGCCGCGGCTGCGATCGCCATGCACGCGTGGATCCGGCGGCACACCTTCGGTCAGCCGTCCAGCAGCTGATCCAACGGCCGGTGCAGTCAGGAGAACAGATGTGGGCTGATCAAGCGATCTGGTGGCAGGTCTATCCGCTCGGGTTCTCGGGGGCGGCCGCTCATCGTTTGCGGAAGCTGGAGGACTGGCTGGAGTACGCCGTCGAGCTTGGTTGCTCAGGGCTACTACTTGGGCCGGTGTTCGCGTCGGAGACGCACGGGTACGACACCGTGGATCATTTCCGGATCGACCCGCGGCTCGGTGACGACGAGGACTTCGACCGGCTCGTGGCCGCGGCTCACGCTCGCGGTCTGCGCGTCGCGCTCGACGGAGTCTTCAACCACGTCGCCCGTTCGTTCGATGCGCCGGCCGACTGGTTCCGTCGCGGCCCGGACGGCACGGTCGACACCTTCGAAGGTCACGAGCACCTGGTCGCGCTCGACCACAGTCAGCCGGCGGTCGCGCAGTACGTGACCGACGTTCTGACGCACTGGCTCGATCGCGGTGTGGACGGTTGGCGGCTCGACGCGGCGTACGCCGTACCACCCGGGTTCTGGCGCGCAGTGCTGCCGCGTGAGCGGTTCCCGGACGCGTGGTTCTTCGGTGAGGTGATTCACGGTGACTATGCCGGATACGTCGCGGAGAGCGGCCTCGACTCGGTCACGCAGTACGAGCTGTGGAAGGCGATCTGGAGCTCGCTCAACGACGGCAACTTCTTCGAGCTCTCGTACGCCCTTGGCCGGCACGACGAACTGCTCGAGAGCTTCGTGCCGCAGACGTTCATCGGCAACCACGACGTGACCCGGATCGCGACCCGGCTGGAGGATGGGCGGCACCTGGGTCATGCGCTGGCGATCCTGTTCGCGGTCGGCGGCGTACCGAGCATCTACTACGGCGACGAGCAGGCGTTCCAAGGGTTGAAGGAGGACCGGGCCGGCGGTGACGACGCGATCCGGCCCGCGTTCCCGGATGCGCCGGCCGGACTGGCGTCGTCCGGCTGGCCGACGTACCGGTTGCACCAGCGGTTGATCGGCGTACGGCGGCGCAACGCGTGGCTGACCCGTGGTCGGACGACGGTCGAGCACCTAACCAACCAGTTGGTTGCGTTGCGGACCGTCGGGGACTCCGGCTCCGTGTTGCTCCTGCTCAACATCTCGGACCAGCCTGAGCGGTTCCCGGTGGACGCGACCGGACTGACGGTCGGCGCGCAACCCGGGGCCGGTGTACCTGAGGGTGATCCGCTGCTGGTGCCTGCGCACAGCTGGAGATTCCTGACGAGTCCGTAACCTCCGCCTGTGGTCCCGCGTTGTCCCCGTTAAGACAGAAGTGAGGCTTCTCGACCAAAGTCAGCCCCAACTCGGGCGGGGCGGCGTGCATCGTGCATGTCGTACTGGGTTTGTGACGGGAATAGGGGGGTAGTTGATGAGTTCACTGTGGGACGAACTGATCCATGAGCTGGGCACCGTGCGCGCCTTGAGCGCAGCGGCTGTGGAGGCGCGCACGGAAACGTCCCGGGTCGCGCTGATCACCTTGCTGGACGCCGAGGCCGCCGAGATCTCGGCGATCCTCGACCAGATTCTCCAGGAGGCCCAGCAGACGTCAGTGGCCTAGCAGCGTGGTCAAGGCCTGGCGCAGGACCTCCGTCGGATCTTCGGGCTGCTCGAAGGCGCGGTAGGCGATGTGCGCGTCCGGCCGGACCAGCAGACAGCCACCGTCCGGGATCTCGCGCACCCGCGACCAGTCGCCGTACAGGTCCTCGAGCTCATGGCCCGGACCGATCACAAACGCTTCGATCGGTACGCCGAGCTGCTCGGACACCGTCTGCGCGGCCTTCACCCACGCGCCCCCGCCGATCCCGGTGAGCAGCGTGAACCGGCCCTTGCCGACCACGTCCAGCGTGCTGACAGTCTCCGATCCGCGCGTCAGCCAGCAGTGCGGGATCCGGGCGCCGGGCCACGTCGTCGGGTGGTAGTACAGCTCCTCGTCCCGGTCGTACGCCGGTTCCGGCGTACCATCGCCGATCACGGCGGCCGACTGGTATCGCTGACCGAGCTCCACGCCGTGCGCGTTGAACTCGTAGTCCTTCAGTTCGATCGCGGTCCGCAACTCCTCGCGCTGCGCGGCGCCTTCCGGGGTGTCGTCCTTGCGCGACTCGATCGTCCGTCCGGCCGGCGCGTCCGGCGTCATCCCGAGTGCACGGAAGATCTGGCCGAACTGCGTCCGGCTCTTGTTCGCCCGTTCCACGATCTGCTTCGCGATCGGTGTCCGCTCCTCGTCGTACGTCTGGAGGAGTTCCGGCGCTGCCTGGCCCTTCAGCACCAGCGAGAGTTTCCAGGCCAGGTTGTACGCGTCCTGGATCGAGGTGTTCGAGCCGAGGCCGTTGCTCGGCGGATGCCGGTGGATCGCGTCGCCCATGCAGAACACGCGGTTGACGCTGGCCCTTTGGGCGTACATGTGGTTGACGCTCCAGACCGACGTACCCTTCAGCTTCACGTCGATGGTGTCGTCGCCGACCAGGTTGTGCACGATCTCGGTCGCCATCGCCTCGTCGACCACCGGTGCGGGCTGGGTGATGTCGTAGCCCCAGACGATCAGCCACTCGTTCCAGGGCCGGACCATGCGGACCAGGCCGGCGCCGATCCCGCCGATCTGGGCACCCGGCTGGAGCACCCAGTACAGGACGCTCGGGCGATGTGCGACGTACCGCGAGAGGTCGGCCTCGAAGACGATGTTCATCGAGCCCTCGATGTCCATCGCGCCCGCCATCGGCAGCCCGATGTCCTCGGCGACCTTGCTGCGCCCGCCGTCCGCGCCGATCAGGTACTTCGCACGGATCTGGTACGTCGTGTCACTCAACCGATCCCGGACCGTCGCGGTCACTCCGTCGTCGTCCTGCTCCAGCGAGAGGTACTCGGTGTTGAACCGGAGCCGGGCACCACGGCTGGCCGCCGTACTGACCAGGATCGGCTCGAACAGTGTCTGCGGCAGGTCGCAGGGGAGGGTCGGACTCGCCTCGGTGTAGTCGGCCAGCCGGCGCGGGTGCGTGCCCCAGGTGCGGATCCGGCCGATCTCCTCGCCGGCCAGGCTGGTGCAGAACGCAGTCTCGCCCATCAGGTGGTGCGCGGTGCCCTTGTCGACGACCTGGTCCTCGATGCCCATGTCCCGCATCAGTTCGATCGTGCGCTGGTTGGTGATGTGCGCGCGGGGTGTGTTGGCGGTCCAGCCGTAGCGGGACAGTACGACGTTGTCGACGCCGTACGTGGACAGGAAGAGCGAGGCGGCACCGCCGGCCGGCCCGCTGCCGACGATGAGGACATCTGTGGTGATCACTGCTGCGTCTCCTCGGTGGTGGCGAGCACCAGGTCGTAGCTGACGGAGTAGTAGGGCTGGTCCGGGGTCTTTCCATCCGGTGCTCGGCTGCCGGCCGGGTGCTCGGTGAACTCGGCGATCAACGAATCCTTGACGCCGAAGACCGCGTCGTTGCCGAGGTACTCGTCACCTGCCGCGAAGACGTGCGTGATGAGCCGCGCGTACCCGGGTGCGGTGACCATGAAGTGGATGTGGGCCGGGCGCATCGGGCCGCGGCCGGCGGCCCGGAGGAGCTCGCCGACCGGGCCGTCGTCCGGGATCGGGTAGGCGACCGGCTTCACCGCCCAGAACGAATAGTTGCCGTCGGCATCGGTTGTCAGATGGCCGCGGTTCTGCGGCCCGTCGACGTCCTTCTGGACGTCGTAGAAGCCTTCTTCGTCGGCCTGCCAGGTCTCGATCAGAGCTCCGGCGATCGGCTCACCCTTGGTGTTCAGGACGCGGCCGCTCACCAGGCACGGCTGTCCGGGGGCGCCGTTCGCGATGTCGCCGCCGAGTTGCACCTCGGGCGATCCCTCGACGAAGAACGGGCCGAACACGGTCGACTGGGTGGCCTCCGGCGGCTTGCGGTTGCCGAGGCCGACGGTGAGCATCGAAAGGCCGAGGACGTCGGCCAGCAGCACGAACTCCTGCCGGGTGCCGGTGGAGATCTGGCCCGTCCGGGTGAGGAAGTCGATCGCGGTGAAGTACTCGTCCTCGGTCAGGTCCACCTCCCGCGCGAACGCGTGCAGGTGCCGCACGAGGGCGCTCATCACGGTTCTGGTGCGTGGGTTCGTACTCCCGCCGAAGCTGGCCACCACCGCCTCGGTCAGGTCGTCGCCTTGCAGATCCATCCGGTTGCTCCTCATACCTCTCGGCTACCTGGCTCTGGGCTGCCTGGCCGGGTCCCGGCCCAGGCGCGGGTGAGAATCTCTTCCACGAGTTCTTCGGTCACGGGGATCGGGTTGGCCGTCGGCTGGAACGCGCGCGCGGCCTCCTCCGCCTGCTCCCGGCTCAGCCCCAGCTCCCGCAGGCTCGTCGATACTCCCGCCGCGGCGAACAGGTCGAACAGACCGCCGGCCAGCTCGTCGGTCTGCAGCGCTTCCTCCAGACGTGCCTTGGCTCTCGGTACTGCAGGCGCGTTGAAGTGGGCGACCTGGGGGAGTACTGCGGCGTGGGTCTCGGCGTGCGGGAGGTTGTAGGTGCCCCCGAGCAGATGGCAAAGCTTGTGATGCAGTCCGGTGCCGGCTGTCGCGAGCGCGGATCCGCCGAGGCAAGCGCCGTACAGGAGGTTGCTCCGAGCATCCAAGTCGATCGGGTCCGAAAGGATCTGGTTGAGTCCTACAGTGAGCACCCGGAGGCCTTCGACTGCCGTCGTCTCGGTGATCGGATCGGCCTTGGGAGTCCAGACCGCTTCCACACAATGCGCGATCGCATTGGCAACACTCGCCGCCGTCACCTTCTTCGGCAGGTGCTGACTCAACACAGGGTCGTAGACAACGACCCTCGGCAGCACCCGCAGATCCGTCCCCGTCGTCTTGCTCCCACCCGCTGTCTCACCCCACACCGGCGTCATCTCAGACCCCGCATACGTCGTAGGCACCGCAACAATCACCACCCCACCCGACGCCCCACCCACCGCCCCGCTGGTCAACCCACCCACCGGGCCGCTTGCCGGCCCGGTTGTCAGTGCCACGGCTTTGGCCAGGCCGATTGCGGATCCGCCGCCGATGGCTACGATCCCGTCGGCGCCGATCTCGCGCGCCTTGTCCCGGGCTGCCTCGGCGACCTCGGTCGGCACATGCTGAGCCACCCCATCGATCCGGCCCGCGAACCGATCGCCCAACTCCACCTCGACCACGTCAGCCGCATCCCGCGCCGACCTGGTCGCCACCACGAGCGCCCGCCGGACGCCCAGCAGTTCCACCTCGCCGGCGACCTGGTCGAGCGTCCCCGCGCCGAACACCACCCGACCTGGCAGGAACGTGTGCACGAAACCCGACTCACCCATCGACGACCTCTGGACGGAGGAGCCGGCGCAGGGCAATCACCCCGAGGGCGTCAGGGAGGAGAACTGGACGTTGCATCTGCTGCCCCGCTAGGATTTCGCTGAGCGAATAGTTCTTCTTTCAACGAAAAGTAGGCTAGCCGATGGCGAGTGAGGCGTCTACAGGAACGTTTCTCCAGGGCCTCGAGCGCGGGCTCGCCGTGATCCGCGCGTTCTCGGCCGACGCGCCGTCGCTGACGCTCAGCGAGGTGGCGCGCTCCGTCGGGATCACCCCCGCGACGGCCCGGCGGATCCTGCTCACGCTGGAGGAGCTCGGGTACGTCCGCAGCGACAGCCGCCGGTTCTCGCTCACTCCGCGCGTACTCGCGCTCGGCTGGGCCTACCTGTCCTCGCTGGACCTCGGCGAACTCGCCGGCCCGTTCATGGAGGAGCTGAGCGCCAAGACCCGCGAGTCCTGCTCGATCGCGACCCTCGACCTCCCAGACATCGTGTACGTCGCCCGCGTACCGACGAGCCGCATCATGACCGTCGCCCTCGGCGTCGGCGCCCGCCTCCCCGCCTACCCGACCTCCATGGGCCGAGTCCTCCTCGCAGGCCTCGCCGACAACGAGCTCACGTCGTACCTCTCGACCCTCCAGGCCGAGTCCCTCACCGCCCGCACGGTCACGTCTGCCGACAAGCTGCGCGAGACCGTGAGCCGAGCCCGTGCGGATGGGTTCGCGTTGGTCGATCAGGAGCTGGAGCTCGGTCTCCGCTCGATCGCCGCGCCCATCCGCAACTCCCGTGGGCGCACCATTGCCGCGCTCAACGTCTCGGCTCACGCGTCTCGCTCGACGCCCGCGTCACTCCGTGCCGACGTCCTGCCGCATCTCCAAGCCGCCGCCGACCAGATCACCACGGCACTGACGCACCGCGGCCATCTGTAGGAGAGGCGTACGGGCCGAATGAACTCACCCGGCGACGGGTCAGGCGTTGTTCAGCCGGTGCAGCAGTTCGGCGTCGAGACTGATCTCGACGGCGTCCAGCGCCTCGTCGAGCTGCGCTATGGACGAGGCTCCGAACAGGGGGATGACGACCGGGTCCTGGTGCAGCATCCAGGCCAGGACGACCTGGTTCGTGGTGACGCCGAGCTCCTGTGCGACCTGGCGGAGCGCCTCGAACCGCAGGGAGGCGGTCGGGTGCGCGTAGCCGCGCACAGCCGGGAGTGGCCGCTCCGGACGGCTGTACGCCCCGGCCAGGAGCGTGCTGTAGGCCACCAGGGTCATGTCCCGGTGTTCGCTGAGGTAGTCGAGATGCTCGATCCCGGCGTGCGAGAAGTGCGGGGTACCGAGGCGCTCGACGCCGGTCAGGGGCAATGGACTGGGCCAGAGGTAGGTGTAGTGCTGCTGGATCACCGAATATGGTTCGACACCCTGGTCCTGGGCCAGCCGGCGTGCGCGTTCCAGCCGCCAACTGGTGGTGTTGCTGCAGCCGATCACATCGACGACGCCTTCGGCAGCGAGCCGCCCGAACGCAGCGACGGTCTCCTCGAGTGGAGTGGAGCGGTTGTCGATGTGGGCGTAGAACAGGTCGATGCGGTCTACGCCCAGCCGGGTGAGACTCTCCTTGGCGGCAGCTTCGATGACCGGCGCGCTGAGTCCTTCCCAGTGCGCGTCGCCCGGGTCGCCGGGCTTGGTCGTCTTGGCGCCGCACTTCGTGGCGATGACCAACTGGTCGCGAGTGCCTCGGGAGCTCATCCATCGCCCGAGCAACTCTTCACTCCGGCCGGCGTCTCCACCCCATTGCCCGTAGTTGTTGGCGGTGTCGACGAACGTCCCGCCGGCCTCGACGAAACGATCGAGGATCGTGGCCGCCGTGTCCGGGTCCGTCGACGTACCGAAGTTCATCGTCCCCAGACACAGCGCACTGACGGTCCGCCGGCCACCAATGGTTCTGTACAACATGTATTACTCCCTCGGTTCGGAGGTGCTAGGCCGAGACTGCGGAGGACTGGCGGGATCCGCGGTAGGCGGCGATTTTGCGGTTGATGATGTCCAGGTCGCTGTGGAGGTTGGCGATGTGGTCCAGGACCCGGTCGCGGTGGGCCTCCAGCAGCTGTATGCGCTGTGGCTCGGTGGCGTCGCCGGCCTTGGCGAGCTCGGCGTAGCGGAGCATCTCGCTGATCGGCATACCGGTTGCACGCAAGCGCATCAGGACAGCCAGGCGCCGTAGGTCGGTCCGCGCGTACTGCCGACGGCCGGCGTGGTCGCGGGCGACGCCCTCCAGCAGGCCGACACGCTCGTACCAGCGCAGTGTGTCGATCGACAGGCCGGTCATCGTGGCGACCTGCCCCACGGTGAGCGGTCCCCCGACCTTCGGGACGAGTTCGTCGATCCCGCAGTTTTCTACGTCCGGTGATTGATCATTCACGCCGTCCAGCCTTCCCCCTGGAGTGCACTCCAGGTCAAGCCCTTTTCGCGGTCAGCCTTTCAGACCGGCCAGGATCTCGAGGTAGTGCGGGTTGCTCATGATCCCGATCAGGTTACCGAACGGATCGACCACCGACGCGGTGCGGAATCCGGTGTTGTTGCCACGCTCAACGATCCCCTCGTTCAGTGTGGCCCCCAGCTCCAGCAGGCGCTCGAGCTCGCCCTCCAGGTCGTCGACGTGCCACGAGACGATCGCGCCCGACGGCCCGTTGCCCACCGGGTGCGGGGCGTACTTCGCGTCGATGATCCCCAGCTCACACTGGAAGTCA
This sequence comes from Kribbella sp. NBC_01510, assembly GCF_045040325.1. Classification (NCBI taxonomy): domain Bacteria; kingdom Bacillati; phylum Actinomycetota; class Actinomycetes; order Propionibacteriales; family Kribbellaceae; genus Kribbella; species Kribbella sp. NBC_01510. The sequence goes on along the minus strand of NZ_CP109418.1, from coordinate 1,839,178 downwards.
CCGAACCTGAACTCGACGTACGCCGGCTCCTCCGCCGACGGCACCACGTAGTACGCCTCGATCCCCAACAGCTTCGAGTACCACTCCCGCGCGGCCTTCACGTCGGCGGCGTAAAAACTGACGGTCGCAAATCCTCGCAACATCTCGGTGGCCCTTCCTCGGTGTTCCAGGTTGATGACCACCACCCTTCCAGCCAAAGTGCTCACCGAATGAGCACTTTGACCGGGACTTCTGAGAGGGCCTCAGTCGGTCTGGGTGACCTTGCGGAGGCCTCGAGGGGCGTCGGGGTTGAGGCCCAGTTTGCGGGCGAGGGATTCGATGGCTCGTTGGGCCGGGATGATCAGGGCGAGCGGGGCGAGGGTCTCGGGGAGGTCTGGGCCTGGGAGGTTGACGTCGCAGCGGGAGGCGAAGGTGGAGTCGCCGCCGATGCCGAGGATCTTGCTGCCCTTCTCGCGGACGATGCCGGCGAGCTCGGTCATGCCAGGCAGGGCGGGACCTTCGCCGGCCGCGACCAGGATGGTGACCAGATCGGCGTCGACGACCGCGATCGGGCCGTGCTTCAGGTCGGCGTACGACAGGCCACGGACCGGCTGCAGGCAGGTCTCCTCCAGCTTGAGGGCCACCTCGAGCGTCGTGCCGAAGGTGAGTCCGCGTCCGCTCGCGAGGACGTCGTGCGCTCCGGCGAGCAGGTCCGCGGCCGCCTCGACTGACCCCGACAGCATCTTCGACGCCGCGTCCGGAACGCGGGCGATGTCCGCGTCCAGCGTCCCGGGCCGCTGCGCCAGCGCGTCGACGGCGACCGTGATCGCGGCGAGTTGGGTCGTGTAGGTCTTGGTCGCCGGTACGGCGAGCTCCTGCCCGGCCTGAGTGATCAGCGCGACGTCGGCCGTCGACGCCAGAGGGCTGTCGCCATCGTTGGTGATGCCGACGATCGCGGCGCCGTTGCGCTTGGCCCACTCCGCGGTGTCGACGATCTCCTGGGTCGCGCCCGACTGGCTGACCGCGACCACCAGGGAGTTCGACAGGTCGAGGTTGGCGCCGTACAAGGTGGCCACCGAGGGAGCGGCCAGCGACGCCTGCCGGCCGGCGTGGATCTCGGTCAGGTAGCGGCCGTACACGCCCGCGTTGTCCGACGATCCCCGGGCCACGAAAATCACGTGCCGGCGCCCCGCGGCCAGTCGCGTGATGTCGTGCCGCAGCGGCAGAACGTGCTCGAACGTCGCGGCCAGCGCGGCCGGCTGCTCGGCGATCTCGCGCGCCATCTGAGTTTCCTGGGCGGGAACAGACACCACTACGATCACTGGTCCTATCTGGTCTTAACAGGTATGCTGCGCACGATAGCAGTGAGCGGCGTCCCGGGGCACCCCCGAGGGCCGCCCAGGTCTGGAGGATCGAGATTCGATGGTGGCGACCAAGCGGGCCCAGGTCCGATCGGTACTGGAACGGCTGATCGACGTCGAGTTGCACCCCGGGGACCCGATTCCTTCCGAACGGGCCCTGGTGGACAAGCTGAACGTCTCCCGGGTGACCGTCCGGCAGGCGATCAGCGACCTGGTCGAGTCCGGCGCCCTGGAACGCGTGCACGGCAAGGGCACGTTCGTCACCGGTCCACAGGTCGACTCCCAGTTGCACCTCACCTCGTTCTCCCGGGAGATGCGCGCCCGCGGCCTGGAGCCCGGCACGGTGGTGCTGTCGGCCACCGAGATCGAGGCCTCCGACGAGACCGCGAAGGGCCTGCGGGTCGCCAAGGGCACCAAGGTGATCCGGGTCGAACGGCTCCGCACCGCCGACGCCTCGCCGATGGCGTACGAGGTCGGCTACTACCCGTCCGCGCTCTTCCCCGGCCTGCTCGGCCGTGAGCTCGGTACCTTGTACGACGTCTTCGCCAGCGAGTACGACGTCGTGGTCACCTCCGGTGAGCAGACCGTCCGGGCGGACAACGCCGACGGTCATGTCGCCCGGGTGCTCGGCGTGGCCAGGCGGGCACCCCTGCTGGTCCTCGAGCGCACCACCTTCGCCGGCCGCAAGGTCGTCGAGCTGTCCTGGTCGGCCTACCGCGCCGACCGTTACCGGCTGCACATGGCCCTGACCCCGCGCGGCCCGAGAACCGGGTCCGCCTGAGCGACGGCGGCCGGTCGCGGGAACGACGCCGGAACCGGGCACGACTCCCGGACCGGCTGTCACATCCGGGACATCCGGCCGCAACGAACTGGATCTGTCCTGTTCATCAACTGGTCTGCACCCCTGCCGATCGCTCCCTGGCCGCCTGGCCGGCTCGGCAGGCGGCCCGCCGGATCCGACGAAGTGCCCGGTGGCCATACTGGAGCTCAACCCACAGTTCTTTTGTTGTGAGGAGTACCGCGAGACATGCCTATTGCCACCCCTGAGGTCTACGCCGAGATGCTGGACAAGGCCAAGCAGAACCGCTTCGCCTACCCGGCCATCAACGTCAGCTCCTCGCAGACGCTGATCGCCGCGATCCGCGGTTTCGCCGAGGCGGGCTCGGACGGCATCGTCCAGGTCTCCACCGGCGGTGCCGAGTACCTGTCCGGGTCGACCGTGAAGAACATGGTCACCGGTTCGGTCGCGCTGGCCGCCTACGCGCACGAGGTCGCCAAGAACTTCCCGGTGAACATCGCGCTGCACACCGACCACTGCCCGAAGGACAAGCTGGACGGCTTCGTCCGGCCGCTCCTGGAGATCTCCGCCGAGCGCGTCGCCCGCGGCGAGAACCCGCTGTTCCAGTCGCACATGTGGGACGGCTCGGCGGTCCCGCTGACCGAGAACCTGGAGATCGCCAAGGACCTGCTGGCCAGGACGGCCGCGGCGAAGATCGTGCTGGAGATCGAGGTCGGTGTCGTCGGTGGCGAGGAGGACGGCGTCGCCAACGAGATCAACGAGAAGCTCTACACCACTGTCGAGGACGGCCTGGCCACGGTCGAGGCGCTCGGCACCGGTGAGAACGGCCGCTACATCACCGCGCTGACCTTCGGCAACGTGCACGGCGTCTACAAGCCGGGCGCGGTCAAGCTCCGGCCGGAGATCCTGAAGGAGATCCAGGACCAGGTCGGCGCGAAGGTCGGCAAGGAGCGCCCGTTCGACCTGGTGTTCCACGGTGGGTCCGGCTCGACGCTGGAGGAGATCCGGGCCGCGGTCGACAACGGCGTGATCAAGATGAACGTCGACACCGACACGCAGTACGCGTTCACCCGGCCGGCCGCGGGCCACATGTTCAGCAACTACGAAGGTGTGCTGAAGGTGGACGGGGACGTCGGCAACAAGAAGGCCTACGACCCGCGCGCCTGGGGCAAGCTGGCCGAAGAGGGCATGGCGAAGCGCGTCGGCGAGGCCTGCGAGAGCCTCCGCTCCACGGGTACGTCGCTGAACGGCTGACATCGGATCCTCCTAAGGGTCTTCGAGGGGGCTCACCGCTGCGCGCGGTGAGCCCCCTCACTCACATCCGGGCGCGGGCGAGGTGGAACTGCCGGACGCCGGTACGGCGGGATGCTCGGGTGAAGGTGGCGCGGACTCGGTCGATGACGGCGGGCGGGTCGTTGAGGTCGGCCCAGGAGATCCAGCAGCGCTCGACCGGTTGCGGAGCGGTCGGATCGGAGATCGGTACGGGTGCTGGTGGCTCGTCCTCATCCGGCTCGAATTCGTCGCACCAGAAGGGGAACCGGGGCTCGAAGTTCAGCACGGTGCGTTCCTCGGGGAACCACAGCGAGCTGGTCTCCGGATCGGCCGGGTCAGGCGCGTCCGGGGTCGGGCACAGTGCGGGGGCCGGGAATCCGGCTTCGGCGAGGATGAAGCGGAGGCGTGATTCGGCGACGGACGCCGAGTCCGTGCAGGCGTGGGACACCACAGCGAGGGCGCGTTCGTCCCCGTGGTCTTGGACGGCGCGTTTCAGCGAGCGTCTGGTGACGAGACCGGAGTACAGAGCGGCTTCGGTCAGGACGACGGCGGGCGTTGTGGGGGCGGTCGCGGCGACCTCGACGATCGCGCGGGCGGGAGAGACCATCCGGAGCTTGTTCCAGAGCTGGATGCCGGGGCCGACTGGATCGCGGATGTGGCGGTGGACGCCGCCGACGCAGCCCGAGCGGCCGGCGGAAGCGGTCACGTGCACGCGGGACAGGTCGAGGCCCCAGACTGGCAGCGCGTGCAGGGCCGCGGCGGACTGGTGGCTGGCGTAGACGTTGGGCCCGCCGGAGCGGAGCACGCGATACACCTTCCGCAGGTGGAGAACTTCGTCGGTCACGAGGATCAGGGAACGACGCTCGGCGTAGGTGCCCGGCCGGATCCGGCGCCAGCGGCCGGTGTCCAGCAGGGAGTCGATATCGGGGTCGGGGTAGCCGCAGGCCCGCGCATCGGCACGGGTGAACACGCCGCCCCGGATGGAGGCCATCACGGAGAGTTGAGGGTTCATGCCCTAGAAACTGCCGTGATCGAACCCCGCCCAGAACGACGACTTCAAATCTGTGGAGAACCTGGGCACAACCTCAACCGACGCAGGCGAACCCCGCCTGGGAGAGGGCATGAAAAAAGCCCGTCATTTGTCTATGACGAGCTCCGCGCGGGTTGGTACCCAGGGTTGCCAGAGGAGCGGCATGTTGGCCTCGGCGGGTGTGCGATTGCCTTTCCGCTCGTTGCAGGAGGCATGGGCGGCGACGGCGTTCAGCCACTCGGTGCGGCCGCCCCTGGATCTGGGTTGGACATGGTCCATGGTGTCGGCATTGTCCAGACCGCAGTACGCACACCGGAACTTGTCCCGCCGCAGCACACCGTGCTTGCTGTACTTCATCCGGCCGGCCGCGTAGCGCCAGTGGGTGACGACGTACCGGACCAGGCGCAGCACGCGTGGAACCGGAAAAGGGCCGATGGTCCGCTCGCCGTGCGCCTCTTCCACCACTGCGACCTCGCGGACCAGCATCCGGATGGCGTGCTGGATCGACACGGTGTGCAGCGGCTCGTATGACGCGTTCAGGACTATGACGCTCATCCGGTGCCTCCTTCCGGCCGTAGCTGGGAACCACGGCGGCTATGACGCAGGGTCTCAAGCATCCGTGGCCGGTCGGTGAACGGTCAACGGATTTCGTCAGACGGTCACGTTCCGGTACGGCTGCGTGATCGGCGAAGATGTGCCTATGGAATTGAACAATCTGCTCTCAGGTCCTCCCGAGACACTACTCCCCGTCGACCCGGCCGCGGCGGAACTCGCCGCCGGGGCAGCGGCAGTGGACGTCGCCGCCAAGTTCCCGACCTCGTCGCTGGCCTGGGGGGTGCTGGCCGAGGCGGCGCTGGCGGACGGACGCACGATCGAGGCGTACGCCTACGCGCGGACCGGATACCACCGCGGCCTGGACCTGCTCCGGCGCAACGGCTGGAAGGGTCACGGGCCGGTCCCGTGGGAGCACGAGCCCAACCGCGGGTTCCTGCGCTGCCTGGCCGCGCTCGGGAAGGCGGCCGCGCTCATCGACGAGAAGGACGAGGCCGAGCGCTGCGCGACCTTCCTGCGCGATTCGTCACCCACAGCAGCCGATGTCCTGAGCTGAAACGTGGTTGTCGGGCTGGTGACTCGACGGCATGATCCGTCGAGTGATCAGCCCGTATGCGCAGGACGGATTCAGAGTCGGCTTCGACTGGGGCCCGGTAGGGGCCGAGGTGGTCGCCGGCTCGCTCGTCGCGGTCGTGGACGTGCTGTCGTTCACCACGGCCGTGACGGTCGCGGTGGATCGCGGCATCGACGTGTACCCGTACCGCTGGCGCGACGAGACTGCCGTTGCCTACGCGAAGCAGTACGACGCCGTGCTCGCGGTCGGACGATCCGAGGCGAGACCGGGTGACGTGAGCTTGTCGCCAGTAACCATCCGCCAATCGACCGGAGTCCAGCGATTGGTGCTGCCGTCGCCCAACGGCTCGACCATCGCGCAACAACTGAGCGACAGCGGAGCCACAGTCATCGCGGTCTCGCTGCGCAACCGGGCTGCGGCGGCTGCGTGGGTGAACGAGCGCTGCGCCGAGGACCCGGACCTCAAGGTGGTCGCCATCGCGGCAGGTGAGCGGTGGAAGGACGGCTCGCTCAGGCCGGCGGTCGAGGATCTCTGGGGTGCCGGCGGCTTCCTGAGCGCTCTGCAGCCGGCCGGGTTGTCGCCGGAGGCGCGGGCGGCGAAGGCGGCGTACGACGCTGTGGCGGACGAGCTCCCGGTCGTGCTGCGCGACTGCGCCGGCGGTCGCGAACTCACGCAGTACGGCTTCCCCGAGGATGTGGCGATCGCGGCCGAGGTCGACAGCAGTCGGTCAGTGCCCGTACTGCGGGACGGTAAGATGAGGGCGTCAACCTGAACCACGAGGTTTCTGCCCGTTGACAGAGCCGGCAGGCGGCGAGCGTCCCCGCTTCCTGCCGAACATGGACGGTTGTAGGCGGACGGACAGACCGGTGAAGCAGGACGCCCACGGTCGGGTCCCCGCCCCTTCGGGCAGCGGAAGGTCTCACCGTGCCGGCACTCACCGGACGGATCAGCACGCCCACAACCACCTACGCAGCGGTACTGCGTACCCCCGGGGCGTGGAAGTTCTACTTGGCGGCGGCACCGGCTCGCATCGGTATCGCCATGACCGGCCTGGGCATCGTCTGGCTGGTCCACGGATCGACCGGCTCGTACGCCGCGGCCGGCAGCGTGACGGGTGGTTTCGCGGTCGCCGAGGCGCTGGCAGGTCCACAGGTGGCTCGCCTTATCGACCGTTTCGGACAGACCCGAATGCTGCCGATCACGCTGCTCGCTCACGCCGCCGCAGTCGCTCTGCTGATCAGCCTCACTGTCTCCGATGCACCACTCTGGTCGCTCATCATGGCGGGTGTCGTGGCAGGCGGATCACTTCCGCAATTGGGTGCACAGACTGCCGCGCGCTGGTCGCACGCACTGCGTGGCACGCCATTGCTCTCGTCAGCCTTCGCTCTGGAATCGCTGAGCGTCGGAGTCGCGTTCATGGTCGGGCCAGGCCTCGTCGGGACAGTCAGTGCCTTTGGCAGTCCGGTCGCAGGGTCTGTACTCGCGACGAGTCTTCTGCTGACGGGAGGCCTCCTGCTGGCGGTGCAACGTCGTACGGCGCCACCGGCCGGCCCGCGTGGTCAGCACGAACGCTCAAAACGCCTGCTACACAAGCGATTCGCCGGACTGGTCGGGACGAACATCGGCATCGGCCTCTTCTTCGGCAGCATGCAGGTGTCCGTCACGGCCTTCGCAGTCGCGAGAGGCACACCGGGTCTGGCCGGACCGCTCTACAGCATCACCAGTCTGGTCAGCCTGTTCGCCGGACTCGCCTATGGTGCAAGACGCTGGCGTACAGCTCCGCAAACGCAGCTCGTCATCGTGCTGGTCGGTCTCACCGTGGCCTGCGTGCCGCTGATCGCGGTGCAGAGTCCTCTCGCTGCGGCTTTCGCTCTGGCGCTACCTGGCTTGGCGATTGCGCCGTTCCAGACGCTCTCGGCCGTATTGGCCGAGTCCTCGGTGGAGCCCGCCGTACTCACGCAGGCCTTCACTTGGCTGAATTCAGGCAGCGCAGCTGGGATCGCACTGGGCGCGGCGTTCGCGGGTCGCATCGTGGACACTCATGAGCCCCACTACGGCTTCCTGGTCGCCCTACTATCCGCACTGAGCTCTACCGCGATGGCTGGGGTCGTCTGTCGAGTCAGGGCGGGCAACGATTCGACCGGCAGCGCGGGTAGCGGAAGGTCGTGCTGACCTAGCGTAGTTTTGTCGGCGACACCTGCAACACTTCGTTCGGCAAGCAGGTAAGGGCGACGATCGAACATCGTCGATGGATAAGCTCGGTCTCGGTCGAGATGAGGGGGACACGATGACGGACATCTACAGGACGCCACTCCTCACAGCACGGGAGTCGGCGAGGTATTTGAAGATGCCCGAGTCGACGTTGGACGGCTGGTTGGCTGATGACTCTCGGCAACCGCTGGTGCATGCGGTACCTGCCGAGCGGCGCGGGTGGCCGCGGGTCCCATTCGTCGGCATCATCGAGGCCTATGTGCTACGGACGTTGCGTGAGCAGCTGGGCTTTTCCATGCCCGACATCCGGAGAGCTGCCGACCTCGCTCGCTCTGAGTTCGACGATCCGTATGCGTTGGCAAGCGAACGGATCGCAACCGATGGCGTCGGGCTGTTCGTTCGCGTCGCGGACGAGTCGGTCGTTCATGCACGGGACCGCCAGATTGCCATCCCTGAGGTCATCTCCGAGTACCTGACATACATCACTTGGGACGCGACAGGTAGTCCGGAACGGCTCAGCTTGCCGCAGTATCCGGCCGAGGCCGAGGTCATCATCGACCCGCGGTTCGGATGGGGAGCCCCTGTCCTTGCCAGGAGCAAGGTGCCGGTCGAGGCGCTGGTCTCGCTGTGGAGAACCGGCGAACCCATGAGCGCCGTCGCCGAGGAGTACGATCTGCCCGCGGATGTTGTAGAAGATGTCCTCCGCCAGGCCGCCTGAGTTCTTCTTCGATCGCAGTCTTGGCAAAGCTTCAGCCAAACGGCTGCGTGAGCGTGGTTGGATCATTCACCTGATTGCGGACTTCTATCGTGATGATGCCGTGGATGTCGCCGACGAGGAGTGGATAGCCGAGGGCTGCTCTCGCGGCTGGTTGCTGCTCACCAAGGATCAAAAGATCCGCTACCGTGCGAACGAGTTGGGCGCACTGGAGGTTGGGCACCTTTTCTGTCTCGCGTCCGGGAACCTAGGCCTGGATGACATGGCCCAACGGTTCGTCGAGGCGGAGCGTGCAATGGTCAACGCCAGCCAGAGGTACCCCGTCGGATTCTGGCACGTTCATGCACAAGGGCGGATCACCAAAATGTGGCCCTGACCGCTACGGGATGGCTGCAGTGGCGCAGCTCAGCGGTAGGTGATCTGGCGTTCGGCCGCGGCTCTGGTCGCGTACTCGGCCGGTGTCAGGCCGATCTGCTGCTTGAACTCCTTGGAGAAGTGAGCCTGGTCGAAGTAGCCGAGTGAGGCGGACAGCTCCGCCAGTTCGACTACTTCGCCCTTGGCGAGCAGCTCCGCGCCGTCATGCAGGCGGTAGCGGCGGAGCACCCACTTCGGACCCACACCGACATAGCGACGGAACAGCCGCTGCAGTGTCCGGATCGGGATGCCGAACCGCTCGGTGACCTGGTCCACCCGAGCCACGGACCGATCCGTCGACATCGCCGTGACGATCTCCCGGACCAGTTCGTACGACGGATCCGGGGGCGCCAGGTGGTCCCGGAGAAACGCCTCGAACACCGCACGACGCCGTACGTCGGACTCCTCGGCGAACACCAGGTCCGCAAGCCGGTCGCCGTCGGGGAAGACTGCAGTCAGCGGCAGCACCTGGTCACGGAACGACGCCACATCCATCCCGGTCACCGCACCGAACCCACCGGCCCAGAACTTCACCCCGAACGCGCGGCCCCGCCCGACCAGCTCGCGCTCGAACTTGCGTGTGCAGACCCCGTTCACGAACGCGCCGCCCGGCTGTTCGAAGGTGATGTTGACGCTCGGGAACGGCAGCACCTCGGCCGTGTACGGCTCGTCCAGGTCCCACTCGACGATCCAGTACCACTCCACGAACCGGCCGACCTCAGGGCCGGCCGCGAGGCGGCTCAGCGAGCGGTGGCGGGCCTGCTCCCGCGGGTGCAGGATGCCCTTCTCGCTGTCCGGCGGTGGTGTGCTCACACTGGCTGTCGCTTTCTTACAAGACCGGTACGGCGTCCTTGCCGTTGACTGACTGTCATGACGACGAACACGGTAAACCCCATCCCCGACGGTTATCACTCGCTGACCCCGTACCTCGCCGTACCGGACGGCGCGAAGGCGATCGAGTTCTACCAGTCGGTGTTCGGGGCCGAGGTGATCAGCCGGCAGGACATGCCGGACGGGCGGGTCGGTCAGGCGGAGCTGAAGTTCGGGAACTCGATGCTGCAGCTCAGCGACCAGATGCCGCAGCTCGGGCTGCGCGCGCCGAACGGCGAGTGGGTGCATTCGTCGCTGGTGCACTACGTCCCGGATGTGGACGCGACGTACGCGAAGGCGGTCGCGGCCGGGGCGAAGCCGGTGGAAGAGGTGCAGACGTTCATGACCGGAGACCGCTTCGGCACCGTGATCGACCCGTTCGGCCACCGCTGGGCGATCCTGACGAAGGTCGAGGACGTCTCGCGCGAGGAGGCCGACCGCCGGGTCAAGGAGTGGCTGGCCTCGAACCCGGAAGGGCTGGAATAGGCCAGAAAGCCTTGCGCACAAGGCGCTTCCTCGGATGAGCATGAGGAAGCGGCCCGCCGGAACCGTCCCCTGCGGCAGTTTCGGCGGGCCGCTGACTAAGAGTGTGCACGCGATCACGGAAAATGGCAACCCGTCGGTTGATGAAACAGTTACTTGAAGTGTGCGTTTCGGCCTTGTGGACGGGGCCGAAAGGTGCCGCCGCGGTCCGGTAGGCTTTGGTCGCAAGAGCCTGGATGCGTTGCCGGATGAACGTCCGGTGAACGTCTCCGGGCTTCACCGTTTCCAGCGCCGGCCGCCGGAGTGTGAGGGCCGTTCCTTTGGGGACAGCTCATCGCGTCAGGGCGGCCGGCGCGTGAAGAGGAGGGCTGAGATGCCCGCAATCGTGCTCGTCGGCGCCCAGTGGGGCGATGAGGGCAAAGGCAAGGCGACCGATCTGCTCGGCAACACGGGCGAGGTCATCGACTACGTGGTCAAGTTCAACGGCGGCAACAACGCCGGCCACACGGTCGTGATCGGATCCGAGAAGTACGCGCTGCACCTGCTCCCGAGTGGCATCCTCACACCGGGTGTGACCCCGGTGATCGGCAACGGCGTCGTGGTGGACCTGAGCGTCCTTTTCGAGGAGCTCGACGCTTTGCAGGCCCGCGGGGTCGACACGTCGAAGCTCGTCGTGAGTGCGAGCGCCCACGTCATCCCGCCGTACAACCGCACGCTGGACAAGGTGACCGAGCGGTTCCTCGGCAGCCGCAAGATCGGGACCACGGGCCGTGGCATCGGCCCGACGTACGCCGACAAGATGAACCGGGTCGGCATCCGGGTCCAGGACCTGTACGACGAGAAGATCCTCGAGCAGAAGGTCACCGGCGCGCTGGAGCAGAAGAACCAGCTGCTGGTGAAGGTGTACAACCGGCGCGCGGTCGAGATCCGCGAGGTGCTGGACGAGCTGCTCGGGTACGCCGACCGCCTCAAGCCGATGGTGGCCGACACGAGCCTCCTGCTGAACAAGGCGCTGGACGACGGCAAGACGGTTCTGATGGAGGCCGGCCAGGCGACGCTCCTGGACGTCGACCACGGCACGTATCCGTTCGTCACGTCGTCCAACGCGATCTCCGCGGGCGCATGTACCGGGACCGGCATCCCGCCGACCCGGATCGACCGCGTCATGGCCGTGGTGAAGGCGTACACGACCCGCGTCGGCGAGGGCCCGTTCCCGACCGAGCTGCTGGACGCCGACGGCGAGTGGCTGCGGCAGCAGGGCTTCGAGTTCGGTACGACGACGGGCCGGCCGCGCCGGTGTGGCTGGTACGACTCGGTCATCGCCCGGTACGCCGCCCGCGTGAACGGCGTCTCCGATTTCGTCCTCACCAAGCTGGACACGCTGACCGGCCGGGACAAGATCCCGGTCTGCGTCGCGTACGACGTGTACGGCGTCCGCCACGACGAGATGCCGATGACCCAGACCGACTTCCACCACGCGACGCCGGTCTACGAGGAGTTCGACGGCTGGTCCGACGACATCACCGGCTGCCGCAGCTTCGACGACCTCCCGAAGGAAGCCCAGACCTACGTCCGCGCCGTCGAATCCCTCAGCGGCGCCCGCATCTCCGCCATCGGCGTAGGCCCCGAACGCTCCCAGATCGTCCAGCTCTGAGCCCGGGCGGCCTCCCCTTCAGCTCGCGACGCTCAGTTGCCGATGAAGGGGAGGTCGCGGATCAGGGGGGCGTTGCGGAGGTCGCCGATGGTGGGGCGGTTGATGGTGGGGGTCTCGATGGGGATGCGGGCCCAGGCGGCGCCTTGGCCCTGAGTGGCCTGGTAGAAGGTGAAGCCGCCGACGGCCAGGAGTAAGGCGGCCAGGAGGACGGAGAGCCAGTGGGGGCGGAAGGTGTTGCGGGCCGCGATGTGGGCGCCGCGACGGAGTGAACCGCCGCCGGGGCCCCACCACGCGGTGAAGAGTGCGGTGATAGCCGCGCTGCCGAAGCCGACAGCCGACAGGGGCTGCCAGTCGAGTCCGTAGGTGGTTGCGGCGACGGCGGTGACGATGCCGCCGACGACAACGCCCATCACCAGCGGCAGGATCAGGCAGGGCAGAGTGATCAGGGCCGCGGTAACCAGCTGCAGCGGACTGGACGCCGCGGCGACCACGCCGTCCGAGCGCCCGGACCGGCCGCGGAGCTGACGGCGGCGCATGAGCGCGGTGCTGGTGCGGTCGACGGTCCGCGCGATCACGAGCAGGATGATCGCCACAGCGGTACCAAGGCCGGGGTTGAGAGCGGTCAGGCCGGTCAGCGCGACCATCAGGCCGACCACCATCGCAGTCCGCCGGCCGGTCGGCGGAGCCTTCTCGGGCTTCGCCGGCTGACCAGGCTGCTGATACGGCGTCGGAGCCGAGCCCTGCTGGTACGGCGCAGGAGCCGAGCCCTGCTGGTACGGCGCCGGAGCCGAGCCCTGCTGGTACCGCGCCGGATCCTGGTACGGCGAAACCGGACCGCCCTGATATGGCAAAGGCATCGCCGCAGGTGCGGCCGCGTTCGGAGCCGGACTGTACGTCGCGGGGTGCATGGGAGCCACCGGCACCGGCTGAGCGGCCTTCTTCGCCGCAGCCGCCTCCCGCAGCTTGTCCCGGATCGGAGCGAACGCCGACATCGGCGGCAGGACCGGTGGCACCAACTGCGCGACATCCGTCGGCGACGGCTCGTCCGACGGCATCTCACGCGTCATCAGCGCAGTCTGCGGGTGCAGCTGAATCGTCGGTGGTACGGCGGTGATCGTCGGCGTCTCGCGGGGCGGCAGTGCGTCACGGCCCTCGGCGTACCGGTTGAGGCCGGTCATGATCTCGTCCCGCGTCGGCCGGTCGCCCTTGGCCGGCGACAGCGCCGCAGCGAGCAGTGGCTTCAGCCGCGGGTCCAAACCGTCCAGGTCAGCCTGACCGGTGTGCACCCGGTGCAGCACCGCCTCGAACGGGCCCTTGCCGAAAGGCCGGCGTCCGGTGGCGGCGAACGTCACTGTGGCCGCCCAGCCCCACCAGTCGGCCGACTCCGACACCATCTCGCCCTCGATGAGCTCCGGCGCCAGATAGCCCGGCGTACCGATCACCAGACCGGTCTGGGTGAGACGCAGGTCGTCAGCGGCCTGGGCGATGCCGAAGTCGATCATCACCGGCTTGCCGTTGAACATCATCACGTTGCCCGGCTTGAGGTCGCGGTGGATCACTCCGGCCAGGTGGATGGCCTGCAGCGACTCCGCCAGGCATCCAGCGAGCGGCAGCCATTTCCGCGGGGTCAGTGGCCCGCGCTCGTCCACCTGCTCGTCCAGCGGCCGCCCCGGCACGAATCGCGTGACCAGATAGGGCTGGTCGGCCTCCAGGTCGTGGTCGAGGATGCCTGCGACGCCAGGGTGGCTCACCTTCTGCAGTGTGGTCGCTTCGCGCTGCAACCGTGCCCGTGCGATCGGGTCGTGTGCCACGTGCGGGCGCAGCACCTTGAGCGCGACCTCCTGGCGCTCCGGTCCCTCCGCCAGGTAGACGACACCCATCCCGCCCTGCCCGAGCCGCCGGATCAACCGGTACGGCCCGACCCGCTCCTCCACCTCCTCGACGGGTGTGGAAGGCGGCCCCCCTGAGACTGACATGGCATCTACGGTACGTCGGCAGCAGACCAAGCGACCGTGATGACCTCTGAGGTAATCGTCTGAATTCTCCTCGTGCCGGAAGCTGAAGGCATCAACCACCGAGGAGGAGACATGAAGGCCTACGCGATCGCCTACCTGCGCAACGTCCGGATGGGCGCGGACATCGTCGAGTACCTGGAGCGCATCGACGACACGCTGGCCCCGTACGACGGGCACTTCATCGTGCACGGGGCCGGCCCGGAGTCGGTCGAGGGTGAGTGGGAGGGGGCGCCGATCGTGATCGAGTTTCCGGACTACGACCACCTGCGCGGTTGGTACGAGTCGGCGGCCTACCGGGAGATCCTCCCGCTGCGCACACGGAACTCCGACGGCGTGGTGATCTTCGTCGAAGGCGTCGACCGCACCCACAAGGCCACCGACGTACTGGCCTGACTTCCCATCCCGGCTAATTGACCAGCTCGGGGTACAGCACGGTCAGGTCCTGTGAGACGGCGGCCTTGGCGCCGCGGGCTGTGTCGTCGGCGAGGACCTCGTGGGCGCCGGACTCGATGCCGTCGAGGGCCTGCTTGGCGATGTCCTCGGGACGGGACTTCGGGGCGGTGACCGCCGTGGTCATGTCGGTGTCGACGTACCCCATGTGCAGGCCGGTGACGCCGATGCCGCGGTTGCGCAGTTCGAGCCGGATCGCGTTGGTCTGCAGCCAGAACGCGGCCTTGGTCGCGGAGTACGCGCCGTGCCGCGCGACCCAGGACAGGGCCGAGTGGGCGTTCAGGATGTGGCCGCCGCCGTTCCGCTCGATGATCGGAACGAAGGTCCGGGTCAGCTCGAGCGGGCCGAAGAAGTTCGCGTCGAAGACGGCCCGGATCTCGGCGGCCGGTGCGTCCAGGTAGGTGTCCGGCGAGCTGGCGCCGGCGTTGTTGATCAGGACGGTGACGTCGGGAGCGGCCGCGGCCAGCGCCTCGATCGATGCCGCGTCGGTGATCTCCAGCGGCAGCGGGACCACGCGCGGGTCGGAGCTGTCCTGCGGGTTGCGCGCGGTCGCGTAGACCTTGGCGACTCCACGGTCGAGCAGATCGTCGACGATCGCCTTGCCGATGCCGCGCTGCCCGCCGGTGACCAGGACGACGGCGCCTGCGAGTGAGGTCATCTGAAACTCCCTAGGTAGAAACCGATCTGTTTCCGCCACTGTAAACCGATCGGTTTCCTCAGGCAAATCCAGCCGGTACCCTCGTTCCATGACCACCTCGGCAACCTCCCGCGAGCGGCTCCTGGACGCCGCGGGCGAACTCTTCTACCGCGACGGCGTGAACATCGGAGTGGACGCGCTCTGCAAGGCGGCCGGGGTGTCGAAGAAGTCCATGTACCAGCTGTTCCGGTCCAAGGACGAGCTGATCGCGGAGAGCCTGGCCAGCCGCGGGGCGGCGTACCGGACCCTGCTGCAGCCCGGCGCGGAGGACGACCGGCCGGCCCGGGACCGGATCCTGGACGTGTTCGAGCGGCAGGACGCTGTGGTTGCTGCTGGCAACTTCTTGGGCTGCCCGTACGTGAGTACGGCGGTGGAGCTGAAGAATCCCGAGCACCCGGGGTCGGTGGTCGCGCGCCACTTCAAGCAGCAGCTGACCGACTTCTTCCACCGCGAGTTGGTGAAGGCCGGCGCGGAGGATCCGGGCACGCTGGCGATCCAGCTGACGATCATCTTCGACGGCGCGAGCGCGCGATCGGTCGTGCGGGCGCAGCCGCTGGGCGGCATTGGCGTCACCACCGCAGCCGCGCTGCTGGACGCGGCCGGCGTTCGCTCCGGCGACCTCGCAACGCAGCTGCGCTGATCCCGCCCACACGTACGCTCGGTGCCTTGTCCCTACGGAGGAGGCGCGAGTGGAGATCCCGGCGGCGTTTCACGACCTGTTGTCCTCGACTGCGGTCGCGATGGTGGGCACGATCGGCAAGCGTGGTGAGCCGCAGGTGACGCCACTGTGGTTCCTCTGGGACCGCGAACGGGTGCGCATCAGTCTGGTCGACGGCCGGCAGAAGCTGCGTAACCTCCAGCGCAACCCGCGGATCTCGGTCGTGATCGTCGACCCGGCCCGCCCGACGCACTACGTCGAGCTCCGCGGCCGGATCGACGATCTGGTCCCTGACCCGGAGTTCGCGCTCGAGCGGACGATCGCCCGGAAGTACGCCGGCGAGTGGGCGGACGTGGAGCCGCCGGGCACCACGCGCTACGCCACGAGCGTCATCGTCGAACGCATCACGAGTCAGCTGGGACACCCCTGAGAGACCCGGATCACTGCGAGATGGCGTCCGTGGTCGCGGTGGTGACGGAGGGTAGTTCCGAACCGGCAATGACTGCGATTCCGGCGGTCGAGAACTGGCGGCGTTTCGTGGGACAAGTTCTCACTTTGTTCCACTGAGCTGGGAAAAGCCGTGCGGTTGTTCCGTTGTGAAGCCGATGTTCGCTGGGATATTGACGCGCTCACCGTCCGTCGTCAAACTTTCGCAAAGACCCTGCGCTAGTGCCTCCGGGCACGCGGGGAAGCGCAGTGTCCTACCGCCCCCGAAGACAGGACATCCGCCCATGCGAACCAAACCCCTGCTCCTTGCCACAGCGTGTGCAGCGCTGGTGGCCGGAGCCCTCAGCAGCCCAGCGGTCGCCGCGTCCAGCGCCGACTCACCGCATTCCGCCGTACCAGCAGCTGTCGATGCGCCTGCGACGTTCACCCATCCTGGTGTCGGGGTGAGTCGGGCTCAGCTGGACTTCGTCCGGGCCAAGGTGCAGGCCGGTGCACAGCCGTGGACGAACGCGTTCAACCAGGCCAAGAGCAGCTCCTACGCATCCCTCTCGCGTACGCCGACCCCACCGGCGGTCGTGGAGTGCGGCCCGTACTCGAATCCGAACCTCGGCTGCACCAACGAGCGTGAGGACGCCATCGCGGCGTACACAGACGCCTTGCTCTGGTACCTCACCGGTGACGATCGCTATGCGCAGAAGGCGATCCAGCTGATGGACGCGTGGTCGGCGACCATCCAGGACCACACGAACAGCAATGCGCCGCTGCAGACCGCGTGGGCGGCGTCGTCCTGGCCGAAGGCCGCGGAGATCATCAAGTACGTGTACGGGAACTGGCCGAACTCGGGCCGGTTCGCGACCATGCTGCGCAACGTGTACCTGCCCGAGATCATCAACGGCTCGAACTCCAACGGGAACTGGGAGTTGAGCATGACCGAGGCGATCCAGGGCATCGGCGTGTTCCTCGAGGACAAGACCGTGTACGACAAGGCGATCGCGCTCTACCGGGTTCGGGTGCCGGCGTACGTGTACCTGGAGTCGGACGGCGCGCTGCCGAAGACGAAGCCGAGCCAGAACCTCGACACCCGCGACAAGATCGTCGCGTACTGGCAAGGTCAAGGGACCTTCGTGACCGGTCTGACTCAGGAGACCTGTCGCGACTTCACCCACACCGGCTACGGCATCTCGTCGATCTCGCACGTACTGGAGACGTCCCGGATCCAGGGGATCGACCTCTACCCGGAGTTCGGTGAGCGGCTGCGGCAGGCGCTCGGATTCCAGTCCCGGTGGGAGCGCAACCTCGAGCCGGTGCCGTCCTGGCTGTGCAACGGCACTGTGAACCGCGGCCTCGGCCCGATCACCGAGGTCGGCTACAACGCCCTGCACACCCGCCTCGGCATCGCGATGACGAACACCCAGGCCCTGACCGAGTCGCGTCGCCCGGCCGGCTCGAACAACCTGTTCGTCGCGTGGGAGACCCTGACCCACGCCGAGAACCCTTCATAACAAGGCTTCCGGGAGAGCTGGAACTCTGCCCTTCAGCTCTCCCGGAGCACGTCAGATCTGGGCCTCGCCACGCTTCCAGTAGCCCTGGAAGGAGATGGCCGCCTTCGGCATGCCGACCGCGTCGACCAGGTGGCGGCGGACCGACTTGATCATCGACGACTCACCCGCCACCCAGGCGTAGTCGGCGTCGTACGGCAGGTCGGCGCATTTGAGGGCTTCGAGCAACGACATGTCGCCGGCGGGCGTGATCCAGGTGACGTCGGCGGAACCGGAGGTCGGCAGTGGCCGGATGTCGCGGGCGTCGGGGACCTCGACGAAGACGGTCGCGTGGACGGCGGCGGGCAGCTGCTCGAGGATCCCGGCGAGAGCAGGCAGCGCGGTCTCGTCGGCGACCAGGACGCGGCGCACGCTCGTCGCCGGTGGGACGTAGTCGACCCCGGAGTGCAGCAGACCTTTGGTGCTGGTGGTGTCGACCGCGAACGGCAGGATCAGACCGACCTGGTCACCCGGCCGAGCCTCGCTGACCCAGGCCGATGCCGGGCCGTTCACGCCGTGCAGGACGAACTCGACGTCGAGCTCGGCGACCTCGGGACGCAGGGCGCGGACGGTGTACGTCCGCATGATGAAACGCTCCTCGACCGGCTGCGCACACCATTGCGGGTACCACTCGGGGCCGGATGGGAGCTTGATGGCGCTGCCGTCGGGCGGTGCGAGCAGCACCTTGATCCGCTGGTCCGGTCCGGCGGTGACCGCCTCCGCGATCCGCGGTGCGACGAACGTCACGCGGCGCAGGTGTGGGCTCAGATCATCGACCGCCGCCACGGTGGCGAGGACGGAGTCGAACACGATCGGCCGCTCGAGCACAGTCGTCATGCCTTTGGTTTCTCCATGTCTTGGCTACCCCGCCCCACCGCCCGGTCAGGAAACTACGCAGGTGCGGACCCATGGACGACCGGGTTATTCTGATGCGTCTAGAGGTTAGCCTTACCTAAGAGGATCCCAAAGTCCAATGCCCCCGCCCACTGCTTTGGTCTCGGCCGACCCCGCTGTCGCCGTCTCGTCGCGCCCTCGGCGTACCAGGCGGGCGACACTCGTCGTCGGCCTGATCGGCTGTATCGCCTTGCTCGTGCTGGTGACCTTGCTCAGCATCGCCGTCGGGTCGAAGCAGATCCCGCTGCCGACGGTGATCGATGCCTTGCGCCACTACAACGAGACGGACACCGATCATGTGATCGTCCACTCACTGCGCGTGCCGCGGACCGTGATCGGTCTGCTCGTCGGCGCCGCCCTGGGGTTGTCCGGGGCGCTGATGCAGGGCGTCACCCGAAACCCGCTGGCCGATCCCGGCATCCTCGGAGTCAACGGTGGAGCCGCGCTCTTCGTTGTCGGCGGCATCTACTGGTTCGGGTTGTCGAGCCTGACGGCGTACGTCTGGCTCGCGTTCGCGGGTGCGGCGGCCGCGTCCGTCGTCGTCTATCTGCTCGGATCGCTCGGCCGCGAGGGAGTGACGCCGGTGAAGCTGGCGCTCGCCGGGGCGGCGATGACCGCGATGCTCGGGTCGCTCACCACTGCCGTCCTGATCGGTGACGTCGACACCTTCGACCAGTTCCGGTTCTGGTCGGTCGGGTCGCT
Source organism: Kribbella sp. NBC_01510 (assembly GCF_045040325.1). NCBI lineage: Bacteria > Bacillati > Actinomycetota > Actinomycetes > Propionibacteriales > Kribbellaceae > Kribbella > Kribbella sp. NBC_01510. The sequence goes on along the minus strand of NZ_CP109418.1, from coordinate 1,819,863 downwards.
GGCCGGCCGCGGTTCGGACATCGCGGGGCAGGTCGCGCCGTTCATCCTGATCGGGATCGTGCTGGCGCTGGTCTCGGGGCGCTTGCTGAACGCGTTGTCGCTCGGTGACGAGGTGGCGAAGTCGCTCGGTCAACGGGTCGGCCTGGCCCGGTTGTTCGTCGCGGTGGTCGTCGTACTGCTGTGTGGAGCGGCCACGGCGGCGGCGGGACCGATCGGTTTCATCGGGTTGACGATCCCGCACGTCGCGCGGTTGGTGACCGGGCCGGACTACCGCTGGATCCTGCCGTACTCGATGCTGCTGGCGCCGATCCTGCTGCTCGGTGCCGACGTGCTCGGCCGGATCGTCGCGCAGCCCGGTGAGCTGCAGGTCGGCATCGTCACGGCGGTGATCGGTGCGCCGTTCTTCATCGCACTGGTACGGCGACGGAAGTTGGCCGACCTATGACGACGACGGCTGAGGCGGTTCAGGTCATCACTCGAGCCCGGGCGGCTCGGCAGGCACGATCGCTGCTGGTGATCGTCGTACTCGCGGTCGTCGTCTTCGCGACGTTCTGCGTCTCGCTGTCGCTGGGTGACTTCAAGATCCCGGTTCTCGATGTGGTGAAGACGCTGTTCGGCGGCGGGGACAGGGCGACCGAGTTCATCGTCAACGAGCTTCGGTTGCCGAGGGCACTCACCGGCCTGTTGGTCGGGGCCGCGCTCGGCATGTCCGGCGCGATCTTCCAGAGCATCGCCCGCAACCCGCTGGCCAGCCCGGACATCCTCGGCGTCACGTACGGCGCCAGCGCGTTCGCGGTGTTCGCCATCGTCACCCTGGGGCTGACCGAGGCAGCGGTGTCGGGCCTCGCGATCGCCGGCGCGGTGCTCACCGCGTTCATCATGTACGTGCTGGCCTGGCGGCACGGGGTGTCGAGTTACCGGTTGATCCTGATCGGGATCGGGATCGGCGCGATCGCCACCAGCATCACGTCGTACCTGTTGACCAAGGCAAGGGTCGAGATCGCGCAGCAGGCGCTGATCTGGCTGACCGGGAGCCTGAACGGGCGGGACTGGTCGAACGTGCGGTCGCTCGCGATCACGCTTGTGGTGCTGGCGCCGCTGACGGCGTTCCTCGTGCACCGGCTGCGCATTCTGCAGCTCGGCGACGAGACGGCGTACGGGCTCGGGCTGCGGGTGGAGAGCTCGCGGCTCGGGCTGATCGTCATCGCGGTCCTGATGGCCGCGGTGGCGACGGCGGCGGCCGGGCCGATCGGGTTCGTCGCGTTCGTCGCGGCGCCGATCGCGCGGCGGGTGACGCGATCACCGGGGCCGGCGATGATCGCGTCCGCGCTGCTCGGCGCGCTGGTGGTGGCGTTGTCGGACCTGATCGCGCAGCACGCGTTCGGGGACACGCAGTTGCCGGTCGGCGTGGTGACCGGCGTGGTGGGTGCGCCGTACCTGATGTTCCTGCTGGCTCGGGCCAACCGGGTCGGGAGTGGTGGCTGAGAGATGGAGAACTCTGTGGAACACAGCTTGGCTGCCGATGGGCTCGCGGTCGGCTACGACCAGCGCGAGATCATCCACGACCTGTCGGTGCGGATCCCGACCGGGAAGATCACCGTCATCGTGGGCGCCAACGCCTGCGGCAAGTCCACGCTGCTGAAGACACTGGCCCGGCTGCTGAAGCCGTCGCGCGGGACCGTGCTGCTGGACGGCAAGAGCATCCAGTCGATCCCGACCCGGGAGGTGGCGACCAAGCTCGGATTGTTGCCGCAGTCACCGACCGCACCGGAGGGGATCACGGTCGCCGACCTGGTCGGGCGCGGGCGATACCCGCGGACCCGGTGGATCCGGCAGTGGACCAGGACCGACGACGAAGCGGTCGCGGCCGCGATGACGTCGACCGACGTACTCTCGCTCGCGGATCGGCCGATCGACGAGTTGTCCGGTGGTCAGCGGCAGCGGGTGTGGATCGCGATGGCGCTCGCGCAGGAGACGGACATCCTGCTGCTGGACGAGCCGACGACGTTCCTCGACCTGACCCACCAGTTCGAGGTGCTCGATCTGCTGGTCGACCTGAACAAGTCCGAGGAGCGGACGATCGTCCTGGTCCTGCACGACCTCAACCAGGCCTGTCGGTTCGGCGACCACCTGATCGCGATGAAGGACGGCGCCATCGTTGCCGAGGGCAACCCTCGGGAGGTGATCACGGAGGAGGTCGTCGACGATGTCTTCGGCCTCGCTGTCAAGGTCGTCCCCGACCCGGTCGCCGGTACGCCGATGGTCGTCCCGATCGGCCGCCACATCACTCGCACCAACGCCGTCAACGATGCGAAGCCGTCGGCCGCGACAGCATCTCCCATTGCGGCCGCCCTGGCCGCCTCCGCCGCCGCCAACGGCATCTGCCGCCCCATCGACCGCTGAGCCCCATACCCCGATCCGGATACCCGGCCTCGAGTCGTGGATCGCGGCTCTGTGCCAAGCGCCGTACGTCCACCAGAATTCACGACTCGGTGCCCGCGCGGAGGTCGCGGGCCGACAAGTGGTGGGGGCGGACCTGCGCCACTCAGCAACCATCCCCGAGTCACCCCGCCCACGCTCGGCAACTCGCGGAGGCCGGTCATCTCCGGGGGGTTGGAGAGTGGCAGCAGTCCGCCGAAGTGATCGCCGTGCAGGTGAGAGACGACGATCGTGCGGATCTCGTTCGGATCGAGGCCGGCCTGCCGCAGCGCGGTGAGACTCGTTGCCCCCGCAGTCGACCAGAACCTGCGATTCCAACGCGATGCAGGTCTGAAAGCGTCCGCCAGACCCGCATGCGTACCCACTGCCAACGATCGTGACGTCCGTCATCGCGCCACTCTGGCGCGGGTCTGGTACAGGATCAGGCCGGCCAGGAGGGCGCCCAGGGTGCCGAGGGCGAGGTCGCCGAGGGTGTCGGTGTACGCCGTCTGGAGCTCGGTCGAGTTGCGGACGAAGGCGAAGTACTCACCGATCTCCCACACCACGGCCGCGGTAGCGCCGAAGCCGAGGGCTACGAACGCCGTCAGACCGCGGGAGAGGTTGCGGAGTGCGAAGGCGAGCAGGACGCCGGCGGTGAGGAAGCCCCAGAGGATGAAGTGCATGGCGTCGTCCCACCAGTTCACCGTGTCGAACAGGTTGAGCCGGTTGCCGATCAGATCGATCAGCCACGGGAGCGTCATCAGCAGGTCGGCGGGCCACGGGTAGCGGTCGTGCAGCTTGCTCTTCGCCCGCCCGTAAACCCACCACCACAGCGGCAGCGCCATCGCGCCGATCGGGTAGACGATCAGCCGTACGGTCGACGCCTTCCCCTTGATCCCGCTCAGGTCCGGCCAGATCAGTGCCGAGAGCAACAAAGCGAAAAGCAGTACCTTCGCGGTCAGAGCGGCGTACCGGATGACGTTCACCCGCACCGTCGGCGTGGCCGTGGCAACCATCGTCGTCATGCCTCTCAGTCAAACCGACCGCTGGGCGAGGCGGATGAGTACAACTACGCGAAAGACCCCCGCGATGCCGCCATTGTGGCGGATCGCGGGGGCCCCGGACAGAGGATCAGCTGACGCTGATCAGGTCGACCACGAAGATCAGGGTCTCGCCGGGCTTGATCGCGCTGCCCGCGCCGCGGTCGCCGTACCCGAGCTGCGGCGGGATGACCAGCTTGCGCCGGCCGCCGACCTTCATCCCCTGGACGCCGGTGTCCCAGCCCTGGATGACCTGGCCGACGCCGAGCTGGAAGGCCAGCGGGGCGCCGCGGTTGTACGACGCGTCGAACTCCTCGCCGGTCGAGTGGGCCACGCCCACATAGTGCACATTGACCCGGGAACCGGCCTTGGCCTCGTCGCCGTCGCCCACGGTGATGTCGGTGATCTCGAGATCCGCCGGCGGCGGCCCGTCCGGAAAGTCGATCTCTGGCTTCTCAGTCATGTCACAAGCTAAGCAGATCAGCCCTCGGACCGTTCAAGCGCCCGTTACCGGCCGGCCAGAACCTCGCGCAGCCTGGCGGCGAACTCCTCCGGCTTGCCCGGCATCCCGTACTCGTTGCCCAGAAAACCGCCGTGGTTGCTCGGGAACGTCACCGGCGCGAGCCCGAGCCGCTCGGCAACCGCCTTCCCGGCCCGGCCGGCGAGCTGCTGCCGGGACTCGTCGCCGACGGCGAGCACCAGCCGGTCCTTCGCCTTCTCGAGGGCGTCGAAGTCCGGCTGGTACGACGTACAGCCGCGGATGTTCTGTCCCAGCAGGGCGTCGTCGCGCGAGCTGTCGTCCTCCGTCGGCAGCCCGAACGTGGCCGGGTCCGGAACCAGCTGCTCGGTGTAGTCCGCCGGGAGCTCGCCCTCGAAGCCGACCAGCGCGATGAACTTCGCCATCCCCGCGCCCATGCCGTCCCGCTGATAGGTCTGGTAGATGTCCTCGCACGCGGCCAACGCCGCCTCGCGGTCCGGCAGGATTCCCGCCAGCGGCGGTTCGTGGGCGACCAGCGTGCTGATGAGGTCGGGTCGTTGCGCGACCAGGGCCAGCGCGTTCACCGCGCCACCGCTGCTGGCGAACAGCTCGACCGGACCGGCGTCGAGGGCCTCGAACAGTGCCACCAGGTCGGCCGCGTGGTCGTCCGGGGACAGTTCACCCCAGCCGTCGGTGCGGACGCTCCGTTCCACCCCGCGCGGGTCGTAGGTGACCACCGTCCGGTCGGCGAAGTACGAGGCCAACGTCGGGAAGCCGCTCGCGCCCATCGGCGAAGCGATCAACAGCAGCACCGGCTGGTCGCGCTCGGCGAGATCGCCACGGACGTCGTACGTCAGGGTGGCGCCCGGGACGTCGAGCGTATGGGTGACGGGGTCCGGCATGGCAGCTCCTCGATGGTTCGTGATCGCGAACGATCGTGCTCTTCACCGGGGAGCCTAGACCGCTCCCGGCCGACCTGGACAGAGTCGGCATGGACCCGTCCGGCGTTACGTCGGCGATCGGGCGGAAGAAGATCGTGCTGATGCTCGCGGCGGTCGTCGTCCTGACCGCGCCCGCAACAGCATGGCCGACGCACGCCGGGGTTCCAGGCTGCGACGATCTCGTTCGGCGTGAGTGAGAAGGCACCCGGTAAGGTGCCAGCGGTCCCTGTGACGCCCTACGAGACCGCATGCCGTGCCAGCCGACCGTCCGGGCGGATGACTCCGCCATTGTGATGCTTGACGGCCATGTGCAGGTAGGCCAACAGGCCGATCGGAGTCAGCACGAGACTGGAGAACAGTGAGTAGAACGGCATCAGCAGCATCCAGCGGTCACGAGCCCGCCAGTGCAGCCAGATCACCAGCAGGTAGTAGATGCCCACCGCACCGACCAGCGGGAGCCCAGGATGGATCACGGCCGCCCAGCGGAACGGGAACGCTCCGATCGCGATGACCGCGCCGTACAGCCAGAAGAAGGGGTGCCAGATCACGAAGCGGATGTTGGTGACGAACAGCCGGAACTCCCCACCGCTCCAGGCAAGTCGCTGACGCCACCAGGCCTTCAGGGTGTTGGGTGCCGACGTCAGGATCTCGAACGGAACGTGGCCAATCTTGTAGCCGATGGTCTTGGCGATGACGCCGAATTCGATGTCGTTGCCCTGGAAGAACAGCGAGTGCCGGTTCATGACATCCCGCAGCGCGATCGTCCGACCGGCATGGCAGGCGCCGGACACCAGCCAGGGTGCGATGAAGCGCAGTTGCATCGCCAGCCGGTACTCGTGCCGCTGCAGCTTCACCAGCCAGTTCGGCTCGTCGCGGATCACCAGTCGGACGCTGGTCACGTCGTAGCCGTCCTCGCGAATCTCGCCGACCAACTCGTCGAACGGCCGGACGGTTGCGGAGTCCGCGTCAAGCATGATGACGTACTCCGTGTCGACGATCTGCAAGGCGTCACGGATGATCCGGTCGCGGGTGGTGCCGGACGTGGCGCGCTGACCCGAGCCGGTGGTAACCAGGCTGGGGCTGCGATAGATGTTGAAGCTATGCCGGTTGGCGATGGCGGCCAGGTCGGCGTAAAACTCGGGCGTCTCGCCAGCCGTGGTGCACAGGACGACCCGGGCGTTGTACTGCGCCAGGTAGCCGACGTTCTCCAGGTAGCGGGCGCTGCCGTAGATCGGAACCAGGACAGTGAAGTCGGCGTGCCAGGCCTTTGTGTCCTTGTGGCCGAAGCCGCGAGCCCGCAGCCCGGCGACGGTGTCCAGCAGCGCCATTGCCAGCACCGGCAAGAAGATCATCCAGGACGCGTTCACGCAGCGATGCCGTTCAGGGTGTTGGCCTCGATCAGCCGGAGCATCTCGGCGCGCAGGTCCTGCGGGGTCGCTCCGAGGCGGACGGACCGGTACAGGATCTCTGCCTCGCCCTGCAGCATGGCGTGCTGGCCGGTCTCTCCATCGACGTGCACCTTGCTGATGCGCGGGTGCGGGGTGTCCCTGCGGGGCTCAAACGGGTCGTACAGTTCCTCGTGCAGCTTCTCGCCCAGACGTAGGCCGGTGTAGACGATGTCCGGCGTGCCCGTCTGGGTCAGCCGGGCAAAGCGATCGATGACGTCCAGGATCCGGATCGGGTCGCCCATGTCGAGCACGTAGGTTTCGCCGGACTCCGCGAGCACTCCGGCCTCGATCACCAGGGCGGCTGCCTCGGGGATCGTCATGAAGTACCGGGTGACGTCGGGGTGGGTGACCGTAACCGGCCGACCGGCGCCGACCTGCAGGTCCAGGGTCTCCAGGAACGAGCCTCGGCTGCCGAGCACGTTGCCGAACCGCACACTGGCGATCCGGGTGGCCGAGCCGACGTGGCTGGCCGCGATCAGTTCGCCGAGACGCTTGCTCATACCGAGCACCGAGGTCGGCCGGGCGGCCTTGTCAGTCGAGATGTTAATCACGCGCTTGACGCCCGCCGCGATGCTGGTCTCGACCACGTTCTCGGTACCCCGGACGTTGGTGATGATCGCCGCAGCCGGGGACTTCTCCAACAGGGGCAGGTGCTTGTACGCGGCGGCGTGGAATACGATGTCCGGCCGGACAACCTCCATGACCTGCGCGATCTGGGAGCGGTTGGCCACGTCGGCGAGGACGTAATGCTGGTCGTCAAGCAGGCCGATGCCTTCGATCTCCTGTTGCAGCCGGTAGAGCGCGTACTCGTCCTTGTCCAGGTAGTACACCTCCAGGACGCCCAGCCGGTGCAACTGCCGGACGATCTCGGAGCCGATGGAGCCGCCGGCGCCGGTGACCAACGCGGTGGTCCCAGCGACCAGGTCAGACGCCTCCCTGCCGTAGACCGGATCGGCTGTCCGGCAGAGCAAGTCGGACGCCATGCGCGACCAGGTCCTCATTCGATATCCCTCCGTTGTGATGATCAATGCCCCCGCTCCCTTTGAGTCGAGTACGTAGGACGCCCCCGAGTTCGAACAGTGGTGGGACGACAGCCAGCACCCGTACTCCCTCCCGCTCCAGCGCACTCTGGAGATCGCCCGCGGCCCGGCCCCGCCTTCACCAACCGCACCACCGTCCCCGTCACGTGGACCGCAAACGCCTGCTACTACTGGCACTGGAACCGGTAACCGCAACGTCTGAGGAAGTGCGGGACACCCCCCATATGCACGCCCCGCACTTCTTCGGACGCTGCGGTTCTGTCACTACTTGATTCCGCTCGCCTGTTCGCTGGTCCTCGTATCGACCAGCTGAGTGACCACCCTGAGCAGGTGCTGCAGCTCGGAGGCGGTGGGCGCGAGCTCGTACGCGTGGTGGTGGCAGGCCCGGCTGAGTGCGTTCCAGGCGTACTCCGCCTTCGCCGCGATCCCGCTCTGGTCGAGCGCACGCAGGACCAGAAGGCGGGACCGCATCCGGACGGGGTGATCGATGCTGACGATCAGGCGGGCACAGCGCGCGCTGACCTCCGCCTCCAGCGCCTGTCGGATCAGGAATGCCGCAATCCGCATCCTCCGCGGTAGGGCTGGAGGGTGGCTACCATCGAGCATGTCGTTGGCGCGCTGGAGCAGTTCCTCGGACTTCACGGCCGCGCACCGAGCAGGTCGTCGACGGTTCGGCGAACATCCGCAAGGGCTCCAGCTGGGTCGGCCGCCAGCTGACCGTGAACCCCACGGCTGCAGAGGTTCACCGTCGCCTTCCGGTACGACGCCGGCGCGCTCCATTTGCTCAGATCTCTTCCGGCAGCGCCGTATAGGGCGAGAGCGATCCGTTGAGTTGTCTTCAGAGCCTTGGTCCAGGTTTCCTCAACCTCGCCACGACTAGCCCCGCCGGTGAGTCGATGACGGAAGTAGATCTCGTGCGCTGCCGCCTCGACCGCGAGCCGTGCGTACGCGGGGATCGCCTGGTCGAGCACGGTCGCCGGAACGTTCTCGTCCCGAAGCAGATCACGCAGGTCATCCACATATCGTCGGGCCGGCGACTGGCACTCGGTGACCTCGACCTTGGACCCGGCGCTGCGCTCGACCTGGACGATCCGTGCGAGAGGCGCAGTACGTCGCACCGATTCAGCGAGTCGGTCGTCATGGCTGAAGACGACAACCTGTCGATTCCTCGCGTACTCGATCAGCACCTCGGTCAGGCCGTCCACCTTCGCGGGATCCATCGCCTGCACCGGATCGTCCAGTACGACGAATTGCAGCGGGCTCGCCGACATCGTTGCCCGGGGCAAGAACAGCGCCAAGGCGATCGCGTTGAGTTCGCCCTGGCTCATGACCGGCAGGGCTTCGGTCGCGACGCCGTCAACGGTGGCCTTCAGATTCACCTTGCCACGCGTCCGTTGACCGGAGAGCGTGATCTTGTCCAGGTCAATGCTGCTCTCCTGGCGGAGCTTCGCCCAAATCTTCCGCGCCTCGTCCGCGAGTGGTTCGATTCGCCCGTTGCGCAGGGTCTCGGCGTTCTTCTTCAGCCAGGCGAAGGCCGCAGTAACCTCTGCGAGGTCGGCGCTGACCGCGTCCGCCGCGCGTTTTAGCTCGACCCATGCGGCGATCCGCTGGGCGAGCTCGCGCCAACTCTCGTCTCGTCCGCTCAGCTGTGCGGATGCCTCGTCACGCAGCAGTGAGAACCGCGTAATGAGCGACGCAATCCCGGACGTGAGGTGCCGAGCCAGCTCCACGTCGGAGGATGGTGCCTCACGCCAGGCCTTCAGCGTTGCTTCCGCTTCGGGCAGGCCAGCCAGCGCCAGGTCGCCCCTCAGAATCGGGAGTTCCGGTACGGCGATCTGGGCGAACGCGGCCTCTCGGCACTCCGTCAGCTTCTGGTGGGCTGATCGGACCGCGGCCAGTTCCACCTTCTCGGCTTCGAGTTGTGCGGCGACGCGTTCACGCCACGAGCCATCAAGTGCACCGACACTACAAACCGGGCAACTCTGGTCGCCGTGCTCTGAGTAGAGAGCAAGTGCCTGCTCCAACAGGTTGCTCCGGGCATCCGCCCGTGTCGGTCCAGCGCCCATCAGCGCCAGTTCCTGAACCGCGGCGAGGAGGTCTTGGGCTGCGCGTTCGACCTCCTCTCTGTCGGGGATGGCGACCTCGCTCAGGGCCTGAAGACGCTCGCCGAGTTGGTCCGGTGCCGACATGCCCGTCGCGAGCCTGCTGAGCAGCTCGAGGTTCGGCTTGTTCTTCTTGATCTCAGCGAAGGCCGACTGAGCACGCTCGTCCTGCGCCGACTCGAGCAGCAGCCTCAGTGCGCGCTTCGCTGCAGTCACCTCGGTCGATGGACCCTTGAGTCGCTTCACCTCGTCCGAGAGCCGGTCAATTCCGTCTGCGATCTGATCCAGCCCGAGGATGTTTTCGAGGGATCGATACAGGTCGGTTGGAGATCCGTCGAGCCGCCGGCCCAATTCGTCGTACGAGAGGATCGGTCGGTACAGCTCAAGGGCGTTGCGCCACCCGAGTGAGTCGATACCGGCCTTGCGCTTCGCGCTCTGGCGCTGGGTCCAGACCTTGCGGTCTTCGAGATTGCCGTCGGCGGACCATTCGACGCCGATCTCCGTCCGGCCGGCTCCCTCCTCGGCCAGTTCGATCTGAAGGGCAGCCGGGTGGCTCTGATGCAGGTTGCGCCATGAGTCCTTCCAGAACGAGGCCTTCTTGCCGAACCAGCGGTAGCTGTCGCCGGTGAGGGCATACTCGAGGGCCTCGGCAAAGCTGGATTTCCCCGAGCCGTTCCGGCCGGCGACAACAGTGAGGCCTGGGCCCGGGTGCAGATCGAGTCGCGAGGTCTCGCCGATGCCCCGGAAGCCCGACACGCTGATCGACTTCAAGAAGGCGCCGACCGGTGGCTCCTCGACTTTGGCGGTGGCAGTGCCGGAGGTCGACCTCGTCGCGGCCACTCCGCTCAACTCAGCGGCCAGGGCGTCGTCACCTTGCATTGAAGCGAGCACCAGGAACGTCTGTCGTTCGGAGAGTTCGGGGTCGTCCGCCGCCAGATTGAATACGGTCTCGACAACCGAGAGGTCTTGCACAGCTGCCGATGGGGTCTGCGTGTTCGTCAGTTCGGTTTCGTTCATGACTGCGGAACCTCCGGGAACCAGGACGTGACGACGTTGACGAGATGGACGAGGTTCTGGGTACGCATGACGGGTGCGGAGGCCTCCGGCTCGAAGTCCGGCCGAGTCGCCGACTGCCGCCAGATGCCAGCGTCGGATACCGGCGCAGCCATGTGTGGATTCAAGGTGGCGAAGAAGGCGGTGATGTCGTCGTCAGCGATCTCCTTTGCGCGGAGCGCATGGAAGGTGCCAGCAAGCACGCGGAGCATGCCGACCGAGCCCAGCAGCGAGCGGCTGCGCAAATCGACCGCACTGAGCCTTCCCTCGGCGACGTCGGCGAGATCACCGAAAGCCTCGGTGATGCAGTCGAGGAAGCCGTGTACACCTTCGACGACAGCCTCGTCAGACAGTTCGCTCTCACGGCGAGAAGTGATTCGCCCGCCGGCCCCGACGGCGACTGCCTTGGTGAGGTCGGCGACGTGCTTGGCGCCGATCAGATTGAGGTTGTTGCGAGTCATCCGGTCCTGCTCCAGATCGACTCGGCCCTTGAGGAGCGCGTAGTCGAGTACGCGGTCGAGGGTTCGGTTGGCGATCTTCGAGCCGTCGAAGCGAGCGCGCAGGGCGGTCGAGATCCCCTTCGCGTTGTCTGCCACATCGACGAACATCTGCCGGGCGAGGACGGAGTCGGGCTCGACGTAGATGTCCAGGCCGATGGCCTCGTGCTCCAGCCGGCTCAGCGCCTCCCGCAGTTCGGCGAGCCTCGCTTCCAGTTTCGTGGCGCGGTCACCAGAGCGAGCCCGGGAGAGATCCCGGTCGCACTTGCTGATCTCCTCGGTGAGTTGACGGAGACGCAGCCTGGTGCCGAGGATCCTGTGCTGCCCATCGATGGTGGTGAGGGCGCCCACCGTCCCCGTGGACCACGGGATGTCCAGGTACCCGACCTTGCCGTCGCTGCTCTCCAGCGGGTGGAAGGTGCAGCCGCCGTTGTCCCGCGCTAGCAGGGTGGGCGCGACCCAAGCCGAGTGTGTGCTGACGTAGTCGCCGAACGACTTCGCATGCCGCGGGTCCACCTTCCGGTTGTCCGGATCGGGCTGGCTCGGATCCGGGACCGGCAGGATCTTGTCCAGGTCCAGCAGCGGAACGCGGGTGCTGTACACAGTGCGGCCGCCCTGAAGGCTGCGCATGGCGAGGTAGGTGTCGGTACGGCGGCCGGCCGTGATGCGGCTCGTGTCGACGCTCAGCGTCATCGAGGCTCCAGGGAGTTAGTGCGGCGTGAACGGCATAAGAGAATCATGCTTTGTGAACATAGTCAACAGGAAACTCACGAGGTGCTGTGTACACGCTCTGGACTGTGTATGGTTGCGCTGCGGCCGCAGTGGCGCCGTTCCACGGAAGGAGACTCATGGACCAGCCAGGCATGGTCTCGTCGACTGGCATCGCGAAGCTGGCGGGCGTCGGCCGGGCGGCCGTGAGCAACTGGCGTCGGCGCTACGCGGATTTTCCGCAACCGGTGGCCGGTACGGCGACCAGTCCGGCGTTCGACCTCGCCGCAGTGGAGAGGTGGTTGTCGTCGCAGGGCAAGCTGCCGGCCGCTAGCGCTCCGGAGCGGATCTGGCGGGAGATCGAGGCGGCCTCGGGCGGTCCTGATCTGGCAGGCGCCTTGTGGCTTGCCGGTACGTCGCTCTTCGCGCGCTGGGCGGATGCCGAAGGCGGTGCCGAGCTGTTGTCTCCTGACCGGCTGGCCGGCGTCGTGCGTCGAGTCCACCCAGTGGCCGCTGACCTGTTGGCCAAGGGTATGCCTGAAGCCTGGTCGCCTCGAGAGCAGGCGGTACTGGCGGCTGTCGAGCGACTCGAGGCCGATGAGGAACCGGCCGTTGTGTTCGAGCAGCTATACCAGCAGTACTTGTCCGCTCGTGGCTCCGCATCCGACTACATGACGCCCGCCGGGGTGGCACGGTTGATGCTGCAGCTGGCTGGGCCTGTGGGCAGTGTGATGGATGCCGCGTGTGGCACTGGCTCGCTGGTGGCTCAGGCCGTGGTCGCGGGCGGGGGAGCTCCGGTTCAGTGCTTTGCCCAGGATCTCGACGCAACCGCCGCCCGGATCACCCAGGTTCGGCTACTGTTCGCGCACCGGCTGGCAGGCGCAGGTGGTCCTCCGTCGATCGTGCGCGTTGGCGACTCGCTGCGGGCTGATGCTTTTCCTGGCCAACTGGTTGATGCGGTGGTGAGCAATCCACCATTCGGCCTCCACGACTGGGGACACGATCAGCTCGCTTACGACCAGCGTTGGGCCTTCGGCGGCCTTCCGCCACGCACCGAACCGGAACTGGCCTGGGTCCAGGATGCGCTCGCTCATCTTGAACCGGGCGGCCTGGCAGTGCTGCTGATGCCGCCGGCCGCCGCGTCACGGTCGGCGGGGCGTCGGATACGTGGTGAGCTATTGCGCCGCGGTGCGCTGCGGGCGGTGATCGGCTTGCCGGCGGGGTTGTTGCCGTCCACATCCATCGGTCTGCATATTTGGATTCTCCGCCGACCGGCTGGTGGTGAGCAGCCGAGCCACATGCTGGTCGTCGACACCGCGAGTGCTCCCGACGGTCGCAAGGTTGACCTGGCCGCCGTCACCGATACCGCGGTTGACGCGTGGCGGGCGTTTGACAGGGAACCTGCGGCCTTTGGTGAGCAATCTGGTGTCTCCCGGGCGGTTCCGGTGATCGAACTGCTTGACGAGGACATTGACGTCTCGCCTGCGCGTCATCTTCCGGCCGACGTCGGGCCGGAACTCGATGCCGCGGATCTCCTTGCCGCCCGTGATGATCTTGTTCGCCACCTGGCTTCGCTGGAGCGCTCGATACCTCGTTTCGTCGAAGGAGGTGAGTCATCGCTGGCGTCCGCGAGGCGCGCGTCTCTCGAGGAGCTCACACGAAGCGGGAGCCTGGTGATCCACCGCCGGCTGCTGAGGTCCGGTGCGGAGGATGCTCCTGCGAACGCGCCGGCCGTGACCGGCGTCGATGTTGTCCGATGCGCAGCACCGAGCGGTAGCGCACCGGCCGATGCTGTCTCCGTTGAAGCTGGTGATGTGCTCGTGCCCAGCCTTGGCCGTGCGCTCATCGCGCGTGTCGCGACGGACGAGCAGGTCGGCGCGCGGCTGGGGCCGAGCTTGCGCGCTATCCGAGCCGATCCGCAGGTGCTGGATCCGTGGTTTCTGGCGGGGGTGTTGTCGGCTGGTGAGAACGCGCGCGAGGCTGCGCGGACGTCGTCGACCATGCGCGATGTGATGCGGGTCAACGTCAAGCGGCTGCAGGTGCCGGTGCTGCCGCTGGAGGATCAGAAGCGCTACGGTGAGGCGTTCCGTCGCCTCGCCGAGTTCGAAGCGGTGCTGGCACGTGCCTCCGATGAGGGCCGGGAGTTGGCTCGCGGACTGTCCGATGCGCTGAGCAGCGGCGTTCTTGCCCCTGAGCCGGGCGAATGACACGACCTTGGTATCGATTCAGCCTCCCTCGGTAACGCTCGGGAGCATTCGAACGATCCACTACACGTACATGGGGAGAGGGATCCGTTGAGCGACACGACGCCGAAGAACCTGGCGAACTTCATCTGGCAGGTAGCTGACCTGCTGCGGGGGGACTACAAGCGAGCCGACTACGGCAAGGTGATCCTGCCGTTCACCGTGCTGCGCCGCCTGGAGTGTGTGCTGGAGCCGACGCGCGACGCGGTGCGGGAGAAGGCGAAGGATCTGTCGGGAAGTTCGATGGATCCCACGCGATTCCTGACTAAGGCGGCCGGGGACCGACGGTTCTACAACATCACCGCGCACACGCTGACTTCAGTTGCGAACGCGCCGGACGAAGCGGCGAAGAACCTGCTGTCCTACGTACGCGGCTTCTCTCCGAACGCGCAGGAGGCGTTCGAGAAGTTCCGCTTCACCGAGCAGGTGATGAACCTGGCCGAGGCAAAGCTGCTGCACCTGGTCGTGTCTCGATTCGCCGACTTCGACCTGCATCCGAATCGCGTGTCGAACCACGAGATGGGCTACGTCTTCGAGGAACTGATCCGGAAGTTCGCTGAAGACTCCAACGAGACTGCCGGTGAGCACTTCACGCCGCGAGAGGTCATCAAGCTGATGGCCGGCCTCCTCATCGCGCCTGACCTGGCCGACATACAGGTGCCTGGGATGAGCCGGACAGTGTACGACCCGGCCTGCGGGACCGGCGGCATGCTCACCGCGGCAGAGGAGTTCATCCTGTCGCACAACTCCGCGGGCCAGGTCTACTCGTTCGGCCAGGAGCTGAACCCGGAATCCTGGGCTATCTGCCGCTCGGACCTGATGATCAAGAACCAGGATCCGGACAACATCAAGCTTGGCAACTCGTTCACCAGCGACCAGTTGCCGCAGAAGAAGTTCGACTACATGCTGTCCAACCCGCCGTTCGGTGTGGAGTGGAAGAAGGCCCAAGCCGAGATCGTCGAGGAAGCGAACGACCTGGGGATGCGCGGCCGCTTTGGCGCAGGCCTGCCGCGGATCAACGACGGTTCGCTGCTGTTCCTGCAGCACATGCTGTCGAAGATGCGGCCGGTGAGCGAGGGAGGCAGTCGACTGGCGATCGTCTTCAACGGCTCGCCGCTGTTTACCGGCGCCGCCGAGTCGGGTGAGTCGAAGATACGCCAGTGGATCCTGGAGAACGACTGGCTGGAAGCGATCGTCGCGCTACCGGATCAGCTCTTCTACAACACGGGCATCTCCACGTACTTCTGGATCCTTACCAACCGCAAGGCTCCGGCGCATCAGGGCAAGGTCGTACTCCTCGACGCCCGCGAGTACTGGGCGAAGATGCGCAAGTCCCTTGGCGACAAGCGCAAGCTGATCCCTGACGACAAGATC
Organism: Kribbella sp. NBC_01510; assembly: GCF_045040325.1. NCBI lineage: Bacteria > Bacillati > Actinomycetota > Actinomycetes > Propionibacteriales > Kribbellaceae > Kribbella > Kribbella sp. NBC_01510. The sequence goes on along the minus strand of NZ_CP109418.1, from coordinate 1,804,521 downwards.
GAGAAGATCCAGCGCCTGTACGCCGACGCGCTGGCGGTTGCCGACGACCCCGAGCACGAACTGCATGGCAAGGTGAAGGTCTTCTGCAACGAAGACTTCGGATACCACCGGATCACGGTGGAACGCCCGCTGAAACTACGGTTTGAGGTCACCGACGAAGCGCTGGTCGAACTGGAAGCCGCCCTCAAGTCCGGCAAGTCCACCTCGCAGTATGACGGTCGCGACAACCTCCTGGCGGCCCTCCGGGGATTGGTCGGCGAAGACCCGTCCTACAAGAAGGCAGCCTTCGCCTCAACATTGCGCGATGCGCTGGCCAGCCTCGGTAAGGTGCCGCCCGCGGTCGACAAGGCAGTCTGGAGCGCGGTGTCGGTACGCGACGCAGAGGGCGAGCCACAACTCAAGAAGGGCGCGTCCGAGCCCGACCCCGAACTACGCGACAACGAGAACGTGCCACTCGACGAGGACATCGACACCTACGTCGAACGGGAGGTCCTCCCGCACGTCCCCGACGCATGGGTCGACCACGACAAAACCAAGATCGGCTACGAAATCCCCTTCACTCGCCACTTCTATGTCTACACTCCACCGCGTCCGCTGGCAGAGATCGACGCGGAGTTGAAGGAACTGGAAGCCGAGATCCAGCAACTCCTCGGCGAGGTAGCGTCATGAGCTGGGCTTACAACGTCAACACGGCCGCGCTTGATGTCGCGCCGCCAGATTGGCGCCGGGTTCCAGCCTGGACGATCTTGAGACGGCGCGATGAAACTCGCCGCGCGGATGCTGAATTACTGTCGGTCTACCGCGACCACGGCGTTGTTCCGAAGAGCAGCCGTGACGATAACTTTAACAAGCCAAGCGAGGACCTGAGCGCGTATCGCTTTGTTCGACGAGGTGACTTGGTCCTCAATAAAATGAAGACTTGGCAAGGATCGCTCGCGGTATCGGACTTCGAGGGAATCGTTAGCCCGGCCTACATTGTGTGTGAGTTGTCGCCAGACGTTGACGCGAGGTTCGTGCACCACCTTCTAAGGTCGGAACCCTATATCAATCTCTATCGTTCTGTGTCGAAGGGTATCCGCCCGAGTCAATGGGACTTGCCGTTCGATGAGTTCAGGATGTTGCCTTTGCTGCTGCCGCCGCTGGAGGAGCAGCGACGCATCGCCGACTTCCTCGACACCGAGACAGCCCGTTTGGACAATCTCACTTATCTCAGGTTGAGGCAGAGAGCGTCCCTTGACGAACGCAGATGGGCGCATTTCGAGCGCTCGCTGTCCAGTGTGTCCTCTGAACCCGGGCGTCTGCGGAGGTCGTTTGACTCCATAATCGATGGCCCTTTCGGCAGTGCCTTCTCCAGTGACGACTATGTAGATAGTGGAGCGAAGGTTGTCCGTCTTGGAAATATCGGGTTCGGCGAGTATCGCAGGGATTTGCAGGCACATATTTCAGAGGATCTCTTTCGGCGTTTCAGTAGATACAGTGTGTTACCGGGAGACGTGCTGATCGCTGGCTTGGGAGATGCTAAGAACCACGCCGGTCGAGCGTGTGTAGCGCCGCCCAACCTTGGCCCGACTATTGTAAAAGGAAAATGTTTCCGCGCTAGAGTGATATCCGGGAGGGCGGATCCCAATTTCATCGCGCTGCTGCTTTCTTCGCCGCGGGGAGAGTCAGCGTTCGAAAGTCGTGGATCCACGCGCTCAATGATTAACCTTGAAATAGTCAAGTCGGCTGTTTTTCCCATGCCGTCATTAGAAGATCAGCGATCGATGGTCGCGGAAACGGGCGAACATTGGCGCTGGCTGGCTAACGTAGGACGAGTCATTGATTCCCAGACCTCATTGGTCGCGGAGAGACGGCTCGCATTGATCACCGCAGCAGTCACAGGGCAGATTGATGTGGCCACAGCCAGGGGAGTGGACGTGTCGTGACGAGGGCACATACGGAGGAAGCGTTTGAGGAGGCGGTTCAGGGGGCGTTGGTCGCGACTGGCTGGCTCCACGGGAGTGCAGACGCGTATGATCGCGAGTTGGGGCTTGACGCCAGTCAGTTGATGCCGTTTGTGCAGGTTGTGCAGCGAGATGAGTGGGACACGCTCGTTCAGTATGCGGGTGGCGATCTTGCGCTTGCTGAGCAGGAGTTCCTGCGCTTCTTGGCGAAGGAGATCGACGGCCGCGGTGCGCTCGACGTGCTGCGTAATGGTGTGAAGGATCGGGGTGTGCGGATCCGGCTGGCCTACTTCCGGCCGGCGCATACCGTGGCTGAGGATGCGTTGGACGAGTATCGGCAGAACCGGCTCTCCGTCATCCGGCAGCTTCGGTATAGCGACACCAGCACTAACACCCTCGACCTGACGCTGTTCGTCAACGGTATCCCCGTCGCCACTGCGGAGCTGAAGAACCCGCTCACCAGGCAGACCGTGGAGGATGCCAAACGCCAGTACCGCTACGACCGCGACCCGAAAGAGTTGCTGTTCGCGAAGCGGGCGTTGGTTCACTTCGCCGTCGATCCGGATCTGGTCTTCATCACTACGAAGCTGCGCGGAAAGGACACGGCGTTCCTGCCGTTCAACCAAGGCACCGGGGGCGCGGGCAACAGTGGCGGAGCAGGCAACCCGCCCGTTGACGCTGATGGCTCCGGGTATCGCACCGCCTACCTCTGGGAACAGGTCTGGAACCCGGACAACTGGCTCGACCTCATCAAGCGCTTCCTGCATGTCGAAGATCCGAAGAACGCGAAGGGTAAGGGCCGCACCAATGGCCGCATCAGCGTGCATGACCGCACGCTGATCTTCCCGCGCTACCACCAGTGGGACGCCGTGCGGAAGCTCACCGCGCACTCGGCGCGGCGCGGCTCCGGCAACAACTACCTCGTCATGCACTCCGCCGGCTCTGGCAAGTCGAACACGATCGCCTGGCTGGCCCACCGACTCTCCACCTTGCACGGCTCTGCGGAACCAGGCGCGCTCGACGAGGACGCAGTACAGCAAGGGCTTATCGCGGCCAATGAGCCGGTCTTCCACAAGGTCGTTGTGATCACCGACCGGTCCGTGCTGGACAAGCAGCTCCAGGACACGATCTACCAGTTCGATCACACTCCTGGCGTCGTAGAGCGCATCACCGGGACGGGCGGCTCCAAGTCCGCGGAGGTCACGAAGGCTCTCGCCAACACGGCCACTAAGATCGTCATCGTCACCGTCCAAACCTTCCCCTATGTGCTCGAGGGCGTCTCGGCGCTTGCGGACAAGCGGATCGCAATCATCGTGGACGAGGCGCATTCCGGACAGTCCGGCGACTCGGTCACCAAGCTCAAGAAGGTACTGCGTGGGCTCGGCGCCGAGGAGACCGGCGATGACGAGGACCCGCTCACGTCGTCCGCCCTGGCCCGCGGACGGCACCCCAACCTGTCGTACTTCGCGTTCACAGCGACGCCCAAGAGCAAGACCCTGCAGTTGTTCGGCGTAGACGACCCGGTGACTGGTGATAAGCGGGCCTTCCACGTCTATTCGATGCGCCAGGCAATCGAAGAGGGGTTCATCCTCGACGTCTTGCGCAACTACACGACGTACAAGACATACTGGCGCGTCGCCAAGGAGGGCGCCGAGGAGATCGAGGTCAACCCTGACAAGGCGGGTGCTGAACTGGCTCGCCTGGTCTACCTCGACCCGGCGACCATGCTCGGGCACGCGGAGGTGATCCTTCGCCACTTCCACGCTCACACGCGCAAGCAACTCGGTGGTCGGGCCAAGGCGATGGTGGTCACTCGGTCGCGGGAGAGCGCAGTACGGATGTATCAGGCGCTGCACGAGAAGCTGGATGACCTGAGCATGGCCGACCCGGGCATCCTGGTGGCCTTCTCCGGTGAACTGTCGGTCGACGGGATCAAGTACACGGAGCCTGTCATGAACGACCACATCTCCGAGAGCGAACTGCCGGGCGCGTTCGCATACACCCGCGCCGACGACCCGAACGCCAAGGCGCGTACCGGTGACAAAGATGGTGCTCCACTTCGCCGCGAGTTCCGGATCCTCGTTGTCGCCGACAAGTATCAGACCGGGTTCGATCAGCCGCTGCTCACCACCATGTACGTCGAGAAGCCGCTCTCGGGTGTTGCCGCGGTGCAGACGCTGTCCCGGCTGAACCGCACGCATCCGTTGAAGAATCAGGAAGACCTGTTCGTCCTTGACTTCGCCAACGAGGCGGAGAACATCCAGAACGAGTTCAAGCCTTACTTCGAGGAGGCCGTGACGACGCCGGCCGACCCGAATCTGCTGTACCAGAAGCAGCGCGCTGTGATGGATCACCAGATCCTAGTCGAGTCCGAAATGCATGCGTTCATCGACGGCTACCTCGGCGCTCAGCCGGCGGTGGAGGCAGAGGGCGGCGGTCGGAGCTGGGAGAAGAAGCACGCCGGCCTGTATCGGCACATCGAGCCCGCTGTGCAACGCTTCGACAAGTTGGCGGCTGAGGATCGAGACGCTGCGGACCTGTTCCGCTCGGACCTCACTGACTTCGTCCGCAAGTACGGCTTCCTTGCCCAGGTCATGCAGTTCACCGATGCCGAACTGGAACGCCTCTACCTCTACGGCAGGCATCTGCTCAATCGCCTGCCGGCCCGGCAGAATCCGGCGATGGACATCGGTGAGGTCGACCTCACTCACCTCCGGGTCAGCAAGACCGGTGATCATGACGTCAGCCTCGAACCCGAAGGCGAGCAGGTGCTGCCCGGGTTCGACGAGGGCGGGGGCGGGATCGTCAAGGACCCTCGGACCGCGCTGCTCGCGGATCTGATCAATGACTTCAATGAGCGCTATGGCCTTGGGCTCAGCGAGGCTGACAAACTCATGTACGAGGAGCGGGTTGTTGCCGCGGCTGAGGATCCCGATCTCGAGCAGGCGGCTATTGCCAGCCGCAACGAGGGCGACTTCGAGATGCCGTTCAACAAGCGGTTCCCGGACATCATGGTCGAGCGAGCCGAGGTGGGTACCAAGTTCACCGAGAAGTTCTTCTCCGACAGCGAGTTCCAGGGCCGACTCACCCGCGAGGCCCGCAAAGCGGCGTACCGGATGATCCGGCGTCGCCACAACCTGCCTGAGGCCACGGGGTGAGCCGAGACCTAAGGCTTGATCGCGGAGCGTGACGGACGGCAAACTGTCCAGACACCTTGGGGAGGAGGGGCGTGGCTGCTTCGTCACAGGTCATCGCCGGACGTTATGAGTTGACCACGCCCATCAGCCGGGGAGGCATGGGCGAGGTTTGGCGTGGGTACGACACGGTGCTCGACCGCGACATCGCAGTGAAGCTCATCCTTCCCGGCATCGTTGACACGGAGGAGGATCGCGAGGAGCTGATCGGCCGCTTCAAGCGCGAGGCCAGAGTCACCGCGAAGGTCGAACATCCTGGCGTGCCGGCGGTCTACGACGCAGCCTTCGACTCCAGCGTTGATCGGCTGTTCCTGGTGATGCAGCTCGTCCACGGGGTCTCGCTGGCCGACGTGCTCGCCGAGCGTGGCGCCCTGCCGACGGCATGGGCGGCTTCCATCGGGGCGCAGATCTGTGCCGTCCTGTCGTATGCGCACGCGGTGCCGATCGTGCATCGCGACCTCAAGCCGGGCAACATCATGATCGCCGAAGGTGGCGGCGTGAAGGTGCTGGACTTCGGTATCGCGGCAGTACTGCGAAGTGGTGTCACCAAGCTCACCTCGACCGGGCGCATCGTCGGCACAAAGCCGTACATGTCGCCGGAGCAGATCCAGAACCTTCCGATCAGCCCGCGCAGCGACCTGTATGCCCTGGGCTGTCTCCTCCACGAAGTTCTCAGCGGTAGGCGTGTGTTCGACGCCGAGGACGAGATTGCCTTGATGTATCAGCATCTTGAGTCGGCCCCCACACCGCTGCGCCAGCTCGTACCGGAAGTGCCGGCCGATCTGGAAGCCTTGGTGCTGGAGTTGCTGGCCAAGCAATCGACGGATCGGCCGGAGAGCGCCTGGGTGGTCTATGACCGCCTGGTGCCCTTCCTGCCGTCGTCCGAGCCTGACTCCGATGATCAGGAACCGCCGGCCGGTGCTGTGCCCGATCCGACGCGGCCGTATCGACGTCCGGGCGCCCCCCGCCCGCGACCTCGCGTCACGTCGGTAGCCGAGCCGTCGATGAGTCCGGATGTCGACCAAGAGGAGATCGACGATGCGCTCGCACAGGTCGAGGAACTGGTCGATCACGATCGCTTCACTCAGGCCACAGATATGTTGGCCGAGTTGATCCCCCGCGCCTCCGCGGCTTTTGGGCTTGACGGCACGTCGGTGCTCGATCTCCGCGTCAGCTACGCGGCAACACTGTTCCTCGGCGGCGACTATCGCAGAGCCGCGCCGCAGTTCGAGGCGCTAGCGGCCACGTTCGAGCGGATCAAGGGGCCGCACGACGAGGAGACACTGGACTATCGGCGCCAGGCGGTTGTCTGCCGAATCGCGCTGGGGGAAACTGACGCGGCCATTCCGGAACTCGAGTCGATCATTCGCGTTCAGGAGCAGGTTGATGCCTTCAGCCGCGACTACGTGGAGTTGCGTCTGAGTCTGGCGCGGCTTCACATCAGCGCTGGTCGGCACCAGGAGGCGCTGGACGAGTTGCTGCGCCTGCACCACGACGCCGTTCGCATCCTTGGCCCAGACGATGAACTCAGTGCAGACATCCACGAGGTGCAGACTCGGCTCGAGCAGGCAGCGAGTGACTGAGCAGCGATAGGCGCATCGATCAATCAGAGGGGCTGCGAACGTGGTTGTGCAGGGGGACGCGTCGGGATCGCAGGTCGGCGATGCGGCGATTGACCGAGCCAGGTCGAGGGTTGGCCGACCCGCGCACGACCTACTTGCGAGGCTCGAGGGCATACACCGTCGGGCGGAGATTCTCTCAACTCAGCCGGAGGCGATCCGTGCCAGCGCACGCGATCAGACTGCGCTGCTGACCCGACGTCAGTTCCAGGCTGAACTGGAGAACCTTCCCACTACCGCATTGCAGGAGGTGCTCGGCAAGCGGTCGAACATCTGGTCGAAGTCGGCGTAGCGGGTGACGCGGGTGAGGACCTGGTCGCCTTGGAAGCGGAACCGGATCAGCGACCCTTCCATGATGTTCTTGCGGCTGGAGTCGTTGACACGGATCTCGGTTGTCTTTCGGCCGGTGGCGATGAGATCGAAATAGCGCTTGTAGATGCCCATCTCGTGGGCTCGGATCTGCGGCTCGGTGGGTCGTGCGGTCATCAGTCGGCCAAGTCCTTGACAGTGAAGAATTGCTTTGGGTCTGAGAAGCTCGTTGACGAGCCCGAGATCTGCGGCAGCTTCTTCGGCGTACCAACTGAGCTTGGGCGTCCCGGTCGCGATAGGCTCGGCCATGCCCTGGAACAAGCCGTTGACTACCGGCGACCTTCATAAGCTAGCCGAGGATGCGTTCGACAGTGATGACCCGCAGGTGCTTGCTGCCGATCTTGTCGAGGCGGTCGAGCGCGGCGAGGTGGCGGACAAGGCGGACATCGGCCTCGCGCTGATGTTGGCTGCGGAGATCAGCGACGACGCAGGGGATCCGATGGCCGCCCTGCCGTTGGCCGAACGTGCGGTTGAGGCGTACGAGCTGTATGGAACACCACCGTATGGGTATCCACGAGCCTATCGGGCGCAACTGCTGATGAAACTTGGCCGCGAGGAGGCGGCGATGGCTGAGCTGTCGGCGCTGCGCGGGCTGCTGACGGAGGATGTCAGCGCGGCTTCCTACCTGAGGGACGTGTTGTCGGCCGCCGGCCGAGCAGAGCTCGCGGAGCAATGGTTGTCCGAGGCGCTGAATGAAGCGTTGCGGAGGCGGTCTGAGCTGGAGTCGAACCGATCGGATCCGGCGTACGGAGAGGCTGCGACGGTTGCCTATCAGCTCGCGCAGCAGCGTTATGGGATCCGGCGTGATCTTGGGTTGCCGTATGATGCCAACGACGCTCTGGCCGACCGCCTGCTGGAGTCGGTGGCGGGCCAACTGAGCGCCGACGAAGACGATTACGAGGGCACCGCGGTGCTGTTCTGGCCGAAGACGCAGTTCGACGCTTTGCTTGCCCGCTGGCCGGCACTCGCCGAGCAATACGGCCAAAGCTGGGATGAGCACAGAGCCCGGCTGCAGCAGGGACTCACGCTCCTCACCGACTCCAGCGTCACTCAATTGGCTCTGCTGTCCGGTTCGGCCGACGGCTTAGCCGAGTACGCGTCGAGCTGCGATGGCGACCCGGTCGATCCTGAGGTGCGCCAGGGATACGTCGAGCATCTGGAGCATGGGGATCCGCACGAGGCCAGATGGCCGCCCGGGCGGAACGAGGCCTGCTGGTGCGGGTCGACGAACAAGTACAAGAAATGCTGTCTGCCGCGCTCCTCGTGACCCGGCGGTCCGCACCAGTCGCCCCACCGACCGGGCCACCCGGTCCAGCGTCCGAGCCGTCGCGCGACCGGCGGGGAGTGCCGCTTGGCCCCGAGATGTGCATTTCGACAGGACGTGTCGTCACGACCCGGCCGGTGCCAGGCGTGAACGCGCCGACCGACCACCGCCCCTGGACCGACACATCCTGTCGAAAATGCACACCCGGGCCACCCTCGGAACACCCGGGCCACCCTCGGAAGGCCAGCTCACCTATCCCCGGGACTTCGGCGACCCACCACTGGAAGCGATCGAGCCGCCACACCGCAACCGGACCTCGGACACTACAAAGTAGGAGTCAGGGGCGGCCGGCGTGGTGCGCTGGGGCTGTGTGGGTGAGGAGACGGCCGGTGTGGGGACCGTTCAGGAGGCGGTCGAGGTTGGACTCGAAGGACTCTTGCATGTGCCAGTCGGCGATGAGCATGTAGAGGGTTCGGCCGTCTTCGCCACCCAGCGTGCAGGCGAAGCCGGCGTGTTCGAGCGGGACGGTTTCGAGGATCTTGCCGCCTTCGGCGATGCGCAGGCAGGCGGGGGCGTCGTCTGCCCAGCCGGGCGTCCAGATGGCGCCGTCGGCGTCCATCACCATGCCGTCGCCAGGATGCGGAGCCCACACACGGCGGTTCGACAACGAGCCGTCGGATGAGAGGTCGTACCCCGTCAACGTGCCGGCGAAGGACTCCGCGATCACGAGGGTCTTGTTGTCGGGCGTGATCACCATGCCGTTGGGGAAGGCGAGTTCGTCGGCTACCCGCCGTACCGAACCGTCGGGAGTGATCAGCAGGATGAAGCCGGGACGTTCGCCCTCACCCGGATGGAAGTCGCAGCCGCCGTTGACGTAGATGTTGCCGCGCCCGTCGACAACGATCTCGTTCAGACTGCCGTACGAGGAGACATCGGCATGGACCACCAATTCGCCGGAGGGTTCCTGGCGCAGCAGCAGCCCTTCCTGCCCGGAGGTCACCAGCAGGCGACCGTCCGGCAGCCAGTCGATCGAGAACGGGAGCGTAGTCGGCACCCGAGCCATCACCTCGCGGTGACCGCTCGCGTCGACCGCCAGGACCTCCTGCGTCCCCCAGTTGGAGCACCACAGACGCCCGTCATGCCACCGCGCCGACTCCCCGATCACAAGCCCCGTCAGCAGTACCTCGGTCATCGCACAACTCCTTCCGTCTTTACCCCTACACGAACAGAAGAGGCGCGAATCGACCGCACAACGTCCGAAGAATCGTGGCTTATAGCCCACGACTCTTCGGACGTAAGCGACCTACTCTTGTCGATTTGGCTGCGACGACGCGGTGGTGGGCTTGGTGTTGTGCAGTTGGGTGATCGCGGTGGTGAACTGCGGGTACCGCGCCACCCAGGCAGCCGGTGTCGGCGCGGGCCAGTGTCGGGCTCGTCGTCGATCGGTTACCTCCAGTGAAAGCGCAGTCTTACACCGCCCGGGGGGCGTCCGGGCCAGAGCACGCTAGGCTGATGGCCCGTGAAGGTCTTGGTGATCGGCTCCGGCGGCCGCGAGCATGCACTGGTCTGGGCGCTGGCCCAGGACCCCGATGTCGAGCAGGTCGTGGCGGCCCCGGGTAACCCTGGCATCGCCGTGTTGCGCCCGGCGTACGACGGGCAAACGATCGTTTGCCGTTCGGTGGACATGTCCGACCACGATGCGGTGGTCGCGCTGGCGAAGGCGCTCTGCGCCGACCTGGTCGTGGTCGGACCGGAGGCGCCGCTGGTGGCTGGGCTGGCCGATCCGCTCCGGGATGCCGGGATCGCGGTCTTCGGCCCGTCCAGGGACGCCGCCCAGATCGAGGGTTCGAAGGCGTTCGCCAAGGACGTGATGGCCGCGGCGAGCGTGCCGACCGGCCGGGCCTATGTGTGTACGACGCCTGAGCAGGCGGCGGAGGCGATCGACGCTTTCGGGCCGCCGTACGTCGTGAAGGACGACGGCCTGGCCGCGGGCAAGGGGGTCGTGGTCACCTCCGACCGGGACGAGGCGCTGGCGCATGCCGCCGAGTGCGAGCAGGTCCTGATCGAGGAGTACCTGGACGGCCCCGAGGTGTCGCTGTTCGCGATCACCGACGGCACTACCGTGCTGCCGATGCAGCCGGCCCAGGACTTCAAGCGCCTCGGTGACAATGACGAGGGCCCGAACACCGGTGGCATGGGCGCCTACACGCCGTTGCCCTGGGCACCGGACGACCTGGTCGCCGAGATCACCGAGAACGTGCTGCAGCCGACGATCGACGAGCTGCGCCGCCGCGGTACGCCGTTCAGCGGCCTGCTGTACGCCGGTCTCGCGCTGACCTCGCGGGGTGTCCGGGTGATCGAGTTCAACTGCCGCTTCGGCGACCCGGAGACGCAGGCCCTGCTGCCGTTGCTGAAGACCCCGCTCGCCGGCCTCCTGTACGCCGCCGCGACCGGGAAGCTGGCCGATCACGGACCACTGAGCTGGCAGAGCGCTGCATCAGTGGCGGTCGTGGTCGCCGCGAAGAAGTACCCTTCCAGCCCGCGCAGGGGTGACGTGATCAGCGGTGTCGACCAGGCCGAGGCCGACGCGGTCCGCGTCTTCCACGCCGGTACGGCGCTCGACGGCGACGAACTCGTGACGTCGGGCGGCCGGGTCCTCGCGGTCAGTGCCACCGGCAAGGACCTCGACGAGGCCCGGCAGCGCGCCTACGCCGCGGTCGGCCAGATCCGCATCAAGGGCTCCCAGCACCGCACCGACATCGCCCTCAAGGCCGCGCGCGGCGAGGTCACCGTCTGAGCCTGCGGGTGCGGACATGAAGAAACCGCCGACCCCGGGACGGGCCGGCGGTTCCGTTCTGCCTGGGTCAGGCGGTGCGCGGTTCCGCGCTGCTCAGCTTCGGCATCAGCTCGGCCTCGGCGGGGACCCGCCTCAGGTGGGCGAAGCCCAGCGCCGACAGGATCAGCAGGAGCCCGGCCGCGATGAAGGCGGCGATGGCGCCGATGAGGGCGATCTCGCCCATCTTCCCGAAGGCGTAGGCGTTGAGCAGCAGGCCACGCAGCGTCTCACCGCGGAAGACGGTCTGCACCTGGCCGGCCAGCTTGGCGTCGGTCGGGTTGGCGAGCGACTCCTGGGACAGCTGCGAGTAGGTCTTGCCGCCGGCCATCTCGTTGATGTGGACCGCGATGAAGTGGTTGGCGTAGGCCTCGGCCTGCGCGCCGGTCACCAGCTGCTGGCCGGCGTACTGGGACAGGTAGGGCTTGACGGCCGGGTCGTTGAGAGATTCGCTGCCCGCCTTGGGGAAGAAGATCTTCTGTGCGGCGAGCTGACTGTGGACCTGGTCATCGACGAAGTTGTGTGCCCACAGCATGAGACCGCCCGCTGCGACCAGGACGATCGCGAGGACGAGGCCGGCAGAGGTGAGCAGCGCGTCGAACGTCTTGCGGCGCATGATCGGTTCCTTTCAAGCCGCGGGGTGCGGCTGCAGAGTGTTGAGGTGTGCTACTTCGAGTGTTCGGCCCGCGGCCCCGTCGCGGCTATGCACCGAACGGCCCTGATCCGTAGGCCGATGGACCCGCATCAGTCGGGAACCTTTCCGCCGTTCCCGACACAAGACGAGTGCAAGGCAGTCGTGTCGGGAAGGGAGCGCGGATGCGCAGCGGTGTGGAGTCGTGAGCGGCCTGCTGGTCGTCGAGGACGGAGTGAGAGTGTCCGGTAGTTCGGACCGGCGTCTGTGGGACCGGACCGTGGAGGGCGACGCCGACGCGTTCGCAGAGCTGTACGACCGGCATGCCCGGGCGATCTACAACTTCCTGTATCGGCGCACCGCTTCCTGGAGTGACGCCGAGGACCTGACCTCGGCGGTCTTCCTGCAGGCGTGGCGGCGGCGGTCCGAGGTGGTGCTCGACCGCGAGTCGGCCCTGCCGTGGCTGCTCCGGACCGCCGACTACACGGTGCGCAACGACTGGCGCTCCAAACTGCGGTACCGCCGGGCACTGGCCGCCGCGGAACGCTTGCCCACCGAGATCGGCGACCACGCCGACGAGGTGGTCGGCCGGATCGACGACGACGAGCGGATCCGGGCCGCCCGTGCGTCGCTGAAGCACCTGCGCCGCCAGGAGCGGGAGATCATCGAGCTCTGCGTCTGGGCCGGCCTGGATCAGGCCGCCGCCGCAGTCGCACTCGACGTCCCGATCGGCACCGTGAAGTCCCGGCTCTCCCGCGCTCGCAAGCGTCTGCGCGAACTCAATCTTCCGTCTGTTGTGGAGAACCAGTCATGAACACGCTGCCGCCGGAGCGGGATCTGCCCGCCGTTACCCGAACCCGTCAACGTCATGAGCTGATGGCCATCGTCGACCACGAATCCGCCGCACCCGGCGGGCGCCGCCGCTTCGTCCCCCTGGCCGCTGCCGCCGCAGTCGTCCTCGTCATCGGCGCCGCGATCGCCGTACCGTCGCTGCGCAACGACAAGTCGGCCGGCCCGGCCGGGAGCCCGACAACCGCGGCGCTGGGGGTTCGCACAGTCTTCGAACCGCTCGACGCTCGCAGACATGCGGCCTTTGTCGCGAAGTGCATGGGGACTCGCAGGTTCAGCCCACCGGCCAAGCAGCTCGACGGCTTCGAGGCCGTGAACCCGCCCGAGAATGCGCGCGTGACGACCTTCGTGATCTATTCCGCGATCGGCGGCTGGGACTACTGCGGGTTCGGCCCGAAGGGCAATCGGGTCGGAGGCCATGGCCTGAACGCCGGCCAGGCGATCTTCGATCCGATCTCGGAAACCGGGGTAGGCACCGGGGCCTACGTGAAGGGCGTCGCTCGCGTCACCATCACCCCGCGCGGTGGGAAGACGTACGAGGCGGAGCTCCGGCACGGTTTCTACTTCGCATCTGTGCCCGATGTCCCGTTCGACAGGACGCGCACGGACAGTACGCCGGAGGAGTACGTCACCCGGGCGTACGACGGGAACGGCAAGCTGATGTACACGAGCCCGAGGACCGTCGCGGAGCTGAAGGTCCGTCAGGCCCGGTGCGTCCTGGATCCGGCCGGCAAGACGTACCTGGCCTGGAGCGGGCCGTCACTCGAGGAATCCGGTGACGGGTCCACCGAGCACCCTGCTCCGGGCATGCCCGACCCGAAGACCTGTATGCAGGCCCTCATCTGGAACTGGCTGCCCTGACGATGCTCCCGTGCCGCCCCGGTTCGTTGCACCTGGCGAACCGGGGCGGCAGCCGGTGGTCTTGCCTGCGAGGATGGTGGGGTGCTGCGCAGCTGGAGGTTCGCCCTGCTCGCCCTGGTGATCGGCGTCACGCTGGCAGGGTGGTCTGCGTACGGTGGGTCCGGTAAGTCCGCCGTCGTGCAGCTGGCGGTGTTCGTCGTTCTCGCGTTCCTGTTCTCGCCGCTGGTGTTCCCGCGATCGGTGAGCGCGGCCGAGGCGGCGGTCGGGGGCAAACCCATCGTCTACTGGCGACCTGGGTGCCAATACTGCCTGCGACTGCGGTTGGTGCTGATCGGTGCGGCCGGTCGAGCGTCCTGGGTCAACATCTGGGCCGATCCCGAGGCCGCTGCGGCGGTGCGGGCGGTCGCAGACGGCAACGAGACGGTTCCGACCGTGGTGGTCGACGGAGTGGGCCGAGTGAATCCCGGGCCACGATGGGTGCGGGAGCGGCTGCGGGCTGGACCGGTGGCTGAGTAGGTGGCGAGACCAGGGAGAATGGAGGGGTGTCGAAGCCCAGCAAGCCCCGGATCCCCAACGTTCTCGCCTCCCGATACGCCAGTCTGTCGATGGCGCAGCTGTGGTCGCCCGAGCACAAGATCGTGCTCGAGCGGAAGCTGTGGGTGGCGGTGCTCAAGGCTCAGAAGGAGCTCGGGGTCGACGTGCCGGACGGTGTCGTCGAGGACTACCAGCGGGTGATCGACCAGGTCGACCTGGAGTCGATCGCGGCCCGCGAGCGGGTCACCCGCCACGACGTGAAGGCGCGGATCGAGGAGTTCAGCGCGCTCGCCGGGCACCAGCACATTCACAAGGGCATGACGAGCCGGGACCTGACCGAGAACGTCGAGCAGCTGCAGATCCGGGCGAGTCTCGAGCTCGTCCGCGATCGCGCCGTGGCGACCGCCGTACGGCTCGGGCAGAAGGCCGCCGACCACGCGGCACTGGTGCTGACCGGCCGGTCGCACAACGTCGCCGCGCAGGCGACCACGCTGGGCAAGCGGTTCGCCTCCGCGGCGGACGAGCTCCTGGTCGCGATCGCGCGGATCGAGGAACTGCTCGAGCGCTATCCGCTGCGTGGCATCAAGGGCCCGGTCGGTACGTCGCAGGACATGCTCGACCTGTTCGGCGGCGACCCGGCGAAGCTGGACAAGTTGGAGAGCGACATCGCCTCCCACCTCGGGTTCAGCCGGACGCTGACCAGCGTCGGGCAGGTGTACCCGCGGTCCCTCGACTACGAGGTCGTCTCGGCGCTGGTGCAGCTGGCCGCGGCGCCGTCGAGCCTGGCGACAACGATCCGGCTGATGGCCGGGCACGAGCTGGTCACCGAAGGGTTCAAGGAGGGCCAGGTCGGGTCCTCGGCGATGCCGCACAAGATGAACACCAGGTCCTGCGAGCGCGTCAACGGTCTCGCTGTGATCCTGCGCGGGTACGCCTCGATGGCCGGCGAGCTGGCCGGCAACCAGTGGAACGAGGGTGACGTCTCCTGCTCCGTCGTACGGCGGGTTGCGTTGCCGGATGCGTTCTTCGCGCTGGACGGGTTGTTCGAGACGTTCCTGACCGTGCTGGACGAGTTCGGGGTGTACCCGGCCGTGGTCAGCCGGGAGCTGGAGCGGTACCTGCCGTTCCTGACCACGACCAAGGTGCTGATGGCGGCGGTCAAGAACGGCGTCGGCCGGGAGACCGCGCACGAGGTGATCAAGGAGCACGCCGTCGCTACTGCGCTGGACCTGCGCAAGGGCCTGGCGGAGAACGACCTGTTCCGCCGGCTCGGCGCGGACGGCCGCCTCGGCCTGACCGAGGAGCAGATCATCGGCATCGTCGGCGAGCCCCTGTCCTTCACCGGCGCGGCGGTCGCCCAGGTGAACACCGTCGTCGCCCAGATCGACGAACTCGCCAAACGCCACCCCGAGGCCGCCGCCTACACGCCGGGTGACATTCTCTAGCTCGTGTTCGAACCGCTCACGTGGGCGCTGGTGGCGCTCTCTCTTGCCGCGATGGTGTACGCCATCGTGCTGGCAGCGCGCGACAAGCGGATCGATTGGCCGCTTCTGGGCGTCCTCGGGGTGGTCGAGGTCGGCCTCCTGGCCCAGCTGGTCATCGGCATCGTGCAACTGGTGCAGACCTCCCGGGATGTCTCGGGACCGTTCTTCATCGGGTACTTGGTCGGCTCGCTGCTCATCTTGCCGATCGGCGCGCTCTGGGCGCTGGCCGAGAGCAGCCGGTGGGGCGCCGGTGCACTCGCGATCGCCTGCCTGGTGATCCCGATCCTCGAACTCCGCCTGCACGAGATCTGGACGGCGTGAGATGACGGACCCCGAGGCGACCAGGCATGGACCCGGCCGGATCTTGATCGCGGTGTACGGCGTCTTCGCGCTGGCCGCCACCGCTCGGGCCGGAGTGCAGATCGCGACCAAGTTCAGTGACGCGCCGATCGCGTACATCCTGTCGGCCGTTGCCGCGGTCATCTACTGCGCGGCGACCTTTGCGCTGGCCAAGGCGACGAAGGTCTCGCGTCGTGTCGCCACGGTCGCGATCGCCGTCGAGTTGGTCGGCGTCCTCGCCATCGGAGCCTTCAGCTACGCCGTGCCGGACGACTTTCCGGATGCCACCGTCTGGTCGCATTTCGGCCAGGGTTATGGGTTCGTGCCGGTCGTGTTGCCGGTGCTGGGCCTGCTCTGGTTGCGCCGTACCAGCTGATTCAGACTGCCAGGAAACTGCCAGCCCTGCGCAGGGGCTGACTCAGGTTGACCGGACAGCATCGGTGGCATGCAGATTCCAGGTCATCCTCGGGTCGAGATCGTCGTACCCGTCAAGAACGAGGAACACGACCTCGGTCCGAACATCAGGCGGCTGCGGGCGTTCCTGGATACCGCCTTCCCGTTTCCGGCCGAGGTCTGCATCGCGGACAACGGAAGCACGGACGCGACATATGAGATCGGCATGCTGCTCGCCACCGAGCTGTCCGGAGTCCGGATCGTCCGGCTCGAGCAGTCCGGGCGCGGCCGAGCGCTGAAGCAGGTCTGGTCCGAGAGCACGGCCGATGTGCTCGCCTACATGGACGTCGACCTGTCCACCAACCTGAACGCGCTGCTGCCGCTGGTCGCACCGCTGTTCGCGGGGCACAGCGATGTCGCCATCGGCACCCGGTTGTCGAACAGCTCCCGCGTGGTCCGGCGGCCGAAGCGGGAGTTCATCTCGCGCTCGTACAACCTGTTGCTGCGGGCAACCTTAAGTGCACATTTCTCCGACGCTCAGTGCGGGTTCAAGGCGATCCGCGCCGACGTCGCGCGGGAACTGCTGCCGCTGATCCAGGACACCAGCTGGTTCTTCGACACCGAACTGCTGGTCCTCGCGGAGAAGGCCGGGCTGCGGATCCACGAGGTGCCGGTCGACTGGGTCGACGACCTCGACTCGCGGGTCGCGATCGCGAAGACAGTCGGCGAGGATCTGCGGGGGATCTCGCGGCTGATGCGCGATCTCGGCCGCGGCCGGATCGATCTCGAGCCGATCCGGGAGAAGTACGGCCGCCCGCGGATCCTCGATCCTCGTACGGCGATGGCCGCGCGCGTACTGCGGTTCGGTGCGATCGGCGTGCTGAGCACCGCGGCGTACGCACTGCTCTATCTCGTGCTGCGGCAGGGCATGCCGGCCCAGGTCGCGAACGTCCTGGCGCTGTTGATCACCGCGGTCGGCAACACCGCTCTCAACCGGCGGATCACCTTCGGGGTCCGTGGTCTGGAGAACCGGTGGCGTCATCAGCTGCGGGGCCTCGTTGCCTTCGGCATCGGCTGGAGCCTGACCGCGTGCTCACTGTGGCTGCTGCACACGGCGATCGCCGTACCGCATCAGGTGGTGGAGATCGCCGTCCTCACCATCGCGAACCTGGCCGCGACTCTGGTCCGGTTCAGCCTCTTCCAGGCGTGGGTCTTCGACGACGACGCGCCGACCCTGCCCGCCTTCGAACCCCCGGCGGTTCTCGACCAGACCCGGAGCAACTGACATGGCAACCCTGACCGACCCCGTCCAGGCGACACCACGCCGGGCTCGGACGATCAGTACCCAGTACACGATCGGCCGCGACAAGGTCCTGTACGGCGGGCTGCTGGCGCTGACCGCGATCGCGTACCTGTGGGGACTGTCCAAGAACGGCTACGCCAACGAGTACTACGCGGCCGCGGTGCAAGCCGGGTCGACGAGCTGGAAGGCCTGGTTCTTCGGCTCGTTCGACGCGTCGAGCTTCATCACCGTGGACAAGACGCCGGCGGCGCTCTGGGTGATGGGGCTGTCCGGGCGGATCTTCGGGTTCAACATCTGGAGCATGCTGGTGCCCGAGGCGCTGATGGGCGTCGCGAGTGTCGGGTTCGTGTACGTGTCGGTCCGGCGGTGGTTCTCCGCGAACGCCGGCTTGCTGGCCGGTGCGATCCTCGCGCTGACGCCGGTCGCCGTACTGATGTTCCGCTTCAACAACCCGGACGCGCTGCTGATCCTGCTGCTGTGCGCCGGTGCGTGGGCGGTGACGCGGGCGATCGACTCGTCGCGGCATGCGGCTCGGTGGATGATGCTGGCCGGGGCGCTGGTCGGGTTCGGTTTCCTGACGAAGATGTTGCAGGCGTTCCTCATCCTGCCGGCCTTCGGGCTGGCGTACCTGATCGCCGGGAAGCCTGCGCTCGGGAAGCGGATCGTGCACAGTGTGCTGGCGCTGGTCTCGCTGATCGTCAGCGCCGGCTGGTGGGTCGCGATCGTCGAGTTGCTGCCGGCGTCGGCACGGCCGTACATCGGTGGGTCGTCGACGAACAGCATTCTCGAGCTGACGCTCGGCTACAACGGCCTCGGACGGTTGAGCGGCAACGAGACCGGCTCCGTCGGCGGCGGACAGGGCAACCCTGGGTGGGGTGGCGCAGCCGGTGTGCAGCGGTTGTTCGGCGGTGAGTTCGGGTCGCAGATCGCGTGGCTTCTGCCGGCTGCTCTGCTCGCGACGATCGTCCTGGTCGTTGCTGCGGGCAAGGCTCCGCGGACGGACCGGACGCGGGCGTTCGCCGTACTGTGGGGTGGTTGGCTGGTCGGCACCGGGCTGGTCTTCAGCTACATGCAGGGGATCATCCACAGCTACTACATGATCGCGCTGGCGCCGGCGATCGGGGCGCTGATCGGCGCGGCGATGTCGGTGCTCTGGCGGCGCCGGGACCAGTGGTTGCCGCGGGCAACGCTGGCCGGTGGGATCCTGCTGACGGCCGGCTGGAGCTTCGCGCTGCTGAACCAGACGCCGACGTGGCAGCCGTGGTTGCGGTGGGTGGTTCTGCTGACCGGTGTGATGGCGGCCGGTGCGCTGGTGTTGCTGCCGGAGCTGAAACTACATCGAACGGCGGCTCGGCGGGCCGGGCTGTTCGCGGGCGCGCTGCTCACGGTGAGCGCGCTGGCCGGGCCGACGGCGTACTCGCTGTCGACGATCAGCACGGCGCATACGGGTGCACTGCCGTCCGCTGGGCCGGCTGGAGCCGGCGGGATGCGGGGTGGGCCTGGTGGCGGCTTTGGTGGCCGGATGGGTACGCCGCCTGGGCAGACCGGGAACGGGACGACGGGCAACGGTACGGCGGGTGGGCCGGCGACTGGGAACGGTGCGACCGGCAACGGGACGACTGGTGTGCCGGGGACTACCGGTGACGGGACGACTGGGCCTGGTGCGCGCGGCGGTGGAGTCGGTGGATTCCTTGGTGGTGGCGGGATCAGTGGAGTGTCGACCGACTTGGTGACGCTGCTGCAGCAGGGTGCGAAGGGTTACACCTGGGCGGCCGCGGCGGTCACGGCGAACGGAGCCGCGCCACTGCAGATCGCATCCGGCGAACCGATCATGGCGATCGGTGGCTTCAACGGCACCGACCCGGCGCCCTCCCTGACCGAGTTCAAGCAACTGGTTGCCCAGGGCAAGATCCACTACTTCATCGGCAGCGGCAGCGGCGGAGGCGGCTTCGGCGGCGCCCGTGGCGGCACCTCCAGCGAGATCTCCACCTGGGTATCCGAGAACTTCCAGTCCCGAACCGTAGGCAACACCACCGTCTACGACCTCACCACCAACACCACAAGCTAAGAACCGGAGCACACCTATGACGCAAAACCCCACCTCCAATCCAGGCGCCACTCCGGAGGCCCAGTGGCAAGCGGCGCGTGCGGCCGGCCCCCGCCCGCAACACGACGCAGGCGCCGCACCGCAGTCCGCCGCCAACCCCGCCCCGCAGTTCAGCGCGGGCGCCGCATCGCAGTCCGGCGGAGGCGCTGCTCCGCCCCAACCCACCACTGGTCCTGGCCCGCAGTACACGCGAGGCGCCGTACCTCACCAGACCGACGGGCCTGGCCCGCAGTACGGCCCGGGGGTCGCGGCTTCTGCGGGTGCGGCTGGCACGGCGCCGGCGGCTGAGGGGGCTGGGAAGGGCGGCGGGCGGCCGAGCAATGTGGTGTTGGCTGGAGCAGGTTCGTTGCTTGCGGTGCTGGCGTTCCTTGGTGGCATGGCGGTTGGCCACTCGTGGGACGGGACTTCGACGCAGCAGAACCAGTTCGGCGGCCCCGGCGGTGGTGGCTTCGGCCGCTTCCCGGGACAAGGCAACGGTCAGGGCACCACCGGTCAGGGCAACACCGGCCAAGGCCAGGGCACGCTTCCCGGCCAGGGACAGGGCAGCACGGGTCAAGGCAGCACGGGCCAGGGCGGCACAGGTCAAGGGAGCACGGGGCAGGGCACGCTTCCCGGGCAGCAAGGGCAGGGCACCCAGCCTGGCACCGGTACGCAGAACGGTTGAGCCCACACCAGCTGACCTCGCGAAAGCAGCCCGGCGGGCCTCGAGCGGACACTCGGCCCGCCGGGCACCGTGCGGCGTCCAACCCCACCTTGTGCACGGGGCAACCATCCAGGAGGCCCGCAGGTGGTTGATGGGTGCACAAGGTGGGCTGGGAGTGTCCACCAAGTGGAACGGACTGTCGCGACGGAGGATAACGACACGCGAAGACGGTTCGCCAGGTGGTGGGGTGGGGTAGGGATGGGGGCGTGGAATGGTCGAACGTCACCTGGTTCCTGACCGCCCTCGGTGCGGTCGTCGTACTGCTGACGCGCGTTCGCCTCGGCGGCACCGTTGTCGACGGCACCGGTCACGGCGCCGGCCGGCACGGGTACTCAGCCGCCCTGCTGAGGCTGCACACCGTCGTCGGCGTCATCACCCTGCTTGGGTGGGTCGTTGCCCTGGTCACCGGTCACCGCGGGATCGCCCTGGTCGTACTGACCGGATGGTGGCTGCTGACGGTCATCGGATTGTTGCTCCTGGCCCGTTGGCTTCCCAGCGGGGGCAAACACTCCGAGGACAAGCAGAGCGACGCGTGGGGCTCCGGCGCAGGCCTGTCCGTCCTGGGCCACGTCGGCATGCTCCTCGGCGTTTGCTACTTCACGTTCGTCATCATCACCGACCGGTTCTGAGCCCTTCGATCAGCGCGGTGACAGAACGCCGAACGCCGGCTTCGAACGCCTCTGGTGAGAGCGTTGCCCCCGCCCCGGCGACCCGGTCGTACAGGAGTCCGTCCATCATCGCGGCGACCGGCCAAGCCGCTTCCGACGGATCTGGTACGCCGAGCCTGTCGAGCAACTTTGCGAGCAGAGAACGTAGTTGCCGTCCGCCCGCATCGATGGCGGTCCGCAACTCCGGCTGACGACTCGCCTCCAGCGACAACTCGTACCGCGCGACCAGATCGTCCGGCCGATCCCGCGCCAGCCCGACCGTCATCCCCACCAACAACTCCACCGGCGGCACGCCCACACCGCTTGACGCCTGTACGCCCTCGGGTGCGGCGGCGCTCACGTCACGCGCGAGCATGCGGTTGACGCAGGCGGTGAGGAGGGCGTTGCGGGTGCGGAGGTAGTAGGACGTCGAGCCCGGCGGGAGGCCGGCCTCCGCGTCGACCGCGCGGTGGGTGAGCCCGCGCAGGCCGCGGGTCGCGACGAGGTGGATCGCGGCGTCGGCGATGGCGTCCCGGCGATCCGCGCCCAGCGGAACCTGCTTCGTCACGCCGGTCAGTCTCGCACTTCCCAACCTAACTCTACAGATGTAGAGTCTCAGCCATGAGTACGGCGATCGTGGTGGGAGCGGGCATCGGCGGGGTCACGGCGGCCGTCGCGCTGCAACGGTGCGGGTGGCAGGTCACAGTCCTGGAGCGCGCTCCGGAGTTGGGTGAGGTAGGAGCCGGGATCTCGGTCTGGCCATCGGTGGTCGCCGTTCTCGAGGAACTCGGGGTGAAGGGTGTCGAGAAGGCGTCCGCGGTCTCCAAGCCGGCCGGGATGCGCAAGCCCGACGGCCGATGGGTCGTCGCGGCGGCCGATCTCGGCGTCGAGATCCCGGTGATGATTCACCGGGCGCAGTTGCACGACCTGATCACGGCCGAGTTCGGTCCGGCCGTCACGGTCCGCACCGGGTACGACGTCACCACGATCACCCAGGACGACATCGGCGTGACGATCAACGACGACCTACGGGCCGACCTGGTCGTCGCCGCGGACGGGATCCGCAGCACGATCCGGACCACGCTGTATCCGGCGTACGAAGGGCCGCGGTACTCCGGGTGCACGGCGTACCGCGGGATTGCGGATGTGGACATCGACGACGGTGGCGGGGAGACCTGGGGCCGGGGGCAACTGTTCGGATTCGTACCGCTGATCGACGGTCGGTACTACTGGTACGCGACGGCGAACCAGCCCGCCGGTGCTCGGAGTGAGCCGGCGGCGTTCCGGACCTGGCACGACCCGATCCCGAAGCTGCTGGCCGGCTCGGAGAAGGTGCTGCAGAACGACATCTATGACCTGACGTTGCCGCTGGTGCCGTTCGTGCAGGGGCGGGTCGTGCTGCTCGGGGACGCGGCGCACGCGATGACGCCCAACCTTGGACGCGGTGCATGCTCAGCGATCGAGGACGCCGGCGCCCTCGCCCGGCACCTCGGCGAGAGCACTGATCTGATCACTGCTCTCGCTCGGTACGACGCCGAGCGCCGCCCCGCGACCACCAAGCTGGTCAAGCGGTCCCGGGGTCTTGGCCGGGTGGCCCAGGTGGAGAACCCGGTGGTGTGCGCGATCCGCAACGGCCTGTTCACCCTCGGCGGCAAGCTGGTGTCCCTGCGGAAGCCGAAGCGCAAGGTGAAACAATCGCGTCCGTGACCACACTTCCGCAGGCGCCCGAGATCCCCGGTGCGAAGCATGTCCACTCCGGCAAAGTCCGGGACCTGTACGAGCTGGAGTCCGGCGATCTGCTGATGGTCGCGAGCGATCGGATGAGTGCCTTCGACTGGATCCTGGAGCCGCCGATCCCGGACAAGGGCAAGGTGCTCACCGCGATGAGCCTGTGGTGGTTCGAGCAACTGGACATGCCGAATCACATCCTGTCCACCGACGTACCGGCCGAGGTCGCGGGCCGGGCAGTGGTGTGTGAGCGGCTCGCGATGTTCCCGGTCGAGTGCGTCGCTCGCGGGTACCTGAGCGGCTCCGGTCTGCTCGACTACAACGACACCGGCGCGGTCTGCGGCATCCCGCTGCCGCCCGGGCTGGTCGAGGGCTCCCGGCTGGACGAGCCGATCTTCACCCCGGCGACCAAGGCCGACCTCGGTGAGCACGACGAGAACGTCTCGTACGACGCTGTCGTGGCGACCGTCGGCGCGGAGACTGCCGCTGCGCTGCGGGACCTGACCCTGGCCATCTACACGCGGGCGCGGGCGATGGCGGAGGAGCGCGGGATCATCCTGGCCGACACGAAGTTCGAGTTCGGTGCGCGGGCGGACGGGACGATCGTGCTGGCCGACGAGGTGCTGACGCCGGACTCGAGCCGGTTCTGGCCGGCTGACCAGTGGGCGCCGGGGAAGCAGCAGCCGTCGTACGACAAGCAGATCGTCCGTGACTGGCTCCAGTTCGACTCCGGCTGGGACCGTCACTCCGGCGAAGCTCCGCCGCCCCTGTCCGACGAGGTGGTCGAACGCACCCGATCGGCGTACGTCGACGCGTATGAGCAGCTGACCGGCCGAAAGTTCGAGGGCTGAACCACATTTGAGGGGGCCAACCTCGGAAGTGGTGGGTTGCCCCGTTGAGATCCCAGGGGCAGCCCACTATCTGAGGGGTTGACCGACTCCTGCCCGATGTGTGGGTGATCGTCGGCCGGGTGTGCTGCGGGATAGCGGCGATGTCTGTGTCCCAGGCGCTCGCACCACGTCCTGTCCCAGGTCCCGGCCACGACGTCCTGTCTCGGGGCCCGGCCGGCCGCGGGATCCGCCGCGGCCTCGCGCAGGTACCGGGGACCGCGGACAAGGCACAACCTGTCCGAGGACCCCAGAGGGTGTCCCAGGTCCCGCAGCTCGGCACCGATCCCACCGCCACCAGCACGAGCCCCGCCCAGTTGCAGCAACCCCCGGTGTGGTCCACCACGGTGGCGGCCGCTGCGCGGGATCGGCTGGACGGAGGCTGATCGGATGCCGTTGGAGGCTGGGACGTGCAGCTCGACAGGAAGTGTCGGCCCCGGCCGCGGCCGGGCGGCCGGTTTCAGGCGTGAATGCCTGACCCGGCCAACACCCCGGCACCGACACATCCTGTCGAGCTGCACATCCCAACCGCCCCACACTCACACCACCCCACACATCCAGCAAGACAGCCGAAATGGCCTCCACCAAACCCACCACGACCTGTCCCAACCCACCACGACCTGTCCCAACCCACCACGACCTGTCCCAGCCCACCACGACCTGTCCCAGCCCACCACGACCTGTCCCAGCCCACCACGACCTGTCCCAGCCCACCACGACCTGTCCGAGCCCACCACGACCTGTCCCAGCCCGCCACGACGTGTCCCAACCCGCCGGCTCCGGTCCCGCCCGGTGCTGTGTGTCGGCGCGGACATGGCCCGATCGACCCATCTCATGGGTTGACGTCCGAGATGGTGGGTTGGCGCCCCGGAATCCGGTACGCCAACCCACCGCATCGGACGTCAACCCACCGCATCGGACGTCAACCCACCGCATGGGACGTCAACCCACCAGATGCGCACGCCGGGTCGCCTACCGCCTGGGCGAGTTGGCGAACCGCCGGACAACCAACGCCGACCGCGTGCCCGGCATACCTGTCGGGCCGGTGGTTTCACCGATGACCTACCGCCCGTCACATCACCCACACATGAAACAGAAGTACCGGCCGGGCCCATCAAACTGGTCTAGAAGAGGCCGACGCCCAGGGCCAGGAGGACGAAGCGGCCGGCTCGGCCGGCCAGGACGGACAGGCTGAAGGTGAGGACGCCCATCCGGGAGGCGCCGCCGATCAGGGCGACGCCGTACAGGGGTGGGATCCCGACGAAGGCGCTCAGCAGCGTGACGGGGATACCCCAGCGGCGGTCGCTCATCGCGTCGAGCAGCCGCTTGCTGACCTCGCGGTTCCACTGCACGAACCGGCCCCAGCGGGTCCCGAGGTTGACCGGCTTGGGCTCCTTCGTCTTCCGGGCGGCGTACCCCGGCCGATAGCGGACGGCGAGGAACATCGCGACCTTGCCGATGGTCTGCCCGATCGAGATCCCGATCGCGGCCACCACCGGGTCCAGTGCGCCGGACACGCCGACGCCGAGGACGTACGCCTCCGCGTTCAGCACCGGTACGACGGCGGACCCGATCCCGAAGCCCACCGCCAGCACGAGCTGCCAGACCCACATGACCCCGAGGCTATGCGCCGCGGCCAACGTTGCCACGCAACTCAGCCCCACACCCGGGGTGAACCAGGGTCCCGCCCGAGCCGGCCCGTCGCCCCCTTGACAGCCACGGCTGACTGGGTACGGCGAGCCGCCGTCCACGCAGGATCGCGGTCAGCCGGAACGACGGGACCACCTCGACAGTGTCCTGCGATGCACTCATGAACGAGTCTCCTTTTGCTGGGAGATGCGTTCGAGGGCGCTGTCGAGCCAGCGCAGGTCGGCGTCGAGGTGGGCCACGATGTACTCGCGGACCAGCGGCGAGGTCGGGTCGTCTGCGGCCGGCGTCTCCCGTAATTCGCGGATCCGGCGCAGGTGGCTCGCGCGCTGCCGGGCCAGGAACGCCGCCACGTCACCACCGGTCCGGATCGCCGCGACGAGTTTGCGCAGTACCTCGTCCGCGCTGCCCCAGGCGGGTGGCACCGGGTCGCTGAGCCAGTCCGTGAGGTGGTCGCGGCCCTTGGTCGTCAGCGCGTAGACCGTCCGGTCCGGGCCGCCGCCGGAGGTCTTGTCGACCACCTCGACAAGTCCGTCCCGCTCCAGCCGGCCGAGTGTCGTGTACACCTGCCCGAACGCCAGCGGCCGGCTGTCCGGGAACCACGTGTCATGGCCGCGCTTCACGTCGTACCCGTGCGCCGGGCCGGTCGAAAGCAGCCCCAGGACGAGCTCGGCGGTTGCCATGGCAGCGACTATACACTGCGTGTATGTACTGAGTGAATAGTCCACGATGCGGAGTTCTGGGGCTGGATCGGTAGGATTCAGGCGTCACCCCGGAACGAGACCTGGAGTAAGTCAGTGGCTCGCGTTGTCGTCGACGTCATGCTCAAGCCCGAGATCCTCGACCCGCAGGGCAAGGCGGTGCACGGCGCGTTCGGCCGGCTCGGCTTCGACGGCGTGGCCGATGTCCGGCAGGGAAAGCGGTTCGAGATCACCCTGGACGGCGAGGCGACCGAGGAACGGGTCGCCGAGATCCGCAAGGCCGCGGACACGCTGCTGGCCAACCCGGTGATCGAGGACTACACCCTCCACGTCGAGGACGCGCAGTGAAGATCGGGGTCGTCACCTTCCCCGGCTCGCTCGACGACGTCGACGCCCGCCGCGCAGCCGCGGTGGCCGGTGCCGAGGCAGTCGCGCTCTGGCACGGCGACGCCGACCTGCACGGTGTGGACGCGGTCGTCCTGCCGGGCGGCTTCTCGTACGGCGACTACCTCCGGGCCGGTGCCATCTCGCGGTTCGCGCCGGTGATGGACACCATCATCAAGAGAGCCGGCGAGGGCCTGCCGGTGCTGGGGATCTGCAACGGCTTCCAGGTGCTGTGCGAGTCGCACCTGCTGCCGGGCGCTCTGATCAAGAACCACCACCGCAAGTTCATCTGCAAGGACCAGCCGCTGCGGATCGAGAACAACCGCACCGCCTGGACCAGCGACTACGACGCCAACCACGAGATCACCATCGTGCTCAAGAACCAGGACGGTTCGTACGTCGCCGACGAGGCGACCCTGGACCGGCTGGAGGGCGAGGGCCGGGTCGTCGCCCGCTACCTGGACGAGAACCCGAACGGCTCGTACCGCGACATCGCCGGGATCACCAACGAGCGCGGCAACGTGGTCGGCCTGATGCCGCACCCGGAGCACTGCGTCGAGCCACTGACCGGCCCCAGTACGGACGGCCTGGGCTTCTTCACCTCGGTGCTGAAGGCCGTCGTCTCCAGCTGATGAAGTCGTCAAGGTTGCGGCGCCTCCTGGCCCGCAGCCTCTTTCTGACCGCGGCGGCCGTGCTCGCCGCCACCGGTACGGCGAACGCCCAGCCGGCGAGCCTGATGGCCAAGGTCGTGGTGATCGGCGTCTCCGGTCTGACCTGGAGTGACGTGAAGGCGTCGCCGGAGCTGACCGCGCTGGTCGACCAGTCGAACGTCGGCTCCATCACCGTGAAGACCGCCGGCCCGCACACCTGTCCGATCGACGGCTGGCTGACGATCAGCGCCGGCACCCGGGCCTGGGGGAGTGTGGCCGACCTGCCCTGCGGTGACCTGCCGGCTGTCACCAACGGCAAGGTGGCCGATTGGCAGACGTACATCGACCGCCAGGCCGAACACCACACCGGCGCACCGATCGGTCGTCTCGGTCAGGCCGGCTACCCGATGTGCGGCTTCGGACCGGGTGCGGCGATCGCACTGGCTCACACCGACGGCTCGGTGGTCAACTGGCAGCCCGACTTTGACGCGGCCAGGCTGGCGAGCAATGACTGCGGTGACGCGGTCATCGACGCCGGCGCGCTACCTCTCAGGGAAGGGCGCGCGGAGGCGCGCAATCGGGTCGCGGATCTGGTCGCCCAAGCCCGGGCCGCCGGCGGATGGGTTCTGCTGGTCGGCGTCAGCCAGGAGGTCGCCAACGCACACCAGGAGCCGCTCGTTGCGATGCAGCTCCCGCCGGACAACGGTCCGCGCTGGCTGACGAGCGACAGCACCCGCCGACCGGGTCTGATCCAGCTGACCGATATCACCGCAACCATTCTCAGGGGGCGGACAGCCGCAGAAGTCGATCCGGCTGGGGTGGCGAAGGCTGGGCCGCTGGATGGGAACGAGATCCACTCCACCGGTGACGTGCACACCGATGCGGACGCGGTGATCGAGAACCGGCTGGACACCAACCAGCGGTTCGAGCAGCCACGGCCGATGCTGGTCGCGGTCTCGATGACGATCCTGGCCGCGGAGCTCCTCGCGATCGCCTGGTTCTGGATCACGCGCAGCCCGCGGTCCCGTCGTACGCTCGTCTTCACGCTGTTGACGCAGGGTGGATTCTTCATCGCGGTGTTCCTGTCCACGGCGACCGTGTGGTGGCGGTGGCCCGCGCCCGCTTTCTCCTTGTACTGCGTGGTTCTCGGGATCAGCGTGGTCCTGGCAGGCGTGGCTCAGGTCGTGCTGAAGCGCTATGCGTTCCTGGGGATCGCGTTGACGGCGTACGTGATCTTGCTGGTGGACGGCGTGCTTGGGACGCCGCTGCAGTTCGGGAGCATGTTCACCGACGGGCCGGTGATCGGTGGACGGTTCTATGGCTTCGGCAACTCCACTTTCGCGACGCTTGCGGTCGCAGCCCTCGTCACTGCCGGCTGGGCCGCGCAGAAGCTGATCGACAAGAGCAGAGCGCAGGCCGCGCTCGCTGTGCTTGCGATCGGCGGCGCTGCGATCGTGGTGGACGGCAGACCCGGCTGGGGGACCGACTTCGGCGGCATCATCGCGCTGACCCCGGCTGTGCTGCTCATGGCCTGGCTGACCTGGCGCGGCAGCATCTCACTGCGTGCATTGATCGGTGTGGGTCTGACCGGCGTGCTAGCTGTGTCCGCCGTCGCCTACCTCGACTATCTGCGGCCGCCGGACCAGCGGAGCCATTTCGGCACGTTCGTGGCCCGGCTGCTCGACGGGGACGTGAGCGACGTACTGATCCGCAAGCTGCAGATGGCGGTGCAGTTCTTCACCGGTCCGTCCGGCTGGGCCATGCTCGTGGCAGTGGTGCTGTGCATGCTCGCCACTGTGCTGCCCGAGAAGGTGCCCTCGGAGTCCTACCGCCGCTTCTACACCAGTCTGCCGATGATCCGGCCGACTCTCCTCGCCCTGTCGACCTGCGGTCTGGTCGGCATGCTGCTGAACGACGCCGGCGTCGCCCTACCCGCGATCATGGCCGGCTTCGCCGTACCACTGCTGGTGGCTCACCTTGTGACCGCTGAGCAGCCCGCTACCGTTTCACCTGAGTCCCACCTAGTGCAGGAGTCCTAACGTGTCCACCGACACTGTCAGCAACGCCAGTAGCACCCCTGACGTCGAGCAGCCGTGGGCGGAGCTCGGCTTGAAGCCGGATGAGTACCAGCGGATCCGGGACATCCTGGACCGCCGGCCGACCAGCTGCGAGCTGGCGATGTACTCGGTGATGTGGAGCGAGCACTGCTCGTACAAGTCGTCCAAGGTGCACCTGCGCAAGTTCGGCGAGATCCCGCAGGAGACGCCGGCCGGGAAGATGCTGGCCGGCATCGGTGAGAACGCCGGCGTCATCGACATCGGCGAGGGGTACGCCGTCACGTTCAAGGTCGAGTCGCACAACCACCCGTCGTACGTCGAGCCCTACCAGGGCGCGGCGACCGGGGTCGGCGGCATCGTCCGCGACATCCTCGCGATGGGCGCCCGCCCCGTCGCGGTGATGGACCCGCTGCGGTTCGGCCCGCTGGACGCGCCGGACACCAAGCGCGTGCTGCCCGGGATCGTCTCCGGCGTCGGTGGCTACGGCAACAGCCTCGGCCTGCCCAACGTCGGTGGTGAGGTCGTCTTCGACCCGACGTACCTGGGCAACCCGCTGGTCAACGCGCTCTGCGTCGGCGTGATGCGGCACGAGGACCTGCACCTGGCCAACGCGACCGGCGTCGGCAACCAGATCATCCTGTACGGCGCCAAGACCGGTGGCGACGGGATCGGCGGAGTGTCGGTGCTGGCGTCGGAGACCTTCGCCGAAGGCGGTCCGACCAAGCGGCCGGCGGTCCAGGTCGGCGATCCGTTCATGGAGAAGCTGCTGATCGAGTGCACGCTGGAGCTGTTCGCCGCGCGCGTGGTGGAAGGCATCCAGGACCTCGGTGGCGCGGGCCTGTCGTGTGCGACGTCCGAGCTGGCGAGTGCGGGCGAGGGCGGCATGTACGTGTCGCTCGACAAGGTGCCGCTGCGGGATGCGTCGCTCGCGCCGGAAGAGATCCTGATGAGCGAGTCGCAGGAACGCATGATGGCGGTCGTCACGCCGGACAACGTCGAGGCGTTCCTGAAGATCTGCGCCAAGTGGGACGTGCAGGCCGACGTGATCGGCGAGGTCACCGACACCGGCCGGCTGCAGATCGACTGGCACGGCGAGCGGGTGGTCGACGTACCGCCGCGGACCGTCGCGCACGAGGGGCCGGTCTACGAGCGGCCGTACGCGCGCCCGGACTGGCAGGACGAGCTGCAGGCCGACGGCGCGGAGAAGTTGCCGCGGGCAACCACACCCGCCGAGCTGCGGGACACCCTGCTGACGCTGGTCGCGTCGCCGAACCTGTGCGACAAGTCCTGGGTGACGGACCAGTACGACCGCTACGTGCTGGGCAACTCGGTGCTCGCGCAGCCCGAGGACAGCGGGATGATCCGGGTCGACGAGACCAGCGGGCTCGGTGTCGCGGTGTCGACCGACTGCAACGGGCGGTTCGCCAAGCTCGACCCGTACACCGGCGCGAAGCTCGCGCTGGCCGAGTCATACCGCAACGTCGCGACCACCGGCGCGCGGCCGGCCGCGGTGACCGACTGCCTGAACTTCGGCTCGCCCGAGGACCCCGCTGTGATGTGGCAGTTCGCCGAGGCGATCCGCGGCCTGGTCGACGGCTGCAAGGAGCTCGGTATCCCGGTCACCGGTGGCAACGTGTCGTTCTACAACCAGACCGGTGACACTCCGATCCTGCCGACCCCGGTGGTCGGCGTACTGGGGGTCATCGACGACGTCACCCGTCGTACGCCGATCGGCTTCACGCCCGAGATGGAGGGCCACCAGCTGTACCTGCTCGGTGAGACCGAGGAGGAACTGTCCGGGTCGGAGTGGGCGCACGTCATCCACGGCCACCTCGGTGGACGGCCGCCGGCGATCGACCTGGCGGCCGAGCACCAGTTGGCCGACATCCTGATCAACGCGTCCCGCGACGGCCTGATCGACGCGGCGCACGACGTCAGCGACGGCGGCGTGGCGCAGACGCTGGTCGAGTCGGCTCTCCGCGGCGGTGTGGGTGCGCGGGTGTGGGCGCCGGACGGGCTCGACCCGTTCCTGTTCCTGTTCGCGGAATCGGCCGGCCGGGCGGTCGTCGCCGTACCGCGCACCGAAGAGGTCCGGTTCACCGACATGTGCACGGCCCGCCGCTTCCCGCACGCGAAGATCGGCGTCATCACCGGCGACACCCTCGACGTCCAGGACCAGTTCGAGGTGCCGCTGACGGAACTGCGGACGGCCTGGACGCAGACGCTCCCGGCCGCCCTCAACTAGCCGGCCGCGCGACGACCCGGGCGCTGTGAGTGCCCGGGTCGGCAGGCCGTACCTGTCGGTCTCAGCCGACCAGTGCCACGCGCTGAGTCGCCTCGGCCAGGACGCGGTTCAGGCCGGCCTGGTCCTGCGGACGACCGGCGACCGTGACCTCGATGTAGGCCCGCTTGCCGTGCTCCAGGGTGTCGATGAAGCGCGTGGTGACCCAGCGCTGGCCACGGGCCCCGTCGCGGTACGTGTAGGTGATCGACGTGTAGGCGACCGGCGGCGCGGTCCACGGCACCTTCGACTTCACCGTGCCGTGGGCGCGGGCGACGATCTTCAGGCCGGGGACGCCGTGCAGGGCCTTGACCCGCTGCTGGGAGGCGGTGTTCACGCTGACCTTGCCGTCGAGGCCGCCGTCGACCCGGAGCATCCAGGTGTTCGAGCTGTCGGTGAACTTCGCCTCGTACAGGCCGAGCCGGGTGAACTTCCAGCCGGTCGGCGCGTAGACCGAGACGTTGCAGTTGCCGACGTGACCCCAGCACTTGTACTTGTAGCTGAGGCTTGCCGGGTTGAGCGCGGGCTTGGCGTGGGCCGCGACGCTCGTGCGGGCCGGCGCGGCGGCGTCACTCGGCGCGACACCCAGTACGAGCCCCACGGCACCGATGATCGCGGTGCCGACCAGTACGCGAAGCGTGGTCTTCTTCATGTTTCCGTCCTTCATGGCCAGGGGCTCCGTTCGGCCCTTCGCGACTTGAGATGACGTGGTGCCCGCCCGCGGTTGAGCGCCGACCTTGTGAGCAACGTCTCCGCGGGACCCGGCAACCAAATGGCGTTCGGCGGTCGGGCCACCGGGCGTCTGGCACACTCGAAGGGACGAGTGAGGTGAGCGGATGGCGGAGCGGCGGCCGGTCAAGCCGAGTGAGCTGATGGGGCTCGCGGTGGCGGCCGGGCAGGAGGCTCGGGTTGCGGCTGCGCGGCGCCGGATGGCTGGTTTGCGGTTGAGCGATGAAGAGCGGCGGATCTGTACCGACGAGCTGGCCGAGCAGTTCGCGGTCGGTCGGCTGGATGAGGGCGAGCTGCATCGGCGGGTGGATCGGCTGAACGACGCGGTGACGCATGCCGACCTGCAGCCGATCTTCGCCGACCTCCCGGCTCCATCGCTCTACAAGCCCGAGTCGAAGAAGCCTGGCAAGTGGCGGTGGGCCGCGTTCGCGGGCGCTGTGTGGATGGCCCTGCCGTTCGCGCTGACCGGACTGGTGCTGATGGTCTTCGGCCGTGAGATCGCGGCGGCGATCTTCGGGTTGCCCGCGCTGGCCTGGGTGTTCTTCACGTACCGCTGGGCTTCTCGCCCGCAGCGCGAGGAGCGCCGTCGGTCAGGAAGCTAGCGTCGACCCCGCCCGTCACCCGAAAGGCGCCGCCATGCCCGAATCCGCCCACGCCGTCGCTGTTGACCAAGCTGGCGGGCCGCCGGCTACGCGCGGCGGGCATTACGTCCCGCAGCGGGCGCCGCTGAAGCCGGTCCCGTTCCAGAAGCTGCCACCCGGCGCGATCGAACCGCGCGGCTGGCTCGCGCGACAGCTCGAGCTGCAGGTCAACGGCCTCTGCGGCCGGTACGACGAGATCTCGGACTTCCTGGTCTACGACACCAACGGCTGGGTCGATCCGGCCCAGGGGGCCTGGGAGGAGTTGCCCTACTGGCTCCGCGGCTTCGGCGATCTCGGTTACGTGACCGGCGACACCGGCGTACTGACCAGGACGCAGCGCTGGATCGACGGCATCCTTGCGACCCAGGCTCCGGACGGCTGGTTCTGTCCGGAACGACTGCGGACCTCACTGGAGGACGGTCCGGACTTCTGGCCCGGCATGCCGTTGCTGGCCGCGTTCCGGTCCTGGTATGAGTACTCCGGCGACGAGCGGGTCATCCCGTTCATGACGAAGTACCTGCAGTTCCAGAACACGCAGCCCGCCGAGGTGTTCAACCGCTCGTGGGGTGCCTTCCGGTGGGGCGACAACATCGATACTGCGTACTGGCTGTACAACCGCACCGGCGACGAGTGGCTGCTCGACCTGGTGACGAAGATGCACTCCGGCTCGGCCGACTACATCACTGGCATTCCTACCTGGCACAACGTCAACCTGGCGCAGGGATTCCGCGAACCGTTGCAGTACTGGCTTCTGAGTGGCGACGTGCAGCACCGGGCGGCGACGTACCGGAACTATGCGACGGTGATGGGGCGCTACGGTCAGTTCCCGGGTGGTGGGTTCGCGGGGGACGAGAACTCGCGGCCTGGGTTCGGTGACCCGCGGCAGGGGTTCGAGACGTGCGGGATCGTCGAACTGATGCACAGCTGCGAACTGCTGACCCGCTTCACCGGTGACACGGTCTGGACGGACCGGTGTGAGGAACTCGCGTTCAACTCGCTGCCGGCGTCGTACGATCCGCAGCAGCAAGTCATGCACTACATCACCTGTGCCAACAGCGTGCAGCTCGACGACCGGCCGAAGCACGGGCAGTTCGAGAATCCCTTCGCCATGCAGGCCTACAAGTACGGCGTGCATCAGTATCGGTGCTGCCCGCACAACTACGGCATGGGCTGGCCGTACTACGCGCAGGAGCTGTGGCTGGCGACGACGGACAACGGACTGGCGGCGTCGATGTACGCCGCCAGCAAGGTCACCGCTCGCGTCGGTGCGGGAGACCTGGTGAGCATCGTGCAGGACACGGAGTACCCGTTCTCCGACAAGATCACCTTCACAGTGCGGACTGCACGCGATGTCCGATTCCCCTTCTATCTAAGGCGTCCTGGCTGGGCGCAAGACGTTTCGGTAGATGTGAACGGCCAGCCGGTCCGGACTGCCGGCGAGTGGATGAAGGTGGATCGCACCTGGCACTCGGGCGACCGCGTCGAGCTGGTGCTGCCGATGCGGACCACCACCCGGGTGTGGAACGACAACCACGACTCCATCTCCGTCGACCGTGGTCCGCTGACCTACTCGCTGAAGATCGACGAACGCTACGAGCGCATCGGCGGCACCGAGGACTGGCCGGAGCTGGCTGTCTATCCGGAGTCTCCGTGGAACTACGGTCTGGTGCCGGATGCGCAGTTCGACGTCGTACGGCGGGACGCCGGCGAGAACCCGTTCACCACCGAGGGCGTGCCGCTCGCGTTGACCACGCAGGCTCGGCGGATCCCGCAGTGGGAGACCGACACTGAGGACGTGGTCGGACTGCTGCAGCCTGATCCGGCCCGCTCATCGGAGCCGGTCGAAACGGTGACTCTCATCCCGATGGGCGCCGCGCGACTCCGGATCACGTCCTTCCCGCAGGTGTCGTCAGATGGAGAGGAGTGGATCCGCCGTACCCGGATCACCGCCTCACACGTCAACGACGGGGACTCACTCGAGGCGGCGGACGACGGCCGGCTCCCTACGTCGTCCGCGGACACATCAATCCCGCGCTTCACCTGGTGGGACCGGCGTGGGACGACGGAGTGGATCCAATACGACCTACGCGAAGTCCGCGACCTCTCCCAGGCATCGGTCTACTGGTTCGACGACACGGGGTCCGGGGAAAGCCGGGTGCCGGACTCGTGGCGGGTCTTGTGGCTCGACGGGGAGACCTGGCGCGCAGTCGACAACACCATCCCGTACGCCGTGACCGCAGACCAACTGAACACGACAACCTTCACACCGGTCCGGACGCAGTACGTCCGAGTCGAGGTCGGACTGCGTCCGACCTGCTCCGGTGGAGTTCTGCACCTGGCCCTCGACTGATGGACCAGGCGTACCTAAGGACAGGAAGTAGTGCGGATCCGGGCGGAAAGTTGGCTCGGGTTCACGCTCAGCCGGGGCTATACGTAGATGACTACATCCTGTTCTTAGGTACGGCGGATGGCGGTGCCGT
The DNA here is from genome assembly GCF_045040325.1 of Kribbella sp. NBC_01510. Classification (NCBI taxonomy): domain Bacteria; kingdom Bacillati; phylum Actinomycetota; class Actinomycetes; order Propionibacteriales; family Kribbellaceae; genus Kribbella; species Kribbella sp. NBC_01510. The sequence continues at coordinate 1,769,263 of NZ_CP109418.1, read as the reverse complement.
GGGTGTTGGCGAGGTGGGACCGGGGCTGAACTAGCCTGTGGGGCGTGGAGGCTAGGTTGCGGCTGGCGGTCGCTGCGGATGGGCCGGCGATCGCGGAGTTGGCGCGGGCTTCGGTGCGGGAGGTGTTTCCGGCGTACCACGACGAGGTGCAGACCGCGAGCGCGGCGGAACACATCACCACTCTGGACACCGCGCTGATCGATGACGGCACGTACTACGTGTACGAGGCCGCCGACGAGATCGTCGCGTGTGGTGGGTGGAGCCGGCGGAACAAGCTGTTCAACGCGAGTACGGCGGGCGCCGACGAGCGACTGCTGGACCCGGCCACCGAGCCGGCCCGGATCCGGGCGATGTTCGTCCGCGGGGACTGGACCCGGCGCGGACTCGGGCGAGGGATCCTGACCGCCTGTGTCGACGCGGCCCGGGCGGAGGGGTTCACCCGGCTCGCGTTGATGGCGACGCTGCCCGGCGTACCGCTGTACAAGGCCTTCGGATTCACCGAGGTGGAGCCCGTCGACCTTCCCATGCCCGACGGCGTCGTCCTCGAGGGAGTCGCAATGGAACGACCGATCGACCTGGAGGACTACGCATGACTGCAGGCACCAAAGTCTTCGCCCCGGACGGCACCGAGGTCGTCCTCGGCGAGATCGGGACCCGCGTGCTGCTGAAGAACTCCCGCGTCCGCGTCTGGGAGGTGTCACTGCAACCCGGCGAGGCACAGGGCTGGCACCTGCACCACAACCCGTACGTCGTCCTGTGCCTGTCGACGTCCCCCTGTCACATGGACTGGCTCGACGGCAGCCCGGCACGGCAGCTGAGCGAGACCGTCGGCGGCTCGGTGTATCGCCCGGTGTCGCCGGTGCACATGCTCACCAACGACGGTACGGCGCTCTACCTCAACCGGTTGATCGAGATCCTCGACCTGGGCGAGGAGGCGACCGGCGACCCGTACTTCGTGGTCGCGGGCGTACCCGCGGACGCCGGGTTCGAAGAGGTCGGTGAGATCCCGGCCAGGGTGGTCGTCGACGAGGACGACGTACGCGTCCAGCACGTCACTCCGGACGCAGGCGAGGCCTACACCTGGCACACCGGCGCCTACCCGGCCCTCGTGGTCGACCTGGACCTCGACAACCCCGACGTCACCTACCTGGAGCCCGGCGAGACCTACACCCTCCCCGCGAAGCCCAACCGCACCGCCGGCTTCAACCTGGTCGAGCTGTTGTACTACAGCAAGCCGCGCACCTGAGCAGCGTCCCGTGCCGCCAGCACCGCGGCAGTGTCGACCTCACTGAGAACTGCCTGCCGTAAGCGTGCCTTCACCAGCGGGACCTGCGGACCGACCGCGCTGAGCTCCTCCACCCCCAGAGCAGCAAGCAGTACTGCGGACTGCGGATCGCTGGCGAGGTCACCGCAGACTGCGACGCGAACGCCTGCGTTGCGAACGACATGGTCGATCAGCTGCAGTACTGCGGGGTCGAGGCCGTCGGCGAGTGGGGCGACGGCGGTGTTGGTGCGGTCTGCGGCCGTTGTGTATTGGGTGAGGTCGTTGGTGCCGATGCTGACGAAATCCAGCCCGGTGGCGAGGGTGGCGATCCGGAGTGCGGCGGCCGGGACCTCGACCATGATGCCGACCTCCAGGCCGTCGGGCCGTGGGCCGAGATCGTCCAATTCGTGGAGTCCCCAGGCGACCTCGTCCGCGGTCGTCACCATCGGGAACATCACGTGCACCGGAGTCTCGGCCGCGACCCGGCGGACGGCTTCGAGTTGATCGCGCAGCAGTTCGGGACGCCGCCGGAACACGCGGATCCCGCGCTCGCCGAGGAACGGGTTAGCCTCCCGGTCCTGCGGCAGGAACGGCAGCGGCTTGTCGCCGCCGATGTCCCAGGTCCGGATCGTGATCGGCTTGCCGTCCAACGCTCGCGCGATCGCCCGGAACTGCTCGACCTGCTCGTCCACGGTCGGCGCCGTACGCCGATCACCGAACAACACCTCGGTCCGCACCAGCCCGGACCCGTCCGCACCCCGCGCCTCCACCGCATCCTGGACGGCGCCGACGTTGACGAGCACGTCGATCGTCCGCCCGTCCACGGTCGTCGCCGGCTCATCGGCCCGCGTCAACGCCTGCTCCCGCTCACCGCGCCGCTCAACGATCGTCGCCCGTACGGCGTCTTCGTCCGGAGCAATCTCGAACGACCCGACCCGCGCGTCAAACGCAACCACCACCCCCGCCGGCACCTCGACGTCCCCGATCCCGGTGATCAGCGGAATCCCGCGAGACCGAGCCACAATCACCCCATGCCCGGTCGTCCCCGCGGCCCGCACAGCAACTCCGGCAATCCGGCCGGCATCAAGCGTGGCAGCCGTCGCCGCATCCAACTCAGGCACGACCAGGATGCTCCCGTCGGCAGCGCTGTCCGGGGTAGCTCCGGCCGACGTGGGTTCGTCGGCGGCGCTCCCGGTGAGAGCGCGCAGTACGCGGTCGCGGACGGCTCGCACGTCCTGCGCCCGTTCCCGCTGGTAGGCGTCGTCCAGTCCCTCGAAGGCGGCCGCCAGTTCGTCGTAGGTCTGCTTCCACGCGACGGGGGCAGGCGTACCTGCGGTGATCGCCGCCCGGATCTCCTCCAACGGCTTGCGATCGTTCAGCAGCGCGAGGTGCGCGGCGAAGATCTCCCCATGGTCCGGGCTGCCGTCCCGCAATCCGCGAAGCTCGTCCCCAACTGTCGCCACCGCCTGGTCGAGGCGACCCAACTCGTCGTCCCCGGCAACGTAGCCGCTCAGGTCGACCGCCACACCGGCCAGGACCGCGGGCCCGATCGCCACATCCAGCCCTGACCCACCGGTCCCCGCGGATCCACCCGTGCCTGGCTCCGGTGCGCCTCCTCCGGCAGCTCCTGCTCCGACTCCGCCGGCAGTGTCGCCGAAGTTTTCCCCTGCCAGCTTGGTGATCGCCGCCAGGACCTCGGCAGCCTGCGCACCGCTCGCTCCCACCCGCAGCCGGTGACCCTGCTGAGCGTTCAGCGTCGCGACCATGCTCAAGCTGCCGGCGTCAACCGGCCCACGCCCCGTGTCGAGATCGGTGAGCGTGACAGTGGCATCGAAACCATTGACCAGGCCAACGAGTCGCGCAGCCGGCCGCGCGTGCAGCCCGTGCTCGTTGCTCACCGCAACTTCCACCGTCTGGTCGGCCTCAACCGCAGCAGTCGACTCGGCAGCACCGCCGACTCCGAGGTGGTCCTGCTTCCCGAGCAACCCGCGCTCGGCCTCGGCCGCCACCGCGTCGAGAGGCGCGCCGGTGGACGCGGTGACCACTGCGGCGACCAGGCCCTCGACCAGTGGCGCGCTGGACAACCGGACGCGCCCGGCGAGCTCGGGATCGACGAACTCCAAGGCCAGTTCGGCGCTCAACACGGCACTGCCGAGGTCGAGGAGAATCAGTACGCCGTCCGGGCTGTCGGCGGTCGTGATCGCCTCGGAGACCGCCGCCGCGTCCGTGCCGAACGTCGTCTCGTCCAGCCCGGCCGCGACCGCGATCACCGGACGGCTGTCCTCAGCAACCATCTCCGACGCCAGCCCCACCGCCGCCGCAGCCAGCGCCCGGCTGTGCGACACCACCACGATCCCGATCATGGGAGCGTGCGAGCAGCCGACTCCAACAGCAACGTAGTACTGGTCGCACCCGGGTCCTGGTGGCCGGCGCTGCGCTCGCCGAGGTAGCTCGCGCGGCCCTTCCGTGCCACCAGCGGCACGGTCGCATCCCGGCCCTTGGCGGCCGCCTCCGCCGCCGCGGTCACCGCACCGGCGAGATCCGATCCGCCTGCCACGGCAGCGTCGTACGCGTCCAGGGCCGGCGCCCAGGCGTCGTACATGGTCTTGTCGCCCAGCTCCGGCTTGCCGCGCTGAAGGATCCCACCGACCCCGGCCGTGAACGCCTCCCCGATCGTCGCCGGGGTCAGTTCGGCGCCGGCCAGCGCGGTCCCGAAGCGCAGGAAGAACGTGCCGTACAGCGGCCCGCTCGCCCCGCCGACCTTGCTGACCAGCGTCATCCCCGCCTTCTTCATCAGCTCGTCGACCGACCCGAACGCGGTCCCGTCCAGGACTTCCACGATCGCCCGGAACCCGCGGTCCATGTTGATGCCGTGGTCCGCGTCTCCGATCGCCGCGTCCAGTTCGGTCAGGTACGCCGCGTTGTCGTGAAAGGTACTCGCGGCATCCCGCAGCCAGTTGACGAAGTTGTCCACTCCCATGCTCACGCGCCCCAGCGTAGGCCGGGGGTGTTCACCGGTGCGTCCCAGAGGCGTACCAGTTCGTCGTCCACCTTCAGCAGCGTGACCGAGCAGCCGGCCATCTCGAGGGAGGTGATGTAATTGCCGACCAGAGAGCGGGCGACGGTGATGCCCGCGCGGTCGAGCAGTTTGGCGACCTCGTTGTACATCAGGTACAGCTCGATCAGCGGCGTACCGCCCATGCCGTTGACGAAGGCAATGACCGAGTCGCCTTGCTGATAAGGAAGGTCGCTCACCACCGGGTCGACGAGCATCGCGGCGATCTCGCGAGCCGGTGCCAGTGGCAACCGTTGCCGGCCGGGCTCGCCGTGGATGCCGATGCCGACCTCCATCTCGTTCTCGGCCAGGTCGAACGTCGGCTTGCCGGCCGCCGGGACCGTGCAGGACGTGAGCGCCATGCCCATGCTGCGGCCGTTGTCGTTGACCTTCTTCGCCAGGTCCGCGATCTCCTGCAGCGGGCGCTCCTCCTCGGCCGCCGCGCCGACGATCTTCTCCAGCAGCACGGTCACGCCGACGCCGCGGCGGCCGGCGGTGTAGAGGCTGTCCTGTACGGCGACGTCGTCGTTCGTCACCACCGACAACACCTCGGTGCCGGCGTCGGCGGCGGCCAGTTCAGCGGCCATCTCGAAGTTCATCACGTCGCCGGTGTAGTTCTTCACGATGTGCAGGACGCCCGCACCCGCGTCGACCGCCTTGGTCGCGGCCATCATCTGGTCCGGCACCGGCGAGGTGAACACCTCACCGGCACAGGCCGCGTCGAGCATCCCGGGTCCGACGAACCCGCCGTGCATCGGCTCGTGTCCCGACCCACCGCCGGAGATCAGTCCCACCTTGCCCGGCCTCGGGGCGTCCTTGCGGTACACGATCCGGTTTTCCAGATCCACCCGCAACCGATCCGGATGCGCTGCCGCCATCCCCTGCAGCGCCTCACTCACAACATCACCAGGTTCGTTGATGAGCTTCTTCATGCCACCCATCTGAGCACACGCCCGCCCGGAACGGGAGTCCCACGCTCAGGCCGCCGTCGTCGACGGCAACGGGATCGACCGGATCGATCGGCTCACCGTGAGCGGAGGAGCCGCGACGGTGATCAGAACGCCCAGGACGCAGACTCGGCGCGCTGATGGCCGGTCTGCCGCGTCCTGGTCGGAGGCCGGACCCGGATCCGGTGACCTGAGACAGCTTGCGGTGGGCGGAGACCTGCAATACCAGGGCCCCTCCCACCACGTCCTGTCCCAGGCCCTCCCACCAGGTCCTGTCCCAGCCCCTCCCACCACGTCCTGTCCCAGCCCCTCCCACCACACGTCCTGTCCCAGCCCCTCCCACCACGTCCTCTCTCGGGCCTCGGCCACCACGTCCTGTCTCGGGCCCCGGCCACCATGTCCTGTCCCGGGCCCCGGCCACCACGTCCTGTCTCGGGGCCCGGCCGACCGCGGGATCCGCCGCGGCCTCGCGCAGGTACCGGGGACCGCGGACAAGGCACAACCTGTCCGAGGACCCCAGAGGGTGTCCCAGGTCCCGCAGCTCGGCACCGATCCCACCGCCACCAGCACGAACCCCGCCCCGTTGCAGCAACCCCCGGTGTGGTCCACCACGGTGGCGGCCGCTGCGCGCGGGATCGGCTGGGCGGAGGCTGATCGGATGCCGTTGGAGGCTGGGACGTGCAGCTCGACAGGAAGTGTCGGCCCCGGCCGCGGCCGGGCGGCCGGTTTCAGGCGTGAATGCCTGACCCGGCCAACACCCCGGTACCGACACATCCTGTCGAGCTGCACATCCCAACCGCCCCACACTCACACCACCCCACACATCCAGCAAGACAGCCGAAATGGCCTCCACCAAACCCACCACGACCTGTCCCAGCCCAGCACGACCTGTCCCAGCCCAGCACGACCTGTCCCAGCCCAGCACGACCTGTCCCAGCCCACCACGATCTGTCCCAGCCCACCACGATCTGTCCCAGCCCACCACGACGTGCCCCCAACGCGCCGGCTCCGGTCCCGCCCGGTGCTGTGTGTCGGCGCGGACATGGCCCGATCGACCCATCTCATGGGTTGACGTCCGAGATGGTGGGTTGGCGCCCCGGAATCCGGTACGCCAACCCACCGCATCGGACGTCAACCCACCGCATCGGACGTCAACCCACCGCATGGGACGTCAACCCACCAGATGCGCACGCCGGGTCGCCTACCGCCTGGGCGAGTTGGCGAACCGCCGGACAACCAACGCCGACCGCGTGCCCGGCATACCTGTCGGGCCGGTGGTTTCACCGATGACCTACCGCCCGTCACATCACCCACACATGAAACAGAAGTACCGGCTGACCCATCAAATGGCCAGGCCCATCAAATGGCGGCGCGGTTCACGTGGTCGCGCGGCGAGGGTGCGGGGTCGGTCAGTCCTTGGGGCGGAGGAGGGGGCGGACGACCTCGCGGGCGTCGTGGATGCGGGACTTGACGGTGCCGAGCGGGGCGCCGACGAGAGCGGCGATCTCCTCGTACGAGAGGCCGTAGACGTCGCGGAGGACGAGTGGGGTGACCATCTGCGGGCGGTCGCGTTCGAGGGTTTCGAGGGCCTCGAGCAGGTCGAGGCGGGTGCCGGCGATGACGCTGGTGGTGCGCGGGTCCGGCTTGTCCATCGTCTCCGGGTTGTGCGCGGCCTGCGCCGTACGCTTCAGCTTGCGGTACGTCGAGCGCGCCGAGTTCGCCGCGACCGAGTGGACCCAGGTGGAGAAGCTGCTCCGGCCGGAGTACGTGCCGATCTTGGTGGCGATGTTCAGCAGCGCCTCCTGGGCCGCGTCCTCAGCATCCGCCGAGTACGGCAGCACGCTGCGGCAGATCCGCAGTACACGCGGGTAGATCTGCCGCAGCAGGTCGTCCATCGCGTGTTTGTCGCCCGCCTGGGCCCGCTCGGCCAGGGTCCCGAGGTCGTCGGTCGGGCTGGTGCTCTCGCTCATCTGCGCCTTCGCTGTCGATCGGCCCCCGGCCTGGGACTCTTGGTACTCCATAATGCCTTGTATGGGGGTCCCAACCAGGCTTGGCCGCTACGTCGTGCGACGACGCCTGGGCTCGGGTGGTTTCGCTACGGTATGGCTTGCTCACGATGAGCAACTGGATGCCGAAGTGGCGATCAAGGTGCTCGCCGACAACTGGGGGCACGACGACTCGGTCCGGCAGCGGTTCCTCGAGGAGGGCCGGTTCCTGCGCCGGGTGGAGTCCGAGCACGTCGTCCAGGTCCACGACGTCGGCGAACTCGAGGACGGCCGGCCCTTTCTCGTGCTCACGTACGCCGACCGCGGCACGCTGGCCGATCGACTGAAGAAGCAGCCGCTGCCGGTGGCCGAGGCCGTCGACGTCGTCGTCCAGGTCGGCCGCGGCCTGCAGGCCCTGCACCGGCGCGGCCTGCTGCACCGGGACGTGAAACCGGCGAACGTTCTGTTCCGCAGCACGGACGACGGCGAGCGCGCCGTACTGTCCGACCTCGGCCTGGGCAAGTCCCTCGACGAGGTGTCGCGAATCACAATGCCCGGCGGCACCCCGTCGTACGTCGCTCCCGAACAGGCGATGGGTGAGCGGCTGGACCAGCGGGCCGACCAGTACTCGCTGGGCGCGGTCGCGTACGCCGCTCTGACCGGGAGGTCACCGCATCAGGTGGACGGGCTGGGCGCGGCGAGCCGGGTCGAGGCCGCGCCGCCGCCGAGCTCGCTCGGGTTCGACCTGCCGGATCTGGTCGACGCCGCCATCGTCCGCGCACTCGACCCGGACCGGGAGAAGCGCTGGCCGGACGTCCAGTCGTTCACCCGCGAGCTCGTCGGCGCGTTGGACGAGACGACCCACGACTTCCCGCTCTCGATCCGCGAGTCGGTGACGGTCGCCGTACCCGCGGGCCCTGAGGAGGACGGCGAGCCGACCGCCCTCAGCGATGCGAACACGCCGACCATCGTCAAGACGTCGTCCACTCCGGACGCCGACTCGAGTGTCGGGGTGCTGGCGGCGGCAGTCGAGTCCGCAGCCGCAGAGCTTGCGGCCGAAGGTACGGCGGAGTCGCCGACGGGGACCGGGACCGCCGGGGCGCAGCCCGAGCCCCCTGCCCCGCGGAAGCGGCAGCGCGGCCGGTGGGTGATCGCGGCCCTACTCGCGCTGATCGTGGGCGGCGGCGCGGGCTTCGAGGGGCAGCGTTATCTGGCGGCGCGCGAGCTGATCGGCGTCAACTACAGCGGGTTCTCGCTGACCCTCCCGCGCGGCTGGGCGAAGTCGGTGGCCGACTCTGAGTGGCAGCCGCCAGGCAGCTCCAAGTCGTATCCGGCGCTCCGGCTCAGCCAGGACGGCGACTGGTCGACGCGCACCCCGGGCGTCTTCGTCGGTGTCACCGATGCGCGCGACGTCAAGCTCGCCTTGGTCGCCAGTCCGCAGTTGAACTGCAACACGCTGGGGGATCCGACGCCGTCGACCGGCGACGGGCGGACGGTGACGGATCAGGTTTCCAGCGGCTGTGGGGACGGCGGCGCTATGCTCTTCCAGCGAGTCGTGGACACGGGGACCACCGGCTCGATGCTCATCCAGGTCCTGCTGCCGAAGAACCAGCCCGACCGCGCCCGCGAGATCGCCGAATCGGTCCAGTACACCGGCTGATGAGCACCGGCCCTGTTGTCCCAGCACGCTTGAGGAATCCCTGGTGCGAATCCCGACGGAACGGCTCCGGCCGTCCCCTGCGCTGATCCAGTCGACCCGGCGGCGCTTCTACCGCCTCCGCTCCACGATCTTCCGCACCATCTGGCCGATCGACTGAACGATCAGCTACACGGTGAGCCAGGTAGCCGCGAGGCCGAGGAGCCAGAGGCCGCCTCCGAGCCAGGCCAGGGTGTGCAGGCCGCTGACCATGTTGTGGCTGACGACTGCGCCGTACACGGCGACGCCTAGAGCACCTACCGCCTGGCGGCAGGTGTTGTTGACGCCGCTGGCCAGGCCGGCCCGGTCTGGCGGAAGGGACGCGACGGCTGCGTTGACGACCGCGGCTGTCAGGAAGCCCATGCCGAGGCCAAGACCCAGCTCCACCGGTACGACGGCCGCGTAGCCATCGCGTACGCCGAGCAGACAAAGCGATCCGGTGGCGCCGAGGATCAGTCCGATCGTCATGGGCAGGCGTGGGCCGTAGCGGGCGGTGATCCGGCCGGACACCGGTCCGAGTACTGCGAGCGGGAGGAAGAGCGGGATGAGCTCGAGACCAGCCCGGAACGCGTTGTGGGCAAGGTGTTCCTGCAGGTAGAGCGTCATCACGAGCACTGTGCCGAGGCCGACGAAGTTCATCAGTCCGGCAACCACGTTGGCGCCGATGAAGTCCGCGCCGATCCGCAGTCGGGTCCGGGCACGCTTGTGCGCTGTCTGCACTCGGGGCACGAGCCGCCACGCCACCGGCAGGCCGATGGCGATGATCGGCAGATTGATCAGGAAGACCGCACGCCAACCGAGCCCGCTGACCAGTGCGCCACCCAGGAGAGGCCCAGAAGGCAGCGCAAGTGCTCCCGCACCGGCCCAGATGCCGACCGCGCGTGCTCTTGACCCACTGTCGGCGTACAGGTCGGTGATGACGGCCAGGGTGCCGGGGAGGAGTAGTGCGGCGCCGACGCCCTGCACTGCTCTTGCTGTCACGAGTCTTGCTGTCACGAGCAGCTGGATATTAGGGGCCGCACCGCAACCCAGCGACGCGAGGCCGAAGACAGCGAGACCTGCGAGCACCACGCGCCTATGGCCGATCCGGTCGCCCAATGCGCCGAAGACGAGGAGCAGTGCGGCCAGCGTGATCATGTATCCGGCGACAACCCACTGCTGCCCGGTCAGACTGGTGTCGAGCCCGGTCCGGATGGACGGCAGAGCCACGTTGACCACTGTCACGTCCAGCTGGACCAGGAAGATTCCGATGCAGAGCAGGCCGAGCAGCATGCGTCCCACCCTCCCACCGGAAAACTTCGGGCTGCGCCGAAGTGTGGCGATGTCAGCATGGAGACATGAACGGAGATGCCGACATCGCACGCGCGGCCGCTCCCGAGCGGTCACGCTCGCCCCGACCGGCCGTCAGGAGCTGAGTAAGCTCGTCGAGCTGTCCAGGAGCTTGTCGAGGGTGTTGGTCAGCGAGGTGTGATCGGCGAGTCGTCGCGAGCGGCCGAGTCGGCGGCGTGCTGCAGGACGTCTTCCAGCGCGGCCTGGTCCTGGGGGAGTCCGGTGACCGCGATCTCGAAGGTGCAGAGACCGTCGCCGTTGGCAACCCAGCGGACGACTACGTAGCGGACCGAGTTGTCCGGCACATAGGTGTAGACGAGCGTCGCGTCGTGGGTGTCGGGATCGACGGTCTGGGACTTGATCGAGAGCATCTGGTTGGCGGGGACCGTCCCAAGATCCACGAGCTTTGCGGCCATCGAGTCGGCGGGGGACCGGCGGATCGTGAACCCTGCCTCGATCCGCAGCCAGCGCTTGCCGGTCGGGTCGGTGTAGCGGCCGATCTTCGGGGGATCCGGCTGGGTGAAGTTCCAGTTCCCCGGCACCCGGAGGCTGACCTCCGAGCGCACCACGCTGGTCGCGGCGAACTGGCGGGTCTTGTAGTGGAGGTCGTCCGCGTTGAGCGGTTCGCTGTTGTCCGGCACGATCTTCTTCGGCGGCGGGGTCGGCGTCGTACCGACCGTGGGTGATGGTGTCGACGGCTGGAGACTTCCGAGCGGGGCGGCCACGCCGGATGCGTCCGACCGCTCGGCGGTCGTCAACAGCCCGACGCCGTACCCGCCGGCGCCGCCGATGGCGATGACCGCCACCAGCCCGGACGCCAGCAGAGCGCCAACACTCCCCCGTCCAGCCACGCCGGCCCCACCTCCCCAGCTCTCCCTAAACCAAGGACCCGCAAACTGGACCCCAGGTTGCATCCCTCAGATAACAATTCCGTGAAACACCCACCCCGACGAGTCAGTCCTCCGGGGTTACCGACTGGGCTGCTTCGTCGGCGACCAGTTCGAGGGCCTTGGCGTCCTGGGGGAGGCCGGTGATCGACATCTCGACGTTGGCCAGGCCGTCGCCGGCGGTGGCGACCCAGCGGACCATGACGTAGCGGACCGTCTGGGTCGGAATGTAGGAGTAGATCAGCGTCGAGATCGGCCGCGACTGGCCGTCGTCGCCGGTGACGGTGTCGTCGGTCTGCGAGACGATCTGGAAGTTGTCCTCGTACGGCAGGCTCGACTTCAGTTGGGCGATCAGCCGGTCCCGCTGCTGAGCAGGGGTCAGCTCGACCCGGAAGCCGGACTCCACCCGCACCCCGCGTTCGCGCAGGGAATCCAGGAACTTCACCTCACCCGGCGCCTTCTTGTTCACCGACTTCTCCCAGCCCGCCGGCACCCGCACCGACAACCGCACCGGCGGCAACGACTCCTGGTGAACCGTGAACGTCTGTTTCCGGAAGTCCAGGTCGTCCACCGTCAGCGCGGGCAAGTTGCTCGGCACGGGGGTCTTGACCGGCAGGGACGGCTCGCTCGGGGAGACGTCGCCGATGGGGACGGCGTTGCCGGAGGCGGTGGGGAGGGGGGTGTCGAGGTAGTCGCCGGTGAAGTAGCCGCCGGTGGCGCCGAGGGCTACGGCCAGGAGGAGCAGACCGGTCAGGAGTAGTCGTTTCACCCGGGCACCGGTCCTGGACTCACGGACGCGGTGTGCGGGGAGGGCAGGGCAGGACCGCCGGTCGGCAGTACGGCGTACGCCGTACGGGCCGGGTCGGGAGAGGCGGTCGTGAGCACGGTGACATCTTCTCAGGCGAGGCGGGCCGCGGCGCAAAATCCGCGGCGGACGGCTTTTCACACCGATCCAGACTGAATCCTTTCAATGAGGTCTTGACACCCTCCGGGGGCGTCCGTAGCGTCCCGCGTGTCAAAAGTAACACCATCTCGCGGTTACTTCACATCGCCCGGCGGTATCTCAGCGTTCCATGCTCAGGAGGAACCATGACACTCGATCAGTCCGTCAGCCGAAGGCGGCTCCTGCAGCTGATGGGTGGCGCCGCAGCGGTCGGCACGCTGGCAGCCTGCGGCGGCAACGGCGGCTCGGCGTCGTCCGGCGGTCAGCTGAAGGTGATCGGCGCCGGCAGCCAGGAAGCCGGTCTGCGCAAGGCACTCGACGACTACAAGAAGGTGCACTCGGACTTCGACTTCAACCTCTCGTTCTCACCCGCCGATCAATTGCAGACCGCGCTCCGCGCCCAGCTCGCGGCCGGCAACGCGCCCGACCTGCACGCGGTCTACCCAGGCAACGGCAGCGCGATGTCGATGGTCCAGCTGAGCAAGGCGAACCTGCTCGCCGACCTCAGCGACCAGTCCTGGACGCAGAAGGTCCCGGCCGGCTTCAAGGGCGCGTTCGGGCAGGACGGCAAGACCTACATCTTCTCGCCCGGCACCAGCGTGCTCGGCGCGATCTACAACAAGAAGGCGTTCGCCACCGCCGGCGTCGAGCCGCCGACCACCTGGTCGGAGCTGCTCACCGTCTGCGACAAGCTGAAGAAGAAGGGCATCGTCCCGATCGCACTCGGCGCGCAGACGCCGTGGGTGACCCAGCTGATCGACTACGCGCTGGTCCCGGGCACGGTCTACGCCAAGACGCCCGACTTCGACGACAAGATGATCGCCGGCAACGCGTCGTTCGCGGACTCCGGCTGGGCCGACGCGATGACGAAGTACCTGGAACTGCAGCGGCGCGGCTTCTTCAACGACAACCCGAACGGTACGACGTACGAGCAGGCCACCTCGATGGTCGGCACCGGCAAGGCCGCGATGGCCGTCCAGGTGTCCGCGGTGCTGCAGGCGTTCCGCGAGGCGTCGCCGTCACCGGACGACCTCGGCATGTTCCCGTTCCCGGCGACGGATGTTGCCGCCGACAACTGGATCCCCGGCGGCGTGGTGGTCGGCATCGCGGTCAGCGCGAAGAGCAAGAAGGCCGAGCAGGCGAAGAAGTTCATCGAGTACTGCGGTCAGCCGGAGACCGTGAACGCGTGGGCCGAGGCGGTCGCGTGCGTCCCGCTGTACTCCGACGGCGACGCGAAGGTCGACCCGGTGCTGACGCCGTTCCTGCCCTACCTGAAGGACGACAAGGCCGTCCCGTTCATGGACCAGCGTTGGCCGAACGCCGAAGTACAGCCCACCCACTTCGCCGTCGTCCAGGAGCTGCTCGGAGGCAAGACCACGGTCGACGGCGCGCTCAAGAAGATGGACGAGGCCTACCGGAAGTCCGCATGACCATCACTGCAGAGGCGGTACGCCGCGACGCCGTGAAGGTATCGCGGCGTCGCCGGGGCGGTATCACGCCGCCCTGGCTGTTCGCCGCTCCCGCCCTGGTCGTCTACGCGCTGGTGATGCTCTACCCGAGCATCGTCGGCGCGGGTTCGGCGTTCACCGACTGGTCAGGTGTGGGCGAGTCGCGCTCGTTCGTCGGGCTGGAGAACTTCGAGCAGCTCTTCCACGACGACCAGGCGCTCGGGGCGTTGCGCAACACGTTGTTCCTGACCATCGCGATCGTCGTTGTGCAGAACGGGATCGGGCTGCTGCTCGCGCTCGGGGTGCACGCCGGCATCAAGAGCCGGATGGTCCTGCGCGTGGTGTTCTTCGCGCCGGTCGTGGTCAGCCCGGTGATGGTGTCGTTCCTCTGGAAGTACGTCTACAACCCCGCGCCGGACGCGGGACTCAACGCCGCGCTGAACGCGATCGGGCTCGGCTCGTTGCGGCAGGACTGGCTCGGGAACCCGTCACTGGCGATCTGGTCGGTCGCCTTCACAGTGATCTGGCAGTGCGCGGGCTACTCGATGGTGATCTTCCTGGCCGGTCTGGAAGGCGTTCCGCAGGAACTGCACGAGTCTGCAATGGTGGACGGCGCCGGGACGGTCGCGCGATTCCGGCACATCACCTGGCCACTGCTCGCGCCCGCGGTGACGATCAACGTGATGCTGTCGACGGTCGGCGGCCTGACGTTGTTCACCCAGATCATCGCGATGACAAACGGCGGGCCGGGGTACGCCACCGACACCTTGTCGACCGTGCTGTACAAACAGGCCTTCGTGTACGGGAAGTTCGGCTACAGCACCGCGGTCGCGCTGGTCCTGGCGATCTTCGTCGCGGCGGTGTCCTTCATCCAGATCGGGTACCTGCGCTCGAGGGAGACGACGGCATGAGGAGCGGCTACCGGCCCCGCACCCTGGTCCGCGAGGTCGTCATGATCGCGGCCGCGGTCGCGTTCCTGTTCCCGGTCTATGCGCTGGTGACCTTGGCCTTCAAGGATCCGGAACAGATCGCGAACAAGCCGCTGTCACTGCCCGATCCGCCGTCGGTCGGCAGCTTCTCGAAGGCCTGGCAGTCAGCCGCACTCGGATCCGCGCTGCTCAACAGCACGCTGATCACCGTGTCGAGTGTCCTGATCCTGATCGTGCTCGGGTCGCTGGCGGCGTACTTCCTGGCCCGGACGGCGTCCCGGCTGAGTTACAGCCTCTACATCCTGTTCCTGGTCGGCATCATCCTGCCGTTCCAGCTCGGGATGATCCCGCTGTATCAGGTGGTCAACGACCTGGGCCTGCTCGGGACGTACCAGGGCATGATCCTCTTCTACACGGGGATCCAGCTGCCGTTCACGGTGTTCCTCTACACCGGATTCATCCGGTCGTTGCCGGCCGACTACACCAACGCGGCGCTGATCGACGGCGCCTCGCATCTGCAGGCCTTCGGCTACGTGATCTTCCCCCTGCTGCGGCCGATCACCGGGACCGTGCTGATCCTCAACGCGGTCCACATCTGGAACGACTTCTTCACCCCGCTGCTGTATCTCGGCGGCTCCGGCCGGGAGACGGTCCCGGTCAGAGTGTTTGCCTTTGTCAACGAGTACACCTCCGACTACGGACTCGTCGCAGCCGGCCTGGTGCTCGCGGCGCTGCCGATCCTGGTGGTGTTCCTGGTCCTCCAGCGCTACGTCATCCGCGGCTTCTCGTCCGGCCTGAAGGGTTAGCCGGTAGGGCCGGCAACAGCACACCTCGTGCAGCTCGACAGGATGTCTCGGGCGACAGAACGGGGATCACGGCGTAGGCATGCGGCCGGCGACGAGGAGTGGGCGTATACGTCCTGTCGACCTGCACCCTCCCTGGCATGAGGACACCCACACCGCCCTACTGAACGGCCTTGGGTCAACCCGTGAGATTCTCCCGCCGAGAGCCTCCCGCGGAGCGTCTGCCTGCGGGAGGCCGGTGGCTCAGTGCCGTGGAACCGGGACTCCCCGGCGGGCGTCGTACTGCGCATGAAGCTCAAGGTCCGGGTCGTGCACTACCGATGTCAGGGGCGCGACTGCTGGTACGCCGACATCGATGACGCGGACGATCGCCAGCCCGACGATCCCTACTGGTGCGCCGACGGCTGCCGCACGCAGGCCGAGGCCATCACCGCCGCGTGCACCCAGCTCGCGGCCCTGGACCAGGCGATCGCCGCGGGCACTCTTCCCCGCCGGATCAGCGAGATTCCGGCCCGCGGTAGAACCGCGGCCGCCTAACATAGGGCGATGCTCGGGGAATCGGACGGCACGACAGGCAACGCCACGATCGAGCAGATCGGCCGGCGCCGGACCTTCACCACGACACTCCAACTCGCGCTCATCCTCGCGGTGGTCCAGTGGCCGATGCGGGCCGCGGTCCACGACGCGGCCGGCTCGGCCATCGCGTGCGAGGTGCCCGGCCGGCTGTCGCTGCTGGTCGACGCGATGTTCATCATGGCCTACGTCTACGCGGCGTTCCGGGCTTACAAGTACGTCAAGTTCCTCACCCGTCAGTCCTTGCTCAATCGTGAATCCTGGCAGGGGATCGCGGCGATCGGCTCGTGGCTGGTCTTCGGCGCGGCCGGGCTCGACGTCGTCGAAGACATCCGGCTGTGGAGCGAGTTCGGCGCGTCGACCGGCGCGTGCGCTGATCTGTCGACGGGCTGGTTGACCTGGCTGATGCGGGCGGTCGCACTGGTCGGAGCGCTCGTACTCGCGGTCTCCTTGTTCGCCACGAGCCGGCTGGGCCAGCGGAAGTTGTACGGCGTCCGGCTCGACCCACCGGTGACGTTCAAGCGGCCGATGGACGATGGCAAGGACTCCGGCCGGCTCGTGATCACGTGCTCGGGCGGCGGCATCCGTTCTGCGTCGCTCTGTCTCGGCGCGCTGCAACTCCTGCGCGAGCGAGGCCTGTACGACAAGGCCTCGACGGTGATCGGCGTCAGCGGCGGCGGCTACATGGCGGCGGCCTTCCACGTCCTGCGGCGGACCTGCACCGACCCGTTCTCACCCGGCTCGCCGGAGCTGGCGAGGCTTCGCCGGCAGACCCGCTACCTGTTGTCGGGCGGCCGGGCGATGTTCCGCGCGGCGCTGTCGGTGCTGTTCGGTCTGGTCGTCAACCTGTTGCTGATCGGGATCATGCTCCGCGCGATCGCCTGGGTGCTCGGCTGGTTCCTGGCCGACCGGCAGGTGATCCTGCCTGGATACTCCGAGATCCGGGTCGACTGGCGGCCGAACGACTCGTGGTTCTTCGTCGGCCTGTCAGTCGGCCTGCTCGCGGTCAGCGCCGCGATGTTCGTGATCGAGAAGGTCTGGGATCGCTGGGCCCGGATGCCGGACGCGGTCCGCACGGTCCTGACGACGATCGGGAACGTCACCCTCCGGTACGGCCTACCCGTCGCGGGGCTGCTCCTCGGCGTACCGGGAGGCCTTTATCTCTTGGGGGAACTGCCCGGTGACTCGTCCGATCAGCCGAGTCTGCCGTCCGCCTTGCTGGCGTTGGTCGACCCCACGAAGCAGGGTCTCGCGTCGTTCACCACGTTGGTCGTCGTACTGATCGGGCTCGGCAAAGCGGTGTTGAACGGGCTCGCGGTCGAGGGCAAGTCGGCGCCCGGGGTGCGGGCCCGGCTGCTCGCGTTCGCGCGGACCGAGCTGGCGCCCTGGGTGGGCAGCGCGATCATCATCGTTGCCGCGGTCATCGTGTTGCTGCGCTGGACCGGCGGCTACGCGACCGACCGTTCCTATCAGGAGGACTGGAACGTCGCGTTGATCCTGGCCGCGATCGCGCTGGCGATCAAGCTGCTCACCGACGCGAACCGGACGTCGCTGCACTCCTTGTACCGGGAGCGGCTGTCGCGCGCGTTCCTGGTGACGCGCAAGGACAACGGCGCCGCGGTCGCACTCGACTACCACCTGCGGCTGCGGTACTCCGAGTGGGCGAAGCCGGTTACCGGCGGTCCGCAACTCGTCATCGCCGGGGTCGCGAACGTCGACGACCCGGACTTCGTGCCGACCGAGCGGGACTGCGTCCCGTTCATCTTCGATGCCGAGCAGATCGGGATCGTGGGGGACCGGTCGCTACCCGACGGTGGGCACCGTACGACGGACGATTACGAGCGCGAGGCCGACGTACTCAAACGCGAGGTGACGGTGCCGGCGACGATGGCGATCAGCGGTGCGGCGCTCAGCCCACTCACCGGCCGGGTGAATGGCCGGACCAGGCCGGTCCGGCTGCTGCTCGCCGTACTGAATGCCCGCCTGGGTGTGTGGCTGCCGAACCCGTACTGGAACAACCGCGCGGAGCCCGCCTTCCCCGAGCAGCACGGCTTCGTGCCGAAGGTCCGGCGCTACATCGGCAGCGTGATCGACAAGCCCGGCCCGTACCGCCTGCTGCACGAGGCTGTCGGGTCGCCGTCGATGTACGAACGGCGGATCTACGTGACCGATGGTGGTCACTACGACAATCTCGGGCTGGTCGAGGCGCTCCGTCGCAAGCCGGCCCAGGTGATCGTGATCGACGCTTCGAACGACGCCGAGGACCGGCTCACCGCGCTGGCCGAGGCGATCGCGACCGCGCGGATGGACCACGGCATCCAGATCGACATCGACCCGGCGCCGATGATCCGCGGGCCGAAGCCGCGCGCCGACCGGGCCTGGGCGTACGGCATCGCGACGCATCCGCTCCAGGACGGCGAGGAGAAGCAGTACAAGACCGAGATCTTCTTCGTGAAGGCGGTGCTGGCCGGCCAGCTCGAGTGGGATCTCGAGCAGTACGCCGTCGAGCACTCGGACTTCCCGCGCCGGACCACGGGCGACCAGTTCTACGACGAGTGGGATTTCGAGGCCTATCGGGCCCTCGGGTACGCGCTGACCCAGTCCCTCACCGATCACCACCGCGTCGCCGCCCGGCTCGCCGACTTGTAACACTCCGTCACGGTGACTGGATGTAATCCCCGAGGGGGACTCACCATGGCGACATTCAACTCACCACCGGGCTGGCCTGCGCCGCCGACGCCCGACTGGCAACCATCAGCGGGCTGGCAGCCCGACCCGTCCTGGCCGCCGGCGCCTCTCGGCTGGTCCTTCTGGCTGAACGCGCGCGGCCTCCGCTCCCGCGGCCCGAGTAGGCGGTACGGCGCTGAGCCGCCGCTGAAGCTGGTCGCGGGCTGGGTGGCCGGCGGGACTGCCTTCCTCGTCATCCTGGCGGCGATCGGTGGTGGCGGCAGCGAGGCGTCGACCGCCGCCACGTCGGTCCCTGGCCCTGCCGTGACAGTCCCCGGGCCGACCACCACCGTCACGGTGCGGCAGACGGTTCCCGGGCCTACGGCAACTATCACGCCGCCGCCGCTGCCGGCCCGGACCGTGACGATCAAGGCGCCGCAGGCAACTACCACGGTGACGGAACCTGTGCCGCTGGTGCAATTGCCTCAGGCCGTCAAGCCGGGAAAGACGACGGCACCCCCGGCAGCGGCTTACTACGCGAACTGCTCGGCGGTGCGGGCGACCGGCAAAGCGCCTTTGTACGCAGGGGATCCGGGCTACGACTCACACCTGGATCGCGACCATGACGGCGTGGCGTGCGAGTGATGCCTTGACGACACTCTGTAATCACGGCTGAATCTGTGGATAACCCGCGTTCGGGCTGTGGACAAGGCAACGGAATCTGTGGACAAGGCAACGACTGCGGATGCCGATGCACGTGCAGTCCGCCTGGTGAGCGGGTGGTTGCCGTCGACCGGTGCTGGTGGTCTGATGGGTGACCGTGCACCGGGCGAAACTTTACGAAGATTTAGCCGTGACGTTCGGCGCGCCAGGTCGTTGATCTGTCAGACAGTTCGCGATCAGCGGATCGCTGGGGAATCCGGAGGGACCGCTCGTGTACCGATTCAATCCACCGCCCGACTGGCCGGAGCCGCCGAGTGACACCTGGCGCCCACCTGCGGGTTGGGAGCCCGACCCCGAATGGCCGGACGCGCCGGCCGGTTGGGGCTTCTGGGTCAACCGCAACGGCCGTCGGTCCAGCGGCCCGATCGGCGCCTATGGAGCCATCGACGCCGGCCGCCTGGATCTCGCCACCGCCGACCCCGCCCTGGTCCTGATGCACTCCTGACACCCATCGAGCCGCGACCCGGTCCTGGGTGCGGCTCTCATCACCTCTCCTGCCGGCTAAGCGCAATCGCCGGGAGTGCTCGGCTCCCACACGCTTCCCAGCCGCGGGAGCCGCGTCGCGTCCACCGAGCCGCCGCGTCGTGTCCGCCGAGCCGCGGCGTCGTGTCCGCGGAGCCGCCGCGTCGCCGCCCGCCGAACCGCCGTCCGCCGAACCGCCGTCCGTCGGGCCGCCGTCCACCGAACGGCCGAGCCCCGTCCGGCGAGCCACCGAGCCCCGGGGTCGCCGTCCGTCGGGCCAGCGTCCCCGGGGTCGCCGTCCGTCGGGCCAGCGTCCCCGGGGTCGCCGTCCGTCGGGCCAGCGTCCCCGGGGTCGCCGTCCGTCGGGCCGGCCTCCGCGGAGTTGCCGGGCCGCTGGCCAAGTCGGGCGTGGGGGGCTTGGGTGGGTTCCGGGGGGCGTGAACAGGAAATAACCTGTCGTGGGGCCCCGGTTGCTGTCCGAGCCCCCGGCTTTCGGCGGGCTCTGGGGTGGGCCGGGCGCGAGGGTGGAGCCGGGTTCCGGCGCGAGGGTGGAGCCGGGTTCCGGCGTGGGAGAGGAGCGGGGCTCGGGGGCGGGGTTGGTGGGTTGTGGATCGGGGTGGCGGGGTGACCGAGTTCGGACGTGGGGTGGCGCGTTCTTATCGTCTTCTGGTGTTATGTTATCAATGCAGATAACACCCGACCTGGAGGCGTGATCGTGGCAGGACCCGGCTGGATCGGCGTCGACCTTGGTACGCAGAGCGTGCGTGCCGTGGTAGCCGACGCCGACGGCATTGTCCTGGCGCGCGCGACCCGCCCGCTGACGAGCCACCGCGACGGCGCACGGCACGAGCAGGACCCGCAGGCCTGGCTCGACGCGGTCGACGGAGTGCTGGCCGAGGTGACCCAGGGCCGAATCGAAGGTATCTCCATCTGCTCCACCTCCGGCACGTTCCTCCTCACTGACCCGAGCGGCCGCCCGGTCACCCCCGCGCTCATGTACGACGACGCCCGCGCGGCCGACCGTCGTGACCACATCGTGGACGCCGATCCGGAGCGCTGGTCGACCGCCATGCAGCCCACCTGGGCTCTCCCCAAGATCCTTGCGCTCGTAGCAGACGGTTACGACCTCGCCAGCCAGCGCGTCGTCCACAGCGCCGACTTCGTTGCGGCCCACCTGGTCGGTCACCCGGTCGCCACCGACACCAGTCACGCCCTCAAGACCGGCTACGACCTGATCGCCGATACCTGGCCGACCGCCGCCTTCGAGAAGCTCGGTCTGCCGATCAGCGCCTTCCCCGACGTCGTCCTTCCCGGCACCGAGCTCGGCCGCACCTCGGCCGGCGTCCCCGTCTACGCCGGCATGACCGACGGCTGCGCCGCCCAGATCGCCGCCGGCGCCCTCGCCCCCGGCGCGTGGAACTCGGTCCTCGGTACGACGCTCGTCCTCAAGGGCGTCAGCAAAGACCTCCTCGACGACCCGACCGGTGCCGTCTACAGCCACCGTCACCCCGACGGCGGCTGGCTCCCCGGCGGAGCGTCCAGCACCGGTGCCGGCGTACTCACCGAGCTCCTGCCCGGCGCAGACCTCGACGCGCTGGACCAGGCCGCTCGCGCACTAGGCCCGATCGACGCCGTCACCTATCCGCTCACCAAGACCGGCGAACGCTTCCCCTTCGTCGCGCCGCGGGCCGAGCCCTTCACCCTCGGCGCGACCCCGGACGACCTGCACACGTACGCCGCCGTCCTGCAAGGAGTCGCCTTCATCGAGCGCCTCGCCTTCGAGCACCTCGAAAAGCTCGGCGCCGACCCGGTCCGCTCCGTGTCGTTGACCGGCGGAGCGACCCGCAGCGGCTACTGGAATCAGCTCCGCTCCGACGTCCTCGGCGTACCGGTGGAGCTTCCGGCCGTCCCGGACCCGGCGTACGGCATGGCCGTCCTCGCTGCCTCGGCCGGGACCGAGGTCACCGCGACCGCGCGCAGGATGGTCCGTGTGGACCACATCCTCGAGCCGCGCAAACAATCGCTCGACGACCTGTACGGCGAGTTCGTCGCCGAACTGGACCGCCGGGGGTACCGCGGATGAGGACCACGATCGTCCTGGCCCGTCATGGCCGGACCGCATGGCATCACGGCAACCGGTACACCGGTTCGACGGACCTCCCGATCGACGAGGTCGGCGTACGACAGGCGCAGCAACTCAAGGAGTGGGCCACCGACTACGCGCCCGACGCGCTCTGGTGCTCACCGATGCTGCGGGCCCGGCAGAGCATCGCACCGGCGGCCGAGGCGCTGAGGCTCGAGCCGACGCTGGATGCGCGGCTGCGCGAGGTCGACTTCGGCTCGGCGGAGGGCAAGGTGCTCGGCGAACTCCCGCCGGCCGTGGCCAAGGCGTTCCAGCTGGATCCGGTGCGCGACCACTTCCCGGGCGGTGAGCATCCCGCCGAGGCCGCCGATCGCGTGCACGAGGTCTTCCAGGAGATCGTACGGCGGCATGACGGTCAGAAGGTGCTCGTCGTCGCGCACAACACCCTCCTGCGGTTGCTCGTGTGCAGGGCGCTCGGGTTGCGGCTGAACGACTACCGCAGACTGCTACCTGCACTCGGCCCCGCGGCGTTGGTGCGTTTCCGGTGGGAGGACGGCACAGTGGGTCTCGAGGCGTACAACCTTCCCGCAGTGCGAATGGAGACCCTGGCATGACATCGGATGTCGACGGTGACACCACCGAACTGAGCCGTCCCGCGCGCCGGCAGGCCGAGATCGCGGCCTACGTCGTCAAGCACGGCTCGGTCTCGGCCAACGATCTGGTCGAAGCGTTCGGGGTGAGCGTGATGACGGTGCACCGCGACCTCGACGAGCTCGAGCGCCAGGGCGTGGTGCGCAAGTACCGCGGTGGCGTCAGCGCGCAGCCGACCAGCGTGTTCGAGAGCAACGTGGCCTATCGGCTGAACACCGCGACAGCCGAGAAGGCCGCGCTGGCCCGGCATGCCCGCGCGATGATCGAGCCCGGCATGTCGGTGATGCTCGACGACTCGACCAGCGCGCTGGCCCTGGTCGACCTGTTCGAGGACATCACTCCGTTGACCGTGGCAACGAACTTCCTGCCGGCGATCAGCAAGCTGACCCAGCTCCGGGACATCACCCTCGTCGCCCTCGGTGGGATCTACTCCGCGACGCACGACTCGTTCGGCGGGATGCCGTGCGCGGAGGCGGTCGAGGCGCTGCACACCGACCTGCTGTTCTGCTCGGTGTCCGCGGTGTCGCCGACGCACGCGTTCCACCAGGAGGAGGAGATCGTCCTGGTGAAGCGGGCGATGCTGCGGTCGGCGCGGACCAAGGTGCTGCTGGTCGACCACGCCAAGCTGCAGCGCACCGCCCTGCACCGGCTCGCCCCACTAACCGACTTCGACATCGTGGTCGTCGACGAGAAGACCCCGGAAGACTTGATCACCCCGCTGCGCGACCACGGCGCCACCGTGGAGGTTGCGAAACTCTAGGAGGGGGAGCTTATGGACGTCGGAGTAGACGTCGGCACCACCGTTACCAAGGCCGTCGCGTTCGACGACGACGGGCGGCCGGTGGCCGAGGCGTCCCGGCCGACCAGGCTGGTGCGGCCCGGGACCGGGCGGTTCGAGCACGAGACCGCGGAGATCGTTGCCTCGGTCAACGGGGTGGTCGGTCAGCTGGCTGGAACCGTGGGCGACCGGCCCGGCGTCCTGGCGATCACCGCGCAGGGTGACGGCCTGTGGCTGGTCGATCCGGCCGGTACGGCGCTCCGCCCGGCGATCTCGTGGTTGGACGCGCGGAGCAGTGCGATCCTCGATCGCTGGACCGCCGACGGTGTCGCCGAGCGGGTGTTCCGCCGATCCGGCAACCGGATGTTCCCAGGCGCCTCAGGTCCGCTGCTGGCCGCCGTACTCGCGGAGGAGCCTGACGTCATCGCTCGCGCCGGGACAGCGGCGTACTGCAAGGACGTCGTGATGCAGCAGCTCACCGGCGTTCGCGCGACGGACGTGTCGGACGCGTCCGCGCCGTTCCTCGACCCACGCACGAATCAGTACGACGACGAGGCGCTGAAGGCGACCGGACTCTCGGAGCTGAAGCACCTGCTCGCACCGGTGGAGCCGGTCGGACCAGTCGGCGAGCTGCGCGATGACTCGACCGGAATGGCCCGCGGGACCAGGGTCTCCGCCGGTCCGTACGATCTCCCGGCCGCAGCCGCGGGCGCCGGTGTCTCCCGGCCCGGCGATGCTCTCCTGACCGTCGGTACGACGCTCGCCTGCCAAGTGGTGACCCGCGAGCTTCCCGTGGACGGCGAGCCCGCAGGGTTGTTCCTCGGCACCTGGACACCCGGAGTCTGGCTCCGGGCGATGCCCGCGATGGTCGGTACGGCGGCGCTCGATCGGGTGCTCGCCCTCGTCGGTGCCGGCACGGACCGCTTGCCCGAACTGCTCGCGGAGAGCCCGGTCGGCGCACAGGGCGTGACGGTTCTTCCCTACCTTTCCGAAGCCGGCGAGCGCGCGCCGTTCGTGGACACCCGGGCCCGCGGCACGATCGACGGGATCTCGCTGTCCACGACGGCGGCCGACGTGGTCCGTGCGACCTGCGAAGGGATCGCGTACGCCGCTCGCCACTGTCTGGAGGCGGCCGGGTGGACCGGCCGGGTGACCGTCTGCGGCGGCGGTGCCCGCAGCCGGGAATGGACCCAGATCCTCGCGGACGTGCTGAATGCGCCGCTGCACACGGCCGAGGCCGAGCAGGTCGCCGCCCGCGGTGCGGTGATCTGCGCGCGCCGCGCGATCGATCCGGACAGCGCCGGACCGGAGTGGATCGCGGAGACCCGCCAGGTCGATCCGGACCCGGCCCGGGCCGCGTTCTATGCCGAGGGTTACACCCACTACCTACGCCGGATCGAGGCGGCCCGCCCGCGCTGGTCCGACCCCGCACCGACCTTCGACCAGCAGCGCTGAAACGCACCGCCTTCACTTCAGGAGTTCGATGAGAACCGTCAAGACATTGCTCGCCGGCGACCACTTCGTTCGCAACGACCTGCTCGCCTCGGCACTGTCCACCATCCGCGGAGTCACCTTCGACCTCCGCGAGATCACGCTGCCCTGGCCGCTGACGCCGTACGGGCGGGTGGCCGAGGTGGACGAGGCGAGCGACGCCGAGGACCAGCTCATCGCTGCGCTGGACGGGGTCGAACTGGCGATCACTCAGATGGGCCCGTTCACCGAGCGGGTGCTGGACTCCGCACCGGAGCTGCGCTTCCTGGTCGTGTGCCGCGGTGGACCGGTGAACGTGAACGTGCCCGCGGCGACCAAACGCGGGATCGTGGTGGCCTCTACCCCCGGCCGCAACGCGGTCGCGGCCGCCGAGCATGCGGTCGCCCTGACGATGGGTGCCCTGCGCAACCTTCCCCGCCTGCAACGCACCCTGGAGCAGGGCGAGTGGCGCAGCGACCTCTACGCGTACGACGAATGCGGCCTGGAACTGGACGGATCGACGGTCGGGCTGATCGGGTACGGCGCGATCGGGCAACGAGTCGCCCGGGTGATGCTTGCCTTCGGCGCGCAGGTTCTGGTCGCCGATCCCTACATCGACGAGGCTCCCGAAGGCATCGAACTGGTCGAGCTCGACGACCTGCTGCGACGGTCCGACGTGGTCAGTCTGCACGCCCGGCTGACCGACCAGACCCGCGGGCTGATCGGTGCCGACCAGATCGCGTTGATGCCGCGAGGCGCCGTACTCGTGAACACCGCGCGCGGCGGGCTGCTCGACTACGACGCGACCGTGGACGCGTTGGAGTCCGGGCAGCTGGGTGCGGCGGCTTTCGACGTGTTCCCGGCTGAGCCGGTCCCGGCGGGATCGCGGTTGCTGACCGCACCCAATGTGGTGATGACGCCACACCTGGCCGGCGCGACCCGGCAGACCGCTCACCGAGCCGGCTCGATCGCCGCCGAGGCGGTCGCCGCTTATCTCACCGGGAAGGACCCGGTGGGACTGGTCTCGGCGTAATCAGGGCACCTGTACCCATCATGAAACTCGCAACATCAACCACCTGGACCGAACTGCTGCTCCTCCTGGTCGCGTTCGTGCTGTCGATGATCATCGGCATCGAGCGGCAGCTGCGGCAGAAGAGCGCGGGGATGCGGACGCACACGCTGGTCGGCACCGGGGCTGCCCTCTTCACCCTCGTTTCGGGGTTCGGCTTCAACGCTGTGCTCGGCACCGAGGTCAACCTCGACCCGTCCAGGATCGCGGCCCAGATCGTGTCCGGCGTCGGCTTCCTCGGCGCCGGGGTGATCTTCATGCGCCGTGATGTGGTCCGCGGACTGACCACCGCGGCCACCATCTGGATGACCGCCGCGATCGGGATGGCGTGCGGTGCCGGGATGCCGGTGCTGGCGGTCGCCGCGACCGCGCTGCACCTGGTCGCGGTCGGTCCGTTCGCCCGGGTCGGCCGGTTCCTGCCGTCACCGGACCGGCGTCGCCTCGTGACGGTGCGGTACGACGACGGGTCCGGCGTACTGCGCTCGATCTTGTCGACCGCGACGTCGATGGGCTTCGAGGCGTCGGTCGTCGGCACGGAGGTGCACCGCGACGGCGACCGGCCACAGGTCCGGGCCTCGATGCGGTTCAGCGGGCGGCCGCCGTTGCAGCACCTGGTGCTCGCGCTCGACGACCTGGACGGCGTCACCGGAGTGCGGCTGCGGAACGATGACGACGACGATTGAGATCATCAGCTAAGCTGATGGTATGAACTCGTCTGATGCCGCTGCCCACGAGATCCGTACCAGCCTGTTCCGGCTGGTCCGCCGGCTGCGTCAGGAGCGACCCGAGGGGGAGCTGAGCTATTCCCAGCTGAATGTGCTGGGCTGGCTCGAGCGTGAAGGCCCGATGACGAACGCCGACCTGGCTGCCGCCGAGCGCGTAACCCCACAGACGATGATGCGCGCGACCGCCGACCTGGTCGCCACCGAACTCATCAGCCGTGCTGATAATCCGACCGACCGACGCCAGGTGCTGCTGAAGATCACCGCGGCCGGCACCACCCTCGTCCGCGAGGACCGCCGCCGCCGCGACACCTTCCTGGCCCAGGCGATGGCGAGCACCCTGACCCCCACCGAGCGGGAGCTCCTCCGCCTGGCCGCCGGCCTGATGGACAAACTCTCCGAGGTCCAGGAATGACGAAGGCTGTCGAAGAGACGCGCGCTGCCGAGGAGGTTCAGGCGCAGCCGGGGCTGCCGGCGAAGTATGCGGCCTCGGTGGGGTTGGGCACGCTCCTGCAGCCGCTCAACTCGTCGATGATCGCGGTTGCCCTGGTGGCGATCGGGAACGACTTTCACGCCGGCACCGAGACTCAATGGCTGGTGTCCGGGCTCTATCTCGCGACCGCGATCTCCGCGCCGACCGCTGGGCGGCTGGCCGATCTTCTCGGTGCGCGGCGCGTGTTCCTGGCCGGACTCGGACTGGTGGCTCTGGTCTCCGCGCTGGCTCCGCTCGCGCCGAGTCTCGGCTGGCTGATCGCGGCGCGGGTGTTGCTCGGCATCGGGACCGGCGCGCAGTTCCCGTCCGGCGTCGCGATGATTCGCCGGATCGCCGATCGGCGGAAAGCCTCCGCGGTCGGCGCGCTCGGGCTGATCTCGGTCTTCGCCCAGACGTCCGCCGCCCTCGGTCCGAGCGTCGGCGGCTTCTTGGTCGGCAGCTTCGACTGGCAGGCGATCTTCCTGGTCAACCTGCCGGTGTCCGCGATCGCCGGCTTCTTCGTCCTGCGCCTCGTGCCCGCCGACCCACCGCGACCGGCCGACGACGGCCGCAAGCTGTGGCGTGAGATCGATCTGGCCGGCCTGTTCCTGTTCAGCCTGGCGATGACCGCGGTGATGCTGGTCCTGCTTTCGCTCACCGGCCAGCCGACCTGGTGGTTGCTGGCAGTAGCAGTCCCGGTGGCTGTGCTGTTCGTCCTGTGGGAACGGCGGGCCGCCACCCCGTTCGTCGACGTCCGCCTCCTCGCCCGCAGTGCACCGCTCTCGCTCGGCTACCTCCGCACGATGCTCACTTACGTCGCGTTCTACGCGATCTTCTACGGCCTCCCCGGCTGGCTCGAGCAAGCCCGCGGGCTCGATCCGACACAGGTCGGCCTGGTGGTTCTCCCCATCGCGGCCCTCGGGGCGATCACCGTTATCGGCGCCACCAGACTCGCCCGCAACCACGGTCCACGGCTCCTGCTGGTGATCGGCTCGGCCGGGCTTCTGGTCGGCGGTGCCGCACTCGCCTTCGGCGTCCACGCCGGTACGCCGATCGTCGTACTCGTCCTGATCAGCGCGGTTCTCGGCGTACCCAACGGGTTCAACGGACTCGGTAACCAGCTTGCCGTCTACAGCGCCGCGCCGCCCGAGGCCGCCGGTGCCGCGGCCGGTCTGTTCCGGACCTCGCAGTACGTCGGCGCCAACCTGGCGTCGGCCGCGATCGCGCTGGTCTTCGCCGGACCGGCTAGCGACGCCGGCCTGCACCGACTCGGACTCCTGGTCGGTGGAATCGCTACGATCCTGCTCGTTGATGTGATCTTCGTGAGAAAATCACACTGATCATCTATACGACACCATGAAACGGTGATAATTTCACCGCGTGCTGAACATCCCGCCCCTCGCCGACCTCTGCGCGCTGGCCGCCACGCTGGCGACCGCGGCCGGTGAAGAGCTGCTCGCCCGCCAGCAGAGCCTCTCGATCGACGCGCCCGATGTCGAGACCAAGACCTCCGCCAGCGACCCGGTCAGCGCGGCCGACCGCGCGTCCGAGAAACTGATCACCGATGGTCTCACTGCGGTCCGGCCCGGCGACGGCCTGCTCGGCGAAGAGGGCGCCACCCGCCCGTCCGACACCGGACTCACCTGGGTGATCGACCCGCTCGACGGCACAGTTAACTATCTCTACGACCGCCTCGACTGGTGTGTCTCCATCGCCGTGCAGGACGAAGCCGGCGCCTTGGCCAGCGTCGTCCACCAGCCTCGGACCCGCATGACCTGGTCCGCGATCCGTGGCGGCGGTGCCCGCCGCGACGGCTTCGTACTCGGACCACCACGACAGGTCGGCCTCGCAGCGGCTCTGGTGAGCACCGGGTTCTCGTATCTTGCGGAGCGTCGGGCCGAACAGGCTGACCACCTCCGCCGCGTGCTGCCCGCCGTACGAGATGTACGGCGCGGCGGGTCGGCCGCGCTCGACTTGTGCTCGGTCGCCGACGGGACGGCGGACGCGTACTACGAGCACGTGATCCAGCCCTGGGACATCGCCGCCGGAGCGCTGATCGCGCGCGAGGCCGGCGCCGACACCATCGGCGGACCCGGCACCGCACTCCCGAACGGCATCTTGGCCGCCGCTCCCGCGCTGGCCGTCGCTCTTGTCGAACTACTCGCCCTATCAACCCTGAGGAGGTCGGTGTGACCACACTGGACCTGCCGGTCCGGACTCATCCGGACGAACGCCGGCTGGCCGCCGGTGTCGACCACAGACGGCGCCGGCGCCGCCGCGAGTACGGGCTGTTCGCCCTGCTGGTGGCGCCGAACCTGCTGGTGATCGCGGTCTTCGCGTACTGGCCGATCATTTACAACGCCTTCCTCAGCCTGACCGACTGGAACATGATCGCGGCCCGGCCGACCTTCGTCGGGCTCGCGAACTACGGCCGCACGCTGACCGATCCGGCGTTCCACAAGACGCTGTGGATCACCATCGTGTTCACCGGTCTGATCGTGGTCGGCAGCCTGGTGATCGGACTGGCGCTCGCCTTCCTGTTCAACCTGCCGCTGAAGGGCCGCGGCGCGGTCCGGACGATCGCGTTCGCGCCGCACGTTCTGTCCGGCGCCGCCGTCGCGACCATCTGGGCCTTCATCTTCGACCCCGGCTACGGCCTGATGCGGGCGCTGATCGAGCCGTTCGGCGCCGAGCCGCCGGACTGGATGAACAGCTCCGACTGGGCGTTGCCGGGCCTCGTCATCGTCTACCTGTGGAAGAACGTCGGCTTCGCCGCGCTGATCTACCTGGCCGGTCTGCAAGGGCTGCCGAAGGATCTCGACGAGGCGGCCGCGATCGACGGTGCCTCGACGTGGACCCGGTTCCGGGCGATCAAGCTCCCGTTGCTTGCCCCGATCACCTTTTTCCTGCTGATCACCACGGTGATCGGCACCTTCCAGGCCTTCGACGTGATCGCCGTGATGACTGGTGGCGGCCCTGGTGATGCCACCACCACGCTGAGCTGGTCGATCTACAACGAGGGCTTCCAGGCGTTCAACGCGGGCCGTGCGGCCACGCTGTCGATCATCATGTTCGTGATCCTGCTGGTCGTCACCGCGGTGCAGGCCCGGGTGATGGAGAGGCGGGTGCACTACCGATGAAGGTCCGCGCGATCCAGTACGTCGTACTGATCGGTGTGGCGGCCGTGTTCCTCGGCCCGCTGTACTGGCTGTTGTCGACGGCGTTCAAGCAACCGTCCGAGATCTATCAATGGCCGCCGGCGTGGTGGCCGCACCTCACCTGGGAGAACTTCAGCCTGGCCTGGAAGGCCGCGCCGTTCGACCGGTTCTTCCTCAACTCCACGATCATCACGGTGCTCGGCACACTGTTGAAGGTGACGAACGCGGTGCTGACGGCGTACGCGTTCGCCTTTCTGCGGTTCCCGTTCAAGAAGGTGCTGTTCTTCCTGGTGCTCGGCGCGATGATGGTGCCCGGTCACGTGACGCTGCTGCCGAACTACTTGACCGTGGCAACACTCGGCTGGATCAACACGTATGCGGGCCTGATCATCCCGGGCATCGGATCGGCGTTCGCGACGTTCCTGATGCGGCAGCACTTCCTCACCCTGCCGACGGAGGTGACGGACGCGGCCGCGGTCGACGGCGCCGGACACCTGCGCACGTTGTGGCGGGTGGTCCTGCCGATGTCGCAGCCGATGCTGATCACGGTTGTCGTGATCACCGCGGTCGAGGAGTGGAACAACTTCGTCTGGCCGCTGATCGTGACCAACTCCGCCTCGATGCGCACACTGCCGGTCGGTCTGCTGATCCTGAAGGACGAGGAGGGCCTGGCGGCCTGGGGAACGATCATGGCCGGCACCCTGCTGGTGCTCGCGCCGATGCTGCTGATCTTCCTGATCGCCCAGCGCTACATCGTCGGCGGGATCACCCAGGGAGCTCTGAAGGGATGAGAATGCACCGCAGGATGTTCCTCGGGGTCGCAGCCGGCGCGACGCTGGCGGGCTGTGGCTACCGCTCGGTCGACGCGATCTACTCGCAGCCGGCCGGATCCGTGCCGAAGCAGTACGCGAACCGCGTCCGCGTCGTCTTCTGGACGTCGTACGGCGGGGCGAACGGCAAGGCGGTCGACAAGCTCGTTGCCAAGTTCAACGATTCCCAGCAGGATGTCTACGTCGAGGTGCAGTTCCAGGGCAGCTATGACGACGTGGCCCAGAAGGTTGCGGCCGCCCTCGTTGCCAAGCAGGCGCCGGATCTGGCCATCCTCTCCGACGTCACGTGGGAACGCTTCTTCCTGAACGAGGCGCTCGAGCCGCTGAACGGCTACTTCACCGACGGCTTCGGTCCGGCCGTCTATCAGCAGAAGCTGTTCGGCGAGTACGTCGTGAAGGGGCAGAGCTGGGCGGTTCCGTTCGCCCGCAGTACGCCGATCCTCTATTACAACCGGGATGCGTTCGCGAAGGCCGGCCTGCCGGATCGCGCGCCGCGGACCTGGAGCGAACTGCGGTCCTGGGCGCCGGAGCTCGCCAAGGTGCAGTCCGGCGGACGTTCGCTGCGGACGATCGCCTTCGCGAAGATCGACGGCGACTGGCAGTTCCAGGGCAACGTGTGGCAGTTCGGCGGTGCGTACTCGAAGGGCCTCGACGTCACCATCGACCAGGACGGCGCGGTCGCCGCGGGCGAGTGGCAGCGGCAGATGGTGCACGACCTGGGAGCTGCCTACATGGCCAGCAGCCCGAGCACGGACTTCGCCAACGGACTGGTCGGCGTCATCCAGGAATCGACCGGTGGCATGAAGACCATCTCGAGCAAGGCGAAGTTCAAGGTCGGCGCCGGGTTCATCCCGTCCGAGGTGGCGTCCGGGCTCGCCACCGGTGGTGGCGGGATCGGGATGTTGCGGAATATCTCCGCCGAACGCAAGCAGGCCGCCGCCACGTTCCTGGCGTTCCTCGCCCGGCCGGAGAACTCGGCCTTCTGGACGACGCAGACCGGCTACCTGCCGGTGGTGAACGCGGCCCGCGAAGACCCCGAGCTGAAGAAACTGATCGCCGAAAAGCCGAACTACGGAGTCGCGATCGCCCAGCTCGCGAATGCCCGCCAGCAGGACGCGATCCGCCTCTACGGCCGCAACGCCAACGTCGTCATCTACACCGCCCTGCAGCAGATCTACGCCGACAACGCCGCCCCCAAGAAGGTGTTCGCCTCGGTCGCCGGCCGGCTCGACGCGATCGGCGCCGAAGTCAAACGTCTCTACGAGGAGAAGGTTCTGTGATCATCACCGGCCATCGCGGTGCGCTGGGGACCGAACCGGAGAACACGTTGCGGTCGTTTCGGCGTGCGGTTGCCGACGGGTGTGACGAGATCGAGCTCGATCTTCGCGTTACCGCCGATGGTGAGCTGGTGATCTTGCACGACGCGACTGTCGACCGGACGACGTCCGGATCGGGGGAGGTCGCGGCGATGTCGTACGACGACCTGCGGTCGCTCGACGCGGGACTTGGCGAGGTGGTGCCGACCTGGGCGGAGACGGTCGCCGAGATTGGAATCCGCTTCCAGGCCGAGGTGAAGGCGGCGGACGCCGTACCGCTGCTGGCGCAGACGCTGAAGGCGGATCCGTCGCTGGCCGATCGGACGCTGGTGACGTCGTTCCACCCGGAGATCCTGCTGGCCGTCCGCCGCGCCTTCCCGGCCGCGGCGACCGGCCGGATCTTCGGCCGTACGCCGCCTGTCGCCGAGCTGGTCGCCCTCACCCGGGAGGCCGACGCCGGCACGGCCCTCTGCGGCATCGCCGGCCTGACAGTGGAGGGCGTGGCCGAACTGCACGAGTCCGGCCTGGATGTCACCGCCTGGCCGGTGCCGGACCAGGCAACCCTCGCCCAAGCGGCCACCCTCGCCGTCGACGGCATCACCACGGACAACCCGCACCTGCTCCAGCCGGTGCGATAGCGGACCGCCACGCCATCACAATCTGATCCACCCGGCCACTCCCAGCGTGGCCCGCCCGCAGAACCGCGGATTGTGATGGCCTGGCCGTCCGGGTGCGTGGTCCGTGTCACACGTTTCAACGTGTGAATTTGTTCTTCCGTAGAAGATAAATGTGTGATTGCCTTGCTCGCATGGGAATCAGCATCGGTGTGGTCGGAGCCGGCCAGTTCGCGCCCTCGTTCCTGCGGCTGTGGTCCGCGCACCCGGACGTGTCCGACGTGCGGCTGACCGACGTACTGCCGGAACGGACCGCCGCGATGGCGGCCAAGCAGGGCATCTCGATCACCTATCAGTCGTTCGACGAGATGCTCGCGTCCGACGTGGACGCGGTGGCGATCTTCACCCAGCGGTGGCTGCACGGCGAGATGGCGATCCGGGCGCTCGAGGCCGGCAAGCACGTGTACTCGACCGTCCCGATGGCGATCGAGGCGGACCAGATCGCCCGCATCATCGAGCTGGTCAAGGAGACCGGCCTGACGTACATGATGGGCGAGACCAGCTACTACTACCCGTCGTCGGTGTACTGCCGGCAGAAGCTCGAAGGCGGCGAGTTCGGCCGGGTCTTCTACTCCGAGGGCGACTACGTTCACGACATGGACCTCGGCTTCTACGCCGCGTACCAGTACAGCGGCGGCGAGGAGTGGAAGAAGACCGCTTCGTTCCCGCCCATGCTCTACCCGACGCATGCCGTGGGCAACGTTCTCTCGGTGACCGGGCAGCACGCCACACACGTGTCCTGCATCGGGGTGAAGGACGACCGTGGCGACGGTGTCTTCGACAAGGACGTCAGCCAGTTCGACAACGACTTCAGCAACGCGACCGCGCTGTTCAAGCTCGCGGACGGTGGCGTGATGCGGACGAACGAGATGCGCCGCGTCGGCTACCCGTCGCACATCCGTGAGTCGCGGCTGCGCGTGTTCGGGACCGAGGGCAGCTTCGAACAGCTCGCGACGACCACGCTTTGGCAGACCAAGGAGGGCGTCGAGGACGTCAGCCAGTTGATGGAGACCAAGCCCAGCAGCTCGCTCGACGACGCCGACCTGGCGAACGTCGACCCGGCGCTGCGAGACGCGTTCCGGTCTGGGCTGTCGCCGGTGCACGACCGGAGCCGCCTGCCGGCCGAGTTCGCCGGCATGCACAACGGCCATGAGGGTTCGCACCACTTCCTCGCCGACGATTTCGTCCGCGCGGTCGCCGACAAGGCCCTTCCCCCGGTCAACGCCTGGGTCGCCGCCCGCTACACCCTCCCCGGCATCTACGCCCACCAGTCCGCTCTGCAGGGCGGCGTACAACTCGAGATCCCCGACCACGGGGACGCGCCCGCCTAGACGTCGCTTTCCGGAACATCTCTGCCACCAGGTGGCCGCTTGTTTCCGGAAAGCGGAGCTAGAGGTAGTTGCTGAGCTCGATGAGATTTCCATCGGGGTCACGCAGGTAGACGCTGAGGATCGGCCCGGTCGCGCCAGTGCGCTCGACCGGGCCTTCCTCGATCTCGACGGCGTGCGCGATCAGCTCGGCCCGCACCTGCTCGATCGGGTCGTCGACGACGAAGCACAAGTCCGCGGTCCCTGGCCCCGGACACGCCGCCTTCGGCTCGAACTCGTGCCCGACCTGATGCAGATTGATCTTGCTGGTCCCGAACGCGAGCGCCCGCCGGCCACCCTTGAACGTGACCGCCTCCATCCCCAGCACCCGCTGGTAGAAGCCGGTCGTCGCCTCGAGATCCGCGACCGTGAGCACCAGATGGTCCAGTCGATTCACCTTCATGCTTTGTAGGATCGCGTATGGCTCTGGATCTGTTCGCCGGGATCTCGGTGAGTGACTACGCGGCCGCGGTCGCCTGGTACGAAAAGCTGCTCGGAGCGCCGCCGAGCTTCGTGCCGAACGACATCGAGGCGGTCTGGGAGGTCGGCGAGCATCAGTTCCTCTACATCGAGGTGGTGCCTCAGCATGCCGGTCATGCTCAGCACACCTTGTTCGTCGAGGACTTCGAGGGTGTGATCCGGGCGATCGCCGAGCGCGGGATCGAGCCGGCGGTGCGTGAGACGTACGAGAACGGCGTCCGGCACGTCACCTACTACGACCCGGACGGCAACGAGGTCTCGTACGGCGGCGCCCCGGTCGAGTGACACGTGTCGCACGGTCGAAAGTGGTTCAGCGGGACAGATGGCTGACTCTCGGGGGAGGGGCCTTTATCGGGGGCTGGGGAAATAGCGGCGCTCCGGTCGGTTCCGTGGGGTTTGCCCGTGCCGTCGACCGGATCCCCAGGCCATCACAACGAGGCGCGGACGATGGCCTCGCGCGGGCGGTCGCGGCGTTTCGGTGATTGTGATGGCCTGGAAGTCCGCCACAGCCCGCCCGGCGGTGGGTTGGGCGATGCCGCGCCGCGGATCGGACGTGCACCACTCACCAAGCGGCGCGATGCCAGCGATGCCCGCTTGGCCGCGAGCAGTCGGCGGTTGCCGGACCGGGTTGGTGAGTGTGCCACGTCCGCCCAGGTCGCGACCCGCGGGCCGGCCGGGTCAGACTGGGGAGGATCTTCCACCCGGTCCGGTCCACCCGGTCCGGTGCACCCGGTCCGGTGCACCCGGTCCGGTGCACCCGGTCCGGTCCACCCGGTCCGGTCCACCCGGTCCGGTCCACCCGGTCCGGTCCACCCGATCCGGGACGAGATCCTCCCCACCCCGGCGGCAGCCGACAGAACCAGGCCGACTGCCGAGACGCGAAGGAGGCGAACGGACCCCCCCACGGATGCGTCAGCCGAAATAACGTGTGTCAGCCCACCGGTTCCTGTCCGGGGCCGCAGCTCCTTGCACCCCCAGCCGGCTACCTCACCCGAGTTCAGGGTTCGTGGTCGGCTCGGTAGCGGAAGAGGTCGGGGAGGAAGTTCTCCAGGTTGCCGATCTCCTCGACGTGGTGGCGGGTCCAGGCGGCGAGCTTCGGTGTGGGGAACGCGCGGTCGTGGGCGATCCGGTTGAGGAACAAAGTCGCGAGCGGAGTGGTGTCGCCGACGGTCAGCCGGGTCGTGTAGCGGGAGCCGCCGCTGGCGGGGGTGAACTCGTTCTCCAGCCGGACCATCGAGCTGCCGAGCAGGCGCTTCGTCATGATCGCTGCCTGGCTGTCGACCGTCTCAACGGTGACGTGAAGGTCCATCACCTTGCCGGGATCACGCCCGAACGCCTCGGTGAGATGCAGCCGCGAACCCGGGCCGACGACGGCGCCAGGGCTCGTCAGCTCGTACGAGATGTGGTCGAGCGGATGCCAGACGAGATACCGCGGCCAGATCCCACCGGCGTACTGCATCGTCCCGGGGATGTGCCCGTACCACCAGGCCAGCATCTCCGGCGTGACCTGCTCGAGGGGTGCGTGGGTGATCGTGACGATGGTCCGGTTGTTGTCCGAGGACATCGACACCGCCGCTGACTCGAGCGGCCGCAGCGGCCAGAGAACCGGACGCGGGGCAGGCAGTTCCGGCGCCTTCATCCCGAAACGGTGCCCGAACCCCACGCCCCCAAACCCGCCTCACCCCCGGACCCGTCTCACCCCCGAACCCGTCTCACCCCCGGACCCGTCTCACCCCCGAACCCGTCTCACCCCCGAACCCGCCTCACCCCCGAACCCGCCTCACCCCCGAACCCGCCTCACCCCCGAACCCGCCTCATCCCCGAACCGCGATCACGTCCAGCTGCCCCCACGCCAGAATCCGGACCGCGACCACCACCCGACCTTCCAGCTCCGCCCGCAACAGCCGATGGACCCCATCCAGAACGGTGAGCCGCCCATCAGTTCGCCGTACGACGTCCAGCGGGTGGTCGAGGTCCGCGGCCATCGTCCGTTGGTACCGCTCGTGATACCGCACCGGATCAGCCGCGACCTGATGCGGCGTGACCTGGAACGGGCGGCCGTCGTACAGCCAGAACGGCAGGTCGAGGTGCGGCGCCAGATCGGCAAGTGGGACCCGGGTCGTGGGGAGGTCCAGGCGATGGAGTACGGCGACATCCCAGTGGAAATCGAGGAGGTACGGGCGTAGGTCCGGGGGAACGAGGTGGGCCAGGGGGAAGGGTTGGCGGGTCACTCGTAGATGCGGCGGAGGCGGTGGGACATGGAGTTCTCGATGTGCTGGGTCATCGCGGACTCGGCGGCTGTGGGGTCGCCGGAGGTGATCGCCTCGACCAGGGTGCGGTGTTCGGTCAGGACCTCGGGGCCGATGTCGCGGTCGTAGTGCAGGCGGAAGATGTGCAGGTGGCAGTGGGTGCGCTCGAAGGCCAGCCGGACCTGCTCGCTGCCCGACAGCGCCGCGATCAGCAGATGGAACCGGTTGTCGTGCGCGGTCAGTGACTTGTAGCCGGCGTAGTCCACCGACGTCGGCTCGACCGCGTTCGCCAGTTCCGCCTTCAGCCGCGCGCGCCCCTCGGCGTCGATCAGCTCGGCCGCCCGGCGCGCCGCCCACGGCTCCAGCAACTGCCGGAACCGGTACAGGTCGTCGAACTCCGCGAGCGAGAGCAACGGTGTCGCGCGGTACCCCTTCAGCGGCTCCTTGACCGCCAGTCCCTCCGACTCCAGCCGCGCGAGCGCCTCCCGCACCGGCGTCGACGACACCTGGAACTCCCGCGCCAGCCCGTCGATCGAGATCCGCGCGCCGGGCCGGATGACGTGGTCCATCAGCATCGTCTTGATCGCCTCGTACACGTCGTCGGCCAGCATCTGCCGCCGGAGCAACCGCCGGTCCTGCGGCTGAGGAGTCCCAACGAGGTGCGTGGGTTCCGTCATCGGCTCTCTCCGGATCCTGGTCGCGGCCTTGACCCAGCCGGTCGGGTTCGGCAGGGTGACACTGGTAATCATGCATCATGCACGATTTGGCCCCGGCATAGCTACGGGAAGGCAGAAACGATGGTGAGGTTCGACGAGGTCGGCGTACGGCCGGAGCCGGGGGACAACGTCGCGATCGCCTCCCGCCGGCTCGAGGCCGGCACCGAGATCGAGCTCGGGGGTACGACGGTCACGCTGCCACACACCGTGCTCGAAGGACACCGCTTCGTGATCGACCAGGTGGGTCCTGGTGAGGCGCTCACGTCCTGGAACACGCCGTTCGCCCGCGCCTCCCGCGACCTTCGCCCCGGCGACTACGTCTGTACGCCGACCAGCCTGGCCGCGGTCACCGCCCGCGGAGTCGAGGGCCTTCCGGCCGAACCGTCCGCCACCAACGAGCCGCTCGACCCGTACGAGCTCGACGAGTCAGCGCTGAACTTCGGCCAGCAGGTGACCAGCGTCGAGCAACCCGGCACCTTCCTCGGCTACCCCCGCGAGCAGGGCGCGGCCGGCACCCGCAACCACGTCGTCCTGATGGCGACCAGCTCCCGCAGCAGCGGCTTCGTCACCGAGCTCTCCCGGCGCTTCGACGGCGCGGCCGCGGGCGACGGCGTCGTACCGGTTGCGCACACCGAGGGCGGCGAGGACGAGGTCCCGAACAACCTGCACTTCCTGCTCGCCACTCTGGTCGGCTTCACGCTGAACCCGAACGTCGGCGCCGTCCTGATCGTCGACACCGAGGACGACGTGGTCTCCGGCCAGGCGATCAAGGACTTCATGGCCGAGCACGACTACCCGGCGATCAAGGTGCCGCACGCATTCTTCACCCGCCGGGCCGGCTTCGAGCACGACCTCACCGAAGCCGGTGCACTCGTCGAGCCGTGGCTGCCGATTGTCGACCATCAGACGCGCACCGAGGTCCCGCTCGCGGATCTGAAGATCGCCCTGCAGTGCGGTGGCTCCGACGCGTTCTCGGGCATCTCTGCCAACCCGCTCGCCGGTCTGGTCGGTGCGGAGGTGATCAAACACGGCGGCAGCGCCGTACTCGCGGAGACCGACGAACTGATCGGCGCGGAGCCGTACGTACTGAAGAACGTCCGCGACCTCGCCACCGCGCGGCGGTTCCTCGCCACGATCCGCTCGTTCAAGGAACGGGTCGGCTGGCACGGCCACACCGCCGAGGGCAACCCCTCCGGCGGCAATGTCTATCGCGGTCTCTACAACATCGTGCTGAAGTCGATCGGCGCCGCCCGCAAGCTGCCGCGCGAGGTGCGGCTGGACCACGTGATCGAGTACGGCGAACCGCTGCCCGGCAACGGCTACATCTTCATGGACAGCCCCGGCAACGACCTCGAGTCCGTGGCCGGCCAGATCGGCAGCGGCTGCAACCTGATCTTCTTCACCACCGGGAACGGCTCGATCACCAACTTCCCGTTCGTACCGACCGTCAAGTTCGTCACGACCAGCGCCCGGTACGAGCGTCTGCACGCCGAGATGGATGTGGACGCGGGCCGGTACCTGACCGGTACGCCGATGGCGGACCTGACCGCGGAGACGTTCGACCTGACCGCCCGGGTCGCGTCCGGCGAACCGAGCGCGGGGGAGCGGGCCGGCCACAGCCAGGTGTCGATCTGGCGGAACTGGAAGCAGAGCGGTCCGCGCGAAGGCGTCTCGATCAGCACCGACGGCCGGATGAGCCGCCAGTTGGCCGACCTCCCGGCCGAGGATCGTGACGCGCCCCTCGATGGCCTCCCCTTGGCTGGGCTTCGCTCCGATGCACGCACGGCGGCACGCCTGCTGCAGGTCGACGACCGTCTCGTGCCCGAGGCTGTCGGGCTGATCCTGCCGACCAGCCTGTGCTCCGGCCAGATCGCACTGCGGCTCGCAGCCCAAGCGGAGGTAGAGAAGTGGGCCGGTGACGCGGTCACGCGAATGGTCGCGCTCCCGCACACCGAGGGGTGTGGCAGCAGCGGCGGCGCGTCCGAGGAGACGTTCGCCCGCATCATGGTCGGCTACCTCCTGCATCCGAACACGCGGATGGCTCTCCTTCTGGAGCACGGCTGCGAGAAGACCCACAACGACTACTTCCGCTCGCGTCTGGTCGAGGCCGGCAAGGACCCGTCCCGCTTCGGCTGGGCCAGCATCCAGGCCGACGGCGGTCTCGATGCCGTCGGCATCAAGGTGAAGGACTGGTTCAACAGTTTCGACTTGGACAAGCCGGTCGAGCAGCGCGGCAACCTGGGCGCACTCACGGTCGGCCTGGACGCGCGCGGCCCGTTGACGGACACGACTGCGGAGGCGCTGGCGCTGATCGGCCGCGAGATCGTCGGCTCCGGCGGTTCCGTCGTACTGTCGTCGCGCGGTGCCCTGCTCGGGCACGCCGGCTTCCGCGCGGCCGCGTTCGGCTCGGCGGATGAAGTGGGGCCGACGATCGCGCACGGGCAGCGGCTCGCGCAGCCGGGCTGGCACGTGATGCGGATGCCCGGCACCGACTGGATGGAGACCGCGACCGGCTTCGGCGCGAGTGGTGTCCAGCAGATCCTCGCGCATGTTGCCGGCGGCACCTTGTCCGCGCAGCGGTTCGTGCCGGTCGTCGAGATCAGCAACGATCCGGAGACGGTCGCGACGTTCGGCGACGACCTCGACGCGGTCGCCACCGGTGACGCGGCCGACCAGGCCCGGATCGGCCTGGACACGATCGCGATGGTGGCGAGCCGGCAGCTCGTCCCCAAGGCAGTTGCCTCCGGCAACGTCGGCTTCCAGATCACCCGTGGCCTGCTCGGCACCTCGATGTAACTGTGCACTCTGAATGAAGGGTCTCTCCATGCATTTGGTCCGTTACCAGTCCCCGGCCGGCCGGCCGGTGGTCGGCGTACGCACCGGCGACACCGTGGCTCCGCTCGAAGGCGTCAACAGCGTCGCGGAGCTGCTGCGACTCCGGCTGGACGAGTTGCAGACGGCGGTCGGCAAGGTCGGGGAGGCGGTCCCGGTCGACGGCGTGAAGTTCCTGCCGCCGCTGGACGGACGGGGCGAGGTGTGGTGCTCCGGCGTCACGTACGAGCGGTCGCGTGGCGCTCGGATGGAGGAGAGCACCGAGCAGTCCGTGTACGACAAGGTCTACACGGCTGACCGGCCCGAGCTGTTCCAGAAGGCGCCGGCCTGGCGGGTGGTGACCGACGGCGAGCCCGTCGGGATCCGGGTCGACTCCGGTCACGACGTACCCGAGCCGGAGCTCGCGGTCGTCGCGAACAGCCACGGTCAGATCGTCGGGTTCACGGTCTGCAACGACATGAGCTCGCGGTCGATCGAGGGCGTGAACCCGCTGTACGTGCCGCAAGCCAAGCTGTTCGCCGGTGGATGCGCGCTGGCGACCGGGATCCGCCCGGCGTGGGAGGTCGCCAACCCGAAGGACCTCGAGATCGGCGTGGTGATCGAGCGAGCGGGCGACGAGGTGTTCGCGGAGACGACGTCGACCGCGAAGCTGGTGCGTGAGCTGCAGGACCTGATCGACGTGCTGTTCCTGCCGAACGACTTCCCGGACGGCGTGATCCTGGCGACCGGCACCGGGATCGTGCCCGAGCTGGACTTCGCGCTGGCCGAGGGCGACATCATCACGATCACGATCGCCGAGGTCGGCACGCTGACGAATACGGTGGCCGTCGGCCGGGAACCGTTCACGTTCCTGGCGACAGACAACTTGGAGGAGAAGCGATGACCCAGGACACCACCCCCGCCGAGCTGGAGCAGGCGCTGGTCGCGGCGACAGCGGCCGCACCGGCGCTGGGCGCGGCCGAGCCCGCGGTCCGGGCCGGGTGGATCCGCGCTGTCGCCGACGCGCTCGACGCGGCCGCGGACGAGCTGGTGCCGATCGCGATGCGGGAGTCCTCGCTGCCCGAGGCACGGCTGCGGGGCGAGGTCGCGCGCAGCACCGGTCAGCTGCGGATGTTCGCCGACGTTCTCGAAGAGGGTTCGCTGCTCGAGGTCGTCATCGACACCGCGGACGCGCAGGCGAAGCCGGTGCCGCGTCCGGACCTGCGGCGGGTGCTGGTGCCGCTCGGGCCGGTGCTGGTGTTTGCCGCCAGCAACTTTCCGTTCGCGTTCAGCGTCTGCGGCGGGGACACCGCATCCGCACTGGCTGCGGGGTGCCCGGTGATCGTCAAGGCACACCCGGGCCACCCCGAGCTGTCCGCGCGTACCGCCGAGGTGATGATCTCGGCGTTGCGGGCCGCAGACGCGCCGGATGGTTCGCTCGGGCTGATCCAGGGCTTCGACGTCGGCGTCACCGCGCTGAAGGACCCGCGGATCACCGCGGCCGGGTTCACCGGCTCGGTGCCGGCCGGGAAGGCGCTGCACGAGATTGCGGTCACCCGGCCGGAGCCGATTCCGTTCTACGGCGAGCTCGGCAGCCTGAACCCGGTGTTCGTCACCCGGACGGCGATCGATGCCCGGGGCAAGGACATTGCGACCGGGTACGTCGGTTCGTTCACGCTCGGCGTGGGTCAGTTCTGCACGAAGCCCGGTCTGCTCTTCCTGCCGTCCGGTCATGGGCTCCAGGAGCAGCTGACCGAGGCGACCGGTGGGGTAGCCGAGGCGCCGATGCTGAACGACCGGATCCACGACGGATTCAGCTCCGGGCTCGACCGCCTGCAGAAGGTCGACGGCATCCGGGTCTGGGCCTCTGGCGGTGCGACTCTGCTGCAGACCACGGTCGCGGAGCTGCTGGCTCGGCGGGACGAGATCCTGGAAGAGTGTTTCGGCCCCGTCTCGATCGTCGTGGAGTACGACGGGGTCGAGGAGTTGAAGGCGGCTGTCGAGGCCTTCGAGGGGAATCTGACCGCGACGCTCCACGCTGAGGACGCGGACGCCGAGTTGGCGCGTGAGCTGCTGCCGTTGCTGACGGCCCGCGCCGGCCGCGTGCTCTGGAACGGCTGGCCGACCGGGGTCGCGGTGTCGTGGGCGCAGCATCACGGCGGTCCGTTCCCGTCGACCGTCGGCTCGATCCACACCAGCGTCGGGGTGACCGCGGCCCGCCGGTTCCAGCGGCCTGTCGCGTACCAAGACGCTCCCGATGCGGTGCTGCCCGACGTACTGAAGGACTCGAACCCGGCCGGCATCAGCCGCCGGCTGAACGGGACCGTAACCACAGCTGAGGTGACTCGATGAGCGATCTTCCCCCGACCAACGACCCGGGTGACGCCGACCTTCCGGCCGACGTCGCCGGAGAGCCGACCTCTGAGAAGACCGGGACGACCGGTGAACCGGGGCGGCCCGATGCGCCGATCGGGCGGCGGAGTTTCGATCACTGGTTCGGTGAGAAGGACCGCAACGGGTTCATCCACCGGTCCTGGATGCGGGCGCAGGGCTTCTCCGAGGAGGTGTTCGACGGCCGCCCGGTGATCGGCATCTGCAACACCTGGTCCGAGCTCACGCCGTGCAACGCGCATCTGCGCCGGCTCGCGGACTCGGTCAAGCGCGGCGTCTGGCAGGCTGGTGGATTCCCGCTGGAGTTCCCGGTGATGTCGCTCGGCGAGACGATGCTCCGGCCGACCGCGATGCTGTTCCGCAACCTGCTCAGCATGGACGTCGAGGAGTCGCTGCGCGGCAACCCGATCGACGGCGCCATCCTGCTGACCGGCTGCGACAAGACCACGCCGGGCTCGATCATGGGCGCCGCCAGCGTCGACCTCCCCACCCTGGTGGTCACCGGCGGTCCCATGTTGAACGGCAAATTCCGCGGCTGCGACATCGGTTCCGGTACGGCGGTCTGGCGGTTCACGCAGGACCGCAACGCCGGCCGGATGTCGGAGGCGGACTACGCGGCGGCCGAGTCCGGCATGTCCCGCAGCAGCGGCCACTGCATGACCATGGGCACGGCGTCGACGATGGCCTGCATGGCCGAGGCGCTCGGGCTCCAACTGACCGGGTCCGCGGCGATCCCGGCCGTCGACTCGCGGCGGTACTCGATCGCCCAGCAGGCCGGTCAGCGGATCGTGAAGATGGTCGAGGAGGACCTCAAACCCAGCGACATCCTGACGCGCGACGCCTTCGCGAACGCGGTCCGGGCGAACGCGGCGATCGGCGGCTCGACGAACGCCGTCATTCACCTGCTCGCGATCGCCGGCCGGGTCGGCGTCGACCTGACGCTGGACGACATGGACGAGTGGGCCCGCGGGGTGCCGTGGCTGGTCGACCTGCAGCCGTCGGGCAAGTACCTGATGGAGGACTTCTACTACGCCGGCGGCCTGCCCGCGGTGATGAAGGAGATCCTGCCGCTGCTCAAGGCCGACGCGATCACCGTGACCGGGAAGACCATGGGCGAGAACGTCGCCACCGCGGAGCGGACCGACTGGAGTGGTCAGGAGGGTCAGCCCGCGACCGCCGTCATCCGGCCGGTCGGCAACCCACTGGGCAGTGGTGCGGGAACCGCCGTACTG
Organism: Kribbella sp. NBC_01510; assembly: GCF_045040325.1. Lineage (NCBI taxonomy): Bacteria > Bacillati > Actinomycetota > Actinomycetes > Propionibacteriales > Kribbellaceae > Kribbella > Kribbella sp. NBC_01510. The sequence goes on along the minus strand of NZ_CP109418.1, from coordinate 1,725,083 downwards.
AAGGGGAATCTGGCGCCGGATGGTGCCGTGATCAAGCAGTCGGCGGCGTCCGAGCGGCTGCTGCAGCACCGCGGCAAGGCACTGGTGTTCAGCAGCATCGAGGAGTACGACAAGGCGGTCGACGATCCGGAGCTCGACGTCGACGAGGACACTGTGCTCGTGCTGCAGAACTCCGGTCCGCGCGGCTACCCGGGCATGCCGGAGGTCGGGAACATGACGATCCCGCGCAAGCTCGCCGAGATCGGCGTCGACGACATGGTGCGGATCTCGGACGCGCGGATGAGCGGTACGGCGTACGGCACCGTCGTACTGCATGTCACGCCGGAAGCGGCTGTCGGTGGGCCGTTGGCGCTGGTGCGGACGGGTGACTGGATCGAGCTCGACGTACCGGCTCGGCGGTTGCATCTGGATGTGTCCGAGGAGGAGTTGGAGAAGCGACGTGCCGACTGGCAGCCGCCGGTGCCACCGACGGATCGCGGCTGGGCCCGGCTGTACGTCGACCACGTCACGCAGGCGAACCAGGGCTGCGACCTCGACTTCCTGATCGGCCGCACCGGCTCCGCCGTAGCGAGACAGAGCCACTGATGACGTCCGCACAACCGCCGAGCGAAGCAAGGCGTTCGTGGGGGCCGTTCGAGGCCATCCGTGGGTTGCGGCCGGCGGGTGTGCTCCCGCCGGTGACGCCGATCCGGCGGCTGATCTCGGATCTGCCGACCTCGCCGGACCCTTACGCCGCCGCGCAGGAGGCCCTGGACCCGCTGCGGGATCGGATCCTGCCCGGCGCGCGGATCGCGGTGACCGCGGGCAGCCGGGGGATCCACGATCTCGTGCCGGTGGTGAAGGCGGCGGTGGACTGGCTGACCGCGGTCGGCGCTGCGCCGTTCGTCGTACCGGCGATGGGCTCGCACGGCGGTGCGACCGCGGACGGTCAGCTCGAGATGCTCGCCGGCCTCGGGATCACCCCGGAGTCGGTCGGTTGCCCGGTCGAGGCGACGATGGAGACCGTTGTCGTCGGCACCCTTCCCGACGGTACGCCGGTGCACCACGACGCGCTGGCCGCGAAGGCGGACGGCGTCCTCCTGGTCAACCGCGTCAAGCCGCACACCGACTTCCGCGGACCGATCGAGAGTGGCGTGGCGAAGGTCCTCGCCATCGGGCTCGGCAACCACAAAGGCGCTGCCGCCCTGCATGCCGGCGGAATCCCGTCGCTGGGTGGCGCGATCGAGGCCGCTGCCCGGATGGTCGTTGCGCAGGGCAAGATCCTGGGTGGGCTCGCGATCCTGGAGAACGCGCTGGAACGGACCGCCGCGGTGGAGTTCGTCGAGCCCGACGGCATTGCCGGCCCGGCCGAGAACGCCTTGCTGCAAAGGGCCGGCAGCCTGCTCGGCCGATTGCCGTTCGACGAGCTGGACGTCCTGGTCGTCGACGAGATGGGCAAGGACAAGTCCGGTGCCGGGATGGACACGAACGTGATCGGCCGGTGCTGGGTGCACGGGATCCCTGAGTTCGACTCGCCGTCGATCGCGGCGATCAGTGTGCACTCGCTGTCGCCGGCGTCGCACGGGAACGCGTCCGGTCTCGGTCTGGCCGACGTCATCCCGGCCCGAATGCTGGAGCAGATCGACCTGCAGGTGAGTTACGTGAATGCGCTGACCTCTGGTGCCGGCGGAGCGCGGCGGTCCCGGTTGCCGATGGTGATGGAGGACGACGAGGCCGCCGTACTCGCCGCGGTGACGATGTGCGGCCGGCGGGACTGGTCCGAGCTCCGGCTGGCCCGGATCAAGGACACCCTTTCCCCGAACGAGTTGATGGTGACGCCGGCCCTGCTGACCGAGTCGGCCGAGCGTTTCGACCTGGAGATCACCGGTACGGCGCGGGACCTGACGTCGGCCGGGCGGCTTGGACCCTGGAGTGACAGATGAACCTTCGCGAAGCGCGCGCCCTGCTGGCCGATCGTGGTTTCCGCCCGGGGGAGACGTCCACGCGGACGTTCCCGGACGGATCGCCGTACAAGGTGGAGATCCCCTCCTGTGAAGGGCCGCGGGTGATGACCGCGGTGCTGGAGGAGGCGAAGACCCGCGGGATCACGATCGACCGGGTGTCGCAGGGCAGTGGTGTGATGATGCTGACCGACGCCGAGATCGAGGAGATGCTGTCGCTCGGCGCGTCGGCCGGGGTCGAGGTCTGCCTGTTCCTCGGGCCGCGTGGTGCGTGGGACATCGGTGGGCAGGCCAAGGTGTCGGCCGCGGTCGGTGGTGTTGCGCGAGGCAACGAGATGGTTGCCGCGTCGCTGTGTGACGCCTACCGCGCGGTGGAGCTCGGCGTCCGGAGTCTGCTGGTGGGAGACATCGGCGTCCTGGAGATCCTGGGCGCGTTGAAGGTGGAAGGTGAGCTGCCGGCCGATCTGGTGCTGAAGACGTCGGTGCTGATGCCGTTGCCGAACGCACCGACTGCTCGGCTGTACGAGCGGTTGGGCGCGACCAGCCTCAACGTGTCGACGGACCTGCCGGTGCCGGTGCTGGCGGAGATCCGGTCCGTGACGACCGTACCGATCGACATGTACATCGAGGTGCCGGACGACCAGGGCGGGCACGTCCGGTTCTACGACGTACCGGAGATCGTCCGGGTCGCGGCGCCGGTGTATCTGAAGATGGGTCTGCGCAACGCGCCGAACATCTACCCGGTCGGTGCGCACCTTTCCGGTACGGCGGAAGCCCTCGGGCGCGAGCGGGTCCGCCGGGCGGAGTTGATCCTGCGGCTGCTGGCCGAACAGGATGAGGGATGAATGATCCGCTGGTAGCTCGGCTCCGGTCGGCGCTCGGTGACGCGGCGGTCGTCGACGATCCCGACGTACTGGACAGTCATCGCAACGATCACGCGACCTTCTGCACTGCCGGGGTGCCGCGCCTGCTGGCCCGTCCCTCGTCGACCGCTGAGGTGGTCGAGGTTCTGCGGGCGGCTGGGTCGTTCGACGTTCCGGTGGTGACCCAGGGAGCTCGGACCGGGCTGTCCGGGGCGGCCAACGCGATCGACGGATGTTTGTTGCTGTCCACCGCTCGAATGAACCGGATCTTGGAGATCTCGGTCGAGGATCAAGTGGCGGTCGTCCAGCCAGGCGTCGTGAATGCCGATCTGTCCCGGGCTGTGCTGGCGCAGGACTTGTTCTACCCGCCGGATCCGTCGTCGTGGGAAATGTCCACGGTGGGTGGCAACATCGCGACCAACGCCGGTGGGCTGTGTTGTGTGAAGTACGGCGTGACGGCAGATTTCGTGCGCGGACTGGAGGTGGTGCTGGCGTCGGGCGACGTCGTCCGCACCGGCCGGCGGTCGGCGAAGGGCGTCGCGGGCTACGACCTCACGCGGTTGATCGTCGGATCCGAGGGCACATTGGGCGTGGTCACCGAGGCGACGCTCGCGCTGCGTCCTGCGCCGGAGGCTGCGCTGACCGCGGCTGCCACCTTCCTGTCCATCGAGGACGGGATCGCCGCCGCGGCTGCCGTCATGGCGTCCGGCCTGCGTCCCTCCCTGCTCGAGTTCATCGACGGTCCGACCGCGCGTGCCATTCAGGACTACCGCGACATGGGGCTGCCGGCGGACGTCGGATCGTTGCTGATCGCGCAGTCGGATCGTGGCCCTCGTGCGGCCGAGGACGTTGCCCGGATCGCGGCGATCTGTTCTGCGCATGGCGCCGTCGAGGTCGCCGAGGCATCCGACGCCGAGGAGTCGCGGATGCTGCTCGAGGCGCGCCGGCTGGTGAACTCCGCTCTCGAGCCGCTCGGAGTGACGCTGATCGACGACGTCGCCGTACCGCGGTCGAAGCTGGTCGCGTTGCTGCGCGGGATCGCGGAGATCGGCACGAAGTACGACGTACTGATTTGTTGCCCTGGGCATGTGGGTGACGGCAACATGCACCCGACCGTCGTCTTCGAACGCGACGATCCGGCGGCTGAAGCTCGCGCGCTGGAGGCCTTCGGCGCGGTGATGGAGCTCGGGCTGGCGCTGGGCGGGACGATCACCGGCGAGCACGGCATCGGCACGTTGAAGGCCAGCTGGCTGGAGACAGAGCTCGGTCCGGTGAGTCTGGAGTTGCACCGGCGGATCAAGCAGGCCTTCGATCCGGAGAACCTGCTCAATCCCGGCAAAGTCCTCGTGTGATGCGGGTCGACGTCGAGCCGTCGGACAGCCTGGATGCCCTGCGCCGCAAGGCCTCGATGGTGCGGCCGTCGCCACGGCAGGTCGCGTGGCAGCGGCAGGAGCTGACCGCGTTCGTGCACTTCGGGCCGAACACGTTCACCGATCTGGAGTGGGGGACCGGTGTCGATGATCCGGCCGTCTTCGACCCCTCGGCGCTCGACTGCTCGCAATGGGTGCGGACGCTGGTGTCGGCGGGCTTCAAGAGTGTGATCCTGACGGCCAAACACCACGACGGCTTCTGCCTGTGGCCGAGCCGGTACCTTCCACATACTGTTGCCGCGAGCCCGTATCGCGGTGACGTCGTGGCCGCGTTGGCCTCGGCGTGTCGGGAGCAAGGGCTCGGGCTGGGCTTCTACTTGTCGCCGGCCGATCTGTACCAGGAGAAGGCCGACGGGGGGTACTACGGCAACGGCAGCCCGGTCGTGTCGTCGGAGATCCCTTCGCTGGTCGTCGACGAGTCGCTGCCACGGTTCCGGTACGACGTGGACGACTACAACCGGTTCTACCTCAACCAGTTGTACGAACTGCTGACGCAGTACGGGCCGATCGCCGAGGTCTGGCTGGACGGCGCCAACCCGACGAGCACGGCGCAGGCCTACGCGTATGAGGCGTGGTTCGATCTGATCCGGCGGCTCGCGCCCGACGCGACCATCGCGGTCGGCGGGCCGGACGTGCGCTGGGTCGGCAACGAGGACGGATTCGCCCGTGAGACCGAGTGGAGCGTCGTACCCTTCGCCGGTCAGCGGATGGTCGCCGAGCAGACCGCGTCCGACGTGGCCGGCCCTCCGTTACTGCGGAAGGCCGACGAGCTGCGGTGGTATCCGGCCGAGGTCGACGTCTCGATCCGGCCGGGCTGGTTTTACCACGCTGCTGAGGATTCGGCCGTGAAGTCGTTGCCGGAACTCCTGGACATCTATCGCAAATCGGTTGGCCGCAACGCAGTACTGCTTCTGAACATGCCGCCCGACCGCCGCGGGCTGTTCGCCCCACCGGACGTTGCCCGACTGGCCGAATTCGGCGCGGCGGTCCGCGAGTACTACGAGACCGATGTGTCGTTGCCGGCAACCGTGAACGTGATCGACCTCCGCGAGGACATCTCACGCGGCCAACAGGTCGAGTCCTTCGCCGTCGATGCTTTGCTTGCCGGCGAGTGGACGCAGGTCGCCGCCGGTACGACGATCGGCCACCGGCGACTGCTCCCACTCGACGAGCCGCTGCCGGTGAGCGCCGTACGCCTGCGCATCCTGTCATCGCGGGCCGAAGCGACCGCGGCGCTGTCCCTTCACTACGACCCGACCATCTGACGGTCCCCCTGCCTGGAGTCGAACCAGGGACCCGGCCTTCGGAGGGCCGAGCGTGCATCCGTCACCAGAGGGTCAGGTACGCCGCCACCTGGTGCGGCGTACCTTTCGCGGTGTTACTCCTCGACTGAGACGACGCGGGTCCAGTCGGAGCAGTCGGCTTCACACCAGACGTGATCGCCCGCGTGGGCGATCCGATCACGCTGCACATGCCCACAGGCAAGCCGCACCCGGCGCAACGCGTGACCCTGCTTCACTGGAGCACCGGTCCTACCGCCGGGCACTCGCTTTCGATTCCTGAGGTCGGCCATGGCCGGTCCTCCTCTCTTTCCTGTTGCTATCGGTTGCCCAGGGCTCCTTTGCCCTGGCGCGTGCAGGAGGCAGGATTCGAACCTGCTCAGTCGAGACAACGGGTTTACAGCCCGCCCCACCTCTCCCACGGTGGCGCTCCTGCTCATCGCTTGGGGAGGTAGCGACCACGGTCGCGCAGTACTCCTGGTACTCGTCCCCGAACGTCTCGGCGAGCCTTCGTTCCTCACACAGAACGTCGCGATGCACAGCGGCCTCGGGGATCCGGGGGGTCCGTAAGACAGCGGTCAACTCTGGGTTCGTGTGGCTTCCTCTAGTGCGTTGACGAAGGCGTCCGGTTGTTCGATATGGCGGATGTGTCCGGCGTCGTCGATCACGTTCGGATCCCGTTGACCTCGATCCGCCCTCGCGGGCCGGCGGTTCAGGCCAGGCGGACCAGGGAACCGCCGGCGGTGATGCCGATCGAGGTCTGTACGCCGGCCACGGTCAGGTCGACGACGTACGTCGTACCGGACCAGCGGGTGCGATACGTGACCGAACCGGTTGCCGGCACCGGGGCGATGAACGACAGGATCGACGCCGTCGTCCCGGACCGCGCGAACATCAGTGTGGGCGCTGCCAGCCGCGTGGTGATGTTCGGATAGGTCCAGCCCTGGATCGGGTTGGTCTGCGCCTGCTTGAGCAGGATCGCCCCGGGTGGCAGCGGCTGCCGGTAAGGCACCTGGAACAGGATCGTCCGGGTGGTGTCGCCCGGCCGCATCGCCAGTGCGGTCGTCCGCGAGTACACCGTCGCCTTCTGATCCGACGGCAGATGCCACAGCGTCTGGAACTGTTGTGCCTTCTTGGCCGACGCCCGGTCGAGCGTGACGACCAGATCCGGACTCCTGAGCACCAGCGTGGCCCGGACGCGGCTGATCCCGGTCCCGGGGACGTCTGAGAACTCGTAGAAGTCCGACGTCGGGTTCAGTGCGTACCGCGTCAGCTTGGTGGCCGGAAGCAGGTCAGCCGACAGCGGCGTCGTCATCGAGCTCTGCGCGAACGGACTCTTCGCCCACGTGCGCCAGACGTCGTTCTGGTAGCCGGCGTGTCCGCCGTCGATCACGATGTCGCGTCCGCGAGCGGTGTACGTGAGCGACGTGTGGTCGCTGTGCCCGTGCAGCTGTCGCGCCGGCCCGTACCTGATGCTGTACGACGACTGGTCCGCGAACGTAGCGTTCGTGCCCCAACCGGAGCGGCCGAAGACGTAGCCCGCGGAGTACACCCCGACGCGCTGCGTGGGTGCGATCCCGGATGCGCCCTGGGACCCGGCGTACTCGAGTGGTGTCCCGGCGATAGGCGCCGTACGCACGACCTCGGAGTCGCCGATCTGATGGAGATTGCCCAGCGAGTTCGTCGCCAGGGCAAGCCAGTCCGCCATCAGGGCGCGTCGCGTGGTGATCGTCGTACCGGGGTCGGCGCCGCACGCGCGCAGTACGTCGACCGCACGGCCCCAGAGGGAGTAGTTGAACTGTGCGTACGCGGTCGACTGCTCGTTGGTCGATCCTTGCGCGTCGATCGAGGTGGTGATGGCGGCAGCGAGACGATTCTGGGCGAGCGTCTTGTAGTCCGCGCGATCGAGTGTGCAGCCGACGCCGAACAGGGCGATGCTCTCGTCGGTGCCGTGATTCCACGCACCGCTCCAGTTGTTGACCAGGAACGTGGCGTGGTCGAGCAGGGCGCTGTCGAGCCAGGAGTACTGCGCCGGGAGCGTGGTGACCTTCAAGCCGGCCAGGACCGCTTGCCGGGTACAGATGATCACGTTGGTGCGGTGCATCGTCGACTCCCAGGCGCCGACGTCCGCCTTCCAGGAGTACGGATTGTCGAGCACCCAGTCGTGCACGATCGTCGTCACATGCGCCAGGGCGTTCGTGTCACCCTGGCCGGCCGCGGTGATTCCCTGCCCCAGCCAGCGCAGTGAGTGGAACCACATGTACCAGCTCGGATTGTTGTAGGGGTTGAGTTTCCAGTTGATGTTGCCGCTGCCGTTGCCGACCTTGTACGGCTTGAACCCGCCCCAGGCATAGACGTCCTGCAGGACGGACGACAACGGTGTCGCATCGTCGACGGTGCTGAACCCGGGGCACGTGTACGTGCCGGCAGCTGCCACCCCCGCCGTCGACTTGGCGTCGCGCCGCGTCGTGATGTCCTTCGCCGGCGCGGCGGTCGCCGCGATCACATTTGTTGCCCCCGGCACGAACTGCGCCCCCGGTGGCTCCGGCAGATCCGCCGCGACCGCGATCCCCGGCCCCGCCGCCACCGCTCCCGCGGCGGCTGTCCCGCCAGCACCAGCCGCGCACGCGACCAGCAGCCCAAGCACCAGAATCCACCGAACCATGTACGTTCCCCACCACTAATCCGCGGCCCCCCCAGGCGGCGGTGACAACCCCGTCACCCGCACGATGGTCAGTTCGCAGGAAAAGTTGCGGGCAGCCCCGACAACCTCGAAGCGTGCCTACGCCCTACCTCTCGGTATCAGCGGCGAGAGCAAGCTTCGACCTTGACAGCCGGCCCACGTCTCCCACGGTGGGCCGGCGGCCCTGGGAAGGTCTCGCGGGAGCCGACTGTGCGGCGTAATGTCAATTCATGGTGCCGTTCGGCCGGAAGACTCCGGTCCAGCTGACCGTGGAGCCGTCGACGGTCACCGCCGGCGAGGAGATCATTTGCCGCGTTGACGTCGGGGAGATCGACGCCAAGGTTCAAGGTGGCCAGGTCGAGCTCTGCTATATGAACACCTACTCTCAGCGCCCTGACAGCGACGGGGACAGCACGGCCACCGCGGCGGTGATGGTCCAGACGGTCCCACTGTTCGCCGGTCCCCCGGAACCCGGCCAGCGGGTCTTCCGCTTGCGCCTCCCCAAGGACGCACCCCCGAGCGTCGAAGACACCGTCGAGTGGCAGGTCTGGGCCACCGTGGACCGGCGTCGAGGCCTCGACACCTGGGAGGACGTGCCCCTGGTCGTCCAAGCCGCCCCCGGCGTGCTGGCACACCGCATGCAGACTCCGACGGAGTCTTCGACCGAGATACCGATGACCGTCGAGCTCGCGACACGAGAGCTTCGGCCCGGTGGCATTCTGGCCGGCACCGTGACCGCGAACCCGGCTGTCGAAGGGGTCACGCGGGGCTTGCGTGTGCAACTGGTCAGCGAGCGCCACGAGCAGGACGGCATCGTCAAGCGCGACGTCGAGGCCGTCGCGACGCTTACCGGTGAAGCTGATCTGCGGCCGGGCGTATCGATCTTTTCCCCCTTCCAGATCGCTGGCCCTGCGGACCCCGCCCCGTGCTGGGAAGCGGAGTACAACTCACAGCACTGGTACCTGGAGGTCGTCGCCGACCTGCCCTTCATGCGGGACGAGGTCACTCGCATCGAACTGTTGGTAACTCAGGGACGGAGAGTGCAGGACGTCAATGAGCCACCACGTCGCTAGTCTCGGCCGCACAACCAGCGACGATTCCAGCCTCCGCCGAGCAGTGACACTCACCAGCCCTGCAGAACTGACCTTCGTCTACTGCACCCTGCGCACCCCGCACCGGATTCGAACCGGCGGCCTTCCGGCTGAGAACCGGACGTCCTGCCACTAGACCAACGGGGCCTGCAGGGACGGCCAGTTCGATCCAGCCGTCCCCAGCGGTGAGAGCGAGATTCGAACTCGCGGGCCGGCGAACCGACCGACGGTTTAGCAAACCGCTGCCCCTGCCTTCAGGCGGATCTCACCAGACCGTGCATAAGAACAGGAGGTAGTCCCCGATTGCTCGCGCCCAGCCGCCCACCGACGCCTGCTGACCGGGCCAACCACCCACTACTTCCTGTCCTTCTTGCACGCTCTCCTGCTCTTGGTCGGCGCCGCCCGCCGTCTCCCCTGACGACGGCGGGCGGCGCATCTTGTGGATAACTTCCAGGCCACTGGGCCTCGCACTTGTACGCTTAGTGCAGAGGAAGAGGCGCACGACGGGCAGGCGCACGCCGGACACTCGCAGCCGGGCAGCCACACCCCACCGGGCAGACGCAGCCGGACAACTCCAGCCGATTCAGCCCTTGACGCAGATGAGCTGCTTGAGGTGGGCGACGACCTCGACCAGGTCGGACTGGGCGGCGATGACGGACTCGATGTCCTTGTAGGCCGCGGGGATCTCGTCGATCACCCCGGCGTCCTTGCGGGACTCGACGCCCGCGGTCTGCGCAACCAGGTCGTCGACCGTGTACCGGCGCTTCGCCTCGTTGCGGCTCATCCGCCGGCCTGCCCCGTGTGAGGCCGAGTAGAAGGACCGCGCCGAGCCGAGCCCACGGACGACGTACGACCCGGTGCCCATCGACCCCGGGATCAGCCCGAGGTCTCCGAGCCCGGCCCGGATCGCGCCCTTGCGGGTGACGAGCAGGTCGAGCCCGTCGATGTGCTCCTCGGCCACGTAGTTGTGATGGCACGAGATCGGCTGCTCGAACCGCACTTCCTGCGGGAACGACTCCCGCACCGCCTGCATCACGAGCGCCAGCATCACCGCGCGGTTCCGCGATGCGTACTCCTGCGCCCACGTGAGGTCCCGCCGGTACGCGTCCATCTGCGGCGTACCGGACAGGAACACCGCGAGATTGCGGTCCGGCAGATCCGCGTTGTGCGGCAGGTCCCGGGCGATGCGCATGTGCCGCTCGGCGAGTTCCTTGCCGATGTTGCGGCTGCCCGAGTGCAGCATCAGCCAGACCCGGTCCTCGTCGTCGAGGCAGACCTCGATGAAGTGGTTGCCACCACCAAGAGAACCCATCTGCTGCTTGGCCTTCCGCTCCCGGTCCTGCACCCCGTCGTGCAGGCTGGTGAACCCACCCCACAGCCGATCCCACGGCCGCGGGTCGAGCCCGAGCCGACGGACCCCGACCGGCTCCACATGCGCCCGGAAACCGACCGGTACGGCGGCCTCGATCCGCGACCGGATCGCCGCCAGGTCGTCCGGCAGGTCCGCGGCCGTCAGCGAGGTCAGGACGCCTTCCATCCCGCACCCGATGTCGACCCCGACCGCGGCCGGCGATACCGCCTGCTTCATCGCGATCACGGACCCAACGGTCGCGCCCTTGCCGAGGTGCACGTCCGGCATCACCCGGACCCCGTGCACCCACGGCAGCGCCGCGATGTTCCGCAGCTGCTGCAGCGCCTGAGCCCCGACCTCGTGCTCGGGCGCCCACATGAGCGTAGAGCTCTTGGCCCCACTCAGCTCCACCGGAAACTCCACGTTCATCTCCCCACTCTCCTCGATGGTTGACATGCGGCGGAAGCAGGTCTCGAACCTGCACGCCCGCTGAGGGCTGACCGTTTTCGAAACGGCTGCCGTTAGGCCGAAGCTCGGCTTATTCCGCCTGGGACAGCTGCCAGGGCAGGGGTCGAACCTGCGGGGCCTCGGGTCAGAACCGAGGGTGGTCACCGTCGCCCACCTGGCATCGCACTCCGCCGCGACGCCGGATGGGTGTCGCGTCAGAGCGCTAACTCGGCACGGGAAGGGATCCATGGCTGCCACAACAGCGACATCCCGGCCTCTTCCGGCGTGCGCGAGCCCTTCTTCTCGTTGCACGCTGCGTGCGCGGCGACGGCGTTCAGCCACTCGCCGCGTCCGCCACGTGAGCGCGGGACGACGTGGTCCATGGTGGTCGCTCCCGGCTTGCCGCAGTACGCGCAGATGTACTTGTCCCGCTTCAGTACGCCGACTCGCGTGTACTGCAGCCGCCCCGACGCGTACCGCCACTTCGTCACCACGTACCGGACCAGGCGCAGCACTCGAGGAAGAGGGAACGGTCCGATGCTGGCGCCGTCATGCGCTTCCTCGACGACGGCGACCTCCCGGACGAGCATCCGGATGGCGTGCGGGATCGACACGACATGGAGCTGCTCGTACGAGGCGTTCAGCACGATCACACCGCTCATGTGGTTCCTCCTCCCTTCCAGTGTGCCCGACCGCGCGCCGTCAGGTCGGTGATCTCGGTGTCGGTCAGTCGGTGCGGCCCCAGGGATTCGAACCCTGAACCTCCTGGTCCTAAGCCAGGCGCCTCTCCCAGTTGGGCCAGAGCCGCAGGTACTGCGTTTGTGACGTACGGCGACCGCCCGCCCGGGCCCGGCCGTCGTGCGGATCGGGTACGACGCTCTCCGTCGTACGCAGCGGATCGTCGTGGTGAGGGTGTCCGGCGGGGCTCGAACCCGCTTCCTCCGGGTCCACGTCCCGGCGCATCGCCCACTTCCGCTTCGGACACAGCACGCCCGGCAGGACTCGAACCTGCACCCTCCTGCTTCGTAGGCAGGCGCTCTCTCCGATTGAGCCACGGGCGTCCAGTGCCCTGCGCCGGATGTGGTGCGGAGTTCCGTCGCAGGGCACGTCTGTGGCGCCCGCTCGGCCGGTAGCAAGCATCCTGCGGGCGCCTGGTCCAGCTGGAGGGACTCGAACCCCCGACGTCCTCATCCCAAATGAGGTGGCCTAGCCGCTGGCCGACAGCTGGTGACGTCCCCAGGGCGTTGCGGCCCCGGGGACGGTTGCCCGGGTCGCGCCCGGGCGTCTTCCCCGGCGCACGGGCGGCGCCGCAGGGAAGGTCTCCTGGACCGGTCCGCGGCCCTGGAGAAAATGCGATGAATGTCCAGTTGTCAATTGTTCGTGCCGGTATTCGTGAATACCGGAAAAGCATCGGTGGAAGGAATCGAACCCTCATGACGCGGGTTTGGAATCCGGTCCGCAACCATTGCGCACCGACGTGGGGTGAAACGGGCAAAGAAAAAGGAGCCGCCTGCTGCCGGACACCCGGCTCAGACGACTCCTGGGAAAATCTCCCGCTCGGAGATCACCCAGGTGGGCCGCCCGTACGCGGGCTCAGCTCGCTGCCGAGCTGGTGGTAGAAGGCGTCTTCGCGCACGGATCGCAGGCATGCCGACAAAACCATGGGGCCAGGCCGCCATGCCTTTCTCGGGTTCCGCGTGCCGTACACGATGTCTCCTCGATGTAGTAGTCGTTGCGGAATTAGTCTCACGCATCCCACACAGCCAAGTCAACGCATTTCCCGCATCAATTGTTCCCGAACCTATTAACTGCCCTCTCCGACGTACATCGCCCCCCTCAGGTTCCCCACCCACCCCGAGGCTCGGCCCTCACTTCCGCGCCCATTCCGACCTGCCGGCCCCGCAAGCTCTGCGCCTCACCTCGACGCCCAGACCCCTCGAGTTCTGCGCCCCTCACCTTGGCTCCGGGCCCCTCAAGTTCAGCGCCCCGCCGCTCCGATTCCGTCCGCCAACCCGGCTCCCGGGCCCCTCCACGGACCGCGACCACTCAGCTACGATCGCGACAGATCCGGCCGGGCGGGGTATCCGATTCGGAATCACCCCCACCCTCCCGCTACACTCTTGCCTCGGCGTCCGCGCCACCCGCCGCCTTAGCTCAGTCGGCAGAGCGTCTCACTCGTAATGAGAAGGTCGTCGGTTCGATTCCGACAGGCGGCTCCACCCGAACCCCCAGGTCATCCCTGAAGGAGCGGGGCCGGTCAAGAGGTGCTTGTGACCGTGCTTTCTGCTTCTCCGCTTGGGTTGGAGGCGCCGAGGTAAGGCGTCGGGGTCAGGGCTCAGGCGTGCCCCGACCGCGCGTGAGGCCTGCCTCACCCGTTCGGCGGACATCGTCTGTGATCGGTCAGGAGACCGCGCCGTCGGTCGTGCCCTGATCAGGAAACGAGTCGTGCGTGGGTGCCGCGGTGGGTTCCTGCCGGCAACGCATCTGCTGCGAAGTCACAAGACGCCCCTTCTTGGCGTGAGGAGCAGCGCGAGCGCGACCGCCGCAATCGTGTATCCGGCGAGGACGAGGCCACCCGCGGATGCGGACAGCAGCTTCCCGTCGAGGTTGATCGAGGGGCCGAGCTGCAACAGCGCATAGGTTGCGTCTCCGGGCATCCACCTTCCGACCGCCGGGAACGACGCGGCCAACTGACTCGACTCGGCCCAGTGCGCCACCATCTCGGCGTCGGTCACGACCGCCCGGCTCGACTGTCCCGCAAAACGGTCGTTTCGGAACAGACGGAGCCCGGATCCGCTGTTCGATGAATCTGGGCATGCGTGGTGTGCGCACGATTTGCTCTGCAAAGTCACCACCGCGTGCGGATCTTGGTGGGTGGCCTCCGCCGCCTGATTCGATCTCAGCCCTGCCGGGTCATCCGGACCTCGAACTCGGGCTCGTAGTTGACGCTGCTGTCCGGATCGACTGCCATCTTCAGGTCGCCTCCGGACAGGTGCGTGAAGACCACGGTCCACGGGTTGCAGTCCCGGTTTACGGGGGCGAAGCGCATCGTCAGCCGGGAGTCGGTGGCGTCGCTGACGGTCAGCGGGCCGCCGTAGCACGATGAGGCGCCGCTCGCCAACTCGCCCTTTTGCAGCTCCTTGCCGAGCGTGGCAGTGAACTGCGCTCCGTCGGGGCCGTTGCTGCCGTGCCACTGGCCGTCGAACGACGCCGGGATCGTCTTACCGTGGGCGGCCTCATCGAGTACCCGCCAGGTGACCACACCACCCACGAGCAACGCAGCGACCGCTAGTGCGGCCACGATCACCCGTCCTCGGATCGTCCCCGGCCTCCAACGCCTCCGAGACGTCGTCGGTGTGGTGGGTCCCGGCTGGCGAGCCGGCGTCATTGCCGTCAGCGGGCGTCGGATCGGGCCAGTCGCGCCGGCCGCGGCGGCCGGTCCCATCGGTGGCGCCAGGTCGGCTGCGTCCGACGGAGCGGTGTAGGGTGACCCGCCGAGGACGGCCGCCGCCGCGGCCCCGACGGTGCGACTGTCGTCGTCGGCCAAGGTCTCGAGGGCCTGTCGGGCAGCCAGCACCAGACCTTGGTGGCGGCCGGACAGCAGCCGGGCCAGCTCGTCCACCGCACCGGCCCGGACGCCGGCGAGCGGGCTCTCGATGGATTGCTGGAGATCCGGCGGCAGCGCGGCCGGTTTGGTGACCGGCGTGTTGCGCCGAGCGATCACCAGGTCACCCTGGACGCCGAAGGTCCACTTGCCGGGCGTCTGGTGCGGGGTCACCTCGCGAACCGCGTCGTAGACGTAGTCGTACAGCTCGTCCAGGTCTACATACCCGTCCTGGTCACGGTCTGCCTCCCCAGTGCTGAGACCACGGACCATCGCGGTCGTGAACACCGAGGGAGCCGGATCGCCGGACTCGGTGAGCTCACCACCCTCGAAGGCGTATTCGACGGCGCCTGACGCCGTGATCACCGCTCGCCCGCGGCCACCGAAGCGCTCCTCCAGGTCCATCACCTTGGTGGCGCGCGCCCGCATCCCGCGATCGAAGGCGCCGGCGTAGCAGCAGTCGAGGAACAACACGATGCGGTGCGACCGGCTCTGAGTCATCCGGCGGTTTACGAAGTCGGCGGCGACCGCGGTCGCACCCAGCAGGCGGAGCCGAGTGTTCGCCATCGCGAAGTACAGTTCGCCGTCCTGGTCCTTGATGCCATGGCAGGAGAACTGCAACAGTAGGAGGTCGTCTGGAGAGCGGTCGGTAAGGAACTCCTCGACGGCCTCATTGACCAGGTGGGCCGGCTCGTTCAGCAGCGTCCGGACCTCGAAGCCGCCGATCTCCGGGTCGCTCAACACCGCCGCCAGGGCGCCGGCGTCCGCGGCCGGAGCCCGCAGTTCGCTGAGCCCCGGATCCTGGTACTCGTTGCTCGCCACAATCAACGCGCTGCGGCTGCCGCGAGCCGACTCCAACCAGGCGCCACCAGCCATGGTCACAGTGTGCCGTCGGGCCGACCGGTTGGGAAGGCGCCCAGGCGCCAGCACGAGCATGTCGCCCGGGCGCAGGTAGCCAGCCAGGCGATGAGCTCGGGCCGGCCTCGCGGCCGGACTGCTTGTCGGCGAACACCTTGCTGCGCCGGGTCTCGGTCAGCGTCCGCGGCTGCCGGTGTGGCCGCGTGGGCCTGCGCAGGACCTTGATCGCGGCACTGCCGCGGACGACGCCATCGTCCTTGGCCGATTCGCTGCCTGTTCCGGGCTGCAGTGAATCGACCCGCCGGTTAGCTCCACGGCGACCTGGTCGAGGTCCACCCAATCCACGACGCGCGAGCCAGCGCCTGACGCAAAGGTCGCCCGAGGCGTCGCGACTGGCTGTAGCGACGCCGCCGGGTGGTGTCGGCAACGATCAGCACCCGGGCGCCCACCGCACCGAACCGGGCGCATGCCTGCCACGCCGATCACTCGACCGGCTGGCCGCGCAGCACGACCTGGCGCACTGCTCGCAGCCCGGTCACGTCCCGGGCCAGGTCACCGGCGACCACGATCAGGTCCGCGTCGTAGCCACGTGCTAGTCGTCCCTTGCGCTCGCCCAGCCCGCACACCTGTGCCGCGGTGCTGGTCGACGCAGCCAGTGAGTCGACGACACCGGCCACCGCGGCGAGTTCCACGACCGACTCGGCGTACAGCCCGTGGGCCTTGTTCGGCCCGATCCCGGCGTCGGCGCCGCCGACCAGCCGAACCCCTGCCTCGTGCATCTGCCGGACCAGATTCTGGCGCTTCTCGACCAGCTCCTCAGGGGTGACACCGGCCTCGCGCATCCGCTGCTTCAGCGCCACCGGCGCGCGGCGCAGCGCCTCGACGGTGAACCCTCCGATAGTCGGGCACACGGCCATCCCACTGTCCGCGAGCGCCCGGAGCTGCGCTTCGGAGGCAGCGATGTCGCGGAGCGCGGCCAGTCCCGGCGCGGCGGAGTCCCCGGACCGTGTGAGAAAGCCGGCGTGCTCGAGCCCGTCGGTGCCGACCGCGACCGCCTGGTCGATCGCCAGGGCCGCGTGCGCGTGAGCGGTCACCGCCAGCCCGGCTCGGTGGGCCGTGTCCACGAGCAGCCGTAGCTCGTCGAGGGCGAACTGGGGCGCATAGATGTCGGTGTCGGGTGTGTTGATGCCCCCGCTGGCCATCACCTTGACCACGTCGACTCGCCGCTCGACCCGCTGCCGGACCGCGGCGTGCAGGTCGTCGGCCCCGGCCGCCTCTCCGCCGAGGTACCAGCAGTGGCCGTGTGGTGTCGTGACTGGCGGGCCCGAGGCCACGATCCACGGCAGCCCGTCGTCGCGGGCGCGCTGTGCGTCGCGCCGGTCGACGACGTTGAAGTTCCTGTCGCCCAGGTCGCGCACCATGGTCACCCCGGCGGCCAGGTGCCGGCGCAGCGCCTCGGTCACGACGGCCTCGATCTCTTCGTTGCTGTAACCGGCCACCCGGTCCAGCGCCATCGGCCCGCTGTCGGCAACCAGGTGTACGTGAGTGTCGATCAGGCCAGGCAGCACTGTCGCGTCGCCGTGGTCGTACAGGGCGCAGTCGGCGGGGAGGTCGTACGTGGCGGCCTCGACCCCGAAGATGCGGCCGTCGTCGATCAGGACGGTGACGCCTCCCGCCACGAATCGCTCACCATCGAAGCACACACCCGCCCGGACCGCATACACAGGACTTCCCTACCCCCTAGGCCGCAGCTTGACAAGGATCGGCTGGGGCCAAAATGCGCCGGCCCGGTGGGCCTCGCGGTGATCTGATCGATGCGCTCGGCACCCACACTTTCTGACGGTCTCGTGGTCGCTGCCCGTGGCGAGAATGTCCCTCAAGGTCAATGGTCGTTAGGTAATTGTGATTCGTGACTGGCGAGCGTAGTTTTTCTGGCACGGATCCAGGTGCCGCGGATCCATCGCTGGGCCAGCGGACGGGGGGAGTTGTAGCGGCGGCGTGGAGCCATTCGTGGAGCGAACTGCCCGATACGGATGAAAAATACGGGCACCGGAGATAGGTTCCTTGCAAGGCATCACGCCTGAAGACGGCAGATGTGACGGTGACCTTCCTCCTCGTAATGAGAAGGTTGTCGGTCCGACGTCGACAGGTGGCCCAACCGGCAGCGCGTGGCGCGGAGGCAGCACCCGACCCGCCGACAACGTACGGATCTGCCGAATTCAGGAAGTTCCGCGGCGGACCCGATCGTCGTCATCCTGCGGTAGAAGGGTGCGCGGTTCCGCTACCGTCAGGCTATGGTCATGCTTGCTCGAAGAGTCGTCAGGTACCAACGTCGGTTGCTCGCCGGTGTTCGAGGCTTGTGGTGGTCGTGATGGTCGAAGGCTCAGGACGTCCTCGAAATGATTCGGTGAATGAGGGTACAGACCGGGACGATGACCTTGTGGTCCCCGGTTTGACGGTTCAGCGTGAAGCCCCCCTCGAGTCGCTGCAGGCTCAATTGATCGGAACTCTCGAGATCGACACTTCAACAAACTGCCTGGTAGTCCGCATTGCAGTCGGCACCGGCGACAGGCTCGTCGACGTCGACGTTGCTTGGCCCCCAGGCTGGAGTGTCGCAATCCGTGACGGCGAGATCGTCCTGATCGACGCCGCCGGGCAAACGGCCCGGAGGCTGGGCGACGAAGTGTGGGTCGGGGGAGGTTCCGTGGACGCCGACCAGGCCAATGTTGTTTCGTGTACAGGCCGCAAGCAGGTATTCGTAGCGTCTGGGTTCAGTGGTCCGTGAGTTCTCGCCGCCCGGCATCAGGACGCTTGGCGTGCGAGGCGAACCAACTGCCACGAGCCGCCGTCCTGGCGTCTGATCGCCGGCCTCTTGACCAACAAAGTGCGGTCGTGTCGCGGACAGTTAAGGCGCGTGGAAATGCCGAGGACTGTGGGCCATCGACAACGAGCGCATGTCATTTTGCGTACGGAGCGCGGACGAGGCCAGTGTCTGTCGCGTTGCGCGACGAGCTACTTGCTCGAGTCGGGCACGCGCCGAGCCATCTCGTCGACCACCTGATCGACCCGCTCGACAATGATCCGTTGTTGCTGATCCGGCGCGAGATCGATGAACCGGGTCCATGGCAGCACAGTCTCGACGTACTGCATGCTGCCGTCGTCGGTTTGTCCGGGCGCTCTGATCAGTCGGCTCCGCTCGTTGTGGAGCACGAGGACAATAAAGAGCCGTTGGCCGCCGGTCGCCGCGCGCCATTTCAGAGCCGAGTCGAGGAGCTCGGCCTCGGCCGCCGTGGCCTCAGCGAGCTCTGTTACACGCTCTTCCTCGCGCAGGCTGAAGTAGCGCTTCCATTCCTTGTCGTACTCGCTGCCCGCGTGGAGCTTCAGCCAGTGCTGGTCAGTAGTCACTGGCACCTGCAGCTGAAGTACCGTCCGGGAGGACATTGGCCATAGCGCCGATAGTACGGGCGGATCTCCGGTCGGAAACGTCCGGATCTGCCGCGTTCCGCGCACTGTCGTGCCGATGAGCGGATGTGTGGTCTACACCGGCGTGAAGGCGTCGGGGTCCTCGTCGAGTCGGGTGCGGAACGCATCGACGAGCGTTTGATCTCCGGGTATCGCCCGTCCATACTCGTCATCGGCTCGCACCTCCAGGTCCTCCGCTCGGTCGTCGTCGTCCAGCGCGCCTGCGTTCATTTCCTGTTGCACCATTGCCACGACATCCGCGGCTGAGTCGAGCCGCAGCCAGTGGTAGCCCGACTGAGCCGCTTCCAGTTGCTCCGGCGTCATGCGCTCCACAGCGTCCAAGAGCCCACCGCTCATGGCCAGAT
Source organism: Kribbella sp. NBC_01510 (assembly GCF_045040325.1). Taxonomy (NCBI): domain Bacteria; kingdom Bacillati; phylum Actinomycetota; class Actinomycetes; order Propionibacteriales; family Kribbellaceae; genus Kribbella; species Kribbella sp. NBC_01510. The sequence continues at coordinate 1,705,709 of NZ_CP109418.1, read as the reverse complement.
TGTGCAGGCGAAGAGCAGACGTCAGCGCAAGGTCGCCCAGGCTCGGGTCGAGGCCTCCGCCGTTGATAGCGGCGCGGTTCCAGATCTCGTCGGCGGCATCCATGAAGCGAATCTTTGCAGCAGGGCTCTCTGCTCGACGCCACGACCGCGGCGGCCACGGAACGCACTCACATGCCGCGATCCGCGCGACTGCCCATGACCGGACGAGTCGTGCGGACACCTGGATAATCGCCCCATGGCGAAGTGGCTCTGTCCGTGCGGCAACCAGATCAGGTCCAGCGGCGCGATCCCAAACCCGCAGGAGTGGCACCTTCTTTCTGACGCCGGTCTAAGCGAACTCTTCGACGATCACGTTCAGGACGTCAGCCCCGAAGACGTCGAAAGGCGAAGCCGATACGCGTACAGATGCGATCAGTGCGGACGACTTCACGTCTTCTGGGACGGCCTTGGCGAGTGGCCGCCGACCATCTACTCACCGGAGAGCACCTGAACCGACTCCCTGGGCCAACCACCGCGGATGCCGCGCTTCGCACGTCCGGATCTGCCGCGAGGAGTGAAACGCGACCGTGTCGATGTCAGATCACTTGAGTTGGCCGACCGGTCAGCACGATCGGATCACCCGGAGTAAGTCGGCTCCGGTAGCGACCAATGCCACGGCCTCATTGAGGCCTTCTGGCAAGTGAATGCGCTGAGCTTCGTCGGTGAGGCACGTCGGACAGCCGACGGGCATGATCACCCAGCGAGCCGCCCGCGCTCCTTCAACGAGGAGCTCCCATGGCTTCTGTCCGGTGATGTGGTTGGCCATCATGCCGTCGCCGTCGAGGTAGACGACTGCCGAGCCGTCGCCATACTCCACGAGCAGGTAGGAATGCTCGGGCTCCTCGCGCACGACGAAAGGATCGAGCACCTGCCGCATTAGTTCACCGCCGCCGGGCACGGCGTCACCGTGTGCGAGCCGCTGGAAGAAGACATCGAAGGACACAGGCACACAGTGCCACGGTGGATGTCAAGAGCGCACGGATCTGCTGCACGCAGGGCGGCGCAGCGTGGCCGCTCATGCCGCCTGAGGTTAGTAGCCTTGCCTTCATGTCGACCAAGTCGGAGCGACGGGCCGCGCGCGAGGTGGTTGCGGCGTATCACGAGGCGCGTTTGGGTGAGCTTGTCGGGCGTGTAGGGGAAGCGCTGGATCGCTTTCGCGCCGGCGATCTGGACGCGTTCGCCACCGATCAGGTCATCTTCCAGTACAGCCGTGCCGCGAACGAACTGTGGAAGTTCTGCAACCTCTCCGACGTCGTGTTCACCGCGCAGGTAGTTGCCGAGCGGGCACCGACGGACTGGTGGGAACGTGGAGCGCCGCAGCGAAGATAAGTCGGTGACGCAGATAGCGATGAGGTCGGCTCGACCTGCGGCGATCAGCCCGGTCATGCCGATGTGCGTGCGTCTTGACCGGGCACGCCGCGCTACCGAACAGGGACCCGAACCGATCGAGCAGCTCACCGTCTCGAGCCCTCGACCCGTTGGGCGGTGGCATTTTCAGCGGTGCCAGCGGTGCCACACGAGCCGAAGCCATCGACGTTGCTTCGTAGCCACCGGCTCGGCCGTACCACCACTGGGGCAGATCCGCTCCGCGGATGGCAGCTTGATGCCGGCATGGAATGCGACCATCCGCTGTCGGTCGTCGTCGAGGCCGCTGGAGGGCAGCCGGTCCGCGATGCGAGCCCGCTGCTCGTCAGGAAGCCGGCCCCAGGTAGTTGCTGCGCTCACCTCGAGCCAGTTTCTGAGGCCAGCACGTCCGAGGGACGCCAGGTGCGGGTCTGGGTCGGCCGCGGCACGCAGGTCAGCTTCCGCGCGATGCCAGCCACCAGCTTCGCGCGAGAGTCGCCATGCGGCACGCCTGCTCGTGGGCTGGGTCGATGCCCAGGCCACCGCGGCTGTAGATGCCGGAACACCCAGCCTGGCAAGCCCGCGGGCGGCGGCCGTACTGACGCGGGCGCCCGGGTCGAGAAGGACCGGCGTGAGCAGCTGAACGACCTCGTCCGGCCGTCCGCGACCGAGAACGGCGTTCACAGCCGCTGCCCGGACGCGGACGCTGGCGTGGTCGAGGTGCGCTACGCAGGTCGGCAGGTCCGTCTCGTCGCCGACGACGGCGAGACCGTCCATGCACGCCGCGCGTACCCGAGCTGCGACTCCAGCGTCCGTGAGCTCTTGGCGGTAGTAGGAGGCGACGTTGAATCCTCGTCGGTGGGCACGCCACCGCGCCTGTTCGCGCACTCGAGGCGCCCGATCGGTCAGCAGCCGGCCGAGAGCGGTGTCGCTGAGGTCGGCGTCAGGCACGCGCGTCAGCGCCACGAGTCGCGCCTCGACGGAGTTCGCGTCTAGAAGAGCGGCCAACTGGTTTGCGTCTGGGGTAGCCATCAGCCAGTCGGCGCACGTCCCGCGTAGCCACTGGTCGGGGTCGTTTCGAGCAGCAGCGACCAAGTCCTCCGAAGTGAGCAGTTCTCGGGTGTGGCCGAACGTAAACGCCCAGCGGCGCACGTGTCGCCGGTCGCTGGCTGCCAGCCTCGACACCAATTCGCTGGCAGGCGTGGCCTGAAGGAGGGCATCTTGTACGTCGGCAAGGGCCTGGGCGGCGTGCTGCCGGTTGCGGCCAGCCAGGAGCACGTCCAGGACCAGCTCGGCTGTGTCCGGAGCCAGGCGCGGGCGGAGGCCCTCCCATGCCTGCATGCGCACCTGTGACACATGGTCCAGCAGGCGCACGCTCAGGGCCGACGTGGCCACCTGAGAGCTCGCTGCTGCCAGGGCCTGCGTTGCGCGCTCCCGAAAGCGGCCATCGACGTGCATGCTCGTCACAGCGGCGACGAAGCCACTGGGCTCACCCACGGCCGTCCCCAGCCATCCCCGGACTCCGCTCACCGGCGTCCTGTCCGCGTACGTGAACCTCCGGGCCGCCTGGTCGAGGAGCAGCCAAGAGCGACCATCGAGACGCCCAAGCGTCTGCGAACCAACAAGCCAGTCCGCGGGTCCACCTTTGATCGCTGCCGCAGCCAACCGGGTGGCGAGCTCGCGAGCTTCCTTCGCCGTGATCACGCGGCCATCTTGTCCTGTTCGGACGCAGCAGTCGCATGGGTTTGCCCCGCGTCTAACTGGACAGGGACATCGAGCCGCCGATTCACACTCAGCTCAGGAATGTCCTGTCATGCTGCGATTCGCGCAATCATGCCGATGTCAGCGCGCGGCATGGTTGGCAGCGGCACTCCAGCACTCCTTGCCTGCCACGTTTTCCCGGGACTCAGAATGCTCGCTCGCTGCTCGACGGGCCGGTGAGAACTGTGGGCACGTACTCGAGGCGCCGCCGCTGCGGTCGATCGCCGGCATTGGTCACGGCGGCTCCGCCGCACGCGACAACAACCATGGTCGAGCCGGACTGTCGGGGCGGTCGATCGGACGCGGGATCGCGTGTTCGACGACTTGATGGGCAGATGGCAGAGCGTTCATCGGCGTTGGGGCCAGCGGCGGTTCAGCTCGTGTCATCAGGCTGAACTATTCGGGCGGATCGTGCGTGTTCATCTGTACAGGCCTCGGCTCGCACAGGCCCACGAGTGTAGGGCAGGTCAGGACATGTCATCGCAGCCTACGGCAACCGGTTCATTCCGTTCGTTCGGTGTCAGCCACCGCACGCTAATCGCATGGCGACTACTTAGTGCGATCATGTTGCTGGTGATGGGCGGGATCCATCTCTACCTCGTGTTCTACGGAGTAGGCGGCTTGCTTGGCGCGCTGTTCCTGCTGAACGCGGTTGGCGCGCTCGTGCTGGCAATCGCGGTGACCGTGCTGCGTGGGCGGCTCCTGACGCTGGCAACGGCACTGAGCCTGCTATTCGTGGTGGGCACGCTGCTTGCGCTGGTGCTCGCGCTGACCGTTGGATTTTTTGGCATTCACGAGGTCTTAAGCTTCAAGCTGGTGCCCACCACACTGGTGGTGGAGTCCATCGGCACGATCGTATTGGCGGTAACCGCCGCGCTCGTGTTGCGGTCGCGACGAGCATCCTGACGGCGCACTTACCGGCAACATCACACCTTGTGCCTATGGCTCCGATCATCGGTAGCGCCGATCATCGTCGTCGTATCCATGGGCACAAGCAACGGAAACTGATCTGCCGCGATCCGCGCGCTCATGGTCGCGGGCGGACACCCAGAAGACGAGAGGTTACGGTCGCCTGGTGACCTACGAATTCAACCTTGTTGCAGAGAGTGGGGAACTGCGCTTTGTCGGGCGCGGCTTCGAGCGGGCCACGTTCCTTCTGTCCGAATTCCAACCTGCTACCCGGGTGAGCCTTGTCGGCACCCCGCCTGCGCGGATCCTGGCGCTGGGAAGCGCCACAGAGATCGCACCCGGGCTACTTGCCGACGTCGAGGCACTCGCAGGGACGCCGCTTCGATACGAGCTGTTGGACTAAGCCGCCGCGTCCGCTCACGCCGCGATCCGCGCGCTGTCATGCCGAGATCAGGAAGTTCCGCAGGGACCCGATCGTCCTCATCCTGCCGTAGAAGCCGGTTCAGTTCGCCGCCCGTCCGACCCGACCCGTGCTGTGGTTCAGCAACTCCAGGTCGACCATGACCATCGCGACCCTGTCAGAGGCATCGCGCCCGATTCGGATCGGATAGAACCCATCGCCCATGCCGCAACTGATGAAGACAGCCGCTGTGCCACCCGAGGCGTCGGCAATGGCCGCGAACCCGGCATCGCTGGCTTCGCGTATGGCGGCGTCGCCCCGGTCTTCATCGCCACTAAGCAGTGCGAGCGACTCTCGCTTGGAAGCGTCGTAGAAGCAGGCCGTGCCGGCGTCGACACCGACTCCAAGGACCTTGCCGTCTGATCCCTCGTCGACCCAATTCCACCTGGCGACTGGGTTGTCGCTGATCTTGACTGTGGCCGCCGTCACGAGACGGCGGGGGAGGTCAGTCCGCCCGTTGGAGGGCAATGCAACGACGGACAGCAACACGGGGTAGGTACCCGGAGGCACCTGCGCCACCACAGGCCAAGCTTCGTCGAAACTGCCAAAGTAGGCGGGATCACCAGCGACGACCCGCCCTGTGGCAAGGTTCAGATGACAAACCTCGACAACCTCCAGCGTGGACACGTCGCCCTCGCGCCATCGATGCTGCGCGCCCTGTTCCAAAAGGGCCTCGGCAGCCAGCCAGTCATCAAAACCCATTCATCCAACCTCTCCTGAGACGCCACAAGCTACCAGGACGAGTGCCGGTCCGCGCGATGCATGGAATGCACTCATCTGCCGCCGAGAGTGCGCGGTCATGCCGGTGAGCGGCGTTGGCGACGGCACGGGAAACTCCCACTCGTGCCAGGGCTACTTACGGAGCATTGTCCAGAGTGTCGGGCCGTCTTCTGGGAGTGAGATCTCCTGGATCACGGCGAAGCCAAATCGCTGGTAGAGCGGCACGTTCCTCAGATTGCTGCTCTCCGTATAGGCCGGCCCGCCAATGCTTGCCAGGCGGCGCTCCAGCAACGCCGACCCGACGCCTCTTCCCGGCGTCGAGGCGCCGAGCTGCGCGAGATACCAGAACTGTCCGGCCGGCCTCGCCCGCGTGAAGGCGCGCTCCAGTACAACGCCGCGGCGGAAACCCGAGCCCATCCCAAGAAGCAACCTCGACAACCCCATCAGCCCTTGTCGAAGTGACAAGCTGTGGCCCGGTGGATCCCACAAGGCAGCCCCCACCGGTTGACCGTCGTCCAATGCGATGTCGGCGCAACCGGGAGCGGCATGCAGGTGAGCGGCATGAGCTCGAAACATCTGAACGTCGCCGCCTGCCTTCGGCATGAGCCAGCGGACCACGGGATCGGCGACGAACGCAGTGGCCAAGACCCTGCTGATTGCAGTCTGGTCCTGCGCCGTGGCTCTGCGGACCTCCAGCATGGCCAGGAGTCTATGGGGCGCAGCCTCGCCAAACGAGAGCAGACTCGGACATCCGCATCTGCCGCGATCCGCGCGTTCGATGAGCGGCGTGCGCGCAAGGGAATGATCGGGCGTGCTGGCTGGCGTTGCAGTTACGTCTGCATGGCGACGTGGTGGAAGGCCTTATTGGCTCGGCACTCGCTTGACCCGAACCTGGCCGGGCATCGACCGAGCGGTCCGAGCGGCCGGCCCAGGCACGGAGAACTCGGAGTTGAGATATAACGGGCATGCCTTGTCGTTTCGTCTTCGGTGAGCGTTGGTGATCCGGCACTGGCTACGATCGCAGAATGACCGAGACCATCACTCCTCGGCAGCTTGCGGCCGAACTGAGCGTCAGCGACCGGATCATTCGCCAGTGGCTTCGCGACCAAGGATGGCAGAGCGTCCCCTACGCTCGCTGGGAACTTACGCCCGATCAGGCTGACCAGGTCCGAGCCCGCTTCCGCCGCTGATGTGTCCACCGGCGGCCTGAGGCTGCTGCACGGACCGCGTTTGAGACGCACGCTCATGCCGCCCGAGCTCACTCACATGCCGATGAGCGGACACGCCGGGGGTGCTAGCTCGCGAAGACTTCTGAGGCGAATTCCGCGTCGGCCTTAGGGTCGACGGCCAAGTGCCAGTGCGCCGTGATCTTCCCGTCCCGCAGGTGGTGGACGTCGACATACTGGCCGGTGTGGCTGCGGTCCCCGAACGTGAGCGTGCTCTCGTGGAGGATCACGGCGTGCTCGTCATTGGCCAAAATGTCGTGGATAGCGACGCTCATCTGCATGCCCGCGTTCTGGAAGACCTGGCCCAGGAAGGCCATGACCTGGTCGCGTCCGCGGTATACGCCCTCCATGCCCGAGGTGGACTCGTACCAGGTGATGTCGTCGTCCAGCAGCGCCGCGAATGCGGCCATGTCTGCCTTGTCCATGGCCTCGTAGGCCGACCGGATGACAGCGGCATTCGGGTGCTCGCTCATAGCCTCTCTCCTCAGTTCAAACCGTGTCGTGGTGTGGTGCTCGCCTTTGCCCCGGCCACGACCTGGCTTGGCAGTGGGCCACGGACCAATGCGGCTGGATCCATGCAATCGACCCTGCCGACGACCACAGGCGAAGACATCACTTGATCAAGTGATGTGCCGTGCCGCCGAATCGACAGGGCCGCAGTCCGCCGCGTAGTCGCCTGTGGCGCACGACGGACCGCCCGCTCATGTCGACAGCGATCCGCTCACATGTGGGCCGGTGCACCGCCCAGCTCGTCACTGCGACTGTTGAGCCGGCGGTGGCTGGCGCGGTCGCCTCCGGTCCCTCGTGCGCACAGACGCGGTAGTGGTCGGGGTTGACGCCGGCGGCGGTGCAGACCGCCCCCTGATCGTGGGTCGGAGTGGGCCGGCGGACGGGGGAGTTGTAGCGGCGGCGTGGAGCCATTCGTGGAGCGAACTGTCCGATACGGAGGAATAATACGGACACCGGAGAGAGGTTCCTTGCACGAATCACGCCTGAAGACGGTAGATGTGACGTGACCTTCCTCCTCGCAATGAGCAGGTCGTCGGTTCGACTCCGACAGGCGGTCCGCTGTGATGTTCAGGACATCCCGTACAGGTGAACCCACGTTTGGTGGGTTCACCTGTTTCCCTTCTTGACTTGGGTCGCGTTCGGGCAGGCGCGAGCCGGGCAGTGCGCTGACCTGCAGTGTTGCAATCACCCCTTGAGCCCGCCCGCGAACTTGCGCACTAATCGGGGCGCAATTCTCCTGATCAAGGCCGATCACCGCCACCGTCGACAGTTGCTCCGGGCAACCATCGGTGCAGCCGGGTCGCCCTGAACCGGGTGTCAGGCGAGCCGCTCGATGTAGGAGGTGCGACTGGCGAGGCCACGAAGGCTCTGTTCAGCGTCTATCCGCGCAGCCTTTAAGGCGTTTGCGGTACCAAAGGACGTCCGTTCCGGATGGGAAGTCCTCGACGCAACCCACTAGTTCGTAGCCGTTCCGCTCATAGAGAGCCCGGGCCTGAAAGGCGTAGGTGAAGTGGACGGTCTGCGAGCACCCGCGGGCTGCCGCTTCGGCTTCGGCGGCGGCGAGGAGCCGCGTCGCGAGGCCGCGCCCACGGAGACTCGGCTCCACCCACAGGCTCTGCAGTTCGCAGCAGTTGCCCCAGGTCCACCCGCTGATGCCGGCGACGACCGTGCCGGCGTCGCGGACGAAGATCGCCAGGTCGGCTTCGCCGCCGAGTCCCATGGCGGCGGACGCCTCATGACGGATCTGCGTTTCGAGGACGTCGATGTCGAGCGGATCCGGATGATCCTCGATGTGGAACTCGACAGCGGTCGGCTCGTCAGACACCGGCGATCTGCTCGATCAGCGAGATGTCGTCGAAGTAGGTCCGGAAGGACCGGATCTTCCCTTCGCGGAAGTCGGCCACGGTGACGCCGGGCAACTGGACGTGCCGTCCTGTTGCTTCCAGCACGGTGTCCCCGAGCACGAGTGGCCCGGTGTGGTCGGATTCGACGAGCCATTCGGCGAATGCCTTGTTGCCTACTTCGTCGAGTCCCCGGAACGTGATCACGACGTTGGAGAACGCTTCTTCACGGAGGGCGGACAGGTCAGCGAGTGCTGCCAGCCCGAACACGGTGGCGTATGGTGACCAGCCGACGACGTCATCGGTGAACAGGGTCTTCAGATCTGCCGATGCGCCGCCGACCTCGGCCTTGAGCGCGTTCGCCAGCACCTCTTTGCGAGATCCACTCATTTCAGCCCCCTGTTCCTGCCGGGAATCGATCGATTCGGCATCTTCTGGCAATCGGGCACGCGTTCATGTCCCGAGTATCTTCGCCTTGGCAGCGGTGAACTCTTCGTCTGAGAGCGCGCCCGAGGTGTGCAGCTGTGCGAGGTGTTCGATCTCGTCGGCCGGGTCCGCCGGAGGGGGCGCATATTGCGCCTGGTCATCGGCCGGTGCCTGGTCGTCGGCGGGTGCCTGGTCGTCGGCCTGCTGCTCGTCGGCCTTCTTGGTCTCGTGGTGAGCGATCGCCGCTCCGGCAATGAGCGCGCGCCGCCTTGTCCGTCGCCTGAAACCCATGGGAGAACTCCTTCCCGTTCGTCCGGCCGACCTGCGTCGGTCCGGACAGTGCGCGTCCATCGCCGCATCACCAGTCGACACGAGCTATCCGCACCAGCCACGTTGCCGCACCGGGCCGTTGTGCACACTACCCAGATGGGGTGATTCCCGTGATCGTGATAGCAGCCCGGCGGGCCGCGGCGCTCGCGATTTCTGTCACGAGCGCACTCGGTTGTGCGCCTCGCGAGCAGACTCTGAGGTCCGCTGTGCACTTGGGCAATCGCCGCTATCGGTCGTTCGTCGGGTGTGAACGTCGTTCAGGTCCCGCCGACAGTCGTGGTGGCCAAGGTCCTTGGGCGAAGAGTTGGCGAGGACGGCGACCAGATTCTCGCCGAGTGTCTGGCTGATGTCTGCAGGCGACAGCGGATGGTAGCGAAGGTCGTGACGCCGCTGAGGCGGCGAGCATCTCCTCGGGGAACAGCCGATGACAGTTCCGGCGCACCGCCGGTTCGGCCTCTTGCCGACCCGGGTCGAAACGAAACGCCGCTGTCCCGTCCAACAATCCCGGCTGCCCGGCCGCCACATCCACCGTCATCGACCGCTGCCGGTCTGGAGCCGGATCTACGCGTAGTTCCTGGCCGATCCACGCCCTCTAGGCGGGCATTGGCGCCCGCGAGAACACCAATCACCGGCGGAGCTACGATGCTGGCGTGCGGACGCCGATCAGGAACCCGCCGGACCCGATGTATGCGGAGTTCGAGGTACACCGGACGATGATCTGTGACCGCGTCCGCACCGGGGCCTTCCGGCGTGCGATCGAGTCGGTGGTGCGCCCCGGCGACATCGTTCTCGATGTCGGAGCGGGAAGCGGCATCTTGAGCGTGTTCGCGGCGCGGGCGGGTGCCGCGCGCGTCTACGCGGTGGAGCGGACGTCGGCCGCCGTGCTGGCGCAGGAGCTTGCCGCCGCGAACGGGGTCGCGGAGATCGTCCAGGTGATCCACGGCGACCTCATGGACCTCGAGCCGCCAGAACGTGTCGATGTGATCGTCTCGGAGTGGCTCGGTGGGTTCGGGATCGACGAAGGGATGCTCGTTCCGGTCATCGTCGCCCGTGACCGCTGGCTCAAGCCGGGTGGGGTCATGATCCCCCGTTTGGTCACGGCGTGGGCCGCGCTGGTGCACGACCGCTACCTCGCGGAGATGGTGGAGTTCCTGCGGGACAACCCGTACGGCCTCAGGTTCGACGACCTGATCGAAAAGACCGTCAACGAGATCTTCTATTCCGGCACCTTCCGTCACCTCGCGGCGCACGACAGGCGCTCCGAGGCGAGCCAACTGTGGGCGACGGACGCCGGCCTGATCCCGCTTCAGCAGGCGCAGGCGCCTCACCAAGCCGAGGCGGTGCTGCCCGTCCTTGACCACGGAACGGCCAACGCGCTCGCGCTGTGGTTCAGCGCCGAACTCGCGCCCGGCATCTCGCTGTCGGTGGGACCCGGCGATCCGCCGACGCACTGGGGGATGACGACGGCCCCGCTACGCTCGCCCGTGGAGCTCACGCCCGGTATGTTCGTCCGCGCCAGAGTGAGGACCGCCCCAGCCCGGTCGGCCGGGACATGGACCAGCTGGGCTGTCGCGCTGCCAGGCGCCGACTGGGAGGAGCACGACGAGCAGGCGGTCTGGCAGGAGATTGACGACTGAGCAATCTCAGCAACCGCCGGGGGCTCCCCGGCGGCGCAAGCGTGTCGCCGGAGCGCTCTCATGGCTGCCCTTCCCCCGGGTTTGGGCACCAGCACGGAGTTGTCCGCCCGGTAGGGTAGTTCGTCCCTGTCAGGAGCCCGTGGATCTGGCCTGCTCTTCTTTGCTCGGGGGGAGGCAAGAGTTCAAAGCTGACGACCACCGGTCAATGCTCGTCGTCGAGGAGTACTGCTAGGTGGCGGTGAGTGTGCCGTCGACCGATCCTCCAAACCGGCTACCTGCTAACGGATTTGCTAACAGGACCTGTGGACGGCCGTAGACGGATCCCCCCGATCCGAGCCCCTGCACGCTCAGCACCGGACACGGCAGATGGCTCCGTGGACTCATGTCGACGGCCGATCAGCACCTTTGAATCTCTCGGAGTCGACCGGGCCGCGTGCGATTAGCGAGCGATTACGAGGGGTCAGCCGGGGTCACCCGATGGACACCGGCCCGCGCTCGGGGCTAGGCGGTGAGCGGGCCGTCGACCGATCTTTCAAGCGGGCTACGTCCGGGGGAGTGCTGCCCCCGAGGTGCCCCCGGACGGCCCGGAACAGCCGTCAACGAACTGTGACCAGCGAGCATCTTCGACACTCGGGATCGCGGGTCGCTCGGCTGTCTGCGCCTGTGGTGACGGACTCGTCATTAGAAGGTCGTCGGTTCGATTCCGACAGGCGCCTCCACCCCTGGTCAGAGGCAACTTCGAGTCTCGGCGTTTCGTCGTTCCTAGTTGCGGTCGCGGCGATGCCCTTGTCCTACAGTCTCGGTCGGAGGTCGTTGTCTCGAACCAACATCCTGACCCGGCACCATCGCGGAGCCGCTGCTGCGCGGGACCGGGTTGGGAACCCTGCCGGTACTGCGCCGGCGGCGCAGTACCGGCAGGGGGTCAGGAGATGCGATAGAGGGAGCCGCCGGCGGAGATTCCGACGGATGTGCGGACTCCGCCTACGGAGAGGTCGACGATGGTGGCTGTGCCGGATGTACGAACCGCGTAGGTGACGCCTTGGGTCGCTCCCACGGGGACGATGAAGGAGAGAATCGAGGCGGAGTAGCCGGACCGGGCGAACATCAAGGTGGGGGCCGAGTTGCGGGTGGTGATGTTCGGGTAGTGCCAGCCCTGGATGGGGCTGGTCTGGCCCTGCTTGATCAGGATGGCGCCGGCCGGGAGGGCTTGCTTGTAGGGCACTTGGAACAAGATCGTCCGCATCGCGTCGCCGGTCTTCATCGCCAGCGCGGTGGTGCGGGAGTAGACCGTGGCCTTCTGGTCCGACGGCAGGTGCCACAGCGTCTGGAACTGCTGGGCTGTCGTCGAGCTCGCTCGGTCCAGCGACATGATCAGGTCTGGGTTCTTCAGCACGAGCACGGCCCGGGTGCGGTTGATCCCGACGCCCGGAACGTCTGTGAACTCGTAGAACTCCGACGTCGTAGAAACCAGGGAGCGTGTCAGCTTCGTTGCCGGGTATTTCTCCGCCGACAGTGGTGTCGTCATTGTGCTGGCCGAGAACTGACCTTTGGCCCACGTGCGCCAGACGTCGTTCTGGTAGCCGGCGTGGCCACCGGTGATGAGGATGTCGCGGCCGCGGGCGGTGTACGTGATTCCGGTGTGGTCGCTGTGGCCGTGCAGAGCGCGTGAGGGCCCGAAGCGGATGCTGTACGTCGACTCCTGCGAGAATGGGCGCGTCTCTCCCCAGCCGCTCCGCCCGAAGATGTAACCCGCGGAGTACACGCCGACGCGCTGCGGCGGGACCACTCCCTTGGTGCCAAGGGATCCCGCGTACTCCGTGGGGGTGTCGGCGAACTGGTTGGTGCTGACCACTTCGGAGTCGCCGATCTGGGGCAGCTTGCCCTGCGAGTTCGTGGCGAGCGCGAGCCAGTTCGCCAACAACGCGCGCCGCGAGCTGATCGTCGTACCCGGGTCGGTTCCGCATTCCTGCAGAGCCGTGACCGCTCGGCCCCAGAGCGAGTAGTTGAACTGGGCATACGCGGTCGACTGCTCGTTGGTCGATCCCTCTGCGTCGATTGAGGTTGTGATGCCGGCGGCGAGGCGGTCCTGGGCGGTCTGCTTGTAGTCCGCGCGATCCAGCGTGCAGCCGACGCCGAACAGCGCGATGCTCTCGTCGGTGCCGTGGTTCCAGGCGCCGCTCCAGTTCGCGATCAGGAACGATGCGTGGTCCGTCAGTGTCTGGTCGAGCCAGGCGTACGCCGGTGGCAGTGTGGTTTGCCCGAGCCCGGACAGGACTGCCTGTCGGAGGCAGAGCAGCACGTTGGTCCGGTGCATCGTGGACTCGTAGGCCCCGATGTCGCTCTTCCACGAGTACGGGTTGTCCGTGACCCAGTCCTTCGCGATCGTGGTGACACGATCCATCGCGACGGTGTCACCCGTGCCGGCGGCGGTGATGCCCTGGCCGAGCCAGCGCAGCGAGTGCAGCCACATGTACCAGCTGGGGTTGTTGTACGGGTTGAGCCGCCAGTTGATGTTGCCGTTGCCGTCGCCCACCTTGTACGGCGCGAAGGTGCTCCAGGCGTAGGTGTCCTTGAGGAGGTTCGCGACCGGGTTCGGGTCGTCGATGGAACTGTAGCCGGGGCAGGTGTACTTGCCGGCTGTCAGCGACGTGGTGGTGGACGTCTTGATATCGGTGGCAGGTGGAGCGGTCGGCGGGATCACGTTGCTTCGACCCGCCTCGAACTGGGCAAACTTCGGCTCCGGCAGATCCGGCGTGACGGCAATCCCGGCCGACGGAGCGGCGGACGACCCACCGGTGATGGTGAGGGTCGCCACAACAGCGGCGGCCGAGGCCGCAGCGATCCAGCCGACCAACTTTGCAGACATGACAGCTTCCCCACCCTGTAAGACACTGATGCCGCTCTCAGCGGCCTGACCACCCCGTGGCGCCCCGCAGCTCGGCGACCGCTCGCCGCAGTACCGATGCCGGTGCTGATGCGAAGCTTCATGGTTCTGTGCGGAGTTCGCAATGTCAAAAGCTGCAACCACCTCCCCGCAGTACTTCGCCTGTCAGGTCGCAGCTCCCGAAGCACCGTCCGGCTCTCGTCAGGCGCGACTCGTACCTAGACCGTCGATCTGCACCAGCTTGCCGCTCGACGTCACCTTCACCACCACAGTGCCGCTGCGGTAACCGAAGGCCGGCAGCGCGATGACGGCCCGGTACTGGAGCTTCGCGTTGTAGAGGCTGACGGTTCCGACGGCGACGTTGTTGACGTACACCCGCACCGAACCACAGGTCGGACACTTCGTGGCCACACCGGAGCCGGTGTCCGATCCGGTCCAGGAGACCGGAATCGTGGACGCGAGCGTGAACGGTTGCGCCGGCCCACGCAGTACGGCGGCAGGCCCGCTCTGATCGACGAGCCATGGCTTCGTGACCGACGCCGTTCGTCCGTTGGGGTGGGTGACGCTGACCGTCAGCGTGTGCGCGCCGGCCTTCTGGGCGGGAGCCTGCCAGGTCCCGGGCGCGCAGGGTGTCGCCGGGCCGCTGTCCACCCGGCAGCTCAACGCAAGCCCGCCGATCGCGTCGTCGGCGTCCGCGACGGTGATGGTCGACCCACCCCAGGAAGCACCGTGGCCGAAAGTCGGTCAAGATTAGCTGCCTCGTGGGGGAAGCGCCAGTGCGGTCAATTTCCGTTGACCGGCCTCTGCGCAAGGTGCGCGTTGCGCAGAGTTGGTCTGATACAGAATGGTTGCTCGCGTCAAGGGACCGCGAGCGTCGCGGCAATGATCCCGTGGTCGATCGGTCTCGGAGTTGGGGTCGACATGCGTGGCATCACTCGTGCACAAAGTCTTGGATAGCCGATGCGACGACGAAGATCCTCCTCGTCATGAGAACGTCGACCTTCGCGTTGCTTGGGCTTGCCGCCGATCCCAGCAAGTGGCATCCGCCAGCAGATGCGGCGACAGATGTCCGTCAGGCGTTCCGATCACCGTCGAAATGCGGCCGCCAGCTGGCTGATCACACCACAGGCCGGCTCTACGGAGCCAGGCCTCATCGCGGCTTGCTTGTGACCTATGCCTCTGTCGCCTCGCGACGGAGTGCGCACACGCTGACGGTAGAAGTTGCATCGTGGGGAGGTGATGGCGGTGCCTCCGATTGTGGGTGACATCGTCGTTGAACGGCGTCGGATCCCAGCTTCGGCAAAGGGAGAGACATGATGAGATCGCGCGACATCCACGCCACGACCGCGGGGATGCTGCTCATCGCAGCGACCGCCGCGAGTTTGGTGGCCACGGCCCTCTTGGGGTCGCTCCTCGACGGGCCCGGCTTCCTGGCGGGCGTGTCCCAGCACCAGGATCGAATGCTCACTGCGGGACTCTTCCAGCTGGTGGCAGCCTTCACCAGCGCAGCCATCGCCATCTCGTTCTACCCCGTGCTGCGGACATACGCAGCCGGCATGGCGCTGGGATCCGTCGGCTTCCGGCTCATCGAGGGGGTGTTCTATGCCCTCTCGGCTGTCGGCACGCTGGTCCTGGTGGCGTTGTCGGACCAACTGTCGGCGAGCGGAGTGATCGGCGCGACTACGCAAGTATCGGGCGAGCTGGTACGCGACCTGCGCGAGGCTGCCGCAGTGGCAGGGGTGTTGGCATTCTACACCGGCGGAACCCTGTACTACCTGGTCTTCTTCCGGTCACGACTGATCCCGCGTTGGCTGTCGATCTGGGGCCTTGCGGGTACGACGTTCGGAGCCATCGGTGCCCTGCTCGTCCTGTTCCGAGCGATCGACACCATGTCGGGTCCGCAAGTTGCGCTAAACGTCCCGATCGGTGTGCAGGAGATCGTGCTGGCAGTCTGGCTTATCTGGAAGGGATTCAGCACGACCGTCCCGGCACCGGTTGCTGATCCGGGTACGCCCCTGACCCACGCTCGGGCTTGACGAAGTACGACGCCGCTTCTGACGGATGCGCGGACAAGTAGCCGCGATCCGCGCACTCATGCCGATGACAGTGCCCGCGCGTCGGCTGGCACATTCGACATGGCCGAGGCCGGCTGACTCTGTCCTGTCGGCGCGCTGGGGCAGGACGACCGCTCGTCGAGGCGCGCGGAGGCGTCGCACTGGACGTGCGGTGGCCGACAGGATAGGTCCCGCAGCGTTCGATGCCGACGGCATGCACCTGACACGTGCGGCTTACGAGGAGCTGGTGTCGGAGATCGCCGACGCGATCGAAGCGAGCACCCAGTGAGACCCCTCCCGGTGGCGTGATCGACGTGCAGCGCAGGTTCCCCCGGACGCCACCGAGGGACCGACCACGAACCACCCTGCCAAACCACGGAGTCGTGGGCTGGGAAACGTACGCATCTGCCGCATTCCGCGCGCTCATGCCGAATTCAGGAACCCCTGGAGACCTGCGCGAGCGAGCACGCTCGCCTCTTGACCGCGCCGACCTGAACCTAAACGGTGGCAGCTATCGCGGCGATGCGGAGGGACTGCCCGCGCCTTGACACGTAACCGTCAATTCTGGCTCACGCTAGTCCCGAGAATCAGCACCAGTACCAGTCGTCGGTCAGGTGTAGACACTCACCGAGTCCGAACCTTTCGTCGGCCACGATGAAAGTCTCCGCCGGCGACACGCTGTGCACATAACCGATGGATCCACCAAGGATGCTCTGGTTCTGTTCGAGGTAGACACTCCCAGCCGACGTCCCGGCTGCTTTCCCGGTGATCGACAGGTCGTGGGCCCACCACGGCAGGTTCTCACCGGAGTCGAACAGATCCTCGGCCACCAGCGGAGGCGGATGTGCCGCGATGTAATCGAACTGCGCCCGATGCAGCCGCAGGTAACTCGACGGCTCGAGCAGCGACCAGTTAGTGAACCACACCGCGACCAGGCCAAGAACCATACCGACCACGACCTTCGCGGACCGCCCTCGGACGAAATACACAGTCGTCACCACCGCAACCAGCCAGCAGCCGAGTTGGCCTACCTGGAACACGAGGGTGAACCCCCCGAACGGCGGCACCGGAACCACCTCACACAACACCACCAGCCCCCATAGCGGCACAACAGCCCCCACTGGCAGCCGACGTCTCCCCTCACTTGTCGCGGGGACGGGCATCGTCGTCATGCCCGGGGAGACTACCGCGAGCAGGGTTTGGTTCGTTTCCGGGAAGGAGCCAGAACCTGCTGCAGCTGCAGCTGCAGCTGCAGCCGAAGATTAAGGAGCTGTAGACGTCGACGACCCGGGAACGGACCAACGAGAGACTGATAAGGCCGGCATGCGCAAAATCCGTGTGACTTGCACTCACATGCCGCGATCCGCGCGGATATGCCGAGTTCGGGACGTTGGCAAGCAGTCGCTCAGCGCAGGCGGCGGTCTACGAATCCCGACTCGAAGCTTCCAACGGAGACTGCCTGGCGAAGCGCGTCTACAGTTGTGTGCTCCTGCGTGAGGTGACCGAGATCCTTCGCCATCCACTCGAAGGATCGAAGGCGTTCGTCGACTGTCACGAGGTCATGCGTGTGATCGAACATCATCGTGAAGTAGGAGCGATGATCGTCGAATCGCGTGCCGACCACCTCATCCGGCACTGCCGATCCAAGTAGCGCATAGTCCACGACGACGTGACCGTTGTTGGCGCGACGGATGGCCTCATCACCCGTCCAGGCCCGGACTGCCGCTCCCACAGTCATGGCCCGCCGTGACCATGCGGCGCCGCGATCCAACTCGAAGACCCACGTGAGTTCGTCAGAAGTCACGAACCACCGGGCACCCCGTGCACGACTCATCCCAGCGGCGTCCATTGCGGTGACGACAAGATGTCGGATTTCGTGGGCCTCCACGCCGCACATCCTGTCACCCCTGCAACGCACGGATCTGCCGCCGAGGGTAAAGCGCGCTCATGCCGATGTGCGGATGTCCCCAAACCGCGCCGGGCGGCCTAGCGTGAACCCACGGTGACAGCGACGACCCGGAGGCGACCATGGACCAGGAAGAGATCTGCGCGGAGATGGATCGCGTCCGAAACGACTACCGAGATCTCGTCGACACCGCCACAGTCGCCGAGCTTCGCAAGCCAACCGACGGCACGAAGTGGAACAACGAGCAGTTGCTGTTCCACATGCTCTTCGGGTACTTACTGGTGCGGAACCTGAGGATTCTCGTCTGGGGGTTTTCCCGACTACCCGACGGCGCGTCCCGGCGGTTCGCCGCGCTCCTGAACGCCGGCGCCCGCCCGTTCCACGTCATCAACTTCGTTGGCTCCCTGTTCGGTGCGCGCACTCTGGGATACGCCCGGATGGAGCGGCTCATGGACCGCGTGCTGAGCAACCTCCAGACATCGCTGCGAACACGGCCGGAGCGTGCACTGGACCGAGGCATGCATTTCCCAGTCCGTTGGGACCCCTACTTCACGGACTACATGACACTGCGGGACGTCTACCACTACGCCACCCAGCACTACGACCACCATCGCAAGCAACTGACCCTCGCGAGCGTTCGGGGGTCGTGAGGCTCGGGTCCTGAACGCGCGGATCTGCCGCGTTGAGGGCAGGCTACGCACGTATCGGTCATCCGCCGAAATGCGTGGACCTCAACCCCGGCTGGGGCACCATGGGCGCGTGCCTGATCGAGTCATGTTCGTCCAACTCAAGACCGGCCACGGAACCGACCAAGGGCCGGCCTGGATCAGCCGTGTGAGGTTCAACAGAACCTGGAAGACGGCCTATTGGCACGGCCGAACCCTGGCCCGCGGCAAGGGCATGTGGGACGCGAACTTCTACGACACAGACACGCACGAGGAGTTCTGGCTGTCCGGCCCTCATCGCGACCGTCGAGACACTCGTTGGAGCAACATCGAGCCGACGGTGGACGACGACGTCCTCGACGTCTACAACGCCTTCCTCGACGGCGCCCCCCTGCCCGGACGTGAGCGTGGCTGAACGCCCTGACATGCCGCGGAGAGTGAAGCGCGCTGATGCCGAATTCAGGAAGTTGCTCAGCGGACTAGATCGCCGTCCACCTGCGGCTGGAGGAGCGCGCGGTTCGGATACCGTCGGGCTATGGCCGGCTGGGAGAGTCTGCGTGTGGATCTGCGGCGGTTGCGCGACGAGTCACCGGGCGCGCTCGTGGTATTTCCTGCCCCCGATTTCGAGCGGCGTGAGCGGCGGTTCCGCATCGATCTGGCCGCCTGGGCAACCGACATCGCGGTCATGTTGAACGCGAAGTACGGGGACGTTGTGGATCTGCGTGTCGGGGCGATGACCTTTCCGGCCAGACAGCTGTGGGTGACCGACTACTCACGCCAACTACACGGAGAACCTGCTGAATCCGCCGGGCTCGACGTGCAACCCCTGTCTCCGTTGACGGTCCGGACCGGCTGGTACAAGCACCAAGACGTGCTGGTAACGAATCGGGCCGCGCACGAGCAAGTGCTCCTCACCGCCGGCGACCTGACATCAGCGGTGACCGACAGCTCCGGCAGCGTGGTCGGTCTGTACGTCGGCCCGCACACCATGGCCCGGGTGGGGTTCGCCATCGAACCTCACCAGAGCCGCCCCGTGCCCGTCCTGATCGGCACAGCCTCGGTGGTTCCCGACCTGGGGTACGCAGTCCCGCCCGGACAGTGGCAGCTGGTCATCGCACCACAGACCGACAACGGCAACATCCTGACGGCGCCGATGGAAATCACCATTACGCCGTAAACAGCACGAGGAGCTCCGCTCAGCGGCTCACTGGGATGCACCCCACACCCCATCGACTTTCATGCCGGGCCCTTGGGGACAACCAAGAACGCACTGATTTGCCGGTGTCCGGTGCACTCACGATGAGTGGACTCCGACCTGGGCTAGCGTGTCGGCGTGCTCCTCACAAGCGGCAACATCCAAGAGGAGTTCCTAAGGACCTTTCCGCAGGCAGCCGCCGCTGTTGAGGCAGACGACGGCGCAGATCCCGCAGGGCGCGTCGACTGGGTGTTCCGCCACGATGTGATGCCCCACGCCATTGGCGACCCGGCTGCCCTGCGCGATGTCTTCGCCTGGATTGAGCGATTGCTGCAGTCCACTGACAGCATGATCGACTACTGGACTGCAGTACGCCTCCTTGGTCGGACGTTGGGGTGGCCGGAATGGGTGCCTCTCGTCGAGGCGCACGCAGGGCCACTGCTTGCGACAGCGATGAGCAGATAAACCTACGCCTCAGCCGCACGCTCATGCCGCTGTCAGCGCGAACCAACATGCCGATGAGCGCGCTTTGCCGTCCTGCCGATCTCAGAGCATCGCGCGTCGTGCAGGATGTTCGCCATGGGCGTGCTGTTCGACTACTTCGCAGCTGCATCCGATGAGGAAGCGGCGACCGTCGTTGATCGTGTTGGTGGCCCCGGGTCCCAGGCGACGATGATTACTCTCCCTGAAGGGCGGCAGCGCGGGATATTCCGGCGCAAGCGCCCGGCGCCAGAGCCCGCGCTCGGCGCAGATCCCGACCTCGTCGTTCACGACACGCTTTCGGTCAAGGGCATTGACCCTGTCGTGCAACTGGGAACGCTCGAGGAACTGCTCACGGGGCGGCCATACGACGAGGTGGTCGACGATCCTCGAAGCGGTCACAACCTCGCAATGCGCGACGGGGGTGAGCGCCTTGTGGTGACCCCCTGACCCCCTGACCGCGGCCCTCGCCGAGGCCGGCGACGAGACCTTGGAGCGAGTGGCCTGAAACGGAAGAGTTCTGGAACGCGGCCGGCCCAACTGACCTCGCGGAGTTCCTGAAGGAGTTGGCCGGACTTGCCCAGCGAGCGCGGGCTGGCGATCAGAAGCTCTACTGCTGGATCTGTGTCTAGCCACTGAGACGTGCGCTTGGCCGCGGGCCGCGACCGAGGGTGGTCGAGATGCATGGCATGACTCGTGGCACGAAACGACGGCTACGCATGGGGAATCTCGCGCTTGCTGCGGGTGCCCGTGTTGCTAGAAGCGCTGGTAGAGAGCGGATGCGACGCTGTCGTTCTTCCTCGCAATGAGAAGGTCGGTTCGATTCCGACAGGCGGCTCCGCCCGGAGCACCAAGAAACCCCAGGTCAAGGCACATGACCTGGGGATCTTTCATCTCTCGGTCCCATTAGAGGGCCTAGCGGTCGTGCTAACGCGGTCGCAGCGCGGACTGGTCCGGGCCGCCTTCGTCCTCCTCGTTCGGAGGAGCGTTCCGGCCGCAGCGACGGCGATGGAGTCAGTTGGCCCTGGGTTGCGGCTTGAAGCGGCGAACTTCGTGTGGCCAACCGCAGGCCTCTGCGACCTTGGCCGCCCACATCTTGGCGGTCTCGTCATCGGCCACGTTCACCAGAGCGAACCCGCCCAGAAACTCCTTGGTCTCGACGTATGGTCCGTCGGTGAGCAACACCTCGCCACTGGTGGGGTCGGCGCTGTAGACCGGGCCGTCCTCCTCCTCCAGCCCCCCGGCGAAGACGTAAACGCCGGCAACCTTCATCTCGTCCACGACCGCCCTGGCGAGTGGCCCGCGCCCGCCGAACCACTCTTCGGTGTGGTCACCCACCCACTGTTGGTTGAAGTAGATGAGGTACTCGGGCATGTCTGCTCCTTCGGCTCGAGCGGACCCGCTGTCCGCCTCCACCTACGCTACGAACGGCGCCCGGTGGATACGACAGGCTTTCGGCAAGAGTTTTCACGGGACCTCCGCCGTACGGCCTCCGCTCAGGCGCCATGTATCCCGTGTTCGCGGAAATCCTCGGCCACAGCCAGCCCGACACCACCGCGGTCTGCGAACGGGTCCCTGACGGGGCGCGCTCCTGACCGCTGTGGGGGCCACGAGCGGGCGACATGAGCGCTATGACGCCGAAGTTCATCCGGATGCGTGTCGGGCCTGCTCCAGGTTCGACTGGTGGGGGCCGGAGAGCCAGTCTTGATCCAGACGCGCGTCGACCGGTTCCTCTCCTCGCCGCAACGCGTCGATGTAGGCACGATCGGCGGCCAGGCGGGCCGCCGCCTCGGGACCCTTGGCAACGGCGCCGTGGCCGGGGACCACGACATCGACGTGCCTGGCAGCCTCACCCAGCCGGTCGAGTGCCGTCTCGTAGGCGCTCACCTGATCGGGGCGGCGAGGGTCGAGGAGCGGGATCAGGACGTCGGAGAGCATGTCGCCGGCAACCAGGACGCCACGGTCCGCGAGGAGGACCGCGGCGTGGCCGATGGCGTGCGCCTGATGCTCGACGATCTCGCCGGGCACGGGTCCGCCGTCCTCGGGCAGCGGGGTGAGGAGCCCGATCAGTTCGAGAGGGATGCCCGACGCGCTCTCCGCTGCCATTTTCTGTGCCCGCTCTCGGGCTTCGCTAGCTACCTGGGCGCCGCCGGGAGTGGCGTAGCGCGGCACCTCACCGAACCGGGGATGCCACAGCAGGTGGTCCCAGTGGGGATGGGTGGAGAACCCGGCAACCACCGGAATGCCGAGCCGGTCCACGTCATCGGCGAGTTCGTTCAGATCGGAACCGTCGATGCCAGGATCGACCAGGATCAACCCACCCTCCCCGCGCACCACGATGGCATTGCTCCAGACCCACTCGCTTTGACGGACCCAGACACCGTCAGCCACCTGATTCAGCATCCATCGACTCTGTCAGTACAGCCACCCCGGCGCAATCACGCTGAGCAGGAGAATGCGCCGGGTCTGCGCGTCCTGCCGGATTAACCTCTGATGGATCGGCCGGCACCCGAGCGGCACGATGTGGAGAGGAGCCGAGCATGGGCGAAGTGACCAGCTCGCCGATGGGCAAGACCTATCTGTCCACCGCGGTGACGGAGGATGGCAAGCCCAAGCAATTGGTCTCGAACACGCGCACTCGGCTGGAGTTCGCGGAAGTGCCCAACCGGAACGACGAGGGTCCGCGCGCGTGTATGACGTCCTCAGGGCGTACGCCGGTTGCAACGAACTCTCCGGCACTGTCGACCGCACCAGAACAGAGCTGACCTCACCGGGGTCGTCCACCACCGACCACGCATGCACAGGGGAAACTGCCGAGGTGGAGACCGCGATCCTGACCACCCTCAGGGCCAAGGTCACCTACACCATCGACTACAACCGTCTGACCCTTCTGACCCCCGCCGGGACCGGCCTCGACCTCACCGCCGTCCGCTGAGCCTGAAGTCGAAGGCCCTGGTTCGACGGGGTTTCGTAGGAGACCAGCAGCCGGCCATCGGCGTGCGGAGGCCTTCAGGCGGGGGTCGGGGTTGGCCAGCCGGCGTGGTCTGCTGCCCAGGCCAGGGCTTCATCGGCGACCTGCTCCCAGCCCTTATGGGCGGGTAGCAGGTGAGGCATGCCTTCGTATTCCTTGATCTCGGTGATGGTCTTCGGGGACTTGTAGTGCTTGGCGTTGGAGCGCTGCACGCTCGGCGGCATGAGGTGGTCCTCGCCGCCGGAGACGAACAGCAGCGGGGGCCGGTTGCCGTTGTGGTAGTCGACGTGGACGTCCTGCGGGCCGGGCTCGAAGTTCGCCAGCACGCTGTTCCAGAAGATCCGCCCGGATGCCGGGACGTGGTACCGGTGGTAGAGCTCGAGGGACTCCTCCTCGGTGAAGGTGTTGGCGAACGTGTACTTCCACTGCTCGGGCGTCAGGCTGACGGCCTTGTGCCGGTTGGCCGGGTTCTTCAGCACCGGGAACGACGCCTTGAGCTGGGACAGCGGGATGACACGCACGCCCTCGGTCGGCGCGGAATTGATCGCCACACCCGCGACCCCGAATCCGTGGTCCAGCAGGACCTGCGTGAACGCACCGCCCGCGGAGTGGCCCATGAGGATCGGCGGCTCGTCGAGGGCGCCGACCACCGACTCCAGATGCGAGACGATCGCCGGGGCAGTCAGCGCCTCGATCGGCGTCGGGTCGGCGTTGAGGGCCTCGACCTCGACCTCGAACCCCGGGTAGGCGGGCGCGATGACGTGGTAGCCGGCTTGTTGGTAGCGGTCGATCCAGTGTTCCCAGCTGCGCGGTGTCACCCAGAAGCCGTGGACGAGAACGATGGTCTTCATGAGGGGCTGTCCTTCCGGCGGTAGTCGGTCTGGTGACCTACACCTCTATGTCCGAACAGCTCGGCGACATGTGACAAGAACTGTCCTCGCGCTGTTGACGTTCACCTGCGGATGCGGGCTAACTGAGGCAACGCGGTACGCCGGGGTGGCTCTGGTCGCCGTTCGACGTCAGGAGGAGTCATGGCCAACGATCGCAGCGATGCGACTGGCTTTGAGACGGATATCAAGCCCCTGTTCCGCGAGATCGACCGCCAATCGATGCTGAGGCACTTCGACCTCTGGTCATACGACGACGTCAGCCGGTACGCCGACGCGATCCTCGCGCGCCTCCGAGACGGCACCATGCCATGCGACGGCTCCTGGCCCCAGGCGCAGATCGACCTCTTCCAACGGTGGGCGGAAGATGCCAAGCCGCAATGACCGCTGACTCGGCGAGGGCGGAGGGATGCAGGGAAGGGCTTCTCTCGCGGATCGTCGCGATGGTGCTTGGGCTGGGGGTGGGGCATCCGGTCCGGGTAGGGATTGATGGGTCGGATGCGGCCGGGAAGACCACGCTCGCTGATGAGTTGGCGGAGCGGCTGCAGGGGCATCGGCCGGTGATCAGGGCTGGGGTCGATGGGTTTCGGCGGCCGCGGGATGCCAGGCCGCGGCCGGGGGAGACGTTCCCGGGTGGGTACTTCGATGACTGGTTCGACAACGAGGCCGTCGTGGATGGTTTGCTGTTACCTCTCGGGCCGGCCGGGGATCGTCGGTACACCACCATGACGTTCGATGATCGTGCGGACTTGCGGGTGGTTGCGCCGGCTCAGGTCGCGGCGTCTGATGCGGTGCTGGTGTTCGACGGGGTTTTCGTGCTTCAACCCGCGCTAGTGGCGTATTGGGAGGTGGGCCTCTACCTCCACGCCGATGAGGGCGAGATCTTGCGGCGCGGTGTTGCCAGGGACAGTGAGTGGTTCGGGGGCGAGGAGGCAGCCTTGCATGCACTGACGACGAACTTCCTCCCTGGATATCGGCGCTATCAGGAGCTGCACGACCCAGCGGCCGTCGCGCACGTCGTCGTCGACAACACCGACCCGCAGCACCCCGTCGTACAGAAATTCACTCCGCCTGCCAGTGAATGAGGACGTCGTCGGCAATGTCGTCGATGGTGCGGGCGGCTGTGTTGATCGCGAAGTCGCTGACATCGTCGGCGGTCAGTAGTGCGGACAGTTCGGCGGCGCGGGCGACGAGTTTGGTCAGACTGGCGCCGCTCTCGCGGCCGCGACCGTGGATGCGCTGTGCGAGGTCGGCGTCCGGCGCGTCGAGACGGCAGATCACCACTGGTCCGCCGGTGGCGGTCTCGAGTTGCCGGCGGTCGTTCAGGTTCTCGACGACGCCTGCGACGATGAGGCGGCGGCTGCCGGTCTGGCGGGAGTTCGACCACACCGCAGCCAGGTTGGTTGCCTTCAACCGCGACTGATGCGGGTCGTCGTCCGGAGCCGGCCAGGCAGCTCCGAGAAAGTCGAGGTCCGCGAACGCGGGCGCCAGTCCGAGGTCGGTGCAGCGATCGAACACCCGCCATCCGACGGACGTCTTGCCGACCCCCGGAGGGCCGGAGAGCACGAGAGCAGGTGGCGCTTGCACCCGACCGATGATGTCGCCCAGTACCTGCGCGCGCAAAACGATTTCTGCCGATCAGACGGAGCGAGGCGGAGAGCCGTTCTCCAGGTACGTCGCCGACCGTCGGGACGTGAGAGCGGCCGCGACCCGTGCGAACTGTTCGGCGTCCAGTAGCTGCTCGGCCTCGTCGAGAGTGGCGAATCTGAAGCTCTTCACTTCGGCCGGATCGGTCACGATGCGATCGATGTCGGCCGGCGCGAGTACGCCGCCGTCGAAGAGGAACGCGACGACCTCGGTGAAGTCGCCGGACCGGCCCATCCAGTCCACGGCGAGCAGATCGCCGGGCTCGACGTCGAGGCCGATCTCCTCCCGGACCTCGCGCTGTGCGGCGAGGCGTGGCGACTCGTCCCGCTCGACCATCCCGCCGGGAAGATCCCAGGTCGGCTTGTACGGCGGCTCGAGCACCAGCAGCCGGCCGGCTTGGTCCGTGAACAAGCAGTCGGCCGCCATCCGTTTGGTGGGGAACTGCGCGGTGAAATGAACATCGTCGCCCACGTTGCAAGCCAACCACAGGTCAGTCGGCCGGATCGAGGTAGTACCTCAGAGGGCTGTCGTGGCCATCGCGCCGGCTGCTGATGCCGACCCGTTCGGCAGCCCGGACCTGCGCTGGATCGACTGAGATGCCCCAGTCCTCCAGGAAGAGGTCGGCACCCGTGAGGTCGGCGCCGTACAGGTCCTTGGTGATCTGGAAGGATCGGCAGAGCTTGCCGGGCGAGTTGGCGAGCTGATCGGCGCCTCGTGGCTTGTCCCACTCGGCGGTCATGGCTTCGACGCCCTCGACCGGTGTCGCGCCGCGGATGAAGATCACGTCGGGTACGTCGGCCCGGTTCACGACGGCGGCGAACTGATGCCACTGGCCATAGATCAGGTACACGTACGCGACACCGCCGGCCCCCCACATCACGGAGGTCCGTGGCGTCTTCTTGTTCCCGTGGTGGACCGCGTCGGTGAAGGCCGGGTAGGCCTCGACGTCGCGGATCACACCGGCGACGCGGCCGGCGCGGGTCTGGCGGACGAGGACCTTGCCCAGGAAGTCGGTCGCGCAGTCCGACGCCGGGCGCAGATAGAAGTCGCGCGCTAGCTTCCTGGCGGACAACGGGCGAACGGGCGACCTCATCGACCCATCATCGCGCCTACGATCGCTCACCTGGCGAGGAGGTGGATGTGTCGGTTGATGAGCGGGCGGCTCGGGCGGAGGGGCGGCTACGGGCGGCGTACGGGATTGTCCGGGATCTCGAGCTGCTGGAGCGGTGGGGGAAGTACGGCGAGGTGGTGATTGTCGGGTCGGTTGGGATCGGGGTTGTGGAGCCGCTGGACATCGACATGGAGATCCATTCGGATGAGCCGCGGGTGGCTGACGGGTTCGCGGTGATGGCGGCGTTGGCCGAGTTGCCGAAGGCGCGGCGGATCACCTACCTCGATGCTCGCGATCGGCACGAGCAAGGGCAAAACTGGAAGCTCGAGTACGAGCTCACCTCGGATGAGACGTGGACGATCGACACGTGGGTCTTCGAGCATGCGTCGACTGTCGCGAGCGGTGCGGCGTTGACCGCGGCTCTTCGAGAGGCACTGACCCCGGAGACTCGAGACCGGATCCTTGCCATCAAAGAGGAAGCCGAAGGGTTGGGGGAGCGGGCGCGTGGCTACTGGCTTTATCAGGCGGTGTTGGATGCCGGCGTCAACAACTACGCCGAGTACCGGGAGTGGCTCGGGGATTGGAACATCTACGAGCGGACGTCGTGGATGCCTCGCCGCGGCTCCCTCTCGAGCCCATCGTGACACCCCCTCTCAACCTTGAACTTTTGGGAACTCCCAACGCCACGACTCCGCGGCCAGCGTGAAGGTCCAGTCCGCGCGTACGCCGTCAGCCAGATAACCGACCGTGGGTACGGCGATCGGCGGATAAGGCACGTGCCGCAACAGCCGGACGGCGTCCGCACGCGAGAACCACTGCGCATCCATCACCGACCCATCGGGATCGTCGATCGCGAAGGAAGGGTCGCTCACCGACACCACGTAGTTCCACGACCGCGACAGCGTCCGCCCGGCCTCGACCGCGTGAGTCGTCCACACAAGTTCCAGCGCATCCGCGTCGACCCGCAGCCCGGTCTCCTCGCGCAACTCACGAACCGCCCCGTCCGCCGGCCTCTCCCCAACCTCGACCGCGCCACTCGGCAGGTTCCAGTACGCCGCGTCCCACCCCTCGTACTGCTCCCGCACCAGCGCAAGCCGGCCGTCGTACTGCGCAATCACTCCGGCATACCGACCCATCCGCCGAGCCTAGGACGTCAGTCGGGAGCTCGTAGTTCCGGAAGGGGAGTGTCCGGAATGGGGTTTACGGTGCCGGTATGACTGAGACATGGTGGGAACCTCCGCTGGCTGGTACCGAGGCTGAGCACCTGATCGGGGCGCTCGATCGGCTGCGTACGACGTTCCGCTACAAGGTCGACGAGCTCGACGCGGCCGGGATGCAGGCGCGGATCGGGGCGTCGACGATCACGCTCGGGGGTCTGCTGAAGCACCTGGCGGCGAACGAGGACTACATGTTCACCGTGAAGTTCCGCGGCGAACCGATGGACTCGCACTGGGACGAGAACGGATGGCAGGACGACAACGACTGGGAGTTCAACTCCGCGGCCGACAACACGCCCGAGGAGCTCTACGCGCTCTGGGATGGCGCGGTCGCCCGCTCGCGGGAGCGCGTCACCGCTGCCCTCGCCGACGGTGGGCTCGACCAGCCCGCGCATATCAGCTGGCCCGACGGCCGGCACGCGAGCCTGCGCCGCCTCGTCTTCGACCTCGTCGAGGAGTACGGCCGCCACACCGGCCACGCCGACCTCCTCCGCGAAGCCGTCGACGGCCGCGTCGGCGAGGACCCGCCCCCCGGCTGGCACCCCGTAGGCGCCCGCACGCCACAAACCGCCTGACCCTGTACGACGGCCCGGCGCTGACCACCCACCGGGCCGCCGTACGAAGGACTCATTTGACCCGTGTGAGCGTGCCGTCAGCCGCTACGGAAATGGTGCTGCTCACGCCGTCGACCTTCAAGGTGATGCGTACGCCGGAGCCCTGCTGCGACGTGGTGTAGGCGACGGCCCCCTTGCTGCGGGTTGGGACGATGACGGACAGGATCGACGCGGTGCGGCCGGAGCGGGTGAACTTCACGACCGGGGCGGGGTGGCGCTTGTCGATGGTGGTGTAGTGCCAGCCCTGGATCGGGTCGGTGTTGCCGGTTGCGACCTGGATCGGCGTGGTCTGCTGCTGGAACGGGATCTGCAGCAACGTCGTCTTGACCCGATCGCCCGGCCTCGCGGCCACCGCAGAGTTGCCGTTGACAACCACCTTCTGGTCCTCCGGCAGATGCCACAACGTCTGGTAGTCCTGGGACGACGGTGACGTCCCGCGGTCCAGCACGACCATCAGGTCCGGATCCTTCAGCACCAGCACGCCCCGGGTCCGGTCGATCCCCTTGCCCAGGGAGTCATGCAGCTCGTAGAACTCCGACGTCGGCGCGATCGACGACCGCGTCAGCTTGGTCTCCGGGTGTTCCGCGGCGGTGGACAACACCGTCATCTCGTTGTGCGAGAACTGGCTCTTCGCCCAGCTCCGCCAGTCGTCCATCTTGTAGCCGGCGTGCCCGCCGTCGATCAGGACGTCCCGGCCGTGCGAGGTGTAGGTGATCGACGTGTGGTCCTCGTGCCCATGCAGCTTGCGCGCCGGCCCGAACCTGATGCTGTACGTCGATTCCTGGGTGAACGGCCGCGTCTCACCCCACCCGGTCCGGCCGAAGATGTACCCGGCGTCGAAGATCCCGATCCGCTGGGTCGGCCGGATCCCTTGCGCGCCGAGGGTCCCGGCGTACTCGAGAACCGTGCCGGGGACCGGCGCGGTGCGGACCACCTCGGAGTCGCCGATCTGGTGCAGGTTGCCGAGCGAGTTGGTGGCGAGCGCGAGCCACTTCGCGAGTTCGCGCCGGCGTGCCTTGATCGTCGTACCGGGGTCGACGCCGCACTTCTCCAGCACGTCGATCGCCCGGCCCCAGAGCGAGTAGTTGAACTGGGCGTACGCCGTCGACTGCTCGTTGGTCGAGCCCTGGGTGTCGATCGACGTCTTGATCGCGCTGGTCAACCGATCCGCGGCGACCTTCTTCAGATCGCTCCGCCCGAGCGTGCAGCCAACCCCGAAGAGGGCAAGGCTCTCGTCGGTGCCGTGGTTCCAGTCACCGCTCCAGTTCTTCCGCAGGAACCACGCGTGGTCCAGCAGCGCCTTGTCCAGCCACGCGTACTCCCGCGGCAGCCGCGACACATGCAGCCCGGATAACGTTGCCTGACGCAAGCAAATCAGCACGTTGGTGCGGTGCATCGTCGACTCGTACGCGCCGATGTCCGACTTCCACGAGTACGGGTTGTCCTTCACCCAGTCGTGCGCGATCGCGCTGACCCGCTGCAGCGCACGCCGATCGCCATTGCCGGCCGCCACGATTCCCTGGCCCAGCCAGCGCAGCGAGTGCAGCCACATGTACCAGCTGGGGTTCTTGTCCGGGTTCACCCGCCAGTTGATGTTTCCCTTGCCGTCGCCCACCTTGTACGGCGCCGTCGTACCCCACGTGAACGTGTCGCGATAGAGGTTGGCCAACGGGTTCGCGTGATCGATCCCGCTGTACGCCGGGCACGTGTAGGTGTTGCGCTTCGCCGGCGTCGGCGGGGCGGTCGGAGGTTCGGCCGTTCGGACAACGGTCGGGTCCGGGGCGGCCTCCGGCTTCGAGCCGCCCCGCGGGATCATCAGCGCGGTCGCCAGGACGGCGACGCTCGCCGCCAGCGCGATGGCGAGCCGGACCGTCGTTCCAGCTGTGCGGGGATGTCTCGCGGGCATTGCTCGTCCTCACCGCATGCCCAGGGCACGCCTGTTCTGGCCTAGACCTGAATTAGGACCGAACGAGTCCCTGGATTCCGGTCCGGTGGTTTGCGTGACACGCCTCGATTCCGCGGCGTCGGCGGGTGCTACTGGGTAGACGTCAGGCGGTCCGGAGAAGGTTGCAACCGGCATCGATCACGGTGCCGTCACTCCACGTCCAGGTACGTCGCCATGCACATTGGGACAGCTCATCGCGTCCAGGTGGATCCCCCCGAGGTCAGAATGTTTCCTCTGTCTGTCTAGATGCCCTGACTCAGGGAAAGGTTGTGCGGATCGCCGACTCCGGTTCAGCCGTGCTGGATCGCCTGCAGAATCAAGGTGTTGCGGGCCGTCTGCCCGGCCGGGACTGTCGTGTGCCGGCCATCCCGCAGGTCGGTCCGCATCCGCTCGGGACGGGCCGCGAGGAACTCGGCCCAATGCACGATCCGCAGGTTCCGGTAGCGCTCTTGGGCCTGGGCCAACTGGAGATCGACCCACTCACTGTTGCGCTGATCGGCGACCTGCACAGAGGCCGGCTCGTCGGTCCGCGACACCTGGACGTTCACCCAGTACACGGTCCGGCTGGGCCCTGCGATCCACAGCGCCCGATCGACCTGCGCGGTGAACGCCGGCGGGTCGAAGATGTCGTTCGAACCGACCGCCATCACGATCCGATGCGGCAGCCCGTACACGCGGGCCCACGCAGCCATGGCGTCGACGGCAGCCGACGTCGGCTGACCGGCCCAGCTGTACTCGGCGAACGACGCACCCGTCCGCTGAGCCAGAAGTCGCCCGAGTGCCTCCCCGTCCTGTACGGCGATGCTGTCGCCGAACAGCAGGACCCCGTCAGTCGCCACGACGTGGCGGACGTGCGCACCACTGGAGATCACCTTGGCGTTGGACCGCCAGGAACCGATCCTGCCCGACCCGTAGCCACCATTGCTCGTGGCGGGAGCGGCGGCGGCCTTCGCATGGGCAGTGGGGGACTCGAGATGGATGAGTACCAGCAGCGTTGCGGTCAGGACCGCGACGATGACCGCGGATGTCGCCCCGCCGCGAGCGGTGGCGAGCGCATGATGCCGGAGCATGCGTGGACCTCCCTGTGACGCCGTACCCATCCTGATAACGCGGAAGGCGGCGCAGGGGTTGCCATCCTCAGGGACTGCCTTGCAGCGCGTCGGCGATCAGGTCGTTGCGCGCGGCCCGACCGACCGGCGAACTGGTGTGGACACCGTCGCGCAGGTACTTCCCCAGTCCGGCCGGCTGCGAGTTGAGGAACTCGGACCAGTGGATGATCTTCAGGTTGGGGTGGCGCGCCGCGGCTTCCTCCAGCTGCTGGTTGATCCATGCGCTGTTGGCCCGGTCGGCGGCCTGGACGTCGGCGCTCTGGCGGAACCGGCTCACCTCGACGTTCACCCAGTACACGGTCCGCTTCGGGCCCGCGATCGCCATCGTCCGCTCCACCTGCGCCCCGAACGCCGGCGGGTCGAAGATGTCGTTCGTGCCGACCGCCATCACGATCCGGCTGGGCAGGCCGTAGTCGCGCGCCCAGCCCGCCAGCGCGTCGACCGCCGCGGACGTCGGCTGACCGGACCAGTCGTGGACGGCGATCGAGTCGCCGGTCCGCGTCGCGAGCAGTTGCTCCAGTGCCAGGCCGTCCTGGACGGCGATGCTGTCGCCGAACATGAAGATCCCGTTGAACGTCAGGACGTCCCGGATCTGGTCGTCGGGCGTGATCCGCCGGAGCAGGTTCTGCCACGGGCCGAGCGTGCCCGAACCGTAGCGGCCCGGTGGCACGGTGGTAGGCCCGGGGGGTGCCGCAAGGAGGCCGGTGTCCAGGCCCGCGGGGCTCGGCGAGCGGGGCTCGAGCAGCACCAGCAGTCCGCCGATCGCGGTGAACACGGCCAGCGTCACGACGATTGCCATGGCCGGAGCGATCACGGACTCACGGAGTCTGCTCCGCATACCCTCCACTCCCCCCAGTTTCGACATACACCCTCATAACTTCTTGACGCGCTGAACCGTGGTATCCGTTGCAAACCTTCTCCATTTATCAGATGCGGACACGCCCGGAATGGTTGTCACACCCCTGACTCGACCGCGGACCGTGCCCGCATCCAGCCGGACAGTAGTCGCCGCGCATCCCTCACTTGGTTAATGTCCGGAAACCCCGGATAGGTTCCAGCCATGCCAGAAATCGACAAGCCGGGATACACGCCGGCCGCCGTGTTCCGGCGTACGCCGGCGGAACGAGCGGACCAGGAGCTGGCCTGGCAACGCCCGGACCAGACGTTCTTCGCGGCCGGCGCCTGTCACATTCTCGCGTGGGAGTTCGTCGCGCGCCATCCGTCGTACCGGGTCGCCGGTCTGCGGAAGGTCGGGGAGAAGAACCCGTCGCACGTCATCGCGACCGACGGGACCTGGGCGTTCGACCATGACGGGTGGACGCCCGAGGCCGAGCTCCTCGCGGCGACGGCCGAGTACGAGCCGGAGACCCGCTGGGAGCTCATGCCGATCACGACCGGCCTCGCGGGCTTCTGTGCGGACCATCGGCACCGACTGCCGGAGCAATTCCATGCCGACCCGCGGCCGCGCGCCCGGGCGTACCTCGACCGTTACCCCTCGAGCCCGGCCTGACCGGGGACCCCGGCCACAGACCCGGATCGGCTGGGGGTCGCGAACTGTCGGCGGGCGGGTTTACTGTGCGGGCAAGAGGCCTCACCACCGGGTGCGGCCGGTTGGGGGAAGTGAGTTTCTGATGGCGGCTCGGCTCAATCCGTACATCCAGTTCGAAAGCAACGCGCGAGCGGCGATGGAGTTCTACCAGAGCGTCTTCGGCGGTGAAGTGGCCTCGAACACCTTCAAGGAGTTCGGTGCGAGCCACGGCCCGGACGATGACGACAAGCTGATGCACAGTCAGCTCGAGACGCCGAGCGGCTTCACGCTGATGGCGGCCGACACGCCGCAGGGCATGCCGTACAACCCGGGTGAGAACATCGCGATCAGCCTGAGCGGCGACGGCGACGAGCTCCGCGGGTACTACCAGAAGCTGTCCGAAGGCGGCAAGGTCACGGTCCCGCTGGAGAAGCAGATGTGGGGCGACGAGTTCGGCATGGTCACGGACAAGTTCGGCATCAACTGGATGGTCAACATCGCCGCGGCCGGCTGACGCGCACCCGGCGCCGGTGCGCTCGCCCGCGGTCGGTGGGGTGATGCGGCCGGCGGACGGGCGGCGGATGCAGTGGTGGGAGGGCGGGGCGCCCGACGGCGTCCCGATCTTCTTCCTGCACGGCTGCCCAGACACACGACATGCCGCATACGCCGGTGACGCGGCGGCTGGGCGTAACGGCGTACGACTGATCGCGGTGAACCGGCCCGGCTACGGGACGTCGGATGCCTGTGCCTCGACACATCTGTCCGTGGCCGACGACGTCGTGGCCGTTGCGGATCGGCTCGGGATCGACGGCTTCGCCGTGCTCGGGATGTCGATCGGCGGCCCGTACGCCTTGGCTTGCGCAGCGCGTCGTCCGGACCGCGTGACGGCCGTGGGAGTAGCGACGAGCCCGGGCAGTGTCCCCGAGCTGGACCCGCCGATCCACCGAGATGATCTCGGCCCCGAGGAGCTGGCGTTCTTCGCCCGGCTCGCCACGCTGCCACCGGACGACGCGGTCGCGGCGATGCGCTCCGGCTTCCAGGCGTACGTCGCCCAGCTCGATCCCGCCGACCCGGACGACACCGCCCTGGCGCGGCGCTTCCTCACGGAGCTGGACCCGCGCGACGCCGAGGTGATCAGGCGGCCGGGACCGGTCGTCGACGGCCGCGCGCTCGGCTCCGACGCCGCGATCGCCGCCGCGGTCCGCGAAGCGCTGACGAACCCGGCCGGCTATCTCCGCGACGCCGCGATCTCCTTCGCATCCTGGCCTTTCCGCCCCGAGCGGATCACGTGCCCGGTCCTCCTCTGGTACGGCGACTCGGACGCGAACGTCTCGCCACGCAACGGGCACTGGCTCGCCGAGCGGATCCCGCGGGCGACTCTGGTGATCCGCGAGCAGACCACGCATCTCGCCGTACTGCACGAATATTGGGACGAGATCCTCGAGGCTTTGCGGCTAGCGTGAATCGCATGGGACTCAACGACCTGCTGTACGACCCGATCCGGCACAACAACTGGGCGACGAAGAGCCTGATCCAGTTCTGTCGCGCGCAGAACCTCACGCCCGAGCAGCTCGAGGTCACCGGCGTCGGCACGTTCGGCGGGATCCTGGCGACACTCGATCACATCGTCCGCTGCGACGGCAGCTACGTACGGCGGATCGCCGACAGCCCGCTCGACTTCGTCGACGGCGAGCACGCGCAGGACTTCGACACGCTCGAGCGGTGGAACGACGAGGCCGGCGCGGTATGGGAGGAGTTCCTGGCGAAGCCGATCGACGTCGAGCGGGTGATGATCGTCGACGACAACACCCGCGGGACGCGGGTCGGCATCTTCATCGCACAGGCGATCAACCACGCCAACCACCACCGCGAACAGGTCTGCGCGATCCTCACCGGCTTCGGCATCGAGGCCCCCGACATCCAGGCCTGGGAGTACGCCTGGCAGACCAACCGCATCTGGGACCTCCCCCCAGCCGAACAGCCCGCCGGCTGACCCCGCCGGCGCCCGCTACCCCGTTTGAGGGGTCAACCGGCTGTTCTGGTCGATGTGTGGGGGATCGTCGTCGGCCAGGTGTGCTGGTCGGGATAGGGGGCGGTGGGCAAGGAGGCAAGGTGGGAAGGTGTGCCGAGGCTGGGTCGGGCGGTTGTGGCGCGCTTGTTCTCCTGCGGATCGGTCCACCTCTGGTGGGCTGGGACACGTCGTGGTGGGCTGAGACAGGCAATTCCTTGTCCCAACCCACCACGACCCGTCCCAACCCACGGCCCCACCCCACGACCCCAGCCCACGGGCCCCGGTCCCCGCCCGGTGCTGTGTGTCGGCGCGGACATGGTGCCGAGCGACCCCCATTTGGTGGGTTGGCGTCCGAGATGGTGGGTTGGCGCCCCGGAATCCGGTACGGCAACCCACCACATGGGACGTCAACCCACCAAATGCGCAAGCGGGCCGCCGACCGCCTGGGCGAACTGCCGCCCCCGGACGACCACCACATCACCGGCTAGCCGGCAGTAGCACACGCCGGCACACCGCCGCCCCGAGCACCAAGCTCGCCTTCCTCGACGGCCCACAATCTCAACCAGGCCACCGCGTGCACCAGTTCAAGGCCCGTCACATCACCCACACATCAAGCAGAAAACCGGTCAACCCCTCGACGTGTGGCTTGGCCCCACGAAATCTGGCGGCCGAACCCATCGCTTCCGGGGTGACCCCTCAAACGGGAATCGCGCGGCCCTCGTCAGTCGAGGGCTTTGGTCAGGAGACCGGCTTCGTACGACCCGCCGAGCTGGTTGAGGGTGACGGCCAGCCGGTTGGTGGCGTTGATCATCGCGATCACGGTGACGAGCGCGATGAGCTGATCCTCCTCGTAGTGCTTGCTCGCCCACGCCCAGGTGTCGTCGGAGACGCCGTGGGTGTCGGCCAGGCGGGTGGCTTCCTCGGTGAGAGCCAGGGCCGCCTGCTCGGCCTCGGTGAAGACCGTCGAGTGGTGCCAGGCGGCGACCAGGCTGAGGCGGGTCGCGGTCTCGCCGGCCGCCGCGGCCTCCTTGACGTGCAGGTCGATGCAGTGACCGCAGCCGTTGATCTGGCTGGCGCGCAGCATCACCAGCGCCTGCGTGGTCTCGGACAGGCCTGACTCCTGGACGGCCTGGTGAACGCCGAACATCCGCTTGCCGAGCCTGGCGCCGAGCTCGTTGCTCATCAGGTCGATACGGGGTTCCGTCATGATGTCCTCACTTGTGAGATCTACTGGACGAACACGAGATGCCGCCGAGCCGGCTGCTGTGACGTGACGAACGCCATACCGATCGAGCTGTCACAGAATCCCGGCGGCCGGCATCTGGTGGGCGACAGCCGACGGCGCGAAGGAGCCAGCCATGACCGGTACGGACCGAGCCACCGAGGCGTTCGTTGCGCATCGCAACCTGCTGTTCACAGTCGCCTACGAGCTGCTCGGCTCGGCCGCTGACGCGGAGGACGTCCTGCAGGAGACGTGGCTGCGCTGGGTCGGCGTCGACCTCGACACCATCCAGGATCAGCGCGCGTACCTGGTCCGGATCGCGAGCCGCCAGGCGCTGATGCGGCTACGGACGCTCGGCCGCCGCAAGGAGTCGTACGTCGGTCCGTGGCTGCCCGAACCCCTGCTCACCGCGCCGGACGTGGCCGAGGACGTCGAGCTCGCCGACAGCGTCTCGATGGCGATGCTGCTCGTCCTGGAGACCCTGAAGCCGACCGAGCGGGCCGTGTTCGTGCTCCGGGAGGTGTTCGGTCTGGAGTACGACGAGATCGCGGAAGCCGTCGACAAGAAGCCGGACGCGGTCCGGCAGATCGCCCATCGCGCCCGCGCCCACGTCGCGGCCCGGCGGCCCCGCGGGATCGTCTCCGCCGACGAGACCCGGGACGCGCTCGAGGCGTTCCAGCGCGCCATCAACACCGGTGACCTGCAAGGCCTGGTCGACATCCTCGCGCCGGACGTCGTCTTCCTCGGCGACGGCGGTGGCGTCGTCCAGGCGCTGCCCGAGCCGATCGTGGGCGCTGACAAGGTCGCCGGCCTGTTGGCGCTCGGGCTGCGCCGGCTGGGTGAGGCGTCGGTGGAGCTGACCCAGATCAACGGGCAGCCGGCCCTGATCCTCCGCTTCGACGGAGAGATCGACACCGTGACAGCCATCCGGCTCGAGGACGGCCTGATCACCGGTCTCTACGCCGTACGCAACCCCGAGAAACTATCCCGCCTGGAGCGGGAGATCACTCTGAGCCGCTGAGCCGCCGGACCAGCTCCGCCGACTCCGGGACCGGGGTCAGCGGAGTGCCGTGGGCCAGCCAGTTGCGGAGATTGTCGACGACCAGGTTGCCCATCGCGGTGCGGGTGGGCATGGTGGCCGAGCCGACGTGGGGGAGCAGGACGGCGTTCGGGAGGGTCAGGAGGTCGGGGTGGACCTTCGGCTCGTGCTCGAAGACGTCCAGGCCGGCGGACAGGATCGTGTTGGTCCGCAGAGCGTCGACCAGTGCCTGCTCGTCGACGACCGAGCCGCGGGAGACGTTGATCAGAATGCCGTCCGGGCCGAGCGCCTGCAGGACCTCGGCGTCGACGAGGTGCCGGGTGCTGTCGCCGCCGGGGATGACGATCATCAGGATGTCGACGTCGCGGGCCATCTCGACCAGCGTCGGGTAGTACCGGTAGCCGACGTCCTTGCGGCGGCGGTTGTGGTAGGCAACGGAGATGCCGAACGGCGTGACCCGGTCCGCGATCGCCTGCCCGATCCGGCCGAGGCCGAGGATGCCCATCCGGCGGCCGTGCATGGTTGCCCGGGTCAACGGGTAGGGGCCGTCCTGCCACTTGCCCGCCCGCAGGTACCGCTCGGCCTGGGGCAGCTCACGGACGGCCATCAGCAGCAGCCCGAGGGCGGTGTCGGCGACCTCGTCGTCCAGCACGCCCGGGGTGTTGGTCACCACGACGCCGCGCTCGGCCGCGGCGTTCGCGTCGATCCGGTCGTAGCCGACGCCGAAGCTGGCCACGATCCGCACCGCGGGCAGCCGGTCGAGGAACGGGCCGTCGATCCGGCCGCCGCCGGTGGCGACGGCAACGATCTCGTCCCGGCGGGCCGCGAGAACGGCGTCCGGGTCACTCTCCTCCCAGAGCCTGATCAACTCACAGTGGCCCTCCAGACCCTGCGCGACCGCCGGATGCATCGGTCCTGGCATCAGTACCACTGGTAGTCCCACGGGTTCTCCTCACCGATGTTCACCGCCACTTTCCCGCTCAACCCTATTTCCTGTCGCCGGTCGGTACGACGATCAGGGGAGGAGGTCATCATGATCATCGACTGCGCGTACTACCGGGACGGTCGCCGCCAGCACGTCGAGGCGATGTCGGTCGAGGACGCCGCCGCCAGTTGCAAGGCCGGCGGATTCGTCTGGCTGGGCATGTTCGAACCCACGGACGACGAGCTGACCCAGGTCAGAGAGAGCTTCGGCCTGCACGAACTGGCCGTCGAGGACGCGCAGACTTTCCATCTCCGGCCCAAGATCGAGCCGTACGAGGGCGACATCAGCCTGGCCATCCTGCGCACCGCCCGGTACGACGACGAGCGCGAAGAGGTCGACTTCGGCGAGGTGAGCGTGTTCGTCGGGCCGGCGTTCGTGATCACCGTCCGCCAAGGCGTGGCCAGTGATCTGCACGGCGCCCGGATCCGGCTGGAGCAGCGCCCCGAGCTGTTGGAGGCCGGGACGAGCGCGGTGCTCTGGGCGATCCTCGACCAGGTGGTCGACGGTTACGGCCCGGTCGTCGCCGAGCTGGAACGCGACATCGAGCAGGTCGAGCAGACCGTCTTCGCCGGCTCCGTCGCGCCGACCGAGCGGATCTACCTCCTCCGCCGCGAGGTGACCGACTTCTACCGGGCCGTCCACCCGCTGCTCGCCGTACTCACGACCATCGAACGCGGTGCGCGGGACACCCAGCTGCTGCCGTACTTCCGCGACGTGCACGACCACCTGGTGCTGGTGAACGAGGAGGTCGCCGCGCAACGCGACCTGCTCGCCACCGTGCTGGAGGCGAACATGGCGGTGATCGGCGTCGAGCAGACCAAGGTCAGCGTCCGGCAGAACGCGACGATCGAGCAGCTGACCATCCTGGCCACGATCTTTCTGCCGTTGACCTTCGTCACCGGGTTCTTCGGCCAGAACTTCGGCTGGCTGACCGAACGCATCGGCGCGGAGTGGGACTTCCTCGTGCTCGGCATCGGCGGCCTGCTGGTGCCGTGCGTGGCCCTGGCCATCTGGTTCCGCCGCCAGCGAACCGCCCGCCACTCAACCTGACGCCAGCTCGCTCACCGGCACCGGTCTCTTGCGTCCGAAGATCTGAGGGCCAGAACCCTCAGATCTTCGGACGTAGCGTCTACTCGGGCCAGCCGCCGAGGTTGAGGTCGGCGATGACGATGGGCTGGCCGGTGGCTAGGGACTGGTTGGCGGCGATGCCGACCGCGACCGCGCGGACGCCGTCGTGGACGTCGGCGGCGCGACCGAGCGGGTCGTTGCCGGGCCCCTGGAACAGGTCGGCGTAGATCAGGCGGTCACCGCCGCCGTGACCGCCGACGCCGCGGGGGATCTCGACCTCGACCGCGGGGGCCCAGTGCTTCTGCAGGACCAGCCGCTCGCCGTCGGACCGTACGTCGCCGGCGACCACGCGCTCGGACGGGTAGCTCGGGTCGATCTGGTCGTCGATCACCGCGGCCCGCTCGACGACCTCCAGCTCCGCGCGTCCCTCGGTGCCGTTGACCGAGACGCGGTACCCCTCCCAGGGGGAGTGGGCGTTGAGCGAGTAGCTCAGCCGGGCGCCGTTCGCGTACTCCGCGATCACGGACATGTTGTCCTCGATCGTGATCCCCGGTCCGAACACGTCCTGGTCGCGACGGTAGCCGTCGTACTTCTCGCTCTCCCAGTACAGCTGCCGGTTGACCTCGTCGGTCCGCAGATCCAGCAACCACGGATCGTTGCCCGAGTCATCGATCGTGCCGCGCTCTGGTCGGCGCCCAAGGCCACGGGCGGCCGCATTGCCGTCGCCGTAGAAGAACAGGCCGCCGGACGCGAACACCCGGGCCGGCGTCGAGGCGATCCACCAGTTCACCAGGTCGAAGTGGTGGGACGCCTTGTGCACCATCAGACCACCGGAGTTCTTCTTCTCGCGGTGCCAGCGGCGGAAGTAGTCCGCGCCGTGCCGGGTGTCGAGCACCCAGTGGAACTCGACGCTGGTGACGGTGCCGATCTCGCCGTCGGCGATCAGTTGCCGCAGCGCGCTGTTCCGCGGCGAGTAGCGGTAGTTGAAGGTCACCACCACGGACTTGCCGGACTCGGTCATCGCATCGACGATCTGCCGGGTGCCGTCGGCATCGATCGTCAGCGGCTTCTCCACGATCACGTCCGCGCCGGCGCGCAGTAGCCGGGAGACGACCGCGGCGTGCGTGTAGTCGGGGCTCGTCACGACCACGCGGTCGACGTACTGCTCCTTGACCATCCGCTCCAGGTCGTCAGCGCCGTACTGCGGGAGCTCCGGACCGCCGAGTTCCTGGACGTACCGGTCGTGATACGCGAGGCGGCCCGGGTTCGGGTCGAGGAGAGCGACCAGCTGGGCCTCCTGCGGATGATCCTCGAGGATCGCGCGAACGTACGCCCGCGCTCGTGAACCGGTCCCGGCGACTGCATAGCGTCTGGGCACGACGACTCCTTCTACTCGTGTAGAACACGCACGCTAGCAATCGCTTTCCAGGCGGTCAAGGGTCGTACTATCGGCACATGCCGAAGGCCACCCCAGTCACCCGGAACGACGTGGCGCAGTACGCCGGGGTCAGCACGGCGGTGGTCAGCTACGTGGTGAACGAGGGCCCACGGCCGGTCGCGCCGGAGACCCGGGACCGGGTGCTGGAGGCGATCCGTGTGCTCGGCTACCGGCCGAACGCGACCGCCCGTGCGCTCCGGATGGGCACCACCCGGACCTTCGGGCTGATCACCCCTGACGGCGGCAACCCGCTGTTCGCCGAGCTCGCCAAGGCGATCGACAAGGAGGCCGCGGCCCGCGGGTACGTCGTCCTGCAGACCGGAGCCGACGGCGACCCGGCCACCGAACAGTCGAAGATCGCCGAACTCCTGATCCGCCGAGTCAGCGGCCTCCTCCTGGTCGCGCCCACGGAAGACCCCGACCTGAGCGAGACCGACATCCCGGTGATCGCGATCAACCGCGTGTTGTCCACGGTGAGCTCGGTCCGACCGCAGTACCGCGAGGGAGCCCGTCGCGGCGTGGAGCACCTGCTGGAGCACGGCCACCGGCGCATCGGTCTGGTGATCGGTGGTGGCCGATCGGGGGAACGCGAGTTGGGCTGGCGGGATGCGCTGCGGGCGGCCGGGCTCGAGGACGGACCGATCGCTCGCACCACCTTCAGCCGGCGGGGCGGGTATGACGCCGGCCGTGAGTTGCTCGCGGCAACTAATCGGCCGACGGCAGTCTTCGCCAGCTCCGACCTGCAGGCCGTCGGCGTCCTCCGCGCGATCCATGAGGCCGGCCTGCGAATCCCCGACGACATCGCGGTCCTCGCCTTCGACGGCACGGCCGAAACGGAATACAGCTGGCCGCCGCTCAGCGTCATACGGCAACCGCTGGAGCGCATGGCCCGCGAAGCAGTCAGCCGCCTGATCGACGGCCAGGACAAGGTAGAAGCGGTGACCTACCCCGCCGAGCTCATTCTGCGAAAGTCCTGCGGCTGCTAGAGCGTGCCGAGGTCTTCGAAGATCAGGGCGGTGCGGGTGGCGAGGACCTCGGGGATGGCTTGGAGCTTCTCGAGGACTACGCGGCGGAGGCCTTCGTTGTCGGTGGCGCGGACCAGCAGGATCGCGTCGAAGTCGCCGCCGACCAGTGCCATGTGCTTGATCTCGGGGATTGCCTGGAGTTGCTCCCGGAGGGACCGCCAGGAGCTCTGGCGGAGACTGAGCGTGACGTACGCCGACGTCGCGAGGCCGAGCTTGAGCGGGTCGACCGTGACAGTGAAACCGGTGATCACCCCGGTCGTCGTGAGCCGCTCGACGCGGGCGTACGCGTTCGCGCGGGAGATGTGCACCTGGTCCGCCAGAGCCCGGATCGAGAGCCGTCCGTCCCGACCGAGCGCCTCGACGATCTGCCGGTCGACCTCGTCCAGTGCGGGGGCGACGACCATCTGTCCAGGACCGGCCCGGTGGACCATCACCTCATCGGACATCGTGCTCCTTCATCGGCACCGGATCGAACCAAACGTCTCGTGATTCTTCCAGGTCTGGATCCGATTGGCCAGAAGTACGACGATGAGGCCACCGTCCGTCTCCTGCGCAGGAGGGTCACGTGAGCGAGCGAAGCGAGTTCACCATCAAATACAGTCCACTTCGCGCCTCATCGGCGCCCGGAGCGAAGCGAGGACGTCGATGAGCCTCGTCGAGGAGCGTTTGCTCCCGTCTGCGGAACCCGTCCGGTTGATCGACCAGGACGGCGTACCGCACGCCAATCCGTCGTACCCGCTGCCCACCAAGGACGCGCTGGTCGACGGTTACGTTCAGTTGATCAAGGGGCGCCGGATCAACGACCAGGCCAGTGCGCTGGTCCGGCAGGGCCGGCTCGCCGTCTACCCGTCGTCGCACGGTCAGGAGGCCTGCCAGGTCGCGGCCACGATGGTGCTGCGCGAGGGCGACTGGCTGTTCCCGACGTACCGCGACACCGTCTCGATCGTGAGCCGCGGCGTCGACCCGATCGAGACGCTGACGCTGCTTCGCGGCGACTGGCACTCCGGGTACGACCCGTACGCGCGCAACGTCGCGCCGCAGTCCACGCCGCTCGCGACGCAGCTCACCCACGCGGTCGGTGTCGCGCACGCGGCGCGGCTGAAGGGCGAGGACACCGTGGTGATGGCGCTCTGCGGCGATGGCGGGACCAGCGAGGGCGACTTCCACGAGGCGCTGAACTTCGCCGCCGTCTTCCACGCGCCGGTCGTCTTCTTCATCCAGAACAAC
This sequence comes from Kribbella sp. NBC_01510, assembly GCF_045040325.1. Lineage (NCBI taxonomy): Bacteria > Bacillati > Actinomycetota > Actinomycetes > Propionibacteriales > Kribbellaceae > Kribbella > Kribbella sp. NBC_01510. Next base: position 1,662,779 of record NZ_CP109418.1, on the reverse strand, counting down.
GAGTACGCGATCTCGGTGCCGCTCGCCAAGCAGAGTGTCGCGCCGTCGCTGGCTCACAAGGGCATCGGGTACGGCGTCCCCGGCGAACGGGCCGATGGCAACGATCTCGCCGGGCTGCTCGCCGTACTCGGACAGGCCGTGGAGAAGGCGCGGGCGGGGGAAGGCCCGCAGCTCGTGGAGGCACACACCTACCGTGTGCAGGCGCATACGAACGCCGACGACGCGACCCGCTACCGCGAGGACGCCGAGGTCACGCCGTGGCTGGACCGCGATCCGATCAAGCGGCTCGAGACTTACCTCGTGGCGCAAGGGCTGCTCGACGATGCGGTCCGCGAGCGGGCGGAGGGTGCGGCGGCTGAGGTCGCGGACCAGCTTCGCGACGGGCTGATGCCGGAGCCCGAGGTGGACCCGGCGGATCTGTTCGCGCATCTCTACACCGAGCAGACGCAGCAGCTGCGGGAGCAGGCCGCGTTCCTGCGCGATGAGCTGGCGCGAGAGGAGGCCTGAGCTGATGACGCACATGAAGATCTCCGTGGCCCAGGCGCTCAACCAGGCGCTGCGGGACGCGATGAAGGCCGACGACACCGTGCTGATGTTCGGTGAGGACGTCGGCGCGCTCGGCGGTGTCTTCCGGATCACCGACGGGCTGACCGCGGAGTTCGGCGAGGATCGTTGCTTCGACACCCCGTTGGCCGAGTCCGGGATCGTCGGGATGGCGGTCGGACTCGCGATGAACGGGATGCGGCCGGTGGTCGAGATGCAGTTCGACGCGTTCGGGTACCCGGCGTTCGAGCAGATCGTGTCGCACGTCGCCAAGATGCGGAACCGGACCCGCGGCCGGATCACGCTGCCGATGGTGATCCGGATGCCGTACGCCGGCGGGATCGGCGGCGTCGAGCATCACTGCGACTCGTCAGAGAGCTACTACGCGCACACGCCCGGTCTGACCGTGGTCGCGCCGGCGACCGTCGCAGACGCGTACACGTTGTTGCGCAAGGCAATCGAATTCCCCGATCCGGTCGTGTTCATGGAGCCGAAGAAGCTCTACTGGGCCAAGGAAGAGGTCGATCTGACCGAGGACCAGCCGGGTATCGGGACCGCCGTCGTACGGCGGGAGGGCGCCGACGCGACGTTGATCGCGTACGGTCCGACGGTGCCGGTCGCGCTGGAGGCGGCCGAGGTCGCGGCGGCCGAGGGGCGGCAGCTGAGCGTGGTGGACCTGCGGTCGATCGTCCCGTTCGACGACGAGACGGTCTGCGCGGCGGTACGCCGTACCGGCCGGGCGGTCGTGGTCGCGGAGGCGAGTGGGTTCGCGAGTGTGTCGTCGGAGATCGTTGCCCGGGTCACCGAACGCTGCTTCCACTCGCTGGCCGCGCCGATCCGGCGGGTGACCGGGTTCGACATCCCGTATCCGCCGCCGAAGCTGGAGAAGTACCAGCTGCCCGGCGTCGACCGGATCCTCGACGCGGTCGACGACCTGCAGTGGGAGGACTCGTGAACACGTTCCTCCTCCCGGACCTCGGCGAAGGCCTCACCGAGGCCGAAATCGTCCGCTGGCTGGTGAAGGTCGGCGACGTGATCACCGTCGACACCCCCATCGCCGAGGTCGAAACCGCCAAGTCCGTAGTCGAGCTCCCTTCCCCCTACGCCGGCACCATCGAAGAGCTCCACGGCGACCCAGGCACGACCATCCCGGTCGGCAAACCCCTCATCACCATCGCCGAGGCGAACCCGAGCACGCCTTCTCGCGAGCAGGCCGGCTCCGGCGGAGCCGGCGCGCGGCCGGACGAGGCCGGCGAGGCGTACCGCCACGAAGAACGCGCCGGCTCCGGCAACGTCCTGATCGGCTACGGCACCGGAGCCGGGGCCACATCGGGCCGCCGGCGCAAGCCCCGCCCTTCGGCGACGGTTTCCGGAACATCACTGCCACCCAGCGCAAACAATGTTCCGGAAAGCGGAGACGCGCCGCGGGTGCCGCTAGTCGTCTCGCCGCTGGTACGTCGGCTCGCGCGGGATGCCGGCGTGGATCTGAAGGGCCTGACCGGGTCGGGTGAGGGCGGTCTCATCGTCCGGCGGGACGTGGAGTTCGCGATCGCTCGCCGGCTGGGGACCGAGGACGTCCTGGTGCAGCCGGTGACCGTCGCGCAGAGCTCCCGGACCGGGCTGGCGGAGTTGCGGCGGGAGCCTATGAGTGGGTTCCGGAAGGCTGTGGTGGCTACGTTGAGTCGTAGCCGGGCGGAGATTCCGGAGGCGACCACCTGGGTGGACGTGGATGCGACCGCGCTGGTCGAGCTGCGCGAGTCGTTGCGCTCGGCAACCGATGGCGGGCCGGGGTTGCTGGCGTTGATGGGGCGGTTCGTGGTGGCGGGGCTGCTGAAGTATCCGGAGCTGAACGGGTACGTCGACACCGAGCGCGAAGAGCTGGTGCAGTACGACGGCGTCAACCTCGGCCTGGCCGCCCAGACCGACCGTGGTCTCGTCGTGCCGGCGGTGGCGAACGCGCACCGATTGACGACGCGGGCTCTGGACGAGGAGATCCGGCGGCTGACCGAATCCGCGCGCGCCGGCCGGCTCACGCCGTACGAACTCTCCTGTGGGACGTTCACGCTGAACAACTACGGCAGCTTCGGAGTGGATGGCAGCGCGGCGATCATCAATCACCCGCAGGTCGCGATCCTCGGCGTCGGCCGGATCATCGACCGGCCGTGGGTGGTCAACGGTGAACTCGCGATTCGCAAACTCACCCAGCTGTCCCTCGTCTTCGACCACCGCGTGTGCGACGGCGGCACAGCAGCCGCCTTCCTCCGCTTCGTCGCGGACGCCTTCGAGAACCCGGCCTCGGCTTTCGCGGACCTCTAGAAGGACACGGTTGTGAGGTTGGTGGTATCGCCGGCGCGGCTGACTGGCTCCGGGAGATACAGGGGAGGGAATTCGCCCCGGCCCGCCGCTTTCGGCCACAGCAGAGATCGACTTTGTGCACCAGATCCGTACCCGGAGGGTCGGCGCCGTACGGATCTGGTGCACAAAGTGACCGACCAAGCCAGCCGGGCGGGGCAGCGAGCCGGCCGGGTGGCGGCGACCAGCGACAGGGGCTGGCGCAGTGGTGCCCGCTGGGATGGGGTTGGTTTCCGTCGGCTACCAACCTCCTGACCGAGTACACCTAAAGGTTGTCCGCGATTGCCGCTAGCGTGGCGGTATGGCCAAAGCTCCGGCCGACAAGGTTGCCCTGTTCGACGCGCTCGTCGAACTGTTCCCGGACGTCGAGCGGAAGGGCGCCGGGTTCCCGTACACCTCGGCCAACGGCAACATGTTCTCGATCCTGAACGAGAACGGCACGCTCGCGCTGCGTCTTCCCGCGGCCGAGCGTGACGCGTTCCTGACCAGGTACGACACGACACTCAACGTCGCCTATGGCGTGGTGCAGATGGAGTACGTCGTCGTCCCCGACGCGCTCCTGGCGAACACCGATGAGTTGCGCGAGCACTTCGCGGTGAGCGTCGCGTACGCCCGATCGCTCCGGCCGAAGCCCACGACCCGCAAGAAGCCCGCAGCCCGCAAGAAGCCCACGACCGGCCAGAAGCCCACGACCCGGAAGAAGCCGGCGGGTTAGGAGAGCTGGCGCGGGCGGAGGCCGATCAGGATCACGCGGAGGCCTGAGCTGAAGCGGGCCTCGGGACCGGCCAGGCTCTCGCGGTTCAGGTAGGACGCGAGGCTGGCCGCGTCGACTCCGAGCGCACCGCCGGCCTCCCGTGCCCACCGGAACTCGTCCATGCCGCTGCGCCGGATGACCGCGGCCCAGGCCGAGTCGGTGACCGCGGACCCGACCAGGTAGTGGAAGATCGCCGACACGGCCGAGTCCAGGTACGCGCCCTTGAACCCGGCCGACTTCAGTATCGCCTGCACCCGGTCGGTCACTGCCTGGTAGTTCGGCCCGAGCCCGGCATGCGACGGAAGCAATTGCGACGCCCACGGGTGCATCCACAACGCGTGGTACGCCGCCTCGACGACCACGGTCACCTGGTCACGCCAGTCGCCTATGCCCTCCGGCACCAGTGCGTCCGCGAGTACTTCGTCAACGGCGAGCTCGAGCAGATCGTTCTTGTTCGCGATCCGCCAGTACAGGGCCGAGGTCGCGGCGGTCCCGAGCTCGGCGGCCATCACCCGCATCGAGAACGTGTCCAGACCTACTCGGTCCAGCACCTTGATCGCCGTCCGGACGATGTCGCCCCGACTCAGCCGCGTGCGGGTCGGCTCCGGCTCGTCCCGCAGCCACACCGACCCGAGCACCGTCTTCTGATCTGCCTCGCGCGTCACCCGCGAGAGCATAGCGAAACCACTGTTCTTCGTTAAAGAACACTGTTTCAGCGGCGTGTCGGGCCCGCACAGCTTGCGCATGACACCTCAGCGCCTAAGAATGCCTTGGTCGAGCGTCCCGGGGGCAGGCTTGAGCACGTGACTCGTGCTCGGTCGTGGGGGCGGATGCTTGGGCGTCGGCCGGTCAGTCCGACCGGCCTCAGACCATGGGGTGGGGAAACTTGTGAACGACACATCGATGGACGCGCGCGTGCGCTCGAAGCGGTCTCGCGCGGTACCGCTGCTCAGCAGCATCGGCGCGCTGGCGCTCGCGCTCGGTGGCGTCACGCTTGCGCTGGCTCCGTCCGCCTCGGCGAGCGGCGCGATCATTGACGGCAACCCGACCTGCGAGGACGTGATCCCGGGTTCGACCCAGATCAAGTTCGACCCGCCGACGCCGGGATCGGACACCGCAGACGGCGTGACAGTGACGTGGACCGAGCGCATCCTGGCGGCCGACGACCCGGATCACCCCGGTGACCAGACCGGCGGTCAGGTGGTCGACTTCACCGCCACGGGCGGCGTTGTGCTCGCCGTACTGGTCAAGGGCGGTCCGGCGGCGAACTACTACAACTACGAGCCGGCCGGGACGACCGCGGATACCGGCCTGCACCCGCCGGTGAACTCGAACAATGACAAGTACTACGGCATCAGCCATGTCACCTTCTGCGTCAAGAAGGTGACCCCCACGCCGACGCCGTCCGAAACCCCGTCGCAGACGCCGAGCGAGACGCCGTCGGAGACCCCGAGCGAGACGCCTTCCGAGACGCCGAGCGAGACACCTTCCGAAACTCCCAGCGAGACCCCGTCGGAGACCCCGAGCGAGACGCCTTCCGAGACGCCGAGCGAGACACCTTCCGAAACTCCCAGCGAGACGCCGTCGGAGACCCCGAGCGAGACGCCTTCCGAGACGCCGAGCGAGTCCCCGTCCGCGAGCCCGAGTGACACGCCGTCTGCGTCGGCCTCGCCGTCGGAGACTCCGGTCGCGGTTCCGACCGATATTGATGCCGGTCAGTCGGGTGGGCTCAAGCTCACCTCGGCGATCACCGGGCACCAGAGTGCCTGGGGGCTCGCACTGCTCATGGTCGGCGGTGTGCTGGTCCTGGCCGGTGTCCTGAAGTCACGGCGGTTCCGCGGGCAGCACTCTGCCTGACATGTCCGCGCAGCGTCGCCGCCCGGGTCGCGCTCGGTCGTCATGGTTGACGATCGCGGCTCTGGCGGCAGGCGCCGCACTTCTGCTGGTTGGTGGATTCCTGCAGTTCACCGGCGGCAAAGCTGACGACGGCCGCCAACCGGCGGCCGTCGGCCGGCCCTCCGCGTCAAGCCAATCGCCGGGTACGACGTCCGCCGTGCCCGGGAAGCCGTCGACGCAGACTGAGAGTCCTCGACAGAGCACGCCACCGCCGGAGGTCCGGAGCTCCGCACGGCTCAAGCCTGTGGACCCGATCAAGGTGTCAGTGCCCAGTCTCGGTGTCTCTGCCCGCGTGCTCGGGATCCGCGCCCGCGGCGGCACGCTCATCCCACCGTCGAACCCACTGCTCGTCGGCTGGTGGTCCGACGGCGCCCGGCCCGGAGCGGCCAAGGGTTCGGCGATCATCACGGGGCACACGGTGCATACCGGCGGTGGTGCCTTCGACGACCTGGACCGGCTGACCGCGGGCGACGCGGTCACGGTGACCACCGGTCGGAGCACCATCAACTACGTGGTCGCGTCGGTGACCGTCTACCGCAAGAAGGCGCTGGCCAAGCAGGCTGCGCGCCTCTTCGACCAGTCCGTCCCCGGCCGGCTCGTCCTCGTCACCTGCGAGGACTGGGACGGTACGGCGTACCTCAGCAACGTGGTAGTCATCGCCACCCCCAAGAAATAGGTGGCCGGTCCCCGTGGACCGGCCACCATGACTGAGAAGAGTCGTCCTGCCGCCGCGAATGGGGCAAGCGCTTGACAGGGGCACATCGGTGACGGGTCATGGCTGTGTGACGCGACCAAAGTCATGACGCCGTGGACCTCGGTACGACGACCGGACCGGCGTACCGGCGAAAACTCGAAGCTATGACCGCATCGCGTATCAACCGGGCCCAGTTCCTCCGACGCGCGGCCGCCCTCGGCCTGTTCGCGACCACGACCGGCATCACCACTGCCGCGACCGCCTCCGCCGTACGACCCAATCTCGAGCTCAAGGGGGTCGCCTACGACACCGGGACCGGATTCGTCGGCGACGACAGCCGGATGCTGTGGCGGAACAGCATCATGCGCGGCGAGATCCACGCGATCCGCCACCGGCTGCACGCGAACTGGGTCAGCATCTACGGCAGCGACGTACGCCGCCTCACCGACACCGCGACGGCCGCACTTGAACAGGGGCTGACGGTGTCGATCCAGCCGCGGTCTTTCGACGAACCGCAGGCCGACGAACTGGAGAAGCTGCTGCGCAAGGTCGCCGTCGAGGCCGAGCGGTTGCGGCGCCGCTACGACCAGGAGGTGATCCTGGTGATCGGGTGCGAGTTCATGCTGTTCACGCCGGGCATTGTCCCGGGCGCGACGTTCTTCGAGCGGGTCGAGTACCTGACCAAGGGCGAGTTCGACATGGCAGAGCTGCAGCGGAAGTTCCGCGCCTTCACCGCCCGGATGGTCAAGGTTGCCCGCAGCAACTTCAAGGGCCGGATCACGTACGGCGCCGCGTCCGACCTGGAGCGGGTGGACTGGTCCCTGTTCGACCTGGTCGGGCTGGACTACTACTCGTACCACGCCGACCGCGCCGGTCAAGCTGGCGCCGTTCCGTCGCTGGGGCAAGCCGATCCTGATCCTGGAGTTCGGGTGCTGCACCTTCACCGGCGCAGCCGAGCTGGGCGGCATGGGGTGGGACATCGTCGATTACAGCGGCGATGTGCCGGTGATCCCGCCACAGTACGTCCGCGACGAACAGGAGCAGGCCGACCACCTCGCGAACATGCTCGGCGTCTTCACTGCCGAGGGGTTCCTCGGCGCGTCGCCGTACACCTTCATCTCACCCGACGCCCCGCACCGCCCGCACGACCGGCCCCATGACGAGGACATCGCCGCCTTCAGCCTGTGCAAGGTCCTGCGTGACCACGATGCCGATCCGGCCTCGCCGTACCGCTGGCAACCGAAGAAGTCCTTCCACGCTGTCAGTGCCTTCTATGGGCGCTCGTGACAGTCTTCGGGGATGTCTGAACACCTGGGTGTCTACAGCGACTGGATCGAGCATGCGAGCGCGCCGGCTGCCCGCACGGCGAGCCTGCCGGCGAGCGAGCAGGTCCGCGACGTCGTCCGGCGGATGGTCTCGACCGCCGGCGCCGCCGACGGCCCGTCAGAGGTCGAGGTCGAGCGGCGCTGGACGGCCGGCGGGTTGATCGGTGAGGAGATCTCGTACTCGGTCGGATTCGGCCCCGGACGCACGCCTACGTGCTGAAGCCGGCCGACGCCACCGGACCGCTTCCGGGCGTACTCGCGCTGCACGGCCACGACGGCTTCAAGTACTACGGCAAGGAGAAGATCGCCGACACCGATCAACCACCGTCCGCCGCGGTCAGGGTACTGCGCGACGGCCTGTACGAGGGCCGGGCCTTCGCCAATGACCTGGCCGCGCAGGGCTACGTCGTCCTGGTGCCGGACGTCCTCGCCTGGGGCAGCCGCCGGTTCCCACTGGAAGACATGCCGCCGCAGATCACGTCGGGTGTGGATCTCGAAGTGTCGGAGGACGGCAACGATCTGCGGGCAACCGCCGCGTACAACACCGCCGCAGGTCATCACGAACACCTCGTCGAGAAGTACTGCACCCTCCTCGGTACGACGTTCGCCGCCGTCGTCACCCGGGAGGACCGGATCGCACTCGCGTACCTGCTCGGCCGCGACGACACCACCGATCGGACCGCGAGCATCGGCCTGTCCGGCGGTGGGTGCCGGTCCGCGTTGCTGCGGGCAACGAGCAGCGAGCTGACCGCCGCCGTGGTGGTCGGGATGATGGGCACGTACAACTCGCTGCTCGACCGGAACGTCGTCAGCCACACCTGGATGCTGATGCCGCGGATGTTGCCCGCCGAGGTCGACTGGCCGGATGTGGCGGCCTGTCAGGCGCCGGCCTCGCTGCTGGTGCAGTACAACCGGCAGGATGAGCTCTTTCCGCTGGACGGAGCCACCTCCGCACACGACCGGATCGCGGCGCACTATGCGGCTGCCGGCTCCGCGGCGTCGTACATCGGTCAGTTCTTCGACGGCCGGCACAAGTTCGATCTCGCGATGCAGGATGCGGCGTTCACCTGGTTGCGTGAGTCGTTGTGAGGCTGCCCGGACAGAGCGGGCCGATGGCCGGTTCCTGACGCCACACTGGCGCTCGGCGTATCGGACCGGCCAGGGTTGATGGCAGTCGAGAGAACGGGAAGGGCGTATGACGAACAGCAACGCCGACAAGCACACCGAGTCGACCGGCTTCCAGGAGCAGGCGCCGTACGACGAATCGATCGACCTGCGTACCGATTTCGTGATGGTCTACGGCCTCAACGACACGACGCCGGAGCGGATCGCCCGCTGGCGCGCGGCCGGGTATCGCGTGCACCTGATGACCGGCATCTCCTGGGGCACCTATCAGGACTATCTGGATGGACGGTGGGACGGCTCCGACCACTGGGCCGACGCGCAGACCGCGGGTGACGGATCGCCGATCCTGCACGGTCAGAGCACCGACATCCCCTACATGGTCCCGACGTTCAGCTTCACCGAGTACCTGGTCCAGAAACTCCGGCCGATCATCGAGCTCGGTGTCGAAGGCATCCACCTCGAAGAGCCCGAGTTCTGGGCCCGAGCCGGCTATTCGGAATCGTTCAAGCGGGAGTGGCAGGCCTTCTTCGGTGAGCCGTGGCAGCCCCCGCACAGCACCGCCGAAGCGCATTTCCGCTCCGGGCAGCTCAAGCAGCACCTGCTCTCCCGCAGCCTCGACCGGGTCACCTCCGTGCTGCGGGACGCAGCCCTCCAGCAGGGCCGCCAGGTGCGCTTCTACGTCCCGACGCACAGCCTCCTGAACTACACCCAGTGGCAGATCGTCAGCCCCGAATCACGCCTGCGGACGCTGCCCTCGATCGACGGTGCCATCGCGCAGGTGTGGACCGGAACCTCCCGCACGCCGAACGTGTACGCCGGAAAGGTCGCCGAGCGCACGTTCGAGACGGCGTACCTGGAGTACGGCATCGCCCAGGACCTCACCCGTGGCACCGACCGTCGGATGTGGTTCCTGCACGACCCGATCGAGGACCACCCGGACCGCACCTGGGAGGACTACCTGGCCAACTACCAGCGCACCCTCGTCGCCTCGCTGCTGCACCCGGGCGTCTCGCGGTACGAGGTGGCGCCGTGGCCGAACCGGATCTTCAATCGCCCCTACCTGCGCGAGGGATCCACCGAACGGCAGCCCATCCCGCCGGACACCGCCACCAGCTACCTGATCGCCATGAACAGCCTGCGCGACCTGGACCAGCCCGAGGTGCGCTGGGCCAGCGAAGGACCGCGGATCGGGATCGCGCTCTCGGACACCGCCATGTTCCAGCGCTGGTCACCCGGTGGCGAGAGTGGACACTACGACGGCCTGCAGGACGCGCTGGCGCTGGAAGGCCGCGAGCAGTTGCATTTCTCCGACTTCTACGGTCTGGCGCTGCCACCGCTGTACGACGGGCAGCGGGTCAGCCCGGTCCAGCTGGAGAACGTGATCGACACTCCCGATGCACTGGACGATGTCGACGTACTCGTCCTGAGTTACGAATTCCAGAAGCCGCTGGCACCCGGTATCCATTACGCACTCGCCGGATGGGTCAGCCGCGGTGGCAGTCTGCTGTACGTCGGCGACGGCGCCGATCCGTACCACGAGATCCGCTCCTGGTGGACCGGCCGCTACGACACCTGCGCCGACCACCTGGCCGAGGCGCTTGGCGCGGATCTCGACAGCGACCGCGTTCAGCCGATCGGTAAGGGCCGGGTGCGATTCCTTCCGTCCCGGCCGGCCGGCTTCACCGAATCGCCGGAACGCGCCGCCGAGCTGGTCGCGGCGATCCGCGAGTTGGCCGAAGCGGGCGGCCACACCTGGGAGTCCACCAACTGGCTGTCGGTGCAGCGTGGTCCGTACCTCGTCGGAGCCGTGCTGGAGGAGGCCGGCGGCTCGCATGTCGTCGAGGGCAACTACCTCGATCTGCTCGACCCGCAACTGGGCATCGTGCGGAAGCGGGAACTACGCGCGGGTCAGCTGACCTGGCTCCGCGATCTGACCTTCGACGAGGAACCGCTGCTGGCGTCCGCCGGCCGGGTCGTGGACTGGGAACGCGACCAGACCGGGATCCGCTACGGCTGTGAGGCTCCACGCGGGGTGCAGGTGACTACCGCGCTGCGCGTTCCGGCCGAGCCGACGGCCGTCCGGGCTGACGGTGCCGACGTCACCGACCTGCGGTACGACGCCGAGGTCGGTGTGCTGTGGCTGCGGCATCCCGGCGTTCCCGCCGGGACACGTGTCGAGATCAGGTTCTGATTGCTTCAGGCAACAGAGTTGAGAGCGGAGCGGCGGTACGGCGACGGTCCAGCAGGCTGCTGATCAGGGCGACCATCAGGCCGGAAACGGCGAGCGCGGCGCCGACCCAGTTGGGCGCGGTGTAGCCAAGGCCGTGCTGGATCGTCAGCCCGCCGAGGTACGCGCCGATCGCGTTGCCCAGGTTGAAGGCGGCGATGTTGGCCGCGGACGCCAGCGCCGGAGCGCCCTTGGCCTTGTCCATCACGCGCTTCTGCAGCGGCGCGACGGTGGCGAACCCGGCCGCGCCGAACACGGCGATCGTGACCGCGGACGGCACCTTGCCGTGCGCGGTGAAGACGAACACGACCAGCACGGCGGCCAGCAGCGCCAGGATCACGGTGAGACTCGGCATCAGTGACCGGTCCGCCGCCTTGCCGCCGAGCAGGTTGCCGATGACCAGACCGACACCGAAGAGCACCAGCAACCAGGTCACGGCGCCGGCCGAGAAGCCCGCGACCTCGGTCATCATCGGCGCGATGTAGGTGAACGACGCGAACACCCCGGCGAACCCGAGCGCCGTCATCGCCAACGCCAACCACACCTGCAGACTCTTGAACACGGCCAACTCGCTCCGCAGCCCAGGACCCTCGGACGTGTCCTGCCGAGGGACGAGGAACACGATGCCGAGCAGTCCGATGACACCGAGCGCGGTCACGGCCCAGAACGTCGACCGCCAGCCGAACTGCTGGCCGAGTGCGGTCCCGCCCGGAACGCCGAGCACGTTCGCCACGGTCAGTCCGGTGAACATGAGCGCGATCGCACTCGCCTGCTTGGCCTTCGGCACCAGCGATGCCGCGACCACCGAGCCGACGCCGAAGAAGGCTCCGTGGGACAGCGCAGCCACGATCCGTCCGGCCATCAGAACGCCGTACGACGGAGCGACCGCGGCGACCAGGTTGCCGGCGATGAAGACGCCCATCAGCGGGATCAGCACGGTCTTGCGGGACACCCTGGACCCGATCGCGGTGAGCAGTGGAGCGCCGACCACGACGCCGAGTGCGTAGCCGGAGATGAGCAGGCCGGCGGACGGGATGCTGACCCCGAAGTCCGTCGCGACCTCGGGCAGCAGGCCCATGATGACGAACTCGGTCGTGCCGATCCCGAACGCACCGATGGCGAGCGCGAGCAGAGCCGCAGGCATGACTGGTGATCTCCTCGAATGTAGTCTTATGACTGTTACCGGCGTGTGCGATAGTTGCACACGCGGGCTATTGCACAAGCGCTATGATTGCGCATGCAATCGTGAAGTTCAAGTGGAGGACTCGTGGGCCTACCGGATGACGCCGCCGAGGCGCGGGCGCAGGGGTGGCGGACCCTGGCCGCTCTGCATGCCCGGATCGAGGACGAGCTGGAGCGCGCGCTGCAGAAGCAGCACGGCCTGTCCGTGAGTGAGTACAGCGTGCTCGACGTACTGGCGCGGCAGGACGACTACCACCTGCGGATGAACCAGCTGTCCAACGCGGTCGTGCTGAGCCAGTCCGCTACCACCCGGCTGGTGAACCGGCTGGAGGACCGCAAGCTCCTGCAGCGGTACCTGTGTCCGACCGACCGCCGCGGCATCTACACCGAGGTCACCAAGGCCGGTCGCGACCTGCTCGACCAGGCCCAGCCCACGCATGACGCCGTACTCACGGCCGCCCTGGAGAAGGCCGCGGAGCTGCCCGAGCTGGCTCCGCTGGTCGATGCGCTGGACAGGCTGACGATGAAGGTCTGAGATGGCCCGCCGGTGCGACAATCGGAAGCTCTACATCTGGTTGATGGGCAGTTGCCTGGTGCTGATCGGCCTGGCCTGGTTCGTCGTGCGCTTCTTCTCGGTGCCGGTGGCGATCGGGATGAGCGCGGTCGCGGCCGTGCTGCCGCCGATCGCGGTCATCGTGGCCAACTGGGGTCAGGACTGAGCCAGTTCTCCCGGGGTGGGGTCCAGATAGAGGTGCCGGACCATCGGGAACTGCCGCCGTACGTCGGTGTCGACCTGCTCGGCCAGTTGCTCGATCGCGGAGCCGGTGGTCCGCATGTCGGCGAGGTCGACCGTCGCCACCACCAGGACCCGGTCCGGCGCCAGTCGCAGACTGAGCAGCTCCAGGACACCTTCGATACCCGGCGTGCCGCTGATGATGCCGCGGATCTCCTGCTGGACTTCGTCCGGCAGCGCCCGTCCGATCAGCATGGTCTTGTTGTCCCGGCCGAGCGTGAACGCGACGACGATCAGGAGCAGGCCGATCGCGATCGACGCCGTACCGTCCCAGAAGTGCTGTCCGGTGACGACGGCCAGGGTCACGCCGATCGCCGCGATCAGCAGGCCGATCAGGGCGGCCGAGTCCTCGAAGGCCACCGTCTTGACGGCTGGTTCCGCGTTCTTCAGGTGGGTCAGGAAGGGTACGCGGTGCTCGCGGGCCTCCCGCCGTACCTGGGTGATCGCGCGGAGCCAGGACGTCCCCTCGAACACGAACGACACCGCCAGCACCGAGTAGATCACCGCGAGCGCCGCGATCGGTTCGGGAGCGAACAGCGAGCGCAGGCCTTCGGCGATCGAGAAACCGGCGCCGAGCACGAGGATCCCGACCGCGGCGAGCAGGGACCAGAAGTACCGCTCCATCCCGTAGCCGAACGGGTGCCGCGCATCGGCCGGTTTGCGGCTGCGGTGGAGCGCGGTCAGCAGGAACACCTGGTTGAGGGTGTCGGCGACCGAGTGCGCCGCCTCGGCCAGGAGTGCGGTCGACCCCGACAGCAGGCCGGCGACGACCTTCGCGATCGCGATCGCGAGGTTGGCCGCGCCGGCCAGGAGGACGGTGCTGTCGGATTCTTCTGCCATCAACTCCGCGTGCCCGCGGCCCCGCTGCTCCAAACCAGAACGTCGATGAACGCCGCGGCGAGCGGGTCGGGCTCACCCCGGGTGTACGCCGTGAGCGTGCGGCAGACGCGTGGTTCCGGGTGCAGGACGTGACCGTCGAAGTCCTTGGGCAGGATGTTGTCGGGGACGAGCGCGGGACCGAGGCCGGCGGCGGCGAGGGCAGGTGCGGCGGCTGTCTGCTCGGTCCGTACGGCGACGCGCGGTTCGAAACCCGCTTGTGCACAAGCGAGATCGAGTACGTCGGCCAATCCGTGGCCCGGGGTGTAATGGACCCAGGCGCGGTCGGCGAGATCCTTCATGCTGACGGTGTCACCGATGGCCGCGGGGTCGTCGGCCGCGACCACCACGACGAGCTCCTCGGTCCCGAGCGTGCGGGTGACGCCGGTCCAGCCGGCCGGCTCGGGGCCGACGGCGAGATCGGCCTGGCCGGCGTTCATGGCCTCGACGAGCTCGTCGGTGTGCCGATGCTCGAACAGCCGGATGCCGACGTCCGGGTAGGCCTGACGCCAGCTTCGCAGTGCCTTCGGGAGCACGCCCAACGTGATCGAGTAGAGGGTCGCGATCTGGAGCTCGCCGACCTCCAGCCCCGCCGCTTGCCGCGCGGCGCAGCGGGCCCGGTCCGCGTCGGCGAGCGCTGCGCGGGCGTGGGGCAGCATCGCGCGGCCGGTCGGGGTGAGCCGGACGTTGCGGGGGAGCCGCTCGAGTAGCGGCCCACCGGCCGAGCGCTCCAGGGTGCGGATCTGGTGTGACAGTGCCGGCTGCGTCACATGCAGCAGCTCGGCGGCCTTGGTGAACGACCCCTGGTCGACCACGGTCACGAGGTATTCGAGCTGCCGCAGCGTTGTCATGATCTGAGCTTATGGCATCGGTGAAAACTATGTCTTTGTCTTATCCGCGCAGGTCAGGCAGGCTGTCGGGCATGGACAAGGTCGCGTTGGTAGTCGGTGCCCGTGGGGTGATCGGGACGAATCTGGTCGAGCATCTGTCGTCGTTGCCGGACTGGCGGGTGATCGGGCTGTCCCGCCGCGGCGGGGTCGACGTCCCGGGCCGGGTCCGGCACGTCGCCGTCGACCTGCTCGATCCGGACGACACCCGGGCGCAGTTGGCCGGGCTGTCCGAGGTGACCCACGTGTTCTACGTCGCGTACCAGGACCGTCCGACCTGGGCCGAGCTGGTCGCGCCGAATCTTGCGATGCTGGTCAATGTGGTGGACGCGATCGAGCCGGTCGCGCGCGGTCTCCGGCACGTCAGCCTGATGCAGGGCTACAAGGTGTACGGTGCGCACCTCGGACCGTTCAAGACGCCGGCCCGCGAGGACGATCCGCCGCACCTGCCGCCGGAGTTCAACGTCGACCAGCAGCGATTCCTCGAGGACCGGCAGCAGGGCAAGACCTGGACCTGGTCGGCGCTGCGCCCCTCGGTCGTCGGTGGTGTCGCCCTCGGCAACCCGATGAACCTGGCGGTCGGGATCGCCGTCTATGCGTCGATGTCGAAGGAACTCGGCGTACCCCTGCGGTTCCCGGGCAAGCCTGGCGCGTACGACGCCCTGCTGGAGCTGACCGACGCCGGATTGTTGGCCAAGGCAACGGTCTGGGCGGCGACCGCGCCGGCCGCGGCGAACCAGGCGTTCAACATCACGAACGGTGACCTATTCCGCTGGAACGAGCTGTGGCCGAAGCTGGGTGCCTGGTTCGGGCTGGAGGTCGCGCCGCCGTTGCAGCTGTCGTTGACAGACGTGATGGCCGACAAGGAGCCCTTGTGGAAGGAGATGCAGGCGACGCACAGCCTGGCCGCGACCTCCTTCGCCGAGATCTCGTCCTGGCCGTTCGCGGACTTCGTCTTCGGCTGGGACTACGACTTCTTCGCCGACTCGTCCAAGGCACGCCGCGCCGGCTTCCACGAGTACGTCGACACCGAGCAGATGTTCTACGACATCTTCACGGACTTACGCCGGCGCCGGATCATCCCGTGACCAGGTGATCCACCGCGCCGCGCCGAAGGCGCGGCAATTGATATGGCATGCTCCGGGCTGTGGCGGCGATGGGTGCGGGTAGGTTGCTCGGAACGAATCTGCGGACTCGGCGGGACGAGCAGGGCATCTCGCTGTCCGAGCTGGCGCGGCGGTCCGGGATCGCGAAGGGGACCCTGTCGCAGCTGGAGTCCGGGGCGGGGAACCCGACGATCGAGACAGTGTTCAGTCTGTCGAACGCTCTGGGCGTCCCGGTATCGGCCCTGCTGAGCGAGTCGCCGACCGCGGACCTGGTGCTCGTGCGGTCCGCGGACATCGACGTACTGTCCGGCGACGCGATCGACCTGCGGATGCTGCGGCGGCTGGAGAACCCGGGTGGGTTGTTCGAGATCTACAACCAGGAGGTCCGTCCGGACGCGGTCCAGCATTCGGATGGTCATCCGGGGACTGAGCATCACATCGTCCTGAGCGGGCGGTTGCGGATCACCTCGCGGGGGCGGACCGAGGAGCTGGGGCCGGGGGACTACCTGGCGTTCCGGGCCGGCGGGCCGCACGGGTACGAGGCGGTGGACGGGCTGGTGCGGTCCGTGCTGCTGCTCGAGTACCCGCCGGACGCGTATCCGATCACGCCTGGCGGGCCGCATCTGCCGGGATAGTTCCTGGAGAGTGCGCGGTGAGTGCATTGACCGTGTGCCGGGGCGGCGCGTACGCTCGGAATCGTTCATTTTAGTGAACGCTTCCGACGGAGGAGTGTGCAATGCCCGGATCCGCGACGCCCGATGTGGTGATCGTCGGCGCGGGCATGGTCGGGGCTGCCTGTGCCGAGGCGCTGTCCGCGGCCGGGGTTCAGGTGCTGGTGATCGACCGCGATGGGCCTGCCGCCGGGACGACGGCGTCCGGCGAAGGCAATGTTCTCGTCTCGGACAAGGAGCCCGGGCCTGAGCTCGAGCTCGCGATCGCATCGCGGGCCGAGTGGGACGTCGTACTCGATCGGCTGCCGGCGCGGGTCGCGGACGTCGAGTGGGAGTCCAAGGGCGGGGTCGTGGTGGCTACCGGTGAGCCCGGGCCGCTGCGGGAGTTCGCGGCCAAGCAGTCGGCAGCGGGGGTCGATGCTCGGGTGATCACGCCTGCTGAGGCGTTCGAGCTCGAGCCGATGCTCACTCCTCGGGTGACGGTTGGCGTGCATTACCCGGACGACGCGCAGGTGCAGCCGGTGCTCGCGGCAACGGCTTTGCTGGCCGCGGTTCGCGACCGGGGTGGCGAGGTGCGGTCGGGGGTGACTGCGCTCGGGGTGCGGCAGTCCGGTGGGCGAGTCGTGGGCGTGGACACCTCGGACGGCGACATCGCGTGTGGCGCCGTACTCAATGCTTGTGGTCCGTGGGCTGGGGCGTTCGGAGCCGCGGCGGACGCGCCGATCCAGGTGTTGCCGCGGCGCGGGATGATCTTGGTGACGGCGCCGCTGCCGGAGTGCGTGCGGCACAAGGTGTACGACGCGGACTACGTTGGTGCGGTCGGGAGCGGTGACGCGGACCTGCAGACGTCGACGGTGATCGAGTCAACGCGAGCCGGGACCGTCCTCATCGGCTCGAGTCGCGAACGCATCGGCTTCGACGATTCGCTTCGGGTTCACGTACTGCGCGAGCTCGCCCGGAAGGCGGTTGGCTTGTTCCCGTTCCTGGGCGACGTTCCAGTCATGCGCGCGTACGGCGGCTTCCGTCCGTACGCCCCGGATCATCTGCCGGTGATCGGTCCTGATCCCCGCCTCCTCGGCCTCTGGCACGCGACCGGCCACGAAGGCGCCGGCATCGGCCTGGCCCCCTCGACCGGCCGACTGATCACCGAGCTCTTCCTCGGCCTCACCCCCCACGTCGACCCTGTTCCCTTCCGGGTCGACCGCCCGGCGGTGGTAGCCGCATGACCGCCTACTTCCGTCCTCACTCGGACGACCCGGCCGAGATCAGTACGTCGCCCGCCGTACAAGTCACCATCGACGGCGAACCGGTCACCGCCCGAGCCGGCCAAACCATCGCCGCGGTCCTCCTCGCTCAGGGCCGCACGTCGTGGCGCACCACCCGGAGCACTGCGCGCCCCCGAGGCGTGTTCTGCGCCATCGGCGCGTGCCACGACTGTCTGGTCATCGTCAACGGCACCCCCGACACTCGAGCCTGCCAGCGCACCATCCAGGAAGGCGACGCAATAACCGCCCAACCCGGCGCCGTCCTCCCCCACCCCTCCGCCCCAAGCCCCGAGCCCACCACCCCGAACCAGCCACCCGACACGGCGCACCCAACTCCCGCCCAGGCGCAGGGGCCTACTCGTACCCGGGAGCAGCGCTTCGCCCTCAACCGGCCCTCGCAGTCCATCCCCGATCACCCGCGGCGCACTGCCCTGAACGAGGCGCCGCAGGCAGCGCGGGGTCCTGCGATGGATCGCCCGCCGAAGGTGGCTGATGTTGTGGTGGTTGGGGCTGGTCCTGCGGGGATCGCGGCGGCTCTGGCTGCTGCGGATGCTGGTGTCGACGTGGTGCTGATTGACAGCGGGCGGGCTGTGGGCGGGCAGTTCAACAGGCAGTTGCCGGTGGAGTTCAACCCCCGGCGTCCAGGGAAGTTGCAGCACGGGTGGAAGGGTTTCGCGGAGCGGCGGGATCGCGTGGGTACACACCCACGGATCACCCACCTGGCGGAGAGTTCGGTGTGGGCCATCGAAGGACTCCGCCTGTGGGTGCAGCGCGGGCCGGCGGATGCCGTGGGCCGGGAGGTCTTCGCCGTCGACGCCAAGGCCGTCGTGCTCGCGACCGGAGCCTATGACCGCGTACTTCCCTTCCCTGGTTGGGATCTACCGGGGGTCTACAGCGCAGGTGCCGCACAGGCGCTCGCGAAGGGACAACGCATCTCGGTCGGGAAACGCGTGATCGTCGCAGGCACCGGCCCGTTCCTCCTCCCGGTCGCGGAATCCCTCGTCGGCGTCGGCGCCCACGTCGTCGGCCTACTCGAGGCCAACTCCCTGAAGACAGTCCGCCAGGGCTGGGCCACCGATCCGCTAGTTGCCTCCAGCAAGCTTCGTGAAGGCCTTGGGTACGGCGCCCTGCTGGCCCGCCACCGCATCCCCCTCCGCCACGGCTGGACCGTCATCGCCGCTCACGGCACCGACTACGTCGAGGCCGTCACCATCGCCCGCCTCGACGACAACTGGAACCCGATCGCAGGCACCGACCGCCGCGTCGAAGTAGACGCTGTCTGTCTAGGCTTCGGCTTTACCGCCCAACTAGAACTAGCAGTCTCCGCCCACTGCGACGTCACCACCGGCCCCGACGGCGGCCCAGCCGTAACCGTCGATGGCAACCAGCAAACCACCACCCCCGGCATCTACGCCGCCGGCGAACTAACCGGCATAGGCGGCGCAGACCTCTCCACAGCCGAAGGCCAAGTAGCCGGCACCGCCGCAGCCCACCACGCCCGAAGCCCAAAGAGCCCGCCGCAGCCCCCGGCGGCCGCAAGCACGGCGGTGGTGGAGGAAGCGCGCGCGGCAGTGTTTAAGGGGCGGCGGTTTGCGGTGGCTTTGGGGAAGGCTTATCCGGTGCGGGAGGGGTGGCGGGGGTGGAGTCAGGCGGAGACGGTGGTTTGCCGGTGTGAGGAAGTTACGCGGGGGGAGATTGAAGCCGCGGTCAGCGAGCGGGGCGTGGGGGATGGGCGGGGGCTGAAGCTCAGTACTCGCGCGGGGCTCGGGCTGTGTCAGGGGCGGGTGTGTTCGCGCACCGTCGCCGAGTTGGTCGCCGGACCAGGCGACGTACCGAAACCAAGCATGAAACGACCGATCGCCGTGCCTGTCAGGTTGCGGGATTTGGCTGAGGCTCAGGAGGAGCTGTGAGCGAGAAGTTGGACGGCGTGATCGTCGCCACCGCACTGCCGTACGCCGAGGATGCGTCGGCGCCGGCGGGGTTGCGCCCGGATCTGGACAAGTTCGCCGAGCATTGCCGCTGGCTGGTCGACAACGGCTGCCGCGGTGTCGGGCCGAACGGCTCACTCGGTGAGTATTCGTCACTCACCGACGACGAACGCCGGGCCGTCGCGCGGACCGCGATCGAGGCCGTCGGCGACGATGGCATCGTGGTCGTCGGCGTGCACGGTGTCGGCGCGCACCAGGCGCGGGCCTGGGCGGAGAAGGCGGCCGAGGACGGCGCGGACGGCGTACTGTGCCTGCCGCCGACCATGTACCGGGCGAACCGCGGCGAGGTGCTCCACCACTTCACCGAGGTCGCGAAGGCGGGCCTGCCGGTGATGGTCTACAACAACCCGCACGACACGAAGGTCGACCTGACGCCGGACCTGCTGGCCGAGATCGCGCAGATCGAGAACATCGTCGCGGTCAAGGAGTTCTCCGGCGACGTCCGCCGGATCCTGGAGATCCGCGAGCAGGCGCCGGACCTGGCCGTGATCGCGGGTGCCGACGACCTGACCCTCGAGGCACTGCTGATGGGTGCGACCGGCTGGTTCGCCGGGTTCCCGAACGTGTTCCCGAAGGAATCGGTCCGCTTGTTCGACCTCGCCGTACAAGGCAAGCTGGACGAGGCCCGGGCGTTGTACGAGCCGCTGGTCGCCGCGTTCCGGTGGGACTCGCGGACCGAGTTCGTCCAGGCGATCAAGTACGGCATGGACTACGTCGGCCGGTACGGCGGTCCGTGCCGCCCGCCGCGTGGGCCGCTGGTCCCCGAGCACGTCGCACAGCTGGAGCAGGACATGAAGAAAGCCGTGGAGTCCCTCGGATGAGGTCTGTCCGGACGATCACCGCGATCGATTCGCACACCGAGGGGATGCCGACGCGCGTCGTGACCGGCGGCGTCGGCGTCGTCCCAGGTACGACGATGGCCGAGCGGCGCGAGTACTTCGTCAAGCACCTGGACGACCTGAGGTTGTTCCTGATGAACGAGCCGCGGGGTCACTCGGCCATGAGCGGCGCGATCCTGCAGCCGCCGACCCGGTCCGACGCGGACTGGGGTGTGCTGTACATCGAGGTCTCCGGCTGCCTGCCGATGTGCGGCCACGGCACGATCGGCGTCGCCACGGTCCTGGTCGAGTCGGGCATGGTCGAGGTGACCGAGCCGATCACCAAGGTCCGTCTCGACACCCCGGCCGGCCTGGTCGTCGTTGACGTTGCCGTGAGCAACGGTCGGGCGGAACACGTCACCTTGCGCAACGTCCCGTCGTACAGCCACGCCCTGGATGCGGCCGCGGACGTGCCGGGGCTGGGGAAGGTGACCTACGACCTCGCGTACGGCGGCAACTTCTACGCGATCCTGCCGTTGGAGCAGCTGGGGATCCCGTTCGACCGCGCCGAGAAGGACCGGATCCTGAAGGCCGGGCTGGACATCATGGACGCGATCAACGCGACCGATCGGCCGGTGCATCCGGTCGATCCGGGGATCAACGGGTGCAAGCACGTGCAGTTCACCGCACCAGGTCTCGACGGCGCGGACTCGCGGAACGCGATGGCGATCCACCCGGGCTGGTTCGACCGGTCGCCGTGTGGCACCGGTACGTCGGCCCGGATGGCGCAACTGCATGCCCGCGGCGAGCTGGCGCTGAACACCGACTTCGTGAACGAGTCGTTCATCGGCACCCGCTTCACCGGCCGCCTCATCGAGGAGACCACGCTCGGCAACCGCCCGGCCGTCGTACCCACCGTCACGGGCCGAGCCTGGATCACCGGCACCGCCAACTACCTACTCGACCCCGACGACCCGTTCCCAGCCGGCTTCGTCCTCTAGCCGCCGGCCGGCTCGCCGACCGCGGGGAGAGTCCACCTCGTGTTGCCCGCGTGCCCGAGCAGTCAGCTGTGGAGTTTGGTGCGCCAGTCGTCGGGGACGTTGCCGCCGGGGACCGGCTGATCCTCCGGGCGGGACTCCGGCGGTGCGAGCTCGGGGCCGTCGTAGTACTGGGACTCGCCGTAGTGCCAGAACCAGTCCTCGCCCGGCTCGAAGCTGCGGACGATCGGGTGACCGCTCGAGGCCGCGTGTGCGGAGGCGTGCTGGGCCGGGGACGAGTCACAGCAGCCGATGTGGCCGCACTGGGCACAACGGCGGAGGTGGAACCACCAGCCGTCGACCTGCAGACAGTCCGCACAGCCGGTCCCGCTCGGTGGGACCGTCGCGTCGATCCCCGGAATATCCGTCATAGCGGCCATCCTTGCGCGCCCCAGCCTCCCGGACAAGCAGGACCCCCCGCCGCGCGCCCGGTTGACCGGTCAGCCGGCAGGTTCGCCGTAGCCGCCACCGCCAGGGGTCTCGAGCACGAGTACGTCGCCGGCGGCCACGGAGAGCGAATCATTGCCGGCCATCTGTGTGACGGAGCCGTCCGGGTGCTCGATCCACTGGCCGCCGAGGCCGCCGGGCAGGCCACCGGCCATGCCGTACGGCGGCACGCGGCGGTGACTGGCCAGTGTGCTCACGGTCATCGGCTCCAGGAACCGTATCCGGCGGCGGCCACCGTTGCCGCCGCGCCAGCGGCCCGCACCACCGCTGCCGTCGCGGATCTCGAAGCTCTCCAGCTGGACGGGGTAACGCCACTCCAGCACTTCCGGATCTGTCAGCCGTGAGTTCGTCATGTGGGTCTGGACGACGTCGGCCCCCGCGAAGCCTTCGCCCGCGCCGGCTCCGCTGCCGACGGTCTCGTAGTACTGGTGACGGTCGTTGCCGAACGTCACGTTGTTCATCGTCCCGGAGCCCTCGGCCTGCACGCCGAGGGCGGCGTAGAGGGCGCCGGTGACGGCCTGCGAGATCTCGACGTTGCCAGCGGCAACCGCCGCAGGGTACTCCGGTGACAGCATCGTTCCCGATGGGATGATCACCCGCAGCGGTTCCAGGCAGCCCGAGTTCAGTGGGATCTCGTCGTCCACCAGGGTGCGGAAGACGTAGAGAACCGCGGCCATCACCACCGAGGACGGCGCGTTGCCGTTGCCGTGCTGTTGTGCGGAGGTTCCGGTGAAGTCGATCTCCGCCGTCCGCGCGGAGGCATCCACCCGGACCGCCACCTCGATCCGCGCACCCGAGTCGAGCTCATAGCTGTAGCTGCCGTCGTGGAGCGACGGGATGATCCGCTGCACTGCCTCGGCCGCGTTGCGGCGCACGTGTTCCATGTACGCCGATACGACGTCAAGGCCGAAGTGGTCGACCATCGCCCGCAGCTCCTCGACCCCCTTCTCGTTGGCCGCGACCTGGGCCCGCAGGTCGGCGATGTTCGTCGCGGGGTTGCGCGACGGGTACGCCGCGGTGCGCAGCAGTTCGACGGTTTCGCGCTCTCGCAACGCGCCGCCCGAGACCAGCAGCCAGTTGTCGATCAGCACCCCTTCCTCCTCGATCCGGGTGCTGTTCGCCGGCATCGAACCGGGCGTGATGCCACCGATCTCCGCATGGTGGCCGCGGGACGCGACGTAGAACAAGATGTCCTTACCAGCCCGATCGAAGACCGGGGTCACCACGGTGATGTCGGGCAGGTGGGTGCCGCCCCGGTAGGGGTTGTTGAGCACGTACGTGTCGCCCGGCGCCATCCGGCCGGCGTTCGCGGCGATCACCATCTTGATGCTCTCGCCCATTGAGCCGAGGTGGACCGGGATGTGTGGTGCGTTCGCGATCAGGTTGCCCTCGGCGTCGAACAGCGCGCAGGAGAAGTCCAGCCGCTCCTTGATGTTCACCGACTGTGAGGTGCTCTGCAGCCGCACCCCCATCTGCTCGGCGATCGACATGAACAGGTTGTTGAAGATCTCCAGCATCACCGGGTCGACCTCGGTCCCGATCCCCTGCCGAACCGGTCGTGCCGCCACCCGGTTGAGCAGCAGGTGGCCGAGATCGTTGACGCCGGCCCGCCAGCCGGCTTCGACCACCGTGGTCGCGTTGGCCTCGGCGATGACCGCCGGTCCGTCCACCCGGTCGCCGGGGACGATGTCGTCGCGCTGATAGAGGTCGACGTCGACCCACGCGCCGGCTGAGAACATCGGTACCCGGGCCACGGCGCGCAACTCGCCACCCTGTC
Source organism: Kribbella sp. NBC_01510 (assembly GCF_045040325.1). Taxonomy (NCBI): domain Bacteria; kingdom Bacillati; phylum Actinomycetota; class Actinomycetes; order Propionibacteriales; family Kribbellaceae; genus Kribbella; species Kribbella sp. NBC_01510. Next base: position 1,639,016 of record NZ_CP109418.1, on the reverse strand, counting down.
GCTCCGGGCGGATCCAGTTGTCGTCGCCGGTTCCGGCGGCGCCGAGCAGCTCGAGCGACACGGCCTCCACGACGATCGGCCGGTCCGCCATCAGGAAGGAGAACCGTCGCCGGTAGGTGGCCTCGAACTCCGCCACCATCTCGTCCACCTCGCCGACAGACACGGCGACGGCGGTGTCGGTGCCGTCGTAGCGCAGCAGCGCGCGACGGATCGCGGTGATCCGCTCGGCCGGGATGCCTTCGCCCTGGAGTTCGCGACCGGCGTCGCTGGTGAGTTCGTCGAGGACCCGCGCGAGCTCAGGGAGTACGGCACCGCTCAGTGTCGTCTCGACCGCCCGCTCGCGCAGGGCGGCGACGTCGGCGACACCCATGCCGTACGCCGAGAGCACGCCCGCGAGCGGGTGAATGAGCACCTGTGTCATTCCCAGCGCGTCAGCGACCGCGCAGGCGTGCTGGCCGCCTGCTCCGCCGAACGTCGCCAGGACGTACTGGGTGACGTCGTACCCGCGTTGCACCGAGATCTTCTTGATCGCGTTCGCCATGTTCGCGACGGCGATGTCGGCGAAGCCGGCTGCGACCTCCTCCGGAGCCCGCCCGTCCCCGATCACGGTGGCGAGCTCCGCGAACTTCCGCCGTACGACGTCTGAGTCGAGCCGCTGGTCGCCGTTCTCGCCGAACACGGCCGGGAAGAAGCCCGGCTGCACCCGGCCGAGCATCACGTTCGCATCCGTGACCGTGAGCGGACCTCCCCTGCGGTACGACGCGGGGCCCGGATCCGCGCCCGCCGATCCTGGACCGACGCGGTAGCGGCTCCCGTCGAAGATCAGGATCGAGCCGCCGCCCGCCGCCACGGTGTGGATGCTCATCATCGGCGCGCGCATCCGCACCCCGGCGACCAGCGTTTCCAGCTCGCGTTCGAACTCGCCGGCGTAGTGCGACACGTCGGTCGACGTGCCGCCCATGTCGAAGCCGATCACCCGGTCGAACCCGGCAGCCGTCGTGGTCCGCGCCATCCCGACCACACCCCCCGCGGGTCCGGACAGGATCGCGTCCTTGCCACGGAACGCGTGCGCTTCGGTGAGCCCGCCGTTCGACTGCATGAACATCAGCCGCACACCGGCCAGCTCGGATGCCACCTGATCGACGTACCGGCGCAGGATCGGGGAGAGGTAGGCATCGACCACGGTCGTGTCGCCCCTCGAGACCACCTTCATCAGCGGGCTGCACTCGTGCGACAGCGAGATCTGGGTGAAGCCGACCCGGCGGGCGATCTCGCCGATCACCGCCTCATGCCGCGGATAGCGGTAGCCGTGCAGCGACACCACGGCTACCGATCGCAGGCCGTCGTCGTACGCACGCCGCAGGTCCTCGGCGACGGCCTGTTCGTCGAGCGGGACGAGGACCTTGCCGTCGGCGGCCACCCGTTCGTTCGCCTCGATCACGGCCGAGTAGACGAGCTCCGGCAGCACGATCTCGCGGGCGAAGATGCGGGGGCGGTTCTGATAGGCGATCCGCAGCGCGTCGCGGAAACCCTGGGTGATGACGACGACGGTCGGCTCGCCGTCGCGCTCGAGCAGCGCGTTGGTGGCCACCGTCGTGCCCATCTTGACGACCTCGATGCGCTCGGCGGGGATCCGTTCGCCGGCCGGCACGGCGAGCAGCCGGCGGATGCCCTCGACGGCGGCGTCCCGGTAGCGCTCCGGGTTTTCGGACAGGAGCTTGTGCGTCACCAGGGTTCCATCCGGGCGCCGGGCGACGAGGTCGGTGAAGGTGCCGCCACGGTCGATCCAGAACTCCCACTTCCGCGCCATGCGCTACCGCCTTTCCGGACAGCCGTCGTGGTGGTGGGACCGACTCTATGGATTGTTCAACAATCCTGCAAGAGGGTTGTTCCACCAAGCTTTCACCGATCGGCCGGATTGCGGGATGATGCGGAGATGAGCACGGGTGAGGCCGACGACACACCCCGGCAGGCGTGGTTGCGGTCGGTTGCCGCTGATGTCGCGCGGCTGGACCGCAGCAGTTCGGCCGAGCGGGCCGCAGACATCCTGCGCCGCAGCATCACCGAAGGTGCACTGCCCCCGGGCGCCCAACTGTCCGAGATGGAGCTGACCGCGGTGCTGGAGGTCAGCCGCAATACGTTGCGCGAAGCCTTCCGGCTGCTCACCCACGAGGGGCTGCTGGTCTACAAGCTGCATCGCGGCGTGTTCGTCCCGGAGCTCGACGAGCGGGACGTGGTCGACCTGTACCGGCTCCGCCGGGTGCTCGAGGTCGACGTCGTGCGGGGTCTGGCCGAGCGCGAGCCGGAGCTGCCGGCGAGCCGGCTCGAGCCGTTGCAGGACGATGTCGAGGCCGCCGAGGCGGCCGCGCTCGCGGATCGCTGGCCGGCCGTCGGTACGGCGAACATGCGGTTCCACGAGCACCTGATCGGTCTGGCCGACAGCGCCCGGATGGATGCGATGACCGGGCGGCTGCTGGCCGAGTTGCGGCTTGTCTTCCAAGTGATCGCGGCCCCGCGTGAGCTGCACCGGCCGTACATCACGCGAAACCGTGAGCTGCTCGAGCTGCTCGAGGCGCGTAAATACGACGAGGCGGCGGCTGACCTGCATCAGTACCTGCTCGACTCCGAGCACGGTCTGCTGGAGGCGTTCCGGGCCCGTTGAACCACGAGATTCGATAAGGGCTTGCGCGCCCCCGCGCAGACCTGAGTTGATGAACTCTGACCGTCAGCTGCAAAGGGGAGCTCAGCTCATGACCGAAGACGACCGGACCGATCCGACCCCGAAGTCCTACCGCCCGATCGACGCCAAGGGATTCCGGGACTTCGTCTCGCGGGGCTGGGGCCCGGTGGACCGGTCGGTGACGGTGCCGGAGGGGCTGGCCGAGGCTGCGGCCGCGCACCGGCGGAAGCTCTCCGCCGCGCTGCCGGGCCGGCGGATCGCGCTCGCGGCCGGCCGGGCGCCGGTGCGCTCGAACGACACCGACTACCAGTTCCGCGCCGACAGCGACTTCGTCTGGCTGACCGGTTGCCAGGCGGAGGGCGCCGTACTGGTGCTGTCGGCGGACGGTGAGGCGACGCTGTACCTGCGGGAGACCGCCGGTCCGGACGAGGCGGACTTCTTCGCCAACGCGCGGGACGGCGAGCTGTGGATCGGCCCGGTGCCGGGGCTGAAGGACTGGTCGGACGCGCTGCAGATCGCCTGCCGTCCGATCGAGGAACTGCCGGCGGCCGTGCGCGGCGCGGTGCCGTTCATGCTGTCGACGCCCGGTGTCGAGCCGATGCTGGACGCGCTGGTCCGGACCTCTCCGACGGACGGCAACTCGCTGCGCCAGACGCTGGCCGAGCTGCGCCGGATCAAGGACGACTGGGAGCTGGACCAGCTGCGCGAGGCGGTCGCGGCCAGCGTGCTCGCGTTCGGCGATGTGGCCCGGGAGCTGCCCGAGGCCATCCGGGGTGGCGGCGAGCGGTGGCTGCAGGGCACCTTCGACCGGCGTGCGCGGACCGCGGGCAACGGCGTCGGGTACGCCTCGATCGTTGCTGCCGGCCACCACGCGCCGGTGCTGCACTGGGTCCGCAACGACGGCCCGGTGAACGAGGGCGACGTGATCCTGCTGGACGCCGGGGTCGAGACCCGCACGCTCTACACCGCCGACGTGACCCGGACCTTCCCGGCCACCGGTGAGTACACCGCGGCCCAGCGGCAGGTGCACGACCTGGTGCACAAGGCGCAGTTGGCGTCCCTCGATGCCGTCAAGGTGGGAGCGCCGTACCGGGCCTTCCAGTACGAGGCGCTGCGGGTGCTGGCCGAGGGCCTGCGGGACTGGGGTCTGCTCGACGTGTCGATGGACGAGCTGCTCGGCCCGGACGGACAGCAGCACCGGCGGTACATCGTCTGCGGGACCGGGCACTACATCGGCCTCGACGTGCACGACTGCGACGCGTCCCGGCCGGAGGCGTACTTCGCCGGCGACATCGAGGCCGGGATGGCGCTCGCCGTCGAGCCGGGGCTGTACTTCCACCCGAACGACGAGACCGTGCCGCCGGAGCTGCGCGGGATCGGCATCCGGATCGAGGACAACGTCGTGGTGCATGCCGACCGGCTCGAGATCCTCACCCAGGACCTGCCGATCACCACCGACGGACTGGAGCAATGGACCCAGTCGCAGCTCAACGCTCGGTGACAGGCCGTCTACGCAAAATTAATCGTCACAAGCAGTAACATTCGCCCCGCCGCCGACGATGTATCGAGCGGGGGAGGGTCGAACTCGGCAGGGCGCGTGGCAGTGGGGGGCCGCGTACCACGCGCCCAGCCGAGCCGGCCCCGACTGGGGCCAGGGGGGACCCAGGATCCCTGGGCACGGGGAGTAGTCATCATGAATCTGCGAGTGCGAGTAGTCCACTACGGAGATCAGCACTGGTACGCCGACATCGACGATGCCGACGATCCGCAGCCCGACGACCCGTTCTGGTACGTCGACCACTGCCGATCGCAGATGCAGGCACTCGAGAGCGCCTGCGCCGAACTCCGTCTGCTGGCGGGCCGCCTGGTCCGCGGCGACCATCTCGACCGCGTTTTCGACGTGGCCGGCGTCCCGGTCTGAGGGACCACACGGACACCGGGGCCGGTGCTGGTTGGGAGGCGCCGGCCCCGGATCTCTCTCAGCCCACCGGTGGTACCGCTGCGCAGCTGGTGCCGCGTTCCGGCACCTGACGCGAGACCAGATAGGCGTCGATCGTCGTCTGCATGCAGGGGCTCGAGTTGTAGCTGCCGTGCCCCCAGCCCTCGTAGGTGAGCAGTACGCCGTACCTGCCGAGCTGGCGTTCGACGCTCCGGGCCCACTCGTAGCCGGTGGCCGGGTCATGCATCGCGTTCGCTAGCAGGACTGGAGTGGTCAGACCGTGGACCTTCAGCCGGTGCTGCGGGTTGGCGGCCGGCGGCTGCCCGAGGCAGATCGACACCGCCATCAGCTGGCCGGGGTAGCGCATGTCGGGGTTGTTCCTGGCCAGCCGGTCGAGATGGCCGGCGTACTCCCGGTAGTTGCGGACACCGAGGTTCCAGTCCTGGCAGAACACCGCCAGCGGATACGACGCGAGTCCGGGCGGGACCGGCGCCTGCCCGGTCGGCGGCGTACTCGCGTCGAGTTGCTGCAACGTCTCGGCAAGCGCGACCCACTCCGGGTCGTAGAGCTTGCGGAACACGAAGAAGCTCAGGTTGAACGGTGTGATCGCGACGGTCGGGTGCTGCGGATCCGGCACCTCGCCGTGGTCGGCCCGGGCGAGCAGGTCCGCCCACAAGGTGTGGATATCGCGACCGTGCAATGCGCAGGTTGTTGCCGCGTCGCACCATTTCACGAACTCGGAGAACGAGTCCTGGGCCGCGGTCGCCTGGGCGTCGAGGAACTCCTTCGTCGGCGCGGCACTGTGGTCGCTCACGCTCTCGAGCACCATCGCGCGCACCCGGCCCGGGTACGTCTCGGCGTACTGGCCGCCGAGCACCGTTCCGTACGAGCTGCCGTGGAAGGAGATCGTCGACTCGCCGATCGCCCGGCGGATCGCGTCGACGTCGTGGACCGTCTGCCAGGTGTCGAGGTGGTCGTACACCGGCCCGGTGTGGTCGCGGCAGTCGGTCGCGAGTTGCTGGTTGTAGCGAATGGTCGCGCGGAACTCGGCCGCACTTTTGATGATCGGTGACGGCTGCTTGACCAGCAGCGCGGCCGTGCACTTCACCGGGTTGCTGCGGGCGACACCCCGCGGGTCGAAGCTCACGATGTCGAACTGGTCCTGCAGGTTCTGACTGAACCGGGACATCCCGGTCTTGACCCGGTCGACGCCCGAGTCGCCGGGACCGCCCGGGCCCCACATCAGCACGCCGACGCGGTCGGCCGGCGACTTCGCCGTACGACGGGCGATCGCGAGGCCGAAGGTGGGGCCGTCGGGATCGTGCCAGTCGACCGGCACCTGCAGGGTCGCGCACTGCGATCCCTTCACCTCCTCCGGATCATCCTTGCCCTCGGGCTTGCAGTCGGACCACTGCACGGTCACTTGCCTGGGTACGGCGGCCGGCGCCGGTACTGCGGTGAGGCCGGCCGCAGCGAATCCCAGGACCACACCCCACGCGGTGGTCCTGAGAACTCGTCGGGACTTCATCAGCGAATCTCCTGTCTGGGGACTCCCTCGATCCTCAGCAACCGCTTGCCTCACCACATCCGGGACAAGCCCTCGCCAGACCCCGGCCGGCCCTTGGGGGACTCGTTGGGGTCGGTCGCTGATGGTGCGGATCGGCCGGATTGACGTTGCCGGTGGGAGCGCCGTACCGTCCAGATCGTCAGTCAATTCAACAGCCGCATGAACCCGTGCGGGAGAGACCCGGGCGTGACCCGGGCGCCGTAGGAGCAACTCTCCCCAAGAATCTCTCAGGCACCTTCACCGCGCGGGCGAGGCACCTCTGGAGGACTTCCGGTCCAACAGAGTGGGGAGGACACCAAACGGTCAACGGCGACCGGAAGGAACCTCCACACGATGGCGATCAGCGTCTTCGATCTGTTCAGCATCGGGATCGGCCCGTCGAGCTCCCACACGGTGGGGCCGATGCGCGCCGCCCGCACCTTCGCACTCGGCCTGGCCGACGCCGGCCTGCTGGCCGCGACGGCGAGGGTCGAAGCGCAACTCTTCGGTTCGCTCGGTGCGACCGGGCACGGCCACGGCAGCAACAAGGCGGTCCTGCTCGGGCTCGAGGGCGAGGACCCCGAAACCGTCGTCACCCATTCCGTCGACGCCCGGGTCGAGACGATCCGCGAGCGCGGTCGAGTACTGCTGGCCGGCACGCACGAGATCGCGTTCGACGAGAACACCGACCTGATCATGCACCGGCGCAAGGCGCTGCCCTACCACCCGAACGGGATGAGTTTCGTGGCCCGCTCGGCGGACGGCGCCGTACTGCGGGAACGCACGTACTACTCGGTCGGCGGCGGATTCGTGGTCGACGAGAACGCGGCGGCCGGCGACCGGATCGTGCTGGACACGACCCCGCTGAAGTACCCGTTCACCACCGGTGCCGAGTTGCTCGACCGTTGTCGCGAGTCCCAGCTGTCGATGAGCGAGGTGATGCTCGCGAACGAGCTCGCCTGGCGGACCGAGGAGGAGATCCGGGCCGGGCTGCTGCACATCTGGCAGGTGATGCAGGACTGTGTCCGCGAAGGTTGCGAGACCGAGGGCATTCTGCCCGGCGGCCTGAAGGTGCCGCGCCGGGCACACTCGCTGCACCGTCGACTGAGCGCTGATCCCTGGTCGGTGGATCCGCTGAAGGTGATGGACTGGGTCAACCTGTTCGCCCTCGCGGTGAACGAGCAGAACGCGTCCGGCGGCCGGATCGTCACCGCGCCGACGAACGGTGCCGCCGGCATCATTCCCGCCGTACTGCACTACTACCGGCGGTTCGTGCCGGGGGCGACCGACGACGGTGCGGTCAGATTCCTGCTGACGGCCGGTGCGATCGGTGTGCTGTACAAGGAGAACGCGTCGATCTCCGGCGCCGAGGTCGGCTGCCAGGGCGAGGTCGGGTCGGCCTGCTCGATGGCGGCGGCCGGGTTGTGTGAGGTCCTCGGCGGTACGCCGGGGCAGGTCGAGAACGCGGCCGAGATCGCGATGGAACACAACCTCGGCCTGACCTGCGACCCGGTCGGCGGGCTGGTGCAGATCCCCTGCATCGAGCGGAACGCGATGGCGTCGGTGAAGGCGATCAATGCGGCCCGGATGGCGATGCACGGCGACGGCGTCCACGTCGTCACCCTCGACAAGGTGATCAAGACGATGCGCGAGACCGGCGCCGACATGAAGATCAAGTACAAGGAGACGTCCCGCGGCGGCCTCGCCGTCAACGTCATCGAGTGCTGATCACCAGGGCACGTTGCCGTCCAGGCTGAGGTACTGGCCGGTCGGGCCGTTCGGACCGATCGTGGCCAGGCGGACGATGATCTCCGCGCCCTTCCCGACGCTCTGCACGCCCCGGTGATTGTTGAAGTCGGTCGCGGTGAACCCAGGGTCGACCGTGTTGATCCGGAGCTCTGGTAGTTGCTGCGCGTACTGAACCGTGAGCATGTTGAGGGCCGCCTTGGACGATCCGTAACCCGCCGCGTATACCCAGACCTGTACGGCGGGAGGCCAGACCTCCGGATCGACGGCGGTGGCGATCGAGCCGAGTCCGCTGGACACGTTCACGACAACCGGGTTGTCGCTGCGGTCGAGCAGCGGCAGGAAGTGGTGCAGCATCCGGACCGGCCCGAACACGTTGACGTCGTACGTGATCCGCAGGTCGTCTGCCGTCAGCTCCCGGGCGGTGTGCCGCGGACCGAGGATGCCGGCGTTGTTGATGAGTACGTCGAGCCGGCCGGCCTCGGACTCGAGTTGCCGGGCCGCGGCTGCGACGGAGTCGTCGCTGGTGACATCCAAAGGGAGGTAGTGCGCGCCGAGGTCGGTCGCGGCCTGCTTGCCGCGCTCGGGATCCCGGGCGCCGAGGTACACGGTGTGTCCCGCCGCGACGAGGCGACGGGCGGTTTCGAAACCGAGGCCCTTGTTGCCCCCGGTGATGAGTGTCGTGGTCATGACTCCACCCTCGCGCTGCGGCGATCGGCCAGGTAGTGCCCGCGATGTCCTAGGGAATGGCAGTACCAGGCTGGTTAGGGGTGTGCGCGGAATACTGGGCGTATGGGTGAGCTCGGCCGGACACTGCACGCATGGCGCGATCGAGTGACCCCGGACGAGGCCGGGCTGCCGGCGGGCGAACGGCGGCGGGCACCTGGGCTGCGTCGCGAGGAGTTGGCGCAGCTCGCCGGACTGTCGGTGGACTACATCGTCAGGCTCGAGCAAGGCCGCTCGGACTCGCCGTCGGTGCAGGTGCTGACCGCGCTGTCCCGGGCGCTTCGGCTGTCCGATGCCGAGCGCAACCATTTGTTCGTACTCGCGGGGCAGGTGGAACCGTCCCCCGGCCGGATCTCGTCGTACATCCCGCCTGGGGTGCACCGGATGGTCGATCAGCTGGTGGGTGCGCCGCTCTGCGTGTGCGACGCGGCCTGGGGACTGATCACCTGGAATCCGCTCTTCGCGGCCCTGATCGGGGACCCGTCGGAGTGGCGGGGCCGCTGGCGCAACATCATCTGGCGGCACTACGCGGCGCCGGGCGAACGCGTGCTCCAGACACCCGAGCAGCGCCGAAGCTTCCAGATCGCGATGGTGACGGACCTGCGCGCCTCCCTGGCCCGCTATCCGCACGATCCGGAACTCAGGGCGCTGATCGACGAACTGCGCGCCGGGTACGACGAGTTCGCCCAGCTCTGGGATCAGCCCGTCGTCGGTTTCCATCAGACCGAGCAGAAGACCATCCGCCATCCCGGCCTCGGCACCCTCGTCATCGACTGCGACGTCCTCACCGTGCCGGGCAGTGACCTGCGCATCGTCGTCTACACGGCCGCGCCGAACAGCGAGGCCGCCGAGAAGCTGCGCCTGCTGTCGGTCATCGGCCTGCAAACCCTGAGCTGAATTCTGAACGCGCGAGTCCTGATAACGGACAGAGATGCTACGAGTACGCACCGGTTATCCAGCTGCCAAAAGGTTGCGATCTAGTGTGGAATTTCTTCCACGGTCTGTTTGAAGCGCTGGTTCAACCGCTACTCTGCGGAACCGTGAGACCGTTCCCTGCCACGGCACCCGGCCGCCCGCCCTGGCAGAACCCGCAGCGACTTCGACAGGTCGCCGCCGGCGCCGGCGTACTGCTGCTGCTGTACGTCGTCCTCTTCCTCACGGCGCTGGCCGGCGGCCCGCGGATCGGGGCCTCGTTCCTCCCGCTCCCGGGTGGTGGCCCCGACCCGGCCAACCCGGTTGCCGGCCTCGAACCCGGTCAGCCCAGCCAGAACGTCCCGGCGATCCCACGCGGCACCACGGCCACGCCGATCTCACCCGGCACCACCCCGCCCACGCCGTTGCCGACAGCAACGACTCCTGGAATCGGTGCGACCACCGCCCGCGTCCCCGGCGAGAACACCCCGTACCCGACGCCGGCCCCGGGCCGGCCGACCACGCAGATCGTCGACCGCTTCGAGCCGACCATCCCGGCCGCCACCAAGACGCCAGCCACGCGCCCCGCCGATCCGCCCGTCACCCAGCCCACCACGCAGCAGACCACCAGTAATCCGACTGCCCCACCCCCGACCAGCACCACCCCGAGCACCCCGCCGACAACCCCCGAAAACCCAGACCCGCCGGACTCACCGTCCCTAGGCGGCCTCCTCGGCGCCCTCCTCAACAAGCTCGGCTTGTAGCTCATGTACGTGTGTTAGGGTTGGTACATGTCGATGAAGCGCACAAACGTCTACGCCGATCCTGAGGATCTGGCGCTGATCAAGGATGCCGCCCGTCGACGGGGGATTCCGGAGGCGGAGATCATCCGTGAGGGCATCCACCTGGCAGCGATGGCGACCCGGGTCTGGGATGAACCGCTCGACTGGCCGACCTTCGAGGGCACGGGTGAACCGGTGACCAAGGACGAGATCCGCGCCGAAGTCGAGCGTCGTACCGGCCGGTGATTCTCGTCGCCGACACCTCGGGCATCATCGCGGCGTTCGACCGCAACGCGCCCGAGGGCACTGATTGCAGGAAGCTTCTGCAGGAGGCCGGGACCGTCATCCTCTCGCCGCTGGTGCTCGCCGAGGTGGACCACCTGGCCAGGGCTCGGCTGGGAGCGGAGGCGCGATCCACGATCCTGGACCTCTTGCTGACGCAGATGCGGCGGATGCGTTTTCAGGTGCCGGATATCGGCGCCGAGACACTCGCGACCGCTCTTGCTGTCATGAGCCGGTATGCCGATCTGGATCTCGACCTGGCCGACGCCGTCAGTGTCGCCTTGGCTGCCGACTACCGCACGGACGCCGTCCTCACGCTCGATCGGCGGGACTTCCGGGCCTTGCGCCCGCTCACCCCGCACAAGGCATTCCGCCTGCTGCCCGACGACCTGTGATCCTCAGGCGGTCCGGAGATCGTGGCGGCCCGCCGATGGCAGAGAGAGGCTCAGTAGGCTTCCACCTCGGTTGTCTTCGCGTTGCCGCCGAGGGTGGGCTCCAGGTTCACCTGCCAGCTCTCGTTCCGGCCGAAGGCCTGTTCGAACTTCTGGAACGAGCAGTCCTCGCCGAACTGGCGACGGGTGGGACTCCAGTCCGCGCCGCTCTTGAAGTAGATGTGGTACGCGCCGCCGATCCGGCTGATCGTGGCGGCCTTGCCCGCCTGGATGTACATCATCACGTGCGGCTTGGCCGGCGGCTTCCCGTCGGTGACGATCGAGACCGCGACGTCGTTCGCCGTACCGTTCGTGACCTTCAGCCGGCCCGTGCCGGTCGGGCCGCTGCGGATCACGATGGCACCGTTCGACGGGCGCACGGGCTTGGGTTCCGGTCCGGGATCGGGCAGCGTGCCGCCGAACTTCAGCCCCAGGCGGTCCAACGGCACGGTCGCGCCGCTCAGGTCCGCCCGCAACTGCCGCTGCACTTTCTGCGAGGTGTAGGCGACGCCACCGCAGCGCGCGTTCGCCTCCGTCCGGTCGGAGTTCGACAGGGTCTCGGCCGCCGACCCGAGACTGTCCTGCAGCACCTCGTGTACGGCGGTCAGCCGCCTGGTCACCGTGAGGTCGGCCAGCTGTGACGAGGCCGCGTCGAGTGAGTCGGCGAGCGTGGTCATCGCCTCGGTCAGACCCTCGGCAGTGCGCACCCGGGTCAGCGTGCGCAACGGACCGGCCAGGCTCTGCTCGAGCTTGGTCAGCTCCGCCTGGTACGCGGCCGACCCGAGCGGACCGGCCGGTGGTACGGACGCGGCCGGCGCCGGTGCGGACGTCGTACCGATCGTGGATGGTGACGACGCGACCGGAGTCTCCTCCGGCGTGCCGCTACAGCCGGCGAGCACGGCCAGCATCCCCACCCCTGCGCAGAGCGCAGCACAGCGCTTCATGTACTTCCCCCCAGGTCGCCCCAAAACCCTGTGCCGCATAGGGTATGCGCACACCTGCCTCGGAAGCGAGTGGCGTCAGTCCCGCGGAGCCGGCCGCACGAAGGGGAACGCGAGGGTCGCCCGGATGTTCTGGCCCGTCAGCATCATCAGAACGCGGTCCACGCCGATCCCCAGGCCGCCGCTGGGAGGCATCGCGTACTCCAGCGCGTGGAGGAAGTCCTCGTCGAGGGACATGGCCTCGGGGTCGCCGGCGGCGGCTTTCAGCGACTGCTCGGTGAGGCGGCGGCGTTGCTCGACCGGGTCGACCAGTTCGGAGTACGCCGTACCGATCTCGGCCCCGAATGCGACCAGATCCCAGCGTTCGGCCAGGCGTGGTTCGGATCGGTGGGTCCGGGTCAGCGGCGACGTCTCGAGTGGGAAGTCGGTGTAGAACGTCGGCAGCGTGGTGGCCGGCTCGACGAGTTCGTCGTACAACTCCAGGACGAGCTCACCGGCGGACATCTCGAACGTCGTGTGGACGCCGTGCTCCGCGCAGAGCTCCCGGAGTCGCTCGGCCGAGGTGCCGGCGTCGATCGTCACCCCGGCGGCCCGGCTGACCGCGTCGTGCACGGTGATGACCGGCCACTCACCGGAGATGTCGATGTCGCCGTCCGGCCGGCGGATGATCGGCTTGCCGAACACCGCGGTCGCGGTCTCGATCAGCAGCTCGCGGGTGAGCTCGCGCATCACGTGGTAGTCGGCGTACGGCTGGTAGGCCTCGACCGAGGTGAACTCCGGGTTGTGGGTCGCGTCGGCGCCCTCGTTGCGGAAGTTCCGGTTCAGCTCGAAGATCTTGCCCATCCCGCCGACGCTGAGCCGCTTCAGGAACAGCTCGGGCGCGATCCGCAGAAACAGTTCGGTGTCGTAGGCGTTGATGTGGGTGACGAACGGTCGCGCGTTCGCCCCGCCGTGCACCGCCTGCAGCATCGGCGTCTCCACCTCGATGAAGCCGCGCGACTCGAAACCGTTGCGCAGGGCACGGACCGCCGCGCTGCGGTGCCGCATCATCTGCAGGGAGTCCGGGTTCATCACCAGGTCGATGTGCCGCTGCCGGACCCGGGCCTCCGGATCGGTGAATCCCTTCCGCTTGTCCGGCAAGGGATGCAGGCACTTGGCCGCCATCAGCCAGGCCGTCGCCGCGATCGAGAGCTCGCCGCGGCGGCTCGTCACCACCTCGCCGGTGACGCTGACATGGTCGCCGATGTCGACCAGGCGCCGCCACTGGTCCAGCGGCACCTCGCCGCACGCCTCAGCGGTCAGCATCACCTGCAGCTGGGCCAAACCGTCCTGCAGCTGGGCGAACGCCAGGCCGCCGTGGTTCCGCATCCGCATCACCCGGCCGGTCACGGACACCGTTTGGCCGGTGTGGTGATCGGGCGGCAGGTTGTCGTGCAGCTCGCGGATCCGCTCCAGCGTCTCCGTCCGCGGCACGTTCACCGGGTACGGATCGATGCCAGCGGCAATGAGTTCGACCAGCTTGGTCCGGCGGATCAGCTCCTGCTCGGTGAGCTTGCGATCGGGCAGCGCCGGCCGCAGCAACTCCTCTTCCTGCTGCCGTACGGCGTTCGCGAACCGGCCACCGTCCGACGCCATGATCGCGTGCCGTTCGGCGGTCTGGACATTGTCGACGCGCGTCCAGGGCCGGGGTGCGGGCAGGAAGCCCTCCGCGGTCCCGGCCGCCAGCAGCACCTGGGCGAGCGACGCACCGCGCGAGTAACAGATCAGCCGCTGCGACCAGCGCGGCAGGTACTTCTCGTTCGACTGGTAGAGGCTCTCCAGCTGCCAGAACCGCGACGCCGCCGTCAGCAGCGCGCTGGTCAGCCGCAGCACCGGCCCGGCGCCGACCCGCTCGGCATCGCTGAAGATCTCCCGGAACATGGCGAAGTTCAGCGAGATCCGGTGCAGCCCGAGATCGCCGCAGGCGTCCACCAGCGACGTCACCATGAACTCCATCAAACCGTTCGCGGACTCCGGATCCCGCCGCATCACATCGAGCGAGACACCCCGGACACCCCACGGCGCGAACGACAGCAGTCCGCGGACGGCGCCGTCCGCGTCGCGCGCGATCACCATCACGCATCGCGCGTCGGCCGGATCGCCCAGCCGCCCGAGCGCCATCGAGAACCCGCGCTCGGTCCGCGCTCCCCGCCACTTCTCAGCGAGGTGGACGTACTCCGTCATTGCCTCAGGTGACACGTCGCCGTGCCGAACCACCTCGGCGTGATAGCCGGCCCGCTGGACCCGGGTGACCGCCTGCCGGACCGGCCGCATCGTCCGGCCTTCCAGCGTGAAGTCGGCGACGTCGATGATCGCCTCGTCGCCCATCGCCAGCGCCCGCAGGCCGGCATCGACGTATGCGTGGGCCGCCTCCTCGCTCGCCGACAGGACCGCGGGGGACCAGCCGTACGTGCGCGCCTCGGCGAGCCAGCGCTGGATCGCGGCGGGCCAGGCGGCCGGATCACCCAAGGGATCGCCGCTGGCCAGGCTGACCCCGTTGACCACCCGGTAGGCGATCGCGGCGTCGTTGCCGGGGGCGAAGATGACCGCCTTGTCCCGCCGGGTGGCGAAGTACCCGAGGGAGTCCCGCTCGCCGTGCAGCAGGAGCAGCCGCCGGACCTCGAGTTCCTCGGCCTGGGTGAGGTAGCGGACCCGGCGGACCGAGCGGAGGAAGATCCAGAACGCGATCACCAGCGAGGCGGCCGAGATCGCGCCGACCGTCAGGCCGATCCAGCCGTGCCCCTCATGCCCGCCCATCTTGTTCCGGGACTGACCGAGCGCGGCGATGACGGCCCAGCCGATCTTCTGCCGCTGACCGGTCAGCGTCCGCGGGAAGATCTGGGTCAGGGTGATGCTCACCGCGATCGAGATCAGCAGGCCGAGCACCAGCGCGCCGATCGCGAGCCGCCGGGTGCCGGGTGCCAGCCGGGCCGGGAACGCGGCGCGGATGTTCCACAGCAGCACGATGATCGCGGCCACCACGACCACCTGGACGATGCCCCATTCCAGGTCCTGGACACTGGCGGGGCCGAAGTCGCGGAGCAGTTCGGCATCGTTCGGGTTGGCCAGCCGGACGCTGGTGAACGCGACGGCCGCGGTCTGCGCGACCAGCCAGAGTACCTGGAAGACCCACAGGACCCAGAGCAGCGCCGCCCGTTTGCCCCGCAGCAGTGCGCTGCCGACGACGGCCAGGTAGACGGCCGAGAAGAAAGTATGCCCGGCCGGGATCCCGAAGAAGTCGAACGCCATGTCGACGCGTTTCACGTACGCCGGGGCGAAAATATGCAGCGGGATCGCCAGGAACGACCACACCGCCGCGAACACGACGACGCGGCCCACCCAGACCGCGGCGCGCTGCTTCCACGCGGGGATCACTTCCTGCTGTTCCGGCCGCACCAAGCGATCATCCCACTTGTTCGCTGAGACTTCGGTCGCCCTGGGTCTACCTGGATGGTATAGCTGACGCCACAGTCAATCCTTTGGTTGACGTGCCGCTCGCCTGCTTATTGTTGGCGACAGTGCTACCAGGTCTCAGGCAGGCTTTCCTACGATGACCGTGATCTGGATCGTGCTGCCCGGCCTGGCTGAGACTCCTGAGGAGTTCGGCCGGGTCGTCGAGCTGTTGCCGGGGCAGGATGTACGGGTCATCGATCCGTGGCGTACGCCGATCACGTCCGACGTCGACGAGTTGCGGACGGCGGCCGGCGTACCGGCGGGGGCGGAGGTCGGGCTGGTCGGGCACTCGATCGGCGGACTGGCGGCGCTGCGCTGGGCGCTGACCCGGCCGCTCGAGGTGACCAGGCTCGTCCTGGTCGACACCAGTCTCACCTCGGAGATCGGGTGGCGCGGGCTCTACCCGGGGACACGCGGTGATCGGGCGGCCCGGGCGTTCCTGCGCTTCCTCGGTCGGTTCGGCGGACCGCAGTTGCTGGGTCCCAGGCTGCGGCGGCTGTTCGTCCGGATCGGCAGCCGGTCGAACCACGATCTGTTGTCGAAGGCAACCGCCCGGGCCCGGTACGGCGCCGCGGCGTCGTGGCTGCTGTTCTGGGACGAACTGGCGAGCAGCTGGGAACTGGCCGCCGAGGTCGCCAAGCTCGTCGCCGGTCCGGTCGGCGCGCTCGCCCCCACCACGCTCCTGGTCGCCACTGGCGGCACCTCGCGCTTCACGGCCGCCCGCTGGCTCGCCGCCCAACGCCGCCTCGCCACCACCCTCAGCGGCACACTCGACGTCCTACCCGACTCCGCCCACCTCATGCACCTCGACCGCCCCGACGCCATCGCCGCCGCAGTCGTCTATCGAAACGGCCGCGGCAGTGCCTATGAGTGATGAGGTCAGGTGGTGCTGGTGAGGGCGGGGGTCGGGAGTTTGCGTTGCCAGACCTCGTCGAGAGCCATCCGCATGGCACCGGTGACCACAGCGTCCTCGGCCAGGGCGGACAGCTCCAGCTTTGGGTGGTTGAGAGTCAGCAGCCGCAGCTGGTCCGAGATGGCGTCGAGCAGTACGGCGCCGGCCCGAGCGACGCCGCCACCGATGACCACGGCGGTCGGGTCCAGCACCAGTACGGCGGGGGCCAGAGCGCGGGCGAAGTCCCGGGCGACCCGTTGCACGACCGCCTGAGCCACCGGGTCACGCTCTGCCGCGGCCGCGAACACATCGGCCGTGTCGAGCTGCTCTCCGCCCAGCTCGGCGAGGCGGGACTGTGGGTTGTCCAGAGCGGCCTGGCGGCCGAGTGCGGCGATCGCCTCCGAGCCGACCGCACGCTCCAGCGGACCCCGGCTGTCCTCGGGGTTGATGACGTCATCCGGAGCGGTGGCGATGAAGCCGATCTCGCCGGCCGCGCCAGTACCGCGGTGCAGCCGGCCGTCGATCACGATGCCGGCACCGAGCCGCTCACCCCACTGGACGGCCAGCAGCGTGCCCGTCCCGCCACGAGCGGCCGCGATGGCCAGTGCGGCCAGGTTGGCGTCGTTGTCGAGCATCACCGGGCAGTCGAGCAGACCGCGGACGTGCTTGATCAGGTCGATAGCGGACCAGCCCGGCACGCTCGGGACCAGCTGGACCCGGCCGGTGTGCTCGTCGACGATGCCAGGGCTGGCGGCGACCACGGCCGCGATGTCCTCGGCCGGCACCTCGGCCTCCGCGAGCGCCTCGTTGATCACCTCGCCGATGACCCCGAGCAGCTCTTGTGCGGTCCATCCGGGTCCGGAGCGCCGTACCAGGGAGAGCTTGCGGCCGGCCAGGTCGGAGACCCCGACGGTCACCCGGTGCGGGCCGACGTCCAGACCGAGGACCGGGGCCGCACGGCCGCGGAGCGAGACGCGGATCGCCGGCCGCCCGAGTGAACGGTCGGCCGAATCCGGGCCGTGCTGCTGCAGCCAGCCGGCCTCCAGTAACTCGTCCACGGCCTGGGCCACGGTCGGTCTGGCCAGACCGGTCCGTTCGACCAGTTCGGCGACGCGGAGTGGTGCCGGCGCGGATCGGCGGACCGCATCCAGGACCGCGGCGACGTTGATCCGCCGCAGCATCGTCGTACCGCCGCCGCCGACCGTTCCCTTGCTCATGTCCGACCCCTTGCTTGCCACTCGCCTATCTTAATAGAAAGCGAGCGTTCATAAATTACCGTGACGTGTGTTTCGCGTCGGCTGGCGGACGCCGATGCGTGAGTCGACAACTATCACCCACCGGGGGCCCGATGTCCCAGCACACGCGCCGGTGCCGAAAGAGTCACTGCCGCCGTCAGTCCTGGAGGACCGTCCGGGCGAAACTGCTCAGTGCCTCCCGATCCGGTTGCTGTGTCTTGGTCATCAGGCTGGCCACATGCTTCTCCACGGTCCGGGGCGAGATGTGCAGCCGGGAGGCGATCGACTTGTTCCCGATCCGGTCGACCAAAAGCTGACAGACCTCGTACTCGCGGGTGGTGACGCCGAGCTGGCGCAGATGCGCGGGCACCTGCTCGGTCCCGCTCCGCCGCTGCGAGACGGTCGCTCCGAGCTGCCGCAACAGACTCCGGCACGCACTCGCCACCGCCGGGATCTCCGCGTTGTGGAAGTAGTCCTCAGCTTGCCGCAACCACGCGACCGGCTCGCCCCACCCGTCCGCGTGCGCCGGCTCGGCCACCATCCGCAGCCCGAGGTAGCGCGCCAGCGGATAGATCGACGCGGTCTCGAGCGCCTCGATCACCTTGGCGTTCGCCGCGTCGTACCGCCCGTCCCGCCCGAGCAGTACGGCGTGCGCCAGTTGGACGAACTGCTTGTTCCACCGCATCCCACTGGCGGCCGTCGCAGTGACCGCCTCGAAGTGCGCCCAGCTGTTCCTGCCGGACAGTACGCCGAGTAGCAGGCCGAGCCCGTTCTTGCCCGAGGTGTGGAAGGTGGTCGGGTTCTGAGCGTCGTACGCGAGGGCTTGCGCCAGGTCGGAGTCGGCCAGTTCGCGGTTCTCCTCCAGGAGTGCGCAGAACGCACGAGCCAGGCCGTAGGAGTACGGCAGCTCGTACGACGCGCGCTCGCCACCCCAGTTGGCCACCTCGGCGAGTGTCGCCTCCATCGCGGCCCGCCGGCCCCGGTGTGCTTCGAGAATCGCCTTGGTGGACAGGAAGTACGTCGCCGACCGGCCCATCCGGAGTCGCCGGGTGACCGCCAGGCACTCGTCGATGATCGCGGCCGCCTTGTCGTACTCGGATCGCAGGATCGCCTGCTGACCGAGGATCCCGTCCACCTCGTAGACCAACGGGATCGCGCCGATCCGCAGCGCCTGCTGCCGGGCCCGCTCCAGCTCGAGAATGCTCCCGTTCGCGAGGCAGATCGTCCCCGCCTGGAAGATGTGCGAACAGACCCGCTGGAACGTCATCGCATGCTCTTCGGCGACCTGCCGGGCCCGATGGAAGTAGTCGATCGACTGATCGAGGTCGTGCTCACGGGCCAGAATCCCCAGCAATTGCAGGGAGTCGCAGGCCACCGCGGGCAGCTTGGCGCGTTCGGCCGCCGCCGCGGCGCGGGTTGCCAGCTCGGTGGCCGCCTTCAGCCGCCCGGGACTCGATCGGGCCAGCTCGAGGTTGGCGGCGATCGCGTCGACCGGCGCGATGTCGGCGTCGGCGGCGTCGATACCGAGCAGCGACCGCGCGGTCGCGACCTGGGTCAGTGCGGCCGACCAGCGACCGGCCATGTGTTCGAGGTTGGCCAGCTGCACGTGCAGAGCGGCGACCTTGCGACTGTCCAGGTTGCGGTCGGCCATCTCCTCGATCGTCGCGGCGTGGTCCCCGCTGGTCTCGAACTGGCCGGTCTCACTCAAGGCGATCAGCAACGAGCCCAGCACCTCGGCGCGGCAGGTGGTGTCCGGATCGCCGGCCAGCAAGGCATTCGAGCGCTCCAGCAGCTTGACCGCCGACGCCATCGACCCTTCGTCGAATGACCGCCTCCCGGCCGTGGCGAACAGCCGGCCGGCGCGGGCTTTGTCGCCGCCCGTCTCGGCGAGTTCGGCGACCATCGGGCACCACTCGCCCGGCAGTCCGGGATGCAGCTCCTCGATCGCGTCCGCACACCGTCGCGCGAGAGTGGAACGCTCGGTCGGTGTCAGCCCGGCCAGCAACGCATCGGCCGTCAGCGGATGCCGGAACGCATACCAGTCCGGCACCGGCTCGTCCGGCCCGACCAATTGCGCAGCCAAGCCGGCACGCAGCGTGGCCAACAGCAACCGTTCGTCGGTCCCAGTGGCTTTGCGTACGACGCTCAGCGGGAAGCGGTGACCGATCACCGCCGCCAGCACGAGCAGGTCGCGCGACTGCGGCCCAAGCTGATCGGTGCGGCTACTGATGCTCCGGACAACGGCCGCGGGCACGTTGGTCTGCAGACCGTCGACGACCTGCACACTCCCGTCGGCCCTGGACAGCAGTTGCCCCGTCCGGCTCGCCTCCTGCAGCAGTTCCTCAACGATGAAGGGGATTCCGGCGCTGTCATGCCACAGCCGGTCGACCAGTGTGTCGGGTACGCCGCTCGTGGGCACCTCGAGACAGCCGGAGGCCAACTCACCGACCTCGGCCCGGTCCAGCGGCGGCAGCTCGATCAGGGTTGCCGTTCCGCGTTGTGCTGACAGTCTGGCCAGCTCGAGCGCCGCACAGGTCTCGGAGCGCAGAGTCGCGACCAGTGCGATCGGCTGGTCCTCCAGGTTGTCGAGCAGGTACTCGATCACTGCCAAGGTCTCAGGATCGGAGCCGTGCAGATCCTCCAGTACCAGCAGGCAACCGCGGTCCTTCGCGACCAGGGCGAGTAGCCGCAGGACGGCCTCGCCAAGGACGACGGTCGAGGTCGCGGTGTCGTGGGCCGTACCGTCGTCCCAGTCCGGGATCAGCCGGCTGAGCACCTGACGGTAGGGGCCGAGTCCGTCGGTGGCGGGCATCTCGCCGCGGCGGACGAGCGACAGCAAAGCCTCGGTGAACGGGCGGAACGCAACCATGGCGCCGATGGCCCCGACCCTTCCACGCAGGGTCGCCATTGCGTCATCCAGTGCTTTGGTGGTGGCGAGTCCGGCCAGCCGGCTCTTGCCGATGCCGGGCTCACCGACCAGGAAGACCGCACCCCCGTGGCCCCCACGGGCCGCGGCCAGCAGGTGGTCGAGATGATCGATCTCCCGGTCCCTGCCGACCACTCTGGGCGAACGGGTCTGCATGCTTGCCAACTCTAACGACGTATCGCTGACCCCGCAGTGAATCGGCGAAGCCGGTCGCCCCCCAGGGCCGGCCGGCTCCGCCGTTCAAACGTTCGCTGGGCGTCAGTTCAGGCTGATGGTCGGCCAGGTGCTGGCGAGTTCGTTGCCGACGGCTGCGATCGCGAAGGTGCTCAGGCCGACGGTGCCGACCAGGGCCATCGCACGGGCGCCGACTTTGGTGCGCTTCGGCAGTGTGATCGGACCGAGCGGGTCGGTGGCGTCCGGGGCGGTGGACTGGGCGTCGGGCTGGGACTCGGGCTGGTGCTGGGCGGTCATGCGCTTCCCCTGTCGCTGTGTGGGTTCCGGCGCTGTGATGGGCGCCTCGACCCGGTGGTTGGTTCGAGCAGCAGCACGGACGGAACGCGTTCGGGGAACGCCAGCCGGAGCAGGCCGTAGCCGATTCCCGCCAGACCGGTCAGCAGGCCTGGAGATGGAACCGCCCGCGGTGTCCCGCACTGCGGCCCGTACTGCTGTACTGCGGCGAGCACCAGCCCGGCACGGCGTCGCCGTACCGCCTCGACGGCTGGGTGATCGCGTTCGGCCAGCCACATCAGTGGCTCGACCGCGCCGAGCTCGCCGTGACACAGACTCATGTCGGCGAGCACCGGACGTTCTGTCGCGGCCCTCAGATACGCGTCGAGGTCCGCGGGTACTCCGGCCGCCAGCCGGGCCAGTGCGGTGCCGGCGTCACCCGAGCACCAGCCGTGGCCGGCAGGCCGGTCCCCTCGATCCAGATCGGCAGCCGCGCGCGCGGCATCCAGGTACCTGTCGCCAGGTACGCCGTACTGACCGAGAGACCACGCGATTCCCTGGTAACCGCGAGCGAAACCGTGATCCGCTGCTACTCGGCCACGGAGGCCGCTCTCTACGGTGGTTACCAGTTCGTCGGCGTACCGCGTGGCCAGTCTGTGTGCCGCCGGGAGGCCGTCGATCGCTTGCATGGCGGCCAGTCCACCGGCTGCGCCCTCGGCGTACGTCGGGAACTCGGTGGGCTCGGGGACGAGCCGCTCGGTGAGTTCCAGCGACCCTGCCAACCAGGTGGTGAGCTCGGAGTCGCCGAGGAGTTCGCACAGGCGGTCGAGGCCGTAGCTGATGCCACCGAGTCCGTGGAAGCCGGGTCCCACGAGTTGCGCCGACTCCGGGTCCGCGGCCAGGGCCTCGAGCAAGTGGGGGAGCGGACGGATCGCGTCGCGGGCGAGATCGCAGTACTTGCCGGCTCCGGTGAGGACGCCGACCTGCGCAAGGAAGAGCGCCGTACCGGTGTAGCCGTTGGAAAGCCCTGCGCCCATTGGCCTGATGGCCCAGTGGTGGTCGTCGAGCAGCTCGAGACCGAGCCAGTTGGCCGCGCCGCCGCTCTCGCTGATCACCTGCGCGACGATCTCGTCGGCGATGTCGGTGGCCGCGGCGAGCATGCACTCGGGGTCCGCCTCGGTGGCGCCGAGCCACGGCCTGCTGGCCGCCGTGGTGTGCACGATCGGCTCCGGCCGGGTGGCGAGCGATGCCGAGATCAACCACTTCTGCCGGTGCTCGTCGATGTCGCCGAGACTGGCGATCTTCGCCTCGACCGCGGCCAGTCCTTCAGTGGCGAGGACGTTGGCGATGCGGGTGCCGTCTGAGGACCAGACGTCACGGCTGTCCGGACGAGCAGTGAAGAGCGGTACGTCGCCGGCCCACAGGTCGGCCAGCTCGTAAGGCACCAGGTCGCGCAGGGACTCGTCGGCGTCCCACAACAGGTCCAGTAGCCGGCTGCGACCGGCCGCGTCCCGCAGTGCGTCCGGATGCGTCGACTCGTCCAGCAGGCCCGTATAGAGACTGGTGCTCCTCGGGACGAACCTGATCTGGTCCGCAGCACATCGAGCCAGCAGACCGTCGGGCCCGATCAGCTCGTCGCGATGCCAGGCGATCGCCTCGTAGGCGGCCCGGAACCCTGTCAGCACAGCGATCTCGTGGTCCCGCGGCTCGATCATCGCACCGTCGAGCAGTGGCCGGTTGGAGGCGCTGTGCGTCCGGCCAGGACGCCGGACCAGGTGCATCGAGTCCAGACCGGCATCGGCCCAGTCGACCACACCCATGGGCGCCGCCGCGTCCGCATCACCGCCCAGCCCGGACAGGTCCGCCACTCCGTGCTCGCCAGTGACTAGTAGCGGCAACAGCGCAGTGCGGTAGACCGAACTGAGAAGCGCGCGGTAGGCCGGGTCGCGGCTGAGCGAGCCCACCGGTGTGTTGCTCGGATGGAACAGGGTCTCCACGTCGACGAGGACAGGCTGGTCGCCGACGGCGATCAGGTTCTCGTAGTGCATGTCGGTGCCGTCCAGCACATACAGCAGCGCCAGTAACGCGCCCTGCCGGTGATAGAAGCGCCGTACGCCGGCCAGATCGTCACACTGCTCGTGTACGACGTACTCCAGCCAGCCATAGCCGTGACGGGTCAGCAGGTCGACCGTGCGGATGTCCAGACCGGTCTTGTCGTTCTGCCAGTCGACGAGCTCGTTGAAATGCCGGTGCAGGCCGAGCGGCCGGGGCTTGTAGACCAGCCGCCGCCCGTCCGCGAAGGTGAGGGTCGCTGTGCACCGCCCGCCGCGGTGGGGATCGCCACCGGGCTCGATGGCGGTCAGCGCGCCGGGGTCACGGCCGCCCAGCAGTCCGGTGACGAGCGACTCACGGTCGTCGGCGAGCCGTGCCAGCAACTCGAGATGCCCCTCGACCGCCTGCCGGCACGACTCGCCCAGGACCCGCGCCAGCACCGGGTAGGCGGCCAGGAACTCCGCCAGCTCGCTCCCTCCGACGAGCCGGTGGGTGAAGTCCAGGAACCGTTCGGCCGGGGTCTCGCCGGCCAGCTCACCGCGGTCGCGGGCGCGGGCGAGCTCCAGCACCAGCGTCCGCGACGCCAGCTTCACCAGCCGCAGCCCGAGCCGATGCAGGAACTGCTCGGTCAGGACGCCGGTGTGCCCGGCGGCGACCAGATCGCGGCGGGCCGCGGTCAGGAGGGGTTCCAGGCAGCGCATAAGCGCCTGCCGCCAGTCCGTGCCGGGCCCACCCGCTGCCTCGGCCGCCCCACCTGACGTGTGGCCGCCGATGACACCGGTCCCTGCAGGGCCCCGACCGGCGGCAGGCGCGCTCGGTGGGAGAGCGGTACTGCGCTCCACGTACTCGACCCAGGCCGGAGCGGTCTGGGTCAGCTCGTGCGGGCGCATTCCCGCGGACCACCAGGTGTCACGCTGGTCGGTCCGGGCCCGCCCGGTGGTCACTGAGTTGAGCACGCGCACAGGCTGCCATCGGCGACGGGGTCGGGGCATGGGTAACCAGCCCCCATATTTAGCTGGGGGCTCGTGGCGGCGTCGGGTTCGAGCCTTGTCGGCGATGCCTGCCGCGGGGCGACGACTGGGGGTTGACCACCCCGCGGCAGCAGCGCCCGGCCGAGCGGCCTCTGGTGGAAGGCCGGCCGGCTCAGGTCGGGAACGCTACGGTTCCCAGCTCGGTGTCTGCACTCCTGGTTGGCCTCCTCTGTCCGCGAATCCGCAACGATCGCCGGGAACGATGCCGTGACGATCCGGCCCCGGGCAAGGGCTCCGAACCCCCAATTTCCGGCCGCCCGGCAGGCCCGGACAGATGGGTGTGGAACGGCCGGAACATGGGGGGCGAACACCCATGTGTGATGCCGCGGACACTGCGACGGTGAACAGGTGCTCACCCCTGTCGCTCCTGGACTGCCCGTCTCGGCTCACTCCGTGCTGGACGTCGTACCGCAGCTGCCCGGTCAGTCGGCTGCGGCCGCGCTCCGGGAGACCGCGGAGGTGGCACAGGCTGCCGACGACCTCGGCTACCGCCGGTTCTGGGTGGGGGAGCAGCACGGCGTCCGAGGCGTCGGCAGCGCGGCACCGGCTGTGCTCGCTGCGGTCCTGGCCGCGCGGACGGACCGGATCCGGCTGGGCGCCGGCGGTGTTCAGCTGGCCAACCATCAGCCGCTGGTCGTCGCAGAGCAGTTCGCCGCACTGGCGGCGGCGTACCCGAGCCGGATCGACCTCGGCGTGGGTCAGCAGCACAGCCTGATCCCCAGTACGGCGGCCGCACTCGGCGGTGGCGCCCGGGACGCGTTCTCGCAGCGGCTGGACGAGCTGTGCGGCTTTCTCCGGGACGGCTTGCCCGGGCGAGCACCTGTGGGCGACGTACGGCTGACACTGGCCGGATTGCCGCCACCGGTGTTCGTACTGGCCGACCATCCGGGTGCTGCGGCGACTGCCGCTGTCCGTGGGCTGCCTGTGTTCCTGGCGCATCACTGCGCGGCCGCCGGGACGCCGGCGGCGGTGGCGGCGTACCGGGACCACTTCGAGCCGACCGGGCCCACGGTGAAGCCGTACCTCGCCGTCACGGTCGGTGTGGTCGCGGCCGACTCGGAGGAGGAGGCGATCATCCGGTTCGCGGAGTACGTGCGGGTGAAGACCCGTCTCGGTACGACGGGACCGCGAGCGACACCGGTCGAACTGATGGCGGTCCTCGAGCAACCACTGACCGGCCGCGAGCGCGGCCGGGCCGAGCGGATGCTGGACGACCCGAGCACCATCGTCGGCTCGAGAGCGTCCGTCGTGGCGGAGCTCGGCGGACTGGTCGCCAGTACGACCGCCGACGAGATCATGCTGGTCCCACTCGCCTTCGACGGCCTGGTCCGGTCGGCGATCCTCCGCACCATCGCCGCCGGCCTGACCCGCATGGTCCGCACCATCCCCAGGCACGCCCCACCACTGATCGCCACCGCCTAGTGTGGGTACTGCCGACTAGTGAGAGGCGGGCTCATGTCACGGGAGCGGGAAGTCGTCGAGGCGTGTCCGACCGAGCTGTACATCGGGGGGAAGTGGGTAGCGGCCGAGGGTGGCAAGACCCTCGCCGTCGAGGACCCAGCCACCGGTACGACGCTCTGCGACGTGGCTGATGCCAGTCCGGCCGACGGCAAGGCCGCACTGGACGCAGCGGTCGCCGCGCAGGCGGACTGGGCCGCGACGCCGCCGCGAGAGCGTGGTGAGGTCCTGCGCCGTACCTATGAGCTGATGACCGAGCGGGCCGACGACCTCGCGCTGCTGATGACGCTCGAGATGGGCAAGCCGGTCGCGGAGTCCAAGGGCGAGATCGCCTATGCGGCCGAGTTCTTCCGCTGGTTCGCCGAGGAGGCCGTCCGGATCGAGGGCGGCTACCAGATCGCGCCGAACGGCAAGGGCCGCTTCCTGGTGATGCGGCAACCGGTCGGGCCCTGCCTGCTGATCACTCCGTGGAACTTCCCGGCCGCGATGGGCGCCCGCAAGATCGGCCCGGCCGTCGCCGCCGGCTGCACGATGGTGATCAAGCCGGCCTCCCAGACCCCGCTGTCGATGCTCAAGCTGGCCGAGCTGATGACCGAGGCCGGACTGCCGGCCGGAGTGCTGAACGTGATCACCACGCACAACGCCGGCGGTGTGATGGAGCCGCTGATCCGGGACGGCCGCGCGCGCAAACTGTCCTTCACCGGCTCGACCCAGATCGGCCGGAAGCTGATCGAGCAGGCCGCCGAGCAGGTGCTGCGGACCAGCATGGAGCTGGGCGGCAACGCGCCTTTGCTCGTGTTCGCCGACGCCGACCTGGACAAGGCGGTCGACGGCGCGATGCTGGCCAAGATGCGCAACGGCGGCGAGGCCTGTACGGCGGCCAACCGGATCTACGTGCAGACGCCGGTGATGGACGCGTTCGCGGCCCGGCTGACCGAGCGGATGGCCGCGCTGAAGGTCGGCCGCGGCACCGAGGACGGGGTCGACGTCGGCCCGTTGATCGACGGGACCCAGCGGGACAAGGTGCGCGAGCTCGTCGACGACGCGGTGGACCAGGGCGCGCGGGCGCTGACCGGCGGATCGGTTGCCTCGGGCAACGGATACTTCTACCCGCCGACCGTGCTGGCCGACGTCCCGCAGAGCGCCCGGCTGCAGAAGGAGGAGATCTTCGGCCCGGTCGCACCACTGACCGCCTTCGAGACCGAGGAAGAAGCGGTCCGGATGGCGAACGACACGGAGTACGGCCTGGTTTCCTACCTGTTCACCAACGACCTCACCCGCGCGCTGCGTGTCTCCGAGAAGCTCGAGACCGGGATGATCGGCCTCAACCAGGGCATCGTCTCCAACCCGGCCGCACCGTTCGGCGGCGTCAAGCAATCCGGCCTCGGCCGCGAGGGCGGCACCGTGGGCATCGACGAATACCTGGAGATCAAGTACGTCGCGATCAACGTGGACTGATCTGTTCGACGGTCAGGGTCAGGCGCTGGATGCCCCAGTTGCCGGCGGCGGGGCCGGGCGGGAACCAGACGTCGACGATGTCGTCCTTGATCCAGCTGCCGATGTCGGCCGCGTAGCAGTGGCCGTAGCCGGGCACCCACAGGCGGGTCCCCCACGGGATGATCCGGGCATCGACCGCGCAGATCCCGGTGCCGGCGTTGTAGCCGAGCGCGGTCTGAGCGACATCGTTGTACGCCGAGACCCGGTAGTTCAGTGTGGTCCCGGGCGCCAGGGCGAACGCGGCCAGCCGGTTGGACGGGTTCAGCCGGTACGACGTGGTGATCTGCCCGATCGACGACGCCGCGGTGTCCTCCGACGACATCGCATAGACCTGGTAGTGCGCACCGTCGCACGGGCTCGCATCAGTCACCTGCAAGGCCGGCTGACCCCAGTCACTGATCCACTGCAGCGCCTGACCGTTCTTGAACGCGCGATACGCCTTCGCACCGGCCACCCGGCCGAACGTGAACGTCACCTTCCCGTCCGCGCCGAGCCCGCCGTCGATCCCCGTCGGCGCGGGCAGTCGTCCGCTGACGTCGTACGGCGGTGCGGTCGTTCCGTCGCCGTGACCACCGGAGATCGGCCGGTCGGGAATCGGTCCGGTGTAGAAATGCTGACAGGCCGGCAGTGCCGCAGAAGCGGTCGCCGGTGAGACCAGAAGGGCGCTGACGCTGACCAGGACGATGCTCAGAGCACGCATCACGGCAATGCCTCCAAGGTGGGGCGGGACCATGAGGTTTCACCCTCAAGTAGCCGTCCCGCACCCCACTTAGTCAAGGTCTCGACGTAATTCAGCTCACCAGATCGTTCGCCGAGCGCAACACCGGTACGCCGACCTGCGCCGGAGCCGTCCCGCCCGTCACATGGAAGGTGTGGTGCTCGCCCGCGGACAGGGTGATCAGGCACGAGTCCACCCGCGCCGCAGCGTCCAGCCGGTCCGGGAACAGCGCCAAGTCCTTCGCCAGTGCGGTCGCGGTAACGGTCACGTCGTACCCGTCGGTGGTCGGAGCGACCGACGCGGTGTAGGCGTCGCCGGCCAGCCGCAGCGCGGTGTCCTCGACGAAGTACCAGTACGCCGTCGACTCGCCGCTGCGGACCTCGAGGTACTCGCGGTGGGGGTCACCCGGCGTGGCGACCGACTCGGGAACCGAGCTGAGGACCGCCGAGCGTGGTTCGACCTCGAGCGCGAACGTCTCCTGCGCGAGTACCGTGCTGTCTGTGCCGGTCGATCGCCGACGGACCGTGATCTCACCCGTCCAGATCGCGTCCGTGTCGTTGTGCGCGGCAACCGCTAGTCCGTCTTCCCGCGGCTGCACGGTCAGCAGGCGTTCGGCGTACACGCGCTGCAAGGCGAACCACAGCGGCTTCCGGATCCCGTGCCCGTCGACCGCTGCCCACGACACCACCGGCCAGTTGTCGTTCAGCTGCCAGACCACCGCGCCGGTGTTCAGCGGGAACAGGCTGCGGAAGTGCTCGATGCCATAGGCAACCGCTCGGGCCTGGTTCAGCTGCGTCGTCCAGTGCCAGTCGTCGATGTCCTTCCACCCCGGCAGGTGATCCCCGAGTCCGCGCTCCAGCTTGAGGTTGCCCTCGAAGGCCTTCTGGTGCACGAGCATCTGGGCGCCGTACGGATCCAGCGGCGCGTCGTGCACGACCGAGGTCAGCGTCGACCACGCCGGCGGCCCCTGGAACCCGAACTCCGACACGAACCGCGGCTTGTACTTGCGGTACGTCGTGTAGTCCACCTGGTTCCAGACGTCCCAGATGTGCATCGTCCCGTGCCGCTCGTCGTTCGGGTGGATGAAGCGGTCGTACGAGTACGGGCTGCCCGGCGAGTACGGCGTTCGCGGGTCGAGCTCGGCCACGATCTTCGGCAGCAGGTCGAAGTAGTACCCCTCACCCCAGGCACGCCCGGCCAGCGGCACCCGCCAGCCCCACTCGACGTACCCCCAGATGTTCTCGTTGTTGCCGTTCCACACCGCGAGGCTGGCGTGCTTGCTCAGCCGGCCGACCGCGTCCCGCGCCTCGGCCTCCACCTCGCTCCACAGCGGCTCGTCCTCCGAGTACGCCGCACACGCGAACAGGAAGTCCTGCCAGACAAGGATTCCCAGCTCATCGCAGACGTCGTAGAAGGCTTCGCTCTCGTAGATGCCGCCTCCCCAGACGCGCAGCAGGTTCATGCCGGCGTCGACCGCGTCCTGGATGCTTGTGCGATAGGTCTCCGGCGTCAGCCGGGTCACGAACGCGTCGTCGGGGATCCAGTTGGCGCCCCGGATGTAGATCGGCTTGTCGTTCACCGACAGCACGAACGGCGTCCCGTCGTTGTCCGGGGCAACATTCAGCGACACGGTCCGGAACCCGACCCGCCCGTTCCACTCATCCCGGTCGTCCACCGTGACGGTCACGTCGTACAGCGGCTGCTCGCCGTGTCCGCGCGGCCACCACCGGTCCACGGCGTCGATCGTCGAGGTGAGCTCGACGGTCTCGGTGTCGGCGGCAACTGTCGCCGTCTGCGTCGTGCCGCCGACCTCGACGGCGATCGACGCGTCGCCGCTCTCGCGGTCGGCCCACGCGAGCGCGACGTGAGTGGTCAGGACACCCCGGTCGCCTTCGACACCCGCCAACGGACGGACCGTGTCGATCCGCACACCGGACCACGACTCGATCCGGATCGGCCGCCAGATGCCCACGGTCGCGACATCCGGACCCCAATCCCAGCCGAAGTTCGACGCCATCTTCCGCAGCTCGTTGTACGGGTGCAGATTCGTGTGCGGCCAGTCGCCGACAGTCGCCCGGATCTCCTCGGCCCTCGACACCGGACCGGCAAACTCGATCACCAACTCGTTGTCACCGGCAATCAAGGCCTCGGTGATGTCGAACCGGTACGAGCGGTGCTGGTTCGCGGTCCGGCCGAGCTCCCGGCCGTTCAGCGTCACCGTCGCCACCGTGTCGAGGCCCTCGGCGACCAGCTCCTGCCGGGTGTTGCCGTCCGCGGCCCAGGTGAACTCGGTCCGGTATCGCCAGGACGTCCGGCCGATCCAGGCCAGCTTCGACTCGTTGTCACCGTCGAACGGATCCGGGATCTCGCCCGCCGCGAGCAGGTCGGTGTGCACCTCGCCGGGCACCGTGGCAGCGATCGGCCGCCCGATCAGGCCCTCCGGCGCGGAACCCTCCAGCGCACTCACGGTCCAGACAGCACCGCCGTCGGTGGTCAGCGGCACGACATTGAGCGTTGTCACAGGCGTTCTCCCAGGTGAACCGGTTTAGTCGGTGCGAACCGCTCCCGGTCGAGGGGAGCGGGGATTATCAGTCTTCCAGCACGACGCGTCGCCACAGGTCGGCGATCGCGCGGTGTCCGGCGGCGGTCGGGTGCACGCCGTCGTTCGCGAGTGTGGCCGCACCGACGGCCGCGGCCTGCCGGTTCAGCTCGACCTCGGCCGGTACCAGGATGGCGCCGTACTCGACGGCGAGCTTGCGGACCACGTCCAGCTTCGGATCGAGGTCCTCGCGCCACGCCTCCTGCCCGTCCTTCACCGGGAGCAGGAAGGGCTCCATCACGACGACGGGGCAGGTGAGCGGGTCGAGCATCGCCCGGTACGACTCCTCGAACGACTCGGCCGTCGTCGGGTCGTCCTCGTCGTACCGTCGCCAGGTGTCGTTGATCCCGATCAGGATCGACACCAGCGACGGCTCGTGGGCCAGCACATCGGCGGACCACCGGGCGGCCAGGTCGGCTGCCCGGTTGCCGCTGATGCCGGCGTTGACGATCCGCGGCCGGCGCGGACCGAGATCGTCGTACAGGTTGCGCACGTAGCCGTCGCCGAGCCCGTCCGGGTCGGTACGGCGGCCGCAGTCGGTGACCGAGTCCCCGGCGAACACGAGGGTCCGCCGGGGATCGAGGAGGATCGTGGTCACAGGGTGGCCGCGGTGACGTCCCAGTCGTCCGGCAGGATCGGCGCGACCTCGACGGTGCTCTGCACGTCGACGAACGCGCCGGTGTCGATCGACTCGGTGATGGACGCCATCACGTCGACGATGTGGAACGCCAGCGCCCCGGTCGCCCGGTGCGGCCGGCCGGCCCGGATCGCCCGCGCCATCTCCAGCACGCCGGTGCCCCGCTCGGCCACCGCCGTGGTACTCGCGAGCGTCTCCCACTCGTCCGCGCCCCGGCGGCGGATCTTGACGTCCCCGGCGAACCCGTTCGGGTCCGGTACGGCGAGCGTCGCCTCGGAGCCGGTGATCTCGACGAACCCGGCCCGCGACAGCGGCGAGTCGAAGCTGAAGATGCTCTGCGACGACTGCCCCGACTCGAACCGCGCGATCGCGCTGACGTGGGTCGGCACGGTCACGTCGAAGTCGGTCCCCGCCAGCGGACCGGATCCGATCGTGCGCTTCTCCCGCGACTTCGACCCGAGCCCCGCCACCGCGCCGACCGGACCGAACAGCTGCACCAGCGTGGTCAGGTAGTACGGGCCGATGTCCCACAGCGGTCCCGCGCCGTCGGAGAACAGGAAGGCCGGGTTCGGGTGCCAGGACTCCGGGCCGGGCGACTGCATCAGGGTCAGCGCAGTCAGCGGCTGACCGATGTCACCGCGCTCGATGATGCGCCGCGACTCCTGCAGGCCCGGACCCAGGATGGTGTCGGGTGCGCAGCCCAGCCGCACGCCCGCGTCCTGGGCTGTCGACAGCAGCTTCAGGCCGCTGTCCTGGTCGAGCGAGAACGGCTTCTCACTCCACACATGCTTGCCTGCGGCAACCGCTGCGAGGGCCACCTCGACATGCGCGACCGGGATGGTCAGGTTGACCACGATCTCGACGTCCGGGTGGTTCAGGACCGCGTCGGGACCGCCGTGGGTCTCGATCCCGTACTGCTCGGCCTTCTCCTTCGCCGCCTCCGGCCGCAGGTCGCCGATCGCGACCACCTTCAGGTCGGGGAAGCTCTGCATGCTCTTGATGTAGGCGTCGGAGATCACCCCGGCGCCGATCACCCCTACGCCAACAGCGGTCATGCCGGTGCGCCCTCTCCGGTGAGGAAGGTGTAGCTGCCTTCGACCGCGTCGAAGATCTCGCCGGAGAAGTCGTCCAGCTCGACCACGCGCAGCGCGTTCGGCGCGGCGGCCAGGATGTCCCGGACCGCGATGACGCCGGCGCCGACCGCAACCTGGGCCTTGTTGTCCAGGGTGCCGTCGCCGTCCTTGACGTGGATCGCCTTCACCCGGTCGCCGAACTTGCCGAGCAGCGCCGGTACGTCGGCGCCGCCGACGGCGGCCCAGTAGGTGTCCACCTCGAGGATCACGTCGTCGGACAGGTTGTCGACCAGGATCTCCAGTCCGTGCGCGCCGCCGATCTTGGACTCGAGCTCGAACTGGTGGTTGTGGTAGCCGACCGTGATGCCGTGGTCGGCGGCCTCGATCGCGGCCTTGTTCAGCCCGTCGGCGATGACCTTGATGTCGTCGGCGGACTGCCAGCGCGCGGGGTCGGTGTGCGGGTCGATCACGGTGGTGATGCCGAGCCGCTTCGCCGCGGCGTAGATCGGGGCGCTGTCGTCCCGGAGCAGGCCGGCGTGGGCGGTGGGTGCCGAGAGTCCGTGCTTGGGCAGCGCCTCGGCCAGCCGGTCCGCGAAGGCGGTGACACCGAAGGGTTCGACCTTCGTGTAGCCGATCTCCGCGATCCGGGCCAGGGTGGCGTCGAAGTCCTCTTCGAGCTTGCCCCGGACCGTGTACAACTGGAGGGACAGGTTGTCCACTGCGACCATGGTTTCTCCTCGTCGCCGGCGCCTCGCCCGCTGCCCTGGGGTTCACACCGACTGATAAGCCGAACCGGTTAAGTAACGACGACAACGCTATCCCACCCGACCCCGCCGACACCACCCTCCGCCCAACCACTGGGCGGTCACCATCCCGCAAACCCTCCAACTGAGTGGAGATCCCCCGAGCCAGGGGGTTGCCCCCTCAGATTCCGACGGGGCAACCCTCCATCAGAGGGGGCATCCCTTCAGTTGGAGGGTTTGCGGCGTGGAGGGGATGTGATCAAAGGATTACACTCTGCGCCTGGGCGGTGACACGGTGTAGGAATCGGCGCACACTGGAGGATTCCGGACCGACTCGTCAGCGGTCCGGCCGCCGTGAGGGGTGTTCGTCGTGGCTCGAGTGACCATCAAGGAGATCGCCAGACGCTGCGGCGTCTCGCAGGGCGCGGTGTCGTACGCGCTGAACAACCAGCCGGGGGTCTCCGCGGCCACCCGGGCTCGGGTCCTGAGAGTGGCCGCCGAACTGGAGTGGGTGCCCAACCGGGCGGCCCGGCAGTTTGTCGGCGGCGCGCAGCGAGACGTTCGGGCTCGTCCTTGCCAGGACCGTGCAGACCCTGATCGAGGAACCGTATTTCATGGGCTTCGTCGGTGGCGTGGAGTCCGTGCTGGGCGAGAAGTCGTACGCGCTGGCCCTGCAGGTCGTGGCGGACCTGGCCGGGGAGCAGGTGACGTACCGGAAATGGACCGCGGAGCGGCGGGTCGACGGCGTGATCGTGGTCGATCTCCGGGTCGCCGCTTTCTGGATCTCCTCACCGGAGCCGTCCCCCAGGCACACCTCTACTCCACCCCACTGCTCATCATCCGCGACAGCTCAGGCCGGCCACCGCCTGGCTAGCACCTCGCCCAGACTCGAGGCCTCGGACAGGGGCGCGTGGGTCTGAACAGGTTATTGCCTGTTCAGACCCACCGGACCCTGTTCACGGCCCCGCCTGGTGGGCCTCAGCAGGCTGTCACCGTGACCGGTACGCCGTTCAGCGCGGCGGTGCCGGCGACGGGGTCGGTGAAGTCCGCGTCCGTCACGTCGTTGGCGCTGGGGCCGGGGACCTGGTTGGCGACGGAGAGGTGGGTGCCGGGGCGGCCGTGGCCGAAGCCGTGCGGGAGGCTGACCACGCCGGGCATCATGTCGTTGCTCGCGGCAACTTCCACCGTGACCGACCCGGCCGCGGACGTCACCGTGACCAGCTGCCCGTCGGCCAGGTCGCGCTTGGCCAGGTCCTCCGGGTTCATCAGCAGCTGATGCCGCGGCTTGCCCTTCACCAGCCGGGCCGAGTTGTGCATCCACGAGTTGTTGCTGCGCAGGTGCCGCCGCCCGATCAGCAGCAACTCGCCGTCACTCCCGGTCGCGAGCGCCTCCAGCCGGGGCAGGTCGTCCAGGATCATCCGCTGGGCGAGGTCGATCCGCTTGGTCTTGTGGTGCAGCGCCCCGGGCAACGCCGGCTGCAGCGGCCCGAGGTCGACCCCGCCCGGCGATCTCCGCAGCTTCCGCAGCGACAGCCGGTACGGTCCGATCCGCAGTCCGAGGTCGACGATCCGTCGCGGCGACAACCGCAGTCGTGCCATCATCTCGACCTTGCGCCGGCTCATCGGCGTACGGCGTACCAGGCCCAGACCGAGGTCGCGGAAGATCTCCCAGTCGTGCCGGGCCTGCGGGGGCTTCGGCAGAACGGCGTCGTTCCAGCGCGAGGTGTTGCGGACCGCGAGCTGGTGGAAGATCACGTCGTAGTGGTCGCGCTCGAGCGGCGGCGCCGGCGGCAGGATCACGTCCGCGTGCCGGGTGGTCTCGTTGATGTACGGATCGACCGCGACCATGAAGTCCAGCGTGCCGAACGCCTCGTCGAGCCTGCGGCCGTTCGGCGTGGACAGCACCGGGTTGCCGGCCACCGTCACCATCGCGCGGATCCGGCCGTCACCCGGCGTCAGGATCTCCTCGGCCATCGTCGACACCGGCAGCTCGCCGCCGAACTCGGGCAACCCGCGGACCCGGCTCTTCCACAACCCGAGGTGGCCACGGCCGAGACCGAGCAGCGCGTTCACCGCCGGCCGCGGGAACATCGTCCCGCCGGGCCGGTCCAGGTTCCCGGTGATGATGTTGAGTACCTGGATCGCCCACTGACAGATCGCGCCGAACTGCTGCGTCGACACCCCGACGCGTCCGTAGCAGGCCGCCCGGTCGGCCGTCCCGAACTCGCGGGCGATCCGCCGGATCACCTCCGCGTCGATCCCGGTCATGCCCGCCGCGCGCTCGGGTGTCCACGGCTCGACCGCGGCCTCGACCGCCTCGAAACCATCGACGTACGACGCCGGCCGAGCGTGACCGTCCTCGATCAGCTGATGGATCAGCGCGAGCAGGAAGGCGGCGTCCGTGCCCGGCCGGATGAAGTAGTGCTCGTCGGCGACGGCCGCGGTCTCGGTCCGGCGCGGGTCGATCACGACGACCTTGCCACCGCGCTTGCGCAGTTCCTTGAGCCGCCGCCCGAACCCGGGCGCGGTCATCATGCTCCCGTTCGAGGCGAGCGGATTGGCGCCGAGCATAAGCAGGTGCGACGTCCGGTCGATGTCCGGCACCGCCACCATCAGCTGGTGCCCGTAGAGCAGGTACGACGCGAGCATGTGCGGGAGCTGGTCGATCGAGGTCGCGCTGAACCGGTTCCGGGTCCGGAGTTGCCGGATCATCGTCGGCAGGTGGGTGAGCGCGCCGAGGCTGTGCACGTTCGGGTTGCCGAGGTAGACGCCGACCGAATCCCGGCCGTGCTCGCGCTGGATCTCGGTCAGCCTCCCGACCACCAGTTCGTACGCCGCCTCCCACCCGAGCTCCTGCCAGCCGTCGGGAGTCCGCCGGACTGGCGTGGTCAGCCGGTCGGGATCCTCCTGGAGATCGCGCAGCGCGACCGCCTTCGGGCAGATGTGGCCGCGGGACAGCGGGTCCGACTCGTCGCCGCGGATGTCGGTCACGCGGCCGTCCTCGACCGTCACGAGCACGCCGCAGATCGCTTCACACAGGTTGCACGAGGTCCGCCGTACCGTGGTCGCCATCCAGCCAAACTACCCCCGGGTAGCCTGTCCGGCCATTACTCGAAGCGCGCCTCGTCGAGTCGCCCGAGGATGGCGTCGACGGTCTCGCCGGCGGAGAGGTCGGAGTTGTCGAGCCAGAGTCCGCGGCGCGGGCTGAACGCGTGCAGCTCGTAGTCGAGCTCGTCGACCAGGTGGTACGCCCCGCCGATCCGGCTGGAGATCACCTCGGGTCGCGGCGTCAGGACGACGAGATACCGTGGGCGGGTCCGGATCCCGTCGAGGAACTCGCGGAGCAGTTCGCCGATCACCACGTCCTCCAGGACCACGGTGAAGCCGGCGTCCGCGTACCCGTCCGCGACCTGGCAGGCGAGCCGGTAGCGGAGCTGGAGCTGCTTCTGGGCCGCGGCGCTGTCGTCGCGCATCGAGGCCTGTCCGCTGACGATCATCCGGCGGAAAACGTCGCCGCGGAGGTGTACGCCGTACTGGAATCTCTCGGCCAGTAATTGGGAAACTGTCGACTTCCCCGCCGCCATGATCCCGCTGACGACGATCACCCCCTCGGACTCCATGCGGTGATGTTGCCACGCGGCGCAAGGTTTTGGTCAGGTCTCCCCGAATCTTGTCTGTAACCGGACAGAAAACCTTGGTTTGCAAGGCTTTTCAGGCCAGCAGTGACTCGACGTGGAGCCGGAGAAGCTGCCGGACCCGGGTCGGTGTGGTGCGGTCGGGCTGGATCGCCGCGTGCAGGGCCAGCCCGTCGATCACCGCGTGCAAACGCTCGACCTCGCGGCGTAGATCGAGGCCCTCTTTCAGAAGGCCGGCCTGGGCGAGTGCCTGCAGGAGCGATTCGCAGAGTTGGCGCAGTCCGTTGTGCACGGTGTCGACATGTTCGTGCAGGGTGCCGGCGCCGGACTCGGCCTGGGCCTGGGCCATGAACGCGATCCAGACGTCGAACTCGGCGCGGCGTTCGGCGTCGAGGGGGAGGGCTTCCTCGAGGTAGCGCAGCACGACCGTGGTCGGGCTGCCCTTGGCGTCCAGAGCCTCGATCCGCTGCGTCACCCGTCTGGTGACCAGATCCATCGCGAAACTCAGCAGACCGTCCTGGTCCGGGAAGTAGTACCGGACGGCCCCCGGTGACCAGCCGGCCTCGGCGGCGATGGTGCGGACCGAGGCCGCGCGGATGCCGTCGCGGCGGACCACCCGCCAGAGCGCCTCGGCGATCTCCTCGCGGCGGGTCTCGTGGTCGACGATCTTCGGCATGGGTCCTTTTTAGCACAGTCGTGTTAGAGTCTTGTCTCAACACAGTCGTACTTAATAACTCGGGAGGGTGAACCGCTGTGCTGCTCGCTGTGATCGCCGGGTGTGAGATCGGCTTCTGGGTTCTGCTCGCCGCCGGGATGGTGACGCGCTACCTGCTCAAGCTGCCCAGGGCGGGCCTGGTGCTGCTGGCCGCCGTACCGCTGGTCGACGTGGTGATGCTCGCAGCCAGCGTGATCGACATCCACGGTGGCGGGGTGCCGGCGTTCAAGCACTCACTGGCCGCGATCTTCATCGGGGTCAGCGTCGGTTTCGGTCATCAGACGCTGAAGTGGGCGGACAAGTGGGCCGCGCACCTCCTGGGCGGTGCGCCGCGCCCGGTCAAGCCGCCGAAGCGCGGTCCGGAGCGTGCTCGTCGCGAGCGCGCCGGATGGTTCCGTCACCTGCTCGCGTACGGCGTCGGAGTCGGCATCATGATCGGCCTCGGCCTGCTGTCCGGTCGTGGGTACGACGCCGCCCTCGCGCCGGCCTGGACCTGGACCGTCGTGCTGGTGATCGACGCCATCGTCTCGTTCAGCTACAGCTTCGACCGCGCCGAGGACGAGGCCCGGGAGAAGCAGTCGGTCTGAGATCCCCTCGCCCGGCGCTCCGGCGTCGTACATTTCGGACATGACGACGACGGGGCGTAGCTGGGCCGGGATGACCGCTCTGGTGGTGGCGGCCGGGATCGTGATCCAGCTGATCGTGACGGCGAACGGGACCGAGGGGTTCTTCCCGGACAACCCGGACCGCGTGTTCAACGTGTTCGCGTACTTCACCATCCAGTCGAACCTGTTGCTCGGCGGGACCGCGCTGATGCTGGCTCTGCAACCGGACCGGCCGCAGAGCACGCTGTTCAAGACGCTGCGGTTGAACGGCGTGCTCTGCATCGCCGTGACCGGGATCGTCTACCACCTCGTGCTGGCCGGCTCGGACGACCTGCACGGGTGGGCGGCGGTGGCCAACTTCCTGCTGCACACGCTGGCACCCGTGGTCGGGGTGCTGGGCTGGCTGCTGTTCGGTCCGCGCGGGCAGACCGATGCGCGGATCGTCTCGTGGTCGATCGTTTACCCGCTGCTGTGGCTGGTGTTCACACTGATCCGCGGTGAGTTCGTCGGGTTCTACCCGTATCCGTTCGTGAACGTCGACGAGCACGGGTACGCACGGGTGCTGCTGAACTGTCTGCTGGTCGCGGTACTGTTCCTGGCTCTGGCGGCCGGGGCGACCTACCTCGACCGCCGCTTGCACCGGAAGACAACCGTCGAAAGGTAGACCCGTGCTGGTGACCTCGCGCTCGTACGCCGAGTACGAAGCGATGTTCGACCTGAAGGACCTCCCCGACTCCGTGCTCGACTGCTGTGCGGGTGGTGCCGGGTTCACTGCCGAAGCCGCAGCCCGTGGCGTCGACGCGATCGCCGCGGATCCGGCGTACGAGCTCGATCACCCCGAGCTGGTCGACACGGTCCGGCGGAGCCTGCCGGCGACGGCCGGGATCGTGGACGAGCATCAGGGGAGCTTCGTCTGGCACTGGTACGGGTCGCCCGAGCGCAAGGACCAGTACCGCATCGAGGCCGCGGACGCGTTCCTGCAGGACGTCGCGGCCGCGCCCGAGCGGTACCTCGCGGCCGGCCTCCCGGAGCTGCCCTTCGGTGACCGGCGCTTCGAGTTGGTGCTGTGCTCACACCTGTTGTTCACGTGGGCCGACAAGTACGACCGCGACTGGCACGAGGCGGCGCTGCGGGAGCTGATCCGGGTGGCCAACTCCGAGGTCCGCATCTTCCCGCTGGTCATGCAGGGTGCTGGTGAGTCGGTGCCGTATCTGCAGGAGATGCTGCAGGGGCTCGACGGCGTCACCTGGGAGATCCGCAAGGTGCCCTACGAGTTCCAGGCCGGGGCCGACGAGATGCTGGTCATCACTCGCACCTGACGTTTGGTGCTTCCCACCCGATCGCCATCCCGGATGAGTTGCGCACTGACCCGCCACGAGGGGTGGGAAGCGCCAAACGGCAGCTACCGCGTGCCTGCCCGGCCGATCGAGTGGTGGAGGGCGCTTCACCACTCGATCGGTTGGATGGCCGGCTGGTTCAGCGGAGGTACCTGCCGCAGACGGGCCACGGGGAGGCGCCGCGCTGGGCGTAGAGCTTCTTCGCGCGCGTCAGCTGCTCGCCCGCGGACGCCTTCGCCGGGCTGCCGGAGCCGCCCACGCTGCGCCACGTCTGCATGTCGAACTGGAACAGCCCGTAGTACCCGGCCGAGTTGACGGCCCGCGGGTTCCCACCGGACTCACAGTTGGCGACCTTGGCCCAGGAGCCGCTCAGGTTGGCCTTGCCGCTGGACGTGGAGCGATC
This sequence comes from Kribbella sp. NBC_01510, assembly GCF_045040325.1. NCBI lineage: Bacteria > Bacillati > Actinomycetota > Actinomycetes > Propionibacteriales > Kribbellaceae > Kribbella > Kribbella sp. NBC_01510. The sequence goes on along the minus strand of NZ_CP109418.1, from coordinate 1,599,536 downwards.
CTGGGACCGGCTCTCCCGCACCTTGCGCTCGGCCTTGCGGACCTTCTTCGTCTCGACCTTGTGGGTCTTCTTCGCGGTGACCTTCCTCGGCGCGGGAGCGGCGGCCTTCTTCGCGCCGTCCAGCGACAGGGTCTGCCCGATGAGGATCAGGTCCGGGTCCTCGAGGTTGTTGATCTTCGCCAGCTGATGCCAGTCGGCACCGTTCGCCTGGGCGATTTCTGAGAGCGTGTCGCCGGCCTTGACCGTGTAGTCGGTCGCGAAGGCCGCGCCGGCGCCGGCGGCGGTGATGCCGGCCCCGAGACCGGCGATCGTGATCGTCCGGGCCACCCGGCGAGTACTTCGCCGGGGGCGCGCATGTCGGGCTTTGGACATCAGAAAAGCGCTCCTCGTGAGCTGGGCATGGTGGAACTCACCAGGCCCCCCGTCAGGGGATGGGGGCATCCGGGCGGGTCACAGGACAGCGTCCGAATGGTCACGCCACGGTAACGACGCGACCTGAGCCATCCTGTGCGACCTTGGCCCGAAGCGCAAGGCCAATCGGGGGATCTGCCCCGGGTTTTTCCGTCGCTTGACGTAGCGAAAGCCCAACAACAGAACGGTTTCCAGTGCGACGCGCCGAAGGTTTGAGCGCGGCTGGAGGGGGTAAGCAACGCTGAGCAACCGCCCGGTTTCCCGCCCGTGCAGACGTCGGGAACACCCCGTTTTCCCACCTGCTGGACCTGCGTTGTCTCAGCGCCGGAAGTATCGCGACGGGACCAGGTCCGTGGTGAGCTTCCGGATCACGTCCTGCTCCTCGGCCGGCCACGCCTCCCACACCTCTCGCGCCCACGTGATCAGCGCGGCCTCCACGTCCCCGACGTCACCTGCAGTGAGTACGTCGTACGCCGTGAGCCGGCCGACCGTCGCGGGTGGGGTCAGCGCGGGCCAGTCGTCGTACGAATTGGCCATGATCCCGTGGGCGGTGCGGACGTCGATGGTGCCGGAGCCGCGCTCGAAGTACATATAGAGGCCGTTCAGTGCGAACACCGGCCCGATGCGTGGAGCGTCCGGGCTGACGTGCTGGGCGCCGTACGCGTCGATCCGCAGCTGGTGCAGGTACCCGAGCCGAGCCGCGTGCTCCAGCTCGTAGCCGAGCAGCTCGCCGGCGACCTCCAGGCACTCCGGGGAGGCGGTGTTCTTAGCCTCACCCGGCCAGTCCGAGCGTGGGAGTACGGCGCCGCACCCGGGGCAGGCTGACTCTTTCCCCACCCCACCGCCCGATTCGTGCGTGTCATCCGGGGAGTTCACTCGTTGATCGAAGCACGGGCATCGTCGTCCGGCAGCTGGTTTTCACCGCCCGCAACTTCACTTCCAGTGCCTCGTACACACCCAAGAGCGACGACTACTGTCATCCCGTGACCGCCGAGAGCACCCTGTGGAAGATCCACGGCGAACGCCTGATCGACGACACCCGCCGCCTCCGCCTGACCATCGCCACCGTCGAACTCCCCGACGGCGTGCAGTTCGAGCAGTACGTACTACGGATGCCGAAGGCCGCGATGATGGTCGTCCTCAACGACGCCCGCGATCACGTGCTGATGATGTGGCGCCACCGCTTCATCATCGACCGCTGGGTCTGGGAACTCCCCGGCGGTTACGTCGACCCCGACGAGGATCCGGCGGTCACCGCGACCCGCGAGGTGGAGGAAGAAACCGGCTGGCGCCCCCGATCCGTCGAGCCCCTCGTCACTCTCCAACCTTCGGTCGGTACAACGGACGCGGAGAACCTCCTGTTCATCGCCCATGGCGCTGACCACATCGGAGATCCCTCCGACATCAATGAGGCAGAGCGCATCGCCTGGCTCCCTCTGGACTCGTTGCCCGGCCGCATCCAAGCCGGCGAGATCATCGGCGCCGCTTCCCTCGTCGGCCTCCTCCACGTCCTAGCGTTCCCGCGCTCATGACGGAGCAATGGCTAGAGGTACGTCGGGAGTTGCAGCAGAACCGTTTTCGTTGGGGTGTCGAGGCCGCTGCCGACTATCCCGCGGATCGTCGAGTGGCCGGGACACCGTTGCTGGCGGCATCGACGTGGATCCCGGCGCAGCCGATCCCGTTGGCCTCCATTCGGTTGGAGTTCGAGCCCGATGCGGAGTTCGACGGGGTGACGGGCCTGGAACCCACGGACACCCTGCCCCTGCGACCGGACGGCAGCCGCTACCCGTCGTACGCCGAGGCCATTGCCGACCTGGCGTCCCCGGCTGTCTTTGAGAACCGCCCGACGTACAGACTCCTGTCGGCGGACCTGACCGCCGCACAGCCCGTACTGTGCCTGGGCCGAGGCACCTACTTCGACAGCATCAACACCGGCGAAGCCTCCGCCCACGAGTACGCCGCGCGCCGCCTTGGCCTGCGTGGATCGAGTCCGCTGCGCACCGCGATCGGGGAACCCTGGGACCCAACCCGCCGCCCGACCAACCTGGCGATCAGCACCCTCACCATCCGCCACGACAAGACGACCGGCGACTCCACCTTCCTGATCCACTGGCGTGATCCCGCCAAGGTGGGTCACGCCGGCGGCCTCTACCAGGTCGTTCCGTCGGGCGTCTTCCAACCAAGCGCCGACGCATCCTGGAACGAACGCCACGACTTCTCCCTCTGGCGAAACCTCACCCGAGAACTCTCCGAAGAACTCCTGGGCACGTCAGAAGACCACGGCAGCGACTCCGCCCCCATCAACTACGAAACCTGGCCCTTCGCCACCGAACTCTCAGCTGCTCTCACGGCAGGCTCGGCCCGGGCGTACTGCGTAGGCCTAGGCGTAGACCCGCTCACCTTCGCCACAGACCTACTAACAGTCCTAGCAATCGACGCCGACATCTTCGACACCCTCTTCGCCGACCTCACCACCAGAAACGACGAAGGCCGCGTCCTCACACCCCAACCCTTCACCGCCGACTCAATCAACGACTTCGTCCACCACAAACCACTACAAGCCGCCGGCGCAGCGATCCTCCAACTCGCCTGGCAATACCAACTGGTCGCGACCAGGGAGCTGGGCGACTGGAGTCGTGATGTTGCGAGACTGAAAGCGGACCGCCGGCACTCACCAATCTGCGGTTTCCGGTCGAGCCCTTTCCTACGCGAGCGTGGCTAGAGGTCGTCGATCGAGGTTGGTGAGTGGCAACGGTCCGCGCCGGACACCAGACCTGACGAACCCACCGAAATCACGCCGCCGCCGATACGCAGCGCAGCGGTCACAACGCGAGGCCGCGGACCCCAAACAGGGACCTTGAACACGAAATAACGTGTTCAAGGCCCCACCGCCTGACCCAGCTCCCCACTCCAGGTCAGCGAGCAACCTCTCAGCAACTCGTCGCCGCCGGAGCCACCATCACGCGGTTCAAGCGACCACAGTTGCCTCGCGCCACATGCCGGCGTGGGTAGTCGGCCGCGCGCGACGCAGGAGTGCGCAGGCGCGGGCGACACGAGGTGGCCGAGAAGGCCGCGAACGGGGTGTGTTCGTCAGCCGCGCCGATGAGCACGGCACCAAGACCATGCCCGCAGAGGTACGGGTGGGCGGGAGCGCGCGTAGCTGACGCGACGGAGGGGCAGCTGCGTTGCACGCGTGGGCTATTACACCGGGTAGGTGTGGATTTCGGTGGCTTTTAGGGTGGCGTGGAGGGGTTGGCCGGGGGATAGGTGGAGGTCGGCTACTGCTGCGGGGGTGATGTCGGCCAGGAGGGTGGCTGGGCCAGTGGGGGTGGCGTTGAGGCGGACTCTGACTGTGTGGGCGTGTTGTTCTATGCCGGTGACTACGGCGGGCCAGGTGTTGCGGGGGCTGCCTGAGGGTGGTGAGGGGTAGAGGCTGACCGCGGTGGGTGGGAAGGCGACGTGGACCGGGCCGGTGGCTGGTTCGGCGAGGGTGATGGTGCCGCCTTCCACCAGGTCGACCGTGGTGCCGGAGGCGGTGCCGCGGTAGAGGTTGAGACCTACTAGTTGGGCTACGTAGTCGGTGCGGGGGCGGCGGGCTATCTCGGTGGGGCGGCCTGCTTGGACCATACGACCGTTCTCGACGATGACCAGCCGGTCCGCGAGGACCATGGCGTCGAGTGGGTCGTGGGTGATGAGCAGAGTGCGGCCTTCGTAGCGGCTCAGGTGTTGGCCGAGTTCGGCGCGGACGTGGAGCGTCGTACCAGCGTCCAACGCGGCCAAAGGCTCGTCCAGTAACAACAGTTCGGGGTCGGTGGCCAGGGCTCGGGCCAGGGCGACTCGTTGGGCTTGGCCGCCGGACAGCGAGCGCGGGCGGGTACGCGCGTACGACGACAAGCCGACGATCTCGAGCCAGCGCGAGGCCTCCGACCGGGCGGTGTGTTTGTCGAGTCCGCGGGCGCGGAGGCCGAAGGCAACGTTCTCGAGGCAACTGAGGTGGTCGAAGAGCAGGTAGTCCTGGAAGACCACGCCGATCGGCCGGCGGTCCGGCGGACGGAATGTACGCGGGGGTTCGTCCCACACGTCAGAACCTAAAGCGATGCGGCCACCGCCCAGCGGCAAGAGGCCGGCAATCGCGCGGAGTGCGGTGGTCTTGCCGGCGCCGTTGGGGCCCAGCAACGCGACCACCTCACCTGGTTCGACAACCAGGTCCAACGAGAGCTCGAAGGAGTCACGGGTCACTCGCACGTCGGCGTACAGAGTCATCGCAGCCCACTGATCCAGCGCTCACGCAGAGACGCCAGTACGAGGACAGACACGATGAGAAGCACGATGCTCAGTACGACGGCCACGTCCGGGTCGGTCTCCAACGCGAGGTACACCGCCAGCGGCATGGTCGTCGTACGGCCGGGGAGGTTGCCGGCGAAGGTGATGGTGGCGCCGAACTCACCCAGCGCGCGAGCCCAGCACAGTACGGCGCCTGCCACGACACCTGGCGCGATCGACGGAAGTGTCACACGTCGAAAGGTCAGCCAGCGACCTGCGCCGAGTGTCGCGGCCGCCTCCTCGTAGCGAGGGTCAGCGGCTCGCAGTGCGCCCTCGACAGCGATCACCAGGAACGGCATGGCAACAAAAGCCTCCGCCACGATCACACCGGCCGTCGTGAACGGCAGAGTGATGCCGAACCACAGATCCAGGTGCTCACCGATCAGTCCGCGTCGCCCCAGAACCAGCAGCAGTGCAACACCGCCCACTACCGGTGGCAGGACCAGGGGGACGGTCACCAGAGCCCGGATGACGGCGCGACCGGGCAACTCGCCGCGAGCCAGCAGCCAGGCGAGCGGGATGCCCAGGACAAGGCACACCGCAGTAGCGGAGGTGGCGCAGATCAGGGACAGCCTCAGCGCCTGCCAGACGTCCGGACTGGACAGACGGCTCGGCAACGTCGACCAAGGCGCTTTGGCCAGCAGACCGATCAGAGGGACGACCAGGAACGCCAGTCCGAGCAAGGCAGGCAGCAGGAGCACGAGGGGCAACCGCCCACTGGTGCTCCTGCTACGACGACTCACGGTGGGTCGAAACTACTACGACCTACGGCGCGCTGAAACCGGCAGCGGTCATGACCGCCTTGCCCGGGTCGGACAGCACGTAGGCGACGAACGCCTTGGCGCCGTCAGGGTTCGGAGCCTTGGTCAGCGTCGCGATCGGGTACTCGTTGATCGCCTCGTTCGTTTCGGGGAACTCGATGCCCTCGACCTTGTCCTTCGCCGACAGTACGTCGGTCTTGTAGACGAGGCCGGCGTCGACCTCGCCGAGGCCGACCTTGGTCAGCACGGCCTTCACGTCCTGCTCGAGGCTGTCCGGCTGCGGCGTGATCCCGGCCGCCTTGAACACCGTGTCGGCCGCCGCGCCACACGGCACCTGTACCGCGCAGATCGCGATCTTCTTGTCCTTGTCGGCGAAGTCCTGCAGCCCGGTGACCTTGCCCGGGTTCCCCTTCGGTACGGCGATCTCCAGCGTGTTCGTCACGAACACCGTCGGAGTGATCTTGTCCGTCACCTGGTCCATGTTCTTCGGCGACGCCGAGGCGAACACATCCGCGGGGGCACCTTGATTGATCTGCTGCGCCAGCGCCGAGCTTCCGGCGAAGTTGAAGGTCACCTTCACGCCGGGGTTGGCTGCCTCGAAGTCCTTGCCCAGCTGGGTGAAAGTCCCGGTCAGGGAGGCCGCCGCGAAGACGTTGACGGTCCCGGACAGAGCCGGCGTACTGCTGCTGCCCGACGGCGAGGACGACGCCGCCGGAGTGTCGTCACCGCAGCCGGCGAAGGTGAGCGCTGCAACGGCGGCGAGAGCGGCGAGCGCGGTACGACGGAACATCAGGCCTCCGGGATTTCGACGACGACATGGGTGGACTTGATCGACGCGACGGCGACCACACCGGGCTCCAGACCGAGCTCGTCGGCGGCCTCGCGACTCATCAGCGACACGACGCGGAACGGCCCGGCCTGCATCTCGACCTGGGCCATCACACCGTCCTTGATGACGCGGGTGACGATCCCCCGCATCCGGTTGCGAGCCGATGCGGCGGTGGTGTTCCCCGGCTCCGGCGACTCGGCCAGCTCCTGGGCGAATCGGGCGAGCGCTTGCCCGTCGATCGCCATCCGGCCGCTGTCCTGGACTGACGGCAGCCGGCCCTGGTCGACCCAGCGACGGACCGTGTCGTCGCTGACTCCCAGGAGCGCTGCCGCCTCAGTGATCCGCAAGTTCGGCACGGAAGACAGCATACTGCCGCAGATGCGGATTGTTGCCCGACCTTTTCCACAGTCACCGACCGGTGACGGAAAGTGTCTGCCAATCCGCATAAGTTAAAGGCATGAGGACATCGGGGTTGCGGGACTACCTGGACGGGCCGCACAAGGCGGCGCGCGACGTGGTGCGCGCAGGGCTGGCGGATGCGGAGCTGTTCGACCTGGCCGTGCGCCTGCCGCGGGACGAGTACCGCGACAAGGTGCTCGACCTGCTGCAGCAGATCACGGCCGACGGGCACCCGGCGCGCGGCTTCCCGAAGGAGTACGGCGGTGAGGGCGATCTCGGCGGGTTCATCGCCGGGTTCGAGATGCTGGCCTTCGGGGACCTCTCGCTGATGGTGAAGGCGGGGGTGCAGTTCGGCCTGTTCGCCGGCGCGATCCTGCATCTGGGGACCGAGAAGCACCATGAGCGGTATCTCGCCGACGCGGTCGGTGGCCGGTTGCTCGGCTGCTTCGCGATGACCGAGACCGGCCACGGGTCGAACGTCCAGGCGCTCGGTACGACGGCGACGTACGACGCCCCGACCGGGGAGTTCGTCGTCCACACACCGACCGCGGCGGCGCGGAAGGACTACATCGGCAACGCGGCGCGGCACGGGCGGATGGCGGCAGTGTTCGCGCAACTCGTGGTCGGCGGTGAGAGTCATGGGGTGCATTGCCTGCTGGTCCCGATCCGGACAGACGACGGTACGGCGATGCCCGGGGTGGCGCTGTCCGACTGCGGCCCGAAGCTGGGACTGAACGGGGTGGACAACGGGCGGATCGTGTTCGACCAGGTCCGGGTGCCGCGGGACGCGTTACTGGACCGCTATGCCCAGGTCGATGCCGATGGCAACTATCAGAGTGAGATCCAGAATCCGGACCGCCGATTCTTCACCATGCTCGGGACGCTGGTGCAGGGGCGGGTGTCGGTCGGCGGTGCGGCGATCAACGCGAGCAAGGTCGCGTTGACGATCGCGATCAAGTACGGCGCTCAGCGTCGGCAGTTCGGTGCGCCGGGGAGCGCGGAGGAGGCGTTGCTACTGGACTACCGGATGCACCAGCGACGGTTGTTGCCGTTGCTTGCGCGGACGTATGCCTTGCACTTCGCGCAGGGTGAGTTGGTGGACGAGTTCGTGCGGGTGTTCGGGGAAGACGGCACCGAGCACGACAGGCGGGCGTTGGAGGCGCAGGCGGCTGGGACGAAGGCGCTCGGGACGTGGCACGCGACCGAGACGATCCAGATGTGCCGCGAGGCGTGTGGCGGTGCCGGTTACCTGGCGGAGAACCGGCTGGCGACGTTGAAGGCGGACACCGATGTATTCACCACCTTCGAGGGGGACAACACCGTCCTGCTGCAGTTGGTGGCGAAGGGTCTGCTGACGGACTACCGGGAGTCGTTCGGGAAGCTGGACCCGCTCGGCACGGCCCGGTTCATCGCGGCGCAGGCGGTGGAGATCGCGGTCGAGAAGGCGGCCCTGCGACCGCTGATCGAGCGGCTGCGGGACGTCGTACCGAATCGGAGTGACGCGGCCGATCCGGATGCGGGGTTGCGGGACGACGCGTACCACTCGGGGCTGCTGCGGTTCCGGGAGGAGCACATGTTGTCCGGGGTCGCGCGGCGGCTGAAGGCGGGCATCGATGCGGGCGACGAGCCGTTCGAGGTGTTCAACCGGTGCCAGGACCACGTGATCGCGGCCGGGCGGGCGCACGTGGACAGGATTGTGCTCGAGGCGTTCCAGGGCGCCGTACTGGACGCGCCGGAGGAGAGTCGCGAGCTGTTGAAGGACGTCTACGACCTGCACGCGCTGGCGACGATCGAGGCTGAGCGGGCCTGGTACCTGGAGCACGGGCGGCTGTCGCCGGGGCGGTCGAAGGCGATCACGGCGCTCGTGAACGAGTTGTGCGCCGCCGTCCGGCCCACCGCGGTCGAGCTCGTCGACGCGTTCGGTATACCGGGCGGGGCGGTGGAGGTGCCGATGGTTGTACCGTCGCAGCATGAGTGAGTCGATCGAACCCGCGTCGGCCGCCGAGGCCGCCCGCGAACTCGCCCGGGTGTTGCTGGAGCAGGCCGACGCTCTGGACCTGCACGACCTGCGGGCCACCGGCGCGATTGAGAACGTCCGGGTCCAGGCCCGGGCGCTCGCGGACGCCGTCCATGAACGGGGCTGGGGTGACATCTTCCTCGGGATCGACTCGTACGACCCCGACGAGCTGGACGACCTCCCGCTCGGGCCGGACGACTTCGACGACCCCGCGGACTACCGGGAGATCGTGGAGGGTGTGGACGATCTCGAGGAGCTCGAGGAGCCGCTGCTGCCGGAGAACGGGGTCCGGGTCAGCTACCAGGCGCGGTACGACTATGTGGTGACGGATCCGGACGCGTTCGTGCAGTACGTCCGGAGCCGGGCCGACGAGGCGCAGAACGACGAGGTGATCGACGACATCGAGGACGCGCAGTCGGCGTTCGAGCTGCTGTGTTACCTCGACGGGATGGGGTCGAAGGAGTACGACTCGTTCGGGCTGATCCCGGCCGGCGGGGAGGAGTCCCACCGGATCGTCGAGTTCTCCCTGTGGGACCTCGACCCGACCCGCCGCGACGACACCTACCCGTACTGACCACCGACCCGCCGCCGTTTGAGGGGGTCAACCCCTTCGCGTGTGGGTTGCGGAACCGAAGTTTGCCTCCGCAACCCACCACCCGCGGGGTTGCCCCTCAACGGCGCACGCACCAAGCCGGGGTTGTGAACTGGGCCCGGGGTTGTTGTTGCGGAAGGCAACGGTTCTACGGAAAGTGAAGGATTATCTACGGAGAGTTGCCTTGTTCAAAGGCAATGCAAATGTTTGATCCGGGGGATTCCCGGGGATCGCGGCCCATGACAACGTTCTGTTGTCGGCGGCGGACGGGTCGCTGACACAGGCTCCAGGTGGTTCCCGAAGTACTCCCGTCCGCGACCGGACTGTACCTCCCCTGCCGGTCACGGAATGAGGCATCGGGCCCGCCCGCCTTCGGGCCGACTGCCCTCGGGGCAACAGCAGGACGCCGGCCGTGCCGCTAGGGCAGCCGGTCGCCAGTGAGGTGGCGACCGACGCCCGGCACGGTCGGCGTTTCCGTTCCCGGGTTGGTGTCTGGTGCTGCTGGGGATCAGACACCAACCCGGGAACGTCACCCGGTCAGATGAACGTCACCCGGTCAGATGGGTGAGTACGGCGAGCACCCCGCCGCTGGCTGTGCAACCGGCTCGCGGCGTACGTCGCCTACATCGCGATCTTCGCCTACTCGTTCACCTTCCAGACGCTCTACCTGATGCGGGCCTGGGTCGGCGGCGACCACACCGCGTTCAATGCCGATCCGGAGAAGCTTCCGCTCGACTACCTCGCCGTCACCGGCTCCACCTACATCGTCGGCTTCCTGCTCATCACCTTGGGCCACCGCCTCGGCGCGAAACGCCGCAGCCGCACCAACGCTGTCAACCTCGACGCGGCCCGTTGATCAGGCGAGCTCCAAGGACGGACGAGCCGGGACCTCGCCGTACGTCGTGGTGCGCTGGCGGGCCGGGCGGCCGGCGGCGGTGGCCATCGCGGTCAGCTCCTCGATGGACTTGCGCGAGCCGTGCTTGGACCCGGCCATCCGGCTGATCGTCTCCTCCATCAGGGTGCCGCCGATGTCGTTGACGCCGCCGTTCAGGACCGCGACGCAGCCGTCGACGCCGAGCTTGACCCACGAGCACTGGATGTTGTCGATCCGCCCGTGCAGCATGATCCGCGCCATCGCGTGCACCGCGCGGTTCTCGTCGTACGTCGGTCCCGGGCGGGCGACGCCGGCCAGGTAGATCGGCGAGTTCTGGTGGATGAACGGCAGCAGGACGAACTCGGTGAACCCGCCCGTCCGATCCTGGACGGCGGCGATCGTACGCAGATGCTGCACCCAGTGGTGCGGTGCGTCCACGTGGCCGTACATCATCGTCGAACTGGATGGCAGGCCGACCTTGTGCGCGGTGCTGATCACCTCGATCCAGCTTGCCGTGGGCAACTTTCCCTTGGTGAGGATCCAGCGCACGTCGTCGTCGAGGATCTCCGCCGCGGTGCCGGGGATGCTGTCCAGGCCGGCCTCCTTCACCGAGATCAGGAAGTCCTCGATCGACAGCCCGGTGCGGACCGAGCCGTTGACGATCTCCATCGGCGAGTACGCGTGCACGTGCATGTCCGGGACTCGGTCCTTGACCGCGCGGACGAGATCGGCGTACGCCGTACCCGGCAGGTCGGGGTGGATACCGCCTTGCATGCACACCTCGGTCGCGCCGATCACCCAGGCTTCCTCGGCGCGCTGGCCTACCTCGTCCATCGACAGCGAGTAGGCGTCGGCGTCGGTCCGCCGCTGCGCGAACGCGCAGAACCGGCAGCCGGTGTAGCAGACGTTGGTGAAGTTGATGTTGCGGTTGACCACGTACGTGACGTCGTCCCCAACCGTTGCCTTGCGCAACCCATCCGCAAGCGCAGCCAATGCGTCCAGCGCCGGACCCGTTGCCGTCATCAACGTCAGGGCCTGCGCATCCGACAGCCCGGCGGGATCCCGTTCAGCAGCTGCCAGCGCCGCCTTCACATCACCTTCGACACGCTCTGGTGCGGACCGATGAGCGACGTCTTCGCGGAGGACGTCCCAGTCGCCGTACGCCGCGTCGAAGTCCGAGCGGGTCTCGGTACGCCGTCCCTCGGTGTCGATCGCGGTGTGCAGGTCGGTGCGGCCGACGCTGTCCCACCCACCATCCGGCTCCTGCCACGGCAAACCAACCGGCAGCGCGGACTCATTAGCCAGCCCACTCACGGGGTCGACCAGCGCCTCGACGTGCGAGATCAGCCGCGGGTCGAGCCACGGCTCCCGCAGGTACTCCGGATGCGCGGTCAGCCGCTCCCGCAGCACAAAGCCCGCGTCCGCCGTGATCTTCGCCAGGTCGTCGATCTGCGGCCATGGGCGTTCCGGGTTCACGTGGTCGGGCGTCAATGGCGACACCCCGCCGAAGTCGTCCACGCCCGCGTCGAGCAGAGCCCGGCACTCGGCCAGGTCGACCAGGTTCGGCGGCGCCTGCACCCGGACGCGCGGCCCGAGCACGACGCGGGTGACGGCGATCGCGGCCAGCCATTCGTCCAGCGGTACGTCGGCGTCGTTACGCATCGCCGTGTCCGGCTTCACCCGGAACCCCTGGATGATCACTTCCTGGATCCCGTTGTACTGCCGGGCGATCTTGCGCAACGCGAAGATCGAGTCCGCCCGCTCCTCCAACGACTCACCGATCCCGATCAGCAGACCGGTCGTGAACGGTACGTTCGACCGCCCGGCGTCCTCGAGCACCCGCAGCCGGATCGCCGGGTCCTTGTCGGGCGAGCCGAAGTGCGGCTGGCCCTTCTCCTCGAACAGCCGCCGGGGCGTGGTCTCCAGCATCATCCCCATGCTCGGCGCGACCGGCTTCAAGCGCTGCAGATCCTGCCACGACATCACCCCGGGGTTGAGGTGCGGCAGCAGCCCGGTCTCCTCCAGGACCCGGATCGCCATCGCCCGCACGTAGTCGAGCGTGCTGTCGTACCCGGCCTCCTCCAGCCACTGCCGCGCCGCCTCCCAGCGGTCCTCGGGAGCGTCGCCGAGGGTGAACAGCGCCTCCTTGCAGCCGAGTGCGGCGCCCTGCCGCGCGATCTCCAGCACCTCGTCCGGCGAGAGGTACGGCGAGTGCACCCGCCCCGGCGTGGTCGCGAACGTGCAGTAGTGACAGCGGTCCCGGCACAACCGGGTCAGTGGGATGAAGACCTTCTTCGAGTACGTCACGATGCCGGGGCGGCCGGCGTCGGCCAGGCCCTGGTCGCGGACGCGGGCCGCGGTCGCCATCAAGGTGGTCAGCGCGTCGCCGCTCGCGCCGAGCAGCACCTCCACCTCCGCCGGGTCGAGGGTCTTGCCGTCGTCCGCACGCTTCAGGGCGCGGCGCATCGCCGTACTGATGTCGTTGGTTGTCACGTCATCCGAGCCTAGGCGCCGGAAACCGTCCGTTCCCGCGATTCCCGGGACCAAAAACAATCCGTACAGACGTCCTGATAGTTTGCTGTTCGTGCAGGTCAGGAGGGCTGTGGACGGTCGCCGGATGCGCGGTGAGCAGCGGCGGAGCGAACTGCTGCGGGCGACGCTGACCGTGATCGAGCGCGACGGGGTCGCAGGTGTGAGCCATCGCGCGGTGGCCGCGACGGCGGATGTGTCGGTCGCGTCGATCACGTATCACTTCGCGACGCTCGACGAGCTGCTGGTCGCGGCGCTGGGGTGGGCGGCCGAGGATCTCGCCGCCGAGCTGCACGGCTGGGGGAGTGAGCTGGGGGCGCGGCCGGCGGACGAGCTGGCGCGGTTGATCGAGCACAGCGTCGTACGGCGGCGCGGCCGGACGCTCGCGTTGTACGAGCTCTATCTGTACGCCGCTCGCCGTCCGGAGCTCCGCGACGTCGCCCAGGCCTGGTTGGAGCCGTTGACGGAGATCGCCCGGGCCTTCACCGCCGATCCGCAGAAGGCGCGGCTCCTGGTTGCGGCGCTGGACGGTCTGCTGATGCAGGCACTGATCGGTAGCCGACAGGTGGACCGTGCGGACCTCGCCGCTTTATTGGAGGTGCTGAGGTAGGCGGTGCCGGGTAGGGTCGCGAAGGAACTCGCCATCGGGAGGTCCGGGTGTCTGACCCCGCAGTTCAGCCACTGTTCGCGTCCGCTGTCCGCGCCGTACGAAAACTGCAAGATCTCGGCGATCCACTGCCCGCCGATGTGGTCACCCAACTGTCCAAGCTGGAAAGCAGCTCGCTGAGCGAGGCGGAGCGGCGCAGCCAGCTCGAGACCCTGCTGCGGCCGTACGTCTTGGTGGACGTGTCGATCGACGAGCAGGGGATCGCTGTGTGCGCACCGGGCGCCGCGCCGCCGCGACTGGTCCAGCACGGCTGGCGCAGTTTCCTCGTGCGGGTGGCGAACCCGCACCGGATCGCCGCCACCTTGAGCGCGTCGCCTGGCGGTGTGTACGGCGTGATCGACTACCAGAGCCACTCCGCGCGGATCGCGTTGCACGACACGCTGACCGTCGTTCCACGGATCAAGGACGCCTGGCTGGACGCGGCCATCGCCGCACCGAAAGAGCTGTCCGGCCTCGAGGTCGAGTACAAGGTCATCAGTCTGTACAGCCGCGAAGGCGGCGTCCAGTCGGGTGGCGTGTCGCTCTTCGCCGCGGACGAGCACAACCACCACAGCCTGAGCCGGTCGCCACTGGGGTTCGCCGGCTTCCGGACGAACTTCGAGTTGCGCGAGTACGCCGCGTCGTTCGATTTCGACTGTGCACCGGCGCGCGACATCCAGCTGGACATCCGTGAGCCCGACGGCCGGAGCTGCATGGCCGCGATCACGGTTCGCGACGCGCAGGGACGCTCGTACCCGTCCAAGGCGATGCGGCTGGCGCCGGACATGTTCTTCCACGAGCACGTCTACCGCGCGACCGGCGAAATGATCAGGCTGCCCGAGGGGCGGTACGAGGTCTCGGCGATCCGCGGGCCCGAGTATCGACAGGTATTGCTCGAGGCCGACGTCGACGCGGGAACCGAGACGGTCCCGATCACCCTCGACCGCTGGGTCGATCCGGCCGGCCACGGCTACTACTCGGGCGACCCGCACATTCACGCCGGCGGCTGCTCGCACTACAACGTCCCGAGCGAGGGCGTCACGCCCGAAACGATGATCCGGCATGTCCGCGGGGAAGGCCTGTGGCTCGGAAGCGTGCTCACCTGGGCGCCGTGCTACTACCACCAGAAACAGTTCTTCAGCGGTGAGTCGATCAGTCCGCCGGCTGAGCTGGAATATCCGGCGATGCAAGCCGCACAGGGCATGACGTGGACTCCACAGCCGACGGACCGCGATGCCGAGAGCGCGTTGCGGTACGACGTCGAGGTGTCCGGGTTCCCGTCCAGCCATTCCGGTCACTTGATCCTGCTCGGGCTCACCGACCAGGACTACCCGGGGACCAGTCTGATCGAGGACTGGCCGTCGTGGAACCTGCCGGTCCTGCGCTGGGCCAAGGAGCAGAACGCACTGGTCGGGTACGCGCATTGTGGAGTCGGTCTGTCGGTTGGCACCGAGGAACTGCCCAACTACATCGTGCCGTCGTTCCAGGGCATCGGATCCAACGAGATCATCGTCGACGTACCCCTCGGGGCCGCCGACTTCCAGTGCGGCGGCCAGTTCGCGCCCGCGGCGGAGCTGAACATCTGGTATCACCTCCTCAGCGTCGGCTACCGCACCCTCATGCTGGGCGAGACCGACTATCCATGCATGTACGACGAGGGCCCGGGAGTCGGGCGTACATACGTCCGACTGGCCGAACCGCCGGCCGGTCCGCAGGCGATCGAGGCATGGATCACCGGTCTGCGTGAGAGTGCGTCGTACTTCGGTGACGGTCGCAGCCATGTGTTCGACCTGGCCGTCGACGGTGACGTCAGCCGCGAGCAGTCGCTCGACGCGCCCGGCCCGGCGCGGGTCAGCGCGACGGTCGCCGCCTGGCTGCCCGAGCAGCCGCCTCCACCGCCGGCGGGGCGTCCCGTCTACAGCGCTCCAGTCGGCTGGCATCTCGAGCGGTCCCGGATCGGCGAGTCCCGAACTGTTGTCCTCGAGGTCGTGCTGAACGGTGTCGTGGTCGGGTCGCAGGAACTGGTTGCCGATGGCACCGAGCAGGAGGTCGCGTTCGACGTGACCGTGGAGCGTTCGTCCTGGCTGGCGCTGCGGATCCTGCGCAGCGTCCACACCCAGCCGATCTTCCTCGAGGTCGACGGCCGGCCGATCCGGGCCTCACGCCGCAGCGCTCAGTGGCTGCACGACTCCGTCGACCAACTGTGGAAGGTGAAGTCGGGGTTCATCCGGGAGAGCGAGCGGGATGCGGCGCGTCAGGCGTACGACGAGGCGCAGGCCAGCTACCTGTCGAGGCGAGAAGAATGCGAGGCCGACTGATGCACCACGCACCTGCAATCGGCTGTTGCGGGCCGGTCGAGACCGACGCGCCGCTGGCGGTGACCATCAACCCGGAGGCGCGGGTCAACGTCGCCCGCAGCGGCGCGCCGATCGGCACCTTGACGCCAGGTGAATGGCACACGCTCGCCGTGACGGTCGTCAACGACGGCTTCGTCACCGGCCCGTTGGCCATCGAAGCGGAGCCGGTCAGCGGGCTCCACCTCGAGCTGCCGGCTCACGAACTGACCGGTGAGCATCGCCAGGAGACGGCCTTCCGGGTCCGGCTCGACGCGCCCACCGTTGTGGACGTGACCCTGACCTTCCGTGCTCTCGGCGCGCTTGGTGGTCTCGCCAACCACAGCACCGTCAATCTGCTGCTGTCGGCCCGCGCATGAGGTAGCGCGGAAGCTACCCGCGCTGGGGTGCCTGAGCCAGGGCGACTAGGAGCTTCTACCTGTTGGGTAGGAGGATGCTGAGGTTGTCTGTGGGAGCGATGCGGACGAGATGGCACCTGTTCGCGGGCGCGGTGGTTGCGGTCGCGCTCGGAGTGGGTCTGGTGCAGTCGGGCCTGCAGATGCTGGCGGCCACCGATCGACCAGCGCTGCCTGCCGGACTGTCGGCGTACGACCGCGCCCGGGTGCGTGAAGGGTACGTCGGAGCCGCGACGCTGCTGGGGATGTCGGTGATGCTCGCGGTGTTCCTGACAGTCTTCATCGTCAGTACGACATTCGGCTTCACGGTCGTGCAGCGGCGGCGGGAGCTTGGGTTGTTGCGGCTGGTCGGGGCACAGCGTGGCTACCTGTGTCTGATGCTGGTGACGGAGGCCGGACTGCTAGGCCTGATCGGGACGGTGGTCGGTGTACCGCTCGGACTGCTGGGGACCTGGGCGCAGTCGTCGCTGTTGATCAAGCTTGGGATGCTGCCGTCCTGGTTCGATGCGCCGTGGGATCAGGGGGCGGTGTGGGCGGCGATGATCGTCGGCGTGAGCACGGCGCTGGCCGGCGTACTCGCGGCAGCCTGGCGGGCGTCTCGGATCAGCGCGCTCGAAGCGCTCACCGAGAGCCGTGCCGCGCAGCGGGTGATGACCGGCTGGCGATGGTTCTGGGGGCTGTCGGCCGCGTTCTGCACGGTGGTGCTGGTGATCGCCGCGCAGGCCGCGCGAGATCTGGTCGCCGGGCTGATGATCGGTCTGGTCGTGATGATCACTGGATCGGTCGCCCTCAGTCAGCTCAGCCCGATCGTCGTACCGCTGGCCGGCCGCCTGCCCGCGGCCGTCCTGCGCGGCAACCTGATCGCCGACCTCGCCCGGGCCGGAGTGCTTCATGCGGTACGCCGAAGCGCGGCAACGGCGGCGCCGTTGATCGTGCTGGTCGGACTCGTGGTCGGGTTGTGGGGGACGTTCGGATCGTTGGCGAAGGCGGTCGGGGTGGAGCAGGAGCGACTGATCACCGCGGACCTGGTCGTCGATCACGCGATACAACGCGGGCCGGACATCGCGGTCGCGTCGCAACAGACCGCCGTACCCATCACCGTCAGCCGCGGCGGGACGACGGTGTACTCGGAGGGGATCGGGATCGATCCGGCGGCGTACCTGCAAACTCACAAGCTGCGACCGCGTACGGGCTCGCTGGATCGGCTGACCGGCCGGACGATTGCCATCGGCCCCGGAATGGCTGCCGAGGGCTACAAACTCGGATCGACGCTCAAGATTGCCTTAGGCAATAGAACTGTCCTCGCCAAAGTTGTCGCCATCATGCCGGAGACGCTCGACGTCAGCGAGAACTTCTTCATCCCGAGGGCCCTGCTGCCCGCAGGCGGCCGGACCGAGACGTTGGTGAAGGTTGCACCGGGCATCGAACCGAGCCGGGTGGCGGCCGGGCTCGGCGGCAAGGTGCAGACGGTCGGAGAGTGGGCCGAAGATCGTGGCGCGGCGCAGCAGCGGAGCAACTCCGGTCTGTTCGCCGCGCTGATGGGGCTGGCCGGGATCTTCGCGGCTGTTGCCGTGGTCAACGCGGTGGTGATGTCGACGGCCGACCGGCGACGGGAGTTCGCGCTGGCCCGGATGGCCGGGCTGACTCGCGCACAGGTCGTCACGGTTGCTCTCATCGAGTCTGCAACCGTCGTGATCGTCGGCGTACTCCTCGGATCTCTGGTCGCCGCAGCCGCGCTGGCCGGCATCGCCGCCGGTCCGTACGGCCTTGCAGCGTTGGCGATTCCTTGGCGCTTGCTCGGCCTGATCTTCAGCGCGGCGCTCATCGTCGTCGGTGCGGCCGCGGCGTTCACCGCGCAGCAGGCGACGAGGCCGCAGCCGGTGTCGTTGCTAGCGGCCCGCGAATGACGTCTCGCCGGCCCGGCACATGCTGAGCAGGACCAGGTGGTGGAACGGGCGGATCAGGTTGTAGTAGAAGCGCCCGACCGGTCGCAGGTACTTGACCAGCGTGACGACCCTGAACTCCGCTGGCTGCCCGTTGTCTGTGATGATCGCCAGCCAGGCGACCAGATGGTTGTCGGAGACCTTGAGCAACAAGTAGTGATCCTCCTCGCCGCGCACGACGGTGAAGAACGAGGCGGGATCACCCGGGGTGAAGCTCACCGTCTCCGGCCGCAGCCGAAACGAGTCGGGGACGGCGGTCTCCAGCCGGAGCGCCCAGGCCAGCAGTATCCGGACACCGAACAATGCCTTGATCCACAGCGGTCCATGGCCGAGTGCGCCGGCGGTGAACTCGCGCAGTGACACGGCACCGCGAGCGGTCTTCACATCGATCACGTCGACGATGGGCACAAGGTCATCCAGCTCAGGCAAGTCGGTGCGGGTCGGCATGGCGACTCCTCTAGTCGATGGACGCGAGACGCAGGGTCAGTGCGTAGATGTCGCGCAGGTCGTCCTTGGCGATGGGCGGCAGCACTTGCTCGGCGCCGATCAGGATCAGGTAGAGCAGTTGCGCGAACCGGTCCGGATCCAGGTCGGCCTTCAGTCCGTGGCACAGCTCCTTCAGGTACGTCGTCCGCGCCCGGTCCACCCGCTCCTGCGCAGCCCGTACTTCGGGATCCTGGAGGGCCCACGCCCGTACGGCGATCTCCAGCCCGGCACTGTCCGGGTCGGACGTCACGAGGCGCAGGAGGTGCTGCAGCTTCGCCGCCGGCTCCGCGTCGGGCTGACGCTCGACCGCGTCGATCAGCCGGGTGGTGAACTGTGCCTCGAAGTACTCCAGGAGCGCCGTCCGGTAGCCGGCGGCGCCCTTGAAGTGGTGGTAGTACGAGCCCTTGGTGACACCGAGCTTCCCGGTCAGCCGCTCGATCGTCACCGCCGGCGCACCTTCGTCCGCCAGCAGCTCGAGGCCGGCGTCCAGCCATTCCGTCCGGGTCACCATGCCGGAAACATACCATACCGTTTGGTATGGTCAATCCTGAGTGACCTTCTCGCCGAAGAGTTCGACCGAGGTGAGGTACAGGTCGCCTTCGCGGACGTGGAGCGTTCGCTCGACCGTGTCGAAGGTGCCGAACGCGTCGCCCGTCGACCAGAAGATCCGTCGTACGCCGGGAGTCCGCGGCGCGAACCGCATCACCCCGGTCCGTCCGTCGTAGTCGAAGCCGGTCAGCGCGATCACCGCACCCCAGCTCGCCATCGCCCGCGCGTAGTGGTGACCGCACTCCGCCTCGTCGAACGGGTTGCGCCGCTCCCCGTCGTACCGGGCCCGGATGTCGGCGATCACTGTCAGCCCCTCGTCGACCAGGCCTTCCGCGATCAGGCCGACCGAGAGGATGTGCTCGAACCCGGTCATCACCTCGCTGAAGTACGGGAACGGCCGCTCGGGCCGGTTGCCGCGCGGATAGCTGCACATCAGGACGGCGGACTCGTCGCCCAGCACGTAACTGCGCATGTGGTTGAAGTGCCCGGAGAACCCGGAAAGCCCGTTGTGCTTGAGGATGCTGCGCAACGTCGTCACGACCCGGTCCGGATCGAGCAGGGTGCCGAGTTGGGTCAGCCGAGCGAGGTGCTGCCCGACCAGTTGATCGACGAGGCAGCCGTCACCCAGTTGCAGCACGGGATGGGTCGGATCCGCGGCGCCCATCCGTTCGCGGAGGCCGGGTGCGATGTCGTCCGCGGACGCCGGCGGGCGGATCTCGTGCCGGTAGTACTCGCCGTTGAACAGGTGCTCGTCCATCCACGCACTGCCGTTGTCGAAGAGCTTGCGGCACTCCGTCGCAAGGTCGTCGACGCCGAGGTAGCCGGCCATTTCCTCGCCCGCGCGCAGGGCCGCCAGGTACCAGGACTGCATCTGCGGGTTGGGTCCGTAGTACTCGACGTCCATCGTGTTGTGCTGGCAGCCCTCCATCACGCCGTCACGGTCGGCGTCCCACCCGCCGGGGATCCAGCAGAACTCGAGCCCCCGCCGGGCCGCGGGCCACAGCGAACGCAGCAGCTCGTCATCGCCGCTGAGCCGCCAGTCGCGATACAGCTTGACCAGGCACCCGAGCTGACCATCGGCGGCGGCGACTCGCCAGTCGGTCGCGCTGGTCTCGAGGGGGAGGCCGACCCGGAAGCTCATCAGCCCTTGATCGTCGGTCGCGTGGGCGAACTCGACCTCACGCATCGAGCGCGCGATCTGGCCGAACAGGAAGGGTGTGGCCTGCTCGTAGTTCCACACATGCGTGCAACTGCCGAAGCAGCTGCCTTCGTGGTCGGAGCATCCTTCCCAGCCGAAGAACCGTCCGTCCGGTGTCCGGAAGACTGTCTGGGTCCGCAGCGTACTCAGGTTGAACAGCGCCGCCTCGTGAACCTGCGCGTGAAGGTCGCTGCCGAGGAAGTCCGTGAGGAAGGCGACGGTACGACGTTCCAGCTCGTCGAGCTGCGCTGCGAAGCGGCAGAGCATGGTCCAGACGTCGTCGATCAGCGTCGTGTAGTAGTTGCCGACGATGGCGGGCTTCTCCCAGGCGCGCCGGTTCGGGAAGTGCCAGCCCAGGAGGAAGGTGAAGCGCTCGGTCGCGCCCGCGGCGACGGTACGGCGGTCGGCCACCGACGCGATCGGGGTCGCGGACTCGCTCGTACGCTCGTCGAGCCGGCCATCAGCGCTGAAGTCGTCCCAGAAGTCGAGCAGGCTGTCGCCCCATGTGCGATCCGCCCAGCCGGTACGGCGGCTCACGTCCTGGCCGTCCAGCACTGCCAGCGCGATCGAGCCGTACTGCTCCGCGCCGGGATCGACCTCGCGGCTGCGCAGCAGCACACCGTCCGCGCGGACGTCCGGTCCGCCGGTGGCGGTGGTGTTGTAGTTGCCCGCAGCAACGTCTGTGGTGCCGTCCCGGCCGATGAAGTTCTGCAACGATCCGGCCAGCGACACGGTCAGCGGCTCGGTTCCGCGGTTCGTCACGACGAAGCGCAGTACGGCGACCGGCCAGGAGCTCGCCTCGACGTCGGTGGGGACGAGCGGGTTGAACGCCTCCAGGTCCACCTCGACCGGTACGTCGTCGTCGCGGAGTTCGAGCCGGCCGAACGGGTACGCCGTCCTGAAGGTGGCCTCGCGGAAGCGGGGGAGGCCGTGGTTCTGGGCGGCGCTGCCGTGGGCGCCTTCGTACTCACTCAGGTCGAGTGGGCCTTCGACGGCGCGGGTGGTCACGCCGCCGTCACCGGATTCGGTGCGGATCGCGAAGAACGCCGTACCGGGGTGGAAGCCCTTGGCCGGGCGGTTCACGATCTCCCAGTCGCGGAGGTTGCCGCGGCCGCCGAGAGAGACCGTCCCGGTGCCGATACCGCCGAGCGGAAGGGCGATCCGGCGCAACTGGCGGCCGGTGTACGTACGAAGCTGGGGCCAGGTCGTCATGTGACCCGACCCTAATCGCCGCGCCCGCCGGAGAAATCGATCTCCGGCGGGTCGGGTCAACCGATCGGTCAGGCGTCGGCGGTGGTGAGTGCCTGCGCCTCGACCGCGGAGTGGTTCGCCGGGATGCGCAGGTGGGACAGCGGCTTCCAGCCGGTGGCCAGGACGCCGACCGCGAGCAGGACGGCGAACGCGCCGACGTAGAACGGGATCTGGACGTTGATCTCCTCGCCGAGCTTGCCGGCCAGCCACGGAGCGATCGCACCGCCGGAGAAGCGGACGAAGGAGTACGCCGCGGACGCCGTACCGCGCTCGACCGGGGCAGCGCCCATCACGGCCTCGGTGATCAGCGTGTTGTTGATGCCGAGGAACAGTCCGGCCACGATCACGCCGGCCGCGAGAACCCCCTTGTGGTGCGCGTAGACACCCCACATCACTGTCGAGATTCCTGCCGAGGCTGGTCTGGCGGGCGCGGGCGGCTTCGATGTCGGCGACGTGTTCCTCGGCCCAGAGCCGTACGGCGCGGAGCGGTACGAGGAGCGAGTGACCCAGTGGCGTCAGGTCGTACTGGACGTGCGGTGGGTTCTCGTCGTACTCATGCCGGCTGATCAATCCGTCGGCTTCTAGGGAACGGAGGGTCTCGGTCAGGACCTTCGGAGTGATGCCCTGGATGTGCGACCTCAGCTCTGTGAAGCGGCGCGGCCCGTCGGCGAGGGCGTTGACCACGAACACTGTCCACCGGGCGCCGATGCGGTGGAGCACTGTGCGACTCGGACAGGTCGCCGCCATCACGTTGTACGCCTTGCCCGTGGGGACCCCAGTTCCGTTGAAGATACCGGTATCAAATCCATACCGTTTCACCTGATCCTACGAGAGGGAGTGACACACATGGAGCGGATCCTGGTCATCGGCGGCGCACGGGCGCTCGGGGCGGCCGTGGCGCGGCGGGCGGCGGAGAACGGGTACGAGGTGGTGATCGGGGCGCGTGATCTGGCCGCGGCGCAGCTGCTCGCGGGCGAGATCGGCGCGACCGCGATCCACATCGATCTGCAGGACGAGACGACGATCGCGGCTGCGGCCGATCGGCTGGCCGACGGAATCGACCACATCGTGACGACCGGTTCGGCGCCGCACGATGTTCGTGCGGTCGAACTGGATCGCGACAAGCTGGTGGGAGCGGTCACGGCGAAGGTGATCGGACCGATGCTGGTCGCGAAGCACTTCGCGAAGGTACTGCGGCCCACCGGGTCGATCGTGCTGTTCTCCGGCGTCGTCGGGTGGCGGCCGGGGCCGGGCTCGCTCGTCAAGGGCGTGACGAACGGCGCGGTCGAGTACCTCGCTCGCCACCTCGCCGCGGACCTCGCTCCGGTGCGGGTCAACGCGATCTCGCCCGGGGTCGTGGACTCCGGCGCATGGGATCGCCTTGGTGACAACAAGGCCGGCCTGCTGAGCAAGAGCGCCGCCGGGACTCTGGTGGGACGGCACGGCGAGACCGAGGATGTCGTCGACACGGTGATGTGGCTCCTCCGCGCCGGCTTCATCTCCGGCGAAACGATCCACCTCGAAGGCGGCGCTCGCCACAAGACCGCCTGACGGCCCCACCACATTCCCGGGCCTCAGAGCTCCTGGGCGATGGTCGCGGCGGCTTCGGCCGGGCCGTTCGCGGCGGCGTACAGCTTCTGGATTTGTTCGGCGGCCTCGGCGTGGGTGGGGTTGTCGAGCATCTGGGTCGTCAGGGGGGCCAGCGTGCCGGGGCGGGCGCGGCGGGCGGCGCCCAGGCGTTCGACCAAGGCGACGTTGAGGTCCTGTTCGATGTGGAGGGGGATGCCGAGGAGTGGGGTGCCGCCGGCCATGGCAGTTTGGACGCTGCCCTGGCCGCCGGTGGTGATCGCCAGGTCGACCTGTGGCATCACCAGATGACTGGGCAGGACTGCCTCGATCAGGACTCGGTCGGTGGCCAGGTCGCCGAGGTCGTGGATGGTGCCGGCGACCAGGACTCGTACGTCGAGCCGGCTCAGCTCGGCGATCGCCGTACGGACCTGCGCCGGAGGGGTCGAGGTCATGGCGAGGTAGATCGTTGGGCCGGGCAGGTCGAGGAACTTCTGCACCCTAGCTGGGATCGGGAGGTCCAGTTGTGCGAACAGCGGGCCGACCGCCGCGAGACGCGCGCCGGCTCGGTAGCCCTTGCCGGGTGTCCAGGCGGCCAGTTCGGCGGCGGAGATTCCGAGCACTTCGGGGATCTCGGGGACCAAGGACAGGTCGCCGAGCAGGAGAGCGGCCAGGCTCGGGACTCCTTCTACGCCGAGCTCCGCGGCGACCCGGTTGAAGCCGCCGCAGTACGCCGTGATGCGGTTGGGGGTCCGATTGACGAGGAAGCGGGCCAGCCAATCGGGTGCATGCTTCAACCGTGGATCCACCGGCCGGGTCGGCGCCGGCAGCAGGCGATGCTCGAAGACCGGCGGTACGAAGCTGCCCGCGTGTTCCGTGATCACCCGTACGCCGGCCAATCGCGACGAGAGCAACGTGGTCAGGGTGAATCCGGTGACGGCGACCGTGATCCCGTGGGTCCGGAAGTACTCGGCCTCCGCCGCGACATACATCCGGATCTCGGCGTCGTCGTACATGCTCTGCCGGGGATCGCCGAGGCCGACGGCCGAGCTGACGAAGGCGGCCGCGCGGGCAGCGGAGAGTCCCGGTCCGAGAACGTCGTACCCGATGCCGGCCTCGGCCAGCAGGCGTTCGTGGGGGCCGCCGTGGGTGGCGACGCGGACCTCGATGCCGAGCTGGGTGAGGGCGCGGTGGAGCTCGAGCATGCGGGAGGTCTCGGACAGGTAGGCGCAATGCGGCAGTAGGCAGATCACGGTTGCCCCCTTGGAGAGTGATAGGTAATATATTGCCTATGTCGTCAGGGGACAAGGGCCGGAAGCTCTTCGGGATCGGCGCAGGCTCGGAGCTGGCGCCGTCGGTGCGGGCGTTCCGGACCGCCCTGATGCTTGCGCAGAAACTGCGCTACGAGATGGACGAGCGACTGCGCGCGGACGGGCTCACCACGCAGCAGGCCGCGCTGATCACCGCCGTCAAGGCGATGGGGAAGCCGTCGCTCGCGGAGGCCGCGACCGCGCTCGGGAGCACCCATCAGAACGTCGCCCAGATCGTCGCGGCCCTGCAGCGCAAGGAGTTGCTGCAGGTCGAGCCGGATCCGGCGGACCGGCGTCGCAAGTTGCTATCAGCAACTAACAACAGTGCCACGTACTGGCGGGAGCGGGACGCGGGGGACATCGCCGCGATCGACGACTGGTTCGCGGACCTGAGCCCGGCCGAGCTCGAAACGTTCTGCGACCTCGCCGACCGCGTGATCGCCAGAGTCAACCATGCTTAAGGCAGTGCTGGGCAGCACCGCGTTCTTCTTCGCGGCGCCGTGCGTGGTGGGCGGCGTCGTGCCGTGGTGGGTGAGTGGGTGGGCGGCGCCGCGGTTCTGGCCGGGCTTTGTGGTGGTGGCGGCCGGTGCGTTCGTCGTACTGCGGGCGTTCGTGCGGTTCGTCCGGGAAGGGCGTGGCACGCCGGCGCCGGTGGCTCCGACGGAGGAGTTGGTCGTGGGCGGCGACTATCGCTTCGTCCGCAACCCCATGTACGTGGGTGTGGTGACCGCGATCCTCGGGCAGGCGCTGGTCTTTCTCGACCCGTGGGTGCTGGCGTACGGCGTACTCGCGTGGGTCGTGATGGCGTCGTTCGTGCACCTCTACGAGGAGCCCGTACTGCGGGAGCGGTACGGCCGGCAGTACGAGGAGTACTGCCGGACGGTGCCCGCGTGGGTGCCCAGGTTCGGAAGAGGCTGAGCGGGATCGGGCCGGGCAGAACTCCGGAGGCTTTCCCTCATTTATCGGGTGAATGGTGCGTCGACGGCGTTGTAGGTTGACGCAATGGACAAGCGCTTTCTCGGTCGGACCGGGCTGGAAGTCAGTGAGCTGTGCCTTGGCACGATGACCTTCGGCAGCGAGACCGACCAGTCGACCGCCCACAAGATCCTGGATGATTTCGTCGCCGCCGGCGGCACCATGATCGACACCGCGGACACGTACTCCGCCGGTGTCTCCGAGGAGATCATCGGCAGCTGGCTGAAGACCAGGAACCGCGACGACCTGGTGATCGCGACCAAGGTGTACGGCGAGGCCGGCCCCGGACTCCCGGTCCGCGGGGCCGGACGCAAGCACATCCTCGCCGGCGTGGAAGCGAGCCTGCGGCGGCTCCAGACGGACTTCATCGACCTGTACCAGATCCACGTCTTCGATGACGCGACTCCGCTGGAAGAGACGCTGACCACGCTCGACACCCTGGTCACCAGCGGGAAGGTCCGCTTCATCGGTGCCAGCAATCTGACCGGGTGGCAACTGCAGAAGGCGATCGACCTCTCCCGTCACCACGGCCTGGAGCCGTACGTCTGCCTGCAGCCGCTCTACAACCTGCTCGACCGCGACGCCGAGCTCGACCTGATCCCGGTGTGTCAGAACGAGGGCGCCGGCGTGATTGCCTGGAGCCCACTGGCCGGCGGCTGGCTGTCCGGCAAGTACACCAAGGACGCGGGTGGCCCGCCGGCCGGCAGTCGCAGCAGCCAGGCTGACTGGGACAGCCACGACAACGATCGGACCTGGCGGGTGCTCGACGCCCTCCGCGCGGTCGCGGCCGAGGTCGATCGGACGCCCGCCCAGGTCGCCCTGCGGTGGGTGATGCAACGCCCGGGACTGACCGCGCCGATCATCGGGGCGCGGACCCCGGACCAGCTCGCCGACAACCTGGGTGCGACGGGATGGAGCCTCGACGACGAGCAGCTGCGCCGGCTGACCGAGGCGGGCGACGGTCCGCTGCCGTATCCGCACAACATCCTGCGCCTCCCGCAGTTCGTCCGCCGCCCCAGCTGACCGGAGCACTCGGCCTCAGGGCGCAGCACTCCGGGTGCTGCACCCTCTTCTTGCCCCGAATGTGCAGTTCTGCAAAGTTTCAGCGCTAATAGTTTGCAGTGAGTGCAAGAATCCGCCTAGCCTGGATGCGTGATGCAGGCAGAGGGTGGGTTGCGGGAGCGGAAGAAGCGGGAGACGCGGGCGGCGCTGGCCGACGCGGCGCTGCGGCTGGCGCTGGAGAAGGGGCCGGACCACGTCACGGTCGAGGAGATCGCCGAGGCGGCGGACGTCTCGGTGCGGACCTTCTTCAACTACTTCCCGCACAAGGAGCACGCGATCCTCGGGCGCAACCCCGAGCACCTCGAGCGTGCCCTGGAGCGGATGCGGACCGCGCCCGCCGAAGAGTCGCCGCTGACCACGATGTGGTTCGTTGTCCGCGACGTACTGCGTGATCTCGAGAGCGACGGCGAGTTGTCGCGGCGCGGTGAGCTGATCATGCAGTCGCCGAACCTGGTCTATCAGCTGATGATGTCCAGCTTCGACGACGAGCGGCAGCTGACCGCCGCCCTGGCCGACCGGATGGGCGAACCGGATGGTTCGGTCCGGGTGGCGCTGATCGTCGGCGCCGCCGGCGCGGCCTGCCGGGTGGCGATGGAACTGCACAAGAACGCCCCGGACCGGTCCGTCCGTGAGCTCGTCGACGAGGCCTTCCACTTACTTGCTCAAGGCATCGATCCTGCCTTCGGGCCGGATCACCGCAACCAGAAAGGTCACTCATGACAACGACCTCTTCGCCCACGCCCGAGTCGGTGCCGGGTGAGGTCACTGCCACTGACCCGGCCGCCGTCCTGACTCCGCGGCAGACCGTACAGGCCATCTCCGGCCTGATGATGGGCATGTTCGTGGCGATCCTGGCCGGCACCGTGGTGTCGACTGCGCTGCCGCGGATCATTCACGACCTGGGGCGAGTCAGTCCTCCTACACCTGGGTCGTCACCCTCGAACTGCTCACGATGACGGCCACGGTGCCGTTGTGGGGCAAGCTTGCCGACCTCTACAACAACAAGCTGCTGGTCCAGCTGTCGCTCGGTTTCTTCGTGATCGGCTCGCTGGTCGCGGGCTTCGCTCCGAACATCGAAGTACTCCTGGGCAGCCGGGTTCTGCAGGGCCTCGGCGCCGGCGGACTGACCGCACTGGTGCAGATCGTGATGGCGGCGATCATCCCGCCGCGCGAGCTCGGCCGGTACTCCGGGATCTTCGGCGCGATCTTCGCCTCGGCGACGATCGGGGGACCGTTGCTCGGCGGGTTCCTGGTCGACTCGCCGCTCGGCTGGCGGGCCTGCTTCCTGGTCGGCGTGCCGTTCGTGCTCGCGGCGATCGTGCTGCTGCAGCGCACGCTGAAGCTGCCGACCGTGCGCCGGGAGGTGAAGATCGACTGGTGGGGCGCGTTCCTGATCACTGCCGGGGTGAGCACGCTGCTGGTCTGGTCGTCGTTCGCCGGTAACAAGTTCGAATGGGTGTCCGGCTGGAGCTTCCTGCTGGTCGCGGTGGCGCTCGTGGCGCTGGTGGCCGCCGTACTGGTCGAGCGCCGGCACCCCGAGCCGATCATCCCGATGGACCTGTTCCGCAACCGCACGGTGACGCTGGCCATCGTCGCCAGCGCGCTGGTCGGCGTGGCGATGTTCGGTGGCTCGGTGTTCCTGGCGCAGTACTTCCAGATCGCGCAGGGCTATACCCCGACCAAGGCCGGGCTGATGAGCCTGCCGATGATCCTGGGCATGATGGTCGCGTCCACGATCGCCGGTGGGCTGATCACGAAGTACGGCAAATGGAAGGTCTACCTGGTCGTCGGCAGCGTGCTACTACCGATCGGGCTGGCGCTGTTCGGCACGATCGACGCGCACACCTCGAAGTACATGCTGTGGGCGTTCATGATCGTCCTCGGTGTCGGCATCGGCCTGGTGATGCAGAACCTGGTGCTCGCCGCGCAGAACGACGTACCGGCGCGAGAGCTGGGCGCGGCCACCTCGGCGGTGAGCTTCTTCCGCAGTATGGGCGGCACCATCGGCGTCAGTGTGCTCGGTGCGATCCTGGCGAGCAAGGTCACCGAGACGCTGAACCCGGGCGGCGCCTCCTCCGGCGGCAGCGGCGCGGTGCCGAACGTCGCCGAACTACCGGAGCAGGCCCGAGCCGTTGTCGAGAACGCGTACGGCGCGGCGACCGCGGACCTGTTCACGATGTCGGTGCCGTTCGCGGTGCTGGCGCTGATCGCGGTCCTGTTCATCAAGGAGAAGGCACTGCTGACCACCAGCGGAGCCGAGCGCCGCGCTCAGGAGGAACCTGACATCCTGGATGCATGATCGTTGCATTCAGCATCAGCCCTTCCGGCGGCGACGAGACCGGAGGTGTGAGCCAGGTGGTGGCCGAGGCCGTTCGCGTGGTCCGCGCCTCCGGCCTGCCGAACGAGACCAACGCGATGTTCACCAACATCGAGGGTGAGTGGGACGAGGTGATGGCCGTGGTCAAGCAGGCCGTCGACGCCGTCGCCGCCGCCTCGCCACGAGTGAGCCTCGTGCTCAAGGCGGACATCCGCCCCGGCTACACCGGCCAGCTCACCGCCAAGGTCGAACGTATCGAGCAGGAACTAGCCGACTGAGTTCAGCAGGCCGATCATCTGGTCGTACCGGTTCTCACGTTCCGCGTCACGCAGGATCCGGACCCGGTCGACCAGGATCTCGTCGGCGTCCGGGTTCTTCTGGAGCAGTTCCATTGTCTCGTCGAGGTACTCGTCCAGCGGCATCGCCCGCTCGTCGTCCTCCTGGTTCAGCAACGCGGTCCGGACGGCGGGCGGGACCACCTCGATCACCTGAAGCGGAGTGTTCGCGAGTTGCGCGCGCAAGCTCTGCGTGTAGCTGTGCACCGCGGCCTTGGTCGCGCTGTAGGTCGGCGTCATCGCCAGCGGTACGAACGCCAGCCCGGACGAGACCGTGAGGATCGCGGGGTCCGCCTGCTTCAGCAGGTACGGCGTGAACGCGGTGATGGTGCGGATCGTGCCGAGCAGATTGATGCCGATCGTCTCCTCACTGGTCGCGAGGTGAGCCGGGTCGTGCAGATCCTCGACCTGCATGATGCCGGCCATCGTGATCAGCACGTTGACGTCGTGGGCGCTGGTCACCTGCTCGAAGGCCCGGGCGATCGAGTCCGGGTCGGCGACGTCGAGCGCGACCCCCTCGATGCCGTCCTCGGCGGCGATCCGGTCCAGCAGGTCCTGACGCCGGCCGCTGATGATCACGGTGTTGCCGAGATCGCGGAACCGGCGGGCCAGACCGAGGCCGAGTCCCGACGTACCGCCGGTGAAGAAGATCGTGTTGCCAGTCGTTTTCATGTCTCCAGGCTGCGATCGGATGCCGACGGCAACCAGGGCCGGCCCAGCCTCTGCTCGGCAAGCAGTGGATAACAGCCGCCCGTTCGCGACACTGGATGCATGGAGTACGCCGAACTGTCCGATTTCCTCCGCAAACGCCGCGAGGCCCTGCAGCCCGAGGATGTCGGGTTGCCGCGCGGCCGGCGCCGTCGTACGCCGGGACTCCGGCGCGAGGAGATCGCCGTACTCGCGTCGATGTCGACGGACTACTACAGCCGGCTGGAAGGCGGCCGGGGACCGCAGCCGTCGGTGGAGATGCTGACGTCGATCGCCCGCGCGCTGCGGCTGACGCTGGAGGAGCGGGATCACCTGTTCGTGCTCGCCGGGCACGGTACGCCGCCGCGCACGACGCGGGCGTGTCACGTCGACCCCGGGATGCTGCGGATCCTCGACCGGCTGCAGGACACGCCCGCGATGCTGCTCAACCGGTGCGGCGAGACGCTCGCGCAGACGCCGGCGCACGTCGCGTTCGCGGGGGAGCTGACCAACCTCGAGGGGCTGGAGCGCAGCGAGGTCTACCGCTGGTTCGCGCATCCGGAGTCGCGGGTGCTCTATCTCGAGCCCGAGCTGTCCACCCACAGCCGGATGCTGGTCTCGATGCTGCGCTCGGTCGCCACCGTCGACGGGCCGAAGTCGTACGCCGCGACGATCGTCCGCGCGCTGCAGAAGCTGAGTCCGGAGTTCGCCGAGATCTGGGACGCGCACGAGATCGGTGTCGCACACAGCCGGACCAAGCACTTCCGGCATCCGGTGGTCGGCGAGCTCGACCTGTACTGCGAGGTGATCGACAACCGGGACCAGCAGCAGACGCTCGTGGTCTTCACCGCGGAACCCGGCAGCGAGAGCGCCGACAAACTGCGGCTGCTCGGTGTCTTGGGCAGTCAGTCGATGAGCTCTGGACAGGACTTTGATCCGGAGTTAATTTAAGTTCTGAAATTTCATAATGTTCCGCACCGGAAAGGGCCGCCCCCCATGCTTTCCGATCGCTTCCGCCTGCCTGCGTTCCTGCTCGCCTTCGTGCTGCTGGTCAGCACCCTCTCCATCACGCCCGCGACTGCTCAGGTCCAGGCGAACTTCAACGTGCTCGCGTTCTACAGCGGCACCTGGGACGCCGCCCACATCGACTTCGAGAAAGAGGCGAACCAGCGGTTCCCGCAGTTCGGGGCGCAGAACGGGTTCACCTACACCGCCACGAACAACTGGGACCAGCTCAACAACCTGACCGCTTCGCAGTACCAAGTGGTGATGTTCCTCGACGACTCGCCGCACACCGACGCGCAGCGGACCGGGTTCCAGCGCTACATGGACAACGGTGGCGCGTTCTTCGGCTTCCACGTGTCGGCGTACAACGACGCGAGTGGTGGCTGGCCGTGGTTCAACAACACGCTGCTCGGGACCGGGCGATTCCAGTCGAACACCTGGGGACCGACCGCGGTCACGCTGAAGGCGGAGAACCGATCGCACCCGGCGCTGGTGAACACCGGCGCGACGTTCCAGTCGTCGGTGAGTGAGTGGTACAGCTGGCAGAACGACCTGCGGAACAACCCCGACATCCAGATCCTGGCGTCGATCGACCCGTCCAGCTTCCCGGTCGGCACCGATCCGAACCAGACCTGGTACAGCGGCTACTACCCGATCATCTGGACCAACAAGAACTACAAGATGATCTACGCGAACTTCGGCCACAACGCGATGAACTACGAGACCAACACCCGGCTCTCGTCGACCTTCGACAGCCCGGCCCAGAACCAGTTCATGATGGACGCGCTCAAGTGGCTGGGTGGCGCCGGTACGACGCCGCCGGCGGACCAGCCGTCGCCGACCGCTTGGTACACGATCGCCAACAAGGCCAACGGAAAGTGCGTCGACGCCCGCGCGGCCGCGACCGCCAACGGGACCGTGATCCAGCAGTACAGCTGCAACTCCACGCAGGCACAGCATTTCCAGTTCCAGCCCACGTCCGCCGGCTTCACCCGGGTGAACAACCGCAACGACGCGACCAAGGTCATCGACGTGACCGGAGTGTCCGCCGCCGACAACGCCGGCCTGCAATTGTGGACCTACGGCAACGGCAACAACCAGCAGTGGCAGGCCGTCTCCGAAGGCAGCGGCTACTTCCACTTCGTCAGCCGCCTCAGCGCCAAGTGCCTGACCGTCCCCAACGGCTCCACCGCCGACAGCACCCAACTCGTCCAACTCACCTGCAAGGGCACCGCCGCACAGTCTTTCCAGCTGACGATTGCCTGACCATGGACTAGGTTCACGCGCATGAGAATCCTGCGTGTGGCCGCTGTGGCGGCAGGAGGTCTGCTGTTGATGTCCCAGCTCGTCCCCGCCCAGGCAAGCGGCGGGCCGTCGTACCAGTGGAAGCAGACGCCGACCGGGAGTACGGCGCAGTTCCGCGGGTTGTCGGCGGTCAGCAAGGACGTCGCCTGGGTGGGCGGGACCGAAGGGCAGGTGCTGCGGACCGTCGACGGCGGGAGGCACTGGCAGAACGTCAGCCCGCCCGGCGCCGGCGCACTGCAGTTCCGCGATGTCGAGGCGTTCGACGCGCAGCGGGCGCTGGTCCTGTCGATCGGCACCGGCGAGGACTCGCGGATCTACCGGACCGTGAACGGCGGCAAGTCGTGGACGGAGACGTTCCGGAACACGGATGCGAACGCCTTCTACGACTGCTTCGCCTTCAACGACCACAAGCACGGGCTGGCGTTGAGCGACCCGGTGGACGGGAAGTTCCGGATCGCGGCGACCTCGGACGGCGGCAAGTCGTGGAAGGTCCAGTCGAACGCCGGCATGCCGGCCGCGCTGACGGGTGAGTTCGCGTTCGCGGCGAGCGGGACCTGCCTGGTCGCCGGACCCGGCCGGACGGCGTGGTTCGCGTCCGGCGGCGGCGACCGGCCGCGGGTGTTCCGGACCGTTGACGGAGGCAAGCACTGGACCGTCGCCGACTCGCCCATGGCCAGTGGTGAGGCGGCCGGGATCTTCAGCCTCGCCTTCCGCGGGCCACTGTTCGGGGTCGCGGTCGGTGGCGACTTCCTCAAGCCGACCGAGGCCGTGAAGGCCGCGTCGGTCACGTACGACGGCGGCCGCACCTGGAAGCTGGTCCCGGCGGACAAGGCGCCGAAGGGCTACCGCAGCGGGTCGCACTTCGTGCCCTGG
Source organism: Kribbella sp. NBC_01510 (assembly GCF_045040325.1). Lineage (NCBI taxonomy): Bacteria > Bacillati > Actinomycetota > Actinomycetes > Propionibacteriales > Kribbellaceae > Kribbella > Kribbella sp. NBC_01510. The sequence goes on along the minus strand of NZ_CP109418.1, from coordinate 1,566,544 downwards.
TCGCCGTCGACCGTGGTCGCGGTCGGACCATCGGGGAGTGACGTGAGCTTTGACGGCGGGCGCAGCTGGAACCAGTTCTACGACGGCAGCTTCGACAGCGTCGAATGCGCCGGCCACGGATCCCAAGCGGGCTGCTGGGCCTCGGGTGCCAAGGGCGCCGTCGCGCGACTCGTGCGCTGACGTTCAGGCCGGCGACACTCGGTGGTAGTGCGGGTGTCGCCGGTTTTCCGGAAAGATGAACGCATGCGTAAATTGCTAACGGTCCTCGTGGGGTTCTTGATCGTGATTCCAACCGTTGCCGCGGCTCGGCCCGACGCTGGGCGTCCGGCGCGGCCGCTGACCGTGATGACCTACAACATCCACCACGGCGCCGGGATCGACGGCGTCCTCGACCTCGAGCGGATCGCCGCACTGATCGAGAAGTCCGGTGCGGATGTGGTCGGGCTGCAGGAGGTCGACCGGCACTGGGACGTCCGGAGCAACTGGGTCGACCAGCCGGCCTGGTTCGCCGAGCGGCTCAAGATGCACTACGCGTACGCCGCCAACCTCGACCTCCCGCCGGTGAACCCGGGCGAGCCGCGGCGCCAGTACGGTACGGCGATCCTGTCGAAGTACCCGATCAAGGACTTCACCAACACCCTCCTGCCGCGCTACCCGACCGGGGAGCAGCGTGGGCTCGCGGTGGCGAGCATCAAGGTCCGCGGCGCCGATCTGCGGTTCGCGAACACGCACCTGACGAGCAACAACAACGCCGAGCGGCTGGAGCAGGCGCAGAAGGTGGTCGAGCTCCTCGGTACGTCGAAGGTCCCGACGCTGCTCGTGGGTGACCTGAACGCGACGCCGGAAAAGCCGGAGATCAAGACCCTGACCGCGGTCCTCGACGACACCTGGACCGAGGTCGGTGTCGGCCCGGGCTACACCATCGAGGCCGAGAACCCGACCAAACGGATCGACTTCCAGTTGCACAGCGCTGGGCTGAGCCCGGTCAACGCCGAGGTCCCGGTGACGCCGGCCTCCGACCACCTACCCGTCGTCGCCACGTTCACCCTGCACTGACAGCACACTTCGCGGCGCCCATCCGGCCTCCGGATGGGCGCCGTTGTCATGCCGTCGCGAATTACAAGCTTGTAGTTTGTCAAGCCGACACGCAGGTGCAACAAAGATACTTGTGTGAATGGTGTTCCCAATGGGGCTGCGGGCAACTAGTGTCACGTATGTGGTCCATGAGGACCAAAAGTTCACGAACCCTGGGGAAGGGGTTCGTGACCGGCGGAAGGAACGATTCCGATGCGGACGCCCTCGAGGGCCACGTCCGGCGGGCGGGTCGGGAGCACTGGGAAGACCGGTAGGGCGCTGCTCTCCGGGGTGCTCGCGATCTGCCTGGCCGGCTCGATGGCCATCCAAACGGTCCCGGCCGAGGCCGCCAAGCCGAAGCCGCCGGTCATTCCGTCCAAGGCCGCGGTCGAGCGGGCCAAGCAGGCCGCCGCCTCGAAGGCCGGCCAGGTGGCCGCGATCGAGCGGCAGCTGGCCGCGGCGAACGCGCGGCTCGAGCAACTCGGCATCCAGTCCGGGATCGCGGACGAGGCGTACAACGGCGCGGTGTACAAACTGCAGCAGGCCAAGGCCGAGGCGGCCGCCGCGGCGGCCCGGGCGGCGAAGGCGCAGCAGACCCTGGCCATCCAGCGGCAGCAGATCGGCCGGTTCGCGGCGGCGTCGTACCAGGGTGGTGGCGACGTGGCGAAGATCGCGCCGCTGTTCACCGCCGACGGTCCGCAGCAGCTGCTCGACTCGGCCGGCGCGGCGCGCTCGGTGTCGACCGCGATGCAGGGGTCCTACCTGCGGTACACGGCGACCCAGGTGGTCACGAACCTGTTCAAGGTGCAGGCCGACCAGGCTGTCGTCAAGGTGAAGCAGGCGACCGACGAGGCCGCCAAGGCGAAGCAGGCGGCCGAGGACGCGGAGGCCGCCCAGGCCGCCGCGGTGACCGCCATGGGCGTGCAGCGGACGCAGTCGATCGCGCAGCTCGCCGTACTGCAGAACACGTCGGTCCGGGTGGCCGCCCAGCGGCAGCGGGGGCTCGAGGAGCTTGCGCGGCAACGCGCCGCCGCACTCGCCGCGCGGAAGGCCGCCGAGCTGAAGCGGCGGATCGCCGCCCGGGAGGCCGCCGAGCGGGCCCGGGAGAAGGCCGAGCAGGCGCGCGAGAAGGCCGAGCAGGCGCGGGAGGAGAAGGAGGCCCGCGAGCAGGCGAAGCGGAACCACGGCAAGAAGCCGCCGAAGCAGCACACGCCGGACCGGTCCAGCAGCGACAACGGCAACGACAACGGCAACAGCCACAGCACGCGCCGGGGAGCGCAGGCGGCGATCGACTTCGCGATGTCCCAGCTCGGCGACATGTATCTGTGGGGCGGGACCGGCCCGTCCCGCTGGGACTGCTCCGGTCTGATGATGGGCGCGTGGGAGCGGGCCGGTATCCAGCTGCCGCACTACAGCGTGGCGCAGTACGAGCAGGTCCGGCACATCGACGAGGACCAGCTGCGGCCGGGCGACCTGATCTTCTGGGCGCTGAACCCGGACGACCCGGGGACCATCCACCACGTCGCGATGTACCTCGGCAACGGGCGGATGATCCACGCGCCCCGGACCGGCCAGCCGGTGCAGATCGCCAGCGTCTACTACTGGATCCCACCGAACTTCTTCGGCCGGCCGTGACCGTCAGCCGAGCGGTCCAGCTTCGAAACTCGTCTCCGACGCGGGCCTGATTCTCACTACGCGAGCTCCGGCCCGGGGAAGACGACGATCCGAAGGTCACCGGGTGAAGCCTTCATCGTGATGCCCTCAATCGGTCGGCGTCCGGTGCACCACCGTGTGTGCTCGGTGGGCCCCACTACCAGCACACGTGGCGTGGACCCGCCGTGCGCCGTCGAACGGAGGTCTTTCGGCCCGGGCGGAATCGAGGCCGCCGGTCGCAGGATGGACAGGTGAAGCACGTGTATGAACGGCGGCAGTTGATTCTGTTCGTCGCCTCGACCCTGCTGCTGCTCGGTGGCGGTGTCGCGTGGTTGATCGATCTCCCTTCGGTCGCAGCCCTGTGCTGGGGCGTAGGCACCGTGGCCGGTCTCGTGGCGTCGGTGGCCTGGACGGCCGGTGCGGTTCGGCGTCGTCAGCCCACCGTCGACATCATCGCGGTCTTGGCTCTGGCCGGCGCCCTGGCGATCGACGAACCGTTCGCCGGCGCAATGGTCACGGTGATGCTGGCCTCCGGCCAACTCCTGGAGGAGCGGGCGGCGGCCCGTGCCCAGCGCGAACTCAGCCTGTTGCTGGAACTGGCCCCGCGTACTGCGCACCGCCGGACCGGGAGCGGAGTCGTGGACGTCGCGGTCGACGAGATCACGCGCGGCGACCTGGTGCTCGTCGGCTCGGGCGAGGTTGTCCCTGTGGACGGCCGCCTCGTGACCGAGGCGCTCCTGGACGAGGCGGCGATGACCGGCGAGCCGCTCCCAGTGGAACGCGGGCCCGGCGAGGAGGTGCGCAGTGGCGTGGTGAACGCGGGTGCGCCGTTGGACCTCGTGGCTACCGCGACGTCGGCCGAGTCCACGTATGCAGGACTGGTCCGCCTGGTCGAGCAGGCTCAGGCCCGGTCCGCGCCGTTCGTGCGCACCGCCGACCGGCTCGCGGTGTACTTCGTCCCGCTCACGCTCCTCCTCGCGATCGGGGCGTGGGTGGCGAGCGCCGATCCCGTCCGTGCGGTGGCGGTGCTCGTGGTCGCGACGCCCTGCCCGCTGCTGCTCGCGGCCCCGATCGCGTTCATGTCAGGCTTGTCCCAGGCGGCGCGCCGCGGTGTCGTCGTCAAGGGCGGCGGCGCATTGGAGCGCCTGGCCGTCGGGCGCGTGATGCTGTTCGACAAGACCGGCACCCTCACAGCGGGGAGACCGGCGGTAGCGAACGTCGTGACAGCCAACAGCCAGATCGGTCCCGACGACCTGCTGCGGCTGGCCGCTTCTCTGGACCAGGTGTCCCCGCACGTCCTCGCCACCGCGATCGTGACCGCGGCCGTGAACCGGGGGCTTGGTCTGCGGATGCCCGAGGACGTCGTGGAAGAGCACGGCTACGGTGTGCGGGGACGGGTCGGCACGCACGAAGTCCAGCTGGGCAAGGCATCCTGGATCGTGCCGGGTGAGCCGCCCGCCTGGGTGCGGCAGGTACGCCGGCGCGCGGATCTGGACGGTTCCGTGACCGTGTTCGCCGCTGTGGACGGCGCGCCAGCCGGAGCGTTCCTGCTGGAGGATTCGATCCGGCCCGACGCGCCACGCATGGTCCGGGCCCTGCGTGCGGCCGGTATCTCCCGCATCGTGCTCGTCACCGGTGACCGTGCGGACATCGCGGAGACCGTCGGCCGGATCGTCGGAGTCGACGCCGTGCTGGCCGACCGCGATCCGGCCGAGAAGCTTGCCGCGATCCAGGTCGAGCGCCGGTCCGCCGCCACGATCATGGTCGGCGACGGCGTGAATGACGCACCGGCCCTGGCCGCGGCCGATGTGGGCGTGGCGCTGGCGGCGCGCGGGGCGACGGCATCGTCCGAGGCAGCCGACGTCGTGTTGACGGTGGATCGGATCGACGCGCTCGCCGATGCGATCCTGATCGCGCAACGGTCCAAGCGCATCGCGCTGCAAGCCGTCGTCGTCGGCATGGGGCTCTCACTGGCGGCGATGGCCGCGGCCGCCGCCGGGCAACTGCCACCCGCCGTCGGCGCGGTCCTCCAGGAGGGCATCGACGTCCTGGCCATCGGCATCGCGCTTCGGGCCGTGCTGCCCGGAAAGGTGCACACGGTGACCGTGGACGCGTCCGATCTGGCTCATGCTCGCCGGCTGAAGGTGCAGCACGACGCCACCCTCGCCGTGGTCGAGCAGATCCGTACGGTGGCCGACGGGCTGTCGACGCAAAGCCGCGACCTCGCGCCAACTCGCGCGCTGATGGGACGGCTCGAGGCCGAACTGCTGCCGCACGAGCGTGCCGACGAGGAGGTACTCGTACCGCTCGTCGCCCGAGCTCTCGGTACCACAGCGGCAACCGCGGGCCTGAGCCGCACCCACGCCGAGATCGAGCATCAGATCGGTCGGTTGCGCCGGCTCCTCGGGGACCTGCACGCCGACGTCAGGCCTGAGGACGTCATCGAGCTCCGTCGCCTGCTGTACGGTCTGTACGCCGTGCTCCGGTTGCACAACGCCATGGAGACCGAGGGCGCGTTCAGCCTCATCCCAGCCGCGTCGTTGTCCGGCGAGCCGGACCGCGACCACGAGACGCCAGGCCTGCGGAGGAGTCGCCGGCACCGGACGGCAACCCGAAGGCACAACCGATGACAGATCGACCGGACCGAACTGCCTACCCGCGGGTCACCGTCAACCAGGATCAGAACGTGCACCCGGAAGCAGTCTGTTGCCGGAGGCCCCTTCTAGATCAGCCGGTGTCCGCCGTCGGCGTGCAGGACGGTGCCTGTGATGAAACCATTGCGCAGCAGGGCGATGATCGCGTCCGCAACGTCCTTGGTCCGGCCGATCCGGCCGACCGGGAGGCGCGCGGCCATCGCGGCCAGCGTGTCCGCGGTCGCGTCGCCGGCGACGTGCTGCCAGATCGGTGTGTCCACCCAGCCCGGCGAGACCACGTTGACCCGGAGCGGTGCGAGCTCGATCGCGAGCGCCGCGGCGAGTGACGCGAGTGCGCCGTTGAGTGCCGCGAGCAACGATGCCCGCGGCCCCGGCCGGTACGCCGCGATCCCGGACGTGAACACGATCGAGCCACCGGGTTCGAGCATCGACGCACCGTGCTTGGCGAGCAGCAACGGGCCGAGGAGCTTGGAGTCGACCGCGGATCGTGCCGCGTTCACGTCGTACTCGCTGATCGGCTGGTAAGCGCCGCCGACGTCGGCGGCGGTGGTGACGATGTGACTGACCTTGCCGGTGGTCGCGAACAACCGCTCGATGTCGCGCTCGACCCCGATGTCCATGGCCACGGTCCGCACGCCGAGCTCGCGGCCGACCGTGTCGAGCTTGCCGGCGGAGCGGCCGGCGATCGTCACTTCGCTGCCCTGGGCAACGAGTTCGGCGGCGAGTGCGCGACCCATGCCGGAGCTGCCGCCGACGATCACTACGTGTTCTTGCACTGAGAACTCCCTTTGCTGGTTGACGTTTCGAGCCAACCACCGTGGGACTCAGTCCACCACGTCTTGTTGCCTAACGACGGTTAGGCCTGGGCTAACGGTCATCGCCTGGAGGACCGGGTTGTGCGAGTCGGTGCGCCAGACGGCGGCGTACCTGGCGATCAGCGGGCGTCCCTTCAAGGGGCGCCAGACGATGTCGGGGGTTGCGGCGCGGCGCGAGCCGAGGCTGATCGCGGAGCGGCGGACGAGCAGGGCGGAGCGGAGCTGGGAGTGGCTCATGCTGATGTCGCTGAGCCGGATCCCGTCACCGAGGCGGCCGAGCGCATCGTCGTAGAACTCCGGTGCCGCGGCACGCGGGATCCAGATCAGCTCGTGCCCGGTCAGATCGTCGAGGGTGAGCACGCTGCTCGCCGCCAGTGGATGGGTCGCGGCCAACAGTACGCCGAGCTCCTCGGCGGCCAGGTGCTCCGAAGTGATTGCCGGCAGCAACGTCAGCGGGGTCCGGACCAGGCCGAGGTCGATCTCGCCGGCGGTGAGCATCCGGAGCTGGTCGGTGGTGGTGCCGGCCGCCAGGGTCACGGTGCTGTTCGGGAAGCGTTCGGTGGCGAGCTGTTCGAGGGCGGCGGGCAGCCATCCCGGGATGCCGTTGAGCAGGCCGAGCCGCAGCACCGGTTCGTCCAGGCCGGCCGCCCGGCGCGTGTCCTTCAGCGCCAGGCCGGCCGCCTGGATCGTCTCCCGGGCCCGGGCCAGGAAGACCTGCCCGGCCGGGGTGAGCTCGACGCCACGGCTGTGCCGGATCAGCAGGGTGGTGCCGACCTCGCGTTCGAGTTGTTTGATCTGCTGGCTCAGCGTCGGAGTGGAGATGTACAGCCGCTCGGCGGCCCGGCCGAAATGCAGCTCTTCCGCGACACCCACGAAGTACCGCATCTGCCGCAGCTCCACCAGGCGACCTTATCCGCTCTCCTCTCCCTCGCCCTCGACCTTGTGCACCGATCAACCATCGAGAGCGCCCGCCGACGGTTGATCCGTGCACAAGGTTGCCCGGTCAGGGGTGGTGGGTGGGTTAGGTGGTGGCGATGAGGCGTCCGAGGTTGGTGCGGGCGTCGAGGGTTTCGTGGATGCGGACGACGTCGGTCAACGGATACGTGGCGTGGACGACCGGGCGCAGGTCGCCGGACTGCCAGCGGCGGGTGACCTCGGCGATGTCGGCGCGGGCCTCGTCCGGGCGGGCCTGGCGCCAGCCCATCATCGAGACACCCGTGACGGATCGGCCGAAGAGGCCGAGGCCGGGGATCATCGGGAGCTCGGTCGTGATGGCGCCGTACGTGACCATCGTGCCGAGTGGCTTGACGAGGTCGAAGCCCTGGTCGAACACGGTGCCGCCGACCGCGTCGAGGGCTGTGTCGACGCCGTCGGGTGCGATCTCGCGGACCTTGGCCGGCCAGTCCGGGTCGGTCAGGTCGACGGCCTCGGCACCGAGTTCCCGGATGAAGTCGAGCCGCTTGGCCGACGACGCCGTACCGATGATCGTCTTCGGGTCGAAGAATCGGGCCAGTTGGACGGCCAGGTGGCCGACGGTGCCGGCCGCGGACTGGATCAGCACGGTGCCGCCGGCGGGGATCCGGCCGGCCTCGAGGAGGCGGAGGGCGAGCGGCGCGGTCATCGACATCATCGTGGCCTCGCCCGCGTCGGCATCGGCGGGGATCGGGGCGAGGAAGGCTCCGTCGGCGACGGCGAAGTCGGCGAAGGCGTCCTCGGACAGGGCGGCGACCCGTTGGCCGACCGCGACGCCGGGTGGCGTGTCTGGGCCGAGCTTGGCGATCCGGCCGACCACGTCGCCGGTGAGGGTGCCCGGCAGCGGGCGGTCCCAGGGGGAGCCGCCGGCCCGGAGAACGGTGTCGATGGCGTTGGCGCCGATCGCCTCGACCTCGATCAGGACCTGGCCGGCCGCGGGTTCGGGGACGGCGACCTCGTCGACCTGCAGGACGTCGGGGCTGCCGTGCCGGTGGAAGCGCACTGCGCGCATGGGCTGCTCCAAATCGTGGGAGTTGTAAATAATGGGAGATTCCCACGATAACGCCAAGGGAGGGCCGGTGCCAATAGAGTGGCTGGGTGAAGAAGGCGCCGACGCATCGTCTGGCCGACCGGGTGCTGTGGGCGCTGGGGCGGGCGAGTCAGCAGTCGCAGCGGCTGGTCCGGCAGCACATGACGGACGCCGGTGTGCGGACGCTGCACTACCACGTACTGGCGAGCCTGGCCGACGACGGCGAAGCCGTCCAGGCGACGCTGGCCGACCGGATCGTGCTGGACCGCAGCGACCTGGTCACCGTGCTCGACGAGCTGGAGGCGCTGGATTACGTCGTACGCCGGGTGGACCCGGCCGACCGCCGGCGGAAGATCGTCGCGATCACGGCGATGGGGAAGAAGCAGTTGGTCGCGATGGACCAGCTGATCTATGCGGCCGAGGCGGAGTTGCTCGAGCCGCTGAGTGCGAGTGAACGCAAGACTCTGCTGGAGTTGCTGGGCCGGCTGACCGCGGAGTGAATCCGCCGGCGCCGCGAGTGCGGGCCGGCGGCGTGGCTGGTCGGTGGCCTTCGGCTCAGTGGCCTTCGGTCTTCAGGCGGGCGAAGGAGGCGGTGATCTCGGCCTCGGCGTCGGCGCGGCCCACCCAGGTGGCGCCTTCGACGGACTTGCCGGGCTCGAGGTCCTTGTAGACCTCGAAGAAGTGCTGGATCTCGAGCCGGTCGAACTCGGGCACGTGGTGGATGTCGCGCAGGTGCTCCTGGCGCGGGTCGCCGGCCGGGACGCAGAGGACCTTGTCGTCCGGCCCCTTCTCGTCGGTCATCCGGAACATGCCGATGGCGCGGGCCCGGATCAGGCAGCCTGGGAACGTCGGCTCGGGCAGCAGCACCAGCGCGTCCAGCGGGTCGCCGTCCTGGCCCAGGGTGTCCTCGATGAAGCCGTAGTCGGACGGGTACTGAGTGGCCGTGAACAGGGTGCGGTCCAGGCGCAGCCGGTTCGTCTTGTGGTCCAGCTCGTACTTGTTGCGAGTGCCCTTGGGGATCTCGATGAAGACGTCGAACTCCATACGGCAGATACTGTCACGGTTCCGACCGACCGACTGACAGGAGCAGCCCGGTGGCTCGTCCTCCCCGTGCGGTGTTCGTCACGCTGCTCGCCACGGCCCTTTGTGTGGGCCTGGTGAGCGGTGCACGCGCCGTACCCGGATCAGTGCAGTCCGCCCAGCAGGCTCCCGTCGTACTGGAGCCGGCCAAGGGCGAGGGCGTCGCACCGACGGCGGCCGGCGTCCAGAAGGCGCTCGCCGCGATCCTCAAGGACCCGTCGCTCGGCAAGCACCGGGGCATCTACGTGTACGACGCCTCACGCGGCCAAGCGGTGTTCTCCGCCGGTACGGCGACTCCGTTCACCCCGGCGTCCACGCTGAAGCTGCTGACGACGGTCTCGGCGCTGGAGACCCTCGGAGCCGATCACACGTTCACCACGAAGGTGGTAAGCGCGGCCAACGGCTCGATCGTCCTGGTCGGCGGTGGTGACCCGTTGCTCGCCACGAAGCCCGCTGCGAGCTCCGACTTCCCGGCCCGTGCCACCCTGCAGACGCTGGCCGCGAGTACGGCCAAGGCACTGAAGGCGCAAGGCGTCACGCGCGTCACTCTCGGCTATGACGCCTCGCTCTTCACCGGTCCGGCCGCCAACGCGAACTGGGAGCCGAACTACCTGCCTGAAGGCATCGCGGCCCGCACCTCGGCGCTGTGGGTGAACGAGGGCCGGCTCTCTCCGGGCATGGCCAAGCGGTCGGACGCTCCGGCACAGGCGGCCGCAGCCGCGTTCGCGAGGCTCCTGACCGGTTACGGGATCACCGTGGCGCCGGCTGTCCGCGCCGCGGTCGCTCCGGCCGCGGCGAACCCCATCGTGCAGGTGGCGTCGCCGACGCTGGGCCAGATCGTCGAGTACATCAACCTGCACAGCGACAACGACGGCGCCGAGGTGCTGCTGCGCCAGGTCGGCCTGGCGACCAAGAACGGCGGTTCGTACGTCGGCGGCGTCAAGGGAGTCCGGGAGACGCTCACCAAGCTCGGGCTGGACGTCAGCAAGGCGCAGATCTACGACGGCAGCGGCCTCACGCGGGCCAACAAGGTGCCGCTCGAGCTTCTGGCCGGTGCGGTCCGGGTAGCGGCGTCGGAGGACCACCCGGAGCTGCGGCACCTGCTGACCGGTCTGCCCGTCGCAGGCTTCAGCGGCAGCCTCGAAGACCGCTTCGTCGCGCCCGGTACGAGCACCGGCACCGGACTGGTCCATGCGAAGACCGGCACCCTCACCAACGTGCACAGCCTGGCCGGGCTGGCCCGTGACCGCACGGGCACGCTTCTGGTGTTCGCGATCGCCACGGACAGCGTCGCGGTCCCGCAGACCCTCAACGCCCGCGCCGCCCTCGACCGGGCCGCCGCAGCCCTCGCCAACTGCGGCTGCGCTGTCTGATCGGAAGCGCGTCTTGGGACATACGACTAGGGTCGGAACATGAGTACGGCGGAAGGCGGGACCACGGCCGAGATGGTCGACTGGCAGCTGGCGACCGGAGTGGCGCGCAAGCTGCTGCGCCCCGGACCGGCGGTCAGCCGCGCGGAGGCGGACCAGGTAGTGGCCGAGTTGCGTCAGTTCGCGGCCGACTCCGAGCACCACGTCCGGGAGTTCACGGGGCTGCAGGCGACGTCGGCCACGGCGCCGGTCGTGATCGTGGACCGGCCCGGCTGGGTGCAGGCGAACGCGGACGGCTTCCGGACCGTGCTGCAACCGCTGGCCGACAAGCTGCGGGAGAAGGCGGAGCGGACCGGCGGACTGTCCTCGGCGGTCGGCTCCCGGGTGACGGCCATCGAGGCCGGCGCACTGCTCGCCTTCCTCTCTTCTAGGGTGCTTGGCCAGTTCGACCCGTTCTTCCCGGCCGAGCCGGACCCGGAGCGACCCGATCTGACCGGCCGGCTCCTGCTGGTGGCGCCGAACGTGATGCACGTGGAGTCCGAGCTGGGCGTCGTACCGCGGGACTTCCGGCTGTGGGTCTGCCTGCACGAGGAGACGCACCGGGTGCAGTTCACCGCGGTCCCGTGGCTGCGGGATCACCTGCGGTCCGAGATCGCTCTGTTCCTGGACCAGGCCGAGCTGGACGCATCGGCGTACGCGGCGATGTTCCGGGAGGCTGTGCAGCGGCTGGGCCGGTCGATGCGGGGTGAGACCGAGCTGAGCCTGGTGGATCTGATGCAGTCGCCGGAGCAGCGGGCGGTGCTGGACCGGCTGACCGCGGTGATGTCGCTGCTCGAGGGCCACGCGGACTTCGTGATGGACGGGGTCGGGCCGTCGGTGATCCCGACCGTGGAGACCATCCGGTCCAAGTTCACGTCGCGCCGCCAGAGTGGCAACCCGGTGGACCAGCTGCTGAAGCGGCTGCTCGGACTGGACGCCAAGCTGCGGCAGTACAAGGACGGCGCCGCGTTCGTCCGCCGAGTGGTCGACCAGGTCGGCATGGACGGGTTCAACCGGGTGTGGACCGGTCCCAACACGCTGCCGACCAAGAACGAGATCGCGAACCCCGATGCCTGGGTCGCCCGGCTCCACGGCTGAGCCGCCGGGCCGGTCCACGGCCGAGGAGCTCGTCGAGCACCGGAGAGGGAAGCTGCACCCCGCGGTGGCGCGGACCCGGGAGGCGGTCCGGACCATGCTGTCCGAGCTGCCGCACAGTACGACGGTGCTGGTGGCGTGCTCGGGTGGCACGGACTCGCTCGCCCTGGCCGCGGCGACCGCCTTCGAGGCGCCCAAGCTCAAGCTCCGCGCCGGTGCAGTCATCGTCGACCACGGTCTCCAGGCGAACTCCGCCCGTGTCGCAGAGACGGCCGCCGAGCAGTGCCGGGGGCTCGGACTCGACCCGGTCCTGGTGCGCCCGGTAGAGGTGGGCAGCGAGGGTGGTCCGGAGGCGGCGGCCCGGTCGGCCCGGTACGACGCCCTCCGCGACGCGGCCGACGAGTTCGGGGCGGACGTCGTACTGCTGGCGCATACTCGCGACGATCAGGCTGAGACCGTGCTGCTGGGGCTGGCCAGAGGGTCGGGTGCGCGTTCGCTGGCCGGGATGGCTCCGGTGGCCGGACTGCTCCGGCGGCCGTTCCTCGAGCTCCCACGCGCCACCACGGCGGCCGCGTGCATCGCGTCCGGGCTCCGGCCGTGGCACGACCCACACAACGACGATCCCCAGTACACCCGGGTCAGAGTCCGCCACGAGGTGCTTCCGGTGCTGGAAGAGGCGCTCGGGCCTGGAGTGGTCGAGGCTCTGGCCCGTACGGCGGGACTCCTTCGGGCGGATGCGGATGCACTCGACATGCTCGCCGCGGACCTGGCGGAGACGGCGGTCCGGCGTACTGACGATGAAGTGCAGTGCGACGTCGGAATGCTCGCGGACGAGCCCGCCGCGCTGCGGACCAGGGCGCTGCGGCAGGCGGCCCTCGAAGCCGGTTGCCGGGCCACCGACCTCACCGCCGGGCACATCGCGGCCGTCGACGCACTCGTGACGGACTGGCGCGGACAGCGATGGATCGATCTGCCCCAGGGGGTCCGCGCAATCCGCCGGGGCGGGTTCATCGTCCTGGGTCCGGGTGTGACAGGCTGATCGTGTGGATGCGGCGGACATCGAGAAGGACCTGACCAAGATCCATTACACCGAGGACCAGATCCTGGCGAAGCTGCGGGAGCTGGCGGGGCGGATCGAGCAGGACTACGAGGGCAAGGACCTCCTGATGGTCGGCGTCCTGCGGGGCGCGGTGATGGTGATGGCCGACCTGGCCCGGTCGTTCAGCCGGCACGTGGAGATGGACTGGATGGCCATCTCGTCGTACGGCTCCGGGACGAAGTCGTCCGGTGTGGTCCGGATCCAGAAGGACCTGGACACCGACATCACCAACCGGCACGTGCTGATCGTCGAGGACATCATCGACACCGGGCTGACGCTGAGCTGGCTGGTCAGCAACCTGGAGTCACGGAAGCCGGCCTCGCTGGAGCTGTGCACCGCGTTCGTGAAGCCGGGCGCGGCCAAGATGCGGGTCCCGGTCAAGTACGTCGGGCTGGAGCTGCCGGACGAGTTCGTGGTCGGGTACGGGCTCGACTACGCGGAGAAATACCGGAACCTGCGCAGCGTGGCGACGCTCGCGCCGCACGTCTATTCCTGACGACGCCGGGGCGGTGGGGCGGGGAAAGTCCTAAACTGGTCCCTCGGGGCGGACTTGGTGACGGCCTGTACAACAGGTCGTACCGTCTTTGGTGACCCTCGTGGTGTGTTGTCTTGTGCGACACGAGACACTTGGACTGGTGTTACCGTCTCAAGCCCGCATACCCGGGCCTGCCGAGCTAGGAGGGACGGGGCGTAGGCCTCGATCATGGACGTGAAGCGCATCTTCCGCGGACCCCTGTTCTGGATCGTCGTCGCCTTCCTGGGCGTACTGGTGATCGGACAGCTCCTGACCGGCTCGACCGGGTACAAGTCCGAGCCGACCGGCCAGGTCGTGCAGCTGATCCAGCAGGCCAAGTCGTCGAGCGACAAGACGATCAAGTCGGTGACGCTGATCGACCCCGACCAGGAGATCCGGGTCGAGAAGACCGACGGCACCAAGATCAAGGCGAACTGGGTCGACGGTCAGGCCGACACCCTCGGGGCCGACCTGCAGTCACTGTTCCAGAGCGGCAAGATCGAGCGGTACAACGTCGAGAACCCGAAGCCGAGCTTCATCGGCCAGGTGTTCTCCACGCTGATCCCGTTCCTGCTGATCGCGGTCGTCTTCATCTTCTTGATGAACTCCATGCAGGGCGGCGGATCGCGGGTGATGAGCTTCGCCAAGTCCAAGGCCAAGCTGATCACCAAGGACACTCCGAAGACCACGTTCGCGGACGTGGCCGGCTGTGACGAGGCGATCGAGGAACTCGGCGAGATCAAGGAGTTCCTGCAGGAACCGGGGAAGTTCCAGGCGGTCGGGGCGAAGATCCCGAAGGGCGTCCTGCTCTACGGCCAGCCCGGTACCGGTAAGACGCTGCTGGCCCGCGCGGTCGCCGGTGAGGCGGGCGTGCCGTTCTACTCGATCTCCGGTTCGGACTTCGTCGAGATGTTCGTCGGTGTCGGTGCCTCCCGGGTCCGCGACCTGTTCGAGCAGGCCAAGACGAACGCGCCGGCGATCGTGTTCATCGACGAGATCGACGCCGTCGGCCGGCACCGTGGTGCGGGCCTCGGCGGTGGTCACGATGAGCGCGAGCAGACGCTGAACCAGCTGCTGGTCGAGATGGACGGCTTCGACATCCGCGGCGGTGTGATCCTGATCGCGGCCACCAACCGGCCCGACGTGCTCGACCCGGCGCTGCTGCGGCCCGGCCGGTTCGACCGGCAGATCGCCGTCGACGCGCCGGACCTGCCCGGTCGCGAGCAGATCCTCAAGGTGCACGCGCGGGGCAAGCCGATGGCGCCGGACGTGGACCTGCGGGCGGTCGCCCGTCGTACGCCGGGCTTCACCGGTGCCGACCTGGCCAACGTGCTGAACGAGGCAGCGCTGCTCACCGCACGGAACAACCTGCAGGTGATCGACAACCGCGGGCTGGACGAGGCGATCGACCGGGTCATCGCCGGTCCGCAGCGCCGCAGCCGGCTGATGTCGGACAAGGAGAAGGTGCTGACGGCGTACCACGAGGGCGGCCACGCTCTGGTGGCGGCCGCGCTGCCGCACTCCGACCCGGTGCAGAAGGTGACGATCCTGCCGCGGGGCCGGGCGCTCGGCTACACGATGGTGATGCCGGACGAGGACAAGTACTCGACCACCCGGTCCGAGATGCTGGACAAGCTGGCCTACATGCTCGGTGGCCGTGCGGCCGAGGAGATGGTCTTCCACGACCCGACCACCGGCGCCAGCAACGACATCGAGAAGGCGAGCGCGCTGGCCCGGGCGATGGTCACGCAGTACGGCATGACCGAGCGGCTCGGCGCGATCAAGTTCGGCTCGGACGGCAGTGAGCCGTTCCTGGGCCGCGACTTCGGCAGTCAGCGCAACTACTCCGAGGAGATCGCGGCCGCGGTCGACGAGGAGGTCGGCAAGCTGATCCTGAACGCGCACCAGGAGGCCTTCGACATCCTGGTCGAGAACCGCGCGGTCCTGGACCACCTGGTCGAGGAACTGCTGGAGAAGGAGACCCTGGACAAGAACGAGATCGCCCGGGTCTTCGCGCCGGTGGTCAAGCGGGAGCGGCGGCCGGCCTGGACCGGTTCGTCCACCCGGGTGCCGTCGGACCAGCCGCCGGTGATGCCGATGCCGACCCGCGCCGAGCAGAACGGCTCGCTGTCGGATGTCCTGCCGGGCGGTTCGGTCGGCCCGGACGAGGCCGTCCGCCCGCCGACCTACGGCAGCGGCCCGACCCCGCCGTCACCCAACGACTGAGCTGACACACAGCGCCGCCACCCGGATCGGGTGGCGGCGTTGTTCTGTCTACAGTGGCGAGATGACGTCGCCGAAGTTCGACCATGCACGGGCGGAGCGGGCCGTCCGCGAACTGCTGATCGCGATCGGGGAGGATCCGGATCGCGAGGGCTTACTGGACACGCCGGCTCGAGTGGCCCGCTCGTACGCCGAGATGACCGGCGGGCTGGGTCAGCGGGCCGAGGACGTGCTGACGACGACGTTCGACATCGGCCACGACGAGATGGTGCTGGTGAAGGACATCGAGGTCTGGAGCCTGTGCGAGCACCACCTGGTCCCGTTCACCGGGGTCGCCCACGTCGGCTACATCCCCAGCCGGGACGGCCGGATCACCGGGCTGTCGAAGCTCGCCCGGCTGGTCGACCTGTACGCGAAACGACCGCAGGTCCAGGAACGGCTGACCACTCAGGTCGCCGAGTCCCTGGTCGAGCTCCTCGAGCCGCGCGGGGTGATCGTGGTGATCGAGTGCGAACACCTCTGCATGACCATGCGCGGCGTCCGCAAACCCGGCGCCAAGACCATCACCTCCGCCGTCCGCGGTCAGCTCCGCAACCCCGTCACCCGCGCCGAGGCGATGAGCCTGATCGTCGGCTGAAACACCCTCCGTAGCCTCGGGCGGCCTTGATTCGTTGGAGTTTGGAAGCCGATACTTGTAGACATTCTGTCGCTGAGCGTTTACTTTCCGTAGTGGCACTTGGCCAACGGGGACCAGGTGCCGGTGTGAGGAGGACAGGATGTCGGGGCGTTTCCGGGTCGGCGCCGCACTTGCCGGGGTCGTCGTACTGACGGCCGGTGGGCTGGTCGCGGCGAACTGGGCCACCGCCGAGACGCGGACCAAGCCGACCGGGCAGAAGTCCGATCCGGTCGGGCCGGTGACCGAGCGGTCGCCGGCGGTCGCGGAGGCGCTCGAGGAGCACCTCGAGCCGGACTCGGGCGTGGTCGGCAGCTACTACGACGACGCCGGTGACCTGGTCATCGCGGTGTCCGACCTGACCGCCGCCGAGCTGGTTCGCGAGGCCGGCGCCATCCCGCGGCTGGTCCGCTTCACGATCGGCCAGTTGACCGCCGTGCAGCGCGAGCTGGACCAGCTCGCCACCGGCTCCAGCGCGGGCAAGGTCCGGTCCTGGTACGTCGATCCCGTCTCGGGCACCGTGGTCGTCACCGTGCCGACGGGCGCGCACGACCAGCTCACCGAGCGGTTCCTGTCCCACGCCGAAGCGAACGGCGACCGGGTCACGGTCCGCACCGTCGCCGGCACGGTGACCACGACCGCCGACGACTTCAGCCTGCGCGGCGGGCTCCAGGTGGACAAGAACACCGGGTATGTCTGCTCCCTCGGCTTCAACGCCCGGACCACCAAGGGCACCCGGATCTTCCTGACCGCCGGGCACTGCACGGCCGGCAAGCCGTCGTTCTCGCGGAACGGCTACATCCTCGGCAACACCCGGACGTCGAGTTTCCCGGGCAACGACTTCGGCACGGTCGGCGTCATCGAGGGCTGGGACCAGCAGGGGTACATCGAGGGCTGGGGAGCCGGCAACGTCGCGGTCCGCGGGATCGCGAACGCGACCGTCGGATCCACGCTCTGCAAGTCGGGCAAGAGCACCGGCTGGACCTGCGGCCGGATCGTCGCCCGGAACGTGACCGTCAACTACGGCAGCAACAAGGTCGTCCGCGGGCTCTTCCAGCACACCGCGTGCGTCGAGGCCGGCGACTCCGGCGGCGCGAACATGACCGGCAACTACGCCCAGGGCATCACCAGTGGGGCCGCGCTGATCGACGGGCGGTGCCTGGAGAAGTACGGCCAGACCAACGAGTCCTACGCACAGCCGATCGCAGAAGCGCTTCAAGCCACCAAGTCACGGTTGGTCCTCAGTAACTGATCCCACCTGGTGGGGTTGGGGGTGGGGGCCACTACGGTGGTCGGGTGAGCGATGGGTCGTGGGGTCAGGTCGACGGGCTGCCGGTGCTGGACCGGTGTCTCGTCATGGGCGTCGTCAACGTGACACCGGACTCGTTCTCCGACGGCGGTGAGTGGTTCGAGCCGGCCGCCGCGATCAAGCACGGCCGGGAGTTGCTGGCCGACGGGGCCGATCTGCTCGACGTCGGCGGGGAGTCGACCCGGCCGGGCGCCGAGCGGCCCGCGCCCGAGGAAGAGATCCGCCGGGTGCTCCCGGTGATCGAGACGCTCGCCGCCGAGGGCGCGCTGATCTCGGTCGACACCATGCGGGCCGGCGTCGCCGCGCTCGCCCTCGACGCGGGTGCGGTGATGATCAACGACGTGTCCGGCGGCCAGGCCGACCCGGACATGCTTGCGCTGGTGGCAGAGCGCCGTACGCCGTATGTCTGTATGCACTGGCGTGGCCACTCGATCGACATGCAGAACAAGGCGGAGTACGTCGATGTGGTCGCCGAGGTGATTGCGGAACTCGCCGAGCGGATCGACGCGATCCGTGCGGCCGGCGTCGATCTCGGCCGGGTCGCGCTCGACCCCGGACTCGGTTTCGCGAAGAACGCGGACCACAACTGGGAGATCCTGCGGAGGTTGCGGGAATTCGCCGTACTGGATCGGCCGTTGTTGATCGGTGCGTCCCGGAAGGCGTTCCTCGGTAGGCTGCTCGCCGACGAGCAGACCGGTGAACCCAGACCGGCCGTACGACGAGACGATGCGAGCGCGGCTGTATCCGCCCTGGCCGCCGCAGCGGGAGCCTGGTGTGTCCGGGCGCACGCGGTGGCGCCGAGCGCGGACGCTGTCCGGGTGGCGAAGAGATGGGGAGCGGTATGACGGACGGACCGGCCAGTCCGCGCCGGAGCGCAGGAGGCGAAGGCGCGCGCGGTGCCTCGGTGGAGGACGTCGTGCTGACCGCCAACACCGCGTTCTACAACGCGTTCGAGGCCGGCGACCTGGACCTGATGGCGGCGGTCTGGCTGCCGGAGCCCGACCCGGTCTGTATCCACCCCGGGAACGCGGCCATCTCCGGATACGCCGAGATGATGCGCGCCTGGGCGATGATCTTCGCGAACACGCCGTACATCCAGTTCTTCCTCACCGATGTTCAGGTGCGCGTGGATGAAGACGTGGCATACGTCACGTGTACGGAGAATGTCCTGTCCTCGGGTGAAGGTGCTCCCGAGGAGGGGTTCGCGGGCGGCAAGGCGCTCGCCACGAACGTTTTCCGTCGAACTTCTACCGGCTGGCGGTTGTGGATCCACCATGCCTCACCGGTACTGTCATCTGGGGGCCGACAGGAGGAGGCGGAATGAGCGGTCCCGTTTTAACTCCTGACGTGATCGAGATCCGTGGTATCCGTGGGTTCGGGCGCCATGGAGTGTTCGAGCACGAGCGAGCCGACGGGCAGGAGTTCGTCGTGGATGTCCGGCTGGAGCTGGACACCCGGCCCGCCGCGGCCTCTGACAACCTGGCCGACACCGTGAACTACGGGGCGGTGGCCGAGCAGGTGCACCAGGCGATCGAGAACGACCCGGTGGATCTGATCGAGACCCTCGCCCAGCGCATCGCCGACCTGTGTCTCGCCGACCGGCGGGTGACAGCGACCGCGGTGACCATCCACAAACCCTCGGCGCCGATCACGGTGCCGTTCGACGACGTTGTCCTGACCGTGCAGCGCAGAGCCGGAGAATCCTCGTGACTGAGACCCCTAGTCCCCACGTCATCGACGCGGACACCCTGAGCGGTGGCCTGAAGCCGATCCGCCAGGTCATCCTGTCGCTCGGCAGCAATCTCGGCGATCGTGAGGCGAACCTGCAGGGCGCGGTCGATGCGCTGCGGGACACCCCGGACGTCGTGGTGGTCGAGGTCTCACCGCTCTACGAGACCCAGCCTGTCGGCGGCCCGGACGAGTCCGGCCCGTACCTGAACGTCGTTCTGCTGGCCGACTCGACGCTGTCGGTCGACCTGCTGCTGGACCGCGCGCACGCGATCGAGCAGGCGTTCGGCCGGGAGCGCAGCGTGCCGGGCGCGCCGCGAACCCTCGACGTCGACCTGATCACGTACGGCCAGAAGACGATCGAGTCCGAGGAACTGACCGTGCCGCACCCGCGGGCGCACGAGCGTGCGTTCGTCCTGGCGCCCTGGCTCGACATCGAGCCGGACGCGGTGCTGCCGGGTCATGGCCCGGTCACCGAACTGCTCGCCAAGGTCGGCACCGAGGGCGTGACCAAGCTCGACATCGAGCTGCAGTAGTGGTGTCCGGCGGTCCCGAGCCAGGCCAGGCGCCCAGTAACGAGCCCGGCAAGGAACCGCCGCGTCCGGGCTCGGTCCGGCCGACCTCACGCCGGTTGCTGATCGCGATCGCAGTCCTCGGGGCGGCGATCGGCGTGACCATCGTGCAGGCGATCGAGTCCAGCGGCGGTGTCGCGCCGGCCGTCTCCTGGCTGACCCTGATCGCCTGGAGCTTCCTGGCCGCGCTGCTGTTCGCCGCGGCCCGCAACACCCATCAGCGGATCCAGATCCGGCGGGAGCGGATGGAACCGTCCCGCGCGGTGTTCCTGTTGCTGATCGGGAAGGCGAGCGCGTTCGTCGGCGCGTTGTGCGCCGGGGTTTACGCAGGGTTCGCGTTATCCTTCCTGGAGGCGATGGGCTCCTCCGGGCCTCGTAACCGTGTGATCATGGCCGGTGCCGCGGCAGTGATCTCAGTGCTGGTCGTCACGGCCGGATTGTTGCTCGAACGCGCGTGTCGTATTCCCGAGGACCCCGACGAGACCCCCTAACATGTCGGTCCATGGGGTCAAGGGGTAGCCGCCGTCGAACCAGGACCACAGTTCTCACCGTCGCCAACGGTCTGCTGATCTTTGTCTGCCTGGGCGTGAGTGCCGCGCTCTTCTCGCAGAACGCCTGGATTCTCCGGGCTGCCGCGGTAGCCGCCGTTGTGATCGCGATCGCCGCCTCGGTGCTGTTCCGCCACCAGTTACTGGTCGAACGCCTGGCCCATTCCGACGAGCGGGCCCAGGTGGCCCAGGAGTACTCGCGGATCACCAGCGCCCGCGTGGTCGAGAACGCGGAGTTCGTCGACCTGATGCAACGCCGGCTGGACAAGATCGACGCCCGCCTGGACAAGATCGACCAGGAGGTCGCCACGGTCGTTGCCGCCGGCGACAAACACTCCCAGGCCGAGGCCCCCACCGTCGTCGACCTCAAACTCCGGGGCCTGGCCGCTTCCTGAGTACGCCGTCCCGCCCCATACTGCGAGGTGGGGAGGGGATCAGCATGGGGCTGGACGCGAACTACCCGGCCGTGACGATGAACGACCCGAACGGGCACGTCACGGTCTACAACCAGGACCACCTGCCGATCGGGCAGCTGGGTCCGACACCCTTCGAGTCGCCGTCGGTGAACGTGACGTGCAAGCGGAAGGCGTGGGAAGACGCCGACTGGTACCGCCTGCTGAATCCGGAGGGCTGGCCGTTCCCGGCGGACGAGGCGTATGTGTCGGCCGACGAGACCCACGAGCTGAATCCGGGGCAGCCGTATCCGATCCCGCAGTGCGCATCCGGCTGCCCGATCAAGATCGGCCAGGCCGCCGCCGCGGGCGTACTGGCGATCGGTACGGTGGCCGCGGCGGCCGCCTGGCGTCGCAAGCGCAGGACGCTCGACACGGCCTGAGGCGTGGTCGCGTAGGTTTTGGGGGTGGATCTCGCCAAGCTGCTGAAGGTTGCCGAAGCCGCCGTCGATCACGGGCGGGTGATCACCGACTCCCGGGGACCGGGCGCGCTGACCTCCAAGGGTGACCGGGACATGGCGTCCGAGGTCGACTTCGCGGTGGAACGGGAGGTGCGGGCGTTCCTCGAACGCGAGACGCCGGAGATCGGCGTACTCGGGGAGGAAGAAGGCGGCGCGACCGACGGGACGCGGTGGGTGCTCGATCCGGTCGACGGGACGGTCAACTTCATCCACGGGGGTCCGTTGTGGGCGATCTCGCTCGGGCTGATCCACGAGGGCCGTGCGGTGGCGGGCGTGATCGACCACCCGGCGCTCGGGACCAGGTACGCCGCTGCCGAAGGGCTCGGCGCCACATGCAACGACAAGCCGATCCGGGGCAGCGAGTGCAGTGACCTCACCGACGCCTTGGTTGCCGTGGGCGACTATGCCGTCGGCCCCGACGCGGAAGCCCAGAACGCCGAGCGCTTCGCCCTGACCCAGCGGCTCTACCCGCGCGCTCAGCGCCTCCGCATGATCGGTACGGCGGCCACCGCGCTGACCTGGACCGCGAACGGGTACTTCGACGCCACGATCATGTTCTCCAACAAGCCCTGGGACACCATGGCCGGCGTCAGCATCTGCCGAGAGGCGGGCTTGCTGGTGCTCGACCTCGACGGCTCCGAGCACACGCCAGACTCCCGCGGAACTTTCGCGGTCGCTGCCGGCATCGCGGACGCACTCCTCGAACTGGTTCGGCAAGCCTCGACTCCCGCCTGACGAGGAGTTGTCCACAGCCTCGCCGACGCCGGTCGCGGAGATCCGTCACCCTGGTTCGGGTGGACTGGTGGTGGCGGCAACAACTCGCGGGCGAAGGCCTCCAGGTCCTGATCCATGCCCAGCACCAGATCGTGTCGCGCACCCAGGCGCTGGCCGCGGGCTTGGCCGACACCGACATCCGCCGACGACTGCGCGGCCGGCGGTGGCGGACGGTTCATCCAGGGGTCTACGCGACGCACACCGGTCCGATCGGGTACGACGAACGGCTCGTCGCCGCCCTGCTCTACGCCGGGCCGGAGGCGGCCTGGAGTCACTACACCGCTGCGGAGCAGCTCGGCCTGATCAAGTGCGATGACCGGCGTCCGGTGTACGTGACCATCCCCTGGCGGCGGCGGGTTCGCGCTCGCCCCGGTCTCGTGATCACCCGGGACAGGCAATGGGAGGATCGACTGGCGGCAGTCGTCCCACCGCGACGCCGGCCCGCGGACGCGGTGCTGGACATCGTCGGCATCTCCGCCGGTCTGGACGACGCGGCAGCGGTGATCGCCGAGGCCTGTCAGAGTGCCCGTGTGACGCCTGACCAGATTCTGCGCGCACTCGCCGACAGGCCGCAGCTTCGTCATCGGGCCGCACTGGGATCAATCCTCGCGGATGTCGCCGAGGGCACACATTCCCTGCTCGAGCTCCACTACCTGCACAAGGTCGAGCGCGCCCACGGGTTGCCGTCGGGGCAGCGGCAGCGCGCGGTGGACGGCGAGTTCACCGACGTCGCCTACCTGCCGTTCGATCTGGTGGTCGAACTCGACGGCCGCTTCCATTTCGCCCCGCGACAGCGGTGGCGGGATCTCGCGCGTGACAACCGCGCGGCCCTGCGCTCGGAGGTCTCCCTGCGCTATGGCTGGCTCGACGTCACCAGCCGCCCGTGCGACGCCGCCGTACAGGTCCTGCACGTCCTGCGCCGTAAGGATCCACACCTCCCGGCCCACCCGTGCAGCCCGACCTGCCCGGTCCGCTGAGTGGCAGGGGCCGGGTAGAGGGGACGGCGGGGAAAGAATTCGTCGCCAGATGCAGATTACTTTCCCCACCGCTGTGAGGGACGGGGTCGGGGACGGTCAGGTACGGCGGCGGGGCGGGTCGGTGGGGAAGGAATTCGTCGCCAGATGCAAGCTTCTTTCCCCACCGACCCGACCGCCCTGCCGGCGCCCCGCCGCCCCGACCCGCCCTGCCGCCTGCCCGCCGACCCGGCCCGCTGTGCCGCCGCCCCGCCGACGCGCCCTGCCGACCCGCCCTGCCGACCCGCCCTGCCGACCCGCCCTGCCGACCCGCCCCGCCGACGCGCGTCGCCGCTGCGCTTCGGGGTGCGGCTACTTGTCGATGTCGCCGACGACGAAGAACATGCTGCCGAGGATGGCGATCATGTCGGGGATCATCGTGCCGGGCAGCAGCGCGGGCAGGGCCGAGATGTTGTTGAAGCTGGCGGAGCGGAGCTTGAGGCGCCACGGGGTCTTGTCGCCGCGGGAGACCAGGTAGTAGCCGTTGATGCCGAGCGGGCTCTCGGTCCAGGCGTAGGTCTGGCCCTCGGGGACCTTGAGGATCTTCGGCAGCCGGACGTTGATCGGCCCGGCCGGCAGCGCCGACAGCTTGTCCAGGCAGGCGTCGACCAGGTCGAGCGACACCTTCACCTGCTCCAGCAGCACTGAGAAGCGGGAGAAGCAGTCGCCGTCGGTCCGGGTAACCACCCGGAGTACGCCGTCGCGCAGCAACTCGTCGTACCCGAGGTAGGGCTCGTCGCGGCGGAGGTCGGCGTCGACGCCGGAGGCGCGGGCGATCGGGCCGGAGACGCCGTACTGCGAGACGAGCTCGGGGGAGAGTCTGCCGACGCCGACGGTGCGGGCGCGGAAGATCTCGTTGCCCAGCACGATGTCCTCGATGTCGGGCAGCCGCTTGCGGACCGCGGCCGAGGCTCCGGCCGCGCGACCGAGCCAGCCGTACGGCAGGTCCTCCTTCAGCCCGCCGACCCGGTTGAACATGTAGTGCATCCGGCCGCCGGAGAGCTCCTCCATCACGGCCTGGATCGTCTCCCGCTCGCGGAAGGCGTAGAAGACCGGCGTGATCGCGCCGAGCTCCAGCGGGTACGAGCCGAGGAACATCAGGTGGTTCAGGATCCGGTTCAGCTCGGCCAGCAGCGTGCGCAGCCAGACCGCACGGACCGGCACCTCCAGGCCCATCATCCGCTCGACCGCGATGACGACGCCGAGCTCGTTGGCGAAAGCGGACAGCCAGTCGTGCCGGTTCGCCAGCACGATGATCTGCCGGTAGTCGCGGACCTCGAACAGCTTCTCCGCGCCCCGGTGCATGTAGCCGATGATCGGCTCGCACCCGACGATCCGCTCGCCGTCCAGGGTCAGCCGCAGCCGCAGTACGCCGTGCGTCGCCGGGTGCTGCGGACCGATGTTGAGCACCATGTCGGTGGTCGCCAGTTCCGAGCCGATCCCGGTCCCGCCGCGCTCGTACGCAGGGTCGAATCCAGCCGCTCCCGCGCCGATTCCCACCACTCTTTCGGTGCTCATGCCCCCTATCGTGACAGGCTTGGAGTGTGGATGACCTCTTCGCACCCTCGGATGTCAGCTGGACGCCGGTCTCGCCGAAGCTGGCGGCGGTCCGCCGGCTGAACGCGGCGATCATGGCCGGCGTGCTCGGGCTGGCGGCGTTGTTCGGGCTGGGACTGACCCTGGGCTGGGTGTACGGCGGCCTGGCGCTGCTCGTGGCGGTGGCCGCCTTCGGCTGGTCGTGGGTCCTGATCGGCCGGAACCAGAGGTCCTGGAAGTACGCCGAACGCGACGACGAGCTGCTGGTCAGCCACGGGATCATGTTCCGCGAGCTGGTCGTCGTGCCGTACGGGCGGATGCAGTTCGTCGACGTGACCGCGGGGCCGCTGGAGCGCGCGTACGGGATCGCGACCGTGGAGCTGCACACCGCGACACCGGCGACCGACGCCAAGATCCCGGGCCTGCACCCGGACGAGGCCGGCCGGCTGCGTGACCGTCTCTCCGCCCTCGGTCAGGCCCAGGCGTGGGGCCTGTGACCGAGCATCCGCCCGGGCAGACCGCGGTCGTGGAGCAGACCGGGGCGCGGCTGCATCCGCTGACCCCGTTCGTGAAGGGCTGGGGCTACTTCGTCGTCGCGGCTGTCGCACTGGTCAACAACGAGGGTCTGCGCAGCAATCTGACGTTCGCCGGCATCGGTCTGGCCGCCGTACTCGTCGGCGGCAGCCTGCTCGGCGCCCTGTCCTGGTATTTCACCAGGTGGCAGCTGACCGACGATGCGATCCGGGTGGACAGCGGGTTCCTGTTCCGGCGGACCCGGATCATCCGGTTCGACCGGATCCAGGCGATCGACGTGGCCCAGCCGTTCGTCGCCCGCCTGTTCGGGATGGCCGAGCTGCGGATGGACGTGGCCGGCGGTGGCAAGAGCGACGGCAAGCTGAGCTATTTCCGGTACGACGAGGCCGTCCAGCTCCGGACGATCCTGCTGGTCCGGGCCAAGGGCGAGCGCGTCGCCGAGCAGCAGGAACAGCAGGTGGAGTCGGCACCGCTTCTGGTCGTCCCGACGACTCGCCTGCTCGGTGCGACCCTGCTGTCGTCCACAGTCGTCGCTAGTGCGGGGGCCGTGATCTGGTTGATCGTCGCGACGGAGTGGCTCGACTTCCACATCGGTCTGTTCGCTGCTCTGCCGCTGCTGTTCGGTGTGGTGCAGCCGATCTGGAAACAGGTCGTCGGCAACCACGGCTTCACCCTGTCGGAGAGCGGCCATGGTCTGCGGACCAAGCGCGGCCTGTTCGACGTGCAGCGGCAGACCATCCCGCCCGGCCGCGTGCAGGGCCTGCTGATCACCGAGCCGCTGATCTGGCGCCTGCTCAGCTGGTCCCGGGTCGAGCTGGACATCGCCGGTGTGGCCGGCAACAAGGAGGACGGCGACGACGAGCGCCAGGGCGCCCAGCTCCTGCCGGTCGGCGACCGTGGCGAGGTCGCGGGCGTGCTGGCCCGCATCCTCCCGGGACTCGACCTCGCGAGCATCCAGATGCACGTCGCCCCGGAGCGGGCCAAGTGGCTGCGCCCCGTCGGCTGGCGCTATCTCGCGTACGGCGCTGACGACCAGGTGCTGGTCACAGTGCGCGGCTGGGTGAGCCGCCGTACGTCGATCGTGCTGCACCACAAGACTCAGTCCGTGCGGCTGGAGCAGGGCCCGCTCCAACGGCGGCTAGGCCTGGCTAACGTCCACGTGGACACTCCACTCGGCCCGACGGACGCCATCGCGCTTCACCGCGACCAACTCGAGGCCGCGCAACTGGTCCAGGCTCAGGCAGAGAGAGCCCGCGAAGCACGCCGGGTGGCGTCCGCTCCGACCGCGGTCCACACCCAGCCGAACCCGCCGAGCCCAGAGGGGTCCAGTAGTTCGGCGGCCTCACCGGCCGACGACAGTTCGGCCACATAGCGCAGCGGCTCCTTCTGAGCCAGCTCCAGGCTCGGACGGGCCGCACTGACCCCCAGGGCACGCAGAGCGTCCCGCTGGAGCACGAGAGACCCACCCAGCGAGTCCCAAGCCACATGCGCGGTCACATCGCACGAGCCGTCCAGGACCGGCTCGCACTCCCGCCCGGCCCGGAAGCCGTTCACAGTCCCGTACGGCGGCCGGTCGGTGCGGAGATGTCCGTAGTCGATGGCGATCGCGACCGCACCGTCCGCCAACCGGTCGACCACGGATGCCCAGGCCTCGTCGCGGGTCCGGCCGATCTCGGCGCGGTCGCCGGGCTCGCCGGGCCACCAGCGCCGCAACCAGTCCAGATCGTTGCCGTCGACAACATCTCCCACCGTCAGGTCGGCCGACAGATAGCGCGGTACGCCGTCCTCGTCCCACTCGACCAACTCACACGGGATGTTGTCGAGCCACTCGTTCGCGATCACCAGACCGGTCAGAACAGTCGGCAGGTCGTCGTCCAGCTCGATCTCCACCACCGGCAAACCCTCGTCGCGCAACACCTTGCCCAGTTCGCCGGATCCCGCGCCGATGTCCACGACCTGATCAGCACCGACCGCACGCGCCAGCCGGGCGATGGCCTGACCGAACAGCGCCGACGCGTGCACCGACGTACGGAAGTGGGCAGCTGGGCGTTCCCGCCGGTAGAACCCGCCGGGGCCGTAGAGCGCCGTTTGCCAGGCCGCCCGGAACGTGGTCACCGCGCACCCAGCGGTACGGCGTCGAACTGGCGCCACACACCGTCCTCGCCTTCCCGCCACAGCCCGAGCTCGGTGAGCTGAATTCGTGGCGCGGGCGCGGCGGCGAGAGCCTCACGGGCCTCAGCGACGACCGCCGGGCCACCCTGCTCGGACGACGAGATGGTCAGGTGTGGCTGCGGGTCCGGGAACTCACCGCCGTACGGCGGACACTCAGGGAAGGCCTGGAAGACCGAGTACAGCAACGAGACGACGGCGTCGTACGGTTCGGGCTTCAGCCACGCCGTGCCGTTCGGGAACTGACCCGCGGTCGGGAAGCTGAGCTCGAACGGCTCGAACGACGCCACCGCATCCGCCAGTCGCCGGACGTCGGCCTCCGTGGGCTCCGCGACCCACGGGACCAGCACAGTGACGTGTGGCGGGATCAGCTCGGTCAGTGGGACGTGTGATCGCGCGGTCGACCGCGACACCGAGCGCCAGCGCTCGGTGTACGCCGCAAGTTCGGGGACTGTGATCAGAATCGCGGTCAATCCACTCCGCGCGGCCCAGGCATCGCTCACCAAGGCATGCTCTCATCACCTACGCTGGCAGGGAGATCGTCTGGTACCCCGCGCGGGACTGGAACGAAGAGAGTTGAGTGATGGAACGGATCGGCTTGATCGGAGCCGGCCGGGCCGGAACCGCCGTGGGAGCAGCCTTGGCGGCAGCCGGACATCCCCTGGTCGGTGCCACCGCACGGTCGGGCGCGTCACGCGAACGCGCCGCCCGTCTTCTTCCGCATGTGCCCGTGCTGCCCGCCGATGAGGTCACCACTCGTGCCGACGTCGTCCTGGTCGCCGTACCGGACGACCTGATCCACGACGTCGCCCACACGTTGCCGCTGACCAGTGCGCAATACGTCGTCCACCTGTCCGGCGCCCACGGACTCGGACCGCTGGCCGGGCTGGCCGCGATGCCGGTGGCACTGCACCCGTCGATGACGTTTCCCGGGGGCGCGGTGCGTCTGGACGGCATCATGTTCACGGCGACCGCACCGGATGAGGCACGGCCGATGGTGGAGCGCCTGGTGAAGGCTCTCGGGGCTCAGCTGCAGTGGGTGGCCGACGAGCAGCGGGCGCGGTACCACGCCGGTCTTACACATGGCGCGAACCACCTGACAACGTTGCTCACCCAAGCGGTCGGCGTACTGCGGGAAGCAGGCGTGGCGGATCCGGCTGCGACACTCCGTCCGCTGCTGGCCGCAACCCTCGACAACACGCTGCGATCCGGTCATCATGCGCTCACCGGGCCGATCGCCCGGGGCGATGTCGACACGGTGGCAGCACATCTGTCCGTACTGCGGGACCGGACGGCGAGCACGTACGCCGAACTGGCCCGCGCGACGGTGGAACTGGCGGCGGCCGACGGACGACTGGACCCGGACACGGTGGCACGGTTCGACGAGGTGCTCGAGCGGGATCGAACAGGGGAGGCACCGCGATGAGACTCACCCAGACGAAGGCCGAACTGCGAGCGGCCGCGGCGATCCGGCCGCGGGCGGTCGTGATGACGATGGGCGCCCTGCACGACGGCCATGCCGCGCTCCTGGCCGAGGCCCGCGAGCGGGTCGGACCGGACGGCAGTGTGGTGCTGACGATCTTCGTGAACCCGTTGCAGTTCGGGCCCTCCGAGGACTTCGACCGCTATCCGCGCACGCTGGCCAGTGACCTGGCGATCGCCAAGAACGAGGGCGTCGACCTGGTCTTCAACCCGTCCCGCGACGAGCTCTACCCGAACGAGCCGTCCATCACCGTGCATCCCGGGCCACTGGCCGACGAGCTCGAGGGGATGGTCCGGCCGGGCCACTTCGCCGGCGTGCTGACGGTGGTGGCGAAGATGCTGCACCTGACCGCGCCCGACCTGGCCCTGTTCGGCGAGAAGGACTACCAGCAGCTCACGCTGATCCGCGAGATGATCTGTGACCTCGACTGGGACGTCGACATCGTGCCGGTGCCGACCGTGCGGGAGCCTGACGGACTCGCGTTGTCCTCACGCAATCGCTACCTCGACGAGACCGAGCGTGACGAGGCGCTGGTGCTCTACCGCGCACTGACCGCCGGAGCCAAGGCCGGGATGAACGGCCCGGACGCCGTGATGGCCGCCGCCCACGCCGAGCTCGAGGCGGTCCCATCGGTCCGGATCGACTATCTCGCCCTGCGCGCACCGGACCTCGGCCCGGTGATCGGCCCCGGCGAGGCCCGCATGCTGATCGCCGCCCGCGTGGGAGCCACCCGTCTCATTGACAACATTTCCATCACGCTGCGATGAATTCGATTGATACCGTCGCGGGATGACCGTGTTGAATGCCGCGCCTCCGGCGCGGGGGTCACGGGGCTTTGACTCCCGGCCTTCCCTCGTCGCTCCAGTCGCTGCGCTCCCTCCGCTCCTCGGTCCAGGCCGGGAGGCCCCGTGACCGGACCTGCAGTCCCGCAACGGCTGGCCGCGCCGGAACCCGGCTGGACCGATACCGTCGATGTGGTGGTGATCGGGTCCGGGATCGCCGGGCTGACCGCCGCCCTGAAGGCTCGTGAGCTGGGATCCGTGCTCGTGGTGACGAAGGATGTCGTCGCCTCCGGCTCGACCCAGTGGGCCCAGGGCGGGATCGCGGCCGCCCTCGATCCGGAGGACTCGCCCGAAGAGCACCTCCAGGACACCCTCGTCGCCGGCGCCGGGCTGAGCGATCCGGAGGCCGTCCGCGTCCTGGTCACCGAGGGACCGGACGCCGTCCGGGACCTGATCGAGTTGGGTGCGCGGTTCGACACCGTCGACGGCGACCTCTCGCTGGGCCGGGAAGGCGGGCATCACCGCAATCGCATCGCGCACGCCGGTGGCGACGCGACCGGCGCGGAGATCGAGCGGGCCCTCGTCGCCGCGGTCAAGCGGGCCGACGACATCCGGCTGATCGAGCACGCCCTCGTCATCGATCTGTTGACCGCCGAGGACGGCGCCATCGCCGGCGTCACCCTGCACGTGATGGGCGAGGGGCAGCTCGACGGTGTCGGCGCGGTCCGCAGCCGGGTGGTGATCCTCGCCTCCGGCGGCATCGGTCAGTTGTACGCCGCCACCACGAACCCGAGCGTGTCGACGGGTGACGGCATGGCGCTGGCGTTGCGGGCCGGCGCGAAGGTGCGTGACCTGGAGTTCGTGCAGTTCCACCCGACCGTGCTCTGGCTGGGCAAGAGCGCGAAGGGCCAGCAGCCGCTGGTGTCCGAGGCGGTTCGGGGCGAAGGCGCGTTCCTGGTCGACCACGAAGGCAATCGCTTCATGCAGGGTCAGCACGAGCTGGCCGATCTCGCCCCGCGCGACATCGTGGCGAAGGCGATCATGCGGCGGATGCTTGCCACCGGCAAGGATCACGTCTACCTGGACGCACGGCACTTCGGCGACGAGAAATGGCGGGTCCGGTTCCCGACCATCCTGGCGGCCTGCCGGTCGCACGGTATCGACCCGGTGCGGGAACTGATCCCGGTCGCGCCGGCCTGCCACTACTCGTCCGGCGGGGTCTGGACCGACCTGCACGGACAGACCTCGGTGCCCGGTTTGTACGCGTGCGGCGAGGTCGCGTGCACCGGCGTACACGGTGCCAACCGCCTGGCCTCGAACTCGCTGCTCGAAGGGCTCGTCTTCGCCCGACGCATCGCCGCCCAGCTGGCCAACGGTCTTCCTGAGCTGCGCGAGCCGGCCGTGGACACCCGTGTCCCCGGTCTGGTCGACGCGGACGTAGTACCCGAGCTGCAGCGGGCGATGACGGTCGGCGCCGGAGTGATCCGGAGTGCGAGCGGACTGTCGGAGGCCGGCGCGGCGCTCGGCAAGCTGATCGAGCAGCCCGCCGGCGAGCCGGGTACGCCGGGATGGGAGGTGACCAACCTGGTCACAGTGGCGTCCGCGCTGATCGAGGCCGCCACCGCGCGCGAGGAGAGCCGCGGCTCACACTGGCGTGAGGACTACCCGGATCGCGACGACCGGCACTGGTCGGGCAATCTTGACCTGACCCTCCCGTCCGAGGGTCAGTCGGCGCGGCCGGTCAGCACGTTCGTGCCGCACGGATCCGAGGAGAGACAACATGGATGAGACGGTCGACAGGCAGTGGGTCGCCGACCTCGTGCGGGCCACCATCGAGGAGGACCTGGCCGGGGGCGTCGACGTCACCACGACGGCCACGGTCGATCCGGACCAGATCTCGGTCGCCGAGCTGGTCGCCCGGGCCGACGGCGTGGTCGCCGGCCTGGAGATCGCCGAACTGGTGATCCGGCAGGTCGCCGCGCCGGACGAGGTCGAGCTCGAGTACTCGGTCCGCGACGGTGCCTCGGTGCGCAAGGGCGACATCCTGATGACGATCCGCGGCAAGACCCGGCAGTTGCTGACCGCCGAGCGCACGACGCTCAACCTGCTCTGCCACCTCTCCGGCGTGGCAACGCTGACCCGGCGCTGGGTGGACGCGGTCGACGGCACCGGCGTGGTCATCCGCGACACCCGCAAGACGATGCCGCTCCTTCGGTCGCTGGAGAAGTACGCCGTCCGGTGTGGTGGCGGGAAGAACCACCGGATGGGCCTGTCCGACGCGGCGCTGATCAAGGACAACCACGTGATCGCGGCCGGTGGGGTGGCCGAGGCGTTCCGGCTGGTCCGGAAGGCGTATCCGGACATCGCGGTCGAGGTCGAGGTGGACACGGTCGGCGACGCGCTGATCGCGCTGGAGTCCGGCGCCGACCTGATCCTGCTGGACAACATGGACATTCCGTCGCTGCGCGAGGCGGTCGAGAACGTGGCGGGCCGGGCGCGGCTGGAGGCCTCCGGCGGCCTGACCCTCGATCAGGCCCGGGCGGTCGCCGAGACCGGCGTGGACTACTTCGCGGTCGGGGCGCTCACCCACTCCGCGCCGGTGCTCGACATCGCCCTGGACCTGCGAACTGAGTTGAATTTCAAGGACGTCTGATGCTGCTCGCCGTCGCCGTCGAGAACACCCGGACCCTGGTCGGCCTGGTCTTCGAGGGGACGGTCAAGCGGCATTGGTGGGTCGGCACCGACCCTCGCCGGACGGCGGACGAGTGGGCGGTCCTGTTGCAGGGGCTGCTCACCGGCGAGTCCCCGGTGTCCGGGGTCGCGGTGTGTTCCGCCGTACCGCATGTGCTGCACGAGTTGCGGGAGGTAGTCGCGCGGTACTACCCGGACGTGCCGAGCGTTGTGGTCGAGCCGGGAGTGAAGACCGGGCTGCCGGTGCTGGTGGACAACCCGCGCGAGGTCGGCACCGACCGGATCGCGAACGCCCTCGCGGCGGTCCAGCGGTACGGCGCTCCGTGCCTGGTCGTCGACGTGGGGACGGCGATCACCATCGATGTGGTCAGCCCGGCCGGCGCGTTCATCGGCGGAGTGATTGCCCCAGGCATCGAAACCGCGACCGACGCGCTGGGCACCGCGGCCGCCCAGCTGCGCCGGGTCGAATTGGTGCGGCCGCGCTCCGTAGTCGCCAAGAACACGGTCGAAGCCCTGCAATCCGGAGCGATCCACGGTTTTGCGGCCCTCGTCGACGGCCTGGTCGACCGGATCCGCGTGGAGCAGTCGCTTGATCCCGCGACTCCGGTGGTGCTGACCGGCGCCCTCGCTCCGTTGCTCGCCGGCGAGCTGGCGACCCCGATCCGTCACGAGCCGTTGCTCACTTTGCACGGTCTGCAGCAGGCGTTCGCCCGCAACCACCAATAGTTGCCTCATCGGGCAGAAGCTCTTGTGCCCTTCAGGTGATCTGCATCACCATGAGGTCAGCTACGTGGGGGGAGATCATGAGAGCTACTTATCGGGTGCTTGCCGGACTCGTTGCGGTCGGCGTGGTCCTGCAGGCGATGTTCATCGCGCTCGGCTGGTTCACCGCGATCAAGGACATGGACGACGGTCTGGTGATCGACAAGAACTACGACGGCAACATCGGTCACACACTGCATGGCCAGACCGGGACGATGGTGATCCCGATCCTCGCGTTGCTGCTGCTGATCGTCTCGTTCTTCGCGCACGTGCCGGGCGGAATCAGGTGGGCGCTGTACGTGTTCGGCCTGGTCGTCCTGCAGATCGCGCTTGCGTTCCTGTCGTTCGGTGTAACACCTGTGCTCGGGCTGCTGCACGGTCTGAACGCCTTCGCGCTCCTCGCGGTCGCGGCCATCGCCTCCCGGCGAGCCGCCGGCGCTCCGGTGGCCACCACGGAGACCACCACCGAGGCGACCGCTTAGATGCCCTTGGCAACTGACGGACAGCGGCCGTGACGGTGCGGCTGCCGCCTCGCCGTGTCCTGCTGGGGATCCTTGCGACGCTTGTCGTCCTGACGCCGATAGCGTTCTTCTGGCAGCGGAGCCTGGTGCCGAACGACCTGTCGCCAATGGCGATGGGGTACGCCGACTTCGGCGGTGGCCCGGCGGAGCACGTGCATCACGGAGTGGACGTCAGCACCCTCACCGGGCCGGCGAATCGAACGGCCGACGTGGTGGTGGATCTGGTGGCCCGCAAGGAGAAGTTCGACATTCCCGGCCGCGGGTCGATGGACGGCTACACCTTGAACCACAAGTCACCGGGTCCGCAGATCGTCGCAAAACAAGGCGATCTGATCCAGGTCACCGTGCACAACGAGTCTGTGCCCGAAGGGATCACACTGCACTGGCACGGCGTCGACGTACCGGCTGCTGAGGACGGCGTCGCCGGAGTCACCCAGGACGCGGTCGGAGTCGGGCAGTCGTTCGTCTACCGCTTCGTCGCGCAGGACGCCGGCACGTACTGGTACCACTCCCACCAGGTCTCGCACGAACTGGTGAAGAAGGGCCTGTACGGCGTACTGATCGTCAAGCCCACACCCAGCGACGTGATCGCCGCGGTCCACACCTACGACAAGGTGCGAACAGTCAACGGCGAGTACGGCGAACGCCGGGTGGCGGCACCTGGTCCGACGGTCCGGGTGCGACTGATCAACACGGACAACGGACCGATGGCGACCTGGGTCGACGGAGCGCCGTACAAGGTCGTCGCGGTGGACGGGAACGAGGTGAACGTGCCGCCGGAGGTGAGTGGCAAGACCGTGCTCGTCACCGCGGGCGGCCGGATCGACCTGCAGGTGACGATCCCGCCGGGATCGGCGGTGCGGATGGGTCTGGGCGGAGGACCGACCACTCTGGTGATCGGCGACGGCAACGCGCCGACCGGTACGCAACCGCGGGATCAGGTCGACCTGTTGACCTATGGCTCGCCGAAGGCGCTCGGGTTCGATCCGGCGAAGGCGACGCGGGCGTTCCAGTACAACATCGGGCGGCGGATCGGGTTCTTCGACGGCAAGCCCGGACTGTGGTGGACGATCAACGGGCATCAGTACCCGGATGTGCCGATGTTCGTGGTGACCGAGGGCGACATCGTCCGGATGACCGTCAAGAACACCTCCGGGCAGGTCCATCCGATGCACCTGCACGGCCACCACGTCGTCGTACTGAGTCGCAACGGTGTGGCCGCGACCGGCAGCCCGTGGTGGACCGATTCGCTCAATGTCGAGGACAAGGAGACCTATGAGGTCGCCTTCGTCGCGAACAACCCGGGCATCTGGATGGACCACTGCCACAACCTGCCGCACGCGGCGCAGGGCCTGGTCACGCACCTGATGTACACCGGGGTCACCACGAAGTTCCACCTGGGCGGCGGGCCGGACAATCAGCCCGAGTGAATCGGCCGCCCGACCGTGAGCGCCGTACGGAGCGTCTCCGGCAGACCGTTGAAGGCCGCGTCGGGGGGAGTGCCGGTCGCGTCGAGGGCCTTGGAGAAGAAGGATCGCGCGGCCGCGGCCAGGACCACGTCGAGGACGTCGGTGTCGGTCAGGCCGAGGGCCTTCAGTGCGTCCACGTCATCCTGCGTGACGGCGTCGGCCGATAGCGCCACCTTGCGGGCGAAGGCCATCACCGCCCGGTCGACCGGGTCGTTCGCCGGCTCACTGACGAGGGCCGCGACCTCTTCGGACGTGTAGAACTTGTCGGCCAGGACCTGGCCGTGGGCGAGGCAGCAGTAACTGGACTTCAGTGCGCTCGCCGCAGCCAGCGTGGCGAGCTCGTAGCGGCGCAGGTCCATCGATTCCTTGATCGCGCCGTTGAGTTGCTTCCACGCCTCGTACACGGCCGGACGGGCCGCGAACGTGGCGACGAAGTTGGGCACGTGGCCGGCCGGCGCACGGTTCTGCTCGAAGAACTCCGGGTCCTTCGGTGTGTCGATGAATGCCATCCTGGTCCCCCCTTGTGGCTCTTCTCACGGTAGAAGCGTCATACCGATCCGGCAACGGTCCCTCGGGATAGGCGCCCGCTACTGGGTATGGTTCACCCGGTCGGTTGTGAGGCAGCTGAGACGAGGTGGTCCGAGTGCGGCGTGCCCTCGCCGTTGCGCTGGCAGCGCTGGTCGCTGCGACCGCGCTCACCGCCTGCGCGTCGGACCCGATGCCCACGAACGTCGCGGTCGCGTGGGCCCCGGAGGGCCGGGCCGCCGTCCTGGTCACCTGGAAGGACGCCAACGCGCCGAACCGGATCACGATCGAGGGTGTGCTCAGCGAGAGTCCGTCGTACGTGAAGTACGTCGCGGCCGGCGAGCCGAACAGCTGGGAGATCCCGACGTCGGCGTTCCCACCGGACGGTAACTACAAGGTGGCGGTCGCCACCGGAACGTCGCAGGGTGGCGTGACCAGCAAGCTCGCCCGCTCGGTCGTGTTCGACACCGACGGTCCGGTGCAGCCGAGTGCGGCCGGAGCGACGCCGTTGGGCCGGGGTGTGCTGATCAAGTGGTCGGTGCCGGTGGCGCCCCAGGACTTCACCCCGAACGACCCGCTCGACGTGACGGGCAAACACACCCAGAAGTACGTGCCGATGATCGGGCGGCCCGGGCAACTGCTGCGGGATATCGGCCCGGGTACGACGTCGACGCGGCAGGTGATCAAGAGCATCAAGCCGCCGTACGTGTTCCAGCTCCGGACCCAGAACGAGTGGAGCACCCGGATGGGCGGGCAGGTGCTCGGCCTGACCAGCTCGATCAACGCGGCCGTGCCGGCTCTGGCCCAGTTCAGCGTGCCGATCCTGGTCCGCGGGCGAGTCGTCCTGCAGCAGGTCGGCTGCGAGGCGGAGACGCCGTGTGTGCAGCAGCGGGCGACGCCGGCCGGCGTGCCGGTGGTAGTGCTGACCCAGGTCACCCCGGGCTCGCGCTGGACCCCGGCGGCCATCGGTAAGACGACCGCCGGTGGGCATTACGACATCGCCGTACCGACCGGAGGAAGCCGGCCGTACAAGATCACCGTGCCGGCGTACACCAAGGCCGGCATCATCACCGGGCCGTCGACCAGCAAGCCGGCGTACACCCGGAGTGTGGTCCGGATCGCGTCGGCCGGATTCATCGGCGGGGAGACGGCCAAGAAGCGCGGCACCAGCGTCACCGTCTTCGCGACGGTCAAGCCGGCGATGAACTCGACCGCGATGCTGCAGTCCTGGAACAGGCAGACCCGCAAGTGGGTCAACGTCAAGGCGACGGCGATGCGCCGGGGGCAGACCGCGCTGGCCTTCACCGCCGGGCAGGCGGGTGACTTCGTCTACCGGTTCGTCATCCCCGGCGCGATGATGTTCGGCCGGTCGATGAGCGGGACGATCACGCCGCAGCTGGCGCTACACATCCGCTGACTGGCGCTCCGGCACGGTCGGCGCGGCGTGCCGCCGCTTGCGGATCTTGTGGACGACGTACGCCGCGACCACGGCCACCCCGATCACGACCAGGGCCCAGACCGACACCCGGCCGAAGATCTTGTCGGCGTTGTCGCCGACCTTGTACGCGACGATGCCGATCGTGGCCGACCAGGCGATGCCGCCGGCCGCGTTCGCGGCCAGGAACCGTGGGTACGGCATCCGCAACATGCCGGCCATCGGGCCGGCGAAGATCCGCAGCAGGGCCACGAAGCGCCCGAAGAACACCGTCCAGACGCCGTACTTCTGGAAGTACTTCTCGGCGCGGACGATCCGGTCCTCGGAGAAATGGCGGGACCGGCGGCCGAGCCGCTCGAACAGGCCGCGGCCGGCCTTGCGGCCGATGAAGTAGCCGATCGAGTCGCCGACGATCGCCCCGATCGCGGCCGCACCGATCACGTACTGGATGTGCAGGTGGTGCCCCTGGGAGGCGAGCAGCGCCGCCGCGACGAGTGTGGTCTCACCCGGTAGCGGCACCCCCATGCTCTCGATGCCGATGACGAGTCCGACCACCAGATACGCCAGGATCGCCATCCCACCGGTCGGGATGGCGATCGCCAGCGCAAGCCAAGGTTCCCCCATGCACCCATAGTGACATTCGGGAACAACCGATTAGGTGACAGGGCACCTATTTCGGGGGAATCTCCGGGACATGGCCGTTGGGGACCTCAGGGGCGTGGCCGTTGGGGACCTCGGGGACCTGGCTGACGGGGAGGCCGGGGATGTGGCCGTTGAACGCCTGGGTGACGCTCTGCAACGCGGCGGTGACCTCGGACGGGATCACCCAGAAGGTGTTGCCGGGGCCCTTGGCGAGTTCGGGCAGCATCTGCAGGTACTGGTATGCGAGCAGCTTCGGGTCCGGGTCGTTGCGGTGGATCGCCTCGAACACCGTGTCGATCGCCTTCGCCTGGCCCTCGGCCCGCAGGATCGCCGCCTGCCGCTCACCCTCGGCGGTCAGGATCCGGGACTGCCGGACGCCCTCGGCGGTGAGGATCGCGGCCCGCTTCTCCCGGTCCGCTCGCATCTGCTTCTCCATCGACTCCTTGATCGACGGCGGCGGGTCGATCGCCTTCAGCTCGACCCGGTTCACCCGGATGCCCCATTTGCCCGACGCCTCGTCCAGTACGCCGCGGAGCTGGGAGTTGATGTGCTCGCGCGACGTCAGCACCTTCTCCAGGTCCAGGCTGCCGATCACGTTGCGCAGTGTGGTGACGGTCAGCTGCTCGATCGCCTGCTCGAAGTTGGCGATCTCGTACGCCGCCGCGCGGGGATCGGTGACCTGGACATAGAGCACCGTGTCGATGTCGACGACCAGGTTGTCCTCGGTGATCACCGAGCGCGGCTCGAACGAGATCACCTGCTCGCGCAGGTCGATCAGTTGCCGGGGCCGGTCGACGAACGGGATGAGGATGTTCAGCCCGGGTTCGAGGGTGCGCAGGAAGCGGCCCAGACGTTCGACGTTGCTGGCCCGTGCCTGCGGCACGATCCGGACCGTCCGGATGACCAGCACGATGGCGAGCAGGGCGACGACCAGTCCGATGATCAGTTCGGCCATGGATCCTCCTGAGGATGCACGAGGGCGGTAGCCCCCTCGATGGCGAAGACGTCGACCCTGGTGCCCGCGGGAATGAGCAGGTCCGGGTCGTACGAACGAGCGCTCCACTCCTCGCCGCCGATCTTGACCCGGCCGGGTTCGCGGCCGCAGGGGGTCAGGACGACGGCCTCGCGGCCGATCAGCGCGGCCACGCCGGTGCGCAGCTGGGGGTGTCCCATCAGGTGCCGGCGGGCGACCGGGCGGACCAGTGTGATCATCGCGGCGGCGGTGACGGCGAACGCGAGCAGCTGGAGCCCCATCCCGAGGCCCAGCCCGGCGATCGTGGCCGCGGCCAGCGCGGCGATCGCGAGCAGGAGCAGATCGAAGGTCGCGGTCATCAACTCGGCCGTGCCGAGGATGCCGGCGATGATCAACCACAGAACCCAGGACTGCATAACGGACCACCTAGCGGCGGAAAGTACCTCTCTTTCGAAGGTACTCCGGGATACGCAGATCCGTAGCTAACGGTTCAGCTATCTTGCGGCGGCTTGCCGGTCGGTACGACGGCCAGCAGCGTGCTGATCGACCGGCTGCCGGCCGGATGCGAGGTCGCCGTCCGGCCCTTGCGGAAGCCGTCGATCACGTCGTTCAGGTCCTTCGCGAGCTGCTCGGTCTCCTCGCGGGTCAGCCACAGCCGGTTCCGGCCCATGGTGCTGAGGTCCTCCCACGGGTCGTCGGCCGACAGCTCCTCGAACTGTTCCAGCACCCGGTCGACGTTGCTGCGCATCATCGCGTGGGTGGCCACCCGGCCGGATTCGGCCGACTGGGACGCGATCTGCAACCCGGTGCCGAGCGCGCGCCAGGGCCGCTCCCGGCCGTCCGCCGAGGCCTCGGCCCGTTCGACGATGCCCCAACGCTCCAGGGCGCGCAGGTGGTAGCTGGTCGCGGACGGGGTCAGGCCGGCCAGCTCGGCGCATTCGGTCGCGGTCAGCACCCGGCCGCTGTAGAGCTCGTCGATGATCCGCTGCCGGGCCGGATGGGCCAGGGCGCGGATCGCCCGTGGGTCGGTGATCACCACGCGCTTGTTCCGGGTCTTCTTCGCGGCCACGAGGTCAGCGTAGCGAAGCCCTTGACGCCGGTAAATATGAAGCATTAACTTCATAGTTGTGAAGCAAACACTTCAGACTTCGATCTGGTCCTACCGCGACATCCGCCTGGTGCTGCCGGCCCGGGCGCTGTCCTACGCGGGCGATTCGGTCGCGCTGATCGCGCTGATGCTGCGGGTCTCGGCCGACGGCGGGCCGGGCGCGATCACGGCGCTGCTGCTGGCGTTCGCCGTACCGACCGTCGCGATGATCCCGTTCGCCGGCCGGATCGTGGACGGCCACGACTCCCGCACGGTCCTGGTCTGGTCGGGTTTGCTGCAGGCGGCCGCCGGGATCGGGCTGGCCTTCTCCCACGGACTGATCGAAACCCTGGCCCTGGTCTGCGTCCTCCAGCTGGGCCAGGCCGTCGCCGGACCCGCGTGGAGCGCGCTCATCCCGCGCATCGTCGGCGAGGATCTCGTCGGCCGGGCCACCGGCACCAGCCAGGCCCTTGTCGGAGTGGCCACCCTGGCCGGCTCCGCGGTCGGCGGCCTCCTGGTCGGGTGGTCCGGCGACCGCGGAGCCCTGCTGGTCGACGCCGGCACCTTCGTGGTTCTCGCCGCGGTGGCACGGCTGGTGGTGACCCGGCGATGCCCCGCGCCCGGCGCCGTGCGGGAGAAGGGCGCGATGTCGGCCGGCCTGCGCAGCCTCTTCGGCGATCCGCTGCTCCGGATCCTGGTGCCGTGCCTGTGGGTGCTGGTGCTCGTCGGCGAGGCGATGAACATCGTCGAGGTGTTCCTGATCACCGACGACATCGGGCTCGACGCAGCCGGGTACGGGTGGGTGCTGGCCGCCCAGGGAGGCGGCGCGATCGTGGGTGCGTGGATCACCGGACGGCTGGTCACCGGGATGTCCAGATCCCGGGCCGTGCTGGGTGGGATGGCCGCGATCGGCGCCTCCGCTGTCCTGATGGGGCTGGCCGGCAATGTCATCACGGTCGTTGCCGGCGCCATTGTGTGCGGATTTGGCAGCGGG
Source organism: Kribbella sp. NBC_01510 (assembly GCF_045040325.1). NCBI lineage: Bacteria > Bacillati > Actinomycetota > Actinomycetes > Propionibacteriales > Kribbellaceae > Kribbella > Kribbella sp. NBC_01510. The sequence goes on along the minus strand of NZ_CP109418.1, from coordinate 1,525,793 downwards.
ATGCTCAATGCCGGCACCAGCACGCTGGTCGTCACCCGCTCCGCGGAGGCCGTCCGTGGCCGGGTGAACGCTGCACTGATGGGCACGGTCCGGGGCTGCAGCCTGGTGGCGCTCCTGCTGGGCGGTCTCGTCGGCGCTGTGCTCGGGGCCCGGTCGACGTTCGTGGCCTGCGGGGTCGCGTGCGCGGTGGCTGCCGTCGCCGCGTCCTTCCTGGTGGTCCGGACAAAGGATTCGGCTGTGGAGGTGCTCAGTCACTAGCCTTTAGGCATGACTGACGCACACGTTGACCCGGTAAACCCCGACAGCGGGCAGGACGACCTGCCCGAGCAGATGCGGGTTCGCCGGGAGAAGCGTGACCGCCTGCTGGCGGAGGGAGTGCAGCCCTACCCGATCTCGGTGCCGCGGACGCACCTGCTGAAGGACCTGCGGGCCAAGTACGACGGGCAGCAGCTGGAGCCCGACACCAAGACCGGCGAGCAGGTCTCGGTGACCGGCCGGGTGATCTTCCTGCGCAACACCGGCAAGCTGTGCTTCGTCCGGCTCCGGGAAGGGGAAGGGACCGAGCTGCAGGTGATGCTGTCGCTGGCCGACCTCGGTGCGGACGAGCTCGCCCGGTTCAAGCAGCTCGTCGACATCGGCGACCTGTTGTCCGTCCAGGGAGAGGTGGTGACGAGCCGCCGCGGTGAGCTGTCGGTGCAGGCGACCGGCTGGCAGATGGCCGCCAAGACCCTCCGCCCGCTCCCGAACGAGTACAAGCCGCTGAACGAGGAGGCCCGGGTCCGGCTCCGGTACGTCGACCTGATCGTCCGCCCCGAGGCGCGTGAGATGGTCCGGACCAAGGCCGCCGTACTCAAGTCACTGCGTGCTACCTACGACGAGCACGGCTTCGTCGAGGTCGAGACGCCGGTGCTGCAGCTCACCAACGGCGGCGCGGCGGCCCGGCCGTTCAGCACCCACCTGAACGCGTTCGACCAGGAGATGAAGCTGCGGATCGCACTCGAGCTCGATCTCAAGCGGGCGATGATCGGCGGCGTCGACCGGGTCTACGAGATCGGCCGGACGTTCCGCAACGAGGGACTCGACTCCACTCATGCCGCGGAATTCTCGATGATCGAGGCCTATCAGGCGTACGGCGATTACGACACGATGGCCGAGCTGATCCAGGAGCTGATCCGGAACGCGGGCGCGGCGATCGGGAAGACCGTGGTCACCGCGCGCGACGGTTCGAGCATCGATCTGGAGCAGCCGTTCCGGCACGCGACGCTTTTCGGGCTGCTCTCCGAAGCGGTCGGCGAGAGCGTCGACGTGACCACGGACCTGGCCGCTCTGACCAAGTTGGCCGAGCAGCACGACGTCGAGCTGCAGCCGGGCCGGAATGCCGGCGAGATCGCCGTCGACTTGTTCGAGAAGCTGGCCGAGCACACCCTGATCCAGCCCACCTTTGTCCGCGACTATCCGGAGTCGGCGCGGCCGCTGGCGAAGCCGCACCGGGAGATCCCGGGACTGGTCGAGGCCTGGGACCTGTTCGTCAACGGCGTCGAGCTCGGGGTCGCCTACTCGGAGCTGAACGACCCGGTGATCCAGCGTGAACGCCTGGTGGCACAGTCATTGCTGGCCGCTGCCGGTGATCCCGAGGCGATGGACCTGGACGAGGACTTCCTCCGGGCGATGGAGTTCGGGATGCCGCCGGCCGGTGGGATGGGGATGGGCCTGGACCGGCTGATCATGCTGTTCACCGGGACCGGTATCCGGGAGACGATTCTGTTCCCGTTGCTCCGGCCGGAGTGATTCCTGCAAACCCGGCCCCGGGGTTGCCGCGATCGTTGCATAGCACAACGGACGGTCACGGCAATTCCCGGGGTCCTTTTCATTCTGGTCTGGCCGGATTCACCCCGGCCGGGCCGGTGTGAATACTCAAGGTGACCTCGGATGCACAGGGTCGATCGCGACCACCTGAGCCGGCGGATTTGGTCACATCTTTCCGGCTCATTCCGGGAGGTGAATGACACGAAGGCCCTTTGTGCGGTACAAATCAGGTGCAAACAATTCGGCAGAGGGATTGTGCCCGATGGCGGGCGCGGAAAGGTTGTCATCGATGGCGCAAAGGGTGCAGGTGGTTCTCGAGGACGATCTCGACGGCGGTAAGGCCGACGAGACCGTGACCTTCGGGCTGGACGGCACGATGTACGAGATCGACCTGTCCAAGAAGAATGCTGCCAAACTGCGCGACGCCCTGGCCGGGTACGTCGGTTCGGGACGCCGGGTGTCCGGTCGCCGCGGCGCAGCGGCCCGGTCACGGGGACGGGGCCGGGCGGCTTCGGACTCGGCCGACATCCGGGCCTGGGCCAAGGACAACGGCTACGACGTGAGCGAGCGGGGCCGGATCTCCGCCGAGGTGCGGGCGGCGTACAACGAAGCCAAGTAATTCCGTAGGACTGCCGGTCCCGGCCCCGTGAGGGTGCCGGGACCGTCCGCATTCCGGTTGTTTCACAGTGTGGACAGCCCGATCCGGGGCGGATGACTGACCGGACAAGTAGTTCGGTGAAATTCGCTGGTGGCGAACACGCTGTCCGAAGGTGCGCACGCGGGAACACCCTGGAGATCCGCGGGGTTGTTCCCTTGTGATGCCTCCCGGCCGGTCGGCGATGTAGTGATGTTGTGTTCGCCCAGAGCGAGCCTGTCGGCACCGGGGACTAGCATGCATGTACGGGGGTCGGCCCACACGGTACGTCCGACTCCTCTGAGGCAAGGAGCGCTTTGGCGATGTTTGAACGATTTACGGACCGCGCCCGTCGGGTAGTCGTCCTGGCTCAGGAAGAGGCCAGGATGCTCAGCCACAACTACATCGGGACCGAGCACATCCTGCTCGGCCTGATCCACGAGGGTGAAGGGGTCGCCGCCAAGGCTCTCGAGAGCCTGGGTATCTCGCTCGAGGCCGTCCGCTCCCAGGTCGAGGAGATCATCGGCCAGGGGCAGCAGGCACCGAGCGGGCACATCCCGTTCACCCCCCGCGCCAAGAAGGTGCTGGAGCTCTCCCTGCGCGAGGCCCTGCAACTGGGCCACAACTACATCGGCACCGAGCACATCCTGCTCGGCCTCATCCGCGAGGGTGAGGGTGTCGCAGCGCAGGTCCTGGTCAAGCTCGGCGCGGACCTGAACAAGGTCCGGCAGCAGGTCATCCAGCTGCTGAGCGGGTACCAGGGCAAGGAGCCGTCGAGCGCCGGTGCGCCCACCGAGGGTGCGCCCAGCAGCTCTCTGGTGCTGGACCAGTTCGGCCGGAACTACACCCAGTCCGCTCGTGAGGCGAAGCTCGACCCGGTGATCGGGCGCGAGAGCGAGATCGAGCGGGTCATGCAGGTGCTGTCCCGGCGGACCAAGAACAACCCTGTCCTGATCGGTGAGCCGGGTGTCGGGAAGACCGCGATCGTGGAGGGTCTGGCCCAGCAGATCGTCCGCGGTGACGTCCCGGAGACCCTGAAGGACAAGCAGATCTACTCCCTCGACCTGGGCGCTCTGGTGGCCGGTTCGCGCTACCGCGGTGACTTCGAGGAACGCCTGAAGAAGGTGCTCAAGGAGATCCGCACCCGCGGCGACATCGTGCTGTTCATCGACGAGATCCACACCCTCGTCGGGGCCGGCGCCGCCGAGGGCGCGATCGACGCGGCGAGCATCCTGAAGCCGATGCTGGCCCGTGGTGAGCTGCAGACCATCGGCGCCACCACCCTCGACGAGTACCGCAAGTACGTCGAGAAGGACGCCGCGCTGGAGCGCCGGTTCCAGCCGATCCAGGTGGCCGAGCCCTCGATCGCGCACACGATCGAGATCCTCAAGGGCCTCCGGGACCGGTACGAGGCGCACCACCGGGTGACCATCACCGACGCCGCGCTGGTGAACGCCGCGCAGATGGCCGACCGGTACATCTCCGACCGGTTCCTGCCGGACAAGGCGATCGACCTGATCGACGAGGCCGGGGCCCGGCTGCGGATCCGCCGGATGACGGCTCCGCCGGACCTGCGCGAGTTCGACGAGAAGATCGCGACCGTGCGCCGGGAGAAGGAGTCGGCCATCGACGCGCAGGACTTCGAGCGCGCCGCCGGTCTCCGCGACGACGAGAAGAAGCTGATCAACGCCAAGTCGGAGCGGGAGAAGCAGTGGAAGGCCGGCGACATGGACGTCGTCGCCGAGGTGGACGAGGAGCTGATCGCCGAGGTGCTGAGCACCGCGACCGGCATCCCCGTCTTCAAGCTGACCGAGGAGGAGTCCTCCCGGCTGCTCGACATGGAGAAGGAACTGGCCAAGCGCTACATCGGCCAGGAGGACGCGGTCAAGGCGCTGTCCCGCTCGATCCGGCGTACTCGCGCCGGCCTGAAGGACCCGCGTCGCCCGAGCGGCTCGTTCATCTTCGCCGGCCCGTCCGGTGTCGGTAAGACCGAGCTGTCCAAGGCGCTGACCGAGTTCCTGTTCGGCGACGAGAATGCGCTGATCAGCCTCGACATGTCGGAGTACTCGGAGAAGCACACCGCCTCCCGGCTCTTCGGCTCGCCGCCTGGTTACGTCGGCTACGAAGAGGGTGGCCAGCTGACCGAGAAGGTTCGCCGCAAGCCGTTCAGCGTGGTGCTGTTCGACGAGGTGGAGAAGGCCCACCCGGACATCTTCAACTCGCTGCTGCAGATCCTGGACGAGGGTCGTCTGACCGACGCCCAGGGCCGCGTGGTCGACTTCAAGAACACCGTGATCATCATGACCACGAACCTGGGTACCAAGGACATCGCGAAGGCGGTCTCCCTGGGCTTCTCGCAGGCCAGCGACGTCGGCGGCACGTACGAGAAGATGAAGGCGAAGGTGACGGAGGAGCTCAAGCAGCACTTCCGCCCGGAGTTCCTGAACCGCGTCGACGAGATCGTGGTCTTCCACCAGCACGACATGGCCGCGATCGTGAAGATCGTCGACCTGATGGTCGCGCAGGTGGAGGAGCGGCTGAAGGACAAGGACATGGGTATCGAGCTCACGGCGGCGGCGAAGGAACTGGTCGCCAAGCGGGGCTTCGACCCGGTCCTGGGCGCCCGCCCGCTGCGCCGCGCGCTGCAGCGCGACGTGGAGGACATCCTGGCCGAGAAGATCCTTTTCGGGGAGCTGCGTCCCGGCCAGATCGTGGTGGTCGACGTCGCCCCCGAGGGCACGGTCGACGCCGACGGCGTGACCGAGTACTTCACCTTCACCGGCAACCCGAAGTCGTCGACTCCGGACCTGGAGCTGACCGACCTCGCCGCCGGCGGTGGCTCGGGCCTGCAGGACTCGTAGTCGACAGCAACAAAACAGCAGGCCTCGCGCGGTCGCGCGGGGCCTGCTGTTTTTCGTAGGCTTCAGGCAGTCGGGGGGACGACTACTGGTCCAGGCCACTGGCGCGAGTACTGCGCCGGTAGCGTGCGTACAGGGAGACACGCTTGAGTTACACGGTGCGACCCGGATGGCCGTATCGTCCTGTTACTTCCCGCCCACGTACCGCGTTGTAACGCTGTGACCACGCTGATGGGACCCGGACTGTCGGAAAGGGGGCCGGGGATGGAATCATCTCGTCGCATGGACGCTCCGCGTCTGCCATTGACCCAGGAACCGGTCGCCGACACCGGTTCCTTTGGCGTGCGGCAAGCGGGTGGCGTGCTCGAGCGGGCCCAGCGGATCGCCGACACCCTGCGGGAGCAGGCGGAGCACGAGAACGACCTCGCCCGTGAGGACGCCGACCGGATCCGGTCCGAGACCGAGCACCTGAAGGCCGAGGTCGAGGCCGCCTCGCAGAAGCTGCGGGCCGACTCGATGGCTGCCGCCCAGCGACTGCTGAACGACGCAGAGCGGGCCGCTGAACAGCTCCGGACCGAGGCCGAGACCGAGGCCGAGCGGGTCCGCTCCGAGGCCGAGGAGGCCGCCGAGCGGCTCCGCGCCGAATCCACCGCCGAGGCCGACCGGGTACGGCGCGATGCCGCCATCGCGGCGCATCAGCTGCGGACAGAGTCGACCGCCGAGGCCGAGCGGGTCCGGGCCGAGGCCACGATGATCGCCGAGCGGCTGAAGGCCGACTCCGAGGCCGCGGCCGAGCAGCTCCGGGTCGCGGTCGCCGACGAGGTGGCCAGGCGCCGGGCGGACTCCGAGGCCGCGGCCGAGAAACTCCGGACCGAGAGCCAGGCGGCCGCCGACCGGCTGCGGGCCGAGTCGCAGGCCGCCGCGGACCGCCGGATCGCCGCGGCCGAGGCCGAAGCGGCCCAGCTGAAGGAAGCGTCCGACGAACTGCTCGAAGACGCCCAGCTGGCCCGCGAGTCGGCGCAGGCGATGGTCGACCGGGCCGGCCGCGAGGCGCAGCAGCTGGTCGCGGACGCCGGTGAGCAGGCCAGGCTGGTCTCCCAGGCCGCGGTGCGCAACGAGGCCGACCTGATCGCCCGCGCCGAGACCGAGGCGAGCGATCTGCGCGCGGCGGTCGAGCGCGAGGTCGAGGCCGCGCGGGAGAAGTCCCGGATCCAGATCGCCGAGGCACACGCCGAGATCGAGCGGCTCCGCGGCGAGAACCGGTCCGAGCTGGAGCGCCGGACCGCGGAGCTGGAGGAGACCGAGCGGGCCAAGCTCGCCGCGATCTCGCTCGAGATCGACAAGCTCCGGGCCGAGGCCGTGGCGGAGATCGCCGAGCGCAAGGCCGAGACCGAGGCCGGCAACGAGCGGCTGATGGCCGACGCGCGGGCCCAGGCCAAGCTGGTGGTCGATTCCATCGAGGCGGATCGCCGGACGGCGACGGGTGAGGCGCAGCGGATCGTCGAGGACGCCAACCGGGCCGCCGAGGCGGCGCTGGCCGAGGCCGAGAAGCAGACGCTGTGGAGCAAGAAGACGGTCGACGACCTGATCGGCGCGGCCGAGTCCGAGGCGCAGTCGATCCGCGACCAGGCCACGGCCGAAGCGACCGACTACCTCCGGCAGAAGCGAGCGCATCTGCGCCGCGTGGTCGGCCGTTCGACCAGCCGGCTCAAGCAGACCCAGGACGCGATCGCCAGAGAGAACGCCGAGCTGACCACGCTCGCGGAGACGAGGTTGTCGTCGGCAACCGAGCAGGCCGAGTCGACGCTGGCCGCGGCCGAGCAGGAAGCCGAGAAGATCACCGCCAGGGCACACGCCCGGGTGGACCGGCTGAAGGCGTCCGCCGGGTCGGACGCCGCCGAGATCATCGAGCGGGCGAACCGGCGCGAGGCCGAGGCCGAGGCCAGCACCCAGGTCCTGCGCGAGCGTGCGGCCAACGATCTGGCCGACGCGCAGCGCCAGTCGCACGAACTGATCCGTAGATCCCGCGCCGAGGCCCAGCAGATCGAGGCGCAGGCCCGCGAGCACGCCGACGACCTGCGTGCCCAGGCCCGAAAACTTCTCGCCGACGCCGAGGCGAGGGTCGCGGCATTGAACCAGCGCCGTGATGAGATCACCAAGGAGCTCACCCAGCTTTCGGGTGTGATCGAGGCACTCGCTGTACCCGGCTTCCGCTCAGGTGGTGGAATGTCCTCCAGCGAGGGTTCCACGGGGGAATCAGGATGAGGACGTGACAGTCAGATCCTTGTCAGTGACAATGTGTGATCCACCCACCCACCGAAGTGAGCATCAGAAGACATGAGCAGTGAAAGCCCAACCCCGTTCCGCACCGTTCTGCGTGGCTACGAGCCTGCCCAGGTGGACCAGCACATCCGTGAGCTGACCACCTCGCTGACCGCGCTGCAGCAGCAGTCCGAGCAGCTGCAGCGGCACGTTCAGGAGCTGCAGTCCCGCACGGACGCCGCGGAGTCGGCCGTCATCTCCGCCCAGGAGGAGAGCAAGGACCGCACCCCGACCTTCACCGAGTTCGGTGAGCGGGTGGCGAAGATTCTGTCGCTGGCCGACGACGAGGCCCGTGACCTGGTCACCCGTGCCCGCACCGACGCCGAGGCGATCGTCGCCGACGCCGAGGCGCACGCGAAGAAGGTCCGCAAGGAGGCCGAGCAGTACTCCCTGGACTGGAAGAGCGAGGTCGACGCGGAGGCTGCTCGCATCCTCGAGGAGGCCCGTACCCAGGCCGACGACATGCGTGACGAGGCCGAGCGCGACGCGACCGCCCGGCGCAGCGAGGCCCAGGCGCTGTACGAGCAGGAGCGGGCCAAGTCCGCCCAGGCCGCGGCCGCCTTCGAGACCACCCTGGCCGAGCGCCGGGGCAAGGTCGAGCAGGAGTTCGCCGCCCGGACCGCACTGGCCGAGCAGCAGCTGGCCGCCGTCACCGACCGCGCCGCGCAGGTGCAGCGCGAGGCCGACCGGGCTCGTTCCGAGGCCGAGCGCCTGGCCCAGCAGCAGCTGGCCGACGCGAACCGTCAGGCTCAGGAGATCGTTGCCGCCGCGAAGGACAAGTCGGAGCGGATCCGGGCCGAGTCCGAGCGCGAGCTCGCCGCCGCGACCCAGCGTCGCGACAGCATCAACGCGCAGCTGACCAACGTCCGCCAGATGCTGGCGACGCTGTCCGGCAGCCCGGCGATGCCGCTCGACCTGCTGGCCGACGACGACGAACAAGCCACCACCGGCAGCAAGAAGAACTGAAGGACCTGAGGCCGGCCCGGATCCCGGGCCGGCCCTCAACTCGGTAGCCGATAGTGGCCGTGGGCAAGCGGCTCGACCAGACCGTCGGCCACCAGGCCGTCCAGCGCACGCTCCCGCTGAGCCTCGTCGTGCCAGCAGGCATCCAGCGCCGTCTTGGGTACGGCGCCTTCCGCGGACCGCAGCACGGCCAGTAACCGGCCACGAACCTGCCGATCGGTGCCCTCGTACGTCTGCCCCTTCCGAGGCGGCCCGTCGTACGGCGGACTCCCGGCCAGCACCCAAGCACACCGGCCACGAATCGGGCACTCGTCGCACTTCGGCGTACGTGCGGTGCAGACCAGTGCACCTAGTTCCATCGAGGCAACCGCCCAACGGGCCGCTGTCGGCTCGTCAGCGGGGAGTGCGGTCACCGCGAGCCGCTGGTCGGCCGCAGTGGGGGAGATGCTCGGCTGTGCGACTCCGGTGAGGGCTCGCGCGAGCACTCGGCGCACGTTGGTGTCCACCACCGCGTGCCGCCGGCCGAACGCGAAGGACGCGATCGCAGCCGCCGTGTATGTCCCTACGCCGGGCAGTGCGAGCAGTGCGGCGTGATCATCCGGCACCTCACCACCATGGCGCTCCACGATCGCCTGAGCCGCCGCGTGCAGTCGCAGGGCGCGTCGTGGGTACCCAAGCCGGTCCCAGGCCCGCACAGCCTCACCTGGCGCCTCTACGGCCAGGTCCACCGGCTTCGGCCACCGCTCCAGCCACACCTGGTACGCCGGCAGCACCCGACTGACCGGTGTCTGCTGCAGCATGAACTCGCTCACCATGACTGCCCACGGGCCCGCGTCCGGCTCCCGCCAGGGCAGTACTCGCGCGTTGGCGTCGTACCACTCCAGCACCGGCCCGTGCAAGGTGCTAGCTCCGGTCATGGGGCCTCCCGGGAGTGGCAGCCCCATGACCCGCCGTGCCGGAGGCGCGGCATGGGCACAGCGGTGAGCGGCGAGCCTGACTGGTCGAGCACAGAGCCGATATTAGGGTGCGAACATGAGCAGCCTGCTCCGTCCGGTCGGGCATCTGCCCGCCAGCGTGTACTGGTTCCGCCGGGGACTGGTGCTCGCCGTACTGGTGCTGCTGTTCCTTCTCATCGTCCGATTGTTCGGTGGCGGCGGTGACAGCCGGCAGAACACGGCCGCCTCGGACCCGAGCAGTAGCGCCCCACCTGCCGCGCCGACCACCACTCCGACGGTTACGGCGACGCCTACCAGAACCACCACGCCGCCACCTCCACGGGACACGAAGTGTTCCGGGTCCGATGTACGCGTCGAGGTGCTGCCGGCCAACCGGAAGATCGCGTCCGGGTCCGCGCTGAACTTCGTGGTCCGGCTCGACGCGGTGTCGGACGGCTGCAAGGCGACGATCGATCCCGGCGCGCTGACCGTGACGGTGATGTCCGGCACGGACCTGATCTGGACGACAACCCATTGTGGACAAGCGATTCCGCGCGCCACGCTAGTTGTTGCCAAGGGCAAGCAGGCGACGAGTACGGTGCCCTGGAACGGGCACCGGTCCGGCCCCGGCTGCCTTCCCGGGCAGCCGGTGGCCAAACCTGGCACCTATGTGGTGAAGGCCGACTTCGACGACCGCTCGTCAGCCGTGCAGGCTTTCCAGGTCGTCTGACGGCTTGGCCTGCGTGCGAATCGGCTTGGCGAACAGCAGTGCGGCGACCAGACCGATCAGCAGCACCGAGGCCGGGAGGATCAGCGCCTGCGCCATCGAGTCACTGAAGCCCTGCTGCAGTGGCCCCGGCAGCCTCCCGCTGAAGGCGCCTTCACCCGCCGCTGCACCAGCCGATGCCACCGGCAGGTTGCGCGCCAGCAGCGACTCCATCAGTACGGCGATGCCGGCGCTGCCGAGCACCGCGCCGATCTGCCGCGTCGTGTTGTAGACGCCCGCCCCGGCGCCCGCCTGACTCAGCGGCAGGTTGCGGGTCGCCGTACTGCCGATCGGAGCCCACATGAAGCCGTTCGCCACGCCAAGCAACGCGATCGGCAGCAGCAGCTCCCAGATCGGTACGTCGGGCTCGATCACCTGGCTGAGCCAGAACAGGGCGATCGAGCAGCACGCGAGTCCGAAGCCGGCCAGGTAGCGCGGATGCGCCCGGTCGGTGAGCCGGCCGACGAACGGCGACAGCAGGCCGGTGATGACGGCCATCGGGACCAGCAGCAACGCCGACTTGGTCGGGCTCAGTCCGCGCACGGCCTGCGCGTACAGAAACAGTGGGAACGTCATCGCGGTGATCGCGAAGCCGACCGTGGTGATCGCGACGTTGGCCAGCGAGAAGTTGCGATCCTTGAACAGGCCCAGCGGCAGCAGTGGTTCGCCGCGGTTGCGGGACTGCCAGACCACGAAGATCGCCAGCACCACCAGACCGGTGATGATCAGCGACCAGACCGAGATCGGTCCCTTGATCGTGCCCCAGTTGTACTTCTGTCCTTCCTGGATGCCGAACACCAAGCAGAACAAACCGATCGAGCTCAGCACCACCCCCGGGATGTCGAACTTGTGCTCATTCGTCGGCAGGTCGGGCACCAGTCGCATCGCCAGGACGAATCCGACCACGCCGACCGGCACGTTGATGAAGAAGATCCACTGCCAGCCCAGCCCGTCCACCAGCACGCCGCCGAGGATCGGGCCGACCAGCGTCGCCACGCCGGCGGTCGCGCCCCACAGGCTCATCGCCCGGCCGCGCTGGTCCGGCGGGAAGATCCGGGTGATCACGGCCATCGTCTGCGGTGTCATCATCGCGGCGCCGAGACCCTGGAAGACCCGGGCCAGGATCAGCATGCCGATCGAGGTGGTGAACCCGCACCAGAGCGATGCCAGGGTGAACAGGGCCAGACCGGTCAGATAGACCTTCTTCGGACCGACCCGGTCACCGAGTCGTCCGGTCACCAGCAGGGGTACGGCGTACGCGAGCAGGTAGGCGCTGGTCACCCAGATGACACTGCCGACATCGGTGTGCAGGTCTTCCAGGATCGCGGGCGTCGCGACCGACACGATGGTCGAGTCCACCAGGATCATGAAGAAGCCGATGACGAGGGCCCACAGCGCGGGCCACGGCCGCACCTCCGGAGGCCTCACGTGTTCTTGCGGGGTTGCCATGGCAAGTCCTTGCTCTCGATACGTTCGATGGTGGTGGCGAGCCAGTCCCGTTCGGCGGCGATCTGGTTGCGGATGTAGGCGCCGCCGATCCAGTACGGCTCGTGCACGCCGTCATCGCGGGCCCGGCCGAGCGACTCGTCCAGATCCTTGAGCCAGTCGTCCAGGTCCGCGACCCGGCGGCGGAACCGCAGCAGCGCATCCTCGGCGTCGAGGTTGTGCGCCTCGCTGAGCACCACCGGGAACAACGGGTATTCGTAGACGTACTTCTCGATCCCACTCTCCACCCGGCGCCGCAGCGCTTCGGCACCGGCCGGGGTGATCTCGTAGGTCGTGCGTTCGGGGCGGTTGCCGGCCCGTTCGGTGCCGGTCGCGCGGACGTACTGCTGGCCGGCCAGTCGCTCGACCGTGTGGTAGAGCGAGCCGGGCCGGACCTTCACGATCCGGTCGTTCTGGCGGCTGACCAGCAGTTGGTACATCTCGTAGGCGTGCATCGGGTTCTCGTGCAGCAGCGCCAGGACCGAAATCGCCAACGGCGTGAGCTCGGCCATCATCCTCCACCTGGATTGTTCCACACGAAATGATCCATCCGGAGTATTACTCTCCGACGGCCGGACGCGCAAGACCCCCGGCGGGTGGCCGGGGGTCTGGGGTGATCGGGGGAGCCGGGGTCAGACGTACCGCTCGAGGATGCTCGACTCGGCCAGCCGGGAGAGCCCCTCGCGGACGGTGCGGGCCCGGTTCTCGCCGACGCCCTCGACCGTCTGCAGGTCGTCGATGCTTGCCGCGAGCAACTTCTGCAGGTGGCCGAAGTGGTCGATCAGCCGGTCGATCACCGCACCCGGCAGGCGCGGCACCTTGGCCAGCAGCCGGTAGCCGCGCGGTGTGACCGCGGCGTCGAGCTGCTCGGCGCCGCCGAGCTGCAGGGCCCGGGCGACCTGGCCGATGTCGAGCAGGTCGGTCGGGCTGACCGCGTCCAGCTCGAGCAGGACGTCGTCCGCCGTCTTGGGCTTGCGACCGGTGGCCGGTGGCAGGTAGTCGCGGACGACCAGTTCGCGTTCACCGGCGACCCCGGCGACGAGCTCGTTGAGCTGCAGGGTGAGCAACCGGCCGTCGGTGCCGAGCTCGACGACGTACCCGTCGATCTCGGTGGCGATCCGCCGGACCATCTCCAGCCGCTGCGCGACCGCGGCCACGTCGCGAACCGTGACCAGGTCCTCGATCTCCAGCGCGGACAGCGTGGCGGACACCTCGTCGAGGCGGAGCTTGTACCGCTCGAGCGTCGCGAGGGCCTGGTTGGCGCGGGACAGGATCGCGCCGGAGTCCTCGAGGACGTAGCGCTGGTCGTCGACGTACAGCGCGATGATGTGCATCGACTGCGACACCGAGATGACCGGGAACCCGGTCTGCCGCGCGACCCGGTCGGCGGTGCGGTGCCGGGTGCCGGTCTCCTCGGTGTGGATCGACGGGTCCGGCATCAGGTGTACGGCGGCGCGGAGCAGCCGGCTCACGTCGCGGTCGAGGATGATCGCGCCGTCCATCTTGCTCAGCTCACGCAGTCCGGTCGCGGAGAACTCGACCTCGATCTCGAAGCCGCCGGTCGAGATCGAGTCGACGGTCTTGTCGTGGCCCAGGACGAGCAGGGCGCCGGTACGCCCGCGCAGGATCCGTTCCAGGCCTTCGCGCAGTTCGGTCCCGGGTGCCACCGCCGCGAGGGTCGCGCGCATCCGGGCGCCGGTGCTGTTCTTGTCGGAATTCGGAGCCACGGAACCTGAGTCTATGCGGTTACGCGGACGCGATGGAGCCGAAGTCCCCGGTGGGCGTCCGCTCGCGGGGTGCGCTGCCGGTCGCGGTTGCCCGTGCGCGTGCAGCCGCTCGTGCATCCGGACCGTGCAGTTGTGGTTTGCCGCGTGAATCAAGCCCTCGCGGCGACGGCGCCTGTGGCGTCAGGGGCAGCGGATGACCTGACCGGCATACGAGAGACCGCCGCCGAACCCGAACAACAGCACCGGCGCGCCGGACGGGATCTCGCGCTTCTCGACCAGTTTCGACAGCGCGATCGGGATGCTCGCGGCCGACGTGTTGCCGGACTCGACCACATCCTTGGCGACCACCGCGTTGACCGCGCCGAGCCGCTTGGCCAGTGGCTCGATGATGCGCAGGTTGGCCTGGTGCAGAACCACGCCGCCGAGTTCCTCGGGCTTCAGGCCGGCCTTCTCGCACACCTGCTGCGCGATCTCCGGCAGTTGCGTGGTGGCCCAGCGGAAGACGCTGAGTCCTTCCTGCTGGAACGGGCCGTCGCGGCCCTCGATCCGGACCGCGTCCGACATCTCCGGCACCGAGCCCCACACCACCGGACCGACCTCGGGCTCCTCACTCGCGACCACCACGGCCGCGCCGGCGCCGTCGCCGATCAGCACGCAGGTGGTGCGGTCGGTCCAGTCCGTCCAGTCGCTCAGCTTCTCCACGCCGATGACCAGGGCCTTCGAAGCGGCGCCGGCCCGGATCGCCTGATCGGCGGTCGCCAGCGCGTAGGTGAAGCCCGAGCATGCGGTGTTCAGATCGATCGCGGCCGGGTTGCCGAGGCCGAGCCGCGCGGCGACCCGGGCGGCGATGTTCGGTGACCGGTCGATCGCCGTACAGGTCGCGACGACGACGTAGTCGATCTCGGAGCTGTCGATCCCGGCATTGGCGACGGCCTTGTCGGCGGCCCGCCACGCCATCTCGTCGACCGATTCGTCCGGTGCCGCGATGCGGCGCTCCCGGATCCCGACCCGGCTCTGGATCCACTCGTCGTTGGTCTCGACCATGGTGGCGAGCTCGGCGTTGGTGAGCACCCGCTCGGGTTGGTAGTGGCCGAGCGCGACAACTCTGGATCCGCTCATCTCGTGCTCCTGCAGTCATCCGGCGGGGGGTGCCGGCGGGTTCCCGGGTTCGCCACTGAACCCGGCGGGGCGCCCCCAGAGTACGTTCCCCATCGACCCTCTGTAGATCCCCGTCTCACCCCACACCCGCAGTTCGGTGTGATCTCTGCGCAGGCATTGCAGCGTAAGGTAGTTCGGGGGATGGGCAGACCTACGCCCGTTCCGTCGGCCACCGAGAACCGCACCTTCGGTAGGGACGGAGCCGGATGACATGACGGCGGACGTCCGGGGGTCGACAGCCGCCACCGTCGGGCGCATCAGGCGGCTCGACGACGGCGGCCGGGCCGCGGTACGCCGGGCCGTTCAGGTGACCGTCGCCGCCTGTCTGGGGTTCTACCCCTTGCAGTACGTCGTCGGAGACCCGACGACGGCGGTGTACGCCCTCTTCACGGCGGTCGCACTCGGGGGGCTGTCGGACGTGCAGGGCGCGCCGTCGACGCGGACATGGACCTACCTCGCCGCAGTCGCCATCGGCGCCGTGCTCATCACTGCGGGAACCCTGGCGGCGGTGAGTACCGCGGTCGCCGCCGCGGGGATGCTCGTCGTCGGGTTCACCGTGGCCTACGCGGGAGTGGGCGGCCCTCGGGTCGCCGGGGTGGCCAACGGGTTGCAGCTGTTCTATGTGCTGCCGTGCTTCCCGCCGTTCGCTCCGGACACCCTCGACCAGCGGCTCGTCGGCCTGCTGGTGGGCGGTCTGTTGCTCACACTCGCCGACCGGCTGGTCTGGCCCGCAGCCGCTCCACGACCACACGGTGAGCGGCTGCTCGAAGCGGCGGACGCCGTTGCCGCGTACGCGATGGCGCTGCGACCGGTGCTTCAGAGCCCGGCGGCGGCCATCGGCCCGGAGCTCGCCGCCCGCCGCGCTGCACTCGACGCCGTAGCCCGGTTGCGGCTGTCGGACATCCCGCCGGCGCAACGGCCCCTCGGCCCGGGCATCCGCGACCGTGCGCTGCTCGCCGCCAGCGCCGCGACCCGGGTGGCCGCGGGCCGCCTGGCCGACCTCGCCGACCTGCTGACCGACTCGCAGCGCACCAGGCATCCCGGTACCGCCGATCTCGTCGCCGCGTCCGGCGACGCCTTCGCCGCCCTCGCCGCGGCGCTGCGAGCCGGCAGCCCGAGCCCGATCGCCACCACCGGCGTCGACGGCGCGCTGGAGAGGTACGTCGCCGAGCGGGGCCGGCGCCTTGCCAATCAGGCGGGGACCCCGGCGAACCTCCGGGCCGGGCTCGCGGGGATGGCGGTAGCCGAGAGCGCCCGTACTGCGGTGCTCGCCGGAGGCGGCTTCCTGAGGGCGCCGGCACCCGATCCCGCCACGACGCCGCAGCAACTGTGGTTCCTGCACGCCCGGCCCGCGGAGCTGGTGTGGCAACGCGTCCGCGCGAATCTCACACCGCGCTCGGTGTATCTGCAGAACGCGGTGCGCCTCGCCGTCGGCCTGGCCGCCGCCCGGGTCGTCGCCGGCGTGCTGGACCTCTCGCACGGCTTCTGGGTCCTGCTGGCGACCCTGAGTCTGATGCGCACGTCGGCGGTGGCGGACCGAGCCGTCTTTCTGCGCGGCTTCGTCGGAACGGTCGGCGGTGCGCTTGTCGCGGCCGGCCTGCTCGCCCTCGTCGGTCCCGATGTCGACGTGTTGGCCTGGGCGTTGCCGCTGGTGATGATGGTGGGGTTCGTGGCGGGCCCCCTGTTCGGTGTCGCGGCCGGCCAGGCCTGCTTCACCGTCGTCGTTGCGTTGCTGTTCGCGCAGGTCGCGCCGGCGAACTGGCGGTTGGCCGAAGTCAGGCTCGCTGACGTCGTCGTCGGCGGCCTCGTCGGCGCGCTCATCGGTGCGGCGGTGTGGCCTCGTGGAGGCGGCGGGGAGGTCCGGCGGGCGGCCGCGGCCGGCCTGCACGCGGGTGCGCGCGTCATCCGGGACACCGTCATGCGGCTGACCGGTGGTGTCTCCTCGGGGACCCCGCCCGACCTCAACCGACTGGCGGCGTTCTTCGATCAGGCGTACGTGCAGTTCCGCACCGAGCCGTCCGGCGACCCCGGCCCGGACTGGCTGATCGTGCTGTCGGTCGTGCACCGGCTCGCCGACTACTCGTCCGTGCTGCAGGCCCGTCACGCCGGCGGGCCGTATCCGCCGATGGACGCCGCAGGAGCCCTGGAGGGCGCGGCGGGTGAGGTCAGCGCCGACTACGCGACCGCGGCCGCCGCCATCGCCGTAGGCGACCCCCCTCCCGCCCGCGCAGGCGCTGCCCTGAGCCGACGGCTCGACGACTCCGGCACCCCGACACTGTCCGGGGCGCAGGACGCGACGCTGCGGATCGTCGACGGCTGGAGCTGGCTGCACGCGCTGGCCGACGACCTCGACCGGCTCGAGCGGGCGCTCGGCCCTGCGTCCGTCACAGCACCCCAGGCCCGGCGGTGAACGTCACGACCATCGACCCGGGTGGCCGGGAGGGTGGGGTGACGAGATCAGGCGAGGCCGGCGGCCATCAGGGCCGAGGGGAGGTCGGGGGCGGCGAAGACGCGCAGACCGTACTTGGCCTGCATGTCCATCGGCTTCAGGTCCTTGCCGCGGTTGGGGACGTCGGCGGGCACGATCGCCTTGGTGAAGCCCAGCCGGGCGGCTTCGGCCAGGCGCTTCTCGAGGCCGCCGACCCGGCGGACCTCACCGGCCAGGCCGACCTCGCCGATCGCGATCAGGCCGGGATGGATCGGACGGTCCATCACTGACGACGCGACCGCGATCGCGACAGCCAGGTCCGCGACCGGCTCGGTGATCTTCACGCCGCCGACGGTGGCGACGTACACCTCTTGATCGGTCAGCTTGAGGCCGGCCCGATTGCCGAGTACGGCGAGGACCATCGCGACCCGGGACGACTCCAGCCCCGACGTGGTCCGGCGCGGCTGGGGAGCGGCCGACGGCCCGACCAGCGCCTGGACCTCGGCGAGCAGCGGCCGGCGGCCCTCCATCATCACCGTCACGCACGTGCCGGCGACCGGCTCGGCGTGCTCGGAGACGAACAGCCCGGTCGGGTCCGACACCTCTACGATCCCGGTGTCGACCATGTCGAAGCACCCGACCTCGTCCGACGGCCCGAATCGGTTCTTGGTCGCTCGCACCATCCGGAACCCGGAGTGCCGGTCGCCGTCGAACGCGAGCACGACGTCGACCAGGTGCTCGAGCATCCGCGGCCCCGCGATCGCGCCGTCCTTGGTCACGTGCCCGACCAGTACGACGGCGATGTGCCGCTCCTTGGCCAGCCGCACCAGCGCGCCGGTGACCTCGCGGACCTGCGTCACCCCACCGGGCGCGCCGTCGACCTCCGGATGTGCCATGGTCTGCACCGAGTCGATCACCAGGAACGACGGGTCCACGGCGTCGACCTGCCCGACCACCGCGCCGAGGTCGGTCTCGGCCGCGAGATACAGCTCGTCGACGAGTGCGTCGGTCCGCCCGGCGCGCAGCCGCACCTGCGCGGCCGACTCCTCACCCGAGACGTAGAGCGTGCGTTGACCGCGCCGGGCTGACTGCGCCGCGACCTCGAGCAACAGCGTCGACTTCCCGACGCCGGGCTCACCCGCGAGCAGGATCACCGCCCCTGGTACGACGCCGCCGCCGAGGACCCGGTCGAGCTCGGCGATGCCGGTCGGACGGGACTCGGCCTCGATCGCGGACACCTTGGCGATCGGCATCGCGGGCGACGACACCGGACCAGCGGTGATCCGGGCGGCCTTGGGCGCTCCGACCTCGGCGACCGTGCCCCACGCCTGGCATTCACCGCACCGCCCGATCCAGCGCGCCGTCGTCCAGCCACACTCCGAACATGCGAACGACGTTGCCTTGCTCTTGGTCTGCCCCGCCGTCTTCGCCATGCCCAACAACCTAAGCGAAACCGCCGACAAATCCCGTCAACGGGCGAAGTGGTTGCGGATGCGCTCGAGGCTGCGGGTGAGCCGGCTGACGGCGACGCGGTGGCCGGCGTCTTCGGCGATCACCGGCGGGGAGGCGATCTCCCGTGCGGCTTCGAGGTATCTCGCCAGGATCTCGCTCTCCGACGTCCGCAACAGCGCACTCTGCTCGAGCAACTCACGCGCGGAGCGCAGCCGGCCGGCCGCAACCTCCGCCGAGCCCAGGTGCTGAAGACAACGCGCGCGGCCTTCGCGTTCGTCGACCTCGGCGTAGAGGTGTTCGGCGTGCTGCCACCAGCGCTTCGCCTCGTGCGGACTGCGCTGCATCCACGCCGCCACGCCAGTGAGCTCGAGGGCATGCGCCTGACCGCTGATGTCGCCCGCCGCCGTCGCGCGGGCCACGGCCGGCCGAAGCTGATCCAGCGCGCCCTCCGGGTCCTGCTGATACAGCTGCACGATCGCGCGGTTGATGTAGATCGCGACCTCGGCGGCAAGGTCGGGACCCGGGCGGCTCAGCCGCGCGTCGTCCAACCGGTCCCGGGCATTCAGTACGGCCTCGTCGCGGTCGTTGCCCGCTGGCGCCAATTCGGCTCGGGCCAAGTGGAGGAGTGCCCGCTCGACCTGTCTGCGAGTCGTCAGAGCGGCCGCGGTCCGAGTATGCGTCGCCACATTGTCCGAGACGCCCAGCCGAGTGCTCGCTGCTTCCAGATCGCCCATCAGCCGGTACGCCGTTGCAGCGCGGGCGGCGGCGAGTTCCGCCAGGTCGCGGCGTCCACATGCGTCCGCGACAGCGCTCAGGAACTCACTCAACTCCAGCAATGCACCCGGCTCCGAGCGGCGGAGGTACCAGACCTCGAGCGCGTCGCAGATCCGGGCCAGGTCATCGGCCGTCTCGTCGCGCGGCTTCTCCGTGAGCAGTACCTCGCGCAGTTGCGGTTCGTTCATCGAGTACCACTCGGCCGCGGCCATCCCACCGGCATCGGACCCGAGTGCGATCATCCACTGCTCGGCCTCTTCGGCCGCCGCATGAAGCTCGGGCGCGGCGATCGGCGCGTGAACGCCGTACCGCCGGCGTCGATAGGCCTGGAGTGCGGCCGGCGCGTTGTAGATCGCCCAGATCAGCAAGAGGATGACGGCCACGGCGACGCCGACGATGCGCACCCAGCCGGTCGCACTGAAGCTCTGCGACCACCCGTCGGTCAGGAGCCCGGTCAGCAGGCCGGATGCGAGTCCACTGATCCCGAAGACACGTCCGCGTCGCCCCGTGCGCGGCGGCTTCTCCTCAGGAGAAGGCCCGCCATCCTCGTCAGCGCTCATGGCCTGCTCCCAGCGGTCAGCCCGCGCACCACGGTCTGCCAGAACGACAACATCAGCACAGCCGGCACGACAGACGCGACCACAGCTGCAGCGGCCACGGTTCCACTCGACGCCGAGAACTGCCGCGCCTCACCCCACAACACCAGCGACAACGGCGTCGTACCAGGGCCACTGATCAGGAAGCCGACGATGAAGTCGTTCCACACCAGTGCAAACTCCAGCACCGCGACAGCGACCAGTGCGGGTCGATACGTCCGCTGCACAGTCGCGAGTACGGCGCTCTGCCGCGCAGGACCCTGCAGTGCCTCAGACACCAACGCCGGTGGAGCCGATGCGAAAGCAGACCGCAGCAACAGCACAGCGAACGGCAGACCCGCGGCCGCATGCACAAGCGCCAGTGCGATCCGCGATCCCGCCAACCCGCCACCACCGATCGCATCCCGGAGCGGAGCGGCATACATCTGCACAGGAGTCACTGCCAGCACTACAAACGCAGACGTCACCACGCGGCCCAGCCACTGCGGCAAGCCGCCCCATGCGACCAGATAAGCCGTCGGTACGGCGATCACCAGCAGGACAACCGTGGCTGCACCGGCGATGAGCACTGTGGACAGCAGAGCCCGGAACAGCCCGATATTCGCAGCCGCCGCGAACGATGAGAACCCCAGTCCCGAAAGGGACCACCAACCTCGCAGCCCGGCCTCCCGCGGTGAGTGCAGCGCAGTTGCGACGAGCACCACCGCGGGGAAGATCCACACCAGGCTCACTGCGAACCCGACCGACCACCCGATCCGTCGTACCCGCTTGCTCGGCTTCGGTCGACCCAGCGACGGGTCAGGCGGCACGACCGTGACGGGCATGGCCCACCGACGCCGCCGCAGTCCACGGACGCCGATCACGCCGACCGCGGCCACGATGGCGAACAGCACCACACCGAGGGCCGCCGTACGTCCGGAGTCGTCGCCAGTCGTGGTCGCACGCCACCAGTTCAGACCGAGCACATCCGCGGACCGCTGCATCGAACCCGGTACGACGATCAGCACCAGGTCGAACACCCGGACTGCCGCGATCACCAGGGTCAGCGTGACCACACCGGTGATCGGCCGCAGCATCGGGATCTCCAGCGCCCGTAGCCGCCGCCACCCGGTCACTCCTTCGGCAGCGACGGTCCGGGTCACGTCGTCGGGGATCGCGTCCAGACCGGCGCGGAACAGCGACACGACGTACCCGAGCCAGGTCCAGCCGAAGGCGGACACCAGCACGAGCCAGAACAGACCGGGGCCCAGCCACACCGGACTCGACCCGAACAGTCGCGTCCAGACCGCTGTGATGGTCCCACGCTCCGGCGTCGGGTCGAAGATCAGCCGGAACGTCGCACCGGACACCAGCACCGACACCGCGAACGGGATCACCAGTGCAGGCTGCAGGAACGACGTCAGTGCGGGCAGCCGATAACTCAACAGGGCAAGGAAGAAACCGACCGCGACGAGTCCGAAGGCGACCAGCACCCAGAGCAGACTGTTGCCCACGGCACGCAATGCGCCGGGGTCGCCCATCACCGCGAAGTTGCCGAAACCGAGGCCGCCCGGCGTCCGGAACGCCGCGACCACCGTCACCCCGATCGGTATCAGCAGCAGACAGCTCAGCAGGAGCGCCGGCAAGCCCAGCAGGTACGGTCCGGCCGGCCGGCGCGGCTTTCCCGGTACCGGCCGGCCGCTCACCTCCCGGCCGACGACCTCGAGCGACAGGCCGTTCGTCTGCAGGCCCATCAGCCCTCCGCCTCCCGCAGTTCGCTCATCGCCGCGTCGACAGCCTCGGGTACGACGGCAGCCCCGCGGCCACCGATCTGAGTCAGGAAGTCGGTGAGGACACGCCACAGTCCGTTGATGTCACCGAGCCGTCCGAGCAGGTCGGACAGGTCGAACTGCAATTGCTCGCCCGGACGGGTCAGCTGTTCGGCCAGCCGGGTGAGCTCGGGGGAGTAGCCCGACACCTGTCCGTCGACCAGGAACCCGCCCTCCTTGATCCACGGGTCCGTGGCGGTTGGAGCGGCCAGCCGCCGGACCAGATCGCGCGCGTCCTCGGTGGTCGGCTTCGGCAGCACCATGACGTCCCCACCGACGACCACGGGCGCAGCCGCGCCGGGTTCCAGGGGTGGGAAGGTGAAGACACCGATGTCGTCCGGGTCTGCGGCAAACGACCGTACGACCGGCTCGGCGAAGTCGGATGCGAGCATCATGGCTGCTCTGCGGTGTCCGAACACCTCCACAACCGCATCTGGGAACTGCTGCACGAGCGAGCGCTTCACTCCACCGGCCAGCGCACCAGGAGCCGACCACATCGTCCCCAGCAACCGCAGTGCAGCGGCGAACTGCGGCTGCCGGGACGGACGTGGATCAGCAGCCGTCGCGAGTCCTGCATAGACAGCCGGCGCTATGCCCAGCAGCACGTTCTCCAAGAAGTCGGTCAGCACCCAGCCATCACCAGCAGCCAAGGACAACGGCGTGACCCCGGCCTGCGTCAAGGTCCGGTTGAGGTCCAGCCAGTCCGCCCACAGTCGCGGAGGTTGTACGCCGACCTGCTGGAACACCGACGGCCGATACCAGACCGCCGACTTGTGCGCTGTCTTGAAGGGCACGCCGTACGTCGTTCCGTCGTGCACCAACTGCTCTTTCCACAAGCGGGCCCGGCCGAGGTCGGCGAGGTCGTCGGGGATCGGCTCGAGGTCGTGGAGATGACGGGGGACCAGACCGGGTTGCGGCAGCATCACGATGTCCGGCCGGCGTGTGGACCGGGCGCCGAACGCCGTGGAGATGTCGTCGCCGAGCGGTACGACCTCCACGGGATAGTCCAGCCGGCCGAGACCGTCGAGCACCTTGTGGAAGGCACGTAGCTCCTGACCGCTCCAGCTCACGGCGACCCGCACGCTACGGCGCAGTCCGAGCACATCGCTCGAACAGCCCGCGACCACTAGCGTCGCGGCGGCTCCCAGGAACGCTCGGCGACTACTCCGCATCGAGGAAACCCGCCGTACGCGCTGAACTGGTTGTGATGAGCAGGATCGCCGCGGACGAGAGGTCCGGGTTGTGTTCGATGCGCAGTAGGGATCCCCAGGTTGGTAGGCCGTTCGCGTCCTCCAGCAGGATCACCCGCGGGTACGCGCCGAGTGCTCGGGCCACACCGGCCAGCCGGCGACGGCCTGGGGTGATCTCGTGCGGGTAGCGGTCGAGCACGTCCGCGAGTCCGCACCGGCCGGCTTTGACCAGACTCTGTTCCTTCGCGGCCTGCTTGGTGACCGGATGCGCGACAGTGTGCCCGTGGATCACGTTGTCGAGGACAGTCAGGTGCGGAAGCAGGCCACCCTCGGCGGGCACCAGCCGGACCGCGCCGCCGATCTTCACCACCGCGCCGTCCGGCGGATCCTCGGCACCGGTCACTAGGTCGGCCAGCCGACGGCGGTCCATCGCGGCGGGCATCACCACGGCTCGCTGCTGACCTACGTCGATCCGAAGTCGATCCGGCAACCCCGGCACGCGGTCGAGCAGCAGTCCGTCCATCCCTGGCTGGAGCCTCCCCAGAAGACCCGTCGAGTGGTTCGTCAACCCTATGGGCCCCGGAGGTCCGCCCGCAGCCGGTCCCGGGTGTCGTTTCAGAAGACGTTCAGAAGGTCTTGCTCCAGAGGTTGATCGCGTAGTCGACCTCGACGCCGGAGTGGGACGCGACGATGCGATCCGCGTCGGCCGGCTTGAACTCGATCCGGATCACCGCCTCGAGGTCCTCCCGCCGCTCGAACCGCCAGCCCATGTCCAGCGGTGTCCGCGTCCACCCGCGCTCGGTGAAGAACTTCTCCACGGCCGCAGGCTTGATCATCGGGTACGCCGCACCGAACCAGCCACCGAACGTCGATCGGCTCGCGTCGTTGTCGATCACGAACGCGGTCCCGCCCCGCCGCATCACCCGGTCCAGTTCTGCAAGTCCGGGCTCGCACCCCGGCCCGAAGAAGTACGCCCAGCGCGCGTGCATCACGTCGATCGAGGAGTCCGGCACGGGCAACCGCTGCGCCGTGCCCGGTCGCACCTCGACGTTCGGCAATCCGCGCGTACGACGCCTGGCCGCATCGGCCAGCGCACCATGCGGCTCGACCCCGATGACCCGGGCCGCGGTCTCCGCGAACCGCGGCAGGTGGAAGCCGGTCCCGCAGCCGATGTCGAGCACCGTCAGTCCGGCCCAGTCCCGGATCGCCCGCATGGCCGGCTCGATCACGCCGTCCGGATCCACCGCCCGGTTCTCGACCTCGTACACCTTCGGGTGCTCCCAGATGTTGGGACTCGGGATCCCGCCCTCCGCAATGCTCACAGCGCTAGACCTTAGTTGCCGCCGGCAGCGGCCTGCTCGTGGCGGCGGCGAGGAGGGCGATGGGGATAAGCAACAGGCCGCAGAGGATGGCGAGCCAGTGGAAGCCGAAGTGGGCGAGGATCGGGCCGGCGGCGATGCCGGCGATGGAGGCGAGTGCGCCCATCATCAGGTCGGACAGGCCTTGGGCCGAGGTGCGGATGTCTGCTGGAACCGAGCGGGAGAGCAGTGTGGAACCCGCGACCAGGCAGGCCGACCAACCGAGCCCTAGAAGGGCCAGGGCGGCAGCGGTCAGGCCATGTGCGCCGTCGGGAGCCAGTGCGGCCACCGTCATGGCCATGGCGAGGATTGCCAGGCCGATGCCGATAGTGGGGATCCGGCCGAGGCGGTCCGCCAGCCAGCCCATGACTGGGGACAGCGCGTACATGCCGGCCACGTGGCCGCTGATGACGAAGCCGACGATCATCAGCGAGGCTCCGTGGTGCCTTAGATGGACGGACGTCATCGACATGACCCCGACCATGACCGCGTGCGCGACTGCGATCGAGAGCAGTCCGAGGCGGGCATGAGGGATCGCCATCACACGCCGGAAGGTGGGCGCCAGCGGCTGCCGCTCCAGTTTGTGTTGGGGTGTGGATTGGTGCAGCCGACGCAGTCCGAACCACACCGTGGTCAGACTGAGCCCGAAGGCGACCACGGAGAAGGCATACGGGCCGGCGAGCGCCATGATCCCGATCGACGTGCCCACCGAGCCGCCGACACCGGTCAGGTTGGGTCCGACGACCACACCGATCGTGGTGGCCCAGACGACCAGCGACAGCGACCGGGCGACGCGTGTCGGGTCGGCTGAGTCGGTAGCGGCGTACCGGGACTGCAGGTTGGACGCTGAACCGCTGCCGAACAGGCAGCCGGCGACCAGGAGCAGTGCGAGCGAGTCCACCTGTGCGGCGACGATGCTGAGCACCGCACCGATCGTGGCGAGCAGATAACCGACTGTCAACGACACCCGCCGGCCACGCGACCGCGCGAGCCGAGCCAAGGGTACGGCGAGGATCGCGGCGCCCAGTGTGGTCGACGTGGCGACCAGTCCGGCCATCGACGTCGAGCCGGAGATGTTCTCGGCCAGCAACCCGGCGACCGCGAACCCGCTCGCCACCGCGACGCCACCGAGCACATTGCTCGCCACCAGCACCCGCAAGGTCGTCCGCTGCAGCTCGGCGGGTCTCTGGTCGACGGTCACGGGCTCACCTTCTCATCAACCTGACCGGGAAGCAGCTCGATTTGGTGTGTTCGGCGATGCTCTGAGTAGCCGGGCTGCACGCATTTCCGAACGTGGACGTGCGTCGATCCGCGCTTATAGGATTGTCCTGACGTAATTCGACCCTGCTTTGGAGTCCGGATGCCTGACATCGCGATCGTCCCTGCCCCGCGTGAACTCACCGTCGAGGAGGGCCAGTGGATCAGCGCGGATCCCGGCGCCGAGGCGATCCGGGACGTGGTCGAGAACCTCGATGAGACCGAGTACCGCATCGACGTGACCGCGGACGGTGCCCGGCTGTCGGCCGGCTCCGAGGACGCGCTCCGGCACGCGGAATCGACGTACGCGCAGTTGCTGGATGCTGCCGAGCCGGCCGAGGACGGCAAGGTCGCGGTGCCCGCGGTGCGGATCGCGGACGCGCCGAGGTTCGCCTGGCGCGGAATGATGCTCGACGTCGCCCGGCACTTCATGCCGAAGGACTTCGTGCTCAAGGTCATCGACGTGCTCGCCCTGCACCGGCTGAACACGCTGCACTTCCACCTCACCGACGACCAGGGCTGGCGGGTCGAGATCGAGGCCTACCCGCGGCTCACCGAGATCGGTGCCTGGCGCGACGAGACCATGGTCGGCAAGATGTCGCGCGGCCAGAAGGACTTCGAGTACGACGGCAAGCGGCACGGCGGCTTCTACACCAAGGACGACCTGCGCGAGATCGTCGCGTACGCCGCCGAGCGCGGGATCACCGTGGTCCCGGAGATCGACCTGCCGGGTCACATGCAGGCCGCGATCACGGCGTACCCCGAGCTCGGCAACAACCCGGACACCCAGCTGAGCGTCCGTCAGTACTGGGGTATCAGCGAAGACGTGCTGAACGTGAACGACGAGACCGTCGAGTTCGTCCGGACCGTGTTGCGCGAGGTGCTGGAGATCTTCCCCAGCCCCTACATCCACCTCGGCGGTGACGAGTGCCCGTCGGTGCAGTGGCGCGACTCGGAGGTGGCCCAGAAGCGGCAGGCCGAGCTCGGGCTGACCGAGCCGGGGCAGCTGCAGGGCTGGTTCACCGAGCAGGTCGCGTCGGTGCTGGCCGAGGAGGGCCGCCGGCTGGTCGGCTGGGACGAGATGGTCGAGACCGACTGCCCGAAGGATGCCGTGATCATGGCCTGGCGCAGCGCCCACCGCGGCGAGGTCGCGGTGAAGGCCGGTCACCAGACCGTGATGGCGCCGTGCGAGTCGGTGTACTTCGACTACTACCAGGGCGACCCGGCCACCGAGCCGCTGGCGATCGGCAACTTCATCCCGCTGGAGAAGGTCTACGACTTCGAGGTGATCCCGCCGTCGCTCACCAAGGAGGAGGCGGCGCTGATCGTCGGCACCCAGTGCCAGATCTGGACCGAGTACATGCCGGACGAGCAGCAGGTCGGCTACATGCTGCTGCCGCGCCTGTCCGCCTTCGCCGAGCGTGCCTGGGGTTCGCCCAGGACGTCGTACGACGAGTTCCTCACCCGCCTGCGCCCCCACCTGACCCGCATCGAGAAGATCGGCGTCAACTACCGCCCCCTCGACTAATCCCCACCCCACCCTCCCTCTTATCGACTTTGGGCACCGGCCAACCATTTTCAGCGCGCGAAAGTGGTTGAGGGGTGCTCAAGGTCGGGGGGTAGACGGGCCGGGGTACGGCGGCGACGATGGGGTGCCGGGACCAGGTCGGGAGCGGAGGGGTCATGACCGCGGTGGGGCCGCTGGACGCGATGTTCTTGCTGGGGGAGACGCGCGAGCAACCGATGCATGTCGGTGGGCTGATGCTGTTCGAGTTGCCGGAAGGCGCTGGGCGGGATCATGTGATTCCGGAGGGGTCGCGGGACTACGTGTCGGGGCTGTACCACGACATGGTCGCGGCGCCGGCGGTCCACCCGCTGTTCGCCCGGCGGATGCGGCACCGGCCGTTCGACCTCGGCTACTGGTCGTGGGAGCAGGACGACGACATCGAACTCGACTACCACGTGCGGCTGTCGGCCCTGCCGCGCCCGGGGCGGGTCCGGGAGCTGTTCGAGCTCACCAGCCGGCTGCACGGCACGCTGCTCGACCGGCACCGCCCGCTGTGGGAGATGCACCTGATCGAGGGTGTGGAGGGCCGCCGGTTCGCGCTGTACAGCAAGATCCACCACTCGCTGATCGACGGCGTGACAGCGCTCCGCTGGATGCAGGACACCCTGACCTCGGACCCGGCGCGGACCGGGATGCCGGCGACCTTCGCCCTGCCGGTGTCAGCGGCCGAGCCGGCGGAGAGCACTGATGGGTTGCTGACGACGGTCGGCCGCATTCCGGGGAATGCGGGCAGAGTGCTGGCCGACGTCGCCGGCCTCACACCCCTCGGGGTGAAGAGCTTGGTGCGTTCGTCGG
Source organism: Kribbella sp. NBC_01510 (assembly GCF_045040325.1). Classification (NCBI taxonomy): domain Bacteria; kingdom Bacillati; phylum Actinomycetota; class Actinomycetes; order Propionibacteriales; family Kribbellaceae; genus Kribbella; species Kribbella sp. NBC_01510. The sequence continues at coordinate 1,497,914 of NZ_CP109418.1, read as the reverse complement.
TACCGCTGCGGGCGCCGCGGACGATCCTCAACCAGTCGATCACCGGGTCGCGGCGGTTCGCGGCGCAGTCCTGGCCGGTCGACCGGTTGGAGAAGGTGCGGGCGATCACCGGCGCGACGCTGAACGACGTGCTGCTGGCGATGTGTTCAGGGGCCCTGCGCAACTATCTGCTCGAGCTGAACGCCCTTCCGGACCGGGCGTTGACGGCCATGGTCCCGGTGTCGCTGCGCGATACGCCCGACGCCCCCGGTGGCGGCAACTCGCTGAGCACGCTGATCGCCGACCTCGCCACCGACGAGCGGGATCCGGAGCGCCGGATCCGCCGGATCATGGCGTCGACCACGTATGCCAAGGGCGTGTTGTCCGAGCTCAGTCCGTTGCAGCGGCTGCTGCTCGGAGCCCTCGGCTTCGGTGTCGCCGGCCCCGCCGCGGTCCTCCCCGGAGTCGCCGGCCGGACGAGGCCGCCGTACAACGTGGTGATCTCCAACGTGCCGGGCCCGAGCGAGAGTCCGCTGTACTGGAACGGGTCGCGGCTGCTCGGGATGTATCCGGCGAGCATCGTGCTCAACGGTCAGGCGCTGAATATCAGCGTCACCAGCTACGACCACCAGCTCCACTTCGGGCTGGTCGGCTGCCGCCGTACGGTGCCACACCTGCAGCGGCTGCTGACCCACCTCGAGACGTCGCTCTCCGACCTCGAGAGCCTCCACTAGGACTACAGCCGGACGATCCCGTTCGGGGTGTCGAAGACGGCGGCGTTGAGGCCGGGCTGGCCGTTCGGGCCGACCCAGGCGACGTCGAGGTCGTCGAGCAGGTGGTCGGCGGGGTGGCCGATCCAGTCGGTGACGCGGGCCGGGTCGCCGGCGATCTCGAGTGCGGTCAGCTTGACGCCCTTGCCGCCGGTCGACGGGTGCTCGCTCAGGTCGTCCCAGTGGATGAAGAACGGCAGCTGCGGGTCGGCGATCAGCCCGTTCACGCCGATCTGCCGCCAGGTCAGGTTCACCCCGTCGGGCCGGTGCCGGTTGCCGGGCACCGCCGGCCGGCCGAGGCGCTTCTCCATCCGCTCCATGTCGCGGACCGCCACCACCCAGCCGAGCCAGCCGCCGCCGAGCTCCTTGCGGGCGCGGACCGCCTGACCGAACGGTGCCTTGTCGGAGGCCGGGTGGTCGAGGACGTCGACCACCTCGATGTAGCGATCGTTCTCCAGCGGGAGGATGTGGTTCACCGTGCCGAAGCGCGGGTGCACACCGCCGTCGACGAACTCCGCTCCGAGCAGCGCGGACAACCGCTCGACAGTCGCGCGGCACCCATCCGGTCCGCACGCGTACGACAGATGATCCAGACGCATGCCAGTCATTGTGTCCTCACCCACCGACAGTCGCCGCATCCGGGGTGTCGCTTGCGTGCATTTTCGACAGGAGGTGTCCGTGTCCGCCGGGGCAACCCACGCTCGGACGAGCGCCATATGCCTGCTCAGTGGGGGTATACGTCCTGTCGAGCTGCACGCCGCTAGGCTCGGCGCATGCGTACGGTCGTTATCGGAGGCACCGGCCATATCGGCACCTACCTGGTCCCGGCGCTGGTGCGTCTCGGGCATGAGGTCACGGTGCTCAGTCGCGGCGAGCACTCGCCGTACCAGCCCGACAGGGCTTGGCGGAAAGTCGAGCAGATCCAGGTCGACCGGCAGGCCGAGGATACCGCCGGGACGTTCGGGCAGCGGGTCGCCGAGCTGCGGCCGGACGTGGTGATCGACCTGATCTGCTTCACCGAGGACAGTGCGCGTCAGCTCGTCGAGGCAGTGGAAGGAAAGATCCAGCACCTGCTGCACTGCGGCACGATCTGGGTGCACGGCCCGAGCATGACCGTGCCGACCCGGGAGGACGCACCACGCAAACCCTTCGGCGACTACGGCGTACAGAAGGCGGCGATCGAGGCCTACCTGCTCGGCAAGGCTCGCCGCGACGGGCTGCCGGCCACGATCGTCCACCCCGGTCACATCTGCGGTCCCGGTTGGACGCCGGTCAACCCGGCCGGCAACTTCGACCTCGGCGTGTTCGAGAAGCTTGCCCACGGCCATGACGTGCTGCTGCCGAACCTCGGTCTGGAGACGCTCAATCCGGTCCACGCCGCCGACGTCGCGGGCGTCTTCCTGGCCGCGATCGCGAGCCGCTCGATCGCGATCGGCGAGAGCTTCCACGCGGTCGCCGATGCCGCGGTGACACTGCGTGGGTATGCGCACGCCGTTGCCGACTGGTTCGGTCAGGAGGCGCAGCTCGGACTCCTGCCGTACGGCGAGTGGCGGGAGAAGGTGCCGGAACGAGACGCGGCCGCCACCTGGGATCACATCGAGCACAGCCCGAACTGCTCGATGGAGAAGGCGGCGCGGCTCCTCGGCTTCCGGCCGCGCTACACCGCGCTCGAAGCCACCCTCGAAGCGATCGGCTGGCTCGTCGACAACGGGGAGATCGCTACTTAGAGGCTGGGTGCGGCAGCAGCGGCCGGGCCGTTTCCAGGTGCTGACGGCACAGTTCCGCGAGTACGTCGTACGCCTTGTGGCCCATCAGGGTCTGGAGCTCGACCTTGCTGGACTCGAAGACGGCCTCGACGCCGACGTGCGCCTCGGTGTTGCCGGTGCAGTACCAGTCCAGGTCGTGACCGCCCGGCCCCCAGCCGCGCCGGTCGTACTCACCGATGCCGACCTCGGTGTACGTCGTACCGTCCGGGCGCTCGACCTCGCGGAAGGTCCGGCGGATCGGCAGCTGCCAGCAGACGTCCGGCTTGGTCTCGACGAAGTGCACGCCGCGCTTGAGCGCCAGCCCGTGCAGGGCGCAACCGGCGCCGCCGGGGAAGCCCGGACGGTTCAGGAAGATGCAGGCACCCTCCCAGACCCGGGTCTTGCGGTCGCCCTCGTCGTCGGTCTCGACCCAGCCGTTCTTCCGGCCCTCCTTGCGGAACTGCCAGTCGTCCTTGGTCAGCTCCTTGGCGTAGGCCTTGACCCGCTTCTCGTCGTCGGAGTCGGAGAAGTGTGCGCCGAGGGTGCAGCAGCCGTCGTTCGGTCTGCCCTTGTAGATGCCCTTGCAACCACCGCCGAAGATGCAGGTCCAGTTGGACGCCAGCCAGGTCAGGTCGCAACGGAAGACCTGGTCGGGATCGTCGGGATCGGTGAACTCGACCCACGCGCGGGGAAAATCGAGAGAAACCTCAGGCACCTGGAAAGCGTACGCGCCAAACCCGCACAACTGTGAACGACGACTCCGGAACACGCTGGTACTCCGATAGTCCAGTAGCGTGAGGGTATGCGGCTCGGCGTACTCGACGTGGGATCCAACACCGTCCACCTGCTCGTGGTGGACGCACACCGCGGTGCCGCGCCGCTTCCGGCGTACTCGCACAAGACGGAACTGCGGCTGGCCGAACACCTCGACAAGGACGGCAAGATCGCGCAGTCGGGGTCCGACGGGTTGGTCGCATTCGTCAAGGAATCGGTCGAGCTGGCCGAGGACAAGGGCTGCGAGTCGGTGCTTTCCTTCGCCACCTCGGCGCTGCGAGAGGCGCCGAACGGCGAGAAGGTGCTGGACCGGGTCCGCACCGAGACCGGGGTCGACCTGCAGGTGCTGAGCGGCGAGGACGAGGCCCGCCTGACCTTCCTGGCGGTACGGCGCTGGTTCGGCTGGTCCTCGGGCCGCCTGGCGGTGTTCGACATCGGTGGCGGTTCGCTGGAGATCGCGGCCGGGTCCGACGAGGAGGCGACGATCGCCGTCTCGGTCCCGCTCGGCGCCGGCCGGCTGAACCGGGAGGGCCTGACCGCCGACCCGCCGGACAAGAACGAGGTCCGGGCGCTGCGGAAGCGGATCCGGATCGAGATGGCCGCCGTCGCCGGCCCCGTACTGCGGGCCGGCAAGCCGCAGCGTTCGGTCGCCACCAGCAAGACGTTCCGCTCGCTGGCCCGGATCTGTGGCGCGGCGCCGTCGGACGACGGACCGTACGTGCCTCGTGTCCTGGACAGGGACGACCTGACCGAGTGGATGCCGAAGCTGACCAAGATGTCCGCCGCCGAGCGGGCCGACCTGCCCGGGGTCTCGGCCGGACGGTCGTCGCAGCTGCTCGCCGGTGCGATGGTCGCGGACGCGGTGATGGACCTGTTCGACCTGCCCGCGCTCGAGGTCTGTCCCTGGGCACTGCGCGAAGGCGTCATCTTGTCCCGGCTCGACCAGCTGCAACCCCGATAGGCTCCCGATGACTACCAGCAAGACCGCGCGGATCGGCCTGTCCACTGCGTCCGTGTACCCCGAGTCGACCGCCAGCGGATTCGAGCTCGCCAGCCGGCTCGGGTACGACGGCGTCGAGGTGATGGTCGGCATCGATCCCCTGAGCACCCAGATCGACGCGATCCAGCGGCTGGTCGACTACCACCAGCTCCCGGTCCTCGCGATCCACGCGCCCTGCCTGCTGATCACGCAGCGGGTCTGGGGGACCGATCCGTGGGGCAAGCTCGAGCGCAGCGCCGAGGCCGCGAAGGACCTCGGCGCCGACGTGGTCGTCGTCCACCCGCCGTTTCGCTGGCAGCGCGACTACGCGCGCGGGTTCGTCGAGGGGATCGCCCGGCTCGAGGCGGAGACCGGCGTGATCTTCGCGGTCGAGAACATGTACCCGTGGCGCGCGCCCGGCAAGGGTCTGCAGGCGTACGCCCCGAGCTGGGACCCGACCGAGCAGTCCTACGCCCACACGACGCTGGACCTGTCGCACTCGTCGACCGCCGAGCAGGATTGCGTCGAGCTCGCCGCGACGATGGGCAAGACCCTCAAGCACATCCACCTGACCGACGGGACCGGCTCCGCGAAGGACGAGCACCTGGTGCCCGGCCGCGGCACGCAGCGCGCGGCGGATCTGCTCGCCGAGTTGGCCAATCAGGACTTCCGCGGTCACATCATCATCGAGATCAACACGCGGCGTGCGACCAGCCGGTCCGAGCGTGAGGTGGACCTGGTCGAGTCGCTCGAGTTCACCCGGAAGCATTTCGCCCGCGGATCACGCCGTACGTCGTTCGCCGTCACCCCCGAGGGCGAGATCTCGGAACTGATTCCATGAGTACCCGGACGGCGGGGAGCGGGCGGGCCGGCCGTCGTCCGGGCGGACCGGATACCCGCGGTGAGATCCTGGGAGCGGCCCGGAAAGCCTTTGCGGACAAGGGATTCAGCTCCACCTCGATCCGTGCGGTCGCCCGCGAGGCCGGCGTCGACGCGGCGCTGGTGCATCACTACTTCGACAGCAAGGACGAGCTGTTCATCGAGGCCATGGCCATCCCGGTCGACCCGCGCCAGATCGCCGCGGAGATCCTCGACGGACCGCGGGAGGAGATCGGCCGGCGGATCGCGACCGTGTTCCTCGGGATCTGGGAATCACCCGAGGGACAGCAGCGGATGAAGGCGATCTTCCGCAGCGTGGTGACCAGTGACGAGGTGGCCCGGCTGATGCGCGAGGGCATCACCCAGATGATCATCCAGCCGATCTCGCGCACGCTCGACGTACCCGATGCGCACCTTCGCGTGAGCCTGGCCGCGACCCAGCTGATCGGCGCCGCGATGGCCCGCTACCTGGTCGGGCTCGAACCGGTCGCCTCCGTCGACCTCGCGACTCTGATCGACCGGCTGGCGCCCGTTCTCCAGCTTCACCTGACCGGCTGATGCGGATCCCCACCGACCGCGAGATCCACGCCCTGCATCGCGATCACGCGCCCACTCGCGAAGCCTTCGAGTCGGTGTATCCCCATTCCGTGGTGGTTTGCCAGGTCGCCGAGCAGCTGTTCGACGGTCTCGACGTCGACACCGACCTGATCCGGGCCGGCGCCCTGCTGCACGACGTCGGCGTCTATCGCCTGTACGGCCCGACCGGCGAACTCAACACGGCCGACTACGTGCGGCACGGCGTACTCGGTCATGAACTGCTGGACGGCCTTGGCTTTCCCGAACCGATCTGCCGGTTCGCGTCCCGCCACACGGGCGTCGGCATCACGCGCGACGACGTACTGCGCCAATCGCTGCCGATCCCGGTCGACGACTACATCCCGGCCTCCGCGGAGGAGGAGTTGGTGATGTACGCCGACAAGTTCCACAGCAAGCGCACTCCGCCGGTGTTCCTGACCGGGGACACCTATGCCGCGTCCGTCGGGCGCTGGGGCGAGGACAAGGTCACGGCCTTCGCTTCGCTGCGAGCGAAGTACGGCGAACCCGTCTTGGGGCCGCTCAGCGAATCCACCGGTTACTCCGTCATGTGAAGGCTTGCCACGGGCTGCTGCCGGGGCTAAATTCATCACATGATGAAAAACGCGGTGAGTTGCCGGGACGTCGTGGTGGTGCGCGGCGACCGGGAGGTCCTGCACGGGGTCGGGTTCGACCTCCGGACCGGGACAGTGACCGGGCTGCTCGGTCCGTCCGGCTGCGGCAAGACGACGCTGATCCGGGCGATCGTCGGTCTCCAGGCCCGCGTGACTGGCGACGTCTCCGTCCTCGGGTTGCCCGCCGGAGCGCCGAAGCTCCGCGGGCGGATCGGGTACGTCACCCAGGAGCCCAGCGTGTACGGCGATCTCACCGTCACCGAGAACCTGCGCTTCTTCGCCGCGGTGCTCGGAGTCGCGGCCGCTGACGTGGATCGGGTCATCGACGCCGTCGACCTGCGCTCGCACGCGGACGATCGCGTCGATCGGCTGTCCGGCGGGCAGCAGTCGAGGGCCTCGCTGGCCGCGGCTCTGCTCGGGGATCCCGAACTCCTCGTCCTCGACGAACCGACCGTCGGCCTGGATCCGGTGTTGAGGCGCGACCTGTGGAACCTCTTCCACTCCTTGGCGGACGCCGGCGCGACGCTGCTGGTCTCGAGTCACGTGATGGACGAGGCTTCGCGCTGCGACCGCCTCCTGCTGATGCGCGACGGCGACCTGCTCGCCGACGACACTCCGCAAACCCTGCTCGACTCCGTCGGGACCACCGACATGGAGCAGGCCTTCCTCACCCTGATCGAGCGAAAGGCAGGTGCGCGATGACGCCCCGGATCACCTTTGCCGTCGCTGCACGGGTCCTTGCCCAGCTGCGCCGCGACCGTCGCACGGTGGCGATGCTGATCGTGCTGCCGACGGCGCTGGTCACCCTGATGTGGTGGATGTTCATCGACTCACCGAACGCTTTCGACCGCTTCGGCGGGCCGCTGCTCGCGGTGTTCCCGGCGATCGTCATGTTCGTCGTCACCTCGGTCGCGACCCTGCGCGAACGCTCGAGCGGCACGCTGTCCCGGCTGTTCACGATGCCGATGGCGAAGCTGGACTTCCTCCTCGGCTACGCGCTCGCCTTCGCCCTGATCGCCGTCGTCCAGGCCGTCGTGGTCGTGTCGATCGCGCTGTACGCCCTCGACCTCAAGATCGAAGGCCCGGCTTGGCAACTCGGCGTGGTCGCCGTTCTCGACGGTGTGCTGGGTATGGCGCTGGGCTTGTTTGCCAGTGCTTTTGCGGCGACCGAGTTCCAGGCCGTGCAGATGATGCCGGCAGTGATGATCCCGCAGATCTTGCTGTGTGGATTGCTCGTTCCACGGGATCAGCTGCCGGCAGTCCTGCATGCGGTGAGCGACGTACTGCCGTTGTCCTACGCGGTCGACGCGGTCATCGGAGTTGCCCAAGGCAACGGGTTCACCAGTGGCGCCGGCGGAGATGCTCTGGTGGTGCTGGCGTTCATCCTGGCAGCTCTCGGACTGGGTGCGGCGACACTGAGACGTCGTACCGCGTGACGCCGGACAGAGAGTCCCGCAGCCTGTCTCAGGCCGGTTGCCGGGGCTCCAGGATCTTGACGACCCTTCCGTCCTTGTCGTAGGCGGTGGCCTTGAAATCGGTCGCCTTCGCCGTCGTCGGTGGGCTCAGCCAGAGGTAGGCGAACCAGCCGTCGGTGACCGGAATGTCGGTAGCCGCCGACGGGCCCATCTGCAGGTGGATCCGGGTTGCCGTGCTCGCCACCCGTCCCCAGGCGCGGGCCTCCCAGCAGAGCTTTCCGGAGCACTCCCGGCCGCTCAGATCCCTACCGGTATAGAGATCCGCGCGTTGCGAACCCTTCGCCGGGGTGAGGATCGGGTCATGCCCCTGCCGCACCGAGTCGGGGTTCAGGAAGGTGGTCCCGCGCATCACCATGCCGCCGTCCAGCGAGTTCTTCTCGATCTCGCAGGCGATCGCCGTTCGCCCGTTGGGTGACACCGCGGTCAGCAGGACGCTCGGCCAGATCTTCGACCGCGCCGAAGCGACGATGCGCCACTTGGTGACATCCACCCAGGTCTGTGCGGAACAGTTCAGCAACTGGATGGCAGGGTCCGTCGGAACCGGATCCTTCCGGAGCTTCGCCATCAGTGCGGCCGTCGGCTTGTCCGCACCGGGGACCGTGCACAGCAGCATCTTGTCGCCGACCTTCAGATTTCCACCCTTACCGGTCGACGCCTGGTCTCCGATCCGGTAGCCGCCGACGGTGTCCGCCAACGGACCCTTCATGTCCGGAAGTCGCAGCCGGCAACGGCGCAGCGCCTCCGCGTTGGTGACTGGCGCGCCGACGACGTCGTCGCCGCGCGGTACGCCCTGCACCGGCGCGAAGTACGCCTCCTGCTGCTGATCGCCCGCCACCGGGGCGTCGTTCGCGCGGAGCTGGTTGGGCAGCAGCGCGGCGGTGGCGGCGATCGCTGCCAAGCCGGCCACAGTGCCGCCGACGGTGAGCATCCTGCGGCGGCGGCGCCCTCGGCGACCGCGGTCCAGCAGTCGGGCGGTGTCCAGCGGGTCGAACTGCTCTGCATCGGCGAGGCGGTGCAGTTCGGCACCGACCTCACGTACGTCCTCCATGGGGTTCTCCTTCACAGTGCTCGGCTCGTCCGTCGCCGGTCGATGGCTTGCCGGAGAGTGTCGAGACCGCGGGCCGCCTGGCTCTTGACGGTGCCGGTCGAGCAGCCGAGGATCTCCGCGGTCTGCTCGACGGACAGATCCTCGTAGTACCGCAGCACCACACAAGCGCGCTGACGCGGCGGCAGACCGCGAAGCACGTCGAGTACCTCGTCGCGCTCGGCGTGCCCGGTGGCGAAGTCGGCCGCCGTTCGATCCGGCACGGCGTCCGTCGCCACTTCCCGGCGCCACGGCCGGCGGCCACCGTCGTGTGCCACGTTGACGACCATCCGCCGTGCGTACGCGAACGGGTTACCCACCCGCCGTACCTTCGGCCAGGCCAGGTACAGCTTGTAGAGCGCGTCCTGGACGATGTCGTCCGCCTTGTGCCGGTCGCCGCTGATCAGGTAGGCCGTCCGCCGCAGCGATGGACTCGTCGTTTCGACGAATTCCACGAAGTCTTGGTCTCGCACGGCCATGCCGCCTCCACTCTCTCCGAATTCCCCCTCAAGACGGAAACCCCGGGCGATCAGGTTGCATCCCGATCTGCCGCGACCGGCGGGAGGTCAGCGGACGACGTCGTACACGAGCTTCTGGATGCCGTTGGAGTAGGACTCGCTCTCGACGACCTCGAGGCGTTGCTTGTCCTTGTCGGTCGCGCTGAAGAGGCGCTTGCCGGCGCCGAGCAGGACCGGGAAGACCAGCAGGTGGTACCGGTCGATCAGGCCGGCGTCGGACAGGTTGCGGTCCAGGGTGGCGCTGCCGTGGATGATGATCGGCCCGCCCTCGGTCTGCTTGAGCGCGGCGACGTCGTCGAGGGATCGCAGGATCGTGATGTCGCCCCAGTTCGTCACCAGGTCCTCGTCCTGCAGGGTGGTCGACACGACGTACTTCGGCATCACCCGGTAGCCAGGGAACTCGGGCATGTCCGGCCAGACCGGAGCGAAGGCCTCGTAGCTCGCACGGCCCATCATCATGGCCCCCGCCTCCTCCTGCTCGCGGCCCTTCAGCTCGTACGCGGCCGGGTCGAACTCGATGTCCTTGAACGTCCACCCCGAACTCCGGTAACCCGCCTCTCCACCAGGCGCCTCGACAACGCCATCGAGCGAAACGAACGCGGTCGCGATCAAAGTACGCATCACAGACTCCTTGTCAGCCCTACCGTCTTGTCACCCTTGCGTCGCCCGACCCCCAGCGAACTAGACATTCTGCCGCTTGTGACCCCAATCACACCCCATCCACCGGGGGAGCTAGCCGGCGAGGTGGGAGACGTTGAGCCAGGCGGGGTCTGGGTTGGTGGTTATGGTGACCTTGCCATGGGGCCAGCCGGTGGTGGCGGCTTGGAGTTGGGCGCCGGCGGGGGTGGTGCCGTCGGTGTAGTAGTGCAGGATGCGGGTGCCGGCCGAGGTCTCGTGGGCGAGGAGGTTGCCGGAGCCGCCGAGGCGGTCGGTGAGATGGTCTTCGAAGGCGCGGAGTTCGTCGAGCATGTCGGACTCGGGCAGCCCGTCGTCACGCACCACGGGATAGCCGATCGAGACCGCGACGTGGGTGTCGAGGTGTGGGTGGCGGATGGAGCGCAGCGGGTACTCCGCGGTCGCGATCAGCCGGTGTCCGTCGCGCGTACCCTCGAGCATCTTCCACGCCGGGCTGCCGTCCTCCAGGGTGTGCTCGGCCGCGAACGCAGCCACCGCCGGCAGCAGCGAATCGATCGCCACCGCGTCAGCCGGCGCGGAACTGAGGGTCTCGATCGCGCCGACCCAGGTCTCCACCATCTCCTCGCCGAGCACCAGGTCGAGGATCAGGAAGGTCACCCGCCGCTGCACGTCGATCGGCACATCAGGAAAGACAGGGTGATGTACGCCGACATGGATCGAAGCGGCATCCGGTTCGATCGAGACGACCGCCTCGTCGACCGGGATCGGCGGCAGCCCGTCGAAGCGGATCGTGAACGCGGGACCGGGCCGGCGCAGGTCGGCGTACTCCCAGGTCTCGTCGGACGGCGGCGCGGCGCGCAACCAGCGGCGGGCGACGGCGCGGTGGGTGGGGTTGCCGGCCGCGGTGACGATCAGGGCGTGCTTGGCGTGCAGTCCCGGACCGAGTTCCCACTCGAGGTCCTGGTGGATCCGCCCGATCAGGTCGGTCAGCGCGGAGCTCGTCTCGGTCGGCTCCTTCCGGGCGATCGCGTCTGCCACCTGTGCCGCGCCGGCCTCGGTCCACCACGACCAGAACGCGCCGATGGGGTCGGCCTCCACGACGGTCCGCTTGCGACGCTTGAAGATGGGCATGCCCGCATCCTTGCCGACCAAGGGTGCGAGTATCGGACCAGTGGACCGGCTGGTGTGGTCCCCGCCACACGATTGGCGAGCGTCTGGTTCAGGCGCGTAGCCTGCTGACACCACTGGCATATGGGGCCGGGTGGGTCGATGAGGAGGAACACGTAGTGCTTCGGCGAGTCCTGCTGGGCATGTCCCGCAGCCCCCAGATCAAGAAGGCCGTGTCGTCGCTCCCGGTGTCCAGTGGCATCGTCGCACGGTTCGTCGCCGGCGAGACCGCTCCGGAGGCCGTGCTGGCCACCGAGAAGCTGGTCAGCAACGGTCTCGACGTCACCCTCGACCACCTCGGTGAGGACGTCACCGACCTGGCCGCCGCGACTGCCACCGCGGACGCCTACCTCGAGGTCTTGAAGCAGCTCGCCGCCGCCGGTCTGACCAACAACGCCGAGGTCTCGGTCAAACTGTCCGCGGTCGGCCAGGCGCTGCCCGGCGACGGCGAGAAGATTGCGCTGGAGAACGCCCGGACCATCTGCCTCGCGGCCCGCAACGCGGGTACGACGGTCACCCTCGACATGGAGGATCACACCACCACCGACTCCACGCTGGGCATCCTGCGCGAGCTGCGCCAGGACTTCCCGGAGACCGGCGCGGTGTTGCAGGCCTACCTGCGCCGGACCGAGAGCGACTGCCGAGACCTGGCGTACGCCGGATCCCGCGTCCGGCTCTGCAAGGGCGCGTACAAGGAGCCGGAGTCGGTCGCGTTCCAGGACAAGCGCCAGGTGGACAAGGCGTACGTCCGCGCGATGAAGATCCTGATGAACGGCACCGGCTACCCGATGATCGCCTCGCACGACCCGCGGCTGATCGCGATCGCCGGCTCGCTCGCCGACCGCGCCAACCGCCGGCCGGGCAGCTACGAGTACCAGATGCTCTACGGCATCCGTCCCGAGGAGCAGCTCCGGCTCGCCGGCCTGGGTCACACCATGCGTGTCTACATCCCGTACGGCGAGGACTGGTACGGCTACCTGGTCCGCCGCCTGGCCGAGCGCCCCGCGAACATCCAGTTCTTCGCGAGGTCCCTCATCAGCAAGAAGTAACCTGTCGGCATGACTAGTCAGGTGGCCATTCTCGGGGCCGGTGTGATGGGGGAGACGTTGCTGTCCGGGCTGATTCGGGCCGGGCGGCGACCGGAGGAGCTCCTGATCACCGAGCGCCGGGAGGAGCGGGCCACCGAACTGCGCGAGCGGTACGGCGTCGACGTCGTGTCCAACGTGGATGCGGCGGTCAAGGCGGACACCCTGGTTCTGGTGGTGAAGCCGCAGGACATGCCCGACCTGCTCGCCGAGATCGCACCGGCGGTCCGTGCCTCCCAGACTGTGGTCTCGCTGGCCGCGGGCATCACCACCGGGTTCATCGAGTCACGGTTGCCCGAGGGTGTGGCCGTCGTACGCGTCATGCCGAACACGCCGGCCCTCGTCGACGAGGGGATGGCCGCGATCTCTCGTGGTGCGCACTGCGACGAGAGCCACCTCGAGTTGGCGGAGGGCCTGCTGGCCGCGACCGGCCGGGTCATCCGGGTGCCGGAGAAGCAGCAGGACGCGGTGACCGCGATCTCCGGGTCAGGCCCGGCGTACCTGTTCTTCGTGGTCGAGGCGATGATCGAGGCCGGCGTCCACATGGGCCTGCCGCGGAGCACCTCGACGGACCTCGTGGTCCAGACCGTGGTCGGCTCGGCGAAGCTGCTGCGGGAGACCGGTGAGCACCCGACCGTGCTGCGGGAGCGGGTGACGTCACCGGGCGGTACGACAGCCGCCGCCATCCGCGAACTGGAGGACCACAAGGTCCGGGCCGCGTTCCTGTCCGCGATCGAAGCGGCCCGCAACCGGTCGCGCGCGCTGGCTGCCGAATAACACCTCTCCGACGGGTGGCGTTATTGTTGGCGCCGCAGTTTCCTGCCTTGTTCGAGGGATGAGTCGACTATGGTCCCGCCCATGGGTAATCGTTCGGTCGATCCTGCTGCCGCGCCTGCGCAGCAGCAGGAGGTGCCACAGCTGCCGTGGCAGGTGCCATTGGACCCGGCGCCCTGGTGGGCCTGGGCGCTGTTCGTCGCCCCGTTCATCGTCGTGCCGGCGCTGAACTCGTGGCTCTGGATGGGCGCTCGCGACATGCTCGCGGTCGGTCTGCTCACGATCATCGGCGCCTCGGTCGTCCGTGTCGCCGGCGGCGTGGTGCTCTACCGCGTAGTGCTGACCGACACCGCCCTCAAGGCCCGCACCAGCATGCTCATCCGCAGCCTCGCCTGGCAGGACGTCGACAAGATCGAGATCGGCGACGACAACGTCGTACTGAGCCGCGGCCAGGACGAGAACGAGATCAACGGCATCCCGAAGGACCGCACGGCCGAGGTCGGCGCGGTGATGGAGGCTATCCGCGGCCAGGCGGCCGACAACCCGGTACGGCGCCATCGGCCGCGTCCCGGGATCGGAGCCCTGCTCGTCCTCACCTACCTGATCCTATCGGTCGGCGCCTTCCTGCTCCGCTGGCACATCGTCGTCTGACTAGGGCGTGTCCTAGGCGGTCCACGGCCCTTCGCCGGCAACCCGGTCCACGGTGATCCGGGCGATCACGCCGGTGTCCCAGATACCTTCGCCGAAAGGGAATTCCGGTACGCCGAGGTAGCGCTGGGACTGGCGATCCATCAACGCCTTGTAGTCCGCCGCAATCCCGGGGCCTTCGACCTTCGCCGTGCCGCGGATCACCAGGTACTGCGTGATGCCGCGAGAGCTCACCTGGTCGTCCTGGATCAGCAGCGTCACGCGGGGATCGCGGAACAGGTTGCGGGTCTTGCGATGCGGGGCCTGGAGACCGAGCAGGATCTCGTCGCCGTCGCGCTCGGCCCAGACCAGCGATGCCTGCGGTGAGCCGTCGGGGTCGACGGTGATGACGGTGACGTCCTTGGGTTCGGTGAAGAGCCGGTGGGTGCTTTCGGGAAGAGCGTTCATACCGGAGACGGTAGGCACCGCCGTGGGAACTTCTGAGTACCCTTGACGGTCGTGGATGGATTGGATCCCGGCGATGTCTTCCTGGCCGACTGCCCGGCCCGGCTCGCGGTCGAGGTGATCGCCGACAAGTGGGCCGTAGTCGTCCTGTGGGGTCTCAACGAGGGACCGCGGCGGCACTCGGCGCTGATCGCGCTGATCGGCGGCATCTCGAAGAAAGTTCTCACCCAGACCCTGCGGCGGCTGCAGGCGAACGGCCTGGTCGACCGCCGGGACTTCGGCGGCGTCCCACCCCGCGTCGAGTACGAGTTGACCGACCTCGGCCGGACCCTGATGGGGCCGATCCGGATGCTCACGATGTGGGCGGAGGAGAACGGGGAGGCGGTCCTCGCGGCGCAAGAGGGAGGATGACGGCATGGATTTCTCTTTGTGGCCCGCGGCATCCAGGACCTGGTCGGAAGTGCTCGAAGGAGCCGAGTACGCCGAACGCACCGGCTGGCACGGGGTCTGGATAGCCGATCACTTCATGCAGAACGGCGACGACCTGTTCGTTCCCGTCAACGAAGCCTTCGCCCTGCTGGCCGGGATCGCCGCCCGGACCGAGCGGGTCCGGGTCGGCTCGATGGTGCTCGGCAACACCTACCGGCATCCCGCCGTCGTCGCGAACACGGCGGCGACGATCGACCAGATGAGCAACGGCCGGTTCGTCCTCGGGATCGGGGCCGGCTGGCAGGTGAACGAGCACGAGGTCTACGGCATCGAGCTGCCGGCGGTGCGTGAACGGCTGGCCCGGTTCGAGGAGGCCTGCCAGGTGATCAAGGGCCTGCTCACCCAGGAGCGGACGACCTTCGACGGAACCTACTACCAGCTGACTGGCGCCCCCTTGGAGCCGAAGCCGGCCCACCTGCCGATCCTGATCGGCGCCGCCGGCGAGAAGGTTGCCCTCGGCATCGTTGCGAAGTACGCCGACGAGTGGAACCACTGGGGTGACCCGGCGCTGGCCGCGCACAAGGGCGAGGTCTTCGCCGTGCACTGCGAGCGCCTCGGCCGCGACCCGAAGACGGTCCGCCGGTCCGCCCAGACGATGCTGGAGGTCGTCGTACCGGGTGACACCGAGGCGGCCGAGCGGAAGGAACGGCTCGAGGGCCGTGGCGGGCACGTGATCATGGGGTCGGCGCAGGAGGTGCTCGACAAGGTCGCGCACTACCCGGCCGCGGGGATCGACGAGTTGCTCGTGCCGGACGCGTTCCTCGGCTCCGGCAACCGGCGGTTCGACGCGCTGGAGCGCCTGCGCGAAGAGGTTTTCGCCAAGATCTAAAGGGACAGCGTGGCCATCACCGGCCAGTGGTCGCTGGGCAGCCGTCCGTCCGGGCGGTAGTGGGAGACGGCTGCCTCGACCACGGTCCACCCCGCGCTGACCAGGATGTGATCGATCCGGTCGCCGTCCTCCACACCGGTGAAGTCGTTCCAGCTTCCACCGGCCTCGATCGGTACGGCGAGGCGCAGGCCGGACTCGGTCAGCGTCTTCAGCGGCGGGGAGCCCGGCGTCGCGTTCAGATCGCCCATCACGATCCACGGCAGCTCGCCCGAGGTCCAGCGCGCGATCAGCCGTGACGACTGCAGCTGTGCCATCTCGCCGGCGTGGTCGTAGTGCGTGTTCGCGACGCCGATCGTCGTACCGTTGCGGTGCCGCAGCCAGACCAGCGTCGCGATCCGGGTCAGGTCCGCGTCCCAGCCGACCGAACCCGGCGTGCCCGGATCGTCGGACAGCCAGCGGGTCTCGTGCTTCTCGACGCGCCAGTCGCCGGGCCGGACCATGACGACGGAATGCTCGCCGGCGCTCATCCCGTCGTCCCGGCCGACGCCGACGATCTCGTACTTCGGGAATCGCCAGCGCAGGTAGTCGAGCTGGTCGGGCAGCACTTCCTGCAGCCCGACCACGTCCGCGTCCAGGTGCTCGATCGCCGCCACTGTCGCGTTCCGCCGGACCGGCCAGGCGTTGTCGCCGTCGGGTGCGGAGGAGTTGCGGATGTTGAACGTGGCGGCGCGAATCTTCATGGTGCCGATCCTGCCAAACCCATCGCCCGCGTCGCCGCTCGGAGTCGGGGAGTGCTCGCGTCGATGGCCCGATCCCGTCCCTGCGCGAGCAGCTGGTCGATCGCACCGGGGTCGCCCGTCAGCCGCGCGTACTCCTTCTGCAGCGGCTCGATCACGGCCAGCACTGCGTCCGCGACGTCCTGCTTGAGCGATCCGTACGACGAGTACGACGCGGCCAGCGTGACCGGATCGCCGTCCGTACACGCCGCCAGGATCTCGAGCAGGTTGGTGACGCCGGGCTTGTTCGCCTCGTCGTGGCGGACCTCGTTCCCGGAGTCGGTCACCGCCCGCATGACCTGCCGGCGGATCACGTCCGGCGGGTCGAGCAGCCGGATCACGCCGATCGCGTCGTCGGCAGCGGACTTGCTCATCTTGGTCGTCGGACTGGCCAGGTCCTTGACCCGCGTCGCCAGCGCGGCCTTCGCCAACTGCGGTACGACGAACGTCTCGCCGTACTCGCGGTTGAACCGGATCGCGATGTCGCGGGCCAGCTCGACATGCTGGTCCTGGTCACCGCCGACCGGGACCTGCTGGGCGCCGTACAGCAGGATGTCCGCGGCCATCAGGCACGGATAGGTGAACAGCGAGGCCCGCGTCATCGGGCGCCCGTTGCCCTTCTCCTTGTACTGGATCATCCGCGACAGTTCGCCGACGTACGACGTGCACTCGAGGAGATACGCGAGCTGCGCGTGCGCGGGGACGTCGGACTGGACGAACACGGTCCCTTCGGGGACGCCGGCCGCGAGCATCAGCGTCGCGAACTCGCGGGTCAGCGCAGCGAGCCGGCGCGGATCGTGCTTGGTCGTCATCGCGTGCAGGTTCGCGACGAAGTAGAACCCGTCGGGGTCGGTGAACCGGCGCAGCGCGCCGAGGTGGTTGCCCAGCGTCAGACGGCCGGACGGGGTGATACCGGACAGCGAAGTCATGATGATTGCCCTTTCGGTGAGTGTGAGAGCCCCACCGAGGGCATCAAAAAGGCCGCCTCGGCGAGGCGGCCTCTTGGATGCGTGCGAACACGCCGGGGGACCGCCCTAGGCGGCCCACCACAGCTGCAAGTTCGTGTTCACGGCATCAAGCCTAGCTCATCGACCGGGGCGGTGGGGAAGGAATTCAACGCTGTGTGAGCGACTGGACGATCAGCTCGTTGCGGGCGTCCTGACCGAGCGGCACCGAGGGGTGGACGCCGTCACGGAGGTAGTTGGCCAGGCGGTACGGCTTGACCCAGAGCCACTCGGCCCAGCGGATGATCCGCAGGTTCGGGTACTTCTTCTGGGCGTCGTACAGCTGCATGTTGAGCCAGCAGCTGTTGCGCTGGTCGGCAAGCTGCACCGCCGCGGTCTGGGCCGTGCGGACGACCTGGAGGTCGACCCAGAACAGCGTCCGGTTCTGGCCGACGATGCTGATCGCCCGGTCGACCTGCGCCGCGAACTTCGGCGGGTCGAAGATGTCGTTCGACCCGCTCGCCATCAGGATCCGCCGCGGCAGGCCGTACGTCGACGCCCACTGCTGCAGCGCGTCGACCGCGCCCGAGGTGGGCCGGCTCGACCAGTTGTTCACAGCCATCTGGCTGCCGTCACGGTTCAGCAGCCGGATCGCCAGCGACTTGCCGTCCTGGACCGAGATGCTGTCCCCGAACATGTACACGCCGTTGGTCTCGACCACGCGCCTGGTCTGCGTCTCGGTCGAGATGGCCCGGGTCCCGTTCGCCCAGGAGCCGAGCGTGCCGGAGCCGTACAGGCCGCCGGGCGTCGCGGCCGTCGCCGGCACAGTCGAGGCGGCCACGGTCGACGCGGCGACGGCCGCTCCCGCCGTGAAGACCTGCCGCCGATTGGGTCTGATCGAGCTCAAGCGCTTCCTCACGGGAAGGAACTGTGCGGCCTGACCACCGATCGGCGCAACTCCGGTTCGCGGCGGCCGGAAGCCGCGCAGAGTACAGGACTAGACCAGCTTGTGTCACCCTCCGCAACCGAATCGCTCCCCGGTTTGCAGTTAACTGCAAATCCTGTAACGCCTTGCAGTCTTTGAGCGATGAAGCACCTGTCGGACCAGTTGTCACACGGGTCGGCGCGGCTCTGGAGGGGTGTCGCGCCGGCTCGTGTCCTTCGTCAGGGCGGTGATGAGGGGCTCCGCCACCGCCATCACGTCTTCCGGTGGCGCATCCAGACCGTCCAATCGGACCAGGTGCCGCCCGATCACGAGCCCGAGTGTCAACGCGCCGATCACGCCGGAACGCAGTACGGCGTCCTCCCCGGGCAACTGCGCTGCCACCTGACGCTGCTGCCCGGTCATCGCGGACCGCACCTCGTCGGCCGCCTCGGGGTGACTGAACATCGCCCGCAACGCGGCCAGCGCCGCCGCCGGCTCGTCCGCCAGCTTCTCCGACAATGCGCTGGTCAGTTGTGCGGCGATCTCCGCCGGCGATCCCACGATCGGCCCGTCCGCGGGCATCGCGGCCGCCTGGGCGAACAGTCGCTCCTTCGATCCGAAGTACCGCATCACCAGGCCGGGATCGCTGCCGGCCGCGGTCGCGACCGCGCGGATCGTCGTCCGGTCGTACCCGTGCTCGCCGAACAACTGCCGCGCCGCCGTCAGGATCCGCGCCTCCGTCCGCCGCCGCTGCTCCACCCTCGTCGTCATCGGCTCAGTCTACGCATGTTGACTGAAGCTCGCTGAGAGGTCTACGGTTTCAGTCAACGTACGTAGACCGAAATGAGGAGAGATGATTCAAGCGATCGTGCTGACGTTCCTGGCCGGGTTGATGGGCACGAACGGCATCCCACACTTCGTCCAGGGCATCAGCGCCCGCGAGTATCCGAACCTGACCGGCAACTCGCCGACCAGGAACGCCGTCGGCGGCCTGGGCGCGTTCGCGATCGCCGGCGCCCTGACTGCTTGGGCGCACGTCGGCGCGCATCCGTGGGCTGCACTGATCGCGGCCGCTGTCGGCATCCTGGCGATGACCGTCTTCCATGCGCAGCGCGGCGCTTACCGATTGAGCGCCAGGTTTGGCAAACCACTTCCCAGCGTCTGACGGTTAAGGTCGGAGACATGAGCGGTGAGGCGATTTTGGTCTTCGACGACGGACTGACCGAGTACGACTTCGGCCGCGGGCATCCGATGAGTCCGATCCGCGTGCAGTTGACGATCCGGCTGGCGAGCGCCCTCGGTGTGCTCGACGAGCTCAAGGTCGTGCCGGCGCCGACGGCCGACGACGCACTGCTCGAGACCGTGCATACCGCCGAGTACATCGCCGCGGTCAAGCGGGCCGGCGAGAACCCCGACACCTCCGATGAGGTCCACGGGCTCGGCACTCACGACACGTACTGTTTCCCGCGGATGCACGAGGTCTCCGCGCACATCGTCGGCGCCTCCGTCGAGGCGGCGCGGGCGGTCTGGGAAGGCGATGTCCTGCACGCCGCCAACATCGCCGGCGGCCTGCACCACGCGATGCCGGACCGGGCCAGCGGTTTCTGCGTCTACAACGATCCGGCCATCGCGATCCAGTGGCTGCTCGACCACGGCGCCGAGCGGATCGCGTACGTCGACGTCGACGTGCACCACGGTGATGGCGTACAGGCGGCGTTCTACAACGATCCGCGCGTACTGACGGTCAGCCTGCACGAGTCGCCGACCACGCTCTTCCCCGGCACCGGCAGTGCGGGGGAGACGGGCGGGCCGGACGCCGAGGGTACGTCGGTCAACGTGGCACTGCCGCCGGGGACGGGCGATGCCGGCTGGTTGCGGGCGTTCCACGCGATCGTGCCGGATGTGGTGAGGGCGTTCCGGCCGACGGTGCTGGTGACGCAGCACGGCTGCGACTCGCATGTCGAGGATCCCCTGGCCCACCTGACGAAAACGATCGACGGGCAGCGGGCGGCGTACCTGGCCCTGCACGACCTCGCGCACGAGGTGGCCGGCGGGAAGTGGATCGCCACCGGTGGCGGTGGGTACGCGATCGTCGACGTCGTACCGCGGGCCTGGACTCACCTGCTCGCGATCGTCGCGGGCAACCCGATCGACCCGCTGACGCCGGTGCCGGAGTCGTGGCGCGAGGAGGTCCGGATCCGCTTCGCGCGGGTCGCGCCGCTGCGGATGACGGACGGCCGGGACGCGTCGTACGTGGACTGGTCGAGCGGCTACAACCCGGACACCTGGCTGGACCGCGCGATCAAAGCCACCCGCGACACCAGCTTCCCGCTCTTGGGTCTCGATCCCTCCTATTGAGTCACACGAGTCCCCCTCTTTCCCATTCGTACCAACAGCCACTACGCTCGTTGCATGCACGGACGGAGGTGCCGGAGGGGAAGCCGGCGCACGATCCGTGCTGGAAGTGCGGTGCGCAATGGCATCAAAGAAGTCCGGTGGTGAGCAGCCGCTCGCCGAGGTGAAGTTCCTGACCGTGGCGGAGGTCGCCACGGCCATGCGCGTGTCCAAGATGACGGTGTACCGCCTGGTGCACTCCGGTGAGCTGCCCGCGGTGCGGGTTGGTCGTTCGTTCCGGGTGTCGGAGGACGCCGTGCACGACTACCTCAAGGGCGCCTTCTTCCAGGCCGGATAACCACGAGAAGCCGAAGCGGCCGGATCCCTCCGGGGACCGGCCGCTTCGTCATGTCTCCGGCAGTCCCGAGAGCGCCCGCAGTGCGGCGGTGGCACGCTGGACAGTGTCGCCGGGCAGGCCGTCCCACAGCTTGTGATGGGCTGCAGCGCTCGCGATCACGGCCTCCTCGGCGAGCGCCACGCCCTCGGCGGTGAGCCGGATCTGGGTGCCGCGCCCGTCGTCCGGGTCGGGCTCGCGGGCCACGAATCCACGCCGTACCAGCTGGTTGACGACATTGCTCGTGCCGCCCGAGGACAGCAGCAGACTGCGGCTCAGGTCCGACGGCTTCTGGCGGTACGGCGCTCCCGAGCGACGCAGCGCGACGATCACGTCGTACTCGGCCGCGGTCAGGCCGAGCTCCCGCAGCACCGGCCGAGTGGCCTGGTCCAAGGCATCGGCCAGCACCATCAGGCGCTTGGTCAGCTCGCTGGTCGGGTGCAGCGCGTCCGGCAGTTCCTGCTGCCAGGCCGCGAGGATCCCGTCCACCCGATCGCTCGTGGTCATGGTTGACAGCCTATCTGTCTTTGATTATAGCTTTCTGTAAAGCTTTCTACTGAGGGGATTTTCATGCGAATGCTCGGCATCGGCTCGCGGCCATCACCGCAGCCGAGGAACGAGGCGATGGTCTGGATGATCCGGTGCTCCTGGCCTTTGCGCTCAATGGTCTGTTCATGCAGACCTGCTACCGGGCCGGCCTGGCCCCTGAGCGCGACGCGATCGGCGCCGAGCTCGTCACGCTGTCCCAACGCAACGCCCTCGTCACGTACGAGGTCCTCGGCCACCTGATCCGGTTGCAATCCGCCTGCGCCCTCGCCGACTACGCCGCTGCCGACCACCACGCTGCTGCCGCCGACGCGTTGGCCGTGCGGCATGAGCTCCCGCTGGTCGCCGTCTTCACCGGCTGGTACGCCGCACTCCGCGAAGACACGCCCGCTGCCTACCGCTCGGCAGCCGTGCTCCTCGACAACGCCGGCAGGCCAGGCCTCGACCAAGGCCTACTCCCGTTGGCGCTGGCGTGCTGGTCGATCCGCCACGACCGCCCGATCCCGCCGGCCGACTACGGTCCCCACACACCGTGGATCCGCCCGTTGCTTCTCAGCGATCTCAACGCCGTACCCGACCCGCCACCACGGCTACTCCTGGAGGCACACTGGGCTCTGATCGCCCACGCAGCACGACAACTCGGGGAACCTCACGTGCTCGAGCGCGCGCAAGCCGCCCTGGCTCCAGCAACCACGGAGCATGCAGGAGCCGCCTCCGGCCTGCTCACCCTCGGTCCGGTCTCCAACTACCTCTAGACACATTCGGTCGTCACGCCGGTCAGCCGCAGCTGGTCTCCGGAAACAAAAGTGCGCCAGGTGACCGGGATGTTCCGGAAAGCGGCAAGCCCCGGGGGGCGCACGCCAAAGCTGACTTTGTGCACGAGATCCGTATCTCGACGCCGTCAGCTTGCGGATCTGGTGCACAAAGTCAGCGGGTGAAGGCGGTTTCGAGTTGGGCGAGGAGGGTGGCGGCCTCGCGTTGGACGCGGGCAACGAGTTTCGGGCTGTGGCGGCCGGCCAGGACCTCGGTGCGGATCTCGGCGACGATCGCTCGCTGGACGCCGATGAGGGCGTTCGCGATCGCCCAGGCCGCCAGCCGATCCGAGCCGTCCGACTGCAGCAGGCCGGCCAGCGCGTCGGTGGTTGCGGCGACGATCTCGCGCTCGTGGGCCCGCAGCGACGGGCTGCCGTCGACCACCCGGGCCGCGGTGGTGATGAGCTCGACCGCGCCCGGGTCGGCGGTGTGGGCGACGTTCGCGACGGTGAAGCGGCGGAAAGCGGCGATCGCCGACTCGCCGGGCGGGCGGTCCCTGACCGTGGCCAGCGTCGCGGCCTGGAACTGTTCGAGTCCACCGCCGAAGAACAGGTCGTCCTTGGTCGGGAAGTAGTTGAACACGGTGGCCTCGGACACCTGCGCGGCTCGCGCGACCTCGACCACGGTGACCTCGTCGAACCCGTGCGCCACGAACAACTCCCGCGCGGCCGCCGCGATCCGCTCGCGCGTCTCCCGCTTCTTCCGCGCCCGGAGCCCGTCCACTGCCTTCACAGCGTCAGCGTAATGCGCTTAGAGTGGCTCTAAACATAGGGTGACCCTAAAATTCTGGAGTGGCCGGATGAAGGTCAGCATGACGGTGACGGATCACGCCTGGACCGATGGTGTGGACGGGCTGCGGCGGATCGCGGCGATCGCGGACGAGGGTGGGCTGGACACGATCTGGGTGCCGGACCATCTCTTCCAGGCAGATCCGACCAGTCATCCCCAGGCCGAACTGTTCGAGGCCGTCAGCATGCTCGGGTTCCTGGCCGCGATCACCAGCCGGGCGCGGCTCGGGATGCTGGTGTCGCCGGTGCCGTTCCGGCCGCC
Source organism: Kribbella sp. NBC_01510 (assembly GCF_045040325.1). NCBI lineage: Bacteria > Bacillati > Actinomycetota > Actinomycetes > Propionibacteriales > Kribbellaceae > Kribbella > Kribbella sp. NBC_01510. Next base: position 1,474,649 of record NZ_CP109418.1, on the reverse strand, counting down.
CGCCGTCCAGGTGAAGGCGATCGCGACGCTGGATGCGTTCACCCGGGGGCGGGCATGGTTCGGGGTCGGGATCGGGTGGGAGGGTGACGAGGCACGGGCGATGGGCGTCCCGCTCGGGCCGACCAAGGCGCGGTTCGAGCAACTGGAGGAGTTGCTGGACATCGCGGACCGCATGTTCGCGGGCGACAGTTCGCCGTACGTCGGTCAGCACTTCCAGCTCGAGGGGCCGATCTGCAGCCCGCGGCCGGCCAGCCGTCCGCCGGTGCTGATCGGTGGCACGGGGGAGCAGAAGACGTTGCGGATGGTGGCGCGGCGTGCGGACGCGTGCAACCTGTTCGACCTGCCCGATGGTGGTACGACGGTCCGCCACAAACTCGACGTACTGCGCAAGCACTGCCAGGACAGCGGTCGTCCGTACGACGAGATCGAGAAGACGCTGTCCACCCGGCTCACCCCGGACGACACCGTCGGCAGTTTCGTCGAACGTTGCCGAGAGCAAGCATCGTGGGGAATCGATCACGCCGTCGTGATCCGCACCGGACCGTGGACCCCGGAATCCGCGCGGATCCTGACCGCCGCGGTGCCGGAGGTCGCGGCGCTCTGACTGCCAGCCGTCTCCCAGGTTACTCCCAGGACGGTTCCAGCGCGGGCGTCGAGGATGGAGTCACCGCCGGGAAAGAAGCCCCGGCCAAAGACTTCCAGGGAGCCCGTCATGCGCACGAAGATCGTCAAGACCGTTGCCGTCGGCACCATTGTCGGCCTCGGCCTCGCCGCCGTCGCCTTCACCCCGGCCGCCTACGCGAGTACCACTCAGCCCACCGCCCGAACCGCCACCCCCCACCTGGCCATCCTCACCGACCCCATCGTCCAGATCCCAGTCCGCAAGGCCGCGTGAGGTTGGTGCCGGCCACCAAGTTGCTGACCGACACACCTAAAGGTCGAGGGACCAGTCGTTGCAGCGCATCCAGTGGCCCTTGGGGTATTCGAAGTCGCGCTCACCCAGGAGTGTGAAGCCGGCCTTGCGGCAGAGGGCGTTGGAGGCGGCGTTGGTCACGCCGGGATAAGCGTGCAGGCTGCTGTGGGTGCCGGTCGCCGCAGCGATCTTTGCCACCGCATGCACCGCCGCGGTCGCGAGCCCATGGCCCTGGAACTCCGGCAGGATCGCCCAGCCGGTCTCCCAGACCGTCTGGATGGCTTCGGTGTGTTCCCAGTAGCCGACCGAGCCGGCGCGCTCGCCGTCGTCGGTGACGATCACGTACATCTGCCCCGGAAAGGCGTTCTCAACGTACCGGCGGTGCCGGTCGTGCAGCTTCTCGGGACTCTCCGGACCGCCCAGGTGAGCGGTCATCTCGGGTGTGTTGCAACGCTCGAGCAACCAGAAGTCCTGCTCGCGCCACGGATCCAGCGTCACCATGCGGAAGATTCCATCAGCCGCCACCGACAAGCTTCGCTCAGCTGCTGCGACGGGCGCGGACTGCCAGGGAGTAGGGGACGCCGACGGGGTCTGGTTCTTCGAAGCGTTCGAGGGTCAGGGCGGGGGTGAGGAAGGCGTTGAGGTAGGTGGCGAGGGGGACGTGGTGCATGCCGACGTGGCGGCGGATGCCGTCGCCCCAGTAGGGGGACTCCTCGGGCCAGCCGCCTTGGCGGTACGAGGGGTGGACCAGCCGGCTGCCGTCCTCGTTCCAGAGGACGTGTGGGCCGTTGAAGCATGGATGGACGCCGTACACGACCAGGACGCCGTCCGGCCGGAGGACTCGGGTCGCCTCCTGGACGACCTTGGTGAAGTCGTCCACGTCGGTCGAGATCCACATCACCATCGCGGTGTCGAAGGACGCGTCGGCGAACGGGAGTACGGCGGCGTCCGCGACCATCAGCGGCCCGTCGGTGCGGGTGCGAGCCAGCCGGAGCTGGTCGGCGGAGAAGTCCAGGCCGACCACGCTGCGACCGCTCGCGCGGATGGTCTCGAAGTTGCGGCCGGTGCCACAGCCGATGTCCAGGCATGGTCCGGATCCAGGCCCGACGAGCTCGAGCAGGCCGGGTTGGTGCGGCTCGGCGCCGGCCACGTAGCGGGCGTCGTACCAGTCGGCCAGACCGTCGTACCGAGCCGTCGTACCTGTCGCCATGCGCGCCTCCCCAGGTCCTTCCCCACCCTACCGAGCGGCCTGCTTTAGGTTCACGCGGTGACCTGCGGGTAAGCTTTGCCGACGTTCTCTTTGAGTTTGGATGGTCCAACTGTGGGTTCTGTTATCAAGAAGCGCCGTAAGCGGATGGCGAAGAAGAAGCACCGCAAGCTGCTGAAGAAGACGCGGGTGCAGCGCCGCAAGCTCGGCAAGTAAGCAGTTCCCGCCGCGCCGGCGCCCGGCGCGGCCTCCGGTGGGGTTGCTGTCTGGCTGGGGGTCTCTCGTGGCACAGGTAGTGATGGTGACCGGCGTCTCCCGGGACGCCGGCGCTCGCTGTGCGCGCAGGCTGGCCGACGATCCGTCGATCGGCACCGTGCTCGGCATCGACGTGGTGCCGCCACGCGCCGAGCTGGGCCGGGTCCGGTTCGTCCGGGCCGACATCCGCAACCCCGTGATCGCCAAGGTGATCGCTGCCGAGGACGTCGACACGGTCGTCCACACCGGCGTCGTGGCCACCCCGGGCAGCGCCGGCGGCCGGTCGTCGATGAAGGAGATCAACGTCATCGGCACCATGCAGCTGCTCGCCGCCTGCCAGAAGGCGCCCGGCGTGGCCAAGCTGGTGGTGAAGTCGTCGACCACGGTGTACGGCGCGGGTCCGCGGGATCCGGCCATGTTCACCGAGGAGATGGCGCCCCGGGCGATCCACCAGACCGGGCTGAGCAAGGACGCGGTCGAGGTCGAGGGGTACGTGCGCGGGTTCGCCCGGCGTCGCCCCGATGTCTGCGTCACCACGCTCCGGATGGCGAACTGGATCGGCCCCAAGACCGACTCCCCGATCACCCGGTACTTCGCGATGCCCGTCGTACCGACTGTGTTCGGGTACGACGCCCGCCTGCAGTTCCTGCACGAGGACGACGGCGTCGAGGCGATCCGCCACGCCACCGTGAACGATCTGCCCGGGACCTTCAACCTGGCCGGCGACGGCGTACTCACGCTGTCCCAGGCGATCCGCCGGCTCGGCCGGCCGACGCTGCGGCTGCCCTCGTTCACCGCGGCCAGCACGGCGGCCGTCGTACGGCGGGCTCGGCTCGCGGACTTCTCGCCGGACCAGATCACCTTCCTGACGTACGGGCGGGCCGTGGACACGACGCGGATGCGAACGGACTTCGGGTTCGAGCCCGGGTACACGACGGCATCGGCCTTTGACGACTTCCGGACCTCGCTCGGGCCGGGTGCGGTCAGGCGGGCGTCGGGGTTGCTGTCGGCGGGGCTGGGAGCGCTGCGTGGCTGACGCCGACGTGATCCCGATCGGTGCGGGCGGTCGCCCGGGTCGCGGATCAGGACGCCGTACGACGCCCTCCGCGGCGGCGCGTGCGCTGGCCAGACCTGGTGCTCGCTCGAAGAAGACAGCCAGGGCCGGCAAGCCGGCTGTGGAGACGCCGGTGGAGCCGGCCGAGGTGGTGGCCGCGGAGGTCGACGTACCCGCTGCTCCCGCCAGTCTGGATTTCGCCGGGTTCGAGCGGGTGGTGCGCGAGCTGTTCGGCGAGGACGGCGAGCGGCGGGTCGCGCAGTGGCTGGCGTTCCTGCGGCGGCGGTTGAGCGGGGGCTACGACGTCGACGAGTTCGGGTACGACCCGGATCTGACCGACCAGGTGCTGCTGCCGGTGCTGCGGCCGCTGGCGGAGAAGTGGTTCCGGGTCGAGGTGCGCGGGGCGGAGAACATCCCGGCAGACGGTGGTGCGCTGATCGTCGCGAACCACTCGGGCACGATGCCGCTCGACGGGCTCGTCACGCAGCTGATCGTCGCGGATCACGCGCATCGGCCGTTGCGGACGCTGGCGGCGGACCTGGTGTTCCAGACGCCGTTCGTCGGTGAACTCGCCCGCAAGGGCGGGGCGACGCTGGCGAGCAACGACGACGCCGAGCGGTTGCTCGGGCGGGGCGATCTGGTCGGGGTGTGGCCGGAGGGGTTCAAGGGGATCGGGAAGCCGTTCGCCGAGCGGTACAAGCTGCAGCGCTTCGGCCGGGGTGGTTTCGTCAGCGCCGCGATGCGGACCGGCGTACCGATCGTCCCGTGCTCGATCGTCGGCGCCGAGGAGATCTATCCCCTGGTCGGCAACATCGCCTCCCTGGCCCGCCTGCTCGGCGTCCCGTACATCCCGATCACCCCGTTCTTCCCGCTGCTCGGACCCCTCGGCCTGATCCCGCTCCCCTCGAAGTGGCTGATCGAGTTCGGCGAGCCGATCCGCACCGACGAGTTCCCCGACGGCGCCGCCGATGACCCCATGCTCGTCTTCAACGTCACCGACCAGGTCCGCGAAACCATCCAGCAGACCCTCTACACCCTCCTCATGCAACGCCGCAGCGTCTTCTTCTGACCCCGCCGCGTCGGACACGTTCCGGGGAACGCGGACACGTGGTGCGGTGTCCGAGGTCCCGGTTTGGGTGTCCGAGCTCTCGTCGCGCCAACCGTGTTCAGCCGGCCCACGCCGCACGCGAGGGCTATCCCCGCGTTTGGTGGGTTCTCACCTGGTACAAGAGCAGAGAACCCACCAGCCAAGGGGATAACCACCTATAGGTACTGGATGTGGGGGCGGCCGTCGGCGGCCCGGCTCGCACTGCGCACCCAGCAGGTGCTCGCGTACGAGACCGATATCACTGCGACCCCGGGTGTGCTCCTCCCAGGACTCGGTGGTCCGGTTGCCACTGCATCGAGTCGGCCACCGCATTCCCTACCGTGGGGAGGCGGGTGCTCGTGCGGTGGGGATGGAACTGGTGCAGCTGGACAGGAGGTGTCGGCTCGGGCCCGGCCCCGCCGGCCGGTTTCACGCCTGAGCACGCGGACCACCACCACTCGCGGACCGACACATCCTGTCGATCTGCACGCCAACGGCGCCCCCAGCAGGATCCGCGCCAATCAGGCCACCGCCAACCCATACGCCGGACAACCCCCTCGGACGTCGGCTGGGCTCCGCCCGGGCGGAGCTGTGTGCGAGCGGATATCCCCGCCGGGGGGCGTTCGGGTGGGTCAGGTGAGTTCCAGCTGGAGTTCGATGATCCAGTGGGTTTCGTCGATTCCGTCTGCTTCTAAGTAGTGCTCTCGCCAGCGCGGTGACTCGAGGGCGTCGTGGTGGCCCTCGGCTTCGGCCCATTGCGCGAGGGTCTGGTAGGCCGCGGCGATGCCCGACATCGGACCCTGGTGAATAGTCGAGGCCACCGCGGCAGCGGGGAGGTCGTAGGTCTGCAGGCCCGGCACCGAATCGGCGGGTACGGCGAAGCCGGCCGCGACCTGGATCTCGTCGCCGGAGCTCGGCACGTAGTGAGCCACCGGGGTGGTCCGATCGGCCACGACGGCCTCCATCCGGTCGATCACCTGGCCGAACAACGTCTGCACGACGGCGCCGGTGCTCTGCCGACTGGCGTCCCGGGCGGCGGCCGAGAGTACGGCGAGGGTCAACGCGTCGACCTGCTTGGTTTCGATGTGTGTGGTCACCTGGGTCTCCTGTTCGATCAGTCGGAGACGCGCTCGCACCCGGCCGAGGGCGTGCTGATCCTGCCGCACCCGGCGTTCGAACTCGGCCTGCCGCAGGCGCAGCATGCCGTGCAGCTCGGCCGGATCCACGCCTTCGCTGAGCAGTGCGCCGACCTCGTCCAGGCTGAAACCGAGCCCCTTGAGGGCGACCAGCCGGTTGAGCATGGGCAACTGCGCCACGTCGTACGAGCGTCGTCCGCTGAACGGATCGACGTCGGCGGGCTTGAGTACGCCGATGGCGTCGTAGTGCCGCAACATGCGCGTCGAGACACCACCGAGGCGAGCGAATTCTCCGATATTCACCATGACCCCTCACTGTCCGGGTTGACACCGTGTCAACTGCAACAGAAGCCCGGCGCAGGGTGCGCGCCGGGCTTCTTGGGGGCTGGGCCTACTTCCAGGGTGGAAGGAGGGTTTGGATGACGCCGGGGATGTTGATGATCGGCGTCGGCAGGCTCAGGGTCGGGAACGGCCAGGGCCACGAGGTGGTGCCTGGGGTGGGGACGGTCGGGACCCCGGTCGGCGTTGGCGTCGGCTGTGAGGACGACGGGTTCGGCGGGTTCTTCAGACTCGGCGGGGGGGTGTTGGACTCCTCCACGATCGTGGTGTTCGGCAGCTTCGTCGGGGCTGTCGTCGGCTGTCCGCTGACGGACGCACCGGGGGTCGACGGCTTCGTCGTCGATCCGTTGCCCGGGTCGCTCGGCTCGGTGCTGACACCCGGACGGTTCGGCTGGGTGCCGCCGCCCTTGGCCGGCTTCGGTGCGTCGCACTTCGGGCAGGCGACCGTGGTGTGCTGGGCCAGCTGCTCGACCGTGGCCAGCGCCTCGACGGCAGACTTCAGGGACTCCGGCGGGAGTTTCGGCGCGAGTTCACCAAGAGCCTGGCGGGCGTTCGTGATGAAGGTCGTGATCGCCGTGATCGAACTCTCGTCGCCGTCCTGCTGGTACGACGCGACCAGGCGGGACACGCCCTTGCGTGCCTGCACCGAGAAGACGTCCAGCGTGCCGTTGATGGTGGCCACGTCGCCGCCGGACTCGGCCAGCTTGTCGACCTCGGACAACCGGGTCATCGCGTGCTCGAGATCGCGCCGGCCGCGGGAGTCGTCCCCGATGCCGACGTTGGTGGAGACGTTCTCGATGCTGCGCTTCATCCCGTACAGCGTGTCGCCGGGCATCGCCTGCTGAGCGGCGGCGGCGGAACCGATGCCACCTCCGAGCAGGACCAGCGCGGCGGTACTGGCCACGAGCCGGATCCGCCGGCCGTGACGATGGCGGATCTCTGTCACGGACGCGTCGACGTCCTCGCCACCCGGCGGGTCGTCGGAGCTGTCCGGAAGGCTGCGCACCATCGTCGGAGTCGTCGTCGCCGCGCGGGCGGCCGCCTGCTCCAGCAGGCGGTGCCGTAGCTCGGCACTGAACTCCGGACGCGGTGCCACTGCGCCGGCGGTCCTCAGCCGTCCGACCAGTTCCACAGCTTCCACAAGCTCCGGGTCATCGCTCTGTCGCGAAGAGTGACGGGGCCCGTGATCGACGGCGTGCGCGAATGCCTCCGCGCGCGCTCGAGCCCTGTGTAGGTCACTCATGAGTTCTCGTTCTCCTCAATGGCCAGCCGGGGTCACCGACAGGTCCTCACCAGGCAAACGAGGAAACTCCCTGACGGGTTACGAAAGACATTCGTTGTCATCCTCCTCACCTCAAGTCCTTGGGGATAACCTTCGCCAAGTGCCGTACGGCCCTCAGTTGCAGTTGCTTGACGGCGCCTTCGGACTTGTCCAGCGCTTTGGCCGTTTCCGCGATCGACAAACCGGCGAAGAATCGCATCGTCAGGCAGTCGCGTTGCTCGTCGGGCAAGCTCGCGACGGCGTCCCGCAGCACCTCGGCGGTGGCTGCGGCCAGTACGTCGACCTCCGGCCCCTCGGTCTGCCGGTCGTGCGTCTCGATCTCGTCCGTGACCACCTCGAGCCGGACCCGGCCGGACTTGTAGTGATCGGTGATCAGGTTCCTGGCGATGGTCACCAGCCAGGCCCCGAAATCCCGGCCCTGCCAGCGGAACGAGTCCAGCGCACGCAGCGCCCGGACGAACGTCTCACTGGTCAGGTCCTCCGCGAGTGCCGACGACGACACCCGCGCGTAGATGTAGCGATAGACGGTGAGCGAGTACTCGTCGTACAGCTCACCGAAGGCACCGACGTCCCCGGCCTGGGCGCGATCGACGAGCTCCGCACGTCTCATCCCGTCCGGGCTTGGCTCCGGCGTCGTCAAGTTCTCTCCCCGTTCAACTGACACGTCTTCTGACACATCCGCGAATGGCCACAGCGGCTGAGGCAGCACCGAGCGTTACCTGAGAAACACTCGCTGTCAACAGCCTGAGGCGTGCCGCCTTCCGTCCGGTCCGATGGGTCACGAATGCGCCAGCGGGCTGCTTCCGCGAACGGCGCAGCCTGCTGTCGGGGATATCGCGCATGGTCTCCCCGGCGCGGACGGTTTCTGCAGTGTGAGGTTCGGCAGAAGGTCGCCCACGAGTTCACCTGTATATATGTCGTCACGCTCTGCTGCAACCGTTCCGAGCGAGCCGGTCGATCCCTGGTGCCTCCGCACGCATGACAGACTCACCTGGTGAACTTCAATTTCGCGGACATTCTTCGTGACACAGCGCAACGTCACGGCGAACGTGTCGCGCTGGTCGACGGGGATCGGCGGCTGACCTGGGACGAGCTCGACCAGGCCGTCGACCGGACCGCGCAGGGGTTCGCCGCGGCCGGCCTCGTGCCCGGGTACCGGGTCGTGCTACTCGTTGCCAACAGCATCGAGTTCGTCACGTCCTACCTGGGGATTCTCCGCGCCGGCCTGGTCGCCGTGCCGCTGAACACCGGGCTCACGAAGCCCGAGATCGCGGCCGTCGTGCAACACTCCGGGGCGCGCCTCGCGGTCGCCGGGGCCGACCTCGCGGACAAGATCGAGGGCCTGCGGACGGTTGCGCCGGACGAGCTCGAAGGTCACGCTCCGTTACTTCCGCAGCTCGACCCGGAGATGCTCGCGGTCCTGCTGTACACGTCCGGGACGAGTGGAGATCCGCGCGCCGCGATGCTCACCCATCGGGCCCTCGCGGCGAACGTGACGAACCTTTCCGAGCTCGGCGAGGACCGGATGGGCCCCGAGGACGTCGTCCTGGGCGTGCTCCCGATGTTCCACGCCTTCGGCCTGAACGCCGTCCTGGGCTGGACCGTCGCGACCGGCGCGGCGCTGATCGTCGACCAGCGGTTCGACACCGCGCACACCTTGGACCTGATCGCCAAGTACGGCGTCACCCGCCTGCCGCTCGCCCCGCCGGCACTGCACGCACTGCTGGCCCGGCCGGATCTGCGCGAGGCGCTGCAGTCGGTCAAGGTCGTCCTGACCGGCGCGTCGGCCCTGGACCGGGCGCTCGCGGATCGCTTCGAGCAGGCCAGCGGCCTGTTCGTGCACCAGGGCTACGGCCTGACCGAGGCGTCCCCGGGAGTCACCGCGACCCTCGGTGAGGCCGAGCCGAAGCCCGGTTCGGTCGGGCGCGCACTGCCGAACGTCGAGCTCCGGATCGCCGACGAGCAAGGCGAGGACGTCGAGGGCGACGACCCCGGCGAGATCCTGATCCGCGGCCGCAACCTGTTCTCCGGCTATTGGCCGGATGGTGCCGACGGCCCTGATCTGGACGGCTGGTACCGGACCGGCGACGTCGGCTACCTCGACTCCGACGGCGACCTGTTCCTGGTCGACCGGTTGCGCGAGCTGATCATCGTGTCCGGCTTCAACGTCTTCCCGAGCGAGGTCGAGGAAGTGCTCGTCGCGGCTCCGGGTGTCCGGGAGGCCGCCGTCATCGGCGTACCGTCCGAGGAGACCGGCGAGGCCGTGAAGGCGTTCGTCGTACCCAGTCCTGATGCGACCGTGGAGCCCGCGGCGGTCCGCGAGTACGCCGGGACCCGGCTGGCGCGGTTCAAGTGCCCGGTGGAGATCGAGGTCGTCGACCACCTGCCGCACTCGGTCACCGGCAAGGTCGCCAAGGGCCGGCTCCGGGCGGACCGATGAGCAGCCGGGTCACGCTGTACGGCAAGCCTGGCTGTCACCTGTGCGACGATGCCCGGGCGATCGTCCAGGCGGTCTGCGCCGAGCTCGGGGTGGAGTGGACCGAGGTCGACATCACGCAGGATGACCGGTTGTTCACGGAGTACGGCGAGCAGATCCCGGTCACCTTCGTGGACGGGAAGCAGCACGATTTCTGGCGGGTGGACCCGGTCAGGCTCCGGAAGGCCCTCGCCGGTTAGTGCTCTCGGTCACGCCGGGGTCCGCCGATTTTGTTCTCACGTTCACAAGCTCCTAGAGTAAGAACGGCCGCCGGCCGCCAGACCGCGGCCTGAACTACCGTTCCCAGGAGAATTGTGACGCGTGCCAGCAGCCGTCGCCCCGGCCCGCCGACGAGAACCGAGCGCGGCATTCCCGAGGCGACTGTCGCGCGCTTGCCGGTGTACCTGCGGGCCCTGACCGCCCTGTCGGACAGCGGCATCGCCACCGCGTCGAGCGAGGACCTGGCCACCGCCGCCGGGGTCAACTCGGCGAAGCTGCGCAAGGACCTGTCCTACCTGGGCTCCTACGGCACCCGCGGCGTCGGGTACGACGTGGAGTACCTGCGCTACCAGATCGCCCGCGAGATCGGCGTCACCCAGGACTGGGCCGTGGTCATCGTCGGGATCGGAAACCTGGGTCACGCGCTGGCCAACTACTCCGGCTTCGGTACGCGCGGTTTCCGGATCGTCGCCCTGCTCGACGCCGACCCGAACCTGGTCGGCGAGCGGATCGGCGACATGGAGGTCCGCGACTTCGCCCAGCTCGAGGACATCGTGAAGGCCGACCGGGTCTCGATCGGGGTCATCACCACTCCCGCCGGTCCGGCCCAGGAGGTGTGCGACCGGCTGGTCGCCGCTGGGGTGACCAGCATCCTGAACTTCGCGCCGGTGGTGCTGTCCGTGCCCGACGGCGTCGACATCCGCAAGGTGGACCTCTCGATCGAGTTGCAGATCCTGGCGTACCACGAACAACGAAAGTCCGGAGAGGCGGCGCTCCCCCAGGTGCCCGAGCTACCAGCGATGAACGGTCTGACCGATCTGCCGAGCGTCGGCGGGGGTGTCGGCGCATGAGCTACTTGGTCGTCGGGATCTCCCACCGGTCAGCGGACATCGACGTCCTCGAGCGGGTGGCACTCGACCCGGACGCGGCGACCAAGCTGGCCCTGGCCGTGAAGCACACGCCGGCCGTCGGTGAGTCAGCGGTGATCGCGACCTGCAACCGGACCGAGGTCTACGTGACCGTCGAACGGTTCCACGCCGGCATGGACGACGTCACCGCGATCCTGTCCGACGTCACCGGCGTACCGCTGCTGGATCTGGCCGAGCATCTCTACGTGCACTTCGAGGAAGGCGCCGTCGCGCACCTGTTCCAGGTCGCGGTCGGGCTGGACTCGATGATCGTCGGGGAGAGCCAGATCCTCGGCCAGGTGAAGGAGACGCTGCGCGTCGGCCAGGACCTGGAGACGATCGGCACCGACCTCAACGCCCTGATCCAGCACGCGTTGCGGGTCGGGAAGCGGGCCCGCGCCGAGACCGGCATCGACTCCGCCGGCCGTTCGGTCGTGTCGGCCGGACTCGAGGCGGTCGGCGGCTTCGAGGGCCGCCGTGCGCTGGTCGTCGGCGCCGGCTCGATGGCGTCGCTGGCCGCGCAGACCCTGCTCAACGGTGGCGCGCAGAGCGTGACCATCGCCAACCGCAACTACGACCGCGCGGTCGCTCTGGTCCAGCGGATCGGCGGTACGGCGATCCAGCTCGCGGCCGTCCCAGACGCCCTGGCCGACGCCGATCTGGTCGTGTCCTGCACCGGCGCGCGCGGCGTCGTACTGACCGAGGAGATGATCCGGAACGCGGCGGACGGGCGACCGTTCGGTGTCCTGGACGTCGCCCTGCCGCGGGACGTGGCGCCCGAGGTGGCCCGGATCCCCGGGGTCAGGCTGGTCACCCTCGCCGACCTGGCCGGGACGGCCGGCGGCAGCGAGCACGACATCGACGAGGTACGCCGGATCGTCGGCGAGGAGACGGGTTCGTTCGAGGCCACCCGCCGGGCCGCGTCGGTCGCGCCGACCGTGGTCGCGCTGCGGACGATGGCGACCGAACTGGTCGACTCCGAGCTGGCCAGGCTGGAGCGCCGGCTGCCCGGCCTGGACGAGAACCAGCGCCACGAGGTCGCGCGGACGATCCGCCGCGTGGTCGACAAGGTGCTGCACAACCCGACGGTCCGGGTGAAGGAACTCGCGGCCGATCCGGGCGGTCCGACGTACGCCGACGCCCTGCGCGAACTGTTCGCACTCGACCCGGCGACGGTGGACGCCGTCACGGCCGCGAAGGCGCCGGCCGAGACCAGCCACACCCGCGCCGACGCGACCGGATGTGAGCACGCATGATCCGGCTGGGCACCCGGCGGTCAGCGCTGGCGACCGCGCAGGCGACGCTCGTCGCCGACGCGCTCCGCAATCTCGGTCACGAGGTCGAGGTGGTCCCGATCATGACCACCGGCGACGCCGACAAGGTCGCCCCGGTGGAGCAGATCGGTGGCACCGGCATCTACGTCAGCGCGCTGCGTGACGCCTTGCTGGCGGACGAGATCGACATCGCCGTGCACTCGCTCAAGGATCTGCCGACCGGGCCGGTCGACGGCCTGGCCATCGGCGCGATCCCGGTCCGTGAGGACCCGCGCGACGTGCTCGTCGCCCGGGACGGCCTGACCCTCGGTGAGCTCCCGGCCGGCGCCCTGGTCGGCACCGGCGCGCCACGCCGGGTCGCGCAGCTCGAGGCGCTCGGCCTGGGCCTGGAATGCACCGGGATCCGCGGCAACGTGGACACCAGGATCGCGATGGTGGCCGAGGGCAAATTGGACGCGGTGGTGCTGGCAAGGGCAGGGTTGTCCCGGTTGGGACGACTCGCCGAGGTGACCGAGACCCTGGATCCGATCCAGGTGCTGCCCTCGCCGGGACAAGGTGCCCTGGGCATCGAGTGCCGCGCGGACGACACCGAGGTGCTGGCCGCCCTGGCCCCGCTGGACGACCCGGCCACGCGTGCGGCGGTGACGGCGGAACGGCAGTTGCTGGCCACGCTCGAGGCAGGGTGCACGGCTCCGGTCGGCGCGCTCGCCGAGGTGGTCGACGGCGAGGACGGCCCCGAGCTCTGGCTGCGGGGCGCGCTCGGCCAGGACGACGGCGTACGGCGGCTCTCCGCGAACGGGCCGGTGGACGACCCGGTGTCCCTGGGCAAAGCGCTGGCGAACGAGTTGCTGGAGCGGACATGACACCGGCACGGGGAACGACGGCCGCCCACAAGACGGCCCATGACACGGCGCACAAGACGAGCAGGACGAGGACGAGGGCGAAGGCAGACGTGAGCAGCGCGAAGACAGCCACCGCAGCATCCACGACACCTCAGAAGGTGCCGGCGAAGGCCGCCGCCACCAGTACCGTCAAGACCAGGCCACTCGGCCACGTCACATTCGTCGGCGTCGGCCCCGGTGACCCGGCCCTGCTGACGCTGGCCGGCCGCGACGTGCTGGCCAACGCCGACGCCGTCGTGGTCGAGGGCCCCGAGCACGATCCGTTCCTGGCGTACTGCAAGCCGGGTGTCGAGGTGATCGACGGCTCCGGCGCCGAGGGCAGCCGGGCGCTCAAGGTCGCCGCCCGGGCCCGCCTCGTGGTGAAGACGGCCAAGACCGCGGCGAACGTCGTCCGCCTGCTGACAGGCGACCCGTTCACCTTCTCCAGCGGCGCCGAGGAGGCGGCCGCGTGCAAGAAGGCGGGCATCGGCTTCAACGTCGTCCCCGGTGTCAGCGAGGTCTCCGCGGTTCCGACGTACGCCGGGATCCCGCTGACGATGAAGGGCGACCGCGAGATCACCGTGGTCGACCTGGCCGAGGCCAAGCTCGACCTGACCCGGCTGCACCCGAAGCAGACGCTCGTCCTGCTGAACGCGACCGAGGTGTTGAAGGACACCGTCGCCGCGCTGCTCGAGGCGGGCTTCGAAGCGTCGACTCCGGTCGCCGCGACGGTCGGTGGTACGACGACCGCGCAGACGAGTGTGGTCGGCACGGTCGAGACGATCGTCGCCGACCTGCGCGCCGCCAAGGTGACCGGCGAGGCCGTGATCGTGGTCGGCGCGGTGGTCGAGCAGCGCGAGGCGCTGTCCTGGTTCGAGACCAAGCCGCTGTTCGGCTGGCGGATCCTGGTGCCGCGCACCAAGGACCAGGCCGGCCCGCTGATGGACCGGCTCCGCCGGTACGGCGCGATGCCGGAAGAGGTCCCCACGATCTCGGTCGAGCCGCCGCGCAACCCGCAGCAGATGGATAAGGCGATCCGCGGCCTGGTCGAGGGCCGGTACGAGTGGGTCGCGTTCACCTCGGTCAACGCGGTCAAGGCGGTCCGGGAGAAGTTCGACGAGTACGGGCTGGACGCGCGGGCGTTCTCCGGGCTGAAGATCGCCGCGGTCGGCGACAAGACCGCCGAGGCGATCGGTGCCTGGGGCATCCGTCCGGACCTGGTCCCGTCCGGTGAGCAGTCCGCCGCCGGGCTGGTCGAGGACTGGCCGCCGTTCGACGAGGTGCTCGACCCGATCAACCGGGTCTTCCTGCCGCGCGCCGACATCGCGACCGAGACGCTGGTCGCGGGGCTGACCGATCTCGGCTGGGAGGTCGACGACGTCACGGCGTACCGGACCGTGCGGGCCGCCCCGCCGCCGGCGCCGACCCGTGAGGCGATCAAGTCGGGCAAGTTCGACGCGGTCGTGTTCACCTCGTCCTCGACGGTGCGCAACCTGGTCGGCATCGCCGGCAAGCCGCACGCGTCGACGGTGATCGCGGTGATCGGCCCGGCCACGCTGAAGACGGCCGAGGAGCACGGGCTGCGGGTCGACGCGATGGCCGAGTCGCCGTCCGCCGAGGAGCTCGCCGACGCACTGGCCCGCTTCGGTGCGGACCGGCGTGACACCATGGTCGAGGCCGGTGAACCGGTCACCCGTCCGTCCGAGCGTCGCTCGGGATCTCGTCGGAAGAGCTGAGTCAATGCCTGGATTCCCGGAGGTCAGGCCGCGGCGGCTTCGGTCGTCGGCGGCGATGCGCAGGCTGGTCGCGGAGACCACCCTGGAGCCGCGGCAGCTGATCCTGCCGATGTTCGTCCGGGAAGGCGCCCGCGAGCCGATCGCGATCAAATCCATGCCAGGCGTCGTGCAGCACACCCGCGACACCGCGCGGAAGGCGATCGCCGAGGCCGCTCAGCTGGGACTCGGTGGGGTCATGCTGTTCGGCGTACCCGAGACGAAGGACGAGGTCGGATCCGGTGCGCTCGATCCGGACGGCATCCTGAACGTCGCGATCCGGGACGCGGTCTCCGAAGTCGGCGACGAGTTGCTGGTGATGTCGGATCTGTGCATCGACGAGTTCACCTCGCACGGGCACTGCGGCGTACTCGGCTCCGAGGGCCGGGTCGACAACGACGCGACACTGAAGATCTACGCCGAGATGGGCGTCGCGCAGGCTTCGGCAGGTGCGCATGTCGTCGGTCCGTCCGGGATGATGGACGGTCAGGTCGGCGCCGTGCGTACGGCGTTGGACGCTGCCGGTCATCTGGACACGGTGATCCTGGCGTACTCCGTGAAGTACGCGTCGGCCTTCTTCGGTCCCTTCCGGGAGGCCGTGGGCTCGTCGCTGCAGGGTGATCGGAAGACGTACCAGGAGGACGGTGCGAACGCCCGCGAGGCTTTGCGCGAGGTCGATCTGGACGTGGCCGAGGGTGCCGACATCGTGATGGTGAAGCCGGCGCTGGCGTACCTCGACATCATCCGCCAGGTCCGCGACCACGTGGACGTGCCGGTCGCGGCGTACAACATCTCCGGCGAGTACGCGATGGTCGAGGCCGCCGCCGCCAACGGCTGGATCGACCGCGACCGCGCCGTCCTGGAGACCCTGACCTCCATCCGCCGAGCCGGCGCCGACACCATCCTCACCTACTGGGCCGCGGACGCAGTCCACCTCCTCAACCACCGCTGAGGTCCTCACCACGGCGCGCCTGGTCCGAAGGGCGCGGCATCAATCGCTAGTTGGCGTTGGCTGGGACACGGGCTCGGGGCTTACGACAGGTTATTTCCTGGCGTAGGGCCCCAGTTCCTGTCTCAGCCATCCACTCCCGGCCGGACGAGTGCCTAGCGGTGGATGGTGTAGTCGGATTGGGTGAAGCCGGCTTTCAGGGTGCGGGTGGCGTTGTGGGTAAGGGGGATGTCGGCGTCGAGGTCGCCGAAGAGGCGGATGCCGGCGCCGAGGAGGACGGGGACGGTGGTGATGGTGAGCTCGTTCAGGAGGCCGGCGCGGAGGAAGGTCTGGATGACCGCGCCGCCGTCGGCGTAGACGCGCCGGGCGCCACGGTCGTTCAGCGTCTCGACCAACCCGTCGAGGGTCCGGTGCACGATGATGCGCTCGTCGGCGTCCGCGGCGAGCGTCGTACTGAGCACCTCGACCTGCTTGCCCTCGTAGGGCCAGAAGTCGAAGCTCAGTACCAGTTCGTAGGTCTTGCGCCCGAGTACGACGGTGTCGATCGACGCCATGAACTCGTCGTACCCGGTGTCGCCCGCTTTCTCCCCGCGCTCGGTGAGCCAGTCGATCGATCCGTCCGGCCGGGCGATGTAACCGTCGAGACTGGTAGCGATGAATACGGCCGCGTGGAAGCTCACCCGCCCATTTTTCCACGCGGGACGTTCAGGCGTGGTACTTCTGCACGAAGGTGAGCGCGGCGTCGGCGACCTCTTCCCAGCCGGAGTCGATCACCAGTGAGTGCCCGCGGCTGGGCAATTCCTCGATCTCGGTGACGGCTGGGTTGGCGCGCTGCTTCTGGTACGCCGCGTTCGTGATCGCCCACGGGACCGTGTGGTCCTTCTCCCCGGACAGGAACTTCATCGGCCCGCGGTCCGGATTCGCCCGGTCCACGAGGGTCTCGCTCTTCGGATTGAAGTTCGCGACCGCGGCCTGGAACAGCGGCAACCCGGCGCCCGGCACCGGGAACTCGTCGTACAGCCGTCGTGCCTCGTCCTCCGGTACGGCGTTCACGAAAGCGAACCGGAACTGGTCGTAGGTCAGCATCACCGCCTTCTTCCGGTTCGCCGGATTCCGCAGCGCCGGGAAGGACGCCCGTAGCGCGGACAGCGGCAACGGCAGCACGCCGCGACCGGGTGCGGGGTCGATCGGGACCGACACAGTCCCGAGGCCCATCCCGGCCAGCTTCTGCGTGATCAGTCCACCGAACGAGTGCCCGACGATGGCCGGCTTCCGCTCCAGCCGTGCGATCACGTCGGCGTAGTACGCCGTGATCGCACCGACCGACTTCCCCGCGAACACCGAAGGATTCGCCCGTCCCTCGCCGACGGACTCCGGTTCGTCCGGCCAGCCCGGTGCGACGGTTGCGAACCCGGCGGCCTCGAACTTGTCCTGCCAGGCCTGCCAGCTTCCCGCCAGCAACCACAGCCCGTGCACGAACACCACCGGCGGACGCCCCGATGTGTTCGCGATCTCGATCTCGCCCAACTCACGTGCTGTGGCCATCAGGCACCCCTCTCCCAGCGCAGTAGACCACAGCACGCGCGGCCGGGTCAGTAGCCAGTGACGTCCGGCCAGCCGCCAGGAGGCCGGCAGACTCGCTGATGGACCTGTAGGCCATCACGATCGCGCTGACGTGGCGAGGCTGAGCGCGCGCCCCGGTCGCCGACCGCGATTGTGATGGCCTGGGGGTCCGGTCCTACGAGGTGCGCAGTGTCAGGGTCTGACGGTTCGGAGTGCGGCCGGTGAGATAGACCCGGAGGCCGTCGGGGGTGAGGCTGCCGTTCAGGTACGTGAACCGTTCACCCGGGTCCATCGTCACCCGGGTGGCGCCGTTGCCCGGGCCGAACTCGATCCGGTCCGTGCCGACGGTGTAGCTCCCGGTGCCGGACACCAGTTGGTAGTTGCCGGGGGCATCCAACGCCTCGACGCCGGCGAGCGCGCCGCCGGAGCGGAAGCAGAGCTCGATCGCGTACGCCGTCTCGTCACCGTCCAGCTCGAAGGTCAGGTCGAACCCGTTGCCGACCTCGGTCACGCTGATCTCGGTCCGGAGCGAGCGGTACTGCTTCGGCCGGTGCGGGAAGTCCATCGACGCGTAGAACCGGCCTTCCAGCGTGAGCGCATAGCGGCCATCCGCCCGCCGGCACCGCTTGGGCAGCGGCAGGTGATACGGCACCTTCACCTCGTCGGCGAGTTTGAACGTGGCCGGTCCGGTCCGCCGCAGCCCGTCGCTGCGGAAGTGTCCGGTGCTGAAGAACTGCGGGGAGAGCCGGACCGAGTCGAGGATCGCCGCACCCTGCCGGAGCTTGAAGAAGGTCGGGTTGGTGGAAAGCCCGGAAGCGATCACCGGGATGTCATGGAAGTCCGTGCCGCCGAAGACCGTCGCCGTCCGCGCACCGCGCCGGATCCGGGCCGACGCCTGCGAGGGGAAGGGTTGGACGAAATCCGTCGGCACAGGCTGCGCGGCCGGGAGTACCGCGGCCAGCTCGGGTCGCTCGAGCACCTCGGCGAGGAAGTCGCCGAGCTCGCCGGTCCCGCGCTGTTCGATGCTCTTGGCAACAGTCGTGAACCGGCCGTCCTTGCCGTGCAGGGCAAGCTCGCGGAACTGGGTCAGGTACCACCAGACCTCGCGGATCCCCTTCTGGTCCTGCCGCCGGGACGCCACCGTGTCGACCTCGCCGTTCGGCTCCAGGAAGTACAGCGTCGCGTCCAGGTTGCGCCGGACGTCCTCGAGCAGCTCCGGCTTGCCGCGCAACCACGCGATCGTCAGCAGCGAAGGGTTCGTCACCTCCGCGGCGTACGTCGAACTCCGCTCGCTGTAGATCCCGTCCAGGGTCGCGTCGATGCCCTCGTCGAGCCAGTCGTCGATCCGCGCGACGTACCGGCGGTCCGGAAACAGGTGATGGGTGCGCGCCAGCGCAGCGGACACCTCCCAGCGATGGTTCGGCGTGTGCACTCCGCCGGCCGCGAGCGCCGGTCCGGCCTTCTTGATCACGTTCGCGAGGATCGCGCGATGCGCCTCCGTGTCCGGCCTGCCGTCGGCGTCGAGCAGGGCATAGAGCATGCAGACGTCCTGGATCGCGAAGGCGCTGTCCGGCGGCGAGTGCAGGTTGCCGACGTCGTACGTCCCGTCCTCGTGCTGCCGTGCGGCGAGCTGCTCGACCAGCCAGCGCAGCGGCGCGAGCAGCGACGAGTCATGGTGGTACGACGACCGGCCCCAGACGTACCCGGAGATCAGTCGCCGAGCCTTGCGGGCGACGGTGCGCACGCTGTCGGAGGCGTTCTGGTACGAGCTCAGCACCAGCGGGATCTGGGTCTGGTTCGCGTTGGTCAGCACGGTCAGGAAGTCGTCGTCCACAGCAGCTACCTCAGCATGCGCGGTGGCGGCCGGGTACAGCGCGCCGACCGTAAGCGTGGTCAGTGTGCCGGCCAGGAAGGTACGACGCTGCATCGGGATCTCCACTCGGTAAGCGGTTGCCAAATGTCCAGTACTGTCGCCGGGTGACTTTGTCCTGTCAACAGCTCGCAACGAGTCCGCATCTGGTCAGCCCGCGGCCGCCCGAACCCTTGCATAAACCGGTTTCTCGTACTAACTTGACCGGCCAAGGCAAGCGCTTTCCAGTCTCCGGAGGTCATGAAACATGAGTGCGCTGGGCGAGCTCGGCACCCTCCGGGGAGAGAAGCCGGCGGGCAAGAAGCCAGACCGGGGCGGTGGGGCGGGCAAAGCAGGCAAGAAGGACAACCTGGCTGCGTACCTGTTCCTGACGCCGTGGTTGCTGGGGCTGTTCCTGATCACGATCGGGCCGATGCTGGCCTCGCTGTACCTGTCGTTCACCGACTACAACCTGATCCAGGCCCCGAAGTGGATCGGACTCGAGAACTTCACCCGGATGCTGTCCGATGAGCGGCTGCACAACTCGCTCCGGGTGACCTTCACCTACGTGTTCGTCTCGGTCCCGCTCCAGCTGTCGATCGCCCTGCTGCTGGCCGTCGTCCTGGACCGCGGCGTCCGCGGCATGGCGTTCTACCGGTCGGTCTTCTACCTGCCGTCGCTGCTCGGCTCGAGTGTCGCGATCGCCGTCTTGTGGCGCCAGGTGTTCGGCACCGAAGGTCTGCTCAACCAGGTGCTCGCCCTGGTCGGCATCGACGGCAAGGGCTGGATCTCCGATCCGAGTACGGCGCTGGGCACGCTGGTGGTGCTGAACGTGTGGACGTTCGGGTCGCCGATGGTGATCTTCCTGGCCGGCCTGCGGCAGATCCCGACGATGTACTACGAGGCCGCGTCGGTCGACGGCGCCGGCGTGCTGCGCCGGTTCTTCAGCATCACGCTGCCGCTGCTCACGCCGATCATCTTCTTCAACCTGGTGCTGCAGATCATCCACGCGTTCCAGTCGTTCACGCAGGCGTTCGTCGTCTCCGGGGGCAGCGGCGGGCCGTCGGACTCGACCATGTTCTTCACGCTCTACCTCTACGACCGGGGCTTCGGCAATTTCGACATGGGCTACGCGTCCGCGATGGCGTGGTTCCTGCTCGTGATCATCGGGGTCTTCACCGCGGCGAACTTCTTCGCCTCGAAGTACTGGGTGTTCTATGACGACTGAAACGCTCCGAACCACGCTGGCCGCGCGACGGCCGGCCGTCATCAGCTGGTCCCGGGTCCGGCCGGTGCTGATCCACGTGGTGCTGGCCGGGTCGGCCCTGGTGATGCTCTACCCGCTGATCTGGATGGTGGTCAGCTCACTGCGGCCGGGCAACGAGATCTTCCGCGACCCGGGCATCCTGGTGAAGGACCTGCAGATCAGCAACTACCGGGTCGGCTGGCACGCGCTGACCGAGCCGTTCACCCGCTACCTGCTGAACTCGGCGGTGGTGGTGCTCGGCGCGATCCTGGGCAACCTGGTCTCCTGCTCGATGGCGGCGTACGCGTTCGCCCGGCTGGAGTTCAACGGGAAGAAGTTCTGGTTCGCGATCATGCTGCTCAGCATCATGCTGCCGATCCACGTCGTGATCGTGCCGCAGTACATCCTGTTCTCGCAGATGGGCTGGATCAACACGTTCCTGCCGCTGATCGTGCCGAAGCTGCTGGCCACCGACGCGTTCTTCGTCTTCTTGATGGTGCAGTTCATCCGCGGCATTCCACGCCAGCTGGACGAGGCGGCCCGGATCGACGGCTGCAGCAAGGCCGGGATCTTCCTCCGGATCATCCTGCCGCTGATGGTGCCCGCGCTCGCGACCACTGCGATCTTCACGTTCATCTGGACCTGGAACGACTTCTTCAGCCAGCTGATCTACCTGACCGACCCGCACATGTACACCGTCCCGGTAGCACTGCGGGGCTTCGTCGACTCGACCTCCAGCTCGTCGTGGGGATCGATGTTCGCGATGTCGGTCGTCTCCCTCGTCCCGGTCTTCCTCGCATTCCTGCTCGGCCAGCGGTTCCTGATCAAGGGCATCGCGACCACCGGCATCAAGTAACCCCTGAAAGGTGCACAGCATGAGGCACATCCCACGTCCCGCGGGCCGGCGCCTGCGGGCACTCGCCGCAGCCGCTATCGCCGCCAGTCTGCTGGTTGCCAGCGCCTGCGGCGGCAACTCCGGTGGTCCCTCGTCGTCGTCGGCCGACGGCGGCAAGGTGACGCTCCGCTTCACCTGGTGGGGCAGCGACACCCGGACCAAGCTGACCCAGCAGGTCATCGACGCGTACCAGAAGGACCATCCGAACGTC
This sequence comes from Kribbella sp. NBC_01510, assembly GCF_045040325.1. Taxonomy (NCBI): domain Bacteria; kingdom Bacillati; phylum Actinomycetota; class Actinomycetes; order Propionibacteriales; family Kribbellaceae; genus Kribbella; species Kribbella sp. NBC_01510. Next base: position 1,453,133 of record NZ_CP109418.1, on the reverse strand, counting down.
ACCATCAAGGGCGAGTTCGGTGAGTGGGCCGGCTACTGGGACAAGCTCGCCACCACGGTCGCGGCGAACGACGCCCCGGACATCATCCAGATGGACGAGAAGTACCTGCGTGAGTACGCCGACCGCGGTGCGCTGCTCGACCTGAAGAAGGCCGACGGTCTCGACACCGGCAAGTTCGAGCCGGACACCCTGGGCGCCGGCGAGTTCGACGGCGGCCTGTACGGGCTGAACGCCGGGATCAACTCGTTCGCCGTGGTCGCGAACCCGGCCGTGTTCAAGGCCGCCGGCGTCGCGATGCCCGACGACACCAAGTGGACCTGGGACGACTTCGCCCGGATCTCCGCCGAGGTCTCCGCGAAGATGAACGGCAAGGCCTGGGGGACCGGAGCCATCGGTACCAACGAGGCCGGCCTGAACCTGTGGGCCCGGCAGCGCGGCGAGTCGCTGTGGACCAAGGACGGCAAGCTCGGCGTCTCCCCGGAGAAGACCACGGACTTCTTCAAGTACGTGCTGAAGCTGCGGGACGCGAAGTCGATCCCGTCGGCCGAGTTCACCGCGCAGGACATGAACGCGCCGCTCGACCAGTCCGCGATGGCGACCGGCAAGCTGGCGATGAGCTTTATCTGGAGCAACCAGCTGGTCGCCTTCACCAAGGCGTCCGGGCAGCCCCTGAAGCTGCTCCGGATCCCGAGCGCCGACGGCACCGCGAAGGACAACGGCTCCTACTACAAGGGCTCGATGTTCTGGTCGATCTCGTCGCGGTCGAAGCACCAGAAGGAGGCCGCCGAGTTCGTCAACTACCTGGCCAACAACACCGCGGCCGGCAACATCCTGCTCGCCGAGCGGGGCGTCCCGCCGAACACCGAGGTCCAGGCCGCGGTGACGCCGAAGCTGCAGCCGGCCGACGCCGCGTCCGCGAAGTTCATCAAGGACATCGGCACCGAGCTCGGCGAGCCGTCGCCGGCCCCGCCGGTCGGTGGTGGTCAGGTGGAGAAGATCATCCAGCGCTACACCACCGAGGTGCTGTTCGGCCGGCAGGCACCGGACGCGGCGGCGAAGGCCTTCCTGGACGAGGTCAACGGGGAGCTCAAATAGTGTTGCTACCGGCAACTGATTGCCGATGACGGGGCCTCGGGTGGCCGTGGCTGGTGTCCACGGCCACGGGGCCTCCCATGTCCGCAACGTCGCCCGGCTGGCCGCGGCCGGCCGGGCCGAGCTCGTCGCCGTGGCCGACCCCCGGCCGGCCGCGGACCTGACCGCCCCGGCGTTCGCCGGCCTGGCGGAGTTGCTCGCGGCGACCGAGGTCGACGTGGTGATCATCAGTACGCCGATCCAGACGCACGTACCGCTGGCCGAGCTGGCGATGCGGGCCGGGGCCGACGTCCTGCTGGAGAAGCCGCCGACCGCGTCGCTGGCCGAGTTCGACCAGCTGTCCGCGATCGTCGCGGAGACCGGGCGGGCCTGTCAGGTCGGTTTCCAGGCACAGGCTTCCCAGGGCACGCTGACGTTGGCGAAGCTGGTGGCCGACGGCCGGCTCGGCGAGCTCCGCGGGATCAGTGCCGTGGGCAAGTGGGTGCGGACGGCGCGGTACTTTCAGCGCGCACGGTGGGCCGGTCGCCGGACGCTTGACGGTGTGGCAGTCGTCGACGGTGCGGTGACGAACCCGCTGGCTCATGCGACCGCTGCCGCGTTGCTCCTGGACGGGTCGACCGGGATGGGCGACGTACGGTCCGTCGAGACAGAGCTCTTCCGGGCGAATCCGATCGAGTCCGACGACACCTCCACGGTCCGGATCGTCACCGCTCGCGGTACGACGATCCTGATCGCGGTCACGTTGTGCGCGACGGAACATCTCGAACCGGCTGTGATCGTGGACGGCTCCGAGGGTCGCGCCGTACTGCGGTATGCGTCGGACACGCTCGAGACCGACTCGGGGACCACGACGTACGAACGAGAGGATCTGCTGGAGAATCTGCTCGCGCATCGCGCGGATCCCGCCGTACCGCTGTACTGCCCGCTGGCCGCGACGGGTGGGTTCACCCGGGTCGTCGAGGCGGTGCGGACGGCGAAGGATCCGGCCGGGATTCCGGACGAGCTGATCCGGTGGGAGGGCGAAGGACTCGAACGGCATCCGGTCGTGCTCAATGTCGAGCGATGGATCGACCGGGCCTCGGACGAGCTGGCGTTGTTCAGCGAGATCGGGGCGCCCTGGATGTCACAGCGTATTCAATCGACACGGGAGAATTCATGACGCGGAACCTCGGCTGCAATCATGCTGTCGGCCGATCGATCCAGGTGACGGCGGGCGACGCAGAGCTGTTCACCTATGTCTACAAGGCCACCGATCCGCAGTACGAGTCGCCGCGGCCGTACTTCCATCCGATCCGGACCCTGACCGGCGACCTGATCAGCGTGTACCGTCCGTGGGACCACTTGTGGCACAAGGGCCTGGCCTGGTCGTTGCCGCACTTCGGGCACGACAACTTCTGGGGCGGACCGACCTTCACGAAGGAGAACGGCTACAAGCCGCTGGACAACAACGGCTCGCAGGATCATGACCGGGTCGACGCTCTCGACGTGTCGGACGATCTGGTCCGGTTCGCCCACCACCTGTCGTGGCACACACAGGCCGGTGCTCACGTCGTCGACGAGTCGCGAACGGTGACCACGCGGCTTGCGGATGACGGCTGGGTGCTCGTGTTCGAGACCGCGATGACGAACGTCTCGGGCGCGACGATCCAGATCGGCAGCCCGACCACGGCCGGCCGGCCGAACGCCGGCTAGGGCGGTCTGTTCTGGCGTGGCCCGCGGGAGTTCACCAACGGCACCATCCTTGCCCCGCAGGGCAAGGGCCGCGACGAGCTCCGCGGCCAGCGCGCACCCTGGATGGGCTTCACCTCCCGGCAGGACGAGACCGACACCGCCTCCACGATCATCGTCGCCGACGCAGGAGACAACGTTCGCCACCCACCGGAGTGGTTCGTCCGCTCCGAGGACTTCGCCGCCGTCTGCCCCGCTCCCTTCTTCTCCGAGGAACTCCCCTTCACCGCCGGCGAGACGCTCCGCCTCAGGTACGCCGTACTGGTCGCCGACGGCCTCTCCGACGACCAACGCGCCAAGACGCTGGCCGCCCAAGCCCAGAAGGCCTTGGCTGCTGGGTAGTCAGCGGGGCAGGGCCAGCGTGAAGCACGTGTCGCCCGGGTGGGACGTGACCGTGACGATGCCGCCGTGGGCTTCAGTGATGGATTGGGCGAGGGAGAGGCCGAGGCCCGAGCCGCCGGAGTCGCGGGTGCGTGAGGTGTCCGCGCGGGTGAAGCGTTTGAAGACGTTCGGTTGCAGGTCGGCCGGGATGCCGGGGCCGTTGTCGTGGATCGTGAGTACGGCCGTATGGCGGTCGTCCGCGATCAACTCGACGGTCACGGTGGTCCCGGCCGGCGTGTGTCGGCGGGCGTTGCTGAGCAGGTTCGTGACGACTTGGTGCAGCCGTTGCTCGTCGCCCGTGACGACCACTGGTTCAGGCGGCAGGCTCAAGGCCCAGTGGTGATCCGGGCTGACGATCTGGGCGTCGGTCACCGACTCCCTCGCCAGCCGGGTGAGATCGACCGGCCTGAGGTCGAGGGGTCGGCCGGCGTCGAGGCGGGCCAACAAGAGCAGGTCTTCGACCAAGGCGGCCATTCGGGTGGCCTCGACCATCACCTTGCCCATGGCGTGGCTGAACAACTCGTGGTCGCCTTGCCGCAGGCTCAGTTGTGCGTAGCCGTGGATGGTGGTGAGCGGCGTACGTAGTTCGTGGGATGCGTCGGCGACGAACTGGCGGACCTGTTGCTCACTGCGGTGCCGCGCGTCCAGCGCGTTCTCCATGTGGCCCAGCAAGGTGTTGAGTGCGACCGCGACCTGGCCGACCTCGGTCCGTTCGTCGGTCAGCTGATCCGGCACCCGCGCGGTCATCCCGATCTCACCGGTGTCCAGGGGGAGGCCGGCCACCTCGCGGGCGGTTTGTGCGACGCGGCGCAGTGGCCGCAACTGACGTCGTACGACGAAGACCGCGACGCCACCCGCGGTCAGCACACCCACCCCGCCGAAGAGCACCTCCCAGCCGATCAGGCTGTTGATGGTGTCGGCGATGTCCTTCGTCGGCAGCGCGGTGACCACCGTGATCGGGCCGATCTGTGACGCGTGTGCTCGGTATTGGCCCAGCCCTGGCAGGTCGACGGTGCGGTTCCCGTCGCCGGCGGGGACCTTGTCGAGTGCGGCGACGGCAGGGTCCGACAGCGTGGCGAGTACGCCGTCCGCGGTGATGACGTTGCCAGTGGCACCTGACGAGGTGAGATAGGCGGTCACCGTGCCCGCGTCCTGCCCGTGCGGCGTGTCCGGCGGTGGCCGGCTGCCGTCGCCCTTGGTCAGCGCCATGATCGTCCGCCCCTGCGAGGCCGCCACCTTGCTGTCCAGCTGCTTGGTCAGGTACGAACTGATCGCGGCCGTCGTCAGCACGCTGATCACGACACTCACCACCGCGACCAGCAGCACCATCGCCGCCGCGACGCGCACGCTCAGCGAGCGCACCGCGAACCCCCGCCTGGACCTCATGACCCCAGCATGTGCACCCAGCCCTGGGACTCTCTCCGGTTTTCCTGGCACCTTGCTGTGAGAGTCAGAGCAGTTCGCCGGCCGCCCGGCGGAGAGCGGCGAGCTCATCGGCGGCCCACCCCTCGGCGCGGGAGTCGGTGCCGCGGAACAACGGCTTGTCGACCAGGTGGAACCGCAGGTTGAAGATCCGCCCGACGATCTGGAGATAAGGGATCGCCGCGACGTCGGTGTCGGTGATCGGGCGTCGGGTGGTGTACCCGGTTTTGAAGGCATCCCAGTACGGCGTGGTCGCGACGCCGGCGAAGTCCGCCGCCCGCGGACCGACCGCGGTGAGGTCGAAGTCGAGTAAGAGGAGTCCCTGCTTCGTCAATAAGATGTTGTCCAAGCTGACGTCGCCATGGCAGATGCCGGTATTCGAGTACTCCGCGAGGTTGTTCCGTACCGCGGCCGCGAGGTCGCGGAGCAGGTTTTCCTCCGCGCGGTCGACGGCCAGGATCTGTTCGAGTGGTTCGTGAAGCCGATCGGCGATCTCGGCCGGGCGTCGCGCGTACGGCGAATGGTAGTTGTCGGCGGCATCGTGGAATGCCGCGAGTTGCCGGCCGAATGCGTCGTACAACTCGTCGTCGAAAGGCGGCTGCGGTTTGGTGCCCTCGACGAAACCGGACAGGATGAACGGCCGGGGTCCTTCAGGTGTCTCGAGTAGTCCGACGGCATCTCCGTCCGACAACAAGACCGGCGGGACCTGTAATCCGGCCGTCTGCAAATGTGCCCAAAGCCCTGCCTCCCAACGGATTTCGTCCGGATCGCGGCCGTCGTGGCGGTACAGCTTGAGGACGTAGCGGGCGTCGCCGGTGGTGAGCTCGTAGACGTCGTTCACGAGCGATCGAAGCAGCGTGCACCCCGTGAAGCCGAGGCCGTAGCGGTCGGCCAGGTGAGCGCTGAGAGCGTGCGGGGCGGGCAGCGATCGCATCGTCGGGATCATGACACCGACCCTAAGCCCGGATCCACCGATGAGTTCGGTGGGGTGGGTGTGGCGTAACGCGAGGATGCCCTTGCGGGCTGGGAGATTGGGACTTGTCTAGGGTTCCAGATCACCGAGCGCGAAGGGCATCCGTCGAGTGCAACTGTCCCATAATCCTCGGGTCGTTCGCGCGAAGTTCGATGATCCGAATTTGGTGTCGTCGGGTGGGCTGGTGCCTGTGATGGCGCTGGCGGAGTCTGCGGGGCTGCGTGAGTTGGCCGATGTGCGGTTGAGTGTGCCGACGGACAAGGGCGCGAACGCTGGGCTGAAGGTGTGCTCGCTGGTTGCGGGGATGGTGGCCGGTGCGGACTCGATCGACGACATGGCTTTGCTGCGGCATGGCGGCATGGGCCGGGTGTTCGATCACGCCTATGCGCCGTCGACGCTGGGGGCGTTCCTGCGCAGCTTCACCTTCGGGCATGTCCGGCAGCTCGACGCGGTGGCGTCGCGGTTGCTGACCGGATTGGCCGGGCGGTCGCCGTTGGTCGGTGATGTGGCCGGCGGTGAGTTCGTGTTGGTCGATGTCGATGACACGGTCATCGAGGTGCACGGTTATGCCAAGCAGGGCGCGGGGTTCGGCTACTCCGGGGTGCGTGGGCTGAACGCGCTGCTGGCAACGGTCACCACCCCACACACGGCGCCGGTGATCGTGGCGCAGCGGCTGCGCAAGGGTTCGGTCGGGTCGCCGCGTGGCGCGAAACGCCTGATCACCGATGCGTTGAAGACCGTGCGCGGACTGGCCGGAGTGTCGAATGGCAGGCCGCTGGTGCGGGCCGACTCGGCGTTTTACGGGCGTGGTCTGGTGCTGGCCGCGGTCCGCGCCGGTGCCGATGTGTCGGTCACCGCCCGCCTGGACAAGCGGGTCAAGGCCGCGATCGCCGGCATCGCCGACGACGCCTGGACCCCGATCGAGTACAAAGACGCGATCTACGACGAGCAAACCGGCCGATGGATCTCTCGCGCCGAGGTCGCCGAAATCCCGTTCACAGCGTTCACGTCCCGCAGCAAGGCCGAGCAGGTGCCCGGCCGGCTCGTGGTCCGCCGGATCCCGGACCTCAACCCCGGCAAGAACCAGGCGCCCGGGCAGGAAACGCTGTTCGACATGTGGCGGTTCCACGCCTTCTTCACCACCGTCAACGTCGAAGTGATGGACACCGTCACCGCGGACAAGACCCACCGCGGGCACGCGATCATCGAACAAGTCAATGCCGACCTGAAGAACTCAGCGCTCGCGCACCTGCCGTCCGGGGTGTTCGCCGCGAACGCCGCCTGGCTCGTGCTCGCCGTGATGGCGTTCAACCTCACCCGCGCGGCCGCCACCCTCACCGGCGGCAACCTGGCCAAGGCCGTCACCGCCACGGTGCGACGCAAGCTGGTCAACATCGCCGCCCGGATCGCCTCGTCTGCGCGGCGGATCACCCTGCACCTGCCCAGCAACTGGCCCTGGCAGACACCATGGACCCGCCTGTTCGCTCATGTCTGCGGGCCACCTGCCACCGCCATGCCCTGACCACCGCGCCGAACATCGGCCCGACCGGAGACCCGAAGCGGAACACCCCCGCAGCGAGGCGGGACGCCCCACCACGCCACCAGCAGCCCGGCATCGTCATCAATCCAAATCAGCGACTCACACCAGCCTGATCGGTGGATCGAGGCTAAGTGTCGCTGGAATCGGCAGGTGTGAAACGGTGCCGGGGTGGGGAGGTTCGAGACGTTTCCGGATTCGCCTCCCCTATCGGGGCCGGAAACCGGTAGCCTCGTGCAGCGCCCTTCAGGGGGAGGGGGCCGCCGTACCACCATTCCCGACGAAACTGCCGGAGAGCCCAAACCGGTCAGGAGACCACGTCTTGCAGGAGAACACCAGCAATCCCAGTACTGGCGAACTGGCGAACGTACCCCTTACCGGTGCGGACAAGGTCGCCTACGCCTTCTACGCCACTGCGGCCGCGGCCGCACTTGTCGGCCAGGTCTGGGCCGGCGTGACCCACATCCCCTGGCCGGACACCGGCTTCTCGACGTTCCTCAAGATCATCCTCGTCACCCCGGCGGTGGCCGTGCTCGAGCTCGGTGGTGTCGCCACCGCAGCGCTCGCCGACCTGCGCCGGCGCAAGGGTGAGCAGGCCTACGCCTACCGCGCGATGTCGTTCTTCGCGGCTCTGGTCGCGGTCGTCTTCAACGTGGTCGGCCACTGGCGGCCGGAGGAGCGGTTCCTGGCCTTCGGCTTCGGCGGTCTGTCCGCGTTCGCCTATGTGCTGTGGCTGATCCACAGCTCGGCCCGCCGCCGCGACGCGCTGCGCCGGGCGGGGCAGATGCGCGAGACCGGCCCGGTGTACGGCGTGATCCAGTGGGCCCGCGAGCCACGGGTCACCTGGCTGGCCCGCTCACTGGCGATCGAGCACGGCTACGGCCTGTACGAGAGCCTCCGTGCGGCCCAGCACCAGATCCGGAACCGGAGCCGCCGCGAGGCGATCGCCGGAACCGTTGCCGAGTACATCCGGTCCGAGCACCAGGACGAGCGGCTGGCGAAGATCGCCGAGACGACGTACGACCCGGACCGGCTGGCCGGGATGCTCGAGGAGCGGATCAACTACGAGGTCATCACCAACAAGCTCACCAAGGCGATCTCGCCGCCGCCGGAGCCCGCGGAGATCGAGGAGCGCGGTGACCTGCGCGCCGCGGTCTGGGTGCTCGAGGGCGGGCAGCCGCGACGGGCGGACGGCGCCGGGATGTCTCTTCGCGATGAGGACGCCTGGACCGGCGAGCTGATGGCCATCGTCGACCAGCAGCCCGACAGCGACGAACCGGTCGCCGAGGCGGTCGTCGTCGAGGACGAGAGCGAGCCGCAGCACGTCGTCCAGCCGAACGGAGCCCAGAGCAACGGTGTCCAGAGCAACGGTGTGAAGGCCTCGGCGGCCAAGTTGCGGCCGCTGCCGCCGCAGCCGAAGGCCGAGCCGGTGGTGCAGAAGCCGCAGGGCCCGTCGCCGTTCGCCGGACCGGCCGACCCGCAGCCGCCGGCGCTCATCACGACACCGAAGGCCGAACCGGCCGCGCCGAAGTCGGTCGTGGACGAGTCGGTGGTGGACAAGCCGGTGATGGAGTCGGTGAAGATCGACGAGCCGGCCGTCGAGCCGACGGCGCTGGAGAAGAAGCGGATGCGGGCGTGGGCGCTGCTGTCCGACTGGCCGGAGGGTCACGAGCGGACGGCGAAGAAGCTGGCCGACGCGATCGCCTCCAGCGAGCCGATGGCCGCGCGCTTCATCGAGCAGTACGAGGCCGAGCACGGCCTGGCCTTCAGCTCACAGAACTGACGCGTTACGTCCGAAGAAGTGAGGGTTATCGCCCACACTTCTTCGGACGCAACGGTTTTCAGGTGAGGTTGACGGGGAGTTCCGCCAGGCCGCTGACCAGGACGCGACGCCATTCGAGGTCCTCGGCCGGCTTCGCGAGGCGCAGGCGCGGGAAGCGTCGTACCAAGGCCAGCAACGACTCCTGTAGCTCGATCCGGGCCAGTTGCGCGCCGAGGCAGAAGTGCGGTCCGAAGCCGAACGACAGGTGCTTGTTGTCCGGCCGATCCAGCCGCAGCTCGTCGGGTGCGTCGTACGCGCGCGGATCCCGGTTGGCCGAGTTGAGCGCGGCCATCACGCCTTCGCCTGCCTTGATCTGTACGCCGTGCAGCTCGACGTCCTCGAGTGCGACGCGGAGCTGACCTACCTCGCTGAAGCGGTTGAACCGCAGCAACTCCTCGATCGCCGACGGGACCAGCTCGGGGTTGTCGACGAGCTTGGCCCAGTTCTCCGGCCAGCGCAGCAGGGTCGCGACGCAGCTCGAGATCTGGTTCGCCGAGGTCTCGTGGCCGGCGACCAGCAGGTTCACCCCGAAGGCGATCAGCTCCTCCTGACTGAGCCGGTCGCCTTCCTCGCGGGCGCGGACGAGTTCGTCCAGCAGGTCCTCGGCCGGCTGGTCGGTGTTCGCCAGCTTCTTCGTGACCAGGTCCTCGATGTACGCGGTCAGACTGGTCATCGCGTCCTCGACCAGATCCTTCTCCGCCATCTTCATGCTGTATCCCAGCTCGGTCCACTCCCGGAACTGCGCGCGGTCGTCGTACGGTACGCCGAGCAACTGGCAGATCACCTGGATCGGCAGCGGCAACGCGACCAACTGCCGGATGTCGGCGCCGTCACCCGCGCGGGCCACGTCCTCGGCCAGCTGGGCGGACAGCTCCGCGACCCACGGCCGGGTCCGCTCGATCCGCCGGTGCGCGAACGTCGACGACACCAGCTTGCGCAACCGGGTGTGCTCGGGCGGGTCGGTCGTGGTCAGGCTGTTCGGCATCGGCTTGGCCAACGCGACTCGCGGCGCGCCCTGCCTGACCACGGCGGCCCGCGAGAACCGCGGATCCGCGAGCACCAGCCGTACGTCGTCGTACCGCGTCACCAACCACACCTCGGCTCCCGCCAACGTCCGCACCCGAGCCACGGGACGTGTCTCCCGCAGCTCGGCGAACGTCGGCGAAGGGTCGAATCGGAAGGCATCGTCGAACGGAATCCGCAACACCGGCTGCTCCGACATGCCTCCGACCCTAAGCGACTTAGGTAACCCTTGCTCAGCGATCAGCGCGTCGCCGGATGGCGACGGCCGGGACGATGAAGGCGGCACCGACGATCAGCAGCAGGACGGCGCCGACGAGCGCGCCGATCGCGATGCCCTTGAGGGCGGGCACGGTGCCGCCCACGCTCAGGTCGACGGCGACGTTCGGCGATCCGTCGGCGTTCATGATCACCACGGACCAGTCTCCGCCGGTCGCGTGCCAGGTCAGGGTGCTGGGTCCGGCGCCCGTGGCGGACGCGACCCAGAAGGACTGAGCGGCGGGTGCCGCGGACGGCTCGCCTCCGGCCCGGGCCGTGGTGGAGAGCTTGAAGGGATCGACGTCGAAGTCCGCGACCTCGTCGTGGCCGACGCCGTTCAGGTACGCCGCGACGTCGGCCGCCGGACCGATGCCGACGAACACCGCCGTGCCGGGCGTCTTCGACTCGAAGTCGATCCGGACGTCACCGAGGAGATCGTTGGTGTAGAAGGCGTCCGGCCAGGCGCCGCCGACGTCGAGCGACGGGGACGACAGCGCGTAGGTGCTGGTGGTGACACGCTCTGGTCCGGCGGTGAAGTACCCGGCGCCGTCGCGCTGTTGCTGTGCCCACAGGCCGGCGCCGCCGATGGCGAACAGGGCGACGCTGACCATTGCGAACAAGGCACCCACGACGACCAGCAGGGTGCGCCAGCCGCTCCATGAGCGACGTACCGGTGGTGCGGGGGCGAGTGGTGTGGTGGTCATGAGACAGGCTCCGGTGTGGTGGCGGGGGAGGTGGCGATGGCTGGGGCGGGACGGGTCCAGAAGCGGCGGCTGCCGATGAGCAAGGTGACGGCAACTGCGGACCAGACGACGACGTACAGCCAGGTCTCGCGGGTCAGGTCGGGGCCGGCTTGCCAGAGGTCGCTGGTGTTGATGCTGCCTTCGGTGGCGTGGGCGATGAGGGTGATGAGCACGCTGCCGGCGGCGTGGTTGAACAGCCACCCGTACCAGAAGGTGACGGCGACCGTGGTCACGGCCTCGTAGGGCTGGAGCCCGTACGACGAGATCAAGAACAGCGGTGCGTGCCAGCCGACGATCGCCACGGCCATGAGTGCGGTGGCGGCGAGCGGAGTGCGGGTCGTCTGGAGCTTCGGCTGCGCGAATCCCCGGAAGCTCGGCTCCTCACTGAACGGGCCCCCGAACGGGTCGACCATGTTCATGCCGATGACGAGAGCGAGGCCGTACCACGGCGCGAACTGCCCGGACGCGGGCGATGGTGCGCCCAGTGCCTGGTTGATCCCGATCGTCACGAAGTGGACCAGGAGCGGTACGGCGATCGCGACGACGTACCAGATCCAGCGGACCCGCCAGCGGATCATCCGGACCCCGATGGCCCGGAGACCGGCGAGACCGTCGTTCAGGAAGGCGACGATGAGGGCGGCGAGCAAGGCGCCCGGGGCGAAGAAGGTGCCGAACGGCAGAGTTGCCCAGGTGAGTGCGTAGGCCAGCACGAAGAAGCTGATCACGGGGTGATTGCGGACGAACGACATGACGGATCTCCTTGCGGATGAGTGGTTGCCAGCTGAGGTCTCAGAGCCAGCGGGCGGCGGTGTGCCGTCGTCGTCAGGCTGGTTCTGGATGATTCGGGTCTTCACGGCGCCTCCAGGGGTCTACCTCGAGACTCGCGTCGGCAGGCGCCTTCGGCAGACCGGTCAACCGGTGAAGGAGTGGTTCGGGTTTCTGGTGTCCCGTCAGGCGCGCAGATACAGCAGTACGGCGAGCACCCGCCGGGACTCGCTGCGCGTGGAGGGGATGCCGAGCTTGGTGAAGATGCCGGAGACGTACTTCTCCGCGGCCCGCAATGTGACCACCAGGTCGTCGGCGATGCCCTGGTTGGAGGCGCCGGTCGCCATCAGCTCCAGCACCTGCCGCTCGCGCGGGGTCAGCACGGCCAGCGGGTCGTCGCTGCGCCGCCGTTGCAGCAAGGTGGAGACGATCTTCGGATCGATGGCCGAGCCGCCGGCGGCAACCCGCCGGACCGCGCCGGTGAAGTCCTCGACGTCGCTGATCCGGTCCTTCAGCAGGTAGCCGACGCCCTCGGCCGATTCGGACAGCAGTTGCATCGCCAGCCCGAGCTCGAGGTACTGCGACAGCACCAGCACACCGACTCCGGGATGCTGCTCGCGGATCTGCAAGGCGGCGCGCATCCCTTCGTCGTTGTGGGTCGGTGGCAACCGGATGTCGAGGATCGCGACCTCCGGCGGGAAGCCGCGGACGTACCTCAGCAGGTCGTCGGCATTGTCGTACGCCGCGACCACGTCGAGCCCGGCGTCGCCGAGGATCCTGGTCAGTCCCTCGCGCAGCAGCACGCTGTCCTCGGCGATGGCTACCCGCACGGGATCTCCGCCTCGAGCCGGGTGCCGCCGTCGGCGGGACTCCAGATCCGGAGCCGGCCGCCGATCGCCTCGACCCGGTCGGCGAGACCGCGCAGGCCGGACCCGCGCTCGGTGTCCGCTCCGCCGACGCCGTCGTCGACGACCTCGACGACGAGTTGATCGGCGGATCGCGTGACGCGGACGGACGCCGTACTCGCGTGGGCGTGCTTGGCGATGTTCGTCAGGCTCTCGCTGACCACGTAGTACGCGGCGACCTCGACATGTTCGGGCAGCCTTCCGTCGGCCACAACATCCAGCGTCACCGGGACAGCAGCCTGTGCGGCGAGCGACTCCAGTGCGACGGCCAGACCGTGTCCGGTCAGGACCGCCGGATGGATGCCGCGGGCAACGTCACGGAGTTCGTCCAGCGACGCGGTGACCTGCCGCTTGGCCTGCATCAGGCGTGCCTTGGTGTCGGCGTCGCTCGCGGACCGGCCGGCGAGCAGTCCGATTTCCAGGGCCAGCGCGACCAGGCGCTGCTGGGCGCCGTCGTGCAGGTTGCGTTCGAGCCGTTTCCGCTCCTGCTGCTCGGCATCGATGACCCGCGCGCGGGAACCCTGCAGCTCGTGCAGCCGGGCCCGCAGTTCCGCCTGCAGCCGGCTGTTCTCCAAGGCGATGCCGGCCGCCGCCTCGACTGCGTCCAGCAACTCGTGCTCGTCTTCGAGCGACCGGTCGAACTCGAGGGCGACGACGGGTTCGTGGTCGCGATAGATCACCCGCGTCGCCCTCCCGTCGGACCCGCCGGGCAGAGTGACGGCGTGCCCTTCGGAGTCGGCCCAACTGCCGTACTTCGGCAACCAGAAGGCAAGGGTCAACGAGGGATCGTGCAGGGCTCGCGCCAGCGGCTCACGCAGGTCACCGGCTGGGTCGGCGCGCAGGTCCATCAGCAGTGCGCCGACATCGGTGCGGGCGAGCCGAGCGTCGAGCAGTCCGAACAGGAACACGACCGGCGCCAGCCCGAGTACGGCGAACGTCACGTGCCGAACCGTTTCGATCTGCGGCCAGCCGCGCAGACCGGCGATGAACAGGATCGCGAGCATGATCAGTGCCAGACCGAAGCTGTCCACGAGCAACGCCACCGGCCGTCGACGGACCAGGCTCGCGGACGGTCGCCGTACGAGGAGAAGGGCGGCGCCGACGAGCAGCAGGGCGCTCATCGTGATCAGCTGGGCCTGCTCGATCCGGCCGGCCAGGACCGGCCTGGTCGTGACGGTGAAGAGGCTGTCCGGATTGATCCCGAGCAGGATCTTCGCCAGTTGCAGTCCGACGGCAGTCGCGTAGCCGGCGACGACGACCAACCGGCGGAGGCGTCCGACCACCCGTCCGGTGGGATACGCGAGGAACACGTGCAGGAACATCGCCGCCGGCACCAGGTCGAGCAGATGACCGATGGAGAGCAACAGGGGCACGGTCGACCACTGCAGGGCGGTCAGGGCCATCACGAATCCGGTGGCGATCATCAGCGGACCGAGCCGGCTCGCCGGCCGGCGCCACCACGCGATGGTCCCGCTGATCAAATACGGGACGGTGATCCAGTTGAAGAGCAGTGCCTGCAGGGCCGGCCGGACCAGTTCGTCCCCCGCCAGTGCGAGCGCGATCGAGACGACGAGCGTGGCGAAACCTGCCACGACGGTCGCCCACAGCGCCCACGGCCCCGGTCCGCGGGCCGGTTCGATCGTCGGCGCCGCCACAACCTGTCACCCACCCTCTATCGGCCACCCTGCGCCCGTTACTCCGCGCAGGCAATGCGTGAGGTCCTTAACGACAGGAGGTGGTCCCGTCAGTGACGGGACCACCCCTGTGCGTGAGTCTGCTGGCCGGCGGCCGGCCGGACTACCTCCTGTCCTTACGGCGCTACTTGGTGCCGAAGGAGTAGATGGTCGTGGACTGGTAGGTCTCGCCCGGTCGCAGCACGGTCGACGGGAAGTCGGGGTGGTTCGGGGAGTCGGGGAAGTGCTGGGTTTCGAAGGCGAAGGCGTCGCCCTGGCGGTAGGCCTTGTTGCCGATACCGAGGAACGTGCCGTCGAGGAAGTTGCCGCTGTAGAACTGGGCGCCGGGCTGGTCGGTGTGGACGGTGACGGTGCGGCCGTGCTCGGGTTCGGTGAAGCGGGCGGCGAAGCGGAGGCCGTCGTCGTCCGGCTGGCCGCCGAGGACGAAGTTGTGGTCGTAGCCGCGGCCGACGATCAGCTGCGGGTGGTCGTGGCGCAGCCGGGCTCCGATCGCGGTCGGCTTGCTGAAGTCGAACGGCGTACCGGCGGTCGGTGCGAGCTCGCCGGTCGGGATCAGGCCGGCGTCGACCGGGGTGTACTTCGGCGCGTTCAGCTGCAGCACGTGGCCGTCGATCGAGCCGCTGCCCTCACCGGCCAGGTTGAAGTACACGTGGTTGGTCAGGTTGACGATGGTCGGCTTGCCCTTGACGGTCGCGTGGTAGTCGATCCGCAGGTTGTCCCGCCGGTCGAGCGTGTACGTCACCGTGCTGGTCAGCTCACCGGGGAAGCCCATCTCGCCGTCCGGGCTGACGTAGGTGAAGGCGACGCCGACGGCGTTGTCGCTGCGGACGACCACCGCCTTCCACACCAACTTGTCGAAGCCGATGGTGCCGCCGTGCAACGCGTTCTCGCCATCATTGATCGGGATCTGGTACGTCGTCCCGTCGAGCATGAACCGGCCCTTCGCGATCCGGTTGCCGTAGCGGCCGATAGTGGCGCCGAAGTACGGGCTGAGCGCCGCGTAGTCGGGCAGGTTGTCGAAGCCGAGGCTGATGTTCGTGGTCCGGCCGCGCCGGTCCGGGGTCTCGACCCGCTGGATGGTGGCACCCCAGGTCAGCATCGAGATCGTCACCCGGCCGTTGGTGAACGTGTAGACGTCCACCTGCTGACCGTCCGGGGTGGTGCCGAACGGGTCCTTGCGGATCTCGAGCTTGCCGTGATGTTCGCCCATGGCGGCCAACTTATCCGGCGTGCCGGCGGCCCGTGTGGCGGCCCCGACCTCTGCAGCAGGATCGAATGACTCCCCATGGGCTGACCAGATCGGTCCGGTGCCGGCCCCGATCGGGACTTCTCCGGTACGCCGTTCCGCCGCCAGGATGAGCGGTATGAGCCGCACCGCACTGATCGTGATCGACGTCCAGGAATCGTTCCGCGTCCGCGCGAACTGGAAGGCCGTGAACCACCCCGACATCGCCGACCGGGTCAACCGCCTGGTCCGCGCGGCCCGGGACAAGGGTGATCTGGTCGTCTGGGTCCTGCACAGTGAGCCGGGCACCGGCGGGGCGTTCGACCCGGCCGAGGGCCACGTCCGGTTGATCCAGGGCCTCGAGCCGCTGCCCGGCGAACCCCTGATCACCAAGACGTCTCACAACGCCTTCACCACAACGAATCTGCAGCAGCTCCTGACCCAGCACGGCGTCACCGAGCTGGTGATCAGCGGCATCCGCACCGAGCAGTGCTGCGAGACCACGACCCGGGTCGCGTCGGACTTCGGGTACGACGTCGTGTTCGTCACCGAGGCGACCGCGACCCAGCCGCTGCCGCACTGGACGATGCCGGCGGACGCGACGCTCGAGGAGATCCTCGCCGACCCCCGGACGCTGAGCCCTGAGCAGATCACCGAGCGGACCGAGTACGCCCTGGCCGGCCGCTTCGCCACCATCCGGACACTCGACGAGCTGACCGGCGTCCCCATGGGATCCTGACTGGATCATGACTACCCGGGTCGTCTTCCTCCTGGTGCCGAAGCTGCACCTGCTGGATCTGGCCGGTCCGGCACAGGTCTTCTCCACCGCGAACGACCTCGGCTACGGCTACGAGCTGAGCTATGTGGCCGAGGTCGACGAGATTCCCACCGCGCAGGGTGTGCCGGTGAAGGCGCGGCTGGAGTGGCCGGATCTCGGTCCGGACGACCTGATCGTCGTACCGGGGTGGCGGTCGCCGCGGTTGTCGCCGGTGCCGCCGATCGGGCCGCAGACCAAGCAGCGGTTGCGCAGTCACCATGCGGCCGGTGGATCGGTGGCGAGCGTGTGTTCCGGCGCCGACGCGCTCGGCGCGGCCGGGCTGCTCGACGGACACCGGTACACCACCCACCACGACCTGACCGACGAGCTCGCCGCGCGGTATCCGAAGGCGACGATCGTGCGGGACGTCCTGTACGTCGTCGACGACCGGGTGATCACGTCCGCCGGGATCGCGAGCGGGATCGACCTGGCCCTGCACCTGGTCGCGGTCGAGCGTGGTGCCGAGGCGGCGGCGCGGGTCGCGCGGGAGATGGTCGTGTACGCGCGGCGCAACGGAGACGAACTGCAGGACAGCGCGATGCTGCGGCACCGCGGTCATCTCAGCGATCTGGCCCATCGCGTGCAGGACGTGATCGACGCCCGGTACGCCGACCGCCTGCTGCTGACCGACCTCGCCCGGGAGATCGGGGTCAGTGAACGCACCCTGACCCGGATCTTCACCACCGCGACCGGTCTCACCCCACTGCGCTACCAGCAACTCCTCCGCCTCGAACGCGCCGAACACCTGATCGGCCACGGCAGCACCATCGAGGCGGCGGCCCGCGCGGTCGGCTTCGAGGACGCCCGCATGCTCCGCCGCCTGCGCGCCCGGACGATCGAGCCCGTCGCCGGGTAGGCCTAGCTCCACCCCCGCGGGGGTTCCAGGACTCCTGAGATCCGTTCCCGATCAGGTCAGGCTCGTCCTGACCGGGCAGGGCGTCCGGTCGCTGGAGAGGTGGGGCAAATGACCAGGGGATCGGTGACCGTGCGCGTTGCGCGCTGGAGTGCTGTCCATCCATGGCGGGCGATCGGCCTCTGGCTGCTCCTCGTCGTCGTCGCGGTCGGGATGTCGGTGGCCATCCCGAAGCAGCAGACGCAGAGCAAGGACGAGTGGGTCGGCCAGTCCGGTCAGGCCGCGGAGCTGATCGAGAAGGCGGGTCTCGGCGATCGGCCCACCGAGACAGTCCTGCTGACCGACCCCGACGGTCCGCTCGACAAGGCCGCCGCGACTACGGCGATCACGCAGCTTCAGCAGAAGCTCAGGGCGCTCGACCCGGTCCAGGCCGTCGGGCAACCGATCTGGTCGGACAACGGCAAGGCCGCCCTGGTGCCGATCGAGTTGAAGGGTACGGCGGACGACGCGGCCGACTCGATCGACAAGGTCGTCGCCGCTACCGCCGACGTACAGAAGGCGAACCCCGGCCTGACCATCGGCCAGGCGGGCAACGCATCGGTGAACGCCGGTGTCTGGAAGCAGGTCGGCTCCGATCTCGCGAAGGCCGAGAAGCTCAGTCTGCCGATCACCTTCGCCCTGATGCTGATCGCCTTCGGGGCCTTGATCGCGGCCGGGATCCCGGTCCTGCTGGCGTTCTCGGCCGTCGGCGCCGCACTCGGCTTCTACGCGCCGCTGTCCTACCTGTTCCCCGACGGTGGTTCGGTCGCCAACGTCGTCCTGCTGATCGGTATGGCGGTCGGCGTCGACTACTCGCTGTTCTATCTGAAGCGCGAACGCGAGGAACGCCGCAAGGGTCGCAGCACCCTCGACGCCGTGGAGATCGCCGCGGCCACGTCCGGTCACTCTGTGGTCGTCTCCGGCCTCGCCGTGATCGTCTCGATGGCCGGCCTGTACGTCGCTCAGGACGCCACGTTCGCCTCGATGGCAACGGCAACGATCGTGGTCGTCGCGGTGGCGGTCCTCGGCTCGCTGACCGTGTTGCCCGCGCTGCTGGCGAAGCTGGGTCACCGGGTCGACCGGCCACGCGTCCCGCTCTTGTGGCGGCTCAACCGGCGCATCGGTCCCGGCGGGATCAGCCGCCGCATCCTGGCGCCCGTACTGCGCTATCCGCGGGCCGCGCTGACGATCTCGGCCCTCGCCGTGGTCGCGCTCGCCGTACCGGCACTGGGGATGAAGACCGAGTCGGCCGATCTGAACACGCTGCCCCAGAGCATCCCTGAGGTGCGCACGCTGAAGGCACTGCAGGAGAACTTCCCGTCCCAGGGCAGTCTTTCGTACGACGTTGTCGCGCAGGGTGACGGTGCGGCCGCGGCGTTGACCGGGCTGCAGGAGTCCGCCGTACGGACCGGGAAGTTCGTCGTACCGGCGGGCGACGCGATCCGGCAGGCGGGCGGAACCGCTGTGCTGACGTTGGTCTCGGTGTTGCCGGACAGCAGTGCGAACGGCGAAGCCGCGCTGCATCAGTTGCGTGGGGAGCTGGCGCCGGCCGCGTTGGGATCCGCGACCTGGGCGGTCGGTGGGGACTCGGCCGAATCGGTTGACTACGGCAACAATCAGCGGGACAAGCTGCCGTACGTGATCGCGTTCGTGCTGGCGCTGACGCTGGTGATGATGGCGTTCACCTTCCGGAGCCTGGCGATCGCGCTGGTGACGACGTTGCTCAACCTCGCCTCGGTGGGTGCCTGCTTCGGGGTGCTGGCGCTGGTGTTCCAGCACTCGTGGGCGGAAGGGATCCTGGGCTTCACGTCAGCCGGGTTCGTGGTGTCGTGGATTCCCCTGTTCCTGTTCGTGATCCTGGTCGGGCTGTCGATGGACTACCACGTCTTCGTGCTCGGTCGCATCCGTGAAGGAGTGGCCGAGGGGCTGACCCCACCGGAGGCGGTCCGCAAGGGCATCACCGAATCGGCCGGCGTGGTGACCAGCGCGGCGGCGGTGATGGTGTCGGTCTTCGCCGTCTTCGCCACCCTCGGCATGCTCGAGATGAAGCAGATGGGCGTCGGCCTGGCCATCGCCGTCCTGATCGACGCCACGCTGGTTCGCATCGTGATGCTCCCGTCGATCATGGTCCTGCTGGGCCGCAAGGCCTGGTGGCCCAACCGCCTGCACCGGCAGACGCCGGCGCAGGCGGAACAGGAGCTGGTCTCGGTCTGAGCCGTCACCCGACCTTGGAGGCCGCGGTCAGCTTGCTGACCGCGGCACTCAGGTTCCCGGTCAGGAGCAGGTGATCGGCGTCCGAGGTGAGTTTCGAGGTGGGCTCGGTAAGGTTCTGGCCGATGTGGTTCTGGGCGATCCAGCGGGCCGTGCCGACGACCGCGTCGTCCTCGGCGAACGTGTCCACCGTGGTGCGATCGAGGAACTTGGCGGACTGGGCCACGGCTGCTAGCGCAATAGTTGCCTGCGGCCCCGACCAGTCCTTGACCTGGAGTGCCACTCCGGCAGCGACTCCGGCCGCCAGGGCGTACGGGTCGTGCTGGCGGAGCAAGGTGTTGCGGGCGTCGGCCAGCTTCTGCCTAGCGGCCGCCTGGGTGGTCAAACCCCACCCGAACGGATACTGCGGATCGTAGGAAGCGTCACCGACGTTCAGCGGCTGCTGGGCTTCCGACCGCGGCCAGCTGACCGGGAGCCGACCACTGAACGGGCGCTTGCCGAACAGGACGTCGGCAACACCCGCACCCTCGGTGCCGGGCAACCACGACGCCACCAGCGCGTTGATCTTGCCGAGTTGGTCGGCGATCACCTGCGGCCGGCCGGAGACGATCAGGACGACGCACTTCATCGCGCCGCACACCTTGTCCACGGCCGCCTTGTCGGCGTCGGAGAGCAGCAGGTCGTGACCGTTGCCCACGTCGCCGATCCCTTCGGCGTACGGGCGTTCGCCGACCACCACGACTCCGACGTCGTGACCCTCGAGCGGTGCCGATGCGTCGACGCTGAAGGTTGCCGTCGGCACCACCTGCTTGATCCCGTCCAGGATCGTCGTACCGGTGGTCGTCGCACCGGAGCCGCCCTGCCAGGTGATGCTCCAGCCGCCCATCTGGTTGCCCAGGTCATTGGCGTTGCTGCCGGCGACGTACACCCTGGAGGTGGGTGCCAAGGGCAACAGGTTGCCGTCGTTCTTCAACAGCACCTGGGACTTCGCGGCCGCCTCCCGGCCGACCGCCCGGTGCGCGGCCGACCCGATCTCGGAGCTGCGCGACGTGTCGGCGTACGGGTGCTCGAAGAGGCCGAGCTTGAACTTCTCGGTCAGGATCCGCCGGACCGCGTCGTCGACCCGGGTCATCGGGATCCGGCCGGCGGTGACCTCATCGGTCAGGCCCTGGGTGAAGCCCTGGTAGTTCGTCGGCACCATGATCATGTCGAGGCCGGCGTTGATCGACGTCTGGATGTCGCTCGCGTAGTCGCCCGGCAGTTGGTCGATCGCCTGCCAGTCGCTGATCACGAAGCCGCCGAAGCCCATCCGCTGCTTCAGCACCCCGTTGATCAGCTCGGCGTTCCCGTGCATCTTCACCGGAGCCGCGCCGTCGATCGCGACACTCGAGTACGACGGCATCACGGTGCCGACGCCGAGATCCACGGCGGTCTGGAACGGCGCCAGGTGCAGCGTCTCCAGCTGGGCCCGGGTGACCTCGGTGATGCCCTGGTCGATCTTGTACGAACCCGTGGTCGAGGAGCCGTACGTCGTACCGCCGTCGCCGACGAAGTGCTTCGCGGTCGCCAGTACGTGGTTGTTCTGCCCGAGCTGGCTGCCGTCCGCCTTGCCCTGCAGGCCGGTGATCACGGTCGCCATCGACTGGACGAGCGCCGGATCCTCGCCGAAGCCCTCGTAGGCCCGGCCCCAGCGGTCGTCGCGGACCACGCACACGCACGGAGCGAAGTCCCACGGGATACCGGTCGCGCGGACCTCGGTCGCGGTCACCTCACCGGTCCGCTTGGCCAGGTCGGGATCGCGGGTCGCGCCCATGCCGATGTTGTGCGGCAGGATCGTCGCGCCGACCACGTTGTTGTGTCCGTGGACGGCGTCGACGCCGTAGATCAGCGGGATCTGCAGCCGGGTCGCCTGCGCGTTCAGCTGGAAGTTGTCGATCATCGCGGCCCAGGCGGCCGGCGTGTTCGGCGTCGGCACCGAGCCGCCGCCGGACAGCAGCGAGCCGAGCGCGTACGACGCGATGTCGCTGCGGGACCGGAGCGCGTTGCGCTCGGCCTGGGTCATCTGGCCGACCTTCTCGGCCAGGTTCATCCGGGCGAGCAGGTCGTCGACCCGCTTCTTCAGCGGGAGCTTGGGGTTGAGATACGGGAGGTCGTGGGCGTTGATCACCACGACCGGCTGGGTCGAGGGAGCCTTCGCGCCAGTGACGGTGAGTTCCAGCGGGATCGTCTCGGCGGCCTCTGCGGTGTGGTCCTTGCGGGTGGTGACGGCCACGGTGTGAGAGGTGCCGGACGCCGTACCGGCCGGGAAGGTGAACGTGCCGGAGACCGGGTTGT
Source organism: Kribbella sp. NBC_01510 (assembly GCF_045040325.1). Taxonomy (NCBI): domain Bacteria; kingdom Bacillati; phylum Actinomycetota; class Actinomycetes; order Propionibacteriales; family Kribbellaceae; genus Kribbella; species Kribbella sp. NBC_01510. The sequence goes on along the minus strand of NZ_CP109418.1, from coordinate 1,431,314 downwards.
AGTCGTCCGTGCCGGCGGTTCCGGTGCCGGTGCGGTAGTCGACGGTGACCGGTTCGTCCAGCGGAGTGCTGCCGGTGGTCGCGACGGAGATCTTGATCTGTGCGGTGCCCCCCTCCTTGACCGGATAGACGCCGGCGTCGGTGACGACGCTCGCCTTCAGCGCGGGATCGGCCTTGCCGTAGACCTCGACCTGGTCGATCGCGAACTCGCCGGGGGATCCGACCGGCATGGTGATCGCGTAGCCCCACATCTGGGTCAGGTTCAGCACCTGGTCGATGCCGCCGACCGGCTGGTAGTCGCTGCGGTAGACCAGTTCGCTGAACGGGATCTCGACCAGGTGCCAGCCCTGCCAGTCGTCGGTGAAGCTCGTGTTCCACAGCTCCGACGCCTCGGCGTTGGCGCCGCCGTCCTTGATCTCGAAGAAGATCCGCTTGCCGGAGCCTGGCTGCGGGAGTGGTGCGGTGTTCTGGCCGTACCACCAGAACCGGATGCCCTTGTGTGCGGACCAGTCGCCGGGGTTCTGGTCGAAGGTCACGTCGTGGCTGAAACCGCCGTACCCGCTGATGTTGTAGGTGCCGTGCAGCACCTTCTCGCCGGACGGGGCGTCGGCGCGGGTCTGCAGCTCCATCGTCGGCGGGTCGTCGGCGTCACTGCCCCAGCCGAAGATCCCCGCGTTCGGCGGCGAGGCGAACGGCTCGGCCCCTTCGAACGCCGCCAGCACGATCGGCGCCGGATCATCGGCCGCCGCCTGCAACGGCAACAGCCCGGTGATCAGCGCTGCCGCCGCGAAGAGCGCTGTCTGACGAAAACCACGCATGGCCGACTCCCCAGCTCCGCGCGAGCCTCACACCCACGTCCGGCCCCGACTCTCAGCTCTCCCCACCTCCAGGTCAACCCCTCGCCGGTTCCGGAACTAGAGCGCTCTCATCGCCTCGGGCCGCATGTGCGGCCGCGGGCCGGCGCAGTACCGGAACCGGACCAGCTCAGGCGCCCGGATGGTGACCGCGCCGAACTCGGTCTCACGGTGGGCGGCGACCCAGTCGATCAGTTTCCCGGGCTGCGTGATGGCGGTGGTGAAGTGCAGGAGGTTCAGGTACCAGATGTCGCGGCGACCGTGCGGCCGCTCGAACCAGTCGTCGGGCCCGAGCTCGACAGCGAACCGATCCATGAGGTCGTCGGCGTTCGAGTCGAGGGGGAACGCGCAGGCCATCACGGTCCCTGGGGTGAGCGTGAGCCCGGCGACGCGGAAACGGGTCGGGCCCGCCCCGGCGCGGTCGAGAGCGGACTGGTAGCGCTGGATTGCGGGGTCATGCGGCTCGATGACCGCGCGATGGCCTTCCAGAGCGCGGACGGTGAGGTGGGCGGAGCCGAGGCGGCCGGTGTGCCAGTGATCCGGGCCGGCGAGGTCCGCGGCCTCGGCGGTCAGGTCGTCGAGATGGCGGCTGAGCAGGTCGTCCATCGGTGGGCGGAGAGCGACGGAGACCGGCCAGCGGCCGCCGTCTCGCGGGAGAGCGTCGCGCTGGTGGTCGCCGGCGGCGATGAGTGGGGCGGCTCGATCGAACAGCTGGTCGAACTTCTGCAAAATCCCTCCCTGGGCGTCGGTTGGATACGACGCCGCGGCATCGCGGTGGGTTGGGTAAAAGCTGGACAGCGGGGAGTTGGTGGGTGAGGGTGTGGCTGCGGGGTCGGGTTGGCGCTTGGGGGCTGGCTTCCGTGGTGTCTGGGTTCTCCGGTGTGTGAGGCTGAGGAGGAACTGTGAGGAAGCTGGCCAGTCTGCTGAGTGGTGTGGCGTTGATCGTCCCGCTGGCGATCGTCGCCGCCGTCCAACCCGCAACAGCGGCGCCGGCCGCCGACGCGGCGTCGGGCGCTCCGTCCAAGGTCCCGACCCTGCTGCGGCAGAGCGCGGAGCTGGCCAAGGCCGCCGCCGCGTCCGCCAAGGCGAAGGTGTCCGGTCCAGAAGCCCGTTCGCTCGGTGTCGACACCAGCGGCCGGATCGGCGTCCAGGTGTACGCCGCGGCGCCCGTGACCGCGGCACAGGAAGCCGACCTGTCGACGCTCGGAGTGACGGTCCTGAAGAATTCGGCGGACTTCAAGGCTGTCCCCGGTGCCGACCTGCCCAGCACCGGCCTGGTGTCCGCCTCGGTGCCGTCCGACAAACTCGACGCCGTCGCCGCGCTCGGCTGGGTGACCGCCCTGCGACCGTCGCTGCGCCCGGCCGTCGACGTCGGCGCGATCACCGCCGAGGGCGTCCAACTGCACCAGGCCGACAAGGCCCAGGCGCGCGGCTTGACCGGACGCGGCCAGAAGGTCGGCGCGATCTCCGGCGACGTCGACCACATCGCCGACTCGATCGCCGCGGGCGAGCTGCCGGCGGACGTGCAGGTGCTGCAACAGGCGGCGTACGACGATGACGAAGGCACCGCGATGCTGGAGATCATCCACGACATGGCGCCGGGCGCGAAGCTCGCCTTCGCCAGCACGCAGGACACCACCGCGCAGTACGTCGAGGCGTTCCACACGCTCGCCAACGCCGGCGTCACGATGATCGCCGAGGACATCGCGCTCGACGACGAGCCAGTCTTCCAGCAAGGCATCGGTGCCGCGACGGCAGAGGGCCTCGCCAAGCACGGCATCTGGATCAGCTCCTCGGCCGGGAACCTCGGCGGCCGGCACGCACCTCGCGTGACCGCGACCGGGACCGGCGCGGGACCCGACGGCGTCACCGGTCCGTTCACCGGTTGCCCGAACGCACCGGACAACGTCGTGAAGCTGCGCGGGACCGACACGTCGTACGACCTCAACCTGCTGCCGGGCGCGGCGGTCATGCCGACCCTGCAGTGGAGCGAGCCGCGCGCGGTCTACCCGACCGCGGGCCAGGGCGGCTTCACCGACCTCAACCTGTATCTGATGGACGCCTCCGGTACGACGTGCCTCGCGGCGAGCAACGCAGTTCAGGCGAACGGGGTCGGCGACACCATCGAGCAGTTCATCTACGAGAACACGACCGGTGTCGCGCAGCCCGTCAAGCTGGTCGTCGACGTCCAGGGCACCTCGACGGCCCGCAAGGCCCCGATCCTGGATCTGCGCTGGCGTGCACTGTCGGCCGGCGTCCAGACGATCGACCCGCCGGAGCGCGCCGGCTCGATGAACCCGGACTCGAACTACCTGGGCTTCGCGACCAGCGCCGGCGCCGTCAACGCCAGTCTGTCGGTCGACCCGGCGACGATTGCGCTCGAGCCGTACAGTGCGGCCGGCCCGACCCAGATCCTCTCCACCACCCGGTGCCCGGGCGGGAAGCCCGGTCCGTGCAAGGGAGTCCCCGGTGGTTCGTCGCGGAGCTTTCCGGCCCCGTACTGGGCCGCCGCCGACGGCGTCTCCGTCAGTGGTGCCGGCGGCTTCGGATCCGGAACCTGCCCGACCACCGTCCAAGGCGCCTGCCGCTTCTTCGGTACGTCAGCCTCCGCGCCTACCGCGGCCGGTGTCGCGGCCCTGACGCGGCAGGAGTTCGGCGGCCGGTTGGCGCCGGTCGCACTGAACCAGATCCTCGCGCACCGGGCTGTCGACCGATCCGGACCTGGCTTCGGAGCGGGTGTCCTGAGCGCGCGCTGACGGTCCGCTCCGGGTGCCTCCCGCAGGCACCCGGAGCAGCATTCAGAAGTTCTAGTGGTCCGATTAAGCACGAATTCAGTAGTCGGAGTGATGGACCCTGCCGGTCGCGGCCGGAAAGGATGTCAGCATGACTACACGTTTCGGGATTTTCGTTCCGCAGGGCTGGAAGATGGATCTCGCGCAGATCGCGGATCCGATAGAGCAGTGGGAAGCGATGACGTCGGTCGCCAAGCGGGCCGACGACCAGTCCTGGGACTCGATCTGGCTCTTCGACCACTTCCACACGGTGCCAGAGCCCAGTGACAACACCACCTTCGAGTGCTGGAGCGCGACGGCCGCGCTCGCCCGCGACACCGAGCGGGTGAACATCGGCCAGATGGTCGGCTGCAACGGCTACCGCAACCCGGCGCTGTACGCGAAGATCGCGTCCACCGTCGACGTCGCCAGCCACGGCCGCCTGTACGCCGGGATCGGCGCGGGCTGGTACGAGCACGAGTGGAAGGCGTACGGCTACGAGTGGACCGACATCCCGCCGCGGATGGCCGCCTTCCGGGAGGCCACCGAGATCATCTACAAGATGTGGACCGAGGACAAGCCGGTCTACAACGGCAAGTACTACTCGATCGACGCGCCGATCAACGAGCCGAAGGGTGTCCGCAAGCCGCACCCGAGCTTCTGGATCGGCGGCGGCGGCCCGAAGGTCACGCTGAAGCTGGTCGCGGAGTACGGCGACGCCGCGAACATCGGCGGCGGCAACCCCGAGGTGATCAGGGAGAAGTGCGACATCCTCCGGGAGCACTGCCAGAAGGTCGGCCGCGACTACGACGAGATCATCAAGTCGACGTCGTTCAACGTGTTCCCGATCGACAAGGGTGACGACCCGCAGCGGGCCACCGAGAAGGCCCTCGGCCCGATGGACCGGGAGAAGTTCGACCGGGACAACCTGATCGGCACCGAGGACGAGATCGCGGACAAGGTCGAGGCCTCCCTCGAGGCCGGCGCCGACTACGTCATCTTCTACGTCCCCGGCGTCGCGTACGACCTGGACCTGGTCGACCGGGTGGAGCAGGTAGCCAAGCGCTTCGCCTGACCACCACCTCGCCAGGCAGGCTCCATTCGAGGGGATATCCGGCTCGTCTGACGTATCCGTGGGTGGGTGGTTGGTTCGCCTGCTTCGCGTCCCGGCGGTCGGCCGTGTTGTGTCGGTTGCGGCCGGGGGTGGGGAGGATCTCGTCCCGAATCGGGTGGACGATCCTCCCCAGCCTGGCCCGGGCAGCCCGGCCGGCGCGGACGAACCACGCGGCCGCGACACCGATCGCCACCATCACACCCCGGGCCCGCGGGTCTCGGCCTGGGCGGACGTGGCGCACTCACCAACCCGGTCCGTCCGCCGCGGAGTGCTCGCGGTCGAGCGTCGCATCCGTGGCATTGCGTTGCTTGGTGAGTGGTGCAGGTCCGGTCAGCGGCACCGGCATCGCCCAACCCGCCACCACCGCCGGGGGGCCGGGTATGGCGGACTCCCAGGCCATCACGATCACCCAGACGCCGCGATCGTCCGTGGGAGGTCTTCGTCGTCGCTGGTTGTGATGGCCTGGCGGTCCGGCCGACGGTGCGGGCAGCACCCCCCCGGAACCGACCCGTGCCCGGCCCCGTAAAGCCCGTGCACCGAACGGTCGAGGCTTCCGACTGACTGCGCCCGATCACTGGATGGGATAACCCACTGCGTTGTCGGTTCTCTCGTCGTGTTACGGGGGGAGAACCGACAATTCCATGGGATAACCCCACGAATGGAGCAGCGGGCTCAAGGGGCCTGTGGAGTTGGAGTGCAGGTTCTGGCGGGCGTGCGTGGGGCGGTGGGGTGACCGGTATCAGCCATGGCGGGTGTAGGTCAGTAGGAGTGGTGGACCGGGGCTGAGGGTGACTGTCAGGCTCCCGAAGATGGCCTCGCGTGGGTCGGGGCATCGGGAGGTGTCCGCCTGTGTTTGCCCGATCATCCCGTTGCGCGACGAGCCTGCTTGCGACGGTGGTCGCCAGTTCCCTGCTGCTGGCGACCACCTCCGCGCAGGCCTCCGGCGGCGGTTCCACCGCGGCCGCGACCGGCCAGCCGACCCCGGGCGCGAGCACGCGCCGGATCACGCTGGTGACCGGCGACGTCGCCGAGCTGACCACGAGTTCGAACGGCCAGGTCTCGGCCCGGCTGACGAGCGACGAGCCGTACTACTTCGGCACCTTCGACGGTGACCTCAGCCTGGTCCCGGCCAAGGCCTACCAGTTGCTGAGCGACGGCCGCCTGGACAAGCAGCTGTTCAACATCACCGACCTCGTCGCGCAGGGGTACGACGACGCCGGTAGCGACCAGTTGCCCCTCCTCCTGACCGCGCCGGCCACTCTGCGCAGCGCCCCGTCCACGCCGGCGGCCGCGACTCTGCGCCGTACCCTTCCCAGCGTCGACAGCAGCGCGGTCACCGTGCGGAAGGCTGACGCCAAGACCTTCTGGGACAGCATCAGCGGTCCCGCGGCCTTCAAGAGCGGTAGCCAGGTCAGCAAGATCTGGCTCGACGGCCGTACCCACGCCACCCTCGACCAGTCCACCCGGCAGATCGGTGCGCCGGCCGCGTGGAAGGCCGGGTACGACGGACGTGGCGTCAAGGTGGCCGTGCTCGACACCGGGTATGACGCCGGGCACCCGGACCTCGCCAAGCAGGTCGTGGCATCGGAGAGCTTCGTCCCGGGTGAGGCGGTCCAGGACCAGTTCGGCCACGGCACGCACACCGCGTCGATCGTCGCCGGCCTCGGTACGGCGTCCGGCGGGAAGGAGAAGGGCGTCGCGCCCGGCGCCGGCCTGCTGATCGGCAAGGTCCTCGACAACAAGGGCGGCGGGTACGACTCCGAGGCGATCGCCGGGATGGAGTGGGCCGTCCAGCAGGGCGCGAAGATCATCAGCATGAGTTTCGGCGGCCGGCCGACCGACGGCACCGATCCGATGAGCCAGGCCGTCGACGACTTGTCGAAGTCCAGCGGCGCGCTGTTCGTGATCGCGGCCGGTAACGCCGGGGCGGAGGAAACTGTCGGTTCTCCCGGTGCGGCGTCCGAGGCGCTGACTGTGGGTGCGGTCGACGGCAACGACAAGCTCGCGTACTTCTCCAGCCGTGGCCCGCGCCTCGGCGACGGTGCGATGAAGCCCGAGGTGACCGCGCCCGGCGTGGAGATCCCGGCCGCCCGTGCCGCCGGCACCGAACAGGGCCACGTGCTCAGCCAGTACTACACGGCGATGAGCGGCACCTCGATGGCGACCCCGCACGTCGCCGGCGCCGCCGCGATCCTCGCGCAGCGCCACCCGGACTGGACCGGCCAGCAACTGAAGGCCGCGCTGGCCGCGACGGCAGTGCCCGCCAAGGACGCGACTCCAGCGCAGCAGGGCCTCGGCCGGATCGACATCCCGAAGGCGCTCGACCCGACGATCCTGCCCGACACCGCGAACCTGTACTTCGGTGACGTCTCCTGGTCCGGGCCGACACCGCCGGCGCCGGTCGTCCGCAAGTTCACCTACCGCAACACGTCCGGCCGTCCGGTGACCCTCGATCTGAGCGTCACCGCACAGTCCCCGGGCAGGGTCGACGCGGCCATCACGGTGACTCCGGCCCGGATCACGGTCCCGGCCCACGGGGTGGAGTCGGCCGCCGTCATCCTCGATCTCGCGAAGACCCAGCCGGCCAAGTACTCCGGTGTCGTCACGGCACGTTCCGGCAGTACGTCGTACCGGACCGGGCTCGGGTTCGCGGCCGGCGGGCGGCTGAACCAGGTGACCGTGAAGGCGATCGGCCGTGATGGTCAGCCCGCCACCACGAAGGCCGGGGCGAGCGGTGTGCAGTTGTGGAACCAGGACACCGGCGACGTGGACGGGATCGCGTTCGACCAGACCGGCAGCCGGACCCTCGAGGTGCCGACCGGGCGGTACAGCGTGATGGCGTACGCGATGGGCGGCGACGAGGCCAACTGGGCGAACTCGGTCACCCTGCTCGGCGATCCGGACGAGTGGATCGACGGCGACCGGACGTACACCTTCGACGCCCGCAAGGCGCACAAGGTGACGGTGCAGACGCCGCGGCCGGCCGATGCGCAGAGCGTCGGCATCGCGTGGCATCGCAAGGTCGGCGACCGCGACGCGGTGTCCGGCTGGGCGTACAACGGCCGGGTTGCCAACGGCATCTACGTGCAGGATTTCGGGAAGGTTGCCAATGGCACCTTCCAGGTCGTGCAGCGCTGGGATCTCGCGCAGCCGATGCTGACCGTCGACGTCAGCGGCGCAGGCAGCAGCTTCCGGCTCCCGACGCCGGGCTCCGGCTCCAGCCGGACCGTGTACGTCGGCAACGAGAAGCTCCCGCTGGTGAGCGGCGGCGACGGTACGCCGGCCGAGCTGACCGGGGTCAAGGACAAGGTCGCGCTGATCCGGTGGGTCTCGTCCGACCAGGTCACCCCACAGGCCAAGGCGGCGAAGGACGCCGGCGCGAAGGCAGTCTTCCTGTACAAGGAGGCGCCGGGCTACTGGTCGACCGGGACGGAGCAAGGTGTCCCGTTGTACCTGCTGCGGTCCGAGCAGGGGAAGCAGCTTCTCGACCTGCTGGCCAAGGGCCCGGTTTCCCTGCAACTGAACGGCTTGCGGGACAGCACCTACCGCTACGACCTCGCTGTCGGGCCGTCGACCGTGAACGGCCCGCTCACGTTCGACGTCGCGAAGATGCGGCCGGCCGTGGTGACCATGGACTTCGCACGCAACCAGGCCTTCCCGCTGCACAACGATCAGCGGATCGCGCACCTGCCGGGGATCTCCACCGGGCTGTCGTCGACCCGCGGGGTGACCGGACCGGTCACTCGCACCGACTATCTGGTCACGGACCTCAAGGGTGTCACCTGGGAAGAGAAGACGGCCGCGGGCGAGTGGAACGAGAGCGGCTTCACGTCCACGGTGGCTCGCGGCTACCGGCCGAACGAGAAGGCCGGCCGCAGTTGGTGGGAGCCACTGACGCGGCCGGCTGTTCCGGTGGCGACGAGCGCCGAAGAAGCGGGCGGCTGGCCGCCGGCCCGGTTCGAGAATGCGCTGCGGATCGCGATCCCGCAGTACGTGAACGGCGATCGCACCATCTTCGGCTGGGGCGATCGAGGCGACGTGACGAGCATGACGCTGAGCAGCAACGGCGTCGAACTCGGCCGCGAGGCCTGGTCGGTCGGTCAGTTCGCTGTCCCGGCGAAGGCGGCCTGGTACGACCTGACGCTCGACCAGCAGCGTGGTCCGAACAGCTGGGCGACCACGTCGACCGCCACCCACACCGAGTGGCACTTCCTGTCCAAGCCGACGAACACCCGGTCCGTCCTGCCGCTCGTGCAGGTCGACTACAAGCACGCGGACGGGCTGCTCGAGCTCGAACCGGCGTACCAGCCGGGCGTCCGCGGCGTCGGGGTCTTCCGGACCACCGCCGAGATCTCGTACGACGGGACGACCTGGCAACAACTGGCGTTGCGGGGATCCCGTGGCGCGGTGCGGGCTCAGTTGCCGGCCGCTCCGGTGGACGCGTCGTACGCGAGCATCCGGGTGACCGCGACGGATCTGATCGGCAACAAGATCAGCCAGACCATTGAGAAGGCCTGGGCCGTGAACTGAACTGAACGTTAAAAAGGGCGACGCCACGAAGCCGGGGGGAGTGCTCCGTGGCGTCGCCGGGGGCGCGCCAAGGGAGGGGTGGGGGCTGGCGCGCCGGTCTTGGAGGGGTCAGTTCCCGAGCACGCCTCCGCCGAGAATGCCCAGCAGTCCGAGCACGGACAGCAGGTTGCGGATGACCTGGTCGACGGCCTTCGTGCCGCCGGTCTGGTAGGCGGTCACGCACTTCTGCAGCTGGTCCTGGGTCGGCTTGGTGATCGTCACCTTCGCCATCTCGGACTGGCAGTACTGCGTCGCCTTGGTCAGCTCACCGACCGTGCTGCCGACCGTGCCGACGATCAGGCCGGCCGCCGTCTGCAGCGTCGCGAGGCCCGGCGCCGGCGGCGTGGTGGTCGTAGGCGGCGTGGTCGTCGTCGGCGGTTTGGTGGTCGTGGGCGGCTTGGTGGTGGGATCGTCCGACGGCTTGCCGGTGGTCGGCGGCCGCTTGGTCGGGTCGGTCGTCGGCTTGCCGGACTGGTCCACGACCGTCGGCGTCGGCTTGACCGACGGGTACGTCTCCTGGTTCGTCGCCTGCGGCAAGTTGTTGTCGGCCGGGGCGTCGATGGTCGGATCGCCGACCTGGTCACCGGCCCGGTCGACGCCCTGCTCGTCGTCCTCGGTACCGTTGCCGACCGCGATCCAGCTGCCGCCGGCATACGCCTTGGCGATGCTCACGACCAGGTCGACGTACTGCTGGGAGTGGTTGTAGCGCAGGACGGCCGAGTCCAGGTCGCTCGCCTTGGAGAGGTCCGTCTTGCCGGAGCACAGGTAGACAGCGGTCGACATGGCCGCGTCGTCGATGTCCTGTGGGTTCCGCACGCCGTCGCCGTCGCCGTCCACTCCCATCGACCGCCAGGTGCCCGGGATGAACTGCATCGGGCCGACCGCCCGGTCGAACGCGCCGTCGCCGTCGAACGCACCGGCGTCGGTGTCGGCGATCTTGGCCGTGTTCACACCGTCGAGCCGCGGGCCGTAGATGCCCGGCACGGCGACGCCCTGCGAGTTCAGCGCGTTGCCGCCGAAGCGGCCGTGGTTCGACTCGACGCGGCCGATGGCGGCCACCAGCGTCCAGGGCAGATGACAGCCCGGGTCCACCTGGGCCAGCACCTGCTGGGCCCGCGAGTACGCCTTCAGCGCCGCGTGCGGGATGCCGTTGCGGGACAGGCCGGACACCACCTGGGTCGGCTGCTCGCCGGGATCGACGCCGTGGCCGACCACACCCGGCACCGGCACGTTGGCCGGCTCGGCGATCGGCCGCTTCGGTACGACGACCGGACTGTTGCCGGACAGGCCCTGCTCCAGCGACGCCGTGGCGATCGCCGGATCATCCGTGGCACTGACGGTGAACGCGCTCGCGAACAACGCCAACGGGATGAGCGGCGCCACCTGACGCCACCCTCCACTCGTGGCGCGGCGCTTGCCCTTCGCCATCGATGATCCCCTCCGTGACTCAGCGACCTGCCCGGCCCCACGCCGCGGACACGTCATTTCGTCGTTCTCGGTTGCCGTCGTAATTGGTCTAACGTCCGCCCCGTGCGTGGGTTACGCGCCGGACTCGGACCATCTACGTGCGGTGACGAGGTACCCATACTGGCGCGTAACAACACTGCTTGTGAACCCCCGGCGGGGCACTTGCCCCTGCCCGCCCACCTGATCCGCAGGTCCGTCGGGGACAATAGCGGCCGTGCCCGACCACACAGAACAGTCCGCCGCGCTCTTCGACAGAGCCTCCGCAGTCACTCCGGGCGGGGTCAACTCTCCCGTCCGCGCGTTCCGCGCCGTCGGCGGCGTGCCGCGCTTCATGGCATCGGGTGACCGATGTCACATCACCGACGTCGACGGGAACCGCTACCTCGATCTCGTCTGCTCCTGGGGGCCGATGCTGCTCGGCCACGCCCATCCGGAGGTGACCGCCGCCGTCCAAGCCGCGGTCGCCCGCGGGACGTCGTACGGGACGCCGACCGAGACCGAAGTCCTGCTCGGTGAGGAGATCGTCGGCCGGACGCCGGTGGACAAGGTCCGGCTGGTGTCGTCCGGCACCGAGGCGACCATGTCCGCGCTCCGGCTCGCCCGCGGCTTCACCGGGCGCGCCAAGATCGTCAAGTTCGCCGGCTGCTATCACGGGCATGTGGACGCGCTGCTGGCGCAGGCCGGTTCCGGCCTGATCACCCTCGGCATCCCCGGTACGCCGGGCGTCACCGAGGCGACCACGGCCGACACGATCGTGCTGCCGTACAACGACCAGCCCGCCGTCACCGCCGCCTTCGCCGAGTACGGCGACCAGATCGCGGCCGTGATCACCGAGGCGTCGCCCGGCAACATGGGCGTCGTTCCGCCGCGTGACAACTTCAATGCGTTCCTCGCCAAGACGTGCAAGGACAACGGCGCACTGTTCATCTCCGACGAGGTGATGACCGGCTTCCGGATCACCCGCTCCGGTTGGTACGGCGTCGACGGCGTCCAGCCGGATCTGATGACGTTCGGCAAGGTGATGGGAGGTGGCTTCCCGGCCGCGGCGTTCGGCGGGCGGGCCGACATCATGGCCCACCTGGCGCCGGAGGGCTCGGTCTACCAGGCCGGCACCCTGTCCGGGAACCCGATCGCCACCACGGCCGGCCTGACCACGTTGCGGCTGGCCACCGACGAGGTCTACGCGCGGCTGGACGAGACCTCGGCCACCATCCAGCGCCTGGTCGCGACCGCACTGGACAAGGAAGGTGTGCCGCACGTCATCCAGGCCGCCGGGAACCTCTTCAGTGTCTTCTTCGTGGAGTCCTCGGAGGGATCTGCCGAGATCCGGGACTTCGTCGGTGCGAACGCGCAGGTGCTGCCCCGGTTCGCGGCGTTCTTCCATGCGATGCTGGACGCTGGCGTCTACCTGCCACCGAGTGCGTTCGAGGCCTGGTTCGTCAGCGCCGCGATCGATGACGACGCGCTGGCGGAGCTCGAGTCCGCCCTCGCCCCGGCTGCTCGTGCGGCAGCCGCAGTACAGAACTGAGAAGGGAACGGCAGCGGTGACCGAAACGACGGTCGTGCATCTGATGCGTCACGGCGAGGTGCACAACCCGACCGGTGTGCTCTACGGCCGGATCCCCGATTTCCACCTGTCCGAGCTCGGCCGGAAGATGGCGGACCGGGTGGCCGAGCACGTGGCCGGCCGGGACATCGTCCACCTGGTCAGCTCGCCGCTGGAGCGGGCCCAGGAGACGATGGAGCCGATCGCGAAGACGTTCGGGCTGACCGCGGACATCGACGAGCGGGTGATCGAGGCGGCGAATCTGTTCGAGGGCAAGAAGTTCGGCGTCGGCGACGGCGCGCTGAAGAACCCGAGCGCCTGGTGGCTGCTGCGGAACCCGTGGAAGCCGTCCTGGGGTGAGCCGTACCAGCAGATCGTGCGGCGGATGCGGGACGCGATCGAGACCGCTCGGCAGAAGGCCGCCGGGCACGAGGCGCTGATCGTGTCGCACCAACTGCCGATCTGGACCGTCCGGTCCGCGATCGAGGGCCGCCGGATGCTGCACGACCCGCGCAAGCGGCAGTGCAGCCTGGCCAGCCTGACCTCGTTCACCTTCCACGGCGAGACAATCGTCTCGGTCGGGTACTCAGAACCGGCGAAGGATCTTCTCCCGGTCAAGAACCCGAAGAAGTTCGTGGGCGGCGCGTGATGTTCCGCCGTACGACGCTCCTGGTCGCCGGGCTGTTGCTGATCGCAGGCTGCAGCTCCGGCCAGCAGGCCGCGCAGAACCGGGAGGGGCAGGCCGGGTTCGTCAGCGGTACGGGGAACGTCTCGCTGTTCGCCCCGGCGGATCGCAAGCCGGCGCCCGCGCTGACCGGTACGACGCTGGACGGGAAGCCGTGGAGCCTGGCCGACCAGACCGGCAAGGTAGTCGTGCTGAACGTCTGGGGCTCGTGGTGCCCGCCCTGCCGCAAGGAAGCACCGGACCTGGTCGCGGCCGCCAAGGAGCTCGGCCCGACGGTGCAGTTCATCGGGCTGAACACCCGTGACCTCGACCCGGCGCCGGCCCGCAAGTTCGTGCAGGAGTTCGGCGTGCAGTACCCGAGCATCTACGACCCGAACGGCAAGGCCCTGCTGCGGTTCCGCGGCCAGATCTCGCCAAAGGCGATCCCGACCACGCTGGTGATCGACAAGTCCGGCAAGGTTGCGGCGCGGGTGGTCGGCGAGGTTTCCAAGGACACCTTGCTCGGCATGGTCCATGATGCTGCCGCCGGCTGACCGAAGGAATCAGCACCGTGGGTGAGTGGTTCGCCGAGTCGATGACGGGTTCGATGCTGGTGGCATTGCCGATCGCGGTGCTGGCCGGTGCGATCTCGTTCTTCTCGCCCTGCGTCGTACCGCTGCTGCCCGGCTACCTCTCCTACGTCACCGGACTGTCCGCGGCCGAGCTCGGATCGGACAAGCGCGGCCGGATGCTGGCCGGGACGGCCTTGTTCGTGGCCGGGTTCTCCGCGGTCTTCATCCTGACCGGGGTGGTGTTCGGCAAGGCCGGCGACCTGCTGATCGATCACCAGACCGCGATCACGCGGGTACTCGGCGCGCTGACCGTCGTACTGGGTCTGGTCTTCCTCGGCGGGTTCGGCTTCCTGCAGAAGGACATGCGGGTGCATCGGGTGCCGGCGGTCGGGATCGCGGCGGCGCCGCTGCTCGGCGTACTGTTCGGATTCGGCTGGACGCCCTGTATCGGGCCGACGCTCGGGACCGTGATGACGCTGGCCACGACCGAGGGCAGCACCGCGCGGGGTGCGATGCTGGCTCTGGTGTTCAGCCTCGGGCTCGGTATCCCGTTCATCGTGGCGGCGCTGGCGTTCCGGCGGATGCTGGGCGCGGTGGCGTGGGTCCGCAGGCACCAACTGCTGGTGATCCGGATCGGCGGCGTACTGATGATCGCGGTGGGGCTACTGCTGCTGACAGGAGTGTGGGATGCGATGACCGCGGACCTGCGGCAGTGGGTCGCCAACTTCGGGTCGGCGGTGTGACGTGACCGAGGTCAAGGACCACATCACCGCACCGACCGGGGGCTCCGGCAACGAACCGCCCGCCCTCGGCCTGGTCGGCTGGCTGCGCTGGACCTGGCGGCAGCTCACCTCGATGCGGACCGCGCTGGTGCTGCTGTTCCTGCTCGCGCTCGGCGCGGTGCCGGGCTCGCTGATCCCGCAGACGGCGATCGACCCGATCAAGGTGTCGGACTTCCTCACGGCGCATCCGAAGCTCGGGCCGTTCTACGACAAGCTCGGGCTCTTCGACGTCTACAAGTCGCCCTGGTTCTCGGCCATCTACCTGCTGCTGTTCATCTCGCTGATCGGGTGCGTGGTGCCCCGGCTCGGCGTGTACCTGAAGGCGATCCGGGCCAGGCCGCCGAAGCCGCCGCGCAACCTCAACCGGCTGCCCGGGTACGAGCGCTTCACCGTCGACTCCGAGGGCGACGTCCTCGAGCTCGCGACCCGGGAGCTGAAGCGCCGCCGCTTCCGCGTCCAGGCGTACGACGGTGCCGTCGGGGCGGAGCGTGGTTACCTGCGTGAGGCGGGCAACCTGCTGTTCCACTTCTCGCTGATCCTGGCGCTGATCGGGGTCGCGTGGGGTTCGCTGTTCGGCTACCGCGGCACCGTCCTGGTTGTCGTGGGCAACGGTTTCTCCAACACGGTCGCGCAGTACGACGACTTCACGCCGGGGCGGGCGTTCAGCGGTGATCAGGATCTGCCGCCGTTCTCCCTGACGGTGAAGGACTTCCAGGTCAAGTTCCAGGAGGACGGGCCGCAGCGCGGTGCGGCGCGGGAGTTCAAGGCCCAGCTGTCGTACCAGGAGACACCGGACGCGCCGGAGAAGTCGTACGAGCTGCAGGTCAACCACCCGCTCAAGCTCGACGGCAGCAGCCTCTACCTGCTCGGCCACGGCTACGCGCCGCGGGTGACCGTGCGGGACGGCAACGGGCAGGTCGCGTTCTCCGGGCCGGCGCCGTTCCTGCCGCAGGACAGCAACTTCTCGTCGTTCGGCGTGATCAAGGCGCCGGACGCCCGGCCGATGACGCTGGGCTTCGAAGGCTTCTTCCTGCCGACCGCGGTGATCGACCAGCGCGGTCCCGCCTCGGTGTTCCCCGACGACCTGAACCCGATGCTGGTGATGACCGGGTACTACGGCCGCCCGCAGCCGGAGACCGGGAAGCCGGAGTCGGTGTACCAGCTGGACAAGACCAAGCTCACGCAGTTCGAGCAGAACGGCGACAAGTGGCGCTTCCAGCTCGCGCCGGGCCAGACCCAGGCGCTACCGGACAAGGCCGGCACGATCACCTTCGACGGCTACAGCCGCTGGGTGAAGCTGCAGGTCAGCCACACTCCCGGCACGGATCTCGCGCTCGCGGGCATCCTGCTGGCCATCCTCGGGCTGATGGGCTCGCTGTTCGTGCATCCGCGCCGTACCTGGGTGCGGGTCCGGACCGAGGACGGGCGTACGGTGGTCGAGGTAGCAGGGCTGGACCGCGGACCCGAGCGTGGCCTCGGGGACGAGATCCGGGCCATCGGTGCGGTACTCAGACCTGATCGATCGAGCACGCAGGAGACATCATGAGCCCGGAGACCTACGCGCACGTCTCCAACCTGCTGATCCCGACCGCCACCGTGATCTACGCCCTGGCGATGATGTCGCACGCGATGGAGTGGGCCCTCGGCCGCTCGGCGATGGCGAACACGGCCGCGGTGAAGGAGGAGGTCCTGGTCGCCTCCGACGGCGAGCAGGTCACCGCGGGCTCGACTGACCTACCTGACGCCACCGGGAGCATGGAGCGGCTGGAGGCAGCCAGCAGGATCGGGCTGCTGCTGACCTGGCTGGCGTTTGTCTTCCACCTCGGCGGAGTGGTCACGCGCGGCCTGGCGGCCGGCCGGGTGCCGTGGGGCAACATGTACGAGTTCTCGATCACGGCGTCGCTGGCGGTCGCGATCGTCTATCTGATCTTCGTGCAGCGCTACAAGCTCCAGTGGCTGGGGCTCGGCGTGACCCTCGTGGTCGCCGCCGTACTGGGGCTCGCGACGCTCGCGCTGTACACGCCGGCCGGTCCGCTCGTGCCGGCGCTGCACTCGTACTGGCTCGTCATTCACGTGTCCTCGGCCGCGATCTCCGGTGGTGCGTTCACCGTCGGCGGCCTCATCTCGGTGCTCTACCTGATCAAGGCCCGGGCCGAGCGGAAGGTGCTGGCCGGCGGCACGATGTCGGCGTCGCTGCGCCGGCTGCCGAGTGCGGAGTCGATGGACAGTACGGCGTACAAGGTGCTGGCGTTCGCGTTCCCGCTGTGGACCTTCGGGGTGCTGGTGGCCGGGCCGATCTGGGCCGAGTACGCCTGGGGCCGGTACTGGGGCTGGGACCCCAAGGAGGTCTGGTCGCTGGTGACCTGGGTGGTGTACGCCGCCTATCTGCACGCGCGGGCGACCGCGGGCTGGCGGGGCCGCCGGGCCGCGACGATCGCGATCGTCGGCTGGTTCGTGTTCATCTTCAATTTCGTCGGGGTCAACCTGTTGGTTTCCGGTCTGCACTCCTACGCTGGGGTGTGAGATGAAGGAGTTCGCCATCTACACCGGCCTGCGGGCGGCGCTGTTCGCCGTCTGCTTCGCGGTGCTGTGGTTCGCGCTGAACACCTGGCTGAGCCTGTTCCCGCTGCTGCTGCTCGCGCTGATCGCCTCGTCGATCCTGTCGATCTTCGTCCTCCGGGCCGCCCGCGACCGGCTGGCCGGCAAGATCGAGCACCGGGCCGAGAGGATCTCGCACCGGATCGAGCAGGCCCGCACCGCCGAAGACGACGACTGACCCCACGGCCGACGACTGACCCCACGGCCGACGACTGAGCGCACGGCCGACGACTGACCCCACGGCCGACGACGCCGACCGGGCTCACCGGCGTACGTCGCCTGCCCCACCGGCAGCTCGTCTCGGGGCAGAAGCCGGGGGCTTGACCACCCACTGGTGGGTTTGGACAGGCAATAACTTGTCCCACCCCACCAGTTGTTGTCTCAGCCCCCTGGACCTTGGTGGCGCGGCAGGCAGGTGTACCAGTGGAACAACTGGTACGCAGAGTGACGTAGCCCACTCTTGATTCCTCCGGAAAATCCTTTGTGCATCCCTTCACATCAGTCGTAGTGTGGTTGATGAAACGAAACCGTTTCGTTCTATCAGCTACTAATGGCTTACGCAGGGTGATTATGGTCGAGACAGCAGGAGTGCGGCAGCGGCCGCGGGTCGAGGGTGGTCGCGAGGAGGAGATCCTCGACGCGACCGTCGCGGTGGTGGCCGAGCTGGGCTACGACCGGCTGACCATGGACGCGGTGGCGACGGCGGCGAAGGCCAGCAAGGCGACGCTGTACCGGCGCTGGACCACCAAGGCCGAGCTGGTCGTCGACGCGATCAGCCGGGCCAAGGGCTGCCCGATCCCTGAGGACGTCGACACCGGCAGCCTGCGGGGCGACCTGATCTCGATGTCGTGTGGTGACGGCGGCTTCACCGACGAACTGCCGATGTCGGTGATCGCCGGTCTGCTCACCGCCCTGCACCGCGACCCGGAGCTGCAGAAGGCGTTCCAGGAGCGCTTCCTCGCGCCCCGGCAGGACGTGGTCGCCACGGTCTACGCCCGAGCCGTCGAGCGGGGCGAGATCGCACCGGACGTCGACATCGAGCTGCTGTCGGTGACGCTGCCGGCGGTCGTCATCCACCACGCGTACATCCTCGGCGTCGAGCCCACGGACGAGCTGATCCTCCGAGTGATCGACAACGTGATCCTGCCTGCGGCGCGGGGGTCGCAGGTGAGCTGACCGGTGAGGGGCCGGTTCGCGACAAGCAAGACAGTCTGCCCAAGAGGGGAAGTTTTCTTATGTCCGAAGAAGTCATCAACGCCGATCCGCCGGAGAACCGGCCGGTCGACTCGGTGACCGAGCCAACTCTGTCCGATTCAGAGGCAGGCCACGGTCACCGCAACCTAGGCATCGCGCTCGCGCTGATCTGCATGGCGCAGCTGATGGTGGTCCTGGACGGCACCATCGTCAATATCGCGTTGCCGCACATCAAGGACGATCTGGGCTTCAGCAACGCGACGCTGCCGTGGGTGGTCAACGCCTACGCGCTGGCGTTCGGCGGCCTGCTGCTGCTCGGCGGCCGGATCGGGGACATCCTCGGCCGCCGCAAGGTCTTCGTCTTCGGCGTCGTGCTGTTCGGCCTGGCGTCGTTCGTCGGCGGTATCGCCCAGACCGAGGGAGTGCTGCTGGTCAGCCGGATCCTGCAGGGCGTCGCGGCCGCGGCGGCTGCGCCGAACGCGCTCGCCCTGATCACCACCACCTTCCCGGCCGGTAAGGAGCGCAACCGCGCGATGGGCGTGTACGCCGCGATGTCTGGGGCCGGTGCGGCCGTCGGTCTGATCCTGGGCGGCCTGCTGACCGAGGCGTCCTGGCGGTGGACGTTCTTCATCAACACGCCGATCGGCCTGATCGTGGCGGTGCTGGCGTTCCGGTTCCTGGGTGAGTCGGCCCGGCAGACGGGCAAGTTCGACCTGCCCGGTGCGATCACCGGCACGCTGGGTCTGACCTCCCTGGTCTACGGACTGACCCACGCCGCCTCGAACGGCTGGGGCGACGCGGCAACACTGGCCTACATCTTCGGCGGTCTGGCCCTGATCGGGATCTTCCTCGTCATCGAGGCCCGCTCGCGGCACGCGCTGCTGCCGTTCCGGATCCTCGCGAACCGGACCCGTGGGGTCAGCTTCTTCGTGATGCTGATCGTCGGTGCGGCGATGTTCTCGATGTTCTACTTCCTGGGCATCTTCGTGCAGAGCATCATGGGCTACAGCGCGCTGAAGACCGGTATCTCGTTCCTGCCGTTCAGTGTCGGCATCGTGCTCGCGGCGCAGGTCGCGTCGACGCTGGTGGCCCGGATCGACCCGCGGTGGATCGCCGGTACCGGTGGCGTGCTGGTCTCGGCCGGCATGTTCGGGTTCAGCCGGCTCGAGATCGACTCGACGTACCTGACCCACCTGCTGCCGTACATCCTGGTGCTCTCGTTCGGGATGGGCCTGATCTTCGTGCCGATCACGCTGACCGCGGTCAGTGGAGTCGCGCACGAGGACTCCGGTGTCGGCTCCGCGGTCCTGAACACGGTCCAGCAGATCGGTGGTGCGATCGGTCTGGCGCTGCTCGGCACGATCTCCACCAGCGCGATCAAGGACAAGTTCACCGAGCTGGCCCCGGGCCTGCAGAAGGCTGCCGAGGCTGGGCAGTCGCCGGACCAGATCAAGCAGTTGCAGGGTCAGTTCACGGCGCTGGCGACGACGCACGGCTTCACCCGGGCCTTCGTCTGGTCCGCGTTCCTGGCGCTGGGCGCGGCCGTGATCACGCTGATCGGCTTGTCGATCAAGCACGAGGATCTGGCCACGGACAACGCTGACGGACCCGTCCACGTGGGCTGAGGCTCCGAAGAAGACCCGAAGGGCCCGCTTCCCGGGAGGGGGGAAGCGGGCCTTTCGTCGTACTCGAGGGTCAGAGCGGCTTGCGCATCACGATCTCGCGGTGGATACCGTCCGCCATCAGGTCGCCCAGCTCGTCGGTGTCGGCGAAACCGCTTCGGAGGTAGAGGTTGTGCGCCGGGTCGTTGCCGTCGACAACCGACAGCTTCAGGACCCGGGCGCCGGCGTCACGGGCCCAGTCCTCGATCGCGGTCATCAGTGCGTCACCGACACCCTGGCCGCGGCCGGCCGGGGCGATCCACATCGACACGAGCTCGGCGGCCTCGGGCTCCTCGGCAAGGAGTCCGCCGGCCATGCCGACCGGCGTACCGTCGAGCGAAGCGATCAGCTGATACGCGCCGGGCACGCTGAGCCGCTCACGCCAGCGGTCCTCGGGCGCGTCCGCCCAGTCCGCGAGCTGAGAGCCGAACGCGTACGGCGCTTCCGTGAGCGCGGCCAGCCGGAGTTCGCGCCAGAGCTTCCAGTCGTCCGGCCCGATGTCTTGTAGCTCGATCATCAGGCGCGCGGCGGTGGGAACTTGGAGGAGACCCAGTCGCGGACGCCGCCCAGGCCGTCGCCCATGTCCCGCACCAGTTTGGCCAGCGGGTCCTGGGAGCGGTTGAAGGCGTCGGTGTACGACTTGGCCGCGTTCTTCGCCTCCTGGGACATGGACGCCGTGGCGTCGTCCTGGCGCTTCGGATAGTCGCCGGAGACGATCGTCGTGTACTCGCCGTCGTCGACCCAGCGCCGCAGCTCGTGCGCGCGGATCACAGCCATCGGGTGCGTCTGCGCCTCGAGCAGCAGCAGCTTCAGCACGCTGTCGCGCAGGTCGCCGGCGCTCTCGTACTCCGTCCCCTGCGCGAGGAAGGCCGTGGTGTCGAGCTCGCCGAGCTGACCGCCGCTGGCCAGCTTCATCTGGACGCGCAGCGCGACCGCCGGGTCCTGGACCGCGAGCAGGCCGGCCCGGTCGCCGGACAGCTCGGCCTTGCGGGACCACTCGTGCAGGGCGGCGATGATCGCGCGGAGGCCCAGCGCGCCGATCGGCATCCAGTTGATCGCGCCGGTCAGCCGCATCAGCCACAGCAGCAGCGACTGGTAGAGCGCGTGCCCGCTCTGTGCGTGGCCGAGCTCGTGACCGAGGATGAACCGCAGCTCCTCCTCGTCCAGGCCCTGCAGCAGGGCGCTGTTCACCACGATGAACGGCTTGTCCATGCCGATCGTGACGGCGTTCCAGATCGGGCTGTTGGTCACGTACAACTCGGGCAGCTGCCGGACGTCGAGCGTCGTACCTGCCTCGGTGAAGAGCCGGTGCATGTCCGGGAACTGCCGCTCGTCGACCCGGATCGCCCCGCCGAGGAACTGCAGCCGGAAGGCCCGCTCGTTGATCATCCCGGACATCTTCCGCAGGACGTAGTCGAAGCCCTTCAGCTGCCGCAGGGCCACCAGCGCGCCCCGGTCCGCCGGGTGCTCCCACGCTCGCGAACTGATATCGGTCAGCGTCGTCCGATGCCGCGTCGGCCGATCGTCGTTCTCGCTCATCGCTCCCCCTGCCCAGTCGTCATGTCACCCCAACCTAGCTCGCCGCCGGGTCGCCGCGTCCTGGTATTGAGTGCCCACGCGAGCAGCAGCGGGAGTGGCCAGCTCAGCGGGATCGACCACCATGAGAGGTGCAGGTAGAGGAAGGCGACCACGCTCCCCAGCGTGAGGGCGGTGCCCCATAACCAGTACCAGAACGCGTTCCATCCGCGGTGCTGCCCGCCGCGCCGGTGTCCGACCGCGGCGAGCGTGGCGGTCGCAGGCAGAGCCGTCAGTACGCCGAAGCCGATGACGACCACCGCGATCAGCACCACGTCACCGGTGGAGAAGTGCGGTTCGAATCCCAGGGGCACCATGGGTCCCATCCTTTCGGCCGGGAGCGGTGATTGCTGAGCGTAGGAATACTCAAATCGCGCTGTACGCCCTAGCCTGGCCCGCATGAGTGAGGTTGACGGGGTGTGTCGTGAGGTGGATCGCCGGGACGACAAGGCGCGGGCCTGGGTCTCGGAGGCGATCCGGATCGTGGACGCGGACGCGAACCGCAGCGCGGACACCCACCTGCACGTGTTCCCGATGCCGGACGGCACCGGCGTGGACCTGTACCTGAAGGACGAGTCCGTGCACCCGACCGGCTCGCTCAAGCACCGGCTGGCTCGCTCGCTGTTCCTGTATGCGCTGTGCAACGGCTGGATCCACGAGGGCACCACGGTGATCGAGGCGTCCAGCGGCTCGACCGCGGTCAGCGAGGCGTACTTCGCCCGCCTGCTCGGCCTGCCGTTCGTCGCGGTGATGCCGCGCTCGACCAGCCCGGAGAAGGTCGAGCTGATCGAGTTCTACGGCGGCCGCTGCCACTTCGTCGAGCGCTCCGGCCAGATCTACGGCGAAGCCAAGCGGCTGGCCGAGGAGACCGGCGGCCACTACATGGACCAGTTCACGTACGCCGAGCGCGCCACCGACTGGCGGGGCAACAACAACATCGCCGAGTCGATCTTCGGTCAGCTGAAGCTCGAGCAGCATCCGATCCCGGCCTGGGTCGTGGTCGGCGCCGGCACCGGCGGCACGTCCGCCACCATCGGCCGCTACGTCCGGTACCAGCGCTACGACACCTCGGTCGCGGTCGTGGACCCGGAGAACTCGGCCTTCTTCCCCGCCTTCGAAGCCGGTGACGACGACTACTCCACCGGTCGCCCGTCCCGCATCGAAGGCATCGGCCGGCCCCGCGTCGAGCCGTCGTTCGTGCTCGGTGTGGTCGACCGGATGATCTCGGTCCCCGACGCCGCCTCGATCGCCGCGATGCGCTTCTGCTCCCGCGTCACCGGCCGCCTGGTGGGTGGCTCGACCGGCACCAACCTGTGGGGCTCGCTGCGGCTGGCCGCGGAGATGCGCCGTACCGGGGTCCGCGGCAGCATCGTCACACTCCTCTGCGACAGCGGCGAACGCTACGGCAACACGTACTACGACGACGCCTGGCTACGGACGAGCGGCATCGACATCACGCCGTACATGACAACCCTCGAAGCCTTCGCAACCACCGGCCACTGGAGCGAGCCCGGGCCGGTGTAACCCACGCGTGCCTACAGGTAGTCCGCCTGGTGTCGGGCTCGGGACCGGGCGAGGTAGGTGCCCAACTCCACACGTCCGCCGTCGTGGTCGTCGTCGCCCTCCAAAATGCCTTGGAGATAGATTCGGTTCGCCATGCCCTCGAGCACAGCCTCCCTGACCTCTTCGGGTTGATTGGCGATGAATCCATGGACGGTCCGCAGCCGAAGATCGGCTCGCTTGGCTCTTCGTGATTCACGATGATTGACGGACCCGCGGCGGAAGCAGAGACAGGCGAGCCCGATTGCTGTGAGGGCGATCCCGAGCCTGGTCAAGGTGATGGTCGTCGATGACAGGACATTTGAATCCGAGCTGAAGTAGTGGGTCAGGAGGATGACCAGCGGAACCCCGCCGACCGCAAGTCCCAGCAAATCCCAGGTCCACCCGGCGAACGCCTTGTTGCGCGCATTCTCTCCGTAGCTGTCGGCGACCGCCTGTTGAGTAAGCGCAGTCAAGACATTCGCACCCTGGGATCGCATCTCCGTCAAGCTGGCCAAGTCTCGACTTGCCCCGAGTACGGCCGTCATGAGCGTTTCCTCGAGCTCATCGAGGTTCGCCCGATAAGTCTGCGTACTAGCCGAGATCTGCAGCTCCAGCGAATCCTTGATCTCCTTCTCCAGCTCTTCCTTGTACTGCGTGATCGTGACTGCGACGGCCTGACGAATTTCCTCCACCTGGCGAAGTAGCTGATCTCGATCTCCTTGGAGAGCCTCGAGCGAAACCTTCATCGAGGCTTCGTACTGTGAGTGCGCCTTCCGCGCGGCTTGCCCGGCACCTTTCGGACTCAGCGGCGGCCAGGTTCCCAGGTGCTCGAGCACAGCGTCGATGCCGTCAGCGGCAGTCCGCAGGTGCGACGCGAAACCGTCGGGATCCCGCGCATACTGAGAGAGGTGGGGCTGCACGTGTGCCGCGATATGAATGTGGACATTGTCCAGCATGCGCGTCGAGTAGCGTCGCGGGTCTTCCTGCCGATGCGCATCAATTGTCTCGACCAGCCACTGCAGGCGCGACAGTGAATCCGCTAAGCCCACATCATCCGGCAGCGCGAGGCCATTGAGTTCGCCAGTGATCTGATTGATCAGCGCCCAGAGCGGATGATTGTTGAATCTGGTCTCCCAAATCGACCCCATGATCCCCCTACAGACGTGATGCCAGGATGCGCTCCTGACCCAAACACGTCAACGCGTGCACGTCCCGGGTATCGACAAAGCGTGTGCAATCGTTACCCACCGTAGGAATGGAACCGGGCGGTCTCGGAACAATGCGCGACACGCTGCCCGATCGAGGCCTCCTCGGGTGGCAGACGCTAGCCGCCGAGGGCGAGGCCGATGGCCAATCCGATGGCGTAGAGGAGTTCGGTCAGGCCGGTGTTCTTGAGGACTGGGATGAGGGCTGGGCCGACGGCGTCGCTCAGGACTACTCGGACCGCCTTGACGGCGAGAGGCAGCGCGATGAAGGCAAGCAGTGTCCATGGGGTTGCGATCGCCGAGACGGCCGCAAGGACGAATGCGAGTGCGACGAGCGCGGCGTACAGCTTTCGTGAGCGGGAAGCGCCGAGGACTACGGCCAGGGTGCGTTTGCCGGTGGTGGTGTCGGTGGGGATGTCGCGGAGGTTGTTCGCGACCAGGAGGGCGCAGGCGATGGAGCCGACGGCGACCGCGCCGGCGACCGCTGTCCAGCTGAGCGTCTCGGCCTGCACGTAGGTGGTGCCGAGTACGGCGACCAGTCCGAAGAAGAGGAAGACGCTGACCTCACCCAGTGCGCGGTACCCGTACGGCCGCTTGCCGCCGGTGTAGAACCACGCTCCGATCAGTGAGGCCGCGCCGGCGACCAGTAGCCACCAGTTGGAGGTGGCGCACAGGATCACTCCGAGTACGGCGCCCACGCCGAAGCAGGTGAACGCTGCGGTCTTCACCTGTCTCGGAGTGGCGACCTTGGAGCCGACCAGACGCAGTGGGCCGACCCGGTTCTCGTCCGTGCCGCGGATGCCATCGCTGTAGTCGTTGGCGTAGTTGACCCCGATCTGGAGGGCCAGAGCGACGCCGAGGGCGAGCAGTGCCTTCCACCAGACGAAGCCGTCCAGGTACGCCGCCGCACCGGTTCCGACGAGGACAGGGGAGATCGCGGCGGGCAGCGTCCGTGGGCGCGCGCCTTCGATCCACTGGGCAGGGGTAGCCATGACCGTCGATTGTGTCAGCCACTCGGTCGGCACCCGCAACGAGGGCCGTACGCTCGGACTGACATGTCTACCTTGCGCCTGGTCCCCGGTACTCCGGATGCCGTGTTGTCCGCGCTCACCGGCGTACTGGACGGCAGCGGTACGCCGTTCGCACCGGTACCGTCCGATCCGGCGGCGGCCGCCCGTGTCCGGCAGGCCGCGGCGCCGGATGAGCCGCTGGAGGACGACTGTGCGGTGGTGCTGACCACCTCCGGGTCGTCCGGTGAGCCCAAGGGTGTGCTGCTCTCCCGAGAGGCCTTGCTCGCGTCCGCGGTCGCCACCCACGACCGCCTCGGCGGAACGGGCCAGTGGCTGCTCCCGATGAAGCCGTACTTCGTCGGCGGCCTACAGATCCTCACTCGCTCGGTGGTGGCCGGCCTGGCACCGGTGATGCTCGGCGAGAGCTTCACCGCGAGCGCCAAGGCCATGACCGGGTCCCGGCGCTACACGGCGATGGTGCCGACCCAGCTGGCGCGCTATCTGGACACCGACCTGGACGCATTGCGATCGTTCGACGCGATCGTCATCGGTGGCGCCTCCACACCGGCACCTCTGAAGGCCCGAGCGGCGGAGGCCGGCATCACTGCGATCCCGGCGTACGGCATGACCGAGACGGGCAGCGGATGTGTGTACGCCGGGGAGCCGCTGGACGGGACGTGGATCGACTTGGACGACGGGCGGATCCTGATCAAGGGCAGCACACTGTTCTCCGGGTACCGGCTGCGGCCGGAGCTCACCGCGGAGGTGCTGCGGGACGGGTGGTTCCGGACCCAGGACCGCGGCGAGTTCGTGAACGGGCGGCTGCGAGTGGTCGGTCGGGTGGATGACGTGGTGATCTCGGGCGGGGTGAACGTCACGCTGACGACTGTGCAGGCGCGGTTGCTCGAGCATTCGCAGGTGGCGGACGCTGCGGTGCTGGGGGTTCCGGACGCGGAGTGGGGGACGCGGGTGGTGGCGTTCGTGGTCACCAAGCCCGGCGGTCCGGGTCGGGACGAGGTGCGGGATTTCGTGGCGGAGGTGCTGCCGCGGACCTGGGCGCCGCGGGACGTGATCCGGCTGGACGCGTTGCCGATGCTTGCCTCGGGCAAGGTTGACCGCCAGGCGCTGCTGGAGGGCGTGCGGTGATCACCTACTCGATCGGGTTGAAGAACAGGTTCCGGGGCATCACCCTCCGCGAGGGCATGCTGTTCGAGGGACCCGCGGGCTGGGCCGAGTGGAGCCCGTTCCTGGAGTACGACGACGCGACCTGCGTGGCCTGGTTGCGGGCGGCGCGTGAGGCAGCTGACGACGGGTGGCCGGCACCGGTGCGGGACGTCGTACCGGTGAACTGCACTGTGCCGGCGGTCGGCCCGGTGACGGCGGCGAAGATCGTGAGAGCGTCCGGCTGCAGCACTGCGAAAGTGAAGGTGGCCGAGCCGGGCCAGACACTCGCGGACGATGTGGAGCGCCTCGAAGCGGTCCGGGACGCCATCGGATCGGGCCGGGTGCGGATCGACGCCAATGGTGCGTGGACGGTCGACGAGGCCGTGCGATGCCTCAAGGAGCTCAAGCGCTTCGAGTTGGAGTACGTCGAGCAGCCGTGCGCGACCGTGGAGGAGTTGGCTGCGGTCCGGCGACGCACCGACGTGCTGGTTGCGGCGGACGAGTCGATCCGCCGGGCCGAAGACCCCTTGCTGGTGAAGAAGCTGGACGCGGCGGACATCGCGGTTCTGAAGGTGCAGCCCATCGGTGGAGTGCGTGCGTGCTTGGAGATCGCTGAGCAGATCGGACTGCCCGTCGTGGTGTCGTCCGCGCTCGAGACCTCAGTAGGGATCGCTGCCGGCGTCGCCCTCGCCGCTGCGCTGCCGGAACTGCCCTACGCCTGCGGGCTGGCCACAGTGTCGATGTTCACGCAAGAGGTCGTGGCTGAGCCGCTGCTGCCGGTGGACGGCTTGCTGTCGGTGAAGCGGGTGCAGCCGGACCCAGCACTGCTGGAAGCGGCCCGCGCATCAGAGTCCAGGACCGCGGTGTGGGAAGAGCGGATGACCCGAGTGCAGAAGAGGAGTGCCGGATGAACCCGTCCACAGCGTTCGCGACGGTGGTCGTCGACGAGCTGATCCGGAACGGCGTCCGCGAGGCCGTGGTGGCTCCGGGCTCGCGGAGCGCCCCCCTGGCGCTGGCCTTCGCCGCTGCGGACCGGGACGGCAGACTTCGGCTACACGTCCGGATCGACGAGCGTACGGCGGGATTCCTAGCCATCGGCCTGATCCGGGGGACCGGACTGCCAGTGCCCGTGGTGACAACGTCCGGTACTGCGGTGGCCAACCTGCACCCGGCTGTGCTCGAGGCATCGCACAGTGGACTGCCGTTGATCGTGCTGAGCGCGGACCGGCCGCCGGCGTTGCGGGGGAGCGGTGCCAATCAGACGACGGACCAGCTGAAGGTGTTCGGCTCCGCGGTCCGGCTGTTCCACGAGATGGGTACGCCGGTCCGCGAGATCGGTCAGGTCGCGTACTGGCGCTCGCAGGTCGCGCGGGCCGTGGCCAACGCAGTGGGCGCGCGGTCCGCCGATCCGGGGCCGGTGCAGCTCAACTGCCCGTTGTCGGAGCCACTGGTGCCGACGGACGGTCCTGAGTGGCCGGAGTCGCTGTCTGGGCGCAGTACTGGGCCGTGGACCGCCGTGCATGCCGCAGCCGGGCCGCCGTCGGCGGTGGCGCCAGGCCCGAAGACCGTGGTGGTCGCGGGGGACGGCGCGTCGCAGGCCGCGCGGTTGGTGGCCGAGGCGGGTCAGTGGCCGCTGTTCGCGGAGCCGTCCAGCCGGGCCCGGATCGGTCCGTCGGTGATCACGGCGTACCGCTTGTTGCTGCAGGCAAGCTCTTTGGCGGCTGAGATCGAGCGGGTACTGGTGTTCGGGCACCCGACGCTGTCGCGGCCGATCTCCAGGTTGCTGGCGCGGCCGGACGTCGAGGTGGTCGTGGTCTCGCCGACCGGGCTGTGGCCGGATCCGGCCCGCCGGGCGAAGGCCGTCGTCACCGGGCTGGAGGTCACCGCGGCCGATGCAACCAACTGGCTGGACAGATGGCAGCAGGCGGACCAGCTGGCGCGTCCGGCGATCGACAAGGTGCTCGCCGACACCCTGAGCGGACCGCGCGTCGCGGCGATCGTCGGCGAGGCGGTCGGTGCCGACGGCATGCTCGTGGTCGCCTCGTCGAACCCGGTGCGCGACCTCGACCTCGCCCCGGTCGTCCCGATCCGGACCATCGCCAACCGCGGCCTGGCCGGGATCGACGGCACCATCTCGACCGCGATCGGCGCCGCGCTGGCGAACGCCGGCCCGACGCACGCGCTGATCGGCGACCTGGCGTTCCTGCACGACAGCAATGGGCTCGTCATCGGTCCCGACGAAGCCCGGCCCGACCTGCGCATCGTGGTGGTGAACGACAACGGCGGCGGCATCTTCTCCACCCTCGAGCAGGGCGACCCGACCCACTCCACCCATTTCGAGCGCGTCTTCGGCACTCCGCACAACGTGGACCTCGCCGCGCTGTGCGCCGCCACGGGTACGCCGTACAAACTCGTGGAGACGCCGGACGCACTCCGAGCTGCGCTCTCGCCGACGGTCGCCGGTCTGGACGTTGTGGAAGCGCGCATTCCTCGGAGCAGCCACCGGCCTCTGAACGAGGCGCTTGTGGCCGCACTCAGCCAGTCGTAACCGGGCTGCTGGGCGGCACCTCGGCCGTCGCCACTTTCCTCGCCGGATGCAGCGTGCGCAGGTGGTTGAGCAATGGCAGGACCGAGGCGATCACCAGCGCAGTCGTGGTGAGGATCGGGATCGTCGCGCCGCGCAGCGACGAGTTGAGTGGCGCGGCGATGGTGAAGATGAGGCTGACCGCGGTCATGGTCGTGATCAGCCGGCGGCCCGGCCGGGCGACGGCCAGGAACGGCAGACACCACAGGAAGTACCAGTCGTGCGCGCTGGGACCCAGCAGGACCACGGCCAGCAGTGCGATGCCCACAGCCCGGGCAGCGTGGTGGATCGACGAACGCAAACTCAGTACGGCGATCAGGCTGACCGCCACGACCATTCCGACCAGGCGGACGATCTGCAGCGCCTGTTGAGCCGCTGAGTCGTCGCCCAACCACTGCAGTACGCCGGAAGCCGCCATGCCGATCAGGTTGGCGATGGAGAACGGCGAGCGGACCAGTCCGGGTACGTCGAGCGCACCCATCCAGCCCGAGCCCACACCGGTCAGTTCGCCGATGGTGACGAGCGTGAGCACCGAGACTGCTCCCGCGATCACCAGACTGGCGAACCGCAGCGCCCGTCCGGCCAGCGGGCTCATCACTGCGGCGATAGCGATCACCACTAGCCCGCCCGGCAGTTTCACCGCAGCCGCGGCACCCGCTACGACGGCCGCCGTACCCCATCTGCCCGTGAGGGCCAGAGCGAACGCGCTGCAGGCCAGTCCGAGCATCAGTACGTCGTTGTGGGCGGCGCCGATGCCATGGGTGATCAGCATCGGGTTCAGCACCACCAGCCAGGTCGCGAAGGTCGGATCCACGCGGCAGGCAGTTGCGAGCCGCGGTACGGCCCAAGCGATCAGCACGATGCCCAGTACGGCGAGGAGCCGGTGGGCCAGCATCAGGAGGTACGGGTCCATCGTCAGGTGCGCGACCAGACCGCCGTACGCGAGTGGCAGTGGACCGTACGGCGCGGGTGTCTGCATCCACATCGGGTCGACTGCCTCGACGATGTGGCCGGACAGTACGCCGGGGCCCACGTCGTACGGGTTGTAGCCCTCGGCGACCAGTGCGCCTTGCGCCGCGTAGCTCCAGGCGTCGCGGCTGAACAGTGGCGGGATGAGAAGCAGCGGTGCACTCCAGTACGCCGCCATCCGCAGCAGCGGCGCCCGTTGCCCGGTCATGACCTGGCGGCCCATGGTCAGCCAGGCCCAGGCCATCAAGCCGAGTCCGGCCACCATGAACGTCAGTCCGGCCATCCGGCCTGGCAAGGAGTGCCGCAGGTCGCCGGCGATCGGCAGCGCGGCGACCCACGAGGAAGGCGGCACCACCGACGTCACCAGACTCGCCAGGGCGACTACGACGGAGCCGACGAGCCCACGGACCATCGGCGAGCGCATGGCCGGACGCTAACCCGGCCATGCAACCCACTGATGAACAACGGCTTACCTAAGCGGATTCCTTCCGGAAGGTCCGAGCGCCGACCGCCAGGCCGATGACTGTCAGCAGGACCACCCAGAACAGGCCCCACAGCGACGCGCTGCTGCTGATGTCGCCGCGGAACAGTGCCCGGACGCCGGTCACGACGTGCTTGAGCGGGCTGATGTCGGACAGCCGCTGCAACCAGGTCGGGCCGATCTGCATCGGCAGCAGGATGCCGGACAGCAGCAGCAACGGCATGGCGATCCCGTTCAGCAGCGGGGCCAACGCGTCCTCGCTCTTGGTGATGAGCGCGACCGAGTACGACAGCGAGGCGAACGTCGCGCCGAGCAGGGCGACGACCACCAGCGACAGCAGTACGCCGTCCCACGGGGCGCGCAGGCCGAGCGGGAGAGCGGCGAGCAGCAGCAGGATCGACTGGACCACGAGTACGACGACATCGCGCAGTACTCGCCCGGCCATCAGGGCGATCCGGGACGCCGGGGTGACGCGGTCGGCCTCGATCACGCCGGCCCGGTACTCCGCGATCAGGCCGAAGCCGACGAACATCGCGCCGAACATGCCGAGCTGGACGATCAGGCCCGGGATGAACACCTGGTAGGCGTTCGTGGTCGTGCCCTGGCTGATCTGCGCGGTGATCGGCTTCAGCAGCGGGCCGAACAGGAACAGGTACATCAGCGGCTGGCTGAGCATCAGGATGGACCACATCGGGTTGCGCAGCGACAACCGCATCGCCCGGTGGAACACGATCCAGGTCTCGCGGAGCACGTTGCCGGGGTAGTGGAGTCGGGTCAGGGCTGGCGCAGTCATGCCACGGCCTCCTTCTCTGCGTCCTTCTCGGGTGCGGGCGCGGGGGCGTCCTCGTCCCGCAGGGAGCGACCGGTCATGGTCAGGAACACGTCGTCGAGGGTCGGGCGATGCACCTCGACGCCGTGCAGTTCGATGCCCTGGGCATCGATCGAGCGGAGCAGGCCGGGCAGCACCGAACCACCCTGGGGGATCCGGAAGCCGACCACGTCGCCGTCGGTCTCGACCTCGACCGCGCCTTGGAGATCGGCCGCGATCTTGCTCACCGCGGGAGCCTGGGTGGCGTCGGCCAGGCTGAGCCGGACCGCGTCGCCGGAGACCTGCTGCTTCAGTACCTCCGGGGTGCCGGAGGCAACGATCTTGCCGTGGTCGATGACCAGGATCCGGTCGCAGAGCGCGTCCGCCTCGTCCAGGTAGTGCGTGGTGAGGAAGATCGTCGCGCCGCGGTCGCGCAGGCCGCGGATGTGCTCCCACAGATTCGCCCGCGCCTGCGGGTCGAGGCCGGTGGTCGGCTCGTCCAGGAAGATCAGCTTCGGATCGTGGACCAGGCCCATCACGATGTCCAGCCGGCGCCGCTGGCCACCGGACAGCGTCTTGCACTGCCGCCGCCACAGGCCGGGCAGGTCGAGCTCCTCGAACAGCCGTTGCCCGTCCGCGATCGCCTTGGCCTTCGGTACGCCGTACAGGCGGGCGTGGTCGACGACCTCGTCACCGGCGACCGCCTCGGGCAGCGTCGACCCGCTCTGCGGCACGTAACCGATGCCGCGGCGAACGCCGACCGGATCCCTGGCCAGGTCGCAGCCTGCCACCGTCGCGGTTCCGCTGGTCGGCTTGATCAGGGTCGCCAGCATCCGCAGCGTGGTGGTCTTGCCGGCCCCGTTCGGGCCGAGAAAGCCGACGATCTCCCCGTCGGCGACATCCAGGTCTACCCCCTGCACGGCCTGCACCGGCCCGCGCTTGGTCTTGAAGGTGCGGACAAGTCCGCGAGCTTCGATCATCATCCCGCCAGTCTGGAATACTCAACCTTGACTAGTCAATGTTGATTAATCGAACTGCCCGATCGCCGAGTCGTGCATCAAGGTCCCCCCGTCCCCGGAGATCTGTCGTCGAGTCGCGGATCCGGGTGCGAATCGCCGGCATGTCGGCAACCACGATCCACGAATCAGGGCTGGCCGGCTCAGCTCGGTTGTCCCGGAGAGGGGGGCGCGACCTCACTCGGTGGGTGGGTCGGGGATTTCGCCCCAGTGGGTGACCATGCCGGGGTAGGGTTTCCAGTCGGCTGGTTCGCCGGCGAAGGCGTAGGCGCCGTCGAGGACCCGGCGGCGGAAGCTGCGGGTCCATTCGAGTTCGCCGTTGTCGCGGGCGGTGCTGATGCGGAACATCTCCACCACGTGGTTCGGCGTACCGGGGTCCTCCTCGATCTGGCGCTCCGCGAACGGCTCGGCCTTCAGGCGTTGCTCCATCTGCACGATCCGCGCCTCGAGTGCGGCCAGCACCTCGTCCCGCCGTAGCGACCACAGGAAGACCAGCGCCGCCTGCATCCGGTCCGGGTGGAAGCCGTCCACGGTCCACAACATCTGCCGCAGCAGCGAGAAGTACTCCGTCTCACCGTCGGTCGTCAGCTTGTACGACGTACGCCCGGGCCGGTGGGCGCCGTCCTGCTCGAGCTCCTGCAGGTACCCGTGCTTGGCCAGGGTGCGGAGACCGGTGTAGACCGAGCCCGGGTTGATGTTCGCCCAGTCCTGCACGTTCCAGGTGAGCAGCTCGCGGCGCAGCTGGTAGCCGTAGGCCGGCTGGAAGATCCGCACGACCCCGAGCAACAGCAACCGCGTGGTGGACATGTTCGCAGTGTAAATCCGGGCGACGCAAACAAGGTCGAAGGCGTACTCTCCGGGGGCATGGACGTGCGTGTGACGAGTGACCCGGGGGCCTTCGAGCGGACGGTGTTCCCTTTCCTGCAACAGGATCCGGTGCTGCACACGATCATCATGAGCAACGTCCATGAGCGCGCGAACGGGACCGCCCGCGCCGAGGACGAGCCGTCGTACTTCGTCTCTGTCCACGACGGCGACGTGGTCGGCGTCGCGATGCGGACCCCGGGCCGCGGGGTGTACCTCGGCGCGCTGCGGGAGGACCTCGCGGAGGTGATTGCCGATGCGTACGTCGACGTACTGCCGGAGCTGAGCGGTGTCGCGGGGGATCGCCCGGCCGCCCGGCGGTTCGCGGCGCGGTGGTGCGAGCGGCGGGGTGGTCGGGCGACCGAGACCAAGGGCACCCGGCTGCACAAGCTGGGCGAACTCACGCCGCTGCCAGCGGACGGGGGCAGTCCGCGGCCGATGCGCGCGGACGAGGTCGACCTGGTCAGCAGTTGGGGGAACGACGGGTTCGCCGAGGAGCTGGGGACCGGCTACCGGGAGTGGGCGGAGCGGCAACTGCGGCAGCAGACCATGTGGATCTGGGCGGCGGACGGTGAGCCGGTGAGCATGGTCGGCTACCACCTCCCGATCTTCGGGGTCTGCCGGGTCGGGCCGGTCTACACGCCGCCCGAGCAGCGGCGGCACGGGTACGCCGGAGCCCTGACCAGTCACGTCTCCGCCGAGATCCTTGCGCAGGGCAACCAGGCCTGCCTCTACACCGACCTCGCCAACCCGACCTCGAACAAGATCTATCACCAGGCCGGTTACCGCCCGCTGACCGACTTCGTCGATGTGGAGTTCACCGCATGATCGTCCGAACCACCAGTGATCCGGCCGCGTTCAAGGACCTCGCTTTCCCTTTCCTGCAACGCGATCCGGTGCTCAACACCGGCGTCCTGAGCAACACCGCCGACCGGATCCGCGGCATCCTGAACGATCCGGAGCCACCGGTGTTCGTCTCGGTGCACGACGGTGACGAGGTGGTCGGCACGGTCCTGAGTACGGCGTTGCGCGGTATCAACCTGGGCAATCTGCCGGCCGGGCTGGTGCCGCTCGTGGTCGATGTACTGGCCGAGGCCGCACCGCGGGCCAGCGGAGTCGCGGGCTCGGCGGACGCCGCGCGCTTGTTCGCCGAGCTGTACTCAGCGCGGACCGGCCGAAGCGTCCTCGAAGCCGAGCGGGTCCGCCTGCACAAGCTCGAGGAGTTCGTCGAGCAGAAGGCCGACGGCACGCCGCGGCCGGCGACCGAGGCCGACCTGACCGTCCTCACTCCGATGGTCGGCGCCTTTCGCGCCGACGTCGGCCACCCTGGCGAAGGTGTCGCCGAAGACCGCCGCTGGCTGGAGCAACGGATCGCGCGAGAACGCCTGTGGGTGTGGGAGGACGACGACCGCATCGTCAGCATGGTCGGCCACCAAAGCCCGGTCTTCGGCGTGGTCCGCGTCGGTCCGGTCTACACCCCACCGGACTTCCGCGGCCACGGCTACGCCAGCGCCTTGACCGCCGAGGTGACCCGTCGCCTGCACGACGGAGGCAATCAGGTCTGCCTCCACACCGATCTCGCCAACCCGACCTCGAACAAGATTTACGCCGCGATCGGCTACCGCCCGGTCCAGGACTTCGTCGGTTACGCCTTCAGTTGATCTCGGTCGACTCGCCGGGGGCGAGGCCGACGAAGGGGCGTTCGTCGGAGTTGAGGAACCGGGGGAACATGCCGAGCCCGATCGGGCTGAGCAGGGCGTCGTGGATGCCGACGAGTTGCTCGGACTTCACCGAGCGGGCGTAGTCCACTGCCGGCGGGAGCGAGAACCACGGGCCGGAGATCGGGACGAGGTTGGTGTGGACGGCGCGATCGGGCTGGGTGAAGGAATCACCGGGGTGGTAGACGGCGTCGTCGATCAGGAAGCCGATGTTCTCGCACGGAACACCCCACTCAGGCAGGATCACCGCGTGGTCCTTGCCGTAGGCACTGATCGAGAAGCCGGCCGTCTCGAACGACTGCCCGCCGGCGATCACGTGCACCCGGTCGCCCAGCTCGGTCAGCTGCGCGGCGACACCGGCGTTCGTGTAGACGGGGACGTCGAGCGCCTGGACCCGCTCGATGTCGAGGTGGTCCTGGTGTTCGTGCGTGACCAGGATCGCGTCGGCGCGCTCGAACGCGGCCGCCTCGCTGAACGTGCCCGGATCGACCAGCAGGACCTTGCCGTCCTTCTCCAGCCGGACACAGGCATGTGCGAACTTCGTGAGCTTCACTCTCAGTCTCCCAACGCGTCTCTCATCGGAACCAGCTTGGCGTTCGTCTCGGCCAGCTCGGCCACAGGGTTGGAGCCCGCCACGATCCCCGCGCCGGCGAACAGCCGCATCCGGCGTGGGTCGTCAGGGTCGGCCTGACCGCAGCGCAGCGCGATGCACCATTCGCCGTCCCCGGCCGCGTCCATCCAGCCGACCGGTCCGCTGAACCGGCCGCGCTGCATGCCCTCGACCTCACCGATCAGGTCGCGCGCGACGGAGGTCGGCGTACCGCAGATCGCGGCGGACGGGTGCAGCGCGGCGGCCAGGCCGAGCGCGTTCGCTCCGTTCGCGGCGACGCCGGCGACGTCGGTGGCCAGATGCATCACGTTCGGCAGGTGCAGCACGAACGGCGTCTCGGGCACGTTCATCGACTTGCAGTGCGGCTTGAGCGCGTCGGCCACCGACCGTACGGCGTACTCGTGCTCCTCCAGGTCCTTGCTGGACCGGGCCAGCGATGCGGCCAGCGCCAGATCGTGCGCGTCGTCGCCGGTACGGCGGATGGTCCCGGCCAGCACGCGGGACGTGATCAGGCCCTTCTCCCGCCGGACCAGCAGCTCCGGGGTGGCGCCGATCAGCCCGTCGACGGAGAACGTCCAGCAGTTCGGGTACGACGTCGACAGCCGGCGCAACGGCCAGCGCAGGTCGATCGGCTGCGCGGCGATCGCGATCAGGTCGCGGGCCAGCACCACCTTGTCCAGCTCGCCGGCGGTGATCCGCTGCACGGCGTCCGCGACGATGCTCGACCAGTCCGTGCCGGACCGGGCCCCGTCCGCGAACGTCACGTCGTACACCGGCGACGGCTCGTTGGTGACGAGATCGGGAAGTGCGGGCAACGAGCTGGCGAGCGAGATCGTGGTCACCCAGGTGGTGCCGCCCCGGCGGCCGACGATCACCTCCGGGACGACCAGCTCACTCGGGTCCTGATCGGTGAAGCCGAACGACCCGAAGCAGACCAGTCCCGAGCCTGGTACGCCGACCTCGTCGCGGATCACCGCAGCCGCGGTCAGCTCGTTCCACCAGTCCACCGCCTCCTGGAAGCGGTTGCCACCGGCAACGTCGAGCCGGGCGGCGACGCCCCAGCCGACCTGACCGTCGCCACGTCGTACCCAGGCCAGTCCGCCGTCGGGCGGCAGATGGTCCATCAGCTGCGCCGACACTCCGTCGGCGGGCTGGCTGCGGATCACTAGATGGGGAGCGGGCTGATGACCGGATCGGACCGGGTCAGACAAGGCCACAGGACCCCTCCTCGCTCGCGCTCCGGCCCCGGATCACGATGGCCGGCCGCCTCCCTGGAGATGCACTCACGAGATGCAAGCGTATGCCTGTCCGATGTCCAGCGAATTTCGGTGCCTGTCACGCCCGTGATGAACTAGACATGTGACCCGCGCAGATCTCAGCAAGGAACCGCATGCCGTGGCGGCCATGTTCGACAACGTGGCCGAGGGGTACGACCGGACCAACGCGGTGGCGACGATGGGTCTGGAGAAGCTGCACTGGCGGCCGGCCACGCTGGCCGAGATCGCGCCGCGCAAGGGGCTGAAGATCCTCGACCTGGCCGCTGGGACCGGCGCGTCCAGCATCAAATTGCGGGAGGCCGGCGCCGAGGTGGTGTCGTGCGACTTCTCGGTCGGCATGCTCCGGGTCGGCAAACGCCGCTACCCCGAGCTCGACCTGATCGCCGGGGACGCGCTGCGGCTCCCGTTCGCCGACGACACGTTCGACGTGGTGACGATCTCGTGGGCGCTGCGGAACGTGAACGACGTCACGGTCGCGCTGCGCGAGATGCTCCGGGTGACCCGGCCCGGCGGGCGGCTCGTCGTACTGGAGAACTCGCATCCGACCTGGAAGCCGTTCCGGGTCGCCTACCTGGAGTACATGATGCGTGCCGTGCCGGTAGTCGCGAAGGCGGTGTCGACGAACCCCGAGGCCTACGAGTACCTGGCCGAGTCGGTCCGCGCCTGGCCGGCCCAGGAACCGCTGGCTCGCACCATCGAGGACGCCGGCTGGACCCGCGTCCAGTGGCGCAACCTGACCGGTGGTCTGGTCGCCATCCACCGCGCGGTGAAGCCGGTCTAATTTTCGCAAGGAAAGCCGCGCGTAAATCGGTTGCTACCAAGGGATTCCGGGCCGGTTTCGTGTCGAAGTCAGGCAGTTCTAGACTGTCGGATGACGAGCATTCGTGAATCGCTTCACGAGCGCACACCCCCCAACTTCCAGGCCGGGATCGAGATGAGCCAGAGCGTGCCGAACGGGCAGCAGGCGGAGACCGCTGATGTGATCGTCGTCGGCGCCGGACCCGCAGGCTCGGCCGCGGCGTACCACCTGGCCAACGCCGGACTCGACGTCCTGTTGCTGGAGAAGACCGCGTTCCCGCGGGAGAAGGTCTGCGGCGACGGGCTCACCCCGCGGGGCACCAAGCAGCTCATCAACATGGGCATCGACATCTCCGAAGAGGCCGGCTGGATCCGCAACTACGGTCTGCGGATCCAGGGCGCCGGGCACGTCCTGCAACTCGACTGGCCGGACCTGGCCAGCCACCCGAACTACGGCCTGACCCGGAACCGGATGGACTTCGACGACATGCTCGCCCGGCAGGCCGTGAAGGCCGGGGCGCGGCTGCGCGAGCGGACCAACGTGAGCGGCCCGATCCTGGACGACCGGGGCCACATCGTCGGCGTCACCGCGAAGCCGGTCGACGACAACGGCCGGCGGGCGGGCGCCGACGTGGAGTTCCGGGCGCCGCTGGTGATGGCCGCCGACGGCAACTCGTCGCGGCTCAGCATCGCGATGGGCCTGCACAAGCGCGACGACCGGCCGATGGGTGTCGCCGTACGGACGTACTTCACCAGCCCGCGGACCGACGACGACTACCTCGAGTCGTGGCTCGAGCTGTGGGCCGACGACCCCAAGCAGCCGGGCCAGCGGGTGCTGCTGCCCGGGTACGGCTGGATCTTCGGGATGGGCGACGGCACCGTCAACGTCGGGCTCGGCATCCTGAACACCTCCGACGCGTTCGGCAAGGTCGACTACGCCGACCTGCTGAAGCAGTGGCTGAAGAACACGCCGGAGGAGTGGCAGTTCCGCGACGAGTTCCAGACCATCCCGATTCGTGGGGCGGCGCTGCCGATGGGCTTCAACCGGCAGCCGCACTACACCCGCGGACTCATGCTGCTGGGTGATGCCGGCGGCATGGTCAACCCGTTCAATGGCGAAGGCATCCCGTACGCGATGGAGTCCGGGGCGTTCGCCGCCGAGGTCGCCGCCCAGGCCCTGCACCGGCAGCCGAACCAGCGGGAGCGCGCGTTGTCGGCGTACCCGAAGGCGCTGAAGCAGGAGTACGGCGGTTACTACACGCTCGGCCGGATCTTCGTGAAGCTGATCGGAAATCCGGAGGTGATGCGGCTGTGCACGAAGTACGGTCTGCCGCGCACCACTTTGATGAAGTTCACCTTGAAGTTGCTGGCCAACCTCACCGACCCGCGCGACGGCGACGTGATGGACAAGATCATCAACGGTCTCACCAAGCTCGCACCGGCGGCCTGACCGGCGGGGCGGGTGAGCTGACCCACAGCGGTACTGATAACACAGTGCTGTTCCGAAACACAGACAGACAAGACCACCGGCTGAAGGAGAGGGAGCACGAGAACGATGCACCCTTACGTACCGATCCTCGTTCTCGGTGTGCTCGCGGCGATCTTCGTGGCGGGCACTCTGGTGACGAGCGCGCTGGTCGGACCCAAGCGCTACAACCGGGCCAAGCTCGACTCCTACGAGTGTGGGATCGAGCCGACCCCGCAGCCGGTCGGTGGCGGGCGGTTCCCGGTCAAGTACTACATCACCGCGATGCTCTTCATCGTGTTCGACATCGAGATCATCTTCCTCTACCCCTGGGCGGTCGCCTTCGACCAGATGGCGCTGTTCGGGCTGATCGAGATGGTCATCTTCATCGTCACCGTCTTCGTCGCGTACGCCTACGTGTGGCGTCGGGGCGGACTGGAGTGGGACTGAACTATGGGTGTTGAGGAACAGCTTCCGGCCGGCGTACTGCTGACCACCATCGAGGGCCTGTCCGGCTACATGCGGAAGGCGTCGTTGTGGCCGGCAACCTTCGGGCTCGCCTGCTGCGCGATCGAGATGATGACGACGGGTGCGCCGCGGTACGACGCCGCCCGCTTCGGCATGG
This sequence comes from Kribbella sp. NBC_01510, assembly GCF_045040325.1. NCBI lineage: Bacteria > Bacillati > Actinomycetota > Actinomycetes > Propionibacteriales > Kribbellaceae > Kribbella > Kribbella sp. NBC_01510. The sequence goes on along the minus strand of NZ_CP109418.1, from coordinate 1,391,812 downwards.
AGGTCTTCCGGGCGTCGCCGCGGCAGGCCGACCTGATGATCGTGGCCGGCCGGGTGAGCCAGAAGATGGCCCCGGTACTGCGCCAGATCTACGACCAGATGCCGAACCCGAAGTGGGTGCTGGCGATGGGTGTCTGCGCGTCGTCCGGCGGCATGTTCAACAACTACGCGATCGTGCAGGGCGTGGACCACGTCGTACCGGTCGACATGTACCTGCCCGGCTGCCCGCCGCGGCCGGAGATGCTGCTGGACGCGTTCCTGAAGCTGCACGACAAGATCCAGCACAGCAAGCTCGGCGCCAACAAGCGCGCGGAGCTGCAGGAGCGGGAGGTGGCCGCGCTGGCCGCTGCCCCGACGATCGAGATGAAGGGGCTTCTCCGGTGAGCGACACGCAACCCGAGAACCTGCCGGCGACGTCGGCGGCCGGTGACGCTCAGACCCCGGCGGCCGAGGTGGTGGACCAGCGCGAGGGCATGTTCGGTGTCCGCGGCACCGGTGACACCTCCGGCTTCGGCGGCCTGCGCCGCCAGGTCGCACTGCCCGGCGGTACGCCGAAGCCGTACGGCTCGTGGTTCGACGGCGCGACCGACCGGCTCGAGGGCCTGGCCGGCGACGGCGCGATCGAGAAGGTCGTGGTCGACCGCAGCGAGCTGACCCTGCACATCAAGCGCGAGCATCTGGTCGATGTCTGCCGGCACCTGCGCGACGACGAGGCGCTGCGGTTCGAGTTCTGCTCCGGTGTCAGCGGGGTGCACTACCCCCACGAGACCGGCCGCGAACTGCACGCCGTCTACCACCTGCTGTCGATCACCCACAACCGCCGGATCCGGCTGGAGGTGTCGGCGCCCGACAGCGACCCACACATCCCGTCCGTCGTCTCGGTCTACCCGGCCAACGACTGGCACGAGCGCGAGACCTGGGACTTCTTCGGCATCGTCTTCGACGGTCACCCGGCGCTGACCCGGATCCAGATGCCCGACGACTGGCCGGGCCACCCGCAGCGCAAGGACTACCCGCTCGGCGGGATCGACGTCGAGTACAAGGGCGCCGTCATCCCACCGCCCGACACGCGGAGGTCGTACAACTGATGACCCAAACACATTCGACACCGTCAGACCCGTACGCGACCACTCGCGACACCACCGAGGGCAAGGTCTTCACCGTCACCGGTCAGGACTGGGACGCGGTCGTGGCCGGCCTCGGCGACGAGCCCGAAGAGCGCATCGTCGTCAACATGGGGCCGCAGCACCCGTCCACCCACGGCGTACTCCGGCTGATCCTCGAGATCGAGGGCGAGACAGTGACCGAGGCCCGCTGCGGCATCGGCTACCTGCACACCGGTATCGAGAAGAACATGGAGTTCCGCTCCTGGGTGCAGGGCGTCACGTTCTGCACCCGGATGGACTACCTGTCGCCGTTCTACAACGAGGCGGCCTACAGCCTCGCGGTCGAGCGGCTGCTCGGGATCGAGGACCAGATCCCCGAGAAGGCGAACGTGATGCGGGTGCTCCTGATGGAGCTCAACCGGATCAGCAGCCACCTGGTCTGCATCGCCACCGGTGGCATGGAGATCGGCGCGCTGACCGTGATGACGATCGGCTTCCGTGAGCGGGAGATGACACTCGACCTGTTCGAGCTGATCACCGGCCTGCGGATGAACCACGCGTTCATCCGGCCGGGCGGTGTCGCCCAGGACCTGCCGCCGGGTGCGCTGGACAAGATCCGCGAGTACATCACCTGGATGAACAAGCACCTGCCCGAGTACGCCGAGCTCTGCAACGCGAACCCGATCTTCAAGGCCCGGCTGCAGAACGTCGGCTACCTGGATCTGGCCGGCTGCATGGCCCTCGGCATCAGCGGCCCGCCGCTGCGCTCGACCGGCTACGCGATGGACCTGCGCAAGTCCCAGCCGTACTGCGGCTACGAGACGTACGACTTCGACGTACCGACCTGGGACTCCGCGGACTCCTACGGGCGGTTCCGGGTCCGGCTGCAGGAGATGCACGAGTCGCTGAAGATCGTCGAGCAGTGCGCCGACCGGCTGGCGAAGATGGAAGGCGAGCCGGTGATGGTGGCCGACAAGAAGATCGGCTGGCCGAGCCAGCTGGCCGTCGGCTCCGACGGGATGGGCAACTCCCTCGACCACATCAAGCACATCATGGGCGAGTCGATGGAAGCACTGATCCATCACTTCAAGCTGGTCACCGAGGGCTTCCGGGTGCCGGCCGGCCAGGCGTACGTCGCCCTCGAGTCGCCGCGTGGTGAGCTCGGCTGCCACCTGGTCTCCGACGGCGGCACCAAGCCGTACCGGGCGCACTTCCGTGACCCGTCCTTCGCAAACCTGCAGGCGATGCCGATCATGTGCGAGGGCGCACAGGTCGCCGACGTGATCGTCGCCGTCGCCAGCCTTGACCCGGTGATGGGTGGAGTGGACCGATAGATGGCCGAGAACCACGCGACCGCAACCGACAAGCCGGTGCCGTACAGCACCGGTGACTCGAAGATCACCGACGCCACGATCGCGGAGATGCGCGAGATCATGGCGCGGTACCCGCAGGCCCGGTCGGCGCTGCTGCCGATGCTGCACCTGGTGCAGTCGGTGGAGGGCCGGGTCACCCCGGAGGGCATCGAGATCTGCGCCGACCTGCTCGAGCTGACCGGCGCCGAGGTGTCCGCGGTGGCGACCTTCTACACGATGTACAAGCGCCGCCCGGTCGGCGACTACCACGTCGGGGTCTGCACCAACACGCTCTGCGCCGTGATGGGTGGCGACCTGATCTTCGACCGGCTCAAGCAGCACCTCGACGTCGGCAACGACGAGACCACCGAGGACGGCAAGATCACCCTCGAGCACCTGGAGTGCAACGCCGCCTGCGACTACGCGCCGGTGATGATGGTGAACTGGGAGTTCTTCGACGACATGACGCCGGAGTCGGCCACCAAGCTGGTCGACGACCTGCGCGAGGGCAACGAGGTGAAGTCGCCGCGCGGTGCGACGATCTGCACCTGGCGCGAGGCCGAGCGAGTGCTGGCCGGCTTCCCCGACGGCCGTGCCGACGAGGGCCCGACCGGCGGCAAGGCGACGCTGGCCGGCCTCCGGCTGGCCCGCGAGCGCAACTGGACCGCCCCGGGGCAGCGGTCCCGGACCGACCGGACCCAGAAGGAGGACTGACCATGCTGACCCCGGTACTGTCCGACAACTGGGACCAGATCCGTTCCTGGCAGCTCTCGTCGTACCAGCGGTCCGGCGGGTACGAGGCCCTCCGTACGGCGCTGCAGATGCAGCCGGCCGACGTGGTCACCGCCGTCAAGGACTCCGGTCTGCGCGGCCGTGGCGGCGCGGGCTTCCCGACCGGGATGAAGTGGTCGTTCATCCCGCAGGACAACCCGAAGCCGAAGTACCTGGTGGTGAACGCGGACGAGTCCGAGCCGGGCACCTGCAAGGACATCCCGCTGATGCTCGCCTCGCCGCACACGCTGGTCGAAGGCGTCATCATCGCGTCCTACGCGATCCGCGCGAGTGCTGCGTTCATCTATGTCCGCGGCGAGGTCCTGCACGTGGTCCGCCGGCTGCAGCAGGCGGTTGCCGAGGCGAAGGAAGCCGGCTTCATCGGCCAGAACATCCTCGGCAGCGGCTACGACCTGGACGTGATCGTGCACGCCGGCGCCGGCGCCTACATCTGCGGCGAGGAGACGGCGCTGCTGGACTCGCTGGAAGGACGTCGCGGTCAACCTCGGCTGCGTCCTCCGTTCCCGGCGGTGGCGGGTCTCTACGGCTCGCCCACTGTTATCAACAACGTCGAGTCGATCGCGTCGGTTCCCGTCATCCTCAAGAACGGCGCCGACTGGTTCGCCTCGATGGGCACCGAGAAGTCCAAGGGCATGACGCTGTACTCGCTGTCCGGGCATGTCACCCGCCCGGGGCAGTACGAGGCGCCGATGGGCATCACGCTGCGGGAGCTGATCGACCTGGCCGGCGGTGTCCGTCAGGGCCATGAGCTGAAGTTCTGGACGCCGGGTGGTTCGTCCACGCCGCTGCTGACCTCGGAGCACCTCGACGTCCCGCTGGACTACGAGGGCGTCGGCTCGGTCGGGTCGATGCTGGGCACCAAGGCGCTGCAGATCTTCGACGACAGCACCTGCGTCGTCCGCTCGGTGCTGCGCTGGACCGAGTTCTACAAGCACGAGTCCTGCGGCAAGTGCACGCCCTGCCGCGAGGGCACCTGGTGGCTGGTACAGATCCTCGAGCGGCTGGAGCACGGCAAGGGCACCGAGGAGGACCTGGTCACCCTGCTCGACCTGTGCGAGAACATCACCGGCCGTTCGTTCTGCGCGCTGGCCGACGGTGCGACCGCGCCGATCACCAGCTCGATCCAGTACTTCAAGGACGAGTACCTGGCGCACTTCGAGAACGGCGGCTGCCCGTTCGACCCGATGGCAAGCACTGTCTTCGCTACCGCTGGAGCAAGCGCATGACGATCGCTAACAACACAGTGAACCCGTCGTCTGCCGAGGTGGAGCGGACCGACCTGATCACCGTGACCATCGACGACATCGAGGTCAAGGTTCCGAAGAACACCCTGCTGATCCGCGCCGCGGAGCAGATCGGGATCCAGATCCCGCGGTTCTGCGACCACCCGCTGCTCGACCCGGTCGGCGCCTGCCGGCAGTGCCTGGTCGAGATCACCGACGCCGGGAACGGCCGGGGGATGCCGAAGCCGCAGGCCTCCTGCACGATCACCGTCGCCGACGGCATGGTGGTCCGGACCCAGGTGTCCTCGCCGGTGGCGGACAAGGCCCAGCACGGGAACATGGAGTTCCTGCTGATCAACCACCCGCTGGACTGCCCGGTCTGCGACAAGGGCGGCGAGTGCCCGCTGCAGAACCAGGCGATGAGCAACGGCGGCGGCGAGAGCCGGTTCCACGAGATCAAGCGGACCTACCCGAAGCCGATCAACATCTCCGCCGAGGTGCTGCTGGACCGCGAGCGCTGCATCCTCTGCGCACGCTGCACCCGGTTCTCCGAGCAGATCGCCGGTGACCCGTTCATCGCGCTGATCGAGCGCGGCGCGCTGCAGCAGGTCGGCATCTACGAGAAGGAGCCGTTCGAGAGCTACTTCTCCGGCAACACGATCCAGATCTGCCCGGTCGGTGCGCTGACGAGTGCGGCGTACCGGTTCCGGTCCCGGCCGTTCGACCTGGTGTCGGTGCCGTCGGTGGCCGAGCACGACTCCTCCGGTGCGGCGATCCGGGTCGACTACCGGCGCGGCAAGGTGATGCGCCGGCTCGCCGGTGACGACCCGCAGGTCAACGAGGAGTGGATCTCCGACAAGGACCGGTTCGCGTTCAACTACGCGACCACCGGCGACCGGCTGACCCACCCGATGATCCGCGAGGACGGCGAGCTGCGGCCGGCGTCCTGGCCGGAGGCACTGTCCTTCGCGGCGGAGAACCTGACCGCGGCCCGTGGCAACGCGGCCGTGCTGACCGGCGGCCGGCTGACCGTCGAGGACGCCTACGCCTACTCGAAGTTCGCCCGGGTCGCCCTCGGCACCAACGACATCGACTTCCGGGCCCGGCCGCACTCCGCGGAGGAGGCGGACTTCCTCGCCGCCGCGGTGGCCGGCACCGGTCTCGGTACGACGTTCGGCGACCTCGAGCGGGCCGGATCCGTGCTGCTCGTCGGGTTCGAGCCGGAAGAGGAAGCGCCGTCGGTCTTCCTCCGGCTGCGCAAGGGCGTCCGGGCCCACGGCACCAAGGTCTTCACGGTCGCGGCCTACGGGTCCCGCGGCGTCGAGAAGCTGGACGGCGTCGTCGTACCGGCATCGCCGGGCACCGAGGCCGCCGTACTGGCCGACCTCGGTGCCGCCGGTTCAGCCGGGGCCGCGGCGCGGGCCGCGCTCGGTGCGGACTCGATCATCATCGTGGGTGAGCGGCTCGCGAGCGCGCCGGGTGGTTACTCGGCCGCGCTGCGGCTGGCGCTCGACACGGGTGCGCAGCTGGCCTGGATCCCGCGGCGTGCGGGTGACCGCAGCGCGCTCGAGGCCGGCTGCCTGCCGGGACTGCTGCCCGGTGGCCGGCTGGTGTCCGACCCGCAGGCGCGCGTCGACCTGCAGGCCGCGTGGGGTGTGGAGCACCTGCCGGCGAACGTCGGCAAGGACCTGACCGAGATCCTGGCTTCGGCCGGATCCCTGGCCGCCCTGGTGGTCGCGGGGGTCGAGATCGACGACCTGCCCGACCCGGCGGCTGCTCTGGCCGCGCTCGGGGCCGCGCCGTTCGTGGTCAGCTTCGAGGTCCGCAACTCGCAGGTGACCGAGCACGCAGATGTCGTCTTCCCGGTGGTACCGCCGGCGGAGAAGGACGGCACCTTCGTCAACTGGGAGGGCCGCGAGCGGTCGTTCCCGGTGGTGCTGCCGGTCCCGGCCGCGATGCCCGACGTCCGGGCGCTGGCCGCGCTGGCGCAGGAGATGGACCGGTCGCTCGGGTTCGCCACTCCGGCCGGGGCGAAGAAGGAGTACGACGAGCTCGGCCGCTGGGACGGGGATCGCGCGCAGGAGCCGACGTACCCGGCCGGTCCGTCGCTCGGCGCGTTCGACTCCACCCGGCTGGCGACCTGGCGGATGCTGATCGACGACAGCCGGGCGAACGACGGTGAGCCGCACCTGACCGCCACCGCGCGGACGCCGGTCGCACGGATCTCGCTCACCACCGCGCGGCGGCTCGGTGTCGCCGACGGGGACGAGTTGGCGGTCAGCACCGACGCCGGCTCGATCCGGCTGCCGGTGGTGATCACCGACATGACCGACAACGTGGTCTGGCTGCCGACCAACTCGGCCGACTCCCATGTCCGCCGGTCTCTGCACGCCGACCATGGCTCGATCGTCACGATCGCCGGAGGGAACGCATGACCAACATTCCGCTCGCGGTGCCGGACGCAGGGGTCGGGAACGACGAGTGGTGGGTCGTCGGCCTCAAGGTGCTGCTGGTCTTCGTCTTCCTGATCGTGCTGACGCTGTTCAACATCTGGTGGGAGCGCCGGGTCGTTGCCCGGATGCAGCACCGGATCGGACCGAACGTGCACGGCCCGTTCGGTCTGCTCCAGTCGCTCGCGGACGGCATGAAGCTGATGTTCAAGGAAGACCTGATGCCGAAGGGTGTGGACAAGCTCGTCTACGTCCTGGCGCCGGTGATCGTGTCGATCCCGGCCTTCCTGACCTTCGCAGTGATCCCGTTCGGGCCGACGGTGAGGATCCCGTTCACCGACACCTACACCCGGCTGCAGATCACCGACCTGCCGGTCTCGGTGCTGTACGTGATGGCGGTCGCGTCGATCGGCATCTACGGCATCGTGCTCGGCGGCTGGTCGTCCAACTCGACGTACTCGCTGCTCGGTGGCCTGCGGTCCAGCGCGCAGATGATCTCGTACGAGGTCGCCATGGGCCTGGCGCTGGTGACCGTGTTCCTGTTCGCCGGCTCGATGTCCACCTCGGAGATCGTCGCGGCGCAGTCGCACCAGACCGTGCACGTGCTCGGTACGGCGATCTCGCTGCCCGGGTGGTACGCGTTCCTGCTGTTCCCGTCGTTCGTGATCTACGTGATCTCGATGGTCGGCGAGACGAACCGGGCGCCGTTCGACCTGCCGGAGGCCGAGGGCGAGCTGGTGGCCGGCTTCCTGACCGAGTACTCGTCGATGAAGTACGCGATGTTCTTCCTGGCCGAGTACATCAACATGGCGACCGTGTCGGCGCTGGCCACCACGCTGTTCCTGGGCGGCTGGCGGGCCCCGTGGCCGATCTCGCTCTGGGACGGCGCGAACTCCGGCTACTGGCCGGTGCTGTGGTTCGTCGGCAAGATGATGTGCTTCATCTTCTTCTACATCTGGCTGCGCGGCACGCTGCCGCGACTGCGCTACGACCAGTTCATGCGGCTCGGCTGGAAGATCCTGATCCCGATCTCGCTGGCCTGGATCCTGCTGGTCGCGACCGTCCGCGCGGTCGGCCGGGAGACCACCTTCAGCCGCAGCACGCTGCTGGTCGCCGCCGCCGTCGTGCTGGTGATCGCGGTGATCACCCTGTTCGTGCCGGGGAAGCCCAAGGAAGACAAGACCGAGGTCGACGACGGCGAGGAGTTCGATGCCTTCGCCGGCGGCTTCCCGGTGCCACCACCGCTCGTCAAGACTCCGAGCCGAAATGAGGCGGACGTCAGCCGTGGCTGAGAAAAAGACAGTCAAAGAGTCCCTCTGGGATCCGGTAGCCGGGTTCGGGGTCACCTTCCGGACGATGTTCCGGAAGACGTTCACCGAGGAGTACCCGTTCGAGAAGAAGCCGACGGCCCCACGCTTCCACGGCCGGCACCAGCTGAACCGCTGGCCGGACGGCCTGGAGAAGTGCATCGGCTGTGAGCTGTGCGCGTGGGCCTGCCCCGCAGACGCGATCTACGTCGAGGGCGCGGACAACAGCGAGGGCGGACGGTTCTCCCCTGGTGAGCGCTACGGTCGCGTCTACCAGATCAACTACCTGCGCTGCATCCTCTGCGGTCTGTGCATCGAGGCCTGCCCGACCCGGGCGCTCACGATGACCAACGAGTACGAGCTCGCCGACAGCAGTCGCGCGTCCCTCATCTACGAGAAGAAGGACCTGCTGGCGCCGCTGCTCCCGGGCATGCAGGAGCCGCCGCACGACATGCAGCTCGGCAGCACCGAGAAGGACTACTACCTCGGTCTGACCGGTGCCGCCGTACCGGCCGAGGGTGGTGACGCCAAATGATCGGCATGGTCACCGGCGGGCAGTTCGCGTTCTGGATGCTGGCCCCGGTCATGATCCTGGCCGCGATCGCGATGGTCCTGGTCCGCAAGGCGGTGCACTCGGCGCTGCTGCTGGCGACGGTGATGATCTGCCTCGCGGTGCAGTACGCCGCTCAGGACGCGCCGTTCCTGTTCGCCGTACAGATCATCGTCTACACCGGCGCGATCCTGATGCTGTTCCTCTTCGTGCTGATGCTGGTCGGTGTGGACGCCTCCGACTCCCTGGTCGAGACGATCCGCGGGCAGCGACTGCTGGCCGCGGTGGCGTTCCTCGGCTTCGGGATCCTGCTGGTCGCCGCCGTCGGCAACGGGATCTGGGGGCACCCGCTCGGCCTGGCCGACGCGCAGCCGGAGGGGAACGTCAGGGGCCTCGCGCAGCTGCTGTTCGGCAAGTACGTGTTCGCCTTCGAAGTGACCTCGGCGCTGCTGATCACCGCGGCGATGGGCGCGATGATGCTGGCCCACCGTGAGCGGCTGACCAAGAAGAGGACCCAGCGCGACCACGCCGAGGAGCGGATCCGCAAGTACGCCGAGCAGGGGATCCATCCGGGTCCGCTGCCGACTCCCGGCGTACTGGCCCGGCACAACGCCGTCGACACGCCGGCGCTGCTGCCGGACGGGTCGATCGCACCGACGTCGGTTTCGCGTGTGCTGCAGGCACGTGGCACCGTGTTCCCCGAAGCCGAGGAGCGGGCCGACATCGACGAGGTCCGCCAGCTCGACTCGGGCGACGACTACGACGACTCCGACGAGGGAGCGAAGGCATGACGACCGAGCCGTACATCGTGCTCGCGGCGATTCTTTTCAGTATCGGCGCACTCGGCGTGCTGGTGCGCCGCAACGCCATCGTCGTCTTCATGTGCGTCGAACTGATGCTGAATGCAACGAACCTCGCGTTCGTCACCTTCGCCCGCCAGCACGGCAACCTCGACGGCCAGATCGCCGCCTTCTTCGTGATGGTGGTGGCCGCGGCCGAGGTGGTCGTCGGACTGGCGATCATCATGGCCATCTTCCGCACCCGTCGCTCGGCCTCGGTCGACGACGCCAACCTGCTCAAGTACTGAGGTAAGCACCGATGAGTCATGAGCTGACGTGGCTGCTGATCGCGGTCCCGGCCGTGTCCGCGGCGATCCTGCTGCTCGGTGGCAAGGCCACCAACGCGTGGGGTCACCTGCTGGGCACGCTGGCACCGCTGATCTCCTTCGCCTTCGGCGTCGTTCTGTTCGTCCAGATGCAGGGCAAGCCGAGCGACGACCGGGCCGAGACGGTCCGGCTGTTCGAGTGGTTCTCTGTCGGCAACATCAAGGTGGAGTTCAGCCTGCTGATCGACCCGCTGTCGATCCTGTTCGTGCTGCTGATCACCGGTGTGGGTTCGCTGATCCACATCTACTCGATCGGCTACATGGAGCATGACGAGCGCCGGCGCCGGTTCTTCGGTTATCTGAACCTGTTCATCGCGTCGATGTTGCTGCTGGTTCTCGCGGCCGACTACCTGGTGGTCTTCGTCGGCTGGGAGGGTGTCGGCCTGGCGTCGTACCTGCTGATCGGGTTCTGGCAGTACAAGACCACGGCCGCGGTCGCCGCGAAGAAGGCCTTCGTGGTGAACCGGGTCGGTGACATGGGCCTGTCGCTCGCGGTGATGAGCATGTGGGCGCTGTTCGGCTCCTCGGCCTTCGCGACCGTGAACGCCGGCGCGGACAAACTGTCGGGCACCTGGGCCACGCTGCTCGGGCTGATGCTGCTGCTGGCGGCGTGCGGCAAGTCCGCGCAGGTGCCGCTGCAGTCCTGGCTGCTGGACGCGATGGAGGGGCCGACCCCGGTGTCGGCCCTCATTCACGCCGCGACCATGGTCACCGCGGGCGTCTACCTGGTGGTCCGCTCGAGCGCGATCTACAACGTCACCGACGCCGCGTCCACCGCGGTGGTGGTCGTCGGCACGGTGACCGTCCTGTTCGGCGCGATCATCGGTTGCGCCAAGGACGACATCAAGAAGGTCCTGGCCGGTTCCACGATGAGCCAGATCGGCTACATGATGCTCGCCGCCGGCCTCGGTCCGGTGGGCTACGTCTTCGCGATCTTCCACCTGCTCACGCACGGTTTCTTCAAGGCCGACATGTTCCTCGGTGCCGGTTCGGTGATGCACGGCATGAACGACGACGTGAACATGCGGCGTTACGGCGCCCTGCGGAAGTACATGCGCGTCACCTACGTGACGTTCGCCTTCGGCTACCTGGCGATCCTGGGCATCCCGCCGTTCTCCGGCTTCTTCAGCAAGGACCACATCATCGAGGTCGCCTTCGCGGAGAACACGGTGGTCGGTCTGTGTGCGCTGCTCGGCGCCGGGATCACGGCGTTCTACATGACCCGGCTGATGATGATGACCTTCTTCGGCGAGAAGCGCTGGGAGGAGGACGTGCATCCGCACGAGTCGCCCAAGGTGATGACCGGTCCGCTGATCGTCCTGGCGATCCTCTCGCTCGTCGGCGGCGCGCTCTACTTCGTCGGCCACTGGATCGTGAAGTGGCTGGAGCCGGTCACCGGTTTCGAGGAGGCTGAACCGCCGATCGGCGCGCTGGCGATGACGCTGATCATCCTCGCGGTCGTGATCGTCGGTGCTGCCATCGGTGTCGTGCTGTTCCGCCGGGACATCCCGCGCCTGGCACCGGTGAAGGTCTCGCCGGTCACCACCTTCGCCCGCCGTGACCTGTACGGCGACGCGCTGAACGAGGCGGTCCTGATGCGTCCGGGCCAGTACCTCACCCGCACGCTGGTCTGGTTCGACAACCGCGTTGTGGACGGCCTGGTGAACGGGCTGGCCGCACTGTTCGGTGGACTGTCCGGAAGGCTCCGGCGGGTCCAGACGGGCTTCGTCCGTTCCTACGCACTCAGCATGGTCTTCGGCGCCGCACTCGTGGTCGTCGCCCTCCTCGCGGTGAGGTTGTCGTGAACATCGGTTGGTTGACCCTCCTACTGCTCCTGCCGTTCGTCGGGGCCATCGCGACGATGCTGGTGCCCAAGGCGAAGGCGCTGCTGGCCAAGCAGGTCGCGCTCGGGTTCTCGCTCGTCACGCTGGCACTGACCGCGGTGATCACGATCGGCTACCAGCGCAACGGCCCCGCGGACTACGACGAGGTCCACAACTGGATCAAGCCGTTCGGTGCGCACTTCGCGCTCGGCCTCGACGGGGTCGGGGTGGTGCTGCTGGTGCTGACCGCGCTGCTCACCCCGGTCGTGCTGATCGCGTCCTGGAACGACGCGCAGAACGGCCGCTGGTCGGAGAAGGCCTTCTTCGCCTGGATCCTCGGCCTGGAGGCACTGTCGCTCGGCGTGTTCGCCGCCACCGACGTGTTCCTCTTCTACGTGCTGTTCGAGGCCACGCTGATCCCGATGTACTTCCTGATCGGTGGCTTCGGCGGCCCGCAGCGCTCGTACGCCGCGGTGAAGTTCCTGCTCTACTCGCTGCTCGGCGGTCTGCTCATGCTGGCCTCGGTGGTCGGCCTGTTCGTCGTTTCGTCGCGCCAGGGCGATCCGTCGTACCTGCTGTCCGACATGATGAAGCTCGACATGAGCCAGAACACGGAACGCTGGCTGTTCCTCGGCTTCTTCTTCGCCTTTGCGGTGAAGGCGCCGATGGTGCCGTTCCACACCTGGCTGCCGGACGCGGCCGGCGAGGCGACACCGGGTACGTCGGTGCTCCTGGTCGGCGTCCTGGACAAGATCGGCACCTTCGGGATGATCCGGTACTGCCTGGGCCTGTTCCCGAACGCGTCCGAGTGGGCCACCCCGGTCGTCCTGGTGCTGGCGCTGATCTCGGTCCTGTACGGCGCGCTGCTGGCGATCGGGCAGACCGACATCAAGCGGCTGATCGCGTACACCTCGATCTCGCACTTCGGCTTCATCGTGATGGGCATCTTCGCGCTGACCTCGCAGGGCCTGACCGGATCGACGCTGTACATGTTCAACCACGGGCTCTCCACCGCGGCACTGTTCCTGATCGCCGGGTACCTGATATCCCGGCGCGGATCCGCCCGGATCGCCGACTACGGCGGGGTGGAGAAGGTGGCGCCGGTGCTGGCCGGCACGTTCCTGTTCGCCGGCCTGGCCAGCCTGGCACTGCCCGGTCTGTCGCCGTTCATCTCCGAGTTCATGGTGCTGGCCGGGACGTTCAGCCGGCACAAGACGATCGCGGTGATCGCGGTGTTCGGTATCGTGCTCGCCGCGCTGTACATCCTGCTGATGTACCAACGCACGATGACCGGACCGGTCCGGGACGGGATCGAGAAGCTGAAGGACCTGAACACGCGTGAGGTACTGGCGATCGCGCCGCTCGTGATCCTGATCATCGGCTTCGGCATCTACCCGAAGCCGGTGGTCGACATCATCAAGCCCGCGGTCCAGTCGACCATGCAGCGGGTGGGCGTGACCGACAAGGCTCCGCAGATCCCCGTGACGGAGGGACAGAAGTGATCGCGCACATCCTGCCGCTGGCGGATTTCACGGCGCCCAAGATCGAGTACAACGAGCTGGCTCCGCTGCTCGTGGTCTTCGGTGCGGCGTGTGTCGGCGTCGTGGCCGAGGCGTTCCTGCCCCGGCAGTTGCGGCATCTGGTGCAGCTGGCGATCACGGTGGTCGCCCTGGTCGTCGCGGGCGTGCTGACCGCCATCCTGATGGGCGGCGACAAGGAGGTGATCGCGGCCCAGGGCGAGATCTCGGTCGACGGCCCGGCGCTGTTCACCTGGATCCTCCTGCTGGGGCTGACGCTGATCAGCGTGCTGCTGTTCGCCGAGCGGTCGGTCGACGGTGGACTGTCCGCGTTCGCCGGCCAGGCGGCCGCGGTACCGGGGTCCGAGGCCGAGCGCGAGGGCACCGCGGCGCGGGTCGAGCACACCGAGGTCTTCCCGCTGACGCTGTTCGCGGTCGGCGGCATGATGCTGTTCGCTTCGGCCAACGACCTGCTGGTGCTGTTCGTCGCGCTCGAGGTCTTCTCGCTGCCGCTGTACCTGCTGTGTGGCCTGGCGCGTCGTCGCCGGCTGATCTCGCAGGAAGCCGCGATGAAGTACTTCCTGCTCGGTGCGTTCTCCTCGGCGTTCCTGCTGTTCGGCATCGCGCTGCTCTACGGGTATGCCGGGACGATGTCGCTCGGCGGGATCTCGGACGTGCTGGCCACCCAGACCGGTGGTGACGTGATCCTGCTGGCCGGGACGGGTCTGGTGGCGGTCGGGCTGCTGTTCAAGGTCGGCGCCGTACCGTTCCACTCCTGGACGCCGGACGTCTACCAGGGCGCCCCGACGCCGGTCACCGGGTTCATGGCGGCCTGCACCAAGATCGCCGCGTTCATCGGGCTGATGCGGGTCTTCTACGTCGCCCTCGGCGGGACGCGCTGGGACTGGGCGCCGATGATGTGGATCGTCGCGATCCTCACCATGGTGGTCGGCTCGATCGTCGCGATCACCCAGTCCGACGTGAAGCGGATGCTGGCGTACTCGTCGATCGCCCACGCAGGCTTCCTGCTGACCGCGTTCGTCGGGCTCTCGCAGGCAAGTAGCGGCAACCACAACGGGATCACCTCGACCCAGGCGGTGCTGTTCTACCTGGTCTGCTACGGTTTCCCGACCGTCGGCGCCTTCGCCGTCGTGACGCTGGTGCGGGACGCGGGTGGCGAGGCGACGCACCTGTCGCGCTGGGCCGGACTGGGCAAGAAATCGCCGCTGCTGGCCGGCATCTTCGCCTTCTTCCTGATCTCCTTCGCGGGGATCCCGCTGACCGCCGGCTTCACCGGCAAGTGGGCGGTGTTCACCGCGGCGTGGAGCGGTGGCGCGTGGCCGCTGGTCGTGGTCGCCGTACTGTGCAGCCTGATCGCCGCGTTCTTCTACGTCCGCGTGATCGTGCTGATGTTCTTCTCCGACCTCCCGGCCGACGCACCGGACGTGGCCCTGCCCGGCTGGCAGACCACGACCGCCGTCGCCCTCGGTCTCGCCGCCACCGTGGTCCTCGGCCTGGTCCCCGGACCGGTGCTCGACCTGGCGGCCCGCGCAGGTGAGTTCATCCGTTGAGTCCGACCCCGCTGCCGGCCGAGAGCCTGGGATTCGCGTTCGCCGACGAGGCGCTCGAATCCCGGGTTCGTGCCGGCCTGGAGACCGTCGAGCAGGCGCTGCGCGACGCGACCCAGTCCGAGGCGCCGTTCGTCACCGCGGCCGCGCAGCACGTCATGGTTGCCGGTGGCAAGCGGTTCCGGCCGCTGCTGGTACTGCTGGCGGCCGAGTTCGGGTCTGCTCCGGACGCCTCGGAGGTCGTCAAGGCGGCCGTGGTGGTCGAGCTCACCCATGTCGCGACCCTGCACCACGACGACGTGATGGACGAGGCCGCGCTGCGGCGGGGCTCGTCCACCGCGAACGCACGCTGGGACAACTCGGTCGCCATCCTGTCCGGTGACTGGCTGTTCGCCCGGGCGTCCTACCTGCTCGCCGACCTCGGGCCGGAGGCGGTCCGGATCCAGGCCCGGACCTTCGGCCGGCTGGTCGAGGGCCAGATCCGCGAAACCCTGGGGGTCGGCGAGGGCCAGGACCCGCTGAAGCACTACCTGTCGGTGGTCGCCGACAAGACCGGCTCGCTGATCGCGACGTCGGTGCTCTTCGGAGCCCGGTACGCCGGTGCCTCCGAGCAGATCCAGGAATCGCTGCGCGCCTTCGGCGAGGAGATCGGCGTCGCCTTCCAGCTCGCCGACGACATCCTCGACATCGCCTCGGAGTCCGGCCAGTCCGGTAAGACTCCCGGCACCGATCTGCGCGAGGGCGTCCCGACCCTGCCGGTCCTGATCTTCCGCGCTCAGGCCGACCCGTCGGACCCGACGGACGCACGCCTGCTCGAGCTGCTCGACTCGGACCTGTCCGACGACACCCGCCTGGCCGAGACCCTCGACCTCCTCCGGGCCCACTCGTCCTTCCGGCAGGCCGAGGACGACGTACGCCGCCGCGCCGCCGACGCCCGCAAACTCCTCGCCGACCTCCCCGAAGGCACCGCCCGGGACGCCCTCGACTCCCTCTGCGACCTGGTCGCCACCCGCTCGGTCTAGAAGGCGTTGCGGCGCCGCATCGCGCGCGGCCGCCCGTCCGGGTCGTAGACGTGACGGGCCAGCCGGCTCGCCCAAGCAGTCTGCAGGCGGGACACGGGGTGCGGGCTGTGCCGGCGGATCCGGCCGGGAGGTCGTGGCCCGAGGCAACCATTCGCGATCCACTCGTCGAGCGTGGCGGCCTGCTCCTGCCAGAGCTTGAAGCCGCTGATCGGGTCGAGGTCGGGGGCGTCGGTGGCGAGATGTTCGGACCACAGCTCCGAGCGGAGCGACCGGGCCAGGTCCGCGGACTCGATCGCGCAGGTCAGTTCGCTGTCGTTGGTCCAGGACCTGCGATTGAAGTTGTCCGAGCCGCAGGTCAGCCACTGGTCGTCGACGATACAGACTTTCGCGTGCACATAGATCGGTACGCCGTACTCGTTCTCCAGGTTGTAGACCGCCACGCGATCCGACTCCAGCAATCTCAGTGCCTCGAGCTGGGCGTAGCGGGCCGGCGGGCCGCTGATCCGGCCGTCCTGGTCCGGATACCGTGGCACGACGGCGATGATCCGCAGCTCGGGCGACCGGTCCAGCGCCTCCCGCAGGCGATGCGTCACCTCCGCTGACCACAGGTACTGATCCTCGACGTAGACCAGGGTCTTCGCTCGCGCGAACGCCTTCAGATAGCCGCGGGCCACGCTGTATTCACCGTGCGGCGCGAACGGGAAAGCCGGATGCTTGTGCGCGTAGGTCCGCAGCACCTGCACCGGATGCGGCCCGGCCGGCGGCGGATCCGGGAACGTCTCCGGCAACTTCGACGGGTGTCGCGGCATCCGGGCCAGCCGCTGGACCACCATCCGGTACGGCGTCCGGCGGTCCAGCGGATGCGGATCGTCCCAGCGTTCGACGAAGCAGCGCAGGAGCTCGCCTACCGCCGGACCGTGGATCTCGAGCACGACGTCGTGCCAGGGAGCCCGGGACCCGTAGCGCGGGTCCATCGGTGCGGTTTGCGGATCGCCCAGGTGCCGTGCGTCGTCGCGTCGTCCGTGACACAGGTCGATACCTCCGACGAAGGCGACATCGGCGTCCGGATCGCCGCGATGCCGGATCACGAACAGCTTCTGGTGGTGCGACGCCAGCCGGCGGACCCGCTGGTCGAGCAACACCTCGGCGCCGGCCTCGTTCAACTCGGTCCCGAGCCGCTGGTTCTCCTGCGAGTTGAAGTTCATGCGGTCGGAGTGGGACCGCCACAACAGCGCCCGGATCGCCACCCCGGTTCGCGCGAGGTCGCAGAGGAGCGACCCGATGCTCGGACCGTCTTCGAACAGCACCTCATCCGGATCCCCGCGCCAGTCGGTGAAGTACACCCGGTCACCGGACCGCAGGCCGCACAGCTCGTCGTACAATCGCCGGAAGTACGTCGCTCCATGCACCAACGGCCGCACCAGATTCCCCTCGGTCCACGCCCCACCCTCGTCGATGCCAGTGGCCGCATTGCCACGCTCGCCCGCGCTGAGAAACCAGTCGTACGTCATACCCACCCCAGTGCCCTCCCAGTCCCGGCACACACTCGATACCACCCCACCGACCTCCACCAGGCCCCGCCCGAGACGCCCTCTGCGACCTGGTAGCCACCCGCTCCGTCTGACCCACGGCGCGGTCACTCCAGCGTCAGGACGATGGCTTGCCCCCCAGGCTCCGACCTGACTGCCAAGTCGTCGCCCGGAGAGGCGTCGACAACGCCCCGGCCGTAGGCGGCGACCTCGACGTCTCCGTTGCCGGATCGGAAGGTGGTTCTCCCCGCAAGGCGGTAGGTGTGGCTGCCCGCGCTGGTCACCGGCACGTCCAGCACCGCTGTCGGGTCGTTGAGACTGACGGTCAGCAGACCCGCGGGCCGGCCGTCCATGACCACCGAGATCTCTCCGGCAATCTGCTGAGCTGCGAGTGTGTAGAAGATCCTGACGCTGCTGGACGACGACGGTTCGGGCTCGGGGCTACTACCGGTGGGAGCAGGACCGCTGACCGTGATAGGAGGCGCCGAGCCGGTGTCCGGGCCGCTGGACTGACTCAGCAGGCCCAAACCGACCGCCCCGACAAGCAACGTGAGCGCCAGCAATCCAACCGAAAGTGACACTTTCAGGCCGCGCCCGCTCATCGGTCCGGCATTGCTCATGTCTCCCCCTCTGCTTACGATAGGCCCGAGCGAACCGGCGCAGCAAGAGCGACCTCTCCTCACGGAGGTGCTGGGTGTTTTTCAAGGACCATCCCGCGCTGGTCACGGCAGCACTCTCTGCCTTGCTGATTGCCGCGCGACTGCTGTCCATCGCGCGTTTTGACGTAAGTACCGCTGCAACAATTCTGCAAACCTCAGGAACAGCAACCGCGGTCGCCGGGACCACGCTCACTCTGCTGCCCTTTGCGTTGATGGTGGCAACTTGCCTGCTGGCAGTTGTCGTCCTGATCGACCCTTCTCTGATCAACCTGAGTCCAGGGTGGGCGTGGACTCTTTTCAGCCTGGCCCTGGGTGCGACGCTCTGCCTGACGGCCACCGCACTCGTGGTGGCCACGGTGGCCGTCGTAGTCGTCGTGGCCGTCATCGGCCGCTATGTTCGCCGAAACTCGCGGACGGTTCATATCGCTGAAGCTGTTGCCTCGAGCCGGCTGCTGAGAATTCAGCTCACGGTGCTGCTGGTGGTCGCCGCAATGACTCCGATCATCTTGCAAAGACCGTGGCTACCGGTGCAGACCATTACCATGACGGATGGAAAGCTCCGGGTCGGTTACGTACTCGGCGAATCGCAAGGGGCATTGGTGCTCATGAGTGAAGCCGATCGATCTATCGAGTTTCTTGATCCTGACAACGTCAAATCTCGGGCTATTTGCAGCGGACCGCCGGCGGTCAGTGGAGCGCTCCGGAAAGCACCACAGCTGGAATTCAGGGGATCATTTCTCGGAGCGCTGCTCTGGGGCCGAAACACCCCGCGCTATCCACCGTGCCCCAAAGGCCGGTGAGCCCACCGACGCCGACGACGGAAGTGACGCCGTTGAGCTCTACGTCACGGTCATGGGGTACGACGACTCCCGCGCCGCTGCCCGCCGGATCCAGCGCGACCGGGACGAGGCGGAGAGCGATGGCGAGGCTGTCGTCGACCTGCAAGTCGGCGACGACGCCCTCCGCCGCACCTTCGACGGCTCCATCGGAGCTGACGACTCCCTCGGCTACGCCGTGGAGGTCCGCATCGACAACGTCCTCCTCGAAGCAGAATTCGATCAGTCGGCAACACTCGGCAGACCCGACTCCGATGCCTTGGAAGCGCTGGCAGCCGACCTGGTCCGTGAGATCGGGAGCCGGCAGCCCCACCGCTGAGGGCTAGCGGTTCTGCCAGGTGGGACTTTCGACGTAGTGGTTGTCGTAGCGGTCGCTCGTCCTCCCGAGCTCGGCCGGGTCGGTTTCACCGCGGTACACGGATTCCAGGAGGCGGTAATAGCCGAAGCGTGGCTTGGCGTGGGTGAGGACGAAGAGGACCTCGGTATCGTGGTCGCCGGCGGCTTCGAAGGCGTGCGGAGTGTTCGGGGGTACGACGAGGAAGTCGCCTGGCTCCAGCGTGGTGATGTTGTCGCCGGTGAGGACGCGGAGGGAGCCGTCCAGGACGAAGAAGAGTTCGGCGGCCTCATGGTGGAGGTGCGGGGGAGCGCCTTCCTTGCCGGGCTTGAAGATCGAGCGGTGGCTGGTGAGGTGTCCGTTGGTGTCGGGTACGTCGGCGAGCAGCGTGACGCCGCTGGCGGACAGGACCTCGGCCTCGATGGAACGGGTCAGGACGGCCGCGGGGTTCTGGATATTTGACATCTTGAATCAACTCCTTGGGTAGGAACAGGCGTGGTGGATCAGGACTTGAGGTTGGCGAACCAGGTGCGGGTGTTCTCCGGAGCGGCCGGCGTCTGCTGCACTACGCGCGTGGCGATGTCGGCGATTGTCGTTCCGGCCAGCTCGCGGCGGTAGGTGAGCTCCGCCGCACGCATTGCCTGGGAGACCAGGCAGGCTTCCCGGTAGTCGGCGCGGGCGTCTGCGCGAGGCCCGGACTTCAGGATCTGGGTGCAGCGGAAGGCGTCGTCGGTGCCGTCGATGGCGACGACGATGTCGAGCAGCGTGATGTTGCGCGGGTCGCGGGCCAGTTGGAAGCCACCCTTCGGCCCGGAGACCGAGGAGAGAATGCCGGCCCGGGTCAGCGCCTGCAACTGCTTGTTCAGGTACGCCGTGGGAAGGTCGTAGAAGGCGGCGAGTCGCTTGGCGGTCACCGCCTCACCGGGCAGCCAGCCGAGGTTCACGCAGCTGTGCATCGCCCATTCGACGCCCTCGTTCATCTTCATAACCTGGATATTAAATGTCCTGAATAGCGGGAGTCAAGAGACCCGGCGGAAGCCGGAAAATTCAGACTGCGGAGGCGGTCATTGCGGCTCGTTCGAGGGCTATAGAGCGGCGGCGGCGGTTCATGCTGTCCCAGGTGAAGATGACGAGGGCGAGCCAGACCAGGCCGAAGCCGGCCCAGCGCATCGTGGACATGGCCTCGTGGAAGACCAGGACGCCGACGATGAACTGCATGATCGGCGCGATGTAGTTCAGCAGGCCGAGCGTCGTCATCGAGACCCGCGTCGCGGCGGCTCCGAAGAGCAGGAGCGGTACGGCGGTGATCGGGCCGGTCAGCAACACCAGCACCAGGTAACCGGCACCCTGGTGGGTGACCGTCGAATCACCGTGGAGTCCGAGTACGGCGATCGCCGCGAGCGCGAGCGGGAACGCGGTTCCGGACTCGATCGCCATCCCCTCGATCGCCCCGGCGCCGGCCTGCTTCTTCGCCAGGCCGTAGAGACCGAACGAGAACGTCAGGATGATCGCCACCCAGGGCGGCTGCCCGTTCTCGATGGTCAGCCCGACGACGGCGACGAACGCGATGGACAGCGCCACCCATTGCGCCGTACGCAGCCGTTCCTTCAGGACGAAGACGCCGAGCAGCACCGTGAACAGCGGGGTGATGAAGTACCCCAGCGACGTCTCCACCACCCGGCCGTGGTTCACCGCCCAGATGTACGTGCCCCAGTTCGCCGAGATCAGGAACGCCGCGGCGATCAGCGGCCACCGCCGCCGCGGCTCCCGCAGCAACGCCTTCACCTGGCCGAACTTCCGCAGTACGACGACCAGGATCGCGATCGTGACCAGGGACCAGAGGACCCGGTGGGCGAGCAGTTCGATCGCGCCGGAGTGGTCCAGCAGCTTCCAGTACAGCGGAAAGAGGCCCCAGATCAGGTACGCGGTGAAGCCGTAGGTGAACCCTTTTCGCTGTTCTGGCACGCCGTCAGCCTAAGCCCGCGCGACAGTGGCATCCAATTGCTTTGCTCATGACGTGAGACGGGCTGGTGCGATGGGGTTGGATAGAGAGGTGGAAATGAGGAGGCACCAGTGGGTGTGAGGACCGGTCTGGTCTCGGTGACGTTTCGCCAGTTGCCGGCCGACGAGGTGGCGGAGGTGGCGGCGAAGGCCGGGCTCGCGGCGATCGAGTGGGGTGGTGACGTGCATGTCCCGCTCGGCAATCTGGTCGCCGCCCAGCGGGTGAAGGCGCTGTCCGAGGTCCACGGCCTCGAGATCGCGGCGTACGGCTCGTACCTGCGGGCCGGCAGTGTCGACCGCGAGGAGATGCGTTCGGCGGTCGCCACCGCCGAGGCGCTCGGCGCGCCCCGGATCAGGGTCTGGGCCGGCAATGTCAGTACGGCGGAAGCCGGCGTGGGGGACCGGATGGCGGTGACCCGCGGGCTGGCCGAGTTGGCCGACGTTGCCGCGACTGCCGGGATCGAGGTCGCGCTGGAGTTCCACCGCAACACGCTCACCGACGAGGTCGACTCGACGATCACGCTGCTGCTCGACGTCGGTGCGCCCAACCTCAAGACCTACTGGCAACCGCCGGTCGATCTGGACGACGCCCAGTGCCTCGAGCAACTCGAGGCCCTGATGCCGTGGCTCAGCACTGTCCACGTCTTCTCGTGGTGGCCGTCCAACACCCGCCTGCCACTAGCGGCCCGAGCGTCCCTCTGGCGCCCCGTCCTGGACCGCCTCGCCGCCGAACCCCGCGAAATCAACGCCCTCCTGGAATTCGTAGCCGACGACTCCCAGGACCAGTTCGCCAAGGACGCCGCCGACCTGCACTCCTGGGTCTGATCAGTCGGTCGTGTAGACGCCGACACCGATCGTCCCCCTGGGCTCGGTCGTCGGCCCGTTGGTGCCGTACACGAGCGTGGCGGTCACGGTCACCGGCTGTCCCTTCGGGACGGCCGGCGTGATCGTCGCGCTCGGGTCCGGCCCGGCCTGGTAGCCACCCCGCGGCCGTCGGCTGATCACGGTCCCGTCACTCAGCCGGAGCTGGATCCGGTACGGCGCGCCGAACTTGTAGCCGTTCGTGGTGGAGAGCAGGCGCAACGCGACCGGACCGCCGGTGGAGGTGAAGGTCGTGGTGACCTGTGCCTGGCCCCGATCCCCGATAGTCGCCGCGAGGAGCGTCTGAGGTCCGACCTTGCGCCGGATGATCAGCTCGTTCTTCACATAATCGCCGGGCTGTGCGGGGACGACGGCGGGGAACGGGCCGCCACGTTCGGCGTAGATGTCCAGGCCGATCTGCTGGGCCGGGTCGTCCGGCGCCGGCGGGCCGGACGGGGGTGCGACGAGGTCCATGGTGACCTTGGCCGGCTGCCCCAGGGGAGCGGGAGCGTCGGCCCAGACCCCGCTCTCGCCGGCGATGCTCAGGGGGTACGTGGTGCCGGGGGGCGGGCAAGACCCAGCCAGAACCGTGTAACCGTTGATCCGGACCCAGACCTGGTCCTTCGTCGCGATCCGGCAGATCGGGGCGAAGGCGACCCCCTTCGTGGTCGGGGCCCAGTCGAACTCGAGGTGGGTCCGACCGGGCTCGCCGGACGCGCTCCGCAGCAGCGTGTTGCCGGGGAAGGCGCCGGGAACGGGCAGGTCGTTCTGGAGGTGCTGCGTTCGGTCCGTCGGCTCCGGCGTGGAGGTCGACAGGGCACCCGGCAGTACCGCGACGGAGATCGCGACCGCAGCCGCTGCGGCGGTCGCGGCGGCGATCAGGCGCCGGCGCCGGGTGCGCCGGATCTTCGTTCGGACGCCGGGGAGAAGGTCGGCAGGGCGGTCGTCTGCGGTGGCGGCGCGCGTGGTCAGTTCGTCGCGGAGGTTCTGGAGGTTCATCGCGAGGGCTCCTGGTCGGCGGAGGCGACGGAGGCGAGTGCTGGGTCGAGGCGGAGTCTGGCCAGCGCCTTCGCGGCTTGGCTCTTGACGGTGCCGACGGCGCAGCCCATCAGGCGTGCGGTCTCGGCTTCGGTGAGGTCCTCGTAGAAGCGGAGTACGACGACGGCGCGCTGGCGCCGGGGGAGGCGGCCGAGGGCGTCCCAGAGGTCGACGCGGTCCTCGCCGGCGGGGGCCGGCGACTCCGGCAGTTCGTCGGTCGGGATCTCGCCGGTCCAGCGGCGGCGCCACCAGGACGAGTAGGTGGTGACGAGGATCCGCCGTACGTAGGGCTCCGGGTCGTCCGTGCGGATCCGGGACCAGTGGAACCAGGCCTTGGCCAGCGCGGTCTGGACCAGGTCCTCGGCGAGCGCGTGGTCGCGGGTCAGCAGGTACGCCGTCCGCAGCAGAGCCCGGGAGCGGGCCGCGACGAACGCGTCGAAGCTCTCCACGGTCCGCACCGCCACCCCCGTCTCGCGCGCGGTCAACGCGCCGTTCTCGATGCTCACATCGTGCTCGACCGGCTGGGCCATCCGGATGGTTGCCCGGCCGTGCGCCAGTTGCAGATCCGGGTCCGCCCAACTGCGGGATCTAGAGGAGTTGGCTGAATGTGTGGATGAGGAGGCCGACCAGGGCGCCGACGACGGTTCCGTTGATCCGGATGAACTGCAGGTCGCGGCCGACGTGCAGTTCGATCCGGGCGGCGGCCTCGCGGCCGTCCCAGCGTTCGATCGTGTCGGAGATGATCGAGACGATCTCGTTGCCATAGGTGCGAACGACGTACCCGACCGCCTCGGCGGCGCGGGCGTCGACCTTGCCGCGGAGTCCGTCGTCGTCCTGCAGTCGTTTGCCCAGCTCCTGCAGGGCTGTCGTCGCGCGCACCTGCAACGTGCTGGCCGGATCGTTGATCGCCTCGATCAGCGCCTTGCGTACGGCGTCCCACACAGCGGTCAGGCTCGAGCCCATGTCGGGGTGCGTTAGCATCCGGGCCTTGAACGCCTCGAAGCGGCCCATCATGTCGGGGTCGTTCTGCAGATCGTCGGCGAGCTGGCCGAGGAGCCGGTCGAGCGCCTGGCGGGTCGGGTGCGAAGGGTTGTCCCGTACGTCGGCCAGCCACGCCAGCGCCTCCCGGTGGATCCGGTCGATCACGATCCGGTCCACCCATTGCGGCGACCAGCTCGGCGCGCGCGAACCGACGATGTCGGCGACCACGTCCCGGTTGTCCCGCAGCCAGTCGTGCGCCTCGACCAGAACCAGCTCGAGCAACGCGTGGTGGGCGCCGTCCTCGACCACCGACTGCAGGAAATGCCCGGCGATCGGGCTCAACGGCTCTCGCACGAACCGCGGTAGCAACGATCCCCGCACGAACGCGGTCACGTCCTCGTCGCCCAGCCTCGGCAGCGCCGCGCCGACCGTCCGGGCTCCCTCGGCCACGATCCGCTCGGCGTGGTTGCCGGCGGCAAGCCACTCGCCGACCCGGCGGCTCACCTCGGCGGTGCGCATCTTCTCCGCCACCACCTCTTCGGAGAGGAAGTTCTCGGTGACGAACTGCTCCAGGCTCTCGGCGAGGCTGTCCTTGCGGGTCGGCACGATCGCGGTGTGCGGGATCGGCAGCCCGAGCGGATGCCGGAACAGTGCGGTGACCGCGAACCAGTCCGCGAGCGCACCCACCATCGCCGCCTCGGCCGCGGTGTTCACGTAACCCCATCCGCCCTCGAGGTGCAGAGTGGCCACGTAGATCGCGACTGCCAGCAGCAACAACCCCAACGCGACCGATCGCATCTGCCGCAACCCGCGCCGCCGAACCTGGTCAGCGGCGCTCAACGTCATTGTCGCCATACACCGATCTAACCAAGTGGGCGGTGATCAGGTGGTCAGGCGACGGCCTGGTCGACCCCTGAGTTCCGCACGATCCGTCGATCCATCAACCCGGAGATGAGCGCCAGCGCCAGCCCGGCGACGGCCAGTACGGCGCCCAGCCGGCTCGGCCACTCGTAGCCGAAGCCGGCGGCCAGCACGAGGCCGCCGAGCCAGGCACCGAGGGCGTTCGCGATGTTGAGCGTCGAGTGGTTTAGTGAGGCAGCCAGCGACTGGCCTCCGTGCGCGACATCCATCAAGCGGGTCTGCAACGCCGGGACCAGGATGCTCGCGGAGAAGCCCATCGCGAACACCCCGATCAGCGCACCCGGCTTGGTCTGCGCCAGCCAGCCCAACGTTCCGAGGACGACGGCCACCGCGATCAGGCCGCCGTACAGGCTCGGCATCAGGGCGCGGTCGGCCAGGCGGCCGCCGACCACGGTGCCGCAGGTCATGCCCACGCCGTACGCGGCCAGCACGACGGTGACCGCGGACTCGGAGAAACCGGCCAGCTCCGTCATCGTCGGGGTGATGTAGGAGTAGGTGGCGAACATGCCGCCGAAGCCGACCATGCCGACCAGCAGGGCCATCCACACCTGCGGCCGGGCCAGCGCACTGAGCTCGCTGCGGATGTTGACGTCGCTGCCGACCGGCTGCGGCGCGACCCAGAACCACACCGCCACCAGCGTGAGCAGTCCGAGGCCGCCGACCGTGAGGAACGGTGCCTGCCAGCCGAGCCGCTGGCCCATCAGAGTGGTGAGCGGTACGCCGATGATGTTGGCGACCGGGAGTCCGACCATCGTCATCGAGACCGCCCAGGCCCGCCGGTTGGCCGGCACCAGCGTCGTGCCGACCACCGTGCCGATCCCGAAGAACGCGCCGTGCGGCAGGCCGGTCAGGAAGCGCGCGGCCATCAGGAACTCGTAGCTCGAGGCAACGGCCGAGAGCAGGTTGCCGAGCACGAACACCGCCATCAGCCCCAGCAGCAACCGCTTCCGCCCGGTCCGCGCGCCGAGTGCCGCGATCACCGGTGCGCCGACCACGACCCCCAGCGCGTACGCCGAGATGACGTGACCGGCGGTCGGGATCGAGATGTGCACGCCGTCCGCGATCTGCGGCAGCAACCCCATCGTGACGAACTCGGTGGTTCCGATCGCGAAACCACCGGTCGCCAGCGCGAAGAACGCCAAGCCGACGTGGCGCGCGGTAGTCGTGCGAGTGTCAGGAGTCACCGAGTTTTTCACGGCTGATTGTCGCATCCAACCGCATTCCCGGACGATCGGACAACCATCGCGGCTGCTCAAACATTGGCGTGGCGGCGTCGGAGCGAGACGCTGAACTCGCAAGGGATCCCCGCAGTCGCGGAGTCCCGGCCGTCACGTCAGGAGCCGCCGTATGAAGACCATCCATCACGTACTCGACATCGATGGGCCGGTGGACTCGGTGTGGAGTGCGCTCACCGAAGGCCCGCGCCTCGCGTCGTGGTGGTCGACGCGCGTGGAGACGGCGCCGGCAGCGCTCGGCGTTCAGGCTCACTGGACGTTCAGCGGCGACTTCAACCCCATCATGCAGGTGACTGAGATCGTGCCGCGTTCCGCGGTGTCCTGGCGGTGCATCGGTGGACATGACAACTGGCAGGACAACGACTTCCGCTTCCAACTCGTTCCACTCGAGTCCGACCGCACCCGGCTGCGGTTCTGGCAGGAGTACGCAACCGAGCTCTCCGACGACGACTACGGCATCTACAACTTCAACTGGGGCTACTACCTCGAGAGCTTGCGGCTCCTGTGCACCCGCGGCCGCGGCCGACCTTACGTCCCCAGCGCCGGACCGACGTAGCACCCCGCACCATCCGAAGGAGATCCTGATGCCCATTTACCAGACCGCGCACTACGAGTCCGGGCCGACGCCGTTGATCGTGTCAAGGCTGCGATCACCGAGTTTGTCCGCTACGTCACGGACAATGAGCCAGGCAGCCGCCTGTACGCGGCGTGGCAGGAGGTCGATGATCCGACCAAGTTCGTTCATCTGTTCATCTTCGAGGACGAGGCGGCCCATGAGGCTCACAGTCGATCTGACGCAGTCGCCGCGTTCGAGGCTGTCTACACGCCCGAGTTGACGGCCGGCCCTGTCGTCTTCACGGACTACGACCTCGTCGCAGCCACCATGAGATAGGCGCGGTTGCGCTGTGCGCACGTTGTTCGTCTGGCTGTGCGGTCTGGTCGACTTGGCCGGGATGGCGTGGTTGAGGTCGCGAGGTGGGCGTGGGAGCATCCGGCATGGCCAACTTTGGGGACTACCAGTTGCAGATCTACCTGCAGGGGATGTTGCAGGGGATCCGGCCGGAGATCACAACCGACCTGGCCCGGCTGGAGTCGCAGGCGGCCGGCAAGCTTCCGGTGGAGGCGATGGGGTACATCGTTCCGAGCGCGGGGAGTGGCGCTACGGCACGAGCCAACCAGGTGGCGTTCGATCGGTGGCGGCTGGTGCCCCGGATGCTTCGCGGCAGCACCGAGCGCGACCTGTCCTGCACCATCCTCGGTACGGCGATGCCCGCCCCGGTGGTGGTCGCACCGATCGGCGTCCAGACGCTGGCGCATCCGGACGGCGAACTCGCGACGGCCCGGGCCGCCGACACCCTAGGCCTGACCTACACGCACTCGACCCAGGCGAGTCACGCGATCGAGCAGATCGAGGCCGGCAGCAAATGGTTCCAGCTCTACTACCCGACCGACCGGGACGTCTGCCTCAGCTTCCTCCAGCGTGCCAAGGCCGGCGGGTACGGCGTACTCGTCGTCACGCTCGACACCGGAACGATCGGGTGGCGGCCGTCCGACCTGGACCGCGGGTTCCTGCCGTTCCTCAAGGGTGAAGGGCTGGCGAACTACTTCAGCGACCCGGCCTTCCAGGCGAAGCTGGTCAAGCCGGTCGCCGAGGACCCGGGTGCCGCGGTGATGCACTGGGCGCAGATGTTCCCGAACGTCGGCCTGGCCTGGGACGACCTGTCGTTCCTGCGCGACAACTGGGACGGCCCGATCGTGCTGAAGGGGATCACCGCGGTCGAGGACGCCAAGCTCGCGGCCGAGCACGGCGTGGACGGCATCGTGGTCTCGAACCACGGTGGCCGCCAGGTGGACGGCGCGGTCGCGTCGCTGGATGCGTTGCCCGCGATCGCGGATGCGGTGGGCGAGCAACTGACGGTCCTCTTCGACTCCGGCGTACGCACTGGCGCCGATGCCGCCAAGGCGCTCGCGCTCGGTGCCAAAGCGGTGCTGCTCGGACGTCCGCTGCTCTACGGCCTGGCGCTGGCCGGGCAGGCGGGTGTCGAGCATGTACTGCGATGCTTCCTGGCCGAGCTCGACCTGACGCTGGCGCTGGCCGGGTACGCGA
Organism: Kribbella sp. NBC_01510; assembly: GCF_045040325.1. Classification (NCBI taxonomy): domain Bacteria; kingdom Bacillati; phylum Actinomycetota; class Actinomycetes; order Propionibacteriales; family Kribbellaceae; genus Kribbella; species Kribbella sp. NBC_01510. The sequence continues at coordinate 1,363,436 of NZ_CP109418.1, read as the reverse complement.
ACCATCGTGAGCTCAACCGCGACTCGGTGGTCCGGGCGTGAAGGCGGTCATCTTCGACCTGGACAACACGCTGTTCGACCACACCGCGTCGGCGACGTACGCGATCCGCACCTGGATCCCCGAGCTCGGTGGCACGCCGTCGGACGAACTGGTCGCGCAGTGGTTCGTGATCGAGGACCGCGTTTACCCCCAGTGGCTGGCCGGTGCGCTCACCCACCAGGGCCAGCGGCGCGCCCGGCTGCGGGACTTTCTGCCGCTCCTCGGCCATCCGGTCCCGCCGACCGACGCGGAGCTGGATCAGCTGTTCACGGGCTACCTGCGCCACTACCGGGGCAGCTGGACCGCGTTCCCGGACGCCCGGCCCGCGCTGGAAGTTGCCCGGGGCAACGGTTGGCGGATCGGCGTGCTGACCAACGGGAGTACGACGCAGCAGAACGCGAAGCTGGCCGCGATCGGGCTGGCCGAGCTGGTCGACGTGGTCTGTACGTCGGAGTCGCTCGGCGCCGGCAAGCCGGCGCCCGAGGCGTATCTGAAGACCTGCGAGGCCCTCGGCACCGAGCCCGCGGACACTCTGATGATCGGCGACAACCTCGAGCTCGATGTCGTGGCGGCGCGGGCCGTGGGGCTGTCCGCGCGGCATCTCGATCGGCCGGCCGGGATCACTCTCCTGCAGTTGCTTTGACGCCGTCCACGAGCAGACGGATCAGGCGGTTGGCGCGAGCGGATGCCGGGGTGACGGTTGTCGTGTAGCGACCATTTCAGATATCTTCTTGTCTGAAGTAGACGTTACAAGGAGGTTCGATGGAGCGCGTCACAGCGGTGGCCCGGCGGTACGTCGACGCGGGCCGGTGCCCGGGGACGATCACGGTGGTCGCCCGGCGGGACGAGGTGGTCTGCTTCGACGCGTACGGGCGTTCCGACGTGGAGCGGGACCGGCCGATGCGAGCGGACACCATCTTCCGGATCTACTCGATGACCAAGCCGATCGTCAGCCTCGGCCTGATGCAGTTGTACGAGGAAGGGCTGTTCCAGCTCGACGATCCGGTGGTGAAGTTCCTGCCCGCGCTCGGTCGCCCGAAGGTGTACGACGACGATGGCTTGCGGGAGTCGGGTCGCGAGATGACGGTGCGGGATCTGTTGATGCACATGTCGGGGCTCGCGGCGTCGAACGGCAAGCATCCGGTCAGCCTGCTGTATCAGGAGGCCGGGCTGACCGGCATGGATTCGGACGCGGCGCTGTCGGAGCTCCCGGCCCGACTGGCCGGGCTGCCGCTGCAGGCGGATCCGGGGTCGCGCTGGATCTACGGGATCTCCACCGATCTGGTGGGACTGTTGTGCGAGGTGATCAGCGGGCTGCCGCTGGATCGCTATCTGCAGACCAGGATCTTCGAGCCGCTCGGAATGACGGACACCGGGTTTTCGGTGCCTGAGGCAAGCATCTCCCGGTTCGCCGCGAGCTATGCGTACGACGACGGTGGGTTCAAGCTCGCCGATGATCCGCTGACGAGTGCCTACACCCGGCCGCGGTCGTTCCTGTCCGGGGTCGCCGGGCTGGTGTCGACGGCGGGGGACTACCTGCGGTTCGCCCGGATGCTGGCCGGCGGCGGTTCGCTCGACGGGGTCCGGATCATCGGGCCGCGGACGCTGCGCTTCATGACCATGAACCACTTGCCGGGCGGTCAGGATCTCGCGGCGTTCGCAGACTTCGGCGGCGAGACGAAGCGGGCGGGCCAGGGGTTCGGGCTCGGCTTCGGGGTGTTGCTCGATCCGGTGGTGGCGCAGACGATCGGCACACCCGGCGAGTACTTCTGGGGTGGCGCGGCCTCGACCGCCTTTTTCGTGTCACCCGAGGATGAGCTGATCGTCATCTTCCTGACCCAGTTGCGGCCGTCTGCCAGTTATCCCGTTCGCCGTGAACTGAGAGCCGCCGTCTATGCCTCACTTGCGGACTGACGACGGCTGTCGGCTCTGGTCCGAGGTGAGCGGCGACGGCCCACCCGTCGTCCTCGTCCACGGCGGCCCCGGCTGGTGGGATGTGTTCCACGACCTCGCACTCCCTGGGTTCACTCTTCACCGCTGGGACCAGCGCGGCGCCGGCCGCTCAGACCGCCGCGGTCCCTACACCCTGACCCGCTTCGTCGAAGACCTCGAGACAATCCGCCGCACCACCGGCCACGAGCAGGTCGCACTCATCGGCCACTCCTGGGGAGCCGCCCTCGCCCTCCAGTACGCCGCAGCGCACCTCGACCACCTCACCCATCTGATCCTGGTCTCGAGCACCGGCCTCGACGGCACACCGCCGACGTACCGCGTCCGCGTCGCCGAGATGCTCGCGCACATCCCATCCGACGACCCCTGGATCGCCCGTATTTCAACGGGTTTCGCCGACCGCGAGACCGCCCTCGACCACGCCCGCCAACTCAACACCCCCCGCTTCGAGCCCAACCAGGAGTGCGCCGACGCCCTACTCGCCGAGCTCCGCGCACTACCCGAGAGAGCAGCAGCCTGTCGGCGGATCGCCGTACCCACGCTGCTGATCCACGGCGCCGAGGACCTCCGTCCGCCGTACGTCACGGACAGCCTCCTCGAAGCGCTGCCGAACGCAGAACGGGTAGTGCTCGACGGTGTCGCGCACTACCCGTGGGTGGAAGACCCGGACGGCTTTCAGAAAGTCGTCCGAGCCTTCATCAGTTGACGGTCCAGGTGTCGGCGCCGGTGACCAGAGCCTGCAGATCGCCGGTGCCCTGGGCTTCCTGGGCGGTGGTGATCTGCTGGCGGACCAGGTCGTCGTACGCCGGGCGCTCGACCGAGCGGAAGACGCCGATCGGCGCGCGGTGCAGGACGCCGGCGTCGGTCAGCCGGGACAGGGCGAACGCGTACGCCGGGTCCTCGGTGTGGGCATCGTGGATGACGAGGTCCGCCTCGCCACCGGGCAGGTCCGCGACCTCGCGGACGGCCAGTGAGGCGAAACCGTCGCGGACCACGCCGAGCCGCCCGTCCTTGCCGAACCGGATCGGCTCACCGTGCACGAGCGGGATGATCGCGTCGTCCCGGGTCTCGGGGTCCTTGAACGCCTCGAATGCGTTGTCGTTGAAGATCGGGCAGTTCTGGTAGATCTCCACGAACGACGTTCCGCGGTGTTCGGCGGCCGCCCGTAGCACCGACGTGAGGTGCTTGCGGTCGGAGTCGACCGTGCGGGCCACGAACGTCGCCTCCGCCCCGAGCGCCAGCGAGACCGGGTTGAACGGGTTGTCCACCGAGCCCATCGGCGTCGACTTCGTCACCTTGCCCGGCTCCGAGGTCGGCGAGTACTGGCCCTTGGTCAGGCCGTAGATCCGGTTGTTGAACAGCAGGATCTTCATGTTCACGTTGCGGCGCAGAGTGTGGATCAGGTGGTTGCCACCGATCGACAGCGCGTCGCCGTCACCGGTGACGACCCACACGCTGAGGTCCGGCCGCGACACCGCCAGCCCGGTCGCGATCGCCGGCGCGCGGCCGTGGATCGAGTGCATGCCGTACGTCGACAGGTAGTACGGGAACCGGGACGAGCAGCCGATACCGGACACCATCGCGACGTTCTCGCGCTTGATCCCGAGCTCGGGCAGGAAGCCCTGGAAGGCCGCGAGTACGGCGTAGTCCCCGCAGCCCGGGCACCAGCGGACCTCCTGGTCCGACACGTACTCCTTGCGGTTCTGCGGCTCGGTCGCCGCCGGGACGCCCTTCAGACCTCCGGGCAGACCCGGCAGGCCGAGATCGACCGTACTCATCGTGCTCCCTCCGGGTGGTGCAACTGGCCGTTGGACCGGCCGTTCGGCTCCGTGTGCAGTGCTTCGCCATGGGTCAGGCTGGCCGCGGCCTCGCCCAGGTGCCGGGCGTCGTCGTCGATGCCCTCGGTCTCCTCGACCAGGTTGCCGATCACCTCGGCCAGCTCGGCCGCGCCGAGCGGCATACCCCGGACCTGCGCGTACGAGACCACGTCGACCAGGTACTTCGACCGCAGCAGCATCGCCAGCTGGCCCAGGTTCATCTCCGGCACCAGGACCTTCTCGTACGACTTCAGCAGGTCGCCGAGGTTCGACGGGAACGGATTCAGGTGCCGCAGATGGGCCTGCGCGACCTTGCCGCCGACCTTACGGACCCGGCGGACACCGGCACCGATCGGGCCGTACGTCGAACCCCACCCGAGCACCAGCACCTTCGCCGTACCGTCGGGGTCGTCGACCTCGATCGGCGGGATGGAGCGGGCGATGCCGTCCACCTTCGCCTGCCGGGTGCGGACCATCAGGTCGTGGTTGGCCGGGTCGTAGGAGATGTTGCCGGTCTTGTCCTCCTTCTCCAGACCACCGATCCGGTGATCCAGGCCCGCCGTACCGGGGATCGCCCAGGCGCGGGCCAGGGTCTCCGGGTCGCGCAGGTAGGGGAGGTACGCCGGCTCGCCCTTGGCATCGGTCGAGTTCGGCTCGAGGGTGAAGTTCGGGTCGATCGTCGGCAGGTCCTCGATCACCGGGACCTTCCACGGCTCGGAACCGTTGGCCAGATAGCCGTCGGACAGCACGATCACCGGCGTGCGGTAGGCGACTGCGATCCGGGCCGCCTCGATCGCGATCGCGAAGCAGTCCGCGGGGGACTGGGCCGCGACGACCGGCAGCGGCGCCTCGCCGTTGCGGCCGAACATCACCTGCAGCAGGTCGGCCTGCTCGGTCTTGGTCGGCATCCCGGTCGAGGGACCGGCGCGCTGGATGTCGCAGACGACCAGCGGCAGCTCCAGCATCACGCCGAGACCGATCGTCTCGGACTTCAGGCTGATGCCCGGGCCGGACGACGTGGTCACGCCGAGCGCACCACCGAACGACGCGCCCAGGGCCGCGCCGACACCGGCGATCTCGTCCTCGGCCTGGATCGTGGTGACGTTGAACCGCTTGAGCTTGGACAGCTCGTGCAGCACGTCGGAGGCCGGGGTGATCGGGTAGGCGCCGAGCACCAGCGGCAGGCCGGCCCGCTGGGCGCCCGCCACCAGGCCGTACGCCAGCGCGAGGTTGCCGGAGATGTTCCGGTAGGTGCCGGTGGCCATGTGGGCCGGCTTCACCTCGTACCGGACCGAGAACTCCTCGGCGGTCTCACCGAAGTTGTAGCCCGCGCGGAAGGCCGCGATGTTCGCGTCCCGGATGGCCGGCTTCGACGCGAACTTGGTCTCCAGGAACGTGATCGTCGACTCGACCGGCCGCTGGAACAGCCAGGACACCAGGCCGAGGGCGTACATGTTCTTCGCCCGGGACGCGTCCTTGCGGGTCAGGCCGAACTCCTTGACCGACTCCACGGTCATGCCGGTCAGGTTCAGCGGTACGACGTGGTAGCCGTCGAGCTCGCCGGTCTCCAGCGGGTTCTCGTCGTACCCGATCCGCTTCAGGTTGCGGGCGGTGAAGTCGGCGGTGTCGACGATCAGGGTGGCGCCGCGCGGGACGTCGCGCAGGTTCGCCTTGAGGGCCGCGGGGTTCATCGCGATCAGCACATCGGGCGCATCACCAGGCGTCAGGATGTCGTGGTCGGCGAAGTGGAGCTGGAACGACGACACGCCCGGCAGGGTTCCGGCTGGTGCCCGGATCTCTGCTGGGAAGTTGGGCAACGTCGACAGGTCATTGCCGAACGACGCCGTTTCCGCTGTGAACCTGTCCCCCGTGAGCTGCATCCCGTCGCCGGAGTCGCCGGCGAAGCGGATCACCACGCGGTCGAGCTGCTTGACCTCGATGGTCACTGTTCTGTTCATCTCCAAGTCGAAGCTTGGGTCGGCCTACCGCTTCGTGGGCGGCACGTCGATCCCCCCGTCCAGGGCGATAACCCCAATATTAGTTCGCCCTTAGAACAGAACCATGCGGAAGCCCCGGTGGTCCACAGCCTGGGACGCAGTGTTAGGGGACCGCATCCGTCGGGTACGGCGAAATCCTCCAGTGTCACACTGCGGAGCCGTTCGTTTGCGATCCGCAGTGAGAACCGGCAGGGTGTCGTCATCACGTTGTGATCCACCCGCTGGGAGTCTCCATGGGCCGTCGCCGTTTCCGTGTTCTCGCCGGACTGCTGACCGTCGCGGTGGTCGGCTGTGCCGCTCCGATCGCACCGGCAGGCAGCGCGCTGAGTCTCGGCAGTACGGCGTCCGCGGTGGCCCCGGCGTCGGTGGCCGCCCCCGCGCGGACCGCGAAGATCTCCAGCATCCGGACGACGGACTCGACCAAGGGCGTGATCACGGTGATCGGCACGCTGTCGCCGGCGCCGAAGGCGGGCACGCGGATCCCGCTGCACCAGTGGATCCCGTCCGCTCGCCGATGGCAGGAAGTCGCGCATGGCTACTCGTCCGGCGGCAGAGTGACGATCAAGACGGTGCAGCCGGGGTCGGTCCGGACGTATCGCATCGCGATCGGGGCACGGGCGCCGTACCCGGCGGCCCTCTCGCCGATGATCAGCTTCAAGCACTACGTATGGCGCGGGATCTTCAAGAAGGGGCTGCTGGCCACGGGCGGGCAGGGGCGGCCGCAGTTCACCGTCATCCCGCCGAACGAAGGACCCCGGCGGGCCGAGGCCGATGTGCTCGCGGACAAGGGTGGCTATGTCTGGGGCGACGTGGACTCGACCGGTTGCAGCTACGTGCGGAACTGGCTGGGCAACCTGACCGACGGCACCGCGCGGGTGTCGCTGCACAACCAGACCTTGGCGATGACCTCGGTGCTGATGAAGCAGGAGACCGAGACCTGGCTCAACTACCAGATCCTCGGCGTGACCCGGCTGCGCCTGCAGGTCGCGGACGTCCGCTCGGGCTACGGCCCATACGTCGCGGTCGACTCGATCATGCTCTGCACCAACTAAGCTGCTGCTCGTGTCGGAGAGCTATGGCGTCGTCCTCGCGGTGGTCGCGCTCGGCCTGGTCGGGCTGATCGGCGCCTTCGCGCTGAACAAGGCGCTCACCGTCACCTATCCGACCGAGGGCAAACTCAAGACCTACGAGTCGGGCGTCGACCCGGTCGGCGAGGGCTGGGCGCAGGTCCACATCCGCTACTACCTCTTCGCCTACCTCTACGTGATCTTCGCCGTCGACGCCGTGTACCTCTTTCCCTGGGCCACCATCTTCGTCACCCTCGGCTTCGCCACGCTGATCGAGATGTTCGTCTTCATCGCCTTCGTCGCGGTCGGCCTCCTCTACGCCTACCGCAAGGGCGTCCTCCGCTGGACCTGACCGCGAGCGAGGCTGCGCCCGCTCGGTCATCCGGGCACGGGTGGGTGCGGCGGGTGCGGTGCAGCTCGACAGGATGTGTCCGGGGGGCGAGGCGGTTTCCCTGCGTGCTGAGGCGTGATGTGGCCGGCAGTGGGCGTATACGTCCTGTCGAGCTGCACGCAGTCGCTAAGCGCGGGCGAGGGCTGCGGCGATGGCCCAGTCCTGGGGACCTACGCCTACGGATTTGAAGACTGTGCGGCCGGTTGGGACCGGCGGGTTGGCGAGGGCTGGGCCTAGCTCGACCAGGTCTGAGGTTTGCAGGGCGCCTGACGTGACCGCGTCGATGATCTCGCCGGACTCTTCCAGGGCTGCTACGCGTTGGTCGACCAGGACTGTGGACGCGGTGGCGAGGAGGTCGCGGGGGAGTTCGCGCATGGTCGGGCGGAAGGCGCCGATCGCGTTGACGTGGACGCGGTCAGGGAGGGCGTCGGCGGTGAAGAGTGGAGTGGCTGTCGACGTGGCACAGCAGATGATGTCCGTGTCCGCGATCGCGTCGTCGATGCTCGTGCTCGGGGTGAACTTGACGTCCGGGAACTCGTCGGCCAGCTCCTGGCCGAGGGCGGCGGCACGGTCGGCCGACCGTCCGGTGACGGTGACGACGGCGATCCGTCGTACGGCGAGAACCGCGCGGATCTGGTCGGGGGCCTGAGCGCCCGTCCCGATCAGCGTGAGGCGGGTCGCGTCCGCGGGGGCGAGGAGGTCGGTGGCGACACCGACAACGGCGCCGGTCCGCAGGGTGGTGATCGAGCTCCCATCGGCGACGAGCTGCTCACCGGCGCCGGTCCAGATCACGGTCGCCCGGATCGCCGGCACCTGGTCGAGCGCGATGCCGATCTTCTTCACCACCGCGGTCCCGGTCGGCGTGTGGTACGCCGACATCACCAGCACCCTCCCGTCACCGAAGATCTGCCGTGCCGGCAACACGAAGTTCCCCGCCGCGAGCTCCCGGAACGCGTCCCGTACGGCGTCGATCGCCGTACTCATCGAGACGGTACGACGGACATCCTCAGCGGACAGAACTCTCATCGGCCCGAGGCTACCCTGGGTCGCGCCACGGGGATCGATGAACGACCACTCGAGGAGTGACATCGTGCAGAGCTGGCTCGACGAGAATCTCGCCCGGTTGATCGACAAGCATGACGTCCCGGCCGCCTCGATCGCCGTCCTGGCCGACGGCGAGGTGAGTGCGACGGCCGCGGGGATCCTGAACCTGAACACCGGCGTCGAGGCGACCACCGACGCGATCTTCCAGGTCGGCTCGATCACCAAGTTGTGGACGACCACGCTGATCATGCAATTGGTTGCCGAGGGCAAGATTGAGCTGGACCGGCCGGTCCGGGGCTACCTGCCGGAGTTCAAACTCGCGGACGAGGCGGCGGCCGCGTCGATCACGCCGCGGCATCTGCTGACGCACACGGCCGGTTTCTCGGGCGACGCGTTCACGCCGACGTCCCGCGGTGACGACGCTGTCGAGCTGTTCGTCCGCGACGTGCTGCCCGGCCTGGCCCAGGAGGTTCCGCCAGGTGCCGGATTCTCCTACAACAACTCGGGCTTCGTCGTCCTCGGGCGGATCGCCGAGGTGCTGCGCGAGAAGCCGTTTCATGAGCTGGTCCGCGAACGCATCGGCGTACCTCTGGAGCTGCAGTGCCTGGCCACGATCCCGGACGAGGCGCTGCTGTACCGTGCCGCGGTCGGACATGTCAGGCCGACTCCGGATGCGCCGCTGCAGGCCGCGCCGGTGTGGAGTCTCGTGCATGCGATGGCCCCGGCCGGTTCGCTGCTGGCGATGAGCGCGCGCGACCTGATCACGTTCGGCCGTGCCTATCTGGATGCGACGCTGCTCGACCGGGCCGCCATCGATCGCCTGTGGGAACCGCAGGTCGACGTGCCGCCGACCGGCGAGATGGCCGATCAGTGGGGTCTCGGCTGGATGATCTTCACGCTCGACGGCGGCCCGGTCTACGGTCACGACGGCGGCACCATCGGCCAGTCCGCGTTCTTCCGTCTCGTCCCGGACAAGGGCGTGGCCGTCGCGCTGCTCACCAATGGCGGCAATACCGCGGCGCTGTACGACGAACTGGTCGGGCACATCTTGCGGGAGACCGCGGGGATCGAGTTGCCGGCCCGGCCGGTGCCGCCCACCGAGCCGGTCGAGATCTCGGCCGACCTCGTGACCGGTCGGTATGACGGCGTCCTGGCCAGGGCTACCGTCAGCGTCGAGGACGGTGAGTTCTGGCTGCTGGACGAGGCTGTCAGCGACGCGGCGAAGGTACTGCTACCGGAACCCCGGCGGACCCGGCTCGTGCCATTGGACGAATCACGGTTGATCACTGCCGAACCCGGGAATGGAGTACATGAAGTGCTGGCGTTCAGGGAACCAAAGGATGGTCGCGCGGCGTATCTGTTTCGCGGCGGCCGCCTCACGCCGCGTGGTGACTGAAGGTAGTTGCGCCCGCTCTCCCGGACTTGTTGCCCGATCACCCTTTGTGATTGCAATTGGCAACAAACGTGAGTTTGAATCGCCCGGGATAACGGAATGCGCACAGCCGGTCGCCAAGCGGTCAGTCCGGGTCTATGGTGATTACACGGGGGAACGAAGTGAGTACGGGGCGGTGAGGCTATGTCGTGGCAACTGTGGGTGTTGATCGCACTCGCGGCGACCGGTTTGGTACTGCTGGCCGTCGCGCGAATGCGGCACGCTCGCCACGTCTTCAATGACATCACTCGGCTCGACGGGTCGACGCACGGCAGTCAGCCCGGCGCGGGGAGACCACCCGGCCTCGCCGGCTTGACCAGTCTTGCGGGCCGGCCTGGGTTCGCCGGCCGAATCGCGCTGGCCGGCCGGAATGGGTTGCCCGGCGACGAGCTGGCGCAGGCCCGGGCCCGTCGGCTCGATCCTGGCGATGAACAGGCTCACGGCACGCGCCGGAAGCACGGCTAGACAGACTCAAGATCGCCCGGTCCCCACCCGGGTTCCGCCCAGAGCCGCTCATGTTCGGTGGCCCGCACAGCGCCGAACGTGAGCGGCCCGAGGCCGGCCAGCCCGGCCGCCGACGCGGCCACGCAGGCTGCCTACTGGTCCTTGTCGAGAAGGCCGTCGCGACGGGCGACCGCCGCGGCTTCGGTGCGGGAGCGGACGCCGAGCTTGGCGAGGATGTTGGAGACGTGCACGCTGACCGTCTTCTCGCTGATGTACAGCTCCCGGGCCAACTGCCGGTTGGTCCGCCCTTCGGCAAGCAGCGCCAGTACTTCGGTCTCCCGCGACGTCAGCGCACCCGCGCCACCGGTGTCGACGCCACCGATCTCGTCCAGCAACGGCTTGGCGCCCAGTTCACGCCCGACCTCGGCGGCCAGCGCCGCCTGCTCGTTCGCCTCCGCGACCCGCCCGGCCGCGCGCAACGCGGCCGACAACCGCACCCGCGACCACGCCTGCTCGAAGGTGTACCCGTACCCGAAGGCGTCCACGGTCCGCTCCCACGCGGAGACATGGTCCGCAGGCGTCGGCGCATCGACCCCGGCCAGCCACCGCAGTCGCTCCCACTCCGACTCGAGCCGCGCGAGCCAGGCCAGCCCTTCGACGCCCATCAGCCGCCCCGGCGGCAGACCCTTCTCCGCTGTCGTCTGTCCATCGGCGAGCAACGCGGCACCGCGCGAGACGAGCTCCGCGGCAGACGATGGCTCGCCGACGGCCCGATGGCACAGGATCTGCATCCCGAGCGCGGCGAACCGGATCCGCGCCAGGAACCATTCCGCCTGGAAGACGTCGGCACACAGCGCCGAGACGTCCGCGATGAGCTTTCCCGCTTCGGCCGGGTGACCCAGCTGCAGGTAGGCGTCCACGGCCGGCTGCAGCCCGATGATCGGCAGCATCACGTCGAGGTCCCACCACTTGCGCAGCCGCTCGAGCTCCTCCGCGACCGCCGTGTCGCCGCGCCCACTCCGGACGGCGAACTCGACCGCTCGCAGCGCCGCCGTCGAGGCCGCAGGTGTCATCGAGTCGGTCCGAGCGGTCGCGGTCGCCTCGTCCCATTCCCCGAGCATGAACTGGGTCAGCGCCAGCATCCGGCGCGCGTCGAATCCGTACACGGCCCATTGCCGCCCGAGCTCACCGGCTCGCTTCATCGCGAACGACAGCACGGACTTCGCGTTGAGCAGATCCCCCTGCTCGTAATGCGTCGACCCGAGCAGGAACCGGCTCCGCACCTCGGCGGCCGGGTCCCCGACGAGTTGCGCCCGGATCGCGGCCTCCTCCAACTGCTTGGCGGCGGTCTCCGGATCACCGGCCCGGCGGCGTAGCTGGGCGAGTGTGATGCCGGCGTCGCCGGCCGCGGACTCCTGTCCGGCCTCCCGGGCGATCTCCAGCGCCTTGTGGGCCCAGCGCTCGGCCTCCATCGGCCGGCCCAGCGCGTCGGACACCCGTGCGTACAGCGAGGCGACCTGGGCTTTGAAGACGGTGGACGGCTCGTCGTGCACCAGCTTGAGCGCCTGCGAAACCGCCTCGTTGGCCTCCTGGTCCTGGTCGATGATCAACGCGATGTCCGCGAGCGGCAGCAACAGCTGGGCTCGTTGCAGCTTCGGCGCGTCCGGGGGCAGGTCCGCGAGCGCCTTCCGGAGCAGCTTGAGCGCCCGCAGGTGCTGCGAGGACAGCGTGGCCGCCAGCGCGGTGTCGACGATCAACCAGGTCTTGTCGATGGTGTTGTCCGGCGACGCGTTCGGGAACAGCTCGAGGGCCATCTCGTAGTGCTTCAGCCCCTCCTGCGGGGCGGCGACGGAGATGGCTTCCTGGCCGGCCCGCACCCGCGCCTCGAACGCGGTCGCCAGGTCGTGCGACCGGGTGGCGTGACCGGCCAGCTCAGCCGCCGTACCCGCGACGGTCTGGTTCTTCAGCGCCTGCACGTACGCCGCGTGCTGGCGGACTCGCTCACCCGGCAGGAGGTCGTCGTACACGGCCTCGGCGAGCAGGGCGTGGCGGAAGTAGTACCGATCGCTGGTCGGTACGTCGATGATGTGGGCGTCGATCAGCTCCCGCAGCGCGTCGTCGAGCTGGCGGTCGGGCAGGTCCGCGACCGCGGTGAGCAGATCGTGCGGGACGCGCCGGCCCGCGACCGCGATCACCCGGGCCAGCTGCCGGGCGTCGTCGGACAGCGGATCGAGCCGGACCAGCAGCAGATCTGCCAGATCCGGCGGTACGCAGTCGCCGTCGCCCATCGAGGCCGCGGCGGCCAGCTCCTCGGTGAAGAACGCGTTCCCACCGGCGCGGTCGAGGATGCGCCGTACTTCGGTCTCCGAGAGCGGCTCGCTGAGCAGCGAGTTCAGCAGGACGCGGGACTCGTCGGCGTCCAGGGGGAGCAGGTTGACCCGGCGCACCCGGGGGTTGCGGGACCACTCGGCGATCGGGCGGCGCAACGGGTGCCGGCGGTGCAGGTCGTCGCTGCGGTACGAGACCACCAGAGTCAGGCGCTGCGAGGTGAGCCGGGTGATCAGGAAACCGATGAGGTCCCGGGTCGAGTCGTCGGCCCAGTGGGCGTCCTCGATGATCACCAGGAGCGGCTCGCTGGTGGACAGCGCGGTGAACGCGCCGAGGACGGCGTCGAACAGCGCGGCCCGGTCGAGCTGGCCCTCCTGCGGCGCCGGCTGGGCGCCGATCAGGCGGTGGGTGGGCAGCAGCCGCCCGATCGCCGGGAAGTTGGTCAGCACGCTCTCGACCAGGTCCGGCCGGTCGCCGGCCAGGCGGCCGAACATCTCGGTGAACGGCAGGTACGGCAGGCCGGCGTCGCCGAAGTCGGTGCAGTGCCCGACCAGGACGCCGAAGCCTCGCTCGTGAGCGCCGGTCGCCACCTCGTCCAGCAGCCGGGTCTTGCCGACGCCGGCGTCACCGGACAGCAGAACGGCGCCGGCGCGACGCGTTCTGGCGTCGTCCACGGCGCTCAGCAGTGCGGCGAGCTCGGTCGAGCGGCCGACGAGAGGTGTCGAAGTCCAGGGCACGTCGTCCATTTTCGCCCCTGGCGCCGACACAAATCGACGGCATCCCGTCCGGTGAGCCTTCGCGGACGTGAAAACGCCGTCCCTGATCGCAACTTCCGGATCAGGGACGGCGGTCCCGGCGGTCATGCCGCCGTGGTGTATCGGTCGGCCGGGCGGGCGAGCCCCGGCTCAGGCCGCTCGGCCTGCGCCGCGCGTGCCCGGCGGCTCGTCGTGCGGAACTCGCGCTTGGTCCGCTCGAGCTTGTAGGCGGTCTCCGCCTTGATCGACTGAGGTGTCATGAACATGGTGTGCCTCCCTTCAGGCTTTCCGGCCGAACAGGTGGACGAGGTTCCGGCGGGTCGGGGTGGTCCGGTGCTGCCGGTAGTCACGGGCGAGGCGCTGCCTGCGGTAGTCGACCTCTGCCTTGACCGATTCGTTGGTGAACATCTGCTGTTCCTCCTGGTCTCTCGCCGGCTTCCTGCCGACACCCTCAATCTGCTCGTCTGAGGTAGCCCCGCACATCGGAACTCCTCCCTATCCCCGGACCTCAGCCGCCCTTAGGTGCCCTAGGTACTGCGTAAGTGGTGTCTAGGGAGCCTGGAAATGAGGGCGGCGCGACCGGCTCGAGGGAGCCGGTCGCGCCGCGGGGTGGGGATCTGCGGGGGCGCTCGCGCGGTCACATCGCGGGACGTGCGCGGAGCTCGGGCGCGCAGGGCACGGGGATCTGCGGCTTGGGCTTGCGCTGGAACCAGGCCGGGCGCTGGAAATCGCGCCGGATACGGTCCTGCCGGTAGCGGATCTCTGCCTGGAGTGAGTCGGTCGAGTGGAAGAACATGCTGATCTCCTCCGGGAGCTTGTCGATGAGAAGACAGTGCGCGCCTGAGGAGGACCCCCACATCGGCACATATCCCTATGCCCCCGGCAACAACCGCCTTAGACCGCCTACGGACCACCCCACGCGCCACTCCGCGCGGCTCCCACCCCACCCGACGGTCCTTCCGGGCTACCGCCTCAGCACTTGCGAGCTGCCACCCCACGACGACCGCCTCGTAGTGAGGTGTGCCGTGCATGGTCGAACTCACTCATCAACGGCTTTCCTGTCGTTTCCGTGGGTGCCCGGGGACCAACCCAACCCAGCGGACACCACTGCGCCAGCCCCGGTCGCCGGTCGCCGCCACCCGGCCGCCCGACAGCCCCGCCCGACAGCCCCCGGCTGCCCCGCCCGGCTGCCCCGCCCGGCTGCCTCGCCCGACAGCCCCGCCCGGCTGTCCGACAGTCCCGCCTGGCCACCCCCGCCCGGCCGCCTGGCTGCCCCGGCCGGGCTGGCTTGGTCGGTCACTTTGTGCACCAGATCCGTACGGCGCCGGCCCTCCGGGTACGGATCTGGTGCACAAAGTCGATCTCTGCTGTGGCCGAAACCGGTTCGGTCAGGGTCCGGGCTCGAGTCCGCGGTGCTGGCACACTCACCAAGCAAGGCGGTCCTGCCCCGGTCACGCCCGGATCCGGGCCGGCGGTGAGCTGACGGTTGGGGTTGGTGAGTGTCTCGGGTCCGCACCCGAACCGATCCCCGCAACAGCGGCGTCGACACCGCCAAGATCGGGCAGCCACCGAGACGCCACAACGCCGGGACAACGCCTCGGCTCGGGGGTTCTCCCCTTGGACGCCCGCAAACGCCCCGGCGCGCGTTCGGATATCGGCTCCACCGTCCAAGGCGCCGTTGGGCGGGCGGGGGCGCGGACATCAGGTCGGGGCTTGGGACACCTCGTGACCTGTCCCCGGTCCCGACCTGGTGTCCCATGTCCCTGCTCCGGCCCGAAATCCCCGCCCACCACTCACCGCTCACCGCCCGCCACCGCGCACCGTCCGTCCGCCGCCCGCCGCCCGTCGCCCGCCGCCGTCCGCCGCCCGCGCCCGCGCGCCCACCGCCCGCCCGCCGTCCGCCGTCCGCCGCCGTCCGCCGCCCCCGCTCGCCGCCGATCGCTGGCGCCGGCTGGTGGTGGTTGTCGTTCCGCCTGGGTGTGCATCAGTCGAGCGTCGCGGCGGCGGCTCGGTGCTTGATCGGTGGACAACGCCAGGCGGGCCCGAGACCCACGGAAACGACAGGACGGCCTCATGAACGAGTAGGGGGCACCACGAGGCGGTCGATCGCGGGCGGCAGCCCGTATGGTGCCCGCGGCAGCCGGCAAGGGTGCACCGGCGATAAGCCGGGGGCGGGTGGGAGCGCGCGTGACTGCCGCGAAGAGGAGCGGAGCGACCAGAGGTGGCTGCGCAGCGCGCGGGGGCTAGGTGCCGTAGGAGAGGCTTAGTTCGTAGTGTTCGGGGTCCAGGAGTTCGTCGGCGTACTCGGCGAAGCGGTCGTCGGCGGTCCAGCTGGTGCGGGTGGTGTGCAGGAACCAGGTTCCCTCCGGACGGCGGAGGAGCTCGGCTTCACCAAGGCTCAGTGGGCGGCCACGGAGTCGTTGCTCACAGTGGTCGAGGTAGAGCCCGGCGCGGTTCAGGGTGGTGCTGATCGAGCCGTTGTCCAGGCCGCGTCCGGGCAGGTCGCGCAGCGCGTCCAGCGCCGGGATCCGGCTGCGTTCGAGCGAGATCGCCGTACCGTCGGTGAGTTGCCGGACCCGCTCGATCACGATCACGTCGGGGGACTCGAGTCCGGCCCGGTCGGCCAGGTCGGGATCCTGCGCGAGCGCGATCCGCACGGTCCGCATCCGGGTCTCCACGCCCTGCTCGGACAGTGCATGGGTCCAGCCGAGCCGCCCGTCCAGCGGCCGCCCGTCGAACAGTACGAACGACCCCTTGCCGGTGCGCGTCGTGATCAGGTCGTCCTCGGCCAGTACGGCGAGCGCGGCGCGAACCGTGTTCCGGCTGACCGAGAACCGCCGTGCCAGCTCGACCTCCCCGGGCAGTTGCGCACCACGCCGTACGACGCCCGACCGGATCTCCCGGGCCAGCACCGCCGCCACCCGCTCGTGCTTCAACGAGATCCGGCGCATCATCGCAACTGGTCGACGCTGACGATCTCCAGCATCGGTGCGTACAGCCGCATGATGTCGATCGCCTTGCGATGGTTGTCGTCGGTGGATCCGGCGCACGCCTCTTCGACCACTTGCACGTGGACGCCGGCGTCGACCGCGGCCAGGGCCGTGCTGATCACGCAGCAGTCCGTGGCCACGCCACCCAGGACCAGCCGCCCGTCCGACCGGGCCGCCAGCTCGGGACCCCAGGCGCTGAAAGTGGTCTTGTCCAGCGTTGGAGCGCCCTTGAACTCGTCGACGAGCTGGTAGTCGTCCGCGTCCGGCGGCTGCAGGGCGAACGGGAACGCTTCGTAGTACGGCGCCCAGGCACCGGTCGGTTTCTCCGGGGCCACGAAGCGGGTGAAGACGAAGTGCGGTGCGAAGAGCTCGATCAGCGCCTTGGTCGGCTCGATCACCCGGTCGAAGCCCGGGGTGGCCCAGCCGGAGTCCGGGTCGGCGAAGATCCGCTGCAGGTCGATGAGCGCGAGCACCATCAGGCGATCGTCTCCTGCTGACGTACGGCGGCCGCCCCGGCGAACCGCTGCACGACGAAGCCGGCCACCAGCGCGACCAGGACACCGAGGTTGGCGAAGGCCCAGTCGCCGACCTTGCCGCCGAGACCGAACGGGCCGAGCAGGTAGCCCTGCCAGGTCAGCCAGGACGCGAACGTGTTCGTGACCAGACCCCAACCGATGCCGGTGGCAACGATCATGGTGAGCACCGGCAGCCACCGGATGTCGCCGTACCGGCCGATGGGGGTGTAGAGGTCGTCGTCGGTGTAGTCGCGGCGGCGGGTCGCGATGTCGGCGAGCATGATGCCGCACCAGGCCGCGATCGGGACGCCGAGCGTGATCAGGAAGCCCTGGAACTGGGCGAGGAACTCACCGCCGTAGAACACCACGTAGATGGTCCCGGCGATCATCACCAGGCCGTCGATGAAGGCCGCGACGTACCGCGGCACCGGCAGGCCGAGCGACAGCAGAGCCAGGCCGGACGAGTAGATGTCCAGCACCGCGCCGCCGACCAGGCCCAGCACCGCGACGATCACGAACGGCACCAGGAACCAGGTCGGCAGGGCCTCCGCCAGCGCGCCGATCGGGTCGGCTGCGATCGCTTTGCTCAGGTCCTCCGACGAGCCCGCGAGCAGCAGACCGAAGACGAGCAGTACGACGGGGGCCACCGCGCCACCGAACGTCGTCCAGCCGACCACGCCGGGGCTCGACGACCGGCGCGGAAGATACCGGGAGTAGTCCGCGGCCGCGTTCACCCAGCCGAGCCCGAAGCCCGTCATCAGGAAGACCAACGCGCCGATGACCTGCTGTGCCGATCCGCTCGGCAGCGCTGACACGGTGCTCCAGTGGATCTGGTCGGCGACCAGAATGATGTAGACGACCGTCAGTACGCCGGTGACCACGGTGATCACGGTCTGCGCCCGCATGATCAGGTCGAACCCGAGCACGCCACAGGCCACGATCAGTACGCCGACCACGATCAGCGCGACCAGCTTCGTCAGGTCGCCGCCGCCCCAGCCGAGGCGCTCGAAGACGGTGGCGGTCGCCAGCGTCGCGAGGATCGTCAGCACGGTCTCCCAGCCGACGGTCAGCAACCACGAGACCAGCGAAGGCAGTTTGTTGCCGCGGACACCGAACGCCGCCCGGCTGAGCACCATGGTCGGCGCCGATCCGCGCTTGCCGGCCAGCGCGATCAGCCCGCAGAGCAGGAACGAGAAGACGATCCCGATCAGCCCGGCGATCACCGCCTGCCAGAACGAGATCCCGAACGCGAGCGTGAACGCGCCGTAGCTGATGCCGAGCACGGAGACATTCGCCGCGAACCACGGCCAGAACAGCTGCGCCGGCCGGCCCTTCCGTTCGGCCTCCGCGATCACGTTGAGCCCGTTGCTCTCCACCGAGAGCGCGCGGGTCTCCTGCACCTCGAGCCGGTCAGCCATGGTGTCTCCCCACCGGAATGGACCTGTTCAGTCCTGTTCAATCACCGTAAGCCCGGTCCCTCGGGTGGTCAAGAATGAAGACATGCTGAGCAACGTGGTGGACGGATTCCGGCTGGCCTACGACCGAATCGGCGACGGTCCTGCGGTGGTTCTGCTGCACGGGTGGCCCGGTGACCGCACCGACTATCGGGTGCTGGCGCCGATCCTGGCCGAGCGCGGCTTCGAGGTGGTGGTCCCGGATCTGCGCGGATTCGGCTCGTCGGACAGTCAGTCGCTGGATCCTGCGCAGTACGGCGTGGCCGCGCAGGGTCGGAGCGTGGTCGGGCTGGTCGAGGAGCTCGGACTGGACCGTCCGGTGCTGGCCGGGTACGACGTCGGCAGCCGGATCGCGCAGGGGATCGCCCGGAGCCGGCCCGACCTGATCGAGGGCCTGGTGGTCGCGCCGCCGTTGCCGGGGATCGGGAAGCGGGTGTTCTCCGAGCAGGCCCAGGCGGAGTTCTGGTACCAGGCCTTTCACCGGCTGCCGGTGATCGAGGAACTGATCGACGGCAACCTGGAGGCGGTCCGTTCCTATCTGCGGCACTTCTGGACCCACTGGTCCGGGCCGGGGTTCGAGCCGGAGCTGGATCACCTGGTCGAGGTCTACTCGGCGCCGGGTGCGTTCACGGCGTCGATCCAGTGGTACCGGGCGGGTGCGGGGTCGGTCGCGACGTCGGCGGCCGAGACGGCGCCGGCGTCGTACGACCGGATCGCCGTACCGACGGTGGTGCTGTGGCCGGAGTTCGACCCGCTGTTCCCGCGGGCGTGGTCGGACCGGCTGGACGACTTCTTCAGCGATGTCCGGCTGCGGTTCGTCGACGGGGCCGGACACTACGCGCCGCTGGAGTACCCGGAGATCCTCGCGGAGGAGATTGTCGGACTAGGCTGACCATATGTCCGAGACCGAGCTGGGGATGCCGACGGTGCGGCCGGCAGTCGGTGCGCTGGCGAAGCTCGCGCCCGAGCCGGTTCGGTACCTGCTGAACTGGGGCCGCAAGTACTCGCTCTGGGTGTTCAACTTCGGCCTGGCCTGTTGCGCGATCGAGTTCATCGCGGCGTCGATGGGCCGGCACGACTTCATCCGGCTGGGCGTGATCCCGTTCGCGCCCGGGCCGCGGCAGGCCGACCTGATGGTGGTGTCGGGCACCGTGACGGACAAGATGGCGCCCGCGATCAAGCGGCTCTACGACCAGATGCCGGAGCCGAAGTACGTGATCTCGTTCGGCTCCTGCTCGAACTCGGGCGGCCCGTACTGGGACTCGTACTGCGTGACCAAGGGCGTCGACCAGATCATCCCGGTCGACGTGTACGTGCCCGGCTGCCCGCCGCGGCCGGAGGCGTTGCTGCAGGGGATCCTCAAGCTGCAGGAGAAGATCGCCGGCGAGAACATGACGAGCCGGTATGACGAACCGTCCGCCGCGGCGCTGACCCGCGGCCTGGTGACGCCTTGAGCCACGACGCTCTGGATGCGCTGACCACCGCCGGGATCGCCGCGACTGTTGCGGACAGCTTCGGCCCGGTGACGATCGACGTACCCGCGGAGTCCTGGGTGGCGGCGCACGAGGTGTTGCGGGACGCGGTCGGGTTCACGTTCTTCGACTTCCTGAGTGCTGCGGACGAGCTGACCGACGGGTTCCGGGTGGTGTCGCATCTCGCGGACTTCTGGGGCGGCTCGCATGTCGAGCATGTGCTGGTCCGTACGCTGATCCCGCGCGACAAGCCGGTGCTGGCGACGCTCTCGGAGGTGTACGCCGGTGCGAACTGGCACGAGCGCGAGACCTTCGAGATGTTCGGCGTCACCTTCGAGGGCCACCCCAACCTGATCCCGCTGCTGCTTCCCGACGGCTTCGAGGGCAACCCGCTCCGCAAGGAGTTCATCCTCGCCTCCCGCGTCGCCAAACCCTGGCCCGGCGCCAAGGAACCCGGCGAATCCGACCACGCCCCCGCCGGCGCCCCCAGCCGCCGCCGCACCCTCCCACCCGGCGTCCCCGACCCCGAAACCTGGGGACCCCGACCACCCGGCTCCCCCGACCCGGACCCCTTGGCGCCGGCCCAAGCAGCCGCCACCCCGGCCCGACCACGCCGAGCCGGAGCAGAACGCCGTACCCGCCAACAGGCGGACCCACCACCTCAGGAGTGAGGTCAGGTCTGGTCGAGCCGCTCCAGCGGCTGGCCGGTCAGGTCGGCGATCAGCTCGAAGTCCTTGTCCAGGTGCAAGCCACCGGTAGGAGTCACGACCAGGCCTGGTCCATGACGTCTGAGTCGCCCAGATCGCGGAACATGTCGGAGAAGCTGCGCATGTCGGCAGTGGTTACCGGAACGTCCGAACGCCCGGCATCCTGGCTGAGTTGCCGTCGCAAGTATTCATTCCGTGACAAGCCCAGATGGCTGGCCCGATGGTCGATCACGGCGATAACGTCCTCCGGAACGTCGCGGATCAATATGTCGCTCATGGCTTCACCTCCTCGGTCGATATCAAATGATGTCAGGAGTGAGGTGGGGTGAAGTAGAAGACTTCCTCGCGGGTGATTCGGCCGGAGTCGACCGTGCAGAGGGACAGTTTGGTGGTGCGGCTGCGGGTGCCGGTGCGGGCGTTGAGTTGGTCGAAGGTGAAGCGGATGGCGAAGCTGTCGTCGAGGACGAGAGGGCCGAGGAGCTGGACGCCCAGGTACTCGATGTCAGCATTGAGACGGCGGGTGTTCTCGAGGATGGCTTCCGCGCCTTTGAGCTCGATCTCTTCGCCGTCGGTCTCGAGGGGAGCTACGCGGACGACCTCGGGAGCCGACAGGGCCAGGGCCGCGTCGACCCGGCCGGTGGAGAGGGCGTTGACGTAGCGGTCGGCGACCTCGGTGGTGGAGAGGATGCGGAACTCGTCGGCGTGTTCGTCGGCCCAGGTGGCGAAGGTCAGCGCTGGGCGGCCGGTGAGTTGGGTGACCGTGGTGGTGACGGGCTCGGGGTTGTCTACGAGGGTGGACCAGTAGGTGACGGCGCTGTTGGCGATGGCGGCGGGGGTGCCTTGGTCGAGCATCGCCTGGCGGGCCTCGTCGCCGGTGAGCCCTTCGATGCGCATCGTCTTGCCGACCGCGCGTGCGATGGTTTCGACCTGTTCGGCCTGGGTCAGGACCTCTGGGCCGGTGAGCTCGTAGGTCTTGCCGATGTGGTGGTCGTCCAGCAGCGTGAGTACGGCGACCGCCGCGATGTCTCGCTCGTGGATCAACGACCGACCGGCCTCCGGGTAGGGCAGTCGAATGACGTCGCTGGCGCGGAACTCCGGTGCCCAAGCCTGCGCGTTCACGGCGAAACCGCCGGGTCGCACGAACGTCCAGTCCTTGCCCGCGTCCCGTAGCAACTGCTCGACCTCGCCCCACACGCCGCCGTCCGAGGCGTTGAGCGAGGACAGGTACGCCACTCGCCGCGGCAACTGGCCGACCACGGCCTTCGCGCCGGACGCGTCGAACGACGGCCACAGCAGGAACGCCGCATCCACATCGGCCGCAGCCCGTCGTACGGCGTCCTCGTCGTAGAGATCACCGCGGACGAGTTCGACGTCCGGCGGTAGCCCGGCGAGGTCCGGCGTACGGACGAGGGCCCGGACGGTCACGCCCGCCGCGCGCAGGCCCGCGACCACATGGCGGCCGACGCGCCCGGTGGCTCCGGTGACAAGAACTGTGGTCATCTGAGTCTCCTTCAACTGGTTGACGCGACCCACCCTTGGACCTCAATGCTGGTTGAGGTCAAGTCGGAGTCGATAGGGTGCGGTCATGCTGGAGTTCGTGGTGCGGGTGGTGGGCGTCCTGGTCGCCTTCCTGGTGGCGCCCTTGCTGGTCGGTCAGGCCGAGCACAAGGTCATGGCGCACATGCAGTCACGGCTCGGCCCGATGTACGCCGGCGCGTTCCACGGCTGGGCGCAGTTGGTCGCGGACGGCGTGAAGTTCGTCCAGAAGGAGAGCGTGGTCCCGACCGCCGCGGACCGGCGGGTCTTCGAGTTGGCGCCGATCGTCGCGCTGCTGCCGTACCTGGCCGCGCTCGCCGCCATCCCGCTCGCGCCCGGCATCGTCGGCGCGGACCTCGACTCGGGCCTGTTCTTCGTGCTCGCGGTGATGAGCATCGGCGTACTCGGCTCGCTGATGGCCGGCTGGGGGAGCGGCAACAAGTACAGCCTGCTCGGCGGGCTCCGGGTCGCGGCGCAGCTGATGAGCTACGAGCTTCCGTTCGTGCTGTCCGCGGCGAGCGTCGCGGTCGCGGCCGGCTCGCTCAACCTGACCGGTATCGCCCACGCGTGGAACCCGTGGTGGTTGCTCTGGCAGCTGCCCGGCATGGTCGTGTTCTTCATTGCGGGGTTGGCGGAGTTGCAGCGGCCGCCGTTCGACATGCCGGTCGCTGACTCCGAGGTGATCTTCGGTCCGTACACGGAGTACACCGGGCTGCGGTTCGCGATGTTCCTGCTCGCCGAGTACGCCGGGATCGTCGTACTCGCGGGTCTGACCACGGTGCTGTTCCTCGGCGGCTGGAGTGGTCCGGGGCCGGAGTCGATCGGCTGGATCTGGACGATCGTCAAGGTGGCGTTCGTGTCCCTCGTGGTGATCTGGGTGCGGGTCTCGTTCCCGCGGATGCGCGCCGACCAGCTGCAGAAGCTCGCCTGGCAGGTCCTCGTGCCGGTGGCGCTGCTCCAACTCGCCCTCACCGGCATCGGCGTCACCGTCTTCTAAGGCAAGCCCCGCGGGCAACTGGTAAAGGACACCGTTGCGGGATCGTCAATCGGTTCGGGTGCGGAGGCTCCGCGTCAGAGTGGGGATCATCACCGTTGCAGCGACGAGGTGTAGCCCGAGAAGGGCGGCGGTGGTGGCGGTGTTCGCCCCGGAGAGGAGGGGTGGGACGAACGAGATCGCGGTCAGCGACACTGCCGTCCACACGAATCGCTTGGCCGGGCGAGCGCTCCAACGAAGAAGAGCGACGGCGATGACGACGCCCACGACCGAGAAGAAGCCGGTCACCACGGCGATCCCCGACAACGGGATCGTCTCGCCACCATCGGGGACCTCGAAGTCGACGCCAACGGCCTGGGCAAGCGCAGCGGCGAGGGTGGTGGCTCCCATCGCTGCGAGCGTGGCGATCAAGCCGGTGCCGGCGAGCCCACGGAGTCGGTGGGTGTGGCTGGTCTGGCTCGATGCCGGGCCTGCGACGGCCCCGGTGTCATTCATGCTGTCCATGTCGTTCCTCCATCGTTCGCTGACTGACGAGCGTGCACACCGGGACTACTCCGTGCTGTCCGCCGGCAGGCGCTCCGGCAGTCCGAGTCGCGGGAACTGGTCGGCGTGGAACGTGACGATCTCGGTGATCGCCCCGCCGGTGACACGCAGGACGTCGATCGTCAGCGGCAGGTACGCGCCGCCCTCCCGCTCCTGCCAGAGGTAGAAGGCGACGGCGGGCTGCCGGTTCACGGAGGTGAGGACGGCGCGCAGGTGCTTCATGCCCTCGAAGCCGCTCTCGACCCAGTCGTTCACGACCGCGTCGCGGCCCACGTACAGGCCAGGCGTGGGTGGCATCGAGCAGCGGACGTCGTCCCGCAGCAGTGCGGCGATGCTGTCGATGTCCGTGGCCACGCTGGCGTCGGTGTACCGGCGTACCAGCTCGCGTGTCCCGGCGTCCTCCTCGCCGCCGGTCCAGTCCTGCCGCTCGGCGGGCAGGTGCTCCCGCAGGCCGGCGCGGGCCCGCTGCAGCGCGCTGTTCACGGAGTTGACAGAGTCCCCGAGGAGCTCCGCGACGTCCTTCGCCGGCCAGCCGAGCACGTCCCGCAGGATCAGCACGGCCCGCGGGCGCGGCGCGAGGTGCTGGACTGCGACCAGGTAGGCCAACTCGATCGTCTCCCGCGCCACGGCGACGGTCTCCGGCTCGTCCGCGTCGCCCGCGGGCAGCTCGTCGAGCAGCCGGTCCGGATAGGGCTGCAACCACAGCACCTCGCCGCCGGTCGCAGGCTCCGGGCGGCACTTGGCGAGCAGGTCCAGGCAGGCGTTGGTGGCGATCCGGTACAGCCAGGCCCGGAACGTCGACCGCCCCTCGAAGGTCTCTCGCCGCCGCCAGGCACGGAGGAACGTCTCCTGCACGGTGTCCTCGGCATCCTCGAACGACCCGAGCATCCGGTAGCAGTGCACGTGCAGCTCCCGCCGGTGCCGCTCCACCAGCTCCGAGAACGCCGGCTCGTCGACCTCGCCCAGACCACTCCCGCCCAGACCACTCATGCCCAGCTCCTCCAGCCATGTGTCCGCACTCATCAAGTCATCCTTCCGTCTCGTCGTGGCCCGTCGTAGGTATGACGGGTGCGGGCGCGACAACTCATCACTGGGGTCGCTCGGCACGGCTGAGCGTGCTTCACCACGCCACTGACCTGCATCGTCAGGTTGGATATGGCTCGATGTGCAGTGCGGTGAACCGCTCGGCGAGGTCGTCGACCCAGGCTTGCGGTGTTCGGTGATCCGGTAAGGCTGGGAGTGGCATTGTCGGTGTGGTGCACTGGTCCACGCCCGTGAGATGGCTCGCGCGGCCGATCGATCCTTGACGGTGCGGAGGAAGAGATGAGTGCGGACGCCAAGCTGGTAAGGGATCGGATTCCCGAGATCATTCGTGCGAGCGGTGAGGAGCCGGTCACCTATCGGGCGGAGCCGGACGAGTACCGCCTGCGGCTGCGGGAGAAGCTGGCCGAGGAGGTTGGCGAGTTTCTCGCTGCCGACGATGAGAATGCCATCGAGGAGCTCGCGGACGTGTTGGAGGTCGTGTACGCGCTCGCCGCCGACCTGGGGACCGACAAGGCTCAACTGGAGCGCGTGCGCGGGGACAAGGCCGGCCAGCGGGGCGGATTCGCCGAACGGATCGTATGGACGGGTCTCCGCTGACGGTCACTGGACTGCCACCACCACTGACTGGCCGTGTCGGTAGTTGCCATTTCAGTTCTTTGTGGAGAGGCGTAGTAGGAGTGGCGAGGCGATGAGGACGCCGGCGGCTACGACGATGGCGAAGGTGAGGAGGATGACCTTGAAGGTCACGTACTGCAGTGCGATTCCGGCGCCGACGACGGGGACCGAGAGGCCGACGTAGCCCACGACGAAGAACAGGGCCAGGGCGGAGGCGCGTTCGCTGGGCGGTGCGGTCGAGATGACCACCGACAGCATGCTCCGGAAGATGCTGCCGCTCCCGACTCCCACCAGGGCTGCGCCGGTCAGGAAGAAGGCCAGGCTCGGTGGGTGCACCCACGCCGCGGTCACGATCACGGTCAGCCCGACGATCAGCACGGGAATGCCGAGCGCGAGCAGGCGGCGCAAGGGCCAGGTCGCCGTCGTGACCTGAGTGAGCGCGCCGACTCCGAAGGCGATGAAGACGGTCAGGCCGGCCAGTGCGGGCGAGGAGCGATGCAGCGGCCCGGACAGGAACGCGGAGGCCAGCCCCGCGAACACGCCGTACACGGTGAACACCAGGAAATCGCCGGTGAGCGCCGCACTGAACTGGGCCCGGGCTGTTCCAGGAATGGCCAGCCGTTGCGGGCGGTAGCGGGGCCGGGGCGTAGGCAGCGACCTGACCTCAGGAGACCGCCAGGTGGCGGCCAGTGCGAGCACCAACAAAGCCGCGAAGATGAAGTAGATCAGCCGGGGGAGGCTGGGTACGTACGTCGCGAGCAACCCGGCCGCCAGGGGGCCGACCGCCAGGCCGCCGACGTTCGCGACCGTGGACACGATCTGCGATCGCCGGGTCGGGACACCGTTCGGCCCCGAGTCCAGGTCGGTGAGGTAGGCGCCGGCGGTGGCGGTGGCCGCCCCCAGGGCCAGTCCTGTCAGCACTCGCCCGGCGAACAGGGCAGGAAGCGAGGTGGACGTCGCGAAGATCAGCGCAGCCACCAGGCCCGTCAGTAGAGCGGGGAGGAGCACGGTCCGTCGCCCGTACCAGTCCGAGACATGGCCGACGAGGAGCAGGCTTGTCACGACCCCGGCGGCGAAGACGGCGTACACGACGGTGATGGTGATCGACGACAGGTGGTCCTGTCGTCTGTAGAGCCCGTAGAGCGGGCTTGGCGCGGTGGAGAAGGCGGTCAGGATCGCCATGCTCGCGGCGATCGCCCAGAAGCCGGCGGACCGGCTCAGTCGTCGGCGCCTCGTCTCCCCGGTCGCGGGTGCGTGTTCGATGTGGACAGTCGAAGTGGTCATGTCACCGATGGTCTGCGCCGACGACCTCGGTCGCGCCAGTACTGCCCACGTGCACAACCACGGGTCGCGCGGCCGGTGGCGCCGCCCCTGGGGCCGGCGCTGAAACTAGTGTGTTCGCGGGTGTCGATCTGGAATGGCGTCGTTCGTGTAGGTGGTGACAGCACTCATCAGGAGGTTGGAATGAATCAGTACCTGCTCAGCATTTACCAGCCGGATGGGCCGCCGCCCGGGCCTGAGGTGCTGGGGCCGATCCTGCGGGAGCTGCAGGCTCTGAACGAGGAGATGCAGGCGGCGGGGGTCTGGGTGTTCGCGGCCGGGTTGCATCCGCCCGAGACGGCGACGGTGTTGAAGGCGTCGCAGGGGGAGGTGCTGGTGACTGATGGGCCGTTCACCGAGGGAAAGGAACACCTCGGCGGTTTCACGGTCATCAATGTCGAGGACCTTGATGCGGCGCTGGGCTGGGCTCGGCGGTTGGCCAAGGTGCTGAGTCCGCTGTCGGTCGAGGTGAGGCCGTTTCAGTCGTGACTCCTGACATCGCGGGGGTGTTTCGGGCTGAGCACGGGCGGGCGGTGGCTGTGCTTGCCCGGGTGTTCGGGGACCTCGAAATCGCCGAGGACGCGGTGCAGGACGCGTTTGCGGCGGCGGTGGAGAAGTGGCCGGACAGCGGCATACCGCCCAGCCCGGCGGGGTGGATCATCACGACCGCGCGGAACCGGGCGATCGACCGGCTGCGGCGGGAGGCGGCGCGCGCGGACAAGCAGGCCGAGGCGGCGCTGTTGCATGCCCAGGACGAACCAGTGGAGGAGGGCGCCGTGCACGACGACCGCCTCCGGCTGATCTTCACGTGCTGCCACCCGGCGCTGGCGCTGAACGTCCGCGTCGCACTCACCCTGCGGATGCTCGGTGGGCTGACGACCGCCGAGATCGCCCATGCGTTCCTGGTCCCGGAGCCGACCATGGCGCAGCGCCTGGTCCGCGCCAAGGCGAAGATCCGCGCGGCCGGCATCCCGTACCGCGTCCCGTACGAAGCCGATCTGCCCGAGCGCGTCCGCGGCGTACTCGCCGTCGTCTACCTGATCTTCAACGAGGGGTACGCCGCTTCGTCCGGCGACAGCCTCGTCCGCGACGAACTGAGCACCGAGGCGCTGCGTCTCGGTCGCCTCCTGGTCGAGCTGATGCCCGACGAGCCCGAGGCCGTCGGTCTGCTCGCCCTCATGCTCCTGCAGCAGTCCCGCCGCCCGGCCCGGGTCGCCCGCGACGGCTCGCTGATCCTCCTCTCCGACCAGGACCGCGACCTCTGGGACCGCGCGCGGATCGACGAAGGCCAAGACCTGGTACGCCGTTGCCTCCGCCGCAACCACCCTGGTCCGTACCAACTCCAGGCCGCCATCAACGCCGTCCACTCCGACGCCGCCACCGCCGCCGACACCGACTGGCGCCAGATCCTCCAGCTCTACGACCACCTGCTCACCCTCGACCCCACCCCGGTCGTAGCCCTCAACCGAGCCGTCGCGGTGGCCGAGGTGCACGGCCCCGCCGCGGCCCTCACCGCTGTCGACGACCTGGACCTGGGCTCCTATTACCTCTTCCACGCGATCCGCGCGGACCTGCTCACTCAACTGAACCGGCCGGCCGAGGCCCGCACCTCCTATGCCGCCGCCCTGGAGCTCACCACCAACCAGGCCGAGCAGAACTTCCTCCGGTCCCGCCTCGACACCCTCGGGCCCTGACACAGGAACTCGCTGGCTGCCCCATGGGCCTTGCTCTAGCGGTGCTTGCGCTTCTCGCGGTCGCGGCGGGTGGTGTACGGCGAACGCCGCGCCGGTGGGCGGGTCACGCGGAGCAACAACCCACCGACGGCGCCGGCGGCGGCGCCGAAGAGGGCTGCGAAGGGGGCCAGGGCGATGGCGGAGTGGCTCCAGTCCTGGTGGTCGGGGCCGCTGGTGAACCACGCGAAGGCGATGCTGACGACAACCATCGCGAACGCGCCGAACACCGCGCCCGACACCGCTTCACGGCTGCCCATGTCACCAAGGTAAGGGCGCCGCCGCGATGTGGAATCCCGACTGGGCGCGCCGCCCGATTCAGTAGGGTCTCAGGTGTGCGGGGATTCGAGCTGGTGTGTGAGGTGGAGCCGCCGACGCGGCCGGATCTGAAGAAGGTGCGGCACCAGATCGGGGTGATGAGTCCGATCGCTGACGCCTTCCTGATCCCGGACAACCACATCGGCCGGGCGACCGTGTCGAGTGTCGCGGTGGCGAACGAGGTCCAGGCGATGGGTTCGCGCGGCATCGCCTGCCTGAACTCGCGGGATCGCAACCTCCTGGGCTTCCGGCGAGATCTCCTGACGGCGGCGGCGTACGGCGTCGAGCAGTTCCTGTTCGTGCACGGCGACGACCCGGCCGAGGGCGCGCGGACCAGCCAGCTGACGGTCCGGACGATGATCGAGCAGGCGCGTGCGACGTCGTACCCGGGCTGCAGTCCGTTCCAGGTCGGCGCGGCGACGCGGCTGCGGCCGGTGCCGGGGTGGAAGGCGGAGGCGGACTTCCTGTACGTGCAGGTCAGCTACGACCTGGACGAGCTGCTGCGCTGGCGGGACAGCGTCGTACTCGACATCCCCGTGTACGCCGGGGTGATGGTGCTCGCGAGCGCGAAGATGGCCCACAACCTGGCGGCCCTGCCCCAGCTCTCGATCCCGGAGACGCTGATCGACGCCGTCGAGCGGGATCGCGACGCCGGTGTCGACCATGCCTGCGAGCAGATTCTGAAGATCCGTGACTCCGGGGCGTTCGACGGCGTTCATCTGGTACCGGTCAGCCGCTACCGCCAGGTTGCTGCCCGGCTCGAGCGGGAACTCTGAGGTGGGTGGCACCGGAATGAGCCGGAACCGACTAGTGTCCTGCTAGCAGCGGGTTACGACGGGAGGTGGAAGGTGGGTGTCCCTGGCAAGGGGTTGATCGAGGGGCTGAAGGTCACCGCGAAGACGCTGGCTCGCCGGTCCGTCACCGAGCAGTACCCCGACGTCCAGCCGGAGCTGCCGCCGCGCAGCCGGGGCGTGATCGCGCTGCTCGAGGAGAACTGCACGTCCTGCATGCTGTGCGCCCGGGAGTGCCCGAGCTGGTGCATCTACATCGACTCGCATACCGAGACCGCGCCGTCGGTCGGTGAGCAGGCCCGCGAGCGCAGCCGGAACGTGCTGGACCGGTTCGCGATCGACTTCAGCCTGTGCATGTACTGCGGGATCTGCATCGAGGCCTGCCCGTTCGACGCGCTGTTCTGGTCGCCGGAGTTCGAGTACGCCGAGACCGACATCCGCAACCTCACGCACGAGAAGGACCGCCTCCGCGACTGGATGTGGACCGTCCCCGCACCGCAGCCGATCGACCCCGGCCCCACGGTCACTCCGGCGCCGGAGGACGAGGCGTGACGACTGCCCTCTTCAGCGTCGCCGGAGCAGTCGCACTCGTCGCTTCCGTCTTCGTCGTCACCTCGCGCCGGATCGTGCACGCCGCGCTCTGGCTGGTCGTTGCCCTCGGCGCCGTCGCCGGCTGCTTCGGCGCGTTGCACGCCGAGTTCGTCGCGCTGGTCCAGATCCTCGTGTACGTCGGCGCGATCGTCGTACTCGTGCTCTTCGCGCTGATGCTGACCAAGGCGCCGACGAACCCGCTGCCCGGCCTGACCTCCAGCCGCAGCCCGTTCGCGGCCGTGGTCGCGGGGGTGCTGGCGATCCTGCTGGGTACCGGCGTGGTGCTTGCCTTCGGCAACGAGAAGGTCAGGGCCGTGCCGGACGGATCGCCGGACGCGGTCGGGACTTCGATCTTCAAGACCTGGGTGCTGCCGTTCGAGGTGCTCTCGGTGCTCCTGCTCGCGGCGTTGGTCGGTGCGATCGCCCTGTCCCAGCGGAAGAAGGAGGACTGACGTGCCGTTGATCCTCCCCCTGCTGCTGGCGGTCGCGTTGTTCTGCATCGGGGTGTACGGCGTTCTCGCCCGGCGCAATGCGATCACGCTGCTGATCTCGTTCGAGCTGATGCTCAACGCGGTCAACCTCAACCTGGTCGCGTTCGACGCCTGGCGGCTCGACGGCCTGGCCACCGGTCAGACGCTGGCGGTCTTCGTGATCACGCTGGCCGCGGCCGAGATCGGGCTCGGGCTGGCGATCGTGCTGCTGCTGTTCCGCGGTCACGGCAGCGTCGACGCCGACGCGGCGCGTGACCTGGCCGAACAGGACACCTCGGTCGAGCTGGACGCCGCGGTCGAGGCGGAGAAGGCCTCGTGATCGCGACCGTCTGGCGGGTCGTCGGGGTCGGCTTCTCGCTGCTCGTCATCCTGGCCGCCGTTCTGCTATCCGGCGCCAGTCCGGATCAGGCCGCGTTCCTCAACTCGTCCGTCGGCGACCTCACCATTGGCTTCGCGGTCCGCACCGACGACCTGACGGTCGTGATGCTCGCGGTCGTCGGCGTGATCGCGACCTGCGTCCAGGTCTACTCGCTCGGCTACCTGCACGAGCGCCCGGCGTCGTACCACGCGCTCGTCACGCTGTTCACCGCTGCGATGGTGACCGTGGTGATCTCGGACAGCCTGTTCCTCCTGCTGATCGGCTGGGAGATGATGGGCGCCTGCTCGTACCTGCTGATCGGTCACTACTGGGAGCGTCGCGACGCCCGGTCCGGCGCGGTCAAGGCGTTCCTGATGACCCGGCTCGGCGACGTCGGGTTCCTGTTCGGCATCTTCGTGCTCGGCGTCGGCGCGGGGACGTTCCGGATCTCCGAGCTCGACCCGGCCGCGATCTCGTCCGGCGTCCTCACCACCGGGACTCTGCTGCTCCTGGTCGGCGTGGTCGGCAAGTCGGCCCAGGTGCCCTTGCAGACCTGGCTTCCGGACGCGATGCCCGGCCCGAGCCCGGTCAGCGCGCTGATCCACGCGGCGACGATGGTTGCCGCCGGCGTCTTCCTGATCGCCCGGCTCTACACCATCTTCTCCGCCTCCGAGACCACGCTGACCGTGCTGGCCGTGGTCGCCTGCGTGACCATGCTGTTCGCCGCGCTGTGTGCGATGGCCGCGGTCGAGGTGAAGCGCGTGCTCGCGTGGTCCACGGTGAGCCAGTTGGCGATCATGTTCGCCGCGCTCTCCCTGGGTACGGCGGACGGCCGGCACGCAGCGCTCTTCCAACTCGTGACGCATGCGGCGTTCAAGGGATTGCTGTTCCTCTGCGCCGGTGTGCTGCTGCATCAGGTCGGCAGCGCGGCCTTCGTCGTACTCCGGCGCTACACCCGCCGCGGGCGGTTGCGGAAGGCGCTGCGGGTCACCTTCGTGACGATGACGATCGGGCTCGCCGCGCTGGCCGGCGTACCCGGGTTCGCCGGGTTCTTCTCCAAGGACGCGATCATCGAGGCGGCCTGGGAGCACGCGCGGGACGGTTCGGTCGTCGGGTGGATCGTGCTCGTGTCGGTGTGCCTGACGGTGGCGTTGACTGCCTTCTACTGCGTGCGGTTGTGGTTGTGGGTGTTTTTCCGGACGCCGGCGCTCGCCGGTGCGCACGGCGCCTTCGAGGACGACGACGCGATGGCCGACCTCGACGAACCCGACACCTCGAAGCTGCGTGACGCGCCGTGGGTGATGCTCGCGCCCATGGTGCTGCTGGCGATCGCCTCGATCGTCCTCGGGTACGTCGACGGCCTGCAGCTGAACTGGGTGGTCGGGTTGGTGTCGACCGCACTCGTGGTGCTCGGCGCGATCCCGGCGTACTCGTTGTGGTCGCGGGGTGCGGATCCGCGGCCGGTGGTGCTGGAACGTGAGTTCGGCGTGGATACGGCGTACCACGGTCTGTTCGTCGTCCCCGTGCGGTGGTTGGCGAAGCTGACGGTGGCGGGGGACCGGGACGTGATCGGGGGCTATGTGCGGGCGGCTGGGCGGACCGGGACGCTGTTGTCGCAGGGGCTCCGGCGGTTGCAGACCGGGAACGTGCAGACCTATCTGACCGCGGCCGTGATCGGCGTGGTCGCGCTCGCGGTGCTTGCTGGGGTGATCGGCTCGTGAACGCGATTCTGCTGGCGATTCTGCTCCTGCCCATCCTGGCCGCGCTGGCGTTGTGGGCGATCCCGGCCGGCATCGGTGATCGACTTGCCGCGGCGTACGGGTCGGTGATCTCGGGGCTGGTGCTGGTCGGGTCGGTGGTGCTCTGGCCGCGGACCGGGGGTTGGTTCGCGTACGCCCCGTTGCAGAACGAGGACGTCCGGCCGCTCCGGGCTGTGACCGACGTGCCGTGGATCCCCGCGCTGGGCGTGCGGTTCCACGTCGGGGTGGACTCGATCTCGATGCCGCTGATCGTGCTGACCGCGCTGCTGACCTTTCTCTGCTGCCTGTACTCGCTGAAGATCACGCCGCGGATCGGCCGGACCCGGTCGCTGATCGCGTTGCTGCTGGTGATCGAGGCCGGCGTGATCGGCACGTTCTCCGCGATGGACCTGATCCTGTTCTTCGTCTGTTTCGAGATCGTGCTGATCCCGATGTGGCTGGTGATCGACATGTGGGGTGATGACCACGATCCGGTCGGCCGGAGGCGGGCGGCCTTGACGTTCGTGCTGATGACTGTGCTCGGGTCGGCGCTGATGCTGCTGGGGTTCCTGCTGGTCTTCCGGCGGGCCGGGACGTTCGACATCGTCCAGTTGAGCAACCAGCCGGTGCTCGGCGGTCACGGCGTGGCTCTGGCCGCGGCGCTGCTGATCGCGGTCGGCCTAGCGGTGAAGGTGCCGCTGTGGCCGTTGCACATCTGGCTCCCGGACGCGCACGCGAAGGCGCCGACGGTCGGGTCGGTCATTCTTGCGGGCGTGCTGCTGAAGTTGGGGACGTACGGCCTGATCCGGATCCTGGTCCCGGTGCTGCCGGACGCCACCGTGACGATCGCGCCGTACCTGGCCGGCTTCGCCGTCGTGGCGATCATCGCCGGGTCGCTGGCGTGTCTGGCGCAGACCGACGTGAAGCGGCTGATCGCGTACTCGAGCGTCGGGCACATGGGCTTCATCGTGCTGGGGATCGCGACGCTGTCGCCGGCCGGGCTGCGCGGCGCGCTGTTCGCGAACATCGCGCACGGCATCATCACCGGTCTGCTGTTCTTCCTGGCGGGTGCGATCAAGGATCGGCACGACACCAGCGATCTGCGGGCGATCGGCCGGGCGCTGTACGCGCGGCTGCCGCGGATCGGCGCGCTGCTCACCTTCGCCTGTCTGGCGTCGCTCGGGCTGCCGGGGCTGGCCGGATTCTGGGGCGAGATGCTGGTCCTGCTCGGCGCTTACAACCCGGCCGCGGTGTTGCCTCGGACAACTTATTTGGTGTTCATGGTGATCGCGGGACTCGGCACCGTCCTGACTGCGGCGTACTTCCTCCGGTTGGTCCGCAACCTCTGCCAGGGTGACCCGGCCGAGAACCCGCCGGCCGCGTTCGCCGTCGATCTCAGTCGCATCGAGCTGATCACCTGGGCCCCGCTGATCACACTGACCGTCCTCCTCGGCGTATGGCCCGCACTCCTTCTGCATCAGTGGGTGACCCTGTGACCCTGCACTGGACCGATTGGCAGGCGATCGCCGTACCGTTGGTGCTGGCGATCGGGGCGGTCGCCGTACTGCTGGTCGACAGCTTCTGGCGCAGCGCCCCGCAGCAGCTCCGGCATACGGTCGTCACCTTGCTCACGGCAGCGGTGATTCTGTTCGGGGTCGTGTTCGCCTGGGCGCAGCGGGACGACTTCAAGCCGGCGTTCTGCCATCCGGCGGTCGAGGGGCCGGCCGAGTGCAGCTTCGTGTTCGAGCCGTTGACCGCTGGGCTGTGGGCGGTGTTGCTGGTCGGCGGACTCGGAGTCGTCGGGTTGTCGGCGTACCGGCTGCTGGCTTCGGACATCCCGATCGGGGAGTACCACTTCCTGCTGCTGAGCGTGCTGGTCGGTGCGACCGTGCTGGCCGGGGCGCGCGATCTCGCCACGATGGTGATCGCGCTCGAGGTCGTGTCGCTACCGAGCTTCGCGATGGTCGCGCTGCGCCGGGATCGCCGCGGATCCGAGGGTGCGCTGAAGGCGTTCCTGGTGTCGGTGCTGTCGACCGCGGTGATGCTGTTCGGGGTCTCCTATCTGTACGGCGTGACCGGGTCGCTGTATCTGACCACGATCGCGAACCGGCTCAGCGGGCTCGATCCTGACCTGAGCCGGGTCGCCTTCGCAGCCGGGCTGTTCGTGATCGTCGGGTTCGCGTTCAAGATCGCGGCGGTGCCGTTCCACGCCTGGCTGCCGGACACGTACGTCGGTGCGCCGGTCGAGGTCACGGCGTTCCTCGCGGTGGTGTCGAAGTCGGCCGGCGTCGGTGGTCTGCTGGTGCTCGTGACGGCCGGGATCGCGCCGGACGGGTCGAACCTGCGGACTGTGATCGCCATCCTGGCCGCGGTGACGATGACGGTCGGGAACCTGGCCGCCCTACGTCAGGTCGAGGCGGTCCGGCTGCTCGCGTGGTCGTCGATCGGTCAGGTCGGGTTCCTGCTGGCGCCGCTCGCGGTCGGCGATGCCCAGGCGGTCGTCGGGTATCTGGCGGCGTACGTCGTCGTCACGCTCGGCGCGTTTGGATCGGTCGCGGTCGTCCAGCGGCATCGGCCGGGTGGCTTGCTGACGGACTACCGCGGGATGGTGCGCTCCGAGCCCGGGCTGGCCGCCGCGTTGATCTTCTTCCTCGTGGTGCTCGCCGGTCTGCCGCCGGGTCTGGCCGGCCTGTTCACGAAGTTCGCCGCCTTCCAGGCCGTCATCGACGCCCACCTCGGCTGGCTCGCGATCGTGATGGCCGTCAACGTGATGATCGGCCTGGCCGTCTACCTCCGCTGGGTCGCCGAACTCTTCCGCCTCCCCGCCGACGACCCCTTCTCCGTCGACATCGAGACGCCCGCCGTCACGATGATCTCCATCTGCGCCGCCATCGCCGCCGTTCTCTCCATCCTCCCCAGCACCCTCTTCGCCCTGGCTACCTAACTGGTCTGCTTGGCCAGGAAGTCCTCGTACTGCGACCACACGCGGCGCCAGAGCTCGTTGCGTTGAGCGGTGTCCAGGTGGGGGAGTGGGAGGTGGAAGACGTCGGCGAGTAGGGCGAAGTAGTCCGTCGGGTTCTCGATGATCGAGTTGTCGATGCGGTCGACGTACGTCTCCATCAGGCCGACGGAGCGTAGGACGACCACTGAGGTTGGCTTGCGGCGGAAGGCGGAGGCCAGGCGGCGGAAGGGGGAGTCCGGGTTGGCCGAGAGGTTCGCGTGCTGGGCGGCGAAGGCGTCGAGGCCCACTGCGGCGGACTCGAAGTCCATGCCGACCAGGTTGGCTCGCGGGTCATGGTCGAGTCGCCAGCCGTCGGTCTTCTCGGATGGACGCAAGCGGAGGTTGAACGGCTCCTGATAGGCGGTGCCCGGCTCCAGCGGCAGTGGCTCGCGCAGCGTCTCGCCGAGGCCGGCGTCGACCAGCCAGAGGCGGTCCGGATCCTCGACCAATCCGCTCACGGTGAGCACCACGTGGCTTGCGTCGACGTCGCCGGCGCGGGTCGGGGTCTCTGCTCCGCCGCGGTGCATCTTCACGCGGTAGCCGAGCTCGGTCAGCAGCAGGGCGAAGGTCCCGTTCAGCTGGAAGCAGTACCCGCCGGTCTCCCACGCGATGATCCGCTTCGCCGTTTCCTCCGGGTCGAGCGGTCCGCCCGGCGCCAGCTGATACTGCACCGACTCGTACGGCACCTGGTCCACGAAGGCCGCGTGCAGCTCGGACAAACCGTCCAGCCGCGGCGGACCGTCGTACCCGCTTACTCCGATGCGTTTCAGGAATGCCTCAGTGTCCATTCGGCCTAGGCTATGACAGGTGATCGACGTTCTCGCCCCGGCCGAAGCCATCCACGCCGCCCCCGAGCTGGGCACCGTCTACCTGTCTGCCTTCGGCGCTCCGGGGTACGACGAGGAGCCGGCGCGAGCCGAGGAGTTCGCCACCGAACAGATCCCGCTGCACTCCCAACGCGACGACTTCAAACTCGTGGTGTCCCGGGACGCGGGCAAGCTGACCGGGTTCGCGTACGGGTTCACCGGGCATCGCGGACAGTGGTGGTCGGACCGGGTCGCGGCAGCGGTGAGTCCGGAGCTCGCGGACGAGTGGATCGGCGGTCACTTCGAGGTGGTGGAACTTGCGGTGGTTGTCGAGGCACAGCGCCACGGGCTCGGCGCCGAGTTGATGGCCGCGCTGATGACCGACCTGCCGAACCGCAAAGCCCTGCTCACCACGTTCGCCGACGACCGTCCGGCGCCGAGGCTCTACCGGCGGATGGGGTGGAAGGTGCTGGTGCCCGACCTGGGCTGGGACTCCGCGCTCTACGGATTGGACCTGGGAGTGCCACTCGGCCACTGACCTGGCAGGGTAGGGCCCATGACTTCTGAGCGGATCTATGTCGGGAGCTACACCAGTCAGCCGGGTGCCGGGGACGGGATCGGGTTCGGGCCTCTCGACGGGATCGAGCTGGTGGTGACGACTGCCGATCCGTCGTTCCTGGTCAGGTCCGCGGACGGCCGGTTCCTGTATGCGACCGGCGAGGTGCACGGTGGCCGGGTCAGCGCGTTCGCGATCCAGCCGGACGGCGGGCTGGAGTTCGTCAACGAGCAGCCGAGCGGCGGCGCGGACCCGTGTCACCTGGACATCGACCCGTCCGGGCGGTACCTGCTGTCCGCCAACTACACCTCGGGCTCGGTCGTGATCCACCCGATCCAGGACGACGGCTCGCTCGGCCAGGCGACCCAGTTCCTGCAGCGCTCCGGGACCGGACCGAACGCTGAGCGCCAGGAGGGGCCGCACGCCCACCAGATCGCGTTCGACCCCGCCGGTGCGTACGTGTTCGACATCGACCTAGGCTCGGACACCGTCTACACGTCCACGCTGACCGACGACGGGCAGCTGAAGGAAGTCGACCGGCTGCACATCCACCCGGGCGCCGGTCCGCGGCACATGGTGTTCCACCCGCGCGCGGGAGCGGCGTACGTGATCAACGAACTCGACTCCACAATGACCGTGTGCGGCTACGCGGACGGGAAGCTGCAGGTCGTGCAGACCGCGTCGACCAGGCCGGCGGACTCGCCCGGTGAGAACTTCCCGGCGGAGCTGCTGATCTCCGCCGACGGCCGGTACCTGTACGGCTCGAACCGCGGCGACAACACGATCGCGGTGTTCTCGACCGCCGCCGACGGCCTGTCGGTCGAACTGGTGCAGACCATCGGCTCGGGCGGCGACTGGCCGCGGCACCTTGCCTTCAGCAACGACGGCACCCGGCTGTACGCCGCCAACGAGCGCTCCGACCAGATCGCCACCTTCACCATCGCCGACGGCCGCCTCACCCAGGAGGGTGACCCCGTCAGCTGGCCGAAGCCGGTCTGCATCCTCCCGGTGTGACGCACCAGGGCACCGGCGCGCTGCCGGGGCCCTGGTCAGCTCAGGCGAGCTTCTCGAAGAAGAACTCGTGCTTGAGGAACGACACGTCGTATTCGTGACCCGGCTGCGGCGGCAGCAGTTGCGCGGCCTGGAACAACCGCCAGCCGTCCTTCAGCGCGTCCAGTCCAGTCGCGTACGGCGGCTCGTCGCTGTCACCCGTGGTCGGATGCGTCTCGCCGGTTCCGTCGTACTCCGACCACCCCACGACGCGGGAGTCGAGCGCGGACGAGGCCAGGTACAGGACGAGCACCTGCTGGCGAAGCGTCTGCTGTCCGATGGGGGCGGTGGCGGTCATGCCATCTCCTTCTTCGCGGCGTGCGGGTTGAGGCTGCGCTGGGTGACCACGCGCTGCGGGCGGTTCGACACCCGGGTGACCCAGTACTCCGGGTCGAAGGTGTCGTCACCGGTGAGCGCCTGCCACAGCTTGATCCGGTTGTACTTCTCCAGCCGGCCGGTGGCGTTCTCGTACCAGGGGAACGACTGGTCGAGCTCGCGCGCGACCTGGTCGTCGTACAGGTCCTCGAGGTTCCACAACCGGACCTGGCGGACGGTCGGGTTGAAGCGGATCTTGAACATGTAGCGGTCGATGGCGCTGTCGTTCTTCCGGCCGCCGTGCCAGATGCCGTGGTGCAGGAGCTGCACGGTGCCGGCCGGGCAGACCAGCCGGGTCTGGCCGAGCAGGTTCTGGTACCGGCCGGTGTCGGACTCGTTGGTCCGGCGCAGGTGGCTGCCGGGCACGCTCAGGGTGCCGCCCATCTCGAGCGTCACGTCCTGCGGGTAGTACATGAGCTGGACGTCGAACGCGTCGGGACGGACGTCGATGATCGCGTCACCGTGCAGGTTCTGCGCCTCGCCCTCGTTGGCCTTGCGGATGTGCACGGCGTGGTGGTCGACCGTCGGCTCCGGCCCGACCAGGCTGTGGATCGCGCCGGCCACCTCGGGCAGCTGCACCAGCCGCTGGACGAACTCGCTGTCCACGAACGCCTCCGACAGCGGGGTGCCGTAGGGGACGCCGGGAATGCCGGCCTTCAGGACCTCGATCGCCTGCTGGTTCATCTCCTCCGGTACGACGGCGTCCATCCGGAGCGACCCGGTGGCCACGAAATGCGCCATCTGAACCGAGGTGAGCAGGTTCTTCTGATGCGGATGGGGCATGAGACTCCCTCTCGGGGTGGTGGTTACTACTCCACCAGGCTAAGTTCGGACAGCGCTTACTCGCGTGGGCTGTGTTCACCACTGGTGGTAATTTCTCACCATGATCGAACTGCACCTGGCCGCGCCGCCGGAGGTGGTGAGCGTCGGGGTGGGGATTCACGGCGTCCGCAGCCTGCGAGACGTGTTCCGGCTGCCGGACCTGTGGCAGCTGCACGTGTACGCGTACTCGGCCGATCTCAAGGTCGCCGGTACGACGTACTCGGTGGCGCCGGGATACGTGTCGCTGACCCCGGCCGGGACGCAGGTGCAATTCGACTACCGCGGCCGGTCCGAGCATCTCTACGCCCACTTCCGGCCGGTGGTGACGGGCGAGCCGTCGTACGTCCCCGTCGTACAGGACGCCGGGGATGCCGCGCCGGTGCTGTCAGGTCTGTTGCGGTCGGCTGTCGAGGCCTCGCCGTCGGGGTCCGCGCGGATGACGGCCGAGGTGTGGACGGCGTTGTGGAGGATCGTGGATCTCCACGCGGTCACCACCGAGGGCGACTCGCGGCACCCCGCGGTCTCCACCGCCATCGCCTATATCGAGGCCAACCTGGCCCAGCCCCTCACCATCCCCACGCTGGCCCGCCTGTCCGGCGTCTCCCACAACCACCTGACGCGCCTCTTCCAGACCGAGACCGGGCAGACGGTCATCGCCTACATCCGGGGTCGCCGAATGGCTCGCGCCCGTCACCTGCTCGTCTCGTCGACCCTCTCCATCCCCGCCGTCGCGGCGTCGGTCGGCGTCCCCGACCTCCAGGCCTTCAACAAGACCTGCCGTCGCGAGCTCGGCGGCTCACCCCGCGCGATCCGTAATGCGGTGGCCGGTCCGGTCGCCGCGGGTTAACGTGCGCTCGTGTTCGAACTCATTCCAGTAGTGCAGGCGCCGCAGTACGACGAAGAAGCCGAGCAGCGGTTCGCCGAGGAGTGGCCGGAGTTCATCTTCCACGACGTCGAGGTGCGGAAGTACTCCGAGCGGCGCAGGGAGTTCTTCCAGCAGGACTGGGAGTTCTACCTGGTCTCCGACGACCAGCGGCTGATCGCCGGCTGCTGGGGTGTGCCGATCGCCTGGGACGCGACCGTCGACGACCTGCCCGCTGGGTTCACCGGCTCGCTCACGCGGGCCGTGACGGCGTACGAAGAAGGCGTCGTGCCGAACACCTTCGTCCTGATGGCGGCCGCCGTACGCTCCGACGAACAGGGCCGCGGCCACGCCTCGCGCGTCATCACCGCTGTCCGGGAGCGTGCCGTGGCGGGCGGCCTGGATCGGGTGATCGCGCCGGTCCGGCCGACGTTGAAGTCCCGCTATCCGCTGACCCCGATCGAAACCTTCATGACCTGGACCCGCGACGACGGCCTGCCGCTCGACCCGTGGCTGCGCACACACGCCCGCCTCGGCGCGACCATCATCGCCCCCGCAACTGTCTCTCAGACCATGACCGGAACCGTCGCCGAGTGGGAGAAGTGGACCGGGCTGGCCCTGCCGTCCTCAGGCTCCTACGTCATCCCCGACGGCCTCACCGTGCTGGAGATCGATCACTCGACGGACAGCGGCATCTACCGCGAGCCGAACATCTGGATGCGCCACGCTTAGCTCGTTCAGGCGGAGTAGGTGCGGCGGAAGGCGGTCGCGACCGCGGCGGTCCGGCTGGTCACACCGAGACGCTCGTAGATGTTCTCCAGATGCTTGCGAACGGTGCCCTCGGCAACGAACAGCCGATGGGCGATCTGTGTGTTGCTGTGCCCGTCGGCGACCAGGCGCAGCAGCTGCAGCTGGCGCGTGGTCAGATCGGGTACGCCGGCCCGGCGGCGTTCGTGGGCACGGAGGACCTCGATGAAATGCGGGCGCAGCATCGTCAGCAGTAGCCGCTCGCGTTCGGTGAAGTCGCGGCCGGACAGGCGGAACAGCAGCAGCCGGCGGTCTTCCGCACCACGGACCGGGAGCGGAACGGCCACCTCATGGCGTACGCCGGTCAGGCGCAACCACTCGCCGACGATCGAGTCGGCCAACTGTCGCTCGGTCAGGTAGTCCGACATTCTCCAGACGGTGTCGTAGTCACCGGTGAGCTGCGGCCGGCAGCAGGTCTCGCCCTCCCAGTAGGACCGCCAGAACAGGTCTTCCCAGCCGTCATCAAGGTCGTCGGCGACGTCGCCGACCAGCTCGAGCCCGATGAACTCGTGATCCAGCGGGCGGCTCACCTGGTACGAGATGTGCTCGGCGGGCACCAGGTCCGTGAGTGCGCGCAGCAGGTCGCGCGGGAACAACTCCTCGGGATCGGCGTTCCGGCCCCGGTCGATGACGCCGAGCATCGTCCGCAGGTCGTGTTCGGTGACCGTCAACTGATCCACCATGACGTACCCCTCCCCGCCGTCAGGCTATGCCCGCGACGCCGCCGCGCCCATACGTCGAACGACGTATGGCGATCGGAAGTCCACCGCGGCCACGGTGGGTAAGTCGTTCCACGATTTGGGGGGAGTCTCATGAAACCACTGTTGCGATGGCCTGCGCTGGCGGCCAGCTGTGCGTTGATGCTCACCGCGGCCGGCTTGTCGCCCGCCGCAACTGCGACGTCGGGTGCGTCCGCGGCGCCGGTGATCGATTGGAGCAGGTACGCCACCCAGGCGATCGTCGCCGGGCGTCCGCCGGCCAGCTCCGAGGTGTTGATGGGCATCGTGCACATCGCGATCGCCGACGCCGTGGCCGGGCTGGGATACGGCCGGCCGTTCCGGTTCGCCGTACGGCCGGATCGGAAGGCGTCTGCGGCGGCCGCGGTCGCTACCGCGGCGTACGACGTACTGCGGGCTCGCGTACACCCGGCGCCTGCGGGACTGGACGGAACGTACGCCGACTACCTGGCCGGTGTGCCGGATGGGGGAGCCAAGACCCGCGGTATCACGCTGGGCCGGTCCGTTGCGGCCGCCGTACTCGCGTGGCGCGCACGAGACGGCCTGGACAACACAGTGTCGTATGTCCAGGCTCCACCAGGGCCAGGAGTGTGGGAGCCGACAGCCCCCACGCCGCCCGTGGACATCGTGCTTACCCAGGTCAGGCCGCTGGCGCTGCGCTACCGCGCACAGTTCCGCCCCGACGGACCGGATCCGCTGACCAGCAAGCGCTACGCGCGTGACGTGGCTGAGGTCGCGTCACTCGGCCGCAAGGACAGTACGACGCGCTCTGCCGCGCAGACCGAGACTGCGATGTTCTGGTCCGAGCAGACCGCACAGCAGTGGAGCCGGGCGCTGCTGCAGTTGGCGTCGGACCGGCATCTCTCCCTGTCCAGGGCGGCGCAGATGCTCGCGCTGGTGCACGTGTCCGCTGGTGACGCGCTGATCGCGTGCTGGGACGCCAAGTTCTACTACCGCTCCTGGCGACCGGTCCACGCCATCCAGCGCGCCGACACCGACGGCAACCCGCGCACACAGGCCGATCCGACCTGGCAGTCCCTGCTCAACGTCAACCACCCGGAGTACCCGTCCGGCCACGCCTGCTTCACCGCCGGCGCCACTGGCGCACTCCAGGCCTACTTCCACAGCAACCTGCCGTTGACCATGACCAGCCTGGTCACCAACACCACGCGCGTCTACCCAACCCTGTCCGCCGTACGCAGCGACGTCCGCGAAGCCCGGATCCTCTCAGGCCTCCACTTCCGCCACTCGATGCTGGACGGCGAACAACTGGGCGCCGACGTCGCCAACTGGATCAGTGCCCGACATTGACCGCCAGTGCGGCCAGGCCGTGGTTGAGGATGCCCTTGACCACGGCCAGGGCGTAGGCGTTGTCGGGGCCGGTGATGACCTGGTCGGACCACAAGACGACGTCTTCGAGGGCCCGGACGTGGCGGTAGTAGCGGATCGCGTCGTGGTCGATGGGGTGCGGGCCGTAGCCGGTCAGGAAGGCGTCGAGCTGTTCGGAGGTGGTGGGGCCGACGTCGCCCATGCCGCCGAGCATGAACATCAGGTCCTGTTCGCGCGGCGCGAGAATCACGTCGTCCCAGTTGATCAGGTGCAGGTGGTCGTCGACGAGGACGTTGCCGAGATGCGGGTCCCCGTGGCAGACCACGCGGGGGCCGGTCGGTTCCGGTGGACGGGCCCTGAGCAGGTGGGTGATGGTGGCGTCGTACTGCTTCCAGACCGCGGCCAACTCCTCCTCGACCTCGTCCTCCGGCGCCTCAGTGCTGAGCCGCGTCTGCAGTTTCTCCGCCACCGCCGGGACCCGTGCGTCGATGTGACTGTGCTTCGGAAGCGCATCACGCAGCCTCGGCGGCGGCTCCGCGTCATGCACCCGCCGGATGAGTACGCCGTACTCGGTCCACTGCTCGTCGGTCAGTCCGCTCTCAGCCGCGCGTACGCCGTCGATCCACGGAGTGATCGTGAGCCGCTTCTTCTTCCCGTGGAAGGTCCACAGCCCGCCCTCCGTGGTCCGGATCATCTCCGGGACGCCCGACAGACCACTGTCCGCCAGGAACGCGGCGACCTGGTGCCCGGTGTTGGTGCCCGCGCCGCTCCACTTCACGGCGTACGTATTGGTGGCCGTCGTCGCCTTCCAGACCTGCGCCGCCAGATCGGCCCCGTGCGCCACCGGTGAGAGTTCCACCACATCCAGCCCGAAGTCCTCGAGCAACCACCGCCGCAGCAACGTGTCTCCCACGCCGCCAGCATGCCCGGCAACCGGCCGCCTAAGCGACCCGATTACCAGGCCCGGCGGTCAGCGGTAGTTGACGAACTGGACGGCGAAGTCGAGGTCCTGGCCCTTGATCAGGGACTGGACGGCTTGCAGGTCGTCGCGGCTCTTGCTGGACACTCGGAGCTCCTCGCCCTGGATCTGGGCCTTGACGCCCTTCGGGCCCTCGTCGCGGATCAGCTTGGACAGCTTCTTCGCGTTCTCCTGGGTGATGCCGGCGCTGATCGTGGCGTTGATCTTGTAGATCTTGCCGGACAGCTTCGGATCGTCGGCCTCCAGGCCCTTCAGCGAGATCTGCCGCTTGACCAGCTTGTCCTTGAGCACGTCGAGGACGGCGTTGACCCGCTCCTCGGTGTTCGCCTGCAGGTCGATCGCCTCGCCGGACAGCTTGATCCCGGCGTCCACGTTCTTGAAGTCGAACCGCTGGCTGATCTCCTTCGCCGCCTGGTTCACGGCGTTGTCCACCTCCTGACGGTCGACCTTGTTCACAATGTCGAAGGAGGACTCCGAAGCCATGGGCAGTTCCTTTCCGATTTGCTGTCAGGGGCACCCTCTGTTGTATCGTCTCCCACGCCGGTTCACGAACCGGCACCACCCTGGCGGGTTGCCCGAGTGGCCAAAGGGAGCAGACTGTAAATCTGTCGGTGTATGCCTACGCAGGTTCGAACCCTGCACCCGCCACCAGCACCAAAAGAGCCTCTGACCTGCGAAAACGCAGCTCAGAGGCTCTCTTGCTATGTCCGACTGTGTCCGGC
The DNA here is from genome assembly GCF_045040325.1 of Kribbella sp. NBC_01510. Taxonomy (NCBI): domain Bacteria; kingdom Bacillati; phylum Actinomycetota; class Actinomycetes; order Propionibacteriales; family Kribbellaceae; genus Kribbella; species Kribbella sp. NBC_01510. Next base: position 1,318,918 of record NZ_CP109418.1, on the reverse strand, counting down.
CGGCACCGGCGATCTACGGATGTCTGTGCCCTATTCCTGCCCTGGTTTTCTGGACCTACGCCGCCTCGCCCTCGTCCTCGTCCACAGCAGCCATCAGCCGCCGCAACGAGCCCGGCGCGGCTAGCATTCGGCGCATGAACGAGCCGCACACAGATCCTGTCGCCCACAACCGCCGCGCCTGGGACCGCGAGGTGGAGAAGGGCAACGAGTGGTCGCGGCCGGTGACACCCGAGGTGGTCGCGAAGGCGCGGGCCGGTGAGTGGTCCATCGTCCTCATGGGGTACGAGCCAGTCGACCCGACCTGGTTTCCTCCGGACATCGCCGCCTGCGACGTGCTCTGCCTCGCCTCCGGTGGCGGGCAGCAGGGTCCGGTGCTCGCCGCGGCCGGCGCGCGGGTGACCGTCTTCGACAACTCGCCCGGCCAGCTCGCGCAGGACGAGATGGTCGCCGCGCGGGAGGGGCTCGACGTGCGTACCGTACTCGGCGACGCGCGCGACCTGAGCGCGTTCCCGGACGCCTCGTTCGACCTGGTCGTACACCCGGTCTCCAACCTCTTCATCCCCGAGCTGGCCCCGGTCTGGCGGGAGTGCCACCGCGTGCTGCGGCCGGGCGGCACGCTGCTGTCCGGCTTCGTCAACCCGGACGTCTACCTCTTCGACGCGGACGCGATGGACACGCGCGGCGAGCTGGTCGTGCGGCACCGCCTGCCGTACAGCGACGTCACCCATCTCGAGCCAGGCGAGCGGGAGCGGCTGTGGGGCGCCGATTCGCCGCTGGAGTACAGCCACACCCTCACCGAGCAGATCGGCGGGCAGACCGCCGCGGGGTTCGCCATCACCGGCTTCGCCGACGCGCCACACCAGTCGGAGGTAACGGCCGGCTGGCTGCCTGGCTACTTCGCCACCAAGGCGGTCAAAGGGTCCTAGGCCCGTGTCCGGTTGTGAGGCGCCGAACCCCCGCTCAGAACCGCGTTGATGTGTTGGGGTGGACGGGGTTGCAGTACGCCTTCTGGAGCGGGCGTGGCGTGCCCTTGAGTACTGCGTGAGCGCCGGGCCGAGCGGTGCCTCAAATCGAGACACCTGCCGGGCGCGCAGCGGCATAGGGTTCCAGCGTCGGGATGCGCCCGAAAGGAGCTTGCCATGGCGACTATCGACGCCGATGCCCAAGGTGCCCCAGAGTTACGCGCCCAACCTGCCGCTGAGGCCGCGGTCCCAGCGGTGACCGGAGACCCATCCCTGATCGGTCTCCCCAGTTTCATCGTGGGATCGGTCGCGCTCGGCCTCGTCCTTGTCGGCTACGTGCCTGCGGCGGCGGTGGGGGCGTCGATCCCCGTGATCGTCGCGGCCACCGGCCTGGGCCTGGTGATCGCGGCCGTCTGGGCGGCAGCTGTCGGCCAGAGCGCGGTCGCCGGGGTCTTCGGCATCTTCGCCGGTTTCTGGCTGAGCTACGGAATGCTCGTACTGGGCCTGACGCACAACTGGTTCGCCATTGTCGCTGCGGACGCCCTCCATACGCAGGGCGTTTTCCTGATCTCGTGGCTGGTGGTGATCGGGATGCTGACTCTCGCCACACTCCGGCTGCCGATTGCCTACACGGTGCTCTTCGTGCTCATCGAAATTGCCTTGGTGCTGGTCTTGATCGGCACGTTGCAGCAATCAGCCGGCACGCTGAAGGTCGCCGGTGTGGTGGTGTTCGTCTTCGCCGCGGTGGGTGTCTACCTGTTCTTCAGCTCGGCCTCGCAGGCGACAGGCGGTAAAGCGCTTCCGCTCGGACAGCCTCTTCTCCATAGTTGAGCCGCGGTTGATGGTGTCCGGCGGGATGCCACCAGCACCAAACCAGCCCCTGGCCTGCGGAAACGCAGACCAGGGGCCACTTTCGTCTCAGCCCTCGGTGTCCGGCTGGCTACGGCGGTCTACGGCTGTCCTTGCCATATTCCTGCCACCGTTTCGGGCGGCTTCGCGGGTTCAGGCAGATTACTTCGATGCCGAACTGACCGACCCCGGCGCGCGCTGCCCTGCTGCTGGCCCGTGCTGCGGCACGCCACTTCTGCGCCGACTGAGGCGGGCGTCTTGGGCGCGTGCGGGTCGCGTGCACCGCGAACGGCTGGCCGGGCCGAGGTCTTCGTCGCCTTCGGATCCAACCCTGCCATTCGACAACCACAGGGGCCGCCCGGGCGGGCCCTTCCGTTCTTACGCCCGACCGCGTAACACGATGGTGCGCTCCTCGGAGTCGGTCCCACAGTCGAAGGGCCCGCAGGCGAGCGCGTTCGTGACACTTGCCGCCTTGCCGCCGGCGAACTTGCCGTTGTCCGGCAGGATCTCCATACTCCACGACCGCGGCGTGCCGTCGCACACCTCAATGCCGGTGAAGGCGCGGCCGCGCACGGTGAACCGCCCGGCCTGCTGCGTCAGCGTGGTCTCCACGGACGCGAAGTCCACCTGACTGGTGCAGGTCGCGGTACCGCTCACCGTCGCCGAACCGGTCCGGCTGTTGAAGCTTGCGAACGGGTTCACGGTGACGTCCAGCGTGGGTGGCGGCGGGAGCACATCGACCGTGAGGTTGAGCGTCCCCCCGTTACCCCCTGCGTCCTGCTGGTCGTCGACGACCAGCACTGTGTACGTCGTACCAGCGGTCGCCCGCCAGGACACCTGAGTAAACCCACACCCCACCCGGCTCCAGTTCCCGGGGCTGCCGGTCGCCACGAGCGCGGTGGTCGAGTATGTCGATGAAGACACATCGAACCGGAGAATTTCGTCCGCGGTCGGGGTGATCTCGTACCAGACGCTGGCATCGGTCGGCAGGGGCGCGGGTGTTCCACAGAACTCAGTGCTGATGTCGTCGCTGTCGGTGGTCGCTTCGGTGGTGTCGAGGCTGTCGGTGAACGGGATGGCCCCGACCACGGTGCGGCCGCTGTACGTGTCGTTGCTTGGCGCAGCCGCGAGCGCGGTGCCCGCGGACGTGATCAGGGTGCCGAGCACAAGCGCAGACACAGCCGCGCTCCGAAGGTGTCTCATGATGCCGCTCCTTGCAGGATGCTGGCGGGCGCAACTCGGCGCCCGCAACTGGACGCTGTCCCCGGCGGTCGTCGCCCGGCAGACCTCGATCCCTCCTCCGGCCCAGAGCGGCGCCGGCATTCTCACCCGGCAGGCCTCCGTCCACCGGGGCACCGCTCTATTGGTATCGATGCGCCGGCGGGTCGATTAGTTATCCGCCGTATGCGCCGAAATGGCGGCACAGGGAGGCAGCTGGCTAGCAGCCGAGTAGTGCAGACATCTTGGGCCCCTTCTAAGGAAGCTCTAAAGGTGGCTGAAACCACACCTGAGGCCGCGCTGTTTGTGTTGTTGCCACGGCGCCGGTTCTCGTCCGGCGCGCTCGTGGACGAAAGGAATCACGATGATGAAACGCACACGGCTGGTCGCGGCCGCGGCAACGCTTGTCGCACTGGCCACAACCGGTACTGCGTCGGCGGCGACGTCCGGTTCGGATCCGAAAGCCGGCGCCGCGAAGTCCGGTGCCGCGGTGAAGGTGGAGGGTAAGTCCAAGCCGACCGGGAATGCCGACATCGCCGCGGCCGCGGCAAAGCTCGGGGTGACGACCGCCCGGCTCGACGCCGCGCTGGTCGCGGCCAAGAAGTCGCTGGCCGGCTCGACCACCGTTACGCCGGAGGCATTCGTCAGGGCGGTCGCGGCGAACCTGGGGCTGCCGGCCTCGCGGGTCAAGGCCGCCGTGGAGCCGCTGTTTCTCAAGCCTGGGCGCCCTCGTGCCGACGACAAACACAAGAACGACGGCAAGGGCAAGAAGGGGGCGGACGACCCGCGGAACTCGCCGTTCGCGAGCAACACCGCAGCGGCACGGTTGGCCGCGGCGCTCGGCATCAGTCAAGCCAAGGCCAAGGCCGCCCTGGTCGCTGTGGTATCGGCTCCTGGCGGAATCGTTCCGACGTCCAAGGCCTTCCGTGATGTCGCCCACTCGCTCGGGGTCAGCGCCGACCGGTTGAAGACCGCGTTGGGGGATCTGAAGCAGTCACTGGCCAACGGCTGACAGCGGCCTAGTCTCACATCATCACAACTTCATGATCGACGGCGAGGATGGACGACCATGCGGATACTTGTCGTGGACGATGACCCGGCTGTGCGGCGGTCCTTGGAGCATGCGTTGGGCCGCGACGGCTACGACGTGGCATCCGCCGCTGATGGGGCGTCCGCCCTCGCGGAGCACGGCGTGTTCCGCCCGGACGCGGTGGTGCTCGACGTCCTCATGCCCGAACCCAACGGGCTCGAGGTATGCCGGACGCTGCGTTCGGGTGGGTACGACACGCCGATCCTGATGCTGACGGCCCGGGACCTGGTCACCGACCGGGTCGCCGGGCTCGACGCGGGGGCCGACGACTACCTGGCCAAGCCCTTCGCTCTGGAGGAGCTGCGGGCCCGACTTCGAGCCCTGCTGCGGCGCAGCGGCGCAAGAGACGAGGTGCTGCACTTCACCGACGTCCAACTGGACTTGAGCGGCCGCCGGGCCGAACGCGCCGGCCGGCGCCTGGAGCTGACCAAGACGGAGCTGTCCCTGCTGGAGCTGTTCCTGCGCAATCCCCGCCGCGTCCTGAGCCGGACCCAGATCTTCGAGTCCGTCTGGGGCTACGACTTCGGCCCGGAGTCGAACGCGCTGTGGGTCTACATCAGCTATCTGCGAAGCAAGCTCGAAGCGGACGGTGGCAGCAGACTGATCCAGACGGTCCGCGGCCTGGGGTATGTCCTGCGCGAGGAGCCATGAACCTGCGCACCCGGCTGGCCATCGCCGGAGGGTCCATAGCCGCGGGCGCCATGCTGCTCGTGTCGGTGGTTCTGTATCCGGCCGTGGAGGCCAACCTCCGCGGCCAGATCGACAGCTCCCTGGTGGCGGCGGCCGGCCAGGCACCGGACGTGGCGAAAGCCATCAAGGAGAAATTCAGGGGGACGTCCAACGAGTCGGCCTTCCCAGCTGTTCCGCTGGGGATCGGGAGCACCCAGCTGCAAATCGTGCCGGACCCGGTCCGGGCCGGGCCGTCGGCGCAGTTCGTCGACCTCACCGTCCGCGACGTCGAGGTCGCGAACGGAGCCGCCGCTGCCTACTTCCGTAACGCGGTCTACGGCGGCGTCGCCTACCGCATCTACACCGCCCCGTTCCCAGGAGCACCCGGCACGCTGGTGCGCACCGCAATCCCGCAATCCGATCCCGCACCCACCCTGCGCCGACTCGCCTGGCTGCTCGCCGCATCGACGGTGGCCGCCGGACTCCTGGCAGCACTTGCCTCACGCCTGGCCGCACGCCGCGTCCTACGACCCGTACGTGGGCTCACCGAGACCGTCGAACTGATCCGCACGACCGGCGACCTGGCCATCCCGATCCCTGCCGACAGCCAGGACGAGATTGGCCGGCTCGGCACCGCGTTCGCCGGGATGACCGCCGCCCTGGACGAGTCCGTCGGCGCCCAGCGCCGCCTGGTGGCCGACGCCTCGCACGAACTGCGCACGCCACTGACGAGCCTGACCGTGAACCTCGAACTGCTGGCGGAAGATCTGGCCGACACGCAGGCCCCACACCTCGCCGCCGAAGCGCTCGACCAGGCCGGCGAACTCAAGACACTGATCAACGACCTGGTCGACCTGGCCCGCTACGGCCAGCCCGCTTTCCACACTGAAGACGTCCGCCTGGACCTTGTCGCCGAGCGCGTCGCGGCCCGCGCGACACGTCGGGCAGCGCAGATCGGATTCGACCTGACCTGCGCGCCAACCCTTGTCCACGGAGACCCCGACGCCCTGGAACGCGCGGTTGCGAACCTGGTCGACAACGCCGTGAAATGGAGCCCGTCCGGCGGCCGGGTCCTGATCAGCGTCAAGGAGGGCACTCTCGACGTCGCGGACACCGGCCCCGGGATCCCTGACAGCGACCTCAAGTTCGTCTTCGACCGCTTCTACCGCTCACCCGCTGCCCGCGCGCATCCCGGATCCGGACTGGGCCTAGCTATCGTCCGACAGGTCGCCGAGGCGCATGGCGGGACGGCCGAAGTCGTGCCGTGTCAAAGCGGCGCGGTACTGCGCCTGAAACTGCCGGTGTGTAGCGAACACGCTGAGCCCTGGGCAACACCGAGTTGAAGGTCTGGCTTTGCGCTCTCAGGAGAGCGCGGCGATCCAGTTGCGCAGGTTCGCGTGGCGGCGCCCTTGAAGTCGAGGCCGACCGGAACGGCGAACGTTCCCCCGGTACGCCGGAGCTGAGTCAGAGCCTCACGCAGTCCGACCTGTGCGGTCGACACGGGATGCGCGGAAACTCGTTGTCACCAGGAGATCGTCCGCATCGTGGTCTACGAGGACACTGGTGGACAGTGATCCCCGAGCAAAGGAGGCGGCATGCCCGACCCTGCGGAGATCCAGACGCCGATGCCGGCTGACCGGCGTCGGGTGTTCGCGGTCGCTCTTGTCCAGGGCCTGAGCACCCTGACCGTCCTCCTGGTGGCGTACTTCCTTCTGCCGCTCGACGAGGTGGCGAAGCTGCCGTTCGGCGTGATTGTCGCCGGCGGTGTCGTCATTCTTTCCGCCGTGACTGTGCTCGAGGTGCGCTCGATCATCCGGGCGGCCCACCCCGCGGCCAAGGCGATTCAGGCACTGGCCGTGATCGGACCGACGTTCCTGTTGCTGTTCGCCTCGACGTACTACATGATGTCGCAGGCCAGCCCGGGGAGCTTCAACCTGACAGCGCTCACGCGCGGCGACAGTCTCTACTTCACGGTCACGGTCTTTTCGACGGTGGGCTTCGGCGACATCGTCGCCACCAGCGAGAGCGCCCGCGCGATGGTAACTACCCAGATGATCCTCGACCTGGTCCTGCTCGGTGCCGTGGTCAGGGTGTTCGTTCAGGCGGTCAAGATCGCCCCCAAGGGTCCGGGGACCCCAACCGCAGGCGCCTGACCTCTGCATTTCGGGAGTCAGCCTGCCGATTTGTGGTGTCATGCCTCGGGTGGGTTGCGGGGGCGGAATCTTGAGCGGAACTTCGAGTCGTACTCCAGGTGCACGTAGCCCGAGGAGTGGACGCCTACCGCGACGCAGCCGACGGCCAGGAAGACGATCCCGGCAATGAAGGAGATGTGCCAGAAAGCTGCGGCGATGCCGGCGAACGCGGAGCCTTGGGCGATCGCCTTGGCCACGCTGACGAGTGGCGACTTGCTGGTCCGGCGACGGAACTCCTCCTGCCGGTTCAGCACCAGGAGTGCGGCGAGTAGCGGTATCGAGACGGCGAAAGCGATGACGCACACCAGCGCCGACGGGTCGAGTGAGGTCTCGGTCAGGAACGGCTGGACCACGACCAGGCCGGCGGCCGCCAGCCCGCCGTAGATCAGGTTGGACTGACGGATCCATTCCTGCACGGCGGCCGGGTCCGAGGTGACGTCCTCGGCTTCCTGCCGGATGCGTTCGGCCTCGGCTTCCATCTGATGTGCTTCAGCCAGGAAGTCCTCGTCCTCGTTCATGGGCTCATCCTCCCCGAAACTGCCGTCTGTCAGGATTGGCGGGTGGCTGGACTGCGAGAGCTGTGGACCGACGCCGTCCCGGACGCGGGGCCGTTGGCCGCCGACCTGGTCGGGCGGTACGCAACCCACGCCGCCGCTAGGTGGGGAATAGCGTTGGGACAGCGAGCGGTTTGCTATTGATTGACCAGGTTCGTGACCGAGGAGAGCGATGAAACCCACTGAGTTCGTGAAGGTGAATGGGCAGTTCTGGGGGGATCACCTGCGGAGCGTGAGTGAGCATCTGCCCACGAGTCACCGCAATGAGCTGACCGGGCCGCTGCTGTTCCCGCGGATGATGGTGCTGACCGAGACCCCGGACTGGAACATCCTCGAGCTCGTCGGGGTGAGCCGCGAGTACCGCTCGCTCGAGGTCCGGCGGCAGAAGGTGCAGAGCGTCGAGGAGTACTTCGGCCTCGGCACCGGCTCGCCCGTGGTCAAGCTGTCCGGGGAGAACCTGTTCAAGGACGCGACCATCGCGACCGAGACCGGCCGGCGGGAGCTGGACGGCCGGTTCCCGAGCGCGGTGACGATGCTGGGGCAGGAGTTCGTGGGGGCGGGCGACCAGCTGCTGCAGTTCGCGCCGGGCAACTACTCGACCTTCGACCGCACCCTGCTCGTGCACACGGCGAACGAGTCGATCCGGTTGCACTGGACGTTCTTCGCGATCGCGATCCACCGGTCCGAGCCCGCGGACAAGTATCTGACCTTCCTCCAGAACTACTCCGCGGCCCGACCGCACCTGGACCCGATCGGCACCCTGAGCGTGCCGGCGGACGCCGCTGACCTGAAGAGCGACGCCTTCGCCAGCACCTACCTCGCCCACGGTCTCCAGGACGCGACCGTCGACCAGTTCCTGGACGCGAACGAGAGCATCCTGCTGTCGGCGTTCGACGCGACCCGGCTGATCCGCCAGCCCTTCCTGGACGACCTGCAGCCCGACTTCATCCTGGAGCGCGCGGACGGCAGCCACATCATCGGCGACCTCAAGCTCCCGGTCGCCGACACCACCAACGGCAAGAAGCGCCGCCGTGCCTTCAAGGCGCCGGTGCCGGAAGGCGCCGCTCAGCTCGCTCGGTACGCGGAGTACTTCGACTCCGCCGAGAACCGCGCGTTCGCCCAGACCAAGTACGGCGTCGAGGTCAGCGACCCGCGCAAGCTCCTGATCATCCCGACCCAGGAGACTGTCGCCGCCGGCGAGTTCGCCGACGCGGGCGTGGAGATCGTCGACTACGACACGATCCTGCGCCTCCACCTCGCATCCTGATGCAGTACTTCGTCTACGGACGCGACCGGCCCGGCGGGTTCGGCCTCAAGGTCAGCCTGACCGAGGAGCACTGGGCGTTCATGGACGGGTACGCCGACGCCCTGATCGCCCGCGGCCCGACCCTGACGGAGGACGGCGAGGAGACGACCGGCAGCCTCCACATCGTGGACCTGCCGGACGTCGTGGCGGCGCGCTCCTTCGCGTACGACGAGCCCTACTACCGCGCCGGCGTCTTCGACGAGATCCTCCTCTGTCGCTTCGACAAACGCGTCGGCACGACGATGTGGGACTTCACCAGCACCGTCGAGGGCCACCGCCGCTTCCTCGTCCTCACCCAGGACGAGCCGCGGCCGGTCGAGTCGCCGTACCTGATCATGTACGGCGACCTGCTCGACCTGACCGAAGACACCCACCTCGGCCGCGCAGCCCTCGTCGAAGCACGTGACGCCCGGCACGCCGCCGTACTGCTGTCAGCCAAGCTCACGGACGTGCACCCGTGGGAGTTCGGCGGTCGGCGGGACTGAGAAGCCTGCTGCGGCCAGTTCTGGCCGTGGCCAGATGGGGCCGCGCAGGTGCCTGGACACCCGGTCCCGGCGCTGACGAGACTGCTGGACGTTGCGCCCGGCCGCTAACGTCCACCGGGCGAATCCTGACCTGGAGGTTTCGCATGCCGGCTCCGCTGCCACGTCCGTCCTCAGCTTCCGGGCGAGCTGTGTCGTCAGGGCGAGGCTCGATGGTTCGCTCGCCGGGTTCGCGACGGGGACGGCGCTGGATGCGCGGCGCCGTACCGGCAGTGCTTGCCGGGCTGTTGGCGTTGCAGTTGGTTCCGGCTCCGGCCGTCGCCGCAACAGCGACACCTACGCAGACACCGCCACAGCCTTGGCAGGCCAAGGTGACCACCGGCCTCCTCGCCAGTCTTGACGCCGGGAAGAGTTGCCGCTCAAGCTCGCCACCTTCGACCGCAAGGTGGCATTCATTCCCCAGTCGGCGGACCAGCGGGACATCGCGAGCGCGATCGTGGTCCACCCGTGCAGCCTGCTCGACGTACTGCTCTATGTCTTCGACCGGCTGTGGGACCAGGCGACCCCGCTGACGTCCGCAGAGCCCCACTTCGCGACCGAGCAGGACGACGTGGTCGAGCCGACGGCCGACGACCGACGGGTGCTGGCCCTGCTCGCCAGCGGGATGAAGGACGAGGCCATCGCGCACCATCTGGGCTGGAGCCATCGCACCACCAGGCGGCGGATCGCAACGCTGATGACCTCGCTGAACGCGGACACCAGATTCCAGGCCGGCCTGTACGCCGCCCGCCAGGGCTGGTTGTGACCGGCGCTAAACCTTCGAGACGTTCACTCTCCACCGCCCGCGCCGCGACTGAGCAGGCAGTCGACCACGGTCAGGGCGACGTACTGGTACTGCATCAAGCTCGGGCGAGGATCGTCTGCAGCGTGGTCGTGAGCGTCTCGCGGGCAGTTGCTGGAAGGTCGGAGGTCAGGGCTTCGATGCGGTCGACGACGGCATTGTGGGCGTCGTGGGCCAGGGACCGGCCGGCGGGGGTGAGCTCGATGTGGCTGGCGCGGCGGTCGGTCGGGTTGGCGGTCCGGATGACCAGGTCGCGGCGTTCCAGGCGGTCGACCATGCTGGTGAGGCTCGAGCGCTCGATGCTCAGGATCCGGCTGAGCTCGGTCATGCCGAGCGGGCCGCCGAGGAGAACACAGAGCAGGTGCGCCTGCTGCGGCGTGAGGCCGAGCGGCCGGCTGGTCTCGGCGTGCAGATCCTGCAGCCGATGCATCGTCTGGACCAGAGCCGCGGCCAGCTGCTGATCCCGTGCCGTCGTCGTCGCCATGTCTGCCATGATAGTCCGGCAGCCGGATAGTTTGCAGGCCTAACAGTTCGTGGTACTACTATTTAGATGTACGAACTATCTGGAGGACTGCGATGACTGTGAAGTTCGGATATGGCTCACCCGACAAGCTCAGCGACGTGCCCGCGATCCTGCGGCTCGCGGAGCGGGCCGACCGCGACGGGCTCGACCACGTCAGCTTGTCGGATCACCCCTATGTCGCCGACCTGCTGGACGGGTATGCGGCGATTGCCTTCATCCTCGGCCGGACCGAGCGGCTGTCGGCCTTCGTCAACGTGACCAACCTGCCGTTGCGTCCGGCCCCGGTGCTCGCACGTACGGCGTCCGCCCTGTCGGCGTTGTCGGGCGGACGGTTCGTCCTCGGCCTCGGCGCCGGCGGCGCGTGGGACCGGATCACCACGATGGGCGTCCCGGAGCTGCGCCCGGCCGAGGCGGTCGAGGCCTTCGAGGAGGCGATGCAGTTGGTCCGTTCGATGTCCGACGGCGGCCGTCCGGCCCCGACCAAGCACTACCCGATCGGCGACCTCCGACCGGCTGCCGTCGCCGCGCCGCTCATCTGGACCGGCTCGAAGGGCCCCAAGTCGCTCGCCGCGACCGGCCGCCAGGCGGACGGCTGGATCCCCGGCCACGCCGCGGACTGGCTGAGTGACCGCTTCCGCTGGTCCCGCCCGATCATCGACGAGGCCGCGCTCTCGGTCGGCCGCAAGCCCGCCGACGTCGCCACCATCTACAACTTCCCGGGCGCGATCACCGCAACCCCGGTACGCCGTACCCGCGACGCCGAAGGCCGCTGGATCGGCGGCTCCCCGGCCCAGTGGACCGAAGAACTCACCGACGCCATCCTCAACCACAACGCCGCCGGCTTCACCCTCTTCCCCCGCGGCTCCGACCCGTACGAGTCCCAACTGGCCCGCTGGTCCGAGGAAGTAGTCCCCGCCATCCGCGCCGCAATCAGCCAGCCGACGCCGGCTGCCGGATGACGTATCAGTTCAAGCTTGCGAGTTCTTCGGGGGGCAGGTGGAGGGTGCCGGCGGCGATGTTCTCTTCGAGGTGGGCGGGGTTGCCGGTGCCGGGGATGGCGAGGACGTTGGGGGACTGGTGCAGGGTCCAGGCGAGGCGGACCTGTTGGGCTGAGGCGCCGTGCTTGTCGGCGATCGCCTGGATGGCGTCGGAGTGGTTGGTCGCAGCTCCGTCTTCGCGGGAACCGCCGGCGATCGCGAAGAACGGCACGTAGGCGATGTCCCGCTCCGCGCACAGCTTGATCAGCGCGTCCTCATCGCCGCGCAGGTCGATCGCGTAGCTGTTCTGGACGCACACGACCGGCGCGATCGCGAGCGCCTCGTCGACGTGGTCGGCGCGGATGTTCGACACCCCGAGCTGACGGATCAGCCCGGCGTCGCGCAGGTCTGCGAGCGCGCCGAACCGGTCGGCGATCGAGTCCGCGCCGGGCTTCTTCATGATCCGCAGGTTGACCACGTCGAGACAGTCGACGCCGAGCTGGCGCAGGTTCGTCTCCACCTGCGTGCGCAGCTCGGCCGCGGTCGTCGCATGGTAGAAGCCACGGTCAGGGTCCTCGCCCGGCCCGACCTTGGTGGTGATCACCAGACCCTCCGGGTAAGGCGCCAGCGCCTCACGGATCAGCTCGTTCGCGTACCGCACCGGCCCGTCGCCGACCCGCAGCGTCCCGCCCGGCGACACGTAGAACGCTGCCGTGTCGATGTGATTGACGCCGAGCTCCACCGCGCGACGCAGTACGCCGATCGCCACCGAGCGATCGGGATTCGCGGTGATCCGCATGGCACCGAAGCCCATCCGGTTGACCGTGACGTCGCCCAGTTTCCAGGTACCGGCGGCGGCTGCACTCATTCTTCGATCGCTCCTCGGACCAGGCGCAGGTGCTGGCGGAAGGTCAGGGACGGGTCGGCGGCGCGCACGAGCAGATAGTCGGCGAACCTCACCTGCTCGCGCAGCGACCGCCCGGCGCGGATCGCGTCGGCCTGCTGGTGCTCGGTGTCCCGGATCGACTCGGCCAGCCCGAACAACTCCTCGACGCGGTCGGCCGGGACGAAGATCGCGCCGTCCTCATCCGCGAGTACGACGTCCTCGCGGGTCACCGTCCAGTCGCCGATCGTTGCCGTGGACAACGCATTGGCCGGCTGCGGGTCGAGGCGGAGCGGTCCGGTCGGCAGCGCGCCGAGGCTGAAGACGGGAAGGCCGATCGCGGTGATGTCGACCGTGTCGCGGTGCAGGCCCCAGATCACGATGCCCGCGACGCCGGCAGCCTTGGCTTCGAGGGCGACCAGGTCACCGACGCACGCCTCGTCCCGCCGGCCGCCGTTGTCCACGACCAGTACGTCGCCCTCCGCGGCCGACTCGAAGGCCTCCAGGAACACGTCGACACTGCCCACGTGCTGCGCCGGCAGCACCCGCCCGGCGACCCGGCCGCCGGCCACGGCCGTCAACGACACCGTGCGTACCGGCACCCCAGCCCGGACACAGGCGTCCGCCATGTGCGCCGTGGTCAGTCCCTCAAACCTGTTCAGCATCCAGATCCCCTCTCTAACGACAGGAGGTAGTCCACCATGCCCGGGCGCGCTCCGCTTAAGCACCACGCTCGCAGCAGCCTTGAGCCGACTACCTCCTGTCGTTAGCCATTCAAGAAGGCCAAGATCTCGTCGAGTGGTGGATTGGCGGTGGTGTCGATGGTCAAAGCGGGGACCGGCAGGTCTACCGACTGGAAGGCGTTGTGGGTCCGCAGCCGAGCCTCGGCGCTGATCTGCGCGTCCTCGTGGGCGGTCCGGCGGTGGCCGGTCGTCGTACGGGCGTTGATCCGGGCCAGCGCGACCTCGGCCGGGACCGTGCAGTGCAGGATGCGGACGTCGGCTCGACCGAGGAGTGGGGCCAGACCTGGGTTCCACAGCCGGTCCTGGAACGCGGCCTCGGCGACTACCGTCGTACCGCGGCCGACCAGCAGACCGATCACGTCGAAGAACGTCGACAGCGTCCGCATCGTCAGTGGATCGCCCGGCCCGGGCACGAACCCAGGGGTCGCGTGCACCATGCCTTCCTTGATCTCGTCCCGGCAGATCGCCGGGCACCCGATCGCGGCCGCCACCCGGTGCGCCAGGGTCGTCTTCCCGGTTCCCGGCGGACCACTCACCACAACCACCATCGGTTTCGACTGCACCGCCGCACCCTAGCGACCCGGGCCCGCGATCTCCACCGAACGTAAGGCGCGCGTTCAGGAACTGTCGGTGGAGATGGTTAGCGTGATGTCCGGATGTGGCCGGACTCCTCGTGGGGCGGAGGTGACAGTGGATCGATGACGACCTATTCGGCCGTGCGTACGACGGGGATCTACTGCCGCCCGGGCTGCGGCGCGAAACCCCTCGCGGAGAACGTGCGGACCTTCGAGCTGCCCGCCGCCGCGGAGGCCGCCGGGTATCGCGCCTGCCTGCGCTGCCGGCCGTACCGGGTGGCCGGGACGGTGGCGGACGACGCGCCCGAGCTGGTCTGCCGGGCGGTGCAGCTGATCATCGCCGGCGTGCTGGACGAGTCGGGCGAGGCGGCGCTGGGTGCGCGACTGGGGTTGTCGGCGCGGCACCTGCGCCGGATGTTCCACGAGCACCTGGGCGTCACGCCTGATCAGTTCGCCCGCTCCCGGCGGGCGCATTTCGCGCGGCGGCTCCTGGACGACTCCGAGCTCGGCATCGCGGACATCGCGTTCGCGGCCGGCTTCGGCAGCTTGCGGCAGTTCAACCGCGCCATGCAGGAGGTGTTCCGCGCCAGCCCGCGCGAGTTGCGCGACCGCCGGCGGCGGACTGATCGCCTGGTCGCCGACGGCGGTCTGGTACTGCGCTTGCCGTACACCCCGCCGTACGACTGGGACGCGATGAGCGCGTACCTCGCCGAGCGCGCGATCCCGGGTGTGGAGTCGGTCGAGGACGGCATCTACCGGCGGACGATCGCACTGGACGGCGACCCTGGGCTGCTCGAGATCGGCCCGGGAGGATCCGATCACCTGCTCCTGCGTGCACATCTGCCGTACTGGGAAGGCGTCATCCATGTCGTCGACCGCGCCGCCCGTTTGGTCGGGCTCGACGCCGAGCCGGTCCTCGCGAAGACTCTCCTGTCCGGCGATCCGGTGATCGGCCCACTGATCGCGGCCCGCCCCGGCGTCCGCGTCCCCGGCGCGTGGGGCCCGTTCGAGGTCGCCGTCCAGGCAGTCGTCCGCGACCAGCTCCCACGCGACGATGCGTACGACGTACTCCACAAGCTCGTCGAAGTCCACGGGATGCCGGTCCCCGGTCTCAGCCACAGCCTGACCCGCGCCTTCCCGGGTCCGCAGGCCCTGACCGAGGCAGAGCTGGTCGGCCCGCTCGCGCGGGAAGTTGCTGCAGGCAACGTCGTGCTGGACGGCGGAGAGGACGCCGAGGCGCTGATCGCCTCGCTGGAGGCGGTGCCCGGCGTCAGCACCAAAGCCGCACACCACGTGGCGATGCGGCTTGGTGCTCGGGACGCTTGGCCGTTTGACGACGATGCCGAGCGACTACGACCGTGGCGCTCGCTCGCCGCCGTTCACCGGGTGCTCAGCGACTCATAGGTGCCGCTCGACAGCAGTTCCTTCGCCGCGGCGGTCGCCAATCCGTACGCGGCAGTGGTGATGGCGGGGCCGACGCTGATCCGGGTGACGCCTAGCGCGGTCAGTTCGGCGACGGTCGGAGCGCCTGGGCCGACCATCACGTTGAGGGGGAGTGGTGACTCCTTCACGAGCTGTTCGATGGTCGATGGGTCGACGACGCCGGGCACGAACAGGACGTCCGCGCCGGCCTCGGCGTACGCCTTGGCTCGGTCCGCCGTGCCCGAGCCGTCGCCGAACAGGTACGTGTCGGTGCGGGCGTTGATCACGAGATCGATGCCTGCAGCAACTGCTGCGGCGCGCGCTGCCGCGATCCGCGCGGCGTGAACCGCGGGATCGTCGAGCCCGCCGCCCGTGCTGTCCTCGAGGTTGATGCCCACGGCACCGGCTTCCAGGACAGCCGCGACCGTTGCCGCCACGTCTTCGTACCCGGCCTCGATGTCGGCGGAGACCGGGACCGACACGGCCGCGCAGATCGCGCGGAGTGCCGCGATCGCCGTCGTGCGGTTCAGGCCGCCGGCGTCTTCCACCCCGGCGGCCCAGGAGACGCCGGCGCTCGTCGTCGCGATCGCGGCGGCACCGGCGGCCTCGATCGCTCGCGCCGAGCCGGCGTCCCAGGCGTTCGGCAGCACCAGCGGCGGCTGGGTGTGCAGCGTGCGCAGCCGCCGGGCCAGGTCGGTCTGCGTGGTCACAGGCTCACCACCAGTTCGTGGTCGGTCTCTACGAACTCCACGATCAGGTCCGCGAACTTGCCCGCGATCAACTCCTGGTACGCCGCCGATCCGGTGTGTTCGTCGTACGCCGCCTGGTTCGCGAAGTGCTCGACGAAGAGCAGGTAGTCCGGGTTCTTCGGGTCGCGGTACACGCGGAACGAGAGCGTCCCTTCCTCGACGCCCGGGCCTTTCGGCGCGAACTCCCGGACGAGTTCCTCGGCCGCCGCCTGGTTGCCGTCCTTCAACTTGATCGGAAACACCTTTGCCAGCACTTGATTCCTCCTGAGGTCTGTCTTCAGCCCCTCAAGACTCCCGCGCGGGACCACCGCGGGTCTGGCCATATTCGGCCATCTCCGCAGTCCATTATCCGAGACGATGTGTCTCACAAAACAAGATTCTCCGCTAGCGTGGATCCTGTCGGCAAGGGGCAAAGGAGCCTGGGATGAACAACGTGTACACGCACGGCCACCACGAATCGGTACTGCGCTCGCACAGCTGGCGCACCGCCGAGAACTCGGCCGGCTATCTGCTTCCCCATCTTCGGCCCGGCATGTCGTTGCTCGACGTCGGAGCGGGTCCCGGCACCATCACCGCCGACCTGGCCCGCCTGGTCGAGCCCGGCCGGACCACCGCGCTGGAAGCGAGCGAGGCGGCGCTCGACATCACCAGAGCGACCTTCGCCACGCTCGACGTCCAGGTGGAGTTCGCGGTCGGCGACGTACACGCCCTCGACCTTCCGGACGACACGTACGACGTCGTGCACGCACACCAGGTCCTGCAGCATGTCGCGGATCCGGTGCAGGCGCTGAAGGAGATGCGGCGCGTCTGCAAGCCGGGCGGGATCGTCGCGGTCCGGGACTCCGACTACCACGGCTTCGTCTGGTATCCGGAGCTTCCCGAGCTGGACGAGTGGATGGCGCTGTACCAGCGGATGGCTCGCGCGAACGGCGGCGAGCCGGACGCCGGCCGGCGACTGCTGTCGTGGGCGCTGGCGGCCGGGTTCGAGCAGGTCGACGCGACCGCGACCACCTGGACCTTCGCCAACGACGAGGATCGCGCCTGGTGGGGTGGGATGTGGGCGGACCGCATCCTGAAGTCCGCCCTCGCCGAGCAGTCCCGCGCGGCCGGCGTCCCCGAGGAGACGCTCAGCGCCATCTCCAAGGCCTGGCAGACCTGGGCAGCTCGGTCCGACGGCTGGATCTCGATCCTGCATGGCGAACTGCTCTGCACCGCGTGACCGCCAGGCCATCACAATTGCAGGATTCCCGCCTGGCCTGAGGTGGGTGTACGCCTGACTGTCAATTGTGATGGCCTGGAGATGCGAAGACCGCGAGGTTACCGGGTCTTGGACGAAGGGGAACGCTGCCGCGAGACCTCGTACAGGACGGCGGTCGCTGCGTTGGCCGCGTTGAGTGAGCTGGCTGAGCCGGTGATCGGGATCCGCACCAACTGGTCCGCGGCCTCCTTCCACGCGGCGCTCAACCCGCCCGTCTCGTTCCCGATCAGCACCAGGGCCGGCTGGGTGAAGTCGAAGTCGAACACGTCGACCGACCCGTGCTCATCGGTGCCTACGACAACGATCGGGATCGCGGACCGCCGGACCCAGTCGAGCACCTCACGGTGCGACGGCACACGTACGGCGGGAACCGCGAAGAGCGACCCGGTCGTCGCGCGCACCGCCTTCGGATCGTAGACGTCGGCGGCGTGCCCGGTGACGATCACGCCGCGGGCGCCGAACGCGTCGGCGGACCGGATGATCGACCCGATGTTCCCCGGTCCGGTCGGCCGGTCGAACACGACCCCGAGAAACTCGGGTCCGACCTCGATCCGCTCCAGATCGTCCGGCGGCAGCTCGAGCACCGCGATCATTTCCGGTGCCGTCTCGTCCTTCTCGCCGAGCTCGGCCAACAGCTCAGGCGCCATCGCGACGCGTTCGACGCGGGGCAACCGCTGCAGCAACTCCTGGGCCCAGCGCGACAACGGCCGCGACGCATCGGTGATGACCGTCCGCACCGGCCACCCGTTGTCTACGGCAAGCGAAATCGGCCGCACCCCTTGCACCAGGAACTCCCCGGCCCGCTGCCGCTTGGTCCGATTGGTCAGGCACGCCTGCCACACCTGAAACCGGGCATTCCGCGCCGAGATCCGCTGCACCCCCCCACCCTACGGCCGACCGTGCGCTCGCCGCCGTCTCGACCGCACCAACGGCGGACGAACGGGCGACCATCCGGTGTCAGGTGCCGAGCGTCGACTCCCGGGTGACCAAGCGGGTGGGCAACTCCATCAGGCCGGGATGCGGCGACCCGGCGATCGCGTCCAGCAACAGATTGGCGGTACGGCGGCCGAGCTCCTCGAGCTCGAGGTCGACAGTGGTCAGCGGCGGACGGCTGGCCAGCGCCATCACGGACCAGTTGTCGTAGCCCGTGACGGCGATGTCGTCGGGCACCGAGCGGCCGAGCTCGCGGAGCCGATCGCAGACACCCCGTGCGATCTGGTCGCTGCCGCAGGAGATCGCGTCGAGATCAGGTGTCGTGCGCAGCAGTACGTCGACCGCGTGCCGCCCCCATCGCTCAGTCCACTCGCCATGCATCGGCTCACCGGCCAGCGCGTCGCTGGCCGTCTCGACCGTCGCCGCGGCGCGATCCCGCGCACTCTGGTGGGTCGCCGGTCCGGTCACGTGTGCGATCCGCTGACGACCGAGCGACAGCAGATGCCGCACCGTCGACCCCGCCCCACCGTGATCGTCCACGACCACCGAGGTGTCGGCCGGATCGGTCGACGGGCTGAAGGCGTAGACCACCGGAATCGGTACGTCGATCGGCGCGCGTGCCTCGGCCCGGCGACCGGTCACGATGATCCCGTCCACCCGCCGCGACACCAGCGAGCGGAGGTAGTGCTGCTCGCGCAGTGGGTCGTCCCGCGTGTCGCACAGCACGAGCGCCATCTCGCCCGCGCTCAGCGCGTCCTCCGCGCCGAGCATGATCGGGATGCTGAACCGGCCGGAGCTGTCGGTGGTGATCAGCCCGACCGTGAAGCTGCGGCCGGACGACAACGCCCGGCCCCGGCTGTCCGGGGTGAATCCGAGTTGCTCGGCGGCCCGCCGTACCCGCTCTCTGGTCTCCTCGCGGAGCTGGCCGGTGTCGTTCAGGGCCTTCGACGCGGTGCTCGTCGAGACTCCCGCCAGCGCGGCCACATCCGTGATCCGGGGCAGCGAGGGACCGCGTGACGCCATCCGGCAACTCCTTTCCGAACTTTCCGGAAACAGTACCGCAGGCTGACCGCTCTGTCCGAACCTTGCCAGGTCCGAGGGGTTGACCGAGGCCTGGAACCTCTCTAACTTCGTGTAGGAAAACGTGTTCCGGATTTTCCTAACCTTCCCCAGGAGTCACGTCCTATGACGGAAGCAGTCACCACCTCCCGCAGCCCGGCCGCCGCAACCCACGGCCGCTGGCAGCCCCTCGGACTCGGCCAGGCGAAGATCACCGGCGGCTTCTGGGCACCGCGCCAGGCCCGCAACGGCGAGGACGCGATCCCCAGCGGTCAGGACCAGTTGGAGACGGCGGGCAACCTACAGAACCTGCGCCTCGCGGCCGGGCTGCGTACGACAGAGGGCGAGGGCGAGGCCATCGGCCCGGTGTTCGCCGACTCCGACGTCTACAAGTGGCTCGAGGCCGCCGCCTGGGAGTACGGGCGCAATCCGAACGACGACCTGCTCAAGCGCATCCGCGACCTCACCTCGGTGGTCGCCGCCGCGCAGCGCGAGGACGGTTACCTCGACTCGGTCGTCCAGCTCCGCTACGGCGACGAGGGCCGCTACCAGCAACTCGTCTGGAGCCACGAGCACTACTGCGCCGGCCACCTGATCCAGGCCGCCGTCGCGCAGGTCCGCTGCACCGGCGACCGTGCGCTCCTGGACGTCGCGATCAAGCTCGCCGACCACCTGGTCGCGACCTTCGGCGACGACAAGACTGTGGACGTCGACGGCCACCCGGTGATCGAGATGGCCTTGGTCGAGCTGTATCGGGAAACCGGTACGACGGCCTACCTCGACCAGGCCAAGTGGTTCGTCGAGGCCCGTGGCCACGGCATCATCAAGAACCACGGTCACGAGCCGGCGTACTTCTCCGATCGCGTCCCGGTCCGCGAGGCCACGTCGGTCGAAGGGCACGCGGTGCGCGCGGTCTACCTCGCGGCCGGAGCGACCGACGTCGCCCTGGAGACCGGCGACACCGACCTGCTCGACGCGCTGAAACGGCAGTTCGAGCACATGTGGTCGACGAAGACGTATGTCACCGGCGGTCTGGGTGCGCGTTGGGAGGGCGAGGCGTTCGGCGACGAATACGAGCTGCCCGCGGACCGCGCGTACGCCGAAACCTGTGCGGCGATCGGCGGCATCCAGTGGGCTTGGCGGATGCTCCTCGCCACCGGTGAGGCGTCGTACGCCGATGCCGTCGAGCGGATGCTCTACAACGGCTTCCTCGCGGGGGTCTCGCTCAAGGGCACCGAGTACTTCTACGTCAATCCGCTGCAGTTGCGGGGTGGCGCCCATGCGGACAACGGCCGCAGCCCCGCGCACGGCCGGCGCGGCTGGTTCGACTGCGCCTGCTGCCCGCCGAACATCATGCGTACTCTCGCCAGCCTCGACGGCTACCTCGCGACCACACGCGATGGTGCGATCCAGATCCACCAGTACGCCGCCGGCACGTTGACCGTCGGCGACACCGAGCTGACCGTGGACACCGCCTACCCGTGGGACGGCGCAGTTCGCATCACGGCCACCAAACCAGTGGCAGTGCAATTGAGGATCCCGGCCTGGGCAGATGGTGCCACCGTCAACGGTCAATCTGTGCAAGCGGGCACCTATGCCGACGTGACTGCTGACGTGATCGACCTACAGTTGCCGATGGCAACTCGTGTGGTCGGCGCCGATCCACGCGTCGACGCGGTCCGCGGTTGTGTCGCGCTGGAACGCGGGCCGCTCGTCTACGCGGTCGAACAGGTGGACCAGGACGCGAACGTCGACGACCTGCATCTGTTGCCGGAGGCGTCAGTTGCCGCGAGCCACGACAACGACCTGCTGGACGGCGTTACCGTGCTCAGAACGCGCGGACGGATCGGCACCGGTCACCGTGACGGCTGGTCGTTCACCCCCTCGGCCCAGGACGACACCGGCGACGAGGTGGACGTGGTCGCGGTGCCGTACTACGCCTGGGCCAACCGCGAGATCGGCGCCATGCGCGTCTGGCTGCCGAGGGCCTGATCATGCTCACCCGGCGGACGTTCCTCGGCCTGGCGGCCGCGGCGACCACGGCGAGCGCCGTACCGGGCTGTAGCTCGGTCCTGGCCGAACCCGACGTCCAGGCCTCCAACGCTTCTACGTGACAGGCCTCGCCTCCGGCGCGGTCAAAGGCTAGCCAGGCTCCTCCCCTTGGGCGAACCCTCCAGCTGAAGGGTCATCCCCTCAGCTGGAGGGTTGCCCACTCAGAATCCGAGCGGGCAACCCTCCAACTCACGGGGTAACCCCTCGAACTCGAGGCAACCCTTCAGCTCGCGGGTTATCCCCTCCGCTGGAGGGTTGCCTATTCAGAATCGGAGGGGGCAAGCCGCCAGCTCGGGGGGCATCCCCTCAGTTGGAGGGTTGCCTGTCGTGAATCCGGGGGCTGCCGGCTCGGGGTGGCAGCGGCGGAGTTAGAGGCTGGGGCGGACTTCGTGGTCGGGGTGGGCGGCGGCGTGCGCGTCGGCGACCTGGCGGCACAGGGCCATCAGTTCGGTCTCGTTCTTCACCTGCCGCCTGGCGTCCGGGCCGAGGTCGATGATGTGGTCGCGGGCTCGCAGCAGCCGCTGGAAGACCCGCTCGCGCTCGTGCGGGTCGTCGGTGTATTCGGCATCCAGGTAGGCGGTCGCGTCGCGGCGGATGTGGGCCATCGCGGTCTGCGTCCGGCCGCGGGTGCTGAACAGGGACGCGAAGATCGTGATCAGCAGCACGACCAGGATGACGAGCAGTGACAGCCCGGTGCTGATCTCGACCACGTCGACGGGCTCGCCGCCGTTCACGAACGGCAGGTTGTTCTCGTGCAGAGCGTGCAGGATCAGCTTCGTGCCGATGAACAGCAGGATCGCGGCCAGCCCGAAGGACAGGTAGATCAGCCGGTCCAGCAGGCCGTCGAGCAGGAAGTACAGCTGCCGCAGGCCGAGCAGGCTGAACGCGGTCGCGGTAAACACCACGAACACGTTCTGGGTCAGGCCGAAGATGGCCGGGATCGAGTCCAGCGCGAACATCACGTCGGTGCCGCCGATCGCGATCATCACCAGCAGCATCGGCGTCATCATCCGGCGCCCGTCGACCACGGTGGTCAGCCGGTCGCCGTCGTACTCCTCGCTGGTGCGGAACAGCCGCCGGCTCAGCCGGACCACGACGTTCTGCGCCTGGTGTGACTCCTCGGTCTCCGGCTTGAGCATGTTGCCGGCGGTCAGCAGCAGCGCCATCCCGAACAGGTAGAACACCCAGGAGAACGTGTGCAGCAGCGCCGATCCGACGAAGATGAACGCGGACCGGGCGATCAGCGAGACCACGATGCCGATCAGCAACACCTTCTGCTGGTTCTCCCGCGGCACCCGGAAGCTCGTCATGATGATCAGGAACACGAACAGGTTGTCCACCGAGAGCGCTTTCTCGGTGATGTACCCGGCGAAGTACTCCGAGCCCATCGCCGTCCCGCCGAACACGAGCGTCCCGAGGCCGAACAGTACGGCGATGCCGACGTACACCGTGGACCAGATCGCGGCCTCCCGCAGCGTCGGGACATGTGCGGACCGGACGTGGAAGAAGTAGTCGAACAGCAGCAGCGCGACGATGCCGAGCAGGGTCAGGATCCAGACCACCGGGGACACGGTCATGGGCCCAACCCAACCATGCCCGATGGGCGTCTGTCCCTGAATCAAAAATATGCCCAAAAGGCATCTTTGCCCAGAAGGCAAAGTTTGCTACGGTCAAGAACATGACCGAAGGGTTGCGGGAGCGGAAGAAGCAGGAGACGCGGATCGCGCTGAGCTGGGCGGCGGTGCGGCTGACGGTCGAGCGCGGGCTGGCCAATGTGCGGATCGAGGACATCGCGGCCGAGGCCGGGGTTTCGCTGCGCACGTTCCGGAACTACTTCTCCAGCAAGGCCGAGGCGATCGCCGCCCGGGAGGTCGACCGCAGTCTGGCCATCGCCGCCGAACTGCGGGCGCGGCCGGCCGACGAGCCGCTGTGGCCCGCGATCCGGGCGTCGATCGAGTCGCAGATGGCGCTCGGTGTGGAAGGCCACGGCGGCGACCAGCCGCCGGACCAGCGGTGGCTGGCCGGGATCCGGCTGATGGTCACCGAGCCGTCGTTGCAGGGTGAGATGGCGCGGGCGTATGCCGCCGCGAGCGAGGAATTCGCCGCCGCCGTCGCGGACCGGACCGGGACCCGTGGGCTGTATCCGCATCTCGTCGCAGAGGTCGTGGGCGCGGCCAGGGCGGCCGCGAGCGCCGAATGGCTGCGTGGCGATCCACCTCGATCCATGACCGCCCTGCTGTCGGAGGCTCTCGACCAGATCACCGCCGGCCTCCCCGAACCCGACTAGAACCCACACCCCAGCAGATACCCCGGCGCCGCCGGGGCAGTCAGTCACGCCCATTTTCACTGGAAGGACACGTGCCATGGATGCAGATGTCGTCATCGCCGGGGCCGGACCGAACGGCCTCATGCTCGCCTGTGAACTGCGGCTGGCCGGAGTGCGGCCGATCGTACTGGAGCGGTTGCCGGAGGCCAGTGAGGTGCCCCGGGCGAACGGCCTGGTCGGCCAGGTCGTCCGCATGCTTGACCGTCGCGGCCTGTACGAACGCCTCAGCGGTACTCCGGGTCCACCGCAGCCGCAGCCGCGCTACATGTTCGGCGCGTTCCCACTCGACCTCAGCACGATCGAGCCGAACCCGGTGTACATGCTGCCGGTGCCGCAGCGCCGGATCGAGGAAGTCCTCCAGCAACGGGCGCTCGAGCTCGGAGCCGAGATCCGCCGCGGCCATGAGCTGATCGGGTTCGCCCAGGACACCGACTCCGTCACGGTCGAGATCTCCGGCCCGGATGGCCCGTACCACGTGACGGCTCGCTATCTCGTCGGCGCGGACGGCGGCCGCAGCCTCACCCGCAAACTGGCCGGCATCGACTTCCCCGGCATCACCAACGACACGATGGTCTCCCGTACGGCGAACGCGCAGGTGCCACCCGAGTACGTCGATCCCGGCACCGGAGCCCTGTCGATCCCCGGGTACGGCTTGATCCCCGGCCTGATGCATCACCGGACCGAGCGCGGCCTGTTCTTGTACGGCCAGCTGCCCGGCCGGCCGCCGGTCGTCAGCACCGGTGAGTTCGACGTACCGCCCGAAGGCCCGATGACGCTGGAGGAGTTGCAGGACAGCGTCGACCGGGTGCTCGGGGTCCATCTGCCGCTCGCTCCGCCGGACGGCGACGGGCCGCACCTGCTGCGCCGGGTCGTAGGAGGCAACAGCCGCCTCGCTGACCGGTTCCGCGAAGGCAGGGTGCTGCTCGTCGGGGATGCCGCGCACGTGCACTCCGCGATCGGCGGCCCGGGACTGAACCTCGGCCTGCAGGACACGGCCAACCTGGGCTGGAAGCTAGCCGCTGAGCTGCAGGGCTGGGCTCCTGACGGCGTGCTCGACAGCTACGAGTCGGAGCGCCGGCCGGTCGGGCAGCGGGTCGTGATGCAGACCCAGGCCCAGTCGGCACTCATTGCCCCAGGCAACGACGTCACCAGATTGCGGGAGCTGTTCGGTGAGCTGCTGACCGAGCCGCGGAACGTGCAGCGGATCGCGGACCTGATCACCGGCGCGGACATCCGGTACCACGACGGCCCGCATCCGCTGATCGGCCGCTGGGCGCCGGATCTCATGGTCGACGGGACCCGACTGGCCGAGCTGATGCGCACCGGCCGTCCGCTGCTGCTCGACCTGACCCCGGAGGCATCCTTCGCCGCGGCCGTGACATCGGAGGCGTCGTACGCCGCGACCGTGGCCAGGGATCGGATCGACGTTGTCGCCGGACGCGGTGAGTCGCCGATCGCGTTACTGATCAGGCCGGACGGGTACGTCGCCTGGGCCGCGGAGCAGGACGGTGTCGCGGAGCAGGACGGCTTGCGGGAGGCGTTGGCCCGGTGGTTCGGCGTACGTCAGGAACGGCCCTTGACCAGCGCCACCAGGTAGCGGCAAGGGGTCGTCTCCGGATTGTGGAACGTGGTCGCCGACGGCGGGCCGAGCTGGAGGCAGTCGCCGGTGCGCAGGTCGTGGACCAGCAGGCCCTCGTGGAAGCGCAGGTGTCCGTCGAGGATCCAGAGCTGCTGGTACTTGAAGATGTAGGCGTCGGCCGGATACGACACCGAGGCACCGGCCGGCAGCTCGACCTCGACCAGCTCGAGCGGGCTGTCGGTCACCGGTGAGACGGCCCGCCGCCGGTATCCGGTGGCCGGGTCCGTCCAGACCGGCTGGTCGCCGGCCCGCCGGAGGAGTTCACCGGTGTTCTCGGCGCGGGCGACCAGCTCGGACAACGTCATGCCGAGCGCGCCGGACAGCCGGCCGAGCAGTACGGCGGTCGGCTGAGCCTCACCGCGTTCGATCTTGCCGATCATCGCGCGGGAGACCCCGGAACGCTCGGCGAGCGCGTTCACCGACAGGTCCTGCGCGACCCGGGCAGCCTGCACGGTCGCCGCGAGTGAGGCGGACAGCTCATCCAACATGCTTGCCACTATAGCGTCAGTTGTGGCTACTATCGTGACATGCCAAAGATCAGAGACGCCTCCGAGCTCGATGCCGAGGCTTGTGTGACGATCTACACGCCCTATGTCACCGATACGGCGATCACCTTCGAGATCGAGCCGCCGTCCGCCGCGGAGATGGCGGCGCGGATCGCGACTGCGCAGGCGACCCACGCCTGGATGGTGCTGGAGGACGACGGTCGCGTCGTCGGGTACGCGTATGGCGGTCCGATGAAGCCGCGAGCGGCGTACCGCTGGTCCTGTGAGGTCAGCGTCTACCTCGAGCCCGGACGCCGCCGGACCGGCGGCGGGCGAGCGCTGTACGAGGCGCTGTTCGAGCGGCTGGCCGAGCGTGGGTTCCGGACGGCGATCGCAGGTATGACGCTGCCGAACGACGCCAGCGTCGGGCTGCACAAGGCGCTCGGGTTCGAGTCGATCGGGACCTATCGACAGATCGGCTGGAAGCTCGATGCCTGGCACGACGTGCACTGGCGTCAGCGTCCCCTCGCCGTACTCCCGGATCCGCCGGAGGAGACCCGCTAGGAAGCCGTCTTGGTCATCGGTGGGCAGGTCCCGCCCGGGGTGGTGACGAGCTCGAAGTGCCACCTCTCGTTGGACAGGGTCTGGCAGAGCCCGAAGCGGTTGCCCTTACGGATCAGCCAGTCGTCCGCGGCGGTCGGGCCGATGTCGACCGCGTGACCGGTGACGTGGTGCGACTCGTCGGGCGTGGAGACGAACTCGAGGGCCTTCTTCTTGCTGCGGTACTTGCGGACCGCCTTGTCCAGCAGCTCCTGCTGATACTTCTTGCTCCGCCATCCAGTGGTGACCTGCATCGTGATGCCGTCCTCCTTCATCGTCTGCTCGGCCTGCTGGACCGCTTTGCGCAGCGCCGGGTCGAGGTTCGCGACGCCGGGCAGGCTGGTGTCGAAGGCGGAGGTATGGTCCGGCAGGACGCCGTCGGCGGCGCCGGGCGGGCCGCTGCGCGCGCCGCGGGTCGCGGTGCTCGGGATGCCGGCCGGCGCGTCGGCGGTCGACGGTGCCGGGTCGCCCTGCGCAGACACCGCAGTACAAGAGGACAGGGTCACGCAGGTGACGGCGGCAACGATCGCCAGGGCGGTGAGGACCGTCAGCCGGTGTTCGCGTTTGCGGGTGGCTACGAGTTGATCGGTCAGCATGGCCACCAGTCCAGCCGGACCGATGTTGCCGGAGCGTCTGCGTTTCGGCATACGTTTTCGATACGTCCGGCCTGGTTCAATGGTCGGTATGCGGGTGCTGGTCGTCGAGGACGAGGTCTATCTCGCCGAGGCGATCCAGGCCGGGCTGCGGCTGGAGGCGATCGCCGCCGACCTGGCCTTCGACGGGAATGCCGCGCTGGAGGCGGTCACGGTGAACGCGTACGACGTGGTCGTGCTGGACCGTGATCTGCCGGGAGTGAGCGGTGACGAGGTCTGCCGGCAGATCGTTGCGCAGGGCATCAGCTGCCGGGTGCTGATGCTGACCGCGGCCGGCGATCTCGACGACAAGGTGATCGGCTTCGAGCTCGGCGCCGACGACTACCTGACCAAACCCTTCGAGCTGCGGGAGCTCGTCGTCCGGCTGCGAGCCCTGATCCGGCGACCGGCGGCGGCCGCACCCACCGTGCTCGAGTACGCCGGGGTCCGGCTGGATCCGTATCGACGGGAGGTGTACCGGTTCGGGCACTACGTGAAGCTCACGCGGAAGCAGTTCGCCGTACTGGAGGTGCTGATGGCCGCGCGAGGTGGGGTGATCAGCGCCGAGACACTGCTGGAGAAGGCGTGGGACGAGAACGCGGATCCGTTCAGCAACGCCGTGCGGATCACGATCTCGGCGCTGCGGAAACGGCTCGGCGATCCGTGGGTCATCCACACCGTCCCCGGCGTCGGCTATCGGGTCGGCGAAGCGTGAGCGACGGGCGGTGAACGCGTGAGTGACGAACGGTTGATGAGTTGGCGGCCGCGGTTGACGGTCCGGTTGCGGCTGACGCTGAGCTACGCGGGTCTGCTGGTCATCGCCGGTGCCGTCGTCTCGTGCATCATCTGGCTGGTCTTCAGGATCGTGCCGAACTACCCACTCAACGGCGCCAACCCGCGCGATCGGCGCGTGCTTCCGCCGTCGCGCGGGGACATCCTCCACCTGGTGGTGACGCTGTCCGGGTGGGCGCTCGGGTTCCTGGCGATCGCCGGACTGGTCGGTGGGTGGTTCCTCGCGGGGCGGATGCTGAAGCCGCTGCAGGAGATCACCGCGGCGGCGCGGAAGGCGGCCAGCGGGTCGCTCGACCACCGGATCGGGCTCACCGGGATCCGGGACGAGTTCACCGACCTGTCGGACACGTTCGACGAGATGCTGGGTCGGTTGCAGCGGTCCTTCGAGCAGTACCGGCGGTTCGCGGCGAACGCCTCGCACGAGTTGCGGACGCCGCACGCGGTGATGAAGACGATGCTGGAGGTGGCGGCCGCCGATCCCGATCACCAGGACGTCCCGGAGCTGGTGAAGCGGCTGGCGGAGACGAATCAGCGCGGGATCGACATCGTCGAGGCGCTGCTGAGCCTGACCGCACTCAACAACCGGTCGGTCGAGCTGGATCCGCTGGATCTCGCGGCAGTGGTGCGGTCCGCGTTGC
Source organism: Kribbella sp. NBC_01510 (assembly GCF_045040325.1). Classification (NCBI taxonomy): domain Bacteria; kingdom Bacillati; phylum Actinomycetota; class Actinomycetes; order Propionibacteriales; family Kribbellaceae; genus Kribbella; species Kribbella sp. NBC_01510. Next base: position 1,290,469 of record NZ_CP109418.1, on the reverse strand, counting down.
CGGCGCTCTCCTCGGAGGCGCGCGCCGCCGAGGTCGAACTCACCTGCGATCTCGCGGAGTCGGTTGTCGAGGGCAACGAGGTGTTGCTGCACCAGGTGGTCGTGAACCTGGTGCAGAACGGGATCCGGCACGGCGGCGGCTCCGTCGCGATCACGGTCGCGCCCGGGCGGCTCGTCGTACGGAACACCGGGTCGGTGCTCCACCCCGCGCGGATCCGCACCTTTACCGAGCCGTTCGCCAAGGCCCGGTACGGCGCCGGCCACGGACTGGGGCTCGCGCTGGTCGACCGCATCGTCGAGACCCACCACGGGAGCCTCGACCTGGCGCCGATCCCGGGTGGCGGGCTGACCGTCACCGTCGTCCTCCCGACGGCCGACCTGGTCGGCTGACGACCTTGCTTGGGCTGACCTCGTCGGCGGGCGAGGATGGTGGGGTGAGTGAACACCGCCGGCCCGATGACCGCTCGACCGACCAGCCGTTGACCGTTCGCCGTGCGGTCGAGGCCGACGACGCCGCGCTGCTCGCGATCGACCGGACCGCGTGGGACGCCTCGTCCGGATTCCCGTCGTACCAGGAGACCATCAAGGACACCTTCTTCGCCCGCTGCGGGCCGGAGGCACACCTGGTCGCCGAGTACGACGGCGAGGTCGTCGGCTACCTCCGGCTCCAGGACAAGTACCCGTTCCCCGAAGGCGTCGGCGTCCTCACCATCAATGGCCTGGCCGTCGCCCAGTCAGCCCGCGGCCGGGGAGTGGCGAGCACGTTGCTCGCCGCGGCCGCCGCGGAGGGCAGACTCCGCGACGCGCGCAAGATCAGCCTCCACGTCCACAGCACCAACACCGCCGCCCGCCGCCTCTACGAACGCCACGGCTACGTCATCGAAGGCACCCACCCGAACGAGTTCCTGATCGAAGGCACCTACATAGCCGCCCTCGACATGGCGAAGATGCTCTAACGACTGATGCTGGGGGTGTAGAAGTCCCACACCGACGTCGTGGCGGGCACGTAGACGCGGTATCTACGCGTTCGGGCGGGGTAGTAGCTGTACGACGCCTGGCCGCTGGCGTTCGTCGTGACGTACGCGAGGCCCTTCCACGTCGACGTACCGATCTCCTGATACTGCACCAACAGCTTCCGACCCGCCCAGCGAACGTAGGTGTTGGTCTTCGGGCTGAACCACCAAACGGTGGTCAGGAGCGCCGTCCTGGTGCCTTTCCGTCCGCCGGTCAAGCTCGCCGACGACGCGAACCTGATCTCCGTGTACGCCGGCAGCAGAGTCGCGACCTTGTTGCCGTTCTCGTCGACACCGCCCTCGGCGTCACCCACCCAGGTGACCTTGCCGACCGGCACGTACTTCGTCGACAACGCGACCCCGGGGCACCTGCCCTGTTGGCACAGGACGCTCTCGACGAATCCGTTCGTCCAGGTGGCCGTCCACGCGCCGCCGACCATGGTTGTCGGGCAGTCGCTGCCGAGCTGAACGGGATAGGTCGTGTTCGCTGCTCTCATCGCCAGCTTCGCCGGCACCTTGAACGAGCAGGTCGCCGCCGCGACCTGCTGATGTGCCGCCTCGGCGGGCTGCGCGGCGACCAGGCCGGATGCGAGCAGGCCGACGGCCGCGAGTGCGGCCTTGTAGAGCTTCAAGAGTTCCCCCTCTTCGAAGTGACTGGAGGAACCCTAGTGGGTGGGAGGATCGCGGAGCGCCAACGCTTTGCCGGGATCCGTGGACCGGTCCGGCGCTCGTCCCCTGATTCCGCTCCGCCCCAGCCCACCGTGCAACTTCGGGGGGTATCCCCTGAAGTTGCTCCTTCTCCCCCTTGATATGAGGAGAGAAGGGGTAGTCGGGGGGATATCCGGTGCTCTGGTCGGTTCCGTGGGTGTTGGGCGCCGTCGACCGGATCGCCAGGCCATCACAACGAGGCGAGGACGAAGGCCGCCCGCGGACGATCGCGGCGTCTCGGTGATTGTGATGGCCTGGAAGTCCGCCACAGCCCGCCCGGCGGCGGTGGCGGGTTGGGCGATGCCGCGCCGCTGACCGGACCTGCACCACTCACCAAGCAGCGCGATGCCAGAGAGGTCTCCTCCCCTCGCACACACCAGCAGAGAACCCACAACAGCAGCGGATAACCCATGACACGGACGCCATCGCCGGGTGCCGGACCGGTCGGCATCCACGGATCCAAGCCCAATGCGGGTGACGGGACTGAGCTGGCTGAGGGGAGGGGAGCAGGTCGTGCTGAAAGGCGCCGCGCATCATCCGTGGCTGGATGAGCGCGACGCCTTCGTGACAGCGGTGAGCGGGTTCCTCGGAACTACGGGTTGAGGCCGTGCTCGCGGAGCCAGGGCTCCGGGTCGATCGGAGCGCCGCCGCCCGGGAGGACCTCGAGGTGGACGTGCGGGCCGGTGGTGTTGCCGGTCATGCCGATCGCGCCGACCTTGGTACCGGCCTGGACGTGCTGACCGACCGAGACGTCGAACTCGGACATGTGGCTGTACGACGTGACCGTGCCGTCGGCGTGCCGGACCTTCACCTGGCGACCGTAGGCGCCTTCCCAGTCGGCCTGGATGACCACGCCGGCCATCACCGAGCGCACCGGAGTACCCATCGGAGCCGCGAAGTCGAGACCCGTGTGGTTGTGCGCCCAGCGGCCGCCGGCCTGGTTGAAGCGGGCGGTCAGGTGGTAGCCGGTGGTCGGGAGGACGACCTTCGGCGCGGCTGCGGCCGCAGCCGCGGCGGCCTTGGCCTTGGCGATCGCGGCGGCCTTCGCCGCGGCGATGGCCCGTGCCTTGGTGGCGGCCTTCTTGGCGTTGGCCGCCTTGGCCGCGGCCAAGGCGAGGGACCGGCGCTGCGTCAGCGTCGCCGTCGCGGCCAGCTTGGCGGCGCGCTGCTTGGCGAGCTGGTCGGCCTGAGCCTTGCGAGTCGAGGACAGGTCGAGCCGGGAAGCGTCCCGGGAGTTGAGGTCGCGTCGGTCGATCCGGGCCGCGGTCAGATCGCCGGCCTGTGAGGGGTTCAGGCCGGTGGTCGTGGTGGCGGACGGTCCGCTCGCGGAGGAACTGAGGCCGACGGCGGTGGTGCCGGCCGCGGCAGCGAGTGCGGCGGTCAGGCCGATCAGCTGGGTACGGCGTTTGCGGCTTAGTCGGCTTAGTCGGGAGGAACGATGCTTGGCCGCCCGACGCGGTGCATCCGGACGACGCGGTGCCGGCCGTTCTGCTCCGGGCACGTCGAGGTGAGAGGGCACGAGAAACCTTCCAGGGAGGGGCAGCCGTCGCTGGGAGGGGGTGCGACAGCCTCATCGACCATAACGAGGCGGTCGGAGGCCCTCAAACGCAGACCGCCAACAGATGAACGAAATCGCACACACACCGTGAAGGTTTCCTACCGCCGCGTACGCGCTCAGGCGTGAACCCGACAGCCGGGTAATTGAAAGCGGGCGTGATGCGGATCACGCGGCTGACGCCGCCGAGCCGCCCCTTCGGACCTGTATAAGCCGTCCACATAATGAGAGCTTTGTCGACCAAGTTACTAATCTTTCAACGCCATCACATACTGGGATGACACGAGCGACGAGAGGAGACGGAGATGACGCGCGAACTGCCGTACTACCGCCTCCACGTCGACCTCCTCCGCGTCTCCAGCGCCCTCTGTCAGCGCTGACCTGAGCTCATCTCGCGCACCTTTTCACGGCGTCCTTCCGGACGCCCGCCCCGCCATGCCCGCGATCCTGCCCAGCGCCAGGAGTCCCCATGCCCGCAAGCCCTTACCCGCTACGCCCCACCCCACCATTCATGACCGGCACGACGCTCCGCGTCCACCCCGAGTGGAACGACGCGGCGTCCGTTGTGTTCGTGGGTGGTGGGCCGCGGACTGTCGGGTTGTTGGAGCGGTTTGCGGCGAGTGCGGAGGAGTTGCTGGGCGGGCGGCCGGTGGAGGTTCATGTGGTGGATCCGTATCCGGCGGGTGGGGGGCGGATCTGGCGGCGGCAGCAGTCACGGTTGTTGTGGATGAACTCGATGACGTCGGACGTGACGATCTTCACCGACGAGTCGGTGGAGTGTGAGGGGCCGATCACGCCCGGCCCTGATCTGGCGACCTGGGTGGCCGGGGAAGGGGCCGTGATTCTGGAGAAGGCAGGGCTCGACCTGCCGGGGCCGATGGACTTTCCGCCGCGGCTGGTGCAGGCGGAGTACCTGGCCTGGGTCTGGGAGCGGGTCGTGCGAGACCTGCCGGCGACGGTCACCACGCATCTGGAGCGGGCGGTCGCGCTGACCACCGACCATCGAGTGATTCTTGCCTCGGGCAAGGAGATTCGCGCCGACGTCGTGGTGCTGGCGCTCGGCTACCTCGATCGGTTGCCGACAGCATCGGAAGCGGCCTGGGCCGCGCAGGCGGCGGACGCTGGTCTGACCTACATTCCACCCGGCTATACCGCGGACGTCGACCTCGATGAGTTGTGGCCGGCCGAGAATGTCATCGTCCGTGGGTTCGGCCAGGCCTTCATCGACCTGATGGTCCTGCTGACGGAGGGTCGCGGCGGCTGGTACGACGAGTGCGACGGCGTGCTCACCTATCACCCGTCCGGTGACGAGCCCGTCCTGTACGTCGGCTCCCGCCGAGGCGTTCCGTATCACGCGAAACTCGGCTACACGGTCGCCGGAACCAAGCCGGTGCCGACCCGCTATCTCACCAAGGCGGCGCTGGCCGAGTTCGGTGACGGCGTGCTCGACTTCCAGAGCCAGATCGCTCCGCTCATCGACAAGGAACTGGCCTTCGCCCACTGCCAGCAACTGTTCACCGCCCACCCGGAGCGGACCAGGTGGCCATGGGAACGGTTCGCCGAGGCCCTCGACAGTTGGCGACCAGGCGGCCCCGCATCCGACGACGCATTCGGGGTGGCTGTGTGCGCCGCCGTACCGGATCCTGCGGATCGGTTTGTTCGATCTGAGGTGGATCGGCCGCTGGGTGGGCGGTTCTTCGGGGACCGGGAGCGGTTCGAGCGGTTTCTCACCGGGCTGATCGAGACGGATCTGCTGCGCCGGGCGGATCCGGCGTACTCGGTCGATCTGGCGGTGTTCAACGCGTTGCTGAGCATCTACAGCGTGCTGTCGCAGGCGATCACCGAAGGCCGGTTGTCCGACGAGGATCGGGTCCGGCGGGTGGAGACGGAGTGGCACGGGTTCTTCTCGTTCGTGGCGAGTGGTCCGCCCCCGCGCCGGCTCGAGGAGTTGCTCGCGTTGCATCGCGCGGGGATCGTCCGTTTCGCCGGGCCTGACCTGGAAGTTGACATCGACAACGATCACTTCGTTGCCCGCAGCACCGGGGTGGCCGGCGAGATCCGGGCCCGCGCGTTCGTCGAGGCTCGGCTGCCGCGTCCCGACGTCCTCGCCACCACCGATCCGCTGCTGCGGGGGCTGCTGGAGTCCGGCGTACTCGCGGCCGACGAACTGTTCGCCGCGGACGGGACCAGCCTCGGCGGCGGTCAGCTCAAGGCGGACTCGCACTGCCGGGCGATCCAGGCTGACGGCGCCGTCCACCCGGCCCTGTTCCTGCTTGGGCCTTCTGTCTCCGGCTCGGCCGGATCGTCCGGCTTCTCCCGGCCGCACTTCAACGGTCCCGGCTTCCGCCAGAACGACGCGGTCGCCCGGCACCTGCTCAGCCTGCTCGCACCGACCGTACGGAAGGAAGAACGTCATGCCAGTTGAGTTCCTGGGGATGGGCGGGACCAACCCGGCCAGCGAGGTGACGCCGCGAACCGGTGGCCCGCTGGACCTGGAGTACACCGCCAAGCTCGCCCGCGCGCACGAAGACAACGGGTGGGACCGGATCCTGTTCGCCTACCACTCGGGATCACCCGATCCGGCTCAGGTCGCGGCGTACGTCGCCGGCCGGACCGAGCGCATCAACCTGGTGGTCGCGCACCGGCCGAACGTCGCCTACCCGACGCTGACCGCGAGGACGTTTGCGACCCTCGACCACATCAGCGGCGGCCGGTTCGAGGTGCACGTGATCACTGGCGGGTCGACCGCGGACCAGGCCGCGGAGGGTGACTTCCTGGCCAAGGACGACCGGTACGGGCGCACCCGCGAGTTCATCCAGATCCTCAAGCGGGCGTGGACGTCGGACGAACGCTTCGACTTCCATGGCGAGCACTATCGGTTCGACCAGTTCGTGGCCGACGTCAAGCCGCTGCAGCAGCCGCGGCCGCGGATCTCGTTCGGTGGCTCGTCGGCCGCGGCGTACGCGGTCGGAGCCGCTGAGGCAGACATCTTCGCGCTGTGGGGCGAACCGCTGGCGGGAACCCGCGAGCAGTTGTCGACAATCGACAAGGCGGCTGCCGACGCCGGACGAGCGGATCGGCCGACGATCCAGATCGCGTTCCGCCCGATCCTCGCGCCGACCGAGGAGCTGGCGTGGGAGAAGGCCGAGAGCATCCTCGGCCGGATCAAGGACGTGCAGGCGGGCGGCGCCCCGTCCCGCCTTCGCTCGAAGAATCCTGAGAATGCGGGATCGCAGCGGTTGCTCAAGGCCGTCGCGGAAGGCGAGCGGCACGACCGCGCACTCTGGACCGCACCGACCGGCCTGACCGGTGGCGGCGGGAACTCGACCGCCCTGGTCGGTACGCCGGACACCGTCGCGGCCGCCCTGCTCGACTACTACGATCTCGGCATCCGGATCTTCTCCGCCCGCGGCTACGACATCTACGACGACGCGATCGATTTCGGCCGCTACGTGATCCCGCTGGTCCGCTCCGAAGTCGCCCACCGAGAGCAGAACAACCGGAAGGACGTCGCCTCATGACCGTCGTCTCTGATCTTGAGCAGGACTGGCAGACCTGGCACGCGGCCCGCGAACAGGATCTGGACACGGACTACGGCTGGCTGTCCATTGCCGCCTTCGATTGGTTGCCCTCGGCACCGACCGCCCTGCCCGGATTGCCCGGCAGGTGGTGGGCTGACGCCGAACGGGCGCATGTGCGGGCCGAAGGTGAGCTGACGCTCGGCGGTGAGCCGGTGCACGGTGAGACCGCGGCCAGTGTCGCGGAGGCCGGCTCACTGAGCTGGCTGCTGTACGGCGACCGCCTCGCCGAGCTCGTACTGCGTGGCGGACGGTACGCCGTTCGCCAACGCGACCCACGGACGGCGACCAGGCGGGACTTCACCGGCGTACCGACGTACCCGGTAGACCCGGACTGGATAGTGCGTGGGTACTACACGCCCTATGCGACGCCACAGAAGGTAGAGGTCTCCACAGCGCGCGACGACCTGCGTCAGCACGTCACTGCGGTCGGGACTGTGCACGTGGCGCTCGGCGGGTCGGCGTACGAGCTGGTGGCGACGGCGGCCGGTAGTGGACGGCTCGCGCTGTCCTTCCACGACAAGACGAACGGCGAGGAGACGGCTCCTTGGCGCACTGTGACCACGGGGATCGTGGAGCGCGACCAATCGGTGCTGATCGACTTCAACCGGACCATCAACCTGCCGTTCGCGTTCACGGCGTACGGCACCTGCCCGGCCCCGGTCGCGGGCAACCGGCTCGGCCTGCCGGTGACTGCCGGCGAGAAGAAGGTCCGGTGAAGTTCTGTACGTACACGCTGATCGACAACTCGCCGGATCCGATCAGCGGGGTGCAGCAGCAGGTGATCGACAAGTTCGGCCGGTACCAGGCCGCGTTCGGGCACGAGCTGTCCGGCATCTCCCTGGAGGTGGCCGGGCTCCCGGAAGACGAGAACCGGGCCTCGGTGGAGGCCTTCGTCGCGGAGGTGATGCCGGTACTGCGCTCGTCGTACCCCGGCCGTGTTTGGGCTTAGCCGTACGTCGGGTATTGCGGCCAGCCCTCCGGTGAGTCCTCCCACGCCTCCTGCCGGCCGTACGGCGCCAGGTCCAGCATGTTGTTGACGAACAGGATGCGGTCGACGCCGCGCTGGCCGGTGGAGTAGGTGCGGTAGACGTCGTCGCCGTCGCGGAGGAACAGGTTGAGGAGGAAGCCGCCGCCGGCTCCACAGTCGGCGGAGAACGTCGTACCGGCCGAGGAGGCGAACGGCACCGTCCACTCCTTCTGCTTCCAGTAGCCGGCCATCTGGTCGAGCGGCATGTCCGACACGGTCGCCCAGGCGACGCCGTTCCGGGCCAGTCCGTCGAGGTCGGTGACCTGCTTGGTGAAGTGCGTGCAGCCGGGGCAGAAGTGGTCCGGGCCGTTGTGCATGAACTGGTAGAGCGCGAGCTGCTGGTGCTCTCCGAACAGGTCGCGCAGCGTCACCGGCCCATCCGTCGACGCGAACGTGTACTCACCGAACCGCACCATCGGCAGCCGTCGCCGTTGCGCCGCGATCCGGTCCTGCGCCCGGGTGGCCTCCTTCTCGGCGGTGAGCAGCTCCGCCCGGGCCTTCTCCCACTCCTCGGCCGACACGACCGGAGGCAGTGCCTTGTTGTCAGTCATGGTTCGTCCTCTCGTCTGGTCCTGACCGTATGACGAAGCCGGGGGCCGAGTTTCGACATCGACCGTCACACGTCTGCTGACCGCAGACGGTGCTTCACCGCCGCGATGCCGACGGGTAGGACTGGGTGCATGCGGATTGCGATCTTGGGCGGCACTCGGTTCATCGGTCGGGCAGTGCTGGAACGGCTGGCGGGGGAGGGACATGAGTTGCTGGTGATGCACCGCGGGGAACACGAGCCGGCCGGGCTGGTGGACGTCGAGCACGCGCACGTCGACCGGAGCGACGGCACGGCGTTGGCAGCGGCGCTGAAGCCGTTCGATCCCGAGGCGCTCGTCGACATCTCCGGGATGAACGCGGCGGCGGCCGACGCGGCTCTGGAGGCAGTGGGTTCGTCGGTGAAGCTGGTGGCGATCTCCAGCTGTGACGTCTACCGCGCGTACGACGGCCTGCACTCGGAGCGGACCACGGACGCCGTGCCGCTGACGGAGGAGTCGCCGTTGCGGACACGGCGCTTCGTCGACGGGCCGAAGTACGAGAACCTGGAGATGGAGGAGCGGTATCTGCCGCGTGGGGCGACGGTGCTGCGGCTGGGGGCGGTGTACGGCGAGCACGACTATCAGCAGCGGTTCGAGTTCGTCCTGCGCCGCGTGCGGGCCGGGCGGTCGCGGATCCCGATCGGGTCGGGGCAGTTCTTGTTCAGCCGCGTGTACGTCGGGGATGTCGCCGCGGCGGTGTCGTTGGCGCTGTCCGGGGATCATCGCGGGGAGGCGTTCAACGTGGTGGAGCCGTCGACGGCGCCGTACCGGTTGCTCGCCGAGCAGATCCTGGCGGCGGCGGATGCTTCGGACGTGGAGCTGGTGAAGGTCCGGGACGACCTGCTGCCGGCGGATCTGTCGCTCACCGGGGCACTCAGCCAGGACCTCCTGCTGGACTCGTCGAAGGCTCGTGCCGTGCTCGGCTGGTCGCCGGTCGATCCGGTGGAGACCCTGCGCACGTCGGTCCGGTGGTACCTGGACAACCCGCCGGCCGATGCGTCCGGCGACTTCTCCGCGGATGACGCCGTACTGGCGTGAAAATTGGTCAGAAGCACTCTCTGGAACCCGGTATGCTTTCCGGGACGGACTGAGGGGCCCGCAAGGTGCGCCCGGCTCGATTTCACATCGGGGCGGCGGACCGTGTAATCTCTCTCCTCGGCCCGCCCCTTTAGCTCAGTCGGCAGAGCGTCTCCATGGTAAGGAGAAGGTCTACGGTTCGATTCCGTAAAGGGGCTCTGAGCACGCCATCTCACCCGGTCCGCCGGGTGGGGTGACGGACTCTCCCGGCGGGGTAGCTCAGGTGGTTAGAGCACACGGCTCATAATCGTGGTGTCGCGGGTTCGACTCCCGCCCCCGCTACCTATCAACGCAGTACCTGAGAGTGCGATCACCCAAGTTGCGCACTCCTGACAAGAAGAGGCAGCAGTGGCCAAGTCAACCGACATCCGCCCGAAGATCACGCTGGCGTGCACCGTCTGCAAGGAGCGCAACTACATCACCAAGAAGAACCGGCGTAACGACCCGGATCGTCTTGAGCTGAAGAAGTACTGCGCGCGCTGCAACGACCACACCGACCACCGCGAGACCCGCTGACCTTCAGCACTTTCGCGAGGGCCGCTTCGGTTTGACCGAAGCGGCCCTTTCGCTGTGCCCGACGAGCACTGTGCGTGTCTCAGACCGTGAGGATCGGGCGGCCGCCTTTGTACGCGGTGAGACGCTCGTCACGCGGCGTCAGGCAGCAGGATCCGCAGAGCGTGCCGGTGCCGACCTCGCTCGTGTAGTAGAGGCAGCAGGTGTTCCGCAGGTAGACGAGCTTCCCGGCCGCGATCTCCACGTCACCAAGCCGTGCCAGATCGCCCGGGGCCTTGGCTACGAAGGTCCGCCAACGCTCCAGCAGGTACGCCGGCTCGACCGTCACCTCCTCGCGGGTCGCAGCGCAGAACCCCATCGCGCACCCAGCCGCCACGCCACCGTGCAACTGGCGCAGACCGGCTCGGGTCCGGCGGCGCAGTTCGGCGGACAGAGGTAATAGGTGCTGCCGGAGGACGACGTCGTACAGGGTCTCCAGACCGCCCGGGAGGATGCTCGCGGAGCGTACGGCGACGGCAGCCACTCCGTGCCCGTCGTGGGGGCGCACCCAGAGGTTGTGCGGGCGGATGTCGAGGACATGACCCTCCAGCGCCCACAAGAGCAGCGCGGTCGCGGGGGCGCGACCGGCGTAGAAGGACATCAGACTCAGCGCGTTGGCGTGGTCCGTCCGGTGGCCGCTGGCGTCGTGGTCGCGCTTGAGGAGCTCTGTCAGCTCGGGACTGTCCGGCTCCAGGATCCGGTCCACGCGCAGCCACTCGGAGCCCGTCGGTTCGCCGATCTCCAGTTTGTACCGAGGCGCGTACCTGGCCAGCGCCGTCACTGCCGTCACGTTCAACCTTCCCCAGTCGGGTCTCCCGGTGAGTGGGTGGCGGCACTCGGGGTCTCAGTGTGCCAGTAGGCTCTTCCGATATGACGATCGACGCCACGATGGTCGGCCGGAGCTACACGGCCGCCGAGTCCTACCAGGTCGGCCGGGAGAAGATCCGGGAGTTCGCGGACGCGATCGGCGACCCGAACCCGGCGTACCGGGGCGATGACGCGATCGCGCCGCCCACCTTCGCGTTCATGCTCGGGAGCCGCGCCCTGGAGCAGCTGCTGACCGACGAGGAGCTCGGCCTGCGGCTGGACCGGATCGTGCACGGCGCGCAGAAGTTCACCTACACCCGCCCAATCAAGGCCGGCGACGACATCGCCGCGACCGCCACCATCACCACCGTGCGCAAGGCCGGTGACGTCGAGGTGATCATGTACGAGACCGCCCTGACCACGGTCGACGGCGAACCGATCGCCACCTCGACCTCCACGATCTCCCACAACCGGGCGGACGCATGATCGAGGTAGGCACCGAGCTCCCGCCGCTGACCGTCACCCTCCGCCGCGAGGACCTGGTCCGGTACGCCGGAGCCAGCGGGGACTTCAATCCGATCCACTGGAGCGACCGGATGGCCGCCGCACTCGGGCTGCCCGGTGTGATCGCGCACGGCATGCTCACGATGGCGTCCGCGGCCCGCGTGGTCACCGACTGGCTGGACGACCCGGCCGACCTGGTGGAGTACGGCGTACGGTTCACCAAGCCGGTCGTCGTACCGGACGACGACAAGGGTGCGAGCGTGACGTTCTCGGCCAAGGTCGACAAGGTCACCGACGGGCTGGCCGAGATCGACATCACCGCGATCGCCGGCGAGGAGAAGGTGCTCGGCCGGGCCAGGGCGGTCGTGCGCGTCTCGTGAGAACGCAGGTACCCCTGGCCGAATTCACCACCCTGCGGATCGGCGGGCCGGCCGACAAACTCCTCGAGGTCAGCACCGAGGACGACCTGATCACCGCCGTCCGCGACGCCGACGCCGCCGGGGAACCGGTGCTGCTGCTGTCCGGCGGCAGCAACGTGGTGATCGGCGACGACGGATTCCGCGGCACCGTGATCAAGATCGCGACTTCCGGTATCCGGGTCGATGCGGATGCGTGCTCCGGGGCGATGGTCCACATTCAGGCCGGTGAGGACTGGGACGCGGTGGTCCAGCGCGCGATCGCCGAGGAGTGGAGCGGTCTCGAGTCGATGTCCGGGATCCCCGGCCTCACCGGTTCCACCCCGGTCCAGAACGTCGGCGCCTACGGCCACGAGGTCGCGGAGACGATCGCGTCGGTCCGGGTATGGGACCGGGTCGACAACCAGGTCCGCACGGTCTTCGCCGCCGACTGTGGATTCAGCTACCGGAACTCCCGCTTCAAGGCCGACCCGTCGCGGTACGTCGTACTCGAGGTCGCCTTCCAGTTGAAGCTCGGCGACCTGTCCGCCCCGGTCGGGTACGCCGAACTCGCGCGAGTGCTCGATGTCGAACCAGGGTCGCGAGCGCCGATGGCCGACGTACGCGAAGCCGTCCTCGGCCTGCGCCGCAGCAAGGGCATGGTGCTGGACCCGGCCGACCACGACACCTGGAGCGCCGGCTCCTTCTTCACCAACCCCATCCTCGACACCCCCGCCGAGGTCCCCGCCGGCGCGCCCCAATGGCCCCAGCCCGACGGCCGCGTCAAAACCAGCGCCGCGTGGCTGATCGAACACGCCGGCGTTTCCAAGGGCTTCACCATCGGCAACGCCGCCGTCTCTACCAAACACACCCTCGCCCTCACCAACCGCGGCACCGCCACCGCCAAAGAACTCCTCTCGCTGGCCGCCCACGTCCGCACCCAGGTCCAGCAAGCCTTCAACATCACCCTGGTCAACGAACCAGTCCTGGTGAACTGCACCCTCTGACGTACCGAAGGACGGGTAGTGGTCCCCGTCCGGCGGTTCGTCACGCGGGGGCCAAGCCTGCTCCGACGCGTCGAGCGGGGACTACTACCCGTCCTTCGGCCCGCAGCCCTGAAAAGGCCGGCGGAATGTCGGGCGCGGCGGCGGTCAATAGCGCCACTCCAGTTCGTGGTCTTGCATCCAGGCGAGGAGTGGGGCTGCGGTGGTGGTCGGGGCGGCTCCGGTGAGGAGGTCGGTGAGGACTTGGGTGGGCGCTGCCAGGCGAAGGCCGGTGGGGGTCTTGCGGGGGCGCGAGTAGACGACGTCGGTTGACGGAGTCGCGAGTACGACGTTGCCGGTGGCGCTGGGGATGAGGTTCCAGGCTTCGGCGGCGGCGTGGGCGTCGGAGGTGTAGACGCTCAGGGGGTTGCCGGGAGTTGTTCCGGCCCAGTGGTGCGCTGCGAGGGTGCCGGTGACGACGTACGGCACGGTGGTGGTCGGGATCCGGTCGATTAGGGCGCTCAGGCCTCCGACAGATTGCCAGTGGGTGACGGTGTTCTTCTGGTCGAAGCGGAAGTCCTGGCTCCAGCGACGGAGGAGAGCAGTCCAGTCGGGTACGGCGACGATCGCGCCGGCGGTTCGCGTCACCAGGTCCTCGTGTTCGAGGCAGGTGACGACGCGGTGGATCGTGGGTGCGGGGACCCGGCTGAGGGCGACCAGGTCGTGGGTGGTCCAGACGCTGCGGAAGTCGAGCAGCGCCCGGATCACGCCGGCGGCCGAGCCGTCGGTCAGGGCCGTAGAGGTCTTGTCTGTCACGGACATCTCCTGGTCAGAGCTGACTGGGGACGCCCAGGCGCACTGCGGCGTAGGTCGTCCACTCGTAGCAGTGGTGGTCTCGGTTGAGGTTGATCAAGCTGGCGTGAGTGACGTGTGTCTTGGCGATCTCGCCTCCCAAGGCGGCCACACGTTTCTTCAGTGGCTCGGTGTCGGCGGCCTGGTTCCAGTAGCCGAGGGAGATGTGTGGTTCGAGCTCGGGCAGCGCAGGGACTGTGTCGGGGCCCCAGACGTCGGTGATCGCCGCCCGGAGCTGGGCGCGGAGCCAGCGGAGCCGGTCGACGGACTGGGCCGGGAGCTGAAGGCTCTCCACATCGACGATCGCCGGCCCGATGCGGATCTCGAACGGGGGGATGAGTACGAGCCTGCGCTGGGCGGCGTCCACGATCGGGTCGAGGTCCTCCTGCGTGACCTTGTCGGCGAACCCGACGCCCTGCATGGTCAGATGCAGCCATTGCACCGGGACACGAGTGAGACCGGGAAGCGATCTGATCACTGGCTGGTAGGCCGCGTGCAGATCGCTGAGGATCGGATCGTTCTCGAAGGTGATGTGCCAGGTATAGAAGGAGCGCCCGGCTCGCCAGCCCGGCCGCCAATACCAATGATCGCGAACTCGGTCGACCATGCGACCGCTCCTCTCAGCTATGCGGCACCGCACGAGCCCGCTGAACATCGGGCTGCTGCGGTTCAGGTCGGTGGTCATCGGATCCGCGCGGATCGGAAGCCTGCACATCCGCCGGATGCACGTCCGCCGGGTGTGCGTCCGTCCATTGGGCGCCGGGTTGTTGGGGTTTGGGTGGCTCGAGCGGCTTCGGGTCCTTGGCGGCGGTTGGTGCTTCGGGGCGCTCCGACCCCGGCTTGCGGCGGCGGGTGCGGGTTGGGCGGGCGGGGAGGTCGGGGTGCTGGGTGAAGTCGCGGATTTGTTCGCGGAGTTGGCGGGCCTGCGGGGTCCGGGCGTACGGCGCTGTGAGGGCCGCGACCTCGCTGATGCGATGGATCAAGGGGCGGACCCGGTATTCGAGGGGTGTGCTGAGGACCGGCTCGAGGGTCTCGATGGCGCCGTCGAGTTGGCCGAGGGCGAGGCGCGCCTTGGCCTGTTGCAGGCGGACCATCCGTTCGGAGCCGAAGTTCCGGACTAGGTGTGGGGCTGCTTCGAACATGGCGACGGCGCGGTCCGCGTGACCGAGGGTGTGGCGGGCTTCTCCCAGCGCGAGGTAGGCGTCTGACCAGATGCCTTCGGCGCGTTCCGGCGTACAGATGAACAGGCCGGGTGGTTCGGAGTCGGCTGGTGTGGCGGGCATTCGTTTGGCCTGGCCGAGCGCGTCGCGGGCGTCGTCTGCCCGTCCGCAGCGGGCGAGATCGACCGCGGCTGCGCTGGCCAGGAACAGGGCCGACGTGCCGGCGGCATACCGCAGGCCGTCCTGTGCGTACGCCGCGGCGCCGGCGAAGTCGTCCTGCCAGAAGGCAGCGGTGTGCTGGGTGGCGCGGATCCAGGCGCGCAGTACGTCGTGATCCGCGGCCTCGGCGCAGGCCCACGCCGTCCGGGTGTGGCGCTCGGCGACGTCCGGGCGGCCGAGGTCGACGGACATCCAGGCCAGCAGGGTGATCGCCCATCCGGCGGCCGAGTAGAGGTCGCGGGACTGCTTGGGCGATTGTCTGCCGGCCAGGAGCCGGAATGCACGGTCGCGGACGCTGCGGCTGCGGACGAACAGCGGCCGGGTCGGTGCGCGGAGGTAATTCTGGGCGATGCCGAGGATGTCGGCGTGCAGCTGCTCGACGGTGAGGTCGCCGACATTGGACTGCTCCGCGAACGTGAGGAACGAGATCGACTCGTCACCGGCGTCGCTCACGTCGTCCTCGAGCCCGACGGTCGACGGCAGCGTCAGCTCCGGCTCGGTCACCACCACTCCAGGCGGCGGACTGAAGCCGAGCTCGTTGTCTGAAGCAACGTTCAGGACATAGCGCAGCCCGGAGCGGTACGCCGCGCCCGGCCAGCGAACGGCGCCGCGTTCCAGCTTGGCGATGTAGTGACCGTCCAGCTCGTACCTGACTTCGGTGGTGTCCCACAACCAGGCACAAACCGTCTCGGCGAGCTCCGCCCGGGACATGTGTGCACCCGGCGCGCGGCGCGACGGCGTGTGCTCCCGCGCGGTGCGCAACAACTCGTTGGCCTCTGACATGGCGGTAACTGTAGGTGTGCGCACACCCTCTGCGACCACGAAAATCGCCGCTGTGGACGAGCTGCCCCACGATGCCCCGGAATGCCCCGGGTTGCCCCGGATTTCCCACGGTGTAAGGGCTTTCAGGGCATCGGTCAGGGGGCGTGGGCGCCGTCCCGTCAGCCACCGGGTGGCTGCGGTGCTCTAGCTGAGCGTGATCGGCCGGGGCAGGTCGGGGCAGATGGGGGCAGGCCCGGTCAGATTAGAGTGGCCGCGTGCCCGAGGAAGCCGTGACCACACTGCGCGCCGAGTTGGACCGCTTCGAGCGGGCCGAAGAGGGATTCGCCTTGCTGGAGGTGTTTCTCGAGGTGGCGCGGCCGCGGTTGGGGGCTGTGGTGCTGGATCCGGTGGGCTTGCGGTTGCCGGACGAGATGACGGACGACCGGGCTCTCGTCCAGGAGCTGATCGCGGGAATCGAGGGTGAGCCGCGGGCGAGCGGCCGGGTGGTCGAGCGTGGCTTCGACATGGAGGATGCGCAGGCGCGATGGGACTACGTGCGGCTGGCGTACAGCTCCAACCAGGCGACGGTGTGGAGTGCACGCCACCGCACGACGTACTTCGAGGTCGTTGGGCAGCACAGAGCGACGTACTGGTTGCCGGACAGTCTGAAGGCCGAGTACTTCCAGGCGCTGACTGCTCGGGGGTGGGGCGTTCCGGATGACTGGCTGGCGGCGGTGGCCAAGCGGCCCAAGCCGTGGTGGAAGCGCGGCGGGCGATAGGTAGTGGAAGCGGTCGCCCCTTCTAACTGAGGACGGGGAGGCGGGACAGGGCCTGGGCTACGGAGGACTGGATGTCGGCGTCGTCCCAGGAGCGGTCGGTCATCGCACCGGTGAGGTAGGCGTCGTATGCGGCCAGGTCCAGGTGGCCGTGGCCGCAGAGGGCGGTGAGAATGACCTTCTCCTCGCCGGACTCCTTGCAGCGTTGGGCTTCCTCGATCGCGGCGGCGAGGGCGTGCGTCGGCTCGGGCGCCGGGACGATGCCCTCGGTGCGGGCGAACTGCACGCCGGCCGCGAAGCACTCGGACTGTGGCTTGGCGATCGCCTCGATCTCACCGGTCTCGTAGAGGTGGCTGATCAGCGGGCTCATGCCGTGGTAGCGCAGGCCGCCGGCGTGGATCGGGTCGGGAACGAAGTCGTGGCCGAGGGTGTGCATCTTCATCAGCGGCGTCATCCCGATCGTGTCGCCGAAGTCGTATGCGTACGTCCCCTGGGTCAGTGATGGGCACGCGGCCGGCTCGACCGCCCGGATGACCGGGGACATCCGGCCCGCCCACCGCTCCCGCAGGAACGGGAACGCGAGACCGCCGAAGTTCGACCCGCCGCCGGTGCAGCCGACCAGCAGGTCCGGCGTCTCGCCGACCATGGCGAGCTGGATCAGCGCTTCCTCACCGATGATCGTCTGGTGCAGCAGCACGTGGTTGAGCACCGAGCCGAGCGCGTAGTGCACCTCGGGATCCTGGACGGCGGCCTCGACCGCCTCGCTGATCGCGATCCCCAGTGAGCCGGGGGAGTCCGGGTCCCCGGCCAGGATCTTCCGTCCGGCCTCGGTCAGGTCCGATGGGCTCGGGTGCACGGTCGCGCCGAAGACCTGCATCATCGTCCGGCGGTACGGCTTCTGGTCGTACGACGCTCGCACCTGCCACACCTCGCACTCCAGCCCGTACTGCGCGCAGGCGAACGCCAGTGCGGTCCCCCACTGCCCGGCGCCGGTCTCGGTGGTGAGCTTCCGGACACCGGACTTCGCGTTGTAGTAGGCCTGCGGTACGGCGGTGTTCGGCTTGTGCGAGCCCGCGGGCGAGACGCCTTCGTACTTGTAGTAGATCCGCGCCGGCGTATCGAGTGCCTTCTCCAGTCGGTGCGCCCGGTAGAGCGGACTGGGCCGCCACAGCCGGTACACGTCGAGCACGTCGCCCGGGATGTCGATGTATTGCTCCTGCGAGACCTCCTGCAGGATCAGATCCATTGGGAACAGCGGAGCCAGATCCTCCGGACCGATCGGTTGCCCCGTCCCCGGATGCAGCACCGGCGGCGGAGGCGTCGGCAGATCGTGCAGCACGTTGTACCAACGGGTCGGCAGTTCGTCCTCTGGCAGCAGGATCTTGGTCGGCGTCATGCCTGAAAACTACGGCGCGCTCCGGTGCCCGGACAATGCCCTGCCTCGGAACCGAGCCGGCACTTATTCTGCCGCGGTCAGCGCATCGAGTTCGCCGTCGGAGCGCACCCGGTAGATCAGATCGGACGACTGCCGGAGCTGCAACGAGTCCGCTACGCCCAGTTGCCTCAACAGCATCCGTCCGATCATCTCGTGCGAGACCAGCAGCGGCCGTCGCGCGCCGCTTCGAGCCACCTCCGCCAGCGCCCGCCCGGCCCGGACGTCGGCGTCCGCGTAACTTTCGCCGTCGGGAAAGCGGAAGGCGTACTTGTCCTGCTCCCGGGCTGCCCGCTGACCGGGCCAGCCTGCGTCGATCTCGGCGGAGGTAAGCCCGGACCAGGCACCGTGTGCGATCTCGGCCAGCTCGTCGAGCACCTGGATCGGCAGACCGAGCGTCTCCCCGACGATCTCCGCCGTACGGCGGGCACGGCCGAGTGGACTGGTGATGATTGCGTCGATCTGGTGACCGCTGAGCAGGTCTGCGTTGCGGTGGGCTTGGCGCAGGCCGTGAGACGTCAGTGGTGAGTCAAGGCGGCCCTGGCGGCGCCCTGCGACGTTCCACTCCGTCTGGCCGTGGCGGGCCAGGTAGACGGCTTCGAAGTGCACCTAGTACGCCGGAACTGCGGCAGGGGCACCGAGCCAGTGGTCGATCTCGGTCAGGAGGGACTTCTGGACTTCGGGCGGGGCAGTGGAGGCCAGGACCGAGCCGCGGGCGAGGTCGGCGAGCTCTTGGTCGGTGAAGTTGTGGACTGTGCGGGCGGTTTCGTACTGCTCGGCGAGGCGGGAGCCGAAGAGCAGGGGGTCGTCGGCGCCCAGGGCGATGCGGGCGCCGGCCTCGTAGAGCTGGCGGAGCGGGACGTCCTCCGCGCGGTGGTAGACGCCGAGCGAGACGTTGGAGGCCGGGCAGACTTCCAGGGCGACCTGGGCGTCGACGACTCGCTTCAGCAGGTCGCGGTCCTCGATCGAGCGGACGCCGTGGCCGATGCGGCCGGCTCCCAGCTCGTCCAGGCAGGTGCGGACCGTGGCCGGCCCACACAGCTCACCACCGTGCGGTGCGGCGAGCAGTCCGGCATTCCGGGCGATCCGGAAGGCCGGGGCGAACTCGGAGGTCGTCCCGCGGCGCTCGTCGTTCGACAGACCGAACCCGACCACACCACGGCCGACGTACTGCGCCGCGAGCCGCGCCAGCGTCCGGGCGTCGAGGGGGTGCCGGGTGCGGTTGGCCGCGATGATCACCTGTACGGCGATGCCCGTCGAGGCGGATGCCTCCCGGGCGGCGTCCAGCACGAGGTCGGTGAACGGCGTGATCCCGTGGAAGCGGTTCGCATACCCGGACGGGTCGACCTGGATCTCCAGCCAGCGGGAGCCGTCGGCCCGGTCGTCCTCGGCCGCTTCGCGGACCAGGCGCCGTACGTCGTCCTCCGTGCGGAGCACCGAGCGCGCGATGTCGTACAACCGCTGGAACCGGAACCAACCGCGCTCGTCGGCGGCCGACAGCTCCGGCGGCCAGTCGGTGCGCAGCGCGTCAGGCAGCCGGACTCCGTGCTTGTCCGCCAGCTCGACCAGGGTCAGGTGCCGCATCGACCCGGAGAAGTGCAGATGCAGGTGTGTCTTCGGCAGCACCCGCAGATCCCGCTGCGTCATTACCGAAGGTTACCGATCCCGTACCGTCCCGGAGAAATCCGGGTCAGCTCAGCAGCTTGGCGATCCGGCCGACACCCTCGGCCAGGTCGGCGTCGCCGAGCGCGTAGGACAGGCGAAGGTAGCCGGGCGCGCCGAACGCCTCGCCGGGGACCACCGCGACCTCGGCCTCGTCCAGGATGATCTCGGCCAGCTCCGCCGAGGTCGACGGCGTCCGTCCGTTGATCTCCTTGCCGAGGACGCCCTTGACCGACGGGTAGGCGTAGAACGCGCCGGTCGGCTCGGGGCACTCGACGCCCGGGATCTCGTTCAGCAGCGTGACCATGGTCTGCCGCCGCCGGTCGAAGGCCTTCTTCATCTCCTCGACCGCCGACAGGTCGCCGGAGACCGCGGCGATCGCGGCCCGCTGGGCGACGTTGCAGACGTTCGAGGTCTGGTGCGACTGCAGGTTCGTCGCGGCCTTGATCACGTCCAACGGGGCGATCATCCAGCCGACCCGCCAGCCGGTCATCGCGTACGTCTTGGCGACACCGTTCAGTACGACGGTCTTGTCGGCCAGCTCCGGCACCGCGACCGGGATCGAGGTCGACGTCGCGCCGCCGTACGTCAGGTGCTCGTAGATCTCGTCGGTGATCACCCAGAGGTCGTGCTCGAGCGCCCAGCGGCCGATCGCCTCGATCGCCTCCGGGCTGTCGACCGCGCCGGTCGGGTTGGACGGCGAGCAGACCAGCAGGGCCTTGGTCTTCTCGGTCCGGGCCGCCTCCAGTTGCTCGACCGTGACGCAGTAGTTCTGCGACTCGTCGGCGAGCACCTCGACCGGAACCCCGCCGGCCAGCCGGATGGTCTCCGGGTACGTCGTCCAGTACGGCGCCGGCAGCAGCACCTCGTCGCCGGGGTCGAGCAGGGTCGCGAACGTGTTGTAGACCGCGTGCTTGCCGCCGTTCGTGACCAGGACCTGGGCGGCCTCGATCTCGTAGCCGGAGTCGCGCTTGGTCTTCTCGACGATCGCTTGCTTGAGCTCCGGCAGGCCACCGGCCGGGCTGTAGCGGTGGTTCTTCGGATCCCGGGCCGCCGCCACGGCCGCCTCGACGATGTAGTCCGGCGTCGGGAAGTCCGGCTCGCCGGCCCCGAACCCGATCACCGGGCGACCGGCCGCCTTGAGCGCCTTCGCCTTGGCGTCGACCGCCAGCGTCGCCGATTCACTGATGGCGCCGATCCGCGCCGAGATCCTGGAACCCATGTGCCCATCCTGGCACTGCCTCACGGCGGCGCCTCCGCGGGGCCGGACCGCCAGGCCATCGCAATCGCGCGATCCGGCCGGCTCCAGGCGGGAGCGTCGGCGAGGGGGCGAATTGAGATGGCCTGGCGGTCCGGCGTACGTCTTACCGGAGGGACTGTGGTCCCGGGAACACGCAGGGGGTGTGGTCCGTTGGGACCGAGTGGAGGCTGTATGGTTCTGGTCGCGGTACGGCGCCCGGTGGGGGGTCGTTCGGGTGGAGCCTCAGTTCGACCAGGTGGCTCGGACCCCGTACACTCTTCTAGTCCGGGCGTTGGTGGCCCTGATCCGGCATGCCCGAGATCAGGTCCCGCGCGGCGTCCGGAGGGATTGCAGAGGGCACTAGCTCAACTGGCAGAGCATCGGTCTCCAAAACCGAAGGTTGGGGGTTCAAGTCCCTCGTGCCCTGCAAATCCTGACCGGCGCAGGGCCGGTCAGGCCGCCGCTAGCGAAAGAGGTCAGGTCGTGACGGAGACGCGCACCCCGGCACCGTCCGGCGCCGGCAAGCCTGCGGAAGGCAAGCAGGGCAGGGGCCTGCTCCGCTTCTACCGCCAGGTGGTCGCCGAGCTCCGCAAGGTCGTCTGGCCGACTCGCAAGCAGCTGTCCACCTACTTCGTGGTCGTCCTGACCTTCGTGGTGTTCGTCATCGCGATCGTCTCGGTTCTCGACCTCGCCTTCGGCTGGGCGATGTTCAAGATCTTCGGCTGAGGCCGCCGAGCCCACGAACGCCCTAGGTCCCGGGCCCCGGCCCGACCCGAAGCCAGACAAGACCCGATGCAGAGATGACGGAGTACAACGTGTCCGAGCGCGACGACGAGATCCTCGACCATGAGGACGAGTTCGACGTATCCGCTGACTCCGACGACGAAATCGACCTGGACCTCGATCTCGACCTGGACGACACCGACGACGAGGACGACGACGACCTGTTCGCGAACCTCGACGACGATGACGACGAGGCCGACGTCGAGGTGGAGGACGAGGACGTCGAGGAGTACGCCGCCGATGACGAGGCCGAAGAGCCCCCGGCGGACAAGGACGACTCCGAGGACGAGCCGGTCGTGGTGGTCGCCGCCGCCGACGACGCCGAGGACGCCGAAGTGGTGACCGAGGGCGACGTCGAGGACGCGGCCGAGGAACTGGCCGAAGAGACCGCCGAGACCGCGCCGGAGAGCACCGAAGAGGTGCCCGCCGCCGCCGACGAGCTGGTCTTCTCCAGCGACGACGCCGGTACGACGCCGGACGCGGACGAAGCCGACGACGACGCGGATGTGGAAGCGCTCGCCGTGGCGGCCGCCGCGGCCGAGGCCGACGATGACGCTGCCGACGAGACCGCTGCCGACGAGGACGCCGAGCCGGAAGAGCCGGGCGACCCGCTCGAGGAGCTGCGCGGCCGGCTGCGCTCGCAGATCGGCGACTGGTACGTGGTGCACACGTACTCAGGGATGGAGAACCGGGTCAAGGGCAACCTGGAGAACCGGATCAACTCCCTGAACATGGAGGACTACATCTTCGAGATCATCGTGCCGACCGAAGAGGTCGCCGAGATCAAGAACGGGCAGCGCCGGATGGTCAAGCGCACCGTGCTCCCCGGCTACGTGCTGGTCCGGATGGACCTGACCGACGAGTCCTGGTCGACCGTGCGGCACACGCCGTCGGTGACCGGCTTCGTCGGGAACAGCCAGAAGCCGGTTCCGCTCAGCCTCGAAGAGGTGGAGAAGATGCTCGCTCCGGCCGTCGTGGCGGCGGCGGAGCAGGCGGCTGCCGAAGCCGGCGCCGCACCCGCCAAGACCGCGGCCAAGAAGAAGGTCGAGGTCGCCGACTTCGGTGTGGGCGACTCGGTCATGGTGGTCGACGGGCCGTTCGCGACCCTGCACGCCACAGTCACGGAGATCAATGCCGAGGCCCAGCGGATCAAGGCCCTGGTGGAGATCTTCGGCCGGGAGACCCCGGTGGAACTCAGCTTCAACCAGATCCAGAAAGTCTAAGGACCCGACAGAATGCCTCCCAAGAAGAAGATCGCTGCCCTGGTCAAGGTGCAGCTCCAGGCCGGTGCCGCGACGCCCGCCCCGCCGGTCGGTACCGCGCTCGGTCCGCACGGCGTCAACATCATGGAGTTCTGCAAGGCGTACAACGCGCAGACCGAATCCATGCGTGGCAACGTCGTGCCGGTCGAGATCACCATCTACGAAGACCGCTCCTTCACCTTCGTCACCAAGACGCCGCCGGCGCCGGAGATGATCAAGAAGGCCGCCGGTCTGCAGAAGGGCTCGGCCGTCCCGCAGAAGGACAAGGTCGGCAAGATCACCAAGGACCAGGTCCGCGAGATCGCCACCACCAAGATGCCGGACCTGAACGCCCGCGACATCGACGCCGCGATGAAGATCATCGAGGGCACCGCCCGCTCGATGGGCGTCGTCGTCGACAAGTAGTACCTCCAGCCCGCGTACGGCGGAATCCGTCGTACGTGTGGCGCGTTGGAATGAGTAGTAATCGAAGCAGTTGTGGCAGGGCGAAGCGCCGCCCTATCGACCACACCCCAGAGAGGAACAGACATGGCACAGCGCAGTAAGGCTTACCGCTCGATCGCGGAACAGATCGACTTCGACCACCTGTACACCCCGCTCGAGGCGATCAAGTTCGCCAAGCAGGGCGCGACGGGCAAGAAGTTCAACTCCACCATCGACGTCGCGATGCGCCTCGGGGTCGACCCCCGCAAGGCCGACCAGATGGTGCGCGGCACCGTCAACCTTCCGCACGGTACTGGCAAGACGGCACGGGTCCTCGTCTTCGCCACCGGTGACAAGGCCGAGGCCGCGAAGGCCGCCGGCGCCGACTTCGTCGGCGACGACGACATGATCAAGAAGGTGACTGACGGCTGGCTCGACTTCGACGCCGTCGTCGCGACCCCCGACCTGATGGGCAAGGTCGGCCGTCTCGGCCGGGTCCTCGGCCCGCGTGGTCTGATGCCGAACCCGAAGACCGGCACGGTCACCCCGGACGTGGTGAAGGCCGTGAACGACATCAAGGGCGGCAAGATCGAGTTCCGGGTCGACCGGCACGCGAACCTGCACTTCATCATCGGCAAGGTCTCGTTCGACGAGTCCCAGCTGGTGGAGAACTACAGCGCCGCGCTCGAGGAGATCCTCCGGCTCAAGCCGGCCAGCTCCAAGGGCCGCTACATCAAGAAGACGGTCTTCTCGACCACGATGGGACCGGGCGTCCAGGTTGACCCCAACCTGACCCGCAACCTCACCGAGGAGCCGGCCGAGGCCTGACCTCGAACCCAGCACCAGAAGGACCCCGGGACTACCCGGGGTCCTTCTGTTTGTCAGGTCCGGGCGCCTGAGTGAGGCGGAGGGGTAGGTCGGCGGTCTGGACGGTCCAGCCGTCGTCGTGTTCTGCGAGGACGGCGCCTGGCTCGGCCGTGCTGACCGACCCGGCCGGTACGACGTCGGTCCGGGTGACGACGTACGTCGTACCGGCGAGGTGGACCTGGGCCCGGGGCGACGTCACGTTGAGCGCGGCGGCCTTGCGTCGCACGACGGCCGACGGCTCGGTCAGGTCGAGGAGCAGCTCCTCTTCGGTGAAGAGCGGAGCCTCGCTCGCCGCGGCGGGATCTTGCGGTACGCCGGGATCGCCGGCGACCAGGCGGGGCACAGCCTCGTCCAGGCACTGGCTGAGCAGCTCGCCCCAGACCTGCATGATCCCAGTGCCGTTGAGGTCGTCCGGGAGCGGCGCGATCCGCTGGGCGAGGATCGCGCCCGTGTCGAACTCGGCCGCCGTCCGATGCACCGTCGCCCCGATCCGCTCGTCGCCCTCATAGATCAACCGCTGCGGCGTCGGTCCCCGCCCGGCCGGCAGGGGTGACGGGTGACAGTTGATCGCGCCGTACTTCGGGATCTCCAGGATCTCGGCCGGAATCAGCCGGGGAAACGCCGCCGAGATGACCACATCCGGCCGCAGCGCGTCGATCACCGGCGCGGCCACCGTCCGTAGCTTCCGGGTGATCAGCACGTTCGTGTCCTCCGGCAGCCCCGCCACCATCGGCTGCACGGCAGCGCCGTACCGCCCGGTCTCGGGCAACGTCACCACCAGCACGACCTCATGCCCGTTTCGCGCCGCGAAGTCGTGCACCAGCCGGAGTCCGGGCAGGAACGCGTTCAGACTGACGATCCGCAAACCTTCCACACCGCTGGATACGCTCATCAGACGGTTCCGATCAGTTGGTGAAGCGGGTCGTAATGAGGTCTGGGGTCAAGGAGGCCGGCGTGGGGTGGCCGGCTAGGCGGAGGGTGTGATCCAGCTCGGTGGCGAGGTCCGTGAGGAGGCGGGTGACCCCAGCGGCGGAGCCGACGGACAGGGCCCAGAGGGCGGGACGGCCGACGAAGACGGCGCGGGCGCCCAGGGCCAGAGCGGTGAGGATGTGCTCGCCCCGGCGGATGCCGCCGTCGACGTAGATCTCGGTGCCCGTGCCGGCCAGGGCTTCGGCCACCTCGGGCAGAGCCTGGGCGGTGGGGATGGAGCCGTCGAGCTGACGGCCGCCGTGGTTCGACACGATGACACCGGCGGCACCCGCGTCCGCGCACCGCTTGGCGTCGTCGCCGCGCAGGACGCCCTTCACCACCACCGGAAGGCCGGTGCGATCGGCGAGCCAGCCGATGGCATCCGGGCTCAGGTCGTCAGCCTTCTCCAGATCGTCGTCGGTCCATTCACCCTCAGGCAGGTTGGCCAGCAGTTGCCCAGGCTGGACGAGATCCCAGACTGTCTCACCCTCGTCCTCCTTCCGGCCGACTACCGGGGTGTCGACGGTGAGCACGATCGCTCGTGCGCCGCCCGCGACCGCGGCGTCGAGCATGCGCACGGTGATCTCGCGATTGCGCACGATGTAGACCTGCATCCACCACGGCACTCCGGTCGCGCCGAAATCGGCGAACGTGGTCCCCGCGTTGCTGGAGACGCCGAGCACCGACCCGGCCGCACCTACGCCTCTCGCCGTCGCGACCTCGCCGTCGGGATCGGCCATCCGATGCAGGGTCGACGGCGCGACCAGGATCGGGGCGTCGACGGGGGTGCCGAGCACGGTCGTGCGCAGGTTGACCCTGGAGACGTCGTTCAGCACGCGGGGACGGAAGCGGTACGCCGACCAGGCCGCGGTCGCCTCGCCGACGCTGACCCCGCCGGCCGAACCCTGCCGGAAGTACCGATGCACGGCCTCGGGCAGCTTCTCCGCGGCCGCGGCTTCGAGAGTGTCGATCCATCGCATGCGCCCCATCGTTGCACCGGTTTCGCCTGCCTGGGGGTGAGTTTCCGGAAGAATGCGCGGAGAATGCCGGTCCGGTTCCGGGAGAAATCCGGGGCGGAGGTGTTGAGGCAACAGGTACAGTGGTGGGCATGACGCAGTACGGGCGGCGATTTCTTCGCCCCGGCCGGCACGACGGTGCCGACGGGGTGAGCTGCTGTTGCGCTCTCTCCTGAGGTGACCGCGGCCGACCGGGGTGTCTCCCCCGTCGAGACCGTCATTTCGGAGAGAAACTCATGTCTGTCCTCACTTCTGAAGAACTGCACGCTGCCCTGGCCCTGCGCGACCTCGCGGACCCGGCTCAGGGACCCCATGCGATCCAGCTGATCGTCGACTCCTTGCGTACGGCGCTCAGCACGGCCTGGCCCTATACCGAGATCTGGACCCGCCGCGACCATCCCGTGGTCACGCTGGCCGACAACTACGACAACCTCGGGTACGCCGGTGACGCGGTGACTCGGGAAGCCCGCTACACCCGCTACGCGTCGGAGACCGAAGTACTGCGAAGTCACACGTCGGCGATGATCCCGCCGGCTCTGCGGGACCTCGCGAAGTCCGACTCGTCCGACGTACTGATGATCTGTGCGGGCATCTGCTACCGCCGCGACTCAGTGGACTGGCAGCACACCGGTACGCCGCATCAGCTCGACCTGTGGCGGATCAGTCGCAACGTCACGCTCGGAGAGCCCGAACTGGAGGACATGATCGCCCGCCTGGTCGACACGGTCCTGCCCGGTCAGACCTACCGGACGGTCCCGGC
Organism: Kribbella sp. NBC_01510; assembly: GCF_045040325.1. NCBI lineage: Bacteria > Bacillati > Actinomycetota > Actinomycetes > Propionibacteriales > Kribbellaceae > Kribbella > Kribbella sp. NBC_01510. The sequence continues at coordinate 1,263,498 of NZ_CP109418.1, read as the reverse complement.
GGTGCACCCGTACACGATCCATGGCCGGCAGATCGACGTACTGCTGGACGATCAGTGGATCGAGATCGGTGAGTGCGGTGTCGCCGCGCCGCATGTGCTTCGGCGGGCCGGTCTGGACGACAGCTGGACCGGACTGGCCATGGGACCAGGCCTCGACCGGCTTCTGATGCTCCGCAAGGGGATCCGGGACATCCGGTTGCTCAGGTCAACGGATCCGCGCGTGGCGGGTCAGATGCGAGACCTGGCGCCGTACAAGCCGGTCTCGTCGATGCCGCCGGTCCGCCGCGACCTGTCCGTCGTAGTCGGCGCGTCGACCGACGTGTCGGCGGAGGTGCTCGGTGACAAGGTGCGCGACGCGCTCGGAGTGGACGCCGATGCCGCGGAGTCGCTGGAGGTGCTGGGCGAGACGTCGTACGACGACCTGCCGGCGGCTGCCCGTGAGCGTCTCCAACTGACCCCGGGCCAGCGGAACCTTCTGGTCAGATTGATCCTCAGGCCGGTGGACCGCACGCTTACCGACTCCGAGGCCAATGCCCTGCGGGACAAGGTCTACCAGGCACTGCACGAGGGGCCGGTGCTGGAGCTGATCGGTTAGCGCTTCCGTAGCTCGCGAGCGGCGACGAGGAACGCGCAGAGGGCGAGTGGGAGCTCCAGCAAGAAGGCCTCGGCCACGGAGAGGCTGCGGTCGAAGCCTCCCGCTGTGCTGACGTCGAACCAGGCGTCGGCGATCAGCAGCGTTCCAGCAGCCATAGCGGTCAGGGCGGCGTAGCTGCTGCGAGTGTGCAGCAGGTACGCCGTCAGTCCGGCAGCGATCGCGGTCCCGCAGTCGAGGCCGATCCAGGTGATCTTCCAGTGGTCGGCCTGGTAGGTGCTCGGCAGCGTGGCGGCGAGGATCAGGCACCACGGGAGCAGCACGGCCGCGACCCCGGCGGCGACAGCGGTGGCCAGGCCGCCGGGGGAGCGGAGTGGACGGATCCTCCCGTCCAGCCGCCCTTCGGCGATGTAGTCCTCCAGCGCGTCGGCCACGCGGTCGTCGATCGCGTCCCCGAGCCTGCCCTCCACCGTGTCCGCAACTGTCGTCGTCATGTCTTCGAGCATTCCGGCCGCGGACTTCCGGCGCAGTCCGGTCAGCCCACGAACCGGGGTGGGGTTAACCCCCGGCGAGATCGGTGGATGTCCTCATATGGGCCGCCGCGTCGGCGACGTAGGTTGTGTCGTGCGAGCAGCGCGCTGACACAGGGAGGTGATCGGGTGACGGAGATCGCGAGTCCGGTCCCCCGGGCGCCGTGGCGGCTGTGGCGGTCGCCGTACTTGTGGTTGGCAACGATCCACCTGCTCGGCGACGCGTTCGTCGTGCTCACGTCCGGTCTGCTGGTGCTGGGTGCGGTGACGGTTGCCGTCCTGGCGCGGCCACTCGCGTACGTCGGCATCCCGCTGACCGTCGGCGCGAATCGACTCGTGTACGCGGCGGCCGGGTGGGAGCGGACGCGGGCGCGGATCACGCGGGGGCAAGAGGTTCCGCCGCTGGTGCCACCGGCGCCGACCGGGTCGCGGATCGCCGACGCCCGGGCGGCGCTGACCGATCGGGGTTTGTGGCGGCAGTTCCTGTACTACGTCCTGCTGTTGCCGATGGCAATAATATGGCTCGGGGCGATCTTCTTCGCCTGGTCGGTGCCGCCGGTGCTGATCGGATTGCCGGCGTACTACTGGCAGTTCGCCGCGTCGCAGGCGCAGCTCGGGCCGTTCGTGATCGACACGATGACGAAGGCCTCGGTGGCGGCAGTGATCGGTGGGATCTTTCTGCTGGTGGTGTCGCCGTTGTTGATGCGCCAGGCGTCGGCGCTGGACGGACGGCTGGCGCGAACGTTGCTCGGCCGGTCCGAGACCGGTGCGCTGGCGGAGCGCGTGACGCAGCTCGTGACGAGCCGCCAGCAGGTCGTCGACTCGGTCGAGGCCGAGCGGCGGCGGATGGAACGCGACCTGCACGACGGAGCCCAGCAACGGCTGGTCTCGCTGGCGATGACCCTCGGCCGGGCGAAGAACCGGCTGGGCGGGAAGGATCCCGCAGTGCGCTCGCTGATCGAGGAGGCGTATTCGGAGGCGATGCAGGCGATCGCGGAGATCCGCGATCTGACGCGAGGCCTGCATCCGCCGGTGCTGTCGGACCGCGGTCTCGACGCGGCGATCTCGGCGGTCGCCGCTCGGTCACCGGTACCGGTGCGGGTGACGGTCGACGTGGACCCCAGGCCGTCGCTGACGGTCGAGTCGATCGCGTACTTCGTCGTGACCGAAGCGCTGACCAACGTCGCCAAGCACGCCGCCGCGGCCCAGGCGTGGGTCACGATCACACGGGTTGGCAGGTTCCTCAAGATCGAGGTGGGTGACGACGGGCAGGGTGGTGCGAATGCGGCCGCCGGCGGCGGGATCCGTGGATTGGCCGACCGGATCTCGGGTGTCGATGGACTCCTCACCCTCGCCAGTCCACGGGGTCTCGGGACCCTGCTGATCGCCGAGGTGCCCTGTGACTGAGGAGGCAGAAGGAATGCGGGTGGTGATCGCCGAGGACTCGGTGCTCTTGCGAGAGGGCATCGTGCGGTTGCTCTTGGAGCAGGACTGCACGGTGGTCGCCGCGGTCGGTGATGGAGACGCGCTCCTGAAAGCGGTCGACGAGCATCGGCCGGACGTGTGCGTGGTCGACGTGCGGATGCCACCGACCTTCACCGACGAGGGTTTGCGCGCCGCACTCGTGATCCGCGAACAGTTCCCGGCGATCGGCGTACTGGTGCTCTCGCAGTACGTCGAGGAGCGATATGCCAGCGAGTTGATCGGGGGCAACCTCGGCGGGGTCGGGTATCTGCTCAAGGATCGGGTCGCGGACGTGGATCAGTTCATCGACGGGTTGCGCCGGGTCGGCGATGGCGGGGCCGCGCTCGACCCGGAGGTGATCTCGCAGCTGCTGGTGCGGTCGCGCCGGGTGGATCCGCTCGCCGTGCTGAGTCCGCGGGAACAGGACGTTCTCCGGGTGATGGCGGAGGGCAAGTCGAACGCCGGGATCGCGCAGGCTCTCGTGGTCGGCGAGGGAGCGGTGGAGAAGCACATCAGCAACATCTTCCTGAAGCTCGGACTTGCGCCGACCGACGGGGAGCACCGTCGGGTGCTCGCCGTACTCAAGTTCCTGGAGTCGTGATGACGGTCGCGCAGCGGAGGATGCTGATCATCGGGCTGGTGCCGTTGCTGGTGCTTGTCGTTACCGCGGCGGCGGTGACGGTGTCGTTGATCCGGGGGAAGTTGCCGTACAGCTACTCGGCTTCGTTCGTCCCCGGGTCGCAGGGGGTGCAGGTTGTGTCGGATGTGCCGGCGCAACTGCTGGCCAGTGCGGATGCTGAGGTGCACGTGACCGTGGACGGGTCGTATGCGGTCGCGCGGCCCGCGATCGAGGTGACGACGATCGGTGGATTCCTGACCGTGCACACGAGTTGTCCCGATCCACACTGCGCGGTCGACCTCACGGTGGAGGTGCCGACGGCGGCCGCGGTCCAGGCGAAAGTGGAGCGGGCGTCGCTCGATGTGGCCGGCGTGTCTTCGCCGCTCACTGTGGATGTGAGCGACGGATCGGTCGACATGAATCGGTTGCGGACTTCCCAGGTCTCGGTGGACGTCCGGCGTGGTTCGATCAACCTGTTCTTCGACAGCCCGCCGGACCAGGTGACTGCCACGGCCAGCGATGGCTCCCTCACCGTTCAACTCCCACCGACAGCGACCTATGCGATCGATGCCGTCGCGACCCAAGGCTCCAACCAGCTCGACTTCCCCAACGACCCGGGCTCCACCCACCACCTCTTCCTGCGGACGAGCTACGGCAGCATCACCGTGCAGTAGCGACTTGCTAGAGGGCAGCGCAGAACGTCTGGGCTTTGGCGGTGATGGTTTCCCAGTTGGCTGCGGCGACGTCGGCGGGGGAGACGACGTCGGTGCCGGCGGAAACCGCCAGGGCGCCGGCGGCGAGGTAGTCGCGCGCGTTACCCGCGTTGATGCCGCCGGAGGGGACCAGGGGCACACCGGGGAAAGGGCCGTTGAGGTCCTTGAAGTACTTCGGCCCCAGCTGGTGGGCGGGGAAGATCTTCACGGCGTCGGAGCCGAGCGCGAGCGCCGTCATCACCTCGGAGGGCGTGAAGGCGCCGAGGATGACCGGGATGCCGGCGCTGCGGGCGGTCTCGGCGATGGCGGCGGCGTCCGGGCCCTGGCCGGGAGTGACGAGGAACTGCGCGCCGGCGTCGATCGCCTGCTTGGCCTGCGCCCCGGTCTGGACGGTGCCGGCGCCGACCACCGCGCCGGTCTCCGCGGCCGTGGAAGCGGCGCGCTCGAGGTGCCGGGGAAGGTCGGGCGTGGTGTAGGTGAGCTCCACGACATGAATGCCACCGGCAACCAACGCCGCGCACAGGTCCCGGGCGTCGGAGATCTCCGGCGCCCGGACGACGGTCAGCACGCGGTCCGCGCGGAGCAGGTCCAGGGTGGTGGTCATGAGCTTTCCTCTCCGACGGTGGTACGACGGACTGCGCGGCCCGGAAGCGCGTCGGTGCGCCGGCCGTCGTCGATGACGGGTACGCCGTTCACGAAGACGTACGGAATCCCGGTGGCCTGTTGGCGGGGGGTCTCGAACGTGGCGGTGTCCTGGACGGTGTCCGGATCGAAGAGGACCAGATCGGCTCGGCAGCCGACGCGGACGAGTCCGCGGTCGGGGAGACGGAGACGACGAGCCGGACGGCCGGTCAGGTGGTGGATGCAGTCGGGCAGATCGAGCACGCCGAGCTCGCGGACGTAGCGGGCCAGGTAGCGCGGGAACGTCCCCCACGAGCGCGGATGTGGTTTGCCGCCGACGAGGATCGCGTCCGAGCCGCCCGTGTGGCTGGGATGCCGCATGATCGCCCGTACGTTCTCCTCGTGGCCGACGTGCTGCAGGATCGACGTGGCCAGGTCGTCGGCGATCAGCAGGTCGAAGAACACGTCCGCAGGCGGTCGGCCGGTCGAGGCGGCGATCGCTGCGATCGTGCTGCCGACGGCGTCGTTCAGAGCCGGGTTGCGGACGCCGCCGATCTCGATGGTCTCCCACTCCACCACGCAGCCGTGGCAGCCGTCCGAGCCGACCTGCTCGAGCTCGTAGGCGATCCGGTCCCGCGCGGCCGGATCCCGGAGCCGGGCGAGCTGGGCGTCCGGACCGCCCTCCGCGGTCCAGCTCGGCAGGATCGCGGCCAGAGTGGTTGCCCCCGGCAAGTACGGATAGGTGTCGGTGGTGACGTCGATGCCGGCCGCGAGGGCCTTGTCGATCATCGCGACCAGGTCGGCCCCGCGGCCGGCGTTCGGCGCGAAGTTCATCACCGCGTGCGTCAGGTGCAGCGCGCATCCGGAACGCCGGGCGACCTCGACCATTTCGCCGTACGCGTCGAGTGCGCCCTTGCCGTACGACCGTTGGTGTGGCCCGTAGTAGCCGCCGTAGTGCGCGACGACCTCGCAGAGCTCGACGAGCTCGTCGGTGGTCGCGAACATGCCGGGCGTGTAGGTGAGGCCGCTGCTCATCCCGACCGCGCCCTGCTGCAGTCCTTCGGCCAGCAAGGCTTTCATCGCGTCCAGTTCGGCGCGGGTAGCCGGCCGGTTCGAGGTGCCGACGACCATCATCCGTAGCGTTCCCTGCGGGACCAGGTACGCCGCATTGCAGGCGATGCCCTGGTCGAGCCGGTCGAGGCATCCGGCGACGGTCGACCAGCTGAAGTCGAAGTCGTCCGGCTCACCGTTCCAGCCGGCGATCTGGCGACGTACGGCGGACCGGGTCGGGTCGTCGATCGGCGCGAACGACAGGCCGTCCTGGCCGAGTACCTCCAAGGTGACGCCCTGGCTGACCTTCGCGGTGTGATCCGGATTCACCAGGATCTGCAGGTCGGAATGCGCGTGCATGTCGATGAACCCGGGCGACAGCACCAGTCCCGCGGCGTCGATCGACCGGGCCGCCGACGTCGCCAGGTCGTTGCCGATGGCCACGATCCGGCCGGCCTCGACCGCGACGTCGGCGCGGACGCCGGGAGCGCCGGAGCCGTCGATGACGGTGGCGCCCGTGATCAGCAGCTCGGCCATCTCAGAAGAACGTCCGGACCAGGTCGACCACGACCGGATCGGCCGCGTCCGGGTCGTCCACGACCGGGATCAGCCCCCACTTGTCGAACGCCGTACACGGGTGGGACAGCCCGATCCGGAGCTCGTCGCCGATCACCACCGGGACGCCGTCGAAGTGCAGGAAGCCGTGCTGGTCGTTGAGGTTGGTGACGGTCATGCCGTCGGCCGTGAGGACCGGTTCGCCGTCCGAGCGCGGCCGGATCAGCTGTGGCTCGGGCAGGTCCTGGTCGAACGGCAGATCGCGCCGGCCCGCGTCGAAGATCGCCAGCCCGGGCTCAGGTTGGGACGTGATCCGGACCCATCCGTGCATCGCGGCGACCAGCCGATCGCCGTCCGTCCGGGGCGACTCGCCGAGCGGCGACATCCGGCGATACATGCCGTCGTCGTGCGCGATGTACGCGCCCGACCGGAGCACCACCCGCGTACCGTCCTTGGCCAGCGGAGCGAGCACCTGAGCGACGTCGTCGAAGTACTGACTGCCTCCGGCGCTCACCACCGGTACGACGTCATCGTCGTACCAACGCCTCTGCAGCAAGCGGGTGTGGATCCCTGCCAGCATGCGGAGGTACGCGCGGACCTCCTCGAGATCCGCCTCCGCCACGCCGTGCCCGATCGCGCCCTCGTATCCGGCGACCCCCGCGAGCCGCAGTGATGGCGCGTCCGCGATCGCCTCGCCGACGGCCAGCGCGGTGTCGGCGTCCCGCGCGCCGGTCCGGCCGCCGAGACCACCGACCTCGACCAGTACGTCGAGCTTCCGCGCACCGGGACCGACGTGCGCCGAACGGGCCGCCTCCATCAGTTCGACGGTCCGGACCGAATCGGCCCAGACCAGGACCTCGAAGTCCGGGTCGGCCTCGAGTTCATCGGCGATCCAGCGCAGTTGCAGCGGGGAGATCACCGCGTTCGCGATCAGCACCCGGCGGACGCCGTACGCGCGGGCGACGCCGAGCTGGAACACGTTGGCCAAGGTGATCGCCCAGGCGCCGGCGTCGAGTTGCATGGCCCAGAGCGCGGGCGCCATCGTCGTCTTGCCGTGGGGCGCGAGGTCGACGCCGTGGTGGGCGCTCCAGCGGGCGAGCGTGTCCACGTTGTGCCGCAGGCCGGGCGCGGACAGCGTCATCAGCGGGGTCGGCAGCTGGGAGAGGCGGGGCTTGTCGGCGAGGACCTCGGCGACGGTCCGGCCCCAGAACGCGGCTGGCAGGGCCTTGTCCTGCCAGCTCACCTGCTGGTCGGCGAGAGCGGCGACGGCGTCGGCATCGTAAGCAGGCATCTGTTCTCCTGAGGGATGGAGTTGCAGCATATGCAACGTGCGTTGCGCATACTGACATCACGGTTGTAGCATCGCGCCCAAAGTTGCGTCAATGACGGGTGTTTCACACCTATCCCATCACCTCACCCCTGTGGAGTGCCGATGCGCGAACCGCTCCCTGAGACGCCCGCCGCGGTCTGCGTCGGCGAAGCGATGATCATGCTGGCCGGGGAGACCGGGGTGCCGCTGGCGGATGTGGAGTCGTTCCGGCGGTCGGTCGGTGGCGCCGAGTGCAACGTGGCCGGCGGCCTGGCCGCCCTGGGGATCGCGACCGGCTGGATCTCGCGGCTCGGCGACGACGGCTTCGGTGCGCACGTACTGCGTGATCTGCAGGGGCGAGGTGTCGAGGTCGGCGGGGTCGAGCTGGACCCGGACCGGCCGACGGCGCTCTACGCGAAGGAGTCCCGGGACGGGCGCACCCGGATGCACTACTACCGCACCGGTTCGGCAGCTGCCGCTATGGACCCGGCGTTCCTGGATCGGCCGGCGGTGCAGAAGCGGCTGGCGAACGCCGAGCTCGTGCACACCACCGGTATCACTGTGGCCATCTCCGACAGTGCGGCGCAGATGGTCGAGCAGTTGGCCGCGCAGCCGCGCAGCTACCTGCTGAGCGTCGACCTCAACTGGCGGCCCGTGTTGTGGCGGGACAAGGACCCGGAGCCGCTCTGGCGAGTGCTCCGCTCGGCTGACGTCGTACTGATCGGTGCTGACGAGGCTCTGGTGTTCGCGGGCACCAATGACCCCGCTGAGCTGCACGAACGCCTCGGTAGGGCGTGCACGCTGGTGGTGAAGAACGATGCGCACACTGCGCTCGTGCTGGAGCCGGACGGGCGTCGCACCGAGGTTCCCGCGCTGACGGTCGATGTGGTCGAGCCGGTGGGGGCGGGCGACGCGTTCGCGGCCGGCTTCCTGGCGGGGACGTTGCAGGGCCTGCCGATGACGCAGCGGCTGCGGCTCGGGCATCTGAATGCTGCGGCGGTGCTGACCGTGCCAGAGGACCACGCCGCGCCGCTGGAGCTCGGTGTTCGCGAGCGCTTGTTGACCTGTTCCGACGAGGAGTGGGCGGCGACGAAGATCGGCGTCGCATGAGTCAGAGCCTCGGGAGAGCTCTCCAGATCCTCGCCAACCTGGGCGAGGGGGAGCGGTCGCTCGACCAGTTGGCGACGGAGCTCGGCGTACACAAGACGACGGTGCTGCGGCTGCTGCGGACCATGGAGGCCGAGCGGTTCGTACGGCGTGACGCGGCGCACCGGTATCGGTTGGGGTCGCGACTGTTCGCACTGGCGGACGTTGCCCGCGAGCAACACGTCGTACGGGAGGTCGCGGCACCGCATCTGCGCGAGCTGAACCAGAAGACCGGGCAGACCGTGCATCTGGCCGCGTGGGACAACGGTGAGGTGGTCTACATCGACAAGCTCGACAGTGTGCGGTCGGTGCGGATGTACTCGCAGGTCGGCGTACCGGCGGCACTGCACTGCACCGCGGTCGGGAAGGTGCTGCTGGCTGCACAGCCCGAGCGGCAGCGGGAGGCATTGCTGGCGTCGATCGACTACCACGCCTACACGCCGCACACGATCACCGATCCAGACACACTGCGGGACGAGCTGGACGAGGTCCGGGCGCGTGGCTGGGCGCAGGACCGGGCCGAGCACGAGTCGTTCATGAACTGCATCGGTGCGCCGGTGAAGGACCACGACGGGCGGATCGTCGGGGCCGTGTCCCTGTCGGTTCCCGACGTACTGCTGAACTATGACCAGGTGCTCGAGCTCCTGCCCGACCTGCTCGCCACCGCCACAGCCATCAGTGCCGACTACAACTGAGAGGTGTCAGACCCGATGTCCGACAAGACCGTCATCTCCACCACCGACGCACCCGCTCCGATGCCGGTGTTCTCGCAGGGAGTGCGCAAGGGCAACATCCTGCAGGTGTCCGGCCAGGGGTCCGTCGACCCGAGCGGTGAGTTCGTCTTCACCGGCGACGTGAAGGGCCAGACCACCCGCGTCCTGCAGAACATCGAGGCGATCCTGAAGGCCGGCGGTGCGAGCATCGACGACGTGCTGATGCTGCGCGTCTACCTCACCACCCGCGACAACTTCACCGCCATGAACGAGGCGTACGCCGAGTTCATGTCCAGCCGCACCCCGAGCGGCGTCCTCCCCTCCCGCACGACCGTCTTCACCGGCCTCCCCCTCCCCGAGATGCTGGTAGAAATCGACGCCCTCGCCGTCCTGAGCTGAGGCCGGCAGGCGGCAGGTGCCACCTAGTAGCACCAGGTGCTACTAGGTGGCTATCCTGGGTGCATGAGCGGACTTCCGGAGATCACCCAACGCGATCTGCGCACGCGGTCCCGGGAGATCATGGACGCCGTCCAGAGCGGCCAGGTCTTCATCGTCACGCGGGACGGACATCGCATCGGCGAACTGGTTCCGCTGCGCCGCCGGCGGCGGTTCGTTCCGCGGGCCGAGTTCGCCGCGATGTCCCGGACCGCGCCGGACGTCTCGCTGGACGACTTCCGGGCCGATCAGGATGCCCTCGTCGATCAGGAGCCGGACGACCCGTATGCCCGGTGAACACGAGCAGGGTCTGCTCGACACCAACATCATGATCTTGCGCAGGTGGATCGATCCGGGCGAGTTGCCGGCCGAGATGGCCATCACCTCGATCACCCTGGCCGAGCTCTCCGCCGGCCCGCATCAGGTGCGCCGTGACAGTGGGTACGACGAACACGTGGAGCGGGCACGCCGGATGGACATCCTCCAGCGGGCCGAGAACGAGTTCGACCCGATCCCTTTCGATGCCGACGCTGCCCGGATCTACGGACGGATCTGCGCGGCGGTCGTCGCCGCGGGCCGGACGCCACGGCGTCGCGTCGCCGACCTGATGATCGCCAGCATCGCGGTCGCCGAGGAACTTCCGCTGTTCACCACCAATCCCGACGACTTCTTGGGTCTCGAGGATCTCCTCACGGTGGTTCGGGTCACCCGCCCGCCCAATCAGTAGCCGGCCTAGTCCGGGGAGCGGCAGCGAGAGGGTCGTCGCCTGTCGACCCCTGGTCCGGGTGGTGGAATGCGCCTTCCGGGCTTCCCGCATCGCGGGATACGATTTCGCAATGCAGGAAATATCGGAGCGACGGGGATCGGTGCAGTCGATCGATCGAGCCGTCGCGATCCTGCGGTGCTTCGACGCGCGTACGCATGAGTTGGGGATCAGTGACCTGGCTCGGGCTACCGGTCTGTCGACCAGCACGGTGCATCGGCTGCTGTTGGCGATGCAAGAGAACGGACTGGTGCGGCAGACCGCTCACCGGAGGTACGCGATCGGTCCGCTGGTGGCTCAGTTGGCTCACAGCGGTGGGATCCCGGCGTCCTTGCGTGATGCTGCGATGCCAGTACTGCGGATGCTCCGTGACGACACCGGGGAGACCGCGGCTGTGCACGAGTTGCTGCCGTCCGGCCAGCGCGTTGTGCTCGACCAAGTCGAGAGCCATCACCAGTTGCGCCGTACTTACACCGAGTTCGGCCTGCCGGTCACGTTGCCGCAAGGTGCGCCCGGGAAGGCGCTGCTGGCCTTCCTGCCGTGGGAGCGGCAACAGGAGGTTCTCGCCGGTCACCTCGAGCAGGTGCTCCCGCAGACCATCACCGATCCGGTCGTGCTGGCCGCCCAGTTCGCCGAGATCCGTGAGCGCGGGTTCGCGCTGTCGATGGCGGAGCGCACGCCGGGGATCCGCAGTGTCGCGGCGCCGGTCTTCGACCACTCCGGTCAGGTGGCGGGCTGCCTGAGTGTCTCCGGTCCCGAGATGCGGATGCCGGTGGAGCGAATGGAGGAGTTCGGAATGAGGATCGTCGCGGCCGCCTGGTCGGTGTCCGAGCTGCTCGGCGCCACCCCAGCCGCCCGGGATCGCAGTACGGCGCTGGCCGGCAGCCGGTGATGTCCCAGGCCAAGGATCTGCTGAAGATCGCGCCCGCGATCTATCTGCCCGCGTTGCTCTACGGCATCGGCCAGGGCGCGATCGCACCGGTCGTAGCGTTGTCGGCCACACACCTCGGCGCCTCGGTGGCCGTTGCCGGGCTGGTCGTCGCGGCCGCCGGGCTCGGGCAGGTGATCGGCGACATCCCCGCCGGTGCGCTGACCAACCGGATCGGTGAGCGACGCGCGATGCTGGGGGCGACTGTCCTCGTCTCGTTGGCCCTGCTGGCCTGTCTGCTGGTGCCGACGGTCTGGGGCCTGGCCATCGCGATCGGCTGCACCGGGCTGGCCGGTGCGGTCTGGGGCCTGGCCCGGCAGGCGTACTTGAGTGAAGCCGTCCCGATCGAGCTACGGGCCCGCGCCCTGTCGACTCTCGGCGGCGTCCAGCGCATCGGCTCCTTCATCGGCCCGTTCCTCGGTGCCGCCGCGATGAAGTTCCTCGGCACCGACGGTGCCTACTGGGTGCACTTCGTGTGCGCGGTGCTGGCCTGCGCGGTCCTGGTCAGCCTCCCCGACGTCGAGTCGGTACGGCGTACGCGCGGAAGCCGACCGGTCGCCGCACAGTCGACCTGGGCCGTGATCCGGGATCACCTCCCGGTGTTGCGGACCCTTGGCGTCGGAGCGTTGCTGGTCGGCGCGGTCCGTGCGTCGCGGCAGGTGGTGATCCCGCTGTGGGCGCTGCACATCGGTCTGGATGCGCAGACCACCAGCATCATCTTCGGGCTGTCCGGCGCGGTCGACATGCTGCTGTTCTATCCGGCGGGTTCGGTGATGGACCGGCTCGGCCGCAAGTGGGTCGCCGTACCGTCGATGCTCGTCCTGGGGTTCGCACACCTGTTGCTGCCGCTCACGCACTCCACCGCGACCTTGACCGCGGTCGCGTTGCTGATGGGCGTCGGCAACGGGCTGGGGGCCGGCGTCATCATGACGCTCGGCGCCGACGCGTCTCCATCCGTCGGCAGAGCCCAGTTCCTGGGGGCGTTCCGGCTGTTCGCCGACACCGGCAATGGCGTCGGCCCACTCCTGCTGGCCGGCGCCACCGCATTGCTCGGGCTCGGCCCGGCGATCGTCATCATGGGCGGCACCGGCTGGGCCGCGGCCGCCGCGATGAGTCGGTGGATTCCACCGCATCCCACGGTCAAGGTGACCAGCTGAGCGCGATACTGCCGGCAGCGCGAATGCTTCCCTGTGTAGTGACTGGCCTCACCGGTGTGGCGCAAGGCCAGGAGCCGGGGACGGGTTCATCGAGGTGGGGCTGACTCCCGGCTGGCAGGGCTGCTGGCGATCGGAGGCTAGACACTGCTACTGCCTGGAAGACTGCATCGTGCATGGTGGCGCGATTATTGCCATGGGCAAGCAATCCATCGGATCGCCGGTCTGTAACGACTTTCCGCTCCAATGCCGAAGGCTTGACGGTTTTGAGTTGATCGAACACATGTTCTAATATGGCTGCATGCGAGGGATTGCGATCAGCCGCCAAGACGCCGACCGTTCGGTCGCCGCCAACACAGCCGTGCGCGGCAACCACTCGCCGTCCCGTCCTCTCCCGGTTCCCGGCATTCCGTCCGGCGCACATTGCGGCGCACAGTCCTGGGATGGCGCTGACCCTGCCTGTGGTTCGTTGCGGACGGTGGCAGGATGTGGATGTTCGGGCTTCGTGTCCGGGGACGTGGACTGGCCGGACGGCGTCGCGGTGCTGGAAGGCTTCGACATCCCCGAGGACTCCGACGCCCCGGACGGTCCGCGTTTCGTCGGTCAGCAAGACGAGTTGGACGCCGAACTCGACCTGTTCCTGGGCCGTAACAGATCCTCCCGGGTGGACGCGCTGGAATGGGAGTTGTGGGACGGCGTAGACCAAGACGAGGCGGAGCGCGAGATGCTGCGCCGCGAGGCACCGGCCTGGGTGTTGTTGCCGCCCGGCGGCAACCTCGCGACCGCACTGGAATCGACGCGACCACAGGCGATGTCACCGATGGCGCTGATCGAGTTGATGAAGGCCGCGGACCGCATATCCAGCTGGGCGGAATCCATCAAGGCCGCCGCGATGGCATCGTTCCACCGGCAGCGCCAAGCCGAGCACCGTGAGTCGCCTCGTCCGACCCAACTCGATGCGACGGGGCGCCCGATCGACCCGGAACGTTCCTGGTACGGCGAAATCGCGTTGCCGCTCGGCCTGTCGCCCAACACCGTCGGTCGCCGGGTCGACACCGCCTTGCGGCTGACCTCGACCCTGTCGGCAACGCACGCGGCCCTGAAATGCGGGGCGCTCACCTGGGGCAAGGCCCTCGCGATCTCCGAAGCAACCAGCAAACTGCCCGACCGCGAGGCGCAGGCGGTCGAGGCGCACGTCCTGAAGCGCGCCGCCGCGCAGACCCACAAGAACCTGCAGGAGTCGCTGCGCCGCCAAGTAGCCAAACACACTAGTCGTGAAGCGGCCGACAGCCACCGCGCCGCCGTCGCGGAGCGCACCTGCAAGATCGTCCCGCTGGCGGACGGCATGGCCGGCCTGTGGATCGTTCACACGTCCGACAAGATCCAGCAGATCTGGGTCGCCATCCAAGCTATGGCCGCCCTCGCCAAACGCGATACCCCCACCACCACCGAACCTGCAACCGGGTCCAGCACCACCATCTCGGCCGACGCCGACATCACCCAAGGCCAGGGCCCCCCCGAGGCCAGGGCGCCTCCCGAGGCCAGGGCGCCACCTCAGACCGCGTCGCCACCTCAGACCACGGCACCACCCCAGACGCCGGCTCCTCGTCAGACTCCGGGACCACCACAGACCCCGGCTGCTCGCCGAACGACAGCAACGGACCCTGCTTCGGCGCCGCGACGACCCCCGCGAACCGGCACGCCACTACGGACTGCTCGCCGGACACCGCAGCAACCACCGCGCCCGCGGGCACCGTGCTACCGGACACCGTGCCACCGGACACCATGCCACCGGACACCATGCCACCGGACACCATGCCACCGGACACCATGCCACCGGACACCATGCCACCGGACACCATGGCGTCCACGGATGCCAGAGCGGACCGGGCTACCGAGGACTGCAGCGCCACGGTCACCGCCACTGCCGGCTCGGCTGATGGTGTGGTGAAGGATGCCCGGACCGCCGAGCAGCGGCGCGCCGATGTGGCCGCGGACCTGTTCGAGCACATCCTCCACAACGGCCTGGACTGGCTGGGCCGTCGCCTACCCGACCAGCACCGCCGCCGCCCCCACATCGAGGTCGTCGTCCCGGCCTCCACCCTGCTCGGCCTTGACGACGACCCCGCCGAACTCACCGGCTACGGCCCGATCACCGCCGACATGGCCCGCCGCATCGCCGCCGACGGGACGTGGCGGCGACTCCTCACCGACCCGGTCAATGGCGCCGTACTCGAAGCCGCCACCACCCGGCACGATCCCAGTACCAGCGTCACCGAGACGTTGCTCGCCCGCCACCCCGTCTGCGCCTGGCCCGGCTGCAACCGCACCTCCCGCGACTGCGACCGCGACCACCTCACCCCGTTCGCCCGCAACGGCACCACCAGCCTCACTGGGCTTGCGCCGTACTGCGAGTACCACCACGTCATCAAGGACACCCCTGCCTGGGGCTGGAGCACGATCAGCCATCCCGACGGCTCGATCACGTTGACGACCCCCACCGGCCACCGCTACACCACCGTCCCTCCCGCCCGCGGCCCCATCAGCCAGCCAGTCCATTCCGGTCCCGCCATCAGAACGGCTTTCGAAGGACCGGGTGCAGGTCCCGGAGTCGGGCAATCCATCAATGGGGCCTCGAGCGAATCACCCGGCGGCGGCCCACCAGCGTCAGACGGCCGACCGCCGTCCTAGTGCGGCAGACGGCTGGAGTGCATGGTTCCAAGAGTTGTCGTTCATGGACCACTGCATCCCAGAGATCGATCGGCGACGTTGTCAGCTTCGACCGCGTCCCTCATCCGATTCCTCGGCGAGATTCCCCGACACCAGCGCGGTCTCGAAGGCTGCTCGAAGGACGAGGCTAACCGGGTCAGGTAATCGAACGGCGCGGGTCGGGAAATCCCAGGCTGGTGTAGCCGGGAGCCCGTTTGGCGAGAGCCGACGCCAGTACCCTTGTGGGAGTGTCGACATAGTCGTGGATCTCAGCGGTCGTCTTGCCTGGTGATGACCGGAGGATCCGGCCCGCGTACTGCACCAACCTCCCCTTGAACGCGATCGGTGCTGCGAGAAACAACGTGTCCAGAACTGGGCAGTCGAAGCCTTCTCCGACGTATGGCCCGGTAGCTATGACGAGTAGTGGGTTCTCGTCCCGCGGCTTCAGTCGTTCGAGTGCCGCTGTTCGAGCTTTCGCGCCCAAGCCGCCCCGCAGGACGACCGGATCGCGGCCCTCTTGGCGGAGGGCTGTCGCGAAGGCCTCCACGTGCTCGGTCCATTGGGTGAGGACCAGGCAATGGCGGCGCCGGGCCAGCGCACCGAGAACGTCCTCCACCACCTGTGTCGTGCGCTTCTCGTCCGCGACAAGTTCGCGGTAGACGGCCGCGATCCCGCCGGGCTCGGACGGATTGGCCTTCCCTGTGTAGCGGAACTCGGTTTCGTGTACATGCAGGACCGGCCGAGGGCTCGGCAGGCTGTCTCTCGTGTGTTCGAGATCCAGTGCGTCGCTGTGGCCTGACTGCTCGCCAGTTCGACTGGCGGCACCGGCGATCGTGTGGCGGATCGGACCTGTTTGCTGGCCGATGAGGTCGTCGAGCTGATCACGTCGATAAGGCGTAGCGGTAAGACCGATCCACTGGCGTGCCGCGACCTGCTTCACCGCGTGCTCGAAGGCGGCTGCTGGGAGGTGATGACATTCGTCTACCACCACGAGTCCGAAGGCGTTCGTGAACGTGGCGATATCGTTGCGGCGAGCAAGGGTCTGGAGCATCGCTACGTCCACCGTGCCGCGCGTTTTCGACCGGCCACCTCCTAGTTGACCGGCCTTGATCCGCAGCAGTTCGCCGATCCGGGTGCGCCACTGGTCGGCAAGTGCCTTTCGATCGACCAGTACCAGGGTGGACACCTGGTGTTTGGCGATCAGCGCACACGCGATCACGGTCTTTCCGGCTCCCGGCGGCGCGACCAGCACACCCTGTTCGTGCCCTGCCATCGTGTCGACGGCTGCCTGCTGAACCCGGCTCAGCGCTCCCGCAAACTCGAATTGTTGAGGGCTACCGGAGGACCGCTCGTCGATGCTGTCGACCTGGCTCCCAGCTTGTTCCAGCAGTTCGATCGCCTTCGCGGCCAGGCCGCGGGGAAGCACCAGGTCACCCTCGACGGTCTCGTCGAAACTGCGAAGGAATCGAGGCACGTCCCAGGTTGACAGGCGCAGTCTCTGTCGCTCGTAGAACAGCGGATTCGGCATTGACGCCGCATGCTTGAGCGTGGCGAGAAGAGCCGGCGGTAGATTCCCGCTCGCTATCCGGATCCCGGCGCCGAGGTGGACCTGCACACGAGGCGGCGCCGCAGGCCGGGTGCGAGTCGATGTCGGCATGCCGATCCGGTCGACGCTGGATCCCACCTTGACTGTCCCCAGCCGGCGTGCGGCCGACGAGACTTCACGCGGACTCATCCGCGGCACCGACGAGAGATAGGCCCACTGGTCGTCGTACGGCTCGAGACTCGCCAGATCGAGAAAGACGGTCGTCCCATCGCGGCGGCATTGCCCGCTGAGTGGTGCGGCGATCAGGTTGCCGACACCACCTGCAGGGACGACGTCCTGCGAGGGAAACAGTCGGTCGTAGCTCGACAGATCCATCCGTCCCCGCAGGGCCATGGCCTCCCGAATGAGACCGAACCCCATCCGGCGGGCGGTTTCGGCAGGAACAGGCACTGCGAAGAAGATCCATACATGGGCGCCGACGCCGGACCTGGAGACCTCAAGGGCGGCTGGAACTCCTGACGAGCGTGCTGCCTTCACGTAAGCCAATGCATCCAGCATCGCGGCCTGGCCATCGAAATCGGCCGCGAGCCAGCAGCACGAGTCGCCGTCGAGCAACGGGTAAAGGCCGATGTGCTTTTGCCCGGACAGATGCGCTGTAATCACCGCGGTCGACAGCGGCAGATAGTGTCGGTCTCTGTGCTGGACGCCCTTGTTCCATCCGCCCCGAACCGCGGGCAGCCAACCGGATCTGCCAGTGCGCTGACTCTGCCACCGCTCCGCGTAGATGTCTGTACGTGCCGCGAACAGGGCGCGGAAGAACGCGACCTTGGCGTCGGCGGACGACCTCGAATCGACCGGTCCCGGCCGGCTCTCGAAGATGCCGGTCTGGGCGGGGCCGGGCGGCGCCAATTCGGCGGGACTGAGCTTCAAGAGCTGCAGGAGGCGCGTGTTTTCGCTCCGCAGCCGGGCGACCAGTGCTCGCAGTTCGCTGAGCTCCTGAGCAACCGGAGTTGTCGACCGCTCGTCGTGGCCGGGTGTATCCATCACCCGACTCAGCGTACGGCCGACGCGGGAACTTGCCCGAGCGGTCGAACCGGAGCCACTCGGACGCCGGCTCCTGACGCATCCGAGGGTGCGGTGCCGAGCTGACGCTGAGGAGGTCGGCCGATTTGGCCGTACTCAACTCTGATGTAAGAATGGCTGTTGCCGAAGACCGCTGGTCGTCACTTTCGAGTGACTGAAGGTCCCACAGATAAGTGGGCGGCCCGCGTAGGTGACTTGGATAGTGTGACAGCAGTTTGTGTTCACGCCCTTGCGCCTGCGCAGGGGCGTTTTCTTATGGAACGGAACCGGCCCGGGGTCGAGGCATGAAGCCGAAAGAAGGAGACCCCCATGGCGAGGCCGGACAAGGCAGCCGCTGTCGCAGAGCTGACGGACGAGTTCCGCAGCTCGAACGGCGCCGTGCTGACCGAGTACCGCGGACTCACCGTGGCGCAGCTGCGGCAACTGCGTACTGCGCTCGGTGACGACGTGAACTACGCCGTGGTGAAGAACACGCTGACCAAGATCGCGGCCAAGGACGCGGGTGTCGAGTCGTTCGACTCGCTGCTCGAGGGTCCGTCGGCCATCGCCTTCATCAAGGGCGACCCGGTGGTCGCGGCCAAGAGCCTGCGTGACTTCGCCAAGGCGAACCCCCTGCTCGTCATCAAGGCCGGAGTGCTGGAAGGCAAGGCACTCGGCACCGACGAGATCAACAAACTCGCTGACCTGGAGTCGCGTGAGGTTCTCCTCGCGAAGCTCGCAGGTGCGATGAAGGCGGCTCCGCAGCAAGCGGTGTCGCTGTTCGCTGCTCCGCTGTCGCAGGCCGCGCGCCTGTTCGCGGCGCTGCAGGACAAGCTGCCGGCCGCGGACGCCACAGCCGTGGCGGACGAGGCGCCGGCCGTGCAGGACACGGTCGAGGCACCTGCCGAGGCGAGCACCGAGGAGACCGCCCCGGCCGAGAGCTGAGGCAGACCTCATCCGCAACAAACCCATCAGTGATCACCAAGCATCACCCTTTAAGGAAGGACCGCCACCATGGCGAAGCTCAGCACCGAAGAGCTCCTCGGCCAGTTCAAGGAACTGACCCTGCTGGAGCTGTCGGAGTTCGTTAAGGCGTTCGAGGAGGAGTTCGGCGTCACCGCCGCCGCCCCGGTCGCCGTGGCCGCCGCCCCGGGCGCCCCGGCCGCCGCTGCCGAAGAGGCCGCGGAGCAGGACGAGTTCGACGTCGTTCTCGAGGCCGCCGGCGAGAAGAAGATCCAGGTCATCAAGGAGGTGCGCGGTCTCACCAGCCTTGGTCTGAAGGAGGCCAAGGACCTGGTCGAGTCGGCCCCGAAGGCGATTCTGGAGAAGGTCGACAAGGCTGCCGCGGAGAAGGCCAAGGAGGCCCTCGAGGGCGCCGGCGCCACCGTCACCCTGAAGTGACCACGGGTTGCGTCCGGACCCGGGCTCGCTAGAGCCCAATGCAAGAAGGACGTAACGAATGTGTGGAGAAGGGCGGTCCCCCGTGGGGGGCCGCCCTTCTGACATTCCGGCTCGCTAGGATCACTTGCAGCCGTGTGCCATCAGCACAGCGTGACGAGGATGACCGGAGCGTGACCGCCCGATCACGATTGCAGGACACGCGGGGGTTACGCAAAACCGTACTCGTGCGTAACCTAGGCCACTGCCCCGTCGTTGGGACGGCAGAACGTCGTCGGTCGGGGGCCGTACAGATGCCGTGATGCAGACCGATTCAGGAGGGCCAGGTGGGCGTCGAAGTCCGCGTCGAGGGTCTCACCAAGTCCTTCGGTAGCCAGCTGATCTGGGGCGACGTGTCCCTGACTCTGCCGGCCGGTGAGATCTGCGTGATGCTCGGCCCGTCCGGCACCGGCAAGTCCGTCTTCCTCAAGACGCTGATCGGTCTGCTCAAGCCCGACAAGGGCCACGTGTTCATCGAGGGTACCGACATCGCCACCTGCTCCGAGCGCGAGCTCTACGAGATCCGGCGGCTGTTCGGCGTGCTGTTCCAGGACGGCGCGATGTTCGGCTCGATGAACCTGTACGACAACGTCGCCTTCCCCCTCCGCGAGCACACCAAGAAGTCTGAGTCCGAGATCCGCTCCATCGTGATGGAGAAGATGGAGATGGTCGGCCTGGTCGGCGCGGAGCGGAAGCTGCCGGGCGAGATCTCCGGCGGGATGCGCAAGCGGGCCGGGCTGGCCCGGGCGCTGGTGCTCGACCCCGAGATCCTGCTCGTCGACGAACCCGACTCCGGTCTGGACCCCGTGCGTACGTCGTTCCTGAACCAGGTGATGATCGACCTCAACGAGGCCTTCGGACCGACGTTCCTGATCGTCACCCACGACGTGAACACCGCGCGCACGGTGCCGGACAACATCGGCATGCTCTACCACAAGCACCTGGCGATGTTCGGCCCGCGCGAGATGCTGCTGTCCAGCGAGGAGCCGGTGGTCCGGCAGTTCCTCAACGCGCAGATGATCGGCCCGATCGGCATGTCGGAGGAGAAGGACGCCGACGAGCTCGCCGCCGAGGCCGGGCAGGAGCTGCCCCCGCTGCCGCCGATCCCGATCCAGCAACTGCCCAGCAGCGGCATGCTCCGGCCGACGCAGCGCCCGCCCGGCGAATGGTGCCGGGAGAACGGCGTGACCCCGCCGCCGGGCTCCTTCGCCACCGCGACGGTGGGGGCCACGTGACCGTTTCTGCGACCGCCCCGCTGAAGCACGCAGGCAACCTGTTCTCCTTCGCTCTCGACACTGCCCGGGCCTCGGTCCGGCGCCCGTTCCAGGTGCGCGAGTTCCTGCAGCAGGCCTGGTTCGTTGCCAGCGTGACCATCATCCCGACCGCGCTGGTCGCCATCCCGTTCGGCGCGGTGATCGCGCTGCAGGTCGGCGGCCTGATCAAGCAGTTCGGCGCGCAGGCGTTCACCGGCTCGGCCGCCGTTCTGGCCGTGGTCCGGGAGGCGTCGCCGATCGCGACCGCCCTGCTGATCGCCGGCGCCGGCGGCTCCGCGATCTGCGCCGACCTCGGTTCGCGCAAGATCCGCGAGGAGCTCGACGCGATGATGGTGCTCGGCATCGACCCGATCCAGCGGCTGGTGGTGCCGCGGGTGCTGGCCACGATGCTGGTCGCCTTCTTCCTGAACGGTTTCGTCAGCGTGGTCGGCGTGATGGGCGGCTACGTCTTCAACGTCGTCCTGCAGGACGGCACACCGGGCAGCTACATCGCCTCGTTCACCGCGCTCGCCCACCTGCCCGACCTGTGGCAAGGCCAGGCGAAGGCGCTGGTGTTCGGCTTCATCGCCGCGGTGGTCGCGTCGTACAAGGGTGTCAACGCGGGCGGCGGCCCGAAGGGGGTCGGCGACGCGGTGAACCAGTCCGTCGTGATCACCTTCATGCTGCTGTTCGTCGCGAACTTCTCGATGACGGCGATCTACTTCCAGCTCGTCCCGCCGAAGGGGGCCTGACGTGTCGGCCCTCGTGGACACCCTGGTCAAGAAGCCGCTCAACTCCCTCGATCGGCTGGGTGAGCAGCTCGCCTTCTACATCAAGGCGCTGGCCTGGTCCGGCAAGTCGATCACCCGGTACCGCAAGGAGATCCTCCGGCTGCTGGCCGAGGTGACGCTGGGCACCGGCGCGCTCGCGGTGATCGGCGGCACCGTCGGCGTGATCACGTTCCTGGCCTTCTTCACCGGCACCGAGGTCGGCCTGCAGGGCTACTCGGCGCTGAACCAGATCGGTACGTCGGCCTTCGCCGGATTCGTCAGCGCGTACATCAACACCCGTGAGATCGGCCCGCTGATCGCCGGCATCGCGCTGGCCGCGACCGTCGGCTGTGGCTTCACCGCCCAGCTCGGCGCGATGCGGATCAGCGAAGAGATCGACGCCCTCGAGGTGATGGCGATCCCGTCGCTGCCGTTCCTGGTCACCACCCGGATCATCGCCGGGCTGGTCGCGGTCATCCCGCTGTACGTCGTCGGCCTGCTGGCGTCGTACTTCGCGACGAGACTCACCGTGACCACGTTCTACGGGCAGAGCACGGGCACGTACGACCATTATTTCCATCTGTTCCTGCCACCCGGCGACGTGCTCTGGTCGTTCGGGAAGGTGCTCGTCTTCTCCGTCCTGGTGATCCTGGTGCACTGCTACCACGGCTACCACGCGACCGGCGGCCCGGCCGGAGTCGGCGTCGCGGTCGGTCGCGCCGTACGGACGTCCATCGTCGTGATCAACGTCGTCGACCTGCTGCTCTCGATGGCGATCTGGGGTACGACGACCACTGTCAGGCTGGCCGGGTGACGCGATGAGGAAAGTGATCTCGCACAAGATCCTAGGTGTCGCCTTCATCGGCGTGCTGTGCTTCCTGCTCTGGCTGACGTACGCCTTCTACGCCAAGGTCTTCACCGAGACCGTGAACGTCGAGCTCAAGACCAGCCACATCGGCCTGCAGCTGAACGAGCACGCTGACGTGAAGATGCGCGGCATCATCGTCGGCGAGGTCACCGGCGTCTCCACCGACGGTGACGAAGCGACCGTCAACCTGGCGCTCAAACCCGACCAGGTGGCCGAGATCTCCAGCGCGGTCAGCGCCCGGATCCTGCCGAAGACCCTGTTCGGCGAGAAGTACGTCGCCCTGGTGCCGCCGACCGGCGCGGAGGGACGGCACATCAAGGCCGGCGACGTCATCGCGCGGGACAAGACCGCGGTCGGCATCGAGATCGAGAAAGTGCTGAACGACGCGCTCCCGCTGTTGCAGGCGGTCGATCCGGCCGACCTGAACGCCACCCTGAACACGCTGGCCACCGCACTGGAGGGCCGCGGCGCCGAGATCGCCGGCACGCTGACCCAGCTCGACGGCTATCTGAAGAAGCTGAACCCGAGCGTCCCGAAGCTGATGGACGCGCTGACCAAGCTCACCCAGGTCGCCCAGCTGTACGGCGACGCGACGCCGGATCTCGTCCGTGCGCTGCGCAACCTGACCGTCACCGGCAACACGGTGGTGGAGAAACAGGTGCAGCTGCAGACGTTCTTCGTCGACGTGCAGAAGCTGTCCACGAGCGGGAACACGTTCCTGAAGGAGAACGAGGACCGGGTGATCCGGCTCGGCGAGGTGAGCCGGCCGGTGCTGGATCTGCTGGAGCGGTACTCACCTGAGATGCCGTGCTTCCTCAAGGTGATGACGGACACCACGCCGATCCTCAACGACACGTTCCGGAACGGCCGGCTGAACATCAACCTCGAGCTCATCACCAACCAGCCGACGCCGTACGAACCGAACGAGTTGCCGGCCTACAAGGACCACCGCGGGCCGACCTGTGTCGGGAAGAACTACAGTCACCCGGGGTCGAAGCCCGGTCCGTACACGCAGGAGAACCCGGGGCCGTACGTCACCGGTGACGACGGCGTGATCGGGGACCACAACAAGAGCCAGCGCTTCCCGCTGAACCTGCAGCTGAACCGCGCGATGCCCGGCTTCGGCCTGGACACCCAGGGCGTCGGTACGCCGGCCGAGCAGAAGGTCGTCGACTCGGTCGTCGCGCCGGAGATGGGTATCCCCGCCACCGACGTCCCCGATCTGACCACCTTGCTGGTCGGTCCCCTCCTCCGCGGCGGGCAGGTGAATCTGAAATGAAGCTCCTGGACAAGAAGACCTCGCTCGACACCGTGCGGCTGGCGATCTTCGTGGTCGTCACCACGGTCGCGACCGCGCTGCTGGCGGTGACGATCGGCAACATCACCTTCAACGCGACCACGAAGTACCGGGCCGTGTTCACCGACGCGGTCGGGCTGAACAAGGGTGACGACATCCGGATCGCCGGTGTGAAGGTCGGCCAGGTCGACAAGATCGCGCTCTACCACGACACCTTGGCGATGGTGACGTTCAGCGTCGACTCCGACCAGATCCTCGACGCCTCCACCCACGCCACGCTGCGCTACCGGAACCTGGTCGGCAACCGCTACATCGCGCTGACCGACGGCGTGGGCGGCGGCGAGCGGCTGAAGAAGAACGGCATCATCCCGAAGGAGCGGACCGCGCCGGCGCTGGACCTGTCGGTGCTGTTCAACGGGTTCAAGCCGCTGTTCACGGCGCTCACCCCGGCGGACGTGAACCAGTTCGCCTTCGAGGTGATCAAGGTGCTGCAGGGCGAGGGCGGCACGATCGAGTCGCTGCTGGCCAAGACGGCGTCGCTGACCACCACGCTGGCCGACGCCGACCAGGTGATCGGCGACCTGATCACCAACCTGACCGCGACCCTGCAGATCGTCTCCCAGCGGCAGCAGAACTTCTCCCAGCTGCTGGTGAACCTGCAGCAGTTCATCACCGGGCTGAGCCAGGACATCAACCCGATCCTGAACTCGCTCGGCTCGATCAACTCGCTGAACACCAAGACGGCCGGCCTGCTGCAGCAGACCCGGGTGCCGATCAAGGCGGACCTGGACCGGCTCCGCACGGTCGCGACCACGCTCGACGACACGCAGGCGATCTGGGTGAAGACGTTGCAGTACATGCCGGAGAAGCTGAACACGATGAGCCGGACCGCGTCGTACGGCTCCTGGTTCAACTTCTACCTGTGCAACTTCGACGGCAACGTCACCCTGCCCACCGGCACTCGCATCCCGGTCGCCTACGACAACAACTCGGCGAGGTGCAAGAAACCGTGAAGCCTTTCCGCGAGCAGAACCAGGTGACCGTGGGCGTGATCGGCCTGACGGTGATCGGGCTGATCATGCTGGCCGCGTTCAAGGCGCAGGACCTGCCGCTGATCGGCGGCGGGACGAAGTACTCCGCGCAGTTCTCCGAGGCCGGCGGGCTCAAGCCGAACGACGAGATCCGGGTGGCCGGCGTACGCGTCGGGCAGGTGCGGAAGGTCGAGCTCGAGGGCACCCACGTCCGGGTCGACTTCGTCGTGGACAAGGGCGTGAAGCTCGGCGATCAGACCGGCGCCGAGATGAAGATCAAGACCCTGCTCGGCCAGAAGTACCTGAAGCTGAACCCGGCCGGCTCCGGTCAGCTCAAGGCCGGCTCCGAGATCCCGCTGGCCCGGACGGTGTCGGCGTACGACGTCGTGGACGCCTTCACCGATCTCGCCAACACGACCGAGCGGATCGACACGGCGCAGCTGGCCAAGGCGCTGGACACGCTGTCGGCGACGTTCAAGAACACCCCGGAAGAGGTGCAGGCGTCGCTGACCGGCCTGTCCCGCCTGTCCCGGAACGTGGCCAAACGCGACGAGCAGCTCAAGCTCCTGCTGCAGCACTCGAACGTGGTCACCAAGGTCCTTGCCGACCGCAACCAACAGCTGATCAAGCTGATGAAGGACGGCAACTCCGTCTTCCAGGCCGTGCAGGCCCGGCGGGCGCTGATCCACCAGTTGCTGGTGTCGACCCAGAAGCTGTCCGCGCAGATCACCGCGCTGGTTCGGGAGAACCGCAAGGACCTCAGCCCGACGCTGACGAAGGTGAACGCCGTCCTCGCGGTCCTGCTGAAGAACCAGAACGATCTGGACGCCAGCATCAAGGGGCTGGCGCCGTTCGTCCGGCTGTTCACCAACACGCTCGGCACCGGCCCGTGGTTCGACGTCTACCTGCAGAACCTGGCGCCCGTCCCGGAGATCCCGCTGCCGAAGGCAGGGATACCCGGGCTGCCCGCGATCCTGGGGGGTGGCGGCTGATGCGGCTCGCCTCCGTATCCCGGTTGATCGCGATCGCGGTGGTCCTGGTGATCCTCGCGGTCAGCGTAGTGACGCTGTGGCCGAAGCCCCCGCGGGTGACGGCGACGGCGTACTTCCCGCGTGCGGTGTCGGTGTACCCGGGCTCCGACGTCCGGATCCTCGGTATCAAGGTCGGCGAGGTGGAGAGCGTCACCCCGGCCGGCCGGAGCGTGCGGGTGAAGTTCTGGTGGGAGGCCAAGCACAAGGTGCCGGCCAACGCCAAGGCGGTGATCGCGTCCCCGTCGATCGTCGCCGACCGGTACATCCAGCTCACCCCGGCGTACTCCAAGGGTGACGTGATGGCCGACGGCGCCGAGATCCCGCTGACGCGGACCGCCGTACCGCTCGAGCTGGACCAGATCTACCAGAGCCTGAACGACCTGTCGGTCGCCCTCGGCCCGAAGGGCGCCAACGACCAGGGCGCGCTGTCCCGGCTGCTGGACGTCTCGGCGAGGAACCTGAACGGCCAGGGCCAGAAGCTGAACCAGACGATCACGGACGTGTCGAAGCTGACCGGCACACTGGCGGGCAACTCGCAGAGCCTGTTCAGCACGATCCGGCAGTTGCAGACCTTCGTGTCCGCACTGGCGGCGAACGATGCGCTGGTCCGGCAGTTCAACAACAACTTCGCCGCCACCTCGACCACGCTGGCCGGTGAGCGCAAGGACCTTTCGTCGGCGCTGTCGCTGCTGGCGACCGCGCTCGGCGAGGTCGCGACGTTCGTCAAGGACAACCGGACGCTCGTGAAGACCACGGTCTCCAGCGCCACCGCGCTGTCGCACATCCTGGTCAACGAGAAGGCCGCGCTGACCGAGGTGCTCGACACGGCTCCGCTCGGCCTGGGCAACCTGGCCCGCATCTACAACCCGCAGTACGGGACGCTGGACCAGCGGATCAACGCGGCCCAGCTGGACGACCCGGCGACGTTCATCTGCTCGCTCCTGCTGCAGGTGAACCAGCCGATCTCGACCTGCTCGGCGCTGAAGCCGGTGCTCGACGCCCTGCCGAAGCTGCCGCTGCTGAGCCAGCTGACCGGCAGTGCCCCGGCCAGCGGCGGCCCGGCCGGTACGCCGTGGGCCCCGCTCCCGAAGGCGCCACTGAACAGCCCCGACCCGGTCGACCCGACCCTCGGGGGGCTGGTCCGATGAGGCGCCGTACGACGATTGTGGCCGCGGCCGTGGCGTTCGCGACGCTGCTGACCGGGTGTGATTTCAGCGTGTACTCGTTGCCGTTGCCCGGTGGCGCGAAGATCAAGGGGCCGTCGTACACGGTGACGGTCGAGTTCGCCGACGTGCTGGACCTGGTGCCGAAGTCGTCGGTGAAGGTGGACGACGTCACCGTCGGCACGGTCGAGAAGGTCTGGCTGGACGGGTACGTCGCGAAGGTCCGGATCAAGCTGCCGAAGAGCCTCGACCTGCCGGACAACGCCCACGCGACGATCCGCCAGACCAGCCTGCTCGGCGAGAAGTTCGTGTCGCTGTCCCGGCCGACCGGATCGGAGGAGCCGCGCGGCAAGCTGGACAACGGCGAGGTCATCCCGCTGTCCCGGACCACCAGCAACGTCGAGGTCGAGGAAGTCCTGTCCGCGCTGTCCCTGCTGCTGAACGGCGGCGGCGTGGCCCAGTTGCAGATCATCACCCAGGAGCTGAACAAGGCCCTGACCGGCAACGAGCCGGCCATCCGCAGCGTGCTGACCCAGCTGAACACCTTCGTCGGCACCCTGGACCAGAACAAGCAGCAGATCATCACCGCGATCACCGCGGTCGACGCGTTGGCCAAGAAGCTGAACGCGCAGAAGGCCACCCTGGCGACCGCGATCGACTCGCTGCCGAAGTCGATCGCCACCCTGGACAAGCAGCGCGCGGCCCTGGTCAAGACACTGCAGGCGCTGGCGACCCTGGGCAACACCGCGACGAGGGTGATCACATCCGCGCAGAAGGACCTGGTCGCGAACCTGCAGTCGCTCTACCCGATCCTGACCAAGCTGGCCGAGGCGGGGGAGGATCTGCCGAAGTCGCTCGAGTTGCTGTTCACGTACCCGTTCCCGGATGGGGCCGCCAAGGCGGTCGGCGGTGACTTCACCAACCTGGGCATCACCCTCGACGTGAACACCCAGAAGGCGCTGAAGGGCATCCTCGGGCTGAACCTGCCGACCGTCGGTCCGACGGCGCTGCCGACCAACCAGCTCAGCGTCCCGCTGCACAACCCGACCGGCGGCGGCCTGCCGACGTTGCCGGTGCCGACCGGTACGGCGACGACCTGCATCACGCTGCTCGGGCTGCCGGTCTGTTCGCCGAAGCTCAACCGCTCCGGGTTCGATCCCGACCTGGCCAGGGCACTGATGCCGGGGGTGGCCAAGTGATCACCAGAGCGGTCCGGATCCAGTTGATGGTGTTCCTGCTGATCACCGTCGTCGGAGTCGCCTTCGTGGGCGCGAAGTACGCCCAGGTGGACAAGCTGTTCTTCGACGAGGACTACACGGTCAGCGCCAGCTTCGCCGAGTCCGGCGGCATCTTCACCGGCGCCGAGGTGACGTACCGCGGCCAGCCGGTCGGCCGGGTCGGTCAGCTCAAGCTGCTGTCCGACGGCGTCGAGGTGAACCTCGACATCGACAAGAAGCAGAAGATCCCGAACGACCTGCTCGCGGTGGTCGCGAACCGGTCCGCGATCGGCGAGCAGTACGTCGACCTGCAGCCGCGGCGCGACACCGGTCCGTACCTGCAGAACAACTCGAAGATCGCCCGCCAGGACACCGCGATCCCGATCGACACGACAGAACTGCTGCTGAACCTCGACCAACTGGTCAATTCGGTCGACAAGGAGAGCCTGCGCACCACGGTCCGCGAGCTCGGGACCGCGCTGAAGGGCAAGGGCACCGACCTGCAGAAGATCATCGACAGCTCCGGCAAGCTGATCGACGACGCGGACGCGAACGTGCTGCAGACGATCAAGCTGATCAACGACGGCGATACCGTGCTCGCCACCCAGGTGGCCAGCGGCGACGCGATCAAGACCTGGGCGAAGAACCTCGCGCTTCTGTCCGACACCCTGGTCAGCTCGGACGCGAACCTGCGCCAGGTGATCGACCAGGGCTCGGCCGCCTCGTCGCAGGTCACCGGCCTGATCGAGGACAACCGTGCGGACATCGCGGTGCTGCTCGGTAACCTGCTGACGGTGAACGAGATAACTGCGGTCCGGCTGGACGCCGTCGAACAGCTGCTGGTGGTGTACCCGGCGGCGGTGATGGGCGGGTACATCGTGCCCGCGAAGGACCCCGGGACCGGGCACTACGACGCGCACTTCGGCCTGGTGCTCGGGCTCACCCCGCCCGCCTGCCGGCCCGGGTACGGCGGGACCGACAAGCGGGTCCCGCAGGACACGTCGATCACCAAGGCCAACACCAAGGCGAGCTGCACCGCGAACTCGTCGACCGGCGTCAACGTCCGCGGCGCGCAGAACAAGCCGAGCCCGTCGTCCCGCGAGCTGAACCGGACCGGATACGGCATCGGCTACGACCCGGCCACCGGCGACGCCGGCGGGTCCGGCGGGATGCCGGAGATCGTCCTCGGCTCCACCGGCGGCCAGGCCGACCTGCTCGGCAGCGACTCCTGGAAAGCCCTGATTCTCGGACCGGTGACCGGCAAGTGACTTCCAAGCGTGGCCCCATGATTCTGGCGTGGGCGCTCAGCGTCCTGCTCGTCATCGCACTGGCCGGAGCGACGCTCGCGGTGATCGCGCTGCGGAAGCAGAGCGCGGACGACTCCGAGCGGGAGGGTGCGATGAAGGCGGGCCGGCAACTGGCCCTCGACTTCACCACCTACGACTACAACACCTGGGACGCCGACTCGAAACGGGTGCTGGACGACTCGACCGGGCAGTTCAAGCAGGAGTTCCAGTCCGGCATCGACGCGGTGAAGACCGACGTGGTGACCAACAAGGCGACGTCCAATGGTGACGTGAAGGAGGCCGCGGTGGTCTCGAACGACAAGGACTCCGCTCAGGTGCTGGTGATCGTGAACGCGGTGGTGACGAACACGGCCTCGGCCGACGGTGTCGAGCGCCGCTACCGGATCAAGCTGGACATGGTCCGCGAGAAGGACCGCTGGCTGACCGCCGACCTGCAGGTGGTGGGCTGATGCCGGACCGCCCCCGCAACCGCCCCCGCATCGCCGGCCAGCGCCGTACCTCGGGTACGGCGCTCGACGAAGTGACAACGAACGACACCGAAACGACCGAAGAGGCGTTCGCACCGGCTTCGGAGGATGTGACCCCAGCCACATCGACGCCTCCGGAGGCGCCCGCGGAGGAGATTTCCGAGGCGCCGACGGTTACGGACGGTGACGCGAAACGCGGTTTGGGCCGGATGCTGACCGTGGCCCTCGGGGTGGCCGTCGTCCTGGTGCTGACCGTCGCGGTGGTGCTCGGGATCAAGGCGTGGCAGGGCAAGCAGGCCGAGGATGCCCGCGACCAGGCCGCCGCGGCCGGTCGGAAGGCGGCCGAGACCGCGCTCAGCTACGACTACCGGGACCTGGACAAGAGCTTCGCCGCGGCCCGCGCGACGATGACCCCCGAGTTCGCCGGCAAGTTCGACGAGACCGCGAAGGTGGCCGGCGAGCTGGCCACCAAGACCAAGGCGACGGTCAGGGCCGACGTCCGCGAGGTCGGGGTCCGCGACGGCGACGCCGACCGGGTCACGCTGATCATCTTCGTGAACCAGACCACCACCAGCACGATCACGCAGGGTAAGCCCCGGGTGGATCTGAACCGGACCCGGTTCACGATGGTCCGAAAGGACGGCCAATGGCTGGTCCAGGAGATCGCCGGACTGTAGTCTCTTTGTGACTCCGCACCAGCAGGACGCCGGGCGGCTCGCGGGTGATCTACCCGCTGGAGACCCCGGGTCGGTCCTTGACGGAGAGGGTGGTCCGACGGCATAGTGTTGGACCCCATTGGACAGGCTTGCCTGGATCATGTAACCTATTGCTTTGCGCTGCCTTTACTTACACCCTGGCTCGGGTCTCGACTTGACTAGGGTGGTTCGGCGTGCGCTCCCAGCACCGAAGTGATTTCTGCGAGCCCGTGGAAGGACGCCCCTTGGTCGCCTCGCGCAACCCCCAGTCCGACAGCATTTCCGACGTTTCCGGCTCACCACGCCGCATCTCCTTCGCAAAGATCTCCGAACCTCTCGAGGTTCCGGATCTGCTTGCGCTGCAGGTGGACAGTTTCGACTGGCTGGTCGGCAACGAAACGTGGCAGGCCCGTGTGGCCGCCGCCGAGGCCGAGGGACGGACCGAACTGTCCGGCCCGTCCGGCCTGGAAGAGATTTTCGAGGAGATCTCCCCGATCGAGGACTTCAGCGGCACCATGTCGCTGTCGTTCCGCGACCACCGCTTCGAGCCTCCGAAGAACACGGTCGACGAGTGCAAGGAGCGGGATGTCACCTACTCCGCGCCGCTGTTCGTCACCGCCGAGTTCATGAACAACGAGACCGGCGAGATCAAGAGCCAGACCGTCTTCATGGGTGACTTCCCGCTGATGACGCGCAAGGGCACCTTCGTCATCAACGGCACCGAGCGTGTCGTGGTGTCCCAGCTCGTCCGCTCGCCCGGTGTGTACTTCGAGCGCACGCCGGACAAGACGTCGGACAAGGACATCTTCACCGCCAAGATCATCCCGTCGCGCGGCGCGTGGCTGGAGTTCGAGGTCGACAAGCGCGACATGGTGGGCGTGCGGCTGGACCGCAAGCGCAAGCAGAACGTCACCGTGCTGCTCAAGGCGCTCGGCTGGACCGACGCGCAGATCCTGGAGGAGTTCGGCGACTACGAGTCGATCCGGCTCACCCTGGAGAAGGACCACACCTCCGGGCAGGACGACGCGCTGCTGGACATCTACCGCAAGCTGCGGCCGGGCGAGCCGCCGACGCGGGAGGCCGCGCAGGCGCTGCTGGACAACTACTACTTCAACGGCAAGCGCTACGACCTGGCCAAGGTCGGCCGCTACAAGATCAACAAGAAGCTCGGCCGCGACGAGGCCCACGACACCGCGGTGCTGACGATCGACGACATCGTCGCCACGATCAAGTACCTGGTGGCACTGCACGAGGGCAAGACCGAGCTGCCCGCGCCGACCGGTGAGATCGTCGTCGAGGAAGACGACATCGACCACTTCGGCAACCGCCGGCTGCGCACCGTCGGCGAGCTGATCCAGAACCAGTTGCGCACCGGCCTGGCCCGGATGGAGCGCGTGGTCCGGGAGCGGATGACGACCCAGGACGTCGAGGCGATCACGCCGCAGACCCTGATCAACATCCGTCCGGTGGTGGCGGCGCTGAAGGAGTTCTTCGGCACCTCCCAGCTGTCCCAGTTCATGGACCAGACCAACCCGATCGCGGGTCTGACCCACAAGCGCCGCCTGTCGGCCCTTGGCCCGGGTGGTCTGAGCCGCGAGCGGGCCGGCTTCGAGGTTCGCGACGTGCACCCGTCCCACTACGGCCGGATGTGCCCGATCGAGACCCCGGAAGGCCCGAACATCGGTCTGATCGGCTCGCTCGCGACGTACGGCCGGGTGAACCCGTTCGGCTTCGTCGAGACGCCGTACCGCAAGGTCGTCGACGGCCAGGTCACCGACCAGGTGGACTACCTGACCGCGGACGAGGAGGACCGGTTCGTCATCGCGCAGGCGAACGCCGCGCTGACCGAGGACGACCGGTTCGCCGAGGACCGGGTGCTGGTCCGCCGGCGCCACGGTGAGGTCGAGCTCGTGCTGGTCGAGGACGTGGACTATATGGACGTCTCGCCGCGCCAGATGGTGTCGGTGGCGACCGCGATGATCCCGTTCCTCGAGCACGACGACGCCAACCGCGCCCTGATGGGCTCCAACATGCAGCGCCAGGCCGTTCCGCTGATCACCGCGGACGCCCCCCTGGTCGGTACCGGCATGGAGTTCCGCGGTGCGGTCGACGCCGGTGACGTGGTGGTGGCCGACAAGGCCGGCGTGATCAAGGAGGTGTCGGCCGACCTGATCGAGGTCGCCGCCGACGACGGCACGTACCAGACCTACCGGCTGGCGAAGTTCCGCCGCTCGAACCAGGGCACCTGCATCAACCAGCGCCCGCTGGTTGACGCCGGGCAGCGGGTCGAGGTCGGCACGCCGCTGGCCGACGGTCCGTGCACCGACGAGGGTGAGATGGCGCTCGGCCGCAACATGCTGGTCGCCTTCATGCCGTGGGAGGGCCACAACTACGAGGACGCGATCATCCTCTCCCAGCGCGTCGTCCAGCAGGACCTGCTGACCTCGATCCACATCGAGGAGCACGAGGTCGACGCTCGCGACACCAAGCTGGGCCCGGAGGAGATCACCCGGGACATCCCGAACGTCTCCGACGAGATGCTGGCCGACCTGGACGAGCGCGGCATCATCCGGATCGGCGCCGAGGTCACCACCGGCGACATCCTGGTCGGCAAGGTCACGCCCAAGGGTGAGACCGAGCTGACCCCGGAGGAGCGGCTGCTCCGGGCGATCTTCGGTGAGAAGGCGCGGGAGGTCCGCGACACCTCGCTGAAGGTGCCGCACGGCGAGGAGGGCACCGTCATCGGTGTCCGGGTCTTCGACCGCGACAACGGCGACGAACTGCCGCCGGGCGTCAACCAGCTGGTCCGGGTGTACGTCGCCCAGAAGCGCAAGATCTCGGTCGGCGACAAGCTGGCCGGCCGACACGGCAACAAGGGCGTCATCTCCAAGATCCTGCCGGTCGAGGACATGCCGTTCCTCGAGGACGGCACTCAGGTCGACATCATCCTGAACCCGCTGGGCGTGCCCGGCCGGATGAACGTCGGTCAGGTGCTGGAGACCCACCTCGGCTGGATCGCCAGCCGCGGCTGGGAGGTCGACCCGGAGAACACCGAGGAGTGGGCCCAGCGGCTGATCAAGATCGGCGCCGGTTCCGCGGCTCCGATGACGAATGTCGCCACCCCGGTCTTCGACGGCGCCAAGGAGGAGGAGGTCACCGGCCTGCTCGGCTCCACGCTGCCGAACCGCGACGGTGTCCGGATGGTCGACGGCTCGGGCAAGGCCCGGCTGTTCGACGGCCGTTCGGGTGAGCCGTTCCCGGAGCCGGTCGGCGTCGGCTACATGTACATGCTGAAGCTGCACCACCTGGTCGACGACAAGATCCACGCACGGTCGACCGGTCCGTACTCGATGATCACGCAGCAGCCGCTGGGCGGTAAGGCTCAGTTCGGCGGCCAGCGGTTCGGCGAGATGGAGGTGTGGGCCCTGGAGGCCTACGGTGCCGCCTTCGCGCTGCAGGAGCTGCTCACGATCAAGTCGGACGACGTGGTCGGTCGCGTCAAGGTGTACGAAGCGATCGTCAAGGGCGAGAACATCCCGGAGCCGGGTATCCCGGAGTCCTTCAAGGTTCTGGTCAAGGAAATGCAGTCCCTGTGTCTGAACGTGGAAGTGCTCTCGTCCGACGGAAGCCGGGTCGAGATGCGCGACAGCGAGGAGGACGTCTTCCGTGCAGCGGAGGAACTGGGCATCGATCTGTCCCGGCGTGAGCCGAACAGCGTCGAGGAGGTCTGAGCGGGTTGCCGCTTGAGATCAACAACCAACTCACTCAGACCATTTTTAGCAACGGGAGATAACACATCGTGCTCGACGTGAACTTCTTCGACGAGCTTCGGATCGGCCTGGCGACCGCGGATGAGATCCGCCAGTGGTCGCACGGCGAGGTCAAGAAGCCCGAGACGATCAACTACCGGACGCTCAAGCCCGAGCGTGACGGCCTTTTCTGCGAGAAGATCTTCGGTCCCACCCGGGACTGGGAGTGCTACTGCGGCAAGTACAAGCGCGTTCGCTTCAAGGGCATCATCTGCGAGCGGTGTGGCGTCGAGGTCACCCGCTCCAAGGTGCGCCGTGAGCGGATGGGCCACATCGAGCTGGCCGCCCCGGTCACCCACATCTGGTACTTCAAGGGTGTCCCGTCGCGGCTCGGCTACCTGCTCGACCTCGCCCCGAAGGACCTCGAGAAGGTCATCTACTTCGCGGCGTACATGATCACCGACGTCGACGAGGAGGCGCGGCACCGCGACCTCTCGTCGCTGGAGGGTCGCACCGACGTCGAGCGCAAGCAGCTCGAGAACCGGCGCGACAACGACATCGAGCAGCGGATGAAGAAGCTCGAGGAGGACCTGGCGCAGCTCGAGGCCGAGGGCGCCAAGGCCGACGTACGGCGCAAGGTCAAGGAAGGTGCCGAGCGTGAGGTCAAGCAGCTGCGTGACCGTGCGCAGCGCGAGATCGACCGCCTCGACGAGGTCTGGACCCGGTTCAAGAACCTGAAGGTCCAGGACCTGGAGGGCGACGAGATCCTCTACCGCGCCATGAAGGAGCGGTTCGGCAAGTACTTCGAGGGCGCCATGGGTGCCGCCGCGATCCAGCGCCGGCTGGAGACCTTCGACCTGAAGGCCGAGGCGGACAACCTGCGCGAGACGATCAAGACCGGCAAGGGCCAGCGCAAGACCCGCGCCCTGAAGCGGCTCAAGGTCGTCACGGCGTTCCTGGCCACCAACAACAGCCCGATGGGCATGGTGCTCGACTGCGTTCCGGTGATCCCGCCGGACCTGCGGCCGATGGTTCAGCTCGACGGTGGCCGGTTCGCCACCTCGGACCTGAACGACCTGTACCGCCGGGTGATCAACCGGAACAACCGGCTCAAGCGACTGCTCGACCTGGGCGCGCCGGAGATCATCGTCAACAACGAGAAGCGGATGCTGCAGGAGGCCGTCGACGCGCTGTTCGACAACGGTCGCCGTGGTCGTCCGGTCACCGGCCCGGGCAACCGGCCGCTGAAGTCGCTGTCCGACATGCTCAAGGGCAAGCAGGGTCGTTTCCGGCAGAACCTGCTGGGCAAGCGCGTCGACTACTCGGGCCGTTCGGTCATCGTGGTCGGCCCGCAGCTGAAGCTGCACCAGTGCGGTCTGCCGAAGGCGATGGCGCTGGAGCTGTTCAAGCCGTTCGTGATGAAGCGGCTGGTCGACCTCAACCACGCGCAGAACATCAAGTCCGCCAAGCGGATGGTCGAGCGTCAGCGCGCCCAGGTCTGGGACGTGCTGGAAGAGGTCATCACCGAGCACCCGGTCCTGCTCAACCGTGCACCAACCCTGCACCGGCTGGGCATCCAGGCGTTCGAGCCGCAGCTGATCGAGGGCAAGGCGATCCAGATCCACCCGCTCGTCTGCTCCGCGTTCAACGCGGACTTCGACGGTGACCAGATGGCGGTGCACCTGCCGCTGTCGGCCGAGGCGCAGGCCGAGGCCCGGATCCTGATGCTGTCGACGAACAACATCCTGAAGCCGGCTGACGGCCGTCCGGTCACGATGCCGACGCAGGACATGATCATCGGCATCTACTTCCTGACCATGCTGAAGGAGGGCGCACTCGGCGAGGGCCGGGCGTTCAGCTCGGTGGCCGAGGCGCTGATGGCGTTCGACCGCAACGAGCTGTCGCTGCAGGCCAAGGTCACGCTGCGGCTCGACGAGTCCGGCGTACCGGCCGGTGCCGCCGAGCGTGCCGACGGCGGGTTCGCGCTGGAGACCACGCTGGGCCGGGCTCTGTTCAACGAGGCGCTGCCGCAGGACTACCCGTTCGTGGACGTCGAGGTCGGCAAGAAGCAGCTGGGCGGGATCGTCAACGACCTGGCCGAGCGGTACTCCAAGGTCGAGGTTGCCAACGCCCTCGACGCGCTGAAGGACCTCGGTTTCCGCTGGGCCACCCGCTCGGGTGTCACGGTGTCGATCGACGACTTCAGCACGCCGCCGAGCAAGCCGGAGATCATGGCTCGCTACGAGTCGCAGGCCGAGAAGGTCCAGAAGCAGTTCGAGCGAGGTCTGATCACCTCGTCCGAGCGGCGCCAGGAGCTGATCGAGATCTGGACCGGCGCCAACGCCGAGGTCGGCAAGGCCATGGAGGAGAACTTCGAGAAGGCCAACCCGATCTGGATGATGGTCCACTCGGGTGCCCGAGGCAACATGATGCAGATCCGGCAGATCGCCGGTATGCGTGGCCTGGTGGCCAACCCGAAGGGCGAGATCATCGCCCGGCCGATCAAGTCCAACTTCCGCGAGGGTCTGTCGGTGGTCGAGTACTTCATCGCCACCCACGGTGCCCGGAAGGGTCTGGCCGACACCGCGCTGCGGACCGCCGACTCGGGGTACCTGACCCGTCGTCTGGTGGACGTGTCGCAGGACGTGATCATCCGCGAGGAGGACTGCGGGACCGAGCGGGGTCTGCCGAAGAAGATCGGCGAGAAGGACCCGTCGGGCAAGGTCGTGCACGCCGAGAACGTGGAGACCAGCGCCTACGCACGGACCCTGGCCGGCGACGTCAGCGACGCCGACGGCAACCTCGTCCTCGAGTCCGGCGCCGACCTGGGCGACGTGTCGATCGCCAAGCTGGTCGCGGCCGGGATCGAAGAGGTCAAGGTCCGCTCGGTGCTCACCTGTGACGCCAAGACCGGGACCTGCGCGAAGTGCTACGGCCGTTCGCTGGCGACCGGCAAGCCGGTCGACATCGGCGAGGCGGTCGGCATCATCGCGGCCCAGTCCATCGGTGAGCCGGGTACGCAGCTGACGATGCGTACCTTCCACACCGGTGGTGTCGCGGGTGATGACATCACCCACGGTCTGCCGCGTGTGGTCGAGCTCTTCGAGGCCCGTCAGCCCAAGGGCAAGGCGCCGATCGCCGAGGCCGCGGGCCGGATCGCGATCGAGGACACCGACAAGACCCGGAAGCTGGTGCTCACCCCGGACGACGGTTCCGAGGAGGTCGCCTACCCGGTGTCGAAGCGTGGCCGCCTGCTGATCGAAGAGGGTCAGCACGTCGAGGTCGGCCAGCAGCTGACGCAGGGTACGCCGGACCCGCAGGAGGTGCTGCGGATCCTCGGCGTACGCAAGGCGCAGGAGCACCTGGTGGACGAGGTCCAGGAGGTGTACCGGTCGCAGGGTGTGGCCATCCACGACAAGCACATCGAGATCATCGTCCGGCAGATGCTGCGCCGGGTCACGGTGATCGAGTCGGGCGACGCCCAGCTGCTGCCGGGTGAGCTCGCGGACCGGATCATGTTCGAGGCGGAGAACCGTCGCGTCGTGGCTGAGGGCGGTACGCCGGCCTCCGGTCGTCCGGTGCTGATGGGTATCACCAAGGCCTCGCTGGCGACCGAGTCGTGGCTGTCGGCCGCCTCCTTCCAGGAGACGACCCGCGTCCTCACCGAGGCCGCGATCCACGGCAAGTCCGACTCGCTGGTCGGTCTGAAGGAGAACGTCATCATCGGCAAGCTGATCCCGGCCGGTACGGGCATGGACCGGTACCGCAACATCCGGGTGGAGCCCACCGAGGAGGCGAAGGCCGCGATGTACTCGATGGTCGGCTACGAGTCGTACGACTACGACTTCGGCCCGTCCACCGGTCAGTCGGTCCCGCTCGACGACTTCGACCTCGGTTCCTACCAGAACTGAGCCAAGTCACCCCCCTGACCGGGGCGGTGGGGCGGGGAAGAAGCAATACCGAGGGCGGCACTCCCATAGGGGGTGCCGCCCTCGCGGCGTTCCGGGGTTCAAACGCTTGGCTGACAGGGGATTCCGGCGTTCTGGGCGATCTCGTACGGCGGTCTGCCGAAGACACTCGGGGTGGCGGCTGAAAGTGTCCGGCGGATGCGCCAAGATTGGGGCATGACGGATCTCCCGGCCTA
The DNA here is from genome assembly GCF_045040325.1 of Kribbella sp. NBC_01510. Classification (NCBI taxonomy): domain Bacteria; kingdom Bacillati; phylum Actinomycetota; class Actinomycetes; order Propionibacteriales; family Kribbellaceae; genus Kribbella; species Kribbella sp. NBC_01510. The sequence goes on along the minus strand of NZ_CP109418.1, from coordinate 1,225,160 downwards.
TCTGCGGCCCTTTGTCCTGGGAGTTTTGGACGGGCCCGACGTGCGGGTGGACAGACTGGGAGAGATCGACTTCTATCGCCCGGCCGGGACTGCCCGGACCGGGGCGGTGCTGTTCGTCCATGGGGGTCCTGGGCCCGCCGGCCTCGAGGTGATGCCGCGGGACTGGCCGGTCTACCGGGGGTACGCGACCGCAGCCGCCAGGCGAGGCCTGGTGGCCGCTGTCGTCGATCACAGCCTGATCCACGGCCTCGACCGCCTGGTCACCGCCGCGGACGAGGTGGAGGCCGCGGTCGGCGTCCTGCGTTCCGATCCACGCGTCGACCCCGATCGGGTCGGCCTGTGGTTCTTCTCCGGCGCCGGCCTGCTGGCGGGGGAGTGGCTGGACAGCCGCCCCGACTGGCTGCGGTTCGTCGCCCTGTCCTATCCCCTGCTCGCCACCCCGCCCGGTGTCGACGATCTGGTAAACGCCGCCGAAGTGATCGGCAAACACAAGGATCTGCCGGTGCTGCTGACCAGAGCCGGGCTCGAGCGCGAGGAGCTCGCCGGCCCGGTCGCGGAGTTCGTTTCCGCGGGTGGCAGCTCGCTGGACATCATCGACGTACCGAAAGGGCACCACGGGTTCGACATGCTCGACCACACCGAAGAATCACGCGCCGCCGTCACCAAGGCTCTGGACTGGGCCATCGCCCACCTGGGCGAGGAGCCCGGCGGCGAGGAGAAGTTGCTCGTCCCACCCCCGCCGCCGGCCAAGAAGACCACGACCACCCGCCGCAGGACGCCTGCCGCCAAGCCCGCCGTGGCGGTCAAGGAAGCACCGGCAGTTGCTGAACCCGCCAGTCAGCAGGTGCCCACTCCTACTCCCACCCCTGCCGCGACCATGGCCCCGCTGGCCGACCTGGGCGCCGCCACCATCGCCGCTGTCACGGCGGATACGCCCGCCGCGCGCGTCGTCGGGCGCGAGCACGCCGCGTACGCCGCTCACGACCTGGAGGCGTTCCTGGCGATGTACTCGCCGACCGCGCGGATCCAGCTCGTGGACGGGACCGAGCTGAAGGGCCGCCGGTTCCTGCGCGAGCACTACCGGCCGCGGTTCGACGCCGGACGCTGCAAGACCGAGGTGGTGCAGAAGCTGATGCTCGGCGATTGGGTGGTCGAGCACGTGCTGGCCTACGACACCGGCGAACCGGCCGCCCAGCTCGCGCTCTACCGCGTCGCCGACGGATTGATCACCGAAGTCGAGTTCCGTGCCTGAACCGATCGACCATCTCTCCGAGTTCGAGCGGACGGCCGCGGAGGTCGCGGCCGTGCTCGACCGGGTGGACCCGGCCGCTGTGGTGCCGAACTGCCCGGGCTGGACGCTGGCCGACCTGGCCATGCACCTCGGTTCGGGGCAGCGCTGGGCCGCGTCGATCGTGCTCAGCGGCATCTCCCAGAAGCGCCCGGAGGTCCTGCGTACGACGATCTCCTGGTCCGACTGGTATGCCGGTACGACCGCCGCACTGGCCGCCGCGCTGCGGGCGGTCGATCCGGACGAACCGTGCTGGAACTTCGCGCCGGTGGATCAGCGGGCGGGATTCTGGTCCCGCCGGCGCATGCATGAGACGGTCATCCATCTCGTGGACGCCGTACAGGCTGAAGCCCGGGAGGCCACTGGTCTGGACGTGATACCTGCCGAGATCGCGGCCGACGGGGTGGACGAGGTGTTCGGGGTGTTCCTGCCCCGGATGCTGGCCCGCGGGGCGAAGCTGGCGGTCACCCGCCAGGTCGGCGTACGCGCGATCGACACGGGCGACGAATGGACGCTGACGCCTGTGTCTGAAGGGGATCGGCCGCAGGTGGAGCGGGGGAAGGCAGCCGGCGAGGCGGTCCTCTCGGGGACCGCGGCAGAGCTGGACCTCTGCCTCTGGAAGCGCTTGCCCGCGGACGTTCTGGAGGTCGACGGGGACCGCTCGGTGGCAGCCGCTTTCCTGGCTGGTAAGACCACTCCGTAGAGCCTGTAGACTGGAGAAGCGGAATGGCCTCTGCGCCGGTCGGGTAGTCATTTTGACCGTGCTTGAGGCAGCCGCTAGTCTTAACGATCGTGCCCGGGTCATCCTGGGCCGTCATGCGTGCCCCTCGTCGAACCGGGTCTGCGCGCGTGGCACGGGACTCCTGCCGACAGTCTGGAAGATTACGGCTTCGGTACGCCCGTGCGCACGCGACACACCCGACCGCGGGGGTCAGGCAAGCAACAGCAGAGAGATAGCCGGACGACAGAAAGAGACCTACGCGGTGCCCACCATTCAGCAGCTGGTCCGCAAGGGCCGCCAGGACAAGGTGTCCAAGAACAAGACGCCCGCCCTGAAGGGTTCCCCTCAGCGTCGCGGTGTGTGCACGCGCGTCTACACGACTACGCCGAAGAAGCCGAACTCGGCGCTTCGGAAGGTCGCGCGTGTCCGCCTGACCAGCGGCATCGAGGTCACCGCGTACATCCCCGGCGTCGGCCACAACCTGCAGGAGCACTCGATCGTGCTCGTCCGCGGCGGTCGTGTGAAGGACCTGCCCGGTGTCCGGTACAAGATCATCCGCGGTTCGCTCGACACCCAGGGTGTGAAGAACCGCAAGCAGGCCCGCAGCCACTACGGCGCGAAGAAGGAGAAGAGCTAATGCCGCGCAAGGGCCCCGCCCCGAAGCGCCCGGTCATCATCGACCCGGTCTACAGTTCGCCGCTCGTCACCCAGTTGATCTCCAAGATCCTGGTCGACGGCAAGAAGCAGATCGCGCAGAGCATCGTCTACAACGCGCTCGAGGGCACCCGCACCAAGACCGGCACGGACCCGGTGATCACGCTGAAGCGTGCACTGGACAACGTGAAGCCGAGCATCGAGGTGAAGAGCCGCCGCGTCGGTGGCGCCACCTACCAGGTGCCGATCGAGGTCAAGCCCGGTCGCTCGACCACGCTCGCCCTGCGCTGGCTGACGTCGTACTCCCGTGCGCGTCGCGAGAAGACCATGTCCGAGCGACTGATGAACGAGATCCTGGATGCCTCCAACGGCCTGGGAGCCTCGGTGAAGCGCCGCGAGGACACGCACAAGATGGCCGAAGCCAACAAGGCTTTCGCCCACTACCGCTGGTGATCCGGGGTCCGATCCGGACCCCAGCGCTCACCCCTTTGACGCAGTACAGAATCGAGAGGTAGACCACCGAGGTGGCCGTACAAATCACCACCGACCTGGCCAAGGTCCGCAACATCGGGATCATGGCTCACATCGACGCCGGCAAGACGACGACGACCGAGCGGATCCTCTTCTACACCGGTATCACCTACAAGATCGGTGAGGTCCACGACGGCGCCGCCACGATGGACTGGATGGAGCAGGAGCAGGAGCGCGGCATCACGATCACGTCCGCCGCGACGACCTGCACCTGGAAAGACCACACCATCAACATCATCGACACCCCGGGCCACGTCGACTTCACCGTCGAGGTGGAGCGTTCGCTGCGCGTCCTCGACGGTGCCGTCGCGGTGTTCGACGGTGTCGCCGGCGTGGAGCCGCAGTCGGAGACCGTATGGCGCCAGGCGGACCGGTACGGCGTACCGCGGATCTGCTTCGTGAACAAGCTGGACCGGACCGGCGCGGAGTTCATGCGCTGCGTCGACATGATCGTCGACCGGCTGGCCGCGGTGCCGCTGGTGCTGCAGCTGCCGATCGGTGCGGAGGCGGACTTCATCGGCGTCGTCGACCTGATCGGGATGCGCGCGCTGACCTGGCGCGGCGAGACCACGATGGGTGAGGACTACACCGTCGAGGAGATCCCGGCCAGCCACACCGAGATCGCCGCCGAGTGGCGCGACAAGCTGATCGAGACGCTGGCCGAGGCCGACGACGAGATCATGGAGATGTACCTGGAGGGCGACGAGCCGAGCCAGGAGCAGATCGTTGCGGCCATCCGGCGGGCGACCATCGCCAGCAAGCTGACCCCGGTCCTGACTGGTACGGCGTTCAAGAACAAGGGCGTCCAGCCGCTGCTCGACGCGATCAACGCGTTCCTGCCGAGCCCGCTCGACGTTCCGGCCATCGAGGGCCACGACGTCAAGGACAGCGACAAGGTCGTCCTGCGCAAGCCGGACGACAGCGAGCCGTTCTCGGCGCTGGCATTCAAGATCGCGGCCGACCCGCACCTGGGCAAGCTGACCTTCATCCGGGTCTACTCCGGCAAGCTGGAGACCGGCACCCAGGTCCTGAACCCCACCAAGGGGCGTAAGGAGCGGATCGGCAAGATCTACCGCATGCACGCGAACAAGCGTGAGGAGATCGCGTCGATCGGCGCCGGCCACATCGTCGCCGTGATGGGTCTGAAGGACACCACCACCGGTGAGACGCTGGCCGACCCGGCCAAGCCCGTCGTACTGGAGTCGATGCAGTTCCCGGCCCCGGTCATCTCGGTCGCCATCGAGCCCAAGTCGAAGGGCGACCAGGAGAAGCTGGGCGTCGCGATCCAGCGGCTCGCCGAGGAGGACCCGACCTTCCAGGTCCGGACCGACGAGGACACCGGCCAGACCATCATCGCCGGTATGGGCGAGCTGCACCTCGAGGTGCTGGTCGACCGGATGAAGCGCGAGTTCCGCGTCGAGGCCAACGTCGGCAAGCCGCAGGTCGCCTACCGCGAGACCATCAAGAAGAAGGTCGAGAAGGTCGACTACACGCACAAGAAGCAGACCGGCGGTTCGGGTCAGTTCGCGCGCGTGATCATCGACATCGAGCCGACGAGCGTCGAGGCCGGTGGTGAGGGCGGGTACGAGTTCGTCAACGCCGTCACCGGTGGCCGCATCCCCCGGGAGTACATCCCGTCGGTCGACGAGGGCGCCCAGGAGGCGATGGAGTTCGGCGTACTGGCCGGCTACCCGATGGTGGATGTCAAGGTGACGCTGCGAGACGGCGCCTACCACGACGTCGACTCCTCCGAGCTCGCGTTCAAGATCGCCGGTTCGATGGCCTTCAAGGATGCCGCCCGCAGGGCGACCCCGGTCATCCTGGAGCCGATGTTCGCGGTCGAGGTCATCACGCCCGAGGACTACATGGGTGAAGTGATCGGCGACCTCAACTCACGCCGCGGCCAGATCCAGTCGATGGACGAGGGCCCCGGTGGCAGCCGGGCCATCAAGGCCCTGGTGCCGTTGTCCGAGATGTTCGGGTATGTCGGTGACCTGCGGTCCAAGACCCAGGGCCGCGCGTCCTACTCGATGCAGTTCGATTCCTACGCCGAGGTTCCGAAGAACGTGGCGGAAGAGATCATCAAGAAGGCCCGGGGCGAGTAGTCTCTCGCATCCGGACCAACCACCCACAGCGCGTCGGCGTACGGCGTAGTCAACATTTACTAGGAGGGCCCCAGTGGCGAAGGCGAAGTTCGAGCGGACTAAGCCGCACGTCAACATCGGCACCATCGGTCACATCGACCACGGTAAGACCACTCTTACCGCGGCGATCACCAAGGTGCTGCACGACAAGTACCCGACCCTCAACGAGGCGTCGGCCTTCGACCAGATCGACAAGGCGCCCGAAGAGCGTCAGCGCGGTATCACCATCTCGATCGCGCACGTCGAGTACCAGACCGAGGCCCGGCACTACGCCCACGTTGACTGCCCGGGGCACGCGGACTACATCAAGAACATGATCACCGGTGCGGCCCAGATGGACGGCGCGATCCTGGTCGTCGCCGCCACCGACGGCCCGATGCCGCAGACGCGTGAGCACGTGCTGCTCGCCCGCCAGGTCGGCGTGCCGGCCATGGTCGTGGCGCTGAACAAGTGCGACATGGTCGACGACGAGGAGATCCTGGAGCTCGTCGAGCTCGAGGTCCGCGAGCTGCTCTCGGAGCAGGAGTTCGACGGCGACAACGCCCCGGTCATCAAGGTCGCGGCGCACCCGGCACTGCAGGGTGACGCGAAGTGGGGCGAGTCGATCCTCGAGCTGATGGACGCGGTCGACTCCTACATCCCGCAGCCGGTCCGCGAGGTCGACAAGCCGTTCCTGATGCCGGTGGAGGACGTCTTCACCATCACCGGTCGCGGCACGGTCATCACCGGCCGGATCGAGCGCGGTGTCGTCAAGATCAACGAGACCGTCGACATCGTCGGCATCCGTCCGGAGAAGCAGACCACCACGGTCACCGGCATCGAGATGTTCCGCAAGCTGCTGGACGAGGGTCAGGCCGGTGAGAACGTCGGTCTGCTGCTGCGTGGCACCAAGCGCGAGGACGTCGAGCGCGGCATGGTCGTCATCAAGCCGGGCACCACGACCCCGCACACCAACTTCGACGCCTCGGTCTACATCCTGTCGAAGGAGGAGGGCGGCCGTCACACGCCGTTCTTCCAGAACTACCGCCCGCAGTTCTACTTCCGCACCACGGACGTCACCGGCGTCGTCACGCTGCCCGAGGGCACCGAGATGGTCATGCCGGGCGACAACACCGACATGTCGGTCGAGCTGATCCAGCCGATCGCCATGGAAGAGGGTCTGAAGTTCGCGATCCGCGAAGGTGGCCGCACCGTCGGCGCCGGCCGGGTCACCAAGATCATCAAGTGATCTCACGAGGTCCGCGAGGGCTCGCACGCTGAGCCCTCGCGGACCTCTGCTTTGCGCCTGATCCGGCGCTCAGGTGGGACCGGATCAGGCGTGAGGCCACCCGATTGGCGTTCCGGCGCCGATCTCTGGCACAATGTTCAGGTTGCTCAGGCGAGGCCGCCGGGGCGCGCCCCAGGCTATGTCTGGCGGCTGCGCCGGACCGGAGACCATGCCGAGGTTCCGGTCCGAGACCGGGCCCCGATCACCAATCCAGGTCGATGAAGCGGTGAGTCACGCGCGTGCCGCGCACGCGACACACCCGACCGCGGGGGTCGGAGCAACGCAACGAAGACGATAGAGAAGGACGAAGCGAAGCGATGGCGGGACAAAAGATCCGCATCCGGCTGAAGGCCTACGACCACGAGGTCATCGACAGCTCGGCGCGCAAGATTGTCGACACGGTGACGCGTACTGGTGCGAAGGTTGCTGGCCCGGTGCCGTTGCCGACGGAAAAGAACGTGTTCTGCGTCATCCGCTCGCCGCACAAGTACAAGGACAGCCGCGAGCACTTCGAGATGCGCACCCACAAGCGGCTCATCGACATCATCGACCCCACGCCGAAGACCGTCGACTCGCTGATGCGGCTCGACCTGCCGGCCGGCGTCGACATCGAGATCAAGCTCTGAGGGACGCGAACAACCAATGAGCCCCACTGTGAACACTTCCAAGAACACGCGCGGTCTGCTGGGCACCAAGCTCGGCATGACCCAGACCTGGGACGAGAACAACCGTGTCGTCCCCGTCACCGTGATCCAGGCCGGCCCCTGCGTCGTGACCGAGGTTCGCACCTCGGACAGCCACGGGTACGACGGTGTCCAGATCGCCTTCGGCGACATCGACCCCCGCAAGGTGACCAAGCCGATGCGCGGTCACTTCGACAAGGCCGGCGTGACGCCGCGGCGCCACCTGCTGGAGCTGCGCACCGCCGACGCCAGCGAGTACACGCTGGGCCAGGAGATCAAGGCCGAGGCCTTCGAGGCCGGTGAGCGGGTCGACGTTTCCGCCACCAGCAAGGGCAAGGGCTTCGCCGGTGTGATGAAGCGGCACGGCTTCCACGGCCTGCGCGCCACCCACGGTGTGCACAAGAAGCACCGCTCGCCGGGCTCCATCGGTGGCTGTGCCACCCCCGGTCGCGTCTTCAAGGGCCTGCGGATGGCGGGCCGGATGGGCGCCGAGCAGATCACCACGCAGAACATCAGCGTGCACGCGATCGACACCGAGCGCGGCCTGATCCTGCTCAAGGGTGCCGTTCCCGGCCCCAAGGGCGGCCTCGTGCTGATCCGCAACGCCGCGAAGGGAGCTGCCAAGTGAGCACCGTCGACGTCGTCGTCGTGAAGGGCGACAAGGTCAGCAAGAAGGGCTCCGCCGAGCTTCCGGCCGAGCTGTTCGACGTCCAGGTCAACATCCCGCTGATCCACCAGGTCGTGGTGGCCCAGCTGGCCGCGGCCCGCCAGGGTACGGCGAAGGCCAAGAGCCGGGGCGAGGTGTCCGGCGGTGGCGCCAAGCCGTACCGCCAGAAGGGCACCGGTCGCGCCCGCCAGGGCTCGACCCGCGCGCCGCAGTTCACCGGTGGTGGCGTCGTCCACGGCCCGGTGCCGCGCGACTACAGCCAGCGGACCCCGAAGAAGATGATCGCCGCCGCGCTCCGCGGTGCGCTGTCCGACCGGGCCCGCGACGGCCGCGTGCACGTCGTGGAGAAGTTCGTCGACGGCGACAAGCCGTCCACCAAGGCCGCGCTGAACGTGCTGGCCGAGGCCGCTGAGCCGGGCAAGGTCCTGGTCGTGGTCGAGCGTGCCGACGAGCTCACCTGGCTCAGCCTGCGCAACGTGCAGCACGTGCACCTGATCGCCGCCGACCAGCTGAACGCGTACGACGTTCTGGTCAGCGACGCGGTCGTGTTCACCCAGCCGGCGCTGGAGGCCTTCGTGGCCGGTGCGCCGAAGGGCAAGTCCGTCAAGGCCGTCGCCACGTCGACTGAGGCCGAGGAGGTAGAGGCATGAGCCACGGAGTCAACAAGGACCCCCGCGACGTGCTGCTCCGGCCGGTCGTGAGCGAGAAGAGCTACGGCCTGCTGGACGAGCAGAAGTACACGTTCGAGGTCGCACCGGATGCCAACAAGACCGAGATCAAGCTCGCGGTCGAGAAGGTGTTCAAGGTCAAGGTCAACGACGTCAACACCCTCAACCGCAAGGGCAAGCGCCGCCGCACTCGTGCCGGCTGGGGCAAGCGCCCGGACACCAAGCGAGCGATCGTGACCCTCAAGGGCGACGACCGCATCGACATCTTCGGAGGCCAGTCGTAATGGGAATCCGCAAGTACAAGCCGACGACGCCGGGCCGCCGTGGCTCGAGCGTGGCCGACTTCGTCGAGCTCACCCGTTCGACCCCCGAGAAGTCGCTGCTGCGCCCGCTGCCGAAGAAGGGCGGCCGGAACAACACCGGCAAGATCACCACCCGGCACCACGGTGGCGGTCACAAGCGGGCGTACCGGCTGATCGACTTCAAGCGGTACGACAAGGACGGCGTGCCGGCCAAGGTCGCCGAGATCGAGTACGACCCGAACCGCACCGCGCGGATCGCGCTGCTGCACTACGTCGACGGCGAGAAGCGCTACATCCTCGCCCCGTCGAACCTGAAGCAGGGCACGATCGTCGAGAACGGCCCTGCCGCCGACATCAAGATCGGCAACAACCTGCCGCTGCGCAACATCCCGGTCGGCTCCACGGTGCACGCCGTCGAGCTGCGCCCGGGCGGCGGCGCGAAGATGGGCCGCTCGGCCGGTGCCAGCATCCAGCTGGTCGCGAAGGAAGGCCGGATGGCCACCCTGCGGATGCCGTCCGGCGAGGTCCGGATGGTCGACGTGCGCTGCCGCGCCACCCTCGGTGAGGTCGGCAACGGCGAGCAGTCGAACATCAACTGGGGCAAGGCGGGCCGGATGCGCTGGAAGGGCAAGCGCCCGACCGTCCGTGGTGTCGCGATGAACCCGGTCGACCACCCGCACGGTGGTGGTGAGGGCAAGACCTCGGGTGGTCGCCACCCGGTGTCCCCGTGGGGTCAGCCTGAGGGCCGCACCCGCACCCGCAAGGAAAGCGACCGCATGATCGTCCGGCGCCGCAAGGCCGGCAAGAAGCGCTGATAGGAGCCGGCCAGAATGCCACGCAGCCTGAAGAAGGGCCCGTTCGTCGACCACCACCTGGCCAAGAAGGTGGAGGTGCAGAACGAGAAGGGCACCAAGAACGTCATCAAGACCTGGTCCCGCCGATCGATGATCGTGCCGGACATGATCGGCCACACGATTGCGGTGCACGACGGCCGCAAGCACGTGCCGGTGTTCGTGACGGACGCGATGGTCGGGCACAAGCTCGGCGAGTTCGCCCCGACCCGGACGTTCAAGGGTCACGAGAAGGACGACCGGAAGTCACGGCGTCGCTGACCGCGTGTCAGTGACGAAGCGATAGCAACCTACGGAGAGATTCGAACATCATGAGCGTTCAAGAGCGTAGGGCCGTCAGTGCCCGTCGCGAGAGCCTGCTGGGCGACGAGCCCGGGGCCTTCGCGGTCGCGCGCTTCGTCCGCGTGACGCCGATGAAGGCGCGCCGCGTGGGCGACCTGGTGCGCGGTCTGGGCGTCGACGACGCACTCGCCACTCTGAAGTTCGCCCCGCAGGCCGCTGCCGCGACCGTGTACAAGGTCGTCGACAGCGCCGCGGCGAACGCCGAGGGCACCGAGCACCTGAGCCGGGCCGACCTGGTCGTGGCGAAGGTCCTGGTGGACGAGGGTCCGACGCTGAAGCGTCACCGCCCGCGTGCCCAGGGCCGGGCCACCCGGATCGACAAGCGGACCAGCCACATCACCGTCGTGGTCGCGCCGCGGGTCGAGGACGAGCCGGTCGAGAAGAACCCGGCTCCGGCGAAGAAGTCCGCCAAGAAGGCGGACACGGCCAAGAAGGCGCCGGCGAAGAAGGCCGCGGCCGACCAGGCCGAGGCCGCCGAGAAGCCGGCCAAGAAGGCGACCGCCAAGAAGTCGGCCGCCAAGAAGGCCACCGCTGAGAAGAAGGAGTCCTGACTGTGGGACAGAAGGTAAACCCGCACGGGTTCCGTCTCGGCATCAGCACCGATCACAAGAGCCGCTGGTACGCCGACAAGCTGTACAAGGACTACGTGGGCGAGGACGTCAAGATCCGCCGCCTGCTGAGCAAGGGCATGGAGCGCGCCGGCATCTCCCGCGTGGAGATCGAGCGCACCCGTGACCGGGTCCGGGTCGACATCCACACCGCCCGTCCGGGCATCGTCATCGGTCGCCGTGGCGCCGAGGCGGACCGGATCCGGGGCAGCCTGGAGGAGCTCACCGGCAAGCAGGTGCAGCTGAACATCCTCGAGGTGAAGAACGCCGAGGTCGACGCCCAGCTGGTCGCGCAGGGCGTGGCCGAGCAGCTGTCCGGCCGCGTGGCGTTCCGCCGCGCGATGCGCAAGGCGATGCAGACCACCATGCGTGGCGGCGCCCTGGGCATCCGGATCCAGTGCTCCGGCCGGCTCGGTGGCGCGGAGATGTCGCGGTCCGAGTTCTACCGCGAGGGCCGGGTGCCGCTGCACACGCTCCGCGCGGACATCGACTACGGCTTCTACGAGGCCCGCACGACCTTCGGCCGGATCGGCGTGAAGGTCTGGATCTACAAGGGCGACGTCGCCGGCACCCGCGCGGAGCGCGAGGCGCAGGCCGCTGCCCGCGCCGCTACCCAGCAGCGTGGCCGTCCGGCCCGCCGTGACGGTGGCGACCGCGGCGACCGCGGCGACCGTGGTGGTCGCGGTGGTGACCGTGGCGGTCGTCGTGACGACCGTCGCGACGGCGGCGCCCGGAACGAGGCTCCGAAGGCCGACGCCGCTCCGGCGGCCGAGAAGCCGGCCGAGACGACCGGAACGGAGAGCTGAACCGTGCTCATCCCCCGCAAGGTCAAGCACCGCAAGCAGCACCACCCGAAGCGCTCCGGCGCGGCCAAGGGCGGTACCACGCTGGCGTTCGGTGACTTCGGTATCCAGGCGCTGGAGAACCACTACGTCACCAACCGGCAGATCGAGGCCGCGCGTATCGCGATGACCCGGCACATCAAGCGTGGCGGCAAGGTGTGGATCAACATCTACCCGGACCGTCCGCTGACCAAGAAGCCGGCCGAGACCCGGATGGGTTCCGGTAAGGGTTCGCCGGAGTGGTGGATCGCCAACGTGAAGGCCGGCCGCGTGCTGTTCGAGCTCTCCGGCGTACCGGAGGACATCGCTCGCGAGGCCATGCGCCGCGCGATTCACAAGTTGCCGATGAAGTGCCGCTTCATCTCCCGAGAGGCAGGTGAGAACTGATGGCTACCACCGTGACCGCAGCCGAACTGCGCAATCTCGGCAAGGACGAGCTGATGTCGAAGCTCGGTGAAGCCAAGGAGGAGCTGTTCAACCTCCGGTTCCAGGCTGCTACGGGTCAGCTGGAGTCCCACGGCCGGCTGCGCGCCGTTCGCAAGGACATCGCCCGCATCTACACGGTGCTGACCGAGCGGGCGCTCGGCATCACCGACGAGGTCGAGGAAACGGTCGAGGCGGCTGACGCCACGCCCGAGGTCGAGACCGACGAGGCGGACGACAGCGAGAAGGCCGAGGCGAAGGCATGACCGAGAACGCGAAGGACGAGACCGTGAGCACGACCACCACCGAGACGCGAGGCCGCCGGAAGACCAAAGAGGGCCTGGTGCTGAGCGACAAGATGGACAAGACCGTCACGGTCGAGGTCGAGGACCGGGTCAAGCACAAGCTCTACGGCAAGGTCATCCGGCGCACCAGCAAGCTGAAGGCGCACGACGAGCAGAACGCCGCCGGTATCGGCGACCGCGTCCTCCTGATGGAGACCCGGCCGCTGTCGGCGACCAAGCGCTGGCGCGTCGTCGAGATCCTCGAGAAGGCCAAGTAGTAGTTCCGGTCCCAGACCGGCAACCAATCGAAATCATTCGTTCCGCAAGGCTCACAGCTTGTGAGAACCAGCGAGACAACCAGGAGATCAACAGATGATCCAGCAGGAGTCGCGACTGAAGGTCGCCGACAACACGGGTGCCAAGGAGATCTTGTGCATCCGCGTTCTCGGTGGCTCCGGTCGGCGCTACGCCGGTGTCGGTGACACGATCGTCGCCACCGTCAAGGACGCGATCCCCGGCGGTGGTGTGAAGAAGGGTGACGTCGTCAAGGCGGTCGTCGTGCGGACCGTGAAGGAGCGCCGGCGTCCGGACGGCTCCTACATCCGCTTCGACGAGAACGCCGCGGTGATCCTGAAGGCCGACGGCGAGCCCCGGGGCACCCGTATCTTCGGGCCGGTCGGCCGGGAGCTGCGGGAGAAGCGCTTCATGAAGATCATCTCGCTCGCCCCGGAGGTGCTCTGAGATGGCGCAGAGGAAACTGCACGTGAAGAAGGGCGATCAGGTCCGCGTGATCGCCGGTAAGTCCAAGGGCCTCGAGGGCAAGATCATCCAGGTCCTGCCCGACGCCGAGAAGGTCATCGTCGAGGGCGTGAACCGGGTCAAGAAGCACACCAAGGTGCAGCAGGCCCAGCGCGGCGGCACCACCGGTGGCATCGTCACCCAGGAAGCCCCGATCCACGTCTCGAACGTGATGCTTCTGGTCGAGGTCGACAAGGACGGCAAGAAGCAGAAGGTGACCACCCGCGTCGGCTACAACCGCGTCGAGGTGCAGAAGCGGCGCCCCGACGGCTCGACGTACACCGGTTTCCGGAGCGTCCGGATCGCGCGGCGTACCGGCGAGGAGATCTGATGACCACCGCAGTGAGCGAGACCAGGATCCAGCCGCGGCTGAAGACGACGTACCGCGAGGAGATCGTCGGCAAGCTGCAGGAGCAGTTCCAGTTCGACAACGTCATGCAGGTGCCCGGCCTCACCAAGATCGTGGTGAACATGGGCGTCGGCGAGGCGGCGCGCGACTCGAAGCTGATCGAGGGCGCGGTCAAGGACCTGGCCGCGATCACCGGGCAGAAGCCGCAGGTGACCAAGGCCCGCAAGTCGATCGCGCAGTTCAAGCTGCGCGAGGGGATGCCGATCGGCGCCCACGTGACGCTGCGCGGCGACCGGATGTGGGAGTTCCTGGACCGGCTGCTGGCGCTCGCGCTGCCCCGGATCCGCGACTTCCGCGGCCTGTCCCCGAAGCAGTTCGACGGCACTGGGAACTACACCTTCGGTCTGACCGAGCAGGTGATGTTCCACGAGATCAACCAGGACCGCATCGACCGGGTCCGGGGCATGGACATCACCGTGGTGACCACCGCGAAGAACGACGACGAGGGCCGGGCCCTGCTGCGGCAGCTCGGTTTCCCGTTCAAGGAGAACTGACGTGGCGAAGACAGCACTCAAGGTCAAGCAGGCCCGGAAGCCGAAGTTCGCGGTGCGCGGTTACACCCGCTGCCAGCGCTGCGGCCGGCCGAAGGCGGTCTTCCGCAAGTTCGGCCTGTGCCGGATCTGCCTGCGGGAGATGGCGCACCGGGGCGAGCTGCCCGGCGTGACCAAGTCCAGCTGGTGACCGTCTCCACCTCCGAACTTCTCCCTATTCACCATCTAGTCACCGTAGGTCGCCGGCCGGCGAAACCACGGCGGGAAAGAGGCCCCAGGCCATGACGATGACCGACCCGATCGCAGACATGTTGACGCGTCTGCGGAACGCCAATCAGGCGTACCACGAGTCGACCACGATGCCGTACAGCAAGATCAAGCAGGGCATCGCCGACATTCTCCAGCAGGAGGGTTACATCTCCTCCTACAAGGTCGAGGAGCCCAAAGAGGGCGCCGTCGGCAAGACCCTGGTCGTCGACCTCAAGTTCGGCCCGAGCCGGGAGCGCTCCATCGCGGGTGTTCGCCGGATCAGCAAGCCGGGCCTGCGGGTCTACGCGAAGTCGACCAACCTGCCCAAGGTCCTCGGCGGACTGGGTGTCGCGATCATCTCGACGTCCCAGGGACTGCTGACCGACCGTCAGGCCAAGCACAAGGGCGTCGGCGGGGAAGTCCTCGCCTACGTCTGGTGACGAAGAACCGGAAGGAGGACCACTCTCATGTCTCGCATCGGTAAGCTCCCGATCTCGGTCCCGTCCGGCGTCGACGTCACGATCGACGGCCAGACGGTCACCGTGAAGGGTCCCAAGGGTCAGCTCTCGCACGTCGTGGCTGAGCCCATCGCGGTCAACCGGGACGAGGACGGCACCATCGCGGTGTCCCGCCCCGACGACCAGCGCAAGAGCAAGGAACTGCACGGCCTGTCCCGCACCCTGATCGCCAACCTGGTGACCGGCGTGACGGACGGCTACGAGAAGAAGCTCGAGATCGTCGGCGTCGGGTACCGCGTCCTGTCCAAGGGACCGACCCAGCTGGAGTTCTCGCTCGGGTACAGCCACACGATCACGGTCGACGCCCCGGAGGGCATCACCTTCGTGGTCGAGGCGCCGACCCGCTTCTCGGTGCAGGGCATCGACAAGCAGTCGGTCGGCGAGGTCGCCGCCAACATCCGCAAGCTGCGCAAGCCCGAGCCGTACAAGGGCAAGGGTGTGCGGTACGCCGGCGAGCAGGTGCGCCGCAAGGTCGGAAAGGCTGGTAAGTAACCATGGCGATCGGACTGCGTCCGCACAAGCACTCCGCCAAGAAGACGGCGTCACGGCTGCGTCGCCAGATCCGGGTCCGGAAGAAGATCAACGGCACGGCCGACCGGCCGCGGCTGGTGGTCACCAAGTCGTCGCGGCACCTGTTCGTTCAGGTCATCGACGACGTGGCCGGCAAGACGCTGGCGTCCGCCTCCACCATGGAGGCCGACCTGCGTGGCGCGGAGGCGAACAAGACCGACAAGGCCAAGACGGTGGGCGGCCTGATCGCCGACCGGGCCAAGGCCGCCGGCATCGACTCGGTCGTCTTCGACCGGGCCGGGAACAAGTACCACGGCCGCATCGCGGCCCTGGCCGACGCCGCTCGCGAGGGCGGGCTCGGCTTCTGATGGCGACAAGGGAAGAAGGTAACTCGAAATGAGCGGAGGCCAGCAGCGTCGCGGAGGCGGCGCCGGTGGTGAGCGCCGTAACCGCGACGGTGGTCGTGGTGCGGCAGCCGACAAGACCGCCTACATCGAGCGTGTGGTAGCCATCAACCGTGTCGCCAAGGTCGTGAAGGGTGGTCGTCGCTTCAGCTTCACCGCCCTCGTGGTCGTCGGCGACGGTGAAGGCACCGTCGGTGTGGGTTACGGCAAGGCCAAGGAGGTGCCCGCGGCGATCGCCAAGGGTGTCGAGGAGGCCAAGAAGGCGTTCTTCAAGGTGCCGCGGATCCAGGGCACCATCCCGCACCCGGTCCAGGGCGAGAAGGCCGCAGGCGTTGTCATGCTGCGTCCGGCCGCTCCCGGTACCGGTGTGATCGCGGGTGGCTCGGCACGCGCCGTACTGGAGTGCGCCGGGATCCACGACATCCTCAGCAAGTCGCTGGGTTCGTCCAACGCCATCAACGTGGTGCACGCCACGGTGGCGGCGCTGCGCAGCCTGGAGACCCCGGAGGCCGTGGCCGCGCGCCGTGGCCTGACGGTCGAGCAGGTCGCCCCGGCGGCACTGCTGAAGGCGCGGGCGGAGGTGGCCTCCTGATGGCACGCCTGAAGGTGACCCAGACCCGTTCCGGCATCAGTGGCAAGCAGAACCAGCGCGACACGCTGCGCACCCTGGGCGTCAAGCGGATCGGCGACACCGCCGTCCACGAGGACAAGCCCGAGGTTCGCGGCATGGTGCGTGCGGTTCGCCACCTCATCACCGTCGAGGAGGTCGACTGACATGGCGCTGAAGGTTCATCACCTGCGTCCGGCGCCCGGTGCCAAGACCGCCAAGACCCGCGTGGGTCGTGGTGAGGGCAGCAAGGGCAAGACGGCCGGCCGCGGTACCAAGGGCAGCAAGGCGCGCAACAACATCCCCGAGTGGTTCGAGGGTGGCCAGATGCCGCTGCACATGCGGCTCCCGAAGCTGAAGGGCTTCAAGAGCAGGAACCGGGTGGAGTTCCAGGTCGTTAACCTGGACAAGCTCGGACAACTGTTCCCCGACGGTGGCGAGGTCGGCGTAGCCGAACTGGTCGCCAAGGGTGCGGTCCGTCGTGGTCAGCCGGTGAAGGTGCTGGGTGACGGCGAACTGACCGTGGCACTGCAGGTTTCGGTGCACAAGTTCTCCAAGTCCGCCCAGGACAAGATCCAGGCGGCCGGGGGGACCATCACCGAGGTGTGACGAGGTCCAGGGCTCGACCGGTACGGCGCTTGATATCCTGCGCCGGTCGGACGAGCCCTGGTTCGTCTCTTGCCCAGCTGCTTTGCTAGGCCCCTGCCCTGCCCGGGGCAGAGGAAACATGTGGGAGGACAGGGTGTTAGGCGCCTTTGCCAACGCGTTCAAGACTCCGGACCTGCGCCGGAAGATCTTGTTCGTGCTCTTCATTGTCGTGATCTTCCGGCTCGGCTCGGTCGTGCCGGCACCGGGCGTGAACGTCCAGTCGCTGCACACCTGTATCAAGGTGTCCCAGGGCGGTGCGAACGCGAACCTCTACAACCTGATCAACCTGTTCTCCGGCGGCGCGCTGCTGCAGCTCGCGATCTTCGCGCTCGGCATCATGCCGTACATCACCGCCAGCATCATCCTGCAGCTACTCACCGTGGTGATCCCGCGGCTGGAGTCGCTGAAGAAGGAAGGCCAGGCGGGGCAGGCCAAGATCACCCAGTACACCCGGTTCCTCACCGTCGGGCTGGCGATCCTGCAGTCGACCGCGTTCGTGGCGCTGGCCCGGACGCCGGGCCGGCTGTTCCAGGGCTGCAACGAGCCGCTGCTGTACAAGGACGACTGGTTCACAGTCATGGTGATCGTGCTCACCATGACCGCCGGTACCGGCGTGATCATGTGGCTGGGCGAGCTGATCACCGACCGTGGCGTCGGCAACGGCATGTCGATCCTGATCTTCACCCAGATCGTCGCCACCTTCCCGACCCAGCTGTGGAACATCCGCAAGCAGAAGGGCATCGCCACCTTCCTGGTGGTGATCATCATCGGCCTGGTGATCATGGCCGCGGTCATCTTCATCGAACAGGCGCAGCGCCGGATCCCGGTGCAGTACGCCAAACGGATGGTCGGCCGGAAGATGTTCGGCGGCACCTCGACGTACATCCCGCTGAAGGTCAACCAGGCCGGTGTGATCCCGGTGATCTTCGCCTCGAGCCTGCTCTATCTACCGGTGTTGCTGAGCCAGTTCCAGCAAGGCAAGGGCTGGGCCAACTGGATCCAGGGCAACCTGGTCAAGGGTGACCACCCGATCTACATGGTGACGTACGTCGCCCTGATCATCTTCTTCACGTATTTCTACGTCTCGATTACCTTCAATCCGAAGGAAGTTGCAGACAACATGAAGAAGTACGGCGGCTTCATCCCCGGGATCCGGGCGGGACGGCCGACCGAGGAGTACCTGGGCTACGTGCTGTCCCGTATCACGCTGCCAGGAGCGCTCTACCTCGCGGCGATCTCGATGATCCCGCTGGTCGCGCTCGTCCTGCTGAACGCGAACCAGAACTTCCCGTTCGGTGGTACGTCGATCCTGATCATGGTCGGCGTCGGACTGGACACGGTGAAGCAGATCGAGAGTCAGCTGCAGCAGCGAAACTACGAAGGGTTCCTGCGCTGATGAGAATGTTGCTGATGGGTCCGCCCGGGGCGGGCAAGGGCACGCAGGCAAAGGTGCTTGCGGAACGCCTGAATATCCCGGCCGTGTCCACCGGCGACATCTTCCGTGCGAACGTCAAGGACGAGACGCCGCTCGGGCTCGAGGCGAAGCGCTACATGGACGCCGGTGACTACGTCCCGGACGAGGTCACCAACGCAATGGTGCGGGACCGGTTGTCCGAGGCCGACGCGGGCGAGGGTTTCCTGCTCGACGGCTACCCGCGGACGCTGGCCCAGGTGGGCACGCTGGACGACATCGTGGCCGACCACGGCCACAAGCTGGACGCGGTGGTGGCGCTGGTCGCCGACATCAACGTGCTGGTCAGCCGGATGCTCAAGCGCGCCCAGACCGACGGCCGGACGGACGACTCCGAAGAGGTCGTCCGGCACCGGCAGGACGTCTACACCGCTGAGACCAAGCCGCTGCTGCGGGTGTACGCCCAGCGCGGCCTGCTGGTAGAGGTGGACGGAGTCGGCGAGATCGACGAGGTGAGCGAGCGCGTGCTCGCCGCCCTGAAGACGATCACGGAGTAAGCGCGGGCTGTGATGTTCAGAGACCGCGGGATCGAGATCAAGACCCGCGAACAGATCCTTTCGATGCGGGCGGCCGGCTTGGTCGTCGGCCGCACGCTGGAACTGCTGCGCGGCGAGGTCCGGGCCGGCATCAGCACCGGCGAACTGGACGCGATCGCCGAGGACCACATCCGGTCCTCTGGCGCGGTCCCGTCGTTCAAGGGCTACCACGGCTTCACCGGCTCGATCTGCGCGTCGGTGAACGACGAGATCGTGCACGGCATCCCCGGTGGCCGGGTGCTGGCCGACGGCGACCTGATCTCGATCGACTGCGGTGCGATCGTCGACGGCTGGCACGGCGACGCGGCGATCACGGTGCCGGTCGGCGAGGTCGGCGCCGAGCTGCTCGAGCTGGCCCGGATCTGCGCGGAGTCGATGTGGCGTGGGTTCGCCGCCGCGAAGCTCGGCGGCCGGCTCACCGACATCTCCCACGCTGTCGAGGCCCACGTCCGGGCGACCTCGTCGTACGGGATCGTCGAGGACTTCGTCGGGCACGGGATCGGCTCGGCGATGCACCAGCCGCCGAACGTGCCGAACTTCGGCCGCCCGGGCCGCGGCCCCAAGCTGGTCGAGGGGATGGCGCTGGCGGTCGAGCCGATGCTCACGCTCGGCAAGCAGGAGAACCACACGCTCGAGGACGACTGGACGGTCGTCACCGACGACGGTCTGGCCGCCGCGCACACCGAGCACACGTTCACTCTCACTCCGCAGGGTCCCTGGGTGCTGACCGCGCTCGACGGCGGCGAGGCGAAGCTGGCGGAGCTCGGCGTCAAGTGCGGCGCGCTGACCGACTGACGGTGCGCTAGCTGATCGACGGACAGTGGGGGTCCACCCGTCGGGGGACGCAGGCGAACCGCAGCTGAGGCACACTTGAGACATGCCTCAGTACCAGCCGCACCAGCGGTTCACCGAAGCCGACCGGGACAAGATCGCCGGCCGGCTGCGGGACGCGTTCGCGGACGGCCGGCTGGATCAGCCCGAGTTCTCCTCCCGCCTCGACCAGTTGTACGCCGTCCAGACGTACGGCGAGCTGGAGCCGCTCGTGCGGGACCTGCCGCCGGTGCGGACGTACCAGACGCCCGCGGTGGTGCAGGACAGCAAGCCCGCGCCCGAGCCGGGCGACTTCCCGGAGCGGAAGAGGGACGCCCGTCCGCATCGGCACGGGATCGCTGCGCTGGGCGGCGGTTTCACCGGTGTCGTCATGATCAACGTGGTGATCTGGTTCGTGATCGGTCTCGGCAACGGCGGTCACTGGCCGCACTTCTGGCCGGTCTGGCTGCTGATCCCGTGGGCGATCTTCGCCCTGGGCGGCCTCGGTAGGCGCCGTTGACAGCGGCCCCGGTCACCCGTCGCCCCGCGGGTCCGCGTCTACGCCCAGATCTGGCGTGGCAGCTGCGGCGGGGCTCGGCTCTCGTGTACCTGATCTGGTTCGCCGTGGCGATCCCGCTGGTGGTTGTGGGTCTGCTGCTGGAGCCGCGCTGGGTCGGCTGGATGATGCTGGGCTGGTTCCTGGTACTGATCCTGTTCACGGTCTCGATGCGGATCGCCGATGGCCGGCTGCGGAAGTCGTGGGCCGACGCGGCCACCCAGATGGGCTGGCGGATCAAGGCCACCGAGCCGGAGTTGCAGGAGCACTGGCCGTTCCCGCCGTTCTCCACCGACCCGTCCGCCGAGGTGACGGAGGTGACCACCGGCCGGCACCGCGGCCGTGAGTTCTGGACCGGTCGGTTCCAGCACAAGGTCGGACGTCGCGAGCTCGGTTTCGACTTCCTCGATCTGCAGGTGGACCGGCCGCTTCCACCGCTGCAGGTGCTGCCGGCGTCGCTGGCCAAGGTCGCGGCGGCGAGTCTGCTGCCGCTGACGATGACCATCGACGGGCTGCCCGGTCGCTACTGCCTGTTCAACGGTCGCGAGGACCACGCGATGGTGGTGCTGCATCCGCGCGCTGTCGAAGCGCTCGCCCAGGTCGCGCCGTTCGGCTTCAGCTGCGAAGGGCGGCGGTTCGTCGCGATCCTCCCGGCCTACCGCGACACCACCACCGCCCTCGCCCAGCTCGACGCGGCCTGCGACCTGCTCGACCTGATGCCCGAACAACTCTGGCGCGAAGGCGAACAGTGGGCCGCTATGCACTCTCAGTGACCACCATTGCGCTGCCAAGGCGGCGTACGGAGTCTCGATTGGGTTTCGCGTGGGGGAGTGGCGTACACTCATTCCTTGGCTCTTTGTAGCCTCTGTCTCGTTGTGCCCGCGGCTGCCTGACCTCGTGTCAGGAGGGCATTCGAGCCTGGGCCTGAGCCGGTAGTACCCACCTTTTCAGTACGTCGTCTACAGAAGTGCGAGGACATGCCCAAAAAAGAGGGAGTCATCGAACTCGAGGGCACCATCGTGGAGGCCCTGCCGAACGCGATGTTCCGTGTTGAGCTGTCCAATGGGCACAAGGTGCTCGCGCACATCAGCGGCAAGATGAGGCAGCACTACATCCGGATCCTCCCCGAGGACCGGGTCGTCGTGGAGCTGTCGCCGTACGACCTCACCCGGGGTCGCATCGTCTATCGGTACAAGTAGGACCACCACCAACACCTGTCGAAGAAAGTAGCTCGATGAAGGTCAATCCGAGCGTCAAGAAGATCTGCGACAAGTGCAAGGTGATCCGCCGTCACGGCCGGGTCATGGTGATCTGCGAGAACCCGCGGCACAAGCAGCGGCAGGGCTGACCAAGCCTTTTCGAGCAGTACACAGCACTTTCGCATCACACAGCGCGCACGCTCGTCCAGCAGCAGGATGTACCGCTGCTGGACGTTGCCCCCGGAACAGAGGCCGGGGCCCTGCCGGTGAGCAATTCACCGAGGCGGGCGGGGACGCGGCGCGCCACCACACCTCTGCCGACGAAAGGAACACCGCCACATGGCACGCCTCGTAGGGGTCGACCTGCCGCGCGACAAGCGCATCGAGGTCGCTCTCACCTACATCTTCGGTGTAGGTCGTACTCGCGCCCTGAAGACGCTCGAAGCCACCGGGATCTCCGGTGACAAGCGCGTCCACGAACTGGGCGACGAAGAACTGGTCAAGCTCCGGGACTTCATCGAAGGCAACTACAAGATCGAAGGTGACCTCCGTCGCGAGGTGACCGCGGACATCCGCCGCAAGATCGAGATCGGGTCGTACCAGGGTCGCCGGCACCGCAGCGGCCTCCCGGTGCGTGGTCAGCGCACGCGGACCAACGCCCGTAGCCGCAAGGGTCGTCGCAAGGCGATCGCCGGCAAGAAGAAGAAGTGATGACCCGGATGACCGTCGACCACCCCAGGAGCAGCTGACCTATGCCTCCCAAGAGCCGCACCGCGGCCGGCGCGAAGAAGGTGCGCCGCAAGGAGAAGAAGAACGTGGCCGCCGGCCACGCGCACATCAAGAGCACGTTCAACAACACGATCGTGACGATCACCGACCCGACCGGCGCGGTCATCTCGTGGGCTTCCGCGGGAACCGTCGGCTTCAAGGGGTCGCGCAAGTCCACCCCGTTCGCCGCGCAGATGGCCGCCGAGGCCGCTGGGCGCCGGGCGATGGAGCACGGCATGCGCAAGATCGACGTGTTCGTGAAGGGTCCCGGCTCCGGCCGTGAGACCGCGATCCGTTCGCTGGGTGCCGTCGGCCTCGAGGTCGGCACCATCCAGGACGTCACCCCGACCGCACACAACGGATGCCGCCCGCCGAAGCGGCGCCGGGTCTGATCCCAGAGAGAGGAAGGTAGCGAACCATGGCCCGTTACACCGGACCGATGACCAAGAAGTCGCGCCGTCTCGGGGTCGACCTCGTCGGTGGCGACAAGGCGTTCGAGCGCCGTCCGTACCCGCCGGGTATGCACGGCCGCGGCCGCCCGAAGGAGAGCGAGTACCTGCTCCAGCTCCGTGAGAAGCAGAAGGCCCGCTTCTCGTACGGCGTCCTGGAGAAGCAGTTCCGCCGGTACTACGAGGAGGCCTCGCGGCGCTCCGGCAAGACCGGCGACAACCTGCTGATCATCCTGGAGTCCCGGCTGGACAATGTGGTGTACCGCAGCGGCCTGGCCCGGACCCGTCGGCAGGCCCGTCAGCTCGTCGTCCACGGTCACTTCACCGTGAACGGCGTCAAGGTGAACATCCCGTCGTACCGGGTGGCCGCCCACGACATCATCGATGTCAAGGCGAAGTCGGTCGAGACGACCCCGTTCATCATCGCCCGGGAGGCGCACTCCGAGCGCGTCGTCCCGGCCTGGCTCGAGGTGATGCCCGAGCGGCTTCGCATCCTCGTCCACCAGCTGCCGACCCGGCAGCAGATCGACACCCAGGTCGCCGAGCACCTGATCGTCGAGCTCTACTCGAAGAACTGATCCTGCTCCGGCCGGTGGCCTGTGGTCACCGGCCGGAAACGGTCGGTCCTTCGGCCCTTCGCGACCTCAAATAGTGGTCGTCGCGGAACCAGAAAGAAGAACGAAGTGCTTATTGCGCAGCGCCCCACCCTGACCGAAGAGGTTGTCGGCGAGCACCGCTCGCGGTTCGTGATCGAGCCGCTCGAGCCGGGCTTCGGCTACACCCTCGGCAACTCCATCCGCCGTACCCTGCTGTCGTCCATCCCGGGCGCCGCCGTGACCAGCATCAAGGTCGACGGCGTGCTGCACGAGTTCTCGACGGTTGCCGGGGTCAAGGAAGACGCCACCCAGCTGATCCTGAACCTGAAGGACCTGGTCGTCTCGTCCGAGCACGACGAGCCGGTCACCATGTACCTGCGCAAGCAGGGCCCCGGTGACGTCACCGCCGCCGACATCGCGCCGCCGGCCGGTGTCGAGGTGCACAACCCGGACCTGAAGATCGCCACCCTGAACGAGAAGGGCCGGCTCGAGATGGAGCTGGTCGTCGAGCGGGGCCGCGGTTACGTGTCGGCGATCCAGAACAAGTCCGCCGACGCCGAGATCGGCCGGATGCCGGTCGACTCGATCTACTCGCCGGTCCTCAAGGTCACCTACAAGGTCGAGGCGACCCGTGTCGAGCAGCGCACCGACTTCGACCGCCTCGTGGTCGACGTCGAGACCAAGCCGTCGATGCTGCCCCGCGACGCCGTCGCGTCGGCCGGTAAGACGCTGGTCGAGCTGTTCGGCCTGGCC
The DNA here is from genome assembly GCF_045040325.1 of Kribbella sp. NBC_01510. Taxonomy (NCBI): domain Bacteria; kingdom Bacillati; phylum Actinomycetota; class Actinomycetes; order Propionibacteriales; family Kribbellaceae; genus Kribbella; species Kribbella sp. NBC_01510. The sequence continues at coordinate 1,201,113 of NZ_CP109418.1, read as the reverse complement.
CGCGAGCTGAACGTCGAGGCCGAGGGCATCGACATCGGCCCGTCGCCGGTGGACGAGCAGATGGCCGCCGATCTGGCCCTGCCGGTCGAGGACCTGCAGCTGACCGTCCGTTCCTACAACTGCCTCAAGCGTGAGGGCATCCACACCGTGGGTGAGCTGATCTCGCGCAGCGAGCAGGACCTGCTGGACATCCGCAACTTCGGCTCCAAGTCGATCGACGAGGTCAAGCTGAAGCTGGCCGAGATGGGCCTGTCGCTGAAGGACTCGCCTCCTGGCTTCGACCTGCGTGCGGCCGCCGAGGCCTACGGCACCGAGGCCGAGGACGAGGACGAGAGCTTCGCCGAGACCGAGCAGTACTGACACCCACCCCGGGCCACCATCGGCCTGAATCCTTCTGGAGTAAGAGATGCCTACCCCCACCAAGGGTGCCCGGCTGGGCGGCAGCCCGGCGCACGAGAAGCTGATCCTCAGCAACCTCGCGACGTCGCTGTTCGAGCACGGCGCCATCACCACCACCGCGGCCAAGGCCAAGCGCCTGCAGCCGCTGGCGGAGTCGATGATCACCAAGGCGAAGCGTGGTGACCTGAACTCGCGCCGCCAGGTGATGAAGCGGATCAAGGACAAGAGCGTCGTGCACGTGCTCTTCACCGAGATCGGCGAGCGGTACGCCGACCGTCCGGGCGGCTACACCCGGATCACCAAGCTCGGCCCGCGCAAGGGTGACAACGCGCCGATGGTGAAGATCGAGCTGGTCGAGGCACTGGCCGACTCGCCGAAGGCGAAGAAGACCGCCGCCAAGAAGGCTCCGGCCAAGAAGGCCGCCGAGAAGCCGGCGGTCGCCGAGGCCGACGACGTCGAGGACGTCGAGGACGAGAAGGTCCAGGACGTTCAGGACGAGAAGGTCGAGGACGTCGTCGCGACGGAGGACGTCCAGGACGTCGTCGAGGACGCCAAGACCGAGGACAAGTAACAGCAGCTGTTGGACAGCGCCCCCTCACTTCACGGTGAGGGGGCGCTGTTGCGTTAGATTGCCGTGTGCGTTGGCGGATAGACCTGAGATACGACGGAACGGCCTTCCACGGCTGGGCCCGTCAGGAGGGCCTCCGGACCGTGCAGGGTGTGCTGGAGGAGACCCTCCGCGTCGTACTGCGGCTGCCGGAGACTCCTGTGGTGACCTGCGCCGGCCGCACGGACACCGGCGTACACGCTCGCGGTCAGGTCACCCATGTGGACGTCGAAGGCGCTGTAGAGCCGCTGAGGCTCCTGAGAAGCCTGAACGGCGTCCTGCCCGAGGATGTGGCTGTCACGGCTGTCACGGCGGCTCCAGAGGGCTTTGACGCCCGCTTCTCCGCGCTGGCCCGTCGCTATGTCTACCGCCTCTGCGACGACCCGGCCGGCTGGGACCCGCTCACCCGTGGGCACGTGCTGCGAGTGGGCCGCCCGCTGGATGTGGTTCGGATGAACGCAGCCGCGGCCGATCTGCTCGGAGAGCACGACTTCGCGGCGTTCTGTAAGAAGCGTGAGGGTGCGAGCACAGTGCGGGCCCTGCTGGAGTTCTCGTGGCTGCGGACGGCTCCCGGGCTGCTGGAGGGCACAGTGATCGCGGATGCCTTCTGTCACTCGATGGTCCGGGCCCTGGTGGGTTCGATGATCCCGGTGGGTGACGGACGACGTGACGTCGACTGGCCGGCCGCCGTACTGGCCGGCAAGCTCCGGGACTCGGCTGTGTCGGTGCTGCCCGCGCACGGCCTCACACTGGAGGAAGTGCGCTACCCGGCCGATGACGAGCTGGCCGCGCGGGCATTGCAGGCCCGTCAGGTCAGGGGAGAGGTACACCAGCGTGGCTGACCACTACTTCTCGGCGGAGCCCGGTTCCGCGGACGTACGCCGTACTGTCGAGGCCCGGATCTGGGGACGCGAGTACACGTTCACCACCGCGACCGGAGTGTTCTCCAGAGACCGGTTGGACATCGGTACGGCGGTGTTGCTGCGCGAGGTGGATCCGCCGACCGGCACGGGTACGTTCCTCGACCTGGGGACCGGATACGGGCCGATCGCCTGTGCACTGGCCGTGGAAGCGCCCGAGGCAGTGGTTTGGGCAGTGGACGTGAACACTCGGGCCCTGGAGCTGACCGGGGAGAACGCGGGTAAGGCCGGCGTGAGTGATCGCGTGCACCCGGCGCTGCCGGACGACGTACCCGCTGACGTGCTCTTCGACCAGATCTGGTCGAACCCGGCGATCCACATCGGCAAGGCCGAGCTGCACAAGATGCTGCTGCACTGGCTGGCCCGGCTTGCCCCCGGCGGCGTGGCATGGTTCGTCGTCGGCAAGAACCTCGGCGGCGATTCGCTGCAGCGCTGGCTGACCGAGCAGGGCTATCCGTGCCGGCGGATCGGCAGCGCGAAGGGGTTCCGGGTCCTGTGTGCAACGAACCCGGGTCCATCGCCGTCCTGAGGGTATGGAGGCAGCCTTGGCGGCAGCAGAGGCACGGACCGACGCGCTCGACTTCGAGCAGTGGGTGACCGAGAAGGCAGATGCGCTGCTGCGGTTCGCCTATGTCCTCACTGGGGACGGAAACCTGGCCGAGGACGCCGTTCAGGATGCCCTGACCACGGCCTGCGCGCGCTGGAGCCGAGTGAGCCGGGCCGACGACCCCGAGGCCTACGTGAAGCGGATGGTGGTGAACGCACACATCTCCTGGTGGCGCCGGTTCCGCCGCCGCGAGGCACCGGCTCCGGACCCGGTCCGGAGCGCACCGGCCGCCCCGGACGGTGCGGCCGCCCGGGCTGAGTCGGACGCGGTCTGGGCGCTGTGCTCGACGCTGCCGGACAAGCAGCGGGCAGCCGTCGTACTGCGCTTCTACGAGGAGCTCTCGTACGCCGAGATCGGTGTGCTGCTGCACTGCGCGGAGGCGACCGCCCGATCACACGTCCACAGAGCTTTGGCCGCACTGAAGACCACGCTGAGCAAGGAAGGAGCCGAGGATGCCTGAGCACGACCCTGAGCAAGAGCTCGGCCCCAAGATCGCCTCGGCGTTCCAGAGCCAGGCCGATGCCCAGACCGGACCGCCGTACGACGGTCTGGCGCGAGAGGCGCGCCGGCGAGTGCGCAAGCGGCGTCAGAACCTGACCATCGCCGCAGCGGCTGTCGTGGTGGCGGCGGCCATCGGCGGAGTGTGGAACCTGGCGAGCGGTGAGTCTCCGGTCGCGTCGACCGCCAGTGACAGCAGTGGGCACAGCCAGGCATCGGCCCCGGACAAGTCGACCGAGGGCATGGCGCCGCCGAAGGCCGCGGTGAGTTGTCCTCCGGATCATCCGATTCTCCAGGCCGACGGGCCCAACGCCGTACCGGCTGGGACGGGGCTGGACCTGAACACACCGGTGACCGGGCTGCAGGCGTGCCGCTACCAGCTCACTCCGGGATCCACGGCGCTGCTCGGCCAGGAGCGGTTCAGCCCTGAGGTCGCGCAGCAGGTGGTCGATGCGATCAAGGTGCTGCCGGAGCGGAACCCGACGCTGCCGGTGTTCAAGTGCGCGCCGCAGACCGCACAGCCGTCGGAGGCGATCGTGTTGCGCTTCGACACCGCGGCCGGCATCCGCGAAGTCTGGGTCCAGTACGACGGCTGCGACTCGGCCGGCTTCTTCACCGGCACCCACACCTACGGCCTGTACGCCGCCCCCCTCAAACTCTTCATGACCGGCTCGGTCCGCCCACCCGGCAGCACCTACCTCAACGCCCTCAAGGACTGGTAGCTCACCGCCGCGGCCCTCGATAACGGTTCGCATGGTGGGGTTTGGGGCGTCAGACTGGTGGGATGGGTCACGTGGATGTCGCCGGGGTGGGGTACGAGCTGCCGGACGGGCGGGTGTTGCTGGACGACATCACCTTCCGGGTCGGGGACGGGGCCAAGGTCGCGCTGGTCGGGGCGAACGGGTCCGGCAAGACCACGCTGACCAGGATCATCGCGGGTGACGTGAAGCCGCACAGCGGCAGCATCTCGCGGTCCGGCGGCCTGGGCGTGATGCGCCAGTTCGTCGGCTCGGTGCGGGACTCCTCGACCGTGCGCGACCTGCTGCTCGGGGTCGCGCCGGAGGCGATCCAGCAGGCCGCGGCCAAGCTCGACAAGGCCGAGCTGAAGATGATGGAGGCCGACGACGAGAAGACCCAGCTCAAGTACGCGCAGGCGGTGGCGGACTGGGGCGAGGTCGGCGGGTACGACGCGGAGGTTCTCTGGGATGTCTGTACGACGTCCGCCCTCGGCATACCGTTCGACCGCTGTCGCTGGCGTGAGGTGAAGTCGCTGTCCGGCGGTGAGCAGAAGCGCCTGGTTCTGGAGGCCCTGCTGCGCGGCCCGGACGAGGTCCTGATGCTCGACGAGCCGGACAACTACCTCGACGTACCGGGGAAGCGGTGGCTGGAGGACCAGCTCCGCAGCACCGACAAGACCGTGCTCTACATCAGCCACGACCGCGAGTTGCTGGCCAACACCGCCACCCGGATCGTCACGGTCGAATTAGGTGCCGCAGGCAACACCGCGTGGACGCACGGCGGCGGCTTCCGGACGTATCACGAGGCCCGCCGGCATCGCTTCGAGCGGTTCGAGGAGCTGCGCAAGCGCTGGGACGAAGAGCACGCCAAGCTCCGGGCGCAGATGCTGATGTACAAGCAGAAGGCGGCGTACAACTCCGACATGGCGTCGCGCTACCGGGCGTCGCAGACCCGGCTGCGCAAGTTCGAGGAGGCCGGGCCGCCGCAGGCGCTGCCGCGCGAGCAGAAGGTCAGCATGCGCCTCACCGGCGGCCGCACCGGCAAGCGTGCGGTGGTGTGCACCGGCCTGGAGCTGACGGGTCTGATGAAGCCCTTCGACCTGGAGGTCTGGTACGGCGAACGCGTCGCCGTACTCGGGTCCAACGGCTCCGGGAAGTCGCACTTCCTCCGGCTGCTCGCCAACGGCGGCTCCGATCCGGATGTCGAGCACCAGCCGGTGGGCGACGTACAGATCACTCCGGTGGCGCACACGGGCAACGCCAAGCTTGGCGCACGGGTCCGGCCGGGGTGGTTCGCGCAGACGCACGAGCACCCGGAATTGGTCGGCCGCACACTGCTGGAGATCCTGCACCGCGGTGACGACCACCGGGAGGGCATGGGCCGCGAGTTGGCGTCGCGGAAGCTGGACCGGTACGAGTTGGCCCATGCGGCCGAGCAGACCTTCGACAGTCTGTCCGGTGGGCAGCAGGCGCGGTTCCAGATCCTCCTGCTCGAGCTGTCCGGCGCCACGCTGCTCCTGCTCGACGAGCCCACCGACAACCTCGACGTCGAGTCGGCCGAGGCGCTGGAGGAAGGTCTCGACTCCTTCGACGGCACAGTCCTGGCGGTCACCCACGACCGCTGGTTCGCCCGCGGCTTCGACCGTCACCTGGTCTTCGGCGCCGACGGCTCCGTCTACGAGTCCGACGAGCCGGTCTGGGACGAGGGCCGCGTCGAGCGCTCTCGCTAGGGCGCCACGCACCAGCCGTCGCGGTACGCCGCCCAGTGGGCCGGGGTGGCGGTGAAGTCGACGTACAGGGCCAGGCCGAAGTTCTGGCGGTTCGAGGTGCCCAGTCCGAGGCGTGCGCCTCGGACTGCGGCCGACACAGTCTCAGCGCGGCCCCAGTGGGACGGGTTGCTCTCCCAGTACGCCGGTAGGCCCATGAGGAGGTCCGTCGACGCGGGAGTGACCTTCAGAGCGAGCTCGGTCTGCTTGGCGACGTAGCCGCCGTACAAGGACTCCAGGGGCATCGCGGTGTCGTAGGACATGACGGCGATCTGCTCGACGCGTCGGGCGACCTCACCGAAGTAGTCCTGCGACCACCACTTGCCCAGGACGTTCAAACGCCAGAGCGGGTCGATCTGCGCGGCCGCGACGGACAGGGGTACGCCGTGCGCAGCCGTGAGCGCATGTGTTTCGTCCAGTACGGCGAGGAAGCCGGCCGACCCGGAGTGCACCGGCTCGAAGTCGAAATGGATGCCTTGGAACCCCTGGCCGAGTACGGCGGCCGACGAGGCGACCACTCGGCTCCGGACGGCCGGATCGTCCAGATCCATGCCCGGGTTCTTCGCGGGCTGGACAACATCGCCCAGCCACGCCTGCACGCGGACGTCGGGCGCCGCGGCTCGCATGGCCGTGACGAACCACCGGGCCTTGGGCGAGACCTTTGCCAACGGCAACGATCCGTCGTGCTCCAACGGGCCTGCATGCACGTACAGATCTCGGATCCCCGTGCCATCCAGCTGCTTGGCCAGTGCAGCCACGTCAGCCGTCGTCTTCCGCCCGTCCACCCAGGCATGGCCCAGCCACAACGCGTCGTGGTTGCGCGTCCGTGCCTCCGCCGAGGGCTCGCCGGCATACGCCAGCCAGAGTGAGATCGGGTACGCCGACAGCAGCAGTACGAAGACCAGCGCGAGAACCGTCACGACGCGGCGGCGGCGCGACCACGTCCGCCGGCGCCGCCTCACGAACGCGGCTTCAGGCCGTCGTAGATCAGCGCCAGCATCCGGTCCCGGACGTGCGGCTCGAGCGCGGCCGCGGTCGCACCCCGCGAGGCACCGATCAGCAGCGCGTAGGTCTCGGGGAACTGAGCATCCGCCCGTACGGCGCCGGCCCGCTGGGCCCGGGTGAGGAGCCCGTCGAACGCCTCCCGCATGCCCTGGCCCGCCTTCTGCGTGTCCGCGCCGATCGCCGTGCCGGCCGCGGCCAGCGCCTCGGCGATCGCCAGCTTCGACGCGGACTCCGACACGACCTGGGTGAAGAACGCATAGAACGCCGTACCCGGGTCGTCGCTGTCAGCCAGCTCCAGGGCGCGGTCGCGGAGCCGCTCCAAGCGCAGTGTCAGGACCGCCTCGAGCAGCTCGGTCTTGGTCGGGAAGTGCCGGAACACGGTCGCGATCCCGACACCGGCCAGCCGGGCCACATCGTCGGTGGACGCACCGGGCGTGCGCCCGAACACCTCGTCTGCCGCGGTCATGATCCTGGCCCGGTTGTCCCGCGCGTCTGCTCGCACCCCTGGTCCCTTCGTCGCCCCTCAGCCTAGGAGACGCTCCGCGAGCCGCGGGGGTTGTAAACGAAGTTGTGACTCCGTATATTCGGAGTCGCTACTCCATTTAACTCCTGTGAGGAATCCGATGACTCCCGAAGAGGTCTTTCTGAAGCTCGCCCGCGGCATCGGCGACCGCGAGCTCGCCGCGTTGCCTGAGTTGTACGCCGAGCGGACCGACGTACGCCATCCGATGAACCCGTACGGCGACCACCCGCTGCTGTCCCGCGACGCGCTCCGCGAGCACTTCGGCGGCACCGGCGCGCGGGCGACCGAGGTGATCCGGTTCCAGCCGGAGAACATCCGGATCCACCAGACCGCCGATCCCGAGGTGATCGTGGCCGAGTTCGACTATGTCGGCACGGTGATCGCGACCGGCGAGCCCTTCTCCGCGTCGAACGTCATCGTGCTGCGGGTCCGGGACGGCCAGATCGTCGAGTCCCGTGACTACATCGACCACGTCGCGATGACCCGCGCCCGCGGCCTGACCGAGCAATTGATCACCGCCCTGCGGGAACCGGCCGGCGCCCCCGCCGCGTCGTAAATCGGCAGAGGCGCCGGATGGCCCCGGACCGAGGCATCAAGCCCGCCCGGGGCCATCTCCAATCCGTACCGGCATCGCGGTCAGTGCCTTCACCGCGACCACCAGCCCGGCCGCGGCGAGCACGACGTCCTTCAGCACGTACTGCGCCTCCAGCGTCGGAGCCCCCGGGAACAAATCGCCGAAGAACAGCACCAGCGGCGACAGGATCCCGACCAGCGAGAACCCGAGCACCAGCAGTCCGGTCCGCAGCAACCGGCCGGAGATCAGCGTGATCCCGATGAAGCACTCCATCACCGCGGTCAGCAAGACCGCCGGCCGCCCGTGGATGATTCCGAAGGTGAGTGTGTCGAGGGTCCGCATCAGCAGCGCCTCCGCCGGGCTGGCCCCGGGGAAGAACTTGAGTACGCCGAACCCGAGAAAGATCAGCCCGAGGCTGACCCGCAGGATGTCGACGCTGCGCCGCCCGAACCAGTCGGCAACCCGATTCCCCTTGTAGATCAAGGCATTCATGATGGTCTCCCTGTTGCGATCGATGTCACAACAGCGTCGCCGTCCGGCCTCCTCTACCGCGTCGGTCAGGTGACGGCACTTTCGCTACGCCGTCCGCGGTACGTCTCAGGGAGACCCTGAGGCCCGGGGGAGTAGAGGCTGAACAGTGGAGGCCGTGGCCAAAACACGACAGCCCCCGACCCGGAGGTCGGAGGCTGTGCGCTGATGCGAAGTGGTGCGAAGAGGTCAGCGGTCGCCCATCGGGACGTACTGGACGCCGCGGGCGCCGGTGTAGATCTGCTTGGGGCGGGCGATCTTCTGGTCGCCGTCGCCGAGCATCTCCAGCCACTGGGCCAGCCAGCCCGAGGTGCGCGGGATCGCGAACAGGACGGTGAACATCTCCGGCGGGAACGACAGCGCCTCGTAGATCAGGCCGGAGTAGAAGTCGACGTTCGGGTAGAGCTTGCGGGAGACGAAGTACTCGTCCTCCAGCGCGATCTTCTCCAGCTCGACGGCGATCTTCAGCAGCGGGTTGATCCCGGTCACCTCGAACACGTCGTCGGCGGCCTTCTTGATGATCTTGGCCCGCGGGTCGTAGTTCTTGTAGACCCGGTGGCCGAAGCCCATCAGCCGCTCCTCGCCGGCCTTCACGCCCTCGATGAACGACGGCACGTGGTCGACCGAGCCGATCCGGCGGAGCATCTTCAGCACCGCCTCGTTGGCGCCACCGTGCAGCGGGCCGTAGAGCGCACCGATGCCGCCGGCCACCGCCGTGTACGGGTCGACCTGGGTGGAGCCGATCGCCCGGACCGCGTTGGTGGAGGCGTTCTGCTCGTGGTCGGCGTGCAGGATGAACAGGATCTCCAGCGCCCGCACCAGGCGATCGTCGGAGGCGTACTTGGGCTCGCTCATCTTGAACAGCATCGACAGGAAGTTCGCCGTGTAGCTGAGCTCGTTGTCCGGGTACACGTACGGCTTGCCCTGGGCGTGCCGGAACGCGAACGCGCCGAGCGTCGGCATCTTCGCGATCAGCCGCCGGATCTGCAGCGCCCGGGACTCCTCGTCGAAGACGTTGCGCGACTCGGGATAGAAGGTGGACAGCGCCCCGACCGACGCGAGCAGCATCCCCATCGGGTGCGCGTCGTACCGGAAGCCCTGCATGAAGGTCTTGAGGTTCTCGTGCACGAACGTGTGATACGTCACGTCGTGCGCCCAGGCCTCGTACTCCGCCTTGTTCGGCAGCTTGCCGTTGACGAGCAGGTAGGCCACCTCGAGGTAGTTCGACTGCTCGGCGAGCTGCTCGATCGGGTAGCCGCGATACTCCAGGATGCCCTTGTCGCCGTCGATGAAGGTGACCGACGAGCGGCAGGAGGCGGTGTTGACGAAGCCGGGGTCGTAGGTGGCCAGGCCACCGTCGCCGTCTTCGGCACTGATCTGTTTGAGATCGGCGGCACGGATCGTGCCATCGGTGATGGCAAGGTCGAAGTCCTTGCCGGTCCGGTTGTCCCGGACGGTGAGCGACTGTTCGGTCACAATGCCCTCTTCGGAAGCTGGCGTCATCGCCTGGCGAGTGAGGGTTATCGTCAGCCGGCGGGACGCGGTTCGGACTGCAATCTTCACCGCTAAACTAGTGCTGTCCTCAGCTCCTTCCAAGCTGGGGTCCCCGAACCGCCTGGGCTCGCTTTGACCCCGGGGTGCCGACGCCGGTATTCTGGGCTGCTGTTGTGCGTTCCAGGTCTGGCATCAGCACAGCCACGTCGGCGGACCGCTCGCCGACGTACCAGTTTTGTCAACCTCTGAGAAACGAAGGTCAACGACCGTGCGCACGTACAGCCCGAAGCCTGCTGACGTCACCCGTGAGTGGCACGTGATCGACGCCACCGACGTCACGCTCGGTCGGCTCGCCGTCCAGATCGCCACCCTGCTGCGCGGCAAGCACAAGCCGACGTTCGCTCCCCACGTGGACGGCGGTGACTTCGTCGTCGTCGTCAACGCCTCCAAGGTCGCCCTGTCCGGGACCAAGCGGACGGACAAGCTGGCGTACCGCCACTCGGGTCACCCGGGTGGTCTGACGGCCACGCCGATCGGCGAGATCCTCGACAAGGACCCTCGCAAGGCCGTCGAGAAGGCTGTCTGGGGCATGCTCCCGAAGAACCGCCTGAGCCGGAAGCTGCTGAACAAGCTGAAGGTGTACGCCGGTCCGGAGCACCCGCACACCGCCCAGCAGCCGAAGCCGTTCGAGATCACCCAGATCGCCCAGTAAGCGATCGACGAGCCAGGTAAACGAGGATTCACAGCGTGAGCGACATCACCACCGAGACCGAAGAGTTCGACACCGAGGTCCCCATCGACACCGAGGGCCCGGTCGCCTACACCTCCGAGACGAACCCGACTCCGGAGCAGCGCGCCGAGACGGGTCGTGTCGCGGTCATCAACCCGGCCGGCGCCACTGGCCGTCGCAAGGAGGCTGTCGCCCGCGTCCGCCTGGTGCCCGGCACCGGCCAGTGGACCGTCAACGGCAAGCCGCTGGACGTCTACTTCCCGAACAAGGTGCACCAGCAGCACGTGAACGAGCCGTTCGTCGTCGCGGGCCTGGAGGGCTCGTACGACGTGATCGCCCGGATCAACGGCGGCGGCATCACCGGCCAGGCCGGTGCGCTGCAGCTCGGTGTGGCCCGGTGCCTGAACGCCGCCGACGAGGAGGCGAACCGCCCGGGTCTGAAGAAGGCCGGTCTGCTCACCCGCGACGCGCGGATCAAGGAGCGGAAGAAGGCCGGTCTCAAGAAGGCCCGCAAGGCGCCGCAGTACAGCAAGCGCTGATCACCTGATGGGGCGTTTGTTCGGTACGGACGGAGTCCGTGGCCTGGCGAACGTGGACCTGACCGCGGAGCTGGCGCTCGACCTCTCGGTCGCGGCAGCTCACGTACTCGGCGAGGCCGGTGCCTTCGAAGGGCACCGGCCACGCGCCGTTGTAGGGCGGGATCCACGCGCCAGTGGTGAGTTCCTGGAAGCCGCCGTGGTGGCCGGTCTGGCCAGCGCCGGCGTCGATGTGGTCAAGCTCGGCGTACTGCCGACGCCGGCCGTGGCCTACCTGACCGGCTCGACCGGCGCCGACCTCGGCGTGATGCTGTCCGCCAGCCACAACCCGATGCCGGACAACGGCGTCAAGTTCCTGGCCCGTGGCGGGATCAAGCTCGACGACGTGATCGAGGACGCGATCGAGGCCCGGATGGGCGAGGAGTGGCAGCGTCCGACCGGCGCGGCCGTGGGCCGTGTGCTCGAGGACGGGCGGGGCTTCGAGACGTACGTCTCGCACCTGGTCCGCTCCGCGCCGAACCGGTTCGACGGCCTGAAGGTTGTCATCGACTGCGCCAACGGCGCCGCCTCCGAGACCGCGCCCGAGGCCCTGCGCCGGCTGGGTGCCGAGGTGATCACGTACGCCGCCGCACCCGACGGACTGAACATCAACCTGAACTGCGGATCCACCCACCTGGAGGGTCTGCAGCGCGAGGTGATCGGCCACCGAGCGGATGTCGGCATCGCGCTCGACGGCGACGCGGACCGCTGCCTGGCCGTGGATGCCAACGGCGAGCTCGTGGACGGCGACCAGATCCTCGCGATCCTGGCGCTGGCCATGCGCGACAGCGGCCGGCTGTCGAACGACACCGTGGTCGCGACCGTGATGAGCAACCTGGGCTTCGTCCAGGCGATGGTCCGGGAGCGGATCGCGGTCGAGCAGACCAAGGTCGGCGACCGCTACGTGCTCGAGGCAATGAAGGCCGGCGGTCACAAGCTCGGCGGTGAGCAGTCCGGGCACGTGATCCTGTCCGACCACGCCACCACCGGCGACGGCACGCTGACCGCGGTCATGCTGCTCGCCCGGGTCGCCCAGACCGGCAAGAGCCTGAGCGACCTGGCCAGCGCGATGACCCGCCTCCCGCAGGTCCTGGTCAACGTGAAGAACGTCGACAAGTCCCGGGCGGGCGACGACCCGGCGGTCCAGTCCGCCGTCGCCGAAGCCACCACCCGCCTCGGCGACACCGGCCGCGTCCTGCTCCGCCCCTCCGGCACAGAGCCGCTGGTCCGGGTCATGGTCGAAGCCGAGTCCTCGGACACGGCCCACGAGATCGCCCACTCCCTGGCCGATGTGGTCGCCACCTCGCTGAAACTCTGAACCTGCGACACCTTCTGGGGGCCTGGGACATGGAATTCCATGTCCCAGGCCCCCATTCCATGTCCCAGGCCCCGCTTGCGCCCGAGGCGCTCAGGGTTGCAGACCCACTGCTTTGAGAGGGCTCGGCCAGGACTCCAGGACACCATGCAGGGTTGGGTCCTGAACGGTGGCCAGGGCTTCGGTGTGGGCGTCGGTGATGACGTCGGCGATGCGGACCGGCGTACCGAGAGATGCCGAGCGTACGGCGGCCTCGACCATGGCGACGCTGATGACGTTGGAGTGGACCTCGGACTGCGGGACGGTCGACTCGCGCACCGCGGCGACGAACTCGACCAGCGAGCCGGCGATCTGCTCGGGGTCGTCGACCACGACGGCCGGCAGGGCTTCGCCGGAAGCGAGTTCCGCGACGGGCGGGTTGTCCCCGTCCCAGGTCGCCGTACCGCCGGATGCGCTGGCCCGCCAGCGGCCGTTCCAGGACGTCTCCAGACCCGGTGCGCACCAGCTCCCGGTGAAAGCGAAGCGGGTGCCGTCGGCGAAGGTGAACACCGCGTTGGCCGCCGCGTTGCCGTCGAACCAGCTCCAGTCCGGGTTGTACGACTCGCAGTAGACCGACACCGGCTCGGAGCCGATCAGCTTGCGGCTCAGGTCGAACTGATGGATCGCCATGTCGACCAGCAGCGGCTCGGCCATCCGTTCCCGGAACCCACTGAAATGTGGGGCTTTGAAGAACTCGCACGACAGTGACCCGATCGTGCCGAGCTCGGCGAGCTGCCGCCCGAACGCGGCGCCGGCCCGGAAGTAGCGGCGGGACTGCGAGACCATCAACAGCTTCCCGCTCACCTCCGACGCCGCGACCATCGCCAGGCACTCGCGCACGGTCTCGGCCAGCGGCTTCTCGCAGAGCACCGGAAGCCCACGCACCAAGGCATCCACGCTGACCTTGGGATGCGCGGCCGGCACGGTGACGTCGATGACCGCGTCGGCGTTGCCGGCCAGTTCGTCGATCGAGGCCGCCACCGGCACGTCGCCGTACCCGTGCTCGTCGGCGGCCGCCCGGGCGACGTCCACGTCGAGGTCGACCAAGCCGATCAGGTCGACATCAGGATTGTCGGCAATCGTACGAAGCCACGCGCGGCCCATCCCGCCCGCGCCGACCTGGAGGAGGCGCAAGGGGTCAGGCATCCGCCGGCTCCTCGATCGGGCCCTGGTAGCCGTGGCCGTTGAAGAAGTCGCCGGTCTCGTACCGCAGCAGCGTCGGCACCGCCCGCTCCGGACGATCGGACTTCGCCCACGCGACGCCGTTCGCGATCACCCTGCGGACGTCCTTGTGGTGGTAGACCGGGAAGTCCTGGTCGCCGGGCGAGAAGTAGAAGATCTTCCCGTGCCCGCGGCGGAACGTGCACCCGGACCGGAACACCTCGCCGCCGGAGAAGGACGACACGAAGATCAGTTCGTCCGGCACCGGGATGTCGAAGAACTCGCCGTACATCTCCTGCTGCTCGATCTCGATCGGGTGCGGCACGCCCTGCGCGATCGGATGCGTCGGGTTCACCGTCCAGACCAGCTCGCGGTCGCGCTCACTGCGCCAGCGCAGCGTGCACGACGTACCCATCAGCTTGCCGAAGATCTTCGACCAGTGACCGGAGTGCAGGACGACGAGGCCCATCCCGGACAGCACGTGCTGGTACACGCGCTCGACCACCTTGTCCTCGACCTCGCCGTGCGCGGCGTGACCCCACCAGACGAGTACGTCGGTGTCGGCCAGCACCTCCTCGGTGAGTCCGTGCTCGGGCTCATCGAGGGTCGTCGTGGCGACCTTGGCCTCGTCGCCCAGATTCTCGCTGATGCCGGCGGCAATGGTGTTGTGCATGCCGTCCGGGTAGATCTCGGCGACATGCGGCTCGACCTGCTCGTGCCGGTTCTCGCCCCAGACGAGTACGCGAATCGTCATCTTCAGTCCTTAGGTTTACTTGACGGCTCCGCCGATGGCACCGGCGGCGATGTACTTCTGCGCGGCGACCAGCAGCACGATGGCCGGGATCGCCGAGAGCACCGCGGTCGCCATCACCGCGTTCCAGTTCTGCACCTGGGTGCCCAGGTACTGGTAGATCCCCAGCGTCACCGGCCGCACGCCGCCCTTGGTGGTCAGCGTCAGCGCGAACAGGAAATCGCTCCAGGAGAAGAGGAAACTGAACAACCCGGCGGTGATGAGGGAGTTCTTGCTGATCGGCAGCACGATCGCGACGAAGGCCCGGAACAGCCCGGCGCCGTCCACCCGCGCGGCCTCCACCAGTGACGGCGGCAGCGACATCATGAACGAGCGCAGGATCAGGATCGCGAACGGGATCCCGCTGCTGCAGTTGGCCACGATCAGTCCCGGGATCGAGTTCAGCAGCCCGATCCGTTCGTAGGCCGTGTAGAGCGCGTTGGCGATCACGATCCCCGGGATCATCTGTGAGATCAGGATCGCCAGCAGCCCGACCGACACCCAGCGCGACCGGAACTGCGAGAGCGCGTAGGCACACGGTGTCGCGATCGCCAGGCTGAGTACGACGGTCCCGGCCGCGATCATCATGCTGGTGACCAGGTTGCCGCCCTGCTCGTCGAGGGCACGTTTGTAGCCGGCGAACGTCGGGTGCAACGGCAGGAAGCCCGCGGTCAACGTGTTCCCGGAGGGTTGCAGCGAAGCGTTCACCATCCAGTACACCGGGAACAGCATCACGCACAGGATCAGGACACCGATCACGGTGTACGCCGTACGTCGCATCGTGGCCTCCCTACTCGTCGACAGCGCGGCGGGTGCTGCGCAGGTAGAAGATCGCGAACAGGAACGAGATCGCGATCAGGATGTTGCTCAGCGCCGCGCCTTCACCGAACTTGAAGTCGATGAAGGACCGCTCGTACGACTGGGTCGCGAGCGTCTGCGTCGCATTCGCCGGGCCACCGCCGGTCAGGCCGAGGATGATGTCCAGGACCTTGATCGTGTAGACGACCCCGAGCATCAGCACCACGCCCGCCACCGGTCGCAGGTTCGGCCAGGTGATGTACCGGAACGCACGCCACCCGGTCGCGCCGTCGAGCTGACCGGCCTCGTAGAGCTCGTCCGGGATCTCGGCGAGACCGGAGTACAGCAGCGTCACGTTGAACGGGATGCCGATCCAGATGTTGACGCCGATCACCGCGATCAGCGCGACCGACGGCGAGTTCAGCCACGGCACCGGTTCGTTGATCAGATGCAGCCAGGACAACGTCCGGTTCAGGATGCCGCTGTCCTGCTCGAGGATCGATCGCCAGGTCGCACTCGACACGATCAGCGGCAGCAGCCACGGCAGCAGCAGCAGCGAACGCAGCAGCCCGCCGAGCGGGAAGCGTTTCCGGAAGAACAGCGCCAGCCCGAGTCCGATCACGAACTGGAACGCGATCGACCCGATGGTGAACAGCGCGGTGTTCAGCATCGCGTCCGAGAACAGCTTGTCCGTCACGACCGTGCTGTAGTTCTTCAGTCCGACCCACGGGGCGTCCCCGGTGAAGAACGTCCGCAGGCCGTAGTCCTGCAGGCTCATCAGCAGGTTCTTCACCACGGGGTAGCCGAACAGCGCGATCATCGCGACCGTGGCCGGCAGGACGAACAGGAGCTTGGTCAGATCCTCCCCCCGGTGGCGCCGGCCACGAGGCCTGCGAGCAGGCTTCGGGCCGGCCACCTTGGTGTCGTCTTGCATCAAGGTCGATGCCGCCATCGCGATCAGCCGCCGGACGCCTGCTTGAAGGCGTCCTGGGGCGAGGCCTTACCGGTCAGTGCCAGCTGGATCGCCTGGTAGATCACCTTCGCCGCGTCCGGCCACTTGTCGCCGAGCTTGCCGGTCCGCGAGCGGGCGGTCTTGACCTGCTCGGTGAAGGCCTTCATCGACGGCACGTCCTTGACGTACTGGTCGAGCAGCGCGGTCTTGGTCGGCACCGTGAACCGGGCCTTCGCCCAGGCCAGCTCGTTCTCGTCCGAGTTCAGGCACTTCACGAAGTCGGCGGCCTTCTGCTGCTTGGCCTGGTCCTTGTTCAGCGGGACCGTCCAGGCCTCACCACCGAGCGGTGCGACCGGGGTCTGGTCCGGCTTGTTCACCGGGAACTTGACCACGTCCCACTTGATGTTCGGGAACTTCTCCAGCGCCGGGATCTGCCACGGCCCGTTCACCATCATCGCGGCCTTGCCGGCCACGAACTGGTCCTTCGCGTCACCCTGGGTCCAGTTGATCACGCTCTTCGAGGCCGACCCCGACTTCACCAGATCCGTCCACAACTGCAGGGCTTCGGCCACCTGCGGGCTGGTCAGGTCGGTCTCGTCACCGCCGTTGGTCCACATCGCCGGCAGGAACTGCCAGGAGCCTTCGTACGTCGCGTTGGCGTTGAACGCGATCCCGTACCGGCCGGGCTTGGTCAGCTTCTTGGCCGCTGCCTTCAGCTCCTCCCACGTCTTCGGCGGCTGTACGCCGGCCTCCTGCAACATCTGCGTGTTGTAGAACAGCGCGATCGTGTTCGTCACCGGCGCCAGTCCGTAGAGCTTGCCCTGGTACGACGTCGCGTCGACCATGCCCTGGATGACTCCGTCCCCGGTCAGACCCATGTCGTTCAAGGGCGCCAGCGCACCGGTCGCGGCGATCTGCTGGACATCGGGGTTGTCGAGCATCAGGACGTCGGGCAGCGTCTTGGACGACGCCTGCTGCAGCACCTTCTGGATCAAGGTGTCACCAGGCACCGTCTCCCGCTGGATGGTGATGCCGAGCTGGCTCGCGCAGGTATCGAGACCCTTCTGCACGAGCGACTTGTCCGGGTCGTTGTTGTAGTAGTCGAGGATGGTCAGACTCTTGACGCTGTCACCGGACGAGGATGACGGCGCGTCGTCACCGTTGCCACCGCAGGCGGCCAGCACGAGCGACAGCGTCGCCGTACCCGCCAGTGCAGCGGTGATCCGCTTGCTGATCATGACATCGGGCTCCTTCGATCAAAGCGTTTAACCACGGGCTGTGGAAGATCGCCGGTCGCTTGCTCTAAAGGGTGGTAAACCGCTTAACTGAGATGTCTCAGGACTATGTTCCTTGGGTCACACTGTTGTCAAGAGTTCAGAGGGGGCGGGATCCGATGGTGACCATGCGGGACGTTGCCGACCGAGCGGGTGTGTCGATCGCGACCGTGTCCTTCCTGCTGAACGACACGAAGCCGGTGACCGCGGCGACCCGGGCGCGGGTCGAGCAGGCGATGGCCGAGCTCGGCTACCGCCGCAACGCGGTGGCCCGGGCGCTGGCCAGCCGGAAGACGCACATCATCGCGATGGCCTACCCGGCGCTCGAGCACCGGTTCGGGATGTCGACCGCGGAGTTCTTCACCGGCGCGGCCGAAGCGGCCCGCAAGGAGTCGTACCACCTGGTGCTGTGGCCGGTCGGCAACGACGGCCTCGAGTTGCGCGAGCTGCTCGGGCAGGGCCTGGTCGACGGCGTCGTCCTGATGGAGGTCCAGCTGGACGATCCGCGCGTCGACGTCCTGCGCGAGACCGGTACGCCGTTCGCGCTGATCGGCCGGACCACGGAGCTCGAAGGGCTGTCCCACGTGGACATCGACTTCGACACGACGGTCCAGGATGCGGTTCAGCACCTGTACGACCTCGGCCACCGGGAGCTGGTACTGGTGTCCGGCGATCTGGCCGACCCGCGCTTCCACGCGTACGGCCCCTGGGTCCGGACCGAGGATGCGTACCGGCGGATCGTGGCCGAGTACGGCCTGCGGACCGTCGTCATGCCGTGCAGTGACACCACGCGCGCCGGCCAGGAAGCGGCCGAACGCCTCATCCACGAGCATCCGGAGACCACCGCGATCCTGGTCCTGAACGAGTACGCGGCCCTGGGTGTCGTCAGCGGCCTGCGGCGGCTGGGTCGCGACGTACCGGGAGAGTTCTCGGTCCTGCCGCTCCTGATGGTGCCGGAGACCGCGGCCATGAGCGACCCCGAGCTCACCATCATGCGTACGCCGGGCCCGGAGCTCGGCCAGCTCGGCACCGAGGCCCTCATCCGCCAACTGGAGAACGCCGACCCCCTGCCACCGCAACTCATCCCCGCCAAACTCATCCCCGGCGGAACCGTCGCACCCCCGGGTGGACGGCCAGGCCATCACATCGGGGCTTGACCGCGCCGGCTCCGCTGCGACGGCACTCTAGTGCTGCGAATGTGATGGCCTAGCCGTCCGCGCCAGCCACCATCCGCAGGCAGCCACCCCGGACTCAATCCGCAGCCGAGGTCCTCTGCCGCTGTGGGGAAAGTTTTCGTCACCTGGTGCGAGTTTGTTTCCCCACAGCCGACCATCCCCGACACCGAAGCGGTGAATCCAGCCGGGTGTGGGCTGCCAGTCGTGGGCTGGGTCCTCGGCGTAGACAGCCCGGTGGTCTCCTCGGTGACCGGGTGCGAAACAGCCTGTCTCGGCACGCCAGTTCCTGTTCACGCCCCCGGCAACTGCCCTGCGGAGCCGGCTCCATAGCGTCACTTAGTAGTTAGCACTTGACCCACCGTGGCGGTGTGGGTAACTTTCGCGTGCGGGGGAGCGCCTGTAATTCAATTACCGATGGGGGTCCGCCGATGGAACTCACCCGACGCCAATCCCTCGGACTCGCGGCGGCCGCCGTCGCCGGGACCACGATCGCGGGTACGACGACCGCACACGCCGGCACCGATCGCTGGGTCCGCGAGACCCTGCGGCGGATGTCGCTGGAGCAGAAGGTCGGCCAGCTGTTCGTCTGCTACGCCTACGGGCCGACGGCGGACACCGCCGACACGCGCAACACCAGCCTGTACGGCGTCGCGACGCCGGCCGAGGTGGTGCGCAAGTTCCACCTCGGCGGGGTGATCTACTTCGCCTGGACCGACTCGGTGAAAGACCCGCAGCAGATCGCCCGGCTGTCCAACGGACTGCAGGGCGCCGCCCTGGCCGACAGTGGCATCCCACTGCAGATCAGCACCGATCAGGAGTACGGCGTCGTGTTCCGCGTCGGACCGCCCGCGACGCAGTTCCCGGGCGCGATGGCGCTCGGCGCGACCAGGTCGGCGCAGTACGCACGGCTGGCGGCCGGGATCGGCGGCCGGGAACTGAAGGCGGTCGGGATCAGCACCGACTTCGCGCCGGTCGCCGACGTCAACGTCAACCCGCTGAACCCGGTGATCGGCGTCCGCTCCTTCTCGTCCGACCCCGGGCTGGTCGCGGAGCTCACTGCCGAGCAGGTCAAGGGCTACCAGCGGGACGGGCGGATCGTCTCGACCGCCAAGCACTTCCCGGGACACGGCGACACCGCGACCGACAGCCATACCGGCATCCCGGTGATCGATCACTCGCTGGAGGAGTGGACGCGGATCGACCGGCCGCCGTTCGAGGCCGCGATCAAGGCCGGCATCCATGCGATCATGACCGCGCATATCGTGGTCCCGGCGCTCGACCCCTCCGGCGATCCGGCGACGCTCAGCGGGCCGATCCTGACCGGGATCCTGCGTGAGCAACTGCGCTTCGACGGTGTCGTCATCACCGATTCGCTGGGCATGCAGGGCGTCCGGGACAAGTACGGCGACGCCGAGATCCCGCTCCGGGCGATCGAGGCCGGTGTCGACCAGTTGCTGATGCCCGTGGACCCCGGTCTGGCCTACAACTCGGTGCTGTCCGCGGTCCGCGGCGGCCGGATCAGCGAGGCCCGGATCGACCAGAGTGTCGAGCGGATCCTGAAGCTGAAGCTCGAGACCGGAGTCGTCGACCACCCGTACGTCGACCTGGCCCGCGTCGCCAAGGTCGTCGGCACGGCAGCGAACTACGCGGACGCCCAGCGGATCGCCGACCGCAGTACGACCCTGCTGAAGAACGACGCCGGCCTGCTGCCGCTGTCTCCGGCGCCCCGGAAGATCCTCGTCGCCGGCTTCAGCCCGGCGGCTCTCGGTACTGCGTTGCAGAACCGCGGAGCGACCGCGGTCGTCAAGGACACCGGTACGACGCCGACCGATGCGAAGATCGCCGACGCGCTGGCGGCCGCTGGGGACGCTGATCTGACCGTCGTCCTGACGAACAAGGCCTGGGACACCGAGGTCACCGACAAGCAGGCGAAGCAGCAGAAGCTCGTCAACGCCCTGCTGGACACCGGCCGGCCCGTGATCGTGATCCCCGTCCGCGATCCCTACGACGTCGCATACTTCCCGGCGGCACCGACCACGCTGGTCACCTACGGCACCGCGGCGGTGTCGATGGAGGCACTGGCCAAGGTGCTGTACGGCGAGATCGCACCGGCCGGCAAGCTACCGGTGGCGATCCCCGCCCAGCCGGACCCGGCGCAGACTCTGCACCCGTTCGGCCACGGGCTGACCTTCGATCCGCGGCAGACCCGGATAACCGTTGCCTCGTACAACATTCATGCCGGCGCCGGCGAGGACAACGTGTTCGACCTCGACCGGACCGCCCAGGCGCTGAAGGCCCTCGACGCCGACGTGATCGGGCTGCAGGAGGTCGACGTCCACTGGGATGCCCGCAGCGAGTGGCGCGACACCATCGCCGAGCTGGCCGCGAAGCTCGGGATGTTCGCCGGGTTCGCCCCGATCTACGACTTCGACCCGCCGGCCGCCGGGCAACCACGCCGGCAGTACGGCGTCGGCGTACTGTCCCGGTTCCCGCTGGTGCGGACCGAGAACCATCCGATCACCCGGCTGTCCACCCAGGACCCGAATCCGGTGCCGGCCCTCGCGCCGGGCTTCCTCGAGGCCGAGATCGAGGTCCGCGGCCGCCGGGTGCACGTGTACTGCACGCACCTGGACTACCGCGCGGACCCGTCGGTCCGGGTGCTCCAGGTCGGCGACACGACCAAGATTCTGGCCCGGGACCCTCGCAAGGACCTGCAGATCCTGGTCGGCGACTTCAACGCGGATCCGGCCGCGCCGGAGCTCGCCGGGCTGTGGACCCGGCTCACCGATTCCTGGGCCGTCGCCGAGTCCACCTCCGGCGGTCCGAACACCTATCCGGCGGTCGATCCGGTCAAGCGGATCGACGTCGTCGCCGTCGGCACGGGCCTGCACGTGCGGCGGTTCGCCGTACCTGCGGAGCTTGCCGCCAGTGACCACCGTCCCGTGGTCGCCGACCTGTCGTTCCGTCCCTGACATCCCTGCCCGAAGGAGAGATCTGATGAAGCGCCGCAGTTTGCTCGCGGGTGCCGGTGTGCTCGCCGCCGCCCCGCTGATCGACGTACCGGCCGCCCACGCGACGGATCATCGGAAGGTGATGACCGGTGCGATGGTGCTGGCGGACGACGACTGGCGGGCGCTGGCCGGCCAGAAGGTCGGCGTGATCAGCAACCCGACCGGCATCCTGCCCGACCTGTCCCACATCGTCGACACGATGCACGCGTCCGGGAAGGTCGACATCGTCGCGGTGTTCGGCCCCGAGCACGGCTTCCGCGGTACGGCGCAGGCCGGCGGATCGGAGCAGGACCACGTCGACCCGCGCACCGGGATCATGGTCTACGACGCGTACGGCGCGAACGCGGACAAGCTGGTGAGCCTCTACACCAAGTCCGGCGTGGAGACCGTGGTCTTCGACATCCAGGACGTCGGCGCGCGGTTCTACACCTACATCTGGACGATGTACGAGGCGATGCTGGCGGCGGTCCGCACCGGCGCGCGCTTCGTCGTACTGGATCGTCCGAACCCCGTCGGCGGGTACGCGCGCGGCCCGATGCTGAAGCCTGGTTACACCTCGGGCGTCGGCAAGGAGGAGATCATCCAGCAGCACGGCATGACCGTGGGCGAGCTGGCCCGGCTGTTCAACGCCGAGTACCTGCCGCTCGACGCGGATGGCGCCCGCTTGGAGGAGCTCCAGGTCATCCCGGTGAAGAACTGGAGACGCGATCAGTTGTACGACGACACCGGCCTGACCTGGGTGATGCCGAGCCCGAACATGCCGACCCCGGACACCGCGCTGCTCTACCCGGGACTGTGCCTGTTCGAGGCGACCAACATGTCCGAGGGTCGCGGTACGACGAGGCCGTTCGAGCTGATCGGAGCGCCGTACGTCGACTACAAGTGGGCGGAGGCGCTGCAGACGAAGACGATCCCGGGCGTCGAGTTCCGGGAGGCGTACTTCACGCCGTCGATCAGCAAGAACGCCAACCTGCTCTGCGGCGGTGTCCAGGTGCAGATCACCGATCCACACCGGGTCGAGGCGATCACCGCGGCCACTCACATGATCGTCGAGGCTCGCCGGCTCTACCCGGACTTCGCCTGGCGCGCCGAGACCCCACCCGGCCGGTGGATCGACCTGCTCACCGGGTCCGACCGGTTCCGCACCATGCTCACCGCCGGCGCCACCGCCGAGGAGATCGTCGCGGCCTGGAAGTCCGAGACCGACGCCTGGACGGCCCGCCGGGCGAAGTACCTTCTCTACAAGGGAGCGCACCAGTGAGACGACTGGCCGCGCTCACGATAGCCTCTGCGGTGATGCTGACGATGGCAAGCCCTGCAGTTGCCAATGGCAACAGATCTGGACGGTTCGACCAGCCGTACGACGGCTATGCACCGAAGGGGACGCTGTTGCGTGACACGACTCCGACGAAGGCCGGCCTCGACCCCGCGCCGATCGACGCCGCGCTGGCCCAGGTGGACGCGTGGACCCGGCCCAGCGGTACGGCGAAACCCCTCTACGCCGGCGCGGTCACGCTGCTCGGCCACGACGGGAAGATCGTCACCCGCACGGCGACCGGGCTGGCGCTGAAGTACACAGTGAATTCAGCCGGGAGCGGGCCTGAAGAACTTCCCGCGGACCAGCAGATCCCGATGCGCACCGACACGATCTTCGACATGGCGTCGGTGTCGAAGCTGTTCACCTCGATCGTGGTGATGCAGCTGATCGAGAAGGGCAAGGTCGGCCTGGACACGCCGATCGCCACCTACGTGCCGGAGTTCGCGGCGAACGGCAAGCAGGCCATCACGGTCCGGCAGGCGCTCACCCACACCACCGGGTTCCCCGCCTGGCTGCCGCTGTGGAGCACCGGCAAGACGCCGGAGGAGCGGCTCCAGCTCGCGCTCACCGCGAAGCTGCAGAACCCACCCGGCAGCACCTACCTGTACAGCGACCTGAACCTGATCTCCCTCGGCGAGGTCGCGCACCGGGTGACCGGCAAGACGCTCGACAAGCTGGTCGCCGACGGCATCACCAAGCCGCTGCAGATGCGCGACACCGGTTACAACCCGGACCCGAAGAAGAAGCCGCGGATCGCCGCGACCGAGTTCCAGACCTCGCCGCCGCGCGGCATGGTGTGGGGTTCGGTCCACGACGAGAACGCCTGGTCGCTCGGCGGCGTCGCCGGGCACGCGGGTGTCTTCAGCACCGCGGACGACCTCGCCGTACTGGCCCAGACGTTCCTGAACGGCGGGAGCTACCGCGGCGCGCGGATCCTCAAGGAATCCTCGGTGACCGCGATGATCACCAACTTCAACCAGGCCTTCCCGGGCAACGACCACGGCCTCGGCTTCGAGCTGAACCAGCGCTGGTACATGGGTGGTCTGTCCGGGCCGCGCACCGCCGGTCACACCGGCTACACCGGGACGTCGATCGTGATCGACTTCGACTCCCGGTCGTTCGCGATCCTGCTGACCAACCGGGTCCACCCGAGTCGCGACTGGGGCAGCAACAACCCGGCCCGTCGGGCGGTCGTGCAAGGCCTCGCCCTGGCGCTCGGCGTCGGACCGCGGCACGGCAAGGACGCCTGGTTCTCCGGTACGACGGACAACGCGACCACGACCCTCTCGACGAAGGTCGCCGTACCGGCGGATGGTGCCAAGCTGGCGTTCGACCTGTTCGTCGACACCGAGGACACGGACCTGCTGTATCTGGAGACGTCCGCCGACGGGACGACCTGGACGAAGGTGCCGTTCACCGTCCGGGACCGTGGATCGGTGATCGACCATGACGGGTCGATCAGCGGCTCCGGCGATCGGCACTGGCACCAGGTGACGGCCGAACTCGGGGCGGGTGAACAGACGATCCGGTGGCGTTATACCTCCGATCCGCTGTATCAGGGCCGCGGTGTCTACGTCGACGGTGTGAAAATCACCAGCGGGACTGGTGAACTTCTCGACGGTGAACGAACGCCTGAATCATTTACCGCAACAGGTTGGAGACTTTCGCGTCGGTGACCCCACTTCGTGCATAGTCGCCGTACCGTGGCTGTCATGAATTCAACAACCTCTCCAGAACCCACGGGGCCGCTGCTGGTCCGGGTCCGCGCGGTGATGCCCGCGCTGGCGCCGGCCGAGCAGCGGGTGGCGAACGCGGTCCTCGCGGACCCGGGCGGAGTGGCTGCGATGACGATCTCCGAACTGGCCGAGGTGGCCTCCACCTCGGAGACCACGGTCATCCGGTTCTGCAAGCAGATCGGCGTCCCCGGCTATCCGCAGCTCCGCCTGCAGTTGGCGGCCCAGTCGGCGCAGGAGAGCATCCGCCCGGAGGTGGGCGGTGACATCGAGCCCGGCGACTCGCTGGCCGACGTGGTCAGCAAGGTCGCCTTCGCCGACGAGCGGGCGGTCCGCGAGACCGCGCAGCAGGTCGACGTCAACGCGCTGGCCAAGGTCGTCGACGCGGTCGTGAAGGCGCCGCGGGTGGACATCTACGGGTTCGCCGCGAGCGCGTTCGTCGCGCTGGACCTGCAGCAGAAGCTGCACCGGATCCGCCGGGTCGCGTTCGCCTGGTCGGACGTGCACATCGCACTGACGAGTGCCGCGCTGCTCGGTGAGGGCGACGTCGCGATCGGTATCTCCCACACCGGTACGACGGTCGAGGTCGTCGAGGCGCTCGAGGAGGCGGCCAAGCACGGCGCCACCACGGTCGCGGTGACGAACTTCCCGCGCTCGCCGCTGGCCAAGACGGCCGATCTGGTGCTGACCACGGCCGCCCGGGAGACGACGTACCGGTCCGGGGCAATGGCCTCGCGGATCGCTCAGCTGACCGTGATCGACTGTCTGTTCATCGGGGTCGCCCAGCAGGTGCTGCCGGACGCCCGGAAGGCGCTCGAGGAGACCGCCAGCGCGGTCCGCGGGCACCGGCTCAAGGGCTCCGAATGATGTCAAACGTTTCCGTCAACGATGAACGGAATTGAAAATCCTTCAGTAGAAAACTAACATCGGACCTGTGACCACACCGACGGAGCAGCGCAACCCCAGGACGCTCGCCATCGATGCCGTGGGCACGACCGAGATCCTCCGGATGGTCAACTCCGAGGACGCTCGGGTGGCCGGTGCGGTCGAGGTCGTGATCCCCGAGCTGGCGCGTGCGGTCGACGCCGGCGTCGAGGCGATCCGCGGCGGCGGCCGGGTGCACTACTTCGGCGCCGGGACGTCCGGGCGCCTGGCGGTCCTGGACGCCGCCGAACTGCTGCCCACGTTCCACGTGCCGGACGGTCTGGTGGTCGCCCACCACGCCGGTGGCATGGAGGCGTTGCTCCGCGCCGTCGAGAACGTCGAGGACTCCGAGGAGGGCGGCGCAGCCGACGCGGTCACCGTCACCGGCCGGGACCTCGTGATCGGACTCGCCGCCTCCGGGAGTACGCCGTACGTCGCCGGGGCCCTGAAGGCCGCGCGAGCGGCCGGGGCGACCACCGTGCTGGTGACGTCGAACCCGTCCGCCCCGCTCGCGCCGTTGGCCGACATCGTGATCGCCGCGGACACGGGCCCTGAGGTGATCGCCGGGTCGACCCGGCTGAAGGCCGGCACCGCGCAGAAGCTGATCCTGAACGCGTTCTCGACCACGCTGATGATCAAACTCGGCCGCACCTGGTCGAACCTGATGGTCGACCTGGTCGCGACCAACAAGAAACTCCGCGGCCGCATGCTCCGCATCCTCGCCGAAGCCACCGGCGCCGACCCCGACGCCTGCGAAGCCGCCCTGGCCGAAGCCGACGGCGAACTCAAGCCGGCACTGGTCCACCTCCTCACCGGCACCCCCATCCCCGCCGCCCGAGCCGCCCTAGAAGCGGCCCACGGCCGAGTAGCCACAGCCCTAACCGCCCTCGGCACCCCCGCATAGAGCCACCCCACGCCGCCCAAAGGACACCGCCTTCGGCGGCTGTTGCTTGTCGGCGCCTTGGGGCGCGAACTGCTCACCCGCGTCCGGTGATACGTGCCGCGGGAGGTCCGGGCCGCCGAACGTGCTATTCGGGCTACTGTGTCTGAGCTGGTCGCGAAGGGGCGTCGACGAGTACCTCGTAGAGGTAGAGGTCACCGTCGGTTCCGGTTTGGCGGAACCCGGCGCGTTCGAGGGTCCGCTGGGAAGCGACGTTGTCCCTGGTTGTGTCGGCGACAACTCGGGACAATCCGTGATCGGCCGCGACGGTCAGCAGGGCGACGAGTGCCTCCGCTGCATAGCCGTGACCACGGGCCGATGGGGAGAGGCCGTACCCGACCTCGACACATCCGTCGCCCGGCTGACCCTTGAAGCCGATTCCGCCGATGGCCTTCCCGTCGGCGGTCCGGGTGATCCGGTAGTGCCCGAAAGGGCGTTGGTCACCGTGGGCGGCCGTTGCTGCGAGAAAAGCCATGACGCCGATGACGTCGCCGTCGAACGGATAGTCCTCGGCCCAGGCATCCCCGGCTCCGGCGTGCCGTCCAACGATGCGTTCACCCTCTGCTGCGTCGATGGGGTGCAAGCACAGTCGCGGCGTACGAAGTTCGGTCACGGGCAACAGCGAAGCAGCCCTCGACATCCCGCACAACCCGATTACGCCACCCGGAAAGGCCCGTCGAAGAACCCCTTGGGGCACATCCCCACGACCCGCGCAGCCGATGAGTGCGAACGCTACGCCGAGGGCTCCCTTCTGGATCATTCCAGACAAAGGCAGAAGGGGTGACCTGCAGGGTCCAGGAAGACCCTGTAGGACGTACCGGGCTGGTCCGGATGTTTGGTTGCACCGAGATCGATCACTGCCGCCTCGGCTGCGTCGAGGTCGTCAACGAGCATGTCGAGGTGCATCTGCTTGGGCCGCTCCTGGGTCGGCCACGTCGGCGGCGTGTAATCAGCCACCCGGTGGAAGGCGATGCACTGGCCGTCCTCAGGACAAACCGAAGCCCGGTCGGTGAAGACGTCGATCTTCCAATCCAGCATCGCGCCGTAGAACCTGGCGAGCGCACCAGGATCGGGACAGTCGATAGCGATGAGGGGCAAGCGAGCGATGGCCATGCCGGCCAGGATATCGACGCTTGCGGTTGGCACACGTCCCGATTCGAGTGGTCCTATGCCGTAGTCGCGCCAGAACTCGAATTGCGTCATTTGCTTTGCCGTCTCACGACAGGGCGGTGCCCGCACGGATCTGCCGCCGATAGGAAAAGTTGAAGCGTCTAGGGCCGCACGAAACTAGCCTTTGCCCATGAGCGGAGCCTCCCGGGCCGAAGGAGTGTGGCGGCCGATTGAATACGCCGAAGCGTGGGCGGCGTTCGACGCTCGCTTCGACTTCAAGCCTGACTACTACGAGCGCACCGTGCCTGCCATCCGGCTGCCTGACGTCTGTGTTGTGATCGACCTCGCTCCTGTCTTTGCCCACGAGGGCGCTCGGTTCGCGGCCGCCGAAGCGGCGATTACTGCAGCTGCTCTCCGGAACTTTGTATGGCTCACCGACCAGGATGAGTTGACGGCGCTGGACTGGCAGCACACTCCATACCGCTACTCGCCGGCCGCGCACGCTCTCGCGGACCTCGGATGGCCCGTCCCGGTGTTCCCGAACGGCGACTACTACGTCCACACCACGTCGGACTTGCGTTGGGGCACGTTCGCCCACCCGTGGCAGCAGTCGCTGACCGTCTGGGGCGAAGAGCTGGTGCGCACCCTCGGGGCGGAACTGTTGACCTGGCTACCGCGCCACACGCAGAGCCAGTAAACGCACGCACCTGCCGCTGATCGCGCGGTCGCGCCGAGATCCGGTAAACCTGGCGAGGCCTGAACTGCCGATGAGAGGACGTGGGTGTGGCCCGAGGCATCGCGGACTCCGGAACAGTCCGAGGTCTGGCGTGGCCTCAAGGGCCTCGCGGCCTAGTAGCCGGGGAAGACCTTCCGGAGTTCGTCCAGCGTGACGTTGCCGGTCACGCTCACGCCGGCGGCGTGCTCGGCGCCGAGGCGTCCGCTCAGCAGCCGCACCACGGCCTCTGCTGGACCGTCGAATGTGGCCGTCGGGTCATCGACCGCGTCGGTCACGGTGACGGTGTCGTTGATCTGGATGCCGCCGCCCGGGATCGCCAGGCGGACCTCCCGCTCGACCTGATCGGCTTTGCCGGCAAAGCCCAGAAGGAAGGCCAGCGGCCCGCCGAAGAGCTCGACGAGTAGCTCGGCCGATTCCGGATCCACGGTCGCCGACGGGTCGACGCCGACGCGCACGTCCCAGGCGTGGTTGGCGACCTCGGTAAGCCGCATGCCGAGCGCGACGACCAGCGGCACCGGCTGGGGCAGGATGCCCAGGTCGATCTGGCGATCGCGCTGCTCGGCGCTGAGCGCCTGGACGGTGTCGAGGTACGCCGCGTCGTGCTTGACGAACGCGGCCGCTTGGTCGGCCGGAGACGCGGCGTTCCACCGGGCCCAGATCGACTGGTTGTCCTCGGTCTCGACCTGCTCGCCTGCGGCGATCGCGATCGGCTTGCGGGAGATCTCGGCACCGCTTCCGAGGTGCGAGAGCGCCTGCGCGACGGTCCACTCCGCCGCCCCACTGCGGTCCCTCAGCTGTTGTTCGGTCAAGGTCGGCACCAGTGCGGCGAGGGTGTCGTGGTTGGCACGCAGCGCTGCGACGGCGCGGTCGACAAGTGTGGTCATACCGGGCCCAACCTCGCGGGCTGCGGCTTTCTTCCGGCGGGCGAGGATCCCGTCCAGCTCAAGGAGAACGGCTCCACGCCCGGACATGCCGATCCGAGCTCACCCACATGCCGCAGATGGTGAGCGTGTGTGTGTGGTTGACGCGACCTGGCGTGCACCGACCCCGACCTGCGGGGCTATCTGGTGTGGTACGAGCGCCGGGCTGGACCCGCTGGCGGCCGGTCGGCCACACATTTGAGCTCTATATATCCGTTGGTTACAGGAGGTGCGCCGGTACCAGCCATCGACGGTATCGCGCAGGTTGTCGGTCGTGGCGGGCTTCTACCGGACCTGCGTGATGGACCGCGTCCTCGAGCACTCCCCAGCCGAATATGTGCGCCCCCACGGACCGGCCCAATCCGAACCACCATGCGCTACGACCGAGCCCGCAACAACCTCGACCGCCACCCCAACTACATCCTCGCCGCGTATATGGCCTCCGCAACCTGACAGAACCTTCCGGTCGTGCCGATGTGCGAGCAGAACTCGGTGGCGTCCTGCACGTTGCGAAAAGTTCTGAAGTCTGGCGGTTGTTGCACGTCGGCGAGGTCGTTGCAGAGCTTCACGTGACGTCCGCCGACTTCCCGTGGCACAGCGCACAAGTCGTGCGCCGTCAGGGCTCCGAGTTGGTCGAGCCGCTCTTCGAAGACGAGCTGAGACATCTCAACTCGTCGCTGGACGAGGAGACTGACGCGTGGACTCAGCATCCTTGAAGGATCCAGCCGGCAACCTTGTCGCGGAGTACCTGCTTCACATCGCCGAGGGCGAAGCCTGGTGGCGTTGGGCGGACGAGCCGTTCCCGACCAGTTAGCCTGACCCGCGGTCCGCCCGGATCCGCCGCCGGTCGAGCACAGCACCGGCGGCCGAGGCATGTACCGTGTCAGGGGTGACCCGCCCAATGGGACCACGTACTGTTCGAACGTGACCCCCGAAGAGGTCGGCGAATTCGTAGAGTCCCTGCCGCAGGTGAAGCGTAAGGGCACCGCGGCGCTTCCAGCGTGGTACGTCCACGACCGCCTCGTCGCCCGTCTTCTCGACCCAACCACACTGCTCATTCGGGTACCGCTGGGCAAACGAGACTCCTTGCTCGCCACCTACCCGACCAGCTTCGGTGTGCCACCTCGATTCGAGGCCCATCACAAAGTCGAGGCGTATCTGGACCGAGCTGAGCCGACTGCCATACGTACCGCCGTCGAGCTTGCCTGGGACATGCAGCGACCGTAAGGCCGGGCGACTGGGACCAGCCTGGATTTGATCCGAAACGATCGCTCATGGCGCAATCCGGGCATTAATCCGAAGCGCAACCCTCAAGCAACAACCGAAGCACGGATCTGCCGATGTGCGGAAATAGGAAGTGGCGTATCAGCAGTATGTTTTGCGCCATTGGTCTGCGGTACCGAGGATCGTCATGCCTGCGCGCTGGTACACGTCACCCGCGTGGGTTTCGTTGTGGGTGTCGACGTCGACGCCCACGCTGCTGTGTCCGCGCTTGTGGAGCTCGGTGAACGCTGTGGTGAGAAGCGCGGTTGCCAGCCCCTTGCCTCGGTATTGCGGGAGTGTTCCGAGCCAGGCGATCCAGGCTCGGTCGGCGGGTGCGCGGGCGATGAGCGCTGCGGCCGGTTGGTCTGCGACGAAGGCAAGGAGCCATAGTGACGGGTCGTGGCCGTCGCGGTGTTGTTGGTCGGAAAGGAAATCGTCGAAGCTTTGTCGTTGGTGGTTCCAGTGTCCGTCGTTGGCCTCTTCGAGGACGGCATGGACGGTTGCCATCTCAGCCTCAGAGGATGCGGGGCGGATCACCGCTTCGCCTGTCGTCGGTGCCTCGGAGAACCTCGTCAGGTCTGCTTTCATTCGGGTGTAGCTGTGCACGATCGTCCAACCCGACGCGACCAACTGCGGGACGGCGAGGGCTTGTGGAAGCTGGAAGACCGTGGCTTCAACAGGTTTCGTCTCGGCACCCTGCAAGATCCACTGGTCAACCAGCGCGAGCAGCATGCGTGCCACCTCGCCACCCCCCTCGCGCGAGTCAACGCGCAATTGGACCCGGAGCTGGCCGGGCTGCGGCGCAGGATGCAGCAACACCAGCCCGTGAATGTCACCCTCATCTATGGCGACCTGGCTACGCCTCGCAAGATCAAGCCCTGGGGCGGCCAGCAGATCAGCGATGTCGGCTCTTGATGTCTCAGCTCGCCCGATCTCTGCAACATCGGCTGAACGGAACAGACGAACAAGCGCATCCGTGTCTTCAACGCACACCGGCCGACGGATCACAGGTCGAACCTCGCACGTCGGCTGCGCAGACAGCAACCGGATTACCCGTCGTTCGAACATCCGCATCTGCCGCGTTTCGAGCAGGCGAGGGTGTCAGCCAGTTTGAGCCACCGTGACCCCAACGGCTCCTGCCCATAGGCCCGGGGCAGCCCGTGTTTGCGACGGGAGCCAGCCGCCGCGTTGCGGGGGTGCAGTCGGTCGCCGCTGCACCTCCGTTGCCGTTGACACGGCCAGCCAGCCCCGGCAGGATCGGTGCACGGCGTGGCCGACGCCCAGCCTCGTGAGGACCTGCCCCAGCCGGGCCCTCGAGAAGGCGAAGGGGATTCTGCCCTCAAGGTTGCTGCTGTCCAGGCCTGTTTCGAGTGCCGCTTCGCTGGGGGAATGGGGCACGTCGAGGAGGCTTGTCATGACCAAAGAGGGCAGTTTCAAGCGCGCAGTGCGTCAGCGGGCACAAGCGACCGGATTGCGGTACACCGAGGCCCGCGCCGCGCTGGAGAAGGGCCGCATGTCGCCGTTTGCTCGCACTCGCCCCGTCGAGTTCGCGGAGC
This sequence comes from Kribbella sp. NBC_01510, assembly GCF_045040325.1. Classification (NCBI taxonomy): domain Bacteria; kingdom Bacillati; phylum Actinomycetota; class Actinomycetes; order Propionibacteriales; family Kribbellaceae; genus Kribbella; species Kribbella sp. NBC_01510. Next base: position 1,169,135 of record NZ_CP109418.1, on the reverse strand, counting down.
TGAGGGCGCACCTCGAGACGCGATACGGCATTAGCATCACCTCGATCGCGCCCATCGACGACGACCCCGAGACGCGGCCACACGGGTCCTGGGTTGGCCACTACCCCTGGACGCTGGTCGTCAAGCGAGAGGACGGCTCGCCCTGGATCGCTCGAGTCTTCTCGTCGGCAGCGGACACGGTCGGCCGCGTCGAGGGCGATGCGGAGATCCTGCGGTTCCTGGCCTTACACGACTTCCCCGCCGAACGGCCCGCGCACGACGATCCGGTGTCGGTGCTCGAGGGGAGCGGGGTGATCGTGACCGAGTACGTCGAGGGCGGACGCCCGACCCAGTCGCCGGCGGTGCTCCACGAGCTGGCGAGCCTGCTCGGCCGCCTGCACAAACTGCCCGCGGCCGGTGGTGCGGTCGCGCGGGACGGAGGGTCGGAGGAGCACGACGGCGCCTTCTTCGCGGGACGACCGAAGCAGGATCTCGCGGCGGCGATGAGCTTTCTGGTGAGCGTCGAGGACGCCGTCGCTCCCGAGGGTCGCGAGATGTTCGAGTGGCTCCGCGACAAGGTCGAGCACGCCGACGACGCGGAGGGCCTGCCCGAGGCGTTCACCCACGGGAACTACCACGCATGGGCGGCCGTCGGCAGGCCGGGCAACCTCGCCATCGTCGGCTGGGCAGGGTCCGGGCGCGGACCCCGCCTGCCCGCACTCGCCTGGCTGCTGACGACCGCGGGGGAGGGCGATGGGGAGGGCATCGACGCGGTCGCGCGCGGGTATCGCGAGCACGTTCAGCTCACCGGTGAGGAGTTCGAGCGGCTGCCCGGCGTACTGGCTATGCGACCGCTGTGGCTGGCGTGCCTCGACTACCGGCAGTCGGCGCGCAGCGGGTCCACCCCGACGATGGACGAGGGGTGGATCGGCTGGCTCGCGCGCCCCGAGCACGCCGAACGACTAGCTGCCCGGGCGATCGCGTCGTTGCGAGGCTGAGTCGCGCTCTGCGTCACAGGCTTCGCGGCGTGGGGGCAACACTGCCGCGAGCTCGGTCGATGGCACACCAGAGCGGTCGTGGCGAGCTCCTATGCCACCGTCGACGTGATGTCGCCACCTGTCGTCAAGTCGCCTGGCTCGCGCTGCCGGAGTGGGCGGACGCGTCGTACCAGCGCAGTACTCGCAGCGCCCTCAAGGTGTTCCACCGGCTAGGCGTGCCGTCGGGTTCCTCGAACCGGAAGTGGACCGCGCCGGGGTGGCTGTTCTCGAGCGGCCAACGCCCGTCGGGTCGGCGCTTTGAGCGGACGTGTTCGATCGCTTCGGCGAGCCGCGGATCCGGAGTGCCCCCACGCCGGGCGAAGTACTCCGTGGCCTTGAGCAGGTCGTAGTGCCAGCGTGGGGGGTAGGAGAACAATGCCCACTGCGGGTTGACCACCTCGCCCGTGCGTAACGACCGGAAGAGGTTGCGCCGGAGCAAGTACTCCTCTCCGTTCCGGCGAGCCTGGCGGACCTCCTCAGATCCGCCGGTATGGCGCTCCCACCTCAGCAGAGCGTCGATCACGTCCAGGGTGCTTGCGAAAGATGCCGGCGCTGGGCGCGTCTCGGCCCAGCAGTTCCAGCCACCATCCGGCATCTGGTCGGCCACGAGCCGCTGCACCACCGGGTCGACGTCGACGCCCAGGTAGGTACCGATCAGGATCGTGCCGGCGTTGATGCAGCAGTCCACCTCGCCGGCGAAGAACGGCAGCCCGTCGTACTCCCAGCGGCAGTTGCGGGCCACCAGGTGCGCGGTCTCTTGCATCACCGGACTGTCCGGGGGTACGCCCAGATGGCATAGGTCGAGCAGGACCGGGTACGTCGCGGTCCACGGCTGGCCCGGCTCGGCACTCGACCCGTCGGTCGGTGACTCGGCCGGTTCCGGGTCGGGCGATGGGAAAGGCGGCGGTGGCTCACCAGCAGCCAAAGCCCGCGCAGCGGCCGCTGCGAACGCCGCGGTATCCGGAATGTAGGCCCCGTTCGCCCACAGGCCATCAGGAGCCCGCAGCGCCAGCAGCCGAGCACCCCAGCCCTCGTGCTCCACCCGCGCTCGCTCGGTCGCCACCTCGGTCTCCGAGGCGTTGACGAGGTCGCGCAACACCTGCCAGCGGATCGCCGGATCGCCGTGCAGCAGCCACTGCACAACCGGATCGTCCTCGGCCATCGGCGGCGTGCTTGGCTGATAAGGGCCCTGATTCTCCGTCGGCTCCATCCCTGAACCTCACCTACGCCGACGCCACGAACGTCCGAGTCGCCTTCGCTAAAGGCAACCAACGCTTCATGGCGCGGTGGCGCATGCGTTGCTCGACGAGTCGCTCACGGGGGCGTTCGGGACGTCCACCCTCCGAAAGGTAGCGGACCGTCAGGCTGATTAACAGACGTCCGCTCATGCCGCTGTCAGCGCGGACATGCCGATCAGCGCACACCTGCTCAGGTTGTGACCTCGCCCTTGTGGACCTTAAGCGAGATGTTCCCGAGATCGAACGCCAGGTCTACTCCTACCTGTTCGCCCATCTCGTTGCGCAGAGATGTCCATGACTCCAGCCGGGAACCCCTGAAGCCCGCAAACGGTGGCTCGTCAGCGGCGTCTCGCATCGTCCATCGCCCACCGTCGATGTCGTACTGGAACGGTGCGAGCCCGGATTCGTCGCCCGCTCTGGTGCCGACAACATCGAACGTCCAGTCCGCGTTGCCGCTGAAGAGCGCTCCTCGGCCACCTTCGAAGTGCATGTGTACGGGACCGACTCGGATGTCGGCGGTGCGGACGGGTTCGTTGTGGCTAACCGGTTGCGACCTGGACGGCACTGTGGATGCTCGACAGGCTTGCCGGGTGGGCCATCTTCAGGTCTGCGAGATCGCTGGGCCGGAACCAGCGAAGATCGTCGTGCTCCTCGGGTGCGGCGTTGACAGGTTCCCCTTCCCAGCGCGTGACGAGGAACGCATGTATGTCGAGGGTGGGGTCGCTGACTGTCATAGGAATGGGCTGAGGGTCGTGGACGTGGACCCCGAGTTCTTCGAGGCATTCCCGACTGACGGCCTGGTGAGGCAACTCGCCTGACTCGACATGTCCGCCGACGAGGTCCCAGCAGTCGGGATACCAGCGACGCGATGGATGGCGATGCACCAGGAGCACGAGACCGTCGCGCACAAGTGCCGCGACTGAGATCGGAATCTGGGCGACCATGGCGACACATTAGACGCGAACGCACTCTCATGCCGCCGAGGGGGAAGCGCGCGGTCATGTCGATGACAGCGGGTTGGCGTCGACCGAGGCTCGTCGAGCTCGGCAGGCCGGCCGTGCTCCTCGGCCGCGACGGTGCGTACGCTGCCCGGAAACTGAGTTACCGGACGCTGAACGTCCGGAACCGGGGGTACGTTGCTGGCATGTCCGACTTCACGATCAAGGCGCTCACGCCGGAGACGTTCGACGACTTCGCCGCTCTCGTCGAGCGGAACAAGGGCATGTTCGCCAGCTGCTGGTGCACGCATTTCCATCCCGACTGCGCGGAGAAGGGCCAGAGCGCCGAGGGGAACCGGGCGCTCAAGCAACGTCTGGTGGCCGACGGGATCGCGCACGCGGCGCTGGTCTACGACGGCGACCGGGCCGTAGCCTGGGCGGAGTACGGATCACCCGAGGAGCTGCCCAACATCCAGCACCGCAAGGAGTACGTCGCCACTGCCGAGCGACTGCCCGACTACCGGGTCACCTGCATCCTGGTCGAGCGCGGCCTTCGCGGTCAGGGCCTGGCGGCGATTGCGCTGCGCGGAGCCGTCGAGCTGATCGCGCAGGCCGGCGGTGGCCTGGTCGAGGGCTACCCGCACGACACCGGCGGGGTCCGGAAGAAGAACTCGTCGTTCCTCTACAACGGCACCCGCACGATGTACGAGCGCGAGGGCTTCACCTACGACCGGCCCAAGGGCCAGGGCAACTGCGTGATGGTGCGCGAGGTGGGCCCGAGCGCGCGCGACTGATCCGGTCCAGCGCTCCACGCGGAGACGACGGCTACCCGGCACCGCCTCGTCTGTACGAGTCGCTCGGCTTCTCCACGATTGCGCGTACGTGCACACTTTCGTGGGACCGTATGGCGGGCTTCCGCGACTGATCCGCAAGCGAGGGCGACCTTCGTCAGCGGGCGCGTGCCATGCTGTGCTTCATGCCGCGCCAGGAAGAAAACGCACTCTCATGCCGCAGGCAGTAAAGGCGCGGGTGCCGATGTGCCCGCAGCGACGCCGCGACGCCGGCCGGCAGCGCCTCGTGAACCTCGATCCGTGATCACGCCGGCGCGGTACGACAGGCCGACCGCACACAGTCGAAGTGTGGCGGCCGGCCTGACCGCGGTCAGCTGACCGTCAGGACCTTCGACGCTGTCTGCGTCCCCTGGTGGTCGGCGTCTGCCAGCCATACGACGCGGTACGTGTACGTGCCGCGTGCAGTCGGCTTGATGCTGAACGCAAACTTTCCGTTCGTCGCCAGCTTTCCCGTCGTCACTGCGACCCAACTGGTTCCCGATCGGCGCTGCAAGTAGACGGTCATCCCGGCGTGCGGCGGGTTCAGATACCCGTACAGCACCGACGACTGACCAAGCAGAATCGAGGATGGGGTCAGGTACGCCGACATCGCCGGCTGGACCTGGACCAGCACAGTCGTGCTCCGCGTGCCCAGCAAACCCGTCGTGCCGTTGTAGCCCCACATGTAGTACGTCGACACTCCGGGCTTCTGCGCCGAACTGACCACGCCGTTGGCATCAGACGTGAACTGTCCCACCAACGACCACTTCGTCGCGGTCTTCGCCTTCGAGTACAGGTAAACCGGTACGCCGGACAGCTTGCCGCCGTCGTTGATCCGCGTCACCGTGGTGCTCACGGTGACCGCCCGGGTGTACATGATCGAGGCGGCACTGGCCGTGATCGTGGCCTTCGTGCCGATCAGACGCACCCCGATGCCCGGCCCGATCTTTCCGGTGCTGTCCTTCACCCAGGCCCGGTAGGCGTAGCTGGCGGAGTTCGCCAAACCGGTCACGGCGTAGAGGCTCGCGGTGCCGTTGTAGATCGCCGTACCGGACGTCGGCAGCGCCGGCGCGGTATTGCCCGCTGCGCCGCGGACGATGATCTGACCGAGTGTCGTGCCGGCCGGACTGGTCCAACGCAGGGTGGCAGAGCCCACCGAACCGGTCACGCTGAGGCTGCTGACAGGTGGCGGCGGTGGAGTGAGGTCCGCCCAGTTCTTGTCGATGTTCATGCTCACGCCGCCGTGGGTCTCGGTGGCGTTGCCGACGTACTGGTGCACCCGCTGGTGGTTCGTCCAGTACGTGCTCGAGATGTACTTGTCGTCGGTGACAGCCGCCACGTTGTTCCAGCGGGCGAACCAAAGGTTGTCCGGACGCGTGTACGCCGTACTGGTGTAGGCGCTGTTCAGGTCGACACCACCCGACCCGGCTCCTACGTAGGCACCACCGAGGTAGCCGCGGGCATTGAGCTCCTGAGTCCAACCGCTCAGGTAGGACAGCACTGAGGCCTTGCACGCGGCCGTGGAGGTGTAGCCCTCGATGTCGCTGTAGATCACGCTCCGCTGCGCGAACCCAAGCGCCTGCGCGGCAGCGACGGCGTTGGCAGCGGCGGTCTTGCCCTGCGCCAGCGCGGTGGCCGGGTCAGTAGACATCTTGCTGCTGAAGTTCGTGCAGGGCGCCTGCATGCCGACGTCGATCAGCAGGAACTGCCAGCCCTTGCTCGCGTTGGCCGACACCCAGTCAGGCGTCAGGTTCGGCTGCGCACAGGCGCGCAAGCCACCACTGATGTAGATGCCGAGGGCCTTGTAGTCCGGCAGCCAGGCGTCCATCGTCGACTGGCTCGGCGCCGTACAAGCGTCGAACGCCTGACCGGTGAAGTTGCCCGTGGCGACTACCGACGGCGCCACAGCAGCCGGCTGAGCGATCTGGGCGGACTGGGTCTTCGAGACGACGCGACCGGTGGCCAGTACGTCGTCCGCCGCCTGCTCGTCGCCCGGAGCGTAGTAGGCCGTCGCGAGTACGCCGGCATCCTTGACGGCACGACGCAGCAGGCCAGGTGCCGACTGCTGTTCCTTGGTCAACGGCTCGAGAACGAGTCCTTCGCTGCGGCCGACCAGGTGGGCCGGGCAGTTGGCCTGAGCGGTGCTACGGCCCAGGTACACGGCGGGACGGTCGAAACGGACGCAGGTAGTGGGGTTGGCGGCCAGGTCGACGACCGGCCAACTCGCTGGGACAGTGACTTCGTAGCCGCGGTACGAGACCTTCTGGGTCTCGTCCGCGGCGGCCGGGCGGCTGATGGTCACCACGGCGGCGACCCCGGCGACCAGTCCAAGGGCGACAATCAGCGCCCCGGGTCTGTACAGCCTCACAGAAGCTCCTCACTTTCGGCGGACGGCTGGTCCGGCGGAAAGTGCGACCCCCAGTCCCAACCCCTGATCCCCAAGTCAAGACGAGTGCCCGCCGCTCTGTCCAAGAGCGTCCGGCACTCGCCTCGATGCCCGAATGCTATCGATGCAGATCACAGGGGCAGCGGTCAGGGGGCAGCGACTGTGGCAGCATGCGCTGCGGACCAACGGACTGCCGCGATCGCCACGAAGGCGAGACGGTGTCACAGACTGGAGGCCAGCAGGCGATTAGGAACGTCCTGATCTGCCGAGATCAGTACGGCTGATCTTGATGTGCTGCTGCCGCTAGCATCGTCGGCATGGCAACGCGGCTTGTTCAAATCAACATGAAGGCTCGGGACGACTCCGCGCTGGGCGGTTTCTGGGCGGAGGCGCTCGGCTGGGGAGTCTCCAGCGAGGGACCCGGCGTGACCAACCTCGAACCCGAGGGCTTCGTCTACCCCGACCCCGTCGCCGTCTGCCTCGACCTCATCGCCTCCCCGGAACCCAAGACGGGGAAGAACCGCGTGCACGTCGACCTCGCCACCACCTCGGCGGCCCATCAGGCGGAGGTGGTCACGCGCCTGAAGGATCTCGGCGCAACACCCGCCGACGTAGGCCAGGGCGACGTCCCATGGACGGTCATGGCCGACCCAGAGGGCAACGAGTTCTGCGTGCTGGACTCGCTGTACCAAGACACCGGACCGATCGCCACGGTAGTGGTCGACTGCGCGGATCCGCGAGCCATGGCCCGCTTCTGGGGCAAGGCCATGGACTGGACCCTGCACAAGGTGACCGACCACAACGCGGTACTGCGCTCCGCCAAGGGCGTCGGCCCATATCTGCAGTTCCTCCGCACACCCGACGTGAAGACCGTGTGGAACCGAGTCCATCTCGACCTCCGCCCATACCCAGGTGACGACCTGGAGGCAGAGGCGGCCAGACTGCGGACTCTCGGCGCCACCGCCATCGACCTAGGCCAGAGCGACGTCACGTGGACGGTCTTCGCCGACCCGGAAGGCAACGAGTTCTGCCTCCTCGCCCCAGGCTGACCCAAACCCTCTTCATCCGCTCACTACGGCCACGAGACCGGACTTGCGACGCGCCCTAGCCGGCATTGCCTACAAGCAATTCGCCACGCCCGGATCCGCCGCGATCAGCGCGGGTCATGCCGATGAGCCGGATACTGACGACACACCCAGAGTCAGCGATCGACCTGGATCACCAGGTCGCGAAGGAACAACCACGCACTTGGGTTGAGCCTGAGCGACCCTCCAATCTCCGCGAAGGCCCGGTACTCCGGCTCCCTGAGTGGCACGTCGAACTCGTACACGTTCTGGGCCAGGTTCTCGAAAGCAACTCCGGGTTCGCCGTGGGCCACCAGATCGAGAGAGTCTGCGACTCGCACGTCGAAGGAGGCACCCAATGCGGCATCGCTGTCACGGGTGGCCCGTCCCCATAGCGAGTGCGCCAGCATCCTCAGGCGTTGCACTGTGTCGCCGTCCACTGGTAGAGGCTATCGCCGTCGCGTCCAACGTCCGCTCGTGCCGCGATGCGCGCTCATGCCGAATTGAGTGCGGTCAGGGTGTTCGGGCCTCCCATGCCGGCTGCTGGGTGTTGCCATTGTGCACGACGATGTCGGCTTGATCGGTCGGGCGGACCGTCGCGAAGTAGAACTGTTGCGAGGGGATGTAGCGCTCGCGCCAGCGGCGCTCGACGTCGGCGGCGGACATCACCCCCTGCTCCCGGATCCGGGCGCGATCCACGGTCTCCTCGAATGCGGTCGACACGAAGATGCGCAGGTCCCACCGATCGATCAGTTCCGGGCGCAGGAGGAAGACGCCGTCGAAGACCAGCACGGCCTCGGCGGGGGCCGTCGAGACCTGCGGGGACAGCGCGGTGTCCGTGGTGCGGTCGTAGACCGCGTGCTGGAAACGTTGGTCGCCGCCCGGGCCGAGCGGATCTAGCAGGACTCGGTTCAGCGCGTCGTAGTCGTGGTTGTCGAGGTAGCAGCCTTCGGGCGAGTACTCGCCGCGCCTGTAGCGCTGTGCCTTGGGGAAGAGGAACCCCTCGATCGTCGCGCGGATGACGTCGCGGCCCTGAGCGCGCAGGACGACGGCCAGTTCGTCGGCCAGCGTGGTTTTGCCGGCGGCGGGCGGTCCGTCGACGGCAACCCGCGTCGGGTGCGCGACCGTGACGGACCCGACCGCCTCGGCCAAGCGACTGAGCATCTCGTCGCGGGTGCCGTTGTCCATGTTCTGCCGCCGTCCCTGCCTCGTGAAGACCTGTCGGGGGCCTACCCTAAGCGCGCCTGGCCAGTAGCAGCCTGGAGCTACCGCGTCGAGTACGGCAAGAGCGCAGCGGGCGAAAGTGGCTCCGGCACGCCGGATCGCAATCGCACGGACATGCCGCGTTTAGTGGATCGCTGACGTCTCCCTACGTCTCGTAGGCCTTTGCGATGTCCTCCCACAAGTCGGCCAAGACCTCTGTCCGCTCGGTCAACTGATCGAGGAGCATCCAGGCGTTCTCCGCACCACTGTGGAAGCACCGATAGGCCTCCGTATTGAACCCGTGGGTGGCCGTGGCGACGGCCCTTGCCTTGACGGCGAGCTGGGAGCGATCCGCGTCGTTGCGGACAGCCGCAAGAAACTGCATCTCTGCGCCCTCGTAATCGTCTGAGAGCAGGTCCAGTTCGGACTTGGTCACCCCAGAAGCCTAGAGGAGTACGGATGCACGCTCAGCTCTGGCGATAGATGGCGATGCTTTCGTCTCCGAGCGTACTGCCGAAGCGGCCGGCGTCGGCGTCGTTGGAGAGACTGCCGCATGGGCAACTCACGGTGTCGTTGGGATCGAGGGCCATCAGTTCGCCGCAGCGGGGACATTCCGCGAAGAGCTCTGGCCGCATGGACCAGCCTCCAGTGGACCCCGTGGCAGACGGGCCATGACCCAGCAACACGTATCCATCATGCAAAGCCATGCGTCGACCCTACGCTGAACACCCGGCTGACGACGCGCCAAGGAACGTTGAACTCGGGACATGCAGCCCACACGTCGTCCCACGATCGAGCTCGCAGTGCCAGACCATCCGGCATCCGCAGGAGTTGAAACGACCCGTCCGACGACCTCGGGCCAACCACGAATCGGTTCGGCGTCACTGCAACACCCTGACATACCGCAGACTGCAAGGCGCGGTCGTGCCGAATGTGGGACGTTCCTCGGCGGACTCGATCGCGCTCTGATTGGGATTACGCCGAGTTTCGCTACCTCCGCGCCTCAGTCTTGGGTGAGGCTGGCTGCGGCGTCCAGGCAGATGTCGAACAGCGATTGCCGGGTCTGGGTGGCGCTGGTCCAGTCGCGGCCGTCCCAGTCGTCCGCGGCGAGGGTGTCGCCGGCGTACAGGAGTTGCCCGACTCGGACGCCGCGGTGCTTGCCGACGGCAAAGAATGCCGACGCTTCCATCTCGACCATGGAGCAGCCTTCCTCGACCCGGCGGTCGATGCGGCTGCGGGTCTCACGGAAGATGGCGTCGGTGGTCCAGGAGTTTCCGCGGCCGACAGCGAGACCGGATCGTTCGCAGGCCGACACGATTGCCTGGGAGACCTCACGATCGGCTTCGACGAATCTGGATGGCGGCAGGTAGTGGTGTGAGGTGCCTTCGTCGCGAAGGGCCTGGTCGACGACCATCGCGTGGCCGAGTGCGAGCTCTGGGACGAGTGCGCCGGCGCCCCCGACCGCGATGAAGGTGTGACAGCCGTTAGCGATCATTTCTTCCATGGTGGCGACGACTGCGGGAGCGCCGAGACCGGGGTAGAAGAAGGCGATGCGCGGACCGTGGCGGTCGTCTTCGTAGACCGGGCACCCGCCGTACACGCTGAGGTTGGCGGATTGTTTGGCGCCGGCCTGGCTGATGACCTCCTGGAAGAAGCACATCACCGCGACCTTCGGCAGGTCGGTGATCGGAGGCTGCAGGCCGGCGGGGTCCAGCACCCCGGGCTCGGTGAGATCGGTTTCGAGCAATGGTGATGTCACAGCTGCCAGTCCTACCACAACCGATTCACGCTGGATGTGTGCCCGGTTGTGCCGAATACAAGAGCAGCTCGTGCGCCCCGGGCGGCAGTTGATTCGGTGAACGCGTCCGCGCACTCGCTCATGTCACCGGACGTGCGCCGCGACGTTGTTGTCAGGTGACGTAGAGCTTGGTTCTCGCGCCTGGCTTGAAGCCGATGGATTGGTAGAGCGCCCGCGCTTGCGGGTAGCCGTCGTCACCGCGTGGGCAGACCAATGCGTCGGTGCCACCCGCCTCGCGCAAGGCGTGCAGTGCGGCTAGGTTGACCGCCTGGCCTAGCCCTCGACGCCTGTACTCCGGGGCGCAGCCGACCGGCTCCACGAGGCCGATGCCGTGCACCCGATCGTGCCAGATCAACGCGGTGGCAACGAAGTCGCCGGTCGGGGCTTCGACGACCCAGTCGAGCTCGGGCCGGTAGGGCCAGGTGGTCATCACCGCGGCGAAATCCTCGTCGGTCACCTTCGACGGGCCCCAATCGGACCAGGCGGCGCGATGACCCGCGGCCTGTTTCTCCACCTCGTCGGGTCGCACATGCCGGAGGGTCAACCCGTCCGGCACCACCGGAGTACGGAGGTCGCTCAGCGAGATGCGGTGATGGGTGAAGAACGGCGCTCCGTCGTCCGGGTGGAAACCTGCGGCCTCCAGCGCGGAGACGAGGTGGGTCTCACTCTCGAGGACGCTGCAGGCTCCGTTGGGTGCGAGCGAGCGGAACCACGCAATGACCTCGGCAGCAACCTCGGGCCGGTCCGGATCGACCACGAGCGAGAGGTGGTCGGGGAGCTCCGCCCATCCCCAAGCGACCACCTGGCCGTCGTCCTCCCACAGCGCAGTACGCCAGGTATCCCCGCGCCGGCCGGAGTCCACGCTGCGTTGCCAGGCCACGTCGCCGATGTGCAACCGTGACCCCGGACTCCAGGTCCGCTGGACCAGGTCCTACATCAACCGAAGGTCGTCGGGCGCTTCGAAATCTCGTCGTCGCACTGCAACCTCCCGTGGGTGGATTGGCTCGCCCAGCATCGCTTGAGCTGCACAGCGGCTCAACCGATTTGGGTCGGGTCCCGACTGCCGGCGGTCCTACTGGCGCGTTGCCTTCCATAGCTCGACGCTCGGCCAAGCCGACGCCCATTCGGGTGGGACGTAGCCGTAGTTGGAGTGGGCGTCTGCGGGGGCGACGTACTCGGTGAGTTCGTCTAGGAGCCCGCTGAATTAGGGCCGCTTTCGGTTCGGTGTCGACGGGTGGGGTCTGGTCCGGGGCGAGTCGGTCCGCGGATCTGGGTCTGTGGCGGGTGTGTGGTGGGTGTGTGTGGCCAGTTGGTCGGGTCGTGTGTGCCGGGAGTGCTGGGGGTCGTGGCGGTGGCGGGCCTGCGGTGTGTCAGGTGGTGGTGAGGGTCCAGGTGCCGGCGGTGAGGGTCAGCCCTCGGCCGATGAGGTTGCGCAGGTTGAGGGCGGCGGTGCGGTGTTTGAGCCAGGCGTTGTTCTTGGTGGTGCCGCGGTAGCGGAGTTTGACGCGGCGCCCGCCTTGGCTGGCGATCTGGGATATGACTCGTTCCACGTTGGGTCGGAAGGTGCGGTAGTCCTGGCGCAGGTCGGGGTTGCCGGACCAGTCACGGCGGGCTTGGCGCAGCAGCGCGTCGCGGTCGGTCAGGTGGAGTGTGCGGCCGTCCTTGGCTGTGGTGCAGCGGGTTCGTAGCGGGCAGTCGCGACACAGTACGCCGAAGGCCACGGCGCGTGTCTTGGTGATCGCCCGGGTGTGTCCGGCCGGGCAACGGGCCTGCCCGGCCGCCTCGTCCACGGTGAAGTCGTCGATGGTGAACCCGCCCTCGATCGGGGCCTTCACCGGGCCGGGTTTGATCACCGCCGCATGCCCGGCGTCCTCGATCGCGCCGCGCAGATCCCCGGTGCCGTAGGCGGAATCGCCGTACCACTGGCGCGGCTCGGTCTCGGCGTCGAGGAACCTCCCCGCCACGGCGGCGTCACTGTTGTCGGCCCCGGCGGCAGGAGTGAGTGCCTCGTCGGTGATGATCGCGGTTTGCGGCTCGGCCGCCACATGCGCCCGATACCCGTCGCGGGTGTTGCGGGGCGACTTGCGGGTATGCCGGGCCTCGGGGTCCACCGTGGAGATCACCCGCTCCGGCGCGACCCGCCGCGCGATCCGCCACCGCCCGTCGGTGCCGTCGCTGCCCTCGGCCGGCTCGACGTCTTGGCCGGCGATCAACGCCAGCAACGCCACCACCTGTTCGGCATCGTCGTCCAGCTTCGTCCCGCTCAGGGCATCAACCAGCGCGTTCGCGTCGTTGACCAGCGCCGACACCAGCGCCTCCCGCGCGGCCGGATCGTCCCAGTCGATCACCGGCTTGCCCGGCCGGGAGTAGTCGTGGCCGGTACACACCGCCGCGATCAGCGCCATCGCACCGGGCACCTGCCGCCCGACCCGGCGAATCACCGAGACCAGCTGAGTGATCGTGTCCTGCGTGGCCACCGCGTCGTCCAGGATCGTGGAATCCACCGCCCGCCTCGACCGGCCCCGCACCACCCCCGTCGCTTCCACGACCTCACGGACCGCGTCGCTGATCCGATGTGGGCGATCCGACGTCGCCAGCCGGCGGCGCCAATACACCAGCGTCGAGGCATCGAAACCCTTGTGGTCCAACGCCAAACCGGTCGCAACCTTCCACCGCAGATCACACCGTGCCGCCTCCGCGGTCTCCCGGTCGGAGTAATCATGCAACGTCTGCAGCACCAGGATCGACGCCATCACCGACGCCGGGATCGACGGCCGCCCCCTCACCGACGGAAACAAGTCATCGAACTCGCTGTCGGCGAACAACTCCCGCCGATGCTCGGCCAAGAACGCGAACATGCTGCCATCAGGAACCAGATGACCAACCAGCGCCCACGCGTCCAGCAACTCCCGATCAGACCGCTCCACACCCTGCACCAGACAATCCTCCCGAACAGCTCACCAACCGCCGGGACGACACTCCGATTATTCAGCGGTCTCCTAGCTGGAATCCGGATTGTCGGAGGAGCTTGATCGTCGGGCCGGTCGGTAGCTGGAAGTGGGTGCCGCCATCGGGCCGGTTGATCCGTGCGACGTCTGCGTACGGTCGGCTGAGGCGGTCTCCTGCCGCTTCGGCATCAGGAGCCGTGCACAGTTCCACGAGGGTGGAGTTGCGCAGGAAGATCAGCTGGCCGCCGGACCGGACAAGCCGGGCGGCTTCTGGAATCCACAGCGTCGGGTCACACCAGCTGCTGGCGCCGTACTCACTGATCGCCACGTCGAAGCTGTTGTCTGGCAGCGGGACCTGCTCCGCGTTGCCGTGGATCAGTGGGAACACCAGGCCGAACTCCTGTTGGAGTGCTTCGGCAGTCGCGAGCTGCTCGGCCGAGTTGTCGATGCCTACCGGACGACCGCCGGCCCGCATCACCCATGCCCCGATGTAGGCAGTCCCGCAGCCCAGGTCGATGACGTCCTTCCCGCTCAGTTCCGGGAGCACGTGCAAGTCGGATTCCGGTGTTGCCCAGATCCCCCAATGCGGCTCGGCGGCCCATTGCTGCGCTGCCCGGCTCCCGAACCATGCGCTGTACCGGTCATCCCAGATCGTCTGGTTTCGGGCAGCGTGGCCTGGCGGTGCCTCGTCATCGGACATGACCGGCAGTCAAGCGGTGAGGCCTCCGCGAGCGCAACCGAAATTCTTCATCGCGGGTCCGCCTTTTGCATCGGATCTCTTCGTTTGTTTGGTCCGCGGGTAAACCTGCGGTGGGCGAAATGGCTGGACCGATTACTAACCTCTGCAAGCCTTTGTCCAGGTGTGTTTTGTGCCTCCGGAAACGCGCCGGCGCGGTGACTGCGGGCGGTAATGGAGTCATTACTTCTGGTCCATAGCGCAGTTGGGTGATCGTGTCGTATCGTCGCGTCATCGCCAGGCCTTGGTGGGGGTTCTGGTCTTCGAATCCTTTGTGTGCAAAGAAACTTTGGAGCTCGGATGACCATGGACGGTACTGTCGTGGTGCCCGGAACCAGCCAGGGTGCGGAGTGGGTCGACGATGTCCTGCTGGCCGGTCCGGCCGGTGACATTTGCTTTCGGTTACCCGATCCTATCGACCGGGACAAATTGCGCGGATTGGTCCGCGATCGGCAAACGGAACTGGCTCGGTCCGGTTTCAGGCCGGGTGGTGCGGTGGCCTTGCGGTTGCCGCCGTCGATGGCTTTCGTCACGCATTTGCTCGCGGTCTGGCGCAGCGGCGGCCAGACGATCCTGCTGGATCACCGGCTGACCGACTACGAGGTCCGGCGCGCGACCGAACGGCTGGTCCCGCAGGTGGTGGTGTCACCGGCGCGGCCGGTGCCGGCGGGGCTGCGGACCTTCGTCGAGGTCGACGTCGACCTGGCCAGCTACTCGGGTCATCCGGCCGGTACGACGCACGCCGTCGTACAACTCAGTTCCGGCTCGACCGGGCCGTCGAAGGTGATCGGCCGGAGTGCCGAGGACCTGGTCGAGGAGGTACTGCGGTACACGCGGATCGACGGCGTACCGCAGCGGGGGGAGCGGTTGATCCTGCTGCCGTCGATGGTGCATGTGCTCGGATTGGTCGGCGGTCTGCTCTACGGACTGCATGCGGGCGTCGAGTTGGTGCCGCCGGCGCGGCTGACGGGGGATGCGATCGTTCAGGCGATCGGGTCGGCCACCACTCCGGCGACGGTGCTCGGGGTGCCGTTCCACATCGGGCTGCTCGCGTCGGTACAGGATCCGCCGCGGTTGCCGCAGTTCAAGCGGATGACGACCGGCGGCGAGCTGGTGCCGGCGGCGGTGTCGCGGTCCTTCGAGGAGAAGTACGGCGCACCGCTCGGGAACATGTACGGGATGACCGAGGTCGGGGTGATCGGCACCGACCTGTACGGCGAGCACCGGCCGGCGATCCGGCCCGCGCCCGGGATCGAGGTCCGCGCGGTCGACGGCGAACTGCAGGTCCGCCGGCCGGAATCGCCGTACCTGGGCCTGTCCGACCCGACCCGCTGGTCCGACGGCTGGTTGCACACCCGCGACGCCGGGGTGCTGGACGAGGAGACCGGTCTGGTCAGCATCAAGGGCAGGCTCGACTCCCAGGTCTCCGTCGGCGGCCTCAAGGTCGACCTCACCGAAGTCGAGTACACGCTGGCCTCACTCCGCGGCGTCGAGGCGGCGGTCGTGGCCTTCGACGGCGCCATCACCGCCTACGTCCAGGTCAGTGCCCCACAGACGGTCTCCCAGCTGGAGAGCGATCTGGCCCAACTCCTCGCCCCCTACAAACGCCCCCGAACCCTCCACCTCCTCGATCAGTTGCCCCGAACAACTACCGGAAAGCTCGTCCGCGACCTGACCACCCTCCGCAAGGCCGTCTCGTGATGCACAGTCACCACCACCTCGGAAGCTGTCGAGGCCAGAGCCACCGCCAGAACCGCCTGCTCCACAGGCACATGGAGAACTGCGAGGCCGGCTTCGCCAGTAACCATGCCGGCAGCCGGGGAGGCGGGGAGTGGCATTCGTCGGCGCAAGCCGGAGTTGCGCAGGCCTTGGCCGAGCGCCTTGCCTACTGCCTCCTTCGCGGTCCAGAGGTGAAGGAAAGCTGTCAGCTCGTCGGGTTGGTCAGCCATCCACGCCAGCTCGGCAGGGTGGAACCAGCGCTCGGCCAGGGCGCGCACCTCCCGCGGGTGCACCTCCTCCACGTCCACGCCGAGGGGGCCGGCGTACGACGCGGCGACGGCGAGCAGGTGGTGCGTGTGACTGATGCTCACCGCGAGGCCGGGAATGTGCGGCCGGCCGGCCGGGTCGTGGCTGAGGACCGGGCCGGTGACGAGTGTGCTCGCGAGGGCGAGCAGGAGTTCGTGGGCCGTGAGACGCGGCTCGGCGCCGGCCGGCGCCAACCAGACATGTACGGAATCACCCACCGAAAGAAGGTACCCGAATGAAGGACGAGGTTCGCGCGTTCGTCATCGCGCAACTGCAGGACATGAACTACGACACCGAAGGCATCGACGACGACACCACGCTCGGCCCGGCCGGGGTGGACCTGGAGTCACTCGCGCTGGCGGATCTGTCGGTGCGGGTCGAGGACCGGTTCGGGGTCAGGTTCTCCGACGACGAGTCCGAGCAACTGGCGCTGATGACGGTCGGCGAGTTCACCGCCGAGGTGGCCGGCCGGGTAGCCCAGCAGGTCTGATGATTACGCGGGACGAGATCCTCACCTGGCTGGCCGGTCTCGGCGAGCGCCCACCCGGTGCCGAGCGGCTCGACTCGATGGAACTGGCGTGGCTGGTCCATCAGGTCGAGCAGCGGTACGGCGTCGAGCTCGCCGACGACCAGCTGGAACGCATGGCCACCATCGACGACGCCGTCACCGTGATCGCCGAGGTGCTGACCAGCCATGTCTGAACCCCGACCGGTCGCCGTCACCGGCCTCTCGATCCTGACCGCGCTCGGCCGCGGACCGGAGGCGCAGCTCACCGGTACGCCGACCTTCACCGAGGTCAGCCGTTTCGACACCAGCAACCGCCGCGTGCACCACGCCGCGACGGCGGCCGAAACCGGCACGCTGGAAGAAGAACTGGACCAGGCGATCGCGACCGCCTGCGCGCAGGCCGGCGTCGACCGCAGCACGACACCGCTCCTGCTCGGCCTCCATACCGCCCCGCCCCGCGACTTCGGCCAGCGCCGCGTCTACACCAGCGCCTGCGTCTCAGCCAGTACGGCGCTGGCCGACGCAGCAACGTTGATCCGCGCCGGCCGGGTCGACCGCATCGTCGTAGCCGCGGCCTACCTCGTCGAGCCCTACCAGTACGCGCTCTTCGACGCCGGTCGAGCACTGTCCACCGACGCCGCCGTCCGCCCCTTCAGCCGCCACCGCCAAGGCACCCTTCTGGGCGACGGCGTAGCCGCAGTAGTCCTGGAGTCTGGCGAAGGCCTGGCCGAACTGGTCGCTTGGTCCCGCAGCGGCGACGCGTACCACGCCTGCCAACCATCCCCCGACGGCCGAGGACTAGCCGCCGCCATCGAGCGTGCCCTCGCCCGAGCGGGCCTACCACCCGAAGCCATCGGCTACCTGAACGCGAACGCGACCGGCACCGTCTTCAGCGACGCCGCCGAAGCCGCCGCCATCACCCGAGTCTTCAATCCCGCCCACACCACCCCCGCCGATGGGTCAGCTCACAAGCCGGTGGGTTTGCCTACCGGGGACGGGGTGGTCAACCCGCCGTCTGGTGGGCCAACCCATGAGCGGGGGATGCGTGGGGTGGCGGTGAGTTCGACCAAGGGGCTGCATGGGCACGCGTTGGAGGCGTCGGGGTTGGTCGAATTCGTGGTGACCGTCCAGGCGTTGCGGGAGGGGAAGTTGCCGGTGAACGCCGGGTTCCTCGAGCCGGATCCCGCCTGTCGGCTGGATCTGATTCTGGATGCGCCGCGGCCGGCGGGTTCGCCGTACGGGATGTCGCTGAACTCGGCGTTCGGGGGAGCCAATACGGCGTTGGTGGTGCGGGTGGGGTGAGCGGGCTGCTGGAAGTTCATGAGCTGGTGGTGCTGGCCGAGGGCTACTGGCCGGACGTAGGTGATGCGGGTGAACCGCCGGCGCTGCCTGGGTTTGTGTTGTCGGCGTTCAGTCCGTTGGCGGCGGTGGTTGCGGAGCGGTGCTTGGGGCGGCTGAGCGAGCGTACGGCGCGCACCGGGATCGTGCTGGTGAGCGACGGGGACCGGGTCAGCGCGGAGCATGTGCGCCAAACGGTTGCTGAGGGCAAGAGACTCGGGCCGTTGTTCTTCTTCCAGTCGGTGCCGAACAGCGTGGCGGGATGGATCGCCGCGCGGTGGGACCTGCGCGGCCCGGTGGTGTGTGTGACGGACGGCGGGCTCGACGAGGCCGCCTTGCTGATCGGTGACGGGGATGCCGATCAGGTGCTGATCGTGCAGGTGGGGGCCGACCAGGCGTCCGCCGTGATCGTGACTGGGGGAGACCCGACATGAAGAACCTGCGAGCCCGACTCGCCGCGGATCCGGCGATCGGCGCCGGCAACGTCCTCGCCCGGGTGATCGCGCACGGCGCCGACCCGGACGGCCCCGGCCTGACCTTCGACACAGCCGTCGACCACTTCCCGGCCGAGCACCCGTTGACGCTCGGCGAGCTGGACGACCGGGTCCAGGCCCGTACGGCGTGGCTGCATGAGCATGGCATCGGCCGCCGGGACGTGGTTGCGATCTGGGCCACCGAGGCGCAGGACATCGTCCTCAGCTTCCTCGCGCTGACCCGAGTCGGCGCGATTCCCGCGCTGCTCAACGGCAAGATGGCGCCGGCCATCGCGGACGAATACATCCGCCGACTGCGGGTCACCGCGGTGCTGGCCGACGTGGCCCATCGTCCGCTCCTGCAGACCGAGGTCCTCGCCGAGCCGAAGGATCTCGGCACCGGTGATCCGGCGAAGGCGCCTGAGCACTACCGGCACCATCGCGACGACCCGATCGTGATCACCCACACCAGCGGCACAACCGGCGTACCCAAGGCTGTTCTGCACACCCACACCACCTTGTACGCCGCTCTCAAGCACCTGCTGACCATGCCGCAGGCGCAAGGCACGGATCGGATTCTCAACGCGCTCCCGATCCCGCACACCGCGACGATCCTGATGGTCAACCAGGTGCTCGGGAACCGCGCCGAGATGCTGCTGTTGTCCAGCCAGGACGCACCGTACGTCCTGCGGCACATCGAGCGCTGGGAGCCGCGAGCCGTTTACGGATTCGCTGTCACGTGGGCCGGGTTGGCGCGCGAGGATCTGGGCAAGCACGATCTGGACTCGGTGCGGATGTGGTTCAACACGGGCGACTGTGCGCATGAGCCGCACATCCGCAAACTCGTTGCCGTCGGCACCCGGGAGACCGTCACGCGACAAGGGCGGGTGACGGTCAAGGGCAGTCACTTCGTCGACGGTCTCGGGTCGAGCGAGATGGGGCACAACGGCTTCCACATCACGCACACGATCGACAGCGATCACTACGGGCGGTGTATCGGGAAGCCGTATCAGTTCGCGGAGGCCGCCGTACTGACGTCGACCGGTGAGGAACTGCCGCTCGGCAAGGTCGGCCTGCTCGGCTTCCGCTCACCGTCGGTGTCACCCGGCTACTGGAACGACTCGGTCACCACGTACCGCTTCCGGCTGAACGGGTGGTTCCTCACCGGTGACTTGGTCTACCGCGATGACACCGGTCACTACTTCCACCTGGACCGAGTCCCGGACGCGGTCGCCGGCTTCGAAGGCCCGCAACTCTTCACGTCGATGTCCGAGGAGCGCATCCTCGCGGCTCTTCCGGAGGTTGCCGACTGCACTGTCGTCATCGTGCCGGACAACGGCAAGTACGTCGCCGACGTACTGCTCGAGCTGTCACCGGACGCCGCTGAAGTGGACCGGTCGGACGCGGTGAAGGAGGCGGTCGGCGAGGAGGTCGCGGCGATCATTCGCCGAGTGAGCGTGGTCGGGGCGGACGACGTCCCGGTCACTGTCACCGGCAAGGTTCGCAAGGTTGCCCTGCGCGCGGAACGCCTGACCGGAGCCGACGCATGAGCCCGGTCGGCGGGGTCACCATCACAGGAATTGGTCTGCTCACCCCGGTCGGCCGTGGCATCGACGAGGTGTACGGCGCCTTGCTGCATGGGCGATCCGGGATCGTGAAGCCACCGCCCGAGCACGCGATCGCCAACTCCATCGAGCTGGCCGGGATCCTGCCACCCTTCGACGCGGGCAAGCTCGCCTCCGGCCCTGACGGCAAGGTGATGGACAGGACGGTCATCCTCGCGCAGTTGGTTGCCGAGGACGCACTCGCGGACGCCGGCCTGACGATCGGGGAGAACGTCGACGCCGACCGCGTCGGTGTGATTGTCGGTGGGGTCGGAGGGATGGCGACCCTCGAGCAGCAGGTGCTCGCGCGGGCCGAGCGTGGGCGGGCGGCCGTCAGCCCGTACCTCTTGACGGGTGTCCTGCCGAACATGCCCGCCGCCCGAGTCGCGATTCGGTTCGGGTTGCGGGGCTACACCTCCGCGGTTGGTACTGCGTGTGCGTCCGGGGCTCAGGCGATTGCGGATGCTGCTCGGTTGATCCGGTGCGGTGAGGCTGACGTGGTGTTGTGTGGGGCGAGTGAGGCGCCGTTGTTTCCGACGTTTGCGGAGACCTTTGCCAACGCGCGGGCCTTGGCCAGAGGGTGGGATGACCCGGCCGAGGCGAGCCGGCCGTTCGATCTGCGCCGCAACGGGTTCGTGCTGAGTGAAGGTGCCGCACTCCTCGTGCTGGAGAGCACCACGCATGCGGCCGCTCGAGGTGCACGTGGCTACGCGGACGTCGCCGGGTACGGCGTCAACTCGGACGCGCATCACCCGACCGCTCCCCGGCCGGATGGGTCGGGGGCCGCCGAGTGCATGCGAAAGGCCTTCGAGGCAATAGATCCCAGCAAGGTCGGCTATGTGAACGCGCACGGCACCAGCACCAAGCTCGGTGATGTGGCCGAGTCGGTCGCGATCGGGCTGGCGTTCGGCGAGCACCATCCCGCGGTCAGCTCGACCAAGGCGTTGACCGGGCACATGCTCGGCACCTCCGGTGTCGTCGAGGCCGCGGCCGCCGCCTGTGCGATCACGACCGGTCTGCTGCCCCCGACGTACCACCTGGACGATCCGGATCCGGCCTGCCCGCTGGACCACGTCCGCAAGGAACCCCGCGAAGTCCACGTCGAGTACGCGCTGTCGAACTCGTTCGGATTCGGCGGCCAGAACGTGAGCCTGCTCCTCGGCACCGCCACCACGCCGGAGCGGCGAGTCATCAACAGTGAGGAGAACCTGTAAATGGAGATCTACGGGATCGACCACGTGGAGCTGTACGTGGGCGACGCTCGGCAGGCGGCGTTCTATCTGGGACACGCGTTCGGCCTGCAGGTACACGGGCAGGGCGGACCGGAGACCGGCCTGCCGGACCAGCGGTCGCTGCTGCTGCGCGAGGACGCCGTACAGATCGTGCTGACGTCCGGGCTGGCCGCCGACCACGCCGCGGCCCTCTACGTCCAGCGCCACGGTGACGGTGTCGCCGTGGTCGGGCTGGAGGTGGACAACGCGTCCGTGGCCTACACCGAGCTGCTGGCCAGGGGTGCCGAGTCGGTCGCCGAACCGGTGACCTACACCGACGAGCAGGAGACCACCGTGGTGGTCGCGGAGGTGGCGGGCTTCGGCGACGTGATCCACCGGTTGGTCGAGCGGCACGGGCCGCGCCGCGAGTTCCTGCCCGGCGCGTTCCAGATCACCGAGCCGGCGAGTGGCCCGGACGAGAAGCTGTTCAGCGAGATCGACCACCTGGCGATCTGTGTGCCGTCGGGGCAGTTGAGGCCGACGGTGGAGTTCTACGAGAACGTCTTCGGGTTCCTGCCGATCTTCGACGAGTACATCGAGGTGGCCGGGCAGGGGATGGAGTCGACGGTCGTGCAGAGTACGTCGAAGCACGTCACCTTCACGTTGATCGAGCCGGATCCGAACCGCCGGCCGGGACAGATCAACGACTTCCTCACCTGGCACGCCGGCGCCGGCGTGCAGCACATCGCGTTGCGGACCAGCGACATCGTCGAGGCGGTCGGAACGCTGGCCGGCCGGGGCGTAAACTTCCTCGCCTCGCCGTCGGCGTACTACCAGGCGTTGCCGGAACGCGTCGGTGAGGTGGAGACGCCGATCGAGGACCTGGAGAAGCTCGGCATCCTGGTCGACCGGGACCACTGGGGTCAGCTGCTGCAGATCTTCACCGAGTCGATGCACGTCCGGCGCACGCTGTTCCTGGAGATCATCGAGCGGCGCGGCGCGATGACGTTCGGCAGCGGCAACATTAAGGCGCTCTACGAAGCCAAGGAACGCGAGTTGGCGGCCTCATGACCCTCGAATTCAAGCTTTCCGAAGAAGAGATCGAGCTCCTGCCCACGGACGAAGACGTTGCCTTCTACAACGAGCTTGGGTGGTACCTGTCCAAGAAGCTGCTCACCGACGACGAGACCGACGAGCTCGTCAACGCCAGCGAGCGTTACTACGCCGGCGAACGCGACCGCACTCTCCCGACGGCCCCGCCGAAGCTGGCCTCCTGGGATCCGTCGAAGGGCGACGTCCAGCGGCACAACGACTACGTGCACTACGAGCACGACGGTCTGGCCAAGATCCTCCGCAAGCCGCTGATCGGTGCGGTCGCGGCCCGGCTCGCACAGACCGACGAGATCAGGATCTTCCAGTCCACGCTGATCTACAAGCCGCCGATCAAGGGCGAGCCGTCGAACATCGTGCCCTGGCACTTCGACAAGCACTACTGGTCGTCGTCGGCATCGGACCGGATGCTGACCGCGTTCATCCCGTTCCACGACTGTCCGCCGGAGATGGGCACGATCACCATGGTCGACGGCAGTCATCGCTGGCAGGAGATCGGCTCCGACGACACCGTCGTACGCCACTTCGCCGACCGGGACAGGTCGCAACTCGACCAGATGCTGGCCGAGAACGCGGCGTACAACCACGCCGAGGTGACCAAGATCCCGATCACGATCCCACGCGGTCATATGAACTTCCACCACTGCCGCACGTACCACGGCAGCGGAGCCAACGTCAGCGACCGTCCCCGCCGTGCGATCTCCCTGCACCTCCAGGACGGCGCCAACCACTACCGCGAGTTCCCGTTGTCCGACGGAACCCTGGCCGCCTACAACCACGACGTCCTCGTACGCCGCACTCCCGCCGGCCACCCCGACTACGCCGACCCCGACTACTGCCCAATCCTCTGGGCCGACCGCTGACAGGAGAACCGCCCATGTCCCGTTACGACTGGGGTCAGACCCACCCCGGCATCGAACAGCTGGAGAAGGCCGTCACCCCGGCCCGCGACAAGGTCGTCCAGCACCCGCTCTACGCGAACCTGGATACCCACGAGGCGCTGGTCACCTTCATGGAGCACCACGTGTTCGCGGTCTGGGACTTCATGTCCCTGCTCAAGTCGCTGCAGCGCGAACTCACCTGTGTGACCGTGCCCTGGATCCCGACAGCGCACCCCGGTAGTCGCAGGCTGATCAACGACATCGTGATGGTCGAGGAGAGCGACGAACTCGGCGACGGTTTCATCAGCCACTTCGAGCTGTACGTCAACGGCATGCGCGAGGCCGGAGCGGACGTGGCTGCCATCGAAAGGCTGATCGACCTGCTCCGCAACGGCGGCTCGGTGGTCGAGTCGCTGCGGGAGGCCGGCGTACCGCAGCCGTCGATCGACTTCGCCGGGACGACCTGGGACATCATCGAGAACGCCCCGATCCACTGCCAGGCGGCGGCCTTCGCGTTCGGCCGGGAGGACCTGATCCCGGACATGTTCACTCAGGTGGTCGCGGTGAACGAGCGGTCGAACAAGCTCAACACGTTCGTCGACTATCTGGAGCGGCACATCGAGGTGGACGGCGAGCAGCACACGCCGATGGCGATGCAGATGGTCACCGATCTCTGCGGTGACGACCAGGCCAAGTGGGAAGCCTGTGCGGACACGATCAACACCGCGCTGGCCGCCCGCGCCCGCCTGTGGGACGCCATCCTCGCCGCGGTGAAGGACTGACCCATGAGGTCTGCCGATCTCTACCGGACCGTGCGGTTGATCCGCCGGTTCGAGGAGCGGGCGATCGAGTTCGTGCGGTCCGGGGAGATCGTCGGCGGGATTCATCCGTACGTCGGGCAGGAGGCGATCGCGGTCGGCGTGTGTGCAGCGTTGACGGACGCCGACGTGATCACCAGTACGCACCGCGGGCACGGCCATGTGCTGGCCCGCGGTGTGGACCCGGCGCGGTTGTTCGCCGAGTTGATGGGCCGGGAGAGCGGGCTGAACAAGGGTCGTGGCGGGTCTATGCACGCGGCCGACTTCAGCCTCGGGATCCTTGGTGCGAATGCGATCGTCGGCGCGGCCGGATCGATCGCGACCGGTGCGGCGTGGGCTTTGCGGCAGAGCGGTCGTGACTCGGTCGCCGTCACGTTCTTCGGTGACGGCGCGATGAACGAGGGGATGTTGCTGGAAGCATTCAACCTGGCCGCGCTCTGGCAGGTGCCGGTGATCTTCGTCTGCGAGAACAACGGGTACGCGACGACGATGCCGGTCGAGTCGGCGGTCGCCGGCAGCATCACCGGCCGGGCGCGGGCGTTCGGCATCCCGGCTTTCACCATCGACGGGCAGGATCCCGAGACGGTGCTGAAGGCAACCTTGGCGGCGGTGACGCGGGCCAGGGCTGGTAAGGGACCTACGTTCCTGGAGTGCGTCACCTACCGCTTCGACGCACACCACACCTTCGAGCACCGGACCCGGCTCACTTACCGCTCGCCCGAGGAACTCGCCGCCGGCTGGTCGCGCGATCCCGTGGTAATCCAAGGCGCTCGACTGACCGCCGACGAGCGGGCGGCGGTCGACACGAAGGTGGAGGTCTTGCTCGACGCGGCGGCCGAATTCGCCTTGGGAAGTGCTCACCCGGATCCGGCGGCCGCTCTCGACTACCTGTACGCCTCGCCGGAGGTGCTGCGCTGATGCCGAAACTCTCGTACCTGAAGGCACTCACCCGCGCCCTCGGTGACTCCCTGGCTGAGGACCCGTCGGTCTTCTTGCTGGGTGAGGACATCCGGGTCGCGGCGTCCAACCTGACCGCCGGCCTGTTCGCCCGCTTCGGCCCGGACCGCGTACTCGACACTCCGCTGTCCGAGCAGGCCTTCACCAACTTCGCGACCGGCGCCGCGCTCGCCGGGATGCGGCCGGTAATCGAGTTCCAGATCCCGTCGCTGCTGTTCCTGGTCTTCGAGCAGATCGCCAACCAGGCGCACAAGTTCTCCCTGATGACCGGCGGCCAGTGCAAGGTCCCGGTCACGTACGTCGTTCCCGGTTCGGGCTCGCGGACCGGATGGGCCGGCCAGCACTCCGACCACCCGTACGCCCTGTTCGCCCACGTCGGCGTGAAGACCGTCGTACCCGCGACTCCGGCCGACGCCTACGGACTCCTGGTCTCGGCAATCCGGGACGACGATCCGGTCGTGGTGTTCGCGCCGTCCGGTGCGCTCGGTGTCCGTGACGATGTCGACTTCAGCACGCTCGCGCCGGTACCGCTCGGAGTCGGCCGGGTCGCACGTGCCGGCAGCGACGTGACGGTCGTTGCCCTCGGCCACCTCGTGCAGGACGCGTTGGCGGTCGCGGACGAACTGGCCGGGCTGGGAATCTCGATCGAGGTCTTCGACCCGCGGACCGTCTACCCGCTCGACACGGACGGTCTGGCAGCGTCGGTTGCCAAGACCCGCCGGCTGGTGGTGATCGACGACTCCAACCGGACCAGTGGCTTCGCCGCCGAGGTCCTCGCGGTCGCCGCCGAACGCTCCACCCTCGCCGCGCCGCCGCGCCGAGTGACCCGCCCGGACGGAGCCGTGCTCCCGTTCGCCCTGGCCCTGGACCGCGCCGTCCAACCCGGCCGCGACCAGCTCGTCTCCGCGATTCACGCCGTACTGGAGGAACGATGATCGATCTGTGGCACCAGTTGCCCGAGGCAACGCGCACGGCGCTTGTCGCGCGGGGGCGCGAGTCCTGGCCGCAGGTGTACGACGGCGTCGCCACGCACAACAAGGAGTGGCGACCGCTCCGGCCGCCGATCATGGCGGCGGCGACCTATCGATCGTTGACCGACGTCTCGGCGACCGTGGCCCGGTTGATCCTGGCCGCATGTTGGCGTAGGGCAACTACAGCCGGGGAGTTGCGGCGCGCGCTCGGGCTGCCGGTCGGGTACATCGACCTGCTCGACGAGGAGTTGCCGCTGACCGAGGAGCTGCTCGGTGGCGTCCGTGCGGACATCCTGCTGGCGGACGGGACGCCGTACGTGGTCGAGGCCAACATCGACAGCGCCCTCGGCGGCGCCCACGACTCCGACGGTGTTGCCCGGCGCTTCCTCGACGCGTACGCCGGTGATCCGGTGCTGGATGAGGTCGGGCTGGCGGCGCCGCCGTCCGCTGTTGACGCGCGGTACGAGGCGGTGCGGGCGGCGTTGAAGCTGACCGAGTCGGATCGGCTCGCCATGGTGTTCACCACCGGCGGCACGTATCCGGGGTCGCAGGACGGGCTGGCGATGATCAAGGTGCTCGAGCCGTTCAGCGACCGCGGTCGCGAACTCGGTCTCGACATGCGCGTGTACCCGGTCGAGTGGCTCACCCTGGACGACGCCGGTCGGCTCTGCGTCGACGACGGCCCGATCGACGCCGTACTCCGGATGTTCGTCCCGCAGGGCATGAAGCCGAGCGATGGGTTGCAGGCTCTGCACACGGCGGTCCGGGCGGGTGCGGTACGGATGTTCACGCACACGGCCAGTTGGCTACTGGCCAGCAAGACGATCTTCGCGTGGCTCTGGGAAGACCTGGCCTTGCTATCTGGGGAGGACGCCGAGGTCGTCCGCCGCCACGTCCCTCGCACGGAGGTGTTGTCCGCGGACCTTCGCGACGAGGCGATGACCGACCAGAACCACCTCGTCCTGAAGCCCTCCGGTTCGTACGGCGGAGTCGGTGTCGTGGTGGGCCCGGAGGTCACCCCGCAGACCTGGCAGGACGCCGTCGATGCCGCACTCGACGAGGGCTGCTACATCCTCCAGGCGTACGTCGAGGTCGACCGGCTCACCATGCAGTTCGTCGAGATCGCCACCGGCGACACGCGCGAGGCCGCAGTACCGTTCTGCATCGCGCCGTACCTCTTCGCCGGCACCCCGTGCGGCGCCTACCTCCGCTTCACCGTCCCCGGCGCCGGCCCGGTGGTCAACGTGGGTCAGGGTGCGCTGACTAGCGGTCTTCTGTTGGTTCCGTAGCCGGTATATCGGCCGCATCCACCCTCTGCGGTGTGATGTTTCCCCTTGTGGATAAGGGGTTTCCGGACCTCGATGGATTTGCGGCGGCCGGATGGCGGTGCGTAGAATCGCACACATGTTCGAAGGAGACCTGGCGACGCTGACGACGGCCGACCTGCTGGAATCGGCCGCCGACCACGACGCCGAAGCCCGGCGGGTCGACGCGCGGCGCCTGGAACATGCCCAGGTCTATGCCGATCGTTTCCATCCTGACGCGTGCCCGGCCCGGCCGGGCCGTCGGTCGTGGGAGGGCCGCGAACGCGCGGTGGTGCTGGGTGGCGACGGGTGCCCGGAGATCCTGGAGTTCGCGATCGCCGAGTTCGCAGTGATCCTCGGCATCTCCCCGCGGGTCGCGGCTAACTACATCGGTCAGGCGCTGGCGCTGCGGCACCGGTTCCCCTTCACCTGGGCCAGAGTCCAGGCCGGCGACGCGACACCGTGGAAGGCCTGCCGGATCGTCGCCGACTGCGCGAAACTGTCTGCGGACGCCGCCGCCTACGTCGACCAACGCATCGCGCGACTCATCGACTCGATCACCCCGTACCGGCTGAACAAGATCGTCCAGGCCGCCAAGATGCACGCCGACCCTGACCTGGCGCGCGCCGAGGCCGCCGAGAAGACCCGCGAACGCGGCGTGTTCGTCGGGCACAGCGACGAGCACGGCACCAAGACCATGTACATCAAGGCCGCCGCCGGCGCGGTCATCCGGAACAAGGCGACCCTCGACGCAATCGCCGAGGCCCTCAAAACCTTCGGCGACACCCGCCCGGTCCAACACCGGCGCGCGGACGCGGTCGGCATCCTCGCCGACCCCCGCTACACCCAAGAACTCCTCACCCAGGCCCGCCACCACCACCTCACCACCCCAGCCCAGGACACCCCGGCCCCGGACACCACGGCCCCGGACACCACGGCCCCGGACACCACGGCCCCGGACACCGCGGGGCCGGATACCCCGGCCCCGGACACCACGGCCCCGGACACCGCGGGGCCGGATACCCCGGCCCCGGACACCGCGGGGCCTGTGAGCACGAGCCGTCCGGGTGCGAGCCACCGGGCAGCTGGACCGCTCCGTCGAGGCTGGCGGGGCGCCGGGTGCCCCGAGGCCGGTGACGACGATCGTCCTCACGCGAGCACCGACCTGGCCCGGGCTGATGTCGACCACCAGGTCGACTCGGGCCACGGCATCGCTGCCGCGAGGGCCACCGGGACGCCCGGCGCGGGCCCGGCATCCCGGTGGGGTGATGAGGACCGGACCGGCAACCGGACCGGCATCCAGGACGAGCCCGGCCTGGACGACGAGGCCGACCGCGACCCACCCCACCCGAGTGGCAGGGACCTGCCCGACCCCCTCGACACCCCCGACACCGTGCCGACCGAGCCCGGCCTGGACGACGAGGCCGACCGCGACCCACCCCACCCGAGTCGCAGCGACCTGCCCGACCCCCTCGACACCCCCGACACCGTGCCGACCGAGCCCGGCCTGGACGACGAGGCCGACCGCGACCCACCCCACCCGAGTCGCAGCGACCTGCCCGACCCCCTCGACACCCCCGACACCGTGCCGATCGAACCCTTCGACCCCTCCGACCCCGGCCTACGCCTCGACCCCGACGACGGCCGGCCCATGGATGCGGCCGCACGCCGCGCCCTGCACGCGCGCCTGGCCCAGATCAAACACGACGCCTACACCAACCCCACCAGCCGACGAGTCCGTCCGGGCCAGACCCAGATCTATGTCCACCTCACCGACCACACCCTGGCCACCGGGACCGGCGTCCTGCGCGCCGAAGGCATCGGCCCGCTGCTCGCCGACCAGTTGGCCGAGCTGATCGGCCACGGCCCGTACTCCGTGAAGCCGGTCATCGACCTGAACGACGCGGTCAGCGTCGACGCCTACGAGATCCCCGACCGGATCCGCGAACGCGTCAAACTCACCCACCCCGTCGAGTTGTTCCCGTTCGGCACCCAAGAGACCCACCGCGGCATGGACCTGGACCACCTCCAGCCCTACGACCCCCTCGGCCCACCCGGCCAAACCAGCACCACCAACTTCGCACCGCTGGGCCGCTTCGGCCACCGGGTCAAGACCCACGCCCACGGCTGGACCGTCCACCGCCTCGACCCCAAAACCCTGGAATGGACCACACCCCACGGCTTCACATTCCACGTCGACCCCACCGGCACCCACCGAGTCCCTGACGTTCAGCCAGGTGAATCCTGATGTGGCGCGGCTATGAGGTGGCGGCCAAGAGCGCGGACGGTTTCGGCGGTGGCGACGGCGTCGCTGCGGGCGTTGCCGTGGCGGCCGTCGCTGCTGTAGAGGGTGGGGTCGGTGGACAGGGGGTGGTCGGTCAGATGGATATGGACGGTGTTGAGCTTGTCGGCCAGTGCGGCGGTGCGGTCCGAGAGGGTTCGCATTCGTTGCCGAAGGCCCGGTCTGAGCCAGTCCGCGACGGCGGGACTGTAGGAGATGTCGAACATGCCCAGCGTCATCACGTCCGCGCCGGCGTCCTGCAGGGTCGTGATCATCAGCGTGAGTTCGCGATCGACCCGGTCGGCGTCGTACGTGGCCGGGAAGGCGTCGTTGCCGCCGCCGACGACGAGCGCGAGGTCGGGACCAAACACGAGCGCCGGCTCGAGTTGGGTGGCCAGGATCTCGCGCGTACGCAGGCCGCTGACACCGAGGTTACGGCAGACCAGCTCGGGTTGGACCGCGCGGAGTTCGGCGGCGATCCGGTCGGCCCACTGCAGGGTGCTGTAGCCGTCGACCGGTTCGCACAACCCCTCCGCGACACTGTCGCCGAGCACGACAAACCGCCGCCAGGGGTGACCGGCGAGCAACTCGACGCTCTCTCCTGGTCGGAGGCAGTAGGGATCGTTTGCCTCATTCATGCCGCCTCCATCGTGCTCGGAGCGTCGAGAACCTTTCCAGGACCGCGCCGGGCGAGCGGGAAGACACTGATCAGCAGGCACACCAGGCCGGACAGGACCAGTGAGGGGGTCAGCCCGAGCCCGCTGACGAGTGCGCCGGCGAGCAGTGCCCCGAGTGGTAGTCCGGCGAAGGAGGTGGCGGCGACCACGCCGATGACCCGCGCCTGCAGGTCTTTCGGGACATGTTCGTAGAGAGCTGCGCCGAACACCGGGTTGATCGCGGCCATGCCGATCCCGGACAGGAACGTCACCACCATCACCAGGATCAGGTCGTCGCTGAACCCCAGTACCAGGAGGCGCGGACTGCCGCCGATCACAGCGCCGATGGCGAAGGTCAGGTAGCGCGGCAGTCTGGTAGCGAGGATCGCGAACCCGATGCTGCCCAGGAGGGCGCCGCCGGAGAACGCGCCGAGGGTCAGGCCGAGACCGGCTGCCGTGCCGAGCTCCTCCTTGACCCACAGGGGAATGAAGACCGCGGTGCTCGCGCTGCTGAAGACGTTCAAGGTGAACGTGGTGATCAGCATCGTGGTGAGCAACGCGTCACGGCGGACGAACGAGAAGCCAGCCATGAGCGACCGGAAGTACTTCTCCCGCACCGCGGCGGCGACCACCGAAGGTGGGTAAACGAAGGCGGCCACCAGCACGGCGCAGACCGCGAACGTCGCCGCGTCGATCCACAGCACGGAGGCCGCGTCGGTCCAGTAGATCAACAGGCCGGCCAGGGGTGCAGCAAGCAACGTCGCACCCCGCGCGAAGGCTTCGTGCAACGACGTGATCCGGATCAGTTCGACCTGGGCCGCCTCCGCCATCGGCCGGACGAGCAGATCCTTGGACCGGTCTGCGGCGCCACGCAGCGCACCCGCCAGTGCGACCAGCAGGAGTAGCGCGGTGAACCCCAGTTGGGTGGTCGCGGCGATCGCCCCGACCGCCACTGCGCTGCAGAGGTTCGCGAGGATCGAGGTACGCCGCGGCCCGAGACTGTCGATCAGCGGCCCGGCCATGATGCTGGCCACGATGTACGGCACCATCTCGACCGCCGCCACCAGACCCATCCGCGCCGCACTCCCCGTGGTCACCAGCACCAACCACGGAATCGCCACCATCGAGATCCGGCTCCCCACCGCCGACAGAACGTCCGCGACGAACAGGATGACCAGACCCCGCCGTGCGCTCATCCCGCCTCCCCGACTCCGACGCCGCGCCGGCCGGGGTGGTGGCGGGCGGGGCCGTCGGGACCCGCCTCAGCGTGATCCGGTCGGACCACCCGCAGTTCCCGGTAGAGCTTGCGGAGGGCAACTTTGTCGACCTTCGCGATCCGGGTCAGCGGCAGCTCGTCCACGAAGTCGATGGCAGCTGGAGTCCACATCTCGTTCAGCGTGTCGGTGACCAGTTGCCGGAGGTCGTCCGCGGTGACCGGGGAGCGCGTGACGACGAAGGCGTGGACTGCCTCGCCGACCACAGGATCCGGTACGCCGATGACCGCAGCGGTCCGTACTGCGGGATGGCTGGCGAGGATGTCCTCGATCGGGCGGCAGAAGATGGCCCAGTTGCGGCGGGTGGTGACGATCATGTCGTGCACGCGGTCGACCAGGAACAGGTAGCCGTCGGAGTCCAGGTAGCCGAGATCCCGGGTGCGGAGCCAGCCGTCGACGAGCGTCTCGGCGGTGAGCTCGGGCCGGCCCAGATACCCGGCGAAGGTGAGCTTGCTCTGCACCCACACCTCCCCGGTCTGTCCCGCGTCGAGCACCTTCCCGTCGTCGTCCCGGATCTCCAGCCGCACATCGCCGTACGGCGTACCCGCTGAAGCCAGCCGCTCCGGATGGCCCGGGTCCTCGGTCAAGCCCGGGAGTGCGGTGACGACGACCGCTTCGCTGAGCCCGTAGACGATCCGCAGTACCGGACCGAAGCGGGCGATCCCCTGTCGCAGCCGGGCGGGCGTCGCCGGTCCGGCGCCGACGTTGAGCATGAACAGGCTGCTGCAGTCGAAGTCCTCACCACCTGGATGATCGAGCACCTCGTACAGCATCGGCGGCGTCACGTACGTCGACGTGATCCGCTCGGCCGACACAGTCCGGTAGAACTCGTCCGGCGACCAGGTGTCGGTCAGGAACAGCACGCCGCCCGTGAACAGGTTGAAGAAGCTGGTGATCTGTCCGCTCGCCAGCCACAGCGGCGAACCCGAATAGTGCCGCAGCAACGGGAACCCGTTGGCGACGAACGCGTCCGCCAGCTCGAGGATCTGCTCGTAGAAGCTCTGCGTGTGGTGGACCAGCTTGGGATCGCCGGTCGTCCCACTTGTCTGCAGGACCGAGTCGGGTGCCGGCACCGACGGATCGATCACGTACGGCGCTCCGTCGGTCAACAGCTCGGCCACCTGGAACACGGGCATCGGCGCCAGTGACGCGGCGAGCTCACGGCCCAGGTCTCCGGTGCCGTCGGAGTCGTAGACGAACGCGGCCGCGTCGGACAGCGCGGCGAACCGGTCGATCTCACGACGGGAGGTGATCGGCGCGCTCCAGAGCACGCGGCAGCCGTGCAGGTGTAGGGCCAGTTGGAGCGCCGGGGCGTCGAAGCAGTTCGCCGCCATCACCAGTACGTTGCCACCGGGACGGATGCCGGCGTCGCGCAGCGCCGCCGCGATCCGCAGCACGTCGGCGGTCAGTTCGCCGTACGTCGCCCGCCGAACTCCGCGGACCAGCGCGAGCCGCTCCGAGAATTGCTCGAAGAGCGTTAATACCCGCAGCACGTAATTGGGCATGACGAATTCAGGCGGCATTTCGTAAGGTTCCCCTCGACTCCGGCCACCCCCAGCCGTCGGGGCGACTCTACTGGAAGCGCCGGGTGCCCGCCAGAGGCTGGAAACCGTTCTACCGTAGGCGGGCCGTCGCGCTCCGCAGTCGGACGATCACAACCTCGCGCGGGTGAAGGAATACCCCTGCGAAACGGGTCCGGAAGGGGTCCGCTAACCGCTGGCCGATGAATTTCGGAAATGCATTTGCTGTGCATTGACCGGATTCCTCGCCGCGTATTACGTTCCGTCCGCATCCGATTCCGCCAGGAGGTCCGTCCATGCACATTTCCAGCAGTTGGCGTGCGGTCGCGGTGACCGCCGCACTGACCCTGGCCGGCTCCAGCCTGGCCGGGGCGAGCTCCAGCCAGAGCCGTCACGACGATGCGTGGGTCGGCACCTGGGCGACCGCGGTCACCCACGGCGACGCAACCGGCTCGACCAACACCGGGCTGACCGACCAGAGCGTCCGGCTGGTGGTCCGGCCGACCGTCGGCGGCGACAAGATCCGGATCCGGCTGTCGAACATCTACGGCGAGAAGACCGTCACCGTCGGCGCGGCAACCGTTGCCAAGCCCAACAAGTCGACGCCGGAGCTGTCCGACATCGACCCGAACACCCTGCGTACGTTGACGTTCAACGGCTCCGGCAGCGCATCGATGGTGAAGGGCAGCGAACTGCTGAGCGATCCGGTGAATCTGCGGCTGGGCACGCTCGACGACCTCGTCGTCAGCCTCTACTTCCCGGAGAACACCGGCCCGACCACGTTCCACGGCTCGTCGATCCAGGACAACTTCGTCGGCCCGACGAACCTGGTCACCCAGCCGGGCGGGGCGGCGTACACGCTGACCCGTCGCTGCTGCTGGTTCTTCCTGTCCGGCGTGGACGTGCAGACCGACGACTCGGCCGGCTCGATCGTCGTGCTCGGCGACTCGATCACCGACGGCACCAACAGCACGTTCAACGCGAACAACCGCTGGCCCGACCAGCTCGCCGAGCGGTTGGCCGCGGCGGCCGGGACCAAGCCGTTCCCGAGCGTGCTGAACGCGGGTCTGGCCGGGAGCCGGCTCAACCACGAGGGCACCGAGCCGTCCGACAACGGTGCGTTCCCCGGGTTCGGTGAGGTCGGGGTGAACTCGCTGGCCCGGCTGAACGAGGACGTGTTCGCGCAGACCGACGTACGCACCGTCATCACCGAGCTGGGCATCAACGACATCTGGATGTCCGACGACTCGGCGGCCGAGATCATCGGCGCGCTCCGGCAGGTCAACGCGCAGGCCAAGGAACGCGGACTGCGCAGCTTGGTCACCACGATCACGCCGTTCGAGGGACTCTCCGGCACCGACAGCTGGACGCCGGCGAAGGAGGCCACCCGGCAGGCGGTGAACAGCTACCTGCGCTCGAGCCACGAGTTCGACGGCGTGCTCGACTTCGACAAGGTGCTGCGCGACCCGGCCGCGCCTTCGAAGCTGCTGGCGGCGCTGGACTCCGGTGACCACATCCACCCGAACGACACGGGCTACCAGGCGATGGCCGCCTCCGTCCCGCTGAACCTGGTGCGCTGACCGGGATGCGCACCGCCAACGAGATCCTTGCCGCGCTGGGATCCGAGGACGGGCGCCGCGATCCGATGCCGCTCTTCGCCGAGCTGCATCGGATCGGCCCGGTCTGCCGGCTCGCTCCCGGGAGTTCGCCGTACGCGGTCGTCGTCAACGGGTACGACGCCGCCCAGGCGGCGCTGAAGGACACCAGGTTCCATCGGTTGCTGTCGGCGGATCCGAACCCGAAGGAGCCGGTACTGCGACGGCTCGGCGGGTCGATGATGTTCCGCAACGAGCCGGACCATCTGCGGATGCGCAAGGTGTTCCAGGCGGTCCTGACGCCACGCCGGCTGACCGGGTTCGAACCGGTGGTGGACGCCTTGGCCGCCGAGCTCCTGGACGACCTGGGCAAGGCCGGAGCCAACGGCCAGGTGATCGATTTCGTCGACTTCGCGTACCGGTTGCCGATCACCGTGATCGGCACGTTCCTGGGCATCCCGCGCTCGGACTTCGGTTGGTTCCGGGACCGGACGCAGCGGATCGACGACTACCTCGATCTCGGCGGCAAGGCCCCCGAGCGGCTGGCGGCGGCGAACCAGGCGGCCGAGGAACTCAACGACTACTACGCCCGGATGATCGCCGACCGCCGGATCCGTCCCCGGGACGACCTGGTCGGATCACTCGTGCACGCGCTGGATTCGGGGACGTCGGGGATCGACCAGCAGGAGCTGATCGACAACCTGCTCGTGCTGGTGAACGCCAGCTTCGTGACCACGATGAACCTCCTCACCAACGGACTCGAGCAGCTCCTCTCCCAGCCCGCGCTGGTCGAGGCCGTGCGCGACGATCCCGGACTGGCAGCGGACTACGTCGAGGAGATCCTCCGGCACCAGAGCTCGGTGCAGTTGATCAGCCGGAAGGCATCCGTCGACCTCGAGCTGGCCGGCGAGCCGATCAGCGCGGGGAGTCTCGTCCTCATCCTGCCCGGCGCGGCGAACCGCGATCCGATCAAGCATGCGGACGCGGACACCTTCGATCCGGGACGCGATGATCTGCAGCACCTGTCGTTCGGGGCGGGTCCGTTCTACTGCGTCGGGGCCGCGCTCGCCCGGATGGAAGGGCGTGCGGCGTTCGGGCAGCTGTTCCAACGGTTCCCGAACCTGCGGTTCGAGGGAGAGCCCGTGCGCAGTCATAGCCTGCTGTTGCGTGGACACAGCTCCATGCCGATCCGATTGGGGTGAACCGATGCCATTGGACCCGCAGGTCGAGACGATGCGCGCCGAGCGTGAGGGCAACCAGGTGCCACAGCTCTACACCCAGACCTTGGCCGAGGCCAGGGCGGCCGACCTCGCGTCCATCCAGGCCGCGGGTGGGGATGTCGAGCCAGTTCACCACGTGGAGAACCTCACGACCGAGGGCGGCGTACCGCTGCGGGTTTACCGGCCGGATCTGACCGTTCCATTGCCGACGGTGATCTACTTCTTCGGCGGCGGCTGGACGCTGGGCAGCATCGAGACCGCCGACGGCATCAGCCGTACGCTGGCCAACGCCGTTCCCTGTCAGGTGATCACGGTCGGCTATCGGCTGGCGCCGGAGCATCCGTTCCCAGCCGCGGTGCATGACTGCCACAACGCCACGCAGTGGATCGCCGCGCACGCCGGCGAGCTGCAGGTCGATCCGTCGCGGCTCGTCGTCGGTGGTGACAGTGCCGGCGGCAACCTTGCGGCGGCGACCACGTTGCTTGCCCGCGACAACGGTCCGGCGCTGGCGGGGCAGTTGCTCGTCTACCCGAACACCCGCTACGGATCAGACACCATCTCGATGCGGGCCGGAGACGATCCGTACCTTTTCAACAAGACCTCGGTCGGCTGGTACTGGGACCACTACCTGACCGACCCGGCCGACGGTCTCAACCCGCTCGCGTCACCACTGCTCGCCGAGTCGCACGCGGATCTCCCGCCCGCGCTGGTGATCACCGCGGAGTACGATCCGCTCCGCGACGAAGGCGAGTACTACGCCGAGAAGCTGCATGCCGCCGGAGTCCCGACCACCCTCAGCCGGTACGACGGCATGGTGCACGGCTTCTTCGCGATGTCCGGCATCCTCGACGGCGGCAAGTTGGCGATGGCCGAGGCGTCGGCCTGGTTGAGCGGGATCTTCCGCGATGCCTGAGGAATCGCCGAGCCACGATGGCTGACAGCCTCGCCGACTACGAGTCCCTGGCGGCAGCGGTTCTCCCGGCCGCAGTCCGGGACTTTGTTGCCGGTGGCAGCGGTTCCGAGCTGACGCTGCGCCGCAACCGTGCGGCTCTGGACGCGATCACGCTCACGCCCCGCGTGCTCGCCGGGATCGACGAACCCGACCCGTCCCGCATGCTGCTCGGCAGTCAGCTCACGATGCCGGTCGGAGTCGCCCCCATGGCGTACCAGCGGCTCCTGCACCCCGAAGGGGAACTCCTCCTCGCGGCTGCGGCCGCGACGGCCGGAATCCCTTATGTCATCAGCACTCTGAGCAGCGTCCCGTTGGAGAAGATCGCCGCGGTGACGCCCTCATGGTTCCAGCTGTACTGGTTACGAGATCGCGGCCTGGTCAGGACTCTGGTAGAGCGTGCCACCGCAGCGGGTTGCGGTGCGCTGATGGTGACCGTCGACGTGCCGGTGATGGGACGCCGGTTGCGCGATGTCCGCAACTCCTTCGCACTGCCGCCGGAGGTCGTTGCGGCCAACATTGTCGACATGGCGACAGAGGCACATGCCGCCGCGCCCGGGCTGTCGGCAGTCGCCGTGCACACCGCGTCCGCGTTCGAGCCCGCTGTCGGCTGGTCCGACCTGCAGTGGCTTCGAAGTTCAAGTGAACTTCCGCTGGTGGTGAAGGGGATTCTGGACCCGCGCGACGCCACGCGGGCCGCTGACCTGGGTGCGGACGGGGTGGTGGTCTCGAACCACGGTGGACGCCAGCTGGACGGCGCACCGGCCTCGATCGACGCGCTCGGACCGGTCGTCGATGCCATTGGCAACCACTGCACTGTGCTGGTGGATGGTGGAATGCGAGGGGGCATCGATGTGGTGAAGGCACTCGCGCTAGGTGCTTCCGCCGTACTGATCGGACGGCCGTTGCTGTGGGCACTGGCTGTGAATGCTGTGGATGAAGCGCTGGCTCTCCTCAGACAAGAGCTGCGCGATGCGATGCTGCTGGCCGGATGTGCGGACCTGGCCGCGGTCGCGCGGCTGACGACGGGGAGGACCCCATGGCTGATCTCGAGCTGACCGAGCTGCACGGCTCGCTCACCGATCGCGCGCTGAACTCGATGAACTTCCTCAACGAGGTGTCGCACCACTACCCGGACGCGATCTCGCTCGCCGCCGGGCGCCCGACCGAGGAGTACTTCGCGCTCGAGGACCTGCATCGCTACCTTGAGCTGTTCGCCGATCACCTGCGCTCGAAGGGGTACGACGAGTCGGCGGTGCGGCGGACGATCTTCCAGTACGGCCGGACCAAGGGCATCATCCACGACCTGGTCGCCCGCAACCTCGCGGTCGACGAGGACATCCACGTCGATCCCGAGGCGATCGTCGTCACGGTCGGCTGCCAGGAGGCGATGGTCCTCACCCTGCGGGCACTGCGCTCCGGCCCGGACGACGTGCTGCTGGCGATCTCCCCGACGTACGTCGGAATCACCGGTGCGGCTCGCTTGCTCGACTTCCCCGTGTTGCCGGTGACCGAGGACGACGATCTCGCCGCGGTGGTGAAGGCGGCCCGTGCGGACGGATTGCGGCCGCGAGGCTGCTATGTGATGCCGGACTTCGCCAACCCTTCCGGGCTCAGCCTCGATGTGGACGCCAGGCGGCGATTGCTGGAGGTCGCGGCCGAGCAGGAATTGCTCCTGCTCGAGGACAACCCGTACGGACTGTTCCCGGCCTGGGGCGTTGCTCGCGTGCCGACGCTGAAGGCCCTCGACACCGAGCGCCGCGTCGTCTACCTCGGTTCGTTCGCCAAGACCGGCCTGCCCGGCGCGCGGGTCGGGTACGTCGTCGCCGACCAGACCGTCGCCGCCCCGGGCGGGAGCATCAACCTTCTCGCCGACGAACTGTCGAAGCTCAAGAGCATGCTCACCGTCAACACCTCGCCGGTCGCGCAGGCGGTGATCGGCGGCAAGCTGCTCGCGCACGACTGCAGCCTGGTCGCCGCGAACCGGCGCGAGCGCGCGGTGTACGCCGCCAACCTCCGCGCGATCACCGACGGCCTGGCCGCCCGGTTCCCCGGTGGTGAGATCACCTGGACTGTGCCGTCCGGTGGCTTCTTCGTGGTC
Organism: Kribbella sp. NBC_01510; assembly: GCF_045040325.1. Lineage (NCBI taxonomy): Bacteria > Bacillati > Actinomycetota > Actinomycetes > Propionibacteriales > Kribbellaceae > Kribbella > Kribbella sp. NBC_01510. The sequence continues at coordinate 1,130,182 of NZ_CP109418.1, read as the reverse complement.
GTCACCGTGCCCTTCCCGGTCGACGACGTACTGCTGGAGAGGTCGGCCCACGAGTACGGCGTGCTCTGGACCCCGATGAGCCACTTCTACGAGGGCGACACCCCGATCCACGCCCTCCGCCTGTCGTGCAGCGCGGTCACGCCGGTCCAGATCGACGCCGCCCTGAACCGTCTCGCCGCGCTCATCGCCGACCAACTGCCGTAACTGGTCCTCCCGGACGGGCCGGAACTGGATCTGTAGGGCGTGCCGGTCCACTTCTAGCGTGAAGTCATGACCACCACGTGCGAGATCCCCACCGTCCAGGTAGCCACCGCCGAGCGCCTGGTGACCGGCCGGTTCGGGCGGTTGCTGGTGATGGTGTTCGGGTCCGGCCTGAGCATGTACCTGCTCACCTCGGTCGTCCCGCTCTACCTGGCCGCCAACGGCTCGGGCGGGATCGGGGCCGGGCTGTCGACCGGCGCGATGATGCTGTCCGCGGTCGGCGTCGAGCTGCTCGTGCCGCGGATGCTGGCCCACTGGGGCTACCAGGTCGTCCTCGGCCTCGGGCTGGTCCTGCTCGGCGCTCCCTCGCTGGTCCTCCTGACCACCGCGTCGCTGCCGGCCGTCCTGGCCGTCTGCGTCGTCCGCGGCGCCGGCCTGGCGATCCTGGTCGTCGGCGCGGTCGCCCTGGTCGCCGACCTCACTCCCGCGGCCCGCCGCGGCGAGGGACTGGGCATCTACGGCATCGCCGTCGGCGTCCCGGCCGTCATCGGCCTGCCGCTCGGCGTCTACCTGACCAACCGGATCGGCTTCGACGCCCTGTTCGTCCTCGCCGCGTTCAGCTCGCTCGCCGGACTCGTCACTCTCGTGGGTCTGCCGGCTCGGGTCTCAGCCGAGGAGCAGCACGTGAAGGTGCTCGGCGGCGTACGGCGCAGCGGTCTGCTGATGCCGACCTTCGTCTTCGCGGCCGTGACCGTCGCCGCCGGGATCAGCGTCACCTTCCTGCCCCTGGCCGTCGCCGCGGACAGGCACTCCCTCGTCGCCACCGCTCTGCTGCTGCAGGCCGCGACCGCGCCCGGCGCACGCTGGCTGGCCGGCCGGTACGGCGACCGCGTCGGCCCGGCGAAGTTGCTGGCACCGGCGTTGATCCTCGCCGCGCTGGGTGCCGGCTCGTTGGTGCTGATCGGCAACCCGATCGCCATCGTGGCCGGCTCGACACTGTTCGGCATCGGCTTCGGCGCCGCGCAGAACCTCACCCTGACGATGATGTACCACCGAGTCCCGAACTCCCGCTACGGCCAGGTCAGCGCGTTGTGGAACCTCGCGTACGACGGTGGATGGGGAATGGGCGCCATCATCTTCGGCGCTGTTGTCGCCGGGGCCGGTTACCCACTCGCCTTCGGGCTGACCGCACTCGTCGTTGCGGCTGCTGTCGTACCCGCCGTCAAGGCCCTCCGGCCCAGCTAAGCCCGCCAGCACTCCCACCCGCCACCATTTCAAGGGTTGAGCCTGAAATGGGGCTGTCTATTCGGTGTGAGGTTGGCGCATGTGGCCGGCTACGTCCGAATGCCCGGGGTGCCTTGAGCTGATCGGTGGAGTCGCCGGACCCGCGGACCGCGGACAGGTGCTGGGGACCTGGGACATGGCGCGGCGTGTCCGAGGTCGCCAGGTGGTGTCCCAGGGTCCCGGATCCGCGCCGGACCTGGCCACCAGATGGACACCCGGTCACCGGCCCAGACTGTGTGGCGCGGATCGAGGCTGGTCTGGGCGGAAGTGGAGGCCGGTGGGGGTGCAGGTCGACAGGAGGTCTCGGCCCTGCTCTCGCCCAGTCGCCCGATCTCACGCCTGAACACCCCGCGCGAGCGCCGCCCCAGGACCGACACATCCTGTCGACCTGCACATCCGGGCCGCCCACAACTGCACCGGCGAAGACCGCCACCCCCACGGGCCCGGGACACGCCCAGAGCCTCAATTGGTTGAAAGGCGATAGCGCGGAGGGCTGCTGGGCGTCAGAGCTTTCCCCTGACCGGGGTGGTGGGGTGGGGTCAGAGTTTGCGGAGCCTGACCCAGCGGACGGCGTGGTCGGGGCCTTTGCGGAGGACCAGGGTTGCGCGGGAGCGGGTGGGGAGGATGTTCTCGCGCAGGTTGGGGCCGTTGATGCCGTCCCAGAGCGACTCGGCCTTCTTGACCGCCTCCTCCCGGCTCAGCTCGCCGTAGCGGACGAAGTACGACTCCGGGTTGCGGAACGCCGTCTCCCACAGCTTGAGGAAGCGGTGCACGTACCAGGACCGGATGTCGTCGGCGGCCGCGTCGACGTACACGGAGAAGTCGAAGAAGTCGCTGACCGCGAGGCCGCTCTTGCCGTCCGCGTGCCGGGGCGCGGGCTGCAGGACGTTCAGGCCCTCGAGCAGCAGGATGTCGGGCTGCTCGACCGTCGTCCGTACGCCGTTCATCCGGTCGTAGTGCAGGTGGGAGTAGACCGGCGCCTCGACCGCGTCCATGCCGGACTTCACCTCGACCACGAAGCGCAGCAGCGACTTGCGGTCGTACGACTCCGGGAAGCCCTTGCGCATCATCAGGCTCCGGCGCTCGAGCTCCGCGTTCGGCCAGAGGAAGCCGTCGGTGGTGACGAGCGCGACCCGCGGGTGCTCGGGCCAGCGGGCCAGCAGTTCGCGCAGCAACCGGGCGGTGGTGGACTTGCCGACGGCAACCGATCCGCCGATGCCGATCACGAACGGGGTCCGGGTCGCGGCCGGCTTGCCGAGGAAGCTCTCGGTGTCGGCGTGCAGCGCGCGGGCGTGCCGGACGTAGAGCGAGAGGATCCGCGACAACGGCAGGTAGACCTCGCGGACCTCGTCCATGTCGATCTCGTCACCTAGGCCGCGCAGCCGCTCGATCTCGTCCACCGTCAGTGGGGAGACAGTCGTCTCGGCCAGTTGCGCCCAGGCGGCACGGTCGAGCTCGGTGTAGGGAGTCACCTCCCGCGACGGCTGCAGCATGAGCCCCATTCTTCCCATCCGCCGGGGGTGCACCCACACCGGGAGGCAGTGGGCTTCGTCTCAATCGGACAACGCCGAAACTTTCGGACCCGCGGCGCCCGGGAGTGACCGGGGTCGTGTGCAAGGATCCGGCGTGATGTTCGACCCCTGCTGGCTCGGCTCTCAGCGGTTGCCCGAGGTGACCGTGCACGCCTCGGGGGCGCTGGCCCAGACGATCCGGGCCGAGCTCCGGCAGACCCGCCGGATCCGGAACGGCGTGGAAGTCGCGCTGTGCGTGCTGACCCGGGTCCGGGAATCGCCGTTGTGGCAGGAGGTCGAGGCCGCGCTGCCGCTCGACGGGCTGGCTGCGGAGGGCTTCGTGGTGGTGCGACGAGGCAACCAACTGGTCGTCGCCGCCGAAGGCGGCCGTGGCTTGCTGTACGGGTACTTCTACCTGCTGCGGTACTTCGAGTGGATGACCGGTGACTTCACCGTGGTCGAGCGGCCGGCCATTCCGGTCCGGATGCTCGATCACTGGGACAACCTGGCGGGTTCCGTCGAGCGCGGGTACTCAGGTGGATCGATATTCTTCCGCGACGGCCGGGTGGTCCAGGATCTGACCCGGGTGCGGGCGTACGCCCGGATGCTGGCGTCGATCGGGATCAACGCGGTCGCGATGGCCGAGACCCGGTTGCTCGCCGACCATCTCCCGGATGTATCCCGGCTGGCGGCGGTGTTCCGCGAGTACGGGATCGCGCTGAGCCTGGCGGTCGAGATGACCGATCCACCGGACGAGCGGGCGGCGCAGTGGTGGTCGGCCGCGGTCGGGCGCTTGTACGACGCCATACCCGATCTCGGTGGGTTAGTGGTGTCGGCGGACTCCGAGGGGTGGTCGCCCGCGGACGGTGCGAACCTGCTCGCCCGGGCGTTGGCGCCGTACGGCGGGAGTGTGTTCTGGCGGTGTTCCGGGTACGGCGGCCGGCCGGACTGGCGGGATCGGCGGACGGATCGCGCGCGGGCGGCGTACGACCACTTCATCCCGCTGGACGGGCGGTTCGACGAGAACGTCGTACTGCAGGTGAAGCACGGGCCGCTGGACTTCCAGGCGCGCGAGGCGATGTCGCCGTTGCTGGGGGAGTTGCAGGAGACCGCGTTCGCGGTGGAGTTGCAGGTGACGCAGGAGTACACCGGGCAGCAGCAGGACCTGTGCTACCTCGGACCGTGGTGGCGGGAGATCCTGCAGTTCGACACGACCGGAGCGGGCGGGCCTACCGTTGCCGAGCGCACCGATGCGATCGTTGCCGTCGCCAACGTCGGCGACGATCCGAACTGGACCGGGCACAAGCTTGCCCAGAGCAACCTGTATGCGTACGGCCGGCTGGCCTGGGATCCGGGTGCCGATCCGGTCAGCCTGCTGCACGAGTGGGCCGCGGCGACCTTCGCGATGGACGATCGGACCCGATCCGAGCTGGTGTCGATCATGGCCGAGTCCTGGCAGACATACGAGCGCTACACCGCGCCGCTCGGGGTCGGGTTCATGGTCGCGCCGGAGACGCACTACGGCCCGAACGTGAACGGGTACCAGTACTCGGCGCGCGGGACGTACCACTTCGCCGACCGCTACGGCGTCGGCGTCGACCGCACGGTCGCGACCGGCTCCGGCTTCACCGGGCAGTACCCCGAGCCCCTCGCGAGCCGCTACGAGAACCTCAGCACCTGCCCCGACGAGCTCCTGCTGTTCTTCCATCACGTTGGGTACGACCACGTCCTGCAGAGCGGCCGCACCGTCCTGCAGCACATCTACGACACCCACTTCCAGGGGTACGACGAGGTGGCGGCGATGCTGACCCGCTGGAAGGCCATCGCGGACCGCTTCGAGCCCGTGGTGCGCGAGAACATCACCTCCCGGCTGGAGGCGCAGCTCGCCAACGCCGCCGACTGGCGGGATCAGGTGAACACGTACTTCTACCGTCTCAGCGGGATAGGGGACGCGGAGGGCCGCACGATCTACGGGTAGGCTGGCCGAAAGTTTCGAGGGGGAGGCGCTCGTGGGTCAGCGGATGACGATCGCGAAGATCGCGGAGCAGGCCGGGGTCTCGGTCCCCACCGTCTCCAAGGTGCTGAACGGTCGCGCCGACGTCGCCGCGGACACCCGGGCCAAGGTCGAGGGCATCATCCAGGAGCACGGCTACCAGCGCCGGACCGCGACTACGGCGAGCAGCCCGATGATCGACCTGGTGTTTCCCGAGCTGAGTGGGGAATGGGCGATCCAGCTGATCCGAGGGGTCGAGGGTGTGCTCCGGGTGGCGGGCGTCGAGCTGGTGCTGTCCGAGTGTGGCGACGCCCGGCGGCCGCGGCAGGACTGGATCGAGTCCGTCCTGAACCGGCGGCCGCTCGGCGTGATCATGGTGTTCTCCGACCTCGACCCGGACCAGCGGGCGCAGCTGGAGGCGCGGCGGATCCCGTTCGTCGTGGTCGACCCGATCGGTGACGAGGGGGACGACGTACCGTCCATCGGCTCGGCGAACTGGAACGGCGGGCGGATGGCGACGCTGCATCTGCGCAAGCTCGAGCACACCCGGATCGGGATGATCGGCGGCCCGGTCGAGACGCTCTGCTCGCGGATGCGCGTCGACGGGTACCAGGACGCGTTGCGCTCGACCGGGATCGCGGTCGATCCCGAGCTGATCCGCGCGGGTGACTTCAGCGTCAGCGGCGGTCACCGGGAAGCTCTCGCGTTGCTCCGGTTGCCTGAGCGGCCGACGGCGATCTTCGCGGGCAGCGACATGCAGGCGCTCGGTGTCTACCAGGCCGCGCGCGAGCTCGGCCTGGAGATCCCGCGCGACCTCTCGGTGGTCGGGTACGACGACCTCCCGGTGGCGCAGTGGGTCGGTCCGACGCTGACGACCGTCCACCAGCCACTGCACCAGATGGCCGAGCTGGCCGCCCGCCTCGTCCTCGACCTCGCCCGCGGCGTCACCCCGGCCGCCCTCCGGATGGACCTGGCTGTGGAGATGCGGATCCGCCAGTCGACGGCGCCCCCGGTGGGCTGACCTCCGCGCCACCAGCGGCGCGTGCTCTTGCGCTGGAGGCGTCCGGTTAGGGTGAGAACCATGATCGTCGGCGTGGGCATCGATGTGGTCGACGTCGAGCGGTTCATGAAGACGCTCGAGCGAACTCCCGGTCTGCGGGATCGGGTGTTCACGCCGGCCGAGGCGGTCCGGCCGCCGGCTTCGCTGGCTGCTCGCTTCGCGGCGAAGGAAGCGCTGGCCAAGGCACTCGGCGCACCTGCGGGCATGCTGTGGCACGACGCCGAGGTGCAGACCGACGAAACCGGCCGGCCGTGGCTGGAGATCACCGGCACGGTCGCTGCCCAGGCTTCGCGGCTCGGTGTCCAGAGTCTGCATCTGTCGCTGAGCCACGACGCCGGCATCGCCTCCGCCGTGGTCATCCTGGAGGGCTGAACATGCGCCGCGCGCACACCGTCGAACAGGTCCGGGCCGCCGAGGCCGAGCTGATGGCCCGGCTACCTGAGGGCACCTTGATGCAGCGGGCGGCGACCGGCCTGGTAGTTGCCATCAGCAACTTCCTCGGCGGGACGTACGGCACCCGCGTCGTGCTGCTGATCGGCTCCGGCGACAACGGCGGCGACGCCCTGTACGCCGGTGCCCGGCTCGCCCGCCGCGGCGCCCAGGTCACCGCCGTCCTGCTCTCCGCCAGCGCTCACGCAGCCGGTCTGGAGGCTTTGAAAGCAGCCGGTGGCCGCGTCGGCTCGACCGACGACATCCGCACGGCCGACGTGGTGGTCGACGGCATCGTCGGCATCGGCGGTCGCCCCGGCCTCCGCCCGGACGCCTTGGCCGCGGTCGAGTCGGCCGACGAGTACGACGTACCGATCGTCGCCGTCGACACCCCGTCCGGCGTCGACGTCGACACGGGCGAGACCCCGGAACCGCACGTCCGCGCAGCACTCACCGTCACCTTCGGCACCCACAAGATCTGCCACTTCATCGACCCTGCCGCCACCGCCTGCGGCCCGGTCCACCTCGTCGACATCGGCCTCGACCTCCCACCAGCACCGGTCGAATCCCTCCAGGCTGCCGACGTCCGCGCCCGCTACCCCGTCCCGCACGGCGAGTCCGACAAGTACTCCCGCGGCGTCCTCGGCCTGATGGTCGGCTCCACGCAATACCCGGGCGCCGCGGTCATCGCCACCGCCGGCGCCCTCGGCGGCCCCGTCGGCATGGTCCGGTACGTCGGCCCGGACGCTGTCGCAGCCGAAGTCCGGGCAGCCCACCCGGAGATCGTGGCCGGCGACGGACGCGTGCAGGCGTGGACCATCGGCTCCGGTCTCGGCGACGAACTCGACATCGACCGGATCCGCGAACTCCTCGACGCCGAGGAGCCCGTCGTCCTCGATGCGGACGGACTGAAGGCGCTCGACGAGTCCGGCGACCACACCGGCGTACTCGTCACTCCGCACGCCGGCGAGTTGGCCCGCATGCTCGGCGTCGACCGCTCCACGGTCGAAGCCAAGCGCCTCGAGCACGCCCGGCTCGCCGCCGAACGCTTCGACGTCACCGTCCTCCTCAAGGGCTCGACGACCGTCATCGCCACCCCCGACGGGCACGTCCGCGTCAACACCAACGCCACCCCGTGGTTGGCCACCGCCGGCGCCGGCGACGTCCTGGCCGGTCTCTGTGGCGCGCTGCTCGCGTCCGGTCTCCCGGCCCTCGATGCGGCTTCCCTCGGCGCCTATCTGCACGCCGCCGCGGCCAACCTCGCTTCGTCGAGTGCCCCGGTCACGGCCCTCTCGGTGGCGGCCGCTCTGCCGGAAGCCACGCGGTACGTGTTGCGCGCCTGAGTGTGTGGACGTAGGACTGGATCTGCCAGTGCCTCCACCGCCTTTGGAGCGTGCACGTGAAGCGATTCGTGGGGTTCGTCGTCCTTGCTCTGATTGCTGTGCTGCCGGTGCCGGTCGCATCGGCGAGTGTGGCCAAGCCGTATGTGGCTGATCGGCAGACGAAGATCGACGTGATGGGGGAGTGGGCCCATCCCGACGATGACACCAGCATCATCGGGCCCTGCGGGGTCTGGCATCAGCGGTACGGCGTGAAGTGTGGCGTGATCCAGGTGACGCGCGGTGAAGGCGGCGGCAACGCGGTCGGCAACGAGCTCGGCCCCGACCTCGGTCTGCGCCGCGAGAACGAGGACCGCGTCGCGCACTACCGCTCTGGCACCGTCGACATCTTCAACCTCGACCGGATCGACTTCTTCTACAACCAGAGCGCCCCGCTGACGCAGTACTTCTGGGACGAGGAGGAGACGCTGCGCCGGGTGACCCGGGTCATCCGCGAGACGCAGCCGGAGATCTACATCGGCTTCACGCCGACCCTCGCCGCCGGTCACGGCAACCACCAGCAGGCCGGCCGGCTGATCTGGGAAGGCGTCATCGCAGCCGCCGACCCGAACCGGTTCCCCGAGCAGCTGAAGGGCCCGCACGCGCTCAGCACCTGGCAGGTGAAGAAGGTCTTCTCCGGCGGCACCACCGCCGGCACCGGCGGTACGACGACAGCCGCGAACTGCACCACCGGCTTCACCCCGACCGGCCTGGACACCGTCGCGGGCGTGTGGACCGGCTACGACTCGCCGTACAAATGGCCGGCCGGGAACGTGCAAGGACAGCCGGCCGGGACCGCGAAGATCTGGCAGCAGATCGCGGACGAGGGGCGCTCGGCGTACCCGACGCAGAGCCGGGTGATGTTCAAGGGGACTTCGGTTCCGGCGTGCTCGCGGTTCGGCATGACCGAGTCGTTCGTGCCGTTCCAGCCGAACAGCAGTCCGCAGGCTGGGCTCGACGAAGCGATCCTGTTCGGCGCGACCAAGCCCGATCCCGGTGGGCTCCCGCTGGGGACCTTGGAGTACCTGACCTTCTCGCGGTTCTACAACGTCGCCGGTGAGCCGTTCCAGGCGACCGTGCACCTCCAGGCGCCGTCCGGGAAGCTTGCCGAAGGCAACATCGAGCTGACCGTGCCGGCCGGGTGGACCACGGACGGACCGAAGCCCGTCCCGGCGAAGTCGACCGCCGACATCACCTTCACGGTGACCCCGGCGGCCAACGCGCCGGTGGACCAGAACGCGAAGGTCGCCGCCCGCTACACCACCGCTCATGCGTCCGGCTACACCGACAACGTCGTACGGATCGTGGCCGCGGCGGAAGGTCGATTCCAGCGGTGGGGGAACTGGCAGGAGTACGACCAGTGGCTGCAGAACACCGCGCCGCAGGCCAACCGTCTCGGCCGGTCGCAGGCTATCCAGTCGATGGGGATCGGCCAGACGATCGACCTGCCGGTTGTCGTGCACAACTGGTCGGCGCAGCAGCAGAGTGGTGCGGTGTCGCTCGACCTGCCGGCCGACTTCACGGTCGACACGCTCTCGAAGCCGTACGACCTTCAGCCCGGCGCGGACGCCACCGTGACGTTCAAGCTGACCAACACCGACACGTCACTGCCGGCCAACCAGAACGTGTCGATCCCGATCCGGACCGCCACGGGCAGTGAGACGCTGACGCTGACTCTGGTGCCGACGACGGTCATCCCGCAGGCGACCCCGGTGGTCGACGGCAAGGCGGGGCCGGGCGAGTACCCGGGCCCGACGCTCGACCTCGGCCGGATCTGGCAGGGTGCGGCCACCTGCACCGGCGTGGACGACTGCGGAGTTTCGTCAACCGGAGAAGGCAGTACGGCGAAGGTGAGCTGGTCCGGCGACGCGCTCTACTTCTTCGTCCACGTGCGCGACGACTACCAGTCGTACGCCGTGACTCCGGCGGAGTGTGTCGGTCACTGGCAGGCCGACTCCGTCGAGATCCTGCTCGACCCGCGTGGGAACGCATCGGAGGCGCTGAAGGACACCGCGAACACGTTCAAGCTCGGCATCTTCCCGTTCACCCAGAGCGGCGGGCCCTGCTGGGAGCGGGATGCGGACAACCACCAGGGCTACTCGAGCGGTTCGCTCGACACCGGCAACGCACCGGGCGTGCAGGTCGCGTCGACCGCGCAGTGGGTCGGCAGCAACGAGACCACGGTCCCGCACGCATACGCCGGTGGCGGGTACGACCTCGAGGTCAAGATCCCGCTGGCCGACCTGCCCGCCGCCGTCGACCCGACCCGGCTGGGCCTGAACATCACGCCGTACGACAACGACGACACCTCGGCTGCCGGTACGACGACGCTGCGGCACATCGACATGAGTACGCGGCTGGCCTGGTCGGCGCTCGGATCGGTCCAGTCCGACCCGTACCGCTGGGGGCTCGCGACCCTGCCGGGCTACACGCCACCGGCGGATCGCCCGACCACCCCGGCACCGCCGAACGTCTCCAGCCCGAACCTGAACGGAGCCCTGTCGCCCCAGACCATCGCCCAATCCGCCCGCAACGGCGTACCGATCTCCGGCCGCGTCCCGACCAGCGACCTGAAGATCCTGTCCGCCGGACTCAGCGGAAACGCCGTGGACATCGTCACCAGTTCGAGTGGAGCCGGTACGGCCCGGGCGTTCCTGACCACCGGCCAGCTCGGTGCGATCCCGGTCTGGACAACCAGCTGTTCACCGGCTGCGGACCCAGCGCCCGACTACGGTCTGACGCCCTGCGCAGTCACCGACGGCGGCATCCCGCCATGGTCCCCGGACATGAGCGGTCATCTCGTCACACAGTCCAGCCAGCAGATCAACCACGGCGTCCAGCACTGGTCCATCCCACTCACCGCGGCCCAACGCGCCACGCTGAGTGCCGACGGCCGGCTGCTCGTCTCCTACGAAACCCCGCAGAACGAGGTCCAGGCGTTCGACCTCCAGCTCAGCCGGCGGTGAAGTCGAGGCCGCCGGCCGCTGTCCGGAGCTTCAACGTGGACGAGTCGATCTCGTAGCTGACGTCGCCCTTCAAGGCATTGAGGAGAGTGGTCTCGAGGGTCGCCGCGTCGCCGGTGCAGGCGCGGCGGGTGGTGGCGAGTTCACCGAAGGTGAGCTTGCCGGTGGAACGCGCCACCATGCCCTGGAAGTCGTTGCACCCGGTCGATCCGGTGACGCGCTCGCCGTTGAGGGTCATCCACGCCTTCTCGAAGCCGGCCTGGTGGGTGGCGGCATCGCCGGTGATGACCGTGGTCAGGGTCCACTTGGTGCCGTCCAGGGCGCGAGCCGGCTCGGCGGTGGCGCGGTCGACCAGTGAGATCGTCGTGCTGCCGGCGGTGAGGTCGAGCTTGCTACCGTCGAGCTTCCAGGCCGGTTTGCCGGAGAGGATGTTCGCGAGCCAGGAGTCCTGACCCTGCTGCAGACCGGGGCAACCCATCATGGTCATCGCCAGCCCGCCCTCGAGCGTCAGCTTGCCGCCGCTCGTCGACACCTTCGACTGCATCGAGTTACAGCCGGCGTCCGCGACCAGGCGGCCGTCGTCGGTGAACGTCAGGCGGACCAGGGTGTTCGGCGCGAGCTGCTTGGGCTGCCCGTTCTCGGTCACGGCAGTGGACAGGAACGACTTGCCGGTCAGTGACGCACCCGTGTCGGGCTCGTTCCCACAGGCGGTCAGGACCAGCAGCAAACCGGCGGCGGCCAGGGCGATCGTCCGCATCTTCACACCCTACGGACGCCGGCGGTTCGGCCTTCGTTGCAGTGTGAAGGCTTGGTTAAGTCGGGCCCCCGAGTTGGCAGGTCAGATCACGGTTGGATAACGTCGCGGCGTACGCGAGAGCGAACGAGAAGGACAAGACCGGTACGCCGGTCTGCCGGATCGGATCGGTGTTTTCTGGGGACGCCGCCTGTTTCTGGCCCCACTGGGGACCAAACCAACATTTGTTGGGTCACACTGAAGCACTGGGGCAACGCAGAGTGGCCCGTCGAGCAGACGAGGAATGTGTTTTCCATGCCCCCCATCCGAACTGCCCGGAGTCGCAAGATCATCCCGGCGGTGTTCCTTGCCGTCGGCGCGCTCGTTGCCGCGCCGATCGTCGTTCACGCGGCCAAGGACTCCCCGGTATCAACTGCGAACGCAGCGGACAGCACGGTGACTGCCCTCCCGAGCGTCGGACGCGTCGAGACCTGCGTCCTGGACGCCTACTCCAGCTGTACCGTCCTGCACGGCTTCGCCCAGAAACCGGTCGCCATCACCGCGACCGCCTCCGGGCCGGCGATCCTCTCGATCGACCCGAGCAAGACCACCGACCAGAGCTACCGGCTGCGCGCTTTGCGCTACGACGGCCAGAAGTACCGCGCCGGCACCAAGTTGACCTACACGGCGCACTACGACTTCACGGCCGCGCCCGCGCAACCCACCACTCCGGCGCCGACCACCACGACGACGCCGACCAAGCCGCCGATGACCAGCACGCCGACGCCGTCCCAGCCGCCGACGACCACGACGACGCCGACCAAGCCGCCGACGTCGACTCCGACGACGACCACGCCCAGCACGACGACCCCCACGTCGACGGGCAGCCCGAGCCAGACCTGCACCAACCCGTCGTTCGTCACCACGTCGACGAACAACCAGGGTGACGGCCAGTCGTTCGGCGCGTACTACGTCCACAACAACATGTGGAACAACGACAACGGCACGTACACGCTGAGTGCCTGCAACTACAACAACTGGTTCCTCGACGTCACCCAGCCGCTGCCGGGTGACAAGGGCGTCCAGGCGTACCCGAACGTGCACAAGGACTACAACGACGTCGCGCTGTCGAAGATCCAGTCGGCCAAGTTCGCGGCGACCACGCCCGCCAACTGCTCCGCCTGCATCTACAACGTCGCGTTCGACGCCTGGATCGGCGACGGTCTGAACAACGAGCTGATGATCTGGACCGACAACAAGGGCCAGGTCCCGGCTGGGAACAAGGTCGGCACAGTGTCGTTCGGCGGCTTCACGTACGACGTCTGGCACGAGAACGGCTACACCGCGTACGTGTCCCAGGTGACGCAGAAGTCCGGCACGATGCCGCTGGCCAGCTTCTTCAACGACATGTCGTCCCGCGGTTGGGCCCCGAAGGCCACCACCTGGCAGGTCGACTTCGGCGTCGAGGTCGTGTCGACCGGCAACACCAAGCAGCGCTTCAACTTCACCGACTTCTCCATCCAGGAGAACTGACCCCCCGCGCTCTCGCGATACCCGCGGCCGCCGTGACTCCCCCCAGGTCACGGCGGCCGCATTGCATAGGGTGCGGTTGTGATCGGACTCGTGATCTTCGACAACGACGGCGTACTGGTGGACTCCGAGCGGCTGGCCAACACGATCCTGGCCGAGCTGCTCACGGAGGCCGGGCTGCCCTACACCTTCGACGAGACCGTGCGTGACTTCATGGGCGGCAGCATGGCGTCGATGCGGCAGCAGGCCGAGGCCCGGCTCGGGCGGCCGTTGCCCGCGGACCTCGAGGATCGCTACCACCAGCGGCTCTTCGACGGGTTCGCGCACCTGCAGGCGATCGAGGGCGTCGAGGCTGTCCTCGATCACCTGGAGGCGCGCGGCGTCACGTACTGCCTCGCGTCGTCCGGCACCCACCGCAGGATCCGTACGGCGCTGACCGCGGTGGGGTTCCTGGATCGGTTCGACGGCCGGATCTTCAGCGCCGAGGATGTTGCCCACGGCAAGCCCGCGCCCGATCTGTTCCTGCACGCGGCCGGTTCGATGGGCGTGAAACCGGCCGACTGCGTGGTCGTCGAGGACAGCCCGCTGGGTGTCGCCGCGGCGGTTGCGGCCGGCATGAAGGTGTTCGGGTACGCCGGGATGACGGACCCCGCGAAGCTCTCCGATGCGGATGCGGTGTTCCACGACATGACCGCCCTGGCAGACCTGATCGACGCGGCCTGAGACACTGGAGGGGCTATGTCTACCCTCCAGTCACCTAGCGGCGACCGCCCGGTCCGCGCCGAGGCCGTCGTCGACCTGGCCGCGATCCGGCACAACGTGGCTACGCTGCGTGCCCGTGCCGCCGGCGCGCAGCTGATGACGGTCGTCAAAGCCGACGGATACGGGCACGGAATGGTCCCGGTCGCCCGGGCCGCCCGCGAGGCCGGCGCCGACTGGATCGGCGCCGCCGTCCTCGAGGAGGCGCTCGCGCTGCGTGACGCGGGCGACACCGGGCCGATCTTCTGCTGGCTGACCACGCCCGGCGAGCCGCTGGCCGACGCGATTGCGGCCGGCATCGATCTGTCCGCGGGCGCGCCCTGGGAGATCGACGAACTCGTCGCCGGCGTGGCGGACCGGCCGGCCCGGGTGCACCTGAAGATCGACACCGGGATGAGCCGCGGCGGCGCCGTACCCGAGGAGTGGCCGGCGCTGATCCGGGCCGCGGCGCGGGCACAGGCGACCGGCCGGATCGAGGTCAAGGGCATCTGGTCGCACCTGGCGTCGTCGGACGAGCCGAAGAGCCCGGTCAACGAGTCCCAGCTCGCGACGTTCACCGAGGCGATCGACGTTGCGGCCTCGTTCGGGATCGACGCCGAGTTCAAGCACCTGGCGAACTCCGGTGCCACGCTCGCGCTGCCCGAGACCCACTTCAACCTGGTCCGCCCGGGGGTGGCGACGTACGGGCTCTCGCCGTTCGGGCACACGCTGCCCTCGGCCGAGCTCGGGTTGCGGCCGGCGATGACGCTGAAGGCGCGGTTCGCGATGGTCAAGCGGGTACCGGCCGGCGCGGGTGTCTCCTACGGGCTGACCTGGACCGCGCCGCGGCCGTCGACGCTGGGGCTGATCCCGCTCGGGTACGGCGACGGCCTGCCACGGCACGCGTCCAACGGTGCTCCGGTCCAGGTCGGTGGCAGGCGACGGACGATCGTCGGCCGGATCTGCATGGATCAGTGTGTGGTCAACCTCGAGGACGACCAGGCGGCCGCGGGCGACGAGGTGGTGCTGTTCGGCCCCGGGACCACCGGCGAGCCGACGGCGGACGACTGGGCCGATGTCGCCGGGACCATCAACTACGAGATCGTGACCCGGCTGGGCGCCCGGATCCCCCGCCGGTACGTCGACAGTTCTGACACCACCCCAGTCGAAAGGTAGACCGGTATGTCCAAAGCAGGACGGACTGCTGGTCTGATCGGGGCCGCGGTCGGCGTGCTGGCCGCAGGAGCGGCGGCCGGGGTCGCAGTCGAGCGGCAGGTGATCGGCCGGCGTTCGGGTCAGCGTGCACAGCTGGAGGCCGAACCGTTCGGTTCGCTGCGCGGCACTCCGCACGTCTTCACCGCCGACGACGGCGTCGAGCTGTACGTCGAGGTCGACGAGCTCAAGCGGTCGCGCCGCCCGGCCCCTCCACCGAAGCGCAGGTTCGGCAAGAAGCTGCCGCTGCCGCCGGAGGACCTGACCCTGATCTTCGCCCACGGCTACGGGCTGAACATGGACTCCTGGCACTTCGAGCGCCGCGACCTGGCCGGCGTCGGCACGATGGTGTTCTACGACCAGCGCTCGCACGGGCGGTCCGGCCGCTCGCCCAAGGACCACGTCACCATCGAGCAACTCGGTCAGGACCTGTACGGGATCCTGGCCGAGTTCGCGCCGACCGGGCCGGTGATCCTGATCGGCCACTCGATGGGCGGTATGACGATCATGGCGCTGGCCGAGCAGCATCCGGAGATCTTCGGTGACCGGGTCATCGGCGTCGGTCTGTGCTCGACCAGCGCGGGCGGGCTGGACGAGGTGCCGATCGTGTTCCCGGGCAAGCTGGGCATGCTGGCCCGGGCGCTCGCCACCCCGACGGTCTCGGCGCTGGCGCGGATCCCGGACGTGGTCGAGCGCAGCCGCAAGGCGGGGACGGACATCAGCTACCTGCTGACCCGGAAGTACTCGTTCGGCTCCGAGGTCCCGGCGGCGTACACCGAGTTCGTCAACGAGATGATCGCGGCCACGCCGATCGAGGTGATCGCGGAGTTCTATCCGATCTTCGCGCTGCACGACAAGTTCGACTCCCTGGAGCCGCTGCAGAAGGTGGAGTGCGTCGTGATCGCGGGCGACAAGGACCACCTGACCCCGTTCTCGCATGCGGAGGAGATCGTCCGGCGGGTGCCCGGCGCGGAGCTGGTCGAGGTGAAGAACTGCGGCCACCTGGGCCTGATCGAGCACCACCGCGAGTACACCGCCGCCCTCCTCGGCATGATCGAACGAGCCGAACAATCCCTAGGAAACACATGACCGACCTGCACGTCGTCGACGCCACCGCGGAGCACGTCGACCAGATCGTGGCGGTGATCCACCACGCCTTCTCCGCCCGCCGGGTGCTCGACCCGCCGGCCACCGCACTGTCCGAGAGCCCCACGACGGTGGCCGCCGCCATCGCGGAGCACGGCGGACTGCTCGTGCTGATCGACGGGGCGCCGGCCGGCGCGTTGCTGTTCAAGCAGTCCGGTGACGTACTCACGCTGCGCTGCGTCTCGGTGGACCCGCGCCACCAGGGCCACGGCGTGGCGTCGGCGATGGTGGGTTGCGCCGAGGAGGCCGCCGTACGGCGTGGTGTGAGCCGGGTGAACCTGATCGCGCGGGTCGAGTTGCCGGACACCGTGGAGTTCTGGCGGCGGCGTGGGTACGCGGTGGTCGAGCAGCATGACCACAACCTCATCTACGCGAAGGCGATGCCGCTCGAGCTCACCGTGCCGACTGCCGACGACATGCAGGCGATCGGCGAGGAGCTCGCGGGGCAGTTGCGGGCGGGCGACGTACTCGTGCTGTCCGGTGACCTGGGGGCCGGCAAGACGACGTTCACCCAGGGGCTGGGCGTGGGGCTGAAGGTGCGCGGTTCCATCACGTCGCCGACGTTCGTGATCTCGCGGGTGCACCCGTCACTGGCCGGCGGTCCGGCGTTGGTGCACGTGGATGCCTATCGGCTGGGTGGATTCGCCGAGCTGGACGACCTCGACCTCGACGCGAGTCTGGAGGACGCGGTCACCGTGGTCGAATGGGGTCATGGCCTGGCCGAGGCGCTGGCGCCGGACCGGCTGGACATTGTCGTGACCCGCGGCGACGACGACACCGACGAGACGCGCGAGCTGCGGATCACCCCGGTGGGTCCGCGCTGGGCGGCGTCCGGCGTCCGCGTATCTGTGCTGGAGAAGAACTGAGATGCTGCTTGCTTTCGACACCTCGAGTGCTGCCGTCACTGTCGCGCTGGCGTCACCCGACGGTGAGATCCTCGCCTCGTCCACGACCGTCGACGCCTTACGGCACGGGGAGTTGCTGGCCCCGGCGATCGCGGACGCCTTCGCGAGCGCGGGGGTGACGCCGCGCGACCTGACCCGGATCGCGGTCGGCGTCGGGCCTGGTCCGTTCACCGGATTGCGGGTGGGGCTCGTGACCGCGCGGACGATGGCCGACGTGCTCGGGATCGAGGTCGCGGGGGTCTGCAGCCTCGACATCCTGGCGCGGCAGTCGTCGCTGACCCTGCCCGTGGCGGTCGCGACGGACGCGCGGCGCAAGGAGATCTACTGGGCGTTGTACGACGGCCCGGCCGCGGACGGGAGCCGTCGTCGCCTCGAAGGGCCGGCGGTGGATCGTCCGGCCGAGGTCGCGCACGTGCTGGCCGGCCTGCCGGTGATCGGCCGCGGTGCGGTGCTGTACGCCGACGCGCTCGGCGTCTCCGATGTCGCTGTCGCCGAGTACCCGTCGGCCGAGGTGCTGGCCGTCGGCGTGGCGACCGGGACGCTCGAGGTCGTCGCGCCCGACCCGCTGTACCTGCGCCGGCCGGACGTGACGATGTCCGCCGGCCCGAAGAGCGTGCTGCCGAAGTGAGACCCGCCATTCGCGCGGCCGGGGCCGATGATCTGCCCGCCCTGGTCGCGTTGGACGAGGTGTGCTTCGGCGCCGAGGCGTGGAGTACGGTCGCGTGGTCGACCGAGTTCGACCGGCTGTCCGAGGATCGGGTGATCCTGGTCGCGGACGAGGGCTCCGTGGTCGGGTACGCCGTACTCCTGGTGCCGCCGGTCGCGCTGGACGTGGTGGAGTTGCTGCGGATCGCGGTGTCGCCGGCCGAGCGCCGTACCGGGATCGGCGGGCAGCTGATGACCGCGGCGCTGGCACGGTGTGCCGGGCGGACGGTGTTGCTGGAAGTTGCTGCGGGCAACGATTCGGCGCTGGGGTTGTACGAGGGCTTCGGGTTCGAGGAGATCAGCCGGCGGCGTGGGTACTACGCCGGTGGCGAGGATGCGGTGATCATGCGGTGGCGAACGTGAACGAGCGTAGCGAGCGAACAATGAGTACAGCAGAGCCCCTGATTCTGGGGATCGAGACGTCGTGTGACGAGACCGGGGTCGGGATCGTCCGCGGGCAGACGCTGCTCGCCGACGCGATCGCGTCCAGTGTCGAGGAGCACGCGCGGTTCGGCGGCGTCGTACCGGAGGTGGCGAGCCGGGCGCACCTCGAGGCGATGGTCCCGACCATCCGGCGGGCGTGCGAGACCGCGGGGATCAAGCCGGCCGACGTCGACGCCGTCGCGGTCACCAGTGGACCAGGTCTCGCCGGTGCGTTGCTGGTCGGAGTGGCCGCGGCCAAGGGGCTCGCGCTGTCGCTCGACAAGCCTCTGTACGGCGTGAACCACCTGGCCGCTCACGTGGCTGTCGACACCTTGGAGCACGGCGATCTGCCGAAGGGCTGTGTCGCGATGCTGGTGTCCGGTGGGCACTCGTCGCTGCTCGCGGTCGAGGACATCACCGACGGCGTGGTGCCGATGGGCAGCACCATCGACGACGCCGCGGGGGAGGCGTTCGACAAGGTCGCTCGCGTGCTGGGGTTGCCGTTCCCGGGCGGTCCCTATGTCGACAAAGCGGCGCGGGACGGCGGCGACCGGCTGTACGTGACGTTCCCGCGCGGGCTGACGTCGCAGCGGGATCTCGAGCGGCATCGGTTCGACTTCTCGTTCTCCGGGCTGAAGACGGCGGTGGCGCGGTGGGTCGAGGCGCGGCGTCGCGATGGTGAGGACGTGCCGGTCAATCACGTCGCCGCGGCGTTTCAGGAGGCGGTGTGTGACGTGCTGACCCGCAAGGCGATCGACGCGTGCAAGGACCGTGGGTTCGAGCACTTGCTGATCGGTGGCGGGGTCGCGGCGAACTCCCGGCTGCGCGCGATGGCCGAAGAGCGGTGTACTGCGGCGGGTATCGCCGTACGCGTGCCGCGGCCCGGGTTGTGCACCGACAACGGCGCGATGGTCGCGGCGCTCGGTTCGGAACTCGTCCGGGCCGGGAAGGCGCCGTCGCCGCTGGGGCTGCCGGCCGACTCGTCGATGCCGATCACGGAGGTGCTGAACAAGTGAGGTGGACCGGGGCGGACGGGTTCGAGGCCGACGACGATGTCTCGCGGATCGACGTGGACGTCGTGCAGGGGTTCCTGAGTACGTCGTACTGGGCGAAGGGGATCCCGCGTGAGGTGGTGGCGCGGTCGATCGCGGGCTCGCTGAACATGGGTGTGTACGCGGCCGATGGCGCGATGGTCGCCTTCGCTCGCGCGGTGACGGATCGGGCGACGTTCGCGTGGCTCGCGGACGTCTTCGTGCTGGACGAGTGGCGGGGTCGCGGACTTGGCCGGTTCGTGGTGTCCACGCTGGTCGACCACCCGGAACTGAAGGGTGTACGGCGCTTCATGCTGGGGACCGCGGATGCGCACGAGCTGTACCGCAGCTACGGCTTCAGCGAACTCGCGGACCCGAGCAGCATGATGGCCATCCGCCACGACGCCGCCGACCTGTACGGCCACCCGTGATCCACCCCGGGGTGGACCTGGTGTGGCACCCAGCTGGTGCGACGGATCTCGTCGTACTGGCGCACGGCGGCATGGAGCACTCACAGGCGAGCCCGTACCTCTGGAATTCTGCCCTCATCCGCATGTGGCCGTTCGCGGCAGCGGCGGGCACGGCCGTCCCCACTGCGGCGATCGGCCTGCTGCGCTACCGCTACCGGGGCTGGAACGGTGACTCCGCCGACTCCGCCGCGGATCTCCGGGCCGTCCTCGACGAGCTCCCTCCGGTGATCCAGCGGGTCGTCCTGATCGGCCATTCGATGGGCGGCCGCGCGGTCGTCGCCGCGGGCGATCATCCCCGGGTCGCCGGTGTACTGGCCTTGGCTCCGTGGCTGCCCGACGACGAACCACTCACCGCACTCCGCGCGCCGGTCACCTTCGCCCACGGCACTCTCGACACCATCACCGACCCTCGCGCCACCACCGCCTACGCCAACCGCCTCCGTGCCGCCGGCACCCCGGTCACCGTGTACTCGGTCGCCGCAGAAACCCACACCATGCTCCACCGGCCCACGGACTGGAACACCCTGGTAGCCGAGTTCACCCAAAGCGCTCTCAGCACCCCGTCGCCCACAACCCCTTCAGCTGCTGGGGATACGGAGCCGCTGCCTGAGTACGGGCGTAGGTCTTCAGTGCCGGCTGCGGTCTGGTCCATCGCGGTAGCACGCTTGCGCTTCCCGGTGGTGGCACGCTTCCAGGCGGCCTGAGCTGCGAACGCGGTGCTGCGGCTGCAGTGCGGGGAAGGGCACGGCAGCGGGCAGAGACCTGGGGCTTGTGCGCCGCCTGCTCCCCAGGTGAACGGCCAGCGGCCAACCGGTTTCTGCCCACCACCCTGCCAAACCCAGATGAACGCCTGACTGCACCCGCGTGACGCCCAGTCGACGTACGGCACCTCACTCCGTACGGCGAGTCTTAGTGGCGGGCCCCCGGCGAGTGCGGCAGCGGACGCAGCACCTCGCCCACCGGCAGGTCATCCGGGGACCCGCACGCGAGATCGATCATATGTTCGAATACACTCAGAACGCAAGTCCGATGCGACGACAGGAATAGGCGACCGCGTCCCGGCCGATCCGGGTGATGATGAGCGTCGCGGTCGCGGAGCCCTTGGGAGCGAGCTTCTTCCGCAGCTGGGCCGGATCGACATCGACCCCGCGCTTCTTGATATCCAGCGTCCCGATGCCCTGTGCGCGAACCCACGACCGGAGCGCCTTCTCCTTGTACGGCAGCTGTTCCACCACCTCGTACGCCGACGCCAGCGGGGTCGGCACGAGCTTCGGTGCCGTGACGTAGGCGATGCGCGGATCCAGCAACCACCCGTCGACCGCGGCAGCCACAGCGGTCACCAGCCCAGCTCGCACCACGGCTCCGTCGGGCTCGTAGATGTACTGACCCACCGGACCACTCTCAGCGTCTGGTGCCTCGCTGACGCTGACGCCGGCGGGCAGAAGCGTGGCCCGCCGCGCGACCCCGGCGTACAGCGCGCCAGACCACAGCGCGGCCTCCTTCACCTCACCCGCGTCGCTGACCCACTCCGCCTCGACCCCATCGGGTACGGCGTCATGCGGGATGCCCGGTGCGACCTTCACACACGCAGTCCGCTGCAGGAGCCCAGTGACAAACGACCATGGTGGCGAATAGGCGTTGTGGTCGAATACGCGCCGGCCATCCGCCCGCCGCGCCGGGTCTGCGAACACCACGTCGTACGGTGTGAGCTCAGTCGACTCGGCGTCACCGAGGACAACCTCACCGGGCAGATCGAGAGCGGCCAGGTTGGCGCGGGCCGTGGCTGCGGTCTCCGGATCGCGTTCGACACCAGTGACTCGTAAGCCGGCGCGGGCGGCGCTGATGAGATCGCCGCCGATGCCACAGCCCAGGTCGACCACGCTGGCACCGGGCAACGTTATTGCGATGCGTGCGGCACGGTGCGAACCGACAGTGGTCCGGGTGGCCTGCTCCAGACCGTCCGGCGTGAAGTACATCCGCGCAGCATCGACACCGAACTTGGCGACGGCGCGGTGGCGCAGCGACGCCTGAGTGACGGCAGCAGTCACGAGTGATGCGTCGTACCGCCGCCGGAGCTTCTCGACTAGTTGGAGCTCGCGGCCGGGGTGGTAGTCCGCGCAGGCAGCGGCGAGCACCTCAGCGCCAGGCCCGTCCAGCAACGCGGTGACTGTCACCCCGCAACCTTAGAGGGGACTAGAGCAGCCTTTGCTCCAGCTTTGGGTGGCGGAGGAGTAAAGGCGCCAGTTCATGGCGGAGCGGGTCTTGGGGCCGTAGATGCCGTCCGCCACGAGCTTGTGCTTGCGCTGGACGAGTTTCACCACCGCGCGGGTATTGCTGCCGTAGATGCCGTCGACGGCGAGGTTGGAGCCGTAGCAGAAGTTCAGGTTGCGCTGGAGAACCCGGATTGCGGTGTCGGGGTCGCCGTACACGGTGGAGCCGCGGTGTGGGTCGTCGCCGTACATGAGGTTGCAGGTCGTGCTGGTGCTGCCGTAGATCGAGGGCATCGGGATGCCCCAGCTGCGGTTGACCGGTACGAGCCGCGCCGCGCGGCACTGCGGGAGGGCGGCCGCGGCCTTCGCTTCGGCGTCGGCGGAGGTCCGGGCGGCATCCGTCGCCTGGTCTGCCGCAGTCTGTGGTGCCGGTCCAGCTGCGGGAGCACCGGCGCTGGCGGGCTGGTCCTTCGCGGCGCCGGCGGCGACGACTCTGACAGCGAGCGCGCCGACGGCAGCCAGGATCGCGACAGTACGGCCGGACAGCTTGGGCAGAGACGGGAAGCTGATAGCCATGGCTTCTCCTCGGGGCGGTGCGCCGTTGACAGAACGGTCGCACGCCGACCCCAAATAGGCCCAGCGTTTGACCACATTCCGTGCCTGACCGGTCACCCGCCAGGATGCGGCCAGGAGGTTGCTGCCGGATCAGGTCTGGCACTCGAGTTGACCGAGTGCTAATCGCGGCCTAGATTCGGTGTTGGCACTCTCCACCCGAGGGTGCCAGCGGTCCGGCCTCTGACCCCCGCGACGGCAGGGGAGCGCGACCAGTCTGAACCACTGACAAGCAAATCGACCGTGGAGGTCAGCAAGTGTCGGTCACGATCAAGCCGCTCGAGGACCGTGTCCTCGTCGCGCCGCTCGAAGCCGAGCAGACCACGAAGTCCGGCCTGGTGATCCCGGACACCGCCAAGGAGAAGCCGCAGGAGGGCGAGATCCTCGCTGTCGGCCCGGGCCGGATCGACGACAACGGCAACCGCGTCCCGCTGGACGTCGCCGTCGGTGACAAGGTCATCTACTCCAAGTACGGCGGCACCGAGGTCAAGTACGACGGCCAGGACTACCTGATCCTGGGCGCCCGCGACATCCTCGCAGTCGTCAGCAAGTGACGACCCCAGGGCGTGGGCCCGCGCCCCGGCGGACCCGCCGGGACGTTCCACGCCCTGCCCGCTGTTCCTGACTGACACCGCCCTGGTGCCGACGACCGGTGCCGGGGCGGAGTCGGTCTGAAACAGCGGGACCGGATCCGAACTGCTAACGAAGACATTCAGAGAGGGACTGGTTTTTTCCATGCCGAAGATCCTCGAGTTCGACGAGAACGCGCGGCGCGCGCTGGAGCGTGGCGTCGACAAGCTCGCGAACACGGTGAAGGTGACGCTGGGGCCCAAGGGCCGCTACGTCGTCCTGGACAAGAAGTGGGGCGCCCCGACCATCACCAACGACGGTGTCACCGTCGCCCGTGAGGTCGAGCTGGACGACCCGTTCGAGAACCTTGGTGCGCAGCTGGCCAAGGAGGTCGCCACCAAGACCAACGACATCGCCGGTGACGGCACCACCACCGCGACGGTGCTGGCGCAGGCACTGGTGCACGAGGGCCTGCGGGCCGTCGCCGCCGGGGTCAACCCGATGGGCCTGAAGAAGGGCATCGAGGCGGCCATCGAGGCCGTGTCGGCCAAGCTGATCGAGACCGCCCGGCCGGTGGACGACAAGGGCGACATGGCCCACGTCGCCACCATCTCCGCCCGGGACGCCGAGATCGGCACCCTGATCGCGGACGCGTTCGACAAGGTCGGCAAGGACGGTGTGATCACCGTCGAGGAGTCGAACACCTTCGGTACCGAACTCGAGTTCACCGAGGGCATGCAGTTCGACAAGGGCTACATCTCGCCGTACTTCATCACCGACGCCGAGGCCGGCGAAGCGGTGCTGGAGGACCCGTACATCCTGATCAACCAGGGCAAGATCTCCGCGATCGCGGACCTGCTGCCGCTGCTGGAGAAGGTCGTGCAGTCCGGCAAGACGCTGCTGATCATCTCCGAGGACGTCGAGGCCGAGGCGCTGTCCACCCTGGTGGTGAACAAGATCCGCGGCAACTTCACCTCCGTCGCCGTCAAGGCGCCGGGCTTCGGTGACCGCCGCAAGGCGATGCTGGAGGACCTGGCCGCGCTCACCGGCGCGCAGGTCGTCGCCCCCGAGGTCGGCCTCAAGCTGGACCAGGTCGGTCTTGAGGTGCTCGGCACCGCCCGCCGGATCGTGGTCACCAAGGACAACACCACCGTGGTCGAGGGCGCCGGCAAGTCCGACGACATCGAGGCCCGGGTGAACCAGATCAAGGCCGAGATCGAGCGCACCGATTCCGACTGGGACCGGGAGAAGCTGCAGGAGCGGCTGGCCAAGCTGGCCGGTGGCGTCTGCGTGATCAAGGTCGGCGCGGCCACCGAGGTCGAGCTGAAGGAGAAGAAGCACCGCATCGAGGACGCCGTGTCGGCGACCCGTGCGGCGATCGAGGAGGGCATCGTCGCCGGTGGCGGCTCCGCTCTCGTCCACGCCGCCTCGGTGCTGGAGAACGGCCTGGACCTCGACGGCGACGAGCTCGCCGGAGTCCGGATCGTCCGCAAGGCCATCGTCGAGCCGCTGCGCTGGATCGCCGAGAACGGCGGCTACGAGGGCTACGTGGTGACCGCGAAGGTTGCGGAGCTGGAGGTCGGCAGCGGATTCAACGCCGCCACCGGCGAGTACGGCGACCTGCTGGCCCAGGGCGTGCTGGACCCGGTCAAGGTGACCCGGTCCGCGCTCGCCAACGCCGGCTCGATCGCGGCGCTGCTGCTCACCACTGAGACCCTGGTGGTCGACAAGCCCGAGGAAGAGGAGCCCGCCGCAGCCGGTCACGGCCACGGTCACGGCCACTGATCCTCAGGTCTGAACGAACAGCACCGCCCGGCAGGTCTTCGGACCCGCCGGGCGGTGTTCTGTTCGGGGCGGTAGGTGCGGCGCTGCGGCGATCTGGTGGGATGATGTCGTGGCGACGATTCGTGAACGTGCTGACGGGGACCTGGACGTCTGCGCCGGCCTGCTGTGGGACGTGCACGAGCTGGCGGGGTATCCGATCAATTGGCCTGAGGACGCGCGCAAGTGGCTGACACCGGATGACGGGCTCGGCTGCTGGGTTGCTGAGAGCAACGGCCGGGTCGCTGGGCACGTGGCACTGACGGCCAACGGGGCTGACGGAGCGTCCGTGGAGCGGCTGTTCGTGGACCCGAAGGCGACCTGTGCGGGCATCGGCCGGCAACTCCTGGACCACTGCGTCAAGACCGCCGCCGAGCTCGGGCGGAAGCTGTCGCTCGAGGTCGTCGACAACCGCGGTGCGGCCGTCACCATGTACCGGCGTGCGGGCTGGCGGGAGACCGGCCGGACCCCGATCGACTGGGGCGGCGACCACGCATCGGCGGTCCTCCACTTCGACGCACCGCGCTGACCGTCTCACGGGGCGATGGCCCGCCATCTCAAAGTCGGACCCTGATTCTCCGGTCCGAGTACCGTACGGGCGAGTAGTGACAGATCGTGATCAAAATCTGAAAATGCTCACGAATTGCCACTAGGCAACGAGAGGTGAGAGCCATATCATCTTTCAGGCTGACCGGTCCGACACGAGGGGGCGAGGGGTGACTGAGGTCCAAGTACCGCACACCCACGACCGGGTCGAGCTCAGGGATCTTGCCGCGCTGGCCGGCGACGGGGACCGCACAGCTCTCAACGACCTGCTCACCAGGGTGCGCGCCGTCGCGCACCGATACGTACGGTCCCGTTTGTGGACCTATCCCGGCGGCGCGGACATGGTCGACGACGTCGCGCAGGAAGTCTGTGTCGCGGTGTTCGGCGCGCTGGGCCGGTACCGTGACGAGGGGAGGCCTTTCGAGGCTTTCGTCTACGGCATCGCGGCCCGCAAGGTCGCCGATGCCCAGCGTGCGTTCGCAGTGGCCGACGTTTCGACGCCGGACCTGCCGGACGGCGCGGACGAGTCGCCGACTCCGGAGGAGCACGCGGTCCGGAGCTCGGAGGTCCAGCACATCATGGGATTGCTGGACAAACTGCCCGAGAAGCTGCGGGAGATCCTGCGGCTTCGCGTGGTAGCTGGGATGTCAGCCGAGGAGACCGGCCGGGCACTGGGGATGACACCGGGGGCGGTGAGGGTCGCACAGCATCGAGCGTTGAACACGCTCAGGGGGTATGTGGGGCATGAGGGACGAGGAGCAGGGGAGGGGCATCATGGCTGACCGTTTCGACCTGGACGCGATCGACGCCGATGACGCACTGCTCGACCTGCTGGCCGCTGGTGGGGAGTCCGCGCGGAGCGCGGGGGAGCATGACCCGGCCGTTGCGCTGCTGGCCGAGCTGCGGCTGGCGGTGGAGGTCGAAGACGAACTCCCCGTGGAGACGATCGACGATCCGGAGAGCTTCCTGGCGCGTTGCGCCGCGCTGAACCCGATCACGGACCCGTTCGCCCGCAAGGTGGCGGCGCGCGGTCTGGCGCTGGGTGTCGCCGCGGTGGCCGCGCTGTCGGTCTCCGGGGTGGCCGCCGCGGTCAACGGCGACCCGCTGTCGCCGTACGAGAAGGTCATCGAGAAGATGGTCGACGCGGTCCGCCCGCAGACCAGCTTCCCGAAGGAACAGCTCGACGGCATGCCGGTGGTCGACAAGACCAAGATCGTCAAGGTCGCCAAGGACTACAAGCAGCGGCAGGAAGCGAAGGTCGCGGCCGAGGACCGGGTGGTCCGGGAGGAGCCGATTCCGCCGGCCGCCGTGCTGCCGACGGATACGCCGGACGTGCTGCAGCGGGCGCTGCCGAAGATCATCGAGCAGCCGACGGTGACGAAGGTCGACCCGCAGCCCGCGGAGACGACCAAGGCACCGGAGAAGACGGACGACACCACGACGTCCGACCCGACCACGCAGCCGACGGAACCGCCTGCCGCGACGGATCCGACCACGCAGCCGACCGAGCCGCCGGCCACGACGGATCCGACAACTCCGCCGGCGACCACGGACCCGACGACTCCGGCGCCGACCGACCCGACCACGCCGCCGGCAAACGGCGAGACCGGGAACACGAGTGAGACCGGGAACCCGACGACTGCGCCGAGTGGTGACACGAGTCAGGGCGATACCACGGGCTCGGACACCGGCACCACGCAGCCGGGTGACACGAGTGGTACCGATCAGTCCAGTACGGACCCGGCCGGGACGACTCAGGAGCAGCCGCCGGTCGACACGCCGTCGGTTGACGTGCCGGATCCGCTGGGCGGGCTGCTCGACAACCTCCTCGCGCCGATCCTGCCGACGGCGAGCGGGGCTGCGGTCGAGAACCAGAGCGCCCAGGAGTTCCTCGACAGCGGCGTTCAGGCGGCCGGCAAGCACTCGAGCGGGCAGACCGCCACCGGTTCGGTCCGGATGGTCTACCCGACCGGCCAGCACTCCACCGGCCTGTACGCCGAGGGCAAGCACGCGGCCATCGCCCGCGCGCACGGCTCGACCGCCGACGCCGACGTACTGAAGATCCTCGACGTCGTCAACACGCCGCTCCAGTGACCCCGCCGCGTCGGCTCACCAGCCGGCGCGCCGGGTCCCGGCCGGGCACAGGCCCGGCCGAAGCGGCCCTGTGGACGGGCTGTTCGGGAGCCTGAGCGGGCGCGGATAGGATGGGGTTCCGTTCTCGCCGTGTAAAGGTGCTTGTTTTACCCATGGACATCACACCCACTGGAGTTCCGGACAAGTTCGCCGTCCTCGGGCTCACCTTCGACGACGTTCTCCTGCAGCCGAACGAATCCGACGTCATCCCGTCCGAGGCCAACACGCGGTCCCGGGTCAGCCGCAACATCGAGGTGAACATTCCGCTGCTGTCCAGCGCGATGGACACCGTCACCGAGGCCCGGATGGCGATCGCGATGGCCCGCCAGGGCGGCCTCGGCGTCCTCCACCGCAACCTCTCGATCGAGGACCAGGCCCAGCAGGTCGACCTGGTCAAGCGGTCGGAGTCCGGCATGATCGCGCAGCCGATCACCATCGGCCCGGACGCCAGCATCGGCGAGGCCGACGCGCTCTGCGCGCAGTACCGGATCTCCGGCGTCCCCGTGGTCGACAACGCCGGCGTCCTGGTCGGCATCGTGACGAACCGCGACATGCGGTTCGAGAACGACATGTCCCGCCCGGTGCGCGAAGTGATGACCAGGCAGCCGCTGATCACCGGCAGGCAGGGCATCGCCGCCGACGACGCGATGGCACTGCTGAGCAAACACAAGGTCGAGAAGCTGCCGCTGGTCGACGAGGCCGGCAAGCTCACCGGCCTGATCACGCTGAAGGACTTCGTCAAGCGCGACCAGTTCCCGCTGTCCACCAAGGACGGCACCGGACGGCTGCGGGTCGGCGGCGCGATCGGCTTCTTCGGTGAGGCCTACAAGCGGGCGATGACACTGGTCGAGGCCGGCGTCGACGTGCTCGTGGTGGACACCGCGCACGGTCACTCCCAGGCCCAGCTGGAGATCATCCGCAAGCTCAAGGCCGACCCGGCCACCCGTGGCGTCGACGTCGTCGGCGGCAACGTCGGGACCCGCGCCGGCGCCCAGGCACTGGTCGACGCGGGCGCGGACGGCGTCAAGGTCGGCGTCGGCCCGGGCTCGATCTGTACGACGCGGGTCGTCTCCGGCGTCGGCGTACCGCAGGTCACCGCGATCTACGAGGCGTCCCTGGCCTGCAAGCCGGCCGGCGTGCCGGTGATCGGCGACGGCGGCCTGCAGTACTCCGGTGACATCGCCAAGGCGCTCGTGGCCGGTGCGGACACCGTGATGCTCGGGTCGCTGCTGGCCGGCTGCGAGGAGTCGCCGGGCGACCTCGTGTTCATCAACGGCAAGCAGTTCAAGGCCTATCGCGGGATGGGCTCGCTCGGCGCGATGCAGTCCGGCGGCCTGCGCAAGTCGTACTCCAAGGACCGCTACTTCCAGAGCGACGTCGGCAGCGACGAGAAGCTCATCGCCGAGGGCGTCGAGGGCCAGGTCCCGTACCGGGGCCCGCTCAGCGCGGTCGCGCACCAGCTGATCGGCGGTCTGCGCCAGTCCATGTGGTACTGCGGCTCCCGGACCGTCCCCGAGCTGCAGGAGAAGGGCCGGTTCGTCCGCATCACCTCCGCCGGCCTGCAGGAATCCCACCCGCACGACATCCAGATGACGGTCGAGGCGCCGAACTACTCCGGCCGCTGACACCGCCTGTAACCGGTAAGGAACACCAGATGACCGAGATCGAGATCGGCCGCGCCAAGCGGGGCCGGCAGGCGTACGCGTTCGACGACATCGCGATCGTGCCGTCGCGCCGGACGCGTGACCCCGAGGAGGTCTCGGTCGCCTGGCAGATCGACGCGTACCGGTTCGAGCTGCCGATCCTGGCCGCGCCGATGGACTCGGTGATGTCACCGGCCACCGCGATCGCGATCGGCAAGGCCGGCGGTCTCGGCGTGCTCAACCTCGAAGGTCTCTGGACCCGGTACGAGGATCCGACCAGCCTGCTCGAGGAGATCACCTCGATCACCCGCGAGCAGGCGACGCACCGGCTCCAGGAGATCTACTCGGCGCCGATCAAGCCCGAGCTGCTCTCCCAGCGGGTGCAGGAGATCCGCGACTCCGGTGTCACAGTCGCCGGTGCGTTGTCACCCCAGCGGACCAAGCAGTTCGCCAAGCATGTCGTGGACGCGGGCGTCGACCTGTTCGTCATCCGCGGTACGACGGTCTCCGCCGAGCACGTGTCCGGTCAGGCCGAGCCGCTCAACCTGAAGCAGTTCATCTACGACCTCGACGTACCGGTGATCGTCGGCGGGTGCGCGACACACCAGGCCGCGCTGCACCTGATGCGGACCGGTGCGGCGGGAGTACTCGTCGGCTTCGGCGGTGGCGCGGCGCACACGACGCGGAAGGTGCTCGGCGTCGCGGTGCCGATGGCGTCGGCGGTGGCCGACGTGGCTGCGGCGCGGCGGGACTACATGGACGAGTCCGGCGGTCGCTATGTGCACGTGATCGCGGACGGCTCGGTCGGGCGGTCCGGCGACGTGGCGAAGGCGGTCGCGTGCGGTGCGGACGCGGTAATGGTCGGTTCGCCGCTGGCCCGCGCGAGCGACGCTCCGGGCGGCGGGTACCACTGGGGTGCCGAGGCCTGGCACGCGGACCTGCCGCGCGGTGAGCGGGTCGAGGTCGGCGTCACCGGGACACTCGAGCAGATCCTGTTCGGCCCGTCCTGGGTCCCGGACGGCACGATGAACCTGGTCGGCGCCCTCAAGCGCGCGATGGCCACCACCGGCTACACGGAGCTCAAGGAGTTCCAGCGGGTCGAGGTCGTTGTCGGGTGAGGACGGGCGTCCTGCTCCTGCACGGATCCAGCGGTACGCCGGACTTCGAGCGCGCCCGGATCCTCGAGGCCGAGGGGTACGACGTACTGGCGCCGCGGTGGACCGTGGGCAGCGAGGTGCCACTGGAGTCGTTCCCGCTGGACGAGCTCGCGGAGCGCACCGATCGCCTGGTGGTGATGGGCAACTCGTGGGGCGCTGAGGCCGCGCTGTTGCTCGGCGCGCTCGACGAGCGCGTGGACGCGGTGGTCGCCTTCGCTCCGAGCGCCTACGTGTGGGGCCGGTTCGTCGAGGACGGGCGGCAGCGGTCGGCCTGGACGTGGCACGGCGAACCGCTGCCGTTCGTGCCCTTCGACCCGGACTGGAAGGCGGACGACGACCCGCCGAGCTACACCGGGTGGTACCGGCAGAGCCTCGAGGTGTACGACAACGCGTACGCCGAGCTGGCCCGGATCCCGGTGGAACGCATCCGCGAGGTGCTGCTGGTGGCGGGCGGTGACGACAAGGTCTGGCCCGCGGTGGAGTTCGCCGAGCGGATCGTCACGTCGCGTGGTGCTCTGGAGACCCAGCTGGTGACGTTGCCCGAAGCCGGGCACCGCGTCGTACTTCCCGGTGAACAGCCCAAGACCGCCGGGCAGCGGATGGCGCGCGGTGGTTCGCCCGAGGCCGATCGTGAGCTGGGCGCGCTCGCGTGGGACGACGTGCGTCGAGTCCTCACCGGTTGAGTGGTTCTGGAAGGATTGCCGCATGGGATTGTTCAGCCGACAGAGCAGCCAGGACACGGACAATGTTGCCCTCGCCGCAGCGCGGGCCAGACTGTCCCCCGATGACGTGGACCAGGTGCGGTTCCTGATCACCACCAAGAAGACCGTGCACGCGGTGAAGCTGATCCGCGACCGCACCGGTCTCGCCCTCAAGCCGGCCAAGGAACTCGTCGACGACATCCGGCTCGGCCGCTACGTCCCGCCGACCACCGGTACGCCGCTGGTCCGGCGACCCGGCACCAACCTGGCCGAGCGCACCCGGGCCCTCAAGTCCGCCGGCGAACTCCACCAGGCGACCGCCCTGGTGGTTTCCGAAACCGGCATGACCGAAGCCGAGGCGGGGCTGTTCGTCGGTGCCCTGCGGACCGACCTGCAGGACTCCTAGGGCTTCCAGGCCGGATCCCGGCCGAAGGCACCGAGGAGTGCGTCCGCCGGGTCGGCGAACCCTCCGAGCCGGTCGCCGATCATGCCGAACGACCGGTAGGTGTCCTCGCGTTGCGCGAACCAGCCGGCCACCTCGCTGACCAGTTCGGGCTCCATCCGGGGGTCGGCGCCGATCGCGGCCGCCAGATCCCACCCGTGCACGAGGTGATCGGCGGACAGTTGCCGCAGATATTCGCTCGCGTCCTCGTCGCCGTACGACAGATGCACCGTGGCGATCGGCTCGCCGGCCGCCGCCTGCGCGGCGCTTGCCGCCGCGGTGGCCGCGCCGATGGGATCGTCGCCGAGCAGATCCCCGTCCAGCGACGTACCGACCTCCGCGATCGTCCGGCCCGCCATCAGCGGCACGGTCCAGCGTTCCTCGCCGACCACGTGGTTCACCAGCGTGCGGACGTCCCAGTCCGCGCACGGCGTCCGGCCCGACCACTGGCCCGGGCCGAGCTCGCTGACCAGCTGGGCGAAGTTGCCGACCGTCCGGTTGTGCAGTTCCACCGCGTCCATGACCTTCCCCCTCTCAGCGTCAGCGTCCGCCCGCGGGGGCAGCGCGTCAACGGCCGAGCTGGAGTTGCTCGGCGGCCTCGTGCGCTTGCTGCGAGGCGCTCAGGTCACCGCTGGCAGCAAGCAGGTCGCCGTGGTGGCGGTAGCAGGAGCCGGCCAGGTCCTTCATCACCTTGTCGTCGTCGGTGAACGGGATCAGTGCGGTCGCGACCTCCGCGCACCAGCCGCCCAGGTCGAGGGCGATGTCGGTCCGCCCGGCCTGGTAGTACGC
The DNA here is from genome assembly GCF_045040325.1 of Kribbella sp. NBC_01510. NCBI lineage: Bacteria > Bacillati > Actinomycetota > Actinomycetes > Propionibacteriales > Kribbellaceae > Kribbella > Kribbella sp. NBC_01510. The sequence continues at coordinate 1,097,845 of NZ_CP109418.1, read as the reverse complement.
CTCCGAGATCTCGAGCAGCAGCTGGGCCCAGATCGGCACGTAGGTGCTCGTCTCGTACCGCATCCGGTGCGACTCCCGCTCGGACGAGATCGCGAACAGGTAGTGCGCCTCCAGGCCCAGCGTCAGCGCGGTGTCCACGTCCTGCAGTAACAACGGCCGGATCAGCTCGGCCAGCTCGGTCGCCCGGACGGCCGCCGACTCGGGGTCGGTCCGGCCGGACACGGTCGCCAGCGTCATCCCCGGCGCGGGCTCGCTCAGCGCCAGCAGCCGGTGGTACTGCTCGAACGGACCGAGCTTGATCTCCGCGCTCTCCAGCGCGGCGACCAATGTGAGTGGCAGACCCCGGTCCAGCTCCTCGGTCACCCGGGTCGCCGTCTCCGGGTCGGTGTCGAACGCCGTCCGCAGGCAGGCCTCGCTCTCCATCAGCCGGCCGACGACGCCGAGGTGCTTGCCCTTCCTGGTCAGCGCCGCGACCAGCGTGCGCATGTCGGTCGCGGAGTCCGAGTCGGCGAGCGTGTCGGCCGTCGTCAGCCCGATCTCGTCGGCTTCCAGCGCGAGGTCGAGCCGGCCCTCGGCGGCATGGACGTCGGCCGACACGGCGGTCGCCGTACACAGATAGCGCGCGTACGAGAGGGACTGCGGGCTCTCGTTGATCTGGTCGGCCAGCTGCAGGAACAGCTGGGTCGCCGCGTCCGCGGACGCCACCGCCAGCGCGGGATCGCCGTACCGCCGCAGGATGAGCGCATTCATCGCGAGCACCCGGGCGAAATCCGGTTGGTGCTTCAATCCGTCGACGCCGCCGACGAGCTGGCCGTACGCGATCACCGCGCCGTCCATCTCGAGTACGGCGGTCGCGCCGTGACCGCGATGCGCCTGGGTCATCGCCCGCCGGGCCCGGATGTCGGCCAGGAACGAGGTCACGACGAGCACGCCGGCGTCGCTGAGCTCGGTGTAGGCGAGTTGCGCCTCGTGCAGCGCGGCCAGTGCTTCCTCGTGCCGGCCGGACGCGTTCAGCGAGCCGGCCAGCTCGTACTGGGTCGCGGCGATCAGGTGCTTGGCCTCGTAGTGGTTCGGGTGCCCTTCGGCCCGTTCCCTGGCCAGCTCGATCACGCGTTGCTGGTACGGCCCGGCCTCGTCGGCACGGCCTTCCTCGATCAGCACCTGGGCTGTTTGCAGCGCCTCACCGAGCTCGTCCTCAGGAGGCGTCCAAAGCCCCCCGCTGTCCACCATCTCGACGTTCCACCCCTTCGCAGGTTCAGCCGATCAGCTTAGTGGTCAAACGCTCGGAACTCTCAGTCCTGACACGACCGAGTTGCACTGCTGACATGGCTATTACCGGCAGGTAGCCTGGATGAATGAGCGAGCAGACCTCGATTCCGGCTGACCCCGAGCTCGACCCGACCGCGTCGTACGCGACCGATCAGTCGGTCATCCGGCGGCTCTCGGGGCTGCTGCGGGCGACGGCCGGCACGCGGACGTCGTACGCGCCGGCGACCGGTCAGCCGATCGCGGACCTGCCGGTGTCCAGCCCGGACGACGTGATCGCCGCGATCCGGACGGCCCGCAGGACCCAGCAGACCTGGCGCCGGGTGCCACTCGCGGAGCGGGCCGCGATCCTGCTGCGCTACCACGACCTCGTCCTGGATCACCGCCACGAGCTGGTCGACCTGGTCATCCGGGAGTCGGGCAAGGCCCGCAAGCAGGCGTTCGAGGAGGTCGCGCACGTCGCGCTGACCGCCCGCTACTACGGCCGCAAGGCCGCCGAGCTGCTCGAGCCGCAGCGCAAGCTGGGCATCTTCCCGATCCTCACCCGGGCCGAGCAGCGGTTCGTGCCGAAGGGCGTCGTCGGCGTCATCTCGCCGTGGAACTACCCGCTCAGCATGGCGATGGCCGACGGTCTGCCCGCGGTGCTGGCCGGCAACACGATCGTGCACAAGCCGGACAGCCAGACCCCGCTGACCGCGCTCCGGGCGATCGAGCTGCTGTACGACGCGGGCCTGCCACGGGACGCGTGGCAGCCGGTGAACGGCGACGGCCCGACCGTCGGCGGCGCCCTGATCCAGAACGCCGACTACATCTGCTTCACCGGCTCGACCAGGACCGGCCGGCTGGTCGCCAGGCAGGCCGGCGAGCGGCTGATCGGCTGCAGCCTCGAGCTCGGCGGCAAGAACCCGATGCTCGTCCTCCGCGACGCCGACATCCACCGCGCCGCCGAGGGCGCTGTCCGGGCCTGCTTCGCGAGCGCCGGCCAGCTGTGCGTCTCGATGGAGCGGCTCTACGTGGCCGACCAGGTGTACGACGCGTTCGTCACGGCGTTCGTGGACCGGGTGAAGAAGATCCGGTTGTCAGCCGGGACCGGCTGGGACGTGGACATGGGTTCGCTGATCTCGAAGGCCCAGCTGGAGACCGTGTCCCGGCATGTCGACGACGCGCGGGCGAAGGGCGCCACGGTGCTCGTCGGCGGCAAGGCCCGGCCGGACATCGGCCCGCTGTTCTACGAGCCGACCGTGCTGTCCGGGGTGACGCCGGCGATGGAGTGCTTCGACAACGAGACCTTCGGGCCGGTCGTGTCGATCTACCGGTTCTCCGACGAGTCCGAGGCGATCCAGCGGGCGAACGAGGGCGAGTACGGCCTCAACGCGAGCGTCTGGACCCGGGACGGCCGCCGCGGCCGGGCGATCGCCGCGCAACTGGTGGCCGGCACGGTCAACGTCAACGAGGGCTACGGGGCGACGTTCGGATCGATCGACACCCCGATGGGTGGCATGCGAGCGTCCGGGCTCGGCCGCCGCCAGGGCGCCGAAGGCATCCGCCGGTACGTCGATCCGCAGGCGATCGCGACCCAGCGCCTGCTGCCGATCGCGGCCTCACACGGCCTGTCCGACGAGACGTACGCCGAACTGATGACCGGCGCACTGCGGATCCTCAAGAAGCTGGGCCGCGCATGATTTTCGACTATGACGTCGTGATCATCGGCTCTGGCTTCGGTGGCAGCGTCAGCGCATTGCGGCTGACCGAGAAGGGCTACAAGGTCGCTGTCCTGGAGGCGGGCGCGCGGTTCGACGACGCCGGGTTCGCGAAGAACTCCTGGGATACCAAGCGGTTCCTGTTCGCGCCGAAGCTCGGCTGGTACGGCATCCAGCGGATCAGCGCGCTGCGCGACGTGATCATCCTGTCGGGCGCCGGAGTCGGCGGCGGCAGTCTGGTCTACGCGAACACCCTCTACGAGCCGCTGCCCGCGTTCTACACCGACCGCCAGTGGGCGCACATCACCGACTGGAAGGACGAGCTCGCGCCGTACTACGACCAGGCGAAGCGGATGCTCGGCGTCACCACGTACCCGGGCTTCACGCCGGCGGACCGGGTGATGAAGCAGGTCGCCGACGACATGGGCGTGGGGGAGACGTTCCACCCGACCCCGGTCGGCGTCTTCTTCGGTGAGCCAGGTGTCGAGGCCGACGATCCGTACTTCGGTGGCGCGGGCCCGCGTCGTACCGGCTGTATCGACTGCGGCGAGTGCATGACCGGCTGCCGGCACAACGCGAAGAACACGCTGACGAAGAACTACCTCTTCCTGGCCGAGCAGGCCGGCGCACAGGTCTTCCCGATGACCACGGTGACCTCGGTGGAGCCGCTGCGGGACGGCGGGTATGCCGTGGACACCCGGCGTACCTCGGATCGGAAGAGCACGCGGCGGTTCACCGCAGGCCAGGTCGTCTTCGCTGCCTCGGCGTTGGGTACGGCGAGACTCCTGCACCGGCTCCGGGACGAGGGCAAACTGCCCCGACTGTCGGACCGGCTCGGCGTGCTGACCCGGACGAACTCGGAGTCGCTGCTGGGCGCGATCTCGCGAGACCGCGACGTCGACTACAGCCGTGGGGTCGCGATCACGTCGTCGTTCCACCCGGACGACATCACCCACATCGAGCCGGTCCGGTACGGCAAGGGCAGCAACGTGATGTCGCTGCTGCAGACCGTGCTGACCGACGGCGACGGGGACAAGCCGCGGTGGCGGACCTGGTTGCGTGAGCTCCGCGTGCAGCGGAAGAACATCCGCCGGTTGTACGACCTGAAGCACTGGTCCGAGCGGACCGTGATCGCGCTGGTGATGCAGACCGCCGACAACTCGATCACCACGTTCGGCAAGCGGGACCGGCTCGGACGCTGGCGGCTGACCTCGAAGCAGGGCCACGGCGCCCCGAACCCCGCCTGGATCCCGGTCGCGAACCAGGTGGTCCGCCGGATGGCGAAGCTGATGAACGGGACCCCGGGCGGGACGATCGGGGAGCCGTTCAACGTGCCGATGACGGCGCACTTCATCGGCGGCTGCGCGATCGGCGACTCACCCGAGACCGGCGTGGTCGATCCGTACCACCGGGTCTACGGGTACGACGGCCTGCACATCCTGGACGGGTCCGCGATCTCGGCGAACCTCGGCGTCAACCCGGCGCTGACCATCACGGCCCAGGCGGAGCGGGCGCTCGCGTTCTGGCCGAACAAGGGTGCGGACGACGTCCGCCCGGCGCTCGGATCGGCGTACCAGCGGGTCCAGCCGGTGAAGCCGGCGCATCCCGTCGTACCGGCCGACGCGCCCGGAGCCCTCCACCTCCCGATCATCCCGATCATCCCGAAACAGTCTGTGACGGAGCCGTAACACAACCAGGACACTCAACCTGCCGGCGTAATCCCGCCGCGTCCTGACCGGCTTCCCGAGTGGGCCATTCTCGTGGCCTTGGACAGGAACTCGGGATCTGGAACACGTTATTTCCTGTCGCAGCTCCCCAGGGGGTGTCCCAACCCTCCAGTGGTGACTAAGACCGGTAGTGGCAAATGAAAAAACCTCAACTCCGCGCCGGAGTCGAGGTTTGCACCGCTGGTCTTCCAAAAGGCCTGGAAAAGGGAGCAGGTCCCTCGGGAGCGTTTCCGCCCAAATCGCTTCCCGAGGGACCCACTCAAGCCGGGGTGAGGCGCCCGGCGCTTTGGGATCGGGTCACCAACCATGGCTGGCGACCCGAGCTCTTGGCTACTACCTTACATCCGATTTCCGGAGTTTCGAGTCCTTGCGAGTGGTTGTGACCACTCTGCGTGCTGATCGTAATGATCAGCTATTCGTCGCTCCTTGTAACCGGGTGGCGGTCTTCCTTGCGGTAACCGCCTCTGCACACATCAACGAGCCCATCTACGGGGGGTTACGAGGTTCCAGAGAAAATCCAGAAACTTTCTCCCGGGGGTGGCAGAGAGTCGCTGGAGCAGGTCGCTCTCGGGTGTTTCACGTGACGCCCGCCGCAGAGACGACGTACCGGCCTGTCCTACTGTGAGCCGACCGTTCGATGAGGCAGGAGAACCATGAGCGACATCCTGGGCGTGACACGTGAGCAGGTTCTGGAACAGGGCGTCGGCCTGAGCCAGGAGCAGCTGGTCGAGGTTCTCCGTTCGCCCGACGAGTTGCTGCCCGACTTGCTCGCACTCGCCCACGAGGTGCGGGTGAAGTGGTGCGGCGAGGAGGTCGAGGTCGAGGGGATCGTCTCGCTGAAGACCGGCGGCTGCCCGGAGGACTGTCACTTCTGCTCGCAGTCCGGCCAGTTCACCTCGCCGGTGCGCTCCGTCTGGCTGAACATCCCGGAGCTGGTGGAGGCGGCCAAGGAGACCGCGAAGACCGGCGCGACCGAGTTCTGCATCGTCGCTGCCGTCCGCGGTCCTGACCAGCGGCTGATGTCGCAGGTGAAGGCCGGCATCGAGGCGATCAACGCCGAGGTCGACATCAACATCGCCTGCTCGCTCGGCATGCTCACGCAGGAGCAGGTCGACGAGCTCAAGGCGATGGGTGTGCACCGCTACAACCACAACCTCGAGTCGGCCCGCTCGTACTTCGGCGACGTCGTCACCACGCACTCCTTCGAGGAGCGCTGGGACACCTGCCTGATGGTGCGCGACTCCGGGATGGAACTGTGCTGCGGCGGTCTGGTCGGGATGGGCGAGTCGCTCGAGCAGCGCGCCGAGCTGGCCGCCCAGCTGGCCGAGCTCGACCCGCACGAGGTCCCGCTGAACTTCCTGAACCCCCGTCCCGGTACGCCGTTCGGCGACCTGGAGATCATGGCCGGCAAGGACGCGCTGCGGACCATCGCCGTGTTCCGGCTCGCGATGCCCCGGACCGTCCTGCGGTACGCCGGCGGACGCGAGCTGACCCTGGGCGACCTTGGCACCCGCGAGGGTCTGCTCGGCGGGATCAACGCCGTCATCGTCGGCAACTACCTCACCACACTCGGCCGCCCGGCGACCGCGGACCTCGACCTGCTGGCCGAGTTGAAGATGCCGGTCAAAGAGCTGCAGAAGACGTTGTGACCGAGGTCTACTGCGGCCACTGCGGCCGGGAGCTGGCCGACGGCGATCACGACCGGTGCCGTCAGGCGTTGGCGCTCGAGCCGCCGAGGTACTGCGCCGAGTGCCGGCGCCGGATGGTCGTCCAGGTCCATCCGATGGGCTGGTCGGCCCGCTGCTCGGTCCACGGTGAGCTCGCGTCTCACTGACCTCGACTAGGGTTTGAGGCATGTCCGACGCCGTACCTCGCCTGCTGGTCGCTCTCTACGGACCGACCTCGGCCGGGAAGACCGCGGTGTCGGTCGACCTGTGTCTGCGGATCCGGGACGAACTCGGACTCGAGCCGATCGTCGTGTCGGCCGACTCGCGCCAGGTGTACCGGTACATGGACATCGGGACCAGCAAGACCACGCCGGAGGAGATGCGCGGCATCCGCCACACGATGATCGACGTCACCGAGCCGGTGCGGAAGCTCGAGCTGGAGACGTTCGTCGCCGAGGCACGGCAGCACATGGACGCCAGTTGGGCGTCCGGTGGTGTGCCAGTGATCGTCGGCGGCACCAGTGTCTACCTGCGTTCCCTACTCGAGGGCTGGGAGGTGGACGCGGTCGCCGAGGCGCGGAACGCGGTCCGCCGCGACTTCCCGCGCAGCATGGCCGAGGACGCGTACGCCGTCCTGTCCCGGCTGGACCCGAAGGCAGCCGGGAAGATCCACGCGAACAACTACGACGCCATCGTCAACGCACTGGCGCATGCCATGGGCAACGATCCTGACCGCGCCGAGACCCCGGGCGCGGCCCGGCAGATCGTGCTCGCGGTGGACCGTCCGGCCACGGACATCGATCGCCGGGTAGCGGCGACGTACGACGAGCAGGTCCGCCGCGGGCTGCGGGACGAGGTCCTCGGCCTCGACGAGCGGTACGACGTCCTGGCGCAGTACGGCCGTCTCGGCCAGAAGTCGCCGAACCAGGTCGTCCACACCCACGGCTACACCGAATGGTTCGACGTCGCCCTGGAACGCGGCCGACCGGTCGAGAACCTCACGGTGGAAGACCTGGCCGAGGTCCGCGATCGGGTGGTCGAGCGCATCCGCACCCACACCCGGCGCCAGCGCGCGGCGATCCCGAAACTCACGGGCATCAAGCCGGTCCGCGGTGCCATCGACGCGTTCGCCGCCGTGACAGCCGCCCTCGCAGCCGGTCCGGTCAGGGCTACCGCCCCGGGAGGCAAGTCTTCAGGCGGGGATCGGTCAGGTGGCGGTCGCCCGGGCGGCCAACGCTCGGGCGGGAAGCGGTCCGAAGGGTCGGGTCGCTCCGGTGGCGACGCCCGGTCCCGGCAGGGAACGCGCGGCTCGCGCCGACGGTAGACCTCAGAGTGCGAGCCGCCTTGGAAGCGGCCAAGCACGGCCCCGCCGGTCCGTGCGTGACCCGGGATGTCCGATATCGTCCAGGTGTGGTTAACGTCGCCTTCAACGTTCTGGCCGAGCTCGGTACGGCGACCTGGACGGGGCCGCAGGCGATCGCGTACGAGACCGCGCAGGAGGGTGTCCGGCAGGCGATCGGCTACTACACCCGGTTGATCGAGACGGCCACCGAGCCGGATACCGACGCCATCGCGGGCTGGCGGGACGAGCAGCAGGCCTGGGCCGCGCGGGGGCAGGAGCTCACTCCGCTGGACACCCGCGCGATCAAGCGCATCCGCCTCGACGCCGACAAGCTCCTCAGCGTCGAGGAGCACGACGATGATGAAGACGACGCCGGCAAGCGCGATGACGAGGACGACTTCGACGCCGTGGCCGGCGATGAGGACGCAGGCGGCAACGAAGTGCTGGGGCGAGCGTGACCGATGTGTGGGGGACCGGGCCGGCCGGTGACGACGACCGCTACCTGCTGGCCGAGGCGGAGAGTGGGCGGATCTTCCGCGACCGGATCGTTCCCGACCAGTTGACCGGCACCGCGCAGGAGCAGCCGGTCGTGGTGTTCGTCGGTGGTCAGCCGGGCGACGGCAAGGCCACGATCACCGCGATGGTCAAGGCCGTTCTGCATCGTCGCGGCCGTCCCGTCGTACTGAGCGCGACCGCCTACGAGCCGTACCATCCACGCTTCCACGAGCCGATCACCGACGTACCGACGACCGCCGGCAAGTACGTCGCGGCCGACGGCCGGCGCTGGCTGGCGCAGGCCGAGGAACTGGTGATCCAGGAGCGGTACGACGCGATCGTCGAGACGGAGTGCATCGACCCCGACGGCCTCGCGACATCGGCCCGCCGATTCAAGGAGGCGGGATTCCAGATCGAGGTCGCGATCCTGGCGATGCACGAGGCACGCAGCCGCTTCGGCGTCCTCGAACGGCACATGCGCGCGTTGGAGAGCTTCGGCTTCGGCAGGCTGGCGATGCAGAGCGTCCACGATGCCGGGTACGCCGGTGTGCTGCGAGCCGCCGAACTGATCGACCAAGGGGAGTGGGCCGACCGGATCGCCGTACTGCGTCCGGACGGGCAGCTCATCTACGGCAACCAGCGCGACGCCGACCGTCAGTGGCAGCAACCCGCGCGGACGGCCGAAGCGATCACCTGGGAGCGAGACCGCGCCTGGACTGTGCTGGAGTCCCGGAACTTCCTGGAGACTGCCTCGGTGGTTGGCCGGATCGGGCTTGCCGCGCCGGTGCAGTGGATCCGGGACGAATCGCTCGAAGGCGCCAAGACGGTGACGGCGATGGCCCGGCCGCGGCTGCACCCCGACGCAGTGACGTTGCACATCGCAACAGCCGGCACCCAACTGTAGGAGAGCTAGGCCACATCCTGGCCACCCACGCCTGCTGTCGTGGCGAGCAGCGATTACCGTGGTGAGTCCTCAGGACGGAGGCGGGACACGGTGTCACAGGCGGTCAATCGGCGGCTACAGCAGGATTCGGAGCTTCTCTGGCATCCGTACTCCTCGCTGACCGAGCCGTCGCCGGTCCGGTTGGTCCGAGGTGCGTCCGGCGTACGGCTGCAGCTGGACGACAGGGCCGGCGGGGTGGTCGAGGCGATCGACGCGATGGCGTCCTGGTGGTGCATGATCCACGGCTACCGCAACCCCGTGCTGGACGCTGCGGTGAAGAGCCAGGTGGACGACTTCAGCCACGTGATGTTCGGCGGGCTGACCCACGAGCCGGCCATCAGGCTGGCCGAGCGGCTGGTCGAGATCACTCCGGAACCGTTGCGGCACGTGTTCTTCTGTGACTCCGGCTCGGTCTCGGTCGAGGTCGCGATCAAGCTGGCGCTCCAGTACCAAGTTGCCCGAGGCAACAACGGGCGGACCCGGATGCTGACTGTCCGCGGCGGGTACCACGGCGACACGTTCGCACCGATGAGCGTGTGTGACCCGGTGAACGGGATGCACTCGCTGTTCACGGGCGCGTTGAAGGAGCAGGTGTTCGGGCCGCAGCCGCCGGCCGGGTTCGATCGCCCGGACGACGATCCGGAGCTGCTCGCCTGGGCCGCCGCCGTGACCGAGCTGGCGGAGCGGCACGCGGGCGAGATCGCCGGCATCATCGTCGAGCCGATCCTCCAGGGTGCGGGTGGTATGTACCCGTACAGCCCGGCCTGCCTGCGCGTGCTGCGCGACCTCGCGGACCGGCACGGATTCCTGCTGATCCTGGACGAGATCGCCACCGGCTTCGGCCGCACCGGCACCCTCTTCGCCTCCGAGCACGCGGGCATCGATCCGGACATCCTCTGCGTCGGCAAGGCCTTGACCGGGGGCTACCTGACACTGGCCGCGATGCTGTGTACGACGGACGTCGCGCAGACAGTCTCGAACGGACCGGGCGGCGCGCTGATGCACGGCCCGACCTTCATGGCCAACCCGCTGGCCTGTTCGGTCGCGCTCGCGTCGATCGACCTGTTGCTGTCCCAGGACTGGGCCGGCCGGGTCGCTCGTATCTCGGCGGGTCTGTCGGCCGGTCTGGCTCCCGCATCATCGCTGCCGGTGGTCAAGGATGTCCGGGTGCTCGGCGCGGTTGGCGTCGTACAACTCGGTGGGCCGGTGGATCTGCCGCGGATGACCGAGGCGGCGCTGCGGCGCGGCGTGTGGGTTCGGCCGTTCCGCGATCTGGTCTACACGATGCCGCCGTACGTGTGCACCGACGACGATATCGCCACCATCGCGGCGGCGATCGCGGGTGCGGTCGAGGAGGCCGGCTGATGCTCGAGGACTGGCTCGCTCCGAAGGCCGCGGCGCTGGAGTCCCGCGGCCTGACCCGCCGGCTCCGGGCCCGCGCGGCCGACGATCAGCTGATCGACCTCGCGGGCAACGACTACCTTGGCCTGGCATCCGATCCGCGCGTGATCGAGGCCGCGGCCGAGGCCGTCTGCGTCTGGGGCACCGGATCGACGGCATCCCGTCTGGTGACCGGTACGACGGCTCTGCACGAGGAACTGGAATCGGCGCTCGCATCGTACGTCGGCCAGGAGTCGGCGCTGGTGTTCTCGTCCGGATACCTCGCCAATCTCGGCGTGGTCACCGCGCTCGGTGGACCCGGCACGCTGATGGTGTCCGACGACCACATCCACGCGTCGCTCGTCGACGCCTGCCGGTTGTCCCGGTCGCGGGTCGAGATCGTCCCGCACAACGACGTCGACGCGGTCACCAAGGTGCTTGCCGAACGCAACGAACCGCACGCGGTGGTGATGACCGAGTCGGTCTTCAGCGTGCTCAGCGATGCGGCGCCGTTGGCCGACCTCGCGTCCGTTGCCCGAGCGCACGACGCCGTACTGCTCGTCGACGAGGCTCACGGCTTCGGCGTCACCGGCGGCGGCCGTGGCTCCGTGCACGCCGCCGGTCTGGCCGGTCAGGACCATGTGCTGGTCACCATGACGTTGTCCAAGGCAATGGCCTCCCAAGGGGGTGTCGTCCTGGGGCCACGCATCCTGCGCGAACACCTCGTCAACCGGGCCCGTCCCTTCATCTTCGACACCGGCCTGAACCCAGCCGCCTGCGCCGCCGCGCTGGCTGCTCTCCACGTCCTGCAAGCCGAGCCCACTCGTCCCGACGCCATCCACGCCGCAGCCACCCGCCTCGCCGCCGCCTGCGGTGTCCCGCCCGCCGCGGGACCCGTCGTCTCCGTCCCCATGCCGGGCCCCCGCGAGACCGTCCACGCCGCGGACCGCTGTCTGGCGGCAGGCGTCCGCGTCGGCAGCTTCCGTCCACCATCGGTTCCCGACGGCATCTCCCGCCTCCGACTGACCGCCAACGCCGGCCTCACGCAGGCCGACCTCGACCACGCCTGCGCCGTCATCGTCGACGCGATCGGCCAGGTCTCATGATCATCCTGATCACCGGCACCGACACCGGCGTAGGCAAAACCATCACCACCGCCGCGTTGGCTGTCCACCACGCCTGTGGTGGGCGGGTTGTTGTTGTCAAGCCTGCGCAGACTGGCGTCACCGCCGACGAGCCGGGGGATCTCGCCGACGTTCAGCGGCTGACCGGGATCACCGAGTTGCAGGAAGGTGTCCGGCTGCGGGATCCGCTGGCGCCGACCACCGCTGCTCGGCGTGCGGGTGTGCCGTTGCCGACTGTCGAGGAGCACGCCAAGTTCATCGACGATCTGGCGGGTCGGTATGACACCGTGCTCGTCGAAGGGGCCGGCGGGCTTCTGGTCGGACTGGATGCTGCGGGCAACAACCTGGCCGACCTCGCCGCGCACCTGACCATGCCGTTCACCTTCGTCGTAGTGATGCGCTCGGGCCTCGGGACGCTCAACCACACCGGGCTGACCGTCGAGGCTCTGCGGGCTCGCGGCCTGCCCATCGACGGACTGGTGATCGGCTCGTGGCCGGCGAAGCCTGATCTGGCTGAGGAGTGCAACCTCGAGGATCTGCCCGTGACGACCGGCGTCCCGGTGATCGGCCGGATCCCGGCGGGCGCGGGGCGGCTTGATCGGAGCGCGTTCATCAGGGACGCGCCCGGCTGGTTCCGATGACGGGGTGTCCGGCGCGGTACGACGAGGAGCTCGGGTACTGGGTGGTCGACGACCCCGCGCTGGCCCGCGAGGTGCTGCTGGATCCGGCGACGTTCCGGCCGGACAACGCCGTACTGGCGCACACGCCGTTGTCGGTGAAGGCGTTGCGGGTGCTGTCGGGGGTGGGGTTCGCGTTACCGCCGACGTTGGCGAACAACGCGGGGGAGTCGCACCGGCCGATCCGGGCGGCGGTGGCGCGGTTCTTCAGTCCCGCGCGGGTGGCGGCGGCGGAGCGGCTGGCTCGCGACCTGACGGCGGCTCGGGTGGCCGAGGCGACCAAGGTGGTGGAACGCGACGGGCAGGTGGACCTGGTCCAGGCTGTCGCGGCCGAGCCGCCGGCGCTCGTCGTACTCGACATGCTCGGGCTGACGGAGGTCGACGTACCGGCGTTGAAGGCGTGGAGTCTGGATTCGCTCGAGCTGTTCTGGGGCTGGCCGGACGAGGACCGTCAACTGGAGCTGGCGCACAGTGCGGCTGAGTTCTACGCCTGGCTTCGATCCCGTACGACGGCCGCCCGCCAAGCTCCCGGAGACGACCTGTTCGGGGTGCTCGTGGCACTGGGGCTCACCGACGAAGAGGTGTGCGCGGTCGGCTACTTCCTCCTGATCGCCGGCCAGGAAACCACTACTCAACTCATCTCCACCACGTTCCACCACACTCTGTTGGCAGGAGGCGACCCGGCGCCTGTTGTCGAGGACGTCTTGCGGGAGGCTTCGTCGGTGCCGACATGGCGGCGAGTCACCGCTGGGCCCGCGGTGGTTGGGGATGTCGAGCTGCCTGGTGGCGCTTCTGTGCTGCTCGGGCTCTCTGGGCATGGCGGGCCGGCGGATCTGGCATTTGGGGTTGGCGTGCATCGGTGTCTGGGGGCCGGGCTGGCTCGGATGGAGGCGCGGGTTGCGCTCGAGTGTGCGGCCGGCCTGCTGAGCGCCGTACGCCTGGTGGAGGAGCCGCCGATGATCGACCTGCTGTCGTTCAGAGCACCGAAGCGGCTGATGGTGACTTCCGTTCGTAACGCGGAGTAACACCGCGGACAACCGGCGGCGATAGCGTCCGCCGGGTGAGCTTCCCACCTCGCCGCCGGGTGCGGCTGTGGTTCGGCCAGCACCAGCTCGCCGACTTCATCGGCGAGCCGGCCGCGGCCACCCGCTACGAGGCCGCCATGCGCCGCCGCTTCCCCGGACTGGAGATCACCAACGACCCGGTGCCGGCTGCCCCCCGGACCGCTCGATTACAACCCCGCTGACCTGCACCGATAGGCTTTGCAAGGTGACTGAGCATGAGTTGGTTCTGGTCGTCGACTTCGGGGCGCAGTACGCGCAGCTGATCGCGCGCCGGGTCCGCGAGGCCAAGGTGTACTCCGAGATCGTGCCGCACTCGATGCCCGTCGAGGAGATGCTGGCGCGGCAGCCGAAGGCGATCATCCTGTCCGGCGGGCCGCAGTCTGTGTACGCCGAGGGTGCGCCGCGGGTCGAAACCGCGCTGTTCGACGCGGGCGTACCGGCGTTCGGGATCTGCTACGGCTTCCAGGCGATGGCGCAGACGCTCGGCGGCGAGGTCCGCCGGACCGGTCTGCGTGAGTTCGGCCGCACCCCGGTGACGGTCAGCGCGGCCGGCACGCTGCTGGCCGACATCCCCGAGGACCTCAACGTGTGGATGTCCCACGGTGACGCCGTCCACGCGCCGCCCGCCGGTTTCGCCGTACTCGCGGCGTCCGAAGGCGCGCCCGTGGCGGCGTTCGAGGACCTGGACCGGCGGCTGGCCGGCGTGCAGTGGCACCCGGAGGTCCTGCACTCGCAGGCTGGGCAGGCAGTGCTCGAGCACTTCCTGTACGACATCGCCGGGTGCAAGGGCGACTGGACCACGACGAACGTCGTCGACGAGCAGGTCGAGCTCATCCGCCAGCAGGTCGGTGACAAGCAGGTGCTGTGCGCGCTGTCCGGCGGCGTCGACTCCGCGGTCGCGGCGGCCCTGGTGCACAAGGCGATCGGCGACCAGCTGACCTGTGTGTACGTCGACCACGGCCTGCAGCGGGCGGGCGAGTCGGAGCAGATCGAGAAGGACTTCGTCGCCGCGACCGGGATCCGGCTCGAGATGGTCGACGCGGAGGAGCAGTTCCTCGGCGCGCTGGCCGGCGTGACCGACCCGGAGCAGAAGCGGAAGATCGTCGGCCGCGAGTTCATCCGGACCTTCGAGGCGACCGCGCGCAAGGTGGACGCCGAGCGGCACATCGAGTTCCTGGTCCAGGGCACGCTGTACCCGGACGTGGTCGAGTCCGGCGGCGGCACCGGGACGGCGAACATCAAGTCGCACCACAACGTCGGCGGCCTGCCGGACGACCTGCAGTTCAGCCTGATCGAGCCGCTGCGGACACTGTTCAAGGACGAGGTCCGCGAGCTCGGCCTGGCCGTCGGCCTGCCCGAGGCGATGGTCTACCGGCACCCGTTCCCAGGCCCGGGGCTGAGCATCCGGATCATCGGCGAGGTCACCAAGCAGCGCCTGGACCTCCTGCGCCAGGCCGACCTGATCGCCCGCACCGAGCTGACCGCGGCCGGTCTCGACCGCGACATCTGGCAGTTCCCGGTGGTCCTGCTGGCCGACGTCCGCTCGGTCGGCGTCCAGGGTGATGGCCGCACCTACGGTCACCCCGTCGTACTGCGCCCCGTCACCAGCGAGGACGCCATGACCGCCGACTGGGCCCGCCTTCCGTACGACGTCCTCGAACGCATCTCCACTCGCATCACCAACGAGGTCGACGAAATCAACCGCGTCACCCTCGACATCACCAGCAAGCCCCCCGGCACCATCGAGTGGGAGTGATCACTCACCCCTGACGCCAAGGCCGGAGCCTGGATCCGTGAGGCATCGGCTGCTGCTGGATGCGTAGGTGTTGCGCGCGCCGTCGACCAGATCGCCAGGCCCTCACAATGAGGCGGGGACGAAGGCCGCCCGCGGGCGGTGGCGGCGTCTGGGTGATTGTGATGGCCTGGAAGTCCACCCGCACCCGCCCCGGCGGTGGTGGCGGGTTTGGCGATGCCGCTGGCCGGGAGCCCCCCTTTCAGGGGGCAACGCGTCAGGTCTCCACCGGCCAGGTGTCCCAGGACTTCACTGAGGGTCCACACCCCACGGCGGCTATTCGCTGAGGCGCGCCTCCAGGGAGGCTGCGTCTTGGGCGCGGCCCCGGGTCTTGAAGCGGTCGACGAGGAGCCAGCCGGCGCGGTACCAGGGTTCGGTGCCGGTGGTCAGGGTTGGGAAGAGTTGCTCCAGCAGGGTCTCGTCGGCGCTGTGCTCGGCGACCAGTAGATGCGCGTTGAGTTGCTGGTCCGCGTAGCCGCGGCGTTCGTAGTGGTCGGCGGCTTGTGACGCCTGCTGTACGGCGGTGTCCGCGTCGCCCCGCTGTAGGGCGATCAGCGCCAGATCCCAATGCACACCGGCGGTCTGGAAGATGACTCGCTGGTCGGCTGACGGCAGAGCGGTCAGCAGCGGGCGGGCACTGTCGATCAGCTCGACCGCCTGGGCGAAGTCACCGGTGTAGCGGGCGGACTGGGCCGCCAGTCGGAGTGCTTGCACCTGCTCGATCGGCTGCTCGGCAGCGGCGTACTGCGAGGCTGCGGACAGGAGCACCTCGACCGCCTCCTCGTCGCGGTCGAGCTTCTCCAGCAGCAAGCCCTCGTCGTGCCGGATCATCGCCAACCAGGCCGGATGCGCATCGGCCGGCGCGGACGCCTGCAATTCGCGCACCTTGGTCAATGCGGACTCCAGCTCGCCCAGCGAACGGTAGGCCTCGATGAGTACGCCGCGCGCGTCGGCAAGCGGCTGGGCGAGGCCAGGGTCACCGCCCAGCACCGGCAGCGCCTCCTCACCCGTCTCCGCCGCCTCCAGCGGCCGCCCGGTCATCAGATACGCACGCGCCAGCTCCAACCGGGCGAGCGCTACCTGAACCTCCATGCCCGGTACGCCGGCCAGCAGTGCGACTGCCTCAGTCAGGTCCTCGGCTGCCTCGGCCGGGCGTTCGAGCTCGAGGCGGATCCGCCCACGCTGCCTGAACGCGAAGGACCGCACCAGTTCACTCGCAGCGCCCGACGCCACCGTGGCGGCCTCTTCCGCTTCCCCGAAGCGTCCCAGCTGCGCGAGAAGGTCGCCCTGCATCATCGCTGCGCCCGCCAGGAGCTCCTCCTCGACGTCCGGACGTACACGCAGCTCACGCAGTTCGCGTACGGCGTCGTCGTAGCGGCCGGCGTGGGCGTACACGGTCGCCAGCGAGTACTGCCAGTGGCCCTGACGTCGCGGCTCGTCCTCGGTGATCAGCCGGCGCAGCGGCTCCTCGCTGGTCGCGAGTCCCTCCTCGACCTGTCCCTGCTCGCAGAGCAGACGGCCGATCCGTCCACGGTCGCGGAGCAGGCGGATCTCTTCACCAAGATCGGCGTACAGCGCGAGTGCTTCGCGCCAGGACTCCAGCGCGCGCTCCGGCTTGTCGGACGCCAGCAACCCTCGCCCGTCCAGGGCACGGGCGCGGTCGAGTGCAGTCCACTCGCTCTCCGGCACCTCCTGCTCGAACACTTGCCAGGCCATGATCGCTTGCTCGGACTGCCCGCGCTGCCACGCGTCCTCGGCCTCGTCGAGCCAGCCGCGGCCGGTGGGCTCCGGCCGAGCGGGACCGAGTGGCGGCTGGTCCGAGGGTTCGGCGGCCGGCTGGGCCTGCTTCCGGAGCTGGGCGCGCCGGGCGGTCTCCGAGAGCGGCAGGTACTCCACCCATGGCTCGGCGGTCAGCGTCGCGCGGATCTCGTCGCTGCGATGCGTCGTCCCGTTCCGTGCGTCGAACTGGGCTGCCAGGTCCAGAGCTCTCGCGGCCAGTTGCTCCGCCAGCTCAGCAGCCGGTGTGGCGCCGGACGGTTGCCGGATCATCAGTCCGGCGTCGACCCGGCTCAGGGCGAGTGACGCGCCCGCCGCGAACACCATCTCGGCGTACGGCGACGGCGGGTCGGCCAGCTCGGGTGCGTGCCGCTCGATCAGCTCGACGGCCTTCAGTTCGTTGCCGGTCCGAGCCAGGAACACCACGTGGTCCGCGTGCTCGCTCAGTTCGCCGACCCGCCCGCGCAGGATCCGGTACGCCTTCCGATGTGCGTCCACCGCCTCGGAGTACATGCCCTCGGCGACATAGGCCGGCAGCAGAGCGGTCAGCATCTGCTGCGGCTGCTCCGCGCAGGTGAGCTGCCCGTCCAGCACGGACACGGCCAGCGCGACGGCGTCCGCCGTACGCCCGACGCTGGTCAGGTGGTGCACCTTCGACGTCGGGTCGCAGCCGACGCAGTCCGACAGGTCGTCGCGCGGCGCGGTAGACCACAGCCGGAACTGCTCGGCCGCCGTGTCCGCATCCCCGATGTGGTGTGCGACCAGCCACCGGTGCTGATGGACGGCGTGCATGCTGTGGCCGCCCTGCCGCCAACGCCGTTCCATGTCGTCCAGTACGGCGTACGCACGATCCAGCGGCACCTCGGGGAACTTGGTCAGCGTGCTCGGCGCGTACTTGAAGCACCACAGGAACGTGTGCGAGTAACCGCGGTACTGGTCGGGTGACGCATCCCAGTCCGCCACGCACCGCGCGAACGGCACCAGTGACTTCCGCGGTTCGCCCCCCATCACGTACGCCGTCACGAGCGAGAGGTGGCTGTAGAACGCCAGGTCCTCCTCACCGGCCGCATCGGCCCGCCGTACGACGTCCTCCAGCAAAGCCGACCGCGCTTTCCCGTACGGTGCACTCTCGGCGCGCTGCAGTCGGTCCACGAGTTCCTGATTCATCGGGTCGGGTCCTCCTGCGTCGGGACAGCCTGGTCGAGCAGACCGAGGAAAGAGCGGTTCACCAGTGCAGAGTCCGCCGGACTGATCGGGTGGTAACCGAGCATCAGCGCATGTCCGTACAGCCCTTCGACTGCGAGCTGTGCGAGCTCAGGATCGTTCAGTGACGCCATCCGCCGTACCAAAGGACTGCGGTAGTGCAGAACGAGTTGCGGCCGGCTGTCGTCGTGGGTGTCGAGTGCACCGAGTACCTCGGACCATAGCGCGTCCGCACGATCCTTGGTGGCTCTGAGCTCACTGGCGAACTGTGCGGACCGGTCCACGAGGTAGAGCGCGGGCAGACCGGCAGGCTCGAACGCACGGACCACTACCTCGCAACCGACCGAGTCCAGCGCGGCCTGCGCGAGCCGTACGAACGGGCGCAGCCCTAGCTCGGTGTCCGGGTCCAGACTGTCGAAGCTCGTGCTCAGCTCGGTCGGATCGAACCGTGTGGTGACCAGATCGGGCACTACCTCGGGGAGGCGCTCGAGGAGCTCGCTGTCGTAGGTGTAGCCGCCGTTCACCACAGTGATCTGCTGTGCGGCTGCAACCGCGGCCAGCTGACGGAACTCCTCGACCGTGGCGACATAGCGGATCTCACCGCTGCGCTCCTGCAGCTCAGCGGTTGTCATCCGTCCATGGTTCGTCTCGAAGCGCAGCCAGCGGTGGACCAGCCGGAGCATCTCGTCGTCGTGGAGCGCGAGCGCCTTCACGCCGAGCTGGTGGATGGCGAGGAACCGGTCCAGCTTGGCCGGGTCCGTGTTACCGAGGCGGACCAACCAGCCACGCAACTGCGCACCCAGCGCGTCCCGGGTGGCTTCGAGGTTGCCGTCGTCGAACAGCGCCTCGCGGCTCGCGGTCGGACGCAGCTCGGACGTGTCGATGACGGCGCGGACGAAGAACGCCCAGTCGGGGAGCAGCCCTTCGACGTTCTCGGCGAGCAGCATCCGCTTCAGGTACACGCGGTGCGTTGCCCGCTCGGCCGGGTTCGCGGCGAACGGCAGCACGAACGC
Source organism: Kribbella sp. NBC_01510 (assembly GCF_045040325.1). Taxonomy (NCBI): domain Bacteria; kingdom Bacillati; phylum Actinomycetota; class Actinomycetes; order Propionibacteriales; family Kribbellaceae; genus Kribbella; species Kribbella sp. NBC_01510. The sequence goes on along the minus strand of NZ_CP109418.1, from coordinate 1,078,676 downwards.
GACACCGGTGAGCCCGGCGGCCGGATTGTTCAAGTGGATCACGTCGAACGGCGTGAACCCGAGCTTGTCCTGCGCATAGCCGAGCAGATCGGCCCGTGAGCCCTCCCAGGGTGCGGTGGCGTCGGTGACCTGCTCGCCGTCGACCAGGATCTCGATCGGCAGCAGTGCACCGAACAGGCGGATCAGTTCGACCACTGTGGCCTTCTTGTACCACTGCTCCGCACCACGCCGCGCCTTGAGCGTGACCGTCGTACCCGGCTCGGGACGATCCGTCGTCTCCGCAACGGTGTAGCGGCCGTCCGCCGTGCCGATCCAGTGCGTGGCCGGACCGCCGGCCGGCTGGGTGACGACCTCGATCTCGTCCGCGACCATGAACGCTGACAGCAGACCGATGCCGAACTGGCCGAGGAAACTCGGTCCGGGCGAACCCGATCTCGTCCCGCTTCGAGCTCCGCCCGATCGTTGCCAGCAGCTCCCGCACCTCGTCCGGCGTGAGGCCGATCCCGGTGTCGGAGATGCTCAGCCCGTCGTCGGCCGTGCGTACGTCGATCCGCTGCGGCGTACCGGGATCGGTGGCCTGGCGGGCCGTGATCGCGTCGACGGCGTTCTGCAGCAGCTCGCGCAGGTACACCCGGGGACTGCTGTACAGATGGTTGCTCAGCAGGTCGACGATCCCTTGCAGGTCGACCTGGAAGTTCTCGCGCACCACGGCAACCTACGGCATGCCAGGGTCGGCGACTGTTCGCTTAGCGTTGGTGACGGGCGGTGGTGAACGCTTCCCCTTGATTTATAGGGTTTCCGGAGCCATCGCCTGGATGCCGTCGAGGAGACGGTCGAGGCCGTAGCGGTAGGACTCGGCCGCGGCCTCGCGCGTGCTCGACTGGTAGCCGTTCGCGTTCCAGATCGCTGTCATCGCGGGATGTCTTTCGACGTCGAAGTACGTCTCCCAGAGGTCGCTGCGCTCGTACCACCAGGAGTCGTTGCTCTGACCGGTCGCGCGCTCGATCAGTTCGCTCTCCGCTTCCAGGCCGGCGGCGGAGTCGACGTACGTCGTGATCGCGAGCGCGGCCGTGTTGGTCTCGGCTGGGCTGAGGCCTAGGCCGAGGAACGCGGACAGCAGGTACTCGCGGCCGGCCAGCATGCCGGGGCCGACCGGCGGACGGATCGTCGACACCTGCGCGAGCCAGGGGTGCCGTTGGAACATCGCTCGGGTCTGCTCCGAGTAGACCTCGATCTGCTCGCGCCAGTCGTCCGGGCGTGGCGCACCGGCGCCGGGCAGGTCGCGCTCGGCCAGCACCTGATCCACCATCAGGTCGAGCAACTCCTCCTTGGACGGGACGTAGGTGTAGAGCGTCATCGTCCCGACTCTCAACTCCTTGGCCACTCCACCCATCGAGGCCGCGACGAGCCCTTGCTCATCCGCCAACCGGATCCCCGCCATGACAACCTCGTCCACATCCAACGAAGGCCGCCGCCCAGCCCCTCGGGCCTCGCGGCCCGGCGTCGCCCGCCCTGCCTCGGCGGCCCGCTTGCGGTGGTTGCGCCACAGCAGCGCCAGCGTCCGCTCCGGCTGCCCCTCACCACTCCGGCGAACCGTCAAAGCCCCTCCGCTCTCCAGCACTCCCGACCCTGCCCCTCCGGGCGCACGGCAAGCGTCGCACGTCGCCCGTCACCGAGGGACTCATAGGCACCGAGTCAGATTCTCGTATAGCCTACGAGAATTAACTTTGGCGTGAGGGGAGACGGCATGACGATCCTGGTGACCGGCGCGACCGGGAGTGTGGGGCGGCTCCTGGTGGACGAGTTGGTGGCGGCAGGCGCCCCGGTACGCGCGCTCACCAACAACCCGACCCGGGCCGCGCTGCCGGACGGTGTCGAGGTCGCACGCGGCTATCTGGGCAAGCCGGCGACCTTGCCTGCCGCGTTGGCCGGTGTCGACACGGTGTACCTCGCGCCACTTCCGGCGTACGTGGAGGACTTCGTCCGCTGCGCTCAAGAGGCCGGCGTGCGGCGGGTCGTCGTACTGTCGGGCGAACCCGCGGACTACGAGGCGCAGGGGGATCCGTCGACGTGGCACTACTACCGGATTGAGCGGGCGATCGAGGCGGGCGGGTTCGACTGGACGTTCCTGCGGCCGGGGCAGTTCATGAACAACACGCTGGACTGGGCGGCGTCGATCAAGGCCGAGGGGGTCGTGCGCGCGCCGTACGCCGGAGCGGTGCAGACGCCGATCGATCTGGGGGACATCGCGGCGGTCGCGCGGGTCGTCCTGCTCTCCTCGAACTACAGCGGGCAGAAGCTCACGATGAGCGGGCCGGACGGACTGACGGCGCCGGAGCAGGTCGCGTGCATCTCGGCGGCGATCGGGCGGGACGTTCGCTTCGAGGAACTGACGCCGGCCGGCTATCTCGATCTGCTCGCGCCGGTGATCGGGCTCGAGACGGCGCAGTGGTTGCTGGACGGATTCCGGATGATGGCGGAGCATCCGATGAAGCCCGAGCCGACGGTGCCATCGCTTCTCGGTCGGCCGGCGGTGACGTATCGCGAGTGGGCGGTCGCGAACGCTGGTGCCTTCCTCGGTTGATTTGGTGCCGAACATGTGTTCGACTGTGATGCATGAGATGGGCCGGTCAGCAGCTTGATGTCGAGACTCCAGGGACGTTGCCAGGTCTCGGGTCGATCGCGGGTCTGGTCCGATCGGTGACGACACCGGAGTTCCGGGGCATCACCTTCCATGAGGTCGTCGCCCGATCCGCGCTGAACTCGGTGCCCGGTACGTCGCTGCCCTTCAACTGGACCGTCAACCCGTACCGCGGCTGCACCCATGCCTGCCGCTACTGCTTCGCCCGCCCGAGCCATCGCTATCTCGAACTCGACCAAGGCCTGGACTTCGACCAGCAGATCGTCGTGAAGACCAACGTGGTCGACGTCCTCCGCCGCGAACTCACCCGCCCGTCCTGGAACCACGAACAAGTTGCCCTAGGCACCAACACCGACCCCTACCAGCGAGCCGAAGGCCGCTACCGCCTGATGCCGGGCATCATCGACGCCCTGGCCGGCTCCGGCACGCCTTTGTCCGTGCTGACCAAGGGCACCTTGCTCCGCCGCGACCTCCCGCTCCTCGCCGCCGCCTCCGAGCAGGTCCCCGTGGGCATCGGGATCTCGCTGGCCCTGGGCGACGAAGAGCTCCGGCGGCACGTCGAACCCGGCGTCCCCTCCGTCCGCGGCCGCCTCGACCTCATCCGAGCCGTCCGCGAAGCCGGCCTGCCGTGCGGCGTCATGGTGGCCCCCGTCCTCCCTTGGCTGACGGATTCACCCGACCAGTTGGACCACCTCTTCGGTGAGCTGGCTGAAGCCGGCGCCACCGGCGTAACCACCCTCGTCCTCCACCTCCGCCCCGGCGTCAAAGACTGGTTCATGACCTGGCTGGCCAAAGACCACCCCCACCTGGTGGCCCGCTACGAATCCCTCTACGCGCACGGCTCCTACGCTTCTCCCAGCTACCGCAAGGCTTTCGAACAAAAGGCCCGCCCACTGCTGGACAAACACGGCTTCGGCCGAGGCGCCAGCCACAGATCCGACCCTCTCCCGGGCTCCCCGACCCAACCCCGCCTGAGGTCCACTCAACCCGGCGCGGGGTCCGCCCAGCCCGACGCGGGGGCCGTCCAACCTCGCGCGGGGTCCGCCCAGCCTCGCGCTAAGTCCAACGAACCCCGCGCCAAGGCGAACCACCCTCGCGGCATCGTCGAAGCCCCGGGCCGCACTGCCACCTCCGACTCCGCCACCGGCTGGGGCGAACCCGACCCCACCACCCGCTTCCGCCGCCCGCCATCCCCCAAACCCACCAGCCATGAACCACCACCAACTCAACAGCCCCTCTTCTAACCGGCCGGCTGGATAACCCACGCGGCAACCACGTCCACTCCTTCGTTGCCCACCTACGCCACGCGGCCTAATCTCGTCGCGCGCTCAGCGAAAGCCCAACAAACTGTGGAGATCGCGGAACAACCGGCGTCGGGGATTTGCTTACTGGTGCCCCGCGCGTCCCGCACGCGCCCATTGGCTCTCCGTGAATATTTTGCCTAAGGCAACCATCGTGAGGTTGTCCACAACAATTGACGCCTGTGGATAGTCAGATCCCTTGAAAAAAAGGGTTTCTGGGTTTGAGAACTGTCGGTGGCTGTGTCTAGAGTTGACGGCATGGAACTCCTCGGCGAGCGACCGGTGTGGTCGATGAGCGGCAGCGAAAAGCTCGCGGCTCTCGACGCCCTCGAGGCCGACCTCGCCCGCCGACAGACCTACCGCCTCCACCTCATCGCCGCCCTCGACCAAGACGGCTACGCCCAGGAAATCGGCGCCCACGACACCACCCAGCTACTCGCGTTCCGCTACCGCCTCGACCGCCCCCAAGCCCGCCGCGACGTCCGCCTGGCCCAGACGCTGTCGAAGTACGCCGCCGTGTCGGCCGCCCTGCCGACGCCCTACCGCGCAGCAGACAGCCCCGACAAACTCACCGACGACCCGGACGACCCGGACTACCCGGACGAGCCGGACGAGCCGGACGAGCCGGACGAGGCGGATGGCGCGGGTGCCGCGGAGGGGTTCCTGCGCCCGGCCCAGGCCGAGGCGATCGTGACCGCGCTCGAGAAAGTCCCCGACACCGTCGCGGTCGAGGACCTCGACGTGGCCGAACGCGAACTCGTCGGCCTGGCCCGCCACCTGTCCCCGGCCGAACTACGCAAGGCCGGCCAACGCGTCCGCGACGTCCTCGACACCGACGGCCCCGAACCCGACGAACACCACGCCTACGCCCGCGAATCGCTGACCCTGATCGGCGCCGACCGGGGCGTGAAGTTCCGCGGCTACCTGGCCAACGAAAACGCCGAACTCCTCCGCTCCCTCATCCACGCCGGCGCCCGCCCCCACCGCACCCTCACCGGCGACCTCGACCCCCGCCCCCGCGACAAACGCCAAGCCGACGCCCTCACCACCGCCCTCACCCTCGCCGCCACCGCCTACGACACCGCCACCACCCCACCCGCCACCACCCCAGCCCCTACAGCCGCACCCCACACGGCCGGTGCCAGTACGGCGGGCGCCGGTACGACGGGTGCGGCTGGTGCCAGTCCGGCAGGTGCGGCTGATGACGGTGCGGTGCATGCGGCGGGCGCCGGCCTGGCGGACGCGGGTGAGGCCGGCGCCGGTACGACGGAGCCAGCCGGTGCCAGGGCGACTGGTGCCGGTCCGGCCGGTACCGGTAGGGCGGACGGGACGGCCGGGGCCGGTGGGTCTGGGCGGATTCCGGGGTTCGGTGCGAAGGCGAACATCACCGTGACCATTGACCTGCAGGACCTGAAGTCGGCGGCCGCGGACGCGATCGGCGACGTGGTGTACGGCGACGGCCTGTCCGCGGCCACCATCCGACGGCTGGCCTGCGACGCGAAGGTCATCCCGCTGGTGTTGGGGTCGAAGTCGGAGCCGCTGGATGTCGGGCGGGCCGAGCGGCTCGTCACCGGCGCGATGCGCCGCGCCCTGAACGCCCGCGACAAAGGCTGCGTCGTCTGCGGCGCGCCGCCGGTGCAGTGCGACGCCCACCACCTGCAGTCCTGGATCGACGGCGGCGCCACCGCCGTGCACAACCTGTGCCTGCTGAGGCTGTCGCATGAATCGCGTGTCGGGCGGGTGGGGCTGGGGTGGTGCGAAATACTCGGGTGTGGCTGTGAACGTGCGTTGTGGCGATGTGGACCAGCTGATGTTGATGCCGCCTTCTGTGCGGGAGTGGCTGCCTGAGGATCATCTGGCGTTCTTCGTGCTCGACACCGTGGCTGAGCTTGATCTTGCGGAGTTCTTCGCGGCGTATCGGACCGATGGGCGCGGTGGTTCGGTGTATGACCCGTCGATGATGATGGCGGTGTTGCTGTATGCGTACTGCACTGGTGAGCGTTCCTCGCGTCGTGTCGAGCGGCGTTTGGTTGAGGACGTCGCTTACCGGGTGGTCGCGGCGAATCAGCGGCCCGATCACGCCACGATCGCGCGGTTCCGGGCACGTCATCAAGGAGCGATCGCCGGTCTGTTCGGGCAGGTCCTTGGTTTGTGTGTGAAGGCCGGGCTGGTCGATGCCGGTGTGGTCGCGATCGACGGCACGAAGATCGCTGCGAATGCCTCGTTCTTCGCCAACCGCAAACGTGATGCCTTGAGCAAGGAACTCGCAGGGTTTGCCGAGGCCAACGAGTCGCAGGACGCAGCAGGGCTGGCGGGGTCTGCCGGGTTGGCTGAGGCTGCGAAGGCAGCGGCGAGGGCGATTCTGGACGAGGCGGCGGCGGTCGACGAGGCCGAGGACGCCGAGCACGGTGAGTCCCGCGGTGATGAGCTTCCTGCGCAATGGGCAGGTGGCCGGGACCGGCGGGCACGGATCCGGGCCGCGCTGGACGAGCTGGAATCGCAGAAGGCGCGTGACTACGAGACCCGGATGGCCGAGCGGGCGAAGAAGGAGGCCGAGCGCGGCCGGAAACTGACCGGGCCGGCACCCAAGAAGGACACTGCACGGCGGTCGCGTCCCCGGCGGGCCAACACTACCGACCCGCATTCACGGATCATCGCGACCGCCTCGAAGGGCGTGCTGCAGGGCTACAACGCCCAGGCCGCCGCAACCACCGGTCAGATCGTGGTCGCGGCCGAGGCCACCGCAACCACCAACGACCAACCCCACTTCCTGCCCATGGCCACAGCGGTGGCCGAGAACCTCACTGACGCCGGACACGGCGACGGTGTCGGGGCGTTCGTTGCCGACGCCGGCTACTGGACAGCTGCCAACGGCACCACCGGCGTCGGCGCCGAGGTTCTGATCGCGACGAAGAAGTCCTCGTGGCGCAAGGCCGACAAGCCTGACGACGACAAGCTCGCCGTCCTGGCCAAGGTCAACCGTGGTGAGTTGTCACAACGCAAGGCCGGCGAGATCCTCGGTGTCTCCCACACCTGGGTGGGGGACATGACCAAGCGGTACTTCGGAAGCGACGGGCAACGCATCACCCGCAGCGCCGAACCCGAACCCGCCGAATGGATCCCTGTCATCGAACAAGTCGCCCGCGGTGAGATGTCCAAGCGAGCCGCCAGGGACGAGCTCACCGTCTCCGACACCCGGATCAACGCGATGCTCGCCCACGTCCGAGGCGAGGCCACCGACCCGGCGATCGCACGCAAAGCGATGGACAACAAACTCGCCGACCCCGGCAACACCGAGCTCTACAAGAAACGGTCCTCGAGCATCGAGCCCGTCTTCGGCAACATCAAGCACAACCTCCGATTCCGGCGCTTCGCCCGGCGCAGCCTTCCAGCCGTGCACAGCGAATGGCGCCTCATCTGCACCGTCCACAACCTCCTCAAGCTGCAAGCCGCGCCCGCCTGACCGGCGGGGGGGAGCCCCGGACCTCGAACACGGCACCAACCCACGGCCCCGAGGATTCGTGCGACAGCCTCTGCTGTGCCGCCGCCACCATGTCGACCTGCACCACGGCGACTGGACCATCATCATCATCGACGGCGAGGTCCACGTCGCCCGCCCCACCTGGGCCGACCCACCACCACAACACACCACCCGACCACCCCGGCAGCCCAACCCCAGCCGACCACGACACCAGGCTGCCCAACAGCCACCGCCACCGCCCACCGGACCAAGCGCGACCGGTCCATCCCGCATGAGTTCGCCGCAAACGGCACAAGATCCATCCGGAGTTGGGTTTGCTGCATCTGATGCCGGCAGCGCGTCGAGCCTTGCGGTATCTGGTCTGCGAGCAGGACTGCTGCACAGCCTGCGGCTCGCCGGTTGTGAGCGGATTGGGGATGTCGGGTCGTCGTCGCTCCGTGAGGCGGCAAGCTTGGCTATCTGGGGTGAGCCTTCCGAGCCAACCGATCGAGCCGCGCATCCAGTGAGCTCTGCGGGCGAAAGTCCAAACGATCACCACGACGACCGCGTGTCAGATCCCTGGCAGGAGGCCGCGCTCAGCCCCGAGGGTGCCCCATAGAAGCCCAGGTCGAGGCCGCTACCCGCAACCAACCGCGCAGCCAGGGCGACGTGAACTAAGCCTTCATCTGGGCCTCGGCCCCCTCCGCTGATCAAGCCAACGGACGCTGGATCAGCCGCGTTGAAGGGAGGCGTTGCGCGGGAGACTCGTGCATGCAGGACCAGATCAAGAGCTCGCCGGAGGTTGCCGTGCTGACCAGATTCGTGTCCCGATCGCGACGCTCAGGTGGGCCGCGAGAGTCTTGCTGAGCACGTCGAGGAGCTCGAAGGGGTCGTATCGTTTGACGAGGGCAAGTATCGGAAGATCTGCCCGCGCAGCTGGACGACGTCTTCCGTGAGCTGTCGGACCTCGCGGTCGGTCAGCCCACCGAATGTCTAGAGAACCTCGACGCCGTCATCGCCGCCCCGGCGACCGCCACATCCTGCGGATTGGTCTGGCCTGCCGATCTTGTGCGAGCGGTATGACGGAGCGGCGATGGGAGTCGCCGGTCGGCTGGCGTCGGTCGGATCCTCGAGGTATGTGCGGGCAAAGGCGATGGAGGCCTGTGTCCCATCCGATTCGTCGCTGAGCCAGGTCGGTGGTCGCAGCAAACCGCGTGTGCGCGACGAAAGGGCTGGCTTCGCGGCGCCGGGTGATCACGGTTGGCGAGCCACCTTGTGGTCGCTTGAGCGGTAACCACATGCACGGCGGCGGTAGCTGCGCGCAGGGGGGCGTGGCGGCGTAGCGCGCCACGATGGGAGCGCCCGTACCGCGCCACGATGGGAGCGCCCGTACCGCGCCACGATGGGAGCGCCTGTAGCGGGAGCGGTGGGAGCGCCCGTAGCGGATGGGGTGGGTGCGTGCGTGGCCGGTGGGGTGGGTGCGCGTGGCCGGTGTGGTGGGTGCGTGCGTGGCGGGTGGGGTGGGTGCGCGTGGCCGGCGTCGCGGGTGCGTGGTGGGTGCGTGCGTGGTCGGTGGGGTTTCTAAGGGAGGGTGAGGATTTCGGGGCCTGTCGGGGTGATGGCTACTGTGTGCTCGGCGTGGGCGCCTCGGGTTTGGTCGGCGGAGCGGAGGGTCCAGCCGTCTTCGTCGATGCGGTACGTGCTGCCGGGGCCGGACCAGAACCAGGGTTCGATGGCGAAGACGTGGCCGGCGCGGAGTTTGAGACCTCGGCCGGGGCGGCCGCCGTTGGGGATGTGGGGGTCCTCGTGCATGCGGTGGCCGATGCCGTGGCCGCCGAAGTCGAGGTTGGTGCCGAGGCCGGCGTCGTAGCCGATGCGGCCGATCGCGGCACTGATGTCGCCGAGGCGGTTGCCGTCGACCGCGGCGGCGATGCCGGCGGCGAGTGCGCGTTCGGTGGTCGCGATCAGCTCCAGGTCTTCGGGGTGCGGCGTACCGATGCAGAAGCTGATCGCGGAGTCCGCGCACCATCCGTCGACGGAGGCGCCGCAGTCGACGTTCAGCAGGTCGCCGTCCGCGAGTTTCAGGTCGGTCGGGAGGCCGTGCAGCACCGCGTCGTTGACCGACGTACAGATGACGCCGCTGAACGGGCTGGTCGCGAACCCGGGCTGGTAGCCCTCGAACAGCGATACCGCACCGGCTGAGCGCAGGACGTCCCGGGCGACCTCGTCGAGCTCGCGCAACGAGACTCCGACCGAGGCCTCCTTCTTCACTGCCTGCAGGGCGTTGGCGACGACACGGCCGGCCGTGCGCATCTGTTCGATCTCCGCCGGCGTCTTCAACTCGACCATTGGCTGCTTCCTCAACTTCACGGGATAGTTATACCGGTACTATTATCACGCTCATGGTAAGACCACCTCTGTCCAGCTGGGATCGCGAACGAGGCCGCCAGCTCGGCCGCCTGCTCCGTGAGGCCCGCGGCGAGCGCAGCATGGTGGACGTCGCGGCTGCCTGCGGGGTCTCCGTCGACACCCTCCGCAAGATCGAGACGGGTCGTATCCCCACCCCAGCCCTGTTCACTGTTGCCGCCGTCGCCGCCACCCTCGACCTCTCCCTGGACACCCTCGTTGCCGCCTGCCAGGACAACCACGTCGCCGACGCCCCACCGGACTCCTCCGGCTTGATCGCCTAGACCTCCTGTAATGGTTCGCGGCGAGCGGGAACAAACGCGGTGTGGAACCAATGACCACGCCGGAAACGGCTGACCTCGACCAGCTCTTCCGCGACCACTCTCGCGCCGTACTGCGGTACGTCGTACGCCGCGCCGGTGATCGCGACAGAGAGCTGGTCGTCGCGCTGACCGACCACTACACGGGACCGTACCGGTCCCCGGCGTTCCGTCCGCGACGCTGAGCCTGCTGGCCGACCGGGCGAGGTCGTGGCGCTGGGATCGATGACCGATCGGGCACACCCTCTACCTGAAGGCCCGCGAAGGACACTGTTTGGTTGCTGCGGCAACTAAATCTGGGGCTGCCGCGTCTCCTGAGCGAGTGGGGTTGAGGCTTGGGGGACGGGATGGCGGTACGACGACGTACGGTGCTCGGCGGATTGCTCGCCGGAGCCGGAGTACTGGCGACTGCAGGGTGCATCGCGGACACTGCGGCGGACACCGGGAGCGACACAAAGACTGGTCAGCCCGGCGCCAGATCCGAAGCAGGTAAGGCGAATCGACCCGACAAGATCACGCTGGTAGCGACCGGCGACGTCCTGCTGCACGAGCGACTGTGGACCACCGCGAAGCGCGACGGCGACGACGGCGCCTGGGACTTCGCACCACTCATGAGCAGCGTCAAGCCGCTGGTACAGCAGGCCGACCTCGCGATCGCGCACCTGGAGACTCCCCTCGGACCACGAGGCGGCCCTTACCACGGCTACCCGCTCTTCCAAGGCCCGCCGCAGATCGCCACCGCGCTCAAGCAGACCGGGTACGGTGTCTGCACCACAGCCAGCAACCACAGCTTCGACGGCGGTGCGACCGGTGTCGATCGGACCCTCGACACCCTCGAGAAGGCCGGACTGCGCCACGCAGGTACGGCGCGATCGAGAAGCGAAGCCGAGACGCCCACCATCGTCGACGTCAACGGTGTCAAGATCGCCTCGCTGTCGTACACGTTCGGCTTCAACGGCCTGCCGTACCCGAACGGCCAGACCTGGCGCGCCGGCAAGCTGGACGCGGCCACGATCATCCGGAACGCGCAAGAGGCGCGCGACCAAGGCGCTGAGATCGTCGTGGTCAGCTGCCACTGGGGGACGGAGTACTCGAGCAGGCTCAACGACCAGCAACGCGAGCTCGCACCCCAACTGCTTGCCGACAGCAACATCGACCTGGTGGTCGGTCATCACGCGCACGTGGTGCAGCCGATGGAGCAGATCAACGGCAAATGGGTCGCCTACGGCCTGGGCAACCTGGTCGCGGCTCACCGCGAGCCCATCAGCACCAAGGCCGAAGGTCTCCTGGTCCGCTTCACCTTCACCCGCGACCGTGACCGCTGGAAGACCGAACAGGCTGAGTACACACCGCTCCTGATGACCGACGCCCTGCCTGTCCGGGTTCTCGACGTACGACGTGAGCTCGCGAAGGCCGACACGTCGAAGAAGAGCCGCCTCGAGCTGGCGCAGCGCCGTACGACGGAGACCGTCAAGGCATTAGGTGCGAGCCCGAAAATGCTTTGAGCCCAGCAGGTCCGGCGTTCTATGGTCGGCGCATGATTACGTACTTCGTGATGGTCTGTCGTGCCCGGCTCCGAGCAGGCGCGGGGTGCCTGGGGATGGCATCCGCTCGATAGTCGTTGGGCTCAGCGAGTCGTGGACGCGGCCGGGGTCAGACCCGGTGAACTCGTCCTCGACGTCGGGGCCGGACTCGGCGCGCTGACCGCGTCGCTGGTTCGCGCCGGTGCCCAGGTAGTGGCCGTCGAACTCCACCCGCAGCGGGTCGACCGGTTGCGTCGGCGGTTCGCGGATGCGCCGGTGACGGTGGTCCGGGCCGATGCCGCGGATCTCCGGTTGCCGTCGCGGCCGTTCCGGGTGGTGTCGAGTCCGCCGTACAACATCTCCACCGCACTGCTGAAGCGCTTGCTGGCGCCGGGTTCTCGCCTGGCGTCGGCGGATCTGGTGCTGCAGAGGCAGGTGGCGAACCGGTGGGCTCGCGGTGACGCGCCGGGGGCGAACCGGTGGTTCCGGCACTTCGACCCGTCGATCGGGCTTCGCCTTCCCCGCAAGGCTTTCACCCCACCTCCACATGTCGACTCCGCAGTCCTGGTACTGCGCAAACGGTAGAAGGAACAGGAGACCCCCACCAGCCTGGTGGGGGTCTGACTGTTATCCGTGCCAGGAGTTCCACAACGCGGCGTACGAACCCTGACGGGCGACCAGTTCGTCGTGGCTGCCGAGCTCCGAGATCCGCCCGTCCTCCACCACCGCGACCCGGTCCGCGTCGTGGGCCGTGTAGAGGCGGTGGGCGATCGCGATGACCGTCCTGCCCTCCAGCACCGCGGCCAGCGAGCGCTCCATGTGCCGAGCCGCCCGCGGGTCGATCAGCGACGTCGCCTCGTCCAGCACCAGCGTGTGCGGATCCGCGAGCACCAGCCGGGCCAGTGCCAACTGCTGCGCCTGCGCCGGCGTGAGCGCCAGCTGCCCCGAACCGACCCGAGTATCCAGACCGTCCGGCAGCGCCTCCGCCCACTCCTGCGCGTCGACCGCGCCGAGCGCCGCAAGCAGTTCCTCGTGCGAAGCCCCGGGCCGCGCCATCGACAGGTTGTCGCGCAGCGTCCCGACGAAGACGTGATGCTCCTGGGTCACGAGCGCGACCTGCTTGCGCAGCTCGTCCAACGGCAGCTCGGTCATGCCGACCCCGCCGACCGTCACCGAACCGGTCCGGGGCGGATGGATACCCGCGACCAACCGCCCCAGTGTCGACTTGCCCGCACCGGACGGACCGACCATCGCGATCCGCTCGCCCGGCTGGATGGTCAGCTCGACGCCGTGCAGCACGTCGCGACCGTCGACGTACGAGAACCGCACGTCATGCGCCTCGACCAGCTCACTCGACGGCGACTGCCCCGACGGCGTCCGGTCGTCCGGTACGTCGCTGATGCCCAGCAACCGTGCAAAGGCCGCACCACCAGACTGGAGCTCGTCCATCCAGGAGATCAACCGGTCGACCGGATCGATCAGCTGGTTGACGTACAGCACACCGGCCGTGACCGCGCCGAGCGAGACATGCTCGCCGAGGTGCAGCCAGCCTCCGAACAGCAGCGTCCCGACGACCGGCACCAGATAGCCGACCTCGACGACCGGGAACCACACCGTCCGCAGGGACAGCGTGTACCGCTCAGCGAGGTAGGAGCCCCGGATGTCCGCATCGCCGCGGCGGACGCGATCGTCGTACCGTCGCAAGGCCTCGACCGTCCGCGCACCCTCGACCGTCTCGGCCAGCGAGCTCGTCATCTGGGCGTACGCCGCGTTCTCGCGAAGGTAACCGTCTTTCGCGCGGCGCAGGTACCACTTGGTGCTCAGCCAGAGCACCGGCACCATCGCGACCAACGGCACGAGCACCCACACGCCGACCAGCACAGTGGCGACGACCGTGAACAGCACCGTCACGAACGCGATGATCGTCTCGGGTACGGCGAACCGCACCGTCCGCGAGAGGGTGTCGACGTCACGCGACGTCCGGGACAGCAGGTCGCCGGTGCCGGCCCGCTCGACCGTGCCGATCGGCAAGGCGAGCGCATTGTCGACGAAGTCCTCCCGCAGCTCGGCCAGCACCTGCTCGCCGAGCGCGAACGACTTGAACCGCGCCCACCGGGTCAGCAGCGACTGCGCCACGACGAACACCGCGATCACGATGATCACCTGGTTGACCTTGGCGGCGGTCGTCCCGTTCTGGACGTCTTCGACCAGGCCACCGATCAGCCGCGGCGCGGCCAGGCCGGTGACCGCCGCCAGCCCGTGCAGCAGCAGCGCGACGGACAGCGTGCGTGGGTGCCGCCGAGCCAGCCGGCGGGCATGCCGCCGGATCTCGGTAGGCCCGGCGACGGGCAGGATCTGCCTCATCGGAGGACCTCCTCGGCTTCGGTCTCACGGGTGACGGTTCGGCGATAGCGGGGCTCGGTGTCGAGCAACGCACGGTGCTTGCCCGAGGCAACTACGTGGCCGGAGGCGACGAAGATCACCTCGTCGACGCGGTCGAGCAGCAGCGGGCTCGCGGTCAGGACCACGGTGCTCCGGCCGGACCGGTAGGCCCGCAGCCGATCCGCGATCCGCGCCTCGGTGTGCGCGTCGACCGCAGAGGTCGGCTCGACCAGCACGAGCACGGACGGGTCCGCCAGCAGCGCCCGCACCAGCACCAGCCGCTGCCGCTGACCGCCGGAGAACGACCGGCCCTTCTCCTCGACCTCGGAGTCGAGCCCGTCCGTCAACGCGACCAGTACGTCGTCGGCGGACGCCGTACGCATCGCGGCCATGATCTCGTCGTCGGTACGACGGCCGTCCGGATCGAGCTCCGAGCGCAGGGTGCCGGTGAACAGCTGGGAGCCGGTGTCGCTCACCAGGATCCGCTCACGCACGTCCGCACGCGTCGCACTGGCCAGCGTCACTCCGCCGTACCTGACCTCGCTCAGGTCGTCGTACCGACCCAGGCGGTCTGCCAGCTCCGCATAGCTGTCGGGCTCGGCGGAGACGATCGCCGTGAGCAGACCGTCGCGCGCGCGGATGCCCGAGACCGGATCCACCAAGTCACCGCCGCCGGGGAGGCGCACTGATCGGGTTGGCTCGGTGATGTCGGGCTCCAGCTCCAACACGCGGACGACTCGACCCGCGGCGACCAGACCGCGCATGAGCTGGTTAGCGAACTCGGTGGCCGTGCGCAGCGGCAGCACCAGGAACGTCGCATAGCCGTAGAAGGCGACCAGCGAGCCCGCGCTGAGGTCGCCCTGCAGTGCGAAGTGGGCGCCCAGGCCGACCACGAGCACCACGAAGATGCCGGGCAGCAGCACCTGGGCCGCATCCAGCACGGACTGGATCCCGGCGACGCGGACACCCGCCTGCCGGACCTGCTGCGACTCGCTGCGGTATCGCCGGGAGAAGGACTCCTCGCCGCCGATCCCACGGAGCACCCGCAGACCGCCGACGATGTCGGAGCCGAGCGAGTTCAGCTCGCCGACCGCCTCGCGTTGCGCGGACTGTCGCTTGTGCAGAGGACGCAGCATCGGGCCGAGGCAGAGCAGCATCACGGGTACGCCGATCAGCACCACGAGGCCGAGCGTGGTCGACTGGGTGAGCAGGATCGCCGCGACGATGACGAATGCGACGATCGCACCGGCGAACCGGGCCGAGATCTCCATCAGGTTGCCGACGTACGACAGGTCGCCCGCGCCGACGCTGACCACCTCGCCGGTGGCCAGGTGCTTCGGCAGCGTCGCGCCGAGGTCGGCCGACTTCCGGGTCACCACCTGGACCGTGCGGTACGCCGCGGACAGCCAGTTCGTCACCGCGAACCGGTGCCGCATGATGCCGGCGATCGCCTGCACCACGCCGACCGCGAACAGCGCGGCGGTCCACTGCAGCAGCCGCTCGCCGTCGCGCGCGGCGATGCCCTCGTCGATCGCCAGGCCGAGGATCGCCGGGATGAACGCCTGCGCGGCCATCCACAGAATGCCGAACGCCATCCCGCCGATCAGCGTGCGCTTCTGACCGCGCGCGACCCACCACAGATAGCGGGCCGGCGAGCGGTGATCGGGAACGCCGGGATCGGCGAAGGGAAGTTGTTTCATGGCGCCTTCAGGCTAGGTGCGAGCACCGACAACCGCATGCGAATTACTCGCGTTCGGGACCGTCACGGTCGGTGCGGGTTCGTCTCCCCGCGCATCAAAAGAGCTTCATCTTGCGTTGGGCAACGAGTTCCCGCGGGGCCATGTCCGGCCCCTGTCCTGGGACCATGCTGGTGATCGCGCATCGGGGAGCAAGTGGCTACCGCCCGGAACACACGCCGGCGGCGTACCGCCTGGCCGCGGCCCAGGGCGCCGACTATCTGGAGCCCGACCTGGTCGCCACCCTCGACGGCGTCCTGGTCTGCCGGCACGAGAACGAGATCTCCGGTACGACGAACGTCGCCGGCCACCCGGTCTTCGCGGACCGGAAGCTCACCAAGATCGTCGACGGCACCGCGGTCACCGGCTGGTTCGTCGAGGACTTCACCTACGCCGAACTGCGGACCCTGCGGACCCTGGAGCGGATGCCCGGTCTGCGCGCGAGCAACACGGCGTACGACGGGCTGGAGGAGATCCCCACGTTCGACGACGTGGTGGCCCTCGCCCGGCGGGAGACGCTGCGGCTCGGACGGCCGATCGGCGTCATCCCGGAGATCAAGTACCCGACGTACTTCCGCCGGCTCGGACTGCCGCTGGAAGAGCTGTTGACCGAGCGGATCCTGGCCCTGGGGCTGCGCGACGACGAGGTGATGGTGCAGTCGTTCGAGCCGACCAGTCTGCGCCGGCGGTCCGTCATGACGCGGGTGCCGCTGGTGCAACTGGTCGACTCCGAGAGCGCTCCGAACGACTTCCTCCGCACCGGCGACGGCCGCACGTACGCCGACTTGATCGAGCCGGCCGGGTTGCGCGAGATCTCGACGTACGCGCACGTACTGGCGCCGCACAAGGACCTGGTCATCCCACGCACCGCGACCGGGGCCCTGGGCGAGCCGACCCGCCTGGTCGACCAGGCCCACCGTGCGGGCCTGGCCGTCCAGGTCTGGACCTTCCGCGCCGAGCGCCGGTTCCTGCCCACCGGCATCGACTTCCCCACCGAACTGACCCGGTTCGCCGCCCTCGGCATCCAGGGCCTGTTCGCCGACCACCCCGACCAGGCCGTCGCCGCCCTCCGGAAGCCGGCGCTCAACCTGTAGACACGTCAGCGCAGGCGATAGGCGTGGATCAGGGTCTGGTCGACAGCGTTGCCGTCGGTGTCGGAGGACAGCACCTTCAAGGAGATGAAGTCGCCCGTGCGCGGATGGGTGTACGTCGCCCGGTAGCGGCCGTCCTGCAGTGTGCTCAGCACGGTCTTCTGCCAGGTCGCACCGTCGTCGGACGACACCAGGACCTTCACCGCACTGACCGGTCCGGCGATCGATCCGGGTTGGTGGCCGACTGCGAGATCGAGGTCGACACGCTGTCCCCGGGCCGCGCTGTTGGCGAGATCGAGAGCGCTTCGGCCGGAGCGGGTGTCGGCGATGTCGGTGTAGTCGACATCGAGGAGCGGAAGCACAGCCTTCGTCCCCTCTGCGACCGTCGCCGAGCGGAAGGTCCACTCCGTGTGGGCCGCCGACGTCAATCCGACGACAGCGCCGTGGTTGTACACGTCGGAGACGAGCCGGTAGTCAGTGGCGTCTGCGGGAACAGTCATGTCACCGACCGGGGAGCTCGAGGTGTAGAGCTCGGTGTCGCCGGCGAACAACGCAGTGGCGGCCCAAGCGCCGGGCAGCGCCCGTGACCAGTTGCCCCGGGAGTCGGTGAACATCGCGTAGTCGAAGCTGATCCGGTTCCCTCGCCGTGTGGTCGTGCCCTGGGTGTTGGGCTCGGTCCCACCGGCGACACCCGGGGAGTACGGAGCCTTGAGGAACTCGAGGGTGGCGTGCTCTCCCGGTCGGTAGGTGGGCAACGCACGAGGCCGGACGACGGTCCGCCCAGCGCCGTACTCCCAGGCTGTCGCCACCTGTACGTCGCGACCTGCGGTCACGTACTGGGTCCGGGTGTAGCCGGTGGACGGGACCCAGTCGGCGACGGGTTGCGTCGTGCAGCCGCAGCTCTGGCGCAGGTGCTGATTGAGGATCCAGCCGCCCCCGGCCTCACCGGTTCCGGAGCTGTAGATCTTGGTCGCCACGGTGGCCAGGCCGGTGGCCCGGTAGGCGAGGTCGCGGCCGACCTGTCCGTTCTCGACGAAGCTGACGTCATAGGCGTACGGCGAACGCGGTGTGCCGGTCAGCTCGATCCACGCCGACGGCGGTCGGTGGGCCGCGGCACGCAAGGCGAGGCCGTCGGATCGCGTCGTCATCATCGTCACGATCCCGGGATCCCCCGGCGGCGGGACCAGCAGGCCGGTGTCGGCCGGGTAGATGGCCACCCCCGCAGCGCCTGCGTCGGCGAGCCGTTGGACCAGAGTGTCGACCGAGATGTCACTGGGTTGCTGGACGACTGCGACCGCACCCGCAACGCCCTTGGGATCGGAGTCGGCATCGACCAAGCGGTAGCGGTGTCTGCCCTCGGCGAGCGGACCGCCGGCGTACCAGACATCGGTCCGGCCGCGGCTGGCCTTGGCCTGCAGCAGCGGTACTCCGGCGTCCCAGGTCGAGGTGACTGCGAATCCGGCGTCCTGGACCCGCTCGGTCGGCGACATCGACAGCAGCGGTGGTGTGCCGCGGGTCAGATCGACCTGCCACTCGTCATAGGTGGCGGCAGTGCTGCCTGAGTCACCCCTGGCCCAGCGGACCGAGAGGCTGCGAGGTACCGACGGCTTCGGGGTCGTCAGCGTCATCGGTCGCGCCGTTCGCGCGTCCAGGGTGACGGTGGAGTTCGGCGCCTGGGCGGCCAGCTTCGGCAGGCCCACGATGCTCACCTCGGCGAGTCCGGCACCGGAGGCATCGGGTGTCCGGAGGAGCCCGAAGACGTTGTAGTCGCCCTCGGGTAGGCGCAGAGTCCACTCCTTCTGGTCCGGAGTGAAGAAGAAGTCCTCGGGGTAGTACCGCCCATCGACCTGCCGGTACGGCGCGACCCGGATCCGGGCCGTCGCCGGGCTGCCGTGGCGGTCGAGGGCACGGAAGGTCACCTCGACGGTGTCGTCCTGCTTGACGAAGCCCACCGCGGTGGCGATCCCGCCGTCGGGACCGGTCGCGGTCACCCGCCCGGTGTAGTCGTCGGCCGCCAGCGCGGTTGCGTCCAGTTCGAGCGTGACGTCGGCTGCTCCACCCGGCGCGATGGTGACAGTGCTGGGGTGGACGCTGGTTCCGGCGAGGTCGGTCACCAGGTCGAGGCTCACCGCGGCCTGGGAGTAGTTGTGATAGGTCAGGGTCCGCTGCTGCCGCAACTGGTCGGCGCGGTAAGGGCGGGTGATGTCGCCGAAGCTCGCGACCCCCTGGTCGACGGTGACCTGCTGGGCGGTTGCCCGGGCGAGGTCGACTGCCCCGCCCCCTGCTGTGAAGGCAGTGCCGCTCGAGACCGGTGCGGCGGTGGAGGTCAGCGTTGCCTTGAGCAGACTGGGAGACCAGTCGGGATGGACCTGGTGAAGGACCGCTGCCGCGCCGGCGCTGTACGCCGCGGCCGGCGCGGTACCGACGACACTCGCGTAGCCGCCGCCTGGAACGGCGCCGACGACCCCGAAGGCCGGTGCGACGAGTTCAGGCTTGATAGCACCGCGATCCGCCATGACGCCGTGCCGCGACTGATCCCACCAGCGCGTCTGCCGGGTACCGCCGACCGTGAGCGCGGCGGCAGCCGCTGCCGGTGCGGCCACCTCGGACGTGCCTGGCTGGCCTGGCCCCTTCGAGCCCGTCGACACGACGAACAGTGCGTCGGAGGTCCGGCTCAGACTGTCGACCGCCTCCGTCAGCGGATCGTCGCCGCGAGTGATGGCGCCCTCGACGTTGACGTCGACGACGTCGGCACCAGAGGCCGCGGCCCACTGCAGGCCGGCGATGGCCCAGGACTCGTAGCCGATGCCGGTGTCGTCGAACACCTTCCCGGCGGCCAGGTGTGCACCAGGCGCGGCGCCGACGTACCGGCCGTTGGAGGCGGCACCGCTGCCGGCCGCGACCGACGCGGTGTGCGTGCCGCTGCCCAGCCGGTCGGTGGGGTCGTTCGCGCCGGTGAAGTCTCGCGCCTCGTCGATCCGGTCGGCGAAGTCGGGGTGTGAGGCGTCGATGCCGGTGTCGAGGATCGCGATCGTGGAGCCGGTTCCGTCGTACGACCCTTGGGTCTTCGGAGTGGCCGCGGCGGTGTCAGTGGTGCGGTCGGTGGGGACTGCGCGGGTGCGCGCGTCGAGCCATACCTTCGCCACGTCGGTCCGCCGCTCGATCTCGGCGAGGAAGGTCGTCCCGGCCTGCTTCGGCCGAGTCACGGCCAACGCCCTGACACCGGCGAGGGCTGCGCGGACCTGGACTCCGGCGGGCGCCGCCTTAGGGCTGACGGCCGCGCCGCTGCGGTAGGTGACGATGAGGGGGAGCGTGGTCCGGTCGGCGTCGCCGTACCCCTGGCGGACCAGGGCGCTGACGTCGAAGAGACGTGGATCGAGCTTGCCGGCGGCCAGCAGTTCCTGTGCCGAGGCCGGCTCGACGTACACGTCGCCGTCGCGGACGTAGCTGTAGGTGCCGCCGGGTGCGCCCGCCACGACGGTGGCCTGCTGTGTGCCATCCGCCTGGGTGTCGAGGCGTACGACGTCGCCGGTCACGAGCGTGACCAGGTCGGTGGCTGAACCGGTGCCGGACTGTTCTGGTGCGGCAGTGGTCGGGGGCAGGGCCGTGGCAGTGCCGGCTGTGGCCAGCAGTGCGGCGGTCAGCGTTCCAGCAAGGACGAGGGCGGTAAGTCGTCGAGGAGGCACGCGGGGAACGTACGAGCCGCCGCAGTCGCGAGCAATCCCTCGGACTGGCAGATACCCGTCATGGCGCGAGTCGGCCGCGCGGCTGGGACGGCCGCGGCGGGGTGACGAACGGTGCCGTCACCCCGCCGCGGGGTGGTCGTGGGCTGCGCCCGGGAGGGGCGCAGGGCGGATCATGCCGCCGGGGGCTTGTTGTTGGTGTCGTCGTAGATACGGGAGGCGATGTCGGCCTCGGGCGAGTGGTTCTGCTGGTTCACCGACTGCTGGACGTTCTGCCAGACCGCCTTGCCGTCGGCCTCGGGAATCACGATCCAGGCCACCGCGTAGCCGAGCAGAGCGGTGCCACCGGTGATCAGGGTCAGACCGACGATGGCGAGGCGGACCAGGGTGACGTCGATGTTCAGGTACTCGGCGATACCGCCGGAGACACCGGACAGCATCCGCTGGTCGCGGGAACGACGGAGGACCTTGCCGGACAGGTTCGAGAACGGTGCGTTGGAGTTCGTCATGGCTCCACTCTCCCGTCCAGCACCCCTCCGCCACATCAGGATCGGTACCGACCAACCCCTGATCCGACCCCTGGAACCCCGATCACCCACCCCTGACGACTTTGGTTGAACCCGACCCACGATCGCGGGGGCGCTGACGTCGTACGGCGGAAACTGTCGGTGCGGGTGCTTACCGTCGGGGGAATGGACGTCCAGGTGCTGCAGAAGGTCGTGTTCGGGCTGCCGGGAGTGGAGGAACACGAGGGCTGGGCGGGTCAGCCGGTCTTCAAGGTGCGGAACAAGAGCTTCGCGTACATGTCGGAGGACGAGACCAGGCTGCAGCTCAAGGCGTTGCGCGAGGAGCAGGAAGCGCTGGTGGCCGAGGATCCGGACGTGTACTCCCCGTCCTGGGCGGCCGGCCGCTTCGCGTGGCTAGACATCGACATCGCCGCGGCCGACGACGAAGAGCTCCGGGAACTGATCACCGAGGCCTGGCGCCTGACCGCCCCGAAGTACCTGATCTCCCAGCTGACGTCCTAGAGCGCCCGACGGACCAGGACCCATTGCGGGCTGGTGCGGCTGACCTCGGTGAAGCCGGCGTCGAGGAAGACGGACAGCGGGCCGCGATAGAGGTCGGACGAGGGAACGCGATTGGTAGTGGAAGTGTCGACGGCACAGCCCTCGATGACGGTGGCGCCGTACGAGCCGGCCAGATCGACAGCTCCGTGGGCCAGTTGGCGTGCGAGGCCCTGGCGGCGGTGGCCCACCGGTACGACGAAGCACGTGATGACCCACGCGTCCGGTCGATCGGTGCGCCAGTTGGGTGAGGCGACCACCCGTGGGTACGACGTCCGCGGGGCGACCGCACACCAGCCGACCGGCGTGGTCGCGTCGTACGCGAGGACACCGGGTGGCTGCTTCGCGTCGCAGACCTGGGATCGCAACGCCTTCCGGTGGCTGTCCGGGGGCGCGTCGGACCATTGCCGGCCGCGAAGCCGGAAGTACTGACAGAAGCACCGCGCCGGATCGCCACGCTCGCCCATCACCGCCGCCACGTCGTCCCACGAGTCCGGCCCGGCCGGGCGCACCTCCAGCATGCGGTCACCGTACTGTGCCTGGCGTGACCGGATGCGTCCGGTGGGGGACCGGGACGAGACTGTCGCCGGTCCGGCCGCGATGCGAGGTTTGGGCCATGTCGAACGAACCTCAAGCAGTCCTTCTCGATGACGCCGAAACCAGCCCGGTCGCGCCGGGCATCGTCCGCCGGGCCCTGCCGTCCAGTGGGCAGGTGCTGGTCCGCGCCTTCGATCTCGACGCCGGGATCGCCTGGCCGGAGGTCGACGTGCACGACCGGGACGAGCTGATCTACGTCGCGGCGGGCGAACTGCTCGACCACGGCCGGTCCTACCCGGCGGGGACCTATCTGTACTACCAGGCCGGCAGCCGGCACCAGCCGCGGACCGAGACCGGTGTCCGGATCATCGTCTTCGGGCCGGCGGAGGCGCCCGCCGCGAGCTGATCGCGAGCCGGCCCCCGGGCGGGGGGCCGGCTTGCACTCGTTTGGGTCGAGTGCTAATACTTGGTTAGCACTCGAAGGGTGAGAGTGATAAGTCTCCTGCCCCGCGAGTGTGACAGAAGACGGCCTCGATGAGGTGCCGGAGCGTGGCGGGACATGAACGCCGCGACCTCGGCGCCGTCCGTCGCGGGCATCCGGGCCGGCTGAACACAAAGACTCGACGCGGGAGGACTCGCGGAGAATGCCCAAGCTGATTTCTTTCAATGAAGAGGCGCGCCGCGGCCTCGAGCGAGGGATGAACACCCTCGCCGATGCGGTCAAGGTGACGCTCGGCCCCAAGGGCCGCAACGTCGTCCTGGAGAAGAAGTGGGGCGCCCCCACCATCACCAACGACGGTGTCTCCATCGCCAAGGAGATCGAGCTCGAGGACCCGTACGAGAAGATCGGGGCCGAGCTCGTCAAGGAAGTTGCGAAGAAGACCGACGACGTCGCGGGTGACGGCACCACCACCGCCACCGTGCTGGCCCAGGCCCTCGTCCGCGAGGGGCTGCGCAACGTTGCGGCCGGCGCCAACCCGATGAGCCTGAAGAAGGGCATCGAGAAGGCGACCGAGGCGGTCAGCGAGCAGCTGCTCGCGCTGGCCAAGCCGGTCGAAACCCGGGAGCAGATCGCTGCGACCGCGTCCATCTCGGCCGCCGACAACCAGGTCGGCCAGATCATCGCCGAGGCGATGGACAAGGTCGGCAAGGAAGGTGTCATCACCGTCGAGGAGAGCAACACCTTCGGTCTCGAGCTCGAGCTCACCGAGGGTATGCGCTTCGACAAGGGCTACATCTCGCCTTACTTCGTGACCGACACCGAGCGGATGGAAGCGGTCCTCGACGACCCGTACATCCTGATCGTCAACAGCAAGATCTCGAGCATCAAGGACCTGGTTCCGGTGCTGGAGAAGGTCATGCAGACCGGCAAGTCGCTGGCGATCATCGCCGAGGACATCGAGGGCGAGGCGCTGGCGACCCTGGTCGTGAACAAGATCAAGGGCACCTTCAAGGCCGTCGCCGTCAAGGCGCCGGGCTTCGGTGACCGCCGCAAGGCCATGCTGGTCGACATCGCCGTCCTCACCGGCGGCGAGGTGATCTCCGAGGAGGTCGGCCTCAAGCTGGACTCCGTCGACCTGGAGCTGCTCGGCCAGGCCCGCAAGATCGTCGTCACCAAGGACGAGACGACCATCGTCGAGGGCGAGGGTGACGCCGACCAGATCGGCGGCCGGGTGAACCAGATCCGCGCCGAGATCGAGAAGTCGGACTCCGACTACGACCGCGAGAAGCTGCAGGAGCGGCTGGCCAAGCTGGCCGGTGGCGTTGCGGTGATCAAGGTCGGCGCGGCCACCGAGGTCGAGCTGAAGGAGCGCAAGCACCGCATCGAGGACGCCGTTCGCAACGCGAAGGCGGCCGTCGAGGAGGGCATCGTCGCCGGTGGTGGCGTGGCGCTGCTTCAGGCGTCGGTGATCGCGTTCGAGAAGCTGGACCTCGACGGTGACGAGGCCACCGGTGCCGCGATCGTGCGGTCCGCGGTCGAGGCGCCGTTGAAGCAGATCGCCGTGAACGCCGGCCTCGAGGGTGGCGTCGTGGTGGAGAAGGTTCGCAACCTCGAGCCGGGCTGGGGCCTCAACGCCGCGTCCGGTGAGTACGTCGACCTGATCGCCACCGGCATCATCGACCCTGCCAAGGTGACGCGCTCGGCGCTGCAGAACGCGGCGTCCATCGCGGCCTTGTTCCTCACCACCGAGGCCGTCATCGCCGACAAGCCGGAGAAGGCCTCGGCCGCTCAGGGTGGCGCGCCCGACATGGGCGGCATGGACTTCTGATCCACTGAGGTCCGACAGCACAAGCAGTAAAGGCGGTCCCGGGAGCAATCCCGGGACCGCCTTCTTGCTGTCCCTCGCGCTTACGTCCGAAGATGTGAGGGCTGCAGGCCACAGTTCTTCGGACGTAAGCGATGGAGCCGAGGATCCCAGGTGTGAATAACAATTGGACTATGACCCCGGCCGCGCCCTAGAGTCTGGCCCGGCGAGACCGAACCGCAGCGGAAGGAGCGACCGATGAACACTCTGACTTGTTTCCCGGCGCGACCGATCCGCTCGCACAGCTCGCACTGAGCGGAGCAGCGCGCCTCCTGCTGGAGGATTCGTGACCATCCGCACCACCGTCGAGGCCGACCTCGACACCATCCTTTCCCTGATCGAGCAGAAGTCGGTCAACACCGTCACGCTCGACCGCTACGGCGAGTACGTTGCCGACGGCTACTACCGCGACGACTGGACCTGGGTCGTCGAGGAAGACGGCAGGATCCTGGCTCTCGCCATTTGGTGGGGCGCCCCCGGCGACGCCCACCCGTACAGCATCGACGGCCTGTACTACGCCGGCGACGGCGACCCGGTCCCGGTCTGGACGGCGCTGATCGAGCACGCCGTGAAGGCCCGCCCGGCCGATGCCGAGCCGCCGGAGTACCACTTCTTCCTGAACAGCGACTGGCGGGACCAGCCCGACGTGGTCGCAGCGCTCGAGCCACGCAGCCAGGCGGCCGCGGCGGCCGGGCTGACCGAGATCACCGACCGGTTGCGGTACGAGTGGAAGCCGGCGTACGGACTGCCGCCGCGGTCCACCCGGCTGCGGTTCGAGCCGGCCGACGACGAGGCCTTCGTGGACGTGTTCATGCGGGTCAGCGAGGGCAGCCTGGACGCGGCCACCGCGCGGGAGATCGCGCGGCTCGGGGTCGAGGGCGCGGCCCGCGAGGAGCTCGACATGTACAAGTCGATGCCGGGCGACCGGTCCTGGTGGCGGCTCGGGTACGACGCCGACGGGAAACTGATCGGGTTCGCGATGCCGTCCGCCAACGCCGGCGGGCCGGTGGTCGGGTACCTCGGGGTCCTGCCCGAGCAGCGCGGGCACGGGTACAGCGACGACCTGCTGGCCGAGATCACCCACCTGCTCGCGGAGACGGGTGCCGAGCACATCCGGGCCGACACCGACTTCGGCAACGTCCCGATGGCCAAGAGCTTCGAACGCCTGGGATACCGGAACTTCGCCGTCCGCCGGGTGCTCTCCTTCCCGGAGGTCTGAAGGCTATCTCTCGGCGTACCCGACTGGGTGCGCCGAGGGGCAGACGGCGGGCGTTCCGGACCCCTATGCTCCCTGACATGTCAGAGAGCTCCGGGGGGAGTCGGGAGCAGGGGAGGCACGGCGGTGCGTGACATCGCGCTCATCCTGCACGTCGTGGCCGGCGTCGTCGCGATCGTGTTCGGCCCGTTGGCGATCGTCCTCACCCTGCGCCGGCACGGGTTGAACTGGGCCGGCGAGGTCTATCACTGGGCCATCGCGCTGGTCTGCGTGTCCGCACTCGTGATGGTGCCGTACGACTGGAGCGGCCTGTGGTTCTTCTGGCCGATCTCGATCGCGTCGTACCTGTTCGTGTACCTCGGCCAGCGGGCCGCCGAAGCGCCCGGCGGGTTGTGGTACCGCGGCGTACTGCGCGGCTACGGCGGCGGCTGGATCGCTTTGTGGACAGCGATCGTGGTGGTGAGCCTGCCGCACCAGCCGTGGTCGTGGGTGATCCCGATCGTGCTCGGCTCCGCCGTGATCGAGTGGCTCTGCTTCAAGCCACAGCCGGGCTGGACCCATCAGGCCCAGCCCGGCCATTGAGCCGTCAGCGCAGCGGCCGGAAGAAGGTCCGCAGATCACCGGCGAGCAGGTCCGGCACCTCCATCGCGGCGAAGTGACCGCCGCGCTCGTACTCCTTCCAGTGCTCGATCTTGCCGGCCGGATCGGCCAGGCTCTTGATCGCCGTCTCCGCACCGAACACCGCGACCCCGGTCGGAGGTCCCTGGACGTCACCCCAGCCACCTGAGTCCTGATGGGCGAGCATCGCCTTCCAGGCCTGGACTCCGTCGTAGACCGCGTGCGCCGACGACGCACCGGAGCCGGTGAACCAGTACAGGCTGACGTTGGTCAGCAACTGGTCCCGGTCGACGGCCTCTTCCGGCAACTTGTGGATCGGGTCGGTCCACTCTGCGAACTTCTCCACGATCCAGGCCAGCTGCCCGATCGGCGAATCGTTCAGCGAGTACGCCAGCGTCTGCGGCCGCGTCGACTGCAACACGAAGTACCCGAAGCCGTCGTCGAGCGACTTGTTGAACCGTTCCACCCGCGCCCGATCCGACTCCGACAGGCCCTCCACCGAGAGCGGTCCTCCGAACGGCGCGCCCGCGCTCACCCCAGCCAGATGTGCGCCGACCACGTGCGCCGGATCCACCATCGGCAGCATCCCGGCAACCCCGGACCCCGCGTCCGTGCCGTGAGCGGCGTACCGCTCGTACCCGAGCCGGCTCATCAGCTCGGCCCACATCTGCGCCGTCCCGAAGAGGTTGAACCCGCCCGGCCCGAGCGGCGTGGAGAACCCGTACCCAGGCAGCGACGGTACGACGACATGGAACGCGTCGGCCGGGTCACCGCCGTACGCCGCCGGATCGGTCAGCCGGCCGATCACCTGCTGGAACTCCACCGGCGACCCCGGCCACCCGTGCGTGAGAATCAGCGGCAACGCGTCCGGCGACGCCGACCGCTGGTGGAAGAAGTGGATGCGCTGACCGTTGATCTCGGTCGTGAACTGCGGGATCTCGTTCAGCGCGGCCTCCGCGGCCCGCCAGTCGTAGCCGTCGGCCCAGTATCCGGCGAGCTCCTTGAGGTACGAGACCGGAACCCCGCGGCTCCAGTCATCCACGGCCGGAATGGCCGGCCACCGCGCCGCGGCCAGCCGCGCCTTGAGGTCGTCCACCTCCGCCTGCGGGATCTCGATCCGGAAGGGCCTGATGTCCGTGTTCGTTGTCATGCCTTCAGGCTAGAAACGATTGCGGCGAGCTTCCTTCCGCAATGAATAACGAATCTGAGCGCGACAATGGTCAGGTGACGAGCAACTTCGACCGCTTCCTGGCTCAGCTTCCCGCCGCCGATGCCGAGCGTGGCCGCGCGCTGTTCCGCGCGGCCCGGGTCGAGCGCGGCGAGTTGCTTGTCCGGGCCGGGGACCGGCCGGAGCGCGTCGGGTTCGTCGAGCGCGGACTCTTCCGGCTCTACCAGACCGACGCGGCGGGGACCGAGCGTACGCTCGCGTTCCGCGCCGAGGGCGAGCTCGTCTGCGCCTACAGCGCGGCGCTGCGGCAGGAGCCCTCCAGGCTGACCATCGAGGCCCTCGAGCCGGCCGACCTGATGATCGCTCCACGGTCGACGTACGACGCGTTGGTCCGGGTGAGCCTGGGCTGGCAGGCTCTCGTCGCCCGGCTGACCGAGGCGCTGTACCTGCGGGTCGAGCAACGCCAGACCGAGTTGCTCCTCGCCGACGCGACCGAGCGGTACCGGCTGTTCCTCGAAGGCCACGAGGACCTCGCCGGCCGGCTCACGCAACGCCAGATCGCGTCGTACGTCGGGATCACACCGGAGGCGCTCAGCCGGATCCGGCGGCGATTGATCTCGATCAACGACGACCGGCCCGCGGCTGCCTACGGTCGGGATCATGACGACGATGCGCGCGATGGCAACCGACCGAGTCGGCCCCGGAGCAGTCCTGCGGCCACACACCCTGCCGGTGAAGGCACCCGCTGACGGCGAGGTCCTGATCAGGGTGATGGCCGCGGCGGTCAACCCCGCCGACCTCGGCATGCTGGCCGGCAACTACCGCTGGTACGACGAGCTCCGGCTGCCGCTCGTGCCTGGGTACGACGTCGCCGGCGTGGTCGAGGGCGGCGACTGGGAGGCCGGGGCGGCGGTGATCGCCAGTACCGGTCACTCGCGGACCCAGGTCGGTGGCTTTGCCGAGTACGTGACGCTTCCCGTCGCACAGGTCGCCACGGCACCGGCGAACCTCGACTGGACCGAGGCCGCCACGCTGCCACTCGCCGGGCTCACCGCCTACCAGGCGCTCGATCTCCTCGGCCTCGCAGCGGGCAGCACGCTGCTGGTCAACGGACCACGGGGAGCGGTCGGCCGATTCGCGACCGAACTCGCCGTCGCGCGCGGCATCACCGTCCTCACACCGGACCCGGGCGAGGCGCCGGCAGCGGACTCGGCCGGGGGACCGGCCTCGGGGTCGGCTGACGCTGCCCTCGACGTCGTCGGCGGGCCGCGGGCTCGCGCGGCCTTTGCGGCGGTGCGCGACGGCGGTAGCTATGTCACCACCGTGCCGGAGTTCTGGGTCCCGGGTGGTCAGTTCACCGCGGACCGGGGTATCGAGCCCAGGATCGTCCGCGCCGAGCCCGACGGCCGCACGCTGGACCGTCTTGCCCGCGCCGCGGAAGCCGGTCATCTGACCGCGACCGTCGCCAAGACGCTCGCGCTGACGGATGCGGCGGACGCCCTCGACCTGCTCCAGGCCGGAGGCGTCCGCGGCAAGCTCGTCCTGGTCCCGTGACCTGTCGGCCGCTGCTCGCCGGTCAGGCCTGGCCGGCCTGCTCTTCCGGGGTGGATTTGCGGACGACGAGACGCGTCCAGGCGCCGACGTAGATCCGGTCGTCCGGGTCCAGCTCCTGGCGCTGACCTGGGACGATCGGGTCCTCGGGGAGCGGTCCGGCGGCGGGAGCGACGTACGTGCCGTTCGAGGACTGCAGGTCCTCGACCCACCAGCGCTGGCCGTCGGTGGTGAGCTGGGCCTGACGGCGGCTCACCCCGGTGTCGTCACCGCAGTCGACCTCGGGCGAGATGCCGCGGCTCCGGGACGGCCGGCCGATCAGCACGCTCTTCTCGTTCAGCGGGATCACCACCGGCAGGCCGGGCGACGGACACGGGTCGTCGCTCTGCTGGACGGCGTACCAGTCGGGGTCGACCCAGCGTTCGACCACCCACTCGGCCACCTCCTTGGGCGCGGCCGGCACCGGCGGCGGGGTGGACAGGTCGAGTGACGAGGCCTGCCGCGGCATGGTGCCGGTGGTGAAGTCGTAGCCGCAGTTCTCGCAGAACAGGGCATCCGTGGCCGCCGGCTCCGAACAGTTCGGGCAGGTCTGGGCAGCCGGAGCCGTGGCCGTGGTGGCCGGCGCCGGCGCCGCGACGGCGGGGGCCGGCACCTGCGCGGCGGCCGGTGTGGCCGCGACGCCGATCGGCAGGCCGCAGACGTCGCAGTAGTCGGTCGAGACGGACGGGTGCCCGCTCGGACAGCTGACTGTCGTCATTTCTTCACCCGGGTGGTCTTGGTGGAGGCCGTGTCGAGTGCCATCTCGTCGGCTTTCTCGACCGTCCGCTTGAGCCGCACCGTACCCGCTTCCTGGTCGTCGATGTCGACGACCTTGCGCAGCCGGGTGGTCGCCTCCTCGTTGCCGGTCTGGGCAGCGAGCTGGACCGCGCGGCCGAGCTTTGTGGTCGCGGTCGCGGTGTCCCCCGCGGCCTTCGCGGCCAGGCCGTCCTGGATCGCCTCGGCCAGCTCGGTCTGGCCGGTGTAGTGCGCGACCTCCGGGCTGATCCGGGTGGTCAGCGCCTCGTCCGCGGACCACAGCGCCTTGACCAGGCCCTGCGCGACCACGTCGTCGCCGATCACGAGCTGCACTCGCGCGGCGAGCTGCTCCTGCCCGATTCCCTTCGCGGCCAGCCGGATCGCCACGTGGTAGTCGCGGGACTCGTCTCCCCACGAGCCGGTCGGGTACGAGCCGGTCAGCGGGTTGATCGCCGTACGGCGTGAGGTCAGGTCCTCGACCGTGGGTGCGACCTGCCGGACGAACAGCACCTCGGCGCCTTGCGGAGCCCAGACCCGCAGATCGGCCTGGGCGATGCCGCGGCTCATCGCGTTCTGGATCAGCTTGGAGAACTCGGCCGCCAGCTGTTCCCGGGCCGGGATGATGTCGACCGTGCCTAGGAGCGCCTGCGCGATCCGCCGTACCTCGTCGACCTGCCAGGCGACGCCGACACCGCGGCAGTCGCACTGGAACTGGCCGGTGACGGCCTGGATGGTCTGGGTCAGCACCTCGGGCGTCTCGTGCTGGTTCTCGCCGTCGGTGAGCAGGATGGCGTGCTTCTGGGTCAGCGACGGCACGGTCGCGAACACCCGCGAGGCCAGCCGCAGCCAGGTGCCCATCGCGGTCCCACCGTCGGCGTAGAAGCGGGACACCGCGTCCTTGGCCGCCTGCCGGGTGAACTGGTCCATTCGCACCATCACCGGTTCCGGCGACGGCGGGAACGCCAGCTGGGCGCGGTCGTTGCCGGAGATCACCGCGAACCAGACCCCGTCGAGGATCTGATCGAGCGCCGTCTGCGCGGCGTACGCGGCGGCCTGGACACCCTCGCGGCCCATCGAGCCGGAGGTGTCGACGATGATGATCTCGCCGGCGTCACCGCTGCCGGACTGCCCGGCCGCTCCGGCGCCGCTGCAGTTCACCGTGACAATGGCGTGCACATCCGTTCCGCCGTCCGGCAGGAACTCGTTCTGGTAGACGGTGGCGGAGAACTCGGCCATCTCGGGTCCCTTTCCTAGAGCCGCGCCAGCGCGACGGTGATGTTGTCCTGGCCACCCTGGGCATTGGCCCAGTCGACCAGGGCGGACGCGGTGGCCATCGACTCGCCACCGTTCGCCGCAGCGGTCTGACGTACGAGGTCGGCCAGCGGTGCCGCCTCGGAGCAGTAGTTCCACAGTCCGTCGGAGCAGACCAGGATCCAGCCCGGCCCGGTCACCCGGAGCGTCGTCGTCCGTGGAGTGTGGTCCGGCGCGTCCTTGCCGAGCCAGCGGGTGATCGCATGCGCGTGTGGACCGGACTCCGCCTCCTCACGCGAGATGCCGGTGGCGATGAGCTCGGCGGCCCACGAGTCGTCCACAGTGAGCGCGACCGCCTCGGCCTCGTCCGGGAACCAGTACGCGCGACTGTCCCCGACGTTGCCGGCCACCAGCACACCGTCCTCCAGGATCGTCGCCACGAACGTACACGACGCCGGGTTGGGACTGTCCGGACTCGTGTTGTCCAGTACGGCGTCATTGGCCGCATCGGCAGCCGCCTCGAGCCGGGCGACCATCGCACTGCTCCGGGACGACTCGGTGCCCAGGCCTTGCGCGTGCCCGGCCGTCAGTACGTCGCGAGCCGCGCGGGATGCGGCCAGTGACGCGACATCCGAGTCGAGTGACGAGCTGACACCGTCACAGACGACCAGCAGCGCTCGGCTGCCCGGTTCGGGGTCGGCAGCGATGGCCAGCGCGTCCTCGTTCCGGCTATGTCGGATGCCGCGGTCGCACACGCCGGCCACCCACGGGCTGGGCTGCTCGGTGTAGTGGTCCCGGACCTTGGCGGCCTTGGTGCCGCACGTCTCGCAGTAGCCCTCCGCACCGATGACGCCACCGCAGGACTGGCACGGACCTGCCGGACTGGTCCCTGTCATGATCTCGACTGTCGGCTCGGTGTCGGTGTCCAAGGCGGGCGTGCTCGGGGTGCTGGGGCTGAGCTCGGCGCCGCAGGCCTCGCAGAAGCGATCGGCCTCGGACACCGGCCCGCCGCAGCTGGGGCAGACCGTCTGGGTCGTACTCGTCATCGCAACGTCCATCCTCGAACCTCGTTGGCCTGGTCGACCAGGGCGATCCGTTCCGGCCGGCTCTGCGCCTGGTCGGCCAGTTGCCGGTAGGTGGCCTCGAGCCCGTCCCGCAGGGCCGGCTCGGTGGCCTCCCGGCCGTCGATCCGCAGTCCTTCCTGCGGACCGGACTGCTGGACCTCGGCCAGCGCGGTCCGGAACACGTCCGCGGCCAGGTTGGCCCGGTCGACCGGGTCGATGGTCAGCGCGTCGATGCTGTCCATCGCCTGGGCGAGCGCGGGAAGGCCACGGCCCGATCCTGCCAGTAGTCCGGCCCGCTGGCGACGGGCCCGGACGTACGAGCCGCTGGTGCGGGGCACCAGGTCGAGTGCGGCGAGGGCGCCGTCGAGGTCGTTCCGCCGCGTGCGGATGTCGGCCAGGCCGAACGCCGAGGGGGCGATGTAGTTGGCGTCGGTCCGCGCACAGGTGAGGTAGAGGCCCTCGGCAACGTCGTACTCGCCGCTCTGCTCGCAGGCGATCGCCAGCGCGAGCTTCGGCCCGAGCTCACCCGGCACCTGGCCGTAGACGGCGTTGAACGCCGACTGGGCCGCGGCCGCGTCCCCGCGAGCCAGTGCGACCAGTCCGGCCATCCAGACTGCCCGCCACTCCCACGGATCCTCGGCCAGCAGGTCCGAGACCGCGGTGTCGACCATGTCGTAGCGGTCCTCGCCCACCTCGAGCGCAGCCTCGGCGATCTCCAGCAGGATCTGCGGGGACGACTCCGGCGCGTCCACGAGCAACTCGAGCCGCTTGCCCGGGTCCGGCACGCTGACCGTCTTGAGCCAGCCCGCCATCTTGTCGCTGTCGTCCGGCGCCAGCGAGGGCAGCTGCTGCCACGGTGCGGCCGTGTCACCCAGGCCCAGCGCCTTGTCGCCAGGAGTGCCGAACAGCAGCGACGACGCCGAGTGCTGCGCCGCCTTGTCGCCCTGTTTGTCCGCGACGATCTCCCGCAGTACGCCGAGCAGCTGCACGCGGAACTCGTCGGCCGACTGGAACCGGTCCGCCGGATCCTGGGCGCACGCCTTGAGCAGCAGCCGGTACACCGAGTCGTACTGCTGGAACAGCGGCACCTCGCCCACAGGCGGCAGCGAGGTGACGTACCGGGACTGGTAGCCGCGGAACTCCATCGCCAGCACGCACAGCGTCCGGCCGAGCGTGTAGATGTCGGAGGCAACGGATGGGCCGACCTCGGCGACCTCAGGCGCCTGGAAGCCGACGGTGCCGTAGATTGCGGAGTCCATGTCATCGATCCGCCGGACACCGCCGAGGTCGATCAGCTTGACCGCGTCGCCGACCTGGATGATGTTGTCCGGCTTGAAGTCGCAGTACACCAGGCCGAGATCGTGCAGGTACGAGAACGCCGGCAGGATCTCCAGCAGGTAGGCGATCGCCTGGTCGATCGGCAGCGCGTCGTACTGGCCCTTGTTCGCGGCCATTCGTTGCTTGAGCAACGTCTTCAGCGACGTGCCGCCGACGTACTCCATCACGATGTAGCCGGCGCCGTCGTGGGTGACGAAGTTGTAGATCTCCACGATCAGCGGGTGCTCGACCCGGGCCAGGAACTGCTGCTCGGCGATCGCGGCCGCGACGGCGTCCGGGTCCTCGGAGTTGAGCAGGCCCTTCAGCACCACCCAGCGGTCGGACACGTTCTTGTCCCGGGCCAGGTAGATCCAGCCGAAACCACCGTGCGCCAGGCAGCCGGCCACCTGGTACTGACCGCCGACCAGGTCGCCCGCCTGCAGCTTCGGCGAGAACGAGAATCTGTTGCGGCACTTCGGGCAGAAGCCCTCGGTCCGGCCGGGCTGGCCGGCGCGGGACCGGCCGACCGGGTTGCCACAGTTCGGGCAGTTCCGGCGGTCCTCCGGCACCTGCGGGTTGACCAGGATCGCTTTGCTCGCGTCGATCGCGGGGATCGACGGTACGTGCGTCAGCCCGGCACCGAGCCGCGCTCCGCGCAGACGGGTGGACGAGGTACCGAGCTTGCGGGTCAGCTTGGACCCGGCCTGGGCAGCCCGGGCCGAGCCGAGTGGCGTCGACGCGAGCCGGTTGGATGCGCGCGACACGGTCGACGGCGTACTGATCGGGTCGGGGTCGCTGGTCACGGCCGGTGCGCCGGAGACGGCGGAAGGGCTCGTGGTGCCGTCGGGCGCGGGGGAGCCGCAGACGTCGCAGTAGCCGTCGACGAAGGTCCCCGTGCAACCGGGCTGCGTGCAGGCGCCGGTCGCCGAGCCGGCCGAGGAGGCGGCGGCCGGAGTGGCCGAGGAGGCCGAGGAGGCGGTGGCCGGGGCGGCCGAGGAGGCCGAGGAGGCGGTGGCCGGGGCGGCCGGCGAGGCGGTCGCGGGGGAGCCGCAGATGTCGCAGTACCCATCCACGATGCTGCCGGTGCAGCCGGGCTGGGTGCACGCGATGGTCGTCGTCATTTCGTCCCTCCGGTGGCTTCCAGGTAGGCCTGGTAGGCCGTCACGAGTGCGCCCAGGCGGGTCAGCTCGACCGGCTCCTGCTCGATCACCGCGCGGGCGCGCCGGTACAGCTCCGCGAGATCTTCGTTGCCTGGGGCAACGCTGCTCGCCTTCACCTGGTAGGCGTCCAGCAACGCCGCCAGCTCGTCACGGTGCGCCAGTGCCGCGCCGTACGCCGCCTGCGCCTGACCCAGCGCCCGTCGTACGGCGTCCAGCCGGCTCAGGTACTTCTCCAGCTCGGCCGGGGTGTTCGGCACCGGGCCGAGCGCGGTCACATCGGGTACGGCGAGCCGCGGGGCCGGTGTGACGGTGGCGACCGCCTTGTCGGCGAGGGCTCGGACCGCGGTGCCCTGCGCTTCCAGTTCACTGCGCAGCGAACGCGCCCGCGCGACGTCGGCGGCTCGCTCCTTGCGGGTCGCGGCGCCGACGATCAGGTCGCGCTCGGCCCGGGCCGCGTCGATCTCGAGCGGGCCGATCAGTCCGCCGATGTCCGCGCCCCGCTTGCTGCGCTCGATCAGGTCGGTGACGCGGCGGTCGAGGTCGTGGTGCTCGGCGATCGCCGCGTTGCGAACGGTCGCCGGCTCCAGCTTGACGAGGTCGTTGATCCGTTCGACCTGCGCGCGCAGCTGCCGCAGGTGGGCAGCCAGGTCCGCGTCGCCCGGCTCCAGCGCCAGCTTGGCCCGCAGGCTGGACGCCAGCGCATCCGACAACTTGCATGCCTCAGGCAACGAAACCGCGAGTGATCCGCCGGCGCCGCCGGTGTCCAGACCGCCCCAGATCAGCGTCGAGATCCGCTCGGTCTCCTTGACTCCGACCCGCCCGGAATCCCACGTCACCAGGATCAGCTCGTACCGATCCGACACGGCCTTCCACACCGCCATGCTGAGCACGACATCCGCGCTCAAGGCATCCGCGTCCGCCGAATGCAGAGCAGCCTGATCCAGCTCCTCCAACTCAGCCTTCCGCCGATCCCGCCAGGTCCCCAGCGCATCCAGGAAGGACAGCAGCTCCGCAGCCGGAACACTGCTCCCCATCCGCCCCGGCGGCGCCGGCGCGCTCACAGTCGGCGTACGAACAGTCATGACGGTGGGACCCGACCGTAAGCCGGCGCCGGGGGAGTCGCGGTGCCCAGAGAGCTGAACCACTTGTTGTAGGACTGCTGCCAGCGGCCGTCCTTCTTCATCTGCTCGAGCACGCCGTTCACGAACCGGACGAAGTCCACCTGGCCGGCGTTCATGCCGAGCCCGTACGGCTCGGCGCTGAACGCGGGTGCCGTGGTGACCCGCGCGTACGGGTCTTGCGCGACCTGACCGGCGAGGACGGTGTCGTCACCGGTGATGCCGACGGCCTTGCCTTGCTGGAAGAGCACGAGGCAACCGGTGGCGGTGTCCGCCGTGATCGGGATCACCTTCGGGTACTTCGTGCGCAGGTTGTCCAGGCTGGTCGAGCCGGCCGGCGCACAGACCGTCTGGCCGGAGAGCTCGTCCAGGTTCTGCACCGGCTTGCCGTTCGCATTCTTCAGATCGGTCCGGACCAGCAGTTTCTGGCCCGAGTGGTAGTACTCGGCGGAGAAGGCGATGTCCTTCCAGCGGGCGCAGGTGATCGTCATGTTCCGGGCGACGATGTCGACCGCCCCCGGCTTCCGCGGCGCCGTCAGCACGGGCAGCCGCTGTGGGGTCGAGATCACCCGCA
This sequence comes from Kribbella sp. NBC_01510, assembly GCF_045040325.1. Lineage (NCBI taxonomy): Bacteria > Bacillati > Actinomycetota > Actinomycetes > Propionibacteriales > Kribbellaceae > Kribbella > Kribbella sp. NBC_01510. Next base: position 1,042,394 of record NZ_CP109418.1, on the reverse strand, counting down.
GCTCGACCCGGTTCGGGTTCGTCTTGGCGTCGGGGAAGATCGCCTCCGCGACGGCGTTGACCATGTCGATGTCGAAGCCCTCGATCTTGCCGGTCAGCGGGTTCCGGGAGCCGAGGTTGAGGCTGTCCGCGGAGACACCGGCGACCAGGCGACCGTAGTCCTGGATCTTGCGCATCGTGCTGTCCGCCGGCATCTGGCCGGGCGGCGGCAACGGTCCTTCGGGCGCGTACGACTGCAACGCGTTGGTGCAGTCCTGGGGGGCCGGCGTCGCGGGCGGTGCCGTTGTCGCGGAGGGCTTCGCCGGGATTTCGGTGGCGGCGTAGTTGCCGGAGCTGCAGGCGGTGAGGAGGAGGGCGGCGGCTGCCGCGATCGGGATGAGCTTCTTCATCGGTATTCCTCCAGTCGCTGCGACATGCCCCAGACGACGAGCAGTGCAGCCACGATGCCGAGCGGCAAGCCGAGCCAGCCGATGGGCGGCAGGCCGCCGCGGGTGTTCGACAGCTCGGACGAGACCGTGTCGCTCGTCGACTGCAGTTCGTCGGTGGAGCTCTGGTCGAAGGACTTGAACGCTTCGACGGAGTTGTTGTCCTTCGTCGTACCCACGGCCATCGCGACGGCGTTGTCCCAGTTGCCGTTGGTGTCGGCCTTGCGGACCGCGCCGTGGATTCTCTTGTACTCGTTCCAGCGGGTGGTGAGGTCGATGGCCGTGCCGGAGGACTTCTTCAGTTCGTCGTCGACGGTGGCGGAGGCGGTGTTGTAGGCCTTGTCGAAGGCGTCGCCGGAGCCGCGCGCGATCAGGGTGAGGCTCTCGTTGGAGCGGGCGTCGTACGCCGCGATCCGGGCGCGAGACAAGGCCAGGGTCTTGGCGTAGGCGTCGTCGCGGGTGCTCGATGCATTGCCGGACGCACTGGACAGCGAGACGCCGCCGACGATGGTGGTCAGCAGAATGAGCAGGCCCCCGGCAGCGATCGGGATGTTGATGTAGCGGTGCGTACGGCGGGCCAGCCAGCGCAGCGTGATCACGAAGACCACCAGCGCGACCACGCCGCCGGCGACAACCCAGATCGTGCCGTACCTGACGCCGTCGAACTCGGTGTCGACGCGCTTCTCGTTGGCGTCCACCAGCGCGTTCACCAGCGGCAGGGAGTCGTTCTGCAGTACGGCGTTCGCGTCCCGCAGGTACTGCGATCCGATCGGGAGGCCCTGGCGGTTGTTCGCCCGGGCTTGCTCGATCAGGCCTTCGTACGTGACCAGCGTGGTGTTCAGCTCGCCCAGTGCCTTCTGGTCGGCCGGCTGGGCCGACGCGGCTTCCGAGATCAGGCGGGCCGCCGACGCCATCGAGTCAACGTAGTGCTGGCGCTGATCCGGCGGCTCGAGACCGCCGACGAGGAACGCGTTGGTAGCGTCGGCGTTGGCGCTGACCAGGTTGGTGTGGATCGCCTGGATGCGGACAACCTGGGCGGCGTTGGCCTTGGCGCGGTCGAGGGCACCGTCGGACTGACGGAAACCCTGCGCCGCGGCCAGGCCGAAGACGACGCTGACAGCCGCGGCCAGGACGAGGAAGGCGCGCATCCGGCCCGGTGTGCCCTCGAACCACGCGGCGACCAGACCCCGCACGCCGGGCTTCCGGGCGCTGGGAGCCGGCAATGTGGTGCTGCTGGACGGCGGGGCCGACGGCGACCGGGTCGCGGGCGGCGCACTCTGAGTCTGGGTCACGCCTCTCCTCCTTGCTCGTGCTCCGTTGCGTCCGAAGAAGTGAGGTCTACAGCCCTCGGTTCTTCGGACGCAACGGAGTCGACTGGCTCCTCGGTGAGGTCCTCGGCGAGGATCTGACGCAGTTGGTCCTTCGTCGGTGCCGTCACGTCGCGAAGCCTCCAGGCGTGCCGGCCGATGGCGGCCTCCAGCACGTTGCGCGCGAACCTCCCGTTACCGAACGAGTCGTCCCGTGGCGTGACGCCCAGGATCTCCCGGAACCTGTCCAACGCCTCCGGCACCAGCTCGTAGTCGGCGGCTTCGGCGAGCCCGGTGAGGATGTCGGTCAGCTCGTCGTCGCTGTAGTCGTCGAACGCGATCGTGGTCCGGAACCGGCTGGCCAGCCCCGGGTTCGCCGCGATGAACGCCTCCATCGGCTCGGGGTACCCGGCAACGATCACGACCAGGTCGTCGCGCCGGTCCTCCATCTCCTTGACCAGCGTATCGACCGCTTCCCGCCCGTACTGGTCGGCGCCCGTGTCACCCGAGGTCAGGCTGTACGCCTCGTCGATGAACAGCACCCCGCCGGCCGCGGACGCGACCACCTCGGCCGTCTTCGTCGCGGTCTGGCCGAGATACCCGGCGACCAGCTCGGACCGGTCGACCTCGACCAACTGCCCCTTCGACAACAGCCCGAGTGCCTTGTAGATCCCGCTCACCAGCCGCGCCACCGTGGTCTTGCCCGTGCCGGGATTCCCCACGAACACGAGATGCCGCGTGATCGTCGGACTCTTCAGCCCCGCCTCGGCCCGCAGCTTCTCCACCCGCAGTACGGCGACCTGCCGATGCACTTCCCGCTTCACCCGAGCCAACCCGGTCAGCTCATCCAGCTCCGCCAGCAATTCCTCAACGGACTTGGCGGGCTCGGGAGCGACTTCCGCGGCCTCGGCCGGCGACTTCGCCGGGACGGCCGGAGTGACGCCGGCCGGCAGCGGCCCCGGCCCGGCAGCCTGCAGCGGTCCGCCCGCAGTCTGCAGTGGTCCGCCCGTAGTCTGCAGCGGCCGAGCCCCCGCAGCCTGGAGCTGCGCGGCCGCCGCCACGGACGCGTTGCCGACGACTCGCATGGTCGGCTCGCCCAGCGTGCATGCCGCGGACGCGACCTCGGCGAGAGCCTCGGCGTACGCGACCTTCTCGGCCGAGCCTGCGATGACCAGCTCGGTCAGCACGGCGGTCGGCGCACCACGCCAGCGACGACCGCGTACGGCGGCATCGAAGAAGTCCTGTGTCGTCGCACCCGGGCTGGCCTTCGCCCAGTCCGCGGGTGCACCCGGAGCGGACTCCGCCAACGCGGCGGCCAGCGACAACCCCTCCGCCTGGGCCGTCGGCTCGGCGACACCCGCACGAGCAGCCACGGCAACCAGCTCCGACACTGCTTCCGAGAGTGACCTTCCCCCCGCGCCGCTCATGACCCTCCCCGTCCAGGTGGTGGTGCCAGTGGTCCCGCCGGGCCGATGTCCGGTGGTGGTGTCGACGCCGTCGGGCCGATGGCCAGGCCTCCGCCGGTCGAGCCGGTGCCGAACTTCTCCTGCAGGAACCGGCCGTGGGCGATCAGCGCCGCCGCGTCGGCCCGGTTCACCGCGTCGAACACCTTGTCCATCGTCGCGGCCAAGAGGTCCAACTGGTCGATCAGGATCATCAGCGACGTCTTGCCCCGGTCCACCGGCCGCGTGTCCGCCCACTGCCGCGGCAGCCGCAGATACCCACCGATCGCCTCCGGCAGATAGTCCGTCGCCGTCGCCATCACGGAGTACGCCTGCGCACTCCCACCGAGATTGCCGAGCCGCGGGATCGTGTCCCGCACGGTCCGGACCACCCGGCCGACCCGTGATGCGACCACCGCCGGTACGGCGCCGTCCGCGACCAACTGCTCGACGCGGACGAGCGCCGCCAGCAGGTCGTCGTTCGTCGGAGCGCGGGGAGACGGGGCAGGCTCGGGCTCCTGCTTGCGGCCGGTCAGCCGCGCCAAGAAGTCACCGAGTGTCATGCAGTTCCCTGTCCCCCAGTTGACTCTGCGTCAGCGACCGAGGTCGAGGTCGAGACTGCCGTGGACGACCCGCTGGTCCTGCTTTTCGACCCGCTCCAGGTAGCTGCGGGACTTCGTCACCTCGGTCTCCAGCGTGCCGATGGTGGCGGCCATGTTGTCGAGCGCCTCCACCTTGAACGTGTCGATCGCGTCCATGGTCGCGTAGATGTTCGCGAACGCCGCCTGCAGCTGCGGCAGCCCGATCGTCGCGGACGCGGCCTGCTGCTGGATCGCGACCGAGTTGTCGCGCAGCATCTCCGAGGTCCGCTCGATCATCCCGCTGGTGGTCGTGTTCAGTGCGGTGATCTGGTCGAGCACCAGCTTCTGGTTGCTCAGCGCCTGCGCCACGATGACCGCCGTACGCAAGGCCGAGACGGTGGTCGTCGACGCGCGGTCGACGCCCTTGATCAGCTCGATGTTGTTCTTGATCACGATGTCGATGGCCAGGTAGTTCTGGATCGACACGGCCAGCTGGGTGAGCAGGTCCTGGTGCTTCTGGCGGACGTAGAACAGCAGGTCCTCGCGGAACGCCTTCGCCCTGTCCAGGTTCGTCGCCTCCAGTTCGGCGATCGCCGCGGACAACCGGGCGTCCAGGCGCTCGGCGACGTACACGTACTGGTTCAGCCGGCCCATCGCGTCCCAGAGTTGCTGCTTCTCCAGGTTCAGCGCGGCGTTGTCCTTGCCGAGCTCGTCCTGGCCATTGCGCAGCGCGTGCAGGATGCCCTCGAGGTGACTCTGCGCGCTCTGGTACTTGCGGAAGTAGTCCTCGATCTTGTCCCCGAACGGGATCAGCCCGAGTAGCTTCTTCGAGCCGGTGGCTGCCTTCGGGTCCAGGTCCTCGACCGTACGGCGAAGGTCCAGCAGCGTCTGGCCGACGGTCGAACCCTCGGACAGTCCGCCGCTCTGCAACGCGCGGACCGGCGACTGGAGCAGGCGGTTCGAGCTGTCGGCGGCGGCGCGGATGTCGACGTCGCCCATGCTCCGGACGTCAGTGGCCTTGGCCGCGAACTCCGGCGACCGCGGCTCGGCTGCCATCAACGAGGTGAGGAACGTGTCGACCTTCGCGTCGAGGCCGGGCAGCGCGGCCGCATCCACGGCGGGCGCCAGACTCGGGGCGGCCGTCGCGGCAACCGGCTGTGACGGCGGTGGAGCGGTCAGTATCAGTCCAGGAGCCGTAGCCGTCGGCGGCTGCAACGGCGCCATCGCCGGCTGCGCAGCGGCCGGTGCGCCTGCTGTGTTGTCTGCTTCGGTCATCGTCGTTCCCCTCCGGTGGCCTCCGCGAGGCATCCCCTCGCCCGCGCGCTGTCACCTCCGTGACGCGCAGCCAATCTAGTCGGTTCCAGGTCCCCATGGAGTCCCCGTTGCCTACTCGTTGTTAGCTGCGACGGTAGCCAACGAAGGTAAAGCCGTCGTGGGGGTCGCGGCTGGTTTCGGTCCAGGCGGCGTGGTCGAGGGACGGGAAGGTGACGTCGCCGGTGGGGGACTGGTCGACCTCGGTGAGTTCCAGGCGGTCGGCGTACGGGAGGGCCTGGCGGTAGATCTCGCCGCCGCCGGCTACGTAGAGGTCACCGTCGTACTTGAGGGCCTCTTCGAGGGTGTGGACGACGTCGACGCCGTCGGCGGACCAGGCGGGCTGGCGGGTGACGACGACGGTACGGCGGCCGGGCAGCGGCCGGCCGATGGAGTCATAGGTCTTGCGGCCCATCACCAGCGTGTGGCCGAGCGTGAGCGCCTTGAAGTGCTGCAGGTCCTCGCGGATGCGCCAGGGCAGATCGTTGTCCCGCCCGATCACCCCGTTCCGGCCAACCGCGGCGATGAGGATCACGGTCATACGGCGATGGGCGCCTTGATCCCGGGGTGCGGGTCGTAGCCGATCAGCTGGACGTCCGCGATCTCGTAGGAGTCGATCGAGTCACGCTGCGTCAGTTGGAGCGTCGGCAGCAGCCGGGGCTCGCGGGTGAGCTGCAGGCGGGCCTGGTCCAGGTGGTTCACGTACAGGTGCGCGTCACCGAGCGTGTGGACGAAGTCGCCGACCTCGAGCCCGGTCTGCTGCGCGACCATGTGGGTGAGCAGCGCGTACGACGCGATGTTGAACGGGACTCCGAGGAAGATGTCGGCCGACCGCTGGTACAGCTGGCAGGACAGCCGGCCCTCGGCGACGTAGAACTGGAACATGGTGTGACACGGCGGCAACGCCATGCCGTCCACGTCCGCCACGTTCCACGCGTTCACGATGTGCCGGCGCGAGTCCGGGTTGTTCTTGATCGACTCGATCACGCCCGCGATCTGGTCCACGTGCCGGCCGTCCGGCGTCGGCCAGGACCGCCACTGGTAGCCGTACACCGGGCCCAGCTCACCGTCCGCGTCGGCCCACTCGTCCCAGATCGAGATGTTGTTCTCGTGCAGCCACTTGATGTTCGTCGAGCCGCTGAGGAACCAGATCAGCTCCCCGATCACCGACCGCAGATGCAGCTTCTTCGTCGTCACCGCCGGGAACCCGGCCCGGAGGTCGTACCGCGACTGGTGCCCGAACACACTCAGCGTGCCCGTCCCGGTGCGGTCCCCCTTCTCCACCCCGTTGTCCAGCACGTGCCGTACGAGGTCCAGGTACTGCTGCATGGCGGCAACGCTACCTGGTGCGGACGTCCAGGCCATCACAATCGCGATCGCGCGTCGTGTCTACTCGGAGAGAGCGGCCGGACCGGGCCGTTGTGATGGCCTGGAGTTCCGGGCTGGCAGACTCGCGGGGTGGACGAGTACGTGCTGACGCTGGTGGTGCGGGTCGAGAAGGGCGCGCGGCCGGCGCAGACCGATGCACTGGAGACAGCGGCGCGGGCGGTGCTCGCGATCCTGGCCGACGAGCGCTCGACCGGCGAGGGGGCGACGGCGACTGGTGAGGGGTCGACCGGTGAAGGGGAGTGGGCCGGGGCTATGCGTGCCTGGCAGGACGACCGGATCCGGAAGATCGTCAAGCGCGCTCGCGGCGCCGAGTGGCGCCGCACCGAGGGGATACCCGGGATAACGGTCACCGGAACTGGAGCGGGTGCCGAGGCCCCGGTGGATGCCGAGGAGCCGGCGGTTGTGGCGGAGGTTCGGGTGTTCCCGCCGACGCCGATGGACGACGTACCGGCGGAGTTCGCCAACCTGCAGGTGAGCGGGACCGATTTCACAGACTCCGGCGAAGTGCCGCCGCCCGAGCCCGGCGTACCGGTGTTGTGGATCAATCCGGACCTGGAGATGTCGAGCGGGAAGGCGATGGCGCAGTGTGGCCATGCGGCGCAGCTCGCCTGGTGGGAGTTGTCAGCGGAGGCCCGCAAGGACTGGATGGCGAGTGACTTCGCACTGGCAGTTCGGACGGCGAGCCCCGCGCAGTGGCGGCGGCTGTTGACCAGCGGCCTGCCGGTGGTCCAGGACGCGGGCTTCACCGAGGTGGCGCCCGGGTCCCGGACCGTGATCGCGGCTCATCCTTTGCTGACCCGGTAGTGCAGGTGGGTGACCCGGTCACCCACGATGATCTCCGGGTCGTCGAGCAGGATCTGCTCGCCGGCGTAGTCACCGAAGAACTTCTTGCCGGTGCCGAAGATCACCGGGACGAGGTTGTACGAGAGCTCGTCGATCAGGCCGGCCCGTAGCGCCTGGCCGGTCAGGTTCCCGGCGGCGAGCGAGATGTCCTGATCACCAGCGAGCTCCTTGGCCTTCGCGACGGCCTCCTCGATCCCGCTGACGAAGGTGAACGGCGCATCGGGAAACGGCCAGTCGGTAGGCGGCTCGTGGGTGACGACGACGACATGCTGCCCGAACGGCGGGACGCCTTCCCAGCCGTTGGTGATGTCGAACAGGCGCCGCCCGCACAACACCACGCCGACCTTCCTCCAAGCCGTGTTGACATAGTCCGCACTCGCCGGACTGACGTGGAACGGCCGCCCCGGGTCTGTTCCGTACAGCTCGACCGGGCCGTTGTTGTACCAGTCGAACAGCGGTCCGACACCGTCCTCGGTATCCGCGACGAAGCCGTCCAGCGAGACCACGGCGGCGGCGATGACGTTGCCCATGGCTACTTTTCCTTCACGACTCGATAGGTGAGGTGCTGCGCGGCCGGCGTCGAGACGCACTCGACCAGCTCCAGCCCGACCGCCGGCCCGGCCTCGGCCGGAAACAGCCGGGTGCCGTCGCCGAGTACGACGGTTGCCACGTGCAACCGCAGGACGTCGGCCAGCCCGGCAGCGAGGACCTCGTGGCAGACCTGCCCGCCGCCCATCACCACCACTTCCTTGCCCCCGGCAACCTCCGCGGCCTGCCGGACCGCGCTCTCCACGCCGTCGGTGACGAAGTGGAAGCGATCGCCGAGCCGGGGGTTTGCCGGCGCAGAGTGGGTGACGACATAGACCGGCGGATTCACCTCGCCGGTCGGCTTGGCGCCGTACCCCATCTCGTCGCTCCAGCCGCCCGGGGCGTCGATGATGTCGAACAGGTTCCGGCCCTGGATGACAGCGCCGGTGGCCTCGAAGGCGGCGTCCAGTACGGCGCGATCCGCGTCGTTGCCGTGGAAGACCCAGTCGTGCAGGGCCATGCCGCCGTCGCCGAGGCCGTTGCCGAGACCGACGTTCGGCCCGGTGACGTACCCGTCCAGCGACACGGAGATGTCGATGACGACGTCGCTCATCGGTCAGCCCTCCTTCGCGACGAGCTCGGCGAGGCGGTCCATCGACTCGCGGATGCCGTGCTCCATGCCGTACTCGATCGACTGGTCGCGGCTCTCCACCGAGGAGAACACCGACTGCTGGTGTAGGCGGACGCCGGTCTCGGTCGGTTCGAGGGTCATCTTCTCCAGGCAGACCTCGCCCGGAGCGCCTTCCCACTCGAAGGTCTGGATGATCAGCTTGTCCTGTTCTACGGTGTGGAAGACGCCGCGGAAGGCGTACTCGCCGGAGTCGTCGCGGTGGATGTAGCGGTACGTCCCGCCCGGGCGTACGTCGTACTTCTCGATGGTGGCGTCGAGGTCGCGCGGGCCGAGCCAGGCGGCGACCAGGTCGGGGTCGGTGCAGATCCTGAACAGCTGCGCCGGGGTGGCGTCGAACTCGCGTGTCACCTCGACGAACGGCGTACCAGCCGGGGTGTTGATGATCGTGTCGCTCATTGCTCCTGCTCCTTCACGGTTTTGAGTACTGCGTCCATCCGGCGGAACCGGCGTTCGGTCTCGAGCCGGTACTCGTCGATCCAGCTCGTCAGTGCTTCGAGGGCGGCCGGGACCAGGTGGCAGGGGCGGCGTTGCCCGTCCCTGGTCCGGGTGATCAACCCGGCGGCCTCGAGCACCTGGATGTGCCGCGACACCGCCTGCTTGGTGATCGGGAACGGTTCGGCCAGCTCGTTCACGGTGGCCGGCCCCCGGGACAGTCGCGCGATCATCGCTCGCCGGAGCGGGTCGCCGAGCGCGGTGAACGCCCGGTCGAGCTGGTCGTCGTCAACTGTCATGTTTATCAACCATTCCCTTGATCAACCGATAGGTTGACAATAGCCACGGGCCACCTCGCCGTCAACCCTCTGGTGGGTCCACCCACGACAGGGTGGGTTCGCCCACCGGAATACCGCTGGCCAACCCACCAGCTCATGGGCTGACCTATGGGCTGTTAGCAACTTTGGTTGACAGATCGATCGTGTCAACCTAAGTTGCTTATATGACCGAGTTGGTGGATCCCGAGGACCCGGCGGCCGGACTGGCCGCGGTGGTCGCGCTGCGCCGGCTGGCCGACCGGCTGGAGGACAGCCAGGTGGAGCAGGCGATGCGGGCCGGCTGGAGCTGGTCCGAGGTGGCCGAGGTGCTGGGGGTCACCCGGCAGGCCGTGCACAAGAAACACGCCCGGCGGCTCGTCGCCGCCGGCGTCGCCCTGAGGAGGCGTTGATGCCGACGGACGCAAAGGACATCCGTGCGCTGCTGGTGCGTGGCGCGCGGGACGAGGCACGCCGGGACGGATCCCGGACGGTCGAGGCCGAGCATGTGCTGCTCGCGCTGGCCGCTACCCGGACCACGTCCGCCGCGCGGATGCTGGCCGAGGCCGGCCTGACCGAGGACGCGATCCGGGCCGCGCTCGGGCGCGAGTGGGAGCACAGCCTCGCCGTTGCCGGGATCGCGGTCCGGATCGGGTTGTTGCCGATGGCAACACCAGAGCGTGGCCGCGATCCGCAGATGGGAGAGTCGACCAAGCTGTTGCTCAAGCGCGCGATGGACGCGCCGCCGAAGATCGGCGCCGGCCGGATCGGCCCGACCCGGATCCTGGTCGGCCTCCTCGACACCGACCGTGGCCGCGTCGCCCGCGCCCTGCAGGTCGCCGGCGTCGACCGCACCGCCCTGCGCGCCAAGGCCGCCGCGGCCCTGGCTCAGGGCGTCCACTAGATCGTTTCGAACGCCGCCATCATGGCCATGTCCTCGTGCTCGAGGTTGTGGCAGTGGATCAGGTACTTGCCTTTGTGCGCGCTGAACCTGACCAGCACGTCGACCACCTCGGCCGGCCGGATATCCACGGTGTCCTTCCAGCCCGCGTCGTACCCGCCGGGCTTGCCACCGCCGCGGCTGAGCACCTGGAACGGTGCGAGGTGGACGTGCACCGGATGATGGACATCGGTGACGAACGACCAGATCTCGAACTGATCCAGCTTCACCTGGGCCTGCATCACCGCCGGGTCGAACGCCTTCCCGTTGATCGTCCACCCCTGATGCCCGTTCGCGTTGCCGCGGTGGAACAGCCACTTCCGCCGGACGACACCGGCCGGCCCGGGGAGTACGGCGTACGACGAGAGCTTGGCCGGGATACTGCTGTCGTCGGTGGCCTTGCGGGCGACCTTGAAGCGAAGGACGTTCGCGTGGTTGTCGAGCTTGTTGACGAGTGTGACCTCGTCGCCCGGCTGGTACTGCGAGAAGTCCACGATCACGTCGAAGCGCTCGGCCGGGGCGATCACCAACGTCTTGTGCTCGACCGGTGCGTCCAGCAGTCCGCCATCGCTGCCGATCTGGACGAATGTCGCCGGGCCCTTGTCGAAGGCGAGTTCGTAGCGGCGGGCGTTGCTCGCATTGAGGAACCGCAGGCGATAGCGGACCGCGTCCACCTCGTGCACCGGCCACGGTGCGCCGTTCACCAGGGTGACGTCGGCGACAACCCCTTCCATGTATGACGTTTCGACGCCGGGACCGTCCTTCGCGGCCGGATACAGGAACGAGCCGTCCGCGGCGAACGCGCGGTCCGCGATGACCAAGGGGATCTCCCGATCGCCCGCCGGCAAAGGCAAACGATCCTCTTCGTCGTCGCGAATGATGTGTAGACCGAACAGACCCCGATAGACCTGTGGTGCGGTGTAGTCCATCGTGTGATCGTGGTACCAGAGCATCGCGGCCCGCTGCGTGTTCGGGTAGGTGTAGGTCCGGCTGCCCATCTTCATGTCACCGCCGGCCATCATGTGGTGTCCCGAGTGATCTCCATCGGCCGGCATCAGCAGATCCAACGGCCAGCCGTCACTCGACGCCGGGGTGTGACCACCGTGCAGGTGTACGACGGTCGACACGTCGAGCTCGTTGACCTGCTCGACGACCGTTGTCCGCCCACTCCGGACATCGAAGGTGGGTCCCGGCAGGAGGCCGTCGTACCCCATGACCTCGGTCTTGAGGCCGGGGAGGATCTCCAAGCTGGCCTTGCGTTGTACGACGCGGTAGTAGTCGGCACTGGTGTCGGTGCGGATCGGCTTCTTCACCGGTGGGATCGGGAGTGGCACCTTGAAGGGCTCGGGCAGTGGCGCCTTGCTGCGGAGCAGTTCACCGGCCTGCGCGGGCTTGGCCTCGCTGCCGCAGTTCGTCAGTGTCAGGGCGGCGCCGGTGCCTCCGGCAACGGCCAGGAACCCGCGGCGGGACATCTTCATCGCTTCGCCTCCCGGCGACTCAGGCGTGCAGTGGGACGGAAGGACCAGACGGTCATCCAGACGACGGTGATCACGATCGCCGTTCCGAGCGGGATATGGACGGCGAAGTTCCGTTGGTAGCCGAAGACGAGCTGGACGAACTCGGCGACGAACAGCACGGCGGTGAGGACGGTCGGCCAGCTCCGGCCGCCGCCGCCCAGCCAGTAGATCGCCGCGACGACGAACTGGATCAGCGCGACCAGCCACACCGACGAGCCGATCGGGCCGTGGATGTTCATCGCGTCGACATTGCCGGACAGGAAGTAGCCGGCCAGGATCGGCTGCGCGACGATGAGTGCGGCGTGGAGAACGAGCACGATCCGTAGGGACACCAGGCTCGCGCGCGGCCGGCGTACCGACTTCTCGACCTGTTCGGCGGTGTGCGTCGTCATACCGGCACCGCCACGCGCTGGCGAGTGGTCCAGGCGGCGAAGGCGACCGCGCCGGCGACCAGGGCGACGCCGAGCGGGATGTGGATCGCCAGTTGGCGGGTGTAGCCCATCGCGACCTGGAAGCCCTCGCCCAGCGTGATCAGCAGCGTCGCCGCCGGGGCGAGCAGCCGACCGCCGGACCGCCACCAGATCGTTGCTATGAGCAACTGGAGGAGCCCGGTGAAGGTGAGCGCCAGACCAGTCGGCTCGTGCATCCGCATCGCGGCGCCGGATCCGTTCAGGTAGATCCCGGCGAAGACAGGCTGCAGGCAGATCGCGACGGCATGGACGCCGGCGACCAGTCTGAGGGCGGTGAGGGACTTCATGTAGACAGACGATAGTAGCCTGGCTACATGTAGATCAATCAGGTATTCCCCGGACTGTCGTCCGGGGTTTGTCAGGTGAGGTGGCCGAGTGGCGCGACCTCGATCCCGGCGCGTTCGCAGACCCAGTGCGGATCGGGGCCGAGCTCGGGCTCGATCCGCAGCTCGTGGTCGTTGAGGTCGTCGCACGCCGTACAGCGCGGCCAGCGGACGCCGGAGTCGACCAGGCGGTCCTGGACGTCCTGCGCAACCAGCCCGGCGATGTGCTCCGCGCCGTCCGGCCACTGGTCCAGCCACCACTGCCGGCCGGCCACCGCGTCCTCGAGCAACGACACCATCACCGCGTCGTCGAATCCCCGCGCGGCCAGGTCGTGCAGGACCATGGCTCGGGCGGTCAGCAACACCCTTGGCTCACTCATCGCCCTTCAGAGTGCCAGACCGAACCGACAAAACCCCACGCCTCCCTCGCCGCCCACCCACCGGTCACTCCAGGGGAGATCCCCCGGAGTAGCCGGTTCTCCCACCGTATGAAGGCGGGAGAACCGGCACCGCGAGGGGTTATCCGCTCGCGTGGTCAGCCGGCGAGGGCCGGTCGGCGTGGGCCGGTCGGCGTGGGCCGGGGTCAGCCGGCCGGGGTCAGCCGGCGGTGGGGCAGGCGGGGTCGAGGCGGTCGGCGAGGCGGAGCTCGCGTTCGGCGGCGGAGCGCAGTACGGCGCTGAGCCGGGTGCGGGCCGCGAGAGTACGGCGCGGGGCCGGCTCGTGGTACGGCTGCTGGGGAGCGTTCGGGAGCGCCGACTGCGCGACTGCGCGAGCGTTCTCGACTGCGGTGTTACCGGCGATGAAGTACGTCATGGTTCTGCTCCCTCCCGAGAGCGTGGTGGGTCGGCCGGCGGCCGGTCTGGCCGTCGGAAGAAGTCGTGCGGTATCAACCCAGGAACCCGGACGGGGCCCAGGTGTGGTGTGGAATTGTCAGCGTCGAGGTGCCGGTCCGCTGCTCTTACGGACGACGAGCTCGGTCGGCATCAGGAGTTGTCGCTCGGTGGTGACCGGGTCCAGCAGCATCCGGCCGACCGCGCGGCCCTTGTCCTTGATCGGCTGGTGGACCGTGGTCAGTCCGGCCGGTCCCGCGGCCGGGATGTCGTCGAAGCCGGCCACGGTCAGATCCCGGCCTGGGGTCAGTCCGCGGACCTTCATCGCCTCCATCGCGCCGAGTGCCTGGACGTCGCTCAGGCCGACGATCGCGGTCGGCCGGTCCTGCGAGTCGAGCACCCACTCCGCGCCGGCGAGCCCGGAGCTGAACGCGTTGTGGCCGCCGGAGACGATCCGCAGCCGCGCGTCCGGCATCGTCTTCTGCAGGCCGCGAATCCGCAGCTCGCAGTCGGTGTAGCCGACCTCGTCCGGCGTCAGCTCCACCGGACGGCCCCCGGCCGCCTGGGCGTTGTCGACCAGTACGACGACGTCGCGGTGACCGAGCCGGGCCAGGTGCTCGCCCAGTTGCGCGGCCGCCTCCACCTCGTCGATGGCGACCCAGGACAGGTCCGGGTGGTCGCCGCGGTCGGTGGACACCGCCGCGATGCCACGGTTGGCGAGGATCTCGAGTGCCGGATGACCACCCGGCACACAGAAGATCGCCGCACCGTCGATGGAGGCCTGCTGGACGGCGTTGCTGCCGCCGGCGATGTCGGTCGAGCTGAGTGGCATCAGCAGCAGGCTGGTGCTGAATTCCTCCGCGACCTCGGCCAGGCCGGCCAGGAAGCCGACCGCGTACGGATCCGAGAAGGCGTAGGACAGCTTGTCGGTGAACAGGACCCCGATCGCACCGGCCTTGCCGCTGCGCAGAGCCCGGGCGGATGCGTCCGGACCGGAGTACCCGAGCTCGTGGGCGGTGCTCAGGATCCGCTCGCGGAGCGCGGCGGACAGCTGGTCGGGCTTGTTGTAGGCGTTGGAGACGGTCGACGGCGACACTCCCACGGCCTTCGCCACGGTTTTCAGGGTGACCCCAGCCATCGTCCGACTCCTCTCTGCATCGTTCTACTAAATCGTTCTAGAAAAACGATACAGAAGACCCCGGGGGAGTGCAACACCTATTTCCGATGACAGTGGTCGGGGGGTGTACCGAGGGACGGGTAGTGGTCGGCGTCGGGCGGGACGTTCACGCGGGGGAGCGGTGGGCGGGTGCGGTGACCGGCAGCTACTACCCGTTCGTCGGTACGGCTCCCCCTGCAGTCGGTCCGGGCGCTGGTGTCGTGGGTCCAGATGATGGCCCGGCACCGTGTCTTCGCCAGCCCGCTCCCGCTGTGCGGGATGATGGCCCGCATGGGGTCTCTGCTGGAGGTGATTGCGCTGCATCCCGCCGATGCGGAGGCGGCGCAGGAGGGTGGGGCGGACCGGCTGGAGCTGTGTGCGTCGATGGAGGCGGACGGGTTGTCGCCGTCGGTGTCGACGGTCAGTGCGATCCGGCGGTCGACCGACCTGCCGTTGCGGGTGATGCTGCGGCTGTCGGATTCGTTCACACTCAGCGGCGCCGAGCAGAACAGGCTGACCGCGATGGCGCAGTCCTACCTCTCGGCCGGCGCGGACGGCTTCGTCCTGGGGTTCCTGACACCCGACAACCAGGTGGATGTCGAGTCGGTGGCCGCCTTGGCCAGCACCTTCGCCGGTACGCCGTGGACGTTCCATCGTGCGATCGACGCCGTACTGGAGCAGGGGCCGGCGTGGCGAGCACTCCGCTCGCTGGCCGGGCTGGACTGCGTGCTGACGGCCGGGTCGTCGATCGGTGTCGCACATGGGCTGGACGATCTGTGCAAACTGGCCAAGGAGGACGCCGCGATCGCTGGCGTGATGATGGCGGGCGGTGGACTCCAGCCGGAGCATGTGCCGTGGCTGTACCAGAGCGGCGTACGGCGTTTCCATGTCGGCTCGTCGGTCCGTCAGGACGGATCGTGGACCAAGGCGTACGTGAACTCCCGCTTCGTGCGTTCCTGGCGCAACCTGCTCGACGCCCAGGACGCGCGCGAATGATCCTCATCGATCCACCGGCCTGGCCGGCGTGGAACCGTCTCTGGTCCCACCTCGTCAGCGACGAGTCCTACGAGGAGCTCCACGCCTTCGCGAAGGCCGCCGGCATCCCCGCCCGCGGCTTCGACCGGGACCATTACGACGTACCGAGCGAGCGGTACGACGACCTGGTCGCTGCCGGTGCGGTCCCGGTGTCCAGTCGGGAAGTGGTTCGTCGATTGATTGCTTCCGGTTTGCGTCACCGGAAAAGACAACGGCCCCCAACCGAGTGAGGTTGAGGGCCGTTGGGTCAGTCGAGCAGCTCCGTGACTGTGCCCGCGGCGACGGTGTGGCCGCCTTCGCGGACGGCGAAGCCGAGGCCGACGGTCATGGCGACCGGCTTCTCCAGTTCCACGCCGAGCTCGATGGTGTCGCCCGGCATGACCAGGGTGATCTCACCCAGGTCGATGCCACCGGAGACATCCGTCGTACGGAAGTAGAACTGCGGGCGGTAGTCCGCGGCGAAGGGGGTGTGCCGGCCACCCTCGGCCGTGGACAGTGCGTGCAGGGTCGCCCGGAACTTCCGGTGCGGGTGCACACTGCCCGGCAACGCCACCACCTGGCCGCGACGGACCTCGTCGCGCTTCACGCCACGCAGCAGCACTGCCGCGTTGTCGCCCGCCTCCGCGGACGCCAGCGTCTTGCCGAACGTCTCCATCCCGATCGCCGTACTGGTGACAGTCGGGCCGAGCCCGACCACCTCGACCGCGTCGCCGAGCTTCAGCGAACCGCGCTCGACCGCACCGGTGACCACTGTGCCGCGGCCGCTGATGGTGAGCACGTTCTCGATCGGCATCAGGAACGGCTCGCCCAGCACGCGGTCCGGCACCGGTACGTAGGAGTCGACCGCGTCCAGCAGCTCACCGATCGCGGCGGTCCACTGCGGGTCACCTTCCAGCGCCCGCAGTCCGGAGACGCGGACGACCGGTACGTCGTCGCCCGGGAAGCCGTACTCCGACAGGAGTTCACGGACCTCCAGCTCGACCAGGTCGAGCAGCTCGGGGTCGTCGACGGTGTCCGCCTTGTTCAGCGCGACCACCAGGTACGGCACGCCCACCCGGCGCGCGAGCAGCACGTGCTCCCGCGTCTGCGGCATGGCGCCGTCCTGTGCGGAGACGACCAGGATCGCGGCGTCCACCTGCGCGGCGCCGGTGATCATGTTCTTCACGTAGTCGGCGTGCCCGGGCATGTCGACGTGCGCGTAGTGCCGGGTCGCGGTCTCGTACTCGACGTGCGAGATGTTGATGGTGATCCCGCGCTGGACCTCCTCGGGCGCCCGGTCGATGCCGTCGAACGCCACGAAGTGGTTGACGCTCGGGTCGCGGTCGGCGAGCACCTTGGTGATCGCGGCCGTCAGGGTGGTCTTGCCGTGGTCGACGTGACCCATCGTCCCGATGTTGAGGTGCGGCTTGGTCCGCACGAACTGGCTCTTGGCCATGAAGATTTCCCTTTGCTGTCAGAAGATTCGATGCGAGCCAGGACCCTCCGGGCTGCCTTCCGCAGCGCTGTCACCGCGCGGAGGGGGCCGGTGAGCGACCACCCTCCTCCGCGGGTCCTGCTCAGCAGGAGGAGGGTCGGATTCGCGCGCCGGTGAAGGTTGCTGAATCAGCTGACGCCCACGTGGGAGCGCCCGTCAGGCCGGTGCCTGACAGGTCGGACTCGAAAACCACGCGGGACATGCGGATCACGGTAGGTAGGAACGCTGCCGACGGCAACAGAAATTCCCGCGCCGCGCCGGAGCGGGAGGCGAGGTCAGTTGAGGGCGAAGAGCCTGCTGCCGTCGGAGAAGATGGGGCGGGCGCCGGCGACGGTGACGGCCGGCTTGTTGCAGGTGACCTCTTCGGTCTGGGCGACCGGCTTCGCGGTGGTGCCGGCCAGGATCGGACGGGGCTGGACGCCGGTGGCGCCGATCATCACCGGTGAGCAGCTTCCGTTCGGCTGCGGCATCAGCGTGACGACCCGCCCGTCCGGCAGCAGTCCGAACCCGTCCCGCGGGTACTCCGGCTGCTGCAGCTTCGGCGGCACCTCCAGCAGGTGGTGCCACTGCGGTGTGCCGTCTGCGGGGCTCGACGCGGAGACGTCGTACGTCTGCGGCTGTCCGACGTCGCTGGCGTTCCGGCAGGTGATCAGGACGAGAGATGCATGGGTGGCGGCGAGCTGTGCGTCGCACGACGCGGATCCGAGTCGAGGCCGCGGTGTGCCCGGCACCGGGGTCGTCCAGATGATGCGGCCCTCGCCGACATCGACAGACCACTGGAAGAGCGTTCCGCCCGCGGCACCGGTCCAGATCAGTCCGGAGACCTCCCGGGTGTCAGGTACGGCGACCAGGTCGCCGACCCAGGTGGACGGCTCCAGCTCGGCACTCAGGTCGAACCTGCTCCCCAGATCGACATCCCAGCGCTGGTCACCGGTCTTGACGTCCAGACCGCGTACGACGGCACTGTTGCCACCGCACGCATCGACGACGACCGCCTGGTCGCCGATCAGCTCGCCCTGTGTCACGTTGCAGCGCAGTTGCGTGCGCCAGTGCGTCGGACTGCTCACGCCGTGCGCCACGACGTAGTTGTCCTCCGCCACCAGCAACTGGTCTTGGTCGACGGCCAGGGCGGTCCCGTCGGTGTGGACCTCGGTCAGCACCTTTCCGCTCACCGCATCGAGTACTGCGTACGTCGGCAGGTCGATGCCCGCCGGATCGCGATAGTCCGCGGACGGGAGGTGCGCGGCGATGGTCCGGCCGTCGGCGGAGACCAGGAGGCCCTTGGAGCCACTGGACGCGGCGTCCTGGACGTCGGAGCGCGAGTACCGCCAGCGGATCTGGCCGGTGGTCGCGTCGGACATGACCACGCCATCGGAGCGCAATTCGGCCACGCCGCCCGCCGTACCAGCGATAGCGCCCGTGGCGGGCACTTCGCGGCTCCAGGCGAGCGTCCCGTCGAGCTGCACCGGCATCTGGTTGGGGGCGATGGTGGTCGTCGTACTCACCGTGTTGGCGGTCTCCAGCCGGGCCTGTACGAACGGCTCACCGGCCGACACCACGATCCAGGCCAGCAGCGCTGCGCACACCACAGTGGCGCCGAGACCCAGCGTCCGCGGCGGAGCCTGCGCGTACGGCGGTGCGAGCCGCAGCCGTCTCGCCAGCGACAAGAGCGCACCAGCCAGCACCAAGGCGACGGACGCGAGCATCAGGTACGGCCAGCGCTCGGACATGGCCGCACCGGGCTGTGCGGCCGGCCAGCTCCACCAGCAGATGCCGACAGCGACCACTCCGACCACTGCGAACACCAGTGCAGGGATGCTCAACAGCCGCGGTTGGGTTCGGCGGAACCATGCGCAGGCCAGTCCGGCCGACAGCGCCGTACCAGCGATCGGCGTCCAGACCGGGAAGCCGCTGACGTCGTCCGGGCCGGCGGGCCACTTGGCGGCCGCGCCGAGGCCGCGGCCGAGCAGGACCGAGGACGCGATGACCACACCGAGCGCCGCACCGAAGTAGATGACCGGGATCAGCCCGCCGATCGGCCGGGCGGCCTTAGGGCCTAAGGTGCCGACCTCCCGGGCGATGTTGTCGCGGGCTGCTCGCTCCCAATGGTCATGACCTCGGGTGGTCGCGTACAGCCGGGTCCCGGCCAGGCTCTGCAGGAACGAGATCCGGCCGCGGGCGAAGTCCCGGTCGGCGATGTGCCCGTACTCCTGCCGGATGCCGGCGGAGTACTCGTCGTACCGCTGCGGTACCGCGCTCAGGATGCGCAGATCGGCGTCGCACAGGACGGCGCCGTTGCGGTCGTCCGGCTCGCAGTCGTGCTTGGCGGTCAGGCGGACCAGCCGGCCGATCTCCTCGACCCGCCCGGCCTCGACGCCGTACGCCGCCAGCTCGAGCTCGGCCAGCTGGGCCGAGACCTCCTCGTTCTCGCCGGGGTCGGCCTGAGGGTCGTAGATCGCGTCGTGGAACCACGCCGCCAGCCGGACCGTGTCCGCGTCGTCGGCGGCGTCGGCCAGCTCGTCGATGGTCTCCAGGACCTCGGTCAGGTGCCGCTGGTCGTGATAGTGCCGCTGTTGCTCTGCGTAGCGAGCCAGCAGGTCTTCGCCCAACGGCTGCGCGTGCGGCAGCAGGCGATTCCACTGGTCGCGCAAGTCCATGGCTGGGAGTCTCGCACTCCCCGGGAGCCTGTACCGACCGATCCGGGGCTCCCGGATAGGGTCGTGGCCAAAGCGATATCGGCTCGTCACCTAGCCGCTTCGATGGGTGCACCAGGCACCGAATTCCAGCGGTGAAATTGCGGTGCAGGTCACAGTTCCGGCGCGAGGAGAAGTGCATGCGGTTCGGGTTGGTCGGCACCGGTTCCTGGGCTCGGCGGACGCACGGACCGGGGTTGAACGCCGCCGCCGGCGTGGAACTGGTAGGCGTGTGGGGGCGACACGCCGACAAAACCGGGGCGCTCGCGGGAGAGCTGGGTGTCGCGCCGTACGGCGACTACGCGGAGTTACTGGAGTCGGTGGATGCGGTCGCGTTCGCCGTACCGCCGAAGGTGCAGGCGTCGATGGCCCTGGAGGCCGCCGCCGTCGGCAAGCATCTGCTGCTGGACAAGCCGGTCGCGGACTCGCTCGACGACGCCCGGGCGCTGGCCGACGAGGCCGCGGACGAGGGCATCGCGTCGGTGGTGTTCTTCACCAGCCGGTTCCAGCAGCCGCTGCGGTCGTTCTTCGCCGAGATCCAGGCGCGGGGAGGCTGGAAAGGCGGCTGGACCCGCATGCTCGCCGCCCTCGACGAACCGGGCAAGCCGCTCGTCGACTCACCCTGGCGACGCGAGCGGCGTGGTGCCATCTGGGACGTCGGCCCGCACGCCCTGGCCAACCTGACCGCGATGCTCGGCCCGATCGTCGAGCTGGCTGCCGTCGGCGGTGCCGGCGGCCTGGTCCACCTCGTCCTCACCCACGAGTCCGGAGCCACCAGCACCGCCAGCATCTCGCTTTCGGCTCCGCCAATGGGCAGCAACTTCGAGACCGGCGTCTGGGGAGAGACCGGTACGGCGCTCCTGCCGGCTGCCGAGACGTCCGCGATCGAGGCGCTGCAACTTGCTGCCGAGGAGTTGGTCGCCGCGGCCGAGTCGGGCGAGTCGCACCCCGTCGACGTCGCCTTCGGCACGCGCATCGTCGAGCTCCTCGCCACTGCCGAGCTGCAGCTCGCCTGACGTCCGGAGCGCCGTACACCTCGATCCGCTTGCGCGGCGTTGAACATGTGTTTAGTCTATTGAACATGCGTTCAGAAGACCTCACCGCGCAGGCCAGGATCCGCAATGCGGCGGTCGAGCTGTTCGCCCGGGACGGCTTCGAGAAGACCAACCTGCGGGCGATCGCGGCGGCCGCGGGCGTCAGTGCCGGCCTGGTCATTCACCACTTCGGCAGCAAGGACGGGTTGCGGGCGGCCTGCGACGAGTTCGTGCTCCAGGTGCTGACCCGCCGGGCCCGGGCGGCCGGGACACCGGATCTGCTGGGCGAGTACCTGGCGGATCCGGACGGCTATCGGCGGCAGGTGCAGTACATGACGCGGGCGATGGCGGAGGACTCGCCGGCCGCGCAGACCTTCGTCGACCGCATCGTCGGCGAGTCGGAGGCGGTGCACCGGGCCGGGGTGGACGCCGGCCGCATGCGCGAGTCATCGGATCCGCGGGCGCTCGCAGTGCTGAACGTGCTGCTCAGCCTGGCCACGTTGACGATGCCGCCGGCCCTCGCGCGAGCGCTCGGCCAGGAGGAGTTCGGGCCGGACGTGCTGCGCCGGCTGGCGGTGCCGACGCTCGAGCTCTACACGTACGGCCTCTACACCGACGACACCGCGCTGCGGACAGCAGCCGCGGCAGATGAGGAGATGAGCCAATCATGACGATCACGCTCCCGGTCTTCGACCAGCTGGAGGACAGTCTCTGGCTGACGTTGTGCGGCCGGGCGCTGGACAACCGGCGCGAAGACCCGTTGCTGCGTGACGAGCTGGCGGACCAGATCGTCCGTACGGTCGATTACGATTACGGCAAGCTCAAGATCAGCCCGAGCAGCGTGATCTACATCGCGCACCGGGCGCTGAAGCTGGACGAGATCGCCCGCGACTTCGTCACCCGTCATCCGGACGCGATCGGGCTCGACCTCGGTGCCGGGCTGGACTCGCGCGCGACGCGGATCGACGTACCACCGACGGTGGACTGGTACGACATCGACTTCCCCGACGTGATCACCGCGCGGCAGCAGCTGGTCCCGGCGCGCCCGCACGTGCACAACCACGCGGCTGATCTCGCCGAGCCCGGTTGGCTGGACCGGATCCCCACGGACCGGCCGGCCGTCATCGTCGCGGACGGGCTGCTCGCGTTCTTCCCGCTGGCGGAGTGGAGCGCGATCCTGAACCGGATCATCGAGCATTTCCCGAGCGGCGAGATCGCCTTCAACGGATACTCGACCTTCGCCGTCAAGGCCGCGAAGGTGTATCCCGGCGCGAAGGCGGTGCGGGCGATCATGCGCTCGGAGGGTTTCGACGATCCGCACACCCCGGAGAGCTGGAACCCGAAGCTTCGGCTGGTGCGGGAGATCCTGCTGACCCGGGAGCCCGAGGTCGAGCGGTTCCCGGCCGGACTGCGGTGGGCCAACCGGCTGTCGGCCCGGAGTGAGTCGTTGTCCCGGCGCGGGAACGTCGTCCTGCACTATCGCTTCTGAATCAGCCGCTGCTGGATCAGCGCAGTGCGATGACGGTGTCGGTGCCAGAGGTGAGGACGAGGTTGCCGATGGCGCGAGGGTCGCGGCCGCAGGAGATGCCGGTGGGGAGCGGGACCTGGCGGAAGCCGGTGCTGCCGATCACGTTGGCGACGCAGCCGGTCGTGCCGCGGCCGAGCGAGATCACGCGGGCGTCGGCGGTGACGGTCACCTTCATGCGCGGACTGACCGGTGCGGTCGTCTGCCAGGCGGTCAGACCGGTGTTGGCGTCGATGGCCGTGACCACGGTCTTGCGGTTCTCCAAGGTGCTGGGGCCTGGGCAGTCCACGACGACCAGGTACTTGCCGGCCGCGTTGAGCAGCGTCCGGCACGCCCAGGTCCGCGGCACCGGCCAGCGCCAGCGGACGTCACCTGTCCGCGGATCGATGGCAGCGAGGGCGACAGGCACGTCGGAATCGCCGCCAGGCTCGGCCACGACCACCAGGCCGGCCACAACGACGGGTCGGCGGTAGGCGTCGGCGGAGGCCTTGGTCCACAGCCTCTTCCCGGACTTCAGATCCAGTGCGGTCATCTCGTCGGGCTCGTCGTTGCAGCTGTGCCCCACGAACGCGACGACGGTCTCAGCGGTCGCGACCGCGCCCAGATCCGTGCAGCCGCCCGGCTCGAACGTCCACCGCTCGTGTCCATCCGAGTCGACGCCGTGCAGTTTGCTGGAGCCGCCCGGCGCCGGCTCGCCGGTCAGTAGTGGTTGCGCCTGCTGGATGAGGCGGTCGCGGGTGTGGCCGGGCCACGCGGCCTTGCGGTGACCGGTCTTCGCGTCGAGCAGCAGGTAGCCGACGTCGGCGAACTCTGCCAGCACGTAGTCACCGTCGCCGGTCGCCACGATGTTCGGCTGCTCGTCGGAATCGGACCGGCTGTAGCGCCAGCGCAGTACGCCGGTCGCG
This sequence comes from Kribbella sp. NBC_01510, assembly GCF_045040325.1. Classification (NCBI taxonomy): domain Bacteria; kingdom Bacillati; phylum Actinomycetota; class Actinomycetes; order Propionibacteriales; family Kribbellaceae; genus Kribbella; species Kribbella sp. NBC_01510. The sequence goes on along the minus strand of NZ_CP109418.1, from coordinate 1,019,230 downwards.
GCGTCGAGCATCTCGATCACGCCGCTCTGCCGGGGGACGGCGATGCCGTACCTGGTGCCGATCGCCTGCTCGGCCCCGGAGCCCGGCAGTGACTTGCTGACCCAGGCGACCGTGCCGTCGAGGACGGACGGGGACGCCTTGCCTGCCTCGTTCGGTGTGCCTTCCACTCGCTCGTTGGAGCTCAGCACGTAGTTGCGGGCCACGGGCTGGATGATCAACAGCAGGATGAGTGCCACCGTGGCCGGCACTGCCAGCCAGGCGAGTTGCTGACCGGGGTTGCGGGCGGGGAGGAAGCGGGCAGTTCTCGTGCGCAATAGCGAGGCGACCAGTGCTGCGGAGCCGGCCAGCAGGAGCAGGAGCAGGGCAGCGATGAGCAGCGGAACGCGCAGGCCCACGCCGACGGCTGGGTTGATCCTCGGGACCCGGGCCCAGGCGACGAGCAGTCCGGTGACAGCAATCGCGACCACCGCACCTGCGATGAGTCGAGAGCGTTGGCTGGCACTGCGGGCGCAGCGGAACAGCAGCGGTGCGCTGAAGAACGCGACGACGGCCAGCACGACGGGAGGCCAGCCGGCCTCGTTCTGGGCGGTCGGGACCTGCCATGAGGCGCCGGATGCGGCGATGGAGACCACGGCGGCGGCGATCGCGCTGAAGGTGGCCGTGGCGGTCAGGGCGGCTTGTTGCCAACCACGCCAGGGTGCTGGGAGCTGGCTGTCCAGCCCGGCGAGCTCTGACTCGAGGTTGACCCGGGCGACCGGGCCGAGTCGTTGGCGGGCCAGTTGGGTGCGATAGAGGTGGCCGTCGAGCAGTTCGCGGACCTCGTCGTACCGCTGCTCGAGTGCGGCCTTGCGGTCGCCCGCGTCCCGCCGTACCTCGGCGGTGTGGACGGCGTACCGGCTGGGGTCGGCGGAGAGAATCGCGTTGACGGCATCGAGGAGTACGTCGCCGTTCGCGTCGCGCCGGGGTGGTGCGTAGGAGTCGGGTGGGGGTGCGGCGAGCTCGCCGGTGAGGCGGATCAGGCGGGCGACTTCCGCGATCCGGATCGGTGGTACGCCGTACTGCGGGAGGAGCTGCTGGGCCAGCCGGGCGGATGCCTCGGCGTCCTCGGCCGGTGTGCCGCCCGGCTCATGGACCGCCCGGTGGAACCAGGCCGCGAGCCGGACCGACGTCGGGTCGGTGGACAGCTGGATCAGTGAGTCCAGCGCCGTCAGCACGATCTCCAGGTACTGGTCGCGGTAGGCCCGGCGCGTCCGTTCGACGTACCTCGCCACCAGTTCATCCGCGAGCGAGGCGGAGCCGGGCACCAGCTCGCCCCACCGCCCACGCAGCTCGACCACTGCCCCAGTTTGCCAGTCCGACCCCTACAACGAACGCTCGATCACCCGACCGGCAGCTTGCGGTTGCGGTGCGAGGCTCGCACAGGGCTACTGGCGGGCGGCGAGGACGCCGGAGAGGAGGCCGGGGTAGAGGGACTCGAGGTCGGTGCGGCGGAGCTTGCTGATCCGCCGGGTGCCTTCGGTGTGGGTGGACAGGACGCCGGCCTCGCGGAGGATGCGGAGGTGGTGCGCCCGGGTCGAGGCGGTGACGGGGAGGTCGATCTCGCCGCAGGCGATGCCCTGGGGCACGTCGGCGAGGGCGCGGACGATCTGCAGTCGGACCGGCTCGCCGAGGGCCTGAAGCACCGTCTCGACGCGGATGGCATCGCGCTCAGGCTGCGGGAGTTCCTTACTACTCATATGTCCATGATACGACGCACGTCGAAGTTCGATGATCTTCGTAGTACGATGACGGTCGAACTACTGAACCTCGTCCGGAAGGTCTCCGATGTCCGCACGGATCTACCTGCTCGGCGCCGGCGCGTTCGCGGTCGGCACCAGCGCGTACGTCGTGTCCGGCGTACTGCCCGACGTCAGCTCCGAGCTCCACGTCTCACTGACCGCCGCGGGCCAGCTCGCCACCGCGTTCTCCCTGTCGTACGCCGTCGGCGCGCCGATCCTGTCCACACTGACCGGCCGGTGGGAGCGTCGTACCCTCCTCATCGCCGCACTCGTTCTGGCCGCGCTGGGCAACCTCATCGCCGCGGTCGCCACCGACTACCCAGTGCTGATCGTCGGTCGCGTGGTGGCCGCCTTCGGTGCCGCCGTCTACACCCCCGCCGCCACCCTCTTCGCGACAGGACTGCTGCCACCCGAGGAACGCGGCAGGGCCGTTGCCATCGTGTTCGGCGGTCTGACCTTCGCTCTGGTGCTCGGTGTGCCCGCCGGCAGCCTGCTCGGTCCGACGCTCGGCTACAAGGGTGTCTTCGCCCTGATCACGGTCATCGCCGTACTGGTCGCCATCGTCGAGCGGGCCGCGCTTCCGAGGGTGGACGCGCCTCCTGTGGTCAGTCTGCGCGAGCGGTTCGCCGGTGTGACCGATCGGCGGGTGCAGATCGTTCTGGCGATGACCGTCCTCGGAGTGCTCGGCGCCTTCAGCGTCTACATCTACATCGTGCCGCTGCTGAAGCACTCCGCCGGTTTGACCGGCAGTGTCACCGGCATCCTGCTTCTCGTGTACGGCGTGGGCGCCGTGGTCGGGAACCTGGTCGGAGGACGCGCCACGGACCGATTCGGCAGCCTGCGCACGCTCCTGGTCCTGCTGACCGGCCTCACTGCCGTCGTCGGCACACTGGACCTCACGATGACCACCGAGGTCGGCGCGGCTGCGGCCTTGTTCATCTGGGGCATGTTCACGTGGGCCTTCAACCCGCCGATCCAGAACCTCCTGCTGGAGCTCGGCGGTGGCCTGCTGATCTCGCTCAACGCGTCCGCGATCTACCTGGGCGCAGGACTGTCCGCTGTGGTGGGCGGTCTGGTCATCCAAGCAGTCGGTGTGAGCTACCTGCCGCTGCTGTCCGCCGTGCTCTCGCTGGCGGTGCTCGGCCTGCTGTTCGCGCTCTGGCGCGACTCGGCTCTCCAGCGAGTCGAGGAGCTGGAGCGCGAAGAGGACATCTATCTCACAGCTGCAGCCGACTGATCACTGAGTGGTACCCCGACTAGGGCAGGCTAGCGCCCATGTGTCTGCTCGCCGGGGTCCTCTTCGTGTCGACCGTGCTCGCACCGACGGCGGCCGTGCCCGGTCCGGATCCGGCGTCCGTTGTCGGTGGCTGGAAGACCTCGTCGGTGTACGTCGACCCGTCGCAGCGCTCCCTGGTCCCCGACAAGGACGCCGCCGAGTTGGCCGGGCGGGTGCGCGATCAGGATCCGGCCATCCGGATCGCAGTGGTCCCGGTGGCGGCCTTGAACGGGAGTGGTGACAACAGCGCCGCCGCCCGTGCGTACGTCGACAAGCTGGTGGACCTGCAGCGGGCCGATGGCATCTATCTGGTCGTGTTCGGCGGGGCGATGACCTGGGGGAGCGCGGTCGGGGTCGACACCCCGATCGCCGGCATTCTGACCGACGAGCTGGACAAGCACAGCCGCTCCGACCCGGTCGGCACGCTCAACGGAGTGCTGGACCAACTCGACGTACCCAAAGCTTCGAGCGGCCCGCCTGGCTGGCTGTGGCCGGCTCTGATCGTGCTCATTCTCCTGGTCGCCGGCGGCCTGGCCCTGCGCTGGTGGAACTCGCGGCCCGGTAAGGACGAAGGCCCTGCGCTCTACCGACCGTCGTACGCCGTCCTGCCGGATGAGGCCGACAGTCTGTCGGAGCGGAGGGCGCTGGCGCGCGAGGACGTGACGCGGTTCGGCGAGGAACTGGATACCGCGGACGTGCGTCTGGACGGCGTGAACACTGCGGCGGACGTGCAGGCGGCGATGGATGCGTACGCCGACGCCGGCCGCGTGGTCGACGGCGAGCCCGATGACGACAAGCTGCGCGAGGTCCGGACCACCGTCGAGTACGGGCGCTGGCGGCTCGCCTGCGCCCAGGCACTCGTCGCGGGAACGCCCAAGCCGGCACGACGGGCGGCCTGCTTCTTCGACCCCGCTCACGGCACGTCCGTGACGGACTGGATGTACATGCCAACCGGCGGGCGGCCCCGGGAAGTCCCGGTCTGTGGTGCCTGTCGCGACCGGCTCTCGGGAGGAACACGATGAAACGACTGCTCGGTGCGCTCGCACTGGTCGCGGCCTCGATGCTGCCGGGGGTACCGGCGCACGCGGCCACCGACCCCGACGTCTACCTGAACGCCGTGGCCGGCAACCTCGGCGACCCTGGTGTCTGGGTCGACCCGGACGTCAAGAAGCTGACACCGGCCGAGGTCGCGGAGCTGGACGCCGCGGCGAAGAGTGCCGCGGCGCCGATCCGGATCGCGGTGATCCCCGCGGCCAAGATCAACACCTCGGACAGCGACTACTTCGTGAACCTCGCCTGGGAGGGCGAGGAGATCGCGGACCAGCTCTACGACCGCGTCGGAGTCGAGGGTGTGTACGCCGTACTGGTCGATGCGGACTCGGAGTCCGACGGACGTGGTTTCCATGCCGTCCAGCGAGCCGACCACGGGCCGACGTACCACGTGGGCGACGCGGTGGACCAGGCGGTCGACTGCTGTGCGCCGGACTACCAGGACATGCTGGTCAGGTTCATCCAACGAGCGCAGCAGGTCGACAAGCCGTTCTACGTCGACGCAGCGCCGTACGCCGGTGGTGTCGCCGGACTGATCGGGCTCTTGTTCGGCGTGACCGCGCTGGACGCTCGCCGGGGACGCCGGAAGGACGAGAAGGAGCACCTGGAGGTCACGCGGCCGCTGCTGAACGAGGAGATCATCGCGCTGTCGCAGCAGGTCTCAGCGCTGCCGACGACGTCCGACCCGCAGCAGTCCAAGCTCTCCAAGGACGTGCTCGACACAGTCGAGAAGGCCCGGCACAGGCTCGACGCGGCCAAGAGTGACGCGGACGTCGAGGCGGTGACGTCGCTGCTGGGGTCAGCCCGCTACGGGCTGGTCTGCCTGGACGCCGTACGCGCCGGGAAGCCGATCCCCGAGCCGACGGCACCCTGCTTCTTCGACCCGCGCCACGGGCCCAGCACGGACACCGTCGAGTGGCAGCCGGAGCAGGGGAGCGTCCGCGAGGTCAGCGTGTGTGCGGCCTGCAAGCAGCGGGCGGAGGCCGGGGAGGAACCGCAGGTCCGGATGGTCGAGGAGTGGAGCGACCACCTGCGGCCGTACTGGATGGTCGGCGAGGGCATGTCCGCGTACATCGACGGCTACTGGTCGCAGGGCGACGGCCGGCGCTGGTGGTTCCCCGACGACGATGCGCGCCGGACTGGCGAGCGGATGCGGGCGCGGTGGCGCTCCCGGCGCCTCGGTGCGCGGTTCAGCCGGTGGGGCTCTGACGTCGGGTCCTCTATGAGCAGCTGGTCGGCGTCCTCCGGCAGCGGCTCGGACGGCGGCAGCGGCTGGTCCAGTGGCTCCCGCCGTCGCAGCTCCTGGTCTTCCCGCACCCGCTCGAGCGGCGGAGGTTCGTCGCGGCGCTCGTCGAGACGATCAGGCGGCTCGCGTGGGTTCTAGTACGTCAGGCAGGTCTTTGCTGTGCAGGACGGCCAGCGAGGTGACCGCACGGGTGAGGCAGACGTAGAGCCGGCGGAGGCCGGTCCGCTCGTCGGCCTCACCGGCCACGATGCCGGCCGGCTCCACCAGGACGACGTGGTCGAACTCGAGGCCCTTCGCCAGTGAGGCGGGTACGACGTCCAGGTGCGCGTCGACGTCGTCCTCGTCACCCAGCACGGAGAAGGCGATTCCCTTGTCCTGCAAGGCCTGCCGGGTCGCCGGAACCAAGGCATCCGGGACGATCAGACCGATCGAGCCGAGCCGCGCCGACACCTCGTCGACGGTCGTCACCGCGGCGGCCAGGCTGTCCGGCACCCGGTCGATGATCAGCTCACCGCGCGCCCGTCGTACGGCGGTCGGCGGGGTGAGGTGTGGTGCGATCAGGGGGAGCAGGCGGGCGGCGTACTCGATCACCTGGCCGGGGACGCGGAAGCCCGCGGTCAGCTCCTCGGTGTGGGCGCCGGTCTTGCCCAGGTGCTTCAATGCCTCGTCCCACGACGGTGTGGCCCACGGAGTGGTGCCCTGGGCGATGTCGCCGAGCACTGTCATCGAGCCGGTCGAGCACCGCCGACCGACTGCGCGCAGCTGCATCGCGGACAGATCCTGTGCCTCGTCCAGCACCACGTGACCCAATGACGGCGTCCGGTCGACCAGATCGGCGATCTCGTCGATCAGAGTGGCATCGGCGACCGACCACTTGGCGGCTCCGGCCGACCGCGGCACCTTGTCCCAGATCAGGAGCGCCTGCTCTTCAGCAGTGAGGAGCCCGTCGGCGTGCTCGGCCAGCAGTCCCGGGTCGGTGAAGAGGCGGAAGAGCAGCTTCGCCGGATCCACAGCGGGCCAGAGTGCTTCGGCGTACTGCTTGACCGGGCGGCTCCGGGCCACCGAGTCCTGCACCCGGTCGTCCGGTGAGTCACCGGCCGCCTCCATCCGCAGCAGGACGGCGTGCGCCAATCGCTGCGGCAACATCGACCGGCCGGCGCCGTACCGGACTCCACGCGTCTCAAGCTCGGCGACCAGCTCCTCGGCCTGGTACGTCGGGACCCGCCACCGGTGTGATCCCCGCGGCACCACCAGCGCTTCCGTCGGCATCCGCACCTGCGACCACACAGCCCGATGCAGTACGCCGGCCATCCGCGCATCGCCCTTGAGTACGTCGACCGCCGCCGGACCCGGCCCCGCCACCCGCACCCGGGCGACCAGCTCCTCGACCGTGGTCTGCTTCGCCTCGATCTCACCCAACGCGGGCAGCACGTCGCCGATGTAGCGCAGGAAGCTCGCGTTCGGCCCGACCACGAGCACTCCGGCCCGGCTGAGCTGGTCGCGATACGCATAGAGCAGGTACGCCGCGCGGTGCAGACCGACCGCGGTCTTCCCGGTCCCGGGGGCGCCTTGGACGCAGATGGTGTCGTCGACCCCGGCCCGGACGATCACGTCCTGCTCGGGCTGGATGGTCGCCACGATGTCGCGCATGGGGCCGGAACGCGGTCGCTCGATCTCCGCATCGAGGATGTCGCTGTGTTCGTCGGCCGGCGCGCTCGAGGTGAGGTCCTCGTCCTCGAAGGCGGTCATCTCGCCATGCGTGAAGCCGAAGCGGCGGCGTACTCCCACGCCCATCGGCTCGGTCCGGCTGGCCCGGTAGAACGGCACGGAGATGTCCGCGCGCCAGTCCACCACCAGCGGCTCGCCCTGGTCGTCGTTCACGTGCCGGCGGCCGATGTGGAACGTCTCGTCGGTGGGCTCGAGGTAGTCCAGCCGGCCGAAGAACAGCGGCACGTCCGGGTCGTCCTCGAGCTCCTTCATCCGCCGCCAGATCGCGGCCTGCAGGTACTCCTGGTTGACCCGGTCGGCGCTGTGGACCTCCAGCGCGCCGGTCTTGTCCCGCATCACCGCCAGCGCGGCTCGCGAGCTCTTCAGGTAGTCCTTCTCGGCCTGGAGGATGTCGGTCGTATCGGGGGGCATGCGGGACCTCCGGCGGGAGTCAGGGGGAGCCTCGCCACGTTACTTGAGCACCTGCCGCGGGGAAACCGAATTACGCGTCCGCGGCCGGTCGTCGTGCAGGCCGGGGCGGAGCAGCAACGGCAGGCTGACGCCCAGCAGGAGCAGTACGACGATGCCGTCCAGCCAGTAGTGGTTCGCCGTCACCACGACCACGGTGAACGTGATGATCGGGTGCAGCAGCCACAGCCAGCGCCACTTGGACCGGGTGATCAGGATCATCGACAGGGCGATCAGCGACGCCCACCCGACGTGCAGGCTGGGCATGGCCGCGAACTGGTTCACCGGGCCGCCGGAGTGCTCCGCGCCGTAGACCGACTGGCCGAACCGCAGCCCGGTGTCGACGAACCCGGGCATCATCCGCGGCGGTGCCAGCGGGAACGCGATGTGCCCGACCAGTGCCAGCCCGGTCACCGACACCATCGTCCACCGGACGTGTGGGTAGGCCTTCGGCCGCCAGATGCTCAGCCAGAGCAGTACGGCGGCGGTCAGTGGAGCATGCACGCTGGCGTAGTAGAGGTTCGCTCCCTCGACCAGGTGCGGGAACTTCAATGCCGCGTGCTGGACCGAGGCCTCGTTCGGCAGGTGCAGCCAGCTCTGGAAGGACAGCACCTCATGGGCGTTGCTGAACGCGGACCCGGTATGTCGCGCGGCGATCTGCCGGCCCGCACTGTAGACGAGGAAGAGGGTGGCCAACAGGACCGCCTCCCTGACCACCCGCCAGAAGACCTGCGCCCCGCGCTGTCCCTGCTCTTCCCCACCCTGCCCCACCCGCTCCAGCGCCTCTATCCCCATACTCCTCGACGGTACCTGCCGTACCCCGAGGATTTGTCCAGGCGCAACCCTGGCGTTGCCCTGGGCAACCCCTGGCCGCGCTCAGGGGCACCGTTCGTGACGTGCTCGTCACGCCGTTGCGATCATCCCTTGACGGCACCGGTCAGCACGCCCTTGGCGAAGTGCCGCTGCAGGAACGGGTAGACGAGCAGGATCGGCACGATCGAGACGACCAGGATCGCCATCTGGATCGACGCCTGCGGTGGCAGCCGCTCGGTGCCGAGCTCCGCGCTGCCCAGCTGGGCGTCGTTGATCACGTAGGTGCGCAGCACCAGCTGCAACGGCCACAGTTTGGAGTCGTTGAGGTACAGCAGCGCGGAGAAGAACGCGTTCCAGTAGGCCACCGCGTAGAACAGCCCGATCACCGAGAGCACGGCCTTGGACAGCGGCAGCACGATGTAGGTGAACGTCTTCAGCTCACCCGCGCCGTCGATCCGGGCGCTCTCGGTGATCTCGTTCGGCAGGTTCATGAAGAACGCCCGCAGTACGACGACGTTGAACGCGCTCACCATCGTTGGCACGATCAGCGCCCAGATGCTGTCCAGCAACCCGACGCCCTTGACGGTCAGGTACAGCGGGATGATGCCGGGGGAGAACAGCATGCTGAACAGGATGACCAGCAGGATCGGCCGCCCGGCGACGAACCCAGGCCGGGACAACGCGTAGGCGAGCAGGCACGACACGGTCAGGCTGAGCAATGTGCCGACCACGGTGACGAAGATGCTGACGAACAGCGCCTGCGTCACCACCCCGCCGGAGAACAATGACTCGTAGGCGGCGAAGTTGACCGACTTCGGGAACAGCACCAGCCCGCCGGACTCGTTGATCTGCTTGTTCGGCGCCACGCTGGTCGAGATCACCCCGACGAACGGGATGATCACCACCGCGCAGAACACCAGCAGGACCAGTCCCTTGAAGACCCGCATCGGCCAGGAGGGCATCGGCACGCCCTGGACGATCTTCCGGCGAGGCGCGACTCTGCGGGCCACGATCGTCTGCGTCATCGGTTGTACACCCCTTGCTCCCCGAAGATGTGGGCGACCTTGTTCGCGGTGAGCACGAGGATGACCCCGACGATGCCCTTCACCAGGCCGACCGCGGCCGCCACGCCCCAGGCGCCACCGAGCACGCCGTTGTTGTAGACGTAGGTGTCGAGGACCTCACTGACGTCCCGGCCGACCGCCGGCTGCTGCAGGATGATCTGCTCGAAGCCGACGGTCAGCGAGTCGCCGAGCCGCAGGATGAACAGCAGGATGATGATCCCGCGCAGCCCGGGCAGGGTGACGTGCCACAGCTGTTTCATCCGGCTCGCACCGTCCACGCCGGCCGCCTCGTACAGCTGCGAGTCGATCTGGGACAGGGCGGCCAGGAACAGGATCGTCGCCCAGCCGGTGTCCTTCCAGATGATCTGCGACGTCAGCAGGACGTGGAACAGGTCCGAGTTCCCGATGATGTCGAGCGTGGCGAGGTCGTGCGAGCGCAGGTAGTTGTTCAGCAACCCGCTGCCACCGAGCATCTGCTGGAACAGCGCGACCACGATCACCCAGGACATGAAGTGCGGCAGGTAGAGGATGCTCTGCGCGATCCGCTTGATCCGCTCGGAGAACAGCGAGTTCAGCAGCAGGGCCAGCAGGATCGGCGCCGGGAACACGAAGACCGACTGCAGGCTGGTCAGGATCAGCGTGTTCTTCAACGCCCGCAGGAACGCCGGGTCGCCGTTGAAGATCACGCTGAAGTTCGCCCAGCCGGACCAGTCGCTGCCGCCGATGCCCAGGAACGGCTGGTAGTCCTTGAACGCGATCACGTTGCCGAGCAGCGGCACGTAGTGGAACGCGATGATCAGCGCCGTCCCGGGCAGCGCGAACAGCAGCAGCACCCGGTCCCGGAGCAGTCGCCGCCCCAGGCTCAGTCGCTGCCGCGATCGCGTCTTCGAACGTTGGAGCATCTACTTCCCTGCCGTGTCGGCGAGCGCTTGCTCGAGCTCGGTCCGCATCTTGTCGCCGCCCGCGGACTTCCAGGTCTGCACCGCCGCGGTCCAGTCGGACACCGGCTTCTTGCCCTGCGCGATCTGGCCTTCCAGGTCGGTCATCGTCTTCGCGAGCTGCGGCTGCTTCTTCGACTGGGTGTCGGAGTACAGCCCGTACGACGCGTCGTACACGAGCCGTTTCGCGACCTTCTCCTGGATCGCCTGCTGCTTCTGCGGTACGTCCGGCTTGCCGGCCCAGTACAGCGCCAGGGTGCTGTCGCTGATGTACTGCAGGCCGATACCGGTCTCCACCACTCCGACCTTGGTCGGCACCGGATCCGTGCCCTGCAGGGTGTAGTGCCGGCCCGCGACGCCGTACTTGCGGAACAGGTACTCCTCGGTGCCGAAGGGCGCGGCCATCCAGTTCGCGATCTTCAGCAGCGTCTCGGCCGTGTGCTTGCTGTCCTTGCTGAACGAGGTGACGTTGTTCAGCGCCGAGCCCATCCACGGGCTGCCCTCGCCACCGTCGAAGCCGGGCACGTCGAGCATGTTCACCGCGAACGCGTCGCCGGCGGTGTTGTCGGAGTAGTACTGGTTCCACGCCACGAAGCTGTCGTAGTCGAACGCGGCGGTACCGCCGTTGAACCACTGCTTGCGCGCGCTGGCCTTGTCGTTGAACGCGTCCGGGTTGATCACGCCGGCGGCGACCATCTTGCGGGCCGCCTCGAGCGCCTCGAGTTGCGCCTCGTGCTCGTACATCGAGGTGAACTTGCCGCCGTCCTCCTTCCAGACGTTCGGGACGCCGAGCATCTGCCGGATGGTCGACAGCGGCACCCTGGTCCAGGCCCACTTGTTCTGCTTGGCCGCGGTCATCTCCTTGGCCAGGTCGAAGAACTCCTGGAAGTTCTTCGGGGCCGGGTCCTTGATGCCCTTGGCGGCCAGCAGGTCCTCGCGGTACAGGGCCAGCGAGGTCCGCGACATCCCGCGCGGCACCGGGACCCCGTAGATCGCGCCATTGAAGACGCAACCCTTCCAGTACTCGGTCGGGATGTTCGCCAGGAACGGGTACTTGCTGACCGCGTCACCGGACAGGTGCTCGGTCAGATCCATGCACTTGGCCTTCACCAGGCCGGGGATCTGCACGGTGTCGACCGGGATGTTCAGGATGTCGGGCAGGTCGCCGCCGGCGATCCGGGTGGCGAACTTGTCCTTGTACTCGTCGTTCGAGGCCATGCTGATCTGCAGTTCGGAGCCGAGCCGCTGGTTCACGGCCTGCCAGAACGGGTTCTTGTCCGCGGCCGGCGGGATCGCGCCCGGGATGTTGGTCAGGAACGTGATCGGCTTGCCGTCGCCGGGGACGTCGGTGATCACCTTGGCGGGGTTGGCCGGGTATTTGAGGAAGCCGTCCAGCACCACGTCGGTGCCGGGCAGGTCGGGCTTGATCTCGCCGTACCTGGTGTACGTCGGCAGTTTCACCGCCGCGTTGGCGGCCGCGGTGTTCTTCTTGTCCGACGCGCACCCCGCCAGCAGCGGCGTACCCGTGACCGCGACAGCGGCGGCGGCCAGGCCGCCGCCGAGGAAAGTTCTTCTGCTGACTGGCATGAGGCCTCACTTCCATCGGAGGGCCACACCATGACATAGTACGTCCTATGTCTTCAAGAGTCGGCGCCGTGGAAATCGCTGCGGCCGTGGTCTTCGACCCGGCGGGCAGCGGCTATCACACGTTCCGCATCCCGTCCGTGCTGGCGCGAGGTGAGCAGGTGCTCGCCTTCTGCGAGGGACGGCTGCACGGGTCCGGCGACGCGGGTGAGATCGAGGTCGTCCTCCGGCGCTCGCTCGACGGCGGGCAGACCTGGTTGCCGCTGCAGGTGGTGTCGGCCGTGCCCGGCCAGACCTGTGGGAATCCGGTGCCGGTGATCGACCCCGCGAGCGGCGACATCGTGCTGGTCACGGTGCAGAACGGCGCCGACGCGGTCGAGATGTCGCTTGCCCGCGGCACCGATCCGGAGACCGGGCGGCGAGTGTTCGTCCAGCGGTCCTCCGACGACGGCGCGTCGTGGAGCCCGACGGTGGAGATCACCGCGCAGGTGAAGCCGTCCGACTGGGGTTGGTACGCGACCGGGCCCTGTCACGGGATCGCGCTCACGAGTGGTCGGCTCGTCGTACCGGCGAACCACTCGTTCGTGCCGCCGGAGCCGGTCGACGACCTGATCCGGCTGAACGGCGGGCACTGCATCGTCAGCGACGACGGCGGGATCACCTGGTCGGTCGGCTTCGTCGATCGCAACGACGGCGCGGAGATCAACGCGAACGAGACCACCGTCGCCGAGTTGCCCGACGGACGGCTGTACTTCAACGCCCGCAACCACCAGGGGACCGGGCCGGCGCGCGTGCACGCATGGTCCTCGGACGGCGGTCTCACGCTCGATGCGCCGTACGCCGGGATCCCGGAGATCACCGCGCCGGGGATCCAGGGGAGTGTGCTCACCCTGCCCGACGGCCGCCTGCTGCTGTCGACGCCGGTCAACCCGTCGAGCCGCCGGGAGCTGACCGTGTTCGTCAGCGACGACTCCGGTCAGTCCTGGCGGGCCGCGGTGGTCGTGCATCCGGGCATGGCCGGTTACTCCGATCTCGTCGTGCGGCCCGACGGCTCGGTCGGCATCTTCTACGAGGCCGGTGAGACCTCCTCGTTCGCGACCCTCCGCTTCGCCACATTCGCCCTTTGACGTTGGGAGACCCCTTGACCGACTCCGCCCAGTTGACCGGCGTGGTGCCGCCACTCGTCACCCCGCTCACCCCCGAGTACGACGTCGACACCGCATCGCTGGCCCGGTTGATCCAGTACCAGCTGACCGGGGGCGTGGACGGGGTGTTCGTGCTCGGCACGTCCGGCGAAGGCACGTTCCTGACCGACGAGCAGCGGCAGGTCGTGCTGGAGACGGCCGTGGCGGAGGTATCGGGGCAGGTGCCGGTGCTGGCAGGTGTCATCGACACGTCGACCTCTCGCGTCAGTGCGCACGTGTCTGCTGCGTTGAAGGCCGGTGTGGACGGTCTGGTCGCGACGGCGCCGTTCTATGCCGCCACCCATCCGGCGGAGATCGAGCGGCACTTCACGCGGCTCGCCTCATCGACTGGGGATACGCCTCTCTATGCGTATGACATCCCGTCGCGAGTCGGGACGAAGCTGCCGGCGTCGTTGATGATCTCGCTCGGGCAGCAGGGCGTCATCGCCGGCGTGAAGGATTCGAGTGGTCAGGAGACGAGCCTGCGGCAGTTGGTGCTCTCGCGACGGGAGGTCGGGTTGGACGGCTTCGCGGTCATGACCGGGTCGGAGGTCACCGTCGACTCCGCGCTGGCCTTTGGTGTCGATGGCGTCGTACCTGGGCTGGGGAACGTGGATCCGGCCGGCTACGTGCGGTTGTTCGATGCGTCGGTCGCCGGTGATGCGGCCGCGGCGCGGGCCGAGCAGGATCGGTTGTTCCGGCTGTTCGAGATCATCGACGTGGCGGATCGTTCGCGGATGGGCGCGAGTTCGGCGGCGCTCGGTGCGTTCAAGGCGGGGTTGTATCTGCTGGGCGTGATCGACTGCCCGGTGACGGCGTACCCGTGCATCCCCTTGAACGAGCAGGAGATCGCCGGGATCCGGCCCTTACTGGACCGCGCCGGATTACACTGAGCGGTCCTAGTCTCAAGGAGGACCGGGTGACAACGGGTGGGCTCGGCCGGGCGCGTGGTGCGGCGGGAAATCAGTCCTTCATTCGCGACCAGATGAAGTCGTACATCCTTGAGCGCGGGCTGAAGGCGGGTGATCCGCTGCCCAACGAGCAGGAGCTGATGGCTCAGCTCGGCGTCGGACGGCACCCGTTGCGCGAGGCGATGAAGGCGCTGCAGGCGGTCGGGATCATCGAGATCCGGCACGGGTACGGGACGTACGTCGGCGAGGTGTCACTGCAGTCGCTGGAGGACGGGCTCGCGTTCCGGATGTCGCAGTCGATGGCCGGCGACCTCCGCGACGTGCAGAACGTCCTCGAGGTCCGCCAGGCCATCGAGGTCGGCATGGCCGAGGACGTGGTGGAGTTCTTCAGCCGGCACGGGGACGACACCCTGGAGCCGATCGTCGAACGCATGGAAGCCAAGGCAGCCGACGGGAAGTACTTCCCCGACGAGGACTGGGCCTTCCACCAGGCGCTCTACGAGCCGCTCGGCAACGCCCTCGTCATCGATCTGCTCAGCGTCTTCTGGCGAACCTTCTCGCAGGTCGACGCCCGCCTCCCCGGCGCCCGCTACACCCCCGCCGACGCGGCCGCGTGGCACCGGGATCTCCTGAACACCCTGCGGACAGGAGATCCCGAGGCCTTCGCCCGCTCCATGAAGAAACACTTCAACGGCATCCACACCCGCCTAGGCGAATAGGCGCGTGCAGCTCGACAGGACGTATACGTCCACTGAAGTGGCAACGGCCGGTGAGCTGAGCGTGCAGTGCACCCTCGGACCCGGACACGTCCTGTCGAGCCGACCCTTGTGGATAAACCAACTCACGAGTCGACCGACTTCGGGCACCATCCTTGGATGGAATCGGTCGGCGAGGTCCTCGCGCGCCATGGTGGGTGGGCGACCCGCTCCGAGCTGATCCGCGCGACTTCCCGCCACGCCGTCGTGGCTGCGGTCGAGCGAGGTGAGGTGCAGCGGGTCGCGCTCGGCATCTACGCGCTGCCGGGCCTCCCGGCCGGCAAGGTGGCCGTACTCGCGTACGACGGAGTCCTTTCGCATGTGAGTGCTGCAGAGGCGCTGGGGCTTCCGCTACTGCTGACACCGGAGAAGCCGCACATCACGATCCCGCCCAAGCGCCGCCCGCGTCCGGGACCACCCGCTGTTCTGCATTGGGCCGACACCACCTCCGGCGAGCGCCGGGACCGGACCACCTCACTGCTTCGGACCGTCGTCGATTGCTCCCGCATCCTGCCGTTCGCCGAGGCTCTGGCCGTTGCGGACGCAGCCCTCGCCACCGGCCGGCTCAGCCAGGACGAACTCCTGGCCGCCAGTGCCGCGATGCGTGGTCCCGGCTGCCCGAACGCTCGCAGAACAGCTGCAGCCGCGACTCGCCGCTCCGGCAGCTTCCTCGAGTCCATCCTCCGGGCCCTTCTCATCAGCGCGGGCATCGATGGCTTCGAACCACAGGTCTTAGTGACCCACGGTTGGTTTCGGGCTCGTGTTGATCTGGGGCACCGGCAAGCCCGGTTGGCGCTCGAGGCGGACGGATTCGAATTCCACGGATCCCGCCGGGACTTCGCCGCCGACTGTCAGCGCTATGACGACCTGGTTGCTGCTGGGTGGCTGGTACTCCGATTCACTTACGAGCAGGTGATCGGTGACCCGGCCTGGGTCGTGGCGACCGTCCGTGCCGCGTTGGCGTCGCGTCTCGCCGGCTGACAAAGTGCACCTCGATAGGAGGTGTTCCTGGAGCGTCGGCTGGTAGCGCAGTCGCTGAGCGTGGCGATCACCTGCTGAGCCCGACACCTCCTGTCGAGATTGCACATCGGGTCAGGCGAAGAGGTTCTCTGCATCCACGATCGTGTAGGCGTAGCCCTGCTCGGCCAGGAAGCGCTGGCGGTGGGCGGCGAACTCGGCGTCGACGGTGTCGCGGGCGACGATCGAGTAGAACCGTGCGGTGCGGCCGTCGCCCTTGGGGCGAAGGACCCGGCCCAGGCGCTGCGCTTCTTCCTGGCGGGAGCCAAAGGTGCCAGAGACCTGGATGGCCACCGACGCCTCCGGCAGGTCGATGGAGAAGTTGGCGACCTTCGACACCACCAGCCGCTTGATCTCGCCGGTGCGGAACGCCTGGAACAGCCGCTGCCGCTCCTTCACCGTGGTCTCGCCCTTGATCACCGGGCACTCCAGCCGTTCGCCGAGCTCGTCCAGCTGGTCGATGTACTGACCGATCACCAGCAGCGGCTCGTCCGCGTGGTGCTCGGCGATCTGCTGTACCAGCCGGGACTTCGCCGGGGTCGACGCGGCCAGCCGGTAGCGGTCCTCGGGCTCCGCGGTCGCGTACACGAACCGCTCGCTCTGCTCCAGGTCCACCCGCACCTCGATACAGTCGGCCGGAGCGATCCAGCCCTGGGCCTCGATGTCCTTCCACGGCGCGTCGTACCGCTTCGGGCCGATCAGCGAGAACACGTCACCCTCGCGGCCGTCCTCCCGGACCAGCGTCGCGGTCAGGCCGATCCGGCGCCGGGTCTGCAGGTCCGCGGTCATCCGGAAGATCGGCGCCGGCAGCAGGTGCACCTCGTCGTACACGATCAGGCCCCAGTCCCGCGCGTCGAACAGCTCCAGGTGGGAGTAGACGCCCTTCCGGCGCGTGGTCATCACCTGGTACGTCGCGATCGTCACCGGCCGGATCTCCTTGCGGGCACCGGAGTACTCGCCGATCTCTTCCTCGGTCAGGCTGGTGCGCTTGAGCAGCTCGTCCTTCCACTGCCGCGCGGACACCGTGTTCGTCACCAGGATCAGCGTGGTCGCGGACGCCTGCGCCATCGCGGCCGCGCCGACGATCGTCTTGCCGGCCCCACAGGGCAGTACGACGACTCCGGAGCCGCCGTGCCAGAACGAGTCCACCGCCTGCTGCTGGTACGGGCGCATGTCCCAGCCGTCCCGGACGAGCTCGATCGCGTGCGTCTCGCCGTCCACGTACCCGGCGAGGTCCTCCGCGGGCCAGCCGAGCTTCAGCAGCGTCTGCTTGAGGTGACCACGCTCCGACGGGTGCACCAGCACGGTGTCGTCGTCGATCCGCGCCCCGAGCATCGGCTTCACCTTGGCGCTCCGCAGCACCTCCTCGAGCACCGGCCGGTCGGTCGTCACCAGAACCAGACCGTGCTGCGGGTGCTTCTCGAGCCGCAGTCGCCCGTACCGGTCCAGCGTCTCCGCGATGTCGACGAGCAGCGAGTGCGGCACCGGGTAGCGGCTGTAACGCAGCAGGACATCAATCACCTGCTCGGCGTCATGCCCCGCCGCCCGAGCGTTCCACAACCCCAGCGGCGTCAACCGATAGGTGTGCACATGCTCCGGCGCCCGCTCCAACTCAGCAAACGGCGCAATAGCCTTCCGGCACTCGTTCGCCTCCGCATGCGCAGTCTCCAGCAAAAGCGTCTTGTCCGACTGCACAATCAGTGGACCGTCTGTCACTACCGCTCCCTATCGTCGCCCCGACCTTCCATTGTGCCTCAGGCGGTCAAAGGACAGGCCGGGCAGTGGAGATGCGGTGGAGGGCGTAGGTGCGAGGCTGGTCGGTGGCGTCTTCGTAGGCGGTGAGCCAGCCGTCGGCTACTCGGACCGGCTCGACGATGCGTTCGGAGGCGGTGCCGTTGTGGTCGACGTACGAGATCCAGGTGCGGGTGTGGGACTCGGCGGCGTTGGTCAGGACCGCGATGGTCTCGGCGGGGGCGGTGGGGTCGAGCAGGCCGTCGTCGGCGGGGCGCTCGGCGGCGATGCGGTCGCCGGCGCGGACCTTCTCGATCACGGCCTTCACCTGGTCGTCGGTGAGGTCGACCGGGTTGTCCACGAAGTCCCGGCTGGTACGACGCCGTGGCGCCTCACCACGCCGCGCCGTCCCACCGGTCACATGGACCACGCCGTCGAACGTCTCCGCCAGCGGCGCGAGACCCGCCTCACGCAACCGGCTCAGCACCATGTCCGGCGGCGACGGCGACACGACCACAGTCGGCGCCAGCCGGCGGAAACGAATACCCGGCAGGTTCGAGTTCACCAGCTGGGTCAGCACAGTCTCGTCATCACAGCGCAGGTATGTCGACGCCGTACCGATCCGGAGTACGCCGTGCCGCCGTGCAACGTCATCGATCAGGTAAGTCAGCGGCTGCGGGACCGGAGTCCGAGAGTGCTCGGCCAACCACTTGTGCAACTGATCAGCGGTCCGGCCGAGGTCGAAGGCACGCCGTACTGAGCCCTCACTGAAGCGATAGACCGCCGCGCCACCGTGCGACTCGACATCGGCCATCGCAGACAGCTCTTCCTGCACAACCCGCACCAGGGGACCGGGCGCAACAGCAGTCAGGTCAGCCTGCAACAGCACCTCGGACACCGGCTCCGGCACCAGCGGGTTGATCGCCTCGGCCAGATCGTCCACCGTCGGCTCCGGCTGCAGCAGGGGTCGCGCGTGCTCCGCCAACGCGCCCAGACCAGTCAGCCCGAGCAGTGCGGCCTCAGTGACGCTCCACTCGACCAGATCGTCGCGAAACTGCCCGCCACGCCGCGGCCGATGCCACGCGACCCAAGTCACCACAGACTCTGTGGACGGCGCCGTACCCGGACCAGCCTCGGCCAACGCCTGCAACGTCAGCACCCGGACCTCCGGCGCTAGCAACCGCTCCAGATCCGGGGCGAGCGCGTTGATCAGCCGCTCACGTGCAGCGGCCGTAGCACCACCACTGTCGCGTCTGCCGATCAGTCCGATCGCCCTGAGCCCACCGAACCACGCAAACACCAGCTGAGCCCACCGATGCGCCAGGTCAAGCTCCAGCCAGTCGTCGTACACGCTGGTAGGCAGCCACATCTCAGTGGTGCCGACTTCCACGGCCGCTAGCAGCCCACCGGCGTACGCGATCTCCAGCACGGCTGCGGTCGTCTGCTCCTCCGCGCCGATCTTGCCGGCCAGACTGCGGAGGTCACGCACGCCAATTCCACCCGTACGCAGCACTGGCGGCGGCTCGGACCCAAGCTGCTCCAGCGCACGATCAACGAGCCGCACCAGGTCAAGCGCTGCCCCAGCCGCGGCCCGGTCGGCGATCGCCGCAGACACCTTCTTCCCGTCCAACGGCGGCGGTGTCGGCCGCGTCGACGCCAGCACCCGCCCGCCCCGCAGGTGCAGACCGATCTGCCGCGGCAGCACCACAGTGTTCGCGTCCTTGGGTACGACGAGACCACGCGCGAGCAACCGCTCGACCGGCGTACGCGCCGAGGCGATCGTCACCGGACGCTCGGCCTTCTCCACCGAACCGGTCGGCGGACCCCACGTCAGCTTGTCGAGCACCGCACGCGCGTCCGGGCCGGCCTCTTCGATCAACTTGTCCAGATCGCCGAAATGCCTGGTCGTGACAGGACCGAGCCCAGCCGGTGTCGGCCCGAGCAGCTCGTGGACCGCGCGGATCGGCCGCAGGTCGTCCTCGGTGCCCCACACGAGCGCCAGATCCAGCAGTTCGGCCACCCGCGGCCGGACTACCTCGACAGGCTGATCCACACCGGTCGCCAGCGCGGCCAGCTGCACCGGCTCAGGCAGGGCCGACAAAGACTCGAGCAGATCCACCCCGAACTCGTCCAGCCGGTTGATCGCCCGCGCCGCGGACGCGTTGGTGGTCGCCCGGGCTGCCAGCTGACCGGTATCCGCGGGGATCGGCATCGCCAGATCGGGGCGCTTCTGGAGCAGTTGGCCGAGCGCGGCGTCGTCCCACCCACGCAGCGCCTCGGCGAGGGTACGTGGGCGGTTCCGCTCGGATGTGCTCATCCCTCCAACGGTACGGCCCCATCCCCAAACACCACTAACCGTTCCCCCAGATCACTCAGGATCCGAGCGATCGTCTCCTCCAAGGTGCTCTCCACCCCGATCACCACCTCGCCGACGCCGTCCAGCACGTCGTGGGCCTGGTACCAGCTCCGCATCAGGTCAACGCTCACCGTGTGCGCCAGCGGCCGGGTCACATGCCGTAGGACGGTCTCCTCGAAGGGCAGGTCGAAGTAGTAGTGCCGGGTCAGCCCCTGATGGTCCACGGTCAGCTTGCGCAGCATGTCGCCGTACCGGCCGGCGTCCATGATGCCCTCGAGGATCACGTCGTACCCGTGGTCGAGGGCGTAGCGGACGTTCGCGTCGATCAGGCCGATGTTGACCGCGCCCGGGAGGTCCTTCTCCCACAGCAGGACGCGGCGGATCTGGTCCTGCTCGACCCATGCAGTGCCGCGGCCGAGGCGCTCGCGCAGGACTCGTGCGGTGGTGGACTTGCCGGAGCCTGAGTTGCCGCGCAGTACGACGAGACGGGAGGACGGACTGCCTGTCACTCGGCTGCGCTGGCGCTGCCGATCCGGCGGAAGCCGACGCGTTCGTAGACGGCGGCGACCGCGTCGGACTCCGCCGACAGCAGGACGAGATCGACCCCGTTCGCGAAGGCGTGCTCGACCAGCACGGAGGTGAGGGCCGCGGCCAGGCCGCGGCGGCGCATGGACGGCAGAGTCCCGACGCCGACGATCTCGGTGGTGGGCCCGACCGGCTGGTGCGCCCCACTGGCGACCATGCCTTCGTCGGTGAACGCACCCGCGTTCACCGTCACGCCCCTGAGCGCCCGGTCCCGCAGGCCCGCGATCATGTCGTCCGCCACCTCGGCCGCGTGGGCGTCGCGCTCCACCGGTCCGGCCGCGCCCACCGACGTACCGGGGTCGCTGAAGGCGAGTCCCGCGACCGCCCGGGCCTGCCGCAGTACGGCGTCCTCGGCGGGCAGGATCTCGCAGCGTGCATCCACCGTCACCGGGCGGAAGTCGTCGCGCTCGAGCACCAGCAGCGGGTGCTCGACCACGGTCAGCCCGGCCGCGGCCGCCGCCGGACCCAGCGACGGGCAGGTCTCGACGACCCACTCGAAGCTCAGCGGGATGCCCAGCTCCGCACAGCGGGCCTGGACCAGCTCGACATCGGCCGGCTCGATGGTGGTTCCCGAGCCCGGCACCGGCCGCGCGTAGTACGGCCAGATCGTCGTACTGCGGAACAGTGTGAACGGCCCGACCTGCTCGGCCACCGAGCCGGACAGCGGGACCGCATGAAGGTAGTCGTCGACTCTGCTGATCATCGCGACGCAGTGAACCACCCCAGCGGGGTCCACGCCAGGGAATATCCGGCTCTCGTGTCGTTTCCGCGCCAGAGCCGCCACCGCGGCGGGGCGGGGTGTGGCGGACTTGCAGGCCATCACAATCAGCGACATGCCGCGACCGCCCGCGGAAGGTCTTCGTACTCGCCTCGTTGTGATGGCCTGGCGACCCGGTCGACGGCACGGGCAACACCCACGGAACCGACCGAAGCGCCGGATATCCCCTGGAGTGTCTGCTTCTCGGTTGGCTCACGAGGGGAGAACCCAGCAGGAACATGTCGAAGTTCGTGAACCGGCTCCGACGTCCAGAGTGTTCAACCAAGACCTGGAGGACGCAATGGAGAAAGTGACGTCGACGGACGGTACGACGATCGCTTACGAGCGGCTCGGTACTGGACCTCAGGTGATCCTGGTCGGAGGAGCGCTCTGTGACCGCAACGCACTGAAGCCCCTGGCGACCGAACTGTCCCGCGACTTCGATGTGGTGACCTACGACAGGCGCGGGCGCGGTGACTCCGGCGACAGTACGGCGTACGCCGTGGAACGCGAGGTGGATGACATCGCGGCGCTGCTCACGGCCGTCGGTAGTAGCGCGGCGATCTATGGACACTCCTCCGGCGCCGGGCTGGTGGCGATCGCGGCGAGCACCGGTCTGCCGTTCACGAAGGTGGTGCTGCACGAGCCGCCGTACGGACCGGACGACGTCGACTCGAAGGAGGACGGCGCGCAGGTGCTCGAGTTGCTGCGCGAGGACCGCCGGCAAGAGGCGGTCGAGTTGTTCCTGATGATGGCGGGCATGCCGAAGCAGGCGGCGCTCGAGACCGCGGCGGCTCCCGGTGTGGCCGACCTCGCCCCGACGCTGGCCTACGACTTCGCCGTCATGGACCACGGCGCACCCGGCGGGCGGACCCCGGTTGAACTGCTCGCCAAGATCACGCAGGCGACGCTGGTGGTCGCCGGGACCGCGTCACCGCCGTTCATGGTCGATGCGGCGCACCGGATCGTGGCGATGCTGCCCACGGCCCGGTACGCCGAACTCGCCGACCAGGATCATGTCGTACCACCGGAGCTCCTCGCCCCGGTACTGACCGACTTTCTCAGTCGGCGATGATCTCGATCGAGACCTTGTTGGGGTAGAACGCGACGTGCTCGCGGATATCCGCGACCGCGTCGTACGGCTGCTCGTAGGTCCACACCGCGTTCACCCCGTCCGCCCCGGCGGGGAGGACGCTGTAGTACGACGCGTCGCCCTTGTACGGGCAGTAGCTCTCGTGGTCGGTGCGCTCGAGCAGCGTGAGATCGACGTCCTTGCGCGGGATGTACTGCACGGCGGCGTAGCTCGCCTCCTGCAGCGACAGTGCGTCCCGGGTGTCCGCGATCACCTGGTCGCCGACCTTCACCACCACGCGGTCCGGATTCTTCCCGACCGTGATCGGGTGGTCCGGGCCAGGAATCTTCACGGTCTTGTCCGCCATTGCCGTCAGCTCTCTGTCGAGGTGTCGTTCAACCTTTCACCAACCGGCGGCGGCCCGGCGGCATTCCCGCCTATCCGCGATCATCGTGGGATGGAACTGCGGCAGATCCAGTACTTCGTGACGGTCGCCGAGGTACTCAACTTCGGACGGGCCGCGGAGCAGCTCGGGATGGGACAGCCGGGCGTGAGTCAGCAGATCGCGCGGCTGGAGCGGGAGCTGGGTGTGCAGCTGTTCGACCGCTCAGCCCGCGCGATCCGGCTGACCGAGGCCGGCCAGCGCTTCCTGCCGGCCGCTCGCGCGGTACTCGTCTCGGTCGACCAGGCGCGCGCGGCCGCCACCGGCCGGTCAGGCCACGCGGTGCGCCTCGGCACCAGCACCGGACTGGGCGAGCGGCTGGAGACAGTGGTCGCCGAGCTCGCCGCGAAGGGTGTGCAGGTCGAGCTCGTCAGTACGTCGACCCGCGCCCGGCTCGATCGGGTCAGGGGCGGCCAACTCGACGCCGCGTTCGTCCGAGGATCGAACGAGACAGCCGGTCTGGAGTTCGTCCCGGTCTGGGAGGACGACCTGCTGATCGCCCTGCCGGCCTCCGTCGCGCCGGTCGGCGACATCGCGTTGAAGGAGCTGAGTGCGTTGCCGCTGCGGATCACCTCGCGCCGGAACAACCCGCCGCTCGTCGACCTGGTGATGACCGCCTGTGCGGCCGAAGGGTTCGAGCCCGTGCTCGGGCCGCAGTCGAACAGCCTGCAGGACACGCACGCCGCCATCGGCGCGGGGACGCCCAGCTGGACGGTGATCTACGAGTCGCACGCGCAGCTCCTTCGCGAGGGGCGCGTGGTCTTCCGCCGGCCGCTGCCACGTCTCGCCCTGACCACGAGCCTCGCCGTCCCGGCCGGGACCACGGTCGGCGGCGAACTCGCCGTACTGCTGGAGGCGTGCCGGAAGGCGTCCGATCGATTCGAGTGATGGCTGCGCATCGAAGCTGCGTCTCGTTCGCGGGCGCGGCGGCGACTGGAATGGGCTCAACAGCCCCACGGAGAGAAAGGAACATCCGATGCCCGTCGTCACCGTTCTGCAAGGCCCGCGGACCCCGGAGCTCAAGCGCGAGCTGGTCCAGCGGATCACCGACGCGTTCGTCGACAGCCTCGGCGTACCGGCTCAGAGCGTGCAGGTCTGGATCCAGGAGACCCCGCCGGAGAGCTGGGCCGTCGGCGGCACCCTCACCGCCGACAAGTAGTCAGTCGAAGAGGCACCCCCGCTGCGACGGGGGAATCGCGTCAGTCCGCGGCGGGGTCTTCGAGCTCGACGACCAGGCAGGGGCCGCCGTCGAAGGCGCCGCCGTCGATGCCGAGGGCCAGGCCGTCGGCGTACAGGTGCGGGCCGGTCAGGAACTCCGGGTCGATGCCGAGCTGGTCGGCGACGATGCTGTGGCCGTGCACGATCCGGTCGCCGCCGAGGTGGTGCAACATGATGCGCGCCACCTCCGGACCGCTCGGGCCGCGGAACGCGTACCGCGCCGTCATCCGGCGCCAGATCTCCCACCACACCTCGATGTTTTCGGAGTGCAGCTCGGCCTGGGCCGCCGCGTTGATCCGATCGATGGTGTCGCCCCATTCGACGTACTCCGCGGTGTCGGAGTGCATCAGCAGGTGCCCCGCATCCAGCCCGAGCATCGGCCGGTCGAGCAGCCAGGCGACCTCGTCGCCGGTGAGCAGCTCCTGGTCGCGGTCCTGGCCGCCGTTCAGCGCCCAGGATCGCTCGAAGCTGCGCGCGCTGAGGCCGTCGTGCGGGACGAAGGTGTCGCCGAACTTCCACATCCCGAGCGCGAGGATCTCGTGGTTGCCGAGCAGCATCCGGATCGCGTCGTCCGGCGCCTGGTCGATCAGCTCGCGGACATAGCGCAGTACGCCGATCCCGTCCGGGCCGCGGTCGAAGAAGTCGCCGAGGAACCACAGCCGGGCGTCCTGGCCAGACCAGTTGCCCTCGGCATCGGTCAGCCCGGCCTCGTGGAGTGAGGCCTTGAGTTTCTCCGGGTGGCCGTGGACGTCGCTCACGGCGTACACCCGGGTCATGTCATCCCCGCACGGTCAAAACGATCAGTACGACGTTGAGCGCCGTGACGGCGGTGGCTACCAGGCATGCGGCGAGAGTAGTCGCCCGGCGGTTGACAAGGCTGCCCATGACGCGCCGGGACGCGGTCAATCGGACCAGCGGCCACAGTACGCAGGGGATGCCGAAGCTCAGCACCACCTGGGAGACCACCAGCGCCCGGCTCGGGTCGATGCCGATCGCAAGAACCACCAGGGCCGGCACTAAGGTCACCAGGCGGCGAACGGCCAGCGGGATGTGCCGGTGCCAGAATCCCTCCAGGATGACGGAACCGGCGTACGTCCCGACAGAGGAGGACGCGAATCCGCTGGCCAGCAGGGCGAGCGCGAACAACAGCGCCGGAAGCTGACCGAGCCGGTCGCCGATCGCGGCGTGGGCGGCGTCGAGCGAGTCGGCGCCGGTGCCGCTCAGTGACGCCGCGGCGACCACGACCATCGCCAGGTTGACCGCGCCGGCCAGGGCCATCGCGACGGCCACGTCGATGCGGGTGGCGCGGAGTACGCGGGATTTGCCGCTGTCCGAGCGAATGCTCTTCCAGTGCCGGTCGGTGACGAGGGCGCCGTGCAGCCAGATCGCGTGCGGCATCACGGTCGCGCCGAGCATGCCGGCCGCCAGCACCAGCGACTCGGTCCCGTCGAGTCGCGGCACCAGGCCGCCGACCACACCGCTTGCGGACGGATCCGACTTCACCGTCGATACCACGAAGCCGACCAGGACGACCGCGAGTAACCCGATGATCGCGGCCTCGAACGGTCGCTGCCCGCGCTTCGACTGATAGATCAGCAACGCGAACGACACGGCACCGGTGATCACCCCGCCGAGCAGCAGCGGGATCCCGAACAGCAGGTTCAGCGCGATCGCTCCACCGACGACCTCGGCCAGGTCGGTCGCGACCGCCACCAGCTCGGCCTGCGCCCACAACCCGGTCGACGTGGACCGCTTGAAGTGGTCACGGCACAGCTGGGGAAGCGTTCGCCCGGTCGCGATACTCGCCTTGGCGGCCAGATACTGCACCAGGACGGCCATCAGGTTCGCCCCGACGACCACCCAGCAGAGCAGATAGCCGTACGTCGCCCCCGCCGCGATGTTGGTCGCGAAGTTTCCCGGGTCCACATACGCCACGGCGGCGACGAACGCCGGCCCGAGCAGCAAGAGCCCGGACCGGTTGAGTTGCCGCCGCAGCGGCGCCGGTGCGTACATGAAAGCAGTCTCCATGACGCGACCGACAACGCAACCCCTGTTCTGCGATTGAGACAGGCGTTACAGCTCAGGCACCGCCGGTGGTCGTGCCCAGCACCGTCTTCGCCTTCTTCGACGCCGCGAGTGCGGGGAGTTCGATGTCCGCGAAGTCGAAGTTCATGCTCAGCAGGACGTCGTCGAGACCGGCGAACGCGAACGTCACCTCGAGACCGTCCAGTGGCCCGCCGTCCGCCGCGAACCGGACCGCCACCGGAGCGGCGCCGGCCTTGGGCGCGGCGACCTCGGTGATCGCGACCGTCGAGGTCCCGGCGCCGGAGATCGTCAGCTTGGCCTTTGTGCAGGACTTCACCGCCGCCTTGATCGTGGCGAGGTGGGCGGTGGTCGCCTTGGCCGACGGCATCGCTTCGAGCGTCTCCTGCACGAACGGACCGTCCTGACCACCGGAGAACCCTCGGGTCACGACGACCTTCGCTCCGGGCGAGGTGTCGGCGTTGAACAGCTTGACCAGCTTGGCGCACTTCGCGTTCGTCGAGGTCAGTTTCGTGCCGTCGTCGCCCTCGGCGTCGGGATCGATCGCGAACCCGGGCTGCAGATCCTCGAGCGCCAGCAGGGCCTTGGTCAACGACGCCTTCGTCCGCGGCGCCGGAGCGGCCGGTGTCGTGGGCGCGACACTCGGCGTGGCGCTCGTGGTCGGGACCGGAGTCGGCGTCGGAGTCGACGACTGGGTGGTGCTCGGAGCCGCGGCGGTGTCACCCTTGGAGCCGTCGCAGGCGACCAGGCTCAACGCGAGACCGGCGGTGATGGCAGCAGAAACGAAGGTTCGCATAACAGGTCCTCCCCAGGAATCAGGCGCAGTGCCACGATCTGCCGACCAGACTTCCCGGCGCACCTAGGCAGGAGGGTACCGGCCGATCGCGTCGGCGGCGAGTAACTTTCGGGCAACGACCGGTAGACCGGAACTCATGCCCAGGAGAAGTGGACCTCGAGCGTGACCTGGACGTCCTGGCCGCCGGGGATGACGTTGACGGCCGAGTCGAAGGCCTTGCCGGCCGCGAGCATCGCGGTTTCCCGGATGGGGGTGAAGCCGTGTGCCTCGGAGATCAGGCTGACCGATCCGAGCGAGTAGCCGGCCAGGCCGGCGAGTTCCTCGGCTTTCGTCCGCGCCTGACGGAACGCGAGCTCGCGGGCGCGGGTCAGCAGCTCGGTCTTGTCCTCGATGTCGAACTCGAGCGCCTGCAGCCCCAGGCTGTTGCCTCCGGCATCCACGGCCGCATTGAGCAGCCGGCCGAAGCTGGTCAGGTCCTTCGTCGTCACGGTCAGCATGTGCGACCCGCGGTAACCCGGCGAAGTGTCCGGCTCGCGGTACTCCTGGTAGATGTTCACCGTCGTGGTCCCGATCGCCGATGGGTCGACGCCCTGCTCGCGCAGCGCGGCGATGACCGCGTCCGTGCGTTCGCCGACCCGCGCGACCGCGGCCGCGACGTCCGGTGCGACGTGCTCGACGCTGAACGACACCCGCAGTACGTCCGGCGCCGCATTGACCTGTCCTGACCCGACAACCCGCACCCCAGTCTCCATAGCGGCCAGTCTGACACTTCCCTCGACCATCGGAGGCGGCGTCACCACCCTCCCCGCCCCTCACAACACCACCTACGACCCGGGCGGCCTAGCCCTCCTGGACCTCAAGTCCAACCGCATCCTTCACGAGATCCCCTTCCCCGCCTTCTCCCCAACCACCAACCACTCCGCCACCCGCAACCCCGTAGCCCTCGAAACCACCCCCACCAAACTCCGCCTCTTCACCGCCCCCGACGACGGCGAAGACCCCCAGGGCACCGAACTCCAGATCTACGAGGCACCGCTCGGTTGAGCCTGCCGTACCGAACAACTGGAGATCGCGCAGCGTTCGCCCCGCGCCCGGCGCGAACCCGGCTCGAGCCGATGACGTCCGGTCCGTGATGTGGCTCCAGGCGGGACTTCGGACAAGAAACCGCGGCCTGGGACATGTCACTACCTGTCCCAGGCCGCCACAAGATGTCCCAACCGGCGGCGTTCGGCCGGTCTGGACTGACGCAGACCCTGGGAGCTCACTTTGCGCACTATTTCGGCCATATGCCCAGTTTTCAGAGCATAGTCAGCTAGCGCGGTGGATTATTCGGGCGGGGATGTTGTGGGTGTGGCACAAGGACAAGAGGGCTGTGCCGTCGATCAACTGGAGGGGTTTGCCGGTGGCGAACTGGTAGCTGGTGGGGCCGAAGCCGCTGGTGGTGATGAGGATGCCCTTGGTGGCGCCGGCGTCGAGGACGGTGCCGAAGAGGTCGCGGACGGCGGATGGGGGGACGGTGCGCGTCCAGAGCTTGGCCTGGACGACGAACTTGCCACCGGTGATGGGTCGTGGATCGTAAGCGACACAGTCGATCCCGCCGTCGTTGCCGCTGCGGAACAGTCGCGTTTCCAGGCCCATCCGGGTCAGCAGGTTCTGGACGAGGTGCTCGAAGGACTCGGGACTCAGCTCCAGCAGGTTCGGCCGGCTGTCGATCTCGCTGATCACATCGATCGCCTCGATCGTGCGCGGATCCGCCAGGTCGAACTCCAGCACCGGCTCCACCGGCTGCAGTTCCTCCGGATGCCGCGACACCTCCGCCGCGAAGTAGTGCCGCACACACGCGACCGGATCCAACTGATCCAGCACCAGCGCCTGGAACTGCTCCCGCGTCGCCCGCAGCGTGATCAGGCACGGTCGCACCGTCTGCCCGGTCGTCAGGTCCACGGACTCGACCATCCCGTTGAACACCACCGTGTCCACCACGCCGTACCGATCGCTGCCGAAGACCAGATGCAAAGCCCGCAAGGCCAGCTGGGCCACCAGTTGCTGATACAACCGCCGCAACTCGTGAGCCTCCCGCGGCACCGCGAGCACCGCATCAACTGAACGGTCATAGCGGTACGACGCCTCAGCCGGTACGACGCTGACGTCCGGAAGATCGCACTCGAGCGCCAGCAACATCGACTCGGGCACGTATCCGACCCGCCGGCGGCGCGGGAAGTCGAGTGGCTCCGTCACCCGGTCCAGCGCCTTCTGGAAGTACCGCGTGACCGCGGCGCGATCGCGGTTCTCGACCGCGCGTTCGTACGCGTCGATCCGCGCGTGCTGCTCCGCGGTCGCCTCGTCGAGCCGGCGTTGCTGCTCGATCTGGTCCCGCAGCGCGCGGGCGACCCGCTCGCGACGGGTGTCCTCGGCGGCCCGGTGCCGCTCGATCGCCTCCGCGAACCGGTCCTCCGCGTCGGCGAGTCGACGCGCGAACCTCCGCTCGGCGCCCCACCAGCGGAACCGTCCCGGCGGATGGGGCACGAACGCATCCCAGACGGGTCCGGGACGCGCCTCGAGATCGGCCGGCGACACGGTCGGCGGGGCCCGCCGGGGTGTGCGTCTGAGGGTCCGCAGATCGGTGCCGTGGACATCGATCGCGAGGGCGCCGGCCAGGATGTCGCCCAGGACCCGGACGCGCTCCTCCACCGCAGCGGTACGTTGTGCCGCCTCGGCCGTTCGCCCGGGCGGACGGTCGCTGCGGGCACGTCCTTCAATGGATCGGCCCATCGCCTCACACCTCTCTACACCAATGTAACGGTCCAACCACTCTGCGCGATCGTCGTGACGGAGAGTTGGTCCCGACATTGCTTGCCGTCTACCCCCTGTTTCCTGCCGGCCGCCGCCCGCAGTCCCCGCGCACGTGCACTTGCCGATGCATCTGACGAAGGTGACGATGACAACCATGAGCCTGCCTTCGTACGCGTCCGGGGTGTCCGAGGTTCCGTTGCTGGGCGAGACGATCGGGGCCAACCTGAGACGGACGATCCGGGAGTACGGCGACCGCGACGCGCTGGTGGAGGTCCAGACCGGAAGGCGCTGGTCGTACGACGAGTTCGGCGCCGAGGTGGAGCTGGTCGCACGAGGCTTGCTGGCGCGGGGGATAGCGAAGGGTGACCGGGTCGGCATCTGGGCCCCGAACCGCGCCGAGTGGACGATCACGCAGTACGCGACCGCGCTGATCGGCGCGATCCTGGTGAACATCAACCCGGCGTACCGGACGCACGAACTGACGTACGCGCTGAACCAGTCCGGTGTCCGGCTGCTGATCTCGGCGACCGAGTTCAAGAGCAGCGACTATCGCGCGATGGTCGACGAGGTGCGGCCGACCTGCCAGGCGCTCGAGGAGACGGTCTACCTCGGCACCGGCGACTGGGACGAGCTCAGGGACGCCGCCGGCCGCATCAGCCTGGACGAGCTCCACCAGCGCGAGGCGGAGCTGTCCTTCGACGACCCGATCAACATCCAGTACACCAGCGGCACCACGGGCTTCCCGAAGGGCGCGACGCTCAGCCACCACAACATCCTGAACAACGGCTTCTTCGTCACCGAGACGATCGCGTTCACTGCCGACGACCGGCTCTGCATCCCGGTGCCCTTCTACCACTGCTTCGGCATGGTGATGGGGAACCTCGGCTGCACCACCCACGGCGCCTGCATGGTGATTCCCAGCGAGGCGTTCGATCCGGCCGCGACGCTCAAGGCCGTCCAGGACGAGCGGTGTACGGCGTTGTACGGCGTACCGACGATGTTCATCGCCGAACTCGGGCTGACGGACTTCTCGGACTACGACGTCACGAGTTTGCGGACCGGCGTGATGGCGGGATCGCCGTGCCCGATCGAGGTGATGAAGCGGTGCGTCGCGGACATGCACATGGCCGAGGTGGCGATCTGCTACGGCATGACCGAGACGTCGCCGGTGTCGACGCAGACCCGGCGTGACGACGATCTGGACCGGCGTACGTCGACCGTCGGCCGGGTGATGCCGCACGTCGAGGTCAAACTGGTCGATCCGGCAACGGGTCTCGTCGTACCGACCGGTGAGCCGGGCGAGCTGTGCACCCGCGGGTACTCCGTGATGCTCGGCTACTGGGACGAGCCGGAGAAGACGGCGGAGGCGATCGACCGGGCCCGCTGGATGCACACCGGCGACCTGGCGACGATGCGCGCGGACGGGTACGTGAACATCGTCGGCCGGATCAAGGACATGGTCATCCGCGGCGGCGAGAACGTCTATCCACGAGAGATCGAGGAGTTCCTGTACACCCACCCGTCCATCGCCGACGTCCAGGTCGTTGGTGTCCCCGACGAGAAGTACGGCGAGGAACTCTGCGCCTGGATCAAGCTCAAGCCGGGCGCCGACCCCCTCGACGCGGAAGCCGTCAAAGCCTTCGCCGACGGCAAACTGGCCCACTTCAAGATCCCCAAGTACGTCCTCCTGGTCGACGACTTCCCGATGACCGTCACCGGCAAGATCCGCAAGATCGAGATGCGCGAGAAGTCCGTCGAAATCCTCGAGCTCGGCTGACTTCCTGGTTACCACACGCGAAACCCGCGGGGGCGGTTTGGAAACCTGAGTTTGTTCCGGGGGCAATTGCGCGGCAATCGGGCGGTCCTTCACTGGATGTCATCCAGAACGGACCGAATCCCCGGGAGCCGGCATGCAACTCACCGACGGTGCGCACGTCCCCGTCGTCGTGGTCGGTGGCGGCCAGGCCGGGCTCGCGACGAGTTGGCACCTCACCGCGCAGGGCCTGGATCACCTTGTCCTGGAGGCGGATCGGGTCGGCAGTGAGTGGCGCAACCGGCGGTGGGACTCGTTCTGTCCGGTGACGCCGAACTGGCAGTGCAGGCTGCCGGGATTCCCGTACGACGGCCCGGACCCGGACGGCTTCATGATCCGAGACGAGATCGTCGACTACCTGGAAGCCTACAAAGCGTCGTACGACGTCCCGATCGTGGAAGGTGTGCGGGCGACGCGGCTCGACCACGGGTTCCGGATCGCCACGACCGCGGGGACGCTGACCGCCGACCAGGTGGTGGTTGCGACCGGTCCGTACCAGCTCCCGCGCATTCCACGGATCGCTGAGCGGCTCGCCGTACCTCAGCTGCATTCGTCGGAGTACAAGAATCCCGGACCTGTTGCCACCCGGCGAGATCCTCGTCGTCGGCACCGGTCAGTCCGGCTGCCAGATCGCCGAGGACCTGCACCTGGCCGGGCGTACGGTGCATCTGGCCACCGGCAGTGCCCCGCGCGTCGCGCGGTTCTACCGGGGGCTCGACGTGGTCGCGTGGCTG
Organism: Kribbella sp. NBC_01510; assembly: GCF_045040325.1. Classification (NCBI taxonomy): domain Bacteria; kingdom Bacillati; phylum Actinomycetota; class Actinomycetes; order Propionibacteriales; family Kribbellaceae; genus Kribbella; species Kribbella sp. NBC_01510. Next base: position 987,099 of record NZ_CP109418.1, on the reverse strand, counting down.
GACCGGATGGGCTACTACAGCAAGGGAATCGACGAGTTCGACGACGTCGACGCGGCGATCGTCGAGCCGTACGCACATGTCTGCGTCTCCACCGCCGTCGCCGACGAGCTACTGGCCGGATGGGGGCTCAAGGCAACAGTCATCCCGAACGGCGTGGACGCCGCCCGCTTCGCGGCGGCAGCCGGTCCGCAGCCTGTCGCCACGGCGGATCGGGAGAAGTGGCGTCGCCGGCTCGGGCGCTACGTTCTCACCGTCGGCGGGATCGAGCCCCGCAAAGGCTCGCTCGATCTGCTCGAGGCGTACGCCCTTCTCGGCGACCCGGACGTGCGGTTGGTGATCGCCGGTGGCGAGACGCTCTTCGACTACCGCGCGTACCGCGCCGCGTGGGACGAGCGCGCCGCGGAGCTCGGCGTCGCGCCGGTCGTGCTCGGCCCGGTCGACGACGCGCAGCTCCCAGCACTGGTCGCGGGGGCCGAGGTATTCGCCTTCCCTTCTATCAAAGAAGGTTTCGGCCTCGCTCCGCTCGAGGCGCTGGCCGCCGGCGTGCCGCTGGTGGTCTCCGACCTACCGGTCTTCCGCGAGATCTTCCGCGACGCCGCGTCGTACGCGATCGGTCCGGCGGACCTCGCGCGCCAACTGCGTGCGGCACCTCGAACCGATCGCTCCGCTCGCGGCCGTGCACTCGCCGCGACCTACACCTGGCCGGCCGCGGCGGCCGCTCATCTGGAGTTCTATGCGCGAGTTCTGAACACGAGCCAGCGGAGCGCCCAGTCTGCCAGCCACCCGTCCTCGGCGCCGACTGTGGAGGGTTTCTGCCCGATCCGGGGGTAAAACCCTCCTCGGTCTGCCACGGGACCACCCTGGTCAGTTGGTTAGCGGACCGCGGCCAGCGCGGCTGAGTCTTCGTCGCCGAAATCATCCTCGAGTTTCTCCGGGGAGTAGTCGAGGTCGATGCCGGCGACATCCGCGCCGACGGCCGACTCGATCGCGCCGAGGCGCCGGGTCGCGCGGTCACCGGCGTACGTCATCAAGGCTGTCGGGTTGATCTCCGGGGGAAGTTCCACGGAGTTTTCGAGAGCCCACTGGATCTGGGTGAGCGCATGCGGCAGCAACTCCTCCATGGTATCGGTGACGACCTTCCAGTTCGACGCGTCGGCGGCGACGTGCCGGCGGCAGGTGAACGTGCCCCAGGCCATGTGCCGGCGTTCGTCGTCGCCGATCCGGCGGATCAGTTCCTGCATGCCGGGCAGTACGCCGCGCGCCGTACAAAGCAGGTTCCACGCGTGGTAGCCGGTCAGGGCCAGCGTGCCTTCGACTACGTGGTTGTAGGTGACACTCGCCCGGACCTGGTTGGCCGGCGACGGGTCGTCCGCCAGCGACTTGAGTGCGACCGGCAGCGCCTCGTAGAAGATCGCGCGGTAGCCGGGGTTGTTCTCGACATAGTGGTGCAGGTCCTCGGTGACGCCGACCGCGTCCAGCCAGAGCCGGAAGACCGCGGTGTGCTTGGCCTCCTCGAAGCAGAACTGGGTCAGGTACATCTCGTCGCCGAACCGTCCCTCGGCCGCCATCGCCTGCAGGAACGGCTGCAGGTCCTCGGTCACTGCCTCCTCCCCGGCGATGAACTGCGAGCACAGCAGCAACGCGTTGTCCTTGTCGTTGTCGCCGAGCTCCTGCCAGTCCTTCGCATCCTGACCGAAGTCGATGTCCCGCGGGTTCCAGAACTTCCGGTTGCCCTTGTCGAACAGCCGCAGCGGCAGCGCGTCCCAGTTGAAACCACCCGACCGCAGTGAGCTGAATCCCTGCCGGTGAAGGGGATTCGTGGTGGTCATGGGGCCCCCCGGCCTGGACTGAGGAGCGGAGGGAGCGAAGCGACTGGAGCGACGAGGGAAGGCCGGGAATCAGGGCCCCATGACCCTGCCGGCGCCGAAGGCCCGGCCAAAAGAAACGGGGAGAGGACGCGAGCCAGCTGCGCGGCCACCGCCGCCGGGGGAGGGCCCGGCGTGACGATGTGGCTCATGACGACGCGCAAGGCGACGTCCACGCAGCTGGTCGCGTCCTCGGACGGAACCTCTGGCCAGTGCTCCCTGACATGCGCGTCCAGCCGGAGGTGAGCCAGTTCCAGCACCTGCTGCCCCCGTGTGGTCAGCAGCTGACTGGCCTGATCGGATCCCGGCTGGCTCAGCGCAGCCCGGATCAGCGGGTTCTCGCCGGCCAGCGTGAGCGCGCGCTCGACCGCGGCCCGCAGGCCGTCGATCGGATCGGACTGCTCGGCGAGCGCGGCGTTCACGTCCAGGAGGAACCGCTCGGTCTCACGTGCTGCCACCGCTTCCAGCACGCCCCATTTGTCGCCGAACTCGTTGTAGACGGTCTGCCGGGACACGCCGGTCCGGCGGCCCACGTCGGCCATCCGGAGCCCGTCGTACCCGCCGGTGACGACCGCGTCGTACGCGGCGTCCAGCAGTTCGTCCCGGAGACGGCGCTTGGTCCGGTCGGCGAACGAGTCCATGACGACGAGGGTTTACAAAAACCTCCCGGATGTCAAGTGTCCGGACAGTATGTCCTCAGTTGTCAAGTGACGAGAAGTGCGCCGCGTCGCCGGTCCGCGGCGTACTGCGGACGCCGTCGATGCTGACCGGGACGTCGCCGGCCAGGGTGACCCGGTGCAGGCGGCGCGGCTGGTCGTCGTAGTCGGCGACGCCGTAGTGCTGGGTGGCCCGGTTGTCCCAGATCGCCAGGTCGCCCCGCTGCCATTGCCAGCGGACCGTGTTGTCGAGATTCGTGATCCGGTTCTGCAGCAGCTCGAACAACGCGGTCGTCTCGGCGGAGGTGAAGCCGACGAAGCGCCGGACGAAATGGCCGAGCACGAGTGAGCGCTCGCCGGTCTCTGGGTGGACGCGGACGACCGGGTGCTCGGTCTCGAACAGCGTCGACACGAACTGCTCGCGATGCTTCTCGACCTTCACGTCCACACCGCCGATCCGGACCTCGTCTGCTGCGCCGGCGTAGTCGTACACGTTGCTGTGCACCGCCCACAGCCGGTCGACCAGCGCTTGGAGGGCGACCGGCAGCTTCGCGTACGCCGCGACCGTGTTGGCCCACGTGGTCGCGCCGCCGTACGTGGGCAACGTGACGGCACGGAGGATGCTGATCGCGGGGATCCGGTCGACGAAGGTGACGTCGGTGTGCCAGCTGTTCGCCTTGCCGTAGTCGGAGTCGATCGGCAGCACGTTCGCAGCGCCTTCGATGCTCTTCGAGGTCGGGTGGGCGAGTGTCGGCGTACCGAGCAGTTGGGCGAACGCGAGCTGACCGGCGTCGTCCAGGTGGTGCTGCTCGCGGAAGAAGACGACCTTGTGGTCGAGCAGGGCCTGCCGGATCGCGGCGACGGTCTGCGGGCTCAGGTCCCCGCCGAGCGTGACGTTGCCGATGACGGCGCCGATCGCGCCACCGGCCTTGGTGACGGTGATCTCCGGTGCTTCGAGCTGAGTGGTCATGGGTGGGCTCCCTCAGGGCTTCACTCCCCTCGCTCCGAGCGAGGCGAGGGTGATTGTTGGTTAATGTGTATTTTCCTACTTAATTAGTAGACATAGCTCTCGTTTCGGGATGCGAGATTCGAGGAACGGGTGGACCACGTAGGGTTGGGGACGTGTCAACCGCCGAGATCCAGCCGACCGCCGCCGTGTTCGATGTGCCGGAACTGGTGGTCGGTTTCGACCTGGACATGACTCTGATCGACTCCCGGCCGGGGATCCAGGCCGTCATGGACCTGCTCGCTGCGGAGACCGGCGTACCGATCGACTCCGAGCTGGTGGTGAGCCGGCTCGGGCCGCCACTGGCCTGGGAGCTGGCGAACTGGTTCCCGCCGGAGCAGGTCGACGAGATGGTCACCCGGTACCGGGAGCACTACCCGTCGTACGCGATCACTGGAAGCCTGCCGCTGCCGGGCGTGGCCGAGTCGCTGGCCGCGGTCCGGGCGCTGCGCGGGCGGACGGTGGTGGTGTCGGCGAAGTACACCCCGTCGGTGCGGCTGCACCTCGAGCACCTCGACCTGGACGTCGACGAGCCGGTCGGTGACCTGCACGGAGCCGAGAAGGGTACGGCGCTCCGCGAGCACAACGCGACCATCTACGTCGGCGATCACACCGCCGACATCGACGGAGCCCGTGCGGCCGGTGCGGTGGCTGTGTCCGTCGCGACCGGGCCGTTCACCGCCGACGAGCTCCGGGCGTACGGCGCGGACGTCATACTGAACGATCTCACCGAGTTCCCGGCGTGGCTGGATGCCTACGTGCTGGAGCAGCGGCTCGAAGCGTTGATGCGGCGGCTGTCGAGCTACGACAAGCTGGTGGTCGCGTTCAGCGGCGGTGCCGACTCGGCGTTCCTGCTCGCGGCCGCGGCCCGGGCGATCGGTCCGGCGAACGTGGTCGCGGCGACGGCGATCTCGCCTTCGCTGCCGGAGGCGGAGCTCGAGCCCGCAGCGCGGTTCGCGGACGGGATCGGCGTACGTCATCTCACCCCGCACACGCACGAGATAGAGCGCGAGGGGTACCAGGCCAACTCGGGCGCCCGGTGTTACTTCTGCAAGGCCGAGCTGGTCGAGACGCTGCAGCCGATCGCGGACGAGTTCGGCATCACCGCGATCGCGACCGGGACGAACGCCGACGACGCGATCGCCGGGTTCCGGCCGGGCATCCGGGCCGCGTTCGAGCGGGGCGCGATCACGCCGCTGAAGGACGCGCGGCTGACCAAGGCGCAGATCCGCGAGGCGTCCCGCAGTTGGGGACTCGAGACCTCGGACAAGCCGGCCGCCGCGTGCCTGTCCAGCCGGATCGCGTACGGCATCCGGATCACGCCGAACCTGCTGGCCCGGGTCGACCGGGCCGAACAGGCGGTCCGCTCGCGGCTCTCGTCGTACGGCGTCGAGAACGTCCGGGTCCGTGATGTCGGGGAGACGGCGAGTATCGAGATCGACGCCGCGTTGCTGGATGAGGTCGATCACCAGGTGCTCGTCGACGCGGTGGTCGCCGAGGGGTTCCCGGCCGCTCAGGTCGACCTGCGGGGCTTCCGGTCCGGATCGATGAACGAACGATTGAAGGATCCGGACAAGTACCGCTGAGGTGTGGGCTTGGACAGATGCGGGAAGCCTGCCGGTTCAGGTAGTTTCCCGGAGGCGCCGCGGCGCCGGTTCACGTACGCTGGGTTTCCGACCGGGCCGTGTGTCCGGTCTTGTTCCGACGATTGACGACTGAAGAGGTTCCCGTGCCCGTTGGCAAGGTGAAGTGGTATGACTCCGACAAGGGGTTCGGCTTCCTCAGCAAGGAGGAAGGCGGGGACGTGTACGTCCGCGCCGAGGCGCTGCCCACGGGAGTGACCAGCCTGAAGCCGGGCCAGAAGGTCGAGTTCGGCGTCGTCGAGGGACGCAAGGGCGAGCAGGCCCTCCAGGTCCGGCTGATCGACCCGCCGCCGTCGGTGGCGAAGGCGATGCGGCCGAAGCCGGAGGAGATGCAGCTCGTCATCGAGGACCTGATCAAGCTCCTCGACAACGTCGGCGAGCAGTACCGCCGCGGCCGCCACCCCGACGGCAAGGCCGCCCGTCAGGTCGCGACCGTTCTCCGCGGCGTCGCCGACAAGCTCGACGTCTAGCCTCGGCGGTCGATCAGGGCCTGGATGCCGTCGAGGACGGTGTCCAGGCCGAAGGTGAACTCCGCGGTGTCGAAGTCGCCGGCGTACCCCTCGGACGGTGGCTGCTCGAGGGTGGCCGCGATCCCGGGGAAGCGGTCCGGGGTGGCGAGCATCGCCAGTCGCCGGGTGTAGCGCAGGTCGGCCTCGCGGGCGGCGTCCGGCTCGGTGTGCATGCTCGCGGTGAGCTGCGCCGTACCCCGGACATAGATGTTCACCAGCAGCATCGACGACAACCGGTCCGGCGGCGACAGCGGCGTACCGTCGAACGCCTGCAACGCCGACTCCATCCAGGTCAGCTGGTTGGGTGACAGCGGCGGCTCGGTGACCGGGATCTGCAGGATCCACGGATGCTGCCGCAACCCGTCGCGGAACGCCAAGGCCCAGGCGGTGATCCGGTCCCGCCAGCCGGTGTGCGCGTCCAGGTCCGGGGGCGTGCCGAACGCGTGCTCCAGCATCACGACGTACAGGTCGTCCTTGGCGTCGACGTACCGGTAGAGCGACATCGTCGTGAAGCCGAGCTCGGCCGCCACCTTGCTCATCGAGACCGCGGCCAGCCCGCCCGCGTCGGCCAGCTTGACCGCCGCGCGGGCGATGTCGCTGATGTGAAACGCCGGCTTCGGCCCCGGCCGCTGGCGGCCCTCGATCCCCCACAGCTGCTGCAGCACCCGCGGCAGTTCCTCGTCCATGACTCTCCTCTGCTCCGTCCCGCCACCCTATCTGTTTACAGCATAGACAGTCTTCGATATGGTCTGTGTATGGCGCACACAGTGTGCGTCGTAGACAGATAACCCGGAGGGTGTCATGGGTACGACAGAACGGGCGGGACGCAAGGAGTGGATCGCGCTCGGCGTGCTCGCGCTGCCGCTGCTGCTGGTCTCGATGGACGTCTCGGTGCTGTACTTCGCGGTCCCGTTCATCAGCGCGGACCTGGGCGTCTCGGCGACCGAGCAGCTGTGGATCTTCGACATCTACGGATTCGTGCTGGCCGGTCTGCTGATCACGATGGGCTCGCTCGGCGACCGGATCGGGCGGCGCCGGCTCCTGCTGTTCGGTGCGATCGCCTTCGGGCTGGCGTCGGTCGCGGCGGCGTACGCGCAGAGCCCGGAGCAGCTGATCGCGGCCCGCGCGGTGCTCGGCATCGGCGGCGCGACCCTGATGCCGTCGACTCTGGCACTGATCCGGAACATGTTCCACGACCCGGCCCAGCGGTCGAAGGCGATCGCGTTCTGGAGCGCGGTGATGATGGGCGGCATCACGCTCGGCCCGGTGCTCGGCGGCTTCCTGCTGGAGCACTTCTGGTGGGGCTCGGTGTTCCTGATCAACACCCCGGCGATGGTGTTGCTGCTGGTGCTGGCGCCGATGCTGCTGCCGGAGTTCAAGACACCTCGGGCCGGGCGTTTCGACCTGATCGGGTCGGTGCTGTCGCTGGCCGCCGTACTGCCGGTGATCTGGGGGATCAAGGAGCTCGCGGCCAATGGTGCGTCCGCGTTGCCGGTGGTGTCGATCGTGGCCGGGGGGGTGTTCGGGGTGCTGTTCGTGCAGCGGCAGCGGACCGCGGCGTACCCGATGCTCGATCTGTCGATGTTCCGGAACCGCGCCTTCAGCGGTTCGCTCGCCGCCAACACGATCGGCACGCTGGCGCTGGTGGGCAACGCGGTCTTCCTGACACAGTACCTACAGCTCGTGCACGGTCTGAGCCCGTTCAAGGCGGCGCTGTGGTCGCTTGCCCCGTCCATCCTGGTCGGTGGTGCTGCTCCGCTCGCCACGGTGCTCGCGGGCAAGATGGACCGCGCGTACGTGATCGGTGGTGCCTTCGTCCTCGCTGCGACCGGGTACGGCGTACTGACTCAGCTGGACGCGGACTCGTCGCTGGCGGTGCCGCTGACCGGCGCTGGTCTGCTCGCGGCCGGGCTCGTCATGGTGATGTCCCTGGTCACCGAGGCCGTCGTCGGCTCCGTCGCCCCCGAACGCGCCGGCTCGGCGTCCGCGGTGATGGAGACCTGCTCCGAGTTCGGCGGAGCGCTGGGCATCGCGATGCTCGGCTCCATCGGTACGGCGGCCTACCGCGCCGACCTCCCGTCGGACCTCCCGTCCGACGTGGCGGCCCCGGTCCGCGAAGGCCTCCCCGCCGCCACCGCCGCGGCCGCCCACCTCCCCGCCGAGGTGGCCGACACCATCCTCACCACCGCCCGCCACGCCTTCACCCACAGCATGAACGTCGTCTCCCTCGTCGGCTGCCTACTCCTCCTCACCACCGCACTGGCCGCCACCCTCACCCTCCGCGGCACCACCCCCCAACATCCCACCCCCACCGACGACGCCATCCCCACCCCCGACCCCACCTCCACCCCCGAACTCCACCTAACCGCCTAACCCCCAACACCAACTGGGCCCGCGGGACAAGCCACAACCTGCCCGACGGGCCTACAACCCTGTCCGCGGTCCCCAGAACCTGTCCCCGGTCCCCGTGCCCGGGGTACGGGAGGACGCGACAAGCTCCTCGGCGCTGACCTTCGGTCGGGGCCTTGGACAAGAAGTGGGGTCCTCGGACATGGCACACCTGTCCATGCACCCCAGAACCTGTCCCCGGCCCCGTGCCTGGGGGTGCGGGAGGTACCGACGGCTGCTTGGCGCTGCCCTTCGGTCGGGGCCTTGGACAAGGAGTGGGGTCTTCGCACATGGCACAACCTGTCCGTGCACCCCAGAACCTGTCCCCGGTCCCGGTCCCGGTGCCGGGGTACGGGAGGACGCGACAAGCTCCTCGGCGCTGCCTTCGGTCGGGACGTTGGACAAGAAGTGGGGTCCTCGGACATGACACAACCTGTCCGTGCACCCCAGAACTTGTCCCCGGCCCCGTGCCTGGGGGTGCGGGAGGTACCGACGGGCTGCTTGGCGCTGCCGTTGGTCGGGGGCTTGGTCAAGAAGTGGGGTCCTCGGACATGGCACAGCCTGTCCAAGCGCCCCACAACCTGTCGCAGGACCCGCTAGATGCCTGGTCCCCGGGGGTGACCAGGTCCCCGGAGATGCCAGGTGATCAGGTCCTGGGGGTGACCCGGACCCCGCTGATGCGAGAGGTCCCGACGGGCTGCTCGGCGCTGCCGTTGGTCGGGGGCTTGGACACTAAGTGGGGTCCTCGGACATGGCACAGCCTGTCCAAGCACCCCACAACCTGTCGCAGGACCCGCCAGATGCCTGGTCCCCGGGGGTGACCAGGTCCCCGGAGGTGCCAGGTAATGAGATCCTGGGGGTGACCCGGACCCCGCTGATGCGAGAGGTCCCGACGGGCTGCTCGGCGCTGCCGTTGGTCGGGGGCTTGGACAAGAACTGGGGTCCTCGGACATGGCACAACCTGTCCATGCACCCCACAACCTGTCCCCGGCCCCGGTGCCCGCTCCCCGCGCCCGGGGGGGGTGAGCGTTCCAGAGGTACGTGTGCTGGCGGGGAGGTCTTCGGGGAGGACGGCCCGGGGGAGGGCCTGTCGTCGGCGCGGGGGGTGGCCGGTGTCTGCGGTTAGCGTGGCGGGCGGCGGGGGGTGTCGCCGCCGGGGCGGCGTCTGAAGAGGCCGCGGTCGCGGTCGTGTTCGACGGTTGGCTCCTCGGACCAGGGGGCCTGGTCTTCGACGGTGTCGTCGGCGTCGTCTTCTGGTTGGCCGCTCCACCAACGGCCGATCGGCTGGTCCGGGGGTTTGCGGGCGTCCGGCTGCCGATCGTCCGGCTGCCGATCGTCCTGGTCGGTGCGGAACTCGACCGTCGGCTCGTCGTGGCGGCCGGAGCGTTGGGCCCGGTTGGCGCGTTGCTGGGCGACGCTGGTCGTGAGGATCGTCCGACTCGTGGACGTCGCCTGATGCTCCGTCGGGTCAGGCCGGCTGGGGTGTGGGCCGGCGGGCTTCGGTGGGTGCGGCGCGCGGAGTGGTGGGGCCGGCGCCGGGCGGAAGCGCAGTACCAGGAACACGACGATGAGCAGTACGGCGGCCAGGAAGCCGAAACCCAGCCGGGGGAGCAGGGGGAGGATGATGCCGAAGCCGCCGCCGATGACCCATGCCAGTTGCAGCACGGTCTCCGAGCGGGCGAAGACCGACGTACGCACGGACTCCGGAACGTCACGCTGGATCATCGCGTCCAGCGACAGCTTGCCGAGTGAGCTGCACAGGCCGGCGATGAAGCCGAGCGCGATCAGCAACACGAAGCCGTAGAACACCGCCACTCCGAGCGCGACCGTCGCGTCCGCGATCAGGACGACCAGCACGACCGTCTCGGGTTTACGGGCCTTGAGCAACGATCCGAGCACAGTGCCGAGGCTGTTGCCGATCCCGGCCGCCGCGATCACCGCGCCCGCCGCGAGCGCGCCGTCGATCCCGCTGATCGGCTTGTCCCGGAGCAGGAACGCCAGGTACATGGTCAGGAACCCGGACACGAACCGCAGCCCGAGATTGCACCGGATCCCGCGCGCGACGGCCGCCGTGATCGCGCGCCGTCTCGCGTCTCGTCCCGCCGTACCGGTGATCTCCTCGCCGGCCGGCGAGTCGACCGCGCTCGGCAGCCGGATCGCGAGGATCAGGCCGATCGTGTAGACCACCGCGGCCCAGCGCAGCGACCACTGCGGGCCGATCGCGGCGAACGCGGCCGCGATCCCGGCGCCGATCGTCGCGCCGGCGACACCGGCCAGCGAGATCCGGGAGTTGGCCGTGACGAGGGTGATCTCCTTGGGGAGCAGGCGCGGTACGGCGGACGCCCGGGTGACGCCGTACGCCTTGGAGGCGACCAGGCAGCCGAGGGCGGCCGGGTACAGCCAGCTGGACGTGCTCCCGTTCATCGAGGCGGCGAGGCTCCAGACCAGGAACCCGCGCACCGCGAGCGTCGCACCGATCGCCCAGCGGCGGCCGTGCCGGAAGCGGTCGAGGATCGGGCCGATCAGCGGTGCCATCAGCGCGAACGGCGCCATCGTCAGCACGAGGAACAGCGCGACCCGGTCCCGGGCCTGGTCGCTCGGCACGGTGAAGAACACGGTCCCGGCCAGGGAGACGGCGAAGGCGGTGTCGCCCGCGGCGTTCACCGCGCCCAACTCGATCAGCCGGGAGAGCCCCGACTCGCCGGCGCCTTGTGCACTGGTCAGCCCGCGGATCCGCCGGCCAGTGGCGCGTCCGACCTTGCCGCTGACCGAAGCGGTCTTCTTCGAGGCGGCCGCCACCCCGTCCGCGCCGACCTTCGACGCGTGGCCCACCTTCTTACTGGCACTGCCCAACTTCCCCCGGGCGTCGCTGAACCGCTCGCCCGCAGACTTCCCGGCCGGACTCTCATCGGTCGGCTGCCCACCCGCCGGCCGCCCCCCGGCAGGCTGCGCGCCGGCGGGCTTGCCGCCGGGCGTCGCCTTCGGGTCGGCGGGGTCTGGGGTGTGCATGGAACTATCCTGCCTCCTGCCGGGGACAGACCGGAGTCACGGCACGTTCGGGTCAGCTTCCGGAGCATGCGAGAATGGGCGATTGTGACTCCCGTCAGAACTCCGGAACCGGTGCGTGCCAAGCCCGACGCCATCTGTGTCGCGGCCGTCGAACCGGCCCGCGAGGCCGCGATCATCGAGGCCGGCGCCGCGGTGGTCGGGGAGCACCTCGGTCATCGGGTCGAGGGTGAGCGCCTCGTCACCCACTACTTCGCGTCCACCCACCCCGGGTACCGCGGCTGGCGCTGGGCGGTCACACTGACCCGCGCCTCCCGGGCGAAGACGGTCACCGTCAACGAGGTCGTCATGTTGCCCGGCGACGAGGCGATCGTCGCACCGGAGTGGGTCCCGTGGTCGGACCGGGTTCAGCCCGGCGACCTGCGTCCCGGCGACCTGTTCCCGACCCTCCCCGACGACCCGCGCCTCGAGCCCGGGTTCACCGACACCGCGGGTGCTCCCGAGGACGTACTGACGGTCGTCGAGGAGCTCGGACTCGGTCGCGAGCGCGTCCTCTCGCCGTACGGTCGGGAAGACGCAGCCGACCGCTGGTACGGCGGAGACTTCGGGCCGACGTCCGCGATCGCGCAGGCCGTCCCGTACAAGTGCCACTCGTGCGGGTACTGGATCCGCCTGGCCGACAGCCTCGGACAGGCGTTCGGCGTCTGCGCCAACGAGATGGCGCCGGGCGAGGGCCGCGTCGTCGCGTACGACTACGGCTGCGGCGCCCACTCCGACGCCGTTATCGACATCCCCGACCAGCCGATCGCCGAACACGCCTTCGACACCACCGGCTACGACGCCCTCGAACTCGAGGCCGCCGCCAAAGCCGATGCCCTCGAGGCCGACGCCGTAGAGCCCGAGGTGGATCTCACCGAAGCCGCCGCGGAAGAACTCGCCGAGGTAGACGCCGTCCAGGCCGAGGTGGAAGCAGCCGCCGAGCCAGAATCCGACGACGAACTAACCCAGCAATAACCGGAACTGGCCGAGCCACCGACTGTTGTTCCGGGTGATTCCCCAACCGTCAGTCTTCGACCTCGCTGCGGTGGCCGGCTTGGATGGCGGCCCAGCGGCGGCGGCAGTACCAGAGGCCGATCAGGCCGAGGCCGAAGCCGGCGACGGTGACCCAGAGCCACCAGCCGTGGCCGTTCTTCTCCAGATCGTCGCGGAAGATCAGGACGACGACGAACGCGACCGCCCAGGCGATGATGCCGGCGATCACGCTGGGGATGCCGGACAGGTCGAGCGGCTTGACCTCGGCGTGCACCAGTTCGCCGCGGGCGAGCTGACTCGTCGGGTCGTTGCGCTTCTTCGGCGCTGCCGCCTCCTCCTCCGTCACAGGCTCAACCTTAAGGCACAGCTGAGAACGGCTTGCCGTTAGTGCTCGCAACCTGGCGGTGAGAACTGGCACGATGCCGTCATGAGCTCGCCCCAGGCCACGACGGCCCGCTCCAGGTCAGGTTTCCTCGAGTCCTACTTCAAGATCAGTGAACGTGGGTCCTCCCTCAGCCGGGAGGTTCGCGGCGGGCTGGTCACGTTCTTCACGATGGCCTACATCGTCGTGCTGAACCCGCTGATCATCGGCACCGTCAAGGACGGCGACGGGCAACTGGTCGGTGGTGGCACCAACCCGGATGTGTCGATCGCGAAGGTAGCGGTCGCCACGGCGCTGGTGGCCGGCGTGGTCACCATCCTCATGGGCGTCCTGGCGAACTTCCCGCTCGCGCTGGCGACCGGGTTGGGACTGAACGCGTTCGTCGCGTTCTCGATCGCGACCAAGATGACCTGGGCCGACGCGATGGGCCTGGTCGTGCTGGAAGGTCTGGTCATCCTGGTGCTGGTGCTCACCGGGTTCCGGAAGGCCGTGTTCGAGGCGGTGCCGCTGCAGCTGAAGATCGCGATCAGTGTCGGCATCGGCCTGTTCATCGCGTTCATCGGGTTGGTCGACGCGGGCATCGTGCGCCGGCCCGCCGCGCCGGACGGGCCACCGGTCGAGCTGGGGAGTGCCGGGGAGCTGCGGGGCTGGCCGGTCCTGGTCTTCGTCTTCGGCCTGCTGCTGATGGTCACGTTGTACGCCCGCAAGGTGAAGGGTGCGATCCTGATCGGCATCGTCGCCTCGACCGTGCTGGCGATGATCTTCCAGGCGGCATTCAACCTCGGGCTGCGCAAGGACAACCCAGGCGGCTGGGGCCTGCAGGTGCCGGAGCTGCCGGACAAGTGGTTCTCGAAGCCGAATCTGGATCTCCTCGGTGAGTTCAACCTGTTCGGGTCGTTCGAGCGCATCGGGGTGATCGCGGCGCTGCTGATCATCTTCACGCTGATGCTGGCCGACTTCTTCGACACCATGGGGACGATGACCGCGATCGGCGCCGAGGCCGGCCTGCTGGACAAGGACGGCATCCCGCCGAACTCGCAGCGGATCCTGGTCGTGGACAGCGTCGCGGCCGCGGCCGGTGGTGCCGCGTCGGTCTCGAGCAACACGTCGTACATCGAGTCCGCGTCGGGTGTCGGCGAGGGCGCCCGGACCGGGCTGGCGAGTGTGGTCACCGGGATCTGCTTCCTGATCTCGATGGTGGTCGCCCCGCTGGTCACCCTGGTGCCGTACGAGGCGGCGACGCCGGCGTTGATCCTGGTTGGTTTCCTGATGATGACGCAGGTGAAGGGGATCAACTTCGACGACATCGAGGTCGCCTTCCCGGCGTTCCTGACGATCATCCTGATGCCGTTCACGTACTCGATCTCGGCCGGCATCGGGGCCGGGTTCGTCTCGTACGCCGTACTCAAGGCCGTCCGTGGCAAGAGCCGCGAGGTGCACCCGCTGCTGTGGGTCGTGTCCCTGCTCTTCGTCCTCTACTTCGCCATCCACCCGCTCCGCGACTGGCTCACCTGAGCCGGAGGTACCGGCGCGAGCCCGATGAAGTTGGCGGTGCCCACGGCAACCTTCAGCAGGGACGCGCTGATCAGCATCGGGTGGGTTCAGCAGTGTGATGTCGTACGACCGGCCACCGCGGCTGATGCCCCACAGGTCGCGCTGATCGCGAGCATGCCGAAGGCAACAAATTACGGCTCTTGTGCTGGGTGTGTGGGCGATAAGGGCCGGGGTCTGCGGTGCGGTCGGTGGGTCCGGGGCTGTGGGGTCACCCGTTGGGGAGTGCGGACATGGGGTGTGGTGTCCGCGGTCTCGATCAGGTGTCCGAGGTCCGGAGAGTTGCTGGATCGAGTCCCCGGGGAAGACCCGGCGTACTGACGAACGGGTAGTAGTCGGCCACGCCCCACCCGACCGGCCGGCATTCAGGCTGACCACCTCATCCAGGTGCGAGCGCCGGCTGACCACTACCCGTCCGTCGGTACACCGGGCCTCTCCCCTCCTGCGCCCCCGAGCCCTCAGGACCCGATCGGCATGTCGGCCCTCGGGCGGGGGGCGAGGTCGACTTTGTGCACCGGATGGTCGTTGTGCGGGCGGTTTCGTGGTTGAACCGTGCCCAAGGTGGCGAGCCGGGCCCGGGTCCACCCACGGAAACGACAGGGGAGCCAGAAACTCCGGCGCCCGATCAGTAGGAACAGCGTGCTCAGCAGGGTGAACGCCACCACCGAGAACACGATGAACTCGGCCGGCATCCCCGCGAACACCCGCCACATGTCGCTCGTGAGGAACTGCTTGACCTGGGTCTGGGTGACCAGCGGGAACAGCGTCCGCGAACCCTGGTACGCCGCCGTCGTAGCCGAGTCACCGGGAATGCCGCGGGCCGGTTATGTGTTTTCTTTAGCAAAGGTAATGAGTTAAGGTAAAGATATGCCCGAAGTCGTAGCGCAGCAGGTGAAGAGTGACGTCGGGCTGGCGAGTGCCCTGAGGTCGTCCACCTTGCGGTTGTCCCGGCAGCTCCGGCGGCAACGTGAGCCAGGTCACGACCTGACCGCGAACCAGCTGAGCGTGCTCGGCGCGCTGTCCAAGCACGAGGCGATGACGATCGGCGAGCTGGCCGCTCACGAGCAGGTGAAGCCGCCGTCGATGACGCGGATCATCACCAACATGGAGGAGGCGGGCCTGGTCGTCCGCCGCCCGAATGAGACCGACAAGCGCCAGATCATGGTCGAGCTGACCCCGCGCGCGGACGAGCTGATCCACGCCAACCGCCGGCGTCGCGACGAGTGGCTGCAAACCAAACTCAAGCAACTCACTCATGAGGAGCGCGACATCCTGCGCAAAGCAGCCCCCGTTCTCGAACGCCTGGCGGCCAGATGAGCCCGACCTTCCGCGCGTTCAAGGTCCGTAACTTCCGTCTCTACGCCTCCGGTGCGATCGTCTCCAACGTCGGCACCTGGATGCAGCGGGTCGCCCAGGACTGGCTGGTCCTCGAGCTGACCCATTCCGGTACGGCGCTCGGCATCGTCACCGGACTGCAGTTCCTGCCCGCCCTCCTGCTCGGTCCGTACGCCGGTCTCGTCGCCGACCGCTTCCCGAAGCGGCTGGTGCTGACCTGCACGCAGATCGCGATGGCCACCGTCGCCCTGGTGCTCGGTGGTCTGACGATCGCCGGTGTGGTCCAGCCCTGGCACGTCTACCTGCTGGCCCTGCTGTTCGGCGTGGGCACCGCCTTCGACGCCCCGACCCGGCAGTCCTTCGTCGTCGAGATGGTCGGCCGCGAGGAGCTGTCCAATGCGGTCGGGCTGAACTCGGCGTCCTTCAACGCGGCCCGGCTGCTCGGCCCGGCGCTGGCCGGTCTGCTGATCAACTGGATCGGCACCGGCCCGGTGATCCTGATCAACGGGTTCACCTATGCCGCCGTGATCCTGTCGCTGCGGTTGATGCGGGTCTCGGAGCTGCACACACCGAAGCCCGCGGCCCGCGACAAGGGGATGATCCGCGACGGCATGCGCTACCTGTGGCGCCGGCCGGATCTGATGATGGTGCTCGTCGCGGTGTTCTTCGCGGGCACCTTCGGGCTGAACTTCCAGCTGACCTCGGCGCTGATGGCGACGAGTGTGTTCCACAAGGGCGCGGGGGAGTACGGCATCCTCGGCTCGGTGCTCGCGATCGGCTCGCTGGCCGGTGCGCTGCTCGCGGCCCGCCGCGTCCGGATTCGCGCCCGCCTGGTGATCGGCGCGGCCCTGGCGTTCGGTGTGTTCGAGATCATCAGTGCCTTGATGCCGACGTACCTGACCTTCGCGCTGGTCCTGCCGCTGGTAGGGCTGGCCTCGCTGACCATGCTGACCTCGGCCAACGCGACCATGCAGCTGAGTATCGCGCCGACCATGCGCGGCCGGGTGATGGCGCTCTACATGACGGTCCTGATGGGCGGTACGCCGATCGGGTCGCCGTTCATCGGCTGGATCGGGCAGGAGTTCGGCGCCCGCTACTCGCTGATCGTCGGTGGCGGCATGACGATCATCGGCACCGTCGGTTCGGTGCTGTACTTCTCCCGCCGGCGCGGCCTCGCGATCCGGCCGCGGCTGCTGCCGCGTCCCCGGCTCGAGGTGCTGCCGCAGACCGAGCTCCTCGGCGAGAAGGCCGTGGTCGACGCCGCCCCGCAAACGGAGGTTCTCGCCGGCGGCAAGGACGTCGGGCCCCGCGTGGCCTAGGGCCGGATCCGGGTCAGCAGGCGGGCGGCGAAGAACAGCGCGTCGACGTCGGTCCGGCGTTCGGTGCGCATCGCTGCCGGGTCGTGCCGCGGCTTCGGGCGCTCGAGCGGCGTCCGGGCCGTGCTGACCCGGAGGAAGCCCTCGACGCCGAAGCGGCCCTCGTTCGGCCTCCACTCGACATCGATGATGTCGGCGAGCGGCACCGGCCACGGGTCTCCGTTCGCCCGCTTCCTCCGCCCCGCCATCCGCTTGTACGCGAACACAAGCCGTCCGTTCGCCACGGACAAGGTCGCGTCCCGGCCCTCGATCTCGTCGGGCGCGACCGGCGGCGCGACCAGCCAGCGTACGGCGGAAGTCGTCGGTACATCGCGCCGGGCGAGCGTCACCCGGATCTCGGTCGCCAGCCGCTCGGCGAGCGCGCGATCGGTGAACGGGAAGGTGTACGGATCGATCAGCGCGTCGAAGTACCCACCGGTGACCGACTGCAGTGGATCCGCCTGCTCACGCAGGATCAGTCGGAGCACCGGAGCATCCTGGCTCACCTCGACCGCCTGCAGCGCCTCGACCGGAACGATCCGCTCGCCCAGCCGGGTCCGCAACGAATCGGTCAACGTGCCCAGCTCGCCGGCCGACGCGTCGTACCGGATCCTGAGCGTGCCTGCCCCGTCCCAGTCGACCGTTCCGTTCGCGCTCTTCAGTTCACCACCCGCCACCCTTCCCATCATCCTCGGTCGGCGGGTTCATGCGCACAGCTTGCCGTCATGGTCACAATGGGGTGTGACTCATTACGACCTCGTCGTCATCGGGACCGGCTCCGGGAACACGATCGTGAACCGCCGGTTCGCGGACCGGAAGGTGGCGATCGTCGAGCGCGGCACGTTCGGTGGCACCTGCCTGAACGTCGGCTGCATCCCGACCAAGATGTTCGCGTACACCGCCGACCTGGCCTACACGCCGTCGGTGAGCTCCCGGTACGGCGTCGACGAGCAGCGGCTCGGCGTCGACTGGCCGGCCATCCGGGACCGGATCTTCGGCCGGATCGATCCGATCGCGGCCAGTGGCTCGGAGTACCGGCACCACCACGCCGACAACGCCAACGTCACCGTGTACGACGGCATCGGCCGGTTCACCGGCGTCAAGGAGCTGACTGTCGACAACAAGGACGGGACGACCAGCGTGTTCAGCGCGGACCAGTTCGTCCTGGCGACCGGCAGCCGCCCGATCGTGCCGTTCATCCCCGGCCTCGAGGAGACCGGATACCACACCTCGAACACGATCATGCGGCTCGAGCAGCTGCCGCGGCGGCTGGGCATCATCGGCAGTGGCTTCGTCGCCGCCGAGTTCGCCCACATCTTCTCGTCGTACGGCGTCGAGGTCACGCTGATCGCGCGGTCGGAGCTGCTGCTGCGGCACGAGGACACCGACATCGCCGAGCGGTTCACTCAGCTCGCCCTCAGCCGGTACGACGTCCGCCGCGATCACGAGACGATCCGGGTGTCCCGACGGGAGAACGGATCGATCCTCATCGGCATGCTGTACCCGGACGGCGCGGACGAGGTCGAGGTCGACGAGCTCCTGGTCGCCGTCGGCCGCACCCCCAACTCGGACCTGCTGAACCTGGACGCCACCGGCGTCGAGGTCGACGACCAGGGGCGCGTGGTGGTCGACGACTACCAGCAGACCAATGTCGACGGCATCTACGCGCTCGGCGACGTGACCTCACCGCACCAGCTGAAGCACGTCGCGAACCACGAAGCCCGGGTGGTGAAGCACAACCTGCTGAACCCGGCCGACCGGATCAAGGCCGATCACCGCTTCGTCCCGCACGCCGTCTTCAGCTCACCACAGGTCGCCGCGGTCGGCCTCACCGAGCAGGAGGCCCGCGACCGCGGGATCCCTTATGTGGCAGGCGTCGAGAAGTACGCCGACATCGCGTACGGCTGGGCGATGGAGGACACGACCGGCTTCGCGAAGATCCTCGCCGACCCGAAGACCGGCCAGATCATCGGTTGCCACATCCTCGGCCCGCAGGCGTCCGCGGTGATCCAGCCGGTCATCCAGGCGATGAGCTTCGGCCTCGACGCGTACTCGATGGCGCGCAACCAGTACTGGATCCACCCGGCGATGTCGGAGCTGATCGAGAACGCGCTGCTCAAGCTGAAACTAGACCCGGAAGGCTGAGATCACGTCGCCGACCGCGTCCAGGGTGTCGAGGTCGGGCAGGCTGATCATCACCTCGGCCACGCCCGCCTCGGACAGCTCGCGGAACCGGCCGATCTGGTCGTCGACCGTGCCCGCGTTGACTGAGGCGGCGTACCGGGCCGGGTTCAGATTGCGCGGGCGGAGCCGGTCGACGAGCTCGTCCACAGCCCGGGAATCCTTACCCACAAGGGTTGTGGACAGATGCGTGAGCTCGACCTTCCCAGACAGGTAGGAAGCCAGCTTGCGCACCTGAGCGACGTCACCGAAGACGTTGACCGCGTCGGCGTACCGGGCGGCCAAGCGCAACGTCCGCGGACCGCTGCCGCCGACGAGTACCGGCAGATGCTCCTGCAAAGGTCGCGGATAGCACGTCGTGTCCGGCACCTCGAGAACCTTGCCGTGGAACGGTTTGTTGCCAGGTCCCCATAAAACCGGCAGCAACTGCAACGCGTCCTCGAGCAGCGCATAGCGTTCACCAACCGGTGGGAAGGACCAGCCGTAAGCCTTGTGCTCCGCCTCGAACCACGCCAGCCCGACGCCGCAGACGGCCCGCCCACCACTCAGTACGTCGAGAGTCGCGGCGATCTTCCCGAGATGCGCGACGTTCCGGTAGGTGATCCCGGAGACCAGGGTCCCCAGCCGGACGCGCGACGTACACGCGGCCAGATACCCCAGCGTCGTCCAGCTCTCCAGGAAGTCCTCCCAGGCCCGCCCGACCTGCGGGATCTGCCGGAAGTGGTCCATCACGTAGATCGCGTCGAACCCCGCCGCCTCGGCTTTCTCGCCGACCTCACGGATCCACGCGGCCGTTCCCGTCCGTCCGGCCGGGTGCGTGTAGCTGCTCAACTGCAACCCGAACCGCAACCTCGCCGGCGCCTCCACCTGCCGCGTCGCAGCCGCCCCGGCCGCCACGAACGCCTCCGGTACGACGCGCAACACGGTCGGCTGCAGCACGTCGTCGTACCCCTCCTCCGGCAACTCCTTCTTCACCGCGTTCCAGGACCGCAGCTGGGCGGTCAACACATCGGCAGGGATCCGCTTCGGCCGGGATCGATTCCGCCGCCGGCACTCGTCCGCGGGGGTGTCGAAACCGACTGCCACACAAGGCATTCCGGCCGCGCGCGCCAGCCCGAGCCACCGCAACCGCCGCTCCCGATCCAGCCCCAGCGTGTCGATCACCGTCGTCAGCCGGCGACCGATCCGTTGCCGCACCACCTCTTCCAGCAACGCGAACGCGTCCGCACTGGCCGCGATGTCGTCCTCACCGGCCCCCACCAACGCCCGCAGCCGATCACTGGACACGATCAGCTCCGCCCCGAACCGCTCCGCCGCCCACGTCGACTTTCCGGACGCCCCCGGCCCGACCAGCACCACCACACACGGCGACGGCAGCTTCAGTTCATCCACAAAAGCAGTTTCCACCACGGATAGAGTTTTGGGATGCGATTGTTCGTGGCCGTGGTGCCACCCATCGAGGTAGTGGAGGATCTGAGCGAGTTCGTGGAGCCGCGGCGGGAGCATCCGGATGACGACATCCGGTGGGCCGCGGACGAGCACTGGCACATCACGCTGGCGTTCCTCGGCGACGTGCCGGACTGGAAGACCGAAGAACTGGGGGAGCGGCTCGAGCGGGCCGCGAAGCGGCAGAAGCCGTTCGAGCTGCAGCTGACCGGCGCCGGCGCGTTCCCGGGCGTGCCCGACGCCCGCGTGCTGTACGCCGGGGTCCGCGACGAGACCGAGTCACTCAAGCACCTGTCGATGACGACGCGGGCGGCGGCGAATCGGGCCGGAGTCACCGTCGAGGGACGGAAGTTCACGCCGCATCTCACGCTGGCGCGGTTGCGGCGTCAGGTCGATGTCACCAAGTGGGTCAGGGTCTTCGACACGTACGACGGTCCGGTCTGGACCGCGGGCAGCCTGCAACTCATCGAGTCCCGGCTGGGTGAGGGCCCGGGACACAGTGCGGCGTACGCCACTGTGGGCGAATGGGACTTCTTAGGTTAACCTCAGGAAGGTTAGCCGTACCTAATGTCGTGAGAGAGTTCCGCCATGCTCGCCAACTACCTGATCGGACTCCGAGAAGGACTCGAGGCCTCGCTGGTCGTCAGCATCCTCGCCACCTTCCTGGTCAAGTCCGGGCATCGTGATCGCCTCAAACTGGTCTGGATCGGTGTCGGCGCGGCCCTCGCGGTCGCTGCCGCCGCCTGGGGACTGCTGCAGTTCGTCACCGCGCTGACCGCGCGCTCGTTCACCGCGCAGGAGACCATCGGCGGGGTGATGTCGATCCTCGCGGTCGGCTTCGTCACCTGGATGATCTTCTGGATGCGCAAGGCCTCCCGCAGCATCGCCAAGGAGCTGCGCGAACGGATGGGCCAGGCCCTGGAGATCGGTTCCCGGGCGGTGGTGATCCTGGCGTTCCTGGCGGTGTTCCGGGAGAGCATCGAGACCGCGTTCATCGTCTACGCGTCCGCTGCCCTCGCGACCACCGCCGTACCGCTCATCGGCGTCCTGCTCGGGCTGGCCACGTCGGTGCTGCTCGGCATCGCGATCTACCGGGGCGCCGTCAAGGTCAACCTGGCCGTGTTCTTCAAGTGGACGGGTGCGGTGCTGATCCTGGTCGCGGCCGGCATCTTCGCGTACGGCTTCCACGACCTGCAGGAGGCCGGCGTCCTGCCCGGCCTGCAGCATCTCGCCTTCGACATCTCGCACGTCGTCCCGCCGGACAGCTGGTACGGCGTATTGCTCAAGGGCATCTTCAACTTCAACCCGGCGCCGACCGTCCTCGAGTCGATCGCCTGGCTCGCCTACCTCGTCCCCGTGCTGATCCTGTACTTCCGCCCGGTCAGGACCCCGGCGCCTCCCGCCGTACCGGCGAAGACCGCCGAAGAAGCGATCTGATCCACCCCTCACCTGTCCAGGAGAATCATGTTCACGTCCACGGCCCGCCGGGTCTCCGTCCTCGGTGTCGTCCTCGGCCTCGCCTCGCTCACCGCGTGCGCCAAGGACACACCGGCCGCGAAGGAGGACGGCACCGGCCCGGTGTCCGTCAAGGCGACCGACTCCGAGTGCTCGCTCAGCCGCCGCGACGTCAAGTCCGGCACCAGCACCTTCTCCGTCTCCAACGGTGGCAGCAAGGTGACCGAGTTCTACGTGTACGCCGACGGCGACCGGGTGATGGGTGAGGTCGAGAACGTCGGCCCGGGCCTGAAGCGCGACCTGATCGTGGAGCTGCCGACCGGCAAGTACCAGGCGGTCTGCAAGCCGGGCATGGCCGGCGACGGCATCCGCGGCGACCTGACCGTCACCGGTGACGCACCCGCGCAGACCGACGAGGACACCCTGCTGAAGCAGGCCACCGACAGCTACCAGCGGTACGTGAACTCACAGGCGGTCGCGCTGGAGCAGAAGACCACCGAGTTCGTCACAGCGGTGAAGGCCGGCGACGTCGCCAAGGCCAAGGCGCTGTTCCCGGTGTCGCGCACGTACTGGGAGCGGATCGAGCCGGTCGCGGAGTCGTTCGGCGACCTCGACCCGAAGATCGACGCCCGGGTCAACGACGTCGAGCCGGGCACCGAGTGGACCGGCTACCACCGGATCGAGCAGGCGCTCTGGGTCTCCAACACCACCGAGGGCATGGAGAAGTACGCCGACCAGCTGCTGGTCGACGTGAAGACGGTGGTGGCGAAGGCCAAGGTCGTGAAGCTCAACCCGCTGCAGCTGGCCAACGGCGCCAAGGAACTGCTCGACGAGGTTGCCACCGGCAAGGTCACCGGCGAGGAGGACCGCTACTCGCACACCGACCTGTGGGACTTCCAGGCCAACGTCGAGGGTTCGCAGGCCGCGGTCCAGGCGCTCCGGCCGGCCCTGCAGACCCGGGACGCGGCGCTGGTCACCCAGCTGGACACGAACTTCAAGGCGGTCTTCGCCGCGCTGGACAAATACCGCGAGGGTGACGGCTTCAAGACCTACACGGCCACCGAGGCGGAGAAGAAGCAGCTCGGCGCGGTGGTCGACGGACTGGCCGAACCGGTCAGCAAGGTCGCCGGAGTGATTGCGCAGAAATGACCGACGACACAGCTGCTTCCGCCCCGGCCCGGCGGGGCCTCTCCCGCCGGAGCCTGTTCGGCGCGGCCGGAGCCGCGGTCGCGACCGGCGTCGCGGGGTACGCCGCCCACTCGGTGCTGTCCAGTGAGCCGTCGGAGGCCGCGGACAACACCGGTCCGGTCGAGTTCCATGGTCCGCACCAGGCCGGGATCACCACTCCGGCGCAGGACCGGCTGCACTTCGCCGCGTTCGACGTGACGACGACGAACCGGAACGACCTGATCGCGCTGCTGAAGGAGTGGACCGCCGCGGCCGCGCTGCTCACGGCCGGCCGCGACATCGGTCAGTACGGCGCGGTGAACGGGCCTGGCGAGGCGCCGCCGGAGGATACCGGTGAAGCCGTCGGCCTGCCGCCGGCGCGGTTGACGCTGACGATCGGGTTCGGTCCGGGCCTCTTCGACAAGCGCTTCGGCCTGGCGTCGAAGCGGCCCAAGGCCCTGGTGGACCTGCCGCACTTCATCGGCGACGATCTCGACCCGGCCCGGTCCGGCGGCGACATCGCCGTACAGGCCTGCTCGGACGACCCGCAGGTCGCGGTGCACGCGATCCGCAACCTGGCCCGGATCGGCTTCGGCCGGGTCGCGGTCCGCTACTCCCAGCTCGGCTTCGGCCGGACGTCGTCGACGTCGAAGGCGCAGACCACCCCGCGGAACCTGTTCGGCTTCAAGGACGGCACGAACAACCTCAAGCTCGAGGACGCGGACAAGCTCGAGCAGCAGCTCTGGGTGCAGCCCGAGGACGGCCCGGACTGGATGGTCGGCGGCTCCTACCTGGTGTCGCGGCGGATCCGGATGAACATCGAGATCTGGGACCGTACGTCGCTCGGCGAACAGGAAGCCATCATCGGCCGGGGCAAGGGCACCGGCGCGCCGCTGGGCAAGGCGGACGAGTTCGACGCGATCGACTTCACCGCGAAGAACGCCGACGGTGAGCCGAAGGTCGCGATGGACTCGCACGTCCGGCTGGCGCACCCGCAGTTCAACAAGGGCGCCGAACTGCTCCGCCGCGGCTACAACTTCGTCGACGGCTCCGACGGTCTCGGCCGTCTGGACGCAGGTCTGTTCTTCCTCGCCTACCAACGAGACCCGCGCAAACAGTTCATCCCGATCCAGAACCAGCTGGCCAAGAACGACACCATGAACGAATACATCCACCACGTAGGCTCCGGCATCTTCGCCTGCCCCGCCGGCGTAACCCCCGGCACCTACTGGGGCGAGAAGCTCTTCACCTGACCCCGCCACCGCTGATGGGCTGACCCACGTGCTTGCGGGTTGGCCCACCGGAATCGGGTGGGCCAACCCGCCGACGGATGGGTCAGCCCATCAGACGTGGTGGAGCGTGGCGGGTTGGACTACTTGACGGCGCCGGCGGTGACGCCGGCGACGAAGTGGCGTTGGGCGAGGAGGAAGCCGATCACCACGGGAACGCTGACGACCAGGGCCGCGGCCATGATCTGGTTCCAGTAGATGTTGGTCTGGGTGGAGTACTGGCGCAGTCCGACGGACAGGGTGCGGTTGGCCTCGGTCGTCATCACCGAGGCGAAGAGGACCTCACCCCAGGCGGTCATGAACGAGTAGATCGCGACCGCGATGACACCCGGCCGGGCCGCCGGCAGGACCACTCGCCAGAGCGCGCCCATCGGGCCGCAACCGTCCACGAGCGCGGCCTCGTCGAGCTCACGCGGGATGCTCTCGAAGTACCCGGCCAGCATCCAGATCGAGAACGGCAGGCTGAAGGTCAGGTACGTGATGATCAGCCCGAGCCGCGTTCCGACCAGCTGGATGCCGAACTGGTTGTTGATGTTCACGAAGATCAGGAACAACGGCAGCAGGAACAGCACACCCGGGAACATCTGCGTCGACAGCACCGTGGTGGTGAACACCGACCGCCCGCGGAACCGGAACCGCGACACCGCGAACGCGGCCAGGATCGCGATCGCCACCGAGAACACCGTCGCGGCCACCGACACGATCGTGCTGTTCACGAAGTACCGCGCCAGCGGCACCGTCTTCCACATGTCCACGAACGGCGCCAGCGTCAGGTTCGACGGCCACCAGGTGAACGCGCCCTGCACGTCCTTCAGCGGCTTGAGCGACGACGTCGCCATCACGTAGAGCGGGATCAGCACGAACAGGCCGAGCACGACCAGCACGACGCCGCGGTAGAGCTTGAAGCCTCTGGTCTCACGCACGACGCGACTTCCTTCCGGTGACGAGCAGGTAGGTGCCGGTGACGATCATCAGGAAGATCAGCAGCAGCACGGACATCGCCGAACCGGTGCCGAAGTTCCAGGTCAGGAACGACGCGTTGTAGATGTGGAACGTGATCAGGTCACCGGCCGGCGGCTGCGCCGTACCGAACAACACGTACGGCGTGTTGAAGTCACTGAACGTCCACAGGAACAGGACCAGCACCAGGACGAGGTTGACCGGCCGCAGCGACGGCAGCGTGATGTTGCGCCACTGCCGCAGGTTGCCGGCGCCGTCCACCGAGGCGGCCTCGTAGATGTCGCGCGGGATGCTCTGCAACCCGGCCATCAGCGTGAGGAACGCGAACGTCCACAGCTTCCAGGTCGCGACCGTGATCAGCGAGACCAGCGCGTTGCCGCCGATCAGCCAGAACGGCCGGTCCGAGGTGAGATGCAGGTTGTCGACGATCACGTGGTTCACCACACCGGTGTCCCGTTGCAACATGAAGTTCCAGGTCAGGATCCCGGCGTACGCCGGAAGCGCGTACGGCACCAGGAACAACGTGCGGACGAAGCTCCGGCCCCGGAACGACGGCTGCAGCGCGACGGCCGCGGCCATCCCGAACACCCACGACAGGGCGACCGTGACGAGGGAGAAGGCGACGGTGACGCCGAACGACTTCAGCAGGCCCTGGCCGACGGCGTTGTTGAAGTCGAGCGCCACCTTGTAGTTGTCGAACCCCGCCCAGGGTGCGGCGGACCAGTTCGCGATGAAGAACTTGGTCAGTTTGACGAAGCTCATCCAGATGCCGGTCAGCATCGGGATGATGTGGATGAACAGTTCCAGCAGCACCGCCGGAGCCAGCAGCAGATACGGCAGCCACCGGCTCAGACCTGGCCGGTGTTCGGGGCCGCGCCCGGCCTTCTTCGCCGGCTCGGTCGTGGCCGGCGATGTCGCTTCGGTTGTGGCGACGGACATCCTGGCGGTCGCCTCCTCTCCCTCGAAGTGCTGAGACGTGCGTTGCGTCCGAAGATGTGTGGGTCAGAGGCCACACATCTTCGGACGCAAGCGCCGGTGGTCAGCTGCCTGCGGCGACCTGGTCCTCGGCGGTCTTGAGGGCCGCCTTCACGTCATCGGCCGTCACCGTTCCGCCGGTGGCGATCTTGGCGAACATGGTGTTCATCGCCTTGCCGACGGTGCTCTCGAACTGGTCCTCGGCCGGCACCAGCGGCAGCGGCTTGGACTTGGTGTTGTACACGTCGGCGAAGGTCGCCGCCTCGGCCGCGTCGGTGGTGAACACCGGCTTGGCGTCCTTCAGCACCGGCAGCGAGGAGAACGGCTTGCCCAGCGTGGTCTGGGTGGTCGCGTCCGTCATGTACTTGACGAACTTCAGCGCCGCGTCCTTGTGCTTGGTGTTCTTGAAGATCGACAGGTTGATCCCGGCCACGTGGCTGGCGACCGGCGCCGCCGCGCCCTGCGGTGCCGGAAACGGTACGACGCCGTACTCGCCGGCCTTCATGCCGTTGGCAACGATCGAGTTGTCGGCGTTGTTCTGGTTGATCACCATCGCCACCTTCTTGGTGGCGAAGTCGTTCACCGACTTCGTGCCGTTGTCGTACTGCGCGTTGGACGGGTTCGCGACCTTGTCCTTCTGCATCAGGTCGAGGTACCGCAGCACGCCCTGGACGTTGCCGTCACCGGTGAAGGTCGGCTTGCCGTCCTTGTCGAACCAGTCCGCGCCGTTCTGTGCGGCGTTGATGAACGCGAAGTGCACGTTCTCGGTGTAGCTGCCCGCCGCCAGCGACATGCCCCACTGCTTCTTCGCGGGGTCGGTCAGCTTCTGCGCGTCGGTGACCATCTCTTCCCAGGTCTTCGGCGGCTGCAGGCCGGCCGCGGCGAACATCGCCTTGTTGTAGTACAGGCCGTAGGCCAGACCGTAGAGCGGGACCGAGGTCGGGTCGGTGCCTTCCTTGCCGCCGGTCGCCAGCGCCGTCGGCACGAACTTGTCCTTCCCCCCGATCGCGGTCATCGCGTCGCCGTCGAACGGCAGGAACGCGTCGGTGGCCTGCAGCGAGGCCGCCCAGGTGTTGCCGATGTTGACCACGTCCGGGCCCTGACCCGAGGTGGTCGCGGTCTGGATCCGGGTCTGCAGGTCGTTCCAGCCGATCACTTCGAGGTTGACCTTGATCCCGGTGTCGGCGGTGAACTTCTGCAGGACCGGGGTCAGCACCTCCTTGTCGTTGTCCAGGCTGGTGCCCTGGTTGCTGGCCCAGTAGGTCAGCGTCTGGTCACCACCCGAACCGCCGCCGGAGGAATCGTTCTTGTCGCCACCACCACACGCGGCGAGGCTGATTCCCATGGCGGTCGCCGCCACCGCGGCTACAAACGAACGCAGTCTCACGTCGGACTCCCTCGTCCCGTCGAGCCTCCACAGACCTGCGAAGGCGGATCGGCCCCATAGTGGCCTAACCGGTTAAGTTTCGAAACCCTAACCGGTTCAGTTGGCGGTAGTTCGTTACTGCCTCGTGACTCATCCAACCTCTCGTGGGCCTCCGGCAAACGCAATCCGACACACTCCGGAACCACGCGATTTCAAAGAGTCTTAACTCGGCCCTATTCCGGCCTCTTCCCGTTGCGCGAGGGGATATCCCGTCGGGACGTCGGTTCTCCCCTCCCACACCAGGGGAGAAGGCTCCGTTCCAGGGGATATCCCCTGGAAGGTCAGGCGACCGGACCGGAGGAGCCGCGGCGGTGGAGTTCGCCGGGAGGTGCCTCTTCGTGGAGCTCGGGGTCGCCGGCGACGATCCGGAGCAGGAGGTCGGCGGCCGCGCGGCCGCGTTCCATCGTCTTCTGGTCGACCGCGGTGATCCCGGGGCGGGCCAGTTCGCACAACGGCGAGTCCTCCCAGGCCAGGATCGAGACCTCACCGGGCACCGCCGTACCGAGATCCATCGCCACCCGGAGCGCGGCCACCGCCATCAGGTCGTTGCCGAGCACGATCGCGGTCGGTGGGTTCGGCCCGGTCAGCAGTTGCCGGGTCAGCTCGGCGCCGTCGTCGTACCGGTAGGTGCCCTCGATGTGGCGCACCGTGATGCCGCGCCGCACGGCGTGCTCCTGCAGCATCCGCATCCGCAACTGCTCGTGGATGAACGTGAACGGACCGCTGATGTGGGCGACGTCGCGATGGCCGAGTTCGACCAGGTGGTCGAGCAGCAGCGTGACGGTCTCCTCCGGCGAGCTGATCAGCCGGCCGACCTCGTCGCCCGGGTCGTTCGAACTCACCACCACGCAGGGCACCCCGAGCTCCTTGAGCAGCGGGATCCGCGGGTCGTCGTTGTGCTCGTCGAACAGGATGAACCCATCGACCCGCCCCTGCCGGGACCATCTCCGCAGTACGGCGAGATCGTCGCCGTGCTCGCCCGTCAGCCGGAGCAGCAGGGACGAGTCGACCTCGTTCAGGTACTGCTCGATGCCGACCAGGGTGCGCATGTAGAACGCTTCGGTCGAGATCAGCGCCGGGTCGCGGGCGATCACGATGCCGATCGTCCGGGTCCGGCTGGCCGAGAGGGCGACGGCGGCGGAGTTCGGGTGGAATCCGAGCTCCTCGGCGAGGGCGAGGACGCGTTGCCGGGTCTCCTCGCTGACGCCGGCGCGACCGTTCAGCGCGTACGAGACCGAGGCCTTGGAGATCTGCAGACGGCGCGCGAGATCGCTGATCGTGACTCGCCGGCGCCCACTGGTGCTCGCCGGACCGTCGTCGGCGTTCTCACTGCCCGCCCCGGATCCGGTTGTCGTCATGTCTGCCTGCCACCCCGCACAGACGCGAGATTAGCAGCGGGTTCGTGGGACTAGCGGTTGTCCCACGTTTTGGATAGCGTTTTCCCATGACGCCTGACGAGCCGCTGCGACTGGATTTCCTGCCCTGGGAGTACAAGCGGAAGGCGCCGGAGGAGGAGCGGGAGCGGCAGGCCGAGCGGCAGGCACGGCTCGGCGGGTCGATCGAGCTAGCCGAGGATGTGTACGTCGCGGAGTCGGCCGGGGTGTACTGCGACGAGCTCCGGATGGGGGAGCGGTCGTATATCGCGGCGCACGCCTACGTCACCGGGCAGATCGTGCTCGGATCCGACTCGACCATCAACCCGTTCGCGGCGGTCCGCGGCCGGATCACGATCGGCGACGGGGTCCGGATCGGCGCGCACACGTCGCTGATCGCGTTCAACCACGGCACGGCCCCGGGACAGCCGATCTTCCAGCAGCCCCACACCGCCCTCGGCATCACGATCGGCGACGACGTCTGGATCGGCTCCAACGTCACCATCCTCGACGGCGTCACGATCGGCCCCCACACCATCATCGGCGCCGGCGCAGTAGTCACGAAGGACGTCCCAGCCAACACCATCGCCGCCGGCAACCCCGCCCGAGTGCTTCGCTCGCGCGAAGTCGGAGCAGAGCCGGTCGCCTCATCTCAAGCCCCGACCGTCACCTGGTCGCCGGCGCCGGCGCCGGCCGCCGTCTCGTCCACGGTCCCGGACAGCGCCCCCTCTCCGGTTCCCGCCGGCGGTTCATCCCCGGCTCTGGCGGCCTCTTCCCCCGCCGGCTCGGTCGGCGTGAGCCGGCCGGCTCACGCCGCCGATCTGCCCGAGCGGCTGAGCGCGTTTGCCGCCAACGCGCGGGATCAGGTCGACGACCTTCTGCTGCGCTGCTGGGACGGCGTCCGCTTCATCGACCGGCCGGGGCTCGACCACGAACCGGCGATCCGGCCGTGGTGTGACGCGGTCGAGATCGCCGACCTGCTGCTCCGTCGTACGCCGGCCGGCCACACCCGTGACGACCTCGTCCGCCGCCTCCGCGCCCGCCAGGACCCAGCGACTGGACTGGTCTCACCCGGAGACCTCTCCGACGCCGGGCTCGCCGTCCCGTCCGACGCGAAACTCTCCGTCCTGGACGGCCCCGCGAGCTACCACATCCTGTGCGTCGGCTACGCACTCCAAGTCCTGGACAGCGGCTTCGAACACCCGATCCGGACCGACTTCACCCTCGACGAGCTCGACAACTTGCCCTGGGCAAGGAGAGCCTGGTCGGCCGGCTCCGCGATCGATGCCCTCGGCACCGCGATCGCCCGAAACCTCCACGACCACAAGGAATCCGGCCCACTCGAGCAACTGATGGGCTGGCTCGTCACCAGAGTCGACCCGTCCACCGGTGCCTGGGGCCGGCCGCACCCCGACGACGGCTGGCTGCAGGTCGTCAACGGCTTCTATCGCCTGACCCGCGGCACCTACGCCCAGTTCGGTCTCCCGCTGCCGTACCCCGAGCAGGCCGTCAAGACAGTTCTTGCCCACAGCAACGACCGTCGCATGTTCACCGGCGACAACTACAACTCCTGCAACGTCCTCGACGTGATCCACCCACTCTGGCTGGCGCGCAAGCAGACGACGTACGGTGAGCGGGACGCCCTGCGCTGGGCCGAGGACCAACTCGCCCGCATCCTCGACCGCTGGGTCGACGGCGCCGGCTTCGCGTTCGCGCCGGACGGCACCGACGACCGCTCGATCCCGGGCCTGCAAGGCACCGAAATGTGGCTCGCCATCATCTGGCTGCTCTCCGACTACCTCGGCCTGTCCGACGCCGTCGGCTACCGTCCCCGAGGCGTCCACCGCCCCGAACCACTGGTCGGCCCGTGCTGAACCCCGGCCGCATCAACCTCCTGACCGATGCGGCCGGGGCTGGTGATACCCCCTGCCCTGACCGGCGGTGTGCGGGGGTCCACTAGCCTGAAGGAGTGGACCCCCGCACGCGTCGACTCGTCACCTCTGTTGTCCTGGCGGCGCTTGTCGCGATCGTGGTGATCGCGGCGTTCATTCGCTGACGGTCGCGGAGCCCAGGACGACGTACGGCTGGTTCGACAGGTCGGCGGCCAGGCCGGGGTGGAGCGCTTGCCCGCCGTCTCGGTGCAGCACGCTGAAGAAGTACATCAGCGGGTACGTCGAGGCCGTGTAGTCACCGTCGATCGTGCCTGCCAAGGTCTGCCCGGACAGTTCCATCGGGACCTGCCGCCAGGACTCCGACTGGTCCACGTGCCGGTAGTGCAGCGTCGCGCCGACCACGGCCGGATCCACCACCTCCAGCGAGAGCGTGACCGGTTCGCCCCGTTCGAAGCTCTCCGGCACCGCGTGGTCCACTCCCGGCGTGGCCGGCCGGGCGGGTGCCGCAGGCAACGCCACTGCTGGTTGCGGATCTGCCGGCTCCTGCAGTTCCTCGGCGAGGGCCGCCAGGTCGGCGTCGATGGCCGGGACCCGATCCGCCCAGTGACCGTGCTCGGAGGCCTCGATCCCGAACCGCAGATCCGGCTGATAGACGCCGTCCACGATCACCGGGATCTCGGCGTACGCGTCCCGGGCTGTCCGGTAGCGTCGCAGCGCCGACTCCAGCGAACCGACCTCCCCGGTCGTCCGATAGGTCGAGTAGTCGACCGCGGCCCGGAACTTGCCGGCGAAGAACCTGCCCAATCGGACCAGGACCTCGAGATCGATGAGGACCCTGCGAACCTGCGCGTCCGACTGGTTTGCGGTCTGCTTGGCGCGGTCGAGTGCCTGCTCCCCGTCGGTGACCAGTTGCTCGATCCACGCGGCCACCTCCAGCGGCGTGTACTTCGCCGAGAGCTCACCGCCGGCCAGCGCCGCGACGTACTCGTCGATGGCGTAGAAGGTGGTCGGGTCGAACGGGCTGACGCCACCCCAGTTGGCCGGCGGGTCGGTGTCGCCGACGTAGTGATCGGAGTGCACCTGCGACGAGATCGGGAGGTTGAGGTACACCTCGGGCCAGTAGCCGTTGTTCGATCCGCCGACGCCGTGGACCACGGTCACCAGCGGGAGGATCCGGCTGAGCGGGCTCAGGGCGTCCTCCACGTCCGCCGCGGCCTCGCCGTACGTCGACCGGAGATGGCGGCGCCACGTCTCGGGCTCGGCATCGGGGTTGTAGAGGAGCCGCCCCCACAGCAGGTAGCCGTAGCGGTACTTGGTCCACTCCCGATTGCCGGGCAGCTTGAGGTCTTCGCGGATGTACGGGTCGCGGCTGCCGGGTTCGCCGCTGCCGTGGCGTCCCTTGAAGAACAGGGGTTCACACAGGTCGACACCGCGGGATCCGCCGAATGTCGACAATCGCCCGTACCCCGCGGCGATCGCGGGATCGCCCCAGGCCAAGAGCTTCTGGGTGCCCGGCCAGACCCGGAACATCAGGTCGACGGTCCGGTCCTCGCGCAGGAAGTCGCCGTAGCCGTAGCGGGTGAACCGGCGGGAGAACTCGGTGATGCCCTTCATCTCATGCCCGGCGGGGATCGGCTTGGCCGCCTCCTTGGCCCGGATCGAGGCCTGGTGATACGGCAGTCCGACGTGCTCGGCCCAGTACTTCGCGGACAGCACTGGGGAGAGGTTCGGCAGGTCGACGGCATCGAGCAGGGCCTGGTCGACACCCTTGGCGTGCATGTCGATCTCCAGCGGCCGGCCGACCGAGTTCGCCCCTTCGAACACCGCCCGCCAGAAGATCTCGTGCCGATCGTCGGGGATGCCGCCCTCGTAGTGCACCCGGAACGTCAGCCCGTCGATGTCGGGGCACTCGGCGAGCAGCTGGGCGATGCCGGCCTTGCAGTACGCCGCGTGGTTGTCCGGGCCGATGCCCGTGATCGGGTAGCGGTGGACCGAGTCCCGGCCGTAGTCGTACGCGTGGTTCCACAGGCCCAGCTGGAACTTCAGCCCTCGCCGCTTGCTCTCGGCGGCGATGAAGCGCAGCATCTCCAGGTTGCGCTTCTGCTCGTCCGCTCCGACGCCCTCGGCCCGTACGTCGTAGCCGTCCACGTCGAACAGGAACGGATAGGCGAAGCACAGGTAGTTGTCGGTGGCGCCGTGCCGATCGGCGCCGTAGTTGTACTGCATGCCGAGCGCGAGGTGGAAGCGGTTGAACCGGGACGCGGCCAGCCAGGTCAGGTAGTCGGTCCAGAACTGCTTGTCGTGGAACCAGGACGAGTCCTCGTCCACGCTGGCGAACGACCGCACCACGCCCCGGACGGGTACGGCGGGCTGCTCGGCGAACGGCGTCGTACCGGCGAGATCTTCGCCCGCGGCGACTCGGTCCGCGAGTTCGAGCACACCGCACCGGAGGCCGGTCTCATCGTTGCTGACGACAACGATCTCGTCGTCGGCACGGAGGACGGCGTACGACTCGGGCACATCTGCGAGGTCCGCGGCGGGGACCTCGTCGGGGGTGGCCAGCCGGACCGGTGGGTCGTCGGCGACGATCCCCCGCTCGGCCAGGGCTTGCACGAGCTGCTCGATCGCCCAGGTGGCGGTGCGGCCGGTGGTGACGGGGTTCTGCTCGTTCATAGGGCTCCAATCACTTGCCGTCGAGGGTCTTGCGGGCGTCGGCCATGAACTTCGGGACGCCCTGCTTGATCGAGATCTTGTTGAACGCAATGTCCTGGCTGGTCTTCAGCAACAGGTCGGCGACGGCGGTCGAGGCGGCCGGGCTGGCCTCCGGCGGGGCGGACGAGTTCTTCAGCGCCAGGTCGGTGTAGGCCAGCACCTGCTTCTCGCTCGCCGACAGGTCACTGCCCTTCAGCAGCACATCCCGGCCTTCCGCCGAGGCGGGCGGTCCGCTGATCAGCCGCAGGGTCTTCGCGGCCTCCTCGCCGTTGGCGAACCAGTTGATGAACGCCGCGGCGTCGTCGGCGCGCTGGCTCTTGGCGTTCAGGGACAGGAAGCTGCTCGGTGCCGGGAACGTCCCACACTTGCCGTCCTTCGTGTTCCGCGGCGGCAGGGTGATGTCGATGGTGTGGTCAGTGAGGTCCTGGAAACCGCCCTTCAGGTTGGGCGTCTGGATGTGCGCGAGTGCCGCCTGCTTCTTGACCAGCGGCCCGGTCGGCCAGTCGCCGTACTTGGCCTGAGCCGCGATGTCTGCCGGGATCGTGCCGCCGGTGGCTCGCAGCGCGGCCCAGTACTCGAACCACTCGGTCAGCGAGGCATCGGTGAAGGCGAGCGTGCCGTCCTTGTACAGGTCTTCGCCCTTGCCGCGCAGGAAGATCTGCAGCGACGCTGTGTCCCCACTGGGGTCCTCCGCGCCGTAGATCTTCTTGCCGGACTTCTGCCGGATCTCGTTGGCCAGGGTCGCGAAGTCGGACCAGGTCCACGTCTCCTTCGGGTGCTCCAGGCCGAGCTGGTCGAGCACGGTCACGTCGTACCCCAAGCTGAAGGTGCTCATCGCGACCGGGATGCCGAACTGCTCGCCCTTCAGCTGGCCTTGGACGAGCAGGTTCTGGTCGATCGGCTTGGTGTCGATGGTGTCCGGGATGTACTTCTGCAGGGACTGCAGCGCTCCGGCTGCGCCGTACTGGCCGATCCGCGGGGCGTCGATGTTGATCACGTCGGGGGCGTTCCCGCCGGCCATCTGGGTGGCGAGCTTGTCCCAGTACTCCGCGGTCGCGGT
This sequence comes from Kribbella sp. NBC_01510, assembly GCF_045040325.1. Lineage (NCBI taxonomy): Bacteria > Bacillati > Actinomycetota > Actinomycetes > Propionibacteriales > Kribbellaceae > Kribbella > Kribbella sp. NBC_01510. The sequence goes on along the minus strand of NZ_CP109418.1, from coordinate 952,435 downwards.
GCCCTCGAAGACCATCTTCACGTTCGGATGGCTCGAGGTGTACTTGTCCGCGAGCTTGCTGCGCAGGCCGAGCTTGGTCGGGTCGCCATAGCTGCTGAACCGGACCGATCCCTTCGCCTCCTTGGCCGCGGGGTCGAGGTTGCAGGCCGACAGCAACGGTGCGAGAACGCCGGCCGCGAGTCCGGCCTGCAGGAAGCGCCGACGGCTGAGCGGTGTGGTCATGACTGGGTTCCTTTCGGGCTAGCCCTTCAGGCCGGTCGTGGCGATGCCCTCGACGATCCGGCGCTGGGCGAGGAGGAAGACGATGAAGGTCGGTACCAGCGACAGCACCGACATGGCCAGCAGTTGCCCGTACGACGAGTCGCCGGTCGCGTCGACGAATCGCCGCAGAGCGACCGGTACGGTCTCGCTGCTGGGGTAGGACAGGTAGATCAGCTGGGCGAAGAAGTCGTTGTACGTCCAGATGAAGGTGAAGATCATGGTGGTGATCAGCACCGGGCCGGTCAGCGGCAGGATGATCCGGCTGAAGATGCGGACCTTGCCGCAGCCGTCGATCATCGCGGCCTCGTCCAGCGTGCGCGGGATGGTGCGGATGAACTGGACCATCAAGAAGATGAAGAACGCGTCGGTGGCCAGGAACTTCGGCACCACCAGCGGGAGATAGGTGTTCACCCAGCCGAGGTGGAAGAACAGCACGTACTGCGGGATCAGCAGCGCGTGCGCGGGCAGCATGATCGAGCCGAGCATGATGCCGAAGAACACCTTCTTGCCGCGGAACTCCAGCCGGGCGAACGCGTACGCCGTGAGCGTGCAGGCGATCACGTTGCCGGCCACCGCGAGCACCGCGATCAGCAGCGAGTTGAAGTAGAACCGGGTGAAGGTGGGATCGGTCGCGGTCCAGCCGGCGATGTAGTTGCGCGGGTCCAGCGAGCTGGGGAACGGGTTGAGCTGGGAGAAGATGTCGCGCTCGTCCTTGAAGGATCCGCCGACCATCCAGAGCAACGGATAGACCATCACCACGGTGCCGGCGATCAACGCGAGGTGGGTCAGCCACCGCCGCCCACGACCCCGGCGTACCGGGCTTTGCAGAAGAGTCGTCATCAGCGGTCCTCGTAGTAGACCCAGCGGCGGGCGAGCCCGAAGTTGATCAGCGTGAAGGTGGCGATGATCAGCAGCAGCGCCCACGCCATCGCGGAGGCGTAGCCCATGTTCAGGTTCGTGAAACCCTGCTGGTACAGGTAAAGCGTGTAGAACAACGTGGAGTCCGACGGTCCACCGCTGCCGCCGCTCACGACGTACGCCGGGGTGAAGGCCTGGAACGCCTGGATGATCTGCAGCACCACGTTGAAGAAGATGATCGGTGTCAGCAGCGGCACGGTGACCGACCAGAACCGTCGCCAGGCGCTCGCACCGTCCACCGACGCCGCGTCGTACAGCTCCTGCGGGATCTGTTTGAGCCCGGCCAGGAAGATCACCATCGGCGAGCCGAACTGCCAGATGTTCAGCAGGACCAGCGTGTAGAGAGCGGTGTCGGGGTTGGAGATCCAGCTGCGGCCGGCGACGCCGAAGAACGCCAGGAAGCTGTTCAGGACGCCGTCGTCGTCGAACAGTTGGCCCCAGATCACCGCGATCGCGACGCTGCCGCCGAGCAGGGACGGGATGTAGTAGATCGACCGGTACCACGCCATCCCACGCAGCGGGCGGTTCAGCATCACGGCGACCGCCAGTGCGAATCCCAGCTGCAGGGGGACCGTCAGCGCGACATAGATGAAGGTGACCTTCAACGACTGCAGGTAGCGCGGGTCGTCGGTGAACATCTTCACGTAGTTGCCGAAGCCGTTCCAGACGGGTGGCTGCAGCAGGTTGAACTTGGTGAACGACAGGTACAGGGACCCGAGCAGGGGCCCGGCCGTGAGCAGCAGCAGCCCGACGAACCACGGGGCCAGGAAGAGATAGGCGACCCGGTCACGTCGCCTGCTGGGTTTGGGCCGTGGTGCCAGGGTGCCGCCGGCCGGGACGCCGGCCGTCGATTCGCGGCCTGCCGGAGCAGAGATCTCGGTCCTCATGCTCATGGTGGCCTCCTCTCAGGGGCCTTCTTCACCGATGTAGAAGCGTGTCGGAAAAGTGCCGGAGCCTTCGGATCGGGCGACGTGAAGGACTCCGGCCGGTGGGCGGGGTTTACCGCTTGGTGGAAATGGTGTTCCACTACGCGAGAGGTTAGGACGCCGTCGGACGATGCGCAAGAGCGGAGTGCATTCGTATTCATCAGCCTGAACCAGCCGTCGCCCGCTAAGGTTCTCGCGCATGAGCTCCAGTGCGCGGTCGTCGTACCTGATGAGGGCGGGCCTGGTCCGCAGCGTGCGGTCGGGGGAGCATCTGACCACCTTCGTGGTGGCCGGCGTGGCGACGGTGCTGGTCACCCGCCTGATCCTCAGCCTGAGCGGCTACCCGCAGATCGGCGGGAAAGGCCTGCACATCGCCCATGTGCTCCCGGGCGGCCTGCTGATGCTGGTCGCGATCTCGCTGTTGCTCGGGTACGTCGGTCCCGTCGTACGGCCCGCGGCCGCACTGGTCGGCGGGATCGGGTTCGGCCTGTTCATCGACGAGGTCGGGAAGTTCATCACCTCGGACAACAACTACTTCTACCAACCGGCCGCGGCGATCGTGTACATCGTCTTCGTGCTGATCGTGCTCGCGACCCGGTTCCTCACCACGCGGCGGCCGATCGACCCACGCGAGCAGCTGGCGAACGTGATCGATCACGCGGTGGAGGGCGTGGCGGGCGGTCTGTCCCGACGCCGGCTGGCGCAGGCCTCGGAGGAGCTCCGCCAGGTGGGTCCGGAGGTGGCCGGTCGCCGCGAGACGCGGGAGCTGCTGATCGCCTGCCCGGCTGACGAGGTGGAGCTGGCCGCTCCGGTGGACGCCCTGCGGCGGACCGTCCTGCGTGGGTTCGACCGGCTGGCCACGCATCCGCTCGCGCCCACGATCGCGGTCTTCGTCCTGATCGTCCAGGCGATCGGCGCGCCCGCGATCGCGGCCGGGATACGGTTCGACAACGGGCTGGTCGCCGACATCCCGGTGCTCGGGGTGGCGGCCGGGAGCTTGCTGTCGGCAACGTTCACGGCGCGCGGTGCGTGGCAACTGCGGAAGGGGAACCGGGTCCGTGCGGTCCGGCTGTTCGAGCTCGCGGTGCTGGTGTCATTGCTGATGACCCAGGTGTTCCAGTTCGCCGGGACGCAGTTCGCGGCGGTCGGCGGGATGTTGCTCGACCTGGTGCTGCTCGGGCTGCTGAAGGCCGAGCGCGACCGGATGCGGCGCCAGGCGACCGAGGTGACGAGGGCTAAGACGCAGGGACTGCCACCGGATCCTGATCAGCCTCCGTTCCCCCAGGATCCGTCGGCTCCGGTGTAGCCTTCCAGTTCTCGTGGCGGCCGATCAGCACCGGTGACATGGTCGCGACGAGGTAGACCGCCCCGGCCGCGAGCAGTGCGGGCGCCAGGCCGATGCCGGCGATCGCAGCACCCGCGACGATTCCGCCGAGTGGCACACCGGTCCAGCAGACCGCTTCAGCCAGTGAGTTGACCCGGCCGAGCATCTGTCGCGGGATCCGCTCGATGAACAGTGCACCGAGCACCGGGTTGATGAAGCCGGCTCCGACGCCTCCGACGGCATAGACGGCCATGAGTGCCCAGACGGGAGCGTCGTACGCCATCACCACGAAGCGTGGCGCGCCACAGATCAGGAACGCCAGCGTGAAGACCAGCTTGCGCGGGATGCGCTCGCCGACGGCCGACGCCAGCAATGCGAACAGCGTGGCGGTCACACCGAACGACGTGAGGATCAGGCTGGTGTGACCGGGGCCGAAACCGTGGTCCTTGATCCAGACCGGCAGCAGTACGGCGCCGACCGCCGCATCGAGCAGGTTGGTCACGGCGATCATCAGGACCAGCGGCATCATCAGCTTGTCCTTGCGGAGGAACCGCCAGCCCTCCAGGAGGCGCCGGCCGTAGCCGTCCTGGGTCATGACCGACTTCTCGTGGTGCTTGGGGATCCAGCGGTAGATCAGTACGGCGCAGACGCCGAAGGACGCGGCGTCGATCCAGAGGGCGTTGACCGTGCCGACGAGCGTGATCAGGCCGCCGGCCAGTGCGTAGGCGAAGAAGCTGGCAAGGCGCTCCGTCGTACTCTCGAGCCCGGTCACCCGCTCCATCGGGACCTGTGCCGCCCGGGCGATGTCGGGGATCAGTGTCGCCTTGGCCGCATCGCCCGGGCCGCGGAGCGCTCCTGCGATGGCTACCAGGATGAGGAGTACGGGAAACGACAACGCGCCCATCGTGTGGAGCAGCGGCACCAGACCCACGACGCCCGTGCTGGCCGCGTCCGCGATCACACTGACCCGTCGTGCTCCCACCCGATCGATCAGCGGCCCGCCGACCGCCTTGACGAGGACGAGCGGCCCCATCTCCGCGAGCGCCACGATCCCGGTCTTCACCGGGGAACCGGTCGTGACCAGGACGAACCACGGGATGGCGATCGCACTGACCCGAGTGCCACAGATCGACACCACATTCGCCACCAGGAAGGCAACCAGTGGCGCCCGGTACCGCTTCTCCGCACCCACGTCCCTCACCTCACTCAGTGGGTCTCGCGCGGATACGCCTGGATCTGCACCGTCACGTGCTCGGCCCCCTCGGGCAGCGGAGCCGTCAGATCCGGTGTCTTGTACTTCTCGAACACCGCCACGACCTCGCGCATCATCGCGGCGAGCTCGTCGGGCCGCAGGTGGAAGAGGACGTCCGACAGCAAACTCGCCTCCTGCCACTCGGGCGGCATCGTCTGCATCGCGTCGATGAAGCCGAACATGTTCTCGGCGTACGTCTGTCCGATCCCGTGCAAGAACCCCAGCGCCAGCTCAGGCTCCTGGTCCAGCAGTTCGGCCGCGTCGAACTCGGTCCCCTGGTGCGCGGCCTTCCACCAGCGGTCGCGCGCGTTGCCCCGGCTGTCGTCCTCCACCACGAGGCCCGCCTCGGCCAGCTGGCGAAGGTGATAGCTGGTCGCGCCGGTGTTCACCCCGAGCCGGCCCGCCAGGGTGGTGGCCGTCTGTGGCCCGTAGACCCGCAGCAGGCCGAGCATCCGGTTCCGCATCGGGTGCGCCAGCGCACGGACGAGGTGCCGATCCAGCCGGACGGTCTTGGCGTCCTGCGTGTTCTCGTCCTGCGCGGTCTTGTCGCGGGGGTTCTCGTCGCCGGGCGTCTCGCTCATGCTGTCGATCGTAGGACTGCAAAGACAGTTTGCAAAGAGTTTTTGCAAACGAGTTGTGCGATCGGTTGTCCACAGGTCGCGAATCGGTCGTCGGGGCGGGGTGGAATCGCGGCATCTTCTCCGGTGAGACAGGGACCGGGCGCGCCCCTCGAGGCCGCCCGGTCCGCACCATGAAACGGAGATCAACCCATGCTGCGAGTGATGCTCGAGGACGCGGACTACTGCGACGTCCCCGCCGACCTGATGACGTTCGACGACGGGGCGGTGGTGTTCTGGCGCGAGGGTGAGGAGGTCGGCCGGCACCGCCAGGCCCGGATCCGCTCCCTGGAGCTGATGGACCCCCGCTCGATGACCCGCAAGATCAAGGCCGCCCGCAAGAACCATCCGAACGCGTTCCGCCCGTGGTCCGCCGCCGACGAGGAGACCCTGACCGAGATGTATCGCAACGGCGCGACCAAGGACCAGCTGATCGATGCCCTCGGCCGCCAGGAGGGCGGCATCGCCACCCGCCTGCGCGGCCTCGGCCTCCTCCCGGAGGACGAGAAACTGCGATGAGTCCTCCCTCCACAACCAGCTGTGGGCGAGACCTCTTTGTGATCCGGCGGAGCGGTCGGCGACAATGGCGCGATGCAGGCAGAGGTGCACCCGGATCCCAGCGGCCCGGCCCTGGATCCGCGGGCCACGTCCGGCGATCCGGCCCCGGCGTCACAGCCGGAGCCCGGCGCGTGGGAGGTGATCCGGACGGCGCTACTGGACCAGACCGGTCTGGTCCGTGCGCTCGCCGCCGGCCGTCGCCGCGGCGCCGAGGCACCGCCCTACCTCCGGATCGAGCTCAGGTACGTCGACCTGAAAGGGCAGCGCCACCTGCAGATCACCGAGTACGACGAACGCCAGGCCCATACCCGCAACGTCGCGGCGTCGGACAGCGAGAAGGCCGTCGACGAACTGCTCGACCTGCCGTACGGGACGTGGCATGTCGAGACGACCACCGAGACACTGCGGCTGCGCTACACCAAGAAGGGCAAGGAGCTGCTCCACCGGCAGGAGGACAGCCGCGAGCAGAAGACCGGCCACGACCGGGTGAAGCAGCGTGTGCTCGACCCGGCCGCGCCGTTCCTGATCGAGCTCGGCATCAGCGACCACCAGGGCCGGGTGAAGCCGTCGCGGCAGGCGAAGTACAAGCAGATCGAGGAGTTCTGCAAGCTGCTCGCGCCCGCCCTGGACGAGGCTGTCTCGGCCGGCCGGATCACGACCGGCCGGCCATTGCAGGTCGTCGACCTCGGCTGCGGCAACGCCTACCTCACCCTGGCCGCGTATCACCTGCTGTCCGCGGCCGGGCACGACGTCCGGATGACCGGCATCGATCACAACCCGGCCGCCCGGAAGCGGAACACCCGGGTGGTCGAGGCGCTCGGCTGGCAGGATCACCTGCGCTTCGTCGACGCGACCATCCAGGCCGCGGAGCTCGACGTACGTCCGGACGTCGTACTGGCGCTGCACGCGTGCGACACGGCGACCGACGACGCGCTGGCCCGGGCGGTCGGCTGGGAGGCTCCGCTGGTGCTCGCGGCTCCGTGCTGTCATCACGACATCCAAAAGCAGCTCAAGAGCGTCTCACCACCGGCGCCTTATGCGCTGATGACGAGATATGGCATCGTTCGTGAGCGGTTCGCCGACGTCCTGACGGATTCGCTGCGGGCGGCGGTGCTGAGGCAGGTCGGTTACCGAGTGGAGGTCGTGCAGTTCGTGGACAGTCAGCACACCCCGCGCAACCTGCTGCTCCGCGCCGCCCGGACCGGCGCCAAGCCGACCGCCGATGTGCAGTCCGAGTACCAGACCTTGATCGCCGACTGGCAGGTCACACCGCGCCTGGCCCAGCTCCTGCTCCCGCCGGCAGCCGAGGCCCGGCCAGAACAGGCAGCCGGCTCCGAGGTGATGCCGTGAGACAGCTCCGGACGGTACTTGCCCTGACCGCCGCAGCCCTGTTCACGCTCGCCGGCGCCGCCCTGCCCACCTCCGCGTCGGCCACCACCTCCGCGTCGGCCACCACCACCGCGGACCCGACGCCGCCGAAGAAGCTGTTCACGATCAAGGACGACCGGATCAAGGACCCGTCGGGGCTGGCGAAGAGCCAGAATTACGACGACCTCTACTGGACGGCGAACGCGACGACTGACAGTGTCCGGGTGTTCGGCCTCGACACCACCGGCAGGTTGAAGGTGGAGCTCGGGTTCAAGGCGCAGGTGCAGGACATCGAGGCGGTCGGGGTGGACCGCGACGGCACGATCTACATCGCGGACATCGGCGACAACAAGGCCAACCGGGACATGATCGAGATCTACACGATCCCGGAGCCGGCCTCGCTGAAGGACTCCGACAGCGTCAAGTACCACCGGTTCGACTTCACCTACCCTGACGGTCCGCACGACGCCGAGACCCTGCTGGTCGAGCCCGGGACGAACCAGCTCTACATCGTCACGAAGTCGACGAAGGGCACCGGCGCGATCTACGCGGCGCCACCGGCACCGACCCGCCAGGGCACGAACGAGCTCTCCAAGCTCGCCCCGGCCCCGTCCGGCGTGATCACCGACGGCACGTTCCTGCCGGACGGTCAGCGCGTCGTGCTGCGAACGAACCGCGACGTCGCCACCGTCGCGTGGGGCGACACCCCGACGGCGATCGCCCGCACCCCGGTCGCGTTCGGCGAAGGTGAGAGCGTCGCCGTCGGCCCGACCGACACGACGGTCCTCGTCGGGACCGAGGGCACCAACTCGGCCGTCTACCAGGTCCAGATCCCCGCGAAGGCAGCCGCCGCCACACCCCCCGCGGCCTCCGCGACCCCCAAGCCCACCAGCAGCGCCGACGCCAACAGCGATACCGGCAAGAACCACAACCTCCGCTGGATCCTCATCGGCGCCGCCCTCTTCGCCCTCATCATCACCATCGTCACCTTCCCTCCAGGCCGCCGCGAACGCCTCGACCGCATGGCCGAAAACGCCCGCCTAACCGGCCAAACCCCCCGCACTCCCCACCGTCGCTCCCACTCCTAACCCCGGCACCACGCACCACCCACCCTGGTCCGCGGCGCTGAGCCACAGCCGCTCACAGGCGGTGCTTTGCCTGGCCACCGCGGTCAGGTGGGAAGCAACCTGCAAAGCATCGGCTGGGAGCTACCTGCACGGACGAGCGATGGCTGCGGCAGCGGCAGGTGCTGGGGAGACAAACAGCCGCCGGCCCCGGGCTGGGGTCGGCGGCTGTGGGGTGCGGCGGGTTACTTCAGGCGGTCGACGACGAAGTCGATGGCTTGGGTGAGCTTTTCGACGTCGTCGGGGTCCACCGCGGGGAACATCGCGACGCGCAGCTGGTTGCGGCCGAGTTTGCGGTAGGGCTCGGTGTCGACGATTCCGTTGGCGCGCAGCGTCTTCGCGACCGCGGCGGCGTCGATCGCGTCGTCCAGGTCGACGGTGCCGATGACGAGCGAGCGAGCGTCCGGGTCCTCGACGTACGGCGTCGCGTAGTCGGATTTCTCGGCCCAGGTGTAGAGCCGGGTGCTCGAGTCGGTCGTCCGGGCGACGCTCCACTCCAGGCCGCCCTGGTTGTTGATCCAGTCGGTCTGCTCTGCCATCAGGAACAGCGTGGCCAGCGACGGAGTGTTGTAGGTCTGGTGCTTGCTCGAGTTGTCGATCGCGGTGGCCAGGTCCAGGAACGCCGGGATCCACCGGCCGGACGCGGTGATCTCCTCGACCCGCGCCAGCGCGGCCGGGCTCATCAGCGCGATCCACAGACCGCCGTCCGAGGCGAAGCACTTCTGCGGCGCGAAGTAGTAGACGTCGACCTCGTTGATGTCGACCGGCAGGCCGCCGGCGCCCGAGGTGGCGTCGATCGCGACCAGCGCGCCCTCGTCGGCGCCCTCGACCCGCTTGACCGGTGCCATCACGCCGGTGGAGGTCTCGTTGTGCGGCCACGCGTACAGGTCGACGCCGGCCTCGGCGACGGCGACCGGGCGCGTGCCGGGGTCGGACTTCACGATGGTCGGGTCGGCGAGATGCGGCGCGAGCTGTGCGGCCTTGGCGAACTTCGACGAGAACTCACCGAAGCTCAGGTGCTGGCTCTTCTCCCGGATCAGCCCGAACGTCGCGATGTCCCAGAACGCGGTCGAGCCGCCGTTGCCGAGCACCACCTGGTATCCGTCCGGCAACTGGAACAGGTCGGACACACCCTGCTGCACCCGGGCCACCAGGTTCTTCACCGGCGCCTGCCGGTGCGACGTACCGAGCAGCTTGGCGCCCTCGGTCGCCAGTGCGGCCACAGCCTCCGGCCGCACCTTCGACGGCCCGGCCCCGAAGCGTCCATCAGCGGGCTTGAGCTCTGCAGGAATCAGAATCTCGCTGGTCACCAGCGTTTCCCTTCGTCGTCTGCGTTCAGAAAGCCGACGACGCTGTCAGCGCACCCCATCCTCCCACACCCACCGCAACCCCCACCCCCGGGTCTCATCCCAGCCACGCCGCTCGGGGGCCGGGGTGCGGTGGGGAGTTGGGGTCACTCGTGTTTGCGGGTGATTGTTTGGGTGCCGGTCAGGAAGGCGACGGGGCCGTCCGGGCTGTCGGTCCACTCGCCGCACGCGCCACCACCCTCGGCGACGTCGAGTGTCAGCTCGGACCCGTCCATCCGCAACGCCGGGTGGTAGTACTGGGCGACCTTCTCGGCTTCGCCTTGGATGTAGTGGCCGATGAGAGCTCGGCGGAAGCGGTCGGTGGTGACATTCGGAGCGCTGCCGTGGACCAGGGCGCCGTGGAAGAACAGGACGTCGCCCGGTTCCATCTCGACGGGTACAGCGGCGCCCGCCTCAGGCAGCGGGACGGTGATGTCGGTGAAGCTGACCGTGGTGTCCGCCTTTTCGGTGCACAGGATCGGCCAGCGGTGGCTGCCGGGCACGACCTCGAGGCAGCCGTTCGCGCGGTCGACCCGGTCGAGCGCCATCCACGCCGCGACGCAGGTGCCGGGGTCGGCCTTCAGGTAGAAGTTGTCCTGGTGCAGCGCCTGCCCCCGCGAACCCGGCGGCTTGAAGTAGATCATCGTCTGCACCGCGTACGGCGACCTGCCGAGCAGCGCGATCATCACCCGATCGATCCGCGGGTCGATCATCCACTGCAGCGAGGCGTCGTCCCAGCGGTGCATCTGCGCCATCCGCGGGTACCGCTTGAGCGGATCCCGGTCGGTCGCGGTGTGCCCGGCGAAGTCGTGTGGGTTGGTCCCACGGCGGCGCACCTCCATGTAGTGGTCCCGCAGCCGATCGACCTCGTCCTCGCTCCACAGTCCGCGCACCAGCGTGTACCCGGTCTCGTCGAACTCCGCCTTGTACGCCGCGCCGGTCTGCTCATCGATGTTGTACGAAACGCTCATCCACAACTCCCGCACTCGATCCGCCACTCAGGCAAGGACCGCCTACTCTGTCCCTGACACAGCAATTCTCCGACCGATCGCCGCCGGCCGACCACGGACGATTCACGCGAGGTGTTGAACTTTTGTCGCATCACCCGGCAGTGCACGCGCCCTTGCGGATCACTCTGCTGTCACCGCCGACGTTCTGGCGCTGCGAGCCGAGCTGGTCCTGGACGTCGCGTCCGCTCCCGGACCATCTGTTGTGGTGTGTGCTGGATGGACGTGGCCGGCTGGAGCTCGGCGGCGACCTGCGGGAGTTGCACCCTGGTGTCTGTGCAGTCTTCGCACCGGGCGACGCCCCGCGAGCGACCCATGATCCGCGCCGGCGCTTGCTGGTGTTCGGCATGCATTTCGAGGTCGACCACCCGAGGGTGGCTCAGGATCCGCGGTGGGGCGAGGTGATGGATCGCGAGTTGCTCGGCGTACTCGCGCGCACCTGCGACGCGTCGTACCGGCGGCAGGATGCGTTGGGCCGGAGGCAGGCGGAGCTGTGTCTGGAGCAACTGCTCGGGGTGATCTGGGACGCGGTCCACAACCCCGGGCGGAGCGCGACCGACACGGCTGTGGACGAGGTGGCGCGGCAGATCCGGCAGGATCCCAGTCACGACTGGACCGTCACGGAGATGGCTCGCCGGGCCGCACTCTCCAGGGCGCAGTTCACCCGGAGGTTCGTCGCACAGCTCGGGATGTCGCCCGCGCAGTACCTGATCCAGTCCAGGATCGACCGCGCTCACCAGCTACTGACCGATTCAGGGATGACGGTGACCCAGACAGCCGCCGCGCTCGGCTACACCGACGTCCCGTACTTCAGCCGCCAGTACAAGCAACGAACCGGCCGGTCACCAAGCCAGGATCGGTGACTAGGACCGCCAGCGAGTCAGCACGTCGTCGAGTTGCGAGCGGATCTGATCGCGGGCGTCCTGCCGACTGATGCCGGTCATCAGGAGCCTGTCGTAGGGCGTGTCCTCGTGGCGAATGGAGGCAACCACCGCGAGCGTGATCGCGTGCTCATCGAGGGCTCGGCCGGCCGCCGATCTGCCGACCCGTCCACTGCTGCGGGTCCCGGCGTGCAGGGCGATCGCTGTGGCGCGCGACGCCGGGCAGGCGGGGAACAGATGCTGGATCTCGATGGCCAGCCGGTGCTGGAAGTCGATGTCCTCGATCGCACGCCGCTCCCGCGACCGTTCGCGCTGCCGCGCCCGGAGGTCCTCGTCGGCGAGGCACTGCTCCTCGGCGATCTCCAGTGCGGCTTGCTCAACCAGGACGCCTTGGCGCTCGTACCGTTTCCGCGCCCGGCTCCACCGGACCACGACCGCCGACAGCGTGCTCGCCGTCCGCGCGCGCCGGGTCAGCGCGGTGTTGCCCGACGGCAGGAACACGAGGTGGTCGAGATCCGCACAACCGAGACAGTGCGGCGCGTCGTTCTCCAGACGCATCAGATCTGGCTCGGTCGTTCCACAGTCCGCGCAGGTGAACTCTTTCACTGGCGAGATGACCAGCAGGTCGTCCGGCTTCACGACCAAAGACCTTACGTCCGAAGGATGGTGGCCCATAACCCACACTTCTTCGGACGCAGGGGATTGATCAGGCCCAGTCCGGGTTCCAGCCCTCGATGGAGGTGGCTGGGCGGCTGGCGGGACCGGAGTAGATCGCGGACGGACGGATCAGGCGGCCGGTGCGCTTCTGCTCCAGCACGTGGGCGCTCCACCCGGCGGTCCGGGCACAAGTGAACATCGACGTGAACATCGGCGGCGGCACCTCCGCGAAGTCCAGGACGATCGCCGCCCAGAACTCCACGTTGGTCTCCAGCACCCGGTCCGGACGCCGCTCGCGCAGCTCTGCCAGCGCGGCCTGCTCCAACGCCTGCGCCACCTCGTAACGCGGTGCCGCCAGCTCTCGCGCCGTACGGCGAAGCACTCGGGCGCGCGGGTCCTCCGCCCGGTACACGCGGTGCCCGAAGCCCATCAAGCGCTCGCCGGCGTCCAGCAGGCCCTTCACGTACGCACGGGCGTCGCCACTGCGCTCCACGCCCTCGATCATCGTCAGTACCCGCGCCGGCGCCCCACCGTGCAACGGCCCGGACATCGCACCGACCGCACCGGACAACGCGGCAGCGACGTCCGCGCCGGTCGACGCGATCACGCGCGCGGTGAACGTCGACGCGTTCATGCCGTGCTCGGCCGCGGACGTCCAGTACGCGTCCACTGCCTGCACGTGCTTGGGATCCGGCTCACCGCGCCAGCGGATCATGAACCGCTCGGTGATCGTCTTCGCCTTGTCCACCTCGCGTTGCGGCACCATCGGATGCCCGATGCCACGAGCCGCCTGGGCGACGTACGACAGGGCCATCACCGCGGCCCGGGACAGGTCGTCGCGAGCCTGTACGTCGTCGATGTCGTAGAGCGGCCGCAGACCCCAGGCGGGTGCGAGCATGGCCAGCGCGGACTGCACGTCGACGCGGATGTCACCGGTATGGACAGGCAGCGGGAACGGCTCGGCCGGCGGCAGGCCCGGGGTGAACGCACCGTCGACCAGCAGGCCCCAGACCGCTCCGAACGGCACCCGGCCGACCAGGTCCTCGATGTCCACGCCGCGGTAGCGCAGCGCCGAACCTTCCTTGTCCGGCTCGGCGATCTGCGTGTCGAACGCGACCACGCCTTCCAGCCCGTGCTGCACCTCGGTCCTCGGATCTGACATGCGACTCCCTCGTCCTCGTGGCGGCGCACCCGGCCCACCAGAGACCGCGCGCACCGATAGGCGCCCAGGCAGCATAGTTCTCGCCGGTAACCTCCGGACAGATCTGTGACGAGCTCGGCACGTCGGCGCCGTGGACCGGTCGCGGGTCTACTCTCGACGCCATGGCCGCCAAGCCCAATCCCGCCCTCGGGCTCGTGCTCGGGATCATCGCCGGTTACGCCGCTGTCGTCGGTGCGTCCTACGCCGGCGCCCGGATACAGCTCACCCGCCAGGTCACGTTCGACAGCATCGTCCGGCACGGTCTGCAATGGCTCGTGCTGTTGCTCCTGATCGCCGCCGTGCTCGGCCTGCTGATGGCGGGCCGCACGATCGGCGCCGGTGTCATGGTCGGAGCCGGCGCCGTGATGGCCCTGGCCGGGCTGTTCGTCCAGGTGGCGCCGATCAACCGGGTGTCCGACCTGCTCAAGCTCTTCCAGGTCCCCGGCTCCAGCATCCCGCCGTACCTGCTGATGGACAGCTCGGTGCTGTTCATCGGAGTCGTCCTGCTCGTCGCCGGCATCGGGCGCTGGGCCTCCGACGCCAAGGTGGCCAGACTGCTGCAGGGCGGCGGTTCCCAGTCGGGCTACCCCGTGCAGCAGCAACCGCAGCAGTGGGGTGGGTACCCAGGCCAGCAGCAACAACCGCCGTACCCGGGCCAGCAGCAGCAACCGCAGCAGTACCCGGGTCAGCCGCCGCGATAACTTTCTCCGCGGAGCCAGCATCAGGCTCTGCATGGAAACGCTGATCGCCTACACCTTCTCTCACGACAGTGTGGCGAGGGCCGCCGCGGGCCGCGCCCGCGTCGAGGCGTACTACGGCGACCTGTGGAACCACGAGGCCAAACACCAGGGGTACGACGGCAGCACGCTCGGGCTGCACGTCTGGGATCGGCACGACGGCCACTGCTTCTGGCCGTCCTGGCACGACACCGGTGAGCTCCGCGTCGCCAGCCTGCACACCCCACTCGGCTATCAACGTGTCGTCGGCGAGGTCTCGCCGTACGACGCTCCTGGTCGGCTGGCTGAAGCGGTACGGCGTACTCCGGCCAGCTTCCTGGAATTGGCGCCACCGTTCACCATGGCCGTCCTGGACCCGGCCGAGGAACGGCTCGAGTTGTTCACCGACTCCATCGGCGTCGGTCGCCTCTTCCAGTTGCGGCTGTCCGACGGCTGGGTGTGGAGCAACCGCCCCGTCGCGGCCCTGCTCTTCGCTGGTGTGCCGGCCATGGCGGCTCCACGCGGTTGGAGTTTCGCTGCGGCGTGCGGCTGGTTCATGGACGACAGCACGCCGTACGACGGTGTGCTGGCTGTGCCCGGGGCGACACACATCGTTGCCGACGGCAGCCGTCGGCAACGTACGGTCAGCCGGATCGAGACGACCAGTGTGTGGTCGACGGACAGTCCGGACACGGTGGAGGAGACCGCCGAGGCACTGCAGGACGTGGCGCGGTCTGTGGGACGACTGTGGCCCGGCAGACCTACTGTCGACCTCAGTGGTGGTCGCGACTCCAGAGTGGTAGCTGCCGCGTTCCTGGCCGCCGGTGTGGATCTCAAGCTGAACAGCCACGACGCGGTGCCGGGTGAGGTCGAGGTGGCGGAGTCGCTCGTCCGGGCGTTGCCTGGCACGGTCGAGCATGTCGTCAGCCGCAAGCCCCCGGGCGGGCCGGTGCGGCCACAGCCGGTCAAGCCGCAGCCGCTCGAGCTGGTGGAGCGCGCGCGGCGCTGGCACAGGTACGCGGAGGGGCTCCGGCCCGCGAGCTACCTGTTCCACGCGCCGCCGAAGAATCTCACCGCGGTCGATCACCTCGCGATCGGCGGAGCCGGTGGTGAAGTCGCCCACGGCCACTTCTATCCGGCCGACGTACTGCAGCTCGACGAGCTCCCGCTGCAACGGAAACTGCATGCCTTCGGCAACCGCCTGCAGACCCGGCTGACGCCGACCGCGGGGCCGGCCGAACCGGCCCGGGCCGCGGTGGGCGAGCAGATCGAGCGTGTCCTGCTGACCGCGGTGCACGGCGGGATCCAGAACGCGACCATGCTCGACTACTTCTACGTCGTCGAACGGCTGCGCAGGTGGGGTACGACGGGAGAGCGGAGCGGAGTCGTGTCGCCACTGCTGATCCCGGCGTTCGTCCGGGCGGCCTTCGCGCTCGATCCGGCGCACCGCGTCGACAACGCGCTCCACGGCGCGCTGGTCCGCCGCCTCGTCCCCGAGTGGGCCGACATCCCCTTCTTCAAGCCGACCGCGGCCACACCGCGCCGAGCCCCGGCCAGAGTCCGCGCCCTCGCCGAGGCAGCCGACAGCGAACTCATCGAAACGCTCCTCACCGACGTCGAGGGCTTCGACGCCCACGCGCTCAACACCTTGTGGGCCGCATCCGCAGCCGGCGCAAGCTCAGCCGCCGCCGAAGCCACCCTTCGCCAAGCTCTCTGGCGTGCCACCTTCGACGACCACCTCGCGGAGGTCAACCACCATCTTCCGGCCGGCCCGCCACCGATCGTCCGAGTCGAGACACCCGCGCCGAAACCACCCGTACGACGCCGTACCCGCAGCCCGCTGGTCCGCGCCTTGGCTCGCACCAGGCTGTGGCGGGCCTACCGCCGCAGCAGGTTCGGACGTAAGTAGGCTCAGGGTGTGGATCTTGCGGAGATGCGGCGGGCGTACGGGCTAGGGGAGCTGCTCGAGAGTCAGGTGGATGCCGATCCGATCGTGCAGTTCCAGACCTGGCTGGCGCAGGCGACTGAGGCCGGGCTGCCTGAGCCCAACGCGATGGTGCTCGCGACCGCGGACGCCGATGGGCGCCCGTCGGCGCGGACCGTGTTGCTGAAGCGGGTCGACGCACGTGGTCTCGTGTTCTACACCAACCAGCAGTCCCACAAGGCCGACGACCTGGCCGCGAACCCCCACTGTGCGCTGGTCTTCCCGTGGCACGCGATGGAGCGGCAGGTCCGCGTCGAAGGAACCGTCACCAAGCTCCCGACCGACCAGGTCGACGAGTACTTCGCCAGTCGCCCGCGCGGGTCGCAGCTCGGCGCGTGGGCCTCGCAGCAGAGCCAGCCGGTCGAGTCTCGCGAGGAGCTCGACCTGCAATACACGTCGTACGAGCGACAGTGGCCGGAGGGCACGGACATCGCGACGCCGTACTTCTGGGGCGGCTATCTCGTCGAGCCGCTGGCGTTCGAGTTCTGGCAGGGCCGCACCGGCCGCCTGCACGACCGCCTGGCCTACCGACGGACCAACTCGTCCGGCTGGGAGTTGCTCAGGCTCCAACCCTGAGGAGCCTCTGAGGTCTCACGGAACCCGTACCGCGACCACCACTGGACCAGCGGCTTCGGCGCCCACCAGTTGACCCGCCCGAGCAGCCGCATCGTCGCCGGCACCAGCAGCGCCCGCACGATGGTCGCGTCCAGCGCGATCGCGATCACCAGCCCGACCCCGATCATCTTCACGAACACGATGCCCGACGTGGAGAACGCGGCCACCACGATGATGAGCAGCAAGGCGGCGCTGGTGATGATCCCGCCGGTCCGCTGCAGCCCCAGCGCGACCGCCTGGGTGTTGTCGCCGGTCCGGTCGTACTCCTCCCGGATCCGGCTGAGCAGGAACACCTCGTAGTCCATCGAGAGCCCGAACAGTACGGCGAACAGCAGCACCGGATTGGTCGCGTCGAGGAACCCGGCCGAGGTGAAGCCGAGCGCCCCGGACAGATGCCCGTCCTGGAAGATCCACACCATCGCCCCGAACGCCGCCGACAGCGACAGCACGTTCATCACCAGCGCCTTGGCCGGGAGTACGAAGGAGCCGAAGGCAACGAACAGCAGGACGAACGTGACCAGCACGATGAACCCGGCCATGTACGGCGCGCGCTCCCTCAGCACATGGAGCAGATCGATCACCGCTGCCGTCTCACCACCGACCTCGGCCTGCGTCCCGCCCGGCGGCGCGACCGCCCGAACACTGTGCACGACAGCTCGCGCCGGCAGCTCCTGTCCGGTGTAGTGCGTGTGCACGACGACCGAGGCGACACCGTTCTGATAGCCACCGATCCGGACGTTGTCGACCTCGCCGATCTGCCGCAGCGACTCCAGGTACGGCGACAACGAAGCAGCCGGATCGGCAGGCGGCGACGAGAACCGCGCCGCAACGAAGATGTCCGACCCACCGGCCCCGGCGAAGTCGCGCTGCAGCGTCTCGGTCACCGTTCGAGAGGTCGCGCCGGACGGCAGCGCTCGATGGTCGACGCCACCCAGTTGCGCCGACAGGAAGGGAATCCCGAGCACCAGCAGCACCGGGACGAGCACGAGCACATACCGCACCGGCCGCCGCATCACACTGTGCGCAAGGCGATACCACGCACCATGCTCGGTGGTAGCCCTCCGCTGCTTGAAGATCCGCAGGTTGTTCACCCGATGCCCCAGTACGGCGAGCAGTGCGGGCAGTGCGGTCAACGCCGCAATCATCGCGACCACGACCGCGGCGGCACCGCCGTACGCCATCGAGCGCAGGAACATCACCGGGAACAGCGCCAGGCTGCTGATCGCGACCCCGACCGTCACTCCGGAGAACGCGACCGTCCGCCCGGCCGTCGCCATCGTCGCAGTCAGCGCCGTCTCCACATCATTGCCTTTGGCAAGCTCCTCACGGAAGCGCGTGATGATGAACAGTGCGTAGTCGATCGCCAGCCCGAGCCCGATCATCGTGACGATGTTGATCGAGAAGATCGACACGTCGGTGACCGCCGACAGCCCGCGCAGCAGCACGAACGCGCCCAGGATTGCGAGCGCGCCGACGAACAGCGGCAACGACGCCGCGACCAGACCGCCGAAGACGACCACCAGCAGCACCAGCACGATCGGCGTCGAGATCGTCTCGGCCCGCACGATGTCGTGCTCGGTCTGCGTGTTCACCTCGTCGAACACCGCGATCTCCCCGCCGACCTTGGCGTCCAGCCCGGGCGGCGCCGTCCGGACCTTGTCGGCGATCCGGTGGAACGTCGCCAGCCGGGCCTCCTGATCCGCTCCGGCCAGCGTGAGTACGGCGTACGTGCTGTGCTGGTCCTTGGACACGAACACCGGGGACTTGGTGTTCCAGTACGTCTTGGTGCCGGTCACGTCGGCGGCCGGCAACCCGGACAGGTGACTCTCGACCGACTGCCGGAAGGCGGGATCGGCCACCGTCTTCGCGCCACCGTCGTACAGCACGATCACATCGGTGCCGGTGCGGCCGATGTTCTGCTCGATCGTGGCGACCGCGTGGGCGGCCTCGGTGTCCGGCGCGTCGAAGCCGCCGTTGGCCAGCGAGCCGAACACACCGGTGCCCCACGCCAGCCCGAGGGCGACGAAGACGCCGGTCAGGGCGAGCACCAGCCGGCGGCGCCGATACGTGAAGTGGCCGAGCGTCTCGAACACGAAAATCTCCCCCAGGGCGTAGATTTGAGCGGTCGGGGCCTGAGTGAACAGCGTTAACTGTTAACGGTGTTAACTCTAGACACTTGCCCTACGGCTATGTCAAGGAGAGTTTTCGGGTGGAGTTCGGTGCGAGCCGGCGGGACCGGCAGCGGGCGGCGACGCTGGCGGACATCAAGGCGGCCGCCCGCCGGTTGCTGGTCAGCGGTGGCGCGGCCGCGGTCGGCCTGCGCGCGGTCGCCCGCGAGCTCGGCCTCACCCCGCCGGCCCTCTACCGGTACTTCCCGAGCCACGAGGCCCTCATCGGCGCGCTGATCGCCGACCTGTACGACGAACTGACGACGGCGCTGGTGGAGTTGCAGAGCACCGATGAGGACATCGATCTGGGCGCCCGGCTGTATCTGCTGGCCAACGGGCTGCGGGACTGGGCACTGGCGCACCCGTCCGAGTTCGCGCTGCTGTTCGGCACCGCGATCCCGAACCCGTACGACGAGGATCACGCGGACACCCCCGGGCATCAGGCGGCGATGCGGTTCGGTGCCGTGTTCAAGGAACTGGTGGCGCAGATCTGGTACTGGAAGCCGTTCCCGTACCCACCCGACGAGGCGCTCGGCCCGGCGCTGGTCGCCCAGCTCACGCAGGAGTCGGAGCACTTCCACGGCATGCCGCCCGGAGCGATCTACCTGTCGCTGACCTACTGGACCAGGCTGTACGGTCTGATCTGCATGGAGGTGTTCGGCCAGCTGGACTGGGTGCTGCCGGATGCCGCCGCCTACTTCGAGGCGCAGCTCTTCGAGATCGGGCAAGCCCTGGGTCTCGACTGCCCGCCACCTGAGCAGTAGGAGGGCAGTAAAAAGCCCGCGGGCGCTTCCAGAACGCGACCGGGTGGCCGAAACTCTGGGTCAGGCGGACTGACCTGACTGCCCGCGGGCCCGGTGGCTGGCGTTGAATTGGCCGACCACTTGCCCACTAACTAGTGGTTGGCGGTCAACCCGCCGCCACCTCACGAGTCCGATAGCAATTCATGCGTTGGACCACCTCCCTTCGCGTGTACTGCGAACTTACTGTCCGGCGGTCCACGGTTCAACCGGTTTTCGCCCAGGGATGAACGACAATCGGAGCCATGATCAGACTTGGCCTCCCGGTGATCGTGCTGTTGGTCGGAACCGGCTGGTTCGCGTGGGCGTCGTACCGCCGGGCCGCCCTGGCAGAGCGGGCGCTGGCCGAGGTCAACGCCGAGCATCGGGCGCTGATGCACGAGGTCAGGACGCTGGAACGGGCGGTCGCGGCTGCCGAGCAGGGCCTGCGTACGCTCAGCTCGCATCCGTCGGTGCCGCGGGACGTCGCGGTCACCGCAGACCTGACCCTCGCCGACATCCGGCGCATGGTGGAACGCAAGGAGCTCGACGAGTAATGGCAAAACTGGGGAACGCTGCTGCCGCGATCAATCCCAAGGGTGGTGGCGGTGTCAAGGCGAAGGTGATCGGCGGCATCGTCCTCGTGGTGATCGTGATCATCGTGCTGGCCAACATCTTCAACTTCGCCAGCACCGACACGAACCGGATCGGCCTGCACTACGGCGGCGGCGTGGTCGAGGCGAAGAAGTTCAAGTCGATCATCCCGCCCGGCTCGACGAACAAGCTGATCGGCCCGGGCGACACGTTGTACACCTACCCGATCGACCAGCGCTCGTACATCATCGGCGGTGACGCCGCCGACACCGACGCGGCCGACGAGGTCACCGTGGTCAGCAAGGACAACGTCCGGCTCGGCGTCCGGGTCCAGGTCTACTTCACGCTGAACCGGGACAAGGACGTGATCAAGTCCTTCCACGAGCGGATCGGCCTGAAGACCGAGGCGTACGAGGAGCGCGGCTGGAACGACATGCTGCAGAGCTACTTCCGCCCGCAGATCGACCGGGCGCTGGCCGCGGTCGCGACGAACTACGGCTGGGCCGAGCTCTACAACAACGAGTCGAAGAAGGCCACCTTCCAGACCGCGGCGGCCCAGGAGTTCACCCGGTTGCTGCCGGCCGCCGTCGGCGGTGACTACTTCTGCGGGCCGTCGTACAACGGCAGCAACGACTGCGGCGAGCTGTCGTTCACGATCCAGAAGCCGACGCCGCTGGACAAGGGCATCATCGACGGCCTGGAGGCCAAGCAGCGCGCCGAGCTGGCCAAGGCCACCCAGGAGCAGAAGAACCAGCAGGTCAACGTCGAGCTGCAGTCGGTCAAGCAGCAGGTCGCGATGCTCGGCGCGCAGGGCTACCTGCTGAAGACCGCGATCGAGTCGGGCAAGATCCAGTTCATGGTCATCCCGCAGAACGGCAACGTCAGCATCCCGGTGCCGACCACGCCAACCACACCGACCACGACCGAACAACCGCGCTGACCCATGAGTGGCCTGCCGTCACATCTCGAGCTCGTGCAGGGCGTCGTGCTGCCCAGGCCGGTCGGCATGGACCCGGTGCTCGACTTCGTCAACACGCGGTCCGACTGGACCACCCGTGGCCCGGCCCGGACCGAGTGGCTGACGTCGTACGAGGCCTTCCTGATCTGGACGTCGTACGTCGGCCTGTTGCGGCCGGCGACCGTGTTCCGGCTGATCGAGCAGGCCGGCGGCAAGCCGACCGAGACGGCGCGGCGACTGAACGCGACGCTGGAGTTCCGGGTCGACCTGTACGACGTCCTGACCGGCGAGGCGACCGACGGGTCGTTCGAGGCGGTGGCGCGGGTGATCGAGCGGGCATCCGGGCGACGGCGTCTGGTGCCGACCGACGAGGGTGCCGGCTGGGAGCTGCCGGAGGATCTCGCCCAGCCGCTCGACCACCTCGCGCTGCTCGCGGGTGAGCTGCTCACCGGTCCGTCCCGCGCCCACGTGCGCGTGTGCCCGGGGGAGTCGTGCGGCTGGCTGTTCCTCGATCCGCGCGGACGCCGTCGCTGGTGCTCGATGGCCACCTGCGGCAACCGCGCCAAGGTCCGCGCCCACGCCGCGCGTGCGCGTTAGGGTCCGCGGACATTTCGACAAGACGTGTCTGCGTCTGGCAGGACGACGTACGGTCACACGACCGGCCGGCGCCTCGTCAGTGGAGGTATACGTCGACCTGCACAGGCCACATGGCGGGAGGAGGTTTGCCCGATCTCCCCTGGTCTTGCTCCTCTCCCGTGATCTTTCGGAGGTAGAAGGAGCAACTTGAGGGGTTATCCGGCCCTCCTGCTCAATGTGTGGGTGGTTCGCGCGGCTTTGGGTCGCGCGCCGGTGCGGGCTGTGTGGCCGCACCCTGCCCGAAATTCTGCGGTCGTCGAGTCGTGGATTCGGGGGGAGGATTGGTGGTTTCTGGGACCGCGATCCACGACTCGGTGCCACGCCTCTCGTCTCCCCGGGGGCAACGACCGGGCCGGTTAGCGGCCTGGTGGTGCCGGGGTGTCCCCGGAGGTGCTGCGACGGGGTGTTCGGGTTGCGTCGGCAGGCGGGCGTGGGGGAGGACAGGTACTGGCGGGGCGGGACCTGCAATAACGGCTCGTCTGCTGGATGTGTGGTCGAGGTCGGCCGGGCGTGTCAGCTCGACAGGTGGTGTCGGTCCAGGGGTGCTGGTCGGAGGAGGCATTCACGCCTGGCTCCGGCCGGCCAGGCCGGGGCCGGGGCGGACACCTCCTGTCGCCCCGGCACACCCAGCCTCCGGGCCCGCGTCCGCAGCCCGGACCGGCCGCCGCCCACGGGCGGGCAGGTGCAGTGCTGGACGGGTTCGTCGTGGCGGCGGCCGGGACCGGTGGCGATCTGCGCGGCCTGGGACACCATCTGGTGGCCTCGGACAGGCTGTGCGGTGTCCGAGGTCCCCGGTACCTGTCCAGGGTCGCGGCAACCGCGCCGATCAACACCTCCGGCGGCGCAGGTATGTCGGGACCGCGGTATCTGGACGTGTGGAGGCTGCCGACCGGATGCCGGGACCCCGGAGCCGCGACCGGACCACGGGCCGTCTGAGGTCACCGGTCCTGGGTCCGCCCGCCGACCACGACACGGCAGGTGGGCCACCACCCACACATCGAGCAGAAGAGCCGGATATCCGGCGCTCCGGTCGGTTCCGTGGGTGTTGCCCGTGCCGTCGACCGGATCGCCAGGCCATCACAACGAGGCGAGGACGAAGGCCTCCCACCGACGATCGCGGCGTCTCGGCGATTGTGATGGCCTGGAAGTCCACCCACACCCCGCCCTGCGGCGGTGGCGGTCTCGGCGATGCCGCGCCGCTGACCGGACCTGCACCACTCACCAAACAGCACGATGCCAGACAGGCCCCGCTCGCCCGCGAACACTCGGCGGCTGACGGACGGGGTTGGTGAGTGCGCCACGTCCGCCCAGGTCGAGACCCGCGGACAGGCCGGGCCGGGCTGGGGAGGATCTTCACACCCGATCCGGGACGAGATCCTCCCCACCCCCGGCGGCAACCGAACAGGACAAGGCCGACGGCCGAGACGCGAAGGAGGCGATCGAACCACCCACGGATACTCAGAAGAGCTGGAGATCCCCTCGCCGCGGGCAGCGGTTCGGCCGCCCGAGGCGAGCGGCTACAGCCGTCGGTCCATGGATCCAGGTGCCGCTAGTTGAAGGCCGCTGGGTCGACGGTGATCCAGGTGTGCCGGGCGCGGGCGAGTACCCGGCCGTCGGCGTCGTACAGGGTGCTGGCGGTGAAGGTCTTGCGGCCGTCCTCGCCGAGGTAGCGGCCGAGCGCGACACACTCCTCGCCGGCCTGCGGCCGCGCGTCGATGCAGGCCGTCAGTTGCCCGAGGACCGACGGGCGGCCCTCCAGGTCGATCGTCCAGCCGCCCGGACAGTCCAGGGCGGACCACAGGAAGATCTCGTCGACCAGGCCGTCGTGGCGCGCCAGGTCGGCGGCCGGCTTCCAGGTGCACGCCGTACGCCCGTCGCCGACCGGCCCCGGCTTGAGCTGCAGACCGCGTGAGTTGGCCGGCCCGCACACGAAGCACGTCGGAAACGGATGATCCGTGAGCCCCCGGTACGCCGCCTCCGCCACCCGGGCCTCTTCCGGCAGGACCGGGTCGATCGTCGCGTCCGCCAGGAAGTCGCCGTCGACCGGCACGGCCTGGGCCACCAGGCTGTCCGCATCCAGCAGCCGCGCGCCGTCGGCATCCGCGGTCAGCTCGAGCTCCTTCTCCAACGGCGGCGGCATCCGCAACGTCACCTTCGGCACCACGTCCGGCCCGATCGTCCCGGCCAATGCGGTCCCCACCAGACCGGCGACGTACCCGCCGTTGCCCGACCGCTCCGGTCCTTGAAACCGCCGTTCGACCCGCACCAGATTCATAGGCCCCGACCCTAGTACCAGTCACGCATGCCGACCGTACAGCGACGGACGGTGATCGCGACCGGCGGAGCCGATCTTCGGCCGAAGATGCTGACGAAGAGGAAGTGTGAGTGCCCAGAACCGTGGGAAGGAAGGAGTTTCAGAGAAATCTGAGGAATTCTCGGAGATTACCGGGCTGAGCCCTCCAGTTCAAACGACCGCTTGAACTATGCTGACTGCAGGCTACGGCGAGTGAGCAGGTGGGGTGCCTGAGCAAGCAGTGGCCGGGGGGAAGGAGAACTCTGTGGAGACACCGGTCGAGTCGACCCGGGAGAGGTTGCTCAACGTCGCCGAGCAACGATTCGGAGAAGGGGGTTACGAGGGGACATCGCTGCGCGCCATCACGGTCGCGGCGGCGGCGAACATCGCCGCGGTCAACTATCACTTCGGTTCGAAGGAAGCACTGCTGCGGGCGGCGGTCGCCCGCGCGATGGCGCCGATCAACACCGA
This sequence comes from Kribbella sp. NBC_01510, assembly GCF_045040325.1. Lineage (NCBI taxonomy): Bacteria > Bacillati > Actinomycetota > Actinomycetes > Propionibacteriales > Kribbellaceae > Kribbella > Kribbella sp. NBC_01510. The sequence continues at coordinate 927,781 of NZ_CP109418.1, read as the reverse complement.
ACGGCGGCGCCGGCTCGACCAGTTGGAGGCGAGTGGGCTGCCGGCACCGGAGCAGCTGATCCGGGCGTTCATCGAGCCCGGCCTGGAACTGGTCCTGCGCCGCGGCGAGCGCGGTCCGGTGGTCGCGCGGTTCATCGGCCGGATCGCGTTCGATCCGAGCCAGCGGATTCGCGAGCTGTACGCGGCGGAGTCCGATCCCGTCGAGAAGCGGTATCTGGCGGCGCTCCAGGCCGCGCTGCCGCACGCGACGCCCGAGGCGGTCGCGTTCGGGTACGTGAACATGCTCGGTCTGCTCGCCCTGCACCAGTCGCAGGCGCTGTCGCGAGCACCTGGCGTCACGGAGACCGAGGATCCCGGCAAGCTCGCCGAGAACCTGATCACCTTCCTCGTGGCGGCCTTCGACAACGGCCTACGGTCCTGATCCGGAGGCGTCCGAAACCCGTGGCACCCTGCCCACGGATTCCGGACGCAACTGAACCAGAAAGGCCAGTGGTCTGGTCGAAGGTGTCCGAAGATTGCTCATGGATGTTCGGACTGCCTGGTAACGCTGCATAATGGCGCTCCGTGGACCCCTGTGAAGTCGTGGTTGCCGTCGATCTCGGTGGAACCCGGATGAAATGCGGCCTGGTCGCCGCCGACGGTGCCGTGCTGCACCGCGAGACCAGGCCTACGCCCCGGGAGGCCGGGGGCCGCGCGGTGCTCGACGCGCTGCTGGAAACCGTCGTCGAACTCGGCCAGAAGGCGACCGCCGACGGCCATATCGTGCGCGCGATCGGCGTCGTCGTGCCCGGCGTCATCGACGCCGCGACCGGCACCGTCGGCGCCGAGAACCTGGCCTGGGTCGGGATGCCGGTGCTGGCCGAGATCATGGCCGCGGTCGGAGACGACGTACCGATCGTGCTCGCCCACGACGTCCGGGGCGGCGGGTACGCCGAACTCCGCCAGGGCGCCCTGGTCGGCACCACGAACTCGATGTTCCTCCCGCTCGGCACCGGCATCGCCGCGGCGATGGTGATCGACGGTTCCCTGGTCAGCGGCGACGGGTACGCCGGCGAGCTCGGCCACACGAGGTTCATCCATGGCGACGCCGCCGAACTCTGCGCGTGCGGCCAGTGGGGCTGCCTCGAGACGGTCGCCTCCGCGGCCGCCCTGGCCCGCCGGTACGGCGCCCGCACCGGACGGACCGTCGACGGCGCGCGGGAGGTGCTGGAGCTGCTCGCGGCCGGCGACCCGGACGCCGCGCAGGTCTGGGACGACGCGCTGCGGGTGCTGGTCGACGCCCTCGTCCTCTACACGACCCTGGTCGCGCCCACGCGGATCGCGATCGGTGGTGGACTGGTCGGTGCGGGCGAGACGCTGCTGCAGCCGCTGCGCGACGGGATCCACGCGCGGCTGACGTTCCAGCGCGAGCCGGAGATCGTCGCCGCCGTACTGGGCGAGGAGGCAGGCTTCATCGGCGCTGCCCGGATGGCCTGGGACCGCGTGGAGGCCGACGAGAAGGGGACAACGGCATGACGACGTATCGCGTGGGCCGGCTGGTTACGCCGGACGACGTTCTCGAGAACGCCTGGATCCAGGTGGTCGACGAGGACATCCGCGCGTTCGGCCGCCGCGCGGACGGGATGCCCGCCGACGGCAAGCGGCCCGAGGACCTCGGTGACGTGACGGTGGTGCCGGGGTTCGTCGACATCCACACCCACGGTGGCGGCGGGTCGACGTACTCGACCACCGATCCGGAGGAGGCGCGCAAGGTCGCGGCCTTCCACGCCAAGCACGGTACGACGACCACCCTCGCCAGCCTGGTGACGTCGCCGCTCGACGACCTGGTCTCGCAGACGGCCTGTCTGGCGGAGCTGATCGAGGACGGTGTGATCGCCGGCGTCCACCTGGAAGGTCCGTTCCTGTCCGAGGCCCGATGCGGCGCGCACGAGCCCACGTTGTTGCGGCCGCCGCTGAAGGACGACGTGGCGAAGGTGCTCAGCGACGCGGTCAAGATGGTGACGATCGCGCCGGAGTTGGAGAACGGCCTGGAAGCGATCCGTCAGGTGGTCGACGCGGGCGCTATAGCGGCGCTCGGGCATACCGACGCGACCTACGAGCAGATGATCGCCGGCGCCGACGCCGGTGCCAGGGTGGCGACGCACCTGTTCAACGGGATGCGGCCGTTCCACCACCGCGACCCCGGTCCGGTCGGCGCGGCGCTCAACGACGAGCGGTTGCTGCTCGAGGTGATCAACGACGGCCTGCACGTGAATCCGCAGGTGGTCCGGGTCGCCCTCGCGGCCGCTGGGGTGAACCGGATCGCGCTGATCACCGACGCGATGGAGGCGACCGGGATGCCGGACGGCCGGTACAAGCTCGGGGGTCTCGAAGTCGACGTCAAGGAGGGCCTGGTGACACTGGCCCACGGCAAGCACTCGATTGCCGGCAGCACCCTGACGATGGACGTTGCCTACCGCAACGCGGTGACGGCCGGGGTGTGGCTCGTGGACGCGTCCCGGATGGCCTCGACGACCCCGGCGCAGACGTTCGGATGGTACGACGTCGGCTCGATCGAGGTCGGGAAGCGGGCGGACCTGGTGCTGCTGGACGACGTGTACGCCGTTCAGAAGGTGATGCGGGCCGGCTCGTGGCTGGACTGATCGGGACCGTCACCCTCAACCTCGCGCTGGACGTCACCTACGAGGTCGACTCGCTCGTGGTCGGCGGAAGTCATCGCGTCGCCGCGATCCGCCGGCGGGCCGGTGGCAAGGGTGTGAACGTCGCGCGGGTGGCGGCGACGCTCGGGCATCAGGTGCTCGTGCTCGGGCTCGTCGGTGGGATCACCGGGGAGCTGGTGGCCGAGGAACTGTTCGACGCCGGGCTCACCGCGCTGCTGACCCCGATCGCCGGCGAGACCCGCCGTACCGTTGCCATCGTCAACGGCGCCGACGGGGACGCGACGATCTTCAACGAAGCCGGTCCGTTGGTGAGTGGGGACGAGTGGCGCGCGTTCGGCGACCGGATGCCGTGGGGGCGGCTGGGTGTGCTGGCCTGCTCGGGAAGTCTCCCGCCCGGGTTGCCGGCCGACGCGTACGCCGAACTCGCGGTCCGCGCGCGGCATCACGACGTACTGACCGTGATCGACGCGGGCGGTGCGGCACTGACCGCGGCCGCGAAGGCCGGTGCGGTGGTGCGATCGAACGCGGCCGAGCTGCGGGAAGCACTCGGGGACACGACGGTCGAGGACGGCGCCCGGCAACTGGTCGGGCTCGGCGCGACCGCGGCCGTGATCACCGACGGCGCGCGCGGGATGGTTGCTGCGAGCAACAAGGGTGTCTGGCGGGCGTTGCCGGTGGAGCAGGTCACCGGGAACCCGACCGGCGCGGGCGACGCGTGTACGGCGGTGGTCGCGGCAGCCGTCGCGGAATCGCCGGACCCGGACTGGTCCGTCGTACTCAAGTCGGCCGTCGCCGCATCCGCCGCCGCGGTGCTGACACCCGTTGCCGGGGACATCGATCTCGCCGCGTACCGCCGCTGGCAACCCCAGGTCACCGTCAACTCGTCGCCCACCGCACCTCCATCACCTTCGCCTTCCGGGGCACCTCCGGTCACGTCTTAGCTAGGGAGAAGTTCAATGCCATTGGTATCCGGGGCCGAGGTCGTGCTCGCTGCCGCCAAGGCCGGTCGCGGGGTCGGTGCGTTCAACGTGATCCAGCTCGAGCACGCGACCGCGCTGATCGCGGGTGCCGAGCAGGCCGGCGCGCCGGTCATCCTGCAGATCAGTGAGAACGCGGTGAAGTACCACGGCACGCTCAAGCCGATCGGAGTCGCGACGCTGGCCGCCGCGGCCGCCGCCTCCGTGCCGGTGGTCGTGCACCTCGACCACGCGATGGACCGCGACCTGGTCACCGAGGCGGTCGCCCTGGGCTTCACCTCGGTGATGTACGACGCCTCGAAACTCGAGTACGCCGACAACGTCGCGACAACGACCGAGGTCACGGCGTACTGCCACGACCACGGCGTCTTCGTCGAGGCCGAGATCGGCGAGGTCGGGGGCAAGGACGGTGTCCACGCGCCCGGCGCCCGCACACGCCCCGACGAGGCCGTCGCCTTCGCCGAGGCCACTGGCGTCGACGCACTAGCGGTCGCGGTGGGCTCCTCGCACGCGATGACCGAACGGACGGCGCAACTCGACTTCGACCTCATCGCGGACCTCAAGGCCGCCGTCGCGGTCCCGCTGGTACTGCACGGCTCCTCGGGTGTAGCGGATGCCGACCTGACCCGGGCGGTCGAGTCCGGCATGACCAAGGTCAACATCGCCACCCACCTCAACAACGTCTTCACCGCCTCGGTCCGCCAGACCCTGGCCGCCAACCCGAAGCTGGTCGACACTCGCAAGTACCTGGGCCCGGCCCGCGACGCCGTGGCCGCCGAGGTCGCTCGGCTCCTCGGAGTCCTCAGGGCGGTCTGAGCACTACCCCAACGATGCGCTGCCCCGCACCCAGTGGGCGCGCAGGTTGTCACGGGCGAGCCGCACCTGCTCGCGGGCTTCCGGGTCCGGTACTTCGAAATCCTCCATCAACCGGGTGAGCGCCAGCTCCATCGCCGCCACCAGCGCGTCCTCCTCGGTGAGCTCGGACTCGGCGACCCCGCGCAGCCCGGCGGCGAGGGCGGTCAGGCCGGCCTGCTCCTGGGCCGTGAACCGCAGCCGGATCTCGATCGTCGTGTCCACTCGTCCTCCTCGCGGCTTGATAGGGTCATGGTGCAATGCAACGACCATGTTGCACAAGAGTGCGGGGTGAGGTCGATGACGATCGCGGTGGACGAGACGCTGCGCGCGGCGACCATCGCCGTACTCGGCGAGCACGGCTGGTCCGGCGTCACGCTGGAGCGGGTGGCAGAGAAGGTCGGCCGATCCCGGGTCACCCTGTGGCGGCAGGGGCTGACCGTCGAGCTGCTGCTGAACGCGCTGCTCGACGCGCTGGCCGAGGACTACCGGGACAGCATGTGGCCGGTGCTGGCCGGGTCCGGTTCGGGCCGCGAGGGCCTGGTGAAGGCGGTGGAAGCCTTGTTCGAGGTGATCGATCGGCATCTGCCCCTGATGCTCTCGTCCGACCTGGTCTTCCACCAGGAGCAGGCGCGCAACGGCCCGGTGTCGTTCCTCGATCCGTTCGAGCGGTTCCTGCGCGAGGGTGAGGCGGACGGCACGCTGCATCCGCACGGACGGGTCAGCGACGTCGCCGAGGTGCTGATGGTGTCCGCCGCCTTGACCTACGTGCACATGCGCGGCCGGCACCACTGGTCCCGGACCCGGTCCCGCCGGCTCACCCTCGACCTCGTGCTCCGGGGCGTGCTGAGCTTCTGAAGCATATCAATTGCATTTGATGCAACGACCGTGTTTCACTGGCGGCATCAACAAGCTTTGGAGGACCGCCATGACTCTTCCCTACGCCGAACCGCTGACCCGGCTCGAGCCGCAGCCCCGCGTGATCCCCGAGCCGCCCCGGGTCGGTGAGCCCGGTGGCGACCCGTGCGGACTGTGCAAGTGGCTGGCGAACTACGACGAGTCCGAGCACGAGTCGCCGCTCTGGGCCGACGAGAACTGGGCTTTGTGCCGGGCCACCGGCGTCACGATTCCCGGGGTGGTCTGGCTGGCCAGCCGGGGCCATCACGACTCCTTCGCCGACCTGCCCGACCCGGTCGCCGCGAGCTACGGTCCGGTCGTCGCCCGGATCGAGCGGGCGATCCTGGCGCTGGGCGACATCGCGCGGGTGCATGTCTATCGGTGGGGCGACGGCTTGGCCCACTTCCACGTGTGGTTCTACCCCCGCCCGCTGGGCATGCTCGAGGCCAAGCGGGAGATGCTGCCGCTGTGGGCCGACCTGCTGCCCGAAGCACCCAAGGAGGTCGTGGCCGATGCCGAGCGAAAGATCGCCGCGGCGCTGGCGGCGAACAGCTGACATGACTGTGCTTTTGGCCGGGCCTTCGGCGCCGGCGGGGTCACGGGGCCTTGGTTCCCGCCCTTCCCTCGTCGCTCCAGTCGCTTCGCTCCCTCCGCTCCTCAGTCCAGGGCGGGAGGCCCCATGACCTCACCTCAGCCTCCGTTCGGTCCGGACCCCGCGCAGTCCGGGCCGGGACAAGCAGGGCCCGGTCTGGTTCGGCGGCTTGGGGTGACCGATGCCGTGGTGATCGGGCTGGGCTCGATGGTCGGCGCCGGCGTGTTCGCGGTCTGGGAGCCGGCCGCTCAGGCCGCCGGCTCCGGACTGCTGATCGGGCTGGCGCTCGCGGCGGTCGTTGCCTACTGCAACGCCGCATCCTCGGCGCAGCTCGCCGCGGTCTACCCCGTCTCGGGTGGGACGTACGTGTACGGGCGCGAGCGGCTGGGGGAGTGGTGGGGGTTCGCCGCCGGCTGGTGTTTCGTGGCCGGGAAGACGGCGTCGTGTGCCGCGATGGCGCTGACGTTCGCCACCTACGTCGTACCGGGCACCGAATGGCTGCAACGACTTCTCGCGCTCGCGGCGGTGATCGCCCTCGCCGCGGTCAACTACCGTGGCGTGACCAGGACCGCCCGGCTGACCAGGATCCTCGTCGCCTGCACTCTGACAGTGCTTGCCCTGGTGCTGATCGTCCTCTTCACCGGCGAGCCGCACCGTGACCTGCCGTCGCTCGCGGGCGCCTCGCCGTACGGCGTTCTGCAGGCAGCCGGACTGTTGTTCTTCGCGTTCGCCGGGTATGCCCGGATCGCGACCATGGGTGAGGAGGTCCGGGACCCGGCGCGGACCATCCCGCGCGCGATCAGTATCGCCGTACTAGTTGCTATCGGCATCTACCTGGCGGTGGGGGTCGCGCTGTTGCGAGTCCTCGACCCGGCGTCGACCGCAGCGCCCCTCGCCGCCGCGGTCGACACCGTCGGCGCGGCCTGGGCGTCCCCGATCGTCCGGGTCGGCGCGGCCGTCGCCAGCCTCGGCGCGCTGCTCGCGCTGATCGCCGGCATCGGCCGCACCGCCCTCGCGATGGCGCGCAACCACGATCTGCCCGGCTGGCTGGCCGCCGTACACCCGCGCTTCCAGGTCCCGCATCATGCCGAGATCGCGCTCGCCGTGGTCGTCGGCGTCCTGGTGCTGACCACCGATCTGCGGGGCGTGATCGGCTTCTCGTCCTTCGGTGTCCTGCTGTACTACGCGATCGCCAACGCGTCCGCCTTCACCCAACCGGCCGATCAACGTCGCTGGCCCCGCGCCCTCAACGTGATCGGCCTGGTCGGTTGCGTCGTCCTCGCGGTCACCCTCCCCTGGACCTCCGCGGTGGCGGCCGCCGCACTCCTCGCGCTCGCCCTGATCGTCCGAGCCGTCAGGACAGGTCGCGCCGGATCCGCCAGAAGCTGAACCCGATCAGCGCGAACGCGGCCAACAGGAACAACCCGAACTCCCGCCACTGCAGAGCCCAGAACCGGTCCGCGGTGAAGTACTTGATGTGCTGCCGGTACCCCTCGTCGGCCAGCCGCTGGTAGCAGGCGGCGGCCTTGTCCGACACGCTGCCCTGGCTCGACACGGTGGCGCCGTCCGCCGCGGGAGGCCTCGGCGCACAGTCGATCACCCAGCTCGGCAGGGAGCTCACGGTCTTGCCGGCCTTGTCCACGGTCTTGTCGGACAGCTTCCACGCGCCGACTGCTCCGGACGCGACCTCCATCTGAATCACCCGTGGATTCGGCCCGTCGCCGCTGAGCCCGAAGCCACGGATGTTGTCGGCGGTCGCGACGATGTACTTCTCCGTCGGCGCGAGCAGGTGTGGCCGGATCAGCGTCGGAGTGACGACCTGCACCAGGATCACGGCCGCCAGAGTGATCGCGAGCGAGACCACGGTACGGCGAACCACCAGACCCACCGCGACCCCGAGAGCGAACGCGAAGGCGGCGTACCCGACCGGGACCAGCCCACGCGCGGAGAAGATCGGCGGGAACATCCGGGGCAGGTAGGTGTTCGAGTCCTGCCCGGCGTTGATCGCGTCGTCGATCGGATCGGCCCACCAGGTCACGGCCAGGCTCAGCAGACCGGTGATCGCGATCGCGGTCAGGCCGGTGAACGCCACCTTGGTGGCGAGCCAACGACGCCGGCCGATGCTCTGGCTCCACACCAGCCGGTGGGTGCCGGTTTCCAGCTCGCGCGAGATCAGCGGTGCGCCCCAGAACGCCCCGATCACCGGTGGTGCGGCGTACAGCAACACCTGACCGACGATGTACAGCAGGGGGTTGAGGCGCTGGAACCCGAGGTTCTGGATGAATTGGGTCGTCAGCCGCCGGTAGTCGTCGGCGAGCCCGGGGCCGGTGAAGGCGAGGATGATCGCGGCCGCGACGATCACCGACGCGACCACCAGGAACTGCACGCGGAACTGCCGCCAGGTCAGCCAGATCATCGCTGCACCTCCAGGACCGGGCGCTCGGGCTGGACGTCGCGGCCCATGTAGGCCAGCACCAGATCCTCGAGCGTGAGTTGGGTGACGTTCCAGGCCGGATCGAGGATCGGCTGGTCGGTCCGGATCAGATACGTCGACTGCCGGTCGGTGTGGCTTTCGGTCACCACGTGCTGGTCCCGCGGCAGGTCCTTCGCGTCGCGTCGCGGTCCGGTCAACCGGCGGTGCGTCGCCAGCAACGTGTCGATCTCGCCGCTCACCTGCACGCGCGAGTCGACCAGCACGATCAGGTAGTCGCACGAGCGCTCGACGTCGGAGACGAGATGCGACGAGAGAACGACACTCAGCTCCTGCTCGGCGACCGCCTCCATCAGATCCTGCAGGAACTCCCGCCGTGCCAGTGGATCGAGCGCCGCGACTGGTTCGTCGAGGATCAGCAGGTCCGGGCGCTTGGCCAGGCCGAGGGTCAACGCGAGCTGGGCCCGCTGGCCGCCGGACAGCTTGCCGGCGCGCTGCTTCGGATCGAGCTTGAGGTGCTGAATCCGTTGCTTGGCAAGGGAATCGTCCCATGCGGGGTTGAGCCTGGAGCCGAGTTTCAGGTGCTCGGCGACACTCAACCGGCTGTACGTCGGCGTGTCCTGCGCGACGTACCCGACCTTGGCCTGCTGCGTCCCGGCCGGCGCACCAAGCACCTCGACCGAACCCGTGGTCGGGTTCAACATTCCGTCCGCCATGTTGAGCAGGGTGCTCTTACCGGCACCGTTCGGCCCGACCAGCCCGACAACATGCCCGGCCGGTACCTCAAGGTCACAGTCGGTCAGCGCCCACCGGCGGCCGTATTTCTTACCCAGACCCCGGGCCTGCAGAACGGCGGTCATGCTATCTCCTCCACGGAGGCGGACCGAAACGTCGTCAGGAACAGCGCCTCGATGCTCTCGTCGTCGAGGCCGGCCTTGCGTGCCTTGGTCAGCCAGCGGCGGAGGTCCTGCCGCAGCGGGCCGTGGGCGGCCAGCGTGTTGTCGGTCAGGGTCCGGGTGACGAACGTGCCCCGTCCGGGCCGAGCCTGGACCAGGCCTTCGTGCTCCAGCTCGCGGTAGGCCTTGAGCACGGTGTTCGGGTTGATTGCCAGCGCCGCGACGACGTCCTTCACGGTCGGCAACTGGTCCCCCTCCCGCAGCAGGCCGAGCCGCAGCGCGTTCCGGACCTGCTGAACGATCTGCTGGTACGGCGACACCCCCGACCGCCCGTCCAGATGGAACTCGATCATCTCCAACCCCATTCATCTAGTTACCTAGCACTATAGATGTACTGGGTGACCGGTGGTCAAGGGAGGAGGACGTGCAGCACTCACCAACGTCGCCGGGAGCGTGATTAGCGAGGTCGGCTGAGCGTGGGGTGGTGAATGGTGGGCTGGTTGGTGAGTGGGGGAGGTCCGGGTCAGCGGATGGCGTCGTACCGCCGGAGGGCTTCGCGGCGGGCGTCGGCGTGGTCGACGATCGGGTCCGGGTAGCCGTCGGCGCCGCCGTGCTTCCAGGGTTCGTGGGCGGTCTTGCCGTCGAGGTGCCGCAGCTCGGGCACCCAGCGCCGGACGTACTCGCCGGCGGGGTCGAACTTCAGTCCCTGGCCGACCGGGTTGAAGATCCGGAAGTACGGCGCCGCGTCCGCGCCGCAGCCGGCCACCCACTGCCAGTTCAGCGAGTTCGAGGCGAGGTCGCCGTCGCGCAGCGACCGCAGGAACCAGCGCGCGCCGAACTTCCAGTGCACATGAAGGTCCTTGACCAGGAACGACGCGACCACCATCCGCACCCGGTTGTGCAGGAAGCCGGTCGAGGCGAGCTGACGCATGCCGGCGTCGATCAACGGGAACCCGGTCCGGCCGGCACACCAGGCGTCGAACAACGCGCCGGGTTCGTCGTACTCCATCCGCTCGAACTCCGGCCGCAGCGGCTTCCACGCGGCCTCGGGATGCTGCGCCAGCAGGTCCGCGCAGAACTCCCGCCAGGCGAGCTCGCGGCGATACGCGTCCGCGCCGGCTCTGCGCGTGCGGGCCAGATCGGCCAGCATCGTCCGCGGGTGGATCTCGCCGTACTTGAGGGGGATCGACATCCGCGAGGTGCTGTCGAGATCGGGTCGGTCCCGCTCGTCGTCGTACTGCGCAACCCGCTTCAGGTACTCCTGCCACTGCTCGAGCGCCGCCTGCTCACCAGCGCCGTCCACCCTGCTGTCCGGCAGCTCCTCGCCGGCCGCGTTCACCCACTCGACCCTCGCCGGGGCATCGACGGGCTTCCGCCACCCGTGCTCGAGCCACGCGCGGAAGTACGGCGTGAACACCTGATACGGCCGCCCTTGCTGGTTGAGGATCCGCCCAGGCGCGATCGCGTACGGCGATCCCGTCGCCACCAGCGGACACTTCAACGAGGCTTCAACCTGTGCGTCCCGCGCCTGTCCATAAGGCCCGTGATCCGCGCTGACGTGCACGCTGTGCGCGCCGACCTCCGCGGCGAGGGCCGGGATAACGTCCACCGGATCACCCCGCCGTACGACGAGCCGGCCTTCGAGCGAATCGGACAAGCGGTGCAGGGACGCCACCAGGTGCTCACGCCGTGGGTCGCCCGCGCGATCCCACAGGCGCGAGTCCATGACGAAGACCCCGAGCACCCGGCCGTCACCCGCGGCCACGGCGTCGAGCAACGCCGGGTTGTCGCTGAGCCGGAGATCCCGCCGGAACCACATCACCGCTGTCACGTCTCGCATCCTTCAGCAGTACCCACACCAATTGGGTAAGGCTTGCCTACATAGGTGACAATGGGTGTCGTGAGCGAGCTGATCGATACCACCGAGATGTACCTGCGGACCGTCTACGAGCTGGAAGAAGAGGGGATCCTGCCCCTGCGGGCGCGGATCGCCGAACGGCTGCACCAGTCCGGTCCGACGGTCAGCCAGACGGTGGCTCGGATGGAGCGCGACGGCCTGATCAAGGTCGAGGGCGATCGGCACCTGGAGCTCACCGACGTCGGCCGCAAGCAGGCGGTCCGGGTGATGCGCAAGCACCGGCTGGCCGAGCGGTTGCTGGTCGACGTGATCGGCCTGGAGTGGGAGGACGTGCACACGGAGGCGTGTCGCTGGGAGCACGTGATGAGCGACGCGGTCGAGCTGCGGCTGCTGAAGATCCTCGACAACCCGACCGAGTCCCCGTACGGGAACCCGATCCCGGGCCTGGAGGAGCTCCAGACCAGCGGTATTGCGAGCGATATCGGCGAGTTCCGGATCGGCGTCGAGCCGCTGGACAAGGTGCTCGACCAGGCCACCGGCGACAGCGTGCGGGTGCTGGTCCGGCGGATCGCCGAGCCGGTGCAGACCGACGACGACGCGATGGCCGTGCTGCGCAAGGCCGGCGCGCTGCCGGGCCGCGAGGTGGACTCGACCCTGGACGCCGAGGGCGTGCTGGTCGGCAGCCGCGAGGCCGGTGGCGTGATCAGCGACGAGACGGCCGGCCACATCTTCGTGAGCCTGGTCTGACGTTCAAAGCTGTGTTAACGCTGAGCACTCGATGCGGTACGTCGGGTGCCCAGCAGGTAGCCTCTAGCCGCAATGTCTGAGAACGCGATCGACTGGCCCGAGTATCTGCGAGAGTTCCACTCCGCGACTCCCGGCAGCACCGAAGCCCTGTTGTCCCGAGCGGTGGCCGGGGACCACACGCCGTACCGCTGGCTGGTCCGCGCAGTGTCCGGCGAGGCCAAGCGCGTGCTGGATCTCGCCTGCGGCAACGGCCCGGTCTCCCGCGAGCTCCACGGCCGGTGGGTCGTCGGTGTCGACAACAACCCGGCCCAGCTGGCCGGTGCGCCCGGGCCGAAGGTGCAGGCCGACGCGCTGCACCTGCCGTTCGCGAACGAGGTCTTCGACGTCGTCACCTGCTCGATGGGCCTGATGGTCCTGCAGCCGCTGCCCGAGGTGCTGGCCGAAGCCGGCCGGGTCCTGCGGCGGGGCGGCGTACTGGCCGCGATCGTGCCCGCGGTGCGGCCGCTGCGGCGCGGTGACATCCGCACGCTGAGCGGCCTGACCACGCGGCTGCGATCGACTCCACAGTTCCCGGCCGGTGGCGAGATCACCGAGCTCAAGGACCAGTTGCACCACGCCGGTTTCGACGTGATGGAGAGCCAGCGCGAGCGGTACGTGTACACGATCCACAGCCGCGACGACGCCCGCCGGCTGGTGAACGCGCTCTACCTGCCCGGTACGCCGGACGTCCGCCGCGACACCGCGGCCGGGTGGCTCGCGGACCGGGCCGAGTCCAAGGACGGCCTCGAGGTCGCGATCCCGATCCGCCGGATCACCGCGATGCGCACCAAGCTCGCACTGACCGGTTCCTGAACCAGGGCTTACGGCGCGCCCCGCGGTCTGTACCGTGTGCCTGTGGGTGCGCTGAGCTGGTCCATCCGGACGGTCGACCGGGCGCTCGACGGTGAGACGATCTACCGCGAGCTGCTGGCCGGTGAACCCGTCGCGTTCTGGCTCGACGGCAGCCTGACCGACCGGGCCGTGCGCCGCGTCTCCGTCCTCGGTACGACGCTGGGCCCGGCCGCGGAGGTCGTCGTCCGGGATGTTGCCGATGGCGATGTGTTCGCCGAGCTGAACGCGTTGCTGGCGGGGCGGTCCGCCGACGTACCGGCTGAGCTGGCGGGGCTGTTCAGTGGTGGCTACGTCGGGTACTTCGGCTACGAGTTGAAGGCGCTGACCGGGGGAGCGGCAGCCCACGAGTCGCCGGCACCGGACGCGCTGTGGATCTGGGCGAACCGATTCGTCGTCATCGATCACGACGACGACGTCACCTACCTCGTCGCGGTGGACGAACCCGGTGCCGGCGACGACTGGCTGGCGCGGGCGGAGCGGGCGGCCGCCGACTGGTGGATGGGCAGCGTCGAGGTGCCCGCGATCGCGACGCTCGACCTGGAAGCACATCTCGAGCAGGGCCGGTCGACGTACCTGGCCGGTATCGCCGCGTGCAAGGCCGCTCTGGAGGCGGGGGATACCTGGGAGATCTGCCTGACGAACCGCGTCCGGCTGCCGGCGGTGCCCGACCCGTTCGAGTTCTTCCGCTGGCAGCGGGCGGCCAACCCGGCGCAGTACGCCGCGTTCCTGCGGTACGGCGATCTCGCGGTGGCGAGCTCGTCAGCGGAACGTTTCCTGACCGTGGACGCGGACGGGTGGGCCGAGTGCCGCCCGATCAAGGGCACCGTGCCACGCGACCCGGACCCCGCGCTGGACCGGCTGGCCGCGAAGGCACTGGCCGAGGACGAGAAGACCCGGGCCGAGAACCTGATCATCGTGGACCTGATCCGCAACGATCTCGGCCGGGTGAGCGAACCCGGGACGGTGCAGGTGCCGCGGCTGATGAACGTCGACACCACTCGCTCGCTGCACCAGCTCGTCACCACGGTGCGCGGCCGGCTGCGGTCCGGGGTGACCGCGGTCGACGCGGTGCGGGCCTGCTTCCCGCCGGGGTCGATGACGGGTGCGCCGAAGATCCGCACGATGGAGATCCTCGACGAGCTCGAGTGGAGCGCGCGTGGCGTGTACTCGGGTGCGCTCGGCTATCTCACCGTGGACGGCCGCGCGGACCTGAGTGTTGTGATCCGGACAGCGGTGCTGACTCCGGACGAGACGATGATCGGTGCGGGGGGTGCGATCGTGCTCGACTCCGAGCCGGTAGCGGAGTACGACGAAATGGTGCTGAAGGCAACGGCAGCCGTCGGCGGGAACGCCGCGGCCGAAGGGTGGGGGAGATGAGTGGTTTGCAGGTGGCGGATTCGTTCCTGGTCGCCAACGGCACGGTCCGGGGGATCGAGCTGCACCGGGAGCGGTTCGTGCGGTCGTGTGCCGCGGCGGGGGTCGACGCCACGGGCTTCTGGGACGAGCAGGTCCAACGGTTGCCCGGCTTCGGCCGCTGGTTCCCGCGCTTCGAGCTGCACACGTCCGGCGAACTGGCGGTCCAGCTCCGCCCCGCACCACCGATCGGCGGCCGCGTCCGCGTGGTCGTCCACGAGGGTCCGGACCCCCGGGTCAGTCCGCGCGTGAAAGGTCCCGACCTCGAACTGCTCGGCAAGCTGAAGGAGTCCGCCGCGCACCGCGCCGACGAGATCCTCCTGCTCGACCAGGACGGCACCGTCCTCGAGGCGGCGTACTCCGCCCTCGCCTGGTGGGAGGACGACACCCTCTGCTTCACGCCCTCCGACCGCCCCCTCCTCCCGTCCGTCACCGCCGCGTTGCTCCGCCAGATCGCCACCACACAAGGCGTCCCGGTCGCCGAGCACCCCATCACGCCGCGCGATCTCGAAGCCACCACGGAGGCCTGGCTGGTGAACGCCCTGCACGGGATCCGCCCGATCCACGCCTGGTCCGACTCGGCCATCGACCCTCTCCCCAACTCCCACTCCACCCCCTGGCAACACCACCTGGAGTCCCTCGCCCAACCCCTCTGACGCCAAGTCGCCATCTGGGGGAGTCCACCCCTCGCCCGGTGGGTTGCCCCCCGAGAATCCGTGGGGGCAACCCACCAACTCGGGGGGTTGACCGGCTCTTCTGCTGGATGTGTGGGCGAGGTGAGCCAGGCTGGCCGGTGTGCAGCTCGACAGGTGGTGTCGGTCCAGGGTGCTGGTCGGGCGAGGTATTCACGCCTGGCCCCGCCGGCCCGGCAGGGGCCGGGGTGGAGACGTCCTGTCGAGCTGCACACCCTCAGCCTCCGTCCGCACTCCCCGCAAGCCGCCGTCCGCACTCCGCAAGCCGCCGTCCGCACTCCCGGGCTGCGACCGTCCGCACCCCGATCAGCCGGCACCGGCGGGCATGTGCGGTGACTGGACGGGTTCGTCTTGCCGGTGGTGGGACTGTTACCGGTCCCGGGGCTGGGACACCGTTTGGGCGCCTCGGACAGGCTGTGCCGTGTCCGAGGTCCCCACTGCCTGTCCGAGGTCGGGCCTGGACGACCGGGGTCGGGCGCCGCTGGCCGAGAGCCTCGACCAGACGGGGTGCGCGGGGACCTGGCATTTCTGATTCCCGCGCACCAGGGGCTGTCTCAAGTCACCGGACCCGGGTCCGCCCGCCGACGAGGACGTGGCCGGCCGGCCACACCTCGAGCAGCCGGTTGACCCCTGAAATGGGCCCGCGTGGTCCGGACATCCGGCCCGCCTGATCGCCGTACCGACTTGCCCTCCGCCCACAGCTGAGGGTCAACCCTCACCTGGTGGGTTGCCCCCTGAGAATCCGAGTGGGCAACCCACCAACTCAGGGGTTGACCCCCGAACAGGCCCGGGAGTGCTTGCTAATGTGATATCACTTTGCTACCTTTGGGCTATTCGAGAGGAGCTCGTGATGGTGGATGTGGCGGTGGAGATGCCGAAGCCCAAGGTGACCGAGCGGGTGGCCTGGCAGCTCAACGGGTGGCCGATGGCCGGGCTGGCGTTCGCGCTGGTGGTGGGTGGAGTGGTGTTGTTCATCGCCGGCGCCGGGCCGGGCAATGGCGTGCTGATCACGGTCGGGATCCTGGTGTTCGTCGCGGGCGTGATCGTCGCGGCCGGACTCACTCCGGTGGCGCCGGGGCGGGCGCGCGTGCTGCAGATCCTCGGGCGGTACGCCGGGACGATCCGCATCGACGGTCTCCGCTGGGTCAACCCGATCGCCACCCGCAAAGAGGTGTCCACCCGGATCCGCAACCACGAGACGGCCGTTGCCAAGGTCAACGATGCCGACGGCAACCCGATCGAGATCGCCGCGGTGGTGGTCTGGCAGGTCGAGGACACCGCGCAGGCGATGTTCGAGGTGGACGACTTCGTCGAGTTCGTCGCGATCCAGACCGAGACCGCGGTCCGCCACATCGCGAACAGTTATCCGTACGACGTGCACAGCGACGACGACGTACTGTCGTTGCGGGACAGCACCGACGAAATCACCGAGAAGCTGTCCGCCGAGATCGGCGCCCGGGTGCAGGCGGCCGGCGTTCACGTGATCGAGTCGCGGATCACCCACCTCGCGTACGCCCCGGAGATCGCCCAGGCGATGTTGCGCCGCCAGCAGGCCGGTGCGGTCGTGGCGGCCAGGCAGCGGATTGTCGAGGGGGCGGTCGGCATGGTCGAGCTCGCGCTGGACCGGCTGTCCGAGCACGAGGTGGTGGAGCTCGACGAGGAGCGCAAGGCGACCATGGTCAGCAACCTGCTGGTGGTGCTGTGCGGCGATCGTGACGCCCAACCGGTGGTCAACGCCGGCACGCTCTACCAGTAAGCGGCCGCCGTGGCCGCCGAACGCAAGAAGATCCTGCTCCGGCTGGATCCCGTGGTGCACGACGCGCTGGCCCGCTGGGCGGCCGACGACCTGCGCAGCACCAACGCTCAGATCGAGTACCTGCTCCGGCGGGCGCTGGCTGACGCCGGCCGGCTGCCGACAGGCGTCGGTAAGATCCGCCGCCCGGGCCGTCCGGCCAAGGAGGAAGATGATGAGTAGGACACTGGTGACTCCGCTGAGGCGGCCGCCGACGCCGGCGAGGCGTGTGCCGCGCCGACGGAAGGCAGTTGCGCTGGGCAACGCAAAGGCCCCGGATGCCTTGGCTGCAAGGCTTTTCCTGCTGGCCTACGATCCGGAGCGCGGGCGGCTGGTGGGTCGATCGAAGCTCGGGAAGTTGCTCCGGGCCGCGGCTCTGACCGACCTGCAGCTCAACGGGAACCTTGCCGACGACAACGGCCGGGCGAGGCTGACGATGACGGCCGCACCGTCCGATCCGGTGCTCGCCCTGGTCCTCGAGGACATCCGCGCCGTCGGCCCGCGGAAGTGGCGGCACTGGGTCGACCGACGGCAGCGCGCCATCGTCCGCGAGGTCCGCGACGACCTCGAGCGCGCCCGCATGATCAAGGTCGAGCCGCATCGCATCCTCGGCCTGATCCCCGCCGACCGCATCACCCTGCGCCACCCGCTGGTACGACGCCAGATCCTGCAGAGCGCGCGCGACACCCTGCGACCGTCGCGCCTGGTCACCCGCGTGGATCTCCGGGACGCCGCGATCGTCGTCCTGGCGTCCACGGCAGACCTACGGACGGTCGTCACGAAGGAGCAGCGCATCCGCCACAAGGACCGGCTGACTCAGTTGGCGGTCCGCGTCGGTCCCGTCGTACCCGCTCTGAAGAGGTCGCTCCAGCAGTCGCAGTATTCCGCGGGCGGCTGACCCCGAGGGGCGCTACGGTTCGTTACTCAAGTAACTAACCCAGGAACCGAGGAGGGGGCCGTGGTGTTCGACGATCGGAGTCCGATCTATCTGCAGATCGCGGAGCAGATCAAGAACGACATCGTCACCGGCGCCCTCGCCGAGGACGAGCAGGTGATGTCGACGAACCAGTACGCCGCCTTCTACCGGATCAACCCGGCCACCGCGGCCAAGGGATTCGCGCAGCTGGTCGACGAGGGCGTGCTGTACAAGAAGCGCGGGATCGGGATGTTCGTCAGCCCGAACGCCCGCGACCTGCTCCGCACCGGCCGGCGGGACTCGTTCTTCGCCGAGGTGGTCGACCCGATGATCCACGAGGCCAAGGCCATCGGCGTACCACTCAAGGACGTCATCCAGCACATCCGCACCGAAGGTCGTGGCTGGTGATCCCACGCCTACTGCGCGGCACTCGGCACGGCAGCTCGCCGCACTGGAGCAAAGGCCACGATGGAACCACATCGAGGCCTTCACTCCAGCACGGCGAGCTACCGCACCGAGCACCTGCTCGCCACGGCGTGGGATCACCAGCCACGACCTACGGAGACTCGTGATGAGGACCCTGGAAGACACCGCCCTGACTGTGCGCACGGAGGACCTCTCGGTCCGGTTCGCGGGGGTGCCCGCGCTCGACCGGCTGGACCTGCGCCTCGCGCCCGGCAAGATCCACGGACTGCTCGGCCGGAACGGATCCGGCAAGAGCACGCTGGCCGCGACGCTGGCCGGCTTCCGGCGGCCGGACGCGGGCCGGGTATGGATCGAGGGCGGCGACCTCGGTACGGCGCAGGAGCCGTACGAGAACGCGGTCGTGACGAGCCGGGTGTGCCTGATCCGCGAGTCCGGCGACCTGATCGACGCGGCGCTGGTTCGGCATGCGATCGGACTCGCCGCGAGCCTGCGCCCGTACTGGGACAACGAGCTCGCCGGCGATCTCCTGGACCGCTTCGAGGTCCCGTTGAACAAGAAGGTGCAGAAGCTGTCCCGCGGTAAGAAGTCCGCGCTCGGGGTCGTCCTCGGCCTGGCGAGCCGGGCGCCACTGACCATCTTCGACGAGAGCTACCTGGGCATGGACGTCCCGTCCCGGAACCTGTTCTACGACGCTCTGCTCGCCGACTACGCCGAGGTGCCGCGCACCATCCTGCTGTCGACCCACCTGGTCAGCGAGGTCAGCACGATGCTCGAGGAGGTGGTCATCCTCGACAACGGTCGCCTGGTCACCCAGTCGCCGGTGGACGCGTTGCGCGGCCGTGGTGCCTCGATCGTCGGCCCGGCCGCGGCGGTGGACGAGTTCACCGCAGGCTTCACGGTGCTCGCGGAGGATCGGCTCGGCGGCACCAAGTCCACGACGGTCCTCGGCGACCTCGATCCGGCTCTGCTCGCGCAGGCCGCCTCATCCGGTCTCGAGATCGGGCCTGTGGGCCTGCAGGAGCTCTTCGTCCACCTGACCGTCCCGACGGGAGGCCACTGATGAGCGCTGCACTCGACAACCGCACGCGTACGGCCGAGCAGGCGGTCGCTCGTGCGGCCCTGCCGCGTGGTGTGACGAATGGCCATCGGCTGCGCCGGATCCTGCTCGCGATGTGGGTCGGGATGCGGCCGATGCTGGTCGGCTACTGGATCGTGATGCTGGTCGGCTTCCTGATCGTCGGCATCGGGATCAAGGCCGCGACCGGCGGAATCGACCACAGCACCTGGGATTACGGCACCCAGTCGCCGAAGTACTTCTCGATGGCGGTCGGCATCATCATCACCCCGGCGTACCTGACCCTGCTGATCGCTCAGGGCATCACCCGGCGGCAGATGTCCGTTGCCGTGAGCATCTATCTCGCCGGCGCCGCGGCCGCCACCGCCGCGCTCTGGGTGGTGGTCTACCAGGTCGAGCATCTGATCTACAACTGGCAGGCGTGGAATCAGGCGCTCGCCAACCCGCACCTGTTCACCAGGACCTCGCAAGTGGGCCTGATCTTCACCGAGTTCTTCCTGCTGATCCTGTCGCACGAGGTGGCCGGGTGGTTGCTGGGGATCACGTTCGTCCGGTTCGGCTTCTGGCGTGGCGTGCTGCTCCTGCCGCTGTCACTGATCCCGGCCGCGGCCGCCGAGTTCCTGCTCGTCGCGCAGTGGCTCGCGGACGTGCTGAACGGTCTCGGCTATCGCCGTCCACCACTGGCCGTCGCCGTACCATCCGTCCTCGTGGTCAGTGCTCTCGGTCTGTACGCCGGCTATCTCGTACTGCGACCGATGGCGATGAAACAAGCGAAAGGCTGAGCGATGTTATACACAGGGGGTGTGTATAAGTCGGCCGTTTTCTGTGGATGGTCAGGCGGTCACTGTGGATGACAGGCACCGGCTCGCGAAGTAGTCAAATCTGTTGGCAGGGAAGGGTTGTGCGACCCTGGCCCGCGGCGGTAGAAATGTCGACACGCAACTTCTGAAAAAGGGGTGGCGGGTCGAACGGAAACCGAGGACCTTCACGGTGGGGATCCCCACCGAGGTAGACCGGTGACGGGGTCTGCCGGCCTCTACGGACCCGTTCGGGAGGCTGGAGACGTCACCTTCCTTCAGCTAGCGGGGCCCCTCCGACTCATACTCGGAGGGGCCCCGCCTCGCGTCGGCACGACACTTGTGTCCTGTAACGGCACCAGCAGGTATCGATAACCGTGGGTCGGGCAACAGAAAGCCGGCCGGCGTACAGAACGGTTGTGCGCCGGCCGGCGATCCGGGGGTCGTGCCGTACCGGCCACCGACCCCGCGGTCTCAGGCGAGGGTGATCTTCAGTGCCGAGGACGCACCGCGCGCCGGCACCTGCACCTCCACTCCCCGCGTCGTCGTGACCAGCTTGTACGTCGCGGTCCGGCCGTCGAGGGTCACGTTCTTCACCGTCGCACCGGACGGCAGCACCGCACCGATCGTGACCGATGCGCCGACACCCTTGACGGTCACGTCGGTCCGCAATTCCTTACCTGCAAGGCGTGCCGAGACATCGACCGATCCGCGGCCGACCCGGATGTTGCTTCCGGCCACCTTCTGCTGACTCTGCGGCAACTGCGGGATCACCGAGACCCGGCCGTGCCCCAGATCGGGGTCGACGCCGAACTGCTGGTGGATCACCGGCCAGAGGATGCCGTACGCGCCCCAGGCCTGCAGCGCCATCGAACGGTCGTAGAACGGCCGGCCGATGTTCGCCGGGGAGTCCGGCGACGGAGCGATCTCCGGCATCGCGCCGGGCGTCTCCCACACCGTCGGGTCGAGCTGGATCCGGGCGTTGCCGGTGGTGTACACCTGCTGCTGCTTCGTGCCCAGCCGACCGAAGTTGCCTTCGGCAACCGCCATGATCGAGGTGTTCAGGCTGAAGATGGCGCGCTCGCTCTGCACCTGGGAGACAACCGAGTCGCACGCGTCGCCCTTGTTGCCGGCCGGATCGGAGGTCGGCCCGGTGCCGGTATGGAAGAGCCCGAATTCCCCTGTGTAGCAAGACGTTTCACGCTGGTCGAGGGCAGTCTTCGCGTGATCCGCCGACGCGAGTGGGGCGTTCGACCGGCCCGGCCGCACCAGCACCGCTTCCATCGGTGTGACACCGATCCAGTGCCGCTGGAAGATCGGCGTATTGTCGTTCGCCGGGTCGGTCGGGCTGTCGACGGAGTCGGCGTACCCCATTGCCTGCGGGACCCACCACTGCGCCTCGAAGCGGGACTCCAGGTCGTTCGCGCGGGTGGTCGCCCACTGCTGGACCGTGGTGTCGTGCTTGGACGCGGCCAGATCCGCGAGGTCGCGCAGACCGCGGGCGAGATACACGGTGCTGTCGAGTTTCTCCACGCCCATCCCGGCCCGCTCGACGTTCGCCAGGCCTTCCGGCCAGCCGTCGCCGTCCTTGTCGAGCTCGCGGTAGACGTACTGCAGGTTGCGGACGCTGAAGTCGTACATCTCGTCGCGGAACCTGTTGTCGCCGGTCCACCGCCACAGCAGCGCGACGGTGCTCGGGAACTTCACCGTCTCGTCGGTGTTACCCGCACTCTGGTTGGAACCGAAGTACACGTCACCGGTCGGGGTCACTTCGTGTGCGACCTTGCCGCTGCGGTTGTTCAGGATGTCGCTGACGTCGCGCAATGCGCGCAGGTGCTGCTTCACAGTGTCGAACTGACCGGCTGCGACGGCGGCGTACGCGGTGTACTCACCGTCGGTCGCGAACAGCCACGGATAGTCCGGGAAGCCCGCGCCGAACCAGCGCGCGGTGTCGACCGTGCCGACCGGCGCCGGGTAGTCCTTGCCTTCGTTGACATCGCGGATCTTGAGGTTGTGCGCCTCCTGGACGGAGTCGGCGAGGTTCTGCTTGCTCCACTCGACGCTCTGCTGCAGTAGCCGGTCACCAGGAAGGTCCACCGCGGACTGGGCGTCGATCTGCTTCCGCTCGGAAGCCTTTGCCTTGAGCAACTTCTCCGGGTTGCTCAGTGCCTTGCCGTACTCGCGCTGCGCCGCCGACGCACCCTGGTCGGAACCGGCCACCGCGAACCAGATCGTCTTCTGTTCACCCGGTTTGAGGCTGACGTCGTACGTCAGTTGCCCGCCGGTGCCCTTGCCGACCAGCGAGTCGTCACACCGCGCGGGCGTCGTCCCGTCGGCGGGGCAGATCACCGCCGGGTCCTGGGGACCGCGGTGGTTCGGCCCGAGTGCGTGGGCCGTCGGACGCAGGGACGATCCGACGAACGCGGCGTAGTCGTGGGCGGTCGCGTTGGGATACGACGGTGTGCCCTGCTCCTGGAAGCGGAGTGCACCGTCGGCGTACGCGCCCGTGTCCGGGAGGTTCGCGTCCGCCGCACCGGGTGCGGTCCAGCCCCACGGGTAGGACTGCATCAGCTCGGAGTGCGCGTCCACGGCCAGCTTGACCGTCTTCGCCGTACTCGAGCTGAGCGTCAGGCCGACCAGCGTCGCGCGGACGCCGTCGGGGACGAAGTCGGTACGACGGACGTCGACGGAACCGGAGTAGTCGATCCGGCTGTAGCCGTGGCCGCTGGTGTACTTCGCGGCGGCGACGTCCTTGCCGAGCCAGTTGCCGTCCAGGCCGAACCAGAGCCCGTCGAGCAGCTTGATCGGCTGGGTCCAGAACCCGCCCATCTCGCCGCGGATGTGCCAGCCGCTGGCCGGGTACAGCCCGCTCTCGTCGCCCATCGCGTAGGCGCGATCGCCGACGACGAGCGACCGGCGGTCGGCCAGCCGTGTCGTCTCGGACAGCTCGGACGATCCGCCGGTCTGAGCGGCGGCGGCCGTGGCGCCGGCAGCCGAGCCCGCGGTGGCCGGACCGGCGGCTGCGCCGGTGGTGGTCGGGCCGGCGATCGCGGACGCTGTGCTTGCCAGCACTGTGGCGGTGCCCAGCAAGGCGATGCCGACGGTCTTGCGGACCGGTTTGCGGCGCGGTGGGGACGCACTGCGTCGGGGGTTGGGATGGGGAGTCATGGCGGTTCCTCCTTCTCGCGGCGCTCGGGGTTGCGCCGCATCAGCCAGGGGCTGAGCTGCCCCTGATCACCAGTTCGGGTTGCAGCAGGCGTTCGATCGGTGCCCCGGAATCGGCACCGGAATCGGCACCGGAATCAGCGTCGGTGCCGGCGGCGATCAGGATCGTGATCAGCTCGGCGGCGATCCGGTCCATCGGTTGCCGCAGGCTGGTCAGGCCGGGGGACACGACATCGGCGAGAGGTGAGTCGTCGAAGCCGGTGATGCCGACGTCCCGGCCGGGGGTGAGGCCACGGCGGCTGAACTCGCGGAGCCCGCCCAGCGCGAGAATGTCGCTCAGGGCAACGATTCCGTCCGGCGGCCGGTCGGAGTCGAGCAGATTCGCGGTGGCGCGGGCGCCCTCGTCGAGGCTGTCCTCGCGGCACCGCACCGACAGGCCCGCGGTCGGCAGGCCGAGCGCCTTGCATTCGCTGCGCCAGCCGCCGAGACGGTCCTCGGCCAGGCCGGACGACTTCGGCCAGCCGATGAAGGCGATGCGCCGGCGGCCGGTCTCGTGCAGGTGCCGGACCGCTGTGGCGGTGCCGGCCGCGCCGTCGACGTCGACCCATGGGCCGGGCTGGGTAGTCTCCTTCCAGACCCGGCCGAAGGACACGAACGGGATCTTCTGGTCCTTCAGCCAGCCGTGCCGCGGATCGTGGGTCTCGGTCTGCGACAGCACGAACCCGTCGACCATGCGGCGCGCGTGCAGATCGTCGTACACCTCCATACCGTCGACGCCGGCCGGCGCGGTGAACAGCAGGATGTGGCGGCCACTGCCCTCGGCCGCCGCACACAGGGCGTGCAGGAACTGGTCCATCACCAGATGGGTCTGGTTCGGCCAGTTGGGCACGCAGTACCCGATCAGTTCGACCGCGCTGGTGCGTAGGCTGCGGGCGTTACGATTCGGCCGGTAGTTGAGCAGTTCGATCGAGCGGTTGACCCGTTCGAGCGTGTCCGGGCGGAGCCGCTGCGGCGCGTTGAGCGCGTTGGACACCGTCTGCACCGACACCTCGGCGTGGGCGGCGACCTGCTTCAACGTGGCCACGGCAACCTCCCACGGGGTTTGAACGTTAAAAACACCCGCAGTCTCCCGCGCGACCCTCGTCGTGTCAACGGCTCAGAGCGTCGGCGGTCCCGGCCTGACGATCGCCGCCGTCTCGTCCGGCGGGAGTGGCGGGATCCATCGCCCCCACCAAGTCGCTCCCGCCGCGGCGAAGGCCGCCGGATCGCCCCCGCTCACCTTCACGTCGAACCAGCCGGCGGCGGTCCCGGCGGTTGCTTGACGCTCCGCCAGCAACTGCCGCGCGTCGTCCGGCGTGATCTGCTGCGGTGCGTCGGTCGTGCCCTTGTAGGCGCAGCTCCCGTCCCACCGAAGGATCCTGCGCCGGACCGCCGGGACGAGCATGTTCCCACCGATCCAGATCGGGATCCGCGGCTCCTGCACCGGCCGGGCCGTCAGCTGCACGTCGTCGAGCCGATAGTGCCGGCCCGCAAAGCTCACCGGACGCCCGGTCCACAACCGGTCGATCACGGTGAGCCCTTCGTCCAGCATCTCCGCCAGCTCCCTCGGCGCCCGCGGAGGCATGAACGGATCCCCAGGGTCACCAATCCCGACCCCCAGCACGAAGCGCCCGTTCGACAGATGATCCAGCGCGACCGCCTCGGCCGCGACCTTCCACGGACTACGCCGGGGCAGCGGTGTCACCGTCGTACCGATCCTGATCCGCGAGGTCGCCGCAGCCATCGCGGCCAGACAGATCCACGGGTCATACGTCGGCTGGGACGCATCCCCCTGGTAGACGAGATAGTCCTCCAGGAACAACGCGTCCCAACCCGAGTCCTCCACGGCTCGCGCGAGCTCCGCGAGCCCCCGCGGATCCCGCCCCCCGCCGACCGCCCCGACCGTCACCGAGAACTTCATGCAGCGACCCTAGCCAGGCCCACCGACACCCACCCAGCTCCACCTGTACGGAAACAAATCGGCAGCTGGTGACGAATTCTTTCCGCAAAGCGGTCAGGCCAGGTGACCGCCGTCGATCGTCAGTTCGGTGCCGGTGATGTAGGCGGCAGCCGGCCCGGCCAGGTAGGTGACGGCGGCGGCCACCTCGGCCGGGGTGCCGAAGCGATCGAGGGCGAGGGCTCCGATCTGGGCTTGCGCGAAGGGGCCGTCGGCCGGGTTCATGTCGGTGTCGATCGGGCCTGGCTGGACGACGTTCGACGTGATGCCGCGTGCGCCGAGTTCGCGCGCGAGTCCCTTGCTGAACCCGACCAGCGCGGCCTTGCTCATCGCGTACAGCGTCATCCCCGGACTGGTGACCCGCCCGGCGGCGCAGCTACCGAGGTGGATCACCCGCCCGCCGTCGGACAACCGCGGTACGGCGGCCTGCGCGGCGGCGTACGCGCCCCGGACGTTGATCGCGAGCACCCGGTCGACATCGGCCAGGGTGAGCTCGGTGATCGGGGCGATCGCGCCGACGCCGGCGTTGTTGACCAGGATGTCCAGCCCGCCGAGCCGATCCGCGGCCCGCCGTACGCCGTCCGCGACCGCCACCGCGTCCGCGGCGTCGACCTCGAGCGCGAACGCGCGCCGCCCGAGCGCCTCGATCTCCTTCACCACCTTGGCCGCTGCGTCGGCGGAACTCTTATAAGTGAATGCGACGTCGGCCCCACGGTCTGCCAGTGCGATCGCCGTCGCAGCGCCGATCCCGCGGCTGCCGCCCGTCACCAGGGCCTTCTTGCCAAGTAGTTCGTTCATGCCTCCAGTCCACCGACCTGCGCGGACCGAAGCTGGCGGAAATCGGACCCCGGATCCTGGCGTCGCAATCCCGCGATGCCTCGATGGCGCAAAACCGCTAGCGAACTGTCGGTGGCGGCAGGGATGCTGGAGCACGTGTACGAATGCCGGGAGCGATGTGTCCGCGCCGTCCAGTCCAAGGACGCGCGCTTCGACGGGTGGTTCTTCACCGCGGTGCTGACCACGAAGATCTACTGCCGGCCGAGTTGCCCGGTGGTGCCGCCGAAGGTCGAGAACATGCGGTTCTACCCGAGCGCCGCGGCCGCGCAGCAGGCCGGATTCCGCGCCTGCAAGCGCTGCCGGCCGGACGCGAGCCCCGGCTCACCGGAGTGGAACGACCGGGCCGACCTGGTCGCCCGCGCGATGCGGCTGATCGCGGACGGCGTGGTCGACCGCGACGGTGTACCAGGCCTGGCCGGACACCTCGGCTACAGCGTCCGCCAGGTGCAGCGTCAACTGCACGCCGAGCTCGGCGCCGGGCCGCTCGCGCTCGCCCGCGCCCAGCGCGCACAGACCGCTCGGCTCCTGATCGAGACCAGCGAGCTGCAGATGGCCGACGTCGCGTTCGCCGCGGGGTTCTCCAGCGTGCGGACCTTCAACGAGACCGTTCAGGAGGTCTTCGCGCTCGCGCCGACCGAGCTGCGCCGCCGGGCCCGACGAGGTACGACGACCTCCGCGCCCGGGACGATCTCACTCCGGCTGCCGTTCCGCGCGCCGCTCACCCCGGACAACCTCTTCGGTCACCTGATCGCGACCGGCGTGCCAGGGGTGGAGGAGTGGCGCGACGGCCACTACCGGCGCACGCTCCGCCTGCCGCACGGTCATGGCGTGGTCGCCTTGCGGCCGATGCCCGACCACATCGCCTGCCAGCTCTCGCTCACCGACCAGCGCGACCTGGCGATCGCGATCAGCCGCTGCCGCCGGATGCTCGACCTCGACGCCGACCCGATCGCCGTCGACGATCTGCTCAGCACGGATCCGTTGCTCGCGCCGCTGATCGCGAAGGCGCCGGGGCGTCGGGTCCCGCACACGGTCGACGGTGAGGAGTTCGCCGTACGCGCGGTGCTCGGTCAGCAGGTGTCGACGGCGGCGGCGCGCACGCATGCGCATCGGCTGGTGGTTCAGCATGGTGAGCCGATCGAGGACGCGGCCGGTGGACTGACGCATCTCTTCCCGACGATGCAGGCGCTGGCGGGGCTCGACCCGGAAACGCTGGCCTTTCCGAAGTCCCGTCGTACGACGCTCACCATGTTGATCGCCACGCTTGCCGCCGGCGAGATCGATCTGGGTGCGGGCGCGGACTGGGATCGCGCGCGGGAGCAGTTGGCCGCGCTGCCGGGGATCGGGCCGTGGACAGTGGAGTCGATCGCGATGCGGGCGCTCGGTGACCCGGATGCCTTCGTGGCCAGTGATTTGGGTGTCCGATACGCAGCGCGTGATCTAGGATTGCCCGAAGCCCCCAAACCGTTGACCGACCACGCGCGTGCGTGGCGGCCCTGGCGTGCGTACGCGGTGCAGTACCTCTGGGCCACCGGTGACCACGCCATCAACAAGATCCCGGAGTGAGCATGACAGTGTTGATGCCTCGCCTCCGGCGAGGCGGGTCATGGGGCTTTTGCTCCCGGCCTTCCCTCGTCGCTCCAGTCGCTTCGCTCCCTACACTCCTCAGTCCAGGCCGGGAGGCCCCACGACCGGGCTCCCTACGCTCCTCAGTCCAGGCCGGGAGGCCCCATGACCACGCTGACCACCGATCGTCTCCTACTGCGCCAGTGGCGTGACTCCGACCGCGAGCCGTTCGCGGTGCTGAACGCGGACCCCGCCGTGATGGAGCATTTCCCGGCTTCGCAGACGCGCGAGCAGAGCGACGCCCTCATCGACCGGAACATTCCCGAGATCGACGGGCGCGGCTGGGGCCTGTGGGCGCTGGAGGTGCGCGAGACGGGCGAGTTCATCGGCTTCACCGGGTTGTCGGTGCCGAGCTTCGAGGCCCACTTCATGCCGGCGGTCGAGATCGGCTGGCGCCTGATGAAGGGTGCCTGGGGCAACGGTTATGCGACCGAGGCGGCCCGGGCGACACTCGCGCACGGCTTCGGCCCGGCGGGGCTGGACGAGATCGTCTCCTTCACCACGACCACCAACCTGCCGTCGCAGCGGGTGATGCAGCGGATCGGGATGACGCACGACGAGGCCGGGGACTTCGACCACGTCCGCATTCCGGCCGGCCACCGGTTGCAGCGGCACGTGCTCTACCGGATCAACCGTGCGCAGTGGGAGGCAACGCGTTGACATACGCCGTCATGGACAGCCCGCTCGGCCCACTCACGCTGGTCGCGACCGGCGCGGGTGAGCTGGCCGGGCTGTACATGGCCGAGCACCGGCATCGCCCGCCGATGGAGACCTTCGGGGACCGCGACGACTCGGTCCTGCCCGCGGTCGCCGCGCAGCTCACCGAGTATTTCGAGCACGGCCGGACCACGTTCGACGTACCGCTGCAGCTCGCGGGAACGCCGTTCCAGCAAAAGGTCTGGACAGCGCTCCAGGACATCCCGTACGGCGAGACCACGACGTACGGCGATCTCGCGCGGGAGCTCGGCCTAGTGCCGGGCGCCTCCCGCGCGGTCGGGCTGGCCAACGGCAAGAACCCGATCAGCATCATCGTCCCCTGCCACCGCGTCGTCGGTTCCACCGGCAGCCTGACCGGATACGGCGGAGGCCTCGAACGCAAGCAGGCACTGCTGGACCACGAGCGAGGCGACGTCCTCTTCTGAGGAAAGTGCTCACTCGATGAGCACTTATCCGGCGCATGCTCGTCGTATGAGCATCACAGACGAGGAAGCGCTGGCGTGTGGATCCGCGGCCGAGTGGCGCGAGTGGCTGGCCGCGAACGGGCAGACGGAACGCGCGGTCTGGCTGATCGTGCGCCGTGACGAGGGCGGGGTGAATCTCGCGACTGCGGTCGAGCAGGCGCTGTGCTTCGGCTGGATCGACAGCAAGACCGTGAAGCGCGACGACCGCAGCACGTACCAGTGCTTCACCCCACGCAACCCGCGCAGCACCTGGAGCAAAGTCAACCGCGACCGCGTCGACCGCCTGACCGCCGCCGGCCTGATGGAACCACCCGGCCAGGCACTGATCGACCACGCCCACCACACCGGCACCTGGGACCTCCTGGCCCATGCCCAGAACCTGATCGTCCCCGCCGACCTGGCCGCCGCACTAGCCGCGAATCCCCAGGCAAACAAGCACTTCCAGGCCTTCCCACCCTCCGCTCGCCGCGCAATCCTCGAGTGGATCACCCTAGCCAAACGCCCCCAAACCCGAGCCACCCGCATCGCCCAAGCCATCACCAAAGCAACCCAAAACCACCGAGCCAACACCCCCCACTAAACCCACCCCAGCCACCCCCCAGCCGCCGACGCCCATGCCCCCGCCCACCCCCCACACGACCGCCCACGCCCACCCGCCGGCGCCCGCGCATCCGCCTGCGCCTACGCATCCGCCTGCGCCCACCCGCCAGCGCCTACGCGTCCGCCCCACGCCCACCCGCCGACGCGCCACTCGCCGGGGGCTTGAACAGCAACTGGGGTGTTGGCACACGAAATAGCCTGTTCAAGGCCCCGGTGGCGTGGGTCAGCCCACGAGGTGTGGCACGAACCACGTGGGTGCCGCCCCGCCAGCGCCCCACCTCCGCCCGCGCCCCACCTCCGCCCCCCACCTCGGGCCGCGCCCACCCGCCGTGCCAGTCGCCGGGGGCTTGAACAGGAACCGGGGGCCCGGCACGGGAAATAGCCTGTTCAAGGCCCCGGGGGCGTGGGTCGGGCCCCGACAGATGGCGCGCCCGAGGGCGTGGGCGGGTGGGCAGTGCAGGTGGTCAGGGCGGACAGTTAGCGCGGGTTGGCAGGGCGGGTGGTCAATGCGGGTGGTCAGGTGGGGGTGTTTGCTGGGGTGTCGAGGTGGTTGGGGGCGGGGGACTGGATGGTGGGCGCGGGCTTGCTCTTGGATAGCCGGCGGGCGACCGGCTCGGTGTAGCGGGCGGCGACCGGGCCGAGGATGACGAGGATGAGGACGTAGGCGGTGGCGAGGGGACCGAGTTTTGGTTCGACGCCGACCGCCAGTCCGGCGATGACGATGGAGAACTCGCCGCGGGCGACGAGGGTGCCGCCGGCCCGCCAGCGGCCGGCTGACTTGATGCCGGCGCGGCGGGCGGCGTACCAGCCGGTGGCGATCTTCGTGAGAGCCGTGAGTACGGCGAGGCCGAGAGCGATCGCGAGGACCGGCGGGATCTCCGCGGGGACGGTGCTCAGCCCGAAGAACACGAAGAAGACCGCGGCGAACAGATCCCGCAGCGGGCTGAGCAGGTTCCGCGCGCCGTGCGCGACCTCGCCCGACAATGCGATCCCGACCAGGAACGCGCCGACCGCCGCCGACACCTGCAGATGCTGCGCGATGCCCGCGACCAGCAGCGTCAGCCCGAGGACGACGAGCAGCAACATCTCCGGGTTGTCCGAGGAGACCGCCCGGCTGATCACTCGCCCGTAGCGCAGCGCGATGAACAGTACGACGCTGACCGTACCGAGCGAGATCAGTAGCGTCACGCTCCCGCCGGCCAGCCCCACACCGGCTAGCATCGCGGTCAGGATCGGCAGGTAGACGGCCATCGACAGATCCTCGAGGACCAGAATCCCCAGCACCACAGGGGTTTCGCGGTTGCCGAGCCGGCCGAGATCGCCGACCACCTTCGCGATCACGCCGGACGACGAGATCCAGGTGACACCTCCGAGCGCGACCGCGGCGACCGGCCCCCAGCCGAGCAGCAACGCGACGGCCGCACCGGGCAAGGCGTTCAGGAGGAAGTCGACCCCGCCCGACACGTACTGCGTCTTGAGAGTGCCGACCAGATCCGACGCCGTGTATTCCAGTCCGAGCAGCAACAGCAGCAGGATCACGCCGATCTCGGCGCCGGTGGCAACGAACTCCTCACTGGCTGCCAACGGCAACAAACCGCCGTGCCCGAACGCGAGCCCGGCCAGCAGATAGAGCGGGATCGGCGAGAACCCGAGCCGCCCGGCGATCCGGCCGAGGATGCCGAGGGCAAGGATGACCGCGCCCAGCTCGATCAGCAGGGCGGTGATGTTCTCGTGCACGTCACCCTCCCGCGATCAGATCGGCGACGGCGTCCACACCTTCACGCGTACCCACGACGACCAGCGTGTCCCCGGTCGCGAACCGGAAGTCCGGGGCCGGCGACGGGGTCGCGCCGAGACGCCGCAGTACGGCGACGATCGACGCGCCGGTCCGGCTGCGGGCCTGGGTGTCGCCGAGGGTGCGACCCGAGTACGGCGACCTGGCCGTGACCGGGATGTGTTCGGTGACCAGGTCGATCTCGATCTCGCCGCGGACCGGGTCGAGCGGCGCGGGGATCAGCAACTGCGCCAGCGCCGCGGCCTCACCGGGATCGAGCGGGACGGAGTCCTTGCAGGCGTCGTCGTCCTCGGGGTCGTGGAAGCCCAGGAACCGCCGGCCGTCGTTGTGCACCACCACCGACACGTGCTTGCCGCCTTCGGTGATGAGGTCGTACCGGGTGCCGATCCCTGGCAACGTCGTTCTGGTCGGGTGGGCCTGGTGGTCCATGATGCTCCGATCCGCGATAGCTGGCGTCTGCAACCATTCTCCCATCCCGGTCGCGTCGGCCTGGCGTGGCGCAATCTCATGGGTCGACGTACCAGATGGCGGGTTGGCCCACCAGAATCCCGGGTGCCAACCCGCCATCTGGTGGGCTGGCCCATCGGACGGGGGAGCGGCGAGATCGTGTGATCTGGGCTGCAATCAGGTGCAGTGCAACTGGTTGCATAGATAGCCTGCCGGTATGGCGTTGGAGCACGCGATCCTGGTGGCGCTGAGCGAGCGGGACGGGTCCGGCTACGAATTGGCTCGGCGGTTCGACCGGTCGATCGGCTACTTCTGGCCGGCCACGCACCAGCAGATCTACCGGGTGTTGCGCCGGATGGACGAGGCCGGCTGGGTGACGCACACCGAGATCGCCCAGGAGGGGCGTCCGGACAAGAAAGTCTATCGGGTGTCCGCGGCGGGCCGGGACGAGCTCTCGCGCTGGCTGGCCGAGCGGGAGGACCCCGCCGTACTGCGGGATGGGCTCGGGGTGAAGTTGCGTGGTGCCTCGCTCGGCGACCCAGGCGTCGTACTGCAGGAGATCGAGCGGCATCGGGCCGAGCATGCGATGCGGCTCGAGGTGTATCGCGGGATCCAGCAGCGGGACTTCCCGAAGCCGGCCAAACTGCACGACCGGGACCTGCACCAGTACCTCGTGCTCCGCGGCGGGATCCGGGCCGAGGAGTCGTTCGTGGACTGGTGCGATGAAGTGATCGAAGCCGTCCGGAAGGACCACCGATGACTGTGCCTTTGGCCGGGCCTTCGGCGCCGGCGGGGTCATGGGGCCTTGGCTCCCGGCCTTCCCTCGTCGCTCCAGTCGCTTCGCTCCCTACGCTCCTCAGTCCAGGCCGGGAGGCCCCATGACCGTCTATCCACACGTCGCCGCGCCGTTGGATCTCGGTCACGTCGTGCTGCCCAATCGGGTGATCATGGGGTCGATGCACACCGGCCTCGAGGACAGGCTCAAGGATTTGCCGAAGCTGGCCGCGTACTTCGCCGAGCGGGCTCGTGGTGGTGTGGGGCTGATGGTGACCGGCGGATATGCCCCCAATCGCACCGGCTGGCTCACGCCGTTCGGGTCCAGGCTGACCAGTCGCCGCCAGGCCCGCAAGCATCGCCTGCTCACCGACGCCGTCCACGCCGAAGGCGGCCGGATCGCGCTCCAGATCCTGCATGCCGGTCGCTATGCCTACCATCCGTTCAGCGTGTCCGCCTCGGCTCTCAAGGCGCCGATCAACCCGTTCACACCGCGGGCGCTCTCCGATCGCGGAGTCCGCAAGCAACTGAAGGCGTACGTCGACTGCGCGGCGCTGGCGCGGGAAGGCGGGTACGACGGCGTCGAGATCATGGGCTCCGAGGGGTACTTCATCAACCAGTTCCTGTCCGAGCGCACGAACAAGCGCACCGACCGTTGGGGCGGCAGCCCGGAGAACCGCCGTCGCCTCGCCGTGGAGATCGTCCGCCAGACCCGCGAGCGGGTGGGCGACGACTTCCTGATCATCTATCGCCTCTCCATGGCCGACCTGGTCGAAGGCGGCCAGGCCTGGGACGAGGTCGTTGCGCTGGGCAAGGAGATCGAAGCGGCCGGCGCGTCGATCATCAACACCGGCATCGGCTGGCACGAGGCCCGGGTGCCGACGATCGTGACCTCGGTGCCGCGGGCGGCGTTCACGTCTGTGACCGCCGCGTTCAAGCCGCACGTCGGCATCCCGGTGGTCACCTCGAACCGGATCAACCTGCCGCAGGTCGCCGAGGAGGTGCTGGCCCGCGGCGACGCCGACCTGGTCAGCATGGCCCGGCCGTTCCTGGCCGATCCGGACTGGGTGCTCAAGGCAACGACCGATCGGGCCGACGAGATCAACGTCTGCATCGCGTGTAATCAGGCCTGCCTGGACCATGTGTTCGCCAAGCAGAAGGCGAGCTGCATGGTCAACCCGCGGGCCGCTCGTGAGACCGAATTGCGGTTGCTGCCGACCCGTCGTACGAAGAACATCGCGGTCGTCGGGGCCGGCCCGGCCGGGCTGGCCGCCGCGGTGACGGCGGCCGAGCGTGGGCATCGGGTCGAGCTGTTCGAGACGGATCAGGAGATCGGTGGGCAGTTCGGGATCGCTCGGCGGATCCCCGGGAAGGAAGAGTTTGCGGAGACGATCCGGTACTACCGGCGCCGGCTCGAGCTCACCGGTGTGAAGCTGCACCTAGGTCGGCGCGCGACGGCCGACGACCTCGCCGGCTTCGACGAGATCGTGCTCGCGACCGGCGTCGTACCGCGGGTGCCGGCGATCCCGGGCATCGATCACCCGAAGGTCCTGTCGTACGTCGAGGTCGTCCGGGAGGGTCAGCCCGTCGGGGCGACCGTTGCCGTGATCGGCGCGGGCGGGATCGGTGTGGATGTGAGCGAGTTCCTGACCACGGAGGCGTCGCCGGCGCTCGACCTCGCTGCGTGGAAGGCCGAGTGGGGTGTCGCGGATCCGACCGTCGCGCCTGGTGGGTTGACGAAGCCGAGGCCGGAGCCGTCGCCGCGGAAGGTCTATCTGTTGCAGCGCAAGGCCGGGAAGATCGGCGCCGGCCTCGGCAAGACCACCGGCTGGGTGCACCGCGCAGCACTGAAGAGCAAGCAGGTCGAGCAACTCTGCGGCGTCAACTACGAACGCATCGACGACGAAGGCCTCCATCTCACCTTCGGCCCGCACCACGAGAACCCTCGCGTCCTGGCCGTCGACACCATCGTCATCTGCGCCGGCCAGGAACCGGTCCGCGATCTCGCCGACGCCCTCGCCCCGGCCAACCGCCCCATCCACCTCATCGGCGGCGCCGACATAGCCGCCGAACTCGACGCCAAACGCGCCATAGAGCAGGCCACCCGCCTAGCCGTCACCCTGTGATCGCGTACTAGGGCATCGACCTGAGTGCTCTAGTACGCGCTCGCCTCGGGCGGGGAGTGCAGTGCACCGTTTACGGCGTACGCGCACTAGGTGAGGAGACAGGATGACGAAGCGAGTATTGATCTCCGGTGGGGGGATCGCGGGGCCGGCGGTCGCGTTCTGGTTGCGACGGTTCGGGTTCGTGCCGACGGTCGTCGAGGTCGCGCCGGGGCCGCGGCCGGGCGGGCAGACCGTGGACCTGCGCGGGGTGTCCCGGGTGGTCGTCGAGCGGATGGCGCTGATGGCCGCGGTCGGGGAGCGGCAGATGCATGAGCGTGGGCTGGAGTACGTGCGGGCCAACGGGCGGCGCGCGGCCGCGATGCCGGCCGAGTTGTTCGACGGCGCGGGCCCGGTCGCCGAGATCGAGATCCTCCGTGGAGATCTCGCCGGGATCCTGGCCGACGCGACCGGCGACATCGAATACCTGTACGGCGACTCGATCGCCAAGCTGGACGAGGACGCGAGCGGTGTCGAGGTGACGTTCGCCGGCGGTACGCAGCGGCGGTTCGACCTGGTGGTCGGGGCCGACGGTGTGCACTCGCGGGTCCGCCGGCTCGCGTTCGGTCCGGAGGAGCGGTTCGTGCGGCACCTCGGCGGCTACATGTCGTACTTCACCATCGAGACCCCGGAACCCCTGAACGACTGGATGAAGATCTACTCCGCACCCGGCGGTCGCTGGGTCGGACTGCGGCCCGACCACAACCCGCGCTTCGCGAGGGCTCTGCTGGCTTTCCGATCGCCGGTGCTCAGCTACGACCGCCGCGACGCCGACGCGCATAAGGCCTTGGTGCGACAGCGGTTCGAGGGCCTCGGCTGGCACACCGAGCGCATCCTGGCCGGGCTGCGCAACGCGGACGACTTCTACTTCGACAGCGTCAGCCGCGTCGTCGTACCGGAGTGGTCGCGCGGCCGGTTCGCGCTCGCCGGGGATGCCGGGTACTGCGGCTCACCGCTGGCCGGCCACGGTACGGCGCTGTCGCTCGTCGGCGCGTATGTTCTGGCGGGAGAGCTCGCCGCCGCGGACGGCGATCACCTGCGGGCGTTCCCGGCGTACCAGGCCCGGATGCAGGCGTACGTCGACCAGCGGATGGAACTGCCGCCCGGTGGGATCAAGATGGCGATGCCGATGACCTCAGTCGGTGTCCGGCTGCGCGACACCTCGACGCGGGTGATGACGTCCCGCCCGTTCGCCGGTCTCCTGGCCAAGATGGCGATCGCGAAGCCGGATGCGATCGACCTGCCCGACTACTCAGTCGAGCGGGGAGACCCAGTCCGGATTGCGGCCGAGCAGGCCGAGTAGCTGGTCGAAGTTGGAGGCGTTGCCGGAGACCTTGACACTGCGCTCGAAGGCGGCGCCCGGGCCGCGGGTGGCCTCGGTGTCAGGGATCCGGCGGGCCAGGGCGAGCGCCATCTCGACCATGTCCGGCGGCGCGTCGTAGGTGACGTCGATGGCCCGGGCCAGGTCCCAGGCGTGCACGACGCAGTCGAGCTGGTGGAAGGTCAGCGCGACCCGGCGCGGGAACGTGCCGAACTCGCGGACCTCCATCAGCCGGTCGAGTGCGCCGCCGTCGGCGAACGCGTCCGCGACCCCCACGTTGGACCGCCGGTACGCGCCGGCCGGGTTGTCGCCGAGCCGGCCGCCGTTCCAGGTCTGCACGGTGGCCGAGCCGTTCAGGGCCGCGGCGGCGAAGCCCTCGTTCTCGCTGACGATGTGACGGAGCAGGCCGCGAACGGTCCAGTCCGGGCAGGGAGTGGGAAACCAGAGCTGCTCGGGTCGCACCTGCATCACGACTTCACCGAGTACTGCGCCGGCCCTACGATCCAGATCGCGGATGTCCATCCGTGCTCCTCCCGTCGCCTGCCGCCTCAGCGAGCATAGGCTGCTCGAAGGTGATTCGGCAGGAACCCGCGTGAGCACAAGGGACAACCCGCGCGGCGGGACCGGGAGGGGTGGCTGGGGTCAGGCGGTTCCCGCGGCGGCCGCCTTGGCGGCCTTCTTGAAGGAGCGGACCTCGTTGAGGGACGCGGCATCGGTGACGTCGGCGATCGAGCGGTGCGAACCGCGGTCGCCGTAGCTGCCGGCCGCCTCCCGCCAGCCCTTGGGCTGGACCCCGCGCTGCTTGCCGAGAAGGGCGAGGAAGATCTTGGCCTTCTGCTCGCCGAACCCGGGCAGCGCCTTCAGTCGCTTCAGCACCTCGGCCCCGTCGGGCTTGGGGCGGCCGGCGGTCCAGATGCCCGCGGTGTCACCGTCGTACTTCGCGATGATGTGTTCGGCCAGGGCATGCACCCGCCGGGCCATCGATCCGCCGTACCGGTGGATGGCCGGTGGGGTCACGCAGAGCTCGACGAACGTGTCGAGGTCGGTGGCGGCGATCTTGTGCAAGTCGAAGCCGTCCATCCGGTTGGCGATCTTCAGCGGACCCGAGAAGGCGTGCTCCATCGGGTACTGCTGGTCCAGGAGCATGCCGACCAGCAGGGCGAACGGGTCGTCGTTGAGCAACTTGTCGGCGTCCGGGTTGCCGGTCAGGTGGAGTTCGCGCAGCATGGCGCCCATCTTGACACGAAGCGGTGGCTCGGTGGGCTAGTGCGCGTACGATGTATGCGTACTGGTTCGGGAGGGTTGATGGGTGCGGCGCCGTACCAGGTGATCGCTGCGGAGCTCCGGCGACGGATCGAGGCGGGCGAGCTGAAGCCGGGGGACCGGGTGCCGTCGACGCGGGCGCTGGTGCGCGACTTCGGCGTCGCGATGGCGACCGCGACGAAGGCGTTGCAGGCGCTGCAGCAGGAGCGGCTGGTGCATGCGAGTCCGGGCGTCGGGACGGTCGTCGGTCCGCCGCCACGCTCGGCCACGCGATCCCGGCCGGCCGGCGCTCGTCGCGCCGTACCGGCGGACGGCGGCCTGGACCTCCATCGCGACGAAGTGGTGCGGATGGGGATCGCGATCGCGGACGCCGAGGGGCTGGGCGCGCTGTCGATGCGCCGGATCGCGGCCGAGCTCGGGGTGTCGACGATGGCGCTGTACCGGTATGTCGGCGGCAAGGACGCGCTGGTGCTGCAGATGGTCGACACCGCGATGGGCGAGTTCCCGTTGACCGAGGCGCCGGACGGTTGGCGGGACGGGGTCGCCGCGGTGGCCCGGTCGCAGTGGGCGGCGTACCGGCGGCATCTGTGGCTGGCGAGCGCGGTCAGCCTCGGCCGCCCGCAACTGCTGCCGAACCTCTTGCCGCACACCGATGCCGTCCTGCGTGCGCTCCGCGGGGTCGACAAGAGCGACGCGCTGTACGCCGCGATCTCCGTGTTCGCGTTCGTCCGTGGGGTGGCGCTGGCGATGGAGACCGAGGCGTACGCCGAGCAGGACACCGGGCTGACCGCTGACGAATGGGTCGACCGGCAGAGCGGCCAGATGGCCGCGCTGGTCGCCAAGGGGAACCTGATCGGGTTCCGTGAGCTGCTCGCCGACGGCTTCGACTTCGACTACGACCTGGACCGGCTGTTCGAGTTCGGTCTCGGACTGGTGCTGGACGGACTCGAAGTGAGACTCGCGCCGCTACGCTGAGTACTGACGGTCTCGAGGAGGTGACTGTGGACCCTGTGTTCGCGCCTGACGTGCCGGTCGGCGTACGGCGGTTGTACGAACACCGGCCCGAGTTGTTCGTCCCGGCCTCGGCGCCGCGGCCGAAGCGGGAGACGTCGTGGTCGGTTGCTCCTGCGAACACGTTCGGCACGCTGCTGGTGTGGATCACGGTCTGTGTCGGCGGATGGATCCTGGCGCTGATCTTCCTGGCCGGGACGCTGCCGGTCGCGGTCGCCGCCTGGTCGGCGGTGGCGCTCGCCGGGATCGCGGTGGTCGCGACCGGCGGGATCCTGGTGAAGTCGGGGATGGAGGATCGCGGGCACAAGGCGGTCCGGTTGCAGCACGGGAAGTACCTGCTGCCGGAGGACTTCGACGCGCGCGCGGCGCGGCTGCTCGGCCGCGCCCAGCGCGCGGTGAAAACGGTGCTCGAGGCAACAGTTACCCAACGCGGGCTGCTCGACGAGATGAAGAACGAGCTGGTTCTGCCCGAGCAGCTCTGGGACATTGCGCAGGTGCTGCGGGAGCACACCGTGCTGCGGGCCCGGCAGCGCGACGTAGCTCGTGGGATGGCGACCGCCGAGCTGGAGGCTGTCCTCGGGCCACAGCGCCGGGCCCTCGCGCTGTCGGTGGACGCGATCAAACGCAAGGTCGATCTGCTCGACCACTACGCCGACCGGGTCCGCTCCGCCGACGCCGCTCTCCGCGCCGAGGCGGCGTTGGGTGACGGCGACCGCTACATCGAGCTCCTGGCCCGCACCGAACCGGTCGGCGACACCTCGCTCGTGCAGGGGTTCGCCGACGAAGCCACCGCTCTCAAGGAGACCCTCACCCGAACCATCAACGCCGCCCGCGACGCTGGAAGAACCCTCGCCCTCCCCGAGTAGCACTCCGACGAGGGGTTGAAGTTCCCCGGACGTGTGTGAGATCGACCCGGTGGTACGCCGGTTCTTTCAAGTCCCGGCGGATCGAGACGGCCAGGATGGCGGCGGGGAGAAGGACGGCCGCGAACGGCCAGACGATCTCATCTATGCTCAGCGACAGGAGTTCGAGCAAGGCTCCGACCAGGGCTGCGCAGAAGAGCCCCAGGAACGGCAGCGCGATGCCCGCGAACACGGTGGCTTCCATCCCCCGGGTCGGGTCGCCGCGGCGGCGCAGTAGCCGCCAGACGCAGGCGACTGTGATGAGCAGGCCGCTGGGGACCAGGAAGAGTGCCGCCTCGAAGGACCGCGCGCGCATGTCGGCCGGGGCCCTGGTGGTCTCCTGGACGGCGCCCTTGGCCGTGATCTCGGTCAGCCGGCCGCGCCAGATGGTGCCGGTGACCCGGTCGCCCTCGTCGAGGTGGTCCAGGACGGGACCAGTGTTTCCGTAGAACGTGTTCCACCTGGCGCCGTGCGCGCTGATCAGGACCGCGCTGCTGTTCTTGTCCCTCATGTAGTGGTTCAGGTAGATGTCGGACACGGTGAACTCGCCTGTCCAGCGGCATTCGGCCCGTGTGGACGGAGCGGCGAGACAGCGCGGTGCGGCCTCGTAGGCGCGCACGTCGCGAGCGCCGTTCGGGGTCTCCGCCACGACGAGGGCTGCGGCACCACCTATCAGCCCAAGGCCGACAAGGAGAGCGCCAACGGTCCCGCTGATGCTATCCAGGAACGAATGATCCCGATTCACCCAACTCTCCCCTGTGACAGATCTTGGTGCCTACCTGATAAACGTTGGTCGTCACCGCTTTAGTTGCTCAGGAGATCGGCTTCTTCCTCGGGTGTCAGCCCGATTCCGAGTTCGGGTTTGCCGCGGGCATCGTCCCAGGTGAGGACGTCGGCGACTGTTCGGCGGAGGGGAGTGACCGGCATGCCGGCGGCTCGTGCCTTGGCGGGAGTGCGGCGGCGTTCGCCCCATTCGGCCTCGGGGTCGATGAGCGGGAACCGGGGCGGGACGGAGTCGAAGGGGATCGGGACGATGTCGACCGTGGTGCCGGAGAGATCGGCGGCGGTGGTGATGAGTTCGGCGATCGTGCTGTCGGGGCCGATCGCGTTGTACGCGCCCGAGCGCTCGTCGGTGATCAACCGGACGACGAGCCGGGCGACGTCGCGGCTGTCCACGAGTTGCAGCGGCGCCTCGGGCTTCGTCGGCAGTGCGACCCGACCGCCGCGGGCACCACGTCGTACCCAGTAGAGGGCCGTGCCCGACGAGTCACCGGGACCTGTGACCCGGCCGGGACGCACGATCGTCGCGCGGTCGCCGTACCGCGCGAGTATGTCGTCCTCGCAGGCGACCTTGCACGGTCCGTAGGTCTCGTTCGTGAGTACGTCGGCCGCCCGCATCGGCGGCCTCCGTGGCGCCGTCTCGTCGGTCCCGGCCGGCAGGTCGCGCACGTACACCGCGTGACTCGAGATGAACACGTACAGTCCGACCCGATCGCCGAGCACGTCCATCGTCTCGTCGACCTGCTTCGTCTGGAAGCCACTCAGGTCGACGACCGCATCCCACTCGCCGGTCCGCAACGCCTCGTAGTCGCCGGTCTCCCGATCGCCGACCAACTGTGTGACCTCCGGCGGCAGCGCCGTACCACTCTTTCCGCGGCTGAAGGACGCGACGTCCGCGCCTTGTGCCAGCGCGTCCTCGACGACCGCGCGACCGACAAACCCGTTCCCACCCAGCATCAGAATCCGCACGACCGACCAACCTAGTCCCGGCTTACTGCCCACGCGACCGGATTAGGCTCTCGCCATGACCAACACTGTGGTGGTTGCTGGTGGCACCGGTGCGCTCGGGGTCGCGGTGACCGCGGAGTTCCTCCGGGCCGGGTGGCGCGTCGTGGTCCCGGGGCGGACCGAGGAATCCCTCGCCCGGCTCGGCACCGACCCGGCCCTCAACCCGGTGATCGCCGATCCCTTCGACGCGGCCGGTACGGCGGACGTCGTCGCGCTGGCCACGTCCGACGAGGCCGCCCCACTGACCGCACTGGTCAACCTGATCGGCGGCTTCGCCTCCGGCGCGCGGGTGCACGAGACCCCGATCGAGGACTTCGAGGAACAACTCCGGCTCAACCTGCGCCCGACGTACCTGATCACTCAGGGAGTGCTGCCGCATCTGCTCACCGCGGGTGCTGGATCGATCGTTTGTACGTCGAGTGGCGCGGCGCAGCGACCCTTCTCCGGCGCGGCCGGATACATCACCGCGAAGGCCGGCGTGATCGCGTTCGCGGACGCACTGCACGCGGAGTATGCACGCGATGGCATCCGGGTGAACACGATCATCCCCGGCACCATCGACACCCCCGCCAACCGGGCCGAGAGGCCGAAGGCCGACACCACCAAATGGACCCCGCCGGCGCGCATCGCGACCGTCGTCCGGACCCTCGTCGAGGTCGACGGTTTCGCGGGTGCCCATCTGTCCGTATGACAACCGATTGACCCTGTAATACGTCTGAGGAGGTA
The DNA here is from genome assembly GCF_045040325.1 of Kribbella sp. NBC_01510. Classification (NCBI taxonomy): domain Bacteria; kingdom Bacillati; phylum Actinomycetota; class Actinomycetes; order Propionibacteriales; family Kribbellaceae; genus Kribbella; species Kribbella sp. NBC_01510. Next base: position 886,275 of record NZ_CP109418.1, on the reverse strand, counting down.
CAGGTGCGGGTACTTGACGCACACTGGATCTGGGGACGGCGACAGGGGAGCCATGGGGAGAAGTGCGCGCGCCGCAGCCAACCGGCCACGGTCGGTGCCGAAGCTGCTGAGTCTGACGCTACTGGGCGCGCTGTTGCCTGGGCTCGGACTGATCGCCGGCGGTCGCCGCCGGATCGGCGCGTTCGTCCTCACCCTCACCCTCGGGCTGGTCGGCCTGGGCGTGTACGTCGGTCTCACCCGGCGGGACCAGGTCCTCGCGGCGGCCGTCGTACCGAGCCGGCTGCTGATGACCTCGGTCGCGATCGGGGTGCTGGCGTTCCTCTGGATCATGGTGATCGTCGCCTCGCACCGGTCGTTGCGTCCGGCAACGGGCGGGCGCGGCGGGCGGGCGATCGGCGCGGTGTTCGTCGGCATGCTGTGCTTCGCGATCGCGGCCCCGGCGGCCCTCGGCGTACAGAGCGTGCTCGCGCAGCGCACCCTCGTGCAGGACGTGTTCCAGGCGCAGGCGGAGAGCAAGAGCGCGACCCGGCCGACGGTGGTCAACGTCAAGGATCCCTGGGAGGACCGGCCACGGCTCAACCTGCTGCTGATCGGCGGTGACGACGCACCGAGCCGGGTCGGCGTCCGGACCGACACGGTGATCGTGGCGAGCATCGACACCAGGACCGGCAACACGGCGCTGATCTCGTTGCCGCGCAACCTCACCTTCATGCCGTTCCCGAGCGACTCGCCGCTGCACAGGATCTACCCGGAGGGCTTCGGCAAGGAGGGGCTCAGCCTCGACGGCCGGCTGGAGTGGATGCTGACCGCGATGTACCAGAACATCCCCGACGCGCACCCCGGCATCCTCGGACCGTCCGACAACGAAGGCGCCGACGTGCTGAAGCAGTCGGTCGGTGAGGCGACCGGGCTGAAGCTCGACTACTACCTGCAGATCAACCTGCAGGGCTTCCCGGAGCTGGTGGACGCGATCGGCGGGATCACCGTCAACGTCAACGAGCGGGTCGCGATGGGCGGGATCAGCAGCTCACACATCCCGCCGTCCGAGTGGATCGAGCGTGGGCCGAGGCAGCATCTGGACGGTCGGCACGCGCTGTGGTTCGCCCGCGGCCGGTACGGCGCTGACGACGACCAGCGGCAGGTCCGCCAGCGGTGCGCGATCAAAGGCATCGTCGACGCGGCGGATCCGCAGACGCTGGTGACGAAGTACCGGGCGATCGCCAAGGCCGGTCAGCACCTGCTGCGCACCGACATCCCGCAGGAGCTCTTGCCCGCACTGGTCGAGCTCGCACTCAAGGTGAAGTCGGCGACCGTCTCCAACGTCACCCTCGACGCGTCGAAGCTGAGGCTGAAGTACCTGCACCCCGACTACGGCGCCCTGCGCGACACCGTCGAGAAGGCTCTCGAAGCCGACCCGGCGCCGGCCGTTACGCCGACCACGCCGCCGACGCCCTCGAAGTCGGCCCGCAGGCCCGTCGCTCCGCCGCCGACGCCGGCCGGTCCGACGCAGAACCTCGTCGACGCCTGCGCCTATCAGCCCAACGGCGATCAGCCCAACTAGGGGCGTAGGTTCGGCGTCATGCGTTTCGACCGCTACACCGTGATCCTGCTGACCCTGCGATCGGACGCGCCCGCGATGACGGACGACGAGGCGGACGAGCTGCAGGACCGGCACCTGGCGCATGGCGCGGACATGCAGGAGCGCGGGCTGGTCCTGGCTCGCGGACCACTGGTGGACCAGGACAACGAGCGCTACCGCGGCTTCTCGATCTGGTCGGTGGACGCCGCGACGGCTCGCGAGCATGCCGAAGCCGATCCCGCGGTCCGGGCCGGCCGCTTGGCGGTCGAGGTCATGACCTGGATGATGCCTGCCGGCAACCTCCAGTTCTCCCGCGTCCGGCCACCGCGCTCGATCGCCGACGCAACGACCGACTGATTGCTGCGGATCGGGTGTCGATCTGGTGGTGGGTCGCTCGACGTGAGAGTAAGTGGTCGACCGACACGACGAGGAGCGGGTGCAATGCGCTACATGATCATCAACAAGGCGGACGCTGACAGCGAGGCGGGGAGGTTGCCGGCGCCGGAGGTGGCCGAGGGGGTCGGGAAGGTCGTCGAGGACCTGTCGAAGGCCGGCGTACTGCTGTTCGCGGAGGGCGTGCACCGCAGTTCGCTCGGCGCCCGGGTGAAGGTCGAGGACGGCAGGCGCACGGTCACCGACGGCCCGTTCGCCGAGACCAAGGAACTGATCGGCGGCGTGATCGTCGTCGAGGTCCGCAACCGCGACGAGGCCGTCGAGTGGGCCGCCCGCCTGGCCGAAGCCCTGGGCAACGAGGTCGAGGTCCGCCGCGTCGTCGAAGAAGCCGACTTCGACCCGAACTCGGACCTCTACGCCTGAGCCTGCCCCCACAGCCAGAGGGTTGCCCCCCGAGATTCCGACTGGGCAACCCTCCGGCTGGAGGGGCAGCCCCTGAGCTGGAGGCTTGCCCCCTGAGATTCCGGGTGGGCAACCCTCTGGCTGGAGGGGCAGCCCCTGAGCTGGAGGCTTGCCCCCTGAGATTCCGGGTGGGCAACCCTCCGGCTGGAGGGGCAGCCCCTGAGCTGGAGGCTTGCCCCCTGAGATTCCGGGTGGGCAACCCTCCGGCTGGAGGGGCAGCCCCTGAGCTGGGGGGTTGGCGTGCTGCGGGGGAGGGGTGGGTTGATGTTGGACGTGGGGTGTTGTTCTATCGGCGGGTGACAGTTATCGAGGCGGCGGGGGCGGTCGACGCGGTCTGGCGGATCGAGTCGGCCCGGATCATCGCGGGCGTGGCCCGGATCGTGCGCGACGTCGGGCTGGCCGAGGAGCTGGCGCAGGACGCGCTCGTGGCGGCGCTCGAGCAGTGGCCGGAGTCCGGCGTACCGAACAATCCCGGGGCCTGGCTGATGGCGATCGCCAAGCGGCGCGCGATCGACCTGATCCGGCGCAAGGAGACCTACCAGCGCAAGCTCGCCGAGATGGGTCACGAGCTGGAGATCGACGGCGACAGCGTCGAGGACGACGTCGAAGCGATTCTCGAGAACCATATCGAGGACGACCTGCTCCGGCTGGTGTTCACGGCCTGCCACCCGGTGCTCACGATGGATGCGCGGGTCACGCTGACGTTGCGGTTGCTCGGCGGTCTGAAGACCGACGAGATCGCCCGCGCGTTCCTCGCCCCGGAGCCGACGATCGCCCAGCGGATCGTCCGGGCCAAGCGCAACCTCGCCAAGGCGAACGTGCAGTTCGAGGTGCCGGCCGGCGACGAGCTGCTCGAGCGGCTGTCGGCGGTGCTCGAGGTCGTCTACCTGATCTACAACGAGGGCTACTCCGCGACCGCCGGCGACGACTGGATGCGCCCGGCGCTGTGCAACGAGGCGATGCGCCTCGGCCGGCTGCTGGCCGAGCTGATGCCGGACGAGCCCGAGGTCCACGGTCTGCTCGCGCTGATGGAGCTGCAGGCGTCGCGTGCCAACGCGCGGATCGGCCCCGAGGGTGAGCCGGTCCTCCTGCTCGACCAGGACCGTCGCCGCTGGGATCGGCTGCTGATCCGCCGCGGCCTCGCAGGTCTCGACCACGCCTGGGCCCTGGAGAAACCGCCCGGCCCGTACCTTCTCCAGGCCGCGATCGCCGCCTGCCACGCCCGCGCCGCCGACCCCGACGACACGGACTGGGCCCGCATCGCCGGCCTGTACGCGATCCTCGCCCAAGTCACGCCGTCACCGGTCGTCGAGCTCAACCAGGCGGTCGCGATCTCCATGGCGTTCGGCCCGCAACGCGGGCTGGAAGCCGTCGACGCGCTCGCCGACGACCCGTCCCTGAAGGACTACCACCTGCTCCCGAGCGTCCGCGGCGACCTGCTGTTCAAACTCGGCCGCCTCGCCGAGGCCCGCCAGGAATTCGAGAAGGCTGCCGCCCTCACCCGCAACGAACGCGAACGCACCCTCCTGCTCGAACGCGCCGCCGCCTGCTGATGCCGCGTCAAGCAAGGCTGGGAAGATAGTCCGGCGTGATCACCACCCCGAAGCCGGCCCGGGCGGCCAGGTGCGGGGTCCACCCCTGATCTGGTCCCTTCACCCCGCGCATGCGGTGGGAGAAGGGACCAGCTGCGAGGTTCTCCGCTGAAATTGCCCCGGGCGGGAGCCGAGTGGGGTAACGACCTCAACGCGGGTGTCGATTCTGGGTGGCGTTGTTCGACGCGGTAGGTGAGGCCAGCTGAGTGGCCCACTGAACCTGGAGGAACATCATGGAGAAGGTCACTTCGGCGGACGGCACCGCCATCGCGTACGACCGGCTCGGCGAGGGACCCGCGGTGGTCCTCGTCTGCGGCGGCTCGGTGGACCGGATGTCGAACGCCCCGCTGGCAGCGCTGCTGGCGCAGAACCACACCGTCTACAACTACGACCGCCGTGGCCGCGGCGACTCCGGCGATGCGCCGGAGTACACGATCGAGCACGAGTTCGAGGACCTGGACGCGATCTTCGCGGCTGTCGGCGGACCGGCCTGCCTGTACGGGACCTCGTCCGGTGCGGCGCTCGCCTTGCTCGCCACCGCGGCCGGCCGTCCGGTGACCAAGCTCGCGCTCTGGGAGCCGCCGTACATCCTCGAGGGCACGCGGAAGCGGCCGCCGGCCGACACCGCGTCGATCTACAGGGCCTTCGTCGCCGAGGGTCGCCGCGACAAGGCGGCCGAGTACTTCATGGCCGAGGTAGTCGGGCTGCCGGCCGACTTCGTCGCGATGGCGAAGGAGTCGCCGTGGTGGCCGGCTCAGGAGGCGATCGCGCACACGCTCGCGTACGACGCGACCGTGATGGGCGACTACTCGATCCCGGCCGCCGCGGCAACGGTGACGGTACCGACCCGGGTCTTCACCGGCGGCGCGTCGGAGGAGTGGATGAAGCTCGGCAACCAGGCCGTCCAGGACGTGATCCCGGGCGCGACCGGCCGCGTGGTCCCCGATCAGCAGCACAATGTCGACCCAGCCGCGCTGGCTCCGTTCCTGAAGGAGTTCTTCGCATGACCAGCACAGTGTTTTCCAAGGACGGTACGACGATAGCCTATGACCGGCGTGGTGACGGGCCGGCCACGGTGCTGGTCGACGGTGCGCTGTGCGGGCGAGCCCAGGGGCCGATGCCCGAGCTCGCCGAGGAGCTGGCAAGTCACTTCACGGTCTACAACTACGACCGGCGTGGCCGTGGTGAGTCCGGCAACGCGGACAGCTACGCAGTGGATCGCGAGATCGAGGACCTGGCTGCCGTGATCGAGGCCGCGGGTGGTTCGGCGTACGTGTACGGCTCGTCGTCCGGGGCGGCGCTGGCGCTGCGGGCCGCGGCGGCGGGGGTGGCGATCGAGAAGCTGGTCGCGTTCGAGCCGCCGTTCGTCGTCGACGACAGCCGCAAGCCGGTGCCGGCGACCTGGGTCGAGGACCTCGAGTCCCGCGGTCCGGCGGACGCGGTGAAGTACTTCATGACGAAGGTGATCGGCCTGCCCGGGCCGTTCGTCGCGATGTTGAGGCTGATGCCGGCCTGGAAGCACCTGAAGGCGATGGCCCCGACCCTTCCGTACGACGCCCGCGTCGTCGGCGCCAATGTGGCCGGCCGGCCGCTGGACCCGGCGCAGTGGGCCGGAATCGAGAGCCCGGTGCTGACGGTCTACGGCGGGAAGAGCCCGGCCTGGATGAAGACCGCAGTACGCGCGGTGGCCGACGCGGTGCCCGGTGCCGAGTGCCAAGAGGTGCCAGGCCAGAACCACATGATCAAGACCGGCGCGATCGCCCCGGTCGTGACCGAGTTCTTCCGCTGATGGAACCGTTACGTCCGAAGAACCGAGGGCACAACCCTCGGTTCTTCGGACGCAAGCAACTGTTCGCGTCAGGCGCCGGTGACCAGCGCGCCGGCGCCGGCGCGCGCGGCGTCGAAGCGGGCCTGCGCGTCGGCCCAGTTCACCACGTTCCACCAGGCCTTCACGTAGTCCGGCTTCACGTTCTTGTACTGCAGGTAGAAGGCGTGCTCCCACATGTCCAGCATCACGATCGGGATCTGCCCGGCCGGCAGGTTGCCCTGCTGGTCGTACAGCTGGTGGATCAGCAGGTTGCCGCCCAGCGCGTCCCAGCCGAGGATCGCCCAGCCGGAGCCCTGGATCGTGGTGGCGCTGGCGGTGAAGTTGGCCTGGAAGGCGTCGAACGAGCCGAACGACTCGTCGAGCGCCGCGCCCAGCTCGCCGTCCGGCTTGTCGCCACCGTCCGGAGACAGGTTCTTCCAGAAGATCGAGTGGTTGACGTGCCCGCCGAGGTTGAAGGCCAGCGTCTTCTCCAGCCCGACGATCGAGCCGAAGTCACCCTTCTCGCGGGCCTCGGCCAGCTTGTCCAGGGTGTCGTTCAGCCCCTTCACGTAGGTGGCGTGGTGCTTGTCGTGATGCAGCTCCATGATCTCGCCGGCGATGCTCGGCGCCAGTGCGCCGTAGTCGTAGGGGAGGTCGGGAAGCGTGTACGTGGTCAACTCTGCTCCTTCGTCGGGGCCCGCGGGGGCCGATATCTGCGATGTCCTGTCTCAGCGGCACCAGCTTGAAACTTCAACCACGGTTGAGGTCAAGGCGCCACGCTGTGGGACGGGCCAGGCAGCACCTCCGACCGGTGCCCGGTGCGACCGCCGTTCACACGGCGCACGCACCGAACACCCCCAGCTTCACATACTGCCCCGCAGGATCCACGGCGGCGTCTCACCTGATCGCGAGCACCAGCTTCCCCCGGGTCCGGCCGTCCTCCATCCGCCGGTGTGCAGCGGCCGCAGCCGCCAGCGGGAACACCTCCTCGACCTCGGCCCGGACCGCTCCGCACTCGATCAGCGCTGCGATCTCGGCGAGTGCGTGACCGTCGGGTTCGACCAGGTACGACGCCACCCGGACACCGGACTCCGCAGCGCGGGCGAGCAGCTCCGGCGAGGTCCCGGACGGTACGGCGACCACCAGGCCACCCGGCCTGGTCACGGCCACGGACTGAGCCAGCGTGGTCTCACTGCCGACCAGGTCGACCGCGACGTCGATGTCCTCGGTCGCCTCGGCCACGTCCGCCGAGTGGTAGTCGATCACCTGGTCCGCGCCGAGGCTCCGCAGCCACTCGTGCTTACCGGCGCTCGCCGTACCGACGACATACGCGCCGAGCTCCTTGGCGAACTGCACGGCCAGGTGCCCGACCCCACCCGCGGCCGCGTGGATCAGCACCCGCTGACCCTTCTCTACGTCGGCCAGCGCGGTCAGGATCTGGTACGCCGTGAGTCCGGCCAGCGGAACCGCGGCCGCGTCGGTGTGGCTGAGGTTGGCCGGCTTACGGGCGAAGTGCCGCGACGGCGCGGTCACGTACTCCGCATACGCCGACGCCGCCCGTGGGAACCAAGGCATCCCGTAGACCTCGTCGCCGACCGCGAGGGTGTGGACGCCGTGGCCGATCTCCTCGACGACACCCGACACGTCCCAGCCGAGGATGAACGGCGGATCTCCGAGGATGCAGGCGACGCCCTGACCCGCACGGGTCTTGGCGTCGACCGGGTTCACGCCGGCCGCGTGGACGCGGACCAGCACCTCGGTGGGGAGAGGCGTGGGGCGGTCGGTCTCGACGAGGTGCAGGACCTCAGGGCCGCCGAAGATGTCTTGACTGATGGCTCTCATGGCCCGCAAGCTATCTCTGGGACGGTAGTATCCCGCGAGGACCACTACTATCTAAAGGGAAGTACGAAGGTATGTCGACCACCTGTGCGACCGGGATGCACGACAAGCACGACGTGTACGCCGCGCAGTGTCCGTGCCGGGAGATCCTTGATCTGCTCGCGAACAAGTGGGCCGCCCTCGCGATCGGTGCGCTGGAGGACGGCCCGCTGCGGTTCGGTGAGCTGCAGCGACGGCTGCAGGGCATCAGCCCGAAGGTGCTGACCCAGACTCTGCGCCGCCTCGAGGAGAACGGCTTCCTGCATCGGGAGATCTACCCCGCCGTGCCGCTGCACGTGGAGTACTCACTCACCGACCTCGGCCAGAGCGTGTCCAAGCCCCTCGCCGCCTTACGCACGTGGGTCGAGACCCACCTGGACCAGCTCACCGCGTAGCGCCTTCGCGAACTCGTCCGGTACGCCGACGAAGCCGGTGTGGTCACCGGGGAACCGCGTCGGCGTGATGCCGAGGCGTTCAGCCAGAGCGGTCGAGGTCCGGTCACACAACTGACCGGTCGACCCCTCACCGATGCCGACCACGATCCGTACGCCGCTGTCCCGCAGTCGATCCACGTCCGGCAGCCACGTGATCGACTCACGCATCTCGTGGGCGAACCAGAACCGCTCGTCGGCCACCTGCTGCGGATCCCGCTCGCCGCCGAACATCCCCTCGATCATGCCGTCGGGCACCTGGATGTTCGCCAGCGCGAAGAACTGCTTCCAGGCGCCGATCACATCCCCGGCGAGGTAGTCGGCCATCATCTGCTCGGACCTGGCGAGCAGCTCGTCAGCGTCGTCCACGAGCCGGTCGAGCGGCGGCTCATGCGCGATCACCGTGCTCACGACGTCGGGGTGGGCCTGGGCCAACGCCAGCACGGTGACCGCGCCACCACTCGAACCGAGCGCCGTCGCGGGGCCCGCATCGACGTGCCGGATCAACCGGGCCAGGTCGTCGGCGCGCTGCTCCGGTGTCGACGTACCGCCGGCGTGAAGCCGACTGCGCTTCACGCCGCGCGGATCCGTCGTCAGGACTGTGTAGTCGTCGGCCAGCAGGTCGGCCAGCGGCGCGAACGCGTCCGCATCCATCGGCGCACCGACCAGGACCACCAACGGTCCGGTCCCACGCACCTCGTAGTACAACTCCGCCTCGGGAACCACCAGTGTGTTGTTCATGTCGTCTCCACGAACGGCACCCGCCCCGATGGACACCCGCTGAGGAACTCCATAGTCCGCTGCTGCTCGGTCGGCGTACCGATCGGCGCGAGCATCAGGTCGGTGACGCCGGTATCCCGCAGTCGGTCGATGTGCTGGGTAATCGTGTCCTCGTCCCCGGCGAGCAGTACGTCGGCCGGTCCGTCGACTCTCTCGCGGTCGAGCATCGCCCGGTACTCCGGCACCTGCCCGGCCAGTGCGAAGTCGCTTGCGAACCGCGCGCGTACGGCGTCCTCCTCGGCCGTCACGCACACCGCGAAGCCGGCCACGATCCGCGGTGGAGTATCCGCGGCTTTGGTGATCGAGGGGACGACATGATCGGCGAGAGTGCGCGGCCCAGTCATCCAGGTGATGGTCCCGTCCGCGAGCTCACCCGCCACTCGCAGCATCGCCGGACCGAGCGCGGCTACCAGTACAGGCGGCGCCTTCGCATCTTCGACGGTGACTGATCCAACCGCGGTGAGTGTCTCGCCATGATGGTCGACAGCCTCGCCGCGCAGCAACGGTCGCAGTACCTCCAGGTACTCGCGCAGTCGGCGAGCCGGCCGGTCAGTCGGCAGACCGAACATCCCGCCGACCATCAGCGAGATCCCCGCGCCGATCCCCAAGGTCAAACGATTGCCCGTGGCCGCCTGCACGGTCAGCGCCTGGCTCGCCAGCACCAACGGATGCCGCTGTGGAAACGGCACCACCGCGGTGCCGAGCTCGGCGGGACCTTCGCCGGCAACCGCGAGCGTCGTGAGGGCGTCGAGGTTCGGCCCTTGAGAGATCCACGCGGTGCCGCTCGTCGCCTGGATCTGCTCGGCGATCACTCCGGGGTCGCGTTGTCCCCGAACGTCGCCGTACGCCAGTCCGATCTGCATCCAAGCCTCCAGAGATAAACGGGGTAGGTCCCCGGTTATGGCTGGTACGATATGGGGGACCACCCCGGTTAGCAAGGGACTTGATCATGCGGGCTGACGCGCAGCGGAACTACGACCGGATGGTCGCGGTCGCCGCCGAGGTCGTCGGGGAACAGGGTGCCGAGGCCTCGCTGGAGGAGATCAGCAGAAGGGCCGGGGTCGGATCGGCGACCCTGCACCGGCACTTCGGTGGGCGGGGCGCGCTGCTGGAGGCGGTGTTCGACACCAGCATCGACGCGGTTTGCGCACGCGCCGACGAACTCCAGCATCACCCGGAACCCCTGCAGGCGTTGACGATCTGGCTGCACGACCTGGTCCGTCACATCACGACGAGCCGCGGTCTCGGGCCGGCGTTGAAGCTGAGTGCCGAGCGGGGTTCGCAGTGTCACGCCCGCATCCTCGACGCCGGCCGGAGCCTGCTGGTGCGGGCTCAGAAGGACGGCGCGGTGCCGGATGACGTGGCGGTCGACGACCTGCTGAAGCTGGTCAACGGCATCTCGCTGGCGAGCGATCAGGACACCGCCCAGGCCGGCCGGCTGCTCGACCTGGTTATCCGGGGCGTGGCATCCGGCCGGGGCGAATAGACTTCGTTCCCGGAAACCCCTCCGGAAGATGGCTCGAGGTTCGCTGTGCTCACCATGCAGGACGCGCTGCTGGCGCTGACGAAGTACTGGACCGACCGGGGCTGCATGATCGTGCAGCCGTTCAACACCGAGGTCGGAGCCGGGACGCTGAACCCGGCGACGATCCTGCGGGTGCTCGGTCCCGAGCCGTGGCGGGTCGCGTACGTCGAGCCGAGTGTCCGGCCCGACGACAGCCGCTACGGCGAGAACCCGAACCGCCTGCAGACCCACACCCAGTTCCAGGTGGTGCTCAAGCCGGACCCGGGCAACCCGCAGGAGCTGTTCCTGGCCAGCCTGGAAGTGCTCGGGATCGACATCCACGCGCACGACATCCGGTTCGTCGAGGACAACTGGGCGAACCCGGCGACGGGCTCGTGGGGTCTCGGGTGGGAGGTCTGGCTGGACGGCCTGGAGATCACCCAGTTCACCTACTTCCAGCAGGCCGGCGGCATGACGCTGGACCCGGTGTCGGTGGAGATCACCTACGGCATCGAGCGGATCATGATGGCGCTGCAGGGCGTCTCGCACTTCAAGGACATCTCCTACGCCCCGGGCATCTCGTACGGCGAGGCGTTCGGCCAGGCCGAGTACGAGATGAGCCGGTACTACCTGGACGACGCCGACGTCGAGTCGCAGAAGCGCCTGTTCGAGGAGTACGCGAATGAGGCCCGCCGGATGATCGACGACCGGCTCCCGGTGCCCGCGCACATCATGGTGCTGCGCTGCTCGCACACGTTCAACGTGCTCGACGCCCGCGGTGCCGTGAGTACGACGGAACGCGCCAAGGCCTTCGGCCGGATGCGGACCCTGGCCCGCGAGGTCTCGCGCCTGTGGGCCGAGCGCCGCGCCGAGCTCGAGTACCCGCTGGGGATCGCGGAGCTGCCAGCCGCTGCGCCGGAGCCCACTGAGTTCCCTGCCAGCAGCGGGACCCGGCAGCTGACTTTCGAGATCGGCACCGAGGAGATGCCGCCGTCCGAGGTCACCAAGACCGCCGAGGCCGTGAAGACCGCCCTCGCCGAGAAGCTGGCCGCGACACGGCTCGGCCACGGCGACATCACGACGTACGCGACGCCGCGCCGGGTGATCGCGTTCGTCGCCAGTGTGCAGTCCGGTGAGCCCGACGCCGAGCGGGTTGTGCGCGGCCCGCGGAAGTCGGCCGCGTACGACGCCGACGGCAACGTCACCAAGGCCGCCGCCGGGTTCGCCCGTGGTCAGGGTGTCGACGTCAGCGAGCTGCACGATCTGGACGTCGACGGCGTCGAGTACGTCGCGGTGACCAAGCCGGACCCGGGTCGCGGGGCCGCCGAGGTGCTGAGCGGCGTACTGAGCGAGATCGTCAGCGGACTACGGTCGGACAAGAACATGCGCTGGAACGACGCCAAGCTGTCGTTCACCCGGCCGATCCGCTGGCTGGTCGCGCTGCTCGGCGACCAGGTCGTCCCTGTGTCGGTGTCGACGCTGGCCGCCGGCCGGATCACCCGGGTTCACCGCAACGCCGCGCAGCCGAAGGTGGAGATCGCCGCGGCCGAGGGGTACCTGGACCTGCTCCGGATCCACGGCATCGAGGCCGACCCGGCCCGGCGGCGCGAGCAGATCGTGACCGCGGCGCGCGAGCTGGCCGCGGGCGCCGGCGGCACGGTCGACGTCGAGGGCGAGGCCGCCCTGGTCGACCAGATCGTCAACCTGATCGAGGAGCCGACCTCGATCCTCGGTGGCTACTCCGCCGACTACCTCGAGCTGCCGGGCGAGATCCTCACCACGGTGATGCGCAAGCACCAGCGGTACCTTCCGGTCCGTGACGCGGACGGCAAGCTGCTGCCGCACTTCGTTGCCGTGGCCAACGGTTCGGTCGACGAGGACGTGGTCCGCGGTGGCAACGAGGCCGTGCTGCGGGCGCGCTACGAGGATGCGGCGTTCTTCTGGCGGGCCGATCTGGAGACGTCGCTCGAGGACATGAAGAGCGAGCTCGAGAAGCTGGCCTTCGAGGAGCGGCTCGGCTCGATGGCGGACCGGGCCGGGCGGATCGGCCGGATCGCGCTGTCGCTGGCGTCGACGGTCGAGTTGGGTGACGACGACCTGACCACGCTGAAGCGGGCGGCCGAGCTGGCGAAGTTCGACCTCGGGTCGCAGATGGTGGTCGAGCTGACCAGTCTGGCCGGCGCGATGGCCCGCGAGTACGCGCGCCGGGCCGGTGAGACCGAAGGGGTCGCGCAGGCGCTGTACGACATGGAGCTGCCCCGGTCGGCCGGGGACCCGGTGCCATCGACGACTCCGGGTGCGCTGCTGGCGCTGGCGGATCGCTTCGACCTGCTGGCCGGGCTGTTCGGCATCGGCGCGAAGCCGACGGGTAGTTCCGACCCGTTCGCCCTGCGTCGTGCTGCTGCCGGCGTGGTCGCGATCCTGCGTGAGCACCCGGAGCTGCGGGCGATCACACTGCCTGTCGGTCTGCAGGCCGCCGCGGCGGAGATCGGTGCCCAGGGCATCGACGTACCGGCGGAGTCACTCGACGAGGTGGCCGAGTTCACCGTCCGGCGCTACGAGCAGCAGCTGCTCGACCGTGGCGACGACCACCACCAGGTCGCCGCAGTGTTGCCGTTGGCAACGGCTCCGGTGGTCGCGGACGAGACGCTGGCGTCGCTGCAACAGCTGGTCGGCGGCACCGAGTTCGCCGACCTGGTCGCCGTCCTTCAGCGGGTACGGCGGATCGTCCCGGAAGGCACCGAGGCGTCGTACGACGCGAGCAAGCTGACCGAGCCGGCCGAGGTCGTCCTGCACGAGGCCGTCCAGAAGGTCGGCCAGGCACCGACCGCGCTGGCTGATTTCGTCAGCGCCGCCTCGGTTCTGGTCGAGCCCGTCACCACCTTCTTCGACGAGATCCTGGTGATGGCCGAGGACCCGGAGATCCGCGCCGCCCGCCTCGGCCTGCTGGCCACCATCAACGCCCTGGCCGCCCCGGTCCTCGACTGGCAGGCCCTGGGCACCAGCCTCAACCCATCCACGTAACCGCCCTCCCCGCCCTGGGGGGACGCGACCACGATCCACGATTTGGGCCTCTTCTGCTGGGTGTGTGGGCGAAGTGAGCGAGGTCGGCTGGTGTGCAAGCTCGACAGGAGGTGTCGGTCCAGGGGTGGCGGTCGGGCGAGGCATTCACGCCTGGCCCCGGCCGGCCCGGTCCGGCCGGGGCGGACACCTCCTGTCGACCTTGCACACCCCAGCCACCGTCGGCCCCCGGGGCTGTCATCGTCTGCACCCCCGCCTGACTGCCACGCGTCGCACTCCCGGGCTGTCATCGTCTGCACCCGCGCCTGACTGCCACGCGTCCCCCCCGGACTGTCGTCGTCCGCACCCCTCTGGGCTGCCACCCGTGCGCACCCGGCCAGCCGGCCGGCGGGCAGGTGCGGTGACTGGACGCACTCGTCGTGGTGGCCGTGAGACCGGCACCGATCCCCGCGACCCGTGCACCGATTCCCCGGGATCTGAAACCTGAGACCTGGGACTTGGGACACCATCTGGGGAGCTCGGACAGGCTGTGCCGTGTTCGAAGGCGCCACTGCCTGTCCGAGGTCGCGGGTAATCCCAGCGAGCAACACCCCGGCGACCCGGCAGGTCGCGACTGCGGCGCCTTGAGGTCTGGTTGCTGCCGGCCGGGCCGGATATCGGGGAACCCGGGCCCGGATGACCGGGCCTGGATGACCGGGCCTGGATGACCGGGCCCGGGGATGCGGGCGGTGGCTCGGGGTGGGCAGGCTCGACAGGATGTGTCGGTCCTGGCAATGGCCTGGCCGGCCGTGAATGCCACGCCTGACCGGCACCCCTGGACCGACACGTCCTGTCGAGCTTGCACACCGGCCGACCTCGCGCACGGCCGGAACGCGTTGCGTACCTCAGGATCTGATGCCTGCCCTGACGATGTGTACGTCGCCCACACATCCAGCAGGAGAGCCCCATCTGGTGGGTGGGCGTCCGGAGTGGTGGGTTCTGCACCGTGGTTTCGGGGCGCCAACCCGCAGTTTGATGGGTGGGCCTCCCAAATAGGGGCGGCCGTCGCTGCCGTATAGGGAGCGGGGTGGACGTGCGGGCTAACGGACGTGCGGCTAACGGATGTGGGCTAACGGATGTGGGCTAACGGATGTGCGGGCCGAGGAGGGTGGTGAGGCGTTCGCCGATCAGGCGGTAGCCGTCGGGCCCTGGATGCACATCATCGGCATACAGGGCCCGAGCTTCGTCCACGCTGAGCACGGTCCGCCCGTCGATGAGCTGGATGTCCGGATCCCTGCGCGCGCCGAGCTCCACACACTCGCGTACGTCGTCCAGCGTGAGCCCGACCGCGTTCGGTTTGCCCTCGCGGTTGGGCGCGAACAGGGGCGTGATCACCACGATCGGGGTCTTGGGGTGGCCTGCGCGGACTGTCGAGATGAAGGCCTCGATCTGGCCGGGCAAGGTGCGGCCGCTGAAGGTTTCGCCGCCGTAGATGTTGATGCCGAGGCATAACGAGATCAGACGGGCCGGGAGGTCGCGGATCGTGTGGGCGGCGACCGGGTCGAGGTGGCATTCGCCGGCGAAGCCGAGCGAGACACAGTTCCAGCCGTGCTGCCGGGCGACCAGCGCCGGCCAGGTCTCGGACGGGCCGTAGGCGCCGCCGCACTGGGTGATCGAGCTGCCGTAAGTGACCCAGCGTGGCCCGGTCGGCGCCAGCGGCTCGGCTTTTGCTGGCTCCTTCCCCGCCCCACCGCCCCGGTCAGGGCCGTCGAACGCAAGCCCGCGGATCGCGACGACGCCGAGTTGAGGTAGCCAGATCTCCACCTCGACCGAGCGACCCGGCAGGTCGACGCTCAGGCGTTGCTCACCCTCGCGGACAGCGCAGCGCGCGTGCAGTTCGCCGTCGACCAGGACATCCACGGGCGCGATCGCTTTGGCGATACCGCGCGCCGCCCGGATCTCCAGTCCGACCGAGGACGCCGACGTACGCCAGGCTCCGCGCACACCGGCGGGGGTCGCGGCGCGCTCCCAGAGCCGGTGGCCAGGCCGATCCGGTGACCCGGTCCAATCGGTCAGGCCGAAGTCGTGACCACGCGGATCGAGTCGCCAGAATGTCGTCCAGCCGTCCGCATCGACCTCCCGATGCTGGAAACCGGTCCACAAGGCGTCGCTCACGTTCGCCCTCCTCGGATGCCCCGGAGTGACCGGGCGACGGGTTGCGCGGCGGCGGACGTGAGGCGCGAGACCGCGCGCGCACCGAGGCTGGCGTTCACATGGGCGAGCATGACCGCGGCGGCGGTGCCGGAGTCTCCGGCAGCGATCGCGTCGACCAGTGCGAGGTGCTCGGTGTGGGTGCGGTCCAGATCCTCCTCGGTCCGGCCGTCCTCGAGAGCAAGCCTGCGGTACCGGTCGGCTTTGTCCCACAGCCCGTCCAGGGTCTGGACGAGCAGCTCGTTGTGCGAGGCCGAGTAGATCGCGACGTGGAACCGCCGGTGCGTGAGCAGCTCGGCCGACCCGGGGTCGGTCCGTAGCGGTCGCAGCCCGTCGGCCGTCTCCCGGATCAGGGCGAGATCCTCTCGGGTACGCCGCTCCGCCGCCAGGCCGGCCGCCAGCGGGTCGAGCGAGCGGCGGATCTCGACCAGATCGCGCGCCTCCTCCGCGGTCAACCGGGTGACGCGCGCGTCCCGATGCGCGTCCAGCTCGACCAGGCCCTCGGTCATCAGCCGGCGCAACGCCTCGCGCAGGGGTGTCGTGCTGATGCCGAGCTCGCGGGCCAGGTCGGCCTGCGGGATGACCGCACCGGGTCCGAGTCCGCCGCGCAGCACCTGGTCGCGGACGAGCTCGTAGGCGATCTCGGCCTTGGTCACGGGATCCTCCAGCTAGTTATAACGACCGGCTGGCTCAGAATACCTTGAGATCATGCCTTGAGACGAGATCCGCCGAACACTTGACGTGAGTCGTTATAACGACTCACACTCCTCACCATGGCTGACAACTTCCGGTTGGGTGTGCTGCTGGGTGACGGCATCGGGCCCGAGATCGTGCCCGCCGCCGTTCAGGTGCTCGATTCCGCTCTCGCCGCCGTCGGTGCGCCGGCCGTCGAGTGGGTGCCGCTCCCGGTCGGCGCCGCGGCGATCGACACCCACGGCAGCGCGCTCCCGGAGGTCACGGTCGAGACCCTCGACAAGCTGGACGGCTGGCTCCTCGGCCCGCACGACAGCGCGTCGTACCCGGCGGAGCATCGCGCGCAGCTCAACCCGAGCGGGTTCCTCCGCAAGCACTTCGATCTGTTCGCCAACATCCGCCCGGCGAAGGCCTTCGACGGGACGCCCGCGCTGCTGCCCGGGCTCGACCTGGTCGTGGTCCGGGAGAACACCGAGGGCTTCTACGCCGATCGCAGTACCTATCGCGGCACCGGTGAGTTCATGCCGACCGCGGACGTGGCGATCGCGATGGGCATCTTCACCCGTCCCGCGATCGAACGGATCGCACGGCAGGCCTTCGAGCTCGCGGTCCAGCGCCGCAAGCATCTGACCATCGTGCACAAGGCAAACGTGCTCCGGACCACGACCGGCTTCTTCCTGGAGATCTGCCGGGAGATCGCCGCCGAGTACCCCGACGTCGCGGTCGACGACTTCCACATCGACGCGATGACCGTCCACCTGGTCCGGCACGGGGCGGACTTCGACGTACTGGTCACGGAGAACATGTTCGGCGACATCCTGTCCGACCTGACCGGCGAACTGGCCGGCTCGCTCGGGATCGCTCCGTCCATCAACGCCTCGCACGAGCGGGCGATGGCGCAGGCGGCGCACGGCTCGGCTCCGGACATCGCCGGCCGCGGCCTGGCCAACCCGACCGCGATGATCTCCTCCGGCGCGATGCTGCTCGACTGGCTCGGCAACCAGCCGGCCGCCGAGCTGATCGATCGCGGTCTCCGGGCAGCGGTGGCCGGAGGCGTCCGTACGGCGGACCTCGGCGGCACGGCCGGTACGGCGGAGTTCACCGCGGCCGTCGTCGAGTCGATCAACGGGCTCGCATGAACATCCAGTCACTGCGAGGCATCGCGCCCGACTACCTGCCGCGGACCCTCCGGATCCTTCTGGAGAACGCACTGCGGCACGGCACGGCGAGCGACGTACTGCGCGACTGGAAGCCGGGCGCGACCGGTGAGCTGGAGGTCTACCCGTCACGGGTATTCCTGCACGACACGAACGGCGTACCCGTGCTGGCCGACCTGGCCGCGATGCGCGACGCCATGGTTGCCCGTGGCAAGGATCCCGGACTGGTCGACCCGGTGATCCCGGCCGAGCTGGTGGTCGACCACTCGGTGATCGCGGACGTGTTCGGCCGACCGGACGCGTTGCGGCGCAACGTCGAGCTGGAGTACGAGCGCAACGCCGAGCGGTATCGCTTCCTGCGCTGGGGACAGCGCACGTTCCGGCAGCTCGAGGTGGTGCCGCCGGGGTCCGGGATCATGCACCAGATCAACCTGGAGCACCTGGCCCGGGTGGTCGAGGAGCGCGACGGCTGGGTGTTCCCGGATCTCTGTCTGGGCACCGACTCGCACACCACGATGGTCAACGGCCTGGGTGTGCTCGGGTGGGGGATCGGCGGGATCGAGGCCGAGGCGGCGATGCTCGGGCAGTCGGTGTCGATGATGCTGCCGCCGGTGGTCGGCGTACGCCTGACCGGTGCGCTGCCGGTCGGGACGACCGCGACCGACCTGGTGCTGACGATCACCGAGACGCTGCGGGCGCACGGTGTGGTCGGCAAGCTGGTCGAGTTCACCGGCCCTGCGCTGGCGGACCTGCCGGTGCCGGACCGGGCGACGATCGCGAACATGAGCCCGGAGTTCGGCTCGACGGCGGCGTACTTCCCGATCGACGAGCGCACGCTCGAGTACCTGCTCTTCACCGGCCGCACGCCGGAGAAGGTCGCGCTGGTCGAGTCCTACGCCCGTGAGCAGGGCCTGTGGCACGATCCGTCCGTCGACCTGACGTACGACGAGTGCCTGGACATCGACCTGACCACAGTGGTCCCCTCCATCGCCGGACCTCGTCGGCCGCAGCAACGCACGCAACTGTCGACCGCCAAGCAGGCAGTCGAGCGTGAGTTGCCGGCCGGCCCGCGCACCACGACCACGGTCGGGCACGGTGCGGTCGTCGTCGCGGCCATCACGTCCTGCACGAACACGTCCAACCCCGCGGTGATGGTTGCCGCCGGTCTGCTCGCCCGCAACGCCGTCGAGCGCGGTCTTGCCAGCAAGCCGTGGGTGAAGACGACGCTGTCTCCCGGGTCGCGCGTGGTGATGGACTATCTCGGCGACGCCGGACTCACGCCGTACCTGGAGAAGCTTGGCTTTCACCTGGCGGGGTTCGGCTGTATGACCTGCATCGGGGCGTCGGGTGCGTTGATCGACGAGGTCGCCGAGGCGGTCCGGACGCAGGACCTCACCGTTGCGGCTGTGCTGTCGGGCAACCGGAATTTCGAGGGCAGGATCCAGGCCGATGTCCGGCTGAACTACCTCGCATCGCCGCCGCTGGTGATCGCCTACGCCCTCGCCGGCCGGATGGACATCGACCTCCTCTCCGAGCCGCTCACCGCAGAGGGACCGCCGGTCTACCTGAAGGACCTTTGGCCCGAGACGGCCGAGATCGAAGCGGTGATCGGCCGCACGCTCAAGCCCGAGTTGTTCGATCGCGCGTACGACGATCTGTTCGCCGGCGACGACCGCTGGCAGCAACTCGCTGCGCCGGCGGGTGAGACCTTCGCCTGGGAGGACTCGACGTACCTTCGCCGGCCGCCGTACTTCGACGTGCAGCCGACACCGGGTGACTTGGTCGGCGCTCGCGCGTTGGTGCGGCTTGGCGACTCGGTCACCACGGACCACATCTCGCCCGCGGGCGCGATTCCGCCGGACAGCGTGGCCGGTCGCTATCTGCGCGACGCTGGGACGGACCAGCTGAACACGTATGCGTCGCGACGCGGCAACCATCAGGTGATGGTCCGTGGCGCCTTCGCCAACCTGCGGCTGCGCAACGCGCTTGCGGACGGCGTCGAAGGCCCGGTCACACCCGGCCCGGACGGCGTCCTGACCTCGATCTACGACGCGGCCGAGGCCTACCGCGCGGCCGGCGTGCCGATCGTCGTTGTCGCCGGCAAGGAATACGGCACCGGGTCGTCGCGCGACTGGGCGGCCAAGGGCCCGGCGCTGCTCGGAGTGCGGGCGGTACTCGCGCAGTCGTTCGAGCGGATCCATCGATCGAACCTGGTCGGCCTCGGCATCCTGCCGCTGGAGTTCCTGCCCGGAGAAGGCGACGACCTCACCGGAACAGAGCCCATCGACATCCGGCTCGGCACGGACGGCTTTGCCACCGCGTGCTCCGCGGGCCGGACCTACCGGCTGAAGATCCGCCTCGACACACCTCGCGAAGTCGACTACTACCACCACGGCGGTGTGCTGCCCTACGTGCTGCATCGCCTGAGCGAAGGGCAGCCCTCGTGATCGCCTCGATCAACCCCGCCAGCGGGGAAGAACTCGTCACCTTCGACGCGTACGACGCGGACCGTGTCGACGCGATGCTGACCGCCGCAGCGGTTGCCCAGGGCAACTGGCGCTGGACCGAGGTGTCGGAGCGGACCGACCTGCTCACCGCACTCGCCGACACGCTGCGGAGCCGGAAGCCCGAACTCGCCGCGCTCATCACCAGCGAGGTGGGCAAGCCGCTGACCGAGGCGGTCGCCGAGATCGAGAAGTGTGCGATCACGTGTGAGTACTACGCGTCCCGCGCGGAAGGCTTTCTGGCCGCGGAGACGGTCACGACCGACAGCCGGGTCGAGTTCGAACCGCTCGGTGTCGTCCTCGCGGTGATGCCCTGGAACTACCCGTTCTGGCAGTTCTTCCGGTTCGCCGCGCCGGCCCTGGCCGCGGGCAACGGCGCGATCCTCAAGCACGCCAATTCGGTCCCGCGCTGCGCGCTGGCGATCGAGTCCGTCCTGCGGGACGCCGGGATGCCGTCCGGATTGATCGGGGTCGTCCTGGTCGAGACCGAGCAGGTCGCCGGCCTGATCGAGGACGACCGGATCGCGGCCGTCACCTTCACCGGCTCCACCGAGGTCGGCGGCATCATCGCCGCGCAAGCCGGACGGGCCCTGAAGAAACAGGTCCTCGAACTCGGTGGCTCGGACCCGTTCATCGTCCTCGCCGACGCCGACCTGGATGCGGCCGCGCGAACGGCCGTCACCGCGCGGTTCCTCAACGCCGGGCAGAGCTGCGTCAACGCGAAGCGGTTCATCGTCGAGGAGTCCGTCGCCGACGATTTCGTCGCCCGTTTCGGTACGGCAGTTGATCGGCTCGTGATCGGTGATCCGGTCGACGGCGCCACCACGATCGGCCCGCTGGCCCGGGCCAATCTGCGCGACACGTTGCACGCGCAGGTTCGCCGTACGGTCGAAGCCGGCGCGGCCCTCGTCCGTGGCGGCGACGTGGTCGACCGGCCCGGGTTCTACTACCAGCCGACCGTGCTCGACCACGTACTGCCGGGGATGGCGGCGTTCGACGAGGAGACGTTCGGACCGGTCGCGGCGATCACGCGGGTGCGCGACGCGGACGAGGCGATCCGGCTGGCGAACCAGACCGAGTTCGGACTGGCTGCGTCGTTGTGGACGCGGCCGGAGCGCGCCCGTGAGCTGACCCGGCGGCTGGACGCGGGGGCGGTGTTCGTCAACGCGATGGTCGCCTCGGATCCGCGGCTGCCCTTCGGCGGGATCAAGCGGTCCGGGTACGGTCGCGAGCTGGGCGTGCACGGGATGCGCGAGTTCATGAACACCAAGACCGTCTGGTCGGCCGAGCCGGCGCCGCGCTTGGTGATCCGGCCGGACGAGGTCGAGGTGTTCGACCGGGGCAGGGGCGTACGCACCGTTCCTTATGTCGGCGCCTGGAACTGTGGACCCAACCGGGTCACCACCGGTACGACGGTGTTTGCCGTCGGCACCGAAATCCCGCTGCACTCGCACAATGTCGAGGAGTCGGTGCTGGTGTTCTCCGGCCAGGCGACCGCGGTGATCGACGGCGAGCGGGTCGACCTGGAGGCGGGTGACGCAACCTGGGTCCCGGCCGGCGTACCGCACCAGTTCATCAACCGCGGCGACGGCGAACTGACCATCTACTGGGTGTACGGCGGGCGCGAGGTGACGCGGACGATGACCGCGACCGGCGCGACCGTGGCGCACCTCTCGGCCGGGGACCGCGGCGCCGTTGCCGCGTCAGGAAAGTAACGAGTAAGCTGATGTAACAGGTGATGCAAAAGAACTAAGGTTACGCTCACCTCACTGTGGAAGGGAAGTCCCTGAATGACCGCGGAAGTTGCGGAACAGCAAAACCCCGAGCTCCATCACTCGCACCGCGACGTCACCGGCGGCTGGCTGCGGCCCGCCACCTTCGGCGTGATGGACGGCCTGGTATCGAACTTCGCCCTGGTCGCCGGTGTGGTCGGCGGCGGCGCGACCGGCAAGGTCGTGATCATGACTGGGCTGGCCGGGCTGGTCGCCGGCGCCTGCTCGATGGCCTCGGGAGAATTCACCTCGGTCTCATCCCAGACCGAGCTGATGAAGTCCGAGATCGAGGTCGAGCGGCGCGAGTTGCGGATCCACCCCGAGGAAGAGGAACGCGAGCTGGCCCGGATGTACGAGGCGAAGGGCCTGCGCCCCGAGCTGGCCGCCGAGGTCGCCCGTGAGCTGACCGTCAACCCCGAGGTCGCGCTCGACGTCCACGTGCGTGAAGAGCTCGGTGTCGACCCCAACGACCTGCCGTCCCCGTGGGTCGCGGCCGGTTCGTCGTTCGCCGCGTTCGCGATCGGCGCGCTGATCCCGCTGATCCCGTTCATCTTCGGCGCCGCCAGCGTGCTGCCGGCGTTGCTGCTCAGCGCGGTCGGCCTGGTCGTCACCGGCGGCATCGTCGGCAAGATCACCGCCCGCCCGTTCTGGTACGGCGGCGGACGACAGCTGCTCCTCGGTGGGCTGTCGGCCGGTGTCACCTTCGTGATCGGCCTGGCGGTTGGGACCGGTTTGTCATGAACCTCGTCGTCACGGCCCTGGTGAAGCAGGTGCCCAAGGGTGATCACAGCGGACGCCTCGACGCGGACGGCCGGCTCGAACGGGCCGGCGCGATCGCCGAGATGAATCCGTTGTGCCGCCGGGCCGTGGCTCAGGCCGTCCGGCTGGCAGGGGAGTCCGGAGGTCGCAGTACGGCGATCACCATGGGTCCGCCCGCGGCTGCCGACGTACTGCGAGAAGCGCTGGCCTGGGGTGTCGACGATGCTCTCCACCTGACGGATCCCGCACTGGCCGGCTCGGACTGCCTCGTCACCGCCCGCGCGCTCGCGTCGACGATCGGACTGCTGGAGGATCGCCCGGACCTGATCCTGGTCGGCGCCAGCTCGGTCGACGGCAGCACGGGCGCGGTCGGTGCCATGCTCGCCGAGCTCCTCGGCGTCCCGTTCACCGGGCCGGTTCTCTCGCTGGAGCCGGACGAGACCGGCCGAAGGCTGCGGACCACCGTTCAGTACGACACCGGCACCGAGGAGGTAGTCGTCGACCTGCCCGCAGTCGTGGCGGTCGCCGAACGCTCCTGCCCGCCGGCCAAGGCTCCGGCCGAGTCGTGGCCACCCGCCAGTGCAGTCCGTCGCGTCACCACTGCCGACCTTGCCCCCGGTTGCTGGGGTCTGCCTGGGAGCCCGACCAAGGTCGCCCAGGTCCACCCGGCGCCGTTGACCCGCGACCCGGTCATCTTCCGCGGTCGCCCCCAGACCCAGGCCAGCCGGGCTGTCACCGAACTGCTCGCCCGGGGCTGCTTCGAAGCGCCGACAGCGCAAGCGGCGGAAGTCGTGCCCACTCCACATCCCCTGGGGACCGAGGTGGTTGCGCTGGTCGGTCCAGGACCAGTGGCCGGCACTCGGGCGCTACTGGGAGCCGCCGCCGCGCTCGCGGTCCAGGTCGGCGGTGCGGTGACCGCAGTAAGAACAGTGCAGAGCGACGACGATCTCGCGCGGTGGGGCGCCGACAGTGTGGTGACGTTGACTGCCGACGAGCCGCGTCCCGTGGCCGCTGTGTTGGCCGAGTGGATCCGCGAACGGTCGCCGTGGGCCGTGCTCGGTGCCGCCTTGCCATGGGATCGCGAGGTGCTGGCCCGGCTGGCCGTCGCCTCAGGGGCCGGGCTGATGTCGGACCTGGTCAGCCTGAGCGTCAAGCCTGGTACGACGCCGCGCCTCGCCGGACTGAAACCGTCAGGCGGTGGAACGCTCGCGGAGATCGTCAGCCACGGCTCACCACAGATCGCCACGCTCCGGACCGGCCTCTTGCCTTTGCGCGAACCGCGTGCCGACCGAGAACTCACCGACCACCTGCTGCAGGTCCCTGCGGATCCGGCGATCCACCGGGCGGAGCGTCGTACCGGAAGTGACGGCGACGCGCTGGACCGGGCCGAGGTGGTGATCGGCATCGGCCGGGGCGTGCAGCCCGAGACGTACGCCGAACTCGAGCCGATGCGCGTACTCCTGGGCGCCGAACTGGCCGCCACCCGCAAGGTGACCGACGAGGGCTGGTTACCGCACGGGCGCCAGGTCGGCATCACCGGACGCAGCATCGCGCCGCGGATGTACCTCGCGGTCGGCCTGTCCGGCAACTTGAACCACCTGGCCGGCGCGAGCCGGGCCGGGACCGTACTGGCCATCAACACCGACCCGGCGGCAGAGATCTTCGCGCAGTGCGACGTCGGTCTGGTCGCGGACTGGCGGGAGGTGATGCCCCACTTGGTCGATCGACTCCGCGTCGTGGTGGGCACCGGCAGATAACCTGTGCGGCATGGCGACGACCCGACGGACGAAGGCTGCGGTGAAGACCACTGAGACCGAGGCCTGGCTGCTACTGATCTACAAGGTGCCGAGCGACTCGTCGCGGGCGCGGGTGGCGGTCTGGCGGGAGCTGAAGCGGCTCGGCGGGTTCTACGTCCAGCAGGCCGTGTGCGTGCTGCCGGATCGCGAGAACCTGCGGACCGGCATGGAGAAGGTGCGGGAGCGGGTCGCCGAACTCGGTGGCTCGAGTGTCTTCCTCACCCTCACCGACGTCGATGACGACGCCCGTGACCAGTTCGTCGAGGGCTTCCGGAGTCAGTCCGCCAAGGAGTACGCCGAGATCGTCGAGGAGTGCGACACCAAGTTCGTCAAGGAGATCGAGTTCGAGCGTTTCCGCGAGAACTACACCTTCGAGGAAGCCGAGGAGATCCGGCAGGACCTGGAGAAGCTCCGCCGCTGGCTGGCCAAGGTGGAGCACCGGGACTGGATGGGTGCCGACGGCAAGGATTTGGCGAGATCCAAGGTAGCCGACTGTGAGCGGCTGCTGGAGGAGTTCGAGGCCGATGTGTACGAACGGACCGAGGGAACTGTCTGACCGGAGACTATGTCCGGCGTTGCGTGGTGCGCTTCGCCTTGGGCAGGGTCAGCAGTCCTTCATCCGCGAGCGAGTAGCCGTTCAGGTCCTCGCGCAACTGGTTCATCCGTTCGGTGTGGTCGAGCGAGTGTTCGCGGTCGCCGGCGGCCACGGCGATCGTCAGCGCCTCCAGCAGGATCAGTACGGTCGCCTGGCTGGTGAACGTGCCCGGACGGCTCATCGGTGCGGACAGCACGACGGCGACCTCGTCGCGCAACGCCTCGCCGAGCGTGTCCGTCAGCAGGATCACCGGTACGCCGGTCGCGGTGCAGTGATCCAGGATCACGCGGGTCTCACGGGTGATCCGGTTGTGCCCGATCACGATCACCACGTCCTCGGCGGTGATCAGCAGCAGCCGGTCGGCCAGCCGGTAGCCGGTGTCGGACGCGGCCCGGGCCCGGTGCCCGATCCGGGTCAGATGGGTGGCGATGTACTCCGAGACCCCGTCGAGGCCGGCGAATCCGCAGATCACCGTCTCCCGGGCCTGGTCGATCAGCTCGACCGCCCGCCGGAACTCGGCTGCGTCGATCGACCGCTCGGCCTGGGTCAGGCGCTCGATGTGGTCGCGCAGGGTCGCGCTCAGCACGGCCTCCGGGCCGTCGCCGACCGTCTCGAGGCTGGCGCTCAACCGGTTCGCGGGGGTCAGCAGGCTCTGCAGATGGCCCTGCAGCGACCGCTTCAGGCCGGGCAGACCGTCGAAGCCGAGGGCCTTGGCGGTGCGGACGACGCTGGCGTCGCTGGTCCCGGTGGCCCGGCCGAGCTCCTCGGCGGAGGAGAAGGCTGCTTCCTGAGGATGGGTGGACAGGTACTCGGCCACCCTGCGCTCGGTCGCGGTCAGCGTCCCGATCCGGGCGGCGACCCGCTCCTGCAGGCTGGGTGGCTTGGGTTCCGCAACAGTCACGACGGCTCCTTCGCCTCGCAGGACTACTACCCGTATCCGCCGATCATGTCATCCGCCCGGTCAAGATCACCGGCAGGTAAACGATCGGCTGACTCGTTGACAGCCACTGTAGCAGTCACTACCGTCGTCTGAAACTTCGTAGCAAACACAACGAACCCTGGATTTCCCTCCGATTTCACTGGAGATTCCCGTGACCGAGCTCCTCAGCATCGACCTCACCGCGGCCGACCCGCGCGAGCGGGGCCGCCAGTACGGCGAGGCCGCGCGGGCGCCGATCGCCCGGTCAGTGGCCTTCTACGCCGAGTCGACGGCCCGGAAGACCGGCCTGTCCTGGCCGGAGATCCTCGACCGGGTTCCCGCCTGGGTACCGGTGATCGAGGGCTACCTGCCGGACATCGTCGACGAGTTGCGCGGCATCGCGGAGGGTTCCGGCCACAGCTTCGAGGAGATCCTCGCGCTGAACAGCCGGGGCGAGCTCACCAAGGGCAATCCGTTCAGCGCCGATCGCCGGTCCGAGGACGAGGGCTGCACCTCGTTCGCGATGCTCCAGCAGGCGAACGCGCTCGGCCGGGTCTGGGCGGGCCAGAACTGGGACCTGTGGGACGCGATCGCCGACACCGTCGTCGTCCTGCGCATCGCCCAGCCCGGCAAGCCCACCATCATCTGCCATGTCGAGGCCGGCCAGATCGGCCGGCACGGCGCCAACTCCGCCGGGATCGCGTTGAACGCCAACGGTCTCGGCGCCGGATTCGGTACCGGACTGGGGGTTCCCGGTACCTTCGTCCGCCGCAAGGTGCTCGAGAGCTGGGACATGCACGACGCGCTGGACGCGATCTTCAGCGTCCGGCAGAGCCTGTCCAGCAACCTGCTGCTCACCCATGCCGACGGTTTCGCCATCGACGTCGAGACCACTCCCGGCCGGCACGGCTGGATGTACCCGACCGAGGGGTTGCTGGTGCACGGCAACCACTTCCAGTCCTTCGTCCCGCCGCAGATCGAACAGTCCTACAAGCCCTTCTCGGTGGACTCGCTCTACCGGACACCGCGCGTCGAGGAGGGCCTGTCCCGGGTCCGCGTCGACGGCACCACCGAGGAAGCGGTCGAGACCATCGTGCGGACCACGATGAGCGACCACTTCGGCCACCCCAACGCCGTCTGCCAGCACGTCGATCCGCGCCGGCACGAGCTCGACCGCTATTCCACGATCGTGTCCAGCCTGGTCGATCTGACCACCGGCACGTATCGGCTCACCCCCGGCCTCCCGTGTAGCAACAGCTACCAGCAGGCCCCCTGGAACTTGTACGACGGTCCCGGTTCCGAGGACCGTCCGCACGTCCCCGGCCCGGCGCACTCCCTCGCCGCCGCCAGGTGATCCCCACTACCCCTGCAAGGCATCTTCGACTCGAGGAGCGAATGCCATGTCTGTCTCCGTCACGAGAATGCGGTGCTCCGTCGCCGCTCTCGCCCTGACCCTCGCCGCGGTCGCCTTGGCCGGCTGCGGTTCGTCCGCCTCCCCGGCCACTGGTGCCGCCCCGAACGCCGATCGTGCTGCGGCCGCCCAGGGCGTCAGCTCGGACGTCAACCTGGAACAGTGCGGCAAGCCGACGCGCACGATCAAGCACGACCTCGGCACCACCACCATCACCGGCAACCCGACCCGGGTGGTCGCGCTGGAGTACTCCTTCGTCGACGCGCTGGTCTCGGTCGGGATGTCCCCGGTCGGCGTCGCCGACGACGACAAGCCCGACCGGATCATTCCCGGGATCCGCAGCAAGATGGGTGAGTACAAGTCGGTCGGTCTGCGGGCCACGCCGAACATCCAGGTGATCACCGCGCTGAAGCCGGACCTGATCCTGGCCGAGACCGGCCGGCACAAGGCGATCTACGACCAGCTGTCCAAGATCGCCCCGACGGTCGCCTTCCCCAGCCTGAACGGCAACTACCAGCAGGTGGTCGACAGCGAGATGTCGACGGCGATCGCGCTGAACAAGTGCGACCAGATGAAGACCCGGCTGGCCGAGCACGAGAAGGTGATGGCCGAACTGAAGGCCAAGGTGCCGACCGACGACAAGCGCAAGGCGATGTTCGTGGTCACGTCGGACAAGGGCTTCACCGGCTTCCCGCCGAAGTCCTACACCGCCGGCGTACTGAAGCTGCTCGGCATCGACTCGCCGCTGTCCGACGAGGGCGGTGACGCCTCGGTCTCGCTCACCCTGGAGACGCTGGTCGCCACCAAGCCCGACTCGATGTTCATCGCCGGCTGGACCGACAAGACGCTGGCCGAGACCTGGGCCAAGAGTCCACTGTGGAAAGAGGTGCCCGCGGTGAAGAACAACGCGACGTACAAGGTCGACCAGAACATCTGGTCGAGGTCGCGTGGGTTGCTGGCCTCCGAGTTGATCGCCCAGCAGGCGATCGAGAACCTCTACGGGAAGTGACATGTCGCTCTCCACGGGCACCCTGCCCCCACCGGCTGACACCGCGGACGCCGCCCACCGGCGTCCGCGGGTCACCACCAACCGGCAGCGCGTCACCTGGGTGACGGCGGCGATGCTGGTGCTGCTCGCCGCCGGGACGGCCTGGAGCCTGTCGATCGGCAGTCAGCACATCGATCTGAGCAATCTGCCGGCCGCGATCTTCCACGCCCGGACCACCGACGAGTTGATCGTCCACTCGATCCGGCTGCCCCGGGTGGTGCTGGCGCTCTGCGTCGGCGCCGCCCTGGCGGTGGCCGGTGCGCTGATGCAGGCGGTCGCGGCGAACCCGCTGGCCGCTCCCGAGATCATGGGCGTCAACGCGGGTGCGGTGCTGGTCGTCGTCCTGGCGGTCACCGTGGTTCCGTCGCTGTCCGGTGCGCCGACGATCCTGCTGGCCTTCGGCGGCGCGGCAGCCGCCGGCGTCTCGGTGATGTTGCTGGCCGGATCGGGGCGTGGCCGGGTCAGTCCGGTCCGCCTCGCACTGGCCGGCGTCACGGCGAGCAGCCTGCTCATCTCGCTGACCCAGGTGCTGATCATCTTCGACGAGAACTCGACCGACAGTGTGCTGTTCTGGCTGGTCGGCGGCGTCAACTACGCCGGGTGGACCGACATCCGGAATCTGGCGCCGTGGCTGGTGATCGGCCTGGCCGGTGCGTTCGCGATGGCCCGGCCGCTGAACCTGCTCGCGCTCGGTGACGACATGGCTCGCGGACTGGGCCAGAACGTCGAACGCACCCGGCTGTTCGGGTCGGCCCTGGTGGTCGTGCTCTGCGGCGCGGCCGTGTCCGTGGCCGGTCCGGTCGCGTTCATCGGGCTGATCATCCCGCACATCGTCCGGCGGCTGGTGGGATCCAGCTACGTGGTCCTGCTCCCACTGTGTGCCCTGGGCGGCGGCGCCCTGGTGCTCTACGCGGACACCGCCTCCCGGTACGTCAAACCGCCGTTCGAGGTGCCGGCCGGAGTCGTCACGGCTCTGATCGGTGCGCCGATCTTCGTCTACCTCGCCCGCCGACAGAAGGTGACCTCATGAACGAGCGGAGCGAGTTCATCAATCCAACACAGCCGACTTGTGCCTCATCGGCGCCCGGAGCGAAGCGAGGACGACGATGAGTGGTACGACTATTGTCGCGCAGCAGGTCGGGCGTACTTCGCTGGCCAAGAAGCATCCCGCGATCCTGATGGCGTCACTCGGAGCGCTTGCCGTACTGCTGAGCTTCTACGGTCTCAGCGTCGGCGCCACGGACGTGTCCCTGGGCGACGTGTTGCGGGCGCTGGTCGGCGACACCTCGACGCAGGCGTCGCAGATCGTGGTCCAGTTCCAGTTGCCGCGAGTCCTGCTCTGTTGGCTGGTCGGCACCGCTCTCGCGGTGTCGGGCGGGGTCATGCAGGGCGTGATCCGGAACCCGCTGGCGGCCCCGGACATCATTGGCGTGACCAAGGGTGCGGGCTTCGCGGGGATGTTGATGCTGCTCGCGATCCCCGGTCTGCCCGTGGTGGCCGTCGTACCCGCCGCCTTCCTGGGCGGTCTGGCTGCGGCTGGGATCGTCTACCTGCTGGCTTACCGCCGCGGGGCGACACCGGTGCGCATCGCGCTGGTCGGTATCGCGGTCAGTGCGGCGTTCGAGGCGGGCATCCGGTTCCTGTTGGTGCGCAACCCGCTGGACGTCAGCGCCGCACTGATCTGGCTCACCGGCAGCCTCTTCGGCCGGTCGATGACCTCGGTGCTGGAGATCCTGCCCTGGGTCCTCATCCTGGTCCCGTTGATCGTCGTGTGGAGCCGCAAGCTCGACGTCCTCGGTCTCGGCGACGACCTGGCCGCGGGGCTCGGCGAACCGGTCGAGAAGACCCGCAGACTGCTGTTGTTCTTCTCCGTCGCACTGGCGGCCGCGGCGGTGGCCGTGGCCGGCACGATCGGCTTCGTCGGCCTGATCGCACCGCACATGGCACGCCGCGTGTTCGGCGGCAAGCACATGGCCTCGATCCCGGCCGCCGCCCTCTTCGGCGTACTGCTGATGCTGATCGCCGACATGATCGGACGCGGTCTCGCCCCGCCGCTCGAGATCCCCGCCGGTCTGGTGACAGCCGTCGTCGGGGGCCCGTACTTCCTGTACCTGCTCGTGAAGACCGGAAAATAGGAGAGCCATGCGTCTGCAGGCAGAAGCTGTCGAACTGGCCTATGACCGCACCGTCATCGCCAGGGACCTGACGCTGACCATCCCGGACGGCAAGGTCAGCGTGCTGATCGGTCCGAACGGCTCGGGCAAGAGCACCGCGCTGCGCGCGCTCGCCCGGTTGCTGCCACCGGCCAAGGGCAGCGTGATCCTGGACGGGAAGTCGATCCAGGACACGCCCACCAAGGAGGTGGCCCGGCTGCTGGCGATCCTGCCGCAGGTCCTGGTCACGCCGGAGTCGATCTCGGTCGAGGATCTGGTCTGGTTCGGCCGGCATCCGCACCGGACGTCGCTGAAGACCCCGAGTGCGGCCGACAAGGAGGCCGTCGAGTGGGCGATGAAGGTCACGAGTACGGCGGAGTTGCGGCACCAGCACGTCGACCAGTTGTCCGGTGGCCAGCGCCAGCGGGTATGGATCGCGCTCTGCCTGGCCCAGGGCACCGATCTGATCCTGCTCGACGAACCCACGACGTACCTGGACGTGGCCTACCAGCTCGAGGTGCTCGACCTGTTGCACCAGCTCAACCAGGAGCAGGGCAAGACGGTCGCGATGGTGCTGCACGACTTCAACATGGCGGCCGAGTACGCCGACCATGTGTTCGTGATGAAGTCCGGCAGCCTGGTCACCCAGGGCCCACCGGAGGACGTGTTCACCTGCGACATCATCCGGGACGTGTTCGGGGTGGAGTCGAAGGTCGTCCCGCATCCGGTCAGCGGCAAGCCGATGTGCATCCCGCTGCGGGCCGGCCTGCTGGACCGTGCCAACCTGGCGGTGGCCACCGGATGAACCCGACGAAGGGGCGCGCATGACACAGATCGAACAGATCACCCCGGCGGCGAGTGCCGCCCGGTCGGAGCAGGTCGCGCCACAGCTGCGCGAGCACCTCGTCCGCACCCCGTTGGTGAAGTACGACGTGTTCAGCGAGGAGCTCGGCGCGGAGGTGCTGGTGAAGTCCGAGCACCTGCAGCGCACCGGCTCGTTCAAGGCGCGCGGCTCGATGGCGAAGATCCTCACGCTGACCGACGAGCAACGGGAGCGCGGCGTCGTGACCGCCTCGACCGGCAACCACGGTCTGGGCGTCGGCAACGCCTTGGCCACGCTGGGTGGTCACGGCATCGTCTACCTGCCGGAGAACGCGTCGCCGAGCAAGGTCGCGGCACTGCGCCGGCTCGGTCTCGAACTACGGGCCGAGGGCAACGATTCCGGCGTACTGGAGCCGAAGGCCCGCGCGTACGCCGCTGAGCACGACCTGATCTATGTGCCGCCGTACAACGACCCGGACATCATCGCCGGGCAGGGCACGGTCGGGGTGGAGATCCTCGAGCAGCTCAATGGTCAGCGGCTCGATGCGGTGATCGTCGCGGTCGGTGGCGGTGGACTGATCAGCGGGGTCGCGTCGGTGCTCAAGCAGCACCTGCCGGGGATTCGCGTGTACGGCGCCTCACCGGTGCGCGACGACGCGATGGCCGCGTCGGTGCGGGCCGGGGAGATCATCCAGATCGACGCGCAGGAGACCTTGTCCGACGGTACGGCGGGCAGCGTCGAACCGGGCAGCATCACCTTCGACCTGTGTCGCGAACTGGTCGACGACTGGGTCCTGGTCAGCGAGGACGCGATCAGCGCCGCGCTACGGATGGTGATCGACACCGAGCACCAATTGATCGAAGGGTCCGCCGCGATGGCGTTCGCGGCCGCACGGGCCCGGCGGACCGAACTGGAAGGACAACGCGTCGTGGTCGTGTCGTGTGGCGGCAACATCTCGTCGAGCACACTGGCGGCCGCGCTGGCCTGACCCCTCCCCGGCCGGGGCACCCGAGGCGACTCCCTGATCGTCTCGGGTGCCTCGGCATGCCCGCGTCCGGCCGTCTCACCGGTTGTGCGTCCGTCATTGACACCCGGAGATCTGTGTAACTATCGTTTCGTGCAGCATATGTTTCATCTGACGTGAGGGAAGTGAGAGATGGACGCGGCAACGTGGGGACTCATCATCGCGACGTTCGTCGCGTGTTTCGTGGAGATGGTGGAAGCCACCACGATCGTGATGGCGATGGGGTACACCCGGGGCTGGCGGTCGGCGCTGATCGGTACGGTCGCGGCGCTGGGCGCGCTCGCGGTCGTCACACTGGCGGCCGGCTACGCGCTGGCGAACTGGCTGCCGGAGTCGGCGCTGCAGCTCGCGATCGGCGGTCTGCTGCTGATCTTCGGCCTGCAGTGGTTGCGCAAGGCGATCCTCAGATCGTCCGGGCGCAAGGCGGTGCACGACGAGGATGCGATCTACCGGGAGGAGGTCGAGGCGGCCAAGGCGGCCGGTGAGGCCAAGCAGGGCCTGGACATGTTCGGCTTCATGGTCTCCTTCAAGGGCGTCTTCCTGGAGGGCATGGAGGTCGTCTTCATCGTGCTGACCTTCGGCCTGAACGCGAACAACATCCCGGCCGCCAGCCTCGGCGCGATCGCCGCCGTGGTGATCGTGCTCGGGATCGCCGTCGCGCTGCGCCGGCCGCTGTCGATGATCAACGAGAACCTGCTCAAGTACGGTGTCGGCCTGCTGCTGGCGTCCTTCGGGACCTACTGGGCGATCGAGGGCATCGGCATCTTCCGCGACGGCCGGGAGAGCCTGAACTGGCCCGGTCACGACCTGATGATCCTGGTCCTGCTGGCGGCCTGGTTCCTGCTCAGCCGGATCTTCATCGCCGTGCTGCGCAAGCCGGTCGCCGCGGCGCCGGCCGCCGCCGGCGTTCCTGTGGAGGTGAAGAAGTGAAGTTCCTCAAGTCCTTCGGGCAGTTCTGGTACGACTTCATCATCGGCGACGACTGGAAGATCGCTGTCGCGGTCGTCCTCGCGCTGGTGATGCTGTTCGCCGCGATGACGTCCGGGCTGTTCGGCGACACCGGTCTGACCCTGCTCGGCGGCGCGCTGGTGGTGGTGGCGTTCAGCATCAGCCTCGCCATCGACGTCCGCCCGAAGCGGCGGTGACGCCCGGATTCCCCTGTCCTGCTTGACGGAACGGCCCCGCGCAGCTGTGCGGGGCCGTTCTCTTTTCGCCGCTCTGTAGCAAACACCACGTCTTCTCAGAATCTCGTAGCATCTGCTACAGTGCTGGACGAAGCACTGTTCACCCCCACGAAATCGGAGGATCCAGATGCGAGATACCGCCGAAACCGTGCTCGCGCTCCTGCCGTCCGACGTTCAGTACGGCGATATCCGCGTGGTCCGCCGGACCCACGAGCAGGTCCTGGTCGAGCTCGACGGCCCGGGGGAGGTGAACTACGACGACTCTCTGGGACTCGGACTGCGGGTCGTGATCGGTGGCCACTGGGGCTTCGCGGCCACCCACCGGCTGGACCCGGACGGCATCGACGCGGTCATCGCCCAGGCGGTCGGTCAGGCCCGCGCCGCGGGCGGCGGTGGTCACGTCGCACTCGGGCAGCCGGTGACGACGCGCGACAACTGGTCGTCGCCGATGGAGGTCGACCCGTTCACCGTCCCGCTGTCCACCAAGCTGGACCTGCTGTCGGCCACCGTCAAGGAGGCGACGACCGCGGGACCACTGGTCCAGCAGATCGAAGCCTCCGTTGACTTCTACCGCGACGAGAAGGTGTTCGCCAACACCGAGGGCGCGCTGATCGAGCAGACGCTGACCGAGAGCGGCGGCGGCCTGATGGTCAACGCCGGCGACGGGAACGACGTCCAGCGGCGATCCTTCCCGCAGGGTGTGCCGCGGCAGATCCGCGGCCAGCGCGGCGACTTCGCCACGGCCGGCTTCGAGCACGTGCTGTCGCTCGGCCTGCCGGAGAACGCGGCCCGCGTCGCCTCCGAGGCGGTCGCGCTCCTGACCGCGCCGCAGTGCCCCGACGAGATCACCACTCTTGTTGCTGGGAGCAACCAACTCGCGATGGTCCTGCACGAGTGCGCGGGCCACCCGATGGAGGCCGACCGCGCGCTCGGCACCGAAGCCAGCCTGGCCGGTGGCACCTACGCCACCCCGGAGCGGCGCGGCAACTTCCGCTGGGGTACGCCGATCGTCTCGGCGTACGCGGATGCGACCATCCCCGGCGGGCTCGGCTCCTTCGCGTACGACGACGAAGGCGTGCCGGCGCAGCGCACCCAGCTGGTGAAGGACGGCATCTTCCTCGGCTACATGTCCGGACGCGAGTCCGCGGCCGCCCTCGGTGACGAGCCGAGCGGCGCCTCCCGGGCGGACGGCTGGCAGCGGCTGCCGCTGGTCCGGATGACCAACATCTGCCTCGAGCCGGGCGAGTCCTCGCTGGCCGAGATGATCGCCGGCACCAAGCGCGGCATCCTGGTGGACACCAACCGCGGCTTCTCGATCGACGACCAGCGGATGAACTTCCGCTTCCAGACCGAGATCGGCTGGGAGATCCGCGACGGCAAGGTCGGCCGGATGCTGAAGAACTGCACCTACCAGAGCGACACCCCGACCTTCTGGGGCAGCCTCGACGCCCTCGGCGGACCGGACGAGTGGAAGCTGCACGGCGTCCCGTCCTGCAACAAGGGCGAGCCCTTGCAGGTGGCCCACGTCGGCCACGGCACCGTGCCCGGACGTTTCCAGAATGTGCAGGTGGGACGATGAGCATCAATCAGGCAGAGGTCCAGCAGGCGCTGGAGATCCTCGGCGACGGTACCCGGCTCGACATCCTCGGCGAGAACGCCGACCTGTTGCGGTACGCCGAGTCCGAGATCACCGCCCAGCACAGTGAGCGCCGGATGCGGGTCCGGGTCCGGATCAACCGCGACGGCCGTGCGGTCGCCGGTTCGCTGGAGACCCTCGACCCGGAGGCGGTTCGCGTCCTCGCCGACCGGCTGAGCGCGGCCCTCGCCGAGCTGCCCGACGGCCCGGTGAGCAGCGCCGTCCCGACCGCTGACCACTCCGCCGAGACGCCCGTGATCCCCGCGTCCGGCTCGGTGCTCGAGTCCGACCCCGCGGTCCGCCACCGCTGGTTCACCACCGTCCGCGACGGGCTCGACCCGGACATGAAGCTGGGCGGCGCGATCCGGTACGACGTGCTGGACCGCGTGGTGGCGGACTCCACCGGGCTGTTCCGGTCCGAGACGTTGACCAAGGCATCGATCCAGGCGATCGCGAAGCAGGACGGCCGGTCCGCCAGTGTCAGGTTCATGCATCGCGACGCCGACCAGATCCCGATCGAGGAGATCCCGGGCCGGCTTCGCGAGGCGCTGACGCCGCTGCCGATGGGCGAGGCGCACCACGGCACCTGCCGGGTGCTGCTGAAGCCGCAGGCGGCCAACGCCCTGATCGCCACCTACGGGTACGCGGTCCTCGGCGCGAACGCCTATGCGACCGGGCGGTCCGCCGTGGCCGGCCGGCTCGGCGAGAAGGTCGCGAGTGAGCTGATCACGCTGGTCGACGACGGCTGCGACGCGGACGGACTGCCCAGCGGATTCGATGCTGAGGGCAACGTTCGGCGGCGGACCACGTTGATCGACCACGGTGTGCTCACCGGTGTCGTCTCCGACCAGCGCCGGGCCGGCGTCACGGGCGGGGTGCCGACCGGTCACGCCGTACCGGATGGCTGGCGGTTCGGTGGTGATCCGGTTCCGTCGCACCTGTTGCTAGAGGCCGGCGAGTCCACCGAGGACGAGTTGCTGGCCGAGTGCGGGAGCGGTCTGGTGGTGAATCGGCTCGACTACCTGCGGGTGCTGCACCCGAAGGAGACGCTCGTCACCGGGACCACCCGTGACGCGACGTACTGGGCCGAGGACGGCAAGCTCGTCTCCTGGCATCCGCAACTGCGGTTCACGTTCCGGATGGACGAGGTGATGAACGCGATTCTGGGCGTTGGCTCCGTGCGGGAGCGGTGTGACCAGACCTTCATGGAGAGCGTCGTCGTACCGTCACTGCTGATCGACGCCGGTCCGCTCATCCTCCCCTGAAACCAGCGGCGCCCCGTGCATTGCGTGCTCATCACCGCCGCGGGGCGCTGCTGCTCCACCCCAGCGAGGCAGATCATGGCCACACCCTCGGTGCACACGCTGCTCAACGGCTACCTGATGCCGACCGACCAGGGCAATCCCGCCTTCTGTGCCGTCTATCTGATCGAGAGCGACGACGGCCGGATCGTGTTCGACTGCGGTCACGTCGGTCGCCGCAAGGCGTTGCTGGCCGCGCTGTGCGAGCGCGGCCTGAGCCCGGGCGACATCGACACCGTCGTGGTGTCGCACGGGCACTGGGACCACCTGCAGAACGTCGACCTGTTCCAGCGAGTGGTCATGCATCCGCACGAACTGCGCTACCTCAAAGCACCGTCGCGCCGCGACCTGGGTACGCCGCCTTGGACGTCGGCCGTCCTCGAGGGGCTCGACGTACGGGAGGCGAGCGAGGGTGAGCAGCTCGCGTCCGGAGTGCGTGTGGTCGAGTTGCCGGGCCACACACCGGGGTCGATCGGCCTTGCGGTCGACACCGATGAGGGGACCGCTCTGTTGACCGGGGACGCTGTTCCCGCGGCAGGGGTGCTGCTCGCCGGTGAGCCGCTCGGCAGGGCGTTCGACTCGGCCCGCGCGCGGGCTTCGATCGAGCGGGTCGCCGAGCTGGCCGATGTCGTTCACCCTGGTCATGACAAGTCGTTCCGGGTCACCCGTGCGGAGAGGTCGCGATGAACCTGATCACCGGACAGACGGCCAGCCTGGTCGAGGAGCCACCGACGGTCGACCTGGCCGAAGCCACAGACTTCCTGCTCACCCGCTACGGGATCGCCGCCGAGCTCGAGGCCTTGCGTAGCGAGCGCGACCTGAACTTCCTGGCGACCGCCGACGGTCGCCGGTTCGTCGTCAAGGTGTCGAACTCCGGCGACGATCCGGCGCAGATCGAGATGGAGAGCGCGGCGATGCGGCATGTCGCCGAGGTGGACCCGGAGCTGCCGATCCCGCGCATCGTCGACGCGGTCGACGGCGCGCGGACGGTGACCCTGCGGGCTGCGGACGGCCGGATGCACCAGGTGCGGGTGATGACCGTGATGCCGGGCGCGGTCGGTGATCTCACGGCGCTGCCCGAACACTTCGCGGCCGACTTCGGTGCGGTGTGCGCGCGACTGACGCGGGCGATGCAGGGGTTCATCCACCCGGCGGCTGATCGCCGGCTGGACTGGGATCCACGGCACGTCACCGCGTTGCGGCCGTTCGCGCAGCAGTTGCCCGACCCGGCCCGCCGGGAACCGATGGAGAAGCTGCTCGATCGCTTCGAGGGGTTGGCGGCGGCGAACCGCCGGCTGCCCGCGTTCGTGGCGCACGGTGACCTGACCTTGAGCAACGTCCTGATCGAGGCCGGGCGCATCTCGGGGGTGATCGACTTCGGCGACATGCACCACACCGCCCGGGTCTGCGACCTCGCGATCAGCCTGACCTCGTTGCTGCGAGAGTCCGCCGACCCGTGGCCCGCGGCCGGCGCGTTCCTGGACGCGTACCAGCGAGTGCTGCCGCTGGAGCCCGACGAGGTGGAGCTGATCGGTGAGCTCGTGCTCGCCCGGCTCGCCGCGAGTGTGCTCATGTCGGCCTGGCGGGCGCCGCTGTATCCGGACAACGAGGAGTACCTCACCAGTCTGGTGGCGGGCAGCTGGCACGGGCTCGACCTGCTGGCCGGTCTCGACCCGGCCGAGCTGGCGACTCGCTTCCACCGCCTTTGCGGGACGTCGCGAGTCGCGTCGTCGCAGCTCCCTGATCCGACCATCGGCGACCGGCGATCGGCCGCGATGGGTGGCCAACTCTCGCCCTTGTTCTACCGCGAGCCACTGCAGGTCGTGCGGGCTGCCGGGGCCTGGGTCCACACCGCCGACGGTGGTCGCTATCTCGATGCCTACAACAACGTTCCCGTTGTCGGACACGCGCATCCCGCGGTGGTCCAGGCGATCTCGCGACAGGCCGCGACGCTCAACATCAACTCGCGGTACCTGCATCCGCATGCGGTCGAACTGGCCGAGAGGCTCACGGCCACCATGCCCGCCGGCCTGGACACCTGCGTGTTCGTCAACTCCGGTAGCGAGGCCAACGACCTGGCCTGGCGGATGGCGCGCGTCGTCACAGGCCGATCCGGTGTCGTCGTTGCGGATCTCGCGTATCACGGTGTCAGCGAGGCGACCGCCGCCTGGTCGACCAACACCTACCCACCCGAGCAGCGTCCAGCGCATGTCGCGACCTTCGAGGCCCCACGGCTGGATGCGGACGGTCAGCAGCCGAGCGGCGTGGAGGCGAGCCGACGGGTCCGGCTCGCGTACGACGACCTGCGCCGAGCCGGCCACGACGTGACGCTGCTCGCGGTCGACTCGGTGTTCAGCAGTGCCGGCATCCTCACGCCCACCGGACAGTTCATGCGCGGACTGCAGGACGAGACCCATGCGCTCGGCGGTCTCTTCCTCGCGGACGAAGTACAGGCCGGCTTCGGACGCGGGGGCCGCAATCTGTGGCGGTTCAGCGATTTCGGGCTGACGCCGGACTTCGTCACGCTGGGCAAGCCGATGGGCAACGGTCATCCGATCGCCGCGCTGATCACGCGCCGCGAGATCGCCGAGCAGTTCGCCGCGGTCGACGAGTTCTTCAGTACGTTCGCGGGCAACCCGGTGTCGTGCGTCGCCGCGCTGACCGTGCTCGACGTGATCGAGCAGGCCGGCCTGGTCGAACGGTCCGGCCGGATCGGCAGCGAGCTCGCGGTCGGGCTGGCGCCGCTCGTGGCGAAGCTTCATCCAGCCGCGCGGGTCCGCGGTCAGGGGCTGATGGCCGGCGTCGCGATTCCTGCGGACGGGCCGCTGACGGCGGCGGAGCTCGCGGAGCGACTGCGCGACCAAGGCGTCCTGGTCGGGACGACGGGTCCCGGGGGCAGCGTGCTCAAGATTCGCCCGCCGCTGATCTGGGAGCGCGAGCATGTGGAGCGGTTCCTGGCGGCGTTCGCTGCCGCGCTGCCCTGAGGTACCTGCGTATCATCCGTTACATGGCTGGACATCGCGTTACACCCGCAGGCCACGACACCGCCGCAGATTCCTCCGCCGAGGTGATCAGCGAGCTGCGCAGACGCATCCGGGAGCACTGGGAGGGCTTCTCCCCGGCCGCCCGGTCGGTCTGCCGGGCGTTGTCGGAGCGGTCGGCCGAGCAGCTGGTCTTCGTCTCGGCCGCCGAGCTGGGTGCGGAGACGAAGACCAGCAACGCGACCGTCGTCCGCACGGTGCAGGCGCTCGGCTATTCGGGCCTCGCGGAGCTCAAGGCGAAACTGGCCGCGCCGATCGCCGGCAGCAGCCGGCTGGAGCAGCGGACCCGCCGGCGGGTCGAGTCCACCGGAGGTGACCTCGAGGAGGTCTGGGGAACCGTACTGGCGGAGTCGGAGGAGCGACTCGATCACCTGCGGCGGACGTTCGCACCGGAGCGTTACGAGCACGCCGTACGGCTTCTCCTCGAGGCGGATCGCACGGTGACGTACGGATTCGGCGCTCTGACCATGGCGGCCGAGCACCTGTGTCAGAAGCTGGCGCGGATGGGGGTGGGCTCGCGCTACATCCGGTCGGGTGGGTTCGGGCTGGCCGACGATCTGCTCGGGATCGAGTCCGGCGACGTGGTCGTGGCGTTCGCGCCCAGCCGTCTGACCACCGACGTCGAGGTGCTGCTGGACCGGACCCGCGCCGTCGGCGTCGCGAGCATCCTGCTGACCGAGGACGTCGGGAGCCAGGTGGCCGAGGAGGCCACGGTGGCGCTGCACGCGCCGACCACGCCGACCGGACTGACCAGTGAGCCGCTGATCGGCATGGTCATCGCGGACGTGCTGGCGCAGTGCGTCGCGGTCGCGGACGTCGAGCGGACGGTCGGGTCCTCGCACCGGTTGACGACCCTGCGGGAGCAGCTCGGGTACGCCTGACGGCGATTGCCGCCGGATTGTCATCATGCTAGATTGGTGACCAATCTTGGAAGGTGACCGCTAATGCTCGACCTGCACGACAGAGCGGCAGCGGTGACCGGGGTCGGGGGACCGCGCGGGATCGGCTTCGCGGTGGCCCGGAAGTTGAGCGCGCTGGGCGCCGCCTTGGTGGTCTCGGGTGGCAGCGAGCGAGTGCAGCAACGCGCCGCCGAGCTTCCCGCCGGCACGGTCGCGCTGGCCGGCGACCTGACGGACGAGGCCACCTCGCGCCGGATCGCCGACGAGGCGATCACGCACTTCGGCCGGCTGGACATCGCGGTGCACTGCGCGGGCATGACCTCGGTGGCGCAGCCAGAGCCCGAGGCGGGCCGGATCGCGGACATGTCGTTGCGGACGTGGCGGGCAAGCCTGTCCCGCAACCTCGATGCGGCGTTCCTCTTCGCCAAGGCAGTACTGCCTGCGCTGGAGTCGTCCGAAGCCGGACGACTGGTGATTGTGGCGAGTCTGACCGGCCCGCTGATGGCGATGAACGGCGAGATCGCGTACGGCGCGGCGAAGGCCGGCGTGGTCGGACTGGTTCGCGGGCTCGCGGTGGATTCGGCTCGGGCTGGTGTCACGGTCAACGCGGTGGCCCCCGGATGGATCGCCACCGACTCCCAGACGCCGTACGAACATGAGCAAGGACTCCGGACGCCGGTCGGCCGGAGCGGGACAGCAGCGGAAGTGGCCGGACTCATCGGCTATCTCTGTACGCCGTCCGCGGCCTATCTGACCGGCCAGTGCCTCGTCGTCGACGGAGGCAACTCGATCGCTGAGGAGCGCGCATGACCGTGTTGAATGCCACGCATCTGGAGGCTCCATGACCCAGGCCTTCGACTTCTTCACGCAGACCGCGCTGCCGACCCCGGACATCTCCGCCGCGCAGGCCGGCCGGTTCGTCCAGGAGCGCTACGGCATCGACGGTGTCGTCACCGAGCTCGGGAGCCAGCAGGACGCCAACTTCCTGATCGAGGCGCCCGCCGGCAAGTACGTGCTCAAGGTGTCCAACCCGGCCTTCACGGTTGAGGATCTCGCCGCGCAGGACGGCGCGGCAGCGCATGTCGCCCACTGCGAACCCGGGATTCATGTACCGGTCGGACTGGCCGGCCGCGACGGGTTGCCGATCCAGCAGTTGACGCTGGGGAGTGGGACGACCGCGGCGCGGCTGGTGACGTTTGTCGAGGGCAACATTCTCAGCGCTCATCAGTACCTGGCGCCGTCGGTGGTCGGATCGCTCGGCGAGCTGGCCGGGCGCACGACACGGGCGTTGGCGTCGTTCGACGGCGTCGTACCCGCGCGGGCACTGCAATGGGATCTGCGCAATGCGCCTGAGGTCGTGGCTCGGTTGGCGGACTTCGTCGCCGTTCCCGGAGGCGCCGAAGCGGCCCGATCTGCGGCCGCTGCGGCGAGCCAGGCGTTGGCCTCGGTTCGCGACAGCCTTCCCACGCAGGTCATCCACGGCGATCTGACCGACGACAATGTCGTTGCCGTGCTCGGCGTCGATGGACGTCCACGCCCGATCGGTGTCATCGACTTCGGGGATCTGATGGAGAGCTGGGCGATCGCCGAGCTGGCCGTGACCTGCTCCTCGCTCCTGCAGTACGGCGATCTCACCACGATCCTCCCCGCGATCCAGGCCTTCGATCGGATCCGGGCAATCTCCGACGACGAACTGGTCGCGCTGTGGCCGCTCGTCGTACTGCGGGCTGCCGCGCTGATGGTGAGCGGGCAGCAGCAGGCGCACATCGATCCGGACAACGGGTACGCGGTCAGGAATCTCGACCGCGAGTGGCGCATCTTCGAGCAAGCGACCTCCGTGCCACTGGACGTGATGACGGCGCTCGTACGGTCTTCCGTTCGATCTCGCAGCGAACGGCCGGTCGTAGCGGGACATCCGTTGCTGCACAGCGATTCCCAGCTGGTGCGACTCGACTTGTCGACAACCAGCGCGGAGCTGCACGGCGGTGCGTTCCTGGACGAGCGGGCGGAGTCCCAGGTCGCCGCGAAGATCCTCGCCGGTGACCAAGCGACTGTCGCCTACGTGCCGTTCCTGCAGCCCCGGCTGACGCGCACTCGGCTGAACTCGTTCGATTCGCCGGCCACCGTCGGGCTCGGAGTCGAGCTGTTCAGCACGGAGCCGCTCGAGCTTCGCGCGCCGTGGGATGCCGTCATCGAACGACACAGCGATGCGGCCGCATTCCACGCGGCTGATGGCCTGACGTTGTGGCTGAGCGGACCCGGCCTCGAGACCGTGCCGGGCGTCGCGGTCCAGGCCGGCGCACCGATCGGCAGCTTGAGCGCCAACGGCGAACTGCGGGTGCAGGTGGGCCGCGACCAGACCCGGCCGCCGTTCTTCGTGCCCGCATCGCTGGCCGATGCGTGGGCCCAGGTCTGCCCCGATCCGACGTCGCTCGTGGATCCGGCGTACGCCGGCCAACCGGGGGACTCGGCCGGGGAACTGCTGACCCGGCGAGACTCGTCGTTCGCCCCGGTCCAGGAGCACTACTTCCGCGAGCCGCCCCGGATCGAGCGCGGCTGCCGGTATCACCTGTACGACGTCGACGGCCGGTCCTACCTCGACATGGTCAACAACGTGTCGATCCTGGGCCACGGACATCCGCGGTTGTCCGATGCGATCGAGCAGCAATGGCGCTTGCTCAACACCAACTCGCGCTTCCACTACCGCGCTGTCGTGGACTTCTCCGAGCGGCTCGCGGCACTGCTCCCGGATCCGCTCGACACTGTGTTCCTGGTCAACAGCGGCACCGAGGCGGTCGACCTCGCGTTGCGGCTGGCGTGGGCGAACACCGGCCGGCGCGACACCGTCGTACTGCGGGAGGCGTACCACGGCTGGTCCGACGCGACCGATGCCGTCTCGACCTCGGTGGCCGACAACCCGAACGCCCTCGAGAGCAGACCGTCCTGGGTCCAC
Source organism: Kribbella sp. NBC_01510 (assembly GCF_045040325.1). Taxonomy (NCBI): domain Bacteria; kingdom Bacillati; phylum Actinomycetota; class Actinomycetes; order Propionibacteriales; family Kribbellaceae; genus Kribbella; species Kribbella sp. NBC_01510. The sequence goes on along the minus strand of NZ_CP109418.1, from coordinate 842,970 downwards.
CCGGTCGCGGCTCCGAACGCGTACCGCGGTCAGTATCGTGGCGCGGAGGCTCACCGCTACGCCGAGGACGCCATCACCGCGATCGCTTCCCTGGCCCGGCCGCCGGCGGCATTCCTGGCCGAGCCGTACTACGGGAACGCGGGTGGGATGGCTCTCCCGGACGGCTACCTGGCGAGGGTCTACGAAGCCGTCCGGCGGGCCGGTGGCCTGTGCATCGCCGACGAGGTCCAGGTCGGCTACGGCCGGCTCGGCGAGCACTTCTGGGGCTTCGAGCAACAAAATGTGGTGCCCGACATCGTCACGGTCGCGAAGGCGATGGGCAACGGTCACCCGCTGGGCGCGGTCATCACCACCAAGGCGATCGCGGACGGCTACCGCAGCCAGGGGTACTTCTTCTCGTCGGCCGGCGGCAGCCCGGTCAGCTGTGTGGCCGGGCTGACGGTTCTCGACGTACTGCGTGACGAGCGACTGCAACAGAACGCTCGCGACGTCGGGGCGCACTTGCGGCGGCGACTGCTCGAGCTCGCCGATCGCCATGCCATCGTCGGCGCGGTGCATGGGATGGGCCTCTACCTCGGTGTCGAGCTGGTGCGGGACCGCGACACCCTGGAGCCGGCCGCGGCGGAGACGGCGGCGATCTGCGAGCGGATGCGGGAGCTCGGCGTCATCATGCAGCCGACCTCGGATCGGCTGTGTGTGCTGAAGATCAAGCCGCCACTGGGGATCGGCGTCGCCGATGCCGACTTCTTCGCCGACACGCTCGACCGCGTGCTGACCGAGGGCTGGTAGCCCCCGGTCACCAGTCGCGGCTGAGGATCTCGTCGAGGACCGAGGCGAAGAGGTCCGCGTCCTCGGCGGTGAACGTCAGCGGTGGCTTGATCTTCAGGACGTTGCCGTCGGCACCGGTCGGGTACACGATCACGCCTTCGTCCTTCATCAGTTCGCTGATCAGCGAAGCCTCGTCGGCAGCCGGCAGTTTGGTCTCCCGGTCACGGACCAGCTCGATGCCGAGATACAGGCCGTGCCCACGGACGTCGCCGATCAGTTCGTGCTTGGCGGCAAGGTCGGTGAGGACGCCGGCGAAGTGCCGCCCGGTGTCGGCAGCCTCTTCCTGCAGGCCCTGCGCGGCGATCTCGTCGAGTACGGCGGTTCCGATCGCGCACGACACCGGGTTGCCGCCGAAGGTGTTGAAGTACTTCATGCCCGTGTCGAAGGCGTCCGCGATCTCCCGGGTCGTCACCACCGCGGCCATCGGATGGCCGTTGCCGATCGGCTTGCCCATGGTCACGATGTCGGGAACCACGCCCTGGCTCTCGAATCCCCAGAACACGTCGCCGAAGCGGCCGAACCCGACCTGCACCTCGTCCGCGATGCACAGGCCGCCGGCGGTCCGCACGGCCGCGAACGCCCGCTCGAGGTAGCCGTCGGGGTAGAAGATGCTCCCGGCCGTTCCCATCGCCGACTCCGCGATGAACGCCGCCGGTGGACGGTCGTTGGCCACCAGCCGTTCCACCTGCCGCTTGACGTCGGCGGCGTACTTGGGGCCGGCGGCGGCGTCGCCGTACGTGAACTGGCCTCGGTACAGGTTGGGCTGCTCGACCTCGTGGGTGGTCGGATCCGGGCCGGTGCCGCCAGGTCCCTTGTAGCGGTTGGGGCTCAGGCCGGTAAGGACGGAGGTGTTCCCGTGGTACGCGCCGTCGACCACCAAGACGTCCGTCCGGCCGGTGACGTGCCGGGCCATCCTGATGGCGAGGTCGTTGGCCTCGCTGCCGCTGCACACCAAGAACACGACCTCGAGCGGATCAGGCAGGAGCGCTGCGAGCCGCTCGGCGTACTGCGCGATCCCCGGGTACACGAATCTGCTGTTGGTGTTGAGCCGATGCAGTTGCGAAGTCGCGGCCGCGATCACACGGGGATTGCCGTGGCCGACGTGACTCACGTTGTTGATGGTGTCGAGGTAGCTCCGGCCGAACTCGTCGAACAACCAGGCACCGCGGCCGCCGACGAGGGTCATCGGACGGTCGTAGTACGAGCGCTGCGAGCGGGCGAAGTGGGTGTCGCGGGTGGCCAGCAGTCGTTCGGTGCTGCCTTCGGTGTCGGCGTCGGATCGCCAGTCGTCGGCAAGACCGAGGAACTCCCACGGATCGGGTGACACGCGAGCCCAGGCGGCGGCCTCCGACGGCGGAACCAGGACCCGCTCGGAGATCAGGGCCGTCTCGAGCGAGCGGAAGATCGCCACGTGCAGAGCGGCCGGAGCCCAGTCCGAGCGCCCGGTGGCGGTATCCCCGATCAGCTCGCCGGGGCAGACCGAAGCGCCCTGTCTGAGCGACGAGCTGAGACCGGTCCACCGCGACCAGATCGTCTCCGCGCCGTCGCGCTCGTGGCGGAGGACGAGGAACGGTCCGTACGCGAGCCCGTCGACCGCCGTACCGCGGCCGCGTCGTTCGACGATCGCGGCCAGCGGGGTCAGGACCCGGAAGGATTCGGCCGACTTGATCTCCACTCCGAGCCGGAGCGTCGCCGCCTCGCCGCCCTCGGTCGACCGCCGGGCGGAGGTGCCGGCGTCGGCCTGCAGATGCCGGCCGACGCGTGCCGAGCCCGGCAGGATGCCAGTGATGATCTCGTGGGCCGGGTCGAACGGCACGAGGTCGAGGTGCGGCAGCGCACGACGCGCCTCCGAGACTCGGAGCGGTACGGGCGGATCGACCGGCGCGCCCGCTGCTTCCCGGAAGACGATCTCGGCCAGCTCCGGCGGAGTTGCCGCTAGCAACGAGATGGTGGGCCAGGTGTGCCGCATCCGATCGTGCCCGTACGCGTGGCCGGACTGCGCGCACCGCTTGGTCCAGGTCACCGCGTTCACGCACAACCTGGCCGCGGCCAGCGGATAGAGCACCGACAATTCGGCGTCGGTGAGTTCGAGCTCGGCGGCGTACCCACGGATGACGGCCGCGGCCGCACTCAGTGGATTCGGTGTGCGCAACATCGCGTAGGCGACGGCGATCGCGAGCTCGCTGATCCGCACCGAGTGCAGGGCGTCGGCGAAGTCCAGTACGGCGTGCACGTGGTGCCGGCCGTCCGGGCCACGCCGGGCCAGGACGTTGAAGTCGTTGAGGTCGTGGTGGACCACCGACGCCGGCAGCGATTCCTGGTGGGCGTCCAGTGCTCGGGTGAACCAGGAGAGGATCCGGCACACCTCGGCGATCCGGTTCCGGTCCTCGACCGAGTCGATGCCTTGGGCAATGGCTTCCGGTGCGCGCAGGAGGTCCCAGTGGTGGCGTGTCTCTCCGGGCCGGTCCGGTGCTTCGGTGAGGGCGCGCACTAGGCGCCCGGCGGTAGAACCGAGCTCAGTCAGGAGGCCCGTCGAGTGCGTGCCGAGCTCCGACAGGGTCGTGCCGGGCATCCACGTCTGCACGGTCACCAAGCGGCGTGACCCCTCGCGGTCGACGGACACAACGGTGTCGCCGTTGCGGGCCGGGAGCATCGTCGGCACCTGCACCGGCCCGAGTACGTCGTCCCGTCCGGCCAACCGGAGTAGCTCGTGTTGCCACCGGATCAGGTCCGGGTCGGCGCGCGGGGGCGAGACCTTGACCACGACTCGGGAGCCGTCCCGCAGTTTCACCGCCGAGTTCTGGTCGATCTCCCCGCCCAGCGCGGACACCGTCACTGCCTGCAGGCCGAACTGCTCGCCGAGAACCTCGGCGATCGCGGCTGAACTCCACTCGGCGGCCGACGTCACGATCGCTCACACACCTTCGCTATATTGGTGACCAATTTGGAGGCAAGGGAGGAGCCGTCATGCCGGTGACCGGACGCACCCCGGCGCTGAGTCGCGGGACGACGGCCGAAGAGGTCGCGTCGGTGCTGCGGGAGCTGATCATGGACGGCTCCCTGACGCCGGGGGAGCAGTTGCGCGAAGAGGCGCTCTCCGAGCAGTTCGACGTCTCCCGCCGGACCGTCCGGGACGCGCTCGGCGTGCTGGCCCGGGAGCGGATCGTCCGGCACTACCGGCACAAGGGTTCCCGGGTCGTGCTGTTCTCCGAGGATGACATCCGGGATCTGTACCGCGTGCGCCGGACGCTCGAAGGATCGGCCGCGCGACGGGCGAAGAGGCTCACCGACCAGCAGTTGCAAGAGCTCCGGGACGCGTTCGGCGACCTCGAGGCCGCGACCCGCTCCGGCAGCGCCGACGACGTCGTACGGCGTGATCTCGCCTTCCACCAAGCCGTGGTCGGGCTGAACGGCAGCGCCCGCGTGGACGAGTTCTTCGCCGGCATCGCGGTCGAGATGCGCTATGCCCTCTCGATCCTCGAGTCCACCTACCGGGAGTCGGACCGTCGCCCTGACGAGGCACTCGACGAGCACCGGGAGATCCTGACCGCGTTCCTCGAGCGGAACGCGACCAAGGCCGGTCGTCTGGTCGAGGAGCACGCGCTCGCCAACGAGGAGTTGCTGGTCGGCGCGGTCGACAGCCTGGACGTGACCGGGCTCAGTGCGCAGTGAGACGGTCATTGGTAGAGGTTGAACGGGATCAGCTCGTACGGGCTCTCACACGGTGATCCGGGGGCGACGAAGTACTCGCCGGTGGTGAGGTCGACGCAGCTGGACAGCGTCGTCGACCATTGCTCGACGGCCGGCAATCGCTCGTCCGGATGAGCGCACAGGGAGTCGGGATGTCCGAGGTGATCCGACATCGCCGCGTGGATCGCCGTACGAACGTCTTCTGACTTCTCGCACAAGGCGGCCTTCGCCAGACCCTTGCGTGCTTGGGGAACGCGGATGAGCGAGTCGGGCGACACCAGGCGGTGGCTGTCGTTGAGCACCTGGTAGTGGTTGCCGTGGACAAGGAGGCCGTTCACGGCGTACTCCCAACCGTGTCCGCCCGGTGTGGTCTCGATGTCGATCGAGAACCCGTCGCGATGCGTCACAAGCGCGTTGCTTGGGATGTGAGCCTTGGTCCAGGTCAGGATCTTGAGAGCGTCGGCGAGGTTGGGCGCGTCCAGGACCGCGCGCCGGATGATCGTCTGTGGCATGCCGATCGCGTCGTCGAACCGCCCACCGAGTCCGTTCGCGTTGAGCGCGAGACCGGTCGAGTTCGCGCCGTGGCGGCCGATCTGGCCGGCCTCGACCTGCATGATCAACGTGGGCCTGGGCGGCTGCACGACCCGCAGTACGACGACGGTGTCGCGGATCGCGTGGCGCCAGTCCCAGTTCTGGCCGGCGTAGACATGGCCGTCTCCCGCGGCGTCGTCGGTGAGTGCGAATGACGTACATCCGTCGGTCGCTTCGTGGAACCAGTTGTCGTAGATGATCTCGCCCCGGCAGTTGAGGGCCAGGATGTCCGCGAGCCGTACGCCGGCTCCCGCCGCGACGCCGGCCAGCTCGTCCAGGATCTCCGGGAAGTCCCGCTCGATGAGCAGCTGCCAGGGCTGGATGTGGTCGAGGACCTGATCCCAGCCGAGGCCGGCCTGATGCGCGAACCCGGCGCGGTAGTAGTCGATCGCCCGGGCGATCAGGTCGGCCGCGGCACTCCCGTACTGCACGCCGCGCTCGTGCGCTGACGGGCTCGACACCTCGATGACTCGCGGACTCTGCACCTGAACTCCTCGGGGACCGTCTTCGGCAACCATTGACTCAATAATGTAACGCGCATTACCGTCGTGTCCAGATCGTATCGCCGGAACCTTCCGATCCGCCCGAGGAGCCACCGCCTGATGACCACCTCCGCCATCGACCCTGCCGACCTGATCCTGTATGGCGGAACCGTGTGGACCGCCGATCCGGCGCAACCGCTCGCGACTGCCGTGGCGATCGTGGGGGACCGCATCGCGAAGGTGGGTGACGACACCGAGATCCTGGCGCTGACCGGCCCGGACACGCGGCTCGTCGACCTGGCCGGGCGGATGGTGTGCCCCGGCTTCAACGACGCCCATACGCACTTCGAGAACGCGGTCGACTGGTACTTCCAGGTCCCGCTCACCGACGTGAACGACCAGGCCGTGCTCGCCGAACGCGTGGCAGCGATGGTCGAACGGCTCCCGGCCGGGATCTGGATCACTGGCGGAGATCTCGGTGACTTCGCCTCGACGCAGGCGTCGTCGCCGCCGTTGCTCGAGCCGGTGCTGGCCGAGATCGACGCGCTGACACCTGACAATCCCTTGCTGATCCGGCGTGCGGATCATCAGTACTTCGCGAACTCGAAGGCCTTCGAGGTGGCCCGGATCGATCGCCGTACGCCGGATCCGCGCGGCGGCCGGTTCGGCCGGGACGCGTCCGGTGAGCTGACCGGGATGGTGTACGGGCAGGCCGGCGAGTTCCTGCAGCGGTTGGTCAGTCCGATCTCACTGGAACAGAAGCTGGTCGGCGCCAAGGGCGTGATGGCACAGCTCAACGCGGTCGGCATCACGTCGATCCACGACATCGCCCGCCTTCCGGCGGTGACGGAGGAGACGATCCCGCCGGTCTTCCTGGAGCGCAGTTTCTCGAACACCCAGATCTTCCAGAGTCTTGCGGATCGCGGTGAGCTCTCGGTCCGGGTGTACGCGTTCTTGCCGTTGGACACCTTCGAGGCGCTGGCGGACCACGGGATCACGCCGAAGACCGGCGACGACTGGCTGCGGTTCGGTGCGCTGAAGATCTTCGTCGACAGCGGTGCGATGCTTCCGCCGTTCGATCCGGCCGGCGCCGCGGGGACCGGGCTGACCGACGGCTGGTCATACCGGTTCGTCGGCGAGGAGCGGTTCGCGCACCTCGTGGAGGCCGGGGATGCGGCCGGTTTCGACATCGGGGTCCACGTCACGGGGGATCGAGGTGCCCGGATCGCGATCGACGCGTTCGAACGGGCGGCCCAGGTCAATGGTTCGCGGGAGCGGCGGCATCGGCTGATTCACGCCTGGCACGTCGCCGCGGACGACTTCGCACGGGCCGGCGAGCTCGGGCTGGTCGCCGACGTGACGTCCGACCACCTGGCGCTCTACTCCAGGAATCTCGACGAGGCGCTCGGACTCGATCGCTCGGCGAACGCCTTCGCGTGGCGCTGGTTCATCGACAGTGGCGTCGTACTGAATGTCGTCTCGGACTTCCCGGGAGCGTTCAACAAGTCCCATGTCGCGGAGATCGATCCGCTGCGGAACATGTGCGTCGCTGTGACCCGCGCGACCAGGGACGGACGCTTCCACCCCGAGCAGGCGATCACCATCGACGAGGCGCTGCGCGCGTACACCGCCAACCCCGCGTTCTCCTCGCACGAGGAGGACGTCAAGGGCACCATCACGCCCGGGAAGCTCGCCGATCTGGTGGTCCTCAGTGAGGACATCCGGGGTGACGATCCGTCGGTGCTGCTGCGCGCCAGGGTCGAGCAGACGTATCTCGGTGGGCGGCTTGTGCACTCTCGACTAGCCTGAGGTTCGTGCGTGAACTCGTTGTGCTGGGCACCGGTAGTCAGGTGCCGTCTCGGGAACGCACGCAGAACGGCTACTTCCTGCGGTGGGACACCGAGGGGTTCCTGTTCGATCCGGGTGAGGGCACGCAACGGCAGATGCTGTACGCCGGGGTCGCGGCCGGGGCGATCACCCGGCTGTGCGTGACGCACTTCCACGGCGACCACTGCCTGGGAGTACCGGGGATCGTGCAGCGCCTGTCGCTGGACGACGTACCGCATCCCGTCCGGGCGCACTATCCGGCGTCGGGTCAGAAATACTTCACCCGCCTGCGGTACGCCGCGTCGTTCTTCGAGCGTGCCGAGTTGGTCGAGGAGCCGGTCGAGGAGGACGGTCTGCTCTCCGTCGGCTCCTTCGGTCAGTTGTGGGCGCGTCGGCTGGAGCACTCGATCGAGTCCTTCGGCTACCAGGTGATCGAGCCCGACGGCCGCCGGATGCTGCCGGACAAACTCGCTGCCCTCGGCATCGTTGGTCCGGCCATCGGTCGTCTCCAGCAGGCCGGCTCGCTCGAGGCCGACGGCCGGACGGTGCGGATCGAGGACGTCAGCGAACCTCGTCCAGGTCAGCGGTTCGCCTTCGTCATGGATACCCGGCTGTGCGAGAACGTGCTCCGCCTGGCAGCCGGCGCCGACCTGCTCGTGATCGAGTCCACGTACCTGTCGCCGGAGTCCGAGTTGGCCCGTCGCTTCGGCCACCTGACCGCCCGCCAGGCGGCCCGCGTCGCCCAGGAATGCGGCGTCCGCAAGCTCGTCCTCACCCACTTCTCGCAGCGGTACCTCGAACCCGAACGCTTCCACGAAGAAGCCGCCGCCGAGTTCTCCGGCGAGATCGTCGTAGCCGCCGACCTGACCCGTACCCCGGTCCCGTCCCGCCGCTAAGACGAACAGTGCGTGACGAGTGGGCCAACAGTGCCCGAGTTCCGTCACAGCCCAATTAACATCACCGACGAATGTAAATCGCCGATCATCAGGAGCGACCTGTCGTGCGCACTCCCCGTCCGCTGCCGGCGGCGATCGCGCTGGTCGGTGTTGGCGCGTTGGTGGCGGTAGCGGTGTGGCGGCCCTGGGCGGGCGCCGCCGATGCGGCCAGTGGCCCACCCCAGATCACCGTGTCCCGCAGCCAGTGCGGCCAGGGCTGGACCGACCCGAAGACCGGTCGGCAGACGATCATCGTGCACAACACCGGCGACGCGGCCGCCGAGGTCGACCTCGTCGAGGTCAGCAGCAACAAGGTGTACGGCGAGGTGGAGGGCCTGGGCCCGAGCACGAGCGCGCCGATGGACGTGCAGCTCGGCGCCGGCCGGTACGCGATCCGCTGCCTGATCGAGGACACCGAGGCCATCACCGGTCCGAGTGTCACTGTTGCGGGCGACGCGAAGGGTGGCCCGGCCGCGGTCGCCGTCACCAAGAACGACATGTTGCCGCTGGTGAAGCAGTATGAGGCCGCGGTCGCCGCCGGCGTCGCCGACCTGGCCGCGAAGACGGACAAGCTGCGTCGTGATGTGGACGCGGGCAACCTGGATGCCGCCCGGGCCGACTGGCTCCCCGCGCACCTGGCGTACAACTCGCTCGGCGCGGCCTACGACGCGTTCGGCGACTTCGCCGACAAGATCGACGGATCCGATGCCGGCTTCCATCCGCTCGAGAAGGGCCTGTGGCACAACGCTTCCGCCGCCGGGCTGAAGCCGATCGCGGACCAGTTGGCCGTCGACGTGCACGGTTTGCAGCATGACCTGCCCAACGACCAGGTGGACCCGAACGATCTCGGGCTGCGCGCCCACGAAATCATGGAGAACGCCCTCCAGTTCGAGCTGACCGGCGAGAACGACCAGGGCAGCGGTACGTCGCTGAACACCGCGCTGGCCAACCTGGATGGCACGGCGAAGGTGCTGGCCATCCTCAACCCGGTGCTCAAGCCGCGCTACCCCGACCTGGCCCAGGTGCAGAAGTGGGAAGACCGGGTGCGGGCGCTGCTGACCGCGCACCAGAACACCCCCGTCGACCAGTTGGACCGGACGACCCGGGAACAGCTCAACGGCGCGGTCGGCCAACTGCTGGAACTGCTCGCCCCCGTCGCCGCCATCTGCGAAGTCCGGAGGAGCTCATGAGTGGCGTCGGGCGCCGGTCCTTCCTGCGCGGGGCGCTGGCCGGCGCCGGCGCGGCGGCGGTGACTGGGCTCTCGGTGTCCGCCGACGCGGCGACGTCGACGTCCGTGGCGTTCCACGGCGTGCACCAGGCCGGCATCACCACCGACCCACAGAAGCAGGCCATCTTCGCGTCGTTCGACGTGATCGCGGCGGACAAGGGCGAGCTCACCGAGTTGTTCAAGACGCTGACCGACCGGGCCCGGCTGCTGACCGCGGGCGGCGCGCTGCCGCCACTGGGCATCACCGCCCCGCCGGCCGACTCCGGCGTACTCGGCCCGGACATGCCCGGCGACGACCTGACGGTCACCGTCGGCGTAGGCGCGTCGCTGTTCGACGACCGGTACGGCGTCAAGGACCGCAAGCCGGCGAAGCTGACGGCGATGAAGGAATTCCCCAACGACAGCCTGGACGACAGCCAGTGCCACGGGGATCTGAGCCTGCAGTTGTGCGCGTCGGAGACCGACACCGTGCTGCACGCGCTGCGCGACATCGCCCGGCACACCCGCGGCGCGATGCAGCTGCGCTGGCGTGTCGACGGCTTCCAGAACCCGCCGCGGCCGTCCGGCGCGCAGCGCAACCTGATGGGCTTCAAGGACGGCATCGTCAAGCCGGCACCGGCCGACCACGACAAGCTCGTGTGGGTCGGCCAGAGCAGCGGCGAGCAGGCGTGGACCGCGGGCGGCAGCTACCAGGTGCTGCGCAAGATCCGGATGCTGGTCGAGTTCTGGGACCGGGTGTCGGTCGGCGAGCAGGAGAACATGTTCGGCCGGCGGCGGGACTCCGGCGCGCCGCTGGACGGCAACAGCGAGACCGATCTCCCCAACTACCCGGCCGACCCGACCGGCGGGGCGATCCCGCTGACCAGCCACATCCGCGTCGCGAACCCGCGCACCGCGGAGACCGCGGCCAGCCAGTTCCTGCGCCGCGGCTACAACTACGACAGGGGCACCGACTCGGTCGGGGACCTGGACCTGGGGCTGTTGTTCTGCGCCTACCAGCAGGACATCGCCCGGCAGTTCGAGGCCGTGCAGACCCGGCTGATCGACGAGCCTCTCGTCGACTACATCCGGCCGGTCGGCGGCGGCTACTTCTTTGCGCTTCCCGGTGTACGGGACGGCAACGACCACCTTGGGCGGTCGTTGCTTGCATGAGTCACTCAGAAGGAGAAGGCATGCGTGCAAGACTCCGTGTCGCAGCCACGGCCGCTGTGGCCGCGACGGGTTTGTTGCTGGCCGGCTGTAGCGGCGGCGACACCAATCAGGTGGCCAACGCCGCCTATTCGTACAAGGTGGTCCACCCGACCACGCCGATCCAGCATGTGGTGGTGATCTTCGGCGAGAACATCTCGTTCGACCACTACTTCGGCACGTACCCGAAGGCCACCAACGAGAACGGCACGCCGTTCACGGCGGATCGGCACACGCCCAAGGTGAACGGCCTGTCGCAGCAGTTGCTGACCCACAACCCGAACGCCTACGACCCGAAGCGGCTGGCGCCGTCGCAGGCCCTGACCTGCGACCAGAACCACGGCTACGGTCCGGAGCAGAAGGCTGTCAACGGCGGCAAGATGGACAAGTTCGTCGAGAACACCGAGACGGACAAGTGCACCGGCCAGCCCGTGCTGTTCGGCGAGCCGGGACTGGTGATGGACTACTACGACGGCAACACCGTCACCGCGCTGTGGAACTACGCGCAGCACTACTCGCTGAGCGACAACTCGTTCAACACGGTGTACGGACCGTCGACCCCGGGCGCGCTGAACCTGATCTCCGGGCAGACCCACGGTGGCCAGGCGTACGACCCGAAGACGGGGCAGCCGACCACCGACGCGTACGCCGTGCAGTCGCCGGACAAGAACGGCATCGGGACGATCACCAACGACCCCGACCCGATCTACGACGACTGCTCGAACAACAACGGCAAGTCCACCAACAACCTGGCCGGGATGCACGGGCAGAACATCGGTGACCTGCTGAACGCGCGCAACGTCACCTGGGGCTGGTTCCAGGGCGGCTTCAAACCGACCGGTACCGCGAACGGCAAGGCCGTCTGCGGCGCGTCGCACCCGAACATCGGCGGCATCGCGGCGAACGACTACAGCCCGCACCACGAGCCCTTCCAGTACTACAAGTCGACGGCGAACCCGAAGCACCTGCCGCCGAGCTCGGTGCAGGCCATCGGGCACACCGACCAGGCCAACCACCAGTACGACACGTCGGACTTCGACGCGGCCGTCGCGGCGAACAACCTGCCGGCGGTCAGCTTCCTGAAGGCCGGTGAGTACCAGGACGCCCACGCCGGATACTCCGATCCGCTGGACGAGCAGGCCTTTGTGGTCAAGGAGATCAACCAGCTGCAGAAGTCCAAGGAGTGGGCGTCGACCGCGGTCGTCCTGGCCTACGACGACTCCGACGGCTGGTACGACCACCAGAAGTCGCCGACCGTGAACGGATCCAAGGACGCGGCGCTCGACCAGGCGGCAACGTGTGGCAAGGCCCCGGTGTCCGGCGGGTACGCCGACCGCTGCGGCTACGGCCCGCGCCTGCCGCTGCTGGTGGTCTCCCCGTACGCGAAGACCAACCACGTCGACCACTCGCTGACCGACCAGAGCTCGATCCTGAAGTTCATCGAGGACAACTGGCGGACCGGCCGGATCGGCGACCACTCGTTCGACCAGCGCGCCGGCAGCCTGACCGGCATGTTCGACTTCCGGCAGCACCCGAGTAACAAGAAGCTGATCCTGGACCCGAAGACCGGGGCCGTCGTCAGCAACCACTGATCGTCAGTAACCGCCCTGGTCGGCGAGAAAATCGTCGATCAGGGCGTTCACCTCCGCGGGAGACTCCAGCGCCGCGAGCTGAGCAGATTGTTCGCGCTACTGCTCATAGCGGCCCGACCGAGGCGGCCAAGCGCGTCGCCAGGCCTCGGACGTGCTCGATCAGCTCGGGCGGCGACTGGACCTCGAACGGGTGTCCGAGGAGGCCGAGATGAAGAGCCAACTCGTCGAGAGAGTTGGCGCCTGCCTCGACCAGAGTCGTCGTCGCGTCGACCGGAGTCACCGTCGCGACGCTGGGCGCGAACCGATCCGCCACCTGCTCGGCCGGCGCCTGGACGAGGAAGCGGGCCTGGTACCGGTAGCCACCGGAGGCGATGCCACGAGCGGTGGTGCCCAGGTCCGGGATCTCGCGCGGAGTGAATCGCGGCCCGGTCGGGATCCGCGGCTCCAGCCGGTCGAGCCGGAACGTGCGCCAGTCGGAGCGGTCCAGATCCCACGCGACCAGGTACCAGCGCCGGCCCGTGTGCACGAGCCGATGCGGCTCCGTCGTACGGGTTGTCGCCGTACCGTCGTGGTTGCGGTAGTCGAAGCGCAGGCGCTGGTGGTCGCGCGACGCGGCGGCTGTTGTGAGGAGGACGTCCGGATCGACCGGTGGGCCACCGGACGGGGTGACGGCGACCGCCTGGAGGAGCTTGATCCGGTGACGCAGCCGGGACGGCAGGACCTGCTCGAGCTTGGTCAGCGCGCGGACCGACGACTCCTCGATCCCGGCCACGGAGCCGGTCGCGGCCGCGCGCAAGCCGATCGCGACGGCCACCGCCTCCTCGTCGTCCAGGAGCAGCGGTGGCAGCGCGGCTCCGGCCCCGAGCCGATAGCCGGCCACTCCTGGTAGGGCGTCGACCGGGTAGCCCAGGGTTCGCAGCTTCTCGACATCCCGGCGGACCGTGCGGACCCCGACGCCGAGCTCGGCGGCGAGCGCGGCGCCGCTCCAGTCTCTCGGCGACTGCAGGAGCGACAGCAGTTTGAGGAGTCTCGCGGAGGTTTCCAGCATGACGTCGATTCTTCTACCTGGTTAGGACTGAAGCTGTCCTAACCAGGTGGAAGAGTCGAGACATGATCAAGCCCTACAGCATCGACATCCCGCAGAGCGCCCTCGATGACCTGGCGGCCAGGCTGGCCGCCACCCGCCTCCCCGCCCCGCTGCCCGGTGACGACTGGGACACCGGCGTACCGGTCTCCTGGCTGGCCGAGTTGGTCGACTACTGGCGGACCAAGTACGACTGGCGGGCCGCAGAGGCGGAGCTCAACGCGTATCCGCAGTTCACCACCGAGATCGACGGTCAGCGGATCCACTTCCTGCACGTGAAGTCACCGGAGCCGGATGCCTTGCCGCTGGTGCTGACGCATGGGTGGCCGGGGTCGATCGTCGAGTTCCTCGATCTGATCGGTCCGCTCACCGATCCGGTCGCGCACGGCGGTGGCGCCGCGGACGCGTTCCATCTGGTGATCCCGTCGCTGCCCGGGTTCGGGTTCTCCGGGCCGGTGTCGGACAGCGGTTGGAGCCGGGAGCGGATCGGCCAGGTCTGGGCGGTGTTGATGGATCAGCTCGGCTACGAGCGGTACGGCGTACAGGGTGGTGACATCGGTGGGGCCGTGTCGCCGGCGGTGGCGCGCGCTGCTCGGGACCGGGTCGTCGGGGTCCACACCAACGGTGGGCCGTCGCTGCCACCGTTTCCGTTGCCGGAGGAGGAGCTCACGCCGCTCGAGCAGGACCGGATTGCGCGGATCGGCGGATTCCTGCAGAAGGAGTTCGGCTACATCTCGATCCAGTCCACCAGGCCGCAGACCGTGGCCTACGGCCTGGTCGACTCCCCGGTCGGCCAGCTGGCCTGGATCATGGACAAGTTCCGGGCCTGGACGTACCCCCTCGAAACCTTGCCGGAAGCAATCATCAGCAAGGATCGGCTGCTCACCAACGCGATGATCTACTGGCTCACGGGGACCGCGGGCTCTGCGGCGTACGTCGGCTACGCCCAGACGGAGCCGTGGGGCACCCGGCTCGAGAACTCCGGCGTGCCGACCGCGGTCCTGGCCTTCGCCCACGACGTCTGCATCCGCCGCTACGCCGAACAGGACAACACCATCACCCGCTGGACCGACGTCGACCACGGCGGCCACTTCGCCGCCCTCGAGGAGCCTGAATTGCTGGTCAGCGACGTCCGCGAGTTCTTCCGCGACCTGCGCTGAATCCGTCCATCATGGCCTGCAGGCCGGCGTGGAAGTGGTCGCCTGGTGTGGAGCCGTCGGCGGCCTCGGCGAGCAGGTTGTAGGCGGGATCGGTGGGCGCCGGCCTGCGGCTGCGGCGGTCGGCGCCCAGGGTGAGGACGGCCATGGTGATGGCGTGGCCGATGGTGAACTCACGAAGGGATCGGCTGATCCGGAGCGCGTCGGCCGGCGTGAAGCCATCCTCCGTCAGGGTCTCGATCATGCGGTTGCCGGTGGCAATGGCGGCGGGGGAGCGGACCGGGCGGGAGGCGAACAGCGTGACGGCGTGCGGATGCCCGAGCAACGTGTCGCGGAGTCTTTCGCAGTACGCCGCCGAGACCTCTCGCCATCCCTTTGCCCAGGGCAACGAGTCGGTGTCCAGCCGGTCGAACAGCAGCTCGGCGATGCCGTCGTACAGATCCTCCTGGTCGGTGAAGTGCCGGTAGGCGGCCATCGGGTCCGCACCGAGCTCGGCACCGAGCTTGCGCATCGAGAACTTGGCCAGCCCGATCCGGTCGATCAGCTCGAGCGCGACCGTCGCGATGTAGCCGCGGTTGAGCACGGTCCGCGTCGCTGGGGTGCGGTCAGCCATCGATGAACTCTTCCAGTCGGCGGGCGAACTCCGCGGCGTGCCGCTGATAACCGAGATGACCGCCCGGGAACTCCAGACACGGTACGCCGAGCTCGGCGCTGAGCTGCCGTGCGGGGCGACTGTAGTACCGGCCCTCGCTGGCCACGCCCACGCCGAAGGCCCAACGTACGTCGGTTTGCCGCAATGCCGCGAGGTCCGGCTGGTACTGGAGGAACTCGGGCATCTCGGACCGCATCAAGAGCTCGGCGTTGCCGAACAACCGGTTCATCTCGTTGCCGGGGGTCAGCCGCTTCGCCAGTTTGACCCCGGCCGCACCGATCGTGCGGCCGATCTTCGCGTCGAACAACCTGGTCGGCTTGTCCATCGTGCCCGCGGCGAACTTGAGCATCGCGGGCAGTGCGCCCTCCCGCTGGGTGATCCGGCCCAGGTCGTCGAAGTACGCCACTCGCGCGGCCGCGTCCGGCAGGACCTGGATCACCGGCGGCTCGTGCACGATCGCGCCGGCGACCCGATCGGTGTGCGAGGTTAGCAGGCTGAGTGTGACGAGCGCCCCGGCACTGTTGCCGAACACGAACGCCCGCCCAACCCCGGCATCATCCATAACCGCCACCACATCCCGAGCCTGCGCCGCCAACCCACCCCGAGCCTGCTCCGCGAGCCGATTCCGCCGGTGCTCCTCGGCTCCATCGCGCCGGCGCTCGTCCCGTGGGTGCCCCTCGAGCCCGCCGCTCGGGTGCTCCTCGGGTGCAGCCCCCGGGCTACCTCCGTCCTGGGGGTGCTTCCAGCGGCTTCGGGAGTTGCCGCGGCGGTCGAAGGTGATCACGGTGAACCGCTGGGCCAGCTCCCGCACCAGATCCCGGTACATGGCCGCATCACCACCCCCGCCGGGCACGAGGACGACAGCCGGCCCCGTGCCGGTCCGCTCGACATGCAACGTCACGTCTGGACTGTCTACACTGTAGATCATATCTACAGTGTAGACATGCGTTCGAGCTCAGGAGAAGTCGGTCGAGGTGCTGAAGTGAGCCCACGCGGCGGCTTCTTCGGCACGGGCCTGGGAGGATCGTTCGGCGTGGGTGAGCGCGTCCTTGCCGAGCAACAGCCGGCGGGGCGGCTCGTCCAGGGAGACGACCTCGAGGATGGCGGCGGCCGCCCTGGCGGGGTCACCCGGTTGCTTGCCGTCGGTTTCGAGGCGGTAGCGGTTCATCGCGCCGACGGTCGAGTCGTAGTCCGGGAGCACCGGGGCGATCGTCATCGACGAACCACCCCAGTCGGTCCGGAACGCCCCCGGCTCGACGATCGTCACCTTCACCCCGAACGGCTTCACCTCGTTGCTCAGCACCTCCGAGAACCCTTCGACGGCGAACTTCGCGGTCTGATACGCCCCCATCCCCGGCGTCCCACCAACCCGCCCACCGATCGACGAGAACTGCAGAAAGTGCCCGGCCCGCCGCTCCCGGAACACCGGAAGGGCAGCCTTCGTGACGTTGACGACTCCGAACAGATTCGTCTCCAGTTGTGCCCGGAAGTCAGCGTCGGTCGTCTCCTCGATCGGCGCACTGTTCGCATAGCCGGCGTTGTTCGCGACCACATCAAGCCCGCCGAACGTGTCCAGCGCGGTCAGTACGGCGGCTCGCGCGGCGCCCGCGTCCGTGACGTCAAGCGCGATCGCCCGGACCCGTTCGCCCCACCGCTCGACCAGGTCGTCGAGCTGCTCAGGCTTGCGTGCGGTGGCAACCACCCGGTCGCCGGCGGCCAGGACTGCCTCGGTGAGGGCGCGGCCGAGCCCACGGGAACTGCCGGTGATCAGCCAGATCTTGCTCATGATCGATTCCTAACTAACCAAACGGTTGGATACATCTTCAAGGTAACCAACTGGTTGGTTGGAAATCAACCAACCAGTTGGTTGCTAAGCTGGTGGCATGCAGCAGCGGAACGCCGACCGGACCAGGACGCGGATCCTCGCCGCCGCCACCGAGGAGTTCGCCGCGCGCGGGATCGCGGGCGCACGGGTGAGCCGGATCGCCGAGGTCGCCGAGTGCAACAAGGCGATGCTCTATGCGTACTTCGGCAACAAGGACGGGCTGTTCGATGCGGTGTTCACCGCGTCCGTGGACGCCTATCTGGACGAGGTGGGGTTCGACGCCGAAGACCTGCCGGCTTACGCGGGGCGGGTGTTCGACTACTTCGAGGCGCATCCCGATCACCTGCGGCTGTCGATCTGGTACCGGCTCGAGCGGCCGGAGGGTCAGTCGCTGGAAGCGATCCTCGCCGTCAACCAGAGCCGGCTCGACGAGCTGCAGCGGGGTCAGCGGCGGAGGGCGGTGCCGCGGGAGTTCACAGCGGTCAGTCTGCTGTCGCTGATCCAGGCGATCGCCACCAGTTGGTCGTCGATGAACCCGGAGTACATCGCTGCTGTACCGAACGAATCCGTGCGGCGCCGGGCGGTTGTGATGGCGGTCCGGAAGATTCTCAGCTGATTCATTGGCTGGCTCGATGGAGTTCTCAGCCTTGCGAGGTCTACTCGAATGCAGAGGGAACTGGCTGAGAGGGCAACCGCAATGAACGACAGCACGGGACGGCAGGGCGCTGAACAAGGGCCTGTGCAGGATCCAGGACACCAGCAGCACGCCGCACACCAATCCGGCGCGCAGCCGACGGGGCCGCAGTACGCCGGCCCACAGCAGGGTGGTGTGCCCCAGCCGACTCCGCAGCAGCCTGGCGCACAGCCCACCGGACCGCAGTACGCGGGTCCGCAGCAGGCGGGTGCACCGCAGCAGGGGCCGTGGCAAGCGGCCCCGCAGCAGTCCGGCGCGCAGCCGGCGGGACCGCAGTACGCGGGTCCGCAGCAGGCGGGTGCGCCGCAGCAGGCGCCGCAGCAGGGCGGTCAGCAGCAGAGTGGTGTGCAGTACGGCGGTGCGCTGCAGGCGGGTCCGTGGTACGGGCCGTACGGCGGACCTCAGCAGTACTACCCGTTCGGTCCGCAGCAGTCTCCGCGCAAGCGTGGGCGGCGACGGTTGTTCGGGACTGTCGGCCTGGGACTGGCCGCGGCTCTTGTCGCCGGATCGGTTGCCTGGGGCATCGGTCAGCACAATGGCGGGAGCACTTCGCAGTTGTCGCAGCAGCAGTTCGATGCCGCGTCGGTCGCCGCGAAGGTGTCGCCCGGCCTGGTCGACGTGAACACCGTGCTCGGGTACCAAGGTGCGCGGGCGGCCGGCACCGGCATCGTGCTCACCTCCGACGGCGAGGTGCTGACGAACCACCACGTGATCGCGGGTGCGACGTCGATCACAGTGACGGACATCGGCAACGGGAAGACGTACAACGCGAGTGTGGTCGGGTACGACGGCTCCCACGACATCGCCGTACTGAAGCTGAAGGACGCGTCCGGGCTGCAGACCGCGAACACCGGTAACTCGGACAAGGTGAAGCTCGGGGATCAGGTGGTCGGGATCGGCAACGCGGGTGGCGTCGGCGGTACGCCGAGCTTCGCGGCCGGTCAGGTGACCGGACTGAACCAGGCGATCACCGCCACCGACGAAGGCGGGCAGGACCCGGAGAACCTCACCGGGCTGATCCAGACCGACGCGAACATCCAGGCCGGCGACTCCGGTGGTCCGCTGGCGAACGCGTCCGGCGAGGTCATCGGCGTCGACACCGCCGGATCCAGCAACAACGGCGGGCAGGGCCAGTTCGGCCAGACCGCCGCCACCACCGGCTCCACCTCCACGGCGACCCTGACGGCGGACGGCAACGGGTTCGGGAACGGCGACGGCAACCCCGGCTTCGGCCCGGGCTCCGGCTTCGGTGACGGCTCCGGCAACGGCAACGGGTTCGGCGACGGATCGGGCAATGGCAACGGGTTCGGCGACGGATCGGGCAACGGGAACGGGTTCGGCGACGGATCCGGCAACGGCGACGGATCGGGCAACGGTTCCGGCAACGGGAACGGCTCCGGCAACGGCGGCGGGACGACGACCGAGGGCTATGCGATCCCGATCAACGACGCGCTGAACATCGCCAAGCAGATCGAGAACGGCAAGGCGTCGGACACCGTGCACATCGGAGCCTCGGCGATGCTCGGGATCTCGGTCGAGACGAGCCCCGGTACGACGGGCGCCGTGGTCGGCGACGTGGTCGCGGACGGCAAGGCGGACGACGCCGGCATCACCGCCGGTGACGTGATCACCTCGTTCGACGGTCACGCCGTGGACTCGCCGGACGCCCTGTCGGCGCTCCTGAACAAGCAGCACCCCGGCGACAAGGTCGAGGTCGGATGGGTCGACCAGTCCGGCCAGACCCACAAGGCAACCATCGAACTGATCACTGGACCGGTTCGCTGACAGGCAACAACTGAACCCGGTCTGCTGGCACCAGCGGTTCCCGTCGCTGAGCGGACCGAACGATCGGGCCCGGCACTCTCTCCCCCTCGGAGTGCCCGGGCCCGATCCCCATGTTCAGGACCAGAACCCGCTGCGCCAGGTTGGGTGAGCGGGCGTCCAGTCGAGGTTGGTGCGGGCGTGGATGTTGGAGGCGCCGCGGGCCCAGGGGGTTCGGGCGGGAGCGGCCCCGGACGGCGCCGGCGAGGCGGGTGACGCAGGTACGTCGGCGGACGTGGCGGGACCAGGTAGGTCGGCGGAGGTGGTGGGAGCGGGTGCGCCGACGGACTCGGCGAAGGCTGGAGTCCACTCGGAGGCTGGGGCTGGGGTGTTGTCGACGATGTTGACTGGGCCGGTTGGCCAGTGGAGGGCTGCGGCGGCGGCCGAGGCGGCGTCGTCGACGTGGAGGAAGCTGGTGACATCGGGGCCGGTGGGGAGATTGCCGGTGGCGGCGAGGTCTGCCATCGCGCCGCCCTTCGTGTACCACGTGTCGGGGCCGTAGAGCATGCCGTAGCGGAGGACGACCCATTCGGGAGCTTCGGCGGTGATGTCTTCCAGGGCGGCGACGGCTTGGACTGATGCGCAGCGGCGGTCGTCCGCGGCATCCAGGTCCAGCGGTGTTGATTCCACCGCGGGTGCGTCACCCGGCTCGTAGGCCCAGGCGATGCTCTGGGAGATCACGCGGCCCACGCCGGCGAAGAGCGCCGCGTCGATCAGGTTGCGGGTGCCCTCACGCCGGATGCGGCTGTTGGCGGCGAAGTCCTGCGAGGACAGGTCGGTCAGTTGGTGGAAGACCACCTCCGGCCGGGCCGCCGCGACCACCTCGCGCAACCCGGCAGCGTCGTACACATCCCCGACGACGGTCCGGACGCCCTCCGCGACCGCGTGGTCCCGGCGGGTGAGCGCGGTCACTTCGTGGCCCTGAGCAACCAATTGGGGAACGAGACGGCGGCCGATCACGCCGGTGGCGCCGGCGACGAAGATCCTCATGGGATCACGGTAGGCAGCTCACCTACGACGATCGTGGTCCAGTTGGTGAACGATTTCCTGGGCCACTTCCGGCGGGGGTGAACGCTCGTTTACGCTGGGAGCTGAGTAAACAGATGTTCACCGTGTGAGGAACCCAGCTTGACGCTTCGCCCTGCCGCTCATCCACGCCTGATTCTGGCCGCGCTCGCCTTCTGCGGCGTCCTCGTCTCGATCAGCCAGACCATCGTCGTACCGCTGCTGCCCGAGTTGCCGCGGATCACCAACAGCTCGGCCGCCGACGTCAGCTGGCTGATCACGGTGACGTTGCTCACCGGCGCCGTGTTCACGCCCCTGCTCGGACGAGCCGGCGACATGTACGGCAAACGCCGCGTCCTGTTGATCGCCCTGTTCTCGATGGTGATCGGGTCGTTCCTCTGCGCCGGCAGCAACGATCTGACGGTGCTGATCGTCGGCCGCGCGTTCCAGGGCGCCGCGGTCGCCGTCGTACCGCTCGGGATCAGCATCCTGCGCGACGAGCTGCCGCCGCGCCGGGTGATCCCGTCGATCGCGATGATGAGCTCGACCCTCGGCGTCGGCGCGGCGTTCGGGATCCCGGCCGCGACGCTCGTGGTGCAGTACGCGAACTGGCACACGATGTTCTGGATCACCCTCGGTCTCGGGCTGCTCGACATCGTCCTGGTGCTGCTGATCGTGCCCGAGTCCGCGGTCCGGACCAGCGGACGCTTCGACGTCATCGGCGCTGTCGGGCTGAGTGCGTTCCTCATCTGCCTGCTGCTCGCCGTCTCGAAGGGCAACAGCTGGGGTACGGCGGAGATCGTCGGGCTGTACGTCGTTGCCGCGGCCATCGTCCCGTTGTGGGGCTGGTACGAGCTGCGGACAACCAGCCCGCTCGTCGATCTGCGAGTGTCGGCGCGTCCCGCCGTACTGTTCACCAACCTGGCCGCGCTGCTGATCGGATTCTCGTTCTACGCCAACTCGCTGTCGACCGCGCAGTTGGTGCAGGAGCCGACGTGGACCGGGTACGGGCTGGGCGAGTCGATCGTCGTGAGCGGCCTGTGCCTGTTGCCCGGTGGTGTCGCGATGGTGCTGCTGTCGCCGGTGTCGGCCCGGATCTCGGCCACCCGCGGGCCGCGGTTCACGCTGGCGATCGCGTCGGTGCTGATGGCGGCCGGGTACGTCGTCCGGCTGTTCACCAGCGGGAATGTCGCGGGGATCGTGGCCGGGGCAACCGTGGTGTCGGCTGGAACCGCGGTGGCGTACTCGGCGCTTCCGGCCCTGATCATGCATGCTGTGCCGGTGACCGAAACGGCCGCGGCGAACGGCCTCAACACCCTGATGCGCACGATCGGCTCCGCGATCTGCAGCACGATCGTCGCGATCGTGCTGGCCGGTGTGACGATCAGCAGGGCCGGCCAGGTCGCGCCCGCGTTGTCGGCGTACCTGATCGTCTTCGTCATCGCCGGGCTCGCGGCGGTGGTGGCGGCCGGCCTGGTATTGCTGATCCCGGCCCGGCGGCCCGCGCCGGTTCCCGTCGAGGTCGGTACGACGTGACGGACCCGGGGCGGATCGCGATCCTCCGGGCGGCGCGGCGGGCGTTCGCCGTGCAGCCGTACGACGTGGTCACCCTGCGCGGGATCGCCGCCGACGCGAACGTCAGCGCGGCCCTGATCGTGAAGCACTTCGGCAGCAAGGAATCGCTGTTCGAGCAGGTCGCCGACTTCAGTGAGGCCGCCGAGCTCCTGCTCGCCGCGCCGGACGCGGAGCTCGGGCGGCACGCCGTACTCACGCTGGTGAACTACCGTCGCGACCACGGGCTGGACCTGCTCGTCCGGGTGATCTTCGCGGCCGGCAGCGGCGACGAACGCGCGCTGATCCGCGAGCACTTCCGCGACCAGGTGACGCGCGCCTTCGCCGCCCGCCTGACCGGCGCCGACGCCGGCCTCCGCGCCGAACTGATCACCGCCCAGCTCCTCGGCCTCGGCGCCGCCATCTCCGTCAGCAAGACCGGCCCCATCGCCACCACCGACCCGGACGCGATCGCCGACCTCTACGCTCCAGCCCTCCAGGCCCTCATCCACTGACCGTGCCACGGGTTGAACAGGCGTCTTAGTATGTGGGCAACGCGCTTGGTCAGAGGTGTGACGCCGTTAACATGGGGCAACCAGGACGAGAGGCGCTGCAACGGACCCAGGTCCGCCACGCTCGACCTGGTGCACCGACTGCAAGGGCGCCTCCGGAATCTTTTTCTGGAGGGGACGGCAGATGAGTGAAACCGCGCTACGGGAACTGCTGGATCAGCGGGTCGCGGTGCTCGACGGTGCGTGGGGGACGATGCTCCAGGGCGCCAAGCTGACGCCGGAGGACTACGTCGGCGACCGCTTCGGCGACCACACCCACGAAGTCACCGGCGACCCGGACCTGCTCAACCTGACCCGCCCGGACGTCATCCTCGACGTCCACCGGCAGTACCTGGCGGCCGGCGCCGACATCACCACCACGAACACCTTCACCGCGACCAGCATCGGCCAGGCCGACTACGGCCTGCAGGCCTACGTGCGCGAGATGAACATCGCCGGCGCCCGGCTGGCCCGCCAGGCCGCGGACGAGGTCGGCGGCAGGTTCGTGGCCGGTTCGATCGGCCCGCTCAACGTCACCCTGTCGTTGTCCCCGCGCGTCGAGGACCCGTCGTACCGCGCGGTGACGTTCGAGCAGGTGCGGGACGCGTACGCCGAGCAGATCGCAGCGCTGGCCGAGGGCGGCGTCGACCTCCTCCTGATCGAGACCATCTTCGACACCCTGAACGCGAAGGCCGCCGTCGCCGCGGCCCGCGAGGTCGCGCCACATCTGCCGTTGTGGATCTCGGTGACCATCGTCGACCTGAGCGGCCGGACGCTGTCGGGTCAGACGGTCGAGGCGTTCTGGAGTTCGATCGAGCACGCCAAGCCACTTGTTGTCGGCGTCAACTGTTCCCTCGGCGCCGCCGAGATGCGCCCACACGTGGCCGACCTGGCCCGCTTCGCCGACACGTACGTCGCCTCGCACCCGAACGCCGGCCTCCCGAACGCCTTCGGTGGGTACGACGAGACGCCGGAGCAGACGGCCGGGATGCTCGAGGAGTTCGTCGAGTCCGGACTCGTGAACATCGTCGGCGGCTGCTGCGGTACGACGCCCGCCCACATCAACCGGATCGCCCAGGCGGTCCAGGACCTGCCGCCGCGGACCGTCGTACCCACTGATCACACCACCAGGTTCTCCGGCCTGGAGCCGTTCAAGATCGCCCCGGACACCGGGTTTGTGATGATCGGTGAGCGGACCAATGTGACCGGGTCGGCCAAGTTCCGCCGGTTGATCGAGGGGGACAACCACCAGGCCGCGGTCGACGTGGCGCTGGAGCAGGTGCGCGGCGGCGCGAACCTGCTGGACGTGAACATGGACGCCGACCTGCTGGACAGCGAGCAGGCGATGACGACCTTCCTGAACCTGATCGCGACCGAGCCCGAGGTGGCCCGGATCCCGATCATGATCGACAGCTCGAAGTGGTCGGTGCTGGAGGCCGGGCTGAAATGCGTGCAGGGCAAGGGCGTGGTCAACTCGATCAGCCTGAAGGAGGGCGAGGAGGAATTCCTCGAGCGCGCCCGGCGGATCCGCGACTACGGCGCGGGCGCGGTGGTGATGGCGTTCGACGAGCAAGGCCAGGCCGACACGGTCGAGCGCAAGGTGGCGATCTGCGGCCGGGCCTACGACCTGCTCACGCAGAAGATCGGCTTCCCGCCCGGGGACATCATCTTCGACCCGAACGTGCTCGCCGTCGCCACCGGCATGTCCGAGCACAACGGCTACGCCAAGAACTTCATCGACGCCTTGCCGTTGATCAAGGCCCGCTGCCCGGGCGTCCACCTCAGCGGCGGTATCTCGAACCTGTCCTTCTCGTTCCGCGGCAACGACGTGGTTCGGGAGGCGATGCACTCGGCCTTCCTGTACCACGCCGGCAAGGCCGGCCTGGACATGGGCATCGTCAACGCCGGCCAGCTCGCGGTCTACCAGGACATCCCGGCGGACCTGCTGGAGCTCGTCGAAGACGTCATCTTCGACCGGCGCGACGACGCCACCGACCGCCTGGTCAGCTTCGCCGAGAACGTGAAGGGCAAGGGTACCCAGCGCGAGGTCGACCTGACCTGGCGCGAGGGCACCGTCGAGGAGCGGCTCTCGCACGCGCTCGTGCACGGCATCGTGGACTTCATCGAGGCCGACACCGAGGAGGCCCGGCTGACCCGGAAGCGGCCGCTCGAGGTGATCGAGGGCCCCTTGATGGACGGGATGAAGATCGTCGGCGACCTCTTCGGCGCCGGCAAGATGTTCCTTCCACAGGTGGTGAAGAGCGCTCGTGTGATGAAGCGCTCGGTCGCCTACCTGGAGCCGTTCATGGAGGCGGAGAAGGAGCAGGCCCGGCGTGAGGGACGCGCCGAGATGGTGCGCGGCCAGGGCAAGGTCGTGCTGGCCACGGTCAAGGGCGACGTCCACGACATCGGCAAGAACATCGTCGGCGTGGTGCTCGGCTGCAACAACTACGAGGTGATCGACCTCGGCGTGATGGTGCCGGCGGCAAGGATCCTGGACACCGCGGTGGCCGAGGGCGCGGACGTGGTCGGCCTGTCCGGGCTGATCACGCCGTCGCTGGACGAGATGGTTGCCGTGGCCACCGAAATGCAGCGGCGCGGGCTCAAACTCCCGCTGCTGATCGGCGGCGCGACCACGTCGAAACAACACACCGCCGTCCGGATCGCCCCGGCGTACGAGCGGACGACCGTGCACGTGCTGGACGCGTCCCGGGTGGTCGGCGTGGTGTCCGACCTGCTCGACGAGGACCGTGCCGAAGCGCTTGCCAAGAGCAACAGCATTGACCAGGAGCGGTTGCGCGAACAGCACGCCAACAAGCAGCGCAGCCCGCTGCTGACGATCGCCGAAGCCCGGGCCAACGCCGAACCGGTCGAGTACGGCGAACTCCCGGTGCCCGCGTTCACGGGGCTGCGCCGGGTGACGCCGAGCATCGAGACGTTGCGGGCGATGATCGACTGGCAGTTCCTGTTCCTGGCCTGGGAGCTGAAGGGCAAGTACCCGGCGATCCTGGACCAGCCGGTCGCGCGCGAACTGTTCGACGACGCGAACACCCTGCTCGACGAGATCATTGCCAACGGCTCCTTCACGGCCGAGGGCGTGTACGGGTTCTGGCCGGCGCACAGCGAGGGTGACGACATCCTGCTGGACGGGCTGGACGTGTCGTTCCCGATGCTGCGGCAGCAGACCGAGAAGCCGGCCGGACGGCACAACCGCTGCCTGGCCGACTACGTCGCGCCGTCGGGTGACCACCTCGGTGGGTTCGGCGTCGCGATCCACGGTGCCGAGACGCTGGCCGCGTCGTACGAGGAACGCAACGACGACTACCGGGCGATCATGGTGAAGGCGCTGGCCGACCGGCTGGCCGAAGCCTTCGCCGAGTGGATCCACCTGGAGGCGCGGCGGGCGTGGTTCGAGCCGGACGCTGAGCCCTTGCTGGCCGATCTGCACGCGGAGCGCTTCCGTGGGATCCGGCCCGCGCTCGGGTACCCGGCCAGCCCGGATCACTCCGAGAAGCAGGAGCTGTTCGACCTCCTTGAGGCGGACAAGCTCGGCCTGGGCCTGACCGAGTCGTTCGCGATGACGCCGGCCGCGGCCGTCAGCGGTCTGATCTTCGCCAGCCCGGCCGCCCGGTACTTCAGTGTCGGCCGCCTCGGCCGCGATCAGATCGAGGACTACGCCGTACGCCGAGGCATGTCCGTCCAGGACGTCGAGCGCTGGTTACGACCGAACCTGGCCTACGACCCGCAGTGATGTCACACTTCCGCGGCCGGAACGCTCATACCCCGTGTGAAGGCACACGATGAAGTGAATTCGACCGAGGAGTTCGTTGCGCATCGGGAGCTGTTGTTCTCGATCGTCTACAACGTGCTCGGTTCGGTGGCGGATACCGAGGATGTGTTGCAGGAGACCTGGCTGGCGTGGTCCGGCCGGTCCGGTGTGGAGAATCCGCGCGCGTATCTCGTGCGGATCGCGGTGAACGCTGCGCTTGCTCGCCGTACGACGATCAACCGGCGGAAGGAGGACTACGTCGGACCGTGGTTGCCGGAGCCCGTGGTCACGCCGATCGATCCGGTCGAGCGAGCCGAGGCGGTTTCGCTGGCGATGCTGGTCGTGCTGGAGACGCTGACGCCGCTGGAGCGGGCGGTGTTCGTCCTGCACGAGGTCTTCGGCTACGCACATCCGGAGATCGCGGAGATCGTCGACCGTACGCCGGTCGCCGTACGGCAACTCGCGCACCGCGCCAAGGAGCACGTGCAGGCCCGGCGGCCGCGCTACACCGCGGATCCACAGGTGCGGCTCGAGGTGACGCAGCGGTTCATCGACGCGGTGGTCGGTGGGGATCTGAACGCGTTGATGGAGGTGCTCGCGCCGGACGTGACGTTGTGGGCCGATGGTGGCGGCAAGGCCCGGGCGGCCGGGCTGCGGCCGGTGCTGGGGCGGGACAAGATCGCGCCGCTCATCGTGGGCGACGGGCGGCGGCGGCCGGTGCCGTCGCTGGGCATCCGGTACCGGGCCGTGAACGGCGATCCGTCGGCGTTGCTGCTGTCGGGGGACACGCCGTTCGCGGTGATCGTGCTGGAGGTCGAGGGTGACCAGGTGACCGGCATCTTCGCGATCACGAATCCGGACAAACTCGCTCGAGTGGCGGTGAACTGACGTGACTGCCTTCGCTGTTGTCGTTGTCGCGGTGACTGTTGGCCTGAACGCCTTCTCCGGGATCGCGGCTTTACTGCACTGGCAACCGATCCTCCCCGGGATGGTGAAGGCCGGGGTGCCGGAGTCGTGGTTGACGTTTCCGATCGGGACGCTCAAGACTGCGGGGGCGGCCGGGCTTTTCGCCGGTCTGCTGGTGCAGCGTCCCGGGCTGATCATCGCGGCCGCGGTGGGGTTGGTGCTCTTCTTCGTCTGCGCGTTGTACACGCATGTGCGTGCTGGGGAATACACCGCGCAGTTCTTCCTCGCGGTCTTCTTCCTAACCATGGCGTGCGCCTCGCTCGTGGTCAGCCTGACTGCCTGACG
The DNA here is from genome assembly GCF_045040325.1 of Kribbella sp. NBC_01510. Taxonomy (NCBI): domain Bacteria; kingdom Bacillati; phylum Actinomycetota; class Actinomycetes; order Propionibacteriales; family Kribbellaceae; genus Kribbella; species Kribbella sp. NBC_01510. The sequence continues at coordinate 815,249 of NZ_CP109418.1, read as the reverse complement.
GCGGGGCCATCCTGCTTACCCTGACTGCATGACTGTGAACATGCGGCCCGCGGTTGCCGCTGACGTCGATGCCGTCGCCGCGATCTGGTACGCCGGGTGGGGCGATGGGCACCTTGGTCACGTGCCGGACGAGCTGGTCGCGATCCGGACCGAGGAGTCCTTCTGGACCCGGGCGGCGAACCGGATCGCCGACACCACGGTCGCGGTCGTCGGCGACGAGGTCGCCGGTTTCGTGATGGTGGTGGGGGAGGAGGTCGAGCAGGTGTACGTGTCGCGCGATCACCGCGGATCCGGAGTAGCCGGGACGCTACTCGGCGAAGCCGAGCGGCAGGTGAAAGCCAACGGACACAGCGAGGCGTGGCTCGCCGTCGCCACCGGCAACGCCCGGGCCCGCCGGTTCTACGAGCGCAGCGGCTGGACCGACACCGGCCCGTTCGACTATCCGGCGAACGCCGACACCGGCACCTTGCCCGTCCCGTGCCACCGCTACGTGAAGCCGGTCTAACGGATCGTGCTGCCGCGATCTACGGACAAAGCTGCGCGGTCTAACGGATCGTGGGCGCCGCCGCGACGCTCGACTGGTGCGCAAACCCGGGCGGAACGACAACCACCACCAGCCGGCACCGGCCGGCGGCGGTGGCCATCAGGAATCGGCTCGTCGGCAACTGGTGGTCGGCGGTGGGCGGCGGCGTACGGGGGCGTGGATTTCGGGCCGGAGCAGGGAGCTGGGACAAGGCGTCGGGCCCTGGGACAGGCCATGAGTTGTCCCAGGCCCCAACCTGGTGTCCGCGCCCCGGCCCAGCAAACGGTGCCCGCCGGCCGAGCGCGTGCTCGCGCAGGACCACCGCGTTGGCGTCCCGGACGGTGGACCGGATATCCGAACGCATGCCGGCTTCCTCGTGGGTGCCCGAGGGGAAACCCCGAGCCGAGGGGTTGTCCGGGCTGGTGTGGCGTCGCGGCGGCTGCCCAGTCTTGGCGGTGTCGCCGCCGCGGTTGCGTGGATCGGTGCGGGTGCGGACCTGAGACACTCGCCAACCCCACCGTCGGCTCACCGCCGGCCCGGGATCGGGGCGTGGCCGGGCAGGACCGCGTCTGCTTGGTGAGTGTGTCAGCACCGCGGACTCGAGCCTGGCCTGGCCCAACTGGTGTCGGCCACAGGAGAGATCGACTTTGTGCACCAGTTCCGTACCTCGAGGGCTGACGCCGTACGGATCTGGTGCACAAAGTGACCGACCGAGGCAGCCGCGCGGGGTAGCGAGGCGGGACTGTCGGGCAGCCGGGCGGGGCAGTTGGGCGGCCAGGTGGCGGCTACCAGCGACCGGGACTGGCGCGGTGGTGTCGGTTGGGGTGGGGTTGGTCCCCGGGGACACCCACGGAGACGACAGGAGAGCCGGCTGTCAACTGGCGTGGCGTCGTGCGGAGGATTCCCCTGGATTTGTTGCGCGGGTCGGGGTGATCCGGCGGGACCGGGTTAGTTTGCTTTTGCACGTTTCCCGTTCTTGGAGAGGTCACCATGGTCATCCGTTCCTGGCGCCGGCCGTCCCGTCGGCTGGTTCTGACCGGCGTCGCGGCCGTCGCGATGGCGTCGGTTGTCGGCGGAGTCGCGTACTCGGCCGGGGCCGCGTCTCCGCAGCCGGCGATTCAGACGTCGACGCCGCGGAGTGAGAAGCAGGTCACCAACATCGACGTGTTGCGCCAGCAGTTGCGCAACTACTACGGCGACCCGCTCGGCAGCGGCACGTTCGCGCCGGACAGCAACTACGCCAAGGAGGCCAGCTCGGTCGCTGCCGCGGGGAAGCGCTGGATCTCCGCGCCGCACCACACCGAGGAGACCAAGGCGATCCTGCTGGACGTCGACGACACCTCGCTGGCCACGTGGAACTACGAGATCGCCAGCAACTGGGCGTTCAACCCCACGACCAACGCGGACTTCGTGCTGAACCAGAGGTTCCCCGCCGTGCCGGGCATGGTCGACCTGGTGAAGACCGCCGAGCGCGAGGGTTATGCGATCTTCTTCCTGACCGGCCGCGGTGCCGCGCAGGAGCAGGCGACCCTCGGCAACCTGACCGAGGACGGTATCGGCGTCGACGCCGGCTACCCGAAGCCGACCGCGCTGCGGAACGGTGAGGACGGCCTGTTCACCAAGCCGGCCGTCGCCGACTACCCGGACTACCTGAAGAAGGCGTGCGCCGCGGACCCGAACGGCTCCTGTACGACGATCCACTACAAGTCGGCCACCCGCGCGCACATCGAGTCGCTCGGCTACGACATCGTCGCGAACTTCGGCGACCAGTTCTCCGACCTCAAGGGCGGCTTCGCCGACCGCACCTTCAAGCTCCCGAACCCGAACTACTACCTGCCGTAACTGCTGGATCGTCCACCGAGTCGTGGATCGTGGTCGGCGCCCAGCCAAACCCGACCCGAATCCACGACTCGGCGGATGACCATCACTGCGTGAGCCGGGGGAGCGCACCGCGGAGGAGGAGCCAGAGGTTGTCGCGCAGGGCCGGCTCGAACTCCATCCGGATCGTGCCGAGCGAGAGGTCCGCCTCGTAGGCCGCGACGACGGCCGGGACGGGATGGGAGTGGGTCCAGATCGCGCCCGCCAGCATGCTCGCGGCGGCGATGAAGCGGCCCGATCCCTCCGCGCCGAGCTCCGGTAGCGCCCCGACGACCACCTCGATCATCCGCTCGAAAGCGATCGCGGCCGCCCGCTTGAAGGCCAGCGCGGTCTCGGTCGAGATGTTCCGCTCGAGCACCGACGCCTGTGCGCTGATCACATCGCACAACACCGGTCGCGCGGCCAGCGTGCTGACCACGGCCGACACCAGCCGCTCCGCCCGCTCGTCGACCGGCGCCGTCGGTGCGACGCCGGCGAGCGCGGCCGCCAGGTCCTCCACCCAGGCCGTGAGCTCCGTGCTCGAGAGCTCCAGCAGGACCGCCTCGCGGGACTCGAAGTAGTTCAGCACATTCGACTTCGCCAGTCCGACGCGGCGGCTCAGCTCGTTCAGGCTGACGTCCGCTACCGGCATCTCGGTCAGCATGGCCGCGGCCGTCTCGAGGATCGCCCGCCGCCGGACCGCCCGCTGCTCCGCGCTCCGCGCGCGCTGGAATGTCGTCACGCTCACATTCTACAGACCGGCGGTCTGTTGTTATCAAACCGGCGGTCTGATACCGTCGAGGACATAACAGACCATCAGTCTTTTACGAGGAGCAGACCATGTACGACGTCTCCGACCAGACCGGCAAGCTCGCCGTCGTCACCGGCGCCAACAGCGGCACCGGCAAAGAGGCCACCAAGCGCCTCGCCGCCGCCGGCGCGCGCGTGATCATGGCGGTCCGGACTCCTGCCAAGGGAGAGGCTGCCCGGGCCGAGATCCTGGCCGAGCACCCCGACGCCCTGCTCGAGGTACGCCGGATCGACCTCGCCGACCTGGCATCGGTGCAGGAGTTCGCCGACGGGCTGGCCGCGGACGAGCCGCACGTCGACCTGCTCGTGAACAACGCCGGCGTCATGCACCCGCCGACCCGGATCACCACGAAGGACGGCTTCGAGCTGCAGTTCGGTTCGAACTTCCTCGGCCCATTCGCGCTCACCGTGCGGTTGCTGCCGCTCGTCCTCGCCGCGCCCGCGCCGCGGATCGCGACGATGGCCAGCGGTGCCGCGAACTTCGGCCGGATCCACTTCGACGATCTGCAGTGGCAGCGCCGGTATCGCCGGATGGCGGCGTACTCGCAGTCGAAGCTCGCCGACCTGATGATGAGCAACCAGCTGGCCAAGCTCTCCGCCGACCGCAGTTGGGGCCTGCTCAGCGTCGCCGCACACCCCGGTTTCACCCGTACGAACCTGCAGACCGCCGGCGCCTCGCTCGGCCGGGAGCGTCCGTCGCATCTCACCCACTGGAGCCTGCGGTTCAACCCGCTCCCGACACAGGGCGTGGAGGTCGGCACCGAGCCGCTGCTGTTCGCGGCGACCAGCCCGGATGCCCAGCCCGGCGCGTACTACGGCCCGTCTGGCCGCCTCGGCCTGGTGGGCCCCACCACGCTGGTCAGGGCCCCGAAGAACGCATTGGACCCGGAGACCAACGCCCGCCTGTGGTCGGTCGCCGAGGACCTGACGGGTGTCTCACTTCCCGCATCCGGTCCTATCCTGCGCAAATGAGCGAATGGTCGAGCGGGGAGATCTACGAGTCCTACGTGGGCCGGTGGAGCCGGTTGGTGGCGGCTGAGTTCGTGGCCTGGCTGGATCAGCCCACCGGCCTGCGTTGGCTTGACGTCGGATGCGGTACGGGCGCTCTGACCAGCACGATCCTGCGTACGGCGGATCCCGCGTCGGTGCTCGGGGTCGACCCGTCGGCCGGCTTCGTCGAGTACGCGCGGAAGACCGTCACCGACGAACGGGCGAGCTTCGAGGTCCGATCGGCGGCCGAACTCCCCGACGGCCCGTACGACGCGGTCGTCGCCGGGCTCGTGCTCAACTTCATCCCCGCGCGGGTCGAGGCACTCCACCGGATGCGAGAGATCGGGTCGGCGGTCGCGGTCTACGTCTGGGACTACTCGGACGGCATGGAGCTGATGCGGTACTTCTTCGACGCGATGATCGAGGTCCGGCCGCAGGATCGCGAGCAGGACGAGGGTCTCCGGTTCGCGTTCTGTACGGCGCAGGGTCTGGACGGACTGTTCAGCGAGGCCGGGTTCACCACGGTCGACCTGCGCGAGATCGTCGTACCGACGGAGTTTGCGTCGTTCGAGGACTATTGGCAGCCGTTCCTGGGTGGGCAGGGAGTCGCGCCGGCCTACCTGCGTGCCTTGGACGAGTCGGACCAGCTGGCGTTGCGGGAAGCAGTGCGTTCGCGGCTGCCGATCGAAGCGGATGGGACGATCCGGTTGAAGGCGAAGGCGTGGGCCGCGAAGGCGGTCAGCTGAGGTAGTCGCTGCGCAGCAGACCGAAGAGCAGGTCGTCGGTCCACTCGCCCTTGAACCAGCTGTTGGACAGCCGCAGCCCTTCCTGCTTGAAGCCGACCCGTTCGAGCAGCTGGGCCGACGCGGTGTTGCGGGCGTCGCACTCGGCGGAGACCCGGTGCAGCTTCCGCTCGATGAAGACGTCGTCGAGCAACCCGCGGACGGCCTCGGTCGCATAGCCCCTGCCCTGGAACGCCGATGCGAGCGTGAAGCCGAGCTCGGCCTGCATGAGGTTCTCGTCCAGGTTGAGGCCGAGATCCCCGATCAGTACGCCGTCCAGGTCGACGGCGTACTGGAACCAGCCGGGCGCGGCCGGGTCGCCCTGGGCGAACTCTTCAACCTTCTGCACCGCCTCGGACAGCGGCAGCGGGGCGTCCCACGACTGGTACCGGGCGATGTCGGGATCCGACCGGTAGGCCGCGAACGCCTCCGCGTCGGCGGCGGTGAAGCGGCGCAGAGTCAGCCGTTCGGTGCGCACGAACATCAAGCCATCATGTCAAAACCAGGGCCTCGACTCCGACCTGTCAGTGAGAGGGGTGAACCGATGAAATACCTACTGATCCTGCAGGGCGAGGGCGAGCCGTGCCCGGGCCGCGACGACTTCGAGCGGATCGCCTGCGACACCGGCGAACTGGTCGGTGGTGAGGTACTCGCGGATCCGCAGCTGGCCGTCCACGTGCCCGATCGGGCTGCTCCTACGCCCATCGACGCCTACTACCTGATCGACGTGGAGAGTCGCGAGCGGGCGGTCGAGCTCGCGCGATTGCTGCCGGACGCCCGGACAGTCGGGCGATCCGTCGAGGTCCGCGCGGTGATGCACTCGACCGCCGCCGACTTCTAATCCGCGACCTTGAACCAGAGGTGGGTGGCGAGCGGGGTCTGTGTCACGCTCAGGCGGTCGAGGCGGACGGAGTGGCCGCCGGGGTGGTCGAAGAGGCGGGTGCCGTCGCCGAGCATGACCGGGGCGAAGAGCAGTAGGACCTCGTCCAGTTCGCCGGCCTCGATGCACTGTTTGGCGACGTTGGCGCCGATCACGTTGACGTACTTGTCGCCGGCTGCCTCCTTGGCGACTGCGAGTGCGTTCGCGAACTCGTCGACGTACGTGATGCCGGGCTCGGGAGTGTCCGGCGGGCGGTGGGTGAGCACGAACAGCGGCCCGCTCCACCCACCTCCGAACGCCTGCCCTTCGCCGGCCTCGCCCTTGTGCGGATCGTCGCCGTCGTGGGAACGGCGGCCGGCCAGGACAGACCCGATCCGGGGGAGGAGTTGCTCGACCTCCGGATCGGGCCCGAGGTACGGGCGCATCCACTGCATGTCACCGTCCGGTCCGGTGATGAAACCGTCCACCGACATCGTCACCGAATACAGAACCTTCGCCATCGAGTCCTCCCGACTCGCTCGTCCGGGTGTCCTTCGTTGAGACGAGCGAGCCCGAGAGAACTCATCGCGGACCGCCAGGCCATCACGACTGCGGATCCAAGCCCGTGCCGCCGCGTGCGGACGAAGTGGTGGCGTGATTGTGATGGCCTGAGCGTTCGCATCACGAGCCCCGGTGCGACTGCGGTCCGTGCTGGCGGTAGCCTTCCCGGCAATCGGCCTTTTCGGATACGGAAATCGAGGTGGATCGGGGCGATGCCGGAGCCGGAGCACGCGATGATCGACCTCGAGCAGCCGTCCCAGGCCCGGTTGTACGACCTGTTCCTCGGCGGCAAGAACAACTTCGAGGTGGAACGCCAACTGTTCCAGGAGCTGGTCAAGATCGCGCCCGAGGCGCCGGAGCTGGCCCGGGAGAACCGGCGTTGGCTGGCCGAGGTGGTCGGCCGGATGATCACCGACGGCGGCATCGGCCAGTTCCTCGACCTCGGCGCCGGGCTGCCGACCCGGCGGAACACCCACGAGATCGCCGCCGAGGCGGACCCGCTGGCTACCGTCGTGTACGTCGACAACGACCCGACCGCGATCTCGCACGGCCAGGCGCTGCTCGCCGACGATCGCACCAGCTTCTTCGCCGGTGCCGACCTGACCGATCCGGCCGCCGTCCTCGGGCACCCGGTCGTCACCGCGGCGCTCGACCTGAACCGCCCGGTCGGGATCATCCTCGGACTCGTGCTGCATGCGATCCCGGACACCGATCGGATCGAGCGCGTGATCGCGGAGTACCTGGCCGCCGTACCGTCCGGGTCGTACCTGGCGCTCAGCCACCCGCTGAACCCGCGCGACGGCAGCCGGCTGGCCGAGTTCTCGACGGCGGTCGAGGACAAGGTGCGGGAAGCCTTCCCGCAGGTGATGTTCCGGACCCGGCACGAGATCGCCGGGTTCATTGCCGGCCTCGACCTGGACAAGCCCGGGCTGGTCGACCTGGCCGTCTGGTGGCCGGGCGCTGATCAGCACCTCAGTCCCACCGGTGCGGCCCAGTTGCTGCTGGTGGCACTCGCCCGCAAGCCCTGACAAACCACTGGTGATCCGGCCGTCCGCGGCCGATGATGGGTCGTATGTCTGCCAAGGCTGCTGCCGCTCACTGATCGCGCCCGGCCTGATGTCTCCGGGCTCGCCTGATCATGCCCGTCGCGACGACGGGCCCCGCAGCGTGCAGTTCCTCAGCCTTGGAGTTCGTTCCTCATGACCAATCTGTCGTCGTGGGTCGAGATCGCGTGTGACGAGTCCGGATTCTCCGGGACCAACCTCCTGGATCCCGCCTCGCCCGTGATCACCCACGCCAGTGTCGATCTCGCCATCCCCGCAGCCGCCGACCTGGTCGCCATCCTGCGACCACGGCTCCGCCACCGCACCGAGTACAAGTCCAACCAGTTGCTGCGACCCGCGCAGCGAGCCGAACTCGAGTGGTTCCTCACCACTCTGCGCGGGCATGCGCACGTCCACGTCATCGACAAGACCCGGTACGTCGCCGCCCGGGTCCTCGAGTTGTTCACCGGCGAACCGTCGTACGGCGATGGCACGAGCCTGGCCCGGGAACACTGCGATGGCGTGCTCGCCCTGCAGCACCGGACCGGCTTCCTGGCCGCGTTCGTCGACCTGACGCGGACGAAGCGGTTGCGGCTGATCGACCACGCCGCTGTTGACCGGTTCTTCGCCACGATGCCGTCCGATGTGCCCGCCTTGCGTGAGGTGACGCGTGCTCGGGTGGAAGGCGTGATGCTGCGGCTGATCAACGACGATCGGACGATCCCGCCGCCGCTCGAGCCGTTGGTGCCCGCGCTCGCCGAGACCGCGCTGTTCTGGAGTGCCGGACAACGGTCGGTCGCCGTGGTGCACGACGAGCAGAGTGCGCTGACGCGACATCGGGTGGCGCGATTGCGCACGTACCTCGCCGACGCGGTGTTCCCGGCACCACCGCCCCTGCTCACGCTCACGCAGGTCGACTCGAAGGCCGACCCGCGCGTGCAGGTGGCGGACCTCCTCGCTGGAATCGCCCGCCACCTGACCACCCGGCCGGCCACCCCCCAGCTGGCCGAGTTGCTCGCTCCGTACCTGAACGGTCAGCCCACCGGCTGGCGGGTGTAGGAGCGCGCCACCGCGATACCGACGATCTCGGGGCGGCCAGCCGGTTCGGGGCCGAGGACCTTGGCGAAGGCCGGTCCGAGGCGGTCGGCGAAGAACCGGTCGGCGTGCTCCTTGGACTCCCAGAGCGTGACGACCCGGAGTCCGTCGCCGGTGCTGCCGACGTACCTGGCCTGCAGGCCGGCCGGTTCGTCGGCGCCGAGCTGCTCCATGACCTGGTCGAACTGTTCGATCGCCGCGAACGGCGGGGTGGCGACTGCGATCCACTGCATGATTCCTCCTTGATGATGCGGATGTTCATCACGGTAGGAATCCGCCGGCGATCCGGAATCCGCCAGATCACTCATCCGGGGTACTCATCTGCGGCTGGACCAGGCCGCGATCTGACTGCGGGTGGCGAAGCCGAGCTTGGTGAGGATGTGCTGGACGTGGTTCTGCGCGGTCCGCTCCGAGATCACCAGCCGGGCGGCGATCTGGCGGTTGGTCAGCCCTTCGGCGACCAGTCCGGCGACCTCCAGCTCGCGCCCACTCAGCTTGTGCTCGGGGTCGCCGTTCAGCCGGTTGAGCAGCACCTTCAGTTGATCGGCGTACGCCGCCATCCCCAGCGACTCGACCAGGCGGGCAGCCTCGACGGCGAGGGGCCGAGCTTGTTCGCGGTCACCCGGCCGGTCGCGGGTGAACAGGGTGCGGGCGAGGTGGAACTGCGCCTCGGCGACGAACCCGGCGGCTCCGGCAGACTCGGCCATCGCCACCGCGATGGCCAGATCCTCGACTGCGGAGTCCAACCGTCCGAGCGCGGCGCCGGCCCGTCCGATCGCCAGCTCTGCCGGCCCCATGTACGCGACACCGTTGCCCACGGCATGCTCCCCGCGGAACGGCTGCAACCGGTCCAGCAGGACGCCGAGGTCGTCGTACCGGCCGAGGCCGCAACAGGCGAGCGTCGCGTACACGTACGCCGGCAGCACGAAGAACGCGGGCAACGACCACTCGTCGATCGGGCCGGCCAGCCGGTACGACGCCGCCGCCTGCTCGGGTTCGTCCGCGCACAGCAACAATTGGGCCCGGGACAGCAGCGACATCGTGGCGAACCGCGGTGGTGGATCGAACCGCTGCTCGGCGAACTCACGCATCTCCGCGCTGACGCCGATATGACCGGCCAACGCGATCTGGAGCGCGAGGTACGCGCCGGTCGCGGGTGCTCTCTCGACCGGTCGCATCCGGTCGAACCCGCGCCGAGCGACCGCCGCCGCCTCGGTGTACTGCCCGCGAGCCTGGGCGATACACGCGGCGATGCGGTCGTGATGCCAGGCCGCGACCGGTCCACCGAGGCGATCGGCCGCGACCCGCAGCCGGGGGAGTTCCTCGGCCGCGGCGGCGAGCCGGCCGCTCTCGATCAGCGCGTCCAGCCGCCAGATCTCACCCCACATCTCGGCGCGGGGATTGTTCGTCCGCTGGGCGAGCTCGAGCATTTCGGCCGCGAGATCCAGCCGTTCCGCTCGCCCGTCCGGGCCCGGGCACGCCTCCTGCCTGGCGCGGAGCGCATCGGCGAGGGCTCGATCGTCCGCCGAGGATCGAGCCAGCTCGAGGGCGGTCGCGCTCAGCGCGTCGAGTCGTGCCTGTTCGCCGGCGTAGAAGGCGAGATGGCTGCGCAGGGCAAGCAAGCGGGCTCGCAGTGCGAGATCGATGCTTTGGGCAAGCGCTGCTTCGCACAGTCGCTCAGCGGTCGCGTTGATGGTCGGATCGGGTACGGCCTCGAGGACCAGCGCGGCCTCGGCGGACTGCTCCGGAGTCTGGGCTGCCGCAGCAGCTTCGACCGCCGCCGCACAGCACGCGGTCAGATCACCCGCGAGGTACGCCGCCTTGCCCAGGGCAACCAAGAGGTCGCACGACTCCGCGGGATCGAGCGGCCGAGTCGCCAGCGCCTGCCGATACAGCCGAACACCTTCCTCGTAGGCCAGTCGTCGTACGGCGTCCTCCGCGGCGCGGACCAGCCAGGTGCGTGCCGTCGTACCGTCGCCGTACTGAGCCAGGACCGCGTAGTGGCCTGCGATCGCTGCCAGGTGGTCACCGGGGTCTCTTGCCAGCGCATCGGCGATCGCCCGGTGCAGGGCTGTGCGCTCGGTGGTCGACAGGGATGCCTCGACGGCATCGCGGGTCAGGGCATGGATGAAGCGGAAGCCGTCGCCCAGGTGTTCGAAGAAGCCGAGGCTGGTCGCCTCGTCGACCAGTGGCAGGCATTCGTCCACCGATTGGTGCAGCATCGCGGCAATGGTCCGCAGCCGGACCTCCCGGCCGGCGATTGCGCTGGCCTGAACGAGCCGGCGGCAGTCGTCCGAGGCGCGGCCGAGCCGGGCGGTGACGATCTCGAGCACCGACCGCGGCGGCCGGTCCGGCTGCCAGGAGCCGTCGGCGATGGCGCGGGCGATCTCCCGGACGAAGAGCGGGTTGCCGCCGGTGATGCGGTGCACCGTCGACACCACCGTGGAGTCTGTGGTTGCTGTCAGCAACTGTTCGGCGACCTCGGGGCGATCGAAGGTGCGCAGCTGAAGGCGTTCAGCGGTGGAGAGATCGCCGAGGTTCGCCGCGTCGCGGGCGGTCGCCAGGATCAGGACCGGCATGTCCGGGAGCTGTTCGGCGAGGTGACGCAGTACCAGGACGGAGGGTTCGTCAGCACGGTGGACGTCGTCGAGGATGATGACCAGGCCGCGGTCGCCGGCGGCTCGTCGTACCGCATCGGTGACTTCTTCGAAGAGCAGGAAGCGGTCGTCACCGGAGAGCACTTGATCCGCGTCCAGGCCGAGGGATCGCAGGACCTGCCGCCAGGGCCAGTACGCCGGCGCGCCATCGGTCTCGGCGCAGCGGCCCCAGGCAACGGCAGCGCCTTGTGCGAGGGCCGATCCAGCGAGTTCCTGCGCCAGCCGGGTCTTGCCGATTCCCGCCTCGCCGGTACACACCACGAGGCGCCCGCTGCCCGCGCGCGCCTCGTCAACCCACCCCCGCAGCGCCCGCAGTTCCCCCAGGCGCCCCACCATCGCCATGCGCCAAGCATCGCGCCCGGCGACCCGAAGCGGAAGCCCACTCAGCGCTGGGAGATGTGCTCGGCGAGGTAGTCCTCCCAGGTGCGCGTGCCGACGGTGGCACCGCTCAGGATCAGATTCGCGCCGGCGCGGTAGACCTTGCCGGTCTTACCGGGGATGTGGATCGGCAGCGACAGCCGGTGCTTGCCCGTGGCCCGTAGGTAGTCGCGGGAGAGCTCGCCCATGGTGTAGACCTTCGGACCTACCAGGTCGGGCACGAGCCCGGCCGGCTCGCCCAGCGCCAACTCGACCAGCCGCTCCGCGACATCGCGCGCGTCTACCGGCTGGAGCCGCAGCCCACCCGGAACGGGCATCACCGGAAGCTTGGCCATCGCCCCCACCGTCTTCACGGCGAAGTCGTGGAACTGCGCCGCCCGCAGGACCGTCGACGGCACCGAAGACGCCAGCACCGCCTGCTCGGCGCCCAGCTTCGACTTGAAGTACGTCAATGACAGCTGGTCGACCGCCGTCACCGAGATGTACACCAGATGCCACACCCCAGCCCGCTCCGCAGCCCGGACAAGATTCCGCGTCCCGATGTCGTCCCCCTTCGGCCCACCGGCCAGATGGATGACCACCTCGACCCCGCCGAGCGCCTCGTCGATCCCGTCACCCTTCAGCAGATCCGCCGCGACGTACTCGACCCCGTCGCCACCCTCCCGCGCGTGCCGGCTCAGCACCCGCACTTTCCACCCCACCGCCTGCACCAACGGCACAACCTGCCGCCCCAACGTCCCCGTGCCACCAGTCACCAACATCGTCCCCACGATTTCCTCCACTCGTCCGCGGCCCCGATCTCCGGAGCCCACCGCTCTGACGGACCTCAACCGTCGGATGTGACAGCGACCGCCGGTGGTGGCGGTGGTAGCGCCAGTCGCGCTGTGCCGGGGTACTCGTGGTGGCGGTGGTTGCGGGTCCGGGGGATGGGCCGGGGATTGGTGGTGGTTGCGGTCGGGGTTGGTCGGCCGGGCGGTTGGTGGTGGTTGCGGGGCGGAGGGTGGCCTGGGGTTGGTGGTGGTTGCGGGTCGGGGTGCTCGTGGTGGCGCCGGCTGTGGCTGCCGGGGCTCGGCGATCACCGCGCCGACGTGATCCGGCGGCCAGAGTGCTGGTGGTGGCGCCGGGGTTGTTGTGCTGGGGCGGCGTTCAGCAGAGGCCGGAGGACGTTGATCGCAAGTCCTTCATCCGCAAGGAAAGTCCGAACACCGGAACGGCGACCGTCTCGCCGATGAGTCCGACTCTGGCAGTCACTCATCACAGTGGCGGCCGCCGGCCGGGTTGAGATGTGCCTGGCCGGCGTGGGCGGCTTGCTTGCGATTGATTCAGAACCGAGTGCCGGGCCTACGCCGCGGTGGTGGAGGCCTTATGAGGGTTTGTGGTGTCGGCCCAGGGGTCTGCGGAGTGGGGGCTGGGTTTCGGATTGTCGTCAGCAGGGTTGTGCTCGTCAGCGGACTCCGGAGCGAGGTCGTGCCATGGGTCGAACGTGCGGGTGGCATTCGTGCGCCGCTGATCCAGGGGCAGGGCAACTTCGATTCCGAGCTGGCTGCGGCGATCAACGGCCGGGTTCGGGTCCGCGGTGTCGCCCCAGATGTCGAGGCCTGTGCCGGCCTGCGCTGGGCGGGCTGGCTTGCTCGGTACACCGCGATTCCCGCTGCCCGGTCCTTCGCCCCAGGGGTCGAACCCACCGGCGAATGGGAGCGGCGGCTCGGGTGGCGAGGGCGGTCGAGGCGGCCAGGACGCCTCCGGTGACGGCTCCTGATGGTCCTGCTGCTTTCGGGTGTGGGTATGGGGCGGTCGCTGGTCGGGGGTGTGTCCCCAGGGGGCAAAGTCACCGCCGGGTGGGGGTTTCTGCGGGAGAGTGGGTCGTTCGTCGGGGGCGTCGCCCCAGGGGTTGAGGCGTGCGGTGTCGTCGGGGGTGATCCAGGGTGGGTCGGTGTCGCGTGGCCAGGCGCGGGTGACTGGGCCGCCCGCGGCTGCGCCGGTCGTGGGTGCGCGACCGGTAGTTGCGTCGGTCGTGGGTGCGGGATCGGTAGTTGCGTCGGTTGTGGGTGCATGGCGGGTAGGTGGGTTGGTGGTGGGTGGGTGACCGGTGGTGGTGCTGGTTGTGGGTGTGGCCGGGGGTGGGTGGGGTGTGGTGGTTGGTGGCCGGTATCTGTCGCGGGGGACGGGGTCGGGGGTGGCCCAGGCGGGGCGGGCGACCTCGACGATGCCGTTGGTGATCTGGATCGTCCAGTGGCCCGCGTGCAGGTCGCGGTGACACCGTTTGCAGAGCAGGGCGAGGTTGGTGATCTTGGTTTCGCCGCCGTCGATCCAGCTGATGACGTGGTGGGCGTCGCAGTAGATGGGTGGGGCGCCGCAGCAGACACAACCCTTGTCGCGGGCGATGAGGGCTTTGCGGATCGGTCCGGTCGCGAGCCGGACGGTGGTGCCGACGTCGAGTGGCTGGGAGTCCGAGCCGAGCACGATCGGCAGGATGTGGGCGTCGCAGGCGAGTCGGCGGATGGTGGCCGCCGACAGGGCGTCGCCGTAGATCAGGTGGCCGAGTTTGTCGGCGGTGGCGGCCTTGAGGTCGTTGTAGTCGATGGTGACGGTGATGTGGGGCTTCGGGCCGTGGCCGGCAGTGAACCCGGGTCCCTGACGGTTGCCCGCGCTGCCCGCGCTGCCCGCGCTGCCCGCGCTGCCCGCGCTGCCCGCGCTGCCCGTGCTGCCGGTGGTGGCGGCAGTGTCCGTGGGCACACTGGCGCCCGTGGAGGAGGCGGCCGTGGCGGTGTCCGCGGGCGCGGTGGCGCCTGTGGAGGCGGTGGTGGTGGCCGTGGGGCCTGGGGTGGTGAGGATGGTGGTGAGGGCGTCGGCCTGGCGTTTGGCGCGGGGCCGGGGGTCCAAGGCGCCGTCGATGGTTTTGTGGGGTTTGGCGTGGGTGTGGATGAGGGCGCGGAACAGTTCGGCGTTCTCGTTGGCCAGGTACCCGGTGAACGCGACGCCGTTGTCGGCGTTCCTCAGGGTGAGCGACTCGCGGTCGTAGGCCTTTTGTTCGGCGGGCTCGGGGCCGTCGGTGTCGAGGCGGTCGCGGACGAGCCGGCCGGCCCGGCGCAGGTCGAGCGGGCCATGGGTGCGGGCCAGTTCGACCAGCTGCTGTTCGGCGACCTGCAGGTCGTCGGCCGTGACGGTGGCCGGGACCTTGTCCAGCGCGGACACGATCGCCTCGGCCTGCGCCGGATGCAGCAAAACCCCCACCCCCGCACCATCCACAGCCGCGCCGTGTTCGTCGTCGTGGGCGGTTTCCGCCGGGTTGGGGTTGGGGAGGGCGGCGGCGACGGCGGGGTACTTGTCGAGGGTGGTGGCGAGGTGGACGTCGCGGCGGGCCTTGGTGGGGTCGATGCGGTAGCGGAAGGTGAGTAGCCGGGCGGTGGTGCCGGCTCCGAGTTCGTGGGCGTGGCCGGTGGTGTCGAGGCCGGCGATGAGGTGCAGGGCGGAGGTTTCGAGGCGGGCGATCTCGGCGTAGGTGGCGTCGAGAGTGGACAGCATGTCGCTGCCGCTCATCGACCACACCGGTCGCTGTCCGAGAATCTCCATACACAAACTGTAAACAGCCTCGCCGACAGTTTTCAAACCCGGATGCCCTTGTTTTCCAGGGATTCCGTTCACAAGAGGTTGTCCACAACGGCACCGGGTTGTGGACATACGCTCATGAGCCGAGCCGCGGATGTCATTGTCCGAACGGATGGCTTCCGGAACTGTTGCTGTTGGCAATAACTACGTGTCCGCGGAACCTACGGCTCGACGGGACGGCCAGTTCCTTCAGACCACACCGCGATGTAATGCCGCTGATCGACAGACAACGCACAGCAGGCCGGGACTTGTATCAGGTCCCGGCCGACTGTGCGGCTCAGGTGAGGGCCAGTTCCTTGGGTTCGGCGGGGGTTTCCAGGCTGTGGCCTTCGGTGTCGAGGTGGGGGATTCGGCGGTCGAGCCAGGTGGGGAGCCACCAGGCGGCGGGGCCGAGAGGGAGAGGGCGGCGGGCATGATGATCATGCGGACGACGAAGGCGTCGACGATGACTCCGACGACCAGGCCGAGGGCGATGGAGGCGGCTACTGCCATCGGGGAGGACGCGAAGCCGGCGAAGACGAAGGCCATGATCGCGGCGGCCGCGACGAGGACCGGGGCCGACTTGGCGAAGCCACTGATGACCGCTTCTTTCGGTGACGCGCCGCGGTTGTGCATCTCCTGGATCCGCGAGACCAGGAAGACCTGGTAATCCATCGCGAGTCCGAACAGCACGCCGACCAGGATGATCGGCAGCGTGCTCAGCATTGGATCGCCTTGCGGTGCCGGGATGATCGCGTCGAACCAGCCCCATTGGAACACCGCCACGCTCGCCCCGAACGAAGCCCCGACGGACAACAGGTAACCCAGCGTCGCGGCCAGCGGGATCAGCAGCGACCGGAACATCAAGATCAGCAGCACCAGAGACAGCCCGACGATCAGGACGACGTACTCGATCAGGGCCTTGTGCAGCTTCGCGTCGCTGTCGATGCCGATCGCAGTTTCGCCGGTGACCGCGAGGCTCACGCCGCTGATGGTGCCGGCCTGGTCGCGGATGCTGGTGACGAGGTTCTTGGTCGCGTCGTCGATCGGTCCGCCGCGGGGGACGACCGTGACGAGTGCCGCGTTGTTCTGTGGCGTGACGGCGGTGGTGGCGACGACTCGTACGTCGTTCAGCCCACGCAGCCGGTTCTCCACGATCGGCAGCTTCCCGGTCACGTCGTCGCCTTGAACCAGCACGACCAGCGGGCTCTGTACGCCGCCGAACTTCTCGACCACGAGGTCATAAGCATGCCGCTGCGTCGACACGGGATCGTTGCCACCGGGAATGTTCGACGCGGTTTGCATGTCCAGCATCGGTACGGCGACGACGCCGACGACAACGATTGCCCCCAGCAACGACACCACCGGTCGCCGGACCACGAACGAGGCCCACCTGTGCAGCACCGATGCTCGGTGCTCAGGCGCCGGCCCGGCCGTCCGTTCGCGCCGCGGGAGTGCCCGCCGACCGAGAGTCCGCAGCAGCACCGGCAGCAAGGTCAGCGCCATCAAGACGGCCATCAGTACGCCGAACGCCCCGGCCAATCCCATGTCACGCAGCACGCTGATCCCGACCACACTCAGGCCAGCCAGCGCGATGATCACGGTCAGTCCGGCGAACACAACCGCCGTACCCGCGGTCCCGACAGCGCGGGCGACGGCGTCCTCGACGTCACGGCCGTCGCGGAGCTCGGCGCGGAAACGGGTCAGGATGAACAGGCTGTAGTCGATACCGACGGCCAGGCCGAGCATCGTTGCGAGCGTCAACGTGGTGTCCTGCAACGGATTGATGGTGCCGTAGGCAAGCACTCCGAGCGTGCCGACGCCGACGCCGGCGAAGGCGACCAGCATGTTCGCGCCGGCCGCGGCCAGTGAGCCGAACGTCAACAGCAGAACGAGGAACGCGACCGCGACACCGAGAAGCTCGCCGGCCCCGAAGGCGGGTACGTCGTTTGCGAACAGCTCACCGCCGACCTCGGCCGTGAAATCTGTGCGTGCCTTCGCGGCCAGGTCGACGACATCGTCGTACACCTGCTGCTGGTTGGCCCCGGTCACGCCCTGGAAGGTCAGTGTCGACACGACGGTCGTTCCGTCCGCGGACAGGAAGGGTTTCTGCGCGTCGAACGGGTTGCTGACCGAGCTGACCTGCGGGATCGCCGCTGCCTGGGTAAGGATCCGGGTGACCTCGGCCTTGGTGGATGGATCGGTGACCTTCGCGCCGCCATGCGTCTCGAGGACCAGGGTGAGCGTCTTCCGGTCGGTCTGCGTGCCGGGGAACTTCTGCTGGACGATGTCGAGGGCCTTGGAGGCCTGCGTGCTGGGGATCGACGTGGCGGACGAGCCGCCGGACGTGCCCGCCGATGCGACGACACCGGTGAGGATCGCGAAGGCAGCGAGCCAGAGCGCGACCACGACCAGGCGATGCCGGGCGCTGAAGCGGCCGATCCGGGCGAGTAACTGCGGCATGTTGACGCTCCTGAGGACAAGGACGGTGCTGCTGACGTCCTTCATCCTCGGGATTCGCGGCGGTCGTCGCGTCGTCCGAGCGCAGCGATCGATCTACTGCGATCGCAGTAGATCAGCGCGCGATACCCGCCCGGTACGCGAACGCCACCAACTGGGCCCGATCCTTCGCGCCCACCTTCGTCATCGCCCGATTCAGGTGCGTCTTCACCGTGTAGGGCGAGAGGAACATCGCGCCGGCGATCTGCGCGTTGTCCAGCCCGGAAGCGATCGCGACCACCACCTCCCGCTCCTTGGGCGTGAGGCCGGCGAACTTCCCCGCCATCTCCTCGTCCACAGTCACCGACGGCTGCTCGCTGACATGCCCGATCAGGGCCGCCGACGCCGCGGCCGACAGGGCACCGCCACCCGCCGCGACCTCTTCGACACCCGTGATGAGCTCCGCCGGACCGACCGCCTTGCTCAGGAAGCCGTTCGCGCCGGCCCGAAGCGCGGCGAGTACCAGCTCGTCCTGCTCGAAGGTGGTCAGGATGATGATCCGGGTCCGCTCCGGCGGGTGGAGCTCCCGGATCCGTCGCGTCGCCTCCACGCCATCCACACCGGGCATCCGGACGTCCATCAGCACGACGTCCACCGGCTGCTCCTGCATGAAGCGCACCGCCTGGAGCCCGTCGCCGACGTCCCCGGCCACCTCGAAGGACGCGTGCGTCTGCAGGATGGACCGCAGCCCGACCCGGATCATCTCCTGGTCGTCGACGATGAGGATGCGCGTCACGGGAGGTCGCTCCCGTCAACGGCCAGCACGACGCTCAGCCGGAATGAACCGTTCGCGTCGGCCACCTCGAGCCGGCCACCCGCCGACTCGACCCGTTCTCTGATTCCGACCAGCCCGTATCCACTGCCGACCGAAGGGCTCGCGTCACCGGGCCGGCGCGGATTCACCACCTCGATCAGGATCCGCCCCTCCTCGGTCCGCAGGCGCAGTGTCGCCGTACCATCTCCGTGCCGGTGCGCGTTCGTCAGCGCCTCTTGCACAATCCGGTACGCCGTCAGGCTCACAGCCGGATCGACTGTCGCGGGGACTTCGTCGACCGTAGCGTCGACGTGCAAACCGATTTGCCGGTAGGACTCCACGAGCTCGGGCAGGCGGCTGAGTTCGGGCGCGGGTTCTGCCGTCGAGGCGTCGTCGGTGCCGCGGCGGAGCACTTCGAGGATGCGCTGGGTCTCGAGCAGCACCGACCGTACGGCAGTCCGCGCCGCATCGAGCGCCGTACGGGCCGACTCGGCGTCTGGTGGCAGGTTCACCTCCGCCACACCCAGGTGCATGCTCATGACGGCGACCTGGTGTCCGACGACGTCGTGCAGGTCGCGGGCGATCCGGAGCCGTTCCTCGGCCACCCGCCGCGTCGCTTCGAGGTCGCGAGTCGCCACTGCATCGGCCGCACGCTCCTCCAGGGAGTGCCAGTACTCCTGGTGGATGCGGATCGCGTTGCCGATCGCGCCACCAGCCACCGCGGACACCACGGCCGGGAACGACTGGAGGCTCAGGAAGTCGTAGTCCTGCGCGATCGCGGTCATCAGGTAGAGCCCGGCACCGACGAAGACCGTGCCGCGCACTGCGGGCATGCCCTGCAGGGTGAACGAGAACAGCACGAACACCGCGATGCTCCACATCACGATCGGATCCCACCCGGCCAGCGCGGAGATCAGACCACCCGCCACTGTGACGACCAGCCCCGGCCATGGTCGCCGCCGCGCGAGGGCGGCTCCGGCCACCGTGATCAGCAAGGCGGCGAACGCCACCGGGCCGGCACCGTCCGTGATCATTCGGACGAGCTCCACCGAAGCCGACAGGGCGATGAGGACCGCGGTCCCGGCGTGCAGCTTTCCGGGTTGCCGGAACCACACCGGACTGGCCGCCCACGGCTCGATCCTCGACTCGGCCTGCATGCTGCCGATTGTGAGGCATCCCGGAGCTTTTGCCGCGTAGGGTGTCGAGAGCCTTCGTTCGGGTCCGACGTCTCGGGTGCCGGGCGCAGTACGGCGTACCGGCCGAGTGCACTGGAGGTTGTCATGAAGTATGTGGTGCTGATCCACTCCAACCCGCAGCCGTGGAATCACCCGACGATCGACTTCACCGAGATCGGCCGGGCGATCCCGGCCGAGGAGCGGGCGGCGATGGGCAAGGAGTTCGAAGAGATGCTGACCGAGCTGTCCGCGTCCGGTGAGCTCGTGAGCGGGCTCGCGCTGGGGTCGCCGGAGTCGGCGCGGATCTATCGGTGGGAGGGGAAACGGCCGGTCAGCACCGACGGGCCGTACGCCGAGGCGAAGGAGCACCTGGCCGGGTTCTTCGTCCTGGACTGCGCCACCCGGGAGCGCGCCGAGGAGCTCGCCGCCAAGTTCGCCGGCCCCGGCGACACGATCGAACTGCGCCCGGAGATGTGACCGTGGCCGGCGGGATCAGGCTGAGTTCGCCGACGATCAATTGCCCGGACGCGCTGGCGCTGGCCGGGTTCTATGCGCAGATCACCGGCGGCCGGATCGCGTACAGCGACCCGGTCTGGGCGACCGTGGACGGGCCGGGCGGGCGGATCGACTTCCAGACCGATCCCGCCCACGTGCCGCCGACCTGGCCGGATCCGGCGGTCCCGATCCAGTTCCACCTCGACTTCTACGTCGAGGACCTCGCGGCGGCCGAGGCGACCGTGCTGGCGGCCGGCGCGACCAGGTACGACCACCAGCCGAACGCCGGCCACTGCCTGGTCTTCGCCGATCCGGCCGGCCATCCGTTCTGCCTGTCGACGTGGGATTTGCTCGAGAATTAGCGATACCGGCCAGGTACGGACGGTTACGCGCGGGTGTCAGGTGTCCGTGCGGTACGGAGTGACGTACGCCGTACCGCACGGGCGGAGGTTTCCCTATCCTGTGTGACTTACCGGGAGCAAGGGAGCGCGCTGTGACGACGATCGTGCTGATGGGTCCGCCAGGGGCCGGCAAGGGAACCCATGCCGATCACCTCGCGGGACACCTCGGTGTGCCCGTGATCTCCACCGGCGACATCTTCCGGGCGCAGGTCGCCGACGGCACCGAGCTCGGCCGGACCGCGCAGCGTTTCCTCGACGCCGGTGAGTACGTCCCCGACGAGGTCACCAACGCGATGGTCCGCGAGCGGCTCGCCGCGGACGACGCCCACTTCGGCTTCCTGCTCGACGGCTATCCGCGCACGCTCGACCAGGCCGCCGTACTGGACGAGATCCTGGCCGCGCAGGGCCGGTCCCTCGACGCGGCCGTCGTACTCCAGGTGGACCCCGAAGAGCTGGTCCAGCGGCTGCTCCGCCGGGCCGAGATCGAGCACCGCTCCGACGACACCGAGGAGGTCATCCGCCGGCGCTTCGAGGTGTACGACGCGCAGACCTCCCCGCTGGTCAGCCTGTACGGCAACCGCGGCATCCGCCACGAGATCGACGCGTCCGCTGACATCGACACCGTCCGGATCCACGTCCGCCAGGTCGCCAGCCTGCTCCAGCCGGCCGCGTAACCGTTGCCTGGAGCAACCGTCAGCTGCGCCAGACGGGGGCGACCGACTTGCGGTAGGAGCGGCCGAAGACGCCGGTGATGACGGTCAGGACGGGCTTGGGGACGGTGCCGGTGATGGCGGCGGACTCGTCGGGGGCGGCGCCGTCGAGGGCCCAGGCGAAGAACGTGCCGCCCTGGACCGGGCCGACCTTGGCGAACTCGCGGCCCATCGCCTTCATCTCGGGAGCGTCCTTCTTCGCCAGGTAGACCGGCTCGATCTCCGCCTCCTCGTGCTCGAGGTGCTGGACCGTCACCCGCTGCAGCTCCTGCATCGCGGTCAGTGCGGCTGCCGCGTCCTCGGCGCTCGCGGACCTGTGCAGCGTCGTCATCGCGGTCCGCGTCGCGGCCAGCGCGGCCGCCATCGTGTCGTGCTCGGCGTCCATCTGCTTGAGGAGGTCGTGGCTCACCCCGACCTTCTCCAGCGCGGGCCAGGCGATGTCGTGCTCGCCCTCGTGATGCCGCATCAGTTGGTCGTCGAAGTTCGCCCATGCCGTCGCCAGCTGCTCGGCCCGCTGCCGATTCCCCGCCGGAAACCGGCCCAGTGCGTCAATGAAGCGTCCCAGATCCCGCCGGAACGCCGCGTGGATCGCCTTGTTCATGCTCATTTCCGCCATAGGTCGGAGTCTAGGCTGAAGCGGGCTTGAAGTGGGGTGTTCGGACCGCTACGCAGGGCGAGTTCGTTGCCGGGAACATCCGTAGCTGGGCGCCGGTTGTTGCTGGATATGCATGGTGAGTACAAGGTGCCGGGCGGGAAGCTTGTCGTTGCCGACCTCGACGTGGTCGGCGATCACGTGCGGCAGGCGCAGATCAGTGGGGACTTCTTCCTCGAGCCCGACGACGCGTTGGAGCGGATCAACGGCGCGCTTGCCGGTCTGCCGATCGCGATTCCGGCTGCTCAGATCGCTGCGCGGGTGCGCGCCGTACTGGGTGATGGCGTGGAGATGCTCGGATTCTCACCGGAGGCTGTCGCGGTCGCCGTACGGCGTGCTCTGACCGGCGCGACCGGTTGGCGCGATCACCAGTGGGAGTTCGTGCACGACGTACCGCGGGAGCCCGCGTTGCAGATGGCGCTCGACGAGGTGCTGGCCGAGCAGGTCGGTTCCGGCGAGCGCGCACCGACGTTGCGGGTGTGGGAGTGGGCGTCGAACGCGGTCATCATCGGCAGCTTCGAGTCCCTGCGCAACGAGGTCGACCTGGAGGGCGCTGCCAAGCACGACGTGACAGTGGTACGGCGGATCAGCGGCGGCGGAGCGATGTTCGTTGAACCAGGCAACACCATCACGTACTCGCTCTACGTCCCCGAGTCCCTGGTGTCCGGGTTGTCGTTCGTCGAGTCGTACGCGTTCCTCGACGACTGGGTGATCGGCGCGCTCAACGATCTCGGCATCGCGGCGACGTACCAACCGATCAACGACATCACCTCACCGGCCGGCAAGATCGCCGGCGCCGCGCAGAAGCGGTTCGCGGGTGGCGCCGTACTGCATCACGTCACGATGGCGTACGACATGGACGCCGCGAAGATGCTGGACGTCCTGCGGATCGGCCGCGAGAAGCTGTCCGACAAGGGGACCACGAGCGCCGGCAAACGCGTCGACCCGTTGCGCAGTCAGACCGGCCTCGACCGCGTGGACGTGATCGACCGGATGGTCGACTCGTTCCGGAACCGCTACGGCCTCGGCCCGGGCACGATCGACGCCGGCACCGTGGACCGCGCCGTCGACCTCGTCGCGAGCAAGTTCGGAACCGAGGAGTGGCTCACCCGGGTGCCGTGATCACCGGCGGACGATCTCGATGTGGGTGGCCTTGGGGGACGTGGCGGTCTTGGTGACCTTGTAGTTGCCCAGGGCGTCGGCGACGTTGTCGAAGAGGCGTTCGCCGGCTCCGGCCAGGATCGGTGCGACGACGATGTGCAGCTCGTCGATCAGTCCGGCGCGCAGGTACTGCTGGACCGTCGAGGCACCGCCCGCGATCAACACGTCCTGCCCGTCGGCGGCCTTGAGGGCCTGCTCCAGTACGACCTCGACCGGGTCGTCGGTGAAGTGGAACGTCGTACCGCCCTCCATCGGCAGCGACGGACGCAGGTGGTGCGTGTGCACGAAGACATCGGTGTGGTACGGCGGGTTGTCACCCCACCAGCCCGTCCACGACTCGTCCTCCCACGGCCCGCGGATCGGCCCGAACATGTTGCGCCCCATGATGGTCGCGCCGATGCCCTCCTCGTGCCGCCCGACCTGCTCGACGTCGAGCCCGCCCTTCCCGGCCGCCTTGTCCTCGAACGCCGCGAACATCCAGTCGTGCAGCCCGTCCACCCCGTCCCCGAACGGTGCGTCCAACCGCTGCCCGACCCCGGCCCCGAACCCATCCACCGACACCGTGAAGTTCTCCACCCGAACCTTCGCCATGACCTTCTCCTCGACTAGTCCCGACTCTCACCCCTTGGTCGAAGCGAGCCCGAGCCTTTTGACATCCCCAGAAGCCCTGTTCCACCCAGTCCAGCTGCGCCTCCGGGATACCTAGCGCTCGCCCGAACGCCTGCGCCTCCGCCCGCTCCGCGTCATCACCCCGCCGATACCGGAAGACCCGCCCCGGAAACACCACGAAGATCTCGCTCTCATCGTGAAAGTCGGCATACCACCCCGGCTCGTCGAGCACCCCCGCCAGCGACTCCGCCAACCCCTCCGTCTGCTCGTCCGCCACCCCGAACTCCAGAACCGACCACACCGAGCCCTGCTCAGCAGTAGCCCCGGAAACGCCGTACCGACTGATCTTCCGCACCTCCAACGGAATCCCCGCCAGCTCCGTCCCAACCTTCAAACTCTCCAGAATCAACGCACCCTCGTACATGCTCCGCAGCCTACGAACCCCCACCGACAGCCAGCTCCGCGATCTGCTGGACATAGGCAACGAGGTGAGGATCGTGCTCTTCGAACGGGTAGGCCGAGTAGTAGGCCTCAACCGCCGCGCGCGCGTCGGCGAACCCGCACGTCGGCCACAACGCGATCATGTCGTCGTGATCCGGTGCGCGAGGCGGCCAGCAGCTTCATCAAGAACACCTGGCCAGGCGGCGGCCCGAGGACTGTCAGGTGGCTGTGCTCGTACAGCAGCTCACACGCATCGAGCGCCAACCCGACCGGCGCGAACATGGTGGCCGAGTCATTGAGCCAGGTGGCGCGCAGGCCATGCCGCTCCCCGACCTGCCGGACGACGGCCTTCAGCTCTGCGGTGAGCACTGTCAAGGAGTCGACGTCCGCGGTCGACTCGCGCAGGTCGTGTAGGGCCATGTACGAGCCTCCGACGACAACCAAAGAGCAGGTCAGGTCTCTGGCGGCGAGCTCGTCGGCGACCTCGGCGAGGTGGGTGAGGATCTCGGCTTTGTCGAGGACGGCTGGTGGCTCCGGTGGGCCTTGGTTCATGCGGCGTTGCGCCAGAGGTCGTGGGCGGCGAGCCAGATGTTGCGGGCGGCGAGCTGAGTGGGAGCTTGCGCGCGTGCTCGCTTAGTTCGTGCCGGCGTGCCTGGCGCCTCCCACGGCGTGGGTGACGGTGGCACCGAACGGGTCCATCGAGGTCGTGGGATCCCGGCGTCGTCGGCGAGTTTTTCCGCGATTCCGGCCAGCAGGGCGTCGTACGCCGCGTCGCCGGTCCGGTGCGGAGGAGACTCGATCGCCTCTGCGGTGAGTTCACGATGTTCGGTGAGCTGGTCGAGGAATCCTCGCACCTGGGCCCAGTTGACCTTGCGGACCTTTGCGTCGGGCGTGTAGGCCTCGGTCAGCGTCTCGATGGCAATCCGATGCGGCCGATCCTGGATGGCGTCGAGGGTCAGCGACAGGTGGCGGCCGCTGGCCGCGATCAGCCGCGAGAGCATCGTCAGTGTCGGATCGCTCGACCCGGCTTCGATCCGTGACACCGTCGACGTCGGAACGCCGGCCTTGGCGGCGAGCGCACTGCGAGACAGCCCGGCGTCCTCCCGAGCTCGCCGAACCAGTTCTCCAGCACTCACAGGAGTAGCATATATGCAACCCCCGTGTCCGCCAACGCTAGCGTGGGGTTGTGGAGATTGGCTATGTGATCTTGTACGTCGGCGATTTGGCGGCGTCGGTGGGGTTCTATCGGGATGTGGTGGGGTTCGAGTACAAGTTCACGGATGCGGGGTATGCGGAGTTCGATGCCGGTGGCGTGCGGTTCGCGTTGTATGAGCGGCGGCGGGCGGAGTGGCTGACCGGGCGGGATGTGGCGCCGGGCGCCGGTGGGGAAGTGGTGGTGATGGTTGCGGACGCGGATGCGTGCGCGGAGCGGCTGGCGGGGCTGGGCGTGGCGCTGCTGAGCGGGCCGGCCGACCGTCCGTGGGGACATCGGACGGTACATGTGGCCGACCCGGACGGGTTCGTGGTCGAGTTCGCGGCGGAGATCCCGCGGGCTCGAGGGCGGCGGCGTACCTGAGTCAGCGGCGGTAGCGGTTGTTGTGATCCCAGCGGCGATGGCCCATGCCGCTGAACAGCATGATCCAGAAGAAGCCCCACAGCAGCCACGGCGCGGTCAGGGTGATGGCCGCGACGACGAGGCCGATCATCAGGAACGGCGCCAGCATCATGATCGGCGGCGGTGGGCCGGGACGGCGGCGGGTACGGGCCGTCTGCGGCGACCACGGGCCCTGGGCGAGTTGCAGCTCGGCCGGGCTCGGGAGGTCGTCGAAGAGCGGCGCGAGGTCGTCGACGTACCGCGCTCGGGTCGCCTGCTCGCTGCGTTCCTCGAACTCGGTCTGGGTCAGCCGGCCGGCGACGAAGTGATCGCTGAGCATGGAGACGGCCTGATCGCGTTCGGCGTCACCGATCCGCAGCGAGCCCCGGCGTTCAGCCCGGCGTTGTTCGGGGTCGCGCCACTCGGGAAACGGGAGACTCATGAGCGGTCCTCGTCCGTGCTCTCGTCGGCCAGGATGCCGTACAGCTTCCGGCGCAGTTCGCCGAGTGCCTCCCGCGCCTTCGCCTGCTGCTCCGGCGTACCGGTCGCGAGGATCTGCCACATCGCCGTCGCGACCTGGCCGAGCATCGGCTTCAGCCCGTTCTCGTCGTCCGCGGCCGGCGCGCTCATCGCCTCCCACGGCGCGGACACCTCGTCCTGGTGCTCGGCGACGTACGCGCGTCCTTCGTCGGTCAGCGTGAACGTACGGCGACCGACCTCGGCATCCGCCGTGACCAGGCCCTCGTCCTCGAGCTGCTGCAGGGTGGGGTAGATCGAGCCGGGGCTCGGCTTCCACACGCCGCCGCTGCGCTCGGCGATCTCCTGGATCAGCTGGTAGCCGTTCATCGGCTGCTCGGCGAGGACCGCGAGGATGGCGGCCCGCACGTCACCGCGCCGGGCCTTCGGTCCACGCCAGCGCGGCGGCGGACCCCACGGCGGCCCGAACATCTGACCACCGCCGAACATCCCCCACGGCGGGCCGAATCCCTGGTGCCCGTGGTGCACACGCCGCCCGGTCATCGCGGCGCGCAACTCCTCTTTGATGTCGTCGAAGGCTGAACAGTGCCGCGCGAAGTGCTGCCAGGGCCACCCCGCGGCGTACGTCGATCCGGTCATCACGACCACCGTCCCTCACGAAGAGATTGCGATACGTCGACGATATATCGCCAACCATCGCAACCCAAGGGACTCACAGAGCGATCTCGAGGTGGCCGGCAGCCCACGCTTTCGAGGCTAGCGCGGGGGTGCACGGGTCAGAACCAGTTGCGTGGCTGGTCGGGATATGGCTCCTCCAGGCGCTTGAGCTCTGCCTCGGTCAGCTCGAGCTCCAGCGCCGCAGCGGCGTCCGTGAGGTGGTGTGGCTTCGTAGCACCGACTATGGGCGCCGAGACGACCGGTCTGGTCAGCAACCAGGCCAGTGCGACCTGTGCCATCGGCACACCGCGCTCGGCTGCCACGGCCTCCAGCGCATCGACGCTCTGCTGGTCGCTGTCGCGGGCGAGGGCCCTGGAGACTCGATCGGTGTCCGCACGCAGTGTCTGCGTACCCCATGGCTTGCCGAGCTTGCCTTTGGCCAGTGGCGAGTACGGAATGGAACCGACACCCTGGTCCGCGCAGAGCGGCAGCAGCTCCCGCTCGTCGTCACGCCGGATCAGGTTGTACTGGTTCTGCATCGCGACGAACCGCGTCCACCCGCCCTGGTCGGCGGTGTGCTGCAGCTTCGCGAACTGCCACGCCCACATCGACGACGCACCGAGATAGCGGACCTTCCCGGCCCGTACGACGTCGTGCAGTGCCTCCATCGTCTCCTCGACCGGCGTCTCCGGGTCCCACCGGTGGATCTGGTAGAGGTCGACGTACTCCGTGCCCAGTCTGGTCAGCGAAGCGTCGATCTGCTCCAGGATCGCCTTGCGCGACAGCCCCGATCCGCCCGGGCCGTCGTGCATCTTGCCCCACACCTTGGTCGCCAGTACGACGTCCTCGCGCCGGGTGTACTGCTTGATCGCGCGACCGACGAACTCCTCGGAGCTACCACCGCCGTACGTGTTCGCCGTGTCCCAGAAGGTGATCCCGAGCTCCAGTGCCTGCCGGAAGTACGGCTGCGAGCTCTCCTCGTCCAGCGTCCACTGATGGAATTCGTTGCGCTCGCCGAAACTCATGCATCCCAAAGCGAGCCGGCTGACCTTGAGGCCGGTCTGCCCCAACCGCACATACTCCACGTCGAACCCTCTTTCCGTTGGGCTCGACGCTACGAGGACTCCGCCGGTTGTGGGAGACCCTGTCAGTACCGGTATTCAGGCGGCGAACTTCAGATCGGCAGCGGTGGCGGTGAGCACGATGGAGTTGCCTTCCACGCTGACCTGCTTCAGCGTGGCGCCGTACGGGAGCTTGGGGAGGGTGATTGCGCGGGAGAGCTGATTGCGCACCGCGTTCCGGACGAACGACGGGACCGCGTCGGACAGCTCGTCGACGGTGAGGACGATGCGGCCCTTCTCGACCTGCGGGCGCAGCGTCGCCTCGGCCTCGACACCGCGGATCGACAACTTCGCGTTCAGCTTGCCGTCGACCGCATCGAGTGTCAGCCCCTGCACGCCGGTGCTGCGGACCGCGAGCTTGGCGAGTTCGGCCGGTGACAACTGCAGCCGGACGTCGGTGGTGTCGATCGTGACCGCCGTACCGGGCGTCCGCGTCAGTAGACCTCGCGGCACCTGAACGCCGTGCAGCTCGACCTTCAGATCCTCCGCCGGGATCGAGTCGAACGTCGGTTGCTTCATGGTCAGCGTGACCTTCGAGAACCTCTCCCTGGCCAGCTGCGGCAGGAACCCGAACCCGCCGATCTTGACGGACGTGTCGGCCGCGCGTACGTCGTACTGCGCCGCCTCCTTCTCGGCCATCGTCGCGAGCTGGTTCTCCGCAACCCACGCGGCGGCCCGGTCGACGGCAACCGCCAGCACCCCGAGCACCACCAACGTGACAACCAGCCGTCGCAACCAGCGCCGCGGTCTCCTGGAACTCATCCCTGCCCTTCCGTCGATCCGCACAGCCTAAGGGGTCGTTACGCGACGATCATTTCCCGGAGGGCGTCGTCGGTGCGGGCAGGCTTGATGCCGAAGGCAACGGTTGCGGCGGTGGAGTCGACGATGAACGGGCGCTGCCATTGGTACTGCGTCTCGAGCATCTCGCGGGCGTCCGGGCTGAACAGGCCGGCGAGCCGGAGCGCGATCGCGGGCATCTTCGCAACGCGGGCCCGGGGCGCTCCTGCGAGTTCGGCGGCGCGGGTGGCGAGGGCCCGGACCGACACCGGGGCCGGGGTCGGCACGTGCCAGGGGCGGCCCCAGGCGCTCGGGTCGGCCGCGACCGCGACCAGGGTCTTCGCGACATCACCGACATACGTCCAGCTGTGCGGTGCGTCGAGGTCCGCCGGCGCCAGACCGCGCCCGCCTTTGATCACCTTGGGCAGCACCATGACGCTGAACGCCGACACCGCGCCGGCGCCGAGGTAGTCCGAGCCCCGCACCTCCGCGGTCCGGATCCGACCTGCCTCGTGCGCGGCCAACGCATCGGTCCACAGTCTGGCGCGCACCCGCCCCTTGACCGAGTTGGGTAGCAGCGGCGTCTCCTCGGTCATCACTCCGTCGACAGCGCCGTACCCGTAGAGGTTGCCGGTTGTCACCAGTACGGCGCCTGTCGTTTCGGCCGCCCGGATGAGCGCTGCCCCCAGCGGAGGCCAATCCGTCGACCACCGGTGGTACGGCGGTCCCGCGCACGAGTAGATCGCTGTCGCACCCTCGGTCAGCCGCGCCAGCGCCTCCCCATCACTCGCGTCCGCCGCGACGCGTTCGATCCCGCCGGCCTCAGGCCCGCTCCCGGACCTGGTGATCACGCGAACCTGTTCTCCCTGACCCGCGAGTAGCCGAGCAGTAGCAGACCCGACAGGACCGGCGCCGACGACGACGTGCACTGATACCCCTTTCACAGGACCCGGCGCCCAGTCTTACCTATCCGATGGTCCCGGTTGCCGGCCTGGGGGTGGTGCGCTGCGTCTGTGGGTCAGGATTTGTCGTAGTGGGAGGGCGGGAACGGGTGGCGATCGGTCAGCGGGTAGAGCTCGCTCTCCTCCGTCTGGCGTTTGATCTCCGCCTCTTCCTCCCGATACTCCTCGGTGTCGGTCGGATCATCCGCCGCGGGCACATCGGTGGCCGGCGGGACGTCGTCGGGGTCGTAGGCGTCGACACCGGCTTCGACCCGCTCCTGCTCCGTCCGGCGGGCGAGATCGTCGTCGTCCGGGTGCAGTGGCAGGCCGCCGTGCTCGCGGCGGTCGTGGTGAACATCCTCCGACGTTTCGAAGGGTTCGTCAGTCATCGCTACCTCCACTGATCCCGAAGCCGCTGGTGTCTTTCCGAGCGTACTCGCGCCGTCATCGGCCGCCCGACCGCGGTCTTGCCAGCGCGGAAGGAACCGTCACTGGTGGAGTGAGACCCCGGCGACGATCGCGATGGCGATGATCGTCGCGGCGAGCCAGTCGACGGCGAGGCAGAACGGGGGCCACCACCGGGTGTTCGCGACATAGTGCGTGCGGTGTTGCCAGAGGTCCTTGAACCCGTGGGCGATCAGGGCGACGACGAGTAGCCACACCGATCCGGTGATGCCCACAGCGGCGAGTACGACGAATGCGCCGGCGACGGTGATCTCGACGGCGATGACCGCCGGTCGTCCATCGGCGACGGCGAAGCCGATGTAGACCGAGGCGATCAGTACCACCGAGAGGGCGTAGACGGTCGCTGCATCGAGCCACCAGAAACCGAGCGGCGCCGCGGCCTGGATGACGCCCCAGACGAGTCCCCAGGCGAGCGGGACCCGCTCGTTGGCGAACAGTCTCGACATCAGCGCGGTGGGGACTGCAAGGTCTGGATCGACTGATCCGAGCCTGCGGCGGCAATCTGATCCGCGAGGTACGACGCGTCGGAGCCGACCCAGCCGAGGAGGGCCGAGGTCCTGGTGTGCTGCCAGGTGAGGCCGAGCATGTACAGACCGGGGGACGAGGTGACGCCGCGGTTGTGCGGGATGCGTCCCCGTTCGTCCTGTACGCCGGGCACGTCGATCCAGGCGTATTCCGTCGTGAACCCGGTCGCCCACACGACAGCGTCGTACTCCGACGCAGTCCCGTCGGCGAAGGTCACGGTCCGGCCGGTCGCCGCCGTCACGCGGGGACGGATCCGGATGCCGTGCCGCTTCGCAAGCTGTCGCGGTCCGCTGCCGATCACCTGGTCACGTCCGGCCAGCCGGTTTCCCAGCCGGGAGCCGACCGTGACCCGGTCCAGTCCGAGCCCGCTCGCCCACCACCACACGTCGCGACCGAAGGGCCGCTGAGGGATCGTCGGGATCCGTTGGCCGGCCGCCAGCTCCACGGTGTGGGTGGCGCTGAGCTCCAGGGCGATCTGGCAGCCCGAGTTCGCGGCTCCTACGACCAGGACCTTTTCGCCCGCGAGGTCTTGCGGTCGCCGGTATTCCACGCTGTGGATCTGGGTCACCTCTGCGCTGAGGTCGTTCGCGATCGGGGGGATCGACGGGGTATGGAACGGCCCGGTGGCAACCACCACCTGCCGGGCCTTCCAGGTGTCTCGGCCCGTCGTCACGACGTACCCGTCGTCGCTCCTGGTCAGCGATTCGACGGTTGTGTTCAGCTGCACCGGTAGCTGGAATCGCGCCGCGTACGCCTGCAGGAAGTCCGCGACGTCGTCCTTGCCGGGATAGGTGTCTTTCGCGGCGGGGAACGGCATTCCTGGCAGGTTGTCGAACTGGGCCGGTGTGAAGAGCTGCAGGGAATCCCATCGCGAGCGCCACGCGTGGCCGATCTCCGGGCCGGCGTCCAGGATCAGGAAGCGCTGCCCGCGCTCGGCCAGGTGGTAGCCGATCACCAGACCGGCCTGGCCGCCGCCGATCACCAGCACGTCCAGGACGTCCGTCATGACGACACCGCCTCGGGACGCCGGGCGACATTGAAGCTGAACATCATGCCGCTCTCGGTGTGCTCGGCGATGTGGCAGTGCGCCATCCACAGCCCGGGATTCGACACGTCCAGCAGGATGTCCACCGTTTCGCCGGCGCGCACCAGGACGGTGTCCTTCCAGACGAGGTCGGTCTCCGGCTCGTCGTCCCTGGACAGGATGAGGAAGCGACCGGCGCCGTGGATGTGGAACGGGTGGTGCATCGGGTGGTCGGAGTCCATCTCGTTGACCAGCCGGATCTTGACCCGGTCGCCGACGGTGAACGCCCACGTGATGGCTCCGTTCTCGGCGCCGGTCTCCCGGTCGACGAGTTGCCAGATCATGTTGCCGGGATCCGATGCGCGGTTGATCTCCGGCATCAGGTCTTCCCACTCGAGGCCATCACCGTGATCGTGTCCGCCGTGCGCTGCGGCCTCCTGGGGCATCGCGGTGGAGGGAACCAGCTTCATGCCGCACTGTGGGCACTTCGACGGCTCGGTGGCAGTGACGTCGGGATGCATCGGGCAGGCGTAACTGGACGCGAGTGCGTCGTCCCCGCCGTACAGGAGTGGCATCTGGGACAAGAACGCGAGGACCTTGTCGGGTTCTCGGTCCAGATCGGGGCCGATCGACTGGTGTATTGCGGTGAGGTCCGGGTCGGTGCGCAACGTGTCGAACGACGCAGCAGCAACGCCGCCATCGCCGCCCGCGACCGTGAACCCGCCGAGGTCGTACACCCGGTCCGGGGTCCGGTTCTCCAGCCGCACCTCGCCGGGAGTGTCGAACAGTACGTCGACGACCGCGCGTTCGGAGGGGGCGAGCAATACCGCCTCGATGAACGTCTCGCGCTCGTACCGGCCGCTGTCGCCGCCTACCAGCTTCGCCCGCGCGCCGCGGACGGCCACGTTGAAGATGCGGGTGTTGGCCGTGTTGACCAGGTAGAGGCGCACGACCTCTCCCTGCACTGCCTGGCCGGAGAACTGGGTCTCGCCGTTGATCAGCATGACGTTGCCGAACCGGCCCATGGCGGTGAAGGTCGGCCCGGACCGGTTGAAGGGCGCGATGTGTCCGTCTTCGACGAGCAGGTCGTCCACCGTGAGAGTGAGCTGCCGGTCGACGGCGGGCCAGTACGACGGGTCCGACGGCTCGACGACGATCGCGCCGTACAGGCCCATCTCCTGGGCGAAGTCCTCCCGCATGTGCGGGTGGTACCAGTACAGGCCGGCGTCGGGGAACTGCAGCTTGTAGGTGAACGATCCGCCGATCTCGATCGGCTTCTGCGTCTCGTGCGGGACCCCGTCGTACCGGTTCTCCAACCGCAGGCCGTGCCAGTGCACGGTCGTCTCTACGTCACCGTCGTTCCGCACCTGCACCGTGATCTCCGAATCCTGGTCCACGTGCAGGGTCGGGCCTGGGATCGACCCGTTGTAGGCAAGCATGCGCAGCTCGGCGTCATCGATGCGTTTGCGCACCGCACCGATGCCAAGCTCGAGCAGGTCGCCGTCATGCAGCCGCACCAAGCCCGTGGGCGCTACAGCAGCCAATCCGACCGTTTCTGTGCTGAACACGCCCTGAGAGTCCATCTGCTTCTACTTTCGTGTTGTCGGCAGTGGTTGGTGATCCCAGCGGGGTCAGGGCACAGGAGATCCTCGGTACCAACAACCTACGCCGACAAGCAGACAACAAACAGGGCGCTCAGCTCTCCGGGCTCGGAGCGCGCCAGGTCGCGCCGGTCTGCCGGACGTACTCCTCGACAGCCTCGTCGAGGGTGGGGAGGAAGTGCGCCGGATCGATCGTGCGGGTGAGCTCGTAGCGCCCGACCTTCTCGCGCACCGGATCCTTCATCTCCGCGAAGACCAGGGACACACCGCGCGCGTTGAGCCAGGCGTCCAGCTCGTGCAGCATGTCCGAGGCGGTGGTGTCGATGTCGGTGATCGGCTCGGCGGCCACGATGATCCAGCGAAGGTCCGGGCTGTCCTCGGAGATCTCCCGGACCTTCTCACTGAACATCCGCGAGTTCGCGAAGATCAGGGGCGCGTCGAACCGGTAGACGACCAGGCCGGGCAGTAGCTCGGCGTCGGGGTAGCTCTCGGTGTCGTGCAGGCCATCGATCCCCTCGACCCGGCCGAGCTCGGCCTGGTGCGGCCACCAC
The DNA here is from genome assembly GCF_045040325.1 of Kribbella sp. NBC_01510. NCBI lineage: Bacteria > Bacillati > Actinomycetota > Actinomycetes > Propionibacteriales > Kribbellaceae > Kribbella > Kribbella sp. NBC_01510. The sequence continues at coordinate 781,476 of NZ_CP109418.1, read as the reverse complement.
GCGCGGCGGAAGACGTTGAGGATGGACAACCCGACGGCGATGAGGATGCCAGGCAGCACACCCAGGAGCGCAACGCCGAGCAGCGCGATGATCGACAGCGTGAACTCCGTCTTGCGCTGTCGCCACAGCCGGCGCGTCCCGGCGATGTCGGCCAGCGACAGCGCGGCGGCGATGACGATCGCGGCCAGAGTCGGCTGGGGCACGTACTGCATCAGGGAGGTGGCGAAGACCAGGACCACGGTGATCGTCGCGGCGCCGACGATGCCGGTCACCTGAGACTTGGAACCGGCCTGCTCGGCGACGGCGGTGCGGGACCCGCTGGTGCTGACCGGAAAGCCCTGGAAGAACCCGGCCGCGATGTTGGCCGCACCGATGCCGACCATCTCCTGGTTCCCGCGCACGCGGTCGCCCCGGCGGGCAGCGAACGCCGATGCCGTGGACATCGTGTCGGCGAGCGCGACGACGGCGATGGCGAGCGCCCCGACGAACAGTGGCGGTAGGTCGCCCCAGCTGACCCCTGGGATCGTGAACGGCGGAAAGCCCTGGGGGAGCTTGCCGACCGTGTCGACGTCGTGGGACTGCAGGTCGAACGCGCTGACCAGGACGGAGGCCAGCACCACGATGATGAGGACGCTCGGCAGCTTGGGCAGGAAACGATTCAGCAGCAGGATCCCGGCCAGCGAACCGATCCCGAGGATCGCGGCGGTCGTGTTGGCGTCGCCGTTCGCGAGCCCCGACACGAAGGCGCCCAGCTCGGCCAGCAGCCCGTCGGCATCGACCTTGAACCCGAACAGCTTGGCCAGCTGACCGATCACGATGGTCAGCGCGAGCCCGTTCATGTAGCCGATCTGCGTCGGCTTCGACAGCAGGTCGGCCACGAATCCGAACCGGGCCAGCCCGGCGACCGTCATCACCACGCCGACCATTACCGCCAGCATCGACGCGAGCGCGACGGCCCGAGCGGGATCACCGTTGGCGAGCAGGAGCGGCGCTATCGTCGCCGCGATCATCGGGCCCAGGGACGAGTCGGGACCGAGCACCAGCACTCTGGACGGTCCGAACACCGCATAGCCGATCAGACACAGGATCGAGGTGTAGAGCCCGGTCACGGGCGGCAGTCCGGCGAGTTCGGCGTACGCCATCCCCTGGGGCACCAGCAGCGCCGACAGCACGAGGCCGGCGACGACATCCTTGGGCAGCCACGACCGCTGGTACGACCTGGCCACGCCCACGCCAGGCACGTAGTCCTGCCACCCAGGAGATCGCACATCCGGCTCTTTTGCGGTCGCGGTCATGGTGGTCAGCCGACCGTCCGGACATGTTCGCCGTCAAGGGCCAGAGTCGTCATGCACGCGGCCTATTCTTCCGCGAACGGATCGGCCGCCGCGCCGGTCGGCGCCTGTGCCTCGAGGACGCTCTTGACCTCTTGCAGCGCCCTCCGTGCGTCCCTGCCGACCTTGGGATAGCGAGGATCGATCTCGATCAGCGTGTTGGCGATCACCGCGCCGGCGGCGATCCGCGCGTACCACTTGCGGTCGGCGGGAATCACGTACCACGGCGCCCACTCGGTGCTGGTGCTGGACAGCATCCGCGAAAACGCGCGCTGGTAGTCGTCCCAGTAGTCGCGCTCGCGGATGTCGGCCGAGGAGAACTTCCAGTTGTGGTCGCGCAGGTCGATCCGGCGCAGGAAGCGGATCCGCTGCTCCTCCTTGGAGAGGTTCAGGAAGAGCTTCACGATCTTGATGCCGTTGTCGCTGAGGGTCCGCTCCCATTCGTTGATCTCGCGATAGCGCCGTTTCCAGAGGCCCTGGCGGCTGCCCGCCGGAAGTTTCTGCCGGTCGAGGAGTTCCGGGTGCACGCGGACGACGAGGACCTCCTCGTAGTGCGAACGGTTGAAGATGCCGATCTCACCGCGGGCCGGCAAGTGCAGCCCGTAGCGCCACAGGTAGTCGTGATCCAGCTCCTCGCTGGACGGGACCTTGAAGCCGTGCACCGACACACCCTGTGGGTTGACCCCGGTCATGACGTGGCGGATGGTGCCGTCCTTGCCGCCGGCATCGAGCGCCTGCAACACCACCAGCACGCCGTGGGTGTGCTGCGCATACAGCCGGGACTGATACTCGGCCAACAGGTTGATTCCGCGGTCGAGCATCTTGCGGCCGCGCTTCTTGGACTGGATCGTGCCCTTGAAGTCTGGCGCGAAGTCCCTCGCCAGCTTGACCTTCGAGCCCGGTTCGACCCGGAACGGCTCGATGAAGTCGGCGATCTGTTGCTCGCGAGATGTCATTCTCTGCCCCTACCTCCTCAGGTACCGCCCGACCATCAGTCGACCGCTCACCGGAACGTTCTGCATCCCCCCTTGCGGACGAGTCCGGAACCTAGGCGGCGGGCGTGTGCCGGGCCCGAGCCGGTGCGACGGCCTGCTCCGGGCTGACCGTCGCCGGCGTCCGCTGCCGGCGTCTCCTGACCAGCTTGTCCAACTCGACGACGATCGGGAGCAGCGCGGCCAGGCCGAAGCAGGTGAGCCACTGACGCGGACTGAGCGCGACGGTGAGCAGCCCGCTCTGGATCGTCGGGAGCTGGGTGGCCAGGAACACCAGTACGACGGAGATCAGGCTGATCCCCAGCGCCTTCACGATCGGTGGGGTCAGGCCGCTGGCAGGGTCGCGCCGGTTGACCACCGCGTTGAACATGGTCCCGAGACCCATCACCACGAACGTCATCGTCATCGACACGCTGCCTTGCGTCGTACTCGGGTCGTCCGGCCCCGCCACCAGGGGTACGAACGCGGCCAGGAAGAGCACGAAGGCGTAGACGATCCACATCACCACAGCGCTCCGGTTCGTGATCGGTACGGCGGGGTCGCGCGGTGGACGGTGCATGACGTCGGGGTCACCGGGGTCGACGGCGATGATCACCACTCCGACGGCGGTGGCGAAGAACAACAGGTACAGCACCATCGACGGCGTCATCGCCGCCCCGTCGTTGATGTCGAACACCGTGGCGGCGAGGAAGAGCAGGACCAGCGACAGCAGTTGCGTCATCTGGTAACGCACGTACGAGACGACCTTGTCGTAGACGCGCCGCCCGATCTCGACGGCGTGGACGAGGGTGCCGAAGTTGTCGTCGGTGAGCACCATTCGCGCGGCCTGCTTGGTCACCTCGCTGCCGCTTCCCATCGCCACCCCGATGTCGGCCTGCTTGAGGGCGGCCGCGTCGTTGACGGCGTCGCCGGTCATCGCGACGATCAGGCCCTGCTCCTGCATGGTCCGGGCCAGTCGCAGCTTGTCCTCGGGGGTGACCCGCCCGAACACGTGCAGCTCGGGCATCCGCCGCTTCAGTTCGTCGTCGCTGAGCGCCACCAGTTCCGCGCCGCTGATCGCGCCGGGACCAAGGCCCAGTTCCTCGCCGATCGCCTGCGCGGTGACCGCGTGGTCACCGGTGATCATGCGTACGTCGATGCCCGCGGTGAGCGCCGTACCGACCGCGCTCTTCGCCTCCGTGCGCAGCGGGTCGATGATGCCCGCCAGCCCGACGAACGACAGCCCCGTGGTCAAGGACATCGGATCACCGGTCATCGTGCCCAGCTCGTCCTCCGAGACCAGCCGGGCCGCGAACGCGAGGACGCGCAGGCCCTTCTGTCCCATCCGCGTGTTGGCCTCGTCGATGCCGTGCCGTGACTCCGCGATCGGGACCTGCGAGCCGCTGAGCGGACCGCCCGCCTGGCTGCAGCGCGCGACGACGACGTCGGGCGCGCCCTTGACCAGCTCGATGACGTGCTCGGTGCCGTCGACGGTCACCCGGTGGAACGTCGCCATGAACTTGTACTCGGAATCGAACGGAACCTCTGACAGCCGCGGGTAGGTACGCCGGGTCTCCTCGGCGTCGATGCCGAGCTTCGCGGCCAGCACCACCAGCGCGGCCTCGGTCGGGTCGCCGATCACCGATCCGTCGTCGCCGACCACCGCGTCGCTGTCGAGGGCCAACCCGAGGCCGAGGCGGGTGAAGTCCGGCACGGGAGCGCCTGCCACCGAACGGATCGCGCCGCTCTTGGCGTAACCCTCCCCGTCGACGGTGAACCACAACCCGCTCGCGTACAAGGTCGAGACCATCATCTGGTTCAGCGTGAGCGTCCCCGTCTTGTCGGTGTTGATCGCGCTCGTCGCACCGAGCGTCTCGACGTCGGTGAGGTTCTTCACGACGGCCTTCGCCTCGGCCAGCTGCTTCGCGCCGAGCGAGAGCAGGCCCGAGACGAACGCCGGCATGCCGGTCGGGATCGCCGAGATGGCCATGGCGGTGCCGAGCAGCAGCAGGTCCTTGCCCGGCACCCCGCGGATCAGGCCGACCACGACGATGACTGCGACCGATCCCCAGGCAACGATCCCCAGGACCTTCGTCAGTGAGTCCAGCTCCCGCTGGAGCGGTGACCGGGTGCGTGTCACCGAGGTGAGCATCGTCGCGATCCGGCCCATCTGCGTCTGCATGCCGGTCGCCGTGACCACGATCGTGCCCGTGCCCCGCGTCACCGAGGTGCTTTGGAACAGCATGTTGGTCTGGTCGCCCAGACCGACGTCCGCGGAGGCCAGTGGGCTCGCGCCCTTGGCGATCGGCGCACTCTCTCCGGTGAGCGCGGCCTCCTGCGCCTCCAGGGTCGCGGACCGGACGATCCGGCCGTCGGCGGGCACGATGTCGCCGGCCTCGACGTGGACGATGTCGCCCGGGACCACCTGCGTGGCCGCGATCATCGTCACCTCGCCGTCGCGAACCACTCGCGCCTGCGGCACCTGCAGGTCGGCGAGGGCGTTGACGCTGGCCCGTGCCGTGAGCTCCTGGCGGGTGCCCAGCCCGACGTTCAGCAGGATGAGCAACGCGACGATGATCCCGGTCGAGAGTTCCCCGATCACCAGGCTCACGATCACGACGGCGATCAGCATGATGTTCATCGGGTCGCGCAGTTGCTGCAGCGCGATGGCCCAGGCCGAGGGCGGCTTCTCCGCGGCGATCTCGTTCGCGCCGTACGTCGAGAGCCGGCTCGCTGCCTCACTCCCGGCAAGCCCTGACGCCGCATCGGAGCCGGCTGCGGCGACGACCTCGTCCGCGGCGAGCACGTACGGCGGACGCTCTGCGTCGGTCGCTGTCATCCCGGTCTCACTCACCTGTGTCTCCTCTCGGTCACGGCGTACTGCCAACAGGTGCATCGGCTTCCTTGCCCGGAGTCGGGAGCATGGTGGTGATGACGAAGGCGACTGCCACAGCCACCACGACCTGCGGCGTCACCGTCACACCGTCCTTGCCCAGCAGCAGGGTGGCCAACAGCGTGGAGGTCATCGGCAGCCGCAACATCGCGGCACACATGGCTCCGATGCCCATGCCGATCGCCGGCGCGAGACTCATGCCCGGCAACCCGCTGGCGGCGATGCCGATCACCGCACCGATGAACATGGCAGGGAAGACCGGTCCGCCGCGGAACGCGCTCAGCGAGAGCCCGTAGGCGAACATCTTGCAGGCGGCGAGCACGATCAGCACCCCGACCGAATAGTCCGTGGCGTCTGCGACCAGCTCAGGCAGCGCATCCTGGCCGGAGAACAACACCTGGGTGAAGCTGTGGTCGGTGATCAGCTGGTAGGCCATCGCGGTCAGGCCGATGACCAGGCCGAGACCCGCGGTCACCAGCACCCGGTTCAGATGGACGACCGGACGCAACGACAGCCCGATCCAGCGGATCACCCAGCCCAGGAGCGCCCCGGCCGCGCCCATGGCCAGCGCCCAGGCCATCGTGGCCACCGTCGGATCCACAGCAGGCGGTACCGAGGTCAGGGACAGTGAGAAGCTGCCGAGTCCAGTCCAGTTGTCCAGACCGACGAAGACCAGAGCGCCGACCCCAGAGGCCAGCAGCCCCGGCAGCGTCACCAAGCTCAGCCTCGCACCCCCGATGCCGGCCGCCTCCATGATCAGGAATGCGCCGAGCACAGGGGAGCCGAGGAGCGTGCTGATCGCCGCGAAGCTGCCGGCCGCCGCCATGACCGTCAGGGCCATGGGTGGCGCGTCCTTCTTGATCAGGTGCACGGTCAGCGCCGCAAGGCCGCCGCCGATGGCGATCAGGGGAGCCTCGGGCCCGAGGACGGCACCGAGACTGAGGGTGGTCAGGGAGGCCAGGACGATGGCGGGCAGGTCCCGGTCGACCGGCGGACCTCCGCCGGTCTTGAACCCGAAGGCGGGTGAGTGCCCGCCATTGCCGGGCAGGTACCGGATGGTCAACCCGGTCAACAGTCCACACAGCGCCAACCAGGGCACCGGCCACCACGCGGGCGCGCCCCCGGTGAAGATCTGCTTCGGGAGATCGTCGAACAAGGACTCCTGGATCGCACCGGTCAGCGCCAGGAAACCGTACGCGACCGCTGAGATCGGAATCCCGAGGAGCGCGGCGAGGACCAGCGCGATGAGGTACGGCTTCGAACGGATGACCGCCGAGGGGTCCATCGCCGGCGGCGACGAGGGCGGTGCACCGATCGACACGACGGACTCCTCTCAGCCGCCTCCACCATCCACGTGGTCGGCGACGGCCGCATCGTCCGGGCCGGACGATCTCCGCTGCATCGGTTCGGCGACCCTGGGTGAACGGACCGGCACCTGCCGTGAGATCACCCCCACGGGGTGATGCCTGGCCAAGGCCCCTGCCTGACGCTCGAGCCTGGACCGGCAGGCCCGACGAGTGGGATGGCTCCGACGGGGGTAGGCATGGGCGGCGTCATCGGTGACATCCTTCCGCTCGCGTTGGGGGTCGCGATCAGCCCGATCCCCATCATCGCGGCGATCCTCATGCTCCTGTCACCGAACGCGAGGACGACCAGCATCGGGTTCCTGGCCGGCTGGATCGCCGGCGTCGTCATCGCGGTGACTGCGTTCACCCTGCTGTCGTCCCTGCTGCTGGAGGAGGATCCGAACGCCTCGAAGCCGGTCCAGGGCACGATCAAACTGGTCCTCGGCGCCCTCCTCCTCGTCCTGGCCGTCAAGCAGTGGCGCGGTCGGCCCCACGGTGGTGCGCCGCCGGAGTTGCCGAAATGGATGTCGGCCATCGACACGCTGACCCCGGTCAAGGGGCTCGGGCTCGGAGTACTGCTGTCAGCTCTGAACCCCAAGAACCTCATCATGGCCGCAGGGGCGGGCGTCGTCATCGGGAAAAGCGACCTCAGTACCGGTCAGATCGTGGTCGTGATCGTCGTCTACACGGCGATCGCCGCCTCGACCGTCGCCGTACCGGTCGTTGCCTACCTCGTCGTCGCCGACCGGATGGCACAGCCGCTCGAGGCTCTGCGCACCTGGCTTGTCCGCGAGAACACGACCGTGATGGCGGTCCTGCTGCTCGTGATCGGCGTAGTCATGATCGGCAAGGGGATCGGCAGCTTCTAGGCGGGACTCTCCGCGTCTCGTCACCCAGCAGGGGTGATGCCGTGCTACCCCTCTCGGTATCACCGTAGGGGTGGGTGGAAGGGGGAGCTATGGCCGAGAAGACTGGGGGTGGCAGATCGGCGAGCCCTGCGCGGGTGTTCCGTGGAGACTCGAAGCGGGCCGACGCCCGAGGGCAGTTGAGTCGTGCGGACCGGGTCGCGCTGGGAAAGGACGCCCGGAGGGCCACTCCGCGGGAGTCGCACGCGGAGTTCGAGCCCGGCGAGTCGCGGGATCCGGTGGGGCTGCTGCTGGAGCAGTCGAAGTCGCGGGTGCCGGAGCTGGTGCCGATCCGGCACGGGCGGATGCTGGTATCGGCGTTCACGTTCTACCGGGGCGCCGCGCTGCCGATGGCGGCCGACTTGGCCACGACTCCCACGTCAGGGTTGCACGTGCAGTTGTGCGGAGATGCGCACCTGTCCAATTTCGGTGCGTACGCCTCACCGGAGCGGGAGCTGGTCTTCGACGTCAACGACTTCGACGAGACGCTGCCCGGCCCGTTCGAATGGGACGTCAAGCGGCTGGCGGCGAGCGTGGCAGTGGCGGGACGGGACAACGGGTTCGGAGGCAAGCACCGCCGCAAGTCTGTCCTCGCGGCGGCGAAGGCGTACCGGAAGGCGATGCGCGAGTTCGCGGCGCAGACCTTCCTGGAGGTGTGGTACGCGCATCTGGACATCGAAGAGGCCATTGAGCAGTTCCGGTCCCAGATGAAACCCAGAGGCTACAAGGTCACGGAGAAGATGCTGGCCAAGGCCCACACCCGCGACAGCACCCAGGCGCTGCGCAAGCTGACCACGGTGGTCGATGGCCGTCGGCGGATCATCAGCGACCCCCCGATGGTCGTCCCCGTCGAGGAGGTCTTCCCCGACCTGCAGGCCAGTCAGGTCTATGAGCAGATACAGACGGTGCTGGGCAAGTACCGGCGCACCCTGCAGTCCGACCGGCGGCACATGCTCGAGCAGTTCACGCTGGTCCAGGCGGCCCGCAAGGTCGTCGGCGTGGGCAGCGTCGGCACCCGCGCGTGGATCGTGCTGATGGACAGCGGAGGCGGAGTCGAACCGGTGTTCCTGCAGGCCAAGGAGGCGCAGCCGTCGGTCCTGGCGGACTACTGCAGGCGCACCAAGTACACCAACCAGGGCGAGCGCGTGGTCGCCGGACAGCACCTGATGCAGGCCGAAAGCGACATCTTCCTCGGCTGGACCCACACGCCCGGCCCGGACGGCGTGGACCGCGACTACTACGTCCGCCAGCTCAAGGACTGGAAGTTCTCGTTCCCGATCGAGCAGGCGGGCCCGTCGGGCATGGTGGTCTATGCCGAGGTGTGCGGAAGGACCCTGGCCCGCGCTCACGCTCGCTCAGGCGACCGCATCGCCCTGGCTGCCTACCTCGGCGGCTCGGACGTCTTCGACCAGGCAATCGCCGACTTCGCCGAAACCTACGCCGACCAGAACGAACGCGACTACGCCGCGCTCCAGAGCGCCGTCGATGACGGCAGAGCCGCAGCGACCACCGACATCTGAAACCGAACCTGGGCCGTCCAGACCGGACAGCCGAGAAGGAAAGGAAATCGCGCCATGGCAGAGCCCGCCATCGATCCCGATGCGGAGCACAGGGCGTCACTCGGGCGCCGGTACTTCGTCCGGTTCGAGGAAGACACCTTGCGGCAGCGGCCGTTGTGGATCCGGCTGATCATCGAGTTCCTCGGCACCTTCGTCCTGGTGACGGTGGCGGCCGGATCGGGTGTGATCAACCATTACGTGGGCAACGCACCGATCAGCAGGACCGCAGCGGTGATCGCGCCCGGTGCGGTGGTGATGGCCATGATCTACGCCTGGGGCCCGCTGTCGGGACTCCACATCAACCCCGCTGTGACCTTCGCCTTTGCCGGCCGGGGAGTGTTTCCGACCAAATGGGTGGTGCCGTACTGGGTGGTCCAGCTCGCCGGGGCCATCTGTGCCGCGCTGTTCCTGCAGGGGATGTTCGGCGACGCCAGCGCGGGTGGGAACTACCCGATCAACACTTCCGGCGGGGAGTGGAAGTCGTTCGTGATGGAAACCGTGCTGACTGCGATCCTGGCCAGCATCATCCTCAACACTGCGACCGGAGGCCGCAGCATCGGCCACAACGCGGCGATCGCGGTCGGCTCGACGGTCGCCCTGCTCGGCTTGTTCGCCAGCCCGATCAGCGGCGCGTCCATGAACCCGGCCCGCTCCCTCGGGCCCGACATCGTCGGCAACGACTACACGGGCTGGTGGATCTACGTCGCGGGCCCGGTGCTCGGGGCCGCCATCGCCGTGGCGATCATCGGAACCGTGCGCGGACGGCCCGACCCGGACGAGCTCGCGGCCGCCGAGGGCGGCGCGCTGCCGATGACCGCCACCCCCACAGACGCGAAAGCCACTGAGTAGGCCGGCCCGCAGACATGTTGGCCTCCGGCCAGCGTCAGGAGCGTGTGGCGATGACGGCTGAACCGCCCGAGGTCCGGGTCGGCGCGGGAGAGCGCAGCCTGGAGGTGCGCTGGATCTTCCCGGGCCGGCTGGAGACCACGGTGACCGGGTGGTTCGGGCGGTTCCCGATCGGGACGGAGTCACGCGAGGACAGCTACCTGCTGGCCCCGCGGTTGCCCGGGCTTTCGGTGAAGATCCGCGGCGGCAGGGCACTGGAGGTCAAGATGTACCACGGGAGCCTGGGAATCCTGGAGGTCGCGGGCCGCGCCCGCGGACGCCTGGAGTCCTGGCAGAAGTGGTCCTTTCCGGTCAGCGCGGCCGACCAGGACAGCGGCAGCCCGCTCGGGTGGCGACCGGTTGGCAAGAGCCGGCGCATAGCCCATTTCTCACTGGCCGGAGGACAGATCGTGGCCCGCCCCTCGGAGCTGGACCACGAGCCGCAGTGCGACGTGGAACTGACCGAGGTCAGCAGCATCGGCCAAGACTGGTGGACCCTGGGATTCGAGGCGAGCGGTCGTTCCGATCTGCTCGAAAGCACACTCGAAGCCACCGCCCGGCTCGTCTTCGACCGGCCCCTCCCCGGTGGTGCGAAGCCCGGTCTCGACGAATCCAAGTCCTATCAGCAGTGGCTGACCCAACGCCACGACCCCGAGACCGGGGTCTCTTGACATCGAGCGTCAGCGGAGGACGAGTGCGAGCGCGATCACGAAGAAGAAGACGCTTTGTGAGCTGTGGACCGCGATGCCGATCAGAGAACTGCGCCAGCGGCGCGAGGGCAGGGCCTCGGCGAACGTGTCGACCAGGAACGTCTGCGGGATCACCCACGGCTCGTGCAGGTGATAGCAGGCGAAGAGCACGCCGTTGACGAGCCAGTCGGCCCGGCCGAACGTCCCCATCCGGGGCAGCAGCAGACCTCGGAACAACAGCTCTTCGCCGAGAGCGGTGTTGAAGATGAACACGATGACGAGCAGGGCGAACCAGATCCAGTTGCCGGACATCCACGCCTGCCCGCTGTCAGATCCGAGCAGCAGACCGAGGTCGCGGGACACCGGAGTAGGGAGAGACGGCAACATCTCTTCGAGGGCCAGCAGAGCCGTCAGCGGCACTACCATCCACCAGAGCCGGTTGCTGCGCTTGCCGGTGCGCGGGCTGATCGGGGCGTTGAGCCACAGTGCGGCCTTGACGACCGGCCAACGCAAGGTGCCCTGTTCGCGTCGTACGACGATGAGAACGAGGACGAACTGCCAGATCAATCCAGCCGCGAGGCACACGATGAGTGCTTGTGGAAGGGCCATCGGCCCCGAGAAAGCGTGCGCCAGGGCGGGCGCGACGACCCAGGCGAGCACTCCCATGGGTAGGGCCGCCGCTGCCCACACCTTCAGCACAGTGCCGCGGGACCAGGTCGGAATGTGGACTGCCCGGGTGGCGGTGTCGGATGTCGTCATGTCGCCCACTCATTCGTTTCCGCGGGCTGAGGCTCGTCCTCAGCAATCCTTGGTGTTCACGACGCTATGGGCGGGTCCCCCCGGAGCGCGTCGTCGGAAGGCCTTGTTCACGGGGGCACCAAGCGATGAGTGGCCGTGCGACCTTGGTAGGACGCGACGACGATCGTGGTGACGTACGTTGACCGGGTGAGCCGAGCGCGGCTGTTCTTCTCGAAGTACGGTCTCGACGTCCTGATTGTGATCGCGGCGGTCGAGAGTGCGATCAGTACGGCGCGGCGCGACGACCCGGGTCACCCGACCGGCCCCCTGCTCTTGTTCGAAGTGCTCGCGGTCTCAACGATCGTTCTCACCCTGCTCGCCCGACGCCGCTTCCCCTTCGGCGCACCGGCGGTCACCTGGCTGTGGAGTGCGGCGCTCTCCTTCGTGGACGGCCTGCTCATCGTCGACAAGGCCGGGCTCTTCCTCGCCGGAATGGGTGCTGCCCTACTCCTCGGCAACCTGCCCCGCGACAGGCAGGCACGGGTCGGCCTGGCGATCGTGCTCGGCGGTGCGGCGATCGTCATCTACAACGACCCGAATCACGTGCGCGGCGATGTGATCTTCACGCCGGTGCTGTTCGCGATCGGCTGGCTGGTCGGCTACGCGCTCAGGGAGCGAACCGAGCAGACCAAGGCCGCCGAGGAACGCGCGACCCGGGCCGAGAGAGAGCGGGAGGCGGCGGCTCGCGTCGCGGTGGCCGAGGAACGCGGACGGATCGCGCGAGAGCTCCATGATGTCGTCGCGCATGCCGTCAGCGTGATGGTCCTGCAGGTGGGGGCTGTGCGCCACCGGATGCCCGAGACCGACACGGAGGATCGCGAGACCCTCACGAACGTCGAGCAAGCCGGACGCACCGCTCTCGCGGAGATGCGCCGCCTGCTCAACGCCATGCGACATGACGACGACGAACTCGAGCTCCTGCCGCATCCGGGACTCGGCAACCTCGACGCACTCGTGGACGACGTACGAGCCGCGGGGCTGCCCGTACGGCTCCAGATCAGCGGTGAGCCGGTCGCGCTGCCGCCAGGTCTCGACCTCTCCGCCTACCGGATCTTGCAGGAGGGGCTCACCAATGCCCTGAAGCACGCTCGGGCGAGCCAGGCGGAGGTGGAGGTGCAGTACACCGCCACAGAGCTTCGACTCGAAGTCCGTGACGACGGTCCCGGCGGTCCTTCCACCGACGCCGGTGTCGGCCACGGACTGGTCGGCATCCGCGAGCGCGTCAGGATCTTCGGCGGGGGCATGAGCGCGGGCACCTCCCGGGCCGGCGGTTTCGTACTCCGCGCGCAGCTTCCGCTGGATCACGGTGCCCGATGACCATCCGTGTCCTCGTGGTGGACGACCAATCGATGGTGCGGGCAGGGTTCCGGCTGCTGCTCGCCGACGAACCCGATCTGGAGGTCGTGGCGGAAGCGAGCAACGGCCTCGAGGCGGTCGCCCAGGCAGCCCGCTTCCACCCGACCGTCATCTTGATGGACATCCGCATGCCGGAGCTCGACGGGCTCGAGGCGACCCGGCGGATCCTCGCCGCCGATGCGTCCGCGCGGATCCTGATCCTCACCACGTTCGATCTCGACGACTACGTGTACCAAGCACTGCGAGCCGGCGCGAGCGGGTTCGTCCTCAAGGACGACCCTCCCGAGCAGCTGATCGCCGCTGTGCGCACTGTCGCCGCCGGAGATGCTCTCCTTTCACCCGCTATCACCAAACGGGTGATCCAGCACTTCACCCGACTCCAGCGACAGGCTCCGCCGAAGGCCGTGGACACCTTGACCACCCGGGAGACGGAGGTGTTCCGCCTGATCACGCGCGGTCTGTCCAACGCCGAGATCGGGCACGAGCTGTTCATCAGCGACACGACGGTCAAGACGCACGTCACCCGCCTGCTGCAAAAGCTCGCGCTGCGCGACCGCGCACAGGCGATCGTCCTCGCCTACCAGACGGGCCTGTTCGACGCGTCCGAGACGCAACCGGACGACCCGAGCTGAGGGTCCTACCTGAGTAGGACCCACAGCTCATCGGCTGGTCGGACTGAAGCGCGACCTCATGACGACGCGCCGACGCGATCGGGTTCCTAGCGTTTGAGACATGATCACCATCGACTCTCTGTCCAAGAAGTACGGCGCCAGCACCGTCGTGGACGACATCAGTTTCGTTGCGCCAGCAGGCCGGGTGACCGGCTTCCTGGGTCCGAACGGGGCCGGCAAGTCCACCTCGATGCGCATGATGGTCGGCCTCACCGCACCCACTTCGGGGAGTGCCACCATCTCCGGTCGCAGGTTCGCAGACCTTCCCAACCCAGGGCGGGAGGTCGGCGTGATGCTTGACGCTTCGGCCCAGCATGCCGGCCGCACCGGCCGCGAGATCCTCACCATCGCCCAGCGGACGATGGGGCTACCCAGCCATCGGGTCGCGGAGATGCTGGAGCTGGTCAGCCTCACCGAAACCGAGGCGAACCGCCGGGTGCGCAACTACTCGCTCGGGATGCGCCAGCGACTCGGCATCGCCACCGCCCTGATCGGCCACCCGGCCGTGCTGATCCTCGACGAGCCGGCCAACGGGCTCGACCCGGCCGGCATCCGCTGGATGCGGGACCTGCTCCGCGAGTACGCGGATCAGGGCGGAACCGTCCTGCTGTCGTCGCACCTGCTGCGGGAGATCGAGGTCATTGCCGATGACATCGTGATGATCGGCAAGGGCAGGATCGTCTGCCAGGGCTCGAAGACGCAGCTCCTGCAGTCTGCGGGCACGGTCGTCCGCGCCGTGGACCTGTACGCGCTCAAGCGGGCGCTCGACACGTCCGGTCTTCACGCCACCGTCTCGGACGACGGGGCTCTGCGCACCGACGCGGACCCGGTACGGGTCGGACGAGTGGCACACGAGGCAGGCGTGGCTCTCGTCGAGCTGCGCACCGCCGACGGCGGACTGGAGGAGATGTTCCTTCAGCTCACCGCCGACACCCAACGAGAAAGGAAAGCAGCATGACCGCCATCGTCGTCAATCCCGTCCGCGATCAGCGCGCCGACATCCATCCGGTGCCGCTCTCGAGAGTCATCGCGGTCGAGCTGCGCAAGATGTTCGACACCCGTTCCGGCTTCTGGCTGATGGCGAGCATCGTCATCACCGCCCTGCTGACCACGATCGGGACGATCGCGTTCGCCCCTGACGCGGACCTCACCTACTACACCTTCGCCAAGGCGATCGGATTCCCGATGACGGTCGTACTGCCGATCATCGCGATCTTGTCGATCACCGGCGAATGGAGCCAACGCACCGGCCTGACGACGTTCACGCTGGTCCCGCGACGAAACCGCGTGATCGCGGCCAAGGTCGTCTCGTCGGTCGCCGTGGCCGTCGCCTCGATGGTGTTCGCCTTCGTGATCGGAGCCATCGGCAACGTGGTGGGAACCGCGATCGCCGGGACGGACATGGTGTGGGACGTGTCGCTCGCCGAGGGCCTGAACATCGTGCTGGGCAGCCTGCTCTGCCTGCTGACCGGCACCATGCTGGGCATGCTGATCCGCAGCTCGGCGGCGGCCCTGGTGACGTACTTCGTCTACTCGCTCCTGCTGCCCACCGTCGCCGGCATCCTGGCCACCAGCCAAGACTGGTTCCGGCACCTGCAGCCATGGGTCGACCTCAACTACGCCCAAGCCGCCCTCTTCCAAGGCACCCTCACCACCGAGCAGTGGGCCAACGTCGCGGTCACAGCCTCAACCTGGCTCGTCTTGCCCGCCATCCTCGGCCTCCACCTGGTCATGAAGTCCGAAGTCAAGTAACCGACAAGCGAGCGCCTCAGTCCTCGGACTTCTGGTCCTCGGGCTCGGCCGGTCTCGTCGCGTCACACGCTTGCTTGAACCGCCGCGAGGTGCTGTCTCCAGCATTCCTCCGGGATGCAGTTCCCGCGGGATCCACCTTGGCCGAGGCGTTGCGTGACTCCCCGTGCGGATCGATCATGAGGCATTGATTGGGCGGTGCGCCGGTTCCGATCCGAGTCGTCCGCATCTCCCTGGGGAAGGGGAATCAGATGAGGAAGTTCGTGCTGCTCGTGGGAGCCGTGCTCACGCTGACGCTGGGGTTGCTGACCCCGGCGTCAGCGGCGACACCCGGCGCACTGACCCCGGCGACAGCCTCTGCCAACTGCCAGGCCTTCTTCGGCGTCCCAGCCGGACCCGAGCCACTGTCCGCCTGTCAGTGGGACATGCGTGCGATCGGAGTCGGTGCGGCGTCCTACGCCAACGCCACTGGTGACGGCGTCAACGTGGGGGTGATTGACGGCGGGGTCGACTTCACCCACCCCGACCTTGCCGGCGGCATCGACGTCGCTCGGTCGTGCTCGTTCATCTTCTCGACCACGCCGACGGCCGACCCGCGGGAGATCGCCAACGGTGACTGCAGTAACAAGGCCGCAGTACAGGATCTGCAAGGCCACGGCACGCATGTATCCAGCACGATCGCCGGCCGGGTCAACGGCGTCGGCATCGCCGGTGTGGCACCCAGGGCCAAGATCGTGGCCATCAAGGCCTGCACCATCATGGGCTTCTGCTTCGCCGACTCGGTGGCTGCCGCGCTTCGGTACGCCGGTGACCAGCGCCTCGACGTCGTCAACCTCAGCCTGTTCGCCGACCCGTGGCTCTACTTCTGCGGCAACGACGCCGAGCAGCGAGCGATGCTCGCGGACCTGCGGAATGCCTCTCGGTACGCACAGCAGCGCGGCGTCGTGATCGTGGCCGCGGCCGGCAACGAGGCGCAGGACCTGGGGCACCCGACCACCGACACCATCAGCCCGGACTGGCCGCCGGACACAGCCGTGACCCGCGAGGTACGCAACAACTGCCGAGTGGCGCCTGCTGAACTCCCCGGTGTGGTCGCGGTATCGGCCTCTGGCGTGACCACGCTGGCCGGTTACTCCAACACCGGAGGTCCGACCGTGGACGTGACGGCGCCAGGTGGCGACGCGGTGCAGACTCCTGGTACGACGTTCGGCCGGGTCCTTGCCGCCTGGTCGAGCACCGATGGCACCGGCCAATGGGAGGCCTTGGCCGCCACCGGGCGCGGGGTCGAGGACGCCAACGGCGCCCGGTGGGTCTGGATCAGTGGGACGTCCATGGCATCGCCTCACGTGGCCGGGGTGGCAGCGCTGATCCGTCAGCTCCACCCCAACTGGAGCCCAGGTGCCGTGGCAGCGCAGATTCGGCGTACTGCGACGCCGACGGCATGCCCGGCCGTCTGGCCGGCCGATGACGTCCGCCAGTGCACCGGCGGCCCGTCGAGCAACACCTTCTTCGGCGCAGGCATGGTGAACGCCCTGGCCGCCACCTCCTGACACCGAAGCGCTGAGTGGGGCGGGCACCAGCCCGCCCCACTCTCGACCTTGACGCTGCGGCCATCGCCGGACCACAAGGTGCCCGGCCCCGGCACCCTGTGCCTCCGGCGACGGAGGTGGCGTGAAGCGTGGCGGTTCAGGTGCGTGGCCTTACGTCGACCGTGGTCGCGGACTAGGTTTCGTTGGTATGACGACCATGCTCGAACGACTCAGGGATGCGACGAACTCCCATGATGCCCGGGCAGTGGCGTCCTTGTTCGCCGAGGACTACCAAAGCGTCCAGCCGCTTCACCCGGGCCGTGCTTTTGGTGGGCGCGCGCAGGTGCTGGAGAACTGGTCGTCGGTGTTTGAGGGTGTGCCGGACTTTGTCTCGGAGTTGGTTGCCTGTTCGGTGGACGGAGGGACCGAGTGGGGCGAGTGGGACTGGCGCGGTCACCACGTGGACGGCTCACTCTTCGCTATGCGCGGTGTCACGATCCTGATCGTGCGTGACGGCTTGGTCGCCGCGGCGCGTTTGTACCTGGAGCCCGTCGAGGTTGGCGGCGGGGACATCGACGTTGCTGTCCAGGAACTGTACAAGCCCCCACCCGTCCCGTCCTCCTGATCCGTGCCTGATCTCCTTCGGTTGGTATGACGCCCCCCCGCTACGCCCTCAGCGTCACCCCCCATCACGACCACGTGCGGAAGGTGGCGCGGTTCCAGCAGACGCGGAAGAAGTGGCTGCGCGCCCAACCCGCCCCGCCTCGTCCGCCCCGCCTCGTCCGGCGCGACTCGTGCTGCCGACTTGCCGGCCGCGGCCTTCCTCGCTGAGGCATTAGGTGCCGGGTGCGCGATACTTCCGGTGACGGGACGGCCTGGTACGCCAAGCCGGAATCCTCGTCGTGGGGTGGAGATCGGAGACGCGATGGGGCAGGCGCTGCTTCAGTTGATACCGCTGGCCCTCGCGGCGGCGCTGAGCAGCGTCCCCATCACCGCCACCATCTTCATCCTGCTGTCGGACAGCCGCAGCCGTTCCGGCCTGGCCTTTCTGGCCGGCACGGTGCTCGGTACCTTCGCCACCGTCGTGTTGGCGATAGTGGCCGGCCAGGCACTTCCCGGACGACCGCGCCAACATGAGGCCCTCGTCGGGAAGCTGGAGGTGGTGATCGGCATTGCCCTCGTGCTGCTGGGCGTGGTGACCCTCGCGCGTCGGCCCCGTGCCGGGAGCGGAAGTAGTCCGGGCTGGCTGAAGCGCATCGGCACGTTCGGCATCCTGCCGGTGTTCGGCATCGGCCTGGCGCTGACCCTTCGTCCGAAGGCGATTCTCCTGGCGGTGGCGGCGGGCCTGGCGATCGTCGGCGTGAACCTGGTGTTCCACGACGACCTCGGCCTGGTGGTCTTCTACACCGTGATCGCCACCTGCACCGTAGGTGTTCCCATCGTCGCGACGCTCCTGTTCCCGCGGTGGATGGAACCTCGCCTCCTCTCGGCGAAGGGGTGGATCGCCGCGCACTCCACCACGGTCGGTGCCACGATGATGATCCTGATCGGCGGCTTCGTCATCGGAGTCGGGGTGAGCGGCTGAGCACGCCGCCCGGACGACGCGTGCCATCATCCGTCCCGGATGATGGCTGCTCTCCTCGTCCATCCGACACTTGTCGGACAGCGGTCGAAGGAGTGAGCCGGGTGCGCTCGGTGCGTGACACGTTCACAGACGGCGGGTGGACCGCCGGGTACATCAGGGTGCGCGGCCGGTCGGTCTACTACCGCCGCAGTCTCGGCGATGCACCTGACGTCCCCATCGTTCATGTGCACGGCTTCGGCATCTCCGGCAGCTATTTGATGCCGACCGCACGGCTACTGGCCGGGCGTCGAGTGAACCTGGTGCCCGACCTGCCCGGCTACGGTCGCAGCGAACGAGGCGAGCACGTGCTTGGCATCCCCGAGCTCGCCGACACGCTCCTCGCCGTCCTCGACGAGATGCACATCGACACCGCGGTCCTGGTGGGCAACTCCATGGGCTGTCCCATCGGCCTCGAGATCGCCCACGCCGCGCCCGAACGGGTGCACCGCCTGGTTCTCGTCTCCCCGGCCGGCGGAATCCAGAATCAGCCACTCCCGCGGGCGCTCGGCCAGCTCGGGCTCGATGTGATCCGGGAGAGCCCGCGGATGGTGCCGATCGCCTTGCCCGACTATGTGAGGTTCGGGCCCTTGAACGGTCTGCGACTGTTCCACGAACTCACCCGGTTCCCATCCCTCGAGCGCCTGCTGAACGCGCCTGTTCCGTCGCTCGCCGTCCTGGGCGGCCGGGATCCGCTCATGCCAGGCCCCGATCGCGTACGAGATGTCGGTGGGCGGGCGCATGTCAGCGTGGTGGTGATCGAGCGCGCAGCACACGCCATCAACTTCAGCCACCCACGCCAACTGGCGCAGGTGATCGACAACTGGCTCGCCGGCCGAGATCCCTCCACCGGCCCCGGGATCCGCGCACTCGACACCCGGTAGCACTGCGATCCGCGGTCACCTCATAGCTCGCCACCGAGTGCGTCATGCCATTGCCGACGATCCTGGACAACCTGATTCGGTCCGCGTACCGGTCCAGATCACCGCGGTCAGCCGGTCGCCCGATTCGTTGAGGGGCTGGTTCGCCGACGTGTGGTTATGACGTACTTCACCGACTCCATTGCGAGGAATGCGGTGATGACGGCGATCAGGACGGGGGCGGTCTCGAGTGCCCCCAGTTGGGTCATGAACGCGGCAAGTAGCACCAGCGCGAACGGCGCCGAGATCATGGCTCCGGGAACCGCGGCGAGCAGGCAGGTGAACGCCAGGCCCAGGGGCACGCCGGGGATTATCTGGTGGACGAGCACTCCGGCTGTGCCCCCGATGAACAGCGTTGGGAAGATCGGGCCGCCGACGAACCCGCTGGCTTCGCTGATGGCGAAGGTGAGGATCTTGGCGACTACGAGGGCTGCCAGGAAGCCCGCGCCGAGTGTTCCGCCGGTCTCCAGTACGGTTTTGAGCTGATCACTGCCCGTGAACATCGTCAGCGGCAGGATCACGCCGACGACGCCGAACGCCAGGCCGCCGATCACTGACCGAACGACGGCCGGAACCTTGAGTCGACCGAACATCCCTGCTGCCAGCTTCATCACGGTGGCCAGCAGCGTCACCACGACCGCCGCGAACAGGCCCAGGCCGATACCTGCCAGCAGTTGCCAGTCCTTGAACGTGTAGGCGGGCACCTGGTAGGCGTCGAGGAAGAAGGAGCCCGCGACGATGAAGTAGATCGCGAACGAGACGCTGGAGGAGACGATGGTGGCGGCCAGCGTCTTGGCCATCCGCTGTCCGCCCGGGCGGGCGACCTCCAAGATCAGCATGACCACGATCACCGTGCTGGAGAACAACCCGCCGTAGGCGCCGGCGAACCCGGCGTGCGTGTTCACCTTGCTGTCCTCGTCGGTGAGCCGTCGTCGCTGCGAGACCCACTCGGCAGCCCCGCCGCCCATCGACCCGAGCGCCTGCTCCGGGCCCAGGCTGGCCCCTCCGATCAACGACGCGGCCGAGACGGCCACGATTCCCGGCACCGATCGGCGGTCGACGTGTCCGTGCTGGAGGTCGTCGATCAGGCTGGGGATCTTGGCCGGAAGGTGGGTCCACCGGCGCAGCAGGCCGACCACGACTCCCGCGGCAGCAGTGACCCCGACCCACCACCACTGGCCGCCGAACCACCCCGGATCCGAAGCCGTGTACCAGTTGTCCCCGAGCCCGATCAGGCCCATGAACAGCAGGGCAGCGACTGCGCCGAACACGCCAAGCCCGACCGCATTCACCATCAGCACCCAGAACTGTGGCGTCTGAGCGAACGGCGGTGCCGGCGTCGAATCGGGTGGGGCGCTCATGAGGTGTCTTCCTGCTGCTTGGTCCGCACGTGGGCCTCCTTCTGTAGAGACATCCCGGGCCCTTGTGGTCTGACCCAGTGTTCGCCGGCCCGCCTCCTGCCGCCGGCATTCACCACCGTGGTCGAGAAGTCCACCTCATGCTCATGTCGTACCCCTGCTCCCGCGCCGAGGGCACGTCCTCCTCATCCGGATCGGGTAGCGCGCCCCGCGCGATGCGGCACGCGCGCTGTCCATATCGCCGGTGACGTCTGCCTCGCTGCTCGTTCCCAGCGTCCGTGGTCGCTGTCTCAAACTAGAGCGCGACTGAGGCGACTGCGTCACCCAGGCCGGATGATCCGGTGAAACAAGCTCTTGACGCGGAGGAGTAGACGCCCTGGCGCTCCGATCGCCGGTTCGGGACGATCGGCAGATCTGCCGCTGGAGGACGATGCGAGCTGTCCTGCGCGTTCGGGGTCGAGGGTGCCGCGGGCTCTTCCTGGACGAGGGGCTCCTGGCGGCGGCGATGGTCATCCGCTCAGGGTGATGCCTGCCTCGGGGAGCCGATTCAAGACTTGGGGGATGCCGATGACTTCTCGGGATGCCAGCGCCGCCATCCGTCACCAGCACCGCGACGTACTCGCGTCCCTGCCTTTCTCGGACACCCAGGACTTCGAGGACGCGAATCGCGGTCTGATCGCCTCGATCGAGGATCCTGTCCTGGCTGGGGACGGCACCGTGTTGTGGGACAACTCGACCTACGACTTCCTCCAGGGTGATGCTCCGGACACGGTGCATCCGAGCTTGTGGCGTCAGTCGAAACTTGTCGCGATCGACGGTCTCTTCGAGGTCGTCGAGGGCATCTACCAGGTGCGCGGCATGGACCTGTCGAACACGACGATCGTCGAGGGTGACGACGGGGTTGTCGTCTTCGACACGGGTGGTACGACGGCAATCCTGTCCACCTGTGGGAGCACCCGCCGGTCGAGAAGGCCAAGCGGTACGTCGACGTGATCGGCGGCGCCGATGTCGTCGTCGACAAGGCACGGATGGCTTTCGACGCCGGCGACTACCGCTGGGCCGCGGAGCTCCTCAACCACGTCGTGTTCGCCCAGCCGGACCACGCGGCTGGTGGTGCGCTACTCGCCGACACCTACGAGCAGCTCGGGTACGGCGCGGAGAACGGCACCTGGCGCGACTTCTATCTCTCCGCCGCCACCGAGTTGCGCGAGGGCGAGTTCGGTACGCCGACGGAGACGACTTCCCCGGACGTCATCGGGCAGCTCACACCGGCGATGCTCTTCGACGCGATCGCTATCCAGATCGACGGCCCGAAGGCGTGGGACGTGAAGCTCAGCATTGACGTCGTACTGACCGACGTCGACGAGCGCTACCGGCTGCGGCTCGCCAACGGCGTACTCACCTACAGCGCCCGCCCTCAGAAAGGCGAGGCCGACGCCACGCTGACCACTACGCTGCGCGCGCTTCCCGCCATTGCCCTGGGTGGCCTGTCGGCCGAGGGCCTCGCAGCCTCGGGCATCGAGCTCAGAGGTGACCCCGACGTCCTTGGTCGCCTCACCGCCCTCCTCGACCCAGGTGACAAGAACTTCGCGATCGTGACGCCGTAGCTTCTCGACCCAGCGGGGAGCCGGATTGGTGCGTTCGGGAACGAGCACGCGAACGGCGGTCTTCGCCTTGATCGCATGATGTGCGGCCGGCCCGTCGGCTTGATGATGTGGAGCACCAGGCCGGCTGTGGGGGGCCGACCGTCACAGCCGGCCGGCAGATCGCCGAGCAAGGACCGATCGCGCATCAGTCGCTGCCGGCAGCAGGTCTGCCTGAAGCTGTCCCTTGAATCCACTGACCGAGCGATCCGCCGTCGGTCGCGATCACATGACCGACAACAGACGCCGCCAGGAAGCAGAATGACGCGACGTACATCCATGCCAGGTAGGTGAAGGCCACGCCGATCGATCCGTACCGATGCGCGCTCTCCTCGAGAGCCCGCGGGAGCCACGCAGCCGAGACCGGACGAACCGCCAGCATCACGGTCGCGAAGACCACCGCCCCCGGTGCGAGCAGCCGCAGCCGGACGGTTCCTGAGAGCAATACCCAAGGCACGAACAATGCAACGGCGAAATCACAGGTGAAAGCCAATGCCCATTGCCAGAGCCGTGGCGGCGGTAGCCCGCCGGCGGGCCCGCTGAGGGCGCGAACCACGATGAGGGACAGTGTCAGCGTGACGACTGCGGCCAGCCATCGCCACGCCCAGCTCAGCCTGCTCCGTGGTCGCGGCAGATCCCAGGTCAGGGCGAACGCGCGGGTCAGTGCCCGCGACAGGCTGGTCGCGGAGACGAGCACGATCAACGTGCCGGTGACACCGAACGCGGCGCCGTCGGCTCCGCGGACCGCATCGTCGAGAACCGACCGGGACTCCGCCGGCATGTGCACAGCATCGCCGACGTCGTGCGTGTCGCCGGCGTCCGCCCAGGTGGCGAACAAGATCAGGATCGGAAAGAGCGAACTGAAGGTCTGTGCCGCGATCGTCATCGACCGGTCGAAGATGTCGACGCGGAGGCTGACCCGGGCACCGGCGACGGCGATCCGGCCTGGCCACCGCGAAAGCAACCACACGACCGCCTGTCGCAGTCGCGGCGGCAACCTGGTGAGAGCAGCCTCCGCTCTTGCCTTGGCTTCGGCCTCGGCCGACCCGGCTCCGGTGTGCCGATCCGCATCCGTCACGGCAGGTCCGGTCGGCTGCTCTCGTCATCTGCAGGTGATGGCGCCAGTCCATCCCGGGCACCTGCGAGGTGCTTCGGTGGCGGCCCGGGCTCGTCCGGTTGGTTCGGGGACGGCTCCGGCGTGTCGGCCGGGTCCGTCTTGCCGGAGATCAGTGGCAGTGCCCAGCGGGTGCGGGGGTCGGCTTCGACCAGGAGTGCTTTGGTGAGCAGGCTCAGTGGTACGGCGAGCAGCGCGCCGAGCGGGCCGATGACCCAGGTCCAGAACACCAGCGACATGAAGGTCAAGGTGGGAGTCAGCCCCACCGCGTCGCCGACGACGCGCGGCTGGATGACGGACTGGATCAGGAAGTTGATCACGCTGTAGACGACGATGACCGCGATCATCAGCCCTGGCCCACCGTCCAGCAGTGCGATGAGGGCCGGCGGGATCACTCCGATGATGAAGCCGATGTTGGGGATGAAGTTGGTGACGAACGCGAGCACGGCCCACACGAAGGCGCCGGGGACGCCCATGATCCACAGGGCCAACCCGTCGAGAACCGCGACGATGAGTCCGAAGCTTGCCGAGACTCCCATGTAGTTGCGGGTCCCGAGCGCGAAGTTGTCGAGCGCACCCACGGGATTGGGGAAGCGGTCGCGAAGCATGGCGAGACCGCGGCGGGTCGAGTCGGTATCGAAGGCCATGAAGAGCAGGACGGTGAGCAGGAAGAAGAGGTTGCTGAGGACGCCGAGCGTGCTCGAAAGTACCGACATCGCGAGGTCGACGAGCTGTCCGGGGTCGACCGCGTTCACGACCGCATTGATCTGGTCCTGCTGGACGCCGAGGTTCCGTAGCGCGTCGCCCGCGTTCGCGACCGCGTCGGTGATCTGAGTGCTGTACTGAGGGATCAGCGCGGCCAGTTGTGCGACCGACACCACCAGGGCAAGGGTGAGGAGGAGCAGCAGTAGGTAGGCGGCGATCACCATGAGGATCGACGCGACCCATCCCGGGATCCGGGGATGCCGTTCGAGCCGGATCCGGATGGGATGGAGGGTGATCGTGATGACCAGGGCGAGAAACGCCGGTCCGATGATTCCGGCGATGGATCGCGCGCCGGCCAGTGCGATCGCGAAAGCGGCGGCACCGACCAGGATCGTCAGGGCGAACGGACGGGCTCGCTCGTAGGCGTCGCGTACCGAGATCGGCGCGCTGGTCATCTGATGCTCCTGTCTGTCCAGGCACGGTGGTTCTCCGCACTGCCATCGTTCAGCTGGTGAGGCGGCCATGCATCACGCCGATCGCGTGAAACCTGGCTGATCAGACCCGCAGCCTGACGGGAAAGGTCGCGATCCAGGCGATGACGGTGACAGGGACGAGGACAAGGACGAGACAGCCACACGAGGTTCACGGGTGCCGACTCGAGACTGGCCCGGTGATCAGGCGGTGACGTCGCGGCCATGGGCAACCAATGCCCAGATGACGAAGATGTCGACCGCGATGATGGTCAGCGACCAGAACGGGTAGTACGGGATGAAGGCGAAGTTGGCCAGCAGGCTGAGCACCGCCAAGATGATGCCGATGACTCGCCCCCAGGTCTTGCCGGCCATCACCGCGAAGCCGGCGCCCACCACGAGCAGACCGCCGGGCAAGTGGATCCAGCCCCAAGCCGTGGCGTCGAACTGGAACAGGTAGTTGCGGGTCGCGACGTAGAACTCGTTCTCGAAGAGCGCGACCAAGCCCATGAACGCCTGGAAGCCGCCGGCCACGATCATCATGATGCCGGCGAACAGGATGAATCCCACCGCCCAACTGCTCTTCTCCTGAACCTGGCCGGCGGATCCGTAACCAGGGGCTGTCTGCTCTGCCATTGCGGACTCTCCTTCACGGGGCGCCACGACGGACGGCGACAACGCTGACGCCGCCTCGGTCGGCAAGGCGCGAGGCTGACTTGGGTCAATCCCACCGCCGGAACGCCGGGCTGGAATCACTCTCATCGTGTGAAATCCGTACCGACCGCTTTCATGCGATGTGGACGATGCGGCGGCTGCGCTTTCCGGGTGGAATCGGAGCTGCAACGCTCCAGACACCGCACTGCGAACGAGGGGATGCACCATGTCCGATTCCACTTCCGAGAGCCCGGTCCTCGACCTGCTCGCGCGGATGACCGCAGATTCGCTCGACGCGTCGAGCCTCGATCCACAAACGCTGATGCTGGTCCGTATCGCGGCTCTGGTCGCGGTCGACGCGGCGCCGATCTCGTATCTGCTGAACCTCGGTGCGGCCGCCGAGGTTGGCGCTGATGCCGAGCAGATCAGCGGCGTGCTGGCCGCGATCGCACCGATCGTGGGTACGGCGCGGATCGCCGCGGCGACGGCGCGGATCGTCGACGCGCTCGACGTCGCCATCGAGGTCGCCGCGCTCGAGGAGCAAGGCGACGATTAGACCTAGGCCGCGCCCCGGAGCGGCTGAGGCAACGCCATGACACAGAGTGAGGGTGGGCAAATGGCTCCTGCCGAGGATCTGACACCGGGCAGGCGCTGGTGGCTCATCGTGCGAGGCCTGCTTCGCGCTGCGGTCACGGCGGCGGCCTTGGTCGCTCTGTACTACGTTCTGCCACTCGACCGCCGGTCGGACGCGGCCGTCGTTGTTGAGCTCGTGATCGGTATTGGGTTGCTGGTGGCAACGATCGCGTGGCAGGTGCGCGCCATCCTGCGAGCCGACGAATCACCCTGCGCGGATGAGTCGATGCGCGGCGCCTGTGGCTACGTTCTGAGCGAGACAGGGTAGGGCGTCTCGGCCCGGTTCGGAGGTGACTGGTGACAGGTGCGCCGAATGTCGTGGCGATCGTGGTTGACAACGTCGGTCGGGGGAACGTCGCCTGCAACAGCGGCTTGGCAACGACACCACGCATCGATGCCCTCACTGAACGTCTAGGCGAACTTCGGTGAGCGGCGCGCGCCTTCCCCACCTCAGACCGGGGCAGGCCTTCACCGGCCACGCATGATGAGCGGAGAATCGGAGGGAGCGGCGCCGGCGATCGGTGGGCTCGATCGGCTGCTGCTGGACGCCAAATTGGCGGTCCCGCGGCCTCGCCCGGGCTCGGTGAGTCGCGCCGGCCTCATTGCGACGGCCCGCGCGAGTCAATGCCGCGTGGTCGGCGTCACCGCGTCGGCGGGATACGGCAAGTCGACGTTGCTGGCTCAGTGGGCCCGTGCGGAGGATCGTCGCGTCGTCTGGGTGTCTCTTGACCGCTTCGACGATGATCCCGCGGTCCTGCTCTCCGTGCTGGCGACCGCTTACGCCCGGGTCTCGCCGACCGAGGCCGACCTGCTCGCCGACATGCGCAGCCCCGGCGTATCGCCTCTGGGCCGGGCAGCGCCGCGCCTCGCGTCGGTGTTGAGAACCAGCCCGGCACCGTTCGTGCTGCTGCTGGACGACCTGCACGAACTCCGGTCGTCGGCCTGTCACGACGTACTGGGCGTCGTGATCTCGGGGATCCCCAGAGGATCACAGTTGGTCGCCACGAGTCGTTCCGAGCAACCTCACCTGCCACGGCTGCGGACCTCCGCGGACGCGATCGACCTCGGCGCGAGGGAGCTGGCGCTGGACGCTGCGGGTGCCGAGCAGATCTTCGCTGCTGTCGATGTCGAGATCTCTCCCGAGCTGGCGGCCGCGGTGACGGAGCGGACCGAGGGCTGGCCGGCAGGCCTCTACCTCGCGGCCGCGATCGCGCGTGACAGCCCGGGGCAGGCGATGGCGGTGTCCGGTGAGGACCGGTATGTGGCCGACTACCTGTACCGCGAGTCGCTCAGTCAGCTGCCGGAGAGCACCCAGACGTTCCTGCGGCGTACGGCCGTACTCGATCAGCTCCACGCCCCGCTGTGCGACGCGCTGCTCGGACGAACGGGGAGTCAGCGGCAGTTGCGTGCGATCGAGGCCACCAACTCGTTCCTGGTACCCCTCGACCGGGGGCGATCGTGGTTCCGCTATCACGCCTTGTTCCGGGAGTTCCTTCTCGGTGAGCTGCGCAGGATCGAGCCCGAGGTCGTGATCAAGCTGCATCTGCGCGCCGCCGATTGGTTCGAGTCGCACGGATCCCAGGTGCTCGCACTCGAGCACTTGCTGAACACTTTCGAGCGAGATCGCTGTGTCCGGCTGGTGACAGAGCTCGTGCAGCCGATCTACAGCGCCGGCCAGATCTCGACAGTTGAGCGCTGGCTGTCCGCGCTGGGAGACGCGGCCATCTCGGCGTACCCACCGCTCGCAGTGCTCGCCGGCTGGATCACCTCGCTGACGGGCCGAACCACCGAAGCACAACGCTGGGCGGCCATCGTGGAGGCCGCTTCGTTCGATCTGGTGCCGGCGGACGGCACGGCGTCGTTCGACTCGGCGCGGGCCATGCTGCGGGCGGTCATGTGTGCCGCAGGCCCGGAGCAACTGATGGTCGACGCGAACTTCGCCGTCGCCCAGGAGCCGCCGTGGAGCCCGTGGCGCGACACCGCGCTGCTGCTGTCCGCTCACGCCCAGCTGCTCGCCGGCGGCGTCGACCAGGCATGCGCGCTGTTCGCGGACGCATCCGCCGCTGGGGCTGCACTCGGCAATACCGACACGATCATCGACGGCGAGTCGGAGCTGGCGCTGGTGGCGATGGATCGCGGGCAGTGGGCCACCGCGGCCGACCATGTCGAGAGGGCTCTCGCGGTCATCGACGAGCATCGGATGCAGGACTACGCCGCAAGCGTGATCGCGTTTGCCGAGGCAGCGCGACTCGCCGTGCACCGCGGAGACCTGATCGAGGCGGATCGACAGCTCACCCAGGCGATGCGGGCACGCCCGTCGTGCACGTTCGCGCTGCCGTTCCTCGCGGTGCGTGGACGGCTCCAGCTCGCGAAGGTGTACTGGATCACCGGTGACGCCACGACCGCTCGTCACCTGCTCCGTGAGATCGACGACATCCTGCTCCGTCGGCCGGCTCTGGGCGCACTGGTCGACGAGGTCTCTGACTTCCGCGGGATCGTCACCTCGAGCCCCCAGGCCGGGGCGGCCGGCGTATCACCGCTGACGCCGGCCGAACTGCGGCTGCTGCCCTACCTGCAAACGCACCTCACCATCGGCGAGATCGGCCAGCGGCTGTTCGTCACCCGCAACACCGTGAGCTCGGAGGTCGCCTCGATCTACCGAAAACTGGGCGTCTCGTCCCGCAACGCAGCAGTGCAACAGGCCACCGCGATCGGGTTGCTGGGAGCCTAGGCCTTGTCACCGACCGGTTGCTGTTCCAGCTCCTCGGTGGTGTCGTAACCCAACGCCAGCGCCAGTTTCGGTCCGGCGGCAACGGCACGCGGCAATCCGGTGACGGGGACGACGCTGAACAGGACGTCGACGATCTCCTCAGCCGTCGCTCCCGCGTTCACCGCGGCATCCGCCTGTGCGCCGAAGGACGGAACAGCCCCGCCGACTGCGACCAGCGCGGCCAAGCGCACCAACGCCCTCGTCCTCGGATCGAGAACGGGATCCAGCAGCGCGGCGACAGCCGTGTCCTCGCCGCCATCAACCAAGGATGCATCGTTGATGGCAAGACGCCGCAGCCGCTCGGTGTAGTCCAAGACCGCTCATCCTTCCGCGTCACGGGCCGGTCAGCTCACCGGAAGGCTTCTCTGGCAGGCATCGCGGCGACAGATCTGTTGGGAAGCTGTGCTCAAGCCATTGAACGGCAGACCAGACATCACCCGCATCACGCACATGATGTGAATCCCACCCGAACCCACGAATCGTGGGTTCCGGGCTCAGGGGTCCTCAGACCATGGCACGTAGGACGTCGATCTTCGCCCCAAGGCACCGTCCGCAGGCCGTCCTGAGGGATGATTTCACCAGACCTCGCCAGGTCACATGTTGACGAGCGGAACAGACGGCGCCGGCGGTCGCCCACCCACCAGTAGTTCGCCGAGGAGTTGTGGCTGCGGCTCAGCGGGCTCGGCGAGCGGCAGTCGTCGTCGAGGGGGTGGGCGGGTTGGTCGTTGATCCGTTTCCATTGGCGGTTGCAGTTGCGCTTAGCCCGGTTCCGGTCATCGCGACGTTGTTGATGCTCCTGGCACGGCGTTCGACGGACACCGGGCTGGGGTTCTTGCTTGGTTGGACAGCCGGAATCGCCGGAGTGACGACGGTGTTCACCCTTGCCACCTCGACATCCGGGGTCGAAGCACGCTCGGACACGTCTCCGTCGGCGACCGACTGGATTCTCTTGTGGTTGGGTCTGCTCCTACTGCTCCTGGGGATTCGCGGGTGGTTGCGGCGGGCGAGGTCGCCGGCTGTGACGACACGTCCCCGTTGGATGAATGCGCTCGACTCCTTGTCCCGGGTCAGGGCCGCGGGCTTGGGAGTGGTGCTCTCGGCGTTGAATCCGAAGAACCTGACGATCTGTGCGGTGGCCGGGACAATGATCGGCGGCACGTCAGGGAAGACTGTTGAGCAGGTTGCCGCGATCGCCGTCTTCACCGTCATCGGGACCAGCACCGTGGCCCTCCCCGTGCTCTCCTACCTGGTCGCGAGGGACCGACTCCGACCCTCGTTGGACGGTCTACGGGAGTGGCTGGAGCAGAACAGCAGGGCCGTGGTGAGCGCACTGTTCATGGTGATCGGTCTGGTGCTTCTCGCCCAGGCTCTCATCCGCCTCGCGGGCTGAGCGTCGGTGCATGCCCTTACTCCGTTTGGCCTAGTCCGGCCCGAGCCCTGCCTGCCGGACAGCGGTCACGGCGTGTCCGGGACGGCGAGGGCGAGCGCGATTACCCGTTGAGGACGAGGCGCCCAGGCGGTGCCGCCCGCAGGCTTGACGCACGCTCTCGAGAGTAGGGGGTCAACCATTCGATTGCCCGAGCCCACCAGCGGGCCGGGCCGCCACAGTTTCCCACTTCGAGGAGGAGAGGTCGATGACCACGACAAGAGAGAGGTCGATGACCGCGACGATCGAGCATCCGAGCGTCGACGATCGCCGGGCCCTGGGCAAGGACGCCGGCTACCGGACGCCTCCGTCCAGCCATGCGGGATGGGAGCCGGCGGCGCACCGCCCCGACCCGGTCGCCCTGCTGGAGGACCAGAACCTGACGCGTGAGCAGGACCTGGTGCCGGTGCGCCACGGCCGGATGATGGTGTCGCCGTTCACGTTCTACCGTGGCGCGGCCAAGATCATGGCCGCCGACCTGAAGGACACGCCGAGGGCCGGGTTGACCGTACAGCTGTGCGGCGACGCGCACCTGTCCAACTTCGGAGGGTTCGCTTCCCCCGAGCGCCGGCTGATGTTCGACGTCAACGACTTCGACGAGACGCTGCCCGGACCATTCGAGTACGACGTGAAGCGGATGGCGGCGAGCTTCACCATCGCAGCCCGCAACAACGGCTTCCGGAAGGCCGAGGTCCGGGATGTGACCACCGCATCGGTGGCGGCGTATCGCGAGGCGATGGTCGACTTCGCGCAGATGCGCACCCTGGACATTTGGTACGCGCACCTCGACGAAGCGGACATCCTCGCGTCCGCACGCTCGCAGGAGAAGGGCAAGAAGTCGAAGAAGGACGTCAAGCGCGCAAAGAAGACCTTCGGCAAGGCCCGGACCCGGGACAGCTTGCAGGCGTTGTCCAAGCTCGCCGAGCTGGTCGACGGGAAGTACCGGATTGTCAGCCAGCCGCCGATCGTGGTGCCGCTGCGCGACCTGGCCGCCACCGACTACGGGCTGGCGCCGGAGGCAGTGGGCAAGGCGCTCCATGACCAGTTCCGCGCCTACCGGCAAACCTTGCAGAACGACCGGCGTCAGCTGCTGGAGCGGTACGAGCTGGTCGATCTGGCCCGGAAGGTCGTCGGCGTCGGCAGTGTCGGAACCCGGGCGTTTATCGGACTGCTCCAGGGCAGGGACGGACAAGACCCGCTGTTCCTGCAGGTCAAGGAGGCCACTGCGTCGGTGCTCGAGGACCACCTGCCGAAGAGCCGCTTCAGGCAGGCCGGTGAACGGGTCGTGCAAGGGCAACGGATGATGCAGGCCGCCAGCGACATCTTCCTCGGCTGGACGAAGGGAGCGGATGTTTCACGCCACTTCTACTGGCGGCAGTTGCGCGACATGAAGGGCTCGGCAGACGTCGAGGCCATGTCACCGACGGGCCTCGCCTTCTACGCACAAACCTGCGGTTGGACGCTGGCCCGGGCACATGCACGATCCGGAGACCCGATCGCCATCAACGCGTACCTCGGCGACTCGGACGCGTTCGACCTGGCGATTACCGACTTCTCGCGGCGCTACGCCGACCAGAACGACCGTGACTACGACGAATTCGTGACCGCGATCCGGTCCGGCAAACTCCAGGCACTCGAAGGCGTCTGAGACGCGGAGGAGGTCAGCCGACGCTGACGCTATTACCCACTCAGGGTAATGCCAACCGAAGCGGCCGACACCATCGTGAAAAGGAGCAGCAGGCGCGGGTCACGGTCGAATGTGGCTCCGGCAGCCACACAAAGCAAGGGCGGCGAGGACATTGGCTGAAGTAGATCGCACCAGCCTTCCGATGAGGCGACCGACGTTCGCGGGAGTGGCCAACCGGACGTTGGCCGGCTCCCAGCCGGACTGGAACCTGATCGGGCATCCGACCGCACCCGACGACGCCCCGAATGTTCTGCTCGTGCTGATCGACGATGCCGGGTTCGGCAACCCGAGCACGTTCGGCGGCCCGATCCGGACGCCGAACTTCACGCGCATGGCCGACGGCGGTTTGCGCTACAACCGGATGCACGTCACGGCGCTGTGCTCGCCCACTCGGGCAGCCTTGCTGACCGGGCGGAACAACCACGCCGTCGGGTTCGGTTCCGTCGGTGAGTTCGCCGGCGGCTTTCCCGGTTACTCAGCCACGTTGCCTCGTGACTGCGCGCCGTTGCCCCGGATCCTGCGGGAGAACGGGTACAGCACGGCGGCGTTCGGCAAGTGGCACCTGACGCCCGACGGGCAACAAGGCCCGGCCGGGCCGCTCGACCGGTGGCCGAACGGTTGGGGATTCGACTATTTCTACGGGTTCCTCGGTGGCGGGGCCAGCCAGTATGACCCGTGCTTGGCGGAGAACCAGAAGATCATCGGTACGCCGCCCGAGTTCTACGACGAGGAGAATCCGTACTACTTCCCGGACGCCATGGCGGACAGGACCATCGAATGGCTGCACGCCGTCCGCGGTCAGGATGCTTCCAAGCCCTTCTTCGCTTATTTCTCGACGGGCTGCAGTCACGCTCCACACCATGTCGCGAAGGAGTGGGCCGACCGATACAAGGGCCAGTTCGACCAAGGCTGGGACCAGTTGCGCGAGCAGACCTTTGCGCGGCAGAAGGAACTCGGGGTCATTCCACCCGACGCCGAACTGACGCCCCGGGACCCGGCGTTCCCGGCGTGGGACGACGTACCGGACAAGTTGAAGCCGTTCTACGCCCGCCAGATGGAGGTGTACGCCGGCTACTCGGAGAACGCCGACCACAACGTCGGGCGGGTGATCGACGCGATCGACGAACTGGGCGAGCTCGACAACACGCTGATCATCTGGATCTGGGGTGACAACGGCGCCAGCATGGAAGGGACTGTCACCGGCTCGTTCAACGAGCTGACGATGCAGAACGGCATCCCGCTCACTGACGAGATGCAGCTGCAGCTGTCCGAGCGGTACGGCGGAGTCGACGCCTGGAGTACGTCGATGATGGCGCCGCACTACGCGGCGGCCTGGGCGTGGGCGGGAAATACGCCGTTCAAGTGGGGTAAGCAGGTCGGCTCACACCTGGGCGGGACGCGCAACCCCTTGGTGCTGCACTGGCCGGACCGCATCACCGATCGTGGCGGCATGCGCTCGCAGTTCGCTCACGTGATCGACATCGCACCGCTGGTTCTCGACGTGACGGGGATCCCGCTGCCGCGGACCGTTGACGGGATCGAGCAGGCGCCGATGCACGGGACCTCGTTCGCCGCGTCGATGACCGACGAGGCTGCGCCTGAGCATCGATCGCAGCAGTACTTCGAAACCATCGGCAACCGGGCGATGTACAAGGACGGCTGGTGGCTGGCGATGAAAACCGAGCGCATTCCGTGGGTGATCACTCCCGACGCGCTCAGGCCCTACGCCCCCGACGTGTGGGATCCGGACGCGGGGCCCACCGAGCTGTACTACTTGCCGGACGACTTCACCCAGGCGAAGGATCTGGCCGGTGAGCACCCGGACAAGGTGCGCGAGCTCAAGGAGCTGTTCTGGCAGGAGGCCGAGCAGTACAAGGTCCTGCCACTGCTCGCGACGCTGTCGACCTTCTTCGGGATGCTGCCACCGTTGCCGGAACAGACGACGTTCGAGTTCCGGGGCGACGTGCAGAACGTGATGTCCGGGATGATCCCGCGGATCTACAACCATTCCTACGCGATCCAGGCCGACCTGATCGTGCCCGAGGGTGGGGCCGAAGGTGTGATCGTCGCTGAAGCGGACCACCTCGGCGGCTTCACCCTTTATGTGAAGGACGGCAAGCTCACGCATACCTACTCGATGATGGGCGTGTCGGTTTTCAAACAGGTCGCTGACGAGGCAATGCCCACCGGCGAGGTGACGGTCCGCATGGAGTTCGAGGCCGACGGTGCACAGCCGGCGACCGGCGGCGATGTGACCTTGTTCGTCGACGGCCGACCGGTCGGCAAGGGACGGATGGATCACACCGTGCCGATCCGGTTCTCCGGCTATTCGGGCATGGATATCGGCAGAGACAACGGCGGCGTCGTCGACCTCAGTTACGAGAGCGAGAAGCCGTTCGCGTTCACCGGGACGGTCAAGAAGGTTGTGTTCGACATCAAACCGCATCTGTCCGCCGATGACGAGATGACCATCCACGCTTCTGAACAGCACGGACAGGCCGCGCACGGCCTGTCCGGGTGACGCACGGCACCGCAAGGAGGACTGCCATGGGGTTCGATGACGAGACCACCGATGTGCTCATCGGGGGGTACCTGTCGGTTGATGCAGCACAGGAGGATTACGAGGCGGCCCTGAACTGCGGCGAGCGCCTGTGGGGCGCCGTCGTGGTGAGCAAGGACCTCGAGGGCAACGTCACGGTCGAGCAGTCCGACCACATGGTCGAGGAGGGCGCCGCCGGGCTGGCCGCCGTGGGATTCGCAGTCGGTCTCTTCGCACCGCCGCTGCTGGCGGCGACCGCGATCGGAGCAGCCGTGGGCGCAGTCGGCGGAAAGCTCTTGCACAAGAAGTCGAGCAAACAGATCGAAGAGCAGGCCGGGGAGACGATTCCCATCGGCGGCGCCGGTCTGATCCTGGCATACCCGCACAAGGCTGCAGGGGTGGTCGAGCCCGCGGTGACGCGAGCGATCAAACACGTGGTAGGCGAGGCGGACGGTCATCACGTGAAGGCCCTCAAGAGCGCCCTGGCCGACGCCGAACGCAAGATGGCCGAAGCCGGCGGCTGATGCTTGGTCGAACAACGGGCGGACAACCGGCAACGCCGGACCGCACAGGCCACGGCGCCGATTGCGCGAGCGGCGCCGTGGGCCGCGGCTGCGCCGGCCGGCCGGGTGCGAAGCCCGACGTCAGCCTGTGATCTCGCGGCAGCGTAGGGAAATGATCTCGACGTTGAGACTGTCGAGCCGACGAGCGAGGTCTGCGACCCGGGGAGGCTCCGCGCTCACGATCAACAGCAGCGTTGTTGCGGGGCGGGCCGTAGTCAGGGCCCCATCGGGGAGCGCCGAGGTCGTGAGTGGTCCGATCCGACCGGTGACCAGGGCCTCGCAGATCATGTCGACCGCACGGGTCGAGGTCCCGGCGACAATGCCTGGATCTCCGTCTCGCGGCCTTCGTCGGTGTCGGCCACCTGACGCAGCGCGACGACCTTGAGGCCGAGAGCGTGGAGCAGGTCCAGCAGCCCCACCAGCGCGGACTGGTCAGGAGTCCTTGCCCGGATCAGTGTGGTGACCGGCACAGTCGTCGTGAAGACCTTCCCGACCTCGGCGTCGAGTTCGGACAGGACGCTGGGACTGAGTTGGCCGACGATCTGGACCTCGTAGACCCAACTGGTCATTGCTGCCACCTCGGCGTCGGAGACTCTTGACATCCAGCGTCGCCGCGCCACCGCGCCAAGCGCATTATCCGCAGTGGGTAGTCGGCCGCTGCGAAATGATCCGGGCCGCAGCGGGTCCTGTGGGCGATTTTCGCTTAGGCTGAGACCGAATGGAGCCGCTGGGGGATGGCCCAGAGGTGGGGGCTGAAGTGGATACTTCGGAGGTCGGAGAACTGACGGGGGAGATGCCCACTCCTGCGAGCGCCGAGGGCACAGTACGAGAGTCGTCCGGCGTCGGGTCAGCTCAAGGCGAAGGTACGCCGCTGCCCGCGGCGAGTTTGCTGACCAGCAAGCTGACTGCACCCCAGCTCCCGTCTGGGCTGGTGGTCCGTTCGCGGCTCGTGGACCGGCTGGAGGCGGGGGCCTCCGGACGGATGACGTTGGTGAGTGCGGGAGCTGGCTGGGGCAAGACCATCCTCGTCGCCGGCTGGGCCACGCAGCGATCTGCGGCGCTGCCCGTGGCCTGGTTGTCGTTGGACTCATTCGACAACGACCCTGTCCTCTTCTGGTCCTACCTGGCGGCCGCGGCTCACCGCAGCGGCGTGGCCCCGGGCGGAGCGCTCGGATCGCTGATGATCAGACCGCCGGTTGGCCAAGAGGTCGTACGAAGGATCATCTTCGAGTTGTCACAGCTGCGACGTCCGCTGACCCTCGTTCTCGACGACTTCGGCGAGATCCACAATCCGGAAATCCTGAACGGGATCACCGAGATGCTTCGCCACCCCCTGCCACTCCACCTGGTGATCGTGACCCGATCTGACCCGAATCTGCACCTCCACCGGCTCCGCGTCGACGGCGCGCTCGCGGAGGTACGCGCGGAGGACCTGGCCTTCACCGAGGCGGAGTCCCACGAGCTCTTGGTGCGATCAGGGGTTGACCTGCCGGCTGCGCTGAGCAGTCGAATCCTGGATCGAACCGATGGATGGGCCGCCGGGCTCCGGCTGGCGGCGATGTTCGCGGCCACCAGAGCAGAGGTCGACCGCATCGAGGAGTTCACCGGGAACGACGCGGGCGTCGCCGAGTATCTGTTCGACGAAGTCCTCGCGGCCTTGCCCGCGGAGCGCCGCCGCTTCTTGCTGCGGACGAGCGCCGCGGACCGCATGTGCGCCGACTTGGCCGATCTGCTGACCGATCGCAGTGGGAGTCAGAGGGAGTTGGAGAGCTTGGTGCGGTCCAACGCCTTCGTGGTGGCCCTCGGAACAGACCGCCGCTGGTTCCGATACCACCCGCTCCTGGTCGACTTGCTCCGTCACCGGCTGCTCTTGGACGACCCGGACCTCGTGCCTGAACTGCACCGGCGGGCGGCGCGGTGGTTCGCCGGCCACGGAGAGGCGATCGAAGCGGTCCGCCACGCGGTTCGGGCGCAGGACTGGCAACTCGTCGGCGAACTGATGGTCGATGGCGCCGCGATGCGTGCCCTGTCGGCGGAGCGGCAGGCGTTCGGAGCACTCCTGGCGGAGATTCCCGCCGCAGAGTTGCACTCCAGCGCAGAGTTGAGGGCAAGCGCGGCGATCGCCTGCTTCATCGCCCGTGACTATGCGGGATTCAGCAACCATATCGCGCACGCACGAGGCTTGTTGAGCGAACGCGACGAGGCGTCCCGGAGATCGCTCGAGCTGTTCCTCGGCGTAGCCGACCTCGTGCTGAGCCGTGTGCAGGGCAGCGTGCCCGACTTGATCGTGGCTGCCAGGCAGCTGCTGCGGCGGCTGTCCGACCCCGAGGTGGCGCGACTGCCGGCCGCGTCCACGTACGAGGCTCCGGCGTTGAGCAATCTAGGGGTGGGGCTCGTCTGGTCAGCCCATACCGACGAGGCCGAGCAGCCGCTGCGCGAGTCGATGGGCGTCGCCACCACCACAAGAATCGACCTCACGGTGGTGAACAGCCTTGGCTACTTGGCACTGATCGAGTGGGAGCGGGGCCACCTGCAGGCCGCGCATGACCTGGCGGCCCGGGCGCTGGAGATCATCGAGCAGCGGGGTTGGACCGAGCATGCCCAGGCCATTGTGGTCTACCTGGTCCTGGCCCGGATCGAGTTGGAGCGAAACCACCGCGAGATCGCCCAGATGTTCATCGACGCCGCCCTGGCCGCCGAGCGCAACGACCCGGACCGCACCCCCTATCCGGCGCTGCGCGCGACCCAGGCGCGGCTGTGGCTCGCGGCGGGGGAAGTCAATCGGGCCGAGGACCTGATGGTCGTCCTGGGCTCTGAGCTGGAAGATCGTGCGATGGCGCCGCTCCTCCGTCGATGGGTCACAGTCGTCCAAGCCGAGATCGATCTGGCTCGTGGACGTCACGACGCCGCCGTGAATCGGTTACGTTCACTGCTCGCCGCGCCAACTGCAGGCGACGATGCGATGACCAGCGCACCTGGTGGCACCGCGGGTCTCGACGAGGTCAGACTGTGCCTGGCGCGGGCCGAGCAGGTTCTCGGCAATCTGACAGTGGCGGAGGACATCTTGTCGCCGCTGCGCGAGCAATGCCCGAGTGCGGTGATAAAGGCCCGGGCTTGGCTCGTGACCGCGCTGGTGGCCGACAGTCAGCGGGAGGACCATCGAGCCCTTGCTGCTGTGGACCAGGCGCTGTCCATTGCCGAATCAGAGGACATTCGCCGGCCATTCGTCGCCCTCGGCAACGGGCGCCCCGAGGCACTGCTGAGGCATCGGCTACGACTCTGGGACGGTGCGGATCCGGCTGCCCGGCGATTCGTTGACGCCCTTCTCGAGGACATCGGCTCGGCCGACCGCATCGCTGTCGAACCCACGCCTCTTGACGAGCCCCTCACAGATCGCGAATACGTTGTCCTCAGCCATCTGGCGACGCTCGAAACCAACGACGAGATCGCCACAGAACTCTTCGTATCCGTCAACACCGTGAAGGCACATGCCCGGGGCGTGTACCGCAAGCTCGCAGTCCACAGTCGCCGCGAGGCGGTCCGCCGGGCGCGTGAGCTCGGACTGATTTGAGCTCCCTTCGCCACAACCCTCAGCGCACCCTCGGCGGCCTCCCACCAGGCCCCAAGAGCAACAAGCCCCGAACCCAATGAGGGTTCGGAGCCATGCCGATGCCTTGAGACATCACACAGCGCCCCGGCAGTGTTGCCCCCGGCAGGATTCGAACCTGCGACGCACGGGTTTAGGAAACCGACGCACCCCACCGATTTACGCCCCTCCAGGTGTATCTAGCCCACACCAGTTCGGCTGGCCTCGACTCCAGTCGACCCTGATCGACGCCTCTTTGTTCCCACGGTGTTCCCCCGCTGACCTGATGAGCGCGGCGACGCGACGCACAGCCGCAGCGGGGCGGAGGCGTGGGCGTCCTACTGGATTTCGAGGTCGGCCGCGACCCGCCTGGGCCCGCTGTTCTGTGACGTACTGGCGCAGAGTACTTGTATCTAGCCTCGATCTTTCATGGGGCTCCGGCGTGTCGGTGAGGGTCGGTGTTTTGGGTTGTTGGTCGGGTTGGTGGGTTGCGTTGGGCCCGGCTGTCGCGTCGGGTGGGCGGGTTCCGAGGTCCTTGGTCGCAGGGGTGGTTGTTGCGGTTAGGTGGCTGGCCAGGGGGCGGTGCGGAGGCGTTGGAACGCGGTGGTGAGTGCGGTGGCCCAGGGCCAGTCGGTGTCGAGTCGCAGATGGCGGCCGCGGGCGGTGCGGGCGAGGATTCCGGCGACGTGCAGTGCCTGGTAGCGGTAGGTGGCTGGTTCGGTGCGGGCGAGGGTGCCGGTGAAGCACAGGGCTTGTGACCAGCAGAGTAGGTCGGCGGCGGTGAGGGCGAGTTCGAGCCAGCAGGCGTTCGCGGCGTAGGCGTAGAAGGGCAGGTTGCGCAGGCCGGTGTCCTTGCCGGTGCGGATCCGGTCTTCGACGCGGGCGTGGGTGCGGTGCTGCTGCTCGAGGTCGGCGAGTTGGCCGCCTTGGGTGTCGGTGAGGAACGCGGTGAACCGGTGCCCGTCGATGTCTGTGAACGTCAACTGTGCTCCGGGATGAGGGCGTTCCTTGCGGACGATGACCCGGCACCCTTCTGGCCAGTTGGTGAGGTTGAGCAGGCCGGTGAGTTCGGCGACCCAGGCGCCCCGGCGGGGTTCGCCGTCGGCGTTGTAGGCCTCAGTCCAGGCGTGTTTCGGGGCGGCCAGGATCGCTTCTTGCAGGTTCTCGTCGACCGCGAAGCCCAGCGAAAATCCGATCCCGTGTTGACGCAGCGCGGCGGCGAACAGGTGGGTGGCGCCGGCGGCATCGGCACTGGCCATCACCTTGGGCCCATCGATCTCACCGGGTCGAGGCCGGGAGTTCGCGGGCAGCGCAGCGATCGCCAGGTCCAGCACTGCGACATGATCGGCAGCGGTATTACTTCCGGCATTGCCTGGGCGCAGCAGCCCGGCCAGCGCCTCACCACCCGAGATGTCCGGGCGGTCCAGGTAACACAGCAACGGGTGGAACCCGAACCCCTTCTTCCACGTCGGTGCAGCGTTCTCCTTGTCGGAGTGCGCGGTCAGCAGGGTCGCATCGAAGTGCAGCCACAGCTGTTCGGACAGGTCCGGGCCGGCACCGGCCGCCCAGGCCCGCTCCCGGGCTGTCGCTCGCGCGGCCCGCAACCCCTCCAGCCGGGCAGCATCAACCTTGTCGACCACTCGCCACGCGGTCGGGTCGGAAGCGACCAGCCCGAACAAGCGCGGCTGGTCCCGCAGCGTCCGCAGATGCCGCAACGCGTCACCGCCATCGGCGATCGTGACCGCCAAGTCCACCAGCACCTGGCCCGGCGCATGCAGCGGCGGCAACCGGTAGGTGTCCAGCAGCGCCGCGGTCCAGCCCTTGACCAGCCCGGTCTGAGCGGCCAGCTCCCGCAGCAGCGCCGTCCCGGCATGCGACACGATCCCCTTACCATCCGCCGACACCTTGAACCGGGCCGTTGTCTTGCTACTCTTCACCTGAAAGTGCCTTCCTGCACGGGCCTATTGGACTCTCGACAAGCCCAATTTTCCCTTACAGACAAGGCACTTTCGCCTTTCAGTTCACGTGTCGCACCACTTTCCGTGAAACGCGGAGGCTAACCAGTCCCATGCCCCGTGCCTTTCATTCCCGGGTCGCGTCCTGGACCTGCCCGAAGCTAAGCCTCGTGTGGACAGGGCGGGTGACTGTTGGCCTTGCGCGACGGATTCACGCTGCACCGCAGTGGAGGCGCAGCGCGTCGATCTGGGTGGGGGTACCGAACACGATCAGGATGGTCTGGGGCTCGAGCCGAGTATCGGGAGTCGGGTTGGGCAGGAACATGCCGGTGCTGCTGGGCCGGACGGCGAGCAGTAGGGCTCCAGTGGTCTCCAACAGGGCTGCGTCGCGTAAAGAGCGGCCGGCTAGCCGCGACGCGGAGGGAATCTCAACCTCCTCGATCCGGAAATCGAGGGCCTCATCGTGCATGACCACGTCGAGGAATTCTGCGACGTGCGGCTGCTGTGCAAAGGCCGCCATTCGCCGACCGCCGATCAGTTGCGGGTTGACGGCCCGATTGGCGCCCGCGCGGACGAGCTTAGCCTTGGAGGCCTCGGTGCGGGCACGAGCGATGATGACCAACTCAGGCCGCATGGCGCGGCTGGACAGCGTGACGTAAACGTTGTCGGCGTCGGTGTCGACTGCTGCGATGAGCGCGCGGGCGCGGGCGATACCGGCGGCCGCGAGAACGTCGTCATCTGTGACGTCGCCGAGCACAGTCGCGTACTCAAGCCGTTCCAGTCGCTCAGGGTTGCGATCGATGACGACGATTTGCTGTCCAGTCGCGGCGAGGTAGTGTGCGCTCGCGCGTCCGACGCGGCCCCACCCGCAGATTATGAAGTGGTCGGTCATTCGGCTGATGTCACGGTCCATTCGACGCCTTTCCAGGTGCTCGTGCAGGTGTCCTTCGATGAGGGCCTCGAGCAGGACGCCCAACGTGTACAGCGCGGTTCCGACTCCCGCCAGGATGAGCACAATCGTGAACAGCTTGCCGGCCGCGTTGAACGCATGTACCTCGCGGAAACCAACGGTCGTTACTGTGGTGACTGTCTGGTACAACGCATCGAGGACGCCGAACCCGAGGATGACGTACCCGAGTGTGCCAGCGCCGACCACGACCCCAAGGGCGAGCAGCGCGAGGCGGATCCGTCGAAATGTCCCCACGAGTCGGATTATCCCTTCGTGCCGGAGTCCAGCCTCGATCTCTTCGGCTGCAAGCAGGGACCGACACCGGCCGCCACCAAAGGGGACTGCGTTTCCACCGTTTCGGGGACCTACGGCCGGTCCGCCGACAGGAGGATCGCGGTATATCTGAGAGATGAGCAGGGACGACAGCAGCAACCGATGGTTCGAGCCGGCGCTCTTCCAGCACCTGCCGCCCGAGGAGTGCCGAGAGCTCCTAGCCGCCAAGTCCGTGGGACGGGTGGGCTTCAACGGCCCGGAAGGTGTTCAGGTGCTGCCCGTCAACTACGTCGTCCACCGGCGCAGCATCTTCTTTCGGACGGCAGCCGACGGCGCACTGGCCAACGCGATGCGCCACAGCCGGGTCGCCTTCGAGATCGACGACATCGACGAGTTCCTGCAGCGCGGGTGGAGCGTCGTGGCCATCGGCGACGCAGAGCTCGTCGACGACCAGGACACCCTCGTGGAGCT
This sequence comes from Kribbella sp. NBC_01510, assembly GCF_045040325.1. NCBI lineage: Bacteria > Bacillati > Actinomycetota > Actinomycetes > Propionibacteriales > Kribbellaceae > Kribbella > Kribbella sp. NBC_01510. The sequence continues at coordinate 739,457 of NZ_CP109418.1, read as the reverse complement.
ATGGGGAGAACAGGGGCCCAAGCCATGGGCGGTCGGCCTGCGCACCCAGTTCGTGCGGATCACACCGATCCGTCTGACCGGCCGCCGCGTCCTCCAGCAATAGCCCACAATCACTCGGCGGCAAGAACCGATGTTCCGTGAGCCCGCGTCCGCGAGCAGCTGCCGGCGCCGGGGCGCGAACGCGTTTCCCTACCAACGGCTGGTGTTGCGGCCGCCCACTCCCTGCTGTCGGTGGTGCGGTTGTCATTGCAGAGCCGTTCCCGCCGAACTGTGGGGCAGGCTGTTCGCCAAGCGCCGCAGGGTGTCGGTCCTACGGTGTGTCGGGTGGGCAGGCGGTGTCGACGAGAACCCGGGCGGCGGCCTTCGCGGCGTCCGGGGTGGCGGGGTCGGCGTCGAGGACGCCGCCCGAGAGCCCGCCGTCGATCAGCAGGGTCAGCTGCCGGGCGAGGAGGTCGGGGTCGGCTGCACCGGCTCGGCGGGCCAGGTCAGTGACCCAGGCGCGGACGACGTTCTTGTGCTCGACGGTGCGCGCGTGCACGTCGGTGCCGGCCTCGGACTCTGCCGCGGCGTTGATGAACGCGCAACCGTGGTAGCCCTCGCGCCGGCAGGCCGAGCTCAGGCCGTCGAACATCCCGACCAGCTGGTCGCGCGGGGCCTCGCCAGCGGTCCGGGCCGCGGCGCGAAGCTGGCCGAACCAGGCCTGGTCGATCTTGTCGAGGTAGGCCAGCACGAGGTCGTCCTTGCGCGGGAAGTGCTTGTACAGGGTGGCCTTGGCCGCGCCGGACTCGGCGATCACTGTGTCTACCCCGACGCCGCGCGGGCCGTGCGCGTAGAACAGCCGGAACGCGGTGTCCAGGATGCGCTCGCGCGCCGGCTTCGCATTCATTGCCCCGCTCATGTGGTGCACCTTTCGACGTGATCCTGAGCCCATAGTATAGACAGATCCGTCTCCTCATGACTCCCCATCCATAGATCGACCGATCTCAATGGCCCTCAAATAGGGAGATCTAGTCGCGACTTGCAGGTAGACAGCTCTGTCTGTTAGCTTTCGCTGCAACGATCGATACGCAGGGAGTACCAATCATGAGAATCGCAGTTCTGGGCACCGGGATGGTCGGCCGTGCCTTCGCGGCACGGCTGACCGAGCTGGGGCACGAGGTCACCCTCGGCACCCGTGACGTGGCCGCCACGATGGCGCGCACCGATACAGACGCGATGGGCAACTCGCCGTTCCCGGAGTGGGCGGCCGAGCACACCGCGGTCACGCTGGCCACCTTCGCCGACGCCGCGGCACCAGCCGAGCTCGTCGTGAACGCCACCACGGGATCCGCGTCGATCGCCGTACTGGAGGCCGCCGACGCCGCCGGCCTGGCCGGAAAGATCGTCCTCGACATCGCGAACCCGCTCGACCACTCGGCCGGCATGCCGCCGACCCTGTTCGTGAAGGACACCGACTCCCTCGGTGAGCAGATCCAGCGCACCTTCCCTGACGCCAGGGTGGTCAAGGCGCTCAACACCATGAACGCCTACCTGATGGTCGATCCGCGGCAGCTCGCCGATGCCGACTTCTCGACCTTCGTCTCCGGCAACGACCCAGACGCCAAGAAGACCGTCACCGTGCTGCTGGAGTCCTTCGGTCACACCGACGTGATCGACCTGGGCGACATCACCACGGCCCGCGGCACCGAGATGATCCTGCCGATCTGGCTGCGCCTGTGGGGCGCGCTGGGTACGCCGATGTTCAACTTCAAGATCGTCCGCTGAACAGCTCGGGAGACGGCGATGGCTGACCAGGCATCCCGGCCGATGGCCGGCAAGACGGTACTGGTGACAGGCGGCACCGGCGGTATCGGCGAGGCCACAGCCGCCGGCCTCGCCGCTCTGGGCGCCCGAGTCGGGATCACCGGCCGGGACCGCGGTCGGGCCGAGGCGGCCGCGGCACAGATCACCGATCAGACCGGCAACCCCGCCGTGATGTGTTCGTCGCGGACCTGTCGGCCCAGGCCGAGGTACGCCGGCTGGCGGCCGAGGTCCTCGCGTCGTACCCGAGACTGGACGTGCTGATCAACAACGTCGGCAAGATCTGGGCCAACCGGCACGTCACGCCCGACGGGCTGGAGCACACCTTCGCCCTGAACCATCTGGCGCCGTTCCTGCTGACCAACCTGCTGTTGCAACGGCTCCAGGCCAGCGCACCCGCGCGGGTGGTCACGGTCTCGTCCGGCGCCCAGTCGATGGGCCGGATCGACTTCGACGACCTGCAGAGCGAGCGCCGGTACTCGGGGCAGCGTGCGTACAACGCCTCGAAGCTGGCCAACGTCATGTTCACCTACGAGCTGGCCCGCCGGCTGGAGGGCACCGGGGTTACCGCGACCGTGCTGCACCCCGGCGTGGTGCGGACGTCGTTCGGTGCCGAAGATCCGTCGCCGTTGTACAGAGTGCTGTTGCCGCTGGCGCGCTTGTTCATGAAGACCCCGGAGCAGGGCGCGGCCACCTCCGTCTACCTGGCGTCATCGCCGGAGGCGGAGGGCGTCACCGGCCGGTACTTCGCCAACCGCAGACCCAAGCGATCCAGCAAGGCGTCGTCCGACGCGCAGGCCGCGGCCCAGCTGTGGCACGTCAGCGCTGACCTCGTCGGCCCCGGCGGCACCAGGTCACAACAACAGGACGGAAGAGGCGAGCGCGGATGAAGCTCGGCGTACATGTGGTCAGCTTCGACGTCGACGTCGACGGCGGGGCCGCGGCGATCGGCCCGACGCTGGCACGGGTCGGACGGGCCGCCGAGGACGCGGGCGTCTACAACCTGTCGGTGATGGACCACTACCTGCAGCTGGACATGGCCGGCGGCGCCGGGCGGCCGATGATGGAGGGCTACACGACCCTCGGCTTCCTGGCCGCCCACACCAGCACCGTCGAGCTACAACTACTTGTAACCGGCGTCACCTACCGGTATCCGGGTCTGCTCGCCAAGATCGTCTCGACCCTGGACGTGCTGTCAGGCGGCCGCGCCCTGCTCGGGATCGGCGCAGCGTGGTACGAGCGTGAGCACGCCGCTCTCGGCGTGCCGTTCCCGCCGCTCAGGGAACGGTTCGAACGGCTCGAGGAGACGCTGCAGATCGTGCACCAGATGTGGAGCGAGGACAACGGCCCCTATCACGGCCTGCACTACCGGCTCGCCGAGACCATCAACTCGCCCCAGCCGCTGCGCGTACCCCGTCCCCCGATCATGATCGGGGGGGTGGGGAGAAGAAGACCCTGCGGCTGGTCGCGCAGTACGCCGACGCCTGCAACCTGTTCGCCGGCCGCCCGGGCGCCGGGCCGGCCGAGGTCGGCGCGAAGCTCGAGGTCCTGCAAACGCACTGTGCGCGGCTTGGCACCGATTTCGGCCATATCCGCAAGTCGATCCTGTGGACCGGTCCGCTGGAGGTCACAGCCGCCGGCGGTGCGGTGTTCGCCGAGGCACTCCGCCCGTACGCCGAAGTCGGCGTCGACGAGGTTCACGTGATGCCGTTCACCGGCGATCCCGTTGCCTTCGTGAACGGTCTCGGCGAGCACATCGTCGGCCGGCTCGAGGACGTGCTGTGACTGAGCTGTCAGGACCTTCAGCGCCTCCGGCAGTGTCCCCCCGGCAGGATTCGAACCTGCGACGCACGGTTTAGGAACCGACGCGCCACACCGACATACGCCCACCAAGTGTGTCTGGCCCAGACTAATTCGCCCGATCTTGACCCCAGTTGACCGGTGGCCGCCGGCGCGTCGGACGATGTCCTCCGGTCGAAGTCGGTCTCGCCTGACCCGGGTGCTTCCCGCCTTCTGCGATGCGGGCCGGCCGATACCAGGACCCTGTCGGGCCGGTATGGACCGGGCGCGTTGGAGCGACCCTTCAAGCGCACATTCTGGCCGGTTCTGAACGAATCGGTGACCTGACCCCGTCCACTCGCCGCCCGTGCCGCTCGTGCCTCGATTGGTTCTTGATGTTCCGTCACTGATTCCGGACATTGCCGCGGCTCCGTTGGGTGGAACATCCCCTTCGGATGATGTCCGCCCGGCCGGTCGCGAGGAGCATCGTTCGTGAGAGTTGGCGGCGATCGCGCTCACCCATTGCGTCGCGGAGGCTACGTATGAGGCCACGAGAGATTGCCCCCACCCCTGCGGGATTGGCTAGGTCACCTCGCGTCGGTGCTGGGGTCGCGCCGGCGTCCCTGCAAGAGCGGCGGAATCGGGCAAGCCTTCCGCACCGTGGACAGGAGCAACCGTGACTGCCGATGAATCCCAGGACACACGGACAGATCCACCGCCGAAGACGCACTGGCTGCCGTTGGTCGCCTTGGCCACCGCCCAGTTCGTGATGGTACTGGACCAGTCGGCGATGAATGTCTCGATCAGCGCGTTGGTGGCCGACTTCGACACGACGGTCACCACGATTCAGGCGGTGATCACGCTCTACTGCCTTGTGATGGCGATGTTCATGCTCACCGGCGGCAAGATTGGCGACATCATCGGCCGGCGGCGGGCGTTCGTCATCGGGCTGGTCATTTACGCCTGCGGTTCGGCATTGACGGCGCTGGCGCCGTCAGTGCTGATTCTGGCCCTCGGCTGGTCGGTTCTGGAAGGGCTCGGCGCCGCGCTGGTTCTGCCAGCGATGGTGGCGCTGATCGCGGGCAACTTCGAGGGCGCCTCGCGCAAGGTGGCGTACGCCGTGATCGGCGGGGTCGCCGGGGCGGGGATCGCGGTCGGGCCGATCCTGGGCGGCTGGGCAACCACAGAGTACTCGTGGCGGATCATCTTCGCAGGCGAGGTGCTGTTGGTGGCATTGATCCTGGTGATGACCCCGAAAGTCGCCGACGCGGTGAGGACCGGCCCGGCACTGAAACTCGACGTCGTTGGCACCGTGCTGTCGGCCACAGGCTTGGGCCTGGTCGTTCTCGGGGTGCTGCAGTCGAGCACCTGGGGCTGGCTCAGGCCCAAGGAAGACTCCCCGGTGACGCCGTTCGGCTTCTCACTGACGGTCTTCGTCATCGGTTTCGGGGCGGTCCTGCTGTGGGCGTTCACGGCGTGGCAGGGTCGCCGAGAGAGCCGCGGGCGCGACCCATTGGTGCACTTGGCGCTGCTGAAGATCGCCCCGCTGCGCGCCGGCCTTATCGGCCTGTTCAGCCAGAACCTGATCCTGATGGGCGTCTTCTTCACGATTCCGCTGTACCTGCAGCTGGTGATCGGGCTCGATGCCTTGGATACCGGCCTCAAGATGCTCCCGGTCTCCATTGCCATGTTCCTGTCCTCCGCGGCAGGGTCACGCCTGTCCGGCCGCTACCCCATCCGGTCGATCGTGCGGGCCGGCCTGGCGACCACCATGGTCGCGACCGTGCTGCTCTTGGCCGCGGTCGAGCCGGAGCTGGACAACTCGAGCTTCGCCTGGTCGATGGCGCTGCTCGGCGTGGGGATGGGGCTGATGGCCTCCCAGCTCGGCAACGTTGTGCAGTCGTCGGTCGACGCCTCGGGCCGGGGAGAGGCTGGAGGGCTGCAGTTCACCGGCCAGCAGCTCGGCTCGTCACTGGGTGTCGCCCTGCTGGGGGCGATCGTGCTGTCCGGGCTCACCTCCGCGTTCGTGTCCAACGTCTCCTCCGATGAGCAGATCAGCAGTGCAGTCTCCGAGCAGGTCGGTGTGGCCGTCGGGTCCGGAATCGATTTCGTGTCCGCCGACCAGATCGGAGCCGCTGCCCAGGAGGCGGGGCTGGACGAGCCGACCACAGCGGCGCTCGTCGGCGACTACGAGTCCGCACAGATACAAGCGCTCAAGACTGGGCTGCTTGCGGCGGCCTTCCTGGCCCTTTTCTCCTTGGCCTTCACGAGGGATCTGCCGCATGAGGTTGCCCAAGAAGGAAGAGGAGCCGACGAGACTGAGGCGGGAAGTCACGCCTGAAGCGAGGGTGTTGGCGGTGACGGGCGCCCAGGGCCAGAACTGTGGGTGTAGATCGTTGGAGATCGGTGCAGTGGAGACGCACCCTTATCCCCGCCTGAGTTGGGTCAATCGGGTTAGTGCCTTGGGATCGGGCGATCTAGTGCGTTGAGGATCGCCTCTTGGTCGGGACTCAGGGCGGGACCGGAAGCATAGTGGCCGCGATCGGTGTCGCCATCGAGGTAGCGGAGGCGGAGGTGGCCGAAGAAGAGGCCGCCGCGCAGGACTGTGCGGCCAGCTGGCGGGCAGCCGAGGTGGTTCTGGTCAGCAGGTGGACTTGATGCTGGTGGTGAGGGCATCGACGGCGCCACCGAAAGCCCGAGTCGCCGCAGCTGCCGCGGTCAGGCTGGCGCCCGACGGGTCGGACTTGGCCGTGGTGAGGCTGGTCTTGAGCGTGTTGAGCGACGTGTCGACCGCCCCGAGCTGGGACGAGAAGTCCGACTTGGCGTCGGTCTTGACCTGTGCCAGGTTCGTCTCGACGGTCGCCAGTCCGTTCTGCAGGTCGGAGACGCCGGTCGACGAGGTCACATCGACCTTCTTGACGTCGTCGACCGACGTCTTGAACTTGTCGACAGAACCGCACACGGCGGCTTGGTTGTTACTACAGCCCACCAGCGAAGCGCCGAGCACCAGAGCCACTGCGGCGCTGACGATAGGAGACCTCATCCACCACTCACCCCCTCGAAAGTTCACACCTGTACACGAGGATCGTTCCGCCTGCGCGGCGGCTCCACATCATCCCCATCGCATGATGTCAACCAGCCCGTCCGCCGAGGTGAGATCCGGCCACCCAGCGTCACCATGGTCAGGGCGCCTTGAGCAGTTGCACTTCTGCGAGGTTGGTGAAGCCGCCGTGAGCGTCATACAGGCGGATCAGTGGTTCGGTGGTCGGCGTCGGATCGTTCGTCACGTCCGGTGAGCGGTGTTCATTGGGGAGTGCTATGACGTCTGCGCAGCACTCGTGCGGCCTCCCGGAACGGCACCACGAGGTACACCGCGATACCGAAGTAGATCGCCACCGCCAGGATCGGCAGGGCGAGGCCGATGAGGATCGCGATCGCGTACGCGATGACGCCCCGGAGGGACTTTCGTCGTGGGCTGCGCAGTTCCTCGCCCGCTTTGACCGCGTAGAGGTGCTCGCGCCGGGCGTAGGCGTCGAGGGCGGAACCTAGCAGGCTGATGGTCAGGAGGGTGAGCCCGTACATGGTGACGTACACGCGTTCACTGTTCATGTCGTCGTCGCGCAGCGCGTCTGCGATGAGCCCGGTCGGGAACGGCAGGAAGACCACCGCGAGCAGGAGGAGCAGGTTGAGCCGCAGGAACAACTGATCGGTCCCGCTGAGCCGGTCGGTCATGGCGGTGTGCAGGAGCCAGGCGGCCCCGATGGTCAGGAAGCTGACGAGATAGGCCAGGTAGCCGGGCCAGCCGCGTAGCACCTGCTCCAGGGGCGTGCCCGGCGGACGGACGGCGAGATCCAGTACCAGCAGTGTGGCGGCGAAACCGAAGACGCCGTCGCTGAATCCTTCCATCCGGCCCTTGTCGAGAACCCGGGGCCTCCGCGGGGTGTCTGGTTCAGCTGGCACGGCACTGTCTCCTCAGCGTCTGCGGGTGCTCCCCCTGCCGGTGTGGTCCGGATCAGGACTCCGCGGCCTCGATGACCTTCTCGTCGCCCTCGTTGACGGCCTTGACGACGGCGTCGTAGTCGCCCTTGTCGATGGCCTTGCTGACCTTCTTGGTCGCCTTGCCGACGGCCTTGTCGACACGGTCGAGGTAGAGGTCGTCGACGACCGCGGCGATCGCCGAGGAACCGGCAGGCAGCCACTCCTCCGCGTCCACACCGATGGACTTCTCCGCGTGACGCTTGGCGATGGCCCCTGCACCGGCACCGATCCCGGCGCCGACCACACCGGCAAGCAACAGGGGCGGGGCGAACAATCCGACCACGAGCCCTCCGACCGCGCCCAGGGTCGTACCGGCGGCGACGTAGCCGCCGCCGTGCTCCTTGACCTCCACCTGGCCCGAGGAGTCACGTGAGAGGACCACCGCGGCCATGACGACGGTGTCGTCCAGCTCCTTGATGGTCGTGAAGTCCGCTTGTGCGGAGGCTTCGTCGTCGTACGCGGCGACGAACAGCGTGTAGTTGCGATCTGCCATGATGGGTGCCCCCTGTTCAGGTCGTGGCCGCCCGGCCACCTACAGCCAGCGTCACCTCGCCCCGTCGCGCCGGCATCATCTCCCAGAGGTGATTTCGACCCGCACCATTGATCCGCAGCCCCCCGCGGGCGCCCGAGCCGATGGCTCCACCGCCGCCGCCACCTGCACCGGGTGCTAAGCCGGGCTTACCACCGAGGTCGATCGTTGCTTCGCGAAAGTCCATCAGGACGCCCCTATCGAGACGACGACTGCCCGTTCAAGCAGCCGCTCAGGGATACCGGGAGGCTTGGGTGGAGCGGCTTAAAGTTGGACGGACATCCACCTGACTTGGGCGAAATGCTTTAGTGCCTCTCGGTCGGGGCTTGCATCGCGTTGAGGATTGCGGCTTCGGCCAAGCCGAGCGCGGGCGGGATGGTGGTCGTGACGCCGTTGATCTCGACGGTCGCCGAGCGCAGTGGCTTGAGGGTTGCGCAGGACCCGTCGTAGCGAGAGCCCAGTCCGGTTCTGCAATGGCGCGGCTGACGCCGAGGGCGGTGAAAGCCGAGGCTGGAGTACACCCCAGCAAGAGCGTCGTAGAGCAGCCCTGAGGAACTCTTGAGGACACGCGGGCGCGACACCATTTGTCGCGATGGCGATGGCGATGGCGATGGCGATGGCGATGGCGATGGCGACGGGGTCGCGGTGCTGGCGAACAGCCCCGCCTGTGTCGACGGCGGGAGCAGCAAAGCCCTCGGGATGGCCGGGGTGATGCCGAGGTCAAGGACTCCTGGACGATCATCAGCAAGCAGCCGGTTCGCTTCTTCCATCAGCGGGCCCAGTTCGGCCTCGTCACGCGCCGAGCCGACGAGACGAACGATCCGACGCCGACCCGCGACCGACTCAGCGATCTGCACCGCCGTGGCCCCGAGGCCGTGCGAACCCTCCGACCCAGGCCACCAGCCGATCATACCGACACGGATTAGTGCCTTGAGGGCGCACTAACCAACCGCATATCCGCAGGTCAGCGCGTTCCAGCCCCTGAAGATCTGTTCAGGTGACCCAACTCAGGCGCGTCCATGACACCGGCGTGGTCACGCGTGCGCGCAGGCGCCCGCTCCATCACATCGGCATAGGGCGGACCCACGCCCGAGCCGAAGTCATCCTGCTCACCCGAGACCGGCGTACCGATCCGCTGAGACCGCCACCGGCGAACTTGTTCCACGGCTCATCTGTCGCCGATGTCTTGAGACATCAACAGGGGTGCCCCCGGCAGGATTCGAACCTGCGACGCACGGTTTAGGAAACCGACGCACCCCACCGACATACGCCCCTCCAGGCGTAACCAGCCAACTCCAGTTCGGCTGGTCTTGACTCTGGTAGACCTTGCTCGACTCGCCTTTGTTCCCACGGTGTTCCCACGCTGAACTGATGAGCGCGGCAACCCGCCCATTCCCGCTGTCGACTGAACTGGGCTTCTTGCCGAGGCTGCGGCCGGCAGTCCAGCTGCGCCTGACGCTCGACCCGGCTTGTCGCCCCGACCCAGAAGATTAATGCCTACGGCTCTCGTCCGGGTCAGCCGAGTGGAGTATGTCCTTGCGCAGGGTGGAGGGCTGAAGTGTCAGAACGAGGTCGTGCGAACCGGCCGTCGCCGTAGGGCGGGCTCGTGCGGTCCAACCGGTGTGGATGTGGATTGAGCCGCGCCAGTTGTCATGCCCGCGGGGGTTGTGCAAGGTCGGCTCGGCCGGTCGGTGCCCGGTCGAGCGGGCGCACGGCCAAGACGATGCCGGCTACTGCGGTCCAGAGCAGCGCGAGCATTGAGGCATAGAACCCGAACTGCGTGAGCTCTGCGATGCCCAGGATCAGAGCCGACCAGGACAGCCAGGCCGGGAGGGCGCGGCTGAACACACCTGCGGCGAACAGGCCGACCATGAAGAGGGTGGCGCCCCCTCCGCCGAATTGGGATCCTGCTTGCCACGCCTGCAGCGCCGCCGGCGCCACAGTTTGGTCTGCGCCCATGCTGCCGAGCAGGACGTAGGCGCCCGCTCCGCCCAGTTCGGCCGTGACCGCGACCGAGGTACCGACGAGCATGAGCCCGGCGACCATGGGTGGTCCGGCGGTATCGCGCACGCGGGCCCAGACGGCCAACCCGAAAAGGCCGAGGCACAGTGCCGCCAGAATCATCAGCTGCCCGCCGAGGCGGACCGAGTCTGCGTGGGTCACGTAGTAGCGGCTCAGCTCCGCCGGTGGCGTGCTGGCGTCGGGGAACTCCCCGATGGTGAGGTCACCGGCGAGCGTGAGTACGCAATAGGCCACCCCGGCCAGCGGGACGAGCCTGGCGAAGGTGATGGATCTGCGCTGTTGAACTGCGGTTCGATCGGTCATGGCACTATCTCCTTGGGAGTCGTCGACCGTCCGAAGGTAGGCGTGCCGCCGGCCGCGTGTCGTCGCCCGCGACGACGATGTTGGCATCGGCTGACCGGACGATGTGCTGGCCGGTCAGATCGGCCAACTGGTTGATGGACAGCCGCTCTGCGTGGCACTTACCGTGACGATATGCGTGGGCGCCTTGCCCCAGACCGGGTCGACTTACTGCTCGCCGCTGCTCTGCTGCTCGGCGTTGCACTCCAGGCGGCGTTCCTGTCGATGCCGGCCGGCGATCGGCTGGCCACCTTGGTGGTCGGCGGCTTGGTGGCCTCCTCGATGGCGGTGCGGCGCCGGTTTCCAGTGGCCGTCGGGTTCGGGGTCCAGGCCGTCCTCCTGATCCGTGCCTGATCTCCTTCGGTTGGTATGACGCGCCCCCGCTAGGGGGGACAAGCCACCGGCTACGCCTCGCTGATTGCCGTACGCAACAAACTCCGCGAGCACCGTCAAGGCCCGGTGGCACAACCAGAAGTTCGCCGAACTCGCCGCCGAGCTCAGACTCGACGCCACCAAGGACTCCAGGATCGGGTGGTCAACCTGCACGCTGCGCAAGGAAACCAGCACGACCTGCCAGAGCGTTATCGCCGACCTCAAGAAGGCGCTCATCGCTTACCGCCACCCCGAGACGACCGGTGGACAGGCCAAGAAGAAGAACAACAACGCCATCGCGTGCGCGTGCCAGTGCCCGTTCCGGGTCGCCAAAAGCAGTCCTCGCCGGGGGCGAGATCACCTGCGGCGTCTGCGACTCCACCTTCGATCCCGACGAGTAGCACTGGAGATTCATCTGTCGCCCACGGCCGCGCCGGTTGTTCTGCCGCTTCGCCTGTGTGCAGGCCAAACGCAGGAGTTCCTGTGGTGCTGGGCGGTGGGCGGACAAGAGTGGGCTGGCTCTACGGGTTTGCGAAACCCCGGTCGCCAAGGCGGCGACCGGGGACGCAGGGGCAGCCATCGCGACCACAACCATTCACTGGAGTCTTTGGGTCGCGGTTCGGTGCGATGCCTCAACCGACATCTCGTCGCTTCGTGAGGAGTACCGCCGGTACTGCGATGGCGACGACGTAAGCAGCGATGAGCAGCCCACCCGTGGCGGCGGCGACGGTTCCGTCTACGGCCGGGACACCTGCCTGGACGAGCGCTCTCGCAGCAGCCGCCGGAAGGTACTTCGCCAGCCCGGGCTCGCGCAGCGCACCAGGCAGCAGGCCCTGGATCACGAACCACCACGCGACTGCCGCGATGATCGCGAGGGCCTCGCTGCGCACGAGCGCGCCCAGACCGGCTCCCGCCAAGGCGAACAGGCCGGCTGCGATCGTGACTCCGAGCCCGGTGAGGACGGCGTCGGCGGTCAGCAGATCGACGGGCAGATCCTTGGCGAGCACCACGATCGCCGTTGCGACGTACGACGCGATCAGCGTGACACCGGCGAAGGCGGTCCCGACGACGGCGGCCGCGGCGTACTTGCCGGCGAGGAAGTGGCCCCGACGCGGGGTGACGAGCAGCGATGCGGTGATGGTGTGGTGCCGGTACTCACCGGCCGACGACAGCACGCCGAGCACGAAGACGATGCCCGCGACGAGAAGGCCGGGGACGGCGAGCACGCCCCGAAGGTCCTCACGGCCGAGCGGGGCGGAACCGTGGCTGCCTGCCACGATGGCGATTGCCGTGGTGAGGCCTGCGGACAGGGTGATCGCGATGGACAGCATCACCCAGGTCAGGCGGAGCCCGAGATGCTTGATCAGCTCGGCTCTGAACAGTGCGGTCATGATGGTCCCTCAGTGGTGAGCTCGAGGAAACGACTCTCGAGGCTTGTGGTCGCGTTGGTCAGTTCGGCCAGTGATGCGTGCTCGACGAGTCGGCCGCGGTTGATGATCAGGACGTCGTCGACGGTGTTGGTCAGCTCGGCCAGCAGGTGACTGGAGACGAGTACCGTGCCGCCGCCCGCGGCGTAGGTGCGGATGAAACCGCGCAACCAGTGCACACCCTGCGGGTCGAGCCCGTTGGTCGGCTCGTCGAGAACCAGTACGTCGGGCTCGCCGAGCAGTGCAGCCGCGAGCGCCAGCCGCTGCCGCATGCCGAGTGAGTAGCCGCCGACGCGGCGCCCGGCGGCGCGTCCCAGCTCGACTGTGTCGAGGACGGCGTCCAGCCTGGCGGTGCCCAGGCCGGCGGCGGTCGCGTAGACCCGCAGGGCGTTCCGGCCGGTGCGCGCCGGATGGAACACCCCTGTGTCGAGGACCGCGCCGACGCGACGAGTCGGTGTGGCCAGGTCACGGTAGGCGACCCCGTCGATGGTGGCTGTGCCGGAGGTTGGACGGGCCAGCCCGAGCAGCATGCGAAGGGTGGTCGTCTTGCCGGCGCCGTTGGGTCCGAGGAAGCCGGTGACCATGCCACTGCGGATGTCGGCGCTGAGATCGTCGACGGCGATCACGTCGCCGTACTTCTTGGTGAGGCCCCTGAGGGCGATCTCTGTCATGGCCTCGAAGTTACGGATCGTGAACCCCCTGCGTCGTCGGCCCTGGATCCGAACCTGGACGTACGCCGGAGGGTCCACGACTACATCCGCAGATGTACGCCTCAGGCGTCGCGCGGTACGACCAGGCCACTCTCGTAGGCGAGCATCACCAGCTGAGCGCGATCCCGAGCGGTGAGCTTGGCGAGGATGCGGCTGACGTGGGTCTTCACCGTTGCCGGGCTGACGACCAGCCCGTCCGCGATCTCGCTGTTGGACAGGCCCTGGGCGATCAGGCCGAGTACGTCGCGTTCGCGGTCGGTCAGTTGCGCCAGCTCCGCCGGACGGGCCCGAGGCGTCTCGGGGCGGCGTACGAACTCGGCGATCAGCCGGCGGGTCACGCCGGGAGCCAGGAGCGCGTCGCCGGCCGCGATCAGGCGGATCGCGGCGAACAGGTCCTCCGGCAGGCTGTCCTTGAGCAGGAACCCGCTCGCTCCGGCCCGTAGCGCGGCGTACACGTACTCGTCGAGGTCGAACGTCGTCAGCACCAGGACACGGACACCGCCGCACCGCTCGTCGGAGGTGATCCGCCGGGTGGCCTCGATACCGTCCATCACCGGCATCCGGACGTCCATCAGCAGTACGTCGGGCCGGCAGCTGCGGGCGATCTCGATCGCCTCGGCGCCGGTCTTGGCCTCGCCCACGAGCTCGATATCGTCGACCAGAGCGATCTGGGCGCGAAAGCCGTCGCGGACGAGTGGCTGGTCGTCGGCCAGCGCGGCACGGATCGTCACGGCACTTCCTCCGCCCCGATCGGCAGCCGAGCCTGAACCCGGAACCCTCGCACTGGTCTGGGGCCGGCCGTGAACTGTCCGCCCAGCGCGGCCACCCGTTCGCGCATCCCGACGATGCCGAGACCTGGGTGGCCGTCGGAAGATATCCCGTTCCCGGCTCCGTCGTCGGTGATCTCCAGGACGAGCTGGTCGCCGTCGTACCGCACGAGGACGGTGGCCGCCGCAGGGCGCCCGGCATGCTTGACGACGTTGGTGAGAGCTTCCTGCACCACCCGGTACGCGACCAGGTCAAGGCTTGTGGACAGCGGCCGGCGGCTGCCTTCGACGGTGAGCCGCACATCCGCGCCGGCATGACGCATCGTGCCGACGAGATCGTCGAGGTTCGCCAGTCCTGGTGGCGGATCCAGCTGTGCCGGCGTGTCGCTGCCCTGTCGCAGCACACCGAGCAATTGCCGCATCTCCCGGCTGGCGTCCCGGCTGGTCGTCTCGATCGCCACCAACGCACGCTGCGCCACGTCCGGATGCTGCGGCAGCGCCAGCCTGCCGGTGCTCGACTGAATGGCGATGGTGGTGAGGCTGTGCGCTACCAGGTCGTGGAGCTCTCGGGCGATGCGCAGCCGCTCCTCAGCGGCAGCTTGGCGAGACAGCGCCTCGCGCTCCCGCTCGAGGAACTCGGCGCGGTCCCGCAGCGCCGCGCTCCGGGTGCGGCGGTTCGCCACGACGAAACCGACGATCCCGATCACCAAGGTGACGACAACCATCGGCAGCGCGTCCTCCAATCGCAGCCGATCTCGGCCGACCTGCGCGAGTTCGAGTGCCGCGACCACGGCAGTCGCGGCCGCCGCGCCGATCTCGGCCGTACGCCGGGTCGCGTGGACGATCGCCGAGTACAGGGCGACCCAGAGCCCGAACGGTGCCGACGGGCCGAACACAACCTGGGCAACGACCCACCCGGCCGAAACCACCGCGAGCACCACCGCAGGGCGCCGTCGTCGCCAGAGCAACGGCACACTTTGGACGAGTACGAGACCAAGCCAGACCGCGCCAAGCAGGATCGACGTACTCTGCTCCGGCCCGCCCGGACCCATCCGCGGGTTGAGCAGGTGGAGCAAGGCCACCGCCGCGACCAGCAGCCAGTCGCCGAGCGGGTGGATCCGCATCGGCCGGCCCCGGCTGCCGGCGCGGGGAACACCGGCGACGTCCTGCATGACTTCATCGTGCACCCCCCGCGACCTGCGCGGGACCGGGCCGGCTCTCCCACCCTGTCGCTCGAGGTATCCATACGCTCGACGGTCTACCCGCGTATTCCAACCTCAGCCTTCCCAGTCGAGCCACGCGGCGGATCGTCAAAGCAGACCCAGGCATCGCCGCACTCGTGCCGAGCATGCTCGACCAGGACGAGTCGGTCGTCGCCGCGATGCGTGCCGGCCGATGCACAGTGATCGCACCACGCATCCGACACCTTCCGGGTCCTGACGTCTGATCGCCCAATCACCTGGCCGGCCGAGATCCCTCCACCGGCCCCGAGGTCGCGCACTCGACACTCGCTAAGACATCACGCGTGCCCCGGCAGGATTCGAACCTGCGCCGCACGGTTAGGAAACCGACGCGCGCCACCGACATACGCCCCGGCAGCGAGTGCTTGGAAGCCCTTGCTGGCTAGGAGAGGCTGGGGAGGTTCGGGTTCTCCGGATTCTCGAAGGTCAGGATGTAGCGACCGCAGCCGCAGTAGAGCCTGCCGTTCACGATCGTGCGCGGGATCCCGCACTCCCCGCGCCAGTCGCCGGGTTGAGCGGCGGGAACGTCAGGAGGATCTGGCCACCGACCTCGGGTGGGGTCAGGCAGAGCGTCAGCGCGCTGGAGGCCGGCACGCGGCGTGTCACCGTGGCGGACGCCGTCGCCCTGTGCAAGGCGCTCGAAGTGGACCTGCACGAGCTGCTGCACGGCCTCGATGCGGACGACCTGCGAGCCCTCGGGTTCGGTCCCGGGATGTAAGCACCATGACAGATTTCCCTGCGTCCGGACGGAACGAGTCTCCCGTTCCGGACCAGACCTGATAGCGTCCTCCCGCGCCCAGCCCCAATGGGGGGTCGCTGGGGCTCAAGAGGGGATGCAGCGTGAGGCTGTTCAACACCAAGAAGAAGAAGTTCGTCGCCGCCAGCGTGATGGCCGTCAGCATCATCGGCGGGGGAGCGGTCGCGGCGAACGCGGCGGGGGGCACGGGGTGCAAGTACCTGACCTACCCGCTGTGCGCGCGGTCGGTCGCGTCGCTCCAGGTCGTGGACGGATCGCTGACCGGCTCGGACATCAAGGACGGCGCGCTGGGCGAGAACGATCTCACGCCGGCGCTCAAGACCAAGGTCAACCAGGTCGGCACCGGAGCGCAGGGTCCTGCAGGCCCTGCTGGCCCCGCAGGACCTGCAGGCAAGGATGGCGACCCCGCGTCCGACGTGTTCGGCAAGCAGGGCGGGACGCTGACAATCCAGGAAACCGCCATCGACAAGATCGGCGGGCCGTTCGCCACGAACGCCACCAAGGTTGGGGAGTTCACACTCGGCAAGGGCACGTGGCTCATCAACGCGGCTGTCCAGTTCGACCGCACCGACGCGAACGACCCGGACTACCAGACCCCGACCACCGACACCATGCCGTCGTTCGTGCTCCGGTACCCGGACGACGCGGGAACGATCATGGGCAACGCGATCTCGAAGGCCGGTTACACCGAACTCACCGGTTCCAGCGTCAAGACGATCACGCTCGACACTGACACCAAGATCACGGCGTACGGCTTCGGGTACAACGAGGACCGGTCGAACTTTGGCTCGGCCACGGCTGACACCAAGTCGCAGTTCTCCGTGGTCGGTTCGGTCACCGCCGTCCGCGTGGGCTGACGCCACGGTCCGCCCGTGGGCGACCTGCGCGAAGGTCGCCTGCTAGTACCACCCTCCTCGAAACACAACGCAGCCCCCAGCCGCAGTTCAACCACGGCTGGGGGCTTCGTCGTTCAGAACTTGACGGTTGCGGCGATGGCGCCGAGGAACAGACCGAGGGAGACGGTCCAGAAGACCCGGCCGATCAGCTAGACCCGCAGCCTGCTGCCCCGCTCGATGCCATGCAGGCTAGTGAGCGGAGCGAGCAGCGCAACGAGGACCCACGGCCCGAATGCGATCAGCGCCCTCATGCTGCCGTCAGCTCCTCGGTGAACTCAACGCCGTTGAGCTGGGCAACGATCTTGCCAGCTCAGGCGCTCGACTGTGGTCTGTCGCGGTCAACAGCGGGCACGACGATACGATCTGTACCCGGAGCCGATCGGCGATCAGCCGGGCTTGTACGCTCAATATGCCCTTGCAAGGCAGGGATGACAGAGGCCGCGCGTCGGCCTCGAGGCGGCTAGACCGTAGGTGGCAGGACTCGAGCCGGCGGCCAAGATCATGAGAGTCACGCCACTTGCCACACTGACCAACTTCAGCCTGCGTGGGTTCGGGATTCGGCACCTCTAGCTGACTGAATCCACTCTGTTTGACGCGATCTCATGTCACGAGTCGTGTCACGCGCAGGCGTCTACAGCGACGGAGGTTCGCTCACCGCTGCGGTCGCTCAAACGGGCTCGGCGTGCTCAGGCTGCCGAACGGGTACGAGATCATTGACCGCCGACGAGGAGTCGACCAGGGCGCCGTAGAACTGAGCGGTATTGATGCCAGACCGGGCAGGCGAGGCAGCGGGCGGTGCAACCGCCGTCTGGGGTTGCACGAATGTGCCTAGGGATGGTTTCGGTATCGCTGACTCTCCAGTAGATGTAAAGTGTCGAAGCTGACTGCCGGAATCGCCTCGATGTCTTCGATGGCTTGGTCGATCTGGCCGTCACGGACGGACGAACGCGTCCTCGCCAGTTGCCGCGCCAGGCTGTCAAGCGTTAGGTCGCCGGGGCCATTCCACAGTGCGGCGCCGAGCGAGCGCATTGCAAGCGTCGCGGCTTGTGCGGCCGAGCACCAGGCCAACGTGTGTTGCGCCAGCACGCGTAGATCGTCTCCCGACGCACCTGTGGCACGTGCCGTTTCCCAGTGCACCCGGAGCCGGCCAAGGTCGTCAGCCCTGAGCAGATCGTTCAGATTGGTTGCGCGTTCGTCGAACTCCAAATCCTCGCGGGTGGTCGAAGCAGTGTCACCCGGCTTTGGGATGACTTCCTCTACCAGCGCCTTGGCCATTTCTTTGACCGCGTCGCCCATGGCGGCGTACATCGCGGCGCCGGCCCAGGGACCGGCTGGAGGAAATACTGCACCGACGAGCCCGCCCACAGCAGCGGCCAGGCCGACTCGGCCGATGACCCATAGTCCGCGTCCGATACCTCGGGCAAGTCGGCTTCGCCGGCGGGCTGTGGGAGGCGGTTCGTCGGCATCATCGAGAAGCCGGGTCCCCAGGTCGAACAAGTAGGACCGCAGCGGCTCGTAGGAGTCCGCGGAGGGTTTACCCACGAAGCGGACGGTAGCGCGTAGGAAGTCGTCGGCAAGGTCTTGGGCCGGCGGCGGCTCCTGATAGGCCGACTGGCTCAGCAAGCCTGGCCAATCGATCAACAGCAGCTGGCCGAGCTGGCTGCGCAGCGAACGGTCCCGCCATGATCTTGCTGCACCGCTGGTGAGCTGGCGCAGCCGCTCGTCGCGCGACAGCCGGATAAGCACTTCCCCCAGCTCACCTGCGACAGCCTGCAGCAGTAGATCGCTGTTGGACTCAGCCAAGCGATCTCGGACACCGCGTTGTGTTTGCAATAGCTCCGCGGCCAGATCCTCCAGCTCGCGCGCATGGTCCTGGTCCTGCTCAGACATCGCCGCCCCCTCGTATGTCTCCCGCCCCAATGAGCCGACCGCACACATCCGGTGGTTCGATCCAGAGCTCGCCCGGCGCGCTGCGGCACCTGCTCCCAGGCTAATGCGCTTTCGGCGATTCGACTCCGGTATCCGGCTTCAGATTGACGCACCAACCCAGAAATATGATGCGCGACCGATGACAAACCTGACCGGCACAGCGGCTGCGGCATGAGTTGTGACATGAAATGGTGTCGGTTGGGGGCAATCAGGCGTGCCAAAGTGGATCGTGGTCTGAACTCCTACGGCCGAAAGCGGCTCAGGTTTGTCCGAGTAGACGGTGGCAGGGGCTCTGATAATCCCGTGGTCCTGGCTCGAGTCCGACGATTGCGGCGTCCGGGTACCGGCGAGCTGACTGTCGGATAGTTGCCACCTGCAACATGGCCGCGTCCGGTGGTGCGCACAGCCTTGGAGGAGCGAGATGGCAAAGCGGTAGTGGTCCGGCCCACATGTTCAGGTTCAGGCTGTTGCGTTCGGGGCTCGTACGGCCACTCATGTGCCCAATCAAAGGCGCGTCGGGTGGAATGTTGTACAGCTCGACGCACGGTTTCCGCCAATGCTGATGTGCTACCGCCTTGCTGGCGGCGATTCTTCCGGGTACGGCACCTGATCCAGGACGCGGCACACGCCACCTGGGACTTCATACCGCACTACGCGCGCTGTCACCACAGGGTCGGAAAGGCCTGGGGTTGCTCGACGGCTGGCATCTACAATGCGTAGAGCGGATCTGAGCTGTCCTGCAGGCCGCGGGTGGGGGCATGAGGTGACTCAGGTGGCTATCGGCGGTCGACTCTGACCCGCGTTGCGGACGCAGGTTTCACGCTCTGAGTGCCGGTTTAGAAGGCCGCCGGACGGCATCGACAGGGACCGATTTGAGCCTCATGGACCACGCTGCGTCCGGCTCGTGTCGACTCCAGCAACTCTGTTACTCGCCAGTCCGTTCCACAAAATGTTCCACAGCTGCTCTATGGACTCCGACGCGCAGACCTGGGGAGGCCTGCGCGTCAGACGCCCTCAAGTCGCCCGAGAGATGGCGTCGAGGATGTCGTGTGCCAGGTGATGCCTGACAACTCAGTCCGCAGGCCATGAGGGCGCCAAGGTGGTTACGCTGCTCGGCTGGCTTCGGCGGGGCCTGTCCCGTGGGAGGCGCTGGCCGCTCAGTGTGGAGCAAGGGCGCAACCGATGCATGTGCGTGCCGACAGTCTCGCCTCAAGCCTGGCTTGCGCGATCGGCTGTCCGCACCGCTCACAGATTCCGTATGTGCCGGCCGCCAGCCGCTCGATTGCCGCCGCGACCTCTGCCAAGTGATTCTGGGTCTGCAGCACGAGCGCTGCGACCTGCGACCTCTCGAACGCGATGGTCGCACCCTCAGGATCGTGCTCGTCGTCAGCGTTGGCGTCGTGGGAGGCCGCCACCACCTCGTCGAAGTCGCCGGTCAGGCCCGATAGGCGCCGGAGCGCTTGCTTTCGTTCCGTCTCGAGCAGCTCGCGAGCCCTGTCCATTCGTCAATGCTGACACCGTTTGCTGCCATGAGGCGGCCGGCCGGCCCTTCTAGGCTGTCCGCACAGGCCGCCGTCCGCCTTTCGGCTGTCGCAGATCACCTGGCGGGCGAGTGTCGCGCATCATCATCCGACGGAGGACAGATGGCGTCGAGGACGCCCGCCAGATATGGCTCTTATGGTTCAAGGCGCGCAAAGGCCCGGCTGCGGGCGGCTCTGGGGCGCCGTCCTGCCGGGCCAACGAAACGGGGACGCTTCCTCTGATTACGCGATCCCAACTGCCACGAGCCGACGTACTCGGCGTCTGACCGCGGCTAGTCCTGCGCTAATCCGGATCAGCCGAGATCCGGTAGAAGCGCAGGCGTGTGTAGGGACGGCGAGCAACTGGAGGCGGTCCGGTCCTCTAACGACACGTCGGTTCTGCCCAAGGAGATGCCGACCGGCGCCGGAGGTGGTGCTTGAGGGCAACTCCGCCTGCTCTTGGGTTGTCGAGGTGCTGCACAGAGCCTCGCCGTTCCTGATAGCCGAGGCCGAGAGACATGAATGCGGAGTCCCAGGAGGACTATCATGTCCCGAGAGAGACAGCGTCGCCCGAGGCGGTATGTGGTCCCCGAGCCGACACCTCACGAGGAGGGGCCAGCGATGTCAGTGTTCAGGTTTGAGCCCTTCCATGACCCTGCCCGGGAGCTCGACCGGCTCATGTCGATGGCCGCGAGCGGGACGCGCGCGCCTCTCGCGATGCCGCTGGACGTCTACCGCGGCGAGGACGGCAGCTACCACATCGAGGCCGACCTGCCCGGCGTCGACCCTGTCAGCATCGAGGTGACCGTCGACTCCGGCGCCTTAACGATCCAGGCCGAGCGCACCCCGCCCTACCGTGAGAGCCAGCAGGTCATTGTCGCCGAGCGATCCCAGGGGTCGTTCGCCCGGCGACTCTCCCTCGGCGAGGGCGTGGACTCGCAGAACCTCACCGCCGACTACGCCGACGGTGTCCTACACGTGACCATCCCGGCGTCGCCGCGGAGTCAGCCGCGCCGGGTCGAGATCACCCATGCGACCGGCGGTAGCCGCACCATCTCGAGCACCGTCGAACAGGGTGACGCGTCCGCCGGTAGCACGGGCGACGCTGGCTGAAGGCGCGGCGCCCCCTCGACGTCATCCGCACGATCACCCGTCCGGGTCCGATCGAGGTCCGGCCCGAACCGTTTGCGGACCGTCGTACCGATCGCTCACAGGGGCCTCTTCGTCGCTGGGACGGACCACCATGTCGCCTTCGGCCGTGGGGTGCACTTCTGCCTCGATGCCGCCCTTGCCCGCATGGAAGCCAGAACCGTCATCAGGCCCATACTCCATCGCATACCTGACTGGAACACTGAGCGGCTCGGGGGCACCGCCGGGGCACAGGACAATTCCGCGGCTACGCTTCCCTCCCCACCACGTGAACCAAGGCAGCACAGCCGGGGTATGAGCAAGCACCGACCGACTCCAACGGGCACGGGCTTGCGCTGGATGCCGAAGACATCGGCTTAGGGGAGGGTTCGGTCGTCGCGGAAGGCGGACCCGAAGTCACAGACCTTCTCCTCGACGGGGCTACGCCAGCGCTGACCGGCGCAAGCACCCGTTCGTGTCTAGGTACGGTCGTGGATCCGGCGACTGCGGAGTAGGCTTGCAGGAGCGGCCCTTCAGTGGACGTGTGCGGGCAGTACGTGCGCATCGTTCGCCACTGAGGGGCCGTTTCTTGCGTGGTCTGAGGCTGCGGAAGAACGTTCGCTCTGCCGCCGAGAGTAAAGGCGCGGTAGCCGAGATCCGGCAAGCGCACACTGTGGTCAGGGGCCCGGAAGACCTATTGCCCGGCGTCGTGGAGATTGGATCGAGCGTGGGCTGACGCCTCGACCATCGCCGGACGAGAAGGTGTCCGGCCGAACGATGGGTGCCCCCGGCAGGATTCGAACCTGCGACGCACGGTTTAGGAAACCGACGCTCTATCCCCTGAGCTACGGGGGCGCACGCGGGGACAGCTTAGCGGAGGGTGGGGTGTCAGCCGGTGAGGGCGTAGACGCCCAGGTGGCCGGCGATGGAGGCGTAGCGCTCGGCGTAGAGGGTGGTGCAGCGGGAGGAGGCGCAGCCGGCGCCGGCGAAGGTGATGCCGCGGATGGTGGCGGTGGAGGAGCCGGGGCGGGTGTAGACGGGGCCGCCGGAGTCGCCGCCGATGATCGCGATCTGGCCGCCGCGGGTGGCGCGGATGACGTACGTCGTGCAGCCCTCGGTGTCGCAGTACTTCGCCGACGTCGAACGGACCGTGATGCCGCACAGCGACGTACTGAAGCTGCCGGACTGGCAGACGACCGTGCCGACGCCGGGGTCTGCGCCGCCGGTGACGGTGCGGGTGTTGGGCGTGTCGCCGGGGCCGTCGGTCCAGATCTTCGGGCCGTAGCTGCTGCCGGTCACCAGGGACTGGTCGTAGTCGGGATAGTTCGTCCGGATCGTGGTGGTGCCGTAGTAGTTGGTGCCGGACTTCCACACCGTCCCGGGGCCGCCGCAGTGGCCGGCGGTGACGGAGCCGCGCTGGCCGGTGGAACGCCGTACGACGGAGAAGCCGGCCGTGCAGCTCTTCAGGGCCGACGTGATCCGGGCGCCACCCCAGTGCCCGCCGTTCGGTGTGTCGCTCAGCCGGGACGTCCGTGCGAGCGAGCTGGCGACGAGTTGTACGCCGGACAGTCCGCGCAAGCCGTCGAGTGACGCGGGGGAGGTGCTCGCGCGGTCGTACTCGACCACGATGTTCTCGCTGACCGGGTCGAGATCCGCGGCGAACGTCGTACGGGCGGCGTCGGCCGACCAGGAGCGGGCGCCGACCGAGTTCCAGGCGTCGGCGATCGACTGGGCCGAACGGCAGCTGCGCTCGATGCCGACCAGCTGCTTGCCGGCCGCGGGGACGTTGCGGGCCATCGCGGTCTGGTACTTCTTCGTGTCCAGCTTGGCGCCATCCACCACGACCTTGTAGCCGGTCGAAGCGGAGCCGACCACGCCGATGACGCCCTGGCTCAAACCGTAGGGCAGTCCGGACTTCGGCCGGCCGGTCGCGTCCAGGGGCTCGAGCGAGCGGACGGCGGCGGTGATCCCGTCGCCGAGTGTCTCGCCGAGCGGCCGCGGATCCTTTGCGGATGTGGGCTGCGTCAGTCGCTTGGACTCGACCGAGCTCGCACTCGGCTGGGCATGCGAGCACGCCGCCGCGCCAGCCGAAGAACCAACCGCGTCGGCCGAAGGGCCAACCGCACCGGCCGACGAGAGGCCGACTGCGAAGAGTGAGACTGAGCCAAGTGTGAGCAGCGGGACGGTGGCTGAGAGTCGCACGTAGCTCCCCAAATCGGTGGACGGCCGCATACATCGTCCGGTCAGGGGCTCCGCTCAGTCAATAGCCGATCACCGTCCGCGAACAAATTCGACTACCCTGCGCGAGCGTATCTCGCAAGTTCACGCCCGTCGGCGCCGAAGAACTGAAGGCTGTCGGCGTCGGCCGCGATCCGCTTGGCGGCGTGCAGTACGGCGGTGTGCGGCACGTTGTCGCAGCCGATCAGGCGCTGCGGGCCGACCGTCGCGGTGAACTCGCCACGCTGACCGATGGAGTACGTCCCCTGCAGCGCGTTGCAGCCGTCCGAGCCGCCCCACGTGCCGTCGGGGCGGAACACCAGCACCGGATCGTCCGGCCGGGTCGCCTTGAGCGACTTGAGCTCGGCGATCTGCACCGGCCGCCACGTCCCGGACACACTCTGCGCCGTGGGCGGCTCCGGCGCCGCCGTGGTGGCCGCCGGCGTCTGTCCAACCGCTACGGGCGGCTGGATGGGCTTGTTGTTCGAACCGGCCAGGCCGAAGCTCACGACGGCAACGGCGGCGACCGCGACGGCGGCCGCTCCAGAGATGATCCAGGTACGGCGCTGAGCCCGCCGCGCGCCCGTGGTCACCCGCCCGGTCAGGTCGGTGGCCGGCGGCACCGAGGCCGCGGCGCGATCGAAGGTTCCCCGCAGGTCATCCTCGAGATCGGTGTTGCTCACGACAACCTCTCATCAATGCGCTGGGACTGCCTGGTCGTCCGAAGATTCGCGAGTGCTCTGCTCGCGGTCGCACGGACGGACGATGGTTTGATGCCGAGCATGTCGGCGATCGTGCGGTCGTCCAGGTCCTGGTAGTAGCGCAGGACCAGCACGACCCTCTCCCGGGCCGACAACGCGGCGAGGGCTCGCCAGAGGTCGTCGGAGTTCACGATGCTGGTGGCGTGGTCGGGCACTGTCCGTTGTGGATCGAGCTCGGCCGTCGGAGCCTCGCTGAACGAGCGCCGCCGCGTCATCGACAAGTAGGCGTTGATCAGGATCCGCCGGACGTAGTGGTGCGGATCGTCCGCCTTCCGCACCTTCCGCCAGGACCGGAACGCCTGCATCAACGCGATCTGGGCCAGGTCCTCCGCTCGTTGGTAGTCCCCGGAGACGGTGAAACCGAGCCGCACCAGTTCCTGTCCCCGGGCGGATACATACTCCTCGAACTCCACTCGCCACTCCCCGGCTGGGCGTACAACACCTCACACCTATTAGACGCATCGAGTCACCCAGGTGCTGCAACCGTTCACGCACAGTTGGATCTCACCCAGGCGGACTAGACCAGCAAGAACGCGCGGACCGCCTGCTGACCGCGCGGATCCCGCTGCACACTGTGACCGCTTCCCGGTATGACGACCAACTTGGCGGACCGTGCATGTCCCTGCTCCCACTGAGACCATTCGAGCGGACAGAACAGGTCGTTGCTCCCGTGCAGGATCAGTGTGCGCGGCAACAACTCCTGACTGGCCGGGTACGTCGACACTCGCGCGGCCGGCCACCTCAGACAGCCCTGGATCATCAGCTGGTCGCGCGCGGTCCGCACGTCGTACGGATACAGCCGCTTCGGGTCCAGCCGTCGTACGGCGGCATCCAGCGCGGCACTGCGGTTGGCTGTGCCGGACCAAGGGAAGCGAAGGTCCGAGCAGAGCGTGGCCATGTGCAGTCCGGCCGACAAGGTGTCGTAGCTGAGCCCCATGCTGGTTGTCTGCCTCAGGAGCTCCTTCAGACCCGTGTCGTCGCCATTGCGGGCGGCATGGAGGATCGCCGGGATCCCTTTCAGTGATGGGTTGACCGAGTTGAGGCTGGCGACCGACAGGCTCTCCATCAGATCCGTGCCACTGACGCCGTGCTGCACCAACCACGCCAAGTCGGCAACGGGATCCGTCGTACACGCAGGGTCTTGGCGACACGCAGCCGTGAGCACTCCGCCGGTCGCGGCCATCAGATCGACGCCCATCGGGTTGAAGCCCTTGTGCGGCACGACCGAGTCCAGCACCAGCGCCTGCACCCGATCCGGATACTTCAGCCCGTACTGCGCGGCCGTGAAGCTCCCGTACGACGTCCCGTCCAGTGTCAGCCGATCGACCTTGAGGTCCTGACGCAGTTGCTCGATGTCGTCGACCGTGTCCGGCGTGCCGTAGTACCCGACCCCAGCGCCGATCCTTTGGGCGCAGTCGTCCACTGCCTCCGTCGGCGGCGTCAGAAAGTCCGAACCACCCACAGTCTCTTGTAAAGAAGGGCAATTGATCCCCTTCGGCCCGGTGCCGCGCTGGTCGAACATCACCACCCTGTACTCGCGTAACACGTCCGGATGGAGGTTGTTGCGCAGGCGAGGCAGCAGCGAGACACCAGGCTGACCAGGACCACCCGCGAGGAGCAGCAGCACACCACGCGGCGCGTCCACGTTGTCGGTTGCGATCACTCCGAGGTCCAGCGACGGGCCGCTCGGCTGCTCACGGTCGAGCGGCACGCGCAATGTCGTACAGGTGAAGCCCTCTATGCAGGCGTCATGATCGGGAGGAGAGCAGGCGGTGCAGATGAGGAGCAGCACGAACAGCAGTGGTACCCGCCGCATGCACCCTCCCGAAACGACTTGTGGTGTTCAGGGCAACAGCCGGTGTCGTCGAGTGTCAAGCGGTCGGCAGCCCTTTGGCGAACCCGCCACCGCGATGGACGGATACCGCAAGCACGATGCTCCAAGCCGCGAACAGCCCCAGGCCGCAGGTCTTCACCACCGCGGGGGCTTCGTCCGGAATCGTCATGTCCAGCACGGAGGTGACCACCATCAGGATGGGAACGGCCGGCGTGATCGAGCGGGTCCGGAACTCGGCCCAGCTCAGGGCGATAGAGCCGACGAGTAGACCGCCCATGAACATCACCAGGAACACCGGACCTGGAGGGATCGACAGCAGGCCGTCCATCGCGTGGTCGAGGTCTGCCTGGCTGATGCCGTCGTTGGTCGCGGCGAGCTGGAATGCCTCGATCCCGTGCAGCGCGGCCAGACCGAACAGCTGGACGGTGAGCGCAACGAACGCGATGCCGGCCATCCGTCGGGAGGACCGCCACGACACCGCGGCGGCAATCGCGACAGTGGCGAACAGGAACGGCGTACTGACCAGGCCGGCGAGGATGGACCACCCCCGGCCGGTGGCATCTGTCCCCCCGTGCGGGATCGCTGCTTCGGCGACGGTGAGCAGAGGTCCGATCGGCAACAGGACCGCAGCCCAGGTCCGGATTCGGCGTGACGGTCGTACCAGGCTGTCCTGGGTGGCGTCGATGATGGTCATGGCAGGGTCCTTTCGGGTTGGCGGAACGTTGGTTTCCCTGACCGTGCGCGCGCCGCTGTCCCGGACACATCGGGCCGGCGCCCCGACTTGTCCCGGCTGCGGCGCGCCAGTTGTCCCGGGCCGAGGACAGGACTCCGGTCCCGTGCATAGCGGCACACTTGCGCGCAGACTGTGGCTGGGACCCCGGCGCGTCGCAGGGTTGCCACCGGAGGGCGCCATGAGATCAGCGAGGCTCAGACCGGCGCCGCTGCTCGTCCTCGCAGCCATCGCCGGGCTGTCCGCGACCACAGTCGCGCTGACCGTCGCGAACGGAACCAGTCTTTCCGCGTTCGTCGACAGCAACGGGGCCAGCGGTTGGATCTCCGCGCTGGCGTTCGGCGTGGTCGCTGTGCTGGTGTTGTCGAGACAGCCGGGGAACCGCCTCGGACCGTTGCTCGCGGCTGGGGCCTTGCTGGTCGCGATCTCGGGTGCCGCGGATCCCTATGTGTACTACGCGCTGCACACTCGACCCGGTTCCCTGCCGTTGATCAGCCTGGCGGCCCTCTGCGCCAGTGTGCTCTGGATGACCGGGCTCTTGGTGATCCTCGGGTCGCTGACCTTGCTGTTCCCGAGCGGCCGCCTCTCGTCGCCCGGTTGGCGCTGGCCGGCACGGGCGACAGGTGCCGCCATCGTCATCGCAACGCTTGCCGCCGGTACGACGCACGTGCTCGTCGACGACACGGTGGGTGTGTCGGTGGTCGGTACTCCGTTCGATCTGCCGTTTCCGGACGGTCCGCAGATGGCCCTGGCGGTGGTCTGCATCGGGGTGGTCTTCGCAGTGGCTTTGTCGGCAACTGTCGGTATCGCGATCCGGATGCGCCGGGTCAACGGGCCCGAGCGGCAGCAGTACGCATGGTTCGTCGCCAGCGTCCTGCTGCTGGCGATCCCCATGCTGCTGCCGATCGACCTGCCGGAGACCGTCGAGCTCGGGGTCACCGTGCTCGCGATCGCCGCACTTGGCGTCGGCATCGTCAGGTATGGAGCATTCGACATCGAGATCGCGCTGTCCCGCACCCTCGCCTATCTGGTCCTGACTGCCGCCGCACTGGCGGTCTACAGCGTCGCGGCAGTCGCGGTAGGGGCCCAACTCGACGCCGGTCTGTTCCCGGCAGCCGCGGCGGGCGCTGCGGTGTTGCTGCTGGCCGCCATCCGGCAGCGCGTCCAACGAGCAGTGGATCGGCTGTTGTACGGCGACCGCCGCGACCCACTGTCCGCACTGACCACCCTTGGGGACCGATTGGGTGCAGCTCTGGACTCGGACGCTGTCCTGCCCGTGGTTGCAGAGACCGTCCGCCAGACGTTGCGATTGCCGTACGCCGCGGTGCGGTTGGAGAACGATGCAGAACCTGCATGTACGTCGGGCGAACCGCCGGCGCGGACCGTGGAGTTCGACCTGAAGCACGCCGGCCAGCAGGTCGGCACTCTGGTTGTCGGTGTCCGCCGCGGCGAGGTGGGGTTGAGTGCGGCGGACACCCGGCTCTTGGAGACCTTCGCTGCACAGATCGGTGTTGCGGCCCACGATGTCAAGGTCACCAGGGAACTGCGGCAGTCGCGCGAGGCCCTGGTCACCTCCCGCGAAGAAGAACGGCGGCGGATCCGGCAGGACCTGCACGACGGTCTGGGGCCGACGCTGGCCGGCATCTCCCTCGGCCTGGAGTCGGCCGCGCAGCGGACTCGCCGGGCCGATCCCGAGATCAGCGCGCTGCTCGAGTCGCTCGGCGCCGAGACCACCGCGGCGGTGACCGAGATCCGGCGGATCGTCGCGGATCTGCACCCGACGATGCTCGACGTGATCGGCCTGGTGCCGGCTCTGGTTCATCACGCCGGGCTGATCAGCTCGAGGACCCGAGGCGACCTCGTCGTCAGCGTCGTCGCGGAACCGTTGCCGGAGTTGCCTACCGCGGTCGAGGCAGCGGCCTACCGGATCACGCTCGAGGCGCTGACGAACGTCGTACGGCACAGCCATGCTGCGGCTTGCGACGTCCGCCTGACGATGGACAGCGGTCTGCACGTCACGATCCGCGACGACGGGACCGGTGCTGTTCCGGTCGGCCCGGTACGTGGCGCGGGCCTGGCTTCGATGCGAGCCCGCGCCGAAGAACTCGGGGGCGCCTGCACCGTGCGGTTCCGCCAGGATCAAGGGACCGAGGTCGTTGCCATGCTGCCCGTGACAGCACGATGACCGGCGGTGCGATCAGGGTTGTTCTCGCGGATGATCATCCGGTCTACCGCCAGGGGCTGGCGGCCGTCGTCACCGACGCCGACGATGTCGACCTGGTGGGGGTCGCGGCAGATGGTGGCGAGGCCGTTGCTCTTGCGGTGGAGCGCATGCCGGACGTGGCGCTGCTCGACGTCCACATGCCAGGCGTCAGCGGAATCGATGCCACTCGGCGACTCGCGGTCGAGGCGCCACAGGTCGCCGTACTGGTGTTGACGATGCTGGAGGATGATGAGTCCGTGCTCGCCGCGATGGCGGCCGGAGCCCGCGGGTATCTCGTCAAAGGGGCCACCGGCGACCGGATCCTCGCTGCCATCCGAGCCGTCGCCGCAGGGGAGGCGGTCTTCGGGCCTACTGTTGCGGATCACATTCTCGACCTCGTGGGAACCGACCGGCGCTCCGGTCGCCGTGGTCAAACCTTCTCGGCGCTCACCGAGCGGGAGGAGGAGGTTCTCACGTTGATCGCGGCCGGGCGCTCGAACCGTGAGATCGCACAGGTGCTCGTCGTGGCGGACAAGACGGTCCGGAACCACGTCTCGAGCATCTTCACCAAGCTGCAGGTCGCCGACCGCGCCCAGGCGATCGTCAAAGCTCGCGAAGCCGGTCTGGGGAGGACATAGGGGAGGTGCACAGCGAATGCCTGTGCAAAGGAGGAATCCAGCCCACCGATCCATGCTCGCCGTCCGGGCCGCGGCCGCACCGTTCCACGCGCCATGCCGGCCGAAGACGCCAGTGACGCAGTTGCGCCTGACGACCGATCCAGCCGCTGCCTGCCTTGCGGGTCGACCTTGGAAGGGACTCGCAAGGCAGGCGCGGGTTGACCCTGGTCCGGACGGCTTCGGGGGGCGCGTCCGGCGCAGGGTCAGCGCAGGCCGAGCGACTTGATCAGCTCGGGGGTCACCTGGCGTGGGGCCGGCAGCGTGCCCGGCTTGCCCTGGCCTTCCAGGGAGGTCGCCACCAGGCGGCGGCAGCCGAAGGCCTCCGCTGTGTACGACAGCACGCCACGATCGTTGTCGGTGAACCGCAGCACGTACGTCGGGCCGAGCTCCTTGGTGCAGATGGCCGGCTTCTTGGCAACGGGCTTCGATGCGTTCACCAGAGCGAGCAGGTCGGTCGCCTGCTTGCCGTTGCGTTTGGTCGTCGCGGTCGCGTAGTCCTGCCCGGACGCCTCCGCGTCGAACTGGCAGATGGTCACGCTGACCGGCTGGAACAACGAGGTCGCCGCGCCCTTGCCCCAGACCACCTTGTCGGTAGAGGCGCGGACCGCCGCGATGGTGTCGGGACAGTCCATGCTCGGGGTGCCGCTGGGGGTGGGCGACGGGGTAGGTGTGCCGGGGGTGGTCGGCGTATCAGTGGGCTGGGCGGCGGGCGGGGACGTGGTGTTCTCGTTACCGCAGGCGGCGGTAGCTCCGAGCACAGCCACGACGAGCGTCGCACCGATCAGGCCCCGTGTCCGTAATGCACTCACGACTCGGTCCTTCCAGGTTGGCAAGGTCACCCATGATGGTCGACCGGAGTCACGTCCCGCGCGCCAGAACATCACGGCGGCGCGTCTATCCGGTCACGCCTGCGCGGATCGTAGGGCAACCGAGGCCGACCTGTAACGTCCACGCGCTGTTCGCCGGTCTTTGTCCACCCGCTAG
This sequence comes from Kribbella sp. NBC_01510, assembly GCF_045040325.1. NCBI lineage: Bacteria > Bacillati > Actinomycetota > Actinomycetes > Propionibacteriales > Kribbellaceae > Kribbella > Kribbella sp. NBC_01510. The sequence goes on along the minus strand of NZ_CP109418.1, from coordinate 708,797 downwards.
TCCGAACACTTCGGTCGTCCGGATCGGCCGGGTGGTGCGCGTGCTGTGCGGTTGTCGGGATCGGTCGGCTGGTCCGCATGCTGTTCGGTCCGGATCAGCCGGGTACTCCGCGTGCTGTGCGGTTGTCGGGATCGGCCGGGGTGCGCGTGCTGTGCGGTTGTCCGATCGGCCCGGTGGTGCGGTTGTTCGGGGCGACCCGCTGGTCCGCGGGCTCTCGACCGGGGTCGCCGATTACGATGCTGTGCCGTGGGTCGCAACGACAAGAAGGCTGCCGCGGAGCGGGAGCGCGCCGAGTGGCAGCTGGGGATCGACTGGGCCCGCTGGCTGATGGCGGGCAACTCCCCGCAGGTGCTGACCATGTACGGCCTCGTCCTCGAGCCGGGCGAGGTCGCGTACGTGAACACGCCCCTGCAGTACGCGCGCCTGTACGGCGGCAGCGGTCGCTACACGCACAGCGGCGGCCTGTTCGTCGGCAAGCCGGGACTGGTGCTGGGCCTGATGGCTGCGAACGCCGCCGTGAACGCGAGCCGGAAGGCGGCGGCGAAGCGGGACATGCAGCTGATGTGGCGCGACCTGCAGGAAGTCCCGACGATCGCGACCAACTACCGGTTGCTGTGCCACCTGCCCCGGAGCGGCTGGATGAGCTTCTACTACAGCGCCGTGCAGGAGTTCTATCCGGATCCGGCCAACTGGATGATCACTTTCGGCTTCCAGAACGCGGAGCCGCTGCGGCTGGCCGGACTGGCGACGCCGACACTGTCAGTACTGACCTCCTGGTGTGTGCTCGGAAGCGATCGCTGGCAAGGCGAACCGGGGATCGCGCCGCTGATCGAGGCCGCCACCGGCCGGCAGTTGCCGCCGGGTGTGGTCCAGGGCGAAATCGGTCCCGGCGAGCCCCGGCGACTCGGTAATCTGGAACCATGACGAGCCCGTACGAAGACGACGAGCCGCTGCTCCCCGAGCAGACCCGGGACGACGACCCGCGGACCTGGGGCGACGACGACTCCGGCGATGACGACGAACGCATCCTGAACGAGGTTCCGCCCCACCACGGATGAGTAAGTCCGTGGTGCTCGTCCACGGCGGCCTCTGGGACGCCATGGACGCAGAAGCCTTCTGGGGTACGACGGGCATCACCGGGGGACTCACATCCGCCGGGCTGACGGTGCTCGCCCCCGACCGCCCGCGGCGGCCGAGCGGCTGGGACATCGAACGTGCAGCGCTGGGTGAACTCCTGGCGAACCACCATGAACCGCTCACGATCGTTGGGGCATCCAACGGGTGCACCGTAGCCGTCCTGCTGGCCTTGAACTTTCCGCACCTGGTCGATCACCTCCTCCTTGCCTGGCCGGCCACCGCCGGCGATCCCGCCCTCGACGCGCGGACCCGGACCGGCCTGATCGAGCGAGGTTGCCCGCCGGACGCCGCGGACGCCCTACTCACCGGCGAGACCCTCCGCGGCGTCACCGAAGCGAACCTCGCCCGACTGGCCACCGACGCCATCGATCCGGTTGGCGCCGACGCGGCCAATCCGGTTGGCGCTGACGCGGCCGATCCGGTTGGCGCCGATGCGATCGATCTGCTTGGCGCTGACGCGGCCGAACCGGTTCGACCTGATGCGACCGGGCCGGCTGGCGCTGGTAGGGCCGAGTCAGTTGGCGCAGATGTGGTCGGGCCGGTTGGCGCCGGCGAGGCCGGCACCGGGGCGGCGCGTGGGCGTATTTCGGTGGCGGTGGTGCCTTCGGTGCCGGAGAATCCGGCTCACCAGCGGAAGACGGTCGACGCGCTGTTGCGATCGATCCGGGGGAGTCGTGAGCTGGCCGGGTGTCCGGAACCGCCGACGCCCGCCTTCCCGCCCTACTTGGATCAGCTGGTGCGAACGATCGTCGAGTTCGTGAACTAGGGGGAGAGGGCCGTGGAGCTTCGGGGGTTTTCCGACGAGTACGCCGTTCTGGTCGCGGGGTGGGCCGTGGACGCGAAGGAAGTGGCGTTGCTGTCCGGGCAGGTCGAGTACCCGTTCCCGGAGGAACTGAAGGCGAGCTGGCGGAAGGTCGACCCGGATATCCACTCCTATCTGCTGTTCGACGGTGACCGGCCGGTCGGGTACGGCGAGGTGTGGCTGGACGACGAGGAGGACGAGGTCGAGCTGGCGCGGATCATCGTGGATCCCAAGGTCCGCGGTCGCGGGATCGGCCTGGAGTTGGTGCGCGCCTTGCTCCCGCCGGCGGCATCCGCCGGGTACTCGGAGGTCTTCCTCCGGGTCCGGCCGGAGAACGAGGTCGCGATCCGCACGTACCACCGCACCGGCTTCGTCGACGTCCCGGCCGCCTTGATGGACGAATGGAACCAAGGCCAGCCCATCGCCTACCGCTGGATGCGCTATGCCGGCGAGCCCACCTGGCTCTCGGAGCAGCTACCCCACGGGAGCAGGTAGGCGCCGGCGAGCTCAGGGGCTGAGGTTGTGTGCCTACCCACTCCGAGTCAGCTCTGACGCGTGCGGAGGGCGTCGCGGATCTCGGTCAGGAGTTGCTGGTCGGTGGTCAGTGACTCAGGCTCGGGCTCCTCGCCGCGGGCGCGGCGTTCGGCGAGCTTGTTGAGCGGCAGCACGATGAGGAAGTAGATGGCCGCGGCGACGAACAGGAAGTTCAACGCCGCCTGCAGGATCCAGCCGAGGTGGAACTCCGCACCGTTGATCTTGAAGAACCAGACGTGGCTGATGTCGGTCTTGCCGAAGATGGCGGCGATCAGCGGGTTGATCAACCCATCCACGAGCGCGCTGACGATCTTACCGAACGCGGCGCCGATGACGACGGCGACCGCGAGGTCGACGACGTTCCCGCGCATGATGAATTCCTTGAAGCCCTTGAGCATATGGGTGCCTCCACGAAGCGGTGGTGTACCCGAGACAAGGTAGGACCGCAGACCTGCGAGGGCGAGGGACCGCGCCGGACAGCGACGCATCGTGTCGCTGGGTAATCAACTCGTATCCGGCGTCAGTGCCACGGTGATTCTGGAGTTCGTCGTGGCCTGGGCCAGCCGCGTCGCGATCTCGGGCGTCGTCGCGACCACGATCAGTGCGCCGGAGCTCGTCGTACGTGGGGTTGGCAGGGCGATGACGCGGACCGCTCGGGCGAGAAGGCTTGCGGCGTCGGCCGCTGTGCCGGTCGCGGCGTACAGGTTGACGTGGTCGCCGACGCGGAGGAGTTCGCTGATGTCGGCGTCGTCGATGCGGAACGGATAGGCGAGCGATCCGGCCTGCACTGCGGCAGGAGCCAGGAAGCGGGCGTCGGTGAGTGGCTCGCCGGATCGGACCGGGCCGCTCAGCACGCGGGCGGTCAGATCGGCGCCGGGTCTGAGGACGCCGTCGGGCACCGAGCCCGGAGGGAGGTCGACGGTCCGGAGATCGGCGCCCGCGGGCACAGCTCCGCCCGCCAGGTCGCGCGCAGCGGCCAGCACGGCGACGGTCGGTGGAGGTGGCGGGGACAGAGCGACGAGGCCGAAGTACACGGCGGCCGCGGCGGCGACGCCGGCCAGCAGCCGGCGATGCCACCGGGCGGCCCGGAGCAGATCACGAAGGAAGGAAGGGGTTCTCATGCCAGAGAAAGTACGAGTTTCGCCGGCACCCGCCCCTCAGTTATCCACAGGCGGCGGAGGAGAAGGTCAGGCCGCGCTCGTATTGGTGCCCGAAGACGAGGACCCGCTGGACGACGAGCCGCTCGACGAACCATTCGACGACGAACCGTTCGACGAAGACTTCGAGGAAGACGAGGAGGAGTCCGACGATGACGACGAGCCCGACGACGAGGACGAGGCGGTCGACTCGGACTTCGCCGGGACCGAGCCCTTACCGGACGAGCGGCTGTCGTTGCGGTAGAAGCCGGAGCCCTTGAACACGACGCCCACGGCGTTGAAGACCTTGCGCAGCGTGCCCTGGCAGTTCGGGCACACGGTCAGCGCATCGTCTGTGAAGCTCTGGCGCACCTCGAGGGCCTCGCCGCAGTCGGTGCACTGGTACTGGTACGTCGGCACGATTGGTCCCTTCAGGCCGCTGGCACTCCTACTACTCGACTGCTAATAATGCGCCAGCGGCCCGAAGTATTCCAACTCAAGCCCGCGGAACGGACTGTTCAGCCCTGACGCCGCACTGTGAAGTTCCAGCAGCCGGCGATCACGTTCCGCACCTGGACCGAGTCCACGGTCGCGTCCTCGAACAGTCGTTTGAGCTCCGTTTCGCTCGTCCCAGGCTCAGCGACGACTCCGTCCAGCATCTGGCCCGAGACGTCGTACGGGCGTAGCACCGCCCGCCGGTCCCGGAAGTCCAGCGGGAAGACTTCCGCCGCCGGCACCGGACAGTCGGTCGTGTGCACGAACACCGGCCCGACCTCGGCGTACGGACCGCCGGCCGTCATCGGCCGGTGCGACACCAGGGCGATCTGGTCGCCGGCCCGCGCCAGCGTGAGGCAGCAGCGCAGCGGCTCGCCGCCGCCCGCGGTCCGGGAAACGACGGCGTTCCCGAAGTCGTCATGACCGTTGCACCGGATCCGGTCCAGCTCGGAGAACGGGACGGGGATGTACACCAACTCTGGGTTCATGTCCACAGAACGCAGAGCAACGCAAAGTTGTGAGGGACCCCATTTGGGGCGCGCCGGGGGATTCTCTACGGTTGGGTCCGTGCGTCGCCTGCTTCGAGTCGTCATCATCAGCGGAATCGCCCTCACCACCGTCCTCCTGGTGATCGCGGGAACCGTCGTTTTCGTCGTCCGCCACTCGTTCCCGTCGTACGACGGAACGATCGAGCTGTCCGGCCTGGACGGTGACGTCAACGTGGTCCGGGACGCGAACGGCATTCCACAGATCTACGCCGACACCCCGGCCGACCTGTTCGCCGCGCAGGGCTACGTGCACGCACAGGACCGGTTCTTCGAGATGGACTTCCGCCGGCACGTCACCGCCGGCCGGCTGAGCGAACTGTTCGGCAAGGACGCACTCGAGACGGACAAGTTCGTCCGCACGCTCGGCTGGCGCCGGGTCGCCGAGAAGGAGCTGGGCCTGCTCAGCCCGACCACGCGGCAATATCTTGACGACTACGCCCGCGGAGTGAACGCGTACCTGTCCACTCACAGCGGATCGGGCCTCAGCCTGGAGTACGCCGTTCTGTCACTCAAGGGCACCGACTACCACCCGGAGCCCTGGACCGCGGCGGACTCGCTGTCCTGGCTGAAGGCGATGGCGTGGGACCTCGGCGGCAACCTGGACGAGGAGATCACCCGGACCAAGCTGGTCGCGACGTTCCCGGCCCGCAACATCGAGAGCCTCTACCCGCAGTACCCGTACGACCGGAACCAGCCGATCATGACCACCGGCGCGGTCAAGGACGGCAAGTTCACCACCTCCCCGGTCACCGCGGACCGCGGCATGCTGTCGAAGGACTTCCTGAAGTCCCTCGACACCGTCCAGAAAGTCGCCAAGGGACTGCCCGAGCTGCTCGGCCAGGGCGATGGGATCGGCTCGAACTCGTGGGTCGTCTCCGGCGACCACACCACCACCGGCAAGCCGCTGCTGGCCAACGACCCGCATCTGGGCGCGACCATGCCAGGCATCTGGACCCAGGTCGGCCTGCACTGCAACAGCGTCGGCAAGAGCTGCCCGTTCGACGTCTCCGGCTTCAGCTTCTCCGGTCTGCCCGGCGTGGTGATCGGCCACAACAACGCGATCTCCTGGGGGTTCACCAACCTCGACCCGGACGTCCAGGACCTGTACCTGGAGCGGATCGACGGCAACAACGTCCTCTACAACAACAAGTGGCGCGCGATGGCGACGCGCGAGGAGACGTTCAAGGTGGCCGGCCAGGACCAGCCGGTGAAGATCACCGTCCGCGAGACCCGGCACGGTCCGCTCATCTCCGACGTCGGTGACGACGAGCGCCAGGTCGGTGATGCGGCCGCCAAACAGGCGAAGTACCCGCAGGCGTACGGCGTCGCACTGCAGTGGACCGCACTGAACCCGGGCCGGACCGCCGACGCGCTCTTCGCGATCGACCAGGCCCAGAACTGGACCGAGTTCCGTGCCGCCGCACGGCAGTTCCAGGTCCCCTCGCAGAACCTCGTGTACGCCGACACCGACGGGCACATCGGCTATCAGGCGCCGGGACTGATCCCGATCCGCAAGACCGGCCGGGGCGACTGGCCGGTGCCGGGCTGGGACCCGAAGTACTACTGGACCGGGTACATCCCGTTCGACGCGTTACCCAATGAGTTCGATCCACCGGACGGGATCATCGTCACCGCGAACCAGGCCGTCGTACCGCATGGGTACACCTACTACCTCACCAACGACTGGGACTACGGCTACCGGTCGCAGCAGATCCTGGACCGGATCAAGTCCGCCGGGAAGCTGGACGCGAACGCGATGGCGTCGATCCAGCTCGACACCAAGAACCGGGCCGCCGAGATGCTGGTGCCGTACCTGCTCCAGATCAGCATCGACGACGCATTCGACAAACAAGGCCAGGACACCCTGCGGAACTGGGACTTCACCCAGCCCGCCGACTCCGCGGCGGCGGCGTACTTCAACGTCGTCTGGCGCAATCTGCTGTCGCTCACCTTCCATGACCAGCTCCCCGAAGGCACCTGGCCGGACGGCGGCTCGCGCTGGTTCGAGGTGATCCACACGTTGCTCGGCCAGCCGAACAGCACCTGGTGGGACAACATCGGTACGCCGCAGCATGAGAACCGGGACGACATCCTGCGCGAGGCCCTGGTCGACGCACGGACCGAGATCACGCAGAAGATGGCTCGTGAACCCGCCAACTGGCAGTGGGGCAAGCTGCACAAGCTCACGCTGACCAACCAGACGCTGGGCAAGTCCGGGATCGGCCTGATCGACAGACTGTTCAACCGCGGTCCGTACGAGCTCGGCGGCGGTTCGTCGATCGTGGACGCGACCGCCTGGGACGCGTCCGAGGGCTACACGGTCACCGCGACGCCGTCGATGCGGATGGTGGTCGATCTGTCCGACTTCGACAAGTCCCGCTGGGTGAACCTGACCGGTGTGTCCGGGCACGCGTTCTCGTCCAACTACACCGATCAGACCAAGCTGTGGGTTCGGGGCGAGACGCTGCCGTGGGCCTACACCAAGGGTGCCGTCGAGGCGGCCCGCAAGCACGCCCTGACGTTCACCAAGCCGGACCGCTAGCTAGGTCACCAGGCGGGTGCGTTGGCCTCGGCGAACAGCTCCTCCGGCCAGGTCCAGAGCGCCCGCTGGGTCAGCAGGATCGAGATCGTCTGCTCCGCCGGCGTGGTCGACCACAGCGCGCCCAGACCACCGGCCCAGCCGTACCGTCCGCCGCCGACGGACAGTCCGTAGCCCCAACCGGTCTCCGGCCCGAGGAAGTCGACGGCCGCCGCGCGCTGCGCCGGGGTCAGCTGATTGGTCGTCATCTCCGCTACGGCGGCCGGCGACAGCACCCTGTCTCCACCGGCGAGCAGCATCCGCGCGAAAGCGTGGAAGTCGTCGGCGGTGGAGATGAGCCCACCACTCGCGTCCGGGAACGGAGGCTCCGACAGCCATTGGCTGCCGAATGCGGTGTCGAGTACGTCGTTCCCGACGTACGCCGTCGTCAGCCGCGCCGGATCCGATGCGGTGAAGGCGGTGTCGTGCATCCCCAGTGGTTCGAAGATCCGCTCCCGCAGGAAGTCCCCCAACGGCTGCCCGGTCGCCCGTGCGATCAGTACGCCGAGCACATGCGAGCCGGTCGAGTACAGCCACCGCTCTCCGGGCTGGAACTGCAGCGGCAGCGTCCCCAGCCGCCGCATCCATTCATCGGGATCCAACGGCGTCCGCGGCACCGGCGGCCCGAACGTCCGCAGCTCCAGCTCCTGCTCACACTGCCGGAGAGCCGGGTTGTCCGACTCGCCCAGTCCGAGCCTGAACGTGAGCAGGTCCCGCAGCGTGATCGGCCGCGCCGCCGGGACCGTGTCATCGATCGGGCCGTCCGGCTGCCGCAGTACGGCCGGGTGTGCCAGCTCCGGCAGTAGGTCGTCGACAGGAGTGTCCATGGAGAGCCTGAGCTCATCGACCAGGATCATGGCGGCCGCTGCGACGATCGGCTTGGTGAACGACGCGACCCGGAACAGGCTGTCCCGGTGCAGTTCCGGACCATCGAAGGCTGTCCTGCCGATGACCTCGACCCGTGTCTCGTCCCCACGGCTCACCAAGGACACGAGCCCGGCCAGGACCCCGTCATCGACGTACTTGCTCAGCATCAGCCCAGTCCACCAGCGAAGGGCATCGCGCGCCACTGTCCGACAAACATCCGGATGCCGTCGGCCAGCGCCGGCATCTGTTGCACCAGTGGCGTGCACACCGCGATCTGGAGCACCCGAGCCGTGTCCATCACCTGCTGCACGCGCTCGTCGAGCTGTGGTCGTCCGAAGGCCGCCGCGGCCTCGTCGTACACCTTGCCGAGGTCCGGTCCGAACCCCGCCATGTCCCACTCGATCGGACCAAGCGTCGCGTCCTCGAAGTCGGCCCACAACATGCCGCCCGCCGTCGGGATCACGTTGTACGCCGGTGCGTCGCCATGGATCGTCTGGATCGTCGCCGCCGGGAAGACCGCCTCGAACCCGGCCCTGCTCGTCAGCACCGGCCGCAGCACCTCCCACTCGGCACGGGCCCGGTCCACGTCCTCCTGCTCGAGCAGACCCGGCACAGCCTCCAGAGTCGCGAGTCCAGATGGCACCGCGAGCAGTGGAGTCAGCCAGGGCAGTTCCTCCGGGTAGTCCGCGAGTACGGCGTGCAAGTCGGCGGCTCGGGTGGTCGCGGCGAGGTAATCGACCTGCCCGGACTGCTCGACGTACTGCCAGAACGTCATCGAGAACCCATCTCGCTCCACCGGCTTCAGCGGCACGAGCGGGCTTGGCGCGACGACCGGATGGCCATTCGAGAGCAGCCACGCGGCCAGGTCCAGTTCGCGCTGCTGGCGTCGTTCGGCGACCTCGACGTCCGTCAGGTAGTCCGGGAGGTTCATCGGCACCCGGGCGACCACCGGGGACGGCTTGAGATGCACGACCACGGAGAACGCGTCGTACAGGACTGTCGGGTCGGTGACCGTCAGGCCGAGGTCACGTGCGGCTGTGGCTGCGGCTTGGACCGCGGTCTCAGTCATCCACTGATCTTCGCAGCGCGATCAAGTGATTTGGGGTGAGCGCTGCATCCACCAGATGGTCGTGGGCGTCGGCCGGAAGCGCTTCGACGATCTCGGAGTCGTACACCGCGGCCCAGATCGGCGTACCGGGTCTCACGCGGGCGAGCGCCCGGTCGTACGAGCCGCCACCGCGTCCCAGGCGCACACCATCGCGGGCTACGGCCAGCGCCGGGCAGATGACCAGATCGGCGGTGGCGATCGCGTCCGAGCCCAGATCGACCGGCGGCTCGGACAGTCCCAGCCGGCCGGGCACCAGGTCGGCCGCACCCGGTGCGATACCCCAGCCGAGGTCGTTGTCGGCGTACAAGATCGGCAGCAGCACCTCGTGGCCGGCCGCAAGCAACCAGTCGATCAAAGCGCCCGTCTGCGGCTCCGGACCCCTGGATACGTACAAAGCCACCCGGTGCGCGTCAGACACGACCTGCTGGGCACTCCTCAGCAGATCCTCCGCATGAGACCGGGCACTGCGGGCACTGAGCAAGTACTGCCGCGCCGCGGCCTTCGACTCGAACACCATCCGATCGTAGGAGCGTGACGCGCTTAACACTGTGATTGCCGGACGTCCCCTAGGGTTGGTGCATGAGTGAGGCAGGCCTGAGACAGGCGCAGGAGAAGATGCGCGCGGCCGGCGCTGCCGACGTCGCGATCCGCGTCTTCACGCACTATTACCGGCTGCTCGAGTCCGGTCAGCAGGGCACGATCCGCGAGGACGACATCGAGCCGGTCGGCGACCTGCCGCACCTGGACCACCTGGACACCGACCCCGAGGCGATGCGGGCCGCGCTGGCCGAGACCGCCGTGATCAAGCTCAACGGCGGCCTCGGTACGTCGATGGGCGTCACCGGCCCCAAGTCCGCACTGCAGGTCAAGGACGGGCTGAGCTTCCTCGACATCATCGCCCGCCAGATCCTCAGTACGCGGCGCAAGTACGACGTACCGCTGCCGCTGGTCCTGATGAACTCGTTCCGCACCAAGGCGGAGTCCCTGCAGATCCTGAGCGAGTACGACGGTCTCGCGATCGACGGCCTGCCGCTGGACTTTATGCAGAACATGGAGCCGAAGCTGCTCGCCGAGGACCTCACCCCGGCCGAGTGGGAGCCGGACCCGGAGCTGGCCTGGTGCCCGCCGGGCCACGGCGACCTGTTCACCGCATTGGTTGCCTCCGGCACCCTCGACGCCCTGCGGGAACACGGTTTCCGGCACGCGTTCATCTCGAACGCGGACAACCTCGGCGCGACCCCGGACCCGCGGATCGCCGCCTGGATGGCGGAGCACGCCGTACCGTTCGGGATGGAGGTCTGCCGCCGGACCCGGTCCGACCGCAAGGGCGGGCACGTCGCGGTGCGCAAGTCCGACGGGCGGCTGATCCTGCGGGACAGCGCGCAGGTCGCGGACCCGGATACGAAGTACTTCCAGGACATCGCGCGGCACCGGACCTTCAACACCAACAACCTGTGGATCGACCTGGACCAGCTGGCCGAGCTGATGGACGGGCACGACGGGATCCTCGGGCTGCCGATCATCGTGAACCGCAAGACCGTCGACCCGGCCGACCCCACGTCACCCAAGGTGATCCAGCTGGAGACCGGGATGGGCACCGCGATCGAGACCTTCGAGGGCTCGCAGGCGGTGCTGGTCGACCGCAGCCGGTTCAAGCCGGTGAAGACGACGAACGACCTGCTCGTACTGCGCTCGGACGTGTACGAGCTGGACGAGGCCGGCGACCTGACCACGACGCACGAGGGCGACGAGCCGTACGTCGACCTGGACCCGGAGTACTTCAAGATCCTGGCCGACTTCGACGCGCGGTTCCCGGTCGGGCCGCCGTCGCTGGTCCGGGCCGACCGGCTCGAGGTGCGCGGTGACGTTGCCTTCGGCAAGGATGTGGTCATTGTCGGCGACGTGGAGCTGCAGGCGCCGGCGGGTGAGCGCCGGGAGATCCCGGACGGCGCCGTACTCGACGGCTGAACCGAGCCCTGGGGGAGTGAATGGACGACCTGCTGATCAGGCCGTTGGAGCCGTACGACACGGACGAGGCCGCTGCGGTGTGGTGGCGGTCGCGGCACGCGGACGGGGCGCAGTTGCCGCCGGCGATCCACACCGCCGAGCAGGTGGCGACCTGGTTCGCCGAGGTGCTGCTGCCGGACGCGCAGACCTGGATAGCGCTGGATGACGGCCGGATCGTCGCGGTACTGACCCTGGACGGCGACGACCTCGACCAGCTGTACGTCGACCCCGACGCGGCCGGCCGGGGCGTCGGCTCGACCCTGGTCGACCTCGCCAAGGACCTCCGCCCCGGCGGTCTCGCCCTCTGGACCTTCCAGACCAACACCCGAGCCCAGTCCTTCTACCGCTCCCACGGCTTCACCGAAGTACGCCGCACCAACGGCGCCACCAACGAGGAGCGCGCCCCCGACGTCCGCATGACCTGGGGCAACCACCCGGAAAGTGTGCAGGTCGATTAGGAGGTAGTGCCGACTCGGTGCGTGGTGGGCGTGGGCACGAGCCTGAGGGCCCGCCGACGCGCCAACTACCTCCTGTCGATCTGCACGGATTAGGGTCGGGCTCGTGAGACGGACTGTGGATGAGCATTTGGAGGTTGTGCTCGGGCGGGTGACGGCGCTGCCGGCGTTCGATCAGCCACTGATGGAGGCGCTGGGGCTGGTGCTCTGTGAGGACGTCGTCTCCGGGGTCAGCCTGCCGGGATTCGACAACTCGGCCATGGACGGGTATGCCGTCCAGGCCGCGGACCTGGCCGGGGCGTCTCAGGACAACCCCATCACCCTGCCCGTCGTCGGCGAGTTCCGGGCCGGGCGGAGTGAGCCGATCGTGGTGACCCCCGGTACGTGCGTGCGGATCATGACCGGGGCTGAGATGCCGCGGGGCGCGGACAGCGTCGTACCGGTGGAGTGGACCGACGGCGGCACCGTGAACGTGCGGATCGCTCAGCAGCCCGCCCTCGGAGCGTCGGTGCGACGCTCCGGTGAGGACGTGCACGCGGGGGACCAGGTTCTGGACCGTGACACCGTGCTCGGGCCGCGGCAGATCGCCGTACTCGCGGCTGTCGGCCGAGCGCGGGTGAAAGCGCGCCCCCGCCCCCGCGTGGTTGTGGTCTCGACCGGTGCGGAGCTGCGGGAGCCCGGAAGTCGGCTCGGCGAGGGACAGATCTACGACTCGAACAGCTACACCATGGCCGCGTGCGCACGGGACGCCGGCGCCGTGGTGTACCGCGTCGGCATCGTCGATGACGACCCGAAGCGGATCATGGACACGCTGTCCGACCAGCTGGTCCGCGCCGACCTGGTGATCACCACCGGTGGCGTCAGCATGGGTGCGTACGACGTGGTCAAGGAGGAGCTCTCGAAGCTCGGCACGGTCGACTTCCCGCAGGTCGCGATGCAGCCGGGCAAGCCGCAGGGCTTCGGTGTGCTCGGTGAGGACGAGGTGCCGATCTTCACGCTGCCCGGCAACCCGGTGTCGGCGTACGTGTCCTTCGAGGTGTTCGTCCGGCCGGCGCTGCGCAAGCTGATGGGCCAGATGCCGTACCGGCGGACCACTGTCCGGGGGGTGACGCTGGACGGGTTCAGCTCGCCCGCGGGGCGGCGGCAGTTCGTCCGCGCCGCGGCCAGGTCCGGCGACGAGGGCTGGATGGCCAGTACAGTCGGCGGGCACGGCTCACACCTGCTCGGCGGGCTGAGCCGCGCGAACGCACTGATCGTGGTGCCCGAGGACATGACGTCGGTCCGGGTCGGCGATCAGGTCGAGCTGTTGCTGCTGGACGAGGAGACCCGATGACGCAGGACCCGGGGCTGACCCATGTCGACGAGACCGGGGCGGCGCGGATGGTGGACGTGTCGGCCAAGGAGGCCAGCAGCCGGCGGGCTGTTGCCAGCGGCAAGGTTCTCGTCTCGGCCGAGGTGGTGACCGCGCTGCGCGGCGACGGCGTACCGAAAGGTGACGCGCTCGGCGTCGCCCGGATCGCCGGCATCATGGGCGCCAAGCGGACGCCCGATCTGGTCCCGCTCTGCCACCCGATCGCGATCACCGGCGCCAAGGTCGATCTCGAGGTCACCGACGACGCCGTCCTGATCCAGGCCCAGGTGAAGACCACCGACCGCACCGGTGTCGAGATGGAGGCGCTCACCGCCGTCGCGGTCGCCGGGCTCGCGGTCATCGACATGGTGAAGGCGATCGATCCGGCCGCCGTGCTGTCCGACGTCCGCGTGGAACTCAAAGAGGGCGGGAAGACCGGCCACTGGGAGCGGCCGTGAGAGCCCTCGTGGTCAGTGTCTCGAACCGCGCGGCTGCGGGCGTCTACACCGATACCACCGGCCCACTGATCGCCGAACGCCTGACATCGTGGGACTTCGAGGTGTCCGGCCCGCAGGTCGTGCCGGACGGTCCGCCCGTCGGTGACGCATTGCGTGCTGCGGTCGAGGCGTCGTACGACGTTGTGCTGACGACTGGTGGCACAGGGATCTCACCGACCGATGCGACGCCGGAGCAAACCGCTGCGGTGCTCGACAAGCTTGTACCGGGCATAGCTGAAGCTATCCGGTCCTATGGCGTGGCGAACGGCGTACCGACTGCCGCACTGTCTCGTGGACTGGCCGGAGTGGCTGGTACGACGGTCATCGTGAACCTGCCCGGTTCACGCGGCGGCGTGAAGGACGGGCTCGCCGTACTGGAACCGTTGCTGCGGCACGCCGTCGAGCAGGTGCACGGCGGTGACCATGTCCGGGCGGATACCGACTGATGGCGATCGTGCATTGGCCCGTGGAGCTTCAGCACGGGCAGGTCGCGCTCCGACCGCTGCGTGCCGGCGACGGCGGTGAGTGGGCCGCAGCGCGCCAGCGCAACGTCAGTTGGCTGCGCCCGTGGGACGCGACCCAGCCGCCCGGTGCGGAGGACGGTGCACGGACGTTCCGAGCCATGGCGCGCGACTGGAACCGCCAGGCGCGCTATGGCCGGATGCTGCCTTTCGTCATCACGTACGGCGCCGCAGCAGGTGCCGGTGCACGGGCGAAGTGGCCGCTGGTCGGCCAGTTGACGGTGTCCGGGATCACCTACGGCTCGGCCCGCTGGGCGAACCTCGGCTACTGGGTCGACGAGCAGTACGCCGGCCGCGGCATCGTGCCGGCCGCGGTCGCGCTGGCCGCGGACCACTGCTGGTTCACCCTTGGCCTGCACAGGATCGAGGTCGCGATCCGCCCCGAGAACAAGGCGAGTCTGCGGGTGGTCGAGAAGCTCGGCTTCCGGTACGAGGGCGAGCGGCCGCGGTTCCTGCACATCGACGGCGACTGGCGCGACCACCGCATCTTCGCGCTGAACGTCGAGGAGGTCGGGCCCGGTCTCGTAGCGCGACTGCGATGATCACTCAGCGTCGCTATTCACATCAGTCACACGAGTCTTCTTGCGACACACCGACTCACGTACCCCATCTGGCCCTCGCCGCGCCTTAGCGTCGTCGCATGGGGACGACAGGGCTGATCTATGTGGCGATCGTCGCCGCGTGGGCCGCCTACCTCGTCCCGATGCTGCTGAAGCGGAACGACGAGGCGCGGCGCCGCCCGGTGTCGTCGTCGGCCGACGCGCGGGTACTGTCGCGTGACCCGTCGCGGCCGCGGTACGTCGTACGCCCGGCCGGTGCTGTGGACGACGCGACGCCGGCAGGTGATCTGCCGCCGCCTCCGACGCGGTACGTCCCCAATCGAGCCCGCCGGGTGGCCGCGATGCGCCGCCGGCGGGTGCTGTCGATCCTGACCCTTTCGCTCCTGTCGGTCGTAGCCCTGGCCGGTCTGGAGATGCTGCTGTGGTGGACAGTCGCCATTCCTGGCGCGTTGATCGTCGGATTCGTCGTACTGACCCGGGTGCAGCTCCGGCGGCAGGCACGCACCCGTGCTCGGTTGGCGGCCGAGCGGCGCGCCCGCATGCAGGCCCGCCACGACCGCGGACCGGCTGGGAAGCCCGCGCCTTCTCCGGACGAGGAGATGACGATCGAGGTCAAGCTCCCTGCGGAGCCTCAGGTGGCGAAGCCCGCGCCGCCAGCCGAGGGCCTGTGGGATCCGGTGCCGGTGACGCTCCCGACGTACGTGATGAAGGAGAAGGCTCCGGACCGCACCGTCCGCACCATCTCGCTGTCCGACGACGAGGTCTTCTCCTCCGCGCGTACGACGGATCCGGCCGAACGCGGGCCGCTCCCCGAGCCGGCGGAGAAGCCCGAGGAGACCGAGGTCAAGCGCGCCGTCGGCGACTGAAACCCGCTCGACAACCTCGGTTTTAACCGGCGACCATGGGCGTGTTAGAGTTTCGCGGTCGCCAGGCAACTGGTGACCGACTCGGGGCTGTGGCGCAGTTGGTAGCGCGCTTCGTTCGCAACGAAGAGGCCAGGGGTTCGAATCCCCTCAGCTCCACGAAGTCGATGGGCGACTCGTGTCCGCGGAAAGCGCGGACCGGGTCGCCTTCGTCGTGTTGTGCGGCTGCGCTTCGCTTGCCGCAAGCGGGGGCTCCGCCACCCGCACCCCCTGGGCCGTCGCTTCGCTTGGCTGCTGTGGTTGCTCGCCGCGTTCGGTGGCGCCGTCGCTTCGCTTGGCCGGTGTGGTTGCTCGCCGCTGCTGCGCTCAAGCGCTCGGGTCGGGGATGCGGAGGCGGGCCAGCAGGCCGATGTGGTCTGACAGGTAGGTGGGGCCGCTGGGAAGGGGCCGCTTCTCCGTGAGTAGTAGAGCCGTGTCGTCGACCTCGATCGTCTCGGTGACGAGGATGAAGTCGATGCAGTGCGGTTCGCTGCCTGGTGGGAGGTACTCGGCGTGGAAGGTGGGTGGGCACTCGCCGTCGAACGCATCGCGCAGACCGGATCGCCGCCGGAGTTCGCGGTGCAGCGTGCTCGCCTGGGCGACGTTGAAGTCTCCGCACACCACCGTCGGTGAGTTGTCGGCCGCGACTGCCTGCGCGAGCGCAGTGAACTGGTCCCGCTGCAACTGACGGAATCGATTGTGTTCCGACCAGTCGCCGTCGGTGTTGGCCGTCGGGTGGATGTTGAGCACGCGGACTCGGCTGTCGGCCAGCCGAACGGTGAGTAGCCCGCTGTGGAAGGCGCTGACCCGGGCTCGAGCGGGTATGCCTGAGTGGCGCGACGACCGCGGAAGGCGTGCGTACGCCGTCCCGGCCAAGCGCAGCCGTGACAGCGTGACCAGGCCGCCGGCGGGGCCGGCCACCGACGGCCGATAGGCCACATGCGGGAAGGACGGCATCCCTTTCCGGAGGTGTGCCAGGTGGTGGTAGACGAACACCTCCTGCAGGCAGACCACGTCGATGTCGCCGGCGTCGAACTCGGCCGCAATCGCGGCGAATCGCTCGGCTATGCGGGTGCCCTTCAGAGGGAGCCCACGGGTATTGAGGGTGGCGACGATCAGCCGCGTAGTCATGGCCCGGCAGATCGTACCCCTGGTAGGCCGGGGCCTCGTATTGGGCTGCGGAGGCTGTTGCGCGGGCGTTGACGTCTGCGCGCACCATGATGGCGATGGCTAGTGCGACCGCTGAGGCCGGCAACGAGGCTGACACGGTGAAGTCGCACCCTGGCGTGATCCTGCGCGAGTACGGCATGGAGAGCCGGGTCCAGGTCGCACGCGACGTACGCTGCTACCCGGCGCGGTAGGTGCCTGAGGCAAGGATCTGCGCCGGGGGATGTCTCAAAGTGAGAATCGCCGCAGCTAATCTTGACTGATTCCAGAAAACCCGACAGACTGCGACACGTGCCGACAGTGGATGAGCTCCAGGAGTTGTTGCGTGGGGCCGCGCTACGGGTGACCCGGCCGCGGGTGGCGGTGCTGACCGCGGTCTACGCGCATCCGCATGCGGACACGGACTCGATTATCGGTGCCGTGCGCAACGAATTGCCGGAGGTCTCGCATCAGGCCGTGTACGACTCGTTGCACACCTTGACGGCGACGGGTCTGGTCCGCCGGATCCAGCCGTTGGGTTCGGTGGCGCGGTACGAGTCGCGGGTGGGGGACAACCACCATCACGCCGTCTGCCGGTCCTGCGGAGCCATTGCCGACGTCGACTGTGCGGTCGGGCACGCTCCGTGCCTGACCGCGTCCGAGGACCACGGGTTCGTCGTCGACGAGGCCGAGGTCATCTACTGGGGGCTCTGCGCCGAGTGCGCACGCCGTACCTGACTTTCGTTGAAAACGTCCAGTCCTGGAAGGAATCCGATGTCCGAGATCCATGAGCCACTGCCCGGTGAAGGTAGCGAAGAGAGCCGCGGTGAAGAGGACGCACAGGCGTCGGGTGGCTGCCCGGTCGACCACGGTCAGGGGGCGCACCCGACCCGGGGCAGCGCGAACCGCGGCTGGTGGCCGAACCAGCTCAACCTGAAGATCCTGGCCAAGAACCCAGCCGTCGCGAACCCGCTCGGCGGGGAGTTCGATTACGCCGCGGCGTTCCAGACCCTCGACCTGGCCGCCGTGAAGGCGGATATCGCGGAGGTCCTGACCACGTCGCAGGACTGGTGGCCGGCCGACTTCGGGAACTACGGCCCGTTCATGATCCGGATGGCCTGGCACAGCGCCGGCACCTACCGGATCAGTGACGGCCGCGGCGGCGCCGGCGCCGGTCAGCAGCGGTTCGCCCCGCTGAACAGCTGGCCCGATAACGCGAACCTGGACAAGGCCCGCCGGCTGCTCTGGCCGGTGAAGAAGAAGTACGGCCAGAAGCTGTCCTGGGCCGACCTGCTGATCCTGACCGGTAACGTCGCGCTGGAGACCATGGGCTTCAAGACCTTCGGGTACGCCGGTGGCCGAGCCGACGTGTGGGAGCCGGAGGACGACGTCTACTGGGGTCCGGAGACCACCTGGCTGGGCGATGAGCGCTACAGCGGTGACCGCGAGCTGGAGAAGCCGCTCGGCGCGGTCCAGATGGGCCTCATCTACGTGAACCCGGAAGGCCCGAACGGCAACCCGGATCCGATCGCCTCGGCCCGCGACATCCGCGAGACCTTCGGCCGGATGGCGATGAACGACGAGGAGACCGTCGCGCTGATCGCCGGCGGCCACACCTTCGGCAAGACGCACGGCGCGGCCGACCCGGAGAAGTACGTCGGTGCCGAGCCGGAGGGCGCGCCGATCGACCACCAGGGCCTGGGCTGGCGGAACACCTACAAGACCGGCAAGGGTCCGGACACCATCACCAGCGGCCTCGAGGTCACCTGGACCCGGACGCCCGCGCAGTGGGGCAACGACTTCTTCGAGATCCTGTTCGGTCACGAGTGGGAGCTGAGCAAGAGCCCGGCCGGCGCGAACCAGTGGGTCGCCAAGGACGCCGAGGAGATCATCCCCGACGCGTACGACGCGGCGACGAAGCACAAGCCGACCATGCTGACCACTGACCTGGCGCTGCGGTTCGACCCGATCTACGAGCCGATCTCGCGCCGCTTCAAGGACAACCCGGACGAGTTCGCGGACGCGTTCGCGCGGGCCTGGTTCAAGCTGACCCACCGCGACATGGGCCCGATCGCGCGTTACCTCGGCCCGGAGGTCCCGAGCGAGACGCTGATCTGGCAGGACCCGGTCCCGGCGGTGGACCACGAGCTGATCGGCGCCGACGACGTCAACGCGCTGAAGGCGCAGATCGCGGCGTCGGGGCTGTCGGTGTCGCAGCTGGTCTCGACGGCGTGGGCGTCGGCCTCGAGCTTCCGCGGCAGTGACAAGCGCGGTGGCGCGAACGGCGCGCGCATCCGGCTTCAGCCGCAGAGCGGCTGGGAGGTCAACAACCCGGACCAGCTGGCGCAGGTGCTGCGGACGCTCGAGGGGATCCAGCAGTCGTTCGGGAAGCCGGTCTCGCTGGCGGACCTGATCGTGCTCGCCGGTGCTGTCGGCGTCGAGGTCGCGGCGAAGAACGCCGGCCACGATGTCGTCGTACCGTTCACGCCTGGTCGTACGGACGCGTCGCTCGAGCAGACCGATGTCGACTCGTTCGCCGCGCTCGAGCCGTCCGCGGACGGGTTCCGCAACTACTACGGCAAGGGCAACCGGCTCCCGGCCGAGTACCTGCTGCTCGACAAGGCGAACCTGCTCACCCTGAGTGCGCCGGAGCTGACCGTCCTGGTCGGCGGTCTGCGCGTCCTGGGCGCGAACTACGACGGCTCGAAGCTCGGTGTCCTCACCGAGAACCCGGGCACGCTCACCAACGACTTCTTCGCGAACCTGCTCGACCTGGGCACGGAGTGGAAGTCGACGGACGACAGCCAGGAGTTCTTCGAGGCCCCCGACGCGAGTGGCGCGGTCAAGTGGACCGGCACCCGGGCCGACCTGGTCTTCGGCTCGAACTCCGAGCTGCGCGCCGTCGCCGAGGTCTACGCCTCCGACGACGCCGAGGAGAAGTTCGTCCAGGACTTCGTCGCCGCCTGGACCAAGGTGATGGAGCTGGACCGCTTCGACCTCGCCTGATCCGTCACGCGGCAGAAGACCGGCTCCCTCCTCCAGGGAGCCGGTCTTCGGACGGTGCGGCCTGTTGATCAGCCCGACACGTTCCCCTCGAAATGACTGCCTGCGTAGTCCCACCCCCCGGCGCAACTTCGAGCTGAAGTGTTATGCGCCGCACGGCTCGTTTCCGGGGACGGTCAGGAAGAACGGCCGGCAAGTGCCGTCATACCGGAGCGGTCAGGTGATTCCGCGAGCACGATCATGACGACCATCGCGAGAGCTGGTCTGGTGGAGGCGGTCAGCTTGCGAAGACGTTTCAATGGTGGTCCTTTCAACACATGGTGGCTGGCAGCGGGAAGCATGGAGAGTGGAACGGCTGGCGCAGTGCAGGACTCGGCACTACACCGCGCCAGCCGGCGATAGGTCCCTGTCTAAGCAGCAGGAATCGGGGTCAGACATGGACGATTGATGTGTGCGTCAGCGCCCGGCTGCCGAACGCGTGGCAGCCGCAGTGAGAGAGATGAGGTGGCATCCGCCGCTGGCACATCAGGGCACTGGGCGTATGACGAGAACGCGGGCACCGGTTGCTCGCTCGAACGAGTCCCGGATATCGGTCGGTACGCCGAACGCGGCGAAGTGGAACAGACTCGGCAGCGCGACAGCGGTTACCTTCTGGCGATTGACTGCCTCGATGAGGGCCTCGAACGCAGCCGGCCAGGTGCCAGCGTGTTCAACGAAGATGACGCCCATAGTGAAACCCTCAGCCCTGGCAAACATTGCCAGTTCCTGCTTGCCGGCCTCTACTTGGTCCTCGGTTACCATCAGTCCGCGATGCAGGTATCCAAGCAGCAGCGGTTGCGTGTCGTGGCCGCGGCCATCGCTCGACAACCGCGGCGACCTTCGCCCTCTATGTGCCGTCAGCATCCGCTGCCGTCACTGGCTCGTTGGTAATCCGCAGGCTGGCGAAGCGTCGCCGCATCGCCGCCTCGAAGGAGCGTGCAGCTATTGGCTCGGCGACATGTTCGACGATCTTCTGTCGGCCGAACCAGACACAGACGCAGTGGTCGGCTGGCTGGGGTTCCAGAGCGGTGCTCATCGGTCACGTACCTCGCGGTCGATGTCGCGGACGAGACCGATGTACAGCAGACAGGCGATGATGCTCAGCAGCCAGAATCCCTGGTTCACGACCTACCTCCCAGTTGTATCCATCGCAGTTGTTCATCGATGCGCTTGATCAGCCTGCTGTCGGGGCGATCGCTCACCAATGGCCATCTGTGGCACCTCTGTGGCACTTTCGCTGCGAAGTACCGCCTGAGCTGCTTTGATTGCTGGGAGGGAGGAATGCTGTGCGGACGGTGAACACCTGGACCGGCAGGGAGGCAAGGGCTCTCAGGCTTGCCCGGCGGTTCAGCGTGCGTGCGTTCGCGGAGCACCTCGGTGTTGGGATCCGTACGGTGTCGAAGTGGGAGTCGAACGGCGGAATCCGTCGCCCTCAGCCGGCGATGCAAGCGGCACTGGATACTGTCTTGGCCCAGGCAACGGCAGGGGAGCAGGCTCGTTTCGAGGAGCTGACCGCGAGCTCGGCAGCGATCAAGCGTGGCCGGACCACCCTGAGGCCGTGGAGCAGAGACGACTGGATCGATGATCTGGATCGTGCCCGCCTCAGTGCGTCACAGCAGAACTTCGCGCTCGCCTCCATCCTGGCTGCACGATGGCTTGCCCGGACCGATTCCAGCGTCCTCGACGACGCAGATCTTCACCTTCGAGGACGTACGTTGATGCTCCTTGGAGACGTCGCCCGTGACCAGGGCCGCCTAACGGGGCCAGGTTCGGCCGTGTCCACCTACCGCCAGGCTCTCCGGGCCTTCGGTGACGTCCGAGCAGAGCGTCGTACTGCGCAGGTCGAACTTCTCCTCACCGTCGTACTCGAGATGTCAGGCGAACTCGAACGTTCGGCGGCGCGCTATCGAGAACTCTCTACCGACCCGCGGCTGAGCGCGCTGGATCAAGCCAGGGCCCGGATGTGGGTCGGAACCGCGTTGACGAAGGTGCCCGAATCGGTCGGCATCGACAAGACGACGGCGGTCGGGGCGATCGCCTCTGCTGTTTCCGACTTCGAGGAACTCGACGAGCCGGACGAGTGGAACGTCGGACAACAGAAGCTGGCACTTGCCTACCTTGCACTCGACAAATGCGACGATGCCCACCGGCACATCGATATCGCACAGGCCAGCGGCGGAATCGGCACACCACTTCAGAAGGTAAAGCTCGACACGGCACGCGGGCACATCCTGCTGTCCGATCGAGCGACGCGTTCCGAGGGGCTGACGACGTTGGAGCTATGTCGGGAGCTTGCCGGCGCACATCAATTGCTTCATCAGGTGACGAGCATCGACCGGATCATCGGATCGATCCAAGATCAAGCAAACCCACGAAAGGTGAGTTGATGACCGACGAGGTCTCGGCGAAAGATCTCCACGACGCCCGCACGATCTGGGACTACCACCTGATGAACCACCGGTTGGAGCCCGTCGACGTAGGGATCGGGCTGGGCAGTCACGACCTCGGAGTGGCGACGTTCACTGCGAAGCTGTACCACGAGCAATACTTCCCGATGATCGTCTTCACCGGCGCCAGCAGCCGCACCACCGCAGCACGATTCCCGCACGGCGAGGCGGTGCACTATCGAGAACA
Source organism: Kribbella sp. NBC_01510 (assembly GCF_045040325.1). Taxonomy (NCBI): domain Bacteria; kingdom Bacillati; phylum Actinomycetota; class Actinomycetes; order Propionibacteriales; family Kribbellaceae; genus Kribbella; species Kribbella sp. NBC_01510. The sequence continues at coordinate 686,477 of NZ_CP109418.1, read as the reverse complement.
CGCCATCGAGCTCGGCGTGCCTTCCTCGGCGATCAGAGTCGAGACGAACGCTACCAACACAGGCCAGAACCTCGCCTTCACAAGGGATCTGCTGGCGTCTGCCGACATACCGGTCAAGACTGTGTTGCTCATCGCGAAGCCCTATATGGAGAGGCGGGCATACGCGACTTGTCAGAAGGTCTGGCCCGAGGTCCAAGCCATCTGTGCCTCAGAACCCATCGGCTTCGATGACTACCTCGCCGGCATTGGTGACACCAAACTCGTACTGGACATGCTGGTCGGCGATCTCCAACGCGTGATGGAGTACCCCGCACTCGGCTTCGCCGTACAGCAAGACATCCCGACCGAGGTGGAATCCTCCTATGACCGCCTGGTCGCCGCCGGCTACACGAGCCGGCTGATGACGAAATGACCCGATCGGGTGGGCTGCTCTGCGCAATCCACCAGCCGAACCTCTTTCCGCGTCTCTCCACGCTCGCCAAGTTGTTTACCGCAGACATCTGGATTGCACTTGACGACGTCCAGTTCGCTCGCCGTGATTACCAGCACCGTGCCCGTCTCGGGCGCCACGACGACCCGAACGCTCAGCAATGGATGTCGCTACCGGTCCGATCGCCTAATGGCCGCAGAAGTCTGATCAACGACATCATGATTTTGGAGCGAGACCGATCAATCCGCCGCATCCTGAGAATGACTAGGCAACATCACGGCCGTGGACGCCATTGGTCCGCAGTCGAGGCCGACATCGGCCTGGTGGCCGAGATGATCAGCAGGACTGAGTCACTCGCGGACGTGGCGATCACCTCCACGCTGTCGCTTCTCGAACTACTCCACTGGCCCGGCACCGTCGTTCGCAGTAGCGACTTCGTCGTCTCCGCCGACCGATCGACGCGTCTGGCCGATCTCACCCATGCTGTCGGTGCCACCACCTACCTGTGCGGCACCGGCGGCGCCAACTACCTGCGGCCAGATCTGTTCGACGAGCGAGACATCGGTGTCACCTACTTCTCGGTCCCAACGGCTACGAGGCACGAAGTCTGGGCGGGCGCTCAACGACTGAGCAGCATTGCCGCCATGGCGAGCGCTGGTGTTTCAGCGGTACAGCGCGCCTTTGAGCGTGAAGTTCACTTGCGACATCACCTGGCCACCCGCGACCGAGTCGATAGGCAGCCAAAGGCACGCGGTCAGTGAGCCGCGGGCGACCGGTCCGAGGGGGCATGTGGACCGAGGCTCGCTTGTGAGTGGCTCGGGGGCATGTCAGGCTGGCGAGGTTGCCAGCGGGCGGAAGGGGTCGTGCCATGCGGTTTCATCATGATCGGGAGCCTGCGGGGGATTTGACCTTCAGTGACGTGTTCCTGGTGCCGAATCGGTCCGGGGTCGTCTCGCGGCTGGACGTGGATCTGTCGACGAGTGATGGGAGTGGTACGTCGATTCCCATCGTCGCGGCGAACATGACAGCGGTGTCGGGGCGGCGGATGGCGGAGACGATCGCCCGGTGTGGTGGGCTGGCGGTGATCCCGCAGGACATCCCGGTGGACGTGGTCGCCGAGGTGGTTGCCTGGATCAAAGAGCGGGACCCGGTGCACGACACTCCGCTGGTGTTGCCGCCGACCGGGACTGTCGGGGAGGCGCTGAACCTGTTGCCCAAGCGCGGTCACGGCGCGGTGATCGTGGTCGACCAGGGCCGGCCGGTCGGGGTCGTGACCGAGGCGGACTGCTCCGGTGTCGACCGGTTCACCCAGCTGGACGGGATCATGTCGCGCGAGCTGCTGACCGTGCCGGCCGGGATCGACGCCGAGACGGCCTTCGACCAGTTGCACGACGGGCGGCACCGGCTGGCGCCTGTGGTGGACGCCGATGGCACCATCGTCGGGATCCTCACTCGCGAGCGAGCTTTGCGGGCCACGCTGTACGAACCGGCCCTTGATGCGAACGGCAAGCTCCGGGTGGCCGCTGCGATCGGGATCAACGGCGACGCCGAGCAGAAGGCGAAGGCGCTGCTCGACGTCGGCATCGACGTCCTGGTGATCGACACCGCGCACGGGCACCAGGAGCGGATGCTCGAAGTCCTCGAGCTCGTCCGGGGTCTCGAGCCCAAGGTTCCAATCGTCGCCGGCAACGTGGTCACCGCCGAAGGCGTCAGCGACCTCGTCGCGGCCGGAGCGGACATCGTCAAGGTCGGCGTCGGTCCGGGCGCGATGTGTACGACCCGGATGCAGACGGCGGTGGGTCGTCCGCAGTTCTCCGCCGTACTGGAGTGCGCGACGCGAGCCCAGGAGCTCGGCAAGCACGTCTGGGCGGACGGCGGCGTGCGGCATCCGCGGGATGTCGCGCTGGCGCTCGCCGCGGGTGCGTCCAGCGTGATGATCGGGTCGTGGTTCGCGGGGACGTACGAGTCGCCGGGTGATCCGCATCGAGACAGTGACGGGCGGATCTACAAGGAGAGCTTCGGGATGGCGTCGGCGCGGGCGGTGCGGTCGCGGACGGCCGACGACACGCCGTTCCAGCGGGCCCGGAAGGGCTTCTTCGGCGAGGGGATCTCGACCGCGCGAATGTATCTCGACCCCGAGCGCCCGAGTGTCGAGGACGTGCTGGACTCCATCGTCTCCGGGATCCGGAGCTCCTGCACGTACGTCGGCGCCGCCAACCTGGCCGAGTTCCATGCACGCGCTGTAGTCGGCCTGCAGACCGCCGCCGGCTACGCCGAGGGCAAGCCGCTGGACACGAGTTGGTGACCACAGGGCCTACTTGACAACGAATTCCGTCGTTTGATGCTTGCGTAAACGACGACATCCGTTCTCATCCCCGGGGTGAGATTGAGGACACAACAATCTCATACGGCGGGCGATAGGCACGATCCGGAATCGGTGGCACGGTGTAGTCACGGGGTGGAGGGGAGGGACGCCAACAGGATCTGTCGGGGGGTCGCCGATCTCGCAGGGGGAGTGGGATCGATCGACGCGGGGGCGACAGGACAGGCGTCCAGAACTGGTCGCGGGTGGTGGTTGTGGAGTTCGACCGAGGCTTGGGAGGGCGACTCGGGAACTCGGACCCACCACCCGCGACTGCACTCGCCTGTCCGAATAGCACGCTGGTGGTGGCAATCTGCCCGGCCCGGCGGCATAGTCGAGGGATCGATGAGCTGCTTGGGGTTCGTGGGGAGCCGGCGTTGTGGAGGGAGACAAGGCTGTCCCGCTGAGGGTGGACGCGGAAACCGCGATCATCCTGCGGGAGGCGTACCACAAGATCGAGGCGCTGTACCGCGCCGACCACTACGGTCTGTACGACTACGTACGGGTGGTGGCCGGCAAGGTAGCCCGTGTCGACGCGTTCTTCGTCGGCTTCCTGCAGGGCAGCAACCGCGTGCGCTATCCCTACGCGTACGACGACGGCCGGTACGTCGACCCGGACACGCACATCTTCGGCCCCAACGGCCAGACGTCCTGGCTGCTCAAGCGTCGCCAGACGTATCGCTTCGCCTACGACGGCGGCCTCGCGCTGCACGCCGGCATCCCGCTCGGTGACGCGGTACGGCGCTCGGAGGACGTGGTGACTGTGCCGATCTTCCGGCCGGTGAAGGACGGGCCGGACCAACTGTTCGGCATGTTGTCGATGCAGAGCTATGCGCCGGAGAGCTACGACGACAACGCGGTCCGGGCGTTCGAGTGGTTGTGCAGCCTGGTCGAGCGGGTGCTGACCCGCGAGGGCGAGGATCGGGAGGCGCTGCGCCGGCTACCGGCCGGTGACATCGGGCCGAACCTGCTGACGTCGGACCACGTGATGGAGTACCTGTCCCACCGGGTCGCGTCGATCCGCGAGATCGTCGCGGAAGCGATGGACGAGCCGGATGTGAGCGCGTCCGTGGAGAGTCACCTGGCCCGGATCGTCGACGCGACCGAGCACATCCAGTCCGAGCTGATCGAGATGCTGATGGACACCGACGAGGGTCCGGAGCGCCGGTTCGCGAGCCTGACCAAGGCTCAGCAGGGCATCGCGGTCCTGCTCGTCGACGGCCTCGACAACGACCAGCTCGCGGCCGAGCTCGGCGTCAGCCTGAACACGGTCAAGACCCACCTCAGCGCGATCCTGCGCAAGTACGGCATGCCCAACCGCGCCCAGGTCGCCGACGACGTCCGCAGGTACCTGGCCCGCTGAGCTCTCGCGATGCGGCTCGGCCTCCAACCTGAAGCTGGAGGCCGAGCCACACAACTAATAGGAGCGGGCGACGAAGGCAGTCAGGCCGCGCTCGTTGTCCTCGATCGGGAGACTGCCGTCGGGGCGTTGGAGGCAGCGGACGGAGATGCCGGACGCGGCCAGGCGGTCCTCGCCCTCTTCGCCGACGACGTCGTACGGCAGGCTGGCCCAGCCGGACGCGGCCGCCTCCACGGCTTCGTCGACGGTGGCAACTGCCGTCGTCCGCGCTATCTGCCGCTTCGTGGCTTCCTCGAGCAGGTGCGTCTGGTCCGCGTCGATCGCAGCAACCACAGTCGACGTGAGGTCAGCCAGGCCCACGGTCTCCTTGCCGGAGTCGCGCAGCCGGCGAACCACCGTCGCGACGTTGCCGGCGAGGTCACGCGGGCCGAGCTCGATCCGGACCGGGACGCCCTTCAGCTCCCAGTTCACCGCCCGCCGGCCGAACGGCTGGTCGGTCCGGTCGTCCAGACTCACTCGCAGCCCGGCGGCCCCGAGGTCGGCGGCGATCTGCCGCGCGGCCTCGACGGTTTCGTCCCTGACCGCCAGCACCACCACCTGCGTGGGCGCGACCATCGGCGGGACCCGGAGGCCAGCCTCGTCGCCGTGCACCATGATCACGCCGCCGACCATGCGCGTGGTGCTGCCCCAGGAGGTGGTCCAGGCGAGCTCGCGCTGCCCGTCGGTGGACAGGTAGCCGATGTCGAACGCCCGCGCGAAGTTCTGCCCGAGCTCGTGCGACGTCCCCATCTGCAAGGCCTTGCCGTCACCGGTCATCGCTTCCAGCGTCATCGTGTTGATCGCGCCGGCGAACCGCTCCCGCCGGGTCTTCCGGCCGGTCACGACCGGGATCGCCAGCATGTCCACCATCACCGCGCGATAGACGTCGTACAGAATCCTGGTCGCGTAGGCGCGGGCGTCTTCCGCGGTTGCGTGGGCGGTGTGGCCCTCCTGCCAGAGGAACTCGGTCGTCCGCAGGAACAGCCGCGGCCGGAGCTCCCACCGGACCACGTTGGCCCACTGGTTCAGCAGCAGCGGCAGGTCGCGGTAGCTCTGGATCCACTTCGCCATGTACTCACCGACGACCGTCTCCGACGTCGGGCGGACCACGACGGGCTCTTCGAGTTCCTTGCCACCGGCATGCGTGACGACGGCCAGCTCGGGGCTGAACCCCTCGACATGCTCGGCCTCGCGCTGCAGATAGCTCTCCGGGATCAACAGCGGGAAGTACGCGTTGGCCGCGCCCGCGGCCTTGATCCGCCGGTCCATGTCCGCCTGCAGCAGTTCCCAGATCGCGTACCCATACGGTCGGATGACCATGGTCCCCCGCACCGGCCCGTTGTCGGCGAGCTCGGCTTTGGCAATCACATCCTGGAACCATCGGGGAAAGTCCGCCGCCGGTGAGGCGAGTACGGATCGGGTCGTAGCCATGCCGGTCAGTGTAGGAACGCGGCCGACTCCGGTGCCACGCAATTCCCAGCGGGAGCCTCAGCGGATTCTGGGCGGGGATGTTCACGCGGGCGTGAGCCGGAGTTCACCACCGAACCGAAAGGTTGGCCTGTATCCCTCTCGGAAGTGGAGAAAAGCTGTGAGAGTTCGTCGTGCGCCTGTGGTGTCGGTGTGCTTGGCCCTGGTCGGGCTGGCGGTCGGGATCCCGTCCGCTGCCGCGGATCGTGGGCCGGAGAAGTATTCGTTCGCCGTGATCGGTGATATCCCCTACGGTCCGGCCCAGATCGCCGGGTTCCCGAAGGTGGTCGACGAGATCAACGCGGACAAGCAGGTGGAGCTGGTCACCCATCTCGGTGACATCAAGGACGGCTCGTCGGTGTGCAGCGACGAGTACTTCGCGCAGGTGAAGACGCAGTTCGACCGCTTCGCCGACCCGCTCGTCTACACCATCGGGGACAACGAGTGGACCGACTGCCACCGGGCCAACAACGGCGGGTACAACCCGCTGGAGCGACTGGCGAAGATCCGGTCGATGTTCTTCCCGCAGCCCGGCCGGACACTCGGCGAGCACCCGGCCAAGGTCAGCAGCCAGGCTGACCAGGGCATCCCCGAGGATGTTCGGTTCACTCGGGCCGACGTCGCGTTCGCGGCCCTGCACATCGTCGGCAGCAACAACAGCATGGCCCCGTGGACCGGAACGACCGGGCCCACGCCGGAGCAGTCGGCCGAGGTGCTCGCGCGCACAGCCGCGGTGATCGAGAGCATCCGCGACACCTTCGCGCAGGCCCGCGAGCAGCACAACCGGGCCGTCGTACTGCTGACGCAGGCCGACATGTTCGATCCGACCGTGGCGGCGCCGGCGTTCGCCGACTACTTCGCGTTCCAGCCGATCGTTCAGGCCATCGCCCGTGAGTCCGCGTCCTTCCGTGGCCCGGTCTACCTCTTCAACGGCGACAGCCACGTCTACAACAGCGACAAGCCGCTCGCGGCCGGATCGAAGTGGGTCAGCCTGTACGGCGTGACCACCCCGGTCACCAACCTCTCCCGCATCACGGTCGACGGCTCCACCGGCGTCAACAACTATCTCCGCGTCACCATCGACCCCCGCAACCCCGCCACGCTGACCTGGACCCGGGTCCCCTTCACCTCCTGAACACGCAAAAGCGCCCGGTGACCCGCGCGGGTCACCGGGCGCTTCGGCCGGCCTCGGTCAGATGGACGCGAGCGCGTCGTTCCAGGTCTTGGAGGGGCGCATGACGGCGGCGGCCTTGGCCGGGTCGGGCTGGTAGTAGCCGCCCAGGTCGACCGGGCTGCCCTGGACGGCGAGCAGCTCGTCGATAATGGTCTGCTCGTTCACCGCGAGGGTCTCGGCGAGTGGGGCGAAGGCCTTCGCGAGTTCGGCGTCGTCGGTCTGCTTGGCCAGCTCCTGGGCCCAGTAGAGCGACAGGTAGAAGTGGCTGCCCCGGTTGTCGATCCCGCCGACGCGACGGGTCGGCGACTTGTCCTCGTTGAGGAACGTCGCGGTCGCCCGGTCGAGCGTGTCGGCGAGGACCTGGGCCCGCGCGTTGCCGGTCGCCTGGGCCAGGTGCTCGAAGCTCGCGGCCAGCGCGAAGAACTCGCCCAGGCTGTCCCAGCGCAGGTAGTTCTCCTTGACCAGCTGCTGCACGTGCTTCGGCGCCGAGCCGCCCGCGCCGGTCTCGAACAGGCCGCCGCCGGCCATCAGCGGGACGACCGACAGCATCTTCGCGCTGGTGCCGAGCTCGAGGATCGGGAACAGGTCGGTCAGGTAGTCACGCAGGACGTTGCCGGTCACCGAGATGGTGTTCTCACCGCGGCGGATCCGCTCCAGCGACAGCTTGATCGCGTCCACCGGCGCGAGGATCCGGATGTCCAGGCCCTCGGTGTCGTGCTCCTGCAGGTACTTCTTGACCTTCGCGATGATCTGAGCATCGTGCGCCCGGGTCTCGTCCAGCCAGAACACCGCCGGGTCACCGGTCGCCCGGGCCCGGGTGACGGCCAGCTTCACCCAGTCGCGGATCGGGTCGTCCTTGGTCTGGCAGGCACGGAAGATGTCACCGGGCTCGACAGCCTGCTCCAGTACGACGGTGCCCGCCGTGTCGACCAGGCGCACCGTGCCGGCGACCGCGATCTCGAAGGTCTTGTCGTGCGAGCCGTACTCCTCGGCCTTCTGCGCCATCAGGCCGACGTTCGGCACCGAGCCCATGGTGGCCGGGTCGAAGGCGCCGTGGGCACGGCAGTCGTCCAGGACGACCTGGTAGATCCCCGCGTAGCTGCTGTCCGGCAGCACAGCGAGAGTGTCGTGCTCGGCGCCGTCGGGTCCCCACATGTGGCCCGACGTACGGATCATGGCCGGCATCGACGCGTCGACGATGATGTCGGACGGCACGTGCAGGTTGGTGATGCCCTTGTCCGAGTCGACCATCGCCAGCGCCGGTCCGTCGGCCAGCTCGGTGTCGAACGACGCCTTGATCGCGTCGCCCTCCGGGAGCGCGGACAGGCCCTTCAGGATCGCGCCAAGTCCGTCGTTGGGGGACAGGCCCGCCTTCGCGAGGGTCTCGCCGTACTGCTCGAAGGTCTTCGGGAAGAAGACGCGCACCACGTGGCCGAACACGATCGGGTCGGAGACCTTCATCATGGTGGCCTTCAGGTGCACCGAGAACAGCACGTCCTCGGCCTTCGCGCGGGCGATCTGAGCGGTCAGGAACTCGCGCAGCGCGGCGACGTGCATGACGGAGGCGTCGACGACCTCACCGGCCAGCACCGGGATCGACTCGCGCAGCACGGTGGTGGTGCCGTCCGCGGCGGCCAGCTCGATCCGCAGCGAGCCGGCGGACTCGATCACAGCCGACGTCTCGGTCGTGCGGAAGTCGTTCTGGCCCATGGTGGCGACGTTGGTCTTCGAGTCGGCCGACCAGGCGCCCATCCGGTGCGGGTGGGTCTTCGCGTAGTTCTTCACCGAGGCGGGGGCGCGGCGGTCCGAGTTGCCCTCGCGCAGCACCGGGTTCACCGCGGAGCCCTTGACCTTGTCGTAGCGGGACTGGATCTCCCGCTCCTCGTCGGTCTTCGGCTCGTCCGGGTAGTCCGGCAGCGCGTAACCCTGGGCCTGCAGCTCCGCGACCGCGGCCTTGAGTTGCGGGATCGAGGCCGAGACGTTCGGCAGCTTGATGATGTTCGCCTCGGGCGTCTTGGCCAGCTCGCCGAGCTCGGTCAGCGCGTCCGCGATCCGCTGGTCCTCGGTCAGGTAGTCCGGGAAGAGTGCGATGATCCGGCCGGCCAGTGAGATGTCCCGGGTCTCCACCCCGACACCGGCCTGACCGGCGTACGCCTGGATCACGGGGAGGAACGAGTACGTGGCCAGCGCCGGAGCCTCGTCGGTGTGGGTGTAGATGATCGTCGAGTCAGTCACAGCCCCACCCTAATGGGCGTTCCGGCCGCCCCCGCCGCCACGTGGGCAGGCTCACGCTCCGTCGAGCTCGTCGGGGTGAGCGAGGGTGATCCCCGCCGCGGTGGTGACCGCGCTGGTGAAGGTCAAGGTGTCGATCGGGGAGGAGGCGGCGACGGTCGCGCCGGTCAGTGAGGTGAGGCCGCGGGCGGCGTCCCAGGTGCAGTCGACGAAGACGGCGCCGGTCGCCTTGACCTGGGAGAACTCCGCCCCGGTGAAGTCGCAGCCGCGGAAGACCGTGCCGGACAGGTCGGCGGAGACGAAGTCCGCGTTCTGCAGCCGGCAGTCGGCGAACTCCACCTTGAGGAACCTGGTGAACCGGAACGAGCCGAAGTCGAGCACGCTGTCCCGGATCGTGGCGTGCTGCAGGCTCATCCCCGGACCGGCGAACCCGGTCAGCCGGGACGACGTGATCGCCACCCGGGTCACGGCCGCGTCGGCCCAGCGGGCGTTCGCGAGGTCGCATTGGGTCAGCTCGGTGTCGACCAGGATCAGCTTGTCCAGATCCGAACCCGCCAGCTTGCAGCGGGTCAGCCGGCAGCCGCTCAGCTCGAGGTGCTCGGCCTCCAGATCGCTGAGATCCACGTCCTCCAGCGAGAGGTCGAGCAACCGCGTCTCGTCGTCGATGTCGTCCGGATCCGGCGACGCGGGATCGAGGTGAGCCCTGAGCCGTGGTGCTGCGATCTTCATGCGACTGACCGTAACGAGAGCCTCCGACAGTTCACTGGGAGCGAAGGTAGTGTGCGGCCGCCCCGATGAGGGCCGAGTGCTCGGTGTCCTTCGTGGCGGAGACAGGGGAGCCGAAGGCTGTCGCGACCAGGTCGAAGGCGCCGGAGATCGAGCCACCCAGGACCGTCTTCGTCACGCCGAAGCGCTCCAGCCACGGCCCGAGAGCGGCGGCCAGTACGCCGAAGGTGGTCAGCAGGACCTCGTGAGCGACGGTGTCACCGGCCCTGGCCCGATCGGCGATCTCTTTGACGCCAGGCTCGTCCGTGCCGGTTCTGGTCGCGTACTCGCGCAGGATCGCCCGGCCGGAAATCGAGTCCTCCAGCGGCTTCCCGTCGTACGACGTCTTGTAGAGCTCACCGCCTGGCGGCACGGCTTCGCCCTCGCGGACCACGCGGCCGTCGGCGAGGAACGCCGTACCGATGCCGGTGCCGATGGTCACGCCGACGCAGCGTTCGACGCCGCGGACCTCGCCGGCGGTCCACTCGCCGACCGCGAAGGCCTCCGCGTCGTTCATGAACATCAGCCGGTCGAGCGCGAGCTCGGCGCGCAGGCTCTCGCCCAGGTTGAACCCGTACAGCTGGTCGAACTTGTCCTGGCCGCGATACCAGGCCACGCCGGTGGCGAAGTCGAACGGCCCGGGCAACGCCACCGCCAGACCGCTTGCCAGTGGCAACTTCCGGGCCGCCGCGGCGAGTTGCCCGGCCACCGCCTCGGCCGGCTGCTGCGACTCGAGCTTCGCCCGGTCGACCACGGTCACGTCCCATCCACCCGGCGACACCACCGCCGCGGTCACGTGGCTGCCCCCGACCTCCAGTACCGCTACGTCCATCAGGTCATCATCCACGACCCGGTGGTCACCACCTGACAACGGCGGTGAGCGTGCCGCGCGCGTCGAAGGTCTGGGCGACGACGATCGGTTTCGTCGCGGGCCACGGCCCGGCGTCGATGTGCCGGTAGACATAGAACTCCGACTTGACGACCGCCGCACCGGTCTTCCCGTCGCCGGTTCGGACGAGGACCTTGACGTCCGTGCCGTAGGCGCGGCCGAAGACGGTGGTCACACTGCTCACGGCGTCGATGGGGGACTTGCGGACCAGGACGCCGCCGCGGCCTCCGAGCGGTACCGTCGGTGCGTTCCTCAGCTGAGTGATGCAGAAGGCGTAGCGCGCGGTGTAGCGGTAGCGGGTCGCCGTGGGCTCGCGCCGGATGCTGGCGGACCCGTACTGGTCCGAGATCGAGACGACCTCCGGCCACGCCCAGGGTTCGGTCCCGAGCACCGCGCCGTTCGACGCGGTGCACAGTTCGACGGACCCGACGGATGGTGTCGGCCGGCGGTCCTGGGTCGCCGGCGCAACGCTGCGCGGCTCCTGCAGATCGACCGCGACCGCCGTACCTGCCGCCAGAACCACGACCGCGGCGAGGACAGCCAGCGACCCCGTGATTCGGCGCTTCCGGACCTGGCGGCGGCCGGCGGCGATCAGCGTCGCCGGATCGGGAGTGAATGTCTCGGACCGGTCGGTCGCGCGGTCCATCAGAGTCTTCAGCTCGCGCGTCATTTCAGGACCCCCAGCGTGAGTTCGGCGAGCGCGGGGTGGCTGCGGAGCTTGTCGAGGGCCCGCAGGGTCTGGCTCTTGACCGTCCCGGGGCGGCAGTTGAGCGCGGCGGCCGTCTCGTCCACGGACAGCTCGTCGAAATAGCGCAGTACGACGCAGGCGCGCTGGCGGGGCGGGAGTTCGGCCAGAGCCTGGGTGATGACGAGCCGGTTCTCCAGGACGCCGAGCGGATCGGCCGGGTCGGCCTCGGCGGTGAAGTACTCGTCGCCGCCGACGAGTTCCTGGCTGGACTTGCGGCGGAGCGCGTCCAGGGTGGTCGACACCACCACCTTGCGGGCGTACGCGGCGACTGCGCCCTTGCGCTGGATCCGGCCCCAGACCCGATACAGCCGGATCAGGGCCTCCTGGGTCGCGTCCTCGGCCCGCCGCCAGTCCCCGCACAGCAGGTAAGCGGTCCGGCACAGAGCGTTCGCCTGGTGGGTGACGAAGTCGATGTAGTCCCTCTCGGTCTCGTCCTTCACCCGCTTCCTTCCCCAGTCATGTCGATCCAACGTGATGGCCAGCCGATCGGTTGCATCGGTACGGCACCTTTTCGTGCCTCAACTCATGGTCGACGCCGTACGGGTCACTTACTGAGGGAACCTGCGGGCGGCGCTGACCGTAGAGTGACTGGAACGAGGGGATAGTCATGCCGGTCGAGAGCAGTACGACGTCCGTGGTCGCGGCGCTGAGCGTCGTGCTCGCGGTGGTCGGTCACGCGCTCGTCGGCGGCGGGACGGTTCCGCTCGGGGTACTGGTGCCGCTCGCCGCGCTGGCCGGAGTGTGCTGGCTGCTCGGCGAGTATCTCGCCGGCGAACGGTTGCTGACGGTCCTCGTCCTGGCCGGCGTGCAGCTCTTCGTCCATGTGACCCTGGACGCCGCGCACGGGCCGATGGATCACGCAATGGCGATGCCACGCGGGGTTGGCGGCAGTCTGTTCATGACCGCGGCCCACCTGAGCGTCCTGCTTGCCGGCGTACTGGCGATCAGCCGGGCCCACCGATGGGTCCACCGGGTTCTGCGGGTCTTCGACCGCTTCCTGCCGCGGTTGCCGATAGTGCACGTGGTGCCGCGGATCGCCTCCGCACTGCTCGCGCGCACGTCACCGCCACGGCTCGTCGGTGCGTGGCTCACCTCGAGCGTCTGCCGGCGTGGACCTCCCGTCGTACGAGTGATTCCAGTTCGCTGACCGGCTTCGGCCGGGTTACTCGTACGCCCTTGAAAGGTTCTCTCATGCCCAGGAGATTCGTCCTGCGGGCCGGCGCGATCGTCGCGGCGTCCGCACTCGTCCTCGTCGGTGCCGCCTCGTCGGCGTCGGCCCACGTCACGCTGTCGTCGCCGGACGCCAAGCCTGGCGGGTACGCGAAGCTGATCTTCCGCGTGCCGACCGAGTCCGGCAACACCAGCACCACCAAGCTCGTCGTCTCGCTGCCCAAGGACCTCCCGTTCGCGCACGTCGGCGCGCAGGTGAAGGACGGGTGGAAGGTCGAGAAGAAGACCGAGAAGCTGGCCGCGCCGGTCAAGGTCGGCGACGTCACGCTGACCCAGGCGATCACCACGATCACCTGGACCGCCACGGCCGGCGGCATCCCGCCGAACGACTTCGACGAGTTCGCGCTGTCGGTCGGCAAGATTCCCGAAGGTGTGGACGCGCTGAGCTTCCCGACCGACCAGACCTACAGTGACGGCGAGGTCGCCAAGTGGGCCGACGTCGCCAAGGACGGCGCCGACGAACCGGAGCACCCGGCGCCGACGCTGAAACTGGCCGCGGCCATCACTCCGGTCGCTGCGACCACCTCCTCGGACGCGAAGGATTCCTCCGACCCGTTGGCTCGCTGGCTCGCCGGCGCCGGCCTGCTGGTGGGCCTGCTCGGTCTCGCCTTCGGCTTGCGGCCGCGCAAGGTTGCTCCGGTTGCCGCCTCGGGCGAGGCTGGTATGCCGGACTCCGGAAAGGCACAGTCGTAATCGTGCGCCGATTGATCGCTGTCCTGGTGGCGTCGCTGCTCGCTCTGGTGGTTTCCACCGGAGTGGCGGCGGCGCACGCCAAACTCGAGTCGATGACACCTGCCGACGGTTCCACGATGGCCGCGCCGCCGACGAAGGTCGTGCTGACCTTCAGCGAGCCGATCGGCAGCAACGGCACCCAGGTGCAGGTGAAGTCGCCCACCGGCAAGAACGTGGCCAGCGGCGACGTCCAGGTGATCGACAACACGGTGACCCAGCCGGTCGGTGCGATGGTGGAGGCCGGCCGGTACCAGGTCGACGCCCGCATCGTGTCGGACGACGGCCACCCGATCACCGTGACCGGATCCTTCACCGTCACCCACGCCGGTCACCCCGCCACCGACCCCGGGGCCCCGCCGGCCGCACAGCAGTCCGGCAACTCGAACACGGTCACCATCGTCGCGATGTGCCTGGTCATGCTGGTCGTCATCGCCTTGGCCGTAGTCATCGTCCGCCGCCGCCCAGCCTCCCCATGACCGAGGAATCGGCCGGGCCTGGCCCGGCACCCACTGGGGGAGCGGCCGGGCCCGGCCCAGCGGCCGGTGCCCGGGAGGGCGGTGCGGGCTTGGCGCCCAGCGGTGGCTGGATGGTGGCGGCCGGGATGGTTGCTGTTGGCATCGTGGTGATGGTGGTTGCCCTGCTCGCCGCGGGCGGGGCTCCGAAACCGTTGCCGGCCGGACTGCTCGGTGCCGGAATGCCTTTGTCCTGGTCGGTTCCGGTCCTGCGCTTCGTCGCGGACGCGGCCGCGGTGGCCACGGGCGGCGCGCTGCTGGCCGTCGTACTCTTCCTCCCGGCCACCGACGGGAAGCTCGGCGCGAAGGCCTTGCGCGCCTGCCAGGACGCCGCGCTCGCCGCGGGCATCTGGGCGGTCGCGAGCATCGGCGGGCTCGTCACCACGGCCGCGGTGATCCTCGGCATCCCGCTCGCGCATCTCGCCGAGCACGCGTCCATCGCCGGCCAGTTCACCCAAGTCAGAGCCCTGGCGGTCGCCGTCGTACTCACCGCGATCCTGGCCGTCGTACTCAGCGGCTGCCGGACGCTGCGCGGCGCCCGGTTCGCCGCTGTGCTCACAGCGGCCGCACTGGTCGGGCCGCTGCTGACCGGCCACGGCGCGCTCGACCGCACCAACGTCTGGTCGGTGCTCGCGACCTCGTCGCTGGTGGTGCACGTCTTCGCGGCAACGGCATGGGTCGGCGGACTGGCCGCCGTACTGCGGTATGCCCGCTCGCGTCAGGGAGTCGAGTTGTTCAGCGGACTCGCCCTGGTGTGTGCGGTGCTGATGGGGATCACCGGGCTGCTGACCGCGGAGATCCACCTCGGCGGCCGCGAGGAAGGCTGGGCGCTGATCACGCAGTGGGTGACCACCGGGTACGGCGCCCTCGTGTTCGCCAAGGCGGTCGCGTTCGCCCTCCTGGTCGCGGCCGGCTGGTGGCATCGGCGTACGACGCTCCCGCGCCTCGAGGCCGGGGACCCGGTGGCCTTCCGGCGACTGGCCGTGGTCGAGTTGCTGATCATGGCCGCGACGATCGGGCTGGCCGTCGCCCTTTCGCGTACACCGTGACCCGCGTACTCGGTGACATGTCAACAGATCCCCGTACACTGGGTGAATGGTGGATGCGCAGTGGCTCGATACGCGTGAGGCGCGGCTGTGGCAGTCGTACCGCGACACGTATCGCGAGCTGATGCGTGCCCTGGAGGCGCGGCTGATCGGCAACTCCGGGCTGTCCGGCGCCGACTATGCGCTGCTGCACCCGCTGTCGGAGGCGGAGGACGGCGTCCTGCGTACTCGCGACCTGGGCAAGTCGGTCGGCTGGGAGCGGAGCCGGCTGTCCCACCAGGTCAGCCGGATGGAGAAGCGCGGGCTGGTCTGCCGCGAGGAGTGCGCGTCGGACGCCCGCGGCTCGATGGTCCGCCTCACCGAGCTCGGTTGGAAGGCCATCGAGGCCGCCGCGCCGAACCACGTCGCCGCGGTCCGCGGCTACTTCTTCGACCACCTGACTGAGGCGGAGCAGACCCAGCTGGCCGGTCTCCTCGACCGCATCGCGACCAACATCCCGGCCGATGCCTGCGCGACCCCGGACTGCGACGAATAGTCGGTCCTGACCCCTTCCTGACCTCCCGCGCCGAGGCGGTGACTCCTCGTACCCGGAGGTAAGCGCTGGGTGACACGCCGTCACGCAGAGCAGCCGGAGAGCGGCGCCGAAAGAATGATGTCGTCTCGTTCGGATGCGCGCTGAGTTCGACAATCGTTTTCACTAAGGTGAGGATGTGCGGGATGTCAGGTGGTGCACGAGCTGCGGGAGCGTGCGGCGAGTGGGGTGGGGATCTTGTTGCCGAGTCATGACCTGGAGCTGGTGCGAGCGCTCGCGACTCGGCTCGTGGTGTCGGCCGGTCAGGTGATCGCGTCCGGCGGGCCCGACGTACTCCCGATCGCGCCGAAGCTTCGCGCCGGCGGGAACCACTGCCGCCGGACGATCGTTGCTTCGGGCAATGAACCTGTCAGCGGCCCCGCGGCCACGGCCGCCCACACCGATCACCCGCAATCTCCGCCCGTGCTGACCCCCGACACAAGGAGCGAACCGCGCCGATGACGCGACTGCACGACCACCTGGCGGAGGCGATCAAGGATCCGGATCCGATCCGGGTCGGCGACGACCTGATCTGCTTGCGGTTCGAGACGATGAAGGTGTACTCCGCGCTCGGCGCCGTACGCCATCTCCTGGAGACCGGCGCGGTCCGGCCGGGGGACACGCTGATCGACAGTTCGAGCGGCATCTATGCGCACGCGCTCGCGCTCGCCTGTCACCGGTACGGGATGAAGTGCCACATCGTCGGCTCCACCACCGTCGACCGGACGTTGAAGATCCAGCTCGAGATCCTCGGCGCGACCGTCGAACAGGTGCCGTCGTCGAACAACCTGCAACTCGACCAGAACCTCCGGGTCCGCCGGATCGGCGAGATCCTTCGCGACAACCCGACGTACCACTGGATGCAGCAGTATCACGACGACATCCACTACCTCGGGTACGGCGCGATCGCCGAACTCGTGGCCGAAGTGGTGCCGGCCGGGCCGCTGTGTCTGGTCGGCGGGGTCGGGACCGGAGCGTCGACCGGCGCGATCGCGGCGTACCTTCGGGAGCGCGGGCGGGACGTGAACCTGGTCGGCGTGCAACCGTTCGGGAGCATCACGTTCGGGGCCGGGCACACGCAGGATCCGGAGATGATCATCGCGGGGATCGGCAGCTCGATCGAGTTCCGCAACGTCCGGCACGAGTTGTACGACCGGCTGCACTGGGTCTCGTTCGACTATGCGATGTCGGCCGCGGTCGACCTGCTGCGGACGTCCGGTGTCTTCGCCGGGCTCTCGGCGGGAGCGGCGTACCTGTCCGCGCTCTGGGAGCACAACTGCGACAGCAGCCGGAAGCATGTGTTTCTCGCCGCCGACACCGGGACGCGGTACGTCGAGTCCGCGTTCGCCCGGCATGCCGAGGCGCGGCCGATGGCGTCGATGCAGCCGCGCGAGATCGACTCGCTGGACGAGCTGGCGGTGCCGTGGTCGGCGATGTCGTGGGACCGGCGGGAGTCGGCCTGGGTCCGCCGCGAGGAGTTTCCATCTGCAACCCCGTCGCATTAGGCGGACGTCCGTGACGGGTTTGTCCGCCCTGCTGTACGACCCCGAAAGGCTGGCCGATCTGCCATGACCGCACCCGCAATCTCTTCCGTCGACGACTTGGTCGCCGCCGTCCTCTCGGGCTCCGTCGGACCCGATCCAGCCACGTTCGCCGTCACCAGCGCCTTCTGGCTCCACCACACCACGCGTCTGCCGGGTGCCGACGTGACCTACCGCAACTACTACGTTCTCCTGCGGGTCGGCGAGGTCTTCGGCGCCTGCTCCTTCGAGGCGGGCGAGCTCGACCCGTCGTACTGCGCCGACACGTCCGGCCGCACGCTCGCCGACGTATTGCGGTCCGACGACCCCCTACCGGTGCGGATCGCGGCGCTCGACGCCTACCTGGCCTCGGTCGAGCCGCACCACGTGTCGCCCGACGCCGAGGAGGTCGTCCTTCCCGCCGGTACGCCGGACGTCCGCGCCCGGGCCCGTGACGCGGCGGTCGCCGGACTCCTGGATGTTGCCGAGGGCACCAAAGTCGCGCTGATCGGCGTGGTGAACCCGCTCGTCGACGCGATCACGGCGCGCGGCGGGATCTGCCTGCCGTGTGACTTCAACCTCCTGCAGACCGCCTCCGGTCTCCTGGTCTCGCGCGACATGACAGCGGTGGTCGACTCCGCCGACGCCGTCGTCGCCACCGGAATGACCTTGTCCAACGGAACTTTCGACGTTCTCCTAGATCGTTGCCGTCAGCAAAAGAAGCCTCTCGCCATCTATGCTCAGACCGGCAGCGCCGTCGCCCGCGCCTTCCTCGGCTCCGGCGTCAGCGCCCTCTCCGCCGAACCCTTCCCCTTCTCCCAATTCAGCTCCCGCCCGACGAGCCTGTACCGCTACCACTCCAGGACGGATCTGTGAGCAGCCGCACTCAGAACCCGGCGATAGTCGTACGAGTCCGAAGCCAACCGGCGACAGGGTGACCAGACCGCCGGTTCGGGTCGGCGCGCCTGGTGCAACGGGCGGGGGCCTAGGACAGGAAGTGGTGGGCTGGGGCAGGTTATTGCCTGTTCACGCCCCCGGCTTCCCGTCCAGGCCCCCGATCCGCCGACCCCGGCACGCCGCCTCGGGCACCCTGCGAGTGTCTGGCTCAAGACCTCCGCTCAGGGCTTGATCCGGGCTTTATCAGGGTCCTCACCGAGCCTTGGTCGATATATCGTTCAGTCTTATGGAGAACCTGCCCGACCGCCCGCATCCGCACGCGCATCTCCGCGCGTCCGACATCGATCGCGACCAGGTCGTCGACGTACTGCGGGATGCCCTGATGTCGGGGCGGTTGTCACAGGACGAGCATGCCGACCGGCTCGAGCTGACGCTGCAGGCGAAGACCCTGGGCGAACTCGAGCCGATCACCCGCGACCTCCTCGTCCCCGGTCAGGCCGCGCCGGTGCCGGCCGCGGTGCCGGTGCCGGTCGCGTCGAACGGCCGGGTGCCGATCGAGGAGCCGGCGAACCCGGCGGAGAGCTTCGACACCATGCTGGCGATCTTCGGCGGTGGTGAGCGGAAGGGCCGCTGGCGGGTCAAGCGCCGGACCAACGCGGTAGCGGTCTTCGGCGGCCACGACCTGGACATGACCGACGCGGTGTTCGAGGGCCGCGAGGTGACGATCTGGGCGTTCGCGGTGTTCGGCGGGATCGACATCACCGTCCCCGAGGGCGTCAGCGTCCGCAACGAGGGCGTCGGCATCTTCGGCGGATTCGCGGCGCGCGGCAGCGAGGACCCGGACCCGAACGCACCCACCGTCGTGGTGAAGGGCCTCGCCCTCTTCGGCGGCGTCGGCGGCCAGTCATCCGCCAAGCGCTACAAGAAGAAGGACAAGGGCCGCGGCCACCTGGGGCATTGAATTCGGGTGCGGTGGATAGCCTTCGACCATGACCGGCCAGCCGTTCGTCCCCTCCGACTTCGTCGTCCCCACTGAGCTGATCACGCCGCGGTTCCGGCTGGAGCCACTCGGCCCGGAGCACAATGCCGCCGATTACGCCGCGTGGACCAACAGCATCGGCCACATTCGCGCGACCCCGGGCTTCGAGGGCAGCTGGCCGCCGGTCGACGGCATGAGCACGGACGCGAACCTGGCCGACCTGCAGCGTCACGCGGCCGATTTCGCCCAGCGCCGAGGATTCACCTACACCGTGCTCGAGGCCGGCACCGACGACGTGATCGGTTGCGTGTACATCTATCCGTCCCGCAACGACGAACACCTCACCGATGTTCGATCGTGGGTCCGCGCCGACCGGGCCGAGTTGGACGTGGCTCTGTACGAAGCCGTCAGCACCTGGCTGGCCACGTTCTGGCCGTTCGCGACGATCGACTACGCGTCCCGGTGACTCAGATCCAGGACTTGAACCACATTCGGCTGAGCCAGTCGGGGTGTGGGAGGACCTTGTCGGTCAGGATCGGCCAGATGTAGGCGAAGTTCAGCACCACGAGTACGACGAACGCGCCCACCACCGCACTGCCGATGAGTCTTCGTGGCGTCGCCGTACCCAGCGCGGCTCTGGCCGGCCCGAGGATCTTGCCCAGCACGAGCGCCAGCGCCATCACCGTGAACGGGATCATCGTCACGGCGTAGAAGAAGAAGATCGGTCTGTCGTCGAACGCGAACCACGGCACCCAGCAGGTGATGTAGCCGACGATCGGTACGCCGAATCTCCAGTCGCGCGAGCCGATCCACAGCACCAGGGCCGCGATCAGCGCGAGGGCGCCGCCCCACCAGAGGATCGGGGTCCCGAGGGCGGAGACCACCGACAGGCAGTTCGTCCCGGCCGGCGGGTTGCAGCCCGGCGTACCGGCCTTGATGTCGTTGACCGCGTCGAACCCGATCGGGCGGGCGATGATCGGCCAGCCGGCCGGGTTCGACTGGTAGGGGTGGGTGGCGTGCTTGATGTAGTCGCCGGTGTGGAAGGCGAGCACTTCCTGGTGGTAGTGCAGGAGTGAGCGGAAGTCGTCGGGGACGACCTTCATCACCCCGTGCGCTGGGTTCTTGGATGCGTAGTCGTGGTCGTAGGCGTTGTCGTGCAGCAGCCAGCCGGTCCAGGTCGCGAGGTAGGTGACGAGCGCGACCAGCACGATGCTGAAGAACGCCGGGATGCCGTCGACCAGCACCGACTTCACGAACGCGAACCGGACGCCGAGCGCGCGCCGGGCACCGAAGTCCCAGGCGAAGACCAGGATGCCGAAGCCGGCCAGCACCCAGATCGCGGACCACTTGGTCCCGCAGGCGAGACCGAAGCAGATCCCGGCCAGGATCCGCCACGGGCGGAACAGCAGCCAGCGGCCGACGGTACGGCGCTCGCCGTCGGGGACCGGGGTGTCGAGGGTGTCGGCGTGCCGGCGGCGGGTCCAGTCCCGGTCGGCGATCAGGCAGGAGACCGCGGCGACGATCCAGAACGCCAGGAAGATGTCGAGCAGGGCGACCCGAGACATCACGAAGTGCAGGCCGTCGACGGCGAGCAGCAGGCCGGCGATGGCGCCGATCAGGGTCGACCGGGCCATCCGGCGTACCGTCCGGATCACCAGCAGCACGGTCAAGGTGCCGAACAGGGCCGGCATGAACCGCCAGCCGAACGTGTTCATCCCGAACAGCTGCTCACCGGCGGCGATCATCCACTTGCCGACCTCGGGGTGCACGGTCAGGCTCGGGGTGGCCTTGAAGACGTCCAGATTGCCGCTCAGGATCGCCTTGTCGGCGGCGCCTTCCGGCTGGTCGATGAACTGCCGGGCGTAGCCGAACTTGAGCAGGCTGAACGCGTCCTTGGCGTAGTACGTCTCGTCGAAGACGAACTTCACCGGGTTGCCCAGGTTCCAGAACCGCAGGATCGCCGCCATCGCGGTGATCGCCAGCGTCGCGATCCAGCCGCCGTCGAAGTCCTTCGGCATCGGCGGGTACAACCGGTCCTTCAACGGCGGCAGCCGTCTCCCGAGCACGTCCCGCCCGAGCGTCTCCAGCCCGTCGGCAGCGTCACTCCGCCGCGCAGTCCCGTCCTCGATCACAGCAGCCACGCCCGCCATGGTACGGACGCCCCGGTACCACCGCCTCCCCGCGTGGGTTCCGGGCGGCTGGGATGATGGCCTGGTGACCGGGCGATTGGTGTTGGCGGGGACCCCTATTGGGGACGTGGGGGATGCTTCGGCGCGGTTGGGGAGGGTGCTGGCGGAGGCTGATGTGGTGGCCGCGGAGGACACCCGGCGGTTGCGGCGGCTGACTTCTGAGCTGGGGATCACGGTCGGTGGGCGGGTGGTCAGCTACTTCGAGGGGAACGAGCGGGAGCGGACTCCGGAGCTGCTCGAGGCGCTGACGTCCGGCCAGACCGTGGTCGTGGTGACGGATGCGGGGATGCCGAGTGTTTCGGATCCCGGGTATCGGCTGGTGGCCGCGGCGATCGAGGCCGGGGTCGACATCACGGCGGTTCCGGGGCCGTCCGCCGTACTGACCGCGCTGGCGCTGAGCGGGCTGCCGGTGGATCGGTTCACGTTCGAGGGGTTCCTGCCGCGGAAGCCGGGGGAGCGGGCGCGGCGGCTGGGCGAGCTGGCGGACGAGCCGCGGACGATGGTGTTCTTCGAGGCGCCACACCGGCTCACCGCGTCTCTCGAGGCGATGGCGGAGGCCTTCGGTGCAGACCGTCGTACGGCGGTCTGCCGCGAGCTCACCAAGACGTACGAGGAGGTCAAACGCGGGCCCGTCGCCGACCTGGTGACCTGGTCCAAGGACGGCGTACGCGGGGAGATCACCGTCGTGGTGGCCGGTGCGGACCCGCACAAGATCCTCACCCCGGAGGACCTGGCCGCCGAGGTCGCCACCGACGAGGAGGCGGGCACACCGCGTAAACAGGCCATCGCCGACGTCGCCAAGCGCTTCAACGTCCCGAAACGGACCGTGTACGACGCCGTACTGGCGGCCCGAGACCCCGGTAAATAGCACTGGCGTCCGGCACTACCCTTTAAGGCATGTCCGAGAAGGCCTATTACGTCACCACCCCGATCTACTACGTCACGGCCCCGCCGCACATCGGCAGCGCCTACACGACGGTGGCCGGGGACGTCCTGACCCGTTGGCACGCCCAGCGCGGCGAGCGCAAGTGGTACCTGACCGGTACCGACGAGCACGGCGAGAAGGTGATGCGCAGCGCCGAGGCGCAGGGCATGTCCCCGCAGGCGTGGACGGACAAGCTGGTCGAGGAGGCCTGGAAGCCGGCCTGGGTCGACGTCGACATCGCGTACGACGACTTCATCCGGACCACCGAGCAGCGGCACACCGAGCGGGTCCGCGAGTTCTGGCAGACGCTGTACGACAAGGGCGACGTCTACAAGGGCGAGTACGAGGGCCTGTACTGCGTCGGCTGCGAGGAGTTCAAGCTCCCCGCCGACATCCGCACCGACTCCGACGGCACCCAGCGGTGCATGATCCACGGCACCGAGCTGGAGACGGTCTCGGAGACCAACTACTTCTTCCGGCTCTCGGCGTACGCCGACAAGCTGCTGGAACTGTACGAGTCGCAGCCCGACTTCGTGGCCCCGGCCAGCGCCCGCAACGAGGTGGTCGCGTTCGTCAAGCAGGGCCTGCAGGACCTGTCGATCACCCGCTCGACCTTCGACTGGGGCATCCCGGTGCCGTGGGACGAGGACCACGTCCTGTACGTCTGGATCGACGCGCTGCTGAACTACGTGACGGCCGCGGGCTACGGCACCGACCCGGAGCGGTTCGAGGAGCTGTGGCCGGTCGACGTGCACCTGGTCGGCAAGGACATCCTCCGGTTCCACGCGGTGATCTGGCCGGCGATGCTGATGGCGGCGGAGGTCGCCGTACCGAAGCAGGTCTTCGCGCACGGCTGGCTGCTGGTCGGCGGCGAGAAGATGAGCAAGTCGAAGCTGACCGCGATCGCGCCGCACGAGATCACCGACCACTTCGGCTCGGACGCGTTCCGGTACTACTTCCTGCGGACGATCCAGTTCGGGTCGGACGGCTCGTTCTCCTGGGAGCACCTCAGCGCGGTCTACACCTCCGAACTCGCCAACGGCCTGGGCAACCTGGCCAGCCGGATCGCGGCGATGGTCGGCAAGTACTTCGACGGCGCGCTGCCGGAGCCCACCGACCACGGACCGGCCGAGCAGGCGCTCGCCGACAAGCTCGCCCAGACGGTGGCGATCGCGGACAAGGCGATCGACACGCTCGCCTTCCAGGACGCGCTGGCCGCGATCAACGACCTGGTCGGCGCGGTCAACGGGTACGTCACCGAGCAGGAGCCGTGGAAGGTGGCGAAGGACGAGTCCCAGCAGGCCCGCCTGGCCACGATCCTCTACAGCGCGGCGGAGGCGCTGCGAGCGGTCGCCGTACTGCACAACCCGACGATGCCGAAGACGTCCGCGAAGCTCTGGACCCTGCTGGGCGCCGAGGAGAAGCTCGGTTCGCTGAAGGACCAGCGGGTCCAGGACGCCGGCACGTGGGGCCAGCTCCCGGCCGCCGCCACGCTGACCAAGGGCGACGCGCTGTTCCCGCGGCTCGAAGAGGCCTAGACCTAGACCTGGACCGCGGCCGTCGCGTGGTAGAGCGCGGCGGCCTGGGTCCGGCTGGTCACGGCGAGCTTCGTGAGGATGTTCGCCACGTGGAACTTCACCGTCGACTCGCTGATGTGCAGCTCGTCGGCGATCGAGCGGTTGCGCTGCCCCTGGGAGAGGCGTTCGAGGACCTCGAGCTCGCGGGTGCCCAGCGCGGCCAGCGGGTCCGATGTGATCGTCTGGGGCTGGGCGGTCTCGTGCGCGTGCAGGGTGATCCGCGGGGTCAACCCCCAGCCGGGGACGGCGTCGAGATCCAGGTCGTCCTCGTGCAGGCGGAGGCGCTCGGCCAGCTGGCCCAGGTCCAGCACGTCCTCGAGCCGGCCGGGGCCGTCGTCGCGGACAGTGGCCTGGAGATCCGTCCCGGTGCACCGCCAGCCGACGCGGATCCGCCGTACGCGTTCCTGGGTGAGCATCGCGAGGACCACGGACCGGACGGCGACGCGGGCGCGGTGGGCGACCCCGGCCGGGATCAGCCGATCGTTGCTGGGGGCATCCAGTTCGAGGTCGACCGGCCCGTGCCGGAGCAGGGCGCGGAGCGAGTCGGCGAGTCGCTC
The DNA here is from genome assembly GCF_045040325.1 of Kribbella sp. NBC_01510. Taxonomy (NCBI): domain Bacteria; kingdom Bacillati; phylum Actinomycetota; class Actinomycetes; order Propionibacteriales; family Kribbellaceae; genus Kribbella; species Kribbella sp. NBC_01510. The sequence goes on along the minus strand of NZ_CP109418.1, from coordinate 662,276 downwards.
GAACGCCTTGCCGGCCGGTTCCTCGCCGCTCCACACCCGGTCCCGCTGGGTGTCGGTGCGCAGGTCGGCCAGGCCGTTCAGGGCGAGCTCCACGGCCGTCGAGCGGGCCGAATCAGCGTCGACCCGCTGGTTCCGCAGTACGCCGAGAAGCGTGGCGAGCGTGGCCGCGTGGGCCTCACCGAGCTCGGCGGCGAGGTCGGCGCGGGCCTTGGCCACGGCCCGGTTCTGCGCCAGGGCGCCGGGCTCGCGTTCGAGGGTCAGCTGGTACATGTGCGCGGTGATCAGGTCCCACAACGGCTGGAGCGTGGCGGCGGCGTCCGTCGGCGTCTCGTCGGACCGGATGAAGACGACCACTGATCCCCGCGGCGCCCGGTCGCTGGCGACGGCCAGGACAGGGTGGGGCGCGCCGGCGATCGGTACGACGCCCTGCCACGGGTGACCCGCGGTCACGGTGCCGAGCAGGCCGGCCAGGTCGGCGCCGGTGATCGCCTTGGCCAGCACGGGCTCGCCGTGGGTCGTGATCGGGGTGGATGCGCACTGGGAGGCGAGCTGGGCAACGGCACGATGCGGGATCAGCTCGGCGGTCGCGGCCGATAGCCGGACCAACAGATCGTCGGTGGGCCCGTCGATGATCTGCGCCGCGGCCGCCAGCACCTCGTCTCCCATGTCGTTCAGGGTACGGCGGTTGATGCGTCCACCCGAGCCCGTCTTTCGGACGGTGGACAACCATCCGTTCGGCCAGTCGGGAATGCCCGGACACCCGCGAAGCTTGATTGAAGCATCAACCAATCGATGGAGGCGCAGCATGCGAGCGGTGGTTTTCGAGGAGTTCGGCGGTCCCGAGGTGCTGCGGACCGAGGATGTGACCGAGCCGCACGCCGGCCCCGGACAGACCCGGGTCCGGGTTCGCGCGGCCGGGGTGAACCCGATCGACTTCAAGGTCCGCCGCGGCTGGACCAAGGGGTTCATCGACGTGACGTTCCCGGCCACGCCGGGGCTGGAGGTCGCCGGGGTGGTGGACGAGGTCGGTGAAGGCTCGGAGTTCGCCGTCGGTGACGAGGTCGTCGGCTGGTCCACGACCGGGTCCTACGCCGAGCACGCGCTGGTCGGCAACGTCGTACGCAAGCCATCCGGCGTGAGCTGGGAGCAGGCGGTCGGGCTGCCCGTCGCGGGTGAGACGGCGCAGCGTGTCCTGGACGAGCTGCAGCTGAAGGACGGCGAGACCCTGCTGCTGCACGGCGCCGCCGGCGCGGTCGGCTCGATCGCGGCCCAGCTCGCCAAGACCACGGGCGCCACAGTCATCGGTACGGCGTCGCCCGCCAACCACGACTTCCTGCGCTCGCTCGGCGTGATCCCGGTCGCGTACGGCGAGGGCCTGGTCGACCGGGTCCGCGAGGTCGCGCCGCAGGGCATCGACGCGGTGTTCGACACCGCCGGTCAGGGCGGCCTGAAGGAGTCGATCGAACTCCGCGGCGACACCGACCGCATCATCACGATCGCCGACTTCGCCGCCCAGGAACTCGGAGTCGCGGCCTCCATGGGGTCGAGCGGAACCCCGGAGGAGATCGCCGCCGGCCTGACCAACCAGCTGCGGGCCGCCGCCGCCGGTAATCTCCAGGTCCGCATCGCCCAGACCTTCGCCCTGGCCGACGCCGCCAAAGCCCAAGAACTCAGCGAATCCGGCCACGCCCCCGGCAAGGTCGTCGTACTCCCCTAGTGCCGCGCCAAGCAACGTTCGGTAGGTAACCGGGACGACCGCTCACGACGCCGAGGAGGAGGTGTACCGACGGGCGGGTAGTAGTCGGTCGCCTTCGGCATGGTCGGGGTGGTTCACGTGGGGCTCGGGTCAGGGTTGGTGGGTGGCTTCGACTACTACCCGTCCATCGGTACGGCATCGGCCTGGAGGTCCGTCATCTGGTGAGACAGCAGGTCCCGGCATCCGGACCGAAGGAGCCAGCCGTCGTGGGTTCAGACACCTACTGGTGGGCCGAGACAGGAAATATCAGGTCGCGACCCACCACAGCCTGTCTCAGGTCCCCACGACTGGCCGGCGTATCCAGGTATCCGACACCCGCGAACCTCTGCTCATTGGATGCGTGGACGGGGGCTTCAGGACGCCAACGCCGTGGTGGCGTTCCGCCGGCCGCCGGTACCGCTGCCTGCGTCGAGATGACACTGCTGTTCACCAGCGCCCTAGACGTAGGCGAACCGCGACGACGGTGTTGGTACGTCGGCCACTCGTGGGTCCCAGCGGTCGACGAAGTTCACCCCGGGCGGGATCTCGACGGAGGCCGTCGAGGTCCAGCCGCGGGCGAGGGTCGGGAAGTCGGGGACGTCCGGGTGGTAGTGCGGCTTGCCGGTGCCGAGGAGGTCGCGGGCCATCGGCGCGCTGACGGCCTGGTACCGGAAGTCGGCCGACAACCGCAGCTGCTTCGTCCGGTTGGGCATCGCGCCGTGCACAGTGAGGCTCCCGAACAGCAGCACGTCGCCTGGCTGGTACGACGTCGTCCGCCACTCCGGATGGTTCTCGTCCGCCTCGGCCCGCATCATCCCAGGCCCGTCCGACGCCCTGACCGGCAGTACGCCGAGCCGCGGCGAGCCGGCGAACACACGAAGCCCACCGATCTCCGGCGGCGCCGCACTGAGTGGCAGCCAGGTCGTCAAGGTGTCGATGCAGCCCTGGATGAATCGGTAGTCCTGATGGATCGGGGTCGGATTGGCCCCGGGCGACGGCGGCGCGATCCGGCAGATATGCGCCGGATGCGCGAACGCCTCCTCGCCCAGCAGCCGCGCCGCCAGAGTCAGTAGCTCGGGACGCACGGCCAACTGGTGGAACGCCTGCGTGCTCTGGATGGCGGTGTACGCACCGAAGAACCCGGGCGATCCTTCCTCCACGGCCCGCTCCGACGCGACCAGCTCCTCCGGCGCGGTGCCGGGCGCGAGCCAGTTGCTGTCGTGCAGAATCCGGGCGAGCTGGTCGCGTACGTCGCCGATCACGTCGTCCGGCAGCAGCCCACGAAAGAACAGATAGCCATCCTCAGCCAGCCGCCCCCGCAGCACCGCCGCATCGCTGAGTGCGCCGGATGAGTCGGTCAGATCCTTCACTTGTCGTTTCCGATCTTGTCCATCGCTGCGGCGATGGCGGCGACGTCGGTCTTGTGCAGGTAGAGGTCGTTCACGGTCTTGTTGATGTCGGCGACCTTCCCCGTCCAGCCCTCGGCGATCGGCATGTTCACCGTGCTGGAGGCGGCCGAGTCGAGGAACGGCTGGACGTCGATGCCCTTCTTCTTCCAGTACGCCGTGTAGCCCGCGCCGGCGTTGTTCAGGGCCGGGATGATGTAGCCGGCGTCGCCCATCAGCTTCTGGGCCTTCTCCGAGCCGAGGAACGCGACCAGCTTGCCGGCCTGGTCCGGGTGCTTGGTCTTGGCGAACATCCCCTCCGCGAGCCCGTTGATCACGACCGTCCGGCCCGACGGCCCGGCGGGCATCGCCGCGACGCCGATCGGGAACTTCACCTCCGGCAGTGCGAACGGCAGCAGCGCGTTGTTGGCCGGGAACATCGCCACCTCGCCGCGGTAGAACATCTCGGTCGCCTGACCCGTCGGCGGATTGGTCCGGGTGCCGTCGGGGGAGAGGTGCCACTGGAAGATCAGGTCGCGGGCCCACTGCAGCGCCTCGACCGATTTCGGCCCGGCGAAGTCGAAGGTCCCGTACGGCTTGTCCATCGCGTGACCGCCGTTGGACGCGATCCAGTTCAGCCACTGGGTCTGGCTGTGGTTCCAGGAGCAGAACCCCCATTGCTTGCTGCCGACAGTCAGCTTGCGCGCGAGTTCCTCGAAGGTCCCGGAGCCGTCCGGAGCCCAGGTGAGCTTGTCCGGCATCGTCACCCCGGCTTTGGCGAACAGCGTCTTGTTGTACAGCAGGCCGACGATGCCGAGGTCCTTCGGCATCCCCAGTTGCTTGTCCTCGAACTTGTACGACTGGACGACGTTCGGATGGTACGAGTCGAGCTTCAGCCCGGCCTTCGCGATCAGATCGTCCAGGGGTGCGAGCACGCCCTTGCCGGCCAGGTCGGGGAAGCTGTCGACCGTCAGCCAGAACACGTCCGGCGCCTCGCCGCCGGCCAGCTCGGTGGTCAGCTTGGTCCAGTACTGGTCGTACGGCAGGACCTCCATCCGGACGGTGATGTCGGGGTTCTCGGCGGTGAACGCGGCGAACACCGCCTTGTAGCCGACCTCCTGCTGCTCGTCCCACAGCCGGTACACGAGCTCGACCTTGCCACTGCCACCGCCACCGCTCGCGCCGTCGGTCGAACCGCATCCGGCCAGCGCGAGCACACTGCCGGCACCGATCAGGAATGTCCGCCGGGAAAGCTTTCGAGACATCAGATCCTCCGAAGTTACTTGAGCCCGGTGACCGCGACCGAGCGGACGATGAAGCGCTGGAAGACGACGAAGAGCACCAGCAGCGGCAGCAGCGCGATCAGGCTGCCGGCCATCACGGCGTTGTAGTCGACGCCGATCTCGCCCTTGAACAAGGCGATGCCGACCGAGAGCAGCCGCTTGTCCTCGCTGCTGGTGATGATCAGCGGCCAGAGGAAGCTGTTCCAGTTGGCGACCACCGCGAGGGTGGTGACGGTGACCAGGATCGGTTTCGACAGCGGCAGCACGATCGACACCAGCGTGCGGACCCGGCCGGCGCCGTCGATCCGGGCCGCGTCCTCGAGGTCCACCGGGATGGTGCGGAAGAACTGCCGGAGCAGGAAGATCGCGTACGGCGTCCCGAGCATCGTCGGCAGGATCAGGCCGGCCCAGGTGTCGACCAGCCCGAGCTTCTGCATCATCAGGTACAGCGGGATCATTGTGACCACCGGCGGCACCATCAGCGTGGACAGATACACCCAGAACAAGGCGTCCCGGCCCGGGAACGACAACCGCGCGAACGCGTACGCCGCGAGGATGGCGAACACCACCTGGCCGGCGGTGATCCCGGCCGTGACCAGCACGGTGTTCACCAGGTAGCCGCCGAACCCGGACGCGAACAGCCGGTGGAAGGCGGCCGTGCTGGGCGGCAGTCCCGGTTCCCAGGGCATCGTGTCCGACAGTTGCCCGGGGCCCTTGAACGCGGTGAGCACGGACAGGAAGTACGGGAAGATCGCGAACACACAGCCGGCCACCAGGACGGCGTATGTGAAGAGGCGGAGTTTCATCCGGACACCTCGTAGGTCGTTCGGCGCTCGAAGTACACGAACTGTGAGATCGTGGCGATCAGCACCACCGCGAACAGCAGCACCGAGATCGTCGAGGCGTAGCCGAAGTCGAACTTGCGGAACGCCTCGTCATAGATCAGGTACGTCGCCACCTCGGTGCTGTCACCCGGGCCGCCCTCGGTCATCACGAAGATCGTGTCGAAGGCCTGGAACGAGCCGATCACGTTGGTGATCAGCACGAACAACAGCGTCGGCCGCAGCAGCGGGAGCGTGATGGCGAAGAAGTGCTTGATCGGGGAAGCGCCGTCGAGCGAGGACGCCTCCCGCAACGACTGGGGAATGTTCTGCAGGCCGGCCAGGAAGAACAGCATGTTGTAGCCGGCGAACTGCCAGATGTGGACGGCGGCGACACTCGGCATCGCCAGCAGCGGTGACGACAGCCAGGCCGGGCCGTCGATCCCGAAGAGGCCGAGGAACTGGTTGAGGGCACCCCGGGCGGGATCGAAGATCCAGGTCCAGACCAGGCCGAGCGCGACCGGGGTCGCCATCCATGGGATCACCAGCAGCGCCCGGAAGTACTTCATCCAGCGCAGTTTCCGGTCGACCAGCAAGGCCAGTAGCAGCGAGAGGATCGTGGTCCCCGGCACGCAGATCAGGACGTAGTACAGGGTCACGAGGAGCGAGTGCCAGACGGCGCCGTCGGCAACCAGTTTGCGGTAGTTGGCCAGGCCAACGAATTCCGGGGTCGACAGCAACTTCCAGTCGAACAGGCTGAGCGCGATCACGATCAGCACGGGCGCGAGCAGGAAGCCGATGACGCCGACCAGACTCGGTGCCAGCAGGGTGTACGCGGCCAGCGTCTGCCGGTACCGGCCGGGCCGACGGGTACGGCGCGGCGCCGGCCTAAGCATCGGGATCCTTCAGCGGATGCGGCCGCGGCGAGCTCGGGGTGAGCAGCTCGCGGGTGCGATCGAGGCCCCAGCGGTCGAGCTCGGCGATGGGGTCGCTGGACATCCGCAGCCCGGGGCCGGCCTCGATGTGGTCGGCCCACCGCTCCCGGTCCTGGACGTCGGGGCGCACGATCAGGCAGTCGGAGTCGTTCGCCCACCACCGGCCGTGCAGGAACTCGCGTGCCACGGAGGTGGACCGTGCGCCGCGCTGGCCCGGTTGGCTGATGTCGCCGGACGGCGGCTCGACCAGCGGGTCGGTGTCGGGAGAGATCCGCATGCAGTCGACCAGCCCGAGACTCGGCAGGATCGGGGCGCCGCAGCCGTGCAGGATCCGGTTGGGCCCGACGGCTTCGCGCAGCAGCCGCATCCCGTGCCGGTACGCCGCAATGCCATCGAGCTCCTCGTGTCGCAGGCCCTCGATCGCGCCGGCGTACACGAAGTCGAGCTTGAAGTGGTCGTAGCCCTGCCGGCACAGCTCGGTGAACACGTCCTGCAGGTGCCGCGCGGCGCCGGGGTGGGTCACGTCCAGAACCAGTTGCTCCTGGCCCCAGTTGGTGCCCGCGGTGATCCCGGGGACAAGCCACTCGGGATGCCGGCGGGCGGTCTCGCTGTTGCTGCCGACCAGGAACGGCGCCACCCAGATCCCGGCCCGGCGGCCGCTCGAGCGGATGTCGGCCGCCAGCCGCACGGTCGATCCGAAATCCTCGCGTGGGGTCAGCCAGTCGCCGATCTCCGCTTGGTACCCCTCGTCGAGCAGGACCAGGTCGACGCTCAGGTCGTGCTGGTCGAACTGCCGGACGTCGGTCATCACGTCCCGCTCGGTGACCTTGCCCCAGTACGCGTACCAGCTGCACCAGGCCGGCCCGAACACCCGGACCGCGGAGTGCGCCGTACTGGCCGCGAAGGCGTCGGCCCAGTCGGCCAGGGCCTGGTTCGGGTTGGCGTGGGTGCTCGTCGTCACCTCGACCTCACCGTCGGCCGAGATCACCAGCCGGCCGGGCTCGACCTCGCAGCGGATCGACGGGACCGCGTCCGGAGTACTCGCGGCAACGACAGCCACCTCGCCGCCGGTCGCCACCGCGAGCAGTCCTTCGCCCTGGAACCGGCCGGCCGTCACGCCCGGGCGATACGCCATCACGTGGTGGTTCGGCGCGGTCGGCCGGGGCGGACTCGCCCCGAGCCGGTACCACCCGCTCGGGCTCCACGACTGCCAGCCGTGCTCGAAGACCAGCGTGTCGGCGTCGTGCCCGAGCTCGGCGACGGTACTGAAGCCCACGGGATCCTCGATTCGCTGGGTGTGCAGGATCTTGCTGCCGTGCAGGTAATCTTGGGGCGTCCGCGAAGGGGAGGCCATGAAGGAGCCTGCTGACTCTGAGCACGATCTTGCTACCCAGATCTTGATCGAGCTCTACAGCGAGATCCCGCCGCCGAGCAAACTGGTCACCGGTCACTTCCACAGCGGCGGCGACTACCGGGTCGTCCGACCGGACGGTGTGGGCAGCTGGTACCTGCTCTACACCGCGGCCGGCACCGGCCGGTTCCAGATCGGTGGAGACCAACTGACACTGGGCCACGGGGACCTCGTGCTGGTCAGCCCCGGCACCGAACACGACTACGGCACGGTCGGGACGTTCTGGGAATCCTGGTGGGCGCATTTCCAGCCCCGGCGGGAGTGGCACGCATGGTTGTCGTTGCCGCAGGCAATGCCCGGCCTCTCGTACGTGCGACTGGCCAGATCGTCGGAGACGGACCGGGTGGTGTCGGCGTTCGACCGGTTGCACCGCGACGCGCAGCGGGCCGGCCTCTCACCGACCGGTGACACCGAGCTGCACCTACTCGAGAAGAGTGTCGCGGTCGAGCTGACCATGAACGGGATCGAGGAAGTGCTGCTGACCGCGGTCGCCAGCCTGCGCCGGAACACCCAGCACCTCGACGCCCGCGTCCAGCTGGTCCTCGACGCGATCACGGCCGATCCCGCGCGACCGCACACCCTCACCTCGCTGGCCGGGCTCGCGCAGGTGTCGGTCTCCCGGCTCGCCCACTTGTTCAAAGAGCAGGTCGGCGACTCGATCATGAACGTGGTCGTGGCGCTGCGGCTGCAGCGCGCGGCCGAACTGCTCGGCGCGACCGACATGTCCGTCGCGCAGATCGCCCGTGCGGTCGGGTTCGACTCACCGCACTACTTCAGCCGCCAGTTCGGCCGCCGCTTCGGCATGTCCCCGACCAGCCACCGCACCGCAGTCAGGAACCCGGAGCTGGAGCTGTACTGAGCAGATAACCCGTCGCCCGGGTGGCCGACCGGCTTCTACAGTCGACGCATGACGAGCATCTTGTCCGCCGTGGCCTGGCCGTATGCGAACGGTCCCAGGCATATCGGCCACGTGTCCGGCTTCGGCGTACCGTCCGATGTGTTCAGCCGGTACCTGCGGATGGCTGGTCACGACGTGCTGATGGTGTCCGGTACGGACGAGCACGGTACGCCGATTCTCGTGCAGGCGGAGCAGGAAGGCGTGAGCCCGCAGGAGCTCGCCGACCGCTACAACCGGGTGATCGTCGAGGATCTGCACAGCCTCGGCCTGTCCTACGACCTGTTCACCCGGACCACGACCCGCAACCACTACGCCGTCGCCCAGGAACTCTTCAGAACCCTTTACCGCAACGGATATCTCATCAGCAGGACGACGATGGGCGCGATCTCGCCGTCCGCCGGCCGCACCCTGCCCGACCGCTACATCGAGGGCACCTGCCCGATCTGCGGGTACGACGGCGCCCGCGGAGACCAATGTGACAACTGCGGGAACCAACTGGACGCGATCGACCTGATCAACCCGCACAGCCGGATCAACGGCGAGACGCCGGTGTTCGCGGAGTCGGAGCAGTTCTTCCTGGACCTGCCGGCGCTGGCCGATCAGCTGGGCGCCTGGCTGCAGACCCGCACCGGGTGGCGGCCGAACGTGCTCAAGTTCGCCCTCAACCTCCTCGACGACGTCCGGCCGCGGGCGATGACGCGCGACATCGACTGGGGCATCCCGGTGCCGCTGCCGGGCTGGGAGGACAATCCGAACAAGCGGCTGTACGTCTGGTTCGACGCGGTCATCGGCTATCTGTCCGCCAGCATCGAATGGGCCCGGCGGTCTGGCGACCCGGACGCCTGGCGCAAGTGGTGGTGCGATCCGGAGGCCCAGTCTTACTACTTCATGGGCAAGGACAATATCACCTTCCACGCCCAGATCTGGCCGGCCGAACTCCTCGGCTACAACGCCTCGCCCGGGCAGTACGGCGTACTCAATCTGCCGACCGAAGTGGTGAGCAGCGAGTTCCTGACCCAGGAGGGCAAGAAGTTCTCGTCGTCCCGGTCGGTGGTGATCTTCGTCCGCGACGTGCTGGAGCGGTACGGGCCGGACGCGTTGCGGTACTGGGTGTCGGTCGCCGGGCCTGAGACGCGCGACGCCGATTTCACCTGGTCCGACTTCGTCCGGCGGAACAACGACGAACTCGTCGGCACCTGGGGCAACCTGGTCAACCGGACCGCGTCGATGATCGCGAAGAACTTCGGAGCGATCCCGGCGGCCGGTGAGCTGACCGCGGCCGATCGTGACCTGCTTGCCGGCAGCAAGGAGGCGTTCGGCACTGTCGGCGACCACCTGCGGCACCAGCGGCTGCGGACCGCCATCGGGGCGGCGATGCGGAACGCGGTCGACGCGAACCAGTACCTGTCCCAACAGGCGCCGTGGAAGGAGCCGGACCCGGAGCGGAAGGCGACGATCCTGCACGTCGCCGCTCAGGTGGTGGCCGATAGCAACCGGCTGCTCGCGCCGTTCCTGCCGCACTCGGCCCAACGCGTGCACGAGGCACTCGGTGGGACCGGGACGTTCCTGCCACAGCCCGAGGTCCGCGAGGCCGACGACCTCGACGGCGGCGCGCCGTACCCGATCATCACCGGCGACTACACCGCCCAACCACGCTGGGCGTCCGAGCTCGTCGTACCCGGCACACCGGTACGACCCCCCAACCCGATCTTCGCCAAGCTGTCACCGGATGTGGTCGAGGAGGAGCTGGCGCGGCTCGGTTGACGCTTTCTTACAAGCGCGTAAGTGGCGGCGGTCGTACGGTCAGGGGTGAGAGGAGTTGAGGACGATGACAAACTACCTGGCGACCGCCGAGACCGATATCGCCGCAGCGCCCGAGCGGGTGTGGGATGTGCTGACCGATCCGGAGCAGCTGAAGGAGTTGTGGTTCGGGGCCGAGGTGAAGACGGACTGGCAGCAGGGGAGTCCGATCACCTGGAGTGGCGAGTGGGAGGGGAAGCCTTATCAGGACAAGGGCGAGATCCTCGAGGTCGACCCCGGGCGGCTGCTGAAGCTGACGCACTACAGTCCGCTCACCGGGCAACCCGACGTACCGGAGAACTACCACACGCTGATCTACACGTTGGACGGCGATGGTACGGCGACCCACTTGAAGCTCACGCAGGACAACAACGCGAGCGAGGAGGAGGCCAAGCACTCCCAGGGGATGTGGGAGATGCTCGTCGCCAAGGTCAAGGAGGCTGCCGAGGGTCAGTAACCTATGGCCTATGGCTGCTGATGGTGTGGAGGTGGACCGGCCGACCCGGGAACGGGCCGCGATCGGGGAGGACGGCAGGTCGCGGGACCGGACCCGGCCGGCGCTGCCCGACCCGCTGCCGATGAGCGTGGTCGACGCGCACTGCCATCTCGACATCGCCGACGGCGAGGACGGCGCCTGGCTGAGCCCGGCCGAGGCGATCAAGCTGGCCTCGTCCGTCGGCGTCACCCGGATCGTCCAGGTCGGCTGCGATCTGCCGGGCGCGGTCTGGGCGGTCGAGGCCGCCGAGCAGTACCCGAACCTGATCGCCGGCGTCGCCCTGCACCCGAACGAGGCGCCGAGGCTGAAGGCCGCCGGCGAGCTCGACAGCGCACTGGCCGAGATCGAGCGGCTGGCGGCCGGCGCGGACAAGGTCCGGGTGATCGGTGAGACCGGGCTGGACTACTTCCGCACCGGCGAGGACGGCCGCGCCGCGCAGCACGAGTCGTTCGCCGCGCACATCGAGCTGGCGAAGCGGCTGGACAAGACGCTGATGATCCACGACCGGGACGCGCACGACGACATCCTGCGGATCCTGGACCGCGAGGGCATGCCGGACCGGGTGATCATGCACTGTTTCTCCGGCGACACCGAGTTCGCCCGCGAGTGCGTCAACCGGGGTGCCTTCCTGAGCTTCGCCGGCGTGGTGACGTTCAAGAACGCCCAGTCCCTGCGGGACGCGCTGGCCGTGACGCCGCTCGACCGGGTGCTGGTCGAGACTGACGCGCCGTACCTGACGCCGTCCCCGCATCGCGGTCAGCCGAACGCGTCGTACCTGATCCCGCACACGGTCCGGAAGATGGCCGGCGTCCTGAACATCTCGGTCGCCGAGCTCTGCGATGCTCTGAACAACAACGCGAATCGCGCCTTCGGCGGCTCATGGTGATGGTCCTGACCGATGCCGACATCCGGGATCGGTTGACGGCCGAGGACGCCGTCGCGTGGACGCGGGAGGCGATCCTCGCCGCGCACACCGGGCGGTTGCACACGCCGCCACGGGTGCACACGGAGCTGGCTGGCGGGAATCTCGTCTTCACCACCGGCGCGCTGACCGGGGAGTGGTACGGCTACCGGTCGTACGACACCTTCCCCACCGATCCCGGCGGCCAGCTGGTCGTCGTCCACGACTGGCACACCGGCACGGTGCGTGGTGTTGCTGTGGGCAACGAGCTCGGACCGCGCCGGGTCGGGGCGATCGGTGCGGTCGCGGTCGGCGCACTGGCTCGTGCGGACGCCACGACGCTCGGGCTGGTCGGCGCCGGCACCCAGGCGTGGACCCAGCTGTGGGCGATCGCCACCGTCCGCCCGCTGACCTCCGTCGCCGTCTTCAGCCGCGATCCGGTCCGCCGGAATGCCTTTGCTGCAAGGGTTTCCGAGGAGTTCGGACTGCCCACGGCCGGCGTCGCGTCGGCCCAGGAGGCGGTCGCCGGGCGGGACATCGTCGTACTCGCGACCAACAGCCCGGTGCCCGTGATCGAGGCCGACTGGGTCGCGCCGGGGGCGTTCGTGACCACGCTCGGGCCGAAGCTGATCGGGCGAGCCGAGTTCGGTCCGGGCCTGATCGCCCGGGCGGATGTCGCGGTGACGGACTCGATCGACCAGACGCGCGCGTACGACCCACCGTTCGTGCTGGTCGGCACGCCGCAGCACGACCGGCTGATCAGCCTCGGCGCGGTGCTCGCCGGCGACGCCGCCGGCCGGACCTCCCCGCACCAGATCACCGCCTTCTGCTCCGTAGGCCTGGCAGGCACCGAGGCTTACCTGTTGGCGAAGCTGGTTTCGTGACCTGGAGGTCGGCGACGACGTCGGGTGACACCGCTGGTAGACACATCTCATGGAGTTCAGTGAGGTGGTCCGGCGACGCCGGATGGTGCGGAACTACGACCCGGATCGGGCGGTGCCGGACGAGCTCCGGGAACGCATCCTGGAGAACGGGTTGCGGGCACCGTCCGGCGGGTTCACGCAGGGGTGGGCGTTCCTGACGCTCGAGGGCGACGATCGGGAGCGGTACTGGCGGATCGCGGCCGAGGACGCCGACGAGAAGTATGTGGAATGGCTCACAGGGCTGCGCCGCGCGCCGCTGCTGATCCTGGCCTTCGCGCACAAGGACGCCTACCTCGATCGGTACGCCGCCGCGGACAAGGGCTGGACGGACCGTGACGAGGCCCGCTGGACCGCGCCGTACTGGTACATCGACACCGCGATGGCGGTGCTGCTGATGCTCCAGACGGTGGTCGACGAAGGCCTGGGAGCGTGCTTTTTCGGGCCTCGTGCGGACAAGGTGGGCCGGTTGCTGAAGGAGTTCGGCGTACCCGAGGGGTTCGACCTGATCGGGCTGCTGTCGGTCGGCTACCGGGCCCCGGACAGGCGGTCGCCGTCGCTGCGGCGCGGCCGCCGGACCACCGCCGAAGTGGTGCACCGAGGGCAGTGGGGCCATCACCTGGCGTAACGGCCCCATTACACCTTTTTACGACTCGCCGACGAGGGGATTGGCGTATCCGGGACATCTTCGTTACTGTCTCGTGATGTTGGCCGGGATCGGGGAAGATTCCGGGCAGCACAACCCCTCGGCGGGATAATGGATTCCGGGCAGCCAGTCCGGCGTTCGCGATCGGTGCCTGTGCTGTCCCACCCCGTGCCCGGGTAGCCCTACCTGGGAGCGTTAGTGCGTAAGTCCATCATCGTGGCCGTCGGTGCGACGGCTGCGTTCGCCGTTGCGGGCGGCTCCGTGGCATATGCCGCGAAGAGCAAGACGGTCAGTGTCTCCGTCGACGGCCAGGTGCAGAAGGTGCACACCTTCGGCTCCACCGTGGCAGACGCCCTGAAGGCCGAGAAAGTTCAGGTCGGCGAGCACGACGTCGTCGCGCCCGCGCCGGACTCGAAGCTGAAAGATGGTCAGGAGATCGCGGTGCAGTACGGCCGCCAGCTGACCGTCGACGCCGACGGCACCAAGAAGGCCTACTGGACCACGGCCGACACTGTCAGCGAGGCACTCGCCGACCTCGGTCTGCGGTACGACACCGGCGCGGTCTTCTCCACCAGCCGCAGCGCGCCGCTCGGGCGCCAGGGCCTGGAGCTCGTCGTGAAGACCCCGAAGACCGTCCAGATCGTGCGACAGGGCAAGGTCGCGACGATCAAGTCGATGGCTGCGACCGTCGGCGAGGCGCTGACCGCGGCCAAGATCGTCTGGGACCGGGACGACCGGATCAGCCCCGCGGCGGCCACCGTGCTCAAGCCGGGAGTCAACCGGGTCGGGTACGTGAAGGTCGACGTCAAGAAGGTCACCAAGACCGAGGCGATCGCCCACGGCACCGCCGAGACCAAGTCGGCGACGCTGGAAGTGGGCACCAAGAAGACCGCCGCGAAGGGCGTCAACGGCGCGAAGTCGGTGACGTACGTGCTCACCTACCTGGACGGCAAGCTGACGACCACCAAGCTGCTCACGTCGACGCTGGTCACCGCGCCGGTCGACGAGAAGGTCCTGGTCGGCACCAAGCCGAAGCCGGCGCCGCCGACGACCGACACCACCCCCACTCCCACCACGCCGCCGTCCACCGGTGGCACGAGTGCCTGGGACCGGATCGCCGCGTGCGAGTCGGGCGGCAACTGGGCGGCCAACACCGGCAACGGGTACTACGGCGGCCTGCAGTTCGACCACGGCACCTGGGCGGCCTACGGCGGGACGGCGTACGCCAGCAATGCCAACGGCGCGTCCAAGGCGCAGCAGATCGCGATCGCGGAGAAGGTCAAGGCCGACCGCGGTGGCTACGGCGCCTGGCCTGTCTGCGGCCAGAAGGCGTAGTGCAAGACTGACGGGGTGACCCCGTCTGATTCATCCACTTCCGCCGGACCGAGACTTCTCGGTCCGGCGGAAGTGCGTTCACTGGCCGCCGCGCTCGGGGTCCGCCCGACCAAGCAGCGCGGCCAGAACTTCGTCATCGACCCGAACACCGTCCGCCGGATCGTCCGCGCGGCCGAGCTGGACGACGGCGAGACCGTGCTCGAGGTCGGCCCGGGTCTCGGGTCGCTGACCCTGGCGCTGCTGGCTGACGGGCACCCGGTGACCGCGGTCGAGATCGACCCGCTGCTGGCGAAGGCGCTGCCCTCGACGATCGCGACGTACGCGCCGGATCAGGCGGGCATGCTGACCGTGGTCGAGGCCGACGCGATGACGGTCGGACCGGAGCAGGTCGGGTCGCCGTCGGCGTGTGTGGCCAACCTGCCGTACAACGTCGCCGTACCGGTCCTGCTCCATCTCCTGGCCATCTCGCCGTCGCTGCGGCACGGGCTGGTGATGGTGCAGTCCGAGGTAGCGGACCGGCTCGCGGCCCCGCCCGGTTCCCGGACGTACGGCGTACCGTCCGCGAAGGCGGCCTGGTACGCCGAGGTGCGGCGGGCCGGGCCGATCGGGCGGAACGTGTTCTGGCCGGCGCCGAACGTGGACTCCGGGCTGGTCGCGTTCGAGCGCCGGGACCCGCCGAAGACGGCGGCGAGCCGGGAGGAGGTGTTCGCGGTGATCGAGGCGGCGTTCTCGCAGCGGCGGAAGACCGTGCGGTCCGCGCTGGCCCGCTGGATGCCAGACCGCGAGCGGCTCGACGAGGTGTTCCGGGTCACGGGGATCGACCCGAAGCTGCGCGGGGAGATGCTCGGGATCACCGACTTCGCCGCGCTCGCCGGCGCCGGTCGGCCTGACTAAGGCACTAGCCTGTGCCCGTGCCACCTTCCTTTGAGGTCACGGTGCGGTCGCCGGCCAAGATCAATCTGGGTCTGTCGGTCGGTCCGCCGCGCCCGGACGGGTTCCACCCCGTCGCCACGGTCTACCAGGCCGTTGCCCTGTACGACGATGTCACCGCCGTGCTGCGCGACGACGACGGTTCGATCTCGGTGGAGGTGGTCGGCGACTTCGCGAACGACGTACCGACCGACGACACGAACCTCGCGGTGCGGGCGGCGTTGCTGCTGCAGGCGGAGTACGACGTCGAGGAAGGCGTCGCACTGACCATCCGCAAGACGATCCCGGTCGCGGGCGGGCTGGCGGGCGGATCCACTGACGCGGCAGCGACTTTGGTGGCGTGCAATCGGTTGTGGGGGCTGCAACTGTCGCAGACCGAGTTGCGGAACCACGCGGCCGAGCTGGGCAGCGACGTGCCGTTCTGCCTGGTCGGTCACACCGCGCTCGGCCAGGGACGGGGCGAGCAGGTCACCGAGGTGATGTCGCGCGGGACCTTCCACTGGGTGTTCGCGATCGCGGACAGCGGGCTGTCCACGCCGGCCGTCTACGGCGAACTGGACCGGCTGCGTCCGCTCCGCCGGGTCGAGGCGCCGCAGGTGCGCCCCGAGCTGATGTCCGCGCTGCTCTCCGGTCAGCCCGGCGCCCTCGCGGTTGCCCTCAGCAACGACCTCCAGGCCGCGGCGCTGTCGCTGCGCCCCGAGCTCGGCGATACCCTCCAGTTCGGCCTCGACCAGGGCGCCCTCGCCGCCCAGATCTCCGGCTCCGGCCCGACCTGCCTCTTCCTCGCCGCGGACAGCCGCAGCGCCGTCGACCTGGCCGTCGAACTCGCCGAATCCGGCCTCTGCCGCATGGTCCGCCAAGCCGAAGCCCCCGTCCCCGGCGCCCGAATCCTCCCCGCCACCGTCACCCGGTAGAGGTACACTTAGCTAAGTGGACTAAGGAGGGGTGATGGGCGAGCCGGCGGTGCAGTTCAACATCCATGAGGCGAAGACTCAGCTTTCGCGAATCATCGATCGTGTCGAGCACGGCGAAGAGGTCATCATCAGTCGTGCCGGTCGGCCGGTCGCCAAGGTCGTGCCGCTGCCCAGCTCGGTCCGGCGGGCAGGGCGGGGATTGCTGTCGGGACAGATTGGCTGGTCCGACGATTGGGATTCGACCGAAACCAATGAAGAGATCGCCGATGACTTCGGTCTTCCGTCATGAAGGAGATGGCACGGCTTCTGCTGGACACGCATGTGCTGCTCTGGTGGCTCGAGGACAGTCCTGAGCTGTCCGATGACCTGAAGGATCAGATCGACACCGAGCTCGAGGTCTTCGTCAGCGCGGCAACAGTCTGGGAGCTTTCGATCAAGTCGGCTGCCGGGAAGCTGAAGCTGCCGGACGACCTCACCGGCTGGATCGAGCGCAGCGGTCTGAGTGAGCTGCCGATCCGGATGGCGCATGCGGACCTCGCGGGCCGGCTGCCGGCGATCCACCGGGATCCGTTCGATCGGATGCTCATCGCACAGGCGCTCGTCGAGAAGCTGACACTGGTGACCAGAGATGGTCTGATCCATCGGTACGACGTACCGATGATCAAGGCGTGATTCCTTAAGCCTGCAAGGGATCCTGGGTTATCTGCCGGTGAGGATGGACACGAGTTGGTTGGTGGGGATGGTGAGGGCTGCGCGGACGGCTTGGATGGGGTGAAGGTGGCGGGGTGGAGGGCTGCGGTGGCGCGCTCGAGGTCTGGTTGGGCTAGTTCGGCGGGCACGGTGGGGGACCTGGCGCCGTCGAGGAGCGGGCGTACCTAGGTCTCGAAGTCGCGGTACGTCCCGGCGAGCTGACCGACGGGCAACGGCCTGCCGGTCTTCGCGGGCGGCGGCATCACGACAACGGTCGCACCGGCACACGTCGCGATGCTCATTTGCGAAGGCTCCTCGCCGGGGCGGCGGTGGTGGCGAGCGCGACCGGGCCGGTTACTCTGCACACCGGATCGGTCGCAGTCCGCGACGATACTCTCAGTCCGGGTCGCTCGAAACCTCTTGAAACACAGGGATTGCGCCCCAACCGAGCAAGTGAGCGTTTGAATCGCCGGGTAATTCGGTCGCGGCCCGGCCGGGCCGCTGTTACGGTCCGGGCAGGAGTCCATCGATCGAGTGGCAGGAGAACGGGATGCGGCACGTGGTGATCGACCTCATCGGTACTGATCGCTTCGACGCATTCGCGAGGACTCTTGAACTCTCTGACGATGGGCATTGTGGCGCATGTCGACGCCGGTAAGACCAGCCTGACCGAGCGGCTGCTGTACGCCGCCGGTGTGATCGACCGGGTCGGCCGGGTCGACGACGGGAACACCCAGACCGACTCGATGGACCTCGAGCGGAAGCGCGGCATCACGATCCGCTCGGCGGTGGTGTCGTTCGAGCTGGGCGACCTGACCGTCAACCTGATCGACACCCCGGGACACTCCGACTTCATCGCCGAGGTCGAGCGCGCGCTGTCCGTGCTGGACGGCGCCGTGCTGGTGATCTCCGCGGTCGAGGGCGTCCAGGTGCAGACCCGCCTGCTGATGCGCACGCTGACCCGGCTGCGCATCCCGACCTGCCTGTTCGTGAACAAGATCGACCGTGTCGGCGCCCGGTACGACGAACTGCTCGCGGACATCGCGCGGTTGCTGACTCCCGCCGCCGTGCCGATGGGATCGGTGTCGGACCTCGGTACTCGCGGAGCCGTCTTCGAACCGTTCGGGCTGCCGCGCAAGGCGCTCGGAGAACTGCTTGCCGAGCGCAACGACGGCTTCCTGGCCCGCTACCTGGACGACGGCTTGTCGGCCGACGACTACGCCGCTGAGCTGCGTCGGCAGGTGACGGCCACGAAGGTTCACCCGGTGTACTTCGGCTCGGCGATGACCGGCGTCGGTATCGCCGACCTGATCGGCGGCATTCGGTCCTGGTTGCCACGCGCAACCGCATTGCCGTCAGAAGCCTTGCAGGCAAGGGTTTTCAAGGTCGAGCGTGCGTCCGCCGGCCAAAAGGTTGCCTCGGCGCGCGTGTTCGCCGGGTCGCTGTCGGCTCGCGCGTACGTCGATGTGCACCCGGCGGAAGGTCCGTCGTACCAGGCGCGTCCGACGGCGGTGGAGCTCTTCGAGCGCGGGTCGCGGCGGACAGTCGAGCGAG
Source organism: Kribbella sp. NBC_01510 (assembly GCF_045040325.1). NCBI lineage: Bacteria > Bacillati > Actinomycetota > Actinomycetes > Propionibacteriales > Kribbellaceae > Kribbella > Kribbella sp. NBC_01510. The sequence goes on along the minus strand of NZ_CP109418.1, from coordinate 643,622 downwards.
CCGAGGCCGGGCAGATCGTGGCGTTGCGCGGGTTGAAGGACATCCGGATCGGCGATCAGCTCGGCGTACCGGCGCGTGGTGCGGGCCGGCTGTTCGCGCCGCCGACGCTCGAGACTGTCGTGAGTGCGCGGGATCGGGTGAAGCTCTTCCAGGCGTTGACCCAGCTCGCCGAACAGGACCCATTGATCCGCGTCCGGAAGGCCGACGACATCACGGTCAGTCTGTACGGCGAGGTGCAGAAGGAGGTGATCGCGTCCTTGCTGGAGTCGGAGTACGGACTGGCGGTCTCCTTCAGTGAGACCACGCCGATCCACATCGAACGGTTGGCCGGCGTGGGAGCCGCACACCGGGAGATGGGTGCCCCGGACAACCTCTGGGCGGCGGGCGTCGGCTTCCGCGTGTCACCGGTCGCCGAAGGCATTGACTACCGGTTGGAGGTCGAGCTCGGAGGACTGCCGCGCGCGTTCCATACCGCGATCGAGGAGACGGTCAGGCAGACCCTCCACCAAGGCCTCTACGGCTGGGAGATCCCGAACTGCCGGATCGATCTGACCCACACCGCCTACAGCAGCGTGGGTACGTCCGCCGCAGACTTCCGCCGCCTGGTCCCACTCGTCCTGATGCGGGCCATCGCGTTCGCCGGCACCACGGTCCTCGAACCCCTCAACCACTTCGAGCTCGACATTCCACCCGACTCGGTTTCCCGGGTTCTGTCCCTGCTGGCCGACTCCCGTGGCCTCGTCACCAGAACCGCCCTGGACCAGGACCGTGCCCACCTCGAAGGCACCATCCCCGCCGCCACCACCCACCCCTTCGAGGCCCACCTGCCGGGCCAGACTCATGGCGAAGGCATCCTCACCCCGACCTTCACCACCTACCACCCCGTCCCTGGCACACCTCCCGCCCGGTCCCGGACCGACGGCAATCCTCTCAACCAGAAGCAGTACCTCCTCCACCTCAACCAGGCGTGATCCGCTCAGGCGAAGCGCGCGAGGGTGGTGTGGATCTGCTCGACGGCGTTGGCGGAGTCGGTGAAGTGGGCGGTGACGCAGAGATGTTCGCGGAGGTGGAGGAGGGGCATCCGGTGGCGCCAGCCCGGCGCCAGCGGATGAGCTTCTTCGTAGGCGCGGTAGAAGGCATCGGGAATGTTGCCGCAGCCGATGAGCATGGACAGTTCGGCCTCGGGCCAGCCGTAGTAGACCGCAGGGTCGATCAACGCCGGGCGGCCGGCGGGTGTCGGGATGAGATTGCCGTGCCAGAGGTCGCCGTGGAGCAGCGACGGCGGTTGGGGCGGGACGAGCTCGGGGAGGCGGTCGGCGACGCGTTCGAGGCGGTGGCGGTCGTCCAGCGAGAGGGCGTTGTAGCAGTTGGGGACTTCCAGATAGCGGACCAGGCGGTGCTGGGCGAAGAAGCTGTGGCCGTCGGTGGTCCACGGGTTCCGCTGGGGAAGGACGCCCAGGTAGTTGTCCTGGTGATACCCGAACTTGTCGGCGGTGTGCTGGTGCTGGAGGGCCAGGGCGCGGCCGGCGTCTTCCCAGTAGGTGGGAGAGGGAGCGGACGCACCGAGGTCGGTGAGGACAATGAAGTCGGGCGCGACGCGGAGCACTTCGGGTACGGCGAACCCGCCCGGGTCCCGGAGTGCGTCGAGGCCGTCGGCTTCCACCGCGTAGAGGTCGGGCGGCAGGTCGGTCTGCGTCTTCACGATCGCCGACCGGCCGAGCGACGTACGGACGCGGAAGGTCTTGCTGGCGTAACCGCCTTCCACGGATTCGGCGGACACGGCTTCACCGAGGGCCAGGCCGTCGAGCCAGGAAGGAGTCAGCACGTGGACGATCCTGGCACGCCCGCCGGTGTCGGCTACCCTGGGGCGCGATATGGCGACACCTAACTTGGTCAACCTGGAAGCTGTTTCCAAGGGCTTCGGGACTCGGACACTCCTCGACTCGGTCAGCCTCGGCATCGGCCGGGGTGAACGCGTCGGCGTGGTCGGGCGGAACGGCGACGGAAAATCGACGCTGTTGCGGCTGCTGGCCCGGCGGGAGGAGCCGGACAGCGGACGGATCACCCACAACCGGGACCTGCGGCTCGGGTACCTCGGCCAGAGCGACGACCTCGACCCGGAGCAGACCGTGCTGCACGCTGTGCTCGGGGAGGTGGAGACCTACACGTGGGCAGCCGACCCGCGGACGCGGTCGGTGATGGAGCACTTGCTGGGTGGCGTCGATCACCAGGCGCTCGTCGGCACGTTGAGCGGTGGTGAGCGGCGGCGCGCCTCGCTGGCCAGGTTGCTGCTGATCGAGGTCGACCTGCTGATCCTCGACGAGCCCACCAACCACCTCGACATCGAGGCGGTCAACTGGCTCGCCGAGCACGTGGTCGACCGGGCCGGCGCGCTCATCGTCGTGACCCACGACCGCTGGTTCCTCGATGCGGTCTGCACCGACACGTGGGAGGTCCAGGGCGGCCGCGTCACGTCGTACGACGGTGGGTACGCCGCCTACGTGCTCGCGAAGGCCGAGCGGGCCCGGAGTGTGCAGGTCTCGGAGACGAAGCGGCAGAACCTGCTGAAGAAGGAGCTCGCCTGGCTGCGTCGCGGCGCACCCGCCCGTAGCACCAAGCCGAAGTTCCGGATCGAGGCCGCCAACGCGCTGATCGAGGACGAGCCGGCGCCGCGCGACAAGCTCGCGCTGTCCCAGCTGGCCACCGCGCGCCTGGGCAAGGACGTGTTCGACGTCGAGGACGTGAGCCTGGCCTTCGGCGACCGGGTGATGCTCGACCACGTCACGTTCCGGCTCGGGCCGGCCGACCGGATCGGGCTGCTCGGGCCGAACGGCGCCGGCAAGACCACGTTCCTGAAGATCCTGACCGGTCAGCTCGCGCCGGACCGCGGCCGGGTCAAGCAGGGCAAGACCGTCCGGGTCGCCAACCTGTCGCAGACCCTCGACGAGATCGACGAAACAGTGACGGTCCTCGACTACATCACCGGGATCCGTCGTACGGCGGCCCTGGCCGGGCGCGGTGGCGAACTCACCTCGTCGCAACTGCTCGAGCGGTTCGGGTTCACCGGCGACAAGCTGACCACCCGGATCTCGGACCTGTCCGGTGGTGAGCGGCGCCGGCTGCAACTGCTGCGCATCCTGCTCGACGAGCCGAACGTGCTGATCCTCGACGAGCCAACCAACGACCTCGATGTCGAGACGCTCACCGTGCTCGAGGACTTCCTCGACAGCTGGCCGGGTGTCGTCGTCGCCGTCACGCACGACCGCTACTTCCTCGAGCGGATCAGCGACATGGTTTACGCGATCATGGGCGACGGCCGGGTCCGTCATCTGCCCCGCGGCGTCGATCAGTATCTCGACGAGCTCGGGACCGGAATTCCGCGGCGTACGGCGTCGAATGCGTCGACGTCGCCGGCGGCGGCGTCCAATGATTTGGCGCCGGCCGGAAATACCACGGTTGATGATCCGCCGGTGGTTGACGCGGCAGCGGCCCGGGCGGCGAAGAAGGAACTGAACCGGATCGAACGCCAGCTCGCCAAGCTCACCGAGGCGGAGGCGAAACTGCACGACCAGCTGGCGGTGAGCGCCAGCGACTATGCGCGGCTGGCCGAGCTGGACGCCGAACTGCGCAAGCTCGCCGACGAACGCGGTGAGCTGGAGACCGCCTGGTTCGACGCGGCCGAACGGGCCGAATGATCCGCAGCGGCGCAGGGCTTCTGGAACAACAGAACTGAGCCGCGGCACACCCTCCGATCCCCTGTGCTTCGGAGGGTGTACCGCGGCTCCGGGTGAGCGGGCCCCGTGCCGGCCGGCGTTGTTCGGGCCCCGAGCCCCGGACACCGCACGGCCACTTTCGGTGGACCACCTCTTGCCACCGAAGTCACCGTGTTCTCTACGTTTCGTAGCCGGTTAGCCACCGACAGTGAGGACCCTAGTGTGGCCCCTCACTCAGTGTCGATAGTCGTGCGCTACAGCAGCCTCTCGATCTCGTTGCAACTAGCAACGATCGAAACCAGGCAGAAGTGACGGGTCGTCTTTTCGGATTATTCCGGCACAATTCCAAACGATCGTTTGTCCGACCTGCCGAGCCGTTTTGTCGGTACTACCGAGCGGCTTTGTCCACATCGTCGGCAAAGCGGATGTTTTCCCGGGTCAGTGTTTTTCCAGGTCGAACGGCCGGACCAGCTCGCGCAGTACGCGGGCGATCTTGGCCTGGTCGCGCTCGCTGATCGTGCCGAGCAGTTTGCGCTCGTGCGCGAGCAGATCGGCCATCGCGGCGTCGACCGCGTCGCGGCCGGCCGGGGTCAGCTGGACGAGCACGCCACGGCGGTCGGCCGGATCCGGAAGGCGCTCGACCAGTCCGCGCGCGGCCAGCCGGTCGACCCGGTTCGTCATCGTGCCGGAGGTGACCAGGGTTTCCTTCAGCAGCTTGCCGGGGGAGAGCTGGTACGGCGCTCCGGCCCGGCGCAGGGCCGCGAGTACGTCGAACTCCCAGGACTCCAGGCCGTGCGTCTCGAACGCCTGGCTGCGGGCGCGATCGAGGTGTCGCGCCAGCCGGCTGACCCGGGACAGCACCTCCATCGGCGCCACGTCGAGGTCGGGGCGCTCGCGGCGCCAGGCCTCGAGCAGCCGGTCGACCTCGTCTTCCATACTTCGAGACTACGTCATCAAGACTCTTGACATCAAGACAAGTCGAGCGACTAGAGTATCTCGATGTCAAGATAAATGAGTCAGAGAGGTACTCGCCATGCGCACGTCACCAGTGTGGAGTCCGGAGCAGTACGGCACATACGCCGACGAACGCGGCCGCCCGTACGCGGATCTGGTCGGCCGGGTCCGGGCCGAGGACGTCCGCACGGTCGTCGACCTCGGCTGTGGTCCCGGCGGGCTGACCGTGACGCTGCGGGAGGTCTGGCCCGAGGCAACCATCGTCGGCGTCGACAACTCGCCGCAGATGCTGGCGGCGGCGGAGCAGTACGCGGACGACTACCTGAGCTTCGAGCTGGGCGACGTTCGCGAGTGGTCGGTCGAGCCGGGCTCGCTGGATGTGATCGTGACCAACGCGACCCTGCAGTGGGTCCCTGAGCAGCTCGACCTGCTGCCCGGTTTCGTCCGCGCGCTGCGGCCGGGCGGCTGGCTGGCGATCCAGATCCCCGGCAACGGCAACGCGCCGTCGCACGCGATCCTGCGCGAGCTCGCCGGCACCGAGCCCCATGCGGAGTACGCGAAGGACGCGTCGCTGCGGCCCGACGTCCCGGGTCCGGCCGAGTACGTCGATGCGCTCAGTGCCGAGGGATGCGTGGTCGACGCGTGGGAGACGACGTACTTCCACCTGCTGCACGGCGACAACGCCGTACTGGAATGGGTGAAGGGGACCGGCGCGCGGCCGGTGCTGCAGTCGCTGCCGGACGGCCTGCGGCCGCAGTTCGAGGCGGAGTACGGCGCTCGGCTGGCGGAGGCGTATCCGCAGCGGGACTACGGGACGCTGCTGCCGTTCCGCCGGATCTTCGCGGTCGCGCAGAAGAGGGGCTGACCATGCGACTCGATCATGTGCAGGTGTCGTGCCCGCCCGGTGGGGAGGACGTCGCGCGGGAGTTCTACCGGGACGCGCTCGGGATGACCGAGGTGGAGAAGCCGGAGCTGCTGAAGGCCCGGGGTGGTTGCTGGTTCCGTGCTGGGACCGCGGAAGTGCACATCGGCGTGGAGCAGGACTTCCGCCCGGCGAAGAAGGCTCATCCCGCGCTGGCCGTCGACGATCTGGATGCGCTGGCCTCGCGACTCGCAGAGCTCGGCTATCCGGTGACGTGGGACAACGAGACGATCCCAGGCCGCCGGCGATTTCACACCGCCGACGGCCACGGGAACCGGGTGGAGATCGTGTGACGCTCGTTCGAGGGGATATCCGGCTCTTCTGACGTATCCGTGGGTGGTTCGTTCGCGTCCCTTTGCGTCCCTTCGCGTCGTTCGCGTCCTTCGCGTCTCGGCGGTCGGCCGTGTTGTGTCGGTTGGCGCCGGGGGTGGGGAGGATCTCGTCCCGGATCGGGTGGGAGATCCTCCCCAGCCTGGCCCGGCCGGCTCGCGGGTCTTGGCCTGGGCGGACGTGGGGCACTCACTAACCCGGTCCGTCAGCCGCGGAGTGCTCGGGGCCGAGCGGGGCCTGTCTGGCATCGCGCTGTTTGGTGAGTGCTGCAGGTCCGGTCGGCGGTGCGGCATCGCCCAACCCGCCACCGCCGCCGGGCGGGTGTGGGTGGACTTCCAGGCCATCACAATCACCCAGGCGCCGCGATCGTCCGCGGGCGGCCTTCGACCGCGCCTCGTTGTGATGGCCTGGCGATCCGGTCGACGGCACGGGCAACACCCACCGAACCAACCGGAGCGCCGGATCTCCCATCCCGTTGTGGGCTCTCCCCTGGTGCACGAGGGAGAACCCACAACCGCAGCGGATATCCCCCCGTGGCGTGGGTTCTCCCCTGGCAGACCAGCAGAGAACCCTTCGCTCGAACGGATATCCGGCTCTTCTGCTGGATGTGTGGGCGAAGTGAGCGAGGTCGGCTGGGCGTGCCAGCTCGACAGGAGGTGTCGGTCCTGGGGTGCTGGTCGGGCGAGGCATTCACGCGTCGCCCCGGCCGGCCAGGTCGGGGCCAGGACGGACACCTCCTGTCGAGCTGACACACCCCCAGCCTCATCCCCGCAAGCCACCGTCCGCACCCGACCAGCCGACGGACCGCAGTTGAGCGATGAGCGCGACTCCGCGAGGCACCGGGATCTCGGCCCGGCTCGACGATCGGTGGTGGTGGCGATCTGGCGCTGCGACGTACGACAGTCCGCCACCAGGAGCCCGCACCGGCGGGCAGGTGCAGTGGCTGGGCGGGTTCGTCGTGGCGGGGGTGGGACCGGTGGCGATCTCCGGGGGCTGGGACATGATCTGGGTGCCTCGGACAGGCTGTGCGGTGTCCGAGGTCCCCAGTACCTGTCCGAGGTCGCGGCAATCGCGCCGATCAATACTCCGGGCGGCGCAAGCATTTCAGGGCTCCGGCGTCTGGATGCTGCCGGCCGGATGCCGGGGGCAGCGACCGAACCACGGGCTGTCTCGAGTCACCGGATCCGGGTCCGGGTCCGCACACCGACCACGACACGGCAGGCCGGCCACCACCCACACATCGAGCAGAAGAGCCGGATATCCCCTCAAACGCGTGCTGACGTGCGGGTGGCTACTCGGTCGCCAGGGCTCCGGCCGGAGCGACCTTGGCGGCGCGCCGGGCCGGGAGGACCGAGGCGAGCAGGCCCGCGACCGCGGCGACCGCTGCGATCACCACGAGAAGCGTCCCGGGTACGGCGTACTCGACGCCGCCGTCGACCGTCTGGCCACCCATCAGCGCGCTCGTCCCGGTCCAGCCGTAGATCAGGCCGAGCACGATCCCGAGTCCGGCCGCGACCAGGGCCATCAGCAACGATTCGACCGCGAGCATGCCGCGCAGCTGGCGTCTGGTCAGCCCCATGGCGCGGAGCAGTGCGTTCTCCCGCGTCCGCTCCAGGACCGACAGACTGAGCGTGTTGCCGACACCGACGAGGGCGATCAGGACCGAGACCGCGAGCAGACCGACGCCGACGATCAGCAGCACGTCGAAGATCTTCGTGTAACTGGTTCGCTCGGCCAGGCCGCCGCCGACCGACAGTTCCTTGACCGAGGGGATCGACTGTTGCACGGAGTCGATCACCTGCGAGCCGTCCGCCTTCGGATCCGATGCGAGCCAGAACCCGGTCACCGAAGCGCTCGATGAGAGCTTCGCGAGATCGGTGGAGGTGACGGTGATCGGATCGAGTCCGGTCGCGCCTCGCGCCGTCACCGTCAGCTTGTGCTGACCCGACACGATGGTCAGCGGGGCGCCGTCGTCGAGGCCCAGCATGTGCAGGGTGCTGTAGTCGATCAACGCCGTACCCGGCTTCAGCTGGTCGGCGATCGCCGGGTTGTGGATGACGGAACCGACCGCGGCCTGGTCGATGCCGGTCACCGGCAGCTCCTGACCACCGGCCTTCACATTCACCTGATGGACCGGGACGACCTGCGTGATGCCCTTGATGTCGCGCAGTTGCTGCTCGGCGCCGGCCGGCATCTTCTCGTTGTACGTCGTCACCATCAGGTCGACCGGATACTGCCCGTCCATCGACACGTCGAAGGTCTTCCGCACCGAGGCGATCCCGACACAGGTGAGGCTGATCAGCGTTACGCCGATCAGGAGTGCCGACGTGGTGGCCGCCGTACGCTTCGGGTTCCGGATCGCGTTCGCGACGGCGATCCTGGCCGGGACTCCACCACTCCGCGCCGGGAGCGTGCCGATCAGCCGGATCAGCGCGGGCACCAGTAGCGACCCGATCGCCAGGATGCCGAGGAAGGACACGACTCCGCCGGCGACCCCGACCAGCACCTGATGGCTCGACGCTCCGGCCGCCAGCAGCAGTCCGCCGCCGGCGAGGAGCAGGAAGCCGAGGATCAGTCGCAGTACGCCGGCCTTGGACGCGGCCGCCGGAGCAGCCTCGGGCCGAAGCGCGGCCAGCGGGGCGACCTTGGTCGCCCGGCGAGCCGGTACGACGGCCGCCGCGATGGTGGCCACGGTCCCGAGCAGCAGCGGCAGGAACACCGACCACAGGTCGAGGTGCAGCGGGACCGGCGGGATTCCCCAGTCGAACTCGCGGGACAGCGCCAACGCCAGCGCGGACAGCGCGACGCCGAAGACCACACCGATCGCCGACGCGATCATGCCGACCACCGACGCCTCCGCGAGTACGGAGGAGAACACCTGCCGGCGGGACGCGCCGACGCAGCGCAGCAACGCCATCTCGCGAGTGCGCTGGGCGATCACGATCGTGAAGGTGTTGCCGATCACCAGGCAGGCGACGAACAGCGCGATCACGGCGAACATGCCGAACACGCCGCCGAGGACGTCGATGCCGTTCGTGTAGCCCTTCACCTCGTGCTGGATCCAGGCCTCACCGGTGTACGCCTGCAGACCCTTCGCGACGACGGCCTGGGCCGCGTCGGCGAGCTGCTGCTGGGTCACGCCCGGCTTGGCCGCGATCCCGATCGCCCGGACGGCGGCATCCGGCTCGAAGATCTTCAACGCGGCCGGGGTGGCCACGGCGGACCCCCGACCGACCGACCTCGAGTCGTCCAGCAGGCCGACGACGGTCACGTTCCACGCCTTGTTGTCGTACGAGCTGAGCCGGAGCGTCTGACCGATCGCGACGTTGTGCTTCGCCGCCAGCTTGGCCGGCAGCGCGATCTCATTCGTTGCGGTCGGCAACCGTCCGGACGACGTACCGGGGCCGGCGATGTGGGTGGTGTCGTGGAGCGCGTCGACCGGCAGACCGGTCGGCCGGACCAGACCGGGGAACGACGCGTTCAGGTAGGCGGTCGTCAGCGTGACGACCGAGACGGCCTGCGGGAGCTTCTGCACCTTGGCGATGTCCGCGGCGGTGATGGCCTCGTTCTCCGGCGAGACCACCGCGTCGACACCGCGGTACTGCGCGCCGATCGTCTCGTCGATGCCGTGCGACGCGGACGCGTGCGCGGTCATCGCCAGGGTGCCGAAGCCGACACCGAGGACGATCGCCAGGCAGGCGGCGATCAGGCGGCCCAGGTGGGCACGCAGCGACGAGAGGATGGAGCGTCGCACTTCAGGCCCCCAGCTGCCGCAGCGCGTCGAGCACGGTCTCCGGAGTCGGGTCGGTCAGTTCACCGGCCAGCTTGCCGTCGGCAAGCATCACGACGCGGTCGGCGTACGACGCGGCCAGCGGATCATGGGTCACCATGACCACCGTCTGACCGAACTCCCGGACCGACCGGCGCAGGAATCCCAGCACCTCGGCGCCGGACCGCGAGTCCAGGTTGCCGGTCGGCTCATCGGCGAAGACGACCTCCGGCCGGCCGGCCAGGGCGCGCGCGACCGCGACCCGCTGCTGCTGACCGCCGGACAGCTCGCCCGGTCGGTGCGTGAGCCGGTCGCCCAGCCCGAGTACGTCGATCAGCGTGCTCAGCCACTGCTGGTCGGGTTTGCGGTTGCCGAGCTCGAGCGGGAGCAGAATGTTGTCGTTCGCGGACAGCATCGGGAGCAGGTTGAACGACTGGAACACGAAGCCGACCCGGTCCCGGCGGATCTTGGTCAGCTCGGCGTCCGGCAGCCGGGTCAGCTCGGTCTCGCCGAGCAGCACCTGACCGTCGGTCGGGGTGTCGAGCCCGGCCAGGCAGTGCATCAGCGTCGACTTGCCCGAGCCGGACGGCCCCATGATCGCAGTGAACTGGCCGACACCGAAGTCGACCGACACCCCGTCGAGCGCGGCGACCGCGGTGTCGCCCTGTCCGTACACCTTGCGCAACTCGTGCGCCCGGATCGCGGTCCGCGGCGTACCGTCCTGCGGCAACCGCCCGACCGCAAGCTCCCCGGTCTGCAAGCTCATGTCACTCCTTGGTTTCGTTGTTGTCCAAGAAGTTAGTGATCCCGGCCGGTGATCTCGTCGGACCGCAGACTGCAGTTGGCGTAGTACCTGGGTATTACTTGTTGGGTTTCACCAGGCCCGTTTCGTAGCCGAGGACCACCAGGGCGACCCGGTCGCGCAGGCCGGTCTTGGCCAGGATCCGGCCGATGTGCGTCTTGACCGTTGCCTCGGACAACGTGAAGAGCCGGGCGATCTCGGTGTTCGACAAGCCGCGGGCGACCTCGACCAGGACCTCGCGTTCGCGGGCGGTCAGGTCGGCCAGATCGGGGCGCTCGGCCTCGGTGTCGGGCAGTGCGCCGGCGAAATGCTCCAGCAGGCGCTTCGTCGTACTGGGGGAGACCACCGCGTCACCGGAGTGCACCTGCCGGATCGCCGACAGCAGGTCGGCCGGCGGGGTGTTCTTGAGCAGGAAGCCGGCCGCGCCGGCCTTGATCGCGGCGAACGCGTACTCGTCCAGGTCGAAGGTCGTCAGTACGATCACCTTCGGTGCCTGCGGCAACAACTGGAGCCGGCGGGTGGCTTCCACGCCGTCCAGGCGGGGCATCCGGACGTCCATCAGGACGACGTCGCATCCCGTCACCTGGATCTTCTCGACCGCCTCGCCGCCGTCGCCGGCCTGGCCGACCACCCGCATATCCGCCTGCGAGTCCACGAGCATCGTGAATCCGGCTCTGACCAGTTCCTGGTCGTCCACCAGGAAGACCCTGATCACGTCGGTTTCACTCACTGTTCGCCTCCAGTCGGCAGGTGGTACGGGAGCTTGGCGATCACCTCGTAACCGCCGCCCGCCTTCGGTCCGGCGCTCACCGTACCGCCCGAGATCGAGGCGCGCTGCCGCATCCCGACCAGGCCGTGACCCGGATCCGAACTCGGCGCGACCCCGGCGCCCCGGCCGTCGTCGGTGACCACCACGGTCAGCATCTCGCGGCCGAAGTCCAGCTTCACGCAGGTGCGCGCGCCCGGCCCGGCGTGTTTCAGCGTGTTGGTCAGACCCTCCTGCACGATCCGGTACGCCGTCAGTCCGAGCAGCGCGGGCAGATCGCGCGGCTCGCCGGTCACCTGGTAGTCGACGGTCAGCCCGGCGTCGCGGACGTTGTCGATCAGCTCGGGCAGGCTCGAGACACCGGGCTGCGGGCGCGGCTGGTTCGGGTCGAGCTCTGGTTGTTCGTCCTGCTTGAGCAGGCCGAGCATCTTGCGCATCTCGGTCAGCGAGGCGCGGCCGGTGTCGCCGATCGTGGCCAGCGCCTTCTTCGCCTGCTCCGGTGACTGGTCCGCGGCGTACAGACCGCCGTCGGCCTGGACGATCATGATCGACAGGCCGTGCGCGACCACGTCGTGGATCTCGCGGGCGATCCGGGTCCGCTCGTTGCTCACGGCCAGCTTGGCCTCTCGGTCGCGGTCACGCTCCAACTGAGCGGCCCGCTCCTCGAGCTGGGCGACGTACAGGCCCCTGGTGCGGCGGCGTTCGCCGATCGCCCAGACGCCGAAGACGACGGCGCCGAGGGCGCCCATCATCGTGATCTGCTGCTTCCAGTCGCCGCCGTTGTAGTAGCGCGACGTCGCCATCAGGACGCCGAGCCCGCCGACGATGAGGGCGATCCGGCTGAACCGGTGGTCGCCGTACACGGCGATGGCGTACAGCGCGACCAGCAGGCCGATGTTGCCGGCCATCAGGTGGATGCCGGCCAGCCACTGCAGGACGGCGACTGCCGAGACGCCGAAGAAGACGAGCTCGGGGTGAGTCCGGCGCCAGATCAGCGGGACGAGCATGCCGAACGCGAGGACGCCGCCGAGCCCGGTCTGGGCGACGGCCAGGAAGCCGAAGGTCATGCTCAACCCGCCGGCGAGCAGCAGGTCGAACGCCTTGCTGCGGGCAGGCACGGGCCGCGCGGTCAGGATCCCCGTCATGCGGGCCAGGGTACGGCGATCAGCCAGGTGAGAGGTCATGCCACGGGCGGATGTCGCCGTACGACCGCGGTCGCCCCACCGCGGACACGCGACGGGGACTCCGGACAGGCTATGCCGTCTCCGGAGCCACGAGAGGGTGTCCGAGGTTACTTGTGGGGGCGGGTCGACAGTGTCGGTTTGGCTTCGAGGCCGGAGAGGCCGTTCCAGGCGAGGTTGACCAGGTGGGCGGCGACATCCGGCTTCTTCGGCTTGCGGGCGTCCAGCCACCACTGGCCGGTGAGCGCGACCATGCCGACCAGCATCTGGGCGTACATCGGTGCGTTCTTCGGGTCCAGGCCGCGGCGCTTGAACTCCTCGGCCAGGATGTGCTCGACCCGGGTGCCGACGTCGCTCAGGATCGAGATGAACGAGCCGCTGGACGACCCGACCGGCGAGTCGCGGACCAGGATCCGGAAGCCGTCGGAGTTGTTCTCGATGTAGTCCAGCAACGCGAGCGCCGCCTGCTCGACGAGCTCGTGTGCACGGCCGGCGGTCAGCGCACCGGTGACACCGTCGAGCAGGGCACGGACCTCGCGGTCCACGACAACGGCGTACAGGCCTTCCTTGCCGCCGAAGTGTTCGTAGACGACCGGCTTGGAGACCTCGGCGCGGGCCGCGATCTCCTCGACCGAGGTCGCCTCGTACCCCCGCTGGGCGAACAGGCCACGGGCGATGGTGATGAGTTGCTCGCGACGTTCGGCACTGGTCATCCGGACTCGGCCGGACCGCCGCGGTTTGGGTTCCGTCACGTCGAGATCACGTCAGCATCATGCCGTACTTCGGTGTTGCCAGTGGGTGATTTACCGCTGGTGATGCCTCAGGCCGCCGCTTTCAGGGGCTTCGTGCTGGTCTCGACGCGGCGGGCCTCCAGGCGCTCCCGCACCGGCCAGCGGACATCGCTGACCCAGCCCATCTTCTCGAAGAACCAGATGCAGCGGGCGGATGTGTCGAGCTGGCCCTTGAGTACGCCGTGCCGCGCGCACGTCGGGTCCGAGTGGTGCAGGTTGTGCCACGACTCGCCCTGGCTCAGGATCGCCAGCCACCACACGTTGCCGGACTTGTCCCGGCTCTTGAACGGCCGGTCGCCGATGGTGTGGCAGATCGAGTTGATCGACCAGGTGACGTGGTGCAGCAGGGCGATCCGGACCAGGCTGGCCCAGAAGAACGCGGTCAGCGCGCCCTCGATCGACCAGGACCACAGTCCGCCGATGACGGCCGGCGCGAGCAGCGAGATCGTCACCATCAGCGGGAACATCCGCGACACCTTGACGATGTCCTTGTCCTTCAGCAGATCCGGCGCGTACTGCCGCTGCGGAGTCTGCTCGGTGTCGAACAGCCAGCCGACGTGGGCGTGCACGAATCCCTTGGTCAGCGCGCTCACCGTGTTGCCGTACTTCCACGGGCTGTGCGGGTCGCCGTCGCGGTCGGAGAACTTGTGATGCTTGCGGTGGTCCGCCACCCAGCGGATCACCGGGCCCTCGATCGCGAGCGAGCCGGCGATGGCGAGCACGTACTTCAACGGGCGGTTCGGCTTGAACGACTTGTGCGTGAACAGCCGATGGAATCCGATCGAGATGCCGTGCCCGGCGATCGTGTAGAAGACCACCGCGAGCACGATGTCCCGCCAGCCGAGGAAGCCGCCCCACGCGATCGGCACGGCCGCCAGTACGGCGAGGAACGGGATGCCGATGAACAACGCCAGTGCGACTTGCTCCCATGGACGCTTCTGCTCACCCCCGAGCGTTCCGGTGTCGACGTCGAAGTCGTCGGCCTGCTGGGCGCTGGTGGGCGCCTCCGGTGCGGCTACGGCGGGTGGAGTCATCTTTGGTGATCCCTCGGGTGGAGGACGGCTTACCTACGCTACCGTAACCTACGGACCCGTAGGTAAGGAAGCCCTCAGCGTGTCGCTCGCCCCACTCCATGGCAAACTATCCCGGCAACCACGATCCCCCGTGGGGTAATCGGCAGCCCGCGAGACTTTGAATCTCGAAGACCAGGATCGAAACCTGGCGGGGGAGCTACAAGAACCCCTTGGTCAGAGCGCTTCTGACCTAGGGGTTCTGCTATGCCGGGGCCGTTTTGCCAACGGACTTGCTAACAAGCGACTGAGGCAGGGGCTTCGTCAGACTCAGCAGTGACCGCCGGAGTAGTTCCATCAACCGCAGCGGCGAAGGTGGCCGCGACGCCGTCCGCGTGCTTCCGAATCACGTGCGTGAACGAGCAGTCGGGCCTGGTACGACAGCGCGATCCGGTCGGCGAGCCATTCCGGGAACGTCGCGAGCGGGGGCCTGTGGCGCCCCGCCTGCGCTGCGGTCAGGAGCTGGTCGGCGAAGGCAGCGGCGCCGTGTCTGTGGGCGCGGGCCTCGAACTGGGCCCAGTACCTGCCCAGGCAGCCGGCCCGCTCGCCCCAGCGTTCGGTGGCGATCTCGGCCAGCGCGGTCGCTGCGCGGCGGATCGCGATCCAGGCACCAACGAGGTCGTCGCCAGCTCTTCCAGTGTTAGTCCCCGAGCGCCTTCACGGACTGTCGGCAGGAGTACACACGGCTGAATTGATTGCGCAGGGCATCCTCGTGGTCAATCCAGGCGTGGAAGAAGCCGGCGCGGGGCATGAGGTCCAGCTGCGAACCGAAGGCCGAAACAGCCTCGTCCGGATCGGACGCGTACACGTGCAGGTAACGCATCTTTTGTTCGAAACCCTGTGACCGGTACCAGGCCAGCGTTCCCTCGTCGTCCCGGGTCCACGCATCGACCTGCGTAGCTCCTCGCCTTTGCAGCCGGTCGCAGATCTCGTTGAGCAGCCGCTGGGCAATACCAAGCCGACGGTAGTCAGGGTGAACCGCAATCGTCTCGATGGTCGATTCGCTACCTATGACACTCGCGTCCAGTAGCCCAACAACTTGATCACCGAAGGCAGCCACCAGCTCAAGACCAGGTTCGCGCCTCGGCTTGATCGTCGCGACATCGTCGTAATAAGTCGTGTCGAAAAGCGAGGACGCGGCACCGCAGCCATCGCGTCTCGTCTCCTGGGGCGTAGTCCCGCACAGTCCACTCCGCCATGCCGACCATCCTCTCCCTGCTAACGGATTTGCTGACAAACGGTCTGGAGTCACGCCCGGGCGAGCGGCCCGTCCTAGCCATCCCTGCGGCGAAACTGGAGGGGGAAGCATGCTCTTGATGGCGAATTCACGTATCGGAGAAGGTGTGACGCCAGAGCAGCTCACCCGGTTCTTCGACGAGAACACCGTCTCGACGCAGGCCTGGGACCTGGTGCGCCACCGCGTGGTCACCGAGTATGCGTTCAAGATCGGTGACGTGCCTGGCATCGTGGTGTTCATGGAGGCCGACTCCGCGGACGAAGGCTCCGAGATCGTGAACGGACTGCCCGTTGTTCAGCAGGGCCTGCTGACGTTCGAGTTGGACCCGATCGGAAAAACGATGCGCTTCTGAGCACGCGAACTCTGCTCGGCACTGATGGGTTTCGCCGGCTGCCCGCAGCGCGAAGGTCTCCTCACGGTTGGTGGCAGCGTTTGCTTGGTCGTCCTTCGCCATTCGTCCTTCGGTATCAAGCCGGCGTCTTCGCGTGGGTCACTCGTCTGGTACTCCGACGTCGAGGCACTCGCGGACTTCGATGGTGTAGTCGTGGGGGAGCAGGGACGCGACTTCGGTAGCGCTGGTCAGGTCCGGCAGGCCCACGAGGTAGAAGCCGCCGAGTTGTTCGACGGTTTCGGCGTACGGGCCCTCGGTCAGGCGGCGGCCCTGGCCGTCGGAGCGTAGCGTCCGGGCGTCTTTCGGGTGGACGAGGGCTTCACCGCTGAGGAAACGGCCGCGGGTACGGACCGCTGCCGTGAAGGCTCGGAGGTCGGCGAAGACCTGTACTTGTGTTGCGTCGTCGGCGGCGTCCCAGCGGGCGAAGTGGTCCTCTTCGGCCATCAGGATCAAGAACCTTGTCATCGGTTCCTTCCTCGGGTTGAACGGGTCTGTCATCACGATGACGCGCACCACTCGCCGAAATCGACAAGAGCGTTCGGTGCGCCGGACAACCTGTGCGCTACTGCCTCGCCAGGAAACGTCGAGGTCGTTACCGCACTCGCCTTCCGCCCGGGGCAATTTCGGGGGAGAACCTCGCAGCTGCACCCTTCTACCCACCGCATACCCGGGGTGAAGGGACAAGATCAGGGGTGAACCCCGCACCTCGCCGCCGGGACGGGCTTCGGGGTGGTGGTCGGTCCGGATTACCGCCCCAACCTTGCTTGACGCGGCGCTAGCTATCGGGGGCACGCCGGGGGTACGCGCCCGCTGCCGTCTTGAAAGGGTAAGACGGATGGTCCTGGTACGGCGAGCGCGAGTCGAGACAGGCCCCGGTAAGGGAACTGGCTGCGTGCGGACGATCGAGCGAACGACCCGCACCGCAGCGCGTCCAGATCACAGCTCAGCATCACGGCAGCTGACCTCGTTGCTCGGACTTGACCTGGAGCGCGCTCCAGCAGCGAGAGTGGCGTCATGAACACCAAGGTCACTGCAGATCGGGTCGTCCTCGGCACGATGTACCTGGGCACCCGGCTGGACGATCGGGACAGCTTCGCCGTGCTGGACCGGTATGTCGAACTGGGCGGCCGGTGGATCGACACTTCGAACAACTACTCGTTCTGGGAGGACGAGTCCGGCTTCGGCGGCCAGAGTGAGGCCGTGATCGGCCGCTGGCTACGCGCCAACCCGGGCGTGCCGGTCAAGATCAGCACCAAGGTGGGAGCCCAGCCGACTCACCCCGGCGGCTTCCCTGACCACCTGGAAGGGCTGACAGAACCGACTGTGCGTCGCTCGTTGGCCGAAAGCCTGCAACGGCTGGGCAGAGACCAGGTCGACCTGTACTGGGCGCATGTGGAGGACCGCAACGTGCCGCTGGCTGACCTGATCGGAACGTTCGGCCAACTGGTCGCCGACGGCCAACTCGGGGCCTACGGCCTGTCGAACCACCCGTCCTGGCGCGTGGCCGAAGCGCGGCTACTGGCCGGCCAGGCCGGACTGGCGATGCCGACGGCCTATCAGCAGCGCTACTCCTATCTGCAGCCTGCGCCGGGCGCCCCGGTCGAAGGGCAGCCGATCCCGCTCGGCATGCTGTCTGCGGAGGGTCTGGAACTACTGCGCCGCAACGACGACCTGACGGGCTGGGTCTATACGTCCTTGCTGCTCGGCGCCTACGACCGCGACGACTGGACACTGTCCAGCGAGTACGAGCACCCGGGCAACACTCGGCGGATCGCGGCGCTGGACGAGGTCGCGAAGGAGCGGGGAATGTCCCGAGGTCAGATCGTTCTGGCCTGGCTGGCCGGTGGTGATCCGCAACTGATGCCGATCGTCGGCAGTAGCCGGTCGGAGCAGATCGAACAAGCGTGGGCGGGGGCGGGCACCGAACTCACGGCCGAGGAGCGGGCCCGGCTGGACGCCGCCTACTGACCCACCCCGAGCAGGGGCAGGGCGGGGTTGCAACAACCCAAGGAGGTGCTCAGCACGCGGCGTGAGACACGCCGACCCACAGGTCTTGATCATTCCTCTCGACAACCGGGCACCGCACTCAGTCGAGGAACTGGCGGATGTGGTTGGACCAGACTTCTGGGTTCTCGAAGTGGCACATGTGGGCGGTTTCGGGGATGACGACGAGGTGGCTGGTGGGGAGGGCTTTGTAGAGGCGGTGGGCTAGTTGGAGGGGGAAGCCCATGTCCTTTTCGCCGTGGAGGATGAGGATGGGTTTGTCGAAGGTGCGGAGGATTTGTTCGGGGTTGCCGGGGCACCAGGGGTGCATGAGGCCGTTGATGGCTCGTTCCTCGCTCCAGTCGCCGAGGTCTGGGCCGAGGCTTTCCAGTAACGCCAGGTAGGCCGGCGCTAGGTCGAGGTCCCAGACGAAGATCGTCGAGTTCCGCAGTGTTCCGTCGGCGGCGTCCTCGGCCCGGCGGCGCCGCTGATACTCGTCCCAGTTGGCCAGATACTCCGCATTGTCAGCGCTGCCATAGGCCGAGGTGGACGCGAGGACGAGGCGTCGTACTTGGTCTGGATGCTTGTCCACGAACTGCATTGCCGCTCGGCCGCCGGTGGAGAAGCCGAGCAGGTCTACCTGGCCGAGGCCGAGCTTGTCGATCAACAGGTCCGTGTCGTGTACGACGTACTCCGGCTGAAGAGCGTCCGCGGGGAGACCCCGGGTGCTGCGGCCGCAGCCGCGGAAGTCGAAGAGGACGATGTGGTGGTCGCGGGCGAGTGGCTCGAATCCGGGGACCAGATAGCCGTGGCCGACGTCCGGGCCGCCGTGCAGTACGACCAACGACGGCTTGTCGGACCGCTCCCCGAGCTCTCGCACGAACAGCGTGACCTCGCCGACGTCGACCAGCGCCCCATCACCCATGCGGCGAGCATGTCAGCCGCCGCCGACAACCCAGTTTGAGGCTGGGCTTTCAGTTGATGACGCAGAAGACGGTGCCGTCGGGGGCGGCCAGTACGACGAAGTCCGCGCCCGGTGGGTAGGTCCAGTCTTCGACGCGGGTGGCGCCCAACCCGATCAGGCGGTCCACCTCCGATTCGAGGGTCGAGGTGGTGCGGTCGACCCACAGATCCAGGTGGGTGCGGTCGGTTTCGTCGAGGTGGAGGCGGGTGGCGGGTCCGGCAGTCGGGACGAGGAAGTCGGGGTTGTCGGGTGAGGCGTCGTACCCCAAGGCCTGCTTCCAGAACTCCGCGGCGACGCCGAGGTCCTTGGTGTTCAGCACGATCGCTCCGAGCGTGAGGCCCACGTTTCTACTCCTGTCGTTCAGGTGCGATCAGTCACGCACCAGTTGCTCTTCCATCACGACGAGCTCGAGCCTGGAATGGGTTCGTCGGACGCCCACCTGACGGCTCGCGCTCTGAGTTTCGGCACGCGCTCAGTCTGCGGCCGGACGGGGGTGGGGGATGACGACGATTTGTTACGTCGTCTTCGTAGAGGAGGTGGCCGGGGTCGGGGGAGGTGTGGCGGGTGCAGGGGATGTTGTGGGCGGTGAGGATGGCGAGGTAGCCGGGGATGCGGGGGAAGAGGTGGGTGGCGGTGGGTTTGAACCAGGCGGCGGCCAGCAGGTTGCCGGCGTAGATCGAGGGGTCGACGTCGGACGGGTTGGTGTAGGCGGCGTCGTACCAGTTGTTGTTCCGGCGGCGGAAGGCTTCCTCGGCCTCGGTGAGGAGGCCGCGGTGGGCGAGCGTGTTGACCAGGCCGAAGATGCCGATCCGCCGGCCACGGTGGTCGGGATCCGGGCTCTGGTAGCGGATGTACACCGCAGATGATTACCACGCCGGCGGATCCAGCACGGAGAGTCACCACGGGAAGGGAACGTGAGACCGGTCACGGTGTGGCGGGGAGAGCTGGTCGAGGGCGTTCGGTTGAGCAAGTAGGCTTGCGCGGGCACCCCAAGCGGTACACACAGCGAGTGCCCATGCTGATACTTGTTCCAGAAAACTCGCAGGGAACTCGAGGAGAAGACCGCGTGACTTCCCATCGTCCCGCGGCGGTCGTCATCATGGCCGCCGGTCTGGGAACCCGGATGAAATCGGCGATCCCGAAGGTGTTGCACGAGATCGGCGGGCGCAGTCTCGTCGGGCACGCCGTGGTCACCGCCCGGGCACTGAGCCCCGAACACCTGGTCGTCGTGATCGGCAACGGCCGCGAACTGGTCGAGGCCCACCTCAAGGATGTCGACCCCGGAGCAAGGACCGCCGTCCAGGAGCAGCAGCGTGGCACGGGTGACGCGGTCCGGGCGGGGCTGACCGTCGTACCGGCCGACTTCGACGGCTCGGTGATCGTCACGTCGGGCGACGTGCCGCTGCTCGAGGCGGAGACGCTGCACGAGCTGATCGCCGAGCACGACAAGCACGGCAACGCGATCACGGTGCTGACCGCGCGGGTGCCGGACCCGACCGGCTACGGGCGGATCATCGCGGGCCCGGACGGCACCGTCGCCGGGATCGTCGAGCACAAGGACGCGACGCCGGAGCAGCGGGAGATCGACGAGATCAACGCCGGCATCTACGTCTTCGACGCGGCCACGCTGCGGGACGGCCTGAGCCGGTTGACCACGGACAACGCGCAGGGCGAGCTGTACCTGACCGACGTCCTCGCGATCGCGCGCAACGACGGCAAGCGGGTCGGCGCGCACGTCACCGACGACGCGATGCAGACCGAGGGCGTGAACGACCGCGTCCAGCTGGCCACGCTCCGTGCCGAACTGAACCGCCGGACCCTCGACAAGCTGATGCGCGACGGCGTCACGATCGTCGACCCGAACACCACCTGGGTCGACCGGACCGTCCAGCTCGCCCGCGACGTCACCCTGCTGCCGAACACCCAGCTGCATGGCGCGACCACGGTTGACGAGGGCGCCACGATCGGCCCGGACACCACGCTCACCGACGTCGCGGTCGGTGCGGGCGCGACCATCATCCGGACGCACGGGTCCAGCTCCGAGATCGGCCCCCAAGCCTCCGTAGGCCCGTTCGCCTACCTGCGCCCCGGTACGTCGGTCGGCGTGAAGGGCAAGATCGGCACCTTCGTCGAGACCAAGAACACCAGCATCGGCGACGGCGCGAAGGTCCCGCACCTGACCTACGCCGGGGACGCGACGATCGGCGAGGGCGCGAATATCGGCGCCGGCACGATCTTCGCCAACTACGACGGGGTCGCGAAGCACCCGACGCACATCGGCAAGCACTCGTTCATCGGCAGCAACTCGGTGCTGGTCGCGCCGCGGACGGTCGCCGACGGCGCCTACCTGGCCGCCGGCACCGCGCTGACCGAGGACGTCGGACCAGGTGAGATCGCGGTGGCCCGGTCGCGGCAGCGCAACATCAAGGGCTGGGTCGCGCGCAAGCGGGCCGGGACCAAGACCGCCAAGGCGGCCGAAGAAGCTCAGGCGGCGGATCAGGCCGCACTGGGCGACACTGGCGAGAAGGCGTAACGGGAGGCTGGCCATGAGCGGGATGAAGCGAACCACCGAGAAGAACCTGATGGTGTTCTCCGGCCGGGCTCACCCCGTCCTGGCCGAGCAGGTCGCCGAGCAACTCGGCGCCGGCCTGGTGCCGACCCAGGCGTACGACTTCGCCAACGGTGAGATCTACGTCCGGTTCGAGGAGTCGGTCCGGGGCAGCGACGCGTTCGTGATCCAGAGCCACACCTCGCCGATCAACGAGTGGATCATGGAGCAGCTGATCATGGTCGACGCGCTGAAGCGAGCGTCGGCCAAGCGGATCACCGTCGTCCTCCCGTTCTACGGTTACGCGCGGCAGGACAAGAAGCACCGTGGCCGGGAGCCGATCTCGGCCCGGCTGATGGCCGACCTGTTCAAGACCGCCGGCGCCAACCGGCTGATCTGCGTCGACCTGCACACCTCGCAGATCCAGGGCTTCTTCGACGGACCCGTCGACCACCTGATGGCGATGCCGATCCTGAGCGAGTACGTCCGGAACAAGTACGGCGACGAGCAGCTGGCCGTGGTGTCGCCGGACGCCGGCCGGATCAAGGTGGCCGAGCAATGGTCGGCCCGGCTGAACAACGCGCCGCTGGCCTTCATCCACAAGACCCGCGACATCGAACGCCCGAACGAGACGGTCGCGAACCGCGTCGTCGGTGAGGTCAAGGGCCGGGTCTGCATCCTGGTCGACGACATGATCGACACCGCGGGCACCATCACCAAGGCGGCCGACGCGCTGTACGCCGAGGGCGCCGCGGGCGTGGTGATCGCCGCGACCCATGCGATCCTGTCCGGTCCGGCGGTGGACCGGCTGAAGAACTGCCAGGCCAGCGAGGTGATCGTCACCAACACGCTGCCGATCGCGGAGGACCGCCGGTTCGACAAGCTCACCGAGCTGTCGATCGCGCCGCTGATCAGCCGGGCCATCCGCGAGGTCTTCGAGGACGGCTCGGTGACCAGCCTGTTCGAGGGCCGCGCCTGAACAGCAGGGCGTACGACGCCACGCGTCGTACGCCCTGACATCGCCGGTCAGGCGTTGATCCGGCGTCCCGTCAGCGTCCCGGTGACCGTCTCCACCACCTCGGTCGCGCTCCCCGGCGCGAACACGGTGACCCGGTAGGTCCCCGAGATCATGCCGTGTGACAGCGTGCCCCTCAGTTGCACGCGGACAGTATTCCCGACCGAGTCCGGGCCTTGCTCGCCCGGGAAGCCGGTCCAGAAGGTCGCTCGGAACGACTTGCCCTTACTTGACCACGTTCCGGTGAACGGCGGGCCGGCCGGGCTGATGTCGTGCGACACGAACGCGCCGCCTCCGGCGAAGCTCAAGACCAGCCGGATCTTGTCGGTCGTGCCGTCGTCCTGACGCACGCACATCCAACTGCCGAGCAGTCCGTTGTCGTTTCCCGCCATCGCAGGCGTAGCCGTCGCCAGTCCGGCGATCGCCACACCACCCGCTGCGATGCCCGCGCCCCTCAACGCCTGGCGGCGCCCCACTGCATTCTCACTCATTGGAGTCCCTCCCCGGAGTCCGTTGTCTCCTCCACGCTGCACCCGGTACGACGCCATGACAACGGTTCGGCCCATCCGACGACGAGGCGTAGCGCTCCGCCTCCTCGCTGTACTGGCTTATCTTGAAGACCACTGACCGCTCTCCAGAGGATGTCGCATGCGGATTGCCGTGTTCCACCCCGGGGCGATGGGCTCGAAACTCGCCGCGCAGTTGGTTGCTGCGGGCCACGAGGTGCACTGGGTGCCAGAGGGCCGCAGCGAGGCCTCCGCGGTGCGCGCGTCCGAGGCCGGGTTGATCGGTACGCCGTTCGCCGACGCGGTCGGCGTGGCTGAGGCGGTGCTGTGTTCGTGCGCTCCCCAGGGAGCTGTGGACATCGCCAAGCAGGTCGGCCGGGCCGGGTTCGCCGGGCTGTACATCGAGGCGAACCCGCTGTCCCCGATGTCGTTGCGCGAGGCGCAGTCGGCGGTGCCGGCGGCGACGTTCGTGGATGCCGGTGTGGTCGGTCCGCCGCCGACCGGTGGGCCGAGTCCGACGCATCTGATGCTGTCCGGCGCCGCCGCCGATCAGGCCGCCGAGCTCTGGGCCGGCACCGCGGTCACCCCGATGGTGGTCGGCGCCGAGCCGGGTGCGGCCAGCGCGGCGAAGTCGTCGTACGCGCTCTACAACAAGGGCAAGGCGGCGCTGGCGGTGCTGGCCTTCCAGCTGGCCGAGAAGTACGGCGTCACGGATGCGCTCACCGCCCAGCAGGTGCGTGCGGACGCGGGATCGCTGAAGGATCCCGGCTTGCCGGACCAGCTGAGGAGCGTCGCCTGGCGCTGGGGCCCGGAGTTCGACGAGCTGGCCGAGACCCTGGACGTCGCCGGTCTCGAGGGCGACGCGGCCCGCGCCCTTCGCCAGGTCTGGACCAAGCTCACCTGATCCCGTCGCCGGCAACGGGTCCGGACTGGGCCGGAAAGAGGCGTGGAAAGCCTTCACCGGGGCGCGATCGGAGCGGGTGCTCGGCGCCCGGAGATCGGATTTCCCGTCTGGGCGCAGTGATGGGTAGACTGTTTTGGTTGCCTCGGCGAGGGACGCCCCCCGAGAACTGTTGGGCGCGGCTCCGTGATCGACGCGGTGGTTCGTTGCCTGACGCCTTCTCCGGGGTCACAAAGCGCCCGCTGAGGCCGCAGCCGAGTTCCACCTAGTCAACAGATCGCCGCAACGCACTTGAGGAGTTCATCTCGTGGCCGAGGTCAAGATCCAAGCCGAATCGCGTACGGAGTTCGGCAAGGGTGCTGCCCGCCGAATCCGCCGGGACAACAAGGTTCCCGCCGTCCTGTACGGCCACGGTAGTGACCCGGTGCACATCACGCTGCCCGGTCACGACACCATGCTGGCCCTGAAGACCGCCAACGCCCTGCTGCTGATCGAGGTCGCGGGCGGCGAGAGCCACCTCGCGCTGCCGAAGCAGGTCCAGCGCGACCCGATCAAGGGCTTCATCGAGCACGTCGACCTGGTCATGGTCCGGCGCGGTGAGAAGGTCCAGGTCGACATCGCCGTTCACCTCGAGGGCGAGGCCATCAGCGACACGCTGGTCGTGCTGGAGAGCCCGACCATCCTGGTCGAGGCCGAGGCGACCCACATTCCGGACGGCGTCGCCGTCTCCGTCGAGGGTCTCGACGTCGGCGCGCAGATCCACGCCTCCGACATCAAGCTGCCGACCGGGACCACGCTGGCGATCGAGCCGGACACCCTGATCGTGAACATCACCCAGGCCCAGACCGCCGAGCAGGTCGAGGCCGAGCTGGCCGACGCCGAGGCCGAGGCCGGCATCGAGCGGGACGAGCCGCAGGCTCCGGCCGAGGAGCCGGTGGCCGCCGCCGCCGAGTAGTCTGTCTGCGCCGCAGTACACAGACACAGCAGGAGGGCCGGGATCCGTGGCGGACGACGTGTGGTTGGTCGTCGGACTGGGGAATCCCGGCCCTTCCTATGCCCGCACCCGGCACAACATCGGCCACTTGGTGGCCGATGAGCTCGCGGCCCGGACCGGCGACAAGTGGAAGCAGCACAAGCAGGTCAAGGCCGAGGTGATCGAGACTCGGATCTCCGGGATCCGGACGGTGCTGGCCAAGCCCCGGTCGTACATGAACGAGTCCGGCGGTCCGGTGTCCGGGCTACTGAAGTTCTTCAAGCTGGAGCCGGCCAACCTGCTCGTCGTCCATGACGAGCTCGACATCGACTTCGGCGTACTGCGGTGCAAGTTCGGGGGCGGCGACAACGGGCACAACGGGCTCAAGTCACTGCGGAAATCGCTTGGCACCGGTGAGTACTATCGAGTTCGGTTCGGTGTGGGTCGTCCGCCGGGCCGGCAGAACCCCGCCGACTTCGTCCTGAACGAGTTCTCCTCGACCGAACGCAAGGACCTTCCGTTCGCCGTCGACCGGACCGCGGACGCGGTGGAATCACTGCTCACCGACGGCCTCGATGCCACTCAAGGGAAGTACAACTCGTGAAACTCAGCGGTCTCGTCGACACCCTGATCACCGATCCGGTGGTGGCCGAGGCCGTTCGTGATGCCAAGGCTGACGGTGTCACGACCCTCGACCTGAGCGCCCCGACCCCGGTACGCCCGGTCCTGCTCGCGGCGATCGCTTCGGAGCAGAATGGCGCCGGCCGCCCCGTACTCGCGGTGACGGCGACCTTCCGTGAAGCCGAGGAGCTGACCGAGGCGCTGCAGTGCATGGTCGAGCCCAGCACGGTCGCGTACTACCCCGCCTGGGAGACCCTCCCGCACGAGCGCCTCTCGCCTCGCTCCGACACGGTCGGGCGGCGTCTCGCCGTACTGCGTCGCCTGGCGCACCCGGATCCGTCGGACGAGACGACTGGGCCGATCAAGATCCTGGTCGCGCCGGTGCGGTCCGTGCTGCAGCCGCAGGTCGCCGGCCTGGCCGACCTGAAGCCCGTGCAGTTGCACGTCGGCGACACGGTCGAGCTGGAGGGGGTCGTCGAGGCACTGGCCGGAGCGGCGTACCACCGGGTCGACCTGGTCGAGCGCCGTGGTGAGTTCGCGGTCCGCGGCGGCATCATCGACGTGTTCCCGCCGACCGAGGAGCACCCGCTGCGGGTCGACTTCTTCGGCGACGACGTGGAAGAGATCCGGTACTTCGCGGTCGCCGACCAGCGCTCGTTGGAGATCGCCGAGCACGGGCTGTGGGCACCGCCGTGCCGCGAGCTGCTGCTGACCGACGAGGTCCGCGCGCGGGCCGCCGTACTGGCCAAGGAGCACCCCGAGCTGGCCGAGCTGTTCGAGAAGCTGGCCGAGGGCCACGCGGTCGAGGGTATGGAGTCACTGGCACCCGTGCTCGTCGACGACATGGAGCTGCTGGTCGACCTGATGCCGGCCGGTACGCACGTCATCGTCAGCGACCCCGAGCGGGTCCGGGCCCGGGCACACGACCTGGTCGCGACCAGCCAGGAGTTCCTGGAGGCGTCGTGGGCGGCGGCCGCCGGTGGTGGCGAGGCGCCGATCGACCTGGGGGCGGCCGCGTACATGTCGCTGGCCGACGTCCGGTCGCACGCCCTGGGCAAGGGCCTGGCCTGGTGGAGCATGTCGCCGTTCACCGCGGCGCCCACTGATGTGCCGGAGCTGCGCGACTCGATGGGCGCGCGGGTCTCGTTCGACATCGACCCGGACGCGGGCGCGGTCCGGAGCCGCGCGATCGCCGCGCACGAGGTGGACCCGTACCGCGGTGAGACGGCGGCGGCGGTCGAGGACGTCCGCGGCTGGCTGCGGGACGGCTGGCGGGTCGTCTGCGTCACCGAGGGCCACGGTCCCGCGCAGCGCCTGGCGGAGGTCTTCTCCGAGGCCGAGCTGCCGGCCCGCGCGGTCGACGGGATCGACTCCGTGCCCGAGCCGGGCGTGGTGCTGATCTCGCAGGGCCAGCTGGACCACGGATTCATTGCGGACGGCATCAAGTTCGCGGTGCTCACCGAGAACGACCTGGCCGGCCAGCGATCGGCGGCCGAACGGCGTTCCCAGCAACGGATGCCGAGCCGGCGGAAGAAGGCGGTCGACCCGCTCGAGCTGCAGCCCGGCGACTACGTCGTGCACGAGCAGCACGGCGTCGGCCGGTACGCCGAGATGATGCAGCGCACCGTCGGCACGGGGGCTCAGAAGGCCACCCGCGAATACGTCGTGATCGAGTTCGCCCCGAGCAAGCGGGGCCAACCCGGCGACCGGCTGTACGTGCCGACCGACCAGCTCGACCAGGTCACCCGGTACGTCGGTGGCGAGCAGCCTTCGCTCGACAAGATGGGCGGCGGGGACTGGGCCAAGCGCAAGGGCCGCGCACGCAAGGCGGTCCGGCAGATCGCCGGCGAGCTGATCAAGCTGTACGCCGCCCGCCAGGCGACCAAGGGCCATGCCTTCGCCAAGGACACCCCGTGGCAGGCCGAGCTGGAGGACGCGTTCCCCTTCGTGGAGACGCCGGACCAGTTGGCCACGATCGACGACGTGAAGCACGACATGGAACGTGTCATGCCGATGGACCGGATCGTGTGTGGTGACGTCGGCTACGGCAAGACTGAGATCGCCGTCCGGGCCGCCTTCAAGGCAGTGCAGGACGGCAAGCAGGTCGCAGTACTCGTACCGACGACGCTGCTCGTGCAGCAGCACTACGCGACCTTCGCCGAGCGGTACGCCGCCTTCCCGGTGAACGTGGCGCCGCTGTCGCGGTTCCAGACCGACAAGGAGGCCAAGGCCACCATCGACGGCCTGGCCGACGGGTCGGTCGATGTGGTGATCGGGACGCACCGGCTGTTCAGTGGTGAGGTCGCGTTCAAGGATCTCGGACTGGTCGTGGTCGACGAGGAGCAGCGGTTCGGCGTCGAGCACAAGGAGCAGCTGAAGCGGTTGCGGACGGCGGTCGACGTACTGACGATGTCCGCGACGCCGATCCCGCGGACCCTGGAGATGTCGATCACCGGGATCCGCGAGATGTCGACGATCGCCACGCCGCCGGAGGAGCGGCACCCGGTGCTGACGTTCGTCGGCGCCTACGAGGAGGGCCAGGTGACCGCCGCGATCCGGCGCGAGCTGCTGCGTGAGGGCCAGGTCTTCGTCGTCCACAACCGGGTGAACACGATCGAGAAGGCGGCCGCGCGGATCCGCCAGCTCGTCCCCGAGGCCCGGGTCAGCGTCGCGCACGGCCAGATGAACGAGCACACCCTCGAGAACGTCATCCAGGGCTTCTGGGAGAAGCAGTCCGACGTCATCGTGTGTACGACGATCGTCGAGTCCGGGATCGACAT
Source organism: Kribbella sp. NBC_01510 (assembly GCF_045040325.1). Lineage (NCBI taxonomy): Bacteria > Bacillati > Actinomycetota > Actinomycetes > Propionibacteriales > Kribbellaceae > Kribbella > Kribbella sp. NBC_01510. The sequence continues at coordinate 615,405 of NZ_CP109418.1, read as the reverse complement.
CTCGAACGCGAACACGATGATCGTCGAGCGCGCCGACCTGCTCGGTCTGTCCCAGCTGCATCAGCTCCGCGGCCGGGTCGGTCGCGGCCGGGAGCGCGCGTACGCGTACTTCTTCTTCCCGCCGGAGAAGCCGCTGACCGAGACCGCGCACGACCGGCTCGCCACGATCGCGCAGCACGCGGATCTGGGCGGCGGTATGGCGGTCGCGATGAAGGACCTGGAGATCCGCGGCGCCGGGAACCTGCTCGGCGGCGAGCAGTCCGGGCACATCGCCGACGTCGGCTTCGACCTGTACGTCCGGCTGGTCGGCGAGGCGGTCGCAGAGTACCGCGGCGACACCCAGGCCGAGGAGCCCGAGGTCAAGATCGAGCTGCCGATCGACGCGCACCTGCCGCACGACTACATCCCGTCGCAGCGGCTGCGGCTGGAGATGTACCAGCGGCTGGCCGCCGTCCGGGACGAGGACGGCATTGCCGAGCTGGTCGAGGAGTTGCACGACCGGTACGGCGACATCCCGCAGCCGGTACTGAACCTGGTCGAGGTGGCGAAGTTCCGCAACCACGCCCGCCGGGCAGGGCTGCACGACGTCACGCTGCAGGGCAACCTGATCCGGTTCGGGCCGGTCGAACTACCCGATTCGAAGGTGCTGCGGCTGAACAGGCTGTACCCGAAGAGTCTGGTCAAGCCGCAACTGCGTACGATCCTGGTGCCGAGACCTGCCACCCGGCCGGTCGCCGGTCAGCCGCTCCGCGACCAGGAGCTGCTGCAGTGGTGCACCCGGTTGATCGACGACGTGATCGCCGAACCGATCGGGGTCCCGGCGTGAACCTGTACGGAAGACACGAGGAGATTCGGTGAGCACATCGCGACGGCTTGGGGCGATCGGAGCGGCGGTGGCCATGGTGCTGCTGGCCGGTGGCTGCGCGGCGGGGACGCACCCGGGCGCGGCGGCCGTGGTCGGTCCGACCGAGATCACTGTCCGCGACGTCGACCAGACCTCGCGCGCGGTCACCACGGCCCTCGGCCAGGACTTCGCCACCAGTGTGACGCTGAGCGAGCTGGTGAACAACGCCCTGGTCGCGCAGGTCGGCGAGCAGAAGGGCATCACGGTCTCCGACGCGGAGACCGCCGAGGCCGCGAAGCTCGTGGTCAGCGACGAGGCGTCGTACCAGAAGTTCCAGGAGAACGAGCTCACCCGCGACTTCCTGAACCAGGTCGCCGCGGCCGCCGTCACCACCATCAAGCTCGGCGGTGGCACCGGCGTCACCGACCCGCAGGCGCAGCAGAAGCAGCAGGCCGGCATCGCCGCCGTCAAGGACGCGTCGAAGGACATCAAGATCAGCATCGCGCCGCGCTTCGGCCAGTGGACCGACGGCGCCATCGACGGCAAGGTCTCCGGCTCGCTGTCGCAGGAGTCCGACCAGGCCAAGGCGAAGCGCGAAGCCGCCGAGGCCCAGCAGCAGCAACAGGGCCAGGGCTGAGACCGCTGACGCACGACGGTCGTCCCAGCCCGGGACAGCGTGGCGGCATCAAGGTCGTCCTGACCAGCCCTCGGGTGGCGCCAGGCCTGATGACTCGCGCCGCCTGGCAGGCGTTCGAGGATGCCGATGAGATCGGCGCCTCGGCCGGTCCGTCCCGCCCGGACGTCCAGGCGGTAATCGGCTCCGGCTTGGTTGTCACCCAGCTCGAAGGCGGCTTCGCCGAGGCGTGGACCTGGCTCTCCGCCGCAGCCACCGCAGGCCGTCAGGTTGCCTGGCTCGTCGCCGACGACGGCGAACCAGCCCTGCTTCGCGTGGTCGCCGACCAGCTGAACCGGGACCCGCGACCGCCCTTCGAGGTGGAGATCCTGCACGGCTCGTACGACGTACCAGGTGCGCGCCTGATCGACCTCGTGCGCGTCATGGACCGCCTCCGCCGCAACTGCCCGTGGGACCAGGAACAGACCCACGAGAGCCTCGCGAAGTACCTCCTCGAGGAAACCTACGAAACCCTCGAAGCGATCGACACCGGCGACCGCGCCCACCTCCGCGAAGAACTCGGCGACCTGATGTTGCAGGTCGCCTTCCACTCCCGCATCGCCGAGGAGAACCCGGACGAGGGCTTCACGATCGACGACGTCTCCGCAGACATCGTCGAAAAGCTCATCCGCCGCCACCCCCACGTCTTCGGCGACGAGACGAACAAGGACCTCGCCGCGGTAGAGGCCAACTGGGAGACGATCAAAGCCGCGGAGAAGCAGCGCAGCTCCGTCCTGGAGGGTATTCCGCTGGCCCTCCCCGCGCTGGCACTCGCGGACAAGGTCCTCAGCCGCGCAGCCAAGCTCCTCGCGGACGACGAGCCCACCCCTGAGCCGTCCACTGACGCCGACCGCATCGGCCAGGAACTACTGGAGCTGGTCCGCGCAGCCCGCACCTTGGACGTCGACCCCGAACAAGCACTCCGCGGTGCGGTCCGATCGCTGGCAGACCAGATCCACACCGCGGAACAGCGCTGATTTCCTTCAGGACACCGCGCTGAGCGCGGTCACCTTGAGCATGGCAGCCGTACTCAAAGTGCAGAGTCCATAAACGATCGGCGTCTCGCCGCCGAAGTCCGCCTCCAGGACCGCAGCGTCCCGCCGCTCCACGGCCACGGCATGCCGCTCCTCGTCCACAAACCCGATCCACGAGTACGACGGCGTCCGGTGCGGGAAGATCTCCACGCCGGCAGGCACCGACACATGCACGTTGATCATCGTCAAAGGCTCGGTGACTGGCCGCCCATCGGCGCTCCCGATCACACTGTGAGCCTGCCAAACCTGCACAAAATCAGGCTTGAGCCCCGCCGTCATCTCACTGTCAGCCGCCAGCTTGCCCCCCAGCAACTGATCCACGTGCGCCGTCAACCAAGCCGGCACATCCCCAACCACTGGCCCGCTCTGCAGACCAGAGAAGTCCTCCACTCCGCGAACCCGCACGGTCGGAGAACTCAGCACCCCCGGGTGCGTCCGGTTCTCCTCAGGAGACCGCACGCAACCCAGAACCTGTCGCGAACCTATGTCCTCGCGGGTGATCGTGAGCGCGAGGACCGGCATGTACGTCGCGACCGGCTCAGTAGACCCCGGCGTCAGCACCAGCGCGTCAAGCCACTCGCGCGGAACCCGCCTGAGGTCATGGTCAATTGTGTTCATCACTCCATCGCAATCTTCAATTCTTGAAGCACGGATAAGAACCAGTCCCCCGCTTGCGTCCGCGCGGTCTCCAGGAAGTCGTTGAGTGGGACGTCCGGATCCTGCAGATCCCGCTGGCCGAAGGCCATAGTGCCAGCGGTGTCGAGCAGGGCAGCTTCGAGGCTGCCGACGGACGCCGGCCAGCTGTCGAGCCGCGCCGAGTCCCCCTCCAGCCCACTCGACTCGATCGGGGCCGACAGGTCCTCGCGGTAGCGGGGAGTCAGGTCCAGATGGAACAACCGCGGCACGACCGGCATCAGGCGGTTGCCCTGCAGGTCGAATTTCTCAACGATCCACAGCGGCTCCGGCAAGGGAATCTCCTGGAGCGCGTCGTCCGGCACATCTGCGCCGAATTCGTCCAGAAGCCCGTGCCGGGCTGCCCGGATGAACGCGGCCGGGGCGACGCTCGCCTCTCGATCGCCGGCGATCAGCTTTCGTCGCGCCGTATGGCTGGTCGAGGTAGACCGCGGCCCACGCTCTCCGGTGCCGTCGAGGTCCTCGTCGGAGATGTGGGTGCTGATGAGCTGATACGTAGCGGACTTCGGATCCTGCTGCAGCAGGATCCTACGGCCGAGCGGACGCCCGAGCCGCTCGGCATAACCATGGATGAGAACCAGCGCCACGCCGAAGCCGAAGCGCATTCTTGCCCTGCCGGCAGTCGCCGCCTCGTCAAGCTCGGAGTCGACACCGAGCTGGAAGTAGCTCGAGAGTCGGTGCCTGGCGACTGGGCCGGCCGGTGTCGATCCGTTGCCCTTGCCAACGACGACGACTGCCTTCAGGTGGGTCAGCGGCTTCCTGCCGCGGACCAGATCGCGGTAGTGAGCCTCGATCAGCTGGATGAACGACGGATCCGCGGACACGGCGACCGGAACGGTCTCGAGCTGGTCGGGCTGGATGTTCGGCAGGGCCGGCCAGACGGCGCACTGGTTCCCCTCCGCGACCCCGACCAGGACGAAGGACTGCCGGACGTCATCCGACTCGTAGAGCTTGATGTCGTAGTCGAGCGGCCCTTCGTCCGGGTGCAGCCGGCCGCCGACAGCCAGGGCCTCGAAGATCCTGGTGATCTGCCTCTGCACGTCCCAGGTGGCGGAGTTCGGGGCCGCCGGTCCGCGGAGCTGCTGTTGGCGGGCGTGACTGGGGAAGACGATCGTCACCGCCTCCGGCAGGTTGATCCGGGCGCGCTCCAGCAGGCCCAGGATGTCCAGTTCGTCGGCGACGACGATCACCAAGCGGGCGAGTCCCGGAGAGTCGAGCAGTTCCTCGAGCAATGCGTCGCGAGTGTTCGGGTGCCGAACCGGCTGAGACGAGGACGCCAGCTGGGCGCGGGTGAGCTGCTCGAGCTCGGGCCGGTCGAGCACCTCGGCCAGTTTGAGAGCGAGGTCCAGTGACAGATCCTGGTTCTCGCCCTCGAGCCGGTTGATCACATAGCGGCTCACTCCGACTCGGGAGCCGAGCGTCGATTGACTCAGCCCGACCTCCTTGCGCGCCATCCGGATCTGGCCGGCGATGGTGCGGCGGGTGTCCCGCGAGTCGTCAGCGGTCGGGCCAGCGGGTGTGTCGTTCACCGCCTTCTCCTTCTGAGAGTCGTCGGTCGAGGTCGGCTCTTCCGCGCGCGGAGCCTAGGAGACGCCGTGGCGCCATTACAAGCACAGAAGTCGCCGAAAGCCTGGTCGACTCGCCGGAGCGTTCAGACCCGTTCACCAACGTGCAACGCAGCCTAGACCTGCCCCCTGCGACTGCTCCCACGACCCCCTCGCAATCATGTGTTTAACATTGTGCGCGAAGTGCGCACCTGTGCATAGAGGGGGCGCACATTTGTATTGACCTGTGCATAGAGCGCGCTTACGCTGAGTCCGAGGCCGCTACACGAAGAGGCGGCTCGGTCTGCACCCGAGCCGCCCCACATCACCGAGAACCCGACGACCTAGCAAGTGAGGGGTCTGATCAGTGATGAAACAAAAGCCTATCCCAAACTGTGCGATGTGCAAGCCAATGTGCACATCTGCGCCCAATACGACGGTTGCGAGCATTCCGGTCCAGTCCGTCAACGCGGTGAAGCACCTTCTGCCCGGCGGTGTGTGATGAGAAGCCGGCGGGGCGGGAGGACCCGCTATCGCACCGGGCGGAGACGGCCGATGCGGGTTGGTGGGAGATCGAGGAGGCGTGGCCGGGGGCGGAGGGGCTCCCGGCGATGGATTCTCGGGGTCGTCGTCGGACTGCTGTTGGCAGTCGTCTCGGCGTCGGCGGCGCTGTGGGAGTCGCGCAGACAGGAGCCGGCGGGGCCGGTGCTGGGCGGGACGATCGTTTACACGGCGCCGACGGCCAATCAGGCGGCCATCCGGATTGCTGGAAGCGCTCGGGAGATGCTCGAGCGGGCTGGAGCCCAGCACCAGGTTGTCAGGGTTGTGCGGATCGACGGCAATGGCGCCGTCTCGACGAGCGCAACGGATATGACGCCGCGGGTCGACGGGAAGCCGGATGGGGAGCCGCTCAAGGTTGCGGAGCGGGCCGCGAAGGAGATCGACCGGCTGATCGGGACGTTGGAACAGCAGCTCAACAAGGAGAGCTCGGTGGTCGGCGGCGAGGCGCTGTTCGCCGGGTTGTCGCGGGCTCGCATCGATGTCTCCCGGCCGGTGTTCATCTTCTCCTCGGGGCTGGATACGACCGATCCGGTGGACTTCCGGAAGTTGGCGTTCGATGTGGCGCCGGCGACTCTGGCGGCTGAGCTGCGCAGGGCGGGGGAGTTACCCGCACTGCAGGGCGCGGCGATCACGTTCGTCATGCTCGGTGAGTCCGGGCGGCAATTGGTTCTGCGGCGCCCGCAGGTCGTCTATCGGGAAGCCGTGTGGACCACGCTGCTCCGGGCGGCCGGTGCGCCGACGGTCCGGTACGAGTACCCGGACGGCGCACCGTCCACGTCGCCTCTGCCGGCGCCCGTCGTACCGATCCCCCCGCCGCCGGGTACGCCGGTGCCGGCCAAGCCCACCAAGGTGCCTGGAGAGAAGACGTGCACGCTGAGTGCGGCGACGTACTTCGCTTCGGATCAAGCGGTCCTGCTGGATCGCCAGGCGACGTTGCGGGCGATCGGCTCGTGCGCCGCCACGATCGGATCGACCGGCCGGGTGTCGGTCGAAGGACACACTTCCTCGGCCGTCAAGCGGCCGAACAACCCGGTGGCGCTCAAGCTCAGCACGCAGCGGGCGCAGGTCGTCGCCGGTCTGCTGGTTCAGCTCCGCGTGGCGCGCAACCGCATCGACATCAAGGGCTACGGCAACGCGAACCAGCCGTACCCGGACCCCAGCGACCCTAGAAATCGCTGTGTGATCGTTCGCTTCAGCAGTACCAAGTAAAGGGGGACGGAGATGGCCACTCAGGCGATTCCGTTACCGGACAACGGACACGAGTCCATTCGGGGGCCGCAGTACACGCGACGGGAAGCCGTCCGGGCGGGCCTGTGCACGAAGGAGGAGTACCGCATCGCCTCCACTTATTACGAGTACGTCGTACGCCACCACCGGGATGCCGGCGTTCCGCGGAGCGAGTGGGAGCCGCAGCCGGTGGTGGGCCGCCAGCTCAGCGCGCCGTACGTGCGTGACGGGCAGGGCCTGCTCGCGACGCGACTGAAGAACCAGGCCGACCCGGCGCTGGACGCGATCGACCGGTTATGCGACGACGTCGAGACGACGATCGACGATCTCGGCAGACATCCCAGGGACCTCAGTACGCCGGAGACCAACAAGGTGTACGGCGGTCACGACGCGGTCGACCGGGTGGAGGAGCTGACCGACTGTGTGGAAGCGGACCGGGCCGGCGGCCATCGGCACCACGACCGGGCGCCGGCCTGGCTGCGGACGATCTCGCGCGTCGCGCCGTGGGCCGAGGCGCTCGGATTCCTTGCCTTCCTCACCTATTACCTGAACGTGCCGATCGTGAGTCCGTGGCGGGACTGGATGGGATGGACGTTTGCCCTGATCCTGGTCGTCTACGTGATGCTCGGGCAGACCTGGCTGGTGGATCACGCGGCGCGTGCTCACAACCACGCTCGCGAGGCGCAGGCGGACGGGCAGAAGCACCACGCGGAGACGAGCCGCCGGCACCGGTTGGGGTACTTGCTGGTGACGGCGACGATCGCGCTCGGCATCACGGCGGCGTTGATCGAGCGAGGTCTCGACGCGCTCGGGCACGCGCAGACCGCTGTGGCTGTGGTCATGATCATGCTGGCCGTGACGACCGGATTGTTGATGCCGACGCTCGCGTTCCTGGGCAAGGCGCTCGACGGCAGCAAGGTGTCACGCGAGCGGGACGCGCTGACGGACGACCTCGACGAGGATCGGGAGCAGTACGACGAACTCGTCGAGCAGGCCGAGTCGGACCTGGCGATTGCCCGGCGGCTGGAGCGCGAGCAGGTCGAGAAGATCATGCCGGCGATCCTCGGCGATGTGCAGAAGGTGGTCGACGAGGCGTCGGCGCCGTACAACTTCCTCCGGCTGCAGATCGGTGGGCTGTCGAGCCACGTGGCCGTGCCGTCGAGCGCGGTGGAGGTGGCGACCGGGTCCCGCCCGCCGCTGAGCAACAGGATCCCGGGCGCTGAGGCGGTCAATCTCCAGCCGGTGATCGACCGTGATCGCCGGCTCGAGGCTCTTCGTGTGAGGCTCGCGGACGTCACGCTGCGGCTGCGACAGGTCCGGCCGCATCCGTGGGACCACTCGGCCGCCACCTCTTCGCTGTACTAAAACCGGGTGCACGTCCACCGGCGCCACTGGCAAGGTGGCGCCGGTGGACGTCGAACGACTGTTGCTGGAGCGCTGGGATCTGAAGCCGGCGCGCCTGGAGGTGCTGACCGGCGGGATGAACTCGGTCGCCTGGCTCGCCGCCGCGGATGCGTGGCAGGTCGTCCTCAAGTCGGTGGACGCCGGGGACGGGGCGTTCGAGCCCGGACTGAGGTTGGCCGCCAGACTCGGCGATGCCGGCCTGATCACCGGCCGCCCGCGACCGAGCACCCAGGGACGGCTCGTCGAGCAGGTCGAGGACCGGCAGGTCGGGGTGCTGGAGTACGTCGGCGGGGTGCCACTGACTGGGACGGTCGAGGATCAACGGGCCGTCGGCGAGCTGCTCGGGCGGGTGCACAAGGTATCGGCCGCTGAGCCGGGCAACCTCGCTGACTGGCTCCACCTGATCACCCAGTTCGACCAGTACCTCGACCTGGAGGACTGGATCCGCCCGGCCGTTCGGAGCGCACTCGACGCCGCAAGCTCGCTCGACGACATCTCGTGGGCTTGGTTGCATGGCGATCCCGCCGCGGAAGCGTTCTTCCGGCAGTCCGACGGCCAGGTAGCGCTGATCGACTGGGGCAGCGCCATGCACGGCCCGGTCCTGTACGACGTCGCGTCGGCCGTCATGTACGCCGGCGGCCACCCGGATCACGTCGTACCGGCGTACCTCGGCCAGCGCCCTGAGCTCGCGGATGAGATCAGCGCCGGCCTCGACGCCTTCCTCAGGGTCCGTTGGGCTGTGCAGGCTGGGTACTTCGCCTGGCGCTGCGCGAATGACGTTCGTACCGGTATCGCCGACCCGGCCGAGAACCTCAAAGGTCTCGCCGATGCCGGACAAGCCTTCGAAACCGCGGACCGGTGACCATGGACGTTGCGTGACGGGGCCCCGGGACGAGCAGCTGTGCCCAACCTGATGGACGATGCACCCGGCCTCCGCCACCTGGCCATCGATCGCCGAAGCATGTCCCGTTTGTGGAGGGATTTCGCCTGGAAGGTGGCGGGTTGTGCCCTTGTGGAGTGGCATTTCCCTCCAGGTTCACCCCGAGCAATCGCCGGCCCGACGCCGGTGCATCCAGGCCGTGTAGTTGAGTCGCCGCTCGTCGACCGAGTTGGTGTACGGACCGACGGGTAGTAGTCTGGCCCGCTCCGGCGCGCCACGCTCAGGTGCACAGGGCTCGGCCGGATCGGAGCCACTACTACCCGTCCGTCACGCGCAGGGACAGGTCTCGCAGGATCGAGGCTTCGGTCGTCGGCCAATTCGTGAACAGATACCGATGCGGTACCACCGGTGTGATCGCCGCGATGACGTCCGCCTTGTCGTCCACGAAATGGGTGATGCCCAGGTCGACGCAGTGGATCGCCTTCTCCGGCCGCCGCAGGCAGAACCGGACGTTGCCCTCGCCAATCCCGGTCAGCTCGAAGAAGCGATGATGCCGCAACCATTCCACCGACCGCCGCTGCACCCGCGGCCCACACTTCGACACCAACCAGGCCTCTCCGAACAACGGCACAAGTCGTGGGATCGCCGCGAAAGCGCCCGGTACGGCGGGAGTCCGCAGCATCGCCGCAGTGTCGCCGGAGAAGAACGACGTGTCGCCGGACCCCGAGGACCCGTCGATGATCACCCGGCCGATGTCGATTCCCAGTTTGTTCATGTCTCCAGGCTGATCGCTGGAGTGCTTGAGCAGAACTATCGATGTGTCGACAAGCTATAGTTTCTGTCGATGGAACTGGTCGCGGAGGATCTCGCCGCGTTCGCCGCCTTCGCGCAGCACCGGAACTTCACCCGGGCCGCGGCGGAACTGCACGTCAGCCAGCCCGCGCTGCATGCCCGCGTCCGCAAGCTCGAAGGTCGCCTGGGTACGCCGCTCTACCTGAAGCACGGGCGGCAACTCCAGCTGACCGAGGTGGGTGAGCGGCTGGCCGCGTTCGCCAATGACACGCTGGACCGGGCCTCGGACTTTCTCAGCTCGATCGAGGCCGCGCCGCCGCGCCCGGTCGTGCTGATGGCCGGCTCCGGCGCGTACCTCTACCTTCTCGGCGAACCGATCCGGCGGTTCCTGCGGAAGGGACACGAGCTGCGGTTGCTGACCGGGAACGCGACCCGGACCCTCGAGGCCGTCCGGGAGGGGACCGCCGATGTCGGCGTCACCGCGCTGGGGATCCCGCCGGACGACCTCGACTGTGAGTTGCTGGGGCAGTTCCCGCAGACCCTGATCACCCGTGCCGACCATCGCCTGGCCGACCGGCGGACGATCAGGCTGAAGGACCTGCAGGACGAGGCTCTCGTCGTACCGCCGAAGGATCGGCCGCATCGGCAGCAGCTGGAGCGGAGCATGCTCGACCTCGGCGTCCGGTGGTCCGTCGCGGTAGAGGCCGAAGGGTGGGAACTCCTGGTCCAGTTCGTCCGCCTGGGGATCGGGCCGGCAGTGGTGAACGGCTTCGTGCGGACGACGGCCGCCGTTCGGAAGATCCCGGTCACGGACCTGCCGCCGGTGCGGTACTACGTCATCAGCCGGCTGGACCGCGGAGAGCGGGTGGACGAGCTGAAGAGGCTGTTGAGGTGAGCCGGGACAGCCGGCGGATCTCCAGGCTGCTCAGGCATACAGCAGGTGAGCGTGGGCTCACCATGAGTGCGGACGGCTGGGCGGCGATCGCCGACGTACTGGCCGAACTTCGGATGGAGCCGGCCGACCTCGCGGCCGCGGTCGAGGACAACGACAAGCAGCGGTTGCAGGTGGACGGCGATCGGATCCGCGCGTGTCAGGGGCATTCGCTCGACGGGATGCCCGTGACGCGTGAAGCCTTGGAGAACAGTTGGGAACGGGTGTACCCCGATCACCTGCTCTGGCACGGGACCAACTGGGCCGCCCTGCCGGCGATCCGGCGCGAAGGCTTACGCGCGGGACGGCGTACGCACGTCCATCTGGCGCCGTCCGAGGACAGCCCGGTCGGCCGGCGCACGGCGGTAGAAGTCTTACTGGCTGTGGATTCCGGCAATCTCGAGGTCTATCTGGCGCCCAACGGGGTGTTGCTGACGCGGGAGGTCCCCGCGGATGCGATCGTTAGGGCCGACGCGGTCCACTGGGGTAGCTGGTCTGGAGGCTAGGCTCGGGACCGATTCGTCATCGAGAACTTGGGAGTCAATGTGGCCACCATCGAGGCCGTCGGCGCCCGCGAGATCCTCGACTCGCGCGGCAACCCCACTGTCGAGGTCGAGGTTCTGCTCGACGACGACACCGTCGCCCGGGCGGCCGTGCCCTCGGGCGCGTCCACCGGCCAGTTCGAGGCCGTCGAACTGCGCGACGGCGACAAGGCCCGGTACGGCGGCAAGGGCGTCCAGAAGGCGATCACCGCGATCCTGGAGGACATCGACAAGGAGATCGTCGGATACGACGTCCACGAGCAGCGGCTGATCGACCAGGCCCTGATCGACCTCGACGGCACCCCGAACAAGGCCAAGCTCGGCGCGAACGCCATCCTCGGCGTCAGCCTGGCGGTGGCGAAGGCGGCCGCGGACAGCGCCGGCCTGCCGCTGTTCCGCTACGTCGGCGGCCCGAACGCGCACGTCCTGCCGGTGCCGATGATGAACATCCTGAACGGCGGCGCGCACGCGGACAGCAACGTCGACGTCCAGGAGTTCATGGTCGCCCCGATCGGCGCGGCGACGTACGGCGAGGCCCTGATGCAGGGCGCCGGCGTCTACCACGCGCTGAAGGCGGTGCTGAAGGAGCGCGGCCTGTCCACCGGCCTCGGCGACGAGGGCGGCTTCGCGCCGAACCTGGCCAGCAACCGCGAGGCGCTCGACCTGATCCTGGTCGCGATCGAGAAGGCCGGCCTGCAGCCGGGCAAGGACATCGCCCTGGCGATGGACGTGGCCGCGAGCGAGTTCCACACCGACGGCGTGTACGCGTTCGAGGGCGGCAAGAAGTCGGCCGACGAGATGATCGCGTACTACGCCGACCTGGTGTCGGCGTACCCGATCGTCTCGCTCGAGGACCCGCTGAACGAGGAGGACTGGGAGGGCTGGAAGAGCCTCACCGCCCAGCTCGGCGACAAGACCCAGATCGTCGGCGACGACCTGTTCGTCACCAACGTGGAGCGGCTGCAGCGCGGCATCACCGAGAAGTCGGCGAACAGCCTGCTGGTGAAGGTGAACCAGATCGGCTCGCTGACCGAGACGCTGGACGCGGTCGACCTCGCCCACCGCAACGGCTTCACCTGCATGATGAGCCACCGCTCCGGCGAGACCGAGGACACCACGATCGCCGACCTCGCGGTCGCGACGAACTGTGGCCAGATCAAGTCCGGCGCCCCGGCCCGGTCCGACCGGACCGCGAAGTACAACCAGCTGCTCCGGATCGAGGAGGAGCTGGACGACGCGGCGACGTACGCCGGTCGCTCGGCCTTCCCGCGGTTCCAGGGCTGAGATGCCGTCGTCCCGCCGGGAATCCGGTGCACGCCCCGGCTCGCGTCCGTCGAGCCGGACCCAGTCGCGGCCACCGGCCCGTCGGGGCGACCAGCCCAAACGCCGTACGACGGGGACCCCGGCCGGCCCGGTCCGGACCCGGGGCTCCCGCAACCTCACCGGCCGGGCGGCCGTCGTACTGCTCGTGCTCGGTGCGCTGATCGTGTCGTACGCGCAGAGCCTGCGGGTGTGGTTCGACCAGCACCAGCAGGTCACCGCGCTGCAGCAGGAGATCCGGGACCGGGAGAAGCGGGTCAACGAGCTGAACGACGAGATCGCCCGCTGGGACGACGACGCGTTCGTGAAGGCGCAGGCGCGGCAGCGGCTCGGCTGGGTGATGCCGGGCGAGGTCGGCTACCGCGTGATCGGCGCGGACGGGAAGCCGCTGGGTGCGCCGCCCGAGCCTTCGGCCCCGACAGACGGTACGACGGACGCACAGAAGCCGACCTGGTACACGAAGCTGTGGGGGAGTGTCGAGGGAGCGGGCAACCCGCCGGCCCCGGCGACGACGCCGACTCCGGCCAAACCGACCCCGAAGCCGATCATCACGCCGTCACCGAAGGCGACCCGGTGAGCGTCAGTCCCGCGGACGAAGAAGCGGTCAGCAAGCAGTTGGGCCGGACCGCACGGGGCATCCGCTCCATCGCGCACCGCTGCAGCTGCGGCCTGCCGGATGTGGTGGAGACCGAGCCGCGACTGCCGGACGGTACGCCGTTCCCGACCACGTACTACGTGACCTGCCCGCGACTCGCGTCCGCGATCGGTACCCTTGAGGCCGAGGGCATGATGAAGGAAATGACCGACCGCCTGGGCAGTGATCCGGACCTGGCCGCGCGCTATCGGGCGGCCCACGAGTCCTACCTGGCCCACCGCGAGTCCATCCAGCACGTCGAGGAGATCGCCGGCATCACCGCCGGCGGCATGCCCAACCGCGTGAAGTGCCTGCACGTGCTGGTCGGTCACTCACTCGCCGCCGGCCCCGGAGTCAATCCCCTCGGCGACGAGGCCCTGGAAGCCCTGGAGGACTGGGGCCGCCGAGGTCCGTGTGTCTGAACGGGTTGCGGCCGTCGACTGCGGGACGAACTCGATCCGCTTGCTGATTGCCGACCTGGTCGACGGTCGGCTCGTCGAGGTCGATCGGCGGATGACGATCGTCCGCCTCGGGCAAGGCGTTGATGCGACCGGATCCTTCGCTCCGGAAGCGCTGGAGCGCGTCTTCACGGCATCTGACGACTTCGCCGCCGTGATCCGGGCGGCCGGCGTCGCGCGGACGCGATTCGTGGCGACCTCGGCGGCTCGGGATGCGAGCAACCGGGACGAGTTCTTCGCCGGTATCCGGGAGCGGTTCGGTGTGGAGCCGGAGATCATCTCGGGTGCGGAGGAGGCCGAGCTCAGCTTCCGCGGCGCCACGGCATCGCTCGGTCTCCCCGGGCCCTACCTCGTCGCGGACATCGGCGGCGGCTCGACCGAACTCGTCCTGGGCGACGCCGACGGCGTGATCGCGGCGGAGTCGCTCGACATCGGCTCGGTGCGGTTGACCGAGCGGCATGTCAGATCAGACCCCACGACGCCCGACGAACTCGACGCCATCGCCAAGGACGCGGACGCATTCCTGGACACGACCACAGTCCCGCTCGGGGATGCCCGCGCGCTGATCGGGGTCGGCGGGACTGTCACCACCGTCGCTGCGGTCGCCCTTGGGCTTCCGGAGTACGACCGGGCCGCGGTCCACCACGCGCGACTCGCCCGCGCTGACCTTCGCGCCGCGACCACCTGGTTGACGAACTCCAGTCGCGTTGAGCGTTCCGCCGTACCCACCATCCATCCCGGACGCGTGGATGTGATCGGCGCCGGAGCGCTCATCCTGCAGCGGCTCTTCGACCGGATGACGGTCGGCGAGGTGATCGTGTCCGAGCACGACATCCTGGACGGTGTCGCGCTCTCGCTCGGCTGACCGGGCCCTGGACCTGCTGGCGGGTGGCGGACCCGCCAGCAGGTGATCCCGTACGCCGGGAAGATCCAGATCCCGGGGAACGCCTGGAATGTAGGCGTCGCGCTGTCGTGATCAGCGGGCGCGGACGCCGTCGAGGGCGATCTCGAGCACCCGGACGCGCTGGTCGTCGTCCACGAAGCCGGCCGCGGTCAGTCCGCTGACCATCCGCAGCAGGTCGTCGAAGCTGATGTCCTTGCGCGCCTCGCCCGCCTCCTGCGCGCGCTCGAACAGCGGCGTGCCGGCGGCGTACATCGCCTCCCGGGCCGTCTTGAATCGGTCCGAGTCGCGGTTGAGCGACTCCCAGATCGCGCGCTTGGTCGCGGCGTACTGGACGAAGCGGCGCAGCCAGGTGGTCAGGGCCTCCCACGGCGGCAGGTCGGCGACGTCCTCGGCCGCTTGGCAGAGCTCCTCGATCTCACCGAAGTACACGGCGTTGAAGAGGTCCTGCCGGGTCGGGAAGTTGCGGTACAGCGTCCCGATCCCGACGCCGGCCTGGCGGGCGATGTCCTCCAGCGACGCGTCGGCTCCCTTGCCGGCGAACGCGTCCCGCGCAGCGCCCAGCAACGCGTCGAAGTTCCGCCGCGCATCGGCCCGCGTCGGCCGCCGTACGTCGACCTGCAACGCCGGCCTGGACTGCTCATTCACCACGCGTTCACCCTAACCAGTTGAAACCGGAGGCACCCCTCCGTTATAGTGGAGGCATACCTCGACTTTACCAGGCCGGGGAACTTCTGCGCTTTAGTCCGGCGCGCACACCTCCCTTTCGAAGGACTTTTGCATGCCTGGAAACACAACTTCTCCGCGACTGACGCTGGCCGTGCTGGCGACGGTCGTGGCCTCGTTCTCGATGTTGCAGTCGCTGGTGAGCCCGGCGCTGCCCGTTATTCAGCATGACCTGCACACGACTCCGAGCACCGTCACCTGGGTGTTCACCGCATTGCTCCTGTCGGTCTCGGTGGCGACCCCACTGCTCGGCCGGATCGGCGACATGCACGGCAAGGAGCGCACGCTCCTGATCGCGCTGATCGCGCTCGCGGTCGGCTGTCTGCTCGCCGCGCTGGCCCCGAACATCGCCGTACTGATCGGAGCCCGCGTGCTGCAAGGTGTCGGCGGAGCGGTGTTCCCGCTGTCGTTCGGCATCATCCGGGACGAGTTCCCGTCGGAGCGGGTGCCATCCGTGGTCGGCGTGGTGTCGGCGATCATCGCCGCCGGTGGCGGTCTCGGCATCGTCCTGGCCGGCCCGATCGTGCAGTCGCTCGGGTGGCGCTGGCTGTTCTGGATCCCGATGGTCGTGATCTCGGTGTCCGCGGTGATGGTCCGCCGCTACGTCCCCGAGTCGCCGAACAAGGTGCCCGGCCGGATCGACTGGCTGGCCGCCACGTTGCTGTCCGGTTGGCTGGTCGCGCTGCTGCTGCCGCTGAGTGCGGGCCGGTCCTGGGGCTGGGGTTCATTGTTGACAATCGGATTGTTCGCGGCTGCCGTCGTACTGCTGGTTGCCTGGATCACTGTGGAACTGCGGTCGCGGAACCCGCTGATCGACATGCGGATGATGCGGCTGCCGGCCGTCTGGACGACGAACCTGGTGGCGCTGCTGTTCGGTGCGGCGATGTTCGCGGTGTACGCGTTCGTGCCGCAGTTCATGCAGATCCCGAAGGCTGCCGGGTTCGGGTTCGGCTCGAGTGTCACGCAGGCCGGCCTGTTGATGCTGCCGATGCTGGTCACGATGGCCATCACCGGTTCGCTCAGTGGGCCGTTGGCGCCGCGGTTCCACGTGAAGGCCCAGGTGGTCTGGGGTTCCGCGCTGATTCTGGTCGCGGCGCTGGCGTTCGCGGAGTTCCACGACCAGCCGTGGCAGGTCGCGCTGTCGACCGCGCTCTTCGGCGTCGGGCTCGGGTTTGCGTACGCCTCGATGACCAGCCTGATCGTTCAGAGTGTCCCGCGTGAGCAGACCGGCGTCGCCACCGGCATGAACGCCAACATCCGCACCATCGGCGGCTCGATCGGCACAGCCCTCGCCAGCTCGATCATCACCGGCCACCTCCAGCCCAACGGCCTCCCCGCCGAATCCGGCTTCACCGACACCTTCCTCCTCCTCTCCACCTTCGCCGCAGCCGCCGTCCTCCTCGCCCTAGCCATCCCCACCATCCGTCATCCCCGCCCCACGGTCGCGGAGCCGGCCCTGGAAGAACTGGTCGGCTAACCCGTCGACTGCCGCGAGGACGCGGTCCCAAGGCAACTCCCGCTTGGCTTCGGTCCGCGGCTCCAGCAACTCCCACTCCACCAGTACGACGCCTGCCTCGCGCAGTGTGTCCAGATGACCGGCCCACGCGGGATGCCTCGCGTGGGCCGCGTTCACTTTCGGGAACACGACCATCGGCGTACTGCCGAGTCCCTCCGAAAGCACGCTCAACGCCTGGTTGTCGCCGATCCCGAGGGCCAGCTTGGCGACCGTGTTGGCGCTCGCCGGAGCCGCCACGAACAGGTCGATCGGTGGGTGCGGCCGGGCCTCCCCGGGACGCCGGGGTTGCGACCGCACCGGCAGTCCGGTGATCTGTTCCAGTTCCCACCGCTCAGCCGGCGCGATCCACGCGGCCGCCGTCGGCGTGACGGTGATCGCCACCTGATGCTCCCGATCGAGCAGAGGCCTGACCAGCCCCACCCGCAACTGCTCGACGCCGCCGGTTGCCGACGCGACCACTCCGATGACGCTCATGTCCCTAGTCTGAGGGGATGAAGCTGCCGCATCCGTTGACCGGGGAGTTGTTCGAGAGTCCGGTGCCGCCTGGGACCGGTTGGCCGGAGGATCCCGCCGTACGACGTACTCCGGTGGCGGAGGATGCGTCCGGGGTGCTGCGGTTGGCGGCGACCGGAGAGTTGCGGGAGCTGGAGGCGCGCGTGTCCGTCTGCCGCGCCTGTCCGCGTCTCGTCGAGTGGCGAGAAGACGTTGCCGTCAGCAAGCGAAAATCCTTCGCCGACCAGCCGTACTGGGGCCGCCCGATCCCGGGCTGGGGTGCCGCCGATCCGCGGATCCTGATCGCCGGCCTCGCCCCAGCGGCCAACGGCGGCAACCGCACCGGCCGCGTCTTCACCGGCGACCGCTCCGGCGACTGGCTCTTCGCCGCCCTCCATCGCGTCGGCCTGGCCAACCAGCCCACCAGCGAACACGCCGGCGACGGCCTCCACCTGATCGGCACGCGCATGATCGCGGCCGTCCGCTGCGCCCCACCCGCCAACAAGCCCACCCCCGAAGAGCGCGACACCTGCGCTCCCTGGTTCCGCCGCGAACTCGAGCTGGTCCTCCCCACCACCCAAGCCATCATCTGCCTCGGCAAATTCGGCTACGACGCCCTCCTCGCCGCCCTGGCCACAGTAGGAGGCACCGTCCCCAAACCCCGCCCACCCTTCGGCCACGCCGTAGAGCACCCCATCGAAACGCCGTACGGCGAAGTCACCGTCCTAGGCTGCTATCACCCCAGCCAACAAAACACATTCACCGGCAAACTCACCGAAGCAATGCTCGACGCAGTCCTCACCCGCGCGAAGTCGATCGCCGGCCTCTGACGGTTGAACCATCTGACCGATGCCCTGCGTATGAGTGGCCGCGTCTGCAACCTGGCGCCCAGCTACCCAGAACAAAGCAGAGCAGAGGAGAGGCATGACCATCGACAGCAGGAGTCTGGTGAAGGTCCGCATCGCCGCCGGAGCCGCGGCAGCCGCACTGGCCTTCGCGGCCGCGCCCCAGGCGTCCGCATCCGCCGCGGCAGAGTCGGTCCATGGATTCACCAGCACCGGAATGGAGTTCATCAACTCGGACAACAGCGTCCTGGCCGAATGCGGGAACCAGTTCAGCGGTCGGGTGACAGCTGACGACGGCGGCGGCGAGGTGAAGGCCGCCATCGACAACATCATCGTCAGTTGCACCGACGGCACCCGGGTGACGCCCAACGCCCTGCCGTGGACCCTCGACCTCGTGGAGGATCGCGGCTACACGATCGACGGCATCGACCTGAACATCACCACGTCCAAGGGAACGTGTCGGTACACCGGCACTGTCAACGGTGTCATGGAGTTCCCGGACGGCGTCTACGACCTGCGCGGTTCTCTGACCCGCCGAACCGGTACCTGCGGCGGATCCGAAATCCTCAACGTGAGTGCCCTCACCGAGGTGATCAACACCGGCAACTGACGAGCCGCACCGCCCGCCGGCGCTCGGGGGCCCGGCGGCGGTGCCATCTCCACAAAGAGGCGGTTGATCCCACCAGGAGCGAGTGGCAGGGTCCTGTCCCATGATCGACGACTTCGCGAAGGCATATCTGCACGATTACCTGCAACATATCCGCGAGGCGATGCTCGCCAAGGTCGACGGGCTCTCGGAGTACGACGCCCGCCGCCCGCTGACCACTACCGGGACCAACCTCCTGGGCTTGATCAAGCACCTGGCGACCTGGGAAGCCAGGTACTTCGGCGAGGTCTTCGATCGTCCCTTCCCCGAACCCTTGCCCCGCTGGGATGTCGAGACCGAGCGCCTCGCCGACATGTGGGCGACCGAGTACGAGTCCCGCAGCAACATCATCGACCGATACCGGCGAGTGTGGGACCACAGCGACGCGACGATCAAAGGGCTCGCCATCGATGCCCCTGGCCACGTTGCGTGGTGGCCGCGCCCCGA
The DNA here is from genome assembly GCF_045040325.1 of Kribbella sp. NBC_01510. Classification (NCBI taxonomy): domain Bacteria; kingdom Bacillati; phylum Actinomycetota; class Actinomycetes; order Propionibacteriales; family Kribbellaceae; genus Kribbella; species Kribbella sp. NBC_01510. The sequence goes on along the minus strand of NZ_CP109418.1, from coordinate 596,295 downwards.
GGTGAAACTGTTCGACATCCTGGTCCACATGCTCGCCGAGACCAGTCGGCACGCCGGCCACGCCGACATCCTTCGCGAAGAACTCGACGGAGCGGTGGGAACGGACGCGGAGAGCATGGCCGTGCAAAGGCACGACGCCGCCTTCTGGGAGGAGCAGCGCGCAAAGATCGAGCAGGCCGCCAGGGCAGCCGACCCGACCAACGCCTGACGGTTACGTGTCAGCGACCGGGCAGTCCTCCCGCATCGGGTCCGCAATCAGTTCACGAGGGCACGTCGGCTTGCTTCGCGGACGATGCGATCGGCGGTCTGATCGGGGGTAAGGGTCGCGGTGTCGAACCACCAGCCGACATCGCCAAACTCGCGCTTCATGGCGGCGTCGAGGGTCTCGTAGCCGTCGAAGTCGAATCGCTCACGGGGATCCCTGATGGTGTTGCGGTATTGGCAAGCGTCGATGCCCGGCGCGAGGACAACGAACAAGACCCGCCGGGCACTGAGGAGATCAAGGAAGAAGTCCAGCTTCTCGCGGGACGGCACCATCGCATCGATCAAGGGCGTGAACCCGGCGTCGGAGAAGTTGTTCGCCAGCGCACACAGATTTCGGTGCAACAGCTCCACCTGCCGCGCCGCTTCATCGGCAGGCTCACCCAGCGCCCAGACGAAGCCATTGACAATCATCCCGTTCAGCTCGTCGCCGCCGAGCCGAGCGGAACGCTCCAGCCGCTGGGCAACAAGCCTTGTCACAGTCGACTTTCCGGCCCCAGGCATCCCCGTCACAAGCAAGCAGTCCGACGCCCCAACACCAATCATGACCGAAATCGTGTCAGCGCACCCCAAGCCCGGCAATCACATTTGCCAGACGCCTTCAAGCAGAGACGGCAAGCCGGCGTTGTCCGATCCAGCGCCGACGAGAGCGTGATGTGCGACACGGGACGTCACAGGCGCGATGGCTGCGGCGTCGTATGGATGACCGCGGATTGCGGCCCGGCGTGGAGGATGACCAAGGAGGGTCGAGCCATGCACCGCCCATGGAGCAACCTGCGAGCAAGGGTATTCCCCGACCATTGGTCGCTGCTGTTCGGGCAGATCGCCTTCTACAGCTTCGTCGTGATCGTACTCAGCGGCGTGGTCCTGACGGTGTACTACGAACCGTCGGTCGGTCACGTCGTGTACGACGGACCGTACGCACCGCTGCACGGCGCAGAGATGTCACGGGCACTGGATTCGACCATGGCGATCACCTTCGAGGTCCGCGGTGGACTGCTGATCCGCCAGATCCATCACTGGGCCACGCTGATCATGATGGCGGCGATCACGCTGCACTTGTTGCGGCTGTTCTTCACCGCCGGGTTCCGTCGGCCACGGCGCCTGAACTGGCTCGTTGTCGTCGGGCTGCTCATCGTCATGCTGGCCGCAAGCCTCACCGGCACTTCACTCCCGGACGACATGGCGTCCGGCACGAGCCTCGCCGTACTCGACGGTGTCCTGCAGGCGACTCCGCTCGTCGGCTCTGGCCTCTCGGCCCTGCTGTTCGGTGGGCAGTTCCCGGGCGATGTGCTCTCGTGGTTCTACCCGTTGCACATCGTCGTCCTGCCCGCCCTACTTGTCGTCCTCTTCGTTGTCGGTGCGGTCCTCGCGCTGAGGCACAAGCCCGCGCAGCTCGCCGAACCCGGGCGAACGGAAGACAACGTGGTAGGACGTCCGGCGACTGTGGCCGCGGTCAAGAGCGTTGGCCTGTTCTGCTTCGTCGCGGGGGTTACGATCCTCATGGCCGCGACGGCGACCATCAATCCGGTGTGGCTGTACGGCCCTGCGGATCCGGCGAACACCTCGGCCGGTGTCGGCCCGGCGTGGTATCTCGCCTTCCTCGACGGCTCGCTTCGGCTGGCCCCAGGCTGGGAATTCGTCTGGTGGGGCAAAACGTTCAGCTTGGCCGTGCTGATGCCGGTCACGGTCTGCACGCTGTTCCTTGCGCTCGTCGCCGTCTACCCGTTCATCGAGGAGCGGCTGACCGGCGACCGCAGGCATCACCACCTCCTCGAGCGGCCGCGCAACAACCCGACCCGAACCGGCATCGGAGTCGCCGGTATCACCTTCTATGGCATCCTCTGGGCCGCAGCCGGCGCCGACACCATGGCCGTGCAGTTCCACCTCTCGGTCAACTCACTCCTGCACGTCTTCCAGGTCCTCGTGGTTCTGGGCCCGCCCGCCGCACTGGTGATCACCCGCCGCATCTGCACCGGGCTGCAGGAACGGGATGCGCAGATCGCGGTGCTCGGCGTCGAGACCGGCCAGGTGGTCCGGCGCACGGACGGCGGGTACGTCGAGCAACACCGTTCGGTCGACGTATATCGGCGCTGGCAGCTCGTGGGTGCATCCGCGGAAAACCGCGCGGTGACCGCACAGACCATCCCCGCGACGACGGACGCAAAGCACGAAGGTGCTGAATGACAGGCATCAGGAGCGTGCTCAGCCCGTGCGATGGTGATATGTATTCCGAGCCTCGGGGGAGTTCATTGCAGGCCTGACAGGAGGGATGAGCCTTCCGGCCTTGCAGATTCCGTAGTGCGCATTCCGCTCGGCAAACGGAACGACGACCGAGTGAGCCAGATGGCGGACCTCTGCATCGGCCCATCAGGAGGCACGGAATCGTAGGGCATCAGGTGGCACACGACACTCTATGGTGCACCGTGCACACGTGACGCGCGACGGTCGAAAGCACGGATCGTGCTAGTGCCGCGTCAAGCAAGGTTGGGGAGGTAATCCGCAGTGACCACCATCCCGAAGCCGGACCTGGCGGCCAGGTGCGGGGTTCACCCCTGATCTTGTCCCTTCACCCCGGGTATGCGGTGGGTACAAGGGTGCAGCTGCGAGGTTCTCCCCCGAAAATTGCCCCGGGCGGAAGGCGAGTGCGGTAACGACCTCGACGTTTCTTGGCGAGGCACTAGTAGACAGGTGGAGTCCGTGATGGTGGCTTCGCGGCGACGAGTTGCCGAGGTGCTCGCTGACCTGGAGTGGGGAGCTGGGTCACGCGGTGGGGACCTTGAACACGCTATTTCCTGTTCACGGTCCCTGTTTGGGGTCCACGGCCTCGCGCTGTGACCGCTGCCCGGCGTACCGGCGGCGGCGTGATTTCGGTGGGGGTCGCCGGGACTGGCGTGCGGGCGCGGGCAGCTGCCGCTCACCAACCTCGATCGATGACCTCCAGCGACGCTCGCGTAGGAAAGCGCTCGACTGGAAACGGCAAGTTCGTGAGTGCCGGCGGTCCGCCATCAGTCTCGCAACATCACGGACCGCGGCTCCCTGGATGAGTGTGTTGCCGTGCAATCCCAGGGTCGGCGTTCGTCCGGCAGTTGTCGATCGAAAGGCCTTTGCGCAGGATCGATGACGAGGACATGGACCAGTTCCACTACTACTGCCCCGGACGGCATTCGAACCTGTATGCCTGTGAGAGCCGCGAGGTTTAGGTTCGACCCTGGCCGTGTTCGGGGCGATCCGCACGGGTTCGTGTCGCCTCGGTCGCCCGTGCAGTGCACGCCGCCTGAACGCGACCGAACGCGGTCGAGCTGCAACCGAGACGGCTGAGGTGCACGGACGGCCATCTGGCAGCCGTCCGCCAGGTGGTCTGCGATAGTTGAAAGCACGGATCGCGGGAGCCATGTTCGCGCTTCGAAGCGGAGATAAAATTCGAGTGTGACCGACACCTACGACGACGGCACGATCGTGTGCGGCACCGACCGGCTGGAGATCCGCTCCTACTACTTCCCATTCGGTACCAAGCGCGTTCCGTACGCGCGGATCCAAGGCCTCCAACGCATCGAGATCAAGGGCGTTTGGTCCGGCAAGTGGCGCTTCTGGGGAACGGGCAACCCGCGGTACTGGGCCAACCTCGACAGGAAACGACCGAACAAGAAGGCTGGCTTTGTCGTCGACCTCGGACGCAGGGTCAGTCCCATCGTCACCCCCGACCAGCCCGACGCGTTCGAGTCCGTGCTCCGCAGCCGAGCGAACCTCGGACCGGGCAACGCACGTCGGATGAAGGGTCCCTTCATCTGACGGACCGCCTCGGCGCGCCACGAAGTCCTTCCGAAAGCGCCGTTGGAGCCGCTGTGACGTGCGTGCCAGGCAGCCGGAACGTACAGGAGACATCCGCCCATCCAAATCGGCTGGCCTTCGGGCTGCACTGACAACTGCAACCGCTGTTGCAACTATCGCGGGTGTTCTTTCAGCCTGGCTAATATTCCCCGCAACGCATCTTCGCAGGTCAGAGGATGGTGCCCGGGACGGGATTCGAACCCGTATGCCTGTGAGGGCCGCGAGGTTTAAGCTCGCTGCGTCTGCCGTTCCGCCACCCGGGCCAGCCGGCTCGCCTTGAGGTTACAAGTTACTTGTAGACCTTGCGGGGGTAGACGGCGTGGGCGCCGGCGACGCGGTCGAGGAAGAGTTGGCCGTTGCAGTGGTCGATCTCGTGCTGGAGGGCGCGGGCCTCGAAAGCGTCGGTGGTGATGGTGAGGGCGTCCGTCGTACCGGGGAGGACGCCGGTGACGGTCAGGCGGGTGGCGCGTTTGACGTCGCCGGTGAAGTCGGGGACGGACATGCAGCCCTCGCGGCCCTTCTCCTGCCGGGTTGCCTCGACCACGACGGCGTTGCAGAGCACGAAGACGCCGTGGCGAGTGCGCGCCTTCGGGTGATTGGTCACGTCGAGGGCGAACATCTGCGCCGCCACGCCGACCTGGGGCGCCGCCAGACCGACGCAACCCGGCGACACCCCCATGGTTGCGACCAGATCCGCCGCGAGCTGGATCATCGCCGGATCGAGCGGATCCACGGTCGCGCCCTCGGTCGCCAGGACGGGGTGCGGCGCGCGGACCACGTCCAGAACCTCACCGGCCACGCCGAGCTGCGAAGGAGTCCAGCCGGAAATCAATTCGGCCACGGTCACAGGTCGTCGCTCTCGGCCGGGCGCAAGGTGACGCCGACGCCGAGCTCTTCGGCGGTGATGTCGAGTGCGCGGTAGAGCATGTCCAGCTCGGCGGACGGCGGCAGCTCGACCTCCGCGGTCAGCACGTACAGCTCCCCGCTGAGCCGGGTCGCCAGGTCCGTGATCGTCCCGCCGGCCGACGCGATCATCCGCGTCACGGCGGCCACGATCCCGGGCCGGTCGGCGCCGTGCACGCTCAGCATGTACGGCGCTCCGATCGGCGCGTGCTCGTGTTCGGGGCCGACCCGGCGCACCGTGATCACCAGCTCACCGCGCAGTGGCTCGAGTGCGGACTTCACCTCGTCGTACGGCCCGGAGCAGACGATCATCATGGCGAAATGACCGCGCAGCAGCGTCATGGTGGAGTCCTCGAGGTTGACCCCGGTCCCGGCCAGGGCCTCGGTGACGTCCGCGATGATGCCCGGGCGATCCGGGCCGATGACGGTGACGGCGAGCTGACTCATGCCCGGAAACCTACCGCCGACCTAAGTAGCTCAAGAAAGCGACTTCGGTATGCGGACAGCCACAACTGCCCTGGAGAGCGCTTACGCACCGCTACATTCGGGACATGACCGGGTCCACACATCGCCGTCGCAGCAGGCGGGACTGGATCGTGGACAGCATCGTCTTCGTCCTCGCGATCCTGTTCGGCATCTGGACGTTCAGCGAGGGCGAGAGCGATCCCGTCCACCGGGGCCTGCTCGCGTTCGACTTCGTGTCGGGGATGGCGCTGTGCCTGACGCTCTGGTTCCGCCGCCGATGGCCTGTCCAGCTGGCCCTGGTGGCGGCCGTGGTCACGATCTACTCCGAGGCGGCCAGCGGGGCGGCGCTGGTCCTGATCATGACGGTCGCGATCCACAAGCCCTGGCGTACGTCGCTACTGATCTTCGTGGCCAACGCGGTCAGCCTGCTCGTCTACATCCAGGTCCGGCACAAGGCCGATGGAACAGCGCTGATGGTCGCCGCCATCGCGATCTACATCGCGGTGGCCGGCTGGGGCTTCTACATCCGATCGCGCCGCCAGCTCCTGCAGACTCTGCGGGATCGCGCCGAACGCGCCGAGACCGTCGCCAAGCTGGAGGCCGAGCAGGCCCAGCTGCGGGCTCGCGAGGAGATCGCCCGCGAGATGCACGACGTACTCGGCCATCGCCTGTCCCTGCTGAGCGTGCATGCCGGCGCGCTGGCCTATCGCCCGGACGCGTCCACCGCGGAGGTCGCCGGGGCTGCCGAGATCATCCGGGCCAGCGCGCACCAGGCGTTGCAGGACCTTCGCGAGGTGATCGGCGTACTGCGGGCCCCGGTGGGGGAGCTGCCGCAGCCGACGTTCGCCGATCTGCCCGTGTTGGTGGAGGGTTCGCGCAAGGCCGGGCTGCCGGTGGAGTTGGTGCTGGACGCGCCCGGCGCACTACCCGAGCACGTCGGGCGGACGGCGTACCGGATCGTGCAGGAGGGGCTCACCAACGCGCTCAAGCACGCGCCCGGCGAGCCCGTCCAGATCACCGTATCCGGTGCCCCGGGCAACGGCTTGGAGGTGGAGCTCCGCAACCCCGCGCCGAACCGCAGACGCGGGGACGGGCAAGGTTTGAAGGGATTGACCGAGCGCGCCGCCCTGGTGGAGGGACGGATCGAGCACGGCCGCACCCCCGACGGCGAGTTCCGGCTCTTCGCCTGGCTACCGTGGCCGGCATGAGCGAGCTCAGCATCAAGCACAGCCGATCTCGTGCCTCGGCCGGGCCCGGAGCGAACCGAGGACGTGGATGAGTATTCGGGTCCTGATTGTCGACGACGATCCGCTGCTGCGCGCTGGGCTGAAGCTGATGTTGGGCGGTGCGCCGGACATCCGCGTGGTCGGCGAGGCCGGTGACGGCAGCGGCGTACAGGGGCTGATCGACCAGTTGGCGCCGGACGTCATCCTGATGGACATCCGGATGCCCGGCACCGACGGCCTGACCGCGACGGAGGCCGTACGGCGGCGTCCGGGCGCGCCCGAGGTCGTCATCCTGACCACGTTCGACGCCGACGAGCACGTGCTGCGCGCGCTCCGTGCCGGGGCCGCCGGCTTCGTGCTCAAGGACACCCCGCCGGCCGAGATCGTCGATTCGGTACGGCGGGTGGCCGCCGGCCAGCCCGTACTCTCGCCGGCCGTCACCAAGCGGCTGATCACCAGGGTCGCCGCCTCAGGTCAGGACAACCGCAAGGCCAAGGCGGTCGCCCGTCTCGCCGGCCTGAACGACCGTGAGCGGGGGATCGCCGTCGCGGTCGGCGAGGGCAAGTCGAACGCCGAGATCAGCGCGACCCTCTACCTCAGCGTCCCGACCGTGAAGACACACGTCTCCCGCATCCTGACCAAACTCGACCTGAACAACCGCGTGCAGATCGCGCTCCTGGTCCACGACGCCGATCTGTTGCACTAGGCAACCTCGCGCCACCACCCCGTAACGTCCGAAGAAGTGTGGGTTACAGCCCACACTTCTTCGGACGTAAGGACTCAGTCAGCGACTCAGGACTGCGTCGCGCGGCGGAACTCGTCGTTCGGGGTCTGGAGGCTGCCGAGGCTGGTGACCTCGCGGCGGAAGAACAGCGCCAGCGTCCAGTCGAGGATGACGCGTGCCTTGCGGTTGAAGGTGGGGACACGGGACACGTGGTAGGTCCGGTGCAGGAACCAGGCCAGCCAGCCCTTGACCTTCACGCCGTACAGCTGGGCGACGCCCTTGTGCAGACCGAGGCTCGCGACCGAGCCGACGTACTTGTGCTCGTAGTCCTGCGGCGGCTGCCCGTCGACCACCCGGAGGATGTTCGCGGCGAGCTGGCGGGCCTGGCGTACGGCGTGCTGGGCGTTCGGAGCGCAGTACGCGCCGGTCTCGCTCGTCAGGTCGGGTACGGCGGCGTTGTCGCCGGCGGTCCAGGCGTCAGCGACACCCTCGATTCGCAGGTTGGCCAGCGCCTTGACGCGGCCCTTCTCGTCCAGCGGGAAGTCGGTCGCGGCCAAAGCCGGGTTCGCCTTCACGCCGGCCGTCCAGACGATCGTGTCGGCGTCGAACTCGTCGCCGTCGCTGAGTACGACGCGGCCCTTCTCGCAGGACTCCAGCCGGGTCTCCAGCCGGATGTCCATGTTGCGCTTGCGGAGCTGGTCCACGGTGTACTTGCCGAGATCCGGGCCGACCTCGGGCAGGATCCGGTCCGTGGCCTCGACCAGCACCCAGTGCATGTCCTCGGGCTTGATGTTGTCGTAGTACCGGGTCGCGTAGCGGGCCATGTCCTCGAGCTCCGCGAACGCCTCGACACCGGCGTACCCGCCGCCGATGAAGACGAAGGTCAACGCGGACTTGCGCAGCACCGGGTCCGGCTGGGACGACGCGACGTCGAGGCGGTCCAGCACCTTGTTGCGCAGGGCGATCGCCTCTTCGACGTTCTTGAACCCGGTGGCCTCGTCGGCCAGGCCGGGGATCGGCAGCGTCCGGGCGATCGAGCCGAGCGCGACCACGATCTGGTCGTAGGCCAGCTCGTACTCCGGGCCCTCCTCGGGCGTCACCTTGGCGACCTTGTGGGCGTGGTCGATCCCGGTCACCCGGCCGGTCACCACCCGGCAGCCCTTGAGGGTCTTGCGCAGCGGCACCACGACGTGCCGCGGCTCCACCGAGCCGGCCGCGGCCTCTGGCAGGAACGGCTGGTAGGTCATCACCGACCGCGGGTCGACCACGGTCACCCGGATCCGGCCCTTGCGAGCCGCCCGGCGCAGGCCGTACGCGGTGTACATCCCGACGTAACCGCCTCCGACGACGAGGATGTGCGGCACTTGGGCAGTCATGCGGTTCACTCTCCCTGAGTGGTCTTCAGACTTCATGTTCACTTCAACGCTAAGCACTCGTGAAAGATTTCACAAACCCTCTCGCGGGTGATCTCACCCACCGAACAGTCCCCCTCCGGGTGACCTCTCATCCCCTCATGGTGAGGCCCGTACCCCCGCCCGACCAGCGCCAACCCGCACCGACACACAACCGCAAGCCACCCCTCGCCGGGCCGACGAAGACCTTGATGCCGAGCCAGGAAACGCTGCGTTCACACCGCGCGCTGCCTGGTCCTGGAATCGACTGACCCAGCGCACTCCGATGGGTCAGCCCATCAGCGTGGGGGTTGCCCCACCAGAGTCCGGTTGGCCAACCCACCGTCCGGTCGGCCAACCCACCGTCTCGTGGGCTGACCCTGGGCTGACCCATCAGACGGGTTCACTAACCAGCGGGGGTTGGCGCCGGGTGCCGCGGTTCGCCTGACGTGGCCGGCGTGAGCGCACCTCGTACTCGCGGGTGATGAGGCCCCATCTACTCGGACTCGCCTTCCAGGGCGAGGCGGTAGCCGCTGGGGGTTTGGAGGAGGAGGCGGCGGTACTTCCAGCCGGGGGCCGGCTCGTTGACCTCGAGCTCGTAGTCGAGTCCCGCGGTCCGGCAGAGTTCGACGGCGGCGTCGACGTCGGAGACGCCGATCTGCCAGGTGAGGACGCTGGGTGGATCGTTGTCTGCGTCGGCCTGCTGGATGCCGAAGTTGATGGTGTCCGTTCCGAAGGCGATGAAGTCGGGGTACTCGTCGCCCTCGTAGATCACCGGCAGCCCGAGCTTCTCGTAGAAGGCGCGCTCCGCGGCGAGGTCTGACACGTTCAGTACGGGCGCCAGGCGGGTGAACAGCGGGTCAGTGGACATGGCCACCAGTGTCTTCCTCAGGCAGCCGGTAGACGGAAACGTGCGAGGGGGAGTCGGCGGTGAACTCGGTGCCGGTCCAGTTGGCGTGGCGGGATTCGAGGGTTAGGCCGGCTAGTTGGGCCATCAGGTCGAGTTCGGCGGCCCAGATGTAGCGGTGTGGGCTGCGGAAGAGCTCTGCCTGGGTGCCTTCGCCGAAGTGGAAGTGGTGTGACACGACGTGTTGCTGCAGTACGTCGTACGTGTCCAAGAGGATGTACCCGGAGTCGGCGACCCCGACCGTGGCCGGGATGCCGGGTGGGAGGCGGCGGAGTTCGGGGACCCAGAGCTCGATCACGAAGCGGCCGCCGGGGGAGAGGTGGCGGGCGGCGTTCCGGAAGCACGCGACCTGCTCCTCCTGCGTGAGCAGGTTGGAGATCGTGTTGTAGACCAGATAGACGAGGGTGAACTCGCCCGGCACGCGGACGGCGGACATGTCGCCGACGGTCACCGGGATCGCGGCCTCATCGGCCTTCGTCCGCAGTTGCTCGAGCATCGCCGTGGACAGCTCGATCCCACTGACCGGCACGCCGCGCTCCGCCAGCGGTACGGCGACCCGCCCGGTGCCGATCGCGAACTCGAGGGCCCGGCCATCGCCGGCCAATTCGGCCAGCCGATCCACAGTCGGCCCGAGTACGTCGGCCGCGAACATCCCACTGCCCGGGGTGTCGTACCTCCGCGCGGTGTCGGCGTTCCAGATCTCGTTCTGCCGGGCCGCGGCGGGTGAGAGCCAGCGGAGCTTGTCCCCATCGGCTTCCTCGCCGATCTTGCGGAAGCCGAGGCGGTCATACAGCCGGCGAGCGTCCGGGTTGTCCCGCTCCACGCCGAGATCCAGCGGTACGCCGGTACTCGCGGCCTCGGACTGCAGTCCGGTGATGATCGCCGTACCGATCCCGCGGTTCTGAACTTCCGGTAGGAGCTGGATCCCGTTGAGCTGGATGGACTCCGTGGTCCGGCTGACCCGGAGACGGCCGACCGGGCGGCCGTCGAGCTCGATCACGCTCAGCGTGGACGACTCGTCCTCGAGCAGCTCACGGTGCCACGCGCCGAAACCGGCGTGCCACTCCGCCTCGTCGACGTCGGCGGCCAGGCGGCCCTGGGCGCGGGTCGCTTCGAGGGTCACGTGCGTGAGGAACGCGATGTCGGCCGCAGCGGCCGGGCGAATGCGGTAAGGCTCTGCCATGACCGACCAACCTATGCACCGGTTGCATCGCCCGCGACAGGTTTTACTCGCCCACCTGACCGTCGGTCGACTCTCTGAGGATGTCGAGGTGGCCGAGGTGGCGAGCGGTCTCCTCGATCAGGTGGGCGACGGCGTACCGAAGCGTGAAGGTCATGCCGTCCGAGCGGGCGCGATCGTCGAAGGCGGCCGCCGCCGTGATCTCGCGCGAGCGGGCGCATTCAGCCCGGTACGCCGCCAGCACGCTATCGACCGTGTCGTCGGGAGCGATCGGGAAACCGCCGTGCGGATCCTTCTCGGTCCACGGCCACTCGATGTCGAGACCTGCGAAGTCGATCGCGAACCAGAACCGCTCCACCGCGGTCAGATGCTTGACGATGCCCGCCGGTGTCAGTGCGGACGGATGGACCGGTCGGGCGAACGCCTGGGCGTCGGTCAGACCGGTGAGTTTGAGCTCGACGGTTGAGCGCAGGAAGTCGAGCAGGCCGGTGAGCGTACTGCGTTCGTCGGCGTCCTCGGCGGGCCGGACGCGGGTGATCTCGGGCATCGGACCACGCTAAGCGCGACAGAGCTCTGTGAGAAAGGTTGATCGGCGGGGTGTTGCGAGAGTGAATAGGAGTGTGGAGAGTTACCGCAATCTGGTGCTGGCGGGTTCGCTGCTCGTGCCTCCGGCCGTTTGTGCGCTGTTGACCCCGTTTCGCGACAACTTCGACAACGCGAACGCCGCCCTGCTGCTGGTGGTGGTGATCGTCGCGGTCGCGGCGTTCGGCATCCGGCTCGCCGGGGTGCTGGCGGCGGTGTCGAGCGCGGTGTGGTTCGACTTCTTCCTGACCGTGCCGTACAACACCTTCACGATCAACAGCAGCTCCGACGTCGAGCTGACCGTGCTGCTGGTGCTGATCGGCACCGCGGTCACCGAGATCGCGATCTGGGGCCGCAGGCAACAAGCTCGGGCGTCCCGGCATCTCGGTTATCTGGACGGCGTGATCACCACCTCGCAGGCGGTCGCGGCCGGTGGGTCCACGGACGACCTGATCGAGCAGGTGCGCGCCGAGCTGACCGCCGTACTGGGGATCGACGGGGTCAAGTTCGTTGCCGGGGACAAGCAAACGCAGGCGCCGCGGCTGAACGCGGACGGCTCCGTGACGCGCGGCAGCCACGAACTGAAGGTCGAACGCGACGGTCTGCCGACCAACTCCGAGATCGTGCTCGCCGTCCAGCACGCCGGCGAGACGCGCGGCCGCTTCCTGCTCACCGCGGCCGCCCGGATCGTCCGCCCCGACCTCGAGCAGCGCCTCGTCGCTGTCGCCCTGGCGGACCAGGTCGGCGCCGCCCTCTCCAGCCACGAGGCACTGCACCCGCACCTCTGACAGCACTGCGCCGTCCCCTTTGACCGGCCTGCGGGAGCAAGACGTCCCGGGTGGCCGCCGGTCCGGCGTCGTGCCTGCCCATACAGGCACGACGCCGTCAGACCGTGAGCACCATCTTCCCGGCGACGCGGCCGCTCTCGCTGAGCTCATGAGCCTTCGCGGCATGCTCCAGCGGAAACACCTGCTCCACCGCCACCCGCACCTCACCCTCATCCACCAGCCGCGCGATCGCGTCCAGGTCGTCCGTCGCCGGAGCCATCCGGAATTCCTCGTACCGGAGCCCACGAGCCGCGGCCTTCGCACGGACCTCACTGCGGTCCGGGCCGGTCCCGCGGACATCGAGCAGGATGCCGTCCGGTGTCAGTACGTCGAGCGACCGTACGGCGTACTCGGCTCCGATCGGATCCAGTACGACGTCGGCATCGCGGACTGCGGTGGTGAAGTCGGTCGTGGTGTAGTCGATCAACTCGTCGGCGCCGAGCCCGCGCAGGAAGTCATGCTTCACCGCGCGAGCGGTCCCGATCACGTAAGCACCGCGGGCCTTGGCGATCTGGACGGCGAGGTGGCCGACACCGCCCGCCGCGGCGTGGATCAGCACCCGAGCACCCGGCCCGACCTTCGCGATGCCAACCAAAGGCTGGTACGCCGTCAACCCCGCGGTGGGAAGCGCCGCCGTGTGGACCCAGTCGGCCGTGGACGGCTTGCGGGCCAAGCGATCCACGCTCGCGACAGTGAACTCGGCGTACGCACCTCGAGGTGGGTAGACGACGCCGTACAGCTCCTCGCCCGTGTCCTCGCGGATGCCTGCGAAGTCGAGACCAAGGACGAACGGCGGCGGACCGAAGCGGGGGAGCAGACCGGAGCGCACCTTCCAGTCACTCGGGTTCACCCCAGCGGCGCGGACCCGGATCAGGACCTCGCCAGGGCCGGGGGTGGGTCGGTCGACCTCGGCGATCTCGAGGACCTCCGGACCGCCGAACGTGTGCTGGGTGAGGGCGCGCATCGTCATGGCCCCCATCCTCGGCGTTGGTGGTATCCATTGTGAAGAAGGCACTTGTTTGGTATCTAGGTACCTCATGGATACCGCATTCGATGACTGGGTGAAGACCTACGGGCGCGACTGCCCGTCCCGCACGGTCATCGACGTACTGGCGAACAAGTGGGCCCTTTACGTGCTCGGCGCGCTGCGTCGGTTCGACCGCCCGCTGCGCTTCAACGAGCTCCGGCGGCTGCTCGACGGGGTCACCCAGAAGATGCTGACGCAGACCCTCCGCACCCTCGAGCGCGACGGCCTCGTCACCCGCACCCTCTATCCGGCCGTCCCCGTCCGCGTCGAGTACGCTCTCACCCCACTGGGCGTCGAAGCCGGTCACCTCACGACCGCCATCGCCGAATGGTCCGTCACCCACGCCCACCAAATTCACGCCTCCCGCGCTGAATACGACGTACGGGGGTAGGGCTTTCGCATCGGGAATCGATTGTCTCGTGCAACCGTTTTCCTCGGGGGATTTCGGTTGGGGAACAACGCGTCGATTCTCAGATGTTGTTAAGGCTGGGACCGTAGTATCTCGCTACGGCCCCGGATGTGGGTCCCCAGGAGGATGACATGCAGAGCAGTAACCCGGTCCTGAACCGGTCGAGTGCGTTTGCGCCTGGCCACGGCCAGGCGTATCCGGGCGCCGCTCCGTACGGCCAGCCTGGTCCGTACGGCTCCGGCGGGCCAGGTGTCCCGTCGCAGCAGTACCAAGGTGCTCCGGCCGGCAGCCGCCCGATGACGATGGACGACGTGATCGTCCGGACCGCCGCCACTCTGGGCGTCGTGACGGTTGTCGCCGTGATCGCTTGGAACACGATCCCGGTCAGCTTGGTCACCCCGGCGTTCCTGGCCGGTGCTCTGCTGGCCTTCATCCTCGCGATGGTGCTGTCGTTCTCCCGCAAGGTGAACCCGGCGCTGGTGATGGTGTACGCCGCGGCCGAGGGCGTCTTCCTCGGGATCGGCAGCAAGTTCATCGCGAACTGGGTCGGTGACTCGGCCATCATCGTGCAGGCGGTGCTCGCCACCCTGGTGACGGCCGGTCTGACGCTGGCGACGTACAAGTACTTCGCGATCAAGGTGACGCCGCGGTTCACCAGGATGGTGATCATCGCGACGATGGGCTTCGCCGGCGTGATCCTGATCAACTTCATCGTCAGCCTGTTCGGCGTCAACACCGGGATCGCCGGCTTCGGCGTGATGGGCCTGGTGTTCGCCGCGCTCGGTGCCGGACTCGCGGTCTTCAACCTGATCCTCGACTTCGACCTGATCGAGCGTGGTGTCCGCGACGGCGCCCCGCAGAACGAGGCCTGGCGGGCCGCGTTCGCTCTGACCGTCACCCTGGTCTGGCTCTACTGGAACATCCTGCGCATCCTCGCCATCCTCCGCGGTGGCGACTGACCCCGACGAACGAACCGAGGGGCCGGCCCGCGACCTGGGCCGGCCCTTCGGCTTTTCCGGACACTGCGGAACACACAAAGAAGACCCGCCCCTCCACCTGAAAGGGCAGGCCTTCTGTTTTCTCAGACTCCTGTTCGGCTCGTCAGCCCATTCGCCGGTGCGCCTTGACCAAGTCGTACTCGTGGACGATGGCGGTTGCGTGCCCGTGCGCGAGGGCGTACTCGCTGGAAAGCCATCTCACTCTGTCATCGAAGCGCAGGAACGACGGTCCGTCGTTCATCAGCTCGAACCACTCGGTCATCTCGCGTCCGGTGCACCTGGGCACCCTCTCCACCAGACGCTGGTGCGTCTCCTCGGAGTGGCTCAAGCCCATCTTCGCCTCCCGTTTATCGGGGTACCGCGTAGTTATCGACTGTGCACCACGAGGACGCCCACAGGCAAGACCTTCTTCATGTATGTCGCCGCTCAGCGGACGCACAGCCTGAAGAATCCGGGGACCCGGTTCAGTTCCCCACCGGTACGGTGTCCGCGGTCCCCTCGTCGATGCGCTCCACGTCGGCCTCCGGGTGCCGGCGGCGATGGCGGAGGGTGGCCCAGCGTCCGCGCGGACCGCGCTCGTGCCCGGCGACCTCGGTGGCCGCGACCTCGGTCCCCGCGGTCTGCGCGGCCTGGACCGCGGCCTCCGCGATCGGCAGGATCGCCTCGCCCCGGAACGTCTCCGGTGGCACGAAGGACTCCGGCCCGACCCCCATCGCTGCCGCCACCGACGGCAGCAGTGCGGCGGAGGCGGCGGCGTACCCGGTGGCGGAGGGGTGGAAGTTGTCCCGCCCCCACATCGACGGGTTGGTCCGGAACACCTCGCCGAGCAGAGAGCCCAGAGACACGGACCGGCCGCCTGCCTCGACCACTGCGATGGTCTGAGCGGCGGCCAGTCGGCGGCCCCAGGACCGGGCGACCTGCCGCAGCGGCGGCATGATCGTCCGGATCACGCCGAGGTCCGGGCAGGTACCCACCACCACCTCACAGTTCGCGGCCCGCAACCTGCGGACCGCGGTCGACAGCAGCCGCACGGAGGTTGACGGTGGCATCTTCGCCTTCACGTCGTTGACGCCGATCAGGATGACGGCCACATGCGGTCCGGCCTGCAGCGCGGCGTCGACCTGGGCGGCCAGATCGGTCGACTTCGCGCCGGTCTTCGACACGTCGGCCAGCCGCACCGGACGCTGGGCCAGCTCGGCGAGGCCGGACGCCAGCAGCACGCCCGGGGTCTCGTCCGGCGAGTCCGTGCCGTAACCGGCGGCACTGGAATCGCCGATCATGGCGAAAGTGATCGGACGTCCTGGATACCGGCCGAACAGGCCGTCGCCCGGAGTCGGGTAGTAGCGCATCGGTCCGATCACGCGCTTGGCATACTCGGCCTCAGCGGTCAGTACGCCGTACAACGTGGCACCGATGAGCCCGAGTCCCCCGCCCCCCACAGCTGCGGCCTGGGCCAGTCGCTTCGCGGCCCCGACTCTACTCATGAGTCAAGGATTACACGCTGTGACAGCGATGCAAGTGAAAATAGGGGAACGACGCGCAGATCACTACAGTGAAGCTGTGCGCTACGCAGAATCTCTCCTGGACCTGGTCGGCAACACCCCGCTCGTGAAGCTGGGAAAGACGACCGACGGCGCCAAGCCGCTCGTGCTCGCCAAGGTCGAGTACTTCAATCCCGGCGGCTCGGTGAAGGACCGGATCGCGGTCCGGATGATCGAGGCCGCGGAGGCCTCCGGCGAGCTCAAGCCCGGCGGCACGATCGTCGAGCCGACCTCCGGCAACACCGGGGTCGGGCTCGCGATGGTCGCCCAGCAGAAGGGCTACAAGTGCGTCTTCGTCTGCCCGGACAAGGTCAGCGAGGACAAGCGCAACGTGCTCAAGGCGTACGGCGCGGAGGTCGTGGTCTGCCCGACCGCGGTCGCGCCGGAGCACCCGGACTCCTACTACAACGTCTCCGACCGCCTGGTCCGCGAGATCGAGGGCGCCTGGAAGCCGAACCAGTACGCCAACCAGAACAACCCGCGCTCGCACTACGAGACCACCGGTCCGGAGCTGTGGGAGCAGACCGACGGGAAGATCACCCACTTCGTCGCCGGGATCGGCACCGGCGGCACGATCACGGGCGTCGGCAAGTACCTCAAGGAGGTCTCCGGCGGGAAGGTGCAGATCATCGGCGCCGACCCGGAGGGCTCGGTGTACTCCGGCGGCACCGGCCGGCCGTACCTGGTCGAGGGCGTCGGTGAGGACTTCTGGCCGGAGACGTACGACCGGACCATCTGCGACCGGGTGATCGAGGTGTCGGACGCGGACTCGTTCGCGCTGACCCGGCGGCTGGCCCGCGAAGAGGCCATGCTGGTCGGCGGTTCGGCGGGCATGGCGGCCGCGGCGGCGATCCGGTTGGCGCATGAGCTCGACGACCCGGAAGCCGTCATCGTCGTACTGCTGCCGGACGGCGGCCGCGGTTACCTGACCAAGGTCTTCAACGACGATTGGCTGGCGCAGTACGGATTCCTCGCGCACGCCCGGCACGGCGTCACGCTCGGCGAGATCCTGGCCGGCAAGGACGGCAGCCTGCCGCCGCTGGTGCACACCCATCCGCACGAGACGATCGCCGAGGCGGTCGAGATCCTGCGCGAGTACGGCGTCTCGCAGATGCCGGTCGTCCGGGCCGAGCCGCCGGTGATGGCGGCCGAGGTGGCCGGCGCGGTGTCGGAGCGGACGTTGATGGACGCCCTGTACTCCGGCAAGGCGCGGCTGGCCGACATGGTCGAGCTGCACATGGACCCGGCACTGCCGTCCCTGGGCGCCGGCGAACCGGTCACCAAGGCGGTCGAGTTGCTCGAGGGCCGGGACGCCCTGATGGTGCTGGACGACGGCAAGCCGGTGGGCGTTCTGACCCGGCAGGACCTCTTGGTCCACTTGTCCGCCGACTGACTCCCTGACGGGAGACTTATCGGTCTACGACCGAAGGCACGATGGCGAGCAGCGCCATGACCACGATGCCGATCACGACGGCCGCCACTCCGGCGATCTCAAGGATTTCCATACCTCAAGAATCCCTCGCCGCAGCCGTCCGGACATCGGCCCGAGGACCGGTCTTGCCTTCATCCCAAGGTCGTACGGCGAACCCTGCCCCCTCCTCCTTCAGGAGTGCGGGGAAACCCCTAGTGGACCAGCACGAAGTCGGCTGGATCGAGCCGGCGGGTGCGGCGCCAGTAGGAGAAGGTGAACTCGGGCCAGGTGGTCGAGTTGCGGCCGGCGGCGTCCAGGTACCAGCTGTTGCAGCCGGAGTGCCAGACGGTCTCGTCCAGCTCGCTCTGGACCCCGTCGACGAACCGCTCCTGGGCGTCCTCGCGGACCTCGACGTACGACGCTCCCCGGCGCCGCAGCAGGTGCAGGGCCTGCATCACGTAGCGGACCTGGGCCTCGATCATGAAGACCATCGAGGAGTGGCCGAGCACGGTGTTCGGACCGACCAGCAGGAAGAGATTGGGGTAGCCGGCAACGGTGATGCCGAGGTGGGCGCCGATGCCGTTGCGCTTCCAGTGGTCGGCCAGGTCGACGCCGTCCTTGCCCAGGATCGGCATCCGGGTCAGGTTGGCCGACACCTCGAAGCCGGTGCCGAACACGATCGTGTCGCAGGCCCGCTCGGTCCCGTTGCTCGTGACCACGCCGGTCGGCGTGACCCGCGCGATCGGGGTGGTGACGACGTCGACGTTCGGCCGGGTGAGCGCGGGGTAGTAGTCGTTCGAGAGCAGGATCCGCTTGCAGCCGATCTGGTAGTCCGGGGTCAGCTTGGCGCGCAGTTCCGGATCGGCGACCTGCTTGCGTCGGTGCCGTTTCGCCTGGAGTTCAAGGCCTTTCATCAGTTTCGGGTTGCCCGCGAAGCCGGCGCCGCGGCCCTCGAGTCCCCAGTAGACGGCGTTCCGGATCGCCCGCTGCCCGGCCGGGAACCGCTCGTGCAGCCGGCGCTCCCGCGGGCCGATCGGGCGATCCGGCTTCGGGGTGATCCACGGTGGCGTCCGCTGGTAGACGTCCAGCTGGGCGACCTCCGGGGCGATCTGCGGCACGAACTGGATCGCCGACGCCCCGGTCCCGATCACCGCGACGTTCCGCCCGCGCAGGTCGTGCGAGTGATCCCACTGCGCCGAGTGGAACGTCGTACCGCCGAAGGAGTCGAGACCCGGGATGTCGGGCAGCTTGGGCCGGTGCAGGCTACCGACGCCCGCGACCAGGGCCTGGGTCTCGATCGTCTCCGAGCCGTTCACGGTCACGGTCCACCGGCCGGTCGCGTCGTCGAACACCGCCTCGGTGACCTCCGCGCCGTACCGGATCCGGTCCGCGATCCCGTACTTGTCCGCGCAGTGCCGCAGATAGGCGAGGATCTCGTCCCACGGTGCGAACATCCGCGTCCAGCCCGGGTTCTGCTCGAACGAGAACGAGTAGAGGTACGACGGGATGTCGCAGGCGCAGCCGGGATACGTGTTGTCCCGCCAGGTGCCGCCGAGGTCGTCCGCCTTCTCCAGGATGACGAAGTCCTCACACCCGGCCTGCTGCAACTTGATGCCCATACACAACCCGGCGAACCCGGAACCTACGATGACAACCTCAGCCATACTGCCTGAGGTTACCGGCGGGTCACTCGACGGCGGAAGGGTCAGCCGGACGTGAGCCACTCACCAACGCTGACCCTGCTGCTGGGCCGGAGCGTGAATCCGCTGCCTCGCGACCGGTTGGGTGGCGTTGGTGAGTGTCTGGCGTCTGCCGGTCAGACGAGCCGGTGCAGGATCTCGCCGGCATTGGGTATGACGAGCGTGCCGGGGTCCTCGTCGTACGCGGCCAGGTCGACGGTCGCGGGATCCAGGTAGCCGAGGTTGGCCCGACGGACGACGTCCTCCGGGATGCCGGTGGCGAGGGTGACCCGGACGCGGAGATGCTCGCCGGTGGCGGGATCCCAGCTGCCGGCGCCGCGCAGGTGGGTCGAGTGCGCGAGTACGCCCCAGTGCAGTTCGCGGAACTGGTCCCACTGGCCTAGGAAGTAGTCGCGGCAGTGGTAGCCGATCTCCTCGATCTCCGGGTGCATCGCCGCCAGTTGGGTGACGTGCGGGGCGTAGAGGATGACCTCGCCGCCGTCCGCGACGATCGGCTCGACCTTGTAGAAGCCCTTGGCCGCGGTCCAGATGTCCTGGTACTTCGACGGCATCACCGACACGACTCGTTCGACCGGGTGGTCGACGTACCGGACGTGGGTCTGCGCGGAGATCTCGGCGGCGGCCTGCCACGACGAGATCGTGTCGCCGAAGGCGATCGCGTGCAGGGCGTCGGTGCCGGACTGGGCGACGACGGACAGCGCGAGTTTCTCGGCCGGGATCATCGCGGCGGCCTCGTCGATGAGCGCGCGGACCGGCGTGGTGCCCGGCGTACCGATGATGCTTGCGCTGGTGATCAGAGCGCCGAGCCAGTGACTCAGATCGATGACCTCCTGGCCCGCGACGCCCGGGAAGAAGTACTTGTTGCCGCCGGAGAAGCCGACGACTTCGTGCGGGAACACCGGTCCGACGACGAGCGCGACGTCGTGCTCGACCACGGCACGGTTGAGCCGCACCGGGACCTCGTCGCGCAGCATCTCGTCGGAGATCTCACCGACCCGGTCCGAACTGATCGTGCCGAGCTCGGTGAAGGTGTCGGGCTTCCACCATTCGTGATTGATCACGTTCGGGTAGTCGGCGCCGAGGTGCTCGCGGAGCTGCTCGGGGGTCATCTCCGCATGGGTGCCCAGGGCAACCAAGATGGTGAGCCGGGAGACGCGGCCGTCGAGCGCACCGTGGACGGCCCGCAGCAGCAGCGGCAGCGGGCAGCTGCGAGTGGCGTCCGGGACGATCACGCACACGCTGCGCCCCTCGAGCCCCGCACCGGCCAGCGACCCACGGACGAAGCCGATCACCTCGTCCTCGGTCAGGACCCCACCCGCACCACCTAGTACGTCGACCATGACTGTCAGCCTAGGCGTTCTCGTCCCGTCGTTGACCGGTGCGTGCCTGGTTTCCAGCTGTGACCGGCTGAGAGCCCTTGGTAGGCAAGGGGATCCCGTCATCGCGGGGTAAGCGTCCAAGCGTTGACCGGGTCGGGGTGGCGATGGACCATCGGTGGATCACCTGGGGGAGTGTGAGCGAGGGGGAGTTCCACCATGTCCGAGACGATCGAGTGGTCGAGACCGCAGGGTTTCGGGGGCGTGCTGCTGCGAGCCGGCGACGCGGCGTACGACGAGGCCCGGACGGTCTTCAACGGGATGATCGACAAGCGGCCGGCGATGATCGCGCAGTGTGAGTCGGCGGCCGACGTCCAGGCGGCGGTGCGGTACGGCGTCGGCCAGGGCCTGGAGGTCGCGGTCCGCGGCGGCGGTCACGGGGTGGCCGGCACGGCGGTCACCGAGGGTGGTCTGGTCGTGGACCTGCGCCGGATGAACAGCGTCCAGGTCGACCCGTTCGCCCGGATCGCGCGGGTCGGCGGCGGTGCGACCTGGGGTGATGTCGACCGGGCCTGTCAGAAGTACCTGCTGGCGACGACCGGTGGGCGGGCGTCGACGACCGGGGTCGCCGGGCTGACCCTCGGGGGCGGATCCGGGTGGCTGGAGCGGAAGTTCGGGCTCGCGTGTGACGCGCTGATCTCCGTGGAGCTGGTCACGGCGGACGGGCGGTTGCTGATCGCGGACGAGACGAAGAACGCCGAGCTGTTCTGGGCGCTGCACGGGGGCGGCGGGAACTTCGGAGTGGCGACCTCGCTGACCTTCCACCTCAAGCAGTTGCCCACGACAACGTTGGGGTTGCTGATGTGGCCGGCGTCGATGGGTCCTGACGTGCTCCGCGCGTACCGGGATCTGATCGAGCAGGGCGCACCCGACGAGCTCGGCGGCGGCGTGATCTATCTGACCGGACCGCCGGAGGAGTTCGTGCCCACGCACCTGCACGGGGAGCTGATCGTCGGTGCGGCGGCGATCTACGCCGGCAGCGAGGCGGAGACCCGTGAGGTGTTCGCGCCGTTGTTCGCGCTGGCCCCCCAGGCCGAGATGGTCGCCGAGATGCCGTACGCCGACATCCAGTCGGCACTCGACGATCCGCCAGGCTTCCGCAACTACTGGTCGGCGGAGCATCTGTCCGCGTTCCCGGATGCGGCGGTCACGGCGTTCGCCGACCGGGCGCAGGACATGGTCTCGCCGTCACCGTCGCAGCAGGCGATCGTGCCGTGGGGCGGTGCCGTACGGCGTGGCGCCGAGAAGTGGCCGCAGCCGCATCGCCAGGCCGCATGGGTGGTCCACCCGTTCGGGCTGTGGTCGGATCCGGCCGACGACACGCGGGGGATCAGATGGGCGCGGGACGTCTGCTCGGACCTGCAGGAATGGTCGACCGGGTACGTGTACCTGAACTTCATCGGGAACGAAGGACAGAACCGGGTGATCGCGGGCTTCGGCCAGGAGAACTACGACCGGCTGTCCCGGGTCAAGTGCGAGTACGACCCCGAGAACGTCTTCCACCTCAACCAGAATATTGAGCCGGGCTGGCCTCGTTAGGCACCCGCGACCACTGCACAGCGGCGACCGCCGCGTAGGTGATCGCGCCCAGCGGGACGGACCATAGGTGGAAGAAGGGCAGCTGGCCGGTGAGCGCGGTCGCCGCGAAGATCACCCCGAACACGGTGACTCCGGCGACCGTCCCGCGCCGCCTGCCGTCGAGCGCCGTACTGGGAAGTGGGCCCATGTGCTGATCGAGCAGGACGCAGAGGCCACTCAGACCGGTGATCGTGACGACGATGAAGAGGACGCCGCCGGCGATGCCGCCGAAGACGATCGCGGTCGCGTTGAGGAACGTGAGCACCGCGACCACGACGGCGATGTCGAGCGCGCCGAAGGTCAGCTGGTTGAACTTGCGTCGTCCGAGGTTGACGTCGCCGGCCGCCCGGATCGGGCCGGGGTCGCCGGACAGGCGCCGTACCGTCAGGACCAAGCCGGTCAGCAGCACGACGAGGATCAGTACGCCGGTCACGGACAGAACCGCCGACCGCGCCGGGGACATGAACTGACGGACGTCGCCGTCGAAGACGCAGCTCGCCGCCGGTGGGAACCACCGCGTCCGCACGGTCACGTCCGCACTGTCGGCAGCCGCTGGAAACTTGTGCGTGCAGGCCTCGGTCGGATCGAACCAGCTCGGCATCGAGAGCGTCACCGCCGCAGACCATGCGAGCGCCAGGATGAGCCCGATCGCCAGCAAACTCCCCGCCCTGCGCCTGACCAGCTCCATGCCCCAACCCTCTCACCACTGCTGGGGTGCCTAAGGACAGGAAGTAGTCCCCTTCGGCAGTCGTTGCCCCGCTGCGTTCGCACGGACCAGACCCGCTGCGCCGCACTACCTCCTGTCCTTACGACCTCGATAGTGGGGGGCATGACGTACGAAGGCTCCTACTTGTGGCAGTTGCGGCAACACGTCGGGTCTCGGGTGGTGCTGATGCCCGGTGCCCAGGTGTTGGCGGTCGATTCCGCCGACCGAGTGCTCCTGCAGCGAAGTCGGGATTCCGGGTTGTGGGAGCTGCCCGCGGGGGCCGCCGAGCCGGGCGACAGCTTCCGGTCCGCGGCGGCACGTGAGTTCCTCGAGGAGACCGGGCTGGTGGTCGCGGAGGCGGACCTGGTCCCGTTCGCCAGCCTGTCGGAGGCCGAGGTCCACACCCTGACCTATCCGAGCGGCGACGTCCTGCACTGCTTCGCCGTGTGCTTCGAGGCTCGCCGCTGGACCGGCGACCTGCGTCCTGCGGCGGACGAGGTGCTGGATGCGGCCTTCTTCGATCAACCACCGGCGGACCTGCATCCGCCGACTCGGATGGTGCTGGAGTTGTACGCCGCCTTCCGCGCGTCGGGGGTTTTCCAGGCCCGCTAACGGCGAGCGACGGTGATGATGTTCTCGCTGGCGGAGGTGAGTGGGCCTCGGGACCAGTCGCCGTACTGCGCTTCGATGGTGAAGCCGGCCTTGGTGAGTACGGCGTTCAGCGTGTCGACGCCGGGGAAGTTGAGGCTGGCGCGGTCGGTGCGCAGCGGGGTGTCGTCGCGGAGCGCGGTCGTCTCGGTGAACGTGACCACGTCGCCCTCGACCTTCTCGACGTGGTAGATCATCCGGAGTTCGCGTCCGTTGTGGTCGACGACGTCGTACGGGTTGGTGGGGTTCCACGACTCCCACTCGCGGACCTCCGGGTTGCGGGTACCGAAGACGAACCGGCCGCCGTCGACGAGCGCTTCCCGGATCCGGTGCAGCGACTCCTCCAGGTCTGTCACCAAGAACTGGAACGCGTTGCTCGCCATGATCGCTCTGTCGAACTCACCCACCCAGGCGATGTCCGCGGCCTTCCCCTCGACCCACTCCGCATCCGGCACTCGCCGCCGGGCCCGCTCGAGCATCGACACATCGGGATCGATCCCCGCGAACCGCCCGGTGTGACCTTCCGCCCGCGCCCGCGCGAGCAGCACGCCCGTCCCACACCCCACGTCGAGCACACTGCCTGCATCCATCACGAAGGACAGGTAGAAGTCGTCGCTCTTCCCCCACCGGTTGAGCAGGTCGTAGAGCTCGGCAGCATCCGCGTCGGAATATCCCACCGTCCTACCCTCTCCCGGCTCGCAAACGATTTTTGCTCCCTGGCGCCCGGGATCGCAGCTGGTCGAAGGCTGTTGTGCGGTTGCCGCGCGCAAGCTCTCGTCGGCGCAGCTCGGGGAGTGAGCACCTGACTCCGACGAAGTACACGGGAAGGTACGACGCGCCCGTCGGTGGGCCCAGGGAGCTGGAAGGCAGCCTGGGCCCGGCGACGTGTGACTCAGTGGCTGGAGCGGGCGGCTTGTTCGATGACCTTGGTGATGGGGCGGGGGTTGGTGATCAGGCCGAGGTGGCCGTCGGGAATTCGGGTGATGGTGGAGTGGGCTCGGGTGGCCATGAACAGCTGGGCCTTCGGCGTGATGATGAGGTCGCTGGTGCCGAGCACGTACCAGGACCGGATCGTCAGCCACGCCGGCGTACCTGACACGCCGTTTCCGGCGGCGAGCGTGAGGGGTCGCTGCGCGGGATAGAGGTTCTCGGCCTGGCGGCGCGGGACCCCGGACGCGAACGAGTTCACGAAGGTGTCGTGCTTGAGGTAGAGGTCGACGTCACCGGCGGGCGCGCCCGGGTAGGGGACGAAGTCGAAGACGGTGCTGGGATCAGGGACGGCCAGGGCGGAGTCGGCGCCGGCCAGCGGGAAGATCGACTCGTCTGCCGCGGGGGCGAAGGCGTCGACGTAGACCAGGGCCTTGACGTTCGGATTGCCGGTCGCCGCGTTGGTGATGACGGCCCCGCCGTACGAGTGCCCGACCAGGACGATCGGTCCGGACAGAGTGGAGAGGAAGTCCTTGATGGTCGCGGCGTCGTTGGGCAGGCTGCGCAGTGGGTTCGGTGGTACGCGCACTGTGTAGCCGTCGTCCAGGAGGCGGCTGGTGATCTTGGCCCAGCTGGATCCGTCGGCCCAGGCGCCGTGCACCAGCACGATGGTGGGTTTCGGGCCGCTGGGGTGGGACGCCGCGGCGGGCGTCACGGCGGTCAGTACGACGGCCAGGACTGCTGCCAGGATGGTGAACACCCGCAAGAGAGCTGGACGCGGTCGATCGCTGTACATCCAAAGGTCCTTTCGTCAGGCGACTGTCGCCGGGAGGGCGTCGAGCGTGACGAAGCCGTGTGTGATTGCGGTACGGCGCACAGTTGTACGCCGTACCGCGGTCGAGCAAGGGATTACGACTGCAGGAACTCGAGCAGGTCGGCGTTGATCACGTCGGCCTGGGTGGTCGGCATGCCGTGCGGGAAGTCCTTGTAGGTCTTGAGGACCCCGTTCTTCAGCAACGCCGCCGACTTCGGGCCGGATGCGACGTACGGAACGATCTGGTCGTCCTCGCTGTGCATCACCAGCACCGGGATGGAGATCTTCTTCAGGTCTTCGGTGAAGTCGGTCTGGGAGAACGCGACGACGCCGTCGTAGTGAGCTTTCGCGCCGCCCATCATCCCCTGGCGCCACCAGTTCGCGATGATCGCCTCGGAGGACTCCACGCCCGGCCGGTTGAAGCCGTAGAACGGTCCGGTCGGCAGTGCGCGGTAGAACTCGGAGCGGTTCGCCGCGAGTTGGGCCTGCAGGTCGTCGAACACGTCCTTGGGCAGGCCCTCGGGGTTGGCGTCGGTCTTCACCATCAGAGGCGGTACCGCGCTGATCAGCGCGGCCTTGGCGGCGCGGCCTTCGCCGTGCCGGGCGAGGTAGTGCGTGACTTCGCCGCCGCCGGTCGAATGGCCGACGTGAATGGCGTCGTGCAGGTCGAGATGTTCGACGACCGCGGCCAGGTCGTCGGCGTAGTGGTCCATGTCGTGACCGTCGGCGGTCTGCGTGGATCGCCCGTGACCGCGGCGGTCATGAGCGACGACGCGATACCCCTGCTGCAGGAAGAACAGCAGCTGATTGTCCCAGTCGTCGGCCGACAGTGGCCAGCCGTGACTGAACACGATCGGCTGACCGCTGCCCCAGTCCTTGTAGAAGATGTCGATGCCGTCGCTGGTCGTGATCGTTCCCACGTGTGTTGCCCCCTCGAAGTGCGTCATCCAGGCATGACTCGATGGGACGTCGGGCAGGCTTCGCAAACGCCCGACGTCTTGGGCTTCGCACCGATCGTCATCGGCCCGAAACCCTTTGTCAGCAACAGGTTCGGTGGCCTCACCACCCCCACGTCACCTTAGCCCGCGACCGCCGATGCCGGTAGCTATTGGGACACGGCTCAGGGGAGTAGACGGGCTTGCTCGCGGAGGTAGTCGCCGGCCGACGTCGGCTTGATGCCGCGCTGCCGCAACGGCTCGTCGTCGCACTGCGACTCGTGGAGGTCCTGGAGAAGACCCGCGCCGAAGATGGAGGCGAGAGCGTCGTTCCGCTTGTCGAGCAGACGGATCGCGAGCCGGGCGACCGACCGGGGCAGGTGCTGCACCTTCATCCGGCGATGGGTGAGTTCCTCCGCCATCGAGGCGGCTTCGTTGCGACTGATGGCCTCGGGGCCGCCGAACTCGACGACGGCGGGTGGATCGGTCTCGACCGCTACGGCGGTGACGAGTGCGGCGACGTCGTCGGTGCCGACCCAGCGTCGCTTCGTGTCGCCCTTGCCGATCACCGCGATCTTGCCCGCGCCCATGTCGAAGCGTCCCAGCGGTGCCAGATGGACCTCCTGGAACGCGTCGGGCCGGACGACCACGGTACGCATCGCCGACCTGCTCAGTCGCTGTTCGGTCGCCAGTTTGGCGCGCTCCAGCGGCGTACCGATGGCGGCGTCCGCGCCGGCATACGAGACGTACACGAACCGCTCCACCCCGGCGGCCTCGGCCGCGTCGACCAACGACGCCATCCCCACCTCGTCGGCCTCGTAGATCGACGGCGTACGTGCTCCGGCGAGTCGGCGTCCGATCACGGTCGCTGTCGCCACGACCGTGTCGACTCCCGCGCAGGCGGCACGGAGGCTCTCCGGCTGGGTGAGATCACCGCGTACGACGTCGACGCCGATCTCGAGGAGGCCGGAGTCGTCGGTGCCCGGGCGGACCAGGCACCGGACGGCGTTCCCTTGTGCGCGCAGGCGCCGTACGACGCGATGCCCCAGATCTCCGGTTCCCCCGACAACGAGCAACATCTCACTCACCACCCCTTCACGACCACGCTCGTACGTCCGGACTCCAGAAGCCAGCGTCTTTCGTAATAGAGGTCAAATGCTGTCCTCCATGCCTCGTAGGCTCGGGGTATGACAGCGAACGAGCAGACCCTGATCGGTGAACGTGTCGACATCGTCGACCTCCTCGCCAAGCACCGCTACTTCCTGCGCCACACCGCGCAGGGCCTCTCCGACGAGCAGGCGAACACCCGCAGTACGGTCAGCGCCCTGACGGTCGGCGGCCTGATCAAGCACGTCACCGCGGTCGAGCGGACCTGGGCCGACTTCACCCAGGGAGGCGGCGGCAAGGAGGTCTCCGAGGAGATCGAGTACACCCCGGAGATGATCGCCGCGTGGGAGAACCAGTTCCGGCTCGCCGAGGGTGAAACGCTGGCCGGCGTACTCGCGGAGTACGAGAAGGTCGCCGCGGCCACCGACGACCTGGTCCGTACGCTCGACCTCGACGCCAGCTACGAGCTCCCGGCCGCGCCTTGGCAGCCACCGGGTGTCTTCTGGACGGTGCGCCGGGTCTTCCTGCACATCGCGGCCGAGACCGCCCAGCATGCTGGCCACGCCGACATCATCCGAGAGACGATCGACGGCCAGAAGACGATGGGCTAGCCGGAGGACTTTCGTGGACGAATACGCGATCAGGGCGCTGCGGGATGACGACCCGGAGGTGATCTCGGCCGCGTTCACCGCGCTCGGCTGGGACAAGCCGGTGGCGCAGTACGAGACGTATCTGGCTGATCAGCGGGCCGGATCGCGTGACGTGCTGGTGGCAACCGTTGCGGACGAGTTCGCCGGATATGTCACCGTGCGGTGGGAGTCGCCGTACGAGCCGTTCGACGGGATCCCGGAGATCGCCGACTTCAATGTGCTGCCGAAGTTCCGGCGGCGGGGGATCGGGAGCGCTCTGATGGACGCGGCCGAGGCGGTGGTTGCCGCGCGATCGGATGTGGTGGGTATCGGTGTCGGGCTGTACGCCGACTACGGCACCGCGCAACGGATGTACGTACGCCGCGGCTACCTACCCGACGGCCGCGGCCTGGTGTACGACGGCAAACAGGTCCCACCGGGTGAGCTGGTCCGCAACGACGACGCCGCCAACCTGATGTTCACCAAGTCCCTCCACGGCTGAGCGGGACGTCGGTTCACACCGGCGTCCCACTCGCTGAAATCACTCGGTCGGGGGACGCTGCCCATGTGACGGACACGACGGTGACGGACCCAGATGGTTAGGGTAGCCTCAGCTGTGTGATCGTCTGCCACTGCGAGGTCGTCAGCGACCGGGACGTCCGCGAGAGCATCGCCGACGGCGCCCGGACGGTCGCGCAGGTCTGCGGGGCGACCGGGGCGGGACGGAACTGTGGTGGCTGCGTCTTCTCGTTGAAGCGGTTGCTGTGCCAGCATGGGAGGTCGGTCTCGGCACCCTCGTTCACGGAGGTCGCAAGTGCAACCGGTTGACCCGCGCGTCGTCGTACTGCTCAACGAGGCGCTGACACTCGAGCTGACGGTGATCAACGGGTATTTCCTGGAAGCCAGGATGCTCGACAACTGGGGATTCGGCCGGCTGGGCAAGGCCTTCTACGACCTGTCCATCGACGAGATGAAGGATGCCGACGAGCTGATCAGCCGCATCCTGCTGTTCGACGGTCACCCGAACCTGCAGAAGCTCGGTGCCGTCACAGTCGGCGAGGACGCCCAGGAGATGCTCCGGCTGGGACTCGAGGGCGAGCTCGCCGCGGTGGCGCAGTTCAACGCGGGCGCGAAGGAGTGCCACGGCCTCGGCGACCACGGCACCGCCGCGGTGTTCGAGGAAATGGTCCGCGACGAGGAGAAACACGTCGACTGGTTCGAAAGCCAACTCGACGCCATCGAGCGGATCGGCGTCCAGCAATACCTCGCCCAACAACTCGACCCCGGCAAGTAACCCCGCCGAATCACGAAGGGCGCCACCCATAGGTGACGCCCTCCGTCGCTCCTCAGTTCACTGACTCAGTTTGGTGAGTCTGGTGTACCAGTTGCCGAGGCTGGTGCGCGTGCCTCCGCAGCTTCCGAAATTCGCCAGGGTCGGCGAGGGGAAGTACTCCGCGAGTGTGCACGTCTGGCCGATGTACTCCGACGCCAGCCAGATGTTGCCGCCGTCGGTCACGGCGGCGCCGTAGTCACCCCAACGGGTCCGCGGCGGATCTCCGACGAACGCCTTGTACGACGTGAATCCGTCAGCCGGCCCGAGGCCCGCGGCCACGAGGTGGATCGACCCCACCGACCCGCTTTCGTCGATGCGGACGTAGCCCGCGCTCGGGAAGTTGGTCTCGCCGAGCACCGAGAACGCGATCGCACCCTTGCCGGCCGGGGTGAAGGCGATGGCCGGCATGGTGAGGTTGTTGTTCGCGAGGGCGATGTAACCCTGCTTGGTCACCCGTCCCTCGATCTTGCCGGCGCCGTTGATCTTCGGGCTCACCGCGAACCAGGCGATGCCCGCCTTGAGTTCGCCGTTCACCCTGACCGCCGTACCGGAGGAACCCCACAGAGTGCCGTTGACGTACCAGGTCTGCTGCATCCGCGAATCCAGCGAGTCCGGTGTGGACTCAACCTCGTTGTGGGCGGGTTCGTCTGCGGGGAGGAAGAAGGCCTGCCAGCATCCGGGGCCGAACGGTGTCGGCATCGTCGTGTCGTTGATGCAGTCACCCAACGGGATGTTGCCCGGCTTCTGGTCCGACTTCGGCGGGACCACGTACGTCTGGCTGTTCGTCAGCCGGCTCGTGATGCCGAGGTTCGGAGCCGCGGTGTTCAGCGACGCGGTGTTGGTGATACCCCAGATGCCCAGCCGGCGCGCGGTACCGGTCGGGTTGCCGGTCTCGCTGCCGTCACCGGCGATCGTGCTCAACGCGTACTCCGTGCCGTTCCGCTCGCTGGAGTACTCCCCGGCCGGCGAGTTGGCCGGCCAGACGGTGAAGCCCGGCGAGCCGTCGACGGCGAGGTTCTCGACCAGGGTCAAGTTCACACTGGCCGGGTGGCCGGCGAGCTGGGCCTTCGAGAACGCGAAGATCTGCGCGGCGTTGAAGTTCGGCCCGAACAGGTCGTACTCGTTGGTCGACACGTACACGCCGTTGGCGTCCTGGCCGATGTGCGGGTAGTCCTGGAAGCACGGGCCGTGGACGACACCGTCAAGGGTGCAGCCGTGGTCGGGTGTGCCGTCGGTCCCGTCGTTCTGCGCCGGGACGTGGTAGATGGTCCAGGTTCCGAGCGGGTTCGCGGTGTTGGACACGGCGAGGTCGATCGTGTTCTTGCCGGTGAAGTCGCCGTTCGGCAGGCTGCCCAAAGTGGTGAGGACCACCATGAAGCGCTGGTTGTCCGGGTCGTACAGGCAGACCGGGTCGATGACCTGCGGCCCGATCACGCCGGTCGTGCGGTTGATCGCGGGCGGGTAGCCGAAGAATGTGTTGAGGTCCTGGACCCCGCTCAGCGCGGCGGCGTTCGCGGAGCTGTGGACCCGCAGCACGCTGTTGACAGCCTCGACGGCGAACCCGTTACCGACACACAGCGCCTGGTCGGGTGGCTCGAGCGAGAACTGGTTACCGCCGTTGGCGAGGCGCTGGTCGCGGTGGGTCAGGCCGTTCACACTCGCCAGGACATCCGGGTTGGAGCCGGCCACGGCGCTGGACGCGACGACTGGCGCGTCGAGTGGTTTCTTCGGGAACTTGCCGTTCTTGAAACCCGGGCGCGGACGGGTGAACTGACCAGCCTCGCCGGCGCCTTCCTCCTCTGCCCTGCCTCCGGGCCGCAGCTCCGGCTGCTGGAGACCGTCGATTCCCAACGGACGCGTCTGGATGCTCGTCGTTCCGCCGCTGGGGATCGCGCGCGTACCTCCGGCGGCCGCACCCAACGAGGTTGTCGGGGTGATCAGGCCGGCGGAGATGATCAGGGACGCAGTTGCCAGACCCACCGCTCTGCGGCGGGTCATCTGAGAGGTGAACTTCATGGGTTGCCTCCATGCTGATCGCGTGCCACTGGAGTGACGACCGAACGTCAGCACGTCGGCACCCCCGCGATGCAGTGGTCGGCTTGCCGCACCCCGAGTTGCCCGTTCGCCAAGCTTCACAGCCATTTGAGACCTGAAAGGCGCCGGGCGCAAGAACACGGAGCCTTCAGAACGTTGGCGCCATCGGCCGGCGACTCGGAGAAGGAGCGTCCTTCTCCGAGTCGCGGCGAGTGGTTACGGCGTCGGATCGGCGTACTGCCCTCCGAAGATGTCGCTGTTGCCGAACGTTGCCGGGCAGGTGCCGAGCACGTTGGGCGGGCTCACCGGGCTGGCCGTGTACAGCGAGGCCCGGTAGGCGTTGATCGAGTCGCACGGAGCCGCGTCGCGGGTGTCGTTCCAGACCGCGACCGCGAAGTCGTTCGTCGCCGCGGCGTACACGTAGTCACCGAGGAACTCCGAGATCAGGGCGTTCGCGCTGCTGCCGCGCGGATCTCCGACTGGAGTCCGTTCGAGCACCGACCAGCCGGTGGGTACGCCGTTCACCACGTTCGCATGCAGTACGACGCCGACCAGCCCACGTGGACTCGTGGTGTCGTTGCGATATGGCGTGGTGAACGCGTTGTAGACGACGTACAGATCCGACCCGTCCGGAGACACCGCCGGTGCACTGTAGACCGGCCGGTCGCCGGCAGCGATCGGCACTGCGAGCGGCGTGGCCCAGGCCTGTCCGGCGTTCCGCGACCAGGTCAGCATCAGTTGCTCGTGGTTGAGACCCAGCCGGCCATCGGCCCAAGTCATGAAGATCTCGTTCGTACCACCGGTCCCAGTGGGCCGGGCGTTCGCGATGTCGACGTTCGGTCCGCCGGCCAGGTCGACCCGGGCCCCGGCGATGCCGTCCATCACGGGACGTCCCTCTACCGGGTCGAAGACACCCGGCTTCACAACGGGCGTGACCAGGAACGGTCCCTTGAAGTGCGCGCCGCCGTCGGTGGACCGGTACATCATCTGGAAGTTGGTGCCCTGTCGGGTGCCGACGCCGAAGACGTAGACCGCGCCCGTGCTGTCCGTACGTACGACGCAGCCGTCGGGCTGGCTGTTGATGCCGTTGCTCGTCGCCGGTCCTACCTGACGAGTGGTCCAACTGGTTCCGCCGTCAGTGGATGTCGCGACGGTCAACGGTACCGGGAGCGCGTGCCCCTTCTCTTGGCTGCGGAACGACGCCCAGCACACGTAGACGTGGCCGAAGAACGGGCTGCTCGAGGCGTTGTCGGCATAGACCTGCTCCTTGTCCGAGAACGTCGTCGAGGACTGCTTGGAGATGATCACCGGCGCCCGCCAGGCGGAGGCGTTGTTCGCCGACGCTCCACGCACGTCGTCGGTGGTCGACACCGCGATCGCCTCGAAGCCGCGGAAGGTCTCGAGTTGCCGGGTGGCGCCGAAGTTCGAGGTCAGGTTCGCGTAGTACAGCCGCGACCCGTTGCTCCACGAGAAGGTGCCGCCGGGACCAGGCCGGGGGCCGAACGCCACTGCCGGGTCACCGTCGGACACCAGCCCGGCTTCGAAGTAGTGGGGTAGGGTGCCGATCGGGCCTACGCGCGGGGTGCAGACCGCCGGACCGAGGCAGTGCCGGGCGCTCCACCCGGTGTACGTCGGCTGTGTCCAGGCCCCGCCGTTGAACGAGAAGTACACCCCGGACACGCCGACCCCGTTGGTGAACGGGCAGGTCGACGGGTCGCCTGCCGCGCAGGACTCCATGTCGATCTCCTCGTTCGCCCCGGCGACCACGACGCCAGGGTCGTGTGCGTCGATGGCGACGGCCGGCTCGTTCTGCTTGTTCTGCGAGAACGGCGTCGACGGGCTACCGACGGTGACCTCAGAATCCGCCGGTGAGGCAGAAGCAGCGACGGCGGCTCCGGCGAAGGCGGCTGCGAGTGCAGCGACGGAAGCGATGATGCGGCGTGATGCGCCCATGATCCCTCCCCGGGAACGACCATCGGCCCGGGACCGTTTCCCGGCCCGTCTGGACGCCTCGACACTGCACCCACAGCCCCCACCACACAACACCTCAACCCCCGGCGAGGGCGGTCAACCTCCGGACAGACTGGCTGGGACGTTGACACGCCCTCGGTGGTGCGGAGCATGGGGTGCGGGGGAGGTGCCGTGTTCGTTGCATTGCCTGGGCGCCGGTCGTACGACGGCTTGTGGTTCGTGCTGTTCGTCGTACTTGTCTTCGTCGGCTCGGCCGTCGTATCGCTGCCGGAGTCCGATCGCCCGGCGGAGGCCATCTCGTCGTTCTATCAGGTGCACCGCAGCGCCGTTGTGATCACGCAGGCCGTCGGGCTGGCGGCGGTCGTCGTACTGCTGATGGTGCTCGCGGTCCTTCTGCGCTGGGTCGGTGGTGGGTGGCCGCTGTTGATCAGCGGCGGGCTCGTCGCACTCGCGAGCCTGGGGACCGCCGTGCCGGTGCTGGTGCTCGCTCTCGATGACCGGCTCGGTGCGTCCGGCACCATATCGGCCGCTCGTTGGGCTGACTGGTCTGACGACGCGTTGTTCATCACGATCGCTTTGTTCGTCGGCGTTGTCGCGACGCGGATGCAGACGTCGGCCCTGCGAGTGTCGTGCATCGTCGTCGCCGTTGCTTGCGGGCTCCGCGGCGTCGGGGCTCCGCTCGGCTTCCATGCCCTCGACGTCGTCGCCCCACTGATGTTCCTGATCCTGATGATCTGGCTGGGAATCGCCCGTTTGAGAACCAGTCCTGCGATCCGATCCGAGTAGTTCTTGTGGAGGTACTGCTGGTGGTAGCAATACCGCCAGGGCGAAGAAGCGTTGCGCACTTCCGCGCACAGATGTGCTGAGGAGGTGGGCGGGGCTAGCGGCCGTAGGCGGTGAGGAACCGGTCCCGGAAGGTATCCATCGGCCAGACCGGTGCGCCGGCGTCCGGCCGCAGCCCGTCCCGCCAGCCCCAGTCCGCTACCCGATCCGTCACGGCTGGGTCGGCGGCGATGATACTCACCGGCACGTCGTGGCTCGCCCCATTGCCCGAGACGATGCTGGCCGGCTGATGGTCGCCGAGGACGACGAGCACCAGGTTGCGGTCGTGGAGCTGCTGTACGAACGAGGTCAGGGCATCCAGCGAGTAGGCGATGGACTGTGCGTAGGCGGCCTTCACACGGTCCGGCTGTCGCCACACGTATTCCGGCGAGTCGCCCTCGGCCGGCATCGGGTCGAAGACCGAGCCGTCGCCCAGCCGGCTCCAGTCGACGAGCCGGGGGAGCGGTGCCCAGGGGGTGTGGCTGGAAACCAGGTCGACCTCGGCCATGACGGGGGCGCGGTTCGGCTTCTCCAACTCCAGCCGCTGGAGCGCGGCCAGGGTGTACTGGTCAGGCATCGAGGCATAGCTGAACGGCGGCCCGGCGTACCCCACGTTCCGGCGGTCGTAGACCTTGTCGTAGTGGTAGTACGTCTTCGCCACCGACCAGTCCTCGTCGTTGGACGGTACGTCGGCGACTGTTCGCCAGCCGGCGCGACCGAACGCGTCGGTGAGAGTGAGCCGGTCGAGGGTGACGAGGTGGTCGTACCGCCGCTGATTGTTCACCCACAGCCCGGACTGCAGGGTGGAGTGCGCCAGCCAGCTGATGCCGCCGAACGTCGGCGAGGTGAGGAAGCCGCTGCGCGAGGAGAAGCCGGCCTGCTGCAGCCGCCGGTCCCCGGCCTGGAGCGCCGACCCGACGACAGGAGAGTCGAGCGCCGTGCGTCCGTAGCTCTCGACGAAGACCACGAGCACGTCCTTGCCCCGCAGACCGGTTAGCAAGTCCTTGCCCGGGGTGTCGCGGAAGGGATCCTGCTTGAGCGCCCGCACGAACTCCCGCTGGTCGCGGAGGTCGTCACGGACCTGCGTGGCGAGCCGAGCCGCGGAGGTCGAGGCGAGCTGTCGTACGGGCTCCGGCCCAGTGCCGGTCAGCGCGGGCACGATCGAGATCGCGGCCAGGACGGCTACGATCCGGATCGTCGGCCGCCGGTGTCTCGCCACGAGCCGGGTCACCCGCACTGCCGACAGCGGCAGCAGGGCGAGCAGGGCCACGCAGAGGACTCCGGCTCCGATGAAGACTGCGAGGGCGCCGACGCGGCCGATCGAGTCGCCGAGCAGGCCCAGCGCGGAGCCGGCGTACGCCGCGTCGTAGACGGGGTGGAAGGCGCGGTCGAAGACGAAGTAGAAGCCTCTGTCGAGCAGCCGCAGGATCATCAGCACCCCGACGAGGAGACCGCCGATCACTGCGAGGATCCGCGCGAGTCTCGACGGCAGCACCGCTACGAGGACGACGAACACCAGGCCCTCGAGCGGGATCCGGAGGAAGGCGCCCGGCGACAGGTCGCCGGTGTGGTCCGGCACGAGGAGCGCAGCCCAGACCAGGAGCACCGCCAGCGCCGACGTCACGGTGGCACGGGTGCCGGGCGGGCTTCCGGCCAGGCGCCAGAGCCCCCAGATCTGACGGCCGAACGACTCGGCCAGCAATCCCAGCGCGATCAGCAGCACCACCGTGGTCACGGCATCGGGCAGGATGCCGGCCGCCGCGACGGTCAGGGCGATGCCCTGGATCGCGGCGACTACCTTGGCCCAGTAGCGAGGCGGGAGCGAACCGCGCAGCCACGGCAACGCCCAGCTGGCGGCCACGAATGCATAGCGGGCCGCACCGATCGCAAGCACCCACCAGCCCGTCGTATGGGCGACATACACGCTCAGGACCATGATCAGGAACGCGTCGACTTCCATGTCGAAGCGCGCCCCGAACGCCGAAGCGGTGCCGGTACGCCGAGCGACCTGACCGTCCACCCCGTCGAGGACCAGCGCGATCGTCGAGAGCGCCACGAGGATCGCCACCGGCGCCTTGCCTCCCAACGAGTCCGCCGTAAGCGCCGCGACCCCGCAGGCGAGGACCGCGCGAGCCAGTGTCACTCTGTCCGCGGGCCCCAGCCCGTCACGACGGTGATGCGCCATCGCGCGGGCAAGCAGCGCGGCAAGGCCGGCTCCGGAGGCGACGCCGGTCGCCCAGCCGGCGACGTC
Organism: Kribbella sp. NBC_01510; assembly: GCF_045040325.1. Lineage (NCBI taxonomy): Bacteria > Bacillati > Actinomycetota > Actinomycetes > Propionibacteriales > Kribbellaceae > Kribbella > Kribbella sp. NBC_01510. Next base: position 559,781 of record NZ_CP109418.1, on the reverse strand, counting down.
GAGGCCGGTGGTCGCCGCGAGTACACCGAGGAGCACGAGCAGACAAGCGAAGCCGGCGAGTGGGCCGGTCAGGATGCGGCTGCGCACTCGACCCTGAACCAGACGCACAGTGCCTCCGTATCGACGGGTACGACAGTCATACGAGGACAGCGTCGCACCGGTTCATCCGGGCGGGAGAAGGAGGCCGCCGCGTGACCGGATGAACCAGCGGCAGGTGACGGCCGTGTTACTGGTACGAGGCCCCAACTACGAGATCGGAACCGCCATCAGCCGAAGCATCTGGACCTGGGCGCGCGTGGCGGGCGGCGCCGCGATCCTCGCCGTTCTCGTTTGGCGGGTGGGCACGGGCCCATTGGTGGACGGGCTCCGACTGACGACCGGTTGGCCGCTCGCCGCCGCGCTCGCAATCACGTCGCTGACCACGTTGTGCTGTGCATGGCGGTGGAGGCTCGTCGCCGGCGGGCTCGGCGTCGAGCTGCCGCTGAGGACCGCTGTGGCTGCGTACTACCGGTCCCAGTTCCTCAACGCCACGCTGCCCGGCGGGGTGGTGGGCGACGTACACCGCGCCGTGCGCCACGGGCGCGAAGTCGGCGACCTGAGCCGGAGCCTGCGGGCCGTCGCGTGGGAGCGGGCGTCGGGATTTGCGGTACAGATCGTGCTGACCGTGGCCGTGCTGCTCCTGCTGTCCTGGCCCGCCGGCTCGCTTGTTCCCTCGGTCGCCGTGCCGGTCGTGGTCGTCGCCGGTGTGGCACTCATCGCCGTACCCCTATACCTGAACCGACGTCGCCTCTCCTCGCGGATCGGACGCGCCTTCACCACCGACCTCCGCGACGCGGTCCTCGCGCCGCGGGCCTGGCCGGGCATCCTGCTCGCCTCCACCGTCGCCGTGCTCGGCCATGCCGCCGTGTTCCTGATCGCAGTGCGAGCGACCGGGGCGGACGTGTCGCTGGCTCGGCTGCTGCCGCTGGCACTGGTCGTGCTGACGGCCTCGGCGGTGCCGACGAACATCGCAGGCTGGGGCCCGCGCGAGGGCGCCGCCGCATGGGCGTTCGGCTCGGTCGGGCTGGGCGCGGCGCTGGGCGTCACAGTCGCGGTGGTGTACGGCATGCTCGCGCTGGTCGCAACTCTGCCTGGAGCCGTCGTCCTGGTAGTTGCGCGTCGGCGCGCCCGGGACAGTGCGCGCGGCCCGACCGAGGCGCAGCCGGAGCGAGTCGGGAGCGCCGTAGATGCCTGATCGCCCCGCCACCCTGCTCGGCTGCGGCAAACCGCAGTCGACAACCACCGGACTCTGACGACAGAGGGCACCACCGCGGAAGTGGTGCCCTCAGACTTCTGTTTGCTGTTATGCGTCTGCCGGGAACGGTACGCCGGTGTTGCTGTGGCAGCGGTAGCCGTTCGGGTTCTTGTACAGGTACTGCTGGTGGTAGCCCTCGGCGTAGTAGAACGTCGTCGCCGGGGCGATCTCGGTGGTGATGGCGCCGTAGCCGAGGGGCTTGATCACCGGGGCGTAGAGGTCCCGGGTGCGCTCGGCCTCGGCGCGCTGGGCGTCGGTGGTGTAGTAGATGGCCGAGCGGTACTGGGAGCCGAGGTCGTTGCCCTGCCGCATGCCCTGTGTCGGGTCGTGGGTCTCCCAGAAGACCTTCAGCAGGTCGGTGAAGGTGGTCTTGGTCGGGTCGTACACGACCCGGACCGCCTCGGTCTGGCCGGTGCGGCCGCTGCAGACTTCCTCGTACGTCGGGTTGGGGGTGTAACCGCCCGCGTAGCCGACGGCCGTGGTGTACACGCCGGGCTGCTGCCAGAAGATCTCCTCGGTCCCCCAGAAACACCCGGTGCCGAACCAGACCTCCTCGAACCCCTCGGGTGCGGCGGCGGTCTGCGGCGTACCGAGCACGATGTTCTCGGCCGGGACGGCGAAGCCAGGGGTGGGCCGGCCGGGCAGTGCGGCCTCAGGCTCGACCAGAGCTGTGTTGCGCTTGAAGAACGACATCTCACGCCTCTCGCAGTGTGACTCTCATAGTCTCCCAACGCTCCCGGTGAGGTGATCCTTCCCCGCACCCCTTACGGCGCGATGACGTCAGGCGATCATTGCGGCCGAGCGTCTGGCGGGCGCGGGACCGGTGGTCAGCGCGGCGTACGACGCCGCCAGGCGACGGACTCCGTCACGCAGCGCATCCGCCGGCAGCGTGTACGGCAACCGGATAAAGGACTCCAGCCCACCATCCGGTGAGAAGCGCGACCCGGCCACCAGCAGTACGCCGTTCCGTTGCGCAACCCCGACCAGACTCGACCCCACCGGCTCCGGCAGCTCGCACCACAGCGACAAACCGCCACCCGGCAGCCGGAACCGCCACGACGGCAACTCCGCCGATACGGCCTCCGCCAGCGCATCCCGCTGGCGGGCGAGCGTCACCCGCCGCTCCGGCAGGAGTGCTGCGCGCTGCCGCAACAGCCGGGCGACGACCAACTGCTCCAGCACCGGCGCCCCCAGATCGAGCGAAGCGCGCGCGTCGAGGACCTGGGCGACGAGCGCCTCCGGCACCCGCATCCACCCGATCCGCAGCCCGCCCCAGAACAGCTTGCTCGCCGAGCCGACCGTGATGACGCCTTCCGGGTGGTACGACGCGAACGGCGGCGGCATCTCCTGACCGTCCAGCGACAGCCCGAACAGCGTCTCGTCGATGATCGCCGTCGTCCGGGTCCGCGCGAACGCGATCGCCAGCCGCTGCCGGTCCGCCGCCGACATCAGCCAACCGGTCGGATTCTGGAAGTCCACCACCATCCAGGCGGCCCGCGGAGCGGTCTGCCTGATCGTTGCCTCCAGCAAAGGAAGGTCCCAGCCGGTCGGCCCCATCGGCGCCGCCACCAGCCGGCAGCCGCTGTGCCGGATCGCGTCGACCGAGTTCGGGTGGGTCGGGCTCTCGGTCAGCACCCGGTCGCCGATCTGGGTCATCGCCCGGATCGCGATCGACGTCGCGGCCAGCGCACCGGCGGTGATGATGATCTGGTCCGGCGAGGTCGGCAGCCCGCGTTCGGTGTAGACGGCCGCGACCTCCTCGCGCAGCTCCGGCAGGCCCTGCGGGTGGTACCCGGGGGTGGCGAGGTGAGCCGGGAGATCGGGCGTCGCGGCGGCGACCGCGGCGCTGATGCCCGGGATCGCGGCAGGCGCCGCGGCGGTGAAGTCGTAGTGCGCCTCGGTGTCGAATGTGGGGGCGTGGTGCCGTCCGAGCTCAGGCTCGAGCCGGCCGGGGAGTGCGGTGACACTGCCCGAGCCGCGGCGGCTGATCAGGTACCCGCCGTCGCGCAACTCCCGGTACGCCGAGGCGACCGTCGTACGACTGACGCCGAGAGCCTCGGTCAGCTCGCGCTCGCTCGGCAGCCGCGAACTCGGCATGATCCGGCCGTCCGCGATCAGCAGTCGCAGCCGCTCGGCGAGGACCCGGTACGCCGGACCCGTCCCGTCGGCCCAGGCGCCGAGCAGGCCGGTGAGAGTGCTGGCGGGGAGATATTGCCCTTTCATGCAGTCCACTATTACGCAATTGGCTATCGATCGCCAGGCCACTTGCCGCACAAACTGGACAGGTGACCGCCACTTCCGATGCTCCGCCGCGTCAGCTCGCGCCCCTGAACCCGCTCCAGCAGCTGAAAGCGGGCCACCTGCCGCGCCGCCTGGTGCAGTTGTACGTCGGCCTGATCCTGTACGGCGCCTCGATGGGCCTGATGATCCAGGGCAACCTCGGCCTGGACCCGTGGGACGTCTTCCACTCCGGCATCACCAAGCACCTGCCGCTGAGCTTCGGCACCATCGTGATCGCGGTCAGCTTCGTCGTACTGCTGGCGTGGATCCCGCTGCGGCAGTGGCCCGGGTTCGGCACGATCAGCAACGCGATCGTCATTGGCTTGGTGACGGACCTGACGCTGGCCACGGTCGACCGGCCGGACGCGCTCTGGCTGCGGATCGTCTTCATGGTCGCCGGCGTCGTGGTCAACGCGCTGGCCGGTGCGCTCTACATCGGCGCCCAGTTCGGCCCGGGTCCGCGCGACGGGCTGATGACCGGCCTGGTACGACGTACCGGTCTCAGCGTCCGCCTGGTCCGCACCACGCTCGAACTCGCCGTCCTCGCGACCGGCTTCCTGCTCGGCGGCTCGGTCGGAGTAGGCACCGTCGTCTACGCCCTGTCAATCGGCCCCTTGGTCCACTTCCTCCTCCCGATCTTCACCGTCCGCCTCAAGGAGGTTAGCTAACCGTCTCCCGGCGTACGGGCATCTCGGCTGTCGGTGGTCGGAGTTAGCGTTTGTGGGGTGAGTCGTCTCGGCACGTTCCGGTTCTCCGCGCCGCTGTGGCAGTACCCGGGCGAAGGGAGTTGGTACTTCGTCACGGTCCCGGAGGAGATCAGTGACGACATCGCCGACCTGACCGCGGGTACGCGCAAAGGGTTCGGCTCAGTGCGTGTCACCGCCACCGTCGGCGGTACGACGTGGCAGACCTCGGTCTTTCCCAGCAAGTCCGGCAGCTACTTCCTGCCGGTGAAGAAGCCGGTGCGCATCGCCGAGCACCTGACCGAGGGCTCACCGGTCGACACCCGGCTCGAACTCGCCGACCTGTAGCTCCTGCGCGAGCCGGCTGCCCGCCGACGCCAGGGGCAGCCGGCCCGTGTGGTCAGGCGGCGTTGAGGTAGTCGACCAGTTCGCCGAGCTCGGAGGCCCAGCCTTCGGTGTTGCTGCTGAAGGCCTTGCGGTAATCCTCGTCGGGGAGCTGGGCGAAGCCGGACTCGACGACGGTGAGGCGGGTGCCGGTGTCGACGGGTTCGAGCGTGAACTCGACGTACGTCCGGCGCGGGTCCTCGGCGGGGAGGCCGTAGATGTGCCAGGTGAAGCCGAAGATGGTCGGCTCGTCGATCCGCTCGATCCGCATCTCGGCCTTGTCGCCGCTGTTCCAGGTCATCTGCCCGGTCCCGCCCGGCCGCAGGTCGATCGTCGCCTGATGCCCGAACCAGGTGCCGAGCCCTTCCGCGGTGGTGAGCGCCGCCCACACCTTCTTCGGCGGGTGAGCAAGCTCAACCGTCCGTTCGATCCGATCGGGAAACCCCATGACAACCTCCAGCGAATAGCAACCATCTAGTTGCGACCCAATCTATTGCAACCCCTAGGTTGCGTCAAGATCTCCAGTTCGAGATTGCCGGAAGGGCGGGTGGAAAGGCGAACGCCGCCGGGGTGGCCGGCGGCGTTCGGGTGCTTCGGGGTGGTGCGCGCTACTTGGTGATTGCGGGACCCTTTGGGTCGGTTGTTGGGCCGCCGATGCGCTGGGCTTCGCCTTGGTCCTGCTGCTGGCCCTGCGGGTTCGTTGGCTGCGCGGCGGCCCGGGCCGGGATCTGACCTGCGGAGGGCTGCCCGGCGCTGACGAACTGAGCGAGGTTGCCCTCCCGGTCGGCGCCGGCGCGGTGCTGGCCCGGGCCTTGCTGGTTGCTCGACGTCTGCAGGGACGAGGCGGCCTGCACCAACTGCTGGGCGGCGGCCGCACGCGCCTCGGGGGTCTGCGCACTGACCAGAGCGTGAGCGTGGGCGCTCAGGGCCTGAATGTCCTTGCCGTCCACGTTGGCCTGGTTCAACGCCGGGTTCTTGAACGCGGCGAAGGCGGCCCGCGCGGCGTTGGCGCGGTTGGACGCGTTGGACCGCCGATCCTGCGCCCAGCGGGATATCCGGTCGACCGTGTTGCGACCGGCCTGGACGGCGTTGCGGCCCGCCGCCTGCGCACCGTCGACAGCGGTGCGGCCCAGGTTCTGTGCACCTTCGACGGCGTTGCGACCGGCCTGGACGGCGTTGCGGCCCGCCGCCTGCGCACCGTCGACAGCGGTGCGGCCCAGGTTCTGTGCACCTTCGACGGCGGCGCGGCCCTGGGTTGTGATCGCCCGGCCGGCAGCGTCCAGGCGCTCGTTCACGACCTGGGTGGCGAGGTCCGCCTGGACCTGCACCCGCTGCCCGAAATCAGTCACCCGGTTGACGGCGTTGTCCCGGACCTCGCCGGCCCGGGTGGCGGTGTCCCGGCCGAACTGAGCGGTCTGAGACGCCAAGGACTTGGCGCCCTCGCTCAGCCGTTGATACGTCTGGGCGGCCACCTGCTCGACGCGGACGGCTGCGTTGATGATCGGGGCCAGTGCCCGTTGGATGCGGATCGCGCGGCGGAGGGCGATCTGGTCGGGCTCCGAGAGGTTCGCGCCCCACTGGACGAATTGTTCCCGGTTGCCCGGCTCCCACATCCCTGGGCCTTGGTACGGCGTGGTCATATTCGAGCTCCTAGTCGATGTAGACCGCGTAGTTGACACAAACCGAGCTGGTCAGCGGGTCCCTGGTGGGCTTGTCGCTGAAGAGGTGGATCTGGGCGCCGGGGCGAACCCAGACGGCGAGGTGCCGCCGGTCCGCGCCCGCACCCCGAGCCCACTCGTCGAGGAACGTCGGGCTGCTCTCGTCACCCACGTAGTCGGGATCGCCGAAGTGCTTGCGGGCGAGCTCGAGGTGGTCCGGCCAGGCCTTGTCCAGTCCGGCCTCGGCGGCCGGGATGTCGTCCGGCTCGATCTCGTACGCGATCCAGCCGCTGTTGCGGCAGTCGGAGAAGGCGAGCCCGTCGAACACGATGATCGTGCTGCCGCGCCGCGTGGTGAATCCCCACGACGCCACCAGCGGATCGATCTCTTCGCCGGCCGCCAGGGGCCATGGCTGCCAGTCGGTGGCGGCCGTGACCCGCTGCACGAGTGCGCGGACCACTGCCGGGCCGCACGCGTCGCTGTCCGGGCCTGCCACCCTGGTCCAGTCCGCTACGTCGGCGAGGTCGGCCATCGCCAGGTCGTCCTCGTCGAGCGGCCTGTCCTGCGTCTTCATCCGGGCTTGTTCCTTCCGTCTCTGTCAAGCCTTTCGGCCGCAACCGTAGGGCGCGGTCAGGGTCACGTCATCGGGCCAATGGTTGCGGTCAGGTCACGGGATCAAAGGGTCAGCGGTTGATCGAGTCGCCCTTCCGCTCGATGTCCTGACTTGTCTTGTGCAGTCCCTTCTCGGCCGCGACGGCGGTGTCCCGGGCGCCCGCGGGGCTCGAGGGTTCGGCCGGCGGCCTGCCGGCAAAGGCAGCGTGGACCTCTTGCATGTCTCGCACCGACAGGTTTCCTGAGTTCCTGGCCGCGCCGCCCGGTGCGGTCTGTTGCCCGTCGGGCCGTTGCCCCACGGCTTCGGCTGCCGCTGCCGCGGGTTGCCCGGGCGTCTGTCCCGCGGCCGCGTCCACCCAGTGCTGGGCGTTCTCCGGGTCGCCCTCCTGCCGGGCTGCCGGCCGCTGGGTCTCGACGACCTGGTGGATTCCGACATCGTGCTGGCCCTCAGTCATCTCCGGCTGCTGCTGGGCCCCGGCCCGCGGTTGCACCACCTCAGGCTGCCGCTGTGCACCCTCGGCCCGCTCCGGCGCACCCTCTGCCCGCTCCGGGGCACCTTCGGGCTGTTGCTGTGCCGCACCGGTTTGCGCTTCCGCTGCCTCGGGTTGCTGTTGGGCGACTTCCGGCTGGAGTTGCTGGGCGACCTGGAGCTGCTGCTCGAGCTGGGCTTGCTGTGCTTGGAGCTGGGCAACCTGATTCCGGAGGGCCTCGACCTCGACTTCCAGCTGCTGGATCCGATCCCGCAGGAGCGCCTCCTGCGGGGTCGGGACCTGCTGGGTCTGCTGCTGCCCGATCGGCGCGGCCTGCTGTGTTCCGGGCTGCTGTGCTCCGAGTTGCTCATAGGCCTGCTGCTGGAACTCAGGCGCCAAGGTTGACGGGCCACCGGTGACGACTCGCCGCATGCCCTGTTCCGCCAGGTACTGGAGTCTGGCTGGGGTCATTCGCTGGGCGCCGATGGTCTGCAGGTCAGTCGGTTCCATGCGGTCGACCGCGTTGCGGGCCATTGCGTACCCGGCCTTGAGCTCCTTCGTCCCCCGACGGACATCGGCCCAGCGGGACGCGGCGTTGCGCACCATCTTGGCCGGGTTCCACTGCAGGATCCGGTCGGGCCCTCCCGCGTCCGCCAGGAGCTGGCGCGCGGTGCCCTCGTAGCTCAGGCCGACGGTCCGGGCCGTGCCGTTGAAGTGACCGGCGACGTGCTGCGTCGCCATCTCGGCCAGGTGGGCTCTGGTCAGGCCGGCGCGGCCGACTGCCCCACGCTCGGCTCGGCTCATCCTCCGGACGCCCGCGCGGGCGTTGGCGAAGGCGGCCTTGGCTGACTTCGCGCCCAGTTTTTCGGCTTTCCAGCGGGACTTGCGGTCCCGCTTCGCGGCCTTGGCGGCGCTGCGGCGTTCACGAAAACCGGGACGGGCGGCGGGGGACTGGTCGCTCATCGGTCTCCTAGTCGATGTACACGGCGTAGTTGACGCCGACGGCGTTCGTCAGGGGGTCCTTGGTGGGCTTGATGCTGTAGAGGTGGAGCTCGGCGCCCGGGCGCAGCCAGACGGCCAGGTGGCGGTGGCCGGCGGCGGCGCCGGGAGCCCAGTCGTCGGCGAAGCCGGGCTCGGAGTCGTCGCCGACGTAGTCGGGCTCGCCCCAGTGGCGGGTGGCCAGAGCGAAGTGGTCGGGCCAGTGCGCGTCCAGGCCGGCCTCTGCAGCGGCGATGTCGTCGGGGCCGATGTCGTACGCCGACCAGCCGCTGTCGGGGCAGTCGGCGAAGACCAGGCCGTCGAACACGATCAGGGTCGAGCCGCGCGGAGTGGTGAATCCCCAGGAGACCATCTCGTCGGCGATCACCTCACCCTGCCGCAGCGGCCACGGCTGCCAGGGTGTCTCTGCCATCACGCGGTGGACCAGCGCCCGCACGACCTCCGGACCGGAATCGTCGCCGTCGGGGCCGGCCAGGCTGGTCCAGTCCTGGATCTCGCCGAGGTCCGCCATCGCCAGGTCGTCCTGGTCGAGCGGCCTGTCCTGCGTCTTCATCCGGCGCTGTGTCCTTCCGTCCGCGGTCCGGGGGCAACCACTGAGCGCAACGGTAGGCTGCCGTACGGGTCAGTTGCCACCGGCTCCGACGCGGCTGTGGACAACTCGGATCCATCGAATCGTCCCGGCTGTGGACGGCGTGCGTGGCGGCAGCAGACCAGGCCGTACGCTGGTCCGGTGAACACGGAACACCACTACGGCTTCGAGACGCTCGCCATCCACGCCGGGAACGAGCCCGACCCCACCACCGGTTCGGTGGTGCCGCCGATCTACGCGACCAGCACCTACAAGCAGGACGGCGTCGGCGGGCTGCGCAACGGCTACGAGTACTCCCGGTCGGCGAACCCGACCCGGACGGCGCTGGAGGAGTGTCTGGCCGCGATCGAGTCTGGCAACCGCGGGTTCGCGTTCGCCAGTGGTCTCGCCGCCGAGGACACCCTGATCCGGTCGCTGTGCGTGCCGGGTGACCACGTGGTCTTCCCCGACGACGCGTACGGCGGCACGTTCCGCCTGTTCTCGAAGGTGCTGGGCGCGTGGGGTGTCGAGATGACGCCGGCCGCGGTCACCCACCCCGAGGCGATCCGGGCCGCGATCCGCCCGGGCAAGACCAAGGTGGTCTGGCTGGAGACGCCGACCAACCCGCTGCTGAACGTCGCCGACATCGCCATCGTCGCGCAGATCGCCCACGACGCCGGCGCCCTGCTGGTGGTGGACAACACCTTCGCCTCGCCGTACCTGCAGCAGCCGCTGGAGCTCGGCGCGGACGTGGTCGTGCACTCGACGACGAAGTACATGGGTGGTCACTCCGACGTCGTCGGCGGCGCACTGATCGTCCGCGACGCCGAGCTGGCCGACAAGATCGCCTTCCATCAGAACGCGATCGGCGCGGTCGCCGGCCCGTTCGACTCCTGGCTGGTGCTGCGCGGCATCAAGACGCTCGGCGTCCGGATGGACCGGCACAGCGACAACGCCGAGAAGGTCGTCGAGTTCCTGCAGCGGCACAACTCCGTCAGCCAGGTGCTGTACCCGGGCATCGACGGCCACCCCGGCCACGAGACCGCCGCGAAGCAGATGAAGCGGTACGGCGGGATCGTGTCGTTCCGGGTCACCGGGGGAGAGCCGCACGCGCTGGACATCTGCAACAAGGCCGAGGTCTTCACCCTGGGTGAGTCGCTCGGCGGCGTCGAGTCGCTGATCGAGCACCCGGGCAAGATGACCCACGCCTCGGTCGCCGGCACGCCGCTCGAGGTCCCGGCCGACCTGATCCGGCTCAGTGTCGGTATCGAGACCGTCGACGACCTGCTGCAGGACCTCGACCGCGCGATGTCCTGATCCGTGGGGCTCGTGGTCGCGGTCGACTTCGGGTCGACCTTCACCAAGGCGATCGCGGTGGACTCCGGCTCGGGTGATCTGGTCGCCCGAGCCGAGCATCGCACCACGATCGACACAGATGTGATGGACGGCTGGCACGCCTGCCGGGCTCTCCTCGCGGAGGTCGACCGCGGCGTCGATAACGCCGAGGTCCTCGCCTGCTCGAGTGCGGGTGGCGGTCTGCGGATAGGTGTCGTAGGCAACGAGGAGCTCGTCACCGCCGAAGCGGGCCGGCGCGTCGCACTGTCCAGCGGTGGCCGGGTCGTTGCCGTGGTCAACGGTGGGCTCACGGCAACCAGCCAGAAGGAGCTTCGCAAGGACCGTCCCGATGTCGTGCTGCTGCTGGGCGGCACGGACGGAGGCAACTCGGCAGTGTTGCTCAAGGCAACCGAGACGCTGGCGAAGTACAAGTGGCGCCGACCGGTCGTTGTCGCCGGCAACCTCGAGGCGCGGACCGAGGTCGGCGAGATCCTGACGGCCGCCGACGTGCCGCATGTGCTCGCGGACAACGTCGTACCGGAGATCGGGGTGTTCGCGCCGGACAGCGCGCGGGCCGCGATCCGGGAGATGTTCCTCGCGCACGTGATCGGTGGGAAGAACCTGTCCCGCGATCCCGCGTTCGCACGGATGGTCCGGGCCGCCACGCCCGACGTCGTACTGCGGGGTGTCGAGGTGCTGGCCGGGTTGCACGGTGACGTGGCCGTCGTGGACATCGGTGGGGCGACGACCGACGTGCACTCGGTGATCGAGCTCGACCCCGAGGACGCGAACCTCGGCCGTGAGGTGGTCGCGACCCACCCGGTGACGCGGACCGTCGAAGGCGACCTCGGCATGCGGTGGAGCGCCGTACCTGTGGTCGCCGCGGGCGTCGAGGCGGGCCTGGTCGCGGACGACGACACGATCCGTACGGCGGCCGCGCGCCGGCACCGTGATCCGTCGTACCTGCCGGACAGCGCGCTCGAGGCGTCGTACGACGAGACCCTGGCGACGGTGGCCGCGACGGTCGCGCTCAGACGGCACGCGGGGCGGCAGCGGGTCGTGTTCGGGCCGGGTGGCCGGGTGATCGAGCGGTCCGGGAAGGATCTGCGCGAAGTGGATCTCCTGGTCGGATCCGGGGGAGTGCTGCGGCACAACGGGCCGGAGGTGGCGGCGCGGATCCTGGGCTCGGTCGGCACGAACGCGCGGGAGGAAGGATGGCTCGTGCCGGAGCGCGCCGAGGTCTGTGTGGACACCGACTACGTGCTGGCCGGTGTCGGTCTGCTGGCCGGCGAGGACCCGAAGGCCGCCGAGGGCTTGGCCGCCCGGATTCATGGAACTGCCGCGGCCGGGCACTAGTCTCAGCAGCAAGCTAGCTGCGGAGGTGTGATGAGCGAGGCGGGGAGGGACGACGCGGACGCGTCGGCGACCGGGAGGCCACCGGAGGGGAACGACGATCCGAGTCCGGTCGCGGACAACCAGGTGCTCGAGGAGTCCAGTGTGCCGGCGGAGACGTCGGGAGCCGTGGCTGCCGAGCGAACGTCGGCGGGCGGCCCGGGCGACACAGAGGTGACGCGCGGGATGCACATCGCCAGTGCGTGGGCCTGGCGGTTCCTGGTGGTCGTCGCCGCCGTCCTGGTGATCGGCTATGCGGTGCAGTACCTGTCCGAGGTAGTCATCCCGGTGATCGTCGGCGTACTGCTCACCGCACTCCTCGTCCCGATCACGAACGGCCTGCAGCGGCTCCGCATCCCGCGTGGTCCCGCCGCCGGGATGACCGTGATCGCCACGATCGTGGTGGTGGCCGGCCTGCTCACGCTGGTCGGGACGCAGATCGCCAGTCAGTTCGACAGTCTGTCGACGCAGGTCGGCGAGGGTGTGCAGAAGCTGCGGGAGCTCGGCCGGATCAACTTCGGGCTCACCGACGCCGACGTCACCAACGCCATCAAGTCACTGCGCGAGCAGTTCACGTCCGGAGGTTTCCTCGGACAGCAGGCAGCCGCCGTCGGTACTACGGCCACCCACGTCGTCGCGGGTCTGTTCATCTCGCTGTTCTGTCTGTTCTTCTTCCTCTACCAAGGCGAGCAGATCTGGCGCTGGCTGGTCCGGCTGTTCCCGCGCCGGGCCCGGGTCAAGGCGGACACGTCGGGGCGGAAGGCCTGGGTCTCGCTGACCGCTTTCGTCCGAGCCACCATCATCGTGGCCGCTGTGGACTCGATCGGGATCGCTTTGGGTGCGGCGATTCTCGGTCTGCCGCTGGTGAGTGCGATCGGCATCCTGGTGTTCGTCGGCGCGTTCGTGCCGGTGGTTGGTGCGCTGGTCAGCGGCGTGGTCGCCGTACTGGTCGCCTTGGTTGCCAAGGGCCCGATCGTCGCGATCATCATGCTCGGGGTGGTGATCGGCGTTCAGCAACTCGAGGCGCACGTCCTGCAGCCGTTCCTGCTCGGGCGCGCGGTCAGCGTCCACCCGCTCGCCATCATCCTCTCGATCGCCACCGGCGTGATCATCGCCGGCATCGTCGGCGCCCTGGTCGCCGTACCGACCGCCGCCGTCCTCAACACCATCGTCAACTACCTGGCCGGCAACGACGTCGACCCCGAACCCCCGCGACACATACCCCCATTCCCCAGACGCAGGCACCCCACCACCCCAGCCCCAGCAGACGACTAACCCTGCGCCAGTCAGCGGTGTGGCCGTCAGGGCGGCGGGTTTGTCTCACGCAGCAGAACAGCCGCCCCCGGGAAACTCCCGGGGGCGGCTGTGGTGATGGATCGCGGTCAGTGCATCGCGGCCGCGGCGGAGGCCTCGATGGACTCCTCGCCTTCCGGCTCCTCGCCTGCCGGCTTGGGGCCGTCGGAACGGCCGGCCAGCCGCTGCTCCGGGGTGATGATCGCCAGGATCAGCGCGATCGCCAGGAACGGCAGGGAGACCAGGAACACGTCGTCCATCGCGTCGACCAGACCGTGCAGGGCCCAGCCCTTCATCGGCTGCGCCAGCCCGTGCAGAGCCTGCACACTGTTCGCCGCCTTCGCCAGTCCGTCAACCGCGGCCTGCGTGGCGTTCGGAACGATGTCGGTCAGGTGGTCCTTCAGCCGGATGGTCAGTACGGCGCCGTAGACCGCCGTACCGATCGCGCCACCCATCGAGCGGAAGAACGTCATCGTCGAGGTCGCGGTGCCCATGTGCTTGCGGGGCACGCTGTTCTGCGCGGCGGTGACGGTGATCTGCATCGAGAGGCCCAGACCGGCGCCCATCACGAACATGTAGATCGCCATCTGCCAGTAAGGCGTGGTCAGGCTCAGCGTGGACAGCATTACCATCGCGGCGCTGACCAGGATCGAGGAGATGATCGGGTACACCTTGTAGCGGCCGGTCTTGCTCATCAGCTGACCGCTCGGAATCGAGGCGGAGAAGATTCCGACGATCATCGGCAGCAGCGCCAGGCCGGACTGGGTCGGCGACAGGTCCTTGACCGCCTGCAGGTACAGCGGCAGGAAGATCAGCGCACCGAACATCGCGAACCCGAGCAGGAAGGCGTAGCCGGCGTACCCGGAGAAGATCCGGCCCTTGAACAGGTCCATCGGGATGATCGGCTCGGCCACCCGCAGCTCGATGAAGACGAACGCGACGGCCAGTACGACGGCCGCGACCAGCAGGCCGATCGTGGTCCCGTTGCCCCAGCCGTTGCTCGGGCCGCTCCAGGAGATGGCCAGCAGCAGCGTGGTGACGGCGGCGGCGACCGTGGCGGCGCCGAGGTAGTCGATCTTGTGCGAGCGCTTCACGTGCGGCAGCTTGAGCACGGCGGCGACGATGCCCAGGGCAACGAGGCCGATCGGCACGTTGATCCAGAAGATCCAGCGCCAGCCCGGACCGTCGGTGAGCAGACCGCCGAGCAGCGGGCCGGCCACCGAGGACAGGCCGAAGACGGCGCCGAAGTACCCCATGTACTTACCGCGCTCGCGGGGCGGGATCACGTCGCCGATGGTGGCGAACGCCAGCGACATCAGGCCACCGGCGCCGAGACCCTGGACGGCCCGGAAGCCGATCAGCATCTCGATGTTCTGCGACATGGCCGACAGTACGGAGCCGGCGAGGAAGATGACGATCGCCGCGATGAACAGCGGGCGGCGTCCGTACAGGTCGGAGATCTTGCCCCACAGCGGAGTGGAGGCGGTCGAGGTCAGCAGGTACGCCGTGACCACCCAGGACAGCTTGTCCAGGCTGTTGAACTCGCTGACGATCCGCGGCAGCGCCGTACCGACGATGCTCTGGTCCAGCGCGGCCAGGAACATCCCGGCCATCAGACCGCCGAGAATGACCAGGATCTGCTTGTGGGACAGGTAGTTCGGGGCGCCGCCAGGGGCGGCGATGGTGCTATCTGGGCCGCCGGCGGTGGCGGGCTCAGTGGTGCTCATCTGGTGCTCTCCAGGTTCTTGTCGGTGTTCTCGCGGGTGGCGGCTGTGCCATCGGTATTTGGGCCGCCGGGCGCGAAGTCTTCGTCGGTACGGCGCTCAGGGTCCGGGGCGGCGCGTAGTCGCGGAGCGACCGCGGCCCAGCCCCTGTCGGCCCAGCGAGCGTCGGCCGGGGTGTCGGTGAGATTGGCGACTCCGTCGGCGAACCGGGTCATCAGCCGCTCGAACGTCAGGATGTCCTCCTCGGACCAGCCGTCCATCGCGGTGCTCAGCAGCTCCATCCGGCGGCGGGCACTGGACTCCCACTGCTCGATGCCCTGCTCGGTCAGCTCGACCCGGAAGGCACGGCCGTCGTCGGGATCGGGGGAGCGGCGGACCAGGCCCAGCTGCTCCAGCGCGCGAACGTGACGGCTCGCGGTCGAGGCGTCGAGCTCCATCCGCGCGGCCAGGTCGGACAACCGCAGTGCGCCACTGCACCGCAGCACGAACAGCGCCACGTGCGCGCTGTGGTCGATCGTGTCGCCGGGCTGCTTGGCCTTGAGCCGGCGTCCGATCCGGGTGAACGCGTGCATGACGCCCTCGATGGGGGTCTGCGGGGTGTACGCGTCGTTTACTTGCATGCTGCAAGCATATACATGCTTGCGTGATACACGCAAATGAGTTTCCGAGATTGCCGAGTGAGCCGCCACTCATTTACTCTCCGTCCCGGGATGGTCACTGTCCGCAGTAGAGGAGAATCAGCGGACGATCATTCGACGACAGAGGGGTGCGTTCTGTGACGCAGGTGGCGGTGGTGACCGGTGGCGGCTCCGGGCTGGGGCGGGAGATGGCGCTGGCTCTGGCGGCGGCCGGGTTCGACGTGATCGTGACCGGCCGGACGGAGGAGACCCTTCGGGAGACCGTGGCCGACGGGGGCGGGCGGGTGCGGCTCGCCGTGCTGGACGTGGCTGACGGGGAAGCTGTCCGCGCGTTCTTCGGTGGGCTGGAGCGGATCGACGTACTGGTGAACAACGCCGGGATCGGGGCGCCGGCGGCCGCCGTACCGGATGTCGCGGAGGAGGACTGGCGGCGGGTGGTGGATACGAACCTGACCGGGTCGTTCCTGTGTGCGCAGGCCGCCTTCGGGCTGATGCTGCGGCAGGAGCCGAAGGGCGGGCGGATCATCAACAACGGGTCGATCTCGGCGCACGTGCCGCGGCCGCGGGGTATCGCCTACACCGCGAGCAAGCACGCGATCTCCGGCCTGACGAAGGGTCTCGAGCTGGAGGGCCGCGCGCACGGGATCACCGCGTGCCAGATCGACATCGGGAACGCCGCCACCCAGATGACCGAGCGGATGCGGCAGGGCGTCCTGCAGCCGGACGGGTCGTTCGCGATCGAGCCGACGTTCGACCCGAAGATCGTCGCGGACTTCGTGGTCCGGATCGCCCAGTTGCCGACATCGGTCGCCGTACCGACGCTGACCGTGATGGCGGCCGGGATGCCGTACGTCGGTCGCGGTTGACCTCCAGCGCTGTTGAGGTTCTACCTTCGGCGCATGGAGCCGCTCAAAACGACAAGAGAAATGTCGGACGGTCCGTCTAGGGTCGGTCCGTGAGTGAGCAGCGGGAGTCCCTGGTCCATGTCCGCGGGCTGCGGAAGTCGTACGGCGACTTCGAGGCAGTGCGCGGGATCGACCTGGACGTCTGGAAGGGCGAGGCGTTCGGGTTCCTCGGGCCGAACGGCGCGGGCAAGTCGTCGACGATGCGGATGATCGGCGCGGTCTCACCGACCAGTGGCGGCACGCTGCGGATCCTCGGCCTCGATCCGGCCACCGACGGCCCCTCGATCCGGGCCCGGCTCGGCGTGTGCCCGCAGGACGACACACTCGACACCGAGCTGACCGTCCGGGAGAACCTGACGATCTACGGCCGGTACTTCGGTCTCAGCCGGGCCGAGTGCCGCCTCCGGGCGGACGAGTTGCTCGAGTTCGTCGCGCTGACCGAGAAGGCGAACGTCAAGGTCGACGAGCTCTCCGGCGGGATGAAGCGGCGGCTGACGATCGCGCGGTCGCTGGTCAGCAAGCCGGACCTGCTGCTGCTCGACGAGCCGACCACCGGCCTCGACCCGCAGGCCCGGCACCTGTTGTGGGACAAGCTGTTCCGGCTCAAACAGGCCGGCGTGACGCTCATCATCACCACCCACTACATGGACGAGGCCGAGCAGCTGTGTGATCGGCTCGTGGTGATGGACGGCGGCCTGATCGCGGCCGAGGGTTCGCCGGCCGAGCTGATCCGCGACTACTCGACCCGCGAGGTCACCGAGCTGCGGTTCGGTCCGGACGTGATGCTGTCCGACCACGACGCGCTGGCCGGCAAGGTGGAGGACCTCGCCCAGCGCATCGAGGTGCTGCCCGATCGCCTGCTGCTCTATACGGACGACGGTGAGCGCGCGGTCGCCGCCGTCCACGAGCGTGGGCTGGAGCCGGCCGCTGTGCTGGTACGGCGCTCCACCCTGGAGGACGTGTTCCTCCGGCTGACCGGCCGGACGTTGGTGGATTAGGACATGGCACTCGCAGTGGAGAACGGGCGGCGCCAGTTCGACTACTGGCTCACCGTCTACAAGCGGACCTGGAAGGGCACGCTGATCAGCAGCTTCCTGCTGCCGCTGCTCTACCTGGCCGCGATGGGGATCGGACTCGGCTCGTTCGTGGACAGCAACGGGACCGGCGCGCTCGGTGGCATGACCTACCTGCAGTACATCGCGCCCGGGCTGCTCGCCGCCACGGCGTTGCAGGTAGCCGTCGGCGAGTCGACGTACCCGGTGATGAGCGGGCTGAAGTGGCAGAAGTTCTACTACTCGATGATCGCGACCCCACTGCGCCCGGCGGACGTCGTCTACGGGCAGCTCGGGTTCATCGCCTTCCGGGTGGGCAGCACCTGTGCGGTGTTCCTGGTGGTGATCGCGGCGTTCGGCAGTCTGCAGTCGCCGCTGGGCGTGCTGGCTCTGCCGGTCGCGCTGCTGGTCGGAATGGCCGTCGCCGGCCCGGTCGCCGCCTACGCCACCACGCTGGAGAACGACTCGGGCTTCGCGATGATCTTCCGGTTCGGGGTGGTCCCGGCCTTCCTGTTCTCCGGCGCGTTCTTCCCGGTCTCCCAGCTGCCCAACTGGATCGAGTGGCTCGCCTATGTCAGTCCGCTGTGGCACGGGGTCCATCTCTCCCGGGCCCTGGCGGAGGGCTCGGTCAATCCATGGCTCGCGCTCGTCAACGTCGCCTATCTACTGGCCTGGTTCATCATCGGCACCTGGCTCGCCGTCCGCGGCTTCACCAAGAGGTTGATCGGCTGATGGCTGTGCTTTTGGCCGGGCCTCCGGCGCCGGCGGGGTCATGGGGCCTTGGCTCCCGGCCTTCCCTCGTCGCTCCAGTCGCTTCGCTCCCTACGCTCCTCAGTCCAGGCCGGGAGGCCCCATGACCACCATCGCAGCCCGGGTCGTTCCGGTTCCGGTTCGTGTTGGTGGGGGACGGCACATCGTCGAGCGGAACTTCCTGCTCTACCGGCGGTCCTGGGTCGTCTTCTTGTCCGGCTTCTTCGAGCCGGTGTTCTACCTGCTGTCGATCGGGATCGGGGTCGCCCAGTTGGTCGGCGACTTCACGCTGTCCGACGGCACCGTCATCGGGTACGCCGCCTTCGTCGCGCCGGCGATGCTGGCCAGCTCGGCGATGAACGGTGCGATCTTCGACTCGACGTACAACATCTTCTTCCGGATGAAGTACGCCAAGCTCTACGACTCGATGCTGGCGACGCCGCTGCGGCCGTGGGACGTCGCCACCGGCGAGGTGACCTGGGCGCTGCTGCGCGGCGCCTGCTACTCGGCCATGTTCATCGTGGTGATGCTGATCATGGGCCTGGTGTCGTCGTGGTGGGTGGTGGTCGCGCTGCCGACGTCGGTGCTGATCGGGTTCGCGTTCGCCGGCGCCGGGATGGCGCTGACCACGTTCATGCGCAGCTGGCAGGACTTCGAGTTCGTGCAGCTGGCCATCATCCCGATGTTCCTGTTCTCGGCCACCTTTTACCCGGTCGAGACCTACCCCGCCGCGATCCGCTGGCTGGTCGAGATCACCCCGCTCTACCAGGGCGTCGTCCTCGAGCGCGCCTTCACCACCGGCACCGTGAGCTGGTCCCTGCTGATCAACGCCGCCTACCTGGCCGTCATGGGCACCCTCGGCATGTACGTCGCCTCCCGGCGGCTCGGCAAACTGCTGCTGAAATAGTCACTGAGTGCGACCTGTCGGAACCGGAGGGTTTACAGCGCCGTCGGAAAGGCATGATCCGGCGGGTGAGGAATCCGATCGGGGTGTTGCGGCGCAATCAGCAGGTCCGGGCCGAGCTGAAGGCACCGCGCGAACGGCTGCCGGGTGGGCGACGGCGCTGGATTCGGTCGTCGATGAACTGGCTGATCGCCGAGTTCGGGCGGGACGTCCTGCTCCGGCCGATCGTCCTGCCGGACGAGCTGATCCCGGCCGGGTACGACGGCAGCCTCGCCGCGGCCGAGGAGCTGTGCGCGCGGGTCGCCGATCGGATGGAGCTGCCGTCGGGCCGGTGCGCGCTCAGCTTCGGGCTCGTCGGTGACGGCGTACGGCGACCGGCGTACCGCGGAGTGGTGAAGGAGCAGGGCGGCCGGTGGCTCCGCGGTGCGGACGGCAACGAGATCCAGCTCGCGCCGGCGCTGGCCGCCGATCCGGTCGCTTTGACGGCGATCTACGCCCACGAGGCCGGACACGAGTTGCTGCTCGGCGGCGACCGGATCTCGTTCGCGCGCCGGCCCGACCACGAGTCGCTGACCGACCTGTTGACCGTGTTCTACGGACTCGGGATCTTCACCGCCAACGCGGCGTACGAACGTCGTCCGCGGCCGAACGGCCGTGGCAAGCAGCCGCTGGCCCGGGGATACCTGCGCGAGGCGGCGCTGTCCGACGCACTCGCGTACTACGCCCTCCTGCGTGGCGAGCGCCACCCGGACTGGGACCGCCACCTCGACCCACCGGTACGCCGAGGCATGCGGAACCAGCTCACCATCCTCAGCAAATGACCTACTGCTCGAGCAACCGCCGCAACCACCACACCGCGCCGCGGAGCATGGATTCGCGGTCCGGCTCGGACAGGTGATCCAGCAGGTGCAGGCAGGTCATCGTCTGATGGAGTGCGCCCAGTTCCCTGGCCAGCTCGAGCGCCCGGCGCAGGTCCGCGGGGGCGGCGTACTCCTCCCACTCGGCCAGATACGCATCCTGCACCCGCGCATCCATCGAGAGCGGTGACCTCTCCTCGACGAAGGTCACCAAGTCGAGGAACGGATGCGAGACCAGTCCGTCGGTCCAGTCGAAGGCCAGCACCTTCCCGTCCCGCGTAGCAAGGTTCCGCGGGTGCAGGTCGCCATGCAGCAGCGTCTCCGGTACGCCGATCGCCGCCAGCTCGGTGATTGCCTCGTGCAACTGTTCGGCCCGCCACGGCAGCCGCGCACGCTCGGTGGGCTCGAGCAGTTCGGTCGCCGGATTCGGTCCGAGGAGCCGGTCGAGCTCTGCCGCCAGGACATTGAGCCGGCGGTCGACGCAACTGAACTCCAGCAGCCGGTCGATCTGATCCACGTAGCTGCGCTGCAACCTGGCATGCCCTCGCAGCGCGTCGATCCACACCGCGATGTCAGCCTCGTCGGCCAGCGGGCGACCGAGGTCGGGCAACAGCATCCAAGCGCGCTTCTCGTCGATGGCCAACGGCGCCGGCACCGCGCCGGGTCGGTCGTCCGAGAGGTGCTTCAGGAGCAACGGCTCATGCGCGAAGAGAAGCGGCAATGCGTCGGCGTGAGCCGGCTGGATCGTGCTGGAGTGTGCGAGTGCCTTGAAATAGACGTCCCCGTCCGGGCCGCTGACGCGCAAGACGTTCGACAAACCCCACGAGCGCACTTGTGTCCACGGGCCTGGAACGTGCTCAGCGATCCAGGGCAGGGCGTCGTCGTACCAGTCGGGCATCGTCCACGCCGGGGTGACGGGGGAGTCCGGCGGCAGGGCGAGGTGTCGCCGAGCGGCCACGACTGCCGGGTCGTCGACGTCGTGCACCCAACGAGCGTCGTCCGGTACGGCGCCGGTCGAGAGCATCAGGTAGACCATCGGTTCTTCGCTGAGGCAGGTGAGCACAGCGGCGTCGATACCGGGCAGCGCTGTCAGCACTGGCTCGACGTCGGGGAACCAGAACTTCTCGGTGACATCCACGCGCGGCAGACCCGACGGCACCATCAGGACAGCGTCGTCGGACGCGCGGACCACGACAGCCGTGATTTCCATGACCAGCAGCGTATGTGGCCGGTGCAACGGCTTTTCCTGCGTAGGGTGAGGGCGTGATCGATGCCAGGGACATCGTGCGGGCCGCGGATCTGCTGCATGACGTGGTGGCGCCGACGCCGCTGGAGTACTCGCGCTGGTTGAGCGAGCTCGTCGGCGGCGACGTGTTCCTCAAGTGCGAGAACCTGCAACGCACCGGGTCGTTCAAGTTGCGTGGGGCCTACGTGCGGATGGCCCGGCTGTCCAAGGCCGAACGCAAGCGCGGCGTGGTCGCGGCCAGTGCGGGCAACCACGCCCAAGGGGTCGCGCTCGCGGCGCAGTTGCTCGGGATCAAGGCCACCGTCTTCATGCCGCACGGCGCCCCGATCCCGAAGGAGAAGGCGACCCGCGCGTACGGCGCCGAGGTCCGGTTCGTCGGTACGTCGATCGACGACTGCCTGACCGCGGCACGCGCGTTCGAGGCGGAGACGGGTGCGGTGCTGATCCACCCGTTCGACCATCCGGACATCGTGGCCGGTCAGGCGACCGCCGGACTCGAGATCGTCGAGCAGTGCCCGCAGGTCCGGACGGTCGTCGTACCGACGGGTGGTGGCGGCCTGGTCGCCGGGATCGCGTCCGCGATGCAGCGCGACGGGATGCCGATCGAGGTCGTCGGTGTGCAGGCCGCGGGTGCGGCGGCGTACCCGGCCTCGCTGGCGGCCGGTGAGCCGGTCCAGCTCGCTCACATGGCGACGATGGCCGACGGCATCGCGGTCGGGCTGCCGGGCGCGGTGCCGTTCGAGGCGGTCCAGCGGTACGTCGGGGAGGTCCGCACGGTCGGCGAGGATTCGTTGTCCAAGGCCCTCTTGCTGGTCCTCGAGCGCGCGAAGCTCGTGGTCGAACCAGCCGGCGCCGCCGCGGTGGCCGCCGTACTCGACGAGCCTCGGCGGTTCAAGCCACCGGTCGTGGTGGTGCTGTCCGGCGGCAACATCGACCCGTTGCTGCTGATGCGCGTGATCCGGCACGGCATGGCGGCAGCCGGCCGGTACCTATCCTTGCGGGTGCGGATCCCGGACACGCCCGGCGGTCTGGCCACACTGCTCGCGCAGCTCGCCGACCTGGACGTGAACATCATCGAGATCGTGCACGAGCGCATCTCGGAGACACTGCGGCTGGACGAGGTCGAGGTGGCCCTGCAGCTCGAGCTCCGCGGCGAAGATCACCGGGGCCGGGTCCTCAGCACCCTGGCCAGCGACGGCTACACGTACACGTTCAACTGATCAGTCGAGCGGTGTGCAGCTCTTCACCAGCGGTGCGTGCAGCCGCTCGGCGAGAACCTGGCGCTGAGTGGGCTTGGCCTCGGTCTGGCGCCGGAGGCCCTCGTCGGTCAGTCGGACATTGACTGCGCGACGGTCCTCCGGGCACATGTGGCGCTCGACCAGGCCGGCCACCTCGAGGCGGCCGATCACGCGGGACAGCGCGCTCTGGCTCAGGTGCACCGACTTCGCGATCGTCGCGACCTTGGCGGACTGCTCGGGCAGCTCGGCCAGACGCTCGAGCACCTCGTACTCACTCATGCCCAGCTCGTGGCCGGCCTGCAAGGCCCGGTCGAGGGCGCAGGTCAGATCCGCGTGGCGAGCCAGCAGCTCGCGCCACTCGCGGACATCGGCACTGGCATCGGCGCTGGTCTCACCAGGACTGGCACTGACCTTCGTAGCGGTCATGGAGGTGACCATAGCATGCACGCGCATTCAATGCAAACGCATTTAATGCCTAGACATTAGATGCACACGCATGGAATAGTCTCCCCTCGTGACACAGACAACGCACACCACATCACCGGCCCGCATGACCTGGGACGCGCGCCTCTGGGGCGCTCTTCTGGTGGTCTGCGGCGTGATCTTCCTCGACGGCCTGGACGTGTCCATGGTCGGCATGTCCCTGCCGTCCATCGGCGCCGACCTGGGCGTCTCGCTCTCGTCCCTGCAGTGGGTCGTGACCGGCTACGTGCTCGGGTACGGCGGCCTGCTGCTGCTCGGCGGCCGGACCGCCGACCTGCTCGGCCGGCGCCGGGTCTTCCTGATCGCGCTGGCCGTGTTCGCCGCGGTCTCGATGCTGAGCTCGCTGGCCACGAACGCCGAACTGCTCATCGCGGCGCGGTTCGTCAAGGGCGTCGCCGCCGCGTTCACCGCGCCGGCCGCGCTCTCCATCATCACCACGACCTTCCACGAGGGCCCGGACCGCAACCGCGCCCTCAGCATCTTCACCACCTGCGCCGCCAGCGGCTTCTCGATGGGCCTGATCCTGGGCGGCGCGCTGACCGAGGTCGGCTGGCGCTGGACCTTCCTGATGCCCGGCCCGGTCGCCCTGATCGTGCTGCTGTTCGCGCTCAAGCTGATCCCGAACAGCCCGCGCGACAACACCTCCGGCGGGTACGACGTCCCCGGTGCGATCACCGTCACCGGCGGCATGCTATCCCTGGTCTACGCCGTCGTCGGCGCCGAGCACGCCGGCTGGGTGTCGGTGCAGACCTTCGGGATGTTCGCGTTGGCGATCGTCCTGCTGGGCGCGTTCGTCGCGATCGAGCTGCGGTCCAAGCACCCGCTGGTCCGGCTCGGCATCCTGCGCAACGCCTCGCTCCGGCGGGCGAACCTGGCCATCCTGACCGTGTTCGGTGCGTACGTCGCCTTCCAGCTGATCGGCACCTTGTACATGCAGAACCTGCTCGGCTGGTCGTCGTTCGAGACCGCGCTGGCGTTCCTGCCGGCCGGCCTGCTGGTCGCCACCCTGTCGCCGAACGCGGGCAAGCTGGCCGACCGGTTCGGCACCGAGGCGATGATCGTCACCTCGATGGCGCTGTTCGTCGCCGGGTACGCCCTGTCGCTGCGGATCGGCCCGGAGGCGGCGTACTTCTCGACCGTGTTCCCGACCATCATGCTGCTCGGCCTCGGGTTCGCGATCGGGTTCCCGGCGCTGAACATCCAGGCGGTGTCGGGGGTCCCGGACCACGAGCAGGGGCTCGCATCCGGACTGTTCAACACCTCCAACCAGGTCGGCGGCGCGGTGGTCCTCGCGATCGTGACCGCGGTGATCAGCAGCCAGTCGGTCGGTGTGACCACGCAGGCCGGGATGCTGTCGGCGTACAAGCCGGGGCTGGGTGTGGTGACCGGGATCGCGGCACTCGGTCTGGTGATCGCGCTGACCGGTCTGCGTGGGCTGAAGGCCCGGCGGGCGGCTGAGGCGGCCGAGACCGCCGAGCTGGCCGCCGTACAGAACGAACTGGCCGAGGAGGAGATGACCCCGGCCGCGTGACAACAACCAGCTCCGTCGTGGGCTGTGTACATAGAGACGCGGTTGCGGGTCCCGGGCTACTCTCCGGGGCCCGCACTGCTGCTTTGGGGGCGATCCCGGATTGGTTTCGACCCAGTGGGGTGCTGGACTGGGGGCATGAGCAACCAGAGCTACGACCAGCGGGTCAAGGACATCCTCGACCGGGTCGCGAAGGGCCACCTCTCCACCGAGGAGGCCACCACCTTGATCGCCGCCATCACGACCCCGGGCACGGCCCAGGCCGACGAGCCGGCGGCACAGCCTCCGGTTGCCGAAGACGTCGTACCTGACGAGACTCCGTCGACCTCGGTCTGGGCGGACGTTGTCGACTCACCGGATGCGGTGGACGCGCCGGTCGCCGAAACCGTCGTGACTGGCGTCCAGGACAGTGTTGTGGACGAGGCGCCGGCGGCTTCCGACGAAGTTGTCGAAGAAGAAGAGGTCGAGGAACAGCACAGCAATGTGCCGATGCCGGCCGGCGTGCAGCGGGTGACCGTGCGCGCCATCGGGCGGCGGGTGCGGTTGATCGGCGAGCCCGCGATCAACGGCGTCGCCGTGGACGGGCCGCACGTGATCAAGCGTGACGGCGACACCCTGGCGATCAGCAGCGAAGGTGACATGGGTGTCTCGATCGACGGGTTCAGCATGCTGCGGAACCCGACCGATCTGAAGTCACACGTGAACGGCCTGGCCAAGGAGCTGTCCATCCGGGTGAACCCGAGCCTCCAGGTCGAGGTCGAGGTGACCGGCGGCAGCGTCAACGCCGAGCGCCTGCCGGGGCTGTCCCGGGTCCGCGTCACCGCCGGTACGGCGAAGGTCGCGGATGTGGACGGCCCGATCGACCTGCTCGTCCAGGCCGGTTCGGCCACCCTGGACGCGCAGATCACCAAGGGTCGCTCCCGTGTCCGGGTCGAGTCCGGCACGGCCAACGTGTCGCTGCGTCGCGGCTCCGACGTCCGCGTCCACACCGAGGCACAGCTCGGCCGCGTCACCTGGACCGGTGCGGTCTCCGGTCAGTCCAAGGATGTGGAGATCGGCCGCGGCCGCGCCGCGCTCGACGTCGAGGTCCTGGTCGGCACCGCTCAGATCGTCTCCGACTGATCCACCTGCTGGGTCGCCGGGACCGTGCGCAACGTGCGGAACGGTGAGAGGTAGAGGAACACCGTGCCGGCCAGTGCGGCCAGGCCGGCGACCCAGAGTGTGGCGTGCAGTCCGAAGACAGTGCCGAGCGCTCCGCCCAGCAGACTGCCGAGCGGAGCGGCGCCCCAGCCGACGAAGCTCATGGTGGCGCTGACCCGGCCCTGCAGCTCCGGTGGGCACACGCGCTGCCGGATGCTCACCTGCAGGATGTAGCAGACGATGATGCAGAATCCGGCGAGCAGCATCGAGACGACGTACCAGCCCACCTGCCAGCCCGGTGCGGTCAGCGCCTGCAGTGTGAACGCGACGCCGATACCCGTCGACGAGAGCAGGAGCATGCGGGCATCGCCGTACCGGTTGCTGATCTTCTCCGTGACCGCTGACGCGACGATGGCTCCGAGCAGACCGATCATGCTGAGTACGCCGATGGTCCCCGGCTGCAGGTGAACCTCGCGGACCAGGTAGACGATCATGATCGCGCCGGCCGCTGCCTGGAACAGCATGGTCGTTGCCGTGTTCAGTGCGATCGGCCGCAGTAGTGGGTGGGTGAAGACGTAGCGCATGCCGTCCGCGATCTCCCGGCGCAGGTCGGGACGATCCGCCTTCGCCGGCTGGGCTTCCGGCGTACGGATCGAGCGAAGCCATAGTGCGGACCACAGGAAGCTCATGGCGTCCAGTCCGATCGTCGCGGCCGCACCAAGCCACTGGACGAGTACACCGCCTGCACCAGCGCCGATCACCGCGCCGATGGAGTGATTGGCGGCCAGCTTGGCGTTGCCCGGCAACAGCTGGTCCGGCTCGAGCAGCCGGGGTGGATAGGTGCTGTGCGCCACGTCGAACAGCACTGTGAGGATCCCGGTCAGCGCCAGTACGACGTACAGCTGCGTGAGACTCAGTACGCCGAACCACGCGGCAACCGGGATCGACGCGAAGAGCAGTGCGCGACCCAGATCGGCGTACACGAGCACCGGGAGACATCTGATCCGGTCGACCCACGCACCGGCGAACAGACCGAGCAATAGCCACGCCGCGGTCTCGCACGTCCGCAGCAGCGAGACCTGGAGGGTGGACGCGTCCAGGGTGAGTACGGCGAGCAGCGGGATCGCGATCATGCTCAGGCGCGAGCCCAGCTGGCTGAGCAGGTCTGCGGTCCACAGACGGCGGAAGTCGGGGTGGCGGAGGATGCCCATGCGGCGACCGTAAGCGCTGAGTTGAGTCGTGTCGACTCAACTATCAACAAAGTTGAGCCCGATAGACTCAAGTCTGAACCCGCTCGAAAGTGTCGGCGTCGCCGCTCGTCGACGCGCGATCAGGACAACATGCTCTTCGCGCCGGCCGCTCGCTAGGCCGAAAAGCAAGCGCCCCGGTGGTTGTCCACCGGGGCGCTCGGAGCTGGGTGGGTCAGCCGGTGAAGGGTTCGGCGGCGACGATCTCGACGGTGACGTCCTTGCCGTTCGGGGCCTCGTAGGTGGCCTTCTCGCCCTTCTTCTTACCCAGGATCGCCGAACCGAGCGGGGACTGTGGCGAATACACGTCGATGTCGACCGACGCGTCGAGGGCGAGCAGTTCGCGGGAGCCGAGCAGGAACGTCTCGACGTCGTCGTCACCGGCGAACTTGATCGAGACCTTCATCCCGGGCTCGACCTTGCCGCCCTTCTTCGGGGTCTCGCCGACCCGGGCGCGGCGGAGCATGTCCTCCAGCTGCCGGATCCGCGCCTCGATCTTGCCCTGCTCGTCCTTGGCGGCGTGATAGCCGCCGTTCTCCTTCAGGTCGCCCTCGTCCCTGGCCTCGCTGATGCGCTGGGTGATCTCGGCACGGGCGGGGCCCTTGAGGTGCTCGAGCTCAGCCTTCAGCTGGTCGTAACCGTCCTGCGTCAGCCAGACAACGCTGTCCTCTTCGATCCTTTGCGTCACGGGCTGCTCCTTGTGTCGGTGGGGATGGGCAGAAATGCTTCTGGCCGCCGTCGTCGACGGCGACCAATCCACTCAGCGTAGCAAGATCCGGCAGAGAACCCCACAGTTCTTTGACCTCTCAAACGCTGGGAAATCGCTTGCCTGGAGGTTTTTCCCGGGTCTCGGCCATCGGATGGCAATCGGTTGCCGACGGGTCAGTGGGGATGGTGGGAGTCGGCCGTCGTGCAGCCGATCAGCACGACGGAGGTGGCCGAGCGCTGGGTTGTCAGGGTGGCGGGGAGGGTCTGGTGGCGGGCGGAATCGGCCGGGATGGTGAGGGTGAGCTCGCCGACGATCGAGAAGTCGGCGGCCTTCGCCTGCAGGCGGCAGCTCGCCTCGACGGACTTGGTCCGGTCCACCTGGATGGTCGCCTTCGCGCTGGTGGCCGACATCACCTCGAAACCGAGCAGCCGCGACGTCACCGGCGGATTCGATCCGATCACCGCCGCCCACGTCAGCCAGCCCAGACCGGCCAGCACCACCACGGCCAGCACGCCGATCAGCACCGGCCGGCGCGACCTCCGGTCCCGTCCGTACCGGGCGTCGAGGTCGGTGGTCGGGATGCTGGCAGATGACTCGGTCAACGGGGGTCCAGGGGGTCGGTCGTGGGTTTGAGCCGGGCTTGGAGGACCATTGTGTCTTGTGAGTGGAGATCTTCGGTTGTTGCATGTGCACGCCCACCCGGATGACGAGTCGAGTAAGGGAGCCGCTTCGACGGCTCGGTATGTGGCCGAAGGTGTCGAGGTCATGGTGGCCACGTGTACCGGCGGCGAGCGCGGGTCGATCCTGAACCCGAAGATGGACCGCCCGGAGGTGCTGGCGAACATCACCGAGATCCGCCGCAAGGAGATGGACGCG
The DNA here is from genome assembly GCF_045040325.1 of Kribbella sp. NBC_01510. Classification (NCBI taxonomy): domain Bacteria; kingdom Bacillati; phylum Actinomycetota; class Actinomycetes; order Propionibacteriales; family Kribbellaceae; genus Kribbella; species Kribbella sp. NBC_01510. The sequence goes on along the minus strand of NZ_CP109418.1, from coordinate 531,516 downwards.
GCCCGGGAGATCCTCGGCATCCGGCAGGAGTGGCTCGGCTGGGTGGACTCGGGATTCCCCGAGGGTGACCCGCTGCCGCCGTTGCCGGAGGGCTGCTTCGCCGCGCTCAAGGTCGAGGACGCCGCCGCCCCGCTGGTGAAGCTGATCCGCGAGTTCCGCCCGCAGGTCGTCACGACGTACGACGAGAACGGCGGCTACCCGCACCCGGACCACGTGATGTGCCACACGATCACCGTGGCCGCGTTCGAGGCGGCCGGCGACAAGGACGCCTACCCGGAGCTCGGCGAGCCGTGGCAGCCGCTCAAGCTGTACTACCACCACACCTTCCACTACGAGCGGATGAAGGCGCTGCACGACGCGATGATCGCGCGCGGCCTGGAGTCGCCGTACGCCGAACGCCTCAAGGACTGGAAGCCGGACCCGGAGAACGAGCGCCGGATCACCACCCGGGTCGAGTGCGCGGAGTACTTCGCCACCCGGGACAAGGCCCTGCTCGCGCACGCCACCCAGATCGACCCCGACGGCGCGTGGTTCGCCGTACCGCTGGAAGTGCACCAGGCGGCCTGGCCGACCGAGGACTACGAGCTGGCCCGGAGTCTGGTCGAGCCGGAACTACCTGAGGACGATCTGTTCGCGGGGCTGCGCTGACGGCGGGCCTAGACAGTGAGAGACTGGTGGCGTGATAGCGACGACCTCCCTTCTGACGGCCGAGATCGATCCGAACTCGGTGCGCCCCGGATGGGTCGCGCTGCTGATCGTGCTCGCACTCGGTGCCGCCACGGCGCTGCTGGTGCGCAACATGGGCAAGCAGTTGAAGAAGATCGACTTCGACGGCGATGGTGCGGACGCCCCAGCACCGTCCGACGGCCCAGCGACCACGGACAGCTCGCCGTCCCCGGCTGGCGATGCCGAGCCGACGGATACGGCCGCTACGACGGAGAAGCCGACGCAGAGTGATTCGAAGGAACACTCTCAGCACTGATTTCGGTCAGCTTCGCGACACGGTGATCACGAGATGGTGTCGGGCTGGGCGGCCCTCCTCCGGCTGACCCTATAGTGAGCCGGGTGTCGAATGGTGCCGAAGCCGGGTCCGCTCTGTGACCGCGACCCGCGCCGCCCGGCATCGCATGCCCGGACGTCTGGTCGCGGGTGGCGTGGGTGCGATCGTCATCGCCTCGGTGGCCCTCGTGGTGGGCCTGTTCGCGGCCGACAGTGAGCCCCGCTACCTCGGTGGGATCGGCGGGCCGAGCGTGTTCGTCTCGTGGCTGCTGCCGTTCTTCCGGCTGATCGCCACACTCGCGACCGTCGGCTGCGCCGGCGCTCTGCTCGCCGCGGTCGTCCTGCTCCGGGTCGAAGGCGGTCCGCTCGGCGTCCAGGGGCGCCGCGCCATCCGGGATGCCAGCAACTCGGCCTTCATCTGGGCGGTCTGCGCCTTCGCCGGCGCGATCGTCACCGCGTCGATCCTGCTCGACACCCCGGTGAACCTGCTCCGCTTCCGCCTCGACGACGCCCTCGGCGTCCCCGAGGTGAAGGCCCTGCTGATCACCGGCATCCTGGTCCTTGCCCTGGCCGTCGGCATCCGCCGGGTGCAGACCTCGTCGGCCGCGGGTCTCGGCGTCCTGGTCGCCGTCGCGGCCCTCGTCCCGACCGCGCTCACGGCCTACCCGCGCAACGAGTCGTACGTCGTCCTCGCCGGGGCGGCCCTCGTCGTGCACGTCATCGCCGCGACCACGTGGATCGGCGGCCTGGCGGGTCTCGTCCGCTACGGCCGGGCCAGCCGGACCGGACTCCCGATCGTGCTCGAGCGGTTCAACCAGGTCGCGCTGATCTCGTCGATCGCCGTCCTCCTCAGCGGCCTGATCAGCGCCGCCGGCCGCCTGGCCGCGATGGGTGGCGGCTGGGGTACGGTCCTGGATGCCCTCACCTCGGACGCGTACGGCGCGCTCCTGATCGCGAAGATCGGGGCCTTCCTGCTCCTGATCATCCTCGCCTGGCTTCAGCGCCGCCGAGCCGTCGGCGACCTCCTCGACGGCGGCACGCCGTTCTGGCAGGTCGTCGGCACCGAACTCTTCGTCATGGCCCTGACCCTGGGCCTGTCGGTCGCCCTGTCACAGACCGCCTGACCACGGCGCGGTGCGCAGATCGGCCGCGCTGCGCCGCTCCCGGTCCGGCGGGCGTTCCTCGGCGGCCCGGCCGACCGCGATCATCGAGACGATGTGCCATCCCGCGCCGGGCGCCAGGTCCGCGGTCAGCCCGTCGAGATCGAAGGCCCGGAACTGCCGGCAGGCCAGACCCATCGCCTGAGCCTGCAGCGTCAGATGGGCCACCGACTGGCCGAGGTCGTAGTCCGCGAAGTCCGAGTAGGCCCAGTCGGTGTCCTCGATGTAGCGATGCGCCATCGTCACGACGAGCAGGCCGGCACTCGGTGCCCACCGTCCCGAGCTGGCCGCGAGATGCCGCACGATCCGCTTGTGCTCGGGCTCGTCCCGCCGCGCCGTGAAGTACGCCCAGGGCTGCGAGTTGCCTGCCGACGGCGCCCAACGAGCGGCTTCCAGTAACAACTCCACGTCCTCCTCGGTGATCGTCCACTCAGGATCGAACCGAAGCGGGCTGAATCGCGACGCGAGCAACGGATGAACGTGCATGCCAGGGGCAACTCCGATCCGGCCCGGTCCATTCCGCTCGACCGGAGCGCATACGGTGGGGCCATGGCGTCCGTCAACGAGCTCGGCCGGAGTACCAGCCCGTATCTCCGGCAGCATGCGGAGAACCCGGTGGCGTGGCGGGAGTGGTCGGACAAGGCGTTCCAGGAGGCGCGGGAGCGGGACGTGCCGGTGTTCCTGTCGGTGGGGTACTCCGCTTGTCACTGGTGTCACGTGATGGCGCATGAGTCGTTCGAGGACGAAGCGACGGCGGCGTACCTGAACGAGCACTTCGTCAGCATCAAGGTGGATCGGGAGGAGCGGCCGGACGTCGACGCGATCTACATGGCGGCGACGGTCGCGATGATCGGCCAGGGCGGCTGGCCGATGTCGGTGTTCCTGACACCGGACGCGGAGCCGTTCTTCTGCGGCACGTACTTTCCCAACGATCCGCGTGGCGGGATGGCGTCGTTCCGGCAGGTGCTGGAGTCGCTGGCCGACGCGTGGCAGACCAAGCGGGACCAGATCGACGGGATCGGCCGGCGAGTGGTCGAGCAGCTCGGAGCCCAGCAGCAACCGGTCCCGGGAGAGTTCGACACCGCGAAGGCTGCTCAGCTCCTGCGGACCGACTTCGATCCGGTGGACGCGGGGTTCGGGCGGGCGCCGAAGTTCCCGCCGTCGATGGTCCTCGACTTCCTGCTCCGCCACCACCGCCGGACCGGTTCGGCCGACGCGCTCGCGATGGTCGCGCAGACCTGCGACCGGATGGCTCGGGGTGGGATGTACGACCAGCTCGCGGGCGGGTTCGCGCGGTACTCGGTCGACGGTCAGTGGGTCGTCCCGCACTTCGAGAAGATGCTCTACGACAACGCCCTGCTGCTCGACGTCTACACGCACTGGTGGACGGTCGGCGGCGACCCGCTCGCCCGGCGCGTCGCCGAGGAGACCGCCGAGTTCCTCCTGACGGAACTCCGCACGCCGGACGGCGGTTTCGCCTCCGCCCTCGACGCCGACACCGAAGGGGAGGAGGGCAAGTACTACGTCTGGACCCCCGCGCAACTGCGTGACGAGCTGGGTGACGACGCCGACTGGGTGATCGACCTCTGCGACGTCACCGGGACTTTCGAGCACGGCTCCTCGGTCCTCCAGCTTCGCGCGGACCCCGACGACCCCGAGCGCTGGCAGCGCATCCGGGCCACCCTGCGGCAAGCCCGCAGCCACCGCACCTACCCCGGCCGCGACGACAAGGTGGTCGCCGCCTGGAACGGCCTGGCCATCACCGCCCTCACCCGCGCCGGCATCGTCCTCGACAAGCCCGAGTACGTCGAAGCCGCCGAGCACGCGGCCAGATTGGTCCGGGACGTGCACCTCGACCACGACACCGGCCGGCTCCACCGCACCTCGCGCGACCGGGTGCGCGGCACGGCTCACGGTGTCCTCGAGGACTACACGGCGTACGCGCAAGGTTGTCTGACGCTGTTGGGTGCCACCGGCAACATCGAGTGGTTCGAGACGGCCGAGCGGTTGCTGGACCGGACCCTGGAGCAGTTCGTTGCCGATGGCTCCTACTTCGACACGGCGGCCGACGCCGAGGAGCTGGTCTGGCGTCCGCAGGACCCGACCGACAACGCCAGCCCGTCCGGCGTCAGCCTGGCCGCCGAGGCCTTCACGACGCTGGCGAGCCTGACCGGATCGGTCCGCTACGAAACCGCCGCACAGCAGGCGCTACAGGCCTCGGCCACCATCGCGGACCGCGCGCCGAGGTTCGCCGGCCGCGCGCTCGCGGTCGCCGAGACGATCGCCGCCGGTCCACTGGAGATCGCGATCGCGGGGGATTCACCCGAGCTGCGCCGGACCGCGCTGACCGAGGCGCCGTGGGGTACGGCGATCGTTGCCGGTGGCCCCGGTCTCGCCGTACCGCTGATGGCGGGCCGGGATCTCGTCGACGGCCGGGCGGCGGCGTACGTCTGTCAGAAATTCACCTGCCGGCTTCCGATCGTGTTGCCGGAAGACCTTCGCCGGGAACTGAATCCCCAGGCCTGACACCGGCATGGGTGCGGGTTTTCCCTGTCGTTTCGCCCAGATCCCTTGACTCCCGCGCCGCTGGCGACCAGAGTCCTCCCTCAGTCGGATGTAACAGAACTCGCACGCCCCGACACACAGTGTCACAAATGAGGCAGTGGCACTGCTGAGTCAGCATCCGGCGTCCCCAACTGAATTCGGTCGCTGCGCCCAAACAGCGACCACACCGTGAGGAGATGTTGTCTTGAGACGACTGACATCAGCAGGGGCGGTGGCCATCGTCGCGGCAGCGGGTCTTGCCGGGGTGTTCACCGGCTCACCCGCGGGTGCCGCGCAACGAACGGCTCCGCTCTCGGCGTCGGGTTTCGACCAGCCCGCCGCCGTCCAGGCCGAACAGGCGCTGACGGCGCAGACGGCCGCAGCCCTCGGACTCGCCAGTGGTGAACAACTCGTGGTCCGCGACGTGGTCAAGGACCCGGACGGCACCGAGTACGTCCGCTACGACCGCACCTACAACGGCCTGAAGGTCGTCGGCGGTGATCTGATCGTCAAGCGCAAGGGCGCGGCGGTCGGCGGTGCCATCACAGTCACCTACAACCGCGGCGCCAAGTCCGTCGGGGTCGCGACCAAGCCGACGCTGTCCCAGTCGGCCGCTCTCTCCAAGGGCGCGCAGTCGGCCGGCAAGTCACAGCTCAAGGTCACCGACAATAAGGGATCGCTGGTCGTCTTCGTGACGCCGAGCAAGCCCGTGCTCGCCTACGAGGTCGTCACCACCGGCGTGAAGCCGGACCAGACCCCGTCGGTGCTGCACTCGTTCATCGACGCCAAGACCGGCGCCCTGCTGGACCAGGACGACGAGATCAAGACCGGCACCGGCAACTCGATGTACTCCGGCACCGTCAGCATCGGCACGTCGGGCAGCTTCACCATGACCGACCCGAGCCGCGGTGGTAATTACACCACCGATCTCAACGGCGCGACGTCCGGCAACGGCACCACCTTCACCGACGCCGACGACACCTGGGGCACCGGCGCAGCGTCGAACCGCCAGACCGCCGGTGTGGACGCGCACTACGGCGCCCAGCTGACCTGGGACTACTACAAGAACGCCCACGGCCGGAACGGCATCTTCAACAACGGCCAGGGCGCTCGTTCCCGGACGCACTACGGCAACGCGTACGTGAACGCGTTCTGGGACGGCACCCAGATGACGTACGGCGACGGCCAGGGCAACACCCATCCGCTGACCGCGATCGACGTCGCCGGCCACGAGATGAGCCACGGTGTCACCGAGGCGACCGCCAACCTGAACTACTCCGGTGACGCGGGTGGCCTGAACGAGGCCACCTCCGACATCTTCGGCACCATGGTCGAGTTCTCCGCCAACAACTCGTCCGACCCGGGTGACTACCTGATCGGCGAGAAGATCAACATCAACGGCAACGGCACCCCGCTACGCTACATGGACAAGCCGTCGAAGGACGGAGCCAGCGTGGACTGCTGGTCGACCAGCACCGGCGGACTCGACCCGCACTACTCGTCCGGTCCGCTGAACCACTGGTTCTACCTGGCCTCCGAGGGCACCGGCAGCAAGGTCATCGGCGGTGTGACGCACAGCAGCACCGCCTGCAACGGCGCCACCATCACCGGTGTCGGCCACGACGTCGCCGCGAAGGTCTGGTACCGCACGCTGAGCACCAAGCTGAGCTCGGGCAGCACCTACAAGGACGCCCGCGAGGGCGCTATCACCTCCGCCGTCGAGTTGTACGGCGCCGACTCGGCCCAGTGCAAGGGCATCGAGGCGGCCTTCAGTGGCATCTCGGTCCCGGCCGGCGCGGCCAAGTGCAGCGGTGGCACCGAGCCGCCGCCCAGCGGCGACAACCTGCTGCAGAACCCGGGCTTCGAGTCCGGCGCGGTGAACTGGACCGGCACCGCCGGCCCGATCACCAACGACACCGGCCGTCCGGCGCGCACCGGCAGCTGGAAGCTGTGGCTGCAGGGCAACGGTCGCGCCACCACCGAGAACGTCGGCCAGTCGGTCGCGATCCCGGCCTCCGCGACCACGGCCACGCTGTCGTTCTGGATCCGGATCGACTCCGCCGAGACCACCACCTCGACGGCGTACGACACGGCGAAGGTGCAGGTGGTCGACGGTTCGACCACCACCACGCTGGCGACGTACTCGAACCTGAACAAGAACACGTCGTACGTCCAGAAGACGCTCAACGTGTCGCAGTACAAGGGCAAGACCGTCACGGTGAAGTTCGTCGGCCAGGAGGACTCCTCTCTGCAGACCAGCTTCGTCATCGACGACACCTCGCTCACCGCGAGCTGACGCGGTAACCCGTCCGGGGCGCGCGCGGCCCACCGCCCGCTGGCCCGCGCGCCCCGGATCTTCTTCTTCTTCTTTGATTGAGGCCAAAGGAGATCCGCCCATGCACAAGTCCCTCGTCTCCGGACTCGGCGCCGTCCTCGTGGCCGGCGCGTTGCTCGCCCCTTCGATTGCCCGCAGCAACGTCGCCGCCGCGGTCGAGTCCCCGGACATCTCCGTCACCAACACCAAGGCCCATCTCGACCAGCTGCAATCGATTGCCACCAGCAACGGTGGCAACCGCTACACCGGCCGGGCCGGATACAAGGCTTCGGCCGACTACGTGAAGGCCAAGCTCGACGCGGCCGGTTACACCACCACTCTGCAGTCCTTCTCCACCTCGGCCGGTACGTCGTACAACGTGATCGCGGAGTGGCCGCACGGCGACGCGAACCACGTGGTGATGGCCGGCTCGCACCTGGTCAGCGTCAGCGCCGGTCCGGGGATCAACGACAACGGTTCTGGCAGCGCCGGCGTACTCGAAACCGCCCTCGCCTACGCCGCCAGTGGCCAGACCCCCAGGAACCGGTTGAGGTTCGGGTTCTGGGGTGCCGAGGAGCTCGGCCTGCTCGGCTCGAAGTACTACGTCAACAACCTGCCCGCGGCCGAGCGCGACAAGATCGAGCTGTACCTCAACTTCGACATGATCGCGTCGCCGAACCCGGGCTACTTCCTGTACGACGACAACCCGGCCGGCAACGGTGCTCGCGACGACCTGGTTTCGTACTTCACCAGCAAGAGCATCCAGACCGAGTTCATCGACGTCCAGGGCCGCTCCGACCACGCGGCGTTCCGGTCGCTCGGCATCCCGACCGCCGGGACCTTCTCCGGTGCCGAGGAGATCAAGTCATCGGCCCAGGCGGCCAAGTGGGGTGGTACGGCGAACCAGGCGTTCGACCCCTGCTACCACCGGTCGTGCGACACCATCGGCAACCTGGACCTGACCTCCCTGGATCGGCAGATCGACGCCATCGGCCACATGATCTGGAACTACGCCCAGAAGGACTACACCAGTGGTCCGCCACCCGGCGGTGACAACCTGATCCTCAACCCCGGCTTCGAATCCGGTACGGCGAACTGGACCGGAACCACCGGCGTGATCACGAACAGCACGTCCCGGCCCGCGCACGGCGGGTCGTACAAGGCGTGGCTGCAGGGCAACGGCCGGAGCAGCACCGAGAACATCGGCCAGTCGGTGGCGATCCCGGCCGCGGCGACGGCGGCGTCGCTGTCGTTGTGGATCCGGATCGACACCGCCGAGACGACCACGTCGACGGTCTACGACACGGTCAAAGTTCAGATTGTCGACAATGGGACAACCGCGACGCTGGCGACGTACTCGAACGTCGACCGCACCACGTCGTACGTGCAGAAGACGCTGAACGTCCTTGCCTACAAGGGGAAAACCGTCACTGTGCGGTTCCTCGGGCAGGAGGACTCGTCACTGCAGACCAGCTTCGTCATCGATGACGTGGCACTGACGACCAGTTAGACCGGCTTGCACAGCTTGCCCGGTGGGATGGCGGCTTCGGTGAGCAGTTTGCCCACCGGGGCCGCCAGCGGCTTCACCTTGGGGTCCTCGAGCCGGGCGGTCTTCCCGTTCGCGGAGACCGCCAGGATCATGTCGTCGGGGTGCTTGACCGTCGGCTTGGTGGCGACCAGGCTCGCCCAGTCGACCTGCTGAGCGGCCGTGGTGATGGTCGCCAGCAGAGTGGGGTCGAGCTTGCAGCGGATCGTGTCCTTGCCGCGCGAGCTCACCGTGGCGACACCGTCGGTGCCGATCAGCACCTGATCGTCGAAGCCGGCGAACCCACCCTTCCTCGACACCGTCAGCGGCAGCCCTGCCCCGACCGGGGTCGACTGCGTCACAGTCGGTGCGCTACTCGGTGCCGGGGAGGGCGGGGGGTTACCCACGCCACCGTCGGACTCGTTGCCACACCCGCTCAGGACGAGACCGGCGACCGCGGCGACCACTGCGTATCTGCTGAAGTTCCTCACGCACCATGGATACCCGTAGACCTGCCGTTCGTTGCAGCTGTGACACGACTGAGATATTGGGAGGCACGCCCTGATCGTCAGACGACCGGTGACACCAGGTCGACCAGCGCACGGGTGAGCAGGACACGATCCTCGAACAGCGCGAGCGAGGCACCGTCGCTCATCTTGGTGATCTCCTCCAACGGCAGCGCGGTGAAGGTCGCGCGAGCGCACAGCGAGCCGAGGTAGCCGTACAGCACCTGCTCCTCGGTCACCTGCATCCCCTCCTCGGCCAAGCCCTTGATGAACGCCTTCAGGATGACCTTGTGCACGGCCGCCAGCGCCTCGGACGCCAGCTCACCGGCGTGCGCCAGCCCGACGAGAAGTTGCCCCAGATCGAACCCGACCGCCTGCGGGCAGTCGAACCCCCAGTCGATCACCACGAACTCCTCCGTCCCCTGCGGCACCAGGAGATTCTGCGGACTCGCATCCCCGTGCTGGTAGCACTGTGGCAGCGCGTCGAGAGCGTCCAGTACGGCGGGCAACCGTTCGCCCAGCTCGAGCAGATCGTCACGCAACCGGTGGTCACCGACGTTGCAGACCGCCGCGGCGAGCAGCGGGTGCCGCCACGTCTCGGGGTCGGCGATCGCCGGCAGTGCGGACGTCTGCACGCGCCCGCCGGTGTAGTACCGCAGTCCGACGCCCGGGGTGGTGACGTTGCCGCGGGGGAGCAGCGGCTCGACCAGATGTGGCTGACGCCGGGCGGAGAGCAGCCCGAGCAGGTACGCCGCTCGCTCGAACCGCTCCATCGGCCACGGACCGGGCTCCTGGACGATGTTCTCCATCCACAGGGTGCCGCGGTCGTCGTCGTACACGTCGATCCGGTAGGCCTGGGGCAGGCGCATGCCGTCCGGGAGGACGTCGGCGATGCCGCTGCGGTGTACGGCGATCTCGAGCTGCCAGGGCAGGTTCTGGATGAACGCCGCCCGGAACTGCTCGGGCACCATGTCGATGTACGCCCAGTGTCGCGGCGACTGGAACTTCTTCACGAAACACGACCAGCCGACCGTGTCGCCGGCCGTGCTGGTCGCCGTACCGAAAAGCCGCAGCAGCGCCGCGGTGCTCGGTGTGCCGATCGGGTAGTCGACCGGTTCGACCCGTACGTCGCCAGGCGTGGCGGCCGGATCGCCGGTGATCGTCCGGACCAGCGCGGTGAAGTCGTCGCCGGCCAGGGCGTCGCGGCCAAGTGGCTCGAGTGCGGTGATCATGTCGTTCCCCCCATGCGGTCTGGCTGCCCAGCATCCGCTCCGACCTTCTGCCAGTCTTCAGAAGGAAGTAAAGCAGCCTTACTATCGAGATAGTAAAGTGGCCTTATGACTTCCGTCAATGACCTTTCGGGCCGGCCGTCGGGCCCGTGGCCCGAGCACATCGCCGGATTGCTCGGAGGAGCACTGCGGCGGCTCCGGGAGGAGATCCTGGCGGTGTCGGACGACTTCCCGGGCCTGCGGGTCTCGCACTACCGGCTGCTCGAGCTGATTCCGCCGGACGGGGCGCGGATCACCGATCTGGCCGAGGTCGCGTTGATGACGAAGCAGGCGCTCGGGCAGCATGTGGACTACCTGCAGGGGCTCGGGTACACCGAGTCCGACCGGCTCCGCGCCGACCGCCGGGTCCGGCTGGTACGGCGTACGGCCCGGGGGGAGGAGGCGGTCGCGTTCAGCCGGGCCGCGATCGAGCGCGTCGAAGCGCTCTGGGCGGACCAACTGGGCCCAGAGCGCTACGAGGAATTCCGGGAGATCCTGCGGGTGATCGGGGCCTGAGGCCGGGAGCACCACACCCGGCCTAGCCGACCCGGTACGTCGCGATGCTGACGGCGATGTAGTGGCAGACGAACGCGGCCACGGTGAACGCGTGGAAGATCTCGTGGAAGCCGAACCAGCGCGGTGACGGGTTCGGCCGCTTGGTGCCGTAGACGACCGCGCCGATCGAGTAGAGGCCGCCGCCGATCGCGATCAGCGTGACCACCGCGGCGCCGCCCTGGTGGTAGATGTCACCCATCCAGAAGATCGCGACCCAGCCGAGCGCCAGGTAGATCGGCGTGTAGAGCCAGCGCGGAGCGTGCACCCAGAAGATCCGGAACAGGATGCCGAGCAGGGCACCGCCCCAGACCAGGCCGAGCATCAGCGCGCGGTCCTTGCCGTGCAGCAGCACCATCCCGAGCGGGGTGTAGGTGCCGGCGATCAGCAGGAAGATGTTGCTGTGGTCGAGCCGGCGCAGGATCGCCTCACCGGTCGGGCCCCAGTAGAACCGGTGGTACAGCGCGGAGATGCCGAACAGCAGCATCGCGCCCATCGTGTAGACGGCGGCCGCCCAGCGGGCGTTGGGGTGCGGAGCGAGGCAGATCAGCACGATGCCGGCGGCGGTTGCGAACGGGAAGGTGCCCGCATGCAGCCAGCCGCGGAGCTTCGGCTTGAGCGGGCCGAGTCGGCCGGACAGCCCGTGACCGAGTTCCTGGGGCTGGGTGGTGGTAGCGGACATCGCCGTCCTTTCGAGGGGTGCCGGGCGGTTCAGTACCTACGCAACCGTAACCTACGGAACCGTAGGTCCAAATGGTTCAGAAGGATGAATGTAGGCGAGATCGCCTGCCCGCACACCGCCGCCCGCGTGTCCGACGCACGAACTTCGGCGAAAGTTCGATCTGCCTGGCAGCTTCCTCGAAGCTGTTCTGTGCCCTCTCTTTCCGGGGCGAAACTGGGCTAGCCTCGTGACTGAGAGCACTGGAGGAGCACCCTGCCCATGCGGACACCTGGCAAGCAGAAACTGCGCGATGCGGTGTACGGCCTGTACGAGCGCCGGCTGCGGCGATCCTTGTCGCCGGACCGGATCCCGCGGCACATCGGCGTCATCATCGACGGCAACCGGCGTTGGGCCCGGGCGGTCGGCGACCCGGTGTCGCGCGGCCACGAGGCCGGGGCGAACAAGATCGTCGAGTTCCTCGGCTGGTGCGACGACGTCGGCGTCAAGGTCGTCACGGTCTGGATGCTGTCCACGGACAACCTGAGCCGTCCGGCCGACGAGCTGGAGCCGCTGCTGCGGATCATCGAGCAGACGGTCGAGGAGCTGACCTCGATCGGCCGCTGGCGGATCCACCCGGTCGGCGCGCTGGACCTGTTACCCGGAGCCACCGCCGAGGCGCTGAAGACGGCCGAGGCGGACACGCAGGGCATCGAAGGGATGCTGGTCAACGTCGCGGTCGGGTACGGCGGCCGCCGCGAGCTGGCCGACGCCGTCCGCTCGCTGCTGCTCGAGGAGGCCGCGCAGGGCATCTCGATCGAGGAGCTGGCCGAGCGGGTCGACGTCGAGCACATCGCCCGGCACCTGTACACGAAGGGCCAGCCGGACCCGGACTTGGTCATCCGGACGTCGGGTGAGCAGCGCCTGGGCGGTTTCCTGCTGTGGCAGAGCGCGTTGAGCGAGTTCTACTTCTGTGAAGCTCTGTGGCCGGACTTTCGGCACGTCGACTTCCTGCGGGCGGTGCGCAGCTATGCGCAGCGAGAGCGCCGGTTCGGGACCTGACCCCGCGTCCCAGCCTCGCGGGGGTGGAAGGTGTAACACACCGTTAACCCCGTGGCCGGGCGTGTCGGGCTGCGGCGTTTGCAGGACCCTTCTACCCTGACTATGACGGTCGGAGGGGAAGCCGGCTGTCCGGGAGGCCCGATCAGCTTGAGAATCGTTCGCCAGCCGGTTGCCCCATGAGGGGCAGAACGGAGTGCCCGAGACCCCAGGTCTCGATCTCACTGGTTCCCGGATCCGCTCGTGCGGCGGTCCGAGGGGGATCTGCACCAGATCATCCCCGCTCCCGGTCCAACACCTAACCACTGGTGGGCCGGGCGTGGTGCACGTCGCGGCCCGAGAGGACGTGCGACATGGCTGCCACCCACGCCAAGGCGTCAAGTACCTCATCCACACCGGCCCAGCGCACTTTTGTGCTGGACACCTCCGTACTCCTGTCCGACCCCCACGCGATGGTGCGGTTCGACGAGCACGAGGTGGTCGTCCCGGTGGTCGTCGTCACCGAATTGGAGGGCAAACGGCATCACCCGGAACTCGGCTACTTCGCTCGCACCGCACTGCGGCTGCTCGACGAGCTCCGGATCCTTCATGGACGTCTGGACGCGCCCCTGCCAGTGGGAGAGAAGGGTGGAACCCTCCGGGTCGAACTGAACCACACCGATCCGGAGACCTTGCCGGCCGGCTTCCGGCTCGGCGACAACGACAGCCGCATCCTGGCCGTGGCCTGCAACTTCAAGGCCGAGGGCAAGGACGTCACGCTGGTCTCGAAGGACCTGCCGATGCGGGTCAAGGCGTCGGCCTGCGGCCTGATGGCCGAGGAGTACCGGGCCGAGCTGACGCTGGAGTCCGGCTGGACCGGGATGAGCGAGCTCGAGGTCGAGACGCGCGATGTGGACGACCTGTACGAGAACGGCGTACTGGAGCTGCCGCAGGCCGGTGAGTTCCCGACCCACACCGGGCTGGTGCTGCTGTCCGACCGGGGCAGTGCGCTCGGCCGGGTGATGCCGGACAAGCGGATCCGGCTGGTCCGCGGCGACCGCGAGGCGTTCGGTATCCGTGGCCGGTCGGCCGAACAGCGGGTCGCGCTCGACCTGCTGCTGGACCCGGACGTGGGGATCATCTCGCTCGGTGGCCGGGCGGGTACGGGTAAGTCGGCGCTCGCGCTCTGCGCCGGGCTGGAAGCGGTGATGGAGCGGCGGCAGCACAAGAAGGTGGTGGTGTTCCGGCCGTTGTTCGCGGTCGGCGGCCAGGAGCTCGGGTACCTGCCCGGCTCGGAGTCGGAGAAGATGCAGCCGTGGGCACAGGCCGTGTACGACACGCTCGGCGCGCTCACCAGCGGTGACGTGATCGACGAGGTGATGGACCGCGGCATGCTCGAGGTGCTGCCGCTGACCCACATCCGTGGCCGGTCGCTGCACGACGCGTTCGTGATCGTGGACGAGGCGCAGTCGCTCGAGCGCAACGTGCTGCTCACGGTGCTGTCCCGCGTCGGCGCGAACTCACGGGTCGTGCTCACGCACGACGTCGCCCAGCGCGACAACCTGCGGGTCGGCCGGCACGACGGTGTGGTCGCCGTGGTCGAGCAACTGAAGGGGCACCCGCTGTTCGCGCATGTGACGCTGACACGGTCCGAGCGCTCGCCGATCGCCGCGCTGGTCACCGAGATGCTGGATGACCTGCAGTTGTAAGGAGTGTGTAGGGTTTTAGGTAATTTGATTCTGTAAGGCACGCGTAAGACTTCGGGCCGACGGTGCGGCCGCCACACAGGCGGCCGCACCGTTCGTTCGTGACCTGCTTGTGATCACGCTCGGTTTACGCCAGAGTATGGTCTCGTTGCCAGCCGACGGGGGTCGGGTTTCTCGGAAGGACAGATGAAAGCGAAGCGCTCCGTCGCGGCTCTCTCAGTGACTGGGATCGTCGTCGTCTCCGTTGTCGCCGGTATCGACCTCTTCAGCTCCCCCGGGAGCAGCAGCGCCTCGGAGCAGGTCTCAGGCCGCGCCGAGATGGCCGTGCTGAACAGCGAGAAGGCCCACACCGCCGCCACACCGTCGATCCAGCCGGAGACCGCCAAGCAGCAGGCCCTGGAGGTGGCCCGGATGCGGAACCAGGTCGAGGCTGTCGCGGCCGCGCAGAAGGCCGCGCGGAAGGCCGCGCAGGACCAGTCCGACCTGAAGCAGGCAGCCAAGAACGCCGTACTCAAGCGCTACGAGGCGCTGCAGAAGACCGACGCGAACTCGCGGGAGGAGCGGGCCAGCCGCGACGCCGAGCGGAAGAAGCTCGAGGGCACGCCCAAGGAGGTCGCGATGAACCTCCTGCCCGACCACGGCTGGGGCGAGAGCCAGTTCAGCTGTCTCGAGAAGCTGTGGAACAAGGAGTCCCGCTGGCGGGTCGACGCCGACAACCCGTCCTCCTCGGCGTACGGCATCCCGCAGGCCCTCCCCGGCAACCGGATGGCGGCCTACGGCTCCGACTGGCGCACCAACCCGGTCACCCAGATCAAGTGGGGCCTCGACTACATCGAGAACACCTACGGCTCCCCCTGCTCCGCCTGGGGCCACTCCCAGGCCAAAGGCTGGTACTGACGCTGACCGTCTTCCAGTTACGTCCGAAGATCTGAGGCCTATAGCCCTCGGGTCTTCGGACGTTGTGTCGATGGGCGCCAACCTCCGGACTGGAGGAGGCGGGCTACTTGGGTCATGTAGTGGTCCGGGTCGACGCGCAGGCCGATGACGGGAATCCGGACGACTCGGTCGTTGCCGATCGTGAGTTCGTTCTGCCGGCTGGCGTCGGCCATCGCCTGGGCCGCTTCCAGGTGGTGAAGCCCTTCGATCTCCACCACGGCGTCGTACGCCGACCACGCCGAGTCCAGGTGGAAGACACCGTCCGGCCCACGCCGCCGGACCTGCCGGTCCGGTTCGGGGAGCCCGAATCTCCGGCAGAGCTGCGCGAACTCGATTTCACCGAGGGACTGCGCGCCGTTCGACAGGTCGTTCAGGATCAGCCCGATGAGCTTGCGGCGGCGATGTCGTCGTATCGACGAGAAACGCTTCGGTCAGGGCCTGCGGCGTGGTGATGCGCTGTTGCACCGACATCGCGAGTACGAGGGCGGCTTGCCGGTCTGACCGCGCCCACAGGGCGGCCCGCCGACCACCAGGTCGCCGGCTCAGACAGGTCGCCGGTATGGATCGCGATCGTCTGCCTGTGGTGCGCTCGCCAGCGCCGCGCTCTCAGCTCGGCCATGACCTGCCATCGGGTGACACCCAACGCCACGAGTTGAGAGCGCGAAACGACGCCACCTTGGTGAGCGGCAAGCTCCCGGCGAGCTCGCGTCGTCGCACCCGTTGCCTCCGCGCAGCACAGTCCCGGCACCGCCCACACCGCAGTTGCCCTACACATCCTCGATCTCCCACACCAAAGAACATGCCGCGATCCCGCCCCACCCCTCGCCACCTCTCCTCCCTGTGGAAAACCCAGTCCCTTACGTCCGAAGATCCGAGGGCAATGGCCCTCGGATCTTCGGACGTAAGGGACTGCGGGAAGATTGGCGGGTGAGCGAGGTGGCGCGGGTGGTGAGTGCGCGAGGTGAGCTGGTGCTGCGGCGGCGCGAGGATGACGGGGCGCTGGAGTTGCGGGTGAACGGCGTCTTCGTGATGGACGACCGCGAGACCTCGAGTGAGGAGCTGCTGGCGTCGGCGGCGCTGGCCTCGGTACGGCGGCCCGACCGGGTGCTCGTGGGTGGTCTGGGCCTCGGCTACACCGTCTGTGCGCTGCTCGCCGACGCCCGCTTGGGTTCGGTGGTCGTCGCCGAGATCGAGCCCGACCTGGTGGCGTGGATGCGGTCCGGCCTGGTGCCGTCGGTCCTCGACGACCCCCGGGTGTCTGTCTCGCTCGGTGACGTCCGAGATGTGGTCACCGCAACACCGGACGCGTCCCTGGATGCGATTCTCCTGGACGTCGACAACGGCCCGGACTTCCTTGTCTACAACGAGAACTCAGCGATCTACTCGTCGTCGTTCCTGACCGTGTGCCGGTCCAAGTTGCGGACCGGCGGCGTACTCACGGTCTGGTCGTCGTCGGCGTCGGACGCGCTGGCGTCCGCCGTCACGTCGGTCTTCGGTGCCTGCCAGGTGACGCCGGTTCCGGTGACGCTGCAGGGACGCGACGAGACCTACTACGTGTACCAGGGTTCGTTTTCCACAGGCTGACGATCGGTCGCCGGGGACGACGCGGAGCGACGTACTCTGCAGGTATGGGTGACAACGTGGAATTCAGGATCGAGCACGACACGATGGGCGAGGTCAAGGTGCCTCGGGATGCCTTGTGGGGGGCGCAGACCCAGCGCGCGGTGGAGAACTTCCCGATCTCCGGGCGGCCGCTGGCGCCGGCGCTCGTGCACGCGCTCGCGCAGATCAAGGCCTCGGCGGCCGTAGTGAACGCCGAGCTCGGTGTGCTGGACGGGGAGCGGGCGGCCGCGATCGTGGCCGCGGCGGACCAGGTGGCCGCGGGGGAGTACGACGCCGAGTTCCCGATCGACGTGTTCCAGACCGGCTCGGGCACCTCGACGAACATGAATGCGAACGAGGTGCTCGCGACACTGGCCACCCGGTCGCACGGCGCCGACGTGCATCCGAACGACCACGTGAACGCGTCCCAGTCCAGCAACGACACCTTCCCGTCGGCGATCCACGTCGCGGCCACGGCGGGCGTCGTCCACGAGTTGTTGCCGGCCCTCGAGCACCTGGCGGATTCCCTGTCTCGGAAGGGATCCGAGTTCGCCGAGGTGGTGAAGTCGGGGCGGACGCACCTGATGGACGCGACGCCGGTGACGCTCGGGCAGGAGTTCAACGGGTACGCGCAGCAGGTGGGGCGCGGGGCGGATCGGGTCCGGGGGACCTTGTCGCGGGTGGCTGAGCTGCCGCTCGGCGGGACGGCGGTCGGGACGGGCATCAACACGCCGCCCGGGTTCGCCGCGGCCGTGATCGCCGAGCTGAACCGGCGGACCGGGCTCCAGTTCAGTGAGGCCGAGGACCACTTCGAGGCCCAGGGTGCGCGGGACGGCCTGGTCGAGCTGTCCGGGCAACTGAAGACGGTCGCGGTCAGCCTGACGAAGATCTGCAACGACCTGCGCTGGATGGGGTCCGGACCACGCGCCGGGCTGGGCGAGATCGCGCTGCCGGACCTGCAGCCGGGGTCGAGCATCATGCCCGGCAAGGTGAATCCGGTGATCTGCGAGGCGACGCTGATGGTCGCCGCCCAGGTGATCGGCAACGACACGGCGATCACCGTGGCCGGTGCCGGAGGCAACTTCGAGCTCAACGTGATGCTGCCGATGATCGCGCGCAACCTGCTCGAGTCCATCACCCTGCTCGCCAACACCTCCCGCCTGCTGGCCGATCGTTGCGTCGACGGCATCACCGCGAACGTCGAGCATGCCCGCGAGCTGGCCGAGTCCTCGCCGTCGATCGTGACACCGCTGAACCGCTACATCGGGTACGAGAACGCGGCCGCGGTGGCCAAGAGCGCCTTGAAACAAGGTAAAACGATCCGCGAGGTCGTGATCGAGAACGGGCACGTCGAGAAGGGTGACCTGACCGAAGAACAGTTGGATGCGGCCCTCGACGTCCTCTCGATGACCCGGCCGGCCGGCTCGTGACGGCGTACTGGGAGCCGGGGACGACGATCGAGTGGGTGTACCAGGGGACCGGGCGGCATGCGGACAAGCCGAACGTCCGGCCGATGACGGTGGTGCGTGACGACGCGGACGGGCTGGTCGCCTGGCTCGCGCCGGGTACGCCACTGATCAAGCCGGTGCTGGTGGACGGACGGGAGACCCGGTACGCCGGTCCGATCGGGATGTTCACCGCGGACCGGGTGCTGAAGCTGGACGTCTGGCGCGGCACCGGGATCCTCAAGGTGCTGCCGCCGGGCAAGCCGTGGTCGGTCTGGCACTTCTGGGACGACGACGGCACGTTCCGCGGCTGGTACGTGAACCTCGAGGCATCGCACGTCCGGGAGGGTCTCCGGACCAGCACGGTCGACCACGTCCTCGATCTGTGGATCCGTCCGGACCGGACGATCGAGTGGAAGGACGAAGACGAACTGGAAGGCGCGGTGACCGCCGGGCGCTACACCACCGCCGAGGCCGACCGCATCATCGCCGACGCCCACGCCGCGGTCGGCGAGATCGACGCCTGGACGTCCCCGTTCTCCGACGGCTGGCAATCCTGGACCCCACCACCCCACTGGCGCCTCCCAACGGCGCCCACCACCCACCAACCCGACCTGATCGCCGAGGAGCTGCACAGTTGACCCCGCAAGTCCTCCTCCGCACCGGCTGAAAAACCCGGCACAACGGGTGGGTCACGAGCACTTCCATCCGGCGGGTTCGGACTTACCTTGGAAACATGTACACCATCGAGTTGCAGGGCGAGGAGCTCCAGCTGCTGCGATCCGCGCTGCGAAGCTACCTTCAGGCCTTCGGGCACAACGAAGCCGACCTGGTTCAGGCTGCGAAGACGCTCATGCTCAAGTTGCCCGAGCCCGTCGATATCAAGGTCGGCTGAGCATCACTTCTCGACCGGCTCCAGGACGGCCACCGGGATCGTGCGCTTGGCCTTCGTCGCGAACCGGCCGATGCCGGGATCCTCGCGCAGGATGACGTTCGTCCACATGGTGTGCCGCTCCGGTCCGGTCAGCTCGCGGGCGTGCATGAGGCTGTGCTTCGCGCCGATCTGCACTTCGGTGGTCTCCGCGGCGCGCAGGTTGCGGAACCAGTCCGGATCCTGGCGCGATCCCGACCCGGTGCCCCAGACGATCAGGCCGTCGGGCGTATCCAGGTAGCGCACGCACGTCGAGCGCGGTACGCCGGTCCGACGGCCGGGCGTGGTCAGCATCAGCACGTGGACGTCCTTGCTGCCGCTGGCCAGCCGCCCGTCGAGGGTGCGGTACATCCACACGCCGATCCGATTCCCGAACCTCAGCATCCGCCGCCCCATCACACACCACCCCCGATTCCGAGGGTCCTGCGAACAACCGGGGCCGTCAAGAAGTCAGCTGCGCGGGCGGACCGTGAGCGGGACCGGCTTGGCGGTGTCGGTGAAGAAGTCGTTGCCCTTGTCATCGACGACGATGAACGCGGGGAAGTCCTCGACCTGGATCTTCCAGACGGCTTCCATACCGAGCTCGGCGTACTCGATCACGTCGACGGACTTGATGCAGTCCTGCGCCAGCCGCGCCGCCGGTCCACCGATCGAGCCCAGGTAGAACCCACCGTGCTCCTTGCACGCGGCGGTCACCTTGGCCGACCGGTTGCCCTTGGCAAGCATCACGAACGATCCACCGGCCGCCTGGAACTGATCGACGTACGCGTCCATCCGCCCCGCCGTCGTCGGCCCGAACGACCCGGACGCGTACCCCTCGGGCGTCTTGGCCGGACCGGCGTAGTACACGGCGTGATCGCGCAGGTAGTCAGGCATCGGCTCGCCCGCGTCCAGCCGCTCCTTGATCTTCGCGTGCGCGATGTCGCGCGCCACCACGAGCGGCCCGCTGAGTGACAGCCGCGTCTTCACCGGCAGCTTGGACAGCTCTGCCCGGATCTCGCTCATCGGCCGGTTCAGATCAACATGGACGACGTTGGTGTCGTCGGCGAGGTGCTCGTCGGTCGTGTCCGGCAGGAAGCGGGCCGGGTCGCGCTCGAGCTGCTCCAGGAACACACCCTCCGGCGTGATCTTTGCCAGCGCCTGCCGGTCCGCGGAGCACGACACCGCGATCGCGACCGGGCAGGATGCGCCGTGCCGCGGCAGCCGGATCACCCGGACGTCGTGGCAGAAGTACTTGCCGCCGAACTGCGCGCCGATCCCGAACTGCTGCGTCAGCTTGAAGACTTCCTCCTCCAGCTCCACGTCCCGGAACCCGTGCCCCACCGGCGATCCCGCCGTCGGCAGCGAGTCGAGGTAGTGCGCGGAGGCGTACTTCGCGGTCTTCAGCGCGAACTCCGCCGACGTGCCGCCGACCACGACCGCGAGGTGGTACGGCGGGCAGGCCGCCGTACCCAGGGAGCGGATCTTCTCGTCCAGGAACGTCATCATTCCGTCCGGGTTGAGCACGGCCTTGGTCTCCTGGAAAAGGAACGACTTGTTCGCCGAGCCGCCGCCCTTGGCCATGAACAGGAACTTGTACGCGGGGTCGTCCTTGGCCGGGGTCGAGTACAGCTCGATCTGGGCCGGCAGGTTGGAGCCGGTGTTCTTCTCGTCCCACATGTTCAACGGGGCCATTTGCGAGTAGCGCAGGTTCAGCTTGGTGTAGGCGTCGTACACGCCGCGGCTGATCCACTCCTCGTCGACCGCGCCGGTGAGCACGCCCTCGGATTTCTTGCCCATCACGATCGCGGTGCCGGTGTCCTGGCACATCGGCAGTACGCCGCCGGCCGAGATGTTGGCGTTCTTCAGCAGGTCGAGCGCGACGAACCGGTCGTTCCCGGACGCCTCCGGGTCGTCGATGATCCGCCGCAACTGCGCGAGGTGCGCGGTCCGCAGGTAGTGCGAGATGTCGTGCATCGCCTCCGCGGTCAGCGCCTGCAGCACCTCCGGCTCCACCTGCAGGAACGTCCGGCCGCCGGCCGTGAACGTGCTGACACCCTCGGTCGTCAGCAACCGGTACTCCGTCTCGTCCGCCCCGAGCGGCAACAGATCCGAGTAATCGAAGTCAGCGGACACCGACGTACCTCCAAAACAAGTGGCCTGAGCTCTCCAAGCCTAATTCGGCCACCAGAGCCCCGCTCGCTCACCCCTTGATCGCGCGCCACGCCCCCCGCACCTCAAGCCCGAGCGAGAGCCGGTAGTAGGCGCTCTGGTGGCCGGTCATGCTCTTCGTCAGCCCGGTCGTCCGCACGGGCATCCGGCGCCGGAGCGCGACGGCCAGCGCGATGATCGCGAGCCCACCGGCGAAGAACAGGATCGGGGCGGCACGGCCCATCGACTCCGTTCCGGTCCACTGCTGGATCAGAAGCCACAGGACACCCGCGTACAGCATCACGAGGGCGATCAGATAGACCGCCGCCAGGAGCCTTCCATTGCGTACCGCACCCCAGTCCATGGTGGACAGTATGGACCCTGGATCAGGGGTGCGCTCAGGGGTGAATCGGGGAAGAAACTGGCGGCGGTGGGGCTGGGGCGCGCGTATGGTTTTGGCGTGGCTCAGGATGACGTTCCCCAGGAGAATCGACCGCAGGATGCCGTGCCCGCGCAGGCGCCGACCGGTGACGAGCTGGCGTTGCGCCGGCGGGTGTCGGATCACGAGCGGGAGGAGGTCGCCGACGTACTGCGCGATGCCGCGGGCGAAGGGCGGTTGTCGTACGCCGAGCTCGAGGAGCGCCTGGAGACTCTGTACGCCTCCAAGACGTACGGCGAACTCGTCGAGCTCACCGCCGACCTGCCGAACGGCCCGCGCGCACCGGGAGTCCCGGCCGTCAGCCCGCAGTACAGCGGAGCGATGGTCGAGTCCGGCCCGGTCATCAACGCGTTCATGTCGGAGACCAAGCGCCTCGGCGGCTGGCACGTGCCGCAGCGTCAGGAGGTGAACGCGGTCCTCGGCGACGTCACGCTGGACTACACCGAGGCCCAGATCCCGTTCGACGAGGTCCACGTCGACGTGAAGTCGATCTTGGCCGACGTGAAGATCCGCGTCCCCCAGAACGCGATCGTCATGCTCGACAGCAACCCCATCCTCGGCTCCGTCTCCGAACAGGAAGCCGGCCTCGGCGCCGTCCCCGACCCCAGCACCCCCGCCGCCCACCCCAAAACCTTCCACATCCGCGGCACCGCCATCCTCGGCGAAATCAAAATCAAACGAGGCCCCCGCCTCACCAGACGCCTCAGCCTCTCCTGACCCAACTCGGGAGTTGGTCCGATCGCGACCGAAGCCACCGTGCGCGGGCAGTCGACTGCGAGAACCGTGCAGCTGGTAAGCGATTGCCGGCGACCTGGTGGCCGCAGTCGACGCGCGCTTCGAGGCCAGCGGGACCGTGCCGACGCTCGCACTGCTCGAGCGGGTCGCTCACGCTTTCCACACTGAACTGGTGGTCTTCGACGAGAGCAATCCGGCTGCCTAAGCCGGTGTGCTCGGCTGATCTGCATGCTGTCCGGCGAGCCAGGTGGCGAAGGCCGACAGGTCCTTCACGTTGTCCTGGGTCAGGGTCAACTGGCGCGACCAGCGGTTGGTGGGAGTGATGGGGAGGATGCGAAAGATGCGTGGGCCGTGGGGTGAGCCGATGGTGCCGATCTCGTTCCACGGTAGAAACGCCCCCAGGTAGTGGATGCCTTCGTGGTCGATCGTCAGGGTGGGGCGCTGAGTGATCAACTGCCAGGCGCTGACGCCGACCAGGGTGAGGACGAGGACGACGGACAGCAGGCCGAACCCGAGTCGTACGCCGCCGGCGTCGAGCCGGTCGTCGAAGGACAGGGCGGGGTCCAGCCCGAGCAGCACGGCGATGCAACCACGCTGGATCGCCAGCCGCTTCCGCCGTACCAGGAAGACCACCCGCCCGGTCCGACGGAGCTCGTCCGTCCAGACCTCGGGTGGCGCTTCACCCATCACCGTCACGTGTTCCCCCAGCTCTCAAGCCCCCGGAGCAGAGTCACTGTAGTGCGGGAAAGGCCCGTCGGGCGGTGACAATTGGTGGATTGGGCGGGCTCGCCGGCTCGGGCACAATCCGAACCCCCGTGCCAGGCCGAGCCGCCGTACCGCAGCCGAATCAAGGGGTTGCACGGTCGCTTCAGCGGCCCATGTCGATTTCGGGACGGCTCGTTCGAAGGTCTAGGTGAAGGGGTCGAACAGCGGCCCGGTAACCGGGAGGACCGGACAATGCGGAAACTGGTGGCCTTCGAACATGTGACGTTGGACGGCTTCGCCTCGTCTGGGCAAGGCATGGGCTTCGAATGGACCTTCCGTGCCTACAGCGAGGAGCTCGCCGCGTACGCCCAGAACATCCAGGCCGACTTCGACATGGCGGTCTACGGACGTGAGACCTATCTGGGGATGTACAGGTACTGGGGCAACCAGCCCACCCCGGAAAGCTCCGCGCACGAACGCGCACATGCCGAATGGGTGAACGCCGTGGACAAAGTCGTCTGCTCGACCACTCTGGCATCGGCTGACTGGCACAACACGCGCCTGATCAGGGGAAACCTCGCTGAAGAGTTCACTCAGCTCAAAGCCCGGCCGGACGGCGGCACGATCGCGATCTACGCCAGCCCGAAGCTGGTGCACTCGTTCATCGACCTGAAGCTGATCGATGAGTTCCGGCTGCTCATCCACCCCGTGGTGATCGGCTCCGGAACACCGCTGTTCCACGACAAATCAATGCTCGACCTGAAGTTGTCCGAGTCCAAGTCGTTCGACGGCGGCGCCGTCTACGTGCGCTACCAGGTCAGCTAGGCGAGGATCCGCACATGCGCTATCTGATGTTGATCCGCTCCGATCCCGCCACCGCATCCACCGCCGGCCCGGACCCGGCGCTGGCCGAGGACATGGGCAGGCTGATCGAGGAGATGACCAAGGCCGGTGTCCTGCTGGACACGGCCGGGCTGCGCCCCATCGAGGAGGCTACGCGGATTCGCCTTGCGGATGGTGCGACGACCATTGTCGACGGTCCGTTCACCGAGGCGAGGGAGGTCATCGGCGGCTATTGTCTGGTCCAGACCCGCACGCGGGAGGAGGCGGTGGAATGGGGCTCGCGTTTCCTCCGACTGCACGGGCCGGAGTGGACGATGGAAGTCGAGATCCGGCAGCTGGACCAACCGTAAGCCGGACCCGCGGATGAGCCATGACCAGGCGCCCGCGCAGCCGGCGGTACGCGCTGTCGAGGCAGCATGGCGGATCGAGTGGCCGCAACTGGTGGCCGGACTGACCCGCTTGGTCGGTGACATCGACACCGCCGAGGACCTCGCACAGGACGCCCACCTGGCGGCCCTTCAACAGTGGCCCCGCGACGGTGTGCCACCGAACCCAGGCGCCTGGCTCATGCTCACCGCGCGACACCGAGCCATCGACCGGATCCGGCGCGACGCCCTGTTGGCCGGCAAACTCCGCTTGCTCGAACACGAACTGCTCACCGAACCTCGATCGGCGCCTCCGATTCCCGGCGAGAGTCTCGACAACGGTATATCCGATGACCTGTTGCGGATGATGTTCACCACCTGCCATCCCGTACTGTCGCAGCTCGCGCAGGTGACGTTGACGCTGCGCATGGTCGGCGGCCTGACGACCGAAGAGATCGCACGGGCCTATGTGGTGCCGAAATCGACTGTGGCACAACGGATCGTGCGTGCCAAACGCACCATCAAGGACAACCACGTCCCCTACGAGGTACCCGACAACTCGGAACTGGCCATGCGGTTGGACGCCGTGCTGGAGGTCATCTACCTGATCTTCAACGAGGGATACGCCGCCACGTCGGGTCAGGACTGGATGCGCGCCGAACTCTGCGACGACGCGTTGCGCCTGGCCCGCATCCTCACCGGCTTGCTGCCGACCGAACCCGAGGTACACGGACTCACCGCACTGCTCGAACTACAGGCATCACGCGTACACGCCCGCAGCGACACCGCCCGGCGTCTGATCCTGCTACCGGACCAGGACCGCTCGCGCTGGGACCAACTGTTCATCCGCCGCGGCTACGCCGCGCTCGGGCGAGCGCACGCCCTCGCGCTGCAACGTCGCGCACCATCCGGCCGGTACGCGCTCCAGGCGGCGATCGCCGCCGTTCACACCATGGCCGCGACACCGGAGGAGACCGACTGGCGCCGCATCACCGGCCTGTACGCACTGCTGGCCGACCGATTTCCCTCACCGATTGTCGAGCTCAACCGAGCCGTGGCCCTCACCATGGTGCTCGGTCCCGCAGCCGGACTCGAACTCGTCGACGCTGTCGCGGCGTCCGGCGTGCTTGACAGCTACCACCTCCTGCACGCCGTCCGCGGCGACCTACTCGTCCGTCTCGGCCGCCGCACCGAAGCCCATACCGAGTTCGTCCGGGCAGCCGAGCTCACCGCCAACGCAGCCGAACAATCGTTACTCCACGCCCGCGCGACCGACTCCCCCCGGTAGCGCGTGGCGGTGGGCGGTGGCGGTCCAGCGGCCGGTGGTGTGGTGGATCTGGATGGGGTGGTTGAAGGTCTCTGAGATACGGGCGGTGGTGAGGACCTCTTCGGCGGGGCCGGCGGAGAGGACCCGGCCGTCGCGGAGGAGGGCGGCGTGCGTTGTGCAGGTCGGGAGTTCTTCGAGGTGGTGGGTGACCAGGACCCAGGTCAGGTAGGGATGCGACGCGTGGATCTGGTCGAGGGTCTCGAGGAGTTGCTCGCGGGCCGCGACGTCGAGCCCGGTCGACGGCTCGTCGAGGAGCAGGAGACGAGGGTCGGAGATCAGCGCGCGGGCGATCAACGCCCGGCCGCGCTCGCCCTGGGACAGCGTCGTCCAGGGCGCCGCGGACAGGGCGCTGATGCCGAGCAGTTCGATCAGCTCCAGAGCACGCGCCCGCTGAGCCGACGTCGGCTCCCAGCGCGGCATGCGTTCGATGGTCCCGGTCAGACCGGTGAGAACGACGTCGAGAATGTTCAGCGGCGACCGCAGCAGGTGTCGTGGGTTGACGTGACCGATCGACTCGCGGAGCTCCCGGATGTCGACGGTGCCGAGGCGGCGGCCGAGGATCTCGACCGTGCCGCGGGTCGGGTGGGTGATCGCGCCGCACAGGTTGAGCAGCGTGCTCTTCCCCGCGCCGTTCGGCCCGAGCAGTGCCCATCGCTCACCCTCGCCGACCGTCAGCGACACCCCACCGAGCAGCAGCTTGCCGTCCCGGACGAAGTCGACGTCCTTCAGTTCGAGCACCCGAAAACCTCCTCGTACAACGCCTTCAACTCCTCCGCACTCGCTTCCCGCCCCGTCCGGTCGGTGTGCCGCTGCACGTGCTGCGCGAACGCTCTCTCCTGCGACGCTGACAGCCGAACGCCGTACGCAGTCTCCAGTACGTGCGCGATCCCGCCCTTCCCCGACTGGCTGTTCACGCGTACGACGGCCTCGTAGCCCCGACCCACATCCATCGGATCGATCGGCAGGTACGGCACTTCCCAAGGACCAGACCCCTGGACGGCGAATCCCTTCCGGATCGCGTCCTGATGCGTCCCCGAGAACGCCGTGTACACAAGCTCCCCGACGTACGGGTGCCGTGGATGGATCGGCATCCGCGTGCAGTACTCGACCACCTCCCGGATCCCGTCGATGTCGGAGAAGTCG
This sequence comes from Kribbella sp. NBC_01510, assembly GCF_045040325.1. Taxonomy (NCBI): domain Bacteria; kingdom Bacillati; phylum Actinomycetota; class Actinomycetes; order Propionibacteriales; family Kribbellaceae; genus Kribbella; species Kribbella sp. NBC_01510. Next base: position 504,645 of record NZ_CP109418.1, on the reverse strand, counting down.
ATCATCGGGTCGACGCCCTGCGCGTGCAGGTTGAGCGCGAGCGTCGCGATGTCGACGTTCCCGGTCCGCTCGCCGTTGCCGAAGATGCACCCTTCGACGCGCTGAGCACCGGCGAGTACGGCGAGCTCCGCACAGGCGATGCCCGTGCCGCGATCGTTGTGCGGGTGCACCGACAGGATCACGCCGTCCCGCCGCGGCAGGTTCTTGTGCATGTACTCGATCTGGTCGGCGTACACGTTCGGCGTCGCGGCCTCGATCGTGGCCGGCAGGTTGAGGATCACCGGCCGCTCCGGCGTCGCATCCCACTGTTTGGTCAGCTGATCGCTCAACTCCAGCACGTAGTCCGGCTCGGTCAGGTTGAACACCTCGGGCGAGAACTGGAACCTGATATTCGGCTGCCCGTCGGTGAGTCGCAGGATCTCCTCGGACCCCGCGTAGATCATCGACGCCAGTTCGTCGCGGGTACGACGCAGTACGACGTCCCGCCACACCGGCGCGGTGGCGGCGTACATGTGGATCACCACCTGACCGCGCATCCCGGCCACGGACTCGACGGTCCGTGCGATCAGGTCGGGCCGGGCCGGCGTGAACACGACGATCGTGACGTCGTCCGGGACCAGGTCCGAGGTCGCCAGCATCCGGACGAAGTCGAAGTCCGGCTGCGAGGCGGACGGGTAGCCGACCTCGATCTCTTTGTAGCCGATGGCAACCATCAGCTCGAAGAAGCGGCGCTTGCGCTCGGGATCCATCGGGTCCGCGAGAGCCTGGTTGCCGTCGCGGAGGTCGACCGGCACCCAGAGCGGTGCGGTGGTGATCCGGCGGTCCGGCCACTCGCGGTCGACCGGGGCGACCGGCACCTTGCGGAAGATGTCGCGGTAGCGGTGGCTGGGCATGGGGGAGTGCTGCTGGCGGTTCCAGTCCATGAGCTGTCCTTCGGTGTGCTGGCGTGAGACCGGCGGACGACGGCACTCCACGGAGGGAGCGCCGATCGAATCAGCTCCCGCCGTGGCGGCCGAGGAGGAGAAGGCCGAGCAAGAGGTTCGAGGACATGCCGACCACGCTAACCCGAAACCAACTCCTCAGACAAGCTGAGAACTTCAGGCGACTAGACTGACCCGCATGATTCGCCGTCACCCGCTCGCCGAGCAGGCCGCCGAGGAGCTGCTCCGCCGCATCGGCAGTGGTGAGTGGGCGCTCGGCCAGAAGCTCCCCGGCGAAACGACGCTGGCCGCGCAGCTGGGCGTCGGCCGGTCCACGATCCGCGAGGCGGTCCGGGAGCTGGCCGGTCGCCGGGTGCTCGAGAGCCGTCAGGGCGCCGGTGTGTTCGTGATCGCGCACCAGGCCGCGCAGGACTGGGACAAGGTCCTCCGCCGCGCCGACATCACCGACGTCCTGGAAGGCCGGCTTGCGATCGAGACCGAGGCGGCCCGGCTCGCCGCTGCCCGCCGTACGCCGGCCGACCTGAAGAACTTCCGCTACACGCTGGCGGACCGGAAACGGGCGTCCGAGAAGTCACCGGACGACTGGTACGTCGAGGCCGACCTGGCCTTCCATCGTGCGGTCGTCACGGCCGCGCACAACGCCGTACTGACGGAACTGTTCGACACGTTCGTGCCGCGGATCCGGCGGGCGATGCTCGACATGCTGAAGCTCGACGACCACCACCGGCATCGCCACGACCAGGCGGCTCACGAGGCGATCGCCGACGCGATCCGGGCTCGCGATCCCGACCTCGCCGCGGCCTGTGCCCGCGAACACCTGAGCGCGGTCCGGAGCAGCGTGTCCTAAGGCTGGTGCTGATCGAGCAGCGCGCGCAGCCAGGGCGTCAGCGTGTCCAGATCCTCGACGTTGTCCTGCGGGATGCTGATCGGCCGCGTCCGCCGATCGACCGGCCGGATCAGCACGCTCCGGAACCCCGGCAGTCCGGCCGGGTCGTCGATGCTGGTGATCCCGGACCACCGCAGGCTCCGGCCGCGGGTGATGCCGTCGGCATCGACCCGGACGACCGGACGGTTGGTGATCAGCTGCCACAGTGTGAGCCCGGTGCCGTAGACGAACGCGGCGAGCGCCGTGATCCGCAGTACGCCGAGCATCCCCGACACGTCATCCGCGCGGAGATGGTCGAGGTTCGACCACGCGGACAGCGCCATCAGCAGAGCGAACCCGGCCAGCCGGAGCGCGAGTCGCCCCCGGCGCGGCCGGAACACCACGCTGCCTTTGGACTCCAGTTCCGACGTCCAGGTCTCGGCGGACACTCTCAGGAACCCCACTTCGCCTTGTGCTCGGCCGCGGTCGGCGGGTCGGCGCCGGGCCGGGTGCAGGTGATCGCGGCCGCCTTCACCGCGTAGTCGACGACATCCTGCAGGTCTTCAGGGGTCAGCCCGGTCAGCCGCGTCGCACCGAGCAGGCCGCGCGCGTTCAGCCCGGCCAGCAGCGCTGCCATGAACGAGTCGCCCGCGCCCACCGTGTCGACGACCTCGATCGCCGGCGCCGGCACCTCCACCCGTACGTCGCGGCTGATCCCGAGCGCACCGTCCCCGCCGCGTGTGATCACCACGCACTTGGTCCGCTCGACCGCCAGGAGCTCGGCCGCGATCTCGTCCGGTGGCACGCCGGGACGCAGGAACTCGCAGTCCTCATCGCTCAGCTTGACCAGATCGGCCAGCCCGGCCAGCTGCCGTACGGCGGCCCACGTCGCGACTGGGTCGGGGGTGATCGACGGCCGGGCGTTCGGGTCCAGCGTCACTGTGACCGGTTGCGGCGCGACCGACTGCAGGAAGCTCCGGATCGCCGTCGCCCCCGGCTCGAGCATGGTTGCGATCGAACCGGTGTGGATCGCCGGGCACCCGCGCGTCAACGACAACGCCGGCGGATCCCAGGTGATGTCGAACTGATACGACGCCACCCCGGCCGCATCCAGCGTCGCCGTCGCGGTGCTGGTCCGGAACCCGGGGTCGACCGACCCAGGGGCGAGCTGGACGCCGTTCCCGAACAGGTGTGCTCCGAGCTGGTCGCCGTACGCGTCGGTCCCGAAGCGTGCCACCAGCTCGGTCGGTACGCCGAGCCGCGCGAGACCGACCGCCACATTCGCAGCGAAGCCACCCGGGGTCGCCTTGCCCTTCCCGTTGCCGTTGCGGGTCGTACGCGGCGCGGGCGCAATGATGTCCACGAGCGCCTCGCCAATTACGAGAAGGGGCGCGGTCATGGGGCCTCCCGGCCTGGACTGAGGAGTGGAGGGAGCGAAGCGACCGGAGCGACGAGGGAAGGCCGGGAGCCAAGGCCCCATGACCACGCCGCGCCGGAGGCGCGGCAACTCAACACCGTCATCTGGCGTGCTCGAAGTCGATGGCGGAGTACGCGCGCAGCTTCTCGAGCTGGTGCACGCTCTCGATGCTGCGGATCGTGCCACTGCGCGAGCGCATCACGAGCGAATGGGTCCGTGCGGTGGAGCGGCCATAACGGACACCGCGCAGCAGTTCGCCGTCGGTGATCCCGGTCGCGACGAAGAAGCAGTCGTCACCGCTGACCAGATCGTCGGTGCTGAGCACCCGGTCGAGGTCGTGGCGGGCGTCGATCGCCTTCTGCCGTTCCTCGTCGTCGCGCGGCCAGAGCCGGCCCTGGATCAGTCCACCCACGCACTTCATCGCGCAGGCGGCGATGATGCCCTCCGGCGTACCGCCGATGCCGAGCAGCATGTCCAGACCGGTATCCGGCCGGGCTGCCTCGACGGCGCCGGCAACGTCGCCGTCACTGATGAACTTGATCCGCGCGCCGGTGGCCCGGATCTGCTGGGCCAGTTCCTCGTGCCGCGGCCGGTCCAGTACGACGACCGTGACGTCGTCGACCGACGAGCCTTTCGCCTTCGCGACCCGGCGGATGTTCTCGGCGACCGGGAGCCGGATGTCGACCACGTCGGCCGCCTCCGGGCCGACCACGAGCTTCTCCATGTAGAACACCGCGGACGGGTCGTACATCGAGTTGCGGGCGGACACTGCCATCACGGCGATGCCGTTGTTCATGCCCTTGGCGACCAGCGTCGTACCGTCGACCGGATCGACCGCGACATCGCACTCCGGGCCGTCGCCGGCGCCGACCTGCTCGCCGTTGTAGAGCATCGGCGCGTTGTCCTTCTCGCCCTCGCCGATCACCACCACGCCGTTCATCCCGACCGTGCCGATCAGCGTGCGCATCGCGTTCACCGCCGCGCCGTCGGCGCCGTTCTTGTCGCCGCGACCGACCCAGCGGCCCGCTGCCATCGCTGCGGCCTCGGTGACCCGGACCAGCTCGAGGGCCAGGTTGCGGTCAGGCGCGTGCGCGTCGACCTCCAGATGGGCAGGTGGCGTGGTCGGGTCGCTCATGTCAACGGATCGTAGCCAACCGGTGTGGGCGCTGTTCGGGCGCATTGGGCGTCGCGAGACACTGGTGCCATGAGTACGACAGGTCAGGGCCCATCCGGCGACAGCGCACCCGCGCCGACCGACGACCCGCGGGCGGCGACGGAAGCGCCGCAGGCCGCGGCGGAGGACCCGCGGGCCGGGACCCAGGACCCAAGGGCCGCGGCGGAGGACCCGCGGGTCGCGGTGGAGGCGCGGGCCCGGGCCGAGGCGATCACTTACCGCGAGCAGAACCGGAAGGACCGGGCCAAGGCACGCACCTTGACCAACATGGTCTGGGCGCTGCTGGCCTGTTTCGTCGTGGTCGCGTTCCTGATGATCGTCACCTGGCGGCCGAAGGAGGAGAAGGTCCGCGCGGTCGAGTACACCGCCCAACTGCAGGACGCCCGAAAGGTCGCCCCCTGGGTTCGCGGGCCGGAGCCGATGCCGGCCGGCTGGGCGGCGACCAGCGTCGAATTCCGCGCCCCGGAGCAGCAGCCGATCACCTGGCACCTCGGCGTCGTCACCGACGCGAAGAAATATGTCGGCCTCGAGCAGTCCAATGTCACCGGCGGGGAATTCCCGGCCGACAAGCTCGGCCGCACCACCGACGACGGCACCTCGACGGTCGGCGGCGTGACCTGGCAGCGCAAGGTTCTGCTCGACCGCACGCAGGAGAACGCCTTGGTGCTGGTCGGTTCGGGCGTCACGACGATCGTCACCGGGAATGCCGGATATCCCGCGCTCGAAGCGTTTGCTTTGACGTTGCGCTGACATTCAGCTGCGTACTGTCACCGCCGGAGCGACCATATTTCCGGGCATTCCTGACCACTTATCGGACGCACGTTGACACCACTGTCCGCCGCGGGTTTCTATCAATGCTCGGCTTGTCCACGCTCGGGGAAACAGCGCGAAGGAGCCTCACGTGAGTGCGCCATCCCGGGCGGGGGGTTGATGCGGCCATGTTCGTCACGGGGTTGCTACTCGCCGCGGAGAGTTCACCGCACCTCGGCGTACCGCGGCAATTGCTTGCCTATCACGGCGAAACCCTGCTCGGCGCGACGCTGGAGACGGCCCAGGAGTGCGGGTTCGACCAGTTGATCGTGACGTTGGGTAGCGCGTCGGAGCAGATCCATGAGCGGGTCAGCCTCGACGGCGTTCGCGTGGTCGAGTCACCGCATGCGGACACCGGCAGTTCGTCGATCGTGCCGGCGCTGGACGCGGTCGACCGCCGCTCCGACGGCATCGTCGTACTGATCGGCGACCAGCCTGGCGTGACGCCGGCCGCCGTGTGGTCGCTCGTCGCCGAGGTCGCCGGACCCGCGACGCCGATCGGAGTCGTCCGGTACGCCGACGGCCACGGGTACCCGTGCTGGTTCGGCCGGGAGCTGTTCGGCGAACTGCGGCAGCTGCGCCATGACGGCGACCTCTGGGCCCTGATCGAGGACGGCCACTACCCGATCACCCGGGTAGATGCCATCGGCAACGTTCCGCTGCGCGCCAGTACCTGGGACTCCTACCGCCGCCTGGTCTCCGGTTACAGCCCTGCCCCGGGCACCGTCACCCCCGGCGCCTTCGACGACACCCACCCCGTCCCCCTCCCCACCCGCAGCCGCCCCCGCCGCCGCACCCCCCACTAGCCCTCGCCGCCCCGCAGTGAGTGCCGGCGGTCCGTCTACTCGGCGCCGACCAACCGCAGGCCTACGACGCCGCTGACGATCAGGGCTATACAGGCGAGGCGGGCCGGGGTCAGCGGTTCGTCGAAGAGGACGATGCCGAGGGTGACCACCCCGACCGAGCCCAGGCTGGTCCACACCGCGTACGCCGTGCCGACCGGGAGGCGGTCCAGGGTCCTGGCCAGCAGGACGACGGAGATGACGCCGAACACGAGCACGCCGAGCGTCGGCCAGAGGCGGCTGAAGCCCTCGCTCGGTTTCAGACTGAGTGCGAACGCGATCTCGAACGCCGCAGCAGCGAGAAGTACGAGCCACGCCATCAGGCCGCCAGCGCTCCCCGCAGGTGCCGCTGCGTGACGGTGGCGACCCGAGCGCCGAGCGCCGCCGCGGTCCGCAGGTCCGTCGCCGGTGGTGCCTTCTCGGCCGACAGATCGGCATCGGACTGCGCCATCGCACCCAGCCAACTGCCGAGCCGGTTGAGGTCCTCGATGCTCGCGGTGCTCTCCGCCCAGCCGGGGTAGATGTCCAGCCCGACCCAGATCATCCCGTGCTGCGCGGCGAACACGGCGAGGTCGACCAGGCTGTTCAGCTTGTCACCGGACATCGCCTTCGAGTTGGTGAACCCGGCGGCGATCTTGTCCCGCCAGGCCAGGTCGGCGGCCCAGATCCGCACACTCTCCTCGGCGAACTTCTTGAACACCCAACTCGGGCTGCCCATGTACGTCGGTGTTCCGAAGATGATCGCGTCCGCAGCGGTCAGCCGCGCCCACACGTCGTCGGTCAGCGGCTCGCCGAGCAGGACGAGGTCGGTCACCGTGCCCGGCACGGACTCGGCACCGGCGGCGACCGCCTCGGCCTGCTTCGCGGTGTGGCCGTATCCGGAGTGAAAAGCGATCGCAATCCGGGCGGGGGTGTTACTCATGTGCTTCCTCCCACGTCGTTAGCGGACTACAGTCCGTCTTATGAACGACAGTACCGGACCGCAGTCCGCTTCACAACGGGGTTTGCCGCTCGTCGGCGAACCACGCCCGGAACGCGCGGATGCCCGGCGCAATCGGCTCCGGGTGCTGGAGGCGGCCGACCGCCTGTTCACCGAGCAGGGCGTGAAGAACGTGTCGCTCGATGCGATTGCCGCCGCGGCCGGCGTCGGCAAAGGCACGGTCTTCCGCCGCTTCGGCGACCGCGCCGGCCTCGCGGTCGCGCTGCTCGACGAGCGCGAGCAGGAACTGCAGGCCAAAATCCTGACCGGCCCACCGCCGCTGGGCCCGGGCGCGCCGCCGGTCGTCCGGGTGATGGCCTTCCTCGACGCCTACCTGGACCTACTCGATCGTCATGTCGAGCTCTTCATGGACAGCGAGAACGCATCGGACGGCGCGCGCTACCGCATCGGCTCGTACCACCTCTGGCACCGCCACCTGTCCCACCTGATCGAGGCCGCGCGTCCGGATCTGGACGCCGACTACACGGCCCATGTCTTCCTGGCCCCGCTGGCGGCGGACCTCCACAGTGCGCTGCGCACGCAGGGCTTCGACCTCGAGCGCATGAAGGCAGGTCTTCAGGCCATCGCCACCAACCTGCTGGGCCCTTAGCTGGGCTTCTCCTCGTGGGCGGCCTGGGCTTTGGCAAGGCGCTCGCGGGCGCCGTCGAGCCAGCGTTGGCAGGTGGACGCCAGCTCCTCGCCGCGCTCCCACAGTGCGAGGGATTCCTCGAGGGACGTGCCGCCGGCCTCGAGTTTGCGGACCACCTCGACGAGCTCCTCGCGGGCCTGCTCGTAGGAAATCTCCGGTCGGTCGCCGCTCACGTGTTCTCCTCGGACTTGACTTCGACCGCGAACCGGCCGTCACTGACCCGCGCCTGCAGCAGGTCGCCGGGCGCCACCTGTGCCACTTCCCGTACTGCGCTCCCGTCCGCCAGCTGCAGCACGGAGTACCCGCGCTCCAGTGTCGCCTTCGGGGACAGCGCCCGTACGCTCGCCAATCGGTGGGTGATGTCGTCACTCGCGCGATCCAGGCGGTGCGTCAGCGTCCGCCGGCTCCGCTCGACCAGCGCCGCGATCTCATCGGACCGCCGTTGCAGATCCGTCACCGGCGCCGCCAGAGCAGGCCGGCTCCGGATAGCCGCCAGCGCGTGCGTCTCACGCTCCAGCCACGAAGTGATCGCCCGCAGCCCGCGCTCCCGCAGCAGCCGTACGCCGTCCAGCTCCTCGCGCACATCCGGCACGATCCGCTTCGCCGCATCCGTCGGCGTGGACGCCCGCAGATCCGCGACCAGGTCGAGCAGCGGCGAGTCCGGCTCGTGCCCGATCGCGCTCACCACCGGGGTCTTCGTCTGCGACACAGCCCGGATCAGCCCCTCGTCGGAGAACGGCAGCAGATCCTCCAGCGACCCGCCGCCGCGCGCGATCACGATCACCTCGACCGTGTCGTCCGCGTCCAGCTTCCGCAGCGCTGTCATCACCTCGCCGGCCGCCGCCGGCCCCTGCACCGACGCGTACTCGATCCGGAACGCGACCGCCGGCCACCGCCGCTTCGCGTTCTCCAGGACGTCACGCTCCGCCGCCGAATCGCGCCCGCAGATCAGCCCGATCGTGTGCGGCAGGAACGGCAGCGTCTGCTTCCGGTACGACGCTAACAGCCCCTCGGCCGCGAGGAGTTGCTTCAACCGCTCGATCCGGGCCAGCAGTTCGCCGATGCCGACGTGCCGGATCTCGCTGACCGCGAGCGCGAGCGTGCCGCGCCGGGCGAAGAAGTTCGGCTTCGCGTTCACCACCACGCGCGATCCGTCGGTCACCGGCGGATCGACCGCCTCGAAAACCCTCCGATTGCAGGTGAACCGCAACGAGATGTCCGCGTCCGTGTCGCGCAGGGTCCCGAACACTGTCGTCGTACCGCGCCCGATCGAAACGTCCGTCAGCTGCCCCTCGACCCACACGGCGCCGAGCTGGTTGATCCAGCTGGCGATCCCGTTCGCAATCGTGCGAACGGCCGCGGGTGCATCCGGCGACGTCTCCAAAGCCACCCCCAGACCCTACGACCCCACACCGACAAACCCCGCGCGGCGCACCTAACGTTGAGTGATGCGGCCACTCCTCCTGCTCGACTTCGACGGCCCGCTGAACCCCCCACCGGGCCAAGACGCCGTACGTCGCGAACTGGGTCGGCGACCGCCCGTTCGTTTGGGTCGACGACGATGTGGACGACTTCGACGTGACGTACTTCGCCGAAGATCACCAGTTGGTTCATCGGGTGGACGCGAGTACCGGACTCACACCTCACGACTTCGCCGTGATCCGCGCCTGACACACGGAAAATCGGCTGTCCTGTCGTATCCGTGGGTCGTTCCCGCCTGCCTTCGGGCACCGATCAAGCTCCTAGAGCCTGCGGCCGCTGCGACGCTCGACTGGTGCACAACCCGGGCGGAACGCCAACCGCCGCCAGCCGCCGCCAGCCGCCGCCAGCCGCCGCCGGACGGCGGCCTACGGCGGTCTGTGGCGGTCGGGGTAGGGCGGGCGGTGGCGTAGGGCGGGCGGCGTGCGGCGGGCGGGGATTTCGGGCAGGAGCAGGGGGCTGGGACAAGGTGTCGGGGCCTGGGACAGGTCGTGAGGTGTCCCAGGTTCCGACAGGGTGTCCGCACCCCCGCCCGCCTTACCGCGCCTCGGGACGGTGGACCGGATATCCGTGCGCGTGTTGGGTTGTCTGCTGGTGGACGCGGGGACAACCCCCAAGCCGAGGGGTTATCCGGCGGTGTTATGTCGTTTCGGTGGCTGCCCGATCTTGGCGGTGTCGAGGGGCTGGTGCGGGGAGCGTCCAGGGCGAGCCTGGTGTGCCTGGTGACCGCCGGTCGAGCCCGAGCAGGTTGCGGGTGCGGACCTGGGACACTCGCCAACCCCGCCGTCGGCTCACCACCGGCCCCGGATCGGAGCGTGACCGGCCAGGACCGGGTCTGCTTGGTGAGTGGCCCAGCACCGCGGAATCGAGCCCGAACCGTGGCCAACCGGTTTCGGCCACAGCAGAGATCGACTTTGGGCACGAGATCCGTACGCGGAGGCGGGCCCGTGTGCGGATCTGGTGCACAAAGTGACCGACCGAGGCAGCCAGGCCGGGTGCCCGGGGATCCACGGAAACTACAGGGCAGCCGGAAAATCCTTTGCGGGCAAGGCGTTCGGGCCGCATCCTTGAACACAGGTAACACCTCCCACGGGGGAGCCGTCCGGACAGGGCGGACGGCTCCTCGACGCACCGTCCGTCGTGATGCTGCTCACAAAGGTGGGGATCGGGGCGCCACACGTGGCCCGTACCATGGGGAGCGTGACTGCCCAGCCTGACGACCCTGGTACGACGACCGCGGTGCGGACCAAGCGGGTGCTGCTCGCTGCGCCACGCGGGTACTGCGCCGGCGTGGACCGGGCTGTCGTGGCGGTGGAGAAGGCGCTCGATCTGTACGGGCCGCCGGTCTACGTGCGCAAGGAGATCGTGCACAACAAGCACGTCGTGCAGACCCTGCAGGGGCGCGGCGCGATCTTCGTCGACGAGACCGACGAGGTGCCCGAGGGCCAGACGGTGATCTTCTCCGCGCACGGCGTCGCCCCAGTGGTGCACCAGGAGGCGGCCGCGCGGCAACTGAAGACGATCGACGCGACCTGCCCGCTGGTGACGAAGGTGCATCACGAGGCCAAGCGGTTCGCGGCCACCGACTACGACATCCTGCTGATCGGCCACGAGGGTCACGAGGAGGTCATCGGGACCAGCGGCGAGGCGCCGGAGCACATCCACCTCGTCGACGGGCCGCGCGACGTACCGAATGTGACCGTTCGCGACCCCGAGAAGGTGGTCTGGCTGTCCCAGACCACGCTGTCGGTCGACGAGACGATGGAGACGGTACGGCGGTTGCGCGAGCGGTTCCCGAAGTTGCAGGACCCGCCGAGTGACGACATCTGCTACGCGACGCAGAATCGCCAGGCCGCGGTCAAGAAGCTGGCCGCCGACGCCGACCTGATGATCGTCGTCGGCTCCCGCAACTCCTCGAACTCGGTGCGCCTGGTCGAGGTCGCCGTCGAGCACGGCGCCAAGGCCGGCTACCTGGTCGATTACGCCGACGAGATCGACGAGTCCTGGCTGGCAGGCGTCGACTCCGTCGGCGTCACCAGCGGCGCGAGCGTGCCGGAGATCCTGGTCCGCGACGTACTGCGCTGGCTGGCCGAGCGCGGGTACTCCGACGTCCAAGAGGTCACCACGGCCGAGGAGAGCTTGACGTTCGCCCTGCCTCGTGAGCTCCGCAGTGACCTCAAGGCCGCCGGCCTCCCCACCACCGGCACCTCCGACCACGCCTGGACTATTTGACGGTCACCTTCGCGGTCTTGGTCACCGGCACCCAGCCTGACTTGCCGCAGTACCGGATGGTGTAGCTGAAGTTGTAGGTTCCGGCCTTCGTGTACGTATGCGTGCCTGAGCCGTCCTGCAGTGCCGCGGAGTCGCCCATCAGGGTGTACGTTTCGCGTCCGGTGGTTCGGTTCGTCCCGCTCAGGCAGTTCACCGCGCCGGCGTCGGAGCCGCTCTGGCTGCCGTCGCCGAAGAAGTACTGCGTCCCTCCCAACAGGTTGAGGAAGTCGCCGTCCGCCGGCGACAGGGGCGTGCCGCTCGCGGCCGTCGGCAGCAGCGCGGTGCCGGACAGCGTTACCTTCATGGTCACGGTCCGCCCCTGGACGGTCGGCTTCAGGCTGACGTGCACCCCGAGCGGCGGTGCGGCCGGTGTGTTCGAGGTCGACGGCGGTGGTGGGGTGTTGTTCTTCGGCGTGTGCACCGCGCCCGTCACGCCTGAGGTCCCCGTGGTCTTCGCCGGCGTCCGGTCCGTCGGCGCTGTGGTCGGCACCGTCGTCGGCGTGGTGGTCGGCGGGCCGGTGACGATGGTGGTCGGTGCGCTGGGCGTGTGGCTCACCGGTGGGCTGCTGTCGATGTCGGTCATGTTGCCTGCGGCAACGGCGATGGCGACCACCGCGGCCGCGGCCAGCGTGAGCACGCCGGCGGTCCGGCGACGCCGTACCGACCGGACCTTCGCGAACACGGCCTCGCTCGGCACCGCGCTCGGCGGCGGCGGATCGGCGACGAGCCGCTCGAACTTGTCCTTGAGATCGTCGGTCATGGATCAGCCCTCCTTCTGGGCCGGAGCGGAAACGGCGTCGAGCAGGTGGTGTTCGCGGAGCTTGGCCAGCCCGCGGGAGACAGTGGACTTCACCGTGCCGATCGAGCAGCCCATGATCTGGGCGATCTCGGCTTCCGGCAGGTCCTCGAAGTACCGCAGCACCAGCGTCGCGCGGGTTCGGCGGGGGAGTTCGGCGAGTGCCCGCAGCAACAGGTCGCGGTCGTCGACGGCGCCGTACTGCTCCCGGGCGTGCGGCTCGGGCAGTTGTTCGGTCGGCGTCTCACCCCGCCACTTCCGCCGCCACCACTGAGTGCTGGTGTTCACCATCACCGTCCGGGTGTAACTCTCGAGCGCGTTGCTGCTGCGCAGCGAGTTGCGGTGGAACCACACCTTGGTGAGCGAGGTCTGCACCAGATCCTCGGCCAGATGCCATTCACCGGTCAGCAGATATCCGAACCGTTGCAGTGCGGTGAACCGCCCGTCCACGAACTCGGCGAACTCGTGGTCGCGTCCTGGATCCATCCCAACCCCCATCTCGTCCATCTCGGTCAGATATGTGATGACCGGGTGGGGACAGAAGGTTGAGTCGCAACCGGCCGCTGCGGAGGTTGTGACCTTTCCGACTCAGCTGAGTGGCTTGCCCAGGTATCCGCGGGCGATCATTGTCACCCACTGGTAGACGGCGTCCTCCGCGGGGGCCAGCGGGCCCGGGCGGAAATGCGGCGACTCCGCGCCGCGCTGGACGGACTCGCAGGCAGCCCAGTCCTCGCGATTCGTGACGTCCCAGAAGTCGACGGCGTACGACGGATCCGTCACGTCGGCGGGGAAGTACCACGAGCACTCGATCGCGGTCAGTCCCGGCGCGCGCGGTTCGAGGCGGTGCGTCATCACGTAGTCCGGGTGCAGCGAGATCAGCAGGTTGGGGAACAGCCCGAGGTAGTTCACCCGCCGCGGGTCCACGCCCGGCAACGGGATCCCGCGCGACCGCCCGTCGAGCGACATCGTCTCGGCATCCGGGCGGAGGTCCATCAGCCCACCGATCCACGCGCCGGGCAGGTTCCAGTTGTCGCCCGAGGTCGGCGGCGAGACCTTGCACAGCTCCGGGTGAATCAGCGGACAGTGGTAGCACTCGTGATAGTTCTCGGCGATCGTCTTCCAGTTCGACGCCACGTCGTACTCGTGCCGCGCCTTCAGGACCAGGCTTTCCGGCGCGTACGGCGCGACCAGGTCGGTGATCCCACCGAGATGCTCGGCGAACGACACCGCCGTACCGGTCGCATTCACGAACAGCCAGCCGTGCCACGCCTCGGCGGGCAACTCGACCAAGTTGTACGGCGTGGGGTCGAAGTCCTCGCCCATCCGGGGTGCCGCCTTCACCGCGCCGTCGAGCTCGTACGACCAGCCGTGATACGGGCAGACCACGGCGCGGCGATCGCTGGACTCGTCGCGCTGGAGCAGTTCGTGCCCGCGATGCCTGCAGGTGTTGGCGAACGCGCGAGGCCGATCCCCGAACGTCAACACCACGGCGATGTCGCCGACAGTCACCTGGCGATGCGTCGTGCCGGCCGACATCTCGTCGACTCGGCCGACACACGTCCAGCTTCCGGCGAAGAAGTGCCGGCGTTCCCACGCCAGTACGGCGGGATCGGTGTACGCCTCGCGCGGCAGCATGACCGACTCGCCATGCGGCCGCAGCGAGGCCTCCAGGGCGCGAGCATCAACGGGAGCGTTCGCCATCTGCCAACTATCAGGCGTGTACTGCGACCAAGTCGAGGCCTACTGCCAGGAGGTCACGTACCGACCCAGGACGTAGCCCCAGCCGGTGTCGTAGCCAGTGCGAGCGCGGATGCCGTCGGGACGGCGCTCCCAGCCGCTGTGCACCAGTTCGACTTCGGTATCGTCGCCGACGGGCGTGAACGTGACTCTCACATGCCCCGCCTGCTGCGGATCGCTGCCCGGGTGCCAAGTGAAGCTGACCGACATCGGCGGATCCCAGTCCGACACCGTGCCCCAGGTTGCGATCTCGCCGTCGTCGCCGTACTCGACGATCCGCCCACCCACGGCTCCCTCGAGCCGCACCTCGCGCGCCTGGTCGTCCCCGACCGAGTGCGACGGCAACGGCCACCATGCGGACATCTCCGCCGTGAACACCTCGAATGCCCGCTCCGCACCCACTGGCACGACAACCTTCTTCACCAGCGGCGCAAGCCCCTGCTCCACAGTCATCCCCGCTCCTCCTTGGTACGGCGCCCAGCCGTGGGCGGCTCGTCCGCACGGATCTCGGTCCGCCGGATGTGGTCGGCGTACGCATCCAGCGCGTCACCCCAGAACTGGTCGAGCCACTCGCGCAGCTCGTCGAGCCCGGCCAGGTCGACGCGGTAGATGTTCCGCGTCCCGCGCGACTCGTGGTCGACCAGCCCGACGGCCCCCAGCACCTTCAGATGCTGGGAGATCGCCGGCCTGCTGACGGGCACCCGCTCGGCCAACGCCGTGACCGAGCTAGGCCCGCCCCGCCGCAAAGTCTCCAGAATCACCCGCCGCGTCGGATCTCCCAATGCGTCCAGCACCGGGCCCGCCGCCTCCAGCAATCCGTAAGTCCCCACGAACGGTAAGTTGCCACTAACCAAGTCCGGAGTCAAGCCCTCAGCTGAACGGATCGAGGGTGAGGTTGGCCTGCTGAGGGTTGCCGTCGTGGACGAGGGACTCGTGGTTGCCGACGTCGTCGAAGGCGAACGCGTACGCGTTGCCGTCAGCCATCTGGGCGTGGATCTTGCGGGCGTAGTGGTTGGTGACCGTGTCCTTGTAGAAGTTGCTGGTGTTCGGATCGGGCTGGTTCGGGTTCACGAGCAGGGTGGAGCGGTTGTAGCCGGCGCACAGGGTGCGCGAGATCGGCCCGCGGACCTGGTCGTTGGGTGCGTCGAGCAACTTGAAGCAGCCGAAGATGCTGGCCGCGTCCGGCTTCTGGAACGAGGTGACGACGGCGCCCGAGCTGTTGGTGAAGTTCAGGACGTTGCCGGAAACGCGGCCGAAGTACTTGGTGTTCGGCTGGTCGCCGAAGGGAGTGACCGTGAGGGTCTCGTTGCTGTACTTCGTCCAGACCCGGTTCACGTAGTCGTCCATCACGTTCGCCGGGAGCGCACCCGTTTCCACGCCGTACGTCGGCGAGAGCGCGCGCAGTACCGAACCATCCGGTGCCGTCTGGATCAGGTTGGCCCAGCCGCCCGGCTGACCGCGCAGCGCGTTGTAGAAGTTGTTGTAGCCGCCGGCAACGAGGTGACCGGTGGTCTTGGTGCTCCCGTCAGCGAGCCGCACTCCGACGGCGTACGGGGCGGAGAACATGTCGACCTGAGTGCTGTTGATCCACAGTCCCGAGTCGTTCAGCGTGTACTCCGACCAGTTGAACAGGATGTTGTGGTTCGGATCGGTCGGATTCTGTACGGCGGGTTGGACCAAGCCGCCTGTGGTCAGCTTGAAGACCAGCTTCTGTCCGTAGGAGAAGTACACGCGGCCGGAGAACTTCGGCATCCGGATCGTGACCGACTGCCCATTGCCAGGCCCGGCGATGGACGCGTCCGGGGCGGGAGTCGGCGGGTTGCCGCCGGCCGGCCAGGTGTGGAAGTTGCCTGCGGCATCGGCCCACCCTTGCTGTCCGGTGGCCAGGTTGGTGCCCAGGTTGTAGATGTAGACCGCGTCGCCGCGGCCGGAGTTGTTGGTGATCTGCAAGGGATGGTCGCCGGCACAGCCGCCTCTGCCGACCGGTCGACGCTTGCGGTGATGACGCCGGCAACACTCGCCGCAGCTGCGACGATCGCCAGTACGCGAATTCTGATCCGCACAGTTCCTCCTCAGGTCAGTCCCGTACGAGAAGGCGACGCGCCGGCCGACCTGCCGCACCACCAGGCGGCAGCAGGATCCGAACCGGCGCTCAGGTCTGAACGGCGAGGGACGGTAGACCGCCGAACGACCGAGAGAGCGCTCTCATCGTTCCGCAACCCGACCCCCCACTGTCAACACCCCACACCTGTCGGCTTTCCGACACGCGTGGGGTGCGTGCAGCGGTGGTCAGGCCGGCGCGTCTCCGCGCGGGGCGCTCTCGCCGACGAGGCCATCGATCGACTCGCGGATGAGGTCGGCGTGGCCGGTATGCCGCGCGTACTCCTCGATCATGTCGACCAGGATGAAGCGCAGGCTCGGTGCCCGCCCGTCCCGCGAGACCCGCTTGGCGAGCTGATCCACGCCGCCGGTGGTCAGCGCTTCGGCGACTGCACTACGCGAGCGCTCGACGGACGCCCGCCAGAGCCCCATGAGCTGCTCGGGGGAGTCGTCCGCTGCGCTTTCCCAGTCCCAGTCGGGGTTCGCGTCCCAGTCGACGGCGTCCCACGGCGCGCCGAGCTCCCGGTCGTGCAGTCGCCCGGTGAAGTAGTCGTCCTCCACGAGCGCCAGATGCTTGAGCAGGCCGCCCAGTGTCACGGTCGACGGCGGGTGCTGCATCGTGAGACCGGCCGCGTCGAGACCACCACACTTCCAGGCGAAGGTACGGCGGTTGCGCTCGAGTGCACCGAGCAGAGTGTCGACTTCGGTGCCGGCGATTGGTGGTTCCTCGAGAGGCTTGGTGTCCATGCGGAGCACGCTATCGGCGGTTCCGGACGGTCGACCGCCGGAATGCCGAGCCCTGCCCTTCTTCTCTCAACCGCTCGACCTTTCTCAACCGCCCGCGCTCTCTCAGCCGCTCGCTCTCGCGGCCTCGGTCAGCCGGTCTGGGTCGGGGGCCAGCGTCTGGTGGAGTGGGGGTCGTCCAGGGCGACGAATTCGGGCGCAGTGAGTGGGCGGACCGATGCTTCGATGGATTCCATCGCGGTTAGTTCGGCTTCGGTGACATGGAGGTCGCGGAGTTTGCGGGCGGTGATGAAGACGCGTCGCTCGAACGAGCCGACGGTGCCGTTGTAGGCCTCGACAGCGGCGGTCAGCGAGCGACCGACCCGGCCGAGGTGATCGCCCATGGTGCCGAGACGTTCGTACAGCTCGCGGCCGAGCTCGAAGACCTGCTGGGCGGACTCGGTCAGCGCCGACTGGTTCCATGCGTACGCCGCCGCGCGCAGGGTGGCGATCAGCGTCGTCGGCGTCGCCAGGATCACCCGGCGCTCAGCGGCGTACTCGAGCAGGGACGGCTCGACGTCGAGCGCCGCGGACAGGAACGACTCGCCCGGCACGAACAGGATGACGAACTCCGGTGAAGGCGACAGTCTCGTCCAGTACGCCTTCGCCGACAGTTGATCGACGTGGATCCGCAGATGCCGGGCGTGGGCCCGCAATCGGTCCTCGCGGAAGTCGGCGTCGTCCGACTCGGTCGCCTCCAGGAATGCTGCCAGCGGCACCTTCGAGTCGACGACGAGATTCTTGCCCTCGGCAAGCCTCACGACAAGGTCCGGCCGCAGCAGCCCGTCCTCGCCGACCGTCGTCGTCTGCTCGGTGAAGTCGCAGTGCGCGACCATCCCGGCCAGCTCGACAGTCCGGCGCAGATGCAGCTCACCCCAACGCCCGCGCACCTGAGGCTTGCGCAGCGCGGTCGACAGCGACGCCGTCTCGCGCCGCAGCGCCTCGCCGCTCATCCGCACTTCGTTGACCTGTTGATGGAGTTGGCTCTGCCAGGCCGCGCGACCTTGCTCGAGCTGATTCAGCTGTGCGTGCAGGCGATCCAGCGCGTCCTTCACCACCGCCTGTCCGGACATCTGCTGTCCGACCGCGGTCCGCTCGCCGGTCAGCTCCACCACTCGATCCTCGGCCGCATCCCGCTCAGCCGTCACGCGAGCCAGCTGAGCCCCGTCGCGCCCGCGCACCCAGAGCACACCGAACACCGCCCCGAGCAGCAACCCCACCACGAGGAAAAGCAGCACCAACAACACCGTCGTACCGGTCATGTCACAGATAGTGCCGAACTCCACCGACAGTTTTCGGCGCATCACGCCGGAGGGCGGGGAAAGTGCCGGAAGAATGCCGCCTCGGTGCCGGGTGTGGACCGGGTTCGATCGGCAAGCTGAAAGTCAGCAGTCCATGGCTGGGAACGAGTAGCCCTGGGCTTTGAGGACGGGCAGGACCCTGTCCAGGGCGGCGACCGTCTCCGAGCGGTCTCCGCCGCCGTCGTGAAGGAGGATGATGTTGTGGTTGTGCGCGTGAGTCAGGATGTTGTGCACGATCGCCTGGGTGCCGGGGCGGGCCCAGTCGCGGGGGTCGACGTCCCAGAGGACCTGGACCATGCCGGCGGCCTTGATGTCGGCGCGGACCTTCGGGTTCGAGGCGCCGTACGGCGGGCGGAAGCAGGTCGACCGCGGTCCGTCGAAGATCTCGTGGTGCCGCCTGGCCGGCGAGATCGCGGTCAGCTGCGGGTGCGTGATCGAGTGGCTGCCGATCGTGTTGCCGGCGGCAAGCACCTGCTCGCGCAGACCAGGGTGCGAGGCCTGCATACCGCCGAGCTCGAAGAAGGTCGCGTGGGCGCCGTGCTTCGCCAGCGTCTGGAGGACCTTCGGTGTCCACAGCGGGTCCGGACCATCGTCGAAGCTCAGGAACAGGACCCTTTTGTTGCCTGTGGCAAGCGCTGCGGTCGGGTTCGGGGCGGGCCGGTGCGGCGTCGACGGCGGAGCGTTGACGCTGGGGGTCTCGGTCGGTGTCGCGGACGGGGAGATGGGCGAGGTCTGCGTGGTCGCGGCGGCCGGCTTCGGCGGCCGCGAATGTCCGAGCGCCAGGACCAGCAACGATCCGACGACGACGGTCAGCGCCACCCCGGTCGCGACGAACGCGGCGAACTTTCGGGACATGATGCTCCCTTGCAGATCGGGCGGATGTTCCCCAGTCGCTCCCGCTCAGGAGCCTTACATGGAAGGAGACGCCCTACTGTCCGCTCCGGTTGGCGCCGTCATGTTGCGGTGAGGTCTCAGCCACCGTCGCAGTCTCCGCCGGGCTCTTCGCCGCGCGCTCTGCCGTGGTCTCTGCAGCGCTCTCCGCCGGGCTCCCTGGCGCGCTTTCCGCCGGGCTCCGTGTCGCTCTTTCCGCCGGGCTCCGTGTCGCTCTTTCGGCCGCGCCGAGGTCGGCGGGCGTGATGGTGGTGGCCTGCGGGGTCGCGACCGTTGCGGGTGTGCCGCGGTGGTAGAGGCGGCCTTCGAGGGACTTGATACTGGCGACCAGGACGAAGCTCATGCTGACCAGCAGGGCCCACGCGCCGAACTTGGCCGGGTGGACGAGGTGCCAGACGTTGACCTGGTCGGGGTAGTTCCACGCGTCCAGGAAGGTGCCGAAGTTCTCCGCGATCCACAGGAAGAAGCCGATCAGTCCGAACGCCACCGCGAGCGGCATGCGATGACGCCGTACGCCGACCGTGTAGAAGACCCACGTACGGCGGAGCGCGATCAGGAGGCCGAGTGCGATCGGGATGCGCAGGTCGGGCAGCCAATGGTGGGTGAAGAAGTTCGTGTAGATCAGCACGGCGAGGATCGTGGTCAGCACCGGGCGGTAGCCGCTCACCCGCAGGTCGAACCGTCGCCAGGCCTGACAGAGGTAGCTGCCGACCGCGGCGTACATGAAGCCCGCGAACAGCGGCACCCCGGCGAACTTGGTGACCGCGTCGCCCGGGTACTGCCATGACCCGATCTGCACCTTGAACAGTTCCAGCCCGAGGCCGATCAGGTGGAACGCGAAGATCACCGCGACCTCGCGCCATGTCTCCAGCCCGACCACCCAGAAGAGGAGTGTCAGACCGAGGCAGTAGAGCAGCAGAGCGTCGTAGCGGGCAATCGGGAGGTCGACGTACTTCGAGATCGCGAGGCCGGCGAACAGGCACGCGGGGAACAGGCACGACACCAGTTCGAGCCACCCGAACCGCAGGAATTGGAGGCAACCGAACACGAAGCGTGAGAGAACTCGGCCGGTGATCTTCCAACTGGTCACAGAGTGGAGACGTCGCTTGCCCTCGACTGGTTGGGACGGATAGATGATTCGGCAAGCGATGGGGAGGTGCCGCGATGGATCCCAAGGTGGTTTGCGAGACAGACCGGCTCGTCGTGCGCGACTGGGTGGACACCGACGAGGACCGGGTGTTCGACATCTACCGCCGCTGGGAGGTGTCGCGCTGGCTCGGCGCCGAGCCGCGGGTGATGGCCGACCGCGGCGCCGCCGCGAAGGTGATCGAACGCTGGAACGCGCGCAACCAGGACCCGACGTACGGCGTCTGGGCCGTCGAGGAACGGTCGACAGGCACGGTCGCGGGAACCGTCCTCCTCGTGCCACTGCCCCAGCCGTCCGACGGGACCGCAAGCAAGGGCGAGATCGAAGTCGGCTGGCGCTTTCACCCGGACGCGTGGGGCCGGGGCCTGGCGACGGAGGCGGCGCGCGGCGCGATCGCACACGGCTTCAAGGCCGGACTCGGCGAGATCTACGCGGTGGTCCGCCCGGACAACGCCGCCTCGCTCGCCGTCTGCCGCCGCCTCGGCATGCGCTCGATCGGCCGCACCAACCGCTGGTACAGCGCCGAACTGGAGGCCTTCCTGCTCTGAAAGCCTCCGGATTGGGGTGCGAGGGCCCCGGCCGCGTAACCTTGACGCCCGTGGCACTCACCATTGGAATCGTCGGGCTCCCCAACGCGGGCAAGTCCACCCTGTTCAACGCGCTGACCAAGAACAACGTGCTCGCCGCGAACTACCCGTTCGCGACCATCGAGCCGAATGTCGGTGTGGTCGGCGTGCCGGACGCACGGCTGGGCAAGCTGGCCGAGCTCTACAACTCCGCGAAGGTGATCCCCGCCACCGTGCAGTTCGTCGACATCGCCGGGATCGTCCGCGGCGCGTCCGAGGGTGAGGGGCTGGGCAACAAGTTCCTCAGCCACATCCGCGAATCGGACGCGATCTGCCAGGTCACCCGGGTGTTCCGCGACGACGATGTGACGCACGTCG
Organism: Kribbella sp. NBC_01510; assembly: GCF_045040325.1. Classification (NCBI taxonomy): domain Bacteria; kingdom Bacillati; phylum Actinomycetota; class Actinomycetes; order Propionibacteriales; family Kribbellaceae; genus Kribbella; species Kribbella sp. NBC_01510. The sequence continues at coordinate 483,519 of NZ_CP109418.1, read as the reverse complement.
ACGGCAAGGTCTCGCCGGCCGACGACATCTCCACGATCCAGACCGAGCTGATCCTGGCCGACCTGCAGACCGTCGAGAAGGCGATCCCGCGGCTGGAGAAGGAAGCCCGGCTGAAGAAGGAGAGCGCCGTCGTACTGGAGGCGGTGCGGGCCGCGCAGAAGCACCTCGAGGCCGGTACGCCGATCATCGCGACCGACGTGGACCGCGACGCGATCCGCGAACTCATGCTGATGACGGCCAAGCCGTACCTGTTCGTCTTCAACTGCGACGCCGACGAACTCACCGACGAGCCGCTCAAGCAGCAGATGCGGGATCTGGTTGCGCCGGCCGAGGCGATCTTCCTGGACGCGAAGTTCGAGGCCGAGCTGGTCGAGCTCGGCGACGAGGACGAGGCACGCGAGATGCTCGCCGAGATGGGCATCGACGAGCCCGGCCTCGACGTACTGGCCCGGGTCGGCTTCGACACCCTCGGCCTGCAGACCTACCTCACCGCCGGTCCGAAGGAATCTCGCGCCTGGACGATCAAGCGCGGCGCCACCGCCCCCGAGGCCGCCGGCGTCATCCACACCGACTTCCAGCGCGGCTTCATCAAGGCCGAGATCGTCTCCTACACCGACCTGATGGACGCCGGCACCATGACCGCCGCCCGCTCCGCCGGCAAGGTCCGCATGGAGGGCAAGGACTACGTGATGCAAGACGGGGACGTCGTCGAGTTCCGCTTCAACGTCTGACGGGAAGAAGCGACGATGCTTGACGCGCTGCCCTGTACCGAAGGTCAGATCCGCGTCCGCACTCTCGAGTATGGCGATGCCGCCCTCTTCGCTCGGGGATCCAGCGATGAGTCAGTCAAGCGGAACGGGCACCTACCGCTCTCCGACTACACGGAGAACGTTGTTCGGGAGCAGATTGACGGTGCCATCGCGGACGGGCTCGCTGACGGTTCTTTGGCTGTGCTCGCAATCGCCGACGCCGGCTCTGACGAATTCCTCGGCAGCATCGTCCTGTTCAACGTGAGGGCGGACAGGGCGGAGGTCGGATTCTGGTTGGCTCCTTGGGGCAGGGGGAGAGGCGCGGCCCGGGACGCTCTTTCGGCGGCCGCGCGCATTGCGGCTCGCCAGGGGCTGACCTTCCTGGAAGCCAGGACCGCCCCAGACAATCAAGCGTCGCGACGGACCCTGCTCAGCGCCGGCTACCGTCAGGTGGGCGAGCCCCAGACCGTGACCGCACCGTCCGGAGCGGTGTTCACCGCCCTGACGTTCGAACGCTCGGTGGCGGAGCCCCGCTTCAAACGTCTAGCTCCCATCGCTTCAGCGTGTAGTTGCTTCGAAGATGGTCCAGGCGGCTTCGCGGACTAGATCTGTTAGTTCTGGTGGGGCTAGGACTTGGGCGTTGCCGGCTTGGGCGAGGACGGCGGCGCAGGCTTCGTGGGGGTTTTCCAGGTCGGTGTGGATGATCCACCAGCCGTCGGTTTCCGGGTGCATCGGGGCGGTGGGGCGGAAGCGGCGTACGGCGTGGTCGCGGACGCGGAGGACGATGGGGTACGACGGGCGGGTGGCGCGGAACTCGCGTTGGGAGGCGGCCCAGTGGCCGGCGAGGTCGAAGTCGGGTGGTCTGGTGAAGGTGTCGTCGGTGAGAGTTGCCGAGGTCAGGCGGCCTAGGCGGTAGGTGCGGAGTTGGCCGTCGGTGCGGGCGGCGACCAGGTACCAGGTGCGAGCTTTGGCGACGAGGCCGAGGGGCGCGACGGTGAAGGGGTCGGTCCAGTCGGCGTAGGTGATCGTGATGCGGCGTTCCTCCCAGACCGCCTCGCGGCACAGGTCGAGCCAGCGCGGCACCTCGCGCCGGTCGTCCCAGCCGGCGTGATCGATCAGCAGTCGCTGGCGGGCGAACTCGGCCTCCCGTCGCGTCCCCTCGGGCAACGAGGCGATCAGCTTCGACACGGCCTGATCGCTGGACGCGTCGAGACCCAGATCGGCCAGTACATGGGCGGTCGCACCGACGAAGACCGACATCACCTCGGACGGCGTGAGCCCGGTGAGCCGGCTCCGGTAGTCGGGGAGCAGCGCCCACCCACCACCGCGGCCGCGGATCGAGTAGACAGGAACGCCGGCCAGGCTGAGTGCATCGAGGTCGCGCTGCACGGTCCGCGGCGAGACTTCCAAAGACTGCGCGAGCTGGTCCACTGTCGACTGACCGCGGGTCTGCAGGTGGAGCAGCAGTCGGAGGAGACGTTCGGCGCGCATGGTTTCGACTATCTCAGGAAAACAAGCCATCAGCTGGCGTGTTTTCTTTCTACGGTCGGCGCATGACTGTTGTCGAGGTCGACCAACTGTCCATGTCCTACAAAGCCCCGGTCCGCAAAGGCGGCCTCCGCGCGGCATTGGGTTCCCTGGTGCGGCGTGAGTATCGCGAAGTCCAGGCACTCGACCAGGTGTCGTTCACGATCGAGCCGGGTGAGGTCGTCGGGTTCATCGGTCCGAACGGAGCCGGCAAGACCACCACGATGAAGATCCTGTCGGGCATCCTGCACCCGACCGGCGGCCAGGTTCGCGTCCTCGAGTCCGTCCCGTGGCAGCGTCGTTCGATCTTCCTGAAGCGGATCGCCTTCGTCCGTGGCAGTCAGCCGGTCGGCGGTTCCCACGAACTGACCGCGATGGACTCGCTCGAGTACCAGCGCCTCCTCTACGACATCCCGCACCCGGACTTCCGCCGTACGCTCGGCGACCTGGAAGAACTGCTGAAACTCGGGCCACTGCTCGAGCGGCAGTTGCGCGCGCTGAGTCTCGGTGAGCGGATGCGGGTCGGGCTCGCGATGGCGCTGGTCTACCGGCCCGAGGTGCTGTTCCTCGACGAACCGACCATCGGGCTCGACGTCACCGCGGCGAGTCAGATCCGCGAGTTCGTCGCCGACTACGTGCGGCAGACGCGCGCCACGGTGTTGCTGACCAGCCACTACATGGCCGATGTCGCGTCGTTGTGCCCGCGCCTCATCCTGATCGATCGAGGCCGGGTCGAGTACGACGGTCCACTCGCGGAGCTGTCCGCGCGACTGTCGCCGTACAAGCTGATCCGGATCGCGGCGCGCGGTGACGGCGACCCGGACGAGTTCGGCGAAGTGGTCGAGTCATCGGAGGGCCAGTGGGTGCTCCGGGTCCCACGGGATGAGGTCGCGCAGACGACTTCTCGACTGCTGCAAGCTCTCGACGTCGTGGACCTGTCGATCGAGGAACCACCGCTGGAGAAGGTCATCGATCGGGCCTATCGGGAAGGCCTGCGATGAGAACTGCGCACCTGCTCGGGTTCCGCATCCGTCAACAGGTGCTGGATTGGTCCGGCGCCTGGTGGTTCCTGCTGACTCTGGTCGTCCAAGCGGTCGTCGCGCCGTTGATCGGGCTGTTCGTCTGGTCGGCGGTGTACCCGGACGATCCGGGGATCGCGCGGTACTACGTCGCCATCATCCTCGTGACGCTGATGACCGAGTCGTTCGAGCAGCACACCTTCTCCGAACGGATCTACGACGGGACACTCAGCCACGAACTCCTCCGCCCGCAGCCGGTGGTGATCGGCGTACTCGGCGAGAATCTCGCCATCCGGGCCTGGCTCACCCTGCTCGGTGCGCCCATCGTGCTGTTGACCGGGATCTCGCTCCAGGCCGGCTTCGACTGGCGGTCGGTGCTGCTAAGCGTCCCGTGCGTGGCACTCGCCGCGGTGCTTGTCTTCTTGTGGACATTCCTCTTGTCGACGACCGCGTTCTGGACCGATCGCGTCCATGCGGTCGTGGGCTTCGGCAGTCAGTTGATCTTCCTGTTCGGTGGTACTGCGGCGCCGATCGACTTCCTGCCGGACCTCTGGCGCCGGATCGCCCAGGCGTCGCCGTTCTACGGCATGAACGGTCTCCCGGCCGAGATTGCGGCTGGTACGCCGTACGAAGGATCGCTGACGGCCGCCCTCGGATATCAGCTCTTCTGGGTGGTGGTGTTGATCGTCGTTGTCTCGGCGGTCTGGCGAGCCGGCGTACGGCGGTACACGGCGGTGGGATCGTGAAGCTGCTTCGCCTGCTGGGTGCGGGCTTCTCGATGTCGTTGCGCCGCAGCGTCGCGTTCCGGATCAACCTGGTCTTCGACGTGTTGCTGGCGTTCACCGGTCTCGGTACGGCGATCGCCGCCGTACTGATCGTGTTCACCCGGGCCGACAGTCTGGCGGGCTGGTCGAAGGCGGAGTTCCTGGTGCTGATCGGCACGTATCAGTTGATCACCGGGTTGCGGGGGACGTTCATCGATCCGAATCTGTCCTGGTTCCCGGAGACCGGGATCCGCAACGGCCGGCTCGACGGGTATTTGTTGCAGCCGGCATCCACTTTGTTCCTGGCGAGTCTGTCGCTGTCGTCGCCGTTGGCGTTGATCCAGTTCCTGCTGGGGCTCGGGCTGCTCGGGTGGGGGATCGGCGCGGCCGACGCGTCGCCGAGTCCGGGCGGTGTGGTGAGCTGGGTGGTGCTGGTCGTGGCGGCGCTGGTGGTGACGTGGGCGCTCGGCGTGTTGCTGGCTTGCTTGGCGTTCTGGGCGCCGAAGTTGCAGCTCGACGTGTTCTACCACTCCGCTTGGCAGCTCGGGCGGTATCCGACGGATGTGTTCGCCCGACCGATCCGGGTGCTGCTGACGTATGTGTTCCCGATGGCGCTGATCGCGTCGGTTCCAACCGCCGCCTTGCTGGGCGGTCGTCAACTTGGTGTGCTGATAGGCGGGGTAGCGGCGGCCGCAGGTGCTGCTGCACTGGCCGCGCTGGCCTGGCGCGCGGGCCTCCGCCGCTACACCGGTGCCACCTCATAGGTGTGCAGATCGACAGGAGGTAGAGGGTTCGCAGCGGTTCCCCGGCCACTGGACAGGCGGGGCGGAGCATATGCGTAGACCTCTACGTCCTGTCGAACGGCACAACCTGTCGACGTGGTGCTTCGGAATTCGGTCGCCGGGAAGTGGATGGTGGGGTTAGCGTCGCGGGATGGTTGACGCTTTGTTCGGGGTGCCTCGGTTGGTGGCGGTGTATGACGCGCTGGATGCGGATCGCGGCGATCTGGAGCATTACGCCGCGATGGTGACGGAGTTCGGCGCGCGGCAGGTGCTGGATGTCGGCTGCGGGACGGGTGAGCTGGCTTGTCTCCTGGCCAAGGACGGCATCGAGGTCGTCGGGGTCGATCCCGCGGCGGCGTCACTGGAGGTTGCTCGGGGCAAGGAGTTCGCCGATCGGGTGCGCTGGATTCACGGTGACGCGACGACGTTGCCGCCGTTGCAGGTCGACCTCGCGGTGATGACGGGGAACGTGGCGCAGGTGTTCCTGACCGATGAGGAGTGGTCGGCGACGGTGAGCGGCGTACAGGCCGCCCTTCGGCCCGGCGGCCGGTTCGTGTTCGAGACCCGCGATCCGGCGCAGCGGGCCTGGGAGGAGTGGACGCGCGAGAACACGTACCAGCAGAAGTCGGTCGCGGGCGGCGAGACGGTCGAGAGTTGGTCCGACCTGATCGGCGTGGAGTTGCCGTTCGTGTCCTTCCGGGGCACCTACGTCTTCGGGTCGGATGGCGCCGTACTCACGTCGGACTCGACGCTGCGATTCCGCGAACGGGGTGAGCTGGAAGAGTCGTTGGCCGGGTTCAGCATCGACGAGGTGCGGGCGGCTCCGGATCGGCCGGGCAAGGAGTTCGTGTTCGTGGCTACGCGGCAGTGAGGAGCGCGGTCAACGTGTGGTGGGCGGTGCGGGACATGACCGGGTTGGTCTCGACGTAGTACCAGAGGCAGTTGACAGCCTGGGCGAAGGCCCAGCCCAGGCCGCGACGCCACTCGTCGTCGTCACTGCCGAGCGCGGCACGGAAGGTCGAGCGGGCTCGTCTGTCCAGAAGGTTCCAGGCGGCCTGGAGATCGATCGCCGGGTCCGCGACGGTGAGCGTGCCCACGTCGATGACGCCGGCCAGGCGGCCGTCCGCGACCAGGAGGTTGCCCGGCATCAGGTCGCGATGCGCCCAGACATCCGGCTCGGTGCGCGGGGTGGTGCGCAGCTCGGCCCACAGGCGGGCGAGCGCGTCGACGTCGATCATCCCGCGATTGCGCTCGAGTCCGTCGGCGACAGCCTCGTCCTGCGACGTTAGCAGGCCGCCCCGCCATGGGCCGGTGAACACGCGGCCCTCGGTCGGCGCCGCTCGCAGTGCCAGCACGAACCGGGCCAGATCCTCGGCGAAAGCGGTCGATCCGGCGACATCCGCGTCGTACGCGATGGTCCCGTCCAGCCACCTGTAGACGGCCCAGGGCAGCGGGTACCCCTCACCGGGCTCGCCGATCGCAATCGGTTCCGGCGTCGGGTACGGCGACATGGCGCGGAGCCGGCGTGCGGCGTCGGCCTCGTCCTCGAGCTCCTTGCGCGTCGCAGCCTGGTCGCCGGGCATGATCCGCAGCCGCGCGACCAGTTCGTCGCCGATCCGGAACAACGCGTTGACGGTGCCGTGCGAAGGAACGGCGCGGATCGCGAGAGCGCTCCACTCGGGGAACTGCTCGCGGATCAGACCTTCCACCAGCTCGGTCGTCACGTCCAGCTGCCCAGCATGCATCGCCACGCCCTGCAGTATCCGCGAGCCCACAAACTGCCGCACGTCAATTAGCGTGCGGTCAGACGAGGAGAGTCGGGGCGATCCGTGCTGATCCGATGCCGCGATGCTGAGCCGAAGTGGCGGGTCGGTGCCTGCGTTGCTTCCTCGAGACACGCTGCCATTCGTCAGGGGAGAACTCGGAGAGCAGGTACTCGCGGGTGATCGCCGGCAGACGGCGGTCGCGGACGAGCGCGGCGATGGGCGCGCACGACCTCCAGCCGCTGGCGGCGGGCCGGTCGACCTCGGAGGCGACGAAGGCGTTCATCCCGGGCCACGCTAATGAGCCCCGTCCGACAGTCCTCAGTGGGTGGCGAGTGGGCGGGCTCGGTCGGTGGCCAGGCGGATGGCGAAGACGGCGAGCGCGGTGCCCGTGACGTACCGATGGATACGCATCCAGGTCGGGCGGCGGGCGAGGAAGACGGCGATCGAGCCGGCGGTGATGACGAAGACCGCGTTCATCACGACTCCGACCGTGAGCTGGGTCAGGCCGAGGACCAGGCTCTGCGCGCCGAGGTGACTGCGGCCCGGGTCGAGGAACTGGGGGAGCAGCGAGATGTAGAGGATCGCGATCTTCGGGTTCAGCAGGCAGGTGAGCAGGCCCATGCCGAACAGCTTCCGCGGACGGTCGGGCTCGAGCTCCTGGGTCGCGAAGACGGAGCTCCCGCCGGGGCGCAACGCGTTCCAGGCGAGCCAGAGCAGGTAGGCGGCGCCCGCGAGCTTCAGAGTCAGGTAGATCTCCGGGACCAGCGCGAACAGCGTCGCCAGACCGACACTTGCCGCCAGGAGGTACACCAGGAAGCCGATCCCCACGCCCGCTAGCGAGATCAGCCCGGCCCGGCGACCCTGGGCGATCGACCGCGACACCAGGTAGATCATGTTCGGCCCCGGGACGATCACCAGACCCAGCTCGACCAGCGCGATCCCGAGCATCGCCTCACCACTGACCGGCACCCTCGTCCCCTTTCCTTGATTCCGTCACGAACCTAACAGCGGGCGGCGACCGTCCCGCGGGAGTTTCCCCAGGCTGAGATACCTTGCCCGGATGAGCGACCAGACGTGTATGCGTTGCGGTGAGCAGGTGGAGTCCAGCCGCGAGGATTACGAGGTGTTCGAGCGCATGCACTGGGACTGCTTCCACTACGCGTACGAGCACGATCTCAACGGCGAGGTGGCCGAATCTGAGGACTGTGGTCAGCCTGGCTGCCCGTCCGGTGAGCCTGGGTGACGGTATTCCAGTCGCGGTCTGTCCTTACACTCAACTAGCGTGGTGTCCGTACGCCTGACGGTTTGTGAAGGAGACGGTATGAGCGACAAGTCCAGCGAGCCGGCGGACGATCTGCAGAAGAAGTTCCGGGAAGCACTCGAGAAGAAGAACGCCCACCACAACGCGCACCCGGGATCGGGGACGCGGCGTGAGGGCGTCGGCGAGGCGCACAACGACAAGCAGAAGCGCCAATTCCGGCGCAAGTCCGGCAGCTGATCCGCCAACTGTCCATCCATCCGCCTGAGCCCTGGGTTACCGCCCAGGGCTCGACCTTTTCCACCCCGACCTCCACCCAGCGGCCACCCACTCCCAGCCGCGGACCCCACCCGCCGGCTCGCCCACTCCCAGCCGCGGACCCCACCCGCCGGCTCGCCCACTCCCAGCTGCGGACCCCACCTGCCGGCCCGCCACTTCCCGGGACCTTGAACCCCATCTGGGGACCTGGGACAAGTTATTTCCTGTGCGAACGCCCCAGATCCTGTCCGAGCTCCCGGTACCGGGCTCGCTGAGGCAGCCGACGGTTCCTGTCCTGGCCCGCCAGTTCCCGGGGGCTCGGACCTCGTCTGGGGACCTGGGACAAGGTATTTCCTGTGCGAAGGTCCCAGATCCTGTCCGAGCTCCCGGTACCGGGCTCGCTGAGGCAGCCGACGGTTCCTGTCCTGGCCCGCCAGTTCCCGGGGGCTCGGACCTCGTCTGGGGACCTGGGACAAGTTATTTCCTGTGCGAACGCCCCAGATCCTGTCCGAGCTCCCGGTACCGGGCTCGCTGAGGCAGCCGACGGTTCCTGTCCTGGCCCGCCAGTTCCCGGGGGCTCGGACCTCGTCTGGGGACCTGGGACAAGGTATTTCCTGTGCGAAGGTCCCAGATCCTGTCCGAGCTCCCGGTACCGGGCTCGCTGAGGCAGCCGACGGTTCCTGTCCTGGCCCGCGAGTTCCCGGGGGCTCGGACCTCGTCTGGGGACCTGGGACAAGGTATTTCCTGTGCGAAGGCCCCAGATCCTGTCCGAGCTCCCGGTACCGGGCTCGCTGAGGCAGCCCACGGCTCCTGTCCTGGCTCGCCAGTTGCCGGGACCTTGAACCCCGTCTGGGGACCTGGGACAAGGTATTTCCTGTCCGAGGTCCCGAGATCCTGTCCGCGCCCCGACTCCCCGCCGCGGCCGAGGCGGGGGAGCTGGTGGGAACCGTCGTACTGGTGGTCAGCCTCGGTCGGGTGTGGGGTTGGGGTGCTGAGTGGTAAGCAGGCCGGCCAGCCGGCCGATCTCGGGCTCCCAGCCCATCAGGTGGTTTGCGGCGTCCTCGGCGGTCGCGAAGCCGGTGTGGGTGAGCAGCATCCGGGTGCCGCCCTCGGTCTCGGACAGTTCGACGTCGACCCGGGTGGGCTCGTCGTCGGTGCCGTCCCACTTCCAGCTGAACGCGAGCCGGTACGGCGGCTCGACCTCGAGATACGTGCCGCGGACGACATGCGGCCCCATCTCGACCACGTAGTCCCCGCCGACCCGGACGTCGGCGCTGACCTTCAGCTCCCAGGCCGGGTTCGGGCAGTACCACCGGGTGAGCAGGTCGGCCCGCGTCCAGGCGTCGTACACCTGCCCGATCGTTGCCGGCAGCACCCTGTCGATCCGCACCTCAGTGTCCATGGCCGTCCCCTCGCAACAGTTCTTCCAACCGATCCACCGTGCTGTTCCAGTACGCCGACATGTCCCCGAGCCACTGATCGACCTCCGCGAACGCCTCCGGGCGGATCGTGCACACCACGGTCCGGCCGACCTTCCGCCGGCTCACCAGCCCGGCGTCGACCAGCACTCCCACATGCTTGGTCATCGCCGGCAGCGTGATCCGGTGCGGCCCGGCCAGCTCGCCCATGGTCGCGTCGCCCCGGCTCAGCCGGCTCACGATCGCCAGCCGGGTCGGGTCCGCGAGCGCGCCGAAGGTCGTTGTCAGCACCCGCAACACTTCACCAAATGGTGAAGTGTCTGTCAAGACCGCCGGCGAACGTAGGCTGACCGGTATGAGGCAGCCGTTCACCGAAACGAGTGGGATCGCCCGGCACTGGGGCTTCGAGGACCTCGCGGAGAATGGGCCGCTGCAGTACCTCACGCTCTTCACCGGTGTCCCGGTCTGGCTGGTCACCGGGTACGCCGAGACCCGCGAGCTGCTCGCCCACCCGGACGTGGTCCGGTCACCGATGGACGGACCGCACCGGGACACGGTCGAGGACGAGCTGATCAGCCGCACCGAGCGGCACATGCTCGGCGCCAACCCGCCCGACCACACCCGCCTGCGCAAGCTGGTCACGGCTGCCTTCACCCGGCGCCGGATCGAGGCGCTCGAGCCGCGGATCCGCGAGATCGCCGCCGGACTGCTGGACGAGATGGCCGCCGCGGGCAGCCCGGTCGACCTGGTGAACGCGTACAGCTACCCGCTGCCGATCACCGTCATCTGCGAGCTGATCGGCATCCCGCCGGTCCGCCGGGAGGATTTCCGTCGCTGGTCCTCGGTGTTCGTGAACGCGACCATGCACACTGCCGAGGAGTACGTCGAGGCGACCACGCTGATGCTCGGCTTCGTCCACGAGCTGATCGAGCAGAAGCGCACCGCCCCGGCCGACGACCTGCTGTCCGGCCTGATCGCGGCCCGCGACGGCGGCGATCGGCTCAGCGAGGACGAGCTGACCTCGATGATCTTCCTGCTGCTGGCCGCCGGCCACGAGACCACCGTCAGCCTGATCACGAACGGCGTCCTCGCGCTCCTTCGGCATCCGGACCAGCTCGCCCTGCTGCGGGCCGAGCCGGATCGCCTCCCGGCCGCCGTCGAGGAACTGCTGCGGTACGACGGCCCGCTCCAGGCGGCGATCCCGTACATCGCCCAGGCGCCGATCGACATCGCCGGCTCCCGGATCGGGGCCGGTGAGGTGATCGTCTTCGCGTTGCTGCCGGCCAACCGGGACGCGCGCAAGATCGACCGGCCGAACGAGCTGGATATCACCCGCACGGAGAACGCCCACCTCGCGTTCGGACACGGGATCCACCACTGCCTCGGTGCGCCGCTGGCCCGGCTGGAAGGCCGGATCGCGCTCGGCATGCTGTTCGAGCGGTTCCCCGAGCTGCGGCTGGCCGAACCCGACCGCGATCCGGACCGCACTCCGGGCCTGCTGATGAACGCGATCCGGGAACTGCCCGTACTGCTCTGACCACAGCCCGGCGTGCGGGCTGAACGTCCGATGAACCCCTGCTGAATCACAACGGTGGGATTGCGGCCCTGTTGGCGCGGGATGGCATCCTTGGCCGAGTGACAGACCTGATGGAGATCGCGCGACACCTGCTAGGCGTTGCGATGGCCTCGCACTGGTTGCTGCTCATCCTGTTCGCGGCCGCCGCGATCGACGCCGTCTTCCCGGTGGTGCCGAGTGAGGGCATGGTCGTCACCGCGGGCATGGCCGCGGCCGCCGGCCACCAGAACCTGCTGCTCGTGATCACGGTCGCGATGGTCGGCTCCGTCATCGGCGAGACCACCTGCTACTTCATGGGCCGCGGCTCCGGCCCGGCGCTGCACCGCTGGATGAAGCGGCAGGAGCGCCGGCAACAGATGTACGACAAGGTGTCGGCCGCGCTGCACTCCCGCGGCGGGCTGATCCTGATGACCGTGCGCTACATCCCCGGCGCGCGGATGGTCGCGACGCTGACCGCGGGCGCGACCCGGTACTCGTTCAAGAAGTTCATCGTCTTCACGTTCTTCGGTGTCACGGTCGCCTACACGTACGTCGCCCTGCTCGGCTACCTGGGTGGCGACGCGTTCGCGCACGACTCGCTGAAGGCGCTGGCGTTCAGCCTGAGCCTGGCGGCGCTGATCGGTCTGCTGGTCGAGACATCCCGCCGGATCGCGGTGAAGCGCCGCGCGGCCAAGGTCACGAGCGCCTAACGATCCACCCCCGGGTTTCCACCCGGCTGCGTGTCCAGGACCGACCTGAGCAGGTCCGCATGCGTCAGTAGTCACGTGGTGAGGCCTGGGGCGAACCTCTTGGGCGCCGCGCTCGTACTGGCGGCGCTGCTGGCCGGATGCGCCGACGTACCTCTGGAAGGCGCTCCAAGCCCGAGCAGTACGCCGACCAAGCCGACACCGACCCGCGGCCCGACTCACGGGCCGAGTCCGAGTCCGACGCACAGCCCGAGCACACCGCCGCCGGTCACGCCGACACCACCGCCGGGGCCGCACCTGGCGGCCGCGGCCCCGATCACCCGTTCGTTTCCTGGCCGGCTGCCGAGTGGCAAGCCACCCCTGTTCGTCGTCGTCTCGTTCGACGGCGCGGGTGATCTCGCGCTCTGGGCGCGCTGGCGGGCCGTGGCCAAGCGGGTCAACGCCCGGATGACGTTCTTCCTCTCCGGCCCCTACCTGTACCCCGGAGACCATCGCGCCGACTACAAACCGCCGTACCACCACCCCGGCGCTTCAGACATCGGCTGGGGCGACTCCGGCAGCGTGCTGGCGCGGACGACGGTGCTGCGGCAGGCGATCGCCGAAGGCCACGAGATCGGCACGCACGCGAACGGTCACTTCTGCGGCACGACCGGTATCGGCCGCTGGACGACGGCGCAGTGGACCGCGGAGTTGAGCGCGTTCGACCAGATGGTGCGGACCGGTCCGACCCTGGCCGCGGGCAAGGCGGTCGCACCGCCGTTCGACCCGGCGACGGTGAAGGGGATGCGGACGCCGTGCCTCGAGGGCAATCGACCGGCGTACCGGCAGGCGATGGTCCAGCGGGGCATGCTGTACGACGCCTCCGCGCCCGGGTACATCGCCTGGCCGAAGAAGGTCAACGGCCTGTGGAACTTCCCGCTGCAGTCGGTCACCCTGGCCGGCACCACCAAGCCCACGCTGACGATGGACTACAACCTGTGGTTCAGCCAGACCGGTGCGCGGGTGGCGCCGGTCGCGCAGGCGCCCGCATTGAAGGCGCAGGTACTCGCGACCTACCGGCAGGCGCTCGCGAAGTCCCGCGCCAATGGCAACCCGCCGCTGTTCCTCGGCAACCACTTCAACCGCTGGAACAACAGCGTGTACTCGGACGCGCTGACCACCTTCGTCGAGGAGACCTGCACCCAGCCCGACGTCCGCTGCGTCAGCAATATGGAGCTCGTCAGCTGGCTCGCCAAGTACGGCGTACCGTCCGGGCGGAACCGCCCGACCTAGAGCCGTAGGTACCCGTACGCGCTCTGCCAGGTGCCGCCGTCCTTGATCCGGCCGACCACGAGACGTTGCAGCGTGGTGTCCTGCGGCAGCTCGTCCAGGTGGTCGGTGCCGTGGGTGCGGAAGGTGAAGAAGATCGCGCCGTCCTGGCTGTCGGTCGGTTCGCCGTACGGCGTGAAGCGGCGGCCGAACCGGACCATGTTCGAGTCCTGCGGCAGGTTGTCGAGCAGGTACGGATCGATCAGCCAGGACCACAGGTTCGCGGTCTTCACCGGGTACTCGGGGAAGTACTGCGGGAAGAACTCGCGGGCCTGCGCGAAGCTGTCGTCGACCGCCTCGGGGGTCAGCGGACCAGTCTCCGGGATGTGGACACCGATGATCCATTCACCCGGCTCGGTCCCCGGCACCGGCTTGTCCGCCGGGACCTGGTGCAGCAGGAACTGCAGCCGGCCGAGCGCGTAGATCTGGCCGGTCCAGGCGATCGTCAGCCACCAGTGCGTCTCCAGGGAGTACTCGCCGTGCGTCCGGCGACTCACCTTCAGCTGCTGACCGAGGTCCGCGAGCGAGGCCCAGCTGATCTCGTCCGGGATCCCGCGCTCGGAGTGGAACCGGCGGATGTCGGGCACGGTGTCCAGGAACGCCTGCACCGAGTTGCGCGGATCCTCGGGCATCCGCAGCTCCGGCTCACTGCCGAACTTCCCGATCTCGGCCCGGATCTGATCGGCCAGGTCCTTGACGATCGCGGGATCCGCGGCGAACGCCTCGGCCGCGTCCCGGTCGGCATCGTCGAAACCCAGCAGGCGGTATTCATCGGCAGTCGTCACTCGTCAACCGTAGCCGATTCGGACGCGCCAGAGACTTACGATCTACCTCGTGGGCTACCAGCGCTTTTCGCCGCCCGAGCACCTGCGCGACCTGGTCGAGCATGTCTGGCTCGTAGAGTCTCCGCCGCTGCCGTCACTGCGTCGGGACATCCTCATCCCGAACGGGCGCCCCGGCCTGGCCGTCGCACTCGCCGACCCGGGGACGCGGCACGATTCGGTGACGGGGACCGAGTGGCCGAACGCGGCGTCGGTGTTCGGGATCATGACCCGCCCGCAGGTGATCGGCCAGACCGGTGCGTCCAGCTACGCCGGCGTGGAGTTCAAGCCGTGGGGGATCGCGGCGCTCGGTCTCTCCACCCTGCTCGTCGACGAGGTGCTGCAGTTCTCCGACTGGGTCGGTGAGGGTACGACGGCTGCACTCGTCGACGACCTGCGCGCGGAACCGTTCGGCCAGTCCCGCGCGGACCGGCTGGCCGCCTTCCTGTCGCCGCGACTGGATCCGGCCCGGGCTGTGCCGGTGGTCGCGGCCGCGGTACGCGTGATCGACGACGCGTTCGGCGGTACGGCGGTCGCCGAGGTGGCCGAGCAGACGGGGACGTCGTACAGCACGCTCTATCGGTTGTTCCGGCTGAGCCTGGGGATCGGGCCGAAGCAGTACGCCGAGATCATCCGCTACTACCACTTCGTCGGCGGGCTGCTCGGTGGTCCCGCGGATGCTCAGGCGACGTTGTCCGCGTTGCACGGGTACTACGACCAGGCGCATGCGGCCCGGGACTTCAAGCGGTACACCGGTGTCAGCGCGACGTCGTTCCTCGCCGTACAGAACGGGATCGCGGCGTTGATGCATGGAAGATCCGTCCAAGACGACGCGGCCGCCGACGGGTGAGGATCGGTCGCATGGGACGAATCATCCACATCGAAATCGTTGCCGCGGACCACGACCGGGCGGCGGACTTCTACAGCAAAGTCTTCGGCTGGCAGGTCACGCCGGCGCCGGTGCCGGAGGGGTACCTGCTCGCCCACACCGGTGAAGGTGAAGGCATCGACGGCGCGATCATGAGCAGCCGCTACCAGACGCAGCCCACGATCGCCTGGATCGACGTCGACGACATCGAGACGACGCTGGACACGGCGCGGGGTGCCGGTGGCGAGCCGGTCGGTGAAGTGCAGGAGCTGCCAGGTGTCGGGCGGACCTGCTATCTGCGCGACACCGAGGGCGTGCTGATCGGCCTGCGTCAGCGCTCCTCGTGGACGACCTTGGGTCAGCCGGCCGCGGTGTCGATGTGGCGGGCCAGGACCAGGTCGTCGTCGGTGATGCCGCCGGCGTCGTGGCTGCTGATCCGGAACGTGATGGTCGTGTAGCGGATGTCCATGTCCGGGTGGTGGTTCATCGACTCGGCCAACTGGGCGACCGTGGCGACCAGGCGGATGCCGTCCAGGAACGTGTCCTTCTTGACGCTGCGGACCAGTTCCTTGTCCACGACCTTCCACTCGGGCAGGTGGTCACGGATCGCGAGATCGATCTGGTCGTCGGTCAGCAGCTCAGCCATGAGCTCACTCTAGACCCCAATCTGTGTCCAGAAAGCCAGCCGGTGCTCCTGTGCGTAATCGACCGGGTGGATAGCGTCCGGCGCCAGTGACAGAACGGTGTCAGGGGTGGTGAACCTCGGCCATTCCGGCAGTCCGGCGCCATTGGGATCACCGTGTCGGGCGAACGTGGCCCAGTAGCGGATCATCGTGTCGGACAGGGCGACCTGCGCTTCTGTCATGGCGTTCTCGTCCGTGCGGAACACGTATTGCACATCGCCGGCGTGCCAGGCGCCGGGCCGGAATCCCGGCGGGAACGGGATGTCCAACGGTGCGCCGCGGTCCGCGAACTCGTAGAACCAGAGCGGGTTCTTTGCCGAGAGCAACTGATTCTGCCGTAGTTGCGCGCGGGCCCACATCCGGTCGGTGACCACGGACGCCCAGGCCAGCGCCGGCGTCGGGTAGTCCTGCAACGGATACTCCGCGCCGATCCGTGCGGCCTCGTCACCGAAGGCGGTCTGTAGCAGCTCGGGGTAGTTCGTGGCGGTCACCGGACTGCCGGCCAGTTCCCGGAAGAAGGCGACGAACGTGGTGTGCTCGTCCCGCGTCGTACCGGAGAGCACCGGGACGTCGGCGAACTCGCCGGCCTCGAGGGCCTCCGCCGGATCCGCGGGAAGCTGGTCGTTGCCGAGGGCGTACGGCTGGAAGATGTTCATCACCTGCGGTACGGCGAGGAGCTCGTCGACCGGGATCGCGCGCAGGCCCGCGAGATCCTTGCAGCCGAGTTGCTCCGCGAGCGCGGCGCCTTGGGTCTCGGCGGCCGAGGTGGTGGTCCAGCCGTACCAGGGGAGGGCTGGGATGCCTGGGTAGACGACACCGGCCGGCATGTCCATCAGGGTGAAGCCGCTCTGCATGATCACCTTGTGGAACAGGCCACGCGACTCCTTCGACATCAGGTGTGCGCTGGTCGCGGTGGCGCCGTACGAGACGCCGAAGAGCGTGACGTTGCCAGGGTCGCCGCCGAACGCGGCCGCGTTGCGCTGGACCCACCGCAGGACGGCCCGCTGGTCCTGCAGGCCGATCGTGCCGGAGTCCCGCAGACCGGGGTAGCCGAAGGCGCCGAAGACGCCCAGGCGGAAGTTGAACGTGATGACCACGACGTCGCCGTCGACCGCGAGCCGGGTCGGGTCGAACTGGTCGCCGGAACCGATCGCGCCGTCGCCGTGGATCCACACCATCACCGGCTTGCGGTGCTCGGGTGACGCGGTGGCCGGGGTGGTCACGTTGAGGAACAGGCAGTCCTCGTTCGTGCCGGCGAGATCGGCGATGGCGTTCTTGAGCTGAGGGGCCGGGCTGCCGGGTTTGGTCGCATCGCGTTCGCCGGCCCACGGCCGGGCGGGTTGTGGGGGCGCCCAACGGAGATCGCCGACCGGGGGAGCGGCGTACGGGATGCCCTGGAAGACGCGGCGATCGGGGTGGACGATGCCACGGACTGTGCCGGTGTCGGTCTGGACTGTCGCGTTCACGTCATGCCTTCCTGGTGGCTTGCTCGACGAGCGCAGCGAACTCACGGGCGGCCGCGTCGAGGTCGAGCTCGGGGTTGAGTTCCAGCTGGCGGATGATGCCGTCGCGGATGGACAGGACGAACACGGCCATCAGCTGCGGGTCGAACGTCCGCAGTACGCCGCTCGCCTGACCGCGCCGGAGTACGTCGGCGAGCTGGGCCTGGTCGGATCGCGCGATCTCAGCGGTGTCCTGCTGGACCCGAACCAGGGCCGCCGCGTGGGCGCGATGGGTCTGCAGGAACGCGATGTTGGCTGTGACGAAGGCCTGGAGGACCTCGGCCGGCTCCGCGATGCCGGCGGTCCGCTCACGCACGAACGCGCTGAACGCCTCGAGGATCTGTCGTCCGACCTCGTCGATCAGCTCCTGCCGGTTCGCGAAGTGGTACGAGATCAGACCGGTGCTGCTCAGCGCCGCCCGCTCCGCGATCACCTTGAAGCTGGCCTGCGCCCCACTCTCGGCGATCACCTCGATCGCCGCCGCTACGATCTGACCCCTCCGCGCCTGCTCGGTAAGCGTTCGTTTTGCTCGCACAAGCAAACTCTAGCTCATCCAAGCAAATCGGCTCGCTTTCGCACCCGGCCGGCGGTCAGCAGACCCAGGAGAGCGACGAACGCGCCGGTGGTGATGATGGCGCCGAAGACCCACGGCCGCGGATCGTCGGAGTTGAAGGCGAGCAGCGTGCCGCTGATCGCCAGGGCGGTCGAGATGCTCATGGTCCCGGCCATCTGCGCCGCGCTGCTGTTCCGCCCGGAGTTGTTGTGGTCGGACAGATCCAGCGTCAGCACGGACAGGCTCGACGAACTCAAGCCCATCCCGATCCCGGCGAAGGCCCAGCCGATCAGCCCGAACCACGTGGTCGCACCCGTCCACGCCAGCAGCGACGTGACCAGCAGCCCGCCCGTCATGAACGCGAGCCCGGCCCGCAGGACGTTGACCCGCTGGATCGCGTGTTCCCGCCCCTGCAGCCAGGACCCGAAGGCCCAGCACACGCCCGTGATCGACAGCGTCACGCCGGCCCGCGACGGGCTGAAGTCGTGTTGCAACGTCAGCAGCAGCGGCAGGTACGCACCCACCCCGGCGAACGCGGCGCCACCAAGCCCGCGTACGGCGACCACCGCCGGGAAGCCGTGTCGGGCCACGAACGTCCCCTTCGGCATCACTCGTACGGCGGCCAGCCCGAGCGTCACCAACGCCACCGGAATCGCGATCCCGCCGATCACCGGGTGTGCCTCGAGTTGACCACCGGCGAGCGTCATCGAGAACAGTGCGACCGATGCGGCGAATGCCCACGGAAGCGCGGCCCGCCAGGCCTCCAACTCGGCCGCGTCCTCGGCGCTGCGCTCAGGCGCCGGGGTGTTCAGCGACTGGCGCATTGCGGGCCCGAGCAGCATCCAGCTCGGCACCAGCAGGATGACCGCACCGAGGAACACCCATCGCCATCCGAACTGCTCGGTCACCAGACCGGTCAGCACCGGGCCGATCACCGACGGCAGGATCCACATCGCCGCGAACAACGAGAACATCCGCGGCCGCAGTACTGCGGGCAGCGCCCGGGCGACCAGCACCATCAGCGAAACGTCGAGCAGCCCTTCGGCCAAGCCGCTCAGCAACCGCCCGGCCACGACCATCGGCATCCCCGTGGCGGTCCCGACCAGCAACTGCGCGAGGGTGAACGCGATCGCACCGACCCGCAGCGTCGGGATCGGGCCGCGCCGGTCGGACCACAGTCCGGCGATCGCGAGCGAGATGAGGTAGCTCGCGTTCGGGGCCGCGCTCGCCAGGCCGAAGCTGCCCAGCGCGTCGAACTCGCGCACCATCGTCGGCAACGCCGTACCCACGGCCCGATTCTCGAACGCGCTGAGCGTGACGAGACCGATCACGCCCAGCACGAGCGGCAGATGCGGACCACTGAACAGGCGAGGGCGTGTCACGCGCTCAGCGGTCGGGGTCATGGGGCCTCCCGGCCTGGACTGAGGAGCGGAGGGAGCGCAGCGACTGGAGCGACGAGGGAAGGCCGGGAGCCGAGGCCCAATGACCCGCCGGCGCCGAAGGCCCGGCCAAAAGTTCAGTCATGCCCGCTATGGTCGAAGTTCAAGTTAGGTTGAAGTCAAGACGACCTGTGGTCGGGTAGCCGGAAGACCAGGACGAGGACGCGGAGCACGAGGACCGCGGAGATCACCAGCAGGTTGTAGCCGAACAACTGGAACAGGCTCATCGAGTCGGTGACGTTCGGGCCGCCCGGCGTACCGAGCAGCAGGACGGCCATGATGCCGGCCGTCGCGCCGAGGACGGCCAGCAACGCCTGGTGGAGCAGGCCGGTGAAGTGCCGGCGATCGCGTTCGTCGGCGAACAACCGCACGTTCAGGCCGAGCCGGCCGCTCTCCGCCGCGGCCGCGAACCGGTCGATCCGCCGCGGCAGCCGGCGCAACATCGGCAACAACGTCGCCAGTTCTTCAGTCGCCGTACGGCGTAACGCGTCGGGGGCGAGCCGGTCGGTGACATGCGCCGCGGCGAACTGGCGTGACGCGGCGACCAGGTCGAACCCAGGCGAGATCCGCGTGATCGTGCCCTCGATCGTCGCCAGCGCACGGAAGACCGCGGCCACCTCCGGAGGTACGCCGAGGTCGTGTGACGTGATGATCCTGAACAGGTCGTTGAACATCGCCGGTCCCAGCGTCACGCCGGCGGCCAGATGGCGGGTCATGAACTGGCCGACGGCACGCTCCAGGGCGCGTTCGTCGATCACGTCAGGGCGGTAGACGATCTCCAGCAGCGCGTCGGTCGCCGCGACCGGGTCGCCGTGGTCGATCGCGAGCAGGAAGCGCTGCAACGCCTCCCGGGTGGCCGGGTCGAGCCGGCCGACCGAGCCGAGGTCGAGCATGCCGATCCGGCCGTCGGCCAGCAGCAGGAAGTTGCCGGGGTGCGGGTCGGCGTGGAAGACGCCGTCGATCGCGACCTGGCCGAGCAGGCAGTCGAACAGCGCCCGGCCGAGGCGGGCCGCGTCCAGGCCGCGGTCGGCGATCGCCTGCGCGGCGCCACCGAGGCCGATGCCGTCGAGTCGCTGCATGGTCAGCACCCGGCGGGTCGACTGGCCCGGGTACAGCTCGGGCACCACCAGATCATTGCTCGCAGCAACGGATCGGCCGGCCGCGACAGTGGTCATGTTGCCGGCCTCGACGGTGAAGTCGAGCTCTTCCCGCATCGCGTCCGCGAATCCGTCGGCGAGGGCGCGGACACCCATCGAGCGGCCCCAGTCGGTGTTGCGCTCGAGCAGCCGGGCGAGCCGGCTGACGATGTCGAGATCCCGGTCGACCACGCCGGCGATGCCGGGCCGCTGCACCTTGACCACGACTCTCGGACCATCAGGCAGGCGGGCGGTGTAGACCTGCGCGACCGAGGCGGCTGCGAGCGGTTCGGTGTCGAAGTCGGCGTACAGGTGGTGTGGTGACGCGCCGAGCTCCTCGGTGAGGACGAACTCGATCTCGGGCCAGGGCGCGGGCGAGACCTGGTCCTGCAGGCGACTCAGCTCCTCGGCGACGGACGCCGGGATGATGTCGCTGCGGGTGGACAGCACCTGGCCGAGCTTCACGAACGTGACGCCGGCCTCGTCGAGCGCGAGGCGCAGCGAACGGGCCAGTTCGGCCTGGCCGGCGGCGTTCTCGCGGCTGGGTCGGCGGCGGCCGCGCAGGTACGGGCCGAGGCCGTGCCTGATCGCGATCCGGAGGATCTGCAGGTAGCGCCGGGTGCGCGCGATCCGGCCGCTCAGGTCGCGGCGGAGATCGCGGGCCCGGGGCAACGATCCGGTCGGCACCAGGGCTTCGGACAGCACCAGGAAGACCAGGCCGGCCAGCATCGAACAGACCGCGGTCAACGCCAGGAAGGCGACCGCGGCGGCGTTGGACCCTTCGAACGGCAGCTTGCCGACCAGTGCGTTGGCGATCGGACTGAACACCGTGAGGGTGAGCGCGGCGCCCAGGGCCAGCCGGATCAGGCCGAAACGCACGCCCAGCAGGCGCTGCGAGAAGGGGACGAAGATCGCCATGAAGACCGCGATACTGAACAGCCCGGCGAGGAAGATGGCCATGACCGGAACAGTAGGTGCTCCATCGGCCAACCGGCTCACCCACGCGAGTGACCACCCCCGGGCCCGACCCCACCCACAACCCTCCAACTCCGGGGTGAACCCCGGAGTTGGAGGGTTGCCCTCTCGGATTCTCAGGGGGCAACCCACCGGGTGAGGGGTGGACCCCGGAGTTGGAGGGTTGTGCGGGAAGGGGTGGGCTGGGCAGCCAGGAGCCCCTGGCTCCGGGGTGGGGCCAGGGGCTCGTGGTAGTGGGATCAGGCGGGGCGGCGGCGGATCTTGTTGCCGAGCCAGACGATCGGGTCGTACTTGCGGTCCGCGACGCGCTCCTTCATCGGGATCAGCGCGTTGTCGGTGATCTTGATGTGCTCGGGGCACACCTCGGTGCAGCACTTGGTGATGTTGCAGAAGCCCAGGCCGTGCTGCTCCTGGGCCGCGTGCTGACGGTCGGCGGCGTCGAGCGGGTGCATGTCCAGCTCGGCGATCCGCATCAGGAAGCGCGGGCCCGAGAAGGACTCCTTGTTCTCCTCGTGATCGCGGATCACGTGGCAGGTGTCCTGGCACAGGAAGCACTCGATGCACTTGCGGAACTCCTGCGAGCGCTCGACGTCGACCTGCTGCATCCGGTACTCGCCCGGCTTCAGGTCGGCCGGCGGCGTGAACGCGGGGATCTCGCGGGCCTTCTGGTAGTTGAACGACACGTCGGTGACGAGGTCGCGGATCACCGGGAAGGTGCGCATCGGCGTGACCGTGACGACCTCGTCCTCGGCGAACGTGTTCATCCGGCACATGCACATCAGCTTCGGCATGCCGTTGATCTCGGCGCTGCAGGAGCCGCACTTGCCGGCCTTGCAGTTCCACCGGACCGCCATGTCCGGCGTCTGCGTCGCCTGCAACCGGTGGATGACGTCGAGGACGACCTCGCCCTCGTTCACCTCGACCTCGTAGTCCTTGAGCTCACCGCCCTCGGAGTCACCGCGCCAAACCCGGAACTTGCCCTTGTAGCTCATCGACGTCCTCGCTTCGCTCCGGGCGCCGATGAGGCACGAGACGCCCTGCGCTCTCTGATGCCCTCGCTTCGCTCGGTCATGTGGCCGGCAACTCCTCTTCGGTCAGGTACTTCTTCAGCTCGTCGAGTTCGAACAGTTCCAGCAGGTCCTCACGCATCGGGATCTGGTCCTTCTGGACCACGTTCACCCCGCCGTCGGCGTCGAGCGAGCAGACCAGGAGCAGCTTGCGCCAGTCGGCGTTCATGCCGGGGAAGTCGTCGCGGGTGTGACCGCCGCGGGACTCCTGCCGCTGCAGGGCCGCCTTCGCCACGCACTCCGACACGGTCAGCATGTTGCGCAGGTCGAGCGCCAGGTGCCAGCCCGGGTTGAACTGCCGGTGACCCTCCACCGTCATCTTCGCGATCCGGCCGCGGTAGTCGGCCAGCCGGCCGAGCGCCTGCTCCATCTCGTCCGCCTTGCGGATGATGCCGACCAGGTCGTTCATCGACTGCTGCAGTTCCTGGTGGATCGAGTACGGGTTCTCGCCCCCCTCGAGCTCGAACGGCGCCAGCGCCTCCGCGGCCGCCGCGTCGACGTCGTCCTCGGAGATCTTCGGCCGGCTGCCACCGAGCCGGTCGATGTACGTCGCCGCGCCCATGCCGGCCCGCCGCCCGAAGACGAGCAGGTCGGACAGCGAGTTGCCGCCCAGCCGGTTCGAACCGTGCATGCCGCCGGCGACCTCACCGGCCGCGAACAGACCGGGTACGACGGACTGCGCGGTGTCCGGGTCGACCTCGACGCCACCCATCACGTAGTGACAGGTCGGACCGACCTCCATCGGCTCGGCCGTGATGTCGACGTCGGCCAGCTCCTTGAACTGGTGGTGCATCGACGGCAGCCGGCGCTTGATCTCCTCGGCCGGGAGCCGCGACGACACGTCCAGGAACACACCGCCGTGCGGCGTACCCCGGCCGGCCTTCACCTCGGAGTTGATCGCCCGCGCGACCTCGTCCCGCGGCAGCAGCTCCGGTGGGCGCCGGTTGTTGTCGGCGTCCTTGTACCAGCGGTCGGCCTCTTCCTCGGTCTCCGCGTACTGCGCCCGGAACACATCGGGCACGTACTCGAACATGAACCGCTTGCCCTCGGAGTTCTTCAGGACGCCGCCGTCACCGCGGACCGACTCGGTGACCAGGATGCCCTTCACCGACGGCGGCCAGACCATGCCGGTCGGGTGGAACTGGATGAACTCCATGTTGATGAGGGTCGCGCCGGCCCGCATCGCGAGGGCGTGGCCGTCACCGGTGTACTCCCATGAGTTCGAGGTGACCTTGAACGACTTGCCGACGCCGCCGGTGGCCAGGATGACCGCGGGCGCGTCGAACAGGATGAACCGGCCGGACTCGCGCCAGTACCCGAAGGCGCCGGAGATCGCCTCGCCGTCCTTCAGGAGCTCGGTGACCGTGCACTCGGCGTACACCTTGAGGTTGGCCTCGTAGTCGCCGGTCGCCTGGAAGTCCTCCTGCTGCAGCGAGACGATCTTCTGCTGCAGGGTGCGGATCAGTTCCAGACCCGTCCGGTCGCCGACGTGCGCGAGCCGCGGGTAGGTGTGGCCGCCGAAGTTGCGCTGGCTGATCCGGCCGTCGGGCGTCCGGTCGAACAGCGCGCCGTACGACTCCAGCTCCCAGACCCGGTCGGGGGCTTCCTGCGCGTGCAGTTCGGCCATCCGCCAGTTGTTCAGGAACTTGCCGCCGCGCATGGTGTCGCGGTAGTGGACCTGCCAGCTGTCGTTGGAGTTCGCGTTGCCCATCGCGGCCGCGCAGCCACCCTCGGCCATCACGGTGTGCGCCTTGCCGAACAGGGACTTGCAGATGATCGCGGTGCGCTTGCCCTGCTCGCGAGCCTCGATCGCCGCGCGTAGGCCGGCGCCGCCGGCCCCGATCACGACGACGTCGTAGGAGTGTCGTTCCAGCTCAGTCATGTGAGAAGAGATCCTGTATCAGTTGAAGAAGCGCAGATCGGAGAACCAGTCGGCCGACAGTCCCATGATGTAGGCATCGGTGAGGATCACGGTGAACAGCGACGTCATCGCGAACGTGCCGTGCTTGGGGTTCAGCTTGGACACGAAGGTCCAGTACCGGTAGCGCAGCGGGTGCTTGGAGAAGTTCTTCAGCCGGCCGCCGACGATGTGCCGGCAGGCGTGGCAGGACAGCGTGTAGAACCAGAGCATCACCAGGTTGACCCAGATGATCACCGTGCCCAGGCCGATACCGAAGCCACCGTCCTTGCCGTGGAAGGCCTGGATGCCGTCGTACACGTTGAGCAGGCCGAAGACCAGCGCGCCGTAGAAGAAGTACCGGTGCAGGTTCAGGGTGATCAGCGGGAACTTGGTCTCACCGGTGTACTTCTTGTGCGGCTCCGGGACCGCGCACGCGGCCGGTGCGAAGAACAGCGACCGGTAGCCCGCTTTGCGGTAGTAGTAGCAGGTGCCGCGGAAGCCGGCCAGCACCACGAAGGTGATGAGGCTCAAGGGCAGCCAGCGCGGGAATCCGCCGAACCAGGTGCCGAGGTGGCTGGAGCCTTCGACACACGAGCTGCTCAGGCAGGGCGAGTACAGCGGGGTGAGGTAGTGGAAATCGTCGACCCAGTACCACTTGCCCATGAAGATCCGGATCGTCGCGTAGACGATGAAGAAGAGCAGGATCACCCCGATCCGCAGTGGCGCCAGCCACCAGCGGTCGGTTCGTAGTGTCTTCTGCCCGATCTGTGCGCGACCGGGAGCGCTTACACCCGTGGCCATCAGAATCGTCCTCGCTTCGCTGCGGGCGATTCTGCTGTCCGAAGGCCACTCTGTTTATTGGTTCTCTCGCTGCGCTCACTCACGGGGCGTGCCTGTCAGGCGCGCCGAAGCCTTCATGCTCCGCGTCGGTCCACATGGACGCGTCATACTCCACGTCGGGAATCTCCTCGAGTTCCTCCGGAACGGGTCCGGGTCTGTGCCGGGGGTCGGGCGGGCCGAGCTCGGCCAGATCGTCGTTCAGCCGAGCCACATCGGACACCAGGCGGCGGATGCCGAGGGTGTCACCGTACTCCTGGCTGAGTTTGCCCACGGCATCATGTAGGCCCTCGAGCGCGCGGACGACTGCGGCAACGCCGCTGTTGCCTTCACCCATGCCGACTCCAGTGATGGTCATGTAGCTGTCAGTATGGGCACACTTTGCCTCTGCCAGGCGTCCAACGGAAGACCCCTCGGTACGGCGTGTTTCCAGTTAGGGTCACCTCAGTTGCGACCGTGCCGACGGGTGGAGTAATGGAACGAATCCGGCCTGCAGCACAACGAGATTCGCCGGTGGGGTGAGCACCTCGACCTCGCGCAGTCCGGGTGGCCGGTGGGGTTCGCCGTACCCGCCCCAGGACCAGGGCAGGACCTGGTGGTCGAGGACGAGGGCGGGGCGGCCGTCGAGCCGGATCATCGCTCCGTCCGGGAGGCCGGCGAGGTCCTGGACGGTGGTGCGTTGCTGCCGGGTGCGTGGGACGACGCGCTCGCTGTGGAGCTGGACATCCATCGCGGGGGCGCGGGCCCGTTCGTCGAGACCGCGGCCCCTGGCCCAGGCGCCGGCGTACAGCAGGAAATCCCTGCGGCGGCAGTAATGGCAGGGGCGATGACCGGCGGCGAGGGCAACGGCCTCGTCGAAGAAGAACAGCGCGGTCCAGCGCCCGGGCGGCATCGGATCGCGCTGAACGCCCTTCCAGTCAAGGACGCAGCAGATCCACGCCTTCGAGCGCCAGCGGGTGGTGCCCAGGCGGCGATCCGGGCCGTGCAGGCTGCCGCGGTTGCCCATCAGCAGGCCGCGGCCGGGGTCGGCCACGATCTCCTGCGTGGGGAGAACCCTGTTCTGCAACGGCATGCGGCTCATCCTGCCAACGGTGACCGACAATGTCTGGCAGAGTCGCGACAGTGCAGATTGTGGTGGGAGTGGCTGTCGTGCGCGATGGTCTGGTGCTGGCGGCGTACCGGCCGGGGCCTGACGGGGGCTGGGAGTTCCCGGGCGGGAAGGTCGAGCCGGGGGAGACCGACGAGCAGGCGGCGGTCCGGGAGATCCGTGAAGAACTCGACCTGGAGATCAAGGTCGGGGCGTCGCTCGGGCCGGCCGTCGACATCTCCGCGGCCTATCGGCTGCACGTCTACCTGGCGTCGATCGTCGACGGCGAACCGGTACTGCGGGAGCACGCCGAGCTCCGGTGGTTCGGCGCGGCGGAGCTGGACGAAATGGACTGGCTGGTGCCGGATCGGCCGTTCGTCCGAGAACTTCGGACCCGGCTCTGAGTGGCGGAAGTCACATCGATGGAGGAGCTCACTCCGGGGAACTGTATGGGTGGTTTGTATGGGTTGTACCTGGTAACTGGATTAGACCACCGAGACAATCCTTCCCTGAAGCTCTTGGGGAGGAGTGAAGTATGTCGGTGTTTCCGGCCGTTACCGCGGTGCGAAGAGAAGACTTCGCACCGCAGGTGGTGTGCGAGGTCTACGAACTGGGGTCGCGGCGCCGGACCCCGGTCGCGGTCGGCGAGCTGACCAGCCGTCAGGTGGCGATCGGCCGGATGATGTCGACGGGGGCCAAGGACGCCGCGATCGCGCGCGACCTCGGGTTGTCGCTGCGCACCGTGCGCTCGGAGATCAGCGCCCTGATCGCAGGCCTCGGCGCCAAGTCCCGCTTCCAGGCCGGCTGCCTCCTGGTCCGCCGCTTCGGCTGACCGGGAGGCTCGTCGCAGGCCTTCGCGGGTGAGCCCGGAGAACTGTCCGAGGCCCGACGTAGGCTTTCGCCATGGTTGAGCTTGCTGAGCGCCGGCTGCTGCTGGTGCACGCCCACCCGGACGACGAGACGATCAACAACGGCGTGACGATGGCGCGCTATGTGGCCGAGGGAGCCCAGGTCACGCTCATCACCTGCACGCTCGGCGAGGAAGGTGAGGTGCTCGTCCCCGAGCTCACCCACCTGGCCGCCGACCAGACCGACCAGCTCGGCGAGCACCGGATCGGCGAGCTCGCCGCCGCGATGGCCGAGCTCGGGGTCACCGACCACCGCTTCCTCGGTGGCGCGGGCAAGTACCGCGACACGGGGATGATCTATAACGACGACGGCAATGCGGACGTCCCACCGGAGACCCGGAAGGACAGCTTCTGGCAGGCCGACCTGCTCACCGCGGCCGACGACCTGATCCCGGTCATCCGCGAGGTCCGGCCGCAGGTGCTGGTGACCTACGACCAGTACGGCAACTACGGCCATCCCGACCACATCAAGGCTCACCGCGTCGCGACGTACGCCGCTGCCCTGGCGGGTGCCCGGTCGTATCGCGAAGACCTGGGCGAGGCCTGGGACATCCAGAAGATCTACTGGACGGCGATGGCGGAGTCCCGGATGCGGTCGCAGCTGCGCGAGTTGCGCGACTCCGGCGACCTGACGACGTTCGAGGGGATGGACCCGGACGGTCCGCTCGGCCCGTTCGTCACGCCGGACCGGTTCATCGACTGTGTGATCGAGGGCGACGACCACCTGGATCGCAAGATGAACGCGATGAAGGCGCACGCCACCCAGATCACCGTCGACGGACCGTTCTTCGCCCTGTCGAACAACAACGGCAACCAGATCTGGGGCTCGGAGCCGTATCGCCTGGTCAAGGGCACGGCTGCGCCCGGTCCGGACGGTCTGGAGCACGATCTGTTCGCCGGTCTGTAGCCAGAGGTGACCGTTCCCACATGCTCGGTTGAGGCATCAACCTTGCAGCGGGCATAACCTGCTGGAGTGTCCTCGACCGAGCCGAGCGGGAGTGTGGCGCCCGCGGAGTTCCGTGCGGCGCTGGGACGGTTCGCGTCCGGGATCACGATCATGAGCACGCTGCAGGACGGTGTGGCGCACGCGATGACCGCGAACGCGTTCACCTCGTTGTCGCTGGATCCGCCGCTGGTGCTCGTCTGCGTCGACAAGGGTGTCCGGATGCACGCCGCCGTACTGGACTGTGGCTACTGGGCGATCTCGGTCCTGGCCGGGGACCAGCGGTCGATCGCGGACCGCTTCGCCCGGTCGGGGCGCGACCTCTACAGCCAGTTCGACGGCATCGGTACGGCGGCCGGCCCGAAGACCGGGTGTTCGCTGATCGCCGGCGCACTGTCGTGGCTCGAGTGCCGGACCTGGGCGACGTACGACGGGGGCGACCACACGATCGTGGTCGGCGAGGTGCTCAGCCTCGGGCTGGGCGAGCCGGCCGATCCCAGCGCGCTGATCTACTACTCCAGTCACTACCGGGATTTGCCCAACGCCTGAGCGTGATCGTTGGGCCATATCGGAGCAACCCGGGCCTGCCCCATCGGCGAGAGGGGCCTGCCCCGTCCCGTAGGATGTGCCCTTGTGCCCCGGGCCGTGCCCGTCTGGTGCAGCCTGTCCATGGCTTCGAGCAGGAGGACTCTTTCCGGTGGGGAGAAAGCAGCTCGCGGGGATCATTGCCGCCGCGGCGCTTGGTGTGCTCGTGGTGGGATACGGCGCGGCGTTCGCGTTCGCCGGCGACAAGATCCCCGGTGACACCACCGTTCTCGGAGTACCGGTCGGTGGTCTGTCCCAGAAGGACGCCAAGGCGAAGCTGGAGGCCGGTCTCAAGGACCAGATCGCGCAGCCGATCGCGCTGAAGGCGGGCGAGTCCAAGTTCGAGGTCAACCCGGCAGACGCCGGCCTGTCCGTGGACCTGGACGCCACCGTGGCCGCCGCGGGCGCGGGCCGCAGCCTGGCCCCGGGCCGGATCTGGCACGGCCTGACCGGCGGCGGCGCGATCAAGCCCGTCGTCACCAGGGACGACGCGAAGCTGAAGACGGCCGTCGAGAAGCTCGCCACCCAGGTGAACCGGTCGGCGACCGAAGGCACCATCACGTTCGACGGCACGAAGCCGGTCACCCACGCGCCGGCCGACGGTCTGCAGCTGGACAACGCGAAGGCCGAGGACGCGGTGGCCAAGGCCTACCCGGCCGACGGCGAACCCAAGGACCTCCCGGTCGGCGTGACCAAGCCGAAGGCCGGTTCCGAGGCCATCGACAAGGCGCTGAAAGACTACGCCGAGCCGGCGATGTCCGGTCCGGTCCGGCTCACCGTCGGATCCAATGCGGTCGAGCTGCTTCCGGCCGAGATCGCGCCGGCGCTGACGCTGACCGCGAAGGACGGTGACGTCACCCCGACGCTGGACGCGAAGAAGCTGGAGCCGTTGTTCCAGAAGCGGTTCAAGGCACTGGAGACGTTGCCGAAGGACGCGACCGTGCAGATCGTCGGCAACGGGCCGAAGGTCATCCCGGCCGTCGACGGCATGGTGGTCGACCGCACCAAGGTGGTGCCGGCGATCCTGGCGATCCTGCCCAAGCCGACCGGCGAGCGCCGGGCCGTGGTGGGTCTCGCGCACACCCCGGCGAAGCTGACCACCGAGCAGGCGGCCGCGCTGGGGATCACGGAGAAGATGGGCGATTTCACCACCCAGTTCCCGCACGCGCCGTACCGCAACACCAACATCGGCACCGCGGCGGCCAAGATCAACGGCACGCTGCTGAAGCCGGGCGAGACGTTCAGCCTGAACAAGATCGTCGGCGAGCGGACCAAGGAGAACGGCTTCACCGAGGGCAACATCATCAGCGGCGGGAAGTTCGTGCTGGACCTCGGCGGCGGGGTCTCGCAGTCGGCGACGACCACCTTCAACGCGGCCTTCTTCGCCGGGCTGA
Source organism: Kribbella sp. NBC_01510 (assembly GCF_045040325.1). NCBI lineage: Bacteria > Bacillati > Actinomycetota > Actinomycetes > Propionibacteriales > Kribbellaceae > Kribbella > Kribbella sp. NBC_01510. The sequence goes on along the minus strand of NZ_CP109418.1, from coordinate 453,710 downwards.
AGATCCTCGAGCACAAGGCGCACAGCGTCTACATCAGCCGCTACCCGGTCGGCCGTGAGGCGACCGTGGCGTGGCCGTCGGTCGACCTGAAGTTCCTCAACGACTCGGGCAAGGGCGTCCTGGTCCAGACGATCTTCAAGGCGTCGACGCCGGGCCACCAGGGCAGTATCCGGGTGGTCATCTGGGGCACCAAGACCTGGGACATCACCGCGGGGCAGTCGGCGAAGAGCAATCCCCGTCAGCCGGCGGTCGTCTACAACACCGCGGCGGACTGCCGGGTCCAGGCGCCTACTCCTGGCTTCGACATCACCGTCTACCGCTACTTCGCGAAGAACGGCACCCGGGTGAAGACCGAGTCCTTCACCACGAAGTACAACGCCGCCGACGACATCCGCTGCGGCCCCAAACCCGGCACCACCCCGCCCCCACCGCCCGGCAACACGCCACCCGGCCTCGGCAAGCCCAGCACCAGCACCACCACCCGCCCACCCAGCTGACCGCCCCCGCCGAGCCAGCTGACCGCGGCCCGCCCACCCGGCTGACCGGCCCCGCCGAGCCAGCTGACCGCCCACCCAGCTGACCGGCCGCGCCTCAGCTAATCGCCGCCCGCCCACCCAGCTGACCACCATCCGCCGAGCCAGCCCGGCGCCAGGGCATTTGAGCCGGGGATAACCCCTCAAGGTGTCCCTTCTCCCCTCGAATCACGAGGGGAGAAGGGACCATCTGAGGGGTTATCCGACTCTCTTGTCGTTGCCGTGGGTCGCCGGACCCGCCACTTTGTGCGCCGAGGAGGCACCGAGCCGCCGCCGCTGTGACGCTTCGCTGGTGCACAGAGTCGGGCGGTACGACACCCACCACCGTCCGGCGCCGTATCGCGGCCGGGGACGACTGGCGGCGTACGGCGGCCGAAGACTGTGGACAGGAGTGGTGCCGGGGACAAGGTGTTGGGGCCTGGGACAGGTTGTGAGGTGTTGCAAGTCCCGAGATGGTGTCCGCGGCCCCGCCCGCCCGCCGGTCGGGCTACGGCGGCCGGAGGACTTCAGGCGGGAGCGGGGACCTGGGACGAGGTGTCGGGGCCTGGGACAGGTTGTGAGGTGCTGCAAGTCCCGCGATGGTGTCCGCGGCCCCGCCCGCCCGCCGGTCGGGCTACGGCGGCCGGAGGACTTCAGGCGGGAGCGGGGACCTGGGACGAGGTGTCGGGGCCTGGGACAGGTTGTGAGGTGTTGCAAGTCCCGCGATGGTGTCCGCGGCCCCGCCCGCCGGTCGGGCTACGGCGGCCGGGAGACTTCAGGCAGGAGCGGGGACCTGGGACAAGGTGTCGGGACCTGGGACGAGGTGTCGGGGCCTGGGACAGGTTGTGAGGTGTTGCAAGTCCCGCGATGGTGTCCGCGGCCCCGCCCGCCGGTCGGGGTACGGCGGGGGACTTCAGGGAGGACCGGGGACCTGGGACAAGGTGTCGGGGCCTGGGACAGGCTGGGAGGTGTTCGAGGTCCCGACGGGGTGTCCGCGCCCCCGCCAGCCAGCCAGGCGGCAGTTGAAGGGTGGACCGGATGCCGTGCGCGTGCTGGGTTGTCTGGTTCTGTGCGACGGGTGGGCGCCACTCGTGGGGATGTCCGCTGAAATGACCCTGGCTCAGCTGCGGTGGATCTGGTGGAGCTCGGCGGCTACCTGGTTGAAGAGGTCTTCGCCGATGGCGGCGCCCTCGCGGCGGACGTGACCTGGGTCGATCCGGAGGACCCGGTCGAGCCGGACCTCGCTGCGGCGGCCTTCCTTGTCCCAGGCGCCGCTGCCGATGTCCATCCAGATCCGCCCCCAGCGTGCCTCGTCGGCGGCGTCGCGATCGTGGTCCTTGCTGGTCAGGATCAGCGCCAGCAACCACGGTCCGTCCGATCCGACCACCAGCACGGGCCGGTCCTTCCCGCGGGCGAAGTCCTCCTCGAACGGCACCCACGTCCAGACGATCTCGCCCGGATCCGCCACCCCGTCATCCGGGTGCGGCGTGTACTCGACGTGCACCGTCCCCTCGAAGTCCCCGGCGTACTCCGGCCGCTCCACCACGTGATCCGCCATGCCACCCGAGGTTAGCGCCCTCACATCTCAGCGCCCTCACACCGTTCCAACTCCGTGGAAAACACCGTGCACGTGGAAACCCGACCAGCCAACCGGGCCGCGATCCTGACCGTCCTGCTCACCGGGCAGTTCATGGCGAACATCGACACCGCGGTCGCGAACATCGCCGGCCCGTCGATCGGCGCGGATCTGCACGCCTCCGCGGGCGCGGTGGGTCTGGTCGTCTCCGGGTACGTCGTCGCCTTCGCCGTACTGCTGATCACCGGCGCCCGCCTCGGCTCGTCGCTCGGCTACCGGACGACGTTCCTGCTCGGCCTGACCGTGTTCACCGCGGCCTCGCTGGCGTGCGGCCTCGCTCCGAACATCGTCACCCTCGTCGTCGCCCGCTTCGTCCAGGGCGCCGGGGCCGCGCTGATGGTCCCGCAGGTGCTCAGCGGCATCCAGTTGCACTTCCAGGGCCGGGACCGGCTGAAGGCTCTCGGCTACTTCTCGATCGCCCTCTCCGGTGGCGCAGTCGCCGGGCAGGTGCTCGGCGGCGTCCTGATCGCGGCCGACCTCTTCGGCACCGGCTGGCGCCCGATCTTCCTGGTCAACGTCCCGATCGGCATCGCACTCGCTGTCGCCGCCCGCCGGGTGCTTCCCGCCGACCCCGACGGCCATCGCGATCGCCTGGACCTGCTCGGCGTACTCACCTTGTCCACAACGGTTCTGCTCGTGATCGTCCCGCTCCTGCTGGGCTCCGAGCGCGGCTGGCCGACCTGGTCCTGGCTTTGCCTGGTCCTGAGCCTCCCGGCCCTGGCGTTCTTCGAGTACGGCGAACGCCGTACAGCGGCACGTGGTGGTCGCCCACTGATCGCCCGACAGGTCCTCCGCAACTCGTCCGTCCGGGCCGGTCTGCTCGCTCACGGCTGCACGTCGGGCACGTACTTCGCCCTGCTCTTCGTGCTCGCCCTCTACCTGCAGGACGGCCTTCACAAGGGCCCTGCGTACTCAGGCTTCGCCATGGTCGTCTGGGTCGCCGCCTTCGGTCTGGCCGGGCCTATCCTCCCCAGACTGCGCAGGGGAGTGCGGTGGATGCCGGTCATCGGCTGCCTCATCCTGGCGGTCGGCTATCTGTCCGTGCTGGCCTATCTGCTGCTGGGCGGCCGTAGTGGGCCACTCCTCTTCGCACTGCTCGGCGTCGGCGGCCTGGGCCTGGGGATCAGCTCCAACACCCTCATCGGTGCGATCACCTCGAGCACGACCCCGCAGTACGCCGCTGACCTGTCCGGGGTGGTCGCCACCAACGCACAGCTCGCCGGCACACTTGGCGTCGCTCTCGCCGGCTCCACGTACGCCGCGTTGGCTACTGACCCCACCGCGCGTTGGGCGTCGTACTGGCTGGGCTGATCGTGCTGACGCTTGTAGGGGCCGGTGCGGCTCAGCGGCTCGTCAGATAGCGGTAGCGATACGCCTCGCGGTAGCCCAAGCGGGTGTAGGTGGCCAGGGCGGGTGCGTTCTCATCCAGCACCTCCAGATAGGTACGGCGACCGCCCAGCGGGCCGGACCAGCGGGCCAGGGCCTGCAGGATCGCGGTGCCCAGGCCTCGGTGGCGGTACGCGGCGTCAACGCGGATCGCGTCGGCACCCAGCCAGTGGCCAGTCATCGATCCACGTCCCACCGCGACCGTCGTGCCGTCCAGCGTGATGGAGGCGAACACGGCCTTCGGAGCGCCCTCCAACACGGCCGGTGCCGACTCGGGCACCGGCCCGTCGAACGCGGCCGCGTACCACGCGTGACCCGGGTGCTCCGCAACGAGTACGTCGTACGGCGGCGCAGCGTTCACGTGGTCGAGCGTGGTGTGCATGACGAGTACGTCGGACTGCTGCGGGCGGGCGTCGATCCACCCGCACGCACGGAGCTCCTCCGCCTCGGGACTGCCGAGCCGGACCAGGGCCTGTGGGGGCAGGCCCCGCTCGTCGTAGAAGGCCTCAGCGTGCTTGAGCGCCTCGGTCACGGGCATCCCGGGGCTCCCGGCCGGCAGCAGCGAGTTGCCCCGGCCGGTCCAGCCTGAGGAGGCCCGGAGCAACCAGTGCCCGACGTACGACGTCTCGACCGAGGGGCGACCCAGTGCGGTGGTGAGGAACAACTGGTCGACGTCCACCGGCCGCAGCGGCATCTCGGGGATTGTTTTGGCCGCTGTCACGTCACCGGCCTGGATCTGGTGCAGACTGGCATCGGCGTGGCGAACTACCAGGCCGGCGGGCTCCCAGGACTCCAGAACGCCGATCACATCGGTCAGGCCGCCCGGAATCCGGTGCCGGACCACTACACGGTGGCCGATATCACGGGCGCTCAGGCCTGACACGATGCGGACTCCTGGCAGAGTGGGCGAAGTACTACCGTGATACTAGAGACCTTGCACCACCGCATCGCAGCACCCCAAGTCGAACGCTGCGCTTGCCTGCCATAGGAGGAGTAGCAGTGACCTACGTCATCGCGCAGCCGTGTGTTGACCTGAAGGACCTCGCGTGTGTCGAGGAGTGCCCCGTCGACTGCATCTACGAGGGCAACAGGATGCTGTACATCCACCCCGACGAGTGCGTCGACTGCGGAGCGTGCGAGCCGGTCTGCCCGGTGGAGGCGATCTACTACGAGGACGACACTCCGGAGCAGTGGAAGGACTACTACACCGCGAACGTCGACTTCTTCAACGACCTGGGCTCGCCCGGCGGCGCGTCGAAGATGGGCAAGATCGACAAGGATCACCCCTTCGTCGCCGCCCTGCCCCCGCAGGAACACGACGAGTAACCACCTGACTGCACACTGAGGCGGGGCGTCCACACGGACGCCCCGCCTCAGGCTTCACAGGCGGATTACTGGGCCAGGACGTCGACATGGACGTGGTCGAGGTGGCGGAGGATGGCTGGGTCGCCAGATCGCTCGGGTGGGGTGTAGTCGCGCCAGCCGCTGTCCGAGCGGCCCCCGGCGGTCCAGATCTTGTCGCTGAAGATGACCGTCTGGATGTTGAGCATCTTGGCCCGAGCCACCAGGTACTGCGCCATCGCCCAGCCCTTGGTCGTGTTCGGCACGGAGATCGGCCGCACGAACACGTCGACCGCCCGGCCGTCGTAGTGCGCCGAGCCCTCCATGTGTCCGCTCCGCACACCACCCGCGGCGTACCCGCCGGTGGGCAACGTGCCGAAGGTCCGGATCAGGTCCTTCCGTACGGCGTCCGCCCGCGGTGTCAGCCCGTTCCGGCCGATCGTCTCGGCCGGCACGGAGTCCGTGTTCACCGTGCAACTGAAGACACTCTTCGACTGCCCGGTCAACGCCGACGCCAGGACCCGCGCGTCCGCCTCGTGATCGGCGTACGCGTTGGGGAACGCGCTGCGCTGCACTCGGTCGGCCGCGACCGTGACCGAGAGCTTCTGGTAGTTCTTGATCTTCACCAGCGCGTCGTAGAACTTCCCGGCCGCGTAGTGCGGATCCCGCACCTGCGCCACGGTGCCCCAGCCCTGCGACGGCCGCTGCTGGAACAGCCCCAGCGAGTCCCGGTCCCCGTGCGCCAGGTTCCGTAGTCCGGACTCCTGATACGCCGTCGCCAGTGCGATCGTCGCCGCCCGCGCCGGCAGCCCCCGCCGTACGGCGACACCCGCGATGATGGCCGCCGACTCGGCCTGCTCCAGATCCAGTACGACGGTCTGCCCGTCGACCGTGACCTCGCACTGCTCCTGCGGAGGCAGGATCGACGCGATGTTCTTGCCGCCGAGCCACGCGATCCCGACGCCGACGGCCAGGCTGAGCGCGCCTATCGCGCCCAGGGCAACCACGACGCCCCGCTTCATCGGCATACCGCTCCCAACGTTCGGGGGCGGTGGGCGGGTTCCGATCTGGGGGTCACGAAGTGATTGACGTGCACAACCTCACATTGGTTGGCGCCGATCACGCGTTGGCGTGCAGGGCTTCGTTCAGCGTGATGCCCTCACCCCTGCGTGGCCGCGCCTCGACCGCTCCGGTGACCGAGTTGCGGATGTACATCAGACCGGGCTGCCCTGACAGGTCGCGGGCCTTCACCACGCCGCCGTCCGGGAGGGTGACCTTGGTGCCGGCGGTCACGTACAGCCCCGCCTCGACCACGCAGTCGTCGCCGAGCGAGATGCCGGTGCCGCCGTTCGCGCCGAGCAGGCAGCGCTTGCCGATCGAGACGACCTGCGTGCCGCCGCCGGACAGGGTGCCCATGATCGACGCGCCCGCGCCGATGTCGCTGCCGTCGTCGACCACCACGCCGGCCACGATCCGGCCCTCGACCATGGACGTCCCGAGCGTGCCGGCGTTGAAGTTCACGAAGCCCTCGTGCATGACCGTCGTCCCCGCGGCCAGGTGCGCGCCCAGCCGGACCCGGTCGGCGTCACCGATCCGGACCCCGCTCGGTACGACGTAGTCCGTCATCCGGGGGAACTTGTCGACACTCGTCACCGACAAGTGCTGACCGGCCGCGCGGGCTCGGAGCCGGACCTGCTCGATCTCTTCGACCGGGACCGGACCGACCGACGTCCACGCGTTGTTCGGCAGAGCGGCGAAGATGCCGTCCAGGTTGAGGCCGTGCGGGCGGACCAGCCGGTGTGACAGCAGGTGCAGCCGCAGGTACGCGTCCGCGGTGCCGGCCGGCGCCTGGTCCAGCGCGATCTCGGCCGCCACGACCTCGCGCCGTACCTGCCGCAGTTCGTCGTTGCCCTCGGCGGCGATCAGCTCGGCGGGCGCCTTCGCGCCGTCCGGCTGCGAGCCGAGCTCGGGTGCCGGGTACCAGACGTCGAGGACGGTGCCGCTGGCGGTGACGGTGGCGAGGCCGAAGCCCCAGGCGTGCGTGGCGTTCTCGGTCATACCCACAGCCTGCCAGACTGCTGTCCGGGCCATCGAACCCGACCGCTGTCCGAGCGGCCGGCACGCTCGGTGACCGGCGCCAGCGACCGGAAGGATGCCGATGACGACCGCTCTGACCCTGGACACCGACATCGGCTCCGACGTCGACGACGTCCTGGCCCTGGCCACGATCTTCGGCTCACCCGGGCTCGACCTGGCCGCCGTGACCACGGTGTACGGCGATACGTTGCTCAGGGCAAGGATGGTCGCGCGGGTGACCGGCGTGGCCGGCCGGGAACCGGGGCTCGTGGTAGCCGGACGCGCCGAGACCCGCTCCGGCCGGGCCGTCTGGTGGGCGGGCCACGAGGGCGCGCTGCTGCCCGACCTCGAGCGGGAGAAGGTCGACCTCGAGGCCGACCCGATCGACGTACTCGCGACCTCGCCGACGGTCGTCGCGGTCGGTCCGCTCACCAACGTGGCCGAAGCCGTGGAGCAACCCGGCCGGGTTGTTGGGCAGTTGTTTCTGATGGGCGGCGACTTCTCGCTGAGCAAGGTCGAGCACAACATCAAGTGTGATGTCGACGCGGCCGCGGTGGTGTTCGCCAGCGGGGTCCCGGCGACTGTGATCGGGCTGGATCAGACGACCCGGATCCGGCTCGGCGGCGCGGTGGTCGCGGAGATCGAGGCCGCCGGGCCGCTCGGCCAGTTGCTCGCCGCGGAGATGCGGCAGTTCTGGAAGTTCACCGCCGATGACTCCAACGTGCCGCACGACCCGGCCGCCGTACTGATGCTCACGGACCCGGAGTTGTTCACCTTCGCGACCGGCCGGATCGAGGTCGATCCGACCGGCCTCACCCGCTTCACCCCCGGCGACGGACCGCACCGGATCGTCGCCGATCTCGACACCGGCCGGGTCGGGCGACGCATCGTGGACCGCATCCTCGCGGCTTGCCGGGCGACCGGCTAATCCGGCGGCGCGCGTACGGGCGGTTGTGATCTACTCGTCGAATGCTTCCCGCCTGGCTCCCGAGCGTTCCAGTTCTCCGGGCGACCGAGGCGCCGTCGGTCGATGCGTTGAGCGGTGAGCTGTTGCGGCAGTGGGGATCGTCAGAGGTGTGGCGGCTGTCGTACGGGTTGCGCAGTGTGATCGTGAAGCGCGGGACGGACGCGCAGTCCGGTGAAGGTACGGCGTACGAGCGGTACGTGATCCCGTTGGGCCTGCCGGCTCCAGAGTTGATCGCGTCGGCGGACGGCGTACTGGTGCTGGCGGATGTGGGACGGGTGACGCTCGAACAGGAGCCGTCGGTGGACGGGTTCCTGGCCGCGGCCGACGTGCTGGCCGCGATCCGGCGTACGCCCGTCGAGGGAACGAGTGGGTTTCCACCTGAGCACGTGAAGGACCTGGCCGGCCGGATCGGCCGGATCTCCTTCGATGTCGGCCCGTTGACGGAGGCGTTGGCCGCGCTGCACCGGGATGTCGGGTTGCGCGTGGTCCATGGTGACTTCGTGCCGAAGAATCTGGTCACGGACGGCACGCGATGGACTGCGGTCGACTGGCCGCTCGTGTACCTCGCGCCGCACCTCAGCGACCTCTATACGCTGGTCCGCGATGCCGTTGCCCTCGGCCACGACCGCGAACCGATCGTGGCCCGGTACGTCGAGTCCGCCGGGGCGGATCCGTTCCTGGTCGACCGTCAGGTGACCGTCGGCGGCGCGTGCTTCTGCCTGCGGGCGCTGGACTTCGTGGTCACTGAAGGTGTCAGGACGATTCCTGGTTCCGAGGACTGGATCGACCCACTGCTGGCCGAGCTCGAAGGTCTCGTGGAGCAGTTCCCGTGAAACTCCTCGTCCTTGGCGGCACCAAGAACCTCGGCCGGCACGTCGTCGAGGCGGCCCTCCGCGACGACCACGAGGTGACGCTGTTCAACCGCGGCGTCACGAATCCCGGGCTGTTTCCTTCGGTACGCCGCTTGACGGGTGAGCGCGCGGATCCCGGCGTCCTGGCTGCGGGGGAGTGGGACGGCGTCATCGACATGTCCGGCTTCCTGGTCCGCGACGTACGCCTGAGCGCGGAGGTGTTGCGGGACCGCGTCGGCCACTACACCTACATGTCGTCGATCGCCGTCTACGCCAGCAAGACCACGCCGGGCATGACCGAGTCCGCACCTCTCCTGCCGTGGCCGGTCGGTGCCCCCGAAGACCACTTCACCATGGATCTCTACGGTCCATCCAAGGTCCGCTGCGAGTCGTTGCTATCAGCCACTTTCGGCGACCGCACCGCCGCCGTACGCTCCGGCTTCGTCGTCGGCCCCTACAACCCGGACTTCGGCGACTGGGGCTGGGCACTGGCGCACAACACCCCCATGGAATGCGCGGCTCGCCCGACCCAACCCATCCAGTACGTCGACGCCCGCGACCTGGCCGCCTTCCTTCTCCACCTCACCGTCAGCGGTCTCCCCGGCCCTTTCAACGCCGTCGGCCCCACCCGCACGATGGCGGATCTGGCCGACTCCTGGCGCTCAGTCGTACCCGACCCGCCGCCGATGAACTGGTCCCCCACCGTTGACCGCTTCCACCTCCCCCACGACGGCACCAACGACGGCACCTTCCAACTGGACAACACCCGCGCCCTCACCACCGGCCTCCACCTACGCCCAGCCGCGGACTCCGCCCGCGACTACGTCACGTGGATCCAGACAGGCAACACCCCACCGCCACCCCCGCACTGACGCCGCATCGCGGGTTCTGGTGTCGTTTCTGCGGGTGCCGCGTGCTGGAGCGCACCGCCAGGCCATCACAACCGGGTCGCAACGCCGCCGCCCCGGCGGACTGGCGCCCGAGCGCTGCGAATGTGATGGCCCGCAGGTCCGCAGCCGGCCACCGCGACCCGGCCTCCTCCCGCAGTGCGGACCTGCCCCACTCACCAACCCCCGCGATCAACCACGCCCGGCCACGAGCTGAGCGTGACCGGCGCCGACCGTGCTCAGTTGGTGAGTGCCACACGTCCGCATCACCGGATCCGTGGTCCTCGCCGCCGCTGTGCTACGTAACATTGCGCGGGTGATTATTGAGACAGGTGGCGGTCCGGGTGGGCCGACCAGTCCGGAGGCCGGGTTCAGCAGCGTGGAGGGGACCCGGTATGCGGGGACCAGCGGTGGGCGCCAGGAGGGTGGGGTGCCGGTTGCCGGTGGTGTGGTCCGGGCCGGTGATCGGTTGCGGTACATGGTCTATCCGGAGCTTGATGAGCAGCTGAGTTACGCGGCGACGTACGTCGTGGTGGATCTCGTCTTCGCGGACGGGAGCCGGCTGTCTGAGCTTGGGGTCGTGGATCAGTACGGGATGGCGTTTGACGCAGCTGGGCAGGGGGCCGCGAAGGTTCTGTACGCGAATCAGTGGAATGACGTGCAGGTGGACCTGACCGCGGCTGTCGGGAAGACCGTTGAGCGGGCGCTGGTGGTGGTCGAGGCGCCTGGCTCCGGGGTGGAGTTCCAGGGGTGGGTTGATGACGTCGAGGTTGGCCCGGCGCCTGAGGTGCCGGATGGGAGCGACCTGCTGGCGTACGTCGACACGCGGCGCGGGACCAACGCGAGTCACGACTTCTCACGCGGGAACACGCTGCCGATCACAGCCTGGCCGAACGGGTTCAACTTCCTGACGCCGGTGACGGACGCGTCGACCCATCGGTGGCCGTACGAGTATCACCGGGCCAACAACGCGGACAACCGCCCGGAGCTTCAGGGGCTGGCGTTCTCGCATCAGCCGAGTCCGTGGATGGGTGATCGCGACCAGTTGACGATCATGCCGGTTGCCGCCGCGGAGCCGCTCGGGGATCCGGCCGAACGCGCCGCCGCGTTCAGCCACGACGACGAGATCGCCCGGCCCGATGTCTACTCGGTCGACCTGACCACTGGCGTCCGCGCCGAGCTCGCACCGACCGACCACGGCGCGATCTTCCGCTTCACCTTTCCGGCCGACGCACCCGGACGGCACCTGGTGTTCGACACCATCGACGAGAACGGCGCCTTCGCGTACGACGGGACCGCGCTGACCGGCTGGGTCGAGAACGGCTCGGAGTTCGGCCGGACCCCGATGTACTGCTACGGCGTCTTCTCCTCAGCCCCGACCGACTTCGGACCGACCACCGGCGGCCGGGACAACGCCCGGGCGGCGAGGTTCGACGTACCGGAGGTGACGCTGCGGATCGCGACCTCGTTCATCGGCGTCGACCAGGCCCGGCACAACGTGGAGCTCGAGCTCGACGGCCGTAGCTTCGACGACGTCCGGCAGGCCGCGAACCAGGCCTGGAACGAACGCCTCCAGGTGATCCGGCCCGAGGGCGCGACCCAGCCGCAACTGCGCACGGTCTACGGCAACCTCTACCGCCTCAACCTCTACCCGAACTCGCACTTCGAGAACGCCGGAACCCACGACCAGCCCGACCACCGCTACGCGAGCCCGGTGCTGCCGACCGAAGGTGCGGCGACCGATCGAGAGACCGACGCGGTCGTCAAGCCGGGCAAGATGTACGTCAACAGCGGCTTCTGGGACACGTATCGCACCGCGTGGCCGGCGTACGCGTTCCTCTATCCGGAGCTGACCGCCGAACTGGTGGACGGCTTCGTGCAGCAGTACCGCGACGGCGGCTGGATCGCCCGCTGGTCGTCGCCGGGCTACGCGGACTGCATGACCGGGACGAGCTCGGACGTGTCGTTCGCGGATGCCTATCTCAAGGGCGTTGCGCTGCCCGACCCGTTGGCGACGTACGACGCCGGTCTGCGCAACGCGACCGTCGCACCGACCGAGACCGAGGTCGGCCGGAAGGGTTTCGCGAGGGGGTTGTTCGCGGGCTATGTGAGCACGGACACCGAGGAGAGTGTGTCGTGGTCGTTGGAGGCGTACCTCAACGACTTCGGGCTCGCGGCGATGGCCGAGCGGCTGTCTCTCGATCCGACGGTTCCCGAGGAGCGACGGGCCCGGTTGCGTGAGGAAGCGTCGTACCTGCGACGGCGGTCGTTGAACTACGTGCTGCTGTTCGACCCGGACATCAACTTCTTCCAGGGCCGGCGGCCGGACGGGCGGTTCGCGAAGACGCCGGCCGAGTTCGACCCGTGCGAGTGGGGCGGCGACTTCACCGAGACCGACGGGTGGAACTTCGCCTTCCACGTCGCCCACGACGGCCGCGGTCTCGCCAATCTGTACGGCGGTACTCGCGGTCTGGAAGCGAAGCTCGACGAGTTCTTCGCGACGCCGGAACTGGCGACGAAGAAGGGCACCTACTCGATCGTCATCCACGAGATGCTCGAGGCCCAGGCCGTCCGGATGGGTCAGTTCGGCTTCAGCAACCAGCCGGCGCACCACATCGCCTGGATGTACAACTACGCCGGCGCGCCCCACAAGACCCAGGCCATCGTCCGCGAGGTCCTGCAGCGTCTGTACGTCGGCGAGCAGATCGGCCAGGGCTACCCCGGCGACGAGGACAACGGCGAGATGTCCGCGTGGTACCTCTTCAGCGCCCTCGGCCTCTACCCGCTCCGCGTCGGCGCACCGGAGTACGCCATCGGCTCACCCCTCTTCTCCCGCGTCGTGGTCACGCCACTGGGCGCCGACCCGATCGTCATCACAGCGACCAACCCCGAGCACCCCTACGTCCAGGAACTCCACGTCGACGGCAAACCATTGCCCACAGCATCGATCACCGACGCCGAACTGCGCGGAGCTCGCCAGATCGACTTCGTCCTCGGGCCGAATCCTTCCGACTGGGGCACCCTGGACACCCCACCGACCGTCACGACGGACGACGCGATCCCGACCCCCTTGATCGACCTGATCCCACGCCGGTCCGATCCGCTCTTCGACGACGACTCCGCAACCGAAACCCACTTCGACACGGGCACCCCGACCATCACCTGGTCCCTGCCCGAGCCCGCCACCGCCGCCTTCTACACCCTTACCTCGGGCCAGTCCGAAGGCGACCCCACGGCCTGGCGCCTCGAAGGCTCGACCGATGGCACGACATGGTCGGTCCTCGACGAGCGCACCGACCAGTCGTTCGTATGGCGCCGCCAAACTCGCCCGTTCACGATCGCTGCACCAGATTCGTACGTGCACTACCGCTTGGTGATCACGGCGTCGACCTCCGTCGTCAGCCTCAGCGAGATCGAGCTACTCACCTGACCATCGGCACCGGCACCCAAGGCACTGATTACGCGCACTAGCATCACCGCATGCCTCTGCTCGTTGATCCGGCCTTGCCACCAGGAACACTGCGGGACGCCGCGCAGCCGCGGCTGACGACCAACGACGGACTGGTACTGCGCCCGTGGCGGGGGAGTGATGCCGCCACGGTGCGGACCGCGTTCGCCTGTTCCGACATCCAGCGTTGGCACGTCCGGCGATTCGACACTCTCGAGGAGGCGGGTGAGTGGGTCGGGCAGTGGGCCGATGGCTGGGACAGCGAGACAGCGGCGAGCTGGGCGGCCGTCGATGGCGACGACCAGCCGCTCGGCCAGGTCGGACTGCGCAACATCTCTCTGGCCGAGGGCTCGGCCAGCCTGTCCTACTGGGTGACCCCGGCGGCCCGGGGCCGAGCCATCGCCGCGAGATCAGTGGAAGCCTTGTCTGCCTGGGCTTTCGGGCAGATCGGGTTCAACCGGCTGAACATCCACCACTCCACCGGCAACACCGCGTCCTGCCGGGTCGCCGAGCGCACCGGATACAGGCTCGAGGGCACGCTGCGGCAGGCGATCAAGCACACCGACGGCTGGCACGACTGGCACCTCCACGGCCGCCTACGCACCGACAGTTGAGCCACGCGCTACGGCTGGCCAGCTCCCGGAGGATGGGATACGTCCTGGTGGGTTCGGACAAGAAATAGCGCGTCTCCTGCTCAATGTGTGGATGGTGGCCGACGTGCCGCGGCGGACTCGCTGCAACCTCGGACAGGTATCAGGGGCCGCGGACACGGCAGAGCCTGTCCGACGGCCTCAGCTGATGTCCCAGGTCCCGTAGATCCGCACCGATCCCACCGTCGACCCCACGAACCCGGCCAGCTCCCGCTCCGCCCGGCCCCGCAGTGCGGTCGGTGCGGTTCGGTGCGGTCGGTTGGGTGCGGTCGGAGGCTGATGGGGGCAACTGGAGGCTGGGACGTGCAAGGTCGACAGGAGGTGTCGGCCCCAGCCCGGCCGGGCCAGCCGATCTCAGGCGTGAATGCCTCGCCCGAGCAGCACTCCTGCACCGGCACCTCCTGTCGACCTTGCACATCCCACACCCCACACATCCAGCAGAAGAGCCGAAGTAACGTGTGCCAACCCACGTGCTCCTGTCCCAGGCCCGCCACTTTGCCCAGTTCGTCCCATCACCGGCACTCCTCGGTTCGGCTTCGGATAGGACAGGTCGGCCGACCCTGTCGGTCACCAGCCTCACGACGGAGTACAGCCAGCGGTCACCTGGCGCCGACCGCCTTGTTGCGTGACGCCGCTGCCGCAGAGACAGGCGCCGTGGAGCGGTGTCGTTCTTACTTCTTGCGTGGGGCTGAGGTGGCTCGGATGTGGAGTTCGGTGCGGAGGGTGACCGTCGAAGCCAGCCGGCCGGGGGACGCGGTCCGGTCCTTGAGCAGCAGGCCGGCGGTGCGGCCCAGTTCGTACGTCGGCTGTGACACCGTCGTGAGGCTGGGTACGACGAGGTCCGCCCACGGGATGTCGTCGAAGCCGACGATGGCGATGTCGTCGGGGGCGCGGAGGCCCTTCTTGGCCAGGCACTCCACCGCGCCGACCGTCATCAGGTTGTTGGCGGCGAACAGCGCTTCCGGCGGTTCGGGCAACTCCAGCAGGCTTTCCATCGCGGCGTACCCGCCGGCCTCGCGGAAGTCGGCGTGCCGGACCAGATCTTTGTCGTAGCGGATCCCGCCGGCCCGGAGCGCCGACCTGTATCCGGCGAGCCGGTCCATCGCGGTGCTGACCTTGCGCGGACCCGTGATGCAGGCGATCCGCTGGTAGCCGCCGTCGATCAAGTGTTTGACGCCCTCGCGCGCGCCGTGCTCGTTGTCGACCAGCACGGTGTCCGCCTCGATGCCGTCGACGCGACGGTCGATCAGGACGAGCGGGATCTTCGCGTCCGCGAGCAGTTGCACGCCTTCCGCCGTACTGGTCGGGGAGATCACCACACCCGCCATCTGATCGGTCAGCACGGCCGACGCGTACGCCGCTTCCTTCGCCGGGTCCTCGTCGGAATTGCACAGAACCACGTGGTAGCCCTCGGTTTGGGCGACGTCCTCCAGGCCACGGACGAGCGAGGTGAAGAACGGGTTCTCGATGTCGGAGATGACCACGGCCCACAGGTTCGTGCTGGACTTGCGCAGGTTGCGGGCCACGCCGTTCGGGCGGTAGCCGAGCTCGGCGACCACGGCGCGGACCTTCTCGGACAGCTCCGGATCCACGTTGCGCTGTCCGCTCAGCACCCGCGAGACGGTCGCCGGAGACACGCCGGATCTACGCGCGACGTCGTAGATCGTCGTCATGCCCGCTCCCCGCTGGAGGTCCGATGGTCGTCCGGATCGCACTCTAGTCCCGATCCAGAGCAGAGCGGTCGGAGTTCAGGGCCAGGGGAGTAGGTCGGGGGTGGGGCCCGTGATCGGGCCGGGGGGTGTGCGGCCGGCGTACCAGGCGGTGAGGTCGGTGAGGGTGCCCGTGAGGACCTGGTCCTCGCCGGTGCCGGTTTCCCAGGTGGGGCCGTCGTCGGGGTGCAGGACGAGGTGGATGGCTTCGGGGGTGCGGGGGCGTAGGAAGTCCAGGAGGTGGAGACAGAAGGCGGGAGACCAACTGGCCGGGGTGATGCCTAGGTGCAGGTCGACGGTGTGGATGGCTAGTTCGCGCCAGGTGGCGTTGAGGCCGGCGGAGAGGTTGCTGTTGCGGTGCAGGATGGGACGGGCCCAGTCGTCGGGGCCGACCTTGTCCCAGGCCGTGACCAGGGCAGTCGTCGCGCGCTCGAGGTGGGTGGTCAGCTCGGCGGCTGGGCGGTGGGCGCCGGCTTCGATACCGGCGTCGCGGGCCGGGCGGCCGCCGTCGTACACCTCGACAACACGGCCTTTCAGAGCCTCTTCGACCTGGCGAGTCATGGCCTCGGAGAAGTTGGCGATGTGGGTGATCACGTGACCGCGGGACCAGCCGGGGAGGCCGGACGCGGCGCGGGCGGTGGCGTCGTCCAGGTCCGTGAGCAAGGTGTTCAGCCGCGCGACAACGGTCTTGACGTCGGTCAGGGCCACAAGCGCTCCTTGATCCAGTGGTTCGGTTCGTCCAGGCGGTAGCGGAGGCGAAGATGCCGGCGGTCCGGATCCGCCTGCCAGAACTCCATTTCGTCGGCCCGCAGCGTGTACAGCGTCCAGTTCGGCGCTACGAGCCCGGGGTCAGCAGTCAAGCGCTCGGTCTGCTCGGCGTAGGCCGTCGCGAGATCGGAGGGATCCTCCAGTACGCCGCTCTGCCGCGCAGCCAACGCCTCGGCGCGAGCCGGCGTCGGGCGAGCGAGGAAGTCGCGTGCGGAGTCCACAGGGTCGGCGGGCGTGACACTGCCCATCACGCGCACCTGGCGCCCCAGCGGGATCCAGTAGAACGTCAGCGCGGCGTACGGGCAGGCAGCGAGCTCTTCACCCTTGCGGCTGGCCGCCGACGACGCGAACTGCAGCCCGTCCGCCGTGACGTCCTTCAGGATCAACACCCGGCCGTTGGGCCGCCCGTCCGCACTCACTGTCGACAGGGTCACGGCGCACGGCTCAGGTATCTGCCGATCGACCGCGGTCAGCAGCCAGTCGACAAACAGTTCGTACGGCGAGTCCGGCGCGCGCGTGGGGTCGAACGGGGGCGGAGTGCCAGTCAGCGTGGGGACTGCGCGCAGCCTGGTCCGGAGGTCGGTCACGAATCGAGACCCTAGGCCACTAACTCATATGGCAGCAACCATGTATCCCATTAGACTGTCCGCATGAGCACGTTGGCTTTCGCTCTCGCGGCGACGATCAAGCACGACGGTCAGGGCGGCGTCGCCGACCTGCTGGCGACCCCCGCCGAGACCACTGCCTGGCTTGACCAGCACCACGACCTGGTCACCGAGGTGCTCGGCCGTCCCCTCGAAGCCGTGGACGACAAGGGCTCGGACGACGCGGCCGTGGACGACAAGGGCTCGGACGACGCGGGCGCGGATGCGCGGGATGCGCAGGCCGTCGTGCGCGACGAGTTGGTGCGCGTTCGGCGTGCGGTGCGGGCGCTCTTCGCCCGAGCAGTTGCGCCAGAACCGCCGAGTAAGGCTGACGCGGATCGGTTGATGGACGCCGACGCCGCGCTGCGGATGGTGAACCGCGCCGCCGACCGGCTCGGCACGATGCAGCTGGACTGGCCCGACGACGGCCCGCCCGTCACGCGCTGGGCCGGCCGGACCGAAGACCCGGTCGCGCTGCTGGTCGCTGCGGTCGGGCGGTCCACGATCGACTTCCTGTCCGGCCCGGACCGGGTGCGGCTCCGCGCATGTCCGGCGGCGCGGTGCGTCAAGTACTTCCTGCAGGACGATCCGCGCCAGCTGTGGTGCTCGCCATCCTGCGGTAACCGTGAGCGTGTGAACCGCCACTACCGCAAGCGTCACGGCCTATAGCCTTTCCGTTATGACCATCGCGCGTTTCAAGGACTTGTGTGTGGATGTGATGTGTCCGAGTCCGATGACGGCGTTCTGGGGGCGGGTGATCGGGCTGACCTCGCCGGCCGACAACCCGAACGTGCTGGTCGGGGACACGCCCGGGAAGACGATCTGGATCAACAAGGTCGACGAACCGCGGACGGTGAAGCAGCGGGTGCACCTGGACGTCCACGCCGGCGCGATCGCGGACCTCGAGCGGGAAGGGGCGACGGTCCGATCCCCGATCTCCGCGGACCGGCCCTGGGCGGTGATGGAGGACCCGGAGGGCGGTGAGTTCTGCGGACTCGTCCGCGACACGGTCCCGGCGTACCGGCTGATGGAGCTGGTCGTGGACTCGGCCGACCCGGAGGCGCAGGCGCGATGGTGGCAGGGTGTCGTCGGCGGGGAGCTCGGCAAGGCTCCGGACAACGCCTGGTACTGGCTGGAGAACGTGCCGGGTGTCCCGTTCCCGTACTGGGTCTTCTTACCCGTGCCGGAGCCCAAGACGGTCAAGAACCGGATCCACTGGGACGTTACCGCGCCCGCCCTGCAGCCGGTGCTCGACGTGGGTGCGACACTACTGCGGCCCAAGGACCAGGGAATCGGCTGGCACGTCTGCGCCGACCCCGAGGGCAACGAGTTCTGTATTTTCCTACCACCGGCAGAGGACGCCTGATGAGCAAGCTCGACCTGACCCTGTCCGGCGCCGATCTGACCGAGGCGCTGGTGAACATTTCCTCGGTCAGCGGGACCGAGGAGAAGCTCGCGGACAAGGTCGAGGCCGCGCTGTCGGCGTACGCGCATCTGAAGGTGTTCCGGCACGGCAACACCGTGGTGGCGCGCACCGACCTCGGCCTGGACGAGCGGATCGTCCTCGCGGGCCATCTCGACACCGTCCCGCTGAACGACAACCTCCCGGCCCGCCGCGCCGACGGCCTGATCCGCGGGCTCGGCGCCTGCGACATGAAGGGCGGCGTCGCGGTCGCGCTCCGGCTTGCGGCCACGCTGGACGAGCCGAACCGGGATGTCACCTACGTCTTCTACGACTGCGAAGAGGTCGAGGCCGAGCGGAACGGCCTGTTCAAGCTGACCCGCTCCAACCCGGAGCTGCTAGAGGGCGTGTTCGCGGTCGTGATGGAGCCGTCGAACGCGGTGGTCGAGGCCGGCTGCCAGGGCACCATGCGGATCGAGGTCACCGCCCGCGGTGAGCGCGCGCACTCGGCCCGGTCGTGGATGGGCCGCAACGCCATCCATGCGGCGGGCGAGATCCTGGGGCGGCTGACGGCGTACGAGCCGCGGCGGGTGCCGATCGACGGGCTCGAGTACCGCGAGGGGCTGAACGCGGTCGGGATCAGCGGCGGCGTCGCGGGGAACGTCGTACCGGATATGTGCACGGTGACGATCAACTACCGATTCGCGCCGAACCGGTCGGAGGCGGAGGCCGAGGCGCATCTGCGCGAGGTGTTCGAGGGGTACGACGTCGTCGTGATCGACTCCGCGGCGGGTGGGCTGCCGGGGCTGGAGCGGCCGGCCGCGGCCGCGTTCCTGCAGGTGGTCGGGGGTGAGCCGAAGCCGAAGTTCGGGTGGACCGACGTGGCCCGGTTCACGCTCCTCGGCGTGCCGGCGGTGAACTACGGGCCGGGTGACCCGCTCTACGCGCACAAGCAGGACGAGTTCGTGCCGGAGGCGGAGATCGCGCTGTGTGAACAGCGCTTGAGGACTTGGTTGACGGATCGCGCCTAGACAGGTCCAGACTCCGGCTAGGTCATAACCTGGAGTCATGGCAGAACCCTCGATCCACCCCGACCGTCCGATCGGCCAGCAGCAGCGCGGGCCGGTCGTGATGCGGCGCAAGCAGGTGCAGCAGTCCACGTCCGAGCAGCGGTTGCTGGACAGCCGCGGGCCGTCGGACTGGGTGCACACCGACCCGTGGCGAGTGCTGCGGATCCAGTCGGAGTTCATCGAGGGATTCGGCATGCTGGCCGAGCTGGGCCCCGCGATCAGCGTGTTCGGCTCCGCCCGGACCAAGCCCGACGACCCGATGTACGCCGCCGCGGAGGAGTGCGGTCGCAAGCTGGTCGAGGCCGGGTATGCGGTCATCACCGGTGGCGGGCCGGGCGTGATGGAGGCGGCGAACAAGGGTGCCTCCGAGGCCGGCGGCGTGTCGGTCGGGCTGGGCATCGAGCTGCCTTTCGAGAACGGCCTGAACGAGTGGGTCGACATCGGCATGAACTTCCGGTACTTCTTCACCCGGAAGACGATGTTCGTGAAGTACGCGCAGGGGTTCGTGGTGATGCCGGGCGGGTTCGGCACGCTCGACGAGCTGTTCGAGGCGCTCACGCTGGCTCAGACGCGGAAGGTCACGTCGTTCCCGGTCGTGCTGTTCGGTACGTCGTACTGGGGTGGGCTGGC
The DNA here is from genome assembly GCF_045040325.1 of Kribbella sp. NBC_01510. Taxonomy (NCBI): domain Bacteria; kingdom Bacillati; phylum Actinomycetota; class Actinomycetes; order Propionibacteriales; family Kribbellaceae; genus Kribbella; species Kribbella sp. NBC_01510. The sequence goes on along the minus strand of NZ_CP109418.1, from coordinate 433,733 downwards.
GTCCTGGCTGCGGGACACGATGCTCGCGGACGGGAAGATCTCGTCGGCCGATCTGGAGATGTTCACCATCACCGACGACGTGGACGAGGCGATCAGCTACATCGTCAAGGCCGGCGAGGTCGCCGACGCGGCCGCGGAGGAGGCTGCCGCGGCGGCTGCCCGCGAGGTGGCCGAGGCGGACAGCCCGGAGGCGCGGGCGCGGCGCGAGGCGCACCGGCTCGGGTCCGACGGAAGCTGAATCCCTGGGCATCTGTGCGGTTGACTGGTGCGGCATGGCACGATCGGTCCCGTGATGTGGTTCTTCGGGCTGATCGTGGTGCTGTTGATCGGGGCTGTCGCTGTCGTGGCCTCGGGTCGTTGGGGTGCCATGAGTACGGCGTACGACGACCGGCCCGACATGACTGTCCCGGCCCGGCAGGCGCTCACCTCCACCGACATCGAGTCGGCGCGGTTCGGCGTCGGGCTGCGCGGCTACCGGATGGACGAGGTCGACACGCTCCTCGAACGCGTCGCCAAGGAGGTCGCCGAGCGGGACCGCCGGATCGCCGACCTCGAACGCGCGGTCGCCCCGATCGTGGAGGCGCCGGACGGGGCCGGCTTCACGTCCCGCGGCACCTACGACCCGGCCGAGTTCGACGACACCGGCGTACAACCGCCCATCCTCGTAGGCGGCGACTTCCCCGAATCCGCCACCCCCGAGCCGGCACCCACCGCCCCAATCACCACCGAACAACCCGCCGTAGACCAGCCCACCCCGTCCCAGCCGCCCACCGCGGGACAGCCGCCGACTGCCGAGCAGGCCGCCGCGGGGCAGCCTTCCACAGCCGAGCAGTCCACTGCGGGGCAGCTGTCCGCCGAGCAGCTTGCTGCGGGGCAGTCCACCGCTGGGCATCTCACCGCGGGGCAGTCCACCGCCGGGCGGTCGGCTGGACAGCAGCTCGCCACCCAGCAGCCCGCCGAGGGACAGCCGGCCGCTGACCCGCTCACCGGGGAGCGATCCGCCGTCGGCCAGTCCGCCCTCGGGCAGCCAACCACCGCGCTGGCCAAGCCCTCCGCCGAAGCCTCGGCCGAGGACGACGACGAGGACACCCGAGAGGTCCCACAGACCAGCCACGCCGCAGCCGCCGACGAATACGAGCGCCTGCAAGCCGAAGCCCGAGCCCTCCTCGAAGCCCAGTCCCACCCCACCACCCCCCGCCGCACCCCCGCCGACCCGCCACTCCAACAGCCCGAGACTCGCGCCCAGCAGCCAGAGACCAACACTCCCCAGCAGCCGGAGGCGTACGCGCAACAGCAGCCCGAGGCCTACGTGAGCCAGCAGCCTGAGCCGCGCACTCAGCAGCCGGAAACCAACGCACTCCAGCAGTCGGTGGCGTATACGCAGCAGCGGCGCGAGGCGTACACCCCGCAGGAGCCTGAGGCTCGTGCGCAGCAGCAGCCGGGGGTCTACGCGCAACAGCCGGAGGCCAACGCACTGCAGCAGCCGGGGGCAGATCAGCAGCAGCCGGAGGCGTACACCCCGCGGGATCCTGAGGCTCGTGCCCAGCAGCAGCCGGAGGCCTACTCACCGCAGCAGCCACAGGGACCCACTTCGGTGGCAGATCCGGCGGAATCTGCGGCGTGGTTCCGCGGGGATGAGCCGCAGGCGGCGCAGGAGCATGTGGCTCCTCCGGCTGAGGCTCAGCAGCCGAGGCCTTCTGTGCCACCGGTTGGGCAGCCTGCGCCGACCCCGCACTGGGTGCTGCCCGCGCCGGCTCCGCAGTGGCAGCAGCCGTCCGCTCCGGACGCACAACCGCCTGCGCAGCAGCCAACCCAGCCCAGCTACCAGCAGGAGCAGCCAGCTGCCGAGCAGCAGGTGGCCCAGCCCAGCTATCAGCAGCAGGCGGCTCAGTCTGACTACCAGCAGCAGGTGGCGGAGCAGGAGCAGGCGGGGCAGCAGCAGGAGGGCTGGCAGTTTTGGCCGCCGGCCGGGGAGCAGGGTGGGCCGGTGTGGCCTCAGGCGACGGGGAATGGGCAGGCGGGAGACCAGGGGGATGAGGGTTCGGAGGGGCGGCACAGTGGGGCTTCTGACGAAGGTGCTTATCAGCGGCCCAACTGATCTACTCGGGTGATGGGATCCGAGGCTAGCTGTCACGCGGAGGCGTCGATCGAGCTGCGGCTGGAGCCGCAGGCTGCGTGGGACGTGGTGATGGATTGGGAGCGGCAGTCGCGGTGGATGTTGTTGACGCGCGTCTGGGCGACTGAGCAGGGCGGCGCCGGTGTGGGCGGTGGCGTCGCGGCGCGGACTTCTGTCGGTGCCTTGGGGTTCACTGACGACATGGTCATCACACACTGGGAGCCACCGCGCGAGTGCACGGTGAAACACCTGGGCAAACTCGTCCGCGGCACCGGCACATTTACGATCACCCCCAGCTCCACCACGCCCCACGGATCCACGACGGCCCCCGATTCCGCCACCACCCCCGGGTCCGCCGGGACCTCTGGATCCGCGACGACCACTGGATCCGCCGGGACCTCTGGATCCGCCGGGACCTCTGGATCCGCCGGGACCTCTGGATCCGCCGGGACCTCTGGATCCGCCGGGACCTCTGGATCCGCCGGGACCTCTGGATCCGCCGGGACCTCTGGGTCCGGTGCGGCTGGAGCGAGGGCTGGGTTTGGCGAGGCCGGCGGGTGCACGTTTACGTGGGCTGAGGATGTGGTGCCGCCGTTGGGGCGGATCGGGGTGCTTGGCTGGCGTGTTGTGCGGCCGGCTTTTGAGGTGATGATGCGGGTCTCGTTGCGGCGGTTGGTGCGGGAGGTAGAAGGATGACGGTGATCGGGCCGGATGGGCAGCCGCGATGTGGGTGGGCGACGTCGGCGCCGGAGTACGTCGAGTATCACGACAACGAGTGGGGTAAGGAGATCCGCGACGACCTCGCGTTGTTCGAGCGGATGACGCTGGAAGGGTTCCAGTCCGGCCTCTCGTGGATCACCATCCTGCGCAAGCGGGAGAACTTCCGCGCCGCGTTCGCGCACTTCGACCCGACGATCATCGCCAAGTACGACGCCGCCGACTTCGACCGGCTGATGGCCGACCCTGGCATAGTCCGCAACCGGCTGAAGATCAACGCGACGATCACCAACGCCCGCGCCTTGCTCGAGCTCGACGACGGCGAGTTCAGCGACTTCCTCTGGTCCTTCCGGCCCGCCGAGCACAAGGCCCCGAAGACCCTCGGCGACGTGCCTGCCACCACGCCCGAATCGGTGGCCATGTCCAAGGCCCTCAAGAAGAAGGGTTTCGTCTTCGTGGGCCCGACCACCGCCTACGCGCTGATGCAGGCGACGGGCATCGTCAACGACCACCTCTCGACCTGCATCGCCCGCTGATTCGTGGTCGATCGCACGTGCAGACGGGTGCTCTTCGAGCGCCGCGAGCGCCTGCACGTGCAGGTGATTTGTGCATCTGCAAGCGTCCCTGAGAAGTCGCTAAATTGCCCAAACACAAACGGCTGAACGAGTTGTGCTTTGGGCACTGAACGTGATGAAGTGTTCGGCGGGCGCCCCCGACTGTCAGGTGGTTGTCCGGCCGTGACTCGCCCGGCCGGAACGCGGTCGGGGGGCCCACCAACGTTTACGGGGACTCGTTCTGACCCGCCGGCGTGAAGGTGGTGTGGAAGACGTCGGTGTTGGTCAGACCGGACAGGTGGACGCGGGTCGGCGTCGCGGTCAGATACACGTTGGCCTCAGCGAACGGATCGGCCGCGTCGTCGTCGGCCGTGCCGAACTGACGTGTCCAGATCCGGGTGTGGTCGGGAGAGTACGTCGTGAGTACGGCGTCGAACTTGCCGAGTGGAGTTCCCAACGCTCCGTCCGTGAAGCCGGCAACGTAGAGGTTGCCTGACGGGTCTACCGCAACCGCGGCGCCCTTGTCGTTCCCCGTCGTACCGAACTGGTCCCGCCAAGTGAGTACGCCGTCCCCGTCGACACGCGCGACGAGGAAGTCTTTGTCGCCGGCCAACGTGCCGGAGAAGTCGCCGGCGGTATAGCCAGTCAGGTAGACGCCACCGGAAGGATCAGCCGTCAGCCCCCATGCCTCGTCGGAAGCAGGTGTGCCGAACTGCCGCATCCACAGGGGTTCACCGGACGATGAGTAGCGCGTGACGAACCCGTCGACCCCACCCGCCGACGTACCGAGGGCGCCGGCCGTCATCCCCGCCGCATACACAGCCCCACCGGAGATCGCGACCGCCATCCCCTTGTCCTCGCCCGTGCTCCCGACCTGCCGCAACCAGACCTGCCGGCCGTCACCATCGAGCCGAGCGACGAACACGTCCTTGTCGCCCTGGTTCGCCCCACCCAACGAACCCTTGGTGTAACCAACGACGTAGATCGCGGTCCCGTCGACAGCCACCGAGTAGCTCCGATCGGCCACCCCGGATACGCCGAACTGCGTCAGCCACCGACGATTCCCATCACCATCGAACTGGACCACAAACCCATCATCTGAGGCGTTCCCCGCATGCGCGCCGTCGAGATCACCGGTTGTGTACCCAGTCACGTCGACATGCCCGTCGGCATCGACGGCAACGCCGTACGCGCGTTCCGTCCCACTGGTCCCGAGTGATCGCGTCCACTCGCGCGTCCCGTCCGGTCGCGACTTGATCAGCGCGACGTCCTTCCCGCCGGCGTACGGCTGACCATCCAGCGGCCCCTCCACCGCGACCGCCTGATAAACATTGCCTGAGGCATCAGTCGCGATCCCGCCGGCCCGGTCCTCACCCGCCGTACCGGTGATCGTCGCCTGCATCGGCGTTGCCGGCGGCTTCCCGATGTATTGGAAGATGTACTTCGCCCCGTCCGCGAAGGACGGCCCCCAGACGTCCCAGTCGTGCCCGCCGTTGACGACCCGGAACTCCGAGGTCAGGTTCGGCACCCGGACCGCCTGGTTGAACACGATGTGCGCCTCGAAGTCGAGGTCGTGTGTCGCGTCGATCGCCTTCGGGTTCTTGTATTCGTCGTCGCCGACCGCGATGTACATATGCGACTGCAGCCCTGTCGATGCGAACGACTTCAACGCCGCCGGCCAGTTCAACCGAAGGTACGTCGCCTCCGAGAACGGATCCGTACCTTTGCCGAAGGCACCGAAGTCCCGGGTGCTCGAGTCCGCCGGCGGCAACGGGACGTACACCGCCGGGCTGAGTACGATCGACGCACCGAACACGTCCGGATGCGCCAGCGAGTACCGCAGTGCGCCCGCGCCGCCCATCGAGTACCCGGCCACCGCGCGCCCGCTCCGGTCCGCGATCGTCCGGTACGTCGCATCCACATGTGGCACCAAATCCCGGAAGAACGCGGTCTCGACCGGCCGCCCCGGGTCCGCGCCGCGATACGCGGAGTCGACGTACCAACTGGCGCGGCTGCTCCACGGTGCATCCGGCATGATCGCGATCGTCGGCGGGATCTCGCCGGAGCCGATCAGCTCGTCGAGCCGGCTCTTCACCTGCGTCCAGGCCGCCATCGAGTCGCCGCGACCGTGCAGCAGATACAGCACCGGGTAGCGCTGCGTCGAGTCGGCGTACCCGGCCGGCAGGTAGACGTTGTAGTCGATGTCCTCGCCCAGGGTCGCCGACCGCACGGCGGCGGGGGTGATCACTCCGGGCGAGGCGGTCGGTTGAGCACTCGAACCAGGCACGACAAGACTCCCAACCAGCGTGGCGACCGTCAGGGCGGCAGGCAGCAGCAGTTTCCTCACAGCAGCTTTGTAATCGCTTACGTAAACGATTACAAGATCGAGTATGTACCGAAGAACGGGTAGTCCTCGGCGCCGAGACTGACGCCGCGGCGTACCGGCGGCGTGGACTGCTCGGCGGAGGGGACTACTACCCGTCCGTCGGTACGGAGGTCACCGGCCTTCGAAGGTGGGCTTCTGCTTGGCGACGAAGGAGGCGACCGCGTTGCGGTGGTCGTCGGTGTCGCCGGTGAGCTGCATCTTGCCGGCCTCGAACGCCAGCGACTCGGCCAGCGTGTGGGTCGCCGAATACCCGAGCGACTGGCGGACGGCGCCGTACGCGACGGTGGGTCCGGCGGCGAGCTTGCCGGCCAGGTCGGCGACGGCGCTTTCGAAATCAGCGACCGGGACGACCGACGTGGCAAGGCCGAGGTCGAGGGCCTCGGCGGCCGGGATGGTGCGGGGGAAGTACAGCATTTCGAGGGCCTTGGCGTGCCCGATCAGCCGGGGGAGCGTCCATGAGATCCCGGTGTCGCAGGACAGTGCGATCCCGGTAAAGGCGAGATTGAACCCAGCCGTGTCCGCGACCACCCGGAAGTCGCACGCGAACGCCATCGACGCGCCGGCGCCGGCCGCGACCCCGTTCACCGCCGCGATCACCGGCTTGGGCATCTCCGCCAGCGCGAGCGCGATCGGCGCGTAGTGGTCCGGCACCGTGCTCCACAGCGCGGCCGTGTCGTTCGCGTCGAGCAGCCCGATGTGCTCCTTCAGGTCCTGGCCGACGCAGAACGCCCGCCCGGTCCCGGTCAGCACGACCACGCGTACGGCGTCGTCCTCGGCGGCGGCCTGGACGGTGTCGCGGAGCAGGACCTTGGTCGCGATGTCGAGCGAGTTCATCGCGTCCGGCCGGTTCAGTGTGATGGTGGCCACGCCCTCGGCGACGGCGTAGGTGACGGAGTCACTCATCGTGGTCAGCTCCTTGACAGTCGGTGAGAATTTCAGTGCAGTGTCAGGCAGTCGTCGACGAAACGCCCGGCCGCGGGGCTCAGTCGTTCGGCGTGGAAATCGAAGAACGCCGCGGCCCGCGTGCCGGCCCAGTCGTCCGGCAGCAGCTCGGCCGGCAGCCCGGGATCCCGGAACAGGAATTTGCGCCATTCGTGCACGAGCTCGGACCGGACCGCGAAGGCCTGCTCGTCGGTCGTGTCCGAGGTGGGTTCGTGGCCGGCGCCGTCCACCAAGGCCTTGGCCTCGATCAGCCAGGCGTCGTACGACGCGCCGAGCTCGTCCAGCCGCCACACCCGGCGAGCGAACTCGACGGCACCGTCGTCCACCGGGGCGCGGAACCGGTCCGCGGCGATTCCTTCCACGCCGAGGATCTGGTCCACCTCGGCGTCGTTGCGCAGCCCGACCCAGGCGCCGTCGGACAGCGGAGCCCAACCCAGGAAGGCGAGTTGGCTCGCCAGCTGTTCGCGGCGGCGCGCGTTCGGGACCTCGCGGAGGATGCCCAGATGCCAGTGCCGGTCCCAGTCGCCGGAGCCCTCCGCACCGGCGCCGACCGGGGTGCCGTCGGGGGCGGTGCGGTAGATCCGGGCGGCCGCGTCGTCGAGCCTGCGACGCGCCCGGGAGGTCAGCGCATAACCGGGCTGGCCGTCGAGCCGGACCGGCTCCAGCCAGCCCTGCCGGACCATCCGGGACACCGCGGTCCGGACCGCCGGCGGATGGACGCCGAGCGGCGCGAGCAGCCGGACCAGGGCCGCGACCGGAGCGCGCGCACCACGCGCGCGCAGGTGGTCGCCGTACAGGTCGAAAAGGGCTGAACGGGCGTGCACAAGACTTGAGTCTGCCGTATGGTGCACGGCTCTGGCCTGCGATCGGGAATAATGGGGTCCGATACACACTGCGATACGCGCCGACGGCGCATCACCGCAACGGCGCCGGCGACGGTTCCCCGCGCGGTGTCGTCGCTCAACACCGAGACTGGGAAGGGGTGCGCGCATGGCGGCGATGAAGCCGCGGACGGGCGATGGTCCGCTCGAGGTCACCAAGGAGGGTCGGGGGATCGTGATGCGGGTTCCGCTCGAGGGCGGCGGCCGGCTCGTCGTCGAGCTGAACGCGGACGAGGCCACCGAGCTCGGCAACGCGCTCAAAGCAGTCGTCGGCTGACCGAGTCCTCCGGGGTGCCTCGCACCTCAGCCAATCACTTCGACCCCGGTGGGTGCCCTTTTCGGCACCGGCCGGGGTCGTTACGGTTGGCCCGGCCAAATACCACCTTTTGATCAAACCAGTGAGGTCGTCCTAGTGGCTCGCCGCAGCATCACTCCTCCGTTCCCGACTCTTCCGGCCGTGACCTGGCAGCCCGGTCTGCCGGTGCACGGCGCCCCGACCTGGGTGATCGTGGTCGGCGAGGGCGGCCTGCCGGCTGCCGGGAAGGAGGCCGGTGAGCGCCTCGGCGTCGACCTCGGCCGATTGCTCGAAGCCCAGCAGGCGACCGGCTTCACGCCATCCGCCGGCGCGACCGCGGCGTACCCACTGCTGTCCGGTGAGGTGACCGAGATCCTGCTGGTCGGTGCCGGTGACGGCAGTGCCAAGGACCTGCGACACGCCGGTGCGGCGATCGCCCGGTTCGGTCGCGGCAAGGACGAGCTCACCACGGTCGTTGCCGAGGGCATCGATGATGCGGCACTGCAGGCGTTCGCCGAGGGCGTCGTGCTGGGATCGTTCACGTACACGCTGAAGACGGTCGACGCGGGCAAGCCGGTGCTGACCCGGCTCGTCCTGACCGACGGTTCAGCGACCGCGCGGCAGCCCGTGCTCGACCGCGGGGTGGTGATCGGGCGTACCGGCTGGCTGGCGCGGCAGCTCGCGATCACCCCGTCGAACGAGAAGGACCCGGCCTGGCTGGCCGGCCGCGCGACCGAGCTGGCCGCGTCGACCGGGCTGCAGGTGACGGTCTGGGACGAGAAGAAGCTCGCCGCGGACGGGTTCGGCGGCATCCTCGCGGTCGGCCAGGGATCGACCCGGCCGCCGCGGTTCATCCGGCTGGACTACGTGCCGGACGGCGCCACGAAGGACACGCCGTACGTCGTCCTGGTCGGCAAGGGCATCACCTACGACACCGGCGGCCTGTCGCTGAAGCCGCGCGAGGGCATGGTGTCGATGAAGCGCGACATGACCGGCGGAGGCTCGGTGATCGCCGCCCTGTCCGCACTGCGTGAGCTCGGAGCGCAGGTCAAGGTGACGGGACTGATCTGCGCGGCCGAGAACATGCCGTCGGGATCGGCGTACCGGCCCGACGACGTGATCCGGCACTACGGCGGCCGCACCACCGAGGTGAAGAACACCGACGCCGAGGGCCGGCTGGTGATGGCCGACGGGCTCGCGTACGCCGTCAAGGAGCTGAAGCCCGATGTGGTCGTCGACATCGCCACGCTGACCGGCGCGATCAAGGTGTCGCTCGGATCGATGCTGTACGGCGGAATGTTCGCGACCGATGACGCCCTGGCCGACAACCTCGCCGACGCGGGCCGGGTCTCCGGTGAGGAACTGTGGCGGATGCCGCTGCCGGCCGAGTACGAGGAGCTGATCGCGACCCCGATCGCCGACTCGGTCAACAGCTCGAAAGGCCCGGGTTCGATCACCGCGGCCCTCTTCCTGAAGGCCTTCACCGGCGGCATCCCCTGGGCCCACCTGGACCTGTCGTCGATCGCGGAGTCCCCGGCCGACCGCTTCGAGTACTCAACCGGCGCCACCGGCGCCGGCGCCCGCCTCCTCACCACCTGGCTGACCTCCAACACCCCAACCTCCGGCATCGGCTGACCCTGGGCCAACCCGGCCCGTCCCCAACCCCGGCCCCGACCCTGGCCGCATATGGTGGGTGGGCGTCCCGGATTGTGGGTTCTACACCCCGAATCAGGGTGTAGAACCCTTCAGATGGTGGGTGGGCGTCCGATCGGTCGTCCACAGGGCTGTGATTGGGGGCGGCGCGGAAGGGTCGGCGCGGTTCATCCTGGATGGGTGAATCCAGAGTTGAAAACGGTCGCGGGCAGACAGGGTGGCGTCGTCAGCCGGGCTCAGGCGCTGCATGCCGGTTACACCGCCGAGCAGATCCGCGAACGTCTCGCCGACGGACGGTGGGAGCGAATCCGGCACGGCTGGTACGCCGAACGGCTCGATCCGAGCGGTCTGGCACCGTGGGATCAGCAGCTCCTGCGGCACCATCGCCTCGTGTACGCCGCGATGCACTCGATGGACCGTGGATCGGCGGTGGTGAGTCATCACTCCGCTCTCGTCCTGCACGGCGTACCGGTTTGGCGAGTTGATCTGACCGAGGTTCAGCTGACCAGGTCGAGCGGGTTTCGCAGCGGGTTGAAGGCGGGCGTTCGGCATCATCGGGGTCTGCTGGAGCCCGCCGATCTGACGACGGTCGAGGGACTGGCCATGACGTCGGTGGCCCGCGCCCTGGTGGAAACCGCCGGCGCGACGTCGTTCGAGTCGGCGGTGGTCAGCGCCGACGCGGCGCTGCGCGATCCGGCGGTGGCCGCTGACCTTCCGCGGCTGCTCGAGGTGACCGAGTTCTGGCCGGGTGGTCCGACGATCCGCGCCGTTCTCGCCTTCGCGGATCCATTGGCCGAATCAGTCGGAGAGTCCCGGCTCCGGGTGCTGATGCGCAACGAAGGATTGCCGTCGCCGGTCCTGCAGGTGGTCTTCGAAGACGCCGACGGGTTCATCGCGCGGGTTGATTTCTACTTCCCCGATCACAACACCGTGGTCGAGTTCGACGGTCTCTTGAAGTACGCCGACGGGTCCAGGGAGACGCTGATCCGGGAGAAGGTTCGGGAGGACCGGCTTCGCGCGCTGGGGCTGGAGGTCGTCCGGACCACCTGGATCGATCTCGACCATCCCGCCCGGACAGCTTTGCGCATCCGCCAGGCGTTCGCCCGCTCCCGCCGTACCGATTTGGCTGGTTGACGTCCGAGACTGTGGGTTGGCGTCCGGTATTTCGGGTGGCCAACCCACACTTTCGGACGTCAACCCATCAAATGCGGTCAGGTGGTGATGGTGTCCAGGTCGGCGTCGGCGTCGGCCGGGAGGACCAGGTCGGCGGCGGCGACGTTCTCGCGCAGGTGCCCGACTGAGGACGTGCCGGGGATGACGATGCTCGTCGACGAGCGCTGGAGGAGCCAGGCCAGGGCGACCTGTTGCGGTGTGGCGCTCAGGCGGGTGGCTACCTTCGCCAGGGTTTCGGATTGGAGTGGGGTGAAGCCGCCGAGGGGGAAGAACGAGGCGAAAGCGATGTTCTGGTCGGCGCAGTAGTCGACGACGTCATCATCGTGGCGGCGGACGAGGTTGTAGCGGTTCTGCACAGTGACGACCGGGGCGATGGTCTGCGCCTCGCGGATCTGGGTGATCGTCACGCCGCTCAGGCCGAGGTGCCGGATCAGGCCCTCCTGCTGCAGTTCGGCGAGCACGGTGAACGACTCGGCGATCGAGTCCTCGCTGCCGCCGTCGTGCGCCGCCGTACGGAGGTTGACGACATCGAGGACGCCCAGGCCGAGGTGCTCCAGGTTCTCGTGGACCTGCGCCTTCAACGAGGCCGGCTCCTCCGAGTGGATCCAGCTCCCGTCGTCACCGCGGCGGGCGCCGACCTTGGTGACCAGGTGCAGGTCCGCCGGGTACGGTAGAGGGCTTCCTTGATGAGCTCGTTGACCACGGTCGGGCCGTAGAAGTCGCTGGTGTCGATATGTGTGATGCCGAGTTCCACCGCTTCCCGCAGTACGGCGAGGCACTGGCCGACGTACTTCGGCTGGACGCGGACGCGACGGCGTACCTCATCGGCCTCGCCCAGGAGCGGCCGCGCGCTGTCCCGGCACCGCGCCAGCGGGCGAAGACCGAGCCGGTCTCGCCGAGCATCGTCGAACTGATCGACGGGTGGCCGAACAACCCGGCGTACGTGCAGAACAAGTACACCGACGTACTCGCGGTCAACGCACTGTGCGCCGCGTTGACGCCGAACTATGCGGTCGGGGTCAACCTGCTGACGTCGGTCCTCCTCGACCCGGCGGAGCGGGCGCTGCGGCGGGACTGGGACGACCTGACCGAGGACGGGGTCGGCATCCTGCGGTCCGAGCTCGGGTCGGAGTCGACGACCCGCGCCTGATGGAGCTGGTCGGCGAGCTGTCGGTCCGCAGCGAGCGATTCCGGCAGCTGTGGGCCCGGCATGACGTGCGGCCGCGGCGTGGCCGGGTCAGCTTGCTGACCCATCCAGAGGTGGGTGACATCGCGCTGCAGAGCGACAAGCTGACCATCGGCGGCACCGACAGCATGACGCTGGTCGTTTTCCACGCCACGCCGGGCAGCCGCGACGCCGAACTGCTCGCACTGCGGGGCAGCCTTACCGCGTCCAGTGATGAGGCGCCGCAGCGGGACGAGCGCAGCGCTAGGCCCAGTGACTGAAGGTGCGGACGATCTGCGGGTACGCCGCGAACGCCGTACCGAAGTGGTCGACGGCACCCATCGAGTGCACGGTGACCTGCGCTCCGCGAGCCCGGAGCCCGATGGCGCAGGCATTCGCGTTCGCGGCTACGACGTCCGTGTCCTTGGTGCCGCTGTAGAGGTGGATCGGGACGCGCGGGGTCCAGTCGTGGCAGATCTGGTCGGCTGCCTGGAGGGCCCGCAGGAAACGGCCGGTCGGGTGCTGCAGCCGTTGGGCGAACTCTGGCGTGAACAGCTTGTCCGGCGAGTCCGGTAGCGCGGCGGCGATCTCCTCGTCGGGGTGTGAACCGTCGAACAGCCCCTCCACGGTCTTCGCGTACGGCGCCTGGAACGCCTCGCGCGGATCGTCGTACAACCCGACTGTCCGGTTCCAGGCCGTGACGAAGTACGCGAGGTAGAACGCGGCGGTCGCGGGCGCGACGCCGCCGTCGAAGGTCGCGGGCAGTTCGCTGCCGAGCAGGTCGTACGGTCCGGCGACGGCCTGCAGCGCACCGAGCCGGAACGGCCCGGCCTCACCCCGGCTCAGCGCCCGCCCGAGCGCGATCGAGGCCCGGCCGCCCTGCGAGAAGCCGGTGACCAGGACGTCCCGCTTCAGCGCGACACCGTGCCGCGCCGCGAAGGTCCGGGCCGCGAGCAGCATGTCCGCCGAGGCGGTGGTCTCGGTCTTGGTGTCGATGTACGGGTGCGGACCCGGGCCGAGCCCCAGCCCGAGGTAGTCCGGCGCGACGCCGACCAGTCCCGCGCCGGCGAACAGCGCGGTGACGAGCCGGTCGGTCGAGGTGTCGTCGACCGAGGCCGCGTAGGCCTTGGTCGCATTCGTGCCGTGCAGGTACTCCACCGCGGTCAGTGCACCCCGGCGCCCGTCCGGCAGCACGACGATGCCGCTTGCGGTCGTCGCCCGGCCATTGTGGTCGACGGTCCGATAGATCAAGCGGTACGCCGTGACGCCGTACTTGGCCGGTGGTGTGTCCGGGAAATCGGCCGCGGCGGCGTCCAGTTGAGCCGCCGTCAGGGTGGCGATCGGGACGGCTGAGACGAGCGCGCCGCGGAGGGCGTGGACCCTGGTGACGGCAGCCTCGGACAGCGTCGGTTGGTTGACGGAGGCGTACGCCGACAGTGGGAAGGTGAGCAGAGCAGCGCCGGCGAGCGTCGCCGCGACGGTCTTGACCAGGCGAGATGTCATACCTCAACCCAACCGTCGCGTGACCTCCCCGGCCATGGTGCTCACACCCGGCTCCGGGGTGGGGTTTCCCCTACCCGAGCAGGCTGTTGTAGAGCCGCACGGTCCGGTCCGCGACGGCGTCCCAGCCGAACTCCGACACCGCGCGCTCACGGCCGGCCTTGCCCATCGCCTCGGCCTTCGCCGGGTTGTCGACCAGCTCGTTGATGCCCGCGGCCAGACCGCGCTCGAACGTGTCGATGTCGTTCTCGTCGTACGGGACGAGGATGCCGGTCACGCCGTCGTCGACCACCTCGGGGATCCCGCCGACGGCGCTGGCCACGACGGCCGTCTCGCACGCCATCGCCTCCAGGTTGACGATGCCGAGCGGCTCGTAGATCGACGGGCAGCAGAACGCCAGCGCGTGCGTCAGCACCTGCCGGACCTCCTCGCGCGGCAGCATCTCGGAGACCACGAACACTCCGTCCCGGGCCAGCTTGAGGTCGTCGATCAACGCGTCGGTCTCCGCCTTCAGCTCGACCGTGTCGGCCGCGCCGGCGAGCAGGACGAGCTGCACGGACGGGTCGAGGCGCAGGCCGGCCCGGAGCAGATGCGGCACGCCCTTCTGCCGGGTGATCCGGCCGACGAACGTCACGTACGGGCGGCCCGGGTCGACGCCGAGCCGCTCGAGCACGTGGGTCGCCGGGTCCGGCTGGTAGAAGTCGGCGTCGATCCCGTTCGAGATCACGTGCACCTTGGCCGGGTCAATCGCCGGGTAGCAGGCCAGGACGTCGTCGCGCATCCCGCGGCTCACCGCGACCACGGCATCGGCCGGCTCGTACGCCGTCTGCTCGGCCCAGCTGGACAGCCGGTAGCCACCGCCGAGCTGCTCGGCCTTCCACGGACGGCGCGGCTCCAGCGAGTGAGCGGTCACCACGTGCGGTACGTCGTACAGGAGCTTCGCCCAGTGACCGGCCATGTTCGCGTACCAGGTGTGGGAGTGAACGAGGTCCGCGTCGCCGACCCCGGCGGTCATGGTGAGGTCGGTGGACAGGATGCGCAGGGCCGCGTTCGCCTCCGGCATCCGCGGGTCGTCCTCGGAGTGCGCGGTCGCGCCGAGCCGTGGCTCGCCCATGCAGTGCACGTCCACGTCGATCAGGCGACGGAGCTCGCGGACCAGGAAGTCCACGTGCACCCCCGCCCCGCCGTACACATCCGGAGGGAACTCACGCGTCAGGATGGCGACCTTCATGAGCCCGACGATAGGACATCAGGTCATCCGTGTCGGTACCCAGAAGCGCAGCTTTCCGTGTCGTTCGTCTTCCAATTCGCCACCGGCCGACTCGATCACGCGGCGCGAGCCCTCGTTGTCCAGGTCGCAGGTGACCAGCGCGGGATCGATTTCGAGGGCGGCGGCGATCGGCAGTGACTGGGTCAGCATCTGGGTCGCGTGCCCCTGGCGCCGGGCCGACGGGCGGACGTAGTACCCGATGTGGCCGCCGAGCTCGGTCAGGGCCGGGGTCAGGTGGTGCCGGATCGACAACCGGCCGAGCCAGTCGACGCCGTCGACGAACCAGAGCACGGTCTGGTGCACGATGCCCGGCGGCAGCGCGGTCTCCGGGTCCGCCTCCGCCCGGATCGCCTCGATCATCCGGGCGAACTCGGCCGGATCGGCCGCCTGACCGCGGCTCCACTCCTCCTCCGCGCCGGCCACCGACCGGGCTCCCATCCACCGCTCCTCCTGCGGCCCCGCTTCGTCCCAGGCAGCCAGGAACGAACGGTGAACGGCAGCAGTCGGTACGACGAGGATCGGCATCTTCACAGTGTCGCGACACTCGCAAGCGCTTATGCCAGGGGGGATGGAGGATTAAGGTGCGGACATGGCAAAGGCGCCCAGAGTTCTCGGAATCGTGCTGGCCGGTGGTGAGGGCAAGCGGCTGATGCCGCTGACGGCGGACCGGGCCAAACCGGCCGTCCCGTTCGGGGGCAGTTACCGCCTGATCGACTTCGTGCTGTCGAACCTGGTGAACGCCGGCATCCGGAACCTGTTCGTCCTGACGCAGTACAAGTCGCACTCGCTGGATCGGCACGTCACCGTCACCTGGCGGATGTCGACGCTGCTGGGCAACTTCGTCAGCTGTGTGCCGGCCCAGCAGCGGCTCGGCCCGCAGTGGTACCAGGGCAGCGCGGACGCGATCTACCAGTCGATGAACCTGATCGACGACTTCCAGCCCGACATCATCGTGGTGTTCGGCGCCGACCACGTCTACCGGATGGATGCCTCTCAGATGGTCGCCGCGCACATCCAGCGCGGGAACGGCGTCACCGTGGCCGGGATCCGGGTGCCGCGGGCCGAGGCGTCGGAGTTCGGCGTGATCAAGACCGGCGCGGACGGGCACACCATCGACGAGTTCCTGGAGAAGCCGGCCGATCCGCCGGGCCTGCCGGATTCGCCGGACGAGACGTTCGCCTCGATGGGCAACTACGTGTTCAGCGCCGGCGTCCTGGTCGAGGCGCTGCGCAAGGACGCCGCGAACCCGGCGTCGCGGCACGACATGGGCGGCGACATCGTCCCGATGATGGTTGCCGAGGGCAAGGCCGGGGTCTACGACTTCCAGGAGAACGACGTCCCGGGCGCGCTGGACCGGGATCGCTCGTACTGGCGCGACGTCGGGTCACTCGATTCGTACCACGAGGCACACATGGACCTGGTCTCGATCCAGCCGGTGTTCAACCTGTACAACTCGGACTGGCCGATCTTCACCTCGCACCCGCAATTGCCGGGCGCGAAGTTCACCGACGACGCGACCGTCGGAGAGTCGATCGTCTGCCAGGGCTCGATCGTGTCCGGTGCGATCGTGGAGCACTCGGTGCTGGGGGCCAACGTGATCGTCAGCGCCGGTGCGAATATCGAGCGAGCCGTCATCATGGACAACTGCAAGATCGGCGCGAACGTCGTGCTGAAGAACGTCATCCTGGACAAGAACGTGGTCGTCCCCGACGGCGTCGAGATCGGCGTCGACCCGGATCTCGACCGGGAGCGGGGGTTCACGGTGTCCAAGGGCGGGGTGAGCGTGCTCGGCAAGGGGCAGGTGATCGAGCCGCCGGCGATGGCCGCCAAGCCGGAGCACGCCGCGCCGGCGACGTCGGACGAGGTTGCCGAGGCGTGACCGCGGAGGATGACGCGCTGGAGCTGGATGTTGCGGATCCCGGGCACCGCGACCTCTTCGACGTACCCCCGGCCCAGGGTGGCGACTACCCGGACGTGGCGTACTTCGCCGGCAACTCGCTCGGTCTGCGGCCGCGAGCGACCCGGGTCGAGCTGCTCGAGGATCTCGACGCCTGGGCGGCGCTCGGGGTCGAGGGGCATCTCGACGCGGCCCGCCCCTGGCTGCCGTACCACGAACTGCTGACCGGTCCCGCCTCCCGCCTGGTCGGCGCGTTGCCGAGCGAGACCGTGGTGATGAACTCGCTCACCGTCAACCTGCACCTGCTGATGGTCTCGTTCTACCGCCCGACCCGCTCGCGGCACCGGATCGTCATCGAGGATTCGGCCTTCCCCTCGGACAGCTACGCCGTCCGCTCGCAGGCTCGGTTCCATGGGTACGACGCCGACGACACGATCATCCGCCTGCGGCCCCGGCCGGGTGAGGACAGCCTGCGTACGGCGGATGTCGTCGAGCAACTGGGTGGCGATGTGGCCCTGGTGCTGCTCGGTGGGGTGAACTACCTGACCGGTGAACTGATGGACATCCCGATGATCACCAAGGCCGGTCATGCGGCCGGTGCGATCGTCGGGTGGGATCTCGCGCATGCCGCCGGGAATGTCCCGTTGGCGTTGCACGATTGGGGTGTGGACTTCGCTGCGTGGTGTTCGTACAAGTACCTGAACGCGGGCCCTGGTGCGCTCGCGGGCGCCTTTGTGCACGAGCGGCATCTGGGCGGTGACCTGCCGCGGTTCGAGGGGTGGTGGAGCACGGAGGCGTCGACCCGGTTCGAGATGACGCCGGAATCGCGACCGCCCGCCTCCGCGGACGCCTGGCAGGTGTCGAACCCGCCGATCTTCTCGATGAGCCCGGTGCGGACGTCGCTGGAGATCTTCGACAAGATCGGCATCGGGGCGCTGCGTGAGCGCAGTCTGCGGCTGACGGCGTACCTGGAGGAGCTCTTGGCGTCGGTGACGGATGGACGGCCGCTGCGGGTGATCACACCCGCCGACCCGGCCGGGCGCGGCGCGCAGCTGTCCTTGCGGGTCGACGGGATGCGGGCGGGTGAGCTCGCGCGGCGGCTGCGGTTCGAGTACGGCGTGATCGCGGACTCGCGGGAGCCCGACGTACTGCGGCTGGCACCGGTGCCGCTGTACTCGACGTATCACGACTGCTGGCGGGCCGCGTCCGCACTGGCCGGGGCGGTGCCGGCATGAGGGTCGCGATCGTCGGAGCGGGGCTGACGGGGAGTCTGCTGGCGTGTTTCCTCGCGCGGCGTGGGTTGCCGGTGACTTTGTACGAACGGCGGCCGGATCCGAGGGTCGGTCAGGCCGAACGCGGGCGCTCGATCAACCTGGCGATCTCCGAGCGTGGGCTGGACGCGCTGCGCCGGATCGGGCTGGTCGATCAGGTGATGGCGGACGCGTTGCCGATGAAGGGCCGGATGATCCATCCGGTGTCCGGGCCGCTGGATTTTCAGGCCTACTCGGCGTCGGGTGATCGGGCCATCAACTCGATCAGCCGGGGTGCGCTGAACAACGCTCTGCTGTCTGCAGCGGCGGACGCTTCCGGGGTGACGGTCGAGTTCGAGCACCGGTTGGTGGAGCTGGACTCGCAGGCGGGGCGGATGGTGTTCGCGACGCCTGCCGGGAAGGTGTCGGCTTCGGCGGATGTGGTGCTGGGTGCCGACGGGGCCGGTTCCGCAGTGCGCGAGCAGTTGCTTGCCGAGGGCATCGTTGCGGAGGACGTCGACTTCCTCGACTACGGCTACAAGGAGCTGTCGATCCCGGCGGTCTCCGGTGACTTCGCGCTGGATGCCGGGGCGCTGCACATCTGGCCGCGCGGGACGTCGATGATGATCGCGCTGCCGAATCCGGATCGGTCCTTCACCTGCACACTCTTCTGGCCGGCCGGATCCTTCGACGCGCTGGCCGATCCTTCGGGGATCGAAACGCATTTCCGGGAGAACTATCCGGATCTGTTGCCGTTGGCGCCGGACCTGGTGGACGACTACCTGCACAACCCGGTCGGCGTACTCGGCACAGTGCACACGCTGCCCTGGCAGGCTCACGGGCGTACGGCGCTGCTCGGCGACGCCGCCCACGCCATCGTCCCGTTCTACGGTCAGGGGGCCAACTGTGCCTTCGAGGACGTGGTCGAGCTGGACCGTTGCCTGGACGACACCGGCGGCTCATGGGCCCGGGCGCTCCCGCTGTTCGAGGCGCGCCGCCGTGAGAACACCGAGGCGATCGCCGACATGGCCCTCGACAACTTCGTCGAGATGCGCGACAAGGTGTCGTCTCCGGTCTTCCGGCTGACCAAACGCGTCGAGCACGCGCTGGAGCGCCTCCTCCCCGGCACCTACGTCTCCCGCTACGAACTCGTCTCCTTCTCGACCACGCCGTACGCCGAGGTCCAGCAGCGGGTACGTCGTCAGCACCAGGTGCTCGGGATGGGTGCGGTCGCCGCGGCAGGTGTGCTGATGGGGCTCCTGCGAAGGAGGGGCCGGCGATGAGCCTGTGGACATCCGAGTTGCTGACCGGGCAGCCCAGCTCGGTCGGGCTCCTGCGGCACTTCGTCGACGGCGCGTTCGTGGCGAGTCCGTCGACGTTCGCGAAGATCAGCCCGGTGACAGGTGAGCAGATCTTCGACGTGTGCGAGGCGGACTCCGAGACTGTCGACGCGGCGGTGAACGCTGCCCGGGCGGCGCTCCGTGGCCCGTGGGGACGCATGAGCGAGCAGGAACGGGCGGCGGTGCTGCGGCGGGTCGCGGACGAGTTGGAGCGGCGGTTCGAGGATCTGGTCGCGGCCGAGGTGGGGGACACCGGGAAGTCGATCAGCCAGGCGCGGACGCTCGACATCCCGCGGGGCGCGGCCAACTTCCGGGCGTTCGCCGACTTCGCGACCACGGCGGCGACCGAGTCCTACACCACCGTGCTGCCGGACGGGCGGCGGGCGTTGAACTACGCCGTACGGAAACCGGTCGGTGTGGTGGCGATCGTCGTACCGTGGAATCTGCCGTTGCTGCTGCTCACCTGGAAGGTCGCGCCGGCGCTTGCCTGTGGCAACGCGGTGGTGGTGAAGCCCTCCGAGGAGACGCCGGCGTCGGCGACCGTGCTGGCCGAGGTGATGGCGGCGGCCGGCGTACCGCCCGGTGTCTTCAACCTCGTGCACGGATTCGGCCCGTCGTCGGCGGGGGAGTACCTGACCCGGCATCCCGGCGTCGACGCGATCACGTTCACCGGCGAGTCCGCGACCGGTACGGCGATCGCCAAGGTCGCCGCGGATCGGGTCAAGGCGGTGTCGTTCGAGCTCGGCGGGAAGAACGCCGGGTTGATCTTCGCCGACGCTTCGCTGGATGCCGCGGTCGAGGGGTCGGTGCGGTCGGTCTTCACCAACGGTGGGCAGGTCTGCCTGTGCACCGAGCGGTTGTATGTCGAACGGCCGATCTTCGACGAGTTCTGCTCACGCATGGCTCAGCGAGCCTCCGAGTTGACCTACGGCTGGCCCGCCGACGAGGCGACGATGAACATGCCGTTGATCTCGAAGCAGCACCGCGACAAGGTCCTGTCGTACTACGACCTCGCGCGGGCCGAGGGCGCGGAAGTCCTCGCAGGTGGCGGCGTACCGTCGTTCGGCGACGCCCGTGATGGTGGTTGCTACGTGCAACCAACCGTGGTGGCGGGGCTGCCGCCGGACGCGCGGACGAACACGGAGGAGATCTTCGGCCCGATCTGCCACATCGCGCCGTTCGACACCGAGGACGAGGCGTACGCGCTGGCGAACGACAGCGACTACGGTCTCGCGGCAACGGTCTGGACCCGGGACGTCGGCCGCGCCCACCGCGCGGGTCCGGCGCTGGACGTCGGCATCGTCTGGGTCAACACGTGGTTCCTCCGCGACCTGCGTACGCCGTTCGGCGGGATGAAGCTGTCCGGGGTCGGCCGCGAAGGCGGCAGGCACTCGCTCGACTTCTACTCCGAGCCCACCAACGTCTGCGTGGAGCTGACATGAGCCGGGAAAAGAAAGACCCGGCCCACGAGGGACCGGGTGCATTATGCAGAGCAGTCTACAGCATCTCACCAGCCTGGTGGCCGCGTGTAGTTACCTGCAGGGTCAGGGAGTTGATGGTCGAGGAAGTCGGCCGGCGTGAGCTTCCGCCACCAGTGGCCGCCAGCGCCCTCGGTCGGCTCACCGGTCAAGTCACCGGCGAAGTAGCCGCCCCGGGGGTTCACATGGCCGACCGGCACGACCTGCCGTGCACGCCGGACCGGCAGCTTCAGATCCGAGTCGTTCGAGATCACTACTGCGGCGTCCACCGACCTGCTCAGCACATCGGTCAGGAGATGGGTCGTCAGGTTGACATCGGTGCCCTTCTCCTCTTGGTGCAGGGTCGAGACCATGAACACCGCGCCTGGAAGGGGCGAGCCGAGTGTCGACTGGACCATCACCGGCCACTGCGACGTCACCACCTGCGGTGCACTGCGCGGTCGAGGACCCTTCACCGCCAGCGGCCGATTGCGGATGCCGGTCACGTACTTCCCGTACTCCACCAGGTCGACGCTGGCTGTCGTCACCAGCGCCTTCAGGTAGGCGTCCTGTTCGATGAAACCGGACGGGTTCAGACGTTGGTCGATCCGCGCGGTGCAGTAAGTGATCCGTTGCAGCGCCGGCGCGGACCAGCACCGTTGTTCCGCGATCAATGTCGTTACCAGGGCACGGAGATCGAGCCAGCGCCAGCCGGGCGCTTTCCCGAGCTGATGCCGACCTCCGTAGTACAGGTTGTAACCATCGACGTAGACCCCGACACGCATAGCGGTGCAGCCTACGCATGGTCGGTCGTCTCTGCTGGTGGTTCGCTGTTGCCTGTGGATAAGTCATGAGCGGGACCGTCGTGCCGGGGAAGGCGACGCCGCGGGGGCGGTTCCCGCATGTCAAGGTGTCTGGCGGGTTCGCCTTCGTGTCGGGAACGTCGAGCCGGCGGCCGGACAACACCATCGCCGGGGCGTCGGTCGACTCGTTGGGGACGGTGTCGCTGGACATCCGGGAGCAGACGCGGGCGGTGCTGGAGAACATCCGGGACATCCTGGCGGCCGTCGGGGCGGGACTCGGGGATCTCGTGAGTGTGACGACGTACCTGGTGTCGATGAACGACTTCGGGGGGTACAACGAGGTGTACGGCGAATTCTTCGACGAGTCCGGGCCGGCCCGGACGACCGTCGCAGTTCATCAGCTGCCGCATCCCCAGCTGCTGATCGAGATATCCGCTGTTGCGGCCATCCCACAAGGACACAGCCCGCACAAGGAGGAGTAGGCATGGTCAATCTGGAGTCGACGAACTTTCCGCAGTGGATCGAGGAGAACAAGCACCTGCTGAAGCCGCCGGTCGGTAACAAGCAGATGTTCCCGACCGGGGACGACTTCATCACGATGGTGGTCGGCGGGCCGAACCAGCGCACCGACTTCCACGTCGACCCGTACGAGGAGTTCTTCTACCAGATCAAGGGCACCATGCACGTCGACGTGATGACCGACGACGGCCCCGCCCGGGTCGACATCAACGAGGGCGAGATGTGGGTGCTGCCGCGGAGCATGCCGCACTCGCCGCAGCGCGACGCGGACTCGATCGGCCTGGTGATGGAGCGCGTCCGCGAGCCGGGCACGCTGGAGAAGTTCCGCTGGTACTGCGCCAACTGCAACGGGATCGTGCACGAGGTCGAGCTCCAGGTGACGGACATCGTGGCCGACCTGCCGCCGGTCTTCAACGCGTTCTACGAGAGCGAGGACGCCCGGACCTGCCCGCAGTGCGGCACCGTGCACCCCGGTAGAGGCTGATGACTGTCGATGTCCACACACACCTGGTGCCGAAGGGCTGGCCGGATCTCTCGGTAGCGTGCGGCGGCGACGGCTGGCCGTGGTTGCGGATCGACTCCGAGCGGGCCGCGATGATCATGGTCGGCTCGACCGAGTTCCGGCCGATCGGCCCGCAGGCCTGGGATCGGGATGTCCGGCGGGCGGATATGGATGCCGACGGCATCGACCTGCAGGTGGTCTCGCCGACGCCGGTGTTCTTCGGCTACGACCGGCCGGCGGATCAGGCGGTCAAGCTGGCCAGGATCTTCAACGATCTCACGCTGGAGACGCTTGCCGGCGACGACCGTTTCATCCCGTTCTGTCAGGTGCCGCTGCAGGATCCGGACGCGGCCTGCGCGGAGCTCGATCGCTGCCGGGCCGCCGGTCATGTGGGGGTCGAGATCGGCAACCACGTCGGCGACAAGGATCTCGACGACGCGGGGATCGTTGCCTTCCTCAACCACTGCGCCGAGACCGGGACGCCGGTGCTGGTGCATCCGTGGGACATGCCCGGTGGTCCGCGCCTGGACCGCTGGATGGCCCGCTGGCTGACCGGGATGCCGGCCGAGACCCATCTGTCCCTGCTGGCGATGATCCTGGGTGGTGCGTTCGACGCGCTCCCGCCGTACCTGCGGATCTGCTTCGCCCATGGCGGCGGGAGTTTCGCGTTCTGGCTCGGGCGGCTGGAGAACGCCTGGCACCGGCGCGGCGACATCGTCCGTGGTTGCTCGCAGCACCCACCGTCGTACTACCTGGACCGGATCCTGGTCGACACGGTGGTGTTCGAATCAGCGCCTTTGCGGCTTCTTGTCGATACCTTGGGGGAAGACCGCGTTCTGGTCGGCAGTGATTATCCCTATCCACTGGGTGAGCGGCCGGTCGGGGAGGTGGTACGCACGGCCGGTTTCCTGACCGCGGATCAGCAGCACAAGCTGCTGTCCACGAACGCACTGCACTTCCTTGGAATTCACCGCAGTCTCGGGAGGTCTGAATGAGTGAAGACCGATCGGTTCTGTCCCGCGCGGCGCGCGGGCCCGACGAGGAGCTCCGCTACGGCGACGACGCGGACCAGGTGATCGACTACTGGCACGCGAAGGAGTACCGGCCGCTGGTCGTGTTCGTGCACGGTGGTTTCTGGCGGCCGAAGTACGACCGGATGCACGCGCGCCCGCTCGGCGAAGCGCTCTCCGACCTCGGCTGGCCGGTGCTGTCCCTGGAGTACCGCCGCAAGCCCGGCGATCCCGATGTCACCACGACAGACGTCCGTACGGCGCTCGAGGCCTTACCCGACCTTGTCGACGTCCACGCGGGCTACGTGCTGATGGGCCACTCCGCCGGCGGCCAGTTGGCCCTCTGGGCGGCTGCAACCCTCAACCCGGTCCGGCTCCGCGGCCTGATCGCCCTCGCCCCCGTCGCCGACCTCCTGATGGCCGACCGGATGGATCTCGACGGCGGCGCGGTCCAGGCCTTCATCGGCACCGGCGTCCGCAACGACCTCGACCCCGTCCACCTCCCGGCGTCGATCGCCCCGGTCAGCCTCATCCACGGCACCGGCGACACGATCGTCCCGATCAGCGTCACCGAGTCCTACTTCACCGCCCACCCCACCGCCCACTTCATCCGCGCCCAGGACTGCGGCCACTACGAACTGATAGACCCCCTGACCGAGCCCTTCCACGACGTAACCGCCGAACTGACCCGCCTCACCGGCTGAGGAAGTCAGTCCTGATCGGGGATACGCCGCCACACGGCGCCTCGTCCAGCGCCTTCGGGGCTGACTTTCTGCTCGTTCTTGAGCTCTTCCAGGACGAGCCGAATGGTCTGGTCGCTGACTCCCGGCAGCGCCGTACGGACATCCGCAAGGCGGAATACCGGGGCTGCATGCTTCAGCACGTGGGCACGCACCCGGTCCTGCTTCGTGCCGCCGCTCCGATCGGCAGCCGCACGGCGCGCGAAGGTCCGGTACGCGGAAGCCAGCACGGTGACGAAGTACGACAGCCATGGCCAGGGATTCGCCTGATCGTCGTGCCAGTCATCGGTCGAGCGAAGGAGCGCCGTGTAGTACTCGTCGGCGGAGTCCGCGATGAGCTGCTCCAGGGAGACCCACCGGCAGACCTCGTACCCGGCGTCGACCAGAAGTGCGTTGGTCAACGCGCGGGCGACTCGGCCGTTCCCGTCTGCGAACGGATGGATGACGAGCAGGTCGAGGATCATCAAGCCGACCAGCAGGACCGGGTGGTGCCTGGCATCAGCCTGAGCGTCCCGGTAGCGAGCGATGAGATCCGTGAGGTACTCAGCCGTCCTCGCCGCCGGAACGGGCACGAACCGCACGGTCGTGCTCCCGTCGGGCGACCGATCCACGACAAGGTTGTCGTCGGTCTTGAGCTGACCACCGGGGTACGCCGTCTCGGACCAGAGCAGCCGGTGCAGGTGCAGCAGCAGCCCGATATTCAGCGGGTGCCAGTCCTCCTGGAACAGGTAGTCGAGCCCCTTGCGGTAACCGACGAGCTCCTGCTCGCTTCTGCTCCGCAACACCCCGGCACTGCCGTCAATGACGCGCTCCGCCCGCTCGGCGTCGGGGACCACGACCCCCTCGATGGCCGAGGAGGCAGTGATGCTCTGGATCCGGGCACGGTTGGCGAGCTCGGTCAACAGCGCCGGCAACTGATGCCGGTACAGCGCCTCGCTGCCCCTACCGGTGTCGATCGATCGGAGCCGCATGACGACGTCAGCCGGGACCTGGCCGATCAGGCGGTCAAGGTCTGCGAACGAGCGCACCCGAATCCTCCAAAGAAACCAACAAACATACTAATCACTGTCCATCTTAGTATGATTGTCGGTTTCTTTAGTATGTTTCTACCGCCATGTCGTCACACTCAGTGCCGTCCGCTCACTCGTTGTCCTGGTTCAGCTGAGGCGTTTGGCGGCGGTGAGGAGGCCTTCGGAGGTGGGGAGGAGGGCTGAGACGAGGTCGTCGTCGTCGCGGACGGCGCGGATCAGGTCGCGGAGGGCGGTGGTGTCGGGGTCCCGGCGGGCCGGGTCCGCGACGCGGCCGCCGCTGAGGATGCCGGCGAAGGCGACGATGCCGCCGGGGCGGAGCAGGCGCAGGGCTTCGTGCAGGTACGCCGTGTTCTCGCGCCGGTCGGCGTCGCAGAAGACCAGGTCGTAGTGGCCGTCGGTGAGCCGGGTGACCACGTCCAGCCCGGCGCCGGCGATCAGGCGGAACCGGTTCGACGGGACGCCGGCGCTGAGGAACGTCTTGCGGGCCAGCCGCTGGTTCTCGGCGTCGATGTCGACCGTGGTGAGGGTGCCGTCGGTGCGCATCCCGCGCAGCAGCGCCAGCCCCGAGACGCCGGTGCCGGTGCCGATCTCGACGACCGCCTTGGCGCCCACGCCGGCGGCGAGCAGGCTCAGCGCGGCGGCCGCGCCGGGTCCGATCGCGACGATGCCGCTCTCGTCGGCGCGCGCCCGCGCACCGGTGACGACTTCGTCCTCACCGGTGTAGTCCTCGGCGTACGCCCAGGACGTCGGGTCGATGCCGGTGGCGATGATGCCCTCCCAAGATTCTGCCGCTGCGCTCCTCATGCTGATCCGAAGCCTAGCGGCAAGAGGTCCGCATTCCGTGTCTCCCGCGCGGAGACTGCGCACTCTTGCTCATTACACACGGCCTTGAATCAGATATGATCGTCGCACGAGACAAGACCGGGCCCAGTGAGGGAGGTGCGGAGTGCGGTCAGGCGCGGATGACGTCGATGCCGGCTTCCTTGAAGACGGTCAGCTGGGATTCGTCGGCCTGGGCGTCGGTGACGAGCGTGTCGATCTCGCTCAGCTCGCAGATCCGGGCGAACGCGCGCTGCCCGAGCTTGGAGGAGTCGGCCACCACGACCACCTTCGCGGCCCGGCTGACGATCAGCTGGTTGATGTTCGCCTCGCCCTCGTGATGGGCGGTGGCCCCGGTCTCGTCGATCCCGTCGACGCCGATGAAGGCGATGTCCAGGGACAGGTCGGACAGGATCCGGTGCGACAGCGGCCCGATCATCTCGTAGGACTGCGGCCGTGCGACGCCGCCGGTCAGCACCATCTTCACGTGCGGCCGGACGATCAGCTCGTTGGCGATGTTCAGCGCGTTGGTGACGAGGGTGAACGCGGGCTCGCCGTGCTCGGCCGACAGCTCCGGCCGGGTCGCCAGCGTGCGCGCCACCTCGGAGATGGTGGTGCCGCCGTTCATCCCGATCACCATGCCGCGCCGCACCAGCGTGGCGGCGGCCTGCGCGATCCGCTGCTTCTCGGACGCGAAACGCGCAGTCTTGTAGCGCAGCGGGAGGTCGTACGACACCGCGTTGGCGACCGCGCCGCCGCGGGTCCGGGTGAGGAGCTGCTGCTTGCCGAGGTGGTCGAGATCGCGCCGGATCGTCGCCGCGGACACGTGCAACTGCTCGGCGAGCTCGTCGACGTCGATGGCGCCCTTCTCGGCGAGCGACTCGAGCAAGGTGTTCAGGCGTTCATAACGCTTCACCCGGGGCTCCTCCTTCACACAATCGGTCAGCCGGGTGGCGGCTGGTTGGCACCATTCGATCACGTTCGAGCAGTTTCGACCATGACAAGTGCGGAGACGACATGACGCAGATGCCTTTTGTGAGCACTGAGATCGCCACTCAACCAGACCTCTGGCGACAGGTCGCGGACGGTTTCGCGCAGTACGGCGGTTCGTTGCCGAAGCCCGGTCAGCGGGTCGCGGCCGTCGGCTGCGGCACGTCGTGGTTCATGGCGATGGCGTACGCCGCCCGGCGCGAGGATCTCGGCCAGGGTGAGACCGACGCGTTCGCGGGATCGGAGTTCCCGGCCGGCCGCGCGTACGACGTGGTGGTCGTGATCAGCCGGTCGGGTACGACGACCGAGGTGCTGGACCTGATCCGGGCCACGGACCTGCCGACGGTCGCGATCACCGCGACCCCCGGCTCGCCGATCGTCGAGCTGGCCGACCAGACCATCATGCTCGACTTCGCCGACGAGCAGTCCGTCGTACAGACCCGCTTCGCGACCACGACGCTGGCGTTGCTGCGCGCGTCGCTGGGCGAGGACCTCACGCAGACCAGCGCGGACGCTCAGACCGCGCTGACCATCGACGTGGACGATCTCGCGAAGCTCGAGCAGGTCACGTACGTCGGGACCCGGTGGACCGTCGGTCTGGCCCACGAGGCCGCCCTGAAGCAGCGTGAGGCGGCGTCGGCGTGGACCGAGGCCTACCCGGCTATGGACTACCGGCACGGCCCCATCGCGATCGCCCAGGCCGGGCGTGGGGTCTGGGTCTTCGGCGAGGCGCCGGCCGGTCTGCTCGACGACGTCGCCGCCACCGGCGCGACCGTCGTGCACCACCCGGACCTCGACCCGATGGCGTCGCTGGTGGTGGCCCAACGAGTCGCCGTCGCCAAGTCCCTCGCCCTCGGCCTGAACCCGGACCAGCCCCGCAGCCTCACCCGCTCCGTCATCCTCGACTGAGGGCCGGCGCGGCGGCCGTCCTCGAGATCGCGGCGACGCGGCCGAGGACGGCCGCCGCGACGAGGCCGGAGGCTACAACCAGCAGGGCTGTGTGGGTGCCGATGGCTGGGACGAGGAGGCCGCCGGCAGCTTGGCCCAGGGCGGCTGCGCCGACGCGGAGGCTGGCGGCTGTGGTGCTGACGCGGCCCTGGAGTGACTCGGGGCTGTAGCGCTGCCGGGCCGCGAACATGGCGGGCAGCGTCGGCCCCTCCAACAGCCCGGAGAGCGCAGCCAACAGCAGGAGTACGGCGAAACTCGCGGCAAGCGGCCAGGTGGTCAGAGTGAGGCCATAGGCCGCAACGGACACCATGACGACGTGCTCCGGACGCCAGCGAGTCTGGAGCCGTCCGAGCAGCAGAGCGGTCGTGATGCTGCCGATCTCCAGTGCGGTCCACAGGTAGCCCGCGGCGGACCGTGGCATCCCGAGTGTGGCCATGTGCAGCGGCAGAGTGATCAGCAGGATGCCGGTCACGCCCATGAGCAGTGTTGTGGTCACAGTGGACGCCCGGAGCCGCGGTGTGCGCGCGAGGTGGGTGAGACCGCCGATCACTGACGCCATGAAGGGCTCGCCGCTGGTCCCGGCGGGTGGGAGCGCAGGCAGCCGGGTGATGGCGCAGATGCTGAGTACTGCTGCCACAGCGATCACCAGGACCGCGGCCTCCACCGACACGGTCGCTGCGATCGTGGCAGCGGTCGCCGGACCGGTGATAGTGGCGGCGCCGAAGCTCGCCGCTTCCAGCGAGTTGGCCCGAGCTAGCCGAGCTCGAGGGACCAGACTCGGCAGCATGCTGGTGAAGCCGCCGCTCACCATCGGCAGCGTCGCGCCGGCAACGGCTGCGAGCGCTGGAGTGATCCAGTGCGCGCTATGGCCGACCACGCCCAGCAGACTGAGCATGACCACGCCCAGCACCGCCTGGTTGAGTGCGAGCGCACTCCGGCGGTACGGCGTCCTGTCGAGCCACGCACCGAGGAGCGGGCCGGTCACCACCGCGGGCAGCGCGTAAGCGGCTCCGGTGATCCCAGCCAGCGCGGGACTGTCCGTGCGGTCCAGGACGAGCAGCACCAGCGTAAACGCGACCATCTCGTCGGCAAACCTCGCCAGGGTCGCTGCCAGGTAGTAGCTGGGCACGCCATCCTCCTGTAACGCCATAGTGGCAGTTACGCGTTACGCTATCAAAGGCGTTACCGATGGGAGAGGTCAGTGGAGATTCAGACACCGGACCGGTTGGTGCGGCTCGCGGTCGACTTGGTCAACACCCGCACCCGTGACCCGGAGAAACTGACGACACCGGATGCGGTCCGCGACTTCCTGCTCGCGCATGGCGAGTCCGACCCGATCGAGCTGGACGAAGGCGACCTGGCCGCAGTCCGCGCGGTCCGTGAGCAGATCCGGCCGGTCTTCCACGCCGATCCGGCGGATGCGGCCAGAACGCTCAACGAGTTGCTCACGGAGTACGCCGTACGGCCGTATTTGTCCGAGCACGACGGGGCGCCGTGGCATCTGCATGTGGCGAAGCCGGACGCGACCTGGGCCGAGTGGCTGGCGGCGACTGCGGCGCTCGGGCTGGCGAGTTTCGCGGCCGGCCATGGGTTCGCCGCGATCGGCTCGTGTGCGGCCGTGGACTGCGAGCGGGTCTTCGTCAATCCGGCCGAGCGGCGGCCGCGCAAGTACTGCACCCCGACCTGCGCGAGCCGCACCAGAGTCGCAACGTATCGAGCTCGTCGCGCTTGAGGGCTAGTATTTGCGAAAGCGCTTGCGCTACTCTGCGGGACGGTCGGCTCGCTGACCGCCATCCCCGCTGAGGAGTTCCGATGATCAGAACCGCAATCCGTTCCACCGCAGCGCTTTCGACCTCCGCTCTCCTGCTGGCGGGGCTGGTGGCCTGCTCCAGCAGCCCGTCCTCGGCCGGTGAATCCGGCGCCGGTGGACAGGTCACGATCACGGTCGGTGACCGCCCGACGAGCTCCGATCCGGCCAACCGGGCCCAGTACGACCAGAAGGTGGCCGACTTCCAGAAGGCGAACCCGGACATCAAGCTCAATCCGGTCGAGACGCTCTGGGATCCGACCACGTTCCAGGCCCAGGCGGCCGGCGGGCAGTTGCCCGACGTACTAAACGTGCCGTTCACCGAGCCGCAGGGGATGATCGCCCGCAAGCAGGTCGCGGACCTGACCAAGGCGCTCAAGGACGACGGCCTGCTGGACGAGCTGAACCCGTCCGTGCTGAAGATCGCCCAGGACCAGTCCGGCAACGTGTTCGCCGTCCCGACCGCGGCGTACTCGGTCGGCCTGATCTACAACCGTGACCTGTTCACCAAGGCCGGGCTCGATCCGGACAAGCCGCCGGCGACCTGGGACGAGGTTCGCGCGGACGCGAAGAAGATCACCGCCGCGACCGGCCAGGCCGGCTACGCGCAGATGACCACGAACAACACCGGCGGCTGGATGTTCACCACCCAGACCTACGCGTTCGGCGGCACGATCGAGACCACCGACGGCAGCAAGGCGACCTTCGACGACGCGCCGTCCCGGGCCGCGCTGCAGGCGCTGCACGACATGAAGTGGGTCGACAAGTCGATGGGCCAGGCCGTGCTCTACGACATCGACGGCATCTCCAAGGCGTTCGCGGCCGGCAAGATCGGCATGTACATGTCCGCGCCGGACGCCTACCGCACCCTGGTCACCACCAACGGGCTCAAGGCCTCGGCCTTCGGGATCGGCCCGATGCCGCAGCAGGGCGGCGACCATGGCACCCTCAGCGGCGGCAGCGTCCAGATCGTCAGCCCGACCGCGACGGACGCCGAGAAGGCGGCCGCGATCAAGTGGATCAAGTTCGCTTACCTGAACAAGTACGTGAACCAGGACCTGGCGGTCACCAGCGCCAAGAACGGCGTGGCGGCCAAGCAGCCGGTCGGCGTCCCGGGTCTCCCGGTGGTGGCGGCCGACCAGTACGCGACGTACCAGTCCTGGATCAAGCCGTACGTGAACGTGCCGCTGGCGAACTTCGCGCCGTACACGAAGGTCGCGGCCGACCAGAAGATCGTGCCCGAGCCGTCGGTGAAGGCCCAAGAGGTGTACGCCGCGCTCGACCCGGTGGTGCAGACCGTGCTGGGCAACGAGAAGGCCGACATCCCGGCGCTGCTGACCAAGGCCGCCGGCACGGTGAACGCCAAACTCGGGCGCTGAGTTGCCTACCGCAACCACCACTCGCCCGCCCGGTGTCTCGGCGCCTGCCCGGGACACCGGGGTGCGGCGGCGCCTGAACCGGGTGCTGCTGCGACGGGCCCGGAACGGCGTTCCGGCAGTGGTGTTCGCGCTGCCGGTTGTGCTGATCTTCCTGGTCTTCTCCTGGGGCCCGATCGTCCGCGGGCTCGTGATGAGCCTGCAGCAGACCAACCTCATCGACCCTGTGCGCTGGGTAGGACTGGAGAACTTCCGGTACGTCCTGACCGACCCCGCGGTCGGGCAGGCCACCATGAACACGGTCTGGTTCACCCTGCTGGCGCTGCTGTTCGGCTTCCCGCTGCCGATCCTGCTGGCGATGTTCCTGTCCGAGCTGCGCGGCCGGTCCTGGGCCTACACGACACTCGCGTACCTGCCGGTGATCACTCCGCCGGTGGTGGCGATCCTGTTGTGGCGGTTCTTCTACGACCCATCGCCGAACGGGATGTTCAACAGCATCCTCGGGGTGTTCGGGCTGGGACCGTTCCTCTGGCTGGACAGTCCGTCGTCGGCGATGCCCTCGATCGTGCTGGAGGCGACCTGGGCCGGGGCCGGCAACGCGGTGATCATCTACCTCGCCGCTCTGACCTCGGTGCGGGCCGATCTGTACGAGGCGGCCGAACTGGACGGCGCCGGCGTGGTCCGGCGGGTGTGGCACGTGATGTTGCCGCATCTGCGCGGCGTACTGCTGCTGATGCTGCTCCTGCAGGTGATCGGCACCATGCAGCTGTTCACCGAGCCGCTGCTGTTCACCGGGGGAGGACCGCAGGGGGCGACGACCACGATCCTGTTGCTCATCTACAACTACGCCTTCGTCAACGGTGACTACGGCGCCGCTACCGCGTTGAGCGTGCTGCTGGCGCTGGCACTCGCCGCACTGTCGGCTGTCTTCCAGTTCGCGACGCGTGGCTGGAGTTCCGAGTGAGCGGCGAGCGCGGCGCGCTGTCGGACTCGGACCGCCGGCAGACCCGCATCCGCCTGCCGTTCGTCATCGGTCAGGTCGTGGTGTTCGCCGGTCTGCCGGTGGCAGGCCTCGGCCCGTTCCTGTGGTTGCTCAAGGCAGCGATCTCACCGACCCAGGACAGCATTCGGCAACCACTCGCGTTCTTCCCGTCCGGCAAGGTGCAGTGGCAGAACCTCGCCACTGCCTGGCATCAGGGTCACATCGGCTACTACCTCGGCAACACCGCCATCATCGCGGCCGGTACGGCGCTGGCGTCGCTCATCATCTGTACGACGGCGGGCTACGTGCTGAGCGTGCTCCGGCCGCGCTGGGGACCGGTGTTGTCCGCGGCGATCCTGGTGACGCTGTTCGTGCCGCACATCGTCTCGCTCGTCCCGCTGTATCTGACCGTGCTGAAGCTCCCAGTGGTGCACAGCAACCTGACCAACACGTTCTGGGCGGTCTGGCTCCCACCCGCGGCCAGTGCGTTCAACGTGCTGATCGTGAAGCGCTTCTTCGACGGCATCCCCCGGGAGTACTTCGAGGCGGCCCGGATCGACGGTGCCGGTTCGCTGCGGGTGTTCACCTCGCTCGTGCTGCCACTGTCGCGCCCGATCCTCGGTGTGGTCCTGCTGCTCAGCATCATCTCTTCCTGGAAGGACTATCTGTGGCCTCTGCTGGTGCTGACGAATCCGGATCTGCAACCGGTCTCGGTGGCGTTGCCGAAGATCGCCAAGGTGACGGAGCTCAACATCCAGTTGGCGGGTCTGTTCCTGGCCCTGCTGATCCCGGTGGCGCTGTTCCTGGTCTTCCAGCGGGCGTTTCTGCGTGGCGTGGGCCTGTCCGGGGGAATCAAGGCGTGAGGCGTGTCCTCGTCACCGGTGCGGATGGATCGATCGGCCGGGCCGCGGTCGCCGGTCTGGGGACAGCCGGGTACGACGTGACCGGTCTGTCACTGCGCTACGACCACCCGAGTACGGCGGACCGCCCGCTGGTCGGGGACGCGCGCTCACCGGTCGACGTCTCGGCCGCGCTCGACGGCGTGGACGCCGTACTGCATCTGGCCGCGATCCCGCATCCGAGTCTCGGTACGCCGGAGGAGGTGTTCGAGAACAACGTCGCGGCGACGTTCAACGTGCTCTCGCAGGCCGGGCAGCGGGGGATCGGCCGGGTGGTGATCGCGAGCAGTATCAACGCGTTCGGCGTACCGATGAACGTGCATCCGGTGGTGCCGGCGTACTACCCGCTCGACGAGGAGGTCCGGGCCGACATCTCGGATGCGTACTCGCTGTCGAAGAGTGTCGACGAGCAGAGCGCCCGGATGGCGTGGCGGTGCTGGGGCACCAACGTGATCGCGCTGCGCTTCCCACTGGTGAAGACCCGCGAGCAACTACTGCGATTCGCGGCCAATGCCGAACGTGACCCATCGACGATGGTCCGCGAGGGCTGGGCGTATCTGGATCTGCGGGACGGCGTCCGGGCGATCATCGCCGCGCTCGAGTCACCGGTGACTGGAGCCCACGTGGTCGGGCTGGCCGCCGACGACATCCTGATCGACCGTCCCACAGATGAACTGCTGCGCGAGTACGCCCCGACGGTTCCGGTACGGCGGCCGATCGCGGGACGGGACGCATTGGTCGACACGTCACGGGCCCGGGAGCTGCTCGGGTTCACCCCGCGCCACTCGATCCACTCCACCCACGAGAACCACCACGACACCCCCGCCATTTGAGAGGGTCAACCCCCGAGTTGGTGGGTTGCCCCCACGGAATCTGAGAGGGCAACCCATCATTTCAGTGGGTAACCCCTCAAATGGTTCGGGGGAAAGCGGCGGGTGCTCAGGCGGTGTCGGCGATGACCAGTTGAGGTACGACGTACTGGATGCCGGGCTCGGGGTCGGGTTCGAGCAGGCGGCCCGTGAGCCGTGGGCGTGTGGGGCGCGGGCACGGAGGAGGGCCGGTGTACTGACGAACGGGTAGTCGTCAGCTGCGCGGGGACATGGCGGAGGTGTTCAGACTGGAAGCGGGCCGGTTCGGCGGGGGCGACGCCGACTATTACCCGTTCGTCAGTACACCGGCCAACCCAATCAACCAGCCCCGAACCTCGGACACCTCATCGAGACCACGGACACCAGACCCGATGTCCGCAGTCCCCACTGAGTGACCCACCCCCTCGCCCACCTCCAAACCCGGACCGACGGCCCCCACCGGATCTACCCGCTGACCCCCGACCAGCACCCACAACCACACCAGCACCCACACATCTGACATGGCGCTCGCCTGCTCGCGGTGTGGGTGGTAGGCGGTATGCGCGTGTTGGTCGGAGGACGGACCCAGATCCGGTGACCTGGGGCAGCCGGTGGTGTGGCTGGTGTGGTGCAGGTCGACAGGACGTGTCGGCCAGACCCTGCCCGGGCCGGCCGGGTTCACGCGGGAATGCCTGCCCCGACCACCACCCCCGAACCGACACATCCTGTCGACCTGCACGCCAGCCACCCGAGCCCCACCAGCCAAGCCGCATCCCAGACCCCCTCCCACATCACCCACACAACCAGCAGCAGAGCCCCATTTGAGCGGTTGACCCCTGAGTGGGTGGGTTGCCCCCTCGGAATCTGAGGCGGCAACCCACCACGTCAGGGGTCCACCCCTGAAATGGCTCGGGTGAGAGAGGTGGGGGTCAGACGGTCTCCGCGATGACCAGTTGAGGTGCGACGTACTGGATGCCGGGCTCGGGGTCGGGTTCGAGGAGGCGGGCCGCGACCTGGCGGCCGATCTCCTCGAGTCCGACCTCGATCGTGGTCAGGTGCCGGCTGACGCGCTGGTCGTGCATCAACTGCTCCCAGTTGTCGACGCCGATCAGCGCCACGTCACCCGGGACCTGCCGGCCACTCGCCCGGACGACGCGCTCGGCGCCCCGGGCGATCGCATCACTGCCACAGAAGATCGCGTCGACGTCGGGTGCCGCGGCCAGCACCTCGCGGGCGGCTTCCTCGCCCCAGCTCTCCCGCCAGCGGCCGAAGCGGACCGGCGTCACCCAGTCGAGGCCGGCGTCGGCGAGGACCTGGCCGGCACCCACGGCCCGGCGCTGTGCGGCGTTGTCGTGCGGCTCGGCGGTGATGTGGGCGATCCGGCGGCGGCCGGTCGACAGCAGGTGGGTCGCCGCGAGCCGTCCGATCGCGGTGTCGTCCGAGGTGATCGTGACGTCGTCCGGGTCCTCGGTGAAGGTGAAGGCGTAGATCACCGGTACGTCGAACCGGCTGGTGAGCGACGGGGTCGGGAACGACGTGCCGGTGCCGATCACGATCACGCCGTCGATCCGGCGGGCCCGCAGTTGCAGGATGCTCTCGGTGACGTCCTGCTCGTCGATCCGCGCGTCGTAGAGCAGGATGGCCTGCTCCTTGGCGCCGAGCTCGGTGGCGGCGGTGGCCAGCACGACCCGGGTGAACGGGTTCGAGGCGCGGTGGGTGAGCACACCGATGGTCTGGCTCCGGCCGCGGGCGAACGACCGGGCCAGTGCGTTGTGCCGGAAGCCGAGCCGGTCCGCGGTGACGCGGACGTGCTCACGGGTCGCCGCCGAGATCCGATCGGTGCCGTTCAGGGCTTTGGACGCCGTCGACAGCGACACCCCCGCGGCAGCGGCCACGTCGGACAGGGTGATCAGCTGGTCGGCCATCTCCACATCGTAGTCAGTGATGAGCCGTTGACAGCGGGCTCACCGAAAGCCAAGGTGTGATGTGCGAAACCGCTTTCGCACTTCTTGATTCGCACTGCCTGGGAGGAGAACTCCATGACCCGTCGCCGCTCAGGCGCGATCAGTCTTCTCACGGCCGGCCTGTTGCTGGCCGCCGTACTGCAGATCCCCACCGCCCTGCCGGCCGCTGCCGCGGCGCCGACGCTGACCATCGTGCCGAGCACGGTCGGCAACGCGTTCACCGTCGGCCAGCAGGTCAAGCTCGGCTTCACCACCAACGCCGCCACCATCGGCTGGACCGTGCGGGACTCGGCCGGCACCGAGGTTGCCAAAGGCTCGGCCTCGGCCGCCTCGCTCAACGGCCAGCTCCCGCTCGCGATCGGTGCGCCGGGCTGGTACCAGGCCGACCTCACCGCGACGGCCTCCGACGGCTGGGTGACGAACGGCGGCACGGACTTCTCCGTACTCACGCCGCACGACTTCTCGACCTCGACCGACACCCGGATCGGCGTCGCCACCGGGCTCGGATTCAGC
The DNA here is from genome assembly GCF_045040325.1 of Kribbella sp. NBC_01510. NCBI lineage: Bacteria > Bacillati > Actinomycetota > Actinomycetes > Propionibacteriales > Kribbellaceae > Kribbella > Kribbella sp. NBC_01510. The sequence goes on along the minus strand of NZ_CP109418.1, from coordinate 397,386 downwards.
AGCGGCGCCAATCCGGGCCTCGGGTCGGTGCCACTGCTGGCGATGAGCGGCATCTCGACCGCGCGCGACGAGGCGTTCTGGGCCAGCGCGGAGACCACGCCCGGCGTGATCCAGTTCCCGCAGAAGGTGAAGGACTACAAGGCCGCGCTGGATGCGAACAACGTCGACTTCCTCAACATCCTCGACTACGGCAACCCGCTCTACTACCCGGACGAGGCGCCGTCGACCGACGAGCAGCGACAGGCCTTCACCCGGTACGCCGTGGCCGCGGTCAACGAGTTCGGTACGGCGCACACGACGTACGAGCTCTGGAACGAGTGGAACTGGCGTGACCTGGGCGGCCCTGCTGGTGGTACGGCCGACCAGTACGTCGCGCTCCTGAAGACGGTCAGCCCGGCGGTCCGGGCCGCGCATCCCGACGTCAAGCTCACCGGTCCGTCGCTCGCGGTCATCTCGGACTGGCAGGCCTGGTTCACCCGGTTCGCCGACCTCGGTGGCCTGGACTACGTCGACGCGGTCACCATCCACCCGTACGTCCAGCCGAACGACCCGGAGGCGTCGGTCGCCTACGTCAACACCATCCGCAGCATCATGGCGGCGCACGGCTCGACCAAGCCGATCTACATCTCCGAGCAGGGCTGGGCGACCGGCACCAACCCGTCGGCCGTCAGCGAACCGGTCCAGGCGCGCGACCTGGTCCGCGGTGAGTTGCTTGCCTTCGGCAACGGCGTGGCCCGGTACAGCGGGTACAACTTCATGGACTCGGGCACCGACCCGGCCAACGTCGAGCACCGGTTCGGTCTGGTGCGCAACACGCAGGACACGCGGGGTGCGCTGGTGCCCAAGCCGTCGTACGTCGCGACCGCCGTACTGGCCCGGCAGATCGACGAACTGCCGCTGATCGGCCAGACGAAGTTCGGCACCAACGGGTACGACGTCGCCTTCAACGCCGGCGGTGGTCAGAGTGTGCACGCGGTCTGGTCGGCCACCCCCGGTCTGGTGAACGCTGCGGCACCTGCCGGCTCAACCGTCCAGGTGACGAACATGTACGGCGCTGTGACCACGCTGACCGCGGATGCGGGCGGCCACATCTGGGTGAGCGCCGGGCCTGAGCCGGTGTACCTACGCGGCGCCATCAGCGGCGTCGCCCCGTCGAACCGCTTTGCCCTGTCGGTCTCGCCGGAGATCGCCGGTGACCCGGTCAGCGGCAGTCTGACCTTCACGAACCCGGAGTCGACCGCACACGCCTTCATTGTCGAGGCCGGCGGCAGCCAGACGAGCGGCAACGTCCCTGCGGCCGGTACGGCGTCCGTGCCGGTCACCTACCCGGCGCAGAACTCGGCCGGCGCCCGGACCTACTCCGCCAAGGTCACCGTGGACGGCGCTCCAGCCGCACTCCTGACCACGAGCGGTACGGCGACCGCACCGCTGACGGTCACCGGGTCACACGTACTCAGCAGCAGCGGACAGGACCTGCTGCGGCTACGAGTCACCAATGCCTCGTCGCACTCGTACACGGTCGCCGGACTCGACTGGGCGTCCGGGAGCGGATCCGGGACGCTGCTGGGCGGCACCACGATCGCAGCGCACGGTACGGCGTCGGCCGACGTACCGCTCACGGTCACTGCAGCCTCGGACTGGGCGGCCAGCTTGCGGATCGCAGGTGTCGGCTTCTTCAAGGCATCAGGCCAACTCCGGCCCGTCGGTACGCCGACAGTCGCGACCGAGCACACCGTGACACTCGACGGCGTGATCGATCCGGAGCTGAGCCAGGTCCCGCCGATCTCCTTGGCCGGCACCGGGACGCCACCGGTGACCGGATGGGGTGGACCCAGCGACCTGTCCGGGTCGCTGTGGCTGACGCATGACAGCCAGAACCTGTACCTGTCCGCCCGGATCACCGACGACGTGTTCTCGCAGCCGAACCGCAACGGCAACATCTGGGGCGGGGACGGCCTCCAGATCGGCATGACGGCCGGTGCACCGGGCGAAGCGACCAGGACACAGGAGATCGGTGCTGCGCTGACCGACGCGGGCACTGTGGACACGTGGCGGTGGTCTCCGGTGGAGCTGGCCGGGACACCGCCCGGCGTCCAGGCGAAGGTCGTCCGGGACGCGTCGGCCCACACCACGACGTACGAGGTCGCAATCCCTTGGAGCACGCTGGAGTTCGCGTCCGGTGATCGGCTGCTGTCGACGACCGTCGTGGTCAACGAGAACGACGGCACCGGCCGCCGTGGCTGGCTCACCTGGGGGACCGGCGTCGCGGAGGCAAAGAATCCAGCCGGCTTCAACGCCATCCGGCTGGACGCGACACCCGCGGCACCAGCCGGCGCGACGGATGCGACGTTCGGTATCACCACGACCGCACGGCCGCAGTGCTGGAGTGGCGCGGCAGTACTACCGGTCTACGCCTATAACGCGGGCTCCGCTCCGATGGACGTCCGCTTCACCACTCCGCTCGGCGAACAGAAGATCTCGTCCGTCGGCGCCGGCAAGGGCGCCTACTACGCCTTCCCCGCCGGTGGCTCTTTGGTCGCCGGGTCGCTGACGACAGCGGCGTACCGCTGGAACAACGGCTCACCGCAATACACCCGCCTGACCGTCAACTACCCAGCAATCAACTGTGCCGGATGAGGCCGGTCCGGGGTAGCGCGCCTAGGATCGGGGCGGGACATCCGACCGGAGGAGTACGAGTTGAGTCACACCGTGGTGGCCGAGCTGGTGGCCAATGTGCTGAAGGTCACAGCCAAGGCCGGCGACACGGTGGGGCCGGAGGACACCCTGGTCATCCTGGAGTCGATGAAGATGGAGATCCCGGTGCTGGCCGAGGTGGCCGGCACCATCGTGGAGCTGAGGGTCGTCGAGGGCGAAGTCGTCCGCGACGGCGACCCGATCGCGGTAATAGAAGAGAAGTGATTCAACCGAAATGGCCGCCCACGCGTCTTTACCTATGAGGGCACTGGCCGGGAACTTCCGGCCAGGGCGTCGCGTTGAGCCGTCGTACGACGAATTCAGGGTTCAACCCGGGTTCTCCCGACGTGCGCAGAGGACGGTGACCGCGGCACCATGGCCTTCACGCTTATTGCCGAGAGGACCCTGGGAGGCGTTGCGGTGAAGCCGCTCGACACCCCGACGGTGCCTGCGTTCGAGCCCGTTCCGGACGCGCTGCCGTCGTGGGACGAGATCGTCCGCACCCACTCCGCCCGCGTCTACCGGCTCGCGTACCGGCTGACCGGCAACAAGCACGACGCCGAGGACCTGACCCAGGAGGTATTCGTCCGGGTCTTCCGCTCGCTGTCGTCGTACACCCCGGGGACCTTCGAGGGCTGGCTCTACCGGATCACCACGAACCTGTTCCTGGACGGCGCCCGCCGCCGGCAGCGGATCCGCTTCGACGGCCTGCCCGACGACGCCCACGACCGGCTTCCGGCCAAGGGTGAAGGCCCGGCCGAGAAGCTCGACTCGGACCTGTTCGACCACGATGTGCAGGACGCGCTGGACGCGCTGCCGGAGGACTTCCGCGCCGCCGTCGTGCTCTGCGACATCGAGGGCATGACGTACGACGAGATCGCCGACGTGCTGGACGTGAAGCTCGGCACGGTCCGCAGCCGGATCCACCGCGGCCGGTCGATGCTGCGCAAGCACCTCGAGCACCGGGCGCCACGATCCGGGCAGACCCGGGTCGGCGGTCCGCCCGCCGACGGACCGTTGATCGGTGGAGGTGAGCACCGATGACCCTGCAACACCCGTTGGACAAGCTCAGCGCCGTCGTCGACGGCGAACTCGACCACGACTCCCGGGACAAGGTGCTCAGCCACCTGGTCGGCTGCGACACCTGCCGCGCCGAGGTGGACGCGCAGCGCCGGCTCAAGGCCCGGATGGCGGCCCTGGAGTCGCCGGACCCGTCCACCGACCTGATGCAGCGCTTGATGGGCGTCTCGTCGTTCTCCCCAGAGCCGCGTGAGGAGGTCCGTCCGGTGCTCACGCCGGCGGTCACGCTCTTCCCGCAGCGGTCCGCGTTCCCGGCCGGGCGCTCAGGTGGCACCCGGCCGGGCGCACCCCGGACCACGCGCTCCCGGCGGCGTACCGGCGTACTGGGTGCGGCCGGCTCCGCTGCCGCCGTCGCATCCCTGCTCGGTACGGCGTTCGTCGTCGGAGACCCGGCCCGCTCGGAGCAGCCGCCGGCGCTGCAGCCGCCGGTCGCGAGCTTCTCGTCCGACCACGCGAGCATGACGGGCGGAGCGCCGTTCGCCGACCCGGTCGCGCTGCTGAACTCCTACAACGGGACTGGGTACGCAGGGCTGAGCCCGACGCTCCAGCCGGTGGCCCTGACAGGACGCTGACCCGTGAGCCTCTCCCGGCTCGCCGTACTGGTCAGCACAGCTCTGATCGGCTTCGGCCTGCCCACGCCCGCCTTCGCGACGCCTGGTGTCTCGCGTGCGGACTCGCCGACGGCGATCAGCTGGCTCAAGAAGGCCGCCGCGGCGCCCAACCGGATCTCGTACCACGGTACGCAGATCATCACCGCATGGGGACCACACGGCGCGAGCTCGGCCATGCTCGACATCGTGCACGCGGCCTCGCAGGGCTCCGAGATCAGCGTGGTCGGCTCGTCGTCCGCACCAGGCGCCAAGGCGTTCGTGCAGCGCGCGACCACCACGGGGGCGGCGATCGATGGTGGACCGCTGACTCTGCTGCAGGCGACGTACCAGCTCGTCTACAAGTGCTGCACGGACACCATCGGGCGGACCGCCGTACTGGTGGAGGCCTTGCGGGACGACCAGACGCTGGCGGCCAGGTTCTGGATCGACACGGCGACCGGACTGCTGCTGCAGCGGCAACTGTTCAGCGTGGACGGCACTACGATGGTCCGGGCGACGGTGTTCACCGAGCTGGAGATCGAGGACTCGGAGTTCCTCGGGCACCTGCCGCCGATGATGCCCAACGGGGTCGAGTCGATGGGCATGGGCAAGGTCGGCGACCTGCGCTCCGCGGGCTGGGTCTGCGCCCCGGAGCTGCCCGCGTCGCTCACGCTGTACGACGTCCACAAGGACACCAGTAACGGGTCACTGCAGTTCTCGTACTCCGACGGGCTGTTCAATGTCTCGCTCTTCGAGCAGCGGGGAGCGCTGGATCCGGCCGCGGTCACCGGGTTCAGCAACACCGAGAGCCCGGGTGTCTACCTCCGCTACGGGATGCCGTCGTACGTCGTCTGGTCGTCCGGAGGAATCGTCTACACGCTGATCGGGGATCTGCCGCCGGACATGCTCGGCCAAGTGGTCCGCGCGTTCCCGCACGACGTGCCCGTCAAGCTCACCGCCATCCAGCGAATGGGCACCGGGCTGGCCAAAATCGCGACCTGGCTCACTCCGATGGGTGCTCTGTCCGGGAAACTGGGATAATCGAATCTGGAAGTGCCTCTCGGTCACCCCGAGCAGGGGCCTCCGACCGACGACCACGACGATGACGTGAGGCGGGGACCGTGACCAGCGACGACGCCGAGCCGACAGTTCCGAACCCCGCGACCGCGGAGCCGACCGCGATCCTGCCGACCAACGGCACGCCCCCCGCCTGTCCTCCTGCCGGTTCATCACCCCTGACCGCACTCACGCCGCCGACGCCGGCTGCGGGCAACGCACCGATCCCGCCGCCGGGTAGTGACGCGGCGTATCGGCAGACCAACGGACGCTCCGTGACGCAGCGCAGCTTCGGCAAGCCACCCGGACGCGATGAGCTGTCCCAGAACGTACGAGCGCAGGAGCCGACCTTCCGGCCGGTGTACCCGGGTCAGGCGTGGCCGACGCAGCAACCGGCGTACCGGCCAACGTATACACCGCCGCCACCGCTCGACTGGCACCAGCAGCAGGCCCGTGCGTACACGCCGGCCCCGCCGCCGAAGGCCAACCGGGTGATCACCATCGCGGCGGTGGTCGCGCTGGTGATCGGGGTGATCGCCGGAGCCGGTGCGGCCGCGACCGTCGTCACGCTCGACAACCACGGCACCCCGGTCGCCGATCAGCCCAACACGCCGGTCGGCACCGGCACCGACCCGAAGATCCGGACCGGATCCGTCTCCGCGGTCGCCGCCACCCTGCTGCCGAGTGTCGTCCAGTTGAAGGTCCAGGGCGCCGACGGCTCCGATGCCACCGGGTCCGGGTTCGTGATCGACAACCTCGGGCACATCCTGACCAACAACCACGTCGTCGCGGCCGCGGCGAGCGGCGGCTCGATCCAGGTCGTGACCCAGAGCGGCAAGAACTCGACCGCACGGCTGGTCGGCCGGTCGCCGGCGTACGACCTGGCCGTCGTCCAGGTTGTCGGCCTGGACGCGCCGTCGGTGCAGTTCGGCCGGTCGGACCTGGCCATCGTCGGGCAGGACGTGGTCGCGATCGGCTCGCCGCTCGGGTTGGCCGGTACGGTCACCTCGGGGATCATCTCGGCGAAGAACCGCCCGGTGACCACGGGCGACAGCGTGGACCAGACGTCGTACATCAACGCGCTGCAGACCGACGCGGCGATCAACCCGGGCAACTCCGGCGGCCCGCTGGTCGACATGAACGCGCGGGTGATCGGGGTGAACTCCGCGATCGCGACCGTGCGTGGTTCGGAGGAGCAGAGCGGGAACATCGGGCTCGGGTTCGCGATCCCGATCGACCAGGCCCGGCGGACCGCGCAGCAGTTGATCGCGACCGGCAAGGCGTCGTACCCGGTGATCGGGGCGAGTGTGGACATGACGTTCGAAGGCGGGGCCCGGGTGAGCGCGGTGAGCGCGGGTTCCCCGGCGGCGAAGGCCGGGTTGCGGGTCGGTGACGTGATCACGTCGATCAACAGTCAGACAGTGGACTCCGCCGAGGTGCTGATCGTCGCCATCCGGACGCATCAGCCGGGAGAGAGCGTCCGGATCATCTACGAGCGCGGCGGGAAGGCCCGGCAGGTGAACCTCACCTTGGCTCAGCAGATCGGCTGAGCTTCACTGGTACGGCGAGACGCGTGAGGCTGACCCGGCAGGCGGCGTGACCGGACTGCGGATACCCTTGTCGGCGTTGGGAATGTGGGCTGGAACGACGATGTACAGAGAGGTGGGGACATGTTCGGCATCGGGCCGCTGGAGCTGGTCGTGATCGCGATCGTCGCCGTACTCGTCTTCGGCCCGGACCGGCTGCCGGAGTTCGCCCGGACCGCGGGCCGGCTGTTGCGTCAGGTCCGCCAGATGGTCACCACCGCGCAGAACGACCTGCGCAACGAGCTCGGCCCGGAGTTCGCCGACCTCGACCTGCAGGACCTGAACCCGAAGAACTTCGTCCGCAAGCACCTGCTCGAGGGCTCCGACGACCTCGACGACAAGGCGGTCGCCGACTTCAGCGATTCCGCCCCGCAACGCCTCCCGGCCGGCCAGAAGCCGCCGTACGACCCCGAGTCGACCTGACCGGCTAGGGCGTGTCTGATGGTCCAGCAGACACGCCCTGATCGCGCCGGAAGAGCAGCGCGACGGCGGCGACGCCCGCGACGGCTGGTAGCAGCGCGAGAGTGCCCCAGAGCGGCGGGAAGATGCGGACTCCGTACTCGGAGGACGCCAGCAGGAGCGCGGCGAGGCCTGCGGTGAGCAGGACGACGAGCACGCCCAGGGTCGCGGCGACCCGCCGGTTCGCACGGGCGACGCCCACCACCAGCAACCACAGCAACGCGTCGACCACGGCAACGCCGTACACGAGGCCGTAGAGCAGGCCCGCGGACGGCCGCTTGCCGTACGACGCGTAGGCGGTGGTGGCGTGGTCGATGAGGGTGCGGCTGCCGGTCTGGTCTGCGATCGCGGCTGCGGCCAGGACGATCGAGAGCACCACGGCGAGCAACGCCGTACGCCGGCCTCCTCTTGTCTGCGTGTCAACTCGGGGATTTTCAGATAGTGACTGTCTCATGCCAGTGACTGTACGAACGCGCCTCCCTCAACGTCAAGAGTTTTAGACAGTGACTTGCTGAAGCGTGGGGCTGTCTCTTAGGGTGCCGCTATGGCTACCGGACTGCGGGAACGCTGGCGTGTGAAGGCGCGGCGCACCATCCAGGAGTGCGCGCTCGACCTGTTCGACGAGCGGGGTTTCGCCGCGGTCACGATCGAGGAGATTGCCGCCGCGGCCGAGGTCTCGCCGTCGTCGGTCTACCGCTACTTCGGCACCAAGGAGGGGATCCTGGTCGCCGACGAGTTCGACAACATGAGCCAGGAGGCGCTGGAGGAGATCCTCGATCTCAACGATCCCGTCGGCAGCCTGGTGCAGATCGTGCTCAGGTACGAAGCGGCACCCGACGACAGTGAGACTTCACGGGCCGAGCGGAGCCCCTGGCGCCGGGTGCGCTACTTCTTCCAGGAGCCATCGGTCCGGATGGCCGCCTGCGCCGCCCTGGACCGCGCCGGCCAACGCATCGCCCCTCTGATGGCGCGCACCGGCGAGTTCACCGAGACCCAGGCCCGCGTGGCCGCCAACGCTTTGGTCTTCGGCTACTTCGCCGCCCTGGAGCAGTGGTACGTCGAGGGCGGCGACCACCCGATCGCCGACTATGTCGAAGACGGGCTGACACCCCTACGCACCATCTGGTCTTCAGCCGGAGAGGTCGGCGGCCAGTAGGTCGTAGGTGACTTTGCCGTCGAGGTGGGTGGAGAGGGGGAAGGCTTCGCGTTCGGTGCCGGTCAGTTGGAAGCCCGCCTTCTCGGCGGTGTGGCGGGCGGCTGTGTTGCTGGCGGCCGTGCGGATGAACAGCCTCCGACCGCCGAAGCCGCCGGCGTCCTCCGCGGCGAAGTACCACTGCGCAACCCGCGCGACAGCCTCGGCCATCACGCCCCGGCCCTGCGCGTCGGGATGCAACCAGTAGCCGAGCTCGCCGTCCCGCACCTGGTCGCGATGGATCCCGAACAGGGTGAGGTTGCCCAGCCCCTGGTCCGTCTCGGCATCGGCCACACACCAGTTGAACCTGCGGCCGGCGGCGGCCTGCTCGGCCATGTCCTTCAACCAGAACCGCGCGTCCTCCGCGGTGAACGGCTGCGGGATGAACGGCAGGAAGTGAGCAGTCGCCTGGTTGGTGCGAGCGGTCGTGATCCGCGGGATCTCGTCCGCACGCCAGGTGCGCAGCCGCAACCGTGGTGTCTCCAGGATCGGGTGCTCGTACCACGGCTGTCGCGGCCTGCGGGGATCGTTCGGCCCGATCCAGGCCGTCCAGGCGTCGACCCGGCGGCCGCTTTCCTCGGCCAGCGCGGGGATCGTCTCGCCGAGGTGGAACCCGGTCGCCCAGGCGACCCGCCGCGACGGCCAGTTGCCGACCCGCGCCCACCAGTGCACGACGTGAAACCCGCAGGTGGTGAAGCCGAACTCCAGCAGCAATCGCACCGCCCGGCTCGCCACGCCCGCGCCTCGAGCCCATTTCGACACGCTGTAGTGGATGCGTGCGTTGCCGTCGCTGTCCGGCTCCAGCGCGGCGGAACCGGCGTACCGGCCCTTGTACTCGACGATGAAGAGGAGCCGCTCGCGCTTCGCCCAGGCTTCGACGATGCCGTAGCCGATCCAGCGCCGCGCGTCGTCCTCGTCGAAGCCGCGGCCCGGGTCCTCGCGTTGGCGGTCGATCTGGCCTTGTAGGTCGTCGGGTCGGGGAGCCCGCAGCGTGACCACGCCGTCGGTCAGGACCGGATGCTCAGCAGGAATCGGCACCCGGCCAGTCAACAACCCCGCAGGGTCTCACCAACCAGGCAAGGGTCAGCGGCCGACGGGGGACAGGCCGAGTTGGCGGCCGAGCAGGCCGCGGGGGCGGCCGCCGAGCTTCGCGGCGATCTGGTCCAGGATCTGCGCTGCCGGGGCCTCCGGATCAGTAGCGACCAGCGGGTTGCCCAGGTCGCCACCACTGCGCAGGCGCTCGTCCAGCGGGATCTCCCCGAGCAGGGGGATGTTGTAGCCAAGCCGCGCCGTCAGTGTCTCCGCGACCCGCGTCCCGCCGCCGGAGCCGAAGATCTCGATCCGGTGCTCGGGACCACAGTGCGGGCAGGGCAGGTACGACATGTTCTCGACCACGCCCGCGACCCGCTGGTGCACCATCTGCGCCATCGTGCCGGCCCGCTCGGCAACCTCGGCGGCGGCCTCCTGCGGCGTCGTCACCACAATCACCTCGGCGCTGGTCAGCCGCTGGCCGACCGAGATGGCGATGTCGCCGGTGCCCGGCGGCAGGTCGAGCAGGAGTACGTCGAGGTCGCCCCAGTACACGTCCGCCAGCATCTGCACCAGCGCGCGGTCCAGGATCGGGCCGCGCCACGCGACCACCTGGTCCCGCTTCGGCTTCAGCATGCCGATCGAGATCACCTTCACGCCGTGCGCGGGCACCGGCATGATCATGTCGTCCACCGCGGTCGGCCGCTCGTCCGCGACGCCGAACATGGCCGGCACCGAGTGCCCGTAGATGTCCGCGTCGAGGACGCCGACCGAGAGTCCCTGCTGAGCCATCGCGACCGCGAGGTTGACCGTCACCGATGACTTGCCCACGCCGCCCTTGCCGGACGCGATCGCGAACACCTTGGTCAGCGAGTCCGGCCGGGAGAACGGGATCTCCTTCTCCGCCACGCCGCCCCGCAACTGCGTCTGCAGGGCCGCCCGTTGCTCGGCCGACATCACGCCGAGGTCGATCTCGACCCCCGTGACGCCGTCGAGTTTGCTGACCGCGGCCGTGGTGTCGCGCCGGAGCGTGTCCTTCATCGGACAGCCGGCGACGGTCAGCAGGATCCGTACGGCGACCACGCCGTCTTCTCGCACGACGACGGACTCGACCATGCCCAGATCGGTGATCGGCTTTTTGATCTCCGGATCCAGCACACCACCGAGCGCCGTGGTCACCTGATCAGCAGTGGGAGCCATACCCCAAGGCTACGTGCTCCCCCGAACCCGCCCGACCACGGTCCGTGTGACGTACCTCCAGGAAGGCAACCCTTACCTCACAGGCCGGGGGCGCCGTAGACGGGGAACCAGCGGGCCAGGTCTTGTTCGAGGCGGAGATCGGTGGCCAGGAGGGACTTGATCTGGAGTTCGGTGGCGTTGTCGCGGCGGTCCTGGCCGGTGGGGGCGAACGGGTACCAGGAGCCGCGTTTGTACAGGTAGACCAGGCCGAGTGACTGGCTGCCGTTGGTGAAGGCGACCAGGGTGCAGAGCAGGGCGGAGCCGAAGCCGGCGTCGACCAGGGAGGTGTTCACGCCGTGCAGGTCGGTGACGAGGCCTTCGATGTTGTCGGGAGTGGTCTCGCGGACCAGCCACGTGAAGCCGTAGGAGTCCGTGTGGCTGGTGAACTTGCCGTCGTCGAGGGCGAGCAGTTTGTCGACCTCCTCGCGCAGCGTCGAGAAGCCACCGCCTTCGGCCGCCTTGAAGCAGACCGAACCGCTTCCGGTCGGACGGAAGCCGGCCGCGGTCTCCAGGGTGATCGCGGCCGACGGAAGCGAGAACAGCTGATCGAGGTTCGGCGGGACGGCTTTGCTCCGGCCGAGCAGGATGTCGAGAAGGCCCATAGGTCGAGGGTATGTCTCTAGGCCTGCTCGCCCAGCTCACGCGACAGCACACCGAGCCGGTCGAGTCGCTTCTCGAGCGGCGGGTGCGTGGAGAACAGCGACGACAGGCTCCCGGCCTTGCCGGAGATCGCCGGCGCGAAGAAGAACGCGTTGAACGCCTCCGCCTGCCGCAGGTCCCGCGACGGTATCCGCGCGATGTCCCCGCTGATCTTCGTCAGCGCGGACGCCAGTGCGGACGGTCTCCCGGTCAGCATGGCGCCGGCTCGGTCCGCCGCGAGCTCGCGGTACCGCGAGAGTGCCCGGGTGAGCACGAACGAGATCGCGTAGACGGCGATCGACACCGCGATGATGGTCAGCATGACCAGCGCGGCGTTCTGGTCCCGGTTGCCCCGGCCGAGGCCGCCGTACAGGCCGAAGCGGGTGATCAGGCCGGCGAGCACGCCGAGGAACGACGCGATCGTCATCACGGCGACGTCCCGGTGCGCGACGTGCGAGAGCTCGTGCGACAGCACGCCCTCCAGTTCGTCGGCGTCCAGGCGGCGCATGATGCCGGTCGTCACGCAGACGACCGCCTTGTTCGGGTTGCGGCCGGTGGCGAACGCGTTCGGCAGGTCGACGTCGGCGATGGCGACCCGCGGCTTCGGCATGTCGGCCAGCGCGCACAGCCGGTCGATCGCGCCATGCAGCTGCGGAGCCTCCTCCGGCGTGACGATCCGTCCGTGCATCGCATACAGAGCGATCCGGTCGGAGAACCAGTACTGCGCGAACAGTGCGCCGCCCGCGATCACGATCGCCAGTACGGCGCTCTTCGTCAGCGCGATCAGCAGCGCCACGAAACCGACGTACAGCAAGCCGAGCAAGAAGCTCGTGATGATCATCCGGCTGGACAGCCCACGGTCAGGCGCGAATCGAGTCTTCATCCCACGTCCTTCCTCACCTGACAACGAGCGTAGCTCGGGTCCGAAGGGCTCATACCCGGTCGTCCTCGCGGCTCTTCAGGTCCAGATCGGCCAGCAGCGAGCGGAGCTCGGAGCGGAGGAAGTCCCGGGTCGCCACCTCGCCGACGGCCATCCGCAGCGACGCCATCTCCCGGGCCAGGAACTCCATGTCGGCGCGGGTCCGGGCGTCGACGTCGCGGTCGCGCTCGTACTGGACTCGGTCGCGCGCCTCCTGCCGGTTCTGCGCGAGCAGGATGAGCGGAGCGGCGTACGACGCCTGCAGGCTGAGCGCCAGCGTGAGGAAGATGAACGGGTACTCGTCGAACCGCCAGTTCGCCGGCGCGAAGATGTTCCACACGACCCAGAACAGGATCGTCGCGGTCATGTAGACCAGGAACCGCCCGGTGCCGAGGAAGCGGGCGATCCGCTCCGCGAACCGCCCGAACGCATCCGCGTCGTAGGCGTTGCGCCGGACGATCGTGCGGCGCAGCTCGCGGGGGATGTCCAGGCGGTTGGTGTTCCGGAGCAGGCGGCGGTCGTCGGAGCTACGGTCGTCACGGGGCATCGTGGTCCACCTCCTGCTGTTCTTGCTCACGGTCCGGTTCGTCGCGCCAGTCCTCGGGCAGCAGATGGTCGAGCACGTCGTCGACGGTGACCGCGCCGAGCAGCCGGCCCTCGTCGTCGAGCACCGGTGCCGCGACCAGGTTGTACGTCGCCAGGTACTTGCTGACCGCCGTCAGGCTGTCGTCCGGCCGCAGTCCGTCCAGATCGGTGTCCAGTACGGCGGTCACCAGCTCGGACGGTCGTTCGCGGAGCAGCCGCTGGATATGGCCGACACCGATGAACCGTCCGGTCGGAGTCTCCAGCGGTGGCCTGCAGACATAGATCATCGCGGCCAGCGCCGGACTGAGCTCCGCGTTCCGCACATGGGCGAGTGCATCCGCCACGGTGGCGTCGGCCGACAGGATGACCGGCTCCGAGGTCATCAGTCCGCCGGCCGTGCGTTCCTCATAGGTCAGCAGCCGCCGCACGTCCTCGGCTTCGTCCGGCTCCATCAGCGTCAGCAGCCGCTCCGCGGTCTCCGTCGGCAGTTCGGCGATCAGGTCGGCAGCGTCGTCCGGTGACATCTCCTCGAGCACGTCCGCGGCGCGCTCGGTGTCCAGACCGGCCAGGATCTCCACCTGGTCGTCGTCGGGCAGCTCCTCCAGTACGTCGGCCAGGCGCTCGTCGTTCAGCGCGGCCGCGATCTCCTTGCGTCGCTTGGGGGACAGGTCGTGCAGTACGCCGGCCAGGTCGGCCGCCTTCATCGACTCGAACGCGGCCAGAATGTGCATCGCGCCCTGACCCTCCTCGACCAGCGCGAAGCCATCCACGTCACTCCAGTCGAGCACATGCGTCTGTCCGCGCCGCCGGAACCGTTTGGCGCCCTCCCGCACCGCAACCTTTGACAGCACCCAGTCCCGGGTCCGCCACTGCTCCATGGCCATGTCGAACACCACTGCGGTCGTACCGGTCTCGCGGATGGTGACAGTGCGGTCCAGCAGTTCGCCGAGCACCAGCACCTCGGTCTGACGCTGCTCGAAGCGCCGCATGTTGACCAGACCGGTCGTGACCACGTGTCCGACGTCCACAGACGTCACCCGGGTCATCGGCAGGAAGATCCGGCGCCTGGTGAACACCTCGATCACCAGCCCGAGCACCCGTGGCGGTTGGTTGCCCTGACGCATCATCGCCACGACGTCGCGGACCTTGCCGACCTGATCCCCGTTCGGGTCGTACACCGGGAGACCAGCCAGCCGGGCCACGTAGACGCGCGACGGTGATCCGCTCATCCACGTCCTCGCTTCGCTGCGGGCGCGGATGAGCGGAAAGCCGCACTGTGCTTCATGATGAACTCGCTGCGCTCGTTCATGCTCGAAGGCTAACCCGCCGTGCCCTGAACTCAGCTGAGGCGAGGGCGGCGGCGGATGCGGCGGTGCAGAGTGATCGGCGCCTTGCCCCTCGTTGTCGCCGTCGTGCCCACTGGTGCCTCGGCGCGCGGACGGTCGTCGTACCGTCCGGCTGCCTCGGTGATCTCCCCGGTCGGCTCCAGGACGAGCAGGTCGGCCTCGGTCTTCCAGCGCTCGAGCTGAGTGTCCAGACCGGCCGCGTTCAGCCGCTCCGTCCGCAGCACCTGGGCCGCGGCCGTCCACTCCTCGCTGCCCGGGTCCAGCCGTCGTACCGTCGCCTGCCAGCTCGCCAGCCGGTTGGTGGCCGGCTTGGCCGGTACGACGACCTCCGCCGAGCCGGCCGTCGCCAGTCCGGGCAGCGGCTGCTCGGCGCTGTCGGCCGCGTCCGCGAGTACGACGTACTGGCCGTCGACCGTGGCGAACCACGCGGGAGCCGGCCGGCCGCCGTTCCACGACAGCCAGACCAGTCCGGCCTTCTTCATCACGGCCGCGATCTCGGTCACAGCGTCCTCGCTCGTCACGGCACCAGGGTGTCACAGTGAGCGATGTCACCGGGCGCGGCGCGAGGCTTTCGCCGTACGCTGCCGGTGACCGGTGAGTAACCGACGAGAGGGACACGGTGATGGCGGAGCAGGTCTTGCGCAGCAGGCGGTCGTGTCTGGCGACTCCCGGGTCGAACCCGCGGTTCCTGGCCAAGGCGAAGGGACTCGATGCCGACCAGGTGTTCCTCGATCTGGAGGACTCGGTCGCCCCGATCGCCAAGGTGGACGCGCGCAAGAACATCGTCGCCGCGCTGAACGAGGGCGGCTGGGGGAGCAAGGTCCGCGTCGTCCGGGTGAACGACTGGACCACCGAGTGGACCTACGCGGACGTGATCGAGGTTGTCGCCGGCGCGGGCGCGAACCTGGACTGCATCATGCTGCCGAAGGTGCAGACCGCCGAGCAGGTGGTCGCGCTCGACCTGCTGCTGACCCAGTTGGAGAAGGTGCACGGCTACGAGCCGGGCCGGATCGGCATCGAGGCGCAGATCGAGAACGCGCTCGGCCTGATCAACGTGAACGCGATCGCCACCGCGTCGCCGCGGGTCGAGACGATCATCTTCGGACCGGCCGACTTCATGGCGTCGATCAACATGAAGTCGCTGGTGGTCGGCGAGCAGCCGCCCGGGTACGACGTCGGCGACGCGTACCACTACATCCTGATGCAGATCCTGATGGCGGCTCGCGCGCACGGGAAGCAGGCGATCGACGGTCCGTACCTGCAGATCAAGGACGTGGACGGGTTCCGCCGCGTCGCCGGCCGATCGGCCGCGCTCGGCTTCGACGGCAAGTGGGTCCTGCACCCCGACCAGATCGCCGCCGCCAACGAGGTCTACTCCCCGCGCCAGGAGGACTACGACCACTCCGAGAACATCCTCGACGCCTACGACCACTACACCTCCGCGGCCGGGGGCGCCCGCGGCGCGGTGATGCTCGGCGACGAGATGATCGACGAGGCGTCCCGCAAGATGGCGCTCGTCATCTCCGCCAAGGGCCGCGCCGCCGGCATGACCCGCACGGATGTCTGGCAGCCTCCGGCGGATTAACCCACCTGCGCCATGATCGCCAGCAGGTGACCGTCGGGGTCGGGGAAGAACGCCATCCATTCCTCGACCCCGTTGTCGTGCTTGTGGATCAGGTGCGGTGCGTTCTCGAACTCCACGCCGCGTCCGCGCAGTTCGTCGTACGCCGTCTGGATGTCGTCCACCTGGAAGTAGAGGATCGACGGGTCGCCGGCCGGGCCGTCGTTGGCGCTGAGGAACAACCGCGTCCCACCGCAGTCGAAGAACGCCAGATCCCCGAACGTGTAGAGATGCGGCAGCCCCAGGACCTTCCCGTAGAAGTCGACCGCGGTCTGAATGTCGCTCACCGGGCGCGCGATCTGCCCGATCGCACCTAGCTGCACAGCCATGTCCGGCACTCCTTGTCGTCGCAGGGCGCTGTCGGCGGGTACGCCGCGCCAGGTCCGGAGCTCGGCCCGGCGCTCCAGGCCGAGCTTCATCAGCGCGTTGGCGACGTGGAACTTCACCGCGTCGACGCTGACTCCCCGCCGCCGCGCGATCTCCCGGTTCGGCATCCCGTGCCGCACCGCGTCCACCACCTGCCACTCGGCGGGCGTCAGTACGTCGGGATGCCGCGGCCGTCCACGTGTACCCACGACCTCAAGCTAGCGCCGAAGACGCCGAATTACCCTCCCCCTCAGAAGGTCCAGACCTTGTAGATCCGGATCGGCTTGACCGGCGGCCCGTCCTGGTCGGGGTCGGCGATGCCGGCCGCGACCATCCGGTCGAAGGTGGACATCCCGGCGATCACGTGGCCGAGGACGGTGTAGTTCGGGGCGATGTTGGCGAACGAGTGCACCACGAAGAACTCGGACCCGTTGGTCCCCGGTCCCTGGTTGCCGTAGGCAACAGTGCCGCGCGGGTAGGTCTCCTGGCCGGTGACCTCGTCGGGGAACTTGTACCCCGGGCCGCCTTCCTCCTGGCGGTAGATGTCACCGCACTGCAGGACGCCCAGGCGGGACGAGTTCGTCAGCCGGAAGCACTGGGTGCGGTCGTAGAACCGGCTCGTCACCAGGTGGACGAAGTTGTGTACGCCGCAGGGCGCGTTGGCGCGGTCCATCCGGACCACGAACGGTCCGTAGTTGGTCAGGAAGTACACGTCGACCGTGCCCTTGGCGCGAGCCGTCGCGGACGGGATCCGGACCGGCTTGGCCGCCGGGTTCTCCGGCGTCGGGGTGAACTCGCACTTCGTCACCGGCCGCGGGTGACCGGTGGGCGCGGCCGAGGCGGTGGTCGTGGTCAGCGTCGCGGCGACCAAGGTGGCCGCGATCAGGGCGGTGAGTGATCGCTTCATGCGCACACGGTAGTACTCCGATCGCTCTGTGCAGAGGTTGTGCAAGCTTTCGGTCCAGAACTCGCTCTCAAACGCATGCGTTGCCTAAGGTGTTGCGGTCCGCTGCGGAAGGTGTGGTGTGTGAACGGCGAGATACTGGCAGGGCGCTACCGCTTGGTGACCCTGCTGGGCAGGGGTGGTGCCGGTGAGGTCTGGCAGGCCGAGGACACGGTTCTCGCCCGCCAGGTGGCGGTCAAGCTGCTGCGCCGGCTCGAAGGCGACCCGATGGACGCGGTCGAGCGGTTCCGGGCCGAGGCCCAGTCGGCCGCACGGCTGACGCACCCGAACGTCGTTGCGACGTACGACGTCGGCAACGAGGGCGAACACGTGTTCCTGGTGATGGAACTCGTTTCCGGGCCGGATCTGGCCCAGCTGATGCGTACTGCGGGCCTGCCGACGGCAGAGCTGGTCACCGACATCGCCACCCAGGGTGCGCGGGCTCTGGACGCGGCTCACGCTGCCGGGATCGTCCACCGCGACGTGAAGCCGGCGAACCTGCTGCTGGCCCCGGACGGCACGCTCAAGATCACCGACTTCGGCATCGCCAAGCGCGCGGGCAACGAGACGACCGCACTGGGCGTCCTGCTCGGTACGGCGTCGTACGTGTCGCCGGAGCAGGTCCGTGGCCAGGCCGCCACCCCCGCCAGTGACTGGTACTCCTTCGGCTGTGTCCTCCACGAGCTCCTCGCTGGTACGCCGCCCTTCACGGGCCCGACCGCCGACGCGGTGATGCGCCAGCACCTCGACGCACCCCCACCGCCTGTGACGCGTAGCGACGTACCGCCGGAGCTGGCCAACCTCATCACTCACCTGCTGGCCAAGGAGCCGGCGGACCGCCCGTCGTCCGCGGCCGATGTGGCTCGGCTGCTCACGCCGTCCGCCCAAACGCAGGTGCTGGCCTTCACACCCGCCGCAGCGCCGGAAGATGTGATCGGCGTGGGCACCTGGGAAGACGAGCCGGCCGAGACCGGCACGCACCGGGCGCCGCGGCGACAGTTCCCGTTGGTCAAGGTGGGTGTGGCCGCGGCGGTCGTGCTCGCTGCGATCTCCGGGGGACTGCTGCTGCGTGAGAGCGTGACGAACGACCCGCCGGCGCAGGCCGGTGGGACACCGTCCGCACCGGTGCAGAAGGTGGCCGCGCCCACGACCACGCCGAAGCCCACTCCGACGCCGTCGAAGACTCCGTCCAAGAAGCCGACGCCCAAGCCGACGCCCACGGAAACGCAGAACCCGCAGGCGGCGCTGGTGCAGTCCTTGCGAACACTGGCGGCGCAGGTGCGGGCAACCCAGCAGGGGAGCCGGAGCAAGGCTCCGCGGGACGCCGCACGCGAGCTCGACCAGGCCGCGGAGGCGCTGGACCACGGTGACACCGCCTCAGCGGCCAAGCACTTCTACTCCGCCCGGCAGCGGCTGATCGAGGCGCAACAGCACCACCGGTGGCAGGCCACCCCGCAGATCGCCGCTCTGTTCTCCGTCGTCAGCAGCGCGTTGCCCCGGCCGGACGGCAACAACAACGAGTGAGCCACGCGACCTTCGGTAGGTGGCCGGTGTCACAGCGGGTGTCACCCTCGTGCCGGGATGCTGAGAACCGCGATACTCGCGGGTAAGGCCAACCCCAATCGACGCAGGCTGACCGAAGGAGCCGGGATGAGCAGGTTGCAGCAGACCGACGGGCTGACCGACATCCAGGAGGAGATCCTGAAGACGGTCCGCGCGTTCGTCGAGGCGGAGATCCTCCCGGTCGCCACCGAGCTCGAGCACCGCGACGAGTACCCGACCGAGATCGTCGAGGGCCTCAAGGAACTCGGCCTGTTCGGCCTGATGATCCCGGAGGAGTACGGCGGACTCGGCGAATCGCTGCTCACCTACGCACTGTGCGTCGAGGAGATCGCCCGCGGCTGGATGAGC
This sequence comes from Kribbella sp. NBC_01510, assembly GCF_045040325.1. Taxonomy (NCBI): domain Bacteria; kingdom Bacillati; phylum Actinomycetota; class Actinomycetes; order Propionibacteriales; family Kribbellaceae; genus Kribbella; species Kribbella sp. NBC_01510. The sequence goes on along the minus strand of NZ_CP109418.1, from coordinate 378,131 downwards.
GTGTCAGGCATCATCAACACCCACTTCATCGTCGCGTACATGCTGCTCCAGCACGGCACCGACGAGCAGAAGCAGAAGTACCTGCCCCGGATGGCGACCGGCGAGGTCCGCGGCGCGTTCTCGATGTCCGAGCCCGGCTGCGGCTCGGACGTGGCCGCGATCAAGACCAAGGCGGTCAAGGACGGTGACGCGTACGTCGTCAACGGCCAGAAGATGTGGCTGACGAACGGCGGCTCGTCGAACCTGGTCGCCGTACTCGTGAAGACCGACGAGGGGCAGGACTCGGTCTACAGGAACATGACCACGTTCCTGGTCGAGAAGGAGCCCGGGTTCGGTGAGGTGGACAAGGGCCTCACGATCCCCGGCAAGATCGAGAAGATGGGTTACAAGGGCGTCGACACCACCGAGCTGGTCTTCGACGGCTACCGGATCGACGCCGGCCAGATCCTCGGCGGCGTACCGGGCAAGGGTTTCTACCAGATGATGGACGGTGTCGAGGTCGGCCGGGTGAACGTCGCCGCCCGCGGGTGTGGGGTGGCGCGGCGGGCGTTCGAGCTGGGGATCTCGTACGCGCAGCAGCGGGAGACGTTCGGCAAGAAGATCGCCGAGCACCAGGCGGTGCTGTTCCGGCTGGCCGACATGGCGGTGAAGGTCGAGGCGGCGCACGAGCTGATGGTGAAGGCGGCGCGGAAGAAGGACAGCGGCTCGCGCAACGACTTCGAGGCCGGCGTGGCGAAGTACCTGGCCAGCGAGTACTGCTCGCAGGTGGTGGAGGACTCGTTCCGGATCCACGGGGGCTACGGGTTCTCCAAGGAGTACGAGATCGAGCGGCTGTACCGGGAGGCGCCGATGCTGCTGATCGGCGAGGGTACGGCGGACATCCAGCGGATGATCATCGGCCGAAGACTGCTCGAGGACTACAAGCTCTGAGACCGGCCGGCACGCTGGGCCGACGGGCGGGGCGGTGCCAGTCGGCGTCCAGCGTGCGGCGGGGCAGGGTCTAGGCCGTCACCCGGGCGGGAGTCTGGCGGGTGTTGCCGGAGCCGTAACCGGACAACAGCCAGATCCCCAGTTGGGTGATCTCGTGGCAGACGGAGGCGCCGGCGCGGCGGGTGGTGATCAGCCCGGCCTCGCGCAGCACGGTCGCCTGATGGCTGGCCGCGGCCGGCGAGTTGTTGCAGCGCTTGGCCAGCTCCGTCGTCGTACACCCGGACACGGTGGCCTTCAGCGCCACGGCTCGGGTCGAGCCGAGCAGTGACCCCAGCGGGTCACTCCTCGGCGCGGACTCCATCGACGCCTGCCGCAGGATGCCCGGCGCGTGCTGGATCGGGTACACCAGAACCGGTTTGAGCTCTGGGTCCCTCAGCTTCGTCGGCACCTGCCGGCAGAACGCCGACGGCTGTAACTCGATCCCCCTGCCATCGAGGTACAGATCTCGGTCGTTCATGTCGAGCACCTGCAGCACTGGGGCCACCCACCGGACCCGCGGGTGCAGTGCGGTGGCGACCGTGACCCGGGCCAGATCACGGGGAGTGAAATGAATACGGAGCACGATCCGGCCCTCCCTCATCTACGAACCGCCCACGACATCCCCAGTGCCGTCGGTCGCAGAATGTGGCGGACTGCTGACCGAACGCGATGGCGGCATTCAATCAAGGGCGCTGTTCGATCCACAACCGTTGGAACATTCCAAACGAGCGGGACTCGCGGCCATGGCATAAGGTTGCCAACCGACCCATCAGGCGGTAATGGACGTCCGGGCTCAGAGCCAGTGGTTTCGCTTGAACAGCCGGTAAAGCACAGTGCACGCGGTCAGCATCACGCCGAGGATCACGAAGTACGCGTACTTGATGCGCAACTCCGGCATGTAGTCGAAGTTCATCCCGTAGATCCCGGCGATCACCGTCGGCACCGCCAGAATCGCCACCCAGGCAGAGATCCGCCGCATGTCCTCGTTCTCGGCCACCTGCACCTGGGCCAGCCCGGCCTGCAGGATCGAGCTGAGCAGCTCGTCGAACGAGATCACCTGCTCCTTGACCCGCAGCAGATGGTCGTCGACGTCGCGGAAGTAGTTCCTGGTCTCGTCCGCGATCAAGGGGTGCCGCAGCGTCGACAGCGTCCGCATCGGCCCGGTCAGTGGCGCCACCGCGCGCTTCAGCTCCAGCACCTCGCGCTTGAGCTGGTAGACCCGGTCGATGCTCCGCCAGCCACGTGGGGTGAACATGGCTGTCTCGATCGTGTCGATATCGGCCTGTACGGCGTCCGCGACCTCCAGGTACCGGTCCACCACATGGTCCGCGATGGCATGCAGTACGGCGCCTGGGCCGAGGGACAGGCGTCCCGGCTGCTTCTCCAGGTCCTGCCGCAGGCCGGCCAGCTCGCTGTGCTCACCATGGCGGACCGTGACGACGAAGCCCGGCCCGCAGAACACCATCACTTCGCCGGTCTCGACCACCTCGCTGGTGGCGGTCAGATCCTCGTGCGGGACGTACCGGACCGTCTTCAGTACGGCGAACAGCGTGTCGTCGTACCGCTCGAGCTTGGGGCGCTGGTGCGCCTCGGACGCGTCCTCCAGAGCCAGTGCGTGCAGACCGAACTCTTTACCGATGATGGCCAGCTGGCGATCGTTCGGCTGGAAGAGGCCGATCCACACGAACCCCTGGCCCCGCCGGGCCCGGGCCAGGGCCTCGGTGTAGGAGTTGATCCGGTCGTCGCGGTGTCCGTCGCGGTAGAAGCCCCAGTCGACCAGGGCGCCGTCCAGCTTGCCGCTGGCGACCAGGTCTCCCCGGGCCGGGCCGTCACCGGCCGCACGCCGGGCGAAGACTCGTCCCATCCGGCGTGTTGCGCCCATGTCCCACCGTCGCCCGGCCATCACCGGCGAGGCTATCAAGACGCGGTAACCAGGCGTCGGCAATGATGGGGGTGGACGCACGTGGAGAGGAACGACGATGACCACGCAGGGCATGCCCTCGATGGACCCCCGGCCTAGCGGGCTGACGATCGGGACGTACGACACCTACCGGGAGGCGCAGCGAGCTGTCGACTACCTCTCGGACGAGAAGTTCCCGGTCGAGCACACGACCATCGTCGGCAACAACCTCCGTCAGGTGGAGAAGATCACCGGCCGGCTCACCTGGGGCCGTGCACTGACCGCGGGCCTGGCCAGCGGAGCCTGGTTCGGTCTGTTTGTGGGCCTGCTGCTGGGCCTGTTCACGACCGGCCACTGGTTCGCGGCCCTGCTCACCGGTGTGGTGCTGGGCGCCTTCTTCGGACTGGTGTTCGGTGGCCTCAGCTACTCCCAGTCGGCCGGTCGCCGCGACTTCACTTCCCGGACCGCGGTGGTGGCGACGACGTACGACGTACTGTGCGACTTCAAATTCGCCGAAGAGGCGCGCAACCACCTGGCCAAGCTGGCGCTCAAGGGTGAGGTGAACCCGCGCGTGCCGGAGCAGCCGATCCAGCAGCCGGTCCAGCAGCAGATGCAGCGCCCGACCGACTGACCCCGGCTGTTGGCGGGAGGTGACCTATCTCTCCTGCCGGTGAGAGCCAGACCACGGTCCGGATGCGCCCGGATTCGGCAGCATGGGTATCCACCGTGGAGGAGGAGCCGAGATGCAGTTCGGGCGTAGCTACGAGGAGTTCGAGGTCGGTGCCGTCTACAAGCACTGGCCGGGCAAGACGGTGACGGAGTACGACGACCACCTGTTCTGCCTGCTCACGATGAACCACCATCCGCTGCACCTGGACACGCACTACGCGGAAGAGTCCACCCAGTTCGGCAAGAACGTTGTGGTGGGCAACTACATCTACTCGATCCTGCTCGGCATGTCGGTGCCGGACGTGAGCGGCAAGGCGATCGCGAACCTGGAGATCGAATCACTCCGCCACGTCGCGCCCACCTTCCACGGCGACACGATCTACGGCGAGACCGTGGTGCTGGACAAATGGGAGTCGAAGTCGAAGGACGACCGCGGCGTGGTCTACGTCGAGACCAAGGGCTACAAGCAGGACGGCACCGTCGTCTGCCTGTTCCGCCGCAAGGTGATGGTCCCGAAGAACAGCTACCTCGAAGCTCGCGGCGGCGAACAACCCGGCCGCCCCACCCCCACTTCCTGACCCCGCCGCGGGTGGCGCACTGCCCCGCCCGAGCTCCCGCCTTGCCCGCCGTTTCAGCGGTCAGCCCCTGAGCTGGTGGGTTGCCCCCTCGGATGCTGAGGGGGCAACCCACTACTTGAGGCGTCAACCCCGTGGTTGGAGGGTTCTCCTCTCGAATGACCAAACGACCGATGGTTCAGAGGAAGAGTTCGATGACGGGGACGAGGACGTTCGGCTTCTGGATAGGGAGTTTCAGTGTGAGTACGTCGGCCGAGACGCCACCCATCGTGGTGTTCTGAGCGGTCTGGTGCGGGTCGTTGACGATGCGCTTGATCTCGGACGCGTCGTTCAGCAACTGGGCGTAGTTCACCTTGCTTGCCATGCCGGGCAGGTGGATGTGGCCCATCGGCCAGGAGAACAGGTGCAGGTAGAGCCGGTTGCCCTTCTGGGTAAAGCGGCAGTCCGGGGGAGCGGTGTACTCGGCCGGGCGGGCGCCGCGGACGGAGCGCTCGTGCAGCCGCATCCACTCGCCGATCGACGCCAGCGTGGCCAGCGCCCGCGGGTCGAACTCGCCCCGCCCGGTCGGGCCGACGTTCAGCAGCAGGTTGCCGTCCTTGGACACAGAGTCGACCAGCATCTTCACCAGCAGCTCCGGTGACTTCCAATCCAGGTTGTCGCGGTCGTAGCCCCAGCTGCCGTTCAGCGTCTGGCAGGCCTCCCACAGCACCGGCTGCCCGTCACGCTGCATCGGACCGTCGGGCTGGTACTGCTCCGGCGTCACGAAGTCGCCAGGGATGTCCAGCCGGTCGTTGATCAGGATGTCCGGCTGCAGCTCCCGGACCATCGCCATCAGTTCCTCGGACCGCCAGTCGTCGCGGCCCTTCCCGTGGCCGTCCCGGCCGTCGTCGTACGTGCGGCCCGGGTAGGAGAAGTCGAACCACATGATGTCGATCGGACCGTAGTTCGTCAGCAGCTCACGCGTCTGCGCGTGCAGGTAGTCGGCGTACACCTCGATGTCCCGGCCGGCCGCCTTCGCGATCGCCTCCTCGTCGTCGCGCTGCGGGTGCACGAGGTCGATCGGGAACTCCGGGTGGTGCCAGTCGATCAGCGAGTGGTAGAACCCGACCCCGAGCCCTTCGGCCCGACAGGCCTCGACGAACGGGCCGACCAGGTCCTTGCCCCACGCGGTCTTCGCGACGGTGTAGTCCGACACCTCGGAGTCCCACAGACAGAAGCCCTCATGGTGCTTGGTCGTGAGTACGGCGTACTTCATGCCGGCCTCGCGAGCCGCCTCGGCCCACTTGGCCGGGTCGTACAGGTCGGGCTCGAAGTGGTCGAAGTACGGCTGGTAGTCCTCGTCGGTCAGCCGCTCGCGGTTCTTCACCCACTCGTGCCGGGCCGGGAGCGAGTACAGGCCCCAGTGGACGAACAGGCCGAACCGCCAGTCACGGAACTTCTCGACAGAGTGCGCGGGAGGCGCGTCGGTCATCTCAGATCTCCTTAAGAGTTAACGGCCGCCCAGACCGGTGACGAGCAGGCCGCGGACAAGGTGTTTCTGCAGCAGGATGACGAGCAGCACGGTCGGGATCATCGCCATGATCGACGCCGCCATCATCAGGTTCCACTGAGTGCCCTGCTGCCCGCTGAACTGCGCCAGGCCGAGCGGCACGGTGCCCTTGGTCTCGACGCTGTTGATGATGATCAGCGGCCACAGGAAGCTGCCCCAGAAGCTGATGAAGGTGAAGACGGTCAGGACGGCGATGGCCGGACGGGCCAGCGGCAGCATGATCCGCAGGAAGGTGCGGAACGGCCCGCACCCGTCCACCCGGGCCGCTTCCTCCAGCTCGGCCGGGACGGTCAGGAAGAACTGCCGCAGCAGGAAGGTGCCGAACGCGGTGAAGGCCCAGGGCAGGATCAGCGCCCAATAGCTGTCCACCCAGCCGAGCGACTGCATCAGCCAGTACATCGGCACGATCAGCACTTCCTGCGGCACCATCAGGGTGCCCAGGAACAGCACGAACAGTTGCTCACGGCCCCTGAATTTCAGCCGGGCGAACGCGTACGCCGACATGCTCGAGGCGACCACCACGACCAGCGTCCCGGCGATCGCGACGAACAGGCTGTTCGCGAAGTAGCGGCCGAACGGCGCGAACGTGAACGCGTCGGCGTAGTTCTGCCAACGGATCTCGGTGCCGAACAGGTGCGGGGTCGGGGTGAACACCTCGTCCGCGGGCTTCAGCGAGGTGGACACGGCGTACACCAACGGCGCGAGGAATGCGAGCGCGACGAGCACCAGCAGGATGTGGGACACACTGCTGCGGATGCGGCGGCCGGTGTCTGCGGTAGCGAGTTCAGACGTCATAGTTCACCCACTTGCGCTGCCCGACGAACTGGATCGCGGTGATGCCCATGATGATCACGAACAGCACCCAGCCGGCCGCCGACGCCAGGCCCATGGTCAGGAACTGCCAGCCCTGGTTGTAGACGTACATCACGATCGTCTGGGTGGACACGCCCGGACCGCCCTGGGTCAGGATGAACGGCTGCGCGAACACCTGGAACGAGGTGATCAGCGTCAGCGTGGTGGCGAAGAAGATCGACGGCGTGATCATCGGCCAGGTGACGTACCGGAACCGCTGCAGGACGCCGGCGCCGTCGATCTGCGCCGACTCCAGTTGCGACTGCGGCACCTGGTCGATGGCGGCGGAGAAGACCAGGAAGTTGTAGCCGAAGCCCTGCCAGACCGACATCGCCACGATCGCCGGCATCGCCCAGGTCGACGAGCCGAGGAAGTTCGGTGCGCTGATGCCGAACCAGCTCTGCAGCACGCTGTCGATCAGGCCGCCCGGCTGGAACAGCAGCCGCCAGACCATCGCGTTGGCCACCATCGGCGTCATCACCGGGATGAAGAACAGCACCCGGAACGCCTGCCGGCCCTTGATATGCGGGCCGATCCAGAGCGCGAGCCCGAGCGAGACGACCAGGTTCAGCGGCACGTACAGCACCACGAACAGCACCGTGTTCAGCACGACCCGCCGGAACACCGGGTCGTGCAGCAGGTGGGTGTAGTTGTCGATGCCGAGGAACGTGCGCTGGCCGAACACCGGCCAGTCGAACAGGCTGATCCCCAGCGCCATCGCGGTCGGGAACAGCGTGAACAGGGCCAGCCCGGCCAGGCTCGGGGCCAGGAAGACCCCGGCGTGCCGGGCGTCCCTTCGCAGCGCGGGCCGCCGCCCCGCCCGGGTGGTACCGGGCGGTGCCCCGGGCGGGGCGGCGGTAGTGGTCGTGGTCATGGGGCCTCCCGGCCTGGACTGAGGAGCGCAAGGAGCGAAGCGACTGGAGCGACGAGGGAAGGCCGGGAGCCAAGGCCCCATGACCCTGCCGGCGCCGGAGGCCCGGCCATGAGCGCAGTCGCCATCAGGACCCAGCGCCCGCCTGGTCTTGGATGGTCTTGAGCGCCTGGTCGGGCGGGATCTCGCCGTTCAGCGCCTGGGTGCCGAACCGGCCGAGCAGGTCGGCCACCTGGACCCAGTTCTTCGATGTGACCAGCGGGACCGAGTTCTCGGAGGCGTAGTCCAGCGTCTCCTTCGCGCCGTCGATCCCCGCGGCCGTGAACCAGGCCGGGTGCGCGGCGGTGCGGGCCGGGTACGCGCGGCCGGCCGAGGCCAGCGTGGTCAGCGGCTTCTCACTCGTCATCGACATGATCGCCTGGAAGGCGGCGTCCGGCGTCTTGCACGACCGGGAGATGCCGAACCCCGAGCCGGCGGTGTAGGTCTTGGAGCCGTCCGGACCGGCCGGGATGGGCGCGATGCCGAGCTGGAACTTGACCTTGCCCTTGGTGTCGATCAGCGACCACGGACCGTTCAGCTGCATCGCGGCCTTGCCGGACGTGAACTGCGTGGTCTCGAAGTCGGTGTTGCCGGACGGCACCTGCGGGGCGATCTTGTCCGTGCGGACGAAGTCGGTGTAGCTCTGGAAGCCCTGCTCGAACTTCGGGTCGGTGAGGGCGAGCTTGCCGTCGGCGAGCGGCTCGGCACCGGTGAAGGTCCGCACCCACGACGTCACACCCAGATCGCCGGGTGCCGTCACCAGGCCGGTCCGCCCGGCGGCGGTGAGCTTCTTCGCCGCCGCGTTGAAGTCGTCCATCGTCCAGCCCGGCTTCGGGTCGGCGACGCCGGCGGCCTTGAACATGTCCTTGTTGTAGAAGATCACCATCGGGCCCGAGTCGTACGGGATCGCGATCTGCTTCCCGTCCACCTTGAGGCCGTCCATGATCGGCTTGTCGAAGTCCTCGGCCTTCAGGTTGTACTTCTTCATCAGGTCGTCCAGCGGCAGCATCGCACTCGCGTACGACGCGGTCCGCAGGCTCTGCATGCCGATGATGCACGGCGCCTTCCCACTCGCCAGCAGGGTGCCGATCTTGGACCAGTAGCTGTTCCAGTCCGTGCCCTGGAGCTTGACGGTGATGCCGGAGTGGTCGGTGTGGGCCTGGTCGGCGACCTTCTGCCAGGCGGCCTGGTCCTCGGTGCCTCCGATCCAGAACTGCCAGGTGAGGTCGGCCTGATCGGCCGAACCGGATCCGCCGCTGCTGCCGCCGTTGCCGCCCCCACAAGCGGCCACAGCCGTGAGAGCCAGCGCCGACAGGGCGGCGGTGGCCCAGCGGCGTGCCCGCGCTGGTGTTGCTTTCATCGCTGACCTCCAGGGGATGTGCTATTCATCCGATCTATATGACGAACTCTTGACATGAGTCAACAGTTCGTGTCCTTAATTCAGGGTCGAAACTCACGCTTGAGCCTGAAAAATCGCTCAGACATCCGATGTCTCTGCGACGAACATCGGATGTTTCCAGGAGAACGAGGGGGTGTGTGTGCGGGTCACCGACGAAGCGATCGACCGGATCAAGCAGATGATCGTGACCGGCGAACTGCAACCTGGCGACCGCTTGCCCCGCGAGCCGGACCTGGCCGCGCGCCTCGGTCTGTCCCGGAGCTCACTGCGGGAGGCGGTCAAGGCGCTCGCGCTGATCCGGGTCCTGGAGGTCCGCCAAGGCGACGGGACGTACGTGACCAGTCTCGACCCGTCGCTGCTGATGGAGACGATGGGCTTCGTCCTGGACCTGCATCAGGACGCGTCGGTGCTGGAGTTCTTCGAGGTACGACGGATCCTCGAGCCGGCCGCGGCCGCCCGGGCCGCGCTGCGGATGGCGGACGAGGACATCGCCGCGCTGCGCAAACTGCTCGACGAGCTGGGCCCCGAGCCGTCCGTGGAGGACCTGCTCTCGAGCGATGTGGAGTTCCACCGGCTGGTCGCGGTCGGCAGCGGCAACCGGGCGCTCGCCTCGATCATCGACAGCCTGCGTCAGCCCACCTACCGGGCCCGGATCTGGCGCGGCCTGACCCAGGACGACGCCGTCGCCCGGACACTGGCCGAGCATCGGGCCATCCTCGACGCGATCGAGGGCCACGAGCCCGAAGTGGCCAGGTCCTGGGCGACGGTGCACATCGCCGGCGTGGAGCGCTGGATCCAGGAGGCGGTCAATCTCGACGAGGAGCGAGCTCCAAGAGGACTGCCGAGGGCATCGGCAAGGTCAGGTCGAGACCTGAGCCGGTCCACTCCAGTGGAGTACTGACCAGCTTGCTCCGCTCGGCCAGCTCGGCGAGTTGCTCATCGGTCGGCCAGTCGCCGAGATCCGTCGCCGCCGAAGCGATGTCTCCGACACCGACGGCCAGCGTGGTGGCGGTGGCCTGCCAGGACGGATCCACGCCGGGCAGCTGCACGTGGACCGTCCTGGACAGTTCTGGAGCACCCGCGGCCTTGGTCTGGTCGAGGGTGAGATTCCACAGCAGTACGGCGATCCGGTCGCGGTCCCGTGATGCCCAGGCCTCGACCAGGCTGCCGCCGCCGTCGCCGGTCACGGACACCGGCAGCTCGACCGGCCCCAGCCGGCTGAGCATCGTCATCGCGTGATAGCGCGGTTTCGCCAGTCCACCAACGGTTTGCAGCCCGAACCCGCCGTGCAGCAGACGCGGCGGACGACCCAGTTCCTCGAAGTGGTCCGACGCGACCCAGTACGCGAGCGCGTCGACGCGTCCGGCCGCCGACCGCATCCCGCGCAGCAGGAACACCCCGGAGAACACCGAGTCGTTGATCGGGTTGAAGTGCGTCGGCGTCACACCCCACTCGGTCCACAGGATCCGCGCGTCACCGAACCCGTGCCGCTCCAGCGACGCCCGGACGTCGAGCGGCGGCGAACCGTAGGTGTGGGTCGACACGAAGTCCACCGCCGTCCCTTCGGCGGCGGCGTGGGCGAGCAGATCGTCCACCCAGCCGGCCGCGGCCGATGACGGCCCACCGACCGCGAGCCGTTCGTCGACGGACTTCACAGCCGCCGCGGTCACGTCGTACAGGTGTAACCACTCGGCCTTCGTGCCGGACCAGAACACCTCGAGGTTGGCCTCGTTCCAGACCTCGAAGTCCCAGGTCAGCACCTCGTCGGGGCCGTACCGGTCGAGGAGGTGCTGGACCAGTGCGCGAACCAGGTCGTGCCATCGCTCGTACGACTTCGGTGGCGAGATGATCGCGCCGTACGCGAACACCGTCTTGGTTGGATCGCTCGCCAGGTCGCGCGGCATGAAGCCGAGCTCGACCACCGGCCGGAGCCCGGTCGCGAGCAGCTTGTCGTAGATCGCGTCCACGACCTCGAAGTCGTACGACGGTTCGCCGTCGACCTCGGTGTACACCCTGGTGTCGTCGTGGAAGATCGCGTGCGCCCGGACCGTGCGTACGCCGATCTCGTCGTGCATCCGCCGGAGCGCCTGCTCGAGCTCGGCGCCGATCTCGTGCCCGCCGGTGCGGTCGGTGCAGAGCAGCTGACTCAGCCGCTCACTGCCGACCATCGGGACCCACGGCTTCGGCAACTCGATGCCCTCGGCAACGGCATCGACGGTCACGTCGACCTGGGGAACCGTGTCAGCGGCAACGAGGGGGACGGCGCCGACGGTGTGGCTCGGCCGTCCGCTGACGGTCACCTCGGGCACGCTTGCGACGGCATAGCGGTACGGCGTGCCCGGGGTACAGGTCGTGTCGACGTACGGCGGCGCCGGGACGGAGAGGACGTCTCCACTGTGGTGATCGACCGGCTCGAGCTTCCCGTGCTCGCCGGCCGCTCGCAGGATCAGGTAGCCGGCCGCGCCGTCGACGGGTGACCAGTCGATCGTCACCTGGCCGACGCCACCGACCGCTGAGACCTCCTTCGGCGGATCGAGGTCCGGGAAGGAGAACGCGCGCTCCTCGTCACTGCGGAGCGCGATCCGCTCGTCCCAGTCGGTCTTGGCGTCCTGCTGCATGCATCAATCTCTCTCTGGTCGTTGCGTCCGAAGAATCGAGGGCTATAGGGCACGAATCTTCGGACGCAACGGGGTGGACAGGGTCAGGCGAGGCCGGATTCGAACTGCTCCATCGCGATCAGGGGCCGGATCCGCTGCTCGACCTGGGGGCTGCTGAAGTTGCGCCGGACCAGGTCGTTGGCAAAGACGTTGCCGATGGCACCCATCACCATCGCCTGGTCGAGGGCGAGGTAGCGCTTGGCGATCAGGCCGGACTTCACCGCGACGGAGTCGTAGAAGCCACCGCCGCTGTAGGCGTGCAGATTCGTCTCGATCCGGCTCAGGTTGTCGATCGCCTGCCGGGGTGCGTACTGCATCGCGAGGAACGCCGCGTGCGGGGTGACCACGCCATCGCCGTACGTCGGGTTGGGATTGGTGCCCTCACGACACCCCTCGAAGCCGGCGTCGTAGTTCGTCGCCTCCAGGTCGGACGGGTAGCCGCCGGGGTCCATCCCGATCGCCTCGACACCGTAGACGGAGTACCCGCCCTTCGGGTTCGAGGCGGGGGAGAAGCCCCAGTAGCCGTACTTGGCGTCGTCCAGCCCGTGCTCGATGTGCGCACGGACGGTCAGCGGGTGGTTGATGCCCCAGCTGCGTGGCGCCCAGGTCGCCTCGGGGATGAACAGGTCGGGCATCAGGGACTCGAACATGTCACCGCCCCAGGACGGCACGAGCCGCATGCCACGGTAGGTGTAGGTGCCTTCGAAGACGTCGAGGCCGAGATACGTCCGGTGCACACCCTTGGGGCGCTGCTCCACCCACGACCAGTCGCAGCTGTCCGGGAAGGTCCGGTAGGTGGCGAAGTACTGCGTGTGTGGGACCTGGCCGAGCGCGAAGCCGATGTATCCGGCGATCCGGGCCTCGGTGTTGCACGTGTCGTAGTGGAACTTGCGGTAGTACACGTCCGGACCGGTGCCGGCGTGGTTGCCCTTGTCGGTCTCCTCGTCCGGCGGCGGGGTCTCGAAGAAGCCGCCGCGCATCAGTCCGCCGGGCCGGGCCGCGGGGTTGTAGTAGTAGGCGAAGTTCATCTTGTTCAGCAGGGAGTCCGCGAGGGCTCGGGCGCCCGGCTCGGCGTTGCGGACCACCATCAGGGCGCAGGCGAGCCAGCCGTTGTCGACACTCGACACGAACGGCGTGATCGGCCTCGTCCCGTCCGGGTCGACGTACCGGACCTCGCCGGTCGCCTCGTCGTACCAGTTGAAGTACATGCCACTCGGCTCGTGGTGGTCGACCCGCGACATCGTGGTGAGCGTCTGCCTGATCCGGCGCAGGGACTCGCCAGGGGAGATGATGCCGAACTCACGGGCGACGATGGTGCTCCACAGGTAGCCGCCGATGTTGGTGGGAGACGTGTAGTTGCTGCGGATCGGGCTCGTCACGGACTCGCCGATGTTGTCGGCGGGCAGGCCGGTCGTCTCGTCGGTCATCGCGACCAGGCTGCGCCAGGTGTCCCGCGCCCAGCGTCCGACCAGGGCACGGTCGGACGTGGTCGGCTTCCAGCCGCCCTTGAGAAGCTGGGCGGGGCTCGCGGCGTACGACGTACTGGTCGAGGAGGCCGTGGCGCCGATGAGAGCGGCGGAACCGGCGGCGGTGAGCAGGGTGCGGCGACTGATGGTGGCGGTCATCTTGTCTCCAGACGGTCTATTTGAGGCCAGTAATGGCAATGCCCTTGGTGACGTGGCGCTGGAAGACCAGGAACATCACCAGCACCGGCAGGACGACCACGACCGCGCCGGCCATCAGCAGGCCGAAGTTCTGCGCGTTCTGTCCGGTCGAGTACAGCGCCAGGGCGACGGGAAGGGTGTACTTGTCCTCGGTCTGGGCGATCACGAGCGGCCAGAGGAAGTTGTTCCAGGAACCGAGGAAGGTGAGGATGCCGAGCGTGGCGAGCGCGGGCCGGGTCAGCGGCAGCATGATCCGGGCGAAGATGCCCAGCTCACTGGTGCCGTCCACCCGGCCCGCGTCCATCAGGTCGTCCGGCAGCCCGAGGAAGAACTGCCGCATCAGGAACACGCCGAACGGCGAGACCAGGAACGGCAGGATCAGGCCCGGGTAGGTGTTCGCCAGCCCGGCGTTGGTGACGAGCACGAACAGCGGCACGAACGTGACCATGCCCGGGATCATCAGCGTGGCCAGTACCAGCACGAAGAGCGCGTTGCGGCCCTTGAACCGCAGCTTGGCCAGCGCGTAGCCGATCATCGAGCAGAAGGTCAGGTTCCCGGCCGTGACGACCAGCGCGACGATCGCTGAGTTGAGGAAGTAGCGCGGGAAGTTCGCCTTGCTGAACAGGGCGTCGTAGTTCTCGGTGGTGGCGTTCTCCGGCCACCAGGTCGGCGGGACGCGGAGCAGCTCGCCCTGCGTCTTGAAGCTGCCCAGCACCATCCAGAGGAACGGCGCCGCGACGGCGACCAGACCGAGCACCCCGATCAGGTAGATCCACCAGGTGCGGCGCATCACTTCTCCCTCAGCAGCCGGAACTGGATGAACGTGATCACCGCGATGACGACGAACAGGATGTACGCCATCGACGTGGCCAGGCCGTAGTTGCCGAAGCCGAACTGCTGGTAGGTGTACATCGACACCGAGATCGTGCTGTTCAGCGGCCCGCCCTGGGTCATCACGAACGGCTCCTCGAAGAACTGCAGATAGCCGATGCCGGTGACCACACTGGTGAAGAGGATCGTTGGCCGCAGCAACGGCAGGATCAGGTACCGGAACCGTTGCCAGGGGCCCGCACCGTCGATGTGGCCGGCCTCCTCGACGGACTGCGGGATGCCTTGCAGCCCGGCCAGGAAGATGATCATCGCCGCGCCGAAGTTCCGCCATACCGCCATCGCGATCAGCGACGGCATCGCCCAGGTCTTCGACGCCAGCCAGTTCGGCCCGTCGATGCCGACCCAGCCGAGCGCGGTGTTCAGCAACCCGGAGTCCGGCGCCAGCACGAACCGCCAGATCACCGCGATCGCGACGATCGACGTCACCACCGGCAGGTAGTACCCGACCTTGAACAGGGCCTGGAATCGCTTCACGCCCCGGTCCAGCAACACCGCCGCCGCCAGCGCGACGACCAGTGTCAGCGGTACGCCGAGGATCACGAAGTACGCCGTGTTGAACGCGGCCTTCCGGAAGGTCTCGTCCGACAACGCCTTCACATAGTTGTCGAACCCGACCCCGTTGACGGCGAACGGCGTCCGCAGATCCCGCTGCCGCATGTCGGTGAAGCTCATCCCCAACGACCCGAGCATCGGCCCGGCCGTGAACGCGAGGAAGAGCACGACGAACGGCAACACCAGAATCCACGCGGCCGCGGTCTCGCGGGTGATCCTTCGCCGCGGGCGCCCGGGCGACGGCGTACGCCGTTCCGCCCGGGGCCGCGACTCAGTCAGAGTAGACATCGGCTCAGCTACCGCCGGTGCCGATCGCCGTTGCCTTGGTCTGGATGGCCTTGGCCGTGTCGGCGGGGGACTGGCCGGCCTTCGCCATCTTCTCGACCTCGGCGTCGAACGCGGTCGCGACCTGCTCCCAGTTCACGATCGCCGGCGGCGCCTTGGCGTCCTCGAGCTGCTTGCCGAACACCGGCAGCAGCGGGTCGGCCGCGATGCTCGGGTCCTGCCACGCGCTCTTCACCGCCGGCAGGTCGGACGACAGCTTGAACCAGGAGGCCTGCGTCTTCTGGTCGGACAGGAACTTGACCAGCTTCCAGGCGCTGTCCTTGTTCTTCGACGACTTGAACACCACGAAGTCGGAGCCGCCGACGAACGACGTCGAGGTCTTGTTCTTCGGGATCTGGAACACGCCGATGTTCGGCTTGATCGCTTCACCGCCGGCCTTCGCCACCGACCCGGCCATCCACGGGCCGGAGATGAACATCGGCACCTGCCCGTTGACGAACTGCGCCTCGGTCTGGTTCGGCGGCAGGTCGGTGCCGGCCAGCTTGTCGGTGAAGAAGCTCTGGTAGTACTTCAGCCCCTCCTGCATCTCCGGGGTGTCGAAGGTGAACTCCTTCTGGTCGTCGCCGGTGATGTTCGCGCCGGCCGACCAGGCGAACGGCATCACGGTCTGCCAGGAGCCCGCGCCGCCCGGCTGCAGGTTGATCCCGTACTTGGCGCCGGCCTTCTCCTGCATCGCCTTGGCCATCGCCTTCAGCCCGTCCCAGTCGGTCGGCGGCGTGCTGAACCCGGCCTTCGCGGCCAGGTCCTTGCGGTAGAACACCAACCGCGTCTCGACGTACCAGGGAACGCCGTACTGGGTGCCGCCGACCTTGGTGGTGTCGAGCGCGCCCGGGTAGAAGCCGGAGTTGTCGAAGCCCTGCGGGGTCGGGTCGAGTGCGCCGAGGTCGGCGAACTCGCCCATCCAGGTGGTGCCGACCATCGCGGCGTCCGGCAGCGACTGCGCCGTGATCGCGGTGGTGAACTTGTTGTGCGCGGCGTCCCACGGGATCGGGGTGACGGTCACCTTCACGCCCGGGTTGGCCTGCTGGAACTGCTCCATCAGCTTGGGCAGGTTCTCGCCCTCGGTGCCCATCGCCCAGACGGTCAGGTTGCCGGTGGCGGGTCCTTCGCTGACCGTGGTCGTCGCCTGGGCCCCGCCGCTCGGCGTGTCCGCCGATCGGCCACAACCGGCCAGCGCGAGCGCTGTGGCGGTGAGCGCAGCACTGCCGATCACCAGTCGGCGGCGGATGCTGTGGGTGAACATGTGTTGTCTCCTCACTCGGTTACTTCCGCATCCCCCGGTTTCGTGCCGCAGCTGTCCCGCAGCACGAGTTGTGTCGCCAGTACGTCGTTCCGCGCCCGCGACCGATCTCCGGACACGCGCTCGTGCAACCGCTGCGCCGCCATCCGGCCCAACTCGGCCATCGGCTGCCGCACAGTGGTCAGCCCCGGCGACACGTACCGCGCCGCCATCACGTCGTCCCACCCCGTCACCACGATGTCCCCCGGTACGCCGACCCCCGCCGCACGCAACGTGGCCAACGCGGCCAACGCGAGCTCGTCGTTCGCGCACACCAGCCCGTCGGGCCGGTCCTTGGTTGCCTTGAGCATCTGTTGGGCAACCTCGACACCGGCGTCCTCCGTCAACGGCACCCGCTCGGGCTTCGGCACCTCGAGGCCGCGTCGCTCGAGCGCCTTGCCGAAACCGGCGTACCGCTCGGAGACGTCGTACGAACTGGCGGGGTCGCCGACGAAGAGCAGGTTGGTCCGGCCGTGGTCGAGCAGCCGCGTGGTGAGTTGCTCGGCACTCGCGGAGCTCTCGCTGCGGACCGAGTCGCACCCGGTGATCGGTGGATGCGCGATCAGCACCAGCGGCACTCCGGCCTTGCGCAGCCCCTGGATCGTGGCCAGGTCGAGAGCGTTGCCATGGACAACGATTCCGT
Source organism: Kribbella sp. NBC_01510 (assembly GCF_045040325.1). Taxonomy (NCBI): domain Bacteria; kingdom Bacillati; phylum Actinomycetota; class Actinomycetes; order Propionibacteriales; family Kribbellaceae; genus Kribbella; species Kribbella sp. NBC_01510. Next base: position 361,277 of record NZ_CP109418.1, on the reverse strand, counting down.
CGACCCGCCCGGCCAGGTCGCGGACGCTGCGGCGGGGATCCGGGTTGCCATGCGTGACCGTGATGACGACGCTCTGGCCGTGCTCGCCGGCCCAGCGTTCGTACCCCATCAACAGATCGCCGTAGAACGGGCCGGCCAGGTCGGGCAGTACGAGCCCATGCGCCTCATGCCGCTGTACCGCCAGGCTGCGGGCGGCGCGCAGCGGTACGTAGTTGAGCTCCTGCGCCGCCTGGTCGACCCGGGCTCGGGCCTTCTCCGAAACCGGTCCAGTCCCTTGCAGGACACGCGAAACCGTCGCGATCGACAGCTTCGCCCGGGCCGCGACGTCGTAGATCGTCGCCGGCCGGCCGGTGGTTCCGGATGCCACGTGCTCGCTCCTGGAGGTCAGAGTGGAAGCGCTTACAGTTTCCGACCCTGCCCTGTCCGAGGTGCATCGGTCAAGACCTCGGAGCCGATCTGCGACGATGAGGCGGTGACCACACACGAACGCGAGGACCAGCTCTTTCTCGTCCGGCACGGCGAGACCGAGTGGAGCAGGTCGGGCCGGCACACGTCCGTCACCGACCTGCCACTGACCCCGGAAGGGGAGCGCGTCGCGACGGGTTTGAAGCAGCGGCTGGCAGGCGAGAAGTTCGACCTGGTGCTGACGTCACCCCGGCAACGAGCCCGGCGTACGGCGGAACTCGCCGGCTACCCGGACGCGGAGGTCGACGACGACCTGGTCGAGTGGGACTACGGGGACTACGAGGGCATCACCACCGCGGACATCCGCAAGACCGTGCCCGGCTGGACGGTCTGGGCCAACCCAGTACCCAACGGCGAAGCCCCCGCCCAGGTCGCCGTCCGCCTCGACCGTGTCAACGCCCGCATCGCCGCCGTACCCGGCGACGTCCTCGTCTTCGGCCACTCCCACGCCCTGCGCGCCCTGACCGCCCGCTGGCTGGAACTGGACGTCACCGAAGGCCGCCACTTCGTCCTCAACACCGCCACCATCTCGGTCCTCGGCTGGGAACGAGGCTCCCCCGCCATCCACCACTGGAACGCCTAGCCGCTTTCCGCAACAAAGTTTGCACAGGGTGGCAGTGATGTTCCGGAAACCATCAGCGCACCGGGCAGGACGGGCCGCAGGGCTTGGCCTTTAGGTCGGGCTGGGTGCGGCGGAGGACCCGAAGCACCTGTAGGGCGGCCTCGCACGGCCGGCCGGTGATGTCGATCCATCCGTAGCGCAGGGTCGCCTCGGCGCGCAGAGTCGCGCGGTTGTCCCGGTCGAGGTCGCGCCACCGCCGGTTCGGGACGAGGTGGAAGCGGCCGTCGAGCTCGACCACGAGCTCGAAGCCGGCATAGAAGACGTCGGTGAACTCGCCTTCCACCGCCCGTTGCCGAACGCCGGTCGGCAGTCCGTGCCGACGCTCCACGTCCCGCAGATAAAGGAGCTCGAGCAGCGAGTGTGACCCGGCCGCGACATCGGTGAGGATCGCCCGTAGCAGCCGCCGATGGCGCAGCCGCGGACGGTCGGCCAGCGCAATCGCGATGTCGACGGGACGGACCCGGCCGCTCTGACATGCCTCGGCGATCACGGCGGCTGCCTGGTCCACCGAGCGGCTGAGTCCGACGATGTCCAGTACGGCGTCCGCGGGTGTCCGGCGCGGTGGTACGACCGGGGCGAGACGGTCGGCCCAGCGCTGGTCGCGGTGGATGACGACGTTGGGCCGCGGGCGAACCCGCCGGCGCTCCGGAATCGTCACGTACACGGGACGGTTGCTGTCCGGCTTGAGCAGGCCAAGCTGCTCCGCGGCGGTGTAGTGGCTCCAGGCTGCTTCGGGACCGGCATAGAGCAATGCCGCCAGCAGGTGCTCGTCGTACCCGATGGGTCCGGTGTGCGTCGCGTACACGCCTGGGTGAACGGTCTGCCAGCGCCTACTCCGCATCGGCTGCCTGATCTTGGACTCGGTCCAGCCCGCGGCGAACAGTTGGGAGCGTGACACGATCCGCCCTTGGTCGTGGATCAGCCCCTGGAGCCCGTCGTTGGCAAGCTGCGGCTTCCACCACCAGTCCATCCCCCAAGCCTGACCGAATCCCCCGATCCCCGCCGACCCCCTGTGGACAACCGCGAAGGCACAGGTTTCCGGAACATAGCTGGCGTCAGGTGACCGTTTGTTTCCGGAAAGACGAGCCCGAGGTGAGGAGGGTGGCTAGGAGATCCGCGCGGGCTTGGCGGTGGCTGGGGCGGAGGCGCGCTCCCTGGTTGAGGGTTGCTTGGCCGTGGAGGGCGCTCCAGAAGACCTCGGTCAACGTCTCCGCGTCCCCGCCGGCGAACGGCGTCACGCCGGCCTGGATCTCGCCGAACGCGGCCTTGAGCGCCTCCGGGCTCTCGGCACCCCCGAACACCAGATCCGTACGCCGCACGAACATCGCCTCGTACACAGCTGGATGCTCCTCCGCATACCCCAGATAGGCCTCCGCCACCGCCCGCAACCCAGCTGCGTCCGCCGCCACCGCGCCATCCCGATCTGATCCGCTCCGGCCCGCGGCCGGCCCGCTCGCCTCGCGGCCGCTCGCCCCGCTCAGCCGCGCCGCGCGGAGGGCGGCAGCCAGCTCCACGAAGCCTTCGAGGGCTACGGCGGCGGCGATGGCGTCCATGTTTTTGAAGTGGCCGTAGAGGACGGGCTGGCTGTAGTCGACGGCTTCGGCGAGGCGGCGGGTGGTGACGGATTCCCAGCCTTCGGTCTCGGCGAGGTCGCGGGCGGTGCGGACGATCAGGTCGCGGCGTTCCTCGTGGGCGCGCTCCCGGCGTGGCTGAGTCGGCATAGACCGGATATTAGCACCGCTAGACAAACTAGCAATAGCAATGATAGCGTCGCTAGGAAACTTAGCACTGCTAGAACACTGGAGACCTGAGATGCGCCGCTTCACCACTGTCCTGACCATCCTGCTCGGCCTGTTCCCGCTCTCGTTCGGACTGCGCTTCCTGCTCGACCCGCACGGCGCCGCCGCCGGGTTCGGCATCGACCCGTGGCCGAACCCGGCGCAGCGGCCGGTTACTTCGCGGTGAAGGGGATCCGCGACATCGTCATCGGACTCAACCTGCTGGCGCTGTTCGCGCTCGGCCAGCGCCGCGCGACCGGCGTACTGATGGCGATCGCCGCGATGATCCCGATCGCCGACATGGTCATCGTGCTCACCCACGGCGGCTCCGTCGCGACCGCGCTCGGCATCCACGGCCTGACCGCCGTGATCGTCCTTTTCGACGCCTGGCTGCTCCTCCGCGAGCGCCGTACGGCGGACCTCGCTCAGCCGGTGGGCGTCCACTCGTAGAGCTCGATCGTGCAGTACTCGCGGAACCCGAGCCCGGCGTACACCGACCGACCGGCGGGCGACGACCCCAGTACGCCGTACTCCGCGACCGCCTCGGCCTCACGGAGTGCGGCGTACGTGATCGCGGCCCCGATCCCGCGCCTCCGCGCCTCCGGGACCGTCATCACGAAGTAGACCCCGGCCACGCCGGCAGAAAGAAACACCGTCGTCGTCGCGACCGGCGTACCGTCGAGCAGGCCCAGGTAGTGCCGCCACGGATCGCGGTACCCGAGCTTCCGGTAGACCGACGCGACCCACCGCGCTTCCTTCTCGCCCTCGCCGAACCCTCGCCCGAGCGTCGCCTCCCAGATCGCCAGAGCGTCATCGTGGCCGACGCGGGTGATCTCCAGCCCAGGTACGGCGCTCGGCGCGACCAGCTCGGAGATCCGGACAGCCATCCCCGGCTCACTCCCACCCGCTGCGAACCCGGCCGGGATCAGTCGGTCACCAAGGTCGTCCCGCATCGACGGGCCGACGTGCCAGCTTCCCGGGACCTTGTGTTTCTTCAACAGCGCAAGGGATTCCGCCACGGCATCATCGCTGGACGCGGCGACCACCGCGTTGTGATAGTCGATCGGCGAACCACCGATCGTCCATCGCGCCCCGGCGTCGTCCCGCTGCTCGCCACCACCCGCCGCGCCCATCGCCATCAGCAACTCGGCGGCGTTGTCCTCGATCGCGCGAACCAGCTCAGCGTCCTCCACCGCCTCAGTCTGGCTGATCAACCGGGCAGGGCGCTCCACTGTTCCAACGTCGACACCAGCAATGTGGTGGTGGCCAGCGACAGGAACTCCGAGCGCGTGACGAACTTCGCGTCGCTCGCGTCGTCACCCGGAGTGAGGGTGCCGCCGACCGCGGTCGCCTCGTAGTCGCGGATCACGTAGAGCTTGCCCTCCGGAGCCTCGCGTTCGACCTCGCCGACCAGCTCCCCGACCTCGACGACGAGCCCGGTCTCCTCCGCGACTTCCCGGGCCACCGCCGCCGGATCGTCCTCGCCGGGCTCCACCCGGCCGCCCGGGATCGACCACAGTCCCCGCCCGGGCTCGTTCGCCCTGCGGACCACGAGCAGCCGGTGCTGCTCGTCGTACACGAGAGCTCCGACACAGTCGACCCGCCGCGCATCCATGCCACCGCAGAATAGGCACCCTGGGGATAACTGCAAGGTGTCGGGGGTGAACGCGGATAGCATCTGCGGTGACAGAAGGCCTTCGAAGGGATCCGGACCGCTCGTGCGCATCGATCTGCACACTCACTCGAACCGCTCGGACGGCACCGACCCGGTGGCCGTCCTCCTCGCGCACGCGCAGGAGAGCGGTCTCGACGTGATCGCGCTCACGGATCACGACACCGCCGACGGGTGGACCGAGGGCCGGATCGCGGCGGAAGAGCTCGGGATCGGGTTCGTCCCCGGCATCGAGATCTCCTGCAAGCTCAACGGCGTCAGCGTCCACCTGCTCAGCTACCTGCTCGACCCCTCCTACCCGGCGCTCGCCGAGGAGCTGCGGATCGTGCGCGAGGGCCGCACCGACCGGATCCCGTCGATCGTCGCCCGGCTGAACAGCGTCGGCATCCCGCTCACCGTCGACGAGGTGCTCGCCCAGGCGACCGGTACGCCGTCGGTCGGGCGGCCGCACGTGGCCGACGCGCTGGTCGCCAACGGCACCGTCGCGAACCGCAGCGAGGCCTTCGACCGATTCCTCGCGGACGGCCGCGCCGGGCATGTGCCGCACTACGCGATCGAGCCGGGCCGGGCGATCGACCTGGTCCGCGCGGCCGGCGGCGTACCGATCATCGCCCACCCGTGGGGACGCTCCAGCTACAAGGTGATGAATCAGGACACCATCGCCCGCCTGGTGCAGGACCACGGCCTGGCCGGTATCGAGATCGACCACCAGGACCATTCCGGACCATCCCGTACGGCGCTGCACGCGATCGCCGACGACCTCGGCATCATCGCCACCGGCTCCAGCGACCACCACGGCGCCGGCAAGATCGACCACGACCTCGGCGTGAACACCACCGACCCGGAGCAGTTCGAGCGACTGCTCGAGGTCGCCAAGGAGAACGCGACCGCCGCCCCCGACGCACAGGTCCCCGAGGCCTACCTGCCGTGAACAGTGTCATCAACATCGGGCTGTTCACCGAGGTCCTGGTGACGCTCTTCGTGATCATGGACCCACCGGGCACCGTGCCGGTGTTCATCTCACTCACCGCGGGCCAGTCCCGCGCGGTCCGGAAGAAGGCCGCGTGGCAGGCGGTGCTGGTCGCGTTCGGGGTGATCGTCGTGTTCGCGGCGTTCGGTCAGCAGATCCTGAACCACCTCGGCATCACGCTGCCGGCGCTGCAGTGCGCGGGCGGCCTGCTGCTTCTGCTGATCGCGCTGCAGTTGCTGACCGACACCGCCGAGGACCCGGTCCAGACCAAGGACGTGAACATCGCCTTCGTCCCGCTCGGTACGCCGTTGCTCGCCGGACCGGGCGCGATCGTCGCCACGATGGTGTTCGTCCAGCGCGCCAACGGCTCGCTGCCGGATGTGGTCGCGATCTCGCTCGGCATCATCGCGATCCATCTGGTGATGTGGCTGACGCTGCGGTTCTCCGGGGTGATCATGCGGATCCTGGGGGAGAACGGCGTACTCCTGGTCACCCGGATCGCCGGCCTGCTGCTGAGCGCGATCGCGGTCCAGTTGATCGCCAACGCGGTCAGAGAGTTCATCAAGGCGGGCTGACGTGGACGACATGCTGCCCGGGATGCCGACGCGGTTGTTCGTCGCGACGCCGACCAAGCTGCTCACGTTCGCGGACTGCAAGCGCAAGTACCGCTACACCTACCTGGAGACGCCGCGGCCGCCGAAGGGTCCGCCGTGGGCGCACAACACGGTCGGCGCGATCGTCCACGAGGTGCTCGCCGACTTCTTCGGTCGCTGGCCGGCTGCCCGCCGTACGCCGGACGAAGTCGTGGCCAAGATGCGGTCGAGCTGGCGCAGCGAGGGGTTCCGGGACGAGCAGCAGTCGCTGGACTGGCGGGACCGGTCGACCGACATGGTGCTGGGCTACCTGCGCGATTCCGATCCGTACTACGCACCCCGCGGAGTGGAGCGTACGGTCGCCTTCACCACCGAGCGGGCCTCGTTGCGGGGACGGGTGGACCGGATCGACGAGCGTGCCGCCCGCGACGGGAGCGGCGGCACCGAGCTTGCGATCGTCGACTACAAGACCGGTCGCCGCCCGTTGACGCCGGTGGACGCACGGTCGTCACTCGCGATGGCGCTGTATGTCCTGGGCGCTCGCCGAGTCCTGCACAAGCCGTGCACCCGCGTCGAGTTGCACCACCTCCCGACCAACACGATCGCGGCGGCCGACCACGACGACGAGTCCCTCGCCCGCCACCAGCGCCGGGCCGAGTCGATGGCCGACGACGCCGCCGCGGCCGAGGCCCGCTGGCGCGAGGGCCTGACCCCGGCCGAGGCCGACGAAGCCTTCCCACCTGAGCCCTCCGCACTGTGCGGCTGGTGCGATTTCGTCCGCATCTGCCCGCAGGGCCGCCGCGAATCCCCACCCCGCGACCCCTGGGCCGGCCTCGACGACACCGCCCCCATCCCGGTCGAGGACGCCGGCTGAGTCGTCGTACCAGCGCCATGTGCGTGGGGTGCCAGCGGGGGGCTGGAGAGTGGAGGCGACAGAGAGGGGTTGCCTGATGGGCGCGAAGGTTGTGAACAAGCTGGCGGTGGCGGGGGCGACGCTGCACTACGAGGTGACCGGATCCGGTCCGATGCTCCTGCTGATCGCGGGCGGCGGGACCGACGCGGCGGTGTACGACGGGATCGTCGGGCAGCTCGCGGCCGAGTACACCGTGGTGGCCTACGACCCGCGCGGCAATTCCAGGAGCCGGTACGACGGTGAGCCCGCCGACGAGCGGATCGAGCAGTCGGCCGAGGACGCGCTCGCGCTGATCGACGAGGTGGCGGGCGGCGAATCGGCGTACGTGCTCGGCAGCAGTTCGGGCGCGATCACCGGGCTCGAGCTGATCACCCGGCACCCAGAGCGGGTGCGGATGCTGGTCGCGCACGAGCCGCCGTGCACCGAGGTGCTGCCGGACGCCGCGGACGCGCGGGCGTTCTTCCAAGACGTATACGACACCTACAAAGCCGAGGGGCTCGCGGCCGCTGAGGTGCTGTTCATGGTCGGCACTGGGATGGACGCCGACGCGATGCCGCCGATGGAGGACCTGCTGCCGGAGTACCGCGAGCTGGCCGAGCGGATGCAGGCCAACGCGGTCAATTTCTACGAGCACAAGCTGCTGCCGTTCACCCGGTACGAGCCCGATCTCGACGCGCTGAAGACGGTCGCGGACCGGATCGTTCCCGCCGCCGGCCTGGAGTCGATCGACCACCTGCCCGGGCGGCCGATCCAGCTGATCGCCGATCACCTCGGCTGGCCGGTGGTCACCTTCCCAGGCGCGCACGCGGGCTACGCCAGTCATCCGGGTCCGTTCGCCACGCACCTCACCGCTCTGCTGAAGGCCGACGCGGTCTGACCAAGGTCACCTGTCCGGGCGCGGGTCTGAGGGGTCCCGCGCCCGGACCGGCTAATTACGGTTGACGCCCGCGCGTGGTGCGGCGTACCGTCCGTCTTCTGCCTTGACAAACCGGCGTGGATCACCCATGCCTTCATAGTGGTGTCCGAACCCCCGGGTCCTGTCGGATTCGGGGCGGTTCTGCGTGCCACTGACCCGGCGGACACCGCTCTCGAGTAGGAGAGGAGGTTGCCGTGGGCGTCTACTGGGCGATCGGCGTACGGTCGTTCCGGCGCTTCTCCACGTACCGGATCGCCACCGCGTCCGGCGCGTTCACCAACACCGTGTTCGGGTTCATCCTGTGCGGTATCTACCTGACCTTGTGGCAGGAGCGGCCCGGCCTCGGCGGGTACGACGTATCCGACGCGCTGACGTTCGTGTGGTTGCAGCAGGGGTTGCTCATGCCGATCGGGATCTTCGGCGCGACCACGACGGTCGAGCTGGGCGAGCGGGTCCGCAGCGGTGAGATCGCCGTCGACCTGTACCGGCCGACGCAGCTGTTGCTGTGGTGGTTGTCCGTCGACTTCGGTCGCGCGATGTTCCAGTTGCTCGTGCGGGGCGTCGCTCCGCTGCTCGTCGGTGCGCTGGTGTTCGACCTCAAGTTCCCTTCCGGTGCGCTCACCTGGTGCGCGGTCGCGGCCGGGCTGGTGTTCGCGATCCTGGTGAGCTTCGGACTTCGTTACCTGGTGGCGTTGTCCGGCTTCTGGATCACCGACTCGCGGGGCATGGAGGCCCTCGCGCTGATGCTGTCGTGTTTCTTCAGCGGCATGATCCTGCCGCTGGTGGTCTTCCCCGGCTGGCTCGGCGAGGTCGCCCGGGCGACACCGTGGGCCGCGACGCTGCAGGTGCCGATCGACATCTGGCTCGGGCGGAATCCCGGCGGGACCGGGGCCGCGCTGGTGTTCCAGCTCGGCTGGATCCTGATCCTGCTGCTGAGCTGTCAGCTCGCCACCCTGGTCGCGACCCGGAAGGTGGTGATCCAAGGTGGTTGAGCGGCTCCGCCTGGCTCCGGCGCAGTACTGGATGCTGGTCGTGATGTGGATCCGGTCGGCGCTGGCGTACCCGGCGTCGTTCCTGCTGATGCTGTTCACCGGGATCATGCTCACGGTCCTGGACTTCGTTGCGATCGTGCTGATGTTCAGCCACATCGACAGCTTCGGCGGGTTCACGCTCGCGCAGATGGCGTTGCTCTACGCAACGGCCTCGATGACGCTGGGGCTGGCCGACCTGGTGATCGGGTCGATCGAGCGGATCGGGCAGCGGATCCGGACCGGGTCGCTGGACGTCTACCTGATCAGGCCGGTGCCGACGTTCGTCCAGACCGCCGCGGACGAGTTCGCGCTGCGCCGGATCGGCCGGCCGTTGCAGGCCGGCATCGTGCTCGGGTTCGCGCTCAGCCGCCTCGAGCTCGACTGGACCGTTGCCAAGGGCCTCATGCTGGTGGTGTCGGTGATCGCCGGGTCGGTCATCTTCGGGGCGATCTTCGTCCTCGGTGCCGCGGTGCAGTTCGTCTCGATCGACTCCGCCGAGCTGGCCAACTCGTTCACGTACGGCGGTCAGACGCTGACGCAGTACCCGCTGTCGGTCTTCGGCAAGGAGATCGTCCGGGCGGTCACGTTCGTCGTACCGCTTGCCTTCGTCAACTACTACCCGGTGCTGTACGTGCTGGGTAAGCCGGCCCCGCTGGGCCTGCCGTCCTGGATCGGCCTGTTGTCGCCGCTGGTCGCCGTCGCGATGGTCGCGCTGGCGTCACTGGCGTGGCGGGGCGGTCTCCGTCGTTACCGCAGTACAGGGAGCTGAGCAGTGGCAGTCATCGAGTTGTCGAACGTGTCCCGCGCGTTCACCGTGGCGACGCGGAACGGGTGGCGCCGTACACGTCGAGAGGTCCGGGCGGTGGACGGTCTGTCGTTCGCCGTCGAGCCGGGGGAGGTGATGGGGTACATCGGTCCGAACGGGGCCGGGAAGTCGACGACGATCAAGATGCTGACCGGGATCCTGGTCCCGTCGAGCGGCTCGATCCGCGTGGCCGGCGTCGATCCGTCCCGCCATCGGCTGAAGTTGGCGAAGCGCATCGGGGTCGTCTTCGGTCAACGGACGACGCTGTGGTGGGACCTGCCGTTGAAGGACTCGTTCGCCGTACTGCAGAAGATGTACGACGTCCCGATGGCCAGGCACCGGGAGAACCTCGCGACCTTCGTGGAACTGCTGGACCTCGGCGACCTGCTCGACGTACCGGTCCGGCAACTGTCGCTGGGGCAGCGGATGCGCGGCGACATCGCGGCCGCCCTCCTCCACGACCCGGAGATCGTCTACCTCGACGAGCCGACGATCGGTCTCGACGTGATCAGCAAGGCCCGGCTCCGCGAGTTCCTGGCCGAGGTCAACGCCGAACGCCGTACCACCGTCATCCTCACCACCCACGACCTCGACGACATCGAGGCCCTCTGCACCCGCGTCATGGTCATCGACCATGGCCACCAGATCTACGACGGCACCCTGGCCGGCCTGCGAGCCGGCCAGTCCGCCCCACGCACCCTCGTCGTCGACCTGGCCACCTCCCTGCCACCCATCGAAATCCACGGCGCCACCGTCACCAAGGTCGACGGCCCCCGCCAGCACCTCACGTTCCCCACCACCACCAGCGCCGCACCCCTTCTCTCCCAAATAGCCGCCAACTACCCCCTGGTCGACGTCTCGGTCGCCGAACCCACCATCGAATCAGTAATTACCCAGCTCTACGCCCCCACCCACTAGGGCGAGGCGTCAGCACGCGATCTCGCCGGACCAGCGGGTGGTGTTCGTACGCGGGTCGGTAGACGAGAAGGTCGTTCAACCGCTCCAGAGCGATCCGCTCCAACTCCGTCAACATCCGATAGGCAGGCGACCCAGAGGCTACAACTCGCAGGAGCCTCGTCCAGGCGCGAGCTGAAGATTGTGGATAAGTTGGCAGGAAGGTGTCGATCTCGGGATCCCTTACAGATAAGGCCATTCCGGCACGACACTGTCCACGGGCCTGGCTAGAGTTGACGGTATGGAGCTCCTGGACGAGCGACCGGTCTGGTCGATGAGCGGCGCCGAGATGCTGACTGCCCTCGACCAGTTGCAGGCCGATCTCATCCGCCGCCAGGTACGCCGCCTCGAACTCCTGGCCGCCCTCGACGCCAACGGCCACGCCCAAGACCTCGGCGCCGGCAACACGATCCACCTGCTGTCCATCCGCCACAACCTCGACCCCGCCGACGTCCGCCGCGATCTCCGCCTCGCCACTGCGCTGCCGAAATACCCGACCGTCACCGCAGCCCTCACCGACGACGCACAACCCGGCCACCCACGGCCCGACGACGACACGCAGGACCCTGCACACGCCGACCGCCAGGCGATGCCGCTGAACACCGCCCAGGCGCAGGCGATCGTGGCCGCGCTAGAAAAAGTGCCCGCATCCGCGCAGGTGCCGGTCGAGGACCTGCGAGTCGCCGAGGATCAGATGGTGAAAGCCGCCGAGTTCCTGGCCCCGGCGAACTGCGCAAACTCGGCGTCGAAGTCCGCAATCGCCTCGACACCGACGGCCCCGAACCCACCGGCGACGAGGACACCTGGTCGCAGGAGGCACTGTGGCTCAAACAAGCCGACCACGGCGTCCGGTTCGGCGGCTACCTCGCCGCCGAGAACGCCGAACTCCTCCAGACCCTGATCTTCGCCGGCGCCAAACCGCACAAGACCCCCGACGGCCACCGTGACCCGCGCCCCCGCGGCAAACGGCAGGCCGACGCCCTGACGGCGATCCTGGCGACCGCGGCAGGTGCCGGCACCGCCGTGCCCGGCCACGGCGACATCAAGCCCCACATCACCGTCACCATCGACCTGGAAGACCTCAAGAGTGGCACCGGCACCGGTCGCCTGATCCACGGCGACACCCTGTCAGCGGCCGCCGTCCGCCGCCTCGCCTGCGACGCCGGCATCATCCCCCTGGTCCTCGGCTCGAACTCCGAACCACTCGATGTCGGCACCGAACACCGCTTCGTCACCCGCGCCATCCGCCACGCCCTGAACGCCCGCGACCACGGCTGCATCGTCTGCGGCGCACCCCCGGCCATCTGCGAGGCCCACCACATCATCCACTGGGCCGACGGCGGCACCACCTGCCTCGACAACTTCGCCCTCCTGAGGCTGTCGCATGAATCGCGTGTCGGGCGGGTGGGGCTGGGGTGGTGCGAAATACTCGGGTGTGGCTGTGAACGTGCGTTGTGGCGATGTGGACCAGCTGATGTTGATGCCGCCTTCTGTGCGGGAGTGGCTGCCTGAGGATCATCTGGCGTTCTTCGTGCTCGACACCGTGGCTGAGCTTGATCTTGCGGAGTTCTTCGCGGCGTATCGGACCGATGGGCGCGGTGGTTCGGTGTATGACCCGTCGATGATGATGGCGGTGTTGCTGTATGCGTACTGCACTGGTGAGCGTTCCTCGCGTCGTGTCGAGCGGCGTTTGGTTGAGGACGTCGCTTACCGGGTGGTCGCGGCGAATCAGCGGCCCGATCACGCCACGATCGCGCGGTTCCGGGCACGTCATCAAGGAGCGATCGCCGGTCTGTTCGGGCAGGTCCTTGGTTTGTGTGTGAAGGCCGGGCTGGTCGATGCCGGTGTGGTCGCGATCGACGGCACGAAGATCGCTGCGAATGCCTCGTTCTTCGCCAACCGCAAACGTGATGCCTTGAGCAAGGAACTCGCAGGGTTTGCCGAGGCCAACGAGTCGCAGGACGCAGCAGGGCTGGCGGGGTCTGCCGGGTTGGCTGAGGCTGCGAAGGCAGCGGCGAGGGCGATTCTGGACGAGGCGGCGGCGGTCGACGAGGCCGAGGACGCCGAGCACGGTGAGTCCCGCGGTGATGAGCTTCCTGCGCAATGGGCAGGTGGCCGGGACCGGCGGGCACGGATCCGGGCCGCGCTGGACGAGCTGGAATCGCAGAAGGCGCGTGACTACGAGACCCGGATGGCCGAGCGGGCGAAGAAGGAGGCCGAGCGCGGCCGGAAACTGACCGGGCCGGCACCCAAGAAGGACACTGCACGGCGGTCGCGTCCCCGGCGGGCCAACACTACCGACCCGCATTCACGGATCATCGCGACCGCCTCGAAGGGCGTGCTGCAGGGCTACAACGCCCAGGCCGCCGCAACCACCGGTCAGATCGTGGTCGCGGCCGAGGCCACCGCAACCACCAACGACCAACCCCACTTCCTGCCCATGGCCACAGCGGTGGCCGAGAACCTCACTGACGCCGGACACGGCGACGGTGTCGGGGCGTTCGTTGCCGACGCCGGCTACTGGACAGCTGCCAACGGCACCACCGGCGTCGGCGCCGAGGTTCTGATCGCGACGAAGAAGTCCTCGTGGCGCAAGGCCGACAAGCCTGACGACGACAAGCTCGCCGTCCTGGCCAAGGTCAACCGTGGTGAGTTGTCACAACGCAAGGCCGGCGAGATCCTCGGTGTCTCCCACACCTGGGTGGGGGACATGACCAAGCGGTACTTCGGAAGCGACGGGCAACGCATCACCCGCAGCGCCGAACCCGAACCCGCCGAATGGATCCCTGTCATCGAACAAGTCGCCCGCGGTGAGATGTCCAAGCGAGCCGCCAGGGACGAGCTCACCGTCTCCGACACCCGGATCAACGCGATGCTCGCCCACGTCCGAGGCGAGGCCACCGACCCGGCGATCGCACGCAAAGCGATGGACAACAAACTCGCCGACCCCGGCAACACCGAGCTCTACAAGAAACGGTCCTCGAGCATCGAGCCCGTCTTCGGCAACATCAAGCACAACCTCCGATTCCGGCGCTTCGCCCGGCGCAGCCTTCCAGCCGTGCACAGCGAATGGCGCCTCATCTGCACCGTCCACAACCTCCTCAAGCTGCAAGCCGCGCCCGCCTGACCGGCGGGGGGGAGCCCCGGACCTCGAACACGGCACCAACCCACGGCCCCGAGGATTCGTGCGACAGCCTCTCCTCTGCAAACGCGACCACATCGCCGACCTGACCATCCAGATAGTCAACGGCCACCCCCACGCCACCCGCCCCACCTGGGCCAACCCCAACCCACCACCGCCACGCCGACAACCACCCCAATCACCACCGCCACCGCCGGAACACCCACCACCCCAGCCATGGGCCGCATAACCACGCCCACCCACCTGACGCCGCCACCCGCTGTGCCGGCACCCCACGACGCGCGCTCGGTCGCCCCGGCCACTCGCTCTATACCATCACTGCCCGGCACCAATACGCCGCGCCGGCACTACCCCGCTACGGGCACTTCCACCATGGGCTCGGCACTCCATGGTGCGGTCAGCGCGCCTCCCGAGGAGACAAACGCCGCCTGTGAGCAGCCCATCGCCCACGACGATCTGTCGGCCTGCTCAACCATCACAGAGTCGCGTGCCGTCGTCCGCAACAGTCAGTGCGAACACGACCTCAGCGGTTGTAGCCGGCCGCGATGGAGCAGGTCGTCAAGGTCGTGACGCTCAATCGGGTGTCTCGACCGGATCACGTGTCTGGGATCGGATCGGGTGAGGCGTCTGCCAGCTCGAGGATGCAGGTGTCGGCCTTCCAGATGGCAGGCTCCGCGGCCGCTTCGACATGACAGGCCGCCCGATCCCTTCGTCGAGCGCCCGGATCGCGGCCCGCAAGGTGCGAGGCATCATCCGGCGAGCCTCAGCCGGCACGCTCTCGTCGTAGAGCCAGCTCTGAGTCCCGCGAAGACATCGGGCAACCGAGCACCGCGGTTCAGGCGAGGTCGGCGGCCATCGAGGGGAAGACCACCTCGGGATCCATGCCATTGGTGTCATCGCCCCACCGCTGAGCCGAGCCCCGGAACTCTTCTCGATCGACAGTCCCCATCCCAGCGCGAATCAGCCGCTGGGCCGCCGCGATCCCGATCTCGACGTACTCCAACTCGTTCACGAAGTAGAAGTCGTGCCGGGCCCCCTCGTCCCGGTGGAACTTCCCGGTGTTCCCGACGTACGCCCAGACATCCTCATCCACCAACGCAGCCACCCACAGTTCCCGCTCCCCGTCCTTCACCAAGTACAGCCGCGTCATCGGGGCCTCTACCGGTTGTAGCCGGCGGCGATGGACAGGACGTCAGCCGGATCCAAAGGCTTGGGGTCTGCGCACCACCCAGCCAGGGCATCCGAGTGATCGTCCTCGTCGAGTGTGCCGACGCCGTCGTCGATCAGGCGCCGAGCCTCGGCCGGTCCGATCTCCTCGTACGTGAACCAGCGATCGATGTAGTAATCGTTGCGCAAGGCATTGTTGTCATGGAACTTGCCGGTGTTGGCAACGTAGGAGTACATCGTCTCGTGCGCCAACGCCGCAACCCACACCAGCCGCTCGTCCCTCTTTGACCGCGTAGAGCTGCATCGGCGTTCAGGCGAGGTCCGCGGCCAGGGAGGCGAAGACGATCTCGGGGTCCATGGCCTCGGTGTCTTCACGCCAGCGCTGGGCCGAGTCCGGGAACTCTTCTGCGTCGACCGTTCCGACTCCGTCGCGGATGCGGCCTTGCGCCTCCGCGATGCCGATTTCGACGTACTCCAGTTCGTTCAAGAAGTAGTAGTCGTGCCGGGCGCCTTCGTTGCGATGGAACTTCCCGGTCTCCGCAACGTACGTCCACACATCCTCATCCACCAACGCCGCCACCCACAGCTCTCGCTCGCCGTCCTTGACCAAGAACAACCGCGTCATCGTGCAACCCCGTTCTGTCGATTCTGAATCGGCTGGTGAGTCAGCCGTGGTGCGGAGCCGGCCGCGCCGTTGCCGGTCTGAACTGCTTCGGAGCGGTGCGCCTGACGTTGCTTACCGTAGCTAATCGCCTGTACTGGCGCGCCGCCGAGCTCCCGCAGTTCGTCGATCCCGGCAGGCTGGGTCATCTGGTCGGACAACGCTATGCACTCCCGGCGCGCCGCATCACGCGTCGCTGGATCCTGACGACGGTCGCGTTCGATCTCGTACAGCGGAGTCGTGCGCTCCTTCACGTCGATGGACTCACCCGAGTGCACCTGAAGCTCGATGCGTTCACCGTGGCTGTGCAGGAAGGTGTGCAATCCCTTGTAGCGGCTGCCATCGACGTACGAATGGTGGGCAGACTCCATCTGCCAGTCCACCCGATCCTTCAGCCGATCGATGGTCCGGACCGCGGCCTCGGTGAGCTCGTCGGGATGTTTCACCGCGGCGGTGTAGCGCAGGACGTCCTCCGGGACCTGCTGAGTGCGGCGGTAATAGTTCTCGAGCGTGGCCAGCTTGCGGGCGAGGGAGTGCGGTGACTTCACCCGGTTCGCGAGGTGGTACGGCGCTGCCGTGTCGCCGATGGACGTGATCATCGCCTCGGTGATCCGTTCCTCGACGGCGGCGGCTTTGGTCAGCAGCTGAAGGCTCTCAGTGGCCTTGCGTACGCCGTACTCGGCGGCGAGCTCCACCTTGGACGGGATCGGGTCACCCCAGTCGAGCGGGCGCCGCGCGGAGAGCCGGGCGTGCAGATCCGCTGGTTCGGGCAGGTCGTTCAGACCGGTTGGCATCTCTCTCCCCAGGTCGTTCGGTCTTTTTGACCGTAGACAAGTGGAGGGAGGCTGTGGGGCGGATTCTGGGATTTGTGGATAACTCGGGTGGGTTACGAATGGGGGTGGGGGTGTGACTTGGGGGTGGTGGGGTCGTTGAAATGCGGGTAGGGACCCAACCGGAACCGGGATTCGGGGGTAGACAGGGTATGCCGACGATGACGGATGAGCCTGCGATGGCGGCGGTGGGTCCGCCGGCGGACGGGGCTGGGTTCGTCGAGTGGGTGCGGCCGCATCTAACCGCGATGGCCCGGTTGGCCGGGCGGCTCGCGGTGGGGGCGGACCGGGACGACATCGTGCAGGAGTCGCTCGCGCGGGCATGGTCGAAGCGGGGGCAGTACGACGCCACCCGCGGGACCGCGTCGGCCTGGTTGCTCGCGATCACCGCGGACCAGGCCCGGAAGGCGGCCCGGCGGCTGCGGCCGGCCGGCGAGTTCGACGAGCACGAGGGCCCGGTGTCGCGGCCGGATCTGGACGCCCGGATGGACGTCGACCACGCGCTCACCTCCTTGTCGGCACGACAGCGCCTCGCCGTGGACTGCTACTACTTCGCCGACCTGTCGATCGCCGACACGGCCGCGGTGATGGGCTGCTCCGAAGGCACCGTCAAGTCCACCCTGTCCGACGCGCGGGCCCGCCTGCGCACCCTGCTGGAGGTCAGCGAATGAACCCGACCGACGAGGTCGACGACCTGCTGACGCGAGCCGGCGCGCGCTGGCGCGCGGACCAGCCGTCACCTCCCGAGCCCGACCTGGACCACATCCTCGGCGGCGGCCGCCGCCCCCGCCGCTGGGTTCCCGCCCTCGCCGCCGCGTCCGTCGCGGCGATCGCCGCCGCCGCACTGACCGTCCTCCCGGACGGTGGCAAGCAGCCGGCGCCCCCCAACGGCACCTCCCAGTCGTTCGCTCAAGGCAACAAGGCGCCGTACGACGATCTCCTCGTCCGCGACGGCGACCAGGTGACCGCGACCGGCCGGGTGATCGTCGCGCCCGGCCGGGAGCCGGTCTTCTGTGCGCGGCTGCCGATGACCGACATCGGCTTCACGGGCGGCAAGGAGCCCGCACCGACCTGCGAACCGCAGTACGCGGTGACGCTGAAGGACCTCGACCCGGCCAGGCTCGCCGATGCCAAGACGATCGAGGGTGTCCGGATCGGGTACGCCGTACTGATCGGCACCTGGACCGGCCGGACGATCGACGTCCGGGATCAGACGGTGCCGACGCACTCGCCCACGGCGCCGCAGATCCCGCCGGACCAGGTGCCGTGTCCGGCGCCGGCGGGCGGCTGGAAGACCGCGCCGAACAACTACGACAAGGTCGCGATCAGCAGGTTCCTCGAGACCCGCCAGGACCAGGCCACCGATCCGCGCGTGCAGTACCCGAAGGGCCAGGGACCCGGCGCGCCCGAGGTCTATACCATCGGCGTCGCGCACGGTGATCTCGCCACCTTCCGCAACGCCTTCGAGAAGGTGTACGGCGGCAACCTGTGCGTGCATCAGGTCAAGTTCAGCGAGGCCGAGCTCATGCAGCGCGCGACGGCGGTCGGCAACCTGATCCCGAAGGGAGTCGGGGTGTACATGGGCGGCGGCTCATTCGAGGAAGACAAGGTGGGCGTCTCGGCCCTCGTGTACGACGAGGCGCTGAAGACCGCCCTGACGCCGATCGGCCTGGACGACCTCAAGCTCGAGGTCGCTGTGAAGCCGGTGCGCTGAGGCGACCACCGCGCTCAGACCGTAGGGACGTTGTCCCTGTCGTGGATGAAGTCGACCAGGAGACGGGCGGTGGCCGCGGGCTGGTCGATGGCGGGGGAGTGACCGGCGTCGGGCACGCTCTGGGGCTCCACGCCGAGAGCCTCGGCCATCGCGCGTTGCGTCGTGATCGGCCAGCCGTCGTCGGAGGCGCCGTACAGGACCTGGGTACGGACGCCGGCCTTGGCCAGCCGGTCGGTCTTGTCCTCGGCATCGGTCAGGCGCCGGGTGATCTCCGCGAGGCTGACCGGGACGTTGCTGGTGAAGCGCTTCCGCAGGAACGCCGCGATGTCTTCCGGCGGAGCGACGTACCCAGGGTTCTTGACGTCGTGCTGGAGCTTCAGGTCGTAGACCTGCTCGATCGGCAGGTTGTCGAGCCCGAAGGCGAGCATCTGCAGACCCTGCAGCGTCTCTTCGTCCGTGAACGCGGCCGGCCCCGAGCACAGCAACGTGATCGTCGAGAACACCGACGGATCGGTCAGCACCGCCTCCCGCGCGACCAGCCCGCCGAACGAGTGCCCGACCAGCTGGCTGTAGCCGCCCAGCGCCTTGCTCATCGCCACCACGTCGGCACCGAGCTCCGCCAGTGTGTACGCCGAGGGGTCGGCCGGCCCGGCGGTTTCGTACTGACCGCGCAGGTCCACCGCCACAGTGCGCCACCCGTAGCGGCACAGGTGGTCCACCAGCGGAGTGAAGTCCTCCTTGCTGCCGGTCCACCCCGGCACGAGCAGCACCGTGCCGAGCGGCGTACCGATCTGCGGCACCGCCATCAGCGTGGCGAACGAGCCACGATCGGTCTCGAGGGTCGCGGGGTGCACCCCGTCGGGCAGCGTCAACGTGCGCGGCGTACTCACAAGTAAAGAGAGTATCCACTCTGCCCGCCCGTTGTTGCGCACGGGGTACGGGGCGCGCGGGCCCCGGTGCGGCACAATGGCGGCGTGCCTCGCACCCTTGCGGTTGCCAATCAGAAAGGCGGCGTGGCCAAGACGACCACCGTCGCGACGCTCGGCGCTGCCCTGGCCGAGCTGGGTCAACGGGTGCTGCTGGTCGATCTCGACCCGCAGGCGTGCCTGACGTTCTCGGTCGGCATCGACCCCGAGGACCTGGAGAAGTCGATCCATCACGTCATGCTCGGCGGTGTGACGGCGCAGGAGGTGCTGATCGAGTTCGAGGACGCGCCCGACCTGCTGCCGGCGACGATCGAGCTGGCCACCATGGAGGTGCGGCTCGCTCAGGAGGGTGGCCCGGAGCAGGTACTGCGGACCGCGTTGCGCCCGCTGCTGGCGTCGTACGACTGGATCATCGTGGACTGCCCGCCAACCCTGGGGCTGCTGACTGTGAACGGGTTGTCGGCGGCGTCCGATGTCCTGATTCCCTTGCAGTGCGAGACGTTGGCACATCGTGGCGTAGGGCAACTACTTGACACGATTCACGACGTCCAGGTGCTGACGAACCCGGAGCTGCACGTGCTCGGGGTGCTGCCGACGTTGTACGACGGCCGAACGATCCATGCCCGGGCGGTGCTGGAGACGATCGCGGACACGTATTCTCTGGACGTGCTGGAGCCGGCGATCCCGAAGTCGATCCGGTTCGCGGAGGCGCCGGCAGTCGGGGAGACCATTCTCAGCACGGCGCCGGCCTCGCCCGGTGCGAAGGCCTACCGGGCGTTGGCCGCCGCGCTGCTCTGAGCTACTGCGCGCTGTCCGGAGTCGGCGGGAGGGCGGCAGGCTGACGGCGGATCCGGTGCCGGAACCGCCACAGCGGTACGCCGATCAGCGCGAGCAGCACCAGGAACGGGAGGACCGCCCCGAGCGCGGTCGCCAGCGCGGAGAATACGGCGGTGAACGCGTTCCAGCCACCCTTCAGACCCGCCAGGAAGCCGCGGTCCGAGTCCTCTGCCGGTGCCGGCGGCTGACCCTTCGCGGTGACGGTCAGCGTGAGGGTGGCGAGATCGGTCTGCAGGGCGAGGTTCTTCTGTTTCGCCAGCAGGGATTCGAGGTCCGACTCGCGCCGGGTGAGTTCGCTCTCGACCGAGACGATCTCGCCGATGGTGTTCGCCTTCGCCATCAAGGCGCGCATCCGGTCGAGGCTGGCGCGCTGGGTCTCGATCCGGCTGGCCACGTCGACCACCTGCTCGGTGACGTCGCTGGACTCCTGGTGGATCTGCAGCTGCTTGCCCAGGTCGGACAGTCGCTGGATCGCGGCGTCGTACGACTTCGTCGGCACCTTGAGCACGAGGTTGGCCTGGGTGATCTTGCCGTCGGCGTCGCTGCCGGTGTCCTCGGACGCTACCTGCCCGTCGAGGCCGGCGATCGCGGTGATCGCCTTCTGCCGGGTGGCGGCGACGTCGTCCGACTCGACGGTGAGCGAACCGGTCTTGATGATCGCGCGCGTGATGGTCGGCTGGGTCTGGGCCGGTGGCTGCCCGGGAACCTGAGGTTCCGCGTTCGATGACTTGCCGTCGGCCGCCGTACCGGAGTCCTGCTTCTGGACCGGCGCCGCTTCGCTCGTGCCGGCGCTGTCGTTGCCACTGGCCCCACACCCCGCCAGCAGCGCCAACCCCAACGCCGCCATCACCACACCGCTGATCGGCCTCATCACCCTTGCCCCTCTCTGGTGGTTTCCGTCCTAGGACGGTCCCCGAGGGGCAGGGTGTTGCAGGCTCAGCTCACCATTCGGAAACGGTGTGGGTCACTCCGGGGCGGTGAACAGGGGCATCGTCGGAGGCGTCCCCGACTCAGCGGTCTCGGCCGGCTTCGACTCAGCGGTCTCGGTCGGCTTGGGCTCGGCGGTCTTCCGGGTGCGCGCACGGGTCCGCTTGACCGGCGCCTCAGGTGCCTCGACGGCCGCGTCCGCAGTCGTGACCTCGGCCTGGACCTCAGGCTTGGTCTCCGCGGTCTTGCGGGTGCGCTTGCGCGGCTTCCGCTCCTGTTGCGGGGCCTCGGCGGCCTCGGTCGAGGACTCCTCGGTCGGCGGCACCTGGGTCTTGCTGGTGACGTCGGCCTCGGACTTCTCGTCGACCACCTGGCCGGAGCGAGTGCGCTTGCGGGTCCGGCTGCGCTTGCGCGCGGTCCGCTCGCCGTCACCCTCGGTGCGTGCCTCGCCACCTCGACGGCTCCGCGCCGGCCGCTCGTCGCGAGCCTCGGCGGTCTCGCGCGGCTCGCGGGCCGGCTTGATCCGGCCCTTCGCGTCGGTCGGGATACCCAGGTCGTGGTACAGCTCCGGCGACGTCGAGTAGATCTCCTGCGGCTCGTCGTACGGCAGGTCGAGCGCCTTGTTGATCGTCTTCCACCGGGTCACGTCCGGCCAGTCGACGAACGTGACGGCGATCCCGCTCGCACCGGCCCGTCCGGTCCGGCCGATCCGGTGGATGTAGGCCTTCTCGTCCTCGGGGCAGGTGTTGTTGATGACGTGCGTCACGCCCTCGACGTCGATGCCGCGGGCCGCGACGTCGGTGCAGATCAGTACGTCGATCTTGTCGCCGCGGAACCGGGTCAGCGCGCGCTCACGGGCCTGCTGGTTCAGGTCGCCGTGGATCGCGGCAGCCTTGAACCCACGATCCTGCAGGTCGTCGGTCAGCCGGGAGGCCTCCCGCTTGGTCCGGCAGAAGATCATCACCCGGCCGCGGTCCTCGGCCTGCAGGATCCGCGCGACCACCTCGGGCTTGTCCAGATCGTGCGCCCGGTAGACGAACTGTGCCGTGGTCGGCACCATCTCGGTGTCCTCGTGCGACTCCGCGCGGATGTTCAGCGGGTGCCGCATGTGGGTGCGGGCCAGCGCGATCACCGCGGACGGCATCGTTGCCGAGAACAACATTGTCTGCCGCAGCTCGGGGGTCTTGCGCAGAATGCGTTCCACGTCGGGCAGGAAGCCGAGGTCGAGCATCTCGTCGGCCTCGTCCAGCACCAGCACCTTGATGTGGCCGAGGTCGAGGACGCCCCGGTTCGCCAGGTCCAGCAGGCGTCCCGGCGTACCGACGACGACGTCGACGCCCTTCTTCAGTGCGTCCAGCTGCGGCTCGTACGCGACGCCGCCGTAGATGGTCAGGACGCGCACCGTGCGGACGGTGGACGCGGTCTCCAGGTCCTTGGCGACCTGGATGGTCAGCTCGCGGGTCGGGGTGACGACCAGCGCCTGCGGCTTGCCGGGAGCGGCGAGCTCCTCGTAGTCGGCCTCGCCGGGGGAGATGGTGCGCTGCAGCAACGGGATGCCGAAGCCGAGCGTCTTGCCGGTGCCCGTGCGGGCCTGGCCGATCAGGTCGGTGCCCATCAGGGCGACGGGGAGTGTCATTTCCTGGATCGGAAACGGCTCCACGATGTTGACGCGGTCGAGCGCGTCGCAGATCTCGGGCAGCACGCCGAGCTCTCGGAAGGTGGTCAGGCTGATCGCCTCTCACATGCTTGTACGGACAGGTGTGCTCAGTGGCCGGGCGCCTGGGGCTTCTCAGCCCCGATCGTGAGGCGCGGGGACACTGTGCAAGCACCTCGCACCAGCTTGCCCATCTGGGCGCGTCACCGGCGAATCGCCCTCCAGTGTAGCCGCAACCGCCGTCAAGCCCGCCTCGTGTGGTTTGCGCCACTCGCGCTCCGGTCCAGATAGGGTGCCGGGCATGGAGCAGACGGCCTTTGATGATCCCGCCTACCGGGCCGCGGCGGTGGATCTGCTGGGAGTGCTCGCGTACGGCGAGCTGACGGCGTTCGAGCGAATGGCGGAGGACGCCAAACTGGCGCCGACACTGAACGACAAGGCGGAGCTGGCGGCGCTGGCGACGACCGAGTTCGGCCACTTCCAGCAACTGCGGGACCGGTTGGTCGCGCTCGGCGTGGACCCGATGGCGGCGATGACGCCGTTCGTCACCCCGCTGGACGCGTTCCACGACCACACCGCGCCGTCGGACTGGCTGGAGGGCCTGGTCAAGGCGTACGTCGGGGACGGCCTGGCCAACGACTTCTACCGCGAGATCGCGTCGTTCGTGGACGCGGAGACCCGGGGCCTGGTGCTCGAGGTGTTCGCGGACTCCGGGCAGGCCGAGTTCGTGGTCGACCGGGTCCGGGCCGCGATCGAGGAGGACCCGAAGCTCGGTGGCAGGCTGGCGCTGTGGGGACGCCGCCTAGTCGGCGAGGCGCTCAGCCAGGCGCAGCGGATCGCCGCGGACCGGGACTCACTGGCCGCGCTGCTGGCCGGATCGGTCGACCGCCCCGGCCTCGACCTGGCCGCGATCGGCCGCATGTTCACCCGCCTCACCGAGGCCCACACCGCCCGGATGACCGCCCTCGGCCTGCAGGCCTGACCCCACCCACCAGCCTCCAGACCCGACGCACCCCGCCTGCCTCCATTTGAGGGTTAACCGGCTCGTGTGCCGTTTCCGTGGGTTAGTGGCGGCGGGGAGGGGTGGCCGGTAGCCCGGCTGCCCCGTCCGGCTGGCTTGGTCGGTCACTTTGTGCACCAGATCCGTAGGGCGCCGGGGGGCCGGGTACGGATCTGATGCACAAAGTCGATCTCTGCGGTGGCTGAGACCGGTTGGCCAGGGTCCGGGCTCGGTTCCGCGATGCTGGCGCACGCACCAAGCAGGCGCGGTCCCGGCCGGGGCGCCGTTTGGCGGGCGGGGGCGCGGACATCAGGTCGGGGCTTGGGACAACCCATGACCTGTCCAAGGTCCCGACACCTTGTCCCAGCTCCCTGCTCCTGCCCGAAATCCCCGCTCACCGCTCACCGCTCACCGCTCACCGCCCACCGGCCTGCCGCCGGCCGCCCTTCCGCCGGCCGGCTGGTGGTGGTTGTCGTTCCGCACGGGTTGTCCACCACTCGGGCGTCGCGGCGGGTCGATGCTTGATCGGTGCACAAGGTCAGGCGGGCCGGCGTTCCACGGAACGACAGGAGAGACGGTTAACCCCTCGAATTGCCGGTTCTCTCGTCGTATCAGAGGGGGAGAAGGGGCACCTTCGGGGGTTCTGACCGGAAAATAACGACCTTGGCTGGGCAGGGTGGGGTGGTCTCGCGGGTGGGGCGAGGCTGGGTTGGGTGTGCGGTGGGGTGGTGGTGGTGGGGGTCAGGTGGTGGTGAGGGTTACGTGGTAGCCGAGGGCTTGGAGTTGGCGGAGGTGGGTGCGGACTTTGCGGTTCTTGTCGATGCGGGTGTTGTGGTAGTCGCGGCCGAGGTCGTGGTAGCGGGCGTGGGGGTTGGCGAGGAGTTGCCAGATGATGACGAGGATGGAGCGGGCGACGGCGACGAGGGCTTTGAGTTTGCCGCGGCGTTTGACCAGTCGCCGGTAGCGTTCGCCGAGGAAGGTGTCGGTCCGCGACGCTGCGGCGGCGGCTTCGCCGAGGACGCTTTTGAGGTAGGGGTTGCCCTTGCCGGTCTGCCCGGATCGGTTCCTCGGCCCGGACTGGATGGTGCGGGGGGAGAGTTTTGCCCAGGACGCCAGGTGTTTCGCGGTGGGGAATTGGCGCATGTCCAGGCCGATCTCGGCGATGATCACCTGGGCCGCTTTGGGGCCGATGCCAGGGATCTCGGCGAGCCGCTGGGCTGGCGGGTAGTACCGCGAGGCCTCGCACGGTGCAGATCCGCCCCTGCCCTCGCCACTGCCCTCGCCCCCGCCCTCGCCGCTGTCCTGGCCACTGGTGGTGGGGTCGACAGGTTCGGGGATGTCGGTGAGGAGTTGGTCGATCCGCGCGGTGATGCGGTCGATCTGCGCGTCGAGGCTGTCGACCTGGTCGAGCAGCATCCGGGCGATCTCGGCGTGGTGGTCGTCGAACCGGCCGGTCAGCGCCTCGACCAGCGCGGCCTGTTTGACCCGCAGCTTGCCCCGCGCCAGGTCGGCCAGCTGGCGCGGGTCGCGGCGGCCGGCGATCAGCGCCTCGAGCATCACCCGCCCGGAGACACCGAAGATGTCCGAGGCCACCGTGGACAGCTTGATCAGCGCGTCCTCGAGCAGCTTCTCCAGCCGCTGCTTGTGCCGGGACCGTTCCGCGACCAGATCCGAGCGCAGCCGGGTGTAGTCGCGCAACTGACGGATCTGGGCCGGTGGCACGAACGAGGGCCGCAGCATCCCCCGCTCGTTCAGCTTGGCCAGCCAGACCGCGTCGATCGTGTCGGTCTTGGGCCGGCCCGGGACATTCTTGACCTCGCGGGCGTTCACCAGCCACACCCTCAGCCCAGCCGCACCGAGCAGATACACAAACGGCCGCCAATAATCCGAGGTCGACTCCACCACCACCCGCTCGACCCCCTCAACCATCAACTGATCACCCAGTTCGATGATCGCGTTGGTCGTGGCCGGCACCTCCCACACCCTGGTCACCCGTTTCCCGCGACGGCCCGGATCAGGCAGCCGGGTGCACACCCTGCCCGTCGCCTTGGCCACATCGACCGCGGCAACCCGCTCGACCGTCTCCTCCTGCTCGGCATCAACGACCACTACCGGCTCTGACCTCACCCCGACCACCCTCCCACCCACAACGACACCGCTCGGCGGGATGCCCGGGGGCCACGGTCGGGAACCGAAATTCTGACCGGCGTGCTCGAAGCAACAATGCATGACCCATCAGGTCGGGCCCCGGCGCCAGACTCCACCTACGGACTCCTACGACCAAGAACCAACCGGCGTCAACGGGCACCCCAACCCCATTTTCACGACCGCAAGACGTCACCACCAGTGCCACAACGACTCCCCTCAAATGGCCGGGAGTGGGATGCACAACAGCCGCCTGCCCGGAAGGGGCGGCGGCCGTCGGGATGCGCGGGAACTCGCCCCACGGGCGGGTGTGGTCAGGCGGTCTTGGCTTTGCGCGACGAGATGAACGCGATGACGATCGCGGCGCAGATGATCTGGATCAGGTACTGGATCCAGTCCGGGCCGGACGTGTCCTTGACGCCGAGGAAGTAGGCGATCAGACCACCGATGAAGGCGCCGATACCGCCTCCGAGGATGGTCCAGCCGAGGCCGATGTCCTGCTTGCCGGGGAGCACCAGCCGGGCCAGCGGCCCGAAGATGACGCCTGCGATCAGGCTGACGATGAGCATCCAGACCCAATACACGGTTCCTCCTTTGAGGGATGGCTGACCTGCGCCTGGGCCGGCGCCCCGTAGCTACCAGACCACTGCAACGCAGGTCTCACCGCCATCGTGCCCCTTCCGTGGCACTCCGCAACCGGGACACGCGCGACTGTGTCCGGACCGCGATCAGATCGCGCCGAAGCCGACCTTGCGGATCGAGACCTCGCCGATCTCCACGTACGCGAGCCGGTCGGCCGGGATGATCACCCGGCGGCCCTTGTCGTCGGTCAGCTGCAACAGGTTCGCCTTGCCGCTGAGCGCCGCGGCGACCGCCTCCTGGACCTCTTCCGGGGTCTGCTCGCTCTCCAGCACCAATTCACGATTGGCGTGCTGCACGCCGATCTTGACCTCCACGAAACCCTCCGGGCACGTTCCGACCGGCGGCTCTCGCCGGTGACGCTTCGAGCCTATCCGCTGCGAGCCGTCGGCCCTCACCCGTCCGCCGAGAGCAGAACCTCAGCCGTCGGTGCGGGGGAAGCCGCGGATGCCGCGCCAGGCCAGCGAGGCGACCAGGTCGGCGGCCTGCTGCTGGGCCAGCGTCGGGTCGTCGGAGGCCAGCCAGTACCGGGCGCTGACCTGCGCCATGCCGACCAGGCTGACGGCCAGCACCATCGACTGCTCCCGGCTCAGGCCGGCGTCGGCGCTGATCACCTCGGAGACCGCCTCGGCGCAGGCGTGGGTGACGCGGTCCACCCGCTCGCGGACGGCCGTCTCGTTGGTCAGGTCCGACTCGAACACCAGCCGGAAGGCGCCCTGCGCGTTCGCCACGTACTCGAAGAACGCGTGCATCGTGGCCGCGACCCGGAGCTTGTTGTCGTCGGTCGACTTCAGCGCGTCCCGGACGGACGCGATGATCGCGTCGCAGGAGGTGTCCAGCAGGGCCAGGTACAGCTCCAGCTTGCCGGGGAAGTGCTGGTAGAGCACCGGCTTGGAGACGCCGGCGCGATCGGCGATGTCGTCCATCGCGGCGGCGTGGTAGCCGTTCGCGACAAAAACCTCCTGGGCCGCCTCGAGCAGTTGCGCGCGGCGGGCCAGCCGCGGCAGGCGGCTGCCGCGCTTGGGCGCGGTCTCGGGTGTCGTCGACACGTCGGCTCCTTCGGTGGTGCGGCGCCGGCGGCTCGGGCTCGACCGCCGGGTCGTTGCCCGAATCCTACCCAGCGGTTGTCCCGGCCAGTAGCTTCCCCGCCGAACCGGGTTCCATCGTGGTACCGCTCAGCGGTAGTCGTCCTCGTCCGCGTCGCCCACGGCGCGGCGCTGCTCCGCCACATCGACCGGGTCGGCCTCCAGCAGTACGCCGGAATCCTCGGGGCGGTCGTCCACCACGGTGGAGCTCTGGCGTTGCTCCAGTACGTCGGCCTCGGGAGCGTCATCCGGGACACTGCCGACGGCAGGACCCTCGTAGTCGGGTTCACTGGTCATGCGACTGCCTCTCCTCTCGGTGTTCGACGGTTCTGACCCTTACGACGGTAGCGGCTTCGGGTCGTCGTAGAGCCCCTCCAGGACATCGCCGTACTCCTCGATCCGGGCGAGGACGTCATGGGGGAGGAATCTGAGCTCCTCGGGCGTGGTCGCCGACGCCACCTCGTCCCAGTCGATCGGGGTGGACACCCGCGGCTCGTCGGACCCGCGGAGGGAGTACGGCGCCAGTGTGGTCTTGGCGCTGGCGTTCTGGCTCCAGTCGATGAAGACCTTGCCGGGACGCAGTGCCTTGGTCATGTTCGCGGTGACGTTCTCGGGCAGGGCCTCGGCCAACTGCTCGGCCAGTTGTTTGGCGAACGCACTGGTCTTCCTGGACGACGCTGGCTCGATCGGCACGTACAGGTGCATGCCTTTGTTGCCGGACGTCTTCGGCCAGCCCTCCAGCCCGTAGTGACTCAACAGCTCGCGCAGGGCCAGCGCGACATCGCAGCACTCCACGATGGTCGCCCCCGGCCCCGGGTCGAGGTCGAACACGATCAGGTCGGCCTCTGGCTTCTTGCCGTGGTCCGACAGGCCGATCCGCCACTGCGGCACGTGCAGTTCGAGCGCGGCCAGGTTGGCCAGCCAGACCACGGTCTGGATGTCGTCGGCGACCACGAAGTCCGCCTCGTCCCGACCGGTCGAGCTGCCGGGCGTCGGGAGTGTCACGGTCCGCACC
This sequence comes from Kribbella sp. NBC_01510, assembly GCF_045040325.1. Classification (NCBI taxonomy): domain Bacteria; kingdom Bacillati; phylum Actinomycetota; class Actinomycetes; order Propionibacteriales; family Kribbellaceae; genus Kribbella; species Kribbella sp. NBC_01510. Next base: position 332,816 of record NZ_CP109418.1, on the reverse strand, counting down.
CAGGCCGGCGTACCGCGCGGGGCGTTCTTCTCGAAGAAGTACGGCGCTTCGGTGCCGTCAGGCCACCGCTTGCGGGTCAGGGGGCGGTCGGACAGATGTGGCAGCAGCAGGTGCGCGACCTGGTGGTAGTAGTCGATCACCTCGGCCTTGGTGAAGCCGGTCTGTGGATACAGCACCTTGCCGAGGTTGGTGAGCTTCATCGTCTGCCCGTCGACCTCGGTCGTCAGCTGCTGCGGCGCGCTTGCCATGTGTCCCAGTGTCCAGCTTGAGAGCGTCTTAACATGGGTTTCGTGGAGAGTTACGGGGCAGTAACCGGCACTGGCGTGCCGTTGGGAGCGCAGGAATGGCCGGCACGCCGGGTGCCGGTCGCTGGGGTGGATCTGCTGGTCAGAGACGTGCCGGGCGCGGCGGCGGACCTACCACCCGCACTGTTCGTGCACGGCCTCGGCGGGTCCTCGCTGAATTGGACCGCCCTCGGGCTGCTGCTCAACGACACGATTCGCGGTATCGCCCCCGATCTGCCCGGCTTCGGACGTACGCCGCTCGCCGGAGCCGCGGGGATCACCGAGCAGGCCGCCGTACTGATCGAGCTGCTGGAGCGTGAGGTCGATCAGCCGGTGCACCTGTTCGGGAACTCGATGGGTGGCGCCGTCGCGGTGACGCTCGCAGCACAGCGCCCGGACCTGATCGCTTCGCTGACTCTGATCTCTCCCGCCCTGCCGCATCCGCGGGTGTCCGCCAGTGCGATGTGGTTCACCGCGCTCGCGACGCCCCGGCTGGGCCCCGTCGTACTGGAGCGGAGCCGGCGGTTGCCGTTCGATCGGCGGTTCCGGGCGTCGCTGGCGATGGTGTTCGGCGATCCGCGGTCGCTTGCGCCCGAGGTGCTGGCGGCGTACGAGGAAGAGCTGCGGCGGCGCGACACCGACCCGTGGGTGACGCGGGCGACACTGGACGGCGCCCGGAGCATCCTGAGGTCGTCGCTGGCTCCGCCGCGCCGGTCGTTGTGGGCGGATGCGGCGAAGGTGGAGTGCCCGGTGCTGCTGGTGTACGGCGGCAAGGACCGACTCGTCGACGCCCGGATCCGCACCAAGGCCCAGCGCACCTTCCCGAACGCACGGCTGCTCTACCTGCCGCAGTCCGGTCACGTCGCCCAGATGGAACACCCCGAACTGGTCGAGCGCGCCGTCCGCCAGCTGATCTCCTGATCGAGTCGAATCCGCCGCCGGACTGAGACACGACTGAGCGGCGGATCCGGTCAACTTTCCTCTCGCCTGACAAGTCCGACGAACAACCTGTTCGTCGACAACGAGAGGACCACTGTGCGAGTGATCGCCCACGCCGTGAGGACACTGTCGCTGGGGATGGTCGCACTGCTGGGTGTGGGGACAATGACCGCTGTGGCCGCCCCGCCCGCGCCGCCATCCATTGCTAAAGGCAACAACTGGAACATTGAACCGGTAGCCGGCGGCTACGACTGACCCTGCGCCTCGACGCGCCGGCGCCGATGGTCAAGGACGGTACGGCGTTGATCCGCAAGGACTACACCGTCCCGAACGACGACGGCACCGGCCCGGCCATCCGCTCCATCGACGGCTTCATCGAGCCCGGCAAGACCACCGGCGACCTCCCGGTCAGAATCCTCGACGACAACCTCAAGGAACCCACCGAGACCTTCACCGCCACCCCCCACCACTCCAACGCCCCCCACCTCCCCCTCCCCCTCCACCTCTCCGCCACCATCACCGACAACGACTGACCCGACTTTGAGCACCCACCGACCGTTTTCCGCCGCGGATTCTGGTTGGTGGGTGCTCAAAGAGGCGGTGGGGGAGTGAGACGAGGGGACCGGGATGTGGACTGCGCGCGGGGTGGTTTGGGATGTGCGGGAACATGGGGGAGGGACAGATGGTTGAAAACCGGAGATCCCGTCCGACGTCTTCCTGAGGAGCCGACACGTGTCACTGCCACCGCTGGTCGAACCGGCCGACGAGCTGACCATCGACGAGGTGCGCCGGTACTCGCGGCACCTGATCATCCCCGAGGTCGGGATGGCCGGGCAGAAGCGGCTGAAGAACTCCAAGGTGCTGGTGATCGGCGCCGGTGGTCTCGGCAGCCCGGCGCTGTTGTACCTGGCCGCGGCCGGTGTCGGCACGCTCGGCATCGTCGAGTTCGACACCGTCGACGAGTCCAACCTGCAGCGCCAGATCATCCACGGCCAGTCCGACGTGGGCAAGTCCAAGGCCCAGTCGGCCAAGGAGTCGATTCTCGAGACCAACCCGAACACGAACGTCGTCCTGCACGAGACCCGGCTGGACAACGACAACGTGTTCGAGATCTTCGAGCAGTACGACCTGATCGTCGACGGCACCGACAACTTCGCCACCCGGTACCTGGTGAACGACGCCGCGGTGCTGCTCGGCAAGCCGTACGTCTGGGGCTCGATCTTCCGCTTCGACGGCCAGATCAGCGTGTTCTGGGCCGAGCACGGCCCGTGCTACCGCTGCCTGTACCCGGAGCCGCCGCCACCCGGCATGGTCCCGTCCTGCGCGGAAGGCGGCGTACTGGGCGTGCTCTGCGCGTCCGTCGGCGCGGCGCAGGTGACGGAGGCGATCAAGCTGCTCACCGGCATCGGCGACCCGTCGCTCGGCCGGCTGAACATCTACGAGGCGCTCGACCTGAACTGGCGCTCGCTGAAGGTCCGCAAGGACCCGAACTGCGCCATCTGCGGTGAGAACCCGACCGTCACCGAGCTGATCGACTACGAGGACTTCTGCGGCGCGATCACCGAGGAGGCGGCCGACGCGGCCGTCGGCTCGACCATCTCGGTGAAGCAGCTGAGCGAGTGGATCAAGCTGAAGGACAACGGCGAGAAGGACTTCGTACTGATCGACGTCCGCGAGCCGAACGAGTACGAGATCAACCGGATCCCGGGCTCGGTGCTGATCCCGAAGGCCGACTTCCAGACCGGTGTGGCGCTGGAGAACCTGCCGCAGGACAAGCAGCTGGTCTTCCACTGCAAGTCCGGCGTCCGCTCCGCCGAGGTCCTGGCGATCGCGAAGGGCGCGGGCTTCTCCGACGCTGTCCACGTCGGTGGCGGCGTGGTCGCCTGGGTCGACCAGATCGACCCGAGTCAGCCGTCGTACTAGAACTGCTCAGGGGGCTGGATCACTCCAGCCCCCTGCTGTCTAGCAGCCCCTGACGTCTAGAAGGCCATCCGGCAGCTGCTGACCGCTTCGACGGCGACCGGATCGCCGGTGACGACGGGATGGTCGTCCCGGCCGGACAGCGTCCGCATGTAGCCGACGGCATCCAGAGCGGCGCGGCCGACCGGCTCGTCCCTCCCCAGCCGGTAGGTCCCACCTCCCTGCCCGGTGAGTTCGAGCAGAACGGCCGGACGGTCACCCCAGAACGGTCCGCTGTCGACGTCGTACATGACCTGCGCGACGATCTCCTCGGCGTACAGTCCCGCGTCGAACTCGCGGCCGAGTGCCTGGCAGACATCGTCGCGATGCATCCACAAGTCACGGGCGAGCAGGATGTCCTGGATGTAGCCGAGATCGATCGACTCGAAGCCCGGTACGCCTTCGAGCTTCACCCGGATCCGCCGGACGAGCGCCGGGTTCCGGGCGATCCTGCGCGAGGCCTTCGCCCACACCTTGTCGAACGACGCCCGCACCTCGGCCGGCGGCGTCCCCCGGTGTTCGTCGGCCTGGATCATCATGTGCGCGTCGAGCAGTACCGCCTGCGGGTACTTCCGCTTCGCCTTGAGGTCGCGCAGTGGGAACAACCACGGCCGGAGCACGTCCTCTGCCTGGCCGACCAGGTGCCCGGCGACGTCCGCGACATCCCACGCGTCGCAGACGGTACGGCGGTGCCACTCGGCTCCCTCGAGTGACGCGAGCAGGTCGTGCCACGCGTGAATCTCCGCGTCGCGGTGGACCGTGCAGCGTTGCCGGTCGGCCCGGCCGATCTGCTGAGCGAGTACAGCGGTCATCATTTCCCCCCGGTCGGTGCGTAGTGCTGGTAGAACATCTCGAGGACGACGGGCAGCAGCCGGCTGAACCGTCCTTCCTCGAACGATGCGTCAGGTTGGTTCGCCATCTGCTGCGAGAGCACTCCTGACGTGATCGACGTGAACACCGCGAGTCCTTCCTCGCTCGCCGCGTCCGGACGCAGCCGCCCGGCGTCCACTCCCGCCTGCAGGTGCCGGCGAAGGTCGGCCAGCGCCTCCTGGGCCGGCGCGAACGCCTCCGGACTCGGCTCGAACCCGGGGATCGTCCGCCAGAACAACAGCTGCGAGTAGACCGGGTTCCGCATGCTCCACCGGGCGAACGCCGTGGTGCCGATCAGATGCAGCTCGACGACGTCACCCGTCGTCGCGGCGGCGACAGCGTCGCGCTGCGCGGCCAGGAACTGCTCGGCGCCGCGCTGGAAGAGCGCGTCGTAGATCGCCATCTTCGACGGGAAGTACTGGTACAGCGACGGCGGTTGCATGCCGAGCCGGCGGGCCACCGCGGACAGGCTGAGCGCGGCGACACCCTCGGTCTCCATCAGTTCGATGGCGACGTCCAGGACCTCCGCGATGGTCTCCTGGCGACGGCGGGTACGACGGTCCAGCCCGGCAGTGCTCATGCACTAAGGAAAACCTAAGACCATTAGGGACGTCAACACCCCGTAGGTTTCGAGTGGGTTTGTCCCCGCGGGCACGTAGTGTCTTGGCATGTGCAGAAACATCACGGTTCTGAGGGGACTCGAGCCGGCCGCGACCTCTGAGGAGATCTACGCGGCCGCGCTGCAGTACGTGCGCAAGGTGAGCGGCGTCGGCTCGCTGAGTGCGACCACCCGCGACCCGATCGAGCGGGCCGCGACCGAGGTCGCGAAGATCACCGAGCAGTTGCTGGCGGAGATGCCGGAGCGCCGGGTCCCGCCGCAGACGGTGCCGCCGCTGCGGCGTCCCGAGGTGCGTGCCCGGCTCGGTCTCGACTAGAGCCTTCCCATGGGGGAGGAGGCTCGCACCGGCCGGCGGCGCCAGGGGGTGGTGTTCACGCTGATGGTCGTCGGGGTGCTGCTCGCGCTGACGAACTCCAACGCGCAGACCGAGTTGGTGCGCCGGCGTCAGGACACCTGCGACGGCACGTTGGCGTTGCCGGCGGCCGCGTACGTGCTCGGGTTCGCCGGGCTGATCGTCGGTGTGATCGCGCTCTTCCTCCTGGTGCTGTGGTTCCACCGCAGCCGCCAGCCGCTCGCCCTAGTCCTCTTCGCCACCGCGGCCGCCGCCGTCGTCTTCGAGGTCTTCGCCGTGGTCACCGCCTTCCAGGACGGCAGCCCGATCCAGTCCCTCTGCTTCGGTTAGCGCCCGGGGGTAAGGTCACTCGGGGGAAACGGTCACCTAGGGAGGCGCTGGTATGCGGTTCGCGATCAAGACCAGGCCGGAGCACACCACCTGGCAGCAGCTGCGGGACGTGTGGGTCGCCGCGGATCAGTTCGAGATCTTCGAGTCCGCCTGGCACTGGGATCACTTCTACCCGCTCAGCGGTGACATGGCCGGCCCGAACCTTGAGGCGTGGACCACGCTGGCTGCGCTGGCGCAGGCGACCGAGCGGATCCGGCTCGGCTGCCAGGTGACCGGGATGATCTACCGGCATCCCGCCGTACTGGCGAACATGGCCGCGACCACCGACATCATCTCCAACGGCCGGCTCGAGCTCGGCATCGGCGCCGGCTGGAACGAGATGGAGACGACCGCCTACGGCATCGACCTCTATCCGCTGAAGGAACGCTTCGACCGGTTTGACGAGGGCACGCAGGCGATCATCGCGCTGCTCACCGAGAAGGTCGCGAACTTCGACGGCAAGTACATCAAGCTCACCGACGCGTACTGCGAACCGAAGGCCGTGCAGACCCCGCACCCGCCGATCACCATCGGCGGCAAGGGCCCGAAGCGCACGTTGCGAGCGGTCGCCCGGTGGGCCCAGCAGTGGAACGTCATCGTCCAGAGCCCGGAGGAGTGGAAGCAGCTCAAGGACGTGCTGGTCCAGCGCTGCGAGGAGGCCGGTCGCGACGTCAACGAGATCACCTGCTCGGTCAACGTCCGCATCGACCCGGACGTGCCGCTCGACACCGCGGTCGCCGCTGCGGCGGCGTACGCCGAAGCTGGCGTCGATCTGGCCGTGATGAACCTCCCGCTCGACGCCCCGCCGTCCGTCCTCGAGCCGCTCGCGAAGGCGCTCGCCCCGCTCGCCTGAACTGTCCGCGGTCCCCGCTAGGTTTGGGTTCGTGGACAGGGAGGAGTACGTCGAGGCGGTGCTGCGTGCCGTCGAGTCGATCCCGCCGGGCAGCGTCGCGACGTACGGCGACATCGCGGAGTACGTCGGTCAGGGTGGCCCGCGTCAGGTCGGCGCGATCATGCGCGAGTACGGCGGTGGCGTGCCGTGGTGGCGGGTGATCCGGGCCTCCGGCGTACCCGCGGACGAGGTCGGCGACGAGCAACTGCACAACCTCCGCTCCGACGGCGTCCGCGTCACCAACGGGCGCGTCAACCTCCGCGAAGTCCGCTGGGATCCGGACGTCGACGACCACTGATCTGTCCGCTTTCCGGCTAGTGAAGTCCCTGCTCGGAGTGGGCGATCGGGATTGTCGGTGGGGTCTGCTGGGATGGGGCGATGGTCAGCAGACAGGGGTCCCGGTATCGGCTGGTCCGAGCCGAGGGTCGCAGCGCGGAGGCGCCGGTCCTGGATGCGGATCAGCAAGCGGTCGTTGATCATGCCGGCGGACCTCTGCTGGTGCTGGCCGGGCCGGGGACCGGGAAGACCACGACGTTGGTCGAGGCGGTCGTCGACCGGGTGCGAAATCGCGGGCTGAGTCCCGACCAGGTGCTGGTGCTGACGTTCGGGCGCAAGGCGGCGACCGAGCTGCGCGACCGGATCACCGGCCGGCTCGGGCGGACGACCCGGGTGATGCCGTCGATGACCTTCCATTCCTTCTGTTACGCGTTGCTGCGACGGTTCACACCGGCCGACGCGTTCGACGTACCGCTGCGGCTGCCGTCCGGGCCGGAGCAGTCCCTGCGGTTGAGCGAGGCGCTGTCCGGCAGTCGTGAGGTCGGTGCGGTGTCCTGGCCGGGGAGTCTGCATCCGGCGTTGAAGACGCGCGGGTTCACCGACGAGGTGCAGGCGGTGATCGGCAAGGCACGGCAGCTCGGGCTCGACCCGGAGGACCTGTCCGCGATCGGGCGCTCGGCGGACCGGGCCGAGTGGGTCGCGGTCGGCGACTTCTTCGAGGAGTACCTGCAGATCCTCGACCACGAGCAGGTGCTGGACTACTCCGAGCTGATCCACCGCGCAGTGATCCTGGCCCAGCAGCCGCTCGTCCAGGCCAAGCTGCGGACCGAGTTCAAGGCCGTCTTCGTCGACGAGTACCAGGACACCGATCCCGGTCAGATCAAGCTGCTCCAGGCGATCGCCGGCGACGGCCGCGACCTGGTCGTCGTGGGCGATCCGGACCAGTCGATCTACACGTTCCGCGGCGCCGACGTCCGTGGCCTGCTGCGCTTCACCGACGAGTTCCGAACGTCTGGTGGTGCGGAGGCTGCGCAGATCGCTTTGGGCACGACACGACGCTTCGGTACGACGCTGCAGCGGGTGTCTCGCAATGTCGTCAGTAGGTTGGGCGTGCCGGGGACACTGGACCGCGACACGTTCGAGCGCTTCCGGAATCCAGACGCCGGCGGATGCGTCTACGGCGCCGGCAAGGTCGAGGCGAACCTGTACTCGACCAGCGGTGCCGAGCTCGAACACATCGCGGATCTGCTGCGTCGCGCGCATGTGCAGGACGGGGTCGGCTGGAGCGAGATGGCGGTGCTGGTCCGGTCCGGCAGTCGTTCGATCCCGCCGTTGCGTCGTGCGCTCGCGGCCGCCGGGATCCCGGTCGATGTCGCCGGTGACGAACTGCCGTTGTCCCGGGAGCCCGCCGCACGTCCGATGCTGTTGGCTTTGCGGGCTGTTGCGGATCCGTCGACGCTGACGGTTGACGTCGTACGGACGCTGGCGTTGTCGCCGTTGGGGGCGATGGATGCCGGACAGTTGCGGCGGCTGGCGCGGGTGTTGCGGCGGCGGGATCGCGAGGCGGCCGGTGGGCAGCGGTTGCCGCGGTCGTCGGACGAGTTGCTGCGCGAGGCGTTGGTGAATCCGCTGCTCCTCGACGAGGAGGCGTCGCCGGCCGAGGCGCGGTTCGCGGCCCTGGGCGAGAGGTTGCTCAAGGCAAGGAACATCGTGACCGCGGGGGCCGCGCCGGACGAGGTGATGTGGTCGCTATGGTCGGACTCGCCGTGGTTGCGGCGGTTGCGCGGTCAGGCGCACTCCGGTGGGGAGACGGCGCGGGCGGCGAACCGGGATCTGGATTCCTTGTGCGCGTTGTTCGACGCGGCGAGCCGGGCCGAGGAGCAGGTCGGGTTCAAGGGGGTGTCGGCGTTCCTTTCGGAGCTCGAATCGCTCGACATCGCCGCGGACAACCGGTTCGACGGGACCTATCGCGAGGCCGGCGTCCAGCTGATGACGGCGCACCGGTCGAAGGGGTTGCAGTGGCGGCTGGTCGTCGTTGCCGGTGTGCAGGAAGGCCAGTGGCCGGATCTTCGGCGACGGGGTTCGCTGCTCGAGCCTGACCGGCTGGGGCCTGACGGGCTGGTCGATCCGTTGTCGGCCGGTGCCTTGCTGGCCGAGGAGAGACGGTTGTTCTACGTCGCGATCACCCGGGCCCGAGAGCGGTTGATCGTGACGGCGGTGCAGGCGCCCGAGGCGGACGGCGACCAACCGTCCAGATTCCTTGCCGAGCTCGACATTCCTTTGAAGCTGGTTGCCGGACGGCCGCGGCGGCCGTTGTCGTTGCACGGTCTGGTTGCTGATCTGCGGTGTGTGCTCGCGGATCCTGCGTCGTCGCCCGCCTTGCAGCGGGTCGCGGCTGATCGGTTGGCCCAGCTGGCCGACGCCGTGGACGGCCGGGAGCATCCCCTTGTGCCTACGGCCGATCCGTCGCGGTGGTGGGGTGTGCGGGAGCGCACTCGCTCGGAGCGGCCGATCGCGGATCCCGATCTGCCGGTGCCGTTGTCGGGGAGCGCGCTGACGACGATCGTGGACTGTCCACTGCGGTGGTTCCTGACCCGGCGGGCCGGCGGGGAAACGCCTAGTACGTCGGCGATCGGGTTCGGCATGGTGTTGCACACGCTGGCCGACGCGGTCGCGACCGGGACGTTGCCGCCGTCCGTGGACGAGCTGAACGGCTGGCTCGACAAGGTGTGGACGCAGTTGGAGTTCGAGTCCGCGTGGATCTCGGACCGGGAGCGCGTCGAGGCAGAGGCCGCGTTGCGACGGTTCGTCGCGTGGCACCAGGGCCGGCCGGATCGGACGCTGGTCGGGACGGAGGTCGAGTTCGACGTACTGCTCCCGGACACCGAGAAGCCGGCGGTTCGGGTCAAGGGCCGGATGGACCGCGTCGAGCAGGACACCGAGGGGACGATCCGGGTGGTCGACCTGAAGACGGGCCGGTCGCTGCCGACCAAGCCCGCGGTGGCGCGGCACGTACAGCTCGCGATCTACCAGCGCGCGATCGCGTCCCGCCAGCTGAAGGTCCTCGGCGACGAGCCGGTCGCCGGCGGCGCCGAGCTCGTCCAGCTCCGCCACGACGACAACGGCGGCTTCCCCAAGGTCCAGCACCAGGGCCCACTCGAGACCGACGAGGACGGCAAGACCTGGCTGGACGAAGCGGTCGACAACGCCGAGTCCATGGTCCGCACCGAAGAATTCACCGCCCAACGCAACGACGGCTGCACCCGCTGCGAAGCCCGCGCCCTCTGCCCCATCCAACCCGAAGGCCGAGAAATCGTCTGATGCGCGCACCCACCGCCGCCTGCCGCCCACCCCTCGGGACCTTGCCTCACCACCTCGTTTCGCCCACCACCTACCTCCACCCAGCACGCGGTCAGGCCATCGACGCCTCGTCTACCACGGGCCTCCGCCCGGGACGCAGTGGAGCCACCTGCTCGTCGTCCACCACCGACGCCCACCCCGCCGCCCGTCCCACCAGGCCCGAGCAAACACCGGCGACCCGGTGGGCACCCGCGGCCCGGTGGGCACCGGCGGGACGGCTGTGGGGGCCGGAGACACCATCTGGGGGTTGGGGACCTGAAATAACCTGTCTCAGCTCCCCAGTTCTTGGTTCAGGTCCCCACAGTTTGCTTGCCGGAGAGGAGTCCTGCTGATGCGTGCGCAGCTCAGCACCACGGCCGAACTGTGTGAGCTGCTGGGGATTCCGTTCAGTGATCAGCAGTTGGCGGCTATTACGGCTCCGTTGGCGCCCGGGGTGATTGTGGCGGGCGCCGGGTCCGGGAAGACGACCGCGATGGCGGCTCGGGTGGTGTGGTTGATCTGCACCGGGCAGGTGAAGCCGGAGGAAGTGCTCGGGCTGACGTTCACGAAGAAGGCGGCCAACGAGCTGGACGTGCGGATCCGCGAGGACCTGACGAAGGCCGGCGTACTCGGCTCGACCCTGCCGAAGGACCAGCACCCGATTCTCGCCGCCCACCTCCGCAGCAACATCCCGAACTGGGAACCGGAGGAGCCCGGCGAGCCCGTCGTCTCGACGTACCACGCGTTCGCGGGCACGCTGATCGCCGAGCACGGTCTCCGGCTCGGTCTCGAGCCCGACGCCCGCGTCCTCGCCGACGCGACCCGGTTCCAGCTCGCGGGTCGCGTCGTACGGCGATCCGCCGGGCCGATCCGGTTCGCGTCGCACCACGTGCCGACGCTGGTCAACAGCCTGCTCGCGCTCGACGGTGAGCTCGCTGACCACCTGCTCCGGGCGGATGACGTACGCGACCATGACGAGGCGGTCCGACGAGAGGTCGCCGCGGCACGCAAGCAGACGGTCGAGGTGCGCAAGCTCGCCGAGACCGCCTTGAAGCGTGGCGAGATCCTGCAACTCGTCGAGGAATACCAGGCGTACAAGGGAGAGCGCGGCGTCGTCGACTTCGCCGACCAGATGGCGCTCGGTGCGCGACTGGCCGAGGAGTGCCCGGAGGTCGCGGCGGTCGAGCGGTCGCGGCACAAGGTCGTGCTGCTCGACGAATACCAGGACACTTCGGTGTCGCAGCGCCGCATGCTGACCGCCCTCTTCGCCGGGGGCGACGGCTGCGGGCATCCCGTGACCGCGGTCGGCGACCCGTGCCAGGCGATCTACGGCTGGCGCGGCGCGTCCGTCGCGAACCTGGACGAGTTCCCGTCACATTTCCCCAACGCGGACGGTTCGCCGGCCCGCCGCTATGTACTGAGCGTCAACCGCCGCTGCGGCAGCCGGATCCTCGCCGCCGCCAACCAGCACGCGGCTGAGCTGTACGAGCAGCACCCCGGCGTGATCCCGCTCGAAGCCCCCGACAACGCACCCGAGGGCGCGATCACCGTCGGCCTGTTCGAGACGCGCTCGCAGGAGATCGAGTGGGTCGCCGACGCGATCGTCGCCGCGCACCGCACCCCGAACCGCCGGTGGAAGGACATCGGCATCCTGATGCGGACGAATGTCGACCTCAGCGCGGTCCACGAAGCCCTGATTGCGCGCAAGGTCCCGGTCGAGGTGGTCGGCCTCGGCGGACTGCTGGCGCTCCCCGAGGTCGTCGACGTCGTCGCGACGCTGCAAGCGGTCAACGACCTCACCGCCAACGCGGCCATGCTGCGGATCCTGACCGGTCCGCGCTTCCGGATCGGCCACCGCGACCTTGCCCTGCTGGCCAACCGGGCGCGCACCCTCGCCGATGCCGGCGAACGCCCCGCCGCCGACGACCTGGTCGCCGCACTCGACGCCGCGGTCGCCGGGATGGACTCCACCGAGGTCATCTCTCTCGCCGAGGCGGTCGACGATCCAGGGCCGAACGCGTGGGGCTACGCACCGGAGGCCCTGGTCCGCTTCAAGGAACTCTCGACCGAGCTGCGCGAGCTGCGTGCGCACGCGGGGGAGCCGCTACTCGACCTGGTCCGGCGGGTGATCAGTACGATCGGCCTGGACGTCGAGCTCACCGCCACGCCCGGCCACGTCGACGCCGGCCGCCGCGACCACCTCGCGGCCTTCTTGGATGCCGTCGGCAACTTCGTGTCCACCGAGTCGGACGGTTCGCTCGACGGCTTGCTGGCGTATCTGGCCGCCGAGGAGGAATACGCCGCCGGCCTCGATCTCGCCGTACCGAGTGAAGCCGACTCGGTGAAGCTGCTCACCACGCACCGGTCGAAGGGTCTGGAGTGGCCGATCGTCTTCGTGCCGACGCTGGTCCAGAAGGTGTTTCCGTCGGATCGCGGCCGGGACAAATGGACCACGAACGCGAAGGTGCTGCCGTGGCCGCTGCGCGGTGACGCCGACACGCTGCCCGACATCCACGACCTGTCCAACGCCGGGCTGAAGTCGTTCGCGGACGAGTGCAAGGACGTGAACGCGTTGGAGGAGCGGCGGCTCGGGTACGTCGCTTTCACCCGGGCGAAGGAGATCCTCGTCGCCACCGGGCACTGGTGGGGTCCGACGCAGAAGCGCCCGCGCGGACCGTCGTCGTACCTTTCGATGCTGAAGAAGCACGCCGGCGAGCGGGTCGTCGAGTGGGCCGAGCAGCCCGAGTTGACCGCGGAGAATCCGGAGCTCGCCGAGCAGACGATGGCTCCGTGGCCGACGCCGTACGACGTGGAGTCGTACCAGCGGCGGTTGGATTCGGCGGCGCTGGTGCAGCAGGCGCGGGTCGAAGGGCCGTCGATGGAGGCCGAGGAGTCGCTGCTGCTGGACGAGCAGGCGACGGTCGCGCGATGGGACTCCGAGATCGAGCGATTGTTGTCCGAGGCAAGGGAAAGCCGGAGCCGGAAGGCGTACGACGTGACGCTGCCGGCGGCCCTGTCCGCGACCCAGGTGATGCGCCTGGCCAAGGACCCGGACGGCCTGGCGTCCGAGCTGGCCCGTCCGATGCCCCGCAAACCCAATCGCGCGGCCCGGTTCGGCACCCGCTTCCACGCTTGGGTCGAGAGCTACTTCGGTCAGCAACTCCTGCTCGACCCCGACGACCTGCCTGGCGCCGCGGACGAGGACATCGTCGACGACACCGACCTGACCGAACTCATGGACGCCTTCCGCATCGGCCCGTACGGCGAAACCACGCCGTACGAGATCGAGGCCCCGTTCGCCCTCGCCCTCGGCGGCCGAGTCATCCGCGGCCGCATCGACGCCGTCTACCAGGTCGTCCGCCCGGATGGCTCCCGCGGCTACGACGTCATCGACTGGAAGACCACCCGCACCGAATCTGCCGACCCCCTCCAACTAGCCATCTACCGAGTCGCCTGGTCCGAACTCATGAACATCCCCCTCCACCAGATAACCGCCGCCTTCTACTACGTCCGCACCGCGGACATAGTCCGCCCCGAGAACCTCCCCGAGAAGGCGGAACTGGTCCAACTCCTGAACGGCTAGCAGACGAGGTCCGCCGGCACGACCCGCACCGGGAACGGGAGCTCCGCCTCGAACACATCCTTGCCGACGACAACCGCTCGCTCGACGTAAACCCCGCTGACAAGCTCAAGCACAGTCAACTGCTCCTTGGTGGGGTCGAGCATCCAGTAGGACGTGACACCGGCCCGCTCGTACAGGTGGCGCTTGAGTACTCGGTCGACTGTATGGGTCGCTGACGCCAGGATCTCAACGGCGAGCAGCAGCTGCTTCTCGATCCGTTGCCCAGCAGGGCGATCGGTTAGGGCGCGCGGAGCAGCTCAGCCGGGATGACCTGCACAGGGAACGGAAGCGTCGCCTCGAAGACTTTCTCACCGGCGACTACGTCTCGCTCGAGGTAGGCGCCATCCACGAGCTCGAGCACGGTCAGAGTTACCTTGTCCGGATCCAGAATCCAGTAGGAGCGTACGCCGGCCTGCTCGTACACCCCGCGCTTCAGAAGGAGGTCGAGCATCTTGGTGCTCGGCGACAGGATTTCGACCGCAAGGGCCAGCGGCTTCTTTGCGTGCTTCGCGCCATGCTCGTCGGGGTTGCACACCAGCACGTCGGGCTGGAGCGAGCGCTTGGACGTCGGCCGGTAGTCGAATGGTGCGACGAGGACCTCGAACCCGGCTGGGCGCGCGACATTGAGCGTGGAGCTGAGCTGGACCACAGCTCTCTGATGGATCCTCGAAGGTGACGGCGTCACGTACAGGCCACCGTCGATGATTTCGCGCCGTCTCCCGTCGTCGGGTGCGATGTCGAGGTAGGCCAACGTGTAGGGCCCTGACTCAAGGGTTTCCACGGACACAATGGTGCCTCCTTCTCGGTCACTGGACCAGCATGGCGGGGTCGGAGAGGTGGTCGGTGCCGTTTCGGTGATCTGCCCCGGGTTGCCCCGGTATCTGCCCCTGGGTGCCCCGCACGGCGGTCATCTCGTCAGGTCCGCGGGGGTGAGGGCAATGGGGAACGGCTGGGTGGCGTGGAAGGTTTGTTCGGCTTGGACCACGGCTTGGCAGATGTAGCCCGTGTCGGTCAGTTGCAGGACTGTTAGTTCGTGGTGGGTGGGGTCCAGCAGCCAGTACGACGGGACTTCGTGGCGTTCGTAAAGGGTGCGTTTGAGGACTATGTCGGTGGTGCGGGTGGAGGGGGAGAGGACCTCGACGGTCAGGAGGGGTGGGGCTTGTAGGAGGTTGCGGCCGGCGTCTGGGCGGTGGCAGACGAGGAGGTCGGGGCGGAGGGAGATGCTGCGGGTGGGACGGAAGTCGAGGGAGCCTACGGAGACGAGGAGGTTCGGTGGGCAGGCGTGTTTCAGCTGGATCATGAGCGCTACGACCGCGGCGTGGTGGACCGGTGGTTGGGCGCCCGTGACGAGCAGGCTTCCATCCACGACCTCGTACCGTCTGCCGTCTCGGGACACGGGGGGCTGGTCAGGCTCCGCGATGCCTGGCCGCCTCTGGACGGTCTGTTCGCTGATCACCCCAACAGCTTGACCGATTCCGGTGACACGCCGCGGAAGTTATCCACAGTGAAGGCGCCAGCAGACCCTCCCGGTCCAGTAACGGCGACAGGAAGCGGAAGATGCAGTCGAAACCGGCCCGTATCCTGACGGCCCCCGCAGCCGTCCAGACTGGTATGACCATGACCGACGCACTCGACCTGCCGGAGCTCCGAGCCGCCTGGGACGCGCGCAAGCAGTTCCTCGACCGACTGGAGCCGCTGCGCTCCGACCTGTACGCGTACTGCCGCCGCCTGACCGGCAACGCCTTCGACGCCGAGGACTTGGTCCAGGAGTCGCTCGCCCGCGCGTTCACCCAGGCCGCGCAGGCGCACAGCCCCATCGCGAACCCGCGTGCCTGGCTCTTTCGGGTGGCGACCAACGCGTACGTCGACAGCTACCGCAAGCAGACGCCCGTCCTCGTGGAGTCACTGGAGCAGGCCGCACCTGCCGGTACGGATCCAGCGGAGGTTCGGGACGCCTGGGCTGAACTCGTGACGCTGTTGCCGCCGCAGGAGCGGGCAGCGCTCGCCCTGAAGGACCTGTTCGGCTTCACGCTCGCCGAGGTCGCCGACGTACTGCGGACCTCCGTGGGTGCTGTCAAAGCCGCACTGCACCGTGGACGCGGCCGGCTGGACTCACCGGGACGCGAGCGGTCCCTGAAGACACGCGAGGCTCCGGACCGCCGTTTGCTCGATGCGGTCGCCGACGCGTTCACGGCGTACGACGTACCGCGGCTGACCGCACTCCTCCTCGCTGACGCTGACAGCGAGATCCTGGGTGTCTTGACCGAGTACGGCGCCGACCAGATCCGGCGGGGCTCGATCGAGCACACCCTGGACCCGGCGAAGCCGTACCGCTACACAGCCCAGGTTGTGGACCTGTGGGACGAGCCAGTGCTGGTCATCCGCATCGTCAAGGACGGCAAGGCCGCCGTGAACGACCTGATGCGCCTCACCACCGAGGATGGCAGGGTCCGCTCGATCCGCTGGTACTACTTCTCGCCCGACTTCCTCACCGAGGTCGCCGCCGAGCTCGGCGAACCCGTGGAGCTCAACGGTCACCACTACTGAAGGCGGATGTTCGACGTAGGCCGCGTGGTGGATGCGTGGCGGCACCCGGGCTGCCTACGGTGGAGGCATGTTGATTGCCGAGGATCTCTTGTTGCTGTTGTACGACGACGAGAGTGGGAAGCCGATTGCCGGGTCGCCAGGCCTGGATTACGCGCTGGCGGGTGCGGTGCTGATCGAGCTGACGCTGCTCGGGAAGACCGACATCACCTCCGCTGGGGACGGGGTCAAGCCCGGTCGGCTGAAGGTGCTGGATGCTGCGCCGACCGGTGATCCGATCCTGGACGAGCGGCTGGCGTTCGTGGTGGGCAAGCCTGGCAAGCGGCCGAAGGATCAGATCGGCCGGCTCTCGAAGAAGTTGCGCGACCAACTGCTCACCCGGCTCGCCGACCGCGGGGTGCTGGAGGCGGACGAGGACAAGGTGCTCGGGCTGTTCCCGGTGACCCGCTGGCCGGCCAAGGATGCTCGGCACGAAGCTGAGGTGCGTTCCAAGCTCGAGGCCGTGCTGAAGGTGGGCACCACGCCGGACGAGCGCACCGGTGCGCTGATCGCGTTGCTGAGCGCGCTGAACGTCGTAGCGAAGGTTGTCACCGATGCGGTGGACAAGAAGGCGCTCAAGCAGCGGGCGAAGCAGATCGCCGAGTCGGACTGGGCTGCGGACGCGGTGCGGAAGGCCGTCACCGAGATGCAGGCCGCAGTCACCGCGGCGATCGTCGTCGCCAGCTCTACGGCTGCCGCGTCAGGGAGTAGTTGAGGCGGCCAGCCGGGCCTTGATGTCCGGCTTCAGAACCTTGCCGACCTTGGAGCGCGGTAGGTCGGGCCAGACCAGGACGTCCTTTGGTGCCTTGACGCTGCCGATGCGTTCCTTGGCGAAGGCGATCAGCTCCGCGGCCTCGACCGACGCGCCGGGCTGGAGCTGGACGACGGCGACCACCCGCTCGCCCCACTTGTCGTCCGGCAAACCGATCACCGCACAGTCCTGGACCTCGGTGTGCGCCATCAGCGCCTGCTCGACCTCGGTGGAGTACACGTTGAAGCCGCCGGTGATGATCATGTCCTTGGCCCGGTCGACGATGTACAGGTAGTTCTCGTCGTCCAGGTAGCCGATGTCACCCGTGTGGTGCCATCCGTACGCCGCGGCTTCCGCAGTGGCCTCGGGATTGCGGTAGTACCCCTTCATCACCAGCGAACCGCGGACCACGATCTCGCCCCGCTCCCCCCGTGGGAGCAGGGACCCGTCCGCGGCCATGATCGCGGTCGTGACCAGCGGAGCCGGCCGTCCGGCCGACGCCAGCCGTCCTCGTGCAATGTTGCCGGAGGCATCGAAATGCTCGGCCGGCGGCAGGATCGAGATCATCATCGGCGCCTCGGTCTGCCCGAAGAACTGGGCCATCACCGGGCCGATCCGCTGCAGCGCCTCCTCGAGTCTCGACACCGACATCGGCGCGGCGCCGTACCAGAAGCAGCGCAGCGACGAGAGGTCCGTGCTGTCGAGCTCCGGCGCCGCGAGCACCATGTAGATCACCGTCGGTGGCAGGAAGGTGTGCGTCACGCGATGCCGCGGGATCAGCTCCAGGAATCTGTGGACGTCGGGCGCCCGCATGATGACGATCTCGCCACCGGACGCGAGCACGGGGAAGCACAGCACGCCGGCCGCGTGGGTCAGCGGAGCGAGCGCGAGGTAGACCGGCCGATCGCCGAACGGATATCCCATCAGGGTCAGCGCCGTCATCGTCTCCAGGTTGCCGTTGCTCAGCATCACGCCCTTCGGCCGCCCCGTGGTCCCACCGGTCCCGACGATCAACGCCAACTCGTCGGGACCGGTGAGATCGGGTGCCGGCTGGGACACGCCCCCGAAGAACGCGTCCCAACCGACGGTCCGGCCCTGGAGGTGGGGGGTTGGGCCGGAGCCGGGATCCCGGTCCAGGCAGACGAAGGTGTGAACCTTCGGCAGCTCGTCCCGGATCCTGTTCACCAGGGGCTCGAAGGCCGCCTGGTAGATCAGTACTTCACAGTCGAACTGGTCGAGTACCTCGCGGTTCTCGGCCGCCTCGTTGCGCGGGTTGATCGGGCACCAGACCGCCCCGGCGCGGCTGATCCCGAACACGCAGCTGAACGCGATCGGATCGTTCGCCGCCAGGATCGCGACCTTGCCACCCGGTCGTACGCCGGTCGCCGCGAGGCCGGCCGCGATCCGGAACGACAGCTGCTGGACCTCGGCGTACGAGAGTGTCTCGCCGTCGGTGGTCAGGCAGGCTGCGTCCGGACCGAGCGAGGCGCCCTTGTCGAGGTAGTCGACCAGTCGCACTGTGACTCCCCTCAGTGGAGCCTGGTCAGCTGTGGCTCGGACACCAGCCCGAAGCTGCGCAGAACGCCGAGCAGCTCATGGTGACCGAACGCCTGGCAACCACTCGCGAAGCCCACACGCTTCGGCGGTGTCTGCAGCAGTGAGTACGCCGCATACGCCTGGAGCAGACCGGTCTGCTGGTAGTTGCTGTTGCCGTGGATGACACAGTGCGCCCGGCCGAGTGGTCCGGAGGCATGGACGGAGTCCAGCGTCTTGTTCACCCGCCGGTTCTCCCGGGGCGGCATCTGGTTCATCACCTGCCGGGCCGTCGCGGTCAGAGCTGCGTCGCGCTCGTCGGGAGCCATGTCCTTGGTGGCTTCCAGTGCTGCGGCGACGATCTGCGGTACGCCGTTCATCAGTGCGGCGTTGAAGACACCGCCCTGCGCCTTGCAGTTGGCCACGCGCGGATCGCGCTTGAACCAGACCGGGTGCGACATGCCGCCCCAGGGCAGGGACAAGGCGAGTTCGTGCTGCCCTGGCACCACCAGAGGCACAAGGCCCTGCTCGGGAAACTCGACGAACTCGTTGTGCTCCAGGAAGTGCGCCTTGGACGTCGCCGCGTTGACCAGGATGGTCCGGGTCGACGCGATGGTCGGACTGCCGCCCCAGAACACCGCGATGTCCAGGGTGTCCAGGCCGGGCTCGTCCAGGCACAGTTGGGCCGCGATCTCGCTGGTGGTGTACATCTGTGCGATTCCCGGAGCCAGCAACAGTCCTGCGTCGGCGAACTGCGGACCGTACTTCTCGTCGCAGGTCATCAGCCAGTCCTGCTCGCCGGTGGTGTCGGTGTAGTGCGCACCGGCCGCAAGAGCCGCCTCGACAGCGGCTGGGCCGAGCTCGCTGAACGGTCCCACCGTGTTGAGCACGACTGACGCGCCCTTGAACAGATCGGTCAGGGCGGCGACGTCATGTTCGACAGTCGCGATCTCGTAGTCGGCGGTCTCGATTCCCGGAACGTGGGAATCCATCGACGCCTTCAGCTTGGCCTCGTCGCGACCGGCGGCCACGAACGGGACGTGGTAATGACGGAGGTACTCACACACGAGCCGTCCGGTGTAGCCGGACGCGCCGTACACGACGACAGGTTTGTTACTCATCCCCTCACATCCCCATGCCGCCGTCGACCGGCAGACCGATGCCGGTGATGAACCGTGATTCGTCCGAGGCCAGGAAGACGACGGCGTCGGCGATGTCGGCGACCTCACCGAGCCGTCCGGCCGGCGTCAGGCCGATCACCGCGGCGACCGCGGCCTCAGGGGACTCGAACAGTCCGAGCTCGGCGCAGTCGTTGGCCAGACCGGCGCCCATCGCGGTCGGCACCAGGCCGGGGTAGATGCAGTTGACGCGTACGCCGTACCCGAGCTTGCCGGACTCCATCGCGGCGACCCGGGTCAGCCGGTCGACCGCGGACTTGGTCGCGGAGTAGACCGCGATGCCCGGGAACGCGATGGTCGCGGCGACCGACGAGACGTTGATGATCGCGCCACCCTGGCCGGCCAATCCGTCCGGACGCATGGTCCGCAGGCCCCACTTGATCCCGAGCGTGGTGCCGAGCACGTTGACGTCGAGCATCTTGCGGATCTGGTCGGCGGTCACCTCGGTGAGCAGGCTGGTGATCTCGATGCCCGCGTTGTTCACCAGGATGTCCAGGCCGCCGAGGATGTCGTTGGCCGCGACGACGGCGTTCTCCCAGCTGCCTTCGTCGGTGATGTCGTGGGCGACGAAGCCGTTGCCGCCGCCGTACTCGGCGTCGAGGGCGTCGGCGACGGCCTCGCCGGCATCCTTCTGCAGATCGCTGACCACTACCTTGGCGCCGGCCGCGGCGAGCGCCTTCGCCATCCCCTCGCCGAGCCCCTGGGCCCCGCCGGTGACGAGGGCCTTGCGGCCAGAGAGATCGAGTCCGCCCATCTGAAGCTCCTTTACTCGAAGAACACTGCCTCGAAGGACACCGGGGTTCGGTTCACACTCTGGCCAGGGTTTTGACACTCGTCAAGACTTTGTTGGACACTTGTCAAGAAAATCTCCCCGCCGTGGGACGCGCCTGGCCCGCGGCGGGGTACGCTGACGCGAACGAACCCGCCGGACGACTGGGGAGTGTGCGATGACCGCGATCTCGGCGAACGCCCCTGACCCGGACCGGCCGGCCCGGGTCTCGAGGATCGACAAGATCGAGCGCCGCCGGATCGCGCTGGCCGAGTCGGCGCTGAAGACCCTCGGCGAGCTCGGGTACGCGCGGACCAGCCTGCGGGAGATCGCGAACAACTCCGAGTTCACCCACGGCGTCGTGCACTACTACTTCCGCGACAAGATCGACCTGATCAGCTACTGCGTGCGGTACTACAAGACCAAGTGCGCACAGCGGTACGACGAGGTCGTCGAGACCGCGACCTCGGCCGACGAACTGGCCGTCGGCTTCCTGGGCAAGATGACCCAGACGCTGGTCGAGGAGACCCCGATGCACCGGCTCTGGTACGACCTGCGGGCGCAGAGCATGTTCGAGGAGCAGCTCCGGCCGGATGTCGTGGCGATCGATCAGCTGCTGGAGCAGATGATCTGGCGG
This sequence comes from Kribbella sp. NBC_01510, assembly GCF_045040325.1. Taxonomy (NCBI): domain Bacteria; kingdom Bacillati; phylum Actinomycetota; class Actinomycetes; order Propionibacteriales; family Kribbellaceae; genus Kribbella; species Kribbella sp. NBC_01510. The sequence continues at coordinate 311,844 of NZ_CP109418.1, read as the reverse complement.
ATCCTCAGCCGCTACGCCGACCTGGCCGGCGGCACTCCGACCGTCGACGCCCCGACGGCGTACGCACTGGTCGACGGTCTGTTCGAGCAGGCCGTGGTCGGCTACACCGAGGACCCGGAGAAGGTGGCGGACCTGCTGGCCGATCGGGTCAAGCAGGTCCTCCCGAAACTCGTCGCGGCGTAACCCGCGCTACTCGGCTCCGCAGTTCGCCTTGCAGAGCTTGTCGGTCAGCGTGAGGATCGCTCCGGGCTGGTCGGAGTCGACCTCGGTCGAGAACTCGACGGTCCAGTTGCCGGCCGTGGTCTGCGCCGACGCCTTGCCCTGCTGCTGTTTCAGCCAGTCGGCGATCTGACCGCGGGGATTCACGTGGGCCAGCTCCAGCGCCTGCGGTGCGAAGTCGGACAGCTTCGTCGCCGCCTCAGCGGCTACCCCGGTCGCCTGCAGTGAGAGCACTGGCGGGCGTGGGTGCGTCCCGATCAGCACCTGGATCGACGTGGTGCCCTGGCTACAGGTCTGGTACGCCTCGTCGGTGCTGCACTGGTACTTCTTGCCGGCGAAGGCCGCGACCACCTGTGCGGCCGTCAGGTCGGGCAGCTTCTCCTCAGGGGTGCTCGCGCTCGAGGAGGCTGTCGGGCCGGCGGACGTCGGCGTGCTGGAGGTGGTCGCAGCCGACTTGCTGTCGTCGGATGTGCTGTCGTCGGACTTGCCGGAGCAGGCCGCCGTACCGATGAGGATCGCGGCGCACGCCAGGACGGCCGCGCCCTGCCGGGGGTTCAGACCGGCACCTCGATCGCCGCGTCGAGGGCGATCGTGATCATCTCGGAGAACGTCGTCTGGCGCTCCTCGGCAGTCGTCTCCTCCTTGGTGATCAGGTGATCGGAGACCGTCATGATGCCGAGCGCGCGACGGCCGAACTTGGCCGCCAGCGTATAGAGCGCCGAGGCCTCCATCTCGATGCCGAGTACGCCGTACTCCGCCGTCCGCGACACCAGGTCAGGCCGGTCGTTGTAGAACAGGTCGCCGGAGAACACCTGGCCGACGTGCACGTTCAGCCCGGCCGCCTCGGCCGCGTCCACCGCCGCGCGGAGCAGCTGGTAGTCCGCGGTCGGCGCGTAGTCGATGCCGTGGAAGCGCAGCCGGTTCATCTGCGAGTCGGTGCTCGCGGACATCGCCACGATCACGTCGCGGACCCGGACGGCCTCGGTCAGCGCGCCACACGTCCCGACCCGGATCAGGGTCTGTACGTCGTACTCCGCGAACAGCTCGTGCGCGTAGATGGAGGCCGACGGCTGGCCCATGCCGGAACCCTGCACAGAGATCCGCTCACCCTTGTAGGTGCCGGTGAACCCGAACATGTTCCGGATCTCGGTGTAGCAGGTCACGTCCGACAGGTAGGTCTCCGCGATCCACTTGGCCCGCAGTGGGTCGCCGGGGAACAGCACCCGCGGTGCGATCTGCCCCTTCTCGGCGGCGATGTGAATACTCATGCGGGGATGCTCTCACGGTGCCGGGGTAGGTTGAGGCACGTGGCCTACTCCATCGCTCGAGGTTCGCTAGCCCTGTCCCGGTCCGTGCTCGACCGCGCCGCCGATCGCAGGCGTGACGATGAGTGGCTGGACAAGGCGTGGGCGGCGCCGGACACCCAGGTGGCCTTGGTGGCCGGCGACAAGTTGCTGGTGACCGCTGACCGCGCCGCACTGCGGTTGCTGCCCCCATCCGAGGCGCCGGACGGCATCCGCGTCTTCCTGGGCATCGACCGCGAGTCCGGTGCGGGCCAGACCGCGGACGGTCGTGCTGTCTTCGCCGTACTCGCGGGCACCGAGGCGGACGAGTCGTATGCCGGACTCCGCGAGATGGGCGCCGTGCTGAGCGACCGGGAGGCCGGTATCGCGGTCAACGTGATCGGTCTGTCCAACTGGCACGCCGTCCACACGCACTGTGCGAACTGTGGCGCGCACACCGAGGTCATCGACGCAGGACATGTCCGGCAGTGCCCGGTGTGCGGGCTGTCGCACTTCCCGCGCAGCGATCCAGCGATCATCGTGCTCGTCACCGACGACCAGGACCGCGCTCTGCTCGGCCGCAACGAGGCCTGGCCGGAGGGCCGCTACTCGACGCTGGCCGGCTTCGTCGAGCCCGGTGAGTCTCTGGAGGCCGCCGTACGGCGTGAGGTCCTGGAGGAGACCGGTGTGGTCGTGGGACCGGAGATCGAGTACGCCGGCAGTCAGCCGTGGCCGCTGCCGTCCAGCCTGATGCTCGGCTTCTTCGCCAAGGCGTCGAACTTCGACATCGAGGTGGACGCCGACGAGATCGCCGAGGCCAGGTGGTTCACCCGGGAGGACCTTCGTGCGCTGGTCGAAGCCGGCACGATGGCCCTCCCCGGCAACATCTCCATCTCCCGCCGCCTGATCGAGGGCTGGTACGGCGAGGAGCTCACCGGAAGCTGGTGATCACTTGCCGACGTCCGACCTCGCCGCGGCAACGCGGATCAGGATTCCCTCCCAGCTTTCCACTGTGCCGTCGTCCTCGAGTTCTCTGACCCTCTTGTTGACCGCGCTGACGTAGGCGGCGTGGCTGGGCCAGTCCGACTTCGCATCCGGCAGTTCGTCGGTCAGCGTGCAGCCGTAGGTCAGGAAGCGGTTCACCACGTGGCTGTCGATGTTGCCGGTCCACACCGTCGACCGGATGTCCGACTGTGGGCACCCGTCGACCGGTGGGGTGTACGAGGCCAGGTTGGTCGGGCTCGTGTAGCCGTCCGGTCGCAGCAGCGTGTAGTACGTGCCGTCCGGCGTTTGGGTGAGCCGGTTGAGGCCGTGGTCGCGCAGGATGGTCGCTTCGCCGCTGAGGATGTCCAGGACGAACAGCCGTCCGCCGGTGACGCCGTACAGGTAGCCGTCCCGCCAGGACAGTGCTCCGTCGTTGGCGCCGGTGACTCCGCCGAACACCGGGATCTGGCGGACCACCTGGCCCGTGGACGGATCGACGACGAAGACGATGCCGTCGGCCAGGCCCCACAGGTTGCCGTCCGGTCCGGCGATCAGCTCGTTGATACTGGCCGCGCCGGACACCGGCACGATGTCGGACAGCACCTGACCGGTCGACGGGTCGACCTTGATCAGGTGGGCCTCTGAGGCCTTCGGCTCGGTGCCTTGGCCGCCCTCGATGCCGGAGCCGGCCCAAACGTCCGCACCGAGTGGCAGGACGGATGCGATCGTCTGATCGGGCACCAGGTTGCGGTACACCGTGAAGGCTCCGGTCGGTACGTCGAGCACGGTCAGGGCTCCGCCGTACTCGCCGTACGCCGGAGTGGTGCCGACGTACACGCGGTTGCCGGCCGGGACGACCGACACGGGGCGGTTCTGGTGGTGGCTGTCGACCAGGCTGAACAGTTCCTTCGGGTTGGTCGGACTGTCCGGAGCGGTCGGGTCCCAGAGGGACAGGCGGCCATAGGGGTAGATACCGACGTACATCTTGCCGGTGCCGTCCCAGCCCCAGCCCTCGACCTGACCCTGCCGCGTGGTGATGGTCGTCTTGCCCGTGGCCGGGTCGTAGATGCCGGTGGAGCCGTTCAGGTAGACGTTGACGAAGACCTTGCCCGTCACGGGGTCCGCGAGCTCGTGCATCAGTGGGGACGGCGCGTACTGGAACGGCGAGCTCCACTGCGCGAGGGTGCCGTCCTGAGGGTTGTAGCGGAACGTTCCGCCGGAGTAGTTCCCGGCCAGTCCGTACAGCACGGGTACGCCGTTCTCCGTCACCCAGCCGTAGCCGATCGAGGCGCCACGCGTGAGTGTCCGCGGCGGTGAGACCGGACCGACGGTGTTGGTGTCGAGATCGTAGTGAGTGAGGGCCAGCGTGTTGTTGGTGAAGTACACGCCACCCGGACCGGCCGCGGAGACGCCACGGGCGGCGATCGGGTAGTCCATCACCTGGGTGCCGGTTGCGGAGTCGGTGAACTTGACCTGCTCACCGGTGACCGCGTCGACCACGACCAGGCGGCTACTGGCGTTCGCGAACACCCGTCCGCCCGCGTAGTCGAGGTCGATGAAGTCCTTGGCCGTCGTGCCCGGGGGAGTGATGTCCTCGACCGCCTTGGTGTCCACGTCGATCCGCAAGAGCCGCGCATTCGGAGTGGAGACGCCGACGAAGAGCTTGTGGTGGTCCGGGTCGTAGACCGTCGACCGCGCGTACTGCTGCACCGGGTCGAGTGAGCCGTAGTCGGTGACCTGACCGTTCGACGGGTCGTACTTGAAGGCGTGCGCGGTCGGATAGGTCCCGGCGTACACGTTGCCGTCCTGGTCGGCGGTGAGGCCGTAGATCTGGGACTCACCCGGGATCGGCTGACCCAGGTCGGTCACCGTGCCGGTGTCAGGGCTGTAGCGGTAGAGGTGCGCGTTCGGGTAGGTGCCGGCGTACACACTGCCGTCCGGCGCCACCACGATCGCCCACCCGCCCGCGGCGCCCGGGAGCGGCGTGGCGCTGATCAGCTGGCGGGTGTGCAGGTCCACAACGTTGAGACGTGCGTTCTCACCGGCGGGTACGGCGTACACGACGTCGCGTCCGTCCGGAAGCTTGCCGATCGCGCCCTCCATGACGGTGAGCGAGCTGACCGGCGAACCGAGGTCGCGGATGACGTCGTCCGCCGGGCCGAACGGGGTGGTCGGCGGCTGGATCGGTCCGTTCTCCGAGGGGAACGGAAAGGGCAGCCCTGGTCTGACCGGATCAGGCGGCCCGGCGGTCGCGGCCAGGCCGCCGCCGGCCAGCAGGCCCAGCGTGACGGCCAGGGTCGCGACGGCGCGAGACAAGGCAGAGCGAACATGACGGCGCGGAATCATGGGCGGGCTCCCTGCGACGTTGGTCCCAGGAAGGTATAACGGTCATGACCGTAATGTCCATAACTCAGGCGATATGACCCGCCCGCGTTCCGGAAAGATCAGGCGACGAGCTTCTCGGCGACCTGCGCGAGCGACGGGTTGGTCATCGCGGTGCCGTCCGGGAACACGACGGTCGGCACGGTCTGGTTGCCGTTGTTGATCTTCTCGACCAGCTGCGCCGCCTCCGGCTGCTGCTCGATGTCGACCTCGGTGAACTCGATGCCGGCTCGCTTCAGCTGGCCCTTCAGGCGGTGGCAGTAACCGCACCAGGGCGTCGAGTACATCGTGAAGGCCGACATCGGCTGACTCCTATGGAGTGGGAGGGGATTCTGTCCGGCGGCCCGTCTAGGGTTGCCTTCGACGTATCCGAACCCTGCCGCAGGTGGTGCTGTTCCCCGATGTCCCCGTCCGTGAGCGATCTCACACAGCCCGCATCCGCGGACGCCCTGCTCGAGGCGCTCGATCCGGAGCAGCGGGCGGTCGCGACGACCCTGCACGGACCGGTCGTGGTGATGGCCGGCGCGGGCACCGGGAAGACCCGGGCGATCACCCACCGGATCGCGTACGGCGTCCGGACCGGGACCTTCGACCCGCTGCGCGTGCTCGCGGTGACCTTCACCCAGCGGGCGGCGGGGGAGATGCGCGGGCGGCTCGCGCAGCTGGGGGTCGAGGGCGTGCAGGCGCGCACCTTCCACTCCGCGGCGCTCCGGCAGGCGCGATGGTTCTGGCCCAAGGTGTACGGCGGGGAGCTGCCGCCGATCGTGGACCGCAAGTTCCCACTGCTGACCGAGGCGGCGTCGCGCTGCCGGGTCCGGGTGGACACTCCCGCACTGCGCGACCTGGCCGGCGAGGTCGAGTGGGCCAAGGTGAGCAACGTCCGGCCGGACGACTACGCGAAGGTCGCCCCTCGCTCGGGCCGGACCCTCGCCGCGTTCGACCCGGCCACGATCGCGCGGATCTTCGCGGCGTACGAGGACGTGAAGCTGGAGCGTGGGCGGATCGACCTGGAGGATGTGCTGCTGTGTGCGACCGCGCTGCTCGCGGAGGATGAGCGCGTCGCGGCCGAGATCCGGCGGCAGTACCGGACCTTCGTCGTGGACGAGTACCAGGACGTTTCGCCGCTGCAGCAGAGTCTGCTCGACCTGTGGCTCGGCGGTCGTGAGGACGTCTGCGTGGTCGGCGACCCGGCGCAGACTATCTACTCCTGGGCCGGCGCCGAGCCGGAGAACCTGGTGCGCTTCGCGTCCCGGCACCCGTCGGCGGCGGTGATCAAGCTGGTCCGGGACTACCGATCGACGCCGCAGATCGTCGACGTCGCGAACAAGATCCTTGATGCGGCCGGCCCGGCCGGGCTGCCCGGCCGGGTGACGCTGCGGTCGCAGCGTGACCCCGGTCCGGCGCCGGTCTACCGCGAGTACTCCGATGAGGTCGCGGAGGCGGATGCGGTGGGGCGGGCGGTCGCGAGGCTCCGTGACGAGGGCGTCGCGCTGCGGGACATCGCCGTACTGTTCCGGACCAACGCACAGTCGGAGAACTTCGAGCAGGCGCTGGCGGAGCGGAAGATCCCGACCGTGCTGAAGGGGGCGGAGCGGTTCTTCGAGCGGGCCGAGATCCGGCAGGCCGCCGTACTGCTGCGGGGTCAGGCGAAGGCCGGCGACGTGTCGGACGACCTGGTCGAGGTGGTCCGGGGCGTGCTGGGTGGGGCCGGGTGGACGCCGGAGCCGCCGACCGGGACGGGTGCGGTCCGGGACCGGTGGGAGTCGCTGATGGCGCTGGTGACGATGACGTCCGACTTCGCGGCCGCGCAGCCCGAGGCTCGGTTGCCGGAGCTGATGGCCGAGCTGGACCGGCGGGCGTCGATCCAGCACGCGCCGCTGGCCGAGGGAGTGACGCTGGCGACACTGCACGCGGCCAAGGGGCTGGAGTGGGACTGCGTGTTCATCGTCGGCGCCCACGAGGGGACGTTGCCGATCGCCTATGCCCAGACACCGGCGCAGGTCGAGGAGGAGCGGCGGCTGTTCTACGTCGGTGTCACGCGGGCCAAGCAGCAGCTTTTCGTCAGCTGGTCGACGTCGCGTTCGCCCGGCGGGCGCGGTCAGCGCGGCCCGACCCGCTTCCTCGACCCGATCGGCGTCCGCACGGCGCGCACCGAGTGGAGCCCGTCTGTGGGCTACGAGCGTCCGTCCGCGGAGTCACGGTCCGCCGCCCGCAGTGGTCGTCCCATCCCCAAGTGCCGGGTGTGCGGCCGCGGCCTGCTCGACCCCGGCGCCCGCAAGCTCGGCCGCTGCGAGGACTGCCCCTCGAACATCGACCAGAAGCTGTACGACGCCCTGCTCGCCTGGCGCACCGAACAGGCGGAGACCGAGCGCATGCCCGCCTTCGTCATCCTCACCGACGCCACCCTGACCGCCATCGCCGAGACCCGCCCGACCGACGAACAGTCCCTCCGCAAGATCCCCGGCATCGGCCACACCAAGCTGACCAAGTACGGCGAGCACATCCTCAACCTCTGCACCCGCTAGTTACCCGCAGGTCGGGCGGCCGCGCCTGCACTTCGGGCAATCTGGTGGAAATCTGTTGCCAGGCACGGGTTGTGAGGCGCATCCTGAAGGACGTGCCGCGTTCTGCTGACGGCAGACGTGGCAATTAGGTGACAGAGGCAACGATCCCGGAGCGTGCGGATGGCGTCCCGGAGCGTGCCGGAAGCCTGTCCTGGCAGCCAGATCCGGTCGTCGGGGCGGCAACTTCCGGCCAAGTTCGCGAACTGGCGATAAATAGTTTGCGGGCTCCGACTCCGGCGGCGTACTGTTCTTTCTGCGGTCGAAGCCTGGCCGAAAACTTCAAACAACCATAGCGATCGAGCTAACCGCCCGCTTCGCCACAACGAGAGGAGGTGCCCTGGATGAACATCAACACGGTCAAGAAGCCGTTCAGCGACATGGCCGCGCTGCCGTGCGCCCCGATTCAGGGTGCCTCGCCGCGTCTGCACGTCGCGACCGTTGTGCTCATGGCCTCTGGCGCCACCCCGTTCCGGGGCGGAGCTGTCGGCGATGTGAAGTACGGCGGTTCGGGTTCTCGAGCATGGAGTCCACCGGTCTGACATGACGTCAGCCGGCACCTCCAAGGCCGCGGAACCCGAAAAGGGTCCCGCGGCCCTTTTGTTTGTCAACACAGTTTTGGTGGCCGTCAACCGGCGGTCATCACGGACGACAAGAGATCAGCACAAAAGTCACTGGGAGGTGACCGGAATGAGCGTGAGCTTCCTCGATGTCTTCACCGAGGTGGCAACGTCGCAGGACCTGCCCTGTCGGTCCTACGCGCCAGAACTCTTCTTCGCCGAATCGCCGGCGGATGTCGAGTACGCGAAGTCTCTCTGCACGACCTGCCCGCTGAAGGCCGAGTGCCTGGCCGGAGCGCTCGAGCGTTCCGAGCCGTGGGGAGTGTGGGGTGGCGAGCTGTTCGTCCAGGGTGTGGTGGTTCCGCGCAAGCGGCCACGTGGACGCCCTCGCAAGAGCGACACCGTAACCGCGGCCTGAACGAAACCAATCCGAATCGAGACTCCGAACCATGACCAACCAGACGTCGCACAGGAGAATTCAGATGCATTTACTTCACGAAGATCTCGCCCGTGCTCATTGTCGTTCTACCTTGCACGACGCCGAGCAGAACCGGCGCTTCCGCCTCGCTCACCAGATCGAGAAGGCGCAGAAGCAGGCCGAGCGGGCCAGCCGGCGAGCTGAGAGGGCCAGCGCACGCGCGCGCCTCGCACTCGCCCGCCTCGTCTGATCCACCCGTAACACACAGCCCGCCGGGCGGTCCGAAAGGGAGGACCGCCCCGGCAGGCACCACAGCCTGACCAGCTGAATCACCGAGGGGCGGCATCCACCCGGATGCCGCCCCTCGCCCATGCTGGAACCGGACGTCCAGCACTCATCAATCGCACCCGACCGCCATCCCCCACGCTCAGGCGAGACCCCGCGACGGCGGTTGTGTAGTGCCACCGGTCCGCGGCCGGCCCAGCCCCCGATCCCGTCGCCTGCCCCGGCCCCAGTCCCAGCGCCTGCCCCGGCCCCAGTCCCAGTGCCCTGCCACGGGCTAACCCCGCGGCCCCGACCCCGCGGCCCCCGACCCGTCGGCCCCAACCCCCGCGCCCCGGCCCCGGCGCCCCGCGGTCGCTCCGGCACCGGCACCGAGTCGCGCGCCCCGGCCGGTCGCCCGAGGGCCGTTTGAGGGGAGATCCCCCCAAATGGCCCCTTCTCGGCCTGGATACGGGGGGAGAAGGGGCAACCTCGGGGGAGAACCCCTCAAACGGCGCTGGGTGGGGGCGGCTGGGTGAGGAGGGTTTGCTGGAGGCCGAGGAGGGTGATGCCGCTGAGGACCTCGTGGCGGGCGATCATCCTGGATACCTCGGCCAGTGGGACCCACTCGATCCGGTCGGACTCGTTCCGTTCCGTCGGCGGACCGGCGTACGACGCGGACGTCGCCCGGAACACGTAGTGCGTCGAGTCGATGATCCCGGCGCCCGGCTGGGAGCGGATCAGCTCGGTCAGCGGGCCGGACCGCCAGCCGGTCTCCTCCTCGAGTTCGCGGGCGGCGGCCTCGGCGGGTGCCTCGCAGGACTCGACGATGCCCATCGGGAGCTCCCACGCCCAGGTGTCGGTCAGGAACCGGTGCCGCCACATCAGCAACACCCGATCCTCGGCGTCGGTGACCACGACCGCCGCCACGTCACTCAGCCGGATCGCGTGGTAGTCGACGCGGTGCCCATCGGGTTGCTCGACGTCCAGCCGCCGTACGCTGAGCCACGGACTGGCCCAGACTTCCTGCTCTCCGTGGATCAGCCAGCGCACACCGTGCAGACTACTACCCATGGTTAGAGCTACCTGCGCGTTGTGTGGTCAGCAGGCGGAGTCGGAGGACGTGCCGCTGACCTGGGTGACCTCGATGGAGGACGGCCGCAAGCTGCTGTACTGCGACCGGTGTGCCCGGGAGAACGTCCGCAGCATCGAGGGGAAGCTCGACTCCGTCTACTGGTGAGAAAGTTCTGAATCGGGCTGTCGATTCCGGGGTGATCCGCCCGACGCAGGAGTACGCCGTCATTTCGTGACGGCCCTCCCGTGGAAGGAATCGGATATGACTCTCACCACCGACGGCGAGACCGTGGTGACCGGCCGGCGGCAGTGGATCGCACTGGGCGTTCTCTGCCTCGCCACGCTGCTGGTGTCGCTGGATCTGTTCGTGATGCTGCTGGCCGTGCCGGCGGTGACCGAGGCGCTCGGGGCGTCCAGCAGTCAGCAGCTGTGGATCCTGGACGTGTACGGGTTCATGGTGGCCGGTCTGATGATCACCATGGGCAATCTGGGCGACCGGATCGGCCGCCGCCGGCTGCTGCTGACCGCCGCTGCCGTCTTCGGTGTCGCCTCGATCGTCGCGGCGTACTCGGTCAGTCCCGGCATGCTGATCGGCGCCCGGGCGGTGCTGGGTATCGCCGGCGCCGCGATCGCGCCGTGCACGCTGTCGCTGATCTCGACGCTGTTCCCGAACACACGTCAGCGGGCGACCGCGCTGGGCATCTGGGCCGGATGCTTCACCATCGGCGCCGTGGTCGGTCCGATCGTCGGTGGCGTTCTGCTCGAGCACTTCTGGTGGGGCTCGGCTTTCCTGATCGGCGTACCGGCGATGGTCGTGCTGCTGGTGGTCGGTCCGATCCTGCTGCCGGAGTACCGGAACGAACAGGCCGGGCGGATCGACGTACCGAGTGTGGTGCTGTCGCTGGCCGCGATCCTGCCGGCGATCCACGGCCTGAAGCACCTGGCCGCGCACGGCGTCGGCGCCGAGTCCGTCGCCGCCCTGGTGATCGGCGGAGTCTTCGGCTGGATCTTCGTACGGCGTCAGCGTCGCCTGGCCGACCCGTTGGTCGACGTACGGCTGTTCACCCGGCTCACCTTCAGCGTGTCGCTCGGCAGCATGATGACGTACTCGATGCTGTCCGGCGGCGTGATGGTGTTCGTCGCGCAGTACTTCCAGCTGGTGCAGGGCATGACCCCGCTGACCGCCGGGATCGCGCTGGTCCCGGGCATGCTCACGTCCACCCTCGCCTTCCAGCTGGCGCCGCGGCTGGCCCAGCGGATCCGGCCGGGCGTGCTGATCCCGGCCGGCATCGCGTTCACGATCGTCGGGATGGCCGTGATGACGCAGGCGACCTCGACAACCGTCCTGGTGATCGCGTTCGCGGTCGAGGCCGTCGGTGCCGCGCCGCTGGTCACGCTGGGGACGAACCTGGTCATCGGCTCGGTCCCGCCGGAGAAGGCCGGGTCCGCCGGAGCGCTGACCCAGACCAGCAACGAGTTCGGCTACGCACTGGGCATTGCTATCCTCGGCAGCGTGGTCACCGCGGCGTACCGCAGCCAGATGGGCGGCCGCGGCGGCAACTCCCTGGGCGAGGCGATCACCCAGGGCGTCCCGAACGACGTCCTCGCCGACGCCCACGACGCCTTCACCACCGGCTTCCACCTGGCCGCCGGCATCACCGCCCTGGCCCTGACCGCCATCGCCGTCCTGCTGGCCGTCACCCTCCGCTCGGTGCCGCCGCTCAGTCGGTGAAGCCGGGCAGGAACTCCTCCAGGACGGCCCGGAACGGCGCTTCGGCCTCGAGCTGCGAGAGTACGGCGATGCCGCCGATCCAGACGCGGTGGATCAGCAGGTACGACGGCGGCAGGTTGATCTTGAGCGCCATCGACGCGCTCGGGGACCGGAAGTCACCGGTCCGGTTCGCCTGGGCACGCATCCAGGCCCGGCTGAACTGGAACTTCTCGGCCCGGGCCGGCTCGGCGAACGGCGAGAGGTAATCCATCAGCTGGTCAGGGTCGATCTCCATCCGCGGCTTGATGAAGCCCTCCTCGCGCAGCCCGGCCAGGACGGCCGCGGCGTCGCCTTCCAGCGAGATCCGCAGCAACCGCCCGATGGCCGGCGGCAATCCCTCCGGCAGCCGCGCGCACAGGCCGAAGTCGACCACGCCGAGCCGGCCGTCGGGCATCACCCGGAAGTTTCCCGGATGCGGGTCCGAGTGCAGCAGACCGGCGTACTTCGGTCCGCTGAACATGAACCGGACGTACTTCAGCCCGATCTCGTCGCGCTCCTGCTGGGTGCCGTCGGTGATGATCGACGACAGCGGCCGGCCCTCGATCCACTCGGACACGATGACGCTGGGGGAGTGCTTGATGACGCGTGGCACCACGAACTCGTCGTGATCCTTGAAGGCGTCGGCGTACTGCTGCTGCGCCTGGGCCTCGCGATCGTAGTCGAGCTCCTCGCCGATCCGCTCCTGCAGCTCGGTGACCAGCGGCTTCATGTCCAGGCCGGGGACGAACGTCCCGAAGGTCCGGGCGAACCGGCCGAGCTGGCGCAGGTCCGCGCGCAGGGCGTCGGCGGCGCCCGGGTACTGCAGCTTGATCGCGACCTCGCGGCCATCGGTGAGGATGCCGCGGTGCACCTGGCCGATCGACGCGGCCGCCGCGGGCACGTCGTCGAACTCTTCGAACCGGTCCCGCCAGCGCTTGCCCAGCTCGCGCGACAGGATCGTGTGCACGGTCGAGGCCGGCATCGGCGGGGCGGAGTCCTGCAGCTTGGTCAGGGCGGCCCGGTACGGCGCCGCCAGTTCCTCCGGCATCGCCGACTCCATCAGGCTGAGCATCTGCCCGAACTTCATCGCGCCGCCCTTGAGCTCGCCGAGGACGGCGAACAGCTGGTCGGCCGTGCGGCGCTGGAACTCGGCCAGTACGGTCTCGGCCGGCGTCCCACCGATCCGCTTGCCCAGGCCGAGCGTCGCCCGCCCGGCGGCACCGAGCGGCAGGCTGGCAAGTTTGGCGGTCCGGCTCAGCGCCTTACGAGGGAGATCCGACACGCACCCATTCTGTCCGGTCACCCAAGCCGGACGACGGAGGGGCGGTGTCCGACACCTTCTGCGTGTCGGACCCCGCCCCTACGACTTGGTGCGTCAGGCCTTGCCGAGGATTCGGTTCAGGTTCGTACCGCACTCGGGGCACTTGGCCTTGGCCATGCGCGTGCCCTTGTCGTTGACCTTGACCTCGCCGTCGGCGGTGCGCTTGGCCTTGCACTTGACGCAGTAGAACTCGCCGCTCCAGGTCTCTGCCATGAGGGCCCTCTCCTTGCTTCTGTACCAGCCCGGGGTTCCCACCCCGGGCAGTCGTGGATGCTAACGGCAGACCGTCCTGCCGTAGGCCGTTCGGCCCAATCGGGATTCACCCTACGGCAGCCTGGCGCAGGCTCAAGCGCACCTCCCGGCCCGCGCGCCGCTCAACGCCGCCTGGGAAAGCCCTTTCTGAGAGCTTCTCCCAAAAGGAACAAGCTCCCGGTGATCCGCCTCCGGAACCGCTCGGCTTCCCCTCCGAGCGGCCCCGGAAGCGGTCCGGGAGCCTGTTGCACCTGACGCTAAGAGGCGGGCGTGGCGCTGGCAAGGCCGCGTTGTCCACGCCTGTGGATAACCCTGTGCGCAACCTGTGGGGCGCGCCGCGCGGCACTGTGGACGGGCGGGGGAACAGGATGTGAACAACCGGAATCGGTGACCCCAAAATCTGGCGTCTGACCTGCGGAAACGCGGATTCACAGGATGTGGACGGAAGAAAGTTGTCAGATTCTCAGGGTACTTTTTGACCCATGGCCGATTCTCCACCGCGACCGATCCCGCCGTTCGTGGACATCCGCCGCAGCAAGCGGCGCAAGCGGACCGTCAGCGCCTACCGGGACGGCGAGCGCGTGGTCGTGCTGATGCCCGACCGGCTGTCCGCCGCAGAGGAGGCGCGCTGGGTCGAGACCATGCTGGCGCGGCTGGACAAGCAGCGCAGCCGATCCCGCGTGTCGGACGAAAAATTGTTGGCCAGAGCACACGAACTCGCGTGTCGGCATCTCCCCGAAGTGCCCGAACCTGCGTCAGTCAGGTGGGTTTCGAACCAAAACAGACGGTGGGGATCCTGCACTCCGGCGGACCGATCCATCCGTTTGAGCACCCGTTTGCAGTCGATGCCCGCCTGGGTGGTCGACTACGTGCTCATCCACGAGCTCGCCCATCTGGTCGAGCCGGCCCACAACGCCGCCTTCTGGGCCCTGGTCCACCGCTACCCCAAAGCCGAGCGTGCCGAGGGCTATCTCGAAGGCATATCCGCCGCCTCGTCCCTCAACCTCGACGACTTCTGACCCACCCCGATCCACCCCCCTCACCCCCGCCGCCGCGGGGACTTTGAGCACCGGCCAACCCTTTGCGCGGCGCCGAAACGGTCGATGGGTGCCCAAAGTGCGGGCGGGCGGTGGGGGGACGTACGGCGTACGAGAAAGGGTGGGGTGGGGTTAGCCCCAGGGTGGACTGGGTGGCTTCCTGCATGGTCGCCGCCTGCTCCCGCCAGCCAGGCTGTGATCCATAGCCAGCGCCGCGCCAGGTGCGCTGGGTGGGGCGCCTGAGGGGGCGCAGAGGGGCAGGGAAGGTATGGCCAGGGGACAGATCACGGTGCGGGCGGCGCGCTGGAGCGCCACCCATCCGTGGCGGGCGATCGCGATGTGGGTGGCGGTCGTGATCGCCTGTTTCGCACTCGGCTCGGTGACCGGGACCAAGCAGTCCGAGAACGAGGGCGACATCGGCGAGGTGACCCGGGCCGACAACATCGTCAAGTCCGGCAACTTCGCCGACCCGGACGTGGAGAGCGTGCTGATCACGGCTCCGTCCGGGACGCTCGACCAGAAGGCGGCCGACCAGGCGGCCGGCGTGGTGATCCAGAAGATGCGCGCCCTCGGTGGGGTCGCGGAGGTCGCCCAGCCGATCGCGTCGGCGACGAAGGACGCGGTGATCGTCAGGGTCACCCTGAAGGACGGCGAGGGCGACAACCGTGTGCAGCCGCTGCTCGACACCACAGCACAGCTTCAGCAGCAGTACCCGAATCTCCGGATCGAGGAGGTCGGAGGACTGTCGATCGACAAGGCCCTCAACGAGACCCTCGGCAAGGACTTCAAGCGGGCGGAGATGTTCAGCCTGCCGGTGACGCTCGCGATCCTCCTGATCGCGTTCGGCGCGCTGATCGCTGCCTCGGTGCCGTTGGTACTGGCGCTGTCCGCAGTCGCAGCCGCGATCGGCTTGTCCGCGGCGGCGTCGCAGCTCATCCCCGCGGTCGACGCGGTGAACAGCGTGATCCTGCTGATCGGTATGGCGGTCGGCGTCGACTACTCACTCTTCTACCTGCGCCGTGAACGCGAGGAACGCGCGAAGGGTCGCGGTCACGTCGACGCGGTCGAGATCGCCGCCGCCACCTCCGGCCACGCGGTCGTCGTCTCCGGTACGGCGGTGATCGTCTCGATGGCCGGGTTGTTCCTGGCTCGGGACGCGGTGTTCTCGTCCTTCGCGGTCGGCTCGATCCTGGTCGTCGCGGTGGCCGTCGCCGGTTCGCTGACCGTGCTCCCCGCCGTACTCGCGAAGCTGGGTCGCTGGGTGGACCGTCCGCGGATCCCGCTGGTGTGGCGACTGACTGCGAACAAGGGCAAGCCGCGCTTCTGGCCGACCGTGCTGAGGCCGGCCCTGAAGCACCCGGTCGCCACGCTGCTGGTCTCCGTCACCGCACTGCTGGCCGTCGCGTCGCCGGCGCTGGGGATGACGCTGAAGTTCCCGGGCACCGAGGATCTGCCGCGGACCACGTCGGTGATGAAGGCGTACGACCGGCTGACCGCGGCCTTCCCGAGCACGGGCACCAGCCACGAGGTCGCCGTCCGCGCACCGGCCAACCAGGCGCCGGCGGTCAAGGCCGCTCTCGCCGAGCTGGTGCAGCGCACGCAGCAGGACAAGCTCTTCGCGCAGGACGGTCTCGAGGAGCCGCGGTTCTCCAAGGACGGCACCGTCACGACCCTCGAGGTCGCCACGCCGTACGCGGGTGGCAGCCAGGAAGCGCGTGACTCGCTGACCAAGCTGCGCAAGGAGCTGATGCCGGAGACGGTCGGCAAGGTGCCGGGAGTCGAGTACGCCGTCGGTGGGTTCGTGGCCGCGGACGTCGACTATGCGGCCCACACGCGGGCCAAGTTGCCGCTGGTGATCGGGTTCGTGCTGCTGCTGACGATGATCGTGATGATGGTGACGTTCCGGTCCGTGGTGGTCGCGATCACCGCGATCGGGCTGAACCTGCTGAGCGCGGGAGCGGCGTACGGCGTCGTCACCGCGGTGTTCCAGAACACCTGGGCCGAAGGGCTGCTGCACTTCCGGTCGAACGGGGCCGTGGTGAGTTGGTTGCCGCTGTTCCTCTTCGTGGTGCTGTTCGGGCTGTCGATGGACTACCACGTGTTCGTGGTCAGCCGGATCCGCGAGGCGGTGCTGCGCGGTGTACCGACCAAGCAGGCAGTCGCCGAGGGCATCACCGGCTCGGCCGGCGTGGTCACCAGCGCGGCGGCCGTGATGATCGGGGTGTTCGCGGTCTTCGCGACGCTGAGCACGCTGGACATGAAGCAACTCGGCGTCGGCCTGGCGGTCGCGATCCTGATCGACGCGACGATCATCCGTGCGGTCGTCCTCCCGAGCGTGATGACCCTGCTCGGCGACGCCAACTGGTGGGCCCCGAAGTGGCTCCGTGGCAAGCCCGGCAAGCACGCGATCCAGCCGCCGGCCCCGGAGGAGGAGCGCGAGCTCACCCCGGTCGGCTGACGGTTCCTTCAGCGCCTCACCCGGTGAAAATCGGGTGAGGCGCTGCCGCCGCCGAGCAGCGCTATCTCAGCAAGTACATTCCGGGTGAGCGGCTGTACGTCGACCAGATCAGCCCGCGAGACCGTGCACAAGTGGTCGTGGGCAACGAGGACCCGGCCAGCCCCACGCTCACCTTCAACTAGCTTGCCGGGCGCGGTGGGCGGCGGCTTTGACGCGGCTTTGGCATTGGGGAGAGCAGAAGCGGCGTTGGCCGTTGCGGGAGACGTCGACGAAGACGCGGTCGCACTGCGGGGCCGCGCACACGCCTAGGCGGCCGGCGAGCCCGGTGCCCAGGGCGAGCGCGAGGCCGGCCGCGCAGCCGGCGGCCCAGCCGTTGACGAGTCCGTCGTCCGGGCCGTGGAAGTGCAGGCTCCAGCCGTCGTTCCGCCGGTCCAGCTGCGGTCGGGAGTTGGTGTCCACGAGCAGCGCGTTCACCTCGTCCGCCGCGCGATCGAGGTCGCCCGCATGCGCGGCTTCGAAGACGATGCGCATCCGCCCCGCGAGCACGGCCAACCGCCGCGCGTCGTCCGGCTCGACGGACGGCCGCGGGTAGCCGATGGCTGCCAAGGCGTCGGAGACGGCCTGCGCCTCGTCGGCCGGCGCAGGGTACGGCGTGCCACCGGAGTAGCCGGGCGTCAGCCGGTTCACGTACTCGACGGAGGCCGCCAGCACGTTACGGGCGTGACTATCAAAAGACACTTGACCGGTCATGGGTCCTCTCCGTAGGCTCTCGCGTGACCGATCATAGCCACTTAGACAGTCATGGGAGCCGGAGATGAGTGCGGTAGCGACCTTGACCTCGCCGTGGCGCGGGTTGTCTCCGGCGGTCTGGATCCTGGTCACGGCCCGCGCGGTGAACCGGATCGGCGCGTTCACGCTGCCGTTCCTCGGCGTCGTGCTGACCGTCGAGTTCGGCGCGTCGCTCAGCCAGACCGGCCTGATCCTGGCGCTCTTCGGCGCGGCCACGATCCCGTCCCGGTTGCTCGGCGGACACCTGGCCGACCGGCTCGGCCGTCGCCGTACGATCGTCCTCGGCCTGACCGGCTGCGCCGTCGCCCAGACCTGGATCGCGTTGAGTCACGCGCTCTGGTCCGCCGTCCTCGCGACCGTGCTGCTCGGCCTCGCTTTCGAGATCTACGAGCCGCCGAGTCAGGCGATGATCGCCGATGTGACCAGTCCGTCCGATCGGCCGGCGGCGTACGGGTTGTACAGCGCGGCGCTGGCCGCGGCCGGCGTCCTGGCCGGCCTGCTCGCCGCAGCGATCAGCCACGTCGACCTGCGCTGGCTCTTCGTCGCCGACGCCCTCACCTGCCTGGCCTGCGCCGTCCTCGTCGCACTCGCCCTTCCAGGTGACGTACGGCGGGAGACGGAAGAGGGCGTCGTCAGGTCCAAGGAAGTCTCGGTGTGGCGGGACCGGCGGCTGTTGCTTCTGCTTGCCAGCGGGACCGTGTTCGCGACCATCTATATGCAACTGGTGATCGGTGTGCCGCTGACGTTGCTCGAGCAGGGCCTGCCGAAGTCCGGCACGGGCTTCATCCTGGCGGTCTCCGCGGTCACCTTGATCGTCGCCCAGCGCCTGCTCCGGTTGCAGCAGCTCGACGACTTCCGGGCGATGACAGCGGGCTACGTCCTGCTCGGCGCGGGGCTCATCGTCACCGCTATCGCCCACAGCCTCGCGATCTTCCTGCTCGCCGCAGTGCTCTGGAGCTTGGGTGACCTCTTCCTCCTGACCCGCTACCTCACGCAGGCATCCGGCCTCGCACCCGAACACGCCCGCGGCCGCTACCTCGCCGTCTTCGGCCTGAGCTGGGGCATCGCGACCACCATCGCCCCACTGACCGTCACCCAACTCCTCGACGCAGCGGGCCCGAAGGGTCTATGGCTCACCAGCGCGGTGGTGGCCGCCGCGCTGGCTCTCGTCCAACCGTGGCTCAGGAAGCGACTGGCTCCAGCCTGACCGTCAGGCCCTTGGCGACGGGGGTATTGCTGCCCTTGGCGACGTCGTCGGCGGACATCAGGACATTGGTCTCCGGGTAGTACGCCGCCACACAGCCGCGCGCCGTCGGGTACGACACCAGCCGGAACCCGGAGGCCCGCCGCTCGACGCCCTGGAACTCGCTCACGATGTCGACGTACGCACCGTCCTTCAGCCCGAGCTCGGCCAGGTCGTCCGGATTCACGAAGACGACCTCGCGGGTGCCGTTGATGCCGCGGTAGCGGTCCTCGAGCCCGTAGATCGTGGTGTTGAACTGGTCGTGACTGCGCATCGTCTGCAGCAGCAGCCGGCCAGGGGCCGTCGGCAACCAACTGAGATCGTTCGCGGTGAACTGCGCCCGCGCGTCGGAGGTCCGGAACTCGCGCTTGTCCCGGGCGGCGTGTGCCAGCAGGAACCCGCCCTCGTTGGCCCGCAGCCGATCCTCGAAGTCCTCGTACCCGTCGGCCACCCGGCCGATCCGCTGCCGGATCAGGCTGTAGTCCTCGGCGAAGTCGGCCCACGGGATCTGCCCGATATCCGGTACGACGGTCCGCGCGAGCCCGCAGATGATGCCGATCTCCGACTTCAGCTCCGGACCCGGCGGCGTCAGATTGCCCGTGGACAAATGCACCGCGCCTTGCGAGTCCTCGACCGTCACCGACTGCGGTCCGGCCGCGGTGTGGTCGTGATCGGTCCGCCCGAGCGTCGGCAGGATCAACGCCTCGCGCCCGGTGATGGTGTGCGACCGGTTGAGCTTGGTCGAGACGTGCAGGGTCAGGTCGCACTCCCGCAGGCCCCGGTGCACGACCTCGGTGTCAGGTGTCGCGGAGGCGAAGTTGCCACCCATGGCGAAGAAGACCCGGACCGCACCGTCACGCAGCCGTTTCACCGTCTCGGCCGCGTCGATGCCATGCTCGCGGGGTGCGGTGAACGAGAACTCGGCGTCCAGCTTGTCCAGGAACGTGTCCGGCACCTTCTCCCAGATGCCCATGCTGCGGTCGCCCTGGACGTTCGAGTGGCCGCGCACCGGGCACGGGCCGGCGCCGGGTTTGCCGATGTTTCCCTGCAGGAGCAGCACGTTGACGATCTCGCTGATCGTCGCGACGGCCTCCCGGTGCTGGGTCAGGCCCATCGCCCAGCAGATCACCGTCGCCTTGGATTTGATGAACCGCTGGGTGAACTCCTCGATCTCCGCCCGGCGCAGCCCGGTCGCGAGCTCGACGGCAGCCCAGTCGAGCTCGGCGTTGTGCTTGGTGTAGACCTCGTAGCCGCTGGTGTGGCTCTCGATGAAGGACGTGTCGAGCACGGTCCCGGGGCTCGCCGCCTCGGCCTCGAGCAGAAGGTGGCCGACGGCAAGGAACAGCGCCTGGTCGCCGCCGATCCGGATCTGCAGGAGCTGGTCGGCCAGCGTCGTACCCTTGCCGACCCAGCCGCGCGGGCGCTGCGGGTTCTTGAAGTTCATCAGGCCGGGCTCGGGCAGCGGGTTCACCGAGACGATGTCGGCGCCGTTGCGCTTGGCGATCTCGAGGTGGCTGAGCATCCGGGGCGCGTTGGTGCCCGGGTTCTGGCCGACGACGACGATCAGCTCGGCCTCCTCCAGCATCTCCAGCGTGACGGCGCCCTTGCCGCTGCCGATCACCCGGGACAGCGCCGTACCGGACGACTCGTGGCACATGTTCGAGCAGTCGGGCAGGTTGTTGGTGCCGTAGGCCCGGACGAAGAGCTGGTAGAGGAAGGCGGCCTCGTTGCTGGTCCGGCCGGAGGTGTAGAAGACGGCGTCGTTCGGGTCGACGAGGGCCTTCAGGTGCCGCGCGACGACCTGGAACGCCTCTTCCCAGCCGACCGGCTCGTAGTGCGTCGCCCCCGCCCGCAGCAGCATCGGCTCGGTGATCCGGCCGAGCTTGCCGAGCTCGAACTCGGAGATCTCGTTCATGGCGTCGACGGAGTACTCGGCGAAGAAGGCGCGCGGCACCCGCTTGCGAGTTGCCTCCCAGGCCACCGCCTTGGCGCCGCTCTCGCAGAACTCGGCCGCGTGTTTGCGCTTGTGGTCGGGGTCCGGCCAGGCACAGGACGGGCAGTCGAAGCCGCCGTCCTGGTTCATCTTCAGGAAGACCTTGCCGGTCCGGGCCGGGCCCATCTCACGGAAACCGAACTTGAACGACGACAGCACGGCGGGGACGCCGGCGGCCTTCTTCTTCGGCTGTTCGATATCGACCATGTTTCAACAATAGGTCCAGCTATCGTCACGCGCTGCTTCGCTAGGCGAGGTTGTGGACAAGTGGCGCTCGGCACCATGGGGCGCCGCCTGGATGTGTTATCGCATCCCATAGTGCGGCGAGGCGTGGATTTCTACAGTCGTCGGCCATGGAGACCCGTCGAGCCCTCGTCACCGGCGCTGCGTCCGGCATCGGCGCCGCGTGTGCGCGGCGCCTCGCGGCCGACGGCGTACATGTCATCGCAGTCGACTACGACGCCACCGGACTCGAGGCACTGGAGGGTGTGGAGACGGTCGTCGCCGATCTGGCCGACCTGGAGCGGCTGGAGGACCTGCCGACGGACGTGGACATCCTGGTGAACAACGCCGGGGTCCAGCAGGTCGCACCGGTGGAGCAGTTCCCGCCGGAGCGGTTCAGCTACATCCTGCGGCTCATGCTCGAGTCGCCGTTCCGCCTGATCCGGCAGACGCTTCCGCACATGTACGGCGCCGGCTGGGGTCGCGTGGTCAACATCAGCTCGGTGCACGGTCTCCGGGCCAGCCCGTTCAAGGCGGCGTACGTCGCTGCCAAGCACGGACTGGAAGGACTCAGCAAGGTCGTCGCCCTGGAGGGTGCGGCGCACGGAGTGACCAGCAACTGTGTGAACCCGGCCTACGTCCGGACGCCGCTGGTCACCGCCCAGCTGGCCGATCAGGCGGCCACCCACGGCCTGTCCGAGGCAGAGGTACTGGACAAGGTCCTGCTCGAGCCGGTCGCGGTGAAGCGGCTGATCGAGCCGGCCGAAGTGGCGGAGCTGGTCGCGCTGCTGTGCGGCCCGGCGTCCGCCTCCATCACGGGGAGCTCGTTCGTACTCGACGGCGGCTGGACCGCCCACTAGCTCAGGAGAGAGCCCGCCCATGACAACAACAGAACCGGTCCGCACCCGGACGTCGATCGTCCGGGTGGTCGGCGCGAGTCTCGTCGGTACGACGGTCGAGTGGTACGACTTCTTCCTCTACGGCGTTGCCGCGTCGGTGGTGTTCGGAGACCTCTTCTTCCCCAAGGGTGAACAGCTCACCGGGACGCTCCTGAGCTTCGCGACGTTCGCAGTGGGGTTCTTCGCCCGTCCGATCGGTGGAGTGGTGTTCGGCCACTTCGGTGACCGGTTGGGCCGCAAGCAACTGCTCGTGCTGTCGCTGCTGATGATGGGCGTCGCCACCTTCGCAATCGGCCTTCTCCCGACCTATGCGCAGGTCGGTGCGCTCGCTCCGATCCTGCTGACCGTGCTGCGACTCGTGCAGGGCTTCGCACTCGGTGGTGAGTGGGGTGGCGCCGTACTGATTGTGTCTGAGCACGGTGACCCCGCAAGGCGTGGCTTCTGGGCGTCCTGGCCGCAGGCCGGTGCTCCTGCGGGTCAGTTGATCGCCAACGGCGTACTGGCTGGGCTGGCGGCGTTCCAGTCGGATGCTGCCTTCAACGCGTGGGGGTGGCGCATTCCGTTCCTGCTGTCCGCAGTACTGGTGCTGGTCGGGCTGTGGGTGCGGTTGCGGATCGAGGAGTCACCGGTGTTCCAGGAGGCGCGGGCGAAGCATGAGCCGGTGGACAAGCTGCCGATCATCGAGGTGATCACGCGCTATCCGCGGGAGGTGCTCACGGCGATGGGCGCCCGGATGGCGGAGAACGTCAGCTACTACATCTTCACCATCGTCATTGCGACGTACGCCAAGGAACACCTGGGCATGGGCAAGTCCTTCGCACTGAACGCCGTCCTGATCGGTGCGGCCGTGCACTTCTTCGCGATCCCGATGTGGGGTGCGCTGTCCGACCGGATCGGCCGGCGACCGGTGTACCTGATCGGTGCGGTGGGTGTGGGTGTCTGGGGCTTCCTCTTCGTGGCCCTCCTGGACACGAAGAACTTCGCCCTCGCCGCACTGGCCGTCACCGTCGGACTGGTGCTGCATGGCGCGATGTACGGACCACAGGCCGCGTTCTTCACCGAGTTGTTCGGCACCCGCGTCCGCTATTCGGGTGTGTCGATCGGCTACCAGCTCGCCTCGATCATTGCGGGCGGTCTGGCCCCGTTCATCGCGGTAGCGCTGCTCAAGGCGTACGACTCCGGCTATGCGATCGCTGTGTACGTCGCAGTCTGTGCGGTGATCTCCATAGTCGCGGTGACGTCGTACACCGAAACGCGTCGCCGGGACCTCACCACCCTCTAACTCTCTTCTTCTCTCATGACCAGGGGATGACGGGACGCTGAAGACAGCAGAGGTGGCATCATCGCCGGGATGGAAGAGCTTCTGCGGCTGCTGGCCGAGGATGCGCCTGGGAGCGAGCTGGCCCGGGCAGCGGGCGAGGACGCGGTGGCCCGCGACCTCGCCCTGCGCATCCGGGCCGGCATCGACGCCAGCAAGAAGCGTGAGGCCGAGCTGTCCGCGCTGGTCGACGTCGCCCGCGAACTCGCCTCGGCGCGCGACCCGGGCGGCGTACTCGACACCATCGTGCACCGGGCCCGCACCCTGATCGGCGCGGACGTGGCCTACCTGACCTTGTACGACGACGGCCGCGGCGACACGTACATGCGGGCGACCGACGGATCCGTGTCAGCGGCCTTCCAGCAGGTCC
Organism: Kribbella sp. NBC_01510; assembly: GCF_045040325.1. NCBI lineage: Bacteria > Bacillati > Actinomycetota > Actinomycetes > Propionibacteriales > Kribbellaceae > Kribbella > Kribbella sp. NBC_01510. The sequence continues at coordinate 288,450 of NZ_CP109418.1, read as the reverse complement.
GGCTGCCGCTGGGCGCTGGACTCGGCGGACTGGTCGCGGAGACCCACAAGCCCTACTGGACCGCCGACTACCCATCGGACCGGCGCTTCCGGCACACCACGTCGATCGACCACGCGGTCGGCGAGGAGGGGCTGGTCGCCATCTGCGGTACGCCGCTCATCGTCGACGGAGCCTTCGTCGGAGTGCTGTTCGCCTCCAACCGGACGCGCCGGCCGTTCAGCCGCGAGGAGGTCTCGCTGCTCGGCTCGCTCGCGGCCCTGGCGGCCGTGACGATCGTGCAGGTCCGGGCGGCCACCGAAACAGCGGCGGCACTGGACCAGGTGTCAGCGGCCCACGCCGGCGTCGAACACGCGGCCGCGGCGCACGACCGGTTCGCCGAGATCGTCCTGTCGGGCGGTGACGTGGACGCGATCGCGGCGGCCGTGGCCGAGTTACTCGACGTGTGGGTCGTGCTCGTCGATGCCGTCGGCAACGAGTTGGCCGTGGCGGGGGACACGCACCGTGCCGCGGTGCCCTGGCAGGAGTCCGAGTCCGGCCGGTTGACCCGGATCGGTGACTGCTGGGTGGTCGCCGCGACCGCGAAGGGCGAGCGCCTCGGCGCTCTGGTGATCGGCGGTGTCGACGATCTGTCCGGCGCGAACCAGCGCATCGTCGAACGCGCCGCTGTGGTCACCGCACTGGTGCTGCTGTTCCGCCGTCAGGCCGCCGAGCAATCCCAACGTGCGCAGGCGGATCTGCTGGCCGATGTGCTCAGTGGCAGCGCTGATCCGAGGACACTGACCGATCGACTCCGTCTGCTCGCGCCGAACCACCGCCACGACCGCCTGGTCGTTGCAGTGGTGCGCGGGGACCACTCCGCCGTACGGGCTCGGCTGTCGGCACCACTGGAAGAGAAGCTTGTGCTCTCTGGTCCGTTTGGCGGAGACCTGGTGCTGTTGCTCGCCCGCACCGACCCTGCGTCGGCTGCGCGGGAGTTGGCCGACGTCGCCAAACGGGCTGCAGTGACGATCGCCGTGACCGGCCCGGCGGGTTGGAGCTCGCTGGTCGACGCACATCGTCAGGCTGCGCGGCTCGCAGCGACCATGCTCCGGCTCGGACGCAGTGGCGAGTCCGCGACGCCTGACGACCTCGGAGTCGCCGGTCTGGTTGGTGCCGCGGACGTCGACGTACGGGCGCATGTGCGGCACGTCCTGGGCGCAGTACTCGACTATGACGACCAGCGTGGCACCGATCTGGTCGGCACCTTGCACGCGTACTTCGCAGCCGGCCAGAGCCCGACGAGAGCGGCGACGTCGCTACACATCCATCCCAACACCGTCCAGCAACGCCTGGACCGCATCGCTGCCCTGCTTGGCGACGGCTGGCAGTCACCGGAACGCGCCCTGGACATCCAGGTCGCGCTCCGGCTGCAGCAAGCCATCAGGGGATGAGCACGAGCCGTCCGCGGACGCCACCCTTGGCAAGGCGCCGGTACGCCGTTGCCGCATCCTCCAGGGGATAGCTCTCGGCAACCCGCGTCGAGATCGCACCTGCCTCGACCAGCTCGACCAGCTCGGTCAGGTCGCGCCGGTTGGCGTGCAGGAAGAGCTGCTCGACGGTGATGTTGCGGAGGTGCGGCGGCCGTGGCCCGCCCTGCAGATGGACGTGTTGGCCCCCGTTGCGGACCGCCTCCTGTGCACCGACCCCGACGATCGCCGCATCCACCAGAGCGTCCACACCGGCCGGGACGATCTCGCGGACTGCGGTGGCCAGGTCGGCCGAGCGTCGTACGAAGTGATCCGCGCCGAGACGTCGTACCAGGTCCTCGTCCTGGTCGCCGGCGGTGGCGATGACGGTGAGGCCTTGGTGCTTGGCCAGTTCGACCGCATACCCACCGACGCCGCCGGCGGCACCAGTCACCAGGACGGTCTGCCCCGAGATGGCGCGCAGTGCTTGCAGTGCGGTGATTGCGTTCAGTGGGATGGTCGATGCGGCGACAGGGTCCATGGTGGTCGGCGCGACGGCGTCCGCATCCAGTACGACGTACTCCGCGTGCGTCTTGAGGGATCGCCCGAGCAGATCGGCCAGACCGATGACCGCCGTACCTGGTGTGAGGTCCACACCGGACCCGACCGCGTCGACGGTGCCGGCCACGTCCCAGCCGAGGCCGAACTGCTCTCTCGGCGCAGTCAGACCGAACTGCACAGCCAGCCCCGCGCTCACCGCCAGATCCACCGGGCTGACCGCGGCGGCGGCCACTTTGATCCGGACTTGCCCGGTCGCAGGCTCCGGAATCGGCGTCTCGATCAGCTCGAGGGTGTCCGGCCCTTCCAGCCGCCGGGCCACGAGTGCGCGCATAACGTGTCTCTCCTTGTGTTGATACCTTGTTGGTGACACCACTGTCGGAGAGTTACTCTCTATCGGGAAGTACGTACTTCGAAGTGCGTACCGTACGGCGAGGAGAGTCATGCCCACGCGCACCGCCGCTCAGCGCCGGGAAGAGGCAGCCCGCGAGTACGACGCGTTCCTGGCCAGCTGCCCGGCCCGGCAACTGCTGGACCGGATCAGCGACAAGTGGGTGACGCTCATCCTCACCGCGCTCGCCGAAGGCCCGCAGCGGTACTCCGACCTGTCCCGCCGGATCGCCGGCGTCAGCCAGAAGATGCTGACCCAGACACTGCGCTCGCTCGAACGAGACGGCCTGCTCACGCGCTCGGTGACGCCGTCGGTGCCGGTCCGCGTGGACTACGAGCTGACGCCACTCGGCCAGAATCTGATGCCGCTGATCTCGGCCATCAAGTCCTGGGCCGAGACTCATATGACCGAGGTCAACGCCGCTCGGACCGCGTACGACGTCGGCGCGGCTGTCGGGTGATTGGCCGACGGGTGTCGGCCGGGTCAGCGTCTCCACCGCCAAGACATACGTCGAGCGCTCTACTAACGCGGCCTGATAGAACCAAATACCTGACAGCTACCCGCCCTTTGATCAATCCGGCTTCCGGCAAGGAGACACGGTGAGCGAGCCAGCCCGCTCCGCCAGCGCGAACGACCGACGAATCGTCGTACTGGTCCTGCCTTCCAACCCCACCTGGGCCCCACCCGGTCGTTCCCCCGAAGCCTGGCGCCTAGCCCTAGCCGAAGACACCTACGAGGTCCTAGCCGCTCTCGACCGCGTAGAAGTAGCCGTAGCCGTCCTCAACGGCACCGAAGCATCCCTCCAAGAAGCCACCACCCTCACCTGGCCCGGCACCCCCGTCTACACCGCCCCCACCCTCCACCAAGCCCTAACCCAAGCCGCCACCCTCACCCCGGCCGAGGCCGGCGTGTCCACCAGTGGGACCGGCCGAGTGGCGGCTGTGGTTGCTGTCGCGTACGACGCTCCGGACCTCCCAGGGCTCCTGATCGGCAAACTCTTCCGCGCCCTCTCCACCGCCGACATCGCCGTCTGCCCCGCCGAGGACGGCTCCCAGGTGGCCCTCGGCGTCAACCTCCCCATCGCCAACTGGCTGACCGATTCCCTCGAACTGAGCCTCGACCTCACCCTCGGGGAACTCGACCAAGCCAAACCCCGCCGCCACGCCGTAGCCGTCGGCCCAGGCTGGCACCGCCTCCGCTCACCCGCCGACCTCGCCAGCCTCGACCCCGGCTTGGAAGGCTGGGATGCGACCCGTTCCATACTTCGTCACGCCTGACCCGTCACCTTCTGGCTTCCCGCTCGTTCACCAGGCAGCGGACAACTTCTGGGGGAAGCTCGCCCGCCGCACTACCGGCCTGCCGATTCCGTTCAGGGGCGGAAATCGACACCAGCCACCACAGCCCTCTGGACCCCGGGGCACTCGGCTCCCTCGCGGAACGAACCCCAACCGGCCATCGGGCAACCGTGCATGGGGACGCACGGGCACCAGCGACGCAACAAGAACACCGCAACACAACGGGGGAACCAAAGACAACGGGGAACTGCAGTACGCCACAAGGAAGGGCGCAGGTGGTGCGGGGAACGGGGGAAGCTCCGCGGCATCACAACAGAAGCGGGGAGGCTCCACCAGCAGCGCAGCGGTAGGCCACGGGGAACGGGCCCCGCGGCGAAACGGGGGTTGGGGGAGCGGGACCTGCGGCGAATCTGGGGCTCACGGGCACCAGACCCACACGGAACGGAGCCTGCGGCACATGCGGGTTGGTGGGGGACAGACCCAGACGGAGCTCGACCAACGGGGGACGGGGAGCGCGGCGACGGGGTCTGTGGAGGAACGGGGCCTACGGGGAACTGTGGTTGAACCAATGGGTGAGCCCGACCGTTGAGCAAGTAGAGGTCGGGTTTGCTGAGTTGATGGCTGAACTGCGCGTACGGGGAGCTTGGCCCACGGGGTTCAACGGTGGTCGGGGACCAGGCTCCATGGGGTACGGGGCCTGCGGGGGAAGTGTGGGTTGGTGGGGGACTGCGCGTACTGGGAGCTTGGCCCACGGGGGGCGGCGATTACGAGGCGGGGGACCGGACCCTAGCTGGGACAGGCCACGGGGAAGTGTGGGTTGGGGAACTGCGCCTATACGGGCTGGGCCCACGGGGGGACGGGGAGCACGGGGAACGGGGAGCACGGGGAACGGGGAGCACGGGGAACGGGGAGCACGGGGAACGGGGTCCGCGGTGGGATGGGAGTTCACGGGGGGAATGGGGCTCTGCGGGGGTGGGGTCCCACGGGAACTCTTGGCGGGGGAGCGGGTCGGCTTGTCGAGTCGGCCCGCAGACCCTCAACTGCGGCGCCGCACTGAAGGCCTGGTAGTAAGCAGACCTCCTAGGCCCGGCGAACGGACGACCGGCTACCGGCCCCGCACCCTGTTGCGAGGTGGCGCGTTCTGTTATCTGGGGAGTACGCCGTACTTGATGAGTTCCTTTTCGACCAGTTGGAGGTCTTGCTGGCCGGGGAGGGCGTCGATCTTGGCGTCGACCTTGCGGACTTCGGCCAGGCCCTGCTCGCCGCCGTACAGGTAGCCCAGCATGTGTTTGACTTCGGTGGGCGGCATGATTGTCGAGCCGACGATTCCCCAGCCCTTTGAGCGGGCGAAGCGGGCGATCTTCTGGGCCTTCCTGCTGCGCAGGAGTCGGTCGCGGGCTTGGCTGTTGTAGAAGGCGACGTGGCGGGTCTCTTGTTTGACGATCCGCTTGAGGATCTCGGTCAGGACCGGGTGGCGCTCGGCCTGGATCAGGCGGGTGTACGCCGAATGGGCGCACCACTCGTTGATCGCACCCCACGCCATGTGGGTTGCGACGAAGTCCTCGCCGATGATGTTCGCCAGCAATGATTGCCGGATCGGCGCCAGGCGGTCCCGCCAGCCGAGGCGGGAGCGGACCGCGCGGGTGTGTTCGGGGCCGGTGGGGACGCCGTGCCCCTCGAGAACCTCGTCGAGCACTTCGCCGTGCCAGTACTCCTCGAGGTTCCACATCGTCAGGAAGACGGTCACCTCGGGGTCGGCGTGCGACGGCGTGACGAGCAGGTCGCGCAGGTAGCAGACGGTGTGGGTCTCCACGTCGCTCATGTAGCTGAGGCAACGGAGCGCGTCATTGGACAGCGGCTGGGTTTCGAACGTGGACATGTCGAGGTCGTCCCAGCGGATGCGGGTCGAAGTCTGGGCGTAGTGATCGATGTCGAAGCTCACGGACATCCTTCCGGCACACTAAGGCGACCGGATGGTCGCAATCCGACGACTGACAACGAGCGTACGACCTCCTGCCGACCGTCCGCCACGAACTTCTCCGGCAGCGTCCTGCCACTCATCCGACCCTGCGGGGTACGTACAGGCCTTCGGGCCGAGCGGGCAGGCCTGCCCGCTCGGGCCGTTGTGCCGGCTGGGTAGTCCCAGGTGTCGGGCTCTAGATAGGTCGCACAGTTCTACATGTCTGGCGCTAGCTGGGCCGAGCCGTGGTGGTGAGGTGGTGGCGGGCTTTGGTGGCTAGGTGTTGGACTGTGGGGTCCGTGTCGGTGGGTAGGGCGTCGATGGGGAACCAGGCTAGGTCGTGGGATTCCTCGCTGACGACATAGTTGGTGGCTGCGGTTGCGGTGACGAGGAACTGGACGTCTAGGTGGAATGTGCCGGCGCAGCCGCCTGCCAGGATCTGGTGGCGGGAGAGTTGGAGTGGGGCCGGTGCGATCGTCAGGTCGGGTAGTCCTGATTCCTCGGTGGATTCGCGGAGGGCGGCGCCGGCCAGGGTGGTGTCGCCTTGTTCGCAGTGGCCGCCGAGTTGGAGCCAGCGGCCGACTGTCTTGTGCAGGGTCAGAAGGATGCGACTGCCCGACGCGTCGACTACTAGAGCGCTCGCCGTGATGTGCTCCGGGCGGCAGCTTCGCCACATGCCGTCCGGGTGCTGCGCCAGATGCTGCAGGTAGTGCTCTCGCAGCTCCTCCTGTTCAGCATCGGGCGCAGTCCAGGTCTCCAGCGTCGCTACAGCATCACCATGAAGCACCCGGCAAGTCTCCACCATCCATCGCTCGGGCCGGGGTGGTGCGTTCTACTTGCCGTCGTCGCCCTGGGTGGGCGGCTGGTCCGACGGGCCCTCGTCCGGGAGGAAGTCGGTGATGTCGATGTCGGCCAGCTCGCCGGCGTGCTGGGCGAAGCCGATCGGGTCGTCGAGGTCGGCGGCGCTGGGCAGGAGATCGGGGTGCGACCACAGTTCGTCGCGTCCCTCGACACCCCGGGCGTCGCGCACTGCGGCCCACAGGTTCGCCGCGTCACGGAGCCGGCGCGGCCGCAGCTGGAGGCCGACCAGCGTGGCGAACGTCTGCTCCGCCGGCCCACCAGCGGCACGACGCCGTCGTACCGTCTCGGCGAGCTGAACGGCGGACGGCATCCGGTCCTTGGTCGCCTGCCGTACGACGTCGTCCACCCAGCCCTCGACCAGTGCGAGGGCGGTCTCGAGCCGGACCAGGGCTGCCTTCTGCTGCTCCGAATCCTCGGGCTCGAACAGGCCGCCCGCGAGCGCCTCCTGCATGGCCTCCGGGTTCTGCGGGTCGATGTCGGCCATCGCGCTCTCGATCTTGGAGGTGTCCACCTCGATGCCCGCGGCGTAGTCCGCCACCGCGGCCAGCACGTGCTGCCGCAGCCACGGCACGCCCGCGTACAGCCGCTGGTGTGCGACCTCGCGCAGAGCCAGGTAGAGCCGCACGTCCTCGTCGGTCAGCCCGAGGCCCTCGGCGAACTTGGCGACGTTGTCCGGGAGCAGGATGGCCTGACCGGTCGGACCGAGCGGCAGGCCGATGTCGGACGAGCTCACGACCTCGCCGGCCAGCTCGCCAAGCGCCTGACCGACCTGCGCGCCGAAGACTGAACCGCCTAGCTGGCGCAACATGCCGGCCATCGGCCCCGCGAACTGCTGAGCCTCGGCGGGGAGCGCGTTGCCCATCGCTCCGGCGACGTGCTCGGCGACCGGGTCGACGATCGTCTGCCACACGGGCAGCGTGTTCTCGACCCATTCCGCGCGGCTCCAGGCCGCGGAGGTCGCAGACACTTCCGGCAGCGTGGTCGCCTCGTCGAGCCAGTGCTCGGCCAGTCGGACGGCGTCCGATACCCGATCGGTGTCCGCAGGCGTGATCGACCGGTCTCCGGCGGCGGAGACGGTCTTGCGGGCGATGTCCTTGGCCAGGTCCCAGTTCACCGGCTTTCCGTCGGTGGAACCGCTCAGCAGCTGCTGGACCTGGGCGAAGATCGCGTTCAGGTCCGGGGTGCCGCCCGCGCCGGCCGCACCGGAGAACTGCTGGAACATGGCCTCGAACGGAGTTCCCTTGAACGGGTTGTCCGGTTCGTCGCTCATCGGAGTGGGCCTTCCTGTGCGGGTGGGGCGTACAACTCCAACGTACTGGTTCCACCCATCAGTTCCGCCCCCGGCGAACGCTTTACCGTTCCAGTTCGCCCCGGGCAGAGCCGCCGCCCGCCCGCAGGCGGCGTGGGGCGTCGGTAGGTGAGCGAGGCAACAGTCTCCCGGGGTGCGCATCACGACACGGACAGCAGTCCCGAGGTACGTCGCGGCGTGGTCTGGCGCGGGTACGTCGGCAGGCGGCTGAATAGGTGGAAATGGGAGGGGATGTGCGGGTCTGGACGGGCGGGAGGGAGAATCGGGTGGGTGAGGGATGGTTCGGGGTAGGTGTGCGGGCGCGGGACTGCTGGGAATGAGGATTGGATGAGCGACACGATCAGGCTGCTGGACATCCGCGAGGATGCGTTGTCCAGCGACGAGGTGCTGGCCGCTGTCGCCGACCCGAGCGCTGGTGGGACCGCTCTCTTCATCGGGACCGTGCGCAACCACGATCAGGCCAAGCCGGTCGATCGCCTCAGCTATGAGGCTCACCCGGACGCGCTGGACCACCTGCGGACGGTCGCGGAGCGTATCTGTGCGGACCCCGCGGTGACCGCTCTGGCCGCCGTACACCGGACCGGAGACCTGAAGATCGGGGATACCGCGGTGATCGTGGCCGTGGCCGCCGCGCACCGTGATGTGGCGTTCGCCGCATGCCGCCGGTTGATCGACGATCTCAAGGCCGAGGTCCCGATTTGGAAACACCAGCACTTCGCCGACGGTGCCAGCGAGTGGGTCGGCGCTCACTGACACGTACGCTGGGCGCATGAAGGTGGCCGGATGAAGGTTTTGGCGTGGCTGGCGTTCCCGCTGGTCGCCACGCTGCTGGCAATGTGCTGGGCGGCGTGGCGTGGGCGGAGCCGTGGTCCGCGCCGGTCCGGTGGCGCCTTCGCGTCGGTCGAAGACTTCCGTCGTTTCAACGAGGCAATCGCCGCTCCCGGACCCCGCGCGACGCCTGAACGCCGCCGCGGCCTCGGCCGCCGGGTTGACACACCGTCCACCAAGATCGCAGGGCAGGGTTCGTGACACGTCGTACCGCCACATTGGTCGCCTCGATCGTCGTGCTTGTCATCTCGCTCGGACTGGTCACCGCCTTCCCTGTGCCGTTCGTCTCGTTCAGCCCCGGGCCGGTCAAGGACACCCTGGGCTCGACGAAGAACAAGCCGGTCATCGAGATCAGCAACCACCAGACCTTTCCGACGACCGGGCAGCTCGACCTGACCACGGTGTCGGTCACCTCGCCGGACCGGCAGCTGACCCTGCCGCAGGCGATGCGGAACTGGCTCGACCCGCACCACGACCTGTTCCCCCGCGACATCATCTATCCGCCGGACCAGAGCGCGGACCAGGTCGAGCAGCAGAACACCGCGGAGATGACCGGCTCGCAGGACAGCGCGATCGCGGCCGCTCTGCAGGCGGCGAAGGTCCCGTACCACGCGAAGGTCACGACGGTCGCGAAGGACACTCCGGCGGACGGCAAGCTGAAGCCCGGTGACATCGTGCTGGCCGTCGACGGTCAGACGGTGACGCAGGTCCCGCAGGTCGGTGACTTCGTTCGCAAGCACAAGGTCGGCGAGAACGTCGTCTTCCTGATCCAACGCGGTGGGGCCGAGCAGACCGTGCAACTGAAGACCGCGGCCACCCCGGGCGAGCCGACCCGTCCGATGGTCGGTATCACCATCGGCGTCGACTCGCCGGTCAAGGTGACGATCAACCTCGGCCAGGACATCGGCGGCCCGAGCGCGGGTACGGCGTTCGCACTGGCCATCTACGACAAACTGACACCAGGCCCGCTGCTGGACGGCAAACATGTCGCCGGCACCGGCACGATCGACGCGCTCGGCCAGGTCGGCGCGATCGGCGGCATTCAGCAGAAGATCGCCGGCGCCAAGAACGACGGTGCCACGGTGTTCCTGGTCCCCGCTCCGAACTGCGCGGCGGCACTGCACGCCGATGTGAAGGGCATCCAGTTGGTGAAGATCACCACCCTGAGCGACGCGATCGCCGCATTGCAGGCGGTCACCGGCGGAAAGGGGGATGTCCCCGCATGCACATCCTGAGCCACCTGTACGCACCGGCCAGCCGAAGTGGAGATCTGCCGGCATGGATTCCGTAGGCACTCTTCCTCCTGACGCGCTCAGTCGCGCAGTGATCGAGATCGAGAAGCACGTGAGCAGCGCGGGCTGGGACCAGCCCGCGCAGTTGTTCGCGCTGGTCCCGACCGAGGAACTGCTCCGCGCCGAGCCCCAGTTGGCCGCGGAACTCGGCACCGAGGATGCGTCCCAGCCCCTGACCCCGGTTGCCCAGGGTGAGCTGCCCGGCGTTCTCGAGGACGAGCACCTGGCCGACGCGCTGGCCCGGATCGAATGGCCCGACGGCGTGACCGGTTGTGCGCTCGCGATCGAGCGGATCGTGCTGCCGGCCTCCGCCGAGGCGGGTCTGTCCAGCGTCGAGTCCGACGCCGAACTCGCCCGGATGGCCGGCAGCGACCCGCGCCGGCACGAGGTCCGCATGATCGCTGCGGTGCTCCGCGAGGGCGACCGCTTCGGCGCCGTCCGGCTGCGCTCCCACGACGAGGACAGCGCCGTGCTGACCGGCACGGACTTGGTCCCCACGCTTTGCGAAGTACTGTCATTGACATTCGAACCTTCGGTCGGTAGCCGGCCGGGCCGGGGTCCTGGGGTCGACGGCATGAGTGACGACGAGGAGAACCGACGATGAGTGACGGCGTCTACGACATGCCGGAGGAGCCGCGGCGGCCGCGGCGAACATCTGGAGGACGTCCCCGGGCCCTCCTGCCGACGATCGCCACGCTGATCGTCCTGCTGATCCTCTTCAGCGTCTTCACCGATGTCTGGACGCAGCGGCTCTGGTACCGCTCGGTCGATCTTGGCTCCGTGTTCAGCACCGTGCTCGGGACCCGGGTGCTGCTGTTCTTCGTGGTCGGTCTGCTGATGGCGACCGCGGTCGTTGCGAACATCGTGATCGCCTTCCGCACCCGGCCGCGGGTCGCCCTCGCACCGTCGCCCAGCCCCGGCTTCGAGCGGTACGGCGATCTGCTGCAGCAGCGCGGGAAGATCGCGATCGGCGTGGTCGCGACCCTCATGCTGGTGTTCGGCGGCTCGGCCGCGTCGGGGGAGTGGAAGGTCTTCCTGGCCTGGCGGAACCGGACTCCGTTCGGCGTCACCGACAAGCACTTCAACAAGGACATCGCGTTCTTCGTCTTCGACTACCCGTGGCTGCGCGTGCTGCTCGGCTTCGGCTACTCGATCGTGCTGCTCTCGCTGGTCGCCGCGATCATCACCCACTACCTGTACGGCGGTTTCCGTCCGTCCGCGAAGGGCCAGAAGGCCTCCGGCGCGGCGCAGGTGCAGTTCTCGGTGCTGCTCGGTCTGCTCGTCCTGCTCAAGGCCTTCAGCTACTGGCTGGACCGGTTCGGCCTGACGACCTCGGACAGCAGACTGTTCACCGGTATCTCCTACACCGGCGATAACGCCGTCCTGCCCAGCAAGGAGATCCTGGCCGTCATCGCGGTGCTGTGCGCCGGCCTGTTCTTTGCCAATGTGGTCCGCAAGACCTGGTTGCTGCCCGGCGTGGGCACGGTCGTGCTGATCCTGTCGGCGATCCTGCTCGGTGCCCTGTGGCCGGCCGCGCTGCAGCAGTTGCGGGTCCGTCCGAGCGAGCCGGTGCGCGAGGCGCCGTACATCACCAAGAACATCGAGGCGACCCGCCAGGCCTACGGCCTGGAGAAGACCCAGGTCATCAACTATGCGGCGAAGACGACGGCGACGCCGTCCGAGCTGCTCGCTGACACCGAGGTGCTGCCCGGGATCCGGCTGATCGACCCGACCGTGGTCGGTCCGACCTTCGAGCAGCTCCAGCAGGTCCGTGGCTTCTACTCGTTCCCGACCGATCTCGACGTCGACCGGTACAAGATCGGCGACAAGGTCAACGACACCGTGATCGCGGTCCGCGAGGTGCAGGTCGATAGGTTGCCGGCCGGCCAGCGCAACTGGAACAACGACCACACCGTCTACACCCACGGTTACGGCGTCGTCGCTGCCAACGGCAACCAGCGCGCCGCGGACGGTACGCCGGTGTGGTCGGAGAAGGACCTGCCGCCGACCGGCGACCTCGGTGATTATGAACCGCGGATCTACTTCGGCGAGCAGTCGCCGGATTATTCGATCGTCGGCGGGCCGAAGGGTGGCCAAGCGGTCGAGCTCGACACCCCGGAGGGCAAGAACGGCGGGGACCCGACACTCAACACCTACCAGGGCAAGGGCGGTGTCCCGATCGGCTCGTTCGGCAACCGGTTGCTCTACGCAACGAAGTTCCGGGACGCGAACCTCCTGCTGTCCAGCCGGGTGAACACCGACTCGAAGATCCTCTACGACCGCAGTCCGCGGGAGCGGGTCGAGAAGGCGGCGCCGTGGCTGACACCGGACGGCGACCCGTACCCGGCGATCGTGGACGGTCAGGTCGTCTGGATCGTCGACGGCTACACCACCTCGGCGAACTACCCGTACTCCGAGAAGGTCGCCCTGGACGACAGCACCCGGGACACCACGACCGGCCGCGGCACCATCGCGCAGCAGCCGAGCGAGCAGATCAACTACATCCGCAACTCGGTCAAGGCCGTCGTCAACGCGTACGACGGATCGGTCCAGCTGTACGCCTGGGACGAGAGCGACCCCGTCCTGAAGACCTGGATGAAGGCGTTCCCCGGCACGGTGAAGCCGCGCGCGGACATCTCGCCGCAGCTGATGTTGCACCTGCGCTACCCGGAGGACATGTTCAAGGTCCAGCGCGACCTGCTGGCCAAGTACCACGTGACGGATGCCGGCACCTGGTACCAGAACAGCGACCTGTGGCGCGTCCCGGCCGACCCCACTGCGGTGACGTCCGGCAGCGACTCGTCCGCTCAAATCAAACAACCGCCCTTCTATCTCTCGTTGCGGATGCCCGGTCAGACCGATCCGAAGTTCTCCCTGACGTCGGTGTACGTGCCGAACGCCGAACGTGAGAACCTCACGGCGTTCATGGCCGTCGACTCCGAGGCCTCGTCGCCGGACTATGGCCAATTCCGGATTCTCCGATTGCCAGGGAACCTGCAGATACCCGGTCCAGGACAGGTCTTCAACAAGTTCCAGACCGACGACGGCATCAGAACGGCGCTGCTGCCGATCAACCAGCCGACCAGCGGCGCTAGAGCCCAGTTCGGCAACTTGCTGACGCTGCCGCTCGGTGGTGGCCTGCTCTATGTCCAGCCCGTGTACTCGGTCCGGACCAGTGGACCCGGTAGTTATCCGGTGCTCCGGTACGTGCTGGTCTCCTTCGGTGATCGGGTCGCCTTCGGCGCGACGCTGACCGAAGCGTTGAACAAGGTGTTCAACACCAGCGTCGATACCGGTGAGCAACCCCCCGGTTCGAAGACGCCGACCTCGCCGGTGAACCCGACGGTCAAGCAGGCGCTGGCCGAGGCACAAGCCGCGTACACGGCTGCCCAGGCTGCCCTGAAGGCGGGCAACCTGGCCGAATACCAGGTTCAGGTCAACAACATGAAGAACGCGATCGACAGGGCTGTGGCAGCCGGCGCTGCACCCACCACCCCGGCGCCGACCGGGACACCGACGACGACACCGTCCGGAACCCCGGCGCCACCGACTCCGTCGGCGTCACCAACTGGCTGATCCACAGGCGCCGCCCCATTTCGTTGCCTAGAGCACCGGTGTCGTGCAGGATGCCTACGACATCACGTCTCCGGATGGAAGCCGGCAGCCGTGTCGAGAACGTCCTCGTCGGTGAAGCGGTCGTGGTCGATCGTGACCTCGGCCGCTACCCCCGGCGCGACGAAGTAGAACACCTCGTCCCCCGTGAACAGGCCGTCGTACCCACCGACCTTGACCGGGGTCAGCTCCCAGCTGTCCGGATCCTTCTCCTCGTACTCGATCAGGAAGGTCTTCAGCGCCTCGAGGTCGGTGAGTTTCTCCCCGCGGAGCGTCTTCACGGTCAGATCGACCTTGAACGCACCCTCCGGATCCGGGCCGGTCTCCCAGACCCGGCTGTGGAAGCTCACGTCCTCCCACTCGTACTCGAAGTCGCTCGGCGTACCGATGCCGTCGGGTAGGTGCTCGATCACGAAGCCGTCCAAGGTGCATGCCCTTTGCTCAGTCGATGGAGGTGCGACGGAGTACGCCGGATCGATCGCGCTCGCCGCCGTCGCGGTGGTCGTCCAGGCGCCGAGTGAGGCGAGGACGACCGCGCTCCCGATGACGATACGACGGGTCGACGGCACGACTCGGGAACGAAGGGAAGTACGCGACATGGTTGCCTCCTGGGAACCGCGACGCCCCGCCTGCTGCGAAACGCCTTCTTGCCCAAGAAGATGCAGCGATCACCACGCCGCCCGGCCGACGAATTCGAACCTGTGGACAACCCGGCCCGATCAGTACCCGATCAGTCGATGCAGCCGATGGAACGTCTGCCGGAACCCCAACCTCGGCCACGTGCGAGACGACAGCAGGTTCGTCACCCGCCAGTCGGTCACCACAGATATGTACCCGGTATCGGCCGACCACTGCAGCACAGCCTCACCCAACGCCCGCCCCGCGCCCAGCCCTCGAGCGGCCGGCAGCACGGCGGCGAACCCGAGGAAGCCGGCGTTGTCCGGCCGAGCCAGCCCGGTGTGGCTACTGGACTTCTCCAACGAACACCCGATCGACGACCCGATCACCTGACCGTTGTACTCGGCAACGAAGGTCACATAGTCCTGGTCGTCGATCGACTCCTCCCAGTCCGCCAGCGCCTCCTCGAGCGTGGGCATGCCCCCGGCGGAGAACACCGGTGAGAGCGCCTGGTGCTGAGGCAGTACCAGATCCAGCTCCGCCAGTACGGCGATGTCCTCGCGCACCGCCCGTCGTACGACGAGATCCCGCGGCGGAAGTGGTGTGGTCAGCGCAGGCTGGATCGCGTGGGCATGCTGCGAGCCGAAACCCAGCCGGAACCACGCGTCGATCAGCTCCGCGTCGTCGGGCACGAGCACGTAGTGCGCGATACGGCCGTCGTCCACCCACTTGGTGGCCGCAGCGGCGTACAGATCGCGGATGTGTTCAGGCTCACGTACGGCGTGGCCCGCGGACTCCACCCAGATGTTCGGACCCCACACGGGTGACGTCTTGGGAGCGGCCAGCAGATAGCCGGTCACCTCGTCGCCTTCGGTCAGCACCGCACCGGATGCGCTCTCGCTCTCCCACACTGCGGTGACCTCGACCAGGGCGAGCTGCTCGTCCTCATACTCGGCGGGGAGCAGAGGGTGACGCTTGCGGTGGTCCTTGTGCCGCTGCGCGAGCAGACCGGCGGCCGCACGCAGATCCGCCTCCTCGAACGGCCGGATGACGTGTCTCGACATACCCGGACGGTACGCCGCCCGACCGCCGCTGACACGCGTTCTTCACCGTGCCGGAGCCACACCGGGACCCGATTTGGTTGCTCAGCCCCGATCCTCTAAACTAAAGACACAACGACGCGGGGTGGAGCAGCTCGGTAGCTCGCTGGGCTCATAACCCAGAGGTCGCAGGTTCAAATCCTGCCCCCGCTACGGAAGAAGGCCCGGACCTGATGGTCCGGGCCTTCGCTTTGCTGTGTCTGACCTGGGGCTTGTCCTCCTGGAGATCTCGCTAGCGCGACGCTTCTGGGCGTCGGTGCGGCATCACGTCTGTTGGGCTTCGCGTTTGCTTAGCGTGAACCGCCGACCTCCACCCCAGGCCTCCAGCGTCATGTCAGGCCGGGCCGGCGGCGCAGCTGGTCTGTCACCCGGCGTACGGCGTCCATCGCGTAGGTCATGTCGTCGCGACTGTTGTAGAGGGCGAAGCTCAGCCGGCAACTGGCGGGAGGGTCCAGGCCGAGGTCGCGATGGGCCAGGGTCGCGCAGTGACAGCCCGCCCGAGCCTCGACACCCAGTCGGCCGAGGTTTTCGGCAAGGGCGAACGGGTCGACGCCCGCCACGTTGAACGCCAGCAGCGGCGATCGCGGCAATCCGGCCGCCGGCCCGTAGCAGCTGAGCCCATCGATCGACATCGCTTCGCACAATGCCAGATCGGTCAGCTCGGCCGTGTGCCGGCCCACGCGGTTCATTGTTTCTGCGACGAGTGGGGCCGGGAGCGGCGCCGTCGAGGTGAACCAGCGCGTGGACCCGTCCACGCCGACCAGGTCGGGCAGGAGTCGCAGTGCGTAGGCGGAGACGATCACGCCGAGGATGTTGGGGGTGCCGGCGGCGTACTTCCAGGGAAGGTCGTTGTACTCCACCCGGTCCGGCGCTACCCGGCCCGTGGCGATCATGTCGCCGCCGTAGAGGAACGGCCGTGCCTGCGCCAACAGCCGCTCCTTGGCATAGAGGATGCCGACACCGAACGGCGCCAACACCTTGTGGCAGGAGAAGGCCAAGTAGTCCACGTCGAGCCGCTGCACGTCGACGTAGCTGCTGGGGACCAGCTGAGCGGCGTCGACGAGCAGTAGCGATCCCGAGCTCCCGTCGTCTCGCCGGTAGCCGCTGCCATCGGCGATGGCGCGGATCAGGGTCAGCGGGGGTTTGGTGCCGAGGAAGTTCGAGGCCCCGGTCACGCAGACGAGCTTGGTCCTGTGATCGACCAGCTCGGCGAGGTGGTCCAGGTCGAGCTCGCCGGTCCGATGGTCGAAGCGGGCGAGGCGGCACTCGACGTGACGTCCGAAGCGCGGCAGGATCTCGCGGCACATGCCGTACCACGGCACGAAGTCGGAGTTGTGCTCCAGCATCGTGGTCACGACGTTGTCGCCGTCACGGAAATCTGTCAGTAGCGAGTACATCACCGCGTTGATTGCCTCGGTGGTGTTGCGGTAGGTCGCGATGGTGCGCCGGCTCGGCGCGTTGAGCCACTGGGCGAAGGTGTCGTAGGACGCCTCGAAGAGTTCGGTCGTCTGTTGTGAGGCGATCGACTGACCGCGGTGCACGTTCTCGTAGCCCTTCGTCAGCGTCACCAAGAGCGCGGCCAGCTCCCGAGGCGGCTGGGTGCTCGCCGCGTTGTTCGTGACGACCCGGCCGAGGTCGGCGAAGTCGAAGTGCGATCTGACCCGGTCGACGTCGAGGGTGTGGGTGGGGAGGCCTACCTGTTGGTCGCGCGGACGGGTCCACATCGGGACTCACCGCCCGTCAGGACCCGTGGGGATCTCGCTGTCCCCACGCGCTCACCATAAGCGGCGGAAGGTAGTGGAAGTCAGCCTTCCCGCTGGCGGCGAGGAACCACTTGACGTCCTCAGCGGTCGCGTCGCCGGTGGCGACGATCCGCTGGCCGAGCTGCTCGACGCTGCCCCGCGTCCACTGCTCGCTGCCTCCGGTCACCACCGGCGCATGCAGCTCCGCGGCGATGTGGGCGAGCCCGGCATCGGCCAGCACGCCGACCAATCGCCTGCCGTACGACGGATCGGCGCCGATGGCAGAAAAGACGTTCGAGACGGCGACGTAGATCCGCTCCATGGCGAGCCGCTGGCGCTCGGGCGCGCTGACGTACTCCGCCAGCATGCCCGCCGTCGCACCACCGAAGTCCACCTCCTCGATGAGCAGCCAGCCGCCGGGACGCAAAGCGGTTGCCAGGCGCTTCACAACCTGTTCTCGGTCGGCCAGGTGCTCGACCACGGCCCGGGCATGGATCAGGTCGAAAGCGGCCTCATCGAGTGGATCGCTGACGATGTTGTGGGTTCGCACCTCGAGGTTGGCCCGGCCGTGCACATCGAGGAATCGCGTGTCCAGGTCGGTGGCGAGCACGTGGCCCGCCTCGCCGACTCGATCGGCCAGCCATATCGCGATGCCGCCCGCGCCAGAGCCGACCTCCAGGCACCGCCATCCGGTCGTGAGGCCGAGACCGTCCAGCAACCGGCGGGAAGCGCCGTCATAAAGCGACTCCAGCGCGGTCAGCCGATCCCGTTCCTTTTGCCATGCCTGGTCGAACACATAGGTACTCATGGCTGTCAGGATCGACGCGAACCAGCGCCCTGTCGTTGGGCTAGCGCGCAGACGTGTTGGCAAGGCGTGCAGATCTGCGGTACTCCGCAGGAGGCATGCCATGGGCGGAGCGGAATGCCCGGCTGAAGTCCGCACCGTTGGTGAACCCCCAGGAGGTCGCGATGGCTGCGACCGAGCGGGACGCCAATGCAGGATCGGCGAGATCACGGCGACACTGCTCCAGCCGTCGCTGCCTGATGTAGCCGGCCACTGTCAGGCCCTGGTCGTGGAAGAGCTGGTGCAGCGATCGCAGGGATATGTGATGGGCCGCGGCCACGGCGCTCGGGGTCAGCAGTGAATCTCCCAGGTGTTGGTGAATGAAGGCCTGCACTGCGGTGAGCAAGGCGTGCCGGCGGGCCTCGGGCGCGCCCCACCTGTCGAGCTCCAGTTCGTGCGCCAATCGTGTCGCCAGGACCTCGAGCGCGGCCGTGGACAGCCGCGCCGCCTCCGCTGGGCTGTAGTGGTCCACGTTGCTGGCCAGTTGAAGCAGGAACTGCGACGTCAGATTGCCGAGACCGGTGGTGGCCCCGAAACGCGTAGCGGTGAGGCTCGGCAGTTGATTCCGCGACAGCGGCAGCAGCGACGGCGGGAACATGAACGTCAACAAGCGGCTCGGCGCATCCCGGTCGACCGCGCAGGCCACCTGGTAGGGCCGGCGGGTGTCGTAGAGGGCGAAATCGCCTGTGGATATCCGCGCCTGCCGGCCATCCTGCGTGACGACGCTGGAGCCTTCTCCGCACACCAAGAGCATCTTGAGCAAGTCCGGATCCTGCTGCTCGATCAACTTGGGCGTGCGGATCACCGTGATCGGCATGACGTCCATCACCACGACCTGCAGCGGTCCGATGCCGCTGGCGCGGAACACACCCCAGTACGCGCCGCCTGTATCCGCGCGGCACTCCATCGGCACCCAGGTGGCGGCGGTCATCTCCCGAACGTAGTCGAGGCGATCGGCCACGGGTACTTCATCAGTGCGGATCAGCGTGCTCATCGGATTCTCCCACCCACGCACTCTCAGACTACGCCGCTGAAGCGCCGGCATTCGCCGGGATTTGGCCTCGATGGTGGGGTACGGCGCCGGCCATGCTGTGCGCACTGCCCCGTTGGTGGGGTCGGGTACGGCGACCCGCTGTGCGAGGTGTCCGCGACGGCGGTTGGTGAAGTAGTACGCACTCATAACCCAGAGGTCGCACGTTCAAATCCTGCCCCCGCACACTACCCAGAATGACCGCGCGGCCGCGGAGTGCTCGCCCGACTTCGACAGCTGGACTCTGGTGCTGGCGTGGGAGAGCCTTTGAATATGTCTTCGGCGGGGGGACTGGTGGGTCGGGAGGCCGAGCTTGGCCTGGCTGCGGCTGCCGTGCGCGATCTCAGCGAGGGCAGGGCGTCGGTGCTGGTGATCGAGGGGGAAGCCGGCATTGGCAAGACCCGCCTGGTGGAGTGCGTCGTCGACGACGCGCGTTCTCGTGGAGTTGCCGTGTACGGCGGCCAGGCACATCCCTTCGAGCGCACCCGCCCGTTCGGTGTGGTCGCTGCGGCTCTTGGTCTGAGCCGGCGGTCGCCTGATCCCCGGAGGGCTGCGATCGGCGAGCTGCTGGGCGGCCGGGGCTCGGGGGTGCCTGCGCTCGCCGCCGGCGACATCCAGTACCGGGTCGTCGAGGAAATCGTGGACCTGGTCGAGAGCACGTGCTCCGAGAGCCCGATGCTGCTCGTGGCCGAGGACATCCACTGGGCCGACAACGCAAGCCTCCTGACGATCCTGTCGGTGGCACGCCAGCTTCCCCTGGCCGCGTTGCTTGTCGTGGTGACGGCCCGGTCCTCGCCGCAGCCCGCTCAGGTGGAACGGCTGCTCGCTGATCTGGCGGCCGGAGGCGCGCGCACCCTGCGGCTTCAGCCGTTGTCGTCCGACGAGGTGGCCGAGCTCGCCCGCGACGTGCTCGGAGGATCTCCTGGCCCCGCCCTGACCGCCATGCTGGCCAAGGCCAGTGGGAACCCGCTGTGGGCCGTGGCCATCGTGCGCTCACTGGCCGATGAAGGACTGCTGCGCCGCACCGGGGACATCATCGACGTGACGACCTCGGAGTTGCCGGCCTCGCTGGGTGACCTCGTGGTTCGGCGGCTTCGCGACCTGCCCCCGGCAACGCTGGAACTGCTGCAGGTCACGGCTGTTCTGGGCGATGCCGTTTCGCTTCGCGACGTCGCCGCTGTCACCGGCCGGGCGCCGGCCCAGGTGGTCGGGCAGCTCAGCCCTGCGTTCGATGCTCAGCTCCTGGACGAGGCGGACGAACGCATCGTGTTCCGGCACCAGCTCGTGCATGACGCGATCTACCAGCACGTGCCGCCCCCGGTCCGCCGCCTCCTGCATCGTGAGGCAGCGGTCGTGCTCATGGCCGGAGGCGCTGATCGACTGGAGGTGGCGGACCATCTGATCCTCGGCGCGGAGCGGGGTGACGAGCAGGCGGTTGCCTGGCTGCGGGACGCCGCCCGTGAGGCGTCGGGTCGGGCGCCGTCGGTCACCCTCGAGCTCATGCGCCGCGCCGAGGCGTTGCTGCCCGGCGGTCATCGCGAGGCGGATCTGGTGTCGGCGGAACTGGTCCAGGCGCTGCTGCGCGCCGGGAAAGTGGCCGAGGCGTCGGACCGCGCGCAAACAGTGCTCGCCCGGCACCACGCCACAGATGTGGACACACCGTTGCGCGTTGCGCTTGTCAGTGCACTGGCCCTCCAGAACCGCACTGCCGAGCTGGTCGCCGTCGTCCAGGCCAGCCTCGCCGGCTCTATCCGGCTTCAGCCGTCCGACCAGGTGCTGATGCTGGCCCAGCAGAGCTGGGCTCTGACCTACACAGGCGACCCGCGGGCGGGTGAAGTGTCCGCCGGCGAGGGACTCGCCATCGCCGAGCAGGCGAGCGATCCGGCGATGACGGTGTGGGCACTGACGGCGTTGATGGTGGCGGTGGGCCGGCAGGGCCGCTTCGGTGAAGCGCTGACCCACGCCCAGCGGGCAGCTCTGCTGGCAGCCGACTCGCCCGACACGAGATCGCTGCCGCTGCAGCCGAAGTTCTTCCTCGGTCTGGCGCTGTTCGACTGTGACCTTGTCGGCGAGGCGCGAGCGGCGTACCGAGCTGCTCTGGACGACGAGTTCGGCGCGGGGTGGTGGCTCAGCGAGACGCTCATGGCCGACGCCCAGGCGTCCTTCGCCATCGGGGAGTGGGACGACGCTGTACCCGGCCTCATCGCCGGCGGCCAGGCCGCGCAGGAGAAGGGCAACCCACTCCTGGTGTCTCAGTCGCTCGCCTATCGGGCGATCATCGCGACGGCCGTGGGAGATCACCGGGCCGCTAACGAGCTGACCGCCGGAATCGCCACCTCGCTGGATGGCGACCAGCTGAGCTACAACGCTGGAGTCCTCGCCTTCGCGGTGGCCGGGCTGCGGGCGGCCGAGGACGACCATCAGGCTGCGTACGACCTGCTCCTGCGGTGCTGGCGGTTCGACGCGGCACGGGAGAGCCGTTTCTACCATCGCTGTCTCGCGCCCGACCTCGTGCGCCTGGGCCTGGCGCTGGGTCATCGTGACATCGCGGCCGAAGTGGCGGGCGCCGTCGCAGAGGGAGTGGCCCTTGCACCGGAGGTGCCCACGGTGCGGTCCCTGGCGCTGCGCTGCCAGGGCATGGTCGACGGCGAGGTCGAGCCGATGCTCCAGGCGGTCTCGCTCGCGCGCCAGGCGCCGCTCCTCGTCGAGCACGCCGGCGCGTGCGAGGACGCGGCGAGGCTGCTGGCCCAGGGTGGGCGGCGCGACGAGTCGGCGGCGCTGCTGACGGAGGCACTGGAGCGCTACGAGCAGGCGGGTGCCGATGCCTGGGCAGGCCGCGTCCGGGGGCGGTTGCGCGCACTCGGCGTCCGGCGTGGCTCGCGTGGATCGAGGCAGCGGCCGATGGCGGGCTGGGAGAGCCTCACCACGACCGAGCAGGCGGTGTCGCGGCTGGTCGCAGAGGGACTCACGAACGGTGCCGTGGCCAGGCGGCTCTACATCTCGCCGCACACCGTCAACACCCATCTCCGGCACGTGTTCACCAAGCTGGGCGTGACGAACCGGGTCGGGCTCGCCGCCGTCGTACATCACGCGGTCGAGTGATGTCTTCGCCGCTCGCGGCTCACAGAATCAACGCAGGCAGCGACTCGCGCTGCAACCACGGACAAGGGGTGTCACGGTGGACCACGCTGCGACGATGCGGAGTACCTACGAGCTGATCACTGCGGGAGACATCGCCAGGTTCGCCGACCTGGTCGCGGACGATTTCGTCGAGCACCAGGGTGGGCTGGGCTTTCCCACCACGAAGGAGGGGATGCTCGACTTCTTCCGGGCGTTGCTGACGTCGTTTCCCGACTTTCGGATGAACGTCGAGGACCTGATCTCCGACGGGGACAAGACCGTGGCCCGGGTCAGGGCCACGGGGACCCACCGGGGTGAATTCATGGGAGTGCCGCCGACCGGTACGGGCGTCGACGTGGAGCTCATCGACATCATGCGGTTCGACGGAGCCGGTCTGCTCTGCGAGCACTGGGGTGTCGCGGACATGCTGTCGCTCATGCAGCAGCTCGGCGTCGTCCCCACAGGCGCTCCGGCGTAGCAGCGGCCGGCTCAGGGTGGGTTGCCCGGAGCTTGTCTGTCGCCATTCGAGAGGAGAAGATCCAGTGCCGAGAATCGTCATTACCCACGCCGTCCAGGATGTCGACCGCTGGCTTGGGGGAAAGGCCGAGCGCGCCGCGGCCCTGCCGGGTGCCACGGAGGTCACCGACCTGGTCGCCCTGGACGGGACCAGACACGCCGCCTTGATGTTCGACATCGATGACCTGGAGCCCCTCAAGGCGTTGCTGTCCTCGCTTCCCCCAGAGATGGCCGCCCAGGCGGAGTCACATGGGGTCATCATGCCCATGACGGTCTACGTCGAGGCGTAGGGCGGGCACGGCACCAGGCGAGCCACAGGGCGGTGAGTTCCTCGATCACACTTCAGGGTGCTGACGCCAGCAGTCGCGGACGCCAAGCAGCGCCGAAAAGCTGTGCGTATGACGTCGCCCAGTCGAGCCTGAGACACCGCAGAGTTCGCAGGTTCATATCCTGCCCCCGCTACGGAAGAAGGCCCGGACCATCAGGTCCGGGCCTTCGCCTTGCTGTGTCTGACGTGGTCAGGCCAGCGCCTTGGTTTTCAGGGAGTCGTACTCCTCCTGTGTGATCGTTCCGGAATCGAGCAGGTCTTTGGCGCGTGCAATCTCGTCGGCCGGGCTCTTGGAGGTGCTTGCGACCTCCTGGATGTACTTGTCCTGCGCGGCCTTCTGCTGCGCGAACGCCTTCTGCTGCCGATCGCTCATGCTCCGGCCTCGAACGATGAGGTAGATCAGTGCCCCCAGCCACGGTACGAAGATGAGCAGGATCGCCCATCCGGCCTTTGCCCAACCGCTGAGCGAGTGGTCGCTGAACAGGTCCCACAGGCATCGGAACCACACCATCAGTGCGGCGATCCAGATGAAGAACCAGAAGCTCCACAGGAGCACTTCCCCGAAGTCATTCGTCATTGCGTCCATGGCCATTCCCTCCCAGACACGAGGGCACGCGCCGCCCGTGAGCGCCGCGTACCCAACAATTCACAAAGTCACCATCGCAACGACGCGGTCAAAACGCTAGCTTCTCGCCCGGCGAGTCGGACTGTGAACGGCCTTCCGGCGACTGCCAGTTCCACCTGCCGTCGAAACGGATCTACTGGGGCCGATGTGGCCACGTCCGGAACCGTCTGCGAGCACCTGCTGCGGAGCCGCTCAAGCGCGAGGCTCGGCCATGGGCGACCCGGTGAGCGTGCCAGGCCCATCCGGAATGGTCTTCGGGTTCTCGCCGGGCTGTCGGCGAGCGCGGCACCCACACCGTCTGGCCGCCGAGGTTCACGATTGATCCACTGGTTCATGGACGCTAAGGACCCCAGAATGGCTCAGCACGGTGCGCAGGTCCGACATCAAGCAAGCCCAAGACCTGCTGGTCGAGCAGGCCGGGCCGAGACGATCGGCGGGGTGCGCTCGTGGAGCCCCTGACCTCCCGGGCAGCGCCGGCGGCTCATCCCGCGTGGGCTGCTGCGGGCCATGCTGACATCGGCGGTGATGATCGCCCTCTACTACCTGCTGCCCTTCAGTCACAGGTCGGACAATTACGTGCTCGCCCAGGTCGCGATCGGCGTCGCGCTGCTCGCCGCGATGATCGTTTGGCAGCTGCGGGCCATCGTCCGTTCGAGCTATCCGGGCATCCGGGCCATCCAGTCCCTCGCCATGACGACTCCGCTGTTTCTGCTCTTCTTCGCATCCACCTACTTCATCCTGAGCCTCGACGACGCCGCGAATTTCACCGAGCCCCTGACCCGATCGGACGGGCTCTACTTCACGGTCACCGTCTTCACGACCGTCGGGTTCGGCGACATCTCCGCAAAGGCCGAGACAACTCGCCTGATCGTCACCGCCCAGATGCTGCTGGATCTCGTGGTGGTGGGGTTCGGTATCCAGGTGTTGATTGGAGCGGTGAAACGGGGCCGCGCCGGCTCCAATGAAAAGGATGACCTGACGGGAAACTGACGTGGCTGCGAGCGGCCCCGCCCGCCGCTCGCACACCGCCGGGCGGCGTCTCGACTCACACCATCTGTAGGAAACCCTGCGCCACGAAAGAAGGCCCGCGCATTGGTCCGGGCCGTCGCTTTTGCCTTGTGGGATCCGCTGTGCGCTGCGGACGTTCGCCTGATCGTGATGGTCGAGCGCCAGTCATGTCCTAGGCAGGCCGTGTGATGGTGCGGCCGGCCGCCGCCATGAGTCGTTCGGTGTCGGTGGCATCGACGGGCGGCACCGTCGGCGGCTTGATCAGACCCAGCTCTATGGCTTGGTCGTTGCAGGTGAGCGCGACGACGTCCGTCATGGCCGGGATCGACTCCGGGGAGAGCTCGATCGCGCGCCCTAGGCTCGCCGACAGGTCCCAGGCATGCGCAGCATTGTCGATGACCGCGAAGTCCACGACGACGGTGCCAGGCAGGACACCAAAGGGCGTGTCGTGCTGCGCGGTCATCACGCCGTCGCTGCGCCATAACCGCAGAGCCAGGGCGATGACCTCCGCGGCAATCGGGGCGAGGTCGCCCTCGTAGGGCACCGCGGCCATGGCCTCGTCCGATGTCATGAGGCTCTGGCCGGTGACAGTACCTGCCCAGAACAGTTGGTTCTTCAAGGCGTGGCTCGCCAGCCGGCGGACCGTCCAGGGTGGGCAGTTGGTGGCAACGTCCAGCTCACCCTCGTCGAGCCCGGTGATCACCCGCTTCAGCTCGTCCGCGGCGTACTCCAGCAGCGTCAGATGGTCCATCGCGTCCCCCCCGATCGGCTCGGGCAGCTCACCGGAACCGGGCGCGCCCGAGCGAACCCAGAATAGGGTCCGCAAACGACTTGATGCACCACACCCGAGATTGTCGGTGCAGACTGAGCCATGAGCCCCGGGCCGAGGCGCGGCAACCTGCCGCGTTCCACCACCACACTCGTCGGGCGCGCCGAGGTGGTAGCCGAGCTGGTCGCGCTGGTCCGCTCCCGTCAACTCGTCACCCTCACCGGCGTGGGAGGCGTCGGCAAGAGCCGACTCGCCCTCGCGGTCGGCGCGAACCTTGCCGATGAGTTCCCTGACGGCACGTGGCTCGTCGAGCTGGCCCCGGTAAGTAACCCCGACGCGGTCCCCGACGCGATCGCCACCGCCCTGGGCATCCCTCCACAAGGAGATGCTCGCGTCATCGAGACGGTCGCTGAGGCATTGGCCGGTCGTCGGCTGCTCATACTGGTAGACAACTGCGAGCATGTCCGTACGGCAGCCGCGGCGGCGATCGGGGAGATCCTCGCCCGCTCCGCCGTGCCCCGGATCCTGGTGACGTCGCGAGAGCACCTTTCAGTGCCGGGGGAAACGGTCCGGTCCGTGTCTCCGTTGACTGTGGATGGCACCGTGACCTCCGACGCGGTGACCCTGTTCGCCGAGCGTGCCGGCGCTGTCCGGCAAGGTTTCGGGATCTTCGACAAGCAGACCGCGGACGCGGTGATCGAGATCTGCGAGACGCTCGACGGGCTCCCTCTCGGCATCGAACTGGCCGCCGCGCGAATGGCCGCGATGAGTGCAGTCGAGGTGCGCGACCGGCTTGGTGACCGGTTCCGGCTGCTGACCGGACCCGAACTCGGTCCCGATCGCCAAGCGACGCTGCGGCACGCGGTGGGCTGGTCCTACGACCTGTTGAACGACGACGAGCGCGCAGCCCTGCGGGCAGCGTCGGTTTTCGCCGGAGGTTTCGATCTGCCGGCACTCTGTGCCGTCGCGCAGGCGAGCGACGACATCGAGGTGCTGCGGCTCGTCGACTCGTTGGTGCGCAAGTCTGTGGTGAGCGCCCACCACAGTTCCGCACAGACGCGGTACAGCTTGTTCGAGACGATTCGCGCATTCGCCGACGAGCGGTTGGCCGAGACCGCCGAACGCGACGCGGTCCGCGATCGGCACGCGGCGTACTTCGCCTGCGAGGCGGCTCGACGATGGACGCTGTGGAACAGCCCCGAGTGGCGCATCCAGGTCGACTGGGTGCAAACGGAGCTGGCGAACCTACGGGTCGCGTTCCACTGGAGCGTCGATCGCGATCACACCGAGGTGGCCACCGATATCGCCGCGCACGCCGCTTTGATGGGGTTCTCGGTCGAGCTGTTCGAGACCGTTGCATGGGCAGAGTCTCTGCTCGAGGCGGCGACCCGGGCCGACGTCCGGCGGCTTCCCAGGCTGTACGCCGCGGCGGGGTATGCGTGCTTCGTCGGACGTGCCGCGGTCGCGACCGAGAACGCCCATCAGGCGACCGTGCTGGAGAGTCGACCGGGCTACGAATCGTGCGAGCCCGGCTACGCGACGTTCATCGAAGCGCTTGGACAGGTCTACAGCGGGAACCTGGATCGCTACATCGAGCTGACCCGGGGCGTCGCGGCACTGGCGGGCGCCGGCCGGGCGTACGGGATCGCCGCGTACATCGACGGTCTGCAGTCTGCCGGACGAGTCGAGGAGGCGCTGGAACTCACGGGGGATGCCGTTGCGGCTGCACGAGAGGTCGGCAATCCGTTCTGGCTGGTCTACACCCTGTGGATCGTCGGGCTTGCCCACTCGAAAACGGACCCGCAGCACGCGCTGGAGATGTGGGACATCGGCGTCGCGCAGCTCGGCGAGCACGACATTCGCTTCTTCGAGGGCTTCCTGGCCCGTGACGCGGCTCTCTTGCACACCTCCGACGGCCAGTTGGAGGCGGCGCTGATCCTCTTCGACACGTCAATCGGGGCCTTCGTGCGCTCCGGAGCAGTGGCACAGCTCGTCATCACACTGGCCAGCCTGCCCGCCCTGTTCGAGCGGCTCGACCGTCCCAGTGTCGCGCGCACAATGCTCGGCGCGATGGCCAACCAACCGGCCAGCCTCCATCACGTGCCCACGCTCGCCGATCTGGGCCGGCGACTCGACGACCAGCTCGGCGACGAGCCGGCGGCACGGTTCGCCTCCGCCGGCGGTGCGATGGACCTCCACGACGCCGCTGCCTACGCGGTTCACCAGATCGACCTCGCCCGGCGTGCGCTCACAGCGACCAGCCAGCACGGGGTGGATCGGTTGACAGCTCGCGAGACACAGGTACTGCGGCTTATCGCCGACGGGGCGACCACCCGCGAGATCTCCGAACGGTTGTTCATCTCGGCGAAGACGGCCGACAACCACATCCAGCACATCTATACAAAGCTCGGGGTCACCAACCGTGCCGCAGCCACCAGATGGGCCCTCGACCGTGAGGTGGTCGTCCGGGCCACGGAGACCAACCCCGGGTGAGTTGAGCGTCGAGGTACGACGAGCTGCCGCGAGTTGGGGACCCGAAATGAGGAGATCTCCCCATGCGATGAATGCCACGACGGCAGAGGATTCTCATCAAGCCAGCCGAAAGCGCTGGGAGTTCAAGGGATCCGATCGAGATCCCGGCCAACTGAGGAGAACGACAATGATCCTGGCGACGACGAAGGTGAAGGACCTCGACCACTTCCTCGAGGTGTACGGCACAAAGGGCGCCGACAAGCGTGGATCGCATGGCTCGAAGGGCTCGACCGTCTACCGCGACCCGATCGAGGAGGACCGGGTGTGGGCCATCTTCGACTGGGACGAGGACGGTTGGACGGCGTTCGCCACCGACCCGGAGACTCCGGGCATCCTTCAGGAGGCCGGTCACCTGGGTCGCCCGTCTCTCGGCCAGTACCTCGGCACCTTCAGCGCCTGACCGGCACGGCGCCGGGCTTGCTCAGCGCTCATCACAAGCGGCGCTGACCCTGTCGTCGTACCGGAACGCCCCTCGGCCTTGAGGGAGCGAGCACACGGGGTTGAGGTTTCAGTTCGACCCAGAACTACGGAAGAGGCCCGGACCGATAGGTCCGGGCCTTCGCTTTGCGGGGTTGGGGAGTTGCGGTGGGTACTGGGTGGGTATCTGCCCGACTTCCGCTAAGGAGCACCCGATGTTCGCGATCATCGCTGCCGTCATCTTCGGTCTTTCGCTCATCCTCGACTGGGCCAACGTCCGAGCCAGCGACGCGTTCACACCACAAACACTGCTCACCGCCGGTCTGCTGTGCGTCGCACTCCACCTGGCCGGCGTCGGCACCTCACGCCGCTGGGGCCGGCGCCGCTGACAACTGCTGATCGACCAGGCGCCCGGCTCACACGAGCCGGGCGCCTGGTCGATCAGCGCCGGGCGGGGTGCGAAAGTCGGATCGTGTCGGATAGTAGATTCATCGCTTGCATAGGAAAGTGGCGGCCGCTACCGTCGAGGGATCATCCGGGCCCGCGACGCCGGTCTCACCTGGCCGCCAGCCGCACTCGCGCGAGAGGTCTGCGTTACTTGACCGCGAGCTCGCCCAGCTCGGACCAGTCGTCCTGGGGGACTTTGAAGTTGACGATGCGGGGAGTCTCCACCAGGTGCTGGGGGAGGTGTTGCTGGGCGGCCTTGAAGTGGGCCGAGGTGACGTGGGCGGTGGCCGCGTCGTCGTCGGCGAAGGCTTCGACCAGCACGTACTCCGCGGGGTCGTCCAGGGACCGGGACCAGTCGAACCACAGGCAGCCCGACTCGGCCCGGGTCGCCGCGGTGAAGTCTGCGGTGATGGACGCCCAGTTCTCGGCATGCTCCGGCTTCACGCGGAACTTGGCAGTGATGAAGATCATGACCAACAACCTAGCGCAGGGTGAAGCCGGTGCCGATGGGATCGCGCGGGTCGAGGCTGAACGTGGCGGTGCCGGTTCGGTACGCCGCCCCCTCCACCTCGGTGATGACGCCGCCAGCGGTTTCCTCGACCACGCGCCCGAGGAACGTGGTGCCGACGATGGAGTCGTGCCGCAGCACCTGCCCCGGACCCAGCCGGCCCTCGTCGTGCAGCAGGGCCAGGCGGGCCGACGTACCGGAACCACAGGGGGAGCGGTCGGCCTCGCCGTCGGCGAAGATGGTCAGGTTGCGCTGGTGCGGACCGTTGTCCAGCGTGCCGAGGTCGTCGTACAGGATGGTCCCGTAGAGACCGCTGAGCCGGGGATCCGTGGGATGAACGGCGACCGGGTCGAGCGCCCATTTGATCTCACGGCCGATCGCCACCAGTTCGGCGTACGACGGCGGTGTCACCGAGAGCCCGACCGACGAGGCCGGCACGGAGGCATAGAAGGCACCGCCGAAGCTGATGTCTGCCGCGACGTCACCCCGCGACGTCTTCACCGGCACCGCACGATCCACGATGTACGACGGAACGTTGCGAAAGGCGACGCTGGTCACGGCCCCGGCGGAACAGGTGACCCGGGCAACGACGCGCCCGGACGGTACGTCGATCACCACGTCGGTCACGCCATCCGGTGCGGCGGAAACCAGGCCGGTCTCCACCGCCCAGGTGCCCAGCGCGATCGTCCCGTGTCCACAGGCGGTCGAGTAGCCGTCCTTGTGCCAGAACAGTACGCCGAAGTCCGCACCGTCATCGTTGCCCGGGACAACGAAGCCGCCGTACATGTCCGCATGTCCGCGCGGCTCGTTCACCAGTAGTTGGCGGATCGCGTCGACCTCGGACGAGGTCTGGGCGAACACCCGCCGGTCCGGCACCGTCGCGCCGGGGACCTCGACGGACGTCACGATCCGGAACGGCTCGCCGGCCGTGTGGTAGTCAACGACGTCGGTCATCGAGATGCCTCCGCGAGTGCGATCGATCGGTCCCGCGCGGCTTCGGCCGCCGCCATCACCGCCGAGCGTACGGCGCGATTCTCGAACTCGCGCACCGCGGCGATCGTCATGCCCCCGGGACTGCTCACAGCGGCGCGCAGCTGCACCGGGTCGGCACCCGGCTCCCGCAGCATCATCGCCGCGCCGACTGCGGTCTGGATGACAAGCTCCTCGGCGAACGGACGGGGCAACCCGACCAGGACGGCCGCGTCGATCAGCGCTTCGGCGAGATAGAAGAAGTACGCCGGTCCGCTGCCGGAGATCGCTGTGATGGCGTCGAGCTGCTGCTCCGGCACCTGCACCACTCGCCCGACCGTCTGCAGTAGTGCCTCGACCTCGGCCAGGTGAGCCGGGGTCGCATGCGTCCCGCCGGCCAGAGCAATCATGCCCGCGCCGACGGCAGCTGGAGTGTTGGGCATGCAGCGGATCACGGCCGTCTTCGTGCTCAACGCCTGCTCGATCTGACCGATCCGGACTCCACCCGCGGCCGAGATCAGCAGCTGGTCGTCGGTGACCTCGCCGGCCAGGTCGGCGAGGAGACCGCCGACGTGGTGCGGCTTGACCGCGATCAGCACGGTGCTCGCCGTACGCACAGCCTCGGCCAGTGGAGGTGTCGCGATCCCGAACCGATCACGCAGGTACGCCGCTCGCTCGGCGGACGACTCGACGACCTGGATCTGGTCCGGTGTGTACCGCGGTGACTCACCGCCGAGCAGTCCGGACAACAGGGCGGTGCCCAGGTTGCCCCCTCCGACGAACACGAGCTGATGGCGATCCATGGCATGCACCTCTCGGACGAGCGAATGACGACGGCCGTAGTACATGTTACACAAATCTGAAGCTCTGTAATGACTGATACTTAGAATCCGAGCTGCTGACGGATGGTCTCCAAGGTGTGCGCGGTCTCGAGAGTTCGCTCGGTGTCGACGGCGGCGAGCGCCTGGGCCAGGGCGTCGGTGGTGAGGATGATCGTCAGAACCTCAGCGGTGATGCCGGTGACCGTGTTCGGCACGTGGATCGCCACGGTCACGTCGTTCGCGAGCCGTTCGGCGACCAGCGGCTCGCTGAGCAGGATGATGGCGGCGCCGACCGCCTGGGCCCGCTCGATCACGGTCTCCGCGTCGGTGGTGAGCCGGCCGGGGGCGATCACGATGACCACGTCGTCGCGGCCGACCGGCAGCAGGTCGTCGGCCAGCCGGAAGCCGGCCGTCTCGATGCAGCGGCTGCGGCGGCCAAGCCGGCGGAGCTTCAGGGTGAGGTGCTCGGCGGCCACGAAGTTCGCGCCGAATCCGTAGGTGACGATCTCGCGCGCGTCGGCCATCAGCCGGATGGCCTCGGTGTACGCGTCCATCGACAGATGCTCGTCGAGGTACTGGATCCGCTCGATCGCCTCGGCGATCACCCGGTCCCAGACGTGCTTCGGGTCGCCGCCGGTCGCCTCGATCCGGTTCCGCAGCCGCTCCTGCCGGTGCGTGGTCGTGAACGGTGCCGCGACCTGGTCTTTCAGTTCGGCCAGGCCGGCATAGCCGAGCGCCTGCAAGGTCCGGATCACCGTGGCGTTGCTGGTCTTGGTCGCGGTGCCGAGTTCCTGGGCGGACAGGTAGAGCAGTTCCTCGGGGGAGATCTCCGACAGTGAACGACAGACCGTCCGGGCTGCCGGGGTGAATTCGTCCCAGTGCTCCCGGATCCGGGAGCGGAGCTCGGCGATCGCGGGATTCTTCGTAATCCCTGTTACATCATCGGCCATCTGTGTATCATCCGATCTCATCGCGCGTGTAACGAGCAGTCCAGGAATTTGAGTTCTGTAACAGCATCGCAGACGAGAGAAGCCGATGACCCACACCTCCACCGTTTATCAGCGTGGCGCGACCCCGATCTTCGCCTCCCAGGCGGATCCGCGGCTGCACTACTGCCTGTACGTGCCGCCGCGACTGACCGACGACGAGCAGGCGCCGCTGGTCGTCATCCAGCACGGCACCGCCCGGTCGGCGGCGAACTATCGCACCCAGCTGAAGGAGTTCGCCGAGGACCGGGGCGTGGTGATCCTGACGCCGATCTTCCCGGCCGGGCTGGTCGATCCGGACGACCTGCACAACTTCAAGTTCATCGAGTACGAAGGGATCCGGTTCGACCGGATGCTGCTGGCGATCGTGGACGAGGTCGCGGCCCGGTTCCCGGTGGCGGCGGAGCGGTTCTACCTGCACGGCTTCTCCGGCGGAGGGCAGTTCACGCACCGGTTCCTCTACCTGCATCCGGAACGCCTCGCCGCCGCGTCGATCGGCGCGCCGGGCCGGATCACCCAGCTGGACGACACGCTGCCGTGGTGGCTGGGGACGAAGGGCTTCGAGGAGAAGTTCGGTCAGTCGATCGACTTCGACGCGTTGCGCCGGGTGCCGATCCAGCTCGTGGTCGGCTCCGAGGACGTCGAGACCTGGGAGATCATGAACCGCGGCGAGTCCAACTGGATGGACGGCGCCGAACTCACCGGCACCACCCGGATCGAACGCCTCCGCACTCTCGAGGCGAACTACCGCTCCCACCGCCTCGACATCACCTTCGACGTGGTCGAGGGCGCTGCCCACTCCGGCCGCAAGATCCTCCCCACCGTCGAACGCTTCTTCACCGACCAGCTCAAGAACCGGTAAGCCCCACGTACGTCGGCCGGCTCAAGAACCGGTAAGCCCTAAGTACGTCAGTACGGCGAGCACCCGGCGGTTGCTCGTGTCGTCGTCGACAATGCCGAGCTTCCCGAACAGCGAGGTGGTGTGCTTGCTGATGGCGCTCTCGCTGAGGAACAGCCGTTCGCGGATGGCCTGGTTGGAGAGTCCCTCCGCCATCAGACTGAGCACGTCGCGTTCGCGTTCGGTGAGCCGGTCGAGCCGCTTGGTCGACGTACCGCTGGAGAGCAGTTTGGAGATCACGGCCGGGTCCATCGCGGTCCCGCCGGCGGCGACTCGCTCCAGTGCGTCGATGAACTGGTCAGCCTCGAACACGCTCTCCTTGAGCAGATACCCGACGCCGGCCGCGCCGTCGGTCAGGAGCTCGCGGGCGTACAGCTGCTCGACGTGCTGGGACAGGATCAGGACCGGTAGGCCGGGCACTTCGCGACGGGCGGCGAGTGCCGCGCGGAGACCTTCATCGGACTGTGTCGGTGGCATCCGGACGTCGATGACGGAGACGTCCGGCCGCCACTTGAGCAGTGCGCCGAGGGTCTCGGGCCCGGTGGTCGCGGTCGCCACCACCTCGTGCCCGTAGGCCTCGAGCAGGCGCACCATTCCGTCCCGCAGCAGGTAGAGGTCTTCGGCTACAAGGATTCGCATGGCACCGTCATCCTCGCACGTGTCGGACCGCCTGCCGGGCTGCTGATCTCCAAGGTGCCGTCGAAGGCGGAAAGCCTCCGGCGTAGGCCCGCGATTCCGCCTCCCGCATCCCCGTCCGCGCCGCCCCGGCCGTTGTCCTCCACCAGCACGACAAGGGCAATCTCCTCGCGGCCGATCGTGATCTGAGCCTCGGTGGCCCGGGAGTGCTTCACGGCGTTGGTCACTAGCTCGGCGATTCCGAAGTACAGAGCGGACTCGATCGGCGGATCCAATCTCAGCTCACCGTCAGCCACAACGGAAGTTTCGAGCGGGCTGTCCATCGCCAGCGCACGCACGGCATCGACCAGGCCGCGCTCGTTGAGCACCGGCGGGTTGATCCCACGCACAAGTTCGCGCAGCTCGGACAGGGAGGTTGCCGCGCCGACCCGCGCTTCCTTCAACAGCGCCTTGGCCTGGCGTGGGTCCGTCTCCATCAACTTCTCCGCTGTCGCGAGCGAAAGGCCGAGCGCGACCAGCCGTGCCTGCGCTCCATCGTGCAGATCCCGCTCGATCCGGCGGATCTCGGCGGCCTGCGCGATCGTCGCATCGGCACGCTGTGCGGTCAGCTCGTCGACCCGATCCGACAGGGCCATCGCCGGCGTCGGGCGCAGGAACCGTACGGCGACCGGCGCGAAGACCCGCCAGGCGTACGGCGCACTCACGCCCGCCACCACCAAACCGGCCACTCCGAGCAGCGGCATCGACCGAGTGAACCCAAGGACCGCTGCCACAACGCCGGCCGGCGGAACCGCGGCAGTCAGGCTGGCGGTGACCACCAGAACCGCCGCGAACCTCAGATCACGCCAGTTCGCCGGGTCCATCCACCGCACGCGCATGGCCAGATCCTTCTCGGCATCCCGGCGACTCCGCTCGTACGAGTACCCGTTCCACCAATAGCCAGTGGACAGCTGCGTCACCGGTCCGAGCTCCCGATAACCGGCCGGGATGACAGTGCCGGTCCACCGGACTACGAGTGAGCGGGCCATCCGGCACACCGGCCGGAGAAGCAGGAGAGTCCCGACGCAGGCCCACACGAGCGGCGCGATCCACGTCCACGGGTTCCCCCACCAGATCGCAACGGCCACAGCGGAAGCCCAGACGGCAGGCACCAGCACGCTGACGACCAGTACGACGCACGCCCGGACGAACCCGACGCAGGCACTCGCTACCCACGACATCAGAACCCTCTTCCTCGCTTCGGTTGGTGACTTCACTCTGCACCAACCGGACCGCGAATTCGGCCAGATCGTCGCCGAAGTAGGGCTAGCCCCACCCAACCGGGGGCCCAGCCGCATACCGCGCCGTACGCACGGTTTCTAGCGTCGAAGCCATGCCGCACAACACGACACTTCCCAGCCGGACCAGCCTCCCGACAGCGCGGGTGTGGTTCGTCGACGACCTGCGGGTATTGCTGATCTCGCTGGTGATCCTGCACCACATCGCCTGCATCTACAGCGGACTCCCGGCCTGGTACTACACCGAGCCGCCGACCAGTGGAGCGGTCGGCCTCGGGCTGTCGGTCTTCCTGCTGCTCAACCAGGCCTGGTTCATGGGCGCGTTCTTCCTGCTCTCCGGTCTGTTCACGCCCGCGTCGTACGACCGCAAGGGTCCACGCGCCTTCCTCCGCGACCGGCTGATCCGCCTGGGGATCCCGCTCCTGGTGTTCTACTTCGTCCTCAACCCGATCCTGTACCTGGGCACGGATCACGGCAGCTACCTGCACACCATCGGCTCCGGGCCGCTCTGGTTCGTCCTCGCGCTCCTCGTCCTGGACGCGTCGTACGTCGCCTTCCGCCACGTGACCAGGTCCCGCAACCCGAGCCTCCGGCCGCTCACCTTCCGCGGAGTGATCGCATTCGTGGTGGTGCTGGCGGTGGTCACCTACGCGCTGCGGATCGTGATCCCGATGGGTTTCACCGTTCAGGTCATCGACTTCCCGACCGCCGACTACCTGCCGCAGTACGTCAGCTTCTTCGTGGTGGGGACCGTGGCGTACCGGCGCGGCTGGCTACAGACCACCTCCGCCAGGATGGGGAAGGCCGGGCTCGGCCTGGCGGTCGGCGCCACCCTGGTGTTCCTGCCGCTCGCAGTGGGCGGCGGAACCTTTGCTGGGCACGGGACCTTGAGCTCGCTGTTCTATGCGCTGTGGGACTCCAGCTTCGCGGTCGGGCTCGTGCTGTGGCTGCTCGTGTTCTTCCGCCGCAGGTTCAACACCCAGGGACCGCTGCGCCGGTACCTGTCCGGGCACGCCTTCACCGTCTACGTGATCCATGCGTTCCTGGTGACCGCGGCGGGACACCTCCTCGGCGTACTGGCGTTGCCCACTCTCGCGAAGGTCGCGATCGCGGCGGTCGTGGTACTGCCGGCCTGCTTCCTGCTCGCCGGGCCGGTCCGGCGGCTCCCGGGTGTCCGCCGGGTGCTCTGAACAGACGTCAGCCGCTGTGCCCGGGGGTGGGCAGCAGCGGCTGACGTTTGCTTCGGAGCGACCTGGACGAGTTTCAGGCGGCTTGCGGGACGCGGGTGCGGTTCTGCGCGGCCCAGACGGCCCGGCGCAGCTTGGCCTGGTCCGGATAGCCGGCGGCACGGCCGATCACGTACACGTCGTGGCTGCGCATGTTGACCATGCCCGCGACGTACCAGACCGGGCTTCCCTCGGCCAGCATGGTGACGATCATCGAGTTGACGGTGCTGTCGGTGGTGGTGTTCATCCTGACCCTCTCCTTTGGTCGCTCCTACTGATACTTCGGAGCAGTTGGTCGCTCTTACTGATACGTCGGACCAGGGCAGCCGAATTCGACACACCTCGACGCAGTATTTTGGGCGCGGTGACGATCACCCCGAGCGATCCGTACGCCGCCTACTCCGCCCTCCGTACGTCCGGTCCGGTCCACCGCATCGCCGGACCCGACGGAAGCCCGTCCTGGCTCGTGACTCGGTACGACGACGTCCGCCAGGCACTCGCCGATCCACGGCTGTCCGTTGACAAGTGCAACGCACTGCCCGGCAACTACCGTGGCCTGAGCCTTCCGCCGGCCCTCGACGCCAACCTGCTCAACATGGATCCGCCCGACCACACCCGGATCCGGACTCTGGTCACCCGTGCCTTCACGCCGAGCCGCGTCGTCGAGCTGGCCGGTCCGATCCGTCGTACGGCGGGCGCCCTGCTCGAACCCGTCGTACGACGAGGCCACGGCGACCTGGTCGCGGAGTACGCCGCACCGCTGCCGATCACCGTGATCTGCGACCTGCTCGGCGTCCCCGACGAGATCCGGACCGACTTCCGGGCATGGACGGACACGGTGCTCGCGCCGCCCGGTCCGGACGCGGCGCGGGCCGCGATAGGGGCAATGCTGAAGTTCTTCGCCGGACTGATCGAGAGCAAGCGATCGGACCCCGGCGACGACCTGGTCAGTGATCTGATCGCCGCGCGGGATCACGAGGACCGGCTGACCGACGACGAGCTGACCTCACTCGTCTTCTTGATCCTGTTCGCCGGCTACGAGAACGTCGTCCACCTGATCGGCAACGCGACCCTCGCACTGCTCGACGACCGGGCACTCTGGGACCAACTGCTGCGAGACCGGTCCTTGCTGCCGTCGGCGGTCGACGAGCTGATGCGGTACGACGGTCCCGCGCCGCTCGCGATCAGGCGGTTCCCGGTCGAGGACGTGGAGATCGGCGGCGTGGTGATCCCGGCGGGGGAGACCGTGCTGCTCGGGCTGGCGTCGGCGAACCGGGACGCGGACCGGTTCCCGGATGCGGACCGGGTCGACTTCGATCGCACCGCCGGCGGACATCTCGCCCTTGGTCACGGCATCCACTACTGCGTTGGCGCACCGCTGGCCAGACTCGAGATCGCCATCGCCCTGGAGGCGCTGCTCGATCACACGCCTGAGTTGGCGCTCGCCGTACCGCGAACCGAGCTCACGTGGCGCGACACCATCCGCACCCGCGGGCTGGTCGCGCTCCCGGTGGTGACAGGTACAGACCGGAAAACAGAGCGCCCCGATCAATGACCGGGGCGCTTGTCCGTGTGAGTCCCGGGGGGAGTGGGACCACCACACGTTGGGGGGGACTTTTACGTTAACCCGACCAGGGGGTCATGGTGTAACCCCCGGTGCGTCGAAAAGTGCCAAACCTGCGCTCAACGGCTCGTTCGCCGTCGGTACAACGACGTCGCCAGCAGGAACGAGAACAGGAGCAGACCACAACACCACGCCAGTGCGATCCAGCCGTTGTTCCCCATCGGCGTCCCGATCAGCAGGCTGCGGACTGTCTCGATCACCGGCGTGATCGGCTGGTGCTCGCTGACCGGCCGCAACCAGGACGGCATCGTCTCCGGCCGGACGAACGCGCTGCTCAGGTACGGCAGGAACAGCATGAAGAAGCTCAGCGTGCTGGCCGACTCGACCGACTTCGCGATCACACCTAGACCGGCCGCGAGCCACGAGAGCGCGAGCACGTAGAGCAACAGCAGCCCGATCGTGGCGAGCCAGTCGAGCACGCCGCCGCCCGGCCGGAACCCCATCGCCAGCGAGGCGAGGACGACGATCGCCGTCGCTGCCGCGTTCCGCGCCACGCTGCCGGTGACGTGCCCGGCGAGGACGGCGAAGCCGCGGATCGGCAGTGAGCGCAGCCGGTCGATCATCCCGGTGTGCATGTCGTCCGCGACCACCATCGCCGTCGACGCGGCGCCGTACCCGGTGGTGAGCAGCAGGATCCCCGGTACGACGTAGTTGATGTACTCCGTCCCGGTGCTGATCGCGCCGCCGAACACGTACACGAACAGAGCCATCATCAGCAGCGGCATCAGGATCGACGCGAACAACGAGTCGACGTTGCGTCGCGCGAGCCTGACACTGCGATCCGCCATTGTCGCCACGTCCTCGAACGCGGCCACGATCCCTTGGTGTGACATCACTGAACTCCTAGGCGGTGAGTGCGAGGAAGACGTCGTCGAGCGTCGGCCGGTGCGACGACACTCGCTCCGGCTGCAGCCCGTTGTCGCGTAGCACGTCGAGGACGTGATGCAGGTGCGCCGCCGTACCGTCGGACGGAATGCTCAGCACGTCCTGATCGACCGCCCCGTCCAGTACGCCGGTTGCCTTGAGCAACTCGGGGTCGGTCCTGAAGCGCAGCTCGATGCGCTCACCGCCGACCTGCGACTTGAGTGCGTCGGCGGTGCCGGTGGCAACGATCCGGCCGTGGTCGAGCAGCACGATCCGGTCGGCGAGCCGGTCCGCCTCCTCAAGGTACTGCGTGGTCAGCACGATCGTGGTCCCGTCCCGGACGAGCTCGCCGATCGTGTCCCACATCATCGACCGGCTGGCCGGGTCGAGCCCGGTGGTCGGTTCGTCCAGGAAGATCACCCGCGGCCGCGCGATCAGGCTCATCGCCAGGTCGAGCCGCCGCCGCATCCCACCGGAGTAGGTCTTCACCCGCCGGTCCATCGCGTCGGTCAGCCCGAACTGCTCCAGCAGTTCGCCGGTCCGGCGGCGTGCCGCGGGCCTGCCCAGATGCATCAGCCGGCCGACCATCACGAGGTTCTCCCGGCCGGTCTGGTTCTCGTCGACCGCGGCGGATTGCCCGGTCAGGCTGATCACACCCCGGACCTGCGCCGGCTGCCGGAGTACGTCGTACCCGGCGATGGTCGCGTGGCCGGCGTCCGGCCTGGTCAGCGTGGTCAGGATGCGCACGGTGGTGGTCTTGCCGGCGCCGTTCGGGCCGAGCAGTGCGAGCACGGAACCCTCCGGCACCCGCAGGTCGACCCCGGCCAGCACCTCGGTCGCGCCGTACGACTTCCGGAGCTCGGCTGCCTCGACGATCATCGGCCCCTCCTTACTGCGTATTAGATACGCTAAATAGCGTAGCAGGTACGCAGTGCGGGTTGGCAACCCCTAAACTGAGGCGGTGGAGAACAACGAGCTGCCGGCCGACGTGGCGGCGATGTGGCGGTTGCGGGAGGCGCCGCGGCGCGGGCCGAAGCCGTCACTGACCCTCGACGACATCGTCCGGGCCGCGATCGAGATCGCCGACGCGGAGGATCTGGCCGCCGTCTCGATGGCGCGGGTGGCCGAGCGG
Organism: Kribbella sp. NBC_01510; assembly: GCF_045040325.1. Taxonomy (NCBI): domain Bacteria; kingdom Bacillati; phylum Actinomycetota; class Actinomycetes; order Propionibacteriales; family Kribbellaceae; genus Kribbella; species Kribbella sp. NBC_01510. The sequence goes on along the minus strand of NZ_CP109418.1, from coordinate 248,862 downwards.
CTGGGCAACTCGACGATGGCGCTCTACCGGCACGTGAAGAGCAAGGACGAGCTGCTGGTGATGATGTCGGACGCCGCGCTCGAGCGTCCTGAGCCGCTGCCGGAGGACATCGACTGGCGGACCGGTCTGACCTTCTGGGCGGACGGCGTACTGACCGCGATCCGCAAGCACCGGTGGTACGCGAAGCTCCCGATCACCGGACCGCCGGCCGGTCCGAACAACCTTGCCTGGTTCGACTCCGCTCTCGGTGCGATGAAGGACACCGGCCTGCCGGAGGCGGCCAAGGTCGGCGTGGTGATGGGTCTGATCACCTATGTCCAGGGCGAGATCCGGGTCGCGTTCGACCTGGCCGCGGGGTACGAGGCGAACCCGGCCGCCTTCCAGCAGTTCGGCACGACCCTCGCGCGCGTCGTGGATCCGCGGGTGTATCCGGCGGTGTTCCGCCTCGTCGAGGCCGGTGTCTTCGACGAGGTCGGAAGCTTCGAGGAGGACAACGAGGCCGATTTCGACTTCGGCCTGCAGCTCTACCTGGACGGCGTCGCCGCGTTCATCGACCGGGTCCGTCAGTCCAGCTGAATGATCGCGTCGGCCGATCGGGACGTCGCAGCGATGAGCCGGGCGTTGCGTTCGTCGGACCCGTAGGTGCGTTCGTGCGCTTCCTCGGGGGATCTGCCGTAGCGGCGGTGCCGGGCTTCCAGTCGTTCGTGCCGCAGTTGCTCGGGCACTTCGACGTACCAGCACTGGTCGACCAGTGTGCGGATGGTTGCCCACGGCATCTCGTCGAAGAGCAGGTAGTTGCCTTCGGTCACGATCAGCGTGACCTCGGGTGCGACTCCGATGCTCGCGGCGATCGAGTCCTCCAGCCCGCGGTCGAAGCGCGGCGCCCAGATCTGCTCGTTCGGCGTCTCCTTCAATCTCCTGAGCAAAGCGACGAACCCGTAGCCGTCGAACGTGTGCGGCGCGCCCTTCACTGCCGCCAGGCCCAGCTCCTCCAGCGCCGACTGCGCCAGGTGATACCCGTCCATCGGCACCAGCGCGGCTTTGTGCCCGTCCGCGATCAGCTTCGCGGTGAGTTGCTCGGCATACGTCGACTTCCCTGCTGCCGGCGCTCCGGTGATCCCCAGGATGGATCGCCGTTGCCGGGTGGCGAGGTCGACGGCACGGTCATACGCGGTGGCCGGGTCCAGAGTCAGCACCCGTCGATCCTAGTCAGCCGAGGTAACCGTCCGGGCGGATGAGGATCTCGTCGCCGTCCTGGGCGTGGTAGTGAGCGAAGGCCTCGGGTGAGGTGTACGTGTTGCCGCCGTTGCGGTTGATGTCGATGGCGTGCGGGTGGCTCGACGGAGTGGCGGGGGAGAAGCGCAGCAGCCGTTGTGGGCGGACGGCCGGGCCATCACAAACGGTGCGAGCCGGCGCCCCTCCGCGGGCGGGGTCTCCGAGCGCCGCGATTGTGATGGCCTGGAGGTCCGGCGCTCAGCACCGAGGTGCGTCGGGGGCAGCCCGGACCTGTGGCACTCACCAAGTACGTCGGCTCCGTGTCGGTCAGGCTGAGCCGGGAGCCGAGGCGGTCAGTCGGAGGAGGTTGGTGAGTGGGGCAGGTCCGGGTCTACAGCGATCGTCGGACCGGCCGCACCGCATGCCGCCGAACTCGGCGACGGGCTTCGTGGCCTACCACCACACGGCGGGCTAGTCCTCTGGTGGTGGCTCCTCGGCGCCGTCGCGTTCGTCGCGGGCGGCCCACTCCATGAGTGTGTCGAGGGAGTAGACGTTGTCGTCGATCGACGCGTGGAGGTCGCCCAGCTCGGCGAAGCGGGCGGGGACCGTCTCGATGGTGAAGTCCTTCGGGTCGACGTCGTCGACCTCGTCCCAGCGGATCGGCGTCGAGACGGTGCCTTCCGGATTTCCGCGAACCGAGTAGGCGGACGCGATGGTGTGGTCGCGGGCGTTCTGGTTGTAGTCCACGAAGAGTTTCTTCGGGTCGCGGTCCTTGCGCCACCACGTCGTCGTCACGTCATCCGGTGCACGGCGCTCGACTTCCCGCGCGAACGCCAGGGCGGCACGCCGTACGTCGGAGAATCCGTACGACGGCTCGACCCGGACGTAGATGTGGATCCCGGAACCGCCGGACGTCTTCGGATACCCGACCGCGCCGAGTTCTTCCAGGACCTCGTGGGCGACATGGGCGACCCGGCGTACCCGATCGAACGGGCAGTCCGGCATCGGGTCGAGGTCGATCCGCCATTCGTCCGGCTTCTCGGTGTCGGCGCGGCGGGAGTTCCACGGGTGGAACTCGACTGTCGACATCTGCACCGCCCACGCGACGTGGGCAATCTCGGTGACGCACAGCTCGTCGGCGGTCCGGTTGTAGCGCGGGAACTTCACCCGCACGGTCTCCATCCACGGTGGCGCCCCATGCGGCAGCCGCTTCTGGTGCACCTTCTCGCCCGCGACCCCCTCCGGGAAGCGGTGCATCATGCAGGGCCGCTCGCGCAACGCGTTGACGATCCCGTCCGCCACGGACAGGTAGTACTGGACCAGGTCCAGCTTGGTCTCCCCGCGCGCAGGAAAGTACACCCGATCCGGATTCGAGATCCGCACCGTTCGCTCGCCCACCTCCAGCTCGATCGCCGGAGACTTCGCCTTCCCCTTGGACTCGGCCATGTCGTTCAACCTAACCGCCGCGGGGGACAAACCGCACTAAGCCAGGCGGGTGAGCCAGCCTCGGGGGTCGGGGGTGCGGCCGTATTGGAGGTCAAGCAGGGCGCTGCGGATGGACTGGGTGACGGGGCCGACGCCGTGATCGACGGAGTGGTCGCCGATGGTCAGGTCGCCGTCGGGCCAGGCGACGCGGCCGATCGGGGTGATGACCGCGGCCGTCCCGGACGCGAACACCTCGGTGATCTCGCCGCTACGGACGCCGTCCTTCCATTCGTCCGCCGGGATCCGCCGCTCCTCGACGGTGTGCCCGAGGTCCTTCGCGAGGTCGACGACCGAGGCCCGAGTGACGCCCTCGAGGATCGAGCCGGACAACTCGGGCGTCGCGATGCGGCCATCGGCGTACACGAAGAACATGTTCATGCTGCCGATCTCCTCGAGCCACTTGTGCTCGACCGCGTCGACAAAGGCGACCTGCTCGCACCCGTTGGCGACCGCCTCGGCCAGACCGGCGAGGCTGGCCGCGTAGTTCCCGCCGCACTTGGCCGCACCCGTGCCACCTGGTGTAGCGCGGATGGTTGAGGTCGTCAGCCAGATCGACACCGGCTTGGGTCCGGTGTCGAAGTACGGCCCCGCGGGAGATGCGATAACGCCAAACAGCACCTCGCGAGCCGGCCGCACGCTCAGTGCGGCCTCGGTGGCGATCATGTACGGACGCAGGTACAGACTGGTCTCGCCGTGCTCGGCCGACGGCACCCATGGCTCGTCCACTGTCACCAACGCACGCAGGGCCGCGACAAACGCGTCCTCCGGCACGTGTGGCAGCGCAAGCCGCTCAGCACTCGCCGTGAACCGAGCGGCATTGCGATCAGGCCGAAACGCCCAGACAGACCCATCCGCGTGCCGAAACGCCTTGAGGCCTTCGAAGATCTCCTGCGAGTAGTGCAGTACGGCGGCAGCCGGACTCACCCTGATCGGTGCGTACGCCGTGACCCTCGCGTCATGCCATCCACGGCCGGCCGTCCAATTGGCCACCACCATGTGGTCCGTGAACGACTGCCCGAACGAGGGCTTGGCCAGCACCTTCGCCCGAGCCTCCGCAGTGGCCGGATCACTCCGCAATTCGGCCGCGAAATCCCATGCGTCTGTCACCGTCGTTTCAGCTGTCACTCTGCGCACGCTACCCCCGCCACTGACCCGACCACGACCCGCTGCCCACACTCCGACCCTTCGCGTACACCTTGCGCTCCAGTAGCACCTCGAGATCCCGCACCGCGGCGAGCCCGGGCGCACGCTCCCGAGCGGCAGTAACCACTCGCCCGGCGTCGTCATACAAGTAATATGTGTGCCACTCGTGCGGCAGCTCGACCAGCACGCGCAGAGCCAGCGCAACACCAGCCGCGACCTCTCCGTCGACGGCCAGACACTGCGCCAGCCACAACTCCAGTCCGGCGCGCTCGCCGAGTCGGTCGGCCGGACACAACTCCAGTGCGCGGGCCAGCAGGACGCATCCGGCAGCGCCGTACCCGAGACTCGCGCACACCCGCCCCTCAGCGCCATGCACCTCGTACGCCGCCCAGTCACCCAGCGGCCCGGACGTCGTACTTGCCGACGGCAACTCATCGGCAACGCCGATCAGCTCCTGCAGCGCCCAATGCGCCTCGTCCTGCCGCCCCAGCTCCGCCAGGACCCGGGCCCGGGCGGCGTGAGGCTCTACTACGCAACTACCTTGCGCGTGTCTCGCGAGCGCCAGTGCTTCCTCCGCTGTCGCCAGCAGTTGCATCAGCGGTCGACGCTCGGCCAGTCCGCTCATCGCCTCCCGAGCACGCGCAGAACTCCGCACCGACGCGTTGGCCGAGCTGTCCGCGGCAGACCGAGCCACCTGCCACCAACGCCTGGCCGCGCGCAGCTCCCCGCAGCCAGTCAACGTCACTGCGGTGAGCACGCTCAGCTCCGCTGCCTGGACAGACGAGCCGGTTGACCCCCGTGCCTGCACCACCTGGAGATACGTCGTCAGGTCCGGCAGCAGGTGAGCAGGCGGAACACTCCGGAAGTCTCCGAGGTCAGCAGCCACATCGGTGCAGCCGAAGGCCGTGATGAGACCGTGCCAGGCCGCCTCCAACGCATCAGCTGTCGGCACGGCTGCCTCCAACGGACCGGCCGTCGGCAACGCCACCTCCAACGGACCAGCCGGCGGCAACGCTGCCGAGGTGGACCGGATCGACTGTGGCTGCTTCTGCTCGAAAGTGGTGGTCAGCTCGTCCCCGGTGCCGAGCTCGCGGTCGCAGAGCCGGGCCAGGTCGGCAGAGCCCGGGCGCTGGCCTCGCTCCACCTGCGACAGGTAGCTGTGGTCGTAGCCGACTCGCGTTGCCAGTTGCCGCAGGCTGAGGCCAACTGACTGCCTGCTGTGCCTCAACTGCGCGCCGAACGCTGCCTCAGCCACAGGATCACCCCCGTTTGCGCTTCGAACTCACGTGGTCCGTGCGGAGGACAGTACAAGCCCTCGCCGACAAAACTGTCCCAGAACCCTTGTAGGCAAGGGCATGTGGTCTGTGGGCTGTTCTCACAGCCCACAGACCACACCTGTTGTGCGCAGCGCGTGCTGGGCGAGAGTGCAGAGGTGAACACGATGCAGCGACAGGCTCGCCTCTTCCGGTTGGTACGCCACACCGCCGTCTCCGGCGTGCGCGGCACAGGCACCCTGGCCGAAGGCGTGGAGTGGTCCGACGGGACAGTCGCGGTGCGCTGGCGTGGTCCTGCGCCGAGCACGTCGACCTGGGACGGCGGGGTCGAGTCTCTGCTGGCTGTGCACGGCACCGGCGGCCGCACCCAGATCCACTGGCTCCCCGGTGCGCCCACCACCGTGAGCAGGACGGTCACGAAGCCACCAGCGCGACCGGCCGGCACAGTGGCCGGCGTGTGGCTGCCGGCGCCGGGCGCGGACGGACTGTGTTCCCGCTGCGGTCAGCTGTGGCCGTGCCTCAGCTGCGGCCCGTAGCCGGCGCCGCGGGGGTTGAGACGACGCGGTCGGAGGCGGCTGATGCGGTTTAGTGTGAGGGGGTTTTGGTCGGACGCGGGAGGTGGGGTGGGTGGCGGACGGTGCGGTTGTGGATCCGCTGGACGAGTTGGATGCGCAGTTGGCGCGGCTGCGGGGCGTCGCGGACGAGCTGCGAGGCGCCCGCGGACGGCCTGTGCTGGAAGGTAACCAGGTCGAGTTGATCGAGGACGGGCCGACACTGCTGCGGGCGTACGGGGAGTTGCAGCTCGGGGCCCGGCGCGAGGTGCGAGTGCTGGATCGGCCGCCGTACGTGACGCCGCCGTCGACGCAGCAGAGGCTGGAGCTGGACCGGCTCGCCGACGGGATCGAGTATCGGGCGATCTACGGCACCGAGATCTTCGAGTCCGAGGACATCATGGGCGTATTGCCGGAGCTGCAGGCGGCCGGAGAGGTGGGCCGGGTGCTGGCTCAGGTGCCGATGAAGATGGCGGTGGGGGACGACGACACGGCGCTGATCGGGCTGACGAAGCGGGCGCCGGCCGAGTCCAACCTGCTCATCCGGTCGTCGGGGCTGCTGGACGGGTTGATCGCGACCTTCGAGATGTTGTGGGCGCTGGCGATCCCGATGCCGGCCTTGCTGGCGAACGGCGACGTCCCGGCGCTGCGGTCGCCAGACCGGGACATCCTGCTGTTGCTGGCGGGTGGGGCGACCGACGACATGATCAGCCGGCGCCTCAGGATCAGCCCGCGGACGACGCAGCGCCGCGTCCGCGCGCTGATGGAGGCACTCGGCGCGCAGACCCGGTTCCAGGCGGGGGTCCAGGCCGCCCGCCGCCGCTGGATCTGACCCGGGTGTGACGGGGATCACCCCGTTGATCTGGATTGCATCGGGCAACGCAGGTGTTCTGAGTTTCATTATGCAACTCAGGGGACTCCCCGGAAGGAACCCATGACCACCTTCGAACTGCCCGCCACGGCCACCGCGCAGCCACGTCGCACCCTGAGCCGTCGGGCTAGTTTCTGGACTGCCGCCGCGGTCGCGGGCATCAGCCTGTGGACCAGCGCGGCCCCGACGACGGCGTACCCGCTCTACGCCTCGACCTGGCACCTCACTCCGACCGCGACCACGGCGATCTTCGCCGTCTACCCGGTCGTGCTGGTCGTCTTCTTGCTGATCTTCGGACAGCTGTCCGACTACATCGGCCGCCGCGCCACGATGCTGTACGGCGTCGGCGCCCTGCTCGCCGGTGTCCTGCTCTTCGCGATCGCGCCGTCCGTGGACTGGGTATACGCCGGACGTGCGCTGATGGGAGCGGGTGTCGGCCTCGCACTGACTGCTGCAACGGCCGCGGTGGTCGAGTACAGCGCGCAGGGCAAGGCATCGCGCGCCTCGTCCATCACGACCGCTGCGACCGCGGCCGGTCTCGCACTGGCGACGATTGTCGGCGGCGGCCTGATCGAGTACGCACCAGCGCCGCTTCACCTGGACTTCTGGGTGCTGCTGGCGGTGATCGCCATAGTCTTCGGCTTCGTCTGGCAGATGCCGCGGCATACGAAGGACGAGAGCCAAGGCGCCTGGCGGCCACGCCCGATCACCGTGGCCAAGGGCATCCGCGTGCTGTACGTCGCGTCTGCTGTCGCAGTGACCGCGGCGTACGCGTTCGGCTCGGTGTTCCTCGCACTCGGCGCGCAGGTCGCCCGGCAGCTGATCGGGACCGAGAACATCTTCGTCATCGGTCTGATCCTCGCGATCATGTCGGTCACGATCGGCGTCACCGCGATGGCCGGCCGCCGCTTTCCGGCCGGACGGCTGGTCGCGGCCGGCGCGGTCGCGACACTGGTCGACCTCGCCATCCTCGAGACCTCGGCACAGACGCACTCACTGCCGCTGTTCATGGCCGCCACGGTGCTGGGAGGCATCAGCTACGGTCTGCTCTTCTCCGGCGGTCTGGGACTGATCACCGCGCACGCGCCGGCTCACCACCGCGGCGGCACAGTCGCGGCTGTGTATCTCGTCGCTTACGTCCTGCAGGGCTCGATCGCGTTGACGCTCGGCCTGGTCGCGACCGCGTCCGGCCTCGCTACCGCGTTGCTGCTCGGAGTGATCGTGATCGGTAGCCTGGCGGTGCTCGTGATCGCTGCCGCGGGAGCCCTGGCAGCGCGGGGCGGTGGCCAGTTGGTGGAGGAGGCGCGATGACCACGCGAACGGCGACCCCGCCGAACTGCTCGATCGCCCGGACGCTCGATCTGGTCAGCGACCGCTGGTCCTTCCTGATCCTGCGCGAGGCCCACCTCGGGACCACTCGGTTCGCGGAGTTCCGCGACAACCTCCACATCGCGCCGAACATCCTGACGAACCGATTGGCAGCGCTGGTCGACGCCGGTCTGCTGGAGAAGCGCGAGTACCAGGAGGCCGGCGAGCGGACGCGATCGTCGTACCACCTGACACCGGCCGGTGTGGACCTGAAGCTCGTGCTGGCGGCCCTGCAGCAGTGGGGCGACGTGCACGTACCGCGTGCGGACGGACCGACCGTGCTCCGGCGGGACTCCCGGTCCAAGGGCCTGGTCGACGTCGGCTTCGTCGGCAAGGACGGCGACGCGGTCCCCGACGAGGACGTGGTCTTCGAGCCCGTCGCGGGTGGTCCCGCGGATCGCAGTACCTGGCGCTGACCAGACGTACGGCGGACCCGTCGCAGACGGGTCCGCCGCACTCCTGTTGCTAGTTGATCGTCACCACAGTCCCGGCCCGGTTCGGGAACTCGACGAACCCGGTCGAGCGCTTGTCAGTCGGCAGACCCGACCAGGAGGCGGTGACCTGGAAGGGCTTGAAGGCAGCCGGCGCGACCGGTGGGCTGACCTGCAGAGCACTGCCCGAGGACGACGTCACCACGTTGGTCTGCATCGTGTACTGCGTGGTGTCCGCGCCCGGCGGGTTTGTCAGGGTGATGGCGAGGACACCCCACACGCCCGGAGCCGGTGCCGCCACGGTTGCCGACGCATGGTTGGAGCCGTCGCCCACGAAGGACAACAGCTGCGTCTGACCGTTGACGACCTTGTAGAGCACCAGCCAGATGCTGCCCGCCGGGTCCACCGTCTTGATGTTCCACTGCACGGCCTTGGTCTGGGCGGTCACGGTCACCGAGTAGTTCGGCAGATCCGCGTCCGCGGCCCCGGCCGGTACGGCGCCCGGCACCAGCGGCGCCGACACGACGCCATAGGACCGGATCGGGATGCCTGCCTTGCCGGCGGTGGCCTCGAACGACGCAGTGCCGGACGTACCCGAGCCGGCCACCTCGGTGGGCGCGAGGACAGACGTCGGTACGAGGGCGATCGGGCTGCGGACCGTCTTGCCGGCGCCCTGCCAGGTCAGCCAGCCGCTGGTCGTCTCAGCCGACGGAGCGGTGTCCTGCGTGAGCTTCACCTTGAACGTCTTCGTCTGGCCCGCTGCGGTGAAGTTGGGGATCGACGGCGTCACCACGGCCTCCATGCCGGGCACGGAGACAGTCGCCCGGTACAGGCCCGGTGTCACCGCGGTCACTCGCCGGGTGATCGTCTGCGTCCCCAGCAGATGCCCGACGGCGATCGAAGGAGCGTTGTAGTCACTTGGGTCGATCGCCGGCGCCCCGGTACCAGTGTCGACGCCACTGCCTTCCAGGTAGCCGAGCCAGTCAGCGTCACCGGAGTCGTAGACCAGACCCGGGTCCAGCATCTTCGACGGCTGGACTTCGCCGGCACCGCGGTCGAACGGGTTGCTGTCGACAGCGCCAGTAGAAGTCAGTACGTCGCCGGCCGTCGTCATCAGGGCCGACTTGACCGCCATCGGCGACCAGTCCGGGTGCTTCGCAAGGTACAGCGCCGCCAGACCGGCCACATGCGGCGCGGCCATCGACGTACCCGAGTAGAACGCGTAGCTCTGGCCGGCGTTCGTCGGCGGTGCGACCGCAGCCAGCACGTTGACGCCCGGTGCGGCCAGATCCGGCTTCAACAAATCGCCATGACTCGACGTAGACGGCCCACGCGACGAGAAGTCGGCCATCTGCGGGTAGGGCTCACTGAGACCGCTCGTGTTGCCCGGCAAGAGCTCCGCGGTCCCACCGGCCGCAGCCGCATAAGCCTTCACCGTTAGAGCGGCTGGCACGTTGAGGTGCACAGTCGGTACGACGTGCGAGTCGCCGAGCGCATCCTGGTCGAACAGGTTGATCAGCACCAGGCCGACACCGCCGGCCCGCTTCACCTCGGCCGACTTGTCGACCCGAGCACCCACACCGCGCTCACAGACGACGATCGTGCCCGCGGTCTTGGCCGGGTCGAGCGTCCCGGGCAGACACCCGAGCGCATCGGAGTCGCTGGCCCCGGACACCTTCACCTCCGGCCCGTTGACGAGCGGGTGGCTACCGGTCCGGACAGCGATGCTCGTGCTGATCCCGGCGTACTTCTGTCCGTTGCCCAGCACAACAGTTCCGGCGTACGGCGCGACCGTGCTGGCGCCGACCGTGGTCACCCAGGGCGAGGTGTTGTCGAGGGTAGCCGCGGCCGGTCCGGAGTTGCCGCCGGCCGCGGACACGAAGATGCCCGCCGATGCCGCGGACAGGAACGCGAGCTGGACCGGGTCGGTGTGTGCGGACTCGAAGATCGAGCCCACCGAGTAATTGATGACGTCGACGCCGTCCGCCACGGCCTGGTCGATCGCGGCCAGGATGTCGGAGGTGAAGCCGCCGGAGTTCTGGCCGTCCTTGCCCTCCCAGAGGGCCTTGTAGACGGCGATCTTGGCCGCCGGTGCGACGCCGGAGACGGTGCCGAAGTCGACACCGCCGACGGCGACGTCGACACCGGGGTTGCCGGCCGCAGTCGACGCGGTGTGGCTGCCATGGCCTTCACCGTCGCGCGGGGACACGTAGTCCGCGCGCGCCTTCGGCGGGACGAAGCTGAGCCAGCCGTCGCCGAAGTACTTGGCGCTGATCAGCTTGGTGTTACACAGGTCCGCGCGGTGAACTGCTCGCCGGCCTCACAGCTGCCGGTGAATGTGTCGCCGTCGGCCTTCTGCATCACGGTTTCCGAGCCGGAGCGGTACGGCCGGTAGGGGTCCGCTGCGGTCGGGGGGTTCGTGCCGAGCGCGGGTCCGGCGAAGGACGCGCTCTCCGGCCAGATGCCGGTGTCGACTACGCCGACCACGACGCCCTTGCCGGCTGACGCCGTACCGCCGAGTGCTTTCCAGACTCCGGAGTTGCCGGACAGCTTGAGGAAGTCAGTGGACTTGCGATCGTCCAGTGCGACCCGCATCTGGTCCGGGACGACGGAAACCACACCCGCCGTCTTGCTGAGCTCGTTGACCTGCTTGGAGGTCAGCGAGGCGGTAAAGGCGTTCAGTGCGGTCGAGTAGTCGTGAGTCACCTTGGCGCCGACGCGCGCCGCGACCTCAGCGTGCTTACCGGAGAGGAAGGTGCGATAGCGCTTGGCGTCGGCGCTGTTCACCACTACCTTGCGACCGGCGGCGGGCTTGGTCGCCTTGAGACCGCTCACGCCACCCTGGTACGTCGCCACCGGCTTGTCGGCCAGTGTGACGACGTACCGGCCTGGTGCGAATGTCGGCAACCCCAGCGAGGTGGCCGTCGGCCCAGTGGGCGGTTGTGCGGATCCTGGTGGAGCCACCAAGGCGGTGGTGATCAGCACGGCACCGGCGAGCAGGGCGGCGCGCCGGCGCAGATTGGGATGGTTCACGTGATGCCTCCACGGGGGGACGCTGCGTCCCAGTTGTCCTGACCGTGGGCTGTAGCCCCGGCCGCCCGCCCCCGAGCTCGGACGCCGAAGAGCCTGCCAAGCCAATGCCCCGACTACACCGCATTGGCTTCAACTAGCCGCTGGCGAAAACCTGCCACTCAGCGCGTGGCGGTCACCAGCAGGTACTGCGCGGGGAGGCGGACCTCCCCGGACGGCGTGGTCCAGTCAGTCGCGATGATGTCGAGCATGCGGGTACGGACCGCAGGCAGGCGGCCGGCCTCCTCGAGCAGTGGGAACGTGGCGATGCCCAGCGGGTGGTTGGCGATGCGGGTCTCCCAGTAGTCCTCCGGCGAGGCCGCGGTGACGGCGAGGTCCTTGGCCGTGGTCGAGACCTCGAAGCCGTGCGCGCCGAACAGCTCCGACAGGACCTTGGGGTCGTGCCAGTCGATCTGGCCGTCCGTGGCCTCGCTGCCGCCGCTGACTTCGCGGACGGCCGTGGCCACGATGCCGACGATCTGGTCCATCACCCCTGGGAGCCAGCTGGTCAGGAGGATGCGGCCGGCCGGCTTCGCCACCCGGGCGAGCTCGGCGATCGCGGCGTGCGGATCGGGCGCGAAGATGACGGCGAAGTTGGACAGGATCACGTCGGCCGAGCCGTCGGCGAGCGGGATCGCCGCGGCGGTGCCGTCGACCACGGTCAGGTCGCGCGCGCCGGCTGCTTCCTGGATCACCTCGCGCAAGCGGGTGGCGGGCTCGACCGCGGTCACGCGAGCGCCGAGGCCGGCGGCGACCAGGGCGACGTTGCCGGTCCCGGCGCCGACGTCGACCACGTGCTCGCCAGGCTGGATCCGCGCCGCCGCGACTAGCTCCCGGGCCGCTGGCAGCAGGTCCGCGGCGGTCGACTCGTACGTACCCGCACCCCAGTCGATCTGAGTCATGCCGCTCACCCTAGGCGGCGACGGGTTCCGGACACCGTCGGGTTCCGACGGGCCGGACACATTGACCGCGCAGTTATGGAGAGTCTCTACTAATTGGACCGCCCGAGGAGGTTCCACGCGTGCACGATGGCTTGCTGTTGTCGTCGGCGTTCCGCGGGCTGATGACGTGGTCGATCAACTGGGACCGCTACTACAACTGGGAGTTCCAGAACAGCCACGCGCCGTACCTCGCGGCCCTGCCCTGAGGGCCGCGATCGGCAGGCGCCACAGAGCCCGCCGATCGGCCCGGTCCGCGCCCAGCCCCCGCGGACCGGGCCTAAGCCTGTGGATTACCGATCCCGGTTTGTGGCCTTGCGCTGGTATGAAGGAGGCATGACAGCGTCAACGACCCGCCCGGTGATCCTCACCGTGGACGACGACCCCGGCGTTTCCAGGTCGATCGCCCGTGACCTCCGCCGCCGGTACGCCGAGGAGAACCGCATCGTCCGGGCCGAGAGCCCGGCCCAGGCGCTGGACGCCCTCAAGGAGCTCAAGCTCCGGGGTGAGCCGGTGGCCCTGCTGCTGGCCGACTACCGGATGCCCCAGATGTCCGGCATCGAGTTCCTCGAGGCCGCGATGGACCTGTTCCCGCTCGCCCGCCGCGTGCTGCTGACGGCGTACGCCGATACCGACGCGGCGATCCAGGCCATCAACGTGGTCGACCTCGACCACTACCTGCTGAAGCCGTGGAACCCGCCGGAGGAGAAGCTCTACCCGGTGGTCGACGCGATGCTCGACCTGTGGAAGGCGACCCCGGAGCCGTCCACCGACGTGACCCGGGTGATCGGTCACCGCTGGTCGGCGCCGTCGTTCGCGGCCCGCGACTTCCTCGCCCGTAACGCGGTCCCGTACCGCTGGCTCGGCGTCGACGACGAGGAGAGCAAGCGGCTGCTCGACGCGGCCGGTATCGATGGCGCCACCCTGCCGGTCGTGATCACTCCCGACGGCACGGTCATGGTTGCGCCGTCCGAGGCCGAGCTGGCCGACAAGGTCGGATTGTCGACCTCGCCGGCGAAGGACTTCTACGACCTGGTCGTGGTCGGCGGTGGCCCGGCCGGGCTCGGCGCCGCTGTGTACGGCGCCAGCGAGGGACTGCGGACTGTCTTGGTCGAGCAGTTGGCGACCGGCGGACAGGCTGGCCAGTCCAGCCGGATCGAGAACTACCTGGGCTTCCCGGACGGAGTGTCCGGTGCCCAGCTGACCGATCGAGCCCGGCGGCAGGCGGTCCGGTTCGGGGCCGAGCTGCTGACTGCTCGTCAAGTGGTCGGGCTGGAGACCCTCGGCAACGCCCGGCGGCTGATGTTCTCGGACGGCAGCGAGATCTCGTCGCACTCGGTGATCCTGGCGACCGGGGTGTCCTACCGGACCCTCGAGGCGCCGGGGGTCGACGACCTGTGCGGCCGCGGGATCTACTACGGCTCGGCGACGACCGAGGGTCCGGCGTGCGCCGGTCAAGAGGTCTACATCATCGGCGGCGCCAACTCGGCCGGCCAGGCCGCGGTGTATTTCTCGAAACACGCCAAACGCGTGCATATGCTGGTGAGAGGACCATCGCTCACGGCGACGATGTCGTCGTACCTGATCGACCAGATCGACGACATCGACAACATCGAGGTGCACACCTGCACGCAGGTCGTTTCCTGTAAGGGCTCGGAGCACCTCGAGGTCTTGACCCTGCTGAACAGCCAGACCGGCGAGAGCCGCGAAGTGAGCACGGAGTGGATGTTCGTGTTCATCGGCGCGGCGCCCCGAACGGACTGGCTGCCGGGAGACCTGCTTCGCGACGAGCGCGGCTTCGTGCTCACCGGTCCGGACCTGCACGGCAAACCGCCGGGCTGGATCCTGGAGCGGGAGCCGTACCACCTGGAGACGAGCATGCCGGGCGTGTTCGCCGCCGGCGACGTACGAGCCGAGTCGGTGAAGCGGGTCGCCTCCGCAGTCGGCGACGGAGCGATGGCCGTAACACTGGTGCACCGATACCTGGAGATGCTCTGATGAGTGACTACACCGAAGTGCGGCGGCTGAGCCCGGACGAGTTGCGCACGCTGTTCCTCTTCGAGAGCCTGACCGACGAGCAGCTGCAATGGCTGTCCGAGTCCGGGTACGTCGAGTCCGCGCATGACGGGATCGTGTTCAACGAGGGGGACGAGGCAACCTGCTGCTACGTCCTGCTGTCCGGTGAGATCCGGCTCTGCAAGCTGTCCCACGGCGAGGAGATCGAGATCAACCGGACCGGCCAGCGCGGGGTGTACGCCGGTGCCTTCAACGCCTTCTTCGGCGCCGACGACCACAAGTCCTACACGGCGACGATGCGCGTGACCGAGCCGTCGGAGTTCTTCGTCATCGGTGCCAATGAGATGGCCACGATGATGAACACCTGGTTCCCGATGGCGGTGCATCTGATCGAGGGCTTCGTGATGGGCATGCGCCGGACCAACGAGACGCTGGGCGAGCGGGAACGGTTGCTTGCCCTCGGCTCCTTATCCGCGGGGCTGACCCACGAGCTGAACAACCCTGCCGCGGCAGCGGTCCGGGCTGCGGCGACGTTGCGGCAGCGCGTCTCCGGGATGCGGTCGAAGCTGGCGATGCTGGCCGACGGCACCCTCGACGCGACCAAGCTGCACCAGATCGTCGCGCTGCAGGATGATGCCGTCGAGCGGCTGGAGAAGACCAAGGACAAGGACATCCCGCCGATGGAGCTGTCCGACGCCGAGGACTCGTTGACCGACTGGCTGGACGACCACGACGTCCAGGCCAGCTGGGACGTCGCGCCGGTGCTCGCCGCGGCCGGTCTGGATGTGCCGTGGATGGAGAACGTGCTGACCGCGGTCGGCCCGAAGTACCTCGAAGGCGCGGTCCGGTGGTTGATGTACACAGTCGACACGGAATCGCTGATGAACGAGATCGACGACTCCGTCACCCGGATCTCGACCCTCGTCGGCGCCGCGAAACAGTACTCCCAGATCGACAGGGCGCCGTACCAGATCGTCGATCTGCGCGAGCTGCTGAAGTCGACGCTGGTGATGATGTCCGGCAAGTTGCAGGGCTTCGACGTGGTGAAGGACTTCGATCCCGAGCTGCCGCCGATCCCGGCGTACGCCGCCGAGCTCAACCAGGTGTGGACGAACATCATCGACAACGCGGTCAGCGCGATGGGCGGATCCGGGACGCTGACCATCCGCACCAAGAAGGACGGCGCGTACGCGATCGTCGAGATCGGTGACACCGGTCCCGGCATCCCGGCGGAGATCCGCCGCCGCATCTTCGAGCCGTTCTTCACCACCAAGCCCATCGGCGAAGGCACCGGTCTCGGCCTCGACATCTCCTGGCGCATCGTGGTCAAGAAGCACCACGGCGACCTTCGCGTCGAGTCCGAGCCCGGTAATACCCGCTTCAAGATCGTGCTGCCGTTGGACCCCGAGAAGGAGCTGGAGTCCGACCCCGCGCTGCTGTCCTGAGTCACGCGGGCGGGTGGTTCCTCGAATCACCTGCCCGGTGCTGAGGGCGACGACGTCAGCCGCAGTGGGCGACACGACCACCGGCTCTGTGCGACAGCGTCAACCCGCGGTGGGTGACAGCGTCAGGCGAAGAAGATCTGTGCGATGCCTGAGAGCAGATTCAGCGCGATCATGCCGAGCGCGATCGCGGCGCCGGCGACGGCCGGTGCGTGGCCGCGGTGATTGCCCCGCCGCATCGCCTGACGCCCGTAGCGGACCGCGAGGATCCCCGGCACCGAGAAGACGATCAGCGCCGGGCCGGCCGCTGCGGCCGCGATCCAGACCGGAACGATCAGCTCGGCGGAGTAGCCGTACCAGGACAGCAACGCCTGACCGACCACGAACGCGACCACGAAGCTGAGCGGATAGAACGCCAACGACAGCCAGGCGCACACAACAGACCCGTCAGTCTTCTTCCCCACCTGCGATTTCGGTGCTCGCACCGTGAACCGTCCAGACATCGCACACCCCCAGCATCAGTGTCCGGCCTACTAGGCGATGCCGACGAGTGCCAATCGGCCCACTTGCCAAGGGCATTGGGCCCATTAGCTCCTGGTTGTTCGGAGCATCCACCTGGCGATGGTGGTGAGGGCTTCCGGGTCGACATGCTGCGCGGTTGCGTAGTCGGCGGGCGTGGAGGGGCCGGTGCCCGGGAAGAATAGGTGGTTGTCGGCTTCGAGGATCTTGATGGTTGCGTCGGGAAGACCGTCTCGCCAGGCGGGTAGGTCGTCGGCGACAGTGACCTGGTAGTCGCGGCCGCCTTGGAGGATGAGGATCGGTACGTCGAGCTTCGCCGCGGTGGCGACGGGGTCGTAGTCGCGGAGGTCGAGCCAGAACGAGGCCGGCATGCCGAAGGGCAGGTCGGTCGACGGTTTATCCGGTGACAGATCGGGGCTGTCGACCACCGCGGCCTGGCGCTTGAACCGCTCGACAACCTCAAGCGGAACTGCTTCCGGGCTGGTCGTCGCGAGGTAGCTCATCACGCGTACGGCGGCGTGCTGCATGGGCTGGGTGTCCCCGGCCATGATGATCAGCCCGGCGACCGACGGCTCCTCGGCCGCGATCTTCGGCGCGACCTTGCCGCCCATGCTGTGACCGATCAGAAACACGTGTTCGACGTACTCGCGCAGTTTGTGTACGGCGGCGATCGCGTGCGGCACGTAGTCCGCCGTCATCGTGAAGCCGGGCTCGGTCATCAGCGCCGGCCGGGCAAAGCTGACCTTGTCGAACCGCAGGACGGTGACACCCGCGCTCGCCAAACCCCACGCCAGATCCTTGAGCGGCTTGTTGGGGCCGCTGGTCTCGTCGCGGTCGAAGGGACCGCCGCCGCTCAGCAGCACGACGCCGATTCCGTTGGGACGCTCGGGGAGCGTGACGGTCCCGGGCACCGCCCGCCCGTCGGCATTCAGTGCTGTCTCTTGCTCGGTGAAGCGGGCGGGGTCGGCGTACGGCGGGTGGGTCCACTCGGTCATCGACGTACCTTTCTCATGGTTTGAGAAAGGTAGCATGACGTGAGATTGTTGCGCCATGGGTCCGTTGGAGCTGCTCGGGCATCCGGTCCGCTTGCGTGTCGTGCATGCGCTGCGGGGTGGGCGGGAGCTGACGACGGGCGAGCTCGGCGAACGGTTCGCGGATGTCTCGAAGGCGACGCTGTACCGGCATGTCGAGCTCTTGGCCGAAGGCGGGATCCTCGAGGTCGCGGAGGAGCGGCGGGTGCGCGGTGCGGTCGAGCGGCGCTTCCGGCTGCGGCAGGAGCGGGCCTCGATCAGTGCCGAGCAGTTGGAGCAGTTGACGGTTGACGATCATCGGCGGGGGTTCGCTGCCGCGATGGCTGCGCTGGTGGCCGAGTTCAGTGCGTATCTCGATCACGAGGACGCCGATCCGCTCGCCGATCTTGTCGGCTACCGGCAGCACGGGATCTGGCTGAGCCAGGACGAGTTGCTGCAGCTGATCGAGGGGATGCGTACGGCGATCCTGCCGGTGCTGGCCAACGAGGCGACGCCCGACCGGAAGCGCTATCTGCTGAGTCCGATCCTGTTCCCGGTCGAGGATCCAGGCGACGGCTGAGGTGTCACATCTCCTGGCGTGGCTACGTCAAATCGACGTACCTACGCAATACAAGGAGAAGCTGATGCAGTCGACCGTTGCGGTTGTGCGGGTTCACACGTATGTCGTGGAGCCCAAGAATCTCGCTGAGTTCCTCACCCGTCGGGCTGCCGTGATCGACCTGATCCGCGCTGCTCACCCGGGCCTCGTCGCCACCCGATTGGTCCGGCTCGAGGACGGCAGCTACACCGATACGTGGTCGTGGGAATCGATGCCGGCGATGGCTGCGGCGTTCCCGCTGGCCCAGAGCGCCGAGGCCGCCGCCGCCTGGTCGCTGACATCGGACTCCACAGCTGTCAATGGCGAGGTAGTCGCCGACCGCTGACGCCGGCCGGGCGCTGACTGCGTACCTAAGAACGGGTGGTAGGGCGGATTCTGAGGACAGGTCAGCCCGGGGTCACGCTCAGCCGAGGCTCTACGTAGACGACTACGTCCTGTTCTTGGGTACGCAGTCAGGGCAGGGGTGCGTAGTCGGAGCAGGGATGCGAGGGCCGGGCCCAGATGCGGGCGCCGAGTGGTGGTGCCGGCGTTGGGTGGGGATGGGGCGCGGGGTGCCGAAGGCGGCAGGACGTTGCGCGGTGGGCCGGGCTCAGGGGATGGGCTGGTCGGCCTCGAGGTCGGCTATGGCGGTGCGGGTTGCGGTGGTGAAGGTCCAGAAGAGTCGGCGGGTGGTGTTCTTACGGTCGGCGCGGGTGTTGATGCGGAACATCGCGCGCCGCAACGGGTTGGTGAGTTCGAGTTGGGCGCCGGCTGCGAGGAGGGTGCGGTTGGCGATGTTGGTGGGCTCGTCGCCGTTGAGTTCGGGGACCGCGGCGGCGTCGATCGCGTGGATGCCCGCCGCGGTCAGTCTGGTGAGGAGGTGGGACTTGAAGGTGGGGTTGCGGCCGCCGACGAGGACCGCTCGGGTGTCGTTAGGTAGTCCGGCCTGAGACGTCGTACAGCCGTGGAGGCCGACGGCGTTGAGTGAACCGCCGGCGAGGGCGCGGGCGACGTGGTCGTCGCACTTGGTCGAGGTGACGTGGAGTTCGCCGTTGCCGGAGGCGCGCAGGCCCTCGAACATCCAGTAGTCATGGAGCGGGCCGTCCGACGGGGTCGGAGTGAGGTCGGCCGGGTGGTAGCCCGCGATCGCCAGGCAGAGCTCCGACGTACCGGATTCGATGCCGCCGCCGTGGGGAGCCAGGATCACCGTGCGTTGGACCTCGACCCGTTGGGTGAGGTCGTCGTCGAACCATTCATGCCGCCGGAACCGCCGCGAGTAGTCGACACCTTCGGTCAGCGCGGGGTCGGCGTACAGCTCGGTGTTGGATGCGAAGCTCGGCACGCCCATCTCCCTCCGATCCACCCACTCTGATCCCAGCCGCGCGGATTGGGTAGCCGTGCGGGGGTGTTGGCGTACCTAAGAACAGGAGGTAGTGCGGATTCTGGCGAAAAGTCAGCCAGGTTCACGCTCAGCCGGGGCTATACGTAGACGACTACGTCCTGTTCTTAGGTACGCAGTCAGGGCGGTGCCATGGGTGGGTGGTCAGCGGAGGGCGGTGCCGTGGGTGTGGGAGAGGAGGTGGAGGTCGTCGCGGGTGGGGAGGGATTCCCAGTCGCCGAGGGCGGTGACGCAGAAGGCGCCGGAGGTGGTGGCGCGGTCCAGGCGGGCTTCGGGGGAGAGGTTGTCGAGAGTGGCGGACAGGTATCCGGAGACGAAGGCGTCGCCGGCGCCGATGCTGTCGACGACGGTGACGGGGAGGGCGGGGCGGTGGATGGTGCCGTCGGACGAGTGCGCCCAGGCGCCCTTGCCGCCGGCGGTGACGATGACGTGGTCGACGGTGGTGTGGGCCAGGAGGTCGGAGACCGCGTCGGGGGCGTCGGTGAGGAGGTCGAGTTCGTCGTCGGAGGCGAAGACGGTGTGCACGTACGGGAGGAGTTCGCGGATCGCGGTCGCGGCGTCGGGGCGAGACCAGAGGCGGGCGCGGTAGTTGACGTCGAGGGAGACCTGGACGCCTGCGGCCGAAGCTGTGCGTACGGCGGCCAGCGTGGCAGCGCGCGTGGTGTCGGAGAGGGCGGGGGTGATGCCGGTGACGTGGAGCAGGCGGGGCTGGGTTGCCTCGATCGCGGCGATGGACTCGTCGGGGGTGAGGGTCGAGCCAGCCGAACCGCGGCGGTGGTAACTGACGCGGGTGATGTCGTGCGACGGCTGGTCGAACGCGATGAACCCGGTGAACGAGTCGTCGGAGAACCGCAGGTAGTTCGTGTCGACCCCCTCGGCGCGCAACGTCCGCTGGATCAGGCGACCGGGCTCATCGTTGCCTACAGCACCTACCCACGTGGCCTGATGCCCGAGCCGGGACAGCCCGATCGCCACATTGGTCTCCGAGCCGGCGATCGACAGCTGAGCCTCTCCGCCGAGCCGCATCGGGCGCGCGGTCCGCACAGAAACCATCGTCTCGCCAAGCGTGAGGAGATCGGTCATCTTCGGACTCCTGGTGATCAGGCGGCCTTGCGGGCCGCCGGGAGGGGTGGCGATGGGTCGGCTGGGGGTGCGGGTGGGTGAGGAGATGCGGCGAGGTTGGGTGTGGGAGTCAGAGGCCGAGGGTGGTGCGGAAGGTGGCGGCGCGGGTGGCCAGCTCGGAGAGTGAACCGCCGGTGCCGGCGTCGCCGAGGAGAGGCGAGCCTACGCCGACGGCCAGCGCGCCGGCAGCCAAGTACTCAGGGGCGCTTGCGGCGTCGACTCCGCCGACCGCGATGAGCGGGGCGTCGGGGAGGGGAGCGCGGAGTTCGCGGAAGTAGCCGGGGCCGTAGACCTTGGCGGGGAAGATCTTCACCGCAGTGGCGCCCAGGTCGAGGGCGGCGACGACCTCGGTGGGAGTGAGGGCGCCGCAGAGGAGCGGCAGGCCGAGTTCGACGCTGCGGTGCGCGCCGCGAGTGATGGCTGGGGTGACGACGAAGCCGGCGCGGGCTGCCGCGACGTCGTCGGCTTGCGCGGCGGTGATGACGGTGCCGGCGCCGATCAGGATGCTCGGGTCGTATTCGGCACGCGCCTTGGCGATCGCGTCCACCGCACCGGGCGTGGTCAGCGAGATCTCGAGCGCGGTGATCCCGGCGTCGACGAGGATGCGGACACACGCCAGCGCGGTGTCGGGCCCGTCGGCGCGGATGATGGCGAGCATCTTGCGGTCGCGCAGTTCGGCAAGCAGATCCATGGCTCCAACCTATTTGATCGATCCAGACATAGGACGTCCCATGAGCTCTGGCCCAGGGCGCCGGTTTGTGGCTGAATAACGAAGTGAGCAACCGCCCCGTTGTTTACTTTCAGGAGGCCCTCGCCCTGGCCACCGCCGGGCTGGCGCTTCCCTCCGCGCCGGCCCAGGCCGCCATCACCCAGACCGTGCTGTTCAACAAGGGTGACGCCGGCTACGGCTGCTACCGCATCCCCGCGATCGTGAAGACCAAGGCCGGCACGCTGCTCGCCTTCGCCGAGGCTCGACGTGCCTGGTGCGCGGACTCCCAGGAGATCGACCTGGTGATGCGTCGGTCCGAGGACGACGGCCGCACCTGGTCGGCGGCACAAACTGTCCTGTCCGGCACCGACAGCGACCCCAACGCGGTCGCCACCCGCGGCAACCCCGCGCCGATCGTCGACTACGAGACCGGCCGGATCGTGCTGCTCACCACGATGGACCCAGGTACGACGAGCCGCCCGCGAACGCCGTACGCGCAGTTCAGTGACGACGACGGGAAGACCTGGAGCAGGGCCAGGAACATCGGTGACCAGATCGACGACCCGGCCTGGGGCTGGTACGCGACCGGTCCGGTGCACGGCATCCAGTTGACCCGCGGTGAGCACGCCGGTCGGTTGGTCGCCGGGACCAACTACGACAACGGCGCCGGCGTGAACGCGGGCCAGCTCGTCTACAGCGACGACCATGGCGAGACCTGGCACAAGGGTGCGACCGACCTGCGCTCCGACGCAACGCCGCAGGAGATCAGTGTCGTCGAAAAGGTTGACGGCGGCATCTATGCCGGTGCCCGCAACAACGCCGGGACCTCCGGCGTCAGCCGGATGTTTGCGGTCAGCAACGACGGCGGCCAGACGTACGCGGCGCCGTACGCAACGATCGCCGGTCTGACCACGCCGACGGTGCAGGGATCGCTGCAACGGTTGCGCGCGATCGACCAGGGCGACAAGTACAACCGGATCCTGTTCGCCGCGCCGGCCGACCCGGACCGCCGCCGGTACATGACGATCCGGTCCAGCTTCGACGAGGGCAAGACCTGGCAGTCCGTTGCCGACGGCACTCGAATCACCAGTGACTGGTCCGGCTACTCCGACATGGCGATTCTCGACACCGGCGAGATCGGTCTGCTGTACGAAGGCGGTGCGGTGGACGCACGCGACCAGATCCGCTTCGCCCGCTTCACCGAGAACGACATCGGCCACCCGGACGCACCGCTCGGCACGACCACGCCGGACGTCTCCGGGTTCGGCAACAACAGTTACCTCCGCGGCGGGACGACGTCGGTCGCCGGGAAGTTCGGCCAGGCTCGTGACCTCGATGGAGTCGACGATGCGATCCAGTTGCCGTTCGCCGAATCGCTCGCGGTCGGCGCGGGGGACTTCACCGCGATGGCCTGGATCAAGTACGGCGCGAGTACGGCGAACCAGGCCATCTTCTGGGGTTACGGGATCAACGAGTTCTCCCAGTTCTGGCTCAGAGCCGAGCCGGCCGACAGCCGGATCCGCGGCCTCATCACCACCGGCGGCAACACCGCGTCCGTGCAGACGGCCAAGGCCTACAACGACAACGCCTGGCACCACGTCGCGTTGCAACGCAAGGCCGGCGCGCTCTCCATCTGGGTCGACGGAACTCAAGCCGCCAGCGTCACCGCACCGGCCGGATCGGTCAGCCCGGGCCGGCCGTTCAAGATGTACGTCGGCCAGCGGCTGGACGGCGCGCATCACTTCGACGGGTCGATGGACGAGGTCCGCATCTACAAGCGGGCTCTCACGTCGACCGAGATCAACAGCATCCGCACCACCAACAGCACGACGGTGCCGAACGTCGCACTCGATCTGCCGCTCGGGTGACATCACACTGGCCTGGCGGACACAGTCAACCGCCAGGCCAGCTCACCGCTCGCGGGCACCACCGCCGCGTCCTCCGGTCCCGCGGACGCCAGGTCGAATGCGCGCCCCAGCATCGGCTCCACCCCGAGACTCCGGTACGGCGCCTCAGCAGGGAAGCCGGCCTGGTTGCGCCACAACGCGGTGGACACTGGTTGCCCGGGGCAACTCAAGGTCAGCGTGAGCTCGGCACTGCGGTCGCGGACGGAGACCGTCGGGCAGTCGACCAGGACGGCGCCGACGGCGGTCCCGTCGGACGGGCCGTAGACGGTCAGGTCGAGCGGTGTCGGCCAGTCGGCTGTGACCCAAGGAGCGTGGTCGGGCCAAGCGGGCAAAAGCGGTGCAGCCTCGGGGTAGAGGCGGCACTCGGTCCCGGCAGGCGCTGCGATGACGGCGCCGGAAGCGCAGTCCAGCAATGCGTGAGCTGCCCAGATGAAGCGGTAGCCCGCCGGTGCCTGCAGGTTGTAGTCGGCGGTGACGGTGTCGGGGCCCGAGGTGAACGCCCGCGTCAGGATGGCGTCGCCATAGGTGACCGTGCCTTCCCAGGGCTGGTTCCAGAGGCCGCCGTGGTCAGGGGTGCCGCGAACAGTCGGGAAGCATTCGTCGAGACCGCCGGCGTCGACGAAGGTGGCGAGACCGGCGCGGGGGCCGGAGAGCAGACCCGGCCCGGACCAGAGCCATTCGCGGCCGGCCAGGTGTAGGGATGTCCAGCGGCCGCCGTCGGTCGGATCGATCGCCACCTGCCGGCCGGCCGCGGCTTGTTCGGTCACCATTCGGCGAAGGAGCCGTCTTCGTGGGTCCAGACCGGGTTGCGCCAGGTGTGCCCGGTCTTGTCGGCAGCGCGGACCGCCGTCTCGTCGATGGAGATTCCCAAGCCGGGCAAGGGATTCCACTCGGCGTGGCCGTTGACCCAGGTGAAGGGCGTCGGGTCGACCAGGTAGGACGTCAGGTCGCTCGATTCGTTGTAGTGGATGCCGCGGCTCTGTTCCTGGATCAGGAAGTTCGGCGTCGCGAACGACACCTGCAGGCTCGCGGCCAGCGAGATCGGCCCGAGCGGACAGTGCGGGGCCAGCATCGCGCCATGAGTGTCCGCCAGCACCGCGATCCGCCGGAGCTCGGAGATCCCGCCGGCATGGGACACATCAGGCTGGACGACCGCGACACCAGCGTTCAGCGGCGCGACGAACTCCGCGCGATGGTAGAGCCGCTCGCCCAGCGCCACCGGGACTGTCGACGTGCTGACGATCTCGGACAGGTGGGTCATGTGCTCCGGCAGCACCGGCTCCTCGACGAAGAACGGCTGCAGGTCCTCGACGGCGTGCAGGATCCGGCGCGCGCCGGCCACGCCGACGCGGCCGTGCAAGTCGATCGCCACGTCGCGGTGGTCACCGATGGCGTCCCGGGCAGCCGCCAGCCGAGTCACGATGTCGTTGATCTCAGCAACGGATGGCGAGGGCTGGATCCGGCCGCTGCCGTTCATCTTCACCGCGGTCATTCCGGCCGCGACCTGTTCGGCGACCGCGTCACCGATGGCGGCCGGCTCGTCGCCGCCGACCCAGGCGTACACGCGGACCCGATCGCGCACCCGTCCACCGAGCAGTGCCGCGACGGGAGCGCCGTACACCTTGCCGGCGATGTCCCACAGGGCGTGGTCGAGTCCGGCGACCGCGCTGCTCAGCACCGGGCCGCCGCGGTAGAAGCCGCCCTTGGTCAGCATCTGCCAGTGCCGCTCGATCTGCAGCGGGTCCTGGCCGATCAGGTACTCCGACAACGTGTCGATCGCGGTCCGGACGACCTCGGCCCGTCCCTCCACGACGGGTTCGCCCCAGCCGACGACGCCGTCACTCGTCTCGACGCGGCAGAACAGCCAGCGTGGCGGGACCAGGAATGTCTCGATCCGCTCGATCTTCACCGGCGCCGCCGTCCACGCGAAGAGCCGCGAACCTCGGTGAGGTCCTCGGCCGCCTTCGCCAGCAGCTTCCGCATCGCTTCCTCGGCGGCGACCGGATCGTGCGCCCGGATGGCGTCCAGCACGCGCCGGTGGCTCGGCACCGGGTCGTCGGACGGCTTCACCTTGTGCACCAGGCGGTCACGATCGGCCAGGCCGGTCTCCATGATCACTTCCATCTTGGTCAGTAGTTCGTTCCCCGTTGCCGCCAGCAACGCGCGGTGGAAGGCGAGGTCCGCGGCGACGGCGGCACGGTCATCCGTGGCCGACTCCATCGAAGCCATCGCGATGTCCAGCGCCTCCAGGTGCGACTCCTCGGCCCGCAGCGCGGCCAGCCGGGCCGCGGCCGGCTCGACGATCCCTCGCACCTCGTGCAGTTCCTCGAGCAGTTCCGGGCGTACGTCGTCGTCGAAGTGCCAGCGGATCATGTCCGCGTCCAGCAGGTTCCAGTCCGAGCGCGGCCGGACGAACGTGCCGCGCTTCTGCCGCGCGTCGACGAGCCCTTTCGCGGTCAGCACCTTCAAGGCCTCCCGGACCGCGGTCAGGCTGACACCGAGGTCGGCCTGCAGATCGGGCACGTTGATGGTCGCGCCCTCCGGGATCTGCCCGGATAGGATGCGCTGCGCCATCACCTCGACGATCTGCCCGTGCAGTCCCCGCGTGCCGCGTTGGATCCCCGTCACACCGTTCTCCCTCATGCCGAGTCCTTGGCCGCGGACCATCCGCCATCGACCACCAGGCTGGCCGCCGTCACGTACGACGCTTCCGCCGACAGCAGGAACGCCACCACCTGAGCCACCTCGTCCGGCTGCCCGAGCCGCCCGATCGCCGTCGCCCGTGCACTCTGTTCCCGGCCCTCGGCGTCGACGCGATCCCACATCGCGGTCTCGATCGGACCCGGAAGCACGGTGTTCACCCGGATCGAGCCGCCGTACTCGACGGCCAGTTGGCGGCCGAGGGCGACCAGGGCGCCCTTGGTCGCCGCGTACGCCGGATGTCCCGGCAGACCGGCGAGAGCGTGCACCGACGACATCAGCACGACGGACCCCGCGCCGGCCGCCAGGTCGTCGTACAACGCCTGGAACCCGAGGAACGCGGCGGTCAGGTTGACGTCGAGCTGCCGTTGCCAGGACTGAGGCGGCAGCTCGTGGGCCGGTCTCACATCGGCGAAGCCCGCGTTGCTGACGAGTCCGTCGATCGGGCCGAGCTCGTCGCGACCGCGCGACCGCACCTCGGCCCAGGTGTCCGGCGCCGACACATCACCCAGTACGGCGATCGCCCGGCCCGGCACCTCCTTGCACGGCTGGACGTCGACCTGCACCACCGAGGCGCCCTCGGTCAGGAACCGCTGCACGCATGCGGCACCGATCCCGGACGCAGCCCCGGTCACCACGATCACCCGCCCACCCAGCCGCACCCGAGCCTCCTCCCACTCCCACCCAAGCACGCAAGGCGGAGCATTCCAACGATGAACGAGGCACCAGTTGACCGTGAGGCCGCCGTCTCGTCAAGCGATTTGTCGTAATTTACGAATTAATATTGACACCTGCGATCCTCCGCCGCAAGATCGTCGGCAACACACCACTCACTCGACTGGCACGCTGGTCGAGCAGATGTCAGGAGTTTGGGCATGACGGGTCTGGCAGCAGATCGACGGACTTTCCTCAAGGGACTCGGACTGCTCGGGGCAGCGGCCCTGGTGCCGGGGTGCGCTACCTCGACGAAGAGTTCGGGCAGCAGCGGCGCGGCGACCGGTGAGCTCTCGCTGCAGTCGAACCTCTCCAGTGAACAGGCCAAGGCCGCGATGGAGAAGCTCGTTGCCGCGTACAACAAAACCGGCGGTTCCCAGGTCAAGCTGAACACGGTCGCATCGGAGATCTTCCGGACCCAGCTGCCGACGTACCTGACCTCGGCCAACCCGCCGGACGTCTACACCTGGTACGCCGGCTCGGTCGCGGACTCGTACGCGAAGAAGGACCTGCTGCTCGACGTCACGAGCGTGTGGGACAGCATGGGTAACTACCCGAAGTCGATGCAGACGCTGTCCACCAGCAGCGCCGGCCAGAAGATCTTCGTGCCGACCAGCTACTACTGGTGGGGCATGTTCTACCGGAAGTCGAACTTCGCCAAGTGGGGCGTGACGCCGCCGAAGACCTGGGCCGAGTTCCTGCAGGTCTGCAAGACGATCCAGGGCAAGGGCATCCCGCCGATCGGCATCGGTCTCGGCGACACCCCGTGGGTCGCGTCCGCGTGGTTCGACTACCTGAACATCCGGATCAACGGCGCGCCGTTCCACCGGCAGTTGCTCGCCGGCCAGGGCGACTTCACCGACCCGAAGGTCAAGGCGGTCTTCACCAAGTGGCGCGAAGCGCTGCCGTACTTCGACCCGAAGGGCAAGTCGTTCCCGTTCCAGGAGGCGACGTCGGCGCTGCTGGCCGGCAAGACCGGGATGTTCCTGATCGGCACGTTCTTCGCCGACTCGGCGCCGAAGGACGCGCTGGACGACATCGACTTCTTCCAGTTCCCGATCATCGATCCCGCCGTACCGGTGGCCGAAGAGGCGCCGACGGACGGGTACTTCGCGTCGAAGAAGGCGAAGGACCCCGATGGCGTGAAGAAGTTCATGACCTGGCTGGCGACGACCGAGGCGCAGGAGATCTACGTGCAGAGCTCGTCGGGTACGGCGATCCCCGCGAACCCGGACGGGAAGTCGGCCGACACCGCGCTGGTGAAGAAGGGCAAGGCGATGATCGAGAGCGCGGCGGAGCTGACCCAGTTCTTCAACCGCGACTCCAGCGACGCCCTGCAGCCGACCGCCGACGCCGCCCTGACCAAGTTCCTCGACAAGCCGGACCAGATCGACCAGATCCTGAAGGACTGGCAGGCGGCGGCCCAGAAGGTCTTCAAAGCGTGACGTCCACCGTGACAGAGACGGCTCCCGGCCGGTCCAGGCAACGGACCGGCGGGAGTACGTCCCGCCGTACCAAGCGATCCGGACCACGGCGGCTGTCGCCGTTGATCCTGGCGTTCGTGCTGGTGCCGTTCGTCATCGAAGCGATCTGGGTGTTCTGGCCGGCGTTGCAGGGGTTCTGGTTGTCATTGACGAACTGGGACGGGTTGTCGGCTCCCCGGTTCGTTGGGTTCGGCAACTTTGGCGACATGGTGTCGGATCCGATCTTCCGGACCGCGTTGAAGAACACGGCGATCTGGCTGGTGCTGTTCGGTGGGCTGAGTGTGATCGGCGGCTTCGGGATGGCGCTGCTGTTGCAGCGCGAGCGCCGCGGCGTCGGCATCTACCGGGCCGCGCTGTTCACTCCGGTCGTGTTCTCGCTGGTCGTCACCGCGCTGATCTGGCGGGTGTTCTACCAACCGGACGGCCTGGTCGACACCGTCCTGCGGACCGTTGGCCTGGGCAACTTCATCCGGCCGTGGCTCGCCGATCCCGGCACCGCGTTGTACGCCGTCATCGTGCCGGCGCTGTGGCGTCAGATCGGGTACGTGATGGTGCTGTACCTGGCCGGACTGAAGGCGGTCGACCCCGCGTTGTACGAGGCCGCGAAGGTGGACGGCGCGTCGGCGTGGCAGCGGACCAGGTACGTCACGATCCCGCAGCTCAAGGGCGTGAACTCCGTGGTCCTGTCGGTGATCGTGATCGACTCACTGCGGTCCTTCGACATCGTCTGGTCGATGACGAGGGGCGGTCCGTATCACTCGTCCGAACTGCTGAGCACCTACATGTACTCGACCGCGTTCCAATCCACCCAGCTGGGCTACGCGTCCGCGCTGGCCGTGGTGATCTTCGTACTCGCACTGGCCGTGATCCTCGGCTACCTGATCCGCGCCTTCCGGGAGGAAACATGAACCGCCTGCGGACCTCGGGATACCACGTCGCGATGGGGCTCGTGTCGTTCCTGTGGATCGCGCCCATCCTGTGGGTGATCGTGATCTCGTTCCGCAGCTTCGACGATGTCGCGGCGAACGGGCTGGGGTCGCTCCCGCATTCGTTCACGTTCTCGACGTACAAGTCGGCGTGGGAGGACGCGGACGAGTTCCGGGCCCTGATCAACAGTCTGCTGGTGACGATTCCGGCGGTGATCCTGAGTCTGGGGCTGGCGTCGATCGCGGCGTACGGGCTGGCGCGGTACAGCATCCCGTTCCGGCGGACGATCCTGTTGCTGATGTTGATGGGGAACCTGCTGCCGCCGCAGATCCTGCTGATCCCGATCTCGCGGTTCGTGGAGCTGATCGGGTACTACGACACGCTGATCGCGCTGATCGCCGTGCATGTCGGCTTCGGGCTCGGGTTCTACACGTTCGTGCTGCACGGGTTCATGCGGGATCTGCCGCGGGAGATCCAGGAGGCGGCGACGATCGATGGGGCCGGGCCGGGGAAGATCTACGCGAGCGTGATCCTCCCGCTGACCCGACCCGCTCTGGCTGCCCTTGGTGCGTTGTCCTTCACGTGGATCTTCAACGATCTGCTGTGGTCGATCACGGTGATCCGCTCCGGCGAGAAGATGCCTGTCACGCCGGCGTTGCTCGGTCTCCAAGGGCTCTTCGTCTCGTCCTGGAACGTGATTGCCGCCGGCACCGTCATCGCGGCCGTCCCCACGGTCGCCGTCTTCCTCCGCTTCCAGAAACACTTCGTCGGTGGGCTGGCGATCGGGGCGGTCAAGTGAAGACCTGGACCCTCCGCGGCGCAACCACCTCCTATGTGGTGGGCGTCCCAGACCACGGCCAGTGGGCGCAGCTGATTGCCTGGGGCCCCCATGCGGTTGCCGACGGCCCGTCAGTTGTTGCTCCGGTAGGCACCGAACACTTTCTGCCGCGCGCCGACGTGGAGCCCTTGGAGTACGCCGTACGCGGTGTCCGCTATGCCGCGCCGGTCGACCTGGTGGTGAGCGGCCCCGACGGCTCCGACGAACTCCGGCCGACCTTCACCACCGCCAACCGCTCGGCCATTTCATGGGATAACCCTCGGACTCGCCCGTTATCCGCTGGTATTTCGGGGGGAGAACCGACAACTCGACAGGCTCTCCCTTCAAATGGCGAGGGCGGGGCAAAGGACGAGGGCGGGGATGGGGCTGGGGACGGGGTGAGTGGGCTGGAGCTTACGTTCGTGGACGCGCTGCGCGGGCTCCGGTTGGTTTTGCACTACCGTGTCCCGGCCGGGCTGGACGTGGTCGAGCGCTGGGTTTCGGTGCACAACGACGGCGCTGACGAGCTGACGCTGCATCGGCACGACTCCGCGGGGTTTGTGGTTCCGACGTCCGGCGGGGCAACAGTGAGGTACTTGTGGGGCGAGTGGAACAGCGAGTTCCAGCAGAGTGAGGTGTCGCTCGAGCGAGGGCGATTCACCATCGGGAGCGCGCAGGGGATCACGGGGCATTCCTACTCACCGTTCATGGCAGTCGACGACGGCAGTACGGCGTACGGCGTGCAGCTGGCGTGGTCCGGGTCATGGGACATGACCGCGGACGTGGACACCACCGGGCTGCTGCGGATCCAGGCCGGTCGGGTTTCGTCGAGTCTGGGGATCAGGCTGGCGCCTGGGGAAACCTGGGTGTCGCCGAAGGCGGTGGGCGCGTGTAGCGCGGAGGGGACCGATGGGCTCGCGCGCGTCTTCCACGACTACGAGCGATCGTTGTCGCGGAAGCTCACGCCGAAGGTGCTCTACAACTCGTGGTTCGCGACCGAGTTCGACATCCGCGCGGACCATCAGCTCGAGCTCGCGCGGCGTGCCGCGAGTATCGGGGTCGAGACGTTCGTGGTGGACGACGGGTGGTTCGTCGGGCGGTCGGATGACACCGGCGGGCTCGGGGACTGGGACGTCGACCCAGCCGAGTTCCCGGATGGGCTCGACGCCTTCATCGCGCAGTTGAAGGAGATCGGGCTCGACTTCGGGCTCTGGGTGGAGCCCGAATCGGTGAGTCCGACGTCGGAGCTGGCCGCGAAGCATCCCGAATGGATCTTGCGCACTCCCGGCCGCGATCCCGTCCTCATCCGCAACCAGCTCCTGCTCGACCTCAGCCGTGACGATGTCGCCGACTTCATCTGGACCACGCTCGACCGGCTGCTGTCGTCGTACCGGATCAGGTATCTGAAGTGGGACGCCAACCGGCCGCGGCTCGACGCCGGCGACCAGCGGCGCGATCTCGACGGACGCGTCGTCGCGAACCTGTACGCGATCCTCGACCGGCTCCGAGCCGAGCATCCGGACGTGTACGTCGAGGGATGCGCGGGCGGCGGCGCCCGCGTCGACCTCGGGATGGCCGCGCGGGTCGACACGCTCTGGCCGAGCGACAACACCGCCCCGCTGGATCGGCTCAGGATCCAGCAGGGGTTCCGGACCGGCTTCGCGCCCCATCTGATGAGCTCGTGGGTGACCGATGCCGTCGGCACCCATGACGGCCGCGAACGGTCCCTCGACTTCCGCTTCCACGTCGCGATGGCCGGCGTACTCGGCATCGGCGCCGACCTGTCGCGCTGGAACGACGAGCAGCTGGCGACCGCCGCGCGGCACATCGAGCAGTACAAGGGCATCCGCGACTTGGTTGCCGATAGCAAGGTCTACGGACTGCCGGCCGGTGTCCAGTACGTCGGTACGACGCGATCCGTGGTGTTCCTGTGGGAGACGGGTGACGGCAACGTGCGCGGGACGTTGCCGACCAGGCCGCGACGCGTGCCGCTCGTCCAGCTGGATCCCGCGAAGAACTACCGGGTGGGAGACGAGGTCCACCCGGGCAGCTATCTGCTGCAGGTCGGCGTCCGCTGGGACGGCTCGACCGACTCGAACTGCCTGGTCGTCGAAGCACTCGACTGACCGCTCCGCTCAACGGCAGCAAAGGACAACAGATGAAGCGACTCCTCGGTGGGGTGATCGCGGCGGTCCTGGTGACCGCTTCGCTCGCTGTCACCACAACCTCAGCCACAGCAACCCCAACCGCTGCGCCCGTGCTCAGCCCGACGCCGTACATGGGCTGGAACACGTACTACGGTCTCGGCGGCGACTTCACCGCGGACACGATCAAGTCGGTCGCCGACTCGCTGGTGAGTCGCGGACTGGCGAAGGCCGGCTACGACATCGTCTGGCTCGACGGTGGCTGGCAGGCCGACCAGTCGCGCAGCGACGCCGGTGACCTGC
This sequence comes from Kribbella sp. NBC_01510, assembly GCF_045040325.1. Taxonomy (NCBI): domain Bacteria; kingdom Bacillati; phylum Actinomycetota; class Actinomycetes; order Propionibacteriales; family Kribbellaceae; genus Kribbella; species Kribbella sp. NBC_01510. Next base: position 216,706 of record NZ_CP109418.1, on the reverse strand, counting down.
AGCCCAACCCGGCCAAGTTCCCGGACGGGCTCAAGCCGGTCGTCGACTACATCCACAGCAAGGGTCTGAAGGCCGGCATCTACACCGACGCCGGTCCGTACATCCCGGGCAGGTGCGGTCTCGGCAGCGGCGGCTACTACCAGCGCGACGCGGACCAGTTCGCCGCGTGGGGCTTCGACGCGGTGAAGGTCGACTACCTGTGCGGTATCGCGGCCAACCTGGACCCGAAGACCGTGTTCACCGAGTTCGCGCACGCGCTGCGCAACAACGCGAGCCACCGGCCGATGATCTTCAACCTGTGCAACCCGGTCACCTCGCCCGACTGGGGCAACTACCCGGAGTCGCAGCAGTCGATCAACTCCTGGACCTACGCGCCGGACATCGCGCAGTCGTGGCGGACCTACACCGACGTCGGCTTCCAGGGCGACATCAAGTTCAAGGACGTACTGCGGAACTACGACGCGAACGCGCGGCACCCCGAGGTCGTCAAGCCGGGTGCGTTCAGCGACCCGGACTACCTGGCGCCCGAGCTCGGGATGACCGACGAGGAGTTCCGCACGCAGTTCACGCTGTGGGCCGTCGCGGCGGCACCGCTCGTGGTCGGCAGCGACATCCGCAAGCTCAGTGCGACGACGATCCGCATGCTGACCGATCCCGACGTACTCGCGGTCAACCAGGACCGGGCCGCGGTTCAGGCTGTCCGGGTCGGTGCCGCGGGGACGACGGAGACCTGGGTGAAGCGGCTCGCCGACGGCAGCCGTGCCGTCGTGCTGCTGAACCGTGGCGACAGCGCGAAGACGCTCACCACGACGGCGGCCGCGGTCGGTCTGAGCGGATCGCGGTTCACCCTGAAGAACGCGTGGACCGACAAGGTGACCGAGAGCGCCGGCACGATCAGTGCGGCGGTCCCGGCCCACGGAACCGCGCTCTTCCGGGTCCAGCCCGCTACCGGCGTGCCGGGGATCCCGCACGTCACCGCCGGGATCCCGCAGGTGACGAAGGTCGGCGCGGACGCACAGGCCGAGGGCGTCGCGCCGGTGGTTGCCGGTGGCGACGAGCTGACCGTTGAGGTTGCCGTCCGCAACGACGGAACGACACCTGTGTTCGAGCCGGCCGTGACGGTTGCGGGTGGCACTGGGTGGACCGTGAAGCCGTTGTCCAACGCCCCGGCTCTCATTGCCAGTGGCAAGCAGGCGACCTTCGCATTCACCGTGAAGCTGCCGGCCGGTGCCGCGCCCGGATCCGCGAGCCTCACCGCGTCGACGTCGTACCAGACGATCGGGTACGGCGTGCAGCGGCAGACGACTGTGTCACCGGTCGTGGTCGCGCCGGCGCCACCGGTCGGGATCGTCCCGCTCTCGCATCATCAGTGGATCAGCGCGACCAGCGGCTGGATGTCGCCGACCGTGGACGAGAGCGTCGGTGGCGGCAACCCGATCAAGCTCGTCGGGCAGACGTACCCGACCGGTATCGGGGTCGCGTCGCCGTCGCTCATTCGCTACTACCTCGGGAAGTCGTGCTCGCGGCTGACCGGGACCGTCGGGATCGACGATGTGGTCAGCAACGTCGGGCCGGAAGGCGGGACCTCGACGTTCCAGGTCGTCGGTGACGGCAAGGTGCTGTACGACAGCGGTGTCGTCGACCGGTTCACCCCGAAGCAGGTCGACGTGGACCTGACCGGCGTACGTGTCCTCGACCTCGTCGTCGGCGACGCGGGCGACGGTGGCTACAACGACCGTGCGGACTGGGCGGCCCCGACCGTTACCTGCTGAGTTCTGCTGAGGAGGGGCAGGCCGGCGATCGGTCCGCCCCTCCTCATAGCTAGGACCAGTCGATCTCGACCGACTTGAACCAGGTCCATTCGCGGCTGCGCCAGGTGGGGGACTGGTGCGACAGGCGGGTGGCGTAGTCCGGCCAGTCGGTGGGGTTCGGGGACCAGGCTTTCTCGGCGGCGCCGGGGAGGCGGGGGAGGAGCATGAACTCCAGGTCTTCTTGGCTGGTGATGGTCTCGCACCAGATGGCGGCTTCTACGCCGGCGATCTGGGTGTCGGACGTGACTTCCGGGGTGACCTCGAGCGGGTCCCAGTCGATGCCGCCGCGGATCGACACCGGCGTGTAGAAGGGGAGACCGACGCGCCGTCGCAGCTCTTCCTGGGCGGGGTCGGAGGACGGCTCCGCGTGTGGGCAGTCGAAGTAGAGGCGACTCGTGGGCGACATGATCAGGCGGGATCCGTGGGCGATCGCCCGCGGGACATCCTGCGCAGCCTTCTTCATGTGCTCGACCAGGACCGGCAACAGGTCCGACGGCACCATCGAGCTGGCGTCACCGTCGAGTGACTCGAGCTGGCGCGGCTCGAGCCAGTACTGCACGACCTCGTCGGAGCTGATGGCAGCGCGGGCGATCTCCTGCCACCCCACCACCCGCTTCCCGCGCTCGCGGACGAGAGCAGCGGCCCGCTCCACGAACGCCGCGTGCGCCTCATCCGGCATCCCCCACGCCTCGTCCCCACCGATGTGCACATACGCGCTCTGCGGGAACTGCGGGATGACCGCATCCAGCACATCCTCGACGAACGCCCAGATCTCCGGCCGCTCCGGTTCGAAGGTGTTGAGCGGGATGCTGGTTCCATCGCCGAGATCGACCGACCGCAGCTCGGCCGGCGCCAGCTCGGGGTACGCGCTGAACACCGCGGTCGTGTGCCCGGGCATATCGATCTCCGGGACCACCGTCACGAACCGCTCGGCGGCGTACGCAACCAGCTCCGCGAGCTCGTCCCGCGTGTAGTAGCCGCCCGCCCGGTCGCCAACCGCGCCCTTCGCGCCGACCTCGGTCAGCATCGGTCGCGACGGCACCTCGACCCGCCAGCCCTGGTCATCGGTGAGGTGCAGGTGCAGCACGTTGAGCTTGTACAGCGAGAGCATGTCGATGACCCGGCGAACCTCGTCGGGTGCGTGGAACGTTCGTACGACGTCCAGCGACAACCCGCGCCACGCAAACCGGGGCCCGTCGATGATGCGGGTGGCCGGCAGCACCGCCGTACCGTCGTGTGCGTGCGCAGCGATGAGCTGCCGGAGCGTGGTCAGCCCGCGATGCACGCCCTCCGCCGTAGCACCCCAGACGCGTACGCCGTCGCCGGCGACCTCGAGCCCGTAGCGTTCGTCGGCGTCCTCGTTGCCGTCGGCCCGCAGGCCGGCGACGGGCGCGACCTCCTCGAGGCCGGCCGTGTCGATCATGACGGTGATACCGGGATTGCCGGCCAGCGTGAACCCGGCGTCGGCCTGGACGTCGTCGACGAAGCGTGCGGCCACCTCGCTGAGCTCGGCCGACTGCGCGACGACGGCGACATCGTCGCGGACGACGAAGGTCCCATCCGGACTGGTTTCGGTCGCGGGTGCAGGGATTACGGGAAGGGTCATGAGGAGAGTTTGCGGCAGCAGAGCGCATCGGGGTACCGCTCGGCGGATTCTTTCTGACTTTGCCGACTCGCCGTTTGATAGTGACATCGCGTTCATTGTCGGGCACTCTCATCCTGTCGAGAACTGCTTGTTTGGACAGCTGAGGAGACAATTGTGCGCAAAGTTCGCCGCCCCCGCGCCCTCGCCGCCGGTCTCGCGGCCCTACTGACAGCCACCCTGGCACCAGCGGCCGGCCTGGCCCCCGCGGCCGCCCAGGCCGCCAACCCGTCGCAGCCGGACAGTGCGGCCGCAACCACCTCGGTGCCGGTGCAGCTGGTGTCGATCACCGATTTCCACGGATACCTGCGGCCGCCGTCGCCGGCCGACGGCGGGACCATCGCCGGGCCCGACGGGACCACGCAGGTCGTCGGCGGTGCGGCGTACCTGGCTACCCATCTGAAGGACATCCGGGCCGGTCACCAGAACTCGATCTTCTTCGCCGACGGGGACAACTTCTCCGGCTGGCCGTTCGAGGTCGACGCGCACGCGGACGAGCCGACGATCGAGGTGCTGAACGCGCTCGGGGTCGAGTTCTCCAGCGTCGGCAACCACGAGCTGGACGTGTCGAAGAGCTTCCTGGTCGACCACATGACCAAGGGCAAGTGCTTCGGGACGATCGGCGTGGACAGCTGCTTCACCGACTCGACCGGCCACCGGTTCCACGGGGCGAACTTCGAGTTCCAGTCGGCCAACATCGTCGACGCCAAGGGCCGCACGATCGTCGCGCCGTACACGATCCGTTGGGTCCGCGATCACGGTCGCGCGTACCCGATCGGCTTCATCGGGATGACTGTCCCGGACACGCCGGTCGGCTCCACGTCGTACCAGCCGGACCTGAAGGCGCTCGACCCGGTCGAGTCGGCGAACCGCGCGGCGGCCGAGCTGACCAAGCTGGGTGTGAAGGCGATCGTGCTGAACATGCACGACGGTGGCACCGACGCGTCGGCGACGTACGACAACTGCATCAACCCGAGTGGTCCCGCGATCGACCTCGCCCGCAAGGTGACGCCGCAGATCGACGCCATCGTCACCGGCCACTGGCACGCCGCGTTCAACTGCAGCATCCCGGACCCGGACGGCAACCCGCGCCCGGTGGTCGAGGCCGCGAACCACGGCCGGCTGATCAACGAGATCAACCTGCAGCTCGACGGCCGGACCGGTGAGGTACTGCGCGAACAGACCACGTCGACCAACCACGCCGTCACCCGCGTCGTCACGCCGGACCCGAAGATCCAGCAGATCGTCGACTACTGGGCCGCCGCCGGAGATCGCAAGTACGCCGAACCCGTCGCGACCGTCACCGGCGACTTCACCCGGACCGCCAACGCCCAAGGCGAGAGCACCCTGGCCGACCTGGCCGCCGACGTACATCTGTGGACCGCCCGGCAGAACGGCAGCGCGGACCTCGGCCTGATCGCGGCCAAGCCCGCCGTCGGATCCACCGCACTGCGCGGCGACCTTCTGGTTGCCAACAGCAACAAACTGGGCGACGCCGACGGACGAGTCATGCTCGGCGAGTCGTGGGACGCGTACGGCTACGGCAACCCGGTGCTGACCGTGAGCCTCACCGGCGCCCAATTGGACGCCGTACTGGAGCAGCAGTGGCAAACGCAGACCAACGGGACGGTGAAGTTCGCGCCGCTCGCGCTGTCCGGCAATGTCACCTACGCCTTCGACGCAAGCCGGCCGGTCGGCGACCGCATCGATCCCGCCGACGTGGAGATCGACAGCACCGCACTCGACCCGGCCAAGACCTACCGCGTCGCCGCCCTCGCCTACACAGTGATCGGCGCCGACGGCTACTCGGCCTTCAAGGCCTACACCGACCCCGTCCGCAACAACACCGACCATGAGACGTTCGCGGCGTACCTGAAGGCCCACAAGACCGTGACGCCGGCACCGCTCAACCGGGTGACGCAGAAGGGCTGACGCGTCATAGTCGATGTGTGGTGCTCGCGTTCGGCGGCGATCTGGAGTTCGACCCGGCCCTTTTCGAGGTGCGGCGGGGCGGTGTTCCGGTGCCGTTGGAGCCCCAGGCGTTCGATGTGCTGGCCTATCTTGTCTCGCACCGTGATCGGGTGGTTCCGAAAGAGGAACTGATGGACGGGGTCTGGGGCGGCCGTTTCGTCAGCGATACGGCCGTCACCAGCCGGATCAAGCAGGTCCGGCGGGCGCTCGGCGACGACGGCCACAGTCAGCGGATGATCCGGACCCAGCACGGCCGGGGCTACCGGTTCGTCGCGCCGGTCGAGGCGCGGGCGGTGCTCCGGGCGGCCGAGCCGATCCGGTACACCGTCAGCGACGGGCTCCACATCGCCTACCAGGTGACCGGTGGCGGTCCGCTCGACATCGTGCTGATCTCGGGGTTCGTGTCCCACCTCGAGCTGGACTGGGGCGACCCGCGGCACGCGCACTTCCTGCATCGGCTGGGGTCGTTCGGCCGGTTGATCCGGTTCGACAAGCGCGGGACCGGGATGTCGGACCGGCCGTCCGGTCTGCCGGACGTCGAGACCCGGATGCACGACGTCCTGTCCGTGATGGATGCCGTCGGTTCGGAGCGCGCGGTGCTCGTCGGGTACTCGGAGGGCGGGCCGATGGCGATCCTGTGCGCCGCAGCCCACCCCGAACGCGTCGCCGGGCTCGTGCTGTACGGGACGTATGCCAAGCGAGCCTGGTCGGAGGACTATCCCTGCGCGCAGAAGGAGGAAGTCTGGGCCGCTTACGCCGAGGAACTCGTCAGCCGCTGGGATTGGGAGGCGGACATGCGGATGCGCTGCCCGTCCGCGGACGAGCCGATGCAGCGGTGGTGGGGGCAACGCATGCGGGCCGCGGCGACGCCGTCGACGGTCCGGGCGCTGATGAACATGAACGCACTCGTGGACGTCCGGGACGCGCTGCCCGCCGTACGGGTCCCGACCCTGGTGCTCCACCGGCTGGGCGACGCGCTCATCGATCCCGCCGGCGCCCGGTACCTCGCGGAGCGCATTCCCGGTGCCCGGCTCGAACTCATCGAGGGCGAGGACCACTTCGTCTCCGGCGATCCCGATCAGATCCTCGACGCGATCGAGCGGTTCCTGCACGAGCTGCCCGCGGCAGAGCCTCGCCCGTCCGCCCTCGCCGCCGTCGTCGCGCCGGCCGGGCCACGCGCCGACGAGGTCGCGGACGGTCTGGTCGCGGCGGGCGGTCGTCGGTGCTCGGGTCCGGACGGCCGGGTCGTGGTGCTGTTCGACGGTCCGGCGACGGCGGTGCGGGCCGGCCTCGCTCAGCTTCACGCAGTGGCCAGGCTCGGTGTCGCCATCGCCGAGGTTCCGCGTGACGAGACCGAGCTCGACGCGTACGGCGTACTGACCGCGATCGCACTGGCCGACCAGGCGGCGCCGGGATCGGTGTGGCTGACGTCGGCGGTGCGCGACCTGCTCGCCGGCTCCGGTGTCGTGACGGAGTACGCCGGCGAGCACGTGATCGGTGGCGTCGAGCCACAGGCGGTGTTCCGGGCGCTGTGATCAAGCGGTGGCGACGTCGATCGACACCGGGACGCCGTGCGTGATCACGTCGTACACCGCCGAGCGGTTCATGGACTGCTCGACCAGGGCCTTCAGCTTCTGCGCCTCGGCGTCGCCCTTGACGTGGAAGACGACCCGGATCGCTTCGTACCCGTTGCGGACGTCCGGGTCGAGGCCGAGGATGCCGAGCAGGTTGATGTCGCCCTCGACCGTCGAGGTGACCTCCTCGAGGGTGATCCCGCGCGCCGCGGCGATGTTCGCCAGCCCGCTGGTGAGGCAGGCGGCCAGCGCGTGCAGCAGGTGCTCGGCCGGCGTCGGGCCGTTGTCGCCGCCGACCAGTACCGGCGGGTGGTCGGCGTCGAAGGTGAAGTCGGCGGGACGGGTGTTCTCCTGTCCGGCTCCGTAGAACCCGTTGATCGTGCCGCGGTTGTGCGTGCCGCTGATCCACCGGTTGGTGGCGCGGAACTGGAAGCGGGCGATCTCCGGCTGGGCCTTGACGGCGTCGAGTGTCGCGAACAACGTGGCGGTGTCGACTCCGTTCCGATGGCTGTCGGTCGTGGTTGCGGTCATGATGCTCTTCCTTTCAGGCAGCAAGGTTTGCTGTGAGTCCGGGAAACGAGGCCAACGCGTCGGCCTCGCGTTCGAGTGCGTCGCTGAGCTGGAGTTGCAGCTCCACGAAGCGGTTCGGCGGTGGGAAGGCGGTCAACGCGCAGGTCAGGTCGAAGACCTCGCGTGCCATGGCATCCCGCGTCTGCTGGTACGACGTCATCGCGGTCCGCTCGACCGTGGGGTCGTCGAGGCTCCGGTCGATGGCGGTCGCCAGCAGCTCCGCATCGCGGAACGCGTCGGTGATGCCGTGCCCGGTGATCGGATCGCGGTGGTAGCCGGCATCGCCGACGAGCGCCCACCCCGGGCCGTGGGACCGGCGCAGGTAGTTCGGAAGATCCGCGGTTCCGCGCAGTCGTGCGGTGATACGGCCGGCGCGGACTCGGTGGCCGAGGTCGGGCACCAGCAGTTCGAGCTGCTGGACGAACGCCGCGCCGCGTGCCGAGCCCGCCGTACGGATCGGTTCGAGCAGCGGGGTCGGGCGGATCAGCCAGACACACGCCGCACCGTCATGCGTCGGGAAGACGCCGGCGAACGCATCGGGCGCGATGTGGAACTCGTAGGTGTCCGATCGGAGACCGGTCACATAGGTGTAGAAGACCGCGCATGGTGAGGTGTGCTGCTCCAGCGTCTCGGCGCCGAAGTAGCCCGCCATGCGCGACCCGCGGCCGTCCGCGCCGACCACCACGCGGGCCGGCAGTTCGACGCGGTCGCCGTTCGCGGACCGGCCTACGATGCCGGCGACCCGGCCATCGTCCGATCGCAGCAGACCGGTCGCGGTCACCCCCGTTCGGAGCTCTGCGCCTGCCTCCACCGCCGCGTCGGCCAGCAGACCGTCGAGCACGTGACGACGGGGTGCGACCAGCATGTCCACGCCGGCGCGCTGCTTGATCCGCCGTACCTTCGACTCGCCCTCGATGTCGAACCGCACCTGCGTGATCGCCGGCGCGCCGCTGTCGAGGACGCGATCGAGCAGACCCCAGCGGGACAGTTGGACGACGCCGCCACGGATGAGTCCGTGCGTCGACAGCGTGTCGCTCGGCAGTCGCGTCTTGTCGACCATGAGGACGTCGTGACCCATCCCCGCCAGCAACCTCGCGGTCGCCGCCCCGGCACACCGTGCCCCAACCACCACAACGTCGTACATCTGCCGCCCCCATCTCCACCCCGATGGGACGACTCTGCGCCGCGTTGGTCATCCGAAGCTTGGAGAGGACGTGGAGTCCGGATGGAGGCCGAATCTCCACGACTTCTCCACATTTCCACCGCCCGGCCGCCGGACTACCGAGTGAGGTCTCGCCGATCCCACGGCCGCGTCTTTGGGGAAAGAAACCGTCGCCTGGTGCACATTAGTTTCCACAGACCGGCTGCCTGGGCGGACCTCAGCCGGTCACCGGGCCGTGGGACAGTCCGTGGGGACCTGGGACAGGTTGTGGGGCTGTGCGGTGTCCCAGGTCCCCGGTTCCTGTCCGAGGCCCCGGTTCTCCTCCGGGGTTGTGGGTGCCGATGGCCCGGGCTATCGGGCTCGGTGCTGTGCCGCGAGGTCCTTGAGGTACACGGCGCTCGCCTTCGGGGTGCGGGTCTGGGTCTCGTAGTCGACGCGGACGATGCCGAAGCGTTTGACGTAGCCGTAGGCCCATTCGAAGTTGTCCATCAGGGACCAGGCCAGGTAGCCGCGGATGTCGGCGCCCTGGCGGATGGCTTCGGCAACGGCGGCGAGGTGGGAGGCGAAGTACGCCGTACGGTCGGTGTCGTCGACGAAACCGGTGGCGTCGGGGACGTCCTCGAAGGCGGAGCCGTTCTCGGTGATGACCATCGGGAGGCCCGGGTAGTCGCGGGCGATGCCGACGAGGAGGTCGGTGAAGCCTTCGGGGACGATCTCCCAATCCATCGCCGTGCGGGGCTTGTCCAACGGGAGCGTGCGGCTGATCGGCAGCCCGTCCGCGTCCACCGTGCTGCCGTCCTCGGCGTAGCCGGTGAACTTCTGGCTGAAGTAGTAGTTCACCCCGAGTACGTCGATCGGCGCCGAGATGATGTCCAGATCGCCGTCGAGCACCGGGAGCTCGACACCTTCGCGGGCCAGGTCGGCGACCACGTCGGCGGGGTAGCGGCCGAAGACGAGCGGGTCGAGGTAGATGCGTCGTCCCAACCCGTCCGCACGGCGCGCCGCCTCGACATCCGGCTCCGCATCCGAAGCCGGGTACGCCGTCGCCACGTTCAGTGTGATCCCGATGTCGAGCTTGCGCGGCGCTGCCTCGCGTATGCGGGACGTCGCCAATCCGTGCCCGAGCAGCAGGTGATGAACGGCTGCCAGCGCCGCCGGGTAATCGCGTCGCCCCGGCGCATGAGCGCCGTACGCGTAGCCGAGCATCGCCGAGCACCAGGGCTCGTTCAGCGTGGTCCAGGTGTCGACCCGATCCTTCAGCGCGTCGAACACCATCATCGAGTAGTCCGCGAACCGGTACGCCGTGTCGCGCACCGGCCAGCCGCCGGCGTCCTCGAGCTCCTGCGGCAGATCCCAGTGGTACACCGTCACCCACGGATCGATGCCCTGGGCAAGCAGCTCGTCGACGAGCCGGTCGTAGAACGCGATCCCGGCCGGGTTCACCGGACCCCTGCCGCGCGGCTGCACCCGCGGCCACGCGACCGAGAACCGGTAGGTGTCGAACCCGAGGTCCTTGATCAGGGCGACATCGGCCGGCATCCGGTGGTAGTGGTCGCAGGCGACATCCCCGGTGTCGCCGTTGTCGATCGCGCCCGGCACCCGGCAGTAGGTGTCCCAGATCGACGGCGTCCGGCCGTCGGCGTCGATGGCACCCTCGATCTGGTACGCCGACGTGGCGACCCCCCACCGAAACCCACCCGGCAGCCCCGCCACAAATGCAGTGCTCATACTCAACGATCTCCCTGCGAGAAGTGATAAGAGCTTACGTCCGAAGAATCGAGGGCAATAGGCCACGGATCTTCGGACGTAAGGGGTGGGGTCAGCCGACGCGGCCGGGGAGCCAGCAGGCGACGGACCGGCTGGGGTCGTTGCGCGCCGACGGGATTCCCAGCAGCGGGATGTCGGTCGAGCAACGGTCGAAGGCGTGCGGGCAGCGCGGGTGGAACGCACAGCCGGACGGCATCCCGCGCAGGTCGGGTGGCGAACCAGGGATCCCGGCCAGCTCCTTGCGGGCACCGCGCAGGGCTGGGAAGGACTTGAGCAGCCCTTCGCTGTAAGGATGCAACGAGTCCTTGTACAGGTCCGCCGAGCGCGCCTCCTCGACGATCCGGCCGCCGTACATGATCGCGATCCGGTCGGAGAACTCGACCAGCAGCGAGAGGTCGTGCGTGATGAACAGAACCGAGAACCCGAGCCGCTCGCGCAGCTCGACCAGCTGGGCCAGGATCTGCCGCTGCATGACCACGTCGAGCGCGGTGGTCGGCTCGTCCATGATGACGATCTGCGGCTCGAGTACGAGCGCCATCCCGATCATCACGCGCTGCCGCATGCCGCCGGACAGCTGATGCGGGTACGCGTCCATCCGGTCGGCGGAGATGCCGACGAGCTTGAGCATCTCCTTCGCCCGGGCGACCCGTCCCTGCGGACTCAACTGCGGTTCGTGCGCCTTGATCACGTCGAGCATCTGGGTCGAGACCTTGTGCACCGGGTTCAGCGAGTTCATCGCGCCCTGGAACACGATCGACGTCTCGGCCCAGCGGAACTTCCGCAACTCCGGGTCCGTCAGCGCCATCACGTCGTACGCGTCGCCGGTCGGCGGGTGGTAGATCACCGAGCCCCCGCTGATCACGCCAGGTGGTGGCAGCAGTCGCGTCACGCCGTACGCCAGCGTCGACTTGCCGCTGCCGCTCTCGCCGGCCAGCCCGAGCACCTCGCCGCGATGCAGCGTCAGCGTGACATCGCGGACCGCCTGCACCGCCTGATCGCCGAGACCGTAGTCGACGTGGAAGTTCTTGATCTCCAGCACCGGCTCTCTCATGCCGCGTCCTCCTTCCGGCGTACGACGGGAGTCGCAGGCGCATCTTTGGACGACAGGACCGGGGTGAACCCGACCCGCATCCGGACCGAGTGGCCGTCCGTGGTCTTCACCCGGGTGTGGCCACTGCTGCGCAACCGCGGACTGACGAACTCGTCGATCCCGAAGTTGATCAGCGACAGCGCCGTACCGAGGATCGCGATCGCGAGACCGGCCGGGACGAACCACCACCAGGCACCCTGAGCCAGGGCCTGCTGGCTTTGCGCCCAGAACAGGATCGTTCCCCAGTTCCATTCGGAGATCGTGGAGATGCCGATGAAGGCCAGCGTGATCTCGGACATCACCGCGAAGATGACCGTGCCGACGAACCCGGAGGCGATGATCGCGGTCAGGTTCGGCATGATCTCGGCGGTGATGATCCGCCAGGTGCTCTCACCGGTCGCCCGCGCGGCCTCGACGTAGTCGCGCCGTCGCAACGACAGCGTCTGCGCGCGCAGCACTCGCGCGCCCCAGGCCCACGAGGTGAACCCGATGACCAAGGCAACCATGAGATCGCCGGCCGAAGGGATGGTCGAGGCAACGATGATGATCAGCGGCAATGCCGGGATCACCAGGAAGACGTTCGACAGCGCCGACAGACTCTCGTCAGCGGCACCGCCGAGGAAGCCCGCGCTGACACCGATCAGGATCGACAACGCGGTCGCCACGATTCCGGCCAGCAGGCCGACGAACATCACGCCGCGGGTGCCGACCAGGACCTGGCTGAAGATGTCCTGCCCGAGGTGCGTCGTCCCGAACCAGTGCTTGCCGGACGGCGGCTGGATCAGGTCGCTGCTGCGGGCGGACGGGTCGTACGGCGCGATCCACGGGCCGGTGATGGCGATCAGGCAGAAGAACGCGAGCACGATCAGGCCGGTGGCGGCCTTGGGGTTGGCGACGAAGCGCAACCGGCGGCGCTTCGCCGGTGCGGCGGCGACCTCGGGACCTCCCGGCGTGACCGCGGTGATGGTGCTGGCGGGTGCTGACACTGTGATCAGCCCTCCTTCCGGGTGCGCGGGTCGAGCAGCAGGTAGGCGATGTCGGCCATCAGGTTGGCGACGAGCACGGACAGCGTGATCACCAGGAACACGCCCTGCATCAGCGGGTAGTCCTTCGCGCCGACGGCCTGGAACAGGTTGTAGCCGATGCCCGGGTAGGAGAAGACGATCTCCACCAGCAGCGTGCCGCCGACGATGAAGCCGAGCGACAGCGCGAAGCCGGAGACGCTCGGCAGCAGCGCGTTCCGGGCGGCGTAGCCGACCATCACCCGGCGCTCGGGCAGACCCTTGGCATGGGCAACGGTGATGTAGTCCTCGGAAGCGACGGTCACAAGCATGTTCCGCATGCTGAGGATCCAGCCGCTGACCGACGAGATCAGGATCGTGACGGCGGGCAGCAGACTGTGCTGGATCGCACTGCCGATGAACTGGCTGTCCCAGGACGGCACCAGGCCGGGCTCGTAACCGCCCGACGACGGGAAGAAGCTGCCCGGACCGGCCAGCAGCGTGATCGCCAGCAGGCCCAGCCAGAAGTACGGGATCGACGACAGGAAGGTTGTCGCGGGCAACAGCCCGTCCAGCCAGGAGCCGCGGCGCCAACCCGCCAGGACGCCGAGCGACGTACCGATCATGAAGCTGGCGAACGTCGTGATGCCGACCAGCGCGATCGTCCACGGCAGGCTCTGCCGAAGGATCTCCGAGACCGGGGTGGGGAAGAAGGTGAACGACAACCCGAGGTCGCCGTGGAGCACCTGTCCCCAGTAGTCGACGTACTGGCTCCAGAGCGAGGCATTCTTGTCCAGGCCGAACAGCACGTACAGCGAGTTGATCGCCTCGGTGCTCATCTGGCCCTGGAACTTGTTGATCAGCGAGGTGACCGGGTCGCCCGGGATCAGCCGCGGGATGAAGAAGTTGATGGTGAGCGCGGCCCACGCGGTGAAGAGGTAGAAGGCGATCCGTTGCAGGAGGAACCTCACTTGGCCGCTCCTTCCTCGTAGAGCCAGCACGCGGCCCAGTGGCCCTGGGTGTCGTCATGGTTGGCCGGCAGGTCGAAGCGGGGCGGGAGTTCGGTCGAGCACTTCGGCATCGCGTGCACGCAGCGCGGGTGGAAGCGGCAACCGGACGGCGGTGCGATCAGGCTCGGCGGCTCGCCGCTGCCCTGGTCCTCCGGTGCGCGCAGATCTCCGACCCGGTCCAGACGATCGGGGTCCGGGGCGCTCTCGATCAGCAAGCGGGTGTAGGGATGCGCCGGGTTCTGGGTGACGGTCTCCGAGTCGCCGCCCTCGACCAGCCGGCCGGCGTACATCACCAGCGTCTCGTCGGCGAAGTAGCGGGCCGACGCGATGTCGTGGGTGATGTAGAGGATGGCCAGGTTGAGCCGTTCCTTGAGGTCGCGCAGCAGGTTCAGTACGCCGAGCCGGATCGACACGTCGAGCATCGACACCGGCTCGTCCGCGAGCAGCGCCTCCGGGTCGGCGCCGAGGGCACGGGCGATCGAGACGCGCTGACGCTGTCCGCCGGACAGTTCGTGCGGGAACTTGTCGAGGTAGCGCTCCGGCGGGGTGAGCTGCACCTGGACCAGCAGGTCGCGGAGGTTCTCCTCGAGATCGCCCGCCCGGCCGTGGATCCTCAGCGACCGGGTCAGGTGGTACCGCACGGTGTGCGTCGGGTTCAGCGAGGCGAACGGGTCCTGGAAGATCATCTGCACCCGACGGCAGTACGCGCGGAACCTGCGGCCGCCGTGGACCGTGACGGACTCGCCGTGCAGCCGGATGTCACCGGACGTCCGTCCGTACAACTGGGCCATCAGCCGGGCGACGGTCGACTTGCCCGAACCGGACTCGCCGACCAGTGCGGTCACGCGGCCCCGGCGCAGGGTGAGCTTGATGTCGTCCACCGCGTGGACTGCCTTGCGATCGCGGCTGAGCAGGTCGCGGACTCCCCGCCGTACTGGGAAATGCTTGGTGAGGCCGTCGGCCTCGAGGACCACCTCGGTGTCGGTCACCGTCATGGATTCGGGTCTCCTGTCGTGGCACCGCGGCGCCGGGAGCGTGAACTCCCGGCGCCGCGGTCCGGCCTCACTGGCTGCCGGCGGGCTTCAGGTTCAGGACGATCTGCAGGGCGTTCTGCTGGGTCGGCTGGGCCGGCCCGTACTGGTTCTGCTCGTCCGGCCAGCCGACCCAGTTCTTGGTGCTGTAGAGACCGCCGACGTTGGACGCCGAGGTGGGGATCATCGGCATCTGCTCGACCATGATCTTCTGCAGCGTGTTCAGCGCCGTGCTCCGGGTCGCGTCGTCGGCGGCGTTGGCGTACTCGTCCAGCGCCTTGGTCGCCTCCGGGCTGTTGAACCGGCCGTAGTTGCCGCTCACGCCGCCCTTACCGACCGGCTTCAGGATCTTGCCGTCCATGATGTTCTGGTAGATGTCGAACGGCGTCGCGCCACCGTTGGTCCAGTGCATCGCCGCGTCGAAGTTGCCCTCGTCGATGTTCTTGAACCACGCGTCCTGGTTGGCCTTGTCGACGGTGGCCTTGATCCCGATCGTGGACAGGTTGTCCTTGATGATCTCCAGGTCGGTGATGTAGTCGGACCAGCCGGCCGGGTCGGTCAGCGTGATCGTCACCGGCTTACCGGTCGGGTCCTTCAGCACGTTGCCCTCGAGCTTGAAGCCGGCGTCGGTCAGGTCCTTCTTCGCGCCGTCGACGTCGACCGAGTGCGACTTGTCCTTGTAGTCCGGCGCGATGAACGACTCACCGGCCGGCGTCGGGATGCCCGTGACGGACTCGACCTTCGGGTAGAAGTAGCCGGCCTCACCCTGCTGGAAGATGTCGTCGCGGTTGATCACCTTGTCCATCGCCCGCCGCAGCGCCGGGTTGTCGAAGGGCTTGCGGGTGGTGTTGATCCACAGACCGTGGATGCCGAGGTTCGCCGGGAACCAGAGCTTGTGGTTCTTCGGGTCCTTGTCCTGGTAGACGGCCTTCACGTTCGGGACGAAGACGAAGCTCCACTCCGAGGCGCCGTTGGCCAGCGCGGTGGTCTGCGCGTTGTTGTCGTTGTACGACGTGTACCGCAGCTCCTTCACCTTCGGCAGGTCCTGCCAGTACGAGTCCCGAAGCGTCAGCGTGGTGGTCTGCGGGGTGAACGACTTCACCGTGTAGGGACCGGTGCCGATCGGGTTCTTCAGCGTGTCCTGGGTCGGATCCTTCAGGGTCGACCACTGGTGCTTCGGGACCACGAACACGGTCAGGATCTTGTTCTGGTTGGTGAACTGGGACCGGGTGAAGGTCAGGTCGACCTTGTTGCCGGACGCGGTGATGGTGCCGTACGGGATCGCGTCCTGGTTCAGGCCCTCGTGGTCCTTGCGGAGCTGGAACGAGTACGCGACGTCGTCGGCCGTCATCGGCTGGCCGTCGGACCACTTCACCCCGTCGCGGATCGTGAACGACAGCTTGGTGAAGTTCGCGTCCCACTTCCACTCGGTGGCCAGCCACGGCTTGCCCGGCTCGGTCGGCTTGATGCCGTTGATCATCACCAGCGGCTCGAAGATCATCCAGCGGTAGCCCAGCGAGGCGCCCGAGGAGGAGCCGAGGAACGGGTTGTGGTTCTCGGTCTGCGGGCCGTTCGGCATGCCGACGTTCAGCACGGTGGCCGCGCTGCTCGACGTGTTGGCGGCATTGTTCCCGTCCCCGTTACTGCAGGCAGCCAGTGCGGCTGCCGCGAGCAAGCCCGTCAGGGCCAGCGCGACAGTGCGTCGTGCTCGCATCGGTTCCTCCTGTGTATCTGTTGGCGGATGCTCACGCCTGAGCCGCGTGAGCAGGTGCATCGTGGCGTGAGAACGCTCTCATGGGAAGAGCGGACGCCTTGACGGATCGATCTCGAAGGGGTTCTCGCCGGCGGCGGGACAGGGGCAGCTGCCCCGCCGCCGGAGCCTTCAGTTGGCCGTCGCGTCCGAAGATCCGTGGGTCATAGCCCTCACTTCTTCGGACGTAGTCGGTAGGGGGCGGGTTTCGGGGCGGTGGAGCTGCGGACGATCAGGGTCGTCGGCAGCACTTGGGGTTCGGCCGGCAGCGGCGTGCCGCCGAAGTAGCCCATCAGCATCCGGGCCGCGGCCTGACCCATCTGGCGCATCGGCTGATGCACCGTGGTCAGGGGCGGCTCGGTGTGTTCGGCGTACGGAATGTCGTCGAAGCCGACCACCGACACATCGTTCGGCACGTTCCGCCCGGTCTCCCGGACAGCCTGGATGGCGCCGCCGGCCGACAGATCGTTGTGGGCGAAGA
Source organism: Kribbella sp. NBC_01510 (assembly GCF_045040325.1). Lineage (NCBI taxonomy): Bacteria > Bacillati > Actinomycetota > Actinomycetes > Propionibacteriales > Kribbellaceae > Kribbella > Kribbella sp. NBC_01510. Next base: position 199,846 of record NZ_CP109418.1, on the reverse strand, counting down.
TCGCGTCGAACTCGAGTCGCTGGTCGAGTGCGTACTGGACGCCGCGGCGTCCGCTCGCATGGGTGAAATCGCCTTCGAACACGAGTCTCGGGTCGAGCTCGAAGCCGGCCTCGGCGTAGGTGTCGCGGAAGCCGTCCAGGCGTTCGTGGGTGCAGCCGAACCGTTCGACGCCGGTGATCACCAGTGGCCGGCGGCGGCCGAGTTCGAGCAGGTGCCGGGCGGCGCACTCGCCCCCGGCCCGGTTGGTGGTGGCGACGGACGGGAACTGTGGGCGCCGGGCCCGGTCGTCGATCAGGACGACCGGAAGGCCGCGCGCGTGGAGTTGCTCGATGTAGGTGAGCGTGCCTTCCGGCTCGATCACCAGCAGGCCGTCGAACGACCGGGCCGAGACCTGCGAGGCGAACTGGTGCATCGACTCCTCACCCCGGTTGAAGGTGAACAGCAGCAGTCCGTAGCCCTCGCTCTCGACCACGTCGACGGCGCCCTGCAGCACCTCGCCCATCCAGGGCCAGGTGAGCGACGGGACCAGCATGCCGACGATCCGGGTCCGGCCGCGGGCCAGGCCGACCGCACGGGCGCTCGGTACGTAGCCGAGCTCGTCGATGACCTGACGGACCCGTTCGGCGGTGCGCAGGTCGAGCTCACCCTTGCCGTTGAGCACGCGCGACACGGTCGTCTTGCTGACACCGGCACGCGCCGCGACATCGGCGATGGTGATCGACACTGCACTGCTCCCCTCGGGCGGGTGAGGGTTCCGGTGGGGGCCGGAACCGGTTTCGGAAGCGGTTCCGTAGAGTGAAGCCGAGTGAGCAAGGGGTCGTCAATCACGGGGTGGTAACGAATCGCGGCTTAATTCATGATCTGGACGAAGGTGCCCCTTCCGGCCTGTCGGTACGACGTGATGGACTCTGGGCGAGCGGCCTGCCGGAGGCCGGACAGGCAGGGGCAGAGGGCATGGATGCACGGCGGACCACTGTGCGCGACATGCGTCGGTCCAACCGGTCCGTGCTCCTCACGGGCATCTACCGCGACGGTCCGCTCAGTCGCCAGGAGTTGAGCGTCCGGACATCGCTGAGCGCCGCGAGCGTCAGCAACCTGGTTGGCGAACTGATCGCCGAAGGCGTGGTCGAGGAGGCCGGCTCGGTCGAGTCCGAGGGCGGCCGGCCGCGCGTCCTGCTGCGGGTGTCACCGGCGTTCCGGTACGTCGTCGGCGCCGAGGTCGGCGAGACCCGGATCCGCGTCGAACTGTTCGACCTGGCGATGAACGTGCTCGCCACCTGGGATCACCCGATCAACGAGCCGGAGCCCGCGGTGGTGGTCAAGCACGTGCTGGAAGGCCTGGCGGTAGTGATCGGGTCGGCCGGGGTCCGGTCCGAGCAGATCCTCGGCCTGGGTGTCGCGGTCTCCGGGGTGGTCGAGGGGAACGCCGTCGTCGATGCGCAGACGCTTGGCTGGGACAGGGTGCCGCTGGGGCAGATGCTTGCTGAGGGCATCGATATCCCGATCCACGTGGACAACGGCGCGAACATGCTCGGCCAGGCGGAGATGTGGTTCGGTGCCGGGCGCGGCGCGACAGACGCGGTCGTCGCGCTGGTGGGTTCCGGTGTCGGGTGCGCACTGGTTGCCGGTGGCTCCAGCTACCGCGGGACCCGCAGCAGTGCAGGCGAATGGGGTCACATGACGATCGCGTACGGCGGCCGCCGGTGCCGGTGTGGCGCGGACGGGTGCCTCGAGGCGTACGTCGGCGCAGAGGGCGTGCTCGAGCGGTACCGCGAGGCTGGTGGGACGTTGGCCGCGGTGGACGAGGAGGCGGCGTTCGTCGAGTTACTCGACTCCGTGCGTACGTCGGAGCTCGCGGCAACGATCGTGGACGAGACGATCGGCTATCTGGCCGCCGGCTTCGCGAACCTGGTCAACCTGGTGAATCCGGAGCGCATCGTGCTCGGCGGATGGGCGGGGCTCATGGTGGGGGAGCGCTACCTGCCGCAGTTGCGCGAGGTGGCCGGCCGGCATGCGTTGCGCCTGCCGTATTCCCAGGTCTCCATCGAACTCTGCGAGCTCGGCCGAGACGCCGTCGCGCTGGGCGCAGCAACCCTTCCGGTCCTGCGGTTGCTCCGCGACGGTGGCGTCGTACCGCTGCGGAGCAACCGCTAGGGCGGTGGGGAAAGAAACTTGCGCTGGGTGACGAGAAGTTTCCCCGCCGGGCCGGTCAGACGGTCCACTTCTGGTTGGCGGCGCCGGTGCAGGTCCAGGTCTGGACCGGGGTCGCGTTGGCGGAGTTGTTGCCGGTGACATCGAGGCACTTGTTGGCCTGTGGATTCACCAGGTCATGGCCGGCCGAGTAGGTCCATTGCTGCGCGCCGGTTCCGTTGCAGGTCCAGAGCTGGACTTTCGCGCCGTCGGCAAGGGATCCCGCGTTCACGTCGAGACACTTGCCCAGGGCACGGATCGTGCCGTCGCCGGGGCGGGTCCATTGCTGGGCGCCGGTGCCGTTGCAGTCGTAGAGCTGGACCGGCGTACCGTCCGCGGAGTTGGCGGCGGCGACGTCCAGGCACTTGCCGGCCAGCCCGGTGATCTGGGTTCCGCCGGAGCTGCTGCCAAGGCTGGAGACGCGGACGTAGTCGACCGTCATCGTCTGCGGCATCACCGTCGAGCCGTCGGGGTAGCCCGGCCAGTAGCCGCCGACCGCGACGTTCATGATCAGGAAGAACGGGTGGTTGTAGACCCAGGTGTTGCCGTTCAGGTCGGCCGGCGTACGGCGCTGGTACTGGACGCCGTCGACGAACCAGGTGATCGCGTTCGGCTCCCAGTCGACCCGGTACGTGTGGAACCCGTTCCGGAATGGCTGTCCGTCCGGAGAGTTGTACGCCGCGCCGATGCCGCCGGCGCCGGAGTAGCCGGGGCCGTGGACCGTGCCGTGCACGGTGTTCGGCTCGCGGCCGATGTTCTCCATGATGTCGATCTCGCCGTCGTTCGGCCAGTTGCCGCCACCAAGCATCCAGAACGCGGGCCAAACCCCTTGTGTGCCGGGAATCTTGATCCGGGCCTCGAATCGGCCGTAGGTCTGGGTGAACGTCTGCGCGGTGAGCAACCGGGCCGAGGTGTACTGGCAGGGGCCGTAGTGGCACTGGAAGCCACCGTTCTCCTGGCGGGCGGTGATCACCAGGTTGCCTTGCCCGTCGAGCGCGGAGTTGCGGGTGCTGTTGGTGTAGTACTCGCGCTCGTCGTTGCCCCAGCCGGAGCCGCCGATGTCGTACCGCCACTTGGCGGGATCGGGGGCCTGGCCGGCCGGGCCGTCGAAGGTGTCCTCCCAGATCGTCGCGGTCGCCGCGGCGGGCGCTTGCTGACCGGCCTGGGCGGGGGCTTGGAGGAGGGTGGTGCCGACGAGTGCGGCACCGATCGCGACGAGCGCCGCGACACGGGAACGCTTCATGGATGCCTCATTTCTCACGGGGGCGTCGGGAGACAGGGCTCGGCCGCAGCTTGCTGTGAGAACGCTTTCACGTCAAGGTCGTGACTAAATAAAAGACCTGAAAAAAGTACGGGCGCGCCGTTGACACGGCTGTGCACGGATGGTTACCTCGTGCTGACCACCTGTTGCGGCGCGGGCAGACGCCGACAACCCCTGTGATGTCCCAGAACCCTTTAGTACAAGGGAGAACCGCCCCATGCCCGCGAAACGCTTCCTGCCGGTTGCGGTCGCCGCCTTGTGCGTGGCCGCCGCCGGACTCGGTTTCGGCACCGCCCCATCCGCCCAGGCCGCCGGTGAGCAGGTCAACATCTGGCTGACCACCACCAACGACTCGGCCGGCCAGAACGTCACCCGCGGTCTGCAGCAGCAGACGCCGGTGAACTTCGGCCCGGCCGGCGGCTCGGCCAACCAGACGATCACGGTCAACGAGAACACGACGTACCAGTCCTTCGAGGGCGGTGGCGCGTCGTTCGCCGACAGTTCCGCCTGGCTGCTGAACAGCAGCAACACGATCTCCGCGGCCACCCGCGACCAGGTGATGAAGGACCTGTTCGACCCGGTCAACGGGATCGGGCTGGCCTTCATCCGCAACCCGATGGGCGCCTCCGACCTGGCCCGGTTCAACTACTCCTTCGACGACACCTGCTGCGATCTGAACGACTTCAGCATCTCGCACGACCTCGCCGACGTGGTTCCGCTGACCAAGCAGGCCCGGCAGCTGAACCCGGCGGTCAAGGTGATGGGTTCGCCGTGGAGCGCGCCGGCCTGGATGAAGGACAACAACGACTTCGTCCACCGCGGCTGGCTGAAGGCCGAGTACTACCCGATGTACGCGCAGTACTTCGTCAAGTACATCCAGCAGAACGAGGCCCAGGGCAACCACATCGACTACGTCTCGGTGCAGAACGAGCCGACCTGCTGCGGCACTGACAGCACCGGCTACGCCTCGATGAACTGGAACGGGTCCGGGCTGCTCGAGTTCACCAAGAACAACCTGATGCCCGCGCTGCACGCTGCCGGGCTGAGCACCAAGGTGCTGATCCTCGACTACAACTGGGGCAACTACAACGACCTCGGTTCGGTCCCGCTCGCCGACGCCGCACTGCGCAACGACCCGAACTTCGGCGGCATCGCCTGGCACGGGTACGGCGGTGACGTGAACCTGCAGACGCAGATCCACAACCAGTACCCGAACGTGAACGCGTACATGACCGAGCACTCGGGCGGCACATGGATCCCGAACCAGCAGGTCGAGGACATGAACAACCTGGTCGACTACACCCGCGACTGGGACAAGTCGTGGGTGAAATGGGGCATCGCGCTGGACGAAGCCCACCTGCCGTACGTCGGTGCCGGCTGCAACGTCTGCACCGGACTGGTCACCGTGCACCGCAACGACGGCCAGCGTGGTCAGGTCACCAAGACGGTCGAGTACTACACGATGGGCCACCTGACCAAGTTCGTGAAGCCGGGCGCGCTCCGGATCGACTCGACCGCGAACGCCTCGGTGAAGAACGTGGCCTGGAAGAACCCGGACGGCTCGAAGGCGCTGATCGCGTTCAACACCACCGGCAGCTCGCAGTCGGTGCGGGTGAACTGGGGTTCGCAGTCCTTCGTCTACACGCTGCCGACCAAGACGTCCGCGACCTTCACCTGGTCCGGCACACAGGGCGGCGGTGGTGGCGGCTCCCAGATCACCGGGCTGGCCGGCAAGTGCATCGATGTTGCCGGAGCCAACAGCGCGGACGGTACGGCAGTGCAGCTCTACGACTGCAACGGTACGGCCGCGCAGCAGTGGACCCGGCCTGGTGACGGAACGATCCGGGCTCTGGGCAAGTGCCTCGATGTGAACGCCGGCTCGACCGCCGACGGCGCTCGCGTCCAGCTGTACTCGTGCAACGGCAGTGCGGCGCAACAGTGGACTTATACGAGTGGGAGAGATCTGGTGAATCCGCAGGCGAACAAGTGTCTTGATGTCACCGGCAACAACTCCGCGAACGCGACCCCGTTGCAGCTCTGGACCTGCACGGGCGCCGCGAACCAGAAGTGGACCGTCTGATGCGCCGGGTGCCGGCGGTCGCCGCGGCTCTGGTGCTCGGTGCGGGACTGCTGATGACGGCTGCACCCGCGCAGGCGGCGACCGGGACGATCACGGGGCTGGCCGGGAAGTGCGGCGACGTTGCCGCGGCCAACAGTGCCGACGGGACCGTCGTACAGCTGTATGACTGCAACGGAACAGGCGCGCAGAGCTGGACCCGCAGCTCGAACGGCACGTTGACGGCGCTGGGCAAGTGCCTGGATGTCAGCGCCGGCTCGGTGGCGAACGGTGCTCGCATCCAGCTGTGGACCTGCAACGGCAGCGCCGCGCAGCAGTGGACCTACACGGCCGGCCGGGATCTGGTGAACCCGCAGGCGAACAAGTGTCTCGATGTCACCGGCAACAACTCCGCGAACGGTACGCCGGTGCAGCTGTGGACCTGCGCCGGTACGGCGAACCAGAAATGGAACGTCCCGGCCGCCGATGACGGACCGCCGCCGACCGGTGGCGCGCCGATGGCGGCAGCGCCGTACCTGTACCAGGGCTGGGGCAGCCCGCCCGACCCGGCGACCGTGATGAACGCGTCTGGCGTGAAGTGGTTCACGATGGCGTTCATCCTGTCCAACGGGTACTGCAACCCGATGTGGGACGGCGGCCGGCCGCTCACGGGTGGAGTCGATCAGCAAGCGCTGAGCACGATCCGCGCCAACGGTGGTGACGCCGTGGTGTCGATCGGCGGCTGGTCCGGCAACAAGCTCGGGCAGAGCTGTGGGTCGGCGAGTGAACTGGCCGGCGCGTACCAGAAGGTGATCAATGCGCTGTCGCTGAAGGCGATCGACATCGACATCGAGGACCAGGAGTTCGCCCAGGCGGCGGTCCGGCAGAAGGTGATCGACGCGCTGAAGATCATCGAGCAGAACAACCCCGGGATCGTCACCTACCTGACCTTCGGCACCACGACCTCCGGGCCGGACGGGAACGGTCAGGACCTGATCCAGCGTGGCGCGGCCTCCGGGCTGAACCTCGACGGCTGGGTGATCATGCCGTTCGACTTCGGCGGCGGCTCGACCAACATGGGCACGCTGACCCGGCAGGCGGCCGACGGGCTGAAGAACCAGGTCAAGGCGGCGTACGGGCTGAGCGACGACGCGGCGTACCGGAAGATCGGCATCTCGTCGATGAATGGCATCACCGATGTGGCCGGCGAGCGGGTCAACCTGTCGGACTTCGAGTCGATGCTGTCGTACGCGTCGGAGCACCACCTGGCGCGCTTCACGTTCTGGTCGGTGAACCGTGACCGGCCGTGCACCGGCGGGCCGGCGGACTCCTGCGGTGGTGTCTCCCAGCAGCCCTGGGACTACACCAAGGTCATCGGCCGCTACCGCGGCTGAGCTAGGTCCGCCGCTGACGCGGCCGAGCCAGGTGATCCGCTGACGCGGCTGAGCTAGGTGATCCGCTGACGCGGCTGAGCCAGGTGAGCGGCTGCCGCGGCTGAGCCGCAGAGGGGTGGGCAGGTTCCGGCCTGCTCACCCCTCTTCTTCTTCTTCTTCTTCTCCTCCTCCTGCGGCAGGAGTTCTGTTTGACCCTCCGGTTACCGGAGGGTGGAAGCTTGTCGCATGACGGCAACGGTGACAGTCGGCGAGTTCTCCCGTCTCACGCATCTGAGCGTGAAGACGTTGCACCACTACCACGAGATCGGGCTGCTCGCGCCCACGTCCGTCGACCCGTCGTCCGGCTACCGCCGCTACGGCACCACTCAGGTGGAGACCGCGCTGCTGATCCGACGGCTCCGCGAACTGCGGATGCCGTTGCCCGAGGTCCGGGACCTGGTCGAGTCGACCGACGGTGTCAAGCGTGAGGAGACGCTGCGGACGCATCTCGAGCGGATGGAGAAGGAGCTCGCACACACCCGCGAGGTCGTCACATCCTTACGTGAACTGCTGACGCCGGGGCAGCCCGTGCTGGATGTCGAATACCGGTTCATTCCGCCGTTCCGGGCGTACGGCGTCCAGGGTCGGGTGGACCGCGAGGACATCGGCCCGTGGTGCGAATACGCCTTCAGCAAGCTCGACGCGGTCGCCGGTGACATCAAGGCCAGGGCGGGAGCGACGTACAGCGACGAGTTCTTCACCGAGGAGGCCGGTCAGGTCGTCGCGTTCCTGCCGGTCGCGCCGGACCAGGCGCCGGCCCACGGGGTCGAGCTCGTCGACCTGCCCGGTGGGTTCTTCGCGATCGCCGTCCACAGCGGGCCACTGACCGACTTCGACCGCAGCTACGGCGCGCTCGGCTCGCACGTCGCCGAGCACTGCGAGGTCGCGCCGGGCCCGATCCGCGAGCTGTACATCGTCGGGCCGGGGGACGACCCCGATCCCACTACCTATCGAACCGAGATCTGCTGGCCGATCCAGCGGATCCCCGCACTGAAAGGCTGATCTATGTCCATCACCCTCGAGAACGTCGTCTTCGACTGCGCCGACGCGGGCGCCCTCGCGACCTTCTGGGCCGACGTGTTCGCTACCCAGGTCGATGCTGACAGCAACCAGTTCTTCGCCACCGTGAACAGGTCCGCCGACGGGCCGACACTGATGTTCGTCCAGGTCCCCGAGCCGCGCACCGGCAAGAACCGCCTGCACGTCGACCTCGCCAGCGCCGACTGGTCGGCCGAACTCGATCGCCTGATCGGCCTCGGCGCCAAGCGCCTCGACGAACACGACGAGTACGGCACCCACTGGATCACCCTCGCCGACCCCGAAGGCAACGTCTTCGACCTGGCCGAGCTCCGCTAACAATGTCCCCAGAACGGTGGGGGCTGTGATCGTGCCGGCACCCCCGTCGAACCCCCTCTGATGGGTCAGCCCACGAGATGGCGGGTTAACCAACCGAAACCCGGCAGGCCAACCCACCGTCTGGTGGGTCAGCCCACGCGACGGCGGGTTGTTCAGCCGGAGCCGGGTAGGCGAACCCGCCGTGTGGTGGGTGAGCCCACGAGATGGCGGGTTGACCAGCCGGAACCGGGTAGGCCAACCCACACGCTGGTGGGCTGACCTATCAGAGCGGGTCCGGCATGGGACGGTTGATGGACTCGGGCGGCGTGTTAGCACGCCGACGTTCTTGGTACGGCACGCGAGATGTGTCTTGCGCCGGTGCGGCGGCCGGAGGAGGGTGGGCATAGACCGGCGGCGCCGGCGGGGTGCTGCCCTGAGGGTAAGGGGGTGGGTCGTGTACGCGCGTTCCACCACGATCCACGCCGCACCGGGATCGCTCGACGCCGGCATCGCGCAGGTGCGCGACGAGGTGATGCCTATGCTGCTGGAGCTGGACGGCTGTATCGGCGTGTCGATGATGGCCGACCGGGAGTCGGGCCGGTGCATCACCACCAGCGCCTGGCGGTCGGCGGACGCGATGCGGGCCACCGACGAACAGCTCCGGCCGGTCCGGGACCGGCTCGCGGCGATGATCGGTGGCAGTCCACAGGTGCAGGAGTGGGAGATCGCCGTACTGCACCGCGATCACCGTTCCGTTGCCGGCGCCTGTGTCCGGGCGACCTGGGTGACTGTTGACCTCGCGAACCTCGAGCGGGCGATCGACGTCTACAAGCTGGCGTCGCTGCCGCGTCTCGAGGACCTGGCCGGCTTCTGCAGCGCGAGTCTGCTGGTCGACCGCACCACCGGCCGTGGGGTTTCGTCGGTGACGTACGACAGCCAGGAGGCGATGGACGCGAACCGGGAGGCGGCCGCGTCGATGCGGTCGGCGACCACGAAGGACGCCGGGTCCCAGGTGCTCGACGTCGGCGAGTTCGAGCTGGTCCTCGCGCACCTCCGCGTCCCCGAGCGCACCTGATCGCGTCCAACCCGACCAGCGCGGCCCGGACCCAACTCCGGGCCGTTGCTCAGCCGCCGGTTGCTCAGTCGGCGCTCGCTCAGCCGCGGCTCGCTCAGCCCCGGTTGCTGAGCTGCCGTTGCTCCGTCGGCGGTTGCTCAGTCCCCGGTTGCTGAGTTGTCATTGCTCAGCCGCCGCTTGCGCAGTCCCCGGTTGCTGAGTTGCCGTTGCTCCGTCGGCGCTTGCTCGGTCCTCGGTTGCTGTTGCTCAGTCCATCGTGTCGAGGTGGGCTTCCAAGGCGTCCAGGCGGTTGCGCCAGAGGTCGCGGTAGGGCTCGAGCCAGGCGTCGATCTCGGCGAGCGGACCCGGCCGGAGACGGTACCAGCGACGCTGCGCGTCGCGCCGGACCTCGACCAGGCCGGCGTCGCGCAGCACCTTGAGGTGCTTCGACACCGCGGGCTGACTCAGGTGGAGCTCGTCGACCAGCTCGCCGACCGGCCGCTCACCGGCGCGCAGCAGGTCCAGGATCTCCCGCCGCCGCCCCTCCGCCAGCACCTCGAACGCATTTTCCATATCAGGAATATACGCCGTCAGGGCCGTTCGCGACGGCTCAGACAGCGTGCCCGAACGTTGCCGTGAAGGCGTCGCGGAAGAGGTCGGGGAGGCTGGTCTCGCCGTCCTCGGAGGCCCAGCGGAGTAAGGCGATGTGGGCGACGCCGAGGCAGGCGCTGGCGGCGGCGCGGGCCTGGAACTCCAGCGCCGCGTCGGTGGAGCCGGCGCGGATCGCGGTCACGAAAGCCTCCTGCAGCCGGTACTGGCTGTCGAGGTGGCGGGCCTGGAGGGCCGGTGTCGAGATCATCAGCCGCAGCCGGGTGAGCAGGAAGTCCCGATCGTGGGCGATCGCCAGATCGAACGTCGCCAGCATGGTGCGCGCGATCCGGTCCGCCAGTGATCCGGTCGCGGGGAGCTCGGTGATCGTCGCCGCGGCCACCTGATCGAAGTCGTCGTACAGAACGAGGTCTTCCTTGGTGGGAAAGTTCCGGTACACGGTCATCGCGGCGACGCCGGCCGCGGCCGCCACCTCGTTGACCGTGGTGGTGTCGTACCCCTGCTCGGCGAACAGCCGGATCGCCTGCCGCTGGATCCGTTGCTTCGTCTCCGCGCGCTGGCGCTGCCTCAGGTTCACGTGGTAGATACTAACATCATGAGAGTATCTAACATGAACGACAAGGTCGCCTTGGTGACGGGCGCCTCGCGCGGGATCGGGCGGGCGATCGCGGAGCGGCTCGCGGCGGATGGGGCCGAGGTCGCGGTGCACTACAACAGCGACAAGGCCGGAGCAGGCGAGACGCTCGAACGCATCGGTGGGCGTGGCTTCCTGATCGGCGCCGAACTCGGAGCCCCGGGTGACGTGGATGAGCTGGCCGGGCAGTTGTGGGAAGGACTGGCCGGTCGACCGCTGGACATCCTGGTCAACAACGCCGCGGCGGCTCCGGCCGGCCCGATCGAGACCGACACCGTGACTGCGTTCGATCGGCTGTTCGCGGTCAATGTGCGAGCGCCGTACTTCTTGATCCAGCGGCTGCTGCCGATGATGCGCGACGGTGGCCGGATCGTCTCGCTCTCGTCGGCTGCGACCCGTTTCGCGAACCCGACCCAGACCTCGTTCGCGATGACCAAGGCCGCGCTGGAGACGATGAGCCTGACGCTCGCCCAGGAGTTGGGCCCGCGGAACATCACCGTCAACGCGGTCTCTCCCGGCGCGACCCGGACCGAGGCGAACGGCGCGTTCTTCGAGACGCCGGGGCTGGCTGACTTCGTCACTCACCACACCGCACTGGGCCGGCTCGGTCGTGGCGAGGACGTGGCCGACATCGTCGCGTTCCTCGCCTCGGAGGACGCGCGCTGGATCACCGGCCAGGTCGTGGATGCCACCGGCGGCCTGTTCCTCGGACCCCGGATCGCCTGAGCACGTGGGGTTTTCCCCCGGTCGGTACGGTGGGTGGCCCGACCCGGAGACGGCGGTTGGCCTCAGTGTGCGGGTGGTGTGCGCGGGCCTAGCGTCGTCGCCATGTTCACGACGAATCAGGTGATGATGACCGCGCTGCAGGCGACACAGGAGCCGACCGGAGGAGTGGCCGGCTGGGCCATCGACCTGATGGAGCGGATGGGGGCGCCGGGTGCCGGGCTAGCGGTCGCGCTGGAGAATCTGTTCCCGCCACTGCCCAGCGAGGTCATCCTGCCGCTGGCCGGGTTCGCGGCCAGTCGTGGTGAGCTGGAGCTGGTCAGCGCGATCGTCTTCACCACGCTCGGTTCGATCGTCGGCGCACTTGCCTTGTACGGCGTGGGCGCGGGGCTCGGCCGGGATCGCACCAGGGCGATCGCGGAGAAGTTGCCGTTGGTGAAGGTGCGGGACATCGACAAGGCGGAGGACTGGTTCAACCGGCATGGGCCGACGGCGGTGCTGATCGGCCGCCTGGTGCCGGTCGTGCGCAGCCTGATCTCGGTTCCAGCCGGAGTCGAGCGGATGCCGGTGGGGCTGTTCCTGCCGCTGACGGCGATCGGCAGCCTGGTCTGGAACTCGTTGCTGATCGTCGCCGGCTATCAACTCGGCGAGCGCTGGCACGTGGTGGAGTCGTCGGTGGGCGTGTTCCAGAAGCTCGTGATCGCGGGTGCGGTGGCGGCGGTGGTGTGGTTCGTGGCGGTGAAGATCCGGGCCCGGCGTTCGGATCCTGAGAAAGTCAAGTAGCCAGCTCGACTTTGACTACGCTCGATCCATCACTTGCCGAGCTCAGGAGATGGGTCAGATGCCCTCAGTCGCTTTCGAACCGCAGGTTGTGCCGGATCCGCCGGTGTGGCCGCAGTCTGTCGTCACTGTGGTCGGCAATCCGCGGCCGGGATCGCGGACCGCGGCCGCTGCGGCGTCCGTTGCGGAGTTGCTCGCCTCCGAGCTCGGTACGCCGTACCGGATCGATGAACTGGTCGACTTGGTGACGTTCGCGCCGGCGATCTTCCAGGGGGAGCGGGCCGCGGACGAGGAGCGGGCGGCGCTGGAGAGTGCGGTCGATCTGGTGTCGTCGGCGTCGGTGATCGTGGTCGCGACGCCTGTGTACAAGGGCAGCTACACCGGTTTGCTGAAGAGCTTCCTAGACGTCTTGCGGCCGCAGGCGCTGGCGGGCGCGGTCGTGGTGCCGGTGACGGTTTCCGCGGCGCCGAGTCACAAGCTGCTGGCGGATCAGCATCTGCGGCCGGTGCTGGCCGAGCTCGGTGCGAGTGTGCCGGTCCCCGGGGTGATCCTGGAGGAACGGGATCTCGAGGATCTGCAGGTGGTTCTGTCCGGCTGGATCCGCGACAACGCCGGCATCGTCCAGGCCACCACGATCGCCCTCCAACCAGTCGCCGAACCTACCCCGGCTCACTGACCCACTCCGGCTCGCTGACCCCACTCCGGCTCGCTGACCCGGGTCCGGCTCGCTGACCTCGGTCCAGTCCGGCCGCTGCCCGCACGCGCGCCCGCGCGCCCGCGCGGGGCGAACCCTCCATTTCAGTGGGCACCCACGGAGGTGGAGGGTTGCCCCCCGAGAATCTGAGTGGGCAACCCTCCAGCTCAACGGGCCGGCTTCAGTCCGTGTGGGTGGGTTGGGTGGGGGAGTGGCGGAGGGTTGTGGTGGCGGGGAGGAGAGTCGAGCCGAAAGTGAGGAGGGCGGCGGCTCCGACGATCACGCCATAGATCCAGAGTGGGCCGGTGGGGACGGCGCTGGTGGAGACCTTGGCCGAGAAGGGGATGAGGCAGGCCAGGGCTACCAGGGTCCCGAGGGTGATGCCGGCCAACGTGACCAGCATGCTCTCGGTGGTCAGCATCCGCAGGACCTGCATGCGGGTCGACCCGGTCAGGCGCTGCAGGGCGAACTCGCGGCGGCGACGCAGCGTCGAGGAGACGAGGGTGTTGACGACCGAGACCGCGGTGTAGGCGATCAGCATGCCGACGAGCATGTAGTTGACCCATGCCTGTGTCTGCAGGTCTTCCGCGTTGGCGGCGACCAGAGAGTCGCGGTCGGCGACCTGGACGCCGGGATGCGCGGCGGCGAGTTTGGCCAGGGCCGGTCCGACGTCGGCACCGGGCGCGGTGCGGACCAGGAGCTGCTTGGTCAGTCCGTCCGTGGTGTGCGGGGCGAGCAGCGACGCGGGCAGGATGATGTTCTCGTAGCCGCGTTCGGCGGCGAAGGTCGCAACCACCCGCAGCGTCACCGGGGTCCCGTCGCCCAGCGTCATGCTGATCGTCGAGCCAACCCCGCGGTGGATCTTCCCGGCCACGTACTCCGGCAACGCCACCGTCGACCCGGTCAGGCCGGCCAGTGATCCACTCGTCAGCCGCACCGGCGCCGTACCGTCCGCGCCTTGTGCGTCCACGCCGAGCAACGGAGCGCCGTCCTCGTCGAAGGGTGCGTTGCGCGGCTCGTCGATGGTTCCCGTACTGCGGACGAACGCGGAGGCACTCGCCACACCCGGCACCGCCCGGACCTGATCGGCGATCGCGGGGGACAGGCCGGCATCCGAGACCAGTACGGCGTCCGCCCGCAAGTCTCGAGTGAACGCCGCGGAGGCCGCGTGTACCTGGGTCGTCTGCATGTAGAGGTTGGCGGTCGAGATGCCGACGGCAAGCATCACCGGCATCACCGCGGCCGACATCGCCACCGAGCGAGCCGTGACATTGCGGATCGCGAGGCGGCCGTTGACCCGGGTCAGCGCCTGCACCGGCCAGCGCCACACCGCGAGGACCGCCTTGGTCCAGAACGGGCCGAGCAGTGCGACACCGATCGCCCAGCAAAGGATCGACGGACCCGCGGTCGCGCCGGCGAGCGGACCGGTCATAACCGTCGCGGTGACGATCAGCAGCGCGAGTCCACCACCGAGGAACGCCAGCCCGAAGAGCAGGCGCACCCAGCTGAACCACTTCCGCTGCAGCGAGGCCTCCATCAACGCCTCGACCGGCCGGATCTTCGCCGACTTGCGGGCCGCGATCAGTGCGGCGCCGATGGCCGCGAGTACGGCGGCACCCGCACCGGCCGCGAACGGGATCAGGCCTTGCGAGAACTCGACGACCGGCGACGCGACGCCATGCGAACCGAGCTGGTCGAACAGGAAGCGGCCGAGGAAGATCCCGGGCACGGCACCCAGTGCGACCGCCGGGAGCGAGACGAGCAGCGCCTCGCCGAGGATCATCCGGCGGACCTGACCAGGCGTCGTACCGATGCCGCGGAGCAGGGCGAACTCGCGCTCGCGGTGCTGTGCGGACAACGCGAGCGTGGACGCGACCACGAACATCATCGTCATCGCCGCGATCCCGCCGAAGGAGCCGGCGACCGAGATCAACGCGGTCCGGTGCGACTCGGCGTCCGGGTGCTCGGCCAGGCCACGGTCGATCCCGGCGCGGACGGTGATGTTGCCGTCCAGCGCGTTGATCCGGTCTCGCACGTCGTCGATATTGGTGCCGGGGGCAACCAGTACGCCGATGTCCGCGAACCGGGCCGGACTGCCGGCCAGGCGGGCCGCTTCCCGGTCGGCGAAGAATGCGTGACCGGCCGGGCCGGTGGCCGAGCCGCTGACGGTGAAGGTCTTCGGCTCGCCGTCGATCACGAGGGTGACCTGGCTGCCGACCTTGGCGCCCCGCGTGACGACCTGGCCGGAGCGCGGGGCGTGACCGGATGTCAACTTGTACGGCGCCAGCACCGCCGAGGACCAGTTGTGGCCTTCGGCAACCGACGTACCGGCGGCCGGGAAGGTGAGGTCGCCGATCGCGTCCGAAACGCCTTGCACAGAACGGATCTTGGCGACCAGATCGGCCGGTACGCCGACCCGCTCGGGCAGTGGTGTCGCGTCCTCGGCGCCCGGGCGGAGGTGCGACTGCTTGCCGGTGACAACAAGTGAGCTGGCGGCGAGCCGCTGAGGTTCGACATTGGAGCGGATGCCTGTCTCCATCAGGCCGCCGCAGGCCATCACGATTCCGGTGCCGAAGACGACCGCGACGAAGGTGGCGATGAAGCCGCTCTTGCGGTGGCGCAAGGTGCGGACGGCCAGGCGCATCATCGTGCCACCGCCTGGAAGCCTCGCTGCGAACGCGCGCCGAGGTGGGTCATCCGGTCCGCGACCTGCTCGGCCGTCGGAGCGGCGAGGCTGCCGGCCAGTACGCCGTCGGCGAGGAACACGACCTGGTCGGCGTACGACGCGGCGACCGGGTCGTGGGTGACCATGACGACGGTCTGGCCCTGGGTGCGGACCGGCTCGCGGAGCAGTTCGAGGACGTCGGCGGCGGTCTGGGTGTCGAGGGCACCGGTCGGTTCGTCGGCGAAGATCACCGCCGGCCGCGCGACCAGGGCGCGGGCGATGGCGACGCGCTGCTGCTGGCCGCCGGACAGTTCGCCGGGGCGGTTCTTGCGCTTGTCCGCGAGCCCGACGCGGTCCAGAACCTCACGCACCGCGGCGCGGTTGACCCGGCGGCCGTCGAGTTCCTGCGGCAGGGTCACGTTTTGCAAGACGGTCAGCGCGGGCAACAGGTTGAAGGACTGGAACACGAACCCGATCCGCTCGCGGCGGAGCTCGGTCAGCCTCCGCTCGCTCAGGCCGGCCAGCGCCTGGCCGTCGATGAACACGCTGCCGGACGTGGGCCGGTCGAGGCCGGCTGCACAGTGCAGGAACGTGCTCTTGCCCGACCCGGACGGACCCATCACCGCGGTGAAGGTGCCGGGGGCGAAGTTGATGCTGATGCCGTTGAGGGCGGTGACGGCGTTGGTGCCGCGGCCGTAGACCCGTCGTACGTCGTGCAGGACGACCGAGTACTCGGTCCCGCCGACTGCTTCCTGCAACCGTCGCTTCTTCGTCATGCGCTTGACGCTACGGAGCGCGGACGGACCTCCCCAGGGTGCTGGACCACCGTACGGGGTAGGTAAAACCCCACCTACGACCGGAGCAACGCCCGCAGTCCGGCGGAGTAGGTTTCCGGGGTGACGTCGCCGATCAGCAGGCGTTGAAGGACGAAGCCGGGCACCATGCCGAACAGGACCTGGGCGATGTAGCGGGGATCGGTGTCCGGGTCGACGGTGCCGTCGGCCTGCGCGCGGCGGGCGACGGCCTCGAAGTTGTCCCGGAGCTGGTTGTACTTGCCGGACGCGGTCGCCATGATCGCCGGGTTGCGCAGCGCCTCCGCCCAGGCCTGGACCGCGATCTGGGTCACGTCGCCGCCGGGCCGCTCCGAGACCGCGACGACGTGGTCGAGCGCGGCTTCGAGGGCCATCAGCGGAGTCAGTACCTGTTCCGTGGCGAGGATCTTCTGGAAGAGTTCGTCGACTGCGCTGAGGGCGTCCTCGGCAATCGCGGCGACGATCTCCTCCTTGCTCTTGAAGTAGCCGTACACCGCGCCCGCGGACAGGCCGGACTCCCGGATCACGTCGGCCATCGTCGTCTTGTGGAAGCCCTCCTCGAGCACGCAGCGGCGGGCCGCGTCGACGATCTGCGTACGGCGGGCCAGACGGTGCTCCTCGGTGACTTTCGGCATACCCGGAACATAAAACGAATGTCCGTTCTTGACAAGTCGCCACCGATGTTCCAGGCTCGGAACTGATAAAGAACGGTCATTCGGTTTTATAAGGAGTCTCCTCATGTCCGCTGAGGTGCACGCGGCCGAACGCCGCCGCCCGCCGCTGGTCGCAGTCATCACGCTGCTGACCGCCCTGCTCACCGTGCTGCTGATCGCCTTCGCCTGGCCGGCCGCGCGCTCCGAACCGCGGGACGTGCCGCTCGCCGTCGCGGGTCCCGGCCCGGCCGTCGCGCAGGTCAAGGCGGGACTCGATCAGGCGCTGCCCGGTGGCTTCGACGTCACCGCCGTACCCGATCGGGCCGCGGCGGTCCAGTTGATCCAGGACCGGGACGCGTACGGCGCGATCGTGCTCGACTCGGCGCAGCCCGAGGTGCTGACCGCGTCCGCCGGTGGTCCCGTCGTCGCGCAACTGCTGACGCAGTTGTCGACCCGGCTCTCTCCGCAGAGCCCGGCGAAGGTCACGGACATCGTGCCGCTGCCCAAGGATGATCCGCGCGGTGCCGGTCTGGCCGCCGGCGCGCTGCCGCTGGTGCTCGGTGGCATCATCGCCGCCGGCGCGCTGACGCAACTGGTGCGGTCCGGTTCGAGGCGGATGATCGGCGCCGTCGCGTTCGCGATCACGGGTGGGCTCGCGTTGGCCGCCGTACTGCAGTACTGGCTGGGTTCGTTCGAAGGCAGCTACTTGGGCAACGCGGGCGTGATCGCGATGTCGATCGCGGCGATCAGCCTGACGCTGCTCGGTCTGGAGTGGTTGCTCGGTACGGCGGGTCTCGCGCTGGGTGGCGCGGTGATGATGCTGCTGGGCAACCCGCTGTCCGGGATGACGAGTGCACCCGAGATGCTGCCGAGCGGCTGGGGCGCCCTGGGTCAACTGTTGCCGCCGGGAGCCGCAGGTACGGCGCTTCGTTCGGTGAGCTTCTTCGACGGTGCGGGAGCCGCCCGGCCACTCGTCGTACTGACGTGCTGGCTGGTCGCCGGCCTCGCCCTTTGTGCACTCGGAGCGATGAGGTCGCAGCGCGCCGTACACCCGCGCCACGAGGCAAAACCCCTGACCGTCTGAATGTCATGACAACGCGGTGACCGGATTGTTACCTCCCGGTCACCGCGTGACCGCGTGGAAGCGGGGACAACGTTGTCTGTCAAGCATTGACTTCGGTCGCTCGGGACTCCTACGGTCGCGGAAAGCCCGCTGGGTTTGGGCCGCGGTACCGGGATGACAACGATTGCCCGAAGGTGGACGTGATGACTAGGAAACGTTTCAAGGTAGCGGCCGCTGTGAGCGCGGTGCTGCTGGCGGTGACGGCCTGCAGCCAGGGCTCGACGACCAAGCAGCCGGAGGCGGGAAGCTCGCAGAGCGCCGGCCCGGCGAACATCAAGATCGCCTACCAGCAATGGGGCCCGGGAACGGTGATGAAGACCTTCCTCACCGGGGTGAAGACCGAGTACGAGTCGGCGCACCCGGGCTCGAAGGTCGAGATCGTGCCGATCGTGGCGAGCGAGAACGACTACTACACCAAGCTGCAGCTGATGATGCGGTCGCCGAACACCGCGCCGGACATCGTCTACGAGGACACCTTCCTGATCAACTCCGACATCACCGCGGGGTACCTGAAGCCGCTGGACGACTACATCAAGGGCTGGTCGGACTGGGGTCAGTTCGAGGAGACCGCCAAGGGCGCCGCGAAGGGCCAGGACGGCAAGACGTACGGCATTCCGGACGGCACCGACACCCGGGCGCTCTGGTACAACAAGCAGATCTTCCAGAAGGCCGGCCTGCCCGCCGAGTGGGCGCCGAAGAGCTGGGACGACGTCCTGAACACCGCGCGCACCATCAAGCAGAAGGTGCCCGGCGTCACCCCGCTGAACGTGTACTCCGGCAAGCCGATGGGTGAAGCCTCGGCCATGCAGGGCTTCGAGATGCTGCTCTACGGCACCAAGGACACGCTCTACAACTACGACCAGCAGAAGTGGGTCGTCGGCAGCCAGGGCTTCAAGGACGCGCTGAACTTCGTCAAGACCGTCTACACCGAGGGCATCGGCCCGTCGCCGAAGGAAGCGCTCGACCCGAACATGGGCTCGCGCGTCGGCAGCGAACTGCTGCCGGGCGGCAAGCTGGCCATCGCGCTGGACGGTTCGTGGCTGTACAACAACTGGCAGAGCACCGGCCCGAAGCCGTGGCCGCAGTGGAGTGAGGTGCTCGGCCAGACCGCGATGCCGACGCAGGACGGTGGCGGCAAGGGCAAGGTCAGCCTCTCCGGTGGCTGGACCTGGGCGATCCCGGCGAAGTCGAAGTCACCCGACGCGGCCTGGGACTTCATCAAGACCCTGCAGACGCAGCAGAACGCGGCCAAGTACGCCACCAACGGCGCGCAGATCGCGGTCCGCAAGGACGTCGCCTCCGACGCCGGCTACAAGGAGTCCTCGAAGAGCACGCAGTTCTTCACCGACCTGGTCTCGGTCACCGTGTACCGCCCGGCGCTGCCGGAGTACCCGAAGGTCTCGAACGAGATCATCACCGCGATGGAGTCGGTGATGACCGGGCAGTCCACGCCGGACAAGGCGGCGAAGAACTACGACGAAGCGGTCGAAGGGATCGTCGGCAAGGACAAGACGACCACAAGTCAGTAACCCTCGTCCCACGAAGGAACCCTCCCCTGTGACGACGACAATTGCTCCAACGGCGGCGGCCCCCGCTCCTTCCGGTAAGTCCTCCGGAAAGAGCGGGAAGCCGCGGGCCGCCAAGCTGGTCCGGATGCTGCCGCTGAGCCCGGCGATCGGGCTGATGCTGGTCTTCCTGGCCGGCCCGATCCTCTACTGCCTGTACGCCGCGTTCACCAACATGGCGCTCACCGGCACCGGCGCGGCGAACGTGAAGTTCGTCGGGCTGGACAACTTCCGCAAGGCCTTCGGCAGCGGCGCGTTCACCAACTCGATCTGGCTGACGCTGGTGTTCACGCTGATCTCCGCGATCATCGGGCAGAACACCCTCGGGCTCGGCCTGTCGCTGCTGATGCGCAGGTCCACCAGGGTGGTCCGCAACTTCGTCGGTACGGCGGTCATCGGTGCGTGGGTGCTGCCGGAAGTGGTGGCGGCGTACCTGCTGAGCGCGTTCTTCAACGACGACGGCACGCTGAACGTGATGCTGCACGCCGTCGGCCTGCCCGGCCAGGACTGGTTGTACGCGGCACCGATCATCGCGGTGTCGCTGGCCAACATCTGGCGCGGTACGGCGTTCTCGATGCTGGTGTACTCCGCCGCGCTGAGCGAAGTACCGAAGGAGATCGAGGAGTCGGCCGAGATGGACGGCGCCTCCGGTCTGCGGCGGCTGGTGTTCGTCACGCTGCCGATGATCAGCCGGGCGATCATGACCAACCTGATGCTGATCACGCTGCAGACGCTGAGCGTGTTCGGCCTGATCTACGCGATGACCCGTGGCGGCCCGGGGACCAAGAGTCAGACGTTGCCGCTGTACATGTACGAGCAGGCGTTCAGCTTCTCCCAGATCGGCTACGGTACGGCGATCGCCCTGGTGATGCTGGCGATCGGTGCGATCTTCTCGCTGATCTACCTGCGTGGACTCAACTCGGAGGCAGCGTGACAGTGTCATTGCCACGCCTCCGGCGCGGCGGATCATGGGGCTGTAACTCCCGGCCTTCCCTCGTCGCTCCAGTCGCTTCGCTCCCTCCGCTCCTCAGTCCAGGCCGGGAGGCCCCATGATCGCCCGCGACCGGATCAGCAAACTGACCGCCAACCTCGTTCTGCTGGCGATCGGCGTGCTGTTCGTGCTGCCGCTGCTCTGGGTGTTGTTCGCGTCGATCAACCGGACCGCCGGCCTGCGGGTCGAGTTCCCGACGCATCCGACACTCGGGAACTTCAAGGCGGTGCTCAATACCGACACGACGTACCGGCCGGTGTTCAACGGCATCGTGCTGTGTGGTGGGGCCGCCCTGCTGACCATGGTGTGTGCAGTGCTGGCGGCGTACCCGCTGTCGCGCTTCAGGTCGAAGTTCAACCGGCCGTTCCTGCTGACCGTGCTGTTCTGCACCGGGCTGCCGATCACCGCTGTCATGGTGCCGGTGTACGGGCTGTTCGTGCAGCTGAACCTGATCGACACCCTCGGCGGCACGATCATGTTCATGGCGACAGCCTCGCTGCCGTTCGCGATCTGGCTGACCAAGACGTTCATGGACGGTGTACCGATCTCGCTCGAGGAAGCCGCCTGGGTGGACGGTGCCGGCAACATGCAGGCGCTGCGCAGGATCGTCCTGCCGCTGATGTGGCCGGGGATCGCGGTGGTGCTGATCTTCACCTTCATCGGCATGTGGGGAAACTTCTTCGTCCCGTTCATGCTGCTGCTGTCCCCCGAACGCCTGCCGGCCTCGGTCAGCATCTTCACCTTCTTCAGCCAGTACGGCGAACCGAACTACGGCCAACTGGCGGCGTACTCCCTGATCTACACGATGCCCGTCCTCCTCCTCTACCTCCTCCTCAGCAAGAAGCTGGGCGGCGCCTTCGCCCTGGGCGGCGCAATCAAGGGCTGAATGGCACCGCTCCGCGTCGTGTGACGCGAGTCGTGGGACTCGGTCGTAGAGATCGACGTTCGCCGACCATCTCTCACGACTCGAGTGCATGGTCGGGCGATCCGCGCGCGTCGCGTGTGGGAGACGAGTAGCGCGGTTGGTTGTGTCTTGTGGGTCGGGGCCGGCGCTGACAGTTGCCCGTGGCAACGGTGGTCGGGTGTGCAAGGTCGACAGGAGGTCCTCGGGGCGCCGGCTTCCTGCCACGCTGAGGACGCTCCTCGGCACGCGCTTTACGAGGGATACTTCCTGTCGAGCTGCACACATCGCACAGAAACAGCCCGGCGCCTCGGTCGAGGCGACGGGCTGGGAACGACCAAGTTCAGCGTGGTGGGGCCAAGGCCTCCAGGCGGTCGCGGAGGGTTTGGAGGGCATCGTCGCGGAGGGCGTCGGGGAGTTCGTCTAGGGCTTGCCAGTACTGGAGTTTTTCGGTGGCGGGGCGGTCCAGTTGGAAGCAGGCGACCCAGGCGCGGGCGGAGCGGACGAGGAGGCGGAAGGCGGCGGCCGTGTCGATGGTCGGCTTGGCTTCGGTCAGGGACTCGAGGAGGTCCTTGTGGGTTTGGACTGCGAGGGTGGCCGGCTCGTGTTCGTGCCAGGCGTCTGCGAGCGCCGCTGTCTTGCGTTCGAGGGCGAAGGCGGCGAGCGCGCCGACCGCCGGCGGGATCAAGGTGTCCAGATGCTCGTCGCCCGTGGCCAGTTGGGACGCCGACTGTGAGTCGACGGCGGTGCCGAGGGCGAGTACGAGTCTCACGATGAAGCCGGTCAGTGGGGTGAGGCGGGTGTGATCCATAGTGACTTCGACCTGTTGCAGCTGAATGCGGAGCTGCTTGATCGCTCGCTGCGCCGTACGACGGTCAGCGCGGGACCGGCGGACCGGACGGCCGGCGTCGTCGATCGCCCCGTCGAGCTCGTCGGCCGGTATGCCGAGCAGATCCGCCACCTCGTCGAACGAGACCTCGACCGTCGGTGGAGAGGCCTTCCGGGTCTGACGCCCTGACCGCCCTGGCTCTGTGTCCTGGATGCGGTCGGCGGCCAGGTCGAGGAGGTCGTCCAGCCCGCGGACGAGGTCGACCAGAGCCGCGTCGGCGGCCTTCCAGCGGTATCCGGCGAGAGCGCTGGTCCGGCGGAAGTCGTCCTGCACCACCTTCTGCAACGCCGGCGGCCACCCGGCGAACTCCACCACCGGCGGCTCCTCGACCGGTGCCGGCGTGGTGGATTCGGGAGTCAACGGCTTGGCACCGGCGCGCGTGCCGATGACCTCTTCGTTCTTCTTCCCCTGCCCCGGCACGATGAAGCTCACACCACAACCTTACGTGGCTACTCGGTTCGCCTCAGGTGCCAGACGGACGGGACGACAAGGGTTGCCGCGGTGATGGCGACGTACAGGCCGGCGCCGTACAGCTCGACCGCGGTGATGCCGGCGGCGGCTGCGACGGCGCCGACCGACAACTGGCCGATGGGTACGGCGATGATCGAGCCGAGCATGTCGTACGACGAGACCCGGGAGAGCTTGTCGATCGGGATGTGCTGGCCGAGCGCGGTCTCCCAGCCGATGCCGAAGATCTCGTAGCTGACGCCGACCAGGAACGACATCGCCGCGACCATGACGGTGTTCGGGGAGAGCGCCAGCACGACCATGATCGGTGCGCCGAGCAGGATGCCGAACATGCCGATCCGCAGTGGGTAGCGGGGTTTGACCCGGATCATCAGTACGCCGCCCACGATGAGTCCGACTCCGAAGCACGCGCTGGCGATACCCCAGCCGGTCCGGCCGAAGGTGTTGTCGGCGATCACCGGGCCGAGGGTGCGGTAGCAGGCCACGAAGATCACGTTCAGCAGGCAGAAGCCCAGCACGACCGTCCAGACCCACTGCCGCGAGACGAACTCGGCCCAGCCGACCCGCAGATCGGTCAGGACCGAGCTCGTCGACCGAGCGATTCTCGGGATCGACAGCCGGGCGAGCAGGTACGCCCCGAGCAGGAATGTGACCGCATCGACCGCCAGGCCGACGCCCGGGCTGGTGAAGCCGACGATCACGCCGGCCACCGCGCCACCGCCGATCATCGCGACCGAGCGGGCGAAACCGGACACGGCGTTCGCCTGGGGGAGTTCGGCGCGGTCCACGATCGACGGCAGGATGCCGGTCAGTGCCGGCATCACGAACGCGGCGGCGGCGCCGTTCACCGCCTCGATCGCGGCCAGTTGCCAGATCGTTGCGTGACCGGACAGCACCAGCGCGGCGGCGAGGCCCTGGGTGAGTCCGCTGACCGAGTTCGCGACGACCAGGACCAGGTTGCGGGGGAGCCGGTCAGAGATCACCCCACCGGCGAGCAGGAAGACGATGTTCGGGATGCTGCGCGCGGCGAGCACCGTGCCGACGGCGCCGGCCTTGTCGGACACGTCCAGTACGGCGAACACCAAGGCGATCGGCGCGATCGCCGAGCCGAGCAACGACACGAACCGGGCCGACACGAAGATCCGCACGTCCCGATGCCGCAGTACAGCGAGATCCTGCCGCCAGCTCACCCAAACCCCTCTCCCGAACCCGCCGATCCTATGAGGTGCCGGGGCCGAAGGGCCTGGTGTTTTCGCAGGGCAGAGCCCGGACCCAGGAGCCGCGGTGCGGGTGTGGTGCGTCAGTCCCCGGTGCCGGGCGGTTCGGCGAGGCGGATGTTGAGTTCGACCTCCCACTTCGTCTTGCGAGGCTCTTTGCGGGGATCCGTGCGGAACAACTCGTACCGGCAGCCGAACAGGTCGCCATCGGCGACCTCGCGACGGTCGAGCGTGAGGACTTCGGCGCCGGCAAAGTCGAGGAGGGCACGGTTCGCGCGGAGGGAGTGGTTGCGGTAAGTCAGGGTCACGTAACGGCCCGCCGGGAGTACGTCCGGCCGCACCCGAGCATCACCGCTCAACGGGCCAGGGGTGGTCACGCCGACCTCCAAGTCCATCGGGCCGTTCATGTCGATCACATGCAGCCGAAGGAAGAACAGTCCGGCGTCGTCTACGCCCTCCCGAACCAGCCAGTCACTGAGCTCGTCGATCAGCTCGTTCCGCACGCTCAACATGCCCCGGAACGGCGTGACCACCCGAATGCCGAGATAGTCCGCCTCCGGCCGCTCGACAACCCGAGGCGGTTCGAGCAACTCCATGTGGGCCTCCTCAGTCTCGCTCCCCAGCATCGGGCCTGCCCCAGGGGCAGCCTCAACGTAGTTCACAGACGGCGTGGTGCGGTTGGCTCAGAGCAGAAAAGGAACGTCGGCACCACGGCTGCCGTTGGTAGACACATGACGAACCTGACGAGTGCGTACGAAGAGCTGGCCGATGCCTACCACGCGACCGTCGATCCCGACGGCGCCGGCCTGGACGATCCGACGTTCGACGAACTGGTGGGTGACGTGCGCGGTCTGCGGGTGGCCGCGGTCGCTTGCGGACAGGGCCGCGACGCGCGACGTCTGGCCGATCTCGGCGCCGAGGTGGTCGGCATCGATGCCTCGGAATCGCTCGTGGCCCACGCGCGGAGGCTCGAGCAGCAGACGCCGCGCGGCATCGAGTACGTCCATGGCGACGCGCAGGATCTCGGCCGGATCCCCGACGCCGCGTTCGACGCGGTGGTGTGCCACATGGCGCTGATGGACATCCCAGAACTCGAGCCGGCGGTGCGGTCGATCGCGCGGATCCTCAAGCCTGGCGGCTGGTTCGCGGCATCGATCGTGCACCCGTGCTACAAGACGCCCGCCGCCGGTGAGCTGATCGATCACGTCGATGGCTCGACGCGGCGCGTCACCGGTCGCTACTTCGAGGAGGGTCCCTTCAACAGCGTCACGCGGTGGAACATCCTGCCGCGCGTCGCGTACCACCGGATGCTGTCGACGTACGTCAACACCTTGGTGACGGCAGGCCTGCCCGTCGTCCGGATGATCGAGCCGGTCGGCGATCGCCCGGTCTGGCAGTCAGTCCCCGGGCTCCTCTACTTCCGGTGCCAGAACCAGGGTGGGTGACCTGGGTCGGCTTCGGAAAGAACCTTCATTTTGTGGGCGGTGGAGGTCGATCGGTGCCGGGGGCAACTGGTTCGGATTGTCTTTCGTTGTCACGCTTGGTGACCTGCGGGGACTGCCGGATTGGGGTGGATTTCGCTACCTTGGGGTATTGGTCCTCGAACTGCAGGAGGCTCCGTGAAGATCAAGGACGTACTGCGCGGCAAGGGCAACCAGGTCGTCACCATCTCCCCAGAAGCCACTGTCACCGAACTGCTCGCACTGCTGGCCGAACACAACATCGGCGCGGTGGTGGTCAGCGCGGACGGGTCGTCGGTGGACGGCATCGTGTCCGAGCGCGACATCGTCCGGCTCTGGAACGGTACGCCGGAGGCCGGCGAGGTCCGGGTGAGCGCGATCATGACCGCCGAGGTCCGGACCGCCACCCCGGACGACCTGATCGACAACCTGATGCGGCTGATGACCGAGCACCGGATCCGGCACGTGCCGGTCGTGGTCGACGGCAGCCTGGCCGGGTTGGTCAGCATCGGTGACGTGGTCAAGTCCCGGATCGGCGAGCTCGAGTTCGAACGCGAACAGCTCTCCAACTACATCAGCAGCTAGGCATCAGCAGCTAGGCGGACGCGAAGAGCAGCACGATCAGCAGCAGGAACAACAGGCCGGCTCCGAGCAGGACTGTGCCGATCAGGCCACAGATCTGCCCGGCCTGAGCCATGCCCCGGTTGTTGTAGACGCCGG
The DNA here is from genome assembly GCF_045040325.1 of Kribbella sp. NBC_01510. Taxonomy (NCBI): domain Bacteria; kingdom Bacillati; phylum Actinomycetota; class Actinomycetes; order Propionibacteriales; family Kribbellaceae; genus Kribbella; species Kribbella sp. NBC_01510. The sequence continues at coordinate 173,613 of NZ_CP109418.1, read as the reverse complement.
GCGTGGCGTCGATCTCCGCGACCGCCTGGGAGCCGAGCCACCAGGCGACCGGAGACACGAACAGCAGCCCGGTGCACAGCGCGATCACGCCCAGGACCAGAGCGACCGTGGCCTGGGAGTGGTCGCGCAGGACGCCGTACGACGGTTGGTCCGGGAAGCCGGGCTGGAGCGGGTAGAACGTGTGAGTCCGGTCCGTGGCATCCGTAGGCCGTCCGACGAACGACATCCTGTGCTCCTAGGGCGTGAGATCGACCAGTTCGCCCACGACGTCTGCGCCCAGCTCCGCGAGCTGGGGGCGGACGTCCTTGGCTTCCCCTACGACGACGACCAGTAGGCCGTTGGTTCCCACATACCGGCGGTAGGCGTCGGTGGCCTCGGCGGCGGTGGTGGCGGCGATCTGGGCCAGGTAGGTGTCGGCGAAGTCGATCGGTACGCCGTTCGCGATGTTGCTGCCGACCTGCTGGGCGACCGAGTCGGCCTGCTCGTAGCGCAGCGGCGCGGTCCGGATCAGGCTGTCCTTCGCCTCCTGGACCTCCTGCTCGGTCAGCCCGTCGCGGGCCTCCCGCAGGATCCGCAGCGCGTCGCCGATCGCGGCGCCGGTCACCTCGGTGCGTACGGCGCCACCCAGGCTGAACGTGCCGCCCCTGCGAGGCGCGGCGAAGCTGGTCCGCGTGCCGTACGTGTAGCCCTTCTCCTCGCGCAGCACCGTGTCCACCCGCGAGGTGATGGTCCCGCCGACCACGTGGTTCGCGACCGCGGCGGCACCCCAGGCCGGGTCCCGCCGGTCCGGACCGGCGCAGCCGATCAGCAACTGGCTCTGAACCGAGCCCGGCCGGTCGACCAGTACGACGCGGTTGCCCGGGAGGTACAGCGGTTCCGGCGTCTCGAGCGCCGGACCGGCGGTGGAGGTCCAGCCGCCGAAGGCCTGGTCGATGATCCCGGCGACGTCCACCCCGGTCGCGTCGCCCGCGAACAGGATCTCCGCCCGCTCCGGGCCGATGTTGTTCCGGTAGAAGTCGGCGACCTGCACGTTCGTCAGCGGGCGGATCGTGTCCGGCGTCCCCGCGGTCGGCCGGGCCCGTCGCGTCGACGGGTCGAACAGATGGGCCGCGAACGCCTCCCGCGCCCGGTAGGCCGCGTTCGCCCGCTCCTGGTTGATCTCGCCGAGGCGGATCGTCACGTGCCGGCCGACGTCGGCCTGGTTGAACGCGGGCCGGGTGATCGCCTCCGCGAGCAGCTGCACGGCCGGCGCCAGATGCGACACCGGCACGGAGATCTCGACGTGCAGTGCGTCCGAGCTGACGTCGACGCCGTACGCCGCTCCGTGCCGCTCCAGGGCCGCCGCGAACTCGTTGGCCGAGTGCAGCTCGGTGCCCTCGTCGAGGGTGCGGGACATGATCGTGGCGACGCCCTCGATGTCCCGCGGTTCGGCGATCAGCGGCATCGCGATCGTGACCCGGACGGTGGCGACGTACTGACCCGGGCGGTCGAAGACGTGCACCGGGGCGCCGACGCTGGTGATCGTGGTCGTCGCAGCCGGGAACTTCCACGGGCGGGGAGCGCCGACGGCCGGTGGGGTGGTCAGCACCTGGTTCATTCCTGCTCTCCCATGGTTTCAGCCGCAGTCTCAGCAGCTGTCTCGGCCCGGCGGTAGCTCACCTGGACGCGCCTGTCGGCACGGATCCACTGCGCCGCGGCCGCCTGCACCTGCTCGACGGTCACCGCGCGGACCTGGTCGATCCGGGTGTTGATCCGGTTCGGGTCGCCGAACAGCAGGGCGTGGTGGGAGATCTCGTCGGCGCGGCCGGCGCACGTCGCCAGCTGCTCCAGCCAGTCCCGCTCGGCCTGCGCCTGCACGGTGGCCAGCTCGTCCTCGGTGACGCCGCTCTCGGCCAGCTTCTCGATCTCCTCGAGCAGCGCGTCCTCGACCTTCTGCAGGTCGATACCGTCGGACGCGATCCCGGTCAGCGTGCCGAACGAGACCCCGCCGATCAGCGGCAGCGCGCCGCCGGACACCGACTGCGCGATCTGCTCGTCGCGGACCAGCCGGCGATTCAACCGGCCGCTCTGGCCGGCGGCCAGGATGTCCAGGGCGAGACCGGCCGCGTCCAGCTCCGGCGTCCCGTCCACGGGCAGCCGGAACATCATCGTGATCAGGTCCGACGGTACGTCGGACACCACGTCGTCGCGCTGTACGCCGGTCAGCGGGCCGATCGTGCCGTCCGCGGCGGCCGGCGGCTGCGGGATCGCGGGCAGGTGGCCGAAGTACCGCTTGGCGGCGTCGAACGCGTCCGCCACGCTGACGTCCCCGACGATCGTGAGGACGGCGTTGTTCGGGCCGTAGTACGTGCGGAAGAACGCGTGCACGTCCTCCACGGACGCCGCGTCGAGGTCGGCCATCGAGCCGATCGTCATGTGCGCGTACGGGTGGTCCACGGGGAAGGCGAGCCTGACCAGCCGCTCGTACGAGTCGCCGTACGGGCGGTTGTCGTAGCTCTGCCGCTTCTCCTCCTTGACCACGTCGCGCTGGTTGTCCAGGTTCTCCTGGTTGACCGCGTCGAGCAGGTAGCCCATCCGGTCCGCCTCGAGCCAGAGCGCGAGGTCGAGGCCGCCGCTGGGCAGTGACTCGAAGTAGTTCGTGCGGTCGAAGAAGGTGCTCGCGTTCAGGCTGGCGCCGGCGTTCTCGAGCAGGCTGAAGTGCTGACCGGAGGCGACGTTGCGCGATCCCTGGAACATCAAGTGCTCGAACAGGTGCGCGAACCCGGTCAGCCCGTCGGGCTCGTGGCGCGATCCGACGTCGTACCAGAGGTTCACGGAGACGATCGGGACGGCGCGGTCGGAGCTGACGACGACCCGCAGGCCGTTGTCGAGCGTCTGCTCCGCGATGGGGTACGTCAAGGGCATGCCTGCCACCCTACGTGGTCCGGAAATTGTTCGGGTGAGATGTCGATCTCGCCGCAGGTCGCGCATCGGAGTGGTGGATGCTGGAACCGGCCATGCATCAGACATGGACAGGAGAGGTGACATCAGTGGGCAAGTACCTGGTGATGATCTACGACGACGAAGCCAAGTGGGACGCGGCCGATCCGTCGGTGATGGAGCAGAACCACAAGAACCACCAGGCCTTCGCGGACGCGAACGGCCCCGCCCTGCGCGGCGGCGGGCAGTTGGACGGGAGCACCACCGCCACGTCGATCCGGTCCGACGGCGACGGCGGGTTCGTGGTCACCGACGGGACGTTCGCGGAGACCAAGGAGGTGATGGGCGGGTACTACATCATCGAGGCGGCCGACCTGGACGAGGCCCTCGCGATCGCCAAGCAGGTCCCGTCGCCGATGGGCGGCGTCGAGGTGCGGCCCCTCATCAACGGTGGCTGACACCGTCGCCGAAGCCGTGGCGGAGGCCCACTCGACCGAGTGGGCCTTCGTCCTGGCCGCTACGGCACGGGTCGCGGCCGATCTCGACCTGGCCGAGGACTGTGTGCAGGACGCGTATGCCAAGGCGCTGGTGCACTGGCGTGAGCAGGGCGTGCCGCGGCGGCCCGGCGCGTGGTTGACGACAGTCGCCACCCGGCGGGCGCTGGAGCATCGGCGGCGGGCCGGGGTGGCGGCGCAGAAGCTGCCGTTGCTGATGCCGGATCCGGTCGACGACGAGGATCTTGCGGCCGGGGTGTTCCCGGACGACCGGCTGCGGTTGGTGTTCACCTGCTGTCACCCGGCGCTCGCGCAGGAGGCCCAGATCGCGCTGACGCTGCGGCTCGTCTGCGGGCTGTCGTCGACGGAGATCGCGAAGGCGTTCCTGGTGAAGGAAGCCACGATGCAGGCGCGGATCACCCGGGCCAAGCACAAGATCTCGCGGTCCAGGATCGCCTACCGGATCCCGCGGCTGGAGGATCTGCCGGAGCGCATCGACGCGGTGCTGGACGTCGTACACCTGGTCTACACAGCTGGACACACGGCGGCGGACGGGGACGGACTGGCCCGGCCGGATCTGGCCCGGCGAGGGATCGAGCTGGCCCGGATGGTGCGGATGCTCTTGCCGGACAGCGGGGAGGCGGCTGGTCTGCTCGGACTGCTCTTGCTGACGCAGGCGCGGCAGGCTGCGCGCGTCGACGACGCCGGTCAGTTGGTGCTGATGGAAGACCAGGACCGGACGTTGTGGGACCGGGGGCAGATCGCCGAGGGGCTGGAACTGGTGCACGAGGCGCTGGCCGTCAACCCCACGGCGCCGAGCGCCCGCGTCGGGCGGTTCGGCGTGATGGCGGCCATTGCCGCCGTCCATGCCGAGGCGGAGCGGTGGGAGGACACGGATTGGGCGGAGATCCTCGGCCTCTACGATCTTCTCGTGGAGCGCTGGCCGTCTCCGGTGGTCGCCTTGAACCGGGTGGTCGCCTTGAGCTATGTCTCCGGGTCCGAGGTGGCGTTGACCGAACTCCAGGAGCTGGCCGGCGATCCCGCTCTCGCCACCTATCCGTACCTCGCGTCCACACGCGCCGAACTGCTTCGGCGTACTGGACGAGAGGCGGAGGCGAAGGCGGCGTACGAGGAGGCGCTGGCGTTCACCAGCAACGCGGTCGAGGCGGACTTCCTGGTCCGGCGGCTCACTCGAGGCGCTTGAGCACCTCGTCGTGCAGGCGGCCGTTGGTGGCGATGGCGTTCGGACCGTTCGGGCCGGGAGCCCCCTCGACGGAGGTGAACTTGCCGCCGGCCTCGTCGACGATGATCGCCAATGCGGCCATGTCGTAGAGGTTGAGCTCGGGCTCGGCGGCGATGTCGACCGCGCCCTCGGCGACCAGCATGTAGGACCAGAAGTCGCCGTACGCGCGGGTGCGCCAGACCGAATCCATCAGGTCGGCCCACTGGTCCTTCTTGCCGATCTTCTCCCAGCCCTTGAGCGACGCGTACGACAGCGAGGCGTCCTCGATCTTGCTCACGTCGCTGACCCGGCACGGCTGCGACGAGTGCAGGGCGCGGCCCGTCCAGGCGCCGTCGCCGTACGACGCCCACCAGCGCTTGCCGAGGGCCGGGGCGGAGACCACGCCGACGACCACCTGGTCCTCGATCATCAGGCTGATCAGGGTGGCCCAGACCGGGACGCCACGGATGTAGTTCTTGGTGCCGTCGATCGGGTCGACGACCCAGCGGCGGACGCCCCAGCCGCTGGTGCCGTCCTCTTCGCCGACGAACGCGTCCCGGGGCCGGGCCCGGGACAGAGTCTTGCGCATCACGTCCTCGACCTTTTTGTCCGACTCGCTCACCGGCGTCAGGTCCGGCTTGGTGGCCACGTGCAGGTCGAGCGCCTTGTAGCGGTCCATCGTGGTCGAGTCCGCGTCGTCGGCCAGGATGTGGGCGAGCCGCAGGTCATCCGTATGCGAAGGCATGCCGGAAGGCTAGCCTGATCCCCTGCTCAGCGCGCCACGCCGCGGCCAACGTTGCGGATCGGTTGCGGCGCCGAGTGAACCGAATGCGGTCGTTGAACGTGCAGTAAGTGTCGGACCAAGTCTATGAACGCCATGGAGGCGTCAATGTTCGAGCGCTTCGGGGACCTGCCGCTGCACGTGCTGGTGATTCATCTCGCGGTGGTGGTGCTGCCGGTGGCCGCGCTCACCGCGATCGCCTTCGCGGTGCTGCCGAAGTGGCGCTGGCTGCTGCGCTGGCCGGCGCTGGTGCTCGGGCTGGGTGCGCTGGTGTGTGCGTTCGTGGCGAAGAAGAGCGGGGACGCGTTCGTCGCCGCGGTCCCGCAGCTGCAGAAGCTGGTCGCCGTGCATCGGTCGCGGGGGAATCTGCTGCTGTGGTTGGTCCTGGCGTTCGCCGTGCTGATCGTCATCGCCTTCCTGCTGCTGAGCGGACCGACGGCGCTGGCGAGCGGAAAGGGTGCGAAGGCAACCAAGAGCCGTCCGCTCGAGCTGGTCGTCACCGCGGCCGTCGTGGTGCTGGGAGTCGTCGTGATCTACCAGACCATCCGCACCGGCGACGCCGGCGCCAGAGCCCTCTGGACCGGCATCCTGCCTAAGTGACGTCCTGCTCCGGTACAGCGTCCTGGCGGGTGTCGCGGCCTTCGCGGCTGGCCAGGAGGCGGCGGAACGAGGCGACGCGGTCGGCGTCGGCACGGCCTTCGGCGACTGCCTCGTCCAGGGCGCAGTCGGGAGCGGTCTCGGTGTGGGTGCAGCCGCGGGGACAGGTCTCTGCGATCTCGGCCAGGTCGGGGAAGGCGTTGATCAGCTGGTCCGGCTCGACGTGAGCCAGGCCGAAAGTGCGGATGCCGGGGGTGTCGATGAGCCACCCGCCGTCGGGCAGGCGCAGCACCAGCGTGTTGGTTGACGTATGACGCCCTCGGCCGGTCACCAAATTGACCACGCCGATCGCGCGGTCCGCGCCGGGGATCAACCCGTTCACCAGCGTTGACTTGCCGACGCCACTGTGGCCGACGAGGACGCTCGTGCGGTCGTCGAGTTGCTCGCGCAGCCCGCTGAGGTCGCCACCTTGGTGCGTCGCCACAGACTCGACCCCGAGCGGGCGGTAGATCGAGAGCAGCGGATCCGGGTCCGCGAGGTCGGTCTTCGTCAGGCAGAGCAGCGGCCGCATCCCCGCGTCGTACGCCGCCACCAGGAAGCGGTCGATCAGTCCGGTCCGCGGCTCGGGGTTCGCGACCGCGACGACGATGACGAGCTGATCCGCGTTCGCGACCAGCGGTCGTTCGACCGGGTCGTCGTCATCGGCCGACCGGCGCAGCAGCGTCGTCCGCGGAAGGACCTCGACGATCCGGGCCAGCGTGCCCTCGTCGCCGGTCGCGTCGCCGTCGAGCTTGACCCGGTCGCCGACGATCACACTCGTGCGGCCGAGCTGGCGCGCCTTCATCGCGGTCACCTCGTGGCCGCCGTGGGAGTCCTCGACCCAGCACGCGTAGCGCCCGCGGTCGCGGGTGAAGACGAAGCCTGTGGTGGCGTCGTCGTACGACGGGCGGTCCTTGGTCCGGGGCCGGGTCCGGCGCTTCGGACGGTCGTACCGGGCCTCCTCGTCGTACCGCGACATCAGCCCGCGAGCCCCGACCAGAGCTCGGGGAACTCCGGCAGCGTCTTCGCCGTGGTCCCGATATTCTCGATCTCCAGCCCGTCCACGAGCAGCCCGAGGACGGCGGCGGCGTGCGCCATCCGGTGGTCGCGGTAGGTCCCGAAAAGCCCACCACGTAAGGGCTTCGGCCGGATTTCCAGCCCGTCGGCCGTTTGCGTCACGTCTCCGCCGAGCGCGTTGAACTCGGTCTCGAGCGCCGCCAGCCGATCCGTCTCGTGGTTGCGCAGATGCGCGATCCCACGCAGGTACGACGGTCCGTCCGCGAACGCAGCCACCGCCGCGATGACCGGGCTGAGCTCGCCGACCTCGCTCAGGTCGAGGTCCACACCCTGTACACGACCGGTGCCACGGACAGTCAGGCCGTCGTCGGTGCGGGAGACCTCCGCGCCGAAGCGAGTGAAGATGTCGCGCAACTGGTCGCCGGGCTGCGTGGTCTGCGAAGGCCAGCCGGTCACGGTGACCTCGCCACCGGTGATCACGGCCGCGGCCAGGAACGGCGCGGCGTTGGACAGGTCCGGCTCGATCGCGGTGTCCAGCGCGCGAATGGGGCCGGGGGCAACGACCCAGCGGTTCGGCTCGCCGTCGTCGACGGACACGCCGCGTTCGCGCAACATCGCCACCGACATGTCCAGGTGCGGCTGGGACGGCACCGGCTTCCCGTCGTGCCGGAGGTCGACGCCCTCGTCGTACCGGGCTCCGGCCAGCAGCAGCGCGGACACGAACTGGCTCGAACCGGACGCGTCCAGGGTCACCCTCCCGCCGCGGACCGAGCCCGTGCCGGAGACCGTGTACGGCATCCGGCCGGTGCCGGCGTCGTCGATCTGTACGCCGAGGGTCCGCAGGGCGCCGAGGATGACACCCATCGGGCGTTCCCGGGCGTAGGGATCGCCGTCGAACGCGACCACACCGTCGGCCAGCGCGGCGACCGGTGGGACGAAGCGCATCACGGTGCCGGCCAGGCCGCAGTCGACGTTCGCCGGGCCCTTGAGCGAGCCGGGGGTGACGGTGACCGTCGCACCGCTGTCGCTGTCGCTGATACCGACGCCGAGGGAGACCAGGGCGGACCGCATCAGGGCGGTGTCGCGGGCGGCGAGCAGGCCGCTCAGGTGGGACGGGCCGTCGGCGATCGCGGCGAGGATGAGTGCACGATTACTGATCGACTTCGATCCGGGCACCGTGATCCGGCCGGTGACCGGTCCTTCCGCCCGCGGCGCCGCCCAGCCCTGCTCCGTGCTCATCCCACTCCTTCAGCTCGTCGTTTCCGACTCTGAGCCTAGGGCATGGGCGCCACCGTGCCGTCCGGTCTCAGCCGAGGTCGAGCTGCGCCTTCGCGAGCTTCGCGGCCTGCCGGACCTCGTGGGCCTGCTGCTTCGCCTCCCGCTTGGCCGCCTTGGCGCTGCGCGTCGTCTCGCGCTTGGCTGCCTTCACACCGCGCCTGGTCTCGCGCTTGGCGGCCTTTGCGCCGTGGCTGGCGCGCCAGGCGACCCCCGGCTTGCCCTCGGTGTCGACCGCCGCGAGCAGCAGGCCGCCGAGCAGGCTGAGGTTCTTCATGAACTGGATCCGCTGGGTGTTCCGGACCGTCTTGTCCTTCTCCAGCCAGAACGGGTGACCCGCGATCGTGGTCGGCACCAGCGACGCCGCGAGAACGCTCGCAGCCAGCCGCCGGCCCTTGCCGCTGGCCAGCGCGAGCCCGCCGACCACGTGGACCGCGCCGTTCAGCCGGACGAGGTTGACCGTGGTGTCGGGGATGCGGTCGCCGACCTGCGCCGGAGCCGCCCGCTTCACCAGCGGCACCAGCCGGTCGGTCACCGGCTGCGCCTTCGGCACGAGCGGCTCGGGGTTGCGAATCGCGTTCGCACCCTGAACGACGAAAATGACGGACAGCAGCGGCCTGGCCAGTGCACGCACGACAGTCATGCCTCCTTCATACACCACGTCTTGTCAGACTTCCGGTACCCAACGCTCAAGCACTCAGGCTCAGATGGGGCAGCCGTCCGGGCCGCAGGTGGGATCGTCGGTCGCGCCGGGGCCGGTGATCAGCGTGACCGGCTTGCGATCCGCGTTCGCCCGGCGCAGTGCCTCCTGGAACACCTCGACCGGTTGGGCGCCGCTGACGCCGTACTTCTCGTCGATGACGAAGAACGGCACACCGTTCGCGCCGTACGCGAGGGCCTGTGCCTGATCCGCGGCGACCTCTTCGGCGTACGTCGTACTCGCGAGGACCTCGTGGACACGGTCGGACGGGAGGCCGGCCTCTGTCGCCAGCTCGGTCAGCGTGGCGTGGTCGCCCACGGGGAGGCCGTCGGTGAAGTACGCCTTGAGGAGGCGCTCCTTGAGGCGGTCCTGGGTGTCGGCGGGCACCTGCCCGGCGTCGACGAGCTCGCGGGCCAGGTGCAGCAGGCGGTGGGCGTCGACGGTGTTGGCCGACTTCGCCTGCTCGAGGTTGTACTCGAGGCCCAGTTCGGCCGCGATCTCGGTCACGTGAGCGTTGGCCTGCAGACCCCACTCGCGGCCGCGACCGTACTTCTCACCCAGCCGGGTCGCCAGGTCCCGCGGGTCGTCGTTGGTGGACGACGGATCCAGCTGGAAGCTGTGCCAGACGATCGTCGCGGTGTCACCGCTGCCGGCCAGAGCCTCTTCGAGCCGACGCTTCCCGATGTAGCACCACGGGCAGACAACGTCGGACCACACATCAATGCGCATAGTTGTTGCCAACCTGGGTTGTTCCAGCACTATTCCGAACCCGATCCGGCTGTGACGCGTCTGACGCTCCATGGACGACGAACTCGTACGGACCCTCTTGCAAGAGCAGCATCCGGACCTGGCCGACCTGGGGCTGAAGGAGGTCGTCGGCGGCTGGGGTAACCAGATGTGGCGGCTCGGTGCGGACCTGGCAGTCCGGATGCCCCGGACCGAGGAGGGAACGGAGCTGCTTCTCAACGAGCACCGCTGGGTCCCTGACATCGCCGCCCGCGTTCCGCTGCCCGTCCAGACCCCTGTCCGCCTCGGCAAACCGTCGGACCGGTTCCCGCGAACCTGGTTGGTGACCACCTGGGTAGCCGGCGAACCAGCTGACCACGCACCGATCACAGACCCTGCGGCAGCGGACGTGCTGGCCGACTTCCTGCTGGCCCTGCACACCGAGGCGCCAGCCGACGCACCGGTGAGCGACCGAACCGGTCTGCCGCGGAGCCTGGGGTTCACCGACGTGCACGAGTACGTCGGCCGTGGTGAGGAGATGCGTGCGGTGTGGGCGGACGCGATCGCCGCACCGGCGTGGGACGGGCCGCCGGTCTGGCTGCACGGTGACCTGCACCCGGCGAACGTGGTCGTTGCCGACGGCGCGCTTGCCGGTGTCATCGACCTCGGCGAGGTGTGCGCCGGTGATCCGGCGACCGACCTCGCGGCCGCCTGGATCCTGCTCCCGACCGGCGCCGCCGACCGGTTCTTCGAGCGCTACCCGGCGGACGACGCCACGGTACGGCGAGCTCGCGGCTGGGTCGTGCAGCGGGCGCTGTTCCTGATCGCGATGGGGATCAACGGCGACAAGGGCCTGCCTGGCGGCAAGCCGCACTGGGGACCGATCGGGCTGCAGGCCCTCGAGCGCCTGCTCTGATCGCAGGCCCCGTTGGGCGGGCCATCTAGACTCGGCGCGCTGAAACCGGAGGAGGGCTGGCAAGGGTGCGCGATGAGTTGGCGAGGCAGTTGTCGCAGCTGCGTGATCTGACCGGCCGGAGCCTTCGTGAGCTCGCCCGTGACATCAACGCCAGCAGCTCCTCGCTGTCGCGGTACTTCTCCGGCCAGGCCGTTCCACCCTGGCCGACGGTGGTGGCGCTCTGCAAGGCAGCCGGTCGCGACCCGAGGCCGCTGCGTGAGGTGTGGGAGCGCGCCAAGGACCGGCCTCAGGCGAGCCCGGCTACGGCTCCGCCGGTACGCAATGATCTGCCGCACGACATCACTGCGTTCACCGGTCGCCGGGCGGAGCTGGATGCCCTCCTCGACGCCGCGCGGACCACGTCGGTGGTGGCGATCGACGGCATGGGCGGGGTAGGGAAGTCGGCGCTGGCCGTGCACGCAGCGCATCTACTGACCGCGGACTTCCCCGATGGGCAGCTCTACCTGGACCTGCACGGGTTCACTCCGGGCCGGGAGCGGCTCGAGCCTGGAGAGGCGCTGCGCGTCCTGCTGTCCGCGCTCGGCGTGCCTGCCGGCAGGATTCCCGACGGGCGCGCCGAGCGGGCTGCGCTGTGGCGGTCGGAGCTGGCCACGCGGCGTGCGATCGTACTGCTGGACAACGCCGCGGATGCCGAGCAGGTGCGTGAAATGCTGCCCGGCGCCGGCCAGACCTTCGTCGTGATCACCAGCCGCCGGCGGATGGTGGAGCTGGATGCCCAGCCCGTCTCGCTGGACGTCCTGCCAAGCGAGGAGGCGGCACAGCTGTTCGTCGAATCCGCGGGCGGGGTGCGGCCTGGCGACGTCGACGCGGTACTGCGCCACTGCGGCAACCTGCCGCTGGCCATCCGGGTGGCCGCCGCCCGGCTCCGGCACCGGCCGGCGTGGACGCTCGACACACTGGTGGAACGGCTCCGCGATGGCGAGCTGGTGGCGTCGGACGTGTTCGAGATGTCGCTGCGGCAGCTCGACCCCGCACAGCGGCGGATGTTCCGGCTGCTCGGGCTGGTGCCGGGCGAGGACATCGACGCGTACGGCGCGGCCGCGCTGGCCGGGATCCCACTGGCCAACGCCCGCACTCTCCTGGAGGACCTGGTGGACGTCCATCTGGTCCAGGAGCCCGCAGCCGGCCGCTACCGGATGCATGACCTACTCCGGCAGGCCGCCCGCGCCGACGACTCCGCAGCTGATCCGGTGCCGGCGATCGCCCGGTTGGCCGATTACTACCTGAGCGGCCTACTGGCCGTGAAGAAGCTGATCCTGATCCTGATCCCACTCCCGGTCACCGTGTCACAGCCACCGTCGGCCCTTCCCGACCTGTCCGACCACGACAGCGCTGTCAACTGGATGGACACCGAGTGGGGCAACCTCACCGCGACGTTTGCGCTCACTGTGCAGCTGCGCATCGACCTGGCGGCGGTGGGGCTCGGACAGCTCGCCACGATCGCCCATGCGCGACGCGGTGGTTCAGCGCAGCTGCGCGACGGTCTCGAGGTCACCCTGCCCGCCGCCGAAAGGCTCGGTGACCGCCGCGTGCTCGCCTCGCACCGCTACCTGCTGGGCGTCCTGCTGTTGCGCATGGGCCGGCTGGACGACGCGATGCCGGAGCTCGAGGAGGCCGCCGTGCTGATGGCTGCGGAAGGAGACATCGTCGGCGAGGCCATGGCGCTCTTCCAACTGGGGGAGCTCCGGGAGCAAGTCGCCGACGCCGCGGGCGCCGTCGAGATCCTGGAGCGGGCAGCCGCTCTGCTACCACCGCACGAGGCCGCGGTGGGAGCCCGGGTACGCAGCAGTCTCAGTCATGCCCTCGTGAGCCTGGGGAAGTATGCCGCGGCCCGTGAGATCGCCGCGGACGTGATCGAGACGACCCGAGAGACAGACCGCCAGACGATGCGGATGTGCCTGGACGTGCTCGGCCGAGCCGCGCTGGGCCTCGGGGATGTGAAAGCTGCGCTCGACTACGCCGAACAGGCCGTTGCCGTCAGCCAGGGGACCCATCACGCGATCTTCGAGGCGATCAGCCTCAACGACGTAGCCGTCGCACTACTCCACCTCGGTCGCACGGAGGAGGCGGCAGCCAGGCAGGCCGAGGCCATCGGAATTCTCGAACAGGCCGATGAGCCAGATCAGGTGGCGCGCGTCCACCTCCAGTACGCCGAGGCGTGCTTGGACACTGGCGATCGGGACGCCGCGGCACGGCATTTCCAGGCCGCAGTGGCACTCGCCACTGCTCACGGTTTCGACTATTTGGTGCCGGAGGCGCGTTCGGGGCTGGCCCGCCTGTCCCGTCCCGTCCCGGGACACGTTCCCACCAGCCGTCCGCGACGGTGACTGCGCAGGTCAGCCCTGGATCGGTGGGTCGTCCCGTGTCCCGGAGGGCTCGGCGTGGATTGTGTCGGACAGGCCGCGACATTGAGGCTTCGGTCATGCACACAACCCCTTCGCTGCTCACCGGACTGGACGCGCTGCCCGCTCAGTGGGAAGTGCACGGGACGGTCGCCGCGCCGGTCGAAGCGGTCGTCGGGCTCCTGCTCGCGGTCGCCGAGGGCCGGGTCGGCGATGACAACCTGCTGGTCCTGGCCAGGGCTTCGGCGGCACGCCAGGGCGCGATGACCGTCGTGGCGGGGTCCGGGGCGGCCGGCACCTACCGTGCAGAGCTGGCCGGGCAGGTCGAGCCGGTGGAGATCCAGGTCGACGGTTCCAGACTCGCCGTACAGAGCTGGTACGCCGGCGTGCACGCCGTCACCGCCTGTCCCGAAGGGACCCGGGTGACCCACAGCGTCCATCGCGTCCTCCCCGACCACCCCGGGTTCGCGCCCGGGATCGCCGACCTCGGTCTGCGTGCCCGGATGGCACGTGATCTGCACCAAGTGCTGGGTGTGATCGCCGACCACCTCGGCTGCTGACAACCGCTCTTCCATGGCGTGTCAGAGGACATGTCAGCACGGCGGCTGTCCGGTGTCAGGGCGGCCTTCGATCGTGGTGTCAGTCACCAAGTTCGTCACTAGCGAATCAGGAAGGTACGACATGCCGACTTTCAACACCCCAGAGCCGATTTCCGCAGTTCTGGACATCCCAGCAGGACGCATCCAGTTCATCGCCGCCGACCGGGCCGACACCGCAGTCGAGATCCTGCCCGCGGATCCCTCGAAGGGCCGCGACGTCACGGTGGCGGAGGAGGCCAAGGTCGCGTACGGCGATGGCGTCCTGCGGATCGAGGTTTCGGCGAAGAACCAGTACTTCGGGCCGTCCGGCGCCGTCGCGGTCACAGTGCGGCTGCCTGCCGGCTCCGCGGTCGAGGTGAACGCGGCCAGTGCCGAACTGCAGGCCGTCGGACGGCTCGGCGACGTCGCCATCAGGAGCGATCACGGCTCGATCGATCTCGAGGACGTCGCGGGAGCCCGCATCACCACTGCCGCCGGTGACGTCACTGTCGGCCGCCTCAACGGGCCTGCGGAGATTCGCACCAGCAAGGGCGACATCCGGATCGCCGAGGCCGTGCGCGGCGCGGTCGTACTGCGCACCGACGCCGGCCAGATCGAGGTCGGCGCCGCCGCCGGAGTCTCGGCCACCCTGGATGCCGGCACCCTCAGCGGCCGGATCGAGAACGCGCTCAACAACACCGAAGGCGCCGCCGCCCCGCTCACCATCCGGGCGACCACCAGCGTCGGCGACATCGTCGCCCGCTCGCTCTGAGAAGCACCATCCGGTGGCCTACCTCACCGGCTCCTGACCACCGTTCGTCCGTTCAATCGAAGGAGTGCAACACGATGTCCACCACTGCTACCGGCTTCTCCGCGGCAGGGTTGCGCAGGCTGCACGACGTACTGTCCCGGCATGTCGACTCCGGGAAGATTCCCGGGCTGGTCGCCCTGGTCAGCCGGGGCGACGGTGAGCCGCACGTCGAGACGATCGGGACGATGCGTCACGACGGTGGGCCGGCGATGCGCCGGGACACGATCTTCCGGATGGCCTCGACGTCCAAGCCGGTCTCGGTCTCGGCGGCGATGGTGCTGCTCGACGAGTGCCGGCTGCGACTGGACGACCCGGTGGAGCCCTGGCTGCCCGAGCTCGCGGACCGCCAGGTGCTGAAGCGCATCGACAGCTCGCTGGACGACACCGTGCCGGCCCGGCGGCCGATCACCGTCCGGGACGTGCTCACGTCCACGTTCGGGCTCGGCATGGACATGACGGTCCTCGGCACGCCGATCATGGCCGCGGTCTTCGAGCAGGGCATCACGCCGAACCTGCCGGTGCCGATGCCCGAGCAGGACGAGTGGATGGCCCGCCTCGGCACGCTTCCGTTGATGTACCAGCCCCAAGAGCGTTGGCAGTACCAGATCAGCAGCGATCTGCTCGGCGTGCTCGTCTCCAGGGTCTCGGGACAGTCGTACGACGCGTTCCTCCGCGAACGCGTCTTCGAGCCGCTGGGCATGAAGGACACCGGCTTCTCCGTACCCGCCGACCAGATCGACCGGCTGCCTCCGCTGTACGCGCCGGACCCGCAGACCGGGGAGTTCCACGTGTGGGACGAGGCCGAGGGCGGTCGGCACAGCAGTCCGCCGGCGTTCCAGGGCGGTGGCGGTGGGCTGAACTCCACCGCCGACGACTACCACGCGTACCTCCGGATGCTCTTGAACCACGGAACGCATCAGGGCGAGCGGATCCTGTCCCGACCGGCCGTGGAGCTGATGACCACCAACCGCCTGACAGCCGAGCAGTTGGCGGCCCGGGAGGCCTTGGCCCGCGACAACGTCCACATCTCGTTCGGCCAGGGACAGCACGGTGGCTGGGGCTTCGGCATGGCCGTGCGCACCTATCGCGGCGACTACGCGCCCATCGGCCAGTTCGGTTGGGACGGCGGAGCCGGTACGTCGACCTACGCCGACCCGAGCAACCAGCTCGTCGGAATCCTGCTCACCCAGGTCGGCACGTCCGCGCCGTACTCGGTGCAGCTCATGCACGACTTCTGGACCACCGTCTACCAGTCACTCGGCGACTGATGCACAGCGGCGGACGACGAGGAGGGCGTAAGCGCGGGCCGCTTGCAGAACCTCCGCGAGGATCACGTGTTCGTCCGCCGCATGCGCGTACCTGACGTCACCAGGTCCGTACTGCAGGGTGGGGATGCCCGCTGCCGCGTACTGACGGAGATCGGAGCCGTACGGCGCGCCCCTGACTTCTGGAGGCGGGCTGCCGGCGTCCGTCACCGCCTGGCGGGTATCGGCGAGGAGCGGGTCGTCGTCCCGGAGGAGGCCGGACGGGAACTCGCCGCCGGGCCAGCTGACCTTGACCGGATGGTCGCGGAGCCAGTCGTCCTTCAGACAGGTCTCCGCGATCGCCGTCTCGAAGGCGGCCCGGGCGTCCGCGAGCGGTTCACCGAGGCGTACGCCGCACCTGCCCTCCGCGACCAGGTGGTCGGGCACGGTGCTCGCCCAGTCTCCGGCCGCGATCGTGCCGACGGACAGTGGGTTGGCGAGGTCGAGGTGGGCGAGGAGCGGATGTGGGTCCCGGTTGCGCGCGGCCTCGAGTTCCTGCAGCGCGGCCAGGATCACGGTGAACTTCTCGATCGCGCTCACCCCGCGGCTGCGGGTCGACCCGTGGGTGGCCAGGCCCGGTACCTCCAGCCGGAAGGTCAGCGAGCCGGCGTTGGCCGGGATCACGGATCCGGCGGTCGGCTCCGCGATCAGGCAGGCCTCGCCGCGATGACCGCGGCGCAGGGTCGCGAACGCGCCGACGCCGCCGTCCTCCTCGCCGATGACCGTATGGACCGCCAGTGGCCTCCGCAAAGTGATGCCGGCGGCAACAACCGCCGCCGTCGCGCCGAGGATCGCCGCGACGCCGCCCTTCATGTCGCAGGTGCCGCGGCCCCACATCACGCCGTCCTCGATCCGCCCGTCGAAGGCGTCTCCCGGCACCACATCCACATGCCCGTTGAGGATCAGCCCCGGCGTCCCGTCCCCGCCGAGCACGCCGACACAGCCCCACGCCTCGCTCCGCTCGACCTCCATCCCCGGGAATTCCGGATCGGCGGTCAACGTAGGCATGTCGATCGGCCACTTGTCGACAATCAGACCAAGCGCCGCCAACCGCTCCGCACACCACGCCTGTACGTCGCTCTCGGCCGGAGTCCCGTCGACACTCGGGATCCGCACCAGGTCACGCAGATCCTCGATCACCCGCGCGTCGTCGACCGCGGCCAGCACCCGCCGCTCCACCTCACTCAGCATGCGCACATCATGCCCCGCGCGGGTCAGGCCTCGAGCAGTTCGAGCACCCGCTGTGCACCCTGCTGGATCAGATCCTGCGAGAACTTCGAGCGTTCGTGAACGAACTCGGCGATCGTCACGTACGCCGACGCCGCGCACACGGCGACCGCCGCCCGTCCACCGGCCCGCAACGCCGCCTCCAGGAACAGTTCGTCGACTCCGGCCGGCGCACCGTCGCGTGCGGCCGACGTCGCCAGCGAGACCAGGTCATAGGCCCGCGACCCACCGCCCGCCGCCTCGATGTCGATGATCCCGGCGATCCGCCCATTGTCGACAATCAAGTTGCCGACATTGAGATCCCCGTGCACGAGATCGTCGTCGGGCAGAACCTCGCCACGGTACGGCCGGCACAACTCGGTGTAGCGGTCGAGCAGCTCGGCGACCTCACCGCCGTACTCGTGCACCCGGCCCCACACACCGTCCCAGTCGTCGAAGACGACGCCGCTCGACCACCCCGACCAGCTCACACCGTCCTCGGGGACGAGGTCGCGCTGCAGTTCACAGATCGCGATCAGCTCCTGGGCGAGCCGCCTGTCCAGCACCGACGCGTCGCGAAGCGGCTCGCCGGTGACGAACTCCTGCAGCTGGTACGGCGAGCCCGCCGCGGTCTCGCCCACGGTCAGCCACGCCGGTGTCGGGTAGCCGACCGTGCGAGCCCGGCGGACCAGCTCGTGCGCCCGCCGGACCCGCGGCGCCCAGCCCGGGGCGGCCGTCCACTTCAGGACGACCGCGGTCTCGCCGTCGGTGAGCTCGTACGCGCCCGACTGCAGCCCACCGGCCAGTTGCCGCACGAGCCGATAATCGGTGCCCAGGGCAACGTTCAGCTCGGCGACAACCGACTCGGTGGTCTCCATCAGGGGGTGAGGCGGTGCAGGTCGCGGGGGAACAGCGTGACCTCGCGGACGTTCTCCACCCCGGTCAATCGGGCCACGAAGCGCTCGAGCCCGATCGCGAACCCGCCGTGCGGCGGCATCCCGTGCTTGAACGCCTGCAGGTACGTGCGGTACGCCGGTGACTCCGCCGACTCACCCTTCGCCTCCAGTGCCGCGACGTAGTCGCTGTACCGGTGCAGCCGTTGCCCGCCGGTGACCAGCTCCATCCCGCGGAACAGCAGGTCGAACGAGTTCGACCAGCGCGGGTCCGACGGCTGCGGATGCGTGTAGAACGGCCGCTTCACCATCGGATAGCCCTCGACCGCGACGAAGTCGCTGCCGTGTTCCCGCAGCGCCCACTCACCCAGGGCCCGCTCGTCGGCCGGCGCGAGGTCCGGCTCGTCCGGGTCCGCACCGGCGATCTTCAGCGCCTCGCTGAAGTGCACGATCGGTACGTCGACCGGGATCTCGGGCAACTCCGCCCCGAGCCGCTCCAGCGCCCCGCCGGCCCGCTCGCCGACCGCGGCCAGCATCCCGGCGACGGTGGACCGCAGGACGGCGAGCACGTCGCGATGGTCCTGGATGAACCCGAACTCCGCGTCCAGCGAGACGTACTCGGCCAGGTGCCGGACCGTGTCGTGCGGCTCGGCCCGGAACACCGGCCCGACCTCGAACACCCGCTCGAACACCCCGACCATCGTCTGCTTGTAGAACTGCGGCGACTGCGCCAGGTACGCCGGGCCACCGAAGTAGTCCAGCGCGAACACTCCTGCCCCGGACTCCGTCGCCGTACCGACGATCTTCGGCGTCTGGATCTCGGTGAAGCCCTGCCCGTCCAGAGCCGAACGGAACCCGTGCAAGGCCGCCGCGGCGATCTCCCACCCGGCCCGCACGACCGGGTGCCGCAAGGCGACCGGCGCGTTGTCGAGTACGACGGGCAGCCCGGCGCCGACCGTGGGTCGCCACAGCTCGATCGGCGGCGTCGCGGCCGGCTCGGTCAGCGGCTCGATCACCGGGTCGACGATCTCCGCGCCGCCCGGCGCCTGTGGGTTGGCGGCGACCGTGCCGGTCACCTGGACCACGGTCTCCTCACCGAGTTCGTCCAGCTGTGCTTGGGTTTCCGGCGCCTTCACGACGATCTGGCTCAGGCCGGATCGGTCGCGCAGGATCAGGAAACTGACGGCGGCGAGCCGTCGTCTTCGGTGCACCCAGCCGGCCACCGTGACGGTCTGGCCTACTGCTGAGGGGATCTCATGGCTGAGAATGCGCATCGCTGTTTCACCTCCAGGTCGTTTCTCGTACCCCGGAGGTGTGGGCGAAGGGGATCTCGCGGTGCCACCACACCTTCACCGGATCGGGACGACCCGGCCTCTTGCCGTGCAGTCGCTCGGGAGTGTCTTCGCCACCGCTCCACGTATCGCCTTCACAGCTACCGGCGACTCTCTCGGACGTGGCGTACGGCGCTACTCGGTTCCGTCAGCGCGAACACCACCAGCGTAGCGACCCAGGTCACCGACCACCAAGTGGGTTACCGCCGCGACGGTGACGGCGGGATCTGCACGGTGTCGGTGTCCTCGCGGCCGCCGACCCGGGCGTGCACGGTGAGCAGGTTGTTCGTGCCGGTGCCCGGCAGCCACGCGGTCCACTCGGAGTTGAACGGCTTGCGGTAGTTGTCGGTCCAGCAGGTGGCGCGGTGGATGTCGCTCGATCGCGAGCAGGTCCAGCCCGGCTCCTGGGAGTTCAGGAACGCCAGGTTGCGGCCCCACGAGATGTCCAGCGTGACCCGCTGGTTGCCGGCCCCGTTGACCTTGAGGAACCGGTTGTAGACGAACGGGTTGGGGTCGGTCTGCGGCGTCGGTGTCACGATCTGCAGCAGCGACTCGTCCGCCTGGACCCCCGGCAGCACTTCGGAGTCGGTGTCGCTCACCAGGCCCGCCGTCGCGGCCACGGTGAACGTCCGCGCCGCCGCGGACCCGTCCTGGGGTACGGCGAAGTCCGCCGGGAGCGGAGCCGGTCGCGCCGGGGTGAGCGCCGTACACGTCTTGGTCGTGGCCGAGCACTTCCAGCCGGCCGGGTTCGCGGCGATCGGCCACTCCAGCGAGGAGCCGTAGCTGATCTTCAGCGTCACACTGGTCCGGTCTGTGCCGGGGGCAACGGTCAGGATCCGGTGGTGGACGTCGGGGTCGGCCTTGCCGTCGAGGATCTTCAGCAGGTTCTCGTCGGTCCGCGGGGGAGCGGGAGCCTGCAGCGTCGCCGAGTCGTCGTCGTACAACCGGCCGGTCTTGGCCGAGACGGTGAAGGTGCGATCGACTGCCGATCCTCCGGCCGGGGCGGTGAACGTCACCGGCATCGACGCGGGGGTGGCCCGGTTGAGCGCCGTACAGGTGCCGGCCGCCTTGTTGCAGGTCCAGCCGGCCGGGTTGCCGGCCAGCGGCCAGTCCAGGGCGCCGCCGCGCTTGAGGCCGATCATCACCGGGTCGGTGTTGTTCGCCGGGGCTTTGATCGTGAGGATGAACCGCACGCCGGCCTCGGCCTGCGTGCCGCCGGCGCGGTCAGCGGGACCGCCGCCTCCGCTCGGCATGCTGATCGTCAGCAGGCCCTCGTCCAGGATCGGTGTCGTCGGCAACGGTGGGGTCGGACTCGTCGTCGTCGCGGTCGGGGACGTCGGCGCGGGGGTCGGCGTCGTCGCGGGCTGGGTCGGCTGGGTCGTCGGCGCGGTGGTGGGCGCCGTGGTGGGCGCCGTGGTCGGTGCGGTGGTCGGCTGCGTCGACGTCGGCTTGACCGTCGGTGGCTTGACCGGGGGCACGGTCGGCGGATTCCCCGGCGGCTGGGTCGGTTGCTGTGCCGGCGGCTTGCTGATCGCGGCCGGGGGAGTGTCGTTGCCGGTCAGCGCCATCGCCGCGAGTACGGCGGCAACCGCGACGACCACGACCGCACCGGCGCCGACCGCCGTACGGGTGCTGTTCTCCGTGGCCTTCTTCCAGCCGGTGACGACGAAGCCGACCAGGCCGACCTTCGCGCCCGAGGCGGCGGCCAGGTAGCCGAGACCCGCGGTGCCCAGCAGGGCCGGGGCGAGCAGCGCGGGCAGTGCGCTGTTGATCTCGACCAGCTCGAGGTAGACCGCGGTGCACTTCGCGCAGCCGTCCAGATGCTCGCGGACGTTGCGGTTCTCCCGCTTGGTCAGGCCGCCCCGGACATACGCGCCGAGTCGCTCGGTGGTCCAGCGGCAGCGATCGCCGGCGACGTCGGCCAGGTGCTGCTGCAGGTAGGCCTGCCGCAGACCCTCGCGGGCGCGGTAGGCGAGCGCGGACACGCCGTTCGCGGTCAGGCCGAGCAGGGGAGCGATCGCGGCCGGCTTCTCGCCCTCGACCTCGGTGTGCCAGAGGACGGCCTGCCACCGCTCGGGGAGGCTCGCGAAGGCCTTGGCCGCCGCACCGCTCTCGAACCCGGTCACCGTCGGGTCGTCGAAGGTCTCCGGCTCCCGCTCGTACGCCGCGATGTCGTCGGTGGCCGTCACCTTCCGGCCGGACCGGATCCGGTCGACGTGTACCCGCCGTACCGTCGTCAGCAGGTACGCGCGGAAGGAGATGTCCGGGCCGCCGCCGGAGCGCAGCGCGTCCAGCACCTTGGCGAACGCGTCACTGGCCAGGTCGTCGGCGTCGTTGGCCGGGACCAGCTGGCGCGCCATCCGCTCGGCCGCGTGGTGGTGGCGGCCGAACAGCTCGCCGTACGCCTCGAGATCGCCGGTGCGGACGCGCGCGATCAGTTCGGCGTCGCTCGGTCCTTCCGGCGTCTCCATCCAGCTCCCCGTGGGTGTGTCACGACTGTCCGTACGGCGATGTAACGGTCCGTCACATAGTTGCCGGGAACAAGGTTCCCACGTGGGACGGATCCGTGCACGTTTCCTGACGCGGAATCGTGCACCTTTCCTGACGAGAGCACCAGCCCGGAAGTTACGCGAAAAAAGTTCTGCGAATCCGCGTCATGAACTCCGCCGCCGCCTGTCTCACCTCCGAACGACGCTTCCGGCCGCCCGGTCGGGAGACTGACGGGATTCTTGAGGAGGGCCATGTCGCTGTTCGCGGACATCCGCAGGCGGTTCGACCTGCGCCCGCACAAGTCCCTGAACCTGGCGGGGTCGCCCGCCCGGAACCGGCCGGAGGCGTCGTCCCCAACCGAGCAACCGTGGGGTTGGGGGGAGCCACACGGCACAGACAGCACCGACCACAGCGCCTATCTCGCGATCGCCGAGGCGCTGCGGGACGGGGCCGATGTCGTGCCTGCATCGGACGAGGTCGGGCGCCAACTGGCGACCGACGGAGTCTCGCTGGTGGAGGCACTTGATGGGCTGAGTGCGTTGTACCGCTCGATCGCCGGGGGCGAGCCGGCTTTCGACGCGGTACGCGCACTCAGTTCCAGCTGGGCCGAGGCCTCGCTCGTCTATCTGCACTCGCTGTCCTGCGAGGACCCGCTGACCGGGCTGTCCAGCCTGGCGCACCTGCGGTCCCGGCTCGGCGAGCTCTATCGAGAGGCGGAACTCCGTGGCACCTCCGTATCGCGATCCCACGCACTGGTGGTTGTCGAGCCGCTCAATCCCCCGGGGACGTCGCCGTTCGATCGCGAGCTCCGGCTGGTCGACGTGGCGGAGTGCCTGCGGATCGTCTTCTGCGGCGGTGACGTACTGGGCCGCGTCGGCTCACACCGCGCGGCGGCGCTCGTCGGCCGCGAGCCGAACCTGCCGGAGCAGGTCGCGACGGCTCGAGCCCTGATCACCCAGTGGCGGCTGGACACCGACGTACCCCAGCTCGCCCGGGTCTGGATCGAAGGACTGCCGAACACCGACGCCATGGCAGGGAGGGTGCTCGACGAACTCGCCAGACCTTAGGACCTGTGTCCGGACGCCAACAGGGGGGTGCCCGGACGCAAAGGCCGGCGGCGGATCGCCCGACACGGGGTGGGCGATCCGCCGCCGCTTGTCCTGATCGCCTAGGTACGGCGCTCGGCCGGCATCGCCGAGGGCTGCGGCCGGGGTGTCCCGCCTGGTTCGGTGTGGATGTACCGCGGCCCGCGGAAGAGCGAGGCGGCAGCACCGACCAGCGACATGCCGATGGCGACCGCGAACACGATGACCAGGCCCTGGTGGAAGGGCGCCGACCGGCCAGGTGATCGCGGTGGTCGAGCGGACACCGGATGGGGGCGAAGGGCCCTGGTGGTAGCGGCCGGAAGACCGTCGTCGCGCTGGTCGGCCGACGGTAGGTTGGAGGCCAGGACGGTGAGCGATGGCCAACGGCGGGAAGCAACCCCAACCACGCTGTCCGATCCGGCTCGGGGAACCCTGCTCACTCTGTGTGCCAGGTGCGACCGGGCCACAGGACTGCTCACTCGTCTACCTGGTGATGTCCGATCCCGCGTTGCGTGACGAGCTGCGCCTGCTGCGCACCGCCGGATCGTCGAGCGGGCCGGCGACGATCGACTGAGCCGGCGGGCCGGTGGGGAAAGAATTCGTCACCAGACGCAAACTTCTCTCCCCACCGACCGAGCCCCGCACGTCACGCGCCGGCCGATCCGCACCTCCGGGCCCACCCGCCCCTGCCGTGAAACGACGCAACGGCAGGAACTGTCCGGCGGCGTCGCTAGGCTGGTCCGTATGTGCGGTAGGTATGCGTCCAGCCGGGACCCGTCCGATCTTGTCGTGGAGTTCGAGATCGAGGCGGGCAACGTCCGCGAGGCCGTGCAGGAGTTGCCGGACAACTACAACGTGGCGCCGACCGATCAGGTGATCGCGGTGGTCGAGCGGAAGAACCGTGAGGTCCCCGACGACACGATCCGCAAGCTGACGACGGTCAAGTGGGGGCTGGTCCCGTCCTGGGCGAAGGACACCTCGATCGGGAACCGGCTGATCAACGCGCGGATGGAGACGGTCGCCGAGAAGCCGGCCTTCAAGAAGGCGTTCGCCACCCGGCGCTGCATCCTGCCGGCGGACGGCTACTACGAGTGGTACACGGCCGAGGAGAAGGTGAACGGCAAGCCCGTCAAGCAGCCGTACTTCATCCACCCGGCCGACGGCGGCGTGCTGGCGATGGCCGGGCTGTACGAGATCTGGCGGGACAAGTCGGTCGAGGACCCGGACAAGGACGAGGCCTGGCTGTGGACCTGCACGGTCCTGACCACCACGGCCACCGACGACCTCGGCCGCATCCACGACCGGATGCCGCTGCTGGTCGAGCGGGAGCGGTACGACGCGTGGCTCGACCCACTGTCGTCGGATCCCGACGATCTGCTCGAGCTGTTGGTGCCCGCCGCCCCCGGCCGGTTGGAGGCGTACGCCGTCTCGAGGGCGGTCAGCTCGGTGAAGAACAACGGACCCCACCTGCTCGACCCACTGCCGCCTGACGGCGTGGATCCGATCGACAAGCCGGCCGCGCCGGAGGAGACCACCCTCTTCTGACGTTTCGTGTCCACTCATTCCAGGTCGTGATGACAGGATGGGCCGGGTGACCGACGAACGGATTGTGCGGACGCCGCATGGGGACGCCCGGATCGTGGCGCATCGGGCCCGGCGGCCGGTGGCGACGCTGGCCCTCGGTCATGGCGCCGGGGCCGGGATCGAGTCCGGTGACCTGGCCTCGCTGGCCGCCCGGCTGCCGAAGCAGGACATCAACGTGTTCCTGATCGAGCAGCCCTGGCGCCGGGCCGGGAAGAAGCTCGCGCCGGCGCCGAAGATCCTCGACGAGGCCTGGATCGCGATCATCGGCCAGCTCCGGGTGCGCACCCCGCTGGTGATCGGTGGCCGCAGCGCGGGGGCCCGGGTGGCCTGCCGGACCGCGAGCGGCCTGGGGGCGTCCGGCGTACTCGCGCTGTCGTTTCCGCTGCACGCACCGGGGAAGCCGGAGAAGTCGCGCGTCGACGAGTTGCAAGCCGCCGGGCTGCCGACGCTGGTCGTGCAGGGGGAGCGGGATCCGTTCGGGACGCCCGAGGAATTCCCTCCGCTGACCGAGATGGCCGTCGTACCGGACGCCGACCACTCCTTCAAGGTGCCGAAGCGGGCGGAGCTGGATCAGCAGGAGGCCTACGACCTGCTGGTCGAAGCCGTGTTCGAATGGGTGAGCCGCGAAGTGTCCGGATAGTGGTCAGCCGCTGACCGGTCCTGCAGGCGGGAATGGCCCCGCGACCGGGCGTGTTGTGACCAACATGATGGCGACGAGAGAGGCTCCGGCGAGGACACCTGGGCAGACCCCGGTATTCTCGATCACGATGCCGACTCCCACCACGACCGAGACACCCGAGCAGCGGACCGCGCGCTTCGAGCGCGAGGCGCTGCCTTTCCTGGACCAGATGTACGCCGCGGCGATGCGGATGACCCGTAATCCGTCGGACGCCGAAGACCTGGTGCAGGACACTTTCGCGAAGGCGTACAGCTCGTTCCATCAGTTCACGCCGGGCACCAACCTGAAGGCGTGGCTGTACCGGATCCTGACGAACACGTTCATCAACGGATACCGGAAGCGGCAGCGTCAGCCGACGCAGTCGCCGACCGAGGAGATCGAGGACTGGCAGCTCACCGCCGCCGAGTCGCACACTCCCGGCGGCCTGAAGTCGGCGGAGGCGGTCGCCCTCGAGCACTTGCCCGACTCCGACGTCAAGGAAGCCCTGCAGACCATCCCGGAGGACTTCCGGCTGGCCGTGTACCTGGCCGATGTCGAGGGCTTTGCCTACAAGGAGATCGCCGACATCATGGGAACGCCGGTCGGCACCGTGATGTCCCGGCTGCACCGTGGCCGGCGCCAGCTGCGTGAGCTGCTGGGGGACTACGCCCGGGACCGCGGTCTGATCCCGACGTCGGACTCCGACGAGAGCGCCGACGCGACGACGCCGGCCGCGAGCACTGACGCGACCGCGGAGAAGGAGGAGTCGTGAGCTGCGGCGAGCACCACGACGTCGACTGCAGTGAGATCCTGCAGCGGGTCTACGTCTTCATCGACAACGAACTCGAGGACGCCAGCACCGACGAGATCCGGCAGCACCTCGAAGAGTGCGCCCCCTGCCTGGACGAATACGACCTGGAACGCTGCGTCAAGAAACTGGTCCACCGCTCCTGCGGCTCCGACCACGCCCCCGACGCCCTCCGCCAGAAGATCCTCCTCCGGCTGACCCAAATCCAAGTAGAAACCACCATCACCACCACGGACTGATCGACAGCCGAGGTCTGGCTCGGACCCCATAGTGCGGGCCGCAGTAGCCTCACCGTCCCCTCGATCCCTGTTCCGGTCAGGGCCGCAAGCCGGTCCGGCAAGCCCGAGATGGCTGTCGGCGCGGGAACCAGGCGCTCAGGGCGAATCCGTCCTCAGAAAAGGGTGGGGCCGAATGTGATTGTCTCAGCGCGTTGGATCTGCCCGATGAGCTCTACCGCCTCGCGCTGGATTTTCGGCGAGGCGTCGCGAAGGACCTCAGTGGCTTGGCTGAGTACGTCGATGGCCTCGGTGTGCTTGCCCTCCAGAGCCATGATTCGACCGAGCTGAAAGAGCACCCGGCCTTCTCTCAAGCGGTTTCTGACCGTCCTGGTCAATTGCAGAGAGGAACGGGCGTGCTGGGCCGCGGTGGCGAATTCGCCCAGTCTCGCGTAAACGACAGCAGCCAGCTCCCGTGCCTCGGACTCGGCATTTGAGTTACCGGATCGCTCGGCGACCTCGATGCTCGAGAACACCGACGGCAGCGCCCGCTCGATTTGGCCGGTGGCGACATGCGACTTGGCGATGTTGAGGTACCGCTTGGCGAGGGATCGGTGGTCGCCGGAGTCCTCGGCGAGCCGGATGCTCTGGGCGAACGCATCCTCGGCTTCGGCCAGCTGGCCGAGTCTGTTGTGCAGTACGCCGAGCGCGACGAACGAGACACCTTCGATGGTCGCGTCGCCGATCTGCAGGCTGAGGGCGAGTGCCTGGCGAGTGAAATCCAGTGCCTCGTCGAGTCGGCCGAGTTGCTCGAGCACATGACCCAGCGACGTGCAGCAGCGAGCCTGGCCAGTAAGGTCGGAGAGCCGACGGAACCTCTGGAGCGCGTTCGCGAGATGAGCCAGGGCGATGTCGAGATCGCCGTTCTCCGCCTCCGGGATGGCTCTGTCGTGCTCCAGCCATGCGGCGACGGCAGCCAGTCCCCGTTGCTCGGCGAGCTCGACCATTCCGGCGGAGAGGTCGCGCATCTCGTGCCAGCGCGAGCGGGATTCGTGATAGCCGAACAGTGCGAGCGTCAACTCGGGTAATAGGTCCGACCGCACCAACGAGGAGACGGATGCTTGGCGGAACCTGTCCATGACGTTGCGTTGTTCGTCGTCGAGCCAGGCGAGGGCTGGGACGGTGTCGGCCAGCGCGGCGATTGGCTTGATGTGGATCGTTGCGAGCCTGAGGCGCGGGCTGGCTTCGTGCGTCAGAGACTGGCAGGCCCAGGCGAATCCGGTGTAGAAGCGGAGGATGCGTTCGAGGCCGGCGTCGCGTACTGGCGGCGTGAGGGCTTGGTCGGCGAGCTCGCGGGCGTAGGCGCGGATGAGGTCGTGGAAGCGGTAGTGCTCGGGCGCGACGGACTCGAGCAGGTTGAGGTCGACGAGGCGTTCGAGGATGGCATCGGCGCGGCGGACGGGAACGTCGAGCAGATGAGCCGCGACGACCGTGAGCAGGTCTGCTCCGTCGGGGATGCTGAGCAGTGGCAGCGCCCGAGCGGCTTCGCGGTCGAGGTCGCGATCGCTGGACTCCAGGAAGCGCACGGAACTGGCAATGCTCGCGCGGACGCCGGTCTCGTCGGAGCCGAGGCTGTCGAGCCGGCGTTCCTCGTCGTGGAGGAGATCGACCAGGTGCTGGATCGGCCAGGCCGGGCGGGCGGCGAGCCGGCCGCCGATCAGCCGCACGGCCAGTGGCAGGCGACCGGTGAACGAGATGAGCATCTCCGCCGCGTCCGGCTCGGCAGCGACGCGGGACCGGCCGATGACTCCGCTGAGGAGCTCGATGGACTCCGACTCCGACAACGCGTCGAGCCGGATCTGGCGTGCACCAGGCAGCGCTGCAAGCGAACCACGGCTGGTGATGATCGCCGCCGACCCCGGGCTGCCGGGGAGCAGTGGCATCACCTGCCGTCCGTCGGCAGCGTTGTCGAGCAGCATCAGCATCCGGCGCCCGGCGAGCTGCGATCGCAGCAGGGCAGCCGCTTCCTCGACGGCTTCCGGGATCAGCTGGGTGTCCACGCCGAGCGAACGAAGCAACTGGCGCAAGGCGTCGGCGGCGCTCATCGGCTGACCCGGCCCGTAGCCGCGCAGGTTGAGATAGAGATGGCCGTCGGGGTAACTGTCGGCCAGTCTGTGCGCGGCCTGAACCGCCAAGGCCGTCTTGCCGATACCGCCCATACCGGTGACCGTGACCAGGCCGACGGCATCGCTGCGTAGGCCGGCGGGAGCTCGCAGAACCGACAGAATCGCCTCGACCTGGGCAGCGCGGCCGGTGAAGTCCGGCACTGCCGGCGGTAGTTGCCACGGCACCGGTAATGCGTCGCTCGCCACCGGGATCTCCGCTTCTGGTGCGTGACTGCGAGGTTCGTGACGCTTGCCGCGGGCAACGGCCAGGAACTGTTCGGCCTCGTCGGCGTCGAGTCCGAGGGCTGCGGTCAGTGACCGAATGGTGTCCATCCGGGGTCGGCTGCGGGTGCCGCGTTCGAGCACGCTGATGGCCTGCTCGCTCAGACCGGCCTCTTCGGCCAGGGCTGCTTGGGTGAGCCGGGCCCTGGCCCGGAACCCGCGCAGGAGTTCGCTCAGGCTCACAGTGGACAGCCCGCCCACCTCCCTCACTCGTTGGTCGCCACTCCGCTACGTACGGTGCCAGGACATCTGGCCCTAACTCTAGGAGCATCCGCCGACTGTCCGCCGAAGTTATCCACACCGTCACCTGGACCGGTTCAGGACAGGGGACCGGAGGCGTTCCTGCGGCGGTATGCGAAGGGGCAGTCGGCGGATCGGCCGCAATACCCAACACTCGTTTGAAACTAGCATTCAGTATGCGCGCGAGGACTCTCCGAATGCGGAACCTCTGAGAAAGGTGGTCTGGTGTAAACCTGTGACCAAATTGCAAGGACCCCGGATTTCGCCGGGGTCCTCGCTTTGCGTAGCCGCCTGCAGTCAGGCGTTGGGGCGCTTACCGTGGTTCGCGCCCTTCTTCTTGCGTGCGCGGCGCTTGCGGCCGGTCTTGCCCATTTCTAAGCCTCCTTGAAACAACTGCAAAGAGTCACAGTCTCTCATACCCTGGCGGGCTCTTCCTCCCGTGCGGCGGGTCACGGGTCTGGCTTACAGTGTTTCGGCGCAGCGAGAATGAGAAAAATACTGATTAGTCAGTGATGTGCTGTCTGCCCCCCTACGCCCCGGTCCCCCCTCGGGACGTAAGACTGCAACCGCTGAACGGAGGTGCGACATGTTTGCCGACGGCTGGGACTGGTAGTCCGATCGAGTCCGTCCGGGTAGCGTTGCGCGCGTGAACCGGCGGGTGCTGCTTCGGCTCGTGGTGGTCGTCGCGACTGCCACGGCTGCGGTCATTCTCGGATTCGCCGCAGCGCACGCGACGTTTGACGCGCCCACCGTCTGCCTCGGACTGTTGATGCTGGCCGGAACTGTGCTCCGGCCCCGAGTGGGACAGATCTATCGGACCTCGCTCGACTATGTGGTTGTCATCGCGCTCTACCTGTTGTCCGGAGTGGCGTCGGCAATCCTGGTCGGCGCGGTCGGTGCGCTGTCCCAGGACCGGCGCCACCCGCTGGTCAAGAAGGTGTTCAACGGCGCACAGTCGGTGATCTGTGCGGCAGCCGGCGGCTTGGTCTTCCACGTCGCCGGAGGTCCGACGGGTGTCGCCGTACTGCGCAATCCGTGGGACGCGATCTGGACCACCACCGCGGCCAATCTGGCCTGGCTGATCATCAACGCGTTGCTGCTGTGCATGGTGCTGTCGCTCGAACCGGGAGATCCGACTCCGCTCGCGTTCCTGCGGAAGGTCGCGCTGCCGACGTTGCCGTCCCTGCTCGGCTACGGGCTGCTCGGCCTTCTGCTCGCGGTCGCCTGGCTGTCCGGTCTGAGTTTTCTCTCGATCGTGCTCATCTTCGTGCCGCTGTACGTCAGCCGTTGGGCGCTCACGCAGTACGAGGCCGAGCGACGGGCGCAGGCTGCGACCATGCGGGCCTTCATCCAGGTGATCGAGACCAAGGACCTCTACACCCGGGGACATTCCGAACGGGTCAGCGAGGGAGTGGGCATGCTCGGTCGCCAGTTGGGGCTGGCCGACGACCGGCAGACGGCCCTCGAGCATGCCGGCCTCCTGCACGACGTCGGCAAGGTCGGTGTGCCGACCAGCATCATCCAGAAGTCCGGCCGGCTGGACGATTCGGAGATGGACGCGATCAGGCTGCACCCGGCCCGCGGGGTCGAGCTGATCGGCAACATCCCGTTTCTCGAAGAGGTCAAGTCCGCCGTGCTGCACCATCACGAGAAGTACGACGGCTCCGGCTACCCGGCCGGACTGAGTGGCGAGAACATTCCGTACTTCGCCCGGATCATCGGCATCGTGGATGCCTTCGACTCCCTGACGTCGACGCGTTCGTATCGTCCGGCGCGGGGCGTCGAGGAGACGCTTGCCATCCTCGTCCAGGATCGGTTCAGCCACTTCGATCCGCGCTTGGTGGACGCGTTCGTCGAAGTGATCCGGAAGGACGGCTGGACGACGGCGGCCGACCAGCCGGCGCCGGACGGCACGGTTCTGGCCACGATCGATCACGACGACCTCAGCCTCGGTAGTGGTGGCGGAGCGAGCGGCAGCGCGGCAGGGCCGGACTGATGGCCGCCGGGTTCACCGAAGGGCAGGAGCTGCGCCGGATGGGCAGCGGCGTGGTCATCGTCGCGGCCGGTGTGATCCTGGCCGCCATAGCGATCGTCGTGACGGCTCGCTACGGCGTCACGGAATGGGCGTACGCGCTGACCTTCGGTGCCCTGATCACGATCGGCGAGATGGTGCAGTTCCGCGTCGATCGCATCCGCAACCGGGCTCCGATCGCCACCAGCGCGGCGCTCGGGTACGCGATGTTGCGCGGACCGTCGCTCGGGCTGCCGCCGGACGTCGCCCAGGTCGCGGCGGTCACCGCCATCGCGACGGTCGGCGGGATCCTGCCGCGGGCGATCGCCGGCCTCCCGTCGGATGTCGTCGTCTCGTGCCGCCGTGGGATCTCCGTCGCCTGCGCTGCCGCGGTCTTCGCCGCACTGACGCCCCGGGATCTCATCTGGACGGGGCACTGGGCGGACGCGATCTGGATCGGCGGAGCGATGCTGGCCGCGGTTCTGAGCGCCGGCATCAGCGACGCGGTGATCGGTGCCGGACAAGCGACCGAGCGCTACAACAGACCCTTTCCCGCGGCCTTGCGGGACGAGCTCACGGTGATGACCAGGATCGGCATGGCCATGGGCATCACGGCGATCCTGCTCGCCACCGGTACGTCGCTGATCGGCCTGTGGGCGCCGCCGGTGGTGATGGTGCCGCTGCTGCTGACGCAGTTTGCGTTTCGGCGGTTCGCTTCGGCGCAGCGGACCTATCGGACCACGGTGCGGTCGATGGCCCGGAGCACGGAGATCGCCGGGTTCAGTAGTCCGGGGCAGAACGCGCGGACGGCCCAGTTGGCGGTCGCTCTGGGCAACGATCTGGGGCTGACGCTGGCGCGGATGGAGGCGTTGGAGTATGCGGCGTTGTTGTCGGGAGTGGGGCAGCTGGCGTTGGCGGATCCCAGTCCTGGTGGGGCCTCGTTGTTGCGGACCCGGGAGGAGCGGCAGCGGGCGGCGGCGATCGGGGCTGCGGTGATCGAGCGGTCGGGCGCGCTGGATCATGTGGCGGAGATCGTGCGGCACTCCAACGATCCGTACCGGCACGGGCGGGCGAACAACTCCGACATCCCGGTCGAGAGCGGGATCGTCAATGTCGCCCTGGCTTACGAACAACTGGTGGGTGAGGGGACCGGACAGTCGCCGGACAAGGCGATGGAGTCGATCGGCCTGGGAATCGGAGCGGAGTACGACCCGCTCGTGGTCGAGTCACTCCGGCGCGTGATCGGCCGCGGCTTCCGCTTCTGAGGACAGGCGCAGCAGCGCGGGAGTGCCGGCGCAGGGTTCCAGCTCGTCCCACACCGGCGCGGTCTCGGCCGGGACCCGGCCCGATCCGCCCATCCCGGCGTACAGGAGCAGTCCGGCTCCGGCCGCAATCAGTACGTCGCCTGGACTGACCGCCTGACCGAAGCCCGGGAGAGCCACTGGTACGACGTCTCCCAGCCAAGGCAACCGGGTTGCGGCGTCGGACAGCTCATGCCGCGGATCGCCCAGGACAGCAGCGCCCACGCCCGCGCGGGACAGGGCAGCGAGCGATACCGGCATGGCGCCGTTCAGAGCCACTACCAGGGCGTTGGAGAAGAACCCCAGCGCCAGTAGGCCGACGCCGGGGTGCCGGAGGTTCAGCCGCAGGAAGACGGCGATGCAGACCGCGGACCCGATCAGTCCGACCGGGTACGCCGTACCTCCGAAGAGCGAGCCGAGGAGCTGGCCGATGCCGGCCGCGGCCAGCCAGTGCACGCCGGTCAGGGAGTTGTCGGCCAGTCGTCCGAACCGTCCACCGGTCGCGAGTGCCGCGGCGGCGGCGAGCACCATGACGAGGAGGACCAGCAACACCCTGGCGATTCTGCCGCGCCGGCGGCCCGAATCCGGGCAAGCTGACCCCGCAGCGTGTCGACATGGCGGCAAAAAGTGACGGCGACCCTTCACCGGAAGGGTCGCCGCCACCAGCGATTACGACCTGGCTGTCGCCGCGCCGCCCTCGTCCAGGATCTCCGGCAGGTCCTGCACTCCCGGGTCGCCCTTGTCCGCGACGTAGTCCGTGTGGTGCGTGCTGTCGACGCCGTCCGGCACCTTGAGCGCCCGGAACAGCACTGTCAGCACGATCACCACGATCAGGTTGAGCACGAAGGCCGTCAGCGCGATGTAGACCTGCGTGTGGGTGAACGGGATGTTCGCCAGCGAACCGCCGAAGTGCTTCTTCGTCGCCGGGTTGATCACGTTGCGGGCCTCGATCGTCCCGAACACCATCGCCACCGCCCAGCCGGCCAGCAGCGCCCAGCGGTGGAACCACCGGGTGTACAGGCCGACCACGATCGCCGGGAAGGTCTGCAGGATCCAGATCCCGCCCAGCAGCTGCAGGTTCAGCGCGATCGTCTTGTCCATCCCGAGCACGAACACCAGCGCGCCCACCTTCACCAGCAGCGAAGCGAGCTTGGAGACCTTGGCCTCCTGGGCCGGCGTCGCGGACGGCTTGATGAAGTCGCGGTAGATGTTGCGGGTGAACAGGTTCGCCGCCGCGATCGACATGATCGCCGCCGGTACCAGCGCGCCGACCGTGATCGCCGCGAACGCGATCCCGGCGAACCAGGACGGGAACTCCTGGTCGAACAGCCGCGGGATCGCCAGCTGCGGGTTCGTCAGGCCGTCCAGGCCCTTCGTGTTCACGTTCGCCTTGATCGCCATGAAGCCGAGCAGCGCGAGCAGGCCGAGCAGCAGCGAGTACGCCGGCAGGATCGCGGCGTTCCGCCGGACGATGTTGCGGTTCTTCGTGGACAGCACCGCGGTCACCGAGTGCGGGTACATGAACAGCGCCATCGCCGAACCCAGCGCCAGCGTCCAGTACGCCGAGAAGCCCGCCTCACCGGGGATGAACGCGCCGACCGGCTTGCCGGTGACCGGGCTGGTCGCGGTCAGCTTCTTCTCCGCGGCGCCGAAGATCGCATCCCACCCGCCGAGCACGTGCGGCAGGTAGAAGATCGCCACCGCGATCACCAGGTAGATCAGGCCGTCCTTGACGAACGCGATCATCGCCGGCGCCCGCAGACCCGAGGAGTAGGTGTACGCCGCCAGCACCGCGAACGCGATCAGCAACGGCAGGTCCTTGGCCAGCGTGTTGGTGCCGCCGAGCCCCATCGTCTCGAACACGGCCTGCATACCGACCAGCTGCAGGGCGATGTAGGGCATGGTGGCGAGAATCCCGGTGACCGCCACGGCCAGCGACAGCGCCTTGCTGCCGTACCGGCCGCCGACGAAGTCCGCCGGGGTCACATAGCCGTTGCGGTGGGACACCGACCACAGCCGGGACATGAAGATGAAGATGATCGGGTAGACCACGATCGTGTACGGCACCGCGAAGAACCCGCTGATCGCACCGGTCGCGTACATCGCGGCCGGTACGGCGATGAACGTGTACGCCGTGTAGAGGTCGCCACCGAGCAGGAACCAGGTGATGAAGGTCCCGAACCCGCGGCCGCCCAGACCCCACTCGTCCAGGTTCTCGAGCCGTCCCTCGCTGCGCCAGCGCGCGGCCATGAAGCCCATCACGGTGACGGCGCCGAAGATCACCACGACGATGATCAGCTGGACCCAGTCGACACTCGTGTTCACCGGCCCGCCTCCTTCGCGGTGCCGGCGGAGTCGGGACGCTCAGGGTCACCAAGCCCCTGAGCGGCCCGCCGCTTGCGCTCCTCGGCGCTCACCAGGCGGTAGCAGATGCTCACCAGGATCGCGGACAGGAAGACCCACATGAGCTGGTACCAGTAGAAGAACGGGAAGCCCCACAGCCTGGGCTTGTCCTTGGCGTAGGTCGAGAGCAGGAGCGGTACGACGATCGCGATCGCCAGCAGGACGCCGGAGATCCAGTACGCGGGTTTGACCGCGGACAATCGGGACACTGCAAACCTCCTCGGGACGTAGCAGGCGCAACGGAGCACGCTACCGTTCGTCCGCATGACCGACTAGATCTTCAGGGTGGTTCATGGATAACGAACGCGCATGGTTGGTCCGGCGGGTCGTGCTGTCCGTCTTGTTCCTGGTGGTCGTTGCCGTGCCGCTGTATCCGGAGCTGTTCGGGCTGGACGAAGTGACGCCGTTCGCCCAGCTCGTCGCCTTCCGGCCGCAGGGGCTTGCCGTGGCGCTGGTGCTGGCCCTGGTGATGCTCGTACGGCGGGGCTGGCGCCTCGCGGCAGCCCTCGTCGCCGTACTGGCCCTGACCGGAGCCGCGTTGACCGCACCGCGGCAGTTCTCGGACGCACGACCTGCACCGGCCGGGTCCCGGCTGCTGACGATCATGGTGGCCAACGTGCTCGGCGGCGCGGCGGACGCGGGCGCCGTCGCCGAGGTCATCCGGGCGCGGAGGCCCGATCTGGTTTCGTTGCCCGAGGCACCGGTCGACGTCCGTGAGGAGATCCGCGCACAGCTGCAAGACCTGCAGTACAAGGGATATACGGCGCATCCGAGCAAGGCGGTGGAGAGTGCGACGAGTGTGCTGGTCTCGCCGTCGCTCGGTCCGGTGGCCTTCCGGTCCGAGCCGGGGACGGCCTTCGGCCACATCATCGTGACCGGCGGCAATCTCGGGGAGATCCGGCTGATCGCCTACCACGGCTTCCCGCCGCTGCCGGACGCGGTGACGACCTGGAAGCAGGACCTCCAGGTGCTCCGGCGCTGGTGCTCGGAGGATCCGCCGACGATCGTGGCCGGCGACTTCAACGCGACGCTCGATCACGCGGACTTCCGGCACGCGCTGGGCGGCAACTGCCGGAGCGTGGCGCCGGCGGTGGGCGGTGGGCTGGTGGGGACCTGGCCGGCGGATCAACCGGCCGTCGTGCGGGCCCAGATCGACCACGTGGTGGTGACCCGGCAATTCCAGCCGGAGCGGTTCACGACGTACGCGATCCCGGGCACCGATCACCGTGCGGTCGTCGCGACCGTCGCCGTATCTATGACTGCGGGTTAGTCGCGGGACGGTAGATGTAGGGCTGCGACGCCTGGACCGATTCGGTCAGCATCAGCAGCAGGTCGGCGCGGGCCTCGATCGGCCGGCCGAAGAGCTCGTCGTCGCCCGGGATCGGGAAGCCCTTCACGCCGATCGCGAGCTGGCTCAGCAACACGTGCAGCACGCCGCGGGCGTTGAACACGGACGGTGTCGGCCACTCCGGCAGGGTCTCGTGCATCAACGGCTGCTGCGCCGCGGTCGCCGCGATCGGCTTCAGCCAGCGCTCGAGCTCGTCGCTGGTCAACATGTTCCGGTGCAGGATCGTCATCACCGCATGCGCGACACGGTCGTGCTCCTCGTGCACCCAGCGGTACTGCGTGTCCTTGACGATCCGGTCCGCGAGTACGTCGAGCAGCGCGCGGAGGACCCCGGCGTCGCAGTGCCGGGAGCGGGCCAGCGCGCCGATCGCATCGGCGCCGTGGGCAACGGCATGCGCCCAGCCGCAGTCCGGCACGAACCCGCGCAGGTCGCGCTCCCGCAGCAGCCAGGTGGCCAGCCGGTCGCCCCACCGCATCACCACCTCGTCGTGCACCAGGAACTCGGCGTTGTCGCGGTGGATCACCTCCGCGAGCGTCAGCGCGGTGAACGAGCGGCGGAACACCGTGTCGGTGCCGTCCTCACCCAGCCCGTAGTTCAGGCCGGCGCACAGACCGTCCCCGAACCCGGGCAGGAGATCGTCGTACACCCCGCGCTCCAGCCAGGTCGCCAGCGTCGGGTAGGCCAGCGCGTCGCGGACCTGCGGGTTGGTGCTGGCGAGGCCGCGGACGAGCTCCTCGGTGAGGTCGGCCAGCGCACGGTCGCCCGGTACCGCGTAGTCCGCGGCCATCACGTCCTGCCAGTACGTCGACTCCACCCGAGCATCCTTTCATCCGGCCCTGATCAATCAACACCTACCTGCACCTACTTGTCGAGCGGACCACCGCAGGTACTGGTATACGCCATCGGTAGCATCGAACCGTGCCGTCTCTGACCGACGTGGCTCGTAACCACACGACCCTGGACCAGGCCGACCTGGATCGCCTGCAGCTGCTCGTCTCCGACTGGCAGATGCTGGCCGACCTGTCGTTCGCCGACCTGGTGCTCTGGCTGCCCGACACCGAGGGGCTCGGGTTCTGGGCCGGGGCGCAGATGCGGCCCACCACCGGGCCCACGGCGTACCTGGACGACATCGTCGGCAGCTTCATCCCGCGCGGCCGCCGGCACCTGCTCGACCAGGCGTACGACGGCGGCCGGATCTGTCGCGAGGGCGACCCGGAGTGGCGCGACGACGTCCCCGTCCGCGTCGAGACGATCCCGGTACGCCGCGGCACGCGCGTGATCGCGGTGATCGCGCGCAACACCAACCTGCTCGGCGTCCGGACGCCGTCGCGGCTGGAGATCGCCTACCTGCAGAGCGCGACCGATCTGGCCCGGATGATCACCGACGGCATCTTCCCGTACGGCGGGGAACGGCTGCTGTCCACCACCCCACGCGTGGGTGACGGGTGCATCCGGGTCGATCGGCACGGAATGGTGACGTTCGCCAGCCCGAACGCGTTGTCGGCGTACCGGCGGATGGGACTCGTCACAGACCTGGTCGGGAGCCGGCTGAAGGACGTCACCGGTGAGCTGCTGCACAGTGGGCACAAGGTGGACGATGTGCTGGCCTCGGTGCTGACCGGGCGGGCGGCCAAGGAGATCGAGATCGAGAACTCCGACGCCACGCTGTTCCTGCGCGCGATCCCGCTGCGCGCGGACGGGCAGCACGTGGGGGCGCTGATCCTGCTCCGGGACGTCACGGAGCTGCGGAGCCGGGAGCGGGAGCTGGTCACCAAGGAGGCGACCATCCGGGAGATTCATCATCGCGTCAAGAACAACTTGCAGACCGTCGCCGCGCTACTGCGGATGCAAGGACGGCGGATCACCGTGCCGGAGGGCCAGGCCGCGCTGGCCGAGGCGGTCCGGCGGGTCGGGTCGATCGCGATCGTGCACGAGACGCTGTCGGAATCCTTCGACGAGCATGTGGACTTCGACGACGTCGCGGACCGGATCGCGCTGATGGTGGCCGATGTGTCGACCGTCAACACCTCCGTCGAGACCAAGCGGAGTGGGAGCTTCGGCGTTCTCGACTCCGAGATCGCGACCCCGTTGGCGATGGTGCTCACGGAGCTCATGCAGAACTCGGTGGAGCATGCGTTCGGTACGCGCGAGGGCGGAGCGGCGAGCGGCACGATCGAGCTGGCCGCGGATCGCTCGGTCGGCCGCCTGCACGTCACCGTGGTGGACGACGGCCAGGGCCTGCCGGCGAACTTCGATTCGGAGCTGTCCGGGAACCTCGGCCTGTCCATCGTCCGTACGCTCGTCATCGGCGAACTGGACGGCACCCTGCAGTTCGGGCCCCGCCACGACGGCAAAGCCGGCACCCAGGTCACCCTGGACCTGCCGGTCAAGGACTGACTCGTTACGTCCGAACATCCGAGGGTCGGAACCCTCACATCTTCGGACGCAACGCGTCCGGAAAGCGAAAGGCCCCGCGGGCTGATCCGCGGGGCCTCGGAGAATGTGGTCAGGCGGTGCGGATGCGGGCGCGAGCGTTGCGGCGCTTCAGGGCGCGGCGCTCGTCCTCGCTCAGGCCACCCCAGACACCGTGGTCCTGGCCGGCTTCCAGCGCCCAGGCGAGGCACTGCTCACGCACGTCGCAGCGACGGCACACCTGCTTGGCCTCCTCGATCTGCATGATCGCGGGCCCGGTGTTGCCGATGGGGAAGAACAGTTCCGGGTCCTCGTCGAGGCATACGGCCCGGTGGCGCCAATCCATGGCGGATCCCATCTCTCTCAGTAGTTGTCGTAGCCTGTCGGGTAGGTCTGTGCCCGATCAGCGGTGCTGTACTCGTGATTCGTCTCGCACGGGGGGTTCGTGCGTGAAGCGTGTTGTGAACGTTTTCACGAACGAGACCATGTTCCCAATCTCAGCTGGGTGAAACAAGGGTTCTGGAGTTGTCGATCAGATCACAACACTTCCTTAACACTACGAACCGGCGCACAGCGGTTCTCCCCATCCGAATATCGGACAGAGGGCTCCGGCTGCGATCACCCGTTCACTGCAGGTAACCGTTCCAACCACCTGTTGGTTACGCACAACCTCAAATCCCTTGTGGGGCCTGGGTTCCGCGACCGGTCGGGCTCGCGGAAAGAGCAGGTGGTCGTCCCTTGCGCCCGAAGTACACCCGGCAGGGGGCACTAAGCTGGCGAAGTGCCGACCGACTCCCCAGCTGCCGCCGTACCGAGACCGCTCAAAGTAGCCGCGGCTGTGGTCGCTGCGGAAGGGCTTGTGCTCATCGTTTTGGGAATTGCCGAAGCATTTACCCTCGATCGATCCCGTTTGGTGCTCGGTCTGACCACCGCCGCGTTCT
Source organism: Kribbella sp. NBC_01510 (assembly GCF_045040325.1). Lineage (NCBI taxonomy): Bacteria > Bacillati > Actinomycetota > Actinomycetes > Propionibacteriales > Kribbellaceae > Kribbella > Kribbella sp. NBC_01510. Next base: position 134,459 of record NZ_CP109418.1, on the reverse strand, counting down.
TCGTCGCGTACGGCGTCGGCCTCGGATTCGTCGCCCGTGGGCTGTCCCGGGCGTCGACCTGGAGCCGGGGCCCGACCGTGTTCGCCCAGCTGATCCAGCTCCTGGTCGCCTACAGCTTCTGGGGTGGGGCCACCAAGGCCGTCTCGATCGCGCTCGCGGTCGCGTCCGTCGGCGTCCTGATCTGCGTCTTCCAGAAGGTCTCCACCGAGGCCCTGGCCGACAACCCGACCAAGGACCACCCGGTCCTCTAGGCGGCTACTCCTTCAGAAGCCCGGTCCGCAGCTCGGTCAGCGTGCGGGCCAGCAGCCGGGAGACGTGCATCTGCGAGATCCCGATCTCCTCGGCGATCTGGGACTGCGTCATGCCGCGGAAGAAGCGCAGTGTCAGGATCCGCTTCTCCCGGGTGTCCAGCTGGGCCAGCAGCGGCTTCAGGGACTCCCGGTACTCCACGCTCTCCAACGCTTCGTCCTCGCCGCCGAGTCCGTCCAGGACCGTGGTCGCGTCGGCCTCGTTCTGATCCGGGGCGTCCAGGGACAACGTGTTGTAAGCGTTGGCGGACTCGAGCCCCTCGATCACCAGATCCGGTGAGAGTCCCAGTCGGTCCGACAGCTCGGCCACCGTCGGCGCCCGGCCCAGCTCCTGGGTCAGCTCGGCCGTCGCCGCGGTCAGCGACAACCGGAGCTCCTGCAGCCGCCGCGGCACCCGGATCGCCCAGCCCTTGTCCCGGAAGTACCGCTTGATCTCACCCAGGATCGTCGGTGTCGCGTACGTCGAGAACTCGACGCCACGATCGGAGTCGAAGCGATCGATCGCTTTGATCAAACCGATGGTGGCCACCTGGACGAGGTCGTCGTACGGCTCGCCGCGGTTGCGGAAGCGGCGGGCCAGGTGCTCGACCAGCGGCATGTGCAGCGCGACCAGGCCGTCGCGGGCCGCCGTGTGCCGCGGATCGCCCGCGCCGGTAGCAGCCATCGCCGAGAACAGTGCAGCCGTCCGGGTACGCAGATCTGGGGTTTCCTGGGGCTCGCCCAGGGCTCGGTCGTCGGTCACGCCTTCTCCGTGGCGGTGGCGGTTGCCGTCACGGTGATGGTGAGCCGGCCATCGATGGTTTCGGCGGCCGCCGATTCGACCAGCGCGGTCAGCACGGTCCAGCCGAACGAGCTGGTGTCCGGCCGCCAGCCGTGCGGTACGACGGCGCTCGTGCGCACGGTCAGCTGCGGCGGCTCGATCTCGAACACGCACTCCAGCACGCCGTCCGAGGCCTGCGGCAGCAGCAGCGCGCAGGCCTCGTCGACGGCGATCCGCAGGTCGTCGATCGCGTCCAGGGTGAAGTCGTTGCGAGCAGCCAGGTTGCCGACCACCGACCGCGGTACCGCGATGTAGGCGCTGTCCGCCGGGATGCTCAGGCGGACCTCGGCGGAACGTCCGGTGCTGCTCACACTGCCTCCCTCGAGTCGGGCGGCCGATCGGACCACCACGTCGTACATCCTTCCACTCTGCCGGCTTGATATGCACGGCGAGAGGGCCGGTCCCGTCGACGGGACCGGCCCTCTCGCGAGGCTTCACGGGTGTTCGTGCGCGGAGCGCAGCCGGGTCAGGAACGTCTTCGTGCGCTGGTGCTGCGGGTTGTTGAGCACCTCGCGTGGCGGCCCGGACTCGACCACCACGCCGCCGTCCATGAACATAACCGTGTCGGCGACCTCACGGGCGAACTCCATCTCGTGCGTCACCGCGATCATCGTCATCCCGTCGTCGGCCAGCTCACGCATCACCGCGAGGACCTCGCCGACGAGTTCCGGGTCGAGGGCGGACGTCGGCTCGTCGAACAGCATCAGCTTCGGTTGCATCGCCAGCGCACGGGCGATCGCGATGCGTTGTTGCTGGCCGCCGGACAGCTGCGCCGGGTAGGCGTTGCAGCGCTCCGCGAGTCCGACCCGGTCGAGCAGTTTCATCGCCCGCTCCCGGGCGCTCTTCTTCGACTCGCCCCGGACCTGGGTCGGCGCCTCGATGATGTTCTGCAGCGCGGTCTTGTGCGGGAACAGGTTGAACCGCTGGAACACCATCCCGATCTCGCGCCGCTGGGCCGCGATCTCCTTGTTCTTCAGGCGATACAGCCGCCCGCCGCGATCGGTGTACCCCATCAGGTCGCCGTCCACCCAGATCCGGCCGCCGTCGATCGTCTCGAGCTGGTTGATACAGCGCAGGAACGTCGTCTTTCCGGATCCCGACGGGCCGAGCAGGCAGACCACCTGACCGCGTTCGACGTCGAGGTCGATGCCCTTCAGTACCTCGACGTGGTGGAAGGACTTGGTCACGTTCACCGCGTGCACGAGCGGTTGGGTCAGGGACTCGGCCGGCTCAGCGGCTGCCGCGGCGGTCATCACACACCCCCTGCGCCGGCTGGGCGAGTGGCCCGCGGCGCCTGGGTTCCGAAGCCCCGGCCGAAGTGCCGCTCGAGGAAGTACTGGCCGATCATCAGCACGCTCGTCGCGGCCAGGTAGTACAGCGTCGCCGCGACGGCGATCGGGAACGTCTTGTAGTACGTGCTCCCGATCGACTGCAGCTGGTAGAACAACTCGCCGAGGACCGGAACCGCCAGCAGCAGCGAGGTGTCCTTCAGCATCGCGATCGTCTCGTTCCCGGTCGGCGGCACGATCACCCGCATCGCCTGCGGGAGCACGACACGTCGCATCACCTTGCCACTGCCCATCCCGAGCGCCTCGGCCGCCTCGGCCTGGCCCTTGTCGACGCTGAGGATGCCGGCCCGGGCGATCTCGGCCATGTACGCCGCCTCCGACAGCCCGAGCCCGATCACACCGGCGACCAGACCGGTGAAGATCTGGTTCGCGTCCAGGGTGTAGAACCGCCAGTCGCCGGACAGTCCCAGCCACTCCATGATCTTCCAGTCGAAGGGCACCCCTAAGGAGACACCCTGCTGGAACAGGATGCCCAGCGTGCCCATCGTGAACAGCAGGATGTAGCGCGGGATGCTGCGGAAGAACCACGTGAACACCCAGGCCACGCCGGCCAGGATCGGGTTGTCGGACAGCCGCATCACCGCCAGGATGACGCCGCCCACCACGCCGACGATCATCGACAGCACGGTGACCAGCAGGGTGCCCTTGATGAAGCCGTTGATCACCGGCTGCTGGCTCATCGCCTGGAAGACGAAGCGCCAGTCGAACGCCTTGTTGGTCACCAGCAGGTGCACCAGCATCGCGAACAGGACGGCGATGACCGCGATCGCGACCCAGCGGCCGGGATGCCGGACCGGTACGGCATCGATCCGGCCCGGCCGGTCGGCATCCGACGCGGCCGGGCGGGCTTCGGTGTCAGTGCTCATGGTCAGCTCACGGGTTCACGGCGAAGTCGGTGATCGCACCCGAGTCGTTGTTCCACTTGGCCAGCGTGGACTTGTACGAGCCATCGGCGTTCATCGCCTTCAGCGCCTCGACGATCGCCTGCGCGAACGCGGTCTGCGCCTTCGGGACCACGTAGCCGTACGGCGCGGCGTCGTAGATGTCGCCGAGCTTTTCGAGCTGACCGTTGGTCTGGCTGATCGCGTACAGCACGACGGGGGAGTCGGCCAGCATCGCGTCGGCCTTGCCGCCGACCAGGTCCGCGGTCGCCTGGTCCTGCTTCTCCCGGACCACGAGCTTGATCTCCGGCTTGCCGTCGGCCTTGCACTTGGCCTGTCGCTTCGGGATGTCGTCCTCGAGTTGCGTCGTACCCTTCTGGACCGCGACGGTCTTGCCGCACGCGTCGTCGGGGTTGACGCCCTTCGGGTTGCCCTTCGCGGTCGCCCACAGTGTGCCGGCGTTGAAGTAGCTCACCATGTTGACCTGCGCCTTGCGCTTGTCGTTGATCGTGAACGACGAGACGCCGACGTCGTACTTGCCGCCCTGGACACCGGTGATGATGGTGTCGAACCCGGCCGGCTGCCAGTCGACCGTGACGCCGAACTTCTGCGCCACCGCGTTGAACAGGTCGACGTCCATGCCGACGACGGTCTTGCCGCCCTGCAGGAACTCGTTGGGCGGGTAGCTGGCGTCGACGCCGACGACGATCTTGCCGGCGCTCTTGACCTTCGGCGGCAGGGACCCGCTCAGGTCCGGGCCGCCACTGGAGGGCGCACTCGACGGGGCGCTGGTCGGCGCACTGGTCGAACCGCCTTCGAGCGAGTTCGAACCGCAGCCGGCCGCGGCCAGAACCAGGACGCCGGACAACACCAGCGTCCTACGCAGGACAGACATCTAGCCCTCCAAACCTGGGCACCGGCAGGCCCGGCGCCATGTGTCCGCATCTTGACACAGCCGCAGGCGTGGGATGCACGGACCAACCCGGAATGGAGACCGATTCGTAGTCGTCGCGTGCGGCCCGTCGACCACCCGGGCACGCAGCGTGACGACGTACGGCGTCTCAGCCCGGCTCGACGTGGGTCGGGTCCAGAACCCGGCGGAGGAAGGTGCGGGTGCGTTCCTCCCGCAGCGAAACGGGATCGTCACCCGCTGTGGGACCCCTCACAGCAGACCAGTTACCCCTGTGGTTTACTCGTACGCACGGGCGATCCCCTGCTGTCGAACACTTCCTCCAAGTTTTCCGAAAGGGCTCTGATGGTCGCCCAGCCATTTTCACCTGAGGTTTCCGACCCGTTCGCGGGTGACGCCGTCTTCGAGCTGCACCGCGGCGGGAAGATCGAGGTGACGTCCTCGGTCCATGTCCGCGACGCCGACGACCTGTCCAAGGCCTACACGCCAGGCGTCGCCCGGGTCTGCACCGCGATCGCCGAGGACCCGTCCCTGGTACGCCGCTACACCTGGAAGTCCAACGTGGTCGCGGTCGTCACCGACGGCACCGCCGTACTCGGCCTCGGCGACATCGGGCCGGCCGCGTCGCTGCCGGTGATGGAGGGCAAGGCCCTGCTGTTCAAGGAGTTCGGCGGCGTCGACTCGGTGCCGATCGCGCTGGACTGCACCGACGTGGACGAGTTCGTCGAGACCGTCGCCCGGATGGCTCCGACGTTCGGCGGCATCAACCTGGAGGACATCTCCGCACCCCGCTGCTTCGAGATCGAGCGGCGGCTGAAGGAGCGGCTGGACATCCCGGTCTTCCACGACGACCAGCACGGCACGGCCGTCGTCGTACTCGCGGCTCTGCGGAACGCGCTCCGGGTCACCGGGAAGTCGATCGAAGACATCCGCGTGGTGATCTCCGGCGCCGGTGCGGCCGGGGTGGCCTGCGCCAGGATCCTTTTGCAGGCAGGGGTTGGCGACCTGGCCGTCGTCGACAGCAAAGGTGTGCTGCACGAGGATCGCGCCGACCTGAACCCGGTGAAGCTCTCGCTGGCCCGCGACACCAACACCGGCGGGCTGTCCGGCCGGCTGGTCGACGCGCTGGAAGGTGCGGACCTCTTCCTCGGAGTGTCCGGTGGGACAGTGCCCGAGGAAGCGATCGCGCGGATGGCCGACGGGGCGATGATCTTCGCGCTGGCGAACCCGAACCCAGAGGTGCACCCGGACATCGCGCACCGGCACGCCGCCGTGGTCGCGACCGGCCGCTCGGACTTCCCGAACCAGATCAACAACGTCCTCGCGTTCCCCGGCATCTTCCGCGGGGCCTTCGACGCCAACGCTTCCCGCATCACCGAGGGCATGAAACTCGCCGCGGCCGACGCGCTCGCGAACCTGATCGCGGAAGCCGACCTGCGCCCCGACTACATCATCCCGTCGCCCTTCGACGAGCGCGTCGCCCCCGCAGTCGCAGGCGCGGTCGCCACCGCCGCCCACACCGACGGCGTCGCCCGCGCCTGAGGCACGGCTCCCGCGGTCACTCCACCGCACCCGCCCAGTGGGATATCCGGCTCTTGTGTCGTTTCCGTGGGTGCCCAATTCGGGCCACAGTCTGGGGCGACTTTGTGCACCAGATCCGTACGCCGAGGTCGTCGCCGTACGGATCTCGTGCACAAAGTGACCGACCGCGACGACGGGTGGCGGCAGCCGGACGGCCGGGCATGTCAGGCGGGCAGGACGGCCGGATATCCCCTCGGTTTGTGGGTTCTCCCTCGGTACACCAGGGGGGAGAACCCAGCAGTCGCAGGGATATCCGGCGCTCCGGTCGGTTCCGTGGGTGTCGCCGCGCCGTCGATCGGATCGCCAGGCCATCACAACGAGGCGAGGACGAACGCCTCCCACCGACGATCGCGGCGTGTCGATGATTGTGATGGCCGGGACGTCCGCCCGCACCCCGCCCCGGCGGTGGTGGCGGGTTGGGCGATGCCGCGCCGCGGACCGGACCTGCACCACTCACCAAGAGCGCGATGCCAGACATGCCCCGCTCGGCGGCGTGCACTCGGCGCCCGAGCGGGCCGGCTTAGTGAGTGCGCCAGTCGACGGTCGGCCCCTTTGGTCGGCGGGGGTTTGTCTGGGGAGCGTTACCCACCTGGATTGGCGGGCCAGACTCCCCCGACCCCGATCGGAGCGGGGGAGAGGGCTGGGCACGGGTCCGTGGTGCTGGAGGGTGTGGGCACGGAGATACCGGCCCGGGGTGGGCCCCGTTCTGTTCGGGTGGAGGGTTTTCTGCCGGTTTGGGGAGGGTTTTCCTCCCGGACCGGGCTAAAACCCTCCCCGGACCAGTCACTGACCCCACCGAACCTCACCGAACCTCACTGACCAGGTGATGGACGGTTGCGTGAGCCTAGGTCGGCCAGCCGAACGCGAACACGTCCTGTCGAAAAGTCCGCTGTACCGCGACCGCACCCACCCGCAGTACCACCACCCCCACCCACACATCAGTCAGACGAGCCGGATAACCCCTTGACTGGGGTGGGCGGTGAGTTCGGTAACTGACTTGGTGCGTACCACCGCCTAAGGTGGTCCGCATGCTTGCTGCCTACGCCGCCAAGTTCGACGCCGACGACCCGATCGCCGCTCTGGAGGTGGGGGAGCGCCCCGATCCGACGGTGCCCGAGGGCTGGGTGACGATCGATGTGCGGGCGACAGCGCTCAATCACCACGACCTCTGGTCGCTCAAGGGGGTCGGGCTGGCCGAGCAGAGCCTGCCGATGATCCTCGGCTGTGACGCGGCCGGGGTCGACCCGGACGGCAACGAGGTCGTCGTGCACGCGGTGATCTCGGACCCGGCCTGGAAGGGTGACGAGACGCTCGACCCGAAGCGGTCGCTGCTGAGTGAGCGCTACCAGGGCACCCTTGCGGAGAAGGTCGCCGTACCGGCGCGGAACGTCGTACCGAAGCCGGCCGGGTTGAGCTTCGAGCAAGCCGCGTGTCTGCCGACCGCGTGGCTGACGGCGTACCGGATGCTGTTCACGCAGTCGGGGCTCAAGCCGGGTGACACCGTCCTGGTGCAGGGCGCGGGTGGCGGTGTGGCGACCGCGTTGATCACGCTGGCGCGGGCCGCGGGGATGCGGGTGTGGGCGACCAGCCGGGACGAGGGGAAGCGGGCCAAGGCGCTGGAGATCGGCGCGCACGACGCGTACGAGTCCGGGGCGCGGATGCCGGAGCGGGTCGACGCGGTGATGGAGACGGTCGGCCAGGCGACCTGGTCGCACTCGCTCAAGTCGCTCAAGCAGGGCGGCACCCTGGTGATCTCCGGCGCGACCAGCGGCCAGGCGCCGAAGTCGGCCGAGCTGAACCGGATCTTCTTCCTGCAGTTGCGGGTCCAGGGTTCGACGATGGGCACCCGGACCGAGCTGGCCGAGCTCATGCAGTTCATGGCGACCGCCGGCATCTCGCCGCACATCGACTCGATGCTCCCGCTCGCCGACGCCCGCAAGGGCTTCGCGAAGCTGAACGACGGCGACGTGTTCGGCAAGATCGTCTTTACTGTCTGAGTGCAACCAGAGATCAGGCCGGCTGGAGTCGAGGACGCCGAAGCCGGCGCATGGTGTCATCTGCAGTGCTGGCTGGAGGCGTACGCCGATCTCGTCGATCCCGCCAAGCTGGCCGAGCGGACCGCCGACATCGACACCCGGATCGAGCGCTGGGCGACCGCCGCGAAGGAAGGCCGGCCACGCTGGGTCGCGCTGAACCCGGACCCCGAGGCGCCGGTGCGGGACCGGGTGGTCGGATTCATCGCGATCCGGCCGACCCAGGACGAGGACGCGCCGGTCCCGATCGAGGTGCAGGCGATCTACACCAGGAAGGCCTGGTGGAGCACTGGGCTCGGCAGCCGGCTGATGGAGGTTGCGATTGGCAACGCGCCGGCCAGCCTGTGGGTGCTGGACGGGAACGAGCGGGCCCAGGCGTTCTACCGCCGCAAGGGTTTCGTCGCGGACGGGACGGTCGCCGACGAGCCGTTCTTCGACGTCACCGAGCTCCGGATGGTCCGCCGAGGGGCCTAGTGTCAGCGGCACAGCTATGACACAGGCGGCATACGACGTTTCATGGCTGAAACATGGGCGTCGCACCGGGGCAACGAGGCTGGCTCAGTCTGGTCCTACCGCGAGAAACCCCCGCGGTTTCGATCCGCCCGATCGATGAGGAGCAGGAGTGCCCATGAGGCCGACCTTGACGGTGATCGCCGACCCCGCCGACCGTTGGATGACCCGGGCCGCCTGCGTCGGCCAGGCGCCGGCGTACGACGAGACCGCCAGCCAGTGGGAGCAGCGCAAGGCCCAGGCGGTCTGCCTGACGTCGTGCCCGGTGCTGGAGGAATGCCGTGAGTGGGCCCGCCGGACCAAGTTCACCGGTACGGCTGCCGGCGAGAAGTTCCTCTACGGCCGCCGTCGCGGCCGCCCGGGCCCGCAGGAGCGCCGCCGCACCAACCCGATGGTCGAGGTCGAAGAGCAGCAGGCCAGCTGATCAGGCGTTGAGGAGCTCGTCGGCGCGATCCGCGTCGGCGGGCTTTTCTGTCCGTCGGAACGGCGACGTCAGCGTCGCGACGACGTACTGGCGGTTGTGGACGAACGCGACGATCGCCAGCACCAGGTAGATCGCACTCAGCACATACCGCCCGGTCTGACCCGGTACGGCGAACTGGACCGCGAACAGACCGAGCAGCGTCCAGGCCGCCCACCGCGGGAAGCGAAGACTCAGCAATACCGCGAGCCCGAGCAGGGTCTGCGTGGCCGTCAGCAGGAACTCCTCGACCTGCCGTCCGTCCAGGTGCAGCGCGATCGGTCCACCGCCGACGCCGTACGCGATCGGGAGGCTGCCGATCAGCAGCGTCCACTGGTTCACCTTGGCCGAGATCAGCAGGCCCAGCGCGGCCGCGCCCTTGCCCCGCCAGGCGAACAGCAGGGCGACGATGAACTCCGGCGCCTCCGAGGCCAGCGGAGCCAGCCACTGGACCAGCAGGAACTGGTCGATCCCGAGCGCCCGGCCGCCCTCGACCAGCGAGTCCGCGAACGGCTCCGCCGATGCCAGGATCACCGCTGCCGACGCCAGGAACATCCCGATCACCGTGATCCGCCGCCGCACCGTCGGCAGGCCGCCGATCGTCGCCGCCGGCCCGATCAGGTCGGGCTCGGCGTCGTGCTCGGAGATCGCCGCGCGGTACAGGTAGTAGGCGAAGAACGCGAGCAGCAGGATGCCGAGCACCAGGTGGATCTCGCCGGTCGCCGGGATGACGAACGCGACCAGGCCGGCGATCGCGAGGAAGCCGAGCTCGCGGCGGTAGCCGGACTCGAGCACCAGCGTCTTGACCGTCTGCCCGCTGCGCCGGGAGGCGACGTACAGGCTGACGAGGACGACGCTGGACCAGCCGAGGCCGAGGAGCAGCCGGTTCGAGCCGGTCATGTTGGCCGCGGCGAACTGCACATAGTCAGGGTTCGAGCCGGCGGTGTGCGCGAAGTAGAGGTCCACTGCGTACTCCGGAAGTACGGCGATGACCGCCAGCAGCGCGATCGCCAGACCGCCCGAGATGTCCACCTCTGCGGCCTCCGCGGCCCAGGCCAGCACGAACGACGCGGCGACGACGGCGAGGCCGAAGACGAGGATCGACGCGAGCGCCGGCGGGTGGGTGCCGGTCAGCCGGAGGGCGACCGCGGGGATCGCCACCACGAGCAGCAGGAGCACAGGGCGGAGGGCTCGGAACATGGTTCCAGCCTGCCACCGTTTTGATACTTTCGCAATTGCGAAAGTATGAGACCGTGCTCACGACGGCTCGGCGGACTGCCGTCCGGCCCGTCCACCGGTCACAATGACTGCGCGATGACCAGATCCCCTGAACCGACGAAGGCACAGCTGGACTCCGCCGCCGGCACCTTCGCGATGCTCTCTGCCCCGGTGCGGCTGCACCTGGTGTCACTGGCGGCCCAGGGCGAGTACGACGTCGGCACGCTGGCGGAGCGGGTCGGCGTGAGTATCGCCACCGCCAGCCAGCATCTCGGCAAGCTCCGGCTGGCCGGCATCATCACCGCCCGCCGCGAGGGCCGCCGGCACATCTACACCGTCGACGACCCGCACGTGCTAAACATGGTCGACCAGATCTTCGAGCACATCGCCCCCGACGGCACCCTGGCCCCCGACCCACCCCGCCGCACCCGGCCTCCGCACACCGACTAGGTGTAGTCGGCCGTGAGGTTGGTTGCAGTCGGGTGATGGGTGGTTGGCCGTGAGATCAGTAAGCCGCCGAGTCAACGGCTCCACCGCGCGAACAACGCCAGCGATCAACCCATTGGCATCCGGAGCCCGTGGTCCAAGCTTCGGGACCCAGGCCAGAACGGCGGGCTGAGACAAGAACTGGTGGGCTTGGACAGGCTATTTGTTGTTCCCATCCCCCAGAAGATGTCCGATCCCCCGAGCGGCCGCTACCCGAGCGGCCGCTACCCGAGCGGCCGCTACCCGAGCACTCGCCCGCCGGGCGGCGTGTGCTCGGCCCATACACGCCGTACCACACACCGCTCTCGCAGCCGGCCCATTGCCTGTGACCGACCGTAACGGATCTGCTGACGGGTAGGCCTGGATCCGGCCATGAGGTTGGTCGCAGCCGGGTGCAGGCGGGTGAACGCGGGGCGCCTGGTGGGGCGGTGCAGCGTGTGGTGGCCGGGGTTCGTTGGTCAGTTGCCGGCGTCTGCCCGGGGTTTCGGTTGGTCGTCGTCCCGGCGGGGTAACAAATGTGCGCCAGGTGACTGGAATGTTCCCCGCCGAGCGTTGTGGCCGGTGGCCGGTGGCCGGTGGCCGGTGGCCGGTGTTCCGGATGGTCGGTTCTCGCGGGATCGGACGTCTTCTCGGGGATGGCAACAACAAATAGCCTGTCCGAGCCCACCAGTTCCTGGCCCAAGCCACGCCGGCTGGACCAGAGGCTCCCGGCGTACCCACTGGTCCTGTTTCGTTGCCGGGCCGGTCGACTCGGCCGCCACCAACCTGCCGGCCGAGTCACCTACAGGACGTGTCGCAAGTACCGCTCCGGTGCTTGCAAGTAGGACTTCCAGTTCTGGACGAGTTGGAGGTCATCCCACGTGGTTTTGCGGATGCCCCAATCGCCGACCTCGAGGATGGTGGCGCCGGGGAGCGCCGCGATCACGGGGGAGTGGGTGGCGCAAAGGACCTGGGAGCCCGACTCGGCGAGCCGGCCGAGTACGCCGACCACCGCGAGGCTGCTGGAGAACGACAGGGCCGACTCGGGCTCGTCCAGGCAGTAGAAGCCCTGCCGGGTGAAGCGGTCGTTGATGAGGCTGAGGAAGCTCTCGCCGTGGCTCATCTCGTGGAAGACAGGCTCGGCCCGGGCGCCCGGGTTCTGCTCCAGGTACGTGTAGAAGCCGTGCATCGTCTCGGCGCGGAGGAAGAACCCGGCCCGCTTGGCGCCGACGCCGCGGGTCAGGAGCAGGTCGTCGGCCAGTGGCGACTCGGTGGCACGGGTGGTCAGGCGCGCGCCGGTGGAACCGCCCTCGGGAGACAGACCGAACGCGACGGCGATCGCCTCGACGAGGGTGGACTTGCCGGTGCCGTTCTCGCCGACCAGGAAGGTGACGCCCGGTTGGAGCTCCAAGCCGTCGGTCAGTAGCTGGCGGACGGCTGGGATAGTGTGTGGCCAGTGGGTGGACGGGCGGATGCCCTCCGCCGCGGTCACCCGGCGTACTGGGTGATCGGCGAAGGGCATTGGCTCAGGTTAGTCGTCCTCGTCGTCCAATCGGGCCAGCCAGGTGGCGAAGCGCTCGATCGGGGTTTCGAACTCGGGGTTCAGGTCGACGAACTCGCGCAGCCGTTCGGCCACCCAGGCCAGCGTGACGTCTTCCTCGCCACGCCGGCCCTCGAGTTCCTCGATCCCTCGGTCGGTGAAGTACACGTCAGCTGAAGGCCTGCTTGAGCAGGGTCGCCTGCTCGGTGCCGTGGACGCCGTGCGAACCGACCGCCGGGGCGGACATGGCCGGCCGGGAGACCCGGTAGAACGGCTTGCCGCCGAGGTGCTCGGTCAGGTTCAGCGCCATGAACGGCCACGGGCCCTGGTTCGCGGGCTCGTCCTGGACCCAGCGGATCTCGGTCGCGTTCGGGTACTTCGCCAGCTCGGCGACGACCTCCTCGGCCGCCAGCGGGTACAGCTGTTCGACCCGGAGGATCGCGGTGCTGATCTTGTCCGGCTCGACCTTCTTGCGCTCCGCCAGCAGGTCGTACACGATCCGGCCGGAGGCCAGGATGACGCGCTCGACGGTCGCCGGGTTCGCCTCGGCCTCGGCGTCGTTGATCACCGGCCGGAAGGTGCCGTGGGTCAGGTCCTCCGGCTGCGACACCGCCTCCTTGCGCCGCAGCAGCTGCTTCGGCGTGAAGACGATCATCGGGTTGTGCTCCTCGCCGAGCGTGTGCCGGCGGAGCAGGTGGAAGTACGACGCCGGCGTCGACGGCTGCGCCACCGTCATCGCGTTCTCGGCGCAGAGCTGGAGGAACCGCTCGATCCGGGCCGAGGTGTGGTCCGGGCCCTGGCCCTCGTAGCCGTGCGGCAGCAGCAGCACGACACCGGACTTCTGGCCCCACTTCGCCTCACCGGACGAGATGTACTCGTCGATGACCGACTGCGCACCGTTGACGAAGTCGCCGAACTGCGCCTCCCACAGCGTCAGCGCCTCCGGCCGGGCCACGGAGTACCCGTACTCGAAGCCGAGCGCGGCGTACTCACTCAGCAGCGAGTCGTAGACGTAGAAGTTCGCCTGGTTCTCGTCGAGGTTCTGCAACGGGACGTAGTCCTGCGCGTTGACCCGGTCGATGACCGCGGCGAACCGCTGCACGAAGGTGCCGCGGCGGCTGTCCTGACCGGCCAGCCGGACCGGGCGGCCGTCCAGCAGCAGCGAGCCGAACGCGGTGATCTCCGCGCTGGCCCAGTCGATCGGGCCCTGGGTGATCGCGTGCGCCCGGCGCTGCAGCTGCGGCATCACCTTCGGGTGCACGGTGAAGCCCTCCGGCAGCGTGGTGTGCGCGTCGGCGATCTTCTTCAGCACCTCGGGCGTGGTCGCGGTCGCGTCCGGGCCCTCCGGCTTGTCCGGGTAGATCGGGACGGTCACGTACGGCGCCGGGGTGTCGGGCTGGCTCTTCGCCTCGCGGACCTCGGCGAAGACCCGCTCGAGGCGATGCTGGAAGTCCTGCATGGCCTGCTCGGCCTCTTCGATCGTGATGTCGCCACGGCCGATCAGGGCCTCGGTGTAGAGCTTGCGGACGGACCGCTTCTGCTCGATCAGGTCGTACATCAACGGCTGGGTGAAGCTCGGGTCGTCACCCTCGTTGTGGCCTCGGCGGCGGTAGCAGACCAGGTCGATGACGACGTCCTTGTTGAACGCCTGGCGGTACTCGAAGGCCAGGTCGGCCACCCGGATGCACGCCTCGGGGTCGTCGCCGTTCACATGGAAGATCGGCGCCTGCACCATCCGGGCCACGTCGGTGGAGTACATCGACGAGCGGGACGACGCCGGTGAGGTGGTGAAGCCGACCTGGTTGTTCACGATCACGTGGATCGTGCCGCCGGTGCGGTAGCCGCGCAGCTGGGACAGGTTCAGCGTCTCCGCCACGACGCCCTGGCCGGCGAATGCCGCGTCGCCGTGGACGAGCAACGGCAGCACCGGGAAGGCGGCGCCGCGGTCCAGCAGGTCCTGCTTGGCCCGGACGATGCCCTCGAGCACCGGGTCGACCGTCTCCAGGTGGGACGGGTTCGCCGCGACCGAGACCTTGATCTTGTCGCCGAACTCGGAGACGAACTCGCCCTCGGCGCCCAGGTGGTACTTGACGTCACCGGAGCCCTGGACGGTCCGCGGGTCGATGTTGCCCTCGAACTCGCGGAAGATCTGGCCGTACGACTTGCCGACGATGTTGGCCAGGACGTTCAGCCGGCCGCGGTGCGCCATGCCGATCGCGACCTCGGACAGACCGGCGCCGGCCGCCTCCTCGCAGAGCTCGTCGAGCAGCGGGATCGTGGTCTCGGCGCCCTCCAGCGAGAACCGGCGCTGGCCGACGTACTTGGTCTGCAGGAAGGTCTCGAACGCCTCGGCCTCGTTCAGCTTGGCCAGGATCCGCAACTGCTCCTCGCGCGGCGGCTTGGTGTGCGGCCGCTCGACCCGCTCCTGGATCCACTTGCGCTGCTCGGGGTCCTGGATGTGCATGTACTCGACACCGGTGGTCCGGCAGTACGAGTCGCGCAGGATGCCGAGGATCTCGCGCAGTTTCATGAACCTCCGGTCGCCGCCGCCGAACGAGCCGGTGGCGAACTCGCGGTCCAGGTCCCACAGGGTCAGGCCGTGGGTGGCCACGTCCAGGTCCGGGTGGCTGCGCTGCTTGTACTCCAGCGGGTCGGTGTCGGCCATGATGTGGCCGCGCACCCGGTAGGCGTGGATCATCTCGAGGATGCGCGCCTGCTTGGAGACGTCCTCCTCGTGGCTGTGCGGGAGGTCGGCGGCCCAGCGGATCGGCTCGTAGGGGATCCGCAGCGACTGGAAGATCTCGTCGTAGAAGCCCTCCGCACCGAGCAGCAGCTGGTGCAGGCGGCGCAGGTACTCACCCGACTGGGCGCCCTGGATGATCCGGTGGTCGTACGTCGAGGTCAGCGTCATCACCTTGCTGACCGCGAGCTTGGCCATCGTCTCGTCGGCCGCGCCCTGGTACTCCGGCGGGTACTCCATCGCGCCGACGCCGATGATGCAACCCTGGCCGGTCATCAGCCGCGGCACCGAGTGCTGCGTGCCGATGGTGCCGGGGTTGGTCAGGCTGATCGTGGTGCCCTGGAAGTCGGGCAGCGCCAGCTTGTTGTCCCGGGCCCGCCGGACGATGTCCTCGTAGGCCATCCAGAAGTCGGCGAACGTCATCGTCTCGGCGGCCTTGATCGACGGCACCAGCAGTTGCCGGGTGCCGTCCGGCTTCTGCATGTCGATGGCCAGGCCGAGGTTGATGTGGGCCGGCTGGACGTGCGTCGGCTTGCCGTCGGTCTCGTCGTACGACGCGTTCATCTCGGGCAGCGTCTTCAGCGCCTTCACCAGCGCCCAGCCGATCAGGTGGGTGAAGGAGACCTTGCCGCCGCGGGCGCGCTTGAGGTGGTTGTTGATGACGATGCGGTTGTCGATCAGCAGCTTGACCGGGACCTGCCGGACGCTGGTCGCGGTGGGGACCGTGAGGCTGGTCTCCATGTTCTGCGCGGTCCGCGCGGGCGCGCCGCGCATGATCTGCCGCTCGCCGTCGGAGTTGGTCGCGGGAGCCGGCTTGGGCTGGACGCCGGGCGGCTGGTTCACCGTGCCTCCGGTTGGGGCGCCGGTCTGGGCCGGCGCTTGCTTCGCTGCGGCTTGAGTCTGCGGTACGGCGGCCGGCGCAGCGGCCGGCGTTGGCTGAGCGGCCGCGGTGGTGGCCGCGGGTGCGCTGGAGGCGGGCGCGGACGGCGTCGTACCGCGGCTCGGCGCCTCAGGGGTCTTGTTGTCGGACACCGCGTCGGGCCGGGGAGCGTCGGCCGGGGTGGTGTTCACCGGCGTCGCGTCGTCACCAGGCTTGTAGGTCTTGAAGAAGTCCAACCACGCCGGATCCACCGAATTCGGGTCCTGCTGGTACTTCTCGTACAGCTCGTCGACCAGCCATTCGTTCGCACCGAAGGCTGCTAGGGGATTGGTGTCTGATGGCTCGGTGGCCACTGGGCAGTTCGCCTCTTCCGATCGGGTCCGGTACCGCGGTTGTTACTGCTGATGTTATGGGTGGTGTCCCAGGGCAAGGCTAATAGCACGCCGACCACTTCCACAGCCCGGGATCACCGGACCAGTGCGGCGAGTGGTCAGGCTCTGGCGGCTTGATCGATCGAGGCCTGAAACACCGTGCAGGCAGGTGTTTCAGCTCATCGGCCGGAGGCTCCGGAATCGACGGCACGGTCCGGAGCCGACGGAACTGCGGGACCCCTTGCAGAGGTGGGATTTCGGCCGCTCGCCGAGGTGACGCTGAGTAGAGCATTTGAGCGCAGGTGCCCACTGTATGCAGTTGTGCGCTTGCCGGTGGTGATGATCAGGACTGCGCAGAAATGTGGTCAACGTCACCCTCTGGATCAGTCCAGTTCCCCGCGACTGGGCTCACCGGCTGCTCAGCCGCCGGACCAGCTTCAGGCCGGACCAGGTCGCGTCGATCGCGGCCACCTTCACGTCGACCACGCCGAGCGGCAGGGCCAGCTCGCGGATCCCGTTCTCGTCCAGGTCGGTCGCTACGCCGGACGACCGCTTCGGCCAGGCGATCCAGATCATCCCCGCGGGCACCGTCTTGCCGAGCAGCACCGGCAGGCGTCTGGTCAGCCGGCTCCGGTCCGGGCAGAAGGCCAGCACCACCTCGTACGACGTCCGGCCGGCCCGGCGGACCACCGTCGTACCGGCGGGCAGGCCCTCGATCGCGAAACCGTCCGGCGCGTTGTCCAGCAGTACGACGTGCTCCGGCTTGATACCCAGCTTCGCCGCGAGCGGTTTGCCCGAGTAGCCCGGTGTG
The DNA here is from genome assembly GCF_045040325.1 of Kribbella sp. NBC_01510. Classification (NCBI taxonomy): domain Bacteria; kingdom Bacillati; phylum Actinomycetota; class Actinomycetes; order Propionibacteriales; family Kribbellaceae; genus Kribbella; species Kribbella sp. NBC_01510. The sequence continues at coordinate 117,582 of NZ_CP109418.1, read as the reverse complement.
GTCATGAAGGGATCGTAGGGCGGCATACTGACGAGATGGCGTTGACGGATGAGGCGATCGTCAAGATCAAAGGGATGATCACCTCGGGGGAATTGGGTCCAGGGGATCGACTGCCGAAGGAGGCGGATCTCGCGGCGCGGCTCGGCCTGTCGCGGAACTCGCTGCGCGAGGCGGTCAAGGCGCTGACGCTGGTGAACGTGCTGGACGTCCGGCACGGCGACGGCACTTTCGTCAGCAGTCTCGACTCGGCGCACCTGCTGGACGCGCTGAACTTCATGGTCGACCTGCATCGCGACGACTCGGTGCTGCAGTTCTTCGAGGTCCGGCGGCTGCTCGAGCCCGGGGTCGCGGCGCTGGCCGCGGTCCGGATCACCCACGAGCAGCTGACCGAGCTGCGGCTGCTCTGCAGCGACCTGACGGCGGACTCGCCGGTCGAGGATCTGGTCGCCAACGACCTGCGGTTCCATCGCGCGATCGCCGAGGCGACCGGGAACCAGGTCGTGTGCTCGCTGCTCGACGGCATCTCCGGTGCGACCCAGCGGGCCCGGATCTGGCGCGGGGTCACCCAGGCCGGCGCGGTCGAGCGGACGCTGTCGGAGCACGCCGCGATCCTGGACGCGATCGAGATCGGTGACGCCGAGGCGGCCCGGGCCTGGATGACCGCGCACATCGCCGGCGTCGAGACCTGGCTCCGCAAAGCACCCTGAGGTACTCCGGTGGCATGGCCTTCGAACCGGCGCCGCCCCGCAGTGCGCTGACGCTGCGCCTGGTCCTCGCGTCGTTCGGTCTGGCGCTGTGGATCGCGGCGGCCGTGCTGGCCGTCGTCTTCGACCTGCCGGTCGGCTGGGTGGTCGCGTTCGGTGCGCTCGCGGTGGTCGCGCTGGTCGACCTGCTGATCGTTGCCTGGCGCAAGCGCCGGGAAAACGGTTGAACCCGGCCGGGAGTGCCGCCTACCCTTGGTGATGTCCCATTCCCGACGTCAGGGGTCCGCGTTGTAGCTCCGAGGTCTTCTCTTCAGCCGATCGATCGCCACCCGTCCTGGTGTGCGATCTCGTCCGAGACCTCTTCTGGAGTTCACGCACATGAGTTTTTCCCTGTCCTGTACGGACCTCTTCTTCGCCTGGCCGGACGGCGACGTCCTGTTCGACGGGCTCACCTTCGTCGCCGGACCCGTGCGGTCCGGGCTGGTCGGCCGCAACGGCGCCGGCAAGTCGACGTTGCTCCGGCTCATCGCCGGGCGGCTCACTCCGCAGCGCGGGTCGATCCGGGTGAGCGGCGAGCTCGGGTACCTGCCACAGGATCTGACCCTCGACACCGGCCTGCGGGTCGATCAGGCGCTCGGCATCGAGGCCGTCCGCCGCGCCATCACCGCGATCGAGTCCGGTGACGCCTCGGAGCAGAACTTCGCGATCGTCGGCGACGACTGGGATGTCGACGAACGGGCCGAGGCGCTGCTCGGCAAGCTCGGCCTCGGCGCGATCGACCTCGACCGGAGCGTCGGTGAGCTGTCCGGCGGCGAGACGATCCTGCTCGGCCTGGCCGCCGAGCTGCTGCGGCGTCCCGACGTACTGCTGCTCGACGAGCCGACCAACAACCTCGACCTGCGGGCGCGGAGGCATCTGTACGACGCGGTCGAGCAGTTCCGTGGTGCGTTGGTGATCGTCAGCCACGACCGCGAGTTGCTGGACCGGGTCGACCAGATCGGCGAGCTGCGCAAGGGCGACGTCGCCTGGTACGGCGGGAACCTCACCGCCTACGAGGAGGCGGTGGCGATCGAGCAGGAGGCGGCCGAGCGGATGCTGCGGTCGGCCGAGGCCGACGTCCGCAAGCAGCGGCGTGACCTGATCGAGGCGCGGATGAAGATGGACCAGCGCCGGGCCCGCGGACAGCGGGCGTTCGAGCAGGGCGGGATCCCGAAGATCGTCGCGGGTGGGCTGAAGCGGGCGGCGCAGGTGTCGGCCGGGAAGCACCTCGGGATGCAGTCCGAGCGGCTCGACTCGGCGCGGGAGGCGCTGGCCGACGCGGAGGAGCTCGTCCACGACGACGACACGATCCGCGTCGACCTGCCGAAGACCGCCGTACCCGCGGGCCGGGTGGTGCTGCGGCTCGAGGATCACGTGCTGCGGACCGGGGCGCAGGTGGACCTGGAGATCCGCGGGCCGGAGCGGATCGCGCTGACCGGGCCGAATGGCGCGGGCAAGACGACGCTGCTGCAGTCGATCACGAGCGGCGGGTTGCCGGAGGTGCCGTTCCGGTACCTGCCGCAGCGTCTGGATCTGCTCCGGGACGACCTGTCGATTGTCGACAACCTCGCGTTGCTGGCCCCGAGCACGGAGAACCAGGAGCGGCGGTCGCGGCTGGCCCGCTTCCTCTTCCGCGGGCGCGCGGCCGATCAGCTGGTCAGCACGCTGTCCGGTGGCGAGCGCTTCCGGGCGACGCTGGCGGCGCTGCTGCTGGCGGAGCCCCCACCGCAGTTGCTGATGCTGGACGAGCCGACCAATAACCTGGACCTGGCCAGCGTCGCCCAGCTCCGCGACGCCCTCGCGTCGTACAACGGTGCCCTGATCATCGCCAGCCACGACCTCCCGTTCCTGCGCGAGATCGGCATCACCCGCTGGGTCGAACTGACCCCGGACACGCTGACCGACATCGATCCGCTGTAGTCGGACTCAGGCCATGAGGTTGGCCGGGTGCGACTCTCAGAGGACGGGCTGTCGTCGGGGGTTGAGACAGGTAGTGGTGGGCTGGGACAGGTCATTCCCTGTCGCAGCCCACCAGAAGGTGTCCCAGCCCCCGGGAGTCGGCTGTCGGGGCGCCAGGGGGCAGATCGCTTTCCGGAGGAATCCGGTCACCTGGCGGCCAGTTGTTTCCGAAGATCCCAGCTGATCAGCCGGCCGCCGCCACCAGCTCCTGTCCAGGTGCAGGCGTACCTCCGTCGCCCCGTCGTCCGTGCTGGACGGCGGGGCGGTTTCGCTGGTTGCGGTTTATACCCCTCGGGGGTATGTTTCGAGCATGGATGAGCATCACGACCACACCGCGCATGCTGACCACGCTGACCGCGGCGGGCACGCTGACCACGCTGGGCACGCTGACCACGCTGACCACGCTGGGCACGCTGACCACGCTGACCACGCTGGGCACGGTGACCACGGTGGGCATGCGGGTCACGGGGATCATGCGGCGCAGTTCAAGGATCGGTTCTGGATCAGCCTCGGGCTGGCGGTGCCGGTGGTGTTCTTCAGTGCGATGTTCGCCGACCTGCTCGGGTACTCGCGGCCGGAGTTCCCGGGGTCGGGGCTGATCGCCCCGGTCCTCGGGACGGTGATCTTCGTGTACGGCGGGCAGCCGTTCCTGACCGGAGGTTGGGGCGAACTGAAGTCCCGTCGGCCCGGGATGATGCTGCTGATCTCGATGGCGATCACAGTCGCGTTCGTCGCGTCCTGGGTGACGACGCTCGGCATCGGCGGGTTCGACCTGGACTTCTGGTGGGAGCTTGCGCTGCTGATCGTGATCATGCTGCTCGGGCACTGGCTGGAGATGCGTGCGCTCGGCGCCGCATCCGGTGCGCTCGACGCGTTGGCCGCACTGCTGCCCGACTCGGCGGAGAAGGTGACGGCCGACGGCGTGGTCGAGGTGCCGCTCGTCGAGTTGCTGGCGGGAGACGTCGTACTGGTCCGCTCGGGCGGGCGCGTGCCGGCGGACGGGACCGTGGTCGACGGGCAGGCCGAGGTCGACGAGTCGATGATCACCGGTGAGTCGCGGTCGGTCCTGCGAGCGGTCGGGGATTCCGTCGTCGCCGGGACCGTTGCCACCGACAACGCTCTGCGGGTCGAGATCACGGCGGTCGGGGACGACACCGCGCTGGCCGGGATCCAGCGGCTGGTCGCCGAGGCGCAGGCGTCGTCGTCCCGCGCGCAAGCCCTGGCCGATCGAGCCGCGGGGTTCCTCTTCTACTTCGCGTCGATCGCGGGGCTGATCACGTTCGTGGTGTGGACGCTGCTGGGTGAGGTGAACGAGGCCGTCACGCGGACCGTGACCGTCCTGGTGATCGCCTGCCCGCACGCCCTCGGCCTGGCTGTCCCGCTGGTGATCGCGATCTCCACCGAACGCGCCGCGAAGGCCGGCGTCCTGGTGAAGGACCGGCTGGCGCTGGAGCGGATGCGCACGATCGACGTCGTCCTGTTCGACAAGACCGGCACCCTGACCAAGGGCGAGCCGGCGGTGACCGGCGTCGCCACGGTCGGACCGATCACCGACGAGGAGTTGCTGGAGCTGGCCGCCGCGGTCGAGGCCGACAGCGAGCACCCGCTGGCCAAGGCCATTGTCCGAGCACACCCAGATCGGGTGCCGGCCGGCCACGGACGAGCTGTGGTGGCATCGGAATTCCAGTCGCTCACCGGTCGCGGCGTACAGGCTGTTGTGGACGGTTCCGAGGTTGCTGTCGGTGGACCAGCGTTCTTGCGGGAGTACGGCGTACCCGAGCCGGCGGAGCTGGAGACGGACGTCGCGACCTGGAAGGGGCGTGGGGCCGCCGTGCTGCATGTGGTTCGGGACGGGCAGGTGATCGGGGCGGTCGCGTTGGAGGACGAGGTTCGCGAGGAGTCGAGGCAGGCGGTGGATGCGCTGCATCGGCGTGGCGTGAAGGTCGCGATGATCACCGGCGACGCACACCAGGTCGCCGACGCGGTCGCGAAGGAACTCGACATCGACGAGGTCTTCGCGGAAGTGCTTCCGCAGGACAAGGATGCGAAGGTCGCCGAACTGCAGTCGCGCGGCCTGAAGGTCGCCATGGTCGGCGACGGCGTGAACGATGCCCCCGCTTTGGCCCGCGCCGAGGTCGGCATCGCGATTGGCGCCGGCACCGACGTCGCAATCGAATCGGCCGGCGTGGTCCTGGCCGCGAACGACCCCCGCGCCGTCCTCTCGGTGATCACCCTGTCGAAGGCCAGCTATCGCAAGATGTGGCAGAACCTGGCCTGGGCCACCGGCTACAACGTCATCACGGTCCCGCTCGCGGCCGGCGTACTCGCCTTCGCCGGCGTGGTCGTCTCGCCGGCCGTCGGCGCGATCCTGATGTCGATCTCGACCATCGTGGTCGCCCTCAACGCGCAGCTACTGCGCCGCCTCGACCTCTCACCCGCTCGACTCGCCGCGTAACCCGGTCAGCGTGACCGCGACCAGGCGCCGTACCGCCGCCTTCGACGGTACGGCGCCCGCCGCGCCGAGCGCATGCACGCAGTACGCCGCCAACTCCTTGGGCGGAACGTCGTCCCGCACGTCGGCCATCAGACCCGCCAGAAACTCGACGAGGTGCTCACGAGCCGCGGACACATGCTCCGACCGATGTAACGACGCCGCCGGCTCCGACTGCGGGTGCTCGTAGCAGATGAACGCATAGGCCTCCAGCACGTCGCTGAGCTGCCCGCTCCGCTCCCAGATGTCCTCGAGCTGCCGGAGATGCTCACCCACCTGTCGCTCATGCCACGCGGCCAGGACCGACTCGACGTCCGGGAAGTACTTGTACAGCGTCGCCCGCCCGACCCCGGCCCGCTGGGCAACCTCCGACATCGTCACCCCGGTCACGCCGCGCTCAGCCACCAGCGCGGCGGCCGTAGCTAGCACGGCTCCCCGCACCGCCTCGCGATGCGTGGCAATGCTGTCATCCCACAACTTCGGCACGACCATCAGCCTACCTTGACAGACTGTCCGTATTCGAGACACTCTGTCTTGAAAAAGGAGTGTGTCGGGATGGCAGTCGTGCAGGCGTACGTCGGGACTCCGCGAGCGGCACGGTATGTCGAACAACTGACCAGTCACTTCGGTCACCAGCCCGGCGGGATGAAGGTGCTGGCGAGTAGTCCGGGTGAGCTGGTCATCGACCTGGGCGAGGGAACGTGGACGATCCGCAGCGCCGCGGACGAGCTGATCCTCCAGGTCGAGGCAGCTGACACCGCCCGCCTGGACGAACTGAGCGCCCATGTCGCCGCCCGCATCGAACAGATCGGCCGCCGCGACGGCCTCCAGGTCCACTGGCGACCCCAGGACCCGGAGTGAGCAAGAGCAGGGACATGGGCTGATTGCACAGTCTGCGGTCGCCTGGTGTGCACGATGGACGGTGAACCGGCCCGCCCAGCGCCGTACGTTCGATGAAATCCCCAGGCTGGAGGCTCTCATGGCCGGTTCATCTGTTGGTACGGACGACTATGCGCTCGCTCGGGTTCCGCAGAGCGCCCGATATTCGTGGTGGTCTGTCGCGACGCAGCGGTTCGGGCAGATCTCGGCGCTCAGTCAGTTTCTGCTCGGGGCGACGCTCGGGTTCGGGATGGACTTCTGGACCGCGTTCTGGGCGCTGACGCTCGGCGCGGTGATCCTCGAGCTGGTGGCGATCCTGATCGGGATCATCGGGGCCCGCGAGGGCTTGCAGACCTCGGTGATCGCCCGCTGGACCGGGTTCGGTCAGGCCGGGTCGGCACTGATCGGGCTGGCGATCGGGATCAGCTTGATCGGCTGGTTCGGGATCCAGTCCGCGGTGTCGGCGGCCGGTCTGAGCCAGTTGATCGGCGTACTGCCGGCGTGGGGCTGGTCGCTCGTCTTCGGTCTCGCGGTCACGCTGGTCGTGCTCCGTGGCTTCCACTCGATGGCGTGGGTCGCGTATGTGACCGTGCCCGCATTCCTCATCCTGGTCGGCTGGTCGATCATCAGCGAGCTGTCCGACCACAGCCTCAGCGCACTGGTCAGCTCCGCGCCGCCGGGTCCGCCGCTGAGCCTGCTGGAGGGTACGACGCTCGTCGCCGGCGGATTCATCGTCGGCGCGGTGATCACCCCGGACATGACCCGCTTCAACCGGACGGTCGGGGACGTGGTCAAGCAGACCGTTCTCGGCATCACCCTCGGCGAGTACGTGATCGGCCTGTGCGGCGTACTGCTCGCGCACGCGGTCGGCTCGGCGAACGTGATCACCATCGTCACCTCGTCGGTCGGCTGGGTCGGCACACTGGTGATCATCCTGGGCACGATCAAGATCAACGACTGGAATCTCTACAGCTCCGGCCTCGGCGTGGTGAACTTCATCGGGACCGTCTTCGGCCGGCACGTCAACCGGGCCGTCGTCACGCTCGTGGTCGGCATCCTCGGCAGTGTGCTCGCGGCCGGCGGGATCCTGGACAAGTTCACCGAGTTCCTGATCGTGCTCGGCGTCGCGTTCCCGCCGATCGCCGGAATCATGGTCGCGGAGTACTTCGTGGTGAAGCGCTGGCGCCCCGAGCTGGACGCGACCCGGGCCGACGGCACACTGCCCGCCACCGCGCCGACCTGGGTACCGGCGACGATCGTGATCTGGGTCGCCGCCGCCCTGATCGGCAAGTACGTCACCTGGGGTCTGCCCAGCATCAACTCGCTGGTGGTCGGCTTCGCGGCGTACGTCGTCGCCGGCCGGCTCGGCCTGATCCGGGGCGTTGGGACGAGTCGCACCATGGACAGTGAGCAGACCGCCATCAACGCCGTACCGGCGACCAGCTAGGCACAACGGGAGGATTTGGAATGCGTATCGGGATCGATGTCGGTGGTACCAACACCGACGCCGTACTGCTCGAGGGCGAGGGCACCGGCGTCAGCGTGCTGGCCGCCAACAAGTCGGCCACCAGCGCGGACGTCACCGCGGGCATCATCGACACCCTGGACCGGTTGCAGGCCGAGCGGTCCTTCGACCCGGCGCAGATCCAGGCGGTGATGATCGGCACCACGCACTTCATCAACGCCCTGATCGAGGCGCGCCGGCTCGCCCCGACGGCGGCGCTGCGGCTCGGACTGCCGGCCACCGCGTCGCTGCCGCCGCTGGTCGACTGGCCGGAGCGACTCGTCGAGGCGATCAGCGGGCGCAGCTACCTGGCCCATGGCGGGCACGAGTTCGACGGACGGCACATCGCCGAGCTGGACGAGGACGAACTGCGCCGGCACGCCGCGGACATGGTGTCGCACGGCGTCCGGTCGGTGGCGATCTCGTCGGTGTTCTCGCCGGTGAGCAACGAGTTCGAGCTGCGCGCGGCCGAGATCCTGCGCTCCGAACTCGGCGACGATGTGGCGATCTCGCTGTCCCACGAGATCGGCCGGATCGGTCTGCTCGAGCGGGAGAACGCGACCATCATCAACGCGGCGCTGCGTGAGCTCGCCGCGAGCATCGTGGACGGCCTCGCCGGCGCGGTCGCAGGCCACGGCATTGCTGCTCCGCTGTACCTCAGCCAGAACGACGGCACGCTGATGGATGTCGACTTCGCCCGCCGCTACCCGGTCGCCACGTTCGCGTCCGGCCCGACCAACTCGATGCGCGGTGCCGCGCTGCTGTCCGGCCTGGACACCTGCGCGGTCGTCGACGTCGGCGGTACGACGACCGACGTCGGCGTACTCACGCACGGCTTCCCGCGGGAGGCGACCACGGAGGTGGACGTGGCCGGCGTCCGGACCAACTTCCGGATGCCGGATGTGCTCAGCATCGGCATCGGCGGCGGCAGTTTGGTGGCTGAGGGCAACGACCTGGTGACGGTCGGCCCGCGGTCGGTCGGCTATCGGCTGACCGAGGAGGCGCTGGTCTTCGGCGGTACGACGCTCACCGCGACGGATATCGCGGTGGCGGCGGGGCGGGCCGAGATCGGTGACCCGGCGGCCGTGGCCGAGCTCGATCCGACGCTGGTGAAGGCGGCGCTGGCGCGGGTGGCGGCGGACATCGCGGACGCGGTGGAGCGGATGCGCACCTCGCCCGACCCGCTGCCGGTGGTCGCGGTCGGCGGTGGTTCGATCCTCCTGCCGGACGATCTGCCGGGCAGTCTCGCGGTGCATCGGCCGGATCACTTCGCGGTGGCGAACGCGATCGGTGCGGCGATCGCCCAGGTCGGTGGCGAGGTGGACCGGGTGTACGCGATCGACCCCGGCCGTCGCGATGCGGTCGTGGACGAGGCGCGGCAGGAGGCGGTCGACCGAGCCGTGGCCGCGGGCGCTGATCCCGCGCAGGTGCGGATCGTCGACTTCGACGAAGTACCGATTCCGTATTTGCCAGGCAATGCCACCCGCATCCGCTGCAAGGCGGTCGGCGATCTCCGGTTGGGGGCGTCGTGAGCCCAGGTGAGGGGAGTGCGATGAGGCTGGGTGCCGACGATCTCGCCGCGCTTGCCCGTGGGGCTGCCGTGCTGGGCACCGGTGGTGGCGGGGATCCGCACATCGGGCGGCTGCTCGCGCAGCAGGCGGTCCGGGAGTACGGGCCGGTCGAAATGGTTGCCGTTGACGACCTTCCGGACGACGCGTGCGTGTTGCCGGTGGCGATGATGGGCGCACCGACCGTCATGGTCGAGAAGCTTCCGTCGGCGGATCAGATCTCGGTCGCCGTCCAGACCCTGGCTCGGTATGTCGGCAAGACGCCGACTCACATCGCGTGCATCGAAGCGGGCGGCGTGAACTCGACCGTCCCGGTCATCGCCGCCGCGCAACTCGGGCTGCCGTTGGTGGACGGAGACGGGATGGGCCGCGCGTTCCCCGAACTGCAGATGGTGCTGCCGACGCTGGCCGGCATCGAGGCGACCCCGATGTCGATTGTCGACGAGAAGGGCAACCGCGGCGTCTTCGACACGATCGACAACCCCTGGGCCGAGCGGCTGGCCCGGTCCGCGACCGTCGACATGGGCTGCTCGGCGATCGTCTCGCTGTACGCGATGACCGGCACCGAGATCCGCGAGGCGTTCGTCCCCGGAACTCTCAGCCAGTGCCTCGCGATCGGTCACGCGATCGAGCGTGCGCAGCAACAGCACAGCGATCCGGTCGCGGCCGTGGTCGATCAGCTCGGCGGCCGGTTGCTGCACGTCGGCAAGGTGGTCGACGTCCAACGCCGTACGACGACCGGGTTCGCCCGGGGTGATGCCGCGATCGACGGACTGGACGCATCGCTCGGGCGATTGCTGGCGCTGCACTTCCAGAACGAGCACCTGGTGGCCGAGATCGACGGCACCGCGGTCGCGACCACGCCCGACCTGATCATCGTGCTCGACACCGAGTCCGGCGAACCCATCACCACCGAGGCATTGCGCTACGGCCATCGCGTGAGCGTGCTCGCCGCGCCCGCCGACGAACGGTGGCACTCACCGGAAGGCATCGAGCTGGTCGGCCCGCGCTACTTCGGCTACGACCTCGACCCGATCCGCGCACTGGAGACGATATGAGCTGGCAGCTCGACATCGAGCACCTGAGAGACCTTGCCAGGGGTGCTGCGATTCTCGGCACCGGCGGTGGTGGCGATCCGCTGATCGGGCGCTTGCTGGTGGAGCAGGCGATCCGCGAGCACGGGCCGGTCACGGTCCTCGACCCGGATGAGCTCGACGACGACGCCTTCGTCATCCCGACCGCGCAGATGGGCGCGCCGACGGTCATCGTGGAGAAGATCCCGCGCGGCAGCGAGCCGGTCGGCGCGTTGCGCGCCCTCGAGCGCCATCTCGGCCGCACCGCGGATGCGACCATGCCGATCGAATGCGGCGGCATCAACTCGATGATCCCGCTGCTCGTCGCTGCCCGGACCGGTCTGCCGGTGGTCGATGCCGACGGCATGGGCCGCGCGTTCCCCGAACTCCAGATGGAGACGTTCTCGGTGTACGGCGTACCCGGGTCGCCGATGGCGATCGCCGGGGAACACGACGAGACGGTCGTCATCGACACCGGCACGGACAACCAGCAGATGGAGTGGCTGGCCCGCGGGATCACGATCCGGCTGGGCGGCGTCGCGCACATCGCGGAGTACTCGATGACGGGCGCCGAGGTGAAGCGCACCGCCGTACCCAGAACACTCAGCCTCGGCCTGTCCATCGGACGCGCGGTCCGCGAAGCCAGGGCTGCGCATGACGATCCGATCGAGGCGGTCCGGGCAGCACTCGCGCCGACGCTCTACAACCACCTCCGGGTACTCTTCAGCGGCAAGGTCGTGGACGTGGAACGCCGTACCGTCGAGGGCTTCGCCCGCGGCCGCGCCCGCTTCACCGCGTACGACGGCAGGTCCGAACTGGAGTTGCGCTTCCAGAACGAGAACCTGGTCGCAGAAGTCGACGGCGAGGTCGTCTGCACGGTGCCGGACCTGATCTGCGTGCTCGAGGCCGATACCGCCGAGCCGATCACCACAGAGGGCCTGCGCTACGGCCAACGGGTCACCGTGGTCGGGATCTCCACGCCCGACCTGATGCGCACATCTGAGGCGCTGGCGGTGTTCGGACCGGCCTGTTTCGGGCTCGACGTGGAGTTCAGTCCGGTCGAACGACGTGTCGAGGCTCTGCCCCTCGCCCACTGACTCTCGGCCCGCCGTGCTCGATACCCCTCCGCGGCGGGCCGAGTGTTCCACCCCGCCGGGGCGGAACACTCGGTGACATCATCGGCTCATGACGACAGTCATCCGTGAGCAGGATCTGGGGGCGCTGGTCGTCGGCGTCACCCTGCTGGGGTCCGGTGGCGGCGGCGACACGGGTGCGTTCGGGCGGATGCTGCGTCGGCGGCTGGGGGCTGGTGAGCTCGTACTGCGGGACGCCTCGGACACACCTGGTGCGTACCTGAGCCCCATCGGCGTGGTGGGTGCGACGAGCGTGCTGGCGGAGAAGCTGCCCAGCGGAGGTGAGTTCGAGACCGCCGTTGGGGCGGTGAGCCGTTGGACCGGGCAGGCGGTCACCGGGCTGATGTCGCTCGAGGCAGGTGGGCTGAACGGCCTCAGTCCGCTCATCGCCGCGCTGGACCTCGGACTGCCGTTCGTCGACGCCGATCTGATGGGCCGGGCGATGCCACGGCTCGACCAGTTCTCCTGGGCGGTGGCGGGGCGTTCGCTGACGCCCTGTGCGCTCAGTGAGCCGAGCGGACAGGTGATCGTGGTGGATCACGTCGATGCGTCCGGTCTGGAACGCGCGGTGCGGAGCTTCGTCGCCCACACCGGGGGCTGGGCCGTACTGGCGCTGGCGCCGACGCCTGTCGATGCCGCGACGTCGGATGCGGTCAATGGCAGTTTGACTCGAGCTCTGGCGCTGGGCCGGGCGCATGCCGGACTCGACACCGGCGCCGCGCCGGCGACGGTCGCGTCGGCTCTCGGCGGGCGGATGCTGGGTGGCGGACGGGTCGAAGAGGTCGCGCGGCATGCCATAGCGAACGGCGGTGCTGCCTTCGGGCGCGGCAGTGTCTGTGTGGTCGATTCCGCGAGCCGTGCGGTGGTGCGGATCGAGACGGAGAACGAGTATCTGCTCGCCATGGTCGACGGAGAGCCGGTCGTGAGTACGCCGGACCTCGTTTGTGTGCTGGATCGACGCACACTGCAGCCGATTGCGGTCGAGGCGATCCGGACCGGCGACGAGGTAGTGGTACTCGCGCTGCCCGGACCGGAATGGTGGCGGCGCGGCGATCGGATCGGGTACGTCGGACCGCGGGCGTTCGGACTTGGGTGCGACCCGCAACTGCTGGAGGCCTCGTGATTGCGCCTTCGCTGTCGGCGATGCTGACCTCGCCGGGCTGGCGGGACGTGGTCGTCCTGGGCGGCAGGCAGGAACCCGGTCCTGCGCTGACGGGCTCTCGGGTGCTCATGAACGTCGCTGGCCATCCCGAGCCGATGACCGGCGAACTGTTGGTCGTGCTGCTCGCAACCGACCACTCCGACTGGCGGATCGACGCGCTGATCAGCCGAGCCTCGGCAGCAGGCGCAGCGGCCCTGCTGCTCGCCGGTGCCGAGCCACTCGGACGTGGAGCTCAGCTGCTGGCCGAGCGGTTGCAGCTGCCGGTGCTGGGCAGTCCGGATCCGCTGGCAGCTCACGAGCACCTGAACAAGGTGGCTTCCGAGCCCGACCTGGTCCGAGCAGATCTCGTCCTGCATGCTGTCACCGCATTGCGGCGTTCTGACCGTGACCTGACCTCGGTGCTGCGGACGACATCCGCCGTACTGGACAGGCCGGTGACGCTGGCCGGCTCTGACGGTGGGACTTTGGCGGGGGAGCCGTTGGAGGCTGAGGAGCGGTCTGCCCTGGTTGGTACGCTTCCGGCAGTTCCGGTCCCGTGGGCGGCGCCATACCGAGTGGATCTGCCGAGTGGTGCGGTGCTGATTGCTGTGGCAGTGCTCGGTGCTGGGCCGGTGTGCTGGCTGGTGGCTCGGTTGCCCGGAGTCGTGCCGGCTGAGGTTGCCGCAGTACCCGCTGTGTTGACGGTGGTGGCGCCCGCGGTGGGGGAGCGGTTGGCGTTGCGGCGGCTGGAGTTGGAGCGGGACGCGCGGCAGCGTACGTCGTTGCTCGGTGAGCTGCTGCACGGTGAGCCGTCGGAGGCGACGCGGCGGCGGGCCGTGGATCTCGGGTGGCAGCTGGACGGGTGGCACACGGGGATCCGGATCGGGACCGACGGCCAGGTGGACGTCGCAGGGCGGCGGGCCGACGTGGTGGAAGCCTTTGACGCCGAGGGTCTGCAGGCGGTCGTGGTCGAGCAGGGTGACGGATGGTCCGCATGGATCACCGCTGCGCGCGAGCCGACGTCAACCGAGGTCCAGCAGCAAGCGGCGGCGATCAGACGGGTGCAGCGTCGCCTGCTGACCGTCGATGCGTACGTCGGTGTCGGCCGGGTTGCACCTGGTCCGAGCGGGATCGCCACTTCCCTGGCCGAAGCAGGTGATGCGGCCGGTCTGGCCCGGGGCCGCGCCGAAACCGGCCGTTTCCTCCACGTCGACCGCCTCGGGCTGGCCCAGCTCCTCCTCGCCTGGACCCGCACCGACACCTTCCAGCCGGCCGCCCGCGCCCTCCTGGCCCCCATCGAAGACCAGCCCGGCGACCTGGTCACGACCCTCGCCGTCTACCTCGACACCGAGTCCTCGCTGGCGGAAACCGCCGCCGTCCTCGGCATCCATCGCAACACGGCAGCCGCCCGCATCACCAAGATCCAGCACCTCCTAGGCGTAGACCTGGCCAACCCGGACGAACGTCTGGCCCTCCACCTCGCCTCCAGAACCACCAGAACCTGACCTCGCCCCCGGCCAGAAGTCGGGGGCTGGGACAGGAACTGGTGCGTGGGGACAGGCAATAACCTGTTCACGCCCACCAAAGGTCGCGGCAGCCCCCGACCTGTGCACCGAGCGCTGCGGTGGGGTTATGGCGTGGGCGCGTCCTCGCGGAGGAGGCCTGCTGACTTCAGGTCTGACCAGAGGGCTGCGGGGACCTCGGCACGGGCGAGGGTTGCGTTGGTGTGGACCTCTTCCGGGGTGCGGCAGCCCACCGCGATGCCGGCGACGGCGGGGTGGGCCAGCGGGAAGGCGAGCGCGGCGGCGGGGAGGGTGGTGCCGTGGGACTCGCAGATGTCGGCGAGCTGGTTGGCCTTGGCTACCAGGGAATCCGCGGCGGGTGCGTAGTTGAAGGTGGCGCCGGGGGCGGGGCGCGGCTGGGAGAGCAGGCCGGAGTTGAAGATGCCCACGGCAACTACCTGGACGTCGTTGGCGAGGCAGGCGGGGAGTACGTCGTCGAGGCCGTCGGGGTCGATCAGGGTGTAGCGGCCGGCCAGCATGATCGCGTCGATGTCGATCTCGTTGACGAACCGGGTCAGCATCGCGGTCTGGTTCATGCCGGAGCCGATCGCGCCGATCACGCCCTGGTCGCGCAGCTCGATCAACGTCGGGAAGGCGGTCGCGACGGCCTCGTCATAGTGGTCGTCGGGGTCGTGCACGAAGACCACGTCGAGCCGATCGGTGCCGATCCGCCGCAACGAGTCCTCGATGCTCTGCAACACGCCGTCCCGCGAGAAGTCCCAGCGCCGCCGCCGGTTCGTGTTGATCTCGAAGCCCTCGTCGTCCGTCGCCGCGCCGTCGGCCTCGTAGATGATCCGCCCGACCTTGCTCGACAGCACGAACTCGTCCCGCGGCTTGCCGCGCAGCCCGCCACCGAGCCGTTCCTCGGCGAGCCCGAGCCCGTAGTGCGGAGCGGTGTCGAAGTACCGCCACCCCTCGTCCCAGGCAGCGTTCACCGTCGCGACCGCGTCCGCCTCGCTCACCGAGCCGAGCAGATTCCCCAGCGGCGCACCGCCCAGTCCGACCCGCTGACCGTCCGGAAAGATCTTCATCACTGGGCTCGATTCGGGGCCGCCGGAAGCCGCAGGTTCTGCATCCCGCCGTCGACGGCGAGCGCCGTACCGGTCGTCGAGCCCGACAACGGGCTGGCCAGGTAGGCGATCGCGTGCGCGACCTCGTCCGCCGACACCAGCCGGCCCATCGGCTGACGCGATTCCAGGGCGGCTCGTTCGGCGGCCGGGTCCTGGGCCACGTCGAGCAATCGGCCGACCCACGGCGTGTCCGCCGTACCAGGGTTCACGCAGTTGACGCGGATCCCTTCGCGCACGTGGTCCGCGGCCATCGCCATCGTCAACGCGAGTACGGCGCCTTTGCTCGCCGAGTACAACGCACGATTCGGCAGGCCGGCGGTCGCGGCGATCGAGCAGGTGTTGACGATCGCGGCGGCCGACGACTTCCGCAGGTACGGCAGCGCGGCCCGGGTCACGCGAGCGATGCCGACCACGTTGACGTCGAGGACGCGGTGCCACTCGTCGTCGTCGTTCCCGGCGACCGTGCCCTGCGCGCCGATGCCGGCGTTGTTCACCACAATGTCGATCCCGCCGAGTTGCAGCGCCGCCGCGGCGACCGCGTCCCGGACCGAACCGTCGTCGGTGACGTCCGCGGCGATCCCGGTCAGCGGCTCGGACACGTCAGGCTTGAGGTCGAACACGACTACCCGCGCACCCCGGGACGCCAGCAGCGAGGCGGCCGCAAGTCCGATGCCTTGGGCGCCTCCGGTCACCACGGCCCGCAGGCCGGCGAAGTCCGTCACTTCCCGCTCTCCTTCGAATCAGTCAGGTCGGTCCAGATCTTGCCACTCGGGTACCGGAAGTCGGTCAGCGTCTCAGCATCCATCTCGGCGCCGAACCCGGGCCGCTCCGGCGCCACGTACTGCCCGTCCCGGATCACCACCGGGTCCAGGAAGTGCTCGTGCAGGTGGTCGACGTATTCGATCACACGATCCTCCAGCGACCCGCTCACCGCGACGTAGTCGAACATCGACAGGTGCTGGACCAGTTCGCACAGCCCGACCCCACCGGCGTGCGGACAGACCGGTACGCCGAACTTCGCCGCCAGCAGCAGGATCGCGACGTTCTCGTTCACTCCCGCGACCCGGGCCGAGTCGAGCTGCAGCACCGACAGCGCCCCGGCCTGCAACATCTGCTTGAACACCACCCGGTTCTGCACGTGCTCACCGGTCGCCACGCGGATCGGCGCGATCGCCTTCGCGATGGCCGCGTGCCCGAGGATGTCGTCCGGGCTCGTCGGTTCCTCCACCCACCAGACGTCGTACGGCGCCAGGGCCTCGACCCACCGGATCGCGTCGGCCACGTCCCAGCGCTGATTGGCGTCGATCGCGATCCGGATGTCCGGACCGACCGCCTCGCGGGCCAGCCGCATCCGGCGGATGTCGTCGTCCAGGTCCGCGCCGACCTTGAGCTTGATCTGGGTGAAGCCCTCGGCGACAGCCTCGTGACACAACCGCACCAGCTTGGCGTCGTCGTACCCGAGCCAGCCGGGCGTCGTCGTGTACGCCGGGTAGCCCCGCTCTCGCAGCAGTGCCTCCCGCTCGGAGCGACCCGCCTTCGCCGCGCGCAGGATCTCGAGCGCTTCGGACGGCGTCAGCGCGTCGGTCAGGTAGCGGAAGTCGACGAGATCGACGATCTGCTCCGGCGTCAGGTCGGACAGCAGCTTCCACAGCGGTACGCCGGCCCGCTTGGCGGCCAGGTCCCACACGGCGTTGACGACCGCGCCGATCGCCATGTGCATGACGCCCTTCTCCGGGCCGAGCCAGCGCAGCTGCGAGTCGTGCACGAGCGACTTCCAGAACCCACCGAGATCGTTCAGCGTCGCGTCCAGGTCGAGGCCGATCACGTGGTCGCGGAGCGCCTCGATCGCCGCGGTCTGTACGTCGTTGCCACGGCCGATCGTGAACGCGAATCCATGCCCTTCCAGCCCGTCGGCCGCGTCGGTCCGCAGGATCAGGTACGCCGCGGAGTAGTCCGGGTCGGTGTTCATCGCGTCGGAGCCGTCCAGGTCCAGCGACGTGGGGAAGCGGACGTCGTACGTCTCTAACTCGGTGAATCGTGGCATCAGGACCCGATCTGCGGCGGTGGGCGGACTGTCGCCAGGAATCCTATAGGATATGTGCCGATTTGGGCAGCCGTAGGGCGGATCGCGAGGCCATCACAACTGGCTGCGTCACCGGCGCTCGCGCCTGGCGGAGCAGTCGGACGCCGATGGTGATGGCCTGGGGATCCGCCGGTTAGAGTCGGTGCCGTGGCGGACGAGGGCGACGGCGTACTGCGGTTGGGGAGCCGGTCGTTCGGCGTGGGCGAATTCGCCCTGATGGCGATCATCAACCGCACCCCGGACTCGTTCTTCGACCGCGGCGCGACGTACGCGACCGACGCGGCCTACGCCGCGATCGACCAGGCGGTCGCGGACGGCGCCGACCTGGTCGACATCGGCGGCGTCAAGGCCGGGTACGGCGAACCCGTCAGCGAGGACGAGGAGCTCCGCCGGACCGTGGACTTCGTGGCCGGCATCCGGGCCCGGCATCCCGGTCTGGTGATCAGCGTCGACACCTACCGCAGCGGCGTCGCCCGCCGGGTCGCCGAGGCCGGCGCCGACCTCCTCAACGACACCTGGGCCGGCGCGGATCCCGACCTGGTCCACGCCGCCGCCGAAGCCGGGGCGGGGCTGGTCTGCAGTCACGTCGGCGGCCTCTCGCCGCGCACGGATCCGCACCGGATGGCGTACGACGACGTGGTCGCGGACGTGATCCGGACGACGACCGGCCTCGCGGACCGGGCGGTCGCGGCCGGGGTCCGGCCGGACGGGATCCTGATCGACCCGACCCACGACTTCGGCAAGAACACCCTGCAGTCACTCGAGCTGACCCGTCGCCTGGACGAGCTGGCGGCGACCGGCTGGCCGGTCCTGGTCGCGGTGTCGAACAAGGACTTCATCGGCGAGACCCTCGAGCTCCCGCCGGGACAGCGTGGCAACGGCACACTCGCCGCGCTCAGCATCTCGGCCTGGCTGGGTGCCCGGGTGTTCCGCGTCCACGACGTACCCGCGGCTCGGCAGGCGCTCGACCTGATCGCCGTACTGCGTGGCACTGCCCAGCCCGCCGGAACCCGAAGGAGCCTGGCCTGATGCGTCGTCTGGAAGACCTCTCCGACCCGGAACTGGCCGCGGTCTACCAACCGGAGGACCGGTCGGTCGCGCACCTGCGGGCGAACTTCGTCAGCAGCCTCGACGGCGCGGTCGAGATCGACGGCCGGTCCAAGGCGTTGTCGAGTGACTCCGACAGCCGGGTGTTCAGCATGGTCCGGAGGCTGGCTGATGTGGTGCTGGTCGGCGCCGGCACGATCCGCGACGAGGGATACACGCCGCTGCGGTTGTCCAAGGCGGCCCGGGAGTGGCGGACGGCCCAGGGGCTGGCCGAGAATCCGACGTTGGTGATCGTGTCGTCGCGGTTGGAGCTGAGCCCGGTGAACCCGGTGTTCCAGTCGGCGGTTCGGCCGCTCGTGGTCACCCACGCTGCCTCGCCGCCGGAGCGGCGCGAGGCCCTCGGCGAGGTGGCAGAGGTGCTGGTCCTGGGTGCGGCCGAGGTCGATCTGAAGGCGCTCGTCGACGAGTTGGCGGCGCGGGCGATGCCGCAGATCCTGTGCGAGGGCGGGCCGCATCTGCTCGGGGCGCTGACTCACGCCGACCTGGTCGACGAGATGTGTCTCGCGCTCGCGCCCCTCCTCGCCGGGCCGGGTTCCGGTCGCATCACCGCAGGGCCGGCGACGACGCTGACCCGGCAGATGAAGCTGACGTCGACGCTGTCCGCGGCTGACGACTACCTCTTCTTCCGCTACCTGCGGGAGGCGTAGCCGTGCCCGTCGTCGTCGCCGCGGTCTGCCCGCACCCACCCCTCCTGGTCCCCGAGGTGGCGTCCGGAGCCGCCCCCGACCTCGACGACCTCCGAGCCGCCTGCCTCGCCGCAATCGACCAACTGTCCACCGCGTCCAGCGTGCTGGTCGTCGGCGCCGCGGCCGCCCGCGCCACCTACCCAGCCGCCGCGGGCGGCTCGTTCGGACCGTACGGCGCACCCGGCGTGCGCATCGGCACCGGCGACCCAGTCCTGCCGTTGTCGTTGGCGGTCGGGGGTTGGTTGCTCGAGCAGACCAAGGCTGCTCAACTGCCCCGCGCGTACCTGGCCGTGCCCATGGACGCCACCCCGGCCGAGTGCCGGCAACTGGGGCAAGAAATTGCTGACGGCAACGATCGGATCGGCCTGCTGGTGATGGGTGACGGCTCGGCCCGACGGAGTGAGCACTCGCCGGTCCACCTCCACCCGAGAGCCGAGATCTTCGACACCACGGTCGCAACCGCCTTGCAGCACAGGGATCTCGACGTACTGAATGCCCTCGACCCGGACCTCGCCGTCGAACTGCAGGCCGCCGGCCGAGCCCCCTGGCAGGTACTCGCGGGCGCGCTCACGGCGACCACCTTGACGGGCGACCTGACCTACCACGCCGCGCCGTACGGTGTCGGCTACTTCGTCGCAAGCTTCACCTGACTGGATACTGTCCGAGTGGCTGAGGAGCGCGCGGGGTATCGGCGGTCGGCGAAGTCGCCGCGCGGTGAGGCGCGGCGGCGCGAGCTGCTCGACCGCGTCGCCGACGAACTCGGCGTCAACGGTCTGGTCGACTTCTCCCTCCGGCGGGCGGCGCGCGCGGCCGGTACGACGCACAAGGTGCTGCTGTATCACTTCGACGGACCCGAGGACCTGCTCACGCAAGCCGTTCTCCAACTCCGCGAACGCCGGATCACCCGCGGAATGGCAGCCGCGACCGCGGGCCCGGCCGATCGATCGCTCGCGGACCGGGTCCGATCGATGTGGCCGGCGCTGATCGGCGAGGAGTCGTGGGTCCTGGACCAGGCCATCGGCCTCGCGATGTACGACGCGGCGCGGTACGCCGACCTCGCGCGCTCGGCCTCGAGACAGTACATGCCCGCATTGCTGTCGATCTGTCCCGCGGACTGGCCTGAGCAGCGCAAACGTGAGGTCGCCGAGCTGATCCTGGCCACCTTGCGTGGGTTCCTGATCGAGTGGCGGACGAGTGGTGATGCGGACGGCATCGACGCCGGGTTCGCCGCGATGGTGCGAGCACTCGAGCGCGAGGAGTCCGCCGGCGACTGAAGGGGCGTGGGTCGGCCCCGGCGGCGTACCCCTATGGACAGTTTGCGAACCGCATGGTTCACTTTTGGTATGCGCGAGAAAGTGAGCTTCCTTAGTGCCGGCGTCGAGTGCGCGGCCTGGCACTATCCAGGGTCGAACGGCGGCTGCGTGATCATGGCCGGCGGATTCGGCGTGACGAAGGAACCGGGCACGGACCGGTTCGCAGAGCGGTTCGCGGCGGCCGGGTTCGACGTACTGGCGTTCGACTACCGCAACCTCGGTGAGAGCGGCGGCGAGCCGCGCCAGGTCGCCCGGATCGCCGACCAATTGGACGACTGGCGGGCCGCGATCGCGTTCGCAGCCACGCTTCCAGGGGTGGAACGCGTGGGCATTTGGTCGTTCTCGCTGTCCGGCGGCTACGTCCTTCAGTTGGCCGCGGAGCATCCGGACGTGACGGCCGCGATCGCGCAGTCGGCGAACGTGGACGGCCCGGCCGCGAGCCGCAACGCGTCCCGCTACCAGACGCCGCTCACGGCACTGCGGCTGATCGGACGCTGCATCCTCGACACGCTCGGCGGCCTCGTCGGTCGGCCGCCGAAGCTGGTCGCCCTCGCCGGACCGCCTGGCACGGTCGCGCTGCTCAACACACCGGATGCCCAGTTCACCAACGAGGCGCTCGACCCTGAAAACCAGTACGACTGGCAGCAAGCCATCGCGGCGCGCTCAGTCTTCGCAGCCGCCGTCTACCGCCCCGCCAAGTACGCGAGTCAGGTCCGCTGCCCACTGCTCTTCGTGGTCTGCGACGACGACCAATCAGCCCTCGCCGCGCCGGCCCTCGCAGCCGCCGCCCAGGCCCCCACCGCCGAAGTCCTCCGCGTCCCCGGCGGCCACTACGCCCCCTTCCTCGACGCCCACGAAACCGCAGTCGAAGCCGAACTGACCTTCCTCAACCGCCACCTAACCACCCACCCCGCTCCGTCCGAATCCCCCCTCCACCACTCCGCCTGACACCGCCACCTGTCCGGGTGCCCGCCTGACCCCACCCGCCACGCCCAACCGCGTGGACATTGCAGGGGATAACGCCCGAGCTGGTTGCTTGCGCGCTCCGATTCTGAGTGGGCAACCATCCAGCTCAGGGGCGATCCGGGGCTCCGGTCGGTTCCGTGGGTGTTGCCCGTGCCGTCGACCGGATCGCCAGGCCATCACAACGAGGCGCGGACGAAGGTCTCCCACGGATGACCGCAGCGTCTCGGCGATTGTGATGGCCTGCAGGTCCGCCACACCCCGCCGCGCGGCGGTGGCGGGTCTGGTGATGCCGTGCCGCGGACCGGACGTGCACCACTCACAGCAGCGCGGTGCCAGCGAAACCCCGCTCGGCTGGGGGCAGTCGGCGGCCGCCGGACCGGGTTGGTGAGTGTGCCACGTCCGCCCAGGTCGCGACCCGCGGGCGGCCGGGGCCAGGCTGGGGAGGATCTCCCACCCGATCCGGGATCCGATCCGGGACGAGATCGTCCCCGCCCCGGCGGCAACCGACAGAGCAGGGCCAACTGCCGGGATGCGACGGAGGCGAACGAACCAACCACAGACGCGTCAGAAGGGCCGGATATCCCCTCAGCTGGAGGGTTGCCCACTCAGATTCCGAGGGGGCA
The DNA here is from genome assembly GCF_045040325.1 of Kribbella sp. NBC_01510. Lineage (NCBI taxonomy): Bacteria > Bacillati > Actinomycetota > Actinomycetes > Propionibacteriales > Kribbellaceae > Kribbella > Kribbella sp. NBC_01510. Next base: position 95,681 of record NZ_CP109418.1, on the reverse strand, counting down.
ACCCCCGAACTCGGGGGGCATCCCTCCGATTCGTGTCCTCTGGTCTCGTACACCAGCGGACCCAGCATCCGCACGGAGATCCGCTCCACCGTCCGGGCGCTGTACGGCGGACGGGGGCGCGGACACCTTGTCGGGACTTGCGACAGCTCATAACTTGTCCCAGGTCCCGATACGTTGTCCTAGCCCCCTGCGGCTGTCGAAGTCCCCGGTCGCCGTACGCCGCCAGTGGTCCCCGATTACAGGTGCGGCGCCAGCGGCCCCCGGTTTCAGGTGCGGCGCCGCGGCCCCTGGCTACCCCGTAGGCCACCTGCGGTTCCCGGTTACCTGTGCGGCGCCGGCGGTTCCCGGTTACCTGTGCGGCGCCGGCGGTTCCCGGTTACCTGTGCGGCGCCGGCGGTTCCCGGTTACCTGTGCGGCGCCGGCGGTTCCCGGTTACCTGTGCGGCGCCGGCGGTTCCCGGTTACCTGTGCGGCGCCGGCGGTTCCCGGTTACCCGTGCGGCGCCGGCGGCTCGACGGGGACGGCGGGCCACCGCGGCGCGGTCGCCGCCAGATCAGGTCGTCCAGCAGCCACCAGTTGGTCGGCCAGTTCGTCGCGGGCTGTCTGTACGACGGCGACCGCGGCGTCGGCGGTTTCGTGGGGACCCGACCAGTTGCAGGTCGCGTCACCGGCATACCAGTCGCCGGCGGCCGAGCGTCGTACGTGCGAGGCGGCGAGACGGGCCGCGGGGAGGTTGGTGCCGGCGAGCTGGATGACGGCGTCGACCGCGACCACCTCGGCGTCGAGGTCGAGGATCGGCTGCAGTTCCACCGCATCCGTCAGCACGAACTCGTATCCGGCCGGAGCGCGCTCACCCAGCCAAGCCAGCGCCTCCTCGACCGTCGCCCGCAAGAGCCGCGCGTTGTCCGGATCCGCCAGCGTATGCACGCCACAGAGCCGCGTATGCGTCGGCCGGAGTTCGTTCTGCCACAGCCGGACCTGCAGCTCCTCCCGCCCCGACAACCGCCGCCCAAGAATTCGCGCCAGCCCCACCACGTCGAAGTTCAGCTCATCCGGCGTCCGCTTCCGCCCCGCCTCGAGCGGCTCACCGACCCGCGTCCCCCGCGTAGTCCAAGCACCCACGTGCCACCTGGTCAGAGCCGCCATAGCCAAGACCCTAAACGTCGTCACTCTTCGCTGTGGACGTGCTCACGGTTTTGGTCCATCGTTGAGCATCACACCGGTGGCCGGGGGGCATCGGGCACGACACGTCACGTGGGGGGAACCACTGTGAGCCGAACGACGACGACTCCGCCTGCCGGAAAACCGTACGAGAAGAAGCAGTGGGCCTGGCACCGGCATCCGGCGCTGATCGCCGCCATTCCCGCCGTCTTCGCGGTGATCGGCAGCGCGCTCACCATTGTCCTGGGCCGGGCTGACGCCTTGCCCAACGCCATCAACCCTGCCCCGCCGCCGACCACGGTCCTGACGACGCAGACAGCGACGACGACCACGACGGCGACGGTCACCGAGACCGTCACGGAGACGCCGGCCGTCCAGATCACGGACCCCGGGACTACTAGTACGCTGCCGGCCCTCGCTCCGGGCAGTCTCGCCATCACCGTGCTGATGAGCGCCAACGGCAAGATCGGACCGCAGGAGTACCGCGCCGGCGCGATCCCGACTGCCGTCGCCCAAGTGCTCGACGAGAGCGGGCACTACCCGGACACCGGCTGCTACCCGACCTGGGTGCTCAAGCGCGGATCCGCCGTTGTGAAGACCGGGCGGAGCGGGTCCTGCCATGAGACTTTCTACCTCTCCAGCGACTCACTGGAGGTCCGCGGCATCTATCACCTGACGGTGTCCGTCGTGACCGATGCCGGCGCCAAAGGCTCCAAGACCGAGGACTTCAAGGTGACCTGATCAGGCGGACTTGGCCGGGGCCGGTACGTTGAAGGTCTTGGTCAGGTCGGTGAGGATGGTCCAGGCGCCTTGGAGGCCTGCCGCTGTGGTCGGGCCGAACGGGTCCGGCAAGTCGACCCTGCTGCGTGGGATGAGCAGACTGCTGATTCCGCAGAGCGGTCAGGTGCTGCTGGACGGCAAGGACATTCACAAGCTGCCGGCGCGTGAACTGGCCCGGCAACTCGGTGTGCTGCCGCAGGCTCCGGTGACACCGGAGGGGATCACTGCGGCCGAGTTGGTGTCGCGGGGGCGCCATCCCCACCGCGGACTCTTCGGGCGGCTGACCGCCGAGGACGACGAAGCTATCGACGAGGCCCTCGAGGCTGTCGAGCTGACCGAACTGCGGGACCGGCCGGTCGACCAGTTGTCTGGTGGTCAGCGGCAGCGAGTGTGGATCGCTATGGTGCTGGCCCAGGGCACGCAACACCTGCTGCTGGACGAGCCCACGACGTACCTGGACCTGGCGCATGCCGTCGACGTGATGAACGTGGTCCACGCCGCGGCGACGTCGGGCCGGACCGTGGTCGCGGTGCTGCACGACCTCACCCTCGCCGCGCAGTACGCCGATCACCTGGTGGTGATGGGGAGCGGCCGGATCGCGGCCGAGGGCCGTCCGGTCGACGTACTGACCGAGAACCTCCTCCACGACGTTTTCGGGTTGCGAGCCACCGTGGTCGAGGTCGGGGGAGCGCCCGTCGTCGTACCGGATCGTAGGCTGGCTGGGTGACCCACTCCGTCAGCGGACTCGCGGACATCCTTGCGGATTCGGTGCCCTGGATGTCCGTGCGTACGGCGGGCTCCGTGCCCGGACCGGAGTGGGTGTCGTGTGCGGAGCTGGTCGCGGAGCAGTTGGCCGGAGGTGATCCGACGTACGGCTGGCGCCAAGCCGCAGCGGATGACTATGCGCGGGACTACGCCATAGATCCGCCTGAGCAGGTCGCCGCGATGTTCACGCTGATGTGGTACGTCCAGGTGCCCGCACTGGTGGCGGGAGTGACAGCCGCGGCGACCGGTGTCTCACCCGAGGTGTCGCCGTCCGCTCTGGCGTTCAGGCGACACCCGACCGCGCACTATCCGACCGAGGTCGCATTGCTGTCGACGGAGGTCATGCCACTCGCCGCAGCCGCAGAGCAACTCAAAGCACACACCACGGCCTTCCTGGAGTCTTACGAGCCCGGTGTGAAGCTTGGCTCGCTGCAGCGCTTCGGTGCCGTCGACGACGAGGTGCGGGCCGCGATCCGGTTGCCGGACGAGGCGCCGTACGCCGAACAGGCCGCCAAGGCGTTCGGGGTGTCGCTGGAGCAGAAGCTGCGGACGTCCTGCTGCTACTTCTACGTGCTGCCGAAGGTGAACGCCTGCACCACCTGTCCGCGCTTCCGCTGAATTTCGCTCTGAGCGGAACGACCCCCGCCCGTCCGGATCCGGCCGGAAAACTGTCGGTGGCGCCGGGAAACATGGCGGGCATGAATCGTCAACTGTCCCAGGTGTCACCGACGGGTAATCCCACGTCGGTTGTCCGACCCCGGGTCCGGGGTTAGGTTCGCTGGCGTGACCTCGTCCGGTGGTTCTCCGGCGACGACTCCGATCGGCTCCCGGGCCGAGGCGGAGGGTTATGTCGCGATGGTCTGTTTCAAGCACGGTCCTCCTCGGCTGTACGGCGTCGAACTCGAGTGGACCGTGCATCACGCGGAAGATCCGCACCGGCCGCTCGACGCCGGCCACTTACGCAAGGCCCTGGGCGTGCACGCGCCCCCGACCCTGGTCAGAGACAGCCCGCAACTGCCGCTCGGCCGGGGCGCCCTGGTCACCGTGGAGCCCGGTGGACAGGTAGAGATCTCCGGCCCCGCGTCGGACTCGATCCCGCAGCTGATCGATGACACCGCCGCCGACGCGGCCGAGCTCACGGCTCTCCTTCTCGATGCGGACCTCGTTCCGGGCGACCACGGCCTGGACCCCTTCCGCACACCTCGCCGCATCCTCACCGTCCCGCGCTACGCCGCAATGGAACACGCCTTCCAGCGCCTCGGCCCGCATGGCCCACGGATGATGTGCAGCACGGCCGGCCTCCAGGTCTGCCTGGACGCCGGCGAAACGGACCAGACCGCACAGCGCTGGCGCGCGCTGCACGATCTCGGTCCCGCGCTGGTCGCCCTGTTCGCGAACTCCCGCCGCCGGGCCGGCGCGGACACCGGCTGGGCCTCCGCCCGGACCGAGGCGACCTTCGGCACCTGCGCACCATTCACCGAGCCGCCACCACTCGACGGTGATCCCGCCGCCGCCTGGGCGCGGACGGCGATGGAGGCGCCGGTGCTGTGCTTCCGCCGCGGCGACAGTTGGGACGCGCCGGACGGACTGACCTTCGGCGCCTGGGCGGACGGACAGCTGCCCGGCGACAGGCCGACGTACGACGATCTGGACTATCACCTGTCCACGCTGTTCCCGCCGGTTCGCCCGCGCGGGTATCTCGAGGTGCGCTACCTCGACGCGCAGTCCGGCGACGGGTGGATCGCCCCGACCCTGCTGCTCACCGCGCTGATGTCCGACCCGGCCGTGATCGACCGCGTGCTGGCCGCGGCCGAGCCCGCCGCCGGTCGCTGGTTCCCCGCGGCCCGGGAGGGGCTGGAGGACAAGTTGGTCCTGCAGGCCGCCCGCGACGTGGTCGACCTGGGCACCGAGGTGCTGACCCGCACCGGCGCGGACTCCGAACTCACCGATGCGGTCGCAACCCGGCTGCATCGCATCGTCGACGACACCCAAGGAAGGCGAGCCTCGTGAATCACCAACTGTCCGAACTGTCTCCGGAAGGCCTGCGCACGTTTGTGGCTGAGCAGCTCGAGCGGTCCCGGGCCCGGACGGTGCAACTGACTGACGCGGTCGACACCGACGACCTGGTCAAACAGCACTCCAAGCTGATGTCGCCGCTGGTCTGGGACTACGCCCACGTCGGCAACCAGGAGGAGCTCTGGCTGGTCCGCGACGTCGGCGGCCGTGAGCCGCTGCGCCAAGACATCGACGAGCTGTACGACGCGTTCATGCATCCGCGGGCGGATCGGCCGGCGCTGCCGCTGCTCGGTCCGGCGGAGACGCGGTCCTATGTGACCGAGGTCCGGGACAAAGTCATGGACGTCCTGGACCACGTGAAGTTCGACGGCGGCCGCGAGCTGGTGGACAACGCCTTCGCGTTCGGGATGATCACGCAGCACGAGCAGCAACACGACGAGACGATGCTCGCGACGCACCAGTTGCGTGTCGGTGCGCCGGTGCTCGACGCGCCGCCGCCCCCTCCCGGTCGCAAGCTGGCTGCCGCCGAGGTGCTGGTGCCCGGTGGCGTCTTCGAGATGGGTACGTCGATCGAGCCGTGGGCCCTGGACAACGAGCGACCGGCGCACGCTGTCCGGGTGGCGCCGTACGTGATCGACACGGCGCCGGTGAGCAACGGGGACTATCTGCGGTTCGTGGTCGCCGGTGGTTACGAGGATCCGCGGTGGTGGTCCGAGGCCGGGTGGGCGCACGTGCGGAAGGCGTCGCTGGTCGCGCCGCGGTTCTGGGAGCTCGCCGACGGTGAGTGGTGGCGACTGCGGTTCGGGCATCGGGAGCGGTTGCCGTTGGACCAGCCGGTGATGCATGTGTGCTTCTACGAGGCCGAGGCGTACGCGAAATGGGCCGGGAAGCGGCTGCCGACCGAGGAGGAGTGGGAGTTCGCGGCGCGGTTCGACCCGTCGAGCGGCCGGACTCGGCGCTTTCCGTGGGGTGACGACAGCCCAGGCCCGCAGCACGCCAACCTGGGCCAACGGCATCTCGCGCCGGCGCCGATCGGGGCGTACCCGGCCGGTGCGTCGCCGCTGGGAGTCGAGCAGCTGATCGGCGACGTCTGGGAGTGGACGTCGAGCGACTTCACGCCGTACCCAGGGTTCCGCGCGTGGCCGTACGACGAGTACTCGCTGGTGTTCTTCGGGCCTGACTACAAGATCCTCCGCGGCGGCTCGTTCGGCACCGACGAGGTCGTTGCCCGAGGCACCTTCCGGAACTGGGACTACCCGATCCGCCGGCAGATCTTCGCCGGCTTCCGCTGCGCCCGCGACCCCCGGCCCGAGGAGCTGAACGCCTGATGTGCCGTCACCTCGCCTACCTGGGCCCGCCGGTCACGCTGGCCTCGCTGGTCCTGGAGCCGTCGCACTCACTGTTCGAACAAAGCTGGTCGCCGCAGGACATGCGCGGCGGCGGTTCCGTCAACGCCGACGGCTTCGGCCTCGGCTGGTATCCCGAGGGCGATGCCACCGTGTCCGGCGGCCCGGTCCGGTACCGGCGGCAGGTGCCGATCTGGACCGACGAGAACCTCCCTGGCCTGGCCGGCTCGATCCGGTCCGGTGCCGTCGTCGCCGCCCTCCGGAACGGGACCGTCGGGATGCCGTACGGCCAGGCGGCGGTCGCGCCGTTCATGGCCGGGGACTGGTTGTTCAGTCACAACGGACTGATTCCCGGCTGGCCGGAGTCGACGCTGAAGCTGGCCGAGCGACTCCCGGTCGCCGAGCTGCTCCGGCTCGACGCGCCGGTGGACTCGGCGCTGCTGTGGGCGCTCATCGCCAACCAACTGTTCGGCGGGATCCCGCCGGCCGATGCGGTGGCGGCCGTCGTACCGGAGGTGGAGGCGGTGGCGCCGGGATCGCGGCTGAACATCCTGCTCACAGATGGCGAGCAGTTGGTCGCGACCACCTGGACCCATTCGCTGAAAGTACGCCGGACCGCCGACTCGGTGACCGTCAGCTCGGAGCCGTTCGGTGCCGGCGACTGGGACGACATACCGGACCGCTCGCTGCTCGTGGCCACCGCCACAACGCTGCACATCACCCCGCTGGAAGGACAAGAGTGACCCTCATCGACGTACATCTGACTCCGGACTATGCGGCCCGCGCGTTGCGGGACGACGTCCGGGCGGGGCTGACCGCGGACCCGAAGTGGCTGCCGCCGAAGTGGTTCTACGACGCCCGCGGGAGTGAGCTCTTCGAGGAGATCACGCGGCTGCCGGAGTACTACCCGACCCGCGCCGAGCGCGAGATCCTGCAGGCCCGGTCCGGCGAGATCGCCGCCATCACCAAGGCGCACACGCTGGTCGAGCTCGGCTCCGGATCGTCGGAGAAGACCCGGCTGCTGCTCGACGGGTTGCGGGACCGCGGCACGCTGACGACGTTCGTACCGCTGGACGTCTCGGAGTCCGCGCTGCGGGAGGCGGCTGATGCGATCAACGCCGACTACCCGGCGCTCGACGTCCACGGCGTCGTCGGCGACTTCACCGCCCACCTCGACAAGCTCCCCGGCGACCCGCCGCGCATCGTCGCCTTCCTCGGCGGCACCATCGGCAACCTGCTCCCGGCCGAGCGCGAGACCTTCTACACCTCGATCCGCGAAGTCCTCGAACCAGGGGAGTGGCTCCTCCTGGGCACCGACCTGGTGAAGGACCCAGCCACTCTCGTCGCCGCGTACGACGACAGCGCAGGCGTCACCGCCGAGTTCAACAAGAACGTCCTGCGAGTGATCAACCGTCAACTCGGCGCGGACTTCGACGTCGACGCCTTCAGCCATGTGGCGATCTGGGATCCCGAGAACGAGTGGATCGAGATGCGGCTGCGCGCCGACCGCGCCGTCAGGGTTCTCATCCCCGAGGTGCACCTCGAGATCGAGTTCGCCGAAGGCGAAGAGCTCCACACCGAGATCTCCGCCAAGTTCCACCGCCACGGCGTGGAGGCAGAACTGGACAAAGCGGGCTTCACATCGGCCGCGTGGTGGACCGACTCCGAAGCCCGCTTCGCCCTGTCGCTCTGGCAAGCCGTCTGACGTCAGCCGGCTGACTTGATCAGGCCGTTGATCTTGTCGATATAGGCAGGCAGGTCGGTGATCGGCTTCTTACCGCTCAGGATGGGCTGGTAGTTGGCCGTCGTCAGGTCACCGACCTGCTGGGCCCACTGCGTGGTGAACCGCACGCCGACCGTCTTCTCCGCGCCCAGGTCCGCCTTGACCGTGTCCACCACCGTCGCCTGCTGTGCCTTCGTCAACGCGTCGAAGTAGCTCGCCTGCGCCGGGGTGTACGCGGGCGGCGCGACCGGCGAGGCCGGCAGGACGGCGTTCCACACGTTCGTGTTCAGGTACTCGAGCACCTTGAACGTGGCGTCCTGGTCCTTCGTGTACTGCGGGGTGCAGATGCCGACCGAGTCGTACAGGGTCGTCGGGGTGTCGACCTGCGGGAACGGAGCGAACCCGTACTTCACCTTCGGCTTGTCGGTCTGGAACCCGGCGGCCAGCCACTGCCCGCCGAACATCATCGGCACCTTGCCCGCGGCGAACAGCGACTGCACGTTCGCGACGTCGTACCCGGGCGGCGAGACCGAGCCGCTCTTGATCGCGTCGGCCAGCTTCTGCACACCCTCGGTGTACTTGGCGTCGGCCTCGGCCTTGGTTGGGTGGTTCACGTTGTCGGTGAACGGCGCGCCCCCGGCCGAGACGGAGTACAGGCCCATCGTGAACGGGCCGTCGGCGGAGGTGAGGTTGTCGGCGACCAGGCCGTACTTCGCGCCGTTCTTGTTCGCCAGCTTCGCGGCCGCGGCGTACATCTCGTCCCAGGTCCAGCCGGCCTTCGGGACCGGCAGGCCGGCGGCGGTGAACGCGTCCTCGTTGTACCAGACGCCGTACGTGTTCATCAGCGACGGCAGGCCGCCCATCTGGCCGTCGGCGGTCTTCCAGTTCTCCATTGCGGAACCGACGAACTTGTCGGCCTTGAAGTCGCCGTCGCCGTCCTTGATCTTGCTGCTCCAGTCGACCAGCAGCCCCTGCGAGGTGTACTGCTGCTCGGTGTCGTTGCCGCACCAGAACAGATCCGGCAGCTTCTTCGCCTGGGTCAGCGACGCGAGCTTGTCGCCGAAGTTGCCGGCCGGGGTGTCGAGCAGTTGGACGGTGATGTTGTCGTCCTTGAAGTCGGCCAGTGCCTTCTTGATCGCGGCATTGGTCTGGGCCGACTCCCAGGTCATCACGGTCACGGTGACCGGGCCACTGCTCGAGCCGCCGCCGGAGTCCGAGCCGCTGCAGGCCGTTGCCGCCAGCAACCCGGCGCAAGCCAACGATGTGATGATGAAGGTGCGTTTCACTTCGAACTTCCCCTCTATTTCTGGGTCGTGCTGCCGAGCGCGCCGAGACCCTGGATGAAGTAGCGCTGCGCGGCGAAGAAGACGATCAGCGGCGGCAGCATGTAGAGCAGGTTCGTGGCCATGTAGAAGCTCCAGTCCGGCGTCTTCCCAGCGAACGGCGAGATGAACGACGCCATCCCCACCGACAACGGCCACTTGCCGGACGAGTACAGGTAGACCAGCGGGTTGAGGTAGTCGTTCCAGGACGCCTGGAAGGCCAGGATCGCCATCGTCAACCAGGCCGGCCGGGTCAGCGGCAGCATCACCTGGGTGAAGATCCGGAAGTGCCCGGCGCCGTCGATCTTGGCCGCCTCGTCGATCGAGTACGGGATGGCCAGGAAGTACTGCCGGGCCAGGAAGATGAAGAGCGGGTTCCCGCCCAGGAACGCCGGCACGATCAGCGGCAGCCAGGTGTCGTACCAGCCGATGCTCTTGTACAGCTGGAACAGTGGGATCAGTCCGACCACACCGGGCAGCAGCATGCTCCCGACGAACAGGTAGAACCACACCTTCCGGCCCGGGAATCGCAACCGGGCCAACGCGTAGCCGGCCATCATCGCGGTCATCACTCCGCCGAGCACGCTGAGCGCGGTGATGATGACCGAGTTCAGCAGCAGCCGTGGGAAGTGGATCGCCTTCGGCCCGTTGACGAAGTTGCTCCAGGTCCACTCGTGCGGCAGGAGCTTCGGCGGGATGTCGAACACGGCGGTCCGGCTCTTCAGTCCGATCGTGATCATCCACAGCAGCGGGACGATCATCACCGCGCAGACGAACAACGCGACCACGTACCAGGACGTCGTACCGACGAGGCGGGGCTTCTTCTTCGCCGGCGGCGCGATCGGGCTGGGAGCGGGCTGTTCGACGTCGGTCAGGACAGCGGTTTCAGTCGGGAGTGTTGTCACTGTACGTCCAGAGCGAGGAGAACTTCGCGGTCAGGGCGATCACGGCGATGATGATCACGAACAGCACCCACACCTGCGCCGACGCATAGCCCAGTTGGGGAATCTGGCCCAGGTTCGGGAAACCGTTCTTGTAGATCGACAGCATCAGCACGTTGGTGCTGAATCCCGGCCCGCCGTTGGTCAGGATCTTCGGCTGGTTGAACGTCTGCAGCGCCGCTGTGGTCTGCAGGATCACCTGCAGCAACATGATCGGGCTGATCATCGGCAACGTGATCCGGAAGAACACCGACCACGGCCCGGCGCCGTCCACCCGGGCCGCCTCGTACAACTCGTTCGGCACCGACTGCAACGCGGCCAGGAAGATGATCATCGTGCTGCCGACGCCCCACAGCATCACCAGTACTACCGAGGGCATCGACATCGCCGGGCTCTGCAACCACAGGCTGGTCGGCAGTCCCAACCGGTCCAGGACCGTGTTCAGCAGCCCGACCTGCGGATCCAGGATGAACTTCCACAACGTGATCGTCGCGACCGCCGGGAGTACGACGGGCAGATATGCCAGCGTCCGTACGACGCGAACGCCTGCGAACCGCTGGTTGCAGAACATCGCCAGCGCCAGCCCGATGACCAGCGACAGCGGCACGTAGAGGAGCACGAGGTACCCGGTCGCGCGCAACGCCGGCCAGAACGCCGGGTCGACCGTGAACAACCGGCGAAAGTTGCCCAGGCCAATGAACACGGGGTCGACCAGACCGTTGTACTTGGTCAGCGCGAGGTAGAACGAACGGATCAGCGGGTACGCGACGAAGACAACGAAGCCGATGATCGCCGGGGCGATGAACAGGTACGCCGCCTTCACGTCGGAACCGGCGTTCCGGCTCATCCCGCCGCTGGGCCGGCCGGGCCGCCGGACGCCGCTTCTGAGGGGAGAGACCCTGCTCATTCTTCCCTCGCTGCGCTCGAGGAAGAACTCATCCTGCCTCCTGGACGGTAACGTTTCCAACGTCTTACTGTTGGGTGACGATGCCGTGTCGTGAAAAGGAAGTCAACCCCGTGTCCGAAACGTTTCCAAACAGACCAGAGGCCGCCCGGCCGACGATGATCGACGTCGCCCGGCGGGCCGGCGTCGGGCTCGGCACGGTGTCCCGGGTGGTCAACGGCGGGCACGGTGTCCGGGACGAGACCGCGCAGCGGGTCCGGACCGCGATCGAGCAGCTCGGGTTCCAGCGCAACGAGGTGGCTCGCGCGCTCCGGCCGGGCAAGAAGTCGTCGAGTCTCGCGCTGGTGCTGGGCGACCTGACCAACCCGTTCTACGCGACGATCGCGAAGGCCTCGCTCGAGGTCGCCGGGCAGTCCGGGTTCGCCGTCGTCCTGGGCAGTGTGGACGAGGATCCGGAGGGCGAGAAGCGGGCCATCCAGGAACTGGTCAGCCGGCAGGTCGCCGGGCTGATGATCGTGCCGGACCAGGGGGATCACTCGTTCCTGGTGGGCGCCGGCGTACCGGTGGTGTTCGTGGACAGGCCGGCCACCGGGATCGACGCCGACATCGTGATGGTCGACAACGAGGGCGGCGGCCGGCTGGCCGCCGAACACCTGCTGGGGCAGGGCCATGAGCGGATCGCGATCCTGCTGGCGCCGTCGTACTACACGACCGGGCGACGGCTGCGCGGTTTCCGGCGAGCGCATCGGGCTGCCGGGATCGACGTCGACGAGTCGCTGGTCGTCCAGTTGCCCGAAGGCAACGCCGAGGCCGCCGCCAAGGCGACTCGCGAGGTGATGCTGCGGCCCGATCCGCCGACCGCGATCTTTGCCTCGACCAACTTCCTCACCGAGGGTGTGCTGCGGGCTTTGCGCCAGCTCGGCCGGGAGCCCGCGGTGGTGGGTTTCGACGACTTCCGGCTGGCCGACATGTTGCCGACGCCGGTCACGGTTGTTGCCTCCGACATCGCCGAGCTCGGCCGCAGCGCGGCGCGGCTGCTGCTGGACCGGGCGTCGGGTGCGGACACTCGACCACCGCAACGGATCGTGTTGCCCTGCGCCCTGATCCAGCGCGGCTCCGGCGAGCGCGCACCGGATTCTGCTCCGAAGAGAAATCCTCAGTGAGCCGTGCACGCGGTGGCTAGGGTCGAGACATGTACTACGAGTCCTTCGGCGAGGGACGGCCGATCATCTTCCTGCCCGGCTGGGGTGGCGACAACGGCGAAGGCCGCGACATCCACGAGCCCGTGTTCGAACGGCGTCGCGGGTGGCGGCGGATCTACGTCGACCCGCCCGGCACCGGTAAGTCTCCGGCGGACCCGTCGATCACGGACCAGGACGGCATGCTCGCGGCGATCCTCACGCTGATCGACGAACTGGTCTGCGACGAGCGCTTCGCGCTGGCGGGTACGTCGGCCGGCGCCCTGCACGGCCGCGGCATCGTCAAGCGCGACCCGCCCCGCGTCCTCGGCCTCCTGCTGCGCGTGCCCGGCATCGTCGTCGACCGCACCAAACGCACGCTACCCACCGACGAGTATCTGGTCCGGACTCACGAGTGGGAGGACAAGGATCGCCGGTACTACGACGCGGTCGACTCGATCGCCGATCTCGACTTCCTCGGCCGAATCCAGGCCGACGTCAGCACCTACGGGTTGAGCGAGGACCCGGCGGCCCGGTTCGAGGGACCGACGTTGATCGTCACCGGTCGCCAGGACACCATCACCGGGTACGCCGATGCCTGGTCGATCATCGACGACTACCCGCGCGCGACGTACGCCGTCCTCGACCAGCAGGACCACGGGCTTCCGGTCCGGCGCCTCACGGCGTACCGGGCGCTGGTGGACGACTGGCTGGATCGCGTGGAGGAGCACCTGGACGCGTGAGGGGCGGAACGCGCGTCCAGGTGCTCTCCAGTGAGGGGACTGGTCAGAAGTTCGGCCAGGCCCAGCCGAGGTAGCTGGAGAAGTAGGGGAGTTTGGCCAGGCCGATCTTGCCGTTGACGCTGGTGGCCCAGAAGTAGCCGTCGCCGCGGGCCACGCCGACGTGGCCGTACGGTGCGGCGAGATCCCAGAACACCAGGGCGCCCTTCGGCGGGTTCAGGTCGCCCTTGTGCGCGACCCCGCGGGCGACGGCGTCGTTCCAGTCGATCTTGGCCGAGCCCCAGATCAGGTCCTTGTTGTACGAGTTCTCGGCGGCCTTCTCGCAGTACCCCTGGTACGCCGTCGACCCGTTGCGGGCGGCGTACCAGTTGATGGCGCGATCAGCGCGCGGGTTGCCGGCGCACAGCGGCGCGACCAGGCCGGAGCTGCCGGTGTTGACGTAGGCGTCGGAGATGAAGCCCTTGCCGGGAACGTGGTCCCAGACCAGGCTGCGGCCGAACTTGCCGGTGACCGGCTCGCCGTAGGTCTGGCAGTCGATCTCGACTGAGCCGTTGGGTTGGGTGCCGACCGCGCCGAAGTCGGTGGCGTTGCCGGATCGGATGGTCACGCCGAGGCCGCTGTCGGTGACCACCGTGCCGGTGGCGGCGCTCGCGGGCAGGGTGCTCAGGGCAGCGGCCCCACCGAGTAGGGCGGTGGCGGCTAGTCGGGCGGTGATGCGCATTAGGGCGGTACGCATGGTGTTTGTCCTTTTCGCTCAAGCAGTGGCGAACTGGCACTGACTTACAGAGAATCAGAGGGTTACGGTGTTGTCGCAGTGGGCAACGATCGACCGGGGAGTGCGTCGTGAGGCCAGCGCAGGCTCGCTTTGTGATCGGCTGCCGGATGCGCGAGCTCCGGGAAGCGGCCGGCGTGCCGCTCAGCCGCGCGGCCGCGGAGTCCGGCTGGGACAAGGGCCACCTGTCCCGGGTCGAGCGCGGCCACACCAAGCCCAGCCGCGAGCTGATCGAGTGGTACGACGCCTCGTTCGGAGCCGGCCAGGCCTTGGTCAACCAACTGATCGAGCTGGACGCCGCGGTCCGCGCCGGCCGCGACATGTCCCAACGCGACCTCCGCCGCCACGTGCAGCCAGTACTCCTCGGCGGCTCCGTGCCGATCGACCACCACCCGGAGGACCGCGCCGAACTGGTGGGGGAGTCCGTGCCCGACGGCACGCGTGTCTGCCGGGATCAGTCATTCGACAAGACCTGGGAGGTTCGCAACAGCGGCGAACGCCCCTGGCACAACCGCTGGCTGACCCGCCAAGGCGCCGCCGGCGCCCCCGGCTGGCTACGGTCGCCCCTGCGGGAACGCCTACCCGACGCCGAGCCAGGCCACATCGTGACGGTCGCGATGACCCTGCAGGCCCCATCCCAGATCGGCGCCTCAACCGCCTACTTCAAAATCACCGACGAAGCCGGCCGCCTCTACTACCCAGGCCTGGAGTCCCCACCCATGTACTGCACCATCTTCACCGTCTACGAGCTCTAGGCCCGCCGCCCCCTCGCCGCCCCCGGCCCGTCGCCGCGGCCCCACCCCTTCGCCGCGCGTCAGTCCCGCGCCGCGTCAGCCTCGCGCCCCGCGTCAGCCCCGCGCCGCGCGCGTCAGCCCCGCGCCGCGCGCGTCAGCCCCGCGCCCCGCCCCTCGCCGCCCGCCGGCCAGAAGGTGGGGGTGTGGACAGGATCTGGTGGCGTTGGACAAGGAATAACTTGTTCACGGCCACCGCCCAGTGGTGCAGGCCCCCAGACCTGGACAGCAGCGCAATGCCTCACGCTGCTGCCCGAATCCGGTCCGCGGTGGCTCGCGGCTGATCGAGGTCGGCCCAGCTCACGCGCACAACCCGGTACCCGCAGGCACGGAGCCGATCTTCGCGCCACTTCTCCGCCAACACGGCATCCGCGGCCTCGCCGTACTTCAGTGCGCCATCGAACTCGACGACCACCCGACCGAACAACAGGAAGTCGACCCGACCGACCAGCCGACCATCCGCATCGCGAATCTCGACCTGCAGCGTCGGCACCGGCAACCCATGATTCGCCATCAGCACCCGCAGCCGCGACTCGCCGACCGACTCACTCAACCCGTCGGCGAATCGTGCCGCCGCCCGTGCCGCTGGTGATCCGGTCCAGAACCTGTGGCGATCCGCCGTCGCCAGCAGTGCCTCCGCCGTGACAAGTCCCTGATGCAGAGCCGCGTCCGCGAGTACGACTCCTACCTCGTACGACGAGCCGCAGGCCGTCTCGGTGACCGCACGGGCAGGTGTGACGACCCGCAGGCCGTCGACCACTGTGATTTCGCCGGGGTCAAACCGGGAGCGGTGGACGTCCGCGATGGCGTCGGACCGGGCTCGGCCGGACGGTTTGGTCAGGTGGACCTTGCTCAGATCGAGACCCCAGGTCGGCAGCCCGTGCAGCGCGGCAGCGGATTGATGGCTGACGACCACGCCGGCGCCCATCCGGTCCACGACTGCTCGAGTCCTCAGTAGGTGCAGGCGTCTCGCCCGGTCCCACGAAGGTTCTTCGCTGGGCCACATCCCCGGTTCGACGTACACATCGCGGGACAGGCGCGACCACTGTCCGGCGCGCAGCTGTCGGCGGAGCTCGCTGTCGCTGTAGCCGGATTCGATCGCGTCTGCTCGGCTGAACCAGCCGCGCCGGGCAGTGGTCAGCACACTCAATTTCGGGTTCATACCGGCAACATGCCGTTGATCCGGTCCCCGGACGTGCCCCGATTTGCTACCTGTGGACAACCACGACCCGGGGCCTTGGACCCCAACCGGGGGGCTTGAACAAGCAATAACCTGTTCAAGCCCCCGACGCCCTGGTCAAACCACCGACGCCCTGGTCAAGCCCCCGATGCCGTGGTCAAGCCCCCGACAACCTGTTCAAGCGCCCGACGCCGTGGTCAAGCCCCCGACGCTTGGTCAGAGGCCGGAGTCCAGTTCCGCGTCGATTTCGGCGTCCAGTTCGGCTTTGCGTTTGATCCAGCGTTCGCTCAGGCCTTTGACCTCTTCGCCGATGAAGTCGATGAAGCCGAGGGATACGCGGATGCGGCGGTGGGCGGCGGTGCCTTCGCCGGACGCGTCGAGGACCTTGCGCAGCGAGTCGGCCCAGCGGACCAGGGCCTGGTCCTCGCTCATCATCGTCTGGTACCAGGCGTCGTCCTGGACGACGTACACATCGCGACGAGTGCCGGGCTCGCGCTCGCGGGTGGCCAGGCGCAGCTGGAGCAAGTAGTTGACCGCACCGGAGACCGCGGCCGGACTCGCCTGCAGCCGGTCGGACAGGTCGGCGGCGGTCATCCGTCCCTCCACACTCGACAAGATGGCGGCGAATACCCGGCCGGCCATCCGCGGCCAGCCGGTCTCGGCCAGCAGGTTGCCGAACTGTTCGGTGTACCGCCTCACGGCGTCGTCGTCTCGCTGTGCACTCACCGCCCCATCATCCCCTCTAGGTCACTCGGAAACCTGACACGTGAACGACATGTTAGAAAGATTCACAATCTTCTGAATGAAGTGTACGTTATGAATCATGACATCAGCCATCGTGGTCTCTGGACTGCACAAGTCGTACGGGAGTACGCACGCCCTCGACGGTCTCGACCTGGACGTCGCGACCGGAGAGGTGCACGGATTCCTCGGGCCGAACGGCGCCGGGAAGTCCACCACCATCCGGGTCCTGCTGGGGCTGCTACGGGGTGACGCCGGCGATGTCTCGCTGCTCGGTGGCGACCCGTGGCACGACGCGGCGAAGCTGCACCGGCGGCTCGCCTACGTTCCCGGCGACGTGAACCTGTGGCCGAACCTGACCGGCGGCGAGGTGATCGACCTGCTCGGCCGGCTCCGCGGCGGGCTGGACGAGAAGAAGCGTGACGACCTGCTCCGCCGGTTCGACCTCGACCCGACCAAGAAGGGCCGCACGTACTCGAAGGGCAACCGGCAGAAGGTCGCCCTGGTCGCGGCGCTGGCGTCGGACGTCGAGTTGCTGATCCTGGACGAGCCGACGTCCGGTCTGGACCCGCTGATGGAGGAGGTGTTCCGGCAGTTCATCGAGGAAGAGCGCCAGCGCGACGGAAACCGCACCGTGTTGCTGTCGAGCCATATCCTCTCCGAGGTCGAGGCTCTGTGTGACCGGATCAGCATCATCCGTCGCGGCAAGGTGGTCGAGACCGGGACGCTGTCCGACCTGCGCCACCTCACGCGTACGTCGATCCACGCCGAGCTGGCCGCGTCACCGAACGGCCTGGCCCAGCTGCCCGGCGTCCACGACCTCGATGTCGAGGGCAACCGGGTCCGCTGCGAGGTGGACACAGCCCAGCTGGACGCGGTGATGCGGCAGCTGTCCGCGAGCGGGATCAAGAGCCTGGTCGCGCAGCCGCCGACGCTGGAGGAGCTGTTCCTGCGGCACTACGAGGACGATGACACCAGCACCGAGCCCGTGGCGGCCGCGCGATGAACGACTTCGTCGGTACCGGCACCCTGGTGCGGCTCGCGCTGCGCCGGGACCGGATCCTGATCCCGGTGTGGATCGTGGTGTTCGTGATCTCGGCGGCCGGGTCTGCGAAGGCGTCGATCGACCTCTATTCGGACCCGAAGTCCCTGGCCGAGGCCGCACGGACGTCGAACGCGTCCCCCGCGCTCGTCTCCCTGTACGGCCGGATCTTCGACGAGTCCTCGCTCGGTGAGGTCTCGCTGTTCAAGTTCACCGCGTTCGGTGCCCTGCTGGTCGGGTTGCTGGCCGCCATGCTCGTCGTACGGCACACCCGGACCGAGGAGGAGAGCGGTCGCCTCGAGTTGCTCAGCGCCGGAGTGGTCGGCCGGTACGCCGCTTTGACCGCCGCGCTGATCGTCTCGTCGGGGACCGTCGTACTGCTGGGCCTGTTGACGGCTTTGTCGCTCATCGGGAGCGGTCTGCCTGCTACTGGTTCGTTCGCCTTCGGAGCGATGTGGGCCGCGGCCGGTCTGTCGTTCGCAGGCGTCGGTGCGGTGACGGCACAGGTCACCGAGGGCGCACGGGCAGCGAACGGGCTCACCGCGGCCGTGCTGGGTGTTGCGTACGTCCTGCGTGCAATCGGCGACTCCGCGTCGAACGGCAGCATGCAGTGGGTTTCGTGGTTGTCGCCGATCGGGTGGTCGCAGCAGGTGCGTGCGTACGCCGGCGACCGGTTCGTCGTCGTACTGGTGCCGCTGGCATTCATGGCGCTGACTGTCGCCGGTGCGATGGCGCTGATCCGGCGGCGTGACGTCGGGGCCGGCCTGGTGCGGCCGCGTCCGGGCCCGCCGACTGCTGCGCCTTCGCTGCGGTCGCCGCTGGCGCTGGCCTGGCGCCTGCACCGCGGAGCGTTCTACGGCTGGCTCTTCGCGTTCTTGCTGCTCGGCCTGCTGGTCGGCAACATCGCGAGCAACGTGGACGGCTTCGTCACCAGTGACAGCGCCAAGGAGATGGTCGAGAAGCTCGGTGGGGTCAATGGCATCACCGATGCCTTCCTGGCGACCGAGATGGGCGTCATGGGTCTGCTCGCCTCAGCCTTCGGGATCCAAGCGGCACTCCGGCTCCGCTCCGAGGAGACCGCGCTCCGCGCCGAGCCACTGCTGGCAACCGATGTCACTCGGAGTCGGTGGCTAGCCAGTCACGTGCTGATGGCGCTGCTCGGCACCGGTGCGCTGATTCTCGTTGCCGGACTGGGCTCCGGGATCTCCAGTGGTGCGTCGCTGGGCAACACGGGTCGCCAGGTGCCACGGATGCTGGCCGCGGCCGCCGTACAACTACCCGCGATCTGGCTGGTCACCGCGCTGGTCGTGATCCTGTTCGGCGCCGCACCCAAGCTGGTCACCGGCGGATGGGTCCTGTACGGCGTGTTCCTGCTGATCGGCCAGTTCGGATCGGTCTTCAACCTGCCGCAGTCCGTCATCAACCTCAGCCCGTACGGCCACACTCCGCGCCTCCCCGGCGGCGACTTCTCCGTGACCCCGGTCATCTGGTTGACAGCCATAGCCGCCGCTCTGACCCTGGCCGGCTTCGCCACCTTCCGTCGCCGAGACATCGGCTGACCCGAGCCGCGCTGGTCTGAGGGGTCCAGCGCCAACGGCCCGCCCGGCACCTCACCGGGCGGGCCGCTTGTCTACGATCGCTAGGTGTTGAGCGAGCGACTTGCGGGATTCTGGACCGAGCGGCATCTGTGTGTGCTGAGTACCGTCCGAGCGGACGGGACTGTGCATGCGACGCCGGTGGGGGCGACGCTGGATGTCGAGGCGGGGATCGCTCGGGTGATCTGCTCGGGGACGTCGCACAAGGCGCGGACGATCCGGAAGGCGGGTGCCGAGGGTGCTGCGGTGGCCGTGACTCAGGTGGACGGACGGCGGTGGAGCACGCTCGAGGGGCGTGCGGTGGTGAGTGACGACCCGGAGCGCGTCGAGGAGGCTGTACGGCGGTACGCGAAGAGGTACCGGGAGCCGCGGGAGAACCCGCGCCGCGTGGTCATCGAGATCACCATCACGAAGGTGCTCGGCAATGCCGGCTGACCTGGTCACGGTGGTGGGAGTCGGTGCCGACGGCTGGCACGGCCTGTCCCCGGCGGCCCGTGCCGCCGTCGAGTCGGCCGAGGTCCTGATGGGCAGCCCCAGACAACTGGCCCTCGTCCCGCCGGACCTCGGCGTGGCGGACGACTCCGGCGACGTCGGAGCTCCGTCGCCCACGGACGTCCCCGGCCGCGTCGCGGGCCGGGTGCGGGTTGCTTGGCCGTCGCCGCTTTCCGAGGCGCTGCCGGGCTTGCTGCAGGAGCACCGCGGTCGCCGGATCTGCGTGCTGGCCAGCGGCGACCCGACGTTCCACGGCATCGGCACGACACTGACGCGGTTGCTCGGCGCAGACGCCGTACGGGTCATCCCACACCCGTCGAGCGTGTCGTTGGCCTGTGCTCGGCTGGGTTGGCCCCAGGACCGGGTGCAGGTAGTGAGTCTGGTCGGCCACCCCGTCGAGCGAGTCCACCCGCACATCCAGCCCGGTCGTCAGCTTCTGGTGCTGAGCTGGGGTGCTCACACCCCTGCAGAGGTCGCGGAGCTGTTGGTTGCGCGCGGCTACGGCTCCAGCCAGCTCACCGTCCTCGAACAACTCGGCGGCCCGTCGGAGCGTGTGCGGACGACACGAGCCTCGGAGTGGTCGGATGACACCAATGCGCTCAACGTGATCGGTGTGCTCTGCCAGTCCGACGCGGACGCAGTCCTGCTGCCCACGGTGCCCGGTCTGCCGGACGACGCGTACGAGAGCGACGGACAGTTGACCAAGCGGGAGGTGCGGGCGGTGACGCTCTCCCGGCTCGCACCGGTGCCGGGCCAGTTGCTCTGGGACGTAGGCGGCGGCGCAGGCAGCATCGCGATCGAGTGGTCGCGCCATCACCCCACCTGCCGGGCGATCGCCATCGAACGCGATCCGGACCGGGCGAAGCGGCTGGACCGCAACGCCACTGCGCTCGGGGTAGAACTAGCTGTAGTGCACGGCGCGGCTCCTGCGGCACTCGACGGGCTGCAGTCACCCGACGCGATCTTCATCGGCGGGGGAGCGACCGCGGCCGGCATGTTCGACGCCTGCTGGAACGCGCTCCGTCCCGGCGGCCGCCTCGTCGTGAACGGCGTGACGCTGGAGACCGAGTCCCTCATCGCCCAGTGGTACGGCGCGGTCGGCGGCGATCTCATCCGCCTCGACGTGCAACGCGCGTCACCCGTCGGAACCATGACCGGCTGGCGCCCCGCGATGCCTGTCACGATCTGGAGCGTGACCAAGTGACCGTGCACTTCATCGGGGCCGGTCCGGGAGCCGCCGATCTGATCACGGTCCGCGGCCGCGACCTGATCGCCGCCGCACCGGTCTGCCTGTATGCCGGCGCCCTCGTCCCGGACGAGCTCCTCGACTACTGCCCACTCGGCGCGCGCAAGGTCGACACTGCCTCGCTCACCCTCGACGAGATCATCGCCGAGCTCTCCGCCGCCTACGCCGACGGCCTCGACGTCGCCCGCCTCCACTCCGGCGACCCGTCCGTCTTCAGCGCGATGGCCGAGCAGATGCGCCGCCTCGACGCCCTGGACATTCCGTACGACGTGACACCCGGCGTACCCGCGTACGCGGCCGCCGCGGCGACGCTCGGCCGCGAGCTCACCGTGCCCGAGGTCGGCCAGACAGTGATCCTGACCCGCATCGGTGGCCGGGCCAGCGCGATGCCGGCGGGCGAGGAGCTGGCGGTGCTCGGTGCGAGCCGGGCGACGCTCGTACTGCACCTCGCCGTCCAGCAGATCGACCGGGTCGTGGCCGAGCTCGTGCCGAACTACGGCGCCGACTGCCCGGTCGCGGTGATCGCCCGGGCCTCGCGCGACGACGAGGTGATCCTGCGTGGGACGCTGGCGGATATCGCGGATCAGGTGCGAGCCGCGGACGTCCGTCGTACTGCTGTGATCATCGCCGGAAAGGTGCTCTCGGCAACGACCTTCCGCGACAGCCACCTGTACTCGGCCGCGCGGGTGCGATGAGGGTTCTCCTGCTCGGCGGGACCGGCGAGGCTCGGGAGTTGGCCGGCGTGCTGGTCACATCTGGTTGTGAGGTGGTGTCCTCGCTTGCCGGGCGCACTACTGACGCGCGGCTACCCGTCGGCGAGGTCCGCTCAGGTGGCTTCGGTGGCGCGGCCGGGTTGGCGCGCTGGCTCCAGACGAACCCGGTCGACGCCGTCGTCGATGCGACGCATCCCTTCGCGGCCACGATGACGTCGCATGCAGTGACTGCCGCGCGTCAGGTCGGCGTACCGCTGCTCGTCCTCCGGCGTCCGGGCTGGAGCGCCGAGCCCGGCGACGCGTGGCACTGGGTCGACTCGCCGGCCGAAGCTGCCGGGTTGCTGCCCTCCTTGGGATCCCGTGTGTTCCTCACGATCGGCCGCCAAGGTCTTGACGCCTTCGCGACCACCGGCCTCTGGATTGTCGCCCGCTGTGTCGATGCGCCCGAACCCCGGCCGTCGTGGTGCACACTGATCCTCGCCCGCGGCCCGTACGACGTCGACGGTGAGCTCAGTCTGCTGCGCGAGCACCGGATCGACGTCGTGGTCACCAAGGACAGCGGCGGCCCGGCAACTTCCGCAAAGCTGGAAGCCGCGCGTCGGCTACGCATCCCCGTGGTCGTTATCCGGCGCCCGCCGCTGCCGTCCGGTGTTGACGTGGTGGACTCCGTCGCCCAGGCAGCCAAGTGGCTCGCGGACAACCTCACCCGATGATCCGGAAGCCCTCGACTCACCTCCGTCGACCTACCTGGAGCTCTTCGTCCGCCGCCGGCCCACCACGATCCGGGAAGTTCTGGCCGCCGAGCTCACCACCTGACGGCGATCCCTGGTCGCTGAGCTCACCACCTGACGGCTGATCCGCGGGGGCTCGGTAGATTGACGCCTATGGGGATTCAGATCGCGCCGAGCATCCTGTCCGCCGACTTCGCGCGGCTGGCCGATGAGGCGGCTGCTGTGCCGAACGCGGACTGGCTGCATGTCGACGTGATGGACAACCATTTCGTCCCGAACCTCACCCTCGGCCTGCCGGTGGTGGAGTCGCTGGCGAAGGCGACCGACACCCCGCTCGACTGTCACCTGATGATCGAGGACCCGGACCGCTGGGCACCCGGGTACGTCGAGGCCGGTGCGTCCAGCGTCACCTTCCACGTCGAGGCGTGCAAGGCGCCGATCCGCACCGCACGCGAGATCCGCGCCAAGGGTGCCCGGGCCGCGATGGCGCTGAAGCCGGCCACGCCGATCGAGCCGTACGAGGATCTGCTGTCCGAGCTCGACATGATCCTGATCATGACCGTCGAGCCCGGTTTTGGTGGCCAGAAGTTCCTCGACGTCTGCGTGCCGAAGATCCGCCGGACCCGCGAACTCATGAAGAAGCACGGTCTCGAGCTGTGGATCGAGATCGACGGCGGAGTCTCTGTCGACACCATCGAGCGGTGCGCCGAGGCGGGCGCCGACGTGTTCGTGGCCGGCTCGGCCGTCTACGCCGCCGACAACCCGAACGCGATGGTCGAGCAGCTACGCGGTCTCGCCGAGCAGGCTGCCGGCCGGTAGCGCGGACTCAGTCGGCGACTCCGCCGGCACCCGCAACAACAGCACCATTGAGACTCCCGCGAGTACGGCGGCCACCAGCCAGACGTACCGCACTCCGAAGCTCTCGATCACCGCGCCCGAGACGGCGGCTCCGATCGCCGCTCCACCCATCGCCGCGCTGCCCATCCACCCGAACACCTCGGTCCGGACCGTGTCCGGGGTCAGCGCACCCAGGCGCTCGTACAGCGCACCGATCGCCGGAGCCAACGTGAGCCCCGACAGCGTCAGCGCAACCCCGAGCGACACCGGAGACCACGTCGCGAACACGCAGAGCAGCATGCCCGCCGTGACCAAGGCGGCCCGCCGCCAGAGGTACGACGTACGCCGGCCAGGCAACGCGCCTGCCACCGCGCCACCGACCAGACTTCCGAAGGCCCAGACGGCTTCGAAGATGCCCGCGATCAGCCGCTCACCGTGCTCGTCCGCGAACGCCACGATGCCGAGCGAGATGCCGTTGAACGCCATCACCCACAGGCCGAAGGAGAGGATCAACGGCAACCGATACCGGTGCCAGAGCAACTGACGCGCGGTCAAGCGCACCTCGCCGTGATGATCCCGGTGCAGCGGCTTGGGTTGTCGGAGCGCGTACCACCAGATGAAGAGCGCAGACATCGACGCCGCGAGCAGGACACCCAGCCGCGGGCTGGCGACGCTGACGGCCGTTGCCCCGAGCATCGGCCCGACAATGAACAGCAACTCCTGAGCCGTCGCATCCACCGCGTACGCCGTCCGCAGTGCCGGACCCTTGACTACGCGGGGCCAGGCGGCGCGCAGCGTCTGCATCACCGGCGGCACGAACGCGCCGCTGATCAGCGCGGCCAGTGGCATCAGCCGATACCAACCGGCTGGCAGCACAGCGATCCCGAGCTGGGCTACGCTCCAAGCGATCCCGGTGAGTAGCAGCACGCCGCGTGGACCGCGCCGATCGGCCGCGCGGGACCACAGCGGCCCGGCGATCGCCATACCGACGGAGTACGCACCTGCGACCACGCCAGCCCAGCGGAACGAACCGCTCAGGTCCTTCGCGAGGAACGCGATCGGGACCATCGTGGCGAGGACGGGCAAGCGCGCCAGCAGGGAGGACACCAGCAGCGCCATCACGCCGTGCGTCCGCCACAGCTCGCGATACCCGGAAAACTCCATGCACGGCATTCTCGCTCTCCCCACCGACACTTTGCGATGGATTACCTCGCCGACGGAACCGGCCCACCTACGATGGGCCAATGACCGAGCACAAGCCGGTGGAGAGCTGGCTCACGGACATGGATGGCGTGCTGGTGCACGAGGAGCGTGCCATCCCCGGGGCCAGTGAGTTCATCGCGTCGCTGCAAGCGTCCGGGAAGAAGTTCCTGGTGCTCACCAACAACTCGATCTTCACTCCCCGCGACCTGCGGGCCCGGCTGCTTGTGGCGGGCATCGACATCCCCGAGACGGCGATCTGGACCAGCGCGCTGGCTACGGCCCAGTTCCTGGACGACCAGCGTCCGGGCGGTACGGCGTACGTGATCGGCGAGGCCGGCCTGACCACGGCGCTGCACGAGGTCGGCTATGTGCTGACCGAGCGGGATCCGGACTATGTCGTCCTCGGGGAGACCCGCACCTATTCCTTCGAAGCGATCACCAGGGCGATCCGGTTGATCTCCGACGGCGCGCGGTTCATCGCGACCAACCCCGACCCGACCGGCCCGTCGCAGGAGGGTCCACTCCCCGCGACCGGTTCGGTGGCCGCGCTCATCACCCGGGCCACGGGCGTCGCGCCGTACTTCGTCGGCAAACCCAACCCGCTGATGATGCGCAGCGCGCTGAACCGGATCGAGGCGCATTCCGAGACGACCGTGATGATCGGTGACCGGATGGACACCGACATCGTCAGCGGTCTCGAGGCCGGCCTCCGCAGCGTGCTGGTGCTCTCCGGCTCCACCGGCGAACACGAGGTGAACCGCTTCCCTTACCGTCCAACGCGGATCGTCGAGTCGATCGCCGACGTCGTACCGCTCGTCGCCGCGATGTCCTAGCAGGTCAGCGTGCGGAAACCGTAGCCCTGCGCCTTGAGCGACGTCAGGATGGTGGGCAGCGCGGCCGCGGTCTGAGTGCGGTTCCCGCCGCCGTCGTGCATGAGGATCACCGACCCGTTGTGGACGTTCTTGAGCACCCGCTGCACGATCGCCGGCGCACCGGGCTTGGTCCAGTCACGCGAGTCGACGGTCCACACCACCAGGTCCTTGCCGAGCGCCCTTGCCCGTTGCGTCACGGTGGGGTTCATTCCGCCGTACGGCGGTCGCAGGCAGGCCGGCGTACTCCCGGTCGCCGCCCGGATGGCCTGATCCGTCGACGCGACCTCCTGCCGGAACGCCGCCGCGCCCAGCTTGCGGAGATCGGCGTGGTCCCAGGTGTGGTTCTCCACGCTGTGCCCGGCGGCGTGGATGGTCTTGGTCAGCTCCGGGTGCTTCGCGACGTTCTTGCCGACCTCGAAGAACGTGGCCTTGGCGTCGTACTTCGCCAGGATCGCCAGGATCTGCGGTGTGTACGTCGGGTCGGGCCCGTCGTCGAAGGTCAGGACGACGTACTTGGTCGGCAGCGCGACCTCGGCCGGCGTCGGCGCCGCCGCTGCGGGCGCGGGCGGCTTGGGCGCCGGTGGTTGGCTGGGTGTGCGGGCGGCCGCGACAACGACAGAGCCGATCACCGCGCTGACCACCATCATCATGGCCAGCCCGATCATCCGGTTGCCGGCGCGCGTCAAGCGAACATCCATGCGTCCCCCAGGGCGGTGGGTGGCTCACTTCCTCACCCGTCCACCATGGGCACACCGCCGCCGAAAGCCAGCGCCCACGCCGCTTCCGCGTCAACAAACCACGAATACCGGACGCTCAGGTACAGGACATCGTGGTGAAGCCGTAGCCGCGTGCCTTCAGGGTTCTCAGGATCGTCGGCAGCGCGGCAACCGTCTGGCTGCGATTCCCGCCGCCGTCGTGCATCAGGATCACCGACCCGCTGTGCACCTTCGCCAGCGCCCGGCGCACGATCACCGACGTTCCCGGACGCGACCAGTCGCGCGTGTCGATGGTCCACACGCGGATCTTCTTGCCGAGGGCGGCTGCCCGCCGGGAGACGAGTTTGTTCGTCCCGCCGTACGGCGGCCGCAGACAGCGTGGGGTGTAGCCCGTCTGGGCCCGGATGTAGCGGTCCGTCTTCTGGACCTGGTACCTGAAGGACGTCGCCGAGACGTGGCGGAGATCCGGGTGCGACCAGGTGTGGTTCTGCACGCTGTTGCCCTGTTGGTAGACGCGCCGGGTCAGGCTCGGGTAGCGAGCGACGTTCTGGCCGATCTCGAAGAAGGTTGCCTTCGCCCCGTAAGCGCGAAGGATCTTCAGGATCTGTGCGGTGTACCGCGGACTCGGGCCGTCGTCGAAGGTGAGATAGATGTACTTGGCCGCGGCATCGGCCTGGGTGGCGGCGGTCGTGGTGGCTCGGGTGGTCGTGGCTCGGGTCGTGGTGACCCGGGGTTTGGCAGTCGCCGTGAGCCCAAGCGTCGTGACCAATCCGATGGCGACTGCGGTGATCAGGAGTCGGCGCGGCCAGCGAGCCTGAGCCGGCGAGCGACGGTACAAAAACATGGCTACCCCCGTGTGTAGCTGCACCCCGAACGGGACGTTCTCCATCGTGCGCCCCCGGCAGGCCTTTGGGCCAGGGCCGAAAAGGCCTGCCTAGGCACCTCAACCGTGGTGTTTCTCATAGTGGGCGAGGGCATCGGCCGTACGTCCTGTCCCGTAGGCCAGCAGTAACTCGGCCACGGCCGGCGAATGCTCCGCGGCCGCAGCGGCCGCTGCCTGGATCTCCTCGGCGGAGGCGACCGCACGGAAGAGGTCCTGGATCTCGCGCACGACAGCCCGCGCGGGCTGGGACGTGTTCGCGGTCAGATCGTGCGGGACAGCCGGCGCGGGCTGACTCGTCGGTGCCGGCAATCCGGCGGGCGCCGCGAATGGTGTCGCCGAGTCCGTGACCTGTCCTGGCAGGTGGGCGGACGATCGCGGCAGATGTGTGGTGGTGGGGTCGTAGGCGCCGGTGGCGGCGCGGATCCGGTCCAGGTCGCCGGGAATGTCTTCGGGATCGATCTCACCGGCCACCGCCAGGTCGGCGAGCTGCGAAACGGCGCGAAGACGCGATACCACCGCTGGGTTGCCGATCTTCACCCGCTGCGCGCTCAT
Source organism: Kribbella sp. NBC_01510 (assembly GCF_045040325.1). Lineage (NCBI taxonomy): Bacteria > Bacillati > Actinomycetota > Actinomycetes > Propionibacteriales > Kribbellaceae > Kribbella > Kribbella sp. NBC_01510. The sequence continues at coordinate 68,440 of NZ_CP109418.1, read as the reverse complement.
CAGCTGCGACAGCATCGGCGCGGACAGTCCGATCACCTGCGCGAGGGCGCTCTGGTTCAATCCGAGCGGCCCGGCCACCCGCCGTACGACCTCACCGAGCGGTTCGCCGTACAGGTCGATCTGCTGCTGGATGTTGTGTGCTGTCTGGTCCATCGGTGAGCTCCCCTCTCGCCGGCCGCCGTCCGTGGTCGACTGCAAACATCTTCGCAGTTGCGAAGGCAAATTTCCAGTCCTGGCGTTTGCAGTTGTGGATTTCGCGCGTGAGACAGTCGGTTTGACATTTGCGATCGCAAACTGCCAAGGTTTGCGGCAGCGAATCTCACTGGAGGAAACGATGACGGCTCTGCAGGGACACCGCCGCCCCGCGGTGTGGGCGCTCCTCGCCATCACACTGACCGCCATACTGACCGGTCTGACGACCGGGACCGCCCTGGCCGACCCCGATCCAGCCAACGGCAAGCTCGTCCTGGTGCTCGACTCTTCCGGCTCGATGAAGGAACCTGCCGGCGACGGGCAGACGAAGATCGCCGCGGCTCGGACCGCGCTGACGCAGGTGGTGACCAAGCTGCCGCCGACCGCGGAGGTGGGCCTGCGGGTGTACGGCGCGACCGTGTTCAAGCGCACCCAGCCCGGCGCGTGCACCGACACGCAACTGACGGTCCCGATCGGCACGAGCAACCGGCCGCAGCTGCAGGCCGCGATCACGAAGTACAAGCCCTACGGCGAGACTCCGATCGGCTACGCGCTTCAGCAGGCGGCCAAGGACCTCGGCCCGAGCGGCCAGCGCACCATCGTGCTGGTCTCCGACGGCGAGGCCACCTGCGCGCCGGATCCCTGTGTAGTGGCGCAGTCGATCGCCAAGCAAGGCATCGACCTGAAAATCGATGTGGTCGGGTTCCGCGTCGGCGGGAAGGCCCGGACCCAGCTGCAGTGCGTCGCTCGCGAAGGCCGGGGAGACTACTACGACGCCGACTCGACCATCGACCTCGAGGCCGGGCTGGATCGCCTGTCCACCCGAGCCTTCCGCCCGTTCCGGATCTCCGGTACGCCGGTCCAGGGTGCGCCGCAGCAGGAAGGTGCCCCGGTGCTTGCCCCGGGCCACTATTCCGACACGTTCGGGGTGGACGACACCTCGAAGCATTACCTGATCAAGCGGACCATGACCGGTTCGACGCTGCGGGCCGGGGTGAGCTTCCGGCGTCCGTCGGGTGGCAGCTTCGTCATCCAGACCGAGGTGAAGCTCAACACGCTCACCGGTGAGCAATGCGGCTGGAGCTACCCGAGAGCGTTCGACGGTGACCAGGGCCTCGCCACGGGCACAGCCGCAAGCTGGTCGAAGTACAAGAAGAAGAACGACGAGTGCGCCGAGTCCGACCAGTTGGTGCTCACCGTGAATCCGGGCAAGGACTTCCGGGAGATCAAGGGAGTGCCGTACGAACTGCGGATCGACGAGGAGCCGCCGGTGGATTCGACCACCAGCCTCCCGGCGCCGGCCGCCGACCCGGTCTGGGTTCCGATGGCCGGTTCGACCCCGCGCGAGATCGTTCCCGGCTCCAGTTTCCCGGATGCACCGCTGCTCCAGCCCGGTAGCTACAAGACGACGTTGATGCCGGGGGAGTTGCAGCTCTACAAGGTCAAGGCCGACTGGGGTCAGCGGATCCAGGCGCAGATCACTGTGCCGGAGATGGCCGGAGCCATGGCTGAGGCCATCGATGGGATCCGCTACTTGGACACCGCGCTGATCTCGCCGATCGGTGAGGACGTGTACGCCGTCTTCGCCAAGAAGGTGCCCGGTGGTTCGTACACGAAGGCTGTGCTCACCAAGCGTGGTCTCGTGAAGGCAGTGACGACCAAGGAGGTCCGCTACCTGAACCGGAACGGAGCCAACAACCAGGACACCGGCACCTCGACCCCGGGCGAGTACTACATCGCGGTCTCGCTGACCCGGAAGACCGACGACAAGGCCTTCGCGATCCCGCTGACTCTGACCGTCGGCCTGCAGGGCACCGCCGGCACCGGAAAACCGGAGTACGTCGACGGCGCAACGCCTGTCTCCGGTGACTCGATCACCCCGTCGCCAACCGCATCCCCCTCAGAGACCCCGAGCAACGGCTCTGGTGACGGCAACAACACCGAGGCCGGCGGCCCGGTCCAGGGCAGCGCCGACTCGGGCGACGGCACTCCGGTCGGCCTGATCGCGGGCCTCGGCGGAGGCGGCCTACTCCTCCTGCTGCTCGGGGCGTTCGCAGTACTCCGCCTCCGCAAAAAGCCGGCCACCGGCCAGCCAGCCGCACCCTGGCAGCCCGCCCAACAGCCCTACCCGAACCAGCCCCCGCCCCAGTACCCGAACCAAGCCCCGCCGCAATACCCGAACCAGGGCGGCCAGCAACCGCCGCACCACTAACACCCGCACACGGCCCGGATCACACCCCCAGTGATCCGGGCCGTGCCATCTCCAAACCAGAACGACCACCCGCCCTACCCACCGTCGCGCCAGCCGCTGGCCCACCCACCGTCGCGCCGGCCGCTGCCCCCCACCGTCGCGCCAGCCGCTGCCGGGCCAACGGCCCGCTGCGCCAACGGCCGCCCCACCCACCGCCGCCCCACTCCACCGTCGCCCACCCACATCGGCGCACCGGCGATGGCCGCCGCAGACGCGGCGAAGGCTGGACTGCGGCCGCCCCGCTGACCGGCCGCTGGAGCTCCATCTACTCATCTCGGCGGGGCGGTGGGCTGGGGGTGGTGAGCGGGTGGGGCGGTAGGTTCTGGCTGGTGGAGGCGTTTGCGGGAAGGTATCGGCTGATCGACCTGATCGGGACCGGCGGGATGGGGTCGGTCTGGCGGGCGTGGGATCTGCGGCGGTCGGCGTACGTGGCTGCGAAGGTTCTCGGTCAGCATGATGCGGTGACGTTGCTGCGGTTCGTCCGGGAGCAGTCGTTGCGGATCGAGCACCCGCATCTTGTCGCGCCGCACGGCTGGGCTGCTGACGACGACAAGGTCGTGTTCGCGATGGATTTGGTGCGTGGCGGGTCGGTCGCCACGCTGCTTGGTGATCACGGTCCTCTCCCGCCGTCGTACGTCGCTGTCCTGCTCGATCAACTCCTGCATGGGCTCTCCGCAGTTCACGCGGCGGGCGTCGTACACCGTGATGTGAAACCCGCCAACCTCCTGCTCGACGTGACGGGTACGGGGCGACCGCACCTTCGGCTGTCCGACTTCGGCGTCGCGGGCCTGCTCGACGAACCGCGGATGACGCGCCACAGCACAGTTCTCGGCACCCCGGGCTACCTCGCACCCGAACAGCTGGCCGGTGCCGACCCGGACCCACGCCAAGACCTGTACGCCGTCGGCGCCGTCGCAGCCGAACTCCTCTCCGGCGAACGCCCCGGCACAGACGGCAAGGTCCCTGCAGTAGACGGTCCGCTCGCCGACTTCATCCGCCGGAGTACGGCGTCTGATCCGTCCGACCGCCCCGACTCCGCGACCACCGCCGGCCGCCTACTCGCCGCCACCGGCGTACTCCCACCGGCCGGCACGACTCCCTGGACCGCCGACCCCGACTCACCCGAAGTCTTCGACCAACTCCCGCCCCTTCCACCCGAGTGGACCCCAACAGGCCCAGCCCCACACCAGACGCCCTCCCGCCCTGCAACCCCACGGCCCACCCGACCCGCCACCGAAGCCGCCCAGCCGGCCCCCGCCGTGCACACAAAGCCCGTCTCCGCCGCGCACACAAAGTCCGTCGCCGCCGCGCACACAAAGCCCGTCGCCGCCGCGCACACATCACCCGCCCCTGCCGCGCAGGCGTCACCTGCATCCGCCTCGCAGGGATCACCTGCCTCCGGCGTGCTGGGATCACCTGTCCCCGGCGTACAGGCATCACCCGCCTTTGGCGGGGAGGTGGCTCCCGGCGGGCGGGCGGCACTCGCTTCCGGCGCGCAGGCAACACCCACCCCCGGCGTGGAGGCAGCAACCCCATTCGGGGTCGAGGCAGCATCCGCCTCTGGCGGACAGGCACCTGTCTCCCGTGGACACTCGGCACCGTCCGGCGGGCGGGCGGCACTCGGGGCTGGCGGGGATGTGGGGTCGGGTGGGCGGGCCGCGTGGGTGCTTCGGTGGACGGCCGGTGTGAGTTTTGTTGGCGCGGCCGGGTTGCTCGGGGCCGCTGCTTGGCTGCTTCTGCGGTGAGCGTCGAATTCCAGTTGCGGTCGGTGGGTGGAGTGAAAGACTGCGGGTGATGAATTCGACGACGGTCAGCGCGCGGGTGGCGGGTGGCGATCGGGTTCGGGTTCGGCGGCTGGTTGCGGCGCTCGCGGTGACGACGACGGTTGGGTACGGCGTACTCACGTATGCGTTCAGCGTGTTGCTCGGGCCGATGAGTCGTGAGCTGGGGATCTCCACCACGACCGCGGTCGGTGCGTCGACGACCGCCGTACTCATGAGTGGTCTGATGTCGATCCCGGTCGGGCGGTGGCTCGATGTGCGGGGTGGGCGTGGGCTGATGACGTCGGGTTCGGTGCTGGCGTCCGTCGCCGTACTGGGCTGGTCGCAGGTGCAGAACAGTGTGCAGTTGTACGGCGTCTTCGTGGCGATCGGGATCGCGTCGGCGATGGTGCTGTACCCGCCGGCGTTCGCGGTGGTGGTTGCGGCCGCTGCTCCGGCATCGCGGACGAACGCCATTCTCAGCATCACGCTGGTCGGTGGTCTGGCCAGCTCGATCTTCCTGCCGTTGACCGGTCGTCTTGTCCACGGGTACGGCTGGCGTACCACCCTCGTCCTCCTGGCCGGTGTGCTCGCCGTGACCACGATCCCGCTGCACGTGGTCGCCGTACGTCGGATCAAGCCCCAGGCCACTCCGCGGACGGAGTCGGCCGAGGGGAGAGGGTCACCTGCCAGGGTGCTGCGTGATCCGGGGTTTTGGCTGCTTGCGGGGGCTTTTGTCGTGCACAGTGCTGCGCTTGCCGTGATCTCGGTGCACCTGATCCTGTACCTGGTGAGTCTCGGGCATCCGCCGGCTCGGGCGGCTGCGCTGGCTGGGCTGCTTGGGCTGTTGTCGGTGACCGGGCGATTGGTGACGAGTTTGTCGGCCCGGTGGTTGCCGATGGCGACGATTACGGCGGGGATTCTGTTCGTGCAGGGGGTGGCGATCTCGCTGTTGCCGGCGGTCGGGCGGCAGGTGGCGGGCGCGGTCGGGTGCCTGGTGCTGTTCGGGCTCGGGTTCGGGGTGTCGTCGATCGCGACGCCGGCGATCCTGCTGGACCGGTACGGCGCCACCGGGTTCGGCACCATCTCCGGGCTGCTCACGACGCCGACCACCATCGCGAAGGCGCTCGGGCCGCTCGGCGGCGCGGGGCTGGCGAACGCGTTCGGGTACCGCCCGCTGATCCTGACGGTCGCCGGCGGGTGCGTCGTCGCGGCCGTCGCGCTCGCGCTCACCCGGCGGCTCACACCCCGGCGGGGGCCCAGGGTCTGAGCTGGCGCGCTCGTGCTCACCCGCGCTCACACCCCGGCGGGAGACCACGATGTGACCTAGGTCGTAGTGGGAGTTGCCGGGGAGGGCATACTTGAACCACGAGTGAACCCACTCGCGTGCTCCGGGGTCGGTGTAATTCCGAGCCGGCGGTGACAGTCCGCGACCCGGCCGCTGCGGTATGGCGGCCGGTTGACCTGGTGGAATTCCAGGACCGACGGTGAAAGTCCGGATGGGAGGCGCACGCGATCGGCGGGTGCGCTCTGACGTCCGGCAACGCGGGCCCGCGATAGGCGGCGAATCCGAGGACCCCGGACGGCAGTGCGTGAGCGCCGGTTGTCATGGCCCCGGAGTGCGTCCGTGACGACGAGGGGCCGTGGTGAGCAAGACTTCGCCGATTGACGTCGCCTGGATGCGGCGTGCGATCGAGTTGGCCGCGAAAGGTATCGGCAGTACCCACCCGAACCCGGTGGTGGGCTGCGTCATCACGGGCCCGGACGGGCATCCGGTCGGTGAGGGGTTCCATGCCGTTGCCGGCGGCCCCCATGCCGAGGTCGAGGCGCTCCGGATGGCGGGACCACGAGCCCGCGGCGGTACGGCGTACGTGACCTTGGAACCCTGTAATCACACCGGCCGGACCGGGCCGTGTGCCGATGCGCTGATCGAGGCCGGGATCACCCGCGTGGTGTACGCCGTATCCGACCCGAACAACGAGGCCGCCGGCGGCGCCGAGAAGCTGCGACGCAAGAACATCCAGGTCGAGCAGGGCGTGCTGGAGGCCGAGGCCGAGGCGGTCAACCACGTCTGGTTGCACAGCGTGCGGATGGGGCGGCCGTTCGTCACCTGGAAGTTCGCCACCACACTCGACGGTCGCAGTGCGGCGCCGGACCGGACCAGCCGGTGGATCACCGGCCCGATCGCGCGCGCCGACGTGCACCGGCACCGGGCCGAGTGCGACGCCATCGTCGTCGGCACCCAGACCGTGCTGGACGACGACCCCGAACTCACGGTCCGCGACGAGAACGACGTACCGGCGGCTCGGCAGCCGCTCCGCGTCGTGGTCGGCGACCGTGAGATCCCGCCGACCGCGAAGGTCCGCAACGACCGCGCGGAGACCCTGCTCCTGCCCACCCACGATCCCGCCGAGGTGCTCCGGCAGCTGGACGACCGGCAGATCCGGCACCTCTGGCTCGAAGGCGGCCCGACGCTGGCCGCCGCGTTCCTGCGCGCCCAGCTCGTCGACCAGATCGTCGCCTACATCGCCCCGGCGGTGCTGGGCTCCGGGTACGCCGCGATCGGGGACCTGGGCGCGGAATCGATCGACCACCTGCGGCGGTTCAAGTTAGCGGACGTCACCCGCCTCGGCGACGACGTCCGGCTGATCCTGACGCCGCTCGAACCGCAAAGGACACCCTGAATGTTCACCGGAATCGTCGAGGAGCTCGGCACCGTCGAAGCCCTCGACCTGCTCGAAGGTGACGCCGCCCGGCTCACCATCCGCGGCCCGTTGGTCACCGAGGACGCCGGCCACGGCGACTCGATCGCGGTCAACGGCTGCTGCCTGACCGTCGTCGAGACCGGCGACGGCACCTTCACGGCCGACGTGATGCGCGAGACGCTGCAGCGCACCAGCCTCGGACAGGCCGCCAAGGGTTCGCGCGTCAACCTGGAGCGGGCCGTCTCCGCACACGCCCGGCTCGGCGGGCACATCGTCCAGGGCCATGTCGACGGCGTCGGCACGATCGCGAGCCGGACGCCGTCCGAGCACTGGGAAGACGTCCGGATCGCCGCACCCGCGAACATCCTCAAGTACGTCGCCGAGAAGGGCTCGATCGCGATCGACGGGGTCTCGCTGACCGTCACCGACGTGGATGACGCGACCGGGACGTTCGGGGTCAGCCTGATCCCCACCACGCTCGAACTCACCGTGCTGGGCTCCAACCAGGTCGGTGACACCGTCAACCTCGAGGTCGACGTGATCGCCAAGTACGTCGAACGACTGCTCACTGGAGGCACCAAGTGAACCCGATCGACTGGCTGCTGCATTCGCAGGTGGTGATCGCCGGTTCGGCGGTCCTGGTGCGGGAGATCGTCGGCAACGGCTTCGGTCTCGCCAGCGCTCTGTTCGGCATGCGCCGTCGGGTCGCGGCCTGGCCGATCGGCATCGTCGGCAACGTCTTGCTGTTCACCGTCTTCGTCGGCGGGGTCTTCGACACCCCGCAGGACAAGGACCTCTGGGGTCAGGCCGGCCGCCAGGTGTTCTTCGCGATCATCAGCGTCTACGGCTGGTATCGCTGGTACCAGACCCGGCACCACGGCGCGACCACGGGCGTGCAGCCGCGCTGGGCGACGACGCGGGAGCGGCTCGAGCTGCTCGGCATCGCGGTGGTCCTCTACGCGATCGCGTACGTCGTCCTCCGCGAACTGGGCTCGTGGGGTCCGCAGTGGGACGCGTGGATCCTGACCGGCTCGATCCTGGCGACGTACGGGATGGCTCGCGGATTCGTGGAGTTCTGGCTGATCTGGATCGCAGTGGACGTGGTGGGCGTACCGCTGCTGGTGCAGGCGAAGTTCTACCCGTCGGCGACCATGTACGTCGTCTACGGACTGTTCTGCGTGCTCGGCTTCGCGTCCTGGTGGAAGATCCAGAACCGCGAACGCGTCGGCACGCCCGAACCAGTGGTGGTGGGATGACATGGGTAACGTGCTGAAGCTCGACACGATCGAGCATGCGATCGACGAGATCCGGGCCGGACGGCCGGTGATCGTGGTCGACGACGAGGACCGCGAGAACGAGGGCGACCTGATCTTCGCCGCGTCCAAGGCGACCCCGGAGCTGCTGGCGTTCCTGATCCGGTACAGCTCCGGCGTGGTCTGCGTGCCGATGGAGGGTGCCGAGCTCGACCGGCTCGGCATCCCGCTGATGACCCCGCACAACCGGGAGCGGATGCGTACGGCGTACACGATCTCGGTCGACGCCCGTGACAGCATCAGCACCGGGATCTCGGCGGCCGACCGGGCCCGGACGATCCGGGTGCTGACCGACTCGGCCTCGGAGCCGTACGACCTGGTCCAGCCCGGCCACGTGTTCCCGTTGCGTGGGCGCGAGGGCGGCGTACTGGTCAGGCCCGGGCACACCGAGGCGTCGATCGACCTGGCCCGGATGGCCGGGCTGACGCCGGCCGCGGTCATCTCCGAGCTGGTGAACGACGACGGCACGATGAAGCGCGGTCCGCAGCTGCGGACGTTCGCCGACGAACACGGGCTGGTGCTGGTGTCGATTGACGATCTGATCCGCTACCGGCGCCGTACCGAATCGCAGATCCAGCGCGTCGCGACGACCACGCTGCCGACGCAGTACGGCGATTTCGTTGCCCACGGCTACCGGAACACGGTGGACGGGTCGGAGCAGTTGGCGCTGGTTCGCGGCGAGATCGGCGACGGACCGACGCTCGTGCGGTTGCACTCGGAGTGCTTGACCGGTGATGTGTTCGGCTCGCTGCGGTGTGACTGTGGTCCGCAGCTCGATGAGGCGATGCGGCAGGTCGCGGCTGAGGGCGGTGTTGTCGTGTATCTGCGCGGTCATGAGGGGCGTGGGATCGGGCTGTTGCACAAGCTGCAGGCTTATGAGTTGCAGGACGCGGGCCGGGACACGGTTGACGCGAACCTGGATCTCGGGTTGCCGGCGGATGCGCGCGACTACGGAACCGGCGCGCAGATCCTCGCGGATCTGGGCGTGAAAGAGGTGCGGTTGCTGACCAACAACCCGGACAAGCTCGCCGGGGTCCAGGGGTACGGCATCGACGTGGTCGAGCGCCGCGGCATCTCGATCGACCCGACCGAACACAACCTGCGGTACCTGCGGACGAAGCGCGACCGGATGGGTCATCACCTGCCCGGCGGCGTACTCACGGAAGAGAACGGAGCCGGCTGATGTCGGGCAGTGGAGCACCAAGCCTCGAGGTCCCGCGCGCGGACGGGGCCCGGGTCGCGATCGTCGCGGCCCAGTGGCACCCGAAGGTCACCGACGCTCTGGTCGCGGGTGCGATCCGCGCGCTCGACGACTCCGGCGTCACCGACTACACGGTGATCCGGGTCCCGGGGTCCTTCGAGCTCCCGGTCGCGTCGCTGCACGCGGCGAAGAACGGGTACGACGCTGTGGTGGCTCTGGGCGTGGTGATCCGAGGTGACACTCCGCACTTCGAGTACGTCTGCCAGGCGGCGACCGAGGGCCTCATGCAGGTCGGCGTGAGCACGGGCATCCCGATCGGCTTCGGCGTACTCACCTGCGACAACGACCCCCAGGCCCTGGACCGAGCCGGCCTCCCCGACAGCCGCGAAGACAAAGGCTACGAGGCGACCCAAGCAGCCCTCTCCACCCTGGTCGCCATCCGCGAGCTGTAACTGTCCCCACGCGCGCTACGCATGTAGGGCTCGCGGACGGCAGCGCGATTGGTCGAGTCGTGAATCGGTGCTCGGGATGAGGCCTTCTCGCCGACCCCGATCCACGACTCGATGGCTGAACGGATGCGCAGTTGGGCGGGCAGTGCGTGGGAACGGCCACCCCTACTTGATCCGGGTGTGTTGCATTTTCCAGTTGGGGAGCCAGGTTTTGCCGCCGTCGGTGGAGAAGGATTGCTCCCAGGCGGCTTTGTCGACGCCTGGGGTCCAGAGGAAGCGGACGTCGATGGGCTGACCGTCCCAGACGTCCGGACCCTCGAAGGTCCCGGTGCCGTCCTCGGCGAAGGAGCCGATGACGGGGGTCTCCAGTTGGCCGCGGAGGCTGTTGATCCAGTGGATGGCCCAGGTCTTCGACTCGGGGTTGTAGATGCGCAGGGTTGCGCCGCGGAAGCCCTCGGTCGGGAACCAGCCCTCGTCGAAGCTGATCGCTCCGTCGAAGTACGTAGTGACTTCCATCTCGGACTCCATGTCGTACCACTCGGCCGGCTCGCCCAACACAGGCTTGCGGCGGCTGTTGTGCATGTCCCAGCGACCGACGAGGAAGTCGAAGTCACCGGTCACCTTGGGGATGTCGAGAGCGGGTGGCGGCGTGGACCGGCGGGTGAAGTCCATGATCCAGTTGGTTTCCCAGGTCTCGCCGCCGTCGTTGGAGTACGCCTGCTCCCAGTGCGCGGTCTCCGCGGTGATGTCCGACCATTCGTAGCTGCAGAGGATCGGCTTCCCGTCGAGCTCGTCTTCACCGACCAGCCGGCAGGTCGAGCCGTCCTCCGACCAGCCGCCGCGCACCGGGGGATAGAGCCGCATCGTGGTGCTGTTGATCCACCAGATGCTCCACTCCTTGGCGACCGGGTCGAACAGCCGCACCGACAGGCCGTACGACCCTTTCGTCGGGAAGCGCATCTCGTCGATGCTGATCGCCCCGTCGAAGTACGTGTGTGCCGTCGTCGTCCCGTCGTACTCCAGCCACTCGTCGCTGCCGGCGAAGGCTTGCTTCAAGGTTCGGTGCCGGACGTCGAAGTACCCGTTGAGGAAGTCGAAGTCGCCGGTCACCTTGGTCCATGTCGTCATGCAGCCAAGCTTCGCCGCCATACCTGACAGGTCATGGCAGTGTTTGCGGCTAACCTCGGAGCATGCGTTCGAGTCGGTTGCTGTCGATCCTGCTGTTGCTGCAGACGCGGCGGCAGTTGACCGCGCGTGAGCTCGCCGACGAACTCGAGGTGTCGCTGCGGACCATCTACCGCGACGTCGAGGCGCTCGCGGCGGCCGGCGTTCCGGTGTACGCCGATCAGGGGCGGGCCGGCGGCTATCGGCTGGTCGAGGGGTACCGGACCAGGCTGACCGGACTCACCGAGCAGGAGGCGGCCGCGCTGTTCCTCGTCGGCCTGCCGGGCGCGGCCGCGGCGTTCGGGTTGACCGCCGAGACGAGCGGGGCCGAGCTGAAGCTGCTGGCCGCGCTGGCGCCGGACCAGCGGGATCGCGCCGGGCGGCTGAAGAACCGCTTCCACCTCGACCTGCCCGCCTGGTACCAGGACGCCGAGAACTCACCGCATCTCGCCGCCGTCGCCGACGCCGTATTGCATGACCGCCGGATCACGGTGCTCTACCGCCGGTGGGAGGAGCCGCGCGAGGTCGAGCGCGTGCTGGCGCCGTACGGGCTCGTGCTCAAGAACGGCAGTTGGTACGTCGTTGCCGCGACCGCCAACGGGATGCGCACGTACCGGGTCTCCAACATCCTCGAGCTGACGCCGACCGAGGAGGAGTTCGAGCGGACCGAAGGTTTCGACCTCTCGCGGTACTGGCAGGAGCATCTCGATCAGTTCGACCAGGTCCGCTTCACCGCGTACGCCGTACTGCGGGTGTCGGCGCGGTTGGTCGGGCGCATGCATGACGTCTCGTTCCCCCAGTTGGTGAAGGCGGTCGCGGCGGCTGAGCCGGCGGAGGACGGCAGTGTGACGGTCACACTGCCGATCGAGTCGGTGCCGAACGCGGCTGCTGCGTTCTGCCGGTTCGGCGATGCCGTGGAGGTGCTGGAGCCTCCGGAGCTGCGGACCGAGCTGGCGAGGCTCGGCCGCACGCTGTCCGACCTCTACTCCTGAGCCAGCTGGTCGTTCGCCCGCTCGCCGGCCTCGCTGCTGCGGCGGAGGAAGCCGGCGATCAGGTCGAGCCCGGCCCCGCTGTAGCCGGCCAGGACGTCGTCCATCGCGCCGATCATCGGCTGGTAGAGCCGGAACACCTCCATCCCGCGGTCCGATTCGACCTTGAGCACCCACCAACCACTTCCAGGCGCCGAAAGTGGTTGGTGGGTGCTCAAGGTGGAGCCGCGGGCGGATCAGCGAAGTACGCCGGCCGACCTCAGCCGCTCGATGATGAGGTCGTGGGGGACGGCTCGGGCGCTGTTGCCGCCGTGGCCGGTGGTGGTGTGGGCCATCGTCAGGGAGTTGAGGAGGGCTTCCTCGACGGACTCGGTGACGGCTTGGAACGGGCCGCGGAGGTCGCGGTCGGCAAGGCCGGGGGTGCGGTTGGTGGTGAAGGCGATGGCGTAGTCGCCGCTGCCGGGGGAGTAGTCGGAGCCGACGCGGGCGAGCGCGAAGATCGCGCGCCGGGCCAGGCGGCCGAGTTGGCGGGCGTCGAGCGGGAGGTCGGTGGCGACGACGATCATGCAGGAGTTGCCGTCGGCGTCGAGCGCCTGAGCCGGGATCGGAGTGCCGAGGACCGTGAGCAGACCGGAGAAGTTGGACTGAACCAGAGCACCGACGGTGCCCACGCCAGCTGCGAGGGAGGCGAGGGTGCGGGAGGCAGTGCCGATTCCGGCTTTGAAGCCGAGGGCCGACGTACCGGTGCCGGCTCCTACGCACCCCTCGGCGGGGACGTCGGGGGAGGCCGAGTCCAGGGCGGCGTGGACGTGTTCGGGGGTGATCGGGCGGCGGCGGATGTCGGAGAGGTAGCCGTCGTTGGTTTCGCCGACGATCGGATTGAGGCTGGTCGCGTTCGGGTCGCGGTCGAGGAGCCAGGTGAGGAAGGCGTCGGCTACGCGGAAGACGCTCAACGTCCCGGTGAGCAGGATCGGGGTCTCGATCACCCCGAGTTCGTCAACCTGGGTGGAGCCGACGAGTTTGCCGTACCCGTTGCCGACCGCAACCGCCGCCGGCAGTCCGTCGGCGTACCCGTCCGGCACGATCGCCGTCACCCCGGTGTTGAGATCGCCACCGGAGATCGTCGTCTGCCCGACCCGCACCCCAGGTACGTCGGTGATCGCGTTGAGCGCACCGGGAGGGAGCGCGCCGACAACGACGCCGAGGTCACGGACTCTGCGGGGAGTGTGCATGCGCACTATCGTCGGCCAGGTGCTCGAACACTTGACCGGCCGGGTCTGGCTCTACCCGCACGACCCTGACCCCGACGCGGTCCGCCCGTCCGTAGCCGTCATCGCCGACGACCGTGGCAGCGTCCTGATCGACGCCGGCAACAGCCCCGAACATGCCCGCGACATCCAGTCAGCCATCGCGACCGCCGGGCTGCCCGCGCCGAAGTGGCTCGTCTACACCCACCACCACTGGGACCACACCTGGGGTGCCTGCGCCTGGCCGGGCGACGTTACCGTGGTCGCCCACGCCGCGTCCGTCGAGCTTCTCCGCGCCGAGGCCGATCGCCCGTGGAGCCATCGCTACCTCTACGACCAGGTCAAAGCCAACCCCAAACTCGCCCCCAGCTTCCGCGCCCGCGCCCTCGCGGTCCCCGACTGGGCGGACTTCCGCATCGTCCTCCCGCACCAGACCTTCGACGACACGCTCACGCTGCCGACAGGCGTCGTACTGCGTCATGTCGGTGGCAACCACGCGCCGGACTCCCTGGTGGCGATCGATTCCGGCGTCATGCTGCTCGGCGACGCCTTCTACCCACCGCCGTTCCACCTGCGCGCGCCTGACGACACCCTCGACTACGCGATGGTCAAGCAGTTCTTGTCCGAGCGCCACTCCTACTACGTCGACGCCCACTCGCCCCCGCGCACCCTGTCAGCCGCCCTGATGGGGCAGTAGCGGCGACTTGTCCCCGACGAACCACAGGTGGCCGAAGGGGTCCAAGAAGGTGCCCTGCCGGTGCGGGCCCCAGGGCATCGCGTGGGTGCGCACCGGGTCCTTCCTCGGGTCTGCGCCGGCGTCGACGGCGCGCTGGATGAACGTGTCCGGGTCGTCCACGAAGACCTCGACCCGCACCGTCGGGAGGCCGACGGCCTCAGGCGTGGCCCAGCCGTTGTTGCCTGGCTCGCCGAGGAAGAAGGCAGCGCCGCCGACGCTCAGCCCGATCACGCTGCCCAGGTTCCACAGCTCCACGGCGCCGAGCGCCCGCGCGTACCACTCCGCCGCGGCCGGGGCGTCCGGCACCGCCAGCATCACCGAGATCTGCACTTGTTCGTCCACGACTCCAGTAACCCACAGATCGGGTCCGCCTACCGGACCTGGGGACGATCCCGCCGCACCGGCCCCGTAGGCTGGGCGCGCGATGAAGAGATTTGAGGAGCTGTTTGCCGAGCTGGGTGAGAAGGCGGCGACGCGGCCGGAGGGTTCCGGGACCGTGGCGGCGCTGGATGCCGGCGTGCACGCGATCGGCAAGAAGCTGGTCGAAGAGGCCGCCGAGTCGTGGATGGCTGCCGAGTACGAGAGCAAGGACCGGGCTGCGGAAGAGCTGTCACAGCTGCTCTACCACGCCCAGGTGATGATGCACGCGCTCGGCCTGGATCTCGACGACGTGTACCGACATCTGTAGGAGACGCCCCACAGACCCACCGGTTCACCTCACCATCGAAAGGGCAGTGCCATGCTGCGCGTCGCAGTACCCAACAAGGGCTCGTTGAGCGAAGCCGCCATCGAGATGCTCACCGAGGCCGGCTACAAACAGCGCCGGACCACCAAGGACCTCACCCTCACCGACACGGCCAACGAGGTCGAGTTCTACTACCTGCGCCCGCGGGACATCGCCGTGTACGTCGGCGAGGGCACGCTCGACGTGGGCATCTCCGGCCGCGACCTGGTGCTCGACTCGCACGCGGACGCGGACGTGATCATGGAACTCGGCTTCGGCTCGTCCACCTTCCGGTTCGCCGGCCGGCCCGGCGTCGCCGACACCATCAAGGACCTGGCCGGCAAGCGGATCGCCACGTCGTACGCCGGGGTCCTGCAGGATCACCTGGCCGAGAACGGCGTGGACGCTGCCGTGGTCCGCCTCGACGGCGCGGTCGAGTCGGCCGTCCAGTTGGGCGTCGCGGACGTGATCGCCGACGTCGTCGAAACGGGTACGACGCTGCGCCAGGCCGGACTGGAGGTGTTCGGCGACCCGATCCTGAAGTCCGAGGCCGTGCTGATCAAACGGCACGGCGTGGAGACCCCGCCGAACGGGATCCAGCAGCTGGTCCGCCGGCTCGAGGGCGTCCTGATCGCGCGCAACTACGTGATGATGGACTACGACATCCGCGCCGAGGACGTCGACGCGGCGACCGCGGTCGCACCCGGCCTCGAGTCGCCGACGGTCTCGCCGCTGCACCGGCAGGGCTGGGTCGCCGTCCGGGTGATGGTCCAGCGGGCCGACGCGCAGCGGCTGATGGACCAGCTATGGGAGGTGGGCGCACGTGCCATCCTCACCACCGACATCCACGCCTGCAGGATCTGACATGACCGACCGGCTGTTCACCTTCCATCCGCGGATCGTGGCGCTGATGGCCGGTCTGATGGGTCTGTCACTGATCGCCGTGTTCGGGGTGATCTGGTTCCGGCTGCCGGCCGACGCGCGGGAGTCGTTCAGCTGGTTCCAGCGGCTCACGCTGCTGGCGTTCTTCGGCGCCGTGCTGTGGATCCTGTACCGGATGACCACGCTGCGGGTCACGGCGTACCCGGACCGGCTGCGGGTGCGCAACGTGTTCAAGTCGTACACGGTGCCGTGGGGCGACATCTCGGCGCTGCGGTTCCGCTCCGGCGACGCCTGGCTCCAGCTGTTCGATGCCGACGGCAACCGGCTCGGGATCCTCGCGGTCCAGGCCGCCGAAGGATCCCGGGCGAGCCGGGCCGCCAAGGAGCTGGCGGCGGTGGCCCGAGAACACGGCGCCGGCCCGGCCACCAGGCACCCGGAGATCTAGGCCGACACCCGCAACGTCGTGGTGTGCGACTCACCGGGCTTCAGGACGATCAGGTCCTGCCCGGTGATGAACGCGTTCGGCGGACAGGTCATCGGCTCGACGGCGAGCGCCGTACGTCCGATCGCGGCGCCGGTGTAGAGCTGCAGCCATGGCGTGTCACTGGTCAGGACCGCCTTGGCGCCGGTGTCCGGATCGGTCAGCGCGACCGACCACGAACCGCCGCCGAGACCGGTGAACGCGTTGTCGATGTCCAACTCTCCGAGCACCCGGCCGGCGGTGAAGTCGAAAGGCGAGCCGGCGACCGGGGTGAGCCCGATCGGTGTCATCCGCTCGGGTGACACCTCCAGCCACTCAGCCGCACTGAACTCCAGCACGCACTCGTCGATCCGACGGCCCACGCTCAGGTAGGGATGGGTGCCGTACCCGTACGGTGCGTCGCTCGCGCCGACGTTCGTGGCGGTGGCGTCGACAGTCAGCCCGTCGTCGCCCAGCCGATAGGTGAGCCGGAGGTCGAGCTGATGCGGGTATCCCGGCTGGCCGTGGAGCCGGTGGCCGGCCTCGACCACCGCCGGGTCGGTCCCGTCGTCCGCGCGCTCCCAGTTCGCCCAGCGAGTCAGGCCATGGATCGCGTTCTGCCGGGTGGGCTCGGTCAGAGCGAGCTGCTGGTCGACGCCCTGGAAGGTGTACTTCCCGTCCGAGATCCGGTTCGGCCACGGGAACAGGTGCTGGCCGATCCCCGCGTGCGCCGGCTCGTCCTCGCCGTACCCGAGCAGCACCGGCCGCCCGTCGTACGTGAGCCCGCGCACCCCGCCGCCGACACTCACCACGGTCGCGGCGTACCCGCCGGCCTGGACGCTCCACTGCTCTCCCGAAGGCAAGACGCTCATGGGACCCATCCTCGCCTATGCGTACCGAAGAACGGGTAGTAGTTCGGTTTCCTCGCGCTGCTTCCGCTGGGCCGGGCCGACGGAGGGCGGCTCGGGGTGACTACTACCCGTTGTTCGGTACATCTTTGTCCATCGGAGGGGACCCCGTTCGTGGTGATGCTGTAGACACGCTGACAGGAGGTTCTGATGAAGTACATGCTCTTGATCAACGCCGGTGAGCTCGACGCGAGCGGGGGAGCGGTCGGGTGTGAGCCGGAGGACTGGATGCGGTTCGACAAGGAGATCAACGATTCGGGCGTCGTCGTGGCGTCGGAATCGCTGGCCGACCTGGTCACGGCCACCCGGGTGCAGGTCGCCAACGACGGGAAGCGGACCGTCACCGACGGGCCGTTCGCCGAGACCCGGGAGGTGCTCGGCGGGTTCTTCGTGATCGACGTACCCGATCTCGACGTCGCGCTCGACTGGGCGGCCAAATGCCCGGGATCACGGGCCGGAGGCTCGGTGGTGGTCCGCCCGGTCGCGGAGTTCTGACGTGGACCAGGTCGAGGAGGTCTTCCGGGAGGAGCGCGGCCGGCTGCTGGCCGCGCTCGTCCGGCGGTTCGGCGACCTCGACCTGGCCGAGGAGGTCGCCTCGGAGGCGATCGAGGCGGCGCTGGTGCGCTGGCCGGTCGACGGCGTACCGCCGAACCCGGGCGGCTGGCTGATGACCACAGCCCGGCGGAAGGCGGTCGACCGGTTGCGGCGTGACCAGGTGTACGCCGCCAAACTCGCCGTACTGCAGGTCGAGGCGGACCGGGCCGCGCCGCCATCCATGGACGGCCAGTTGCCGGACGAGCGGTTGGAACTGTTCTTCACCTGCGCGCATCCGGCGCTCGCGCCCGAGGACCGGGGTGCGCTGACCCTGCGCTGCCTGGCCGGGCTGACCACGCCGGAGGTGGCGCGGGCGTTCCTGGTCCCGACCGCGACGATGGCGAAGCGGATCGTCCGGGCGAAGACGAAGATCCGGGAAGCGCGGATCCCGTTCCGCGTCCCCGGCCCGGACGAGCTGCCGGAGCGCCTGCCCGGCGTACTGCAGGTGATCTACTCGGTCTTCACCGAGGGGTACGCCGCCAGCTCCGGCCCGTACCTGCAACGCCTCGACCTCGCCGAGGAGGCGATCCGGCTGGCCCGGATCCTGCACCGGCTGCTCCCGAAGGAGCGCGAGGTGACCGGGCTGCTCTCCTTGATGCTGCTGATCCACGCCCGCCGGGACGCTCGCAGCGGACCTGACGGCGAGATCATCCTGCTCGAAGACCAGGACCGCGACCGCTGGGACCGCGCCATGATCACCGAAGGCCGGGACCTGGTGGTCGCCGCCCTCACCGGCGGCTCGGCCGGCCCGTACGCCGTCCAGGCCGCGATCGCCGCCCTCCACGACGAGGCCGCCGACTTCGCCGGCACCGACTGGCCGCAGATCGTCACGCTGTACGACGTCCTGCTCGCGATCGACCCATCTCCGGTGATCGCGCTCAACCGCGCCGCCGCGATCGCGATGCGCGACGGACCCGAGGCCGGGCTGGCGCTGCTGGACGAGCTCGCCGGCGAACCCCGGCTGCGCGACTACCACCCGTTCGCCCTCGCCCGCGCCGACCTGCTGCACCGGCTCGGACGCTTGCCCGAGGCAACCGCGGCGTACGAGCGGGCGTTGCGCCTGGCCGGCGCCGAACCGGAACGAGACCACGTCCGCCGCCGGCTCGCGGCGATCACGATGTCGACGGAGGAGATCCGATGACCGAGCCCGACGAGCGTCTCAGCCGGACGGCGCGCGGATGGGACGAGGCGGCCGATGGCTATCAGGCGTACTTCGTGCCCCGCTTCGCGCCCTGGGTGAAGGCTGCTGTCGAGGCGGTGGCCGAGGTGCCCGACGGGCCCATCCTGGTGCCGTGCTGCGGGACCTTCCCTGAACTCGACCTGCTCGCACCACGGTTCCCCGGGCGGGCGATCGTCGGCATCGACCTGTCGGCGGAGATGGTGCGGCTGGCCCGGGAACGGGCAAGCCGGCTGCCGGACGTCGACGTCTTCCAGGGTGATGCCGCGGCGCTTGATCCACGATGGTCCGGCACCTGCGCCGCGGTTGTGTCGGTGTTCGGCCTGCAGCAGCTACCGGCCCCAGCGGCAGCTATCAGCTCGTGGTTCGGTGCGCTACGGCCGGGCGGCCGGATGTGCGTTGTCTACTGGCCCGAGGTCGCCGAGGAGACCGGGCCGTTCGCCCTCCTCGACACGGTCCTCGAAGCCCGCGCGGACCGCTCGTGGGAAGACGGACTCGTCGATGCCCTCGTCGACGCGGTCGTCGAGCGGGACGAGCTAGTGGCCTATCCGATGACCCATCCGAGCGCGGCGGCGTACTTCGACGCCGCGGACCGGGCCGGACCGCTGCGGGCGCTCGCGCTCGCCCGGGGCGACACCTTCATCGCTGAACTGCGCCAGCAGTACGTCGACCAGGCGCCCGCAGGGGAGTGGATCCATCATCCGCACGCCAGGCTGCTCGCGGTCCGGAAGGTGACGAGGGCAGACTGACTCCATGCAGACGGTGTACGAAGCGGCGGGTGGGGCTGACGGGATGCTGCGGCTGGCGAACGCGTGGCATGAGCGGGTGATGGCCGACGAGATCGTGAGTCACGCGTTCAGCCACGGGTTCCGGCCGGACCACAGTGAGCGGCTGGCGGCGTACTGGGGTGAGGCGCTCGGCGGACCGGTCGCGTACTCCGGGACCTACGGGGACGAGACGTCCGTCGTCCGGCTGCACAGCGGGAACGGTCAGCACGAGGAGATGGATCGCCGGGCGATCGCGTGCTTCGACGAGGCGCTCGCCGATGTCGGATTCGCCGACGACCGGCTGCGTGCCGTGTTGCACGACTACTTCGCCTGGGCGACCACTGTGCCGATGGCGCAGTACCACGGCTCGGCCGACGACGTGCCGTCCGGCCTGGTCATCCCGCAGTGGTCCTGGGATGGCCTTCAGGAAGCGGCTGAGTCGTGAGGCGGTAGTGCCACCGACTTGGTGATGATCTCCAGCGCCGGGTCGTGCGGGATCGACGGATTGCCGTCGACGATCACGTGGGCGCGGGAGCGGGTGGCCTGGTCGGCGAAATGGTCGCGCTCCCACCGCATCCACTCCAGCCAGTGGTCGCGCTGGGCCTCGCCGTCGCGTTCGATGCCTCGGTCCAGGCGGATCTCGTTCGACGTCTCGATCCACAGCCGCAGGGACTGCCAGTGGCCGGCGTCGCGGTCGCACGAGGTGACGCCCTCGACGATGAGCAGCTCGATCGTGACCGGTACGACGTGCAGTTCGGCGTACGCGCCGAGGTGCCAGTCGTAGCGCCGGTACCGGCCTTCGCGGCCGTCCGCGATCCGCTGCAGGACGTGGTCGCGCAGCAGTCCGAAACCACGCTCGGCTCCGGACCAGCCGTCGTACAGGTCGTCCATGTGGATGACGGCGGTGTGCAGTCCGCGAGCCTCGGCCCGGGCCGCGACGTTCGCCGCGAGGCAGGACTTGCCGGAGCCGGCCGGTCCGTCGATGCCGATCAGCCGGGTCCGGCCGAGGCGCGGCGGGCCGGACTGGACGTTGTCGAGCAGGGAGTCGATGGTCAGGGGGGCGAGAGTGCCGTGGTCAGCGGCGATATCAGTTGATTCCATGGCGCTTCAAGATGTCCTCGATCTCGTCGAACTCCGACGATTCCTGCTGCTTGGCCTTGGACCCCTTGGCCGGCTTGGCAGCTTTGGCGGGAGCGGCCGACGCGGGTGCGGGACCCGTGGCGGTCAGCTCGCCCGCGGGCGAGGCGGGTTTCTTCTGTACCTTCGGGGTGTCGCCACGCCGCCCGCGGGCCACGCCGGAGACGACGTACAGCACCACCGAGACGCCGAACAGCGCGACCCCGGCCCACACGGTCGGCGAGAAGATCAGGTGGGTGACCCAGCTCACCGATGACCTGACGATGTCCCAGACCAGCTCCAGCAGCCCGGTCAGGTAGAGCGAGACCGGGAGCAGGGACCAGGCCACGCCGCGCGTGCCGGCCGCGACCCCGCGGCGCCGCCACGCGGCCCACGAGCCGATCAGGCCGAGCAGCGTGAGGCCTACGCAGAACGGCAGCAGCGTCAAATCGTTGAAGTCAGGCACATACCCAGGCTCGCACAGTCCGCGCCGGAACCAAGAGGGGAACAGCCCTGACGCCACCCTGAAACCCCGCTCCGGATCCCCAGGCCATCACATCGGGCCCCGGACCGACCGCCCGAGCGTGGCACCGCTCGATGTATTGCCGTTGTGATGGCCGGGCGGTCCGGGGGAGACAATGTGTGCGTGCAACCACAACGCCGACTGGCTTTCACCGGGTTCGACAACGACGACGGGTCGGCCGACCCCGCGCTGGCCACGGCGCTCGCGGAGGGTGACCACGGGGCGATGCTGGCGGCGCTGACCAAGGCGCGGCTGCTGGTGCCGGTGGTCGCGATGCTCGGCGAGGTCGAGTACGACGAGAACGGCCTCGCGCACGACAAGACGTCGGACATGGCGGTCGCGCTGCTCCAGGGCCAGGACGGCCGCAAAGCCTTACTGGCCTTCACCGGAACCGAGAGCCTGGTCCGCTGGAGCCCTGACGCCCGCCCGATGCCGGCGCAGACCAAGCTGGTCGCGACCGCGGCCATCCAGGAGGGCGCCGCCGCGATCGTCCTCGACGTCGCCGGCCCGGCGACCGCCGTGATCGAGACCGACGACGTACGGCGCCTGGCCGCCGGCCTCCAGGTGGTTCGCCTGGAAGACGGCGGCTACGCGTGGATCGAGCCGGGGCCTGTCATCGATTGAGAAGTACGGCGCTCTTGCGGTGGTAGGACTCGTGGGTCCACCAGAGGATGCCGACCACCGCGCCGAGGCCGAGGTCGGAGTACAGCCACCACGGCCAGTCGAAGTGGCCGAAGAAGGCCAGTGACAGCCAGACCACGAACTGCACGACGCAGGTGATCAGCCAGACAGCGGTGGTCACGCGCAGTGCGGTCGTGAGTCCACGCGGCGGGATTGCGTCGTCCAGGCCGTCGAGGACCTGGTGGAGCTCGCCGCGGGTGTGGGACGCATCGAGGAGATCGTGCCGGTCGAGCGCCTGCGGCGGGGTCAGCCTGCCCTGCCGGACAGCGCTGTCGAGCTTGTCGGACGCGGCCTGCCGGTCGGTCGCGGACAGCGCCACCTGGTCGGGCAGCAGGAGCGGATCGAGAACGGTGTTCATCGGGAGTACCTGCGCTTTCGTGAGGTTTACTGATAAAAAGCGTAGGGATTGAACAATTCGGGTCCCAGGGTCTTGGGATCCCAGTTCGGGGTGGTGCCAGCACCCCTGAGAATGGTGGTCATGACCGAGGACCTGCCGCCGGGGCTGGCGCTGTCATGGGGTGTGCAGCCGGTGCAGCGGCGCGGACCGAAGCCGGCGCTGTCGGTCGAGCGGATCGTGGCGACCGGGATCGAGTTCGGCGACCGGCACGGGTTCGAGGCGATCTCGCTGCAGAAGATCGCGGCGCACTTCGGCGTCAGCACGAACGCGATGTACCGGTACGTCCGGTCCAAGGACGAGCTGATCGTGCTGGTCCACGACACCGCGGTCGGACTACCGCCGGAGCTCCCGTCCGGTTGGCGGCCGGCGGCGACCGCGTGGGTCCACGCCCAGGTCGAGTTGTACGCCGTACGCCCCTGGCTGCTCGAGGTCCCGATCCGGGGTGCGCCCGTGACGCCCAACGTGCTGCGCTGGATCGAGGCGATTCTCGGGGCGATGGCCGGGACCGGGCTCAGTCAGCACGACAACCTTGGTTGCCTGATGCTCCTGGACGGATATGCACGCAACTACGCGAACCTGGCGCGGCAGCTCGGGGCCAGTGACAACACGCCCGTGCAGGCCGAGCAGGTCGGCCGGTTCCTCGTGCCGCGGCTGATCGCGGGCGGCTATCCGATGCTGACCGCGCTGTACACGAACCAGGAGTACGAAGACGGTCTCAACGACGACCTCGAATTCGGCCTGACCCGCATCCTCGACGGCATCCAGATCCTGATCGACATCCATTGATTCGTTGCGTCCGAAGAAGTGTGGGTCCTGACCCTCGGATCTTCGGACGCAAGAGAGTCAGGGGAGGACGATGCGGACCGGGCCGTTGGCGCGGGCGGCGACCCACTGGCGGTGGAATTGGCTGCCGGGGGCAACTTCCGGCCGCCGGTGCGGCTGAGTGCGGAGGTTGACCGGTGACGTCAGTGTGATGGGCGCCGGTTGCGGCGGTACGCCGTTCGCCCGGACCTCCGCGATCACGTCCGCGAGCGCTTGCGCGGCCGGCTTCCGCTGATGGTCGACGGTGAACAGGCCCAGGTCGTACTCCCGATCCGGGAAGTCCAGCAGCCGCCGGTCGATGTCGTGCGACGACCACCAGGTCACACCCCACAGCGCGGGATTCGGCAGCACCGACTCGACCGTCCGCCGGGTGAACTCGGCCTGCAGTTCCACCGGAATGTCCGGCCCCGGTACGCCGATCTCCTGCAACCACACGGGTCGGGCCGGCTCGAGCGAGGTCGCTTTGGCGAGCTCGACCAGGTAGTCGGCGTGGGTGAGCGTCGCCGGCCCGAGGGGACCGTCCACTCGTGAGACCCCGTTGAAAACCCACGAGTGGACAGTGCTCAGGTCACCCAGTTCCACGACATCAACGGGGTGGAACGGGTGGTCGGCCTTGTACCAGGCGTCGTCGAACAGCGAGTGCAGGGCAAGGACGTCGGGTGCGGCCTTCTTCACCGTGGTCAGCAGATCCAGCGCCCAGGCGGTCGAGCTCTCGAAGCCGGTCGCGCTGTCCGGCCAGAGGTTGTTGACCTCGTTCCCGAGCGTGATCGCGACGACGTTCGGCCGCGTCGCGACCGCGCGCGCCACGGTGTCGACGTACGCCGTGAGCCCGTCGCGGACCGCCGGATCCTCGAACAGGCTGGTCTTGTGCCAGGTCAGCACCCACGACGGTAGGAAGTCGAAGCTGGACAGATGGCCCTGGATCAGGTCGACCGCGACCGTCAGTCCATGCTCGGCGGCGGCGTCGATGGTGTCGAGCAGGTCGTCGATGGCGCGCTCGCGGATGATCGCCCGGTTCGGCTGGATCCAGGGCCAGACCGGGAACACCCGGACGTGGTCCAGGCCGATCCCGGCCAGGTCCGCGAAGTCCCGCCGTACCGCGTCGCCGTCGTAGTCGAGCCAGCTGTAGAACCAGCCGGCCGAGGGGACGTGGTTCGCGCCGAACCGGCACGTGACGGGATCCAGGGGCATGCGGAGGATGCTAAAACGGTTTAGGGCACCCGGGCAACTGAGGGCGGGGGAGCGGTGGACTCGCGGACGGTGAGGATGGGGTCGGCGGTGCGGCGGTTGATCATCTGGGTGGGGTCGGCGATCACCTCGAGCAGCACCTCGGCCGCCTGCCGGCCGAAGTCGAAGGTGTCGCGGGACAGCGCGGTCAGGGCGGGATGCATCAGCTGGGTCAGGATCGAGTCGTCGAAGGCCACGATCGACAGGTCGCCCGGCACCGAGACGCCCATCTCCATCGCGACACCCAGGCCGGCCACCGCCATCACGTCGCTGTCGTAGACGATCGCGGTCGGCCGGGCCGCCTGGGAGAGCAGCTTGCGCGTGGTCGCCGCGCCCTCGGCGTCGCTGAAGTCGGTGGTGATCGACGGTGCATCGATCAACCCGAGTCGCGGCGCGGCGTCGCGGAGGGCCCGGATCCGGCGCTGGGTGTGCTGGAAGACCGGCGTACCGGCGACGTGCGCGATCCGGCGGTGACCGAGGGCCGCCAGGTACTCCACGATCGACAGCATCGCGTCCCGGTCGTCGGCCCAGACGGAGGAGAGCGCGCCCTTGCCGCCGCGGCCGCCGATCACGACGGCCGGCAGTTCGAGCGCCTTGAGCTCCTCGATCCGCGGGTCCTTCACCGTCAGGTCGACGAGGATCACGCCGTCGACGCGGTGCTCCGAGGCCCACCGGCGGTACACCTCGAGCTCGGTCGCGGTGTCCTCGACGATCAGCAACTGCAGCGAGATCGACCGCGCGGACAGCCCCGATTGCACGCCGGACAGCAGGTGCGCGAAGAACGGTTCCACCCCGAGCGTGCGAGCCGGCCGGGCGATCACCATGCCGACCGAGTCGACCCGGCCCTCACCCAGCGCCCGGGCCGCGCTGTGCGGCCGCCAGCTCATCTGCTCGGCGATCTTCAGGATCCGCTCCCGGGTCGCGTCGCTGACCCCCGGCCGCCCGTTCAGCGCGAACGACACCGCGCCCTTGGACACCCCGGCCCGGTTCGCGATGTCGGCGATCGTCGGTCTCGCCATCCGGCACCTCCCTTCGAGGGTGTCTCGGCACCCTCTCGCCCCTTGACAGCGGATTCTACGATGTGGATAGTGCAGGAGCTATACCGGTTTATCAAACCCAGGAGATTTCCATGTATAGACGCCGTCTGGCGCCGGTGGCAGCCCTCGCCGCCGCCGCTCTCACTCTGGCTGGTTGCGGCCTCGGATCCGGCGATTCCGGCAGTGCCGCCGCCAAGCCGACCGTCGACGCGAACGCCCAGGTGACCGGTGAGGTCAGCTTCCAGACCTGGGCCCTGAAGCCGAAGTTCACGACGTACGTCGAAGGTGTGATCAAGGCGTTCGAGACGAAGTACCCGGGCACCAAGGTCACCTGGCTGGACCAGCCGGGCGACGGCTACGACAAGAAGGTGCTGAGCCAGGCCTCGGCCGGCCAGCTGCCGGACGTGACCAACCTGCCGCCGGACTTCGCCCTCTCGCTGGCCAAGCAGGACATGCTCCTCGACGTCGGCGCCGCCGACCCGAAGATCAACGACGAGTACGTCGAGGGCGGCGTCCAGGCGTACCAGTACCAGGGCATGAACGGCACCTTCGGCTACCCCTGGTACCTGAACACCGACATCGACTACTGGAACGCGACCAAGTTCGCCGCGGCCGGACTCGACCTGAAGAACCCGCCGAAGACGTTCGACGAACTGCTCGCGGCCGCCAAGGTCATGCACGACAAGACCGGCGGCAAGGAGTACCTGATGAGCCGGCTGCCCGGCATCGGTGACTTCACCAACGCCGGCGTGAAGATCCTGTCCGACGACGGCAAGAAGTTCGTCTTCAACACCCCCGAGGCCGCCGCGCTGCTGGACAAGTACCGCGACGCCTACAAGGCCGGCTACCTGCCGCGCGACATCCTGACCCAGGAGTACCTGGGCAACTCCAAGCTCTTCACCCAGGGCAAGGTCGCCTGGACCACCGGTGGCGGCAACGCGATCCAGGACTTCCAGAAGGACAACCCGTCGCTGAAGGGCAAGGTCGTCCCGTCGCCCGCGCTCGACACCCCGCCGCTGTACGTGCAGGGCCTGTCGGTGTCGGCCAAGACCAAGAACCAGGCGGCTGCGATCGCCCTGGCCCGGTTCGTCACCAACGCGGAGAACCAGGCCGCGTTCGCCAAGATCGTGAACATCTTCCCGTCGACCAAGGCGTCCGCCTCGGACCCGTACTTCTCGAAGAGCGACGGTACGCCGGAGAGCGACGCCAAGGTGCTCGCGTTCCAGTCGCTGGCCAAGGCGAAGGTGCTGCAGCCGCCGGTGATCAGTGGCGCCACCAACGACTTCATCGGCCAGCAGATCTCGCTCGCGATCGCCGGCAAGATCTCGTCCCAGGCAGCCCTCGACGCGGCGGTGGCGAAGGCCAACCAGCTCCTCACGCAGTAATGCGGTATCACCGCTGGTTCACGCCGTGGGTGCTGGTGATCCCGGCACTCGCCTGGTTGCTGGTGTTCAACCTCTGGCCGTCGATCAACACCGTCATCCTGTCGTTCACCAACGCCAGGCCGATCGGCGGCGGCACCTTCGTCGGGCTGAAGAACTTCGAAACTCTCCTGCACGACGAGCAGTTGCGCTGGGCGCTGCTGAACAGCGTCATCTACATGGTGGTCTGCCTGCCGTTCCTGACCGTCCTGCCGCTGCTGCTCGCCGTACTGGTGGAGAAGAAGCTGCCCGGGATCACGTTCTTCCGGACCGCCTTCTACACCCCGGTGGTGGCCTCGGCGGTCGTGGTGGCGCTGATCTGGCAGTGGATCCTCGACGATCGCGGTCTGGTCAACGGACTGGCCGAGAAGCTCGGCGTCATCTCCGGGCCGCTGCCGTTCCTGTCCGACCAGTGGCTGTTGTTGCTGAGCGCAATCAGTCTGACGATCTGGAAGGGGCTCGGGTACTACATGATCATCTACCTGGCCGCCCTCGGGAACGTCGGACGTGAGCTGCACGAGGCCGCCGCGGTCGACGGCGCCGGGCCGTTCCGGCGCTTCGTCCACATCACCATCCCCGGGGTGCGCGGGACGATGATCTTGATCTCGATCCTGATCTCGGTGTCGGCGCTGCGGGTGTTCTCCGAGCTGTTCATCCTCAGCGGTGGCAAGGGCGGTCCGGGCGGCCGGGACAACTCGGTGGTGATGCTGATCCAGCAGTACAGCCAGGGCTTCGAGGGCAACCTCGGGTACGCGTCCGCGTTGTCGATCGTGCTGTTCTTCGTCACCGTCGTACCGATGCTGGTGCTGGCCCGCCTGAACCGCCAAGGAGCCGAAGCATGAGTGTTGTCACCGATTCGGCGCGGCCGGCTGTTGTCGAAGCTCCTGGTACGCCGGGGGGTTCGAAGCGTCGGCGTGGAACCTTCGGATTCAATACCGTCTCGCCGCGCGAGAAGGTGGTCCGGTACGTGCTGCTGGTGTTCGTGCTGCTGATCACGATCGGGCCGTTCCTGTGGCAGCTGTCCACGTCGCTGAAGGGATCCGGGGAGGACATCTACACCCGGATCCCGCGGTTGCTGCCGGCCCAGCCGACGATCGACCACTACAAGTCCGTGACCGACACGATCCCCGTCTGGGATTATGCGCGGAACTCGCTGGTGGTCGCCGTACTCGTTGTTGGAGGCAACGTTATTGGGGCGTCGCTGGCCGGGTTCGCGTTGTCGCGGTTGCAGTTCCGCGGGCGCCGGCTGGTGCTCGGGTTGTTCCTGGCGACGCTGGTGTTGCCGGGTGAGGTCACGATCATCTCGCAGTACGTGACGGTGCGGGAGTTCGGGCTGGCGAACACGCTGTTCGGGGTCGCGCTGCCCGGCATGATCGGGGCGCTGAACGTGCTGCTGATGTACAACGCGTTCCGGTCGCTGCCGATCGAGGTCGACCAGGCGGCGATCGTGGACGGCGCGAACGCGTGGCAGCGGTTCGTGTACATCGGGCTGCCGTCGGTGCGGGGGACCATCAGCGTGGTCGCGATCTTCGCGTTCATCGGCGCGTGGGACGACTTCCTCTGGCCGCTGATCGTGCTCACCGACCCGAACAAGTACACGCTGACCGTCGGCCTGCAGTACCTGTCCGGCACCTTCAGTAACAACCCACGCCTCATCGCCGCGGGCACGATGATCGCCTTCATCCCGATCGTGATCGTCTTCGCCACCCTCCAACGCTTCTTCTTCAAAGGCGTCGAAGAAGGCGCCGTCAAGGGCTGACCCGCACGGGTGCACCCACGCCTGCTCCCGCGGCCACCCCACCGTCGCGTCCGCTGCGCGCGCTCCCGCCCGTCCGGGGGTGCGCGCTGCCGCGCTTCGTCGAGAACACCGGCCGACCTTGGACATCCCAGCGGACACCACTGCGCCAGCCCCGGTCGCCGCCACCCGACCCACCTGGCCGCGCGACTGCCCCGCTCGGCCGCCCGACAGCCCCGCCTCGCTAGCCCGCCCGACAGTCGCGCCTCGCTACCCCGCCCGACAGTCGCGCCTCGCTACCCCGCCCGACAGTCGCGCCTCGCTACCCCGCGCGGTTGGCTTGGTCGGGCACTTTGTGCACCAGATCCGTACGGCGCCGGGCGTCCGGGTACGGATCTGGTGCACAAAGTCGATCTCTGCTGTGGCCGAAAACCGGTTGGGCCAGTGGCCGGGCTCGACTCCTCGGTGCTGGCACACTCACCAAGCGACGCGGTCCTGCCCCGGTCACGCTCCGATCCGGGGCGGCGGTGAGCTGACGGTGGGGTTGGTGAGTGTCTCAGGTCGCGCCGATCCCCGCAGCAGCGGCGTCGACACCGCCAAGGTCGGGCAGCCACCGAGACGCCACAACGGCTCGGACAACGCCTCGGCTCGGGGGTTCTCGCCTCGTAAACGAAGAGAAGCCGGCACGCGTTCGGATATCGGCTCCACCCTCCGGAGCGCCGTTTGACGGGCAGGGGTCGGGTCCGCTGCGGGCGTTGCGGCGGGCGTGGAGCGGCCTGGACGACGCACGGGCCGGCCGCGCGGACACCAGGTCGGGGCCTCGGACAACTCACGACCTGTCCCAGGTCCCGACACCTTGTCCCAGCTCCCTACTCCGGCCCGAAATCCCCGCCCGCGCCCACCGCCCGCCGCCCGCTCACCGCCGCCGCCCGCCGCCGCCCGCGTCCGCCGCCGTCCGCCGCCGCCGTCCGCCGTCCGCGGCCGCCGTCCGCCGCCCGCGTCCGCCGCCGACCGCCGGCGCCGGCCGGTGGTGGTTGTCGTTCCGCCCGGGGTGCGAGCTGTCGCGCTTCGTCGAGGACGGCGACCGACCTCGGGCACTCGTCGGGGGCTTGGACTGGGTGCGGGGGGTTTGGACAGGTTATTTCTTGTTCAAGGCCACCGCTTGTTGTTCGTGCTCCTCGTCGGGGACCCATTCGAGGAGGTCGCCGGGTTGGCAGTTGAGGGTTCGCCAGATGGCTTCGAGGGTGCTGAAGCGGACGGCTTTGGCTCGGCCGTTCTTGAGGACTGCGACGTTGGCGGGTGTGAGGCCCACCTTTTCGGCGAATTCGCCGACGCTCATTTTGCGCATGGAGCGAACTTGTTCGTAACGAACATGTTCGTTACGCTGACCACCATGACGGACGAACCCAGGAGCCGGCGGGAGCGGCCGGCCAAGGCGGCGTTGACGCGGCGCGGGATCGTGGCGGCGGCGGTGGAGGTGATGCGCGCCGATGGGCTGGATCGGGTGACGATGCGGCGGCTGGCGAAGGAGCTCGACACCGGGCCGGCGTCCCTCTACGTGTACTTCCGGAGTACGGCCCAGTTGCACGGCGCCGTACTCGATGAACTGCTCGGCGCGGTGGACTTGTCGCCGGTCGAGGCCGAAGGCGATTGGCGAGAGCGGCTCGAGGCGGTGCTGGCGTCGTACACGCGGGTCCTGTTCGAGTATCCGAGTCTCGCTCAGTCCGCGTTGACCGCGCGACCGGCGGGGGAGAACTACCTCCGGTTGGTGGAGGGCGTGCTCGCGCTGCTCGACGAAGGCGGCGTGCCGCCACAGCAGGCTGCCTGGGGTCTCGACTTGCTGCTCCAGTTGGCGACGTCGACCGCTGCTGAACACGCGGGCGGCGACGACCCGGAGCAGTGGGACGCATTGGGCGCCGCGTTGCGAGCTGTCCGACCGGACACGCACCCGCGGATCGTCGCGCAGGGCGAGGACCTGCTCAGCGGGCCGGGGGAGGACCGCGCGTCCTGGGGCATCCGCGTCTTGATCAACGGAGTGCTCGCCACTCCACGTACGGGAGGACAACCGACATGACGCACCACCAGATCGCAATTATCGGCGCCGGCCTCGGTGGCTTGACGCTGGCGCGAGTGCTGCACGTCAACGGCATCGAGGCCGCTGTCTATGAACTGGACGCTTCGCCGACCGCCCGCACCCAGGGCGGCATGCTCGACATCCACGAGGAATCCGGTCAGGCCGCGTTGCGGGCGGCCGAGCTGTACGACGAGTTCCGGCGCATCGTCATGCCCGGTGGCGAGGCGATGCGGATCTACGGCCGGGACGCCGTACTGCGCTTTGCCGACGAGGGGGAAGGTCGTCCGGAGGTGCACCGCCGGGACCTGCGCGCCTTGCTGATCGGCAGCCTGCCGGACGGCGTGATCCGCTGGGACTCGAAGATCGTTGGGATCGTCGACCGTGAAGTGCGGCTGGCGGACGGCAGCACGTTCACGGCTGACTTGCTGGTCGGCGCGGACGGTGCGTGGTCGAAGGTCCGGCCACTCGTCTCCGACGCGACACCGGCGTACTCGGGTTTGTCCTTTGCGGAGCTGGATCTGACCGATCCCGACGTACGGCATCCGGAGAGCGCCGAGCTGATCGGCGCCGGCCTGATGTTCGCCCTCGGCGACGGCCGCGGCTTCCTGGCGCACCGCGAACCTGACCGCCTTCATGTGTACGCCGCTCTGCGCACCGAGGCCGAATGGTCCAGCGGTGACATCACCAAGGACGCCCTGCTGGCCGAATTCACGGACTGGGACGACCGCTTCCTCCGGCTGATCCGCGACGCCGACGCCGCGCCGTTCCGCCGTGCGATCCACGCCCTGCCGATCGGTCATCAATGGAAGCGAGTCCCCGGCGTCACGCTTCTGGGCGACGCCGCCCACCTCATGTCACCCTTCGCCGGTGAGGGCGCCAACCTCGCGATGCAGGACGGCGCCGAACTGGCCGCGGCCCTGATCGCCCACCCCGATGACACCGAGGCGGCGCTGGCGGCGTACGAGTCCGACCTCTTCCCCCGCGCCGAACAGTCCGCGGCCGAATCCGCCGCCAACCTCGACCTCTGTTTCGCCCCCGATGCCCCCACCGGCCTGCTGAAGTTCTTCAGCACGATTGGGTAGGACGTACCGCATCTGAGGGAGCACTGTCATGAGACCAGTCCGCATCAGTGCCCAGCTGGCGCCGCAGCGCGCCGAGTACGCCGCGATCCGCCGAGCCGCCGCCGAGGTCGAGGACCTGGGCGCGGACATCCTCTTCACCTGGGACCACTTCTTCCCACTGGGCAAGGTGGCCGAGGGCAAGCACTTCGAGGGCTGGACGATTCTCGCCGCGTGGGCCGAGCAGACCTCCCGGATCGACCTCGGGGTCCTGGTCAGCTGCAACAGTTACCGCAACCCCGACCTGCTGGCGGACATGGCCAGGACCGTCGACCACATCAGCGGTGGGCGGGTCGTGTTCGGGATCGGCGCCGGCTTCAAGGAGCGGGAGTTCCTCGAGTACGGGTACGAGTTCCCCTCGCCCGGCCGCCGGGTGGCCGAACTCGCCGACGCCCTGCCGCGGATCGAGAAGCGCCTGGCCGCGCTGAACCCGCCGCCGATCGGCCCGATGCCGATCCTGATCGCCGGCGGTGGCGAGCAGAAGATGCTCCGCGTGGTCGCCCGGCACGCCGACATCTGGAACACCTTCGCCGAGGGCGAGGATCTGGTGCGAAAGCTCGGCGTGCTCGATCGGTACTGCGCCGAGATCGGCCGTGACCCGTCGACGATCGAACGCTCCGTCCACGTCGGAGGCGATCCCTGGCAGAACGGTCCGGCCCTTCGCGAGCTCGGTGTCAGCCTGTTCACGGTCTCCACGAGCGGACCCGACTACGACCTCGACACCATCCGCCGCTGGATCGCCTGGCGCGACGAACAGAACGCCTGACGCTGTAAAGGGTCGCCGGCCTCTTCATCTCGCCCCCGAGGTCCCGTAGAGCGGGTTACCTGCGGGCGGCTGGGGGGTGGACTTGGCCGGTGTACTTCTCGCCGGGGCCGGCGCCTGGCTCGTCGGGGATGGTGGAGGACTCTTTGAAGGCCAGCTGCAGGGAGCGAAGGCCGTCGCGGAGGGGGGCGGCGTGGTGGTGGCCGAGGGACGGGGCGGAGGCGTCGAGGAGGCCGGCGAGCGCGTCGATCAGGGAGCGGGCCTCGTCGAGGTCCTGGTGGTCGGGGAGGTCTTCGGCCAGGCCGAGGTGGACGGCGGCGGCGCTCATCAGGTGGAGGGCGGCGGTCGAGATGATCTCCACGCTGGGTACGTCGGCGATGTCGCGAGACACTGTGGACAGCGGGTCCGGGCGGCTGTCGTCCGCGGCCGCCGGCTGAGCGTCGTCCGGCTGCGAAGTGGCACCTGAGTCGGTCATGCTGCTACTCTTACATGGCGACCGACCCGGTCCGTTGGTGACCCCTGAGCGGAATACTCGAGGGCCTCCGATGGTTCGAGTCTAAGCGGAGGGCCACCTCCCACCCAGTCGATGCAGAGTCGGCGGGTCCCGGTCACGCTGAGAGGTTCTGGAGGATATCCGGAGAATCACAGCGGTCGTGCGGCGTACCACCCGGAGGGGTTGGGACGTCGTCGATCTGGGAATTGGGCCTTCGTGTGATCGCACGGAGGCCTTGGTGTTTTCCAGGGGCTTTCGGTGATCACGAGGTGGCACCAGTACGAGCACAACCCAGGAGGACCCATCACCATTGAACTGCGCGTCAACGAGCGCATCCGCGTTCCCGAGGTGCGACTGGTCGGACCGAACGGTGAGCAGGTAGGCATCGTCCGGATCGAGGACGCACTTCGGCTGGCACAGGAGGCCGATCTCGACCTCGTCGAGGTCGCGGCAACAGCCCGGCCTCCCGTCTGCAAGCTGATGGATTTCGGCAAGTACAAGTACGAGACTGCGCAGAAGGCGCGCGAGTCCCGCCGGAACCAGACCAACACGGTCATCAAAGAGATGAAGCTGCGGCCGAAGATCGACCCGCACGACTACGAGACCAAGAAGGGTCACGTCGTCCGGTTCCTGCGTGCCGGGGACAAGGTCAAGATCACCATCATGTTCCGCGGACGTGAGCAGTCCCGCCCGGAGCTCGGCTTCCGGCTGTTGCAGCGGCTGGCCGAGGACGTGAGCGAGCTCGGCTTCGTCGAGTCCTCGCCGCGGCAGGACGGCCGGAACATGATCATGGTGCTCGGACCGCACAAGAAGAAGTCCGAGGCGCGCGTGGACGTGGAGGCCGAGAAGGCGAAGAAGCAGGCCGAGCGTGACGCTGAGCACGAGGCGGAGCGCGCCGAGCGCGCCGAGCAGGTTCAGGCGCACGAGGCCGAGCGAGCCGCCGGCTCCACGAAGAAGCCGAAGGGTCCGGCAGACAACCTCGACCCGGAGTGACGTGATTGCTCCGGCCGGCCGCGAGGACAGCCGGAGCACCGCACCGAGTTCGAGTCAACGAAAGAACAACAGGAGTACATAGCCATGCCGAAGATGAAGACCCACTCGGGGATGAAGAAGCGCGTCCGGATCACGGGCACGGGCAAGGTCCGCCGCGAGCAGACCGGTATCCGCCACCTCGCCGAGGCGAAGTCGTCCCAGCGCAAGCGTCGCCTGAGCGGCACCGTCGAGGTCGCGCCGTCGTACGCGAAGAAGGCCAAGAAGCTTCTCGGCATCTGAGCACCGCCCTTCCCCCCGAACATCCCCGCCGAGTGGGCCCAGTCCGGCTCTGGCGCAGAAGTACAAGGAGTAACACCTCATGGCACGCGTGAAGCGGGCAGTCAACGCCCACAAGAAGCGCCGGGTCGTCCTGGAGCAGGCCAGCGGCTACCGCGGCCAGCGCTCGCGTCTGTACCGCAAGGCCAAGGAGCAGGTCACCCACTCGCTCGTCTACGCCTACCGGGACCGCAAGGCGCGCAAGGGCGACTTCCGCAAGCTGTGGATCCAGCGGATCAACGCCGCGGTCCGCGCCGAGGACCTGACCTACAACCGGTTCATCCAGGGTCTGCGGCTGGCCGAGGTCGAGGTCGACCGGAAGATCCTCGCCGACCTGGCCGTCAACGACCCGGCTGCGTTCTCCGCGCTGGTGCAGGTGGCCAAGGCCGCCCTGCCGGCCGACGTGAACGCGCCGAAGTCCGACGCCGCGGCCTGAGCAACACCCCGAACAGCACTGCAGTGGCGAGCCCTGGTCTGCTGACCGCACAGTCCGTGCGGATCAAGCAGGCCCGGCGGCTCGCCACTCGTGCGTTCCGGCGCAAGACCGGCCGCTTCCTGGTCGAGGGACCGCAGGCCGTCCGCGAAGCCCTCGAGCACCGCGAACTCGTCCTCGAGGTGTACGCCGAACCCGCCGTCGCCACCCGTCACCGTGACCTCCGCGACCTGGCCGAGGCCGCCGGTGTGCCCTGGTTCGAGGTCAACCGCGCCGCCGCCGAGGCGCTCAGCGAGACCGTCACTTCGCAAGGCGTGGTCGCCGTCTGCTCCCTCGTCGACACACCGTTGGACCAGGCGGTCCGTCGTACCGCCAAGTTGGTGGCCGCCGGCGTGCAGGTCCGGGATCCCGGCAACGTCGGCACCTTGATCCGTACGGCGGATGCCGCCGGCGCGGATGCGGTCGTCCTGTCGTCGGAGTCCGTCGACCCACACAACCCGAAGGCGGTCCGGGCCAGTGTGGGCAGCATCTTCCACGTGCCGATCGCCGTCGACGTGGACATCGCCGCGGCCGCCAAGTCCTGGCGGGACCAGGGACTGCAGGTCCTCGCCGCCGACGGGTACGGCTCCTCCGACCTGGACAGCTGCATCGAGGACGGCACCCTGACCCGGCCGACCGTCTGGCTGTTCGGCAACGAGGCCCACGGTCTCCCCGACGGCTTCGACGCCATCGTCGACCGCTCGGTGAAGGTCCCGATCTACGGCCGCGCCGAGTCCCTCAACCTCGCCACCGCCGCCGCCATCTGCCTGTACGCGTCGGCCCGGGCCCAGCGCCGTACCGGTTGACGCCGACGCGGCGGCCGTGTCAGCGTTGGCGCAGCGCGTGCCAGGGCGCCTCCTCTCCGCGGCAAGCACCGAGTGCACCTGGATCGAACAGCAGGACTCATGACGGCCGGTGAACCCTTCGGGACGGCCTGTTTCAGCGGAGCGGGCTGCCCTGGAAGGACCATCGATGTCGACCACACCGCTGCCCGCCAAAGCCAGCCTCAGCCAGCTGCGCATGCAGGCGAAGGACCTCCGCAAGGCCGTGACCAAGGGACGTCCGGACGCGATCGAGCGGGTCCGGGCCCATCACCCCAACTACACAAATGGTTTCACCCTGCGGGACGCGCAGCTGACCATCGCCCGTGAGTACGGGCTGGCCAGTTGGCCCGAGCTGATGGCGAAGGTGGCCACCGAGCTCGTCGAGGGCCGCGAACTGCACCGCTACTTCGGCGTCGAGCTCAACAACGAGACCTGGGACCTGCTCGAGCAGATCGACGAGACCAGTCCGCTCCTCGACCAGGAGCGCGTCCTGTACGGCGCGTACGCCGCCTGCCTGCACTGGCTCGAAGCCGGCAACGAAGCGAACCATGCCCGTGGCGAGCACCTGATCGCCCGGGTCGCACTGCGGATCGGCCGCGTCGAGCTCGGCCTGGGCCACGCGCGGCGTTGTCTGCAGCTCATCCAGAACCACCCGGATCAGATGGGCGACTGGGACGAACCGTTCGCCCGTGAGGCACTCGCCCGCGCGCTCGCGGCGACCGGCTCGCCCGACCAGGCGCGAGCCGAACTCCGCCGGGCGGAGGAACTCACGGCACTGGTCGCGGATCCCAGAGACCGCGAAGTACTGCTGACCGAGCTCGGCAAGGAGCCGTGGTTCGGCCTCACTTCCTGAGGCGAGCCTCGAGCCCGTCGAGCAAGGCGTCGAGGCCGAAGGCGAAGGACTCGGTGAACAGCGCGTTCACATCCTGGTCGGCGCGTCGCCGGACCGACTCCTGCATGCCGGGCAGGTCGGTGGAGAGGACTTCGGCCTGCTGCAGAAGGTCCCCGCTCATCTGCTCCAAGGACTGGCCGGCCCTCCGTGCCATCTCGCGGGTCGCGACCTCGGAACTCGCGGTGCCGAGGACGTAGGACATCACGCTGCCCATCGCGAAATCGACGTCCGGACCGGAGAAGCCGGCCGCGCCGAACAGCACAAGGCCGCGCGAACCGAGCGTCATGGCGTTCGGCCCGATGCTGGGCCGGACGTACATGATCTCGGGGAGCCACGGATGGCGGAGCACGGTGGCCCGCAGGCTGTGGCCCAACAGCAGCGCACCGTTCCGCCAGCCGGCCAGCTCAGGATCCGGTACGTCGACCTCGCTCCAGATCTCGTCGATGAGCAGGTCGATCAGGTCGTCCTTGGTCGGCACGTGCCAGTAGAGGCTGGTCGCGCCCGCGCCGAGCTTGGCGGCCAGCTTCCGGATGCTGAGCCCGGCCAGGCCCTCCGCGTCGAGGGTCGCCATCGCCGTCTGCACGATCTGCTCCCGGCTGAGCGCCTCTCGGGCCGGTGCGGCGGCCCGCTGCCGGGTCCAGATCGATTCCTTCATGACGCCATCCTAATAACCTCTGGAACACTGTACGAGCTTGTCGTACAGTGTGCGAGTGACTAGTACACCGTTCGAGTCCTCCGCCGATTCTTCGGCGACCGGCCATCCGCGACGCTGGTGGATCCTGCTGATCCTGTGTCTGAGTCTGATGGTGCTGGTCGTCGACAACACCGTGCTCAACCTGGCGATCCCGTCGCTGATGCGCGACCTGGACGCGACGCCCGCGGACATCCAGTGGGTGATCGACGCGTACATCCTGGCGTTCGCCGGGCTGTTGCTGACCGCGGGCAGCCTGTCCGACCGGTTCGGGCGCCGGAAGATGCTGCTCCTCGGGCTGGTGATCTTCGGCGCGGCCTCGCTGCTGGCGACGCTGGCCCAGAACCCAGGGCAGTTGATCGCGTGCCGCGGGCTGATGGGTGTCGGCGGCGCGCTGCTGATGCCGAGCACGCTGTCGCTGCTGTTCACGGTGTTCCCGCCGCAGGAGCAGCGCCAGGCGATGGCCGGCTGGTCGATGGTCGCGATGGTCGGCGTGGTCGCCGGTCCGACCGTGGGCGGCGTACTGCTGAACCACTTCTGGTGGGGCTCGATCTTCTGGCTGAACGTGCCGATCGCCGTCCTCGCGATCATCGGCACGCTGGCCCTGATCCCGGAGTCGAAAGGGCCGGCGCGCGACGTCGACCCGGCCGGCGCGGTGCTGTCGATCATCGGGATGGCGGCGGTCGTGTGGGCGATCATCTCGATCCCGGCCGACGGGTTCGGTTCCGCCAAGGTGCTCGGCGGGCTGGCCGTCGGGGTGGCGGCGCTGACCGGGTTCGCGCTGTGGGAGACGCGGAATGAGCACCCGATGGTGCCGCTCGCGCTGTTCCGGGATCGGAACTTCAGTGGGACGAGCTTCTCGATCGTGTTGCTGTCGTTCACCGCCGGAGGGCTGTTGCTGGCGCTGACGCAGTACCTGCAGTTCGTGCTCGGGTACACGCCGCTGAAGGCCGGCCTGGCGTTGATCCCGTACGCCGTGGCCGCGACGGTGTTCAACGCTCTCGGGGCGACGCTCGGCAAGAAGATGGCGGATCGCACGCTGATCGTGGTCGGGCTGGTGATCATCGCCGGCAGCTTCGGCATCCTGACCCAGGTCTCCGACTCGACCGGTTACGGCCTGCTGATCATCGGTCTGATGGTGATGGGCGTCGGTGGCGGTCTGGCCGGGCCCGCGGCGTACACGCTGCTCATGCAGGCGGTTCCTCCGGACCACCGCGGTGTCGGATCGGCGATGAACGACACCGTCCAGCAAACCGGTGCCGCGCTGTCGGTCGCCGTACTGGGCAGCGTGCTGGCTGCGGCGTACTCCTCGTCGCTGCCGGACTCGGTTCCCGAACCGGCGCGCACGTCGATCGCGGACACGCTCGCCCTCGGCCCGGACTTCGTCGCCGCGGCCCGGACCGCCTTCACCGACGCCATGTCGATCTCGATGACAGTCGGCTTGATCGGTGCACTGGCCGGCGCGCTGGTCGCTCTCGTGGTGCTGCCGCGCCGGCAGGCCAAGCAGGCGACGCAGGAAGCAGTCCCGGCGGTGGACGACACGGTGCACTGACCTGACGCGGCGCAGCGTTGTCGGCTTTGCGGTAACTAAATTGCGCTAGGTGACTGGGATGTTCCACAAAGCGCGTGCTGGGGGCTTGGGGCGCGGGCTGTGGACAGGCGATTCACGCTCCGGGGCGAGAGGTTCCTAGACTGCAATCCGCAGAAGTTCCGAAACCGAGAGCGAGCCATGTCCGGTCCCAACACTGATTACGACCCGGTCGAAGTGACGCCGCTGCATGCCGAAGAGGTGGAGCGGACCCGCGACGAGGCACTGAAGGCCTTTACCGAGGCGGCCGACCTGGCCGCCCTGCAGGAGGCGAAGGGCGCGCATCTCGGCGAGAAGTCGCCGATCGCGCTGGCCAACCGGGAGATCGGCGCGCTGCCGCCGCAGGGCCGCAAGGAGGCCGGTCAGCGGATCGGCGCGGCCCGGAAGGCGATCAACGAGGCCTTCGCGGCCCGGCTCGCGGTCCTGGAGGCCGAGCACGAGGAGCGGATGCTGGCCACCGAGCGCGTCGACGTGACGCTGCCGTGGCACACGCCCGAGCTCGGCGCGCGGCACCCGCTCTCGCTGATCTCCGAGCAGGTCGCGGACGTCTTCACCGCGCTCGGCTGGGACGTCGCCGAAGGCCCCGAGGTCGAGGCCGAGTGGCTGAACTTCGACGCCCTGAACTTCCAGCCCGACCACCCGGCCCGGCAGATGCAGGACACCTTCTTCGTCGAGCCGGCCGGCTCGGGCAAGGTGCTGCGGACCCACACGTCCCCGGTGCAGGCCCGGTCGATGCTGACCCGCAAGCCGCCGATCTACGTGATCTGCCCGGGCCGCGTGTTCCGCACCGACGAGCTGGACGCGACCCACACGCCGGTCTTCTACCAGGTCGAGGGCCTCGTGGTGGACGAAGGCATCACGCTCGCGCACCTGAAGGGCACGCTCGACCACTTCGTCGTCTCGATGTTCGGCGAGGGCCTCGAGGCGCGCCTGCGGCCGAACTTCTTCCCGTTCACCGAGCCGTCGGCCGAGGTCGACCTGAAGTGCTTCGTCTGCCGCGGAGCCTCCGTCGGCAACCCGGACCGCCCGTGCCGCACCTGTGGCAGCGAGGGCTGGATCGAGTGGGGCGGCTGCGGCGTGGTGAACCCGCGGGTCCTGCAGGCCTGCGGCATCGACACCGACCGGTACTCCGGCTTCGCGTTCGGGATGGGCCTGGAGCGGACGCTGATGTTCCGCAACGGCGTCGAGGACATGCGCGACATGGTCGAGGGTGATGTGCGGTTCAGCCGCCAGTTCGGGATGGAGATCTGATGCGGGTCCCACTGTCATGGCTTCGTGAGTACGTCGACCTCCCGGCCGGGGTCACGGGTCGCGGCGTCGCGGAGAAGCTGATCCGGGCCGGCCTCGAGGTGGAGACCGTCGAGGAGTCCGACCTGACCGGGCCGCTCGTGGTCGGCAAGGTCCTCACCTACGAGGACGAGCCGCAGAAGAACGGCAAGACCATCCGCTGGTGCTCGCTCGACATCGGCAAGGACGAGCCGCAGTGGGTGGTCTGCGGTGCGAACAACTTCGCGGTCGGTGACCTCGTGGTCGTCGTACTCCCGGGCGCCGTGCTGCCGGGTGGGTTCGCGATCTCGGCGCGGAAGACGTACGGGCATGTCTCCAGCGGCATGATCTGCTCGAGCTCGGAGCTCGGCCTGGGTGACGACGGTACGCACGGCATTGTCGTACTCGAGCCGGGTGAGGCCGAGCCGGGTGACGACGCGATCGAGCTGCTCGCGCTGCGCGACGACGTGCTCGACATCGCGGTCACCCCGGACCGCGGCTACTGCCTGTCGATCCGTGGTGTGGCCCGCGAAGCGGCTACGGCGTATGGCGTTCCGCTGAAGGATCCGGCCGATCTGGCGCTCGACGGTTCTGGCTCGGGCGGTTATCCGGTGCGGGTCGACGATGCCGAAGGCTGCGGCGTCTTCGTCACCCGGACGGTGACCGGCATCGACGCGAAGGCGCTCTCGCCGCGGTGGCTGCAGAAGCGGCTGCTGGCGGCCGGGATGCGCCCGATCTCGATCGGCGTCGACATCACCAACTACGTGATGCTCGAGCTCGGCCAGCCGATCCACGGCTACGACAAGGATCGGCTGTCCGGCGAGATCGTGGTCCGGCGGGCCTACGCCGGCGAGAAGCTGATGACGCTGGACGACCAGACCCGTGAGCTGGACGCCGAGGACCTGCTGATCACCGACGACTCCGGCCCGATCGGCATCGCCGGTGTGATGGGTGGCGCGTCGACCGAGATCTCCGACACGACCACCGACGTGGTGATCGAGGCCGCGCACTTCGACCCGATCGTGATCGCCCGCGCGTCGCGGCGGCACAAGTTGTCGTCGGAGGCGTCGCGGCGGTTCGAGCGTGAGGTCGACCCGCTGCTGCCGCGGTACGCCGCCCAGCGCGTCGCCGACCTCCTCGCCGACCTGGCCGGTGGCACCATCCAGCCGGACGAAACCGTCGTCGACACCCACGACCTCCCCGAGCCGGTCACGCTCCGCGCCGATCACGCCGCCCGGGTCGCGGGAGCACCGATCTCCATCGCCGAGACCGTCCTGCACCTGCAGTCCGTCGGGTGCGCGGTCGAGCGCGCCGCCGCCGACGCGGTGCCGGCACCGCTCGCGGCGGGTGTGCAAGCCCCAGCGCTGGTTGTCGCCGCACCCTCGGCGCCGGCTGGCCTCGCAGCTGGGCTTGCTGGTGATGACTTGCTGACGGTGACTCCGCCTTCGTGGCGGCCCGACCTGCGGGATCCCAATGACTTCGCCGAAGAGGTTATTCGGCTGTTCGGGTTCGTCAACGTGCCATCGGTTCTGCCGCCCGCGCCGGGTGGGCAGGGGCTGACGGTGTCGCAGCGGCGGCGCCGCCGGATCGCGACCGCGCTGGTCGGCGCGGGCCTGACCGAGGTCGTGTCGTACCCGTTCGCCGGGGACGCCGACTTCGACGCGATGGGCCTGCCCGCCGACGACTCCCGCCGTACGACGGTCAAGCTGGTCAACCCGTTGTCCGACGAAGAGCCGTCGATGCAGACCACGCTGCTCGCGACCCTGCTCCGGACCGCCGAGCGCAACGTCGGCCGCGGCGCCACCGATCTGGCGATCTTCCAGACCGGCCTGGTCTTCCTGCCGAAGCCGGACGCGAAGCCCGCACCACTGCCGTCCGTCGCGCACCGCCCGAGCGACGCCGAGATCCAGTCCCTGTACGACGCTCTGCCCGAGCAGCCGCTGCACGTCGCAGTGGTGCTGACCGGTTCACGCACGCCGACCGGTTGGTGGGGCAAGGGCCGCCCGACCGACTGGGCGGATGCCGTCCAGTTCGCCCGGATGATCGCGTCGGTGGTTGCCGTCGAGCCGGTCGTGAAGAACGTCGAGCTCGCGCCGTGGCATCCGGGCCGGTGCGCGGAGTTCTCCGTCGACGGCAAGGTCGTCGGTCACGCCGGTGAGCTGCATCCGAAGGTCTGCCAGGCGTTCGGTCTGCCGGCGCGGTCGAGCGCGGTCGAGCTCGACCTGGACGCGTTGATGGCGGCCGGTCCGGGGTCGATCACGGCGACACCGTTCTCGTCGTACCCGGTGGCCAAGGAGGACGTGGCGTTGATCGTCCCGGCCGAGGTGG
This sequence comes from Kribbella sp. NBC_01510, assembly GCF_045040325.1. Classification (NCBI taxonomy): domain Bacteria; kingdom Bacillati; phylum Actinomycetota; class Actinomycetes; order Propionibacteriales; family Kribbellaceae; genus Kribbella; species Kribbella sp. NBC_01510. The sequence goes on along the minus strand of NZ_CP109418.1, from coordinate 26,145 downwards.
CCGCGGCGGACGTGCAGGCGGCGCTGGTCGAGGGTGCGGGGGCGTTGCTGGAGTCGATCCGGCTCTTCGACCTGTACACCGGTGAGCAGATCGGCGCGGGGAAGAAGTCGCTGGCGTTCGCGCTCCGGTTCCGGGCGCCGGATCGCACGCTGAAGGAGAACGAGGTCGCCGACGTCCGGCAGGCCGCGGTCCAGGTCGCCGTCGACCGCTTCGGCGCCGTCCAACGGGTCGGCTAGCCATCATGAGTGGCAGTCATCCGAGGGTGGCAGTGGCGGCGCCGAACGCGGCAGCTGCCGAGGCCGGCGTGCGGGTGGCCGCCGAGGGCGGGAACGCGGTGGACGCGGCGATCGCGGCCACGTTGGTGACGATGGTGAACGAGATCGGCGTGGTCTCGCCGGCCTCGGGCGGCTTCGTCACCCTCCAGGTGGCCGGCGGCGACGCGGTCACCATCGACGGCTGGGTGGAGATGCCGGGCCGCGGCGCGTCCACCGACCGGTTCGGCCGCGGCGTCTGGGACATCACCACCGACTACGGCGGCGGTACGACGACCACCGTCGGGCACGGATCCGTCGCGACCCCCGGCGGGATGAAGGCGCTCGACCTGGCCCACCATCGATCCGGGAAGGCGCCCTGGCGTGAGGTGGTCCAGCCCGCGATCGACGTCGCCCGGAACGGGTTCGCGCTGAGCCGGACCTCGGGCTACTACCTCGGCTACACCCACGAGATCATCTTCGGCTGGCACCAGCCGAGCCATCAGGTCGTGCACGAGGACGACGGTTCGGTGATCAAGGCCGGCACCACCGTCGTGATCCCCGAGCTCGCCGAGGCGCTCGAACTGATCGCCCGCGACGGCGCCGAGACCATGTACACCGGCGAGCTCGCCCAGCTGCTCATCCACGACATGGCTGAGAACGACGGCATCCTCACCGCGGAAGACCTTGCGGCGTACGAGGCCGTCGTACGGCCGGCGCTGATGGTCCGGCAGAACGGCTGGCGCCTGGCGACGAACCCGCCGCCGGCCGTCGGTGGTGTCGCGGTCGCCGCGATGCTCGCGCTGCTCGACGGCGTACCGGCCGACGGCAGCTGGCGGCAGTCCGAGCTCGAACGGCTCGTCGAGGTGCAGCACGCCGTACTCGGACGGCGGCTGGCCGAGCTGGACGAGGAGGACAGGCGGCAGCTTGAGGCCAACAAGCTGCTGGACCTCGCGGCGGCCGGTGATCTCCGCGCCCTGTCCTCACCCAGTACGGCGACTGTCTCGGTGGTCGACGACGAGGGCGACGCCTGCGCGATCACCGTGTCGTCCGGCTACGGCTCCGGCGTACTCACGCCAGGCACCGGCATCTGGCTCAACAACGCCCTCGGCGAGCAAGAGCTCCTGCACGGCGGGCCGCACAGCCTCGCGCCCGGCACGCGGCTCACCTCGAACATGGCTCCCAGCGTCGCGCGCCGGGACAGCGACGGCGCGGTGCTCGCGATCAGCTCGCCCGGCTCGGACCGGATCCCGACCGCGCTGGCGCAGGTCTACGCGCTCTACACGCACGGTGGGCTGCCGCTGCGCGAGGCGGTCGACCATCCGCGGCTGCACGTCCGCGTCCGTGAAGACGTGGTCGTCGACTATGAAGACGACCTGCCTGTGTCCGGTTCGACCGCGCTGCCGACCCGGCCGATGCCACCGCACTCGATGTACTTCGGTGGCGTCGCGGCCGCGTTCTGGGATCCGGCCGACGGCCTGCTCGCGGTCGGCGACCCCCGCCGTACCGGGGCCGTCGCCATCTCGCCGGGCCAGTAAGGTCAACCCTCTGACAACTGAGCTGGGAGGCAGCCGATGCGGGACACCGAGGACCCCGAGCTCTCCGTCGTCGTACCGATGTACGACGAGGAGGACGTGCTGCCGATCTTCTTCGACCGGATGCATCCGTTGCTCGACAGCCTCGGCATCAGCTACGAGGTGCTCGTCGTCGACGACGGCAGCCGGGACAAGACGGCCGCACTGCTGCTCGAGGCCGTGCAGGACTGGGCCCAGCTCCGCGTCGTCCGCCTGCTCCGGAACAGTGGTCACCAGGCCGCGCAGTCGGCCGGCTTCCGCCGCGCCCGCGGCCGGTACGTCGTCACCATCGACGCCGACCTGCAGGACCCGCCGGAAGTGATCGCCGAGTTCCTGACGGCCGTCCGCGAGCAGGACGTCGACGTCGTGTACGGCGTTCGCGCGGACCGCTCGAGTGATTCGTGGGCGAAGCGGACAACGGCCCGGCTGTACTACCGCCTGATGTGCCGCCTCGTCGGCAAGGACATCCCGTTCGACGCGGCGGACTTCCGGCTGGTGTCGCGCCGGGTGGTCGACGCGGTCAACGCGCTCCCCGAGGACGGCCGGGTGTTCCGGTTGGTGATCCCGTGGCTCGGGTTCCCGAGCGCCGAGGTCCGGTACGTCCGTGCCGAGCGAGCCGCCGGGACGACGAAGTACAGCCTGTCCAAGATGCTTCGGCTCGCGTTCGACAGCGTGACCGCGTTCTCGGCGGCGCCGCTGCGGCTGGCGACCTGGCTCGGCCTGCTCGGCGGCCTGATGTCCGCGCTGTTCGTGGTCGGCGCGCTGGTGATCAAGGTGAGCGGCCACAGCATTCCCGGTTGGACATCGACCGTGCTCGCGGTCAGCGTGATCGGCGCGATCCAGTTGCTCTGCCTCGGCCTGCTGGGTGAGTACGTGGCCCGGTTGTTCCAGTCCAGCCAGCGGCGCCCGCAGTTCCTCGTCGGGTACGACAGCCTCGAAGACCAAGGGCATCAGGAACCGGTCCAGCACAGATGAGGCGGTTGCTCCCGTGGCTGCTGCCGTTGCTGGTAGCGGTCCTCGGGCTCGCGTCGGTCGACGTCGGTCCCGGCCCGATCGTCAAGTACGCCGTGTACTTCGCGCTGGCGATCGCACTCCCCGGGACTCTCCTGCTCCGCGCCGCGTGGCGTAGTACCGGCAACTGGGCGGAGGACGTCGGCCTCGGGTCTGTCGTCGGAGCGACCTGGCAGCTGATCGGCTGGGCATTGTTCACCGCCCTCGGCTGGCAACGCTGGTTGATCGTCTGGCCGGCTTTGGTACTGGTCGCCTTCGCGGCGTTCGGACGGAGGTTCTGGCGGATCGCCGACCCGAAGCCGTTGCCGGTCGCGTGGACCTGGGGACTGGCCGTGTCGTCGGCGGTCGTGCTCGGCGTGTCAACAGTCGGCGTGATGGCGTATCACCCGATGCCTCCGGGCGGTACGGCGTACTACCCGGACCTGCTCTATCACCTGTCGATGGTGCACGAGCTGATGCGGTCGGTGCCGCCGGAGTTGCCACAGGTCGCGGGGGAGCGGCTGGAGTACCACTGGTTCGCGAACGCCGACATGGCCGGGGCCGTGGACATCACCCGACTCGCACCGATCGTCGTGGTCTTCCGGCTGTGGCTGCTGCCCTGGCTGGTCGTCGCCCTGCTCGTGTGCGCGACGCTGGCGCGGACGGTGAGTCGCACCTGGTGGACCGGCGTACTCGCGGCTCTGGCTCTGGCCGCGCCGCAGTTGTACTTGCTCGTCGACACGAGTGTGAATCTCGCCGCGCCGGTCAGCTTCCTCAGTCCGTCGCAGACGTTCGGGATGGTCGCCGGTGTGACGGTGGCGGTGTTCCTGATCGAGTTGCTGTTCCGCAACGCCGGGGGCTGGTTGTGGGTGGTCGCGGTCGCCGTCGCGATCGTCGGCGGTGGGTCGAAGCCCACGGTGCTGCCGCTGCTGGTCGCGGGGGTCGGGCTGGCCGCGGTGTTCCTGCTGGTGACGACCCGGCGCGTGCCTGCGCGGATCGTCATCGCTGGGACCGCGCTGGTGGCGGTGGGTGTGGGGACCATGCTGACGGTTGCCGGGAGCACCAATGGTTCCGGGGTGCAGTTCCTCGCCGTGCTGAAGTCGCTTCCCGTCTACACGGCCGCGACCGGTGATACGACGCAGCCCGGGGCGGGCGGTCTGATTGTGCCGGCGCTGGCACATGGTGCGGTGGTCGGGACGCTGACGCTGCTGTTGGGGTTGCTGCTCACGCTGCAGGCGATGGCGCTGGTCGGCTTCGGGGTCGTCGGCCGGCGGGATCCGGTGGCGTGGTTCCTTCTGGGTGCGATGATCGCCGGCTGGGCGGGTTACCTCTTGATCGACCATCCGTCCGTGAGCGAGTCCTATTTCATCTACACGGCCGCGCCGTTCAGCCTGGCGGGAGCGGGCTGGTTCGCGGCGACCAGTGCCCGCGCGGCGCGCAGGCCGGTCTGGGTGGCGGTCGCGGCGTTCGGCCTCTCGGTGATCTACGCCGGTCTTTTCGTGTGGGCAAGGGGGGTGCCGGCCGGTCCGCCGAGCCGTCAATTGTGGGCGAGTACGCGGCTGCTGCTCGTCGTACTCGCGTTGACGGTCGTGCTGCTGCTCGTGTGGCGGCGGTTCTTGCGGCAGGCGGGTAGCGGGTTGTTCGTCGTACTGATGTTGCTGGCGATCGCGCCGATCAGCTCGTTCATCCAGAGCGCGGTGCATGGGGACACCGAGAAGTCGCCGACGTATCGGGCGCCGCGGTGGGTGGTGTATCCGGATGAGGCTTCGGCAGCGTTGTGGCTGGGTTCGCACTCGGCGCCGACGGATGTGGTCGCCACCAACACGTGGTGCCGGCCGGCCGGACCGCAGACGCCGGGGTGTGACGCGCGGGGGTACCTCGTCAGCGGGATGGCGGGCCGGCGGACGGTGATCGAGGGCTGGGCGTACACGAACCAGGCGATGGCCGAGCAGGGCGTCGGCGGCCGCCGCTACACCGAGCAGCCGTCGCCATGGCCCGAGCGGGTCGCTCTCACCAACCAGGCCCTGGCCGCACCGACCGCGGACGTGCTGCGGCGGCTGCGGGACGAGTACAGCGTTCGCTGGGTGTACGCCGACGCCCGCGACGGGACCGTGTCACCCGCACTCGACCGGCTGGCCGTGCTGCGACACAGCGTCGGCAAGATCAAGATCTACGAACTCGGAGAGTGATTGTCCCGTAACATTGGGTCCGCGTAGACCGTTACCTCTACGCAGGCCCCGCCCGTCGCCCACCGCCTCCGACCAACTCGAGGGGTATCCGTCTGACGCATCCGTGGGTGGTTCGATCGCCTCCTTCGCGTCCCCGGCAGTCGGCCTCGTCCTGCCGGTTGCCGCCGAGGTGGGGGGGTCTCATCTCGGATCGGGTGGGAGATCCTCCCCAGCCTGGCCCGGGTTCCCCGCCTACGGGTCTCGACCTGGGCGGACGTGGCGCATTCACTAACCCGGTCGTCAGCCGTCGACTGCTCGCGGCCGAGCCGGGGCATCTCTGGCATCGCGCTGGTTGATGAGTGGTGCAGGTCCGGTCAGCGGCGCGGCATCGCCACACCCGCCACAGCCACGGGGCGGGCGGGGTGTGGCGGACTCCCAGGCCATCACAATCACCGAGACGCCGGGACCGCCCGCGGGAGGCCTTCGTCCTCGCCTCGTTGTGATGGCCTGGCGATCCGGTCGACGGCACGGGCTACACCCACGGAACCGACCGGAGCGCCGGATATCCCCACGATTGATGCCTTCTCTCCTCGGACGCCGGTGGAGAACACAGCACGCGCCCGGATATCCGGACAGCGTCAGGGGTGGCGCGGCCTGCGGCGCCGTCGTCCGACGGGTTGGCCCGCGAACACCACGTCGGGCCTTTGAACACCCCACGACCTGTCCCAGGCCCCGACAACCTGTCCCAAGCCCTCACGTCTGCCCGAAGTCCTCGCCGACGTACGCCGCTCACCGCGGCTGCCGTGCGCCGCCTCCCCCGGCCCCCGCACGCGCGCCGTACCGCAGCCCGTCCTGGCCGCCGTACCGCCGCCTTATCCTGGCCGAGGTATGGCGCCGTCGCGGCCGACTCGTACGCGCCACTTGGTGGTCGGCGGCCGACTTTGTGCACTGTTGACGCGTCGTCGCCAAGGGGCTCGGTGCGGACTCGGTGCACAAAGTCAGGCGGGTCGGCTACGGGAGGCCGACAGGAGGTCCCACGGACGGCGGAGGTGAGTGCCAGGGCTACAGGTCCAGGACGAGCATGATCTCGTCGCGGTAGTCGTCCTCGGCGACGCGGACCGCGCGTGGGTGGCGGCCGACGACCCGGTAGCCGAGGGGCTCGTAGAACTTCTCGAGGCCGAGGCCGTCGCGGGATGGTCAGCTGGAGTTGTTCCAGGCCGAGGTCCACGGCCGAGCCGCGTAGGCTCTCCATCAGCACGCGGCCGGCGCCGTTGCCCTGGTGCTGCGGATGGACCATCACCCGCAGCACCGTGCGCCAATGCGCCTGTAGCGCGCTGGCGCGATCCACCAGCAGGCCCATCCCGGCGTACCGCTCGCCGGTGTGCAGCACGCCGAGCAGGTCCAGACCGGCCGCGACCCGGCCGAGCGCCTCGTCGAGTGTCTCCGCGACCAGCTCGACCGGGGCGGGTGGTGTGAACCCGACCGCGCCGCCGGCATCGGTGGCCGCGATCCAGGTGTCCAGCAGATCCGCCCGCAAGCCCGGATCCAGCGCGTCGTCCGGTTCCACCACCAGGTACTTCACGGCACCTCCATCTGCGACTGAGTTGCAGATAGTCTAAGCCTCCAGGTCACGCAGACCCGGGACGGTGCTCGGGTCATCTCAGGTGATCCATCGCCTACTGCGCGGCAGTCGGTACGGCACCTCGCCCCACTGGCGCAAAGGCCACGAGGCTCCGCATCGAGACCTTCGCTCCAGCACGCCGATGCGCCGCACCGAGCACCTGCTCGCTACGGCGCTGGATCACCTGAGGTGACTCAACTTCTCAGGGTTGCGGATGAGGTAGAGCTCGGTGATCAGTTCGTCGGTGGTTTCGAGGAACGCGACCGTGTCCGGCTCGTCGTCGAAGTACGCGATGAACGCGGTGTCGTCGTTCAGCGTGGCCATCCGGATCTCGAAGTTCGGGTTCTCCGCGATCACCGCGAACAGCCAGCGGGCGATCTTCTCCGGGCCGTGGATCGGGCGCAGCGCGGCCCGCTTCTTGCCGCCGCCGTCGCTGATCAGTACGGCGTCCGGCGCGAGCAGCGACACGACCTGGTCGAAGTCGCCGGAGCCGGCCGCCGCCATGAATCGCATCGTGAGCTCGTTGTGCCGCGCCTTGTCGACGTGGTGCCGCGGCTGGCGCGCGTGCACGTGCTCGCGGGCCCGGTGCGCGAGCTGCCGGACCGCGCTCTCCGACCGGCCGAGGGTGTCCGCGATCTCGTCGTACGGGAGATCGAACACCTCACGCAGGACGAACGTCGCGCGCTCGAGCGGCGAGAGCGTCTCGAGGACGACCAGCATCGCCATGCTGACGGAGTCTGCCATCTCCACGACGGCCGCCGGGTCGTCGTTCGACGCGAGGGCCGGACCTATCGGCTCGGGCAGCCACGGGCCGACGTACTGCTCCCGCCGCGCCTTCTGCTCGCGCAGCCGGTTGAGCGCGAGCCGTGTGGTGATGCGGATCAGGTACGCGCGGACGTCGCGGATATCGTCGTGGTCGATCGCGGCCCAGCGCAGCCAGGCCTCCTGGACCACGTCCTCCGCGTCGCTGACACTGCTCACCACCCGGTACGCCGCTCCGACCAGGACGGCCCGGTGTTCGTCGAACTCCCGGGCCAGCTGCTCGTCGTTCACCGGACCGGCCTCAGCTCGCAGAACTCCTTGAAGCCCTGGCTGGTCAGGCCGAGCGCGGCGTTGACGCGGGAGCGGTAGTTCTCCAGCGAAACCATCGCGGTCAGCTCGACCAGCTGCTCGTCGGTCAGGTCCTGGCGCAGCCGCTCGACCTGCTCGTCGGTGACCTCCGGCGGGGTCGCTGTCATCGCCTCGGCGTAGTCCATCACCGCGCGCTCCAGATCCGTGTAGACGTCGCTGTCCCGCCACCCTGGCACATCGCGCAGCTTGACCGGGTCGACACCCTGGTGGTGGAACTCCCAGTAGCCGAAGTCCATGCACCAACTGCACCCGATCCGCGCCGACACCACCATCACTGCGAGTGCCTTGAGCGCGGGATCCAGCGCCTTCCACCGCGCCGCTGTCCCCTCCAGCAGCAGTGTCGAGACCAGCACCCTTCGGTTGTGCAATGCGACCTTCCCGGGATCCGGCACCTTCCCGTACTTCCGCCGGCCGCCCCATTCCGCCAGCCGCACAAACCAGGTCCGCTCATGCTCCAGCCCGATCCGAGCCATCAAACCCACCTCCAGGTCGTCGTCCCCCTACCGGACACGCCCCACCGGCCGCCTGTGACATGAGCTGGGTCACAGCTGTGCAGCTCGACAGGATGTAGTCCTCGTCGAGCGAGGTGGTGAACGAACCGGCAGGCGTGCGGGATGCTGTACGTAGATGGGTACGTCCTGTCGGAGTGCACAGCTGATGTGGTTGGATATTCTTCCGGAGCATGGCATACTCATTCATATGAGTGTGAAGGTGGCGGTGGCCGGGGCCAGTGGATATGCGGGCGGTGAGTTGCTGCGGTTGCTGAGCGGCCACCCGCAGGTCGAGATCGGCGCACTGACCGCCGCAGCGAGTGCCGGTACGGCGCTCGGCGAGCACCACCCGCACCTCGTGCCGCTGGCCGGGCGCACCCTGGTCGAGACCACGGCGGAGACGCTGGCCGGTCACGACGTGGTGTTCCTGGCCCTGCCGCACGGACAGTCCGCCGGAATCGCCGAGCAACTCGGCGAGGACGTCACCGTGATCGACTGCGGCGCGGACTTCCGGCTGACCGAGGCCGAGGCGTGGGTCGAGTTCTACGGCGGTGAGCACGCCGGCTCCTGGCCGTACGGACTTCCGGAGCTCCCGGGGCAGCGGGACAAGCTCCGCGGTTCGCACCGTGTCGCCGTACCGGGGTGTTATCCGACGGTCTCCACGCTCGCCCTGCTGCCCGCCGTACAGAACGGCCTCGTCGATCCCGGCCAGCTGGTGGTGGTCGCGGTCAGCGGGACGTCCGGCGCGGGCAAGGCGCCGAAGCCGCACCTGCTCGGCGCCGAGGTGATGGGGTCGGCCTCCGCGTACGGCGTCGGCGGGGTCCACCGGCACACCCCGGAGATCGAGCAGAACCTCACGCCGTATGCCGAGCAGCCGGTGAGCGTCTCCTTCACCCCGGTGCTCGTGCCGATGTCCCGCGGCATCCTTGCCACCTGCAGCGCATCGGTTGCCGACGGCACCGATCTGGCGACGCTACGACAGGCCTACGAGGATGCCTACCGCAACGAGCCGTTCGTGCACGTGCTGCCCGAAGGACAGTGGCCGCAGACGCAGGCCACCCTCGGCGCGAACACCGTGCAGCTGCAGCTCGCCCTCGACCCGCGCACCGGCCGCGCCGTCATCGTGGCCGCGATGGACAACCTCACCAAGGGCACCGCCGGCGGAGCCGTGCAGTGCATGAACCTGGCCGTCGGTCTCGACGAGACCCTGGCCCTTCCCCTCGTAGGAGTAGCCCCGTGACCGTAGCAGTCACCCCGGACACCCAAGTCGATCGGAGCGCCGGGGTCACAGCGCCGGCCGGCTTCCGTGCGGCCGGGGTGATCGCCGGGATCAAACCGGCCGGCACGCCGGACCTCACAGTCGTGGTCAACGAGGGCCCGCACGATGTGGCCGCCGGTGTCTTCACCACCAACAAGGTGAAGGCCGCGCCCGTGCTCTGGTCCCAGCAGGTCCTGACCGCCGGCAAGCTGAAGGCCGTCGTCCTGAACTCCGGCGGCGCCAACGCCTGCACCGGACCCGAAGGCTTCCAGGACACGCACCAGACCGCGGAGAAGCTGGCCGAGGTGCTCGGTCTCGGCGCGGCCGAGATCGGGATCTGCTCGACCGGCCTGATCGGCGAGCGGCTGCCGATGGACAAACTCATCCCCGGCATCGATGCGGCCGTAGATGCGCTGGGCAACGGTCCCGAGCACGGGCTGGCCGCGGCAACTGCGGTGATGACGACCGACAACGTGCCGAAGCAGGCTGTGCTGAAGCACGCGGACGGCTGGAGCATCGGCGGGTTCGCGAAGGGCGCCGGGATGTGCGCGCCGAACATGGCGACGATGCTCAGCGTCATCACGACCGACGCCGTACTCGACCAGCCGCACCTGGACCACGCGCTGCGGAACGCGGTCGGCAAGACCTTCAACCGGCTCGACGTCGACGGGGGAACGTCGACCAACGACACCGTCCTGCTGTTGAGCTCGGGCGCGTCCGGCGTGAGCGTCAGTCCGGAGGAGTTCGAGGCCGCTCTGACGGTGCTGGCCGGCGACCTGGTGAAGCAGCTGCAGGCGGATGCCGAGGGCGTCACCAAGCACATCAGCATCACCGTGCAGGGCGCGGCGACCGAGGCGGAGGCGCTGGCCGCCGCGAAGGTCGTTGCTGAGGACAACCTCTGCAAGACGGCGTTCTTCGCCTCCGATCCGAACTGGGGACGGATCGCGATGGCGGTGGGCAACGCCCCGACCGCGTTCGACCCGTCGTTGCTCGACATCACCTTGAACGGCGCCCCGGTCTGCGTTGCCGGTGACAAGGGCGTCGACCGGTCCGAGGCGGACCTGAGCGGCCTGGAGATCGACGTACTGATCGACCTGCACGCCGGCCCGGCGTCGGCCACGGTGCTCACCACCGACTTGTCACACGCGTACGTCGAAGAGAACTCGGCGTACGCGTCATGAGTCTGACCACGACGCACGCGCAGGCAGTCGAGAAGGCCGCGGTCCTGACCGAGGCCTTGCCCTGGCTGAAGGAGTTCCACGGCAAGACGGTCGTGGTGAAGTACGGCGGGAACGCCATGGTGGACGAGGAGCTCAAGCGCGCGTTCGCCGAGGACATCGTGTTCCTCCGGTACAGCGGCGTCCGGGTCGTCGTGGTCCACGGCGGCGGCCCGCAGATCAGCGACATGCTCGGCCGGCTCGGCATCGACAGCGAGTTCCGCGGCGGCTTGCGAGTCACCACGCCGGAGGCGATGGACGTCGTCGGCATGGTCCTGGTCGGCAAGGTCGGCCGCGAACTGGTCGGTCTGCTCAACGCGCACGGTCCGTTCGCCGTCGGCATGTCTGGTGAGGATGCCGGCTTGTTCACCGCGGAGCGTCGGACGGCGATCGTCGACGGCGAGTCGGTCGACATCGGGCTGGTCGGGGACGTGGTCGACGTACGACCGGAGGCGGTGATCGACCTGATCGACGCCGGCCGGATCCCGGTCGTGTCGACGATCGCGCCGGACGAGGACGGCCAGGCGCACAACGTGAACGCCGACACCGCGGCCGCCGCGCTGGCGGTCGCGCTCGGGGCCGAGAAGCTGGTCGTGCTGACCGACGTGGCCGGGTTGTACCGGAACTGGCCGGACAGCGACGAGATCATCACCCAGATCGACGCGGCCGAGCTCGCCGAGTTGCTGCCGTCGCTCGCGTCCGGCATGGTCCCCAAGATGGAGGCCTGCTTGCGCGCGGTCGAGTCGGGCGTGTCCCGGGCGACCGTGATCGACGGCCGGGTGCCGCACTCCCTGCTGCTGGAAATCTTCACCGACGCCGGAAGTGGAACCCAGGTGATTCCGTCATGACCGAACTGCTGACCGTCGACGGCACGCAGAATGCTCTCACCGAGCGGTACACGAGTGCGCTGATGAACACCTTCGGTGCGCCGAAGCGGGTGTTGGTCCGCGGCGAGGGCGCGTATCTGTGGGATGCCGACGGCAACAAGTACCTCGACCTGCTCGGCGGACTCGCGGTGAACTGCCTCGGTCACGCACACCCGTTCGTGGTGTCCGCCGTGACGTCGCAACTCGCCACCCTTGGCCATGTCTCGAACTTCTTCGCGTCGGCGCCGCAGATCGCGCTGGCCGAGAAGCTGCTCGGCCTGTTCGATGCCCCCGGCAAGGTGTTCTTCACCAACTCCGGCACCGAGGCGAACGAGGCGGCGTTCAAGATCACCCGTCGCACCGGGCGGACCAAGATCGTCTCGACCGTCGGTGCCTTCCACGGGCGGACCATGGGCGCGCTCGCGGTGACCTGGAAGCCGGCGTACCGGGAAGCCTTCGCGCCACTGCCCGGCGACGTGGAGTTCGTCCCGTACGGCGATGTGGACGCGCTGGCCGCGGCTGTCGACGACGAGACCGCGGCCGTCGTACTCGAGCCGATGCAGGGGGAGAACGGCGTCGTCGTACCGCCGGCCGGGTATCTACAGGCGGCGAGGCGGATCACGTCGGAGCACGGTGCGCTGCTGTGGCTCGACGAGATCCAGACCGGGATCGGCCGGACCGGGACGTGGTTCGCTTTCGAGCCCGAGGGGATCACGCCGGACCTGGTGACCGTCGCGAAGGGCCTCGGCGCCGGGATCCCGATCGGTGCGTGTATCGGGCTGGGCGCGGCCGCGGACTTGTTGCAGCCGGGCAACCACGGGACGACTTTCGGCGGCAACCCGGTCGCGGCGATCGCAGGTCTCGCCGTCCTGACGGTGATCGAGCGGGACGGGCTGCTCGCCCAGGTGAATGCCGTCGGCAACCACCTCGCGTCGTCGATCATCGCGCTCGACCATCCGCTGATCGCGGGCGTGCGCGGTCGCGGGCTGCTGCTGGCGATCGAGCTGACCCGGCCGGTGTCGGACCAGGTCGCCGCGCTGGCGCTGGCCGCCGGGTTCGTGATCAACAACCCGATTCCGGACGCGTTGCGGCTGGCGCCGCCGTACATCCTGAGCAAGGCTGACGCTGATAGTTTCGTCGCGGCCCTCCCGGGGCTGCTGGACAAGGTGGAGACCCCATGACAGTGCTTTTGGCCGGGCCTTCGGCGCCGGCAGGGTCATGGGGCTCTACCTCCCGGCCTTCCCTCGTCGCTCCAGTCGCTGTGTCGGATGCCACGCCTCCGGCGCGGCAGGTCATAGGGCTTGGCTCCCGGTCTTCCCTCGTCTCTCCGGTCGCTTCGCTCCCTGCGTTCCTCAGTCCAGACCGGGGCCCCATGACCGGGCTCCCTCCACTCCTCAGTCCAGGCCGGGAGGCCCCATGACCGTCAGGCACTTCTTACGTGATGATGACCTCAGTCCGGTCGAGCAGGACGAGGTGCTGACGCTGGCTGAGCAGATGACGACGGACCGGTACGGACACCAGCCGCTGGCCGGCCCGAAGACGGTCGCGGTGATCTTCGACAAGAACTCCACCCGGACCCGGATCTCGTTCACGGTCGGCATCACCGAGCTGGGCGGCCTCCCCATGGTCATCGACGCGCAGAGTTCGCATCTGGGGCGCGGTGAGCCGATCGCGGACACCGCGCGGGTGCTGGAGCGGCAGGTAGCGGCGATCGTCTGGCGGACGTCCGGGCAGACCCGCATCGAGGAAATGGCGGGGGCCTCGCGGGTGCCGGTGATCAACGGGCTGACCGATGAGTTCCACCCGTGCCAGATCCTCGCCGACCTGCAGACCGTGCGGCAGCACAAGGGATCGACCGCCGGGCTGAAGCTGGTCTACCTGGGTGATGGTGCCAACAACATGTCGCACTCCTATCTGCTCGGTGGTGCGACGGCCGGGATGCATGTGGTCATCGCCTCGCCGGCCGCCTACCAGCCGGATCCGGCCATCCTGGCTCGTGCGGCCGAGATCGCGGCGTCGACCGGAGGCTCGGTCGCTTGGACGGCGGATCCGGTGGCGGCGGCCGACGCCGCCGACGTGGTGGCCACGGACGCATGGGTGTCGATGGGGCACGAAGCCCAGGTCGCCGAGCGGGCGGAGCCGTTCGTCCCCTACGCGGTGACCGAGGAACTGATGGCGAAGGCAAGCTCCGACGCGATCGTGCTGCACTGTCTGCCCGCCTACCGCGGCAAGGAGATCGAGGCGGCCGTGATCGACGGACCGCAGTCGGTCGTCTGGGACGAGGCCGAGAACCGCCTGCACGCGCAGAAGGCGCTGCTGTCCTGGCTGCTGGCAAGGAGCTTCGCAGCATGAACGTGGCAGTGCCGACGACCAAGACTGCGCGTCAGCAGCGGATCGTCGATCTGCTCGGGCGGCAGCCGGTGCGCTCGCAGACCGAGCTGGCCGACCTGCTCGCGGCGTCCGGCCTCGTCGTCGGCCAGGCCACGCTGTCCCGCGACCTGGTCGAGATCGGGGCGGTGAAGGTCCGCGACTCGTCCGGCCAGCTCCTGTACGCCGTACCGGGTGAAGGCGGCGACCGTACGCCGCGAGCCGGCGAGGCGGCCGCCTTCGAAGCCCGCCTGGGCCGAGTGGCGTCGGAACTGCTCGTGAGCGCCGAGGGCAGCGCCAACCTGGTCATCCTGCGAACCCCGCCGGGGGCGGCTCAGTACTTCGCGTCGGCGATCGACCACGTGGGACTGGACGACGTCCTCGGCACCATCGCCGGCGACGACACGGTCATGGTCGTCTCCCGCAACCCCACCGGCGGCGAGGCCCTCGCGGCCCGCTTCCTGGGCCTGGCCGAACGCGCCGACACCAAGCCGGACCACACGGTCGTACCCCTCAAACACCTGACCGACGACTGACTGGCAGCCCGACCTGGCCACCCGCCGTCAGCCGCCCACTCCGAAGCCAAGTAAAGGAAATGTGAGATGAGTACGGGAGAAAGCGCTGCCCTGTGGGGTGGGCGGTTTGCGGGTGGGCCGGCGGATGCGTTGGCGGCGTTGAGCAAGTCGACACAGTTCGACTGGCGATTGGCGCCGTACGACATCGCCGGGTCGAAGGCGCATGCGAAGGTGCTGCACCGCGCCGGGCTGCTGACCGACGAGGATCTTGCCGCGATGCTGGCTGGGCTGGACGGGCTGCTGGACGACGTACTGGCTGGGCGCTTCCTGCCGGCTGAGAGTGACGAGGACGTGCACACCGCCCTGGAGAACGGGCTGCTCGAGCGGCTCGGGGCCGAGCTGGGTGGGCGGTTGCGTGCCGGGCGGTCGCGGAACGACCAGGTCGCCACGCTGTTCAAGGGCTACCTGCGTGAGCACGGCCGGATCATCAGCCGGCTGCTGCTGGAGCAGGTGAGCACGCTCGCCGAGCAGGCCGAGAAGCACCTCGGGGTCGCGATGCCGGGCCGGACCCACTTGCAGCACGCGCAGCCGGTCCTGCTCTCGCACCACCTGCTCGCGCACGCCTGGCCGCTGATCCGCGACCTCGACCGGCTGGCCGACTGGGACGCCCGCGTCGCCGCGGACTCGCCGTACGGATCGGGCGCGCTGGCAGGCAGCTCGCTGGGGCTGGACCCGCAGTTCGTCGCGACCGAGCTCGGCTTCACCAACTCGTCGGCGAACTCGATCGACGGGACCGCGTCCCGCGACTTCGTGGCCGAGTTCGCGTTCGTCACCGCGCAGATCGGGGTCGACCTGTCCCGGCAGGCCGAGGAGGTGATCATCTGGGCGACGAAGGAGTTCGGCTTCGTCGAGCTGGACGACGCGTTCTCGACCGGGTCGAGCATCATGCCGCAGAAGAAGAATCCGGACATCGCCGAGCTCGCCCGCGGCAAGGCCGGCCGGCTGATCGGCAACCTCAGCGGCCTGCTCGCGACACTGAAGGCGCAGCCGCTGGCGTACAACCGAGACTTGCAGGAGGACAAGGAGCCGGTCTTCGACTCCATCGACACGCTCGAGGTGCTGCTGCCCGCCTTCACCGGGATGATCCGGACGCTGCGCTTCAACACCTCGCGGCTGGAAGAGCTCGCGCCGCAGGGCTTCTCGCTCGCGACGGACATCGCCGAGTGGCTGGTCCGGCAGAAGGTCCCGTTCCGGGTCGCCCACGAGGTCGCCGGGGCCTGCGTGCAGGAGTGCGAGAAGCGCGGCATCGAGCTCTGGGACCTCACCGACGAGGACCTGGCCGCCATCTCACCCTCGCTCACCCCGGACGTCCGCTCGGTGCTGACGGTGGAGGGCTCGCTCGCCTCCCGGAACACCCGCGGCGGTACGGCGGCCGAACGGGTCACCGAGCAACTGGCCGAACTCCGCACCCGCGCCACCGCTCTCACCGAACGCCTCGCCTGACGCTCGTCTAGGGTGCTGCGCATGCCCGTACGCCGCTCGCTGCTCGCGGGTCCCGTCCTCGACGTGGCCCCGAAGCTCCTCGGCATGGTCCTGCGCAGCACCACCGACGAGGGGACGGTCGCCGTCCGCCTCACCGAGGTCGAGGCGTACGACGGCCCGAACGACCCCGGCTCGCACGCCTACCGCGGCGAAACACCGCGGAACGCAGTGATGTTCGGCCCACCCGGATTCCTCTACGTCTACTTCACCTACGGCATGCATTACTGCATGAACGTGGTCGTCGGCCCGGAAGGCCGGCCCTCAGCGGTCCTGCTCCGGGCCGGCGAGATCATCGAAGGCCTCGACCTGGCCCGCGCCCGCCGCGGCCAACCCGACGCCCAGAAGGTCGTCGTCAACCAGGCACGTGCCGGTGTCCGAGCCGGACCGGTCGTCAAACGGCCCAACGGCAATCCGGACCGCGACCTCGCACGCGGCCCGGCCCGGCTGTGTGTTGCCCTCGGCATCGGACGGGACGGCAACGGCGCAGACCTGCTCGCCAAGGACTCGCCCATCCAGCTTCTCCCCGGCCCCGGCTTCGACGGCGAACCGTCCACCGGTCCCCGGGTAGGTCTCCGCGAAGCGGCCGACTGGGCCTGGCGCTTTTGGATCCCGGGCGATCCGACGGTCTCGCCGTACCGCCCGCACGTCCCGAAGCGCCGCGCCTAACGCTTGGCCAGCTCGAGGACGTAGTCGAGCTGCGGAAGACCGTGCTCCACCTCCGGATCCGGGAACAGCCCGATGTGATGCACCCCGGCCGCCTCCAGTGCGTCGAGGTGCGTGGCCGCATCGTCCAACGTGCCGATCGCCCCGATCTGCGTCCACCAGTCGACCGGCATCCCCACGAGCCCTTCGACGCCCGACTCGTCGAACAGCTTCTTCATGTCGTCGAAGAACGGCAGCGCGGTCACACCCGGGTGCTTGTCCCCGATCCGCCATCCCAGCCACGGAGCCGTCCACTCGTACGCCGTCTTGCGGTCACTCCGCACACACATCGCAGTGAACACGGCGACCACGAACCCCTCAGGTGATCCGGCGTACTCGACCGACTGACGCACGTACGGCGGCGTCGCGGGCTCCGCGAGTACGACGCCTCCCGCGACCCGGCCGGCCAGTGCCATCGACTTCGGTCCCATCACGCCGAGCAGGATCGGCGGCGGCTCGACCGGCGGCGCGTCCAGCTTCACATCCTTCAGGTAGACGGCCTTGCCCTCGAAGCTCACGTTCTCCCCGGCGAGCAGCCGGGTGACGGTCGTGGTGACCTCGTCGAGCGTGGTGAGCGGCGACTTCGGCCGGACGCCCATCTGGCCCATCCACTCCTGCACGCCGTGGCCGATGCCGGGCAGGAACCGCCCCGGCCCGAGCGCCTCCAGCGTCGCGAACTCCATCGCGGTCACCGCGGCGGTACGGGCGACCGCGGGCACGATGCCGAGGCCGATCTTGAGACGCTCGGTCGACGTCAGAGCGGCCGACACCAACGACGGTCCGGCGGTGAAGAAGCAGTCCTCGATGATCCACAGTTCGTCGGCCCCGCCTTGGTCCAGACGGCGAGCCACGTCGGTGACGAGGGCGGCGGGGTAGGTGCGCGGGAAGCACATTCCGAGAGCGGTCATGCGAAGACGGTAGAGGCAGGCGCCGACAGTTCGCGGAGGAGTCGGTAAAGGTCTTCCCACGGGTGGCGGGGGAGCGAGCGTAGGTGACCTCGCTCCGGGTAGGTTTCCGGTATGGCCCGTCCGCACTACGCCTCCCGTCTCGAGGACTGGTTCAACATCGGGGTGCAGGCGATCCTCCGGCGTCGCGGCTGGCGGGAGCGGATCATCCCGCATGTCGGCTACGGGACCTCGGAGTTCGTCCGGGTGCTGGCCCGCGTCGTCCTCGGCCGGGACCCGCGCAACCAGCCGCGGTTCGACGAGGACCAGGTGGTGCGGGGCTGGAAGGTGTTCGTCACCGCGCCGGCGACGAAGGTGCCGGTCTCGGTCACGGTCGGCGGGCAGACGTTCGAGGCGATCAGCGACCGGGGTGGGTTCATCGATCTCACCGTTCCGGTGGTGCTCCCGCCGGGCTGGCACGAGATCAACCTCGGCGTGCACGGCGAGCGGCAGGCCAGGGCCCGGGTGTACGTCCCTGACCCGGATGCGACCTTCGGACTGGTCAGCGACATCGACGACACGGTCATGCTGACCATGCTGCCGCGGCCGATGATCGCCGCCTGGAACACGTTCGTCCGCGATGAGCAGGCGCGTCGCGTCGTACCAGGGATGGCAGAGCTGTACGACGAGCTCCTGGCGGACCACCCGGGTGCGCCGATCTTCTACCTGTCCACCGGTGCGTGGAACACGGCTCCGACGCTGACCCGCTTCCTGGCGCGGCACGGGTACCCGGTCGGACCGTTGCTGCTGACGGACTGGGGGCCGACCAACACCGGCTGGTTCCGCAGCGGGCAGGAGCACAAGCGGACCGCACTGCGCCGGCTGGCGAAGGAGTTCCCGAACGTCCGCTGGGTCCTGGTCGGCGACGACGGCCAGCACGACCCCCAGTTGTACGGCGACTTCGCGCAGACGCACCCGGATCACGTCCGCGCCATCGGCATCCGTCAGCTCACCCCGGCCGAGCAGGTGCTGTCCCACGGTCTCCCCGTTCCCAACCCGGACCCGGGTGCCCACGATCCACAGCGGCCGACGGCTGCCACAGTCCAGGGGCCTGACGGCCATGCGCTCCGTCCGCAGCTCCGCGACGTACTGACGCGTCCCGAGCCCACCTGAGGCTCGTCGGCTCGAGTACAGGACACTTGTAGCTGACCGACGTACTCGAGGAGAGCCAAGTGACCGACAGCGGGACCGCACGCCGCACCCAGGTGCTGGATGACCTGGACAGCCGTGGCCTGATCGCCCACTCCACCGACCCGGACGCCCTGCGGGCCTCGATGGCGGCGGGACCGATCACCTCCTATGTCGGCTTCGACCCCACCGCACCCAGCCTGCACATGGGCAACCTGCTGCAGCTGCTGACGCTTCGACGGCTCCAACTGGCCGGCCACAACCCCATCGGCCTCGTCGGTGGCGCCACCGGCCTGATCGGCGACCCCAAGGAGAGCTCCGAGCGGGTGCTGAACCCGAAGGACGTCGTCCACCAGTGGGTCGAGCGGGTCCGCAGTCAGGTGGAGAAGTTTGTCGACTTCGACCCGGCACTGCCGAACCCGGCCCGGATCGTCAACAACTACGACTGGACCAAGGACCTCAACACGCTCGATTTCCTGCGGGACATCGGCAAGCACTTCCCGGTGAACCGGATGCTCGGCCGTGAGGTGGTGAAGGCCCGGTTGGAGCAGGGGATCAGCTACACGGAGTTCAGCTACGTGCTGCTGCAGTCACTGGACTACCTGGAGCTGTACCGGCGCTTCAACTGCACGCTGCAGACCGGCGGTAGCGACCAGTGGGGGAACCTGACTGCCGGAGTCGAGCTGATCCGCCGTACTGACTCGGGCAAAGCGCACGCCCTGGCTACGCCACTGGTGACCAAGGCCGACGGGACCAAGTTCGGGAAGACGGAGTCCGGATCGGTGTGGCTGGATCGGGAGCTGACGTCGCCGTACGCCTTCTACCAGTTCTGGTTCAACAGCGACGACCGCGACGTGATGCAGCTGGTGCGGTTCTACACGTTCCGCACGGTGGATGAGATCGCAGCCCTCGAGCAGGCGACGATGGAACGTCCACAGGCCCGTGAGGCGCAGCGCGTACTCGCGGAGGACGTGACGACGCTGGTGCACGGCTCTGAGGAGACGAGGAGAGTGCAGGAGGCATCCAGGGCGCTCTTCGGCCAGGGGGAGCTGGCGTCCCTCGACGGCTCCACACTCGTCGCCGCACTACGCGAAGCACCCCATGTCGAACTAGGCGCCGGCGAACCGATGCCGACGTACGGCGATCTGCTGGTGAAGGCGGGACTGGTCGCCAGCAAATCGGCTGCGCGGCGGACGGTCGCCGAAGGCGGTGGGTACCTCAACAACGAGAAGGTGAAGGACGCCGAGTACGTGCCTGGCACGGACGATCTGCTGCCCGGGGGAGTGCTGGTGCTGCGCCGCGGGAAGCGTTCGTTTGCAGGCGTTCTGGCCTCGCGGCCGCAGGACTGACGGCGGTCGGCTCCACTCCCACATCTGGGTTGCCGAGAGCAAATTACAACCGTGTGATCCTGCCCACCGGGAACCGATTTGACCGGCTACCTGCGAGCCACGTAATGTTCTTCTTGTTGGAGCGAGGCGCGGGACGCGAAAGCGGCCGGTCGCTCCGAACCCCCCAAGGCTAGCTCAGCCGAAACGTGTCCTCGGACTCGGGTCGGCGGCTCAGACGCGGCGGGTGAGCGGAAAAACTGGGACTTGACTCGGTGGATCCGCTCCGGTAGAGTAACGTAGGTTGCCCCGGAGTCCTCAGCTGAAAGGCTGGGACGCGGTGTGCGTCCGATTCTTGAGAACTCAACAGCGTGCCGAAAGTCAATGCCGAAATTGTATTATCCCCGTGCATGGGCTTCGGATGATGTTCTGCCAGGGACTTTTGTGGTTTTTGGTGGGGGTTGTTTGTTGTCTGTGTCGGATTCCTTTGAAATATTTCTGGATTCAAGTCAGTTTGATTTGTTTCTGATGTTCAGAGGATCACTCGATGTGTCGGCTCACCGGTTTTCCGGTTTGTCATATTTTTCAACGGAGAGTTTGATCCTGGCTCAGGACGAACGCTGGCGGCGTGCTTAACACATGCAAGTCGAGCGGTAAGGCCCCTTCGGGGGTACACGAGCGGCGAACGGGTGAGTAACACGTGAGCAACCTACCCTCAACTTTGGGATAAGCCTCGGAAACGGGGTCTAATACCGGATATGACTTCCGCCTTCATGGGTGGGGGTTGAAAGTTCTGGCGGTTGGGGATGGGCTCGCGGCCTATCAGCTTGTTGGTGGGGTAATGGCCTACCAAGGCTTCGACGGGTAGCCGGCCTGAGAGGGCGACCGGCCACACTGGGACTGAGACACGGCCCAGACTCCTACGGGAGGCAGCAGTGGGGAATATTGCGCAATGGACGAAAGTCTGACGCAGCAACGCCGCGTGAGGGATGACGGCCTTCGGGTTGTAAACCTCTTTCAGCAGGGACGAAGCGAGAGTGACGGTACCTGCAGAAGAAGGACCGGCCAACTACGTGCCAGCAGCCGCGGTAATACGTAGGGTCCGAGCGTTGTCCGGAATTATTGGGCGTAAAGGGCTCGTAGGCGGTTCGTCACGTCGGGAGTGAAAACTCGGAGCTTAACTCCGAGCCTGCTTCCGATACGGGCAGACTAGAGGTAGGCAGGGGAGAGCGGAACTCCTGGTGTAGCGGTGGAATGCGCAGATATCAGGAAGAACACCGGTGGCGAAGGCGGCTCTCTGGGCCTTACCTGACGCTGAGGAGCGAAAGCGTGGGTAGCGAACAGGATTAGATACCCTGGTAGTCCACGCCGTAAACGTTGGGCGCTAGGTGTGGGGGACATTCCACGTCCTCCGTGCCGCAGCTAACGCATTAAGCGCCCCGCCTGGGGAGTACGGCCGCAAGGCTAAAACTCAAAGGAATTGACGGGGGCCCGCACAAGCGGCGGAGCATGCGGATTAATTCGATGCAACGCGAAGAACCTTACCTGGGTTTGACATATAGGGAAATCTCGCAGAGATGCGGGGTCCGTAAGGGTCCTATACAGGTGGTGCATGGCTGTCGTCAGCTCGTGTCGTGAGATGTTGGGTTAAGTCCCGCAACGAGCGCAACCCTCGTCCTATGTTGCCAGCACGTTATGGTGGGGACTCATAGGAGACTGCCGGGGTCAACTCGGAGGAAGGTGGGGATGACGTCAAGTCATCATGCCCCTTATGTCCAGGGCTTCACGCATGCTACAATGGCCGGTACAAAGGGCTGCGAAACTGCAAAGTGGAGCGAATCCCAAAAAGCCGGTCTCAGTTCGGATTGGGGTCTGCAACTCGACCCCATGAAGTCGGAGTCGCTAGTAATCGCAGATCAGCAACGCTGCGGTGAATACGTTCCCGGGCCTTGTACACACCGCCCGTCACGTCATGAAAGTCGGCAACACCCGAAGCCGGTGGCCTAACCCTTGTGGAGGGAGCCGTCGAAGGTGGGGCTGGCGATTAGGACGAAGTCGTAACAAGGTAGCCGTACCGGAAGGTGCGGCTGGATCACCTCCTTTCTAAGGAGCATTGACGCCAGGTTCCGTTAAGGGTCTGGTGTCTACTCGTCGTTTCCTGGACGTTCGTTTCAGGGCGACGGTGCTTCGGAATGTGGAACATTGACCATTAGGCCGGGATCTCGAGTGATCGAGTTAGTACTGCACTTCTTTTCGGAGGGTGCGTGGAACGCGGAGAGCATGAGAGTGAAAGGTCGAGGCGCGCTGTTGGGTCCTGAGGAATCGGGCCCGGCTCACTGGACGTGATGTCTGGGGGGACGTGGACTGGTTTTTCTGGGTCACAGTCACACTGACGTTGTGTTGGTGTGGTGGGTGGCTGGGGCCGGCTCTCACCAAACTGCTGGTGGGTTCGCTTGATGGGTGTGTTGTTTCCCTGGATGGTGTGCTCGATCATGTGTGTGGTGGTTTAAGGGTTGGTGTTCCTGCCCGTATTTTGAGAACTGTATAGTGGACGCGAGCATCTCTTTGTAGCGTAATTTTGTCTTTTGTTGTTTGTTTTTGTGACAAGCTACTAAGGGCAATCGGTGGATGTCTTGGTACCAAGAGCCGATGAAGGACGTTGGAGCCTGCGATAAGCCCCGGGGAGTTGGCAACCGAGCTGTGATCCGGGGGTGTCCGAATGGGGAAACCCAGCTGGCATTCTAAAGCCAGTTACCAGTGCCTGAACACATAGGGTTCTGGAGGGAACGCGGGGAAGTGAAACATCTCAGTACCCGCAGGAAGAGAAAACAATAGTGATTCCGTGAGTAGTGGCGAGCGAAAGCGGATGAGGCTAAACCATGTGCGTGTGATAGCCGGCGTGCGTTGCGTATATGGGGTTGTGGGAGCATTCGGGTCTTAATGCCGTGAGACCAGAGAGTTATAAATCGCTGTTGAAGTCGAATCTTCTGGAATGTCGAGCCGTAGTGGGTTATAGCCCTGTAGGCGTAAGACAGTGACTCTCGAGTGTTTTCCCAAGTAGCACGGGACTCTTGAAATCCCGTGTGAATCTGGCGGGACCACCCGCTAAGCCTAAATACTTCTTGGTGACCGATAGCGGACTAGTACCGTGAGGGAAAGATGAAAAGTACCCCGGGAGGGGAGTGAAATAGTACCTGAAACCGATTGCCTACAATCCGTCGGAGCATCTCCTTGTGGGGTGTGACGGCGTGCCTTTTGAAGAATGAGCCTGCGAGTTAGTGGTGTGTGGCGAGGTTAACCCGTGTGGGGTAGCCGTAGCGAAAGCGAGTCTGAATAGGGCGCTTTAGTCGCATGCTCTAGACCCGAAGCGGAGTGATCTATCCATGGGCAGGTTGAAGCGTGGGTAAGACCGCGTGGAGGACCGAACCCACCAGGGTTGAAAACCTGGGGGATGACCTGTGGATAGGGGTGAAAGGCCAATCAAACTCCGTGATAGCTGGTTCTCCCCGAAATGCATATAGGTGCAGCGTCGCGTGTTTCTTACCGGAGGTAGAGCACTGGATGGTCTAGGGGGCTTACCGGCTTACCGAAATCAGCCAAACTCCGAATGCCGGTAAGTGAGAGCGCGGCAGTGAGACTGCGGGGGATAAGCTCCGTAGTCGAGAGGGAAACAGCCCAGATCACCAGCTAAGGCCCCTAAGCGATTGCTAAGTGGAAAAGGATGTGGAGTTGCCCAGACAACCAGGAGGTTGGCTTAGAAGCAGCCACCCTTGAAAGAGTGCGTAATAGCTCACTGGTCAAGTGATTCCGCGCCGACAATGTAGCGGGGCTCAAGCAATCCGCCGAAGCTGTGGCATTCACACTCGTACCAGGTGTTGTCTTCGGACGGCATCCAGGTGTGTGGATGGGTAGGGGAGCGTCGTGCAGCGTGTGAAGCAGCCTAGTGATGGAGTTGTGGATGCTGCACGAGTGAGAATGCAGGCATGAGTAGCGAATGACGGGTGAGAAACCCGTCCGCCGGATGATCAAGGGTTCCAGGGTCAAGCTAATCTGCCCTGGGTAAGTCGGGACCTAAGGCGAGGCCGACAGGCGTAGTCGATGGACAACGGGTTGATATTCCCGTACCGGCATTAACACGACCCGACCGAACCCGCTGATGCTAAGGACCAGAATCCATGACGCCTTCGGGCTGAGTGGGGGACGGTTTGACCCGAGGTGGTAGTAGGTGCATTGAGGAGTGACGCAGGAGGGTAGTCCAACCGCGGCGATGGTAGGCGCAAGCTGATCCGCGGGCAAGGTGGTAGGGCGAGGCATAGGCAAATCCGTGTCTCATTGTGCCTGAGAGCCGAGGCGGACCCGTTTAGGGGAAGTGGATGATCCCATGCTGCCGAGAAAAACTTCGCAGTGAGTGTTAGAGCCGCCCGTACCCCAAACCGACACAGGTGATCAGGTAGAGAATACCAAGGCGATCGAGTGAACCATGGTTAAGGAACTCGGCAAAATGCCCCCGTAACTTCGGGAGAAGGGGGGCCGGATCCGTTAGGTGACTTGCTCACCGACGCGGTGATGGCCGCAGAGACCAGGCCCAAGCGACTGTTTACTAAAAACACAGGTCCGTGCGAAGAAGTAATTCGATGTATACGGACTGACGCCTGCCCGGTGCTGGAACGTTAAGGGGACAGGTTAGCTGGCTTTAGGGCCGGCGAAGCTTTGAACTTAAGCGCCAGTAAACGGCGGTGGTAACTATAACCATCCTAAGGTAGCGAAATTCCTTGTCGGGTAAGTTCCGACCTGCACGAATGGCGTAACGACTTGGGCGCTGTCTCAACCGTGGACTCGGCGAAATTGCATTACGAGTAAAGATGCTCGTTACGCGCAGCAGGACGGAAAGACCCCGGGACCTTTACTACAACTTGGTATTGGTGGTCGGTACAACTTGTGTAGGATAGGTGGGAGACTGTGAAGCTCGGACGCCAGTTCGGGTGGAGTCATCGTTGAAATACCACTCTGGTTGTTCTGGCTGTCTAACTTTGGTCCGTTATCCGGATCAGGGACAGTGCCTGGTGGGTAGTTTGACTGGGGCGGTCGCCTCCTAAAAGGTAACGGAGGCGCTCAAAGGTTCCCTCAGCCTGGTTGGCAATCAGGTGTCGAGTGTAAGTGCACAAGGGAGCTTGACTGTGAGACAGACATGTCGAGCAGGGACGAAAGTCGGAACTAGTGATCCGGCGGTGGCATGTGGGAGCACCGTCGCTCAACGGATAAAAGGTACCCCGGGGATAACAGGCTGATCTTCCCCAAGAGTCCATATCGACGGGATGGTTTGGCACCTCGATGTCGGCTCGTCGCATCCTGGGGCTGGAGTAGGTCCCAAGGGTTGGGCTGTTCGCCCATTAAAGCGGCACGCGAGCTGGGTTTAGAACGTCGTGAGACAGTTCGGTCCCTATCCGCTGCGCGCGCAGGAGACTTGAGAAGGGCTGCCCCTAGTACGAGAGGACCGGGGTGGACGAACCTCTGGTGTGCCAGTTGTTCCGCCAGGAGCACGGCTGGTTGGCTACGTTCGGGAGTGATAACCGCTGAAAGCATCTAAGCGGGAAGCACGCTTCAAGATGAGGTCTCCCACCGGGTTAACCGGGTAAGGCCCCCAGTAGACCACTGGGTTGATAGGCCAGAAGTGGAAGCATCGCAAGATGTGGAGCTGACTGGTACTAATAGGCCGAGGGCTTGTCACACACACCCACCCATGGTGGGTAGCAAACCCCCAGAAGACACTGCGCTACGTAACTGAGAGAAGCATTCGCGTCCACTGTACGGTTCCCGAAATACGGTCAACCCCCAGCCCACCAAACCCCACACGGGGTTTGTGGCTTGGCAGGATGGTTGGTTGATATTTCTATAGAGTTTCGGTGGCCATAGCGTCGGGGAAACACCCAGTCTCCATTCCGAACCTGGAAGTTAAGCCCGACAGCGCCGATGGTACTGCGATCGGGAGATCGTGGGAGAGTAGGACGCCGCCGGACATTCACACTGTTAAGGGCCACCCCGTAAGGGGTGGCCC